>NZ_CM125963.1:0-4800000 GCF_052245995.1 Streptomyces sp. SDT5-1 | reverse complement strand
CTCTACGACCGGTTCGCCTCGCTCGTGCACGGCCTGGCGCACCGCGTGCTCGACGACGAGGACGCGGCCGACCAGATCACCCGCGACGTCTTCACCCAGATCTGGGAGAACCCGGAGTCCTACGACCCCAAGCAGGGCCCGCTGCGCTCCTTCATCGCCACCCTCGCCCACCGGCACGCGGTGCAGCGGCTGCGCCAGACCGAGTCCGCCGCCCTCGTCCGCTCCGGCCGCGGCACCACCGAGGACCTCGAGCGCAAGGTGCGCCGCGCGTCCGCCGCGGCCCGCGCCGACTACATCGTGACGTCGATGCCCGCCCCGCTGCGCGAGGCTCTCAACCTCGCGTACTTCCAGCGCCGCGACTACCGGCAGACCGCCGCCGACCTCGGCGTCACCGAGGACGAGGCCCGCCGCAGGCTCCGCCTCGGCCTCCAGCTCCTGTCGACGGCGCACGACGCGGGCGCACCACCCGGCCGCGGCTACGGGAGGCCGGCGTGAGCGCGGCGAACGGACCGGACCGCTTCGATCCGTACGAGGAGGAGCCCGAGAGCACGGGCCCGGCCGACCGGCCGTGGATACCGACGCCCCGCGCCTCCGTCGAGGACACCGGACGCCCGCTGCCCCAGGTGACGGCCGCCGAACCGGCCGTCCTCGAGCACCGCGTCCTCAAGTCCCTGCTCGGCGCATGGGCGCTCGCCGCCTGCTCCCCCGAGGAGGCCGCCGCCGTCGAGATCCACCTCGGCAGCTGCGGCACGTGCGCGGAGGAGGCGCTGCGGCTGCGCGACGCCGTGGGCCTGCTGCACGCGGAGGAGAGCCTCGACCTCGACCCGATGCTGCGCTCCCGCGTCCTGGAGGGCTGCCTCAACCGGCGTCCCGCCCGCATCCCCGTGCCCGGCTGGGCGGGCCCGTACGACGCGGAGACCGCGCGGCTCGACGCGCTGCTCCAGGACATCGGCGACGGCGAATGGCACGCGCCGGTGCGGCTGCGCTGGTACGAAGGGGCCGAGCAGGTCGGCAAGAAGACCACGGTCGCCGGGGTCATCTCGCATCTGACCAGCGTCGACGGCCTGGTCGCCCGCGCCGTCGGCCTGGAGGACCCGGCGCCGCCCGACCTCGATCCGACCGCGCGCACCAAGGCGTACTGGAAGGCGTCCTACTTCCCGCCCACGCGGGCCGTGCGGGCCCCGTGGCGCGACCAGTCGCACTCCGTGATCCGCACGGTGTCGTTCGCCGGCTCCGACAAGGGCGGCTCCGGAGGCTCGGGGCAGCTCCCCGTCTCGTACGGCGGCTTCGAACTCGCGCTGCGCGACGCCATGGTCGACCGGGCCTTCGAGTGCTGGATCCACGCCGGGGACATCGCCGACGCCATCGACTACCCGTACGAGCCGCCGGCGCCGCGGCACCTCAACCGGATGATCGACCTCGCCGCCCGGCTGCTCCCCGGCTCCCTGGCCGCCCGCCGCAGGCACGGGCTCGCTGGCCCCGCCCGGGAACTCGTCGGCGCGGGCCGCCCCGGACGCAGCCTGCGCCTGGAGGTCGAGGGGGCGGGCGGCGGCGAGTGGCTCATCGCCCTCGACTCGCCCGCCGCGGTCGGCTCCGACGAGCGCGAGGTGGCCCATGTCGCCCTCGACGGCGTCGAGTTCTGCCGCCTCGCCGCGGGCCACGTCCTGCCGGAGGAAGCGGCGGCGGGCCAGGTCGGCGACCGCGAGGCCATCCGCGACGTGCTGTCCGCGACGGCCGGTCTCAGCCGTATGTAGCGGCCTTCGCGCGTTACGCGAAGACGACCGTGCGGCGCCCGTTGAGAAGGATGCGGCGCTCCGCGTGCCACTTCACGGCCCGCGCCAGCGCCTGGCACTCCACGTCACGGCCGATCGCCACCAGCTGGTCGGGCGTGACGTCGTGCCCGACGCGCTCGACCTCCTGCTCGATGATCGGCCCCTCGTCGAGGTCAGCGGTGACGTAGTGCGCGGTCGCCCCGATGAGCTTCACGCCACGGGCGTGCGCCTGGTGGTACGGCTTCGCGCCCTTGAAGCTCGGCAGGAACGAGTGGTGGATGTTGATGATCCGCCCGCTGAGCTCCTTGCACAGGTCGTCCGACAGCACCTGCATGTACCGCGCGAGCACGACCAGCTCGACGCCCTCGGCCCGCACCAGGTCGAGCACCTGCTGCTCGGCCTGCGCCTTCGTCTCCTTCGTCACCGGGATGTGGTGGAAGGGAATGTCGTACGAGGCGACGAGCTCGGCGAAGTCCGTGTGGTTCGAGACGACCGCCGCGATGTCGACGGGCAGCGCCCCGATCCGCGCCCGGAACAGCAGGTCGTTCAGGCAGTGCCCGAACTTGCTGACCATCAGGACGACCTTCATCCGGTCCGAGGCCCGGTGGATCTGCCAGTCCATGTGGAAGGAGTCGCCGATCGCGGCGAAGCTGGCGCGCAGCTTCTCCACGGTCACCGGCTCATCCGCGCTGAAGTGGACGCGCATGAAGAACAGACCGGTGTCGTGGTCGCCGAACTGCTGGCTGTCCTCGATGTTGCAGCCGGTCATGAAGAGGTAGCTCGACACGGCGTGCACGATGCCCTGCTTGTCGGGGCAGGAGAGAGTGAGGACGTACTGCTCGGGACCGGTGGCGGCGGACTGCGCGTTCATGCGCCAAGCCTAAACGCCCGGCACGACGCGCTAGGCCGCCCGCGTCATGATCCTGAGCACCTCGAGGGTCTGCGGCGCCGTGTCCGGGTCGTCGCCGTCGCTCGTGGCGAGCCTCACATGGGCGTCGCGGGCCGCGTGCACCGCCTCGGGCCAGCCCTCGTGGTTCAGATACGCGGCGACGGGGGCGTCCGGGCCCACCTGATGCATGATCCGCAGGACCCGGAGGACCGCGGAGTCGACGAGCGCCGCCTCCTGCGAGTCCCGGAAGATCGTCCCGACGTATTTCTCGGCGGACCAGTTGTCCAGCCAGGTGTCCTCGACGAGGCGGTACACGGCGTCGGTCACGTCCCCGTACCCGTCCACGCCTGCCTGCCAGACGTCCCGCTGGAACGACGGGTCGGAGAGCATGTGCAGCGCGGAACGCACGTTGCTGCGCCAGCGCCACCACGGCATGTCGTTGAGTGGCATGCCGCCCATCTTCGTGGAGCGACGGCCGCGGCGGGAAGACTTGTCCGAGGTTTGCACGGTCATCGATCGTACGTCCCGGCCCCTTCCACCCCTCAGGACCCCCGCAATTCACCTCATGGTCACCACCCGTTGACCACGGGTCACACGACCGTTGGCGGCCCGCCGGAATCGTGCCCGTACATGACCGGCATCACGCGAAGCCACCTCCGTACCGTCTCCGTCCTTCTGGGCGGCGCCCTGCTCGCCGGGTGCGGGCTCGTGCCGAGCGACGCCAAGGATCCCGGCGGCCGGTCGGTGACCGTGATGACGTGGGCGCCGGAGAAGACCCGCGCGACGAACATGCCCGGCATGCCCGCGATGGCCCGCGCGTACGCCCGCTGGATCAACGCGCACGGCGGCATCGGCGGCCGCACCCTGAAGGTCCTCACCTGCAACGACCACAACGACAGCGTCGGCGCCGCCAAGTGCGCCCGCTCGGCCGCCGAGCACCACGCCGTCGCGGTCGTCGGCTCGTACAGCCAGCACTCGAACGCGTTCCTGCCACCGCTGGAGTCCGCGGGCATCCCCTACATCGGCGGCTACGGCGCCACCGAGGCCGAGTTCACCAGCCCGCTGTCGTACCCGGTCAACGGCGGACAGCCGGCGCTCCTCGCGGGAAACGGACGCCAGCTGTCCGAGCACTGCGCCCGCACCGTCCTGATCCGCCCCGACTCCATAGCCGGCGACCAGCTCGCACCGCTCCTCGACGCCGGGCTCGCGCTGCGCGAGCGCCCCAAGGCCGTCGACGTGCTCGCCGCCGACGACGCCACCGACTACGCGGACCAGGCCCGCCGCGCCCTCGACACCGCGAGCCGGGCCCCACAGGGCGAGGGCTGCGTCGCCGCCGTCCTCGGGGAGCGCACGAACACGTTCTTCGACTCGTTCCGGCGGATGCGCGACGACTACCCCTCGGTGCGCACCGCCACCGTCCTCGGCAGCGTCGACCAGTCCGTCGTCGACCGCACCGGCGGCCCGCGGAGCCCGTACGAAGGGGCGTACGTCACCAGCTGGTACCCGGCGTCGGACGACGCCCGCTGGGCCCCCATGAAGCAGGCGATCAAGGAACAGGCCTTCGGCGACAACCGGATCGACCCGACGGACGCGGGCGTGCAGACCACCTGGATCGCGTACGAGGTACTGCGCCAGGTCGTCGAGGCGGCGGGCGACGACGAGACGATCACCGCGCGCACGGTACGCACCGCCCTCGACGACGACCTCCGGGTCACGACGGGCGGCCTCACCCCGCCGCTGCGCTGGGGCTACGACCACATGTCGACGGCCGGCGACTTCCCGCGCCTCGTCAACGCGCGGGTCTACTTCCAGAAGGTGACCGCGGGACGGCTGCGGGCGACCAGGAAGACGTCGGTGGACGTGACGGACACGCTCTCCGGCCTCCGCTGACCGCCCGCTCCCCCGCGGGGCGTCAGAGCTGGACGGCGGAGCGCTGCGTCAGCCCGTACTTGCTCGCGATCTGGTTCCACAGCTTCGACGCCTGCTGCTTCTCCTTGGACGCCGTGCCGCTCGCCGCGTCGCCCGCCCTGCGCTCGGACGTCGGCTTCGCGTGCCCCTTCTTGCACAGGGCGCGCTTCTTCGCGGCGACCTGGTCGCCCCACTTCGCGTAGTGGTTGTCCGCCGACGCCGACGCCTTCCAGGCGCTGGTGAGCGCGGCGGTCAGCCGCGCGTTGTCGGGCAGCTCGTCCACCTGGAGCGAGCCGAGGCGCGTCACCAGGTCGTTGCGCTGCTGGGCGGCGCCGCGCAGATCCTTCGACGCCTGCGGAAGCGCCTTGCAGGAGCCGATGTTCGCGACCGAACGCACCACGGCGGAACGGCTGTTGTTGGAGTCGGCGAGCAGCTTGTCGAGCTCCACGGCCTGCGCCTTGGCCGGGTCGACCGACGGCGAGGGCGACTCGGAGGCCGGCGCCGAGTTCGACACGTTCTTCGTCGCCTCGGTCTTCTTGTCGTCGTCACCGCCGCCGCTGATCAGGGCGCCCGCCCCGACCCCGACGACGAGCAGCGCGACGCCGACCGCGGCGATCAGCGGCACCTTGGAGCCGGTGCGGGCCTTGCCGCCGCGCGGGGGCTCGGGCTCGTACCCGTACTGCTGCGGGGGCGGCGTCATTCCGGGGCCCCCGGGCGGCGGAGCGGCGTGCCCGTGCGCCTGCGGGTCGAAGCGCGGCATCTGCTGGGTCGCCCCGGCAGCGCCGTCCGGCTCGGTGCGGAACAGGGCGTCGAACTCGGCGGGCGGCTGCCGGTCGCCGGGCGCCCCTGGGCGCACGCCGTACCCCTGGTCCTGGCCCGGCATCGGCTGCTGCCCCGGCATCGGCTGCCCGGGGACCGGCGGAATGTACTGGGTGGCCTCGCTGTCGGGCGAGGCGGTGTGGCCGGGCGGCGCCGCGTCGGGCAGCGGCTGGGCGCGGCCGAGGAACTGGGTGGCGTCCGGGGCGGGGGCCTCCGGAGGCAGCGCGGAACCGGCCGCGTACTGGGCGGCCTGCTGCTGCGCCGGGGGTATGTACTGCGTCGCGTCCCCGTCGTAGGCGCCGGGAGCGGGGCCGGCGGCCGGCATCGGCCCGGCCTGCGGGTGCTGCTGCGGCAGCGCCTGCGCGGTCGGCTGCTGCGGCAGCGCGCCCCCGTACGACTGGGGCGGCAGCGCCCCCGGGTCCTGCTGCGGCGGGGCGGGCGGCATCGGCGCGGAGCCCTGCGGCTGACCCCACTCGTACGTCGGCATCGAGCCGTCGTACGTCGGCATCGGACCCGCGTTGTGCGCCTGCTGGGACTCGGGCCCCCAGGGCTGCCCCCACGGGCTCGCGCCCGCGGGACCCGCCTGGTCGCCGTACGTGCCCGGCAACAGGGGCTCACCGCCGTCGGCGGGCAGCACGACACCCTCGTGCGCCTGCCGCGCCTGCGGAAGGTGCGGGCGTTCGCCCTGCCCGCTCTGCCCGCTCTGCTCCGTCACCGTAAGACTCCTACGTAGGGGGGTCGGAATCGTCGGCTCACGCTACCGGGTCCTCGTACGCCCGTGCTACGCACCTCAAATCCCGGAAACCTCCCCAGTGACGCGACTAACAAAACCGGCTGCCGGCTTGCCCGTTATGACACATCTCACGCGGAGCTACGCGGCCTGCAGCTCCACCCGCGCCCCGAACTCCCGCACCACGGCCTCCTCCCGGAACGGATCGAGCCGCTCCCGAAGATCGTCCAGATACTCCGCGCCCCGGTTCGAACGCACCGTGCCGAGCAGCTCGACCGCCCGAAGTCCCGTATGACAGGCCTGTTCCACCTCGCGCTGCTGCACCTGCGCTGTCGCCAGCAGCACCAGTCCGATCGCCCGCCGCCTGGCCCGCGACTGCGGATGCCCGTCCAACGACTCCTGCGCACACCGCGCCGCGTCCCGCGCCTGCCCCAGATCCCGGTGGCAGTGCGCCAGTTCGTCCGCCAGATACGCCTGGTCGAAGTGGGCGATCCACACCGGGTCGTCCCCGGAGTCCGAGCGGCCCTCGGCCTGCTCCATCGCGGCGACCGCACGGCTCGACGAGGACTGCGCCGACCGCGCGTCCCCCAGAAGGGCATGGCCGCGCGCCTCGGCGGCGTGGAACATCGCCTCGGCGCGCGGCGTCACGCGCCCGCGCGCCCCCTCCTGAGCCGCGCGGGCGAGCTGGGAGATCTCGCGCGGATTGCCGAGCTGCGCCGCCAAGTGACTCATGGACGCGGCCAGTACGTACCCGCCGTAGCCCCGGTCACCCGCCGCCTGCGCCAGCCGCAGCGCCTGGATGTAGTAGCGCTGCGCGAGCCCCGGCTGCCCGGTGTCGATCGCCATGTACCCGGCCAGCTCCGTCAACCGCGCGACGGCGGCGAACAGTTCACGCCCCACCGCCTCCCGGTACGAGCCCGCGAGCAGACCGCTCACCACACTGTTCAAGTAGTGCACGAGAACCGGCCGCACATGCCCGCTGCCGTACTGGTGGTCCAGATCCGTCAGCGCCTGCGTCATCGCCCGCACCGCCGCCACGTCCGAAGGACCCACCCGGGGCCCCGCCGTCCGCGCCACCTGCGAGTCCGGCACCGAGATCAGCCAGTCGCGGCTCGGCTCCACGAGCGCCGACGACGCCACCGACGAACCGGACAGGAAGTCCCTGCGCCCCACGTCGCTGCGCCACAGCTCGCACACCTGCTCAATGGCGCCCAGCACGGTCGGCGAGAACTGCAGCCCCACACCGGACGCCAGGTTCTTCCCGTTGGCCATCCCGATCTCGTCGATCGTGACGGTCCTGCCGAGCTTGCGGCCCAAGGCCTCCGCGATGATCCCCGGCGCCCTGCCGCGCGGCTGCTGCCCGCGCAGCCAGCGCGCCACCGACGTCTTGTCGTAGCGCAGATCGAGCCCGTGCTCCGCGCCGCACATGTTGACCCGGCGCGCGAGCCCGGCGTTCGAACAGCCCGCTTCCTGAATCAGCGCCTGCAGCCGTTCGTTGGGCTGTCGCGCCACGAGAGGCCGTGCGGCCATGACGTACCCCCTGCTGTGCCCGTCCGATGTCCGACTGCCGGTCAACAGCCGGTCGTTGGATCATCACTGCCCTGAGCGGAAACGGAAGATGCACCACAAACGGGTGTCAAACGCCTGCCCGGATGTCGCCGCCCCGCCGCTGTTGTGGTTACCTCCCGGCCCTACCCACCGCCGGCGGCCGCCTCGCCCACGCGCCCCCACCCATGCACCCATGCGCCCCACGTGCGGGAACGATGCCCCCACCCCGCCCGCGCGTGCGCCCGTAACCCTCCGTGGCGGCGGGAGTTGAGAACGTCGTGGAAGAGACCATCGCAGGCACCCCGGACGTCACCCCACCCGTCACCGCCACCGCACAGATCCCGCAACAGCGCGGCGACTCCCTCCAGGAGACCGCGGTCCGCTACGCGGAGGAGCGGCACTGGGACGTGTTCCCCGGCACCTGGCTGGAGACCGGCGACGGCATCCAGCGCTGCTCGTGCGGCTCCCCCCAGTGCCCCGCCCCCGGCGCACACCCCACGCGCCCCGACTGGGCGAACCAGGCCACCGGCAGCGCCACCGCCGCCCGCCGCCTCTGGGCGAAGCAGCCCAACGCCTCGATCCTCCTCCCCACCGGCCGCACCTTCGACGCCATCGACGTCCCCGAGACCGCCGGGTTCCTCGCCCTCGCCCGCATGGAGCGCATGGAACTCACCCTCGGCCCCGTCACCTGCACCCCCGACCGACGCATGCAGTTCTTCGTGCTCCCCGGCGCCACCGCCAAGGTCCCCGACCTCGTCCGCAAGCTCGGCTGGCCGCCCGCCTCCCTCGACCTGCTCGCCCTCGGCGAGGGCCAGTACGTCGCCGCTCCCCCGACCCGCTTCGGCGGCCGCGGCGCCGCCCAGTGGGCCTGCCGCCCCACCGCCGCCAACCGCTGGCTCCCCGACGCCGAGGAACTCATCTCCCCCCTCGCCTACGCCTGCGGCCGCGAGGGCCGCCGCGCCTAGCCGCTGCCCCGCCCTCCGCCGACGTATCGTGCCCGGACGGACGAAGACGACGAAGGGCGGGCACAGTTGACCTCGGGCGAGGAAACCGCAGCCGTACGCGTACACGACCTCTGGAAGTCGTTCGGGCGGCAGACCGCCGTGGCCGGAATCGAACTCGCCCTCCCCGCGGGCCGGTTCATCGGCCTCGTCGGACCCAACGGAGCGGGCAAGACCACCACGCTCTCCATGGTCACCGGCCTCCTCCGCCCCGACCGGGGCACCGTCCACGTCGCCGGGCACGACGTCTGGGCCGACCCCGCCGAGGTCAAGGCCCGCATCGGCGTCCTCCCCGAAGGCCTCCGCCTCTTCGAACGCCTCTCCGGACACGAACTCCTCGCCTACACCGGCCGCTTGCGCGGACTCCCCGGCGCCGAGGTCGACAAACGTGCCGACCAGCTCCTCGACGTACTCGACCTCGCCGGCGCCCGCGACAAACTCGTCGTCGACTACTCCACCGGCATGCGCAAGAAGATCGGCCTCGCCGCCGCCCTCCTCCACAACCCCGAAGTCCTCTTCCTCGACGAACCGTTCGAAGGCGTCGACCCCGTCTCCGCCCAGACCATCCGCGGCGTCCTCGAGCGCTACACCCGCTCCGGCGCGACCGTCGTCTTCTCCTCCCACGTCATGGAACTCGTCGAATCCCTCTGCGACTGGGTGGCCGTCATGGCCGCGGGCCGCATCCGGGCCCAGGGCCCACTGCCGGAGGTCCGCGGCGAGGCGACCTCACTGCAGGAGGCGTTCCTGAACCTGGTCGGGGCGAGCGGCCGCGCGGGCGACGGAACGCTGGAATGGCTCGGCAACGTCCAGGCACAGCCCAAGGACACCGGACGGCACCCGTGACCGCCACCCTCGTCCGCCTCAAACTCGCCCTCCTCCGCAACGGCCTGCGCCAATCCGCGGGACGCCGCGCCGCCTACATCGCCTCGCTCCTCGCCGCGACGCTCGTCGCCGCACTCCAACTCCTCGGCCTGATCCTCCTCCACGGCAACACCCACGCCGCCACCATCGGCATCCCCCTCACCACCCTCCTCGCCCTCGGCTGGGCCGTCCTCCCGCTCTTCTTCCCCAGCGGCGACGAAACCCTCGACCCCACCCGCCTCGCCATGCTCCCGCTGCGCCCCGACCCCCTGGTCCGCGGCCTCCTCGTCGCATCGCTCGTCGGCATCGGCCCCCTCTTCACCCTCTGCCTCGCCTTCGGCGCCGCCTACGCCGTGGCGCACGGAACGGCCGCCACCGCCGTCGCGGTCCTCGCCGTCCCCCTCACCGTCCTCACCTGCGTCGCCCTCGCCCGCACCGTGGCCGCCGCCAACATCCGGCTGCTCACCAGCCGCAAGGGCCGCGACCTCGCCGTCCTCAGCGGACTCGTCATCGCCATCGGCGCCCAGCTCGTCAACTTCGGGGTGCAACGGCTCGGCGCGGCCGGCGGCGTCGGCGCCCTCGACCCCGTCGCGAAGATCCTCGGCTGGATCCCACCCGCATCCGCGATCGCCGCGGTCGACGCCACCAGCAAGGGCTCGTACGGCACCGCACTCGCACGCCTCGCCCTCTGCGCGGCCGCGCTCATCACGCTCCTGGCCCTGTGGCGCCGCGCGCTCACCCGCCTCATGACCGCACCCGACGGCTCCACCATCGAAGCCGCCGCACCCGGCCGCCGCCGCACCCGCACAGGCCCCCGCCTGCTCCCCGAGGGCCGCACCGGCACCGTCATGGAACGCAGCCTCCGCTACGTGTGGCGCGACCCCAAGACCAAGGCCGCCTGGGTCACGTCCCTCGCCATCGGCCTCATCGTCCCCGTCTTCAACGCCCTCCAGGGCACCGGCACCGTCTACTTCGCCTGCTTCGCGTCCGGCATGCTCGGCATCCAGATGTACAACCAGTTCGGCCAGGACACCTCGGCGTTCTGGATGGTCGCCATGACCATCGCCTCACCACGCGACGCCTACGCCGAACTACGCGCGCGTGCCTACGCGCTCCTCCTGATCACCCTCCCGTACGCGACCCTCGTCACGCTGATCACCACGGCCATGCTCGACGCCTGGGAGACCCTCCCCGAAGTCCTCGGCCTCTCCTACGCCCTGCTCGGCGCGATGCTCGCCACCGGCGCGTGGACCTCGGCCCGCTTCCCGTACTCGATCCCGCAGGAGGGCTACAAGAACGTCGCACCCGGACAGGCCGGACTCGCCTGGATCTCCATCTTCGGCGGCATGGTCGCCGCGGCGCTCCTCTGCGCCCCGATCCTGGCCCTGACGATCACCCTGCACGCGACGGACGCGACGTCCTGGTCCTGGATCCTGCTCCCGATCGGAGCGGCCTACGGAGCGACCGCCACACTCCTGGGCCTGCGCCTCGCGGCCCCGCGCACGGCGGCCCGCCTCCCGGAGATCCTCCTGGCGGTGAGCAAGGGCTGAAACGCAGACGACCCGCGAGCCTGGTTCCTCCCGTACGAGACGGTCGGAAGCCGGCCGGACGTACCGGCGGCTCGCGGGTCGGGCGACTGCTTGGGATTGGGCCGGCTGCACGCACATATCGCGCGCTGGTCCGGCGCCGAATTCGAGACGCGACGTCGGGCCGCTAGCCCGCAGTCACCTCAGACGTCCGGCGTGCATACATGCTCCGAACCACCTCCTTTCCACTGTGCTCCACAGCCTAGGAAGGGGTTCGACGGGTCTCAACCGATTTTCCGAGACATTGACACACCGGCCTCGTGACGGGTGCCGTACGCATAGCCGTCCGCCCTTTGCAGCAGACGCAGGTGGACGTGCGAGACATTGATACGGCCGCCAGGCGTGGCGAGGCTGTGCTGGCCACGGGCCCGCACCGAGATGCGTCCCGTCCTGACGCCCGCCCACTTCCCCTTCGGGATCTCCGCGCGCACTAGGTCGCCGGTGACGTATCCGAAGTGCTGCTTCTTCCGTTCGCGCCGGAGGCGGGGGAAGCCGAAGCGGTCCGGTGTCGTGCGTGCGTAGGAGCCGCGCCCCGTCGCTTCGATCAGGAGGACTCGGTCGGGGACGCGGGCGATGGTGTCGCCCCGCTCCGGATCGAGGGGTGCGACGGCGAGAGCGTCGAGGGTGTGGGTCTTGTCCAGGCCGAACGCGGAGCGGTTGTCGCTGGTCGTTCTGCACGGCCAGGGCCTGATGGGCACGGCGAGTCGTTGCAGGGCGCGAAGGAGCACGGGTTGTACGCAGTTCATGGCCGCCGCGTGGCGCAGTGACGGTTTGAGCTGGGCGTGGATCTCGGCCGTGCGCTCGGGGTCCTGGGCGAGGAAGGCCGATACGGGGCCGTTTCCCTTTGCCTGGTTGCAGGGGGCGCAGGCCAGGACGAGGTTGGCGATGCGGGTGGAGCCGCCGCGGCTTCGGGGGTGTACGTGTTCGACGTTGAGGGGTCCGTCGGTCGCGCCGCAGTAGGCGCAGGCGCGGGACCAGCGGTCGCGGAGGTGGCCTCGTGCGTCGGTGCCTGCGAGGGTGCCCTGGCGGTACTGGTCGCCGTACAGCTGTCTGCCCGCGCTCATGGAGTGGGTGTCGAATGCCGTCGTCTCGACGTGGATCTCGGTGACGGGGGCGTAGCGGCAGAAGCGGGTGGCGATGGAGGTGATGGTGTCGACGCGGTGTCGCAGTGAGGGTGGGAGCCAGTCCGCGTGGTGGGTGCGGTTGTCGGGTCTGCGGGCGCGGTGGCGGAGGTTGGCCGAGCGGCGTCGGTGGCGGTATCCGGCGCGTTGTCGCATGGCGCGGGCGATGCGTTCTCCGCGGTGTCCGAGTTCCGCGCTCATGAGGCCGCGGCGTGTGAGGGCGGTTTCGCCGTTGTCTCGTGTCTCCCGTTTTTCGTCGGTGAGGGCGAATCCGGTGCCTTGGGATCCGGGGTCGATGCGCAGTTGTACTCCGTCGACCGTGGACTCGGTGCGTGTGCGGTCTTTCAGTCGGATGACGAACGGGGTCTGTCGTGCCACGACGGCGCGTCCTTTGGCGAGGAGTTCGCGGGCGCGGGCGGGGTGGCAGGGCATGAGTGGTCGGCCGTCCTTGGCGAGGACGAGGACTCTGGCGGCTCCGTGGCCGGTTTTGTGGTGCTGGGGTGTGGGGGCGTCACCGCTCCCGGTCTCTGCCTGTTCGGCGTGTCGCCGACGGGCCTGGGCGCCGTGTCCGTCGGTCTCCCCTCGCCCATGTTCCCGGCCGGTGCTCCGTGCGGGGACGGAGGGTCCGTGGGCCGTTTCGTCCCTGTTCCCAGGGTTGTCTACTCCCACGGGTTCCAGTGCCCGGCGCTGAGGAAGCACGCCGGGGTGGGTCTGCTCACCTGCCGGAAACGTAGCCATCGAAGGGGCAACTCCTTCGTGACGATGACTGGGGCTGGCCGCCCATCGGCTGTTGGGCCGGGGAACAGGCGGCCTCCCTTCTTGTGTGCCAAGAACGCTATGCGCCGAAGGCAATGGGCACGCCGAGTCGAAGATCGCACACACGATCGTGCGAAGAATCCTGGCCGGGGCCCGCGAGCGGCCGATGGGTGGTAGGGCCTCCGATCAGGCCCCCGCCGTCCCGTCGACGGCCTCGCGGAGGAGGTCGGCGTGGCCGTTGTGGCGGGCGTATTCCTCGATGAGGTGGGTGAGGATCCAGCGGAGGGAGACCGTGGGGTCGCCGGTGAAGGCGGCTTCCTGGGGGGAGAGGGTGCCGGTGGCGTCGAGGGAGGCGTCGGCGGTGAGCTCGCGGGAGCGGGTGATCTCGGCGCGCCACTGGGCGAGGGCGTCCGTCAGGGTGCGGTCGGGGGTGAGGGTGAAGGCCTTGCCGTCCGGGGACGCGTGGAGCGGCGGGGTGTCGTGGGCGCCGGCGAAGACGCGCTGGAACCAGTTGCGTTCGACCTCGGCGAGGTGCTGGACGAGGCCGAGCAGGGTGAGGTCGGAGGAGGGGACCGCGCGGGTGCGGGACTGGGCGTCCGTCAGGCCGGCGCACTTGAGGGCGAGGGTTTCGCGGTGGAAGTCCAACCAGGCTTCGAGGGTGGTGCGTTCGTCTGCGGTCGGTGGGGGTACGGGGCGGCCGTCCGGGAGGGTGGTCATGGGTTGCATGCTGGGGCGTATGAGTTCTTCGGTTTCTTCGAACTTGCCTGAACCGCCTGTGGGATGCGTCACGTTCGAGTTGAATGATCTGGAGCAGTACGAGGAATTCGTCGCGCCGACACAGCCTGCAGGGGGTGCCAGGTGAGTGCTTCCCGGCGTAGTGGGACCACTGATGCGCTCGGGCCGGAAGAGCCGGAGCCGGACGGGGCCGATCTGCTGGCCGCGTTGTTGGACGGTATGGATGCCGCGTTGTGCGCCTTTGATGCCGATGGGGTCGTGACCCATTGGAACCGGGAGGCCGAGCGGGTGCTCGGCTGGTCGGCGGAGGAGGCCGTGGGGCGGCAGGGGTTCGCGGGGTGGGCCGTGCGGGCCGCCGACGCGGAGGAGGTGCAGGGGCGGCTGCTGGCCGCGATGCATGCGCCGGGGCGGCAGGTGAACGAGTTCGCGCTGCTGACGAAGGACGGTGGCCGGGTGCTGGTGCGGACGCAGTCCGCGGCGGTGCGCGGTCCCGACGGGAAACCGGCCGGGGTGTACTGCGCGTTCAGCGAGGTGCACGCGCAGATCGATCTGGAGCGGTCGATCGCGCTGAGCGAGGCGTTGTTCGAGGACGCGGCGTGGGGTGTGGTGCTGGTCGACGCGGATCTGCGTCCGGCGGTGGTGAACGGGCATGCGGCGCGGGCCATGGGTGTGGGGCGTACCGCGATGCTGGGCCGGCCGCTGGGTGATCTGGTCGGTCAGGGTGTGGAGGAGTTGGAGAGCGCGCTGGCGCATGTGCTGTCGGAGGGGCCGCCGCCGTCCCCGATGGAGGTGTGGGTGACGCTGCGGCGCCCTGGTGAGGGCGGTGGGCGTGAGGAGCGGCGGTGCTGGCGGTGCGGTTTCGTGCGGTTGGCGTCGCCGCTGGCGGAGGAGCCGGTGCCGCTGGGTGTGGGGTGGCTGTTCCAGGACGTGACGGAGGCGAAGCAGACCGAGCAGGACGCGGCGCAGCTGCGGTTCAGGTCGCAGCAGTTGCATCGTGCGGCGCGGGCGGCGGCGGAGTGCGAGGATCCGGCGGAGGCGGCGACGGTGCATCTGGACTTCGCGCTTGCCGGGTTCGCGGACCATGCGGTGATCGACCTGGTGGGGAGCGAGGAGCCGTTGCGTCTGGTGCGGGCGGCGGCCACGCCGTCGGGGGCGCCGGGTCCGAGTCTGCTGGTGACGCGGGGTGCGCTGCCGGTGCGGTACGCGGCGGGGCATCCGGCGTTGCAGTGTGTGGAGCGGGCGGGTTCGGTGCGGGCCGCGGCGGAGGGCGGCGCGGTGAACGAGCGGTGGGCGCTGGACCGGCAGTGGCCGGAGGGCACGGTGTACGCGTTGTGCGCGGTGCTGCGCAGCCGGGGGCGGACGCTGGGGGTGGTGACGTTTCTGCGGGGTGCGAGCCGGGTCGCGTTCGAGCGCGGGGACGCGGCGTACGCGGAGAGTGTGGCGGCGCGGATCGCGGGTTCGGTGGATCTGGCGTGGCTGGCGGCGGCCGACCGGTGAGCTCCGGGGCAGTGGGTCAGCGGCGGTAGTAGATGCGGTCGCCGTACTCGTCGAAGACCCGGGCGTTCCACTCCAGGCCGCCGTCGACGTTCCCGGAGCGGAGCAGCGGGGGCTGGATGCCGCGGTCGGCGAGGGCGGCGGCGCAGCTGGCGAGGGTGGCCTGCATGAGGGCGCTCGCGGTGATGGTGGAGGCGGGGGCGAAGGGCGCGTCGACGCCTTCGTGGGTGAGTTCGGCGTCCCCGATGGCGATCTTGGAGTCGAGGACGACGTCGCAGTGGTCGCGCAGGTAGGTGCCGGAGGAGTGCCGTGAGGTGGGGGCGTCGGGTCCCGTCGCGTACGCGAGGGAGGTGACGCCGATGACCTTGATGCCGGCGGCGCGGGCGCTGAGGGCCATTTCCACGGGGAGCGCGTTGCGCCCGGACAGGGAGATGATCACGAGTGCGTCGCCCTCCCGCGCGGGGCTGGCCTCGAGGACGGCTGCGGCGAGTCCGTCGACGCGTTCGAGGGCGGAGCCGAGGGTGGCGGGCATGACGTCGATGCCGACGGTGCCGGGCACGGACAGCAGGTTCATGAGGGCGAGGCCGCCGGCGCGGTAGACGACGTCCTGGGCGGCGAGCCCGGAGTGTCCGGCGCCGAAGGCGAAGAGCCGGCCGCCGTCGGCGACGGTGTCGGCGAGGAGGGTTCCGGCCGCGGCGATGTTGTCGGCCTCCTCGTCGCGGATCCTGGTGAGGAGCCCGATGGAGGCGTCGAGGTACTGCGCGGCCGGCCTGCTCTCGCTCATCGGCGTGCCCCTTCGGGTCCTGGTGAGTGGGGTCGGATCGTGGGGTCGGATCTCGGTGCTGCGTGGCGCGTTCGCGGATCACGGTGCGGTCTGGACCAGTGCTGTGTCAATACGGTTCCCGGCCCCGCGGGGGCGGACGTTTCCCTGGCGCGTCACGGTTGTCAGCGGTATGCGTCAGAATTGAGTTCTGGGTTCCAGGGCCAGCGCACGCGCTGCGCGGTCAGCCAGCGGAGCTGTCGCGGAGCTAGAGAGCTACACGAGGGGCACGTATGTCCGGACTGATCGACACCACGGAGATGTACCTCCGCACCATCCTCGAGCTGGAAGAGGAAGGTGTGGTCCCCATGCGCGCCCGGATCGCCGAGCGGCTCGACCAGAGCGGGCCGACGGTCAGCCAGACGGTGGCGCGGATGGAGCGGGACGGCCTGGTCGCGGTGGCGGCCGACCGGCACCTGGAGCTGACCGACGAGGGTCGGCGGCTCGCCACGCGCGTGATGCGCAAGCACCGGCTCGCGGAGTGTCTGCTGGTGGACGTGATCGGCCTGGAGTGGGAGCAGGTGCACGCCGAGGCCTGTCGCTGGGAGCACGTGATGAGCGAGGCCGTGGAGCGCCGCGTTCTGGATCTGCTGCGGCATCCGACGGAGTCGCCGTACGGGAACCCGATTCCGGGTCTGGAGGAGCTGGGCGAGAAGGACGGGGCGAACCCGTTCCTGGACGAGGGCATGGTGTCCCTGTCGGATCTCGACCCGGGCGCCGAGGGCAAGACGGTCGTGGTGCGCCGGATCGGTGAGCCGATCCAGACGGACGCGCAGTTGATGTACACGCTGCGGCGGGCGGGTGTGCAGCCGGGTTCGGTGGTGAGCGTGACGCAGTCGCCGGGCGGTGTGCTCGTGGGCAGCAGCGGTGAGGCGGCGGAGCTGGAGGCGGAGATCGCCTCGCACGTCTTCGTGGCGAAGCGCTGAGCCCGGCGGCCCTCTTCGGGGCGGGCGTCAACTTCCGTATCGTGTGGGAAAGTTGACTTGTATCCGCACATGCTGCACTTCCGCGCAGAAAACAAGATTCACTGTGCGGAACCGCAGCGGCCGGACGCTCGGCGTGCAAGGCTGTCGCGTGAGGCATATGACCGGAGGGGGCCGCATGGACCGGCCGATCGGGGTGCGACGGGCCTGGGGGGCGCGAGACGTTCGGGGCGGGCAGACAGAGGGCCCCGGCGCCGTGTGGCGCCGGGGCCTGTCCTCCCCTGTTCCGACCCGGAGCCCCGAGCTCCCAGGGTCGATCCCCTCGGACCGTTTTCCCCGAGCGGTCCGCCTCCCGCTGAAGAGATCCCCTCGACAGCGCCGGTCATTCCTTGAGCCATGTCACTCAAATGAGGGGTGTTGTCCTAGCGCGACGCGCTTTCGAAAACAGGTTCGATAGCGTGCGCGGGTACGCGACTGCAGGCGCGACCACGAGGGGGTGCCAGGGCCAATGGCGCGGCGCATCGACGTGACCGGAGCAGGCGGGATCCACCTGGCCGCCTGGGAATTCGCCGACCCGCCCAAGACGGGCGAGGCCGGCCACAACCCCGGAGTCCTGCTGCTGCACGGGCTGATGGGGCGGGCCTCGCACTGGGCGGGGACGGCGCGCTGGCTCTCCGAGCGGCATCGGGCGGTCGCGCTCGACCAGCGGGGGCACGGGCAGAGCGACAAGCCGCCGGAGGGGCCCTTCGACCGGGAGGCGTACGTCCTGGACGCGGAGGCGGCGCTCGTCCAGCTGGGGCTCGAACCGGCGGTGCTGATCGGACACTCCATGGGAGCGCTCACCGCCTGGCAGCTCGCCGCCCGCAGGCCCGATCTCGTACGCGGCCTGATCATCTGCGACATGCGGGCTTCGGCGCTCGGGGCGGCCTCCCAGCGGGAGTGGGAGGACTGGTTCAAGGCGTGGCCGCTGCCGTTCGCGACGCTGGCGGACGTGCGGAAGTGGTTCGGGGAGGACGACCCCTGGGTGGAGCGGCCCAACCCCGCGCGCGGGGAGTTCTACGCCGAGGTGATGACGGAGACCGCGGACGGATGGCGGCCGGTGTTCTCACGGCGCCAGATGCTCGCGGCGCGGTCCACGTGGGTGTACGACGCGCACTGGGAGGAGCTGGCGGCGGTGCAGTGCCCGGCGCTGGTGCTGCGGGGGCTCGACGGGGAGTTGGGGCGGGCGGAGGCGCAGGAGATGGTGCGGGTCCTTCCCCGGGGCGTGTACGCGGAGGTGGCGGATGCGGGGCACCTGGTGCACTACGACCAGCCGGAGGCGTGGCGCGCCGCGATCGAGCCGTTCCTCGACGGGGTCCTGGCCGAGTTGTGACCGGAAGGCGGGGGTGACGCGTCGGTGGGTCAGGGGCTCAGGCGTTCCACTCGCCAGAGCGGGGTGGCGGACGCGGTCTCACGGGTGTAGCGGAGGCGGTCGTGGAGGCGGTTCTCGCGGCCCTGCCAGAATTCGACGGTCTCCGGGGTGACGCGATAGCCGCCCCAATGCGGCGGGACCGGGACCTCGGTGCCCTCCGGGTAGCGGGCGGCGAGGTCCGCGTAGTGGGCGTCCAGGGCCTCCCGCGAGGGGACCACGGAGGACTGGGCGCTGGCCCAGGCGCCGAGCTGGGAGCCGTGCGGGCGGGTGTGGAAGTACGCCTCGGTCTCGGCGCGCGACGTGCGCTCCGCGGTGCCGGTGACCAGGACCTGGCGGCCCAGCGGGTGCCACGGGAAGAGCAGCGCGACGTGCGGGTTCGCGGAGAGGTCGCGTGCCTTGCGGGAGCCGTAGTTGGTGTAGAAGACGAAGCCGGCCTCGTCGAACGACTTGAGCAGCACGGTGCGGGAGCTGGGGCGGCCCTCGGCGTCGGCGGTGGAGACGACCATGGCGTTGGGCTCGTGCAGCGGGGAGCCGGGGGCCGCCGCCTGTTTGAACCAGCGCGTGAACTGTTCCATCGGCTGCATGGCGAGGTCACCCTCCAGCAGGCCGCCGTCCAGGGCGCGGTACTGCTCGCGCATGTCGGCGAGGTCGAGTTCGGGGTCGTCGTGGGCGCTCACGGCGTCATCCTGCCGGACGGACGGGCCCGGACGCACCCAGGGTGAAACATGGCACTGAGTGCCGCGAGCCCTCGCCAACCGTGGCACGGAGGGTTATGTTCCAGGAGCCGAAACGGTTGAGCCGCCCGCCGTACGGGGCATCACGGGGGTACCCCGTTGAAGCCCACGCATCCAGAGGAGCCGCCTGATGTCCGACCTCGCCCCCGGCTTTGTTCCAGGCCTCGAAGGTGTCGTCGCGTTCGAGACCGAGATCGCCGAACCGGACAAGGAGGGCGGCGCCCTGCGGTATCGCGGCGTCGACATCGAGGATCTGGTCGGCCATGTGTCGTTCGGGAACGTGTGGGGGCTGCTGGTCGACGGCGCCTTCAACCCCGGTCTGCCGCCCGCCGAACCGTTCCCCATCCCCGTGCACTCCGGCGACATCCGCGTCGACGTGCAGTCGGCGCTGGCCATGCTGGCGCCCGTGTGGGGGCTGAAGCCGCTCCTCGACATCGACGAGAAGCAGGCTCGCGACGACCTCGCGCGGGCCGCCGTCATGGCGCTGTCGTACGTCGCGCAGTCCGCGCGCGGGCAGGGTCTGCCGATGGTGCCGCAGCGGGAGATCGACAAGGCGGAGACGGTCGTCGAGCGGTTCATGCGTCGGTGGCGCGGGGAGCCGGACCCGAAGCACGTCGCGGCCGTCGACGCCTACTGGACGTCGGCAGCCGAGCACGGCATGAACGCCTCTACGTTCACGGCCCGGGTCATCGCGTCCACCGGGGCGGATGTGGCGGCGGCGCTGTCGGGGGCGGTCGGGGCGATGTCCGGGCCGCTGCACGGTGGGGCGCCGTCGCGGGTGCTCGGCATGATCGAGGAGATCGAGCGGACGGGGGACGCGGAGGCGTACGTCCGTCGGGCGCTCGACAAGGGCGAACGGCTGATGGGGTTCGGGCACCGGGTGTACCGGGCGGAGGATCCGCGGGCGCGCGTGCTGCGCAGGACGGCGCGCGAGTTGGGTGCGCCGCGGTTCGAGGTGGCGGAAGCGCTGGAGAAGGCGGCGCTCGCGGAGCTGCACGCGCGGCGGCCGGACCGGGTCCTCGCCACGAACGTGGAGTTCTGGGCGGCGATCGTGCTCGACTTCGCGGAGGTGCCGGCGCACATGTTCACGTCG
Organism: Streptomyces sp. SDT5-1; assembly: GCF_052245995.1. NCBI lineage: Bacteria > Bacillati > Actinomycetota > Actinomycetes > Kitasatosporales > Streptomycetaceae > Streptomyces > Streptomyces sp. SDT5-1. Next base: position 4,779,799 of record NZ_CM125963.1, on the reverse strand, counting down.
ATGTTCACGTGTGCGCGTACGGCAGGTTGGAGCGCGCACGTCCTGGAGCAGAAGCGGACGGGCCGGCTGGTCCGCCCCTCGGCCCGCTACGTGGGCCCGGGCACCCGCTCCCCGCGCCAGATCGAGGGCTACACGGACATCGCCCACTAGCCCCTGGCCGGGGGTGGTCGTGGTCTCCCCGGTTGCGCGGCACCGTGCCTCTCGCCTGCGCCCGGGTGGGGCCCGTCGTCCGGATACGCGGCACCGCGATTCCCGGCTGCGCCCGGATGGGGCTCGTCGTCCGGATGCGCGGCACCGTGCTTTCCGGCTGCGCCGGGGCGGGCTCTGCCGTGGCGCCTGTGCGGCACCACGTTCCGCCCCGTTCCCCGCCCATCTCCCACCCACCGCCCCCTCCGGGGGCTCGGCCCCCGTGGGCCCGGCATCCGCGCCGGGGCAGGCGCCGGCCGCGGGCCCGGCCTACACCATGCGCCGCCTCGCCCACACGTGACCGGGGCCCATCGTCCACTTACGCGGCACCACGGCTCCCGTCTGCACCGGGACAGACGTCAACCGTGGCACATGTGCCCCAACGCGTTCTGCCCTATTGCCCGCCCATCTCCCACCCACCCGCCCCCTCCGGGGGCTCGGCCCCCGTGGGCCCGGTATCCGCGCCGAAGTAGGCGCCTGCCACGAGCGCGGCCTACACCGTGCGCTGCCTTGCCCACCCGGTTGTCGGGCCCCGGGCGAAGTTTCCCCCGGGGGGGGGAGGCAGATCGCCCAGGGCGGTGGCACCCATCCAACAGAACGCATGGGCGTTCCTGCGGCTGCTCGCCGGAAGTGGGGTACGGACGGCCGCAACGTGCGGGGAAGCCATACCGACGCCCCCCCTTCCCCGAGGCGCGATGCGGGCGACCGCAGCCGTTGCGGTACCCCGTGGGGCCTACGCCCCTGGAGGGGGCGGGTGGGTGGGAAATTAGGCGGCGGAGCCGAGGAGGTGGGCCAGGCAACGACGTGCCTGGCTGGGCGGCGCAGGCAGGTAAATCGAGCCACTGCGGCGATTGAGCAGCGGCGGCCGGGGCAGAGCCCCGAGACGCAGGAACAGGGGGCCGGGTGGAGCCAGCGGGCCGAATGCCAGACGCGCACCCCGTGGGGCCTACGCCCCTGGAGGGGGCGGGTGGGTGGGATCTTGGGCGCCCCGCGAGACGGCGCAGGCAAACAAATCCAGCCCCTGCGGCGATTGAGCAGCGGGGGCCGGGGCAGAGCCCCGAGACGTAGGAACAGGGGGCCAGGTGGAGCCAGCGGGCCCGACGCCGAAGGCGCACCCCGGGGCGCCTGCAGGGCACCCCGCAAAGCGGTGCAGGCAAGCAAGCCAATCCAGCCCCCGCGGCGATTGAGCAGCAGGGACCCGAGGCGTGGGGACGGGTCAGCGCAAGGTGCGGTCGACCAAGGACGCCCACTCCGTCACCACCCGGTCGCGGCGCGCCCCGTCGTCCGTGAGGAGGTTGGCGAGGCCGAGGCCGCGGGCCATGTCGAGGAGGCCCTGGACGACCTCCCGCACCCCGGGGACCGACTCGTCCGCGTCGAGGAGCTCCACCGCGATCCGGTGGGTCTCGCGGCCGACCCGGGACTCCAGCTCGGTGACCCGTTCCCCGAGTTGCGGCTCGTTGGACGCCGCCACCCACAGGTGCAGCGCCGCCCGGAACAACGGGCCCGTGTAGAGGTCGACGAGCGCCGCGACGGCCTCCGCCCGCCCTTGTGGACGCAGCGCGCGCAGCGCGGTGGAGCGTTCCTCGGCGACGTACTCGACCGCCGCGGTGAAGAGGTCCTCGCGGGTCGGGAAGTGGTGCTGGGCGGCGCCGCGCGAGACGCCCGCGTGCTCGGCGACGACGGAGACCGTGGATCCGGCCCAGCCGCGCTCGGCGAGGCAGGCGACGGCGGACTCCAGGAGCCGTTGCCGCGTCACACGCGAGCGGTCCTGCTTCGGCAGCGTCACAACACCCATGCGGGATCCCGTCGTTCGAGGAAGGCCGTCATGCCCTCGCGGGCCTGCGCGGAGCCGAACAGCCGCGCGGAGAGCGCCGTGAGCGACTCCGCGTCCCGGTCGAAGGTCTCCAGGACCTTAACCGTGAGCAGCTTCTTCGTCTCGGCCAGGGCCTCCGGTGACGCCTTCCGCAGTCCCCCGATGAGCGGTTCGATGGCCGTGTCCACGTCGTCTCCCGCCACGGTCACGAGCCCGATCCGGGCCGCTTCCGCCGCGTCGAACCGCTCCCCCGTCAGGTAGTAGCGGCCCACCGCCCGCGGGTCGAGCCGCGGCAGCAGCGGCATGGAGATCACGGCGGGCGCGACCCCGATGCGTACCTCGGTGAAGGCGAAGGACGACCGCGCCGAGGCCGCCGCCATGTCGCACGCGCCGAGGAGGCCGAGGCCGCCCGCCCGCACGTGCCCGTCGACCCGTGCCACGACCGGCTTGCCGAGCTCGACGATCCCCCGCAGCAGACCGACCAGGACGTCCGGGTCCGGCGGGTCCTTGAGGTCGGCGCCCGCGCAGAACGTGCCTCCGGTGTGCGTGAGGACAAGGGCCCGTACGGCGTCATCCTTGCCGGCCTCCCGCAGCCGCTCGGCCAGTTCGCCGACGAGGGCGGCGGAGAGCGCGTTGCGGTTGGCGGGCGAGTCGAGGGCGAGGGTGGTGACCCCGCGGTCGTCCGACCGGGTCACGAGGTCGGCGTCAGCCATCAGGCCTCCCTGAGTTCGCGGCGCAGGATCTTCCCGGAGGCCGCGCGCGGCACCCCGTCGATGAACGCGACGCGGCGGATCTTCTTGTACGGGGCGACGCGCTCGGCGACGTACGCGAGCACGTCGTCGGCGCCGAGCGCCGGGTCGGAGCGGACGACGAAGGCCTTCGGCACCTCGTTGCCGTCGTCGTCGAGGACGCCGATGACGGCGGCGTCGGCGATGCCCTCGTGGGTGAGCAGCAGTGCTTCGAGGTCGGCGGGCGCGACCTGGAAGCCCTTGTACTTGATGAGTTCCTTGACGCGGTCGACGACGAACAGCCAGCCGTCGTCGTCGACCCGTCCGACGTCCCCGGTGTGCACCCAGCCGGCCTCGTCGATCATGTCGGCGGTGGCGTCGGGGCGGCCGAGGTAGCCCTTCATGACCTGCGGGCCGCGGATGAGGATCTCGCCGGGTTCGCCGGGCGGCACGTCCTTCGCGGGGTCGTCGAGGGACACGATCCGCATCTCGGTGGAGGCGATGAGCTTGCCGACGGTGCCGGGCGGCGGGTGGTGCGCGTCGTGCGGGACGACGTGGGTGCCGGGCGACAGCTCCGTCATGCCGTAGGCCTGTCCGACGGTGGGCAGGCCGAGGCGGCGCGCGCAGGCGTGGGCGAGTTCTCCGTCGAGGGGTGCGGCGGCGCTGACGACGAGCCGCAGCGACGACAGGTCGTGCCCCTCGACGGCCGGGTGCTTGGCGAGGGCGAGGACGATCGGCGGGGCGACGTACAGGTGGGTGATGCGGTGCTTCTCGATCGCGGCGAGGAAGGTGTCGAGGTCGAAGCGGGGCAGCACGACGACGGTGGCGCCGAGCCGTAGCGGCGCGTTCATGAGCGCGGTGAGGCCGTAGATGTGGAAGAACGGCAGGACGGCGAGGACGCGGTCGCCGGGCCCGGCCGGGAGCAGCGTGGTGAGCTGGGCGAGGTTGGTGGCGATGTTGCGGTGGGTGAGCATGACGCCCTTGGGCGTGCCGGTGGTGCCGGAGGAGTACGGGAGCGCCGCGACGTCGTCCGCCGGGTCGACGGCGACGTGCGGTTCGGGCGCGGTGGTGCCGAGCATGTCGGTGAGCGAGCGGTGCCCGGAGTCGCCCGCCGGGTCGCAGACGAAGATCTCCCGTACGCCGCCCGCGAGTTCGGCGGCGGCGCGGGCGGCCTCGACGAGCGGGGTGACGGTGACGATCCAGGTGGCGCCCGCGTCGCGCAGCTGCCGGGCGAACTCCTGCGGCGTCGACAGCGGGTGCACGGTGGTGACGGAGGCGCCCGCGCGCGTGGCGCCGTAGAAGGCCACCGGGTACGCGATCGTGTTCGGGCTGTGCAGCGCGACGACGTCGCCCTTGCGGACGCCCGCGTCGGCGAGCCCGGCGGCCACCTTCCGGTGGAACGTGTCGAGTTGGGCGTACGAGAGGGTGCTGCCGGTCACCCCGTCGACGAGGGCGGGGGCGTCGCCGCGGGCGGCCGCGCCCCCGAGCACGGCATCGTGGATGGCCTCGTCGACGGCCGCGACGTCCGCGTACTCACTCACGTACACCATGCCGAACTCCTCACTGAGGCAAGCCAGTCGGGGTCAGTACGACTTGGGGAGGCCCAAGCTCTGGTGGGACACGTAGTTGAGGATCATTTCCCGGCTGACGGGGGCGATGCGCGCCACGCGGGAGCCGGTGATGAGGGAGGCGAGGCCGAACTCGCGGGTCAGGCCGTTGCCTCCGAGGGTGTGCACGGCCTGGTCGACGGCGCGCACGCAGGCCTCGGCGGCGGCGTACTTCGCCATGTTGGCGGCCTCGCCGGCGGCGACGTCGTCCCCGGCGTCGTAGAGCCGGGCCGCCTTCTGCATCATGAGGCGGGCCAGCTCCAGCTCGATGTGGATCTGCGCGAGCGGGTGGGCGATGGCCTGGTGGGAGCCGATGGGGGCCTGCCACACCGTGCGTTCCTTGGCGTACTCGACGGCCCGGTTCAGCGCGTACCGGCCCATGCCGATGGCGAACGCGGCGGTCATGACGCGTTCCGGGTTGAGTCCGGCGAACAGCTGGAGCAGTCCTGCGTCCTCGTCACCCACGAGAGCGTCGGCGGGAAGCCGTACGTCGTCAAGGGTGAGTTCGAACTGCTTCTCCGGGGCCTGGACCTCCATGTCGATCCGGCGCCGCTCGAATCCCGGGGTGTCGCGGGGGACGATGAAGAGGCAGGGCTTGAGGCGGCCCGTGCGGGCGTCGGAGGTACGGCCGACGACGAGGGTGGCGTCGGCGATGTCGACGCCGGAGACGAACACCTTGCGCCCGTTCAGCACCCACGAGCCGTCGTCGTCCTTGCGGGCGGTGGTGGTGATGCGGTGCGAGTTGGATCCGGCGTCGGGTTCGGTGATGCCGAAGGCCATGGTGCGGCTGCCGTCGGCGAGTCCGGGGAGCCAGGCCCGCTTCTGGGCCTCGGTGCCGAAGCGGCCGATGACGGTGCCGCAGATCGCGGGCGACACGACCATCATGAGCAGCGGCGAGCCCGCGGCCCCCAATTCTTCGAGGACGATGGAGAGTTCGGCTATGCCGCCGCCTCCGCCGCCGTACTCCTCGGGCAGGTTCACGCCGAGGTAGCCGAGCTTGGCGGCCTCGGCCCACAGTTCGTCGGGGTGGCCTTCGGCGGCGGTGACGCCGGTCATGTAGGCGCGGCCGTACTGCTTGCCGAGCGCGGCGACGGCGGCGCGCAGTGCCTGGTGCTCCTCGGTTTCGAGGACGGGAGCGGCGGAAGCGTTCACGACTGTTCCTCCTGTACGACGGCGAGCAGCGCGCCGACCTCGACCTGGCGGCCGACGGCGGCGTGCAGGGCGGTGAGCGTTCCGGAGGCGGGGGCGAGGATGCGGTGTTCCATCTTCATCGCCTCCAGCCAGATGAGCGGCTGTCCGGCGGTGACGGCGGCGCCTTCGGTGAGGCCGTCGGCGAGGCGGACGACGGTGCCGGGCATGGGGGCGAGCAGGGAGCCGGGGGCACGCTGCTCGGTGGGGTCGGTGAAGCGGGGCAGGGCGGTGAACGCGGCGCCGTCGACGTACACGCGGTCGCCGTAGGAGGCCACCCGGTAGGTGCGGCGGACGCCGCCGGTCTCGAGGACGACGCGGTCGGGGGCGGCCGTGACGAGCGTGGCGTCGCCCTCGGGTGCGGGTCCTGTGCGGGTGTGCCGGTAGCGGACCTCGTGCTCGGTGCCGTGCGGTTCGGCGCGGTAGCGCCTGACCTGGGGGCCCGAGGGGACGTTGCGGAAGCCGCCGAAGCGGTGGGAGGCGCGCGCGGCGTGGGCGAGGGCGGCGGCGAGCGGCGCGTGCGGGTCGTCGGCGGGGGCGGTCAGTTCGTCGAGGTGGCGCTCGTAGAACCCGGTGTCCATGCGGGCGTCGGTGAACTCGGGGTGCCGCAGGGAGCGTACGAGCAGGTCGCGGTTGGTGACGGGGCCGTGCACCTCGGCGCGTTCCAGGGCGCCGGCGAGGGCGCGGACGGCGGCGGCGCGGGTGGGGGCGTGGGCGACGGCCTTGGCGAGCATGGCGTCGTAGTGCACGCCGATGGTGTCGCCGTCGGTGTATCCGGTGTCGAGGCGGACGTTGCCGGGGACGGCGAGTCGGTGCAGGGTGCCGGTCTGCGGGGCGAAGTCGGAGGCGGGGTCCTCGGCGTAGAGGCGGGCCTCGACGGCGTGGCCGCGCGGGGACGGGGGTTCGGGGTCGAGCGGTTCGCCCTCGGCGATCCGGAGCTGGAGCGCGACGAGGTCGATGCCGAACACGGCTTCGGTGACCGGGTGTTCCACCTGGAGGCGGGTGTTCATCTCCAGGAAGTGGGCGCGGCCGTCGGCGACGAGGAACTCGATCGTGCCGGCGCCGAGGTAGCCGGTGGCGCGGCAGGCGTGCTCCGCCATCTCGTATATGACATCTGATACGTGGTGCGGCAGATCCGGTGCGGGTGCCTCCTCGATCACCTTCTGGTGCCGCCGCTGGAGCGAGCAGTCCCGCGTGCCGAGCACCCAGACGGTCCCGTGGGCGTCGGCGAGCACCTGCGCCTCGACGTGCCGCCCGCCCTCGACGTACGGCTCGACGAACACCTCGCCGTCGCCGAAGGCGGAGAGCGCCTCGGCCCGCGCGGCCTCCAACTCGCCGTTCAGCGCCCCCAGTTCCCGTACGACGCGCATGCCGCGCCCGCCGCCGCCCGCGGACGCCTTCACGAGGACCGGCAGGTCGTCGGCCGTGACCTCCGTCAGCGGCTCGACGCCCATCAGTTCCTTGGCGCGCGTCTTCGACGCCATCGCCTCGATCGCGGTGGGCGGCGGCCCCACCCAGGTGAGCCCGGCGTCGGCGACGGCGCGCGCGAAGTCCGCGTTCTCGGACAGGAACCCGTACCCCGGGTGCACGGCGTCGGCGCCCGCGTCCAGGGCCGCCTTCACGACGAGGTCCCCGCGCAGATACGTCTCGCCGGGCGTGGCCCCCGGAAGGCGCACGGCGAGGTCGGCCTCGCGCACGTGCAGCGCGTCGGCGTCCGCGTCGGAGTGCAGGGCGACCGTGCGTATTCCCAGCTCACGGCAGGTGCGGAAGACGCGGCAGGCGATCTCGCCGCGGTTGGCCACAAGAAGAGAGGTGATCACTGGAGCCTCACATCCGGAAGACGCCGAAGCCGCCGCGGGCGCCCTCGTACGGTGCGGTGTGGATCGCGGACAGGCAGATGCCGAGCACGGTCCGGGTGTCGCGGGGGTCGATGACCCCGTCGTCGTAGAGCCGCCCGGACAGGAACATCGGCAGCGACTCCGCCTCGATCTGCTGCTCGACCATGGCGCGAAGACCCGCGTCGGCCTCCTCGTCGTACGGCTGCCCCTTCGCGGCGGCGGACTGCCGCGCCACGATCGACAGCACGCCCGCGAGCTGCTGCGGCCCCATCACGGCGGACTTGGCGCTGGGCCAGGCGAACAGGAAGCGGGGGTCGTAGGCGCGCCCGCACATGCCGTAGTGACCGGCGCCGTACGAGGCGCCCATCAGGACGGACAGGTGCGGTACCCGGGAGTTGGAGACGGCGTTGATCATCATCGCGCCGTGCTTGATGATGCCGCCCTGCTCGTACTCCTTGCCGACCATGTAGCCGGTGGTGTTGTGCAGGAAGAGGAGCGGGATGTCGCGCTGGTTGGCGAGCTGGATGAACTGGGCGGCCTTCTGCGACTCCTCGCTGAAGAGGACGCCCTGGGCGTTGGCGAGGATGCCGACGGGATAGCCGTGGAGCTCGGCCCACCCGGTGACGAGCGAGGTCCCGTACAGCGGCTTGAACTCGTCGAAGTCCGAGGCGTCGACGATCCGGGCGATCACCTCGCGCGGGTCGAACGGCTCCTTCAGGTCCTCCGGCACGATGCCGAGAAGCTCCTCCGGGTCGTACTTGGGCGGGGGCGCGGGCGCCGGATCTGCGTGCGCCTTGCGGTGGTTGAGGCGGGCGACGACGCGGCGGGCCTGCCGGATCGCGTCCTGCTCGTCGTGGGCGAAGTAGTCGGCGAGCCCGGAGGTGCGGGCGTGCATCTCGGCGCCGCCGAGGGACTCGTCGTCGCTCTCCTCGCCGGTCGCCATCTTGACCAGCGGCGGGCCGCCGAGGAAGACCTTCGCCCTCTCCTTCACCATGATCACGTGGTCGGACATGCCGGGGATGTACGCGCCTCCGGCGGTCGAGTTGCCGAAGACGACGGCGACGGTGGGGATGCCGGCGGCCGAGAGCCGGGTGAGGTCGCGGAAGATGCCGCCGCCGGGGATGAAGATCTCCTTCTGCGACGGCAGGTCGGCGCCGCCGGACTCGACGAGCGAGATCGCCGGGAGCCGGTTGACGTGCGCGATCTCGTTCGCCCGCAGCGCCTTCTTCAGCGACCACGGGTTGCTGGCGCCGCCGCGCACCGTCGGGTCGTTCGCGGTGATCAGGCACTCGACGCCCTCGACGACGCCGATGCCGGTGACGAGCGAGCCGCCGACCGCGTAGTCGCTGCCCCAGGCGGCGAGGGGCGAGAGTTCGAGGAACGGGGTGTCGGGGTCGAGCAGCAGCTCGATGCGCTCCCGGGCGAGCAGCTTGCCGCGCCTGCGGTGCCGGTCGACGTACTTCTCGCCGCCGCCCGCGACCGCCTTCGCGTGCTCGGCGTCGAGCGCCGCGAGCTTGTCCAGGAGCGCGGCGCGGCGGGCCGCGTGCTCGTCGGAGCGGGGGTCCAGGGCGCTGGACAGGGCGGTCACAGGAGGGCCTCCGGGATGTCGAGGTGGCGGGACCTGAGCCATTCGGCGAGGCCCTTGGCCTGGGGGTCGAACCGGTGTCGCGCGGCCACGCCGTCGCCGAGGATCCCCTCGACCGTGAAGTTGAGGGCGCGGAGGTCGGGGAGCTGGTGCCTGGTCACGGGCAACGGGGCCGCCTCCGGCAGGAGTTCGCGGAGGCGGTCGACCGTCAGCGTGCGGACCAGCCACCGCCACGCCTCGTCCGTCTCCACCCACACCCCCACGTTCGCGTCGCCCCCCTTGTCGCCGCTGCGGGCCCCGGCGATCAGGCCGAGGGGCGCGCGGCGCGTCGGGCCCGGCGGGAGGGCCGCCGGGAGAGGCGGGTCGTCCACCGGGGCGAGCGGACGGGTCGGGCCCGTCGGTACGGGGATCGGGACGCGCTCCCCGTCCGGCAGGGCCGCCACGTGCGGGACCTCCTCACGCGCCACGTACGCCGCCTCGAACACCCCGTAAGGGGAGCCCTTTCCGGGCGGGGCGGTGACGTGGAAGCCGGGGTAGGAGGCGAGGGCGAGTTCCACCGCCGCGCCGCTGAGCGCCCGCCCGACGGCCTCCGGGTCCTGGTCGCGCACGACGAGCCGCAGCAGCGCGCTCGCCGTCTCCTCGGTGTCGGCGTCGGGGCGGTCGGTGCGGACGAGTTCCCAATGGATGTGCTTGGGCGGCGACTTGGCGGTGCGCAGCGCCTCGTCGAGCTGTTCGCGCACGAGGGCGGCCTTTGCCTCGATGTCGAGCCCTGTGAGGACGAAGACGGTCTCGTTGCGGTACCCGCCGAGCCGGTTGAGGCCGACCTTGAGGGTGGGCGGCGGTGCCTCGCCGCGCACGCCGTGGACGCGCACCCGGTCGGGGCCCTCCTGCGCGAGGCGGACCGTGTCGAGGCGGGCGGTGACGTCGGGTCCCGCGTACCGGGCGCCCCCGGTCTCGTACAGGAGCTGTTCGGTGATGGTGCCGGTCTCGACGACGCCGCCGGTGCCGGGGTGCTTGGTGATGACGGCGGAGCCGTCCTCGTGGAGCTCGGCGAGGGGGAAGCCGGGGCGGGTCGTGCGGCCGGGGTGCCGGGTGAAGCGCGAGTAGTTGCCGCCGGTCGCCTGGGTCCCGCACTCCAGGACGTGCCCGGCGACGACGGCCCCCGCGAGCCGGTCGTACGCGTCGTGCGGCCACCCGAAGTGCCAGGCCGCCGGCCCGGCGACCAGCGCCGCGTCGGTGACGCGGCCCGTGACGACGATGTCGGCGCCCGCGTCCAGGCAGGCGGTGATGCCGGCGCCGCCGAGGTAGGCGTTGGCGGTGAGGGCGCCGGGAAAGCGGCCGGTGCCGAGCAGGTCGTCGCCCTCGACGTGCGCGACGCGGGCGCGGACACCGAGGCGGGACGCGAGCTGCCGCAGCTCGGCGGCAAGGCCTGCGGGGTTGAGGCCGCCCGCGTTGGTCACGAGGCGGACGCCGCGCTCGATCGCGAGGCCGAGGCAGTCCTCCATCTGGCGCAGGAACGTGCGGGCGTAGCCGCGGTCCGGGTCCTTGAGGCGGTCGCGGCCGAGGATGAGCATGGTCAGCTCGGCGAGGTAGTCGCCGGTGAGGACGTCGAGTTCGCCGCCGGTCAGCATCTCGCGCACGGCGTCGAACCGGTCGCCGTAGAACCCGGACGCGTTGCCGATACGCAGCGGTGGCCTGCTCATCGGGGATCCTTCGGCGCGCGGCCCTTCCCCGGTGGCCCTGCGAAGGCCTGCGCGATGTCGAGCCAGCGGTCGGCGTCGGGGCCCTCGGCGCGTACGTCGACGTCGGAGCGGTGCGCGCGCTGGGTGACGAGGAGGCAGAAGTCGAGGGCCGTTCCGGTGACCCGCTGGGCGGCGTCCTCGGGCCCGTACGCCCACATCTCACCGCCGGGGGCCGTGAGTTCGACGCGGAACTCCTCCTCGGGCGCGGCCACCCCGTGCACGTCGAAGGCGAACGTCCGGGCGCGGACGCCGATCCGGGCGACGTGCCGGAGCCGGTCGGTCGGGGCCCGTACGACACCGAGCGCGTCGGCCACGTCCTGGCCGTGCGCCCACGTCTCCATGAGCCGCCCCGTCGCCATGGAGGCGGCGGACATCGGGGGCCCGTACCAGGGGAAGCGGGTCTTCGACGCGGCCGCGGCGCGCAGCACCTTCTGCAACTGCGCGCGCCCGTCCCGCCAGCCCGCGAGCAGGGCGGCCGGGTCCTGGCGCGCACCCTCGTCCGCCCCGTCGTCGACGAAGGAGTCGGGTGCGGCGATCGCCTTCTCCACCTCGCCCGCGAAGGCGTCGGCGTCGCTCATGGCGAGCAGCGCGGCGCGGTCGGTCCAGGCGAGATGGGCGATCTGGTGGGCGACGGTCCAGCGGGGCGCCGGGGTCGGGGCGGCCCACTGCTCGGGGCTCAACTCCCGCACCAGCTCGTCGAGTTCCTCGCTCTCGTCCCGCAAGTCGTCGAACACGGCGGACGGTTCGGACACGGTGCGCTCCCCTCGGGGCACGGCGGTGTGCGGCGTGCTTGGAGCATGGCAGGGGCCACAGAAACAAGCAAGCGCGCTTGCATGGAAATTGGGCCGTCATGTCACGGCTCTGTCCCGGCGGTGACGGGCGGCCGGTCGTGTGTAACAGCCATGTATGAGGGCCGGGCCAGGCGGAACGATCACGGGGGCGCGCCGTGTCCTGGTGATCAGTAACCGACGGACCCACCACGCAAAGGACGCACACCATGCGCGCTCGTCAGCTCACCCTCGCCGCCGTCGCCCTCGCCGCGGGCCTCTCGCTCACCGCCTGCCAGGGCAACGAGGACTCCGCGACCGGCTCGTCGTCGTCCTCCGACGGCGGCTCCTCCTCGTCGTCGTCCGGCAGCAACTCCTCCGCGGGTGGCGCCTCCGGCAAGAACGCCTCGGACACCGGCGAGAAGACGACCGCCACGGGCTCCGCCCAGGGCAGCGGCGGCGGCAAGGTCAACACCGGCCCGTGCGAGACCGCGAACCTGGCCTTCGACTCGGCCCACGGCATGGGCGAGGGCACCCTCATAGTCAGCATGCGCAACACCGGCGACGCCTGCTCCCTCAAGGGCTTCCCGGGCGTCGACCTGCGGACGGAAGAGGCCTCGGGTCCGCTCAGCGCCCGGCGCAGCGACCTCGCGTCCCCGACCGTCGTGCTCGGCAACGGCGAGACGACCCGCTTCACGCTGCACTACCCGCCGAACACCACCGGCGGCTCCGGCGTCGACGTCACGTCCCTCGAGATCACGCCGCCGAACGAGACGCACTCCACGACCCTGAAGGTCGGCATCAACCTGCCGGTCTCCGACGGCGCCGACCAGAAGGTGTACGTGGACCCGGTCGGCACCGGCAAGCAGTGAGGCTCACTCGTGCAGGGCGAGCGCCGGGTCCTTCTTGCGGCCCACCTGGGTGCGGACCGCACCCATGCTCGCCGCGATCACGAGGGCGATCGCCAGGACCTCCGACCAGGCCAGGTCCTGGCTGAGGACGAGGAAGCCGGAGAGCGCGGCGACCGCCGGCTCGAGGCTCATCATCACCGCGAACGTCGACGCGGGCAGCGAGCGGAGCGCGACCAGTTCGAGCGTGTACGGCAGCACCGAGGACATGATCGCGACCGCCGCGCCGAGCCCGAGGGTCACCGGGTCGATCAGCTTCGTACCGGCCGTGGCGACGCCGAGCGGCAGACAGAGGACGGCGGCGACCGCCATCGCGAGCGCGAGCCCGTCCGCCTGCGGGAAGCGGCGGCCCGTGCGGGCGCTGAACACGATGTACGTCGCCCAGCAGGCGCCCGCCGCGAGCGCGAATCCCACACCGACCAGGTTCAGACCGCCGAGCCCGTCGCCCGCCCCGCCGAGCAGGAACACGCCGCACAGGGCGAGACCCGCCCACACGACGTTGACGAGGCGGCGGGAGGCGAGGACGGAGAGGGCCAGCGGGCCGAGCACCTCGAAGGTGACCGCGATGCCGAGCGGGATGCGGGCCGCCGCCTGGTAGAAGAGCAGGTTCATGCCGCCCATGGCGATGCCGAAGGCGACGACCGTGCCCCAGTCGGACCGCGAGTGACCGCGCAGCCGGGGGCGGCACACCACGAGCATGACCACGGCCGCGACCATGAGGCGCAGCGTGACGACGCCGATCGCCCCGGCGCGCGGCATCAGGCTCACTGCGAGCGCGGCGCCGAACTGCACGGAGACACAGCCCGCGAGGACGAGGCCGACCGGGCCCAGCGAGCCGCGGCGGCGCTTGGGCTCCGCGCCGGCGTCCGCGGTCACGGCCGGGGCGGCGTCGTGCGCCACGGCCACGGGTTCGGTCTGCGGGCCGCTCACGGTCCACCCCTCTCATGCATGCGATGCGCGCGGCGGGCGGGCATCGGGAACGCGATGGCCGGCCACCCCGGCCAGTTCAATGTATTAGACCTTACAGGGCACTGCACTGCACAGCCCGCTCACGGTCGCCTTCCACGCTAGGCGCGCCCGACCTGTCCCGTGAAATGCATATTGCGCTCCCGTTATGCTCCACGGACATGAGCAGAGAACTGGAGCTGCGCCACCTGCGCTGTTTCCTCGCCGTCGCCGAGGAACGCAGCATCACCAGGGCCGCCTCCGCACTGCGTCTCACCCAGCCCGCCGTCTCGCGCACCCTCGCCGCCCTGGAGACCGCGCTCGGCGTGCGACTCGTCGACCGCTCCACCCACCACCTCGACCTCACGCCCGAGGGCCGCGCCTTCCATGAGAAGGCCGCCGTCGCCGTCGCCGCGTTCGAGGACGCGCTCGCCGCCGCCCGCGCCCCGCACCGGCCGCTGCGCCTCGGCCACGCCTGGTCCGCCGCCGGCGTGTTCACCACCCCGCTGCTGCGCCGCTGGCGCCAGACCCACCCCGAGGTACCGCTGGAACTCCTGCGCGTCGACGACCGCACCGCCGGGCTCGCCCGCGGCGCCGTCGACCTCGCGCTGCTGCGCGGCCCCGTGGAGACCCCCGGCCTCGTCACCGAACTGCTGCACCTGGAGGCGCGCGTCGCCGCGGTGCCCTCGGACAGCCCGCTCGCCCGCCGACCGCGCCTCGCCCTCGCCGACCTCAGCGACCAGGTCATCGCCCTCAACACGGTCTCCGGCACGACCTCCCTCACCCTGTGGCCGCCCGAGGCCCGCCCCACCCGGAGCACCACCGTCGCCAACACCGACGACTGGCTCGCCGCCATCGCCTCCGACCAGGCCGTCGGCGTGACATCGACGGCGACCGCCGGCCTGCACCCGTACCCAGGCGTCACCTACGTCCCCCTCACCGACGCACCGGACCTCCCCGTCCTCCTGGCCCGCCGCCGCGGCCCGGGACACCCCGCCGCCCCCGACCTGATCGCCCTCGCCCACGAGATCGCCGGACCGTAAGCCCACAGCCGCCACACGGGCGAGACCCGGCATCTCACCCACCGAACACCTTGTGGTGGGCGAAACCCCACCGGCTACCCTCCATTTCGTGGCTGAGATCCAGATTCCCGCTGACATCAAGCCCGCCGACGGACGATTCGGCGCGGGCCCCTCCAAGGTGCGAACGGAGGCGTTGGACGCCCTGGCCGCCACCGGTACCTCCCTCATGGGCACCTCTCATCGCCAGGCGCCCGTGAAGAACCTCGTCGGGCGGGTGCGCGAAGGGGTCAAGGACCTCTTCTCGCTCCCCGACGGCTACGAGGTCGTCCTCGGCAACGGCGGCTCCACCGCCTTCTGGGACGTGGCGACGCACGGCCTCATCGAGAACAAGTCGCAGCACCTGAACTTCGGTGAGTTCTCCTCCAAGTTCGCCAAGGCCTCCAAGCTCGCCCCGTGGCTCGCCGAGCCGACCGTGATCTCCTCCGACCCGGGCACCCACCCGGAGCCGGTCGCCGAGGCCGGGGTCGACGTCTACGGCCTGACCCACAACGAGACCTCCACCGGTGTCGCCGCCCCGATCAAGCGCGTGGCCGGCGCGGACGAGGGCGCGCTCGTCCTCGTCGACGCCACCTCCGGCGCCGGCGGCCTCCCGGTCGACGTCTCCGAGACCGACGTCTACTACTTCGCCCCGCAGAAGTCCTTCGCCTCCGACGGCGGCCTGTGGATCGGCGTCTTCTCCCCCGCCGCGATCGAGCGCGCCCAGCGCATCCACGCCTCGGGCCGCCACGTCCCGGAGTTCTTCTCCCTCCCGACGGCGATCGACAACTCCCGCAAGAACCAGACGTACAACACCCCGGCCCTCGCCACGCTCTTCCTGCTCGCCGAGCAGCTGGACTGGATCAACGGCCAGGGCGGCCTCGCCTGGTCCACGGCCCGCACGAAGGACAGCTCCGACCGCCTCTACTCCTGGGCCGAGGAGTCGAAGGTCGCGACGCCGTTCGTCACCGACCCGGCGAAGCGCTCGCAGGTCATCGGCACCATCGACTTCGACGACAGCATCGACGCCGCCGCCGTGGCCAAGGTCCTGCGGGCCAACGGCATCGTCGACACCGAGCCGTACCGCAAGCTCGGCCGCAACCAGCTGCGCGTCGCGATGTTCCCGGCCATCGACCCGGCGGACGTCCAGGCCCTGACGGCCTGCATCGACCACGTCGTCGGCCGGCTCTGAACCACCCTGCGGGGCCCGATCCTTCGGGCCCCGCAGGTCAGCGGTCCTTCGGGCGGCGCAGCAGACGGCCGATGCCGAAGAGGACGATGAGGACCGCGGCGGCGCCGACCGCGCCCGCCTTGCCGGTGAAGGGGCTCGAACCGCCCCCGTCGTCACCCTGGCCACCCTTGTCCGAAGGCGAGTCGGAGCCGGCTCCCTCGACCTCCACCGGCTCCACCCGGCTGCCCTCGCCCTCGCTCCCGTAGAGGAGCGTCCTCCCGTCGGGGGTGTACGTCACCGACTCGCCCTGCGGCTGCATCGGGACGTGCAACTGGCCCTGGCGCTTGGGCTTTCCGTCGTTCCACGCGTACGAGACGCCGCCGAAGTAGCCGCGCACGGCGAGCTGCCGGCCGTCGGGGGAGAACGCGGCGTCCGTCGCCCACAGGTCGATGTCGGCGACGCGGCGGAACGTGTTGGTGGCAGAGGCGTTCAGCGCGGCCGGGCCCTCGTACAGACCGCCGCCGTCGTCGCCCTTCTCCACGATGTAGACCCGGCCCGTCTTCGGATGCACCATCAGCGACTCGGCGTTGCGCGCGCCGTCCGCGTACTTCACCACGTACTGCGTGGCCCGCACCGTCTGGTCGACGAGCTTCTTCGGCTCCGGCAGCTTGTAGATCCACACGTGGTCCCACTTGCCGCCCAGGTTGTCCCCGATGTCGCCGACGTAGAGGTTCCCGTCCGGGCCCATCGAGATCGCCTCCACATCGCGCGGGGAGCCGACGCCCGACATCGTGACCGTGGCGAGCGTCTTCCCCGTACGGCCGTCGATCGCGAACAGATACGCGCCGTCGTCGCTGTCGTTGTGCGTCCAGTAGACGCCGGGGTGGGCGCGCGACGCCGCCAAACCGCTGGACTCGGTGATCCGCGGGTCCTTGATGGTGAACCCGTCGGAGCCGATGGAGCGGGAGTCGGCGACCGCGGGACCGGAAGCCGCGCCGAGAAGGAGGACTGCGGCGACCCCGGCCGCCCCCAGATACGCACGCATGCCCCCAGCTTGCCAGGCGTGTTGGGGCTCACACGCACGCACCCGGCGTGATCGACGATGATGAGCGGATGCTCAGGTTCATGCCGGTCGGCGACTCGATGACCATTGGGAGCGCCGGTGAACACACCTGGCGCCGGCACTTCTGGCACCACCTGGGCGCGGACACGTCCGCATACGCCCTGGTCGGCCCCCGCACCGCCCTGCACGGCGACAGCCACGACTACGCCGACCCCGACTTCCCGCAGCACCACCTCGCCGGCTGGGGCGAGGGCTGGCTGCACATGGCGCCCGCGATAGCCGAGGCGGTCACCACCGCCCGCGCCGATGTCCTCCTCGTCTCCCTCGGCCTCATCGACCTGGGCTTCTACACGAACGCCGAACAGACCGCGGCGAACATGCGCCGCTTCGTCGCCGAGGCCCGCCGCGCCAACCCGGCGATCCGCATGGTCCTCCTCCCCGTCATCCCGAACGTCCGCGCCGAGACCGACGCCCCGTTCGCCGCCGAGGTGGCCCACTTCAACACCCTCCTCGCCAAGGCCGTCGCCGACCTCGACGAACCCCGCTCCCCGCTCCTCCTCGCCTCGATCCCCGAGGCGTACGACATCCACCACGACACATACGACGGCACCCACCCCAACACGTCCGGCGAACACCTCCTCGCCGCCGCGTACGCGAACGCGCTGCATCAGGCGTGGGGCATCGGCGGCCCGTACGAGACGAACTCCTCGCGCACGCTTGCCTAGAGCGCACTCCACGTCCTTGGCTATGCAGTCATGAAGTACACACAGCTCGGACGCACAGGACTCAAGGTCAGCCGACTCGTCCTCGGCACCATGAACTTCGGTCCGCAGACCGACGAGGCCGCGAGCCACGCCATCATGGACGCGGCGCAGGCAGCGGGCATCAACTACTTCGACACCGCAAATGTCTATGGGTGGGGCGACAACAAGGGGCGGACCGAGGAGATCATCGGGACCTGGTTCGCCCAGGGCGGTGGGCGGCGGGACAAGACGGTGCTCGCCACCAAGGTGTTCGGGAACATGGCCGGTGACGGCGCGGCTCCCTGGCCCAATCACGACCGGCTCTCCGCCGTGAACATCCGGCGGGCCGTGGACGCGTCGCTGAAGCGGCTCCAGACCGACTACATCGACATCTATCAGTTCCACCACATCGACCGCCGGACCCCGTTCGAGGAGATCTGGCAGGCGATCGACGTCCTCGTCCAGCAGGGCAAGATCCTGTACGCGGGTTCGTCGAACTTCCCCGGCTACAAGATCGCTCAGGCCAACGAGCAGGCCGCCCGGCACGGCCGGATGGGCCTCGTCAGCGAGCAGTGCCTCTACAACCTCGCCGAGCGCCGCGCCGAGATGGAGGTGATCCCGGCCGCGCAGGACTACGGCCTCGGGGTCATCCCCTGGTCGCCGCTGCACGGCGGGCTGCTCGGCGGCGTGCTCAAGAAGGAGAGCGAGGGCAAGCGGCGTACGCAGGGGCGGTCCGCTTCCGCGCTGGAGAGCACCACGGTGCGCGAGCAGGTGCAGCGGTACGAGGACCTGCTCGACAAGCACGGCATCGAGCCCGGCGAGGCGGCGCTGGCCTGGCTGCTGACCCGGCCCGGGGTCACCGGGCCGATCGTGGGTCCGCGCACGCGGGAGCAGCTCGACTCGGCGCTGCGCGCGGTCGAGCTGGAGCTGAGCGAGGAGGTGCTGTCCGGCCTGGACGAGATCTTCCCGGGTCCCGGGCCGTCTCCCGAGGCGTTCGCCTGGTAGGGCGCGCACGCGGGGTGCGCGGCGGTTGTCGGTCGGCTACTGGCCGACGGCCGCCGCGATCGCCACGACGAAGAACATCAGCACGAGCACACCGGCCATGATCCGGTTACGGGTCTTCGGGTCCACACATCGAGACTAACCCGGCCCGGAAAGCCGCCAGCCGTCGACCTTGTCGTAGCGGGGCCGCTCCCCCGGCACGCCCGATCCGGGCAGCCGGCTGCGGACGAGTGTCAGCTCGGGAACGGTCCAGGTGCCGCCCGCGAAGGCGTCGAGCGCGGTGACGTACGGGCCGAGGTCGCGGGGTGTCCGGCTGCGGGCGAGCGTCAGGTGGGGCCGGTAGTGCCGGTGCTCGCCCGGGAGGCCGGACTTGCGGCCGGCCGCCTCGGCCCGCTCGGCGAGGCGGCGCAGCGCGGTCACGTCGCCGGTGACGCCGGTCCACAGGGTGCGGCCCCCGAAGTGTCCGCCGCCGCGCAGGGCGAGGGCGAAGGGGGCGGTGCGGGCCGCGGCGCGGGCGAGGCGGCGGGTCAGCTCGGGGACGGTGTCGTCGGGTACGTCTCCGTAGAACGCGAGCGTGAGGTGCCAGGCGCTCCGCTCGGTCCATCGGAGGCCGTCGGTGCCCGGCGGCGTGCCGACGGCGGCGCTCAGTTCCCCGAGCGCCGCGTCGGGCGGCACGACGGCCGCGAAGAGTCTCACCATGGGGTGTGGGGCCTTGGAGTGATCAGGCGACCGCCGCCAGTTCACGCGGTTCGCGGGGGACGAACTGGACGTGGCGTTCGCCGCGGCGGAGGTCGACCTTGAGGCGGAGGTTGGCCGCGCGGGCCAGCATCAGGCCGACGCCGACCGCGGCCGCCGCGCAGATCACCCCGGCGAGGGCGAAGCTGACGCGGACGCCGAACTCGTCGGCGAGCCAGCCGAAGAGCGGTCCGCCGAGCGGGGTGCCGCCGGTGAACACCATCATGAACAGGGACATCACGCGCCCGCGCATCTCGGGGTCGGTGGCCATCTGGACCGTGGAGTTGGCGGTGACGTTGACGGTGAGTCCGAGGATGCCGAGCAGCACGATCAGCGGGGCGAAGGCCCAGACGCCGGGGGCCCAGGCCGCCGCGACCTCCAGGACGCCGAAGCCGATGGCGGCGCCGACGAGGACCCGCAGCCGGGTGGAGCGGCGGCGGGCGGCGAGCAGGGCGCCGGCCAGTGAGCCGATCGCCATGAGCGTGTTGAACAGGCCGTACTGTCCGACCCCGCCGTGGAACACGTCGTCGGCGTACGCGCTGAGCCAGATGGGGAAGTTGAAGCCGAAGGTGCCGACGAATCCGACGAGGACGATCGGCCAGATCAGCTCGGGGTGCTGGGAGACGTAGCGCAGGCCTTCGCGGAGCTGGCCCTTGCCGCGCGGGGCCCGCTTGATCTCGTGCAGCTCGTGCGTGCGCATGAGCATGAGGCCGGTGAGCGGGGCGAGGAAGGACAGGCCGTTGGCGAGGAACGCCCAGCCGGGTCCGACGGCCGCGGTGAGCGCGGAGGCGACGGCGGGGCCGATGAGGCGGGCGGACTGGAAGTTGGCCGAGTTGAGGGAGACCGCGTTGCGGACCTGGTCGGGGCCGACCATCTCGGAGACGAAGGACTGCCGGGTGGGGTTGTCGACGACCGTGACGAGACCGGTGAAGAAGGCGGCGAGGTAGACGTGCCACACCTCGACGTTTCCGGTGAGCGTGAGGGTCGCGAGGAAGAGCCCGGACAGGCTCATGGCGCCCTGGGTGCAGAAGAGCAGGTTGCGCTTGGCGAACCGGTCGGCGATGACGCCGCCGTACAGGCCGAAGAGCAGCATGGGGAGGAACTGCATGGCCGTCGTGACGCCGACGGCGGCGGAGGATCCCGTGAGGGAGAGCACCAGCCAGTCCTGGGTGATGCGGGCCATCCAGGTGCCGGTGTTGGAGATCACTGCCCCGGTCGCGAAGAGACGGTAGTTGCGTACCTTCAGGCTCGCGAACATCGAGGGCTTACGGGGGCGGGCGTTCGGGTTGTGGGCGGCTGGTGCGGGGGCGGAGTCTGCTCCGGGTCCCGTACTCAAAGTGGGTTCGCCTCCTCGGCGGTCGTCCTGCGCTGTCGTCGGCTCTGTCGTCGTGCTGGTGCTCGCCCGGTCCCGCCGGTGGTCAGAGGTGGGCGAGTTTTTCGAGGACGGGTGCGGCGTCGCGGAGCTTGGCCCATTCGTCCTCGTCGAGTCCCTCGGCGAGGTTGGCCAGCCAGGCGTTCCGCTTGCGGCGGCTCTCCTTGAGCATGGTCTCGGCCTGCTCGGTGGAGGTGACGACCTTCTGCCGGCGGTCCTCGGGGTGGGGCTCGAGCCTGACCAGTCCCTTGGCCTCGAGGAGCGCGACGATTCTGGTCATCGACGGCGGCTGCACATGCTCCTTGCGGGCCAGCTCACCCGGGGTCGCGGAGCCGCAGCCGGCGAGGGTGCCGAGCACCGACATCTCGGTGGGGCTCAGCGATTCGTCGACCCGCTGGTGCTTGAGTCGACGCGACAGGCGCATCACTGCGGAACGCAGGGAGTTCACGGCGGCTACGTCGTCGCCATGGGAGAGGTCTGGCATGTTCGTTAGCGTAACTCATTACTGTGTCTAACGACTACCGGGGAGACGCGACGCCCCCGTGATCCCCACCACCTCTTCACCTGCGACAGGAGTGCAGAAAAGTTTCATCACCCATACGAGTGAGCCGGAAGCGGAAAGTGACGCAGCGGGTCGCCGGGCCCGGCGACCCTGTCCGTATGGGATCGACAGTGCTCAGTCTGCGGATCGACGGTGAGCTGCTCGACCGGCTCAAGGTTCATGCCGCCAAAAGAGGAATGAGCGTCCAGGACTACGTGGTCCGGACGCTCATTCGGGACGACTTCGACGAACGCTTCAAGACCGCCGTCGAGGAGACGGAGCGGTTCTACGGCGACGTGGCCTCGTAGCACCGCTCGGGTACGACTACGTGAGGCCGAGCGCCGGCATCAGGTAGTAGAAGACGAACACCGCGGAGACGGCGTACATCGCGGCCGGCACCTCCTTGGCGCGGCCCGCGACGACGCGCAGCACCGTGAAGCTGATGAAGCCCATGCCGATGCCGTTCGTGATCGAGTACGTGAACGGCATCATCAGCATCGTGAGGAACGCCGGGATGGCGATCGTCCAGTCGTCCCAGTCGATCTCGCGGATGCCGCCGGCCAGGATCATGAAGCCCACCGCGACCAGCGCGGGCGTGGCCGCCTGCGACGGGACCATGGTCACGACCGGCGTGAGGAACAGCGCGACCGCGAACAGCACACCGGTGACGACGTTGGCGAGACCCGTACGGGCGCCCTCGCCGACGCCGGCCGTGGACTCCACGAAGCAGGTGGTCGCCGAGGAGGACGAGGCACCGCCGGCGGCGACGGCGACACCGTCGATGAACAGCACCTTGTTCATGCCGGGCATCTGGCCGTGCTCGTCGGTCAGGTGCGCCTCCTCGCTGACGCCCATGATCGTGCCCATGGCGTCGAAGAAGCACGACAGCAGCACGGTGAAGACGAAGAGGATGCCGGTCAGGACGCCGACCTTGTCGAATCCGCCGAAGAGGCTGACCTGGCCGATGAGCGAGAAGTCCGGGCTGGAGACCGGGTTGCCGGGCCACTCGGGCACGGTCAGGCCCCACGAGGCGGGGTCGATGTCGGCGACGGCGTTGATGATCAGGGCGACGACCGTCATGACGACGATCGAGAGCAGGATCGCGCCGGAGACCTTGCGCAGGATCAGCGCCAGCGTCAGGAGCACGCCGAGCACGAACACCAGGACGGGCCAGCCGAGCAGGTGACCGCCGGTGCCGAGCTGGAGCGGGACCGTGGTCTGGGCGGCGTCCGGCATACGGGTCACGAAGCCGGAGTCGACGAGGCCGACGAGCAGGATGAACAGGCCGATGCCGATCGCGATGCCCTTGCGCAGCCCGTACGGCACGGCGTTCATGACCCGCTCCCGCAGGCCGGTGGCGACGAGCAGCATTACGACGAAGCCCGCGAGGACGACCATGCCCATCGCGTCGGGCCAGGACATCCGCGGCGCGAGCTGGAGGGCGACGACGGTGTTCACGCCGAGGCCGGCCGCGAGCGCGATCGGCACGTTGCCGATGACGCCCATGAGCAGCGTGGTGAACGCGGCGGTGAGCGCGGTCGCGGTGACCAGCTGGGCGTTGTCGAGCTGGTGCCCGTACATGTCCTTCGCGCCGCCGAGGATGATCGGGTTCAGCACGATGATGTAGGCCATCGCGAAGAACGTGGCGAAGCCGCCACGGATCTCACGGGGGACGGTCGAGCCGCGTTCGGTGATCTTGAAGTAGCGGTCGAGACCGTTCTTCGGGGCCGGCGGCGGCGAGTCGTTGACATCGACCGGGGTGGTGGCCGAAGTGGACATGGATGACCTCAGCGGTATTCAGCAGTGAAATGCGGGCGGGGGGTTCGTGATCGAGTCTGGTGTCCGTGTGGTCACGGGTGGGTTACCCGGATGTTCCACTGGTGTTTCCTACGAACATAAGTCGCCAGTCTCAGGCTGTTTCAGTATGAACATATGAGGCCGAATTTGCTATCTCCGCGCGTAGACCCTTGCGGCTGGGGGCTTGTGCGGGTTTGTCGGAGGGCCCTCGTAAGCTGTGCACATGGCGAAGTGGATCCCGAAGCACGAGGCACCCGAACCCCTTGAGGGGCCCGTGGTCGCCACCATCACGGGTGGCACGATCCTCTGGTTCGTCCTCTTCCTCGTCCAGCTGCCGTTCTACGGCTGGTTCGAGGACCGCGGCTCCACCTGGTGGGTGTGGACCTGCCTGGCCGGCGGCGGCCTCGGCCTCCTCGGCATCTGGTACGTGCGGGGGCGCGACGCCGCGCTCAAGCGGGCGGCGGCCGCGGCGGTCACCGACCGTGAGGATTCCCGACCCGAGGGGTAAACCCCCGAAATCGCCCGTACCGTCGTTTTCATGACGGACATCGACGCGGGAGCCGAACTCGACCCGGTCCACCCGATGCCGGTGCCCTCGCGGGCGACGGGCCTCACCCGGGCCGAGGTCGCCGAGCGGGTCGCGCGCGGCGAGGTGAACGACGTACCGGTGCGCAGCTCGCGCTCGGTCGCGGACATCGTCAGGGCGAACGTCTTCACCCGGTTCAACGCGATCATCGGCGTGCTCTGGGTGATCATGCTCTGCGTCGCGCCCATCCAGGACAGCCTCTTCGGCTTCGTGATCCTGGCCAACACCGGGA
This sequence comes from Streptomyces sp. SDT5-1, assembly GCF_052245995.1. NCBI lineage: Bacteria > Bacillati > Actinomycetota > Actinomycetes > Kitasatosporales > Streptomycetaceae > Streptomyces > Streptomyces sp. SDT5-1. The sequence goes on along the minus strand of NZ_CM125963.1, from coordinate 4,756,192 downwards.
TCGGCATCATCCAGGAGTGGCGGGCGAAGCAGACCCTCGACTCGCTCGCGGTGATCGGCGAGTCCCGGCCCACGGTCCGCCGCGACGGCGTCGGCGTCGCGGTCCCCACCTCCGAGATCGTGCTGGGCGACCTCATCGAGATCGGCCCAGGCGACAAGATCGTCGTGGACGGGACCTGCGCGGAGGCCGACGGCCTGGAGATCGACGAGTCGCTGCTCACCGGCGAGGCCGACCCGGTCGTCAAACAGCCCGGCGACGCGGTCATGTCGGGCTCGTTCGTGGTCGCTGGCGGCGGCGCGTTCACCGCGACGAAGGTCGGCCGCGAGGCGTACGCGGCGCAGCTCGCCGAGGAGGCCAGCCGCTTCACGCTCGTCCACTCGGAGCTGCGCAGCGGCATCTCGCAGATCCTCAAGTACGTCCAGTGGATGATGATCCCGACCGCGATCGGCCTGATCATCAGCCAGCTCGTCGTCAAGGACAACGACCTCAAGGACTCCATCGCGCGCACCGTCGGCGGCATCGTGCCGATGGTCCCCGAGGGCCTCGTGCTGCTGACCTCCGTCGCCTTCGCGATCGGCGTGATCCGGCTGGGCCGCAAGCAGTGCCTGGTGCAGGAGCTGCCCGCCATCGAGGGCCTGGCCCGCGTCGACACGGTCTGCCTCGACAAGACGGGCACGCTCACCGAGGGCGGCATGGACGTCAGCGAACTGCGGCTGCTCGGCACCGACGAGGCCGACGGCACCGGGGCAGGCGCCTCCGCCGACGAGGCGTACGTGCGCAAGGTCCTCGGCGCGCTCGGCGAGTCCGACCCGCGGCCCAACGCCTCCCTCCAGGCGATCATCGACGCCTACCCCGACAGCGAGGACTGGCGCTGCACCGAGGCCCTGCCGTTCTCCTCCGCCCGCAAGTACAGCGGCGCCGCGTTCAGCGAGGGCAACGGGACGGAGAACGCCTGGCTGCTCGGCGCCCCCGACGTGCTGCTGCCCGCGGGACACCCGGCCCTCGCCGACACCGAGGAGCTGAACCTGAAGGGGCTACGGGTCCTGCTGCTCGCCCGCGCGCCTCAAGGGCTCGAGGGCGCCGGCGTCGTGGACAGCGCCGAGCCGACCGCCCTCGTCGTCCTGGAGCAGCGCCTGCGCCCCGACGCGGGCGACACCCTCCGCTACTTCGCCGAGCAGGACGTACGCGCCAAGGTCATCTCCGGGGACAACGCGGTGTCGGTCGGCGCCGTCGCCGCGAAGCTCGGCCTCGAAGGGCGGACCGTCGACGCCCGCGAGCTGCCCGAGGACCCCGAGGAGCTGGCCGACGCGCTCGACGACGGCACCGTGTTCGGGCGGGTCACGCCGCAGCAGAAACGGGACATGGTCGGCGCGCTCCAGTCGCACGGCCACACCGTCGCCATGACCGGCGACGGCGTCAACGACGTCCTCGCGCTCAAGGACGCCGACATCGGGGTCTCGATGGGTTCGGGCTCCGAGGCCACCCGCGCGGTCGCCCAGATCGTGCTCCTGAACAACTCGTTCGCGACGCTTCCGTCGGTGGTCGCCGAGGGCCGCCGGGTCATCGGCAACATCACTCGGGTGGCGACGCTGTTCCTGGTGAAGACCGTCTACTCGGTGCTGCTCGCGCTCCTGGTGGTCTGCTTCCAGGTCGAGTACCCGTTCCTGCCCCGCCACCTGACGCTGCTGTCGACGCTGACGATCGGCGTCCCCGCGTTCTTCCTCGCCCTCGCGCCCAACAAGGAGCGGGCCAGGCCGCACTTCGTCCGGCGGGTCATGCGGTACGCGATCCCGGGCGGCGCGGTCGCCGGTGTCGCCACGTTCGTGACGTATCTGATCGCGCGGCACTACTACGCGGGAACGGGCGCGCTCTCCGCGGAGACCAGTACGGCGACGCTGACGCTGTTCCTCATCTCGATGTGGGTACTGGCGATCATCGCCCGGCCCTACACGTGGTGGCGCGTGGGACTCGTGGCGGCGATGGGAGTCGGATTCCTCCTGGTCCTCGTCGTGCCGTGGTTGCAGGACTTCTTCGCGCTGCGGCTGGTGGGGGCGGTGATGCCGTGGACCGCGGTGGGGGTTTCGGCGATCGCCGCGGTGGCGCTGGAGTTCCTGTGGCGGTGGGTGGGCCGCAGGTTCCCCGCCTGAAGCCCCCGCGGGGCCCCGGTCAGTCGAACCACCTGTCGCGGGCCAACTCCCCCGTACGGGACGGGTCCTCCAGCAGCGCCGCGACCTCGAACCGGCGCGGCCACTGGCCCGCCGCCCAGGCGAGACCCGCCGCGACGCCCTCCAGCGTCGCCGCGTGCACGACCCCGTCGGGGGTGCGCCGCCAGTCGACCTCCACGCCGGAGACGTACAGCTCCTCGTGCTCGACGTACGACGCCGGGGTCGCGGAGCCGAGCAGGACGCGCACGGATTCCGGCACCTCGTGCTCCTCGCCGCCCTCGATGGCGCCGCCGCCCACGGCCTCGCTCAGCCGCCGCACCTGGAACAGCTCCGCGAGGTGCGCCGCCTTCGCCGGGGCGACCGGGAGGAGGGCGCGGCCCTCGGTGAGCGGGATCAGGTCGGGGGCGTCGGCGACGAGCGCGTCCCGTGCGTCGACGACCACGACCTCGCCGTCCCGCACGGCCCGCAGTTCGTCGGGCAGCGTGACCTGTTCCGGGTCGAGGTCGGCCAACGCGCCGTAGAGGGCGTGCAGTTGTGCCGCTCCGACCGGGCGGTCGGGGTCGGCGAGGCGGTCGAGGAGTTCGGCGGCGCCGCCCGGCTCGTCGAGGAGCGCGGCGACGGACGTGCGGACGCCGAGGGCGCGCAGCACCTGCTCGTCGTCGAAACCGGCCGCGTCGGCGGGCTCGTAGAGGCCCGCGAGCAGCGGGTCGCCGCCCTCGGCCCGCAGACCCGCGGGACGGCGTCCTTCGAGGACCGGGTTCCCGCGCAGCCACCAGGCCGTGTACGGGCGGACGAGTTCGTGCGTGCCGTCGGGCAGCAGGACGCGCACCGGCTGGGTCAGCGCGTCGCGCAGCGGCGGCCGCGACAGCAGCGCGAGCGCCTGCGGCCAGCGGTCCTCGTCGACGAGATCCAGGTCCCGTACGGCGATCAGCTCGGTGGCGACCGGCGGTACGGGCGTGTCGGGCAGCTGGTCGAGGACGTCCTCGCACCAGACGTCGACGGCGTCGAGGAGCCCCGCGTCGTCCGGCTCGGGGAAGTCGCTGTCGCGCGGGTCGAGTTCGTCGGGGTCCAGGACGACGTCGGTGGCGCGGACGAGGGCGAAGGTGGCGAGGACGCCGCAGGCGGCGAGCGGTTCGGCGCCCCAGCGTTCGGCCAGGTCGCCGTCGACGTACGGGAGTTCGCCCTCGCGCAGGACGCCGGCGATCGGGCTGTCGGGCAGCACCAGCTCGGCGGCCGGGGCGAGTTCGCCCTCGTCGTCGGGGAGGGCGAGGGCGCCGAGCCAGGGTTCGTCGCCGACGTCGAGGTGGGCGTCGCGCACCAGCGTGAGGACGACGTCGGCGAGTTCGTCGGCGTCCAGGGTGTTCTCGTCGTCCCAGGCGGCGGCCTCGTCGTCGAGGGACGCGGCGACCGCGGCGCGCACCTGCGGGGTGCGCAGGACGGCGCGCGGGGTCGCGGGCAGGGCGCCCAGCTTCTCCAGGAGCGGGTGGGCGGCGTCGGTGTGCGCGACCTTCAGGCCGAGGCGGGCGAGCGCCTCACCGGGCACGGTGGAGGCCTCGGTGGTGGGCAGGAGGACCTGGCGGGGGCCGATGGTGGTGCGGCCGCCCGCGAGCGGCACCGGAAGGCCGCTGAGCCGGTCCGGGTCGACGCCGGCCAGCGACTCGTAGAGCCGCCGCCACCAGCCGGGCTCCTTCTCCAGTCCGGCGAGGCGGTCGATCGCCTCGGTCAGCGGGACGCGGGCGACGCCGAGGGTGCGCAGCTCCACGCGGCGCTCCAGGCCCGCCGGGAGCAGGCTCGGCAGCACGTCCGCGAGGACCCGTACGGTGTCGGCGCCCGCGCCCTCGACGACCTCCGCGTCGCGGGGCTTGAGCACGGTGGGCCGGTCGTCGTCCTCGTCGCCCGGAGCGAGCGCGGGAGGCAGGAACGCGGTGCGCGGCAGCCGCTCCAGGACGGCGGCGCGCAGGGCGCCGTCCAGCTCGCTCTTGCCGAGCGGGCCCGGTACGAGGTCGAGGATGCCGGTGCCGACGGGCTGCCAGTCGGCGAGCAGTTCGGCGTACGCGTCGGCGGCGCGCTCGGTGAGGAAGTCGCTGAGCGGGCCGGGGGCGACGTGCCGCCGGGCGGTGTCCAGGGGATACGTGGCGATGAGCAGCGCGGGCACACCCAGGGCCTCGTCGCTCGGCGTGGGCGCGTACAGCACGGCCGCGCTCCGCGGCCGCTCCGGCGCCCCGTCCCCGTCCACGGGAACGGCCCAGGTCACGGCCCACTGCGGCCGCAAACGCTCCTCCACGGGGCGGTCGGCGAGGAGGGCGGGGGCGAGGGGGCCGGTGCGGGTGAGGGAGCGGTAACGGGTTTCCCGGGCGGACTCCGGGGCGGAGCCCTGGGGCGTCACGCCTGTGTCCGTGATGACGACGTAGGGCGCTTCATCCGTACGGCGCAACGTCCGCGTACCGGCATCCGACGTGATCACGACCTCCGCAAGGCCCGGCAGGGCCAGCAGCAGCGTGTCGTCCACCCCGTCCAGCAAACGGGCGGCCAGCGCCTCCGCCGCGGCGTCCCGCAACGGCAGGATCACCACCGTGTCGTACGGGTCGGGGGCGGTGCCCTCCGCCGCGAACGGCAGCCGCAGCAACGGCACGTGCCCGTCCCTGCGCCGCAGCTCGTCCCCCAGGTCGGGACTGCGCAACGCCGCGTCCGACGCCGCGAGCCGCGCGTCCGTCAACGACCAGCGCACGCCGCCGCTCCGGCCCACCACCGCGGGCTCGTCGGAGACGGCCAGCACGGCGGCGAAACCGACACCGAAACGGCCCACCGCGCCGTTCGTGTCCTCCCGCTTCGCGGAGGCGCGCAACGTGGACAGCGACTCGACGCCGGCCGCGTCCAGGGGGGCGCCGGTGTTCGCGGCGGCGAGGACGCCGTCCTTCAGGGTGAGGGCGAGGCGGCCCTCGACGCCGGCGCGGGCGGCGGCGTCGGCGGCGTTCTGGGCGAGTTCGACGACGAGGCGGTCGCGGTAGCCGCCGAGCGCCAGGTCCTCCTCGGCGTTCGCGTCCTCGCGGAAACGGGCGGCGCTGCCGGTCCACGCGTCGAGCACGGCGTGGCGCAGCCGCGCGGTGCCGAACGGGTCGACGCCCTCCGGCGCGGGGCGCGCGATTCTGCTGACGCTCACGGGTGACTCCTCTGGGCGGCGTGATCGTGATCGGCCGAACCGTATCGCGCAGGGTTCCCCCTCCAACCCCCAGCATGCGCCACCCCTCCGGGGGCGCCACGGGTCGCATCAGCCCTCCGCCCCCACCGGTCACCTCACCCCTACGCCTCGGGGCGCCGCCCCGGCCCCCGCTGCTCAATCGCCGCAGGGGCTCGATCTGCCGACCCGTTGCCCTGCCCCTGGCCCGTCCCATCGACTCCGCCGCCCAAGCCCCTCCAGAGGCGTCAGCCCTACGGGGCACCGCAGTGGTTTCGGTCGCCCGCACCGCTGCGGGGCTCCGCTCCACCCCGTGGCCGCCCCCGCACAGCCCAAGCTGCCGGAAGGGGCGGATGGCGCCCCGACGGAGCCCGGGAGGTACGACGCCGCGCAACCGTGGTGTGGGACCGAGCGCGGTCTTCCACGCCGCGCCCCACGGAAACGGCGAGCGCCGACCCGGCACAGGAAGCACGGCGCCGCGCAACCGTGACGTCAGGCCAGGGCGGCGTCAGCGGTGCCGCGCTACGAAACCCGCAAGCGCTGCCCCGGCGCGGCCGGGAAACGCGGCTCCGCGTAACCCTGATGAGAGGCCGGGCGCCCCAAGCTGCCGGAGGGGGCGAGTCGGCGTGCGGCGAGCGCCGGCGCAGGCAGGGAGGGACGGCGCCGGGAACTCTGGTGTGGGGCCGAGCCGCGGCCCGCGGAAACGGCGAGCGTCGGCCCGGCGCACGCCCCGGACCCACGGGGGCCGAGCCCCCGGAGGGGTGGGAGATGGGCGGGCAACGGGGACGGCCCGCGCCGCCGGGGGCTAGGAGTGGCCCAGGTCCGAGTCGGGGTCGGGCGTGGTCGGGGTGACCGAACCCGTGTCCGGTGCCACGCGGAGCGGAAACGCGTCGACCACCGTCTCGTCGATCACCGGCGGCGCCGGCCTGGGCGCCTTGGGCATGACGGCCGCCTCGGAGTGGCCCCCGCACCCGTACGACAGGGACACCACGTGCCCGTCCGCCGGCGAGAACTCGTTGGCGCAGACCCCGAACGCCTGCCCGAGCGACCCGCCGATCGGCGTGAGGAACCCGCAGGACGCGCACGTGGCCGGCGCCGCCTGCGCCATGGCCGTCTTCGCCCCGTACGAGTCCTCCCAGCGGTCGGCCGCGACATGCAGCCCGTAGCGGGAGAGGACCCGTGCGCGCCGCATGCCGAGTTCCTCGGCGACGGACGCGATGGAACCGCGCGCGGGCGCGACCGGCAGCGCCGTCACCGGCCCCTCGGTGACCTCCACGTCCTCCGCCTCGACGAGCTCCGCCATGTCCTCGGAGACCGGCGAGTTCGGCGGCGGCGCGTCCTCGCCGGTGAAGCCGGGCTCCAGGCGCAGGTCGTCGGACTCGGTGGGAAGCAGGTCGCCGGGCCCGAGGTCGCCGGGCCGCAGCCGCTCGCTCCAGGGCACCCACTCGGGCGCGAGGAGCGCGTCGGGGCCGGGGAGGAGGACGACCTCGTCGAGCGTGACGTAGCGGGCGCGGGACGCGCGGGCCACGGTCGCCGCCCAGCGCCAGCCCCGGTAGCCGAACTCCTTGCACTCGAAGAGATGCGTGACGACGCGGTCGCCCTCGACGACCATCTCGACGTGCTCGCCGACCACCCCCGGTGCGGCGGCCTCCTCGGCCGCGGCCCGGGCGATGTCCACCGCCTCGGCGCACAGACGGTCCGGGGTGCGGCTTCGCGTTGTCGCTGCGCTCACAGGTATCGCTTCTCTCCTACGCCGTCTCACGAGTGCGCCGTCCTGTGTGGCGGGAACGCGGACGGAGCGGACCTGGGGGCCGCGTCGACGTCCGCGCCCGACGTACCGGGCGCACCTACGCCATCCATTCTGCGGGATGGCCGAGAGGCGCGCGGCCGAGAACAACCGCCCGGGCGCGCTACGCACGCTACCTCCTTCGACGCCCTGCGCCCACACCGACGTACGAGCCGCAGCTGGCCGGAAACCCGACCAGCGTGTCCATATCGGCACTAGTACGGCCGAACAAGGGGCACCATGACTGCGTGGCTGCCGGTAGGTCGTCGTTCAAGTCGTCGTCGGGTTCGTCGTCGCGCGCGTCGGACTCGCCGACGGCCGTTCGCAGAATCGGCCGCGCCCTGCACCTCCCTTTCACCGGCACCGCACGCGGTATCCGCAAAGCGACCCACGCGCACGGCGCGGGCGAGTCGGGGCTCGGCCGGCTGATCGAACTGCACGCCCTGAACGGCGCGGGCGATGTCATGATCACGGTCGCCCTGGCGTCGACGGTGTTCTTCTCCGTGCCGACGGACGAGGCGCGCGGGCGCGTCGCGCTGTACCTGGCGATCACGATGGCGCCCTTCACGCTGCTCGCCCCCGTCATCGGGCCGCTGCTCGACCGGGTGCCGCACGGCAGGCGCGCCGCGATGGCCGCGTCGATGCTGGCGCGGGCGCTCCTCGCGCTGGTCCTCGCGAGCGCCGTGACCGGCGGCGGGCTCCAGCTGTATCCGGCGGCGCTCGGCGTCCTCGTCGCGTCGAAGGCGTACGGCGTGGTGCGCTCGGCGGTCGTGCCGCGCCTCCTGCCACCCCGCTTCTCCCTGGTGAAGGCGAATTCGCGGGTCACGCTCGGCGGGCTGCTCGCGACCGCGGCGGCGGCCCCGGTCGGCGCGGGCCTCCAGGCGATCGGCCCGCGCTGGCCGCTGTACGGGGCGTTCGTGCTCTACGTGTGCGGGATCTTCCTGTCGTACGCGATGCCGCACAAGGTGGACTCGGCGCGCGGCGAGTCCAAGGCGCTGCTGGCGGCCGACGAGGCGCATCTGCACGGTCCGGGGAAGCGGCGGCGCAAGCCGGGGCTGCGGACGGTCGGGCCCGCCGTGACGCACGCGCTGGCCGCGAACGCGACGCTGCGCGCCCTGTCCGGCTTCCTGATCTTCTATCTGGCGTTCCTGCTGCGCGAGCATCCGCTGACCGGGCAGAGCGCCGCGGTCTCCCTCGGCCTGGTCGGGGTGTCGGCGGGGGCGGGGAACGCGCTGGGCACGGCCGTCGGCGCGTGGCTGAAGGCGCGGGCCCCCGAGATCATCATCGTCACCGTGGTGGCGGTGGTGCTCGGCGTGGCGATCACGTCGGCGGTGTTCTTCGGGGCGGTCATGACGGCGTGTCTCGGCGCGGTCGCCGGGTTCGCGCAGGCGCTGGCGAAGCTGTCGCTCGACGCGACGATCCAACGGGACGTCCCGGAGGCGGTGCGCACGTCGGCGTTCGCGCGTTCGGAGACGTTGTTGCAGATGGCGTGGGTGGTGGGCGGGGCGATCGGGATCGCGCTGCCGCTGAACGGGGTGCTGGGGATGTGTGTCGCGGCGACGATCGTGGCGGCGGGCTGGCTGTCCACGGTGCGGGGGCTGCTCGCGTCGGCGCGGCACTCGGGGCCGGCGGGGCGCCCCCGAGTGGCGTAGGGCGCAAACGCGACACCAGCTCCCCCACCCGGAGCGGGAACGGCGGGGCCAGATAGCCTTCCGCCATGACCTCCCAGCGTTTCGCCCAGCGCCACCGCCGCGCCATCGCCGCCGTCGGTGTCGTCGGCGCCGGACTGCTCGTCCTCTCCGCCTGCGACAAGCCGACTCCGCTGGCCACCGTCACGGTGGACCGCAGCACGGTGAACTCCGAGGCCAGCTGCTACAACGACGGCGACGCCCTGAAGCCGACCGCCCTCCAGGGCTGCCTGAAGGACAAGAGCGCCAAGTCCATCAAGGTGGACCCGGACGCCACGGTCCGCTTCGGTGTCGACCCGGAGATCGCGGAGAACGGCTGGACCCTCCTGATGAACGGCCAGCCGCTCACGGACGCCAGCAAGAAGACCTACCGCACCGTTCCGGGCAGCGTCTTCTTCAACCAGCAGTACGGCGCCTCCGGTTCCTCGACGACCGTCACGATCCTCGAGGGCGGCAACTCCAAGGCGTACGGCCTGTGGTCGTTCAAGCTCGAGAAGGACTCCTGACGAATACCGCGCACGTACTGATCGCCACCGCCGTCCCGGCCGAACGGGACGCGGTGGCACGGGGCGTACAGGGACACCCGGCGATCGACGTGGTCGCCGTGGGTGTCGGCCCCGCCGCCGCGGCCGCGGGCACCGCGACCGCGCTCACCCGGGCCGAACTCGCCGGTGACCCGTACACGCTGGTCGTCTCGGCCGGCATCGGTGGCGGCTTCACGGCGGCGCCCGGCGCGGTCCTGGTCGCCGACGCGATCACCGTCGCCGATCTGGGCGCCGAGACCGCCGAGGGCTTCGTGCCCGTCACCGAGCTGGGCTTCGGCACCGTCACCCACACCCCGCCCGAGTCTCTCGTCAGGGAGCTGGCCGCCGCCGCGTCCGCGACCGTCGGCGCCGTCCTCACCGTGTCCACGGTGACCGGGACCGCCGACCGCGCGGCCCTGCTGGCGCAGCGTCACCCGGGCGCCGTCGCCGAGGCGATGGAGGGTTTCGGGGTCGCGGAGGCGGCCGCCGCGCACGGGGTGCCGGTCGCCGAGATACGCACCGTCTCCAACGCCGTCGGCCCCCGCGACCGCGACGCCTGGCGCATCGGTGACGCGCTCGCCGCGCTGGCCTCCGCCTTCGGGAAGACCGCGCCCGTACTGGAGAGTTGGAAGAACACATGACGGACACCACGACCGACACCGCACGCATCGCGTTCTCGCCCTGCCCGAACGACACCTTCGTCTTCGACGCCTGGGCCCACGGCCGCGTCCCCGGCGCGCCCGCGCTCGACGTGACCTTCGCCGACATCGACATCACGAACGGCGTCGCCGAGCGCCGCGAGGACGCCTACGAGCTGCTCAAGGTGTCGTACGCGGTGCTGCCCTACGTCCTCGACGACTACGCGCTGCTGCCGTGCGGCGGCGCGCTCGGCCGGGGCTGCGGCCCCCTGGTCCTGACGCGTGAGGCGGACGTCGACCTGTCCGACAAGCGGGTCGCGGTACCGAGCGAGACCTCCACCGCGTATCTGCTGTTCCGGCTGTGGGCGGCGGACACCGTGAAGGGCGGCGGCGTCGGCGAGATCGTCGTCATGCCGTTCCACGAGATCATGCCCGCCGTGCGCGACGGCAAGATCGACGCCGGGCTCGTCATCCACGAGGCCCGCTTCACGTACCAGAACTACGGCCTGCACAAGCTCGCCGACATGGGCGAGCACTGGGAGGCCACGACGGGCCTGCCGATCCCCCTCGGCGCGATCATCGCCCGCCGCGACCTCGGCGCCGACAAGCTGCGCGCGTACGCGGACGCCGTGCGCACGTCGGTGCGGATGGCCTGGGACGACCCCGAGGCCAGCCGCCCGTACGTCATGGAGCACGCGCAGGAGATGGACCCGGCCGTCGCCGACCAGCACATCGGCCTGTACGTCAACGAGTTCACGGCCGACCTCGGCGAGGACGGCTACGCGGCGATCCGCGGGCTGCTGACCAGGGCGGCGGCCGAGGGTCTCGTCCCGGCGCTCGCCCCGGACGCGCTCGCCTTCCCGTAGCGGCCCCGGTGGCGGCTCAGACGTCCAGCTGGTCCGCCACCGCCCGCAGCAGGCCCGCGATCTTCTTGCCGGCGGCCTTCTCCGGGTAGCGGCCGCGCTCCAGCATCGGCGTGATGTTCTCGAGCAGTGTCGTCAGGTCCTGGACGATCGACGCCAGTTCGTCCGGCTTGCGGCGCTGCGCCGCCGCGATCGACGGCGTCGGGTCCAGGATCGTGACCGAGAGCGCCTGGTCGCCGCGCTGCCCTGCGACCACCCCGAACTCGACGCGCTGGCCGGGCTTGAGGGCGTCCACGCCTGCGGGAAGTACGGAGGAATGCACGAAGACGTCACCGCCGTCGTCGCGGGAGAGGAAGCCGAAGCCCTTCTCGCTGTTGAACCACTTGACCTTGCCGGTAGGCACGTGAAGTCCTCGTCCTCGTACTAGAAGAAAACACTGGGATACAGGGTCTGGATAGCAGGGCGGCGGGCCGTGGTCCGACCCGCCGTCACCAAGACTATTGGTCTGGGGGCCGGTGACAAGATGCTGCCTGGGGGTTCGCGCCGGTCCGTGCGGCCCCTCGTTGGTCTCTCTGCGCTGGGAACTACCCTGGCTGGGTGCGCGACAAAACCCAAGCCCATTCCACGGCGGCCGAGACCGGCCCCGGCGACGGCCTCGTGAAGGCCGGCGGCATCGTCTTCATCGTGGGGGCGATCGCCACCCTCGTCACGGTGGCGCCGCTCTTCCTCCACACCGACCCGTTCCCGCCCGTCGCGTACGCGGTGTGCATGCTGATGGGCGTCGGGTTCCTGATCGCCGCGGCCGGAGTGCTCCGGGGCGTCGCGGCGCAGCGCCGTCAGGCGCGGTCCGCCACCTCCGCCACGTAGCCCTCGAGCCACGCGGGGAACGCGGTCAGGTCGTCGAGCACCACGTCGGCGCCCGCGCCCCGCAGCTCGGCCGCGTCGCACGGGCCCGTCGTGACGGCCACGGACAGGGCGTCGGCGGTGCGTGCCCCGCGTACGTCGCCGACATGGTCGCCGACGTAGACGCTCGCGCCGTGCTCGCGCAGCGCCTGGCCCTTGCCCTCGGCCCACAGGTCGCCGATGACGGCGTCCGCTTCGATGCCGAGGTGCGCCAGGTGCAGCTTGGCGTTCGGCTCGTACTTCGCGGTGACGACGATGGCCCGGCCGCCCGCCGCGTGCACGGCCGCGATGGTCTCGCGCACGCCCGGCATGGGCAGCGTCGGCTCGATGGCGTATGTGGGATACATCTCACGGTAGAGGTCGGCCATCGCCGGGATGTCCGCGGGCTCGCACCAGTGCGCCAGCTCGTCGGTGAGCGGCGGGCCGAGCCGCGAGACGATCAGGTCCGGGTCGATCCGCAGGCCCGTGCGCTCGGCCAGCGCGACCCAGGTGGCGCGGATGCCGGGCCGCGAGTCGATCAGCGTCATGTCGAGGTCGAAGCCGACGACGGGTCCGGTGGGGGCGGGGTCTGCGTGGGGAGCCATGCGGTTCATTCTGCCTGTACGCCACCGGCCGCCCCGAAGCGGATACGTGGACGGCGAACGCTTCCCCGGAGGCCGCCTCAGGTGCACCATGGGCGCCCATGAACCACACCCGTCACGCCCTCGGTGCCGCGCTCGCCCTCGCGCTCACGCTCTCCGCATGCAGCTCGGACGACGGCGACAAGAACGCGGACAAACCCGCGGCCAAGGCCTCCGGCAGCCACACGGTCCGTACGGCCATGGGGAACGTGAAGGTCAAGAACCGGCCCGAGCGGGTCGTCGTCCTCGGCGGCGCCGCTCTCGACGCGGCGGTCAGCCTCGGTGTGAAGCCGGTCGGGGCCACCCGGGCCGGGGACGACGAGGCCGTGCCCGCGTATCTGCCGTCGGAGCGCACGCGTGGTGTCGCCGATGTCGGGGCGGCGGACGAGCCCGACCTCAAGAAGATCGCCGCGCTGAAGCCCGACCTGATCCTCGGCGACAAGGCCCACGACGGCCGCCGCTACAAGCAGCTCAGCGCGCTCGCCCCGACGGTCCTCACCGGCTCCCCCGAGAGCGCCTGGAAGCGGAACGTGCGCGTGCACGCCGACGCGCTCGGCGAGCGGGCGGCGGCGAAGCGCCTCGCGGCCACGTACAGGAGGCAGGTCGCCGAGACCACGAAGGCCGTCGGCGGCGCGGGCGCGGCGGCCCGCACCGAGGTCAACGTCCTGCGGTTCGTCGCCGGGTCCGACATCCGGGTCTCCGGCGAGCGGACCTTCACCGGCACGCTCCTCGCCGACGTCGGCCTCGCCCGGCCCGCCGCGACGAAGCGGGCGGCGGCCGGTTACGAGGTCGGGCCCGAGCGGATCGGCGAGGCCGACGCCGACGTCGTGTTCACCTCCACGTACGGGAACCCGGGCCTCGCGAAGGTCGCGGAGGCGACGACGAGCGGTCAGTGGCGCGGCATCCGGGCGGTCCGGGACAACCGCGTCTACACCGTCGACGACGCGCTGTGGGCGCGGGCCGTGGGGTACACGGCGGCAGGCCAGATCCTCGGCGAGGTCAGGTCGGACCTGGGGCGCTAGGGCCCACCCGTGACCCGTGCCTATGTGCGGGGTGAGCGGGCCCGCCAGACCAGGTAGAGGGCGGAGGCGAAGGCCGCGGCGCGCAGCACCCACGGCCAGGTCTCGTCGAGGGCCCCGCTCAGGCGGCCGTCGGCGATCGGATCGCCCCAGCGCCCGTCGCCGCGGCCCCACAGCCAGACGATTCCGCTGAGCGCGGCGAGCCCCGGGAGGCCGAACACCGCCCACTTCTTCTGCCCCACCGAGAGCTGCCGGGACAGATAGACGGCGGCCCAGCCGATCAGCAGCACCAGGATGTTGCCGAGCACGGCGCCGACGACGAGCGCGACGGCGGCCAGCAGCAGGAACGGCTGCGTGAACGAGCGGCCGAAGGAGGCGCGGGAGACGGCGGCGCGGCGCAATAGCAGCCGACGGCGGGCCTTCGACTCCCCGGCGCCGGCCTCCTCCTCTTCGGCCTCGTCGTCGTCCTCGTCCTCCTCGACGACGGGCTGCGGGGCGGGGGCCGGGCGTTTGCGCAGGTCGGGGCCCTGGCCCGGCGGCTTGAGGATGTCCGGTATCTCGATGCCGCCGACGAATCCGGGCACCTCGTCGACCTCGGTCCCGGGCGGGCCGCCCGAGGTCCGCCACCAGTCGGCGGTCTCGACGGTCCCGAGTTCGTCGGTGCCGGCGAGGTGGACGGGGGCGGGGCCTTCGTCGACGGGGGCGGCGGCCTCGTCGGGCTGTGACTTGCGGAGGATGCGGGGTGTCCTCGACGGGCGGGGCGCACGCGGGGTGCGGGGGCCGCGGGACTTGGGCACGATGCGGCCGAGGGTGCCCTTGGGCTCCTCGGGTTCGTCGCCCGCGGCGCCGAAGTCGTAGGTGCCGTCGCCGTTCTTGGCGACGGCGACGATCTCGTCGGGTGTGCCGATGCGGCCGATCAGTCTGCGGACGGCGGCCGGGCTGTCGGCGCCGCCCGCCGCGCGGCGGCGGTCGATCTCGGAGCGGAGGTCGGCCACGAGGCGCATCCGCGTCGAGGACGGCAGTTGCCGCGACTGGGCGAGGTCTCCGACCTTGCTCAGGTAGTCGAAGACGATCTGATCACTCTCGATCCCCACGAAGTCCCCTCCGGGGTGGCGCTGTTGACTTGTCGACGGTATCGCGAATGCTCGCGGTAGTCCGTCCCTCCGCCACCGGGGCTCTGCCCCGGCCCCCGCTGCTCAAGCGCCGCAGGGGCCTGAAAGACCGAAGGCGGAACAGCGGGGTGGTGGGGTGGGGCGGCTAACGTGGGTGGGATGAGTGACGAGCAGACGGCCGCAGCAGCACCCCGCTCGCTCGCGGAAGCGCTCCGCGCCCGCGACGACGGGTCCCTCGCCGCGCTCCTGCGCACCCGCCCCGACCTGCTCGGTCCCGTGCCGAACGACATGACGCAGCTCGCCACCCGCGCCGGCACCCGCGCCTCCGTCGTCCGCGCCCTCGACCGCCTCGACCGGTTCACGCAGCAGGTGGCGCAGGCCCTCGCCGTGGCGCCCGACCCGACGACGTACGAGACGCTGCGCGGGCTGCTGCCGGGCGACGACGCGGAGGCCGCGCTGCCCGGCGCCGTCGGCACGCTGCGGGAGCAGGCCCTCGCCTGGGGCGGCGACGACCAGTTGCGGCTCGTCCGCACGGCCCGCGAACTCCTCGCGCCCACTCCGCAGCACCCCTCCCCCACCGGTCTCGGCCCGACCGTCGCGGAGGCCACGTCCGGGATGTCGCCCGGCCGCGTGCAGGAGATCGTGGCGGCGGCCGGGCTGCCGTCGACGCACGACCCGGTGTCGGCGATCGCCGCGCTCACCGCCCTGTTCACCGACCCGGAGCGGATGTCGGCGCTGCTCGACGAGGCGCCCACCGAGTCCGTCGAGGTGCTGAACCGGCTCGTGTGGGGACCTCCGTACGGCCAGGTCACGGCCCAACCGGCGGCGCACCTGCGGTGGTTGCTCGACCGCGCCCTGCTGGTGCCGACCACGCCCGGCACCGTGGTGCTGCCCCGCGAGGTGGCGCTGCACCTGCGCGGCGGGCGCGCGCACCGCGAACTGGAACCCGTCGCGCCGCCCGTGCGGGAGAAGGCCGCGCACCGTCCACAGGTTGTGGACGCGACCGCGGCCGCCGAGGCGTACACCGCCGTGACGACGGTCGAGGAGCTGCTGAAGGACTGGGACGAGGGCGGCCCCGCCGTCCTGCGCGCCGGCGGCCTCAGCGTCCGCGACCTCAAGCGCACCGCCGCCGCCCTCGACACCACGGAGCAGACCGCCGCGTTCTGGGTCGAACTCGCCTACGCGGCGGGCCTGTTGGCGTCCGACGGCGAGGCCGACGAGCGGTACGCGGCCACTCCCGCGTACGACGAGTGGGTGCTGCTCCCGCCCGCCGAACGCTGGCAGCGGCTCGCCGCGGCCTGGCTTCCGGCGACCCGCACCGCCGGCCTGGTCGGCGGCCGCGACGGCAAGGACCGGACGCTGTCCGCGCTCGGCCCGCACCTGGACCGTTCGGCGGCCCCCGAGGTACGCCACCGGGTCCTCGCCCTGCTGCACACGGAGCTTCCCGAGGGCGCCTCCCCGGAGCCCGAGTCCGTGATCGAACGCCTCACGTGGGAGCGCCCCTCCCCCGCCTCCCTCGACCTGCGCACCCGGCTCGCCCACTGGACCCTGGCCGAGTGCGAACTCCTCGGCATCACGGGCCGCGGCGCGCTGTCGTCCCACGGCCGAGCGCTGCTTACGGGCGGCCGGCCGCAGGTGAGTACGGCGCCCGCGACCCCCGCCGGGGCGGCCGGCACGGCCGGGGCCGCCGCGAAGCTGCTCGCGCCGCTCCTGCCCGAGCCCCTCGACCACGTCCTCCTCCAGGCCGACCTCACCGCGGTCGCGCCGGGCCCCCTGGAGCGGCCCCTCGCGGACGCCCTCTCCGTCCTGGCCGACGTCGAGTCGAAGGGCGGCGCCACCGTCTACCGGTTCACGCCCGGCTCCGTGCGCCGCGCGCTCGACGCGGGACGCACCGCCTCCGACCTGCAGACCTTCCTCGCGGAGCACTCCCGTACGCCGGTCCCGCAGCCCCTCGCGTACCTGATCGACGACGTCGCCCGCCGCCACGGCCACCTGCGGATCGGCGCGGCGAGCGCCTACGTGCGCTGCGACGACGACGCCGTGCTCGGCGAGATCCTGGCCGACAAGCGGGCGGCACCGCTCCGCCTCCGCCGCCTCGCGCCCACCGTCCTCGCGGCGCAGGCCGACCCCGGCACGCTCCTCGAAGGCCTGCGCTCCATGGGCTTCGCCCCGGCCGCCGAGACCCCGGAGGGCGACGTCCTGATCGCCCGCGTCGACGCCCACCGCACCCCGCCCCGCACGGCCCCCGAGCCGGTCCCCGACGGCCCTCCGCTGCCCGACGACACCCTCGTCGAGGCGGCGCTGCGGGCCATCCGCGCGGGCGACGCCGCCTCCACGGCCCCCCGCAAGCAGGCCCCCGCCCACCCCGGCAACGGCGAGCTGCCCCGCACCACGTCCGCCGAGACCCTCGCCACGATGCAGGCCGCCGTCCTCACCGGCGAGGCCCTGTGGATCGGCTACGTCAACGCGGAGGGCGCCGCCAGCCAGCGCGTCATCGCCCCCGTCCGCGTCGAGGGCGGCTTCGTCACGGCCTACGACCACACGGCCGACGAGGTCCGCACGTACCCGCTGCACCGGGTGACGGGCGTCGCGGAGCTCTCCGACAGCTGACCGCCGCCCGCGTTCGCCGGGATGCGGCACACTGGACGTTTGGCCCGTGCCTTGTGTCCGTGCCTTGTGCCGAAGGGATGTGCGTACGTGAACGGTCCACTCATCGTCCAGAGCGACAAGACTCTCCTGCTGGAGGTCGACCACGAGCAGGCCGACGACTGCCGCCGGGCGATCGCCTCGTTCGCCGAGCTCGAGCGCGCCCCCGAGCACATCCACACGTACCGGGTGACGCCGCTCGGGCTGTGGAACGCGCGGGCCGCCGGGCACGACGCCGAGCAGGTCGTGGACGCGCTCGTGCAGTTCTCCCGGTACCCGGTGCCGCACGCGCTGCTCGTCGACATCGCCGAGACGATGGACCGCTACGGGCGGCTCACGCTCAGCAAGCACCCCGCGCACGGGCTCGTGCTCACCAGCACCGACCGTCCGGTCCTGGAGGAGGTGCTGCGGTCCAAGCGGATCGCGCCGCTGGTCGGGGCCCGCATCGACGCCGACACCGTCGCCGTGCACCCCTCCGAGCGCGGGCAGATCAAGCAGACGCTCCTGAAGCTGGGCTGGCCCGCCGAGGACCTCGCCGGGTACGTGGACGGCGAGGCGCACGCGATCGAGCTCGACGAGACCGAGTGGTCGCTGCGGCCGTACCAGAAGCAGGCCGTCGAGAACTTCTGGCACGGCGGCTCCGGAGTCGTCGTGCTGCCCTGCGGCGCGGGCAAGACGCTCGTCGGCGCCGGGGCGATGGCCGAGGCCAAGGCGACCACGCTGATCCTCGTCACCAACACCGTGTCCGCCCGGCAGTGGAAGCACGAGCTGGTGAAGCGGACATCGCTGACCGAGGACGAGATCGGCGAGTACAGCGGTACGAAGAAGGAGATCCGGCCGGTCACCATCGCCACGTACCAGGTGCTCACGACCAAGCGGAAGGGCGTGTATCCGCACCTGGAGCTGTTCGACTCCCGGGACTGGGGGCTCGTCGTGTACGACGAGGTGCATCTGCTGCCCGCGCCGGTCTTCAAGTTCACGGCCGACCTCCAGGCGCGTCGGCGGCTCGGTCTGACGGCGACGCTCGTGCGTGAGGACGGGCGGGAGTCCGACGTGTTCTCGCTGATCGGGCCGAAGCGGTTCGACGCGCCGTGGAAGGAGATCGAGGCGCAGGGGTACATCGCGCCCGCCGACTGCGTCGAGGTGCGGGTCAACCTCACGGACTCGGAGCGGCTCGCGTACGCGACCGCCGAGACGGAGGAGAAGTACCGGTTCTGTGCGACGACGGCGTCGAAGCAGAAGGTGACGGAGGCGCTGGTCCGCAAGCACGCGGGTGAGCAGACGCTGGTCATCGGGCAGTACATCGACCAGCTCGACGAGCTGGGCGAGCACCTGGACGCGCCGGTCATCAAGGGCGAGACGACGAACGCGGTGCGGGAGAAGCTCTTCGACGCGTTCCGGGAGGGCGAGATCTCGGTCCTGGTCGTCTCCAAGGTGGCGAACTTCTCGATCGACCTGCCGGAGGCGACGGTCGCGATCCAGGTGTCGGGGACGTTCGGGTCGCGGCAGGAGGAGGCGCAGCGGTTGGGCCGTGTGCTTCGGCCGAAGGCGGACGGGCACGAGGCGCGCTTCTACTCGGTCGTCGCGCGCGACACGATCGACCAGGACTTCGCGGCGCACCGGCAGCGGTTCCTTGCGGAGCAGGGTTACGCGTACCGGATCGTCGACGCGAACGACCTCCTGGCGGAGAGCTGACGCCGCCCTCCGGGCAGCCACCCGTCCTCGTCCCGCCGCTCCGGGGCCCCACCCCGGGGCGGCGGGGCTGTCATGCCGAACCGGCGTCACACCTTGGGGCTCCGCCCCAAACCCCGCTGCTCAATCGCCGCAGGGGCTCGAATTGACCTACCCGCACCGCCCCCGCAAGGCCCCCGTCGCCTACCCCCTCGACTCCGCCGCCCTGACGGGCAGCCGTCACCGCCTTGGGCAATCTGCCTCCCCCAGACTCCGTCCGGGGCCCCCAGGGCGGCAGGGTGGGCAAGGCGGCGCCCGGTGCGGGCCGAGGAGGGTGAAGGGGCGTCGCCACGGCGTACGTGAGCAGGAGGAGGGTGGCCAAGGGATACGGGGAGGCCAGGGGTTGGGCGTACCACGGGAGGTGGAGGTCCAGGGGGCCCTCGTGGGGGAGCAGCCACATCGTGCGGGATGTGAAGAGCAGGCCCAACACGAACGCCGCGCGGCGGTGGCCCGTCGACCACGTCGCCGCGACCAGCGGCACGCACCACACCCAGTGGTGGGACCAGCTGATGGGTGAGATCAGGAGACCGGTCAACGCGGTCAGCACCAGGCCGTGGCGCGGGTGGCGGTACGCCGCGTACAGGCCGAGCGCCGCCACGGGAAGCGCCCACCACCACCCCGGTTCCGCCACGTGCAGCGCCCGCGCCACCAGCCCCTGCAAGGACTGGTTGTCGACGATCCACGGCTTCCCGACACGGGACGTCTCGTAGAGGCGACGCGTCCAGAAGTCCACGCTGGCGGTGGGGAGGACGAGCGCACCGACCGCCACGGTGGCGAGGCACGCCACCATCGCCCGCGCCGCCTCCCGGCGCCGCCCCGTCAGGAACAAGTACACGATGAAGATCGCCGGCGTGAGCTTGATGCCCGTCGCGACACCGAGGGCGACCCCCTTTCCGGACGCCCCGTCGCGGCGCGTGAGGTCCCAGATGACGACGACCGCGAGCGCGAGGTTGACCTGGCCGAACAGGACCGTCTGGAAGACCGGTTCGAGCCACAGCGCGAACGCCGCGAGCCCGCACACCCCCGCCCACGACACCCGCAGCCCCGCGAGTCGGCACGACACCCGGACCAGGGCCACGACCAGCGCGATGTTGCCGAGGAGGAAGGCCCCCTTGAGAACGGCCGACGGCACCCACGCCGCCGGCGCGAACAGCAGCGCCGCGAACGGCGGATAGGTGGCGGGCAGGTCCCACTCCGTGACGGTGAACCCGTACAGGTCTCCCCCGCCCGCGAGCACCGCCGCCCCCTCGGCCCGGTAGACGACCACGTCCGCCATCGGCGCCCCCTGGAGTACGCACAGGGCGACGAGCGCGGCGGCGGACAGGGCAAGCAGGGCGTACGCGCCGTGCGCACAGCGTGAAGGGGCGGTCACAGTCAGCCGACTGTACCGCCCCTTGCCCGACGCTTCCGATCTACGACACCGACCTACGACACCTGCGCCTTGAAGCCCCGCAGCCGCAGGCTGTTGCCGACCACGAAGACCGAGGAGAAGGCCATCGCCGCCCCCGCGATCATCGGGTTGAGCAGCCCCGCCGCGGCGAGCGGCAGCGCCGCGACGTTGTACGCGAACGCCCAGAACAGGTTGCTCTTGATGGTGTTCAGCGTGCGCCGCGACAGCCGGATCGCGTCGACCGCCGCCCGCAGGTCCCCGCGTACGAGGGTGAGGTCGCCGGCCTCGATCGCCGCGTCGGTCCCCGTGCCCATCGCGAGCCCGAGGTCGGCCTGCGCGAGCGCCGCCGCGTCGTTGACGCCGTCGCCGACCATGGCCACCGAACGCCCCTCGTCCTGGAGGCGCTTGACGACGTCGACCTTGTCCTGCGGAAGGACCTCCGCGATGACGTCGGCCGGGTCCGTGATGCCGACCTCGGCGGCGACGGAACGGGCCACCGCCTCGTTGTCCCCGGTCAGCAGCACCGGACGGAGCCCGAGGCCGCGCAGCCGCTCGATCGCCTCCGCGCTGGTCTCCTTCACCGCGTCGGCCACCTCGAGCACCGCGCGCGCCTCGCCGTCCCAGGCCACGGCGATCGCCGTGCGCCCGGCCTTCTCGGCCTCGGCCTTCGCCTTCGCGAGCGCCTCAGGGAGGTGGATCTCCCACTGCTTCAGGAGCTGCTCGCGGCCGACGAGGACCGCGTGTCCCTCGACGACGCCCTGGACGCCGAGGCCCGCGACGTTCGCGAAGTCCTCGGGGGCCGGCAGCGTACCGACCTCGTCGGCGGCGCCCTTCGCCACGGCCTGCGCGATCGGGTGCTCGGACGCGTGCTCGAGGGCGCCCGCGAGGCGCAGCGCCTCCGCGCGCTCGACGCCTTCGGCGGTGTGCGCGCCGAGCAGCGTCATCCGGCCGGTGGTGACGGTGCCGGTCTTGTCGAGGACGATCGTGTCGACCTTGCGGGTGGTCTCCAGGACCTCGGGGCCCTTGATCAGGATGCCGAGCTGGGCGCCGCGGCCCGTGCCGACCATGAGGGCGGTCGGCGTCGCGAGGCCGAGGGCGCAGGGGCAGGCGATGATCAGTACGGCGACGGCCGCGGTGAAGGCGGCGGTCAGTCCCGCGCCGTTGCCGAGCCAGAAGCCGAGGGTGGCGACGGCGAGGGCGATGACGACCGGCACGAAGACGCCGGAGATGCGGTCGGCGAGCCGCTGGGCGGCGGCCTTCCCGTTCTGCGCGTCCTCGACGAGCCTGGCCATGCGGGCGAGCTGGGTGTCGGAGCCGACGCGGGTGGCCTCGACGACGAGCCGGCCGCCGACGTTCAGTGTGGCGCCGGTGACGGCGTCGCCCGCCGCGACCTCGACCGGCACCGACTCGCCGGTGAGCATGGAGGCGTCCACGGCGGAGGAGCCGTCGACGACCGTGCCGTCCGTGGCGATCTTCTCCCCGGGGCGTACGAGGAAGCGGTCGCCGACCTTCAACTCGCCGACCGGCACGGTGGTTTCGTGCCCGCCGTCGTGGAGGACGGTGACCTCCTTGGCGCCCAGCTCCATCAGGGCCCGGAGCGCGGCGCCCGCCTTCCGCTTGGAGCGGGCCTCGAAGTAGCGGCCCGCGAGGATGAACGCGGTGACGCCCGCGGCGGCCTCCAGGTAGATGTTCCCCGCGCCGTCGCTGCGCCCGATCGTCAGCTCGAAGGGGTGCGTCATGCCGGGTTCGCCCGCGGTGCCGAAGAACAGGGCCCACAGCGACCAGAGGAACGCGGCCGACGTGCCGAGCGAGATCAGCGTGTCCATGGTCGCGGCTCCGTGCCGCGCGTTCGTGAACGCCGCCTTGTGGAAGGGCCACGCCGCGTAGACGACGACGGGAGCGGCCAGCGTCAGGGACAGCCACTGCCAGTACTCGAACTGGAGGGCGGGGACCATCGCCATCGCCACGACGGGCACGGCGAGCACCACCGCGGTGATCAGGCGCTGCCGCAGCGGGCGGAGCTCGTCGTCCTCGGCGGCGTCCGCGTCCTGCTCCTCGGCGGCCGCGGGGGGTGCGGGCGGCTGCGCCGTGTAACCGGTGGCCTCGACCGTGGCGATCAGGTCGGCGACCTCGACGCCGTCCGCGAAGCTGACCTTCGCCTTCTCCGTCGCGTAGTTGACGGTCGCCTCGACGCCGTCCATCCGGTTCAGCTTCTTCTCGATGCGCGCGGCGCACGACGCGCAGGTCATGCCGCCGATGGCGAGTTCCACCTGCGCGGGCGGGGCGACGGTGTGCGCCGACATGCTGCCTCCTTGAGTCCGACACCGGGGGCGAGTACCCCTCGATAGATCCAGTTATACCCCTGGGGGGTATCAAACGCAAGGCCGATCCGGCTTGACTTCATACCCCCTAGGGGTATCTTCATGAGTGTACGGCCGACAGCACGTCCCACGGCCGTACGGCACCGCATCCGAGACCGCCGGCCACCGGCAACACCGGCATCACCGAGGAGCCCACCATGCAGACCGGTCTGAAGATCGCCGCCTTCGCCGCGGCCGCAGCCGCCACCTTCGGCACCGCGTACGGGGTGGGCAGCGCGGCGGACCCGGTCGTCGCCGAGAAGCGGCCGGCCGCGCACGAGGAGCAGCACGACGAGCAGGAGGGGGGCCACGCCGAGGGGGGCCACGCCGAGGCGAGCACGGCGGCCGACCTCACCCCCGGCGGACTCCAGGTGTCCGAGCGCGGCTACACGCTCGACCTGGAGCGGGACCGCCTCCCCGACCGCAAGGGCGAACTGCGCTTCACCATCCGCAAGGACGCGCCGCACGGCAAGGACGCGGCGCACGGCGCGGGCGAGCCCGTGACCTCGTACAAGAAGGAGCACGGCAAGGAGCTGCACCTCATCGTCGCCTCGCGGGATCTCACCGCGTACCGGCATCTGCACCCGGTGCGGGACGCCGACGGGACCTGGTCGACGCCGGTCTCGCTCCCCAAGGCGGGCGACTATCGCGTCTTCGCCGACTTCACGCCGCGCGGCGAGGAGAAGGGGCTCACGCTGGGCGCGGGGCTGGGCGTCGCGGGGACGTACGAGCCGGCGCCGCTGCCGGAGCACGCCGCGACGGCGCGCGTCGCGGGCGGTTACGAGGTGCGGGTGGACGGCGAGCTGAAGGCGGGCGCCGGGAGCGAGCTCACGCTCTCCGTCAGCAAGGACGGCAAGCCGGTCACCGATCTGGAGCCCTACCTCGGCGCGTACGGGCATCTGGTCGCGCTGCGCTCCGGCGACCTCGCGTACCTTCACGTTCACCCGCACGAGGGCAGGCCGGGACCCGAGGTCGCCTTCACCGCGACCGCGCCCAGCGCGGGGACGTACCGGCTCTTCCTCGACTTCAAGCACGACGGCGAGGTCAGGACGGCTGCGTTCACGGTGCACGCGGCGTAAGGTGAGCGGGACATTGGACTAGACCTGTCTGGGAGCCTCATGAGCAAGCGAGCAGTCCTGGAGGTGATCGCCCTCGACGCCGAGGACGCGATCGCCGCCCAGGCCGGGGGTGCGGACCGTCTGGAGCTGGTCACGGACATGGCCGCGGACGGTCTGACGCCGTCGGTGGACACGTTCCGGGCCGTCCGGGCCGCCGTGGACATCCGGCTGCGCGTGATGCTGCGGCTCGCGGACGGGTTCGCGGCCGGGGACGTGTCCGCGCTGGTGGGACGGGCGCGGGAGCTGCGCGCGGCCGGGGCGGACGAGTTCGTGCTCGGGTTCCTCGACGAGCACGGGGGGCCGGATCTCGCGGCCGTCGAGCGGGTCGTGGAGGTGCTCGACGGGTGCCGGTGGACGTTCCACCGGGCCATCGACCGGGCGGCCGACCGGGACGCGCTGCGCAAGCAGCTCGCGGACCTTCCGGGGCTCGACACGTACCTCACGGCCGGCTCGGCCGACGGCGTCGACGCGGGCCTCGACGTACTCCTGTCGGAGGCGGGGCGCGCCGCGGCCGGCGATCCCGGGTACGGGCAGCGGATCCTGGTGGGCGGCGGCCTCCGCCTCGACCACGTCCCGGCGCTGCGGGCGGCGGGGATCTCCGCCTTCCACATCGGCACGGCGAGCCGCCCCTCGGGCTGGTCGGGCCCGGTCTCGCCGGACGCGGTCCGCGCGTGGCGCGAGACCGTCGACGCCTGACGCTTCCGCGCGGCGGGGCGGTTCTACGTTGCGGGGGTCGGTGCCGCGGGGGTCGTCCGACGGCACCGTCGTCGCGGCGAGTCACCCGTGCCGGGGCGACCGCCCACCCGCCCCCTCCAGGGGCTCCCGGTCCGCCGGGGTTCCGGTAACGCGCTGCGCCTCACCGAAGCGTCCCGGTCCCCCGCCCCGACGCCTCGGGGCTCCGCCCCGGCCCACGCTGCTCAATCGCCGCAGGGGCTCGAATCACTTACCTCCACCGCCCCATCGGCTCCGCCGCCCAATCTCCCCCAGGGGCGCCGGCCCGGGACACCGCGACCAACGCGGCCGACCGTGCGTGACACCGACACCGACACCGACACCGACACCCGGCCTCCGGCAGACGACCACCGGCGCGGTCCCCCTCGGCTCCCCCGCCCACGCGACTGGGGCGATCTTCCGCCGGTACGCTGCCGTGGGTGACATGTCCCCGGCACGGCTTCCTCACCCGTTGCGGCCGACGACACCCACGTCGGGCAACGTGCCCCCGGACTCCGTCCAGGGAGACCCAAGGCAGCAGGCCGGACAAGACGGCCCGCCCCGACGTCGTCAACGATGCCCCGTCACGGCAACGACGAGCCCACCCCGGCACAGGTCCCGAACCCACGGGGCCAAGCCCCCGGAGTGGGCGGGCGGGTGGGAGACAGGCGGGCAACCTAGCCAGAGCACGGTGCCGCGCAACCGAGGTGTCAGGCCCAGCGGCGGCATCAGCGGTGCCGCGTCACAACAACGGCGAGCCCCACCCCGGCCCCGGCCCCGGCCCGGGCCCACGGGGGCCGAGCCCCCGGAGGGGGCGGGAGGGCGGGAGACAAGCGGGCAACCTAGCCAGACCACGGTGCCGCGCAACCGAGGTGTCAGGCCCGGCGGCGGCATCAGCGGTGCCGCGTCACAACAACGGCTAGCCCCACCCTGGCACGGGCCCCGAACCCGCGGGGGCCAAGCCCCCGGAAGGGGCGGGAGGGTGGGAGATAGGCGGGCAGCCGGGCCAGGCCGCCGTGACGCGCACGCGTCGCGGCCGACACCCACCCCGGCCCAGCCCGAAAGCACCACGCCGCGCAACCAGAACGGCAAGCGCCCACCCGGGCACGGCCCCGTGCCACGCACCAGGGACGGCCCACGCCCACCCCGCCCTACGTCAACTGCCGCGGCAGCGGGGACGTGTGGGTCACCAGGAGGCCGGAGACCGCTCGCGTCAGCGAGACGTACAGGCGGCGCAGGCCCGTGCGCGGGTCCGGTTCCGCGGAGACGATCGTCGCGGGGTCGTCCAGGACCACGTAGTCGTATTCGAGGCCCTTGGCCAGGGACGCCGGGACCAGTGTGAGGCGGGTGGCCGCCGACGTCTCCTCGCCCGGCGCGAGGAACGGGAGGCCCGCCTCCGTGAGCTCCGCCGCGAGCGCCCCGCACCGCTCGTCCGCCGCGATCAGGCCGACCGAGCCCTCGTTCCGCAGCGACTCGACGCAGGCCGCCACCACGTCCCCGTCCCCGGAGACCTCCCGCACCTCGAACGCCCCGGGGTTCTCACGCACCGACGCCACCGGCGCGAGCCCCGGCGCGATGTCCGGCAGCAGCCGGGACGCGTACGTGATGACGTCCGTCGGGACACGGAAGCCCGCCGTGAGTTCCTCGACCACGGCGTCCGGCTTCCCGAGGTGGGACAGCGCCTCGTCCCAGCTCCGCGTCGCCCACGGCGTCGTCCCCTGCGCCAGGTCTCCGAGGACCGTCACCGAGCCCGTCGTCGCGCGCCGCCCGACGGCCCGGTACTGCATGGGCGACAGGTCCTGCGCCTCGTCGAGCACCACGTGGCCGAGCGAGTGCGTCCGCTCGATCAGGTCGAGCGCCTCGTCGATCAGCACCGCGTCCGCAAGGGACCACTTGGCGCTCTTCACGCTCCGCGCCGGCTTCACCCACAGCACGGCCTTCTGTTCGTCCGCGCTCAGCACGCCCTGCGCGTGCTCGGCGAGGAAGTCGGCGTCGGACAGCAGCCGCAGCACCAGCTTCGCCGGGTCGACGGCCGGCCACACCTCCTTGACCAGGGCCTTCACGGCGGTGTTGCGCGCCACCGCGTTCTGCACGCGGTCGTCGGGCGCCTCGCCCGCCCGCTCCATCTGGACGAGCACGGCGTGCGCGATCCGCTGCGGCAGGGCCTCGCGCGCGGCCCCGTACCGCATGTCGCGGGCCATCAACTCGCGGACGATCTCCTCCAGTTCGTAGGAAGGGACGCGCCAGCGGCGGGAGCCGCGCACCACGACGACGCCCTCGCCCGGCAGCGTGATGTGCGAGCGCAGCGCCCGCCGCAGCACCTCCGCCATCCGCGCGTCGCCCTTCACGAGGGCGGCGGCGGGCTCGTCGACGCCCCGCACCTCCACGTGCGCCACGAGGTCGTCGACGGTCGCCTGCTTGACCTCGAGTTCGCCGAGCGCCGGGAGCACCTGCTCGATGTAGTGGAGGAAGGAGGCGTTCGGCCCGATCACGAGGGTGCCGGTGCGGGCGAGGCGCTCCCGGTGCGCGTACAGGAGGTACGCGACGCGGTGCAGGCCGACGGCCGTCTTTCCGGTGCCGGGGCCGCCCTGCACGCACACCGATCCGGCGAGCCCGCTGCGGACGATCTCGTCCTGCTCGGGCTGGATGGTCGCGACGATGTCCCGCATCGGGCCGACGCGCGGCCGTTCGATCTCCTGCTGGAGCAGTTTGCTCGTCTGCTCGGCCTCGGCGGGGTCCGTGAGGTGTTCGTCCTCGTACGCGGTGAGGTCGCCGCCGGTGTAACCGAAGCGGCGGCGCAGCGCGACGTCCATCGGGTCCTTCTTGGACGCCCGGTAGAAGGGCTGGGAGACGGGGGCGCGCCAGTCGATGACCATGGGGTCGCCGTCGGCGTCGTGCACGTGCCGCCGCCCGATGTAGAACTGCTCGCCCTCGGCGCCCTCGGCCTGTTCGGCGCCGGGGGCGTGCAGGTAGTCGAGGCGGCCGAAGAACAGCGGGGTGTGGCTGAGGTCGGCGAGCGCCTTGATCCGCTCGTCGATCTGCCGCTGGAGCACCTCGGCGTTCACCCAGTTCGCGGTGACGTCGCGGATGTCGAGCGCCTGCGCGTCCTCGCGCATGGCGCGCAGGGCGGCGCGGGACGAGACCAGGTGCTCGCGCTCGCGGTCGAGGGGCGAGGCTTCGGCCGGTGCCGAGGTCGACGACGGTGACGTGCTGCTCACGGGGTGCTGCCTCCGAATCCGGGTACGCGCATACGACGGTCCCGGCCGGTTTCCGACCGGTCGGCGGCGCTCCGGCCGCCCGGAGACCACGGACACGGTCCTTCGGGCGGGGAGGCGGGCAAGACGGGCGAGTGTACGGGACACCGTCCTGCCGGAGCGAACGGTTTTTCCGGGGCAGGGTGCCGCGGGGCCCGGGACGACAGGGCCTAGGGTCGACCCCATGACGGACCACCACGACGAGACGGCCACCCATGAGCTGCGGGAGCGCTGGGCCAGGACCCTGCGCGCGGTGACGGCGGACGCGGGGGTGGACCCGTATCCGTACGCCGACAATCTGCTGGGCCGGTGGTCCGAGCCGCAGCGCAAGTACCACACGGTCGCGCATCTGACGGCGGTGCTCGACCACATCGACGTACTGGAGGAGCACGCGGAGGAGCCGGAGCTGGTGCGGCTGGCGGCGTGGTTCCACGACGCGGTGTACCGGCCCGACCGTTCGGAGAACGAGGAGCGTTCCGCCGCCCTCGCCGAACGTGCCCTGGCGGAGGCCGGGTTGGCGGCGGACGCCGTCGCCGAGGTGGCCCGTCTGGTCCGCCTCACCGTCGGCCACGACCCGTCGGACGACGACACCAACGGCGAGGCGCTGTGCGACGCCGACCTGGCGATCCTGGCGTCCCCCGCGCCCGCCTACGCGGCGTACACGAAGGCCGTCCGCGAGGAGTACGCCTTCGTGCCGGTGGAGGCGTTCCGGGAGGGGCGGGCTGCGGTGCTGCGTCAACTCCTCGATCTGCCGCGCCTGTTCAGGACCCCGTACGGCAGGGCGCACTGGGAGTCGGCGGCCCGCGAGAACCTGACCGCCGAGCTGGATCTGCTCGCTCCCTGACCGCCGCTCGCGGCGTGTGTGAACGGCGTACGAACAGTGCGCCACGTCCCGCGCGCCCGGGAATGCCACCCGTGACACCCCGGTTGGCTCCTTACATGTCCCCACAGTCCCCGCCAGACTCCCCCGACACCGAGCTCCGCTCACCCAAGTCCCGTACGACGGCCAGGATGCCCCTGGCCGTCTACATGCTCGGCCTCAGCGTCTTCGCCCTCGGCACCAGCGAGTTCATGCTCTCCGGGCTGCTGCCCGCGGTCGCCGACGACATGGATGTCACGATCCCGCAGGCCGGGCTGCTGATCTCGGCCTTCGCCATCGGCATGGTGGTGGGCGCCCCGCTGCTCGCCGTGGCGACGCTGCGGCTGCCGCGCCGCACCACCCTGATCTCGCTCATCACCGTGTTCGGCCTCGGCCAGATCGCGGGCGCGCTCGCCCCTTCGTACGCGGTCCTGTTCGCGTCCCGTGTCGTCTCGGCGCTCGCCTGCGCCGGGTTCTGGGCGGTCGGCGCGGCCGTCGCCATCGCGATGGTGCCGGTGAACCAGCGGGCCCGCGCCATGGCCGTGATGATCGGCGGCCTGTCGATCGCGAACGTGCTGGGCGTGCCCGCGGGCGCGTTCCTCGGCGAGGGGCTCGGCTGGCGCTCCGCGTTCTGGGCGGTCGGCGCCGCGTCGGCGATCGCCCTCGCGGGCATCGTGACGCTGGTGCCGCGGATCCCGCTGCCGGACGAGAAGCCGCGCCTGAGGCGGGAGTTGAGCATCTACGCGGACCGTCAGGTGTGGCTCTCCATCGCGGTCACCGCGCTCGCGGCGGGCGGCGTGTTCTGCGCGTTCAGCTATCTGTCGCCGCTCCTGACGGATGTCGCGGGCCTGCCCGACGGCTGGGTGCCCGCCGTCCTCGCGCTCTTCGGCATCGGCGCGCTCGTCGGCACGACGCTGGGCGGGCGGATCGCCGACGCGCACCTCTTCGGGGTGCTGCTGACCGGCATCACGGCCTCGACCGTCTTCCTGGCGGCGCTCGCGCTGCTCGGCCACTTCGCGGTCGCGGCGGTGGCGCTGTCGTTCCTGCTGGGCTTCTCGGCGTTCTACACGGCGCCCGCCCTGAACGCCCGGATGTTCAACGTCGCGGGCGCGGCGCCCACGCTGGCGGGCGCCACCACGACCGCCGCGTTCAACCTGGGCAACACGGGCGGGCCCTGGCTCGGCGGCACGGTCATCGACGCGGATCTCGGCTACCCGGCCACGGCCTGGGCCGGCGGCGCCATGACGGTCGTCGCGCTGGCGCTGACGGCGGTGTCGCTGCGGCTGCACCGGCGTACGGCCTCGAAGGTCGTCACGGGTTCCGGCGCCGCGGCGCTCCCCGACCTCACCAGGGTCGACCTTTAGGCCTGCGCAGGCCCGCCTCCGTGAGCCTGCGCACCAGTTCCTTCGAGCCGATCTCGACGGCGCCCGCGCGCACCGCGTCCCCGTACCGGTGCGACGGGATGTCGTAGTGGTCGCGCTCGAAGGCGCGCGGCGGCACGCCGAGCCGCTCGGCGAACGCGTGCAGCTCCTCGTACGAGACGTCGCTGACCAGGTGCGACCACATGCGGTCGTGTCCCGGCCAGTTCGGCGGATCGATGTAGACGGTCACCCCGACACCGACCCGAGGCCCCCGACCGGCGCGACGACGACGCCCGCCTCCGAGCACACCCAGTGCGGGTCGGCGCCCAGCTCGGGCTCCACGTCGAGGGCGTGCGGGGCCTGCGCGCCCGAGTCGGGGCCGCACACCGGGCAGAGCGGCCAGCGGCCGTGCCGCTCCAGGATCCCGTCCTTGACGTCCTGGGCGACGAGTCCGGTCACGAACTCCACGCCTTCCGGCCACTGCTCCACCCACCAGCGCCGCGAGACGATCGACTCCTCGACGAGCGAGACGATGTCCGCCTCCGCCACGTCGTCCGCCTTCAGATCCGCGAGTACGAGCGCGCGGGCGGCGTGCAGGGCCTGCTCCAAGGGGCTGATGGTGTCCATACCCCCAATTGTGCGCCCGGTGGTCCTCCGTCCATGACGTGTGAGCCGAACGACCCTTGACCGGGCCCGCCCCCGAAAATATCTTTCAATACGTGAGCAATGACGTGAAGGAAAGTTTCGCAGGCGACGCGCCCCCGGCACCCGCGGCCCTCGCCGCCAAGGTGCGCACCCTCGCGCCGTCCATGACCCGGTCCATGCAGCGGGTCGCCGAGGCGGTCGCCGGGGACCCGGCCGGCTGCGCCGCCCTGACCGTCACCGGACTCGCCGAGCTCACCGGCACCAGCGAGGCCACGGTCGTCCGCACCGCCCGCCTCCTCGGCTACCCCGGCTACCGGGACCTGCGCCTCGCGCTCGCCGGGCTCGCCGCCCAGCAGCAGTCGGGCCGGGCGCCCGCCGTCACCGCGGACATCGCCGTCGACGACCCGCTGACCGACGTCGTCGCCAAGCTCGCCTACGACGAGCAGCAGACCCTCGCCGACACCGCCGCGGGGCTCGACACCGCGCAGCTCGGCGCCGCCGTGACCGCGATGGCGGGCGCGGGCCGCGTCGAGATCTACGGCATGGCGGCGTCCGGGCTCGTCGCCCAGGACCTCGCGCAGAAGCTGCTGCGCATCGGGCGGCACGCGTACGCGCACTCCGATCCGCACCTGGCCGTCACGAACGCGGTGACGCTGCGCGCCGGGGACGTCGCCGTCGCCATCACGCACTCCGGCACGACCGGCGACGTGATCGAACCGCTGCGCGTCGCCTTCGAGCGGGGCGCCACGACGATCGCGATCACCGGGCGGCCCGGGAGCCCGGTGTCCCAGTACGCCGACCACATACTCACGACGTCCATCGCCCGCGAGAGCGAGCTGCGGCCCGCGGCGATGTCCTCGCGGACCAGCCAGCTCCTGGTCGTGGACTGCCTGTTCGTGGGCATCGCGCAACGCACGTACGAGTCGGCCGCGCCGGCGCTGGCCGCGTCCTACGAGGCCCTGGCCCACCGCCACCAGCCCGCTCCGCGGGGGAGCCGCTCATGACTCCGGCCGCCCCGTTCCCGACGCCACGGGTTCCGCCCCGGACCCCGCAGGCTCTCGTCCGAAAGCGGCGCTTGATCCGACGGCACCCGCCGCCGATGGGAGCACACAGGCGCCCGGGACGCGGAAGTCTCGACGAATCAAGCCTCGCCGGCGATTGAGGCGCGGGGTCCGGGGCAGCGCCCCGTGACCGCAACCCCGCCCCGGCGCAACAGAACCTCCCGCCACACACAGAGAGCCGCAGCCTGACGATGACCGCCACCCCCGACGCCGACTCCACCTACGCCGACCTCCGCGCCCAGCTCGACACCCTCACGACGGAGGCGTTCCGGCCCGAGCTCGCCGAGATCGACCAGCTGCCCACGCTGGAGATCGCCAAGCTGATGAACGGCGAGGACGCCACCGTGCCGACCGCCGTCGCCGCCCAGCTCCCCCGGATCGCCGCCGCCATCGACGGCATCGCCGACCGCATGGCCCGCGGCGGCCGCCTGATCTACGCGGGCGCGGGCACCGCGGGCCGGATGGGCGTGCTCGACGCCTCCGAGTGCCCGCCCACCTTCAACACCTGGGACGGCCAGGTCGTCGGCCTGATCGCGGGCGGCCCCGACGCCATGGTCAAGGCCGTCGAGGGCGCCGAGGACTCCGAGGAGCTGGCCGCCGCCGACCTGGACGGCATCGACCTCACCGAGAACGACATCGTCGTCGGCATCTCCGCCTCGGGCCGCACCCCGTACGCGATCGGCGCCGTCGAGCACGCCCGCGCCCGCTACGGCGCGCTCACCGTCGGCCTGTCCTGCAACGCGGACAGCGCTCTGGCCGCCGCCGCGGACCACGGCATCGAGGTCGTCGTGGGACCCGAGCTGCTCACCGGCTCCACCCGCCTGAAGGCGGGCACGGCCCAGAAGCTCGTGCTCAACATGCTGTCGACGATCTCCATGATCCGGCTCGGCAAGACGTACGGGAACCTCATGGTCGACGTGCGTGCCTCCAACGAGAAGCTGCGGGCCCGCTCCCGCCGCATCGTCTCCCTCGCCACCGGCGCCGACGACGCCGCCATCGAGGCCGCGCTCGCCGCGACCGACGGCGAGGTCAAGAACGCCATCCTCGTCGTCCTCGGCGACGTCGACGGCCCCACGGCCGAACGCCTCCTCACGGAGTCCGACGGCCATCTGCGCGCCGCGCTCGCGGCCGCCGCCACCCGGTAGTCCCCCGCCCGTCCCCGAGCACCACCCGCACAGCAAGGCACAACGCACCATGGCCGATAACGCCGAGAACAAGAACCGCGCCGTCGCCGCCGCGATCCTCCCGCTCGTCGGCGGCGCAGCGAACGTCACCTCTGTCGTCCACTGCATGACCCGGCTCCGGCTGGGCCTCGCGGACCGTTCGCTCGTCCAGGACGAGGCGCTCAAGGCGCTTCCCGACGTCATGGGCGTCGTCGAGGACGAGACGTACCAGATCGTGCTCGGGCCGGGGAAGGTCGCCCGGGTCACGCCCGAGTTCGAGACCCTGGTCGAGGAGGGCAGGGCCGCCGCCCCGGCGCCCGAGCCCGCGCCCGCGGGCGGTTCCGCCGGGCACAGCGCCGACGACCTCGCCGCCCAGGGCGCCGCGATCAAGGCGCAGCAGAAGGCGAAGAACGCCACCCCGTTCAAGCTCTTCCTGCGCAGGATCGCCAACATCTTCGTGCCGCTGATCCCGGCCCTGATCGGCTGCGGCATCATCGCCGGCATCAACGGCCTGATGATCAACCTGGGCTGGCTGCCCGCGGTCACCCCGGCGCTCGGCGCGATCGCCTCCGGCTTCATGGCGCTGATCGCGGTGTTCGTCGGCTACAACACCGCCAAGGAGTTCGGCGGTACGCCGATCATCGGCGGCGCCGTCGCGGCGATCATCGTCTACCCGGGCGTCGCCGACATCTCGGCGTTCGGGCACAAGCTGGCCCCCGGCCAGGGCGGTGTGCTGGGCGCGCTCGGCGCGGCCGTGCTCGCGGTCTACGTCGAGAAGTGGTGCCGCAAGTGGGTGCCCGAGTCGCTGGACGTGCTGGTCACGCCCACGCTCACGATCCTGATCTCGGGCCTGGTCACGATCTTCGGCCTGATGTTCGTGGCGGGCGAGGTCTCCACCGCCATCGGCACGGGCGCCAACTGGCTCCTGGAGAACACCGGCGTCTTCGCGGGCGCGGTCCTCGGCGGCCTCTTCCTGCCGCTGGTCATGCTGGGCCTGCACCAGGCCCTGATCCCGATCCACACCACGCTCATCGAGCAGCAGGGCTACACGGTCCTGCTGCCCATCCTCGCGATGGCGGGCGCGGGCCAGGTCGGCGCGGCGATCGCCGTCTTCAAGAAGCTCAAGCACAACACGTCGATCCGCAAGACCATCAAGTCGGCGCTCCCCGCGGGCTTCCTGGGCGTCGGCGAGCCCCTCATCTACGGTGTCTCGCTGCCGCTGGGCCGCCCCTTCATCACGGCGTGCGTCGGCGGAGCGGCGGGCGGCGCGTTCATCGGCGTCTTCTCGATGCTCGGCTACCAGGTCGGCTCCACGGCCATCGGCCCGTCCGGCTGGGCGCTGTTCCCGCTCCTCGACGGCAACAAGGGGCTGGGCCTGACCTGCGCGATCTACCTCGGCGGCCTGCTCGTCGGCTACGTCGTCGGGTTCCTCGCCACGTACTACTTCGGCTTCACGCAGGACATGCTCGTCGAGTTCAACCAGGACGTCGACGCGGGCGAGTCCCCCGCGGCCCACGCGGAGGCCCAGCCGGCGCCCGCGTCTCCGGGCTCCGACCCCGAACCGAGGGAACCGGCGAAGATCTGACCCCGCCGGCACTCCCCCGAAACACCCGGGCCCCACGGACTGCGTTCCGTGGGGCCCGGTCGCGTGTCAGACCTTGGCGCCGGGCAGGGCCGTCTCGGCGCGCAGCGCCTGCAAGGTGTCCAACTCGCGCTCGACGTCGCGCCGCTTCGCCTCGAGACGCTCGGCCTGCTCGGCGAACAGCCGCTCCATGACGCCGTTGCGCTCCTCGATCGGCGCCTCCATGCACGGCAGCACCTCGTCGATGGTGGAGCTGCCGAGACCCGCCGCGAACAGGTGCTGGATCATGACGACCCGCTCGACCATGGACGCGTCGAAGTCGCGCCAGCCACCGGGCGTGCGCTCGGACCGGATCAGCCCGTGCTGCTCGTAGTACCGCAGGGACCGCGTACTGACGCCGCTGGCAGCCGCCAGCTCACCGATGCGCATGAGACCTACCTCCTGAAGCGGTTGTGAACTGCTCGCCGACGCCCGTTCCTTGAAGTTGACACCGGCGTGAAGTTACACGATCTCCGTGTCGCACTCACCGGAGTGCACCGAGGAACCGGAGATCGCAGTGACCGCTCGCAGCCGAATTCAGCTCCACCTCTGGTCGGACTACGTCTGCCCGTTCTGCCTGATCGCCGACGAACTGGTCGAGCGCGCGATCACCGGCCGCACCGACGTCGACGTCGTCCACCACGCCCACGAGTTGAGCCACGGGCCGCCGCAGCCGCCGGAGATCTGGCAGCACGCCGTGTACCCGATGGCACGCCACCACCGGGTGCCGATCCGGCTGCCGACCGTGTCGCCGCCGCCCCGCACCGATTCGGCGTTCCGCGGCGCCCGGTACGCGGCCCGGCACGGGCGGTCCCGGGCCTACCACCGGCGCGTACTGACGGCCTACTTCCGCGAGGACCTCGACATCGGGGACCGGGCGGTCCTGGCCCGTCTCGCCGAGGAGTCAGGACTCGACCCGGTCGCCTACGCCGCGGCCCTCGACGAGCCGGAGTACGCCGCCGAGCACCGGCGTGAGCTGGCCGAGTCGGCCCGGATGAACCTCACCGTCGTCCCCACGATCGTCATCGGCAGCCACCGCATCGACGGCGTCGCCACCGAGGACGCGATCCGCCGGGCGCTCTCCCTCCTCGCGTAACCACCCGCACTTACGTCACCCAAGGACACCGTCATGCACTGGCTCCACCTCTCCCTCGCCGTCGTCTTCGAGATCACCGTCGCCCTCACCGCCGGCCGCGCCCAGGGCTTCACCCGCCCCGGCTGGACCATCGCCACGCTGCTCAGCGGCGGCATCGCCACCTACCTCCTCAGCCAGGCCCTGCTGACCTTCGAGGTCGGTGTCGGCTACGCGATCTGGACCGCGTCCGCCGGTGTCGGAATCGTCGTCCTCGGCGCGCTCCTGTTCGGGCAGCGCCTCGACTGGCGCAAGTTCCTCGGCATCGCCGCCGTCATCGTCGGAGTCGTCGGCCTCCAGCTCAGCGGCGCGGCCTGACCGCCCGCGCACCCGTCGACCTGCGAAAACACGATCCGCGCAAACACGAGAACACCCCGCGAAAGGAACCCTCATGTCCACCACCGCCGCCACCACTGCCACCGCCTCCGCCGACACGTCCGCCGAGGCCACCACGCGCGGGGACCGCGCCCGCGCCTGGCCGGTGCTGCTGCTCGCCGGGGCCTTCGAGATCGCCTACGCCCTGGCCGTGGGCGGCAGCCAGGGCTTCACGGTGCTGTCCTGGTCGCTCGTCGCCGTCGCCTTCTTCCTGCTGACGCTCTTCGCCCTGAGCCTGGCCCTGCGCACCATCGACGTCGGTATCGGATACGCCGTGTGGGCCGGCATCGGCGCCGTCGGCGCGGCGCTGCTCGGCCCTGTCTTCTTCGACGAGACGCTCACCCCGGCCAAGGGCCTCTGGCTCGCCCTGATCATCGGCGGCGTCGTCTGGCTCAAGCTCTCGGACGGCCCGAAGCGGTGACGTCACCCCAGGCCGTCGCTCGGCATGCGGGGGGCCTCGGCCTCCCGCATCCTGAGCGCATGGCTGACAGCACCTTTTCGAAGATCTCCTGGACCGAGTTCCGCCCGGACCGGCGCCTGCTGACGGCGGGCGCCGTGCTCACGGGGGTCGGCACGCTCACGGCGATGGCCGGTGCGGGCGTCCTCGTCTACGAGCTGGCCCGCGCGGGCCGCAGCTGGACCGGAACGTGGGACACCCCACCGTCCGAACTCGCCACCCGCGCCTTCCACCAGGCGCAGGCCGCCGCCACCAGCGCGGGGCGCGCGGGGCGCGACACCTGGAAGTCCTTCCAGGAGAACGCGGCATAACGCACAAGGGCGGCCCCGACTCGGCGAAGAGTCGGGGCCGCCCTCTGCTACGGACGGGCTGAACCGTTACCGGCTCAGAAGTCCATGTCACCGCCCGGCATGCCGCCCGGAGCGGCCGCGGCGGCCTTCTCCGGCTTGTCGGCGATGACGGCCTCGGTGGTGAGGAACAGCGCGGCGATGGAGGCGGCGTTCTGCAGCGCGGAGCGCGTCACCTTCGCCGGGTCGATGATGCCCTCGGCGATCATGTCGACGTAGTCGCCCGTGGCGGCGTTCAGACCGTGACCGACGGTCAGGTTGCGCACCTTCTCCACGACGACGCCACCCTCGAGACCACCGTTGACGGCGATCTGCTTGAGCGGGGCCTCCAGGGCGAGCTTCACGGCGTTGGCGCCGGTCGCCTCGTCACCCTCGAGCTCGAGCTTCTCGAAGACCGCGGAGGCCTGGAGGAGGGCCACGCCACCACCGGCGACGATGCCCTCTTCGACGGCCGCCTTCGCGTTGCGGACGGCGTCCTCGATGCGGTGCTTGCGCTCCTTGAGCTCGACCTCGGTGGCCGCGCCCGCCTTGATGACGGCCACGCCGCCGGCGAGCTTGGCGAGGCGCTCCTGGAGCTTCTCGCGGTCGTAGTCCGAGTCGCTGTTCTCGATCTCGGCACGGATCTGGTTGACGCGACCCTGGACCTGGTCGCTGTCACCGGCGCCGTCGACGATGGTCGTCTCGTCCTTGGTGATGACGACCTTGCGGGCGCGGCCGAGCAGGTCGAGACCGGCGTTCTCCAGCTTGAGGCCGACCTCCTCGGAGATGACGGTGCCGCCCGTGAGGATGGCGATGTCGCCGAGCATGGCCTTGCGGCGGTCACCGAAGCCCGGGGCCTTGACGGCGACGGACTTGAAGGTGCCACGGATCTTGTTGACGACCAGGGTCGACAGGGCCTCGCCCTCGACGTCCTCGGCGATGATCAGCAGCGGCTTGCCGGACTGCATGACCTTCTCGAGCAGCGGAAGGAGGTCCTTCACGTTGCCGATCTTCGAGTTGACGATCAGGATGTACGGGTCCTCGAGCGAGGCCTCCATACGCTCCATGTCGGTGGCGAAGTACGCCGAGATGTAGCCCTTGTCGAAGCGCATACCCTCGGTGAGCTCCAGCTCCAGACCGAAGGTCTGGGACTCCTCGACGGTGATGACGCCTTCCTTGCCGACCTTGTCCATGGCCTCGGCGATGAGCTCGCCGATCTGGGTGTCGGCGGCCGAGATGGAGGCGGTGGAGGCGATCTGCTCCTTGGTCTCCACCTCCTTGGCCTGCTCGAGAAGGGCGGCGGAGACGGCCTCG
Organism: Streptomyces sp. SDT5-1; assembly: GCF_052245995.1. NCBI lineage: Bacteria > Bacillati > Actinomycetota > Actinomycetes > Kitasatosporales > Streptomycetaceae > Streptomyces > Streptomyces sp. SDT5-1. The sequence continues at coordinate 4,718,175 of NZ_CM125963.1, read as the reverse complement.
GTGGCGCGCTCGATGCCGCGCTTCAGGGCCATCGGGTTGGCGCCGGCGGCGACGTTGCGCAGGCCCTCGCGGACCAGGGCCTGGGCCAGGACGGTCGCGGTCGTCGTGCCGTCACCGGCGACGTCGTCCGTCTTCTTCGCGACCTCCTTGACCAGCTCGGCGCCGATCTTCTCGTACGGGTCCTCGAGCTCGATCTCCTTGGCGATGGACACACCATCGTTGGTGATCGTGGGGGCGCCCCACTTCTTCTCGAGGACGACGTTGCGACCCTTGGGGCCCAGGGTCACCTTGACGGCGTCGGCGAGCTGGTTCATGCCGCGCTCGAGGCCGCGCCGTGCCTCCTCGTCGAACGCGATGATCTTGGCCATGTGAAGTGGTCCTCCCGGACGGGGTGGAAACGCAAAAGGACCGTGCTGGTGCCCGCGACGGACGGCCTGCACACCTTGTGGCTCCTTGCACCACCCGGCCTGCGGACCTCACCGACCCGATCCAAGTTTTGTCACTCTCACTCGGAGAGTGCTAAGCCCAATGATTAGCACTCGACCCCTTCGAGTGCAAGGTGCTCCCCTGAACGCGCACGTCCCGGGCAGCACGAAGGGCCCGCCCCCGGTGAACCGGGAGACGAGCCCTCCATGACGTGCGACGTGCAAGCTTGCAGTCTGACGCGCGCGTTCAGCCGGCGGCCACGCGGACCATGTCGGCCTGCGGCCCCTTCTGGCCCTGCGAGATCTCGAACTCGACCCGCTGACCCTCTTCGAGGGTGCGGTAGCCGTCCATCTGAATCGCGCTGTAGTGGACGAAAACATCCGCACCACCGTCGACCGCGATGAAGCCGTACCCCTTCTCCGCGTTGAACCACTTGACGGTGCCCTGAGCCATGCCTAACTCCCCTATTACTGGCCCTTGCACAGGACCGCACTTCGCGGACCCGGGTCAGACCTCACCCCCCATTGGTTGGGGGTGTGCGCCGGAACGCGTCGACCGCGGCTGAATGTATCTGCCCAACTGCCGTCTGCAACAGGTCAATCGGACGAGAATTCTGGGCACGCCAGATCGGGGAAACCGGGGCAACTCACCGGTTCTCAGGGCAACTCGGGCCGCACAAATGCCGTAAAGGACCCGAAAGGGCAGGGCACTTTGGCTGCTTCTTGTCGGGCCGCGGGCGAGAACTCATATGCGCCCGTCATGCACCGTTCGTGAAATCGCAGCAGCTTCCCCAACTGTACCGCGCTCAACCATGCAGAATTGCCCCCTCCGCTTCTCTCGCGGAGGGGGCAATTCAGACGACAGTGGGTAATCGATCAGCCGCCGGCGACGGCGGGGATGATCGAGACGCCCGCGCCGTCGGGCGTGGCCGTCTCCAGGCCCTGCTCGAAGCGGACGTCGTCGTCGTTCACGTACACGTTGACGAAGCGACGCAGCTTGCCCTGGTCGTCGAGGACGCGGGCGGCGATGCCGGTGTGGTTCTTCTCGAGGTCGGCGATGACGTCGGCGAGGGTGGCGCCCTCGGCGGGGACCTCGGCCTGGCCGCCGGTGTAGGTGCGCAGGATGGTGGGGATGCGGACGTTGACGCTCATGCTGGGAACTCCCGTTGCTGCGAAGTCGGTGGGCTCAGTGGCGGGCCGGGCTCAGTGGTCGGCGGCGAGACCGGCGTCGCGGAACGCGTCCAGGCTCGGCCGGATGGTGGCGGTGGCCTGAGAGGAATCGGCGACCGCGTCGAGCGTCTTGAGCCCGTCACCGGTGTTCAGGACGACGGTGGTGAGCGAGGGGTCGATCTGGCCCGCCTCGATGAGCTTCTTCGTGACGCCGAGCGTCACACCGCCCGCGGTCTCCGCGAAGATGCCCTCCGTGCGCGCGAGCAGCTTGATCGCCTCGACGACCTGCTCGTCGTTCACGTCCTCCACGGCGCCGCCGGTGCGGCGGGCGATGTCGAGGACGTACGGGCCGTCGGCCGGGTTGCCGATGGCGAGGGACTTGGCGATGGTGTCCGGCTTCTGCGGGCGGACGACGTCGTGGCCGCCCTTGTACGCGACGGAGACCGGCGAGCAGCCCTCGGCCTGGGCGCCGAAGAGCTTGTAGGGCTTGTCCTCGACGAGGCCCAGCTTGATCAGCTCCTTCAGACCCTTGTCGATCTTCGTGAACTGGGAGCCGGACGCGATCGGGATGACCAGCTGGTCGGGCAGCTGCCAGCCGAGCTGCTCGCAGATCTCGTACGCGAGCGTCTTGGAACCCTCGCCGTAGTACGGGCGCAGGTTCACGTTCACGAAGCCCCAGCCCTCGCCCAGCGGGTCGCCGATGAGCTCGGAGCAGAAGCGGTTCACATCGTCGTAGTTGCCCTCGATGGCGACGAGGTCACCGCCGTAGACACCGGCCATGACGACCTTGCCCTGCTCCAGGTCGTGCGGGATGAACACGCAGGAGCGGAAGCCGGCGCGGGCGGCCGCGGCGCCGACGGCGCCGGCCAGGTTGCCGGTGGAGGAGCAGGAGAGGGTGGTGAAGCCGAAGGCGCGGGCGGCCTCGATGGCCTGCGCGACGACGCGGTCCTTGAAGGAGTGCGTGGGGTTGCCGGAGTCGTCCTTGACGAACAACTTGCCCTCGGCGACGCCCAGTTCACGGCCGAGGTTGTCGGCCTTGACGAGCTTGGTCCAGCCGGGGTTCAGGTTCGGCTTCTCGGCGACGTCGGCCGGGACGGGGAGGAGCGGGGCGTAGCGCCAGATGTTGGCGGGGCCGGCCTCGATCTGCTTGCGGAGCGCCTCGGGGTCGCCGTCGGGCAGGTCGTAGGCGACTTCGAGCGGTCCGAAACACTCGACGCAGGCGAAGACGGGGCCGAGCGGGACGACGGCGCCGCACTCCCGGCAGGAAAGGCCGGAGGCAGGACCGAGATCAACGGTCTTGGCGGTCGTTTCGGTGGCGACAGTCTGTACAGCCATGAGAGGCGAGGCCCTTTCTCCTCATCTTCCTCGCGACGCATCTCGCCGCGAGACGGATTTGGCACCTTCACTAGCCGGGAGCCTCGCGGGCGCACTGCGATGTGCGGACGAGACCGGCTGGAGGGTTGCCGGGGCTTCAACGGGCCGTATCCCTCTGCCCCTCTGGATGAGCGGTATTCGATTGTGTGCATTCGTTTGTGGAACGGTCGACCACCCCCGACATGCGGCGGTCATCGGCCTTGTTCAAGACTGTAACCGAAGGCCCGGACCCTTGAGATAGTCGTCCGAACCGCGAGATGGATCACATGCGGATCCTTAGGGAAGGAACCCAGACCGTGCTGGAAGAGGTCGAGCGCTGGCTGAACAGGCGCTCCTGGTCGGTGGCGGATCATCCCTTGCACCGGGTGATCGCCGCCAAGCACGCGTCGGGCCAGACCGTGAGCGTCGTCCTGCCCGCGCTCGACGAGGAGGAGACGGTCGGGGAGATCGTCTCCGCGATACGCGGCTCGCTGATGACGGAGGCGGTGCCGCTCGTCGACGAACTCGTGGTGATCGACTCCGGGTCCACCGACCGCACGTCGGAGGTCGCGGCGGCGGCCGGGGCGCGCGTCGTGCACCGGGACACGGTGCTGCCGAGGATCGCGGCGGGCCCCGGCAAGGGCGAGGTGCTGTGGCGCTCGCTGTTCGTCACGTCGGGCGACATCGTGTGCTTCGTCGACGCCGACCTGAAGGAGTTCTCGCCGGACTTCGTCTCCGGGATCGTCGGCCCGCTGCTCACCGAGCCGAGCGTGCACTTCGTGAAGGCGATGTACGACCGTCCGCTGGCGGGGGCCGCGGGGCAGGGCGGCCGGGTGACCGAGCTGATGGCCCGCCCGATCCTCAATCTGCACTGGCCGCGGCTGGCCGGATTCGTGCAGCCGTTGGGCGGCGAGTACGCGGCCCGGCGCTCGCTCCTCGAACGGCTGCCGTTCCCCGTGGGGTACGGCGTGGAGCTGGGGCTGCTCGTGGACGCGCTGCACACCGTGGGCCTCGACGGTCTCGCCCAGGTCGACGTCGGGGTGCGCAAGCACCGGCACCAGGACGGGCAGGCGCTCGGCCGGATGGCGGCGGCGATCTACCGCACGGCCCAGCTGCGGCTCGCGCGCGGGCACCTCGTGCGGCCGGTGCTCACGCAGTTCGAGCGCGGCGAGGGCGGCTTCGAGCCGCGGGTGCACGCGGTCGACACGGAGGAGCGCCCGCCGATGATCGAGATCGAGGAGTACGCGGAGCGCCGCGTGGCATGAGCACCGCACGTTTGAACGTTTCCCGGCCGGGCTAGCGTGCCCGTATGGGATCCACGACGCATGGTGCTGCTGAGGTTCTCGTCGCGTCCAACCGCGGCCCCGTCTCGTACGTCGTCGACGACGCGGGGGACATCGAGGCGAAGCGCGGCGGTGGCGGTCTGGTGTCGGCGCTCAGCGTCGTCGAGGACAAGCTGTGGGTGTGCTCGGCGCTGAGCGAGGGCGACAGGGAGGCGGTGCGCCGCGGCGTCACCGAGCCCGGCGTGCGGATGCTCGACATCGCGCCGGACGTGCACACGGACGCGTACAACGGGATCGCGAACTCGGTCCTGTGGTTCGTGCACCACATGCTGTACCAGACGCCTCTCGAACCGTCGTTCGGCCCGGAGTTCCGCCGACAGTGGGCGTCCTACGAGGCGTACAACCGGGCCTTCGCCGAGGCGCTCGCCGAGGAGGCGGCGCCGGGCGCGACCGTCGTCGTGCAGGACTACCACCTGACGCTGGTGCCCGGGATGCTGCGGGAGCTGCGCGACGACCTGCGGATCGGCCACTTCTCGCACACGCCGTGGGCGCCCGTCGACTACTTCCGGATGCTGCCCGACGACATCGCCGAGCAGGTCCTCAAGGGCATGCTCGGCGCCGACCGCTGTGCGTTCCTGACGCGGCGCTGGGCGGACGCCTTCACCGACTGCTGTACGCATCTCGTGGGCGGCACGTCCGGCACCCGGATCGGGGTGCACGGGCTCGGCGCCGACGCGGACTTCCTGCGCGAGCGGGCCCACAGGGACGACGTCGACGAGCGGCTCGCGGCGCTGCGCGCGCAGATCGGCGAGGACCGCAAGGTGATCGTGCGGGTGGACCGCACCGAGCTGTCGAAGAACATCGTGCGCGGGCTGCGGGCCTACGAGCTGCTCCTCGACGAGCGGCCCGAGTGGCGGGAGCGGGTCGTGCACGTCGCGTTCGCCTATCCGTCGCGACAGGACCTCGCCGTGTACCGGGACTACACGGACGAGGTGGCGCGGGTCGCGGAGTCCATCAACTCCCGCTTCGGCACGGAGGATTGGACGCCGGTCGTGCTGCACGTGAAGGACGACTTCGCGCGCTCGCTCGCCGCGTACCGGATTGCCGACGTGGCCCTGGTGAACCCGATCCGCGACGGCATGAACCTCGTCGCCAAGGAGGTTCCCGTGGTCTCCGACGACGGGTGCGCGCTGGTGCTGTCGCGGGAGGCAGGGGCGTACGAGGAGCTGGCCGAGGACGCGCTGACCGTGAACCCCTACGACGTGGGCGGCACCGCGCGGGCGCTCGCCGACGCGCTCGCCATGCCGAAGGACGAGCGCGCCGAGCGCACGAAGCGGCTGGCCGCCGCGGCGACGGCGCTGCCGCCGGGGGCCTGGTTCATCGAGCAGCTAGAGGCGCTGCGCCAGGGCTGACAGGAAGCCGGCGAGCTCCTCGGGGCCCGCCACCGTCAGGTCGGCCCGCTCGGCGAGTTCCGGTACGACGGTGTCCGCCGCGACCAGCAGGCCGGGCACGCCGTCCGAGCGCAGCTTCTCCACCGCGGCGAAGGCCGGGAGGTCGCCGAGGTCGTCGCCCGCGTACAGCACGGACCGGGCGCCGACCTCCCGTACGTACTCGGTGAGCGCCACGCCCTTGTCGACGCCCGGCGGGCGCAGCTCGAGGACCATGCGGCCCGGTTCCACGATCAGGCCGTGCCGGGCGGCGAGCTCCGCCAGGGGTGCGCGGAGGGTGTCGAAGGCCGCCTCCGGGTCGCTCGCGCGGCGCGTGTGGACCGCGACGGCGCGGCCCTTCTCCTCGATGTACGTGTCGTGCCAGAGGTTCGCTTCGGCGAGGATGCCGGGGAGTTCGGAGCGGACGGCGGCGACGCCGGGGTGCGGGGCGGGGGCACTGACCGTTCCGGTGACGGCGTCCCAGCGTTCGGCGCCGTAGTGGCCGAGGACGACGAGGTGTTCGAGTCCGGGGACGCCGGCGAATCCGCCGTGGCGGACCGCGACGCCCGCCGGGCGGCCGGTGATCACGGCGATCGCGGCGACCTTCGGGGCGAGGGCGGCGAGGGCCGGGACGACGTCGGGGTGGGCGCGGGCCTGGTCGGGGTCCGGGACGATGGGGGCGAGCGTGCCGTCGAAGTCGAGGGCGACGACCGCGCTCCGCGGGTGGGCCAGGAGGGCGTCCAGGCCATCGCGTCCTGCGGTCGTCCGGGGGGCGTACTCATGGCGGGCCATGCCGTTGACGATAGCCGGGGTCGCGCTCCCGGGGCTCCGCCCCGGCCCCCGCGCCTCAATCGACGGCGGGGCTTGAAAGATCCACCGCCGGCGGGGCTCGATGGGTTCCCCTCGGCGGGGCTTGCTGTTTCAAGCCCCTGCGGCGATTGAGCAGCGGGGTCCGGGGCGGAGCCCCAGGGTCGGGCTAGCGCTCGGCGCGCCGGGCGTCCCGGACGCGGCGTAGGCGGTTCACCGTCACCGGGGCGAACTCCAGGGCCCGCGGGTCGTCCAGGAGCGCGTTCAGGAGCTGGTAGTAGCGGACCGGCGCGAGGTCGAGGTCCTCGCGGATCGCCCGCTCCTTGGCCCCCGGCGAGGGCCAGCTCCGGCCCTCGAACGTGAGCACCGCGCGCTCGCGGTCACCGAGAGGCTCCATACCGGCCACGCTACTCGGCGGATTCCGCGGCCGCCGCGTCGTTCTGGATCGCGCCCAGCGTTCCCGCCGCGCTGCCCTGCCGGGTGACGGTGGAGCCGATCTGCTTCTTGATCTCGGCGCTGACCTCGGGCCAGGACGTCTTGTTCGCCGGGTAGTAGGTGGCGCCCGCGAGTTCGTCGATGAAGGGCCGCAGCGCCTTGTCCTTCGGCGAGGACGTCATCGCGTCGGACGCGGAGACCGTGACCGGCGCGACGGTGTACGTGCGGGAGAAGTCGAGGACGTTCTTCTTGTCGTAGACGAAGTTCAGGAACGCGCCGGTCTCCTTGGGGTGGCCGCCCTGCTTGAACGCCATCATCCAGTCGGTGACGCCCATCGTCGACTTGGGCGTGCCGTCGGGGCCGGGGATCGCCACGTCGCCGTAGTCGACGCCCTTGGCCTTCGCCATGTTCATCAGCGTGGGGTGGCCGGAGAGCATGCCGACCTGCCCCTTGGCGAAGGCCTGGAAGGCGGGCGTGCGGTTGAGGTCGCCGGGCTCGGTGGGTCCGGTGAGGCCCTTGGTGACGAGGTCGTCCTTGAGCCAGGACAGGGCCTCGACGTTCTTCTCGTCGTCGAGGGCGTAGGAGCCGACGTTGTCGGTGTAGCCGCCGCCGTTGCTGAGCATCCAGATCAGCGTCTCGGCCTGCGCCTCCTCGCTGCCGAGCGGCAGCGCGAACGGGTAGCGCACGCCCTGCGCCTTGAGGGCCTTGGCGTCGGAGACGAGGTCCGACCAGGTCTTCGGGGGCGTGATGCCGGCCTCGTCGAAGAGCTTCTTGTTGTAGAAGAGGCGGCGCGTGGAGGCGGCGAACGGCATGCCGTACTGGGCGCCGTTGATCTCGCCCGCCTGGCTCATCTGGCCCACGAAGTCGGCCTGGACCGGCACGGAGAGCAGCTTGTCGACGGGGTAGAGCTTGCCCGCCGCGGCGTAGTCGGCGTAGGCGCCGATCTGCGCCATGTCGGGCGCCTTGCCCGCGGCGACCATGTCCTTGACCTTCTGGTCGACGACGTCCCAGGAGTAGACGTCGACGTCGACCTTGATGTTCGGGTGCTGCTTGTGGAAGGCGGCGCTGACGTCGTCCCAGTACTTCTGGGAGGTGTTGGCCTTGGAGTCGCCGTAGTCGGCCGCGACAAGCCGCAGCGTGACGGCGTCGTCCGAGTCACCGCTTCCGCAGGCCGTGAGCAGCGACGACGCGGCCACCACCCCGAGCGCGGCCGCCACGGTCAGAGTCGTCCTCCCCTTGCGCACTGCCGCACTCCACCCTTGTCCTTCACGCCACAGGCCTCTCCCATGGTCCTCAGAAGGTCTACACCACATGGGCGCCGGACCGGAAACGGACGGGGACTGGACTAGACCTCTCAAGGGTGGACGCGCGAGACTGTCCCCCGTGAAACATGTCATCGCCCTGGACGTGGGCGGCACCGGGATGAAGGCCGCCCTGGTCGGGGCCGACGGCACACTGCTGCACCAGGCTCGCCGTCCGACCCGGCGCGAGCGCGGCGCCGACGCGGTCGTGGAGTCCATCCTCGACTTCGCCGCCGAACTGCGGGCGTACGGCGAGCGGCACCTCGGCGAGCCCGCCCGCGCGGCCGGTGTCGCGGTGCCCGGCGTCGTCGACGAGACGAACGGGGTCGCGCTGTTCGCGGCCAACCTCGGCTGGCGCGACGTACCCATGCGGGAACTCCTCAGCGAGCGGCTCGGCGGCATCCCCGTGGCGCTCGGCCACGACGTGCGCACCGGCGGGCTCGGCGAGGGGCGGCTGGGGGCGGGCAAGGACGCAGACCGGTTCCTGTTCATGCCGCTGGGCACCGGGATCGCGGGCGCCATCGGCATCGAGGGCCGCATCGAACCCGGCGCGCACGGCTCCGCGGGCGAGATCGGCCACGTCGTGGTCCGTCCCGGCGGCATCGACTGCGGCTGCGGCCAGCGCGGCTGCCTGGAGCGCTACGCCTCCGCCTCCGCGGTCACCCTCGCCTGGCAGGAGGCGAGCGGCGACGCGAAGGCGACCGCCGCGGACTGCGCGAAGGCCGTCGACGCGGGCGACCCGAAGGCCGAAGAAGTCTGGCGGAGCGCCGTGGACGCGCTCGCCGACGGCCTGGTGCTCGCGCTCACTCTGCTGGACCCGCGCACGCTCATCATCGGTGGCGGGCTCGCCGAGGCCGGGGAAACCTTGTTCACACCCCTGCGTGCGGCCGTCGCGGAGCGTGTCACCTTCCAGGCGCTCCCCACGATCGTCCCGGCCGTCCTCGGGGACAGCGCCGGATGCCTGGGCGCGGGTCTGCTCGCCTGGGACCTGCTCGCCGATGCCCTTGTCGACACCACGGAGGTAACCGCCTGATGGCCACAGCGAAGGTGCTCACCGGCGCCAAGGTGGTGCTGCCCACCGGGATCGTCGACGACGGGCGCGTCCTCGTCGACGGCAGGAAGCTCGTCGGGGTCGCACCCGCCGACGCGGAGACCGTCGACCTGACAGGGCACTGGGTGGTGCCCGGCTTCGTCGACATGCACAACCACGGCGGCGGTGGCGCCTCCTTCACCTCCGGGGCCATCGACGAGGTCCTCACGGGGGTGCGCACGCACCAGCAGCACGGCACGACGACGATCGTGCCGTCCCTCGTCACCAGCGACATGGACTTCCTGGTGCAGCGCGCCGGGCTGCTCTCCGAGCTGGCCGAGCACGGGGAGATCGCGGGCATCCACTTCGAGGGCCCGTTCATCTCGCCGTGCCGCAAGGGCGCCCACGACGAGACGCTGCTTCGCGACCCCGACCCGGCCGAGGTCCGCAAGCTGATCGACGCCGCGCGCGGGCAGGCCCGCATGATGACGCTGGCCACCGAGCTGCCCGGCGGCATCGACTCCGTGCGGCTGCTCGCCGAGCACGGCGTGATCGCCGCGATCGGGCACACCGACGCCTCGTACGAGCAGACGGTCGAGGCCATCGACGCGGGCGCCACCGTCGCCACGCACCTGTTCAACGCGATGCCGCCGCTCGGCCACCGCGACCCGGGGCCCATCGCGGCGCTCCTGGAGGACGACCGGATCACCGTCGAGCTGATCAACGACGGCACGCATCTGCACCCGGCCGCCCTGGAGCTGGCGTTCCATCACAAGGGCGCCGAGCGCGTCGCGTTCATCACCGACGCGATGGACGCCGCGGGCTTCGGCGACGGGCGCTACATGCTCGGCCCGCTGGAGGTCGAGGTGAAGGACAGCGTGGCGCGGCTCGTCGAGGGCGGCTCCATCGCCGGCTCGACGCTCACCCTCGACCGGGCGTTCAAGCGGGCCGTCACGGTCGACCGGCTGCCCGTCGAGGACGTCGTCCGCGCGATCTCCGCGAACCCGGCCCAACTCCTGGGCCTGTACGACACGGTGGGCTCCCTGGAGCCCGGCAAGGACGCCGATCTGGTGGTCCTGGACGCGGAGTTCGAGGTCAAGGGCGTGCTCCGCAAGGGCGAGTGGCTGCTGCGCCCGTAACTCCGCGCGCGTACAAGGCGGTTGGCCCGCGGTCTGGGCCAACCGCCTCGACTTTGGCATGATCAGGCCCCGTTACTGGAAGTACGTAAGGGGGGTGAGGTCCTGTGATCCTCACGGTCACGCTGAACACCGCACTCGACATCACGTACCGGGTGCGGTCCCTGCGCCCGCACGCCACGCACCGCGTCACCGAGGTCACCGAGCGGCCCGGCGGCAAGGGGCTCAACGTGGCGCGCGTGCTGGCCGCGCTCGGTCACGAGGTGACCGTGACGGGATTCGTGGGCGGGGCGACGGGCCGCACGCTCCAGGACCAGCTGCTGGAGACGCCCCGGATCGCGGACGCGCTGGTCCCCGTCTCCGGCGCGACCCGCCGCACGATCGCCGTCGTCGACGCGCAGAGCGGCGACACGACGCAGCTCAACGAGCCGGGCCCGACGATCACCCCCGCCGAGTGGACGGCCTTCCAGGAGGCGTACGGGGAGCTGCTGCGGTCGGCCTCGGCGGTGGCGCTGTGCGGCAGCCTGCCGCCGGGCGTGCCGGTCGGCGCCTACGCGACGCTCGTCAGGGCCGCGCGGGCCGCCTCCGTGCCCGTCCTCCTCGACACCAGCGGCGAACCGCTGCGCCGCGGCGTCGCGGCCCGCCCCGACCTGGTGAAGCCGAACGCGGACGAGTTGGCCGAACTCACCGGCTCCCACGAGCCGTTGCAGGCCATGAAGGACGCGCGGCGGCGCGGCGCGCACGCGGTGGTCGCCTCGCTCGGCGCGGAAGGGCTGTGCGCCCTCACCCCGGAGGGCGAGTGGCGCGCCCCGGCCCCCGACCGTCTGCGCGGCAACCCCACGGGCGCCGGCGACTCGGCGGTCGCGGGACTCCTCTCGGGCCACGCCGACCATCTGCCGTGGCCGCAGCGCCTGGCCCGCGCGGTAGCGCTCTCGGCGGCGACGGTGGTGTCCCCGGTGGCGGGCGAGTTCGACGCCCCGACGTACGAGGACCTGGTGGGCCGCATCAGGGTCGCGGAGCAGGTCGGCGCGGCGTAGGCGGCCCCGAGCGGGTCGGCCCGGGGTCAGCCGTGGATCAGCCCTGCGTGAGCCACATGCGGTCGAAGTTGGCGTCGCACTGGTTGCCCTGCTCGCAGGAGATCGTGATCGCGTTCGTCCCCTTGGTGAGCTGGACGATGGCCCAGGTGTTCGTCCAGCCCTTCGCCCAGTCGCCTTCCTTGGCGCCGGCGAAGTTCTTCATGTTCAGCGGGCGGGACTGCTTCGTGCCGTTGACGTCGATCGTGGCGTCCGAGTCCTTGCCGGGCACCCCGTAGTCCACGTGCAGCTTGTACGTGCCGTCCTTCGGGACGTTGTTGACCGTCCAGGTCAGGCTCGCACCGACCTGGTTGAAGCCCGCGACGTACACGCCGCCGTCCGCCTTCGCGCCCTGCACGTCGGACGCGGTGGACGTGCCGCCGGCCAGCTTGAGCGTCTTCGCGTCGGTCTTCGGCAGGTCGACCGGGTTCGCGGACGCCGAGTTCGACGGCTTCTCGCTGGGCTGCGCGGACTGGGAGTCGCCGGACGGCTTGCCGCCGGCCTCCGCGCCCTTGTCGTCGCCCGAGTCGTTGCTGAGCATGGCGACGCCGATGCCGATGACGACGGCGGCGACCACGGCGACCGCGCCGATGAGCAGCGCCTTCGTGTTCGGGCCACGGCCTCGGCCGCCCCCGCGGATCGGCGCCGTGGGCGGACCCGCCTGGCCGGGGACGCCGCCGCCGGGCAGCGTCTCGGGCGCCTGGTAGTGCGCGTTCGGCTGCTGGTAGGCCTGCGCCTGCTGGTACCCCTGCGTCTGCTGGGGCTGCCCGTACTGGCGCTCGCCGACCGTACGGATCTGGTTGGCCCTGACCGGGTTGTACGACGACCTCGGGTTCGGGTAGCCGTATCCGCCGCCCGCGCCCTCGGGCGGGGTCGCCCCGGCCGCCTGACCGTCGGCGTACAGATAGCCGAACGGATCGTCGTCCTCGGGCGTGGTGCTCCCGCCGTTGTTGCCGGGCGCCATCCCAGATCACTCCCTACACGTTGCTTACCTCGGCGAGGGTACCCGCTGCGAGTGACCCCACGGCGTGGCCTTGACCTCACCGGGTCCGCGGAACCGCGCCCAATGTAGGGGCTATCCGGCCCGCCTGTGCTGCTTGCTGCGTGATCTTTTCTCTACGTACATCCGCTGGTCAGCGGATTGCAGCACTTCCTCCGCCGTCATGCCGCAGTGGGCCCAGCCGATGCCGAAACTGGCCCCCACCCGGACCGCCCTGCCGTCCACCCGAATCGGCGGAATGATGGCGTTCCGCAACCTGACGGCGAGGTCCTGGGCGTCCTCGCGGCCGAGCCCGTCGGCGAGCACCACGAACTCGTCGCCGCCGAGCCGGGCGACCGTGTCCCCGTCCCGTACGACGCTGGTGAGGCGCCGGGCGACCTCGATGAGGACGGCGTCGCCCGCGTTGTGCCCGAACCGGTCGTTGATCGACTTGAAGCCGTCGAGGTCGCAGAAGAGGACAGCGAGGCCCTTCGTGCCGCTGTCGGCGCCGGACGACTCGTCGTGCTCGGGCGCGACGACGTGCACGTGGTGGTCGAAGCCGTCGAAGGCCTCGTACAGGTTCGACTGGTGCGGGACGGGGGCGCCGAAGTCGTAGCCGATCCCCATGCCGTCGTCGGCCGCCGCGCCGCCCCGGTGGTCGCCGTAGGCCGCGTCCAGGGAGTCGACGGCGCTGGGGCCCGGCTCCTGCGGGCGGCGGCAGAGCCGGGCGGAGAGCCGGGAGCGCAGCTCCGCCGAGTTCGGCAGGCCGGTCAGCGAGTCGTGCGAGGCGCGGTGGGCGAGCTGGAGCTCGCGGCGCTTGCGCTCCTCTATGTCCTCGACGTGGGTGAGCAGGAAGCGCGGACCGTCGGCGGCGTCGGCGACCACCGAGTTGCGCAGGGACACCCAGACGTACGTGCCGTCGCGGCGGGCGAGGCGCAGCTCGGCGCGGCCGCCCTCGGCGGAGGTGCGCAGCAGGGTGCCGATGTCCTCGGGGTGCACGAGATCGGCGAACGAGTAGCGGCGCATCGCGGAGGCCGGGCGGCCAAGGAGGCGGCACAGCGCGTCGTTCGTGCGCAGGATCCGGCCGTGCTGGTCGCCGCCCATCTCGGCGATGGCCATGCCGGACGGCGCGTACTCGAAGGCCTGGCGGAAGCTTTCCTCGCTGGCCCGCAGCGCCTGCTGCTCGCGCTCGAGGCGGACGAGGGCGCGCTGCATGTTGGAGCGCAGCCGTGCGTTGCTGATCGCGATGGCGGCCTGGAAGGCGTACATCTGGAGGGCCTCACGGCCCCAGGCGCCGGGGATCCGGCCGTTGCGGGGGCGGTCGACGGAGATCACGCCGAGGAGTTCGCCGCCGGACGTGCCGGTGGCGTACATCGGCGCGAAGAGGCGGTCGGCGGGGTGCCATTCGTCCTCGAAGCGGGGCGGCGGGCCGGCGGTGAACCACTGCGGGACGTCGTCCTCGTCGAGGATCCAGCCCTCGGTGTGCGGTATGAAGCGCAGCTCGCCCCACTGCTTGCCCATGGCGAGGCGGCGGTCCCAGGCGGCGCGGGAGCCGACGCGTCCGGTGATGAGGGCCTCGGCGGCGGAGTTTCCCGCGAAGGCGGCGACGACGAGGTCACCGTCGGGACGTACGAGGTTCACGCACGCCAGCTCGTAGCCGAGCCCGCTCACGACTCCGTCCGCCACGGTCTGGAGGGTGTCGGCCAGACTGCGGGCGGTGTTCATGTCCGCCATCACCTGGTGCAGCTGACGCAGGGTCGCAAGACGGACGTACGGCTCCGACTCGGTCTCCATGCTCAGTTCTCCCCGAGACCTCGACAGCACTCCAGATTTCGCATCGGCTCGCTTCGCACGTGCAGCAGCACGTTCATTCTCAGTGTCGACCGCCACTGAATCACAGCGAGCTGTGCACCCGGTACACAGGGTCAACAAATAATGGCTCCTGTGACTCAAGTCACAGCAGAACATGAAGGATTGAGTCGGATTGGTGGGTGGGTTCTGTGCGTTTCCTGAACACGTACCGCGCCCATGGTCCTAGGACCGACCTCGGTCGTCGGCCCGATGCGGGGCGCGCACGGGCGAGGCTAGCGTTTGAGGCGTGTTGAAGACGTCCCCCGCCACATCGGTCCCCTCCCCCACCCCCACACCCGCCCCCGGGCATGCTGAGGGGGTGAGCAACGACGAGTTCCGCGCCGCCCTGTCCCGACTGGCCGCAGGCGTCGTCCTGCTGACCGCGCACGAACCGCAGCTCGACCCCGACGGGCCCGCGGGCGAGGACGCGGGCATGACGGCGACGGCCTTCATGTCCGTCTCCCTCGACCCGCCGCTGGTGATGGTGTCGCTGCGCAACGGCTCCCGGATGGACGACCTCCTCGACGAGCAGCCCCTGTGGGCGGTCTCGGTGCTCGCGGAGTCCCAGAGTCACATCGCGGGGCGCTTCGCCATGAAGGGCCGACTCAGCGACCGGCTCCTCTTCCAGGACATTCCGTACGTACGGGGCGAGTACACGGGGGCGCCGCTGGTGGGCGGGGCGCTGTCGACGCTGGAGTGCAGGACGGAGAACCGGGTCGTCGCGGGCGACCACACGCTGGTCATCGGCCGTGTCCTGTCGGCGTCCCTGCCGAGCGCGGAGGGCGGCCCGCTGATGTACTTCCGGGGGCGGTACCGCCACCTCGGCAAGTAGGGCCCCGGCTACCAGTCCCGGCCCGAGCGGCCCCGCTTCGTGTCGGAGCGGGCCCGCTTCGCGCGCAGGCGGCGTTCGTTGACGCCGCGGGGCACGCGTGTGGGGCGCCGCGGCTTCGGAGGCGGGGCCGTGGCCTCGGCCAGGAGGGAAGCGAGGCGCACCGCCGCCGTCTCGCGGTTGCGCCACTGGGAGCGGTGGTCGGAGGCCCGTACGGAGAGCACGCCGTCCACCAGGCGCGGAGCGAGCCGCTCCAGGGCGCGCCGCTTCCACACGTCGGGCAGCGCCTTCGTGGCGGCGAGGTCGAAGCGCAGCTCGACCTGCGAGTCGGACGTGTTGACGTGCTGGCCGCCCGGCCCCGACGAGCGCGAGAAACGCCAGACCAGCTCGGCCTCCGGAAGGACGACCGAACCGCGGATGGGATAGGGCCCTGACATGGCTCCATGGTCGCGCGTCACCGCGCGGGGCGTCACCCGATTTCCGGCGGAGTAAAGAAAGTAAAGAGATCTGGAACCTTCCCCACCCCTCACCGCGTTCCTACGGGTACGGGTAGCTTCGGCTGCACTTACGTACTTAACGAGGGAAGGACTCCCGAACCATGGCAGTAAGCCTGTCCAAGGGTGGCAACGTCTCGCTCACCAAGGAGGCTCCGGGCCTGACCGCCGTCACCGTGGGCCTCGGCTGGGACGTCCGCACCACCACGGGTACGGACTTCGACCTCGACGCCTCGGCGATCGCGGTGAACACGCAGGGCAAGGTCTACTCGGACGGCCACTTCGTCTTCTTCAACAACAAGCAGACGCCGGACCAGTCGATCGTGCACACCGGTGACAACCGCTCGGGCGAGGGCGCGGGCGACGACGAGGCGATCAACGTGAACCTGTCGGCGCTCCCCGCCGACGTCGACAAGGTCGTCTTCCCGGTCTCGATCTACGACGCGGAGTCCCGCTCGCAGAACTTCGGCCAGGTGCGCAACGCGTACATCCGGATCGTGAACCAGACCGGTGGCACCGAGATCGCCCGCTACGACCTCTCCGAGGACGCCGCGACCGAGACCGCGATGGTCTTCGGCGAGCTGTACCGCAACGGGGCGGAGTGGAAGTTCCGCGCCGTGGGCCAGGGTTACGCCTCGGGCCTCGTCGGCATCGCGCAGGACTTCGGCGTGAACGTCTGAGTCACCGCCACCCTCTGAGCCCCGGCCCCCGGCCGGGGCTCAGTGCTGTGCGCAAGCGGGGCGCGGTGCTGTGCGCACGACCCTCGACGCAAGACCCTCGAATCGGCCACAGCCCATCGATTAACGGACAATCACCCGCGCCATTCGGACACGAACCGGCAAAGTTTTGACAGGTCTCTGTCACCGGGCTGATCGCGAGTGCCACTCTCCCTCCGAACCCCCACGCACCCATCCCCACACGGGTACCTAAGGAGTCCGAGTGAGAATCCGCTCTACCGCTCCCCGCCTCGCCGCTCTCGCCGCGTCCGCCGCCATGGTGGTCGTCGGTGTCACGGCCGGCACCTCGGCGACCGCCGCCACCGACCGTGCGGCAGGCGCCACGGCGCTCCCGCTCAGCGCCTCGCAACGGGCCACCGCCCTGCAGGACGCCAAGGCCGAAGCCCCCGCCACCGCCCGCGAGTTGAAGCTCGCCAAGGGCGAGAAGCTGGTGCCCCGCGACGTCGTCAAGGACGCCGACGGCACCACCCACACCCGCTACGAGCGCACCTTCGACGGGCTGCCCGTCCTCGGCGGCGACCTCGTCGTGCACACCGCCAAGGGCGGCGACGTGAAGGGCACCACCAAGGCGCGCAAGGGCTCCATATCCGTGGCGTCGACGGACGCCGCCACCAGCACGACCACCGCGAAGAAGTCCGCCAAGTCCGCCGCGGGCGACTCGGTCAAGGGCGCCACCGCCGACTCCGCCCGCAAGGTCGTCTGGGCCGCCGACGCCTCCACCGCGCCCACCCTGGCGTACGAGACCGTCGTCAAGGGCACCCAGCGCGACGGCACGCCCAGCGAGCTGCACGTGATCACCGACGCCGACAGCGGCAAGGTGATCTACCAGTACCAGGCCATCGAGAACGGCACCGGTACCAGCATGTACAGCGGCTCCGTCGACGTCGGCTCGACCGCCGCCTCCGGTGGCTACGACCTCGTGGACGGCGCCCGCGGCGGCCACAAGACGTACGACCTCAAGGGCGGCACGTCCGGCACCGGCACCCTCTTCCACGACGCCGACGACAAGTGGGGCGACGGCACCGCCGCCGACCGGCAGACCGCCGCCGTCGACGCCGCCTACGGGGCCGCGGAGACCTGGGACTTCTACAAGGAGTCCCTGAACCGCAGCGGCATCGCGGGCGACGGCAAGGCCGCCTACTCCCGCGTCCACTACGGCAACGCCTACGTCAACGCGTTCTGGGACGACAGCTGCTTCTGCATGACGTACGGCGACGGCATCGGGAACACCCACCCGCTGACCTCGCTCGACGTCGCGGGCCACGAGATGAGCCACGGACTGACCTCCGCCACGGCGAACCTCAACTACAGCAAGGAGTCCGGCGGCCTCAACGAGGCGACGTCCGACATCCTCGGCACGGCGGTCGAGTTCCACGCGAACAACAGCGCCGACGTCGGCGACTACCTCATCGGCGAGAAGATCGACATCAACGGCGACGGCACCCCGCTGCGCTACATGGACAAGCCGAGCAAGGACGGCAAGTCCGCCGACTCCTGGTCGCGCTCCACCGGCCGCCTCGACGTGCACTACTCGTCCGGCGTCGCCAACCACTTCTTCTACCTGCTCAGCGAGGGCAGCGGGAAGAAGACCATCAACGGCGTGAACTACGACTCGCCCACCTCCGACGGCTCCACCGTCACCGGCATCGGCCGGGACAAGGCCGTGCAGATCTGGTACAAGGCTCTGTCCACGTACATGACGTCGACGACCGACTACGCGGCCGCCCGCGCGGCCACGATCAAGGCGGCCGGCGACCTGTACGGCGCGAGCAGCACGGAGGCGACCACCGTCGCCGCCGCCTGGAAGGCCGTGAACGTCAACTAGCCGGATCCGGCTTGCCGTTCCCGTACAGCCAGCTCTCCCAGACCCCGGCAAGGGCCTCGCCCTTGCCGGGGTTCCGCTTCTCCACGTAGGCCGTGAAGTCGGCCGTGTCGGCGTTCCCGTACTCGTGGTCCGCAGGCCAACTCCGCAGCAGGGCGAAGAACTTGGCGTCGCCGATCGTCCTGCGGACCTGGTGCAGCACCATCGCGCCGCGCTCGTAGACCGGGGCGTCGGAGATGTGCGCGGCGTTCGGCGGCTCGGCGGGCGGGAACGACCAGACGGCGTCGCTCGCCGGCCGCTTCGCGAGCTTGTCGAACGTGCGCTGCGCGCTGTCGCCGCCGTGGTCCTCCGCCCACAGCCATTCCGCGTACGTCGCGAAGCCCTCGTTCAGCCACATGTCGCGCCAGGACTCCGGGGTGACCGAGTCGCCGTACCACTGGTGCGCCAGCTCGTGGACGAGCGTGCTCAGGTCGGGCGCGCCGGGGAACACGGGCCGGTTCTGGGTCTCCAGGGCGTACGAGACGTCGCCGGGCCGCTCGACGACGGCGCCGGTCGAGTCGAAGGGGTACGGGCCGAACGTCTTCGTCTCCCACGCCATGACGTCGGGGATGCGGTCGAGGACGCGGTCGGCGTCGTGCACGGTCCGGTCGACGGCGACGCGGACCGGAAGGCCGGAAGGCGTGGTGTAGCTGCGCGTCGTGTACCGGCCGATCGCGACGGTCGCCAGATAGCTCGCCATCGGCTGCCGCACCCGCCACTCGTACGCGGTGTGCCGCCCGTCGGACGACGGCTGCCTGCGCTTCAACTCGCCGTTCGACACCGCCTGTACGCCGCTGGGGACGGTGACGCGGATGTCGTACGTCGCCTTGTCGGAAGGGTGGTGGTTGCCGGGGAACCAGGCCATGGAGCCGGTGGGTTCGCCGAGGCCGAGCGCGCCGTCGGCGGTGCGCAGCCAGCCCTCCTGGCTGCCGTCGGCGTCGGTGATGGTGAGGGGTTCGCCGTCGTAGCGGACGGTGGCGTGGAAGGTGCGGCCCTTCGGCAGCTCGTCGTGCGGGCGCACGGTCAGCTCGTACCCGGCGCGGCTCGCGGCGGCCTCCGCGCCGTCGACGGTGACCTTGTCGACCGTGAGGCCCTTCAGGTCGAGGTTGAAGGCGCTGAGGTCCTGGCGCGCGGTCGCGGTGATCTCGGCGGTGCCGGAGAGGCGGCGGCTGTCGGGGTCGTAGGACAGGTCGAGGTCGTAGTGGCCGACGTCGTAGCCGCCGTTGCCCAGCTTCGGGAAGTACGGGTCGCGCAGTCCGGAGGCGCCGGGGCTGCCGTTGACGCCGCCGTCGCAGCCGGTGACGGCGGCGAGGGCCGCGACGGCGCAGAGCAGGGCGGCGGGGAGGCGGATTCGGCGGCGCACGCCGAGATCCTATGACCCCAATGTCCCGTTACGGACGCGCGGCCCGGCCCCTACAGGACGGCGATCCCCAACGGCCGTTCGCCGACGGGCAGTCGACGGGTCTCGCCGCTGCCGAGGTCGACGACGGTGATGCCGTTCCAGTAGCCGTCGCGGGTGAAGCCTCCGGTGACGTACGCGGTGCGGCCGTCCTGGGAGACGGCGACGTCCTCGTGCGGCCCGTCGAGCGGGATCACCTTCTCCTTGCCGTCGGGGGCGCGCACGGTCAGCGAGGGGCCCTCGTCCTCGGAGGGGTCGATGGGGCCCGTGCCGACGGCGAGGAGCGTGCCGTCGGCGGTGACCGCGACGCCGTGCTGATGCGTGTTCGCGGTCATCCGCCGCACGCTCGAACGGCCGGTGTCCGGGTCGACGACGACGAGCTTCTCGCCCTCGAAGGGGAACAGCAGCTTTCCGTCGGAGGGGCGCACGGCCGCGTAGTGCGGCTTCAGCCAGGAGCCGAGCCCGCCCTCGGTGCCGTACGGGGCGACCTCGATGCGGCGGGTGTCGCCGCCGCGGGTGTCGAGGACGGTGACGTCGAAGGAGTCGTGGTCCGTCGCGTACACCTGCCGTCCGTCGCGCGACACGTCGACGTCGAAGGGCCTGCGGCCGACGTCCGCGGTGTCGACGACCTTCCGTCGCGCGGTGTCGATGGTCTCGACGGTCCCGTTCCCGTCCGGGACGTTGACCCCGACGTACACGTGCTTCCCGTCGGGCGCGAGGGCGATGCCCATGCCGCCGCCGCGGTACTCGCCGTCGGTGACGGGCCCGATCCCCTCGGTCTCGTACGGGATCAGCGCCTCGCGCACCCGCTTGTCGGTGTCGACGACGGCGACGCCCTCCGCGGTCGCGACCCAGGCCCGTCCGTCGTCCCCGACGACGAGCCCGTACGGGGCGTGCCCCACCTTCACCGAGTCGAAGGCGCCCTTGCCGGGTGCCGGGTCGGCGAAGGTGACGGTGTCGGAACCGAAGTCGGCGAGGAGGAGGGTCCCGTCGGGGGTCCTGGCCGCCTCGGAGGTCCCGGCGGCTTCGGGCGTTTCGGCGGGCCGGTTCTTCGCCGGCGAACTCGCCTTGTGGGAAGGGGTGTCGGATTCCCCCTCCGTCGCGGCGCACCCGGTGGCGAGGACGGCGACGGCGATCGCCGCGAGGACGGCGCGCCTCACCGTACGGCCCGCAGCAAGTCGGCGATCTCCGTGAAGCCCCGGCGCTCGGCGTGCTCGAGGGGCGTGACGCCGTCGCCGTCGGCGAGGTCGGGGGTGGCTCCCGCGGTGATGAGCAGCTCCACGATCTCCTGGTGGTCGCGGCCGCCGTCGCCGAGGATCACGGCTTCCAGGAGGGCGGTCCAGCCGAGCCGGTTCACGTGGTCGACGTCGATGTCGGTCTCGCGGAGCACGGCGCGCACGTAGTCGACGTGGCCGCGTTCGGACGCCGGGATCACGGAGACGCCGCCGAACCGGTTGGTGAGCTCGAGGTCCGGGTGTCCCGGCAGCAGCGCCCGCATCATCGCGACGGAGCCGGTGACGCCGGTGACCAGCCACGGGCTGTCGTCGCGGTCGTCCTGGGCGTTCGGGTCGGCGCCGGCCGCGACGAGGGCCTCGGCTGCGGCGACGTGGTCGTTCAGCGCGGCGAGGAGCAGGGGCGTGCGGCGGTGCGGGTCGCGGGCCTCGACGTCGGCGCCCGCGGCGAGCGCGCCCCGGACGGCGTCGGCGTCGCCCTGCTCGGCGGCGGCGAGGAGCGTGCGGTTCTCGGTGTGCTGCATGATGCGGCTCCATATCGTCCCTGCGCGCCGCAGGATCGTGCCGGTGGACAGTGCGTGCACGTACATCGTTGCTCAGGGCTCGGTCGGTGGGGCCGGGCCCCGGGGCCGCGACACCGTCGCCGGTGAGGCGTGTCCCGGGGCCGAGGGCACCGATTGCTCGAGGGTCGCGTTGCTCGGGGGTCGCGTTACTTGAGGGTCGCGACGCCCGCCTGCGCGAACTTCTCGTCCAGGTCGCCGGAGGGCGCGCCCGCGACACCGATGCCCGCGATGGGCGCGTTGTCGGCGGTGACCGGGGCGCCGCCCGCGAGGAACAGCGTGCCGGGGATGTCCTTCAGGTTCGGGGTCTGCTCGAGACGCTTCGTGAGCTCGGACGTCGGCGCGTTCCACGACACCGCGGTGTACGCCTTCTTCACGGCGGACTCCGGCGACTGCGGTCCCGCGCCGTCGCCGCGCAGCTCGACGATCGTGTTGCCGTTGCGGTCGACGACGGCGACGGAGACCTTCTGGTTCTCCTTCTGCGCGGCCTTGAGGACGGCCTCGGCGGCGTCCGTGGCGGCGGCCACCGTGAGGTGCTTCGACTGGTACGTGTTGCCGGCCTTCGCGGCGGCGGGCTTGGCGGCGGCCTGCGCGGCCGGCTCCGTGTCCGCGGCGCTCGCCGAGTACGCGCCGAACCCGCCGACGGCGATCGCGGCGGCCAGCGTGGTGCCGGTGATGACGCGGGTGCGCTTCGAGACCTTCTTGGCGTGCTGCATGGGAACGACTCCTGGGTGAAGGGGGAGGTGCGGTGGAGGAGGAGGTCGACCGGGTGGCCGCCGTGTCGGCCGCCGTCCCGCTCTGACATCAATCCTGGGTCCGGAACCCGCCCTCACCCGTCGACGGACCGGCTCGTCGCGGAGCGCCGGGCGGTCGACAGCGGGGTCATCCGATCGGTTGACCCCAGGGGCGTACAACCCGGCGACAATGGGATTGTTTGCCCAGGTCGACGCCGTGAGGGAGGTGCAGGGCAGCCGTGACCAGGACCCGCCAGGAACGTCCCGACGCCGGCTACGAGGCCGACTCCCGCCGTCTCACCGCGGTCATGCACGCCTCGTTCTTCCTGCTGCTCGCCGTCGCCCTGGCCCGCTTCCTGCTGCGCCACGCGCACGACGGTCGCACCCCGTGGATCGTCGCCCTGTCCGCGGTGCTCGCCCTCTCCTACGGGACGGGGGTCGTGCGCGGCGTCGCCGAGCGGGCCACCGTCGGGCAGCGGGTGTGGCTGACGCTGGTCGTCGTGGTGTGGGTGGTGCTCACGGTGCTCGCGCCGAGCTTCGCATGGTGCGCGGTGCCGCTCTTCTACACCGGTCTGCGGACGCTCCCGACCCGCGCCGCCCTCGTCCTGGTGGGCCTGCTGACGGTGCTCGTCATCCTCGCCCAGCTGCGGCTCGCCGGTCGCCTCGACCCGGACCTGGTGCTCGGCCCGCCGGCCGTCGTGATGATCGCGACCGCCGTGTTCCTCCAGATGAAGCGGCAGGCGGCGCGGCAGCGCAGGCTCATCGACGACCTGATCCGCACCCGCCGCGAACTCGCCGCGTCCGAGCGCCGCGAGGGCACCCTCGCCGAGCGGCAGCGGCTCGCCATGGAGATCCACGACACGCTCGCGCAGGGCCTGTCCAGCCAGCGGATGCTGCTGCAGGCCGCGCAGCGGGTGTGGGAAGCCGACCCCGGCAAGGCCCGCGCGCATGTCGGCACCGCCGCGTCGATCGCCGAGCACAACCTCACGGAGGCGCGCCGCTTCGTGCACGATCTGGCCCCCGCCGACCTGGCGCACGGCCTGACGGACGCGCTGCGGGCGGTCGCGGCGCGGGAGTCGGGCGACCGGCTCGACGTGCGGGTCCGTGTCGACGACGACGGGCGCGCGGACCGGCTGCCCGACCGGGTGCAGTCGGCGCTGCTGCGGATCGCGCAGGGCGCGCTGGCGAACGTACGGGAGCACTCGGGGGCGGGCAGTGCGGTGATCACGCTGACGTTGCTCGACGATCAGGTGGTCCTCGACGTCGCCGACGACGGGCGGGGCTTCGATCCCGCGGAGCTGCCCGCGGGGGCGTCCGGGGTGCGGGGGCACGGGATTCCGGCGATCCGGGCGCGGGTGCGGCAGCTGGGTGGCAGATTGTCGCTGGAGTCGGCGCCGGGTGAGGGGGCGGTCGTCTCCGCCTCGATCCCCCTTCCACCGGCGCCGGGGGTGCGGTCGCGGGGCTCTGCCCCGGGCCCCGCTGCTCAATCGCCGCAGGGGCTTGCATTGCCCACCGACGCCCAGGACCACGAACACTCGCCCGGCACCGGGGCCCGCCCCGAAGACGAGACGGAGCCGTCATGACAGCGCCCATCCGCATCCTGCTCTGTGACGATCACGTCGTCGTCCGTGCCGGGTTGCTCGCGTTGCTGGACAGTGCCGCGGACATCGAGGTCGTCGGGGAGGCCGGGACCGGGGAGGAGGCGCTGGCGTCGGCGGCGAAGCTGCGGCCCGACGTCGTGCTGATGGACCTCCAGCTCGGCGAGGGCATGGACGGCGTCGAGACGACCCGCCGGCTCACGTCGGGGCCCGCGCCCACCCCGCACGTGCTGGTGCTGACCACGTACGACACCGACGCCGACATCACCCGCGCCATCGAGGCGGGCGCCACCGGGTATCTGCTGAAGGCGGAGCGCCCCGAGGAACTGTTCGCCGCGATCCACGCCGCCGCCGAGGGCCGCACCGCGCTGTCCGCGCCCGTCGCGAGCCGCGTGATGGCCAATATGCGCAAGCCGCGGCCCACCCTCACCGACCGCGAGCGCGACATCCTCGCCCAGCTCGCGCACGGACTGGGCAACCGGGAGATCGCCAAGGCCCTGTTCATCAGCGAGGCCACGGTCAAGACGCACCTGGGCCGGATCTACGACAAGCTCGGCGTGGACACCCGGGCCGGCGCCGTCTCCGTGGCGAAGGAGCAGCGGCTCCTGCCGTGAGACCGCGGCGCCGGACGCCCCTGCCCGTGCGGCCGGGTACTCGCGCCCGTGACACCATCTCTACGTGCTCGACATCGGCTACGCCCTCTCCCGCCGCTTCCCCGACCCGCCGCAGACGGACTACCGGCGCGCGGACGTCCGCGCGCTGCGCCACGACCTGTTCGCGGGCGACGTGTACCTGGCCGACACCAAGGCCGACCGGGAGCTGTCCACAGCCTGGGGATGGGTGCCGGTGCTCGACTTCGCGTGGGCGCTGTGCGACATCGTCGAGCAGCTCGACAAGGACCCGCGCGGCAGCCGCTCGGCGACCCCGCAGCACGCGGAGCTCGACTTCACGGAGTCCAGCGACCGCATGCTGTTCGAGCGCCGCTTCGGCTGGGTCGACATCGAGGCCGACTGGATGCCGGCCGAGGAGCCCGCGCTGACGTTCTCCCACTCCGAACTGCGCCGCGAGGCCCGGGACTTCCTGCACGACCTGCTGGCCGACCTCACCGACATGCACGAGGACCTGGGCGACAACCCGGCCCTGTGGGACCTCCAGGCCCGCTTCCCCCGCCTGCCCTGACCCGCCCGGCCCGCCACTACTCCACCCGCACCCCCAGTTCCGCCGCGAACACCTCGGCCAGGTCCAGGAGTTGGGCCGGTGAGATGACCGCGCCGCCCAACCGGTCCACACCCCGCGCGATCCCCAGCTCCGCCGCCTCCCGCAGATCGACGTCCGCCAGCGTCGCCCCCGAGAGGTCGACGCCCTTCAGCGCGCAGCCCACGAACTCCACCCGCTCCAGGCGCGCTCCCCCGAAGTCCGGCTCCACCAGCACGCACCCGTCGAACACGACGTCCTTGAGGCGCGCCTTCCGCAGGTTCAGGTAGTCGATCTTCCCGCCCCTGATCACCACCCGCTCCCACGTCGACCCGTGCAGCTGCACCCCGCCGAGCCGGGCGTCCACCACCTCGACGTCCCGCAGCGACGCCTCCGCCAGATTCGTCCCGACTCCCCGCACGTCGGTCAGCACCGAGTCGATGAATCTGGCCCGCGCCAGGCCCGTCTCGTCGAGCGCGCACGCCGCCAGCGCGCAGTCCATGAACCGCGCCCCGATCCCCTCCTGCCCCGCGAGGTCCGCGCCGCGGAACTCCACCCCGTCGTAGTCCCCGTCCGGTTCCAGACCGCGCCCCTCCCACGGCACCAGCGGAGGCAGCCGCACCTGCGGCCGCCGCGCCTTCTTCACCTTGCCCGCACCACCACGCCCGTCGTTCATGGACCCATGCTGCACCCCACCACTGACAACGCCTCCCACCTGCACGTACGCCGCCGATGTCACATCCGGGCCCGCCCCGCCCGTCGTACTCGTGAAGGCCACCGGAACGCCGATCACGCAGTCAGGAGCACCCATGCGCCACCCCGCCCCCGCCCTCACCGTCATCGGCGGAGGACTCGCCGGGCTGACCGCCGCCATCACCGCGGCCGAGTCCGGCGCCCACGTCACCCTCCAGGAGGCCCACCACACCCTCGGCGGCCGCGCCCGCACCTCCGAAGCCCCCTACCTCACCCACGAAGGCCCCCACGCCCTCTACAACGGCGGCCCGCACTGGACCTGGCTCGAGCAGCGGGGGCTCATCGGGCCGCTCGCGCCCATTCCGGCCCTCGAAGGCGCCCGGCTGCGCTTCCACCGCGGCGGCGTGCTGCGCCGCACCCCGCCGGCCGGACTGCTCCGCCTCCTGCGGCACCGGCCCGAACGGGTGCCCGTGGACGAGGACTTCACCACCTGGGCCACCCGCGTCGCGGGCCCCGACGCCGCGCGGGCCGCCGCGCACTACACGGCCGTCGCCCTGTTCCACCACGATCCCGGCTCCCTCTCGGCCCGCTTCGTCCAGGAACGGCTGCGTCGCACCGCCAAGGTGCCGCCCGAGGCGCACTACCCCGTCGGCGGCTGGTCGCAGGTCGTCGACCGCATGGCCTCCCGCGCCTGGAACCTCGGCGTGCGCATGGAGACCCTGAGCCGGATCGACGCCCTGCCCACCGACACCCCGGTCGTCGTCGCCACCTCCCTCGACGCCGCCCGCAGGCTCATCGGGGACTCCTCCCTGACCTGGCAGAGCGGCCGTACGACACTGATCGACCTGGCCGTCCGCAGCCGCCGCGGCGACGCCTTCGCGGTGTCCGGCATCGACTTCCCCGCATGGCTCGAACGGTTCACCGCACAGGACAAGACCCTCGCCCCGCACGTCGAGAGCCTGATCCAGGGGCAGGTCCCCATCGCGCCCGACGAGTCGAAGGCCGACGGCTCCGCACGCGCCGAGACCCTCCTCGACCTGGCCCTCCCCGGCTGGCGCGAACGCACGACGTGGCGCCGCGACGCCCTCGCCCAGGGCCGCACCGGCGCCCTCGACCGCCCCGGCACCACCTGGCGCGACCGCCCCGCCATCGACCGCGGCGACGGCGTCTACCTGGCCGGCGACATGGTCGCGGCGCCCGGAGTGCTCTCCGAGGTCTCCTTCACCAGCGCCATCGAGGCGACGACGCTGGCGCTGCGGCGGCCCGTCACCACCCGCGGCCTTGACCTCAACCGCGCTTGAGGTCGAAGACTGGCGGCCAGCCGGTCCACGCCTCCACGGGGAGTCACCATGCACGCCGTCCGCCTGCACGCCTTCGGCCCCGCCGACCACCTCACGTACGAGGAGACCGACGACCCCGCACCGGGCCCCGGCCAGGTACGGATCGCGGTCGAGGCCGCGGGCGTGCACCTGCTCGACACCGCGATCCGCTCCGGCGTCCAGGGCCCGCTCCCCGCCCTCCCCGACCTGCCGACGATCCCCGGCCGCGAGGTCGCCGGCACCGTCGACGCGCTCGGCCCCGACACCGACCCCACTTGGCACGGCAAGAAGGTCGTCGCCCACCTCGGCATGGTCCCCGGCGGCTACGCCGAACTCGCCGTCACCGACACGGACCGGCTCCACGAGATCCCCGAAGGTCTCGACGCAGCGGGCGCCGTCGCCATGATCGGCACCGGCCGCACCGCCCTCGGCATCCTCAACTTCACCACCGTCACCCCCGACACCATCGCCCTCGTCCCCGCCGCCGCGGGCGGCATCGGCACCCTCCTCGTGCAGTACGTGAAGCACGCGGGCGGCACCGTCATCGGCCTGGCCGGCGGCCCCGCCAAGACCGCCGCCGTCGAAGCCAACGGCGCCGACCTCGCCCTCGACTACAACGACCCCGAATGGCCCGCACACGCCCGGAAGTTCCTCGCGGGACGCACCGCAACCGTCCTCTTCGACGGCGTCGGCGGCCCCACCACCGAACACGCCCTCGACCTCCTCGGCCCCGGCGGCCTCCACCTCGTCTTCGGCTGGTCCGCCCAGGGCATCGACGCCGACCAGGGCCCGCACCTGCTCGACGACGCCGAACTCGCCCGTCGCGGCCTCACCCAGGAACAGGTCCTCGGCCCGCCCATGATGCGCAAGGCAGGCGGCGACAACCCGATGCGCACCCTCGAACTCGCCGCCCTCGACCACGCGGCCCGCGGCATCCTCACCCCCGCCGTGCACCGCTTCCCGCTCGCCGAAGCGGCCGCCGCACACCGCGCACTGGAGACCCGCCGCACCACCGGCAAGGTCGTCCTGGAACCCTGACCCCGCCCCCGGTCAGCCGATCCGCTTCTCGAACCAGTGATGGGCGTACGGCTCGTCGTTGAAGGCCTCGACCTCCTCGAAGCCGTACGCCCGATACAGCCCGATCGCCTCGCCGAGCGCCCTGTTGGTGTCCAGCCGCAGCAGCCGCGCCCCGTGCCCGACCGCCCGCTGCTCCAGCTCCGCGAGGAAACGACGGGCCAGACCGAGCCCCCTGACGCGCGGCGCCACCCACATCCGCTTCACCTCGGCCGCACCACCCGGCGGCAGCTTCAGACCCGCGCAGCCGACCGGCTCCCCGTGCAGCCGCGCCACCACGAACAGGCCGCGCGGCGGCCGGAGTTCACCGGCGTCGGGCAGCAGACTGCGCGCCGGGTCGAAACCCGAGTCGAAGCGCTCCTGAAGCTCCGCGAAGTAGCCGCGCAGGCACCACTCGGCGTCCGGATGATCCGGCGGCACCTCGTCCAGCGCGACCGTGCCCGCCGTCAGCAGCCGGTCCACCTCGGCCATCGCCGCCACGAGCCGCCCCCGCTGGGCCGCGCTCAGCGGCGCCAGCAGCGAACCCGCCGCCTCGTCGCTGCGCCGGTCCAGCAGATCCCACTCGGCCCGCCCGCGCTCCGTGAGCCGCGCGGTGCGCACCCTGCGATCGCTCACCAGCGGCTCCACCACCACGAGCCCGTCCGCCTCCAGAGCACGCAGCAACCGGCTCACGTACCCGGAGTCGAGCCCGAGCCGCTGCCGCAGCCGCCGCACATCGAGCGGCGCCCCGGCCTCACCGATCTCCCACAGCAGCCGGGCCTGCCCATAGGGCCGGTCCGTGCCGTGGAACCGCTCCTGCAGCACGCCCACCCGCTCACCGACCACACGGTTGAACCGGCGCACCCGCGCGACCTCGGACCCACTCCCACTCATTCTCTGACCGTAGTCAGAGAACGCCGGTGAGCGCCAGCCCCGCTACACGGACCCCGCCGCCTTCAACGCCTCGTCCGTCAACCGGTACACCGTCCACTCGTCCTGCGGACGCGCACCCATCGCCTCGTAGAACGCGATCGACGGCGCGTTCCAGTTCAACACCGACCACTCCAGCCGCTCGTACCCCCGCTCCACGCACAACCGCGCCAACTCCGTCAGCAACGCCTTGCCGTGACCGCCACCACGCGCCGAAGGACGCACGTACAAGTCCTCCAGATAAATGCCGTGCACCCCACGCCACGTCGAGAAGTTCAAGAACCACAACGCGAACCCCACCGGCTCACCCGCCGCGTCCTCCGCGATGTGCGCAAACGCCGCCGGACGCTCCCCGAACAGCGCCTCACGCAACTGCTCCTCCGACGCCCGCGCCTCATGCAGCGCCTTCTCGTAGTCGGCGAGCTCACGGACCATCGCGTGAATGACAGGAACATCGGCAGGAGTCGCGGTACGAATCATGGCCGCAGACTAAACCGCCCCACCGACAGCCGGACCACCAGGACTAACCCGCGAGACGCCCCCGCAGGATCCGCGCGATCTCCAGGTCCACCGCACCCAGCTCACGACCGTCCTCGATGTCCCACAACGCGTTCTGCAGCACCCGGCCCAGCGTCCACGCCCGCGCCCGCTCCCGGTCAAGACCCAGCACCCCGCACATCGCGTCGAACCGCCACACCGTCTCCCCCGGCTCGAACCGATTGTTCAGCGCGGGCCACAGATCGAACCCCGGATCACCCGCCAACGGCTTCGGATCGATCGCCAACCACGGCTCACGGTCCGACGCCAGCACGTTCTCGAAATGCAGATCCCAGTGCAGCAACCGATCCCCCGCCTCACCGGCCACCTCCCGCACCGCCGCCGCACAATCCGCCAACAACGCCCGCTCCCCCGCGTCCGCCACCCCGCGCAACGCCTCCGGAGCCTCCGCCACCATCCCCGCCGCGATCCCCGACAACGACCGCATCCCCTCCGGAGCGGGACCCGCCGTCAACCGCCCCAACAACTCCGCGATCACCAGCACCGCCGCCCTGGAATCCTCCACACCACTCAACATCCGGCCCGAGTCCAACCGCTCCAGCAGCATCGTCCCGGTCACCTCGTCGTACTCCAGCAACCGCACCGCGCCCTCACCACCCCACGCCCGCAGCGCGACCGGCTCCCCCTCCGTCTCCTCGTCCAGCACCTGGAACTTCAACACCGCCCGCCGACCACCACCCACCACCGGCACCACCAGCGCCGCCATCCCATGCATCAACGGCCCGTCGACCGTCAGCCCCCACCGCTCCAAGAACTCCGCCACACGCCCGGGAAGCGCCGCCACGAACGCCCGACCCGCCTCCCCCGCATACGCGTACTGCGACTCCACCAGGCCCACCGGAACATCGATCATCCCCGGACCCTAACCACCGGACCCCCACCCCACCTCGCCCTCCCGCAAACCGCCACCGCCCAGTAATCTCCCGCGCCATGAGCAACGGCATCAGCGGCAGCGGCGAACCCCGCGACACCACCGGCACCATCAACGGCGGCATATCGTTCTGGTACGCGGACGACGGCATCCCCCTCACCCGCGACCCCCTGCCCGGCGACACCAGCGCCGACGTCGTCATCGTCGGCGGCGGCTACACCGGCCTGTGGACGGCCTACTACCTCAAGAAAGCCGCCCCCTTCCTGCGCATCACCGTCCTGGAGCAGAAGTTCTGCGGCTACGGCGCCTCCGGCCGCAACGGCGGCTGGCTCTACAACGGCATCGCCGGCCGCGACCGCTACGCCAAACTCCACGGCCACGACGCCGCCGTCCGCCTCCAACAGGCCATGAACGACACCGTCACCGAGGTCATCGACGTCGCCCGCGCCGAATCCATCGACGCCGACATCCACCACGGCGGCGTCCTCGAAGTCGCGTACACCCCCGCCCAGCTGGCCCGCCTCAAGTCCTTCCACGAAACCGAACTCACCTACGGCGAGAAGGACCGCACCCTCCACGGCGCCCGCGAAACCGCCGACCGCATCAGAGTCGCAGGCGCCGTCGGCTCCACCTGGACCCCGCACGGCGCACGCCTGCACCCGGTCAAACTCCTCAAGGGCCTGGCGACAGCGGTGGAATCCCTCGGCGTGACAATCCACGAATCAACGCCCGTCACCGAGATCAAGCCCAAACACGCGATCACGCCCTACGGCACCGTCCGCGCGCCCTACGTCCTGCGCTGCACCGAAGGCTTCACCGCCTCCCTCAAGGGACAACGCCGCACCTGGCTCCCCATGAACTCCTCCATGATCGCCACGGAGCCGCTGACGACATCGCAATGGGAAACCATCGGCTGGGAAGGCCGCGAAACCCTCGGCGACATGGCCCACGCCTACATGTACGCCCAACGCACCGCCGACGACCGCATCGCCCTCGGCGGCCGCGGCGTCCCCTACCGCTACGGCTCCAGAACCGACAACGACGGCCGCACCCAGCCCAAGACCGTCGAAGCCCTCCACGAGATCCTGACCCGCTTCTTCCCCCAGCTCGCCGGCATCGGCATCGACCACGCCTGGTCAGGCGTCCTCGGTGTCCCCCGCGACTGGTGCGCCACCGTCACCCTCGACCGCTCCACCGGCCTCGGCTGGGCCGGCGGCTACGTCGGCTCCGGCGTCGCCACCGCCAACCTCGCCGCCCGCACCCTCCGCGACCTCGTCCAACAGGACTCCGGCCAATCCGGCCCCACCGACCTCACGGCCCTCCCCTGGGCCAACCACAAGGTCCGCAAATGGGAACCCGAACCCCTGCGCTGGCTCGGCGTCCACGGCATGTACGCCACGTACTACGCCGCCGACCGCCGCGAACTCACCACCCACACCACGGAGAGCTCCCGCCTCGCACAATGGGCGGACAAGATCGCGGGCCGCTAGCCCCGCGTGCACTTGGGGTACTTCGACCCCTCCGCGCACTGGTTGTAGTCACCAAGGCTGACGTCGACCTCTTCCTGGTCACCACCCTTGGCGCGGACCTGCAGCTCGTACTCCGTGTGACAGCTGCGGGTCCGCTTCGACCCCTTCTTCTTCGTCGAGCACTCACGGTCCGTGTTCTTGCTGACGACGGTCCCACTGACACTCTTCGACGAACCGCACGCGGTCAGCGGCGCGCCGAGCACGGCGACAGTGACGAGAGCGGCCAGAACGCGCTTCATACGGTGATCTCCCCCGAGGATGTGACGGACGGACGGCGGCCCGCCCGCACAGCATCATGTCGGAAGGTCGGCGCCAGCGGGAACCAGCGAAGTCCGAGGGCTCCGTCGGACTCAGCAAAAAACCCAGGCACACTAGGTGTGACCTGGGCTTTTCCAGAGCCGCCTGTCGGAATCGAACCGACGACCTTCGGATTACAAAGCCGGTGCTCTACCAACTGAGCTAAGGCGGCACCGCGCACCACAATGCCGTACGCGAAGGCTTGAACACTTTACACAGCCGCGCTTCTCCCAGGCCAAGAAGTTTCCGCACACCCTGTCGCCGACCCTGCGTGCGTAACCTCCCGAGCACCCGTTCGTTGACCGTACGAACATGCTGTTCCGACTATCGGATCGCAGGAAGTGGGCGGGGGCTCATGGGGGACGTTCCGGCGGAGAAACCACGGTCGGTGACCGGTGCCGAGGCCAGGCGGGTCAAACGTGAGGCGCTGGGTATCGCCGACAGCAGCAGGCCCCAGAGCGGTCCGGCCGGCCCGGTGAAACGCCGGACCAAGGAGGCAGGGACGCGGGAGCGGGTCTACCGATATCGCTGTTATCCGACCGAGGTGCAGGCGGAACAGTTGGTGAGGACGTTCGGCGCGTGTCGTTGGGTCTACAACGAGGGGTTGGCGCTGCGGTCGAGGGCGTGGCGTGAGCATCGGGTGTCGGTGGGGTTCGCGGAGACGTGTCGGGCGTTGACGGGGTGGCGTCGGGCGGAGGGGTCGGCGTGGTTGGGGGAGGTTTCGTCGACGGTGCTGCAGCAGCCGTTGCGGCATTTGCAGGCTGCGTTTCAGGCGTTCTTTCAGGGGCGGGCGAAGTATCCGAAGCGGAAGCAGAGGGGGCGGTCCCGGGATGTGGCGACGTATGCGCGGACGGGTTTCAGTTGGCGGGAGGATGTGGGGCGGCCTGGTACGGGGGTCTTGAAGCTGGCATTGCAGAGTGCGCCGTTGGAGGTGCGGTGGTCGCGGCCGTTGCCGGTGGGTGTGGTGCCGGTGCGGGTGACGGTGTCGCGGGATCGGGCCGGGCGGTTCTTTGTGGCGTTTCTCGTGGAGGAGGTCATCGAGGCGTTGCCTGCGGCGCTTGTGGCGGGGTCGCGGGAGCCGCGGGCGGTGGGGGTGGATCTGGGGTTGGCGTCGTTGGTGACGTTGGACGACGGCACGAAGGTGGATCATCCGAGGTTGCTGCGGCGGTATGCGGCCGAGCTGGTCCGGCTTCAGCGGGAGTTGCATCGGAAGAAGCGGGGTTCGCGGAACCGGGAGAAGGTACGGCGGAGGATCGCGCGGTTGTATGCCCAGACGGGGGACGTGCGCAGGGACATGTTGGATCAGTTGACGACCCGCCTCGTGCGCGAGAACCAAGTGCTCGTGGTGGAGGACCTGTCGATCGTGTCCCTGATGGCTGCGGCGAAGGGCGAGGGGCGGCGCAAGGCGCGGCTCAATGACTCGTTGCGGGATGCGTCCTGGGGCGAGCTTCTGCGGCAGTTGAAGTACAAGTGCGAGTGGTACGGGCGGACGCTGGTGGTCGTGGACCGGTTCTTTCCGTCGACGCGGCGCTGCTCGGCCTGCCATGTGAAGGGCCCGAAGCTGGATGTGTCGGTGCGGGACTGGGTGTGCGTCGAGTGCGGTGCGGTGCACGACCGTGATGTGAACGCGGCGGTGAATCTTCGGGACGAGGGGATGCGGCTGTACTGGTTGGTGGCTTCGGCGCTGCCGCCCGGGCGGTCGGTGCCGTCGGTGATTCGGGCGTCGGAGTTGCCGGAGGGGATTGTGGTGGCCGCGTAGGGATGCGGCAGTGGTTGTTGTTCTTCGCAGTACGGACCGATGGGCCGTCGGCCGGAATGCCTGGGGAGCCTGCGTGAGACCGTGCGGTGCGGCGGGGTAGCCCGTTGCCCGCCGGCGGCGGGCTGTGAAGCAGGAAGTCACGAGACGGGGTCAAAAGTGGGTTGCTCTGGCTGCCCGAAAATTTCCTCGAAGGTCGCGTGGCCCGGGGTACTGACAAACCGGCTGCCCGCCGCTTACAGTCCGAGCAGTTCACTCGCATGGACTACACCAGTGCTACACCGCCGTGGCGTCCGCCAGGGCGGCTCACCCGCTTTACAACGGATCGTCCGGCACGTTCCTGCCGGTGAAGGGGGCTTCACAGCCATGGCTTCTGTCACGTTCGACAAGGCGACCCGTGTCTATCCCGGGTCCACCAAGCCCGCGGTCGACGGCCTGGACATCGAGATCGAGGACGGCGAGTTCCTCGTCCTCGTCGGCCCGTCCGGCTGCGGAAAGTCGACCTCCCTGCGGATGCTCGCGGGTCTCGAGGACGTCAACGGCGGTGCGATCCGCATCGGTGACCGCGACGTCACGCACCTGCCGCCGAAGGACCGGGACATCGCCATGGTGTTCCAGAACTACGCGCTGTACCCGCACATGACCGTCGCCGACAACATGGGCTTCGCCCTGAAGATCGCCGGCGTGAACAAGGCGGAGATCCGGCAGAAGGTCGAGGAGGCCGCGAAGATCCTCGACCTGACCGAGTACCTGGACCGCAAGCCGAAGGCGCTCTCCGGTGGTCAGCGTCAGCGTGTCGCCATGGGTCGCGCCATCGTGCGTGAGCCGCAGGTGTTCCTCATGGACGAGCCGCTGTCGAACCTCGACGCCAAGCTCCGTGTGTCGACGCGTACGCAGATCGCGTCGCTCCAGCGCCGTCTCGGCATCACGACCGTGTACGTCACCCACGACCAGGTCGAGGCCATGACGATGGGCGACCGTGTGGCGGTGCTGAAGGACGGTCTGCTGCAGCAGGTCGACACGCCGCGCAACATGTACGACCGTCCGGCCAACCTGTTCGTGGCCGGCTTCATCGGCTCCCCGGCCATGAACCTGGTCGAGGTCCCGATCACCGACGGCGGCGTGAAGTTCGGCAACTCGGTCGTGCCGGTCAACCGTGAGGCGCTGAAGGCCGCGTCCGACAAGGGCGACCGCACGGTGACGGTGGGTGTGCGTCCGGAGCACTTCGACGTGGTCGAGACGGACGCGGGTGTCGCCAAGACGCTCACGAAGGACGACTCGGACGCCCCCGCGGGCCTCGCGATCTCCGTGAACGTGGTGGAGGAGCTCGGCGCCGACGGCTACGTCTACGGCACCGCCAAGGTCGACGGCGAGTCCAAGGACCTGGTCGTCCGTGTCAACGGTCGGCAGGTGCCGGACAAGGGCGCCCAGCTGCACGTCGTGCCGCGCGCGGGCGAGAGCCACGTGTTCTCGACGTCGACGGGTGAGCGTCTCTCCGACTGATCCGGCTGATCCAGGTCCGGCCCCGGTCGACGCCCGGTAACTCGTACAGAGGGCCCCGTACTTCGGTGCGGGGCCCTCTGCGTGTGCGGGACACACCGCGCGCCATTGTCGACAAATACCCCGGCAACCCGGGCATTTGGCCCAGCGACGTCAACACGTAAGCAACAAAACCTCTTTGATCGTCCCTCATCAGAGTGACCAAATGTCGCCAAATCATCACCGAGCGCTACGCTCACTCGCGTGACGCACTCTGCCAACTACACCCAGAAGTCGCGCCGAGCCCGGGGCCGGGGCCCCGCCCGCCGCGCCGCCCGTACGCTCGCCTTCGTCCTGCCGGTGATGCTGGTGCTCTCCGGGACGCTCGCGGTCACCCGAGTCAACTGGTCCGGGAGCTCCTCGGACTCCGTACTCACGGCCTCCTCGCAGGACGTCTCCAAGCGCGCGAAGTCGCGCGCCCCCCAGGACGTGCTGCGCGACCGTCTCCTCCTCGAACTCCAGGAGGACAACCCCGGCGTGGCACTGACCCACCTCCAGCAGGAGATCGACCGCCGCCCGTCGCTCGCCAAGCACTGCATGGCGATCGCGAAGGCGCTCGGCCGGGCCGCCGTGGAGACGTACGGACCGGCGCGCGCGCAGTCGTACGCCCGCCCCGTCTGCGACACGTCGTTCGCCTCCGGAGTGGCGGGCTTCCGGGCCTGAGCGTCCCGCCCCGCCCCCGAGTCGCCCGCGTCCCCCAGGGCCGTGCGCACGTACAGTTCCGGTCATGACGACCGCTGAACCGTCCGCGCACGGCCCTCATTCGTATCCGCACCGGCCGACCCAGGCCGTGGTCCTGGCGGGCGGCCAGGGCTCACGGCTGCGTCCCTACACGGACGACCGGCCGAAGCCGATGGTGGAGATCCCGGGGACGGGCGTTCCGATCATCGGACATCAGCTGAACTGGCTCGCGGCGGAGGGCGTGACCGACGCCGTGGTGTCCTGCGGCCATCTGGCCGAGGTGCTCCAGGAGTGGCTGGACCAGGTGGAGTTGCCGCTGCGGGTCACGACGGTCGTCGAGAAGGAGCCGCTGGGCCGGGGCGGCGGTCTGAAGTTCGCCGCGGCGCGGCTGCCGCACGCCGATCGCCCCTGGTACGCGACGAACGGCGACATCTGGACGCGGTTCTCGCTGCGCGAGATGGCGGACTTCCACCATGAGCGGGAGGCGACGGCGACGCTCGCGCTGGCCCGGCCGCGGATCCCGTGGGGCGCCGTGGAGACCGACGCGTTCGGTCACATCACGGACTTCATCGAGGCGCCGCCGTCGCCGTATCTGATCAACGCGGGGGTGTATGTGTTCGCCGCGGAGTTCGCGTCGCTGCTGCCGGATCTCGGGGACCACGAGCGCACGACGTTCCCGCGGCTGGCCCGTGGGAAGCGGCTGGCCGGGTTCCAGTTGCCGCAGGGCGCGTACTGGCGGGCGATCGACACGGCGAAGGACCTCACGGAGGCCGCGAAGGAGCTGTCCGCGCAGGGCCGTTGAGGCGCCTTCTCCGGTACGCGAACGGGGCCCCGCACGTGGATCGTGCGGGGCCCCGTCGTCGTACGGTCACTCGCCGAGGAGGCCGCCCACGAGGCCGGGCTTCTGGGTGTCCTGGCCGCCCGAGGACGTGCCGCCGGACGAGGTCGGCGAGCCGCCGCTGGTGCTGGCCGGCGGCTGCTGCTGTTGCGGCGCCGACTCCTGCGGCGGGGCCTGGCCCGCGGTGGTGCCCTGGGTGGGCGTCGTCGTGGTGCCGCTCGTGCCGCTGGTGGCGCCCGCGGTCGCGGTCGCGGAGCTGGGCGCGCCGGACGGGCTCGCGGTGGTGCCCTGCGTGGGCGCGCCGGAGCTGGAGGCCGACGGGCTCTGCGAGTGCCGGTGGTGCGGGCTGCGGCTGCCGGGCTCGGAGGGCAGCGGGGAGCCTGGCACCTCGTTGCGCGGGGCGTCGCCGGGTCCCGGGGCGGTGACGCGGTCGGCGTCGCGGACGGCGCCGCCGAGCAGCGAGCCGATGAGCAGGGTGCCGCCGATGACGAGGGTGGCGACGACGGTGCCGCGGCGCAGTACGTAGGTGCGCAGGTCCCAGAGGGCGGCGCGGGGGCCGAGTCGCCGCCAGGCGCTGCCCGCGAGGCGTCCGTCGACGGAGTAGACGGGGGCGCCGGCGATGATCAGCGGGGACCAGGCGGCGAGGTAGATGATGTCCGGCGCGTCGTAGGCGGGGACGGTCTTCCAGCTGACGGTGACGAGGAGCGCGGCGGAGAGCAGTGCGCCGATGCCGGCGGCGAGCCGCTGCCAGAGGCCGAGGACGGTGAGGACGCCGACGATGACCTGGAGGAAGGCGATCACGAGTCCGGCGCCGACGGGGTGCTGGAGGGCCCAGTCGCGGAGCGGTTCGGCGAGGGCCCAGGGGTGCAGGGAGTGCAGCCACTTGACCATGGAGCCGCGCTCGCCGCCGTCGAAGTAGACGGGGTCGCAGAGCTTGCCCATGCCGGCGTAGATGGAGATGAAGCCGAGGAAGACGCGCAGCGGGAGCAGCACGACGCCGAGGTTCATCCGGCGGCCGGGGTAGTAGGCGTGCCGGACGGGTCCGTAGCGGCGGGCGGCGGTGGTCTCGCCGGCCGCGCCGCCGTCCCTGCCGCCGTCGGGGGAGCCGATCCTGACGTCGTACGCGTCGTCCCCGGGGAGCTGCTCGAGCTCGTCGGTCTCCTCGAAGGCGCTGCCGGAGGGACGCATGCGGGGCAGGATCCGGGTCGGGGTGTCGGTGACCTCGGGTGTCTGCCGGGTGGCGTCGTCGGTGGGCGAGTCGCGGTACAGGCCGAGGTCGTCGCCGAAGTCGCGTTCGTCGACGCGGGGGATGACCTGGGTGGCGACGCCTTCGTCCGCCGGTTCGCCGGTGCGGCGGGCGCCCTGGAGGAGCCCGCTGGTGTCCAGCCCTCCGCCGTTCATGACGACGGGTCGGCGGCGCCTTGCGCCGGGCGTCCCCGCGGCGGTGATGACGGGGATGCGGGTGGTCGCCGCGTCGGCTCCGGCCACGCCCGTGGCGCTCAAGTGCCGTGAGATGCGCGGGAGTTGCGTCTGCTGCGCCGTGGGGAGCTGCACGCGGAAACTCGCGTGATTGACGATGACCTGCGCCGGATCGCACGGAACCTTCACCATGCTCAGCGCGGGACCGTCGTCGAATCCCGACGTGCGGTCACCCGAGGGTGTGCGGGGCGTTCTGGTGTCCACACTCATCTAACCGAGTGATGTGTGTTTAGGACACTGCCTCAGGCCCACCGAAATGTCCGGGCCCCGTCAAGGATCGCGGGGCCCGGAGCGGTGTGCGGGTCAGGCGCGGCGGCGGGCCGCCTCGTAGAGGACGACGCCCGCGGCGACGCCGGCGTTCAGGGACTCGGCGCCGCCCGGCATCGGGATGCGGACGCGGAAGTCGCAGGTCTCGCCGACGAGGCGGGACAGGCCCTTGCCCTCGCTGCCGACCACGATGACGACGGGGCCCTCGAGGGCTTCCAGGTCGTCGACGGTGTGCTCGCCGTCGGCGGCGAGGCCGACGACGGCGATGCCCGCCTTCTTGTACTGCTCGAGGGCGCGGGTGAGATTGGTGGCGCGCGCGACCGGCGTGCGCGCCGCGGTGCCCGCCGAGGTCTTCCACGCGCCCGCCGTCATGCCGGCGGCGCGCCGCTCGGGCACGACGACGCCGTGGCCGCCGAAGGCGGAGACGGAGCGGACGACGGCGCCGAGGTTGCGGGGGTCGGTGACGCCGTCGAGGGCGACGATCAGCGGGTCGGCGCCCTCGTCGTGGGCGGCGGCGACGAGGTCCTCGGGGTGCGCGTACTCGTACGCGGGGATCTGGAGGACGAGGCCCTGGTGGTTGAGGCCGTTGGTCATGCGGTCGAGCTCGGGGCGGGGGGCCTCCATGAGGTGGATGCCGCCGCGCTCGCCGGCGAGCTGGAGGGCCTCGCGGACGCGCTCGTCGTTGTCGATGAACTGCTGCACATACAGCGTCACCGCGGGCACGTTCTCGCGCAGCGCCTCGACGACCGGGTTGCGGCCGACGACCATCTCGGAGGTGGACTTGCCGCGCGGTCCTCCGGTGCGGTTGCCGGGGCGGCCCTGGGCACGCTTGGCCTTGGCCTGTGCGGCGCGCTGCTTGGCGTGGCCCTTGCGCATCTCGGCGGGCGGGGTGGGGCCCTTGCCCTCGAGGCCGCGGCGCCGCTGGCCACCGCTGCCTACCTGCGCGCCCTTCTTGCCGGACATGCGGCGGTTGCTGTTGGCGGCCATGACCTACCTGTCTCTTACGTCTTCGGGTGTGTTCGTACGTCTATGCAGTGTGCCGCCCGGAGCGCCGGGCGGCACACCGGTGGTGGTTCAGCCCAGGGTCCAGCGCGGACCCGAGGGGCTGTCCTCGATGTTCAGGCCGGACTCCTTGAGCCGGTCGCGGATGGCGTCGGCGGTGGCCCAGTCCTTGCGGGCGCGGGCGGCCTCGCGCTGCTCCAGGAGGAGCCGTACGAGGTGGTCGACGACGCCGTGCAGGTCCTCGCCGCCGCTGTCGGACGCGCCGGCCCACTGCTCGTCGAGCGGGTCGAGGCCGAGGACGCCGAGCATGGCGCGGACCTCGGCGAGGCGGGCGACGGCGGCTTCCTTGTCGTCGGCGGCGAGGGCGGAGTTCCCCTGCCGGACGGCGGTGTGCACGATGGCGAGGGCCTGCGGGACGCCGAGGTCGTCGTCCATGGCGTCGGCGAAGGCGGGCGGCACCTCGTCGGCGGGGGCGACGGTGCCTCCGGCGAGTTCGGTGACGCGCTGCACGAAGCCCTCGATGCGCGCGAACGCGGACTCGGCCTCGCGCAGGGCTTCCTCGCTGTACTCGATGGTGGAGCGGTAGTGCGGGGTGCCGAGGTAGTAGCGCAGCACGATGGGGCGCCAGTGCTTGACCATCTCGGACACGAGGACCGAGTTGCCCAGCGACTTCGACATCTTCTCGCCGGACATGGTGACCCACGAGTTGTGCACCCAGTAGCGGGCGAACGCGTCGCCGAAGGCCTTGGCCTGCGCGATCTCGTTCTCGTGGTGCGGGAAGATCAGGTCGATGCCGCCGCCGTGGATGTCGAAGGCGGACCCCAGGTACTTGTGCGCCATGGCGGAGCACTCCAGGTGCCAGCCGGGGCGGCCGCGGCCCCACGGGGTCTCCCAGCTGGGCTCGCCGGGCTTGGCGGCCTTCCACATCGCGAAGTCGCGGGAGTCGCGCTTGCCGGTCTCGCCCTCGCCGGAGGGCTGCCGCAGGTTGTCGATCTCCTGGTTGGACAGTTCGAGGTAGCCGGGGAACGAGCGGACGTCGAAGTACACGTTCCCGTCGGCCTCGTACGCGTGGCCGCGCTCGATGAGGCCGCGCATCATCTCGACCATCTCGGTGACGTGTCCGGTGGCGCGGGGCTCGTAGGTCGGGGGGAGGCAGCCGAGGGCGGTGTACGCGTCGTTGAACGCGCGCTCGTTCTCGTAGCCGATCGACCACCAGGGGCGGTGCTGCTCCCCGGCCTTCGTGATGATCTTGTCGTCGATGTCCGTCACGTTGCGCACGAACGTCACGTCGTAGCCGCGGTACGTGAACCAGCGGCGCATGATGTCGAAGTTGAGCCCGGACCTGATGTGCCCGATGTGCGGGGCCGCCTGCAC
This sequence comes from Streptomyces sp. SDT5-1, assembly GCF_052245995.1. NCBI lineage: Bacteria > Bacillati > Actinomycetota > Actinomycetes > Kitasatosporales > Streptomycetaceae > Streptomyces > Streptomyces sp. SDT5-1. Next base: position 4,677,081 of record NZ_CM125963.1, on the reverse strand, counting down.
GGTGGCGCCACAGAGGTAGATCGAGACACAGCCCGGTGTGAGGGGCTCGAAGTCACGGATCTGCCGGGCGCTGGTGTCGTACAGGCGAATAGTCACCCCTCCAGGGTAGTAGGCCGAAGGGAGTGCCATGAGCCTCCGGCGGGTGACCGGTGTCGTCGGACGGAACCCGGCCCCCGCCGGAGCGTGGATCGCTCAGACGCGGCCGACGACCTTGCGGGCGCGGACGCGGACGACGACACGTTCGGCGTCCTGGCCGGACGCCGGGTTGAAGTCGGCGTACTTCTTGCCCGTGTACTTCACCGACAGCTCGTCGATGAGGTCCTGGCCGCCCTCCGTGGTCATCTCGGCCGTGCCGCGGATCTCGGCGTAGGCGTAGGGGTTGTCGGCGGGCTGGACGAGGACCGTCACGCGCGGGTCCGCCTCGAGGTTCTTCGTCTTGCGGCGGTCGACGGTGGTGGAGAACAGGACGTCGTCGCCGTCCCGCTTCACCCAGACCGGGGACACCTGCGGGCTCCCGTCGGGCTGGATGGTGGCTACCGCGATGAAGACCTTGCTGTCGAGCAGTGCCTTGAGCTCGTCGGACAGCTGGGCTGACATGGCCTCACTCCTTCTCGGGGGACGGTTGGCGCGTACCCGATCCTCCGGGAACGCACCCCGCCGCGCCGGTATTTCGGCCCTCCGCCCGCACGGGTGTCACGCAGCGGGCCAGTACCGCGGCCCCCAGCGGCACCGCGGCGAGCGCCGTCCACAGGGCGGGTGCGGGGAGGTCGAGCAGCGCGCCCGTTCCGGCGCTTCCGGCCAGGACGGCGAGGCCCGAGACGGAGGAGAGCGCGCCCGTGGCGAGGCCGAGGTGCCGCTCGTCGACCAGGTCGGGGACGAGTCCGCGGGCGGCGGGCACCAGCAGCATCTGGCCGAGCGTGAGCAGCACGATCAGCGCGCAGGCGGGCAGCAGGGCATACGGGGTGCGGTCCGGGAGGTACGGGGTCGTGGCCGCGACCGCGGCGAACCCGGTGGCCACGAGGAGCAGGCCTCCGGTGAGCGCGGTCCTCGGTGCGAGCCTGGCGGCGCTCCAGCGGGTCACCGGCAGCTGTGCGCAGACGACGAGCAGCGAGGACAGCGCGAAGAGCGGGCCGACGGCGTCCTGGGATCCGGTGGCCCGGGTGAGTTCGACGGGCAGCGCGAGGTAGAGCTGGTTGTACGCGATGAGGTAGCCGCTGTACGCGAGGCAGAGCGCGAGGAACCGGGGGTTCGCGAACACGGTGCGGGCGCCCCGCACGCGGCGGGTCCGCACGGGTGCACGGCGCGGCATGAGGCGCGCGTGCCCGGCGAGCACGGCCGTGAAGACGAGCACGCCCGCCAGGCATGCCGCCCGGAACCCCGCGTACAGCAGCGCGGTGCCCAGCAGCGGCCCGAGGAACGCGCCCGCCTGCCCGGCCGCGGAGAAGACGCCGAGCACCTGGGCGCGCGGGGTTCCGGTGTCCCGTTCGTGGCGGACGGCCTCGCGGGCGGTCTCCGACTCGACGGCCGGCGAGAACAGCGCGGCGGCGAACCCGACGAGGACGACCGCGCCGACGACGGTGGCCGTGCTGTCCGCGAAGGCGAGCCACGCGAATCCGGCGATCCGCAGCAGGCAGCCGACCAGGACGACGGGGCGGGGCCCGAACCGGTCGGTGAGCGCGCCGCCGACGACGAACAGCCCCTGCTGGCTGAAGGTCCGCAGCCCGAGCACGAGCCCGACGGCCCACCCGGCGAGTCCGATGCTCTCGGAGAGGTGGGTGGCGAGGTAGGGCAGGACGGCGTAGAAGCCGAGGTTGAAGGCGAGCTGGGTGCCGGCGAGGAGCCGCACGTACGACGGGAGCCCGCGCAGCTCGTCCCGGACCCGCCGGCGGCGCGGGGACTTGGGCGGAGCCCCGTGGCCGGTCATCGACGCCGCCCGAAACCGCCGGACGACACCAGGACGACGATCGCGCCGCCCGAGAGGCGGGCCCGGACCCGCCGGGCCAGGCCGCGCAAGGCGCGCACAAACAAGCCCCCGCGGCGATGCAGCAGCGAGGTCCGGGACAGAGCACCGGGGCCAGTCATCGACGCCGCCCGAAGCCGCCGGACGACACCAGGACGACGATCGCGCCGCCCGAGAGGCGGGCCCGGTCCCGCCGGGCCCGGCCGCGCAAGGTGCGCGCGATCAAGCCCCTGCGGCGATGGAGCGGCGGGGTCCGGGGCGGAGCACCGTGGTCGGTCATCGGCGCCGCCCGAAGCTGCCGGACGAGACGAGGACGACGATCGCGCCGACGGCCGCGAGGCCCGCCGCCGGGGCGAGGACGGACCACGCCGCGCGCTCCGCGTACGGCAGGTTCTCCATCAGGAGCCGCCCCCACTCGGGCGTGGGCGGCTGCGTGCCGAGGCCGAGGAAGCCGAGGGAGGCGAGTGCCAGCGTCGTCGGCGCGAGCCGCAGCACCGCGTGCCGCCCGACCGTGGGCAGCACCGCGCCGAGCACGTGCCGCCGCAGCACCTGCCACCCGCTCGCGCCGGAGGCGACGGCCGCCTCGACGTATCCGGCGCCGCGCTCCGCCTCGGCGACCGCCGCCGTGTGCGCGGCGAGCGGCGCCCAGCCGACCGCGGCGACGGCGACGGCCGCGCCCGTGACGCCCGCCCCGAACAGGCCGGTGACGAGGAGCCCCGCCAGGATCGCGGGCATCGCGTTCGCGACCTCCGTGAGCCCGGCCGTCCAGCGCATCAGGCCGAGGCCGACGCCGACGACGAAGCAGGCGGCGCAGACGGCCGCGGCGACGGCGAGCGTGCGCAGCGCCCCGTGGCCGAGCCGGGCGAGGACGTCGCGGCCGAGCGCGTCGGTGCCGAAGGGGTGCGTCGCGGAGGGCCCGGTGAGGCGGGATGCGAGGTCGACGTGGAGCGGGTCGCGGGTGAGGCCCCAGGCGATGACGGCGAGGAGTACGGCGGCCAGCGCCCCGGCGACGTACAGGCGCCCGCGTCCGCCCCCGCGCACCGGTGCGAGCCCGGGGAGCGCGCCGGCTTCGAGCGCCGGTCCGAGCAACCGGCGTCGTACGCGGCCGACGACCACCGCGGCGACCACGCCGAGCGCGAGGAGGACGAGGAGGCAGCCCTGGAGCAGCGGCAGGTCGAGGTCGAGCGCCGCGGCGACGGCCGTGCCGCCGAGCCCCGGGATCGCGAAGACGGCCTCGACGGCTGCCGCGGCGCCGGTGAGCCCGACGACGGTGAGCCCGGCCTGCGGCAGCACGGCGGGCAGCGCCCGCCGCGCCGCGTGCCGGGCGACGCGGGAGCGCGGCATGCCGTTGGCGCGGGCCGTCCGCACCCAGGGTTCGGCGAACGCGGCGGGCAGCGCGTCCTGGGCGAGCCGCCCGAGGACGGCGCCCGCGGGGATGCCGAGGGCGAGCGCGGGCAGCACGGCGGAGGCCGGTGAGGCCCAGCCCTGGGCGGGGAACCAGCCGAGGTGGACGGCGAACAGCGTGGCGAGGACGGAGGCGAGAAGGAATTCGGGGAGCGCGGCGAGGATGCCCGCGCCCATTCCGTGCACCGGTTCGGAGCGCGCACGCCGGAGCGCGGGCACGCAGAGCGCGACCGCGACGACGACCGCGACGACCATCGCGTACGCCATGAGGGACAGGGACACCCAGAACGCGGAGCCCACGTCGGACGCGACGTCGGCGCCGGTCACCCAGGACGTTCCGAGGTCGCCGTGCGCGATGCCGCGCAGCCACTGCCCGAGGAACGTGAAGGGGCCCTGGTCGAGGCCGAGCTGGTCGCGGACCTCGGCGAGCTGCTCCGGTGTCGTGGGCGCGTCGCCGTAGCGGGCGTGCAGGACGGTGAGCGCGGGGTCGGTGCGGGTCAGCCAGGGCAGCAGCGCGGTGAGCACGAGGAGTCCTGCGGCGGCGCCCACGCGGCCCGCCGTCACGGACAGGTTCCCGGCGGCACGTTTCATCGGGCGCGCGTCTCCAGACCGACGAACTGTCGCTCGTAGGGGTCGAGGACGACGCCGCGCACTCCGGCGCCGACGCCCTGCAGGTGCTGTTCGTGGACGATCGGCACGGCGGCGTCGGTGCCGAGGATGGCGGCCTCGGCGCGCAGCGTGGCCCGGTGCCGTTCCGTTCCTTCGAGGCCCGCGGCCTCGCGCACGGCGGCGTCGACCCGGTCGTCCCGCAGCTGCGAGATGTTGAAGCTGCCGCCGCTGGTGAAGTCGGAGGCGAGGTACGAGACCGGGTCGCCGGTGTCGAGCGCGGTGGAGCGGGACATCAGGAACGCGTCGTACGCGCCGTCGAGCGCACCCGATTCGAGGCGGGCGTAGTCCTTCACGACGAGCCGCACCGCGAACCCGGCGCGCCGCAGCTGCTGTTGGAGGGCGGCGGCGACCTCGGGGAGTTCGGCGCGGTTCGTGTACGTGGCGAGGGTGAGCGTCTGCCGGTGCGGCGTGGTCGCCCTCGCGCGCCCTGTGACGGGGAGCTGCTGCCCGTCGGCCCAGGCGAAACCGGGGCCGAGCAGGCCGGTGCCGCGCGTGGCGTACCCCTCGTAGACGCTGCGGGCGAGGGCGGAGGTGTCGACGGCTTCGCGGACGGCGGCGCGCAGGCCGGGGTCGGCGAGCGGGCCCGTACGCGTGTTCAGGTACAGGGTCGTGGTGCGGACGGTGGCGACCTTGCGGGCGCGGTCGCCGAGGACGAGGGCCTGGGCGGCGGGCACGAACTCGGCGATCTCGATCTGGCCCGAACGCAGCGCGTTGGCACGGGCGTTGTTGTCGGCGACGAAGGTCACGTCGAGGCCGCGGGCCTCCGCCCGGCCGCGCCAGTGCTCGTCGAAGCGGTCGAGTGTCGCGGAGACGGCGCCGTTCACCTCGGTCAGCGCGAAGGGCCCCGTGGCGGTGCCGACGGGGTCGACGCGGCCGTCCTTCCTGCCGTACGCGGCCGGGGAGAAGATCGCGAGCGAGGGGTTCGCGAGGCGGGCGGGGAGCAGCGGGTCGGCGGCCCCGGTCGTGATCCGTACGGTGCGCTCCCCCGCGGCGCGGGCCGTGATCCGGGTGTCGCTGAGCACGCGGGGCTGCGTCTTCGCCCGCGCGGCGTGGGTGAGCGCGCCCTCGACGGCGTCGGCGGTGACGCGCCCGCCGTCCTGGAAGCGGGCGGCGCGCAGGGTGAACTCCCAGGTGGTGGCGGACGTACGGGTCCACTTCTCGGCGAGCGCGGGGTGCACGACGCCTTCGGTGTCCATGCGGGTGAGCCCGTCGACGACGGCGAGGCGGCTGAGCAGCAGGCCGTCGTCCGTGTACGGGGAGAGGCCCTGGGTGGGCGCGAAGGCGAGGTCGACGGCGATCCGGCCGCGGCGGGCGGTGCCGGTGAACGAGCCGCAGGCGGACGTGAGGCCGATGCCGGCCGCCGCCAGCAGGAGGCCGCGGCGTCGCATCAGACGACGGGCGCGGGGAGCGGCAGTTCGAAGTGCACGATGCCCTGGCCGCCGCCGGGCAGCTCCCGCTCGTCGCAGACCTCCTGGGCGACGGACCGCCAGAAGGGTTCGGCGCCGGGTACGGCGGGGTCGGTGTGCAGGTAGACCGCCTCGTATCCGCCGACGCCGACGACGAAGTCGGTCAGCTCCCGCACGAGGACACGGGCCAGTCCGTTCCTGCGGTGCTCGGGGCGTACGTAGATGCGGCAGAGCTGGGCCGTGCTGCCGGAGGGGAAGCGGTCGGCGACCCACTGCGGGTTGGGCGGGGCGGCGGGGCCGCGGTCGCGGACGGCGCCGGTGGCGACGATCTCGTGGGTCTCGCGGTGCTGCGCGACGAGGAGGGTGCAGCGCTCGGGGCGCAGGTAGTGGGCGACCGGGTCGATGATGTCGGCGTGCCAGCGCGGTACGTATCCGGACCGGAGGTCGCGGTACACGGTGTCCAGCATGACGGCGCGGGCCTCGTCCACGTCGGCCTCCTCGGCCACGCGGATCACGTATTCACCCATCGCCGCCTCAAGCCCCGACCGTCATTGCCCCTCCACCCTACCTGCAACCCATACGCAATAAGCGCCCCGGGGGCCCCGCGGCAGCCTCAGCCGCCCGTGCGGGCCACCAGGGCCGTCGCCACCGCCATCAGGCCCTCGTCGCGCCCCGGGAAGCCGAGGCCGTCCGTGGTCGCGCCGGAGACGGAGACCGGGGCGCCTGCCGCCTCCGACAAGATCTTCTGCGCCTCCTCGCGGCGCTTGCCGATCTTGGGCCGGGGGCCGACCACCTGCACCGCCACGTTCCCGATCACGAACCCCGCGGCCCGTACGATCCGCGCCGCCTCGGCGAGCAGCACGACCCCGCTCGCCCCGGCCCACTCGGGACGGCCCGTCCCGAAGTGCTGACCGAGGTCACCGAGCCCCGCCGCGGAGAACAGCGCGTTGCAGGCCGCGTGCGCGACCACGTCCGCGTCGGAGTGCCCGGCGAGCCCGGGCCCCGAGTCCTCCCACTTCAGCCCGGCGCACCAGAGCTCACGCCCGTCCTCGAACGCATGGATGTCGGTCCCGATACCGACCTGCGGCAGCACCGTGCCCGAAACCTCAGAAGCCAACGTTCGCCCTCCTCCGGGCAAGGACCGCCTCGGCCAGCAGCAGGTCGAGCGGCCGCGTCACCTTGAACGCCTCCTCGTGCCCGGGCACGAGGACCACCTGATGCCCGAGCCGCTCGACCATGCTCGCGTCGTCCGTCACATCCTCGGTCACCGTCTCGTGCGCCCGCACGAGCGTCGCCCGGTCGAAGCCCTGCGGCGTCTGCACGGCCCGCAGCTTCGCCCGCGAGGGCGTCGCGACGACGGGCTCCGGCGAACCGTCCGTCGTCGGCACGACCTCCTTGACCGTGTCCGCGAGCGGCAGCGCCGGCACGACGGCCGGAGCCCCGTCCCGTACGGCCTCGATCACCGCGTCGACCGTGTCGACCGGCACCAGCGGCCGGGCCGCGTCGTGCACGAGCACGATGTCGATGCCGGACGGCAGGGCCTCGAGCCCGAGCCGCACCGACTCCTGGCGGCTCTCCCCGCCGGGCACGACCACGAAGTCCGTACGCTCCGGCAGCGCGTGATCGGCGAGCAGCGACTTCACTTCCGCGGCGCCGTCGGGCGGCGCCACGACCACGACGAGGGAGACGGCGCGGGACGCCGCCATCGCGCGGACGGCGTGGATCAGCATCGGTGTGCCGTTCAGCGCGCGCAGTGCCTTGGGGGCGCCGGGACCGAGGCGCACGCCCCGTCCGGCGGCCGGAATCACGGCCGCGGTGCGTACTGCGCTGCCTGCTGCGTTGTCCCATGGACGCGTTTCGTCAGACATCGGTTCCGTTCAGGTTTGTGCGCTCGGCAGAGGTGGGTATGGCCACAGCGTGCCGGGCGCGACGCCTTGACAGGGCCCTTCCGTGACAGTCCTGGTCGAGCCGACTGCCCGGGCCCGGCACGCCAAGTACGGGCCGGCGTGCGTGTGAGTACGGGTACGAACATGCCGCAGCGCCCGGCGACACCGTGAGGGTCAGCGGGCACTACGGCATTGTTTCAATACGCGACAGTCGCGCGTATCAGGACGCGAGAACCTCGTCGAGCAGGGCCTCGGCCTTGTCCTCGTTCGTGTTCTCCGCGAGAGCGAGCTCGCTCACCAGGATCTGGCGAGCCTTGGCGAGCATGCGCTTCTCACCCGCGGACAGTCCGCGCTCGCGCTCCCGACGCCACAGGTCACGGACCACTTCCGCGACCTTGATGACATCGCCGGACGCGAGCTTCTCCAGGTTTGCCTTGTAACGGCGCGACCAGTTCGTGGGCTCCTCGGCGTACGACGCGCGCAGCACCTCGAAGACCCGGTCGAGCCCGTCCTGACCGACCACATCACGTACGCCGACGAACTCCGCATTGTCCGCTGGCACACGTACCGTCAAGTCGCCCTGGGCGACCTTCAGCACCAAGTAGGTCTTGTCCACGCCTTTGATCTGGCGAGTTTCGATAGCCTCGATCAGCGCGGCCCCGTGATGGGGATAGACCACGGTGTCGCCAACCTTGAACGTCATGTGACAGGTACCCCTTCCGTGGCTATCCAGGGTAACACGGAAACTGCGGGTTCTGAATGGCGTTTTCGCAGGTCAGGGCATATCTCGGGGCTTGACAACTCCCTCAGGAACGTGCTGCGCGGGGGTGGTGGAGGGCGGTATTCGCAGGTCGGAGCCGTTCTTCGAGGAAGCGGAAACGGGTACGCTACGGCCCCTCCGGCGGGCCCGCCAGGGGCTGAACGTCCCGGTTTGCGTGCTTCGAAGCGATGAACTTTCGCTACTCCGTTCAGGGACGCGGAGACACGTTCGAGCCGAATCCGGAATTGATCTTCGCGAATCGCCGCCGCCCGTGATCGTTTTTCCGGACCCCCGCGCATTCCTTACCCGATATCCGCCCCGGGGCCTGGACAGGACTTATGTGAATGGTGAACGAGGGGCCTTCGTGAAGCCGCGCGACCCAATGACGGCCGTGGGGAACACGAGGTGATCGGGGTGCGAGAGGCGCGTGTACCGCACGGTGTCCGGACGTCAGGGGCGGGTCGGGTGCGGCGGCGCGGGAACGGCTCGGTAATCTAAGGCCGCTGACAGACCCTTAGGGCGGCTTTACAAGCGAGCCGCCCGTGCCCGCCCACGTTCAAGGAGTTGCCGCCGCCGTGAGCAGCAGCCTTCGACGCGGCGCCCTCGCCGCCGCCGCCATCGCGTTCTCGATCGCCTCGCTCGCCGCGTGCGGCGCCGGCAACAACGCGCAGACCCTCGAGGTCAAGCCGGACAACGCCGCGACCTCCGTCGGCGACATCAAGGTGCAGAACGCCACCGTCATCACGCAGCCGGACCGCGAGTCCAAGGGCCCGGCCGTCGTCACGGGCACGCTCTTCAACAACGGCAGCTCCGACCAGACGCTCGACGCGATCACCGTCGACGGCGTCGGCAAGACCGCGAAGCTGACGGACCCCAAGGGCGGCTCGAAGATCACCGTGCCCGCCGGCGGCTCGGTCGTCCTCGGCGGCAAGGGCAACGCCTCCGCCGAGCTGCCCAACAGCCGCACCGCCGTCCTCGACGGCAACGCGCAGCCGATCACCTTCTCCTTCAGCAAGGCCGGAGACGTGAAGCTGAAGGCGTTCGTGGTGCCGGCGGAGAGCTACTTCGAGAAGTGGGGCCCGACGAAGGTCCCGGCCGCGCCGGGCGCCTCCGCGTCCCCGTCGACGTCGGCCTCCACGTCCGCCTCTCCGGACGACCACGCCTCGGCGCCGACGTCCGAGTCCCCCTCGGCCTCCCACAGCGCCGCGGGCCACTGACACGCGGGCGATGCGCAACGGCGGAGGGCGGAACCCATCGGGTTCCGCCCTCCGCCGTTGTGTGCGTGTGTGATGCGGCTTACGGCTCGAACTTGTAGCCAAGGCCGCGGACCGTCACGAGGTGTCTCGGGGCGCCCGGGTCCGGCTCGATCTTGGCGCGCAGGCGCTTGACGTGGACGTCGAGCGTCTTGGTGTCGCCCACGTAGTCGGCGCCCCACACTCGGTCGATGAGCTGCATGCGGGTCAGTACGCGGCCCGCGTTGCGCAGCAGCATCTCCAGGAGGTCGAACTCCTTGAGCGGCAGGTCGACCTTGCCGCCGCCGACCGTCACCACGTGCCGGTCGACGTCCATGCGGACGGGCCCGGCCTCCAGGGCCTGCGGTGCGACCTCCTCCGGCTCGCCGTGGCGGCGAAGCACGGCGCGGATGCGGGCGACCAGCTCCCGCGAGGAGAACGGCTTGGTGACGTAGTCGTCGGCTCCTATTTCCAGACCGACGACCTTGTCGATCTCGCTGTCCTTGGCGGTCACCATGATCACCGGGACGTTGGAGCGGCCGCGCAGCTGGCGGCAGACCTCGGTGCCGGGCAGGCCCGGCAGCATCAGGTCGAGCAGGACGAGGTCGGCGCCGTTGCGCTCGAACTCGTCGAGTCCGTCGGGCCCGGTGGCCGCGATGGCGACCTCGAAACCCTCCTTGCGAAGCATGTAGGACAGGGCGTCGGAGAACGACTCTTCGTCCTCCACGACGAGCACTCGGGTCACGGAAGGACCTCCGGGGCGGCAGGAGTGGCGGGAAGGGATGCGTATGCGGTTGTGTTGTCGGGCCCGTGTGCGTCGTCTTCGTCGCGTACGTCTCCGGGGCCACTGGTTCGGGAGTTCTTGGGGTTGCTGCGGTGGGCGGCCGCCTCGGGCAGCCGGAGCGTGAAGGTGGAGCCCTGTCCCTCCGAGCTCCACACGGTCACCTCCCCGCCGTGCGAGGCCGCCACGTGCTTGACGATGGCGAGGCCGAGGCCGGTGCCGCCGGTCGCGCGGGAGCGCGCCGGGTCCACGCGGTAGAAGCGCTCGAAGACGCGCTCCTTGTCCTTCTCCGAGATGCCGATGCCCTGGTCGGTGACGGCTATCTCGATGCGGTCGCCGCCGCCCGCGCTGACGCGGCGTGCGGCGATGCCCACGCGGGTGCGGGCCGGCGAGTAGTTGACGGCGTTCTCGACGAGGTTGCCGAGGGCGGCGGCGAGCTGCCCCCGATTCCCCCAGACGCGCAGGTCGGCGGTGCCGCCGGCGGCCATCGTGATCTGCTTCGTGGCGGCGGCCTGGCGGCAGCGGTCGATGGCCTCGGCGACGAGTTCGTCGACGCGCACCGGCTCGGAGTCCTCCAGCGGGTCGTCGTTCTGCACCCTGGAGAGGTCGATGAGCTCCTGCACGAGGCTGGTGAGCCGGGTCGCCTCGTTCTGCATGCGGCCGGCGAACCGCTCGACGGCCTCGGGGTCGTCTGAGGCGTCCATCACGGCCTCGGAGAGCAGCGAGAGCGCGCCGACCGGCGTCTTCAGCTCGTGGCTCACGTTCGCGACGAAGTCGCGCCGCACCGCCTCGATGCGCCGGGCCTCGGTGAGGTCCTCGACGAGCAGCAGCACGAGCCGGGAGCCGAGCGGGGCGACGCGGGCGGACACCGCGAGGGCGTCGCCGCGGCCGGTGCCGCGCCGCGGCAGGTCCAGCTCGACCTGGCGTATCTCGCCGTCGCGGCGGGTGTCGCGGGCCATCTGGAGCATCGGCTCGACCGCGAGCTTCCCGCCCCGTACGAGGCCGAGGGCGTAGGCGGCGGAGCTGGCCTTGACCACGCTGTCCGCCTCGTCGAGGACGACGGCGGAGGAGCGGAGCACGGAGAGCACGGTGTCGACGCCGGGCGGAAGGACCGGGTCCGTGTGCAGGGAGGTGCGGGTGGGGCGCTTCTGGTCGCGTTCGCTCCAGCGGAACGCCAGCATGGCGATGACGCCGGTGCACACTCCGGCGATCGCTGCCGCTGCGGCGACCGCCGCGTTCACGTCCATGTCTTCAGGTTATGCGGCATCGAGCGCTCCTCCACAGCCATCCGAGTGGCAGCTCGAACACTCGTCGCCCAGAGTTCACCTTGGGTACGGGGTCGATTCACTTGCGGTGCCGGATTCGGACGCGTACAGGCCGGAACGTGGGAGCGTGGGGCCGAACGGGTTCCATACGTAGCCAGGTACAGAGAGGGAACGCCGTATGCGTGACGCGTACCACGAGGAACTTGACTCGATCGGCGAGGGCCTGGTCGAGATGGCCCGCCTTGTCGGGTCGGCGATCGGGCGCGCCACCACGGCCATGCTCGACGCCGACCTGAAGCTGGCGGAGGCCGTGATCGCCGCCGACCAGAAGGTCGACGATCTCCAGCACGACCTGGAGGCGCGGGCGATAGCCCTGCTCGCGCGGCAGCAGCCGGTGGCGACGGATCTGCGGATCGTCGTCACGTCGCTGCGGATGTCGGCCGACCTGGAGCGCAGCGGCGACCTCGCCCAGCACGTGGCGAAGCTGGCACGGCTGCGCTTCCCCGAGCGGGCGGTGCCGCACGACCTGCACGCGACGATCCTGGAGATGGGGCAGCTGGCGCAGCGCCTGATGGCGAAGGCGGCCGAGGTCATCATCACCAAGGACGTCGATCTGGCGATGCAGCTGGAGCAGGACGACGACGAGATGGACCTGCTGCACCGCACGCTCTTCCAGCACCTGATGGACGAGAAGTGGAAGCACGGCATCGAGACGGCGGTCGACGTGACACTGCTCGGCCGCTACTACGAGCGCTTCGCGGACCACGCGGTGTCGGTGGCGAAGCGGGTCGTCTACCTGGTGACGGGTGAGCACGCCGACGAGGTGCAGCAGCCGCAGCCGGTCGAGGGAGCCTGACCCGGCCTTCCCCGGTCCGTTCCGCTCCTACGAGAAGGCCCCGCGCAGGCCGTGGTCGTCCGCGCGGGGCCCTTCGTCGTCTCGTACGGGTGTCTCGTACGGGTCGTCTCGTACGGGTCGTCTCGTACGGTCAGCAAGAGCCGCCGCACTGGCACGGCGCGCCCGACTGGCAGCCGCAGCCGCAGCCCGAGCCGCAGCCACAGGCTCCGAGCAGCACCAACTTCGGTACGGGCGGGCTCACTTCGCCCGGCACTTCGGGGGTCCGGTCCGGCTTCGGGGAGTCGGCGGCCATGGTTTTCCCTCCTCGACGGGTCTCCGCGGTGGAGTCCTTCCCCCATTGCATGCCCAGCGGGGCGGGCGCATCAACGGCGCACGCGAGCAAGGTGGTTGCCGCCTAGGCTGCCGTCATGCCTCACGTGATCGTCCTCAACGGTGGTTCCAGCTCGGGGAAGTCGAGCATCGCCCGTGAACTGCAGACGCTGCTGCTGCCGGTGCCGTGGCTGGCCCTGAGCGTGGACACGCTGATCGCGGCGCTGCCGCGGTCGGGCGCGGGCATCGAGTTCGCGGACGACGGGTCGATCACGGTCGGGCCGGTGTTCCGGGAGGTCGAGGACGCGTGGATGGCGGGGGTCGCGGCGATGGCGGCGGCCGGGGCGCACGTGGTCGTGGACGAGGTGTTCCTGGGCGGCCCGCGGTCACAGGCCCGCTGGCGCGCGGCGCTGGAAGGTCTCGACGTGCTGTGGGTGGGCGTGCGCTGCGCGGCGGACGTGGCCGCGGCCCGTGAGGCGGCGCGCGGCGACCGGGTGCGGGGCATGGCGGCGTCGCAGGCGGAGCTCGTGCACGAGGGGGTGGCGTACGACGTGACGGTGGACACGGCGCACGCGACGGCGGCGGAGTGCGCGCGGACGATCGTGGGCGCGGGAGGCTGAGCGCATGCTGCTCTTCCTCGACGTGGACGGGCCCCTGCTGCCGTTCGGACCGGGGGTCGAGGTGCCGCCGGACGCGGACGCAGAGAACCCGCTCCTGGCCCGCCTCGACCCGTCGCTCGGCCCCCGGCTGCTCTCGCTCGGCTGCGAGCTGGTGTGGGCGACGACGTGGGGCGAGGAGGCGAACGAGGCGGTCGGCCCGGTCCTCGGACTGCCCCGCCTGCCCGTCCTGGAGTGGCCGGACGCGCTTCCCGCGGACGGGCCGCGCGGCCTGCACTGGAAGACCCGGCCCATCGTGGCGTGGGCCGGCGACCGCCCGTTCGTCTGGGTCGACGACGAGATCGCCCCGCTGGACCGCCACTGGACCGAGGCCCATCACCCGGCCCCGGCCCTCCTCCACCGGGTCGACCCGTCGAAGGGCCTCACGGACGAGGACTTCGCGGCGCTGCGGCGTTGGGTCGGGCAGGCCTAGGGCCTGTCCAACCCCCACGTCTGCAGGGCGTACGGCCGCCCCTTCTCCTCCCCGTGGATCAGCGGTACGTCGTCGAGCAGCCGGAAGCCCGTCTTCGTGGCCACGGCGACGCTCGCGGCGTTCTCGGCCTCCAGCTCCAGGATCACGCGGCTCGCGCCCAGCTCCTCGAAGGCGTACGCGGCCATCACCCGCACCGCACGCGCCGCGAGGCCCTGGCCGCGGTGCGCGGGGCCGACCGCGTACCCGATCTCCATGCCTTCGGCGGCCCGCCGCAGCATCACCTCACCGAGCGGGGCGCCGCCGTCGACCGTGATGGCGAGCAGGATCGACGTCCCCTCGGCCCGCCGCTTCCTGCACAGCTCCAACTGGGCGCGGGCGGCGGCAGCGTCGAACGGCGAGGCCATCGGCGTCCAGTACGCGACATCGGGGTGGTCGAACAGCTCCGGCATCGCCGCGAGATCGGCCTCCCCCCAGTCCCGCAGCACGAGCCCCTCCCCCACGACCTCCATCCGCTCGGCGAACGCCCCACCGTCACGCCCCACCATGCCGAACCCCCCAGTCCGCTCAGAGATCCCGCAGCATAACCGGGCACCCCGCCGAAGCGCCCTGTCGGCCGTCGCCCTTGTGGGGACTTTCCGGATGGGCAACGATGCGTCGATCCACCCGGGGCGGCCCGACACACGTACGAGCAGCCGCCGGGCCGACGTCTACAAGGGGGATATGACGTGCTGATGGGGGCTCGTACGGAGGCGGCCGGGTGAACGTCACATTGGCGCTCGCCAACAACGACGTCATGCTCGCGGTCCGCTTCCTCCTCGAACTGGTCTCGCTGCTCTGCCTGGCCGTCTGGAGCTGGCGCAAGGTCCCGTCGCCGTGGCACTGGCTGATGGTCGTCGTGCTGCCCGTCGCCGTGGGCTGGGCGTGGGGCGCCTTCACCGTGCCGGACGACCCGTCCAAGGGCGAGACCGACATCCGCACGCCGGGACCGCTGCGGCTGCTCCTCGAACTCGCCGTCTTCTTCGGCGCGGTGGCCGCCCTCCACCTCGCCGACCTGCGCCGCGCGGCCCGATGGCTCCTCGTGATCATGGTCGCCTACCAGATCCTCGCCTACGACAGGATCGGCTGGCTGCTCAGCCACTGAGCAGGCGTCCGGAGGCAGGAAAATGCCCCTGAGCCGCGCCGTGTGCGCAGCTCAGGGGCATGATCGCGGAAGTTACTTCTTCTTGCCCTGGTTCTTGACCGCCTCGATGGCCGCCTTCGCCGCCTCGGGGTCGAGGTAGGTGCCGCCCGGGTTCAGGGGCTTGAAGTCGGCGTCGAGCTCGTAGGAGAGCGGGATGCCGGTCGGGATGTTCAGGCCGGCGATGTCCGCGTCGGAGATGCCGTCCAGGTGCTTGACCAGGGCGCGGAGGCTGTTGCCGTGGGCCGCGACCAGGACCGTCTTGCCGGTGAGGAGGTCCGGGACGATGCCGTCGAACCAGTACGGCAGCATGCGGACGACGACGTCCTTGAGGCACTCCGTCTGCGGGCGCAGCTCCGGCGGGAGCGTCGCGTAGCGCGGGTCGGAGAACTGCGAGTACTCGGCGTCGCGGTCGAGCGGCGGCGGCGGGGTGTCGTACGAGCGGCGCCACAGCATGAACTGCTCCTCGCCGAACTCGGCGAGCGTCTGCGCCTTGTCCTTGCCCTGGAGGGCGCCGTAGTGGCGCTCGTTCAGGCGCCACGAGCGGTGGACGGGGATCCAGTGGCGGTCCGCGGACTCCAGCGCGAGCTGCGCCGTGCGGATCGCGCGCTTCTGGAGCGAGGTGTGGACCACGTCGGGGAGCAGGCCGGCGTCCTTGAGCAGCTCACCGCCGCGGACCGCCTCCTTCTCGCCCTTCTCGTTCAGGTTGACGTCCACCCATCCGGTGAACAGGTTCTTCGCGTTCCACTCGCTCTCGCCGTGGCGGAGGAGGATCAGCTTGTACGGTGCGTCGGCCATGGGGCCGAGCCTAATCGACGGCCTTCGCGCCCGCCGATTGACGGTCCCCGTCAATTGAGTGGCCGACACGATTACCCGATGCGTAAGTTACGTAAACCTGCCGCACCACTTACTTACGCCCCGGGGGATGCACCCATGTCAGTCGCCGCGCTCAGACGTGCCGCCACGGAGTCCGTCGCCGGGCTCCCGCGTGAGTTCTGGTGGCTGTGGACCAGCACCCTCGTCAACCGGCTCGGGAACTTCGTCCTCACCTTCCTGGCGCTGTACCTGACCGCGTCGCGCGGGTTCTCGGCCGCGTACGCCGGTCTCGTCGCCTCGCTGATCGGGCTCGGCGGCGTCATCGCGTCGGTGCTCGGCGGGGTGCTCGCCGACCGGCTCGGGCGGCGGCCCACGCTGCTCGGAGCGCAGCTCGCCACCTCGGCGACGGTCGCCGCTCTGGCCTTCGTACGGGACCCGGTGTGGATCGCGGTCACCGGCTTCGCGCTCGGCCTGGCGTCGAACGCCTCGCGGCCCGCGATCCAGGCGATGATGGCGGACATCGTGCGCCCGGAGGACCGGGTGCGGGCGTTCTCGCTCAACTACTGGGCGATCAACCTGGGGTTCGCGGTCTCCTCCGTGTACGCCGGTTTCCTGGTCGCGCAGAGCTACACGCTGGGCTTTCTCGTCGAGGCGGGGATGACGCTGGCGTGCGCCCTGGTCGTCTTCGTGAAGGTGAAGGAGTCGCGGCCCACCCGCACGGTGGTTCCGGGCGCGCCGTCGAGCCCGGTGGTCACGCTGGGGACCGTGCTGCGCGACGGCCGGTTCATGCTGATGGTGGGGCTCTCGTTCCTGGTCGCCGTCGTGTTCACGCAGAGCTCGGTCGGCCTGCCGATCGTCATGGGCGAGAACGGGCTGAGCAGTTCGGACGTCGGACTCGTCGCCGCCGTCAACGGTGTGGTGATCGTCGCGTTGCAGATTCCGCTGACGCGGTTCATCGAACGGCGGGACCCCGGGCGCCTGTTGACCGTCTCCTCGCTGCTGATCGGGTACGGCTTCGCGCTCACCGCCCTCGCCGGATCGATCGCCGCGTACGCGCTCACGGTCGTGGTCTGGACGCTCGGCGAAATGATCAACGCGCCGACGCAGTCGGGGCTCGTGGCCCGGCTCTCGCCCACCGAGGGGCGCGGACGCTACCAGGGCGTCTACACCATGTCGTGGTCGGCGGCGGCCCTCGTCGCGCCGCTCGCGGGCGGCTGGGTGATCGATTCGGCGGGCGCAGGATGGCTCTGGGCGGGCTGCGCCCTCGTCGGCACGGTGACCGCGATCGGCTACTGGGCGCTGATGCGCGGACTGCCGGACGCGGCGGCCTCGAAGCCCGTCGCGGCGGCGCCCGCGACGGTCGAGAACAGCCCCGCTTGACCGGGCAGTTCGGCGGGTACGTGACCGTACATGGCCGAACCCCCAAGGACCTCCTCCAGAACTGACGAACCACCCAGAACGCTGGTGGGCGGCGTCGAGGTCGACGTCCCCAACAGCATTCCGGCGATCCGTGCCGCGCTCGACCCCAAGCGCCGCGTGGAGTTCGACAGGGCGATCAACGCCGCGGGGGTCGGCGAGATCCACGCCGTCATGCGGCACTGGATGCTGGAGGCGGTCCCGGACCCGGAGGCCGACGCGATCCTGGCCCGGCTCGCCCGCGACGAGGCGGAGAGGCGGGGGCCGCGTGAGCCGTAGACGCAGGCGCGGCGCATGCCGCATCGCGTTCGCACCGCCCGCCGACGACACGCTCGCCAAGATGGCGAACCCGGACGCCTTCCGCGCCGAGATGGCCCGCACCCTGTCCCACGACCCGTACGGCCACGGGTCGACGACGGTGTGCGGCGAACGGGACCGCAGGGAGGCCACGGTCGGCGGGGCGATAGTCCTCTACTACGTCTCCGGATCCGTGCTCACGGTGACGGTGGTGCGCATGGTGGCGCTCAACTAGCGGTCCTTGAGGACTACTTCGCCGGGCGCTGCGTCAGGTGCGCGAACGCGTCCAGGTTGCGCGTCGACTCGCCGCGCGAGACCCGCCACTCGTACTCCTTGCGGATCGCGCTCGCGAAGCCGAGTTCGAGGAGGGTGTTGAAGGCGCCGTCCGCCGCTTCGAGGACCGAGCCGAGCAGCCGGTCCAGCTCGTCGGGGGTGACGGCCGCCAGCGGCAGCTTGCCGGTGAGGTAGACGTCGCCGAGCTGGTCGACCGCGTAACTCACGCCGTACAGGCGCAGATTGCGCTCCAGGAGCCAGCGGTGCACGCCCGCCTCGTTCTCGTCCGGGTGCCGGATCACGAAGGCGTTGAGGGAGAGGCTGTGCCGGCCCACGCGCAGCGACAGCGTCGTCGAGAGCTTGCGGGTGCCGGGGAGCTTCACGACGTACGAGCCGGGCTCCGGGCTCTCCCACTCCAGCTCCGCGTCCTTGAGCGCGGACTCGATGATCTCGGGGGCCTTGCGCTGGTCAGCCATGGTGCGAGGGTACTTGACGGCGTCGCGCCTGCATGGCCGCCGTGTAGACGTCGGCGGTGGCGGACGCCGCGGTGTCCCAGCCGAAGGAGAGGGCGTGCCGCGCCGCCGCGTCGCCCATGCTGTCCACAAGGTGGGGATGGTCGGCGAATTCGCGCAGCACGCGCGCGTAGCGGGCAGGTTCGTGTCCCTCGACCAGGAAGCCGGTCTTCTCGTGGCGTACGGCGACGGGGAGGCCGCCGACCGAAGCGGCGATCACCGGCGTGCCCGCGGCCTGGGCCTCGATGGCGACCAGGCCGAACGACTCGTTGTACGAGGGCATGACCAGGACGGACGCGGCGCGGAACCAGTCGGCGAGCGCCTCCTGGCCGACCGGCGGCTGGAAGCGGACGACGTCGGCGATGCCGAGCTTCGCGGCGAGCTTCTGGAGCGCCGCGGGCTTGGCGAGGCCGCTGCCGCTGGGTCCGCCGACCACCGGGACGACGATGCGGGAGCGCAGCTCGGGGCGCTCGTCCAGGAGGACGGCGACGGCCTTGAGCAGGATGTCGGGGGCCTTGAGGGGCTGGATGCGGCCCGCGAAGAGCGGCACGAGCGCGTCCTGGGGCAGGCCGAGGCGGGCGCGGGCGGCGGCCCTGCCGTCGGCGGGGCGGAACCGCTCCAGGTTCACGCCGGGGTGCACCACCGCGACGCTGCCGGGGTCCGCGTCGTAGTGCCTGACCAGCTCGTCGGCCTCCTCCGCCGTGTTCGCGACGAGGCGGTCGGCGGCCCGCACGATCTGGGTCTCGCCGATGACGCGGGCGGCCGGCTCGGGGGTGTCGCCCTCGGCGAGCGCCGCGTTCTTGACCTTGGCCATGGTGTGCATGGCGTGCACGAGGGGCGCGCCCCAGCGCTCGGCGGCCAGCCAGCCGACCTGCCCGGACAGCCAGTAGTGCGAGTGCACGAGGTCGTAGTGGCCGGGGCGGTGGCCCGCCCACGCCTGCATGACGCCGTGCGTGAAGGCGCACAGCTGGGCGGGCAGGTCCTCCTTGGCGAGGCCCTCGTAGGGGCCCGCGTCCACGTGCCGTACGAGGACACCCGGGGCCAGCTCGACCTCGGGCGGCAGCCCGCCCGCGGTGGCGCGGGTGAATATCTCGACCTCGATGTTGATCGCCGCGAGCCGCTTGGCCAGCTCCACGATGTAGACGTTCATGCCGCCCGCGTCGCCCGTGCCGGGCTGGTGGAGCGGCGAGGTGTGCACGCTGAGCATCGCGACGCGGCGGGGGCGGCGGTGCGCGCCGGAGAACCGCAGGAGCGCCGGAGCCGCCCCGGAGCGGCGGAACCTGGTCACGTACTGGCTCACGTGGCGGGCCCTCCTTGGTGGGCGTACTGCGGGCACGGCGATCGGAGGGCAGGGGCCCTCTTCCAAGGGGGCAACGCCGGAGTCGGCCGCTCCATTTCCACTTTGCCGAATCATTACCGTACGGGTCTCAACCAAAGCCGCGTCCGGCGCAGCGCATACCCTCGTACCCATGAGCCCGCGTTCCAGTTCTCGCCCCGTGGGAACCGTGACGCGAGGCACCACCAACCCCAATCGGCTGCGCCGCATGGACCGCTGGATCGCGGCCGTGCACGGCGCCGCGCTGCGCCGCGCCGACGCCCCGGTGGCGGTCGACCTCGGGTACGGGGCCGCGCCCTGGACGGCCGTCGAGCTGCTGACGCGGCTGCGCGGGACGGCGCCGCACGCGCGCGTGGTCGGCATCGAGATCGAACCCGCGCGGGTGGCCGCAGCGAAGCCGTACGAGCGGGAGGGCCTGGAGTTCCGGCACGGCGGCTTCGAGCTGCCGCTGGACGGCCCGCCCCTGCTGATCCGGGCCGCGAACGTGCTGCGCCAGTACGACGAGGACCAGGTCGCCGCGGTGTGGGAGCGGCTGTGCGGGCGGCTCGCGCCGGACGGGCTGCTCGTGGAGGGCACCTGCGACGAGATCGGGCGCCGGCACGTGTGGGTGGCGCTCGGCCCCGAGGGCCCGCGCACCGTCACCCTCGCGACCCGGCTCGGCTCCCTGGCCACGCCGTCCGACCTGGCCGAACGGCTCCCGAAGGCGCTGATCCACCGCAACGTCCCGGGCGAGCCGGTGCACGCCTTCCTGCGCGACTTCGACCGGGCGTGGGCGTCGGCCGCGCCCTACGCCTCGTACGGCGCGCGGCAGCGCTGGATCCGCGCGGTGCGGGACATCGCGGCGGACTGGCCGGTGGTGGACCGGCCGGGGCGGTGGAGGCAGGGCGAAGTGACCGTGGCCTGGGGGGCGTTGGCGCCGCGCGGCACCGTCTGAGAATCCGCGGATCCGGTCGGGCCGGAGGGGAACGATCTCGGCGTCCCGTTCGTCGGAGCCTGCGGGGAATGTCGTACGGGTCTGTCGGATTCGCGGCGCGCATGGCACCATCCCCCGAACGTGCGCGAGTTACTGACGGTAAATCAGGTTTGTCTCGGCTGTGGGGGCAGGAGCAGATGAGCAAGCGGAGCACGACGACGATGACGGCGCTGGCACTGGTGTGCGCCGTGACCGTACTGACGCCGGCGGGCGCGGCGTACGCGAAGCCCGACCCGAAGCCGTCCCCATCGAGCTCCTCCGACCCGAAGACCCCCGAGGACCTCCAGGACCTGGAAGCCGTCCGCAAGAAGATCGACAAGTTGTACCACCGGGCCGCGGTGGCGACGGACGAGTACAACGCGGCGGAGGAGAAGGCCGCCGACCAGTCCGAGCAGATCGTGAAGCTGGCCCGGAAGATCGCCGCGGGCCAGGCCGAGCTCGACCGCCTCAACAGCCGGGCGGGCGCCGCGGCCCGCGAGCAGTACCGCACGGGCGGGATCTCGCGCGAGGCCCAGTTCATGCTCTCCGGCGACCCGGGCGGCTTCCTCGACCACGCGGGCCGCGCGCACCAGGAGCAGCAGGCCACCAGGAACCTGATCTCCCGACTCGGCGAGACGCAGAAGGACCTCGCGAAGTACGCCGACGCCGCCTCCGACAAGTGGAAGGCCCTGGACGAGGGCCGCAAGAAGAAGGCCGCCGCGAAGAAGCGCATCGAGAAGCAGATCAAGGCGGCGCGGAAGATCGAGGACCGGCTCGCCAAGAAGGAGCGCGAGCGGCTGCGGGAGCTGGAGGAGGCCGCCGAGCAGAAGGCGCAGACCGAATGGCTCTCCTCCGGTGTTCTCGACGAGATCAGCGGCAAGGCGTCCGACGCGGGCAAGAAGGCCGTCGCCTACGCCTCCGACCAGCTCGGCAAGCCGTACGTGTGGGGCGCGGAGGGCCCGAAGTCGTTCGACTGCTCGGGGCTCACCTCACAGGCGTGGGCGGCGGCCGGGAAGCCGATTCCGCGCACGTCGCAGGAGCAGTGGAAGCAGCTCGAGCACATCGACATCAAGGACATGCGGCCCGGCGACCTGATCATTTACCACGACGACGCCAGCCATGTCGGGATGTACATAGGCAAGGGCGCGATCATCCACGCACCGCGTCCCGGTCGGACCGTGACGGTCGCGGGGGCCGGTTCCATGGCGATGCTCGGAGTGGTCCGCCCCGACGCGTGACGCCCCCCTCGGGGATGTCCGACTTGGGCCCGGACGGGTGATGTGCCCCACGTGACCCACGGCACGCGGGGCGCCGCGGTTCCGGCGCCGCGGCGTGATGTTCGTCATCCGTGATCGGCCCGACCAGGGACGGAATCCACTCAATTCCGGTGCGGGCGGCGGCATATGACGGCGGCGCTTTGCCGCTCACCATTCCGTTCGGGCATCGGCTACCGCTAAGGTCCCCGACGGTGGGCCGAGGACCTTCGTCCCACCGTGCCCTCGGGGGGAGGGAAGGAAACCGAAGCGATGCCCGTACCCGTACCGCGGCAGAGAGCGATCCCGGCCGCGGACAGCGGTCAGGCTCACGACGCGGACACCACGACAGACACGCACGACCGGCAGCACACCCGGCCGACCACCGGAACGCCGGAGCACACCGACGCGAGGAACACGGAACACGACCAGGAGGAGACGACGGCCGAGGACCCCGCGCGCGAGGCGGCACCCGCCGACCGTGACGCCACCGGCCTGACGATCCTGGTCATCGAGGACGACCCGGCGGGCTCCCTCAGCCTCCCCGAGGTGCCGGACGCCGCGGGGAAGCCGATCCGCGTGCGCACCGCCCGCAACCTCACCGAGGCCGAGCGGCTGCTCACCGACGACGTCAGCTGCATCCTGCTCGACCTCGCGCTGCCCGACGCCCGGCAGGACCGGACCGCCGCCGAGCCCGAGCGGGACGACGAGCTCCGCACGCTGCGGCACCTGCTGCGGCTCGCACCGCACCGCGCCGTGCTCGCCCTCACCGGGTCGGGCGACGCCGAGCGCGGCGCCGAGGCGGTCCGCGTGGGCGCGCAGGACTACCTGTTCCGCGACGAGCTGGACTCCCGGCTGCTCGGCCGGGCCATCCGCTACGCGGTCGAGCGCAAGCGCGCCGACATCGCCCAGCAGGGGCTCACCGAGTCCCGGCTGCGGGCGCAGGAGAACGCGCGCCTGGAGCGCGGACTGCTGCCGACCCCGCTGCTCGACGGCTCGACGCTGCGGTTCGCCGCGCGCTACCGGCCCGGCCGCTCCCGCGCCCTGCTCGGCGGCGACTTCTACGACACCGTGCGCACGCCCGACGGCACGGTCCACGCGATGATCGGCGACGTCTGCGGGCACGGCCCCGACGAGGCGGCGCTCGGCGTCGAACTGCGCATCGCGTGGCGGGCCCTGACGTTCGCCGGGCTGTGCGGCGACGAACTGCTCTCGACCCTCCAGCAGGTCCTGGAGCACGAGCGCGCCGACGAGGAGATCTTCGCGACGCTCTGCACGGTCGACATCGCACCGGACGGCCGGCGCGCGGGCCTGTGCCTCGCGGGACACCCGTCGCCGCTGATCACGACGCCCGGACGGCCCGCGGCCCTGCTCCCGTACGAGAACAACGGGCCGGCGCTCGGGCTGCTCCCGAAGGCCAGGTGGCCGCGCATGCAGGTGGAGTTGGGCGCCTCGTGGAGCCTGATGCTCTACACGGACGGGCTGATCGAGGGCCGGATCGGCGAGGGCAGGCAGCGGCTCGGCCAGGACGGCATGGTGGAGATGATCCGCCGCCAGCGGGCCGAGGGACTGACCGGCGAGGGGCTGCTCGAGGCCGCGATGAACGAGGTGCGCGACCTCAACGGCGGCGATCTGACGGACGACGTGGCGGTCCTGCTGCTCGACCGCTGAGGCGGGGGCCTGCCGGTCTCAGCGGCCGCCGTTGTACGGGCCGTACGGTCCGTCGCTGCTGGAGCCGCGGCCCTTGCGGCCGCCTCCGCCGCCACTGACCTGCCGGACGGCGGGCCGCACGTCCACCATGTAGACGATGGTGGCGATGAGGCCGATGACCGGCAGGAACGACAGGATGCCGAAGATCCAGTTCACGATGAACGCGAGGCCGAGGATGATCAGCCAGAACGGCTTGGTCTTCTTGTCCGCCGCCCGGTAGGCGTCCTCGCGCCGGATCGCGGCGTCGACGAGCGCGAAGCCGCTGAAGACGATCAACGCCAGGTTCAGCAGCGACAAGAAACTGTTGAATCCCTGCATCAGCACAACGCCACCACCCGAATCGACTGCCTGAGCGCACGGCGCCCGGTCACTGAGGTTCACCGTACCCGTACAACGGGCCGGGCACGCGGTACGTGCCCGGCCCCTCGTCGGCGTACGCCCTACTTGGCGGGCGACGTGCTGCCGCCGCTCGTCTTCTTGGCGGTCGTCGTCTTCTTCGCCGGGGTGGTCTTCTTCGCGGTCGTGGTCTTCTTCGCGGGACCGGGCTTGTCGGCGGCCGGCTTGTCGGTGGCGCTCGGCTTCTCGTCCGCCGCCTTCGCGTCGTCCGTCTCCTTGGCCTCCGGCTCGGGCTCGACGACGACGGCGAGCTCGTTGATCTCCTCGGCCGCCTCGCCGCGCCACGCCTTAACGGTCTCCTCGCCGTGCTCGGCGACCTTCTCGTACGTCTCGCGGGCCTTGACGGCGGCCTCCGCCGCGTAGCCGACGCCGCGGAGCGCGAACTCCTGGGCGGTCTCGCCGAACTTCTTCAGGTCGGTGTCGAGGTTCGCGACCAGCTCGTTCACCTTCGCCGTGAGCGTGGCCTGCGCCTCCTTGGCGCGCGCGGTCGCCTTCTCCTGCACATCCTTGGGGTCGGTCTGTCGCACGGACTCGAAGCGGGCGGGCGCCTCGGCGCGCAGCTGCTCGACGAGCCCCGGGACCTTCTTGGCCTGCTGGAACGCCAACTCGGCCGTACCGGCGGCGAAGTAGAGCGGGGTCGGGTCGGTGAGGGTCTTGCGCAGGTCGTCCTTGATGGCCATGGCGTGGTCCTCCCGGATCACATCAACTACTGCTTGAGGGCTGGGCATCGCCGCCGTCGGACGCGCCTTCGTCGGTCGCACTGTCGTCCTCGGCGCCGTTCTCGTGCCGGAACGCGTCGTAGATCTGCAACAGCACCTGCTTCTGACGCTCGTTGAGCGAGGGGTCGGCGAGGATGACGGCGCGCGTCTCCGCCTCGCCCCGCTCCCGCTCGGCGTCGAGAATGCCGGCGTGCACGTACAACGTCTCGGCGGAGATCCGCAGCGCCTTCGCGACCTGCTGCAGCACCTCCGCGCTCGGCTTGCGGAGCCCGCGCTCGATCTGGCTGAGGTACGGGTTGGAGACCCCGGCGGCGTCCGCGAGCTGACGGAGCGACAACTGCGCGTTGCGACGCTGCTCGCGCAGGTACTCGCCGAGGCTTCCGACGTTGAGCGATGCCATGCGTCGATGGTGCCCCACATCCGCTAACAATTGCAAGCACGTGCTTGCAAAAGTGTTCCGGGCAACACGGGCGCGGTCACCCGTAGAGTCCCGCGATGCCCTCCCCCAGCTGCCGGAAGCCCAGCTCGGCGTTGCGGACGGCCTCGGCCTCCAGGTCGTCGGCGGACTCGCCCGCCGCGATCCGGCGCCCGGTCTCCTCGGCGAGGACGCGCTGCGTCGCCACGATCTGCCCCGCCGCGATCCGGGCCTGCACGGCGGGCCCGCCCAACGCCTCGGCGAGTGCCCGCTCCGACCGCTCCTGATACCCGTACAACCGGGCCACCAGCTGCGGCGTCCCGTACAGCAACCGTTGATACGCGAGCACGGCCGGGTGATCGCACAGCCCGGTCACCGGGTCCCGCCGCCGCAGCCCCTCCAGAAAGTGCGCCCGCAACGCCTCCAACGGCGCCACCCCGTCCGCCCGCCCCGCGACCACCCGCGCGGCCTCGTCCTCGTGGTCCGCGAACCGGTGCAGGACGAGATCCTCCTTCGCGGCGAAGTACCGGAACAACGTCGGCTTCGACACCTCGGCCGCGGCGGCGACCTCGGCGACGGAGACGTTGTCGTACCCCTTCTCCATGAACAACCGCACAGCCGTCTCCGAAAGCGTCTGCCTGGTCCGCTGCTTCTTCATCTCACGGAGGCCGGGGGTGCGGGCGTTCATGGGGAGGAGGGTACGTCCCCGTGCGGCAGGGCGAGAGCGAGGTAGGGGTTCGTCTCCGTGGCGGGGTCCGAAGGGAGCTTCAGCCAGGCCAGGGCCTTGCGGAGGGTCGTCGTGTACGAGCCCACCGCGCGGCGGACGTTCGGGGCGTCGAGGCCGGAGCCGGTCACCAGACGTTCCAGGTCCACGTACGCCGAGCGGACCACTTCGAGGCCCTGGTAGACGGGGACGTCGGCCTGCCAGCCCACCGTGCACTCCGGCGGCATCCGCTCCGACCAGCGGGCGTACATCCGGTCCCGGACCTCGCGCGTGGTCGGCGTCAGATGGATGTGCCGGACCAGGTCGTACAGCGGGTCCCCGACCATGGCCATCTCCCAGTCGATGAGGGTGAGGCCGGTCCTGCCCTCGCGGCGGACCAGGTTCCAGGGGTTCAGGTCACCGTGCAGCAGCCGGGGGGCGCGCTCCTGTACGTCGTGCCGCAGCAGCCGGTCCGCCAGTTCGTCCTCGTCCGGAAGACCGATCCGGGCGGCGAGGTCCTTCGCAGGCTGCGCCAACCCGCGGACCATGCGACGCAATTGACGGCACATCCAGGGGTAGAAGGCCTCCCCGCCCATGTCCTGTGCGGTCACCGCGATGTCCGACCCGGCCAGTTGGCACAGCTGGTCGACCAGATCGATCACCTCGCCGGGCAGCAGGCCGTGGTCGGGGTGCTGCGGACCACCGCGGTCGCGGTGATGGCCCGCGTACGACTGGATGGTGAACTGGTCGCCCAGGTCGCTCTCCCCCAGGGCGAGCACCCGGGAGACGCTGACCTTCGCTCCAGACTCCTCGATGGCCCTGAGCACCGCGTGCTCGTCGAGGAATCGCGGCTCGATCGGACTGACCGTGCCCACCTTCCGGCGGACCATGACCCGCCCGAACCCCCGGACCTCGACGAACGTGCCCAGGTGCGCCGTCCCCTTGAACACGTGCGAGGCCGGTGCGACACCCTCCGCCCACAGGGCCTCCTCGACGTGCTCGGCGGGGAAGTCCTCGGGCAGCGGCAGCCGCACGTCCCGCTGCCAATGGATGGACGCCGAGAACACCTTGCCCCGGTGCCGGCCGCCTCTGGCCACCCGCCACCGGTAGAGCAGCGGCTCGATGGCGGAAGGGGTCAGCACGTCACGCAGCCGCAGCGGGCGCCGGGCCACGGCGAGCGCCCGGTGCACCTCCGCGGCGGCCCCCTCCAGATCGCTCTGGCTGAACCGCTCCTCCAACGACATCGCCGCCCGGATGACGTCGGGATACACCGACTGCGCATGCTCGAAGTCGACGTAGTTCAGCAGGTCGGAGTCGAGGCCCTCGACCGCCTCCGGCCGGACGCTCCACATCGCCTTGTGCCACTGCTCGACCACCTCGTTGCGCTGCGCACGGGGGTAGTCCATGCGGACGAGGTGCACGGCCAGGTCGTACAAGGGGTCGCCGTACGTGGCCAGTTCCCAGTCCACCCACAGCAACCGGGGCTCGCCGTCGTGCGTGACGATCATGTTCCCCCGGTGCAGGTCGCCGTGGAGGAGGTGGAAGGGACGCGGGGACATCCGGGGCGCCCAGTGCTGGTAGAGGCGCAGGGCGTTCTCGGGCACGCCGAGCGAGACGAACAGCCCACCGAACTCGGGCCAGTTCGGCCGCCGGATCTGCTCCTCCGCCTGGGTCAGCAGCATCCTCAGGAATCCCCTGCTGTCCCCGTCCTTCGGCCAGTACTCGGGGCGGGCGGGCAGGGACACCTCGGGCACCCGCGCCATGTCCGCGAGCAGCTCGGCGAAGGCCTTGATGAGAATGGGGTCGACCGGTTCGCCATTGCGGCAGACGCGGGAGAGCGGGGTGCCCTCGAGATAGCTGTGGACGGCGCCGCCTTCGAATCGCTGCAAGCACTGCGGCACCGGGCCTCCGCTGCCCCGCAGCGCCTCCAGGACGCCGGCCTCGTCGCTCCACGTCCTGATCACGACGGGCGCCACGTCGTCCCTGCGCTGGCGGACCATGACCTTCGAGCCGAGCGGGCGGCCGAGGGCGATCGCCTCCGCGTCGGTGAGCCGCACCACGAGGTTGAGGTTGTGGTGGCCGCTGATCCGCTCCCCGCCGCGCTGAGCCCGCTCCACGACCCGACGCCAGACGTCCGCGGTCTCCTCGCCGGCAATCACATCCGGCATTGGGGCACTCGGGGCGATGACAGCGCCCACAGGCCGCTCCTGAATACTCATGCAACGGGCGGTAACAGGGCCACACAGTAACGCCCGCGGGGGCTCCTCACGACCGGAGTGACCAGAGTGAGCGGCCTCAGAGGTGTAATCAGACACGCACAGGGGTAAGGCGTTCGAACCGCGATCGACTCGGCCCGCCGTTCAGAACGCCAGGCGCTCCCACACAGAGTCGAACCAGGCCTGCCAGCTCGCCATGAAGATGGATCCACGAGAGTCCGGGTTGCCGTCCTTCACGTAGTGCGTGAGCCGTGCGCCCAGGCCCAGTACGTCGAGGGCGCGGACCGTCGTCTCGTCGTCGAGGACGATGGGGCGCTCGATCACCTCGTACGGGCCGTGCAGCGCCTGCGCGCCCCCGACCAGGTACAGCTTCGACGTCGGCGTGAGCATCACGTGGCGGATCTCGAGGCTCGCGGAGTCGACGAGGCCCTCGGCCTCCAGCTGCCGCAGCTCCACCTGGATCGACTCGCTGTGCCTGCGCGTGATGTCGAGCAGTCGCTCCCTGAGCCGGGCGGACAGCCGTCCGTCCGGGTCGTCCAGGGCCCGTGGATACGGCAGATCGAGTGACTCGTCGGGCAGCAGCATCCGGATCGCGATCCGCCGCGGCCCCTCCTCGCCGTCCCGCATCCGCTCGATCTGGCTCTTGACCTGCATGTCGAGGGATTCGGACGTCAAGGTGAAGACGTCGAGGGAGACCTCGGTCGCCGCGAACGCCTCGTCGAAGAAGCCGCGCAGCGTCACCCGGCCCTCCTTGGCCGCCCGCGCGGTGTACGACTGCGCCTCCTGCGCCCGTACGACCCGGGTCCCGCTCCCCTGCTTCGGATCGACCCAACCCTCGGCCCGCAACTGCTTCAGCGCCTTCTGCACCGTGTCGCGGGAGACATGGAACTCCTCGGCCAGCTCACGCTGCGCGGGAAGCGGGGACCCCAACGGGTAGACGCCCCCCGCCATCCGTGAGCGCAGCTCCTCCACGACACCGAAGACCTGCCTGCCGCCGCTCGCCACACCAGGAACGTACCTCCGTCAGCCCAACGGCACACCGGTTTCAGTCAACTTCCCTACATGTACGGGCCCTTGATTAACGATCTGCGCCCACGGGGAAAAACCCAATCCAAGTCCAACAGTCCAATTGGGCTGTTTAGTACGGCAGTTGGCAGGAAGGCGGGTGGGGACCCATGAATCCGGTGCCGCAGGTGGTCGCGAGCTTGCTCGGGTATGGGGTGGAGTGGTTCGTGGAGTCGGAGTACGGGGTTCCGGGGCTGTTGGGGCTTGCCGCGCTCACCCTGTTCCTGTCCGCCGAGCGGCGGTCGAGGAGCTGGGCGCTGGCGGGGGCCGCCCTCGCCGTGCTCGCGTTCGCTCAGGCCTGACGCCGTCGCGCCACATGCTCCCAGAGGCCGTCGAACATGGCCTGTTCGCCGTCGATGAAGGCGGCGGCGTCGGGGCCGTGGGGGCGTTCGAAGGCGAGCATGCCGGTTTCGAAGCCCTCGACGTCGACGAGTTCGACCGTGGCCGCGCCCTCGTAGTCGTCGATGTCGCGCTCGAAGCGGCCGGGGACGTAGTGGCCGACGAGGACCTCCTGGCGGTTGAGGAGGTAGACCTTGCGGGTGGGGACGCCGGAGACGAAGCGGTACTCGAAGGTGGCGTCGACGCCGCTGTCGCGCAGGCCCTTGAACGCCCCGGCCAGCACCGTGCGCTGCGCGTCCCACTGGATCCGGCCGCGCCGCCTGACCGCCTCGTCGAGCTTCTCGTCGTGGCCCCAGCCGGCCGCGGGCGCGGGGTAGTCGACGTTCTCGCCGAGCCGCGGCACCACCATCCGGACCCGTACGGACTCCGGTCGCAGCACCCCCTCGTACACCTTGCGCAGCGGCTCCCCCAGGGCCGTCACCAGGGTCTCGCCGGTGAGGCTGGCCACGTCGACGCAGACGTGCGGCGCCTGGAAGGCCGTCACCAGGCGCGGGCCGAGGATGCTGCGCGCGGACCGGGCGCCGGGCGCCGGCTGGTGCGCGGGGCGCGAGACGGTGGGCGGGCTGCCGCGACCGGTGTTGGCCAGCAGGCCGTCGGCGCGCAGCAGTTGCAGCGCGTTGCGGACCGTGCCGCGCTCGACGCCGAACTCGCGGGCGAGCGTGGCCTGGGTCGGCAGCCGCTCGCCCGCCGTGAGCTCGCCGTCGACGATCCGCTTCCGCAGGGCATCGGCGATCTTCTCGGCGGTGGGTCTCGGGGTGTTCCGCGCCTTCGTGTCCACCACGACGATCTCCCCTCACCCCCCGACCAAGTCGGTACAACTCTACGGCAGTTGGCTGCCAACTCCACCGCTTCGGTGACGAAGGATGTGGATGATGGGTTCGAGGGTGCCCGTCACCTGGCGCGCTCCGGCCTGCCGCAGCGCGGCCTCCTTGCGGGCATGACGCGCGTAGCCGAGGAACGCGACGCCCGCCTCCCGTGCCGCGTCGAGGTCCGTCGCGGCGTCGCCGATCATCAGGGTGGTGCCGGGCGACGCGCCCATCGCCTGCATCGCGCGGTTGAGGCAGTACGGGTCCGGTTTGAGCCGGGCCAGGTTCTCGGTGCGGCCGTAGATGTGCGGCTCGAAGCAGTCGGAGAGGCCGCGGCCCGCGATGTAGCGGCGGGCCGCCTCCGCCGAGTTGTTGGTGGTGATGGCGAGGCGCGCGCCGGACGCCGACCAGGTGCGGATCAGCGGGTCGGCGTGCTCGGTGGGCCAGGCGGAGCGGACGGCGCGCAGTTCCTGCTCGGTGAGCCGGTTCTCCATCTCCAGGACCAGGTCGCTGTCCGGCCTGGCCCGGCCGAGGCGGCGCAGCGCCGCGTGCGGGTCGGCGTCGGCGCGCTCCTCCTCCGTGAGGACGTCGCCGAGGCCCTGGGCGTCGAGCCAGTCCACCTGGTCGCGGGCGATACCGGCCGCGGGGCGGCCCGCGAACAGCCGGCAGATCGGCCCGTCGAAGTCGAAGAGGACGTGTCGCGCGCCCTCGATCAGCTCTCGGAGGGTGCCCGCCTCGCGTGCATCGCCCTGAAGGGTGCCCGACTCGCGAGCGTCTCCCTGTTCGGTCGTTTCCCGACGTGATTCGGTCTCTTCTGCCACCGGAACAGTCTGCTTCGTCGTCTCTGAAGTCACTAGGAGAGTGTCAGGTCGGACGTGATGGTTTCCCAGAGCGCGTCGAACCACTTCTGCGACTCCTCCACGAAGGCCCGGTCGCGGTGGCCCGCCCTGTCCTCGAAGGAGAAGAGCAGCGCCTGGGTGCCGGTGGCGGAGTACATCTCCAGCTTGAAGTCGTTGTCGATCTCCTCCTCGCGCCGCGTGACCATGTAGTACGAGAGGAGGGCCTCCGCCCCGTTCAGCAGGTACAGCTTGACCGGCGGGGTGAACGGGAGGGCCCGGAACGTCACCCGTACGTCGATGCCGTGCGAGGACCGCAGGGAGCGCAGGTTGTGGCGGAGCACCTGGCCCTGCGCGTTGCGGGTGGCGAGCCAGCGGTTGTGCACCGCCGCCTCGTCGGCCCGGTCGGGGCCCTCGCTGTCGCCGGGCACCGGCACCGGGAACGCGAGGTCGATGTCGCGGCTCGGCAGCAAAATGCGTACATCGAGGGACTCGGGCCTGATGCGGCCCTCGTGGATGAGGCGCAGCGGCTCACCGAGGGCCATCATCAACGTCTCCGAGGTCATGCAGACCGCGTCGATCCGCACGTGGGGCGAGTGGAACGCCTCGACGAGCCGGGGCGCGAGGGCGACCATCGAGGGCTGCGGCTCGTCGCGCGCGCCGCTCGCGGGGGCGATCCGCGGCGGGCTGCCCTTGCTGCGCTTGCTCAGCAGGCCGTCCGTCTCCAGGAGCTGCAGCGCCTGCCGGACGGTGCCGCGCTCGACGCCGAACTCCTCGGCGAGGGTGGCCTGCGTGGGGAGTTGGTCGCCCGGCTTGAGGTCGCCACCGCGGATCCGCTCGCGGAGCTGGTCGGCGATCTCCTGGGCCGTGAGCCTTCTGCTGCCGTTCAGTGTCGCGTCTGCCCTGTCCGCCACGCCCTGCTCCCTGGGTCACAACCAAGCGCCGCAACTCACCGTGATTTGGCGTGAGTTGTCGTCCTCCTGTTTATATACCACGACCAAGTGGGGACAACTCCAGTGCAGTTGGTCGCCAACTTGGTGCAAGGTGGCCAAGGGTGGCAGCGAAGGAGACCAAGTAGCGAGAGTCGCCGACGCAGGAGGAACCACCATGCCTGTCCTGAACCTCCTCTCCGCGGTGGTCGTGATCACCCTCGAGCAGCTCGCCCAGTGGCACTACGGCCCCGCCGGGCTCGCGGGCCTGCTGCTGCTCGCCATCGGCGCCCGCGCCAGGAACGCCACGTGCAGTTCCATGGGCGGCGTCCTGCTCGCGCTGACGGTGGCAGGGCCCGCCCTGCACTGACCTCGGGCGACACCCGGCCGGGGCCCGGCTCGCCAACCGAACACCCGGCTCACGAGCTGAGCGTCAGGTCCTGGCTGATCGTGTTCCACAGCCCGTTGAACCACAGCAGCGACTGCTCCACGAACGTCGTGTCCCGCAGCCCCGCGCCGTGCTCGAACGCGAAGAGCATCTGCCGCGGCCCCTGCGCGTCGTACACGTCCACCCGCTCGTGGTCGATCTGCTCGCCGCGCCTGGTCAGCGTGTAGTACGCGAACAGCGCCTCGTTGCCGTTGAGCAGATAGAGCTTGACCGGGGGCGTGAACGGCAGCGCGCGGAACTCCACCGTGACGTCCATGTCGTGCGTGGTCCGCAGGGCCAGCAGGTTGTGGCGAAGGACCTGCCCCTGCGCGTTGCGCTGTGCCAGCCAGTCGCGCCGCAGCCGGCCGCCCACCGCGGCCTCCTCCTCGTCCGCCAGGTCCGTGGCGGGCGTGGGGAACGCGAGGTCGATGTCGCGGCTCGGCAGCAGCACCCGCACCCGTACGGTGGCCGGTTTCCTTCGGCCCTCGTGGATGAGGCGCAACGGTTCGCCCATCGCGAGCGTCAGCGAGACCGCCGTCATGCACAGGGCGTCGATCTCCACGTCGGCCCGCTCGAAGGCGTCCGCGATGCGCGGGGCCAGCGCCACCATGGTCGGCTGGGGTGGCGCCTCCGGGCCGAGCGGCGCGGCGCGCGGATGCTCCGCGACCGTGGCCGGGGTGCCCTTCGTGGCGTTCACCAACAACCGCTCGGTCTGCAGGATGCGCAGCGCCTGACGCACGGCGGAGCGCTCCACACCGAATTCGCCCGCCAACTGTGCCTGTGTCGGCATCCGCTGGCCGGGACTCAGACGCCCGGACGTGATCCGGTCGCGCAGCTCGTCGGCCACTTCGCGGTACGTGAGGCGCGTCCGCGGTGACCTGGGCCGTCCATTGACGGCGGCATGCTCCGCACTCACAACCAAACACTACAACTTCCCGCCATCTTTGGGGAGTTGACGTGAAGGTGGTTATGAGACGCCCTTCAACGGAGATAAGTACCTTGGAGTTGGTGACCAACTTCCCGCAAATGGTCGGGGGACCTGAAGTTGGTCACCACGAGGACCTCGGGTCCTGAAGGAGGTAAGACCATGCCGCTCTTCGCCATCGTCGTCGCCGCGCTCGCCATCGGGTTCGAGCAGCTCATCCAGTGGAAGTACGGCCCGATGGGCATCATCGCCTTCATCGTTCTCTCGGTCGGCCTCAAGGCCAAGAACACCGTGATCAGCGGCATCGGGGCCGTGGTCCTCGTGATGCTGCTCGCCCAGAGCGGCTGACCGGGCTCCCTTCCGGAGGGGAGCCGGGAGCCCGGTCGGTCAGAACACGTCGGGGCACCACGGCCGCCGCGACGTCCGCAGCAGGGCGCCGAACGCGGCCGCGGCGCCCGCCTCGTGCTCCACGAGCCGCCCCAGGGCGGCGAGCCGCACCGCGGACTCGTCGCCCAGCCACAGCGCCCCCAACTCACGTACGTCGACCGTGAGTTGCGGGGAGGCGGCGCCCGGCGAACACACCGCCCCGCCGGGCGTCGCCGTCAGCGTGAACCGGCCGCCCGCGAGGCCCGCCGGGTCGACGACCTCGAACGCGACCTCGCCGCTCGTCTCGTACGAGCGCGCCTCCAGGGCCCGTACGACATCCAGGATCCGCACCCACAGAAAGTCGGCCTGCGTCACGATGCGGGCGGCGCGCGGGTCGGGGAGCAGGTGCGGCAGCAGGTCGTCGGGGGCGCGCAGGCCCGAGCGCACCGTGGTGATCCAGTCCACGGAGCAGACGTACGTCCACAGGGCGCGCTCGGCGGCCGGCGTGACGGCGATCAGCTGCCGCACGCGGGCCGTGTTGCCGGGCTGCTTGGCGTCGCTCCAGTGGTCGTCGGCCCGGTGGACGACGAGGCCCTCCACCTCGCCGCGCGCGTTGCGGTACAGCGCGTGGAACGGTTCGGTCCACGGGTCCTCCGGCGTCGGCCACTGGCCAGTCTCGTACTGCCACCAGAACGCGTCCCGCGAGACCACGCCCGCGACCCGGGTGCGGAGACGCTCGTGCAGCTCGGGGCCGACCTTGCGCACCTCCTCCGGGTCGGCCAGGTCGACCCGGCCGCCGTCGTCGGGGCCCGACCAGCGGGGGTCGAGGCCGGCCCTGGGCACGTCGATCTCCCATACGGCGGCGGTGGCCGCGGGGCCGAAGCCGAACCTTCCGTAGATCGGGTACTCGGCGGCGATCAGCGTCGCCGCGACGTCGCCGCGCTCCTTCGCCTCCGCGAGGTCGGCCCCCATCAGGCGGCTGAGCAGTCCGCGGCGGCGGTGGGTGGGGCTCACGGTGACGTTGGTGATCGCGTCGGTGGGGACGGTGGCGCCGCCGGGGACGGTGAGCTCCTGCGCGAACGAGCGGAAGGTGGCCACCGGGCGGCCGCCGGCGGGGCCTTCGGCGGGGGCGAAGGCGGCGCGGGTGCGGGCGAGGTCGAAGTGGGCGCGGCGCTTGGCGACGGTCTGCGGGGAGGTGGTCGGCGGGCGCAGGAACCCGGTGTTGAGGGCGCGGGACCAGTCGTGCAGCTCGTCCTCGGTGATGGCTCGTACGGTGGGCGCTTCACTACTCATGCGCTCACGCTAGGCGGGTCGGCCGCCGGTGTCGCAGGAATTCTCCGCACCCCGACGGCCGCCTTGCGGCGTTCAGTTGCCGCCGCCCAGGAGGTCCGTCACCTGGGCCTCGCCCGCGCGGTAGCGGTGGGTGATCTCGGCGCTGATGTCGTCCGCCGTGCGCTGGAGCTGGTGGCGGCGGCGTGAGACCTGCTGCTCGTAGCGGACCAGGCGGCCCATCGCCGTGTGCAGCTCCGCGTCCGTGCGGGCCTCCAGGTCGGACAGCTCGACCTCGGCCAGCATCTCCTGGGCGAGCCGCCGGGACTCCTCGCTGTGCGGCGTGCCCACCGTGACGTGCCGGGCGGAGGAGCGCTGCCGCGTCGGCTGGTCCCGCAGGATCTCCGAGAGCCGGTCCACGACCGGCGCCTCGGGGTCGCGGCGCCGCCCGAGCTCGGCGCGCAGGATGTCGATGCGGCCCTGGAGCAGCCGTCGTACGTAGCTCAGGTCCGCCTCGTTCTGCTGCGCCGCGCGTCGCAGCGCCCGCAGCTCCGGCAGCCGCAGCGTCGTCAGGTCCTGCTCGGGAACGGCCGGCAGCTCCGGGCTGTCGGTGCGCTGGGCCGGCGGTCGGGACAGCGGGGTGAGCCGCTCCGCGTGCGTCAGCGACACGGGCTGCGCGGGCAGCCCCGTACTCGTTGTGTGGCTCATGGCATGGGTATCCATGGTCTGCTTACCGTCCCCTCGACCGGACCGCGCCGCACGCCACCGACGCACCGCGTGTCAGCATGGTGCCACTCCGAGTGGCCAGTTCGGGCACGAGTGCCCCATATCCGCCCCGGATGGGGGGTTGGGGAGCATGCGTAAACCCCTTCAGGGGCACGAATGCGGCGCACGGCATGATGGCCGTATGCGAGCAGTGGTGCAGAGGGTGGACGGCGCGAGCGTCGTCGTGGACGACGAGGTCGTGGGCGAGATCAAGGGCGAGGGGCTGTGCGTCCTCGTCGGGGTCACGCACGAGGACACCAAGGAGAAGGCGGCCCAGATGGCCCGCAAGCTCTGGTCCGTGCGGATGCTGGCCGACGAGAAGTCGTGCAGCGACATCGACGCGCCGCTCCTGGTGATCAGCCAGTTCACGCTCTACGGGGACGCCCGCAAGGGCCGCCGTCCCACCTGGAACGCCGCCGCGCCTGGGCCGGTCGCCGAGCCGCTGGTCGACGAGGTCGTGGCGCAGCTGCGGGCGCTGGGCGCGACCGTGGCGACGGGCCGGTTCGGGGCGCAGATGCGGGTGTCCCTGACGAACGACGGCCCGTTCACGGTGCTGCTGGAGATGTAGCCGCCCACGCCGCCCACGCCGGCTACGGCTCGACGATCACTTCCTGCGCCGCCGCCGTGGTCTCCGCGAGGAGCTCCGCGTCGGTCGGCACGTTCCGCTTGATGACCGCGAGGGCGATCGGGCCCAGCTCGTGGTGGCGCACGGACGTGGTCACGACGCCGACCTTGCGGCCCTCGGGGCCGTCCGCCGCGAGCCGCACCTCGGCGCCGTGCGGCGGCAGGTGCACCTCGCTGCCGTCCAGGTGCAGAAAGACCAGGCGGCGCGGCGGCTTGCCCAGGTTCTGCACGCGGGCGACGGTCTCCTGCCCCCGGTAGCAGCCCTTCTGAAGGTGCACGGCGGTGCCGATCCAGCCCAGCTCGTGCGGGATGGTGCGGTGGTCCGTCTCGAAGCCGAAGCGCGGGCGGTGCTGCTCAACGCGGAGCGCCTCGTAGGCCAGGAGGCCGACCGCCGGGCCGTTCTCCGCCGCGTACGACTCCAGGTCGGCGCGCGGCAGGAACAGGTCGCGGCCGTGCGGCGTCTCGCGCACGACGACGCCTTCGGGCACCGGGGCGATCGATCCGGCCGGGAGGTGCACGACGGCGAACTCGTCGGTCCTGTCTGCGGTCTCCACCCGGTAGAAGAACTTCATCGACTCCAGGTAGGCGAGGAGCGCCTCCTGCGTGCCGGGCTCGACGTGCGCCCACGTCGTCGTGCCGTCGTCGACGAGGTACAGGGCGTGCTCGATGTGCCCGTTCGCGGAGAGGATCAGCGCCTCGGTGGCCCGGTCGGGCTCCAGCTCCTGGACGTGCTGCGTGAGCAGCAGGTGCAGCCAGCTCAGCCGGTCGTCGCCGGTGACCGTGATCACGCCGCGGTGCGAGAGGTCGACGACGCCCGCGCCGTCGGCGAGGGCGCGCTGCTCGCGGAACAGGTCGCCGTAGTGCGCGGCGACGCCTTCGTCCACGCCCTCACCGGGGACGGCGCCGGGCAGGGTCAGCAGGGGGCTCTTCATGGTCACTCACAGTACGACGAGCGGGCGGGCGTGCTTATTCCTGCGTGCGGTCCTTGTTCCCCGAGCAGTTCTCGCAGCGCCCGAAGATCGCGAAGTGCTTGAGGTCGGTGTCGAAGCCGAACTCCTCGCGCAGCTTCGCGGTGAACTCGGCCGCCACGTCCACGTCCGCCTCGATCACGTTCGTGCAGTCCCTGCACACCATGTGGATGTGGTGGTGCCGGTCGGCGAGGTGGTAGGTGGGCGCGCCGTGCCCGAGGTGGGCGTGCGAGACGAGCCCGAGCTCCTCCAGGAGCTCCAGGGTCCGGTAGACCGTCGAAATGTTGACCCCCGACGCCGTCCTGCGCACTTCGCACAGGATGTCGTCGGGGGTCGCGTGCTCAAGGGTGTCCACGGCTTCCAGGACAAGCTGACGCTGCGGCGTCAGCCGGTAGCCGCGCTGCCTCAGATCGCTCTTCCAGTCGGTGCTCACCACACCGTCGAGTCTAGAACCACTTGCGGAAAGCGATTCCGCCTACTTGAAGAAGGCGATGCCGTCGTCGGGCATGTCGGGGAGGTTGCGCGCCATCTCGGCGACCTCCTCGGGGGAGACGACCTTCTTGAGCTGGGCCGACATGTAGGGGCGCAGCGGGACCTCGGGGGTCTGCTTCTCGCCGACCCACATGAGGTCGCTCTTCACGTAGCCGTAGAGACGCTTGCCGCCGCTGTACGGGCCGGAGGCGCCGGTGCGGGCCACGGCGTCGGTGGCGAGGTCGATCTGCGGCTTCTGGTCGGCGAGCTCGCCGTACCAGACCTCGACGACGCCGTCGTCGCGGACCATGACGACCTCGACCTTGCGTTCGTCGTCGATCCGCCAGAAGCCGGACTCCGACTCGAGGGGGCGGACCTTCTCGCCCTTCTCGTCGAGCACCCAGGTGTGCGAGTGGTACTCGAGGAAGTCCCGCCCGTCGTGGGTGAAGGAGACCTCCTGGCCGAAGTTGCACTTCTCGGAGCCGGGGAAGTCGTGGACGCCCGCGCCCTCCCAGGTGCCCAGCAGAAAGGCGAGGGGGACGAGCTTCGGGTTCAGGTCGGACGGGATCTGAATCATGAGCGGTTCAAGGATCTCTCGGTGGTGGGGCGGGTCAGCGCTGGCCCTGGTACAGCTTCTTCACGGTCAGACCGGCGAAGGCGATGACGCCGACGCAGACCAGGACGAGAAGGGTGGAGAAGAAGGCCTCAAGCACGGGATTGCTCCTCGGTGAGCGGAACGTATGACGATGACAGAGCCGCACCCCACTGTAGTCGGGTGGGCACGGACGCTCTCGGCGAGGTCGGTCACAGCGGGTGTCACCTGTGCCGCTTCTTTCCGTCCAGCTCGTCCCACCACTCGTCGGACTTCGGATCGCCCGACGGGTCGTCCCACCAGCGGTCCTCGGGCCCCCGCCGGTTGGCGACGATGGCGGCGAACGGCGGGATGACCATGGCGACGACGCACATCGCGACGGCGGCCGGCACGGACCAGAGCCGCACCACGCCCCAGGCGAGGACGAAAAGCCCGATGCATACGCCCATCATGACGAAGTACACGTGCTTGCGCCGTGCGTACATGTCTTCCAGCGTAAGCCCGCGCATGCCGAAGGACCGCACCCCGCACCAGTGGCGTCCAACCCAGGTGGGGTGCGGCCCTTCAGCCGTCACGAGTGATCGCTCGGGTTCGCGGTCAGACCGCGATCGCGACCTCCGCGAGCCCGCCGGTCTGGGCGACGACCGTACGGTCGGCCTGGCCGCCGGGGACCAGGGCGCGCACGGTCCACGTGCCCTCGGCCGCGTAGAAGCGGAACTGGCCCGTGGCCGAGGTGGGGACCTCGGCGGTGAACTCGCCGGTCGAGTCAAGGAGGCGCACGTAACCGGTGACGGGCTCGCCGTCCTTGGTCACCTGGCCCTGGATGGTGGTCTCACCGGGCTTGATCGTCGAGGCGTCGGGGCCGCCGGCCTTCGCTCCGCACATGTTGCTCTCCTAGGAAGTGGAAGGTCGCTGGGTTACTTGTTGGCGCCGAGCTCGATCGGCACGCCGACGAGGGAGCCGTACTCGGTCCACGAGCCGTCGTAGTTCTTGACGTTCTCCTGGCCGAGCAGCTCGTGCAGCACGAACCAGGTGAGCGCGGAGCGCTCGCCGATGCGGCAGTAGGCGATGGAGTCCTTCGACAGGTCGACCTGCTCGTCGGCGTAGAGCGCCTTGAGCTCCTCGTCCGACTTGAACGTGCCGTCGTCGTTGGCGTTCTTCGACCACGGGATGTTGCGGGCGGACGGGACGTGGCCCGGACGCTGCGACTGCTCCTGCGGCAGGTGGGCCGGGGCGAGCAGCTTGCCGGAGAACTCGTCGGGGGAACGCACGTCGACGAGGTTCTTGGTGCCGATCGCGTTCACGACGTCGTCGCGGAAGGCGCGGATCGAGGTGTCCTGCGGCTTGGCCTTGTAGTCGGTGGTCGGGCGGTTCGGGACCTCGGAGCCGTCGACCAGGTCGCGGGAGTCGAGCTCCCACTTCTTGCGGCCGCCGTCGAGGAGCTTCACGTCCTGGTGGCCGTAGAGCTTGAAGTACCAGTACGCGTAGGAGGCGAACCAGTTGTTGTTGCCGCCGTAGAGGACGACGGTCGTGTCGTTGGCGATGCCCTTCGCCGACAGGAGCTTCTCGAAGCCCTCCTGGTCGATGAAGTCGCGGCGGACCGGGTCCTGCAGGTCCTTGGTCCAGTCGATGCGGATCGCGTTCTTGATGTGGTTCTTGTCGTACGCGGACGTGTCCTCGTCGACCTCGACGATCGCCACGTTCTCGTTGTCGAGGTTGGCCTCGACCCAGTCGGCGTCTACCAGGACGTCGCTGCGGCTCATGCTGTGTTCCTCCGGGGCAGTTGCGGCGGGCATGCGAAACGGATGTGCGTAGCTGCACGGGGACCCCGAGGCCGAGTGCCTCAAGGGGTCGGGGGAAAGCGGGAGTCGGTCCGTCCCGCTCAGGCGGCGCGACAGAGCATGGCGGCGACGCGGCACAGGTCTACTGCCCGCCGCTTCGTGAGATCCGCCTGTCGCTTCATGGGTCCGATCGTAAGGACGTACCGGTGGCCGTGTCACCGACGTGTCGGATGATGAGACGCGATCGTCCGGAATATGAGAACGATCGCGCCGCCGAACGGCTTCCGCCCCGTCGTCGCACCGCGGGGCGCCCGTCGACTTCTGCTCTGCGGACGCCTGCGTCTCGCAGTTCGGACCGATGGTCTCCGCGGCCCGTATCCGGGCCTACCCGACCAGGTCGAGGTCCGAACCCTTCACCGTGATCTCGATGCCCT
Organism: Streptomyces sp. SDT5-1; assembly: GCF_052245995.1. Taxonomy (NCBI): domain Bacteria; kingdom Bacillati; phylum Actinomycetota; class Actinomycetes; order Kitasatosporales; family Streptomycetaceae; genus Streptomyces; species Streptomyces sp. SDT5-1. Next base: position 4,636,616 of record NZ_CM125963.1, on the reverse strand, counting down.
GGTCGACCGCCTGCACCCGGTCCAGCTCGATGCCCGCCGGGAGGTCCTTCAGCGCCTGCCGGAAATCGACGACGCCCCGGATCCGGTCCTCCGCCAGCTTGAAGGCGCCCGCCGCCGGCAGGCTGTCGGCGTGCGCGGAGACCTCGCCGCCGCTCACGTCGACCGTGCTGAGCACCGAGGGCCGCAGCGTGCCGAGCGGGGTCTTGATGGCGACGGTGACCTTGACCTTGTGGTCGCCGCCGTACGCGAGGCCGTCGATCCACGCGGTCACGCCGGGGGCGACCTGCGCGCGGCCCTGCTTCTTCACGGCCTCGAGGAGTTCCGCGTAGTCGATGCGGGCGGTGCCGGTGGCCCTGTCGGCGGTGGCGGAGCTGTAGCCGCTGTCGAACTTCACGCCGCGCATCTCGGCCTTGAGGTCGGCGATCCGGATGCCGGCGTCGCCCTTGTCGCTCTTCGCCTCGAAGTCCTTGATGCCGATCTCGACGTCGTCGAGGCTGCCGCCCGCGACCTGCGTCAGGAACGGGAAGCCGTTGATCGACACGTCGGGGGTCTGCTCAAGGCCCTCGCTCGTACGGATCCTGTCGGCGGCCTTGCTCTCGGCGAAGTGGACGGCGACCCGGTCGGCGGCGACGAAGAGGCCACCGAGGACGACGACGAGGATGAGCAGTATTCGCAGTGCGCGCATGGCTCGGAGCGTACGTGGCCCGGGACCGGGGCGGGCAAGATCCGGCCCCGGCCCGTAAGGCGCAACTAGCCGAGCGCGCGGCCCAGGAGCCAGACGGCCGGGGCCGCGGCGGCCAGGGGCAGGGCGACGCCCGCCGTCATGTGGACGAAGCGGGACGGGTAGTCGTACGAGGCGACGCGGTGGCCGATGAGGGCGCAGGCGCCCGCGCCGAGCCCCAGGAAGGCGCCGCCCGAGCCCAGGTCGGTGACGCCGCCCGCGGCGATCCCCGCGCCGGCGGCGGCGAGCAGCGCCACGACCACGGAGGCGACCGTCGGGAGCGGCAGCGCGCGGGCGAGCACCGCGATGGCCACGGCCGCGCCGCCGACCGTCACGGCGTCCGCGGGGGCGGCGAGGTGACCGGCCGCCACGATCGCGAGCGCGGCCGAGACGACCGTCGCCATCAGTCCGTACATCCGCTCGTCCGGATCGGCGTGCGAGCGGAGCTGGAGGACGAGCGTGAGCAGCACCCAGACGCCGAGCGTGCCGAGGATCGCCGCGGGGCCGTTGTCCCGGCCCGCCACGAGGAGCGCGATGTCGGCGACGACGCCGCCCAGGAAGGCGAGCGCGATGCCCTGCCGCGCGGGCCACATACCGTTGAGCCGGAACCACCCCGCGGCCGTCACGGCCTGGAGCAGGAGCAGCGGCACGAGCAGCCCGTACGAGCCGACGGCGGCGCCCCCGGCGAGCAGCAGGCCGAGCACGGCGGTGAGCACGGCGGGCTGGAACCCGGGCTCGATGATCGGCGAGCGGCCCTCGGCGCGGGCCCGCTGGTTCGGCGCGAGCGCCTGCGGGGCCTGCGGCGCCTCGGCGGCGGGAGCGGGGGCGGGGGCGGCCGGAGCGGGCGCGGGCTCGTGCGCGTACTCGTACGTCCACTGCTGCTGCGGCACCGCGGCCTGCTGCTCGTGCGCGTACTGCTCCTGCGTGTACTGGCCCTGCGCGTACTGGTTCTGCGCGTACTGGTCGTACTCGTACGAGTGCGGGTACTGCTGGTTGTTGCTCATCGAAGTGTCATCCTCCTGCGAACGGCGGGAGCACCTCGACCGTGCCGCCCTCGGCAAGCCGTACCGTCTCATGCCCGCGGGTCCCGACGGGGTCGCCGTCGACCAGGAACGAGGAGCGCTGGAGCACCCGGACCAGCTCGGCCGAGTGCCGTGCACGGACGGCGTCCAGCGCCACGGCCAGGTTCTCGGCGTCGTACGGCTCCTCCGCGACACCCGCGGCCGCCTTGGCGGCGGCCCAGTAACGGATCGTGCCCTGCGCCATCCCCGGCTCCTCTCTACGGTGCGGCGTCCTATTGTGCGCCAAGCGTCGCCGCGACCCACGCCCCGATCCGCTCGATCAGCTCGTCGCTCGCCGCGTTCTCCGCGTGGCCCATGTCCGGCTCCAGCCACAGCTCCGCAGCCCCGTCGGAGGCCGCCACCAGCATCCGGGGATGGTCGACGGGGAAGTACGGGTCCCGGTCTCCGTGCACCACGAGCAGCGGGGTCGGCGTGAGCAGCGGCACCGCCTCGACCGGCGACAGCGGCACCGGGTCCCATTCGTACGGGTGGATCCGGGTGCGCAGCCCGAAGCGGCTGACGAGGCGGCCCGCGGGCCGGGTGACCGCCCAGTGGACGCGCCGCATGGGGGCGGTGCCGCGGTAGAACCAGCGGGCGGGAGCGCTCACCGCGACGACTCCGTCAACGTGCGCTTCCGTGCGCCCCCTGTGCAGCGCGGCCTGCCGCAGCACGACGGAACCGCCCATCGAGAAGCCGACCGTGACCACGCGCGCGTGCCCGAGCGAGCGCGCCCACTCGACGGCCGCCGCGAGATCGAGCACTTCCTTGTCACCGACGGTGGACCGCCCGCCGGACCGCCCGTGGCCCCGGAACGAGAACGTGATCACGGCCGCACGCTGGGCGAACACCCCCGCCGCTCGGCGCACCCTGGGCCGCTCCAGATCTCCGGTGAAGCCGTGCGCGAGCACGATCGCCGGGGCGTCGGGGCCGCCGGGACCCGGCTCGTAGGCGGCGTCGATCGCGACTCCGTCGTGTGTCCGTAGCGTGACGCGGCGTCGCTGTTCGGTGACCGGCCACACAGAAGATCCACGCTCGTCACCTGCCGGTCCCCATGTCATGTGGGCTATTCTGCTGGCTGGAGGACTCGGGCAATGCAGCCCCCGGGTCCTTTTGTGCTTTCTGGACAGTACGAAGCAGTGCCGCAAACGTCCTCGCAGGGACCGAGGAGGAACCAGACGTTATGGGCGAGCGAACCGTGCACGAACGTATGACGACCCCCAGGGCAGGTGGGGACCGATGAGCTCTCTGCTGCTCCTCACCAATGCCCTCCAGCCGTCGACGGAGGTGCTTCCCGCTCTCGGCCTGCTCCTGCACAACGTGCGAGTGGCTCCCGCGGAGGGCCCCGCTCTCGTCGACACCCCCGGCGCCGATGTCATCCTCATCGACGGCCGTCGCGACCTCCCGCAGGTCCGCAGCCTCTGTCAGCTGCTCCGCTCGACGGGGCCCGGCTGTCCGCTGGTGCTCGTCGTGACGGAGGGCGGCCTCGCGGCCGTCACCGCCGACTGGGGCATCGACGACGTACTCCTCGACACGGCAGGCCCCGCCGAGGTCGAGGCACGCCTTCGGCTCGCCATGGGCCGCCAGCAGATCGTCACGGACGACTCCCCCATGGAGATCCGCAACGGCGATCTGTCGGTGGACGAGGCGACGTACAGCGCGAAGCTCAAGGGCCGGATCCTCGACCTGACCTTCAAGGAGTTCGAGCTCCTGAAGTATCTGGCGCAGCACCCCGGCCGCGTCTTCACGCGCGCCCAGCTGCTCCAGGAGGTCTGGGGCTACGACTACTTCGGCGGCACCCGGACCGTGGACGTGCACGTGCGAAGGCTGCGTGCCAAGCTCGGGCCCGAGCACGAGTCGCTGATCGGCACCGTGCGCAACGTGGGCTACCGCTTCGTCACCCCGGAGAAGCCGGAGAAGAAGGCGGAGAAGAACGCCGAGGCGCGCGCCGAGAAGCAGGCGGCCGCCACCGACAAGGCGGACAACCGGGACAAGGCCCCGGCGACGGCGGACGAAGAGAGCCGCCCGACCGCCGCGCGCCGGTAGCGGTGCGGCTCACGCCCTGCCCAGAGGGTGGTCCATCCGCGTAGACTCCGCGCGTGGCCAAGGTGACTCGGGACGATGTGGCGCGGCTGGCGGGTACCTCGACCGCCGTCGTGTCCTACGTGATCAACAACGGACCCCGGCCGGTCGCCCCGGCCACGCGCGAGCGGGTGCTCGCCGCGATCAAGGAGCTGGGGTACCGGCCCGACCGGGTCGCCCAGGCGATGGCCTCGCGGCGCACCGACCTCATAGGCATGATCGTGCCGGACGCGCGCCAGCCGTTCTTCGCGGAGATGACGCACGCCGTCGAACAGGCGGCGTCGGAGCGCGGAAAGATGGTCCTGGTCGGCAACTCCGACTACGTGCCCGACCGTGAGGTCCACTACGTCCGCGCCTTCCTCGGCATGCGGGTCTCCGGCCTGATCCTCGTCTCGCACGGTTTCAACGACCTCGCGGCGAACGAGATCGAGGCCTGGGACGCCCGCGTCGTCCTGCTGCACGAGCGGCCCGAGGCGATCGACGACGTCGCGGTGGTCACCGACGACGTGGGCGGCGCCCAGCTCGCCACCCGGCACCTCCTGGAGCACGGCCACGAGTACGTCGCCTGCCTCGGCGGCACCGCGGACACCCCGTCCGTCGGCGACCCGGTCTCCGACCACGTCGAGGGCTGGCGGCGCGCCATGAAGGAGGCCGGGCGGGAGACCGAGGGCCGGCTCTTCGAGGCGCCGTACAACCGGTACGACGCGTACCAGGTGGCGCTCGGGCTGCTCGCGGGGCCCGACCGGCCGCCGGCGATCTTCTGCTCCACCGACGACCAGGCCATCGGCGTCCTGCGGGCCGCGCGCGAGCTGCGCATCGACGTGCCGGGCGAGCTGGCCGTGGCCGGGTTCGACGACGTGAAGGAGGCGGGGCTCACCGATCCGCCGCTGACCACGGTCGCCGCGGACCGCCCGGCGATGGCGCGGGCCGCCGTCGACCTCGTCCTGGACGATTCGCTGCGGGTCGCGGGGTCGCGGCGCGAGCGCCTGAAGCTGTTCCCCTCGCGGCTCGTGGTCCGGCAGTCCTGCGGCTGCGCGTAGGTTCGTCCGGCTTGCGGCCCGGCTTCCGGGCCGGGTCTTTATTTCGGGCAAACAGGCTTCTGCCGGGACTCTCAGGGAGCACTCAGGCGGCTCTCATGTACGCGCCACAAGCTGGGTGCCATGACCGAGACCCACCGCCGAAGCGGCGACGAACCCCAGGCCTACCCGCCCCCGCCCCCGTACCTTCCGGGCGAGGTGCTCGCCGAGCACACGGAGCACAAGAAGCCGCGCAAGCGGCTGCGCGGACCCGCCGGTCTGATCGCGGCCGTCGCGGTCGCCGCGGCCGCGGTCGGCGGCGGCACCGCGTACGGCATCCAGGAGCTGACCGGTTCCTCCACGGCCTCGTCGTCGACCAGCACCACGGTGGTGCCCAGCAGCAAGAAGGGCACCGTGGCCGGGGTCGCGGAGGCGGTCAGCCCGTCCATAGTCGAGATCAACGCGACGCTCAGCTCCGGGTCCTCGACCGGGTCCGGCGTGATCATCACGAGCGACGGCGAGATCGTCACCAACAACCACGTCGTGTCCGGCGCCGACTCCGTCAAGGTCTCGACGAGCGACGGCAAGACGTACACGGCGGACGTCGTCGGCACCGACGCGAAGAAGGACCTCGCGCTCATCAAGCTGAAGAACGCCTCGGGCCTCAAGGCCGCGACGCTCGGCGACTCCTCCGGCGTCAAGGTCGGCGACGACGTCGTCGCGATCGGCTCCCCCGAGGGCCTCACCGGCACCGTCACCAGCGGCATCGTCTCCGCGCTCCAGCGCGACGTCACCGTCTCCACGGACGAGGGGCAGCAGCAACAGCAGCAGGGCGGCGGGAACGGTGAGTGGCCGTTCGAGTTCGGCGGCCAGGAGTTCAACGGCAACACCGGCTCGTCCAAGACCACGTACAAGGCGATCCAGACCGACGCGTCCCTCAACCCCGGCAACTCCGGCGGCGCGCTCATCGACATGAACGGCAACATCATCGGCATCAACTCGGCGATGTACTCGGCCGCGTCGGACTCCTCCTCGTCGTCGTCGAGCAACGGCAGCGTGGGCCTCGGCTTCGCCATCCCGATCAACACGGTGAAGGCCGACCTGGACACCCTCCGGTCCGGCGGCTCCACCAGCTGACCAACCCCTGTCCCCGGGAGGACCACCATGATCCGCATCGTCCGGCACTCCGCGACCGAGACCGAGACCGGTCCGGCCGACCTCGCCCTGGCCCTCGCCGTGGCGGGCGCCGTGTCCGCGCCCGTCACACGGGCCCCCGAAGTCGTGACGGCGCCGCGTCGCCGGACGGCACGCGCCCGCCGGTCCTCCGTGCGAGGCTGAGGAAGACCGCCCGCACGCCCCCTTGTTCACCGAGAAGGAACCGCAGACCATGAGCCCCGCCGAAGGCGAACCGCAGCGCATCCTCATCGTCGACGACGAGCCCGCCGTCCTCGAGGCGTTGCAGCGTTCCCTCGCCTTCGAGGGCTACGCCACCGAGGTCGCCGTCGACGGCGCCGACGCCCTCGAGAAGGCGGACGCGTACCGCCCCGACCTCGTCGTCCTCGACATCCAGATGCCCCGCATGGACGGACTGACCGCGGCCCGCCGGATGCGGGCCACCGGGTCCACCACCCCGATCCTCATGCTCACCGCCCGCGACACCGTCGGCGACCGCGTCACCGGACTCGACGCCGGCGCGGACGACTACCTGGTCAAGCCGTTCGAGCTGGACGAGCTGTTCGCCCGCGTCCGCGCCCTGCTGCGCCGCAGCTCGTACGCCGCAGCGGCCGGCGGCGACGGCGCCGACGCCCACTCCGACGCGCTCTCCTTCGCCGACCTCCGCATGGACCTGTCGACCCGCGAGGTCACCCGCGGTGGCCGCCCGGTCGAGCTGACCCGCACCGAGTACACGCTCCTGGAGATGTTCCTCGCCCACCCGCGCCAGGTCCTCACCCGCGAGCAGATCCTCAAGGCGGTCTGGGGCTTCGACTTCGAACCGTCGTCCAACTCCCTCGACGTCTACGTGATGTACCTGCGGCGCAAGACCGAGGCCGGCGGCGAGCCGCGCCTCGTGCACACCGTGCGGGGCGTGGGGTACGTGCTGCGTTCCGACGGAGCCGCGGAGTGAACAAGCTCGTCCGCAGGCTGCGCACGCTGCCGCTGCGGTCCCGGATCGCGCTCCTCGTCGCGGTGGCGGTGGCCGCGGCGGTGGCGGCGGTGGCGGTGACGTGCTGGTTCGTGACGCGGGCGCAGCTGTACTCGCAGCTCGACAACGACCTGCGCCACCAGGTCGGTTCCGTCAGCAGGGCCCAGGTGTCCGCGATCGCCGCCAACTGCGACGGCGACGGGCAGCTGCGCGGGCTGCCGGGCCCGACCATCCAGATCGTCTACAGCGAGGGCCGCGTCTGCACCTCGCCGGACGACACCGAGATCCCCGTGCAGTCGTCCGACCTGGCGGTGGCGTCCGGCTCCCAGGGCAACGCGCTGCACACGACGGAGGACGCGGACGGGCGCGCCATGCGGGTCCTGACCGTCCCCGTCCTCGACAGCAACAACCACCAGCGGATCTCGAACGTCGCGGTCTCCATCGCGAGCCCCCTCGACGAGATCACCAAACCGCTCACCACCCTCGCCTGGCTGCTGCTGCTCGTCGGCGGCATCGGCGTCCTCGGTTCCACCGCCGCCGGTCTGTGGATCGCCAGGACCGGCCTGCGGCCCGTCGACGAGCTGACCGAGACCGTCGAACACGTCGCCAGAACCGAGGATCTGACGGTCCGGATCCCGGTCGAGGGTGACGACGAGATCGCGCGCCTGTCGGAGTCGTTCAACTCGATGACCGCCTCGCTCGCCTCCTCCCGCGAGCTCCAGCAGCAGCTGATCGCCGACGCGGGCCACGAGCTGCGGACGCCGCTGACCTCGATGCGTACGAACATCGAGCTGCTCACCCGGATCGAGGAGACGGGGCGCACGATCCCCGCGGAGGACCGCAGGGCGCTGATGACGTCGCTGAAGGCGCAGATGACGGAGCTGGCCGCGCTCATCGGCGACCTCCAGGAGCTGTCGCGTACGGGGCTCACCGGCGCGGAGGGCCCGATGAAGGTCGTCTCGCTGCACGACACGGTGCGCAGCGCCATCGAGCGCGCCCGGCTGCGCGGCCCCGAGCTGACGTTCGACGCCGAGCTGGCCCCCTGGTACGTACGGGCTGAGCCGGCCGCGCTGGAGCGGGCGGTCGTGAACCTGCTGGACAACGCCGTGAAGTTCAGCCCGGAGAAGGGCCGCGTCGAGGTCGGCCTGATGCGCGGCACGCTCACCGTGCGGGACCACGGCCCCGGCATCCCCGAGGACGAGCTGCCGTACGTCTTCGACCGGTTCTGGCGCTCGCCGACCGCGCGCGCCCTGCCGGGCTCGGGCCTCGGCCTGTCGATCGTGGCGCGCACCGTCGAGGCGTGCGGCGGCCAGGTCGCGCTCTCGGCGGCGGAGGGCGGCGGCACGCTCGCGACGCTGACGCTGCCGGGAGCGCCGACGCCGCCGCCCGAGATCCCGTAGGGCCCGTCAGCCGCCCACGGAGAGCCCGCCGCCGGAGAGGTCCACGCGGATGCCCTCCTTCTCCACGGTGACGTCGCGCAGCCGCACGTACCCCGCGTCGCCCGGCAGCTGCGGCAGCCGGAAAGCGAGGGAGAGGCGGTCGGCGAGTTCGGGGCGGGTGAGACGGGTGAGGCCGTCGAGCAGGGCCGGGTCGAGGCCGAGCCGCTTCAGGACGGCGGGGTGGGCGAGCGCGATGTCGATGAGGTTCGTGCCCATGAGCTGCTGGACGAAGCGCGGCGACCCCGTCAGTTCGCGCAGCTTGGCGTCGCTGGCCAGCGCCTGCCGCACGACACTGTCGGGCACCCCGAGCCGCTGCACCACGGCAGGGACGGCCAGCAGTTGCCGCACCTTGTCGGCCTGCTTGGTGAGCCGTTCGACAGTTGCGCGCGTGAGGTGCAGTCCCTCGGACGCGCGGGTGCCGGGCCGGTAGGTGGCGAGGTCGCCGATGGCCAGGCTCATGTTGTCGATGTCGGTGGAGATGCCGGAGGCGCCGAGCCGCTGGATGTGGGCGTCGGCGCGCACCTTCACGTCGTGCCCCGCGACGGGCAGCGTGCCGCGCGCGAGGACCTTGTTGTCGCCGTGCCCGGTGAACGTGACCTGGGACGCGCCCAGTTCCCTGTTCATGTCGGCGAAGCTGAGCAGCACCTGCCCGTTCATGGCGTCGGCGTAGGCGCCGCTGATGTCGGTGAGGCCCGAGCCCTTGATCCGTACGTTGTGCGCGGTCGCGGAGACCTTGGCGAGGGTGACGCGGTCGGCGGCGACGTCGGGGACGGTCACCCGCAGCTCGTGGATGCGGCGGTCGGCGACCTGGGTGAGGAACGGGAAGCCCGGTATCTCCACCTCGGGCGCCGCCGCCAACTTGAGCTGCTTCTTGATCTGTTGCGCCGCCTTGTTCTCGGCGTAGAGCACCGCCCAGCGGTCGGCGAGCGCGAGGAATCCGCACAGGACGAGGACCGCGATCAGGCCCTTGACGAGACCGGGGACCAGGGAGCGCCGCCGGCGCCTGCGCGACCTCGGGGGCGGCGGTGGTGGAACGGATTCCTCCGCCCAATCGTCGTACAGGGTGCGGTCATTGGATATGCGGTGGGGGGTGCGCATCGGCCGATTCCATCACACACCCCCACCAGTCACACAAACATCCTTCACACGCCGTTTGCTACTTGATGATCGTGATCCGGTTCGCGGCGGGCGGCTCGATCGGGTCCGCCGCCGAGGAGTTGGCCGTCAGGTAGTCGTTGAGGGCCTTCAGGTCGTCGCTCCCGACCAGCGGGTTCTTGCCCGCACCGAGCGCCGCGAAGCCGTCGCCGCCGCCCGCGAGGAAGGAGTTCATCGCGACGCGGTAGGTGGCGGCCGGGTCGATCGCGGCACCGTCCAGCTTGATCGAGTCGGTGACGACACGGTCGGCGCCCGACTTGGTCATGTCGAGCGTGTACGTGAGTCCCGCCGAGGGCTGAAGGATCTTCGGCGAGGCGGCATTGGCCCCGCTGACCTGCTGCTTCAGCGCGGTGACGAGCTGCTCGCCGGTCAGGTCGACGAGGTTCACGGTGTTGCTGAACGGCTGCACGGCGAAGGCCTCCCCGTACGTCACCACGCCGTCGCCCTCGCTCCCGCTCGCCTTGAACACGAGGTCGGAGCGGACACCGCCGGGGTTCATCAGGGCCACGCTCGCCTTCGGGTCGAGCGACTTGGCGTGCGCGAGCTGGGCGTCCGCGATCAGGTCGCCGAGCGGGGACTCGGGCGTGCTGGCGCCGCGGCCCGGCAGGTCGGCGGAGATGTGGCCGACGGGCTTGCTCGCGATCGGCGCGGCCAGCTTGTTCCACCGCCCGATCAGCGCGGTCATGTCGGCGGCCTTCGGCTGCGTGCGCGAGACGACGTGGTTCGCGGAGGTCGGCGACTTCACCGCCGTCCGCACGATGTCCTGGGTGGCACGGTCGTACGTCAGCGTGGTGTCCGTGTAGAGCTTCCCGTACGAGGACGCCGACGTGACCATGCGCGGCTTGCCGGACGGGTCCGGGATCGTGCACGTGTACGCGTTGTGGGTGTGCCCGGTGACCAGGGCGTCGACCTTCGGCGTGATGCCCTTGGCGATGTCGACGATGGGCCCGGAGACGCCGCTGCCGCCGCTCGGCGCGTCGCAGTCGTAGTTGTACGAGCCCGAGGCCGGGACGCCGCCCTCGTGGATCAGCGCGACGATGGACTTCACGCCCTGCTTGTCGAGGATCTTCGCGTACTTGTCGACGGTCTCGATCTCGTCGTGGAACTTCAGCCCCTTGACGCCGTCGGCCGACACGATGTCGGGCGTGCCCTCGAGGGTGACGCCGATGAAGCCGACCTTCACGCCCTTGTGCTTCCACACCCAGTACGGGGCGAGGACCGGCTTCCCGGTCTTCTCGTCGGTGACGTTGGCGGCGAGGTACGGGTAGTCGGCCCCTTCGAAGGTGCGCCCGTCCTCGTAACACCCGTCCTTGGGGTGACAGCCGCCCTTCTGCAGGCGTGCCAACTCGGCCGCACCCTCGTCGAATTCGTGGTTGCCGACCGAGGTCACGTCGAGGTCCAGCTTGTTCATGGCCTCGACGGTCGGCTCGTCGTGGAACAGGCCCGACAGCAGCGGGCTGGCGCCGATCAGGTCGCCCGCAGCGGCCGTGACGCTGTACGGGTGGCCCTTGCGGGCCGTGCGCAGGGAGTTCGCCAGGTACTCGACCCCGCCCGCGTCGATCTTCTTGGTGGTGCCGTCGGCCTGGTCCTCCGTGACCTGCCCCGACGATCCGGCGGGCGGCTCCAGGTTCCCGTGGAAGTCGTTGAACGACAGCAACTGCACGTCCTGGTAACGCCCGCCACCGCCCTTCTCCTCCGCGGCACCTGCGGGCAGCGCGGCCACCAGCGCGCCCGCGGCGGCGAGCGTGGCTCCCGCGGCGAGCGCGGCCCGCAGCCGACGCCCCGGTCTCTTCCTCTTCACGTCCATGTGGTCCCCCTGGGGGTGCGGTACGACGACCGTTGATGTGAGGCCGCCAGACTAGGGTCAACGCGCGTAGCGCAACAGGCGATCGAGATGACGAGCAGACAAAGTCCGCGATGGAGCGGCGGGGCCCGTGGCGGAGCCCACCGGCGTCGAGCACGGCACCGCGCGACAGGGCCCCGCTCCGGGCGGAGCCCGGTCGTACCCTCGTAGCCATGACCAGCGACCCCGCCCTCACCGATCCCCGCCGGATCGACACCCTGACCTCCTTGACCGCCGACCAGTCCTCCGCCGTCCTCGACCTGCTCGCCGAGGCCGCCCGCACGGACGGCCAGCAGGCCGTCTCCGAACAGGGCCGGCTGCAACTGCGGGGCGGCGAGCGCGAGGGCGTACGGCACCTCCTGCTCACCGTCGGCGACGAACTGGCCGGATACGCGCAGCTGGAGGACACCGACCCGATCGAGGCCCCGGCCGCCGAACTGGTCGTGCGCCCCACGCACCGCGGCCACGGCCACGGCCGGGCGCTCGGCAACGCGCTGCTCGGCGCGTCCGGGAAGCGGCTGCGGGTGTGGGCGCACGGCGGGCACAGCGCGGCCCGCCACCTCGCGCAGGTACTCGGCCTGACGCTCTTCCGTGAACTGCGCCAGATGCGGCGCCCGTTGGAGAACCTGGACCTGCCCGAGCCGGTGCTGCCGGAGGGCGTACGGATCCGTACGTTCGTGCCGGGACAGGACGACGCGGCGTGGCTCGCGGTGAACGCGGCGGCGTTCGCCCACCATCCGGAGCAGGGCTCGCTCACCCAGCGCGACCTGGACGACCGCAAGGCCGAGCCGTGGTTCGACCCGGCGGGCTTCTTCCTGGCCTTCCGCGGCGACGAGCTGGTCGGCTTCCACTGGACGAAGGTGCACGCGCAGGAGCGGCTCGGCGAGGTGTACGTCGTCGGGGTGGCGCCCGCGGGCCAGGGCGGCGGCCTCGGCAAGGCGCTGACGGCGACGGGCCTGCGGCACCTGGCGGCGGCGGGCCTGCCGACGGCGATGCTCTATGTCGACGCCGACAACAAGGCGGCGGTCAGCGTGTACGAGCGACTGGGTTTCACTACGTACGAGACGGACCTGATGTACCGGACCGAGTCCTGACCTCCTGAGCTTTCTTACCGCTCCTGACCTGGGGTTTTACCGGTCGGGGCGGGCCCGAGGGGGCGGTGTCGCTTGACGCCGCCCCCTCTCTTGCATCACCCTTTCACTACTTGATTAGTGAAAGGGGGTACGCCGTGGCACAGGACCCGGTCATCGAATTCCGCATCGACCGCCACACCGGCGTCGCCACCTACCTCCAGATCGTCCACCAGACCGAGCACGCACTGCGGCTCGGCCTGCTCGAGCCCGGGGACAAGCTGCCCACGGCGCGCGAGGTCGTCGAGGCGACGGCGATCAATCCGAACACCGTGCTGAAGGCCTACCGCGAGTTGGAACGCTCCGGTCTCGTCGAGGCCCGGCGCGGCCTCGGCACATTCGTCCGCGCGACGCTCGGCTCCGGCACCGCCGACTCACCGCTGCGCGCGGAGCTCGACGACTGGGCCGCCCGGGCGAAGGAGGCGGGCCTCGACCGCGAGGACGTCGAGGCCCTGTTCGGCAGCGCCCTGGAGGCGCACTTCGGCACCACGACCAAGGGGACTTCATGAGCACGGCCATCGAGGCGCACGGCCTCGTCAAGCGCTACGGACGGCGGGGAGCCGCGGCCCTGGACGGCTGTTCGTTCCGGCTGCCCGCGGGCCGGATCAGCGCACTCGTCGGGCCGAACGGGGCGGGCAAGTCGACGCTGCTGACCCTCGCCGCGGGACTCGCCCGGCCCACGTCGGGCACCCTCTCCGTACTCGGCGCGACCCCCGGCACGCACCGCGCGAAGGTCGCCCACCTCGGCCAGAGCAAGCCCCTCTACCCCCAGCTGTCCGTCGCGGACACCCTGCGGATGGGCGCCGAGCTCAACCCGGACCGCTGGGACGCCGCGTACGCGTCGAAGATCGTCGAGCAGGGCGAGCTGGACCCCAAGGCGCGCGTCCGCTCGCTCTCCGGCGGCCAGCGCACCCGCGTCGCGCTCGCCCTCGCCCTCGGCAAGCGCCCCGAGCTGATGCTGCTCGACGAGCCGATGGCCGACCTCGACCCGCTCGCGCGGCACGAGTTGATGGGCACGCTGATGGCGGACGCGGCCGAGCACGGCACGACCGTCCTGATGTCCTCGCACATCGTCACGGAGCTGGCCGACGCCTGCGACCACCTGCTGCTGCTCGGCGGCGGCCGGATCCGGCTCGGCGGCGGCATCGACGACCTGATCGGCGCGCACAGCCTGGTCACGGGCCGCGGCGACCTCGCCCCGCACACCGTCGTCGAGTCCCGGCCCTCCGGCCGCGGCCAGACCGCCCTGATCCGCAGGGACGGACCCGTCGGCGAGGGCTGGCAGGTCCAGGAGCCCTCCCTGGAGGAGCTGATCCTCGCCCACCTCCGCTCCCCCGACGCCCCGCCGCTGCTCACGCCGAGCACCACGGCGGACCAGGACCGTACGGAGGTGACCGCATGAGCAGCGCCCCGACCCTCGACAAGCCGGACGCCGTGCGCCGCACCAGGCCCGGACCGGACGGACTGGTGTGGACGGTCCTGCGACTGCACCGCGGCGCCGCCTGGGTGTGGATCGGCTACGTGCTGGTCAGCCTCGGCCTGCTGCTGTGGCTGTGGGGCCCCGGCTCCTCGGACAGCCAGGCGGCGTTCGACCGGCTCGGCTACCGAGGGGCGCAGGACGAGGCGTGGCGGGGACTCTCCTCGTTCATCCCCTTTTTCGGCAGCTCCTTCGACTCCCTCTTCTACCAGCCGCTGACACTGACCCGGATCGCCGCGTGCGTCATCGCCGTGTTCGCGGCGGGCCCGCTGATCGCCCGTGAACTGGAGCAGGGCACCGCCCAGTTGGCGTGGACGCAGTCCGTCACCCCGATCCGCTGGCTGGCCGCGAAACTGACCGTGCCCGCGTTCCTGATCACGGTCGGCACGACCCTCGTGGTCATCCTGTACCGCCTGGTGTGGGACGGGCGGAACCATCTGCTGGTCGCCGGCATCGGCCCGCGCGACTTCGACTTCTCCGTCGGACCCGCGACGGTGGCGAACGCGCTGTTCGGGCTGGCCATTGGCGTCCTCGCGGCCCTCGTGCTGCGCCGCACGCTGACCGCCGCGGTCGTCGCCGGGGTCGTGACGTACCTGGTGGGCGCGTTCCGCGGCAACTCGTGGCCGCTCCAGGGCAGTTACCAGCAGCCGGAGATCCCCGTGCACAGCAAGGCGATCACGTCGACGGGGGCGGAGATCCCCAACCCGGACTGCTTCACGCGGAGCTGCCTCGACAAGCACGACATCACCGGCTTCACCCGCCACTACCTTCCCTCGCCCGACTACTGGCCGCGCCAGCTCGCCGAGACCGGCGTCCTGCTCGGGCTCACCGCACTGGCCGTCGTCGCCGCGTTCCTCGTGCTGCGCCGCTTCCAGCCGGAGCCGCCGACCGCCCCGCTCGCCAAGGAGGCCACCGCATGAGCGCCACCACGATGTCCTTCGGTCTGCCCCGCACCGTCCTGCGGCTGCACCGCATCGCGGCCTGGCTGTGGATCGCGTTCGTCGCCGTGACGGGGGCGCTGCTCCTGTGGCTGTGGGGGCCCGGCACGTCCGGCCTCGACATCACCGGGCACTGCGACGCGGCGGTGGCCAACTCCTGCGTCGCGAAGGGCGCGACGGCCGACACGTACCACTACGCCCTCACCCTCGCCGACACCCTCATCACGCTGGTGCCGCTGGCGGCGGCGGTGTTCGCGGGCGGCATCCTCATCGGCCGCGAACTCAGCAGGGGCACGGCCCAGTTGACGTGGACGCAGTCGGTCACGCCCGTCCGCTGGCTGGCCACGAAGCTGCTGCTTCCCGCGACGTTCCTTCTGGTCGGCACCACCATCCTGGTCCTGCTCCGCCGACTCGTCGCCTCGGCGGCGCCCGGACTCTCGGACAACCGTTGGCACAGCTCGGCGGGGGCGTTCGACGCGCTCGGCCCGACGGCGGTCGTCATGCCGCTGCTCGGCCTCGCCATCGGTGCGGTCGTGGCGCTCCTGGCCCGGCGGACGCTGCCGGCCTCGGCGTACTCGCTGCTCGTCACGGGTGTCGTGATCAGCGTGCTCGACGCGGTCCGGGATCGGCTGTGGCCGACGGTCACGGTCACCGGTGATCTGCGCGAGGGCTACCCGTACTTCGCCGGTTCCCTGATGTCCGAGGGGGCGCTCACGGGTTCCGGGGCGCGGGTCGCGGACCCGATGTGCGTGGACGACAACGCGTGCCTCACCTCGCACAACATCACCGGCTTCTACCGCGAGGGCCACCCCCCGTCCCACTTCTGGCCCCTCCAACTCATGGAATCCACCCTCACCCTCCTCCTCACCGGCGCGGCGACGGCCACGGCCTTCTACATCCTCCGCCGCCGCACCCGCTGACGGGCCCTCCGGGGGCCGGGCGTCTCCGGGTGGGCGGGCCTCGCCGGGGGCGGGCCCTTTTGCCGGGTCCCCGCCCCCCTTTCCCGGGCCCTGGCCATCTCGCCCGGGCCCGCCGATCTCCCACCCACCCGCCCCCTCCGGGGGCTCGGCCCCCGTGGGTTGCGCCCCCGGGGCTCCGCCACGAACCCACCGCCACACCCGGGCAGCCCGGCACCGAGGCCACCGGCCTCCCGCGCCCGACGACTGGCCCATCACCCAGCCCCGCCCGGCGCATCTCTCCGGCCCTCCGCGCGTCTCCTCCGAAGCCCCGCGCGTCACCTCCGTGCCTCCGCCCATCTCCCACCCGCCCGCCCCCTCCGGGGACTTGGCCCCACGGGTCCCGGCACGAGAGCTGCCGCCACAACGGGTTGCGCTCGCCCTCCGGGCTCGTCCCCAATCGCCGGCCGGCTCCATATGTCCCGCAGGCAGGGGCAACGGCGAGCCTCAACGAATCAAACGCTCTGGGTCCCCCTCCGGACAGAATCCTGGGCCCGAGGCGAGCCCGGAGGGGGCGGTGCAGGTCGGTGATTGAAGCCCCTACGGCGATTGAGCAGCGGGGTCCGGGGCAGAGCCCCGAGGCCGCAACCCCGGTGTCGCACATCGATAGACGCCGAACCTCACGCGGCTCCACACACGGAGGCCGAGCCCCGAAGGGGCCGGGCGTAGGTGACGTGCTGCGGAAACTGAACGGGATCCTGACCCGTCGGGGTCGGCCAGAACCTCGGATCAGCCTCTGGGCGACGGGCGGAGGCACAGAGGAGACGCGCGGAGGAGCCGGGCAGGCGGCAGGTGGGCGCGGCCCGCGACGTGGGGCGACGGTGCGGGTCGGCAAATCAAGCCCCTGCGGCGATTGAGCAGCGGGGTCCGGGGCAGAGCCCCGAGGGCGCAGCACCGGTGCCGCGGACCGGGACGGTCCAGCCGGCCAGGTGGCGTCACCCACGGGGGCCGAGCCCCCGGAGGGGGCGGGTGGGTGGGAGATGGGCGGGCGGCGAAGCCGGCGTGAGGCCGCGGGCGGCGACACCCCGGCAGCCCCCGG
This sequence comes from Streptomyces sp. SDT5-1, assembly GCF_052245995.1. Lineage (NCBI taxonomy): Bacteria > Bacillati > Actinomycetota > Actinomycetes > Kitasatosporales > Streptomycetaceae > Streptomyces > Streptomyces sp. SDT5-1. The sequence goes on along the minus strand of NZ_CM125963.1, from coordinate 4,619,619 downwards.
AACCCCCACCCTGCGCAACAATGCCCCCACCCGGCCCCCGGCCTACCCCGCACCCACCCCCGGACAACGCCCCCGGCCCCAGCCGCCGAACCACAACAACCCGGACCCGGCCCCCGGCCCACCGCCCCAGAACCCAGACCCCCACCCCGAACCACCCCACCCGGGCCCCGGCCCCCCGCAACATCACCCCCCGCCGCCCCACCCCCGGTCGACCGCCCCCACGCCCCCCGAAAACCCCCGGAGGGCCGCGTGGGGATGGCTCTGACGTCATGTCCTCGTAACCGTCGATTCAGACGGACTTGCGAGGCTCACGGAATGCAGCCCCCCGCCCCCGACCCCTCCGAGCCCGCCCCCCGCGGCCTGAGGCTCGCCCCCGCGCCCTCCGACGCCGTCGGCGCGCCCCGGTCGGCCCCCACGCGGAAGAATGGGGCCATGAGCCAGCCGAACGCAGCCCAGGACCAGACGACCGACACTGCTCCGGCCCCCTCGGCCGCGCAGCCCCAGCCGTCCGTGGGGTCGCTCGCCGCCCACCGGCCGCACCCCGTGGCCACGGGAGAGTACGACCTGGCCGCGGCGAAGCTCGCCGGCATCGTCGCCGACATCGACGCCGACCCGGACGACTACGCCGAGGACTACGCGGACCAGGAGGGCGCCGAACTGCCCCAGGGCCGTTTCCTCGACCGCGAACGCAGCTGGCTCGCCTTCAACGAACGCGTCCTCGAACTCGCCGAGGACCCGAACACGCCCCTCCTGGAGCGCGCCAACTTCCTGGCGATCTTCGCCTCGAACCTCGACGAGTTCTTCATGGTCCGCGTGGCCGGCCTGAAGCGCCGCATCGCGACCGGCGTCGCCACCCGTTCGGCCTCCGGCCTCCAGCCCCGCGAAGTGCTGGAACTGATCTGGAACCGGTCCCGCGAGCTCATGGCCCGGCACGCCGCCTGCTACCAGGACGAGGTCGCCCCGGCCCTCGCCGACGAGGGCATCCACGTCGTGCGCTGGAACGAGCTGACGGAGAAGGAGCAGGCCCGGCTCTACACGCTGTTCATGCAGCAGATCTTCCCGGTGCTCACCCCGCTGGCCGTCGACCCCGCGCACCCCTTCCCGTACATCTCGGGGCTCTCGCTCAATCTCGCGGTCGTCGTCTCGAACCCGGTCTCGGGCCACCGCCACTTCGCCCGGGTAAAGGTTCCGCCGCTGCTCTCCCGCTTCCTGGAGGCCTCGCCGCAGCGCTACGTCCCGATCGAGGACGTCATCGCCGCGCCCCGCCACCTCGGCGAGCTGTTCCCCGGCATGAAGGTCGAGGAGCACCACATGTTCCGGCTGACCCGGAACGAGGACCTGGAGGTCGAGGAGGACGACGCCGAGAACCTGCTCCAGGCCCTGGAGAAGGAGCTGATGCGGCGCCGCTTCGGGCCTCCGGTGCGCCTGGAGGTCGAGGAGACGATCGACTCGGACATCCTCAGCCTCCTCGTGAAGGAGCTGAAGATCAGCGAGGCCGAGGTGTATCCGCTGCCGGGTCCCCTGGACCTCACCGGTCTCTTCTCCATCGCGGGCATCGACCGCCCCGAGCTGAAGTACCCGAAGTTCGTGGCGGGCACCCACCGCGATCTGGCGGAGGTCGAATCGGCGTCGGCGCCCGACATCTTCGCGGCGCTGAAGAGCCACGACGTGCTGCTGCACCACCCGTACGACTCGTTCTCCACCTCCGTGCAGGCCTTCCTGGAGCAGGCCGCCGCCGACCCGGACGTGCTGGCGATCAAGCAGACGCTGTACCGGACCTCGGGCGACTCGCCGATCGTGGACGCGCTGATAGAGGCCGCGGAGGCCGGCAAGCAGGTGCTCGTCCTGGTCGAGATCAAGGCCCGTTTCGACGAGCAGGCCAACATCAAGTGGGCCCGCAAGCTGGAGGAGGCCGGCTGCCATGTCGTCTATGGTCTCGTCGGCCTGAAGACGCACTGCAAGCTGTCGCTCGTCGTACGGCAGGAGGGCGAGCAGCTCGTCAGGTACAGCCATGTCGGCACCGGCAACTACCACCCCAAGACCGCACGTCTGTATGAGGACTTGGGGCTGCTGACCGCCAATCAGGAGGTCGGCGCCGACCTGTCCGACCTCTTCAACCGGCTGTCCGGCTACTCGCGCCGCGAGACGTACCGCCGCCTTCTCGTCGCCCCCAAGTCCCTTCGTACGGGCCTGATCACGCGGATCGAGAAGGAGGTCCAGCACCACCGTGCGGGCCGCCCCGCGTACGTCCGTATCAAGGTCAACTCGATGGTCGACGAGGCCGTCATCGACGCGCTCTACCGTGCCTCGCAGGCGGGCGTCCCGGTCGACATCTGGGTGCGCGGCATCTGCGCGGTACGTCCGGGGGTCGCGGGCCTTTCGGAGAACATCCGGGTCAGGTCGGTGCTCGGCCGGTTCCTGGAGCACTCCCGGGTGTTCGCCTTCGGCAACGGCGGCGAGCCCGAGGTCTGGATCGGCAGCGCCGACATGATGCACCGCAACCTCGACCGCCGCATCGAGGCCCTGGTCCGCGTCGAGGACCCGGCCCACCGCGCGGCGCTCAACCGGCTGCTCGAAACGGGGATGTCCGACACCACTGCCTCCTGGCACCTGGGCCCGGACGGCAACTGGACCCGGCACGCGATCGACTCCCAGGATCCGGCCGGTCGACCCCTGCGCAACGTACAGGAGATGCTCATAGACGCCCGGAGGCGCCGGCGTGGCACAGCGACACCTTGACTCCAGCGAGCCGCTGAACAGGAACGACGTCGATGTCCTGGGGTGTTATCTGCGCTCCAGGGCCACCGAGTTCCTGCGCTCGCTGCGGCAGCACCGGGAGAGCGGGGCGGCGGGGGACACGGCGGACGCGGCGCGTGCGTTGCGGCGGGCCGCGCGGCGGATCAGCGGGACCCTGCACACGTTTCGGCCGTTGCTCGACACGGAGTGGTCGGACGCGTTGCGGCCGGAACTGGCGTGGTTGTCGGGGACGTTGGCGCGCGAACACGCGTACGCGTCCCGCCTGGACCGGTTGAGTTCGGCGCTGCACGCCCTGTCCTCGGCACCCGCCCCCACGCCACGGGGCTCCGCCCCGGACCCCGCTGCTCAATCGGCGCAGGGGCTTGATCTTCCGCACCGTACGTCACGTCGGCCCCCGGCGCCGCGCGCCGATACGTCGGGCCCGGCCCCGGCTCCCGGCCCGGAACGGGAGACCTTGAGCCTCGGTGCGGCCAAGGCGTCCGCCCTGCTCGAGCGCCAGCTCACCCTCGCCCGCACCAGGGCCCACAGCACCGCCCTCCAGGCCCTCGGTTCCGCCCGGTTCCACGCGGTCGCGGACAGCGTCGCCGTGCTCGCCAGCGACGTGCCATTGGCCCCGACCGCGACCGCCGACACCGACCTGCGCAAGCTCGCCGCGGAGGCGGAGGCCCGGCTCACGGAGGCCGCCACCGCCCTGCACCACAGCAGCCACCCGTACAACGCGGACGCCGACGCGACCTGGCACCACGTGCGCCTCCTCCTGCGCCTGCACCGCTACGCCCGCGAAGTGCTGCCGGACGCCCCCATGGACGTACGGCTGCTCGACGCCGCGGACGCCCTGAACGCCCACAGGGACGCCGCCGAGGCCGCCGCCGCGGCGGCCCACGCGGCCCGCACCCCCCGCATCGCGCCCACGACCGCGTACGCCCTCGGTGTGCTCCACGCCGATCAGCGGCACGAGGTCGCGGCCGCCAGGATCGCGTTCGGACAGGCATGGCAACGACAGACGGTGGGCTCCCCATGACCACGTACGACGACGACAACAGGACGGTGCTCGCGGCGGGTTGTGTGCTGTGGCGGCGCGCGGCCGCCCAGCACGGCGACGGCGACCGGGACATCGAGATCTGTCTGGTGCACCGGCCCAAGTACGACGACTGGTCGCACCCGAAGGGCAAGCTCAAGCGCGGCGAGGACACGCTGGCGGGCGCGCTGCGCGAAGTGCGCGAGGAGACGGGACACGACTGCGTGCCGGGCGCCGTCCTCCCCACGGTCCGCTATCTCGCGAACGGCCGTCCCAAGCAGGTGCGTTACTGGGCGGCGGAGGCCGGCACCGGCTGTTTCACGCCGAACCGCGAGATCGACCGCATCGTCTGGCTCACGCCCACCGCGGCCCGCTCCCGCCTCACCCAGCCGCGGGACCGCACGCTCGTCGACGCCCTGCTCGACGCCCTCCACACCACCGGATGACCACGTTCCGTAGCCGTACCGTGACCTAACCGCACCGCCCGCTTAGGTTCACCCGGCGTTCACTCGCGTCCATCGGCCACTTCACCTGATCTGCCTAATTTCAGCCTTACGCGGTGAGTCCCCGGCACCCGGGAACACCCCGCCGCTCCACTGAAATCCAACCGCAGACATCGCACGCCGCCACAGAGAAAAGAAGGCCGGCGGCTCCTGGAAGGAACATCCGAAGGTGAAGCTTCAGCGCAAGAACCGGCTCCGCGCCCTCTCCCTCGGCGCTCTCGCCGTCTCCGGCGCCCTGGCCCTCACGGCGTGCGGCTCCGACGACACCAGCGGCGGTTCGGGCGGCACCAGCCCCGCCGCCAAGGCCGGCAACATCAAGTGCGACGACGCCAAGGGCCAGCTCCTCGGCATCGGCTCGTCCGCCCAGGCCAACGCCATCGACGCCTGGCGCCAGGCCTACGCGCAGGCCTGCCCCGACGTACAGCTCAACTACAAGCCGGACGGCTCCGGCGCCGGCGTCACCGCCTTCAACCAGGGCCAGGTCGCCTTCGCCGGTTCCGACTCGGCGCTCAAGCCCGAAGAGGTCACCGCCTCGAAGAAGGTCTGCAAGGGCGGCCAGGGCATCGACCTGCCGATGGTCGGCGGCCCGATCGCCGTCGCGTTCAACGTCTCCGGCGTCGACAACCTGACGCTCGACGCCAAGACGCTGGCGCAGATCTTCGACTCGAAGATCACCAAGTGGAACGACCCGGCGATCAAGAAGCTGAACCCGGACGCCAAGCTGCCGTCCACCAAGATCCAGGCGTTCCACCGCTCCGACGAGTCCGGCACCACGGACAACTTCACCAAGTACCTGAAGGCCGCTGCCCCGAGCGACTGGAAGTACGAGGGCGGCAAGGCCTGGCAGGCCAAGGGCGGCCAGTCCGCGCAGGGCTCCTCCGGCCTCGCCCAGCAGGTGAAGCAGACCGACGGCACCATCTCCTACGTCGAGCTCTCCTACGCCAAGGACGGCGTGAAGACCGTCGACATCGACACCGGTGCCTCCAAGCCGGTCAAGGCGACCACGGAGAACGCCTCCAAGGCGATCGCCGACGCCAAGGTCGTCGGCACGGGCAAGGACCTCGCCCTGGACCTGAACTACGCGACCAAGGCCGAGGGCGCGTACCCGATCACCCTGGTCACGTACGAGATCGTCTGCGACAAGGGCAACAAGGCGGAGAGCCTCGCCGCCACCAAGTCGTTCCTGAACTACACCTCGTCCGAGGAGGGCCAGGCCGCCCTCTCCGACCTGGGCTACGCCCCGATCCCGGCCGAGATCAACAAGAAGGTCCGCGAGACCGTCGCGAGCATCAGCTGACCCAGTGTGCGGGCCGCTCCCACCGGAGCGGCCCGCACCGTCCGGTGCACCGCCGCCAGAAGCCCCGCAACCCCTCCGAACAGGACCGGGGCTTCGCAGACCGGAGAATCCCATGGACATAACCACGCAATCACCGGCGCCACCACCGGCGCCCACCGAGCGCCCCTCGCCCGCCGAGCAGAAGCGCGCCGCCCGCGGCGCCACCCGCCCCGGAGACCGGGTCTTCCTCGGCCTCTCGCGCGGCTCGGGCATCCTGCTCCTGGTGATCATGGCCGCCATCGCGGTCTTCCTGACCTACCGCGCCTCGCTGGTCCTCTCGAAGAACGAGGGCAACTTCCTCACCACCTTCGAGTGGAACGCGACCGCGAACCCGCCGGTCTTCGGCATCGCCGTCCTCGCCTTCGGCACGATCGTCACCTCGATCATCGCCATGGTGATCGCGGTCCCGATCGCCGTCGGCATCGCGCTCTTCCTGACGCACTACGCGCCGAAGAAGCTCAGCGGCCCCATCGCCTACGTCATCGACCTGCTGGCCGCCGTGCCGTCGATCGTCTACGGCCTGTGGGGCGCGCTCTTCCTCGTACCGCACATGACCGGGCTCTTCCACTGGCTCGACGACTACTTCGGCTGGACCGGGATCCTCGACTACCAGGGCGGCGCCCCGCGCACCCTGCTGACCGTCGGCATCCTGCTGGCCATCATGATCCTGCCGATCATCACCAACGTCTCCCGTGAGGTCTTCCGGCAGGCGCCCCAGATGCACCAGGAGGCGGCCCTCGCGCTCGGCGCGACCCGCTGGGAGGTCATCCGGATGTCGGTGATCCCCTTCGGCCGCTCCGGCGTCATCTCCGCCTCGATGCTCGGCCTCGGCCGCGCGCTCGGCGAGACGATGGCCGTCGCCACGGTCCTCTCCCCCGACTTCCTGATCCACACCAGCCTGCTCGACCCGGGCGGCGGCACCTTCGCGCAGAACATCGCCGCGAAGTTCTCCGAGGCCAACGACCAGGGCCGCGACGCCCTGATCGCCTCGGGTCTGGTCCTCTTCGTCATCACCCTGCTGGTGAACGGCGCGGCCCGCCTGATCATCGCCCGCCGCAAGGAGTACTCGGGGGCCAACGCATGAGCAACGCAACCGTTCCCGTCCAGAAGCCGGACGCGCCGAAGCCGCCGAGCACGCTGAGCGCCGCGCGCCTGCCGCGCTGGTCCCCGTGGGCCATCGCGATCGGCTCGGTCGCCGCGGGCTGCGCCATCGGCCTCGGCGCCGGTCTCAGCAGCCGCATCCAGTGGGGCCTGATCGCGGCCCTCCTCTTCGTCCTCGTCTCGTACGCGCTCGCCGCCAAGGTCGAGGGCCGCCGCCAGGCCAAGGACCGCCTCGCGACCAGCGTCGTCTGGGTCGCCTTCATCCTGGCCGTGGTCCCGCTCGCCTCCCTCGTCTACGAGACGATCGCGCGCGGCATCAAGGTGCTCGACCCGTTCTTCCTGACCCACTCGATGGGCTTCATCACCGCGTACCAGCCGGGCGGCGGCATCTACCACGCCATCCTCGGCACGCTCGAGCAGGTCGGCATCGCCACCGTGATCTCGGTGCCGATCGGCATCCTCACGGCGATCTACCTGGTCGAGTACGGCCGCGGGAAGCTCGCGAAGGCCGTCACGTTCTTCGTCGACGTGATGACCGGCATCCCGTCGATCGTCGCGGGCCTGTTCATCCTGTCCTTCTGGATCCTGATCCTCGGCTTCGGCTTCTCCGGCTTCGCAGGCTCGATGGCGCTGTCCATCCTGATGATCCCGGTCGTGGTCCGCTCCACCGAGGAGATGCTCAAGCTCGTCCCGAACGAGCTGCGCGAGGCCTCCCTCGCCCTCGGCGTCCCGAAGTGGCGCACGATCCTCAAGGTCGTCCTGCCGACGTCGATCGGCGGCATCACGACCGGCGTGATGCTGGCCATCGCCCGTATCGCGGGAGAGACCGCCCCGGTCCTGCTCCTGGTCTTCGGCAACCCGCTGATCAACGGGAACCCCTTCGAAGGCCCGCAGGCCTCGCTGCCGCTGTACATCTACCAGCAGTACGCGAGCAGCGGCGGCAGCCAGGCGGCGTACGACCGCGCCTGGGCCGCGGCCCTGGTGCTGATCGCCTTCATCATGATCCTCAACCTCGCGGCCCGCGGCGTAGCCCGCTGGAAGGCCCCGAAGGCCGGTCGCTGACGCGGCCCCCACCAACTCAGCGACGTATCGGAAGTGAAGTACTAGTCATGGCCAAGCGAATCGACGTAAGCGGACTCACCGCCTACTACAGCGCCCACAAGGCGATCGAAGACATCTCGATGACCGTCGAGCCCCGCTCGGTGACGGCCTTCATCGGCCCCTCCGGCTGCGGCAAGTCGACGTTCCTGCGCACCCTCAACCGGATGCACGAGGTCACCCCCGGCGGCCGCGTCGAGGGCAAGGTGCTCCTGGACGACGAGGACCTGTACGGCTCCCACGTGGACCCGGTCGCCGTGCGCCGCACGGTCGGCATGGTGTTCCAGCGCCCCAACCCGTTCCCCACCATGTCGATCTTCGACAATGTGGCGGCGGGCCTGCGGCTCAACGGCAGCTACAAGAAGTCCGAGCTGGCCGACATCGTCGAGAAGTCCCTCAAGGGCGCCAACCTCTGGAACGAGGTCAAGGACCGCCTCAACAAGCCCGGCTCCGGCCTCTCCGGCGGTCAGCAGCAGCGCCTGTGCATCGCCCGCGCCATCGCGGTCGAGCCGGACGTCCTGCTCATGGACGAGCCCTGCTCCGCCCTCGACCCGATCTCGACCCTCGCCATCGAGGACCTGATCGGGGAGCTGAAGGAGCGCTTCACGATCGTCATCGTGACGCACAACATGCAGCAGGCGGCGCGCGTCTCCGACCGCACCGCGTTCTTCAACCTCGCCGCGGTCGGCCAGCCCGGAAAGCTGGTCGAGATCGACGAGACGGAGCGCATCTTCTCCAACCCGTCCGTCCAGGCCACGGAGGACTACATCTCCGGCCGCTTCGGCTGACATCCGATCTCCCCGCGGTGCTGCATGGCGGTGCCACCACGGGGACCGGAAAGGGCCCGCCCCCCGGTTGGGGGGCGGGCCCTTTCATGTTCTTCGGGGGCGCGGGTAACTGCGCAACCTCAGCCACGGCGGAGCGAAACCCGGCGACGACCGCCACCGGCACCACCGCCTAGCCGAACGCCAGCCACACCACCCCGTACGCCGCGGCAGCGACAAGCGCCGCGGCCGGCATCGTGATGAACCAGCCCACGACGATGTTCTTGGCGACACCCCAGCGAACCGCGTTGACCCGCTTCGTGGCGCCCACACCCATGATCGCCGAGGTGATCACATGCGTCGTCGAGATCGGCGCGTGGAACAGGAACGCCGAACCGAACATGATCGACGCACCCGTGGTCTCGGCCGCGAAGCCCTGCGGCGGATCCAGCTCGATGATCTTGCGCCCGAGCGTCCGCATGATCCGCCACCCACCGGCGTACGTACCGGCCGACAGCATCACGGCACAGACGATCTTCACCCAGACCGGGATCGGGTCGTCGAACGACTCGTGGCCGCCGATGACGAGCGCCATGACCACGATGCCCATGGTCTTCTGCGCGTCCTGGAGGCCGTGCCCGAGCGCCATGCCGGCCGCCGAGACGGTCTGCGCGATCCGGAAGCCGCGCTTGGCCTTGTGCGGGTTGGCGCGCCGGAAGATCCACATGATGATCGTCATCACCAGGTAGCCGACGACGAGGCCGATCACCGGCGAGGTGAACATCGGGATGACGATCTTCTCCCACACCCCGGACCAGTAGACGGAGGTGCCGCCCGCGAGGGCGGCACCGACCATTCCACCGAACAGGGCGTGCGAGGACGAGGAGGGAAGCCCGAAGTACCAGGTGATGAGGTTCCAGACGATCGCGCCCGCGAGCGCGGCGAAGAGAATGCCCATCCCCTTGTCGCCGACGGGGGTCGCGATGATCCCCTCGCTCACCGTCTTGGCCACGCCGCTGCCCAGGAAGGCACCGGCGAGGTTCATGACGGCGGCCATGGCGAGCGCCGCACGGGGCGTGAGGGCGCGCGTGGAGACGGAAGTGGCGATGGCGTTCGCGGAGTCGTGGAAACCGTTCGTATACGTGAATCCAAGCGCGACGCCGATCGTCACGATCAGGGAGAACGTGTCCATGAGCCGGCCTCAGGACTCCTTCACGGCGATGGTCTCCACCGTGTTGGCCACGTGCTCGAAGGCGTCGGCCGCCTCTTCCAGCACATCGACGATCTGCTTGAGCTTCAGCACCTCGATGGCGTCGTACTTGCCGTTGAAGAGCGTCGCGAGCAGCTTGCGGTGGATCTGGTCGGCCTGGTTCTCCAGACGGTTGACCTCGATCCAGTACTCGGTGAGGTTGTCCATGGTGCGCAGATTGGGCATGGCCTCGGCGGTCAGCTCGGCCGCCCGGGACAGCACCTCGATCTGCTGCTCCACGCCCTTGGGGAGCTCCTCGACCTGGTACAGCACGACGAGGTCGACGGCCTCCTCCATGAAGTCCATGATGTCGTCCAGGGACGACGCGAGGTTGTAGATGTCCTCGCGGTCGAACGGCGTGATGAACGAGGAGTTGAGCTGGTGGAAGATCGCGTGGGTGGCGTCGTCACCGGCGTGTTCGGCTGCCCGCATCCGCTCCGCGATCTCGGCCCGGGCGGAGGAATCCGCCCCGAGCAGTTCCATCAGGAGCTTCGAGCCCGTGACGATGTTGTCCGCGGACGCGGCGAACATGTCGTAGAAGCTCGTCTCCCTGGGGGTCAGACGAAAACGCACGTGGGGTCCTCGGGGTGCTCTGGATTGGGTCAGGCTGATGCTAGGCGCATCATCCGGCCACGGCTAACCGGCGTCTCCCCAGTGTCGCCCATCGGGCACAGTGATCAGCACTGGGCCCTGCCGAGCCGGGACGAACCGGGTCGATCCACGGAAAATCCGGTACCATATACCCGCAGGGGGTATAGGAAGCCACGGGAGGACGGACGCGATGACGACTGACGCGACACAGACGGAAAAGCCTGCTGTGCCGGAAACGGCCGAGATCGTGACCGACCACGACCGCGGCATCCACGGGTACCACCATCAGAAGGACGAGCACCTCAAGCGGCTGCGCCGGATCGAGGGGCAGATCCGCGGCCTCCAGCGGATGGTGGAGGAGGACGTCTACTGCATCGACATACTCACGCAGGTGTCGGCCTCCACGAAGGGCCTCCAGTCCTTCGCGCTGCAACTCCTGGAGGAGCACCTGCGGCACTGCGTCGCCGACGCCGCGCTCAAGGGCGGGGACGAGATCGACGAGAAGGTCGAGGAGGCCACGAAGGCGATCGCGCGCCTGCTGCGCACCTGATCGCCCCGACGCCGCTACGAGAAGGTGGTGCGCCCCAGCGGGGGCGCACCACCTTCTCGTCGTCTCAGTCCCGGTCGTCGTCCGGGCCGCCCGGCGACGTCTCGGCGACCCGCAGCACCTCGTCGATCCGGTCCACGCTGAGCCGCCCCTCGGAGACGGCGGACGCCGCGATGATCAACTCACCGCACAGCTCGATCTCGTCGAGGGCGACGTGGTCCTGCACCGCCGTACCACCCACGGGAGCCACGTCCATCACCTCTTCCTGCCGCGTGACCTACAGCCGATGGCCGACTTCCTAGAGTAGGGACCGGCTCACGCCCCGCGCATGGCACGGAAGAACCATTTCCGGCCCCCGAGGGGCCTACGGACGGGTCTCGGCGACCTTCCCCGCGAAGATGTCCCGCTTGGCGGGCAGCCGGACCTCGACCGGCTTCCCGAACGCCCGGTACAGCGTGGTCGACGTCACGGCCACGTCCTTCTTCCGCTCCCCGTTGGCGAAGCTGAAGCGGTGCACGACCTTGCGGATCAGGCCGGCCTCGTCGAGGTAGACGTCGAACGGCACCTGCCGCTTGCGGAACCCTTTCGCCGCCGCGGCGAGCGCCCCCTTCTGCTCCGGCGACGCGGCCTTCGCGGCGGCGGCGAGGTCCACCACCCCCTCGAAGTGCCGGGTGGGCACGCCCGCGACCTCGGTCTCCGGCCGCTCCGTCACCTCCCGCGCGCCCCGCAGCAGTTCCGCCGCCGCGAGCGGATCGGTGGCGCCGCCGGTGACCAGGTTCCCGTCCGTCAACGCCGTGACGTCGACGCGGACCCACTTGTCGGCCGGCACTCCGGCGCCCCGGTTCTTCATGTAGAGCGCGCCGGGCGCGAGCAGTTCGGTGATCGGCCGGTGCTCCTCGTCGCCCGCCGCGTCCTGCGGGAGCCGCACCCGTAGCTCGCCCACGCCCTCGCGGTAGTCGTAGCCCCCGTCGCCGTGGATGGTGACGCGGGTCCCGCCGCTGGCCATCTCCATCGACGTACGCGCCCGTGAACTGCCCTCGCGGACCAACCGCTCGGCGGCGCCGCGCACGGACTGCGTCGGATCCCCGTTCCGCTCCCCGCCGGCCGCGCCGCCCCCGCAGCCGCCGACGCCGGTCACCACCGTGGCCACAGCAACCGACACCACCGCCGCCCGCACCCGAGGACCCGACGTGCTCCCGTGCTGCTGCACCACCATCGCTGGTCCGCCCCCAAGCCTTTCCGTGCGTGTGCGGCCGCTGTCGACGGGGTTAACGACGAGTAGGGTCGACCGTCACGCGAACGGGGGGTTTACATCGGGTCGCTACGGTGGCCGGGTGGCACAACAGCACGCGCATTCGACGACCGTCGTGGAACAGGGCCGCTTCTGCCTGGCCCGCTGCACCTGCGGCTGGCGGGGACCGGCCCGGCGCGCCCGCAGCAAGGCCCGTTCCGACGCGGACGAACACATCGGCTCCGCGGGCACGGCGGCCTGACGGAACCCGCGGCCCCCTGACGACGTCTCGTACCTCGGGAAGCGAACTGGTGGCCGAGGGAGACGACCGCATGGAACGGCGCACGTTCATCACGGCATCGGCCGCCGCGCTCACGACGGGCGTGCTGAGTGCCTGCTCCGGCGGGGGCTCGGCGGGCGGCGACCCCTCGGCGTCGTCCGGCTCCTCGGCCCCGATCCGGTCCACGAGCGCGAGCGCGTCCTCCGCGGTGCGGGCCGCGGCGGACCTCGACGGCCTCGCGAAGGACCTCGACGGCTCCCTCGTGCGCCCGGGACAGTCCTCCTGGGCCGCCGCACGGCAGCTCTACAACACCCGCTACGACTCCCTGAAGCCGCGCGCCGTCGCGTACGTGGCGGGCGCCGACGACATCCGCACCACCCTCGCGTACGCCCGCGCCCGCAAGGTCCCGCTGTCGATACGCAACGGCGGCCACTCGTACGCCGGTTGGTCCTCGGGCGACGGCCACCTGATACTCGACGTCTCCCGCATGAAGTCCGTCCGCGCCTCGGGGAACGGGGCGGTGGTCGGCGCGGGCGCCAAGCTCATCGACGTCTACCGGGGCCTCGCCGCCAAGGGCGTCACGATCCCGGCGGGCTCCTGCCCCACCGTCGGCGTCTCGGGCCTCACCCTCGGCGGCGGCCACGGCGTCGTCTCGCGGGCGTACGGCCTCACGTGCGACAGCCTCACGCAGGCGACGCTGATCACGGCGGACGGCAAGGAGATCACCGCGGACGCCGACACGCACAAGGACCTCTTCTGGGCGCTGCGGGGCGCGGGCAACGGCCAGTTCGGCGTCGTGACGGAGCTGCGCTACCGGACGCACCCGGCGCCGCAGGGCGTCTCCGCGTACATGACCTGGCCGTGGTCCAAGGCGGCGACGGTGCTCAAGGCGTGGCAGAAGTGGGGCCCGGACCAGCCCGACGAGATCTGGTCGTCGCTGCACATCGCCGGGGCTCCCGGCGCCGCGCCGACGATCTCGGTCGCGGCCTTCTCGCTCGGCACGTACACCGAGCTCCAGAACGCGGTGGACCGTCTCGCCGACGGCCCCGGCGGCCCGGGACCCGCCGCCTCGGTCTCCCTCAAGCGCCGCTCGTACGAGGAGTCCATGGAGGTGTACGCGGGCTGCTCGGCCTTCGCGGAGGACGCCCAGTGCCATCTGCCGGGCGCCGTGCCGGGCCGCTCCGGGCAGGGCGCGCTCCAGCGCGAGACGTACGCGGCGGCCTCCGACTTCTTCGACCGGGACCTCTCGGACGCGGGCGTGCGGGCGCTGCTCAAGCAGATGGAAGGCATCACGGCGGGGGCCGGTTCGGTGGCGCTCACGGCGCTCGGCGGCGCCATAAACCGCGTGGACCCGACCGCGACCGCGTTCGTCCACCGCCGCTCGCGGATGCTCGCGCAGTACATCGTGTCGTGGCGCCCCGGCACCTCGGGCGCGAGCGCCCGCCGCTGGCTCTCTTCGGCCCACGCGGCGATGCGCCCGTACGCGTCGGGCGCGGCGTACCAGAACTACGCGGACGCCACCCTGAAGAACTGGAAGCAGGCCTACTACGGGCCCGCCACGGCCCGTCTGACGAAGGTGAAGCGCACGTACGACCCGACGGGGTTCTTCGCCTTCCCGCAGGCCCTGTAGGCCTCCTGACGGGCCGCCGGGTCACCCGAAGGACCGGCTAGGCCGCCAGGTCCCGCTCCTCGTTCTGCTCGGCCGGGTCCTGCGACTCCGGGAACTCCACGGCCGACGGCACCGACTTCGGCGCCCACACGAGGCGCGCCACCCAGCCCGACGAGCGGCCGATCGCCCGCGTCAGCGGCGTCAGGAGCGCGGCGGCCAGCGGCGACAGGAGCAGCGCCACGGCCGTGCCGAGCGCGAACCCGCCGACGACGTCCGTCGGGTAGTGCACGCCCATGAAGACCCGGCAGAAGCCCTCCAGGACCGCGAGCCCTATGGCGGCGAGCCCCAGCTTGCGGTGGGCGATGAAGAGGGCCGCCCCGATGGCCATCGCCAGCGTCGCGTGGTCGCTGACGAACGAGAAGTCGGTCTTGCCCTTGACCAGGACCTCGAGCCCGTCGTGGTCCATGAAGGGCCGCGGCCGCTCCACGAAGGAGCGGATCGGCACATTGACGAGGACGGCGACGCCGGCCGCGAGCGGCGCCCACACGACGGCGGCCACGGAGGACGCCGCGTCGTCGAGCGAGCCGCGCTTGCGCGCGCCCCACCAGCACCACAGCACGACGAGCACCAGCGCCAGCAGGATCCCGTACTCGCCGACGAACTCCATGGTCCTGTCGAACCAGCGCGGGGCGTCGTCAGCGAGCCCGTTGATGTCGTAGAGCAGCGAGACGTCGGGGTTGGACCCGGATGTCGCGGGCGCTTCCAGTGCCACGAGTCCAGCCATAGTTCAGCGGCCCCTTCGTCTTCAGCCACCCCCGTGGTTGTTTTCGATTCAGGTAGAGGAACGCACGGTCCCACCGTCCACGTTCCACAATCCACCGAACGATCACCCAGACGTTATCGAAGAGAGATACAAACCCGCAGCTCAGGGCCATGGAATAACAGAGAGTTCCAGCCAACCCGCGGCGCGTTCGGCCGGACTCAGACCTCCGGGGACTTCGTCGGCAGCGCCTTCGCGCCGTCCTCGGTGACCCGGGTCGCCCCGAAGTAGTCGGCGGTGTCGATCGGGTCGAAGCGGATGACGGCTCCGGTCCGCGGCGCGTCGATCATGTACCCGCCGCCCACGTAAATGCCCACGTGGTGGATGGCCCGGCTGTTGCTGAGGTCGTGCGAGAAGAACACGAGGTCCCCCGGCAGCAGCTCGTCCCGCTTCGGATGCGGCCCCGCGTTGTACTGGTCGTTGGCCACGCGCGGCAGCTCGATGCCCACCGTCTCGTACGCCGCCTTGGTCAGACCGGAGCAATCAAATCGGCCATCTTGCTCCGG
Organism: Streptomyces sp. SDT5-1; assembly: GCF_052245995.1. NCBI lineage: Bacteria > Bacillati > Actinomycetota > Actinomycetes > Kitasatosporales > Streptomycetaceae > Streptomyces > Streptomyces sp. SDT5-1. The sequence continues at coordinate 4,604,209 of NZ_CM125963.1, read as the reverse complement.
CGTACCGTTGCCGCCCCACAGATAAGGGGTGCCGAGCTTCTTCTGCGCGAAGTAGATCGCGCCCGCCGCCTGCTGCGAGGGCTGCACCCGGCCGACCGGCTTGGCGAAGGACTTCTCCAGGGTCGTGATGACCTTCACGTAGTTCTGCGTCTCGCGGTACGGCGGCACTCCCCCGTACTTGATGACGGCGTACGCCCCCGCGTTGTAGGCGGCGAGCATGTTCTTCGTCGGATCGCCCGGCGCGTCCTTCACGTACGAGGCGAGCTTGCAGTCGTACGAGGCGGCCGAGGGGATCGCGTCGTTCGGGTCCCAGATGTCCTTGTCCCCGTCACCGTCCCCGTCCACCCCGTGCGCCGCCCACGTCCCGCTGATGAACTGCGCGATGCCGTACGCCTTCGCCGGCGACGAGGCCTTCGGGTTGAAGCCGCTCTCCTGGTAGAGCTGTGCGGCGAGCAGCGCCGGATTGATGGCGGGGCAGAGATTGCCCCACTTCTGCACGAGCGGCTGGTACGCGGCCGGCACGGCGCCCTTGGCGAGCCCCACGGCCCCCTGCCCGACCCCGCTGCTCAGGCTCCCGGCCGCCATGTACGTGCCGACGACGAGCAGCGCCACGAAGGCGGTGCCCCCGGCGACGGCCGAACCCGCGAGCATCCATGCCTTACGCACCGTCAACCGCCCTTCGCCACGGGGAAGTCCGGGCACGACCACTGGCCGGACACACGAGCGCCCAGTTTACGGGCGCCCCCGCCGCCCCGTCGGCGACTGCGCCGAACTATCCGCGACGGAGCGTCATTGCCCGGCGTGACCAGGCATGATACACAGAGTGACCATACGTTCCTGCGCATCCGGAACCGCCTCTCGGGGCGGCTCCTCAGGCATGGGAGCGTAGGAACTCGGCCAAGGAATGGCGCCAAGCGTGCAGGCATCGGAGCCAATCTGGGCAAGAATGGGTCTGACCTCTGCGCTGCGGCAGGGGCGACAGAACTACCCACATGGGGCGGTGAGTTACACATGCTGCTGGCAGCCGAAAAGGGCGACATCTCGACCATCATCGGCGGGATCGCCCCGGACTGGGGCCCGTTCGGGAGCCTGGGCAACGAGGCACGCGTGATGATCGAGGTCGTGATGGCGGTCGCCATCCTGTTGTGCCTCGGGATCGCGATCTGGGGCGCCGCCAAGCAACGGATCGGGGCGACGGCCCTGCGCGACACCTTCAGCGCCGAACAAGGCAAGGGCCTCATCATCGCGGGCCTGACCGGAGTGTTCATCATCGGCTCACTAGGCACGCTCTTCACCATCGTGTACGGCATGGCTGTCTAGCTCCCGGCTGAGGTTGCGTCTCCCTGATGTCGAGTCACCACACCGCGCCCGCGCGGGAACCAGCACGGCTACCGTCATATGCGGTGGTTCGGCGAAAGGTTGAGGGGGCGTGCGCGCAATGAGTCCGGACGGTCCGCAGGACGACGAGCTCTACGGGGGCACCGGGCAGACCCGGACGCGGCTCCCCGAGGGGCCCGACGTCTACGGGGGCGCCCGCAGACCGGGACGTTCGCCGTCCCGGTCGCTCGTGACCGTGGTCGGCGTGGTGGTGCTGCTCATCGCGGCGATCGCGTTCGCGAACCGCGGGGGCGATGCCTCCGGCGGGAGCGGGAGCGGCGGCGCGAAACCGGAGGCGGCCCCCACGGCTCCCTCCGGGACGAAGCCGGTCTCCTCGGGCTTCGCCCACGACGAACAGGGCGCGCAGTCCGCGGCGGCGAATTATGCGGTGCGGCTGGGTGGGGCGGACATGTTCAACGCCGACCGGCGGCACGACATCGTGGACGAGCTCTACACGTCCGCGGCGGCCGCCAGGCTCAAGGCGCCGATGGACGACGCCTACTCCACGGAGTTCCTGGGCAAGCTGGGCCTCGACGCGGACGGGAACGCGCCCAAGGGCAGCACCTTCGTCTCCCGGACCGTGCCGGTCGGCACCAAGACGGTCCAGTACAAGGACGACTCCGCCAAGGTGTCGGTCTGGTACATGGGGCTGCTCGGCATCTCCGGCACGCACTCGACCAACCCGGTCGCCACGTCGTGGCAGACCTGGACGTTCCAGCTGCAGTGGACCGACGGCGACTGGAAGATCTCCTCGGACTCGCAGAAGAACGGACCGACCCCCGTCCCGGGTGACGACCGTGCCTCCAACTCCGACGACATCAGCAAGGCCATCGAGGAGTACGGAGGGTTCTCGTATGCCCGGTAGCCCGCGCCGTGCGCTCAAGCTCACCGGTCTCGTCGCCGCCGTCCAGACCACGGTCGTCCTCGCGGCCGGCCGTGCCTTCGCGGCCCCCGAGCCGACCAGCAACCCCTGCGACCTGATCGTCGGGCGCGCCAAGGACATCTGCGAACGCGGCGACGACAAGGCCGGCACCACAGGCGGAACCGGGGGCGGCGGCGACGTCACCAACCCGCTCGACCCCCTCTCCAGTCTCGCCAAGGGGTGTGCCGAGGCTGCCTCCTGGACCGTGGATCAGCTCAGTGACGCCGTGCAGAAGACGGCCAACGTCGACTTCACGAACCCGAAGTTCCTCCAGCAGTACGCCGTGGTGTTCGCCGCGTCGACGATCCTCACGCTGCTGCTGTGGCTGCTCGCCGTCGCCAAGCGCGCCGTCCGCGGCGTACCGCTGATGACCGCGATCTCGGAGGCCGTCGGCTTCCTGTGGCTGACCGTCCTCGCGTCCGCGTTCACGCCGCTGATCCTCTACACCGTGGTGTCGGCCGCCGACGGCGTCAGCGACGTGCTGGCGAAAGCGACGGGGAATCAGACCGACACGTTCTTCGGGACGTTCTCCGAGGCCCTGAAGAAGGGCGACGGCATCGGCGGCGGCCCGATCATGCTGATCGTCGTCTCGCTCGTGTCGATCGTCGCCGCGGGCGTGCTCTACCTGGAGCTGTATCTGCGCGCCGTCCTGCTGTACGTCGGCGCGCTGCTCGGCGTCGTCGTCTACGCCGGGCTCGTGGACAAGAACCTGTGGGGCCACGTCCGCCGCTGGGCCGGGATCATGGTCGCGGTCATCCTCGTGAAGCCGGTCATCGTCATAGTGCTGGGCCTCGCCGGCGCCCTGTCGAGCAGCGACAAGGGCCCGGACTCGCTCGCCGCCGTGGTCTCCGGCCTCGCCATCGTCCTGCTCGCCATCTTCGCGAGCGGCATGATCTACCGCTTCGTGCCCGGCTTCGGCGACGAGATGGCCAACGTACGGAAGAACCGGCTGATGCAGGGCGCGGAGGGCAAGGCCGCCGCCGTCATCTCCTCGCCCGCCGCGCTCGTCTCGCAGGGCATCAAGACCCACAGCAGCCGCCAGGACAGCGGTGGTTCGGCGGGCGGCGGGGCCTCCCAGGCCCGGCCCGCCAACCCCGCGTCCGGCGGTGTGGCCGCGCACAGCACGCGCTCGGCCGCGTCAGGGGGAGGCGGCGGAACTGTCCCCTCCGCCGCACCCCCGCCTCGTACGAGCCCCACGAAGACCCCGCACGCGAGCAACGATCGCGGGAGCAACAGCGGTAACACCGGCAAGAACGGCAACTGGCAAGGAGGTGCAGGGCGTTGACGACCCAGTCCCACGTGTCCCCTCCGGTCACGCCCCGCCGTACATATCTGATCGGCCGGGCCCGGCCGAACGCGATCGTCGGCAAGAACCGCGAGTCCGGCGAGATCGCGATGATCGTCGTCGGCGCGTTCCTCGGCATGATGTGCGGACTGCTCGTCCCCGTGCTCTCGCTGCGCATCGTGCTCCTTACGGGCTTCCCGATGCTCGCGCTGGCCGCGGTCTACGTCCCGTACAAGGGCCGCACCTTCTACAAATGGTTTGAGATCAACCGCAGCTACAAGCGTCAGCTCAAGCGCGGCACCACCTACCGCTCCTCCACCATGGAGGCCGGCACCCGGCTCGACGGGCGCGAGGTCGAGATCGGCCCGCCGCCCGGCATCGGCCGGCTGACGTGGCTCGCCGCGCCGTTCGGGCCCGACGAGATCGCGGTCCTGCTGCACGCCGACCGGCGCACCGTCACCGCCGCCATCGAGATCGAGGGCCCCGGTGTCGGCCTGCGGGACTCGGAGGACCAGGAAGCGCTGGTCGACCGGTTCGGCACGCTCCTCAAGCACGTGGCGAACGGCGACGGGTTCGTGACCCGGCTCCAGATGCTCGCCCGCACCCTGCCCGCCGACCCAGACGCGCACGCCAAGGACGTCGCGGTGCGCGGCGACGACCGCTCGCTCGGCTGGCTGCAGAAGTCGTACGACCAGCTCCAGTCGATGGTGTCGACGAGCAGCGAGCAGCACCGCGCGTACCTCGTGGCCTGCATGCACTACACCCGCGACCTGGCCGCGGAGGCCAACGCGATGGCCCGCGCCACCCGCCCCAAGGGCGGCAAGAAGGTCGACAGGGACGCCGGTCTCGCGGTCGTCATGGCGCGCGAACTGACCGACATCTGCTCCCGCCTGCAGGAGGCGGACATCCGGGTGCGGCAGCCGCTCGGCCAGGGCCGGCTCGCCTCCCTCATCCACTCCATGTACGACCCGGACCACCCCATCGACCACATCCAGGCGATGTCGAAGCGGAACGCCTGGCCGGCCGAGCTCGACGCCATGGAGCCGACGTTCCTCCAGGCGAAGACCCGCGAGTCGGCGACCCGCGCGCCCTGGTGCCACGCCACGGCCTGGGTGAAGGAGTGGCCGATGACGCCGGTCGGCGTGAACTTCCTGGCGCCGCTCCTCGTCCACACCCCCGACGTGATCAGGACCGTCGCCGTCACGATGGACCTCGAACCCACCGAGGTCGCCATCGAGCGGATGCTGACGGAGAAGACGAACGACGAGGCGGAGGCGTCGCGCGCCGCCAAGATGAACCGGACCGTCGACCCCCGCGACATCGCCGCCCACGGCCGCCTCGACCAGCGCGGCGAGGACCTGGCGAGCGGCGCGGCGGGCGTGAACCTCGTCGGCTACATCACGGTCTCCTCCCGCAATCCGGACGCGCTCGCCCGCGACAAGCGCACGATCCGCGCCTCGGCGGGCAAGTCGTACCTGAAGCTGGAGTGGTGCGACCGCGAGCACCACCGGGCGTTCGTGAACACCCTGCCGTTCGCCACCGGCATCCGCCGATGACCCCGACCGTCCCGACGACTCCGATGATCCCGATGTTCCTGATGTCCGCCGACACGGCCGGAAGGTAGGCGCTGCACTATGCGGGATCCGCTGTCCGCTCTCACCGATGCCTTCACCGCGTTCCTGTTCGGGAAGGTGGAGACGACCCGGCTTCCGGTGCGTACGTCGACGGGGCAGGCGCAGGCCGTCTACCTCCCGACGGCCGCGCCCGGCCTCGGCGACTCCGGCGTGATCATCGGCCGCGAGGTCTACTCCGGCAAGGGCTACATCTACGACCCGTTCCAGCTCTACGGCCAGCAGCTCCCGGCCCCCCACTGGCTGGTGCTCGGCGAGTCCGGGAACGGCAAGTCCGCGCTCGAGAAGACGTACGTGCTGCGGCAGTTGCGGTTCAAGGACCGCCAGGTCGTCGTCCTCGACGCGCAGGGCGAGGACGGCGTCGGCGAGTGGAACCTCATCGCCGAGGAGCTGGGCATAACTCCCATCCGCCTCGACCCGACGGCCGCCCTCGACATGGGCATCAGGCTGAACCCGCTGGACCCGGCGATCACCTCGACCGGCCAGCTGGCGCTGCTGCGCACCATCATCGAGGTGGCGCTCGGGCACGGCCTCGACGAGCGCTCCGGCTTCGCGCTGAAGGTCGCGCACGCCTACGTCAACGAGACCATCGTCGAGCGGCAGCCGGTGCTCACCGACATCGTCGAGCAGCTCCGCCACCCGGAGCCGGAGTCGGCGGAGGCCATGAACGTGGCCCTGGAGGACGTCCGCGCCTGGGGCCTCGACGTGGCGCTCGTCCTCGACCGGCTCGTCGACGGCGACCTGCGCGGCATGTTCGACGGCCCGACGACGGTCGGCATCGACCTGGACGCCCCGCTGATCGTCTTCGACCTCTCCCACATCGACCGGAACTCGATCGCGATGCCGATCCTGATGGCGATCGTCGGCGTGTGGCTGGAGCACACCTGGATCCGCCCCGACCGGAAGAAGCGCATCTTCCTGGTCGAGGAGGCCTGGCACATCATCAACAGCCCCTTCGTGGCCCAGCTGTTCCAGCGCCTGCTGAAGTTCGGCCGGCGGCTCGGCCTGTCCTTCGTGGCGGTCGTGCACCACCTGTCGGACGTGGTCGACGGCGCGGCGGCGAAGGAGGCGGCGGCCATCCTCAAGATGGCCTCCACGAGAACGATCTACGCCCAGAAGGCCGACGAGGCGAGAGCCACGGGCCGGGTGCTCGGTCTGCCCCGCTGGGCGGTCGAGATCATCCCCACGCTCTCGCCGGGCATCGCCGTCTGGGACGTCAACGGCAACGTACAGGTGGTCAAGCACCTCGTCACCGAGACCGAACGGCCGCTGGTCTTCACGGACCGCGCCATGACGGAGTCCTCGGCGGAGCCGTTCGTGGACGACGCGCTGCACGCGGCGGAGCTGGAGGCCGAGGAGCGGGCGGCGGCGTTCGTCGAGCAGCGCCTCGGCGGGTCCGAGTCCACGGTGGCGTGAACGGTGGCATGACGGAGATGCGGGACGAGCGGGGGCGCCGGATGGAGCGGGGTTACCGGGAGCAGGGGCAGGAGCGCGGTCGGGGGGTACCGGACGGGCTGCTCGTCGGGGTCCTGGCGTTCCTGCTCGGCATGACGATCCTGGTGTGGACGGCGACGGGCCTCGCGGGGCTCTTCGCGAAGGGCGCGTGGCCGACCGGCGTGACGTTCGGTCATACGCCGCTGGCCCTGCGCTCCTTGATCACCCGCCCGCACGACATCCCCGGCGCCTGGCCGAACACCCCCGCCGCCGAACTCTCGGGCTACGGCCTCGTCTGGGGCCTGGTCATCGGCCAGCTGATGGTCCTGGTGGTCCTCACGGTCTTCGTGGCGGGAACGGTCGCCCGGTGGCGGGCGGTCAGGAAGCGGCGCGTCGAACCGGAGGTGTCGGCAGATCAAGCCCCTCCGCCTGTCGAGCACGAAGTGCCGGTATTTCAAGCCCCGCCGGCGATGGAGGCGCGGGGTCCGGGGCAGAGCACCGAGGCCGCGACCCCGGTGCCCGCAACGGAACCGGTACCCGCAACCACACCCGTTCCCGCGCAACGCGGCCCCGTCCACCTCGGCCCCCCGGCCGACCGCCACCCCGTCGCCATAGAGGCGATCCAGGACGCCGAGGGCCCGGTCCTCGTGATCACGTCGTCCCCCGACGTGTGGGAGGAGACCAAGGACGCCCGCGCCAAGCTCGGCCCCGTCCTCCTCTACGACCCCACGCACCGCTGCGACACCCCCGCCCGCATGCACTGGAACCCGGCCGCCGGCTGCACCGACAAGGACGTCGCCGCCCAACGCGCCCAGGCCCTCCTCGCCCCGATACGGCCCACGGCGAAACTGGACTCGGCCCTCGCCGAGACCGCCGACACCCTGCTGCGCAGCTACCTGCACGCCGCCGCCGTCGACGGAAAACCGTTCCGCCACGTCCACCGCTGGGCCCAGGGCAGCCAGGTCCAGGACGCCGTACGCATCCTCCGTACGAACCCGAAGGCGGCCTCCGGCACCGGCGGCGAGCTGGAGGCGGCGCTCACCTCACACCCGGAGCGCCGCGACATGGCGCAGGAGCTGACGGCGCGCGCCCTGTCCGCCCTGTTCTCGGTGCACATCCGGGAGGCCTGCACGCCGAACCGAACGGATGCGCTCACCCTGGATTCCTTCGTGAACGAAGGGGGCACGCTGTATGTGGTGGGTGAACCCATCGAGGACCCGAAGGGGCAGCCCGGCGCGATGCCCCTGCTCACGGCCCTCGCCTCGAGCGTGGTCGAGCACGGCCGCCGCGTGGCCGAACGGTCACCTGCCGGCCGGCTCGACCCACCAATGACGTTCGTCCTCGACGACGTCGCGGCGGTCGCTCCGCTTCCCCAGCTGCCGGAGCTGCTGTCCACCGGAGCGGACCGGGGCCTGGTCACCCTGGCCCTGCTCCGGTCCAGGGAACAGGGCCGCACCCGCTGGCCCGACGCCGAACTGCCGCTGCCCTGACGCCTCCGCGCCCTACCGCCCGTACAGCTTCAGGAACACCGAGAGACCGCCGGCCACCCGCGCGTCGACCTCGTCGGCCGCCATCGGCACGACGCCGAAGAACGTGTCCACGGTGACGGACCCCGGGATCAGCAGCAGGAAGTGGCGCGCGGCCTCGGCGGAGTTGTCGGCGTCGACCGCGAGGAGCCCCCGCTCGCCGAGGCCGAGCAACGCCGTGCGCACGGCGTCGGCGGTCGCCCGCGGCCCGATCCGCTGCCACTCCTCGATGACGTCGGCGGGCAGATGCGCCCCCTCCGAGATGATGTGCCGTACGAGGAGCATGTGGGGCTCGTGGTCGCCGCGCCGCCCCATCCACTCGCGGGCGAGCGCGAGCAGGTCCTTCTCGACGTCGGTGACCTTGCCCAAGTGGCGCTCGATCAGCGCGATGTGCGCGTCCGTCACCTGCCGCGCGCTGTCCATCAGCACCTCGCGGAAGAGGTTCTCCTTGCCGCCGAAGTGGTTGTAGAGCGTGCGGGTGGAGACGCCCGCCTCGGCGGCGATCTCGTCGATGCCCGCGCGCGCGTACCCCTCGCGCCCGAACACCGTCCGCGCGCCGCGCAACAGCGCCTGCCGCTTCTCGACGGTGCCCTTGCGTTCCCGCCGCACCTCTTGCTGCTGCCGTTGCTGCTGCGCCATGCCCGCTCTCCTCCGCTCACGTACAGCCTAGGCACGAAGACCTAGGTACAACGACGGTTGCACTTCTTACAACCACCGTTGTACTTTACCGGCATGGCAACCGAACCCCAGGCTTCGGCGGCCCGCGAAGTCGGCGGCAGCCGCTCCACGTTCACCCTTCTCGTCGTCCTCCTCGGCATGCTCACGCTGCCGATGGCCATGTCCGGCACCACGGTCGCGCTCCCCCGCATCGGCGCCGATCTCGACGCCTCCGGCGCCGCGCTCCAGTGGGTGGTCGTCGGCTACTTCCTGGCCGCGTCCTCGTTCATGCTGGTCGCGGGCTCGCTCGGCGACCTCTACGGCCGCCGCCGGATCCTCACGGCGGGCGCCGCGCTCTACACGGCCGGCACGCTCGCCTCGGCCCTCGCGCAGAACATCCTGCTTCTCGACGCGGCCCGGATCCTGTCCGGCATCGGCGCGGCGGGCGTGATGGCCAGCGGCAGCTCCCTGCTCGCGGCGACGTTCACGGGCCCCGCCCGCACCCGCGTCTTCGCCTCGCTCGGTACGACCGCGGGCCTAGGCCTCGCCTTCGGCCCGACCTTCTCCGGCTGGCTGGTCGACGCGGTCGGCTGGCGCGCCACCTTCCTGTCGTACGTCGCCGTGGGCGCGGTCATCCTCGCCGGCACCCGGCTGATGGCGGAGTCCCGGGCGGACACCCGGCCGAGCGTCGACAAGACGGGCGCGGCGACGTTCATCGGCGGCCTGGCCCTCGCCCTCTACGCGATCACCCAGGGCTCGAAGTCCGGCTGGACGTCCCCCGGCACCCTGCTCCCGGCGGCCCTGTCGATCGCCCTCCTCCACACCTTCGTACGCACCGAACGCCGCCTCGTCCGCACCGGTTCCGGCCGACCGATCCTCGACCTGCGCCTCGCCCGCAACCCGGCGTTCTTCGGCTGGGCGGTCGGCTCCTTCGGCCTCGGCTCAGGCACGACCGGCGTCCTGACCTTCCTGCCGACCTACCTCCAGGGCGCGGGCGGCACGTCGGCCCGCGCCGCCGGGCTCACGCTCCTCCTGATGACGGTGCCGGTCCTGGCCCTGCCCCCGCTCGGCGCCCGCCTCGTCAACCGGGGCGTGCCCGCCCGCCACCTCCTCGTCCTCTCGCTGCTCCTGCTGGCCGCGGGCAACGCGTGGCTGACGACGCTCCACCCCGGCATCGACGTCCTGGGCCTCGCGGGCCCGCTGCTCACGATCGGCACGGGCCAGGGCCTCTCCATCGGCCTCGTCGACGCGCAGGCCATGTCGATGGTCGCCCCGTCCGAGGTCGGCATGGCCTCCGGCTTCCTGAACACGGTGCGGGGCGGCACGGGCGCGGTGATCCTCACCCTCTTCGGGGCGCTGCTCCTCGCGGCCCTCGAACCCCGCGTCGCCTCCTCGACGGTGGCGGCCCACGTCACGGCTGGCCTGGGCGGCCACGCCCCGCAGTTCACGGAGGCGTGGCGGGTGACGCTCTGGTCGGTGACGGCCCTGCTGACAGCCCTGGCCGCCCTGACGTACGCGCTCCTCACGGCTGTGGGCAGGCGGTCACAGCCCCCTGCGCAGCGCACCGAAACGGCAACACCCATCAAGACGACCTGACCCCCATCAATCCCACCCACGGAGGACCACACCATGACCACGACCCCGCTCCGCATCGCCGTCATCGTCGGCTCGACCCGCGACGGCCGCCTCGCCCCCACGGTGAGCACCTGGTTCATGACCCAGGCCACGCGCCACGCCCCCGACTCCCACTTCGACGTCATCGACCTCACGGACCTGGACCTCCCGGAGACCCACCCCGCGTGGGGCCACGAACCGACCACGGCGCAGGCCGAGTTGTCGTCCCGCGTGGACGCGGCGGACGCCTACGTGGTGATCACCCCCGAGTACAACCACAGCTTCCCCGCCCACCTGAAGCACTTCATCGACCTGCACCGCGACGAGTGGAAGGCCAAGCCGGTCGGCTTCGTGTCGTACGGCGGCGTGGGCGGCGGCCTGCGCGCAGTGGAACAACTCCGCCTCGTCTTCGCGGAACTCCACTGCGCCACAATCCGCGACGGCGTGAGCTTCCACCAGGCACACGGCGGCCTCTTCGTCGAGGACGGCCCCGCCCACGACGAGGAGGGCGCGGCCGGCGCGACGAAGGTGATGCTCGACCAACTCACATGGTGGGCCCACGCCCTGCGCACGGCCCGCGCCGAACGCCCCTACTCCTGAGGCGGCTTGAGCTCCATCTCGCGCTCCACCTTGGAGGGGTCGCCCGGTTTCGGGGCGGCCCCTCCCGTGTGCGCGAAGCCGAACTTCCGGTAGAAGCTCTCGGCCCGTCGGTTGTCCTCGTGGACGTACAACCGCACCCGGGTCACACCGTCCAGGCCGAAGGCCCACTCCACTGCCGCCGAGAACATCGCCCGAGCGACCCCGGTCCCCCGCGCCTCGGGCCGTACGAACACGGCCACGAGCTGCGCCTGCCGCCGCTCCACGACCGCTCCGGTGAAGTCCTCGGCACCGGCCTCCTCCACGAGCACCACGACACCGCCGTCCCAACGGCCGCTCGGTACGGCCTCCGCCACGAACTGCCTGGCCGTCGTCCCACGCACGGAGCGCTCGGTCCGCGCCTGCCAGAACGCGTCGGGCCGCGCCGCCACGTCCTCGTAGGTCTCCTGGAACGCGAGGGGCGCCGCCGGGTCCCGCAGCGCGGCGAGCCGCAACTCCTTCACAGCCCGCCACTCGTCGCCCCGGACGGCCCTGATCACGTAGTCCATGCACCCGCACCCTAGGTGCCCGTAGTACCCGGGTACTAGCGCGTTTCCACAGGTCGGTCCCCCGGCCCGACGCCCCCGCACCCCCGCCCACGGCACCGTAGCCGCATGACCATCCGAGCTCACGGACTCACCAAGACCTACGGCGGAGCCAGGACGCGGAAGACCGTCGTCGACGACCTCAGCTTCGTCGTCGAACCCGGCACCGTCACCGGCTTCCTCGGCCCCAACGGCGCGGGCAAGTCCACCACCATGCGCATGCTGCTGGGGCTGGACACCCCCACCTCCGGCCGCGCCACGATCGGCGGCCGCGCCTACGCCACCCACCCCGCGCCCCTCACCGAGGTCGGCGCCCTCCTGGAGGCGAAGGCCGTGCACCCGGGCCGAACGGCCTTCCACCACCTCACGGCGCTCGCCCTCACCCACGGCATCCCCCGCTCCCGCGTCGACCACGTCCTCGACCTCGCCGGCCTCACGGACGTGGCGGGCAAACGCGTCAAGGGCTTCTCCCTCGGCATGGGCCAACGCCTCGGCATCGCCGCCGCCCTCCTCGGCGACCCGGCCACGATCATCCTCGACGAGCCGGTCAACGGCCTCGACCCCGAGGGCGTCCTCTGGATCCGCACCCTCCTCAAGTCCCTCGCCCAGCAGGGCCGCACGGTCCTGGTGTCCTCGCACCTGATGAGCGAGATGGCCCTGACCGCCGACCACCTCGTCGTCATCGGCCGCGGCCGTCTCCTCGCGGACACCACGGTCGCCGACCTCGTACGGGAATCGGGCGCGGCCTACGTCCACGTGACGACGCCGGAGGCGCCCCGCCTGCGCGCCCTCCTGACCGCCCCCGACGTCGACGTCACGGCCGGGGAGACCCCCGACACCCTCCACGTACGCGGCCTGGACGCCCCCGCCATCGGCCGCATCGCCGCGGCCGAGGCCCTCCCCCTCTTCGAACTCACCCCGCGCACCGCGTCCCTCGAGCAGGCCTTCATGGACCTCACCCACGACGCCGTCGAGTACAAGGCAGAGGCAGGAGCCGCAGCATGACCACGACCACCGCAATTCCCACCGCATCCCCCGGCCTGACCCCCGCCCGCGTCCTGCACGCCGAATGGCACAAGCTCCGCACCCTGCGCAGCACCTGGTGGACGCTCGGCCTCTCGATCGCCCTGGTCGTCGGCGTGGGCCTGATGATGGGCTCGACCTACGACGGCGACGACGCGAACATCGACACGGTCGTGTTCACCCTCTTCGGCACCCAGCTCTCCCAGATCTGCGTCGCCGTCCTCGGCATCCTGATCACGGCGAGCGAGTACTCGACGGGCCTGGTCCGCGCCACGATGACGGCGGTGCCACGCCGCCTCCCGGTCCTCTGGGCCAAGGCCGCCGTCTTCACCGCGTCCGCCTTCACGGTCACCTTCGCCACGAACGTCGTCACGTTCCTGCTCGCCCAGATCTGGCTTTCGGACACCGACAAGGCCCTCACCCTCACGGACTCCGGCGTCCTCGGCGCCCTCGCGGGGAACGCCGCGGGCATCACCCTGCTCAGCCTCATCGCCCTCGGCCTCGGCGCCCTGTGCCGCTCCGTGCCGGCCGCGATCGGCGCCTTCGTCGGCACCGTGATGATCCTCCCCGAGGTGCTCCAGATGATCGACAACGACACCGTGCGGAGCGCCGTCGCGTACTTCCCCTCCAAGTCGGCGGAGTCCCTCGGCTCGATCATCCCGGTCGCCGACCACAACTCGGCGGCCACCGGCCTCGTCTCCCTGATCGTGTGGGCCGCCCTGGTCCTCGCCGCCGCCGGTCTGCTTCTCAAGCGCCGCGACGTATGACCAGGATGACCACGTGACGCCACCCCAGCCCCGTACGAGCCGGTTCCTGCACCGCGGCACCCAGCGGGTGCGTGCCTATGACAGGCGCCACCCGCTGGTCTGGGACGCCCTGGTGACGGCGGTCTTCGTGACGGCCGCCCTCACCGACGGCGCCGGCGGTTGGCGCACCACGGCCGCCGACCCGCGGGTCGCGGAGGGCCTGGTCCTGGTCCTGAGCCTCGGCCTGTCCTTCCCCTTGCTGTGGCGCCGCGGCCACCCGCTCCCCGCCCTCGCGGTCATGACGGCGACGGCGCTGGTCAGCAACTGGACGGGCGCCTGGCTCCAGATCGCCTTCGCCCAGTTCGTCGTGGTGTTCAACATCGCGCTGCGCCGGTCCCTGCGGACGCTCGGCGGGGCGGCGGCCCTGACCGTACTGCCGATGTTCGTGAGCTTCTTCCGGTTCCCGCACGGCAGTTGGGACCAGCTCATCGTGCCGCAGTTGTGGTCCCTCGCCCTCGCCGTCCTCGCGGGCATCGCGGTCCGCTCCCGCCAGGACTACACCGGCGCCCTCGTCGAACGCGCCCGCAGGCTCGAGGTCGAACGCGACCAGCAGGCCCGCCTCGCCGCGGCCGCCGAACGCGCCCGCATCGCCCGCGAGATGCACGACATCATCGGCCACAACCTCTCCGTCATCACGGGCCTCGCGGACGGCGGCGCCTACGCCGCGCGCAAGAACCCCGACCGCGCGGCCCAGGCCCTCACCGCCATCGCCACCACCAGCCGCCAGGCCCTCACGGAACTCCGCCGCCTCCTGGACGTGCTGGGCGAGGACACCGCCACCGCGGACCTCGCCCCGGCCCCCGCCCTCGCCGACCTCGACTCCCTGATCGACGGCGTACGTGCGGCGGGACTCCCGGTCCGTACGACGGTGGAGGGCGAACCGGTACCGCTGCCGCCGGGCCTCGAACTCACCGTGTACCGCGTGATCCAGGAGGCCCTCACCAACACCCTGAAGCACGGCGGCCCTTCGGCGACCTCCGAGGTGCTGATCGCGTACGCGGCCGACGGCGTGGCCGCCACGATCACGGACACCGGCACCGGCTCCCCGGCTCCTCCCGACCCGACCGGCCGCGGCCTCGCCGGCATGCGCGAGCGAACCGCCCTCTACCGAGGCACACTTGAGGCCGGCCCACGACCGGCCGGCGGCTGGCGGGTACGCCTCCGCATCCCGATCCCGGAAGGGCCCACCACCCCGTGACGAGCGTCCTGATCATCGACGACCAGCCGATGCAGCGCTTCGGCTTCCGCATGCTCCTGGAGAGCCAGGACGACCTACGGGTCGCGGGCGAGGCCGGTACCGGCACGGACGCCGTCCGTCTGACCGCCGAACTCGCCCCCGACGTCGCCCTCATGGACATCCGCATGCCCGGCATGGACGGCATCGAGGCGACCCGCCGCATCATCGCCGCGGGCGACCGCACCAAGGTCCTCATCCTCACGACGTTCGACCTCGACGAGTACGCGTACGCGGGTCTACGCGCAGGAGCCTCCGGTTTCCTGGTCAAGGACGCCCAGCCGGAGGAGCTCCTCGCCGGCATCAGGGCCGTGGCCTCGGGAGACGCGGTGGTCGCCCCGAGCCTCACCCGCCGCCTCCTCGACACGTACGCCGACCGGCTCCCGGCCCCCGGCGAATCCACGGACCCGGCCCACGACCCCCGCCTCGCCCAACTCACCGAACGCGAACGGGAGATCCTCACGGTCATCGGCCAGGGCTGGACCAACACGGAGATCGCGGAACGCCTCCACCTCGCGGAGTCGACCGTGAAGACCCACGTGGGCCGCATCCTGGCGAAGACGGGGGTACGGGACCGGGTGCAGGCGGTGATCCTGGCGTACGACACGCGTCTGGTGAAACCGTCGTAGAAACGCAGCCAGAACGCAGAAAACCCCCGTGCCGAATGGCACGGGGGTTTTCTTCAATATGAGTTCGGCGGCGTCCTACTCTCCCACAGGGTCCCCCCTGCAGTACCATCGGCGCTGTGAGGCTTAGCTTCCGGGTTCGGAATGTAACCGGGCGTTTCCCTCACGCTATGACCACCGAAACACTATGAAACTGACAACCGGAGCCGCAGCCTTTGACGGCTTCGACGGTTGTTCGTGGTTTCAGAACCAACACAGTGGACGCGAGCAACTGAGGACAAGCCCTCGGCCTATTAGTACCGGTCACCTCCACACCTCACGGTGCTTCCAGATCCGGCCTATCAACCCAGTCGTCTACTGGGAGCCTTAACCCCTCAAAGGGGGTGGGAATATTCATCTCGAAGCAGGCTTCCCGCTTAGATGCTTTCAGCGGTTATCCCTCCCGAACGTAGCCAACCAGCCATGCCCTTGGCAGAACAACTGGCACACCAGAGGTTCGTCCGTCCCGGTCCTCTCGTACTAGGGACAGCCCTTCTCAATATTCCTACGCGCACAGAGGATAGGGACCGAACTGTCTCACGACGTTCTAAACCCAGCTCGCGTACCGCTTTAATGGGCGAACAGCCCAACCCTTGGGACCGACTCCAGCCCCAGGATGCGACGAGCCGACATCGAGGTGCCAAACCATCCCGTCGATATGGACTCTTGGGGAAGATCAGCCTGTTATCCCCGGGGTACCTTTTATCCGTTGAGCGACGGCGCTTCCACAAGCCACCGCCGGATCACTAGTCCCGACTTTCGTCCCTGCTCGACCCGTCGGTCTCACAGTCAAGCTCCCTTGTGCACTTACACTCAACACCTGATTACCAACCAGGCTGAGGGAACCTTTGGGCGCCTCCGTTACCCTTTGGGAGGCAACCGCCCCAGTTAAACTACCCATCAGACACTGTCCCTGATCCGGATCACGGACCCAGGTTAGACATCCAGCACGACCAGAGTGGTATTTCAACGACGACTCCCCCGATACTGGCGTACCGGGTTCAAAGTCTCCCACCTATCCTACACAAGCCGAACCGAACACCAATATCAAACTGTAGTAAAGGTCCCGGGGTCTTTCCGTCCTTCTGCGCGAAACGAGCATCTTTACTCGTAGTGCAATTTCACCGGGCCTATGGTTGAGACAGTCGAGAAGTCGTTACGCCATTCGTGCAGGTCGGAACTTACCCGACAAGGAATTTCGCTACCTTAGGATGGTTATAGTTACCACCGCCGTTTACTGGCGCTTAAGTTCTCAGCTTCGCCACACCGAAATGTGACTAACCGGTCCCCTTAACGTTCCAGCACCGGGCAGGCGTCAGTCCGTATACATCGCCTTACGGCTTCGCACGGACCTGTGTTTTTAGTAAACAGTCGCTTCTCGCTGGTCTCTGCGGCCACCCCCAGCTCACACTGCAAGAGTGATCACCAGAAGTGGCCCCCCTTCTCCCGAAGTTACGGGGGCATTTTGCCGAGTTCCTTAACCATAGTTCACCCGAACGCCTCGGTATTCTCTACCTGACCACCTGAGTCGGTTTAGGGTACGGGCCGCCATGAAACTCGCTAGAGGCTTTTCTCGACAGCATAGGATCATCCACTTCACCACAATCGGCTCGGCATCAGGTCTCACCCTCAATGTCATCCGGATTTACCTAGATGACGGGCTACACCCTTACCCCGGGACAACCACCGCCCGGGCTGGACTACCTTCCTGCGTCACCCCATCACTCACCTACTACCAACTTGGGTCAGCGGCTCCACCACTTTCCTTTCCCCGAAGGGTCCGGAACGGCTTCACGGCCTTAGCATCACTGGATTCGATGTCTTTCGCGTCACAGCGGGTACCGGAATATCAACCGGTTATCCATCGACTACGCCTGTCGGCCTCGCCTTAGGTCCCGACTTACCCTGGGCAGATCAGCTTGACCCAGGAACCCTTAGTCAATCGGCGCACACGTTTCTCACGTGTGAATCGCTACTCATGCCTGCATTCTCACTCGTGAACCGTCCACAACTACCTTCCGGCGCTGCTTCACCCGGCACACGACGCTCCCCTACCCATCACAGCCGCCGTTGGGCGTAATGCTGCAATGACACGACTTCGGCGGTACGCTTGAGCCCCGCTACATTGTCGGCGCGGAATCACTTGACCAGTGAGCTATTACGCACTCTTTCAAGGGTGGCTGCTTCTAAGCCAACCTCCTGGTTGTCTCTGCGACTCCACATCCTTTCCCACTTAGCGTACGCTTAGGGGCCTTAGTCGATGCTCTGGGCTGTTTCCCTCTCGACCATGGAGCTTATCCCCCACAGTCTCACTGCCGCGCTCTCACTTACCGGCATTCGGAGTTTGGCTAAGGTCAGTAACCCGGTAGGGCCCATCGCCTATCCAGTGCTCTACCTCCGGCAAGAAACACACGACGCTGCACCTAAATGCATTTCGGGGAGAACCAGCTATCACGGAGTTTGATTGGCCTTTCACCCCTAACCACAGGTCATCCCCCAGGTTTTCAACCCTGGTGGGTTCGGTCCTCCACGAAGTCTTACCTCCGCTTCAACCTGCCCATGGCTAGATCACTCCGCTTCGGGTCTTGAGCGCGCTACTACATCGCCCTATTCGGACTCGCTTTCGCTACGGCTTCCCCACACGGGTTAACCTCGCAACACACCGCAAACTCGCAGGCTCATTCTTCAAAAGGCACGCAGTCACGAGAACCAAGCAAGCTTGGTTCCGACGCTCCCACGGCTTGTAGGCACACGGTTTCAGGTACTATTTCACTCCGCTCCCGCGGTACTTTTCACCATTCCCTCACGGTACTATCCGCTATCGGTCACCAGGGAATATTTAGGCTTAACGGGTGGTCCCGCCAGATTCACACAGGATTTCTCGGGCCCCGTGCTACTTGGGTGTCTCTCAAACGAGCCGCTAACGTTTCAGCTACGGGGGTCTTACCCTCTACGCCGGACCTTTCGCATGTCCTTCGCCTACATCAACGGTTTCTCACTCGTCCCATCGCCGGCAGACGATGGAAGAGAGATCCCACAACCCCGCACACGCAACCCCTGCCGGGTCTCACACGTATACGGTTTGGCCTCATCCAGTTTCGCTCGCCACTACTCCCGGAATCACGGTTGTTTTCTCTTCCTGCGGGTACTGAGATGTTTCACTTCCCCGCGTTCCCTCCACACTGCCTATATATTCAGCAGCGGGTGACAGCCCATGACGACTGCCGGGTTTCCCCATTCGGAAACCCCCGGATCAAAGCCTGGTTGACGACTCCCCGGGGACTATCGTGGCCTCCCACGTCCTTCATCGGTTCCTGGTGCCAAGGCATCCACCGTGCGCCCTTAAAAACTTGGCCACAGATGCTCGCGTCCACTGTGCAGTTCTCAAACAACGACCAACCACCCATCACCCCAAGCCATACGGCTCGAGTGCACTGGGGCCGGCATTGAGGTCGGGAACAAGTCCGTACCCTCAGACACCCAACAACGTGCCCAACACGCCCAGTTGACGATCTGCGTTCCACGCCGAAGCAGTACTAACAGCCCTCATCCTGAGCGTGCCGAATAATCAACGTTCCACCCATGAGCAACCAGTGCGAGACGTTCGCTCGCATGCTGGCCTCTGAACCAAGCAAGCTTGGCTTAGAAGTGCTCCTTAGAAAGGAGGTGATCCAGCCGCACCTTCCGGTACGGCTACCTTGTTACGACTTCGTCCCAATCGCCAGTCCCACCTTCGACAGCTCCCTCCCACAAGGGGTTGGGCCACCGGCTTCGGGTGTTACCGACTTTCGTGACGTGACGGGCGGTGTGTACAAGGCCCGGGAACGTATTCACCGCAGCAATGCTGATCTGCGATTACTAGCAACTCCAACTTCATGGGGTCGAGTTGCAGACCCCAATCCGAACTGAGACCGACTTTTTGAGATTCGCTCCACCTTGCGGTATCGCAGCTCATTGTATCGGCCATTGTAGCACGTGTGCAGCCCAAGACATAAGGGGCATGATGACTTGACGTCGTCCCCACCTTCCTCCGAGTTGACCCCGGCGGTCTCCTGTGAGTCCCCATCACCCCGAAGGGCATGCTGGCAACACAGAACAAGGGTTGCGCTCGTTGCGGGACTTAACCCAACATCTCACGACACGAGCTGACGACAGCCATGCACCACCTGTACACCGACCACAAGGGGGCGCCCATCTCTGGACGTTTCCGGTGTATGTCAAGCCTTGGTAAGGTTCTTCGCGTTGCGTCGAATTAAGCCACATGCTCCGCTGCTTGTGCGGGCCCCCGTCAATTCCTTTGAGTTTTAGCCTTGCGGCCGTACTCCCCAGGCGGGGCACTTAATGCGTTAGCTGCGGCACGGACAACGTGGAATGTTGCCCACACCTAGTGCCCACCGTTTACGGCGTGGACTACCAGGGTATCTAATCCTGTTCGCTCCCCACGCTTTCGCTCCTCAGCGTCAGTATCGGCCCAGAGATCCGCCTTCGCCACCGGTGTTCCTCCTGATATCTGCGCATTTCACCGCTACACCAGGAATTCCGATCTCCCCTACCGAACTCTAGCCTGCCCGTATCGACTGCAGACCCGGGGTTAAGCCCCGGGCTTTCACAACCGACGCGACAAGCCGCCTACGAGCTCTTTACGCCCAATAATTCCGGACAACGCTTGCGCCCTACGTATTACCGCGGCTGCTGGCACGTAGTTAGCCGGCGCTTCTTCTGCAGGTACCGTCACTTTCGCTTCTTCCCTGCTGAAAGAGGTTTACAACCCGAAGGCCGTCATCCCTCACGCGGCGTCGCTGCATCAGGCTTGCGCCCATTGTGCAATATTCCCCACTGCTGCCTCCCGTAGGAGTCTGGGCCGTGTCTCAGTCCCAGTGTGGCCGGTCGCCCTCTCAGGCCGGCTACCCGTCGTCGCCTTGGTGAGCCACTACCTCACCAACAAGCTGATAGGCCGCGGGCTCATCCTGCACCGCCGGAGCTTTCAACCCCTCCAGATGCCTGAAGGAGTGTCATCCGGTATTAGACCCCGTTTCCAGGGCTTGTCCCAGAGTGCAGGGCAGATTGCCCACGTGTTACTCACCCGTTCGCCACTAATCCACCCCGAAGGGCTTCATCGTTCGACTTGCATGTGTTAAGCACGCCGCCAGCGTTCGTCCTGAGCCAGGATCAAACTCTCCGTGAATGCTTCCCCGTAATCGGGGTGACACCACGAGAGCGGAACAGTCGGAGGAATAATCCGACCGTTCACAGCGTCCTCGCTGTGCGCCATCCCAAAGGGATGGACTTTTTCAAAGGAACCTCGTCCCAGCGGATGCTGGAGACGGGGTATCAACATATCTGGCGTTGATTTTTGGCACGCTGTTGAGTTCTCAAGGAACGGACGCTTCCTTCGTACTCACCCTCTCGGGCTTTCCTCCGGGCGCTTCCCTTCGGTATTTCGTGTTTCCGACTCTATCAGATCGTTTCCGGTCCGATTTCCTCGGTGCTTTCCGGCCTTTCGACCTTCCGGCGGTTCCGACTCTATCAGATCCTTTCGGGCCTGATTCCCAGTCAGGGGGGCTTGTCCTCGCGGCTGTTGGGCCGTTCCGACGTCCCAGACTTTAGCGGATTCCCGGCCCCCGAGCTAATCGGGGGTTCGGAATTGAATTCGGGCATGCCGAATAGAATCCCGGTTGGGAGATCGTGCTGAGGTTGGGTGCCGCTTCGAGCGGCGAAAGTGCTGTCGCAGAACCGTTACGGCTCCGTGGCAACCCGAAGAACTTTACGGATCGGGCGGGCCCGTGTCAACCCCGCCCGGCAAGGTCATCCGTCGAGGTCCGTGAGGCGGCCGCCGGCGTCCGGCTGGGCGTCTTCCACCCGACGTAGAAGACGGGTGAGGACCTCGCCCAGGGCGCCGCGCTCCGCCGGGGAGAGGTCCTGGAGGAGGTCCTCCTCGAAGACCGTGGCGAGGCGCATCGCTTCCATCCACTTCTCGCGGCCCTCCTCGGTCAGCTCGACGATGACGCGGACGCGGTTGTTCTCGTCCCGGTCACGGGTGACCAGACCTTCCTGGACCATGCGGTCGATCCGGTGGGTCATCGCGGCGGGCGTGAGGCCGAGGCGCTTGGCGAGGTCGCCGGGGCCCAGGCGGTACGGGGTGCCGGAGAGGACGAGGGCCTTGAGGACCTCCCAGTCGGTGTTGCTGATCCCGATCTCCGCCGTCTGGCGGCCGTACGCCACGTTCATGCGGCGGTTGAGTCTGCCGAGCGCCGAGACGATCTGCTCGACCTGGGGGTCGAGGGCCTGGAACTCGCGCTGGTACGCGGCGATCTGCTCTTCGAGCGTCGGCTCGGCGGCCGGCGCGCCTTGGGTGTCCGCCATGGCGCGAAGTATGGCACGGGTGTGATTGGCGTTGAAGTCCTTGCCTGTGTACTCTTTAGCTTCGAACTTTAGCTTCTAAGTCTTCAGTGCTAAGGCCCGGTCGGTGACCGGGCCCGTGAAAGGGCAGGTGAAAGTGACCAGGGCGATGGGCGCGGCGATGCGCCGGATTCAGGTGGGCAGCGCGCTGAGCGCGTTCGGGATCGGCTTCACGGTTCCGTTCCTCTATGTGTACGTGGCGGAGGTCCGTGGTCTCGGGGCCGGTGCGGCGGGCATCGTGCTGGCCGCGTTCGCCATGGCCGCCCTCGTCGTCCTGCCCTTCACCGGGCGCGCCATCGACCGGCGCGGCCCGCTCCCCGTACTGGTCGCGGCCTCGGTCGTGGCGGCCGTGGGCGCGGTCGGTCTCGGGGTGGCGACCGTCGAGTCGGCCGCGATCGTGGCCGCCGCGGTGCTCGGAGCCGGTACGGCGGTGCTTCAGCCGGCGCTCGCCACGATGATCGTGTGGTGCTCGGCGCCTGAGACCCGGACCCGTTCGTTCGCGACGCAGTTCTTCCTGCAGAACCTGGGGCTCGGTATCGGCGGGCTCATCGGCGGTCAGCTCGTCGACGAGTCGCGTCCCGACAGCTTCCTGCTGCTGTTCTCCATCGAGGCCGTGATGTTCCTGGTGCTCGCGGGGATCGTGCTGACCGTGCGGATGCCGCACTCCCCCGTGCTCGGCGAGTCCGTTCCCAAGGACGGTGCCGCGGGCGGCGGCATGCGGGCGCTGCTCGGGCACCGGGCGATGGTGCAGCTGTGCGTGCTCGGGTTCGTGCTGTTCTTCGCCTGCTACGGGCAGTTCGAGTCGGGCCTCAGCGCGTACGGCGTCGAGGCGGCCGGGATCTCGGCGTCCACGCTCGGCATCGCGCTCGCGGCCAACACGGCGATGATCGTCGTCGCCCAGTTCGCGGTGCTGAAGCTGGTCGAGCGGCGCAACCGTACGCGGGTCATCGCCGCGGTGGGCCTCATCTGGACGGTCGCGTGGCTGATCGCCGGGTACGCGGGGCTCGGGAACGGAAGCCAGGCGATGGCGACGGCCGCGTTCATCTCCACGTACGCGCTGTTCGGGCTCGGTGAGGCGATGCTGTCGCCGACCGTGGCCCCGCTGGTCGCCGATCTCGCTCCGGCGGGCATGGTCGGCTCGTACAACTCGGCGTTCGCGCTGGTGAAGCAGCTGGCCCTGGCGGTCGGTCCGGCCGTGGGCGGGCCGATGGGCGCCGCGCTGCACGGTCCGTACATCGTGACGTTCGTGCTGTTCTCGCTGGCGATCACGGTGCTGGCGCTGCGGCTCGGCAAGCGGCTCACTCCGGAGCAGGAGCGGCCGGCGACGGCCGGGAGCCGTGTGGTGATGCGCAGTGCGCCGGAGCCGGCGACCGCTGAGGCGTAGGCGCGACGGAAGTGGCGTGAGGCGTGGGTGGGCCCTGGGGTCCCGCCCACGCCTCGCTGCTTTCGTCGGCCCAGGTCAGTCCACGTCCTCCGACAGGACGAACTCGCACCAGACCGCCTTGCCGCCGCCCGGTGTGCGCCGCGATCCCCAGTTCGCGGCGATGGTGGCGACGATCGCGATGCCGCGTCCCGCCTCGTCGGCGGGTTCCGCGCGGCGGCGGCGCGGCAGGTGGTCGTCCCCGTCGGTCACCTCGATGATCAGTCGGCGGTCCGTGCGGCGCAGTCGCAGGCGCATCGGCGGGGTGCCGTGCTGGAGCGAGTTCGCGACGAGTTCGCTGGCGGCGAGGACGCCGAGGTCGTGGAGTTCGTCGGCGAAGCGCCAGCTGGTGAGGACGCCGGACGCGAAGGCACGCGCGCGTGGTGCCGCTTCCACGCCGCCGAGGAGTTCGAGCGCGGCGTTGCGGAAGCGCTCGCCGTCGGTGCCCTTGCGGGCCGGGTGCTGGAGGACGAGGACGGCGACGTCGTCGTCGTGGTCGGCGGTGACGCCCGCCGCGCGGATCAGGCGGTCGCAGATCACCTGGGGGGTGCCGGTGGCGCCCGCCAGCGCGTTCTCGAGCGCGGCCACCCCCTCGTCGATGTCCTCGTCGCGCCGCTCGACCAGTCCGTCGGTGTAGAGGACGGCCGTGGAGCCCGAGCCGAGCGGCACCGATCCCGAGGTGTGCAGCCAGCCGCCGGTGCCGAGCGGCGGCCCGGTGGGTTCGTCGGCGCGGTGGATCGTGCCGTTCTCGTCGCGTACGAGGATCGGCAGATGGCCGGCGGACGCGTAGACGAGGCGGCCCTCGTTCGGGTCGTGGACGGCGTAGACGCAGGTGGCGATCTGGTGCGGGTCGATCTCGGTGGCCAGGCCGTCCAGCAGTTGCAGTACTTCGTGCGGGGGCAGGTCCAGGCGCGCGTAGGCGCGGACCGCCGTGCGGAGCTGGCCCATGACGGCGGCCGCGCGCACGCCGCGGCCCATGACGTCGCCGATGACGAGGGCGGTGCGGCCGCCGCCGAGGGTGATCACGTCGTACCAGTCGCCGCCGACGGCGGCCTCGGTGCCGCCTGGCAGGTAGGTGGCGGCGATGCGCAGGTCGTCGGGCTCCTCCAACTCCTGGGGCAGGAGCGAGCGTTGGAGCGTGACGGCGGTCTCGCGCTGTTCGCGTTCGCTGGTGCGCAGCCGCTCGGCGGCCTCCGCGTGGTCGGTGACGTCGGCGGCGAAGACGAGGACGCCGGGGCCCTCGGCGGTCTCCAGCGGGGTGCAGGTGACGGTGTACGAGCGGCCGCCGGACGTCTTGCGGGACTTGACCGTGCGGGGCTTGGTGGAGCGCAGCACCTGGTCGAGGAGCGGGAGCAGGCTGAGCTCGTCCAGCTCGGGCAGCGCCTCGTGGGCGGGCTCGCCGGCCTGCCGCTCGCCGAAGGCCGCGACGTAGGCGTCGTTGACGTACGCGATGCGGTGCTCGGGGCCGTGCACGAGGGCGACGAGCCCGGGGATGCGGTCGAGGACCTCGCGCACGGGCAGGTCGTCGACGCAGCCGACGGCGCCGTCCTCGCGCGGCGGGTCGTCGGACAGCTGCTCGGCGCGGGCCGCGGGGACCGCGCCGTCGCCCCGCTGGGGTCCGCCGTGGTCGGCCCGCGCCGCGGCGCGGCGCTGCGTTCCGGGGAGCCGGGCGCTCCAGCGCGTGAAGTTCACAGGGGAAAAGCCTCGTGGGGTCGAGGGCGGGCGAGGGGCCCGCCCAGGGTCGTGGACCAGTCTGGCGGACCGTACTGACAAACGTCAGACGCCGGTCCGTGAGCGGGAGTTCCGCGCTCCGGTCAGCTGTGCCGCTCCGTGGGCGTCAACAACGCGCTCAGGGCTACCCCTTCGGGTTCTGCGGCGGCCCGTGCGGGGTGTCGCGCGAGGGTCCTCCAGATGGGTCCGTAGGAGGGACCGCTCCGGCCGCGAGTTCGAACTCGGCGCGGGGCCGTTCCAGCGAGCCCAGCGAGACGATCTCTCGCTTGAACAGGCCGGTGAGCGTCCATTCGGTGAGGACGCGGGCCTTGCGGTTCACGGTGGGCACCCTGCTGAGGTGGTAGACGCGGTGCATGAACCAGGCAGGGTAGCCCTTCAGTTTGCGTCCGTAGACGTGCGCGACGCCTTTGTGCAGGCCGAGCGAGGCGACCGAACCCACGTACGCGTGCTCGTAGTCGGTGAGGGGTTCGCCGCGCAGGGAGGCCGCGATGTTGTCGCCGAGGGTGCGGGCCTGGCGAACCGCGTGCTGGGCGTTGGGCGCGCACCCCTTGCCGGGGTCCGTGATGTCGGGGACGGCGGCGGCGTCGCCCGCGCCCCAGGCGTGCGGGGCGCCGTCGACGGCGAGGGTGGCGGCGCACTTGAGGCGGCCGCGTCCGGTCAGCGGCAGGTCTGTGGCGGCGAGCAGCGGACTGGGTTTGACGCCCGCGGTCCACACGACGGTGCGGGTGGGGAAGCGGGAGCCGTCGCTGAGCACGGCGACACGGTGCTCGCAGGATTCGAGGCGGGTCTCCAGGCGCACGTCGATATTGCGTCCGCGCAGTTCACGGATCGTGTACTGGCCCATTTCGGGGCCCACTTCGGGCAGGATCCGGTCGGACGCCTCCACGAGGATCCACTTCAGGTCCTCCGCCTTGACGTTGTGGTAGTACTTCGCCGCGTACCGGGCCATGTCCTCCAGCTCGCCGAGCGCCTCCACGCCCGCGTATCCGCCTCCTACGAAGACGAAGGTCAGCGCCGCGTCGCGGACCGCGGGGTCGCGGGTGGAGGAGGCGATGTCGAGCTGTTCGATGACGTGGTTGCGCAGGCCGATGGCCTCTTCGACGGTCTTGAACCCGATGCCGTGGTCGGCGAGCCCGGGGACCGGGAGCGTGCGGGAGATCGAGCCGGGCGCGAGGACGAGTTCGTCGTACGTGAGGGTGGCCGCGCCCGTGCCCTCCTCGTCGCTGGCCAGCGTGGTGTACGTGACCGTGCGCTTGGCGTGGTCGACGGACTGCGCCTCGCCGACGATCACCTGGCACTGGTCGAGCGCGCGGCGCAGCGAGACCACGACGTGGCGCGGAGAGATGGACCCGGCGGCGGCCTCGGGCAGGAAAGGCTGATAGGTCATGTACGGGTCGGGGGTGATCACGACGATCTCCACGGCCCCGCTCTTGAGCTCCGGTTTGAGCTTCTTCTGGAGACGCAGAGCCGTGTACATCCCGACGTAACCGCCGCCGACTACAAGAATGCGCGCAGGTTCCCTCACCCTCCCATGACGCATCGGGCCCATGCGTTTGTCCACAGTCCCGACCATTTGTATGACGACCAGAAGTGCCCGTCCTGGACCGCTTGTCGACCGATGTACGCGCAAGGAATGCAGGTCAGCGTCCGAAGCGGGGCCGTGGGCCGGGGTGGCGGGCCGGCCGGCGGTCATGGCGGAATCCCGCACATCCTCCTTTCGAGGGGCCCCCGGTGCGGAACCTGCCTCTTCTGAATTGCTCCCGGCTCAACTATGTTCGTCTCCTGTCGGGGTGTCTGGGGGGATACGCGGGCGGGGCCGGGACGCGGTCCCGGAAATCGCTGTCTGTTCCTCCGGCTCCGACAGACAATGGCGGGGAGTGTCTCCGGGGGGAGACGTCATTACCGGGGGAACACATATGCACATTCAGGACTCTCATTGGACCTCGGCCTCTGCCGTGGCGCCCGCGGGTGCCAACGGGCGTGGCGCCGGCGACGGTTCGCGTTCCACGCCGCTGCGCGTGGACGCGCAGCGCAACCTGGAGCACGTGCTGCGTGCGGCCAGGGAGGTCTTCGGCGAGCTGGGGTACGGGGCGCCCATGGAGGACGTGGCGCGGCGCGCCCGCGTCGGGGTGGGCACGGTGTACCGGCGCTTCCCCAGCAAGGACGTACTGGTGCGGCGGATAGCCGAGGAGGAGACGGCCCGGCTGACCGACCAGGCGCGCACGGCGCTCGGTCAGGAGGACGAGCCGTGGTCGGCGCTCTCGCGCTTCCTGCGGACCTCGGTGGCCTCCGGGGCCGGCCGGCTGCTGCCTCCGCAGGTGCTGCGGGTCGGCGTCGCCGACTCCGACGACGGGGCGCACGAGGAGGTGCGGGTGCCGGAGCAGCGGGCCGCGACTCCGGAGCTGCGGCTCGTCGAGCAGCGGCCGCCGGCCGAGCAGGAGGCGCTGCCCGCGGACGACGCGGGAGCCGCGGCGCTCCTGGAGGTCGTGGGCCGGCTCGTGGACCGCGCGCGGGAGGCCGGTGAGCTGCGGACCGACGTCACGGTGTCGGACGTGCTGCTCGTGATCGCGACGGCGGCGCCCTCGCTGCCGGACGCCGCGCAGCAGGCGGCGGCCTCGGCCCGGCTGCTCGACATCCTGCTCGAGGGGCTGCGCTCGCGTCCCGCGTGACCTGCCGGGCCCTCGCGGGGTCTCCGGGATCCTCACGGAAGCGCACCCGTTAACCGTGGGTTGACCGCGCCGTCACGGGCGGTCAACTCGCGGTGTCGACAGGGTGGTTGAGCCTTCCCCGAACGGGTGATCCTTAGGGGTTGAGTACGCGAAATCTCCACGGATGAGTGGTTGCCGTGCAGCAACTCCTTCGTGGGCCGCCCCGTGTGGCACTCTTTCCCGGTGATCGGGTCAGAGTGGGCGGTCGGGGGCATTCCGCAATGAGCGTTGACGGTCGGGACGAGCAGCGGCCGGAGGGCGCCGGGACGAGCGCCGGGACTCCTCCCCCGCAGCAGGTGCCGAGCCAGGGCGGTCCGGGAAGGACGCCGGCCGAGCATCCGGACACGCAGGCATCGGTGCCGCCCCAGCGCGAGAGCGGCTCGGCTCCGGGGGCCGCCGCGGGCGCCGCGGTCGGTTCCGCGCCGGGTGCCGACGAGGCGCCGCCCTCGTCCGACGCCGACCTCATCGGCCGTATGCGCGCGGGCGACGACAGTGCCTACGAGGAGCTGTACCGCCGCCACTCCGCCGCCGTCCGCCGCTACGCGCGCACCTGCTGCCGCGACGGGCACACCGCCGACGACCTGACGGCCGAGGTCTTCGCCCGCACCCTGCAGGCAGTCCGCAGCGGCAGCGGCCCCGAGCACGCCGTCCGCGCCTATCTGCTGACCACGGTGCGCCGTGTGGCCGCGGGCTGGACGAAGTCGGCCAAGCGCGAGCACCTCGTCGACGATTTCGCCGTGTTCGCCACGCAGGACGCCCGCTCCCGGGAGGCCAGCGACGACGACACCCTCGACCTGGGCGCCGACGTCCGGGCGATGCACGAGGCCGAGCAGTCGATGGCCATGCAGGCCTTCCGCTCGCTGCCCGAGCGCTGGCAGGCCGTGCTGTGGCACACCGAGGTCGAGGAGGAGTCGCCGAGCGAGGTCGCGACGCTCTTCGGGCTCGACGCCAACGGCACGCGCGTGCTCGCCAAGCGGGCCCGCGAGGGCCTGAAGGAGGCCTACCTCCAGGCCCACGTCTCGACCACGCTCACCCAGTCCGAGGAGTGCGCCCGCTACGCGGACCGGCTCGGCGCCTACGCGCGGGGCAGCCTGCGCACCCGGGCGGAGCGGGGTCTGCGCAAGCACATGGAGGAGTGCGCCAAGTGCCGCCTCGCGGCCGGGCAGCTCAAGGAAGTCGCCAGCGGCATCCCGGGCGTCGTGCCGATCGCGGTCATCGGTTGGTTCGGCGCCGCCGGGTACGCGAAGGCCGCCGCGTTCATCGGGGGCGGCGCGGCGGGAGCCGCGGGCGCGGCCGGGGCCGGTGCGGCCGCGGCGACGGGCAGCGGGTCCACGGGCGGCGCCGCGGGCGGCGCGGCCTCCGAGGGACTCGGGGCGCCCGCGAAGGCCGGTATCGCGGCCGGTGTGGTGGCGGCGGGGACCGCGGTCGCGCTGGCGATCGCGCTCGCCGGTGACCCGAAGCCGAAGACGGAGGCGCACGAGAAGGCGCCGCCGCCCGCCTCGCAGCCGGTCGAGCCGAAGAAGCCCGAGCCGAAGCCGAAGCCGCCTGCGCCGGAGCCCAAGCCCCCGGCGCCCAAGCCGACGCCTCCGAAGCCGAAGCCCCCTGCCCCGAAGCCGACACCGACCCCGACGCCCAAGCCGAAGCCCCCGAAGCCGAAGCCCCCTGCCCCCAAGCCGACGCCGCCCAAGCCGACCCCGAAGCCGACGCCCCCGCCGGCCCCGAAGGTCTACCCGGTGAACGAACTGCGGTACGACACCACGGGCGACGGCTCGCAGCCGGAGATCCGCCTCGGCGAGTCCAGCTGGGTGTGGCAGCGCTCCGGCATGTCGATCGCCGACAAGCAGTACGCGAAGGGCGTCTCGGTGCACTCGAAGTCCTCCGTCACCATCGACCTCAACCGCAGCTGCACGACGTACGACGCGTATGCCGGGATCGACGACATGACGCTGGGCCTCGGCGCGGTCCGGTTCTCCGTCTACGTCGACGGGGCGCGGGCCTGGAGCTCCTCCGTGGTCAAGGGCCGCCAGCCGGCGGTGCCGGTGCATGTGAACGTGTCGGGGGCGAAGTCGATCCGGCTGGTCACCGAGCCGAACAGCCCGGCGGACTCGGTGGCGGTCGCCGACTGGGCGGAGTCCCGCTTCACCTGCACCTGACCGGTACGTGGCCGAGCGCGCGGCGGCGGCCGGCCAGTCGCCGCCGGTTCAGTCGACGCCGGTCGCGCCCGCCAGGTCCGCGAGCAGCCCCTCGTGCGTGAGCGCGCCGCCCGCCGCGCGCTCGGCCGCGTACCGTGCCTCGCCGAGCTCCGCACGCGCGCGTGCCTCGGCGTCCGCGTACTCCTCGCGCTCCGGCATCGACCTCGGCAGCCCGGCGCGCAGCGCGTCGGCGGCGGCGAACAGGCGCACCGCGCGCGCCATGTCGCCCGCCCGCACGTGCAGTTCGGCGCCCACGTCGACGAGGCCCGCCGTCACCGACTCGGCGGTCTGCCCCAGGACGTCGTCGCGCAGCAGCCCGACCACCTTCTCCAGACCCGCCTCCGGGCCCGACTCGGCCGCCGTGACGCGGGCCTCGACCACGCCGAGCGCCGCCACGAACTGCGGCGGCGGGGTGCCGCCCTCGGCCACCGCGCGGGACGCGTCGCAGTGCTCGCGCGCGCGGGCCACGTCGCCCTCCGACAGGGCGAGGTACGCGCGCAGCAGCCGGGCGAACGCCGCCGTGTCCACCACCCCGTACCGCTCGGCCTCCTCGGTCGCCATGTCGAGCGTCTTGCGCGCGGTCTCGGGGTCGCCCGCGCGGAACGCGATCTCGGCGAGGCGCGCCATGAGGAAGGGCGACTCGGCGTACGCCCCCACCTCGTAGGCGAGCAGCAGTGCCTCCTCGTACTCGCCCTTGGCGTCCTCGAACCGGCCGCGCCCCATGGCGGCCTCGCCCGCCGCGCTGCACACCTGGGCCCGCATCCAGCGGTCGCCGACGCGACGACTCAGGCCCCGCAGCTCGGCGAGGTCGTCGTCGACGCCGCTCATGTTGCCCGGCATGTCGACCGCCATGTGCGCGCGGAACATGAGGGTGACGCCGAGCTCCCAGTCGCCTCCGAAGCGGCGGCAGTTGGCGACGGCGGCGTCCAGGGAGGCGCGCACGTCCTCGCCGCTCTCGTCGCCCAGGAGGAAGAGCATGAACGGCCAGATGATGCCGGGGAAGCGGGCGCCCTGCGGGCTGGGCGGCGCGAACGCCGCCTGCACGCGCTGCGCGTACGCCCGGTCCTCCTCGGCGGCGACGGTGCTGTGCGGGTACACCTCGGACTGGAGGAACAGGGCGAGCAGCCGCACGTTCATCCGGGGCCAGTGCAGCGGGTCCTCGGGGTCTTCGGGCGCCGATCTGTCCGGCAGCAGCGCCACGACCCGCTCGACCCAGGCGGTGCCCTCCGTGCGGTAGTTGCGCAGCCACCAGAACCAGCCGAGGTGCAGGGCGAGGTCGATCGCCGCCTCCTCGTCCGCGGTGCTCCCGGAGGTGACGCGGGTCAGCGCCGCCCTGATGTTGTCGAGATCCGTCTCCAGACGCTGGATCCACGGCAGCTGCTCGGCGGAGCGCAGCCGGGGGTCGGCGGCCTCGACCAGCGCGCGTACGTGCGCGATGTGCCGCCGCTCGGCCGCCTCCAGGGTTTCGGGGGTCTCGGCCGCGCGCTCGGTGGCGTACTCGTGGATGGTCTCCAGCATTCGGTAGCGCATGCCGTCGCCGCGCCGCTCCTCGTGGGACGCGGCGACGATCAGGGACTTGTCGAGGAGGGAGCCGATGACGTCGGCGACCTCTTCGGTGGAGCAGACGGCCTCCGCCGCCTCCAGGTCCCAGCCGCCGGCGAACACCGACAGCTCGCGCAGGGTGCCGCGCTCCCGCTCGTCGAGCAGGTCCCAGGACCAGTCGACGACCGCGCGGAGGGTCTGCTGGCGGGGCAGTACGGTGCGGCTGCCGCCGGTCAGCAGGCGGAAGCGGTCGTCTAGGCGGTCCGCGATCTGGCGGGGCGTGAGGAGTCTCAGGCGGGCGGCGGCCAGCTCGATGGCGAGCGGCAGCCCGTCGAGGCGGCGGCAGATCTCGGCGACGGCCCGCTGATCCTGGCTGGGGTCGAAACCGGGGCGGACCGCGGCGGCCCGTTCGGCGAACAGGCGGTGGGCGGGGTCCGGTGGCAGCGGCTCGACGGGGCGGACGGACTCCCCCGGTACTCCGAGGGGTTCGCGGCTGGTGGCGAGGATCGTGAGGCCGGGGCAGCGCGTGAGGAGGGTCTCGGCGAGCCGGGCGGCCGCGCCGATCACGTGTTCGCAGTTGTCAAGGATCAGGAGCAGGCTGCGGTGTGCGCAGTGCTCTACGAGGAGGCTGGTCGGGTCGGTCTGCGGGCCCGACAGCTCGTTCGTCTTGAGGACCGTCTCGCGCAGGTCCAGGGCGCTGACGACCGCGCCGGGCACCGCTTCCGGGTCGTCGAGCGGCGCCAGCTCGACCAGCCAGGCGTGCGGGAGAGGGGCCGCTGCCTCCTCCGCCAGGCGGGTCTTGCCGGAGCCGCCGGGGCCCGTGAGGGTGACCAGGCGTGCTCCTCGCAAGTGGGAACGGATGGCGGCGAGTTCGGGTTCCCGGCCCACGAAGGAGTTAAGTCGGGGACGGAGGTTGCCGGTTCGGGGCGCCGGGCGCGGCGTGGGCATGTCGAGGACCTGCGATGCGGGTTCCCCGGGCGCCGCCCCGGCCCGCGGCGCCAGCAATTCGGCGTGCAGGGCCGTGAGTTCGGGCCCGGGGTCCGCTCCGAGGCCGTCCGCCAGTTCCCGGCGCGCCGACTCGTAGGCGGCGAGGGCGTCCGCGCCGCGGCCCGCGTCGCGCAGCGCCCGGATCAGCAGGGCGTGCAGCGGCTCGTCGTACGGATGGGCGGCGGTCAGCTCCCGCAGCTCCGGTACGAGCTCGGCGGCGCGGCCCAGGCGCAGGTCCGCCGCCACGCGCGCGCGGGTGGCGTCCTGGCGGCGGGCCTCGTGGCGGGTGGCGGCGGTGCGGTCGGGGAGGTCGGCGAGGGCGGGGCCGCGCCACAGGGCGAGCGCGTCGCGCAGGGTGTCGGCGGCGGTCACCGGGTCGTCGGCGGCGAGGGCCGCGGTGCCCTCGCGGGTCAGGCGCTCGAAGACGTGCAGGTCCACGTCGTCGCGGGTCGCGGCGAGGCGGTAGCCGCCGGTCTCGGAGGTGACGGCCTCCTTGCCGAGCGCGCGGCGGAGCCTGCCGACCAGCGCCTGGAGGGCGGCAGCGGCGTCGGCGGGCGGGTCGTCGGCCCACACGTCGTCGATGAGCGTGTCCGTCGGGGCGGTGTGCGGGGTGTGCAGCGCCAGGGAGGCGAGCAGTGCGCGCAGGCGTGCGCCGCCCACGGGCACGGGCGCGCCCCCGTCGTCGTATGCCTGTGTGGTTCCCAGGATCTTGTACTGCACTGAGGCATTGTCACCGGACGGCGACGGGAGGGCCCAGTTTTTTGCCCGGAGCTGCCCCTTCCGCGCGGTGCCCTACCTGGGCCCGGCCCCCAGGGCGCGCTCCGGGACGACGCTGCCGGTCGGCACGGCACGCGCGCGTGCGGGGGTGCCGGTCCAGCAGGTGCCGCGGCGGGCGAGGAGGCGGCGCAGCCACAGTTCGAGGGCGACGAGGTCGGCGAGGCCGTCGAGGGGCAGCGGCTCGCCGTCGGCCGCCGCGCGCAGGGCCTTGCGGACGACGCGGGCCTCGACGAGCCCGGTCTGCGCGAGCAGGGGCGTCTCGAAGAGCCCGATCAGGTGGTCGGCGGCGAGCCGGAGCCCCGCGCGCGTGGCCGCCGAGGAGGAGGCGTGCGAGGGGGCGCCCCAGCCGGGCGGCAGCTCGCTGACGCCCGCGCCTTCGAGGACGCGGCGCAGGATGTCGGCGCGGGCGCCCGGCTGGACGCGCAGCGCCTCGGGCAGGGCGCGGCAGGCGCGCACCACCTGGTTGTCGAGGAACGGGGCGTGCAGCCGCTGGAAGCGGACCTCCGCGGCCTGTTCGAGGATGCGCAGGTCGGCGGCGTGCCGGGCGAGGCCGGCGCGGGCCCTGAACTCTCCGGGGCGCTGTCCGGGCCCGGGCCCCGGACGGGTCGTGCCGTCGTGCAGGCGAACCGATACTTCTGCGAGGGCCTCCCCGGTCAGCCAGCGCGCGGCGGGCCCCGGTCTGGCCCACGCGAGGGCGGCGAGGGACGCGCCGACGGCGCCGCCCGGCTCCTCGAAGCTGCGCTGGAGGAGTCGGCTGGAGAGCCCTTCGAGGCCCGCCTTGTAGGGCGTACGGGCAAGTTTTCGGGCCGCTCCGTAGACGCGTGCCGGGACCGTGAGGGAGCCGTCCGCCTTCGTGAGGGCGGCGACGGGGCGCACCATGTGGCGTCTGCGCCGGTCCATCAACAGGTCGGCCAGGCGCGCGGGGTGGGCGTCGAGGACCTGCCGCGCCCCGTATCCGGTGAAGTGGTCGGCGCTGCCCGAGGCGAGGCGGGCGCGGTGCCGGGCGGCCGTGACCAGGGAGGAGCTCGGCTCGTCGGTGAGCGGGCCGTCCAGCTCGGCGTACGGGAGCGCCTCCTCGCCGGCCGCGACCACGACGTGGTGCAGGCGCGGGTTCGCGGCGAGCGCCCCCGCCCGCTCCAGCTCGGCCTCGTGCTGGTCGGCGCGGGACGAGCGGTCGTTGAAGGTGACGGCCAGCAGGCGCTCGCCCGCGCCCGTGCCGTGCCCGAGGACCGTGCCGGGCATGCCGGGCAGGCCCGCCGCGAGCAGCGCGAGGGTGCCGGACGCGGGCCCCCCGGAGACGTCGGCCCCGATGCCGGGCACGGGCATGCCGCGGGCGGCCCTGCGCTCTGCGGGGCCCATGCCGGGCACGGGCCCCGGGTCGAGGTCGGTGCCCGGCACGTGCCGGGGCGCGGCGAGGCGGGTCCGCACGGCGTCCACGAGGGCGTCCCTGACCTCGTCCACGGCCCGGTCCTCGTCGACGGGGCCCGCGCCCACGGCGAGCGAGGCCACCGGCTCGTAGCCGGCGATCTCGCGGGACCCGGCGCGCAGGATGAGGGCGTGGCCCGGCGGGATGCGGTGGACGCCCTGGTACGGCGTCGAGTCGTGCAGCGCCTCGGGAACGTCGGGCGCGGCGAGGAGCGCGGCCAGGTGCCCGACGTCCAGGTTGGCCTCGATGAGGTCGGCGAGCGGGAGCGCCGCCGTCGCGTACGCGGTGCCGCCCGCCCACGGGGTGTGGAAGACGGGGCGCGCGCCCGCGAGGTCGCCGACCACGGTGACGCGGCGGCCCGCCTGGACGACCGCCGTGTAGCTGCCGGGCCAGGCCGTGAGGTGGCGCAGGGCGCCGCCGCGCGCCGCGAAGAGGCCCACCCTCAGTTGTTCGTCGGTGGCGCCGCACACCCCGAGGACCGCGATCCTGGTCTGCTCGTCCGCCTTCACGATGCGCACTTCGTCGGGGCGCCAGTCGCCGACGGCCCACAGCGGATCCGGGTCGCCCCACAGGAGTTGGGAACCCACCGGGTGGACGGTCTCGCCCTCCGACCCCATGGCGCCCGCGGAGCCGAGCGCAACGGGCCCGGTGGCGGCACTGCTCCACCCCACCAACCAGCGCATCGCCGCCTCCACAGACTGTGGACAACACAAGGGAAACCCATGCTGCCACGAAGGAGGCCTCGAAGAGGGTGCAAGTGGGGAGCGGGAAATGGCGTACGCTCCCCCTAATGCGCCCCATTTGAGCCGTGGTTGAACCGTGGCACAACCCAGGCCAGTCAGGATGACAGGGGCGAGAATCAGCCAAATCGGCCGCCGTTGGCCGGAGCTGACCACCCCGCTTCAACCACAGCGCGCAACGCACAGTCCGGGAGGCGCGGTTCGCCTCCCGGACCGGTCCGCCGCCCGCGGGGATGTAGGCGGCGGTGTCCCCCAGCCCACTGGATCCAGTACAGCGGGCCGACCCACGCAGGTCCCATGCAACCGCCGGTACGGCCTCCCGGTAAGAGCGCACGCACGGGCGCACGGCACCACGCCCGGAGCACACGGTCACACGGCGTGGCCTGCGCCGTACTTCAGTACGGACAACAATCCCGCCATCCGGAATGACGACCCTTAACGCTTGGGATGCGGCGAACTACGCTGGGTGTACGAATGCCGCGCGGTTATGCCAGGCCGAAAAGTCGGTGTGGTGCCCGGCGCGGCAGCCGTCTGTGTCGAGGGGTGGCTCATGTCCAGGGAGCAACGCGGGCCGAACGAAAAGCTCGGCGCCGTTCTCGCCCTCGCGGGAATCAGCAACGCGGGACTGGCCCGCCGCGTCAACGACCTCGGGTCGCAACGAGGTCTGACGCTGCGCTACGACAAGACGTCGGTGGCGCGCTGGGTGTCGAAGGGCATGGTGCCGCAGGGCGCGGCGCCGCACCTCATCGCCGCCGCCATCGGCCAGAAGCTCGGCCGCCCCGTACCGCTGCACGAGATCGGCCTCGCCGACGCGGACCCCGCGCCCGAGGTGGGCCTCGCCTTCCCGCGCGACGTACGGGCGGCGGTGAAGTCCGCGACGGAGCTGTACCGGCTCGACCTCGCCGGGCGGCGGGCCGGCAGCGGCGGGATCTGGCAGTCGCTGGCCGGCTCGTTCGCGGTGAGCGCGTACGCGACGCCCGCCTCGCGCTGGCTGATATCCCCCGCCGACTCCTCGGTGGCGCGCGAGCCGCACCACTCCGACGGAGCGGAGGAGGGCGCCCCGCAGAAGGTCGGCCACAGCGATGTGCAGAAGCTGCGCGAGGCCGCCGAGGACGCGCGGCGCTGGGACTCCAAGTACGGGGGCGGCGACTGGCGTTCGTCGATGGTGCCCGAGTGCCTGCGGGTCGAGGCGGCGCCGCTGCTGCTCGGCTCGTACTCCGACGAAGTGGGGCGCTCGCTGTTCGGGGCCGCGGCCGAACTGACGCGGCTCGCCGGGTGGATGGCGTTCGACACCGGGCAGCAGGAGGCGGCGCAGCGGTACTACATCCAGGCGCTGCGCCTCGCCCGCGCGGCGGCCGACGTGCCACTGGGCGGCTATGTGCTCGCCTCCATGTCCCTCCAGGCCACCTACCGCGGCTTCGGCGACGAGGGCGTCGACCTCGCGCAGGCCGCCATCGAGCGCAACCGCGGCCTCGCGACCGCGCGGACCATGAGCTTCTTCCGGCTCATCGAGGCACGCGCGCACGCGCGCGCCGGTGACGCGCACGCGGCCGGCGGCGCGCTGCGGGCCGCCGAGGGCTGGCTGGAGCGGGCGCGAGACGGCGACACGGACCCGTCCTGGCTCGGCTTCTACTCCTACGACCGGTTCGCGGCGGACGCGGCCGAGTGCTACCGCGATCTGAAGGCGCCCCGGCAGGTGCGGCGCTTCACGGAGCAGGCGCTGTCGAAGCCCACGGAGGAGTTCGTGCGCTCGCACGGGCTGCGGCTCGTGGTGTCGGCGGTCGCCGAGCTGGAGTCGGGGAACCTGGACGCGGCGTGCGAGCAGGGGACGCGGGCGCTCGAGGTGGCCGGGCGGATCTCGTCCGCGCGCACCACCGAGTACGTGAAGGATCTGCTGCACCGGCTGGAGCCGTACGGGGACGAGCCGCGGGTGGTGGAGCTGCGCGAGCGGGCCCGGCCGCTGCTGATGGCGCCGGCGTAGGCCTGATTGTCAGTGCGGTCGGGCAAGATGCTGGGTGTGTCGGGAGTGGAGGTGAGGCCCGTGGGGGCGGCTGCGTTGGACGGGGACGTGCTGGTGGTCGGCGGGGGGATCGTCGGACTCTCCACCGCGTATGCCGTGTCGAGGGCGGTGCCGGGGACCAAGGTCGTCGTCCTGGAGAAGGAGGAGGGCCCGGCCCGGCACCAGACGGGGCGGAACAGCGGGGTGATCCACAGCGGGGTCTACTACCGGCCCGGCTCGCTCAAGGCACGGTTCGCGGTGCGCGGCGCCGCCGAGATGGTCAAGTTCTGCGCGGAGTACGGGATCGACCACGAGGTCACCGGAAAGCTGATCGTCGCCACCGAGCGCGACGAGCTGCCCCGCCTGCACGCGCTGGTGCAGCGCGGCAGGGAGAACGGGATACCGGTGCGCGAGCTGGGCCCCGCCCAGATCCAGGAGTACGAGCCGGAGGTGCGCGGCCTCGCCGCGATCCACGTGGGGACGACGGGGATCGTGGACTACCGCGCGGTCGCCGAGCGGTTCGCCGAGGCGTCGGGGGCGGAGATCCGGTACGGGGCGGATGTCGTGCAGATCGACCGCCGCCCCGAGCGCGGCGTCGCGGTGCGGACGCGGTCGGGGGACATCGTGCGCGGGCGCGTGCTGGTCAACTGCGCGGGGCTGCGCTGCGACGAGGTGGCGCGGCTCGCGGGGGACGACCCGGAGATGCGGATCGTGCCGTTCCGCGGCGAGTACTTCGAGCTTTCGCGCCCCGAGCTGGTGCGCGGGCTCGTCTATCCGGTGCCGGACCCGGCGTTCCCGTTCCTCGGGGTGCATCTGACGCGCGGCATGGACGGCGGCGTGCACGTGGGGCCGAACGCGGTGCCGGCGCTCGCCCGCGAGGGCTACGGATGGGGTGTCGTACGGCCCCGCGAGGTCGGCGGCACGCTGGCCTGGCCGGGTGCCTGGCGGATGGCGCGGCGGCACTGGCGGTACGGGGCGGGCGAGATCCACCGCTCGCTGTCGAAGTCGGCGTTCACGGAGGCGGTGCGCAGGCTGGTGCCCGCGGTCGAGGCGGCGGACATGGTGCCGGTCGCTGCGGGTGTGCGGGCGCAGGCGGTGCTGCGGGACGGGACGCTCGTGGACGACTTCCTGATACGTGAGGGCCCGCGCGCGGTCCATGTGCTGAACGCTCCGTCGCCCGCCGCGACGGCCTCGCTGCCGATCGGGCGGGAGATCGCGGGGCGCGTCCTCGCCCAGCTGTGAGGCCGGGCCCGGCGCCGCAGCCGGGCCCGACACCGCACCCGGCACCGCACCTCCCGGCCGCCCGTAAAATCGGGGTCACTGTGTCTGAGTCGCCTGAAA
Source organism: Streptomyces sp. SDT5-1 (assembly GCF_052245995.1). Lineage (NCBI taxonomy): Bacteria > Bacillati > Actinomycetota > Actinomycetes > Kitasatosporales > Streptomycetaceae > Streptomyces > Streptomyces sp. SDT5-1. Next base: position 4,565,592 of record NZ_CM125963.1, on the reverse strand, counting down.
CCCCCGCACCCACCGCCCGCCCCAACGAGCCGCGGTTCCCCGACGGGCCCCGGCCCGACCCCGCGCAGTCGCACTACGAGCACCGCATCCGGAGCTTCCAGCCCCGCCGCGGCCGGGTCACCGACGCGCAGGCCGATGCCCTGAAGCGGCTGTGGCCCACGTGGGGCCTGGACATCGACGGGAAGCGGAAGCTCGACCTCCCGGCGCTGTTCCCCGGCGTCGACCGCATCGTCCTGGAGATCGGCTTCGGCATGGGCGAGGCCACGGCGCAGATGGCACAGGCCGACCCGTCGACCGGCATCCTCGCCGTCGACGTGCACACGCCAGGGCAGGGCAATCTGCTGAACCTGGCGGACAAGGCCGGCGTCGACAACGTACGGGTGGCGAACGGGGACGCGATCGTGCTGCTGCGCGACATGCTCCCGGACGACAGCCTCGACGGGCTGCGCGTCTACTTCCCCGACCCCTGGCCGAAGAAGCGGCACAACAAGCGGCGGCTGATTCAGGCCGACTTCCTGACGCTGGTGGCCGGGCCGCTGAAGCCGGGCGCGAGCGTGCACTGCGCGACCGACTGGGAGGACTACGCGGAGCAGATGCTCGAGGTCCTGACCGCGCACCCCGACTACGAGAACACGATCGAGGGTGGGGGCTACGCGCCGCGCCCCGACTTCCGCCCGCTCACCCGTTTCGAGGGCAAGGGCCTGAACAAGAGCCACGTGGTGCACGACCTGCTGTTCCGCCGCCGGTAGTCCGACGGGCGGGCCAGGGCCTGATCACCGCGGCCCCGTCGCGGCGCCCCGCATCCCTCGTTAGGGTCAATTCGTGGCCTCGTATCCCGTCCGTCCGCACCACCAGGGCGACGTCGTCGGCGCACAGCCCGGCGGCGCGGTCCCGCACGGTGCGGTGCCGCATCCCCGCTGGTGGGAGCGGAAGGGCGTACGGGCCGCCGCGCTGGCGACGCTGCTCGCCGTGTCCGGCGCCGTGATCCTGGCGCTGGTCCGCGAGCAGACCGGCACGGAGGGCTTCCTGGTCGGGCTCGGCCTCGCCGTGCTGCCCGTCCCGCTGCTCATATCCGCGTTCCGCTGGCTGGACCGCGTGCAGCCGGGCCCCTGGCGGAACCTGATCTTCTCGTTCGCCTGGGGAGCGTGCGCGGCGGCGCTGATAGCGATCGTCGCCAACAGTTTCGCGACGCGGTGGATAGAGACCGCGACCGCCGACCCGTCCAGTGCCGACACCCTCGGCGCCACCGTGATAGCCCCGATCGTCGAGGAGTCCGCGAAGGCGGCGGCCGTGCTGCTCGTCTTCCTCTTCCGCAGACGCGACTTCACCGGGGTCGTCGACGGCGTCGTGATCGCCGGGGTCACGGCGACCGGCTTCGCGTTCACCGAGAACATCCTCTATCTCGGCAACGCCTTCGGCACCGACCAGCTCTCCGGCACGGGCCCCGGGCTCACCTCGGTCACCGCGGCCACGTTCTTCGTGCGCGTCGTGATGTCCCCGTTCGCGCACCCCTTGTTCACGGTGCTCACCGGCATCGGCTTCGGCATCGCCGCCGCCATGGCCCCGGGCCGCGGCCGGCTGCGCCGGATGCTGCTGCCGCTCGCCGGGCTGCTCGGCGCGATGGGCATGCACGCGTTCTGGAACGGCTCGTCGTCGTTCGGCGAGTACGGCTTCTTCGCGGTGTACGCGGCGTTCATGGTGCCGGTGTTCGGCGTGGTCACCTGGCTGTCGGTGTATCTGCGCCAGCGCGAGCTGCGCACGGTCCGCCAGGAGCTGCCGGCCTACGTCGCCGCGGGCTGGCTGACGCCGCCCGAGCCGTTCGCACTGGGCTCGCTGAAGGCGCGGCGCCTGGCCCGCGACTTCGCCACGCACTACGGCGGCAGGCCGGCCGCCACCGCCGTCGCCGAGTACGAGGCGTACGCGACGTCCCTCGCGCTCCTTCGCCACCGCGGCCGCAGGGGCAGGGCGGGCGCGGACTTCGTCGTACGGGAGCGGGAGCTGCTCGACGCGCTGTGGGAGCGCCGGGACTACGCGCGGCCGGCGCTCGCGTACGGCTCGCAGATCGCGGCGCCGATGTGGCTGCCCGCCATGTACGCGGGCCCCGTGGTGCCCCACAGCCCCGCGTACACGCCGTACAACCCGTACCGGTACTGAACCGGCCGGTCCCGCGGGCTCAGGCGGAGGCGGCCGTCAGGCGGTCGAGCTCGGCCCGCGTCAGCTCCAGGTCCGCCACCGCGAGCAGCGCGGGCAGCTGGTCGACGATCCGCGCGGAGGCGATCGGCGCGGCCACCGTGGGCTGCGCGGCCAGCCAGGCGAGGGCGACCGTGGCGATCTCGGCGTCGTGGGCGCGGGCGATGTCGTCGAGCGCCGCCAGGACGTTCCGCCCGCGCTCGGTCTCCAGGTGCTTGCCCGCACCGGCGGCCCGCGCGCTGTCGACGGTCACGCCCGGCCGGTACTTGCCAGTCAGGAAGCCGGCGGCGAGCGCGTAGTACGGCACGGCCCCGAGGCCCGCGCGGGCGGCGACGTCCTGGAGCGCGCCCTCGTACGTGTCGCGGGAGACGAGGTTGTAGTGCGGCTGGAGCGCGACGTAGCGGGCGAGGCCCTCGCGCTCGGAGAAGTCGAGGGACTCCTGGAGACGCTCGGCGGAGATGTTGGACGCGGCGATGTGCCGCACCTTGCCGGCCTTCACCACCGCGTCGAGCCCGCCGATGATCTCCTCGACCGGCACGTCCGGGCGGTCGTAGTGCGTGTAGTACAGGTCGATGTGGTCGGTGCCGAGGCGCTTGAGGGAGGCGTCGACGGCGGCCTTGATGTTCGCCGCGGACAGGCCCTGGTACTCGGGGTGCTGGCCGCCCTTGGTGGCGATGACGAGGTCGTCGCGGCGGCCGCGCGAGGCGAGCCACTTGCCGATGACGGTCTCCGACTCGCCGCCCTTGTTGCCGTCCACCCACGCCGAGTACACGTCGGCGGTGTCGATGAAGTTGCCGCCCGCGGCGACGTACGCGTCGAGCACCTCGAAGGACGTGGCGTCGTCGGCGGTCCAGCCGAACACGTTGCCCCCGAGGGAGAGCGGGAAGACCTCGAGGTCGGAGGTGCCGAGCTTGCGCAGAGAGCGAGAGGAAGTCATGCCCTGTTCCAACACCCGTACGGAATACGGTATTCCGCGATCACGCCGGAAATCCCGCCAAGAAGGGGCAAACCGGCAGCCCTGACGTCGGGGGGTCAGCGCCAGGGCCGCCGGGGCTCACCGGTTCAGGGGGTCAGGCCCTTTTCGCGCAGCCAGGCCGCCGGGTCGACGCCGGTGGACTGGCCGTCGGGGTGGACCTCCAGGTGGAGGTGCGGCCCGGTCACATTGCCCGTGGCGCCCACGCGGCCGATGACGTCGCCGGTGGAGACCTTCTGGCCCGCGCTGACGTTGATCGAGGACTGGTGGCAGAACCACAGCTCGGTGCCGTCGTCGAGGGTGAGCACCGTGCGGTACCCGTACGCGCCCGCCCAGCCAGCCTCCGTGACCGTACCGGAGTGGATGGCGCGGATCGGCGTGCCCGTGGAGGCCGCGAAGTCGAGGCCCGTGTGGTACCCGGAGGACCACATGGAGCCGGGCTGGCCGAAGGTGCCGGAGAGCGTGTACGAGGCGACCGGGAGCTTGAAGCTGGCGGCCAGCTTGCGCAGCCGCTCCTCCTCCGCCTTGCGGCGGGCCTCCTCCTCGGCCTTCTTCTTCTCGGCGGCGGCCTTGGCGTCGGCGGCCTCCCGCTTGGCGGCGGCCTCGGCGGCGGCCTTCTGGGCCGCGGCCTCCTCGGCCTCCTGCTTCGCGGTGGCGTCGGCCGCGTCCTGCTGCGTCTCGGCCTGCTGCATGATGCGGGCGCGCAGCGCCTCTCCGGCGCCGGTCTGCCCCTCGGCGGCGTCGGCCTGAGTGATACCGGCGCCGCTCAGCGGGGAGGCCGTGGCGCCGGAGCCGGAGTCGGAGTCCGAACCGTCGGACATCAGCGAGCCCACGCCCGGCAGCGACTTCGCCGCGGGCAGCGAGTCCTTGACCGCCGACAGGTCGGGCATGGAGATGTGGACCGGCGGCTTGCCGCCCTGCGCGGTGGCGATGCCGCCCGCGCCGACTGCGGCGACGACACCGACGCCGAGGACCGTGGAGCTGCGGGCGAATCCGCCGCGGCGGCGGGCCACCCGGTGCCGGCCGCGGACGGGAGCGACGGACTCCTCGGTGGGGTTCCACTCCTCCCAGGGCTCCTGCTCGACGGTGAAGTCGTCTTCGGGGCCGTAGAAGAAGTCGGGGGCAGGCCGGTTCGACGCCACGGGGGCGCTCTCCTTTCCTTCCTTCTCGCCTACCGGGTTAGCTGACGGGTTCGGAGCAGGAAGGTCTCCTACGAACGTCTCCTGGGACAGGAAGAGCGCCCGATTCACCCCAAGTTGGTGGTTCCCCGGCTCCCTTTCGGGATTGAGCGTGTGCGCACGGAGCCGTCGCTTGTGACGGCTGGGACGACCGCGCTGCGTTATCGAACGTTAATAGACAGCAGACAGTAATTCCAAGCGCTTCCCACTGATCGTTCACGACTCTGGCCAGGACTTATCGGATCAAGAACGGTCATAACCGGGCGAGTTGAACGGGGGTCGTTCCCACATCCGCCTCACCCAACCCTCTGACAGTGCGTCAATTGTTATGCGGAGCGGCGCCGTTCGACTACGGTCGGCTACCTTTGGTAACAACGATCATGGACGGTCAGGCACGCCGAACGGCGAGCAGCGCCATGTCGTCCGTCGAACCGCCCCCGGTGTGCGCCCGCACCTCCGTCACGAGCGCCCCGAGCAGCTCGTCGGGCCCCGGGAAGAGCCGCCCCGACAGCCGGTCCGCCGGATCGTAGAAGCGGCCGCCCGGGTCCCGCGCCTCCGAGAGCCCGTCGGTGTAGAGCAGCAGCGTCGCCGCGGACGGGAACTCCGCCTCGATCCCCCGGTCGGGCCAGCTGCCGAGCTCGCTCATGCCGAGCGGCAGCGCCTCCTGACACGGGTACAGCTCGCGCACGGTGCCGTCGCCGAGCAGCAGCAGCGGCGCCGGATGACCGCGGTTGAGGACCCGTACCCGCTCGGTGCCGTGCGGGATCTCGGCCAGCACCGCGGTCGTGAAGCCCTCGAAGTCGTCGATGCCCCTGCGCCGGCCGCCCTCCCTGGCCAGCGCCCGCTCGAGGCGCTGTGCGACCGCCTCCAGCGAGCCCTCCTGCTCGGCGGCCTCCCGGAACGCTCCGATCACCACCGCGACCGCGGCGACCGCGCCCATGCCCTTGCCCCGTACGTCGCCGACGATGATCCGGATGCCGTGCGGGGTGTCCTGGACCGCGTACAGATCACCGCCGATGAACGCGTCGGCCTGCGCCGCCTCGTAGCGCGCCGCGACCACGAACCCGCCGATCCGCCGGGGCGGTTCGGGCAGCACCGCGAGCTGGGCCGCCTGCGCGATCTCGCGGGCGGAGGCCAGCTGCTCGTAGCTGCGCCGCACGATCCGGTTGAGCAGACAGGCCAGCAGGCAGACGGTGGCCACGGTGACGATCTCGGTGACGAACGCGACCCCCATGTTGGTCCAGAAGTACAGATGCACCGCGACGATCGCGCCGATCGACACCGCGCCGGTCAGGATCGTCGTGCAGAGCGAGAAGAACGGGGCGGCCACCAGCGGGGCCGCGCTGAACAGCGGGGCGCCGGAGTAACCGGCGGGCGTGAAGTACTCGTAGACCGCGCCGCCGATCACGAGCAGCAAGGGCAGCAGCCGGACGAAGATCCGGGTGGGGGCCGCCTCGGCCTCGCGCCGCCCCCGTCTCCCCCCTCTGCCTCCTTCTCGCTGCCCCACCAGTCGTCTCCTGCCGCGTCCCTGCCCGCTTCCGGCGTCTCACCAAGAGTTCCCGCACGGGGACGCCGCGGCGAGCAGGGGTGGGCCGTACGGGTGGGGAACGTGACGGGCGCAACATCGGCGCCACAGCGCCGGAAAAGCACCGAGGCCGGAATCTCGATGAGATTCCGGCCTCGGCCTTCAGTAGCGGGGACAGGATTTGAACCTGCGACCTCTGGGTTATGAGCCCAGCGAGCTACCGAGCTGCTCCACCCCGCGTCGGTGAAAACAACAGTACGCCATCAGGGGGAGTGAACGCGAATCGCTTGCGCGCGACGGCTCACGCGGCGGCGTGCGTCAGCGTCTCCCACGCCACGAACAGGTCGTCCGTCCCCTCCGGACGCTCCTTGCGGGTGAGCCGCTCGGTCTGCGGGAGGTCCATCCGCAGCCGCCCCTGGAGGTGCTGGAGCCCCACCTCCGTGTCGGGACCCATGTCGCGCTGCACCTTCCCGCCGCACAGCCACGCCGGGGCCTTCGCGCCGAGCTGGTACTTGGAGTGCAGTTCGAGCGCCGCGGCGAGCCGGTCCTTCACCTCGCCGTACAGGTCGACGCCCTGGTGCCACGCGGTCTCGGCCATGTGGGACGTCGCGGCCAGGGAGTAGCTGGCGTGCTTGAAGTTGCGGCATGTCTCCTGGGAGAGCCCGTCCTTGAAGGTCTTCTGCCCGAACCAGTACGTGCGCAGTTCCGCCGGGGTGTCGATGCCGCTGCCCTTCGGCCTCACCGGCAGCGGCCCGTCCGACGCCAGATAGAAGTACGCGGGGACGCGGGCGCGGAAGTGCCCGACGGCCTGGTCGAAAGCGGACCTGTCGTTGAGGTAGACGCCCATGCTCATGGTGGCGTCGGCCATCACCAGGTCCCAGTTGCCGTTGAAATCGGCGGAGCCGCCGCGCACTTCGGGCAGGTACGCCTCGCGCAGCATCCGCTGGAACTTCAGCTCCTGCCCGTCCGGCCAGTCCTCGTACGTGTACTGCATCAGCTCGCCGGCCTTCGCCCAGGACGCTCCGGCCCAGGCGGCCTGGAGCCCCGCGTTGTCGGCGGTGTGCCCGGTGACCTTGTCCGACCAGGCGTTCATGATCTCGACGGCCTTCGCGGCGTGCGCCCGGTCGCGGGTGATGTTCCAGAGCAGGGCCTGCGTGTACGCGGCAATGGCGTCCTCGCGCTCCTCGACACAGCCCTGCCCGGCCTCCGCGTCGAAGGGGCACCGCACGGTCGCGTACGGCTTCGCCTCGTAGTCGAGGTCGGCGTACTTGCTGCGGCTCATCTCACGGTACGCGGAGATCCACGGCTCCTGCTTGCGCCGCACGTGCTCCCGGGCTGCCGCCAGCTGGTCCTTGCCGACCAGGACGCCGGGATGGGCGAACGCGCCGTCGGCGGCCCGGTGTTCGGGCTTCGCCGCCACGGCGGCCTCGCTCCCCGCGGACGCGCCGCAGGCCGTCGCGGCCATCATCAGCAGGGGGATCAGGGCCCCCGGAACCACGCGTCGCACCAGTACGCCCGCTGCCATGCAACACCTCCGGTCGGATCACTGGCAGCCTGACGCCTCCGTGAGGACGGCGCAGTATCTGTTGCGCCGGTCGTGTGCGACCGGCCGGTCGGCTTCTGCCGCCGTCTTCGGACTCTTCCCGACTCTTCCCGACTCTTTCGGACGCTTTCGGACTACGGGGGTCGGCGCCGCGCCGCCCGGACTACGGTGCTGCACCTCCCGTACGACCTCCTCACCGGGAAGAGGCGATCGCAGTGAAGGCCGATCGACGCCCCGGTGACCTGCCGGTCGAGGTGACGAGCTTCGTCGGCCGCACCGAGGAGGTCGCGACCGCCACCCAACTCCTGGGCCGGGCACGCCTCGTGACCTTCCTCGGCCCCGGCGGCGTAGGAAAGACCAGAACCGCACAGCGCGTCGCCGCCCGCCTCGCCCCGGAACTGCCCGACGGCGTCTGCATGGTGGCCCTCTCCTCGCTCACCGACCCCGACCTGCTGGCCCACTCCGTCTCCACCGCGCTCGGCCTCCCCGAGCAGGAGAACCGCTCACAGCTCGACGCGCTCGTGGACCACCTGGAGAGCCGCGAGCTCCTGCTCGTCCTCGACACCTGCGAACACATCGTGGACGCCTGCGGCATGCTCGCCGACATCCTGCTGCGCAGCGCCCCCGCCGTACGGATCCTGGCGACCAGCCGCGAACCCCTCGACGTACCCGGCGAGCACACCTTCCCCATCGCACCGCTCACCGTGCCCGCCGCCGCGGACAATCCCGACGGACCGCGGACCGACACCGACGCCATGCGGCTCTTCGCCGACCGGGCCGCCGCCGTGACCCCCGGGTTCGTCCTGAACGACGACAACCGGCAGGCCGTCGCCGCCCTGTGCCGGCGGCTCGACGGCATCCCGCTCGCCATCGAGCTCGCGGCGGTGCGGCTGCGCGCCCTCTCCCTCACCCAGATCGTGGACCGGCTCAGCAGCCGCTTCCGGGTGCTGACCGGCGGCAGCAAGGTGGCCCTGCCCCGGCACAAGACCCTGCGCACGGCCATCGACTGGAGCCACGACCTGTGCTCGCCGCAGGAACGGCTGCTGTGGGCACGCCTCTCCGTCTTCGCGGGCGACTTCGACCTGCCGTCCGTCGAGGAGGTCTGCTCCGACGACGTGCTGCCCGCCGACGAGATCGTCGAGCAGCTCATCGGGCTCGTCGACAAGTCCGTCGTGCTGCGCGCCGACGACGCGGCAGGCGTCCGATACCGGCTCCTCGACACCCTGCGCGAATACGGCGCCGAGCGACTGGCCGAACACCCCGACGGGCACGCCGTACGCGTCCGGCACCGCGACCACTACCTGGAGCTGGCCCGCTGGTTCGAGGCCGAATGGGCGGGCGACGAGCAGATGCCGCGCTTCCACCGGCTGCTGCGCGAGCGCGCCAACCTGCGGGCGGCCCTCGAGTTCTCCTACGCGACACCGCAGGAGGCACACACCGGCCTGACCCTCGCCACCACGCTCTGGGCGTTCTGGTTCTGCTCGGCCCGCCTCTCCGAGGGCCGGTACTGGCTGCACAAGGGCCTCGACCTCGTGCCCGAACCGGTCGCCGAGCGGTCCATGGCCCTGCGCTACGCGGGCTGGTACGCCGCCGTGCAGGGCGACCACTCCCCCCGGCTGCCGCTGATGCTGGACGAGGCCTGCGACATCGCCGTACGCCTCGGGGACGAGCGGCTGCACGCGCACGCGCTGGCCATCCTCGGCTGCGTCCACATGGCGGCGGGGCGGCCAGAGGACGCGGTCGCCCCGTACGAGAAGGCGCACGTGACGCTGCACGAACTCGGCGACACGACCGGCATCCTCATGTACGCCTACCACCTGGCCTTCCTGCACATGGTGCTCGGCGACCCCGAGGCCGCCTGCGCCAGTTGCGACATCACGCTGTCCCTCGCGGGCCCGGAGGAACGCTGGAACCGGGGCTGGGCCGCGGGCCACAAGGCGGTCGCGCTGTGGCTCACGGGCGAGCGCGAGGAGTGCGCCCGGCTCGCCCGGATCGGGGCCCGCTGCAAGTACGACCTCGAGGACCACCTCTGCATCGCGTACTGCCTGGAACCGCTGGCGTGGATCGCCGCCGATGACCCCGCCCAGTGCGGCCGCGCGGCCTGGCTGCTCGGCGCGGCCTCCGGCCTCTACCGCAGGTGCGGCGCCGCCCCCATGTTCGGCGTGCCCATGCTCCAGGAGCTCCAGTACGCCGCCGAGGAACGGGCCCGCGCGACCCTCGGTCCCACCGCGTACGAGTCCGCGCACCGGGCGGGCGCCACCGCCACGGTCGACCAGATCGTGGCCCGCGCCACCGGCGACGAACCCCCCGCCCCCGTCACCGAACCCGACGAACAGGTCACCCCCCTCGGCGTCCTCACCCGCCGGGAACGCGAGGTCGCCGCACTGGTCGCCGAGGGCCTCTCCAACCGAGAGATCGCCCAACGCCTCGTCATCTCCAAGCGCACCGCCGACGCCCACGTCGAACACATCCTGACCAAACTCGGCTTCTCCTCCCGCGCCCAGATCGCCAGCCTGATCGGCGAGGCCCCACAGCCGGACCTGGGCTGAGGCCGCACACACAAAAAGGCGGTGCCCGAACCGACCATCAGCCGGTCCGGGCACCGCCCGTCTCCCGTAGACCCTGTGGGACTCGAACCCACAACCAATGGATTAAAAGTCCACTGCTCTGCCAATTGAGCTAAGGGTCCACACGCCGGCCGGGGGCCGACGCACCCCCGAGCATAGCCCGAGGAGGGCGGGAGGCCGATCGGGTATCGGCATACCGGGTCCCGCGCGCCGGGCGGAGCGTCAGCGCAGGAACCAGTGCCGGGCCGACACCCCCCACCACGTGCCCGCGAAACCGAGGACCACCAGGACCGCGATCGGGGCGTAGTTGAAGGTCTCCCAGGTGACCGGGGAGACCTGCGGCAGCATGAACAGGATCGTGATGACGCCGACCCAGGCCACGGCCACCACACCGATCGCCGTCGACCAGCGGCCCAGGTGCCACGGCCCCCGCTCGAACGCGTCCCCCTTGCGGAGTCGCAGCAGCGTCGGGATCACGTACGCGATGTACAGGCCGATCACGGCGATCGACGTCACGGCCGCGTACGCCGTGACATTGATCAGGTACGGCAGGCCGAGCACCAGCGCGCCCGCCGCCGCGAGCCACACCGCCGCGACCGGCGTCCGGGTGCGCGGGCTGACCGTGTGCCACACGCGCGAGAACGGCAGCGCCCCGTCGCGCGAGAACGCGTAGATCATGCGGGAGTTCGCCGTCACCGACGCCATCCCGCAGAACAGCTGGGCCCCGATCACCACCAGGAGCAGCAGCTTCCCCGCCGTCGCACCGAGCGCGTCGAGGAGGATCTGCGCGGGCGGGGCGCCGGTGGGCGAGTTCAGGGCGCCGTCGTACGAGCGGATGGCGAAGGTGAAGCCGAGGAGGAGGACGAACCCGGCGATCCACGACGTCCAGATCGAGCGCACGATGCCCTTCGGGCCCGCCGTGGACGCGTCGTGCGTCTCCTCCGTCATGTGCGCCGACGCGTCGTACCCCGTGAAGGTGTACTGCGCCATCAGCAGTCCGATGAGGACGACGTACAGGGCGCTGCCCCAGCCGGTGTTGTTGACGAACTCGCCGAAGACGAAGGACGCCGACTGATGGTGGTCCGGCACGAACGCCAGCGCGCCCACGATCACCGCGACACCCAGCACGTGCCACCACACGCTGACGCTGTTCAGGAAGGCGACGATCCGTACGCCGAAGGTGTTGAGGAGCCCGTGCAGCAGCAGGATCCCGGCGAACAGCAGGATCGTGCGCCCCGGCGTCACCTCGAAGCCGAACTGGAGGTTCAGATACGCCCCCAGGAAGGATGCCGCACCGAAGTCGATACCGGCGGTCACGGCGACCTGACCGAGGACGTTGAACCATCCGGTGAACCAGGCCCACGCCGCCGCGCTCCGCTCCGGAGCGAGCCGGTGCGCCCAGAAGTACAGCCCCGCCGACGTCGGATACGCCGAGCAGATCTCGGCCATCGCCAGGCCCACGAAGAGCGTCATCAGGCCGACGCCGACCCAGCCCCAGGTGATCAGGACCGGGCCGCCCGTGTTCATGCCGAACAGATACAGCGTCAGGCAGCCGGACAGGACCGAGATGATCGTGAAGGAGACGGCGTAGTTGGAGAAGGCCGACATGCGTCGGGCGAGGACCTGCGTGTAGCCGAGCTGGGCGAGGCGCTCCTCGTCGGAGCCCGCGGCCACGGCCGACTGCTGCGCGTCAGTGGCTCTGCTGGCATCACTTGTCATGCCCCCAGCGATTCCCGCGCCGGGGGCGCCGCATGCGGCCGATCAAGGCCCAACTCCGGTGTCCGGTACGGAAAAGGCCGTGGCCCCACTCCCGTACGGGAGTGGGGCCACGGCCCAGGCGCTTCAGGGACGGTCAGCCGTTGCGCTTCCAGCGCGGCTTCTCGTCGCGGCGGCCGAAGGAGCCGGTGCCGCGGTGGTCGTCGCGGCGGCCGTAGGGACGGTGGCCGCCGGAGGGGCGGTCGTCGCGGCGGTCGCGGTTGAACGGGCGGTCGCTGCCCCGGTGGCCGGAGGGACGGTCGTCACGGCGGAAGCCGCCACGGTCGCCGCCGCGGTGGTCGTCGCGGCGCTCGAAGGAACGGCCGCCACGGTCGTTGTCACGGCGGAAGCCACCGCGGTCGTTGTCCCGGCGGAAACCGCCGCGGTCGCCACCCCGGTCGTCACGGCGCTCGAAGGAACGGCCACCGCGGTCGTTGTCCCGGCGGAAGCCACCACGGTCGCCACCCCGGTCGTCGCGACGCTCGAAGGAACGGCCGCCACGGTCGTCACGACGGTCGTTGTCCCGGCGGAAGCCACCACGGTCCCCGCCCCGGTCGTCACGGCGCTCGAAGGAACGGCCGCCACGGTCGTCACGACGGTCGTTGTCCCGGCGGAAGCCACCACGGTCGTTGTCGCGACGCTCGAAGGAACGGCCACCACGGTCGTTGTCGCGGCGGAAGCCGCCACGGTCCCCGCCCCGGTCGTCGCGGCGGTCGCGGCGCTCGTAGTTGCCCCGCTCGTCGCGGCGCTGACGCGGCTCGTACGAGGAGGAACGCTCGGCGCGCTCCTGGCGCTGCGCCTCCTCGGCGGCAGCGGCGGCCTGGGCGGCCTGCTCGGCGGCGGCCTCCTGCGCGGCGGTGACGGCGGCGGCGACACCCTCCTCGTCCTCGCCGCGGTCACGGGCGGCGCGAGCGGTGAGGCGGTCGGCCTCCTCGCGCAGCTCGGTGGCGCGGCGGGTGGCCCGCTCGAGCTGCTTGGTCAGCTCGGTGACCTCGCGCTCGGCCTGCTGCGCGGCGTTGCCCGCGGACTCGGCCTGCACCTCGGTCATGGACCGGGCGCCGGTGATCTCGGCGACCTCGGGGTCGAACGCGGCGCCGCCCTGGATGATGTGACGCCCGGCGTCGACGCCCGCGTCCTCCATGAGGCGGAAGATCTGGCGGCGCTGGTGCGGCAGCGAGAGCGAGACGACCGTGCCGGTGCGGCCGGCACGCGCGGTGCGGCCCGCGCGGTGCAGGTAGTCCTTGTGGTCGCCGGCCGGGTCCACGTTCAGGACCAGGTCGATGTCGTCGACGTGGATGCCGCGGGCGGCGACGTCGGTGGCGACGAGGGAGTTGACGTAGCCCTTCTTGAAGTCCTCGAGGACCCGGGTGCGCGCGCCCTGCGTCATGCCGCCGTGCAGCGCGTCGGCCTGCACGCCGGCGTCGCGGAGCTGCTCGGCGATGCGGTCGGCGCCCAGCTGGGTGCGGACGAAGATGATCGTGCGGCCCTTGCGGGAGGCGATCGCGGCGGTCACCGGCGCCTTGTCCTTGGGCTTCACGATGAGGATGTGGTGGGACATCGTCGTGACGTTGCCCTGCGCGCTGTCGACCTCGTGGCTGACCGGGTCGTTCAGGTAGCGGGTGACGAGCGTCTTGATCTCGTTCTCCATGGTGGCGGAGAAGAGCATCCGCTGGCCGCCGGCCGGGACCTGGTCGAGGATCTCGGTGACCTCGGGCAGGAAGCCCAGGTCGGACATCTGGTCGGCCTCGTCGAGGACGGCGACCTCGATGTTGCTCAGGTCGCAGGCGCCGCGGTTGATGAGGTCGCGCAGTCGGCCCGGGGTGGCGACGAGGATGTCGACGCCGCGCTCCAGGGCGTAGATCTGGTTGCCCATCGACGTACCGCCGCAGACGACCTTCATCTTGAGGCCGACCTGGTCGCCGTACGGCTGGAGGGCGTCCGCGACCTGCATCGCGAGCTCACGGGTCGGGGTGAGGATGACGGCGCGCGGCTTGTGCTTCTCGCTGCGGCCACCGGCCAGACGCGCGAGCGTCGGCAGGCCGAACGAGAGGGTCTTGCCGGAGCCGGTGCGGCCGCGGCCGAGGATGTCCTTGCCGGCCAGGGCGTCCGGGATGGTCGCGGCCTGGATCGGGAACGGGGTGGTCACACCGTTCTGCGCGAGCTTGCGCACGACCGGCTCGGGGAGACCGAGGTCGGCGAACGTGACGGTGGGCTCGTCGTCCTCGATGACGTCGACGGTGTCGACCGCGTCGTTCTCGAGGTTCTCGACGTTGTCGGCAGCCTGGTCGGCGAGGTTTTCAGTGGAAATGGACATGCGAAATGCGAAACCTTCCGGAGTCTCGGCACGCGCCCGCAACTCCGTGTATTCGCAATTCAGCAAATCGACCGCCTCAATGCGGTCCAGCCACGGCAAGGGAGAGTACGCGCCACGTGGCGCTCGTCTTCAGCGGCGCCGGGCAAATGGGATCAAACGATCTACCACCATACGCACCCCCCACCCCCCGAAGCAAACCCGCTCCCTGAGACGCCGCTCACACGATCCGCGCTCGACCAGTCAGGACGGCGGGCCGGGGCCCGCTAGGCCGGGGCTCCGGCCTGCGGCCGAGGCTCGCTGATCCGGGCGTCCGCGCTCTCCTCGTGCGCCGACGACGAGGGCTCCGCGGTCGGCGGCGACGTCGACGGGGCCGGTGACGTCTTCGTGGGCGAGGGCGACGCGGTCCCGCTGGGCGAGCTCGGCCGCTGCGAGGGCCGCTGGGGCGTGCTGCGGGACGGCGAGGCGGGCTTCGAGGGCGGGGTGGCGGCCTCCGACGGCGTGGGCGAGGCCGACGAGGGCGAGGCGGGGGCGTCGGCGGAGTCCTCGGGCGCGGCCCGCTCCTCCGGGGGCTCAGCCGGGGCCCGGCCGCCCCGCGTGCCCACCTCGGCGCCGCCGTCCGGGACCTCGGCGCCGCCGTCGGGCGCCGCGCCCGAGCCCCGCTGCGGCGGCGAGTGGGTGGCCGAGCCCGCGCCGTCGGCGCCCACGCTCATGCAGCCTGCGGCCGCGGCGACGGCCACGGTGGTCGCGGCCAGCCGGCCCAGGCGGAGCGCGGTGAGCGACAGGGCGCGTGACGAAACGGACAGCTGGCGCACGGGCGGGCACCTCCGGTGCACGAGAGGGGGTCACCTTGGGGGGTACCGTTCCCAACTCCTGTCACCCGGACGAGGACACGCGCCGCGCGAGCACCGCACAAAGCCCCCACATTCGGCGCGGGGACCTCACCCGTCAGGGGGCGCGGCTCAGCCGTACCCGAGCGCGTGCAGCCGCGCGTCGTCGATCCCGAAGTGGTGCGCGATCTCGTGCACGACGGTCACCTCCGTCTCGGCGACCACGTCCTCCCTGGACTCGCACATCCGCAGCGTCGGCCCCCGGTAGATGGTGATCCGGTCGGGCAGCACCCCCGCGTACCACTCGCCCCGCTCGGTCAGCGGCGTCCCTTCGTAGAGCCCGAGCAGGTCGGGGTCGTCGGCGGGCGGCTCGTCCTCCACGAACACCGCCACGTTGTCCATGAGTCGGGTCAGCTCGGGCGGGATCCGGTCGAGCGCCTCGGCGACCAGTTCCTCGAACGTCTCGCGCGTCATCTCCAGCACACGGCCATTGTCCGGTACAACCCGCATATCCACCCGTGCACTTGGGCATACGGGAGCAATGGCCCGCTCGCCCGCCGCCGCCATACGTCGAGTCCGCCGCAGCGTCCGGGGCGTCCGCAGCGCCCCAGCCGCCCTGCTGCGCCACTACCGGGACCGGCACCCCGGCCCGGTCCTGGAGCTGGTCCATCCGCCGCACCCGTACGTGCGCGCGCTCGGCCTGGTCGCCGTCGTGCTGCTCGGCGCCTGGCTCGGCCTGCTGATCGTCGGCAGCGTCCGTACGCCGGTCGGGCCGATGGACACGAAGATGACGCTGCGCCCGTCGTTCTCGGGCGGTACGAAGATCAACGTGTCGCCGCTCGGCGCCCTGGAGCTCGACTCGCACACGGCGCCGATCCGCCTGGACGTCGACGTGGACCGCCTCGACCCGGCCCGCGCGCAGGCCCTGGTCGACCATCCGGAGCGGTTCTCCGGTCTTCAGGACGAGGTGGCGCGGGACGTCGAGCACGGCACGGTCGACCTGGCGCTGCGCTCCTGCGTGGCGGTGGTCGCGGGCGCGACGACGCTCGGCCTCGTCGTCTACCGCCGCCCGCGCCGCGCCCTGGCGGCCGGCGGCCTCGCGCTCACCCTCCTGGCAGCCTCGGGCGGCACCGCGTACGCGACGTGGAACCCGGAGTCGGTCCTGGAGCCGAAGTTCTCCGGGCTGCTCTCCTCGGCACCCTCCGTGGTCGGCAGCGCCCGCTCGATCGTGACCGAATTCGACGCGTACCAGAAGGAGTTGGCGCTGCTCGTCACGAACGTGACCAAGCTGTACGACGCGACGTCCACGCTCCCCGCGTACCAGCCGGACCCCTCGACGATCCGGGTCCTGCATGTGTCGGACATCCACCTCAACCCGGCGTCGTGGAAGATCATCGCCTCGCTCGTGAAGCAGTACCGGATCTCGGTGATCGTCGACACCGGCGACACCATGGACCACGGCTCGAAGGCCGAGAACGCGTTCCTCGACCCGATCAAGGACCTCAAGGCGCCCTACGTCTGGATCCGCGGCAACCACGACTCGAAGAACGCGACGCAGAAGTACCTCTCCGACCGCAAGCGCTTCAAGAACGTCCACGTACTCGACGACGGTAAGGCCGCGACGGTGGCGGGCCTGCGCTTCGCCGGGATGGGCGACCCGCAGTACACGCCGGACCGGGCGGTGAAGGCGCAGGGCGACCCGGCCGAGCGGCTCTCGGGCGTCCGGCTCGCGTCGGCGCTGCGGGACCAGAGGGCGGCGGGCACCCCGGTCGACATCGCGCTCGCGCACGAGCCGGTGGCGGCGCGCGAGGTGGACGGCGAGGTGCCGCTCGCGCTGGCCGGGCACATCCATCACCAGGAGATGGAGCTGCTTCCGCTCGGCACCCGGCTGCGCGTCGAGGGCTCGACGGGCGGCAGCGGGCTGCGCGCGGTCGACAACGAGAACGGCCACCCGGATCCGGTCGAGGCCTCGGTCCTCTACCTGGACCGGGACACCAGGCGCCTCCAGGCCTGGGACGAGATCAGGCTGGGCGGTCTGGGCCTGACGACGGCCGAGGTCAGCCGCCATCTGCCCAAGGAGAACCAGCCCGGGGCGACCCCGTCGCCGAGCCCCGCGGAGAGCTCCCCGTAAACCGTTTTGGCGATAGCTCCCCGCATCCCATATGCTTCTCACGTCCCCGACGCGCTGCGAAGCGCGCAGGCGGGCCGATAGCCCTCATCGTCTAGCGGCCTAGGACGCCGCCCTTTCAAGGCGGTAGCACGGGTTCGAATCCCGTTGGGGGCACGCACAACCGTGTGAGACACTAGCTCTCGCTTGTCGCACACAACAGCTTGGTCCTGTGGAGCAGTTTGGAGTGCTCGCCACCCTGTCAAGGTGGAGGCCGCGGGTTCAAATCCCGTCAGGACCGCTGAAGTTCTTCGGAACTTCGTGGCTGGGTAGCTCAGTTGGTACGAGCGTCCGCCTGAAAAGCGGAAGGTCGCCGGTTCGACCCCGGCCCCAGCCACAAAAGGTAGGCCCCGTCTTCGGACGGGGCCTACTGTGTTTTCCGTACGGGTCCCGGAACCGGTGCCGGACGGGTCTCAGACCGGCGCCGCGTGCAGCGGGCCCGTGCCGCGGCCGCCCGGGTGGCGGTGGCGCCAGAACCAGAAGAGGGCGCAGGAGACCAGGGACCAGCCGGCGAGCACCAGGAACGGGAAGACGTGCTGGTTGCCCTGGAAGTAGACCGCCGTGTGCTGGGCGTTGTACGAGGCGCCGGGTGGCAGCCACTGGCCCAGGCGGGCGATGACCGTGGGAAGCAGCGGGGGCGCGACCGCGCCGCCGGACGCCGGGTTGCCGAGCAGGACCAGGAGGCCCCAGGTCGGGATCATCGCCCAGCGGTGGAAGAACGTGTTGAACATCGTGAAGACCATGCCGCAGGTGAACATCGTCAGGGCCAGGATCAGCCAGGACTCGACGAAGGGCAGGTCCACGGCGCCCAGGCCCCAGTCCGCGACCGCCGCGATCGCGAAGCCGCCGAGGAGGGCGTAGGCGATCGTGAACGCGATGCGTTCGGCCGGGTTGAGGCCGCGGGCGTGCACGCTGAGCTGGATCGCGCCGACGAAGCCGATGATCACCGCGGCGAGCGTGATGTAGAAGATCGTGAGGCCGCGCGGGTCGCCGCCCTGCAGCGGGTTGACGTCCTTCACCGTCACCGGGATGCCGGTGGCCTTGCTGACCGGCGGCGCCGCCTCGCCGAAGACCTGGGCGACGGTGACGCCGGACGCTCCGGATACGTCGAGGTGGACGCGGGACCCGCCGCCCCGTACGTCGAGCACCGCGTAGATCTTCTGGGCGTCGAGGGCGTCCCGGGCGGCGGCGCGGGAGTCGTAGGGCTTGAGGTCGAGCTGCGCGTCGAGCGCCTTCTCCATCGCGCCGAGGAACCGTTTGCCCTGGGCCTGGTCGTACGCGCCGGTGACCCCGGTCGGGATGTTGTGCGGCGTCGGGTTGGCCATGGAGTACGTGTACGAGCCGGCGAAGAGCGCGGCCGCCGCCGACAGGATGAGGACGAGCACGGCCGCGGGCAGGAAGGGCGACTTCTTGAAGCCGGCCCAGCGCTCGGCCCCGGTCAGCGGCCTTCCGTGCGCCCCGTGCGGCGCGTGCGGCGGATGCGCCTCACCGGGCCGGGGCGGCTCCTCCGCTGCGGGCTCCTCGGGCATGTGGGACATATCGGAACGTTAAGGCACGTGTGGGCGGGCCACATCCGGACGCGGGCGGCGGGCCGTGCCGCCCACCGCCCGCAAAACCGGTCGCCACGGATTTCGCCGAGGTGAGATCCTTGAGGACGTATGTCTACGCAGCCTGCCCCCGCCGCCGATCAGTTCGCCGCCGTAGCGCGGCGCCTGTCCGAGCTGTCCCTGCGCGACGAGCACCGGCTCGGGCGCAGGCTCGAAGGTGCCCGCAAGATCCGCAAGCCGGAGGCGCGCGCCGCCGTGCTCACGGAGATCGAGGCGGAGGCCGACAAGGCCGCCGTGCGCACGGACACCCGTCGCGAGCGCCGCGCCGCGCTCGACGTCACGTACCCCGAGCAGCTCCCGGTCAGTCAGAAGAAGGACGAGATCGCCGACGCGATCCGCGAGCACCAGGTCGTGATCGTCGCCGGTGAGACCGGTTCGGGAAAGACCACGCAGATCCCCAAGATCTGTCTGGAGCTGGGCCGGGGCGTGCGCGGCATGATCGGGCACACCCAGCCCCGCCGGATCGCGGCCCGTACGGTCGCCGAGCGCGTGGCCGACGAGCTGCACACGCCGCTGGGCGAGGCGGTCGGCTGGAAGGTCAGGTTCACGGACCAGGTCGATCAGGACGCGACGTTCGTGAAGCTGATGACGGACGGCATCCTGCTCGCCGAGATCCAGACGGACCGCGAGCTGCGCGCGTACGACACGATCATCATCGACGAGGCCCACGAGCGGTCCCTGAACATCGACTTCCTGCTCGGCTACCTGGCGCAGCTGCTGCCGAAGCGCCCGGACCTGAAGGTCGTCATCACCTCCGCGACGATCGACCCGGAGCGCTTCTCGCGGCACTTCGGCGACGCCCCGATCGTCGAGGTCAGCGGGCGTACGTATCCGGTGGAGGTGCGGTACAGGCCGCTCCTGGAGGAGGACTCGGACGACGCGGACCGCGACCAGATCACCGCGATCACGGACGCCGTCGAGGAGCTTCAGAAGGAGGGCCCCGGCGACATCCTGGTCTTCCTCTCCGGTGAGCGCGAGATCCGTGACACGGCGGACGCGCTGGAGAAGAAGAAGTACCGGTCCACCGAGATCCTGCCGCTGTACGCGCGCCTGTCGCACGCCGAGCAGCACCGCGTCTTCCAGCGCCACACGGGCCGCCGCATCGTGCTCGCCACGAACGTCGCGGAGACCTCCCTGACGGTCCCCGGCATCAAGTACGTGATCGACCCGGGCACCGCCCGCATCTCGCGCTACAGCCACCGCACGAAGGTGCAGCGGCTGCCCATCGAGCCGGTGAGCCAGGCCAGCGCCAACCAGCGCAAGGGCCGCTGCGGCCGTACGTCGGACGGCATCTGCATCCGGCTGTACTCCGAGGACGACTTCCTGGCCCGCCCGGAGTTCACGGACGCGGAGATCGTCCGGACGAACCTGGCGTCGGTCATCCTCCAGATGACGTCGGCGGGCCTCGGCGACATCGAGAAGTTCCCGTTCATCGACCCGCCGGACCATCGCAACATCCGGGACGGCGTCCAACTCCTCCAGGAACTGGGCGCGTTGGACCCGAAGCAGAAGGACGTCCGCAAGCGGCTCACGCAGCAGGGCCGCAAGCTCGCCCAGCTGCCCGTGGACCCGCGCCTGGCCCGCATGGTCCTGGAGGCCGACAAGAACGGCTGCGTGCGCGAGGTCATGGTGATCGCCGCGGCGCTCTCCATCCAGGACCCGCGCGAGCGCCCGCAGGACAAGCAGGCGCAGGCCGACCAGCAGCACGCCCGCTTCAAGGACGAGACGAGCGACTTCCTCGCCTTCCTGAACCTGTGGCGGTACGTCCGCGAGCAGCAGAAGGAGCTGGGCTCCTCCGCGTTCCGCCGCATGTGCAAGCGCGAGTACCTGAACTTCCTGCGCATCCGCGAGTGGCAGGACATCTATACGCAGCTCCGCACGGTCGCGAAGCAGATGGGCATCCATCTGAACGATGCCGACACTCCCGCTTCCGGCGACGCCATCCACGTCTCCCTCCTTTCCGGTTTGCTTTCGCACATCGGCATGAAGGACGTGAAGGAGTCGAAGGAGTCGCAGGCCAAGGACCCGAAGCAGGCGGGCCGCGACCGGGGGCGGGGCGAGTACATCGGCGCCCGCAACGCCAAGTTCGCGATCTTCCCGGGCTCGGCCCTCTTCAAGAAGCCCCCGCGGTTCGTGATGTCGGCGGAGCTGGTGGAGACCTCGCGCCTCTGGGCGCGCGTGAACGCCAAGATCGAGCCCGAGTGGGTCGAGCCGCTCGCCGAGCACCTCCTCAAGCGCACGTACAGCGAGCCGCACTGGGAGAAGGACCAGGCGGCCGTCATGGCGTACGAGAAGGTGACGCTGTACGGCGTCCCGCTCGTCGCGCAGCGCAAGGTGAACTACGGGCGCATCGACCCCGAGGTCTCCCGCGAGCTGTTCATCCGCAACGCGCTGGTCGAGGGCGACTGGCGCACGCACCACAAGTTCTTCGCCGACAACCGCAAACTCCTCACCGAGGTCGAGGAGTTGGAGCACCGGGCGCGCCGCCGCGACATCGTCGTCGACGACGAGACCCTCTTCGACTTCTACGACCAGCGGATCCCCGAACACGTGGTGTCCGGCGCCCACTTCGACTCCTGGTGGAAGCAGAAGAAGCGCGAGGAGCCCGAACTCCTCGACTTCGAGCGCTCGATGCTGATCCGCGAGTCGGCGGAGGCGGTCACCAAGGCCGACTACCCCGACTCGTGGCGCCAGGGCGGCCTCAAGTTCCGGGTGACGTACCAGTTCGAGCCGGGCGCGGACGCGGACGGCGTGACGGTCCACATCCCGCTCCAGGTGCTCAACCAGGTCACCGACGAGGGCTTCGACTGGCAGATCCCGGGCCTGCGCGAGGACGTGGTGGTCGAGCTGATCCGCTCCCTGCCGAAGCCGATCCGGCGCAACTACGTGCCGGCGCCGAACTACGCGAAGGCGTTCCTGGACCGGGCCGTTCCCCTCCAGGAGCCGCTGCCGACGACGCTGGCCCGCGAGCTGCAGCGGATGGTCGGCGTCCCGGTGAAGCCCGACGACTTCGACCTGAGCCGCGTACCGGACCACCTGAAGATCACGTTCCGGATCGTCGACGAGCGGCGCCGCAAGCTCGCCGAGGACAAGGACCTGGAGGCGCTGAAGCTCCGCCTCAAGCCGAAGGCCCGGCAGGCGATCTCCAAGGCGGCCAAGGCCACGGCGGAGCGCGCGGGCGGCCCCTCGGTCGAGCGGAAGGGCCTCACGGACTGGACCGTCGGCACCCTGTCGAAGGTCTTCGAGACCCGCCGCGCCGGCCAGCCGGTGAAGGCCTACCCGGCGCTCGTGGACGACGGCGACACCGTGTCCGTACGCCTCTTCGACAGCGAGGCCGAGCAGGCGCAGGCCATGTGGAAGGGCACGCGCCGGCTCATCCTGCGCAACATCCCGGTGAACCCCGGCAAGTTCGCGTCGGACAAGCTCAGCAACGCGCAGAAGCTCGCCCTGTCCGCGAACCCGCACGGCTCCGTGCAGGCCCTGTTCGACGACTGCGCCATGGCGGCGGCCGACAGGCTCATCGGCGACTTCGGCGGCCCGGCCTGGGACGAGGAGTCGTACCGGAAGCTCTACGACAAGGTGCGCGCGGAGATCGTCGACACCACGGTGAAGACGGTCGGTCAGGTGCAGCAGGTGCTCGCGGCCTGGCAGGCCTGCGAGCGGCGCCTGAAGTCGACGAAGAGCACGGTGCTGCTGCCCAACCTCCAGGATGTGCGGGCCCAGTTGGACGAGCTGGTGAAGCCGGGCTTCGTCACCACCACGGGGCTGCGCAGGCTGCCCGACCTCATGCGCTACCTCGTCGCGGCCGACCGACGCCTCCAGCAGATGCCGACCAACGTCCAGCGGGACACCACCCGCATGGAGAAGGTCCACGAGATGCGGGACGAGTACCTGTGGCTGCTCGAGCAGATGCCGCAGGGCCGGCCCGTGCCGCAGGAGGTCCTGGACATCCGCTGGATGATCGAGGAGCTGCGGGTCAGCTATTTCGCGCACGCGCTGGGCACGGCGTACCCCGTCTCGGACAAGCGGATCGTGAAGGCGATCGACGCTCAGGTTCCGTGACCGGTCGACCACGAAGGGTGAGTTCGACCGCACGGCCTGCGCTGCTGTAGAGTCCTGTCTCGCAGCGCAACGCAGTACAGCGCGGCGAAACCTGGTCCTGTGGAGCAGTTTGGAGTGCTCGCCACCCTGTCAAGGTGGAGGCCGCGGGTTCAAATCCCGTCAGGACCGCAGTAGATGAGGCCCGCACCGTTTGGTGCGGGCCTCTTTCGTTTGCCTCTTTCTCAGGCTTCACCCACCGGCCTCACGACACGCCCTCCCGCCCCGCTGCGAGCTTGATCGCCCCGGCCGCCTTGCCGCCCGCCGAGAAGGCCCCTGGAGCGCCCTGTGAGCGCCCGCGAGGGCAGTGGGGACCAAAGACCCTCGAAGGTGTGACCAAAGCCGACCCTGCGCGGCCTCAACTGGTGGCAGCCTAGGGAGAGTCGGCGGTACGTCAGGAGCGGCGGTCGACGCCGGCGCCTCCAATAGCGCAAGGGCGTCAGCCGCAACAAGCGACGGGGCGTGTGACGGGTGTCACCGAACTTGTTTTGGAAACACCGTTTCTTACCCCCTTCCTACAACGGCTCAATTTAATATGTGCAATTGCACTGACCACAGGGGCGCACACGAACCCCCACCGACGACCCGCCCGGTCCGGCCCGCGCGCACAAAAAAGATCGCGCTGGACCCGGCGGAGTCCAGCGCGATCGAGCGACGCTTCCGTGATGCAGTTGAGATGACGCCTCAGCGGACCTTCAAAAGAAGGAGTCCTGTTGGGGCAGGACCCGCGTCGAGTGGAGCTATGGGTGGGCGTCCACCGGATTGGGGGACCCGGAACGCCCGGCTTTGCCGCGAAATGCGGGGTCTCAGGCCTCGCTGCGCTGCTGCGGGATGCCCGCAAGCAGGGCGCGGACCTCGGCCTCGCGGTAGCGGCGGTGCCCGCCGAGCGTACGGATCGACGTGAGCTTGCCAGCCTTCGCCCAGCGCGTGACCGTCTTGGGGTCGACGCGGAACATCGTGGCGACCTCAGCGGGGGTCAGCAGCGGCTCGGCATCAGGGGTGCGAGCGGTCATGAGCGGCCTCCTCGGAGAACCGAACCTTCTCGGTTCATTCCTCTAAATTCTGCACCTTGACCCGCGTTGCCCGAAATGGCGGACGCGAGTCGAGTCGGTTATAGGACGAACGGCTTGTCCTCGGCACTACAACTACACCATCCGTCCAGCCACGTCGGCCAAACCGATGGAATTGCCCTCCCAGGTGTTCATCAGCGACGGATGCCGATGGACCGTGCCATAGCGGACAGTCACGCCACAGTGACGATCAGTCACAGAGCGATCAGGAGCCATCAGACCCCCCAACGGCAGTGCAATGCTGAGTAATCCGTCCATGGTTGGACTTAGTTGGACGGAAGGAGCCCTCCCCGGACTCCTTGTCCTATTTTGGCACGAGGAGGGGTGATGGGCGCAAGGTTCCCGTAAGTGCCGTCCATCACGCTTGAGGCAAACGCCCGGTTCAGGACGTAGGTCCCGAAGGCCGGTGTGAGCGGCCTCACTTGGGGGTTTCAGTTGGCGAACTGCCGGTCCCGCGCCGACCGCCAGCGTTCCACAAGCCGCGCGTACGCCACTCCCGCGCCGTCCTCGTCACCGTCGCGCAGCGCCGCGATGCCCTCCGCGACGTCCGCCGCCGAGTGGTCCTCCTCCAGGAAGTCCTGGGGCAGCGAGTGCACGAGTCCGCCGTAGTCCAGCTCGACGTACGAACGAGGGTGGAACTCCTCGAGCCAACGCCCCACATCTACCAGGCCGTCGATCAGCGGCCCCTCCTCGACGGCGTCCTTCAGCGCCTTCAGACCGCGCGCGACCCGGCGCCTGGCCTGCACCATCGGCGTCCGGTAGCGCAGCCGCGGGCCGCCGACGCCCTCCTCCGCGTCGTCGGCGGCCTTCTGCTCGTACTCCCGCTCCTCGTCCGAGACGAGCACGAACCAGTTGATCGGCACCTGCCACGTGGACGTACGGATCCAGGGCCTGGCGTCCGGGTTCCGCTCCAGCCAGCGGTCGTAGTCGGCCGCCGTCTGGCGCCGCACCACCGGGGGGATCGCCGCGTCGAGCACCGGCGCCGGCAGCTCGGCGGGCAGCTCGTCCAGGGCCTGCCAGCCGCGCAGCCTGGTGCGCCACGGACAGACGCACACCACCCCGTCGACCACCATCACGAACGCGTCGTCGCTCTCGTGGACCGGCACGGGCACGGGCGGCACCGGTAGCAGATCGGCCAAAGATCGGCGCAATTCATCCTGGTAGGAGGGGAGCCGCTCGCGCTTCGCGTAGCGCTCCCAATGGCCGCGCTCGGGCTGCGGGAAAGCTGCGAGGGGTTCGTACACACGCAGATACGACGCGTACGGGACGGTCACCGACGACACCTTGGGCACGGCTGCTCCCTCCCCCGCCCACGGGCTGGAAAACACTGCAAATCGTCCCACGTGGCGACGCGACGGGATTCGACCGTACTTGCGGCCCCCGACGACGCGGGAGAGTGATCCTGCGCACTGCCACCGTGGCGGGCCCCGGCACGCTCTAATCTCTTGCCCACGAACACCACCGGAAGCCCGCCACCCGCACGGGATTCCGTCCAACCGCCGCTATGTGCTTGGGAGTCACCACAGTGACCGATGTGACCGGCGACGCTGTCACCACCTCCGGCAGCTCCGTTCTGCACACCCTCTTCCACTCCGAGCAGGGTGGCCACGAGCAGGTCGTCCTCTGCCAGGACCGCGCCAGCGGCCTCAAGGCCGTCATCGCCCTCCACGACACCGCCCTGGGCCCGGCCCTCGGCGGCACCCGCTTCTATCCGTACGCCTCCGAGGAGGAGGCCGTCGCCGACGCGCTGAACCTCGCGCGCGGCATGTCGTACAAGAACGCCCTGGCCGGCCTCGACCACGGCGGCGGCAAGGCCGTGATCATCGGCGACCCGGCGAAGATCAAGAGCGAGGCGCTGCTGCTCGCCTACGGCCGCTTCGTGGCCTCGCTCGGTGGCCGCTACGTGACGGCGTGCGACGTCGGCACGTACGTCGCCGACATGGACGTCGTGGCCCGCGAGTGCCGCTGGACCACCGGACGCTCCCCCGAGAACGGCGGCGCGGGCGACTCCTCCGTGCTCACCGCCTTCGGTGTCTTCCAGGGCATGCGGGCGAGCGCCCAGCACCTGTGGGGCGACCCGACGCTGCGCGGCCGCAAGGTCGGCGTCGCCGGCGTCGGCAAGGTGGGCCACCACCTGGTCGAGCACCTGCTTGCGGACGGCGCCGAGGTCGTGGTGACCGACGTCCGCCCGGAGTCGGTGCGGCAGATCACCGACCGGCACCCCGAGGTCGCGGTCGCCGCCGACACCGAGGCGCTGATCCGCACGGAGGGCCTCGACATCTACGCGCCCTGCGCCCTGGGCGGCGCGCTGAACGACGAGTCCGTACCGGTCCTGACCGCGAAGGTGGTGTGCGGCGCGGCCAACAACCAGCTCGCGCACCCGGGCGTGGAGAAGGACCTCGCGGACCGCGGCATCCTCTACGCGCCGGACTACGTGGTGAACGCGGGCGGCGTCATCCAGGTCGCCGACGAACTGCACGGCTTCGACTTCGACCGGTGCAAGGGCAAGGCCGCGAAGATCTTCGACACGACACTTTCCATCTTTGCTCGTGCGAAGTCGGATGGCATTCCGCCGGCCGCTGCGGCCGACCGGATCGCCGAACAGCGGATGGCGGAGGCCCGCGGACGCGGCTGATGAGGGCGCCTGCGTAACGAGCATCACGCCCCTCGGCGGGTCGCTCCTCAGGAAGAGGTTAAAATCGCAGCTGACCAGCGAGGAAAGGGCTCCTGGCTGGTCCTGCGCACACGCGCGTCCTGCGGGCGACGTACCGTATGGGCGTGGGCTCAGGTACCGTGGAAGCCCTACGGACCGGTCTCCCTGCGGGGAGCCCGTTCCAGATCATGAACGCGTGTCAAGACTCTGGGGCCATGCAGCCCCATCACCGAGGGGGTCGAGCCATGGGGCGCGGCCGGGCCAAGGCCAAGCAGACGAAGGTCGCCCGCCAGCTGAAGTACAACAGCGGCGGGACTGACCTGTCGCGTCTGGCCAACGAGCTAGGCGCATCCACGTCGGATCCAGTGTCGAATCAGCCGCCGAACGGCGAGCGTTTCGAGGATGACGACGAGGAAGACGACCCGTACGCCCGCTACGCGGATATGTACAACGACGACGAGGACGAGGACGACGAGTCCGGTCCTTCGTCGCAGCGCCGCGGCGCTTGACCTCGTAGCACGTCAGCGTCCGAGAGGCCGCTGCACTTCACCCGGTCCGGGGTGGTCACCACGCCGGACCGGGTTTTGTGCTGCCCCGAACCGCCCGGAGTGGCTCCGGGCAGCCCCGGCGGGCTCAGGCCGCGTAGTCACCGGTGAGCTCGGCGCCCGTGGTGTGCTCGCCGCGCTCGACGATCTCGCCGGCCACCCAGGAGTCGACGCCGCGGTCGGCCAGCGTCGCGAGGGCGACCTCCACCGACTCCTGCGGCACGATCGCCATCATGCCGACGCCCATGTTCAGCGTCTTCTCCAGCTCCAGGCGCTCGACCTGCCCCTTCTCGCCGACCAGGCCGAAGATCGGGTCCGGGGTCCAGGTGGAGCGGTCGACCGTGGCGTGCAGTCCGTCCGGGATCACCCGGGCGAGGTTGGCCGCGAGGCCGCCGCCCGTGATGTGGCTGAACGCGTGCACCTCGGTGGTGCGCATGAGCGCCAGGCAGTCCAGGGAGTAGATCTTCGTCGGCTCCAGGAGCTCCTCGCCGAGCGTGCGGCCCAGCGCCTCGACGTGCTCGCCCAGGTCCATCCCCGCGCGCTCCAGGAGGACGTGGCGGACCAGCGAGTACCCGTTCGAGTGAAGACCCGACGAGGCCATCGCGATCACCGCGTCACCCGTGCGGATGCGATCGGGACCCAGCAGCTCGTCACGCTCCACGACACCCGTCCCGGCACCCGCGACGTCGAAGTCGTCCGGACCCAGCAGGCCCGGGTGCTCCGCCGTCTCGCCGCCCACGAGGGCGCAGCCCGCGAGGACGCAGCCCTCGGCGATGCCCTTCACGATGCCGGCGACCCGCTCCGGGTGGACCTTGCCCACGCAGATGTAGTCGGTCATGAAGAGCGGCTCGGCCCCGCACACCACGATGTCGTCCATGACCATCGCGACGAGGTCGTGGCCGATCGTGTCGTAGCGGCCCAGCTGACGGGCGATGTCGACCTTCGTGCCGACGCCGTCGGTCGCGGAGGCCAGCAGCGGGCGCTCGTACTTCTTCAGCGCGGAGGCGTCGAAGAGTCCGGCGAAGCCGCCGAGGCCGCCGAGGACCTCGGGGCGCTGCGTCTTCTTCACCCACTCCTTCATCAGCTCTACTGCGCGGTCGCCGGCTTCGATGTCGACGCCTGCAGAGGCATAGCTGGCACCGGTGGTCTCAGACATGGGTGTTGAGAACTTTCGTGTCGTTACTACGGGGGTCCGCGTGGGCTACGGGCGACGGATCGCGTCGGACGCGGCGGTGGACGCGGGACCTGCGGCCAGCTCCGTCTCCAGGAGCTGCTTGCCGAGGAGCTCGGGGTCGGGCAGCTCCATCGGGTACTCGCCGTCGAAGCAGGCCCGGCAGAGGTTCGGCTTGGCGATGGTGGTCGCCTCGATCATGCCGTCGATGGAGATGTACGAGAGCGAGTCCACCCCGAGCGAGGTGCCGATCTCGTCCACCGTCATGCCGTTGGCGATGAGCTCCGCGCGGGTCGCGAAGTCGATGCCGAAGAAGCAGGGCCACTTGATGGGCGGGGAGGAGATCCGGACGTGGATCTCGGCCGCGCCGGCCTCGCGGAGCATGCGGACCAGGGCGCGCTGGGTGTTGCCGCGCACGATCGAGTCGTCGACGACGACCAGCCGCTTGCCCTTGATGACTTCCTTGAGCGGGTTCAGCTTCAGACGGATGCCGAGCTGGCGGATCGTCTGGGAGGGCTGGATGAAGGTGCGGCCCACATAGGCGTTCTTCACCAGTCCGTTTCCGAACGGGATGCCGGAGGCCTCGGCGTAGCCGATCGCGGCCGGCGTTCCCGACTCCGGCGTGGCTATGACGAGATCGGCCTCGACCGGAGCTTCCTTGGCGAGCCTGCGGCCCATCTCCACGCGGGAGAGGTACACGTTCCGACCCGCGATGTCGGTGTCGGGGCGGGCCAGGTAGACGTACTCGAAGACACAGCCCTTGGGCTTTGCTTCGGCGAACCGCGACGTTCGCAGTCCGTTCTCGTCGATGGCGACGAACTCGCCCGGCTCGATCTCGCGCACGAAGCTGGCGCCGCAGATGTCGAGGGCGGCGGTCTCGGAGGCGACCACCCAGCCGCGCTCCAGGCGGCCGAGGACCAGCGGGCGGATGCCCTGCGGGTCACGGCCCGCGTACAGCGTGTTCTCGTCCATGAAGACGAGCGAGAAGGCGCCCTTGACCTCGGGCAGCACCTTGAGTGCCGCCTCCTCCACGGTCAGCGGCTTGCCGTCCTCGTCGACCTGTCCCGCGAGGAGCGCGGTGATCAGGTCGGTGTCGTTGGTGGCCGCGACCTGGGTCGCGCGGCCGTTCTCCTTGGGGAGATCGGCGACCAGCTCGGCGAGCTGCGCCGTGTTGACCAGGTTGCCGTTGTGCCCGAGGGCGATCGAACCGTGCGCGGTCGCGCGGAACGTCGGCTGGGCGTTCTCCCATACGGAGGCCCCGGTGGTCGAGTAGCGGGCGTGACCGACCGCGATATGACCCTGGAGGGACCCAAGGGAGGTTTCGTCGAAGACCTGGGAGACGAGTCCCATGTCCTTGAAGACGAGGATCTGGGAGCCATTGCTGACCGCGATTCCCGCGGATTCCTGACCCCGGTGTTGGAGGGCGTAGAGCCCGAAGTACGTGAGCTTTGCGACCTCTTCACCCGGAGCCCAGACACCGAAGACGCCGCAAGCGTCCTGGGGGCCCTTCTCGCCGGGAAGCAGGTCGTGATTGAGTCGACCGTCACCACGTGGCACGCCACCGAGTGTAGACGTGATCCCCCAGTGGTCCGAATTGGGGACCGTGGCTACGCGGGTTGACCGGGGCGGATGTGACTCAACTCATCGAGGCGTCCGTAGTACGGACGAGTAGTTGACAGGTGTACGTCACTGTCGGCAGAGTCCCGGGCCATGCAGCCACTCCGTGACCACGTGGTCACCCTTGTGGAGCGCCGCCACGTCGACCTGGTCCGTGTCGCGAGCGCCATCTGTCTCTGTGCGTGATTGATCCCCGCCGCCCCTGACGTCCCTCCGACGTCGGGCCGACGGCTCCCGCCCGTGTGTGCCGGAGCCGCGCATCACCGCATCCGCGCGCCCTGTCGAGGCGCGTGCCTTCGCATGCCGCCTCGGCGGCCATCACCCCGGAGACCCCATGCCTTCGCATGCCCCGCGTCTGTCCCGTCGTGCCCTGGGCGGCGCGGCCGTCGCCACCGTCGCCGCGGCGGGAGTCGGGTCCACGGCCCGCGCCGCGCAGGCGGCCGAGCCCCGTGAGACCCCGTTCAAGGCCGCCACCGGGCGCAGGTCGCGGCGCCCCAACATCCTGTTCATCCTGGGCGACGACCTCGGCTGGGCGGACCTCTCCTCGTACGGCGCCCCGCACATCAGGACCCCGCACCTGGACCGGCTCGCACGCCAGGGCGTCCGGTTCACCGACGCCTACAGCGGCTCCGCGACCTGCTCCCCCACCCGCTTCAGCCTCTACACGGGCCGCTACCCGGGCCGTACGAAGGGCGGTCTCGCCGAGCCGATCGCCGACCGGTCCGTCGGGCTCGACCCGAACCACCCGACGCTCGCCTCGCTGCTGCGCGACGCCGGCTACGCGACGGCCCTGATCGGCAAGTGGCACTGCGGCTATCTGCCGGACTACGCGCCGACGAAGTCGGGCTGGGACGAGTTCTTCGGGAACTTCGGCGGCGCCCTGGAGTACTACTCGAAGCTGGGCCTCGGCGGCGAGTACGACCTGTACGAGGGCGACGCCGAGTACAAGGACCTGCGCTACTACACGCGGATCGTGACCGAGCGGGCGAGCGAGTACGTGAAGCGGGACCACGGCGACAAGCCGTGGCTGCTCAACCTGAACTTCACGACCCCGCACTGGCCGTGGATCGCCGACGGCGACGAGGAGGCGAGCGCCGAGGTCGTACGGCGGATCGAGGCGGGCGACAAGCGGGCGCTGTTCCACGACGACGGCGGTTCGGTCGAGAAGTACACGGAGATGGTTCAGGACCTGGACCGGTCCATCGGGCAGGTGCTCGCGGCGCTGAAGGAGTCGGGGCAGGAGGAGGACACGCTCGTCTTCTTCGCCTCGGACAACGGCGGCGAGCGCTTCTCGTACAACTGGCCGCTGTCCGGCAACAAGTCGTCCCTCCAGGAGGGCGGCATCCGGGTCCCGACGATCGTGCGCTGGCCCGCCCGGATCGGCGGCGGGCAGGTCAGCCACGAGCCGGTGTTCACCCCCGACTGGACCGCGACGCTCCTGGAGGTCGGCGGGGCCCGCCCCGACCGCGCGTACCCGCTGGACGGCACCAGCCTCGCGGGCTACCTGCTGCGCGGCGAGCGGTTGCCGGAGCGCGAGCTGTTCTGGCGGGTGCGCGGCGAGCGGGCCGTGCGGCGCGGCGACTGGAAGTACTACCGGGGGACCGGCGGCACGGACCAGCTGTTCGACCTGGCGGCCGACCGGCGCGAGCAGGCCGACCGTGCGGCCGACGAGCCGGAGCTGCTGGCAGAGCTGAAGGCGGCGTGGGAGCGGACGGACGCGGAGCTGCTGCCGTACCCGTCCTGAGACGCCGCGTCCGGCTGACGTGTCACCCGTCGGCGGCGGTGAGGCCGATGCCGCTGCCGTCGGGCTTCTTCAGGGTGAGCGAGTCGCCCCGGATGTCGTAGCCCGCCTTGTCCTTCAGCACCTTGAGCATCGCCTGCTCGACCTTCGCGGCCTCCCCGATGCAGCCCATGCGGGTGCTGTTCAGGGGACCGAAGGTGATGTGGCCGTCCTTGACGGTGGCCTTGGCGCGGGCGCTGTTGCAGCCGAGCCGGGCGCTGACGTGGCCGTCCTTGTCGAAGACGAGGCTCGCCCTGTCGCGGGCCGCCCTCGGCACGGAGCTGCTGACGTCGTCGCTGGTCAGGCCGGTGACCTTCCACTTGGTGCCGACCAGCTTCGCGTCCCGCTGTTCGGCGAGGGTGACGGTGTCGCCGTTGGACCGGGTGAGGGTGAGGCGGTCGTGCTTGTCGCCCTCGGCCTTGATCGTGTTCTTCTCGGCGAGGGCGCCCGCCAGGGTCTTCTCGAAGGCGCTGACGCCCT
This sequence comes from Streptomyces sp. SDT5-1, assembly GCF_052245995.1. NCBI lineage: Bacteria > Bacillati > Actinomycetota > Actinomycetes > Kitasatosporales > Streptomycetaceae > Streptomyces > Streptomyces sp. SDT5-1. The sequence goes on along the minus strand of NZ_CM125963.1, from coordinate 4,533,532 downwards.
TGTCCTCGCAGAGCATCATGGTCCGCCTGGCCTTGCCGAGGTCGACGCTGTCCCCGGTGACCTCGGCCTCGGCGTCGAAGTGGTTGCAGCCGTAGTTGCCCCGCACCCGCTCGTCCGAGACGAACTCGAGGTAGGCGCCGCCCGGCGACTTGGTCGTCCGCCCGTCCACCGTCACGCTCTCCACGGTCCAGTGGACGCCGGCGACGGGCGCCCCGCCGACGGTCATCGAGCCGGCCTTCTGGTCCCCGCAGGCGGTGACGGTGGCCAGCGCGGCGACGGGGAGGGCTGCCGTACTGATCAGGGCGCGTGTGCGAGCTGTACGTAGCGTGAGCATGGCAATGGGACGGGGTGGGCCGCATTCCGGTTCCGGCCGGCCGCACCGCCCGCCCGCATCACGCCATGATCGGCAGCAGCCCCGCCAGGTCGGCCCGCTCCCCGCTCGCGCTCACCAGCGCCTCGCCGACCGCCGTCGACCAGCTCGTACGGCCGGTGGCGAGGCGGATCCAGGTGAGCGGGTCGGTCTCGACGACGTTCGGCGGGGTGCCGCGGGTGTGCCGGGGGCCCTCGACGCACTGGACGACGGCGTACGGCGGGATCCTGACCTCGGTCGACGCGCCCGGGGCCTTCGTGGCGAGGGCGTCGGCGAGGATCCGGGTGCAGGCGGCCAGGGCCTGGCGTTCGTACGGGATGTCGAGTCCGGGCAGCGCGGCGTTCAGGTCGTCGGTGTGGACGATCAGCTCGACGGTGCGGGTGACCAGGTAGTCGGCGAGGGTCATGTGGCCGGTGCGGTTGGCCACGAGGGCGTCGCCGGCGTGCTCGGCGAGGGCGCGCTCGAGTCCCTGCGCGGCCTCGGCGTACAGCGTCGCCAGGTCGTGGTCGGCCGCGAGCCCGCGCACGTACGCGTCGATGTCCTCGGCGTACGGGGCGGACGTCATCGGCCAGTCCTGCGGCCGGAGTTCGGCCTTTCCGGGGCCGGCCGCTGCGAGCCCGCGGGCGACGGCGCCGGCCGCCATCGTGATGTGCGCGGCGAGCTCCCGCACGGTCCAGTCGCCGAGCCGGGTCGGCGCGGCGAGCTGTTCGGGCGTGAGCGACTCGACCGCCTTGCGCACGGCGCCGAACTGGGTCAGTACGGCGGTGCGGGTCTTGTCGAGGTTGTACGTGCGGGGCTTCCTCTTGGCCGGTGGCATGGGAGGAGCCTATGACCGGCGGAAGCCCCCGCCCCAGAGGGCGGGGGCTTCTCGCTGTTCGTGCTGCTCGTCAGCCGAAGATGCCGGTGAACGTGTCCTCGTGCGCGGCACGCAGCTCGGTGAGGGAGAGCGCGAACTCGCCCTGCACGTCGACGGAGTCGCCGTCCACGACACCGATGCGGGTGACGGGGAGGCCCCGCGCGCCGCACATGTCGTTGAAGCGGAGCTCCTCGCTGCGCGGCACGGAGACGACCGCGCGGCCCGCCGACTCGGAGAACAGGAACGTGAACGCGTCCAGGCCCTCCGGGACGATCAGTCGCGCGCCCTTGTCGCCGAGCAGCGCCGACTCGACCACGGCCTGGATCAGACCGCCGTCGGACAGGTCGTGCGCGGCGTCGATCATGCCGTCGCGGGAGGCCGAGATGAGGATCTCGCCGAGCAGCCGCTCGCGCTCCAGGTCGACCTTGGGCGGCAGACCGCCGAGGTGCTCGTGGACCACCTGCGACCAGGCCGAGCCGCCGAACTCCTCGCGGGTGTCGCCGAGCAGGTAGAGGAGCTGGCCCTCTTCCTGGAAGGCGACCGGGGTGCGGCGCGCGATGTCGTCGATCACACCGAGCACGGCGACGACCGGCGTCGGGTGGATCGCCGCCTCGCCCGTCTGGTTGTAGAGCGAGACGTTGCCGCCGGTCACCGGCGTGCCGAGCTGCTGGCAGCCGTCGGCGAGACCGCGGATGGCCTCGGCGAACTGCCACATGACGGCCGGGTCCTCGGGCGAACCGAAGTTCAGGCAGTCGGAGACGGCGAGCGGCTTGGCGCCGGTCGTCGCGACGTTCCGGTACGCCTCCGCGAGGGCGAGCTGCGCGCCCGTGTACGGGTCGAGCTTCGCGAAGCGGCCGTTGCCGTCGGTCGCGATGGCGACGCCGAGGCCGGTCTCCTCGTCGATCCGGATCATGCCCGAGTCCTCGGGCTGCGCGAGCACGGTGTTGCCCTGCACGAAGTGGTCGTACTGCTGGGTGACCCACTTCTTCGACGCCTGGTTCGGCGAGGAGACGAGCTTGAGGACCTGGTCCTTCAGCTCGGCGCCGTTCGCCGGACGGGGCAGCTTGCCCGCGTCGTCGGCCTGGAGCGCGTCCTGCCACTCGGGGCGGGCGTAGGGACGCTCGTAGACCGGGCCGTCGTGGGCGACCGTGCGCGGGTCGACGTCGACGATCTTCTCGCCGTGCCAGAAGATCTCGAGGCGGTCGCCGTCGGTCACCTCACCGATGACGGTGGCGATGACGTCCCACTTCTCGCAGATCTCCAGGAAGCGGTCGACCTTCTCGGGCTCGACCACCGCGCACATGCGCTCCTGCGACTCCGACATCAGGATCTCCTCGGGGGAGAGCGTCGAGTCGCGCAGCGGTACGTCGTCCAGCTCGACGCGCATACCGCCCGAGCCGTTGGACGCCAGCTCGGAGGTGGCGCAGGAGATGCCGGCGGCGCCGAGGTCCTGGATGCCGACGACGAGCTTCTCGGCGAAGGCCTCCAGGGTGCACTCGATGAGGAGCTTCTCCTGGAACGGGTCGCCGACCTGGACCGCGGGACGCTTCGACGGCTTCGCGTCGTCGAAGGTCTCGGAGGCCAGGATCGAGGCACCACCGATGCCGTCGCCGCCCGTGCGGGCGCCGTACATGATGACCTTGTTGCCCGCGCCGGACGCCTTCGCGAGGTGGATGTCCTCGTGCCGCATGACGCCGATGGCACCGGCGTTGACCAGCGGGTTGCCCTGGTAGCAGGCGTCGAAGACCAGCTCGCCGCCGATGTTCGGCAGGCCCAGGCAGTTGCCGTAGCCGCCGATGCCGGCGACGACACCCGGGAGCACGCGCTTGGTGTCGGGGTGGTCGGCGGCGCCCATGCGCAGCGGGTCCACGACCGCGACCGGGCGGGCGCCCATCGCGATGATGTCGCGGACGATGCCGCCGACGCCGGTGGCCGCGCCCTGGTAGGGCTCGACGTACGACGGGTGGTTGTGCGACTCGACCTTGAAGGTCACGGCGTAGCCGTTGCCGACGTCGACCACACCGGCGTTCTCGCCGATGCCGACGAGCAGGGCGTCGGACTGCGGGGCCTTCTCGCCGAACTGGCGCAGGTGCACCTTGGAGCTCTTGTACGAGCAGTGCTCGGACCACATGACCGAGTACATGGCGAGCTCGGCGCCGGTGGGCCGGCGGCCGAGGATCTCCACGACCCGCTCGTACTCGTCCTTCTTCAGGCCGAGTTCGGCCCAGGGCAGCTCGACGTCGGGAGTCTTGCTTGCGTTCTCTACGGTGTCGAGGCTCATGAGGCGGCGACCAGCTTCTTGAGGATCGAGGTGAAGAACGGGAGGCCGTCGGTGCGGCCGGACCCGATGAGGGGCTCGACGGCGTGCTCCGGGTGCGGCATCAGACCGACGACGTTGCCCGCCTCGTTCGTGATGCCCGCGATGTCACGGAGCGAGCCGTTCGGGTTGCCGTATCCATTAGCGGCTTCGCCGCGGGCCACGTACCGGAAGGCCACGCGACCCTCCGCCTCCAACATGTCGAGCGTGCGCTCGTCGGCGACGTAGCGGCCGTCCATGTTCTTCAGCGGGATGTGGATCTCCTGGCCGGCCTCGTAGTCGGCGGTCCATGCGGTGTCCGCGTTCTCCACCCGCAGCTTCTGGTCGCGGCAGATGAAGTGCAGGTGGTCGTTGCCGAGCATCGCGCCGGGGAGCAGGTGGGCCTCGGTGAGGACCTGGAACCCGTTGCAGATCCCGAGGACGGGGAGGCCCGCCTTCGCCTGGTCGATCAGCGTTCCCATGACCGGCGAGAAACGCGAAATGGCGCCCGCCCGCAGGTAATCGCCGTAGGAGAAACCGCCCGGCAGGACGACGGCGTCGACCTGCTTCAGGTCCTTGTCCTTGTGCCAGAGCGCGACGGGCTCGGCACCGGCAAGGCGGATCGCGCGCTGGGTGTCGCGATCGTCCAGGGAACCGGGAAAGGTGACGACGCCAATACGAGCGGTCACTTTTCGGCTCCCACCGCGGGCTCTTCCACCTTGACGGTGAAGTTTTCGATCACGGTGTTGGCGAGGAAGGTTTCCGCCAGCTCTTGGATACGGGCGAGGGCGGCATCATCCACCGGCCCGTCCACTTCGAGCTCGAAACGCTTTCCCTGACGTACGTCGGAGATGCCGTCGAAACCGAGGCGCGGCAGCGCGCGCTGCACCGCCTGGCCCTGGGGGTCGAGGATCTCCGGCTTGAGCATGACGTCGACTACGACGCGTGCCACTGGCACTCCCGGTGTGTGGTTGAGCTGGTCCGTTCAGCGTACCTGCCCAAATTTTCTACTCGCGTAGACAGTAGGAAGCTACGAGATGCGGATCACGTTATGGCAACGACATGAGATCCCCACGGAAAATTAAGGGAAAGACTCGGGATTTCCACCCCGCGAGACACACCGAGACTTTTAACTGGTCTTCCCACTGCAATGCCCGACAGGGTAAAAAGGAATTGGTAACAGCAGAACTGTCTGCATCACCGCACGTCAAAGCGGGGTGCTGGACGAAGGGACCGATATTCGTGGCGCAGCGTGTCGTGGTCACCCTCTTTGACGACATCGACGGCGGGGAAGCGACGGAAACGGTCGCATTCGGTCTCGACGGTTCGTCGTACGAGATCGACCTCAATAAGGCGAACGCCCACCAACTGCGCGAAGCGCTGGCCCCGTACCTGGAGGCGGGCCGCAAGCAGTCCAGCAGGACCGGCAAGGCGTACAAGCGCACCGAGGTCGGCCCCGACCCGGCCGCCGTGCGCGCGTGGGCCCGCTCGAACGACTTCGAGGTCCCGCCCCGCGGCCGCATCCCGAAGAGGGTCTACGAGGCGTTCGCCGCGGCCAACTGAGCCCGCGCCGACCGCGTACGGCGCCCCTCGGCGACCGGACTTGCGCTGCACCCCGGGCAGTCGGCTAAAGTCTGGAGCACGCCGAGGGGCGAGGCCGAAAGGCCGGACCTCACGGAGTACATGCGGGTGTAGTTCAGTAGCAGAACATCCCCCTTCCAGGGGGAAGGCGCAGTGTGCAATTCCTGTCACCCGCTCCGCATCGCGTACCGATCACTCCGGTGAGTACGGTAGGCTGATGCAAGCAGTGCGAACGTAGCTCAGTTGGTAGAGCGCAACCTTGCCAAGGTTGAGGTCGCGAGTTCGAACCTCGTCGTTCGCTCCAGGAGCGAGAGCCCGGTCCCCACGGACCGGGCTTTCGTCGTTCCCCGGCCCGTTCTGACATTTGTCATGCGGGCCGATGACAGCGCGCACTGCCGGGCCGCCGCGGCGGGCGGAAGGCTGGACCCATGACCAGCAACGAGCGCGTGATCGACGTCACTGATCTGCGCCGCGTGTACGGGGACGGCACCAAGGGCTCCTTCGAGGCGGTGCGCGGAGTCACCTTCTCCGTGGGCCGCGGCGAACTCTTCGCCCTCCTCGGCACGAACGGCGCGGGAAAGACCTCCACCGTCGAGGTCATCGAAGGGCTCGCGGCCCCCGCCGGCGGCGCCGTCCGGGTCCTCGGCCACGACCCGTACGCCGAGCGGGACCTGGTGCGCCCCCGGATCGGGGTGATGCTCCAGGACGGCGGCTTCCCCAGCGAGCTGACCGTCACCGAGACCGTCCGGATGTGGGCGGGCTGCACCAGCGGCGCCCGGCCGATCGGCGAGGCCCTGGAGGCGGTCGGGCTCGCCAAGCGCGGAAAGGTCCGCGTCAAGCAGCTGTCCGGCGGCGAGAAGCGGCGGCTCGACCTCGCGCTCGCCCTGCTCGGCCGGCCCGAAGTGCTCTTCCTCGACGAGCCGACCACCGGACTCGACGCCGAAGGGCGCCGCGACACCTGGGAGTTGGTGCGCGGGCTGCGCGCCGAGGGCACCACCGTGCTGCTCACCACGCACTACCTCGAAGAGGCCGAGGAGCTGGCCGACCGGCTCGCGATCCTGCACGAGGGGCGGATCGCCGCCGAGGGCCGCGTCGACGAGGTCGTCGCGGCGCAGCCCTCGCACATCTCCTTCGAGCTGCCCGACGGGTACTTCGTCGGCGACCTGCCGCCGCTCGGCCCGCTCGGCGTCGACGCGCACGAGACCGAAGGGCGCCTCGTCCGGCTGCGCACGGAGGAGCTGCAGCGGGCCGCCACCGGTCTTCTCGTGTGGGCCAGGGACGCGGGCGTCGAACTGCGCCGGCTCGACGTGCGGGGCGCGTCGCTGGAGGAGGCGTTCCTGCGGATCGCGCAGGACGCGAAGGGCTCCGCTTCCGGGGAGCGGACGAAGGAGATGGCGGTATGAGTGCGAACACGGCAGTGATGACGACGTCGGCCGGGCGGCTCAAGGCGCTCGCCCGTGCCGAGTTCACGCTCATCGGGCGGAGCAAGGGCGTGCTGTTCACGGCGGTGTTCGTGCCACTCGTGCTGCCCTTCAGCGTCTCCCAGTCGGTGGACAGGAGCTCCCTGAAGGGAGTCGGCCTCGACATCGGCACCGTGATGATCTCCTCGGCGATCGCGTTCTCGCTGCTGTTCGCCGTCTACAGCTCCCTGGTGAGCGTGTACGCGTCCCGGCGCGAGGAGCTCGTCCTCAAGCGGCTGCGCACCGGGGAGCTGCACGACCTGGAGATCCTCGGCGGGGCCGCGGTGCCGTCCGTGGTGATCGGGCTCGTGCAGTGCACGGCGGTCGCCGTCGTGTGCGCGATCGCGCTCGACGCGGGCGCGCCCGACGCGCCGCAACTGGTCGTGCTCGGACTCCTTTTGGGCATCCCGCTGTGCGTCGCGCTCGCAGCCTTCACCACGGTCTTCAGCCGCAGCGTGGAGAGCGCCCAGGTCGCCGCGATGCCCATGCTGATCGTCTCGATGATGGGCTCCGGCGCCGTCGTGCCGCTGGAGATCTTCCCGGACCGGCTTGCGGCCGTGTGCGAGCTGCTGCCGCTGACCTCGGCGCTCACCCTCGTACGGGGCGGCTGGAGCGGCACCCTGACCGGCGGCGAGACCGTCAAGGCGATCGTGATCGCGGTGGCCTGGATCCTGGTCGCGGTGTTTGCTGTGCAGAAGCGGTTCCGCTGGGAACCGCGGCGCTGAGAGGGGCTGACGTGCGGGTTCGCTGGCGCGAGCGGAGCAAGGTCGAGCGGGTCGAGTGGCAGACCCAGGTGACGTTGCGGTCCGTCAACTGGCTGTTCTTCCTGGCCTGGTCGGTCTCCGGCCTGGCCGGAAGCCTGCGCCACAGCACCGTCCCGTACGTACTCGGCGGCTGCCTGCTCGCCGTGAACCTGGTGCAGTGCCTGGTCGGCGACCGGCACGCGCTGCGCGCTCTGGACCAGTACCTGGGCCGCAGGCCGGTCCCACGGCGGCTGACGGTCGCGAGCGCCGCGCTGGCCGTCACGGCACTCGGGCTCATCGTCGCCCTCACCGTCACCGACAGCGTGCGGGACGGGCTGATCGCCATGCCGCTGGTGTTCGCCCCGATGCCGTTCGCGTGCGCCTACGCGCTGACCGTGCCGGTGCGCGCGTACCTGCGGCGGGCCGCCGTCGCCGTCGCGGTCGGCGTCGCGGTCGCCGCGGTCGTCGGGACCTCGCCCGGCGGCCTCGTGGTGGTGGCCCTTCTGCTGGCCCTGTCCACCGTGCTGACCCTGCTGACCTTCCGGTGCTCCGCCTGGTCGCTCTCCGTGATGTGGGACTCCGAGCGTGCGCGGGAGACCGAGGCGCGGCTCGCGGTCGCCGAGGAGCGGCTGCGGTTCGGGCGGGATCTGCACGACGTGATGGGGCGCAACCTGTCCGTCGTCGCGCTCAAGAGCGAGCTGGCGGTGCAGCTGGCGCGGCGCGGCAGGACCGAGGACGCCGTGGCGCAGATGATCGAGGTGCAGCGGATCGCACAGGAGTCGCAGAAGGAGGTACGGGAGGTCGTGCGCGGCTACCGCGAGATCGATCTCGGCGTGGAACTCGCCGGGGCGCAGGGCGTGTTGAGCGCCGCTGGGATCGCCTGCACGGTCTCCGGATCCGCGGCCGGACTGCCGGGCGAGACCCAGTCCGCGCTCGGCTGGGTGGTGCGGGAGGCCACGACGAACGTGCTGCGGCACGGCGAGGCGAAGGCCTGCCGGGTGGAGCTGGTGACCGAGGAGGATGTCGTCGTGCTGACGGTGGAGAACGACGGGGTGAAGCGCTCCGCGCAGGGCTCAGGGACGGGTACGGGGTCCGGGCTCGCGGGGCTGCGGGAGCGGTTGGCCGCGGTGGGCGGGGTGTTGGAGGCCGGGGCGGCGGGGGACGAGTCGTTCCGGGTGGTCGCCTCCGTACCGTTGACGCACGCGGCACGGCAGGAGCGGCAGGGACGGCAGGACCGGGTCGAGGAGTCCGCGCGATGAGTGTGCGGGTGCTGCTCGCCGACGACGAGCACCTCATCCGGGGCGCGCTGGCCGCGCTGCTCGCGCTCGAGGACGATCTCGCGGTCGTCGCCGAGGCCGCCAGCGGTCCCGAGGCGCTCGCCATGGCACGCGCCCACGCGCCGGACGTCGCCGTGCTCGATCTGCAGATGCCCGGCGCCGACGGTGTGAGTGTGGCCACATCGATCCGCGACGAACTGCCCGACTGCCGCACCATGATCGTGACCAGTCACGGCCGCCCCGGCCACCTGAAACGGGCCCTCGCGGCGGGCGTGCGCGGCTTCGTACCGAAGACCGTGAGCGCGCAGCGGCTCGCCGAGATCATCCGCACCGTGCACGCCGGAAACCGTTATGTGGACCCGGAGTTGGCGGCCGACGCGATCTCCGCGGGGGACTCGCCGCTGACCGCGCGCGAGGCCGAGGTCCTCGAGTTCGCGGCCGACGGTGCGCCCGTGTCGGAGATCGCCGAGCGGGCCGCGCTGTCCCAGGGGACGGTCCGGAACTACCTCTCGTCGGCCGTCTCGAAGCTCGGCGTGGAGAACCGGCACGCGGCGGTGCGTCTCGCACGCGAGCGAGGTTGGGTATAGTTGGCGTCGCGCCACGGCGCAGCGGCACCGCGAGAGCGGCGCTTGCGAACGTAGCTCAGTTGGTAGAGCGCAACCTTGCCAAGGTTGAGGTCGCGAGTTCGAACCTCGTCGTTCGCTCCACAAGGGAAAGGCCCCCGGTCCTCGGACCGGGGGCCTTCTCCGTTACGACCAGGCGGTCCCGGTCAGCAGCTCGTACGCCTCGATGTACTTGGCGCGGGTCGCGGTGACGACCTCGTCCGGGAGCGCCGGCGGCGGCTGCTCGCTCTTGCGGTCCCAGCCGGAGTCCGGCGACGTCAGCCAGTCCCGCACGAACTGCTTGTCGTACGACGGCTGCGCGCGGCCCGGCTGCCACTGGTCGGCGGGCCAGAAGCGCGAGGAGTCCGGCGTCAGCACCTCGTCGGCGAGGATCAGCGTCCCGTCCTTGTCGAAGCCGAACTCGAACTTGGTGTCGGCCAGGATGATGCCGCGCTCGCGCGCGATGTCGCGGGCCCTGCTGTAGACGGCGAGCGTGGACTGGCGGAGCTGGGCGGCCGTGTCGGCGCCGACCTGGCGCGCCACCTCCTCGTAGCTCACGTTCTCGTCGTGCTCGCCGACCTCGGCCTTCGTGGCGGGCGTGAAGATCGGCGCGGGCAGCTCGGAGCCGTCCGCCAGGCCGTCGGGGAGGGCGAGGCCGCAGACGGTGCGCGACTCGTTGTACTCGACGAGCCCGGAGCCGGTGAGGTAGCCGCGGGCCACCGCCTCGACGGGGACCATGTCGAGGCTCTTGCAGACGAGCGTGCGGCCCGCCCAGTCGGCGGGGGCGCCCTCGGGCAGCTCCTGCGAGATCACATGGTTCGGGATCAGGTCCTGGAGCTGGTCGAACCACCACAGGGACAGCTGGGTGAGGACCCGGCCCTTGTCCGGGATCGGCGTGGGCAGCACCCAGTCGTAGGCGGAGATGCGGTCGGTGGCGACCATGACGAGGTCCCCCGCCTCGTTCCGGTACAGGTCCCGCACCTTGCCGGTGTGGAGATGCACCAGGCCCGGCACCTGAACAGGCTCGGGCTTTTCGACGAATCCGGACACGGTTCCTCCCCGTGGTTCTGTACGAGTACCCCGATTCTCCCGCACACGGGGGCGGGTTCCGGCCACGGGTGCCGCCGCGGGGTGTGGGGTCCGTCTCCTCAGTCCCGTTTGCAGATGCGGTCCAGGAGGTTCGCCGTCGCCCGCTGGATGCGGGGATCGACGTGGCCGGGGCGGTCGAGGGCGGGGGACCAGGCGAACGTCCCGGACGCGAAGACCAGCGCTCCGGACGGCGAGCGGTACAACGATGTCTCCTGGTGTCTGCGGGCCTTGTCGCTGTCGCGGTACGGGGAGTGGGCCAGCAGGATGCGGTCCTGGTGCTCGGGCAGGGACGTCCGCGGGAAGTAGCGGTCGGCCTCGCCGGCGACCAGGCCCTCTATCTCGTCCCCCTCGTGCGCCCCGGTCGCCTCCCACAGCCAGTGGTCCGCGTTGCGCACGATCAGCGGGTGCGGATCGGGGACCCGGCCCGCGTACTGGATGCCGAGCAGCTGCTGCTCCGGCTTGTCGATCTCCCGCCACAGCGTCGGCTTCCCCGGCCCTCTGCGCTTGCGGCAGGTGAGCAGCCGGTCCGGGACGCCGGAGGGCGAGGGCCCCAACTCCACCTGCCAGTACATGGTGTTGGCGGAGAGGAAGACGAGCGACGTCCCGTTCTCCCTGGCCAGCTCGGTCGTGCGGCGCATGTTCGCCGACCAGTACTCGTCGTGTCCCGGGAAGACCAGGCCCCGGTAGCGCGTCGGGTCGATGCGGCCGGCGTGCAGGTCGCGGGCGTCGGCGTACGCGAGGTCGTACCCGTACCGCTCCGCCCAGCGGATGAAGTCGTAGGCGTGCCCGACGTGCAGGGGCAGGCCCGCGCCCGCGTACGGGCGGTCGAAGGAGACCGTGATCGCGGCCTCGCTCTCGCCGAGCAGCCGGCCGTCCTCGTCCCACGCGTGGTACAGGCTCGCGCCGGTCCGCCCGTCCTCCGGATACAGGTTGTACGCCTGCCAGGTGATGTCCGGGAGCAGGAGCAGCAGGTCGGCGGGCTCGGAGTCGCGGACCGTGAAGGGGATGTGCGAGCGGTACCCGTCCTGCGTCGTGAGCACGGCGACGTACGCGCCGACGTTCCAGTACGAGGGGATCTGGAGCCGCCACGACAGCCACCAGTGGTGGCAGGAGACCGTGCGGTCCGCGGTCAGCGGGGGCGGCTGGACGATGCCGGAGAGGCGCGGGCTGGTGGTGATCTTGCGGGCGCCGTCGCCGCCGTAGTGCCCGATGCGGTAGACGTCCACGCTGAACTGCTGGGGCGGGTCCACGGTGATGTGGAAGTCGATCGCCTCGCCGGGGGAGACCGCGCCGCTCGACGTGAAGCCCTTGATCTGGCGGTGCACGTCGTCGGCGGTGCGGGGGCCGCTGGTGCGGGGGGCCGGGACGTCGGGCGCGCCGGGCCGTGACGCGTGGTCGACGTACCAGGGGACGACATGACCGGTGTCGTCGAAATAGTGCTCGCTTCCGCGCAGCCACGGGAGCGGTCCCTGTCCGAACGGGTCCGTGACGCCGTGTGCCAGCGCGCCCGACTCCCAGCGGGGCGTGTGCGCGCGGGGCGCGGGGATGTCCTTGCTCGCCAGGTCCTTCGGCTTCCCCGCCCTGTCCGACATGCCGGCTCCCCTCCCTCGCTCCCCCGAACCCTCGCGCACGGCCTCACGTCCGTGACCGGTCCAAGCACATCACATTACGCACGCACTCCGTCACCGTTCGTCGTGAATTGACGAGAGTGGAACGGTTCCCTCCGGGTTTCCCGGAGTTGGGCGTGATGGGTGAGGCGCGGTGGGGCCTGCTGAGGGCCGCTCGGGCTCAGACCAGGCGCACCGGCTTCTCGGCGCGGACGCCCTGCCGGGACAGCCAGTCCTTGAGCGGCTCCGCGTCGCCGTCCTCGACGAGGCTCAGCACGCGGGGCGACAGATCGGCGGCGCGCTCCCCGTCGACCAGGAGCGAGGGGCCGTCCAGCCAGTCGAGGCCGGGTGTCGCGCCGGCGGTGTCCACGGCGGCGCAGCAGACCATCGCCGTGACGTGGTCGGCCAGCAACTCCCTGCCGCTGCGCGGCGGTTGCAGCGGGAACAGGGGCAGCGCCCCTTCGTCCCACAACGCCCCGTCCGGACTCCCCTGCCCCGCGGGCGGCCCCGCGGCCACCGGCCGCGCCTGCTCCTCCCGAGCCACTTCGGCGGCGAGGGCCCCGGAGAGCGCGTCGAGTCGGGGGGCGTCACGGTCGTCGTGCGGGTCGCCAAGATCGGGCACGGCATCGTCCGGTCCGGCACATTCAAGCCCCTGCGGCGATTGAGCAGCGGGGTCCGGGGCGGAGCCCCGTGTCGTGGGAACGGCCAGGTGGTCGAGGACTCGGGAAAGCGTGGGCCCGTCGGACCGCTCAGACGGGGCGTGGACGCCCAACGCGTCCAGGACCCGATGCAACCTCGCCGCATCGAGGCGCCACTTCCGGTCCACCACCTCGTCCGGATACTCCTGCCAGTCCACCGGCGCCCAGTCCGGCCCCCGCTCCGCCGGACCGCCGTGGAAGAGGCGCGCGGCCAGCAGGGACGCCGCCTCGTCCACCGTCCCCGGCTCCTCGAGCAGATCGCACGCGGGACGCTCGCCGAGCCGCGAAGCGAAGGAACCGTCCTGCGCGGCGAGGCGATCGCGCCGGGACAGCTCGGTCAGCGCCGCGACCACCCCCGCGTCGAGCCGGGCCGGCCAGCGGCCCATCCGCCAGGCCGGCAGCGCGACCCGGGTGAGCAGCCGGTCCCAGCCCGCGTACGCGAGCCCGACCTGCTCCTGGGCGACGATCCGCAGCCCGTAGTCCACCGCCTGGGCGCGCTCGGCCGCCGCCGCGGCCACTCCGCGCTCCATCTCGGCGGCGTGCACCCGGCACCCGGTGAGCAGCAGCCTGGCGACCTTGCCGACGCCGCCGAGCACCGCGCGGGCCAGCGGGCCGCGGCTGCCCGACGAGGAGACCGCCACCGCGGCGTCCAGGCCGCGGATGAAGCGCCGGGCCGCCGCTATGTCGGGGTGCGCCGAGGGTCCCGTGCCGGCGACGACCGGGGCGAGCACGGCACGCAGCTCGCCCACCCGCATCCACCACAGGAACGGGGAGCCGATGACGAGGACGGGCGCGGCGGGAGCCTTCGGGTCGCCGCCGAGGGGCGCGGGCGGGCCGTGCGCCGGATGCGTACGGTCCTCGAGCCAGCTGTCGCAGTCCGGGGTGAGCGCTATCGCCGAGGGCGCCGGGACCTCCAGGCGGTCGGCCAGGTCGCGCACCATCCGGTACAGGTCGGGGGCGGACTTCTCGGCGATCGGGACCGTGGGACTCACGGCCGGGCGGGCGCGCGCCACGACGAGGGCCACGACCGCGGCCGCGAGCAGGACGACGACGGCGACCGCGCTCACGACGACGCGCGCGACGTCCCAGCCACCGCCCGTCAGATGTCCTGTGGCACCGCCGGCGAGCAGCACCACGGAGGCGGCCGCGGGCAGCAGCGCGAGAGCCGTCGCCCTGCTGCGGATGCGCAGCACGGCGAGGGCCCGGGCGCGCGCGGTCCGCGCACCCATCTCCACACCCATACCGGACACGACCGATGTCACCCCCTGCTGCCCATGCCTCTTGCCCAACCGGAGGCCGGAACCCACGGCAGAGCTCTGGTGGCGTTGCTCACTCCCCCACAATGGCACCCGCCACTGACATCGCAATGCCGGTGGTCCGTCTGGTTCTGCGCGGATCGCGCGGGTGCCGTAACTCCGTGCGCCGCACCCTAGTTGGGGCTTCCGGCCTCGTCAGCCGGTTGGGCCAGCGGTCACTCGATGGAATGGCTTTGGGCAGAGGTAGGTGACATCCGGCGCCGGGCAGGCGAGGGTGTGGCCCGCCCGGAACCGGTCTGCGTCAGTGCCCGGCGGCGGCCTTCGCGGCGATGTCCGTGCGGTGCTGCGAGCCGTCGAGGCCGATGCGGTCCACGGCGGCGTAGGCGCGCTCGCGGGCCTGCGTCAGGTCGCCGCCGACCGCGGTGACGGACAGCACGCGGCCGCCCGCGCTGAGGACCGCGTCGCCGTCGCGCTTGGTGCCGGCGTGCAGCACGTACGCGTGCGGGGCATCCTGGGCGGCCACCTCGTCGAGACCGGTGATCGGGTCGCCGGTGCGCGGGGCGCCGGGGTAGTTGTGCGAGGCGACGACGACGGTGACGGCCGCGTCGTCGCTCCAGCGCAGCGGCTCCAGGTCGGCCAGCGTGCCGTTGGCCGCCGCGAGCAGGACGCCGGTGAGCGGCGTCTTCAGGCGGGCGAGCACGACCTGCGTCTCGGGGTCGCCGAAGCGGGCGTTGAACTCGATGACGCGGACGCCGCGGCTGGTGATCGCGAGACCGGCGTAGAGCAGCCCGGAGAACGGGGTGCCGCGCCGCGCCATCTCGTCGACGGTCGGCTGGAGCACCGTGTCGAGGACTTCCTGGACCAGCTTGGGGTCGGCCCACGGCAGCGGCGAGTAGGCGCCCATGCCGCCGGTGTTGGGGCCCTTGTCGTCGTCGAGCGCCCGCTTGAAGTCCTGGGCGGGCTGGAGCGGCACGACGGTGGTGCCGTCGGTGATCGCGAAGAGCGAGACCTCGGGGCCGTCGAGGAACTCCTCGATGACGACGCGCTCGCACGCGTTCGCGTGGGCGCGGGCCTGCTCGACGTCGTCGGTCACGACGACGCCCTTGCCCGCGGCGAGGCCGTCGTCCTTCACGACGTACGGGGCGCCGAACGCGTCGAGCGCGGCGTCGATCTCCGCGGCGTTCGTGCAGACGTAGGAGCGGGCCGTGGGGACGCCCGCGCCGGCCATGACGTCCTTGGCGAACGCCTTGGAGCCCTCCAGCTGGGCGGCCTCGCCGGACGGGCCGAAGACGGGGATGCCGGCGGCGCGGACCGCGTCGGCGACACCGGCGACCAGCGGCGCCTCGGGCCCGACGACGACGAGGTCGGCCTCCAGCTCCCGGGCCAGGGCGGTGACCGCGGCGCCGTCGAGGGCGTCGACCGCGTGCAGCTCGGCGACCTCGGCGATGCCTGCGTTGCCGGGAGCGCAGTGCAGGGCGGTGACGTCGGGGTCGAGGGACATTGAGCGGCACAGGGCGTGTTCGCGGGCGCCGCTGCCGATGACGAGGACCTTCACGCCGGTCAGCCTATCCGCACGGCCGGGGTGGTCTTGTACGGGCCACCCAAGGCGGGCCGGGGCAGGGCTTGTGCGTTCCTCCAGGCCCGTCGCCCAGACCGGTCGCCCAGCCCCGTCGCCCAGACCCGTCGCCGTCGCCCGCGTACGCGCGGCGGTGGCCGCTACTCGTTCATGAACTCGTCGACGACCGTCGCGCCCAGTTCACGGACGATCAGGTCGTGGCCCGACAGCGCGTTCTCGTCCAGGTCCGGGTCGTCGTCCTCCGGGATGTCGTCCTCGACCGACACCGAGCGGCGGGGCGGTTCCGGGGGCGCGGGGGCCGGGGTGGGGTCCGGGCTCGGCGGGGCCGAGGACGTGGACGGGGCGGACGGCGCGGCCGGTGCGGACTGGGCCGGGGGCGCGGGCGCCGGGGCAGGAGCGGGGGCGGGCGCGTAGCCACCGCCGCCACCGCCGTAGCCGCCTCCGCCGCCGTAGCCTCCGCCCCCGTATCCGCCGGGCGCGGGCGCGCCGCCGCCACCGCCGCCGGAGGCGTCGACGACCGCGTCGATCTTCCAGTGCACGTTGAACTGCTCGGCGAGGGCCGCCTTCAGGACGTCCTCGCTGCCGCTGCTCGCGAAGTTGTCGCGCGCTCCCGCGTTGACGAAGCCGAGCTGGAGGGTGGTGCCGTCGAAGCCCGTCACCTGCGCGTTCTGACTGAGCAGGATCCAGGTGAAGCGGCGCTTGTTCTTCACCGCCTCCAGGATGTTCGGCCACAGCGTGCGGGGGTCGGGGCCGCCGACCGGGGCCGGTGCCGGTGCGGCGGGCGCCGGTGCCGGGCTCGACTGCTGCGGGGTCTGCGCCTGCGGGGCGGGGGCGGGCGACGGGGCGGGCGACTGCCCTGAACCGGCCGCCGCGGCCGTGGGCCATCCGCCGGGCCTGCGACCGCCTCCGGCAGTGCCGCCGCCTCCGGCCGGGGTCGCGGTGGGCCAGGAGCCGGGGGAAGCGGGCGCCGCGGGGGCGGGCTGCTGCGGCTGGGCCTCGGGAGCGGGGGCCGGGGCGGGAGCGGGCGCGGGGGCCTGGGCCTGCGGGACCACCGGAGCCGGGGGAGCCTGCGGGGCCGCGGGGGCCTGCGCGGGACCGGCGTTCGCTCCCCCACCACGCACCGCGGCCCGCGCGGCGGCGGGACCACCGCCGGGCTCCACGGTCGGCTGCGGGGCCGCGTGCGCGTCGGGCCCGGGAACGTACGCCATGGGAGGCGCGCCCCCCTGCCCGGCCGGGGTGAAGACGCCGCCGCGCTCGATGCGGTCGAGGCGGGCCATGACCGAACGCTCGTCGTCGTACGCGGCGGGCAGCAGCACGCGCGCGCAGATCAGCTCGAGCTGAAGCCTCGGGGCGTTGGCCCCACGCATCTCGGTCAGTCCCTCGTTGACGAGGTCCGCGGCGCGGCTCAGCTCGGCCGCGCCGAACGTGGAGGCCTGCGCCTGCATCCGCTCCACGACGTCGGCCGGAGCGTCGATGAGCCCCTTGTCCGCCGCGTCCGGAACGGCGGCCAGGATCACCAGGTCCCGCAGCCGCTCGAGGAGGTCGGCCACGAACCGCCGCGGGTCGTTGCCCCCCTCGATGACGCGGTCCACGACCTCGAAGGCGGCGCCGCCGTCACCCGTGGCGAACGCCTCGACGACCGAGTCGAGCAGCGAGCCGTCGGTGTACCCGAGCAGACCGGTCGCCATGGCATACGTCACACCGTCCTCGCCTGCGCCGGCGAGGAGCTGGTCCATGACCGACATGGAGTCACGCACCGAACCTGCGCCCGCCCGCACGACGAGGGGCAGCACGCCCTCCTCGACGGCCATGTCCTCCTTGGCGCACACCTCGCCCAGGTAGTCGCGCAGCGTCCCCGGCGGCACGAGCCGGAACGGGTAGTGGTGCGTACGGGACCGGATCGTCCCGATGACCTTCTCGGGCTCGGTCGTGGCGAAGATGAACTTGAGGTGCTCGGGCGGCTCCTCGACCACCTTCAGCAGGGCGTTGAACCCCGCCGAGGTGACCATGTGCGCCTCGTCGATGATGTAGATCTTGTAGCGGCTGCTGGCGGGCCCGAAGAAGGCCTTCTCGCGCAGATCGCGCGCGTCGTCGACACCACCGTGCGAAGCGGCGTCGATCTCGATGACGTCGATCGACCCCGGCCCGTTCCTCGCGAGGTCGCGGCACGACTGGCACTCCCCGCACGGGTTCGGGGTGGGACCTTGCTCACAGTTGAGACAGCGGGCCAGGATGCGCGCGCTGGTCGTCTTGCCGCAGCCGCGCGGGCCCGAGAACAGGTACGCGTGATTGACCCGGTTGTTCCGCAGCGCCTGCTGCAGCGGGTCGGTCACATGTTCCTGCCCGATGACCTCGGCGAACGACTCCGGGCGGTAGCGGCGGTAGAGCGCGAGAGACGACACGCATACGAGGTTATAGGCGCCCACTGACAACCGGACCCGCCCACGGGTATGCGCGCCCCGCCCCGGAAACGTAAACGCCCCCCACGCACCCGCCAGAGCCGACCTACCCTTGCTGCCTTCCGGCCCTGGGGGAGTTCAGTCAGATAGCGCCACGTGAGGGGCTGCGCCCAGAGTACATGCTCGGGACGGCCCGAAACCACCTGCTCCGGCCCTCGCTCCCCACACCGATCCGATCATCGATCCGACCGAGGGGATCGAGTTCGCGAGCACTCCTTCCGGTCATGTAATGTCTCCAGCGGAGGATTCGCCTAGAGGCCTAGGGCGCACGCTTGGAAAGCGTGTTGGGGGCAACCCCTCACGAGTTCGAATCTCGTATCCTCCGCAGGCAGAAGGCCCGGACCGAGTGATCGGTCCGGGCCTTTGTCGTTGTTCGTTGTCGTGGTCGATGTCGTCGTCCGGCGGGCCCGGTCGGCTTCCTGGGGAAAACCCCACCCCCAAGACACCCCGCAGCCCCATGTCCCGCGAGGCCGGGAATCGGGAGGGTTGTGGCATGACCTCGACCAGCTTGTTCTCTGATTCCTCCGTGCGTGCCGGCGTCTCGTACCCGGAGTACGCGAAGCCGGTGCGGCGGCCCGGGTTCTGGCGGGCTCCGTTCTCCCGTGTCACGTATGGGGAGATCGGGCACGCGCTGACGTCGCTGCCCGTCGCGATCGCCGGGTTCGTGTTCGCCGTGACGATGTTCTGCCTCGGTGTGAGCACGCTCGTCGTGTGGGTCGGTCTTCCGGTGCTCGCGGGCGCGCTGGGCGGGGCGCGCGGGCTCGCGGCGGGCGAGCGGGGGCGGGCGCGTGCGCTGCTCGGGATGGATGTGGCGGCGCCGGCCGCGCCCGCCGCCGGGCTGCGCGGGCGGCTCGCGGACGGCGCCGGGTGGAAGGCGCTGCTCTTCCAGGTGGTGATGTTTCCGTGGCGCGTCCTGACGTTCGTGGTGACCGTCACGTTCTGGGTCACCGGCTGGGTCGTCGCGCTGTTCCCCACCTACTCGTGGGTGTTCCACCGCTACCTGGACTGGCCCGGCTACCGGATCTACGACTTCACGACCGACGCGGGCGTGCACCACGCGTACTACGTGGAGTCGCCCGCGCAGGTCGCCGCGGTCTCGGCGATCGGGTTCCTGCTCGTCTTCCTGACGCCGCTGCTGGTGCGCGCCCTGACGAGCCTGGACCGCGTCGCGATCCGCTCAATGCTGGGCGCCACCCGCTGAGCCCCGCGTGAGGACCGGGCGCAGCGCGTCCAGGACCGACACGTCGTCCACCGTCGACGGCACTGGTTCGTCCAGGCCGTCGGCAATGCCGCGCATGGTGCGGCGCAGGATCTTGCCGGAGCGGGTCTTGGGCAGCGCCGCCACCACGGCGACGTCCTTCAGGGACGCCACGGCGCCGATCCGGTCCCGTACGAGCTGCACGAGTTCCGCCTCGACCACCGCCGGGTCGGAGTCGACGCCCGACTTGAGGACCACGAAGCCGCGGGGGACCTGGCCCTTGAGGGAGTCAGCGACGCCGATCACCGCGCACTCCGCCACATCGGGGTGCGAGGCGAGAACCTCCTCCATGCCGCCAGTGGAGAGGCGATGGCCCGCGACGTTGATGACGTCGTCGGTCCGGCCCATCACGAACACGTAGCCGTCCTCGTCGATGTGTCCGCCGTCGCCGGTCAGGTAGTAGCCGTCGAAGGCGGAGAGGTACGAGGAGACGAAGCGCTCGTCGTCGTTCCAGAGGGTGGGGAGCGAACCGGGCGGCATGGGGAGGCGCACCACGATCGCGCCGTCCTCGCCGGGCGGCACCGGCTTCCCGTCACCGTTCACAACGCGCACGTCCCATCCCGGCAGCGGGAACGTCGGGGAGCCCGCCTTCACCGGAGCGGCCTCGATGCCCACCGGGTTCGCCACGATCGGCCAGCCGGTCTCGGTCTGCCACCAGTGGTCGATCACCGGGATGCCGAGCAGCTGGCTCGCCCAGTGGTACGTCTCCGGGTCGAGCCGCTCCCCCGCGAGGAAGAGGTACTTCAGGCCGCTGAGGTCGTACGCGCGCGTGAACGCGCCTTCCGGGTCGACCTTCTTGATGGCGCGGAACGCCGTCGGCGCCGTGAACAGCGTCTTCACGCCGTACTCCGCCGCCACCCGCCAGAACTGGCCCGCGTCCGGGGTGCCGACGGGCTTCCCCTCGTAGAGGACGGTCGTGGCGCCGGCGAGGAGCGGGGCGTAGACGATGTACGAGTGGCCGACGACCCAGCCGACGTCGGACGCGGTGAACATGGTCTCGCCGGGGCCCACGTCGTACACGGCCTCCATGGACCAGCGCAGGGCCACCGCGTAGCCGCCGCAGTCGCGGACGACACCCTTGGGCTTTCCGGTCGTCCCCGAGGTGTAGAGGACGTACAGGGGGTCCGTCGCCGCCATGGGGACGCACGGGGCGGGGCTCGCGGCGCGCATCGCGTCCGACCAGTCGAAGTCCCGGTCCGGCGTCAGTTCGCCCGGCCCTTCGGGGCGTTGGAGGACCACGCAGGCGTCCGGCTTGTGCGTCGACAGGTCGATCGCCTGGTCGAGGAGCGGCTTGTAGGGGACGACGCGGGAGCCCTCGATGCCGCAGGACGCCGAGACGACGACCTTCGGTGCGGCGTCGTCGATGCGGACCGCCAGCTCGTTCGCGGCGAATCCGCCGAAGACGACCGAGTGCACCGCTCCGATCCGCGCGCAGGCGAGCATCGCGACGACGGCCTCCGGGACCATCGGCATGTAGATGACGACCCGGTCGCCGCGGGTCACGCCGAGCCCGGTCAGCACGCCCGCGAAGGTCGCGACCAGTTCGGTCAGCTCCTCGTAGGCGTACGTGCGCGTGGTGTCGGTCACCGGCGAGTCGTACACGAGTGCGGGCTGGGCTCCGCGGCCGGCCGCGACGTGCCGGTCGAGGGCGTTGTGGCAGACGTTGAGCGTGCCGTCGGGGAACCAGCGGTGGAAGGGCGCCCGCGAGGAGTCCAGGGCGCGGGTCGGCGGCGTGTCCCAGTCGATCGCGCCGGCCGCCGCGAGCCAGAAGCCCTCGGGGTCGTCGGTGCTCGCTCGGAAGACTTCCTGGTACGACGGCATGCCCGCACTCCTTAGCGCAGTTCCCGCGGAAGCGACGGAAACACGATCAGGTCACGCGGTGACCGCCGTCAACAGGACGGCGGCGTCCGTCAGCGCGACGAGCCCGTGCCGTTCCTGCGGGATCGGGTGCAGCTGGCCCTGCGCGAGGGTGACGTCGCCGGAGACCGCGGTGAGGCGGACGCGGCCGCGCAGCACCTGGAGGGTGGCGGCGGGCGGGGCGTTGTGCTCCTCCAGATTGCTGCCCTCGGTCAGCGCGATGACGCTCTGGCGCAGCAGCGGGTCCTCCTTGACCAGGAGTTCCGCGCTGCGCCCGTGCTCGGCCTTGCGGGCGGCCGTCAGGTGCTCGTCGGCGAGGGCCGCGAGATCGTACGGGGCGGGTGTCGTGGCAGTCATGACGTCAGGGTTACCCGGGACGGCGGGCCCATGCGACGCGGTGGGGCCCGATCGTGGCGCCGCCGCGGCGGGGGCCCGGCATGGCGTCCTCGGCGGCGCGGCGCGATCATCGACGTATGAGCCGTAAGAGCCGCATGGACGTCACCCTCCACCTCGCCCAGGAGCCCGCCGCCGACGAACTGCTCGGCCGCAGCCCGCTCGCCGCGCTCGTCGGGATGCTGCTCGACCAGCAGGTGCCCATGGAGTGGGCGTTCGCGGGCCCGCGCACCATCGCCACCCGCATGGGCGTCGACGACCTGGACGCGTACGAGATCGCCGCCCGGGACCCCGAGGCCTTCGCCGCGCTGCTCTCCGAGAAGCCGGCCGTGCACCGGTACCCCGGTTCCATGGCGAAGCGGGTGCAGCAGCTGTGCCAGTACCTCGTGGATCACTACGACGGGGACGCGGCGGCCGTGTGGGAGGGCGTCGACAGCGGCAAGGAGGTGCTGCGGCGCCTCAACGACCTTCCCGGCTTCGGCAAGCAGAAGGCCCAGATCTTCCTGGCCCTCCTCGGCAAGCAGCTCGGCGTCCAACCGGAGGGCTGGCGCGAGGCCGCCGGTGCCTACGGCGAGCCCACCGCCTTCCGCTCGGTCGCCGACATCACGGGCCCCGACTCCCTGGCCAAGGTCCGCGCCCACAAGCAGGAGATGAAGGCGGCGGCGAAGGCGGAGAAGGCCGCGAAGAAGACCTCGTAGCCCGGGGAGCCCTCGCGCGCGGGCGTCACGCCCGCGCCCCGGTGTGTAGCCCATGAGAGGGGTTCTACGCGCGCGGGGATCGCCTCGACGGCCCGGCCGGGCAGATGAGCGGGCATGGGTGGTGTGCCGGTGCGGGTCGGCCCCGGGTGCCGGGGCGCGGCGCTGGTGCGTGCGCTCCTGGTGGTCGTCGCGCTGCTGTGCGCGCCGGTCGTCGGCGGCTCCGCCGAGGCGGCCGTGGCGCCGCCCGCCGTCTCGTCCGCCGCCTGCGAGCCGGGCGAGGAGCTGCGCGGGTCGCCCGAGGCGGGGCCCAGGGCGCCCGCGCGGCGCCCTGTCCTGATCCGCCCGGCCACGGCTCCGTGCGCCCCGCCGCGCGCCGCGCACGCCGAGCCGCCCACCGCGCCGTCCCGCACCGCCCTGCGCACCGTCGTCCTGCGCTGCTGACGGGTCCCGACCACCGGACCCGTACGCACCCACTTCGCGAAGGACGGCAGTACCCCATGCCCAAGGACCCGTACGCGCTCCTGCGTGCCCTGATGCGCGCCGAGGCCGCCCGCGGCGAGCGTGCCGCGGCGGAGCGGACTCCCCCGCCCGAGCCGCGGATCCGGCGCGCGCCGGACAAGAAGGACGACCGCTGACACCCGTTCCCCGCGCCCGCGAAGGGCGCGGGGAACCACGCGTCAACACGGCGCGCGCGACTACCCCGGAAGAGCCGCGAACACGCCCTCCTTCACCAACTCACCCGCCGCGCCACTCATTTCAGGCCCCGATGGGCGGCTCGACCGGTCCCGGTTGGAACCGGTTGCGACCGGTATTTACCCGCCCCGCACAGCGTCCCCATGGCTGCGCCCGGAGAGCCTCGCCCGGTAGGCTTTCCGTGTGATCTTCAAGCGCATCGGAAACGGCCGGCCGTACCCCGACCACGGCCGGGAAAGCACCCGGCAGTGGGCGGACGTCGCGCCGCGCCCGGTCCGCCTCGATCAGCTGGTGACGACCAAGGGCCAGCTCGATCTGGAGACCCTGCTCGCCGAGGACTCGACGTTCTACGGCGACCTCTTCGCGCACGTCGTGAAGTGGCAGGGCGACCTCTACCTGGAGGACGGCCTGCACCGCGCCGTGCGCGCCGCGCTCCAGCAGCGCCAGGTGCTGCACGCACGCGTGCTCGAGCTCGGCTGACCCCGCCTCACGGCCGTATTGGCCCTTTTGGGTTGGACTGAGCGACTGACCGTGATCATTTAATAGGCATCGTCGGTCCGTCGGATTACGCTGCGCTCATGAGCATGCTCACTCCACCCGGCATGGGCGGCAAATACCGCATCACAGGGGACAAATACCCCCGCATGCGGCGCGGCCGCCCGCGCAGCAGGATCGTGCTCGCGGTCGTCGCGTCCGTCGCCGCGATCGGGCTGATCGGCTGGGGCTCTTTCCAGCTGGTCGACGTCTTCACGGGCGGCGACAAGGCCAGCGCCGCGGGGGCGAAGTCCGGCGCCTGCGAGAAGCGGCCGAGCGCGTCGCCGTCCCCGGCCGCCAAGAAGCTGCCGAAGCCCTCCCAGATCACCGTGAACGTCCTGAACGCCACGGCCCGCAGCGGCCTCGCCAAGGACACCGCGGACGAGCTGAAGAAGCGCGGCTTCAAGATCGGTGACGTCGGGAACGCCACGAAGGCCTACGACAAGAAGGTCAAGGGCCCCGGCGTGCTGCTCGGCGCGTCGGCCGCCACCGAGGCCGCGCTGCCCGTCCTCGGCACGCAGCTGACCGGCGCCGAGCTGAAGGCGGACAAGCGCGACAAGCCCGCCGAGGTCGACCTGATCATCGGCTCCGGGTTCAAGAAGCTCGCCAAGAAGCCGGCCGCCGACAAGGCGCTGGCGGCGCTGAGCCACCCGAAGCCGAAGCCCTCGGCCTCCGGCAAGGGCTGCTGACACACCGGCTCCGGACAGCGAAAAGCCGCGGACGACAGGTCCGCGGCTTTTTCCGTTTCGGATACCGGTTACTCGGCGACCCCGTACATGCGGTCCCCGGCGTCGCCGAGGCCCGGCACGATGTACCCGTTCTCGTTGAGCCGCTCGTCGACCGAGGCCGTCACGACGGTCACCGGCGTGCCCGCCAGCTCACGCTCCATGACCTCGACGCCCTCGGGGGCGGCCAGCAGCACGACGGCCGTCACGTCGTCGGCGCCGCGCTTGATCAGCTCCTGGATCGCCGCGACGAGCGTGCCGCCCGTGGCGAGCATCGGGTCCAGGACGTACACCTGGCGCCCGGAGAGGTCGTCCGGCATCCGCGTCGCGTACGTCGCGGGCTGAAGGGTCTCCTCGTTGCGGACCATGCCGAGGAAGCCCACCTCGGCGGTCGGCAGCAGCCGCACCATGCCGTCGAGCATGCCGAGGCCCGCGCGCAGGATCGGCACCACCAGCGGGCGCGGGTGCGACAGCTTGACGCCCGTCGTGCGCGCGACCGGGGTGTCGATGTCGACCTGCTCGGTGCGCACGTCCCGGGTCGCCTCATAGGCGAGCAGGGTGACCAGCTCGTCGGCGAGGCGCCGGAAGGTCGGGGAGTCGGTGCGCTGGTCGCGCAGCGTGGTGAGCTTGTGCGCCACCAAAGGGTGGTCGACGACGTGGATCCGCATGTCCTCAACAGTAACCGGGCCGCAGGGCCCCGGCTCCCCCGCGCGGTGGCATCAACGGTGGGTGCGGAGGGAAGGTGGAAGGGACTCGCCGACTGGCGCCGACGAGGGCGGACTGGGGTGGTGTGGCGATGGCGGACGAGAAGCACGGGGAGCGGTCAGGCCGGCGGCCGGAGACGGCCGGGGCCGTGCCCGACGAGGAGACGGACGCCGAGCGCAGGCGCAGGCGGGCCGTCTTCCTGCGGGAACTCACCGAGGCGCGCGAGCTGCGGGCCAGGGTCCAGCCGCGCCGCGCCCGGGCCGCACGGATGCGTCAGCAGATGCGGATGCGCACGTTTCGCTGGTGACGAGGCTCACGGGACCCGGTGCGGAGCGGGGGCGCCGGGTCCGTTTCGGGGGCCTCGGAAGACGCGCCGCGAACACAGCGCGCGGAAGACCTCTCTTGGAGCCGTACTTTCTGCCACGATTCCGAGTGGGCGGGGCTTGAACTGCACTCCCCGCCTCCACAACCCCGCCGGGGGGATTCCCGACCGGCACACCTGAGACCAGTGGGAGAGTCACGGTGTACTTCGCCGCACTGCTCGCGCGCACCGAAGACGGGTGGGAAGCGAGCGACACAGAGCTCGACGACGTGGAGACCCTGTCGGACCTGTCCGACCTGGCCCGCGAGGCGGCGGCCGAGGCCGGCGCCGAGGACGACACGGTCCTCGTCTACATCGAACAAGAGGACGCGTGGTTCGGCGTCGTCCGCATCGACGGCGAGGAGGACCCTCGCATCTACGTCTCCGACGCGGCCGCGGCCGCCCGCAGCAGTTACGGCGAGATCCTGCTCACCGACGAACTGCTCGGCAAGGCTCCGAACGGTTCGGACGCCGTGGACGACCTGGACGCCCTCGACCTGGACGGGACGGAGGACGGAGAACCGGACGGTGAGGACGGTTCCGACGACGACGCCGGGGCCGAGGTGGTGCCGCCGGGGCCGCTCGGCGACAGCGAGGTCCTCGCCGACCTGGGCGTCGCCGAGAAGGATCTGCTCACGCTCGACGGGTCGGAGGCGTTGAGCGAGATCGCCGACGCCCTGGGCGCATCGGAGGTCCTCGAGGCGGTGCGCTGAGCGTGCCGGGGATACATTCCTCGCCGTGACACCTTCCTCTTCCTCCGCGGCCGTGCCCGATCCCGTACGCGATCCGTGGGCGCCGTCGATGCGGCGGGCCCTGGCGGAGGCCGGGGCCGCCGCGGCGGGCGGTGACGTGCCGGTCGGCGCCGTCGTGCTGGCGCCGGACGGGGTGACCGTACTGGCGGTCGCGCACAACGAGCGTGAGCTGACGGGTGATCCGACGGCCCACGCCGAGGTGCTCGCGCTCCGTCGGGCGGCGCGGCGGCACGGCGAGTGGCGGCTCACGGGGTGCACGCTCGTCGTCACCCTGGAGCCGTGCACGATGTGCGCGGGCGCGCTCGTGCAGTCGCGGGTCGACCGGGTCGTCTACGGGGCGCGCGACGAGAAGGCGGGCGCGGCGGGTTCGCTGTGGGACGTGATCCGCGATCGGCGGCTCAACCACAGGCCCGAAGTGATCTCCGGAGTGCTCGCCGACGAGTGCGCGGAGCCCTTGATCCGCTTCTTCCGGGATACGGATTTCAGACCACGGCCCACAATGGGCTAGAGTTCCTCTCGGTAGCGTGTCCGAGCGGCCGAAGGAGCTCGCCTCGAAAGCGAGTGAGGGGAAACTCTCCGAGGGTTCAAATCCCTCCGCTACCGCCACCCGAAGAGGGCGGATCCATCCGGATCCGCCCTCTTCGTCGTATCCGCCCATGCGCATACGGAGAGCCCCGGCGCCGGTGAAAGGTGTCGGGGCTCTTTGCGTCGTGGTGGGGGTCGGGGGGAGTGGTATCGGGGGGACAAACCACTCCCCCCGGTGGGGACGGCTCCCGTAGTCCGCGCCGCGTTCAGGGGGGAAGTCGCGGCGTGGACCCCGCAGTCGGGGTCGCGTCCCTGCCCTTCGGATTCCTGCCAGACCCTCCGGGCTCATCACCAATACTGCCGCTTTGCGGGGGTCTTGGACGGCGGCAAAGGACCCATAACCGGAGGCCGTTGGTCCTTAAAGGTCACGTAGGTGATCGTCCGCGTTAGACTCGCCGCCGGCCGGCAGGGGCACGGGATCGGATCCGGGTACGGGGAGGCAGCAACGTGGTGCAGTCGAAGAAAATCGCGCTCTTCGTCGGGGTGGTCTTCGTGCTGTACGTGATCATCACGGACCCCGCCAAGGCCGCCGACTACGTCCAGATAGGGTTCGAAGGCGTATCGTCCGCCGCCCAGTCCATAGGCGACTTCATGACCTGGGTCGTCAACGGTGGGAAGTAGCCCCAGGGAGCAACCGTGATCCGCCATCTGGTCCTCTTCAAGCTCAACGACGGCGTGAGCCGCGACGAACCGCGCGTGGCCGCCGGCGTCGAGGCCTTCCGCGCCCTGGGCGAGAAGATCCCCGAGCTGAGGTTCTGGGAGTGCGACTGGAACATCACCGACCGCGAGATCGCCTACGACTTCGCGATCAACTCGGCCGTCGAGGACACCGACGCCCTGAAGCGGTACCTCGAGCACCCCGCGCACCAGGAGGGCGTCGCGATGTGGCGCGAGTTCGCCACGTGGGTGATCGCGGACTACGAGTTCTGAGCCCGGCGCCCCCGCCGCGTCACACGATCGAGGAGCCTCTCACCGGAATCGGTGAGGGGCTCTCGCGCGTCCCACGCCCCTTCGCACGCCCTCCCGCGCCCCCGCCGCTCCCCTCTCCACCCCTCAACTAGGGCTTCAACACGGAGTTATGCGGTGCTTGCACACAGTGCACATGTCTTGTGATGCTATGACCGCTTTTGACCGATGAGTTGACGGAAACAGAGGTGGAGTTGACCGTGCCGGCCAGTACTGCGCCTCAAGAAGCACCGCCCACGACCCCGAAGAGCCGCGGCGCCGACGCCCGCGCCCTGACCCAGGTGCTCTTCGCCCAGCTCAAGGACGTCCCCCCGGGCAGCCCGGAGCACTCCCGCCTGCGCGGCGCCCTGATCGAGGCCAACCTCCCGCTCGTGCGCTACGCCGCGGCCCGCTTCCGCAGCCGCAACGAGCCGATGGAGGACGTCGTCCAGGTCGGCACGATCGGGCTCATCAACGCCATCGACCGGTTCGACCCGGACCGCGGCGTCCAGTTCCCGACCTTCGCGATGCCCACCGTCGTCGGCGAGATCAAACGGTACTTCCGCGACAACGTACGGACCGTGCACGTGCCCCGCCGCCTGCACGAGCTGTGGGTCCAGGTGAACAGCGCCACCGAGGACCTCACGACCGCCTTCGGCCGCTCACCGACCACCGCCGAGATCGCCGAGCGGCTGCGCATCGGCGAGGAGGAGGTGCTCGCCTGCATCGAGGCCGGCCGCTCGTACCACGCGACGTCCCTGGAGGCGGCGCAGGAGGGCGACGGCATGCCGGGCCTGCTCGATCGGCTCGGCTACGAGGACCCGGAGCTGGACGGCGTCGAGCACCGCGACCTCGTACGGCACCTCCTCGTACAGCTGCCCGAACGCGAGCAGCGGATCCTGCTGCTCCGGTACTACAGCAATCTCACGCAGTCGCAGATCAGCGCGGAACTCGGTGTCTCGCAGATGCACGTGTCAAGGCTCCTCGCCCGCAGCTTCGCCAGACTTCGTTCCGCAAACAGGATCGATGCGTAACTCGAACGGGTAGACCACCCTCGCGGGGCTTTCCCGGCGGGAACCGTTTCACCACCCGCCACACCCCCTGTTTCCTGCGCCGATCCGCCCCTTCCATGTCGACATGTCACTACAGCGTGTTGCCGACATGTGACATTCTGCTGGAACGGCGTTTGGCGCAGCCCCGCGTCCGGTATTCAGGTGGAGGCTGCGCTCTTACCTGACGGGAGCGTCCGCCGCGACCGTCCGCGACCTCAAGGGGGTGGCATGTCCGCAGACCAGGGCAGCTCGAAGGTGCTCACGCTCACGCCCGGCGCGCCCGCCGCGACCGATGGGTTGGGCGAGCAGATGCCTGCCGCGCTGATCGACGCTCCTGTTCCCACGTCGGTTCCGGCGCAGCCCGCCGAGAGCCCCGAGGTGTCGGGGACGCCCCCGACGCAGGGT
This sequence comes from Streptomyces sp. SDT5-1, assembly GCF_052245995.1. NCBI lineage: Bacteria > Bacillati > Actinomycetota > Actinomycetes > Kitasatosporales > Streptomycetaceae > Streptomyces > Streptomyces sp. SDT5-1. The sequence goes on along the minus strand of NZ_CM125963.1, from coordinate 4,504,699 downwards.
TCCATCGACACCCGCACCCTGTCCCGCTCCCTGTTCCTGCGTCTGGCCACGCTCGACGAGCACAGCCCGGAGCGGGCGTACGTCCGCGACACCCTGATCGAGCTGAACCTGCCGCTCGTGCGGTACGCGGCGGCCCGCTTCCGCAGTCGCAACGAGCCGATGGAGGACATCGTCCAGGTCGGCACGATCGGCCTGATCAAGGCGATCGACCGTTTCGACTGCGAACGCGGCGTGGAGTTCCCGACCTTCGCGATGCCCACGGTCGTCGGCGAGATCAAGCGCTTCTTCCGCGACACCTCGTGGTCGGTGCGGGTGCCGCGCCGCCTCCAGGAGCTGCGGCTCGCCCTGACCAAGGCGAGCGACGAGCTCGCGCAGAAGCTGGACCGCTCGCCGACCGTCCCCGAGCTCGCCGCCGTGCTCGGCGTCTCCGAGGACGACGTGGTCGACGGCCTCGCGGTGGGCAACGCGTACACGGCGTCCTCCCTCGACTCCCCCGCGCCCGAGGACGACGGCGGCGAGGGCTCCCTCGCGGACCGCCTCGGTTACGAGGACACGGCCCTGGAGGGCGTCGAATACCGGGAGTCGCTGAAGCCGCTGCTCGCGAAGCTGCCGCCGCGCGAGCGCCAGATCATCATGCTCCGGTTCTTCGCGAACATGACGCAGTCGCAGATCGGCGAGGAGGTCGGCATCTCGCAGATGCACGTCTCCCGGCTGCTCACGCGGACACTCGCGCAGCTGCGCGAGGGCCTGATCGCGGACTGACCGACCGGCCCGGGTTCCCGCAACCCGGGTCCCGGTCTTCCGATTTGACGGCGCGTCAGACACACTGGCGCGATGCTGCGGACTTGGTTGCTCGGTCACAGGAAGGCCGCCGTCGGCGTCGCTTCGGTCGCCGTGGTGTGCGCGAGCACGGGCGTCGTCGTCGCCCTCGACGGCGGTGAAGGACCCGACGGCTACGTGGCCGTGGGTGCGGCGGGAGCCGCGCCCACGAAGCCGGGCGACCGGGTCGCACCCACCGGCAAGGTGCGGCTCGTACCTCTCGACCCACCGGAGGCGGACAGCCCCGGTGGGTCTTCCGCTGCCGGGGGCGCCCCGGCGGGGAAGGCCACGGGCGGCGCACCGGAGGCCGGCGGCGCGGCCGGGCTCGGCGACGTACCCGCGAGCGGGGAGAGCCCGAGCGGGAGCGGTGCGCCGTCCGGCGCGGCGAAGCCCCCGAAGGGCGCCGCTCCCGGCAAGGGCGGGGACGAAGAACCCTCGGCGTCGCCCTCGACGGGGTCGGGCGGCTCCGGCGGATCGAGCCCCGCGGGCCCCGCCGTGCTCAAGGTGGGCGAGCCCGTGCTGAAGAAGGCGGACAAGCGCTGGTGCCAGAAGGTGACGCTGCCGCTGACCAACTCCGGTGGCAGCGCCGTGCGTTCGGGCACCGCCACGTTCGAGACGCACGTCATCGGCGCGCTGGGGATCGACTGGGCGACCCTCGAGGTCACCAAGAAGCTCCCCGTGCCCATCGGGGCCGGGGAGCAGGTGCGGAAGACGTGGACGGTGTGCGTCGACTCGTGGCGCGTCCCGCTCGGGATGCGCCTGGAGACGAAGGACGTCGACGTCGACTGGAAGTGAGCCGCCTCCGGGGAGCGGACTACTTGAACGCGAGCCAGGCGACCGCCGCGACGACGACGACCGCGAGCACGATGCCGACGATCAGGCCGGCGCCGGGGCCCGACTTCGCGGGTGCGGCCGCCTGGCGGCGCCCCTGAGGCTGCTGTTCGTCGACGAAGGCGCGGAACATCTGGGTGCTGCCCGCGGGGTCGGGCGTGCCCTGGGGGCCGGGACCTTGGGGGTTGTTAGCCATGGAGCAGGACCCTAGCGAATTGCCGCGAAGGGCGCCACAGTCCGTTGGCGACCCGTCTGAGCTGCGACTTTACTGATTTGCACTCGATCTTTGCCGCGATTTTATTCGCGATCACCCCTTTTCGTTTGCCTGTGGCAACCAACTGCTTCTATGGTTGCCCTAAGCAACAAATAAAGATCTTTTGGTCAGGAGGTGCCGTGGCCGCACAACGTCACTACGACGAGCTGGCGCGACAGATGAGCGCCTTCGGAGCCGTCAAGAGGGACATGGCGCGGATCATGCCGCACGACTGCCCGACCGGATCGGCCGCCGTTCTCACCCTGCTCAAGCGCTACGGCGACATGCGGATGAGCCGCATGGCCGAGCTGCTCGCCGTGGACGTGTCCGTGGCCAGCAGGCACGTGGCACACGTGGTGGACCGTGACTGGATCGAGCGTCGTCCCGACCCCGCCGACAAGCGTTCGCGCATCCTCAGCCTCACCGACAAGGGCTTGAAGCAGCTGGAGGTGCTCAACGAACTGAGCACCCAACTGCTCGCCGACCGGTTGAGCGACTGGTCCGACGACGAGGTCGATCAGTTGATCACCCTCATGACGCGGCTGCGCGACAGCTTCGGCGACTGCCGCACCGCAGGGGCCCGAACGACGGTTCCGCAGGCCACCACCCGTACACCCGCGTAAGACGTAAGAAAAGGAATCCCATGGCAACAACCACACCGTCCGGTGTGCGGGGCAGCCATCCCAAGCATTCAGGGGCCGCCCCCGGAGCCGGGGCTGCCATGACGCACCGGCAGGTCATGGAGGCGCTGTCCGGGCTGCTGCTCGGCATGTTCGCCGCCATCGTCTCGTCGACGATCGTCACCAACGCCCTGCCGAAGATCATCGGCGACCTGGGCGGCGGCCAGTCCGCGTACACCTGGGTCGTCACGGCCTCGCTGCTCGCCATGACCGCCACCACGCCCCTGTGGGGCAAGATGGCGGACCTGTTCAGCAAGAAGGCCCTGGTCCAGATAGCCCTGATCGTCTACGTGGTGGGCTCGGTCGTCGCGGGTCTCGCGCAGAACCCGGGCATGCTGATCACCGCCCGTGCGATCCAGGGCATCGGCGCCGGCGGTCTGTCCGCCCTGGCGCAGATCATCATGGCCGCCATGATCTCCCCGCGTGAGCGCGGCCGTTACTCCGGTTACCTCGGCGCCACGTTCGCCGTCGCGACCGTCGGTGGCCCGCTGCTCGGCGGCGTCATCACCGACACCGACTGGCTCGGCTGGCGCTACTGCCTCTTCGTCGGTGTGCCCTTCGCGCTGATCGCCCTGATCGTGCTCCAGAAGACGCTGCACCTGCCGGTGCTCAAGCGGAAGGTCAAGGTCGACTGGGCCGGCGCCTTCTTCATCACCGCCGCGGTCTGCCTGCTCCTCATCTGGGTCACCTTCGCCGACGACAAGTACGACTGGCTGTCGTGGCAGACGTACACGATGGTCGGCGGCGCGATCGTGCTCGCCCTGATCTTCGTGCTCGTCGAGGCCAAGGCCGCCGAGCCGATCATCCCGCTGCGCCTCTTCAAGAACCGCACCATCACGCTGGCCTCGGTCGCCTCGCTGTTCGTCGGTGTCGCGATGTTCGCGGGCACCGTGTACTTCTCGCAGTACTTCCAGCTGGCGCGCGGCAAGACGCCCACGATGTCGGGTGTCATGACGATCCCGATGATCGGTGGACTCTTCATCTCCTCCACCGTCTCCGGCCAGATCATCACCCGGACAGGCAAGTGGAAGGCCTGGCTGGTCGCCGGCGGTCTCTTCCTGACCGCGGGCCTGGGTCTGCTCGGCACCATCGAGTACGACACCCCGTACTGGCGCGTCGCGATCTGGATGGCGCTGCTCGGCCTCGGCGTCGGCATGATGATGCAGAACCTCGTGCTGAGCACGCAGAACCAGGTCGCCCCCCAGGATCTCGGTTCCGCCTCCTCGATGGTGACCTTCTTCCGGTCCCTCGGCGGCACCATCGGCGTCTCGGCGCTCGGCTCCGTCATGACCACCCGGATCAGCCACCACGCCACCGACACCATCGGCTCGCTCAGCCCGCAGGAGCAGCAGGCCGCGGGCAAGGCGATGGCCGGCGGCGAGCTGCCGGACATGTCCGCGCTGCCCGGCCCGATCCGCAACTGGCTGGAGGCCGCGTACGGGGCCGGCATCGCCGACATCTTCCTGTACGCCGCGCCCATCGCGTTCCTGGCGTTCGTCTTCACGATCTTCATCAAGGAGGTTCCCCTGCGTACCACCGGAGCCCTCGAACAGGCCGCACAGGGCGACTCGGCGCCCGCCGCCGCCCCGGCCCAGGCCGCTGCCCCGGCGCCCGCGCCGGAGCCGGTGCCGAGCCTGGTCGGCGCGGGTGAGCCCGCGGCCGACACCCAGACCCAGCGGCTCGCCGCCGTGGCCTCGGCCGGTGGCGACGCCCCGGTCGGCGGCGGCACCCCCGTCCGCGGCTTCGTCCGCGGCGCCGAGTCCGCGCCGGTGCCGCGCGCCGCGGTCACGCTGATCTCCCTCGGCGGCCGTCAGCTGGGCCGCGCCGTGGCCCAGGGCGACGGTTCGTACAGCGTCGACGCCCCCGGCGCCGGCTCCTACGTCCTGATCGCGTCGGCCGACGGCTACCAGCCGCAGGCCTCCACGGTCCTCGTCGGCGAGGAGGCGGTCGCGTACGACATCCTGCTCAGCGGGACCAGCGGCCTGACCGGTGTGGTGCGGGCCAGCGAGACCAAGGCGCCGGTCGCCGGGGCCATGGTCATCGTCACCGACGTCCGCGGCGACGTGCTCGCCACGGGTCAGTCCGGCCAGGGCGGCGAGTTCACCTTCGCCGAGCTGGTTCCCGGCCCGGTCACCATCGCCGTGAACGCTCCGGGGCACCGCCCCACCGCGCTGCCCGTCGAGGTCACCGGCTCCGGTGTCACCCGCGTCGAGATCGACCTGAACTCCGGCTCCCAGGTGCAGGGCACCGTCCGGGCCGCGGGCCGCGCGCTGAACGACGCGCGGGTCACGCTGGTGGACGCCGCGGGCAACGTGGTCGCCACCGCCACCACCGGTGAGGACGGCGCGTACGCCTTCACCGACCTGGACGGCGGCGAGTACACCGTCATCGCGACCGGCTACCCGCCGGTGGCCACGGGCCTGAGCGTCAACGGCAGCGGCGTCGACGGCCACGACATCGAACTCGCCCACCCCGGCGAGTGACGAGACCCCGGGCCACCTGAAGGTGTGGTTCGCGCTTTGAGCGGACGCGAACCACACAGGCCCGGTTGTGAGAATGGGCCCCGGACCCGGCGGCGTCGCCACACGGCAGGGGACGGCCGTGACGCAGGCCGGCCGGGGCCCGTCCACGTAAGGGGAGCAATGACCGGCGCCCTTACGTACGTATGAACTTGAGCAAGGAGATCAGAAGCATGGGACTGAGCGCGCGGATCCGCACGCGGGACGGGTGGGCCCTGCCGCACGCCGTCGTCACGGTGACCGACATGACCGGGTCGCAGGTGCTGCGGGCCGAGGCCGATGACGAGGGCGCCGTGCACGACCCGGCCACCCTCGCGCCCGGTCCCTACACGGTCATCGTCACCGCCGTCGGCTACGCACCCGCCGCCTCCACCGCCATGGTGACGGCGAGCGGCCGGGCCGACGTGGGCAGCATCGTGCTGCACCGGCAGGGCGGGGCCGAGCTGCCGCCGCCCGGGCCCTGGATGGTCGACCCGATGCACTCGACGGTCGCGGCGACGGCGCAGCACCTGGGGATCACCTCGGTGCACGGCCGGTTCACCGACTTCTCGGCGCGCATCGACATAGCGCAGGACGTCGAGAAGTCGCGGGTCGAGGCCGTCATCAACGCGGCGTCCATCGACACCGGCAACGGCATGCGCGACGGCCACCTGAAGTCCGCGGACTTCCTGGACGTCGAGACGTACCCGGAGATCACCTACCGGTCGACCGGCATCGAGCCCGCCGGCACCGACCGGTGGACCGTGCACGGCCAGTTGAGCCTGCACGGCATCGCCCGCGAGGTCGACCTCGACCTCAGCTACCTCGGCACCGGCGCCGACCCGTGGGGCGGCACCCGCGCGGCGTTCAAGGCCACGGCCGAGCTGAAGCGCGAGGACTTCGCGATGAACTACAACCAGGTCGTGCAGGCCGGCATCGCGGCGATCGGCGCGACGCTGAAGGTCGAGCTCGACATCCAGGCCGTACAGGGCGACACACTGCCGCAGATGTGACGCCCCGCGGTGTCGGTGGCCGGGGTTAGGGTGCGGTCATGGCTCCGAACATCGCGACCAACACCCGTGTCTCCCGCGACGAGTTGCTCGACTTCGTACGCCCCCGGCACCGCGCCCTCCTCATCACCGCCCGCGCCGACGGGTCCCCGCAGGCCTCACCTCTGACCTGCGGGGTCGACGGCGACGGGCGGATCGTCGTTTCCACGTACCCGGAGCGGGCCAAGACGCGGAACGCGAAGCGGAATCCGCGGGTCAGCCTCGTCGTGCTCAGCGACGAGTGGAACGGGCCGTGGGTGCAGATCGACGGGTCGGCCGAGGTCATCGACTCCCCCGACTCCGTCGAGCCGCTCGTCGAGTACTTCCGGTGCATCTCGGGGGAGCACCCGGACTGGGACGAGTACCGCGAGGCGATGGTCAAGCAGGGCAAGTCCATCATCCGCGTCACCCCGGAGAAGTGGGGCCCCGTGGCCACGGGCGGGTTCCCGGCGCGTCTGGCGTAGGCGGCACCGGCGTTACGGCCACGGGGCTCCGCCCCGGACCCCGCTGCTCAATCGCCGCAGGGGCTTGATTTGGTCGATTCAGGCCCGTGATCAAGCGTCAGATCGACACATTGAAGCCCCGCCGGCGATTGAGGCGCGGGGTCCGGGGCGGAGCCCCGTGGCGTCACGCACGGTTGGCCACGAGGGCCTCGATGCCGGCCACCTGGAGGTCCAGGGCCACCTGGAAGTCGACGTCGCGCATCGCGTCGACGTCGCCCACCTCCTCCACCGCCTCCATCATCCGCTCGGCGTGCCGGAAGTCCTCCGCCATCTCCTCCGGGACGGAGAATGCCGCCATCGCCTTGTGGAAGTACTCGTCCTGCGTGAGGCCCACCTCGGCGCAGCGCTGCCGGAAGTGGCCCTCGACGGTGCCGTAGCCGTACACGAACTGGAAGACGGACGCGACGGCCCCGCGCTGCTGCGGCAGCGAGAGGCCGGTGCGGGCGATCACCCGCTGCACCGCGCGCGAGAACAGCAGCGACTTCGGCCCGATGTTGAGGTAGTTGCCGACGAGCGGCGAGATCCACGGGTGCCGGACCAGCAACCGTCGGTACGTGGAGGCCAGTTCGCGCAACTGCGTCTGCCAGTCCGGCAGCTCGTCCGCGTCCGTGTCCGGGATCTCCAGCTCGCCGAAGGCCTGGTCGAGGGCGAGTTCGAGGAGGTCGTCCTTGGTGTCGACGTACCAGTAGACGGACATCGCGGTGACACCCAGCTCGCCCGCCAGGCGCCGCATGGAGAACTTGGCGAGACCCTCCGCGTCCAGGAGCCGCACCGTCGCCTCGGTGATCCGCTCCCGGTCGAGGCCGCTCGGCTGCTCGGCGCGCCGGCCGCGCGAGGCTCTGGGCTTGGGCTCCGCGGCGCCGTCCGTGTCCTCGAGCCAGACGCTCATCCGCGCTGCCTTCGCCATGGCGTTCCTTCCCAGGGTCTCCTCGTACGCGGGCGGGGCGGCCTGCGCACAGGACCGCTCCCCGCCCGCACCGATGCTAAGCGGAAGTCACCGCTGCGGATTCTGCTCGTTCCGCCCTGCGCAGCAACGCCGCCGCGAGCAGGCCGCCGGCGAGGACCGCGGCCGCGCCGACCAGTTGGCTGGTCTCCAGGCCGGAGGCGAAGGCGTCGCTGATCCGGGCCTTCTCGCCCGCCGAGTCCGCCGCCGCGAGCGCCGCGGGGAACGAGGCCGCGGACACCGCGACGAGCGCGCCGAACCGGGCGTTGAGGACCGCGCCGAGGACGGCGACCCCCAGCCCGTTGCCGAACTCCGCGAGCGTGCCGTTCACGCCCGCGCCCACGCCCGCCTTCTCCGGCGGGATCGCGCTCATGATCGCGTTGGCCATGGCCGGCATGGCGAACGCGATGCCCGCGCCCATGACGACCAGGCCGAGCAGCATGCCGCCGTAGCCGTCGCCGCCGAACACGGCGATCGCCGCGAGCCCCGCCGCCATGCACGTCATGCCCGTCGCGATGAGGAGCGGCGTGCCCGTCTTCGGCAGCAGCCGCGCGCCGACGCCGGTCAGGTTGAGCACGACGACGGTGAGCGCCAGCGGCGCGGTGTGCAGACCGGCCTCCAACGGCCCGTACCCGAGCACGAACTGAAGGTGCTGGGTGAGCAGGAACAGCGAGCCGCCCATGCCGAAGGCGACGAGGATCGCGCCGGTCACCGCGCCCGTGAACTTCTGGTTCCGGAAGAAGTGCATGTCGAGCATCGGGTGCGGGATCCGTAGCTCCCATGCCACGAACGCGGCCATGACGACGATGCCGATCGCGGCCGACGTCAGGGTCGGCGTGGAGGTCCAGCCGTCGTCGGGGCCCGAGATGATCGCGTAGACGATCCCGGTCATGCCGATGGTCGAGAGCAGCGCGCCGAGCAGGTCGGGCCGGTCGCCCTGCGGGTTCTTCGACTCGGGGACGAGCGCGACGACCGCGATCAGGCCGATCACCGCGACCGGGATGTTGATGAGGAAGATCGAGCCCCACCAGAAGTGGTCGAGCATCACGCCGCCGAGCAGCGGTCCGACGGCGAAGCCGAGCGAGTTCACCGTGGCCCACAGGCCGATCGCCTTCACGCGCTCGGCGTCGTCGAAGATCTGCACGACGACCGCGAGCGTGGAGGTCATGAGCAGCGCGCCGCCGACGCCCATGCCGGCCCGCGCGGCGATCAGCTGCCCGGTGGTCCCGGCGAGGCCCGCGACCAGCGAGCCGACGCCGAAGATCGCGAGGCCCGCCGCGAGCATCTTCTTGCGGCCGTAGCGGTCGGAGCTGCTGCCCGCGGTGAGCAGGAGCCCGGACTGGACGAGCGAGTAGGCGCTGATCACCCACTGGATGTCGGACGTCGAGGCGCCCAGCTCCCGGGTGAGGGAGGGGATCGCGACGTTCAGGACGGTGTTGTCGAGCAGCACGGTCAGCTGCGCGAGGCAGATGACGCCGAGGATGATCCAGCGCTGCGGGTGGCCGCCGGACGCGGTGCGGGGTGCCTCGATGGCCGGGTCGGCCGTGGGCGCCATGGGTACTCCTCTACGGTGTACGGGACTGATGTGTCCCGTACACCGTAGAGGTATTGCTGTACGCCGTACAAGCAACTTTTATTCGGGCTGGGTCAGGTCGTAGAACGTGCTGCTTCCGACCGTCACCTTCTTGAAGTTGGCCTCGACCCACTTGGTGATCTTCGAAGCGGAGCCGGAGCTCGAGCCGCCCATGCCGCCGCCGGATCCGCTGCCGATGAAGTAGTGGATCTTCCCGTCCTCGACGTACTGCTTGAACTGGGCGAGCGTCGGGGACGGGTCGGTGCCGTTGAAGCCGCCGATCGCCATGACCGGGTCGCCGGTCGCCAGCTGGTAGCTCGCCTGGTTCTGCGAGCCGACCGTGGCGGCGGCCCAGGTGTAGTCGTCGGCGTTCTGCTGGAGGAGGTTCTTGGCCTTGGCGCTGACCTGGGCGCCGTTGAGGAGGCCACCCATGCCGCCACCGCCACCGCGGCCTCCGGCCTTGGTGCCACCGGTCTTGCCGGTGGCCTTCTGGTTCTGGCCGGGCATGCCGCCGCCGGGGAAGCCGCCCTTGGCGTTGCCGCCGCCGGTCGGGGGCTGCGGCATCGTGCCGCCCTTTCCGGTCTGGCCCGGCTTGCCGCCGCCCGGGAAGCCGCCCTTGCCTGCGCCACCGCCGGGACCGCCCATCATGCTCGACCCGGAGGGACCCGCCGTCACGATCGACCCGGTGTGCCCGGTGTTCAGCGTCGAGACGGTGTACGCGGTCGGCGCGGCCAGCGACGCGACGAGGCCCAACCCGGCCGCGCCGAGCGCCAGTCGACGGTTCAGTCGGCCCGCGAGGGCGAGGCCGAGCCCCGCCACGAGGCCGCCGATCAGCACGGCCCAGCGCAGCCACGGCAGGTAGTCCGAGGTCCGGCCGAGCAGCACGTACGCCCACACGGCCGACGCCACGACCGCCGCGCCCAGCGTCACCGCCCAGGCCACCCGCGCCCGCCGCTCCCACAGCGCCACGGCCCCCATGCCGACGACCGCCGCGAGGTACGGGGCCAGGGCCACCGTGTAGTACTGGTGGAAGATGCCCGCCATGAAGCTGAAGACCAGGCCGGTCATCAGCAGCGAGCCGCCCCACGCGAGGAACGCGGCGCGCGTCAGGTCGGTGCGCCGGACCCTCCACGTCAGGATCACGCCCGCGACCAGCAGAATCAGCGCGGCGGGGAGCAGCCACGAGATCTGGCTGCCGATCTCGGAGTTGAACATCCGGGTGAGGCCCGTCTCGCCCCACTGTCCGGTGCCGCCGCCCATGCCGCCGCCACCGCCGCCGACCGAGCCGGTCTCCTCGCCGTTGATGCGGCCGAGTCCGTTGTAGCCGAAGGTCAGTTCAAGGAACGAGTTGTTCTGGGAGCCCCCGATGTACGGGCGCGAGGACGCGGGCCACAGCTCGACGGCCGCCACCCACCAGCCGCCGGACACGATCATCGCGAGGGCGGCCAGGGCGAGTTGACCGAACCGCTTGCGGACCCGTACCGGCGCGCACACCGCGTAGAGGACCGCCAGCGGCGGCAGGATCAGGAAGGCCTGGAGCGTCTTGGTGAGGAAGGCGAGGCCGACGGCGACGCCCGCCCAGACCAGCCACTTGGTGCGGCCGTGCTCCATGGCGCGCAGCACGCAGTACACCGTGACGGTCATCAGGAGCGCGAGCAGCGCGTCCGGGTTGTTGAAGCGGAACATCAGCGCGGCGACCGGCGTCGTCGCGAGCACCACCATGGCGATCAGGCCCGCGGCGGCGTTGAACCGGCGGCGCACCGCCCCGTACAGCACGCCCGCTGTGGCCACGCCCATCAGGACCTGCGGGGCGAGGATCGCCCAGGAGCTCAGGCCGAAGATCCGGACCGAGAGGCCCATCGGCCACAGCGCGGCCGGCGGCTTGTCGACGGTGATCGCGTTGGCCGCGTCCGACGAGCCGAAGAAGAACGCCTTCCAGCTCTCGCTGCCCGCCTGGGCCGCCGCCGAGTAGAAGGAGTTGGCGTAGCCGGAGGAGGACAGGTTCCAGAAGTAGGCCGCCGCGATCACGAGGAGCATCGCGAGGAAGGCGGGGCGGGCCCAGCGCGGGTCGTCGGGCCTGCCGCGCCACACGCGCGTCAGGAACCCGGCCCGGCGCGGCGGTGATTCGGCGGGCGCCGCGGGCGGCGCTTCGTACGTGGGTCGGATGTCTGTGGTCATCGGAGGGTCCCGGAGTCGGTTTCGTGGCGCTGGTCGTTGAACACCCACGCCCTGAAGAGCAGGAAGCGCAGGATCGTCGCCGCGAGGTTGGCCGCGATCAGCACGATCAGCTCGGTGGAGTGCGCGGGGTTGCCGGACGCGGTCTGGAGCGCGGCGAGCGAGCCGCTGGTCAGCGCCCAGCCGATGCCGAAGACGACGATGCCCTGGGCCTGGTGGCGCACCGCCTTGTCGCGGCCGCGCACCCCGAAGGTGAGTCGCCGGTTGGCCGCCGTGTTGGCGATCGCCGAGACGAACAGGGCCAGCGCGTTGGCGAGCTGCGCCCCCGAGAACGTACGGAACCCGGAGTACAGCAGCAGGTACAGCAGCGTCGACAGGCCGCCCACGACGCAGAAGCCGAGGAGCTGGCGGGCCAGGCCCCTGGGCACGTCGGTGAGGTTGCGGTCGCGCGGGTCGTCGCCGAAGGGGCGGGCGAGCCGGTCGAGGGGGAGCGAGCCGGTGGCGAGCGCCCTGCCGACGCGCCACACGCCCTTGAGGTCGTCGGTCGCGGTCTTGACGATGTGCACGGTCGAGTTCGGGTCGTCGACCCAGTCGACGGGCACCTCGTGGATGCGCAGACCGGCCCGCTCGGCGAGCACGAGGAGTTCGGTGTCGAAGAACCAGCCGGTGTCCTCGACCAGCGGCAGCAGCACCTGCGCGACATCGCGCCGGATCGCCTTGAAGCCGCACTGGGCGTCGGAGAAGCGGGCCTGGAGGGAGCCCCGCAGGATCAGGTTGTAGGTGCGGGAGATGAACTCGCGCTTGGTGCCGCGCACGACGCGGCTCGCGCGGGCGAGCCGGGAGCCGATCGCGAGTTCGGAGTGGCCGGAGATCAGCGGCGCCACCAGCGGCAGCAGGGCGTTCAGGTCGGTGGAGAGGTCCACGTCCATGTACGCGAGGACGGGGGCGTCGGACGCCGACCACACCGTGCGCAGGGCGCGGCCGCGGCCCTTCTGTTCGAGCCGGAAGTTCCGCACCTCGCGGAACTCCTCGGTCAGTCCGTGCGCCACCTTCGGGGTGCTGTCGGTGGAGGCGTTGTCCGCGACGGTGATGCGGAAGGGGTAGGGGAAGGTGCGGACCAGGTGGTGGTGCAGCCTGCGCACGCACTCACCGAGGTCCTTCTCCTCGTTGTAGACGGGGATGACAACGTCCAGGACCGGCGCATCGCCGCTGCCGACCGGGAGGTGCTCCCGCGCCGGCAGCGTTCCGAACCCGGTGGAGGCGGTGGGGTCGATGCCCGGAGAAGAGTCGGTTCGCATGCCACCGACATTCGCCAACTGCCCTGTTAGGGCTGTGTGGTGAAGCTTTGCCCCGCCTGTGAGTACGACGGCGTGAGGGTGACGGGTGCGACATGGGCCGGCAGATGCACCGTGAACACGGTGCGGCCCGGCACGCTGGCGACCGTCACCGTGCCGCCGTGCGCCGCCGCGACGGCCTGCACGATGGCGAGGCCGAGCCCGGTCGAGCCCGCCTTCCGGGACCGCGAGGAGTCGCCCCGCGCGAACCGTTCGAAGACGTGCGGCAGCAGCTCGGGCGGGATGCCGGGGCCGTCGTCCTGGATGTCGAGGCAGACCCAGGGGCCGTGCCGGTGCACGCGGGCGGTGACCGTCGTGCCCGGGGGCGTGTGCGTCCGGGCGTTGGCGAGCAGATTGACCAGGACCTGGTGCAGCCGCGCGGAGTCGGCGAGCACGGTGGCCGGTTCGTCGGGCAGCTCGAGGCGCCAGTCGTGGCCCTGGTCGGCGGCGCGGGCGTCGCTGAGCGCGTCGACGACGAGCGGCGACAGGTCCGTCGGCTCGTACGACAGCGGTCTTCCGGCGTCGAGCCGGGCGAGCAGCAGCAGGTCCTCGACGAGCCCGGTCATCCGGTCCGCCTCGGACTCGATGCGGCCGAGCGCGTGCCGGGTGTCGGGCCCGGTCACCTCGCGGCCGCGCCGGGTGAGTTCGGCGTAGCCGCGGATGGAGGCCAGGGGCGTACGCAGCTCGTGGCTGGCGTCGGCGACGAACTGGCGCACCCGCGTCTCGCTCTGCTGGCGTGCTTCGAGGGCGCCGTGCACATGGTCGAGCATGCGGTTGAGCGCGGCGCCGACCTGGCCGACCTCGGTCCTGGGGTCTGCCTCGGACTCGGGGACTCGTTCGTAGAGGGTCACCTCGCCGCTGTGCAGCGGGAGTTCGGAGACGCGGGTGGCCGTGGCGGCGACGCGGCGCAGCGGCCGCAGATTGACGCCGACCATGATCGCCCCGGCGGCTCCGGCGGCCACGAGTGCGGCGCCGGCGACGAGCAGCTCGGTGACGATCAGCTTGTTGACGGTGGAGTCGACCTGTTCGGTGGGGCGGCCCACGTAGTAGTCGCCGTTGGCCCCGGAGACGTACTGGACGCGGTAGCTGCCGAGGCCGGGGAGGTCGACGGTGTGGGCATGGTGGTCGTCGGCCTGGGGGACCTCTTCCTCCAGGACGTCGAGCACCTCCTGGGACAGCTTCTCCGTCTGGAGCTGCCTGCCGCCGGCGTCGGTCGTGCCCTCGGCGCTGACCTTCCCGTCGACGGCCTGTCCGCCGCTGACCTCGACGCCGATGGTGCCCTCGGGCGAGCCCACGGTCACGAACGCGAGGTCGCCGAAGTCCTTCTGGCCCATGGGACCGGCCCCGGGGAGGTCGCCCTTCGGCCCGCCCGCGCGCATCGCTATGCCGGACACCTGCTTGTCGAGCTCGTCGTACAGGTACGAGTGCAGCGACACGGTCGACACGACGCCGATCACCGCCGCCACCACGGCCATCATCGCGACGGCCGTGACGACGAGCCGGGTGCGCAGCGTCTGGGGCCGGCCCCCGCGCTTCACGACGACGCGGTGGCGGCCACGGCCGGCTTGATCAGGTAACCGGCGCCGCGCCGGGTGTGGATCATCGGCTCGCGCCCGGCGTCGATCTTCCGGCGCAGGTACGAGATGTAGAGCTCGACGACGTTCGCCTGGCCCCCGAAGTCGTACGACCACACGCGGTCCAGGATCTGCGCCTTGCTGAGCACGCGGCGCGGATTGCGCATGAGGAAGCGGAGCAGCTCGAACTCGGTGGCGGTGAGGTGGATGTTGTCCCCGCCGCGCGACACCTCGTGGCTGTCCTCGTCGAGCATCAGATCGCCGACGACGAGCACGGACTCGCTGCGCCGGTCGGCGGCGCCGGTCCTGCGGATCAGCCCGCGCAGGCGTGCGACGACCTCCTCCAGGCTGAACGGCTTGGTGACGTAGTCGTCGCCGCCCGCCGTGAGCCCGGCGATCCGGTCCTCGACGGCGTCCTTCGCGGTCAGGAAGAGCACGGGCACGTCGGGCAGCTCGCGGCGCATCCGGCCGAGCACGCTGAGCCCGTCCATGTCCGGCAGCATCATGTCGAGCACGACGGCGTCGGGGCGGAACTCGCGCGCGGTCTGCACGGCTCCGCCGCCGTCGCTCGCGGTGCGCAGCTGCCAGCCCTCGTAACGCAGGGCCATGGACAGCAGCTCGGTGATGGACTGCTCGTCGTCCACGACAAGCACCCGGACGGGACTCCCGTCCGGCCTCAGCAGTTCGGTACGCCCCTGGGGCGAGGTCGCGGTCATGACGGCAAGCCTGCGCCGCGCCTCTGAGAGCACCCTTTCCCGAACCTGTGAAAACTCTGAGAAACCGATAAGGAGTCGGCGTTCAGCCGAGCCGGAACAGCGCCGCGGCGTTCTCCCTGCACACCGCGCGCACCCAGTCCTCGCCGAGACCGAGCCGCTCGATCGACTCCAGCTGATGCACGTACGGGTACGGAATGTTCGGGAAGTCGGTGCCGAGCAGCACCCGGTCGCCGAGGTCGGCGAGCCTCCCCGACTCGCTCCGTGGGAACGGCGCCTTCCGCTCGACGAAGTCGGTGAACGCCATCGTCGTGTCGAGGCGCACCTGCGGGTACCGCTCCGCGAGGTCGAGGAAGTCGGTGTACTCGGGCATCCCCATGTGCGCGATCACCAGCGGCAGCCGGGGGTGCCGGGCGAGCAGCCGGGCGATGGGCTCGGGGCCCGTGTGCTTTCCGGGCGCGGGGCCCGATCCGCAGTGCGTCACGATCGGTGTCCCGGCCTCGGCGAGCATGCCCCACACGGGGTCGAGCAGCGGATCGTTCGGCTCGTACGCGCCCACCTGCACGTGCGCCTTGAACACCCGGGCGCCCGCCTCCAGTGTCTCGCGCACATACGTCTCGACGCCCGGCTCGGGGAAGAACGTGGCGGTGTGCAGGCAGTCGGGCGTCCGGGCCGCGAAGTCGGCGGCCCATTCGTTCAGCCAGCGCGCCATGCCGGCCTTGTGCGGGTAGAGCATCGAGGTGAAGGCCCGCACCCCGAACTCCCGGAGCCGGCCGAGCCGTTGGTCCTCCTCCTCGCGGTACGTGATCGGCCACTCGGTGCCGACGAGCGGTCCTGCGGAGTCGAAGTAGGCCCACACCTTGCGCAGGACGCGCTCGGGCATGAAGTGGGTGTGCACGTCGACGAGGCCGGGGAGCCGGTGGCGGTCGAGGAAGGCGGCGACCTGGGCGGCCTCGTCCTCGGGCGCGGCGGCGGGGCCGGGGCCAGATCCGTGGGCGGAGGGTGTCTCACTCACGCTCGAACTCCTGGCTGCGCTCCACCTTCGCGACATGCACCGTGTACCGCTCGTACCACTCGGCGCGGCCCTGCTTCTGCACGGCGCGGTGCTCGCCGACGGACCGCCACTGCTCGATGGCGGCGGAGTCGCGGAAGTACGAGACGGTGATGCCGAGCCCGCCGGGATTGCGCGCCGACTCGTGCCCCAGATACCCGGGGATCTCCTTGACCAGCTCGTCCATCCGGTCGGCCGCCTCCCCGTATCCGCGGTCCCCCGGGGTCCGCACGGAGCTGAACACCACGACGTAGTAGGGCGGTTCGAAGGCGGGCAACGGGCGGGGCGCCGCCGCCCCGTCAGCCACATCGGCGTGATCACTCATGACCGTACGATCTCCTGTTCCTCGGCGGGGGAAAAGGGGGCGGGAGGATCGGCGGGGGTCGGGCGGCCGTTCAGCAGGGGTCGGGTCGGCCGTTCAGCGGGGGCCGACCCTTGAATGGGCGCCGGGCCGGCCGTTCAAAAGAGCCCGCCCTGCACCGCCGGCACGTCCCGCACCTCGGGCGCCGCCCCGCCGGCCCCCTCCGGCACGCGCTCCAACGGCCACCCGGCGAGCACCCGCACGTCCACGACGAGCCGCCGCCCGTCGTCCCCCTCCACCAGATGCAGATCGGGTCCGGCCGCGGCGACGACCCTCCCCGCCACGACGGTCCCCTCCCCGAGCCCGCTCACCACGGCGTCCACCCGGTCGACGGCCTCGAGCCCGAACGCCTCCCCGTGATCCACCACCCGGCACGGCAGCCGCTCCAGCGACTCCGGCCAGCCGTCGAGCCCCGCCGCGACGCCGTGCGCCCGCACCAGCTCGGCGGCCCGCTCCGGCTCCGGCGGCAGCCCGCCCCGCACGGACCGCTTCCGCTCGTACGGGATCCGGTCCGGCACCCCGAGCGCCACCCGCAGCAGCTCCTCGGCCCGCCGCGCCGCCATCAGCGGACCGCGTCCCAGCCACGTGAAGGCCACGGCCCCCTGCTCCAACAGCCGATCGCTCCCCCTCCGCGTCCCCGTGATCCCCACCTTCACGAGCCCGTCCCCGAACCACGCCAAATACACGTGGTACGGCCGCGGGTCGTCGGCGATGGTGTCCGCCGCCACGGACCGGGCCCGGTCGATCCCGGCGCACTCCGCGCACTGCGCCCGCGTCCCCCGCACCGGCACGGCGTCCCGCCCCGGGCAGACGGTCCACCGGCCGCCCCGCCACACCCCGAGACACCTCCGCGCCCCGGCCACCCTGAACGCGACCCCCTCCCCGAACCGCACCGGGCTCTCCCGCTCGCCGCCGCCGTCGGCCACCCACCCGAAGACCGGTCGTCCCCCACGCCACCGCATCCCGGTGCACCACCACGTCATACGAGCAGGATGACGCACGCCACTGACAACGCCCTCTGCCCGCGGCAGAACCCGGTCCGGCCCGCGCCCGGCGCTCACTACCGTCAGGCCCCATGACCACGACGATGACCACACGCACGATCGACTACGCGGCCGACGGCCTCACGATGAGCGGACATCTCGCCCTCCCCGCCGGCGACGACCGCAGGCCCGCGGTCCTGGTGGGGCCCGAGGGAGTGGGGCTCAGCGACGTCGAGCGCCGCAGGGCCGACGCGCTCGCCGAGCTGGGATACGTGGCGCTCGCCTTCGACCTGCACGGTGGCCGCTACCTCAGCGATCCGGACGACATGCTGGCCCGCTGCATGCCGCTGCTCGCGGACCCCGACCGGATGCGCGGCATCGGCCACGCGGCGCTCGACGTGCTCCGTGCCGAGCCGCGCACCGACCCGGACCGGATCGCCGCCGTCGGCTACGGCACCGGGGGAGCGATCGCGCTGGAACTCGGGCGCGACGGCGTCGACCTGCGCGCGATCGCGACGGTCAACGCGCTGACCACGGGCCGGCCGGGCGAGGCGGCGCGCATCCGCTGCCCGGTGTGGGCCGGGGTCGGTTCGGAAGACCCGATCATGCCGCCGGAGCAACGGGAGGCGTTCACCGCCGAGATGCAGTCCGCCGACGTCGACTGGCGCCTCACGGTCTACGGCGGCGCCCTCCACGCCTTCCATCACCCGTCGGTCGACCACACGGTCCGCCCCGGCGTCGCCCACCACCCCCGTCACGCCCACCGAGCCTGGCAGGACGTACTGGCCGTCCTCACCGAATGCCTTCCCCTGCCGGCCTGACACCCACCCGCACCCCACCAACGCCAAAGGCCCCGGATCTCTCCGGGGCCTTTGCTTCATGTGCACTCGGCAGGATTCGAACCTGCAACCTTCTGATCCGTAGGCGGGTGCGACGCCACTACGGATCGCTCAAGCGCGATGAGCGAACTGCGCGAACCGATCAGCAGAAGCTGCCCCGAGTCTGCTGCCGTGCGTCGTTGTACGCCTGTGTTGATGTCAGCGGTTGATGTCAGTGGGGCCCGCCGCCGCTCCTCGCCGGGCTGGTCAGGGGCAACCGCGACCTTGCCGATTGCATATACAACCAGGATCATGTGCCGAGGGGTAAGTCACAAAAGCTCGGGGAGGGGCGCGTGATACCTGAGTGGGGGAATGATGGGTTTTTGCCGCCTGGCAGGTACAGAGTCAGCCCCGAGGGCGCAGAAGAACTGCTAGTCAAGGGCAGGATCTTCAACGAGTCAGAGACGCGATCTCGGCTCTGGACGGGCTTAGAGAGCTACCTCAGCCGCTTCTTTGATCTTGAGGAGCGCCACAGTGCGGCTGTCGACGGCATCCCGTTGGTGCATGCGGTCTGGCTCGGAGGAAGTTATGTCAGTACGAAGGTGAATCCGCAGAACATCGATCTCACCGTCTTGATCGACGATCGCACCGCATCGGCCATGAAGGGGCTACCAGGCACGCGGTGGCTCGTCGACGCCTTCAAGCGAGAGTCGAGACTGGCTGAGTTCGGAGTGTCACCTCTCCTGGTTCGATACAGGCCGATCGTCTCCGTGTTCCGTGCCGAGCGTTTGGATGCAGAGGATCAGGCGTACCTTCGTGAGAGAGGAGCGTGGGATGACTGGTGGCAGCGTTGTCGGTCCTCTGGGGTAGACAAGAGTGAGCCCACCATCGAAAGTGCGGCACCACGGCGCGGCTACCTGGAGGTGACCCTATGAGCGCGACCTGGCGGCAACGTGCTCTAGAGCGGAACCGCGAGGCGAACAGGCGCTTCTTTGCGGAGGTGGCTGACCCTCCATCCAGCGATGACCAGTTCGACGAAGAGCTGAGGCGGCATTGGCTGGAGGCGGCTCGTCACTACGACCCTCAGGCCGCACTCTCAGAAGAGTTGACCGTGCGGCTCCGTGGCGAGGCCGCAGAGCAAGGAGTCTTGGACTTCCGCATCGGCGATGCCTTACTCAAGCCGCTTCGTGATGGAGTTTCAGCGGCCGCTAGGAAAGATGTCGAGCTGGAGCTGACTGGGCTTTCTCACGGAAGTACCGTTCTACACGTACGCCCAAAGGTAGAGGCCAGCGCCGACGAGGAAATGGCAGAGGCCATGGGTCGGATTGATTCATCGACAGCAGACCCCGCCATGCGGGATCTGCTGAAGCTCGTTGACGCCGCAGAGAATGAGCAGGATGTCCGTCAGTGGGAGCGCATAATCCCGGGCCTCGATGGGGTTGTGTTGGCTTTGGATAAGTTCGATCTCTCCATGGAGATGCGGTGGCGCAGCCTCGACGGCGCTGTGCGATCCTCGCGACTTTCAGGACGCGGGAAGGAATACGTTCGAGGCCTTCGCGAGTTGAAAACGTACAGGTCACAGGCGGTCGTCACTGGCAAGATCACTGAACTGCGCATGTCCGGCTTGGTCAAGGTCAAAACAGGTTCAACTCGTCGATCGAAGGCGTATGACGTTCACATCGAGCCAGATGACCTGATTGACATGCACCTTGAGCTAGGGGTTTCTGTTTCCTTCCTCGTTCAAGTAGTGAAGAGGATGGATATGATCGGCCGGGAACGATCGACCGAGTATCGGTTCTTGCGAGTTGCAGAAGGCCAGGAGCAACTCTTTGAGGGCTAATGAACCGCAGATTTCAGGCCCTTCCAGGGGTATCTATTGACCCCCGGAAGGGGCTCTACGCGCTCCGGGGTGCAGTGAACGCAATTACGGGCACGCCTGCGTTCATGTCAGGGATTGCTGTCTGCAGGCGCCTTGCCCACTGCCAGGAGGTGGGAGCTGGCAGCGAGCAGCTCCGGGTACGGCTCTGCCATGCGAGCTGCCTCTAGAGCGGAAGCAATCAGCTCATCCGTGGGCCCCTCGCCCGGCTGCTGCTCGGCAGCCTTCACGAGAGACCACGCCGGCCCCTCGATGCCAAAGACCTGAACATCCGTGAGCCCTGACTCGACCAGCTCCGCAACCAGCTCTTCGGCACGGTGAAAGTGAGCCAAGGTGAAGCCGCGGACACCGTCGTACTCGCCCGTCGCCAGGATCTTGGAGACGGATTCCCGCATCCGCTCTGTGTGCAGGTGGGCATACGACACGTGCTCGAACAATGAGGCGTAGCGGTTGATCGCGGCGGCAGCGACCAGTCCACCGGGCTTCACCACGCGGTGAGCCTCAGCGAGGGCTTTCCGCCGGTCGTCAGCATCCGGCAGGTGGTAGAGCGGCCCGAGAAGCTGCACAACATCGAAGCTGTTGTCCGACTCCCCCAGGTCGCGAGCGTCCCCCACGTGGGCGGAACAGATAGCCGAGGCAGTCTCGACGTGACGAGGCACGGGGTCGACGAGGGTGACCTCGTAACCGTCCTTCACGAGCCATTCGGCGTGGATGCCCGTGGCGCCGCCCACGTCCAGCACACGCGCAGGAGCCTCCGGCAGGAAGCGTCGAAGCAGCTCCTGAGTCCTGACCAGCTCCATGCGTCCGTCCGCTGAGCTGCGCAAACGCTTATCTTCGTCCACTGTCTCGCCGTAGAACCGCATCACGGAAGGAGCCAATTCGAGATTCGCCATACCCGGAGTATCGTGTGTACCGGTGGACCAGTCCAGTACGGAGAAGGGGAAGCCATGGCCGTCCTGAAATACGAAGAGATCGCAGAGTCCCTGCGCGCTCGCATCGCGGCTGGTGAGTTCGCCCCAGGAACCACGATCCCGTCTGGCCGCGACCTGGCCGAACAGTGGTCGGTGTCGCGGGCAACCGCCATCAAGGCCGTCGATGTCCTGCGCAGCGACGGAGTGGTGGTCGCCAGGCAAGGCACCGGCTTCGTCGTCACAGAAACACCCGTAGCTCGCCCCGCCGGCGCCCGACGTGCTGGCAGTGCACGCGTCACAGGCGGGATGCCGTTCGCGCGGATCGGCGCGCCTGACTGGGCAGAGCCGTCCGCTCGCGTCGCGAATGCGCTGGGGATCGATGCCGGCGTGGCGGCCCTCCGACGCAAGCGGGTACTTCAGCTCCCAGACGGTAGTCCGCACAGCTACGTGGAGGCATGGTTCCCTCCAGAGATCGGAGAAGCCGCGCCAAGGCTCGCCGACACCGCGCCGCTCGCCGAGGGGACTACGCGGTACGTCCGCAGGCAGACCGGGCGCGCCCCCGCCGAGGGGGTGGATGTGACGACCGTGCGTCTCGCCACCGAGGAGGAAGCCGCCCAACTGGCAGTACCCATGCCAACGGCCGTCGCTGTCGTCCTCCACACCGCGCACGACCAAGAGGGGCGCCCGCTGGTCTGCGAGGAGGGGGTCACGCCGTCAGCACTCTTCGAACAGGTGGAGACGTACGAGATGTAGCAGGCAGGAAAATGGAGCTGGACCGGTCCGCCGGTCCAGCTTTTTTGATGCTTCGTCAAGCGCTCTGACCTGCATCTACGCTGCAATTCCAATCTCAAGTGCCGTTTCACCGCTTGACTGGACCGGTCCACCGGTCCAGTCTGTTGGTGCGGCGCCGATCCACCGGATCGGTTCTGGCCCGGGATGGCTTCTTGCGTGCTGAGGAGCCCCGCGCTGGTGGTCGCTTGAGAACTGAACAGAGTGCTGAGGGAATCCCGCCCCACCTCGCGCCAAGTGGGCGGGCGCGTACGGGTTCTGCCCCGTGCGCGGAACAGCGCATCTCGACCTTTCCGCAGCTCATATCGGCTGCGGCCGGTTGCCTCCGCCGCTCGCCCGTCTCGTGCGAGCGGCGCTGAGGGGAGCCGGGAACTTCCGACTTCAACGGCGCGCACCCCCCGGAGTAGCCGCTCCGAGGGGTGCTTTCGGGCCGTACCTACTGCTAGGGAGACACGACCCATGAACCACATCGTCACTGTTCAGGACGCTGTTACCGCGTTTGCTCCGGACCTGGAGCCCACGAACGCTGAACTGGACGCGATCGAGCGCGAGATGCCCGTCATCCTCGCGGACGTCGACCTGCTCGACGCCACGATCGCCACCCTCGACCGCACGCCGACCGAGCTGGACGAGCGGCGTATCCGCCGTGCTCGCCGGCGGGCGCTGGCCGCGCGCTGCGAGCTGGTCAACCAGACCGCCACTCTCGGCTACGCCGGCGGTGCGGCGTGAGTCTGCATCGCAAGGGGCGGGCCGCCCTCGTTCTGGCCCTGGTGGTCGTCGTCGGCATGGCGTTCCGGGTGTCCTGGAACGCGCTGCGCGACATCGCGAACGCAGTCGGCGCGGACGACACCGCGGCGCGGCTGTACCCGTTCGTCGTCGACGGTCTGATGGCGCTGGCCCTGGTCGCCACGCTCGTGCTCGCAGGCCGCGACCGGACCTTCGCGCTGCGGGTGCTGGGCGCCTACACCGCCGCCTCGCTCGTCCTCAACTACGTGCACGGTCTCGTGCCGGAGCTCCACGGCCGATCGGTCGACTGGACTCGACTGGCCGACTGGGACCCGGCCAACTGGTTGCTGGTGCTGCTCGCGACGTCGCTTCCGGTCGGGTCGATCTACTTCGGCTCCGACCTGGTGGCCAAGGTGCTGCACCACCGTCCGGCCGACAGCACGAATATGCAGGAAACGGCACAGGTCGATTCAAATCGGTCTACCTCTGACGTTGCCGGGTCGGCCGAACCGGCGGTGTCCGCGGTGGTCGATCCCCTGCCGCTCACGTCCGGTGAGTCGGACGGACCGGTCGACGTGGCGTCGACTGGTCGGGAGCCGGTTCGGGCGGTGGCCGCGGAGTCGAGTCGAGCGCGCCGGGCGACCGGTCGCGTGCCGGAGCTGGCCCGGTCGACCCGCCCGCGCCGTACCCCCGAGGAACTGCTCGCGGAGGCCCGGTCCGTGACTGCGGAGTGGCCGGATGCGCGGCTGACCGCCGAGGGCATCCGTAAGGCGGTGCGCACGTCGCCGGAGAAGGCGCGCGGTCTGCGCGAGGCGCTGCGCGCCGAACGCGCCGCCACGGCGGCCGAGGAGACGGGCCAGCCGGCGCTCGAAGGGGTGGCGGGCTGATGCCGACGGCGTACAGCAAGTGCTACGACCCCACCGGCGCCCGGTACGGGATACCGACCTACCCGTGGCGCTACGCGCCGCCCGGTCTGGCCACCCGTCGACAGCTGCGGGCGAAGGGGCTGCGCCCGGGCGGCCAGGAGGTGTGCGCGCAGTTGATGCTGCGGCACCGCGGCCGCAGGTCCGGCGCGATGGTCGCCTACCTCTACCGCGAGGACCGGGCGAAGCCCGTGCGGCCGATGACCTCGCGGAAGTGGGGTGCGCTCGCGCTGGCGATGCTCGCCCGCCGCACCTGCCCGGTCTGCGAGATCACCTACAGCTACTGCCTGCCGACGTCGCTCGGCATGTGCCTGCTGTGCCACGACGCCCAACAAACCCGGTGAGGAGCCTTCTCGTGAGCAGCGACCCCACGTCCACGCCCGCGCCTGTGCCGGATGCGTCCGGGATGGTGCCGTACTTCTACGTGGCGACCGTGCAGGGCCCGCGCGGGGAGCTGATGACGCGTTCCAACGTGGTCAGCTTCAACCCGCAGGTCATGACGCGTTCCCAGGTGTACGCGAAGATCCGCGAGGAGATCGCGGGACAGCTCGGTTTCGGCGGCTTCAACGTGCTGTTCTTCTCGCTCGGACCCGAACGGTTCTGAGCTGGCGCGCCGCGCTCTGCCGCGCGCCCACCCCGACCCCTCTTTCGGCAACTTCCCTATCTGAGCTGGGAGTTTCGCTGTGTCGTCTCGTACCTCGTCCCGTGTCCGCGCCGCGAAGGTTCCTGCCGGGGCCACCGTCATCAAGATGCCGCGCCAGCGCCGTTCCGGCCGGCGCGCTCAGCCGTTCGTCGTGGTCGTTCCGGCCGAACGCCACTCGCTTTCGCGCCGGTTGGCCGAGTGGGCCGGGCTGGCGCTGTGGGAGCACCGCCGCGCCATCGCCCCGACCGCGCTCGCGCTCGCCGCGTTCCCGCTGACCGCGATCCTGCACGCGCTGGCCTGGTGGTCCGGGCTGCTGCTCGCCCCGGTCGCGGCGGGACCGCTGGTGTGGCTGCTCGTGACGCAGCGCCGCCGCCCCGCCGCCACGCGCTCCGTGCTCGGCTGGCGGGTCGGGCTCGCGCTGCTGTCCACGACCGCGGTGGCCTGGATGGCGCTCGCCGCCGGCTTCGGGCCGCTCGCGGGCCCGCTCCCGCTGCTGTGGCTGCTGACCGCCACCGCCGCGCAGACCACGTGGCTGATCGTCCGCCGCACCCGCTGACCTGAGGAGATGCCCCGATGGCAGACGTCGGATCCTTCAACCGCGCCCAGAACCGCCGTGCTCAGCAGGCGCAGCGCGGCAACCGCCCGCTGATCGACGAGAACGGCAACAAGTCCAACAAGTTCGCCAACGCCGGGGCCGCCGCGGGCGGCTTCATCGGCGCCATGGGCGGCTCGTTCGCCCCGCCCATCAACATCACCTACAACAACAACCGCGGTAGCGGCGAGGCCAACATCGGTATCGGTGGCGGGGGCGGTCGCCCGCACTCGCAGGCCCTGCTGCCGGCCCCGGAGTTCACCTCGCCGGCGCAGGTGCGCAACTACTGCAACCACCTGCGCGCGGTGTGCGTGTCGCTCTCGATCGAGGTCGCCATGGGCGCCGAAATCCTCAAGGGCGTGCTCTCGACCGTCCCGGACCCGGAGGGCCGGTTGGGCGGCTCGCGGATCCGCGCGATGCGGGTCTCGCGCAAGCTCAAGCGCTCCGCGGACGCCGCCCGTGATGCGGCGAAGAACGCCGCCGCCACCTACGCGACGTTCCAGCAGCAGTACGAGGAAGAGATCAACCGCGTCCGCCACCGCGCGCGGCGCCCGCAGGGGCCGCGCATGGACTGGGCCCAGCAGTAGAGGAGGCACGACATCATGGTTGAGCGCGATGCGCAGCAGCAGCTCGCCGAGCTGCTCGAGGCACGCCTTCAGGGCGGCTCCGACACCGGCGGCGTGGGCAAGTACCTGCTCCACCGGGCCAAGCCCCATCTTCCGCCGTGGCTGGGCATGGGCGGCATCGGGTTGGCCGGGCTGCTCGGTCACCTCAAGTGGGCCGACAGCGTGCCCGCCGCCACCGGCCTCACCCTCACCTCGGTGGCGGTGACCGCGGGCGCGTATGTGATCGGGAAGACAACCAGCAAGCAGCGGCGCATCCACTCCGCCATCACGACCGCGCTCGGCTCCGGCTGGCTCACCGCCGCCTGCCTCGCCGGCCCCTCCGCGGGCCCGCTCGATGACCTGTATCTGATGGCGGGTCCGGCGGTGGCGGTCTCGTGGAACGTGCGCCAGTTCATGCGGCACAACCCCGATGGCTCTGGTGAGGGCTCGGATGCGGGGCTGCTGGAGAAGATCGGGCTGGCGCGGGCGAAGATCGGGGCGGCGAAGGTGGAGGCCAACCGGGTCTCCGCCCCGCTCGCCCTCTCGCCCGGTGAGCAGACCAACGAGGACGTGACCAAGGCGCTCGGTCGCCTCGCTTCCGCCCTCGACCTGCCCACCAGCGCGACGCGCTACGTACCGAGCCCGGACTCCGCGCGCCGCGGGGAGCTGGTTATCGTCCCCGAGGACATGCTCGCCGAGACCGTGCAGTGGGTCGGCCCGTCCAGCGTGGGCGGCTCGATCGCGGATCCGCTGGTCATCGGCCGCTACGACGACGGCGCCCCGCTCATGCTGTGGCTGCCCGGCGATCCGGAGAAGGGCCGCAACAGCACGCACGTGCTCGTGGCGGGCCAGTCCGGGTCGGGCAAGGGCGACGCCGCGCTGAACCTGCTGACCGAGATCCTGTCGCGGCGTGACGTGATCGTGTGGATGTCGGATCCGAAGATGTTCCAGGACTTCGGCGCGCTCAAGCCCGCCCTGGACTGGGCCGTTGAGGGCGGCACCGGCACGGAAATCATGGTCAAGGCCGTCGAGACGGCGATCCCGATGCGCACCAAGTGGCTGGGTGAGCACGGGTACCGGCAGTGGTCGCAGGCCGCCGCCGGCGTCCAAAACGACCCCGCCCACACCTGCCGCACCGACGGTCGGGCGTGCGGCTGCCCCGGCATGCCTTTCCTGGTCACGTGGATGGAGGAGGCCGCGAACACGCTGCGCGCGCTCGGGGACGACGCGTTCACCGGGATCGCGCAGGAAGCCCGCTCCGCCGGTATCTCGCTGGTGGTCTCGCTGCAGCGCCCCTCGTACGACCAGATGTCGACGAGCACGCGGGCGTCGCTGCCCTCGGTCGTCGCGCTGGGCTGCGACCCGCGCGACGAGGGGTTCTCGCTGCCGGATGCGGTCATCGACCAGGGCGCCCACCCGGGAGCCTGGGGCAACCGCCGCCCCGGCTACTGCTACGTCGTCTCCCCGGGCATCGACGAGGGCCGTTACCCCTCGCCGGGCCGCACACAGCAGTTCACCGTGCGGGCCGTGCCCGCCATGGAACAGCTCGCCGCGTGGGCGCAGGCCAACGGCGCACACGCCGATGCCCACACCGCCAAGGCGGCCACCGCGGTCGCCGGCACGCACTACACCGGCCGCTCCGGCGCCGACGCGGACACCACGGCACCCGCGGCCGGTGCGGGCCGCCATGCGGCGCCGTACGAGGCGGAGGAGGACGCCATGGACGACAGCCTCTACGAACTCCTCGTGGACCCCGAGGACGCCGACATCGACCCCGAGCAGGAGCTGCCCGACGCCCAGCCCGGCGACGAGCAGCCGCTGTTCGGCGCGGAGACCGGGCGCAAGCCGTCCCCGGAGGAGGCCCGCCGGCTGTTCGCCGCCGCGCTCTCCGAGTTCGAGCAGCAGGGACAGATGATCGTCGGTCCGAAGGACTTCATGGACTGGTGCGACCGCAACAGTCTGTCCCGCCCCTGGGTCTCCGCGCGTCTCAAGGAGGCCGCCATGGAGGGCCGGTTGGAGCCGACGAACACCACCGGCCGGTGGCGCATCGTCCCCCGCCCGGAGCCGATCCTGACGGCCGCCTGACACCTGACACCGCCTGACACCGTCACGGCGGTCTGACACCAAAACCCCTAGGCACAGGCGCTGTCAGTAACGCGTGACGCCTCACGCTGACAGCGCCTGACGCCTGCCTGACACCCATGCGCGCGCCCGCCCGCACCCTCGCGGGGTGCGGGCCCGCGCGCCCGGAACCAGGAGCCCACATGGCACACCCCGAGCGGCCCACCGCCGCGCTGGAAGTCCACCACCCGATCCCTCTCGTCCCGACGTCCGCGGCGCCCGCGCCGGTGCCGGCCGTGCAGCCGGCGTCCGCGGTGCAGTCGGTCGTGCTGCCCGACGGGCGGGTCGTCACCGGCTACAGCCTCGCGCCAGCCCCGCTGCCCGAGGCGCCGGCGGCGCGGCCGGTGTCGCGTACGGCGGTGAACATCGCTCTCACCGGCGTCGGGTTCGCCGGCGTGTGCGGCGGGCTCGCGCTCGCCGCCACCTTCATCGCCGCGCTCGCCGCGCTGGTCCACCAACTCATGATCCTGGCCGCGGTCATCTTCGGCGGCTACATCGCCGCCATCGTCTTCGGCCACCGTGGCGGAGGCGGGGGCACCGTCGTCAATATCCGCAAGGCCGTCATCAAGCGCAACCACTTCCACGGCTAATGAGGTCGCCGCGCGGTTCTACCTGACACACGCGCCAAGGGACGAGAGAGAACGACCTCCGTAGGTCCTCGAGCGTCATCCCACCGGGTAGCCCGAAAACCCCTCTCCGTCGGCGAAGATCAGATGAAGACCAGAGCTCTCGATCAGGTCTCGCAGATCCTGCCCCGGGTCTTCCGGGAGCAGGACGGCCGACTTCAGCCCCTCGTCTACGTAGCGGGCGGCATGACGCCGGTAGTCGAGCAACTGCCCGACAGCGAGCCGGACCGCCTCACGATCAGCGCGACCCTTCGCCTCGTACAAGACGTTGCCGGTCTGGTCGTAGGTGTCCGTGCGCAACATGCGTCCCTCCACCGGCAGGCGAAGACGACCGTACTCGTGTCCCTGTGCCTCCAAGAACGCCTCAAAGCGAGTCCGCAGCAGCGCCTCGCGCTGAACCACCTGGCGCTCAGCTGCCAACACAGAGCGGAGGGTCTCGTCAGTAGCAAGCTTCTCCGGGGGAGCTATGCCCGGCGTCACCGCAAGTGCGGCACCAAACTTGGACCACAGGTGCTGCTCGCCTTCGGCACCGGGCGGAGCAACTTCTACACCACCGGGAGCCATCGGTGCGGAATCTGCCGCATCGAAGACCAGCGTGTGCCCAGGTGCCGCGCGAAGCCTGAAAACCACGACACGACGCAAGTTGCCCTCAGAGTCATGGTTCCAGCGCACCTCGAACGGCTCGATCGGATCAACAACCACCTGTCCGATGTAGCGCTGCCACTTGGTTCGCGTGCCCTCAACGAAGCCATCGGCAACGAACAAGTGCGCCTCGCGGCCATGAGCCGCGTGGTTCAACAGGGAGCCGTTGACGCCACCGAGGTGCTGGTCTCCGACGGTGCCAGCACCGGTGTAGAGGAACAGCGGCCCGAACTCATCGTCTGCCGCGCGCCCATCGAAGGTGTAGCCGTACTGCGCGCCGGACTCGTGGTCGGAGTAGACGAACACGCGGCTCGAGCGGACAGCGGGCACGATCCCACCCTGATCGGCTCCGCCGTAGGCCTCCTGTACCTCAGCGCGCGTAGTGATGGTCGTTCCCGGGATCAACTGCAGTTCCTCATTCGGCATGCCCAGGACAGTACGACCCACCACTGACATCGCTCCTGGACAAGCCAAAGGCGGCCCCCTCGTCTCGCCAAAGTCGCGGGGCCGCCCTTGTCAGCCAGCACTCACCAGAGAACTGGAGGAATCCAGCATGACGCAACCTGCCGACATCCGGCGAGAGCGCCTGCACCGGTACGGCATGAACGAGCACCACTACACCGCCCTCGACCTCGCGGCCTCCGGCTTCCCGGCCCTGCCGTTGCGAGCCGGGAAGGTGCCGTTTGGCAACTGCCCCCGATGCGCTGGCAATGCGTGCGGCGGCCGGCCGAACATGAAGTCCCCCGGCCCCTGCCAGTGCCCGGCCCCCTGCCATGCATGGGCTGC
Source organism: Streptomyces sp. SDT5-1 (assembly GCF_052245995.1). Lineage (NCBI taxonomy): Bacteria > Bacillati > Actinomycetota > Actinomycetes > Kitasatosporales > Streptomycetaceae > Streptomyces > Streptomyces sp. SDT5-1. Next base: position 4,475,301 of record NZ_CM125963.1, on the reverse strand, counting down.
CGCATCCACCGATCCGGACGTCATCAACTCCCGACCGTGGCGGCGCGCATGGGCGATGGCCGCGGCGGTCGCCTACCACCCCGGCGGAGGCGGGCTGACCGTGGTCGACCTCGACGACGCCGATGCGATCGCCTGGGCCCGCGAGAACCTACCGGCAACCCAGACCGTGCCCACCACCCGCGGGGAGCACTGGTTCTACCGCGGGCGAATGCAGTCCGCCAACGGCGTGCGCCCGGGCGTGGACATCAAATCCACGATGTCCTACGCCCGCTGGCTCGGCTTCGGCACCGGCGATATGGCTCCCCTACCGGACGCCGTGCGCGCCCTCGTCGTGAAGGAGTCGGCCACGGCCCGACCGATGCCGCAGGCAGTCGCCGGGCTCGCTGCGGCCGGCGGCGGGCAGTGCCGGCATCGCACGCCGACGTTTCTGGAGCGGGGTCTCGCCATGGCGGAGCAGCGCATCGCCGGCGCCACCGGCGGCGTGCACGCGACCGTCTACGCCACGTTCCTCGCCGTGCTGTCCACGCACGGCCGGTGCGGCTGTCTCACCGACGCGCATGTCGCCCGGCTGTTCACCGCCGCGCAGGCCAAGGGCGAGTCGGCGCGGCATTGCACGGAGGCGTGGAATAACGCCCGTACCCGGTTGGGACTGTGACCACGCATGTCTGACGACGACAAGACCCCGGCCCGCGAGGTCATCGCCGACTACGCCCAGGCCCACTTCCGCTACTTCCGCACCGCCGACGGGACCGTGTACGCCCAGCGCAACGGCCACCCCGTCGCCCGCCCGATCCGCTCGCAGGGCACCACCGGCAGCCACCGCCAGGAACTCATGGTCGGACTGTTTAGGGACGGATGCGGCGTCTTCAACGGCACCGCCCTCAAGGAGGCGCTGGACCTGATCGAAGCGCTCGCGCTGACCGAGGAGACGCAGGCCGTGCACATCCGCGTCGCGCCCGGCTTCGACGGGTCCACGTGGCTGGACCTGGGGCGCCACGACGGACAGTCGGTCCGCATCCACCCCACCGGCTGGGACATCGCCGTACCCGACCCGGCGGAGGTGTGCTGGCGGCGCACCCAGCTCACCGGCGAACTCCCCCTGCCCGCGAAGGACACCGAGGGAAAGGGCATCGACCTGCTGCTGCGGCTGTGCAACTTCGCAGGCGCGGAGACCGAATGCCTCGCTCTCGCGTGGCTGATCGGTTGTCTCGGTCCGTCCGTGCCGGTGCCGGCGCCGTTCCTGACCGGGCCGCAGGGCGCGGGCAAGTCGACCGGCGGCCGGATGCTGGTGCGGATCATCGAGGGAATGAGCGGAGACCTGCGCCGCGCCCCGAAGGACGAGGAGAACCTGACCGCGGCCGTGGCCGCCGGCTGGGTCACCGCGCTCGACAACCTCTCCCACCTCACCCCGGACCTGTCGGACGCGATGTGCTGCATCGTCACCGGAGCGGAGAACGTCAAACGCGCCCTCTACACCGACGGAGACGTGGTGCGGGCCCGCTACCGCCGCCCCCTGCTCATGACCGGGATCGACGTCGGCGTCATCCGCCCCGACCTCGCCGAACGGCTCCTGCCGCTCCGCCTGGAGCGGCCCAAGGTGCGGCGCACGGAGGCGGAGCTGTGGGCGGAGTACGAGGAGATCCTTCCCGTCGTCCTCGGCTCCCTCCTGGACCTCACGGTCAAGGTCCGCGCGGCCGATGCCGAGATCCCCACCGACCTGCGCATGGCGGACTTCGCCCACCTGTGCGCGCAGCTCGATGCCGCCACCGGCTTCGGGGCGCTGGAGGCGTACCGGCGGAGCCTGGACGACCTCAACGACGACGTGATCGAGGGTGACCTGCTCGCGCAGACCGTTCTCCAGCACGCCGCTGGCATCGAACCGGGCGGAGAGGAGCGGATGACGTCGGCGGAGTGGCTGTACAACCTCACACGGCTCTACGTCGGGGAGGACTGCCGTCCCCTCCCGAAGGGCTGGCCCACCACGGGCAAGGTGCTCTCCGACCGCCTCAAACGCCTACAGCCCACCCTCGCCGCCCGCGGCGTGTTCATCGACTGGGGCCGCACCAAGACGGCCCGCTACATCGAGATGACCCGCCCGCCCGCGCCGCCCGAGCCCGAGCAGGAGCAGGTGTTCTGACCCGCGGGCAGCAGCGGCCGGCCCTCAGGAGCAAGAAGAGCACGCCGCGCCGGTAGTGCTCTTCTTGCAGTTCGGCGGCTCGCCGCCGCCCGAAGGTCGTGCCGCGAAGCGGCTCCTTCTACGCCCTTCGCTTTTCACTCGCGCAAGCGCGCACTACCAACAGACACCCCCTCTCTTGTCCTAAGGAAAGAGACCCTGCGTCACCCGCGTCACCACGGGACGGAAAACGGCCCCGGACCTGCCGGAACGGTGGTGACGCAGACCGCCGAATCCTGCGTCACCGTTCGTCACCCGCGTCACCGATGACGGCGCGCCTGCGTCACCGGTGACACGCTCCCAAACGCCTGCGTCACCACAAAACCGCAGGTCAAAGGTCGATGGTGACGCAGGTGACGCGGTGACGCAGAAATCTCCACCTCGGACACACGCGTGGGCCAGCCCCGCTAACCACCTTCACTCGCAGACTCTGCCACTCCCGGAGGCAGCCACGTGCACACAGCCAAAGCCGCGGCCCCCGAAGCCCTCACCGTCCCTGAGGTCATGAAGGCCCTGCGCATCAGTCGCTTCAAGGTCTACGACCTCATCCGCTCGAACGAACTCCACAGCATCACGATCGGGCGGGCCCGCCGCATCCCGGTCGACAGCCTGCGCGCCTACATGCGCGACCGATTGGAGGAAGCTGCCTGATGGCCAAGCGACGCGCCAACGGCGAAGGAACCATCACGAAGCGCAAGGACGGACGCTTCCAGGCCGCCGCCTACGTCTACCGCCCCGACGGGACGCGAACGCGGAAGTTCGTCTACGGCAAGACCCGGGAGGAAGTGGCCGACAAGCTCACGGAGTTGCAAGAGAAGACCCGCCAGGGCATCCCCGCTGCGTCGTCCACGATGGCGTTCGGCGACTACCTCACCTACTGGCTCGCCATCATCGCCCCGGAGCGACTCAAGCCCTCAACCCTGAACAGCTACGAGGGGTTGGCCCGCCTCTACATCCGGCCGGCACTCGGCAAGAAGCGGTTGAACCGACTGTCTCCGGCAGACATCCGGCGCTTTCTCACGACGTTCAAGAGTTCTTGCCTGTGCTGCCTGCGCGGCGCCGACTACGAGCGCCCCGAGGACAAGCGCGGGTGCTGCGCCGTGGGCAAGTGCTGCAAGCGCCTCCCCTCCGCGCGGACGGTGCAGTACATCCATGCGGTGCTGCGGTCCGCACTCCAGCAGGCGATGCGCGAGGAGCTGATCGCGCGGAACGTCGCGCGCATCGTCGAGACGCCGACCGTCACGCCCAAGGAGGTACGACCGTTGGACCCCGCTGAAGTACGGCTCCTGCTCAAGACGGCTCGCCCCCACCGGCTGTACGCGCTGTGGCTCCTGCTCGTCTCCACGGGCCTGCGCCGAGGCGAAGCGCTCGGACTCACCTGGTCGGACATCGACCTCACGAACGGCCAGCTCCGAGTGCGACGCAACGTGCAGCGCATCCGGCGGGAGCTCCTATTCGGGACACCTAAGACCACGCGTTCCATCCGCACGGTTCCGCTACCCCGGCACCTCGTGCGGGCGCTCACTCAGCATCGTGAGCAACAGGAGCGGGAGCGCAAGGTGGCGGGGAAAAAGTGGCAGCCTGCGCCCGGTCAGCCGGAAGGACTGATCTTCACCACGGTCACCGGGCGCGTGACCGACCCCCGGAGCCTGAACCGCATGCTCACCATCCTGTGCCGGGACGCGAACCTGCGGCGGGTGCGCGTTCACGACCTGCGCCACACCTGCGCCTCGCTCCTGCTCTCACAGGGTGTGGACGCTCGCACGATCATGGAAACGCTCGGGCACAGCACGATCACGATGACGCTCGACACCTACGCGCACGTGATGGACACGACGCTGCGGGCCGCAGCGGAGCGCATGGACGACGCGCTGAATCTCGATGACCCCGAGCAGGGTCCAGAGGGGGAGGAGAAGGGCGACTGAGAGCGGCTTTCCGGCCGCGTTGATGTCACCCGCTGATGTCAAAGGCCCCGTCCGGAGAACCGGCGGGGCCTTTGACCTGTGTGCACTCGGCAGGATTCGAACCTGCAACCTTCTGATCCGTAGTCAGATGCTCTATCCGTTAAGCTACGAGTGCTTGTTCTTTCTTTATTTGTTGTCTCCGTTCCCGGCCTTTCGGCCCGTCCCGGCGACAAGAAGAACATTACATGACTGCCGCCGCCATGTGAAATCCGATTCCCCCACCCCCTCTGACCTGCAAAAACGCTCCTAGCCCCCCGCTCGGGCAAGCCGCTCACCGGCTTGGAGCCGCACGGCATCGCCGCAGTTCGGGGGGTCGCCGTGCAACGCTTCCCAACGAGCGTTGTGCACCGCGACCCACAAACCGGCCGCCCACGCGATCTCCCGCTCCTCCGCGGTGAACCCATGCCCCCGGGCCTCCTCATAAGCGGCCAGGAACGCGGCAGAACTCTCGACCGGCGCCAGCGTCGGCGGCGACTCACTGCTGAACGCCCCGGACGCCGCTCCCACGAGCGCCGCCTCCGGCTGCCACGCCAGGCTGTCCCAGTCGTGCACGGCCCACAGCTCACCATCACGCCAGCGAAGGTTCTGCGCCTCGAAGTCGGCGTGGCCGAGGACGCATGGCAACTCGGTGGCGAGCAGTCGTGTCCGGGCCCGGTCGGCCGCCTCGACGACGTACGCGGGTACGGCACTCTGGTCCCGCTCGTCCAGGAAGTCGAGAGCCGGCCACGTGCCCGCGTCCGTGTGGTCCCAGCGCACCCAACGCGGGTTCGGCAGCGGCGGTGCCACGGTCGCGTCGGCGAGTTCGGCCATAAGACGCGCGAACACCTCCGCGTAGCGCGCGGCGATGTCGGGCGAGTTGCCGCGCAGCGGTTCGCCGCCGGGCCGGGACTCCTCGGCGTGCACGGCCGGCGCGCCAACGCCGACCACGGGCGTGAGCGGCCGGGGGCACGGAAAGCCCCGCTCGGCCAGCCGGCTCTGCGCGGCGAGGCACGAGACGGCCCGGCAGTCCGTCGCATGCCATGACATCGACTGTGCCGGCCCGGAAACGACTCAGGGAGCCCGTGTCATGAGACTCGGGCTCCCTGGGTGAGGGCGGAGGCGGAGGGATTTGAACCCTCGATGGGGGGTAAACCCCAAACCGCATTAGCAGTGCGGCGCCATAGACCGGACTAGGCGACGCCTCCAGCACAGTCCCTCCCGCGCGGTGCGCGAGTGGGTGCGTGCAGATGATGACACAGCTGAACGCCGCGTCACCAATCGCCCCCCACGGTACTAGGCGGGCAGGCCACAGGGCAAAGCCTGGGTGTCGGGCGCAACGTCGGGACGGGGTCGGGCGTTGAGCACGGCATGTTCATGCGCATCCCTTCCCGCGTCCTCGGCTCCGTCGCCACCGTCGTCGGCCCCCTCGCCCTGCTCACCGCCACGCCCGCCACCGCGGACACGGACCCCGTCGGCGGGCTCGACCGCCTGACCGTCACCGTCTCCGACTCGGAGAACGGCAGCGACGGAACGTACGAGCTGGACTGCAGGCCGGTCGGCGGGACGCACACGGATCCCGCCGCGGCCTGCGGGCGGCTCGACGAGCTGGAGGCGCAGGGCATCGACCCGTTCGCCCCCGTGGCCGACGACGCGCGCTGCACCATGCAGTACGGAGGACCCGCCACCGCCCGCATCACGGGGAACTGGCACGGCCGTCCGGTGGATTCCTCGTACGCGCTGAGCAACGGCTGCGAGATCTCCCGGTGGCAGCGGATCGAGCCCGTGCTGCCTGCGACGGGGCCGTGACCCAGGGTCCCGTGGTCACAGGGTCGTGACGCGGCCCGCTCGGGATCCCCACATCCTCTACGTGGGCTCCGTCGCATCCGGCGCCGCTCGTCCGACCACTGCCCGTAGACTCCCTCCCGTGATACGCCGTGGGCCACGTCGCAGGAGGGTCCGCGCGGTCGGCAAGTCGCAGTAACCAGGGAGGAACCGTCGTCGTGAGCAGCAGGCCATCCCGAGGCGCTGCTCGCCTCGCAGCCATACTTGACGCGCTTCCGGACGGGCTGTTGCTCGTCAACACCAACGGAACCGTGGTCAACGCCAACTCCATCGCCCTGGAGTCCTTCGAGGCTCCGGGCACGGCACTCGTGGGGCGCGGCCTGCTCGACCTCCTGCCCGAGTTCGACTCGCGGCTGATCCCCGGCTCCATGCGCCGGCCGGACACCGTGACCGACGAACGCGGGCGGACCAAGCCGACGCGGATGACCGCGCGGCGCACCGACGCGAGCGAGTTCCCCGTCGAGGTGACCTCCGCCAATCTCGCCGACAGCGCACGCGACGCGGTGGACCCGTACGGCACCGGCGGCGGCCAGGGCTACAACGGCTCCGAGCTGCTCATGCTCGTCGTGCGCGACCTGTCGGGCGCCGTCGACACCGAGGCCGAACTGGCCCGTTCGCAGCGGCAGACCGAGATGATCCTGCGGGCCGCTTCGGAGGGTGTCGTCGGGACCGACACCGACGGCCGGATCGTCCTCGTCAACCCCGCCGCCGCGCAGATCCTCGGCTTCCGCGCCAGCGACCTGGGCGGCCAGGAGCTGCACCCCCTGATCCTGCACTCGCGTCCGGACGGAGAACCGTTCCCGTACGAGGAGTCCCCGCTCGCCGACACGCTGCGCTCCGGTCGCAAGCACCGGGTGCGCGGCCAGGTGCTGTGGGCGAAGGACGGCGCCAAGGTGCCCGTCGACATGACGACGGCCCCGGTTCGCGACGGCGACCAACTGGTCGGCGCCGTCATGACGTTCGCCGACCGCCGCTCCGTCGAGAAGCTGACCGTCGAGCACGCCGAGGAGATCGCGCGCCGCGACGAGGCCGCCGAGAAGGAGCGCGAGGAACACGCGGCCGAGCTGAGCCGCATCACCGAGGAGAGCGCCGCCGAACTGCGGCGGGTCACCGAGGAAAGCGCCGCCGAGCTCGACCGGGTCCGCGAAGAACTGGGCTCCGAGCTGGCCTCCGTGCGCGAGGAGCTGACCGGCGAACTGGCCGCCGTCCGCGAGCAGCACGCCGAGGAGCTGTCCGCCGAGAAGGAGCGCGGCGCCGCCCTCGCCGAGCGCGAGAAGGACCGCTACGAGGCGCTGGCCGCGCGCCACTCGCAGCTGCTGGCCGTCCTCGGGCAGTCGCTGCGCGGTCCGTTGGACGAGCTGCGGCACGAGCTGAGCCAGCTCGCCGCCGACGACGCGGGCCAGCTGTGGCCCGAGGCCAACCAGGTGCTGCACCACCTGGCCGCCGGCTACTCGCGGATGACGACGCTGGTCGACAACGTGCTGGCGTACCAGACGCTGGACGAGGGCGGTTCGCTGCTCTCCCGTACGAACGTCATGTTCGACGCCGTCGTGGCCGCGGGTGTCGACGGTGCCGTCGAGCTGATCGGCCCCGGCCGGGTGCAGTTCGCCGTGCACGCGCCGCCGATCGAGGCCGAGGTCGACGCGGGTCGACTCGCGACCGCGCTCGCCCACCTGATCGCCGACGTCGCCGGGATCGACGCGACCGGCAACGCCCGGACGCCCGCCACCTCCGGCTACGTCGACTCGACCGTGGTCGTCGCCGCCGCGCAGCGCGGTTCGAACGTGCGCATCGAGGTACGGGGCCCGTACGCGGGCGGCGACCCGGTGCACGGCCCGATCGTGCAGGGCATCGTGCGGGCGCACGGCGGCGTGCTCCAGACGCACGAGGTGCCGGGGATGAGCGGCAGCGCGTACGTCCTGGAGGTGCCGATCGGTACGGGGGCGGGCGCGGGCGCCGTTCCCCCGCCCGCGCCCGAAGAGGCCCCGGTAGAGACGCCCGCGGACGTGCCCGTCGAGGGCGCCGAGGCCGCCGATTCGCAGGACGCGTCCCCCGAGGCGAGCCCGAACCTTCCCGCGCAGGCCACCGGCGGTGGCGGCGGGCGCCGCAGGGCGCGGCGGGCCGCGACACGCTCCACGGACGCGTTCCTGGAGAGCAGCGTCACGGGCGGCGGGCAGCAGCCCGCCCCGTCCGGCGGCACGGGCCGCAGGCGTGGCCGTCCCGCCCAGGAGGAGGCGGCAGCCGCTGCCCAGGGCTCCGTGGTGACGTCGGCCGAACACAGCTCTGGCTCCCCGGCGTTGGGCGACACCGTTCCGCCGCAGGGCGTGCCCGCGCCGACCGGGCGCAGGGCCCGTCGCGCCGGGCGCCCCGAGCAGGCCGCGCTGCCCGCGCTGCCGTCCGCGCCCTCCCCCGAGAGCGGTGCCGAAGCGGCGCAGGGTGAACTGGAACTGGCCGGTGCCGCCCAGCAGCCCACCGGCCGACGGGCGCGGCGTGCGCTGCGTGCCGCGCAGGAGGCCGCGAACCAGCAGCAGTCGGGGCCGCGCGAGGTGTTCGCGCTGCCGCCCGCCGCGGCCGACCGCGCGCCGGGGCCTGAGGCACAGCCCGCGGAGGCGCAGCCGGCCGCCGCGTCCGGTGACCTGACGCAGGCCGCTGCCCCGGAGGCCCCCGCGCCGCAGCCGCAGCCCCTCCCGCTGCCGGACGAGGCGCACCAGCACGACACCGCTGAGGCGCATCCGGCCGCCGACCACACGCCGCCGCAGCCGCACCCGGCCCAGCCCACGCCTGCCCTCGGTACGCCGACGGCCCCGCAGGCCCCGACGGGTGGCGCCGGTTTCGCCCTGCCGCCGGAGACCGCTCCGGAGGCTCCGGGGGTCGCCGCGCCGCAGGACGACGACCAGGCCACGGGACAGGCAGGAGAGCAGACAGGGGAGCAGCCCGCCGCGCCCCAGGCGGAGGCCAAGCCGCAGCCCGCGCCCCAGTCCCAGCCCCAGCCCGCCGCGCCGGAAGCGGCCCCGGCGGCCCCGGCGGCCCCGGCGGCCCCGGCGCAGGCCCCCGAGCCGGCCGAGGCGCCCGAGACCCCGGAACCCGTGCCCGCCCCCGCGGCGCAGCCCCAGAGCGCCCCGATGCCCGCCCCGGCAGCGGAGGCGCCGGAGGAGCAGGAGCCGGAGACCCCCGAGCCCGCCCCGCAGCCGCAGCCCCAGCCGCTGCCCCCGCAGGCCCAGCCCCTGCCCGCCGAGGCCCCGAAGCCGCCGCAGCCGCAGGCCCCGGCCGGGGACACCAACTCGACGCAGGGCCGCGCCTTCAGCGTGCGCACGCTCGGCCAGGGCGTGCCCTTCGGACGCCAGGCCGCCGCCCGCCAGCGCCAGCAACAGGCACAAGCCCAGGCACAGGCACAGCCGCAGCCCCCCGTCCAGCCGCTCCCGCCGCAGGCCCCGCCGCGCCCGAACGCGGCCCCCGCGCCCGCGCCCCAGCAGGGCCAGACGCAGGGCGGCTCGGGCACGCTCGGCGGTTCCGGGCGGCGCCGCAAGCTCGGCAACCGGCAGGAGCGCCAGGAGCAGCCCGGCACCGCCGCGCCGCAGCCCCCGCAGGCCACTCCGGCGCAGGGCACCCCCGCCCCGGGCACGCCTGCGCAGGCCACGCCCGCCCACGGCACTCAGGCCAGGCCGCACCCGCAGCCGCCGCTCCTCTCGAACGCCTCCGAGGGCAGCGGTCGCGCCTACGCGATCGGCGCGCCCGAGCAGGACGGCGTCGAGGGCCCGGAGCCGCTGGACGGCCCCGGGGGCGCCGTCGAGGTCGCCAACCGGCCGCAGCCGATGCCGATGGACGACGAGCTGCCTCCGGAGCCGCTCGACAACCCGCGCCGTCTCCTCGTCTGGCCCGCGCCGGACATGGCGACGCAGCAGGCGCTGAGCGACCGCGGCTACCGCCCGGTGACCGTGCACTCCCGTGAGGAGGTCGACGCGCAGATCGCGGCGTTCCCCGCCGCCCTGTTCGTGGACCCGCTGACCGGGCCGATCACGCGGACCGCGCTCCAGTCGCTGCGGCAGGCGGCCGTCGCGGCCGAGGTGCCGGTCCTGGTGACCGCGGGCCTCGGCCAGGCCACGCGCGAGGCCGCGTACGGCGCCGATCCGGCCGTGCTGCTCAAGGCGCTCGCCCCGCGGGACAGCGAGCAGCACCCGCCGCGCGTGCTGCTGATCGAGGAGCACGAGGAGATCGCGCTCGCCCTGACCGCGACGCTGGAGCGGCGCGGGATGCAGGTCGAGCGGGCCGCGAACGACGCGGACGCGGTGGCCATCGCCTCCGAGCTGCGGCCGAACCTCGTGGTGATGGATCTGCTCCAGGTGCGGCGCCGCCAGGCCGGCATCATCGACTGGCTGCGCGCGAACGGGCAGTTGAACCGCACGCCGCTCGTCGTCTACACCGCCGCCGTCGACCACACGGACCTGTCGCGGCTCGCGGCGGGGGAGACGGTGCTGTTCCTGGCGGAGCGTTCGACGAGCGCCGAGGTGCAGGGCCGGATCGTGGACGTACTGGCGAAGATCGGTACCAACTGACCCGAGCGTCCTGAGCCTCGACGGCCTCAACACACGGACGGGGGCGGCCCTTTCGGGCCGCCCCCGTTTCACGTGAAACAGGCCGTCAGAGCTTCGTGACGTCCAGGTCCCCGTCCGCGTACTGCTTGCGCAGCACCTTCTTGTCGAACTTGCCGACGCTGGTCTTCGGGACCGTGGGAATGATCGTCCAGCGCTCGGGGAGCTGCCACTTGGCGACCTTCTCGGCGAGGAACGCGCGCAGCGTCTCGAAGTCGGCGCTCGCGCCCTCCTTCAGGACGACCGTGGCGAGCGGGCGCTCGCCCCACTTGTCGTCGGGAACGGCGACGACGGCGGCCTCGGCGACGTCGGGGTGGGACATCAGGGCGTTCTCCAGGTCGACGCTGGAGATCCACTCGCCGCCGGACTTGATGACGTCCTTGGCGCGGTCGGTGAGCGTGAGGAAGCCGTCGGGGCTGATGGTGCCGACGTCGCCGGTCTTCAGCCAGCCGTCCTCGCTGAACTTGTCCTCGGGGCGCATCGGTTCACCGTCGGCGCCGCCGAAGTACGCGCCCGCGATCCACGGCCCCCGTACCTCCAGCTCGCCCGCGGACTCCCCGTCCCAGGGCAGCTCCTCGCCGCCGGGGCCGGTGAGCCGCCCCTCGACACCGGCCGGGAAGCGGCCCTGCGTGAGCCGGTACGCGAACTCCTCCTCGCTGCCCGGGGCGGCCTGGGCCGGGGGACGGGCGACCGTGCCGAGCGGGGAGGTCTCCGTCATGCCCCAGGCGTGGCAGACCCGCATGCCCAGCTCGTCGAAGGCCTTCATCAGCGAGGGCGGACAGGCGGCGCCGCCGATGGTGACCTGGGTGAGCGTGGAGACGTCGCGCGGCTTGGCGGTCAGCTCGGCGAGCAGGCCCTGCCAGATGGTGGGGACGGCGGCGGCGTGCGTGGGGCGCTCGGACTCGATCATCTCGGCGAGCGGCGCGGGCTGCAGGAAGCGGTCCGGCATCAGCATGTTCACGCCGGTCATGAACGTGGCGTGCGGCAGGCCCCAGGCGTTCACGTGGAACTGCGGGACGACGACGAGCGAGGTGTCGGCGTCGGTGAGGCCCATCGACTGCGTCATGTTGACCTGCATGGAGTGCAGGTAGATGGAGCGGTGCGAGTAGACGACGCCCTTGGGGTCGCCGGTGGTGCCGGAGGTGTAGCACATGGCGGCGGCCCGGCGTTCGTCGAGCTCGGGCCAGTCGTACGTGGCCGGCTTGTCCGCGATCAGCTCCTCGTACTCGTGGACCTGGGCGGAGGCGCCGTCGAGGACGGAGCGGTCGCCGGGGCCCGAGACCACGATGTGCTCGACCGTCGGCAGCTTGGAGAGCAGCGGGGCGATCATCGGGAGCAGCGAGCCGTTGACGAGGACGACCTTGTCGGCCGCGTGGTTCACGATCCACGCGAGCTGATCGGCGGGCAGCCGCAGGTTGAGCGTGTGCAGGATCGCGCCCATGCAGGGCACGGCGAAGTACGCCTCGACGTGCTCCGCGTTGTTCCACATGAGGGTGGCGACGCGGTCGTCCTCGCGGACTCCGAGGTCGTCGCGCAGGGCGTTCGCGAGCCGGTGGGCACGCTCGGCGGCCTCGCGGAAGCTGCGGCGGTGCGGCTCGCCCTCGCCGGTCCACGTGGTGATCTGGGACGAACCGTGCACCCGCGCGCCGTGTTGGAGAATGCGGGTCACGGTCAGCGGTACGTCCTGCATCGTGCTCAGCACGGCGTCCTCCCGGTGGGCGCTACGGAGCAGTAGGGTTCCGCCGATTCTCACTGCATACCACTCGGTATGTCACTACTTCCGGGAATGATCGATCACCGAATCACTCGGGGAGCGCCGCTGGTCACGCCGTGTGCCGCAGTTCCGGATCCTCGCGGAGCTTGCCGAGCGCGCGCGACACAGCGCTCTTCACGGTGCCGATGGAGACGCCCAGCACCTGGGCCGTCTGGGCCTCGCTCAGGTCCTCGTAGTACCGCAGGACGACCATCGCCCGCTGCCGGGCGGGCAGCTTCGTGATGGCGCGCCACATGGCGTCGTGCAGCGCCTGCTGCTCGGCCGGGTCGCCCGCCGGGGTCTCCCGGTGCTCGGGCAGCTCGTCGCAGACGAACTCGTCGACCTTGCGCTTGCGCCACTGCGAGGTGCGGGTGTTCAGGAGGGCCCTGCGCACATAGCCGTCGAGCGCCCTGTGGTCCTCGATCCGGTCCCACGCGACGTACGTCTTGGTGAGCGCGGTCTGCAACAGGTCCTCGGCGTCACAGGGGTTCGACGTCAACGACCGGGCGGTGCGCAGCAGCACGGGCTGGCGGGCCCGGACGTACGACGCGAAGGACGGGTACGTCGCGGGTGCCGGGCGCGGCGCGGGCTGGGTGCGCTGCGCGGCCTCGGGTGCGCTGCTGCGGACGAGCGCCAGGGTTGCGGTCATGGCTCCACGCTATGAGCGCCCCCTACTTCCGGGGATCGGCCGGAGGTCCCGAAGCGGCGTCCGCCTCAGGTTGTACGAGGGGTGCTGCCCCCACCTCCTGAAGGTGGAGCCGGGGGCGGGGCCCCTTGGGGGACGGCCCTGACCTCCACCCGGGGACCACGCCCCCGGGTCAGCCGTCCGCGCCCAGGACCAGGCCCGATGTGGGAACGCCGGTGCCCGCCGTGACCAGCGTGGTCGCCGCGCCGGGTATCTGGTTCACCGCCGTGCCCCGCACCTGGCGCACGCCTTCCGCTATCCCGTTCATGCCGTGCAGATACGCCTCGCCGAGCTGCCCGCCGTGCGTGTTGAGCGGCAGCCGCTCCTCCGCCACGAAGGAGGCCGCCTCCCCCGGCGGGCAGAAGCCGAACTCCTCGAGCTGCATGAGCACGAACGGCGTGAAGTGGTCGTAGAGGATACCGACGTCGATGTCGTCGGGCCCGATGCCCGCCGTGCGCCACAACTGCCGGGCCACGACGCTCATCTCGGGCAGGCCCGTCAGATCGTCGCGGTAGAAGCTCGTCATCTGCTCCTGCGCCCGGCCCGCGCCCTGCGCCGCCGCCCTGATCACCACGGGCGGGTTCGGCAGATCGCGGGCCCGCTCCACGCTGGTCACGACGATGGCCTGCCCGCCGTCCGTCTCCTGGCAGCAGTCGAGCAGCCGCAGCGGGTCGACGATCCAGCGGGAAGCGGCGTGGTCGGCGAGCGTGATCGGCTTGCCGTGGAAGTACGCCGCCGGGTTCGTCGCCGCGTACTTCCGGTCGGTCACCGCGACATGGCCGAACGCCTCGGGGGTCAGCCCGTACGTGTGCAGATAGCGCTGCGCCGCCATCGCGACCCAGGAGGCGGGGGTGAGCAGCCCGAACGGCAGGTTCCAGCCGAGCGCCGCGCCCTCCGCCGACGGCTCCCTGTGCTGCACGCCCGAACCGAAGCGCCGGCCCGAGCGCTCGTTGAAGGCGCGGTAGCAGACCACGACGTCAGCGACGCCGCTCGCCACCGCGAGGGCGGCCTGCTGCACGGTGCCGCAGGCCGCGCCGCCCCCGTAGTGCACCCGGGAGAAGAAGGACAGCTCCCCCATGCCCGCGGCCTGCGCCACGGTGATCTCCGGGTTGGTGTCCATCGTGAACGTGACCATGCCGTCGACGTCGGAGGGGGACAGGCCCGCGTCGTCGAGCGCCGCGTGCACCGCCTCCACGGCCAGCTTCAGCTCGCTGCGCCCCGAGTCCTTGGAGAACTCCGTGGCGCCGATGCCGACGATCGCGGCCCGCCCGCCGAGCCGGTCCTTCTCGCGCACGCTCATGCCGCGCTCCCTTCGGGGGTGCTGACGGTGACCGTGCCGGTGACGTGGTTGCCCAGGCCGTTCCTGCCGACGACCCTGACCTGCGCCGTGTCCCCCTCGACCTCCGTGACCGAACCGGTCAACACCATGGTGTCGCCCGGGTAGTTGGGCGCACCAAGGCGTATCGCCACCTTGCGCAGCACGGCGTCGGGGCCGAAGTGGTCGGTGATGTAGCGCCCCACCAGGCCGTTCGTCGTCAGGATGTTCATGAAGATGTCGGGGGAGCCCTTCTGGTGCGCCAACTCCGCGTCGTGGTGCACGTCCTGGTAGTCGCGGGACGCGATCGCCCCGGAGACGATCAGCGTCCGTGTGATCGGGATCGTCAGGGGCTCGAGCTCGTCCCCGACCTTCGCACCGCGCCCTGTGCCGCCCTTCACGCGGCCTCCCCTCCGTCGCCCGCGACCGCTCCCGAAGCGATCAGTCCGCCCAGCTCCTCCAGGAGTTCGGGCCCGCAGCCCAGACAGCCGTCCAGCTGCCGGCCCCACAGGAAGTGCCGGTGCACCGGGTGGTCCAGGTCGGCGCCCATGCCGCCGTGCAGATGCTGGCCGGTGTGCACGACCCGCTTGCCCGCCTCCGATGCCCACCAGGCGGCCGTCAGCGCGTGGCTGTCGTGGCCGAGCCCCGCGTCGCGCCGCCAGGCCGCCTCGTACGCGGTGACCCGGATCGCCTCGATGTCCATGTACGCCTCGGCGGCCCGGAGCTGGACTCCCTGCTTGGCGGCGAGCGGCCTGCCGAACTGCTCCCGCTCATTGGTGTGGTCGACGGCTCTGGCCAGCGATCCCGCGCAGACCCCGGCCTGCAGCCCGGCGAACGCGGTCCGCGCGACCGCGAGCACGTCCGCGTACGCCTCGGGCCCGCCGATCCGCTCGGCCTCCGCCCCTTCGAGCACGAGCCGCCCCGCGGACCAGGGCGCCGTCAGCTCGACCGGCTCACACCCGGCGTCCTCGGCCCGCGCCATCCACAGGCTGTGGACATCACTTCCGGTTCCGCCGCGCACCGCCACCAGGACGTGCGTGGCGTCCCGCAGCCACGGCACCCACGGCACCGCCCCGCTCAGCCGCGCCCGCCCGTCCGGCAGCGGGTCCACCACGATGCCACCGCGCGCGGGCAGCGCTCCGCACGCCACGGCCGAACCGTCGAGGAACCCCGGCAGCAGCCGCTCCCGCTGTCCTTCCGTGCCGTGCGCCGCGACCGCGAGCAGCCCGTACACGCAGCTCGCGGCGAACGGCACCTGAGCCGTCGTCCTGCCCTGCTCCTCCAGCATCAGGACGAGCCCGAGCAGCCCGGTCTCCTCCACGGCGCCCAGCAGGCCCGCCGCGCCCAGCTCCTTCCAGAGCTCGCCGTCCGTGCCGCCGCCGAGGCCCGCGAGCCGCTCGGGCGTGGACAGATCGCCGAAGATCCGCGCGGCGAGGTCCCGCGCCGCCTCCTGCTCGGGGGTGGGGGTGAAGTCCATGTCACGCCTCCTCGACGACACGGAAGACAGGCAGCTCCAGCTCGTCGTCCACGGCGAGGAACTCGAGGCGTACGGGCATCCCGATCCGCACCTTGTCGGGCGGCACACCCACCACGTTGCTCACCATGCGCACGCCCTCCGCCAGCTCGACGAGCCCCACCGCATACGGGGGGTCAAAGGCAGGGAACGGCGGGTGGTGCATGACCACGTAGCTGTAGACGGCGCCTTCGCCGCTCGCCTCGACGGTGTCCCACTCCTGGCCGCCGCACGTGTTGCACCCCGGGAGCCAGGGGAAGCGCAACGTCTCGCACGCGCGGCAGCGCTGGATGAGCAGCCGGTGCTCGGCGACGCCCTCCCAGAAGCCGGCGTTGTCCCTGTTGATCACGGGGCGCGGGCGGCGGCTCCCGCCCTTCTTGGGCGCCTCCTTGGGCGCCTCCTTGGGTGAACTCCGCTTCGCCGGGGTGTACTTCAGAATGCGGAACCGGTGCGTGCCGGCCAGCTCGCCGTCCACCCGCACGTTCATCCGCGTCGTGACGAAGTGCCCCGTGCCCAGCTTCGTCGTCTTCAGCGGCGAGACCGACTCGATCACCGAGTCGTACGTGATCGCGTCGCCGGGCCGCAGCGGCCGCAGGTACTCCTGCTCGCAGTCCGTGGCGACGACCGACGTGTACCCCGCGCCGTCGAGCAGCGCGAACAGCTCGTCGTGGGCCGGCGAGCGCCCCTCGTACCCGGAGAGCCCGCCCATCGTCCAGGCCTGCAGCATGGTCGGCGGCGCGATCGCGTCCGGACCCTGGTACGCGGGGTTGGTGTCGCCCATGGCCTCGCACCAGTGCCGGATCATCGGCGCGTTCACCGGGTCCTTGCCCTCGGCCTCGGTGGCCGCGACCCGCCCCTCGAAGGTCCTCAACTTCTCGTACGCCAAGGGCTCGTGGCCCATGAACTCCTGTCCCGCAACTCCCGCGCTCACCGCTTCCCCCTCCGCATGCCGAGCCGCATCGTCGCCACGATCTCGCGCTGCACCTCGCTCACCCCGCCACCGAAGGTGTTGATCTGCGCCGCGCGGTTCATCCGCTCCAACTCGCCCTCGCCCACCCCCGCTCCGCCCCCGAGCGCGCCCGGCGATCCGGCCCGCACCCACCCCGCTTCGCCCGCGACCTGCTGACACAAGCGATACGTCTCGACCGCGGATTCCGTTCCCGCGAACTTCACTCCGCTGGCGTCCCCCGGAGCCAGTCGGCCCGCCCCCACATCGCCCACCAGACGCCAGTTGAGCAGGCGTGTTGCGGCCAGCCGGGCATGCGCCTCGGCGAGCTGGGACCTGACCCACATCGAGTCAACGCGGCGCTCGCCGGTCACTGGATCGGGGGTGCGGGCGGCCTCGACCACCCGCTCGTAGAAGTCCTCGGCCTGCATGCCGATCGCGGCGAGGGCGACCCGCTCGTGGTTGAGCTGGTTGGTGATCAGGCCCCAGCCGCCGTTCTCCTCGCCGACGAGGTTCGAGCCGGGGACCCGGATGCCGTCGTAGTAGGTGGCGGTCGTGGTCAGGCCGCCGACGGTCTCGATCGGGGTCCAGGAGAAGCCGGGGGCGTCGGTCGGCACCAAGATGATCGAGATGCCCTTGTGCTTGGGCGCGTCGGGGTCGGTCCGGCAGGCGAGCCAGATCCAGTCGGCGTTCTGCGCGTTCGACGTGAACACCTTCTGGCCGTCGATCAGCCAGTCGCCGCTCTCCTCGTCGCGCACCGCGCGCGTGCGCAGCGACGCAAGGTCGGTGCCCGCCGACGGCTCGCTGTAGCCGATCGCGAAGACCAGCTCGCCCTTGAGGATGCGGGGCAGGAAGTAGGCCTTCTGCTCCTCGGTGCCGTACTTCATGAGCGTCGGCCCGACCGTGTTGAGCGTGACCATGGAGACCGGCGCGCCGGCCCGGTATGCCTCGTCGAAGAACACGAACTGCTCGTCGGCGCCGCGCCCCTGGCCGCCGTACTCGACGGGCCAGCCGAGGCCGAGAAGCCCCTCGGAGCCGATGCGGCGCAGCACGCGGCGCTGCTCGGCCGGGTCGTCGGCGGCCGGTGGCCCGCCCGGCATCAACGTACGGAATCTCTCTCGCAGTTGGGCGCGCAGCTCGCGCTGGCGCTCGGTGGGGGCGAGGTGCACGGCGGCTGCCCTCCAGGACTGGCCTCGTACCGACAAGGGTTTCTGACTGTCCGTCAGATACCGACGGGTGTCAAGAGATCGTCCGCCCGCCCCGCGCGCACACGCCTGCGCGGCGGCGCCGAAGCACCGCCGCGCAGACTGTCACGCACCCCACGAAGGACCCCCGCAGCGCAGGAGCCGGTGGCTCACCAGAGCTCGTTGAAGTTCACGTTCACGTTCGACTGGTCGATCGCCGTGAACCCCGACCCGTTCACCTGGGCCGAGTTGTTCTGGTTGGAGGCGCCGTTGCCGACGGCCTGCTGCTGCGTGGTGGACGAATTGCCGTGGTTGTCGTGACCGACGCCGCTGCCGCTGACCGTCGCCACCCCCGCGTTCGATCCGTCACCCGCGAAGGCGCCGTTGTCCGCCATGGCCACTCCGGAGAAGAGGGCTGCGGCGAGGGGCAGAGCTGCGACGGCGGCGATGGCGCGGGCGGTACGGATGGAAGCCATGTCTATTCCTCCAGGACAGGAAGTACGCCCCGGGCGCCCGGACGGGGTCCGCGCTCCCGGCATGTACGGGAAGTGCCGGGGCGGTTGGCCGACCGCCTCGGCGATGTTCACGACGTCGCGAGTCCAGAGTTGCCCACCGAATCCCCGGCGAACCACCCCGGAAGCCGCTATTCGCTCGCAAGCGTGAGGACAAGTCGATAAACCCTCTTCACCACCGGAAAACCCCAGCTCAGCCCGGACCGCACCACCTCGGGAGCACCCCGGCCCAAGCGGCCCAAACGACGAAGCGTTTCAGCACATTTTTGGTAAATGCTTCGCTCCGATGACCGCCCCGGCTTCCCTTCTTCGAACACTCGTACGAAAATGAGGGCATGGCCACCATGGACCGGCACCCGCCCCACTGCCCACCGCACCCGTCCCTCGCGACCCTGGCCCTCGCGCACGCCCTGTCCGCCGCCGAGCGCGGGCTCGCCGTCATCCCGCTGGCCAGGACCAAGCTCCCCGCCCTGCCCTCGCCGCACCGGAACGATCCGCCCACGGCCCCGCGCTGCCACGGCGAGTGCGGGCTGCCCGGCCACGGCGTGTACGACGCGACGACCGATCCGCGCCGCATCCGCGCGCTCTTCGCGGCCGCGCCCCGGGCGACCGGCTACGGCATCGCGTGCGGCCTCGCGCCGCACCACCTCGTCGGCGTGGACCTGGACACCAAGTCCGGCACCGACGCCACCGCCGCGCTGCGCGAGCTGGCCTTACGGCATCTGTTCACGATCCCGGCGACGGTGGTCGTGGCCACGCCCAGCGGCGGCAGGCACCTGTGGCTCTCCGGGCCACCGGACGTCGTGGTGCCCAACTCGGCGGGGCGGCTGGCGCCCGGCATCGACATCCGCGGCGCGGGCGGCTACCTCGTGGGCCCCGGCTCCCGCACCGAGCACGGCGTCTACAGCACGGTGCCCGGCACCGGCCACCTGCCGCCCGCGCCCTGCCCACCGGCGCTCCTGCGCCTGCTCACGCCCCCGCCGCGCACGCACCACCCCACGCCGGGCCGCCCCGGTCAACACGGCGTCGGGCTCGTCCAGTTCGTCCTCGGCGCCCACGAGGGCCAGCGCAACACCCGGCTCTTCTGGGCCGCGTGCCGCGCCTACGAGAACGGGGTCGGCGACAGCCTCGCGGACGCCCTCACGGACGCGGCGGTGCACACCGGGCTCACCGAACGGGAGGCCCGCTCCACGATCGCCTCCGCGGCGCGCCTGACGGCCGGCCCCTGACGCGCCGGACAACGGACGAGCCCCCGACCCGGAATCCGGATCGGGGGCTCGCTCAACTGCGCGGTGGGTGTGGGATTTGAACCCACGGAGGCTCGCGCCTCGACGGTTTTCAAGACCGTTCCCTTAGGCCGCTCGGGCAACCCACCCCGCGCCGCACACGACGGTGTGGCGCGGGACCAGGGTAGCGGGTCCGCTCGCGCGGACGGTCAGCTGTCGCCCTTGCGCTCGCCCAGGGTCACGTCGACGGTGTGCTCCTTGCCGTCGCGCGTGTAGGTGAGCTTCACGGTGTCGCCCGGCTTGTGCGTCCAGATCTGGCCGATCAGCGTCGGACCGGAGTCGATCGGCTGGTCGTCGAGCTTTGTGATCACGTCGCCGGGCTTGAGACCCGCCTTGTCCGCGGGGCCGTTCGGCGTGACGGGCTCGGAGCCGCCCGCGCCCTGCTGGGTGATCTTCGCGCCGCCGGTGCCCTCCTCCAGGGAGACCGACGCGCCGATCACCGGGTAGACCGGCTGGCCGGTCTTGATGAGCTGCTGCGCGACCATCTTCGCCTGGTTGATCGGGATGGCGAAGCCGAGGCCGATCGAACCGGACTGGCCCGAGCCGCCGAGGCCGCCGCCCGAGGCGGACTGGATGGCGGAGTTGATGCCGATCACGTTCCCGTTGCCGTCGAGCAGCGGGCCGCCGGAGTTGCCCGGGTTGATCGACGCGTCGGTCTGCAGGGCGCTCATGTACGAGGCCTTGCTGCTGCCCGTGCCGTCGCTGGAGGCCACCGGGCGGTCCTTGGCGGAGACGATGCCCGTGGTCACCGTGTTCGACAGGCCGAAGGGCGCGCCGATCGCGATGGTCGAATCGCCGACGGCCACCTTGTCGGAGTCGCCGAGCGTGAGCGGCTTCAGGTCGTCCGGGGCGTTCTTGAGCTTGATGACCGCGACGTCGTAGCCCTGCGCGTGGCCGATCACCTCGGCGTCGTACTTCTTGCCGTTCGAAAACGTGGCCGACAGCTTTCCGCCGTCCGCGGCCTCCGCCACCACATGGTTGTTGGTGAGGATGTGGCCTTCCTTGTCGTACACGAAGCCCGTGCCGGTGCCGCCCTCGCCGTTGTTGCCCTCGGCCTCGATGGTGACCGTGCTGGGCAGCGCCTTGGCGGCCACGCCCGCGACCGTTCCCGGGTCGCGCTTGAGGTCGGCCGGGTTGGACGCGGAGACGGTGGTCGAGCCGGTGTCCGAGCCGTCGCCCCGCTCGGCCGCCCAGTAGCCCACGCCGCCGCCGACCGCGCCCGCGACCAGCGCCGCCGCGATGATCCCGGCGACCAGGCCGCCGCGCCGGCCGCCCGGCTTGGGCCCCGGCTGCTGGTACGAGTCGCCCCATCCGCCGCCACCGCCGCCGGAGGCGTAGGCGGGCACGGCGGGCGGGGGCGGGGGCGGCCAGTCGCCGCCGTGGGCCGGTCCTGCCGCGCCCGGGGCGCCGGACGCGGCGCCTCCCGAGGACGCCGCAGGCGCCGCGGGCGGCCCGTACGCCCCGTGGTCCGCGGTCCTCGGCTCCTGGCTCGCAGGGTCATGTCCGGCGCCCTGGGGAGCCGGTGCGGGAGCAGCGGGAGCGTCCACCGGCACGGGAGGTGCGGACGGGGCCGGGGGTACCTCTGTGCCCTCGTTCTCGGTGCTCACAGCTTTCTCTCCTCGATCCACGGCTGTCGTCGCCGATCCGTCCTGTCTGGCTGCTCAGGTCCTGCGGCCGTTCGCCCGCCGACCCGGCATGGTCCTGTCACGGTCCACTTGTGCTGTTGTACGCCGTCAGCCTTTCCCACACGACGTCAGGCCGCCGTAAGACGATCCTGTGCGTCCCCTGCCATCCTTTACGTCCGGCAAAACGGACGCATCCGCTGGGCCGAACTTTTCTCCCACGGCAGTGGCGCGGTGGCACCATGACGCGGTGACCCTCGCACAACAGCAGCGCATCCAGGTCGTCGCCCACCGCGGTGCCTCCCAGGACGCCCCCGAGCACACATTGGCCGCCTACAAGAAGGCCATCGAGGACGGGGCCGACGCCCTCGAATGCGATGTACGGCTCACGGCGGACGGTCATCTTGTATGCGTGCACGACCGTCGCGTCAACCGTACGTCGAACGGCCGCGGAGCGGTGTCGACCCTGGAACTCGCGGACCTCGCCGCCCTCGACTTCGGCTCCTGGAAGGACAGCGAGGAAGGGCCCGACTGGGCGGGCAGCGCGGCCGACACCTCGGTCCTGACCCTCGAACGCCTCCTGGAACTGGTCACCGACGCCGACCGGCGCGTCGAGCTGGCGATCGAGACCAAGCACCCCACCCGGTGGGCGGGGCACGTGGAGGAACGACTGCTGATCCTGCTCAAGCGGTTCGGCCTGGACGCCCCGCCGACCGACGAACCTTCGCGCGTGCGCGTGATGAGCTTTTCGGCGCGCTCCCTGGCGCGCGTCCAGGAGGCCGCTCCGACGCTGCCGACGGTCTACCTGATGCAGTTCGTCTCGCCCCGGCACCGCGAAGGACGGCTCCCCAAGGGCGTGCACATCGCGGCCCCCGGCATCCGGATCGTGCGGAACCACCCCTCGTACGTCGAGAAGCTCACGCGCGCGGGTCACCAGGTGCACGTCTGGACGGTGGACGAGCCCGAGGACGTCGACCTGTGCGCGCGCCTCGGCGTCGACGCGATCATCACCAACCGCCCGGCGGCGGTGCTGCGCCGCCTCGGCAGGGCCTGAAGCGGCGGGATTCCGCGCAGCCGCGCCCCAGGGGCCGGATCCGGCCACCTTCGGCCGCGGTCGTCACAGGGTGTGCCCCGGCGCGTTCGGACCGTATTCGATCGTCACGAGTGCGTCACCGGAAGCGGGATGGCCGGTTTCCGGTCCAGTCCATTGGGGCATTCACACCGTGGCGTGGGGCAAAGGAGGTCTCGGGGGTGGCGTTGGTGGTGGCACAGGAGGTGCCCGCGTCGTCGAGCATGGCCGTTCCCCATGGCCCTGCGGGCGTGGGTGCGGCAAGGCGTCGCATGCGTGAACAGCTGCGCATGAGCGGCGTACCGGAATCGGTCATCGACGATGCAGTTCTCATCCTTTCCGAACTGCTCAGCAATGCGTGCCGGCACGGCAGGCCGCTCGGCGACGACCTGGCGGGCGACGGCGACGTGCGCGCGGCCTGGCGGGTCGACGACCGGGGCTGCCTGACGGTCGAGGTGACGGACGGCGGCGGGCCCACCCGCCCGATTCCGGCCACTCCCTCGGTCACGGCGCACGGCGGCCGCGGGCTCAACATCATCACGGCGCTCGCGGACGACTGGGGCGTACGGGACGGAATGCGCGGCGAGGTCACCGTGTGGGTGACAGTCCACAAGGATGTGCACGCGGAGGCCATGGCGCAGCGCCGGGACGACTTCGCCTCCCGGGTGGCCGCGCCACCCGTGGCGGACCTGTCCGACCTGGGCTTCCCCGACACTCTCGACGAGCTGAGCTGAAAGCCGGTCGGGCGCGGCCAGTTGGGCCGAATCCCCCTCTTGTCAGTACGAGCGGCTAGGCTCGCGCCGTACGTACGAGAGCCGTATCCGGGAGACACCCAAGATGGCCAAGAAGCGCCCGCAGACCAAGGGCAAGCCGCACGTCACCGATGGCGCCCGCGCCGGAGGCGCTGAGGGGAACTTCCCGGTCGTCGGTGCCCGCGAACCCTGCCCCTGCGGCAGCGGCCGCCGTTACAAGGCATGCCACGGCCGGGCCGCCGCGCACGCCGTGACCGAGCTGGTGCAGCGCCCCTTCGAGGGACTGCCGGGCGAGGGCGACTGGGTCGCGCTGCGCGAGCTGGTGCCCGCCGCGACGGCCGAGCTCACCCTGAAGGACGGCCTCCCGGAGGGCGTCCCCTCGGTCACGCTCGCCACGGTGCTGCCGATGGCCTGGCCGGCGCTGCGCCGCGACGACGGCTCGGTCCTCCTCGGCCTCCAGAACGACACGCCGTCCGGCGACATCAGCCGCGACCTCGCCGACACCCTGCTGCGCGCCCTCGAGGCGGAGCCGGGGAACCCGGTGCAGACCCGCCGCGCCCCGGCCGACGGCCCGCGCCTCCAGGACGTGCTCGCGGCCGACGGCGGCTTCGAGCCGGTGGTCCACTCGGGCTTCGAGTTCTGGGTGCCGGACTCGGAGAACGCGTCGGGCGAGGTCGCCGCCTCCCTGGAGCGGGCCAACGCCGCGGCGATCCCCACGGTGAAGCTGGCCGGCGTGGACAGCGCGTACTGGTGCGAGACGCCGGAGAAGAACCACCTGCGGTGGGTCATGCCGCACCCCGAGGAGAAGCTGCTCGACGCGCTGGCCCGGCTGCACGCCGCGGGCACGTCCTCGCTCGGCGAAGGCACCCGCCTGGTGGGCTCCTTCCGGGCGCACGGACTGACCGTCCCGGTCTGGGACCTGCCCAGCGAGGTGCGGGCCGAGGACGTCGAGAAGCCGGCCGCCGAGTTCGCCGAGCGACTCGCCGCCGCGCTGGCCTCGGACGCCCCGCTGACGCCCGACGAGCGGCGCGCCCGCGGTGGCCTCACCAACCGCCAGGTGACCCTCAGCTGACCGACCGATCAGCCCATCGGATCGGGAACACTCCTGCGAACCTCAAGGTGAGCCGGGTCACAACTCCCGGTAGTTGCAGGTAAATCCATGTCCGAATAGAAGAGATCGAATTTGCTAACCGGCGATCTCTTGTTACCGTTCAAGTAGCCCGGTTGCTGGTGCATCCCCCGTCGCCAGCAACCGGGCGCTTCCATGTGCGCTCCCTGTGCGTCGAGCGCCTCTGAAGCCTCAATCCCCCTGCGGCGACGCGGAGTTGCTCCCGGAGCGCAGCAGCAGCGGACCTTCCCCGCCCTTCGCGTACTCCGCCACCGCCGTGTACTGGTCCGGCTCCCCCTGCGTACGCCCCCGCGGTGTCTCGCACATCCCCGGTTCGTCCTCCGCGCCCACCGCGCAGTGCACCTGGAGGGTGCGTCCCTCGGGTGCCATCAGGGTCAGCACGGCGGACAGGCCGGAGCCGGTCGCGTTGCGGTAATAGGTACGCGCCCAGGTGTCGTGGCCCTGGACCAGCACGCAGGTCTGCGCCTCGATGCCGTCCGGGGCGGAGAGTTGGGGGCCGCAGTGGGCCTCGGTGGTCAGGCCGAGGCCGGTCAGCAGGGAGGGCGACGTCGCGCCCTTCGGCCGGTCGGCGGGAGCGTCGTCCGGCTTGGCGTCGACCGCGCGTTTTTCAGCCGCGTTCGCGCCGTCGGTGCTGTCGCCGGTGTCGGTCCTGTCGGTGGCGTCGGTGGTGTCGGCCTCCGCGGGCGCCGACCGCCGGGGCCCGGCGTCCACCGGGCCGTCGTCCACGGGGCCCGCCGACGCGCCCGCCAGCGGGAGTGCCGCCGTGAGCACCACCACCGCGAGAAGCCCGAACAGCCGCAGTCGCGTGTGCGGCCGGACCCGCTCGGTCTCGTCCGGGAGCTGGGGGGAGCGTGGCGCGGCAGGCATGCGCCGAACATAGCGGCGCGCACCCCGCCCATCAGCGCGCCGCGCGCCGCGTTCGGCTACAACTCGGGCGCGCTCACACCCGTACGAGTGAGGGTGTCGACCAGCGTGCCGACCACGGCCTCCACGTCCGGCACCCACGGGGCGGCCGAACCGGGCAGCGGAGCCCGCTCCCAACGCACCTGGCCCGCACCGGAGATCGACGGCGGCAGGGCGAGATAGCCGCCCTCGCCGTGAAAGCGCAGCGAGCCGGGCACGAAGTCCTGCGCGTAGAGGAGCTCGCCGAGCTGCTCCAGCGAGTAGGGCGCCACGAGGATCGCGAGCCGCTCTGGCGTCGCGATCACCGGGCCGAGCCGGACGTCCCTGCGGTCGAGCGCCGCGAGTGCGCGGGCGCCCGCGACGGCCGGGAGGCTCACCGCGCAGGGCGCGCGCCCCCCGGAGGACCCGGACGGGGCGCCGGTGGCGAGCACGATCGGCGCCTGCGGGCGGTTGGTCCACCACCAGCGGACCATGCGCTCATCGGTCGTCGCGGCGAGCAGCCCCGGGTCGAAGGGGTGCGCGCCGGGCACCGTGCACTCCGGGTCGGGGCAGGCGCAGCGGACGCCGTCACGACGGCCTCCCGCTTCGAGCCCTATGCCCGGCAACACCGGCCACTGCCACGCTGTCGCGAACGTGAGGGCCGCGCTGATCAGGTCAGACTTCCCGTTGTCACGCCTGGACAGGAGCCTGCGTCGCCTTCCGAGGATCTCGCGCATGAGCGCTCGTTCCTTTCCGTAGACCGAAGAGAACGCTATGGGCCACATCACACCATGTGTCGATCAGTCACTGCGCGTACATGTTGGAGCGCCACACCCCAGCCCGATCCGCCGGCCTGAGGCAGGGGGAACCCCTATAGTCCGAGCGCCTGCTGTGTGCTTGAAAAGCCTGGCGTGGGGTGGCGGCGCCTGGCGTTTGCCGTCCCGCGTATTTCTCGCCGCCTCCGCCACGAGGAGGGTGGGGCGCGGTCGTCGATGGTTATGACGCCCGGTTCCGTCACCAGGTTCCGGGTGGATCCCAACTGCCCCTGGTCTTCACCGACTACGTACCCATCACGGCCGCTATGACGCTCTGTCGACCACAGCTGAACAATGCCAGTCGACCTCAACAAACCGTTCCCTCAGGCAGTTTCTGGCCATCTTCGAACGAACCGGATCGACTCGGGACCGCGCCGGGATCACCCATGAGAACCGAGATCGTTTTTCTCGCGGATGCCATCTGACCACGGCAGACACCAGGAATATCGATGGGACAATGCTGGACATCCCCTTACGAGTCCGTGTACATGTGGAGGCATTGCTAGCGGCGCAGAATGACATGGGGGTTTGCGATGCTATCGAGCAATTTGCACCGGCCGGAAAGCCGGAAGCCATGACAACCCCACGCCTGCCGAAAGTGGCTGGAATCGATTCCCCTCCTGGACAGGTTCCCCCTCCGACCCCCGCCGCCGCACCCGCTCCCCCCGTGTCGCAGGTCACTTCCCCCGCCGTGGCACCCGGAGCCCTGATCCAGGACCGGCTCGCCGGCTGGGTCTCCGATCTCACGACCCTGCACGAACTCACGGAACGGCTGGCCCGCACGGCCGCACTCGAGGACGCACTGCACGAACTGCTCCGCGCCGGAGCCGCCCTGGTGGGCGCCCGGCGCGGACTCGTCGTCCTGGAGCCGGACGACGGCCGCGGCCCCGACACCACCGTCGGCTTCGGCCTCGCCAGGGCCGACCTCGGCCACATCGAGACGGTGCCGCGCGGGGCGACCTCGTACGGCCGGATCCTCGACGGGCTGTGCGCCGGACCCGAGGTGCACGCCGATCTGCTCGCCGAGGACGGGCTCGATCCGCGCCACCGCGAGGTCGCCGACCGGCTCGGCTACGCGGCGAGTTACGCGCTGCCCCTCGGCACCGAGGCGGCCGGCAGGCTCGGCGCCGCGGTCTGGCTCTACGACGAGCCGGCCGAACCCGAGGAGCGGCGGCGCCACCTCGTCGGCCTCTACACGCGCTACGCGACGGAGCACCTGGCCCGCCTCCTCGAACTGGAGCGCACGCGCGCGTGGTCGGGCACCGTCGCCGACGAGCTGCTGCCGCCGCGGCTTCCCCGGGTGGCCGGCGTGCAGCTCGCCGCCCGGCACCGCACCGGGCCGCGCGGCGGCGGCGACTGGTACGACGCGCTGCCGCTGCCCGAGGGGGCGCTCGGGCTCGCGGTCGGCTCGGTCAGCGGCTCCGGCGCGAGCGCGGTCGCCGCGATGGGCCGGCTGCGCGCCTCCCTGCGGGCGTACGCGGTGATGGAGGGCGAGGACCCGGTGGCGGTCCTCTCCGACCTGGAGCTGCTGTTGCGCCTGACCGAGCCGGCGCGCAGCGCGACCGCCCTCTTCGCCTACTGCGAGCCCGCCCAGCGCAAGATCGTCCTCGCGGGGGCGGGACACAGCCCGCCCCTCGTGATCGGCGAGCGGCGCACCGAGTACGCCGAGACGACGCTGTCCGCCCCGCTCGGGATGCTCGCCTGCTGGGAGGCCCCGAGCGTGGAGGTCACTCCGGAGCCGGGCGAGACCGTGCTGCTCTACACGGACGGGCTGCTCCGCCGCACCGGCGATCCCATGGACCGCGCCTTCGCCCGGCTGCACGCGGCCGCCGCCAGCGTCCCCAGGGCGGACCGCGACGACCCCGGGGCGATCGCCGACCACGTGCTGCGGGCGGTGCTGCCCGACGGGCTCGACGCGGCCGACAGCGAGGAGGACGTGGTGCTGCTCGCGGCCCGCTTCGAGTGACCCCCGGGACGCGGTGCGTAACAGGTCGTCCGGCCCTGGACCCCCTTCCGTACGCTCGTACGATGGAGGGGGTCCATTGCCGTATCCAGGGCATTTCACCGGACCCGCCGTGTCGAGGAGGAACCGTGTCGGAGGAGCTCAACCCGGAGACCCCGGAGACCCCGGAGGCCGAGGAGCCCATCAAGCAGCGCAAGAACGGCCTCTACCCGGGCGTGTCCGACGAGCTCGCCGAGAACATGAAGTCCGGCTGGGCGGACACCGAGCTGCACGACCTGCGGCCGATCCCCCAGGCCGCCGAGACCGCCGCCCGCCGCGCCGCCCTGTCCGCCCGCTTCCCGGGCGAGCGCCTCGTGGTGCCCGCGGGCAACCTGAAGACCCGCTCGAACGACACGGAGTACGCCTTCCGTGCCTCGGTCGAGTACGCGTACCTGACCGGCAACCAGACGGAGGACGGCGTCCTCGTCATGGAGCCGAAGGCCGGCGGCCACGACGCGACGCTCTACCTGCTGCCGCGCTCCAACCGCGCCAACGGCGAGTTCTGGCTCGACGGCCAGGGCGAGCTGTGGGTCGGCCGCCGGCACTCCCTGACCGAGGCCGAGAAGCTGTACGGCATCCCCGCCTCGGACGTCCGCGAGCTCGCCGACGCGCTGACCGGGGTCACCGGACCGACGCGCGTGGTGCGCGGCTACGACGCCGGCATCGAGGCCGCCCTGACCGACAAGGTCACCGCGGAGCGCGACGAGGAGCTGAAGGTCTTCCTGTCCGAGGCGCGCGTCGTGAAGGACGCCTTCGAGATCGGCGAGCTCCAGAAGGCCGTCGACTCGACCGTGCGCGGCTTCGAGGACGTCGTGAAGGTCCTCGACAAGGCAGAGGCCACCTCCGAGCGCTACATCGAGGGCACGTTCTTCCTCCGCGCGCGCGTGGAGGGCAACGACATCGGCTACGGCTCGATCTGCGCCGCGGGCCCGCACGCCTGCACCCTGCACTGGGTCCGCAACGACGGCCCGGTCCGCTCCGGCGACCTGCTGCTCCTCGACGCCGGTGTGGAGACGCACACGTACTACACCGCCGACGTCACGCGCACGCTGCCGATCAACGGCACGTACAGCCCGCTGCAGCGCAAGATCTACGACGCCGTGTACGAGGCCCAGGAGGCCGGTATCGCGGCCGTGAAGCCGGGCGGCAAGTTCCGGGACTTCCACGACGCCGCGCAGCGCGTGCTCGCCGAGAAGCTCGTGGAGTGGGGCCTCGTCGAGGGCCCGGTCGAGCGTGTCCTGGAGCTCGGCCTCCAGCGCCGCTGGACCCTGCACGGCACCGGCCACATGCTCGGCATGGACGTCCACGACTGCGCCGTGGCGCGCACCGAGGCGTACGTGAACGGCACGCTCGAGCCCGGCATGGTGCTCACGGTCGAGCCCGGTCTGTACTTCCAGGCCGACGACCTGACGGTGCCGGAGGAGTACCGCGGCATCGGCGTCCGCATCGAGGACGACATCCTCGTCACCGAGGACGGCAACAAGAACCTGTCGGCCGGGCTGCCCCGCACCGCCGACGACGTCGAGGCGTGGATGGCCCGCCTGAAGGGCTGAGCACGCGAACGCGCGAACGCGCGACAAAAGAAGGGCCGCACTCGTGGAGTGCGGCCCTTCTTTTGTCGCTGTCTTTGTTGAGTGAAACGCCTTCACACCGCCATCAGCGGCGCGTCCTTCCGCCACTTGAGGATCTTGTCGAAGCTGACCACCGCACCGCCCTTGCCCGGCCTGTTCACGAAGTGCACGTGGTCGGCGAGCTCCTGGATCAGACAGAGGCCGCGGCCGTGCTCCGCGTAGTCGGGCGCAGGGCGGACGGCGACCGCCGCGCGGCCGCTCGTGGCGGCGAAGCCGGGACCGGTGTCGGCCACCTCGATGCGGCACTTCTCGCCGTCCAGATAGGCGGTCACCCGGAAACCGTCGGATGCCTCGCTCGTCCCGGTGCCACCGTGCTCCACCGCGTTCGCACACGCCTCGGTGAGCGCCACCGACAGGTCGTAGGAGACATCGGGGTCGACGCCCGCCGTCTCCATCGTGCCCATGAGCAGGCGCCGGGCGAGCGGCACGCTGGCGGCATCGCGCCGCAGATGGAGGGACCACCAGATGCTCATGCTCCCGCCTCCAGGCCGCGACTCGACATACCGATACGTATTGCCGCCACCGCCCCCGCGCAATCGCACAGTTGACGTGATGACGCCCATACGGCGGACGCGCGCACCGGAGTCGGGGGTGTACGGGAGATTCCGGACCTTGCGGACCTGCCGTATGGAGCGTGTGAAGCCAGTGCGATGATGAGGCCGCCATGTCTGCCCCCCACGAGCCTCAGGCGCGCAGCGCGGCCGATCTCCGGCTGCTGAGGGCCGCGGTGTTCGCCGCGGTCTGCGTCATGCTGTCCGCGGCGGGGCACGTCCTCGGTTCGACGGCCACGGTGCCGCTGTGGACGCTGTCGCTCGGCTTCCTCGCCGTCTTCTGCGTGGCGCTCCCGCTGACCGGACGCGAGCGGTCGCTGCCGGGCATCGCGGCCACGCTGGGGGCCGGGCAGATCGCGCTGCACAGCCTCTTCGGCATCGGCCAGCAGCACACCATGACGATGGCCGCGGGGTCGGCCGAGCCCTCGGCGGTCCAGCGGGCCGCGCGGCTCATGTGCGGGGTGGGCGCGTCGACGCTCAGCCCGGAGCAGGCCCAGCGGATCCTCGACAACGCGCGCGTGCCCGCCGGCGAGGCGCACCACATGGCGGGCGCCGCCGGTTCCACGATGTCGCTGCTGCCCTCGCTGCCGATGGTGATCGGGCACCTGCTCGCCGCCGCGGGCGCCGGCTGGCTGCTGCGCCACGGCGACCTCGCCCTGAGCCGCATCGTGCGGCTCTCCGCGCAGGGTGTCGCCCAGGTGGCCCCGATCCGTTCGCTGCGGGCCGCCCTGGGCCTCGTACGGGCCCTGAAGGCCGGTCTGCGGGGGGCCGCGGGCCTGCCGTGCGGGCCGCGTCCCGGGTTTCCCGCGCCACCGCCCCTGCGGGAGGCGGCACTTCAGCACTCCGTGCGGCGGCGCGGTCCTCCCGCGGCCGACGCGTTCCTTCTCGCTGCCTGAACGGCACGTGTGCTCCACGACGTCATGCGTGGGAGTGAGGCGTGCCGTGGGCACGCGCGCGTACCCGCTTTTTCGCCGCCTCCGTAGTGCGGTGTGTCGCGTGGTCGCGCCCGCTTTCCTTCCGCACGTACGGATCCCGCTGAACGTGGAGTTCTCCCTGTCATGAAGAAGATGTCCCGCGCCGCTCTCGTCGGTGCCGCCGCCGTCTCCTCCGTCGTCCTCGTCTCCGCCCCCGCCTTCGCGCACGTGAGCGTGCAGCCGGAGGGCGAGGCGGCCAAGGGCGGCTACGCCGTCGTCGACTTCAAGGTGCCGAACGAGCGCGACGACTCGGCCACCACCAAGGTCGAGGTCAACTTCCCGACCGAGCACCCGCTCGCCTCGGTGATGCCCGAGCCGGTGCCCGGCTGGAAGGCCGACGTCACCAAGAAGAAGCTCGACAAGCCGATGGAGATGCACGGCGAGAAGATCACCGAGGCCGTCTCCAAGGTCACCTGGACCGCGACGGGCTCCGGCGACGACGAGGGCGTGCAGCCCGGCTACTTCCAGAAGTTCCCGGTGTCCATCGGCCAGCTGCCGACCGACACCGACCAGCTCGTCTTCAAGGCGATCCAGACGTACGACAACAAGGAGGTCGTGCGCTGGATCGAGCCGCAGCAGAAGGGCCAGGAGGAGCCGGAGAACCCGGCGCCCACCCTGGAGCTCGCCGCCGCGGAGGACGACGGGCACGGCGCTTCCGGCGCCTCCGACACGTCGGACAAGCAGGAGGCCGCCGCGGCCTCCACCGACTCCGGATCCGGCAGCGACACCACCGCCCGCACCCTCGGCATCGTCGGCATCGTCGTCGGCGCCGCCGGTGTGGCGTTCGGTGTCATGGCGGGCCGTCGGCGTACCAACAGCTGAGCCACCCTCGGGGGGTGCCGGGGTCGCGGTGGGCGACCCCGGCACCCGCCGGCCACCTCACATCTGGGACATTTCTCTATGCGCAACCCTCGCAAGAACACGAAGTTCAACAGGAAGAGCCTGCTGGCCGCCGTCGGGCTCGTCACCGTCGCCACCTTCGCGCTGTCCGCCTGCGGCAGCGGCGACGACAACGGCAAGCCCGTCGCCGAGGTCTCCTCCGAATCGGGCGGCTCGCAGAAGGCTGCGACGGTCCTCGACAAGCCGTTCAAGAAGCCGGACCTGGTCCTCACCGACACCCACGGCAAGAAGTTCGACCTGCGCGAGCAGACCAAGAACAAGCCGACGCTGATCTACTTCGGCTACACGCACTGCCCCGACGTCTGCCCGCTGACGATGAGCAACATCGCCGTCGCCAAGAAGTCGCTGCCCAAGTCCGAGCAGGACAAGCTCCAGGTCGTCTTCGTGACCACCGACCCGGACCGCGACACCCCGTCCGTGCTCGGCAAGTGGCTCAAGGCGCAGGACCCCGACTTCATCGGCCTGACCGGCGACTTCGCCACCATCCAGGGCAGCGCCCGCACGCTCGGCATCTCCATCGAGCCGACGCAGAAGGACAAGAAGGGCAAGCTCGTGTCGATGCACGGCACGCAGGTCATCGCCTTCTCCCCGAAGAACGACGCCGGTTACGTGCTGTACGGCGAGGACGCCACGGTCGACGACTACACCAAGGACCTCCCCAAGATCGTCAAGGGGGAGAAGCCGTGAGGCGCACGCCCCTCGCCCTCGGCGCCGTGACGCTCGCGGCGGGGCTCGCCCTGACCGCCTGCGGATCGGGCTCCGACGACGCCGCCGACAAGCCCGACGTGAAGGTCGAGGGCGCGTTCATCCCCGCGCCCGCCTCCGGCGACATGGCCGCCGGGTTCTTCACCGTGCACAACAAGGGCGCCGCCGACACGCTCACGTCCGTGAGCAGCGACATCGCCGGGCAGGTCACCCTGCACAGCACCAAGGGCGGCGTGATGAAGGAGCAGAAGTCCTTCGCCGTGCCGGCCAACGGCGAGCTCGACTTCGAACGCGGCGGCAATCACCTCATGTTCGAGAACCTGAAGCGCAAGCCCGCCGAGGGCGACAAGGTGTCGGTGAAGCTGCACTTCGCCAAGTCCGGGACCGTCGCGGTCTCCTTCCCGGTGAAGGTCGCCACCTACAACCCGTCGCACGCTTCGCACTGAAGGGGCTGACCTGTACGTGAAGACCATCGCTCCCCGCACCTGGCAGATGGTGCTGCTCTTCCTCGCCGTCACCGGCGCGCTCCTGGCCGGTGCCGCTCCCGCCTCCGCGCACGCGGCCGTGACCGGGAGCGACCCCAAGCAGGGAGCGGTGGTCGACACCGCGCCGAAGAAGGTGTCGCTCACGTTCTCCGAGAGCGTCGCCATCTCCGACGGCGCGGTCCGCGTCCTCGACCCCGCGGGCAAGCGCGTCGACGACGGCAAGGTCACGCACCCCGGCGGGACCACCTACGCCGTGGGCCTGCACTCGGGCCTGCCCGACGGCACGTTCACCGTCGCCTACCAGGTCGTCTCCGCCGACAGCCACCCCGTCGCGGGCGCCTACACCTTCTCCATCGGGGCGCCTTCCAAGACGTCCGCCGTGGTCGCCGACCAGAACGCGGGCGGGGGCGTCGTCGGCGGGCTCTACGGCTTCGCGCGCTACGTCTCGTACGCGGGCTTCGCGCTGCTCGTGGGCGGCGCCGCCTTCGTGCTCGGGTGCTGGCGGCGCGGCGCGGGCAGCAGGCCGGTGCAGCGGCTCGTGGTCGGCGCCTGGACCGCGCTCACCGCCGCCACGCTGGCCATGCTGCTGATGCGCGGCTCGTACACCGGGTCGGGGAAGTTCGGCGACGTCTTCGACATGGCGCTGCTCGGGCAGGTCCTCCAGACCAAGACCGGCGCCGCGCTCACGTCCCGGCTGCTGCTGCTCGCGGCGGCGGCCCTCTTCGTCGCCGTGCTCTTCGGGGCGTACGCGAAGAAGGCCGAGGAGCCCGGTGAGGCCGGGGCCTCCGGGGACGGCACCGAGGCCAAGGAGCGCAACGACCTCACCTTCGGGCTCTCCGTCGGCGGCGCCGTCGTCGCGGCCGGGCTCGCCGCCACCTGGGCCATGGCCGAGCACGCCTCGACCGGCATCCAGGCGGGCCTCGCGATGCCCGTCGACGTGCTGCACCTGCTGGCCGTGGCCGCCTGGCTCGGCGGTCTGACCGCGCTGCTCGTCGCCCTGTACCGGGTGCCGACGATCGAGGGCTCGGCCGTGCGCCGCTTCTCGCGGGTGGCGTTCGGCAGCGTGCTCGTCCTCGTCGCCACCGGGCTCTACCAGTCGTGGCGGCAGGTCGGCTCCTGGTCGGCGCTGACCGGGACGACGTACGGGCAGCTGCTGATGGTGAAGGTCGGGCTCGTCGTCGTGCTCGTCGGCGTCGCCTGGATCTCCCGGAAGTGGACCGGGCGGCTCACGGAGACCGCGACCGGCGCGACCGAGGCGGAGGAGCGGACCTCCGAGGCGACGGCGTCGGAGGAATCGGAGGCGAAGGAGCCCGTCTCCGTGGCCGCCGGTGCCAAGAACGCGGACCCCGAGCGCGCCGCCCAGCTCGCCCGGCAGCGCGCCGCGATGGCGAGCGCCCGCGAGAAGCGGGTGCGCGACGCCGACCCGCACCGCTTCGGGCTGCGCCGCTCGGTGCTCGCCGAGGCCGGCATCGCGGTCGTCCTGCTCGCCGTCACCACCGTGCTCACGTCCACCGAGCCGGGCCGCACCGAGGAGGAGGCCAAGTCCGCCACCTCGGCCGCGCAGACGCAGTCCGGTCCGCTCTCCCTGAAGGTGCCGTTCGACACGGGCGGCGCCGACGGAAAGGGCACCGCCCTCCTGGAGATGGACCCCGGCCGCACCGGCAACAACGAGCTGCACCTCTACATCGAGCGCCCCAACGGCAAGGCCTTCGACGTCCCCGAGGTGAAGATCGCCCTCACCCAGGAGGCGAAGAAGATCGGCCCGCTGCCCGTCGTGCCCGACCGCATCGCCACGGGACACTGGACGGCAAGCGGCGTACAGATCCCCGTGGCCGGCGACTGGAAGGTCGCGCTGACCGTGCGTACGTCGGACATCGACCAGATCACCATCACCAAGAACGCGAAGATCGGCTGAACCGCCCCATGGCTGACACGACTGACACGACGGATGCCACGAGCCGCTCCGAGGGGTCCCCGCGATCCGCGGGCATCTCCCGGCGACGGCTGATCGGGACGGCGGGGGCCACCGGCGTCGCCCTCGGGGCCGTCGGCGCGGGCGCGGGGTACGCCGTGGCGTCCGCCAACTCCCCCGAGCAGCAGACGGCGTTGACCTCCCTCGGGGCGGACGAGGTGATGTTTCACGGGAAACATCAGCCCGGCATCACCACCGCGATGCAGTCCCGCGGCCATCTCGCCGCGTTCGACCTGGCGGCGGGGGCGGGGCGCAAGGAGGCCGCGGCCCTGCTGCGCCGCTGGTCGGGGACGGCAGAGCGGCTGATGGCGGGGGAGCCCGCGGGATCGGACGACACCGATGTGGCGCGGGACGCGGGCCCCTCCTCGCTCACGGTCACGTTCGGCTTCGGCCACAGCTTCTTCTCCCGTACGGGCCTCGAGAAGCACCGCCCCGCCGCCCTCGACCCGCTGCCGGACTTCTACTCCGACCACCTCGACAAGGCGCGCAGCAACGGCGATCTGTGGGTACAGATCGGGGCCAACGACCCGCTCGTCGCCTTCCACGCCCTGCGCGCGATCCAGAAGGACGCGGCCGGCGCGGCGAAGCTGCGCTGGCAGATGAACGGCTTCAACCGCTCGCCGGGCGCCACCGCCCATCCGATGACGGTGCGCAATCTGATGGGCCAGGTCGACGGCACGGGCAACCCCAAGCCCTCCGACAAGGAGTTCAACGAGAAGATCTTCGTGCCGACGTCCGGCTCCGCGCAGTCCCCCGCGTGGATGGCGAACGGCTCGTACGTCGTGGTGCGCCGCATCCGGATGCTCCTCGACGACTGGGAGAGGCTGTCGACGTCGGAGCAGGAGCACGTCATCGGCCGCAAGAAGTCCACCGGCGCCCCGCTGACGGGCGGCGAGGAGACCACCGAGCCGGACCTGGAGAAGACGGACGCGGGCGGCGACCTCGTCATCCCGCTCAACGCGCACGCCCGCATCACCCGGCCCGACCAGAACGGCGGCTCCACGCTGCTGCGCCGCCCCTTCTCGTACCACGACGGCTACGACGAGGACGGGGTCCCGGACGCCGGGCTGCTCTTCATCTGCTGGCAGGCGGACCCGCTGCGCGGTTTCGTGCCGGTGCAGCGCAAGCTCGACCGCGGCGACGCCCTGTCGAAGTTCATCCGGCACGAGGCGAGCGGCCTCTTCGCGGTGCCGGGCGGCGCCGAGAAGGGCGGCTACGTGGGGCAGGCCCTGCTGGAGGGGTGAGGGGGCGCGGACCCGTGAGCCCCGTCCCGTACGGCGCATTAGGGTGAGCCCATGCCAGCCAGCTACGCGTATCTCGGCCCCGAGGGCACCTTCACCGAAGTCGCCCTGCGCACGCTCCCGGAGACGGCCACCCGGGAACTCGTCCCCGTCGTGTCCGTGCCCGCGGCGCTCGACGCCGTCCGCAGCGGCGAGGCCGAGGCCGCGTTCGTGCCGATCGAGAACTCCGTCGAGGGCGGCATCACCACGACCCTCGACGAGCTGGTGGCGGGCGAGCCGCTGATGATCTACCGCGAGGTGCTGCTCGACATCACCTTCGCCCTGCTGGTGCGTCCCGGCACCCAGATCTCCGACATCAAGACGGTCACCGCGCACCCGGCCGCCCAGCCGCAGGTGCGCAACTGGATGAAGGACCACCTGGCCGACGACGTGATCTGGGAGTCCGCCGCGTCGAACGCCGACGGGGCGCGGCTCGTGCAGGAGGGCCGCTACGACGCGGCCTTCGCCGGCGAGTTCGCCGCCGAGAAGTACGGGCTGGTGCCGCTGGTCACCGAGATCCACGACGCGGAGAACGCACAGACCCGCTTCGTCCTGGTCGGCAAGCCGGCCCGGCCCGCGGCGCCCACCGGCGCGGACAAGACCTCGGTGGTCATCTGGCAGCGCGAGGACCACCCCGGCGGTCTGATGGAGCTGCTCCAGGAGTTCGCGATCCGCGGAGTCAACCTGGTGCTGCTCCAGTCCCGGCCGACCGGCACGGGCATCGGCGACTACTGCTTCGCGATCGACGCGGAGGGGCACATCGCGGACCGCCGGGTGGCGGAGGCGCTGATGGGGCTGAAGCGGGCGTGCCCGCAGGTGCGGTTCCTCGGCTCGTACCCGCGGGCCGGGGTCGCCGCTGAGGAGGTGCGGCCGCCGCGCTCGGGGACGTCGGACGCCGAGTTCGTTTCCGCGTCGGACTGGCTGGCGCGCTGCCAGGACGGCCGGTTCTAGGGCCTCCGTCCCAGTCGGCCTCCATCGGCGGCGCACCCCTGCCGGATCCGAGTTGTCCACCGCCGGATCCGGCTCCTTTTTGCCTGGACACCCGGTCCTACCAGCGGATTTTCTTCATCCACAGAAGTTATCCACAGGGCGCCTTCTCGACCTGGGGACAAGTCGACAGGAAGGTGCTGGTTGGTCGACAAATCGCCCCACAGCCCCCAGATGCGTCCACAGCCCGGCAGGTCACCCTTCGTCCATGCATTTCTCTTGATCAACTCTTTGGAGTGAAGCATTTCCACCCGAAAGTGAGCTTGAACGCGGTTTGAGACGGGAATTCTTCGTGACGCATGCGGCTTTCGGAATGATCACTTCCGGCATCCACAGATCATTCTCACAGCCTGTGGATAACTTTTCCGGCCTGTGCATCACTGTGGACAGCGAGGCCCCAAGTCCCGCCCACGGCAAGGGGATCGGGTCAAGGCGATGTGCCGCATCTGCCCCTTTCAAGGGAAAGTGACGGCTTTCCTTGACGTGCACCCGCGCGACCGGTGTGGATCTTTTCCGGTCACGCTCCACCCTAAATTCACATTCCGGCAAATAGGGCATAAGGGAGTGCAACGGATATCGGGTCGTGGGCCGGAACCGCACGACGGTAGCCTTGAGGGGTGATTGACCTTCGCCTGCTCCGTGAGGACCCCGACCGTGTTCGCGCCTCCCAGCGCGCCCGTGGAGAGGACGTCGCGCTCGTCGACTCCGTCCTGTCCGCCGATGAGCGGCGCAGGTCGTCCGGGCTCCGCTTCGACGAACTCCGCTCCGAGCAGAAGTCGCTCGGCAAGCTGATCCCCAAGGCCTCTCCCGAGGAGAAGCAGGAGCTTCTCAAGAAGGCGGGCGAGCTCTCCGCCGCGGTGAAGGCCGCGGAGGCCGAGCAGCGCGAGGCCGAGGAGGAGACCCAGCGCCTGGCCCTCCAGCTGGGCAACATCGTGCACGCCGACGTCCCGCGCGGCGGCGAGGAGGACTTCGTCGTCCTCGAGACGCACGGCACGATCCGCGACTTCGGCGCCGAGGGCTTCGAGCCCAAGGACCACCTGGAGCTCGGCGAGGCGCTCGGCGCCATCGACGTCGAGCGCGGCGCGAAGGTCTCCGGCTCGCGCTTCTACTACCTGACGGGCGTCGGCGCGCTCCTCGAGCTCGCGCTCGTCAACGCCGCGATCGCCCAGGCCACCGAGGCCGGCTTCACGCCGATGCTCACGCCCGCCCTGGTGCGCCCGCGCGCCATGGAGGGCACCGGCTTCCTCGGCCAGGCCGCGGAGAACGTGTACCACCTGGAGAAGGACGACTACTACCTGGTCGGCACCTCCGAGGTCCCGCTCGCGGCGTACCACATGGACGAGATCGTGGACGCGGAGCAGTTGCCGCTGCGGTACGCCGGCTTCTCGCCCTGCTTCCGCCGCGAGGCCGGCACGTACGGCAAGGACACCCGCGGCATCTTCCGCGTGCACCAGTTCGACAAGGTCGAGATGTTCTCGTACGTCGACCCGGCGGACGCGGAGAACGAGCACCGGCGCCTCCTGGAGTGGGAGAAGCAGTGGCTGACCGGCCTGGAGCTGCCGTTCCAGGTGATCGACGTCGCCACCGGTGACCTCGGCTCCTCGGCCTCCCGCAAGTTCGACTGCGAGGCGTGGATCCCGACCCAGGGCAAGTACCGCGAGCTGACCTCCGCGTCGAACTGCGACGGGTTCCAGGCGCGCCGCCTGTCGATCCGGATGCGCGACAACCGTGACGGCAAGAAGGTGCTGCAGCCGCTGGCGACGCTGAACGGCACGCTGTGCGCCGTCCCGCGCACGATCGTGGCCATTCTGGAGAATCACCAGCAGGCGGACGGCTCGGTGCGGGTTCCGGAGATGCTGCGGCCGTACCTTGGGGGACGCGCCACCCTGGACCCCAAGTAACCGCAAGCAGCCTGGAGCCGAACGCCAAGTGAGCCACCCCGCTCCCCTCGCCCCTGCCTTTCCGTACAAGCTCGTGGCGACCGACCTCGACGGAACGCTGCTGCGCTCCGACGACACGGTCTCCACGCGCACGCGCGAGGCGCTCACCGCGGCCACCGCCGCGGGCGCCGCGCACATCATCGTGACCGGCAGGGCGGTGCCCTGGACCCGGCACATCCTCGACGACCTCGGTTACGACGGGCTCGCGGTGTGCGGTCAGGGCGCGCAGGTCTATCACGCGGGGGAGCACCGGCTGCTCACCTCGGTGACGCTCGACCGGCAGCTGGCCGGAATCGCGCTCGCCAAGATCGAGGCCGAGATCGGCCCGCTCGCGCTCGCCGCGAGCCGCGACGGCATCGAGGGCGAGGTGATCGTCGGGCCCGGCTACCAGGTGCAGGACGGTCCGCTCCCCGTCGTGCCGTTCACGGAGCTCGCCGAGCTGTGGGCGCAGCCGCTCAACAAGGTGTACGTCCAGCATCCCGGCCTCACCGACGACGAGCTGGCGGAGGTCGCGCGGACGACGGCAGGCGGTCTGGTGAGCGTCACGATGGCGGGCGAGGGGATCGTCGAGCTGCTGCCGCTCGGGCTCTCGAAGGCCACGGGGCTCTCGCTCGCGGCGCGGCGCCTGGGCGCGAAGGCCGCCGACACGATCGCCTTCGGCGACATGCCCAACGACATTCCGATGTTCGGCTGGGCGTCCTACGGGGTGGCCATGTCGAACGCCCACGACGAGCTGAAGTCGGTGGCCGACGAGGTGACGTCGTCCAACGAGGAGGACGGCATCGCGGCGGTCCTGGAGCGGATGCTGGGCTGACGGTCGCGTCCGCGCATGTTCAAGGCCCGGCCCC
The DNA here is from genome assembly GCF_052245995.1 of Streptomyces sp. SDT5-1. NCBI lineage: Bacteria > Bacillati > Actinomycetota > Actinomycetes > Kitasatosporales > Streptomycetaceae > Streptomyces > Streptomyces sp. SDT5-1. The sequence goes on along the minus strand of NZ_CM125963.1, from coordinate 4,435,016 downwards.
GGTGTTCCGGGGCCGGGCCTTGATACGTGGGTGGGCGGCCCGCGTGTCACGGAAGGGGACACGCGCTCGAAGCGGCCGCCCCGGGCGACACCTGAGGCGGCGGCTCGACGGAGTGCAGTGACTACTCCGGAGCCTGCCTCGGGCCACCCTGCCGGGAGCTCGACGGTTCACAGAAGGACATCGCCGCGCTCCTCTCCCGGTCCTCGGACGCCACGGTCGGCGTGCTGACACCACCACTGTGCCGAAGCCGGGAGCGCGCCGCCACCGAATTAATCGCCGGTCACCGGCGGCGCCACCAGCGGCGCCGCACCCTGCTGAAGAACCAGCCGGCGGGCGGCTCGTCGGACCGCCAGGGCTGCGGCTCGGGCGCCCCGCCCTCGCGCCGCCAGCGCTCGGTCAGCATCCGCGCCCGCGCGGACGGCTCGCTCGCCTCGGCCGCGCGGATGAACGCGGCGTCCAGGACCACGCCGTCCCAGGCGTCGTCGTTCTTCGGTTCGCCTGCCATGTCCTGTTCCTCCTCACTCTCCCGCCAGTGTCCGGGCGGGAGGGTGAAAGCGGCGTCAAGAGCCGGCCCGCTGCCTCTGCTACTCCTCGCCGGCCAGCTTCAGCGAGCGCAGCTTCTGCCCGGCGTACCAGGTGGCCAGCGCCGTCACCACGACGAGCAGCACCGTCGCGAGCGGCAGGCCCACGTCCGAGGTGACGAGGTCACCACCGGCCACCTTCTGGGCGACCGCGAGCGACCACTGCTGCACGCTGAGGGTGCGCGCCCCGGAGACCAGGGTCCCGAAGAGTGCCTCCCACACAAGGGCGTAGACGAGGCCGAAGACGACGGCGTGCCGCGTGACCGTGCCGAGCAGCAGGAAGATCGCCGCGTACGCGATGGAGGCCACCAGGGCGGCGACCGTGTACGCGACCGCGATCTGCTGCCCGTTCCCGTTCAGGATGAAGCCCGCGATCAGCGTAGGGACCGCAGAGAACACCATGGTCACGCCGATGGCCACGATGAGCTTGGTGAAGATGATCGTGGGCCGCTTGATCGGCTTCGACAGGAGGTAGACGACGGAGCCGTCGTCGATCTCCGGGCCGATCGCGCCCGTGCCCGCGATGACGCCGATCAGCGGCACCATCGTGGCGAGCGCGAACCCGCCCAGCAGGTCGGACGCGGTCTGGTCGTCAGCGCCCGTGAGCCCGCGGACCAGCGCGGAGATCACGACCAGCAGCACCGGGAGCGCGAAGAGGATCAGGGCCCGGCGCCTGCCGAGCAGGGCCCGGTACGTCAGCCGGGCGACAGTGGGGTCGTACATCAGGGCCTCCTACGCCGCGACCAGGTACGAGAAGACGGACTCGAGGGACTCGTCGGACGGCGAGACCGTGAGCAGCCGGATGCCGTGCGCCCGCGCGACCTGCGGCAGCAGCGTCGTGAACCGGCCGAAGTCGACGGCCTGGACGTGCAGCGCGCCCTCCTTCAGGTCGACTTCGATGCCCGCCGTCGACGGGTCCGCGATCAACGCGGCGGCCAGTGTCCGGTCGTCGCTGGAGCGGATCAGATAGCGGTGCGGGCGGTCGGTCATCAGGCGGCGGATCCTGCGGAAGTCGCCACTGGCCGCGTGCCGGCCGGCGACGATCACCTCGATGTGCGAGGCGAGTTGCTCGACCTCTTCGAGGATGTGCGAGGAGAACAGGACGGTGCGGCCGTCGTCCCCCATGCGTCGCAGCAGGTCCATGAGCTGCATGCGCTGGCGCGGGTCCATGCCGTTGAACGGCTCGTCGAGGAGCAGCACCGAAGGGCTGTGGACGAGCGCGGACGCCATCTTCACGCGCTGCCGCATGCCCTTGGAGTACGTCGAGATCTTGCGGTCCTGCGCGTACTCCATCTCGACCGTGGCGAGCGCCTCCGCGGCCTGTTTCTTTCCGAGGCCGTGCAACTCGGCGTTGGCGACGACGAATTCGCGGCCCGTGAGGAAGTCGTACATGCCCTCGCGCTCGGGCACGATGCCGATGTGCCGGTAGATCTGTTCGTTGCGCCAGATCGGCTGTCCGTCGAGGGTCACCGATCCGTTCGAGGGGGCGAGGAAGCCGCCCATCATGTTGATGAGCGTGGACTTCCCCGCGCCGTTCGGACCGAGCAGGCCCGTCACTCCGGGGCCGATGGTCATCGTGACGTCGTTGACCGCCACGACGTTCCCGAACCAGCGCGAGACGTGGTCGATTTCGATGGCAGTCACAGTCCGACCTTCCGGTAGCGGCGCATCAGCAGCCCGTAGGAGCCGGCGATGAGCCCGAGGACGACGAGCAGATAGACGAGGCCCTGGGCCGCCGAGGGGCCGTGCGCCCCCGGGAAGGAGGAGCTCGCCCCGAGGAAGGCGGTCTGCACCCCGTCGATGAGCGTGATCGGGGAGAAGAGGCCCAGCCAGGTCACCGCCCCGCCGTTGTCCTGGGCGTCGGCGATCGCCTGGACCGTGGACACGGCGCCGTAGGAGATGGTCAGGACGGCGATGACGGCGGCGATGCCGAAGCCGCGGCGCGGGGTGACCGCGGAGACGACGAGGCCGATCCCCGCGAAGAGCAGTGACAACAGCGCCACGGATACCAGTCCTTGGGCGAATCCCTTGGTCTGCTCGGCGAAGTCCAGCTTGGCGAGCAGAGAGCCGATGTAAAGCACGATCAGCGGCGCCGCCGTGAGGACGAACAGGGCCGAGGTCAGGGCGGCGAACTTCGCCACCACGTAGTCGACCCGCTCGATGGGGCGCGAGAAGTACAGCGGGATCGACTTGAAGCGCAGGTCGAGCGAGACCGCGTTCGGCGCGGCGGACGCCACGTAGAGGCCGATCACCGCCTGGAGGATGACCGCGTAGCGCGTGTAGTCGACCGGCAGGTCGTTCGCCTTCGTGGCGACGGCCACCGCGACCATGATCAGCGCCGGGACGCACATCACGATGAAGAGCAGCATCGGCAGCACCTTGGACTTGGCCGAGCGGCCCAGTCCGTACGCCCCGCGCAGGCTCTGCGAAAAGAGCGAGCGGCGGGCGTACGCGCGGCCGAGACGCGGTCCGTCGTAGTGCCGGTATCCGATGTTGTGGATCTGGGTGGACGCGCGGTCCGTGGGCAGGGGCTCCGTGGTCATCGCTCCGCGCCTCCCGTCTGCTCGGCCGCGGCGGTGGCCGCCCAGGCGGCGGCGCGCTCGGAGCCCTGCTCCTGCCGCTGCTCGGCCTCGGGGCGGAACACCTCCGCGATCTGGTGCCTGCGCTGTTCCATCCGGACCAGGCCGAGGCCGAGGTCCGCGACGACGTCGCGCACGATGTCGTACGTCTCCTCGCCCTGCGCCGTGAGGAGCACGGTGTGTCCGGCGCCCGGCAGTTCGCCGCCGGTGGTGGTCTCGATGCCGCGCCGCGCGAACGCCTCGCGCAGTGCCCTGGTGCCGTCCGGGTGCTCGTCGCTGTCGGTGACCTCGATCGCGAGCGTCGCCGTGGCCTGCGTGAAGTCCGTGGTGGAGCTGGAGCGGAGCAGCTTGCCGCCGTCGATGATCACGACGTGGTCGCAGGTGCGCTCCAGCTCGCCGAGCAGGTGCGAGGTGACGAGGACGGAGATGCCGAAGTCGGTGTGCACGCGCCGGATCAGGCCGAGCATGTCGTCGCGGCCGACCGGGTCCAGGCCGTTCGTCGGCTCGTCGAGGAAGACCAGCTGCGGGTCGTGCACGAGGGCCTGGGCCAGCTTCACGCGCTGCTTCATGCCCGTCGAGTAGCCGCCCATCGGGCGGTAGCGCTCCTCGTAGAGGCCGACGTGGCGCAGGGTGTCGGCGGTGCGCTCGCGGGCGGCCGTGGGGGGCAGGCCCGACATGCGCGCCATGTGGACGACGAACTCGGTCGCCGAGACGTCCGGCGGCAGGCAGTCGTGCTCCGGCATGTACCCCACGCGCTCGCGGATCTCGGCGCCCTTCGTCGCGACGTCGAGTCCGAGCACTTCGGCGCGGCCCTCCGACGCGGGGGACAGACCAAGAAGGATCTTGATCATGGTGGACTTGCCGGCTCCATTGGCCCCGACGAGTCCGGTCACCCCGGGCCCGATGTCCATGGTCAGCCGGTCAAGAGCGGTCACCCTGGGGAACCGCTTGCTCAGGCTTTCGGTCGCGATCACAGTCACGGTTCGACCGTAGTGGTGCAGGCCACACCAATTCGTCAGACCGTGGGGTCGACCTCGTATGAGACCTGAGTATTACGGGTCCCTAGGGGTCCGCCCTGAGGAGGTCGTGCAGACCTCTTGACGCCGCCGCCAGGCATTGTCACATTCATCAGTGTCAAGTTACGAACGCGTACAGCGACGGTCGGACGGACGGTGGCATGGCCTCAGCAGTGGTACGTGAACTCTCCGCGGAGCTGCGGGGATTCAGAGAAGTCCAGCGGCTCGCGTACGCGTGCGCGGAATCGGTCGCGGCGCAGCTCAAGCCCGGTGTCACCGAGCGCGAGGCGGCGCGGATGCAGCGCGACTGGCTGCGCGAGCGCGGGGTGCGGGACTGGTTCCACCTGCCCTTCGCCTGGTTCGGGGACCGCACGGCGTTCGTGAACTTCCGGGTCCCGCTGCAGTTCTTCCCGACGAACCGGCGGCTCGAGGCGGGGATGCCCTTCATCCTCGACATGGCCCCGGTGCACCAGGGGTTCACGGCGGACATCGGCTACTCGGGCTGCCTGGGCCTCAACCCCGTGCACGACAAACTGCTTTCGGACCTGGAGGCGCACCGCGAGCTGATCCTGCGCGAGGTCCGCGAGCGCCGCCCGCTGCGGGAGATCTACGAGGACGTGGAGCGGCTGATGGTCCGGCAGGGATACGCGAACCGGCATCGGGCGTACCCCTTCGGCGTCATCGCGCACAAGGTCGACCGGGTCAGGGAACGCCGGTTCAACCCCACGCTGTTCGGCTTCGGCACCCAGTCCCTGAAGGGCCTGGCGAGCGACGCGCTGCACGGGCACAGGGACGGCTGGTCGCCGCTGTGGTCGCCGTACCGGTTCTCCGACCACCCGCCGCAGCCGGGCCTGTGGGCGGTGGAGCCGCATCTCGGATTCCGGGGCACGGGCGCGAAGTTCGAGGAGCTTCTTGTGGTCACCGACTCCAAGGACCCGCAGGAGAGCGCCTTTTGGCTGGACGACGATCTGCCGCACGTGCGGCGCTGGGCGGAGGGCATCTGATGACGGACCTGATGACGATCGAGGGCGCGCGTGAGCGCCGGGTGCGCACGGGCGGCATCGAGCTGTGCGTCGTCGAGCTGGGCGGGCCGGGCGGCGCCGAGCGGCCGACGGTGGTGCTCGTGCACGGCTATCCGGACTCCAAGGAGGTGTGGACGGAGGTCGCCGCGCGGCTCGCCGACCGCTTCCATGTGGTGCTCTACGACGTCCGTGGGCACGGCCGGTCGACCGCGCCGCAGCCGCTGCGCGGCGGCTTCACCCTGGAGAAGCTCACCGACGACTTCCTGGCGGTCGTCGACGCGGTGAGCCCGGACCGTCCTGTGCACCTGGTGGGGCACGACTGGGGCTCGGTGCAGTCGTGGGAGTTCGCCACGGTCGAGCGCACCCAGGGCCGCATCGCGTCCTTCACCTCGATGTCGGGCCCCTCCCTCGACCACTTCGGGCACTGGATCAAGCAGCGCGTGAAGCGGCCCACGCCCGCCAAGGTCGGCCAGCTGCTCGGCCAGGGCGCCAAGTCCTGGTACGTCTACATGCTGCACACGCCGGTGCTGCCCGAGCTGGCCTGGCGCGGGCCGCTCGGCAAGCGCTGGCCGAAGATCCTGGAGCGCGTCGAGCGGGTCCCCGCGGGCGACTACCCGACGGCGTCGCTGCCCTCCGACGCGGCGCACGGGGCGTGGCTGTACCGGGACAACGTACGGGCGCGGCTGCGCCGCCCGCGCGAGGACGCGTACGCGCACGCGCCCGTGCAGCTCATCACGCCGCTCGGGGACGCCTTCCTGTCACCGAAGCTGTACGACCAGCTGGAGCTGTGGGCGCCGCAGTTGACGCGCCGCGTGCTGCCCGCCAAGCACTGGGTGCCGCGCACCAGGCCCGACCAACTGGCCTCCTGGATCACCGAGTTCGTCACCACGCACGAGGGGCGGGCGGCCGGGGTGCCGACGCAGCGCCCGGCGGCCGAAGGGAAGCACGCGGACCGGTTCGCCGGTCAGCTGGTCCTGGTGACGGGGGCGGGCAGCGGCATCGGGCGGGCCACCGCGTTCGCGTTCGCGGAGGCCGGCGCGCGCGTGGTCGCGGTCGACCGGGACGCCGAGAGCGCCGCGCGCACCGCCGAGCTGGCCCAGCTCATCGGGGCGCCCGAGGCGTGGGGCGAGACCGTCGACGTCACCGACGAGCAGGCCATGGAGAAGCTCGCCGAGAAGGTCGCGGCCGAGTACGGCGTGGTCGACGTGCTGGTGAACAACGCGGGGATCGGCCTGTCCGGCTCCTTCTTCGACACCACCACGGAGGACTGGAAGAAGGTCCTCGACGTCAACCTGTGGGGCGTCATCCACGGCTGCCGGCTGTTCGGCAAACAGATGGCGGAGCGCGGGCAGGGCGGCCACATCGTGAACACCGCGTCCGCGGCGGCGTACCAGCCGTCGAAGGCGCTGCCCGCGTACTCGACCTCCAAGGCCGCCGTCCTCATGCTCAGCGAGTGCCTGCGCGCCGAGCTGGTCGGCCAGGGCATCGGGGTCTCCGCGATATGCCCCGGCCTGGTGAACACGAACATCACGGCGACGGCCCACTTCGCCGGGGTCGACGCCGAGGAGGAGAAGCGCCGGCAGAAGAAGTCCTCGCGCCTGTACGGGCTGCGCAACTATCCGCCGGAGAAGGTCGCCGCCGCGGTCCTGGAGGCCGTCGTGCGCGACAAGGCGGTCGTGCCGGTCACCCCGGAGGCCCGCGGCGCCCACCTCATGTCCCGGTTCACGCCGCGGGCGCTGCGCGCGGTCGCACGCATGGAGCCACCGCTGTGAGCACCGGCGACGCGGAGTACCGGATCGAGGACCTGGCGCACCACAGCGGCGCCACGGTCCGGACGATCCGGGCCTACCAGGACCGCGGGCTGCTGCCGCGGCCCGAGCGGCGGGGGCGGGCGAACGTCTACACGGACGCGCATCTGTCCCGGCTGCGCCAGATCGCGGACCTCCTGGACCGGGGGTACACGCTGGCGTCCATCAAGGAGCTGCTCGAGGCCTGGGACGCGGGGCGCGGCCTCGGCGGGGTGCTCGGTCTCGTCGCGGAGGTGGACGGGCCGTGGACGGACGAGCGGGCGGGGCGCATCACGCGCGCGGAGCTCGACGAGCGGTTCGGCGGGGAGCCCGACGAGGCGGCGGTGCGGGACGCGCTCGAGCTGGGTGTGCTGGAGCCGGTCCCGGGGCGGGACGACGAGTACCTCGTCCCGAGCCCTCAAGAGCTCGCTGTAGCCGTCGAGTTGCACGCGGCGGGCGTCCCCCTCTCCGCAATTTCCGGTCATCTAAGGGAGTTGAGGGGCCAGGTCGAACATATAGCGGCGCGTTTCCTGGAGTTCACGACCGAGCACGTGTTCGCGCGCTATCTCGGTCCCGAGCCGCCGACGGACGCGGAAGCGGCCGAAGCGGCTTCGCTCGTGCGTCGCCTCCGACCGCTCGCACAACAGTCGGTCGACGCCGAACTGGCGCGCGCCATGCGCCTGTTCGCCACGCGCCACCTCCACCACCACCTCTCCGAGGGCCCGGCGGTCCACGCCTCGCATGAGCCCCAAAACGTCCCCCTCCCCGCCGAAACAATCCGCGCTGTAAGCGGGCTCGTTGGCGCGGAGCACGTCTCGGCGTTCGTCGCGGCGGCCGCCGAACGAGAGGTACAGACAAGGACATTGGACGCCTTGACCTCAAACCCGGGCAATATGGCCAAAGTTGACCAAATACCCGATTCCACTTGAGAGTTGTCCACAGAAACACCAACTGGCCTGTGGATAACTGGACTTGGCTGTGGATCAAACCTGCCGCCCGAAATTCACGAAAGAAATTCGCGTGAACGATGGAGGTCCTCGGGAGACTCCGCGAGGTCCGCGGGGTCGCTCACGAGGCCGGCCGGGAAACCGTCCACTCGGGTCGATGGACGGCGGGCGCGCTGGATGCGCATACGCTCACCGGTATGAGCGACAACGTCACCGGGGCGCCGATGCGCCTGAGCACCGTGATCCTGCCCCATCGCCGCTGGCGCGAGGGCGGGCGTGAGGCCTGGCTGCGGGCGGAAGAGCTCGGTTTCCACACCGCGTACACGTACGACCACCTGTCCTGGCGCGTGCCGTTCCGGGACGGGCCGTGGTTCGGGGCGGTCCCGACGCTGACGGCCGCCGCCACCGCCACCGAGCGGATCCGCCTCGGCACCCTCGTGACCTCGCCGAACTTCCGGCACCCCGTCACCCTCGCCAAGGAACTGATCTCGCTCGACGACATCTCCGGTGGCCGGATCACGCTCGGCATCGGCGCGGGCGGCACCGGCTTCGACGCGAGCGCCCTCGCGCACAGCGGGCAGCAGCCGTGGACACCGCGCGAGCGGGCCGACCGTTTCGCGGAGTTCGTCCCGCTGCTCGACCGGCTGCTCACGGAGGACACCGTCACGTACGACGGGACGTTCTACTCGGCAGGTGGCGACGTCGGCGCCCAGAACATCCCCGGCTGCGTGCAGCGCCCCCGGTTGCCCTTCGCGGTCGCCGCGACGGGCCCCCGCGGGCTGAAGCTCGCCGCGCGGCACGGGCAGGCGTGGGTGACCACCGGCGACCCGAAGCTGTACGAATCGGGCACCCCGGAGGAGTCGATTCAGGCCATTCGCGGACAGGTCGCGAAGCTGACCGCCGCCTGCGAGGCCATCGGCCGTGACGCGGCCGAGCTGGACAAGGTGCTGCTCACCGGATTCACCCCGGACCGCGCCCGCCCCCTCGACTCCGTCGACGCCTTCGTCGACTTCGCCGGCAACCACCGCGAGCTGGGCTTCACCGAACTCGTCGTGCACTGGCCGATCCCCGGCACCGACTTCGCGGCCGACCAGAAGATCTTCGAGGCGATCGCCACGGAGGCCCCGGCCCAACTCGGCTGAATCGGACACCGTCACACCGGGGCCCGGGAGGGGCTCATGAGCCAGTCGCGCACTCATATGTGCGCCCCATGGCACGCCCGTGCACGCATATGCGCGACCATGGTTCGGTGACCTCACCGACTCCCGGGCCCCGGACTCCGGCCCCCTCCGCCCCCTCGCCCCGGCTGATCGCCACGGATCTCGACGGCACTCTGCTGCACGACGACAAAACCGTTTCTCCTCGTACGGTCGCCGCGCTCGCCGCCGCCGAGGAGGCCGGCATCGAGGTCTTCTTCGTGACGGGCCGCCCGGCCCGCTGGATGGACGTCGTCAGCGACCATGTGCACGGCCACGGCCTGGCGATCTGCGGCAACGGCGCCGCCGTCGTGGACCTGCACGGCGACGCGGGAGGCCACCGCTTCGTCAAGATCCGCGAGCTGACGGTCCCCGACGCGCTCGACGTCGTCCGCATCCTGCGCGAGACGGCGCCCGGGACCACGTTCGCCGTGGAGCGCACCGGCGGGCTGCACCACGAGCCCGCGTACCCGCCGCTTCACCTGGACCCGGGCGAGACGGTCGCGTCGGCGGAGAAGCTCCTGGAGCCGGCCCCCGGCGGCTCGATCGTCGCGGACCAGCCGGTGCTCAAGCTCCTCGCCCACCACCCCGAGCTCGACCCCGACGCGTTCCTCGCGCTGGCCCGCGAGGGCGTCGGCGAGCGGGCGTCGATCACCCGGTCGAGCCCCAGCGCGCTCCTGGAGATCAGCGGCCCCGGCGTCTCCAAGGCGTCCACCCTCGCCATGTGCTGCGCCGAGCGCGGCATCGCTCCGACCGAGGTGGTCGCCCTCGGGGACATGCCGAACGACATGGAGATGCTCGCCTGGGCGGGCACGTCCTTCGCGATGGGCAACGCGCACCCCGAGGTCCTGGCCGCGGCGACCGGCCGCACCGCGACCAACAACGAGGACGGCGTGGCCCGCGTCATCGAGGACATCCTGGCCGCGCACGCGCCCGCCCGGTAGCCGCACGGCGCTACAGCTTCACGTGGCGCTCGGCGAACCACTTCACCGGGTCCACGCCCGAGCCCAGATACGGCGTGAGCCGTACCTCGAAGTGCAGGTGCGGCCCCGTCGAGTTGCCGGTGGTGCCGGACTGCCCGAGCCACTGCCCGGCCCGCAGCTTCTGCCCCTGGTCGACGGTGACCGCGGCCAGGTGCGCGTACTGCGTGTAGTAGCCGCCGGGGTGCCGCACGACGACCTCGATGCCGAAGGCGCCGCCGCAGGACACGCTCTGCACGCGGCCCGCGCCCACCGCCCGTACCGGTGTGCCGATGTCGACCGCGAAGTCCTGTCCCGTGTGCCGGTGCGACCAGCGCTCGCCCGCGCTGTCGAAGCCCGCCGACAGCGTGTACGTCTTCACCGGGGGTACCCACGCGCGCGTGGTCGTGTTCTTCGGCTCCTTGAGGCGCACCGCGCCCCGGCACCTGCCCGCCGCGACCGACTGGTCCGCCTGCCCCTGGAGCTTCCAGCGGGCCGCCTCCAGCTTGGTCGCGATGCCCTTCTTCAGGGTGGCCAGCCGCGCGTTGCGCTCCTTGAGGTCGTGCCACGCGTCATCGGCCCTGCGTTGTCCTTCGCTGAGCCTGCGCTCGGCGCGTCTGCTCTTGTCGACGGCGTTGTTGAGCGCCAGGTCGGCCTGCCACACGGCACGTTGACCGTGCATCAGCTCCTCGGGGTCCCCGGAGAGCAGCATCTGCGCGGTGAGCGGGATGTCGCCGCCGTTGCGGTACTGGGCGCGGGCGATCCGGCCGAGGTCGGCGTGGCGCACCGCGATCTCCCGCCGCTCCCGCACGAGCAGCCGCTCCATCGCCCTGGCCTTCGCCCGTTCCGCCGTCGCGTCCCTGCGCCCCGCTTCGTAGCGCTGCGTCGCCTTCGACGCCTCCTCGTAGAGCCGCGCGACCTCCGCGCTCGCCCCGGGGCCCTCCGCGCCCTGGGATGCCGTGGGCGGGCTGCCGAGGGTCACGAGGGCGCACAGCAGCGCCGTGACGACCAGTGATGTGCGGGTACGGCGGGGTCCTGGACACATGCATCGGATCGTCGACCGCCCCGCGCCCACCTTCCTGCGGAGCTGGTACGGGCGAGGGAACGGCTGCCCCGTACGGCGCAGCCGGGTACCGCCGAACCGGGGTCAGTAGGGCGCCTGCCACACCACCGTCGTACCGGCGCCCTCGAGCCCCGCCCCGTACCAACTGGCGCCGCCCAGCGACTCGGCGCGCCTGCGGAGGTTCTTCAGGCCGCTGCGCCGCCCGCCCTCCTGGATGCCCACGCCGTCGTCCGCGACGGTCAGGCGCACGCCCTGCTGCCCGTCGGGGAGGATCACGGTGGCGTCGACGACGACGTCGATACGGGTCGCGTCCGCGTGCCGGAACGCGTTCGAGAGGGCCTCGCGCAGCGCCGCGATGAGGTTCTTGCCCGTGAGTTCGCCGACGACCGTGTCGACGGGCCCGAGGAAGCGGTGCGAGGGCTTGAAGCCGAGCGGCACCGCCGCCGTGTTGATCTCGCGCAGCACCTTGGTGCGCAGCCCCGACGGCGCCTCCGCCGGCCCCTGTTGGAGCGCGAAGATCGCCGTGCGGATCTCCTGGATCGTGGTGTCGAGCTCGTCGACCGCCTTGCCGACGCCCTGCTGCACCTCGGGCACCACGGAGCGGCGCTGGGCGGTCTCCAGCATCATCCCGGTGGCGAAGAGCCGCTGGATGACGAGGTCGTGCAGATCGCGGGCGATCCGGTCGCGGTCCTCCAGGACGGCGAGCCGCTCCCGGTCGCGCTGCGCCTCGGCCGACACCAGGGCGAGCGCGGCCTGGGAGGCGAACTGGGTGGCCAGGGTGCGCTCCGCCTCGGTGAAGGGCCGCCCGCCGCTCGCCCGGGTCATCACCAGCGTCCCGAGGACCCGGCCGCCGCTCTGGAGGGGCAGCATCATGGACGGCCCGTACTCGTGCGCGAGGTCGGTCAGCATGCGCGGATCGGTGGCGGCGTCCTCGACGAACACGGCCTTCCCGTCGAGCAGTTCGGCGATGATCTCGCTCTCCGGCGGCACGATCACGCCGAGCGCGCCGGAGGGTTCGTCCGAGTCGACGGCGACGATCTCCATGCCGCCCTCCTCCGCGGGCAGCATCACTATGCCGGCGGCCGAGTCGGAGAGGTGGCGGGCCTGTTCGGCGACGACCTGGAGGGCGTCGTCGGCGTCGCCGCCCGAGAGCAGCGCGGTCGTCACCGCCACGGAGCCGTCGATCCACCGCTCGCGCTGTTTCGCCGCTCCGTAGAGCCGCGCGTTGCCGATCGCGATGCCGGCCTCGGTGGCGAGCACCCGGACCATGTTCAGGTCGTCGTCGGTGAACTCGACACCGCCCTCCTTCTCCGTGAGGTAGAGGTTTCCGAAGATCTCGCCCTGTACGCGGATGGGGAGGCCGAGGAACGAGTGCATCGGCGGGTGGTGCGCGGGAAAGCCGCAGGAGCGCGGGTCGTCCCCGAGGTCCGCGAGCCGCACGGTGACGGGGTCGTGGATGAGCGCGCCGAGCAGCCCCTTGTGCCCGTCGGGCAGCCGCCCGATGAGCCGGGCGGTCTCCTCGTCGACCCCGTAGTAGACGAAGTCCGAGAGCCCCTCGCCGTCCTCGTCGACGACACCGATGGCCGCGTACTTGGCACGGGTCAGCTCGGCGGCCGTCTCACAGATCCGGTCCAGCGTGGAGTGCAGTTCGAGATCGGTGCCCACGGAGCGCATCGCTTCGAGGAGCTGCGGCAGTCGCGCCGTCAGCTCGGCCGACAGACCGTGCAGGCTGCGCGTCGCCTGGGTCGCCGCCTCCAGGGAGCCCGCTGCGGGCTCGGCGGGGGGAGGGGCGCCGGGGTCCGTGGGTGCTGACATGCCCCGAGCCTAATTAGTCCCATTTGGCGGCGAAAGTCGGGATCAGCGAGCCGTGGGCTCCCTCGCTCCCCCCTGGCCCCGTCAGCCCCGCGCTCCGGTCAGCGCCTGTGCCGCGTCCTCCCGCCGCAGCAGCTCCTGAAGCGGCCCGTCGGCCGCGGCCAGCTCGGCGTAGGGGCCGCGCTGGGCGACCCGCCCGCCGTCGAGCACGAGCACCTCGTCCACGGCGTCGAGGCCGGCGAGCCGGTGCGTGATCAACACCGTCGTCCGTCCCCGCGTGGCGTCCAGGAGATCCGCGGTGAGCGCGTCCGCCGTCTCCAGGTCGAGGTGTTCGGCCGGCTCGTCCAGGACGAGGACGGGGAAGTCGGCGAGCAGCGCGCGGGCCAGCGCGAGCCGCTGCCGCTGACCGCCCGAGAGCCGCGCGGCGTGCTCGCCCGCCAGGGTGTCGAGCCCGTCCGGGAGGCCGCGCGCCCACTCCTGGAGGCGTACGCGGCCGAGCACCGCCCACAGCTCGTCCTCGGTGGCGTCCTTCTTGGCGAGCAGCAGGTTCTCGCGGAGGCTGCTGTCGAAGAGATGGGCGTCCTGGGCGCACAGACCCACGAGGCGACGGACCGCGTCGGAGTCGAGCGCCGCCGCCTCGACGCCGCCGAGCGTGTACGTGCCGGACGCCGCGTCCAGGAAGCGGAGCAGCACCTGCGCGAGGGTCGTCTTGCCGGAGCCCGAAGGCCCGACCACGGCGACGCGGCGGCCGCGCTCCAGCGTCAGGTCGACGCCCGCGAGCGCGTCCCGTTCCTGGCCCTCGTGGCGGGCGGTGAGGTCGCGCACGACGAGCGGGAAGGGCTCCCGCGGCGCCTGCGCGGGCCGCTCGGGCTCCCGTACGGGTTCCGGCGCGTCGAGCACCTCGTAGACGCGCTCGGCGCTCTTGTGGACGCGCTGGCGGTGCTGCACGGCGAGCGGCAGGCCGAGCACCGCCTCGAACGCGGCGAGCGGCGTGAGGACGACGACCGCGAGCGAGACCCCGTGCAGCTGGCCGGTGCGCACGCCCTGGATGCCGACGAGCGCGGCGGCGGCCACGGTCAGGCCGGTGAACAGGGCGGTGAGTCCGTCGCCGAGCGCGGTCGCGGTGGCGCCGCGCGACGCGATCCGCGTGAGCGCGGAGTCGGCGTCGTCGGCCTCCTTCCTGCGCCGCCCGAGGGCGCCCGCGACCGTCAGTTCCGCGGTGCCGGTGAGCAGTTCGGCGACCTTCGTGGCGAGCACACCGCGCGCGGGGGCGAGGCGCCGCTCGGCCCGCCGGGACACGGCGCCGGACAGCAGCGGCACCCCGACACCGGCGAGCAGCAGTCCGACGGCGAGCACGGCGCCCGCGGCGGGCAGCAGCCACGCGGTGAACGCCACCGAGCCCGCGCCGACGAGCGCGGCGACCGACGCGGGCAGCAGCCAGCGCAGCCAGTAGTCCTGGAGGGCGTCCACGTCGGCGACGAGCCGGGAGAGCAGATCGCCGCGCCGCCGCGTGCGCAGCCCGGCGGGCGCGAGCCGCTCCAGGCGCCGGTACACGGCGACCCGGGTGTCGGCCAGCATCCGCAGCACCGCGTCGTGCGACACGAGCCGCTCCAGGTACCGGAAGATCGCCCGCCCGATGCCGAACGCGCGCGTGGCCGTCACCGCGACCATCAGGTACAGCACCGGCGGCATCTGCGAGGCCCGCGAGATGAGCCAGCCGGACGTCGCCATCAGGCCGACCGCGCTGCCGAGCGCGAGCGCGCCGAGCAGCAGGGCGAGGACGAGGCGCGAGCGGCGTGGCCGGGCGGCGGCGCGCAGCCGCGTGAGCGCGTGCCGCCGGCCGTCCGGCGCCTCGTCGGCCCGCTCGGTAGGAGTGGCCTCGACGGCGTCGGCAACGATCTGCCCTGCCGTGCTCGCGGCGGCCACGGTCTCCCGCGTCTGCTCCGGTACGGCGGCCCCGGGCGCCTCGATCCGTACGACCCGGTCCGCCACCGCGAGCAGCGCCGGCCGGTGCACCACCAGCAGCACGGTCCGCCCCACGGCGAGCCTGCGCACCGCGTCGACGATGCCGGCCTCGGTCGCACCGTCGAGCGCGGCCGTCGGCTCGTCGAGCAGCACGACAGGCCGGTCCGCGAGGAAAGCGCGGGCGAGCGCGAGCCGCTGCCGCTGCCCCGCCGAGAGCCCTGCGCCGTCCTCCCCGAGTTCGGTCGCCGTCCCGTCCGGCAGCGCCTCGACGTACTCCAGGGCCCCGGCCTCGCGCAGCGCGGCGAGCACCGCGGCGTCGTCGGCCCCCGGCCGCGCGAGCCGTACGTTGTCCGCGATCGACCCGGCGTACAGCTGGGGCCGCTGCGGGACCCACGCCACGCGCGCGTGCCAGGCCTCGCGGGACACCTCGGCGAGGTCGACACCGGCGGCCGAGATCCGCCCGCCACTGGGTCGTACGAACCCCAACAACGCGCTGATCACCGTCGACTTGCCAGCGCCGCTCGGCCCCACGAGAGCCACGGTCTCGCCGTCGGCGACCTCGAAGGAGACGTGGGACAGGGCCTGCGTCGACCGTCCCTCGTAGCGCACCGAGACGTCCTCGAACGCGATGCCGCCGGCCGAAGGAGCCTCCCGCGTGCCGGACTCCGGCAGCGGCGTCTCCAGGACCGCGAAGATCTCCTCCGCCGCGGCAAGGCCCTCGGCCGCCGCGTGGAACTGCGCGCCCACCTGCCGCAGCGGCAGATAGGCCTCGGGCGCGAGCACCAGGATGACGAGCCCGATGTAGAGGTCCATCTCGCCGTGCACGAGCCGCATGCCGATGGTGACGGCGACGAGCGCCACCGACAGCGTGGCCAGCAGTTCCAGCGCGAACGATGAGAGGAAGGCGATCCGCAGCGTGCGCATCGTCGCCCTGCGGTACTCGCCGGTGATCCTGCGGATGGACTCGGCCTGCGCCTTGGCACGGCCGAACACCTTCAGGGTCGGAAGGCCCGCGACCACGTCCAGGAAGTGCCCCGAGAGCCGGGAGAGCAGCCGCCACTGGCGGTCCATCCGGGACTGGGTCGCCCAGCCGATGAGCATCATGAAGATCGGGATGAGGGGCAGCGTGCCGACGATGATCGCCGCCGACACCCAGTCCTCGGTGACGACGCGGGCGAGCACCGCCACCGGGACCACCACCGCGAGCCCCAACTGCGGCAGATAGCGGGAGAAGTAGTCGTCGAGCGCGTCCACGCCACGCGTCGCGAGCGCCACCAGCGAACCGGTGCGCTGCCCGCTCAGCCAGCCGGGGCCGAGCAGTGCCGCCCGCTCCAACAGGCGCCTGCGCAGCTCCGACTTGACCGCCGCGCTGGCCCGGTGCGCGGCCAGTTCGGTCAGCCAGGCCACGAGCCCACGACCGGCGGCGACCGCCACCAACAGCAGCAGCGCCCCCCGCAGCTCCGCCGCGTCCAATCCGTGCTGGAACGCGCCCACCACGATTTCGGCGATCAGCATCGCCTGAGCGATGACCAGGCCCGCCCCGGCGGCGCCCAGGGCCACCACCGCGATCAGGAAGAAGCGGGAGGCCCGGCCGTACCGGAACAGGCGCTGGTCGATCGGTTTCACGTGAAACACACCCTCACGTCGTGATGGGAGCTCAGTGCGCCTCGGCCGGAATGTGGTTCGTGCCGAGCCGCTTGCGGAACACCCAGTAGGTCCAGCCCTGGTAGAGCAGGACCAGCGGCGTCATGATCCCGGCGACCCAGGTCATGACCTTCAGCGTGTACGCGCCCGACGACGTGTTGTCGATCGTCAGGTTCCACGCGTCGTTGAGCGAGGACGGCATGACGTTCGGCGCCAGGGACAGGAAGATCGCCGCCACCACGGCCGCGATCGCGATCCCGTTGAACGTGAACGCCCAGCCCTCGCGCCCCTTGGCGTTGAACGCCAGCGTGCCGAGCAGGCCGACGACCGCCACGGCGAAGGCCACCGCTGTCCCCACCGTCCCGCGCTCGACCTGGAGCCAGGCGAGGAACCCGCCGCCGAGCAGCATGGTGGCCACGCCGGCCTTGGTCGCGAGCGCACGCGCCCGGCCCCGGATCTCGCCCTCGGTCTTCAGGGCGGTGAACACCGCGCCGTGCAGCGTGCAGATCGCGGTGAACGCGAGCCCGCCGAGCAGGCCCCACCAGGTCACCAGGTCGGCGGGCGAACCGGCGAAGTCCTGCCGGGAGTTGATCGGCACCCCGTGCACCATGTCGGCGAACATCACGCCCCACAGGAACGGCAGCAGCAGCGAGCTGACGAAGAGCACCAGCTCCCAGTTGCGCTGCCAGCTCTCCTCCGGCCGCTTGTGCCGGTACTCGAAGGAGAGCACGCGCACGATGAGCAGCAGCAGCGCGATCACCAGGAGCAGGTAGAAGGCGCTGAAGAACGTCGCGTACCAGACGGGGAACGCGGCGAACATCGCTCCGGCGGCGGTGAGCAGCCAGACCTCGTTGCCGTCCCACACGGGACCGATGATGTTGATCAGCACGCGCCGCTCGGTGCGGTCGCGGGCGAGCAGCCGGGTCAGGATGCCGACCCCGAAGTCGAAGCCTTCGAGGAAGAAGTAGCCGGTCCACAGAACGGCGATCAGAAGGAACCAGAAGTCGTTGAGGCCCATGGCGCTTTCTCCTCTCAGTACGCGAAGGTCAGTGGCTTGTCGGCATCGTCGTCGTCATCGGAGCCGTCCCCCGAAGGACCACGCAGCTTCGGATCCTTGGTCGGCGGTTCCTCGTCCGTGTCGGGGCCCTTGAGGGCGTACTTCTTCATCAGCCGGACGTTGATCCAGAACAGCACCGCGTACAGCAGGGTCAGCGCGGTCAGGGAGATCGCCATCTCGGCCTGGCTGACGCCGGGGGAGACCGAGTCGGCGGTCTTGAAGAGTCCGAAGACGGCCCAGGGCTGGCGGCCCATCTCGGTGAAGATCCAGCCGATGGAGTTGGCGATGAAGGGGAAGATCAGCGAGGCCATGCCGACCCGCCAGCCCCACTTGGTGACGGTCGGGCCGAGCTCGTGCTTGTTGGTGAGCATGAGCTTCGGGATCTCGTCCTCACCCCTTCTGTGCTCGGGCAGCAGCCATCGCCGCTTCCGCGTCAGCCAGAATCCGGCGCCGGCCGCGACGGCCGCGGTGAGCCCGATGCCGATCATGAGGCGGAAGCCCCAGAAGGTGACGAAGATGTTGGGGATGTAGTCCTCGGGCTGGCCGCCGTACTTGTCGGCCTCGGCCTTGGCCGTCTCCTGGATGCCCGGGACACAGCTGCTGAAGTTGCTGTCGGCCAGGAAGGACAGCAGGCCCGGAAGCTCTATCTCGACGGAGTTGTGGCCCTTGGTCACATCGCCGACCGCGAAGATCGAGAAGGGTGCGGGGCATTCGGTGTCCCACAGCGCCTCGGCCGCCGCCATCTTCATCGGCTGCTGCTTGAACATCACCTTGGCGAGGGAGTCGCCGGAGAAGGCGACCAGGATGCCCGCGACCATAGTGGTGATCAGGCCGAGCCGGAGCGAGCTGCGCAGCGTGATGACCCGCTTGCGGTCGACCTGCTCGCCGGCGTCCTTCTGCTTCTTGATCTTCCAGAGCAGGAAGCTGGCGATGCCGATCATGAAGGCCCCGCCGGTCAGGAAGGCGGAGGCGACGGTGTGCGCGAACTGGACGACCGCGGTGTTCTGGAAGAGGACGTGCCCGATGTCGTTGAGCCGGGCCACGCCGGTCCGCTTGTCGATCTCGTAGCCGACCGGGTGCTGCATCCACGAGTTGGCCGCCAGGATGAAGTAGGCCGAGGCCAGCGTGCCGATCGACACCATCCACATGCAGGCGCAGTGCAGCTTCTTCGGCAGCTTGTCCCAGCCGAAGATCCACAGCCCGATGAAGGTGGACTCGAAGAAGAAGGCGATCAGCGCCTCCATGGCGAGCGGGGCGCCGAAGACGTCACCGACGAACTTCGAGTAGTCCGACCAGTTCATGCCGAACTGGAACTCCTGCACGAGCCCGGTGGCCACCCCGATCGCGATATTGATCAGGAAGAGCTTTCCCCAGAACTTCGTGGCGTGGAAGTACTTCTCCTTGCCCGTGCGCACCCACGCCGTCTCCAGGCCCGCCGTGAGCGCGGCCAGGGAGATCGTCAGCGGCACGAACAGGAAGTGGTAGACGGTGGTGATGCCGAACTGCCATCGAGCCAGGGTCTCCGGCGCGAGGGCGACCGTTGTCGGGTCCACTGCGTCTTCTCCTTACATCGCCGTGGTCACAGCGGCAGTTTGCCCCTTTAATCCCACAAATCCCGGGAGGAACCGGGACACGCTTGTGAACGCGTTCACATTCACAAGCATTATGTCGTACTGGTTGTCGGCATACGAAGGGGGGTCCCCCGTTAATCCGGGAGACCCCTGTCACTACGATGCGGGCGCCAACGCGCGGCGTCCCTACAGCTCCTTGCGGAACTCCTCGGCCACCTGCAGGAAGATGTCGTTGGCCTCGGTCTCCGCGATCGTGGCCCGCACGCCCTCGCCCGCGAACGGCCGCACGACCACACCCGCCTGCTCACAGGCCGCCGCGAAGTCCATCGTCTTCTCCCCCAGGCGCAGCCACACGAAGTTCGCCTGCGTCTCGGGCACCGTCCAGCCCTGCCCCCGCAGCCCCTCGACGACCCGGGTGCGCTCGCCCACCAGCGAGCCGACCCGGCCGAGCAGCTCGTCCTCCGCGCGCAGCGAGGCGACCGCCGCGTCCTGTGCGAGCTGGCTCACACCGAAGGGGACCGCCGTCTTGCGCAGCGCCGCCGCGACCGGCTCGTGCGCGATGGCGAAGCCCACCCGCAGCCCCGCGAGCCCGTACGCCTTGGAGAAGGTGCGCAGCACCGCCACGTTCGGCCGGTCCCGGTAGATCTCGACGCCGTCCGGCACCTCGGGGTCGCGGATGAACTCCCGGTACGCCTCGTCCAGCACGACCAGCACGTCCGAGGGCACCCGGTCGAGGAAGCGCTCGAGCTCGGGGCGGCGGATGGCGTTGCCCGTGGGATTGTTGGGGTTGCAGACGAAGATCAGACGGGTCCGGTCGGTGACGGCGTCCGCCATCGCGTCGAGGTCGTGGTCCTCGCTCGGCGTGAGCGGCACCTGCACCGACTTCGCCCCGCTGATCTGCGTGATGATCGGGTACGCCTCGAAGGACCGCCAGGCGTAGATGACCTCGTCACCGGGCCCGGAGGTCGCCTGGAGCAGCTGCTGCGCGACGCCGACCGAGCCCGTGCCCGTGGCCAGATGACTGACGGGCACACCGAAACGGTCGGACAGCTCGTTCATCAGGCCGGTGCACGCCATGTCCGGGTACCGGTTGAAGGTCCCGGCCGCGGCGACCGCCTGCTCCATCACCCCGGGCAGCGGCGGATACGGATTCTCGTTGGAGGACAGCTTGTACGCCACCGGCCCCCCGGCAGCAGCCGGCTTGCCGGGCTTGTAGGCGGGGATCCCCGCCAGCTCCGCGCGCAGCTTGGGGTTGGTCTCGCTCACCGCAGTCCTCCTCAGGGGCACCGTTCCAATACTGCTCACCTTAAGAGGATTCGCCGCGCACCCCAATGGGCCGAGTCCGAGGCACCTCCCGAGGCGTACGGGGAGGGGGGAGCGCCCCTCGTCCTGCCGTGCGCCGGTGGCTCGCGCCGTGGCGCGCGTCACCCGTGCAGGTGAGTTGAGACCGACTCGCAACATCGCCGACTTGGCAGGCCCGCACCGGACGACAAGTGATGTACCACTGCGACGACCAGCAACTCTCTTGTATTCCAAGGGAGATGAGGGGTCATCACCTTGCAGAAACGTGCCTGTCAACGCCTGCATATGCACCCCCACCATGCAGCCGAATGAGCCCTACTATCGGCTCGCCATGACAGCAGCAGGGAAGCACCAGGTGAGCCGGGCAGAGACGACCCGCAGGGGCACCCGGCCCGGCCGGGCGGGCATCAGAGACGTTGCCGCAGCCGCCGGGGTCTCGATCACGACCGTGTCCGACGCGCTCAACGGCAAGGGCCGGCTCCCGGACGCCACCCGACGCCACGTCCGCGAGGTCGCCGACCGGTTGGGCTATCGCCCCTCCGCGGCCGCCCGCACGCTCCGTACGGGCAAGTCGGGCCTCATCGGCCTGACCGTGACCACGTACGGGGATGAACCTTTCACCTTCACAGAATTCGCGTACTTCGCGGAGATGGCCCGAGCCGCCACCTCCGCCGCGCTCGCCCGCGGGTACGCCCTCGTCATCCTGCCCGCCACCTCACGCCACGACGTGTGGTCGAACGTCGCGCTCGACGGCACCGTCGTCATCGACCCCTCCGACCACGACCCGGTCGTCACCGAGCTGGTCCGCCAGGGCCTGCCCGTCGTCTCGGACGGACGTCCCGCGGGCACCCTGCCCGTGACCGCCTGGGTCGACAACGACCACGAGGCCGCCGTCCTCGGCATCCTCGACCACCTCGCCGAGTCCGGCGCCCGCCGCATCGGCCTGCTCACCGGCACCACCACCGACACGTACACCCACCTGTCCACCTCCGCGTATCTGAGCTGGTGCGAGCGGATCGGGCAGGAGCCGGTCTACGAGTCGTACCCCGCGCACGACCCCTGCGCGGGCGCCGTCGCCGCCGACCGGCTGCTCGCCCGGCCCGACCGCCCCGACGCGGTCTACGGCCTGTTCGACCCCAACGGGACCGATCTGCTCGCCGCGGCGCGGCGCTACGGGCTTCGGGTCCCCGACGACCTGCTGCTGGTGTGCTGCAGCGAGTCGAATGTGTACGCGAACACGGAGCCGCCCATCACCACCCTGTCGCTCAAGCCGCGGCGGATCGGGACCTCCGTCGTCCAGCTCCTCATCGACGCCATCGAAGGGGTGGAGTCCGACCAGCCGGTCGAGCAGGTGATGCCGACCGAACTCATCGTGCGGACCTCGTCCCAGCGCCGCCCGCACCGCACCACGGTCAGCCCGCCCCGCTCCCCGGGGAAGGGCTGACCGCCCCCGCCGCCCGCCACCGAGAAGAAAAGTCCACACCAATTCGGGAGAAATGCACGGTGATCAGCCGCCCGTCACCGATTCACCACCCCTGGTGCATCACACAGCGCGAGCCGCATTCCTATGATGGGCGCACGACACCGCGGGCCGCTGCGACCAGGCAGTCCGATACGGTGCACAGGCGGCGCAATGGTGGTGGAGGGGTCGATGACTCAGGGGGCCGGTCTGGGACCCGCAGCGCGCACGGAGACGCTGCGCGACTTCCGTGTTCCCGCGTACGTTCATGACGTACCGGCGAACGTACAGCCGACCGACCCCGTCCCCGGTGCCGAGGCACCCGAGGCGCCCGAGGCGTATCCCGACGGCTACACGCCCACCGAGCGCGACCTCCCCGTCATCAACAGGGGCGACACCGTCCAGATCCAGGTCGACGCCGCACAGCCCGCGCCCACGGGCGACGAGGGGCTCGGCCCGCTGTACGTCGTCGGCGACGTGCACGGCTATCTGGACGAGCTGCTCGCCGCGCTCCGCGAGAAGGGCCTGATCGACGGCGAGGGGAACTGGGCGGCGGGAACCGCGCGCCTGTGGTTCCTCGGCGACTTCACCGACCGCGGGCCCGACGGGATCGGCGTCATCGACCTCGTGATGCGGCTGTCCGCCGAGGCTGCGGCCGCGGGCGGCTACTGCAAGGCGCTGATGGGCAACCACGAGCTGCTGCTGCTCGGTGCGAAGCGGTTCGGCGACACGCCCGTCAACTCCGGGGCGGGCACCGCCACCTTCCAGGCGGCCTGGTTGCTCAACGGCGGGCAGAAGGCCGACATGGACCGCCTCCAGGACGTGCACCTCCAGTGGATGTCCCGGCTCGACGCGATCGAGATCGAGGACGACCACCTCCTCACGCACTCGGACACCACCGCGTACCTCGACTACGGGGACTCCATCGAGGCCGTCAACGACACGGTCCGTGAGACCCTCACGCGCAACGACGCGGACGAGTGCTGGGACCTGTTCCGCAAGTTCACCAAGCGGTTCGCGTTCAAGGACGAGGAGTCGGGGCCCGGCGCCGTGCGGCAGCTCCTCGACACCTACGGCGGCTCGCGCATCGTGCACGGCCACAGCCCGATCCCGTACCTGCTCGGCGAGGTCGGCGGCGAGGACGGCGAGGGCGAGGACAGCAGGCCCCCCGTCGAAGGCCCGCACGTGTACGCGAACGGCCTTGCCATCGCCATGGACGGCGGCGTGACCATGGCCGGAAAACTGCTCGTCCAGCAACTTCCCATGGATGCCTGAGAGTTCGCGGGGAACACGCGAAAGCGGAGGATCCGCCCGGCCCCCGGGCCAATTTCCGGAAACCCCCTGTCACCGCGCGCCGTGACAGCTCTACCATCGCCTTATCCGTAGCAGGCTCCCCTCCGTTTCTGCCCGACGGCTCGCACCCATGCGGGCCACCAAGCCCTACGGAGCATCGGGGGATGCACATGAACAGCGCTCCGCATTTGCTGAACGAGGACCGCCCCGAGTTCGAGCGGCTCCTCGATGAGGCGCTGCGTACCGCACCGGACCGCCCTGATCTCGCCGCGGTGGGACAGCGGCTCAACCCCGAACAACTGCGCACGATGGCGCTGGGCGCCGCGGCCCTGATCAACACGGCGGCCACGGAGGAGTACCAGCGCTACGTCACGGTGCGCGAGGAGCTGCGCTCCACGCCGCGGCTCCTGCGTCCACTACGCGAAGGAGGCAACACCAGCAGCGGGGAGAGCACGGGACCGGGCGTCGCCGCGGTCGCCGTCGTGCTCGCCCCGGTCCTCGCCGGGACCGCCGCCCTGATCTTCCTGGTCGTGGGCTACGTCCTGAGCATGCTGAACCCGGCGCCCGGTTTCGCCGACACCCTGCTCACGTTCGGTTGGGTCTTCGGCGCGATCACGGCGGCGAGCATGCTCGTAGCGGCCGTCTGTCTGCTGCTCGCGGCGCTGCGCAACGGCGCGACGTCGCTCCAGGCGAGCGCGCACGGCGAGGCGAGCGAGGAAGTGAAGCAGGCCAGGGAAGCCTGGCGCGCCGCGCTCCTGGAGAAGGGCATCCTGCCGTTCCTGCGGGACGCCCTGGCGGATCCCTCGGCGGGTGCGGGACCGCACCTGGGGAGCCGCGGCGGCGGCGTCGGGCGCATGCCCCATCTCGGCTACAACAGGCCGGGGTTCAGCAGTCCCGACGGCGGTGGCACGGCCACGGGCCAGCGCGCCGGCTATTCGAGCCCGGACTTCTCAAGTCCGGACTTCGGCGGCCCTGACCACCAGCCGGACTGATCCCCCGGCACGCACGCACCGCGCCGGGGGCGACGAGGAGGCCCCTCGCACCCGAGGGGCCCCACCGTCGTGCGCTGACGCGTCAGTCGGCGATCGGCAGATACACGCGGTTGCCCGCCTGCGCGAACTCCTTGGACTTCTGGTCCATGCCCGCCTCGATCTCCGAAGCGGTGGTGCCGTGCTCGCGCCGGATGTCCTGCGAGATCTTCATCGAGCAGAACTTCGGCCCGCACATCGAGCAGAAGTGCGCCGTCTTCGCGGGCTCCGCCGGCAGCGTCTCGTCGTGGAACTCCCGTGCCGTGTCCGGGTCGAGGGCCAGGTTGAACTGGTCCTCCCACCGGAACTCGAAGCGGGCGTCGGACAGCGCGTCGTCCCAGGCCTGCGCGTCCGGGTGCCCCTTGGCGAGGTCCGCCGCGTGCGCCGCGATCTTGTACGTGATGACACCGGTCTTCACGTCGTCGCGGTTGGGCAGGCCCAGGTGCTCCTTCGGCGTGACGTAGCAGAGCATCGCCGTGCCCCACCAGGCGATCATCGCGGCGCCGATCCCGGACGTGATGTGGTCGTACGCCGGGGCGACGTCGGTGGTCAGCGGGCCGAGCGTGTAGAACGGCGCCTCCTCGCAGATCTCCTGCTGGAGGTCGATGTTCTCCTTGATCTTGTGCATCGGGACGTGGCCCGGGCCCTCGATCATGGTCTGCACGTTGTGCCGCTTGGCGATGGAGTTCAGCTCGCCGAGCGTCCTCAGCTCCGCGAACTGCGCCTCGTCGTTGGCGTCCGCGATGGAGCCGGGCCGCAGCCCGTCGCCGAGTGAGTACGTGACGTCGTACGCCGCGAGGATCTCGCAGAGCTCCTCGAAGTTCTCGTAGAGGAAGCTCTCCTTGTGGTGCGCGAGGCACCACGCGGCCATGATCGACCCGCCGCGCGAGACGATGCCGGTCTTGCGGTCGGCGGTCAGCGGCACGTACGGGAGGCGGACACCGGCGTGGACGGTCATGTAGTCCACGCCCTGCTCGGCCTGCTCGATGACCGTGTCCTTGTAGATCTCCCAGGTCAGTTCCTCGGCCTTGCCGTCGACCTTCTCGAGCGCCTGGTAGAGCGGCACGGTGCCGATCGGCACGGGGGAGTTGCGCAGCACCCACTCGCGCGTGGTGTGGATGTTGCGGCCGGTGGAGAGGTCCATGACGGTGTCGGCGCCCCAGCGGGTCGCCCACGTCATCTTCTCCACCTCCTCCTCGATGGAGCTCGTCACGGCCGAGTTGCCGATGTTGGCGTTGACCTTCACCAGGAACCGCTTGCCGATGATCATCGGCTCGATCTCCGGGTGGTTGACGTTCGCGGGCAGCACGGCGCGGCCGGCCGCGATCTCCTCGCGGACGACCTCGGGCGCGACGTTCTCCCGGAGGGCCACGTACTCCATCTCCGGGGTGATCTCGCCCCGGCGCGCGTACGCGAGTTGGGTCACGGCCTGGCCGGACCGGCCGCGGCGCGGCTGGCGCGGGCGGCCGGGGAAGACCGCGTCGAGGTTGCGCAGGCCCCCACGCGGCGACGTGTGCTTGATGCCGTCGTCCTCGGGTCGGACGGGGCGGCCCGCGTACTCCTCGGTGTCGCCGCGGGCGATGATCCAGTTCTCCCGCAGCGGCGCGAGACCGCGGCGGACATCGGTGTCGACGGTCGGGTCGGTGTACGGGCCTGAGGTGTCGTACAGCGTGACCGACTGTCCATTGGTGAGGTGCACTTGACGGACCGGCACCTGGAGGTCGGGGCGCGAGCCCCGGATGTACCCCTTGTGCCAGCCGATGGACTGGCCGGCCTCCTCGGTCGAGCCCTCGGTCGAGGTGGAGGCAGGCGTGTGTGCGTCCGTTGTGGTCATGAGACCTACTCCCTACGCCGGCATTACCCGGTAACAGGTTCAGCGGTCGACGCAGCCGTATCCGTCCTCAGCTTCGTGGTGTTCCACGCTGTTTCACGTGAAACGCCCTGCTGGGACGAAGGTCAGCGCCCTCTCAGCCCGGTGCTCCGAGCTCCCGCGATGGCAAAAGCGCCTCCACGCTAACGTCCCGTACGCCGCGTTGAACAGAGGGCCCCCTCGGTTCTTGCGATGATCGGGCGGTGACCACCACCCAGCAGCCCCCTCCTCCGCCGCCTCATCCGCCGCACGCGCACAGCCACGGACACGGCCATGGCCACGGACCCGCGGCGCCCGTCTCGCGGCACCTGCGCAAGGTGATCGCGGCCGTGCTGATCCCGTTCTCGGTCGCGGTCGTCGTGGGCCTCGCGGTGCTCTGGCCGGGCGGCGCGCCCCCGCACGAGCGCAGCGGCGTCGGCTTCGACCGGCAGACGCAGCAGGCCACGGTAACCCGCGTCGAGAAGGTCGACTGCTCCTCCGTGCACGCCCAGAGCCAGACCCCGCCCGGTGATCCCACGCAGCAGGGCACCACGGGTGAGAAGCCGTCCGGCGGCACCTGCGAGAACGCGACGATCCGGATCGACACCGGCAAGGACAAGGGCCGTACGTTCACCGAGGTCGTCCAGCCGGATTCGCCCCGGCAGCTGCACGAGGGCCAGAAGGTGATCGCGGCCTACGCGCCGGACGCGCCGAAGAATCTCCAGTACTCGGTCACCGACGTGAACCGCAAGATCCCGATGGTGCTGCTGGCCGGAATCTTCGCCCTGGCGGTGGTCGTCGTCGGCCGGATGCGGGGCGTCATGGCGCTGATCGCGCTCGCGATCAGCTTCCTGGTGCTGACCTTCTTCATCCTGCCCGCGATTCTCCAGGGGTCGAATCCCCTGATCGTCGCGGTGGTCGGCGCCAGCGCCATCATGCTGATCGCGCTCTACATGTGCCACGGCCTGTCGGCCAGAACCTCCGTCGCCGTGCTCGGCACGCTCGTCTCGCTGCTGCTGATCGGCCTGCTCGGCTCGCTGTTCATCGGCTGGGCCGCCCTGACGGGCAACACCGACGACAACACGGGCCTGATCCACGGCCTGTACCCGGACATCGACATGAGCGGTCTGCTGCTGGCCGGCGTCATCATCGGCTCGCTCGGCGTGCTCGACGACGTGACGGTCACGCAGACCTCGGCCGTGTGGGAGCTGCACGAGGCGAATCCGACGATGGGCCGCCGCGCCCTGTACCGGGCCGCGATCCGCATCGGCCGCGACCACATCGCGTCCGTCGTCAACACGCTCGTCCTGGCCTACGCGGGCGCCGCACTGCCGCTGCTGCTGCTCTTCTCGATCGCGCAGAGCAGCGTCGCCGACGTGGCCAACAGCGAGCTGGTCGCCGAGGAGATCGTGCGCACGCTGGTCGGCTCGATCGGCCTGGTCGCCTCGGTGCCGGTGACCACCGCGCTCGCGGCGCTCGTGGTCTCCGCCGACCGGCCGGACGCACGGGGGCCCGAGGGGGCCGCTCCCGCTCCTGGACGCGGAGGCCGAGGCCGGCGACGTAAACGCTGAGGGCGCGGAACTGCTCGGGCGCACCGCGCTGCTGAAGCGTTACGTCGCGTCGTGATTCGTGCGAACCGCCGTGGGTCGTACGGGCCGAAGGGGAGTCAGCCCGCGCTCTGTTCCTCGGCGAGGATCCGGTCGAGGGCCTCGTCGAGGTCGGACTCGAAGTCCGCGCCCGCCTCCTCCTGACCGAGCGGGACGAGCTTGTCCGTCCGGTCGAGGAACGCGACGAGCGGTGCGACCCCGGCACGGAACAGCGCCTGGTCCGCGCCGACCTGGAGCCTGATGTGCACCTCGCCCGGCATCTCGCCGACCGCGCCGCCCACCCGCTCCACCGGTGTGACCTGCACGTCTCCCTCACCGCTTGCCCCGTTGACGCCGTCGACGAGGAGTTCCCTGCCGAATGCCCAGGTCACGGGCGCGTCTCCGGGGAGATGGAAGGTCAGCCGCACCGCGTACGGATCGGTGGACTCGTACCGGAGCTCCACCGGAATGCGGAACGAGAGCTCCTCGGAAACGAGGAAGCTCATCATGACCTCTGCCTGAACTGCTTGTACCGACTCGCGCATCGCCTACCCCGTCAACTTGCCGTCGATTGGCCAGGAATTACCTCCCTGACACTGCTGGCATCTTGCTCAACGTACACACAGGATTACAAGGAGTGAGTTTTCAAATGCTGATAGAGAAGGCGAGTGTTCCTACGAGCCTGCCGATCTCGTGCTGCAACCGGCGGGCCGTGGGCAGCAGTTTCTCCGCCTGATGGGAAGGGAGAGAAATGGCCAACGTCGCCGCGGTCGAGCCGATGGTCAGCGGAAACGCGGCGCAGGCGGTGCCCAGCGCGTACTCCTGACGCTCGATCACGGGCTCCATGCGCCCCACCCGGCTCAGCTTCCGCAGCAGCGCGCGATCGTCCCGTACCGAGTACGGGGTGATCGACTGCGCGGGGTAGCGGTCCAGGTGATCCCTGCGGGCCGCCTCGTCGAGCTGGGAGAGCAGGCACTGGCCGATGGCGTGGGCATGGCCGGTCTCCCGGAAGTCGGCCCACTCCTCGACGGCGGGATTGGCCGGAGTGTCGGCGACGGCGATCAGCTCGATCTCGCCGTCGCGGTAGACCGCGAAGTAGACCGGGACCCCTATGGTGTCGCGCCAGTGCCGCAGCGCGTCGGTGATCATGCTGCGACGATTCTGCTGCGCTCCGCTGCTGCTCAGACGCTCGGCGGCGTCACCGAAGACGAAGACGCCGTTCTCCCGGCGGAGGTAGCCCTCGTGGGCCAGGGTGCGGAGCAGGTGGTACGCGGTGGGAAGGGCGAGGCCGGCTTCCCTGGCGAGCTGCTTGGCCGGCGCCCCGTCGTCGTGCGCGGCGACCGCCTCGAGCAGCCGCATGGCCCGCTGGACGGACCCGATGAGCGTCTGCCGTGCGGCGGCGGGTGCGGTGTCGACCGTGGCCAAGGTTCACTCCCGATGCGCGTGGGGAACCCCCCGCGTCCTCGGGGCTCGCAGGGGTCTAAAGCCATCGAATTCCGGACTCTAACCCTTGGCCACCGATCGTCGCCCGCCGCGCTGGGAAACTTCCCCCGGTCGTGCGAAAGGTCGCGCGCCGCAACGACCGGGACCCGCACACGAGTGCGCCGAACATCACCAGTCGCGGCTCCGCGACGACGAGCCGGTCATGAATTTCCGTACGACGAAGATGAGTCCACCGACCAGTGCGGCGAACACCAGGACCTTGAACAGCAGTCCGATCACGAAGCCGACGACGCTCGCGATCAGTCCGCCGAACACGACGATGGCGATGACCGGCACCGCGACCCACTTCACCCACCACGGCATGTCCGCGAATATCTCTCGCACTGCCATCGCTCCTTTGTTGTGTCTTTCCCTGTCTCTCCGAGACGTCCGACGTCTCTTCGAGGCTGCTGCTTCGATGCTGGCACGTCGAAGGGCCGCGCGGGCCCTTCCGATCCCTTGTCCTCCCCTGACCCGACCCTTAGGGAACCCGGAGGCTCGGCCTCGGCCCTGCGGCGCGGTCAGCCCTCCGGGGGCGAGAAGACGACGAGAACGCGCAGGTCCTCGCTGATGTGGTGGAACTTGTGGGCGACCCCGGCCGGCACGTACACCACGCTGCCCCTGGCGACCTGTGTGGTCTCCATCCCCACGGTGATCGAACCGCGTCCGCTGACCACGAGGTAGACCTCGTCCTGTCCGTGCGGCTGCTGCGGGTCCTGGGTGCCCGCGTCGAGCGCGTACAGCCCCACCGACATGTTGCGCTCCCGCAGAAACTGCAGATACGCCCCGTCGTTGGCGGCTCTCTCCGCCTCGAGTTCATCCAGCCGGAACGCCTTCATCGACCTCGTCCACCCCTGTCACCAGTAACGTCTGCCACGATCAGACACATGAAGAATTTCCTCGTCAAGACGATCGCCAACGCGGGGGCCCTGGCCGTCGCGGTCTGGGTGCTCGACAAGATCACCCTGACCGGCGACAGCACCGGCAAGAAGGTCGGCACGCTGATCCTCGTCGCGCTCATCTTCGGTCTGGTCAACGTGATCGTGAAGCCGATCGTGAAACTCCTGACCTTCCCGCTGTTCATTCTCACGCTCGGCCTGATCACGCTGATCGTGAACGCCCTGATGCTGCTGCTGACCTCGTGGCTCGCCGACCAGGTCGACCTGAGCTTCCACGTCGACGGTTTCTGGACCGCGATCCTCGGCGGCCTGATCGTCTCGATCGTCTCCTGGGCGCTGAACGTCGTGCTGCCCGACGGCAAGGACTGAGAGCCTCCGGATGACCTACCGCGTCTGTTTCGTCTGCACCGGCAACATCTGCCGCTCGCCCATGGCCGAGCACGTGTTCCGCGCCCGCGTCGAGGACGCGGGGCTCGGCGGCCTCGTCGAGGTCGACAGCGCGGGCACGGACGGCTGGCACGAGGGTGAGGGCGCCGACCCGCGCACCGTCCACGTGCTCACCGAGAGCGGCTACGACGCCGAGCACACGGCCCGCCGCTTCCACCGCGACTGGTTCGCCCGCCTCGATCTGGTGGTCGCCCTCGACGCCGGCCATCTGCACACCCTGCGCCGCCTGGCCCCGACGCCCGAGG
The DNA here is from genome assembly GCF_052245995.1 of Streptomyces sp. SDT5-1. Lineage (NCBI taxonomy): Bacteria > Bacillati > Actinomycetota > Actinomycetes > Kitasatosporales > Streptomycetaceae > Streptomyces > Streptomyces sp. SDT5-1. The sequence continues at coordinate 4,404,227 of NZ_CM125963.1, read as the reverse complement.
ACGCCGCCAAGGTGCGCCTGCTGCGCTCCTACGACGCCGGGGCGGCCCCGGAGGACCTGGACGTCCCCGACCCGTACTACGGCGACCTGGGCGGCTTCGAGGCCTGTCTGAAGCTCGTCGAGGCGGCGGCCGACGGCCTGTTGGAGTCCGTACGCGAGGCAGTGGAGGAGCGGAACCGATGACGCAGCCCTCGACACAGGGTCCGGGAGACGGCACGCGGGCGGTACGGGCCGGTCTTCCCGACCCGGTCAAGAACGAACCGACCCTGCCGGGACCGGTGTTCGCCGCACACTTCCACCTTCCCGGCGATGTGTCGGGGCCCTACGCGTACGGCCGCGACGAGAACCCGACGTGGACACATCTGGAGCGGGCCGTCGCCGAACTCGAGGCTCCGGGGCGCTCCGACGCGGCGGCGCTGGCCTTCGGCTCCGGGATGGCGGCGATCTCCGCGGTCCTCTTCTCGCAGCTGCGCGCGGGCGACGCGGTGGTCCTGCCGTCCGACGGCTACCAGGTCTTCCCGCTGGTCCGCGAGCAGCTCACGGCGTACGGCATCGAGGTGCGCACCGCGCCGACCGGTGCGGACGCGCAGCTCGACGTGCTGGACGGGGCGCGCCTGCTGTGGCTGGAGACGCCGTCCAACCCGGGCCTCGACGTCTGCGACGTCCGGCGTCTCGCGGAGGCCGCCCACGCGCGCGGGGCGCTGGTCGCGGTCGACAACACGCTCGCGACGCCGCTGGGGCAGCGGCCCATCGAACTCGGCGCTGACTTCTCCGTGGCCAGCGCCACCAAGCAACTCACGGGCCACGGCGACCTGCTGCTCGGCTACGTCGCGTGCGCCGATGCCGAACTGCTGGCCGGGGTGCGCCGCTGGCGCAAGATCGTCGGGGCGATCCCCGGGCCGATGGAGACCTGGCTCGCGCACCGCTCCCTCGCCACGCTCGAACTGCGCGCCGAGCGGCAGAGCGCCAACGCGCTGGCCGTCGCCCGTGCCCTGCTCGAACGAGCGGACGTCTTCGGGGTGCGCCATCCCGGGCTGCCCGGCGACCCGGCGCACGCCGTCGCCGCGCGTCAGATGCGGCGCTTCGGCTGTGTGGTCTCCTTCGAGCTGCCCTCGCGGGCGCAGGCCGAGCGGTTCCTCGACGCCCTGACCCTGGTGGACGACGCCACGAGCTTCGGCGGCGTGCGGTCCACCGCTGAGCGGCGCGGGCGCTGGGGCGGGGACGCCGTCGCCGAGGGCTTCATCCGCTTCTCCGCGGGCGCCGAGAACACGGAGGACCTGGTGGCGGACGTGCTGCGAGCGCTGGACGAGGCCGGGGCACGCTGATGGAGCCGCGCCGCTAGTACCGCGCTACGCAGAACGGACGGTCCGAGCCTCCCCCCTCGTGGCTCGGACCGTCCCGGATTCTTCGCGCGAAGAACCGCGCGAACAAGGCTAGTTGACTCTGTGTCAGTGTCCAATCACGGTAGCGACAGAGACCTATCGACTTATTTATAGTTGGGCGCGGTTCGGGGGCCGGGGAGGGAGGCGTGCCGCGATGGATCTCGCGTTGCTGCGCACCTTTGTGACGGTGCACCGCGCCGGTTCGTTCACCCGTGCCGCCGCCCTGCTCGGCCTGTCCCAGCCGGCGGTCACCTCCCAGATACGCACGCTCGAGCGGCAGTTGGGCCGCCCGCTCTTCCTGCGCCAGGCCCGCGGGGTGACGCCCACGACGATCGGCGACGAGCTGGCCCACAAGGCGGCCCCGCATCTCGACGCGCTCGTGGAGATCGCCGAGACGGGGCTCGACGAGGAATCGGCCCTACGCACGCTGCACCTGGCCGGTCCGCCGGAGTTCACGGCCGAGCGCGCGCTGCCCGCGCTCACGGCCCTGAACCGCGACGACGGGCAGGGCATCGCGTTACGGGCGAGCTTCGGCACGGCCGAGGAGACCCTGGAAGGGCTCGCCGCGGGGCATCACGATCTGGCCATCGCGACGGCCCGTCCACGCGGCGCCCTGCTCACCGCGACTCCGCTCTGCGACGAGGAGCATGTGCTGGTCGCCGCCCCTCGGCTCGCGGCCCGGGTCGGCCCCGGCATGCTGCATCGCGGCGCTGCGCCGTCCCTGGAGAAGTTCCCGGTGGTCGAGGTGCACGAGTCGCTGCCCCTGGTCACCCGCTACTGGGCGGCGGTCTTCGACTGCCGGCCCGCCGTATCCGGCACGGTCGTGGTGCCGGATCTGCGTGCGGTCCTCGCCTGTGTGATCGCGGGAGCGGGACTCGCCGTCCTGCCGCGCTATCTGTGCGAGGGGAGCCTGGAGCGCGGGGAGATCGTCGCCCTGCTCGACCCGCCCGTGCCCCCGCTGCGCACGTACTTCTTGGTGGTGCGCACCGGCACACTCGCCATGCCGCATATCGCGCGGGCGCACGAGTGGCTGCTGCGCGCTGCCGTCGACTGGTCGTGAGCGGGACGGTGCGCGGTACGGGATGTTTCACGTGGAACCAGCCGGGCCACATTTCTCCCATGACCGTCCGACCCGTGGTCAAGCGCACCGCACGTGCCGTCCTGCTGGACGGCGACGACCTGATTCTGATCAAGCGGACCAAGCCCGGCGTCGATCCGTACTGGGTGACCCCCGGTGGCGGTGTCGAGCCGGATGACACGACCGTCGTCGATGCCCTCCATCGAGAGGTGCACGAGGAACTCGGCGCCAAGATCGTCGATGTGGTGCCCTGCTTCGTGGACACCGTCGAGCACATCGGCGAGGACGGCGGCGCGACCGGCGTGAAGGTCCAGCACTTCTTCGTCTGCCGCCTGGAGTCCATGGACACCGACCAGCGGCACGGCCCCGAGGTCGAGGACCCGTGCGGCAGCTACGAGATCGTGCGGGTGCCGTTCACCCGCGTCGGTATCGCCTCGGTCCATCTCGTGCCGCTCTCGCTGCGCCACTACCTGGACGGCAACATCGAGGGCGTACGGGCGATGCACGCGCCCGACCTGGGCTGACACCCGACCACCCGGGGCCGTTGGCCTGCGGCGGGGCTCAGTCCGCCGCGACCAGGTCCTCCACCGAGTCGTGCCGGATGCGGCTGCCGGGGATGCCGATGCGCCGCAGGGTGTCGATGCTGCTGCGGATCATGCCGGGCGGGCCGGAGAGATAGGCGTCGTACTCGTTCCAGGGCCCGTACTCCCGCACCGCGTCCGGCAGCTGGAGATGGGCCTGCTGGTCGATGATCGGGCGCACCGAGAGCCACGGGTGGCTCTGCTGGAGGCGCAGCATCGTGTCGATGTCGTACAGGTCGTGATGGGTGCGGGCGCCGTAGAAGACCTCGACCGAGCGCTGGTGCCCGTGCTCGGCCACGTCCTCGACGAGCGCCTTGATGGGCGCGATGCCGGTGCCGCCGCCCAGACAGAGCAGTCCGCTGTCGGTGGTGTGGTCGACGGTCATGGAGCCGGCGGGCGGGCCGAGGCGCAGCACGTCGCCGGGGCGTGCCCGGTGCACCAGGGCGTTGGAGACCCAGCCGGCCGGGACCGCCTTCACGTGGAACGAGAGCAGCCCGTCCGAGCGGGGCGCGGACGCGAACGAGTAGTGCCGCCAGATCCGCGGCCACCACGGCGTCTCCAGCGTCGTGTACTGCCCGGCGAGGAACGGGTACGGCTGGTCGGGCCGCACCGTCACGACGGCGACGTCCGGCGTGCGCAGATCGTGCGAGACGACCTCGGCCATCCACCAGGCCGGTGCGGTCAGCTCGTCCTCGGCCGCCGCGTCGATCATGACCTGGGAGATCGTCGTGTACGTGCGCACCCACGCGGCCTCGGTCTCCGCGCTCCACGTGGTCGTGGCGTACTGGGTGAGCGCGGCGATCAGGCACTCGCCGACGGCCGGGTAGTGCTCGGCCTGTGTGCCGTACTTGCGGTGTCCGCGCCCCAGGTTCTTCAGGTACGGGACGAGGACGACCTTGTCGTCGATGTGCTCGGCGGCGGTCAGCAGCGCCTTGAGGATCCGGTCGCGCTGGGTGTCCATCGCCGCGGGGAAGAGCGGGCGCAGCTCGGGGTGGCGCACGAAGAGCAGGGCGTAGAAGTACGAGGTGACGCGGTCGGCGACGGGGCCGATCTCCTCCATCGTGCGGCGGACGAGGATCGCGTCGGGCGAGGCGTGCGAGGGAGCGGTGCGCGCGGAGGCGGCCGGGGGGCCGGGCGTCTCGGCGGCACGGGGCGGGGCGGGCTGGTGCGACGGCTGTGCGGTCGGGCGCTGCCGGGGCTCCGGTATTCGGTGCTCCTCCGGCACGGCTTCCTGTCCGGAATCCGTGGTGGACGGCTGCGGGGCCTTGCGCGGCGTGAACCAGCCGTCTCCGCCGTCCGGACCGGAACCGGCCGACGGCGTAGTGGTCGGAGCGTCCATGCTGTGCCTCGCCTCGAACATATTTCGGTCGGTCAACGTACTTCCGAGCTGCTCCCGCTCGGAATCTGTGGGCTTTCCCCCGGCGTGCCTCGACGACAATGCAGTCCACATTGAACACTGCATTCCGGACGGCTACTGACAAGTAAGCCAAGAGTGTGACATTGTCCGCAGTCCCCTCACCGCAGCCTGCCACCCGGCGGCATTGCCTCGAACGCAAAGCGGAAAGTGCAGGTCTTCGATCTCTCCATCCCGTTAGGCTGCGTTGGCCTGCGCGCATCACGGGCTTCCCCTCGGCCTTCCGCGGCCACCCGGTGCGATCCGGATCCGACCATACCGGCCGCCCCGAGGGCGACAACCCCCTCCCGGCATAAGCGCGGATTAAGCGTTCCTCGGCCGGTTCGTAAATTGCTCAATTAGCGGCTGTGGGGCGCCAATTAGCACGCCGTGCGCCTTCGCATGCCGACAAGAGCCGCCCCCCGGCGCCATGTTTCACGTGAAACTCCCCGCGTGGGCGAAAGCACCGGGGCACTGTGGAGAAAGCGGTGGACGCCACCGGGTGAAGTCCGACAGCCTGACCTGCGTGTCGACACCTTCGCTCTCCGACCTGCCCATCCGCCGGCTCACCCCGCGCGACGTCCTCGCCTGCGCCGACCTCTCCGAGAACCGCGGCTGGCCCCGCGAGGAACACAAATGGCGGCTGCTGCTCTCCGCCGGTACCGGATACGGCATCGACGACCCCGACGGCGGACTCGTCAGCGCCTGTGTGGTGACCGATTACGGCCCCCGGGAGCGGCCCGAACTCCGCGCGATCGGCATGGTGCTGGTCGCCGAGCGCCATGCACGCCAGGGCGTCGGCAGGCGTCTGATGCGCCACGTCGTCGAGCGGGCGGGCACCACGCCGCTCACCCTCCACGCGACGCCGTACGGGCGGCCGCTCTACGAGGAGTTGGGATTCAAGGTCACCGGGCGGGCCGAGATGGTGCGCGGCCGGTTCGTCGCGGGCGGGGACGACCGGCCCGCCGTCGCCACCCGCGCGGCCACGGCGGAGGACCTTCAGGCGATTCTGCGCCTGGACGCGGAGGTGTTCGGCCCCGACCGTACGCATGTCCTCACCCGACTCCCCGCCTTCGCCGACCAGTTGCGGGTGGCGGTGGACGACGGCCCCGATGGTGCGCTCATCGGCTACGCGGCCGCCTGGCCCAACGAGGACACGCACGTCATCGGCCCGCTCGTCGCCCGGGACGCCGCGACGGCGCAGGCCCTGGTGGCCTCGCTCGCGGCGGGCACCGACCGGCCGCTGCGCACCGACATCGACGTACGCCACGAGGAACTGCTCGGCTGGCTCAAGGAGCACGGGCTCGAGGGCATCGCGCTCAACGCGGTGATGAACCACGGGGCTTCGGACCTGCCCGGCGACTGGACCCGCCGCTTCGCTCCTCTGACGGTGGCCGCGGGCTGAACGCACGTCCGCCCCAAGCACCGCTCTGACGCGGTTACTTGGGGCGAGTCCGGGGCGCTCCCGCGTCGTTACGCGAGGGCCTCCACGGCCGCGGTGGCGAAGCCGTGGTCCTGCTCGGGGGCGCCGCCGCCGACGCCGATGGCGCCGATGAGGCGGCCGTCGCGGTGGATCGGCAGTCCGCCGGCGATGAACAGCAGCGGCCGGTCGAGCGCGGTGGGCAGACTGTGGAAGGGTCCTTCGGGCTTGACCAGGTCGACGAGCTCGGCGGTGGGCGCGTTCAGCTGGAGCGCGGTGTACGCCTTGCGGGTGCTGGTCTCGCCGGAGATGAGGACGGCGCGGTCGTCACGGCGGAAGGCCAGGAGGTGGCCGCCCGCGTCGAGGACGGTGACGCTGACCGTGATCCCGGCCGCTTCGGCGGCGAGGCGGGCGGCGGAGACCAGGGTCTCGGCGTCCTGCGTGCTGAGCGGGGTGACTGCGGTGGTGCTCATGAGGTGGTGCTCCTTGCGGGGTGGTGCTGAGGGGGGGCTGCGGAGCGGGGGCGGCGTCGGCCCCGCTCGCCGGAGGTCGGGTCAGTGGTGGGCGGGCTCGGCGTGCGGCTGCTCGGCGGCGGCGACGATCCGGCTCGGGGTGGTCGAGCGGCGCTCGAGAGTCGCGGACACCACGGCGAGCACGAGGGCGGCCGCGGCGAGCAGGGCGCCGACCCAGTTCGGGGAGGTGTAGCCGAAGCCTGCGGCGATGACCATGCCGCCGAGCCAGGCGGAAAGCGCGTTGCCGAGGTTGAAGGCGCCGATGTTGACGGCGGACGCCAGGGTCGGGGCGCCGGACGCCTGGTCGAGGACGCGCTTCTGGAGCGGCGGCACGGTGGCGAAGCCGAACGCGCCGATCAGCACGATGGAGATCGCGGACAGGATCTCGTTGTGCGCGGTGAACGTGAACAGCGCGAGCACCAGGGCGAGCGCGCCCAGCGACACGTACAGCATCGGCATCAGGGCACGGTCGGCGAACTTTCCGCCGATGAGGTTGCCCGCCACCATGCCGAGGCCGAAGAGGACCATGAGCCAGGTGACGGAGCCGTCCGCGAAGCCGGCGACGTGCGTCATCATCGGCGCGATGTAGGTGATGGCCGCGAAGACACCGCCGAAGCCGAGCACGGTCATCGCCATGGCGAGCACGACCTGCACGTTCTTGAACGCGGCCAGCTCGTGGCGGAGCCGCACGCCCTCCGGCTTGGGCAGGTCGGGGACGAGCTTGGCGATGCCGGCGAGGCCGATGACGCCGAGCGCGGCGACGACCGTGAAGGTCACGCGCCAGCCGACGGACTGGCCGATGAACGTGCCGAGCGGGACGCCGACCACGTTGGCGACGGTCAGACCGGTGAACATCATGGCGATCGCCCCGGCCTTCTTCTCCGGCGCCACCAGCTCGGCGGCGACGACGGAGCCGATGCCGAAGAACGCGCCGTGGGCGAGCGAGGCGACCACGCGGCCGATCAGCATGACGGCGAAGACGGGTGCGATGGCGGAGAGCAGGTTGCCGACGATGAAGAAGCCGAGCAGGCGCATCAGCATCCGCTTGCGCGGGATGCGCGTGCCCAGGGCCGTCATCAGCGGGGCGCCGAACATCACGCCGAGCGCGTAGCCGGTCACCAGATAGCCGGCCGTGGGGATGGAGACGCCGAAGTCACCCGCGACCTCTGGGAGCAATCCCATGATCACGAATTCCGTGGTTCCGATCCCGAAGGCCCCGATCGCGAGGGCGAGAAGCGCGAGAGGCATGGAGGGGTCCCTTCCAGACTGTTGCGGGTGCGCTTTACGAGACCTCACAATAATTGCGTACGCGGGTTAATTGCAAGCGCGGGCAACCGCGAACATCGACTACCCTGGGCTGAGCCGCTCCGGGACGGAGGAATCACGAGTCATGACCGCCACAGACCCCGCACTGACCGCCCTTGCTCAGGGCTGGTGCGCGCTCTCCCTGCTGCACGGGAAGATCGAGAGCCACATCGAGCGCGCGCTGCAGGCCCAGCACGGGTTGAGCGTGCGCGAGTACTCGCTGCTCGACGTTCTGAGCCGACAGCACGACGGAGAGGGCGGACATCTGCAGATGAAGCAGGTGGCCGACGCCGTCGTCCTCAGCCAGAGCGCGACCACCCGACTGGTCACCCGGCTCGAGGAGCGTGGCCTGCTCTCCCGCTATCTGTGCCCGACCGACCGCCGAGGCATCTACACGAACGTCTCCGAGGAGGGCTTCAAGCTCCTGGAAGAGGCCCGCCCGACGAACTCGGCGGCCCTTCGGGAGGCACTCGACGCCGCGGCCGAGAATCCGGACCTCGCCCCCTTGGTCAAGGCGGTCGAGGGGCTGCACGCCGTCGCCTAGGCCGCGGCCCCGCCTGCGGAGCGCCCCGCATAGGCTGCGGGCCATGGGAGATCTTGAGATCAGGCCGGCCGCCGTCGACGACGTGCCGGAGATTGTCGCCATGCTGGCCGACGACCCGCTGGGCGCTCAGCGGGAGTCGCCGGACGACCTCACGCCGTACCTCGCCGCGCACGCGCGCCTGAATGCCGATCCGAATCAGCATCTCGTGGTCGCCGTGCGCGAGGGCCGCGTGGTGGGGACGCTTCAGCTCAGCATCATCCCGGGACTCTCCCGCAAGGGCTCCACCCGCTCGATCATCGAGGGCGTCCGCGTCCACGCGGACGAGCGCGGGAGCGGCCTCGGCACCCGCCTCATCGAGTGGGCCGTCGACGAGTCCCGGCGCCAGGACTGCCAGTTGGTGCAGCTCACCTCGGACGCCACCCGCACCGACGCCCACCGCTTCTACGAGCGGCTCGGCTTCGTGAGCTCGCACCTGGGCTTCAAGCTTCAGCTGTGACCGGGAGAAAACTTCGGCTGGGACCGGGAGGTCTTCAGCCGGGACCGCGTGGAACAGGGCGTCGTTTCACGTGAAACGACGCCCTCGGCGCCTCAGCGAGGAAGCCCCCGCCAGCCCTCCGGATCCACTCCGCCGGGGATCGGCCCGTCCACCGGGTACGGCTCACGCGTGAAGACGAAGGACCCGAGGTCGAGGTGGCTCACCGAGCCGTCCTCCCGCCGCACGGCACGGAGCGGCTCCCCCGCGTAGTAGCCGTCGAGCCCGGTCCAGGTTCCGTCGCCGTTCGACCGGAAACGGGAGCGCCGACCGCCCGCGGCCGCGGGGCCGATCTCCACGCCGCCGTCGGCCGCCAGGCGCAGCACCACGGCCTGCGTCCCCCAGAACCACGGCCCGGCCAACTCCAGTACCGACGGATTCACCTCGGGCAGCGGGCGCCACGGCTCGGGCAGCCTCGGCTCCGCCTCAGCGACGATCGCCAGCAGCTCGGCGGCGAGCGTCGCCGCGGGCACCCCCGAGGTGCAGTTGGCGAGTGCTACCGCCACGAGCCCCTCCTCCTCGCAGAGCCACAGGCCCGCCACGAACCCGGGCAGCGAACCGCTGTGCCCGGCCAGGGTGAGGCCGCCGCCGCGCACCACCTGCATGCCGAGCCCGTACGACGCCTCCCAGTCGCCCGGCACGACCGGCGCGGCCGGCGTCCGCAGCTCGCGGACGGAATCTGCGCTCAGCACCCGGTCGTCGCCGACTGCGAGGAAGGAGGCAAAGACCGCCAAGTCCCTTGTCGTCGACCAGAGTTGGCCCGCGGGCGCCATGAGGCCCAGGTCCTCGCTCGGCTCCGGAAGCAGCACATCGGCGTACGGATGCACCGCCCAGCCCCCGGCATGCGGCTGCTGCGGATGGGCGCTGGTCCGTGTCAGCCCCAGCGGCTCGAGGATCTCCCGGCGCAGGGCCTCCTCCCAGGGCACCCCGCGCACCGCCTCGACCAGGGAGCCGAGGATCGTGTAGCCGGGGTTCGAGTAGTGGTGGCGGCGACCGGTGGGGTGCCGGAAGGGCTGCTCACCGAGGACGTCGGCGAGGGTCGGGCGGAGTTCGGCGGAGCTGCGCTCCCACCATTCCCCCGGGGGCTCCGCGGCCAACCCGCCGGTGTGGGCGAGGAGTTCGGCGATGGTCACCGCACCGGCGCCCGTGCCGGGCAGATGCTTGTCCAGCGGGTCCGCGAGGTCGAGCAGCCCCTCGTCCCGCAGCCGCAGCACCAGCACGGCCGTGAAGGTCTTGGTGATCGAGCCGATCCGGTACTGCACTTGCTCGTCAGGGCCGTGTCCGTCCACCGAGGTGCGCGAGCCGGTCCACACCAGCTCGCCGTCCCGCGCGACGGCGGCCACGAGCGACGGCGCGCGGCCCTCGCGCTGTGCCACGGCGATCCGGTGCAGCAGGGCGCGACGCGTGGTGGGCAGCAACTCTTCCGGGGATGTCGTCATGCGCCCAGTCCATCCCGCGCGCCGACGCGCGTCGAGCGGATTTCACCCGGGGCGGATCTCCGCGCGGATCAGGTCCGCCGCCCGCCCGATCAGGTCTGCGCCATGTCCACGAAGCGCGAGTAGTGGCCCTGGAAGGCGACGGTGATCGTGGCCGTCGGACCGTTACGGTGCTTGCCCACGATGATGTCCGCCTCTCCCGCGCGCGGGGACTCCTTCTCGTAGGCGTCCTCGCGGTGCAGCAGGATGACCATGTCCGCGTCCTGCTCGATGGAGCCGGACTCACGCAGGTCGGACACCATCGGCTTCTTGTCCGTGCGCTGCTCGGGACCACGGTTCAGCTGTGAGAGCGCGATCACCGGGATCTCCAGCTCCTTGGCGAGCAGCTTCAGGTTTCGGGACATGTCCGAGACCTCCTGCTGACGGCTCTCGGAGCGCTTCGAGCCACCGGCCTGCATCAGCTGCAGATAGTCGATGATCACGAGCTTGATGTCGTTGCGCTGCTTGAGGCGGCGGCACTTCGCGCGGATCTCCATCATCGACAGGTTCGGGGAGTCGTCGATGTAGAGCGGCGCGGCCGAGACCTCGGGCATGCGGCGGGCGAGCCGCGTCCAGTCCTCGTCCGTCATCGTGCCGGAGCGCATGTGGTGCAGGGCCACGCGCGCCTCGGCCGACAGCAGGCGCATCGCGATCTCGTTGCGCCCCATTTCGAGGGAGAAGATGACGCTGGGCAGGTTGTTCTTGATCGACGCCGCGCGCGCGAAGTCCAGCGCCAGCGTCGACTTACCCATGGCGGGGCGGGCCGCGATGACGATCATCTGGCCCGGGTGCAGACCGTTGGTCAGCGAGTCGAAGTCGGTGAAGCCGGTCGGCACACCGGTCATCTCGCCGCTGCGCGATCCGATCGCCTCGATCTCGTCGAGCGCGCCCTCCATGATGTCGCCGAGCGGGAGGTAGTCCTCGCTGGTGCGCTGCTCGGTGACGGCGTAGACCTCGGCCTGCGCCTTGTTGACGATCTCGTCGACGTCGTCGTCGCCCGCGTATCCCATCTGCGTGATCCGCGTGCCCGCCTCGACGAGACGGCGCAGCACGGCGCGCTCATGGACGATCTCCGCGTAGTACTCGGCGTTTGCCGCCGTGGGGACCGTCTGCACGAGGGTGTGCAGATACGATGCGCCACCCACCTTGTTGATCTCGCCGCGCTTGGTCAGCTCGGCGGCGATGGTGATCGGGTCGGCGGGCTCGCCCTTGGCGTAGACGTCGAGGATCGCCTGGAAGATCGTTTCGTGGGCCGGCTTGTAGAAGTCGGCGCCCTTGATGACCTCCACGACGTCCGCGATCGCGTCCTTCGACAGCAGCATGCCGCCGAGCACGGACTGCTCCGCGTCCAGGTCCTGCGGAGGGACGCGCTCGAACGTGGCCGGGCCCTCGTCCCAGCCGCCGCCCTCGCGGCCCCGCTCGTGCTGATCGCCCTGGCCTCGGCCACCGCCCCGGAACGATCGGGAAGGGGGGAGGCGATCACTGGGACCGTCGTCGGCCCAGGGGTCGTCCAAAGGCTCGGAGATACTCACCGGGCCGCCTCCTCCCGTCCGCCGAGCGGACCTCGCCGTGCCCCTCATTCCTACGGCACGACACTGACAAATCAGAGGCCCAACTCCGCTTTCGACGCGTCGGTTTTGTGAGGTTTCCGAGGTCGCTGGACATGGTGGGCGCCGCACTACGGTAGGCGCGTGGGCACCGTCAGCCAATCTGGTTATCCACAAGCGGTGTGGATGACGGCCCCCTCGCTGTGGAGAACCGGGGAAAACCTGTGCACGACACGGTGGACAGGGCTGTGAACAAGCACTCAGCCGATCCCACACATGGGGCCTGACCTGCGGTTTTTCCATCCACCGGCTGTGCAGGAGAAAAACTTCCCCAGTCGGACCAAGATCGCCCGTGGCCCCGCCGCGCGACACGCGGAAGAGCTCCAAAAGTAAGGGGCTCTATCGCTTTGCATCTCTTACCTGTGGAAGATTAGATTGGTGTCCATGACACAGGCTCCCGCGACACCCAAGGCCGCCCGACGCCGGCACGACCGAGAGATCGTCGCCCTCGCCGTTCCCGCCTTCGGCGCACTCGTCGCCGAGCCGCTCTTCCTCATGGCCGACAGCGCCATCGTGGGTCATCTCGGCACCTCGCAGCTCGCCGGTCTCGCCGTCGCGTCGGCCCTCCTGCAGACCGCGGTCAGCGTCTTCGTCTTCCTCGCCTACGCGACCACCGCCGCGGTCGCCCGTCGCGTCGGATCCGGCGACCTGAAGTCCGCGATCCAGCAGGGTATGGACGGCATCTGGCTCGCCCTGCTCCTCGGCATCGTGGTCGTCGCGGTCGCGCTGCCCACGGCCCCGGCGCTGGTCGAACTCTTCGGCGCCTCCGACACGGCGACGCCCTACGCGATCACGTATCTGCGCATCTCCTCGCTCGGCATCCCACCGATGCTCATCGTCCTCGCCGCGACCGGCGTGCTGCGCGGGCTCCAGAACACCAAGACCCCGCTCTACGTCGCGGTCGCCGGCTTCATCGCGAACGCCGGACTGAACGCCGCGCTCGTCTACGGCGCGGGTCTCGGCATCGCCGGCTCCGCCTGGGGCACGGTCATCGCCCAGGTCGGCATGGCCGCCGTCTACCTCGTCGTCGTGATCCGCGGAGCTCGCCGCCACGGGGCGTCCCTGCGGCCCGACGCGGCCGGCATCCGGGCCTGTGCCCAGGCGGGCGCGCCGCTTCTCGTCCGCACCATCTCGCTCCGCGCGATCCTGATGATCGCGACGGCCGTGGCGGCGCGGCTCGGCGACGCCGATGTCGCCGCGCACCAGATCATCCTGTCGCTGTGGAGCCTGACGGCCTTCGCCCTTGACGCCATCGCCATCGCGGGTCAGGCGATCATCGGCCGCTATCTCGGAGCGGACGACGCACCGGGCGCGCGTGCGGTCTGCCGTCGAATGGTGGAGTGGGGGATCGCCGCGGGCGTCGTTCTCGGCGTGCTGATCGTCGCGACCAGGCCGCTGTTCGTCCCGCTGTTCAGCGGCGATCAGCTCGTGCAGGACGCCGCTCTGCCCGCTCTCATCGTCGTGGCCCTGGCCCAGCCCATCTGCGGGATCGTCTACGTACTCGACGGCGTCCTGATGGGCGCGGGCGACGGGCCGTATCTGGCCTGGGCCATGCTCATCACGCTCGCCGTCTTCACCCCCGTGGCGCTCCTGGTCCCCGTCCTCGGCGGCGGCCTCACCGCGGTGTGGGCGGCGATGGCGCTGATGATGACGGTCCGGATGATCACGCTCTGGGTCCGCTACCGCTCGGGGCGCTGGGCCGTGACGGGCGCGACCCGCTGACGCGAGCGGCTCACTACGGGCCGGCGAGCCGTTTCACGTGAAACAGCCGCTCTCTTCGGACGCCTCGTTTCACGTGAAACACGAGCACAAGAAGCACGGACCACAAGCATGTGGGGCCGCACCCCGGAGGGTGCGGCCCCACATTCGCTTCAGCGCTGCTCAGAGCAGGACTCAGGCGGAGACAACCTCGATGTTGGCCTTGGCGGCAACCTCGGGGTGCAGACGCACGGACACCTCGTGGGCGCCCAGCGTCTTGATCGGCGAGCCCAGCTCGACGCGACGCTTGTCGACCTTCGGGCCACCGGCAGCCTCGATCGCCGAAGCGATGTCGGCCGGGGTGACGGAACCGAAGAGACGACCGGCCTCGCCGGAGCGGACAGCCAGACGGACCTTGACGCCCTCGAGCTGGGCCTTGATCTCGTTGGCCTGCTCGATGGTCGCGATCTCGTGGATCTTGCGAGCACGACGGATCTGCTCGACGTCCTTCTCGCCACCCTTGGTCCAGCGGATAGCGAACTTCCGCGGGATCAGGTAGTTACGGGCGTACCCGTCCTTGACGTCGACGACCTCACCGGCGGTGCCGAGGCCGGAGACCTCGTGGGTCAGGATGATCTTCATGTGTCGGTCACCCTTTCCTTATCGCGCGGTGGACGTGTAGGGCAGCAGCGCCATCTCACGGCTGTTCTTGACGGCCGTGGCGACGTCACGCTGGTGCTGCGTGCAGTTGCCGGTCACGCGGCGGGCACGGATCTTGCCGCGGTCGGAAATGAACTTCCGCAGCATGTTCGTGTCCTTGTAGTCCACGTACGTGACCTTGTCCTTGCAGAAAGCGCAGACCTTCTTCTTCGGCTTGCGCACAGGCGGCTTCGCCATGGTGTATCTCCTGTGTGATCAAGAATGTGGGGTACGAGCCCGGTCCCCGAGAGGGACTGCTCCCTAGAAGGGGGGCTCGTCCGAGTAGCCGCCGCCGGAGCCGCCGGAGCTTCCGCCCCAGCCGCCCCCGCCGCCCTGCTGGCCGCCGCCGGCCGGCGCACCGGTCGCCCAGGGGTCGTTGGCCGGGGCACCGCCCTGGCCGCCCTGCTGACCGCCGGGGCCGCCGCCCCAGCCGCCGCCACCCTGCTGCTGACCGCCGCCGCCGAAGCCGCCGCCGCCACCCTGGCCGCCACGACCGGGGGTCTTGGTGACCTTGGCGGTGGCGTAGCGCAGCGAGGGGCCGATCTCGTCGACCTCGAGCTCCACGACCGTCCGCTTCTCGCCCTGCTGGGTCTCGTACGAACGCTGCCGCAGACGTCCCTGAGCGACGACGCGCATGCCACGCGTCAGCGACTCGGCGACGTTCTCCGCGGCCTGACGCCAGATCGAAGCGCGGAGGAACAGCGCGTCGCCGTCCTTCCACTCATTGGTCTGGCGGTCGAACGTCCGGGGCGTCGACGCGATCGTGAAGTTCGCGACGGCCGCGCCGGACGGGGTGAAGCGCAGCTCGGGGTCGTCGGTCAGGTTTCCGACGACGGTGATAACGGTCTCGCCTGCCATGGGGGAACCTCTCGGCGGGTTTGCTGCTTGGCTGCTTGCTGCTACTCGAGTCCCGAGTGCCGCTGAACTAGGAAGTTCAGTGGGTCTCGGGGCGGAGGACCTTGGTCCGGAGGACCGACTCGTTCAGGTTCATCTGGCGGTCGAGCTCCTTGACGACCGCAGGCTCGGCCTGCAGGTCGATGACCGAGTAGATGCCCTCGGGCTTCTTCTTGATCTCGTACGAGAGACGACGACGGCCCCAGGTGTCGACCTTCTCCACCTTGCCGTTGCCCTCACGGACAACAGACATGAAGTTCTCGATCAGGGGGGCGACAGCGCGCTCCTCCAGATCGGGGTCGAGGATGACCATCACCTCGTAGTGACGCATGTGGAACCCACCTCCTTTGGACTCAGCGGCCACGGTCGTTCCGTGGCAGGAGGGTTGTTATGCGTGAGCAACGGTATCGGCCACCACTGACAATCGGGTCCCGCCGAGCGGATCCGCGCTGATCAGTGGAGTGAGCCCCTGGTCGGGGGCGTGAACAGACACCGGTGCAGACGGTACAGAGTACCCGCACCTCTGCTTCCGGTTGAAATCCGGCAGCCCGGGGACGCAATCTGTACACATCGGGTGTGTACGGCGCTACGATGCGCCGCTTCCGCAGGAGGTGCCTCATGGCACAAGTAATGCGTCCCAACAGCACCGCTTCCTCCTCTCTTTTCGCCACGGACGGCAAGCCCCACCCGCTGCCGGACTCCCTGCTCGGGATCACCGTGGTGCTCGGAGCGATCGCGATCATCACGTCGATCTGGCCCGGGCTTCACCTCCTCAGCTCCTGGGCAGGCCTCATCGGCATCCTGTCCGGGGCATACGGCCAGTTCGTCTCCGAGACCACCAGGGAGCGGTTCGGCCTGATCCTGGGCCTGGGAGCGTCGGCCATCGGCTTCTTCATCGGCATGGCCCACGGCGGCCTCTTCGGCGGCGTCATCGGCTGAGTCCCATACGGCCGGTCGGGGCGCTCCCAGGGCGCAGTAGGCTTCGGCGCGAGAGCCGGAGCCCCTGTACCCATGGGGACACACCAGCCCGAGGAGCGCCCCGAATGAGCCTGACCCTGAGGACCATCAGCCGAGAGCAGCATCTGGCGTACATCCAGAGCCTGCCGTCGGCGAGCCACATGCAGGTTCCCGCATGGGCAGATGTGAAGGCGGAGTGGCGCTCCGAGCACCTCGGATGGTTCGACGAGCGCACCGGCGAGATGGTCGGTGCGGGCCTGGTCCTCTACCGCCAGCTGCCCAAGATCAAGCGCTACCTCGCGTACCTGCCCGAGGGCCCGGTCATCAACTGGTTCGCGCCGAACCTCGAAGAGTGGCTGCGCCCGATGCTCGCGCACCTGAAGCAGCAGGGCGCCTTCTCCGTGAAGATGGGCCCGCCGGTCGTCATCCGCCGCTGGGACGCGCCCTCCATCAAGAAGGGCATCCAGGACGCGGACGTGAAGCGCCTGCGCGACATCGAGGCGGACCACATCGAGCCGCGCGCCTTCGAGGTCGCCGACAAGCTCCGCCGCATGGGCTGGCAGCAGGGCGAGGACGGCGGCGCCGGCTTCGGTGACGTACAGCCGCGCTACGTCTTCCAGGTGCCGCTCGCGAACCGTTCGTTGGAAGAGGTGCACAAGAACTTCAACCAGCTGTGGCGCCGCAACATCAAGAAGGCAGAGAAGGCCGGCGTCGAGGTCGTCCAGGGCGGCTACCAGGACCTCGCCGAGTGGCAGCGCCTGTACGAGATCACGGCCGAGCGCGACAAGTTCCGCCCGCGCCCGCTGTCGTACTTCCAGCGCATGTGGACGGCCCTCAACACCGAGGACCCCAACCGCATGCGCCTCTACTTCGCGCGGCACAACGGCGTGAACCTCGCGGCGGCCACGATGCTCGTCGTCGGCGGGCACGTCTGGTACTCCTACGGCGCCTCCGACAACATCGGCCGCGAGGTGCGCCCCTCCAACGCCATGCAGTGGCGGATGCTGCGCGACGCGTACGCGCTCGGCGCCACCGTCTACGACCTGCGCGGCATCTCCGACTCGCTGGACGAGACGGACCACCTCTTCGGCCTGATCCAGTTCAAGGTCGGCACGGGCGGCCAGGCGGCCGAGTACCTGGGCGAGTGGGACTTCCCGCTCAACAAGCTGCTGCACAAGGCGCTCGACATCTACATGTCGCGGCGCTGAGCGCCCGGCACAATCTCACCTAGCTCCGTACTCTCCACGAAAGGTTCCGGGACCGGCCATGGCGCTCACGCTCTACGTCGACACCGCGCGCTGGCGGGCACACCACAAGCACGTGCTCGAGCAGTTTCCGGGGCTCGTGCCCGTCTGCAAGGGCAACGGCTACGGCTTCGGCCACGAACGGCTGGCGGAGGAGGCCACCCGCCTCGGCACCGACGTCCTGGCCGTCGGGACCACGTACGAGGCCGCCCGGATCAAGGACTGGTTCAGCGGTGACCTGCTCGTCCTGACGCCGTTCCGGCGCGGCGAGGAGCCGGTGCCGCTGCCCGACCGGGTCATCCGCTCGGTGTCCTCCGTGGACGGTGTGCACGGCCTCGTCGGCGCCCGTGTCGTCATCGAGGTCATGTCCTCGATGAAGCGGCACGGCGTCACCGAGCAGGACCTGCCGCAGCTCGCGCACGCCATACAGGACGTGCGTCTCGAGGGCTTCGCGATCCATCTGCCGCTGGACCGCACCGACGGCTCGGACGCCGTCGAGGAGGTCATCGGCTGGATGGACCGGCTGCGCACCGCCCGCCTTCCGCTGCACACCATGTTCGTCAGCCACCTGAAGGCCGACGAGCTGGCGCGGCTTCAGCAGCAGTTCCCGCAGACCCGCTTCCGCGCCCGCATCGGTACGCGGCTGTGGCTGGGCGACCACGAGGCCACCGAGTACCGCGGCGCCGTCCTCGACGTCACGCGCGTCGCCAAGGGCGACCGGTTCGGCTACCGCCAGCAGAAGGCCCCCTCCGACGGCTGGCTGGTGGTCGTGGCGGGCGGTACGTCGCACGGTGTGGGCCTGGAGGCCCCGAAGGCCGTGCACGGTGTCATGCCGCGCGCCAAGGGCGTCGCACGGGCCGGCCTGGCGACGGTGAACCGGAACCTGGCGCCGTTCGTCTGGGCGGGCAAGCAGCGCTGGTTCGCCGAGCCGCCGCACATGCAGGTGTCGATCCTGTTCGTGCCGTCCGACGCCGCCGAGCCGCAGGTCGGCGACGAGCTGGTGGCCCACCTGCGGCACACCACGACGCAGTTCGACCGCCTCGTGGACCGCTGACCGCCTCCGGGCGCCCCCGCTAGAGGGGGTTGCCCGGGGCCCGGCCCCAGGCGACCTCGGCCGGGCCCTCCGTGGCGTGGGCGGCGTGCCGGTGCCGACGCGGCCGGGTCGCCTGCCCCAGCACGAAGACGTCCTTGGCCCCGTCCAGGACGCCGCCTGTCGGATCGTCCTCACCGGAGCGGCGCACCACGTCCCGCTCCGGCATCCAGATGTCCCGCACGATGACGGCGCACAGGTAGAGCGTGCCCAACAGGTGCAGCGCCACGACCAGTTGGTAGCCGTCCTCGGGCAGTCCCTGGTGCTTGTCCCCGCTCGTCGTGTACGCGAGGTACAGCCAGATCCCGAGGAAGTACGCGACCTCGCACGCCTGCCAGATCAGGAAGTCCCGCCACTTGGGGCGGGCGAGCGCGGCGAGCGGGATCAGCCACAGGACGTACTGCGGTGAGTAGACCTTGTTGGTGAGGATGAAGGCCGCCACCACCAGGAACGCGAGCTGCGCGAAGCGCGGCCGGCGCGGTGCGGTGAGGGTGAGCGCGGCGACGCCCAGGCAGGCGAGCAGCATCAGCGTGGTGGCCAGGGTGTTGACCACGTCGGTGTCGAGGGGCGTGTCCCGGTTCTGGGAGATGATCAGCCAGAACGAGCCGAAGTCGACGCCGCGCTCCTGGCTGAACGTGTAGAACTTCGACCAGCCCTCCCGCGCGAGGATCATCACCGGCAGGTTCACGGCCAGCCACGAGACGACGGCGCCGAGGGCCGCCCTGCCGAACTCCCGCCACCTTCCGGCGCGCCAGCACAGCACGAAGAGCGGGCCGAGCAGCAGCACCGGATACAGCTTGGCGGCGGTCGCGAGCCCGAGCAGCACGCCGAAGGCGAAGGTCCTGCCCCGCGACCACATCAGCATCGCGGCGGCCGTGAGCGCCACGGCGAAGAGGTCCCAGTTGATGGTGGCGGTCAGCGCGAAGGCGGGCGCCAGAGCGACCAGCAGGGCGTCCCAGGGGCGCCTGCGGTGCGTGCGGGCGACGCAGACGGCGATCACCGCGGCACAGATCATCAGCATCCCGGCGTTGACCATCCAGTACACCTGCTCCTGGTGCTGGATGGAGCCGCTGCCGGGCGTCAGCCACGCGGCGACCTCCATGAACACGCCGGTGAGCACCGGGTATTCGAGGTAGTCCATGTCGCCGGAGAGCTTGTCGAAGTACGGCACGAGCCCATCGGCGAAGCCGCGGCCCTGGTAGAGGTGCGGGATGTCCGAGTAGCAGGCGTGCGTGTACTGGGAGCTGGCGCCGTAGAACCAGGCCCCGTCGTAGCAGGGGAACTTCTGGACCATGCCGAGCGCGAACATGCCGAGCATGACGAGCGCGATCACTCGGGCGGGGGACCACTTCGAGACCCCGAGCAGCGCCCGCCGCCCGATGGGCCCGCCGATGAACTCGGCGCCGACGGCCGCGACCTCGTCCTCTCTGGTCGGCCGTACCTGCTCAGGCTCCGGCTGCTGCGGATTCGTGCTCGTCGTCTCTGCACTGGGCATGCGGCACATCCTGCCGTACGAGGCTGAGAACGGGGCGAGGGCCGCCACACCCGGTGGGGTGTGACGGCCCTCGTCTGCCGTGGAACACGCAGCGTTTCACGTGAAACACGCTGCGTTGAGGCCGAGTCGGCTACTTGTCCGGGCCTCCGAAGAGGCCGCCTCCGTTCCCGTTGCCCGGGCCTCCGGTGTCGTCGGTACTCCCGTCGGTCGGCGTCGAGGACGCTCCGCCGTCGGTCGTGCCGCCGGTGTCCGTGCCACTGGTGGTGCCGCCGTTCTCGTTCTGGCAGGCCCAGTCCCACTTGTTGCAGGACTCCGTGGGCGACGGCGACGGGGACGAGCTCTCGCTGGTCGACGGGGACGGCGAGGCGGTCTCGGACGGCGTCGCCGACTGGGTCGGGGTCGGCGTCGGGCTCGGGGTCGCACCCACGACCTTGCCGATCGGACCCGGAACCGGGAACGGCTGGTTGGGCTGGCCCTTCAGAGCCTGCGCCATGTAGTCGTGCCAGATCTCGGACGGGAACGACGCACCGTGGATCTTCTCCTGACCACCCGTGCCGTACATCTCCAGGAACTTGCGGTTCTGGGACTTCTCGTTGTCGTCCATCCGGTACATCGTGATCGCGGTGGACAGCTGCTTGGTGTAGCCCACGAACCAGGCGGACTTGTTGCCGTCGGTGGTACCGGTCTTGCCGGCCACGTCGCGGCCCGGCAGCCGCGCCGCCGTACCCGTGCCCTTGTCGACGACGGTCTTGAGGACGTCGGTCACGTTGTCGGCGACGTTCGTGTCGAACGCGCGCTTCGGCGTGGACTTGTACCGGAAGACGTTCTCGCCCTCGTGGTCGACGGACGTGACCGAGTACGGGTCGTTCTGCTGGCCACTGGTCGCGAACGTGCCGTACGCGCCCGCCATACGGATCGCGCTCGGGGAGGACGTACCGAGGGAGAACGAGGGGTAGTTGGAGTCGGCGAAGCTGGCGTCCAGGATGCCGGCCTTCTTCGCGGCGGCGCGCACCTTGTCCAGACCGACGTCCATGCCCAGCTGCACATAGGCCGAGTTCACGGACTCGCGCATCGCCTCGCGCAGATCGATCTGGTAGCTGGGCCGGTTGTACGACTGCTTACCGTCGTTCGTCTGGTTCCACTGCTTGCCCTTCTCGTTCGTCCAGATGTCGCCCTTCCAGTCCTTGATCTTGAGCCCGTTCTTGCCGCTGTAGAGGCTCTTCGGAGAGGCGATCGTCCGCATGTCCTCGCCCTGCTCGGCGGGACCGTTCGGGTCGCGGACGCCGTACTGGAAGGCGGCCGCGAGGACAAAGGGCTTGAAGGTCGAACCGACCTGGGCGCCGGTGACGTCGGCGTTGTTGGTGAAGTGCTTGGTGGCGTCCTCACCGCCATAGATGGCCTCGATCGCACCCGTCTGGGGGCTCACGGAGGCACCGCCGAACTGCACGTACCGGTCCACGTACTTGCCGTTGACCTTGCGATTCTTCTTGAGGTTCTCCTTGCGAACCTTCTTCACGGCGTTCTCGAGCTCGTGCACCTTCTTCTTCTTGAAGGTGGTGTGGATCTCGTAGCCGCCCTTCTGCAGGTCGTCCTCGGTGATCTGGCCGTTGCTGTTCTTGACGGCGTTCGCCTTGGCGAGGTCGACGAGATAGCCGATCTGGCCACCGAGCTGCGCGTTGGAGCGCGGGCTCTGGAGCTTGGGGAAGTCCTTGTACTTCGCCCGCTCGCTCTGGCTCAGGCGTCCGTCCTTCGTCTCCTCGTCGAGGATCCACGCCCAGCGCTTCTCGGCGCGCACACGGTTCTTCTGCGGCGTCGCGTTGACCGGGTCGATGCCGGGCGAGCCCGCCGGGTCGTAGTACGTCGAGCCCTTGAGCACGGCCGCGAGGAACGCGGTCTGGCTGGGGTTGAGCTTCGTGGCGTCCTTGTTGAAGTACGCGCGGGCGGCGGCCTGGATGCCGTAGGCGCCGCGGCCGTAGTAGGCCGAGTTCAGATAGCCGGCCATGACGTCGTCCTTCTTGACGGTCCGGCCGACCTTTATGGAGACGAACAGCTCCTTGAGCTTTCGGGTGACCGTCTGGGACTGGTCGTCCAGCATCGCGTTCTTGACGTACTGCTGGGTGATGGTCGAGCCACCCTGGGTCTCGCCGCCCTTGGCCATGTTGAACACGGCGCGGGCGATGCCCATCGGGTCGACGCCCTTGTCCGTCTCGAACGTCTTGTTCTCCGCCGACATCACGGCGTAGCGCATGGACTTCGGGATGTCCTCGTACTTGATGATCTGCCGGTTGGTCTCGCCACCGGTGGCGACCATCTGGGAGCCGTCGGCCCAGTAGTACACGTTGTTCTGCGCGGTCGCCGTCTTGGCCGGATCGGGGACTCCCACCAGCGCGTACGCGATACCGGCCGCGACCATCATGCTGCCGAAGAGGCCGACGCACATGCCGGTCACGAGCCGCCAGGACGGCACCCAGCGACGCCAGCCGTGCTTGTACGCACGCGGGTAGTCGATGAACTTCTTCTTCTCCGGGCCACCGCCGCCCGCGCCGTACGCGCCTCCGGCTCCGCCGCCGTGGCCGCCGCGGCGACCTCCGCCGCCGGCCCCAGCGCCTCCGGATGACCTACGCCGGCCGCCCCGCTGGGCGGCCCTCCGGGCTTCGGCTCGACCGCCCCAGGGACGGTCCTCCTCCTGATTCCCGTACGAACCCGTTGAACTCGGGGCGTCATAGGAAGCGGAGGGAGAGGCAGAGCCTCCACGCGGCGCCGCGCGGCGGCCCGATGGTGCTCCGAATGCTCCGCGACGGGCCGCGGCGCGCCCACCGCCTTGCGGCTGCGGCGGTTTGCGACGGTGCTCGCTCATCGAACGACTACTCCTCGGGCAGGCGCGAGGTCGCGCGCCTGGAAACGGCGTCTGGTTTCCGGTCCCCCCGGAGTACGGATGCGCCCCTCTCGGCACTCACCCGCACTACACCGGGGACGACGACGCCCTCAGGCGTCACTTGGTTCCCGGTGGTCTGCATGGCGGACAGACTACGCACCGTCAAAACCCTCCTAGGGCCGAACTTCACCCCAAATCAGGCAACTCGATTCCTACGAATCGGTGATGTGACGCCGTTCACCGTGACCGCACTTGCCGCAGCAGAAGAGCAGTTCTATCGTCTGGATGTATCGAGTCGATACATCAGCTCGACATAAAGAGTCGATGCGAAGGACCGCAGCAGAGAGGAGGCGACCATGAGCCGACGCTCCGGCATCCTCGAGTTCGCCGTTCTCGGCCTGCTCCGCGAGTCCCCGATGCACGGCTACGAGCTGCGCAAGCGACTCAACACTTCACTCGGAGTCTTCCGAGCCTTCAGCTACGGGACGCTGTACCCCTGCCTCAAGACGCTGGTCGCGAACGGCTGGTTGATCGAGGAATCGGGCTCCGGCACCGCCGACGCCGCCGCGGCACCCCTCGCAGGGCGTCGCGCCAAGATCGTCTATCGGTTGACGGCGGAAGGTAAGGAGCACTTCGAGGACCTGCTCTCGCAGACCGGCCCCGACGCATACGAGGACGAGCACTTCGCCGCGCGTTTCGCCTTCTTCGGGCAGACGTCGCGGGACGTGCGGATGCGCGTCCTCGAGGGCCGTCGCAGCCGGCTGGAGGAGCGCCTCGAGAAGATGCGCATCTCCTTCGCCCGCACCCGCGAGCGCCTGGACGACTACACGCTCGAGCTTCAGCGACACGGCATGGAGTCCGTGGAGCGCGAAGTGCGCTGGCTGAACGAGCTCATCGAGAGCGAGCGCGCGGGCCGTGACCAACGAGGCTCCGGCCCGGGGGACGCGGCTCAGCAGGACACATCTGGAGAGACGGGCGGCCTGCCCCGGCACCGGGACAGCACCCGGCCGGATCCGTCCGACGACACCGCCACGTGAAGTCCGGTCAGGACTTCACCGAGTACACACAGGGAGCAACCGGAATGGGTTCGGTTCGCGTAGCCATCGTCGGCGTGGGCAACTGCGCCGCCTCGCTGGTGCAGGGCGTCGAGTTCTACAAGGACGCCGACCCGGAGACCAAGGTCCCGGGCCTGATGCACGTACAGTTCGGCGACTACCACGTCGGTGACGTCGAGTTCGTCGCCGCGTTCGACGTCGACGCGAAGAAGGTCGGCCTGGACCTCTCGGACGCCATCGGCGCCTCCGAGAACAACACCATCAAGATCTGCGACGTCCCGAACAAGGGCGTCCAGGTCCAGCGTGGTCACACCCTCGACGGTCTCGGCCGCTACTACCGCGAGACGATCGAGGAGTCCTCCGAGGCCCCGGTCGACGTCGTCCAGGTCCTCAAGGACAAGCAGGTCGACGTCCTCGTCTGCTACCTGCCCGTCGGCTCCGAGGACGCGGCGAAGTACTACGCGCAGTGCGCCATCGACGCCAAGGTCGCCTTCGTCAACGCCCTCCCGGTCTTCATCGCCGGCACCAAGGAGTGGGCGGACAAGTTCACCGAGGCCGGCGTGCCGATCGTCGGTGACGACATCAAGTCGCAGGTTGGCGCGACCATCACGCACCGCGTGATGGCGAAGCTCTTCGAAGACCGCGGTGTCCGCCTCGAGCGCACGATGCAGCTCAACGTCGGCGGCAACATGGACTTCAAGAACATGCTGGAGCGCGACCGCCTCGAGTCGAAGAAGATCTCGAAGACGCAGGCCGTCACCTCGCAGATCCGCGACCGCGAGCTGGGCGAGAACAACGTCCACATCGGCCCGTCCGACTACGTCGCGTGGCTCGACGACCGCAAGTGGGCCTACGTCCGCCTCGAGGGTCGCGCCTTCGGCGAGGTCCCGCTGAACCTGGAGTACAAGCTCGAGGTCTGGGACTCTCCGAACTCCGCGGGTGTCATCATCGACGCCCTGCGCGCCGCGAAGATCGCCAAGGACCGCGGCATCGGCGGCCCGATCCTCTCCGCGTCCTCGTACTTCATGAAGTCCCCGCCGGTGCAGTACTTCGACGACGAGGCCTACGAGAACGTCGAGAAGTTCATCAAGGGCGAGGTCGAGCGCTGACCTTCCCCTGAAGGACGGTCCGGCTGTTTCACGTGAAACAGCCACCGCCTGAAGGCTGTTGGGCCCCCGGGTCGCACCATGCGTGCGAGCCGGGGGCCCACCTCATGTGTGAGGCTGTGCACCATGGCTGTCGTCCGTGACCTGCGCGTACTTCTGCGCCTGCACGACTTTCGGCGTCTGCTGACGCTGCGGCTGCTCTCCCAGGGCGCGGACGGCGTGTATCAGGTGGCCCTCGCCACCTATGTGGTGTTCTCGCCGGAGAAGCAGACCTCGCCCGCCGCGATCGCCTCCGCGATGGCCGTGCTGCTGCTCCCGTACTCGCTGGTGGGTCCGTTCGCGGGCGTGCTCCTCGACCGCTGGCGTCGCCGCCAGGTCTTCCTCTACGGCAACCTGCTGCGGGTCCTGCTCAGCTCCGTGACGGCCGCCCTCATGCTGAGCCACGCGCCGGACTGGCTCTTCTACGCCTCCGCGCTCTGCGTCACCGCGGTCAACCGCTTCGTCCTCTCCGGGCTCTCGGCCGCGCTGCCCCGCGTCGTCGACGAGGAACGCCTCGTGATGGCGAACTCCGTCTCACCGACCGCAGGCACCCTCGCGGCGACGCTGGGCGGTGGCCTCGCCTTCGGCGTCCGGCTGATCGCCTCGGACTCCGACGCCGCGGTCGTCCTCATCGGGGCGCTGCTCTACCTGTGCGCGGCGCTGGCCTCCCTCCGCATGGACGCGGAACTCCTCGGGCCCGAACCGGAGTTGATCCGGTCACGGCTCGGCGCCGCACTGGCCGGCACCGTCCGCGATCTCACCTCCGGCGTCCGTCATCTCGCCTCGCGTCCGCTCGCCGCGCGCACGCTCGCCGCGATGACGGTGATGCGGTTCTGCTACGGCGCCCTGCTCGTCATGGTGCTCATGCTGTGCCGGTACGCATGGTCGTCCACGGAGTCCGAGGGGCTCGCCCTGCTCGGCCTCGCCCTCGGCATCTCGGGCGCCGGCTTCTTCGTCGCGGCCGCCGTCACGCCGGCCGCCGTGGGGCGGCTGGGCGCGTCGGGGTGGATCGTCCTCTGCGCCGGGGCCGCGGCCGTGCTGGAGCTCGCGCTCGGCCTCAGCTTCGAGCCCGGGCCGATCGTGGTGGCCGCGTTCGTCCTGGGGCTGACCACCCAGGGCGCGAAGATCGCCACCGACACGGTCGTGCAGTCGTCGGTCGACGACGGCTTCCGCGGCCGGATCTTCTCCGTCTACGACGTGCTGTTCAACGTCTCCTTCGTCGGCGCGGCCGGAGTGGCCGCGCTGATGCTGCCGCCGGACGGCCGCTCGGTCCCGCTCGTAGTGCTGGTGGCGCTCCTCTACGCGGCGACCGCCGTGCTGCTGCGGAGACGGGGGCCCCGTTTCACGTGAAACATGCCCTCCGCGGAAACGCCGTCGGGCTCTGTTTCACGTGAAACAGAGCCCGACGGATGACGTCTCTCTCAGTCCTGCGCGCTGTTGGCCCACCACTCCTTGAGCGCCGACACTGCCGCGTCGTGCTCCATCGGTCCGTTCTCCAGGCGCAGCTCCAGCAGGAACTTGTACGCCTGCCCGATCACCGGACCCGGGCCGACGTCGAGGATCTCCATGATCTGGTTGCCGTCGAGGTCGGGCCGGATGGAGTCCAGCTCCTCCTGCTCCTGAAGCCGCGCGATGCGCTCCTCCAGGCCGTCGTAGGCGCGCGAGAGGGCATTGGCCTTCCGCTTGTTGCGCGTCGTGCAGTCGGAGCGGGTCAGCTTGTGCAGCCGGTCGAGGAGCGGCCCAGCGTCCCGTACATAACGACGCACGGCGGAGTCGGTCCACTCGCCGGTGCCGTAGCCGTGGAAGCGCAGGTGCAGCTCCACGAGGCGGGAGACGTCCTTCACCAGCTCGTTGGAGTACTTGAGCGCGGTCATGCGCTTCTTGGTCATCTTCGCGCCGACCACCTCGTGGTGGTGGAACGAGACGCGGCCGTCCTTCTCGAAGCGGCGGGTGCGCGGCTTCCCGATGTCGTGGAGCAGAGCGGCGAGCCGCAGCGTCAGATCGGGGCCCTCGGTCTCCAGCGCCATGGCCTGCTCGAGCACGATCAGCGTGTGGTCGTAGACGTCCTTGTGCCTGTGGTGCTCGTCACGCTCCAGGCGCAGGGCGGGCAGCTCGGGCAGCACGTGGTCCGCGAGGCCGGTCTCGACGAGCAGCGTCAGGCCCTTGCGCGGGTGCGCGGACAGGATCAGCTTGTTGAGCTCGTCACGCACCCGCTCGGCGGAGACGATCTCGATGCGGTCGGCCATGGCCTTCATGGCGGAGACGACCTCGGGGGCGACCTCGAAGTCGAGCTGCGCCGCGAAGCGGGCGGCCCGCATCATGCGCAGCGGGTCGTCGGAGAAGGAGTCCTCCGGGGTGCCGGGCGTGCGCAGCACCCGCTCGGCCAGGTCCTTGGTGCCGTCGTGCGGGTCGATGAACTCCTGCTCGGGGAGCGCCACGGCCATCGCGTTGACGGTGAAGTCCCGGCGGACCAGGTCCTCCTCGATGGAGTCGCCGTACGACACCTCGGGCTTGCGCGACGTGCGGTCGTACGCCTCGGACCGGTACGTCGTGACCTCGATCTGGTAGCCGTCCTTCTGGCAGCCGACCGTGCCGAACGCGATCCCGACCTCCCACACCGCGTCGGCCCACGGGCGGACGATCTTCAGTACGTCCTCGGGGCGGGCGTCGGTGGTGAAGTCCAGGTCGTTGCCGAGCCGGCCGAGCAGTGCGTCCCGCACCGAACCGCCGACCAGGGCGAGAGAGAACCCGGCCTCCTGGAATCGACGGGCGAGGTCGTCCGCGGCGGGCGCGACCCGCAGCAGCTCGCTGACCGCGCGGTGCTGCACCTGGCTCAGGGCGGTGGGGGTGTCTTCATTGGCGTTCGGCACAACAGGACAGGGTACGTGGCCCGGGCGGCCCGAACCGAACCGTTTGCCGGGCCCGCGACCGGAGCGCAGGGACGGCCCCCTACTCTTGCCCCACGATCAGCCCGGGCAGACCGTGGCACTGAGCCACAGTGCTCCTCGTTACCATGCGTGGACACATCTGCGACCACCGACGACGACGAGGGACGGACGACCACGTGGCCGAGGCGGCAGACTTCCCAACGGTGAGTCCCTCACCTGCCCGGCGCATGCTGCGGCGCACCGGAGCCCTGCTCGCGGCCGCGCCGCTTCTTGCGTCGCTGCCGCTGCTGCCCGCCGCCGCGCCGGCCGGCGCCGCCACCAAGGCCACCGCCGCCTCCGCCCCGACCGGCACCAGCACGGTCGACGTCGCGGTGAACTCCCTCACGCCCAGCGCGCCGACGGACGGCGACACCGTCCGCGTCACGGGCACGGTGACGAACAAGGGCAAGCAGACCGTCACCGACGCCCACGTCGGATTGCGGGTCGGCACGTCCTACAACGGCCGGACGGCGGTCGACAACGCGGCGAAGCACAGCACCGGCGGCGCCGTCGACGGCAATGAGGTATCCGCCAAGTACGGAAAGAAATTCGCCAAGTTGGCGCCCGGTGTCGCACAGGACTTCACGCTGTCCGTGCCGGTCAAGGCGCTGCACCTCGGCGCCGACGGCGTCTATCAGCTCAGCGTCGCCCTCATGGGGCAGACCGCGGCCCAGCCGTACCAGCACACGCTCGGCATCCAGCGGACGTTCCTGCCCTGGCAGCCGGGCAACGCGGACACGAGCACGAAGACGACGGCCCTGTGGCCGCTGATCTCCGACTCGCACCTCACCGCCGAGACGGGCGCCAACGAGCAGCAGACGCCGGTCTTCGACGACAACGACCTGGCGAAGCAGATCGGCCCCGGCGGCCGCCTCCAGCAGATGCTGGCGCTCGGCAGCGAGCTCGACGTGACCTGGGTGGTCGACCCCGACCTGCTGGCCTCGGTCGACGCCATGACGGAGTCGTACAAGGTCAAGGGGCCCGACGGAAAGGTCAGGGCCGGCAGGGACCAGGCGGCGGCCAAGCAGTGGCTCAGCGACCTGGAGAACGCCGTGCAGGGCCAGAAGGTCGTCACGCTCCCGTTCGCGGACCCGGACCTCGCCTCGCTCGCGCACACGGGCACGAAGGTCACCGGCTCCCTCGGCCACCTCAAGGACGCCACGGACGCCGCCAACCTCGCCGTGCAGACGATCCTGCACACGAAGCCGGACACCTCGTACGCGTGGCCCGCCGAGGGCGCCGTGGACGGCGACATCGTCAAGGTCGCCACGTCCGCGGGAGCCGACAAGATCATCGCCCGCAGCGACCACTTCCCGGAGACCGGCGGCCTGTCGTACACGCCGTCCGCCGCACGGCCGATCGGCGGCGGCGCCACGGCCGTGGTCGCCGACGGACGGCTGTCGACGGCGTTCCAGGGCGACATGACGGGCGCCGAGAACTCCACGCTCGCCGTGCAGCGGTTCCTGGCGCAGTCGCTGATGCTGAACATGCAGACGGACAAGCAGCGCAGCGTCGTCGTGGCCCCGCAGCGGATGCCCACGGCGAGTCAGGCCCAGGCCATGGCCAAGGCGCTGCACGCGCTGCAGGACGGCACCTGGTCGCAGTCCCAGACGCTGACGGACGCCGTGCAGGCGAAGCCCGACGCCGGGGCCACCACGCGCGTCCCGCGCTCGTACCCGTCGTCGCTGCGCAAGCAGGAGCTGCCGCGGTCGGCCTTCGAGCAGATCCAGGCGACCCAGCGCGAGCTCGAGAACTTCAAGGTCGTCCTCACCGACCAGTCCCGCGTGGTGACGCCGTTCGGCCGGGCGATGGACCGGGAGATGTCCACGTCGTGGCGGACCGAATCGCGTGCCGGTGAGAACTTCCGGAACGGCGTCTCCTCCTATCTGTCGGGGCTCACCAAGCAGGTGCGGCTGATCGACAAGTCCGAGGTGAAGCTCTCCGGGCGCAGCGCGACCATCCCGGTGTCCGTGCAGAACAACCTGTGGCAGGACGTCGATCATCTGACGCTCCGCCTCACGTCCGGCAACGGCACCCGTCTCAAGATCGGCGACGACACCTTCCAGGACCAGGAAGTGAAGATCGCCAGCGGCCACAGCCAGTCCGTGAAGTTCACGACGACGGCCAAGGCGACGGGCCCGATCTGGGTGCACGCACAGCTCTACACGCAGGACGGCGAACCGTACGGCGACCCGCTCGCCTTCAAGGTCGACGTCACCGAGGTCACCCCGACCGTGATGCTCGTCATCGCGGGCGGTGTCCTGCTGCTCGTCCTGGCCGGGTACCGGATGTACCAGCAGCGCAAGCGCGCCGCCGCCGCGCAGCCCGCAGACGACACTCCCGACGACGGCGGAACCGCCGCCGCGGAGGGCGAGGCGGACGACACACCGGACGACGGGCCGGACGGGGACTCGGAGGCCGACCCGCGGGCAGATGTTCCGCAGCAGCCGAGTGACCCGACGGCTGACACCGCTCCCGAAAGCACGGCCCCGTCGGGCACGGGTGAGAGAGTGGACCGTTGAGCGATGTCGGGGCCGCTGGGCCGGGGACGATGAGGTGGGGTAACCATGAACGCGCCGTACGACGGTGAGCGTGGCCACGGCTCGGGCGGCTCCGCCTCGGGCGACGGCCGGCCGTACGCCGGTTCACCACAGCCCGAGGGGCAGGTGCCGCCGCCGCAGCCTGCCCCCGACGCGTATCCGCAGGACGCGTACCTTCAGGACGCCTACGAGCAGGATCCGTACCGGGCGCACGATCTGACCGCCCAGGACCCGGTGACCGAGGCGCTGTACGACCGCGCCGCGCACCCGCCGCCGCCCCCGGGCACGTACGAGGACCAGCAGCCGCTGTACGCGCCGCCGCCCGCTCAGCAGCACCAGCCCGACCCCCGGGTGTGGGCGCACACGCCCGCGCCGGAGCCCGCGGGCCCCACCCAGCATCTTCCGTACGGCGACGACGCCCGTACGACGCAGTTCGTGGGCGTGGACGACCTGGTGACGCACTCCGCCGAGGAGCGCCACGAGCCGGACGCCTTCGCGCACCTGTACCGCGACCAGCAGCCGGGCAACGGCGGCGGTCGCCCGGCGGCCGAGCCCGTCGACAACCCGACGACCCAGCTCGGTCCTCCGCAGCCCCCGCCGCCCCCCGCGGCCACCCCCGCTGCGGCGCCCGCGCCGAAGAAGGGCGGGCGCGCCTCCAGCCTTCTGAAGTCGAGCGCGGTGATGGCGGCGGGCACGCTCGTCTCCCGCCTCACCGGCTTCGTCCGCACCATGGTGATCACCGCGGCGCTGGGCGCGGGGCTGCTCGGTGACACGTGGTCCGTGGCCTACACGCTGCCGACGATGATCTACATCCTGACCGTCGGCGGCGGCCTGAACTCGGTGTTCGTGCCGCAGCTGGTGCGCGCCATGAAGGAGGACGAGGACGGCGGCGAGGCCTTCGCCAACCGCCTGCTCACCCTCGTCATGGTGGCGCTCGCGGCCATCACCGCGATCGTCGTCTTCGCGGCACCGGTGCTGATCCACCTGATGTCGAACACGGTGGCAAGCGACGAGAACGCCAACAGCGTCGGCATCGCCTTCGCCCGCTACTGCCTGCCCACGATCTTCTTCATGGGCATCCACGTGGTGATGGGCCAGATCCTGAACGCGCGCGGGAAGTTCGGCGCGATGATGTGGACCCCGGTCCTCAACAACATCGTCATGATCTTCACGTTCGGCCTGTTCATCTGGGTCTACGGGACCGCGGCCGAATCGCAGATGGGCGTCACGACCATCCCGGACGAGGGCATCCGGCTCCTCGGCATCGGCACCCTGCTCGGCCTCGTCGTGCAGTCGCTCGCGATGATCCCGTACCTGCGCGAGACCGGCTTCCGGTTCCGCCTGCGCTTCGACTGGAAGGGCCACGGCCTGGGCAAGGCCGTGAAGCTCGCCAAGTGGACCGTCCTGTTCGTCCTCGCCAACCAGGCGGGCGTCCTGGTCGTCACGCAGCTCGCCACCGCGGCGGGCGAGGCGTCGCCGGTCGACGGCACCGGCATCATGGGCTACTCGAACGCGCAGCTGATCTGGGGCATGCCGCAGGCGATCATCACCGTGTCGGTCATGGCCGCGCTGCTGCCGCGCATCTCGCGCTCCGCCCACGACGGCGATCCGGGCGCGGTCCGCGACGACATCTCGTCGGGTCTGCGCACCTCGGCCGTGGCGATCGTGCCGATCTCGTTCATGTTCGTGGCGCTCGGCGTCCCGATGTGCACCCTGCTCTTCGGCTCCAGCGGCGTCGAGTCCGCCCAGTCCATGGGCTACATCCTCATGGCCTTCGGCCTCGGCCTCATCCCGTACTCCGTGCAGTACGTGGTGCTGCGCGGCTTCTACGCGTACGAGGACACGCGCACGCCCTTCTACAACACGGTCATCGTCGCCGCGGTCAACGCCGCCGCATCGGGCATCTGCTACCTGATCCTGCCCGCCCAGTGGGCCGTGGTCGGCATGGCACTCTCGTACGGCATCGCCTACGCGATCGGCGTCGGTGTCGCCTGGCGGCGCCTGCGCAACCGGCTCGGAGGCGACCTGGACGGCGCGCACGTCGTGCGCACCTACGCCCGGCTCTGCCTCGCGTCGCTGCCGGCGACGGTCATCGGCGGCGGAATCGGGTACGCGGTCACCCGAGCCCTCGGCCACGGTGTGCTCGGCTCGATCGCGGCGCTGGTCGTGGGCAGTGCGGCACTGCTCGGGGTCTTCTACGTGGCGGCCCGCAAGATGAGGATCGAAGAACTGAATTCGCTGGTCGGTATGGTCCGAGGTCGTCTCGGCCGCTGAGTCGGCCGGAAGTGCGTGCAACCATCGACGGTCACCGCGTGTCGTGCATAGCACCGGACTGTGGGCACAATTGGCTTTGGCGTCGGAGTGAGCGCAACGGATGGGGAGGCAGGAACGACGGTGGCGGAACGGAGCACGGCTGCCGTCGACGTGGCCGACAACAGCGGTGACGAACCGCTGACCGCCAAGGCGGACAAGGCGGAGCAGGCCACGGCCGACGGGGTGGCCGATACCGGGGAGCAGGACGCGCCGGCGCGCGAGGAGGCCGCGGACACCGCGGAGACGGGGACGCATCTGAGCCCCGGGCCCGCCTCACCGCCCGATTTGCACAGCGGCCACAAGCTCGCCAGACGCTACCGGCTCGAGGAGTGCGTCACCCGTCTGGACGGTTTCAGCAGCTGGCGTGCGGTGGACGAGAAGCTCCGCCGCGCCGTCGGCGTGCACATCCTCCCCGCCGATCACCCGCGGGGCCGCTCGGTCCTCGCCGCCGCCCGCTCCTCCGCCCTCCTCGGCGACCCCCGCTTCGTCCAGGTCCTCGACGCGGTCGAGGAGAACGACCTCGTCTACGTCGTCCACGAGTGGCTGCCCGACGCGACGGAGCTGACGGCGCTGCTCGCCCTCGGCCCGCTCGAGGCGCACGACGCGTACCAGATGGTCAGCCAGGTCTCCCACGCCATGGCCGCCGCCCACCGCGAGGGCCTCGCGCATCTGCGCCTGACGCCGAGCGCCGTGCTGCGCACCTCCACCGGGCAGTGGCGCATCCGCGGCCTCGCCGTGAACGCGGCGCTGCGCGGCATCACCAGCGACACCCCGCAGCGCACCGACACCGAGTCCATCGGCGCCCTCCTCTACGCCTGCCTGACGCAGCGCTGGCCGTACGAGGACGACGCCTACGGCCTGTCGGGGCTGCCCAAGGGCGTCGGGCTCATCGCCCCCGACCAGGTGCGCGCCGGCGTCCACCGCGGGCTCGCGGAGCTCTCCATGCGCGCGCTGGCCAACGACGGGGCGACCGCCTCCCGCCAGGAGCCGGCGTGCACCACGCCGGAGGACCTGGTGAAGGCCATCGGCGAGATGCCGAAGATCCGCCCGCCGGAGCCCGCCTTCACGGCGCCGCCCGAGTACCAGCGGACCACGTACCAGCAGGGGAACTACGGCCGCCCGGCGCCCGCCGCCACGCAGCCCGTCTCCACTCCGCCGCCCCCACTGCAGAGCCGTACCGGCAAGGCCCTCAAGTGGGCCGTGTCCGCGCTGCTCATCGCGGCCCTCGGCCTGGGCAGCTGGCAGCTCGCGGACGCCCTCATGGACCGCGGCAACCCGGGCAGCTCCGGCTCCACGGACACCTCGGAGGACAACGACAAGGGCGCCAAGCCCGACGCCAAGCCGCTCTCCATCGAGAGCGCCAAGGAGTTCGTCGCCGAGGGCGATGCACAGGCTCCGGCCGACGTCGACAAGACCTACGACGACAGCAAGTCGACGTACTGGCGGACCAAGTCCTTCGTCGACGGTCCGAAGATGGTCATCAAGCCCGGCGTCGGCATCGTCTACGACCTCGGCTCGGCCAAGAACGTGTCGGCGGCCTCAATAGGGCTCCGCTACGGCGGCGACCACACCACGGTCTCGCTGTACGCCTCGCCGTCCCTCGACCCCGGCTCGGTGTCCGGTCTGAAGCAGATCGGGTCCAAGACGGATTCGAGCACCACCTCCGCGAAGATCGCGGCCAAGGACCCGGTCAAGACGCGCTATCTGCTCGTCTGGCTGACCGCGCTGCCCCACGCGGGCCAGGATGGCTACAGCAGCGCCGGCTACAAGCAGGGCATCACCGACGTGGAGTTCACCGGCTAGCGGGCACGAAGCGTCACGGGGAGGGGGTTCGGGAGTGCACGACGCCTACGGCGGAGCAAGCGATCAGGACCTCCTCTCCCGTCATGTGGCGGGCGACAAAGACGCCTTTGGTGAACTTGTCCGACGTCACAGGGACCGGCTCTGGGCGGTGGCCCTGCGCACCCTGGGGGACCGGGAGGAAGCCGCGGACGCCGTGCAGGACGCGCTGGTCTCCGCCTACCGCGCCGCTCACACCTTCCGCGGCCAGTCCGCGGTGACGACCTGGCTGCACCGCATCACCGTGAACGCGTGCCTGGACCGCGCCCGCAAGATGGCCTCCCGCAAGACCGCGCCCGTGGACGACGCCGACCGCCTGGACCAGCTCCTGGAGCCGCACGAGTCGGCGGAGGCCCCGGTCGAGCGCGGCGATCTGCACCGCCAGCTTCTGGAGGCGCTCTCGGTGCTGCCCGGCGATCAGCGCGCGGCCCTGGTCCTCGTCGACATGCAGGGCTATCCGGTGGCTGAGGCCGCCCGGATCCTCGACGTGCCCACCGGCACCGTCAAGAGCCGCTGCGCACGCGGTCGGGCCAAGCTGCTCCCCCTGCTGACGCACCTCCGCGCGGACAACGGAGGCGGGGGCGATGGCGAGAACCCGCCCCCGGGACGGAACCGGGCGCAGGGGACATCCGTCCCACCCGCAGCGGGGCCTCGTGACGGAACAGGACCTGGCGATTCGGCCGCGGTGAAGGGCGGAGGTGGGCGAGCGTGACATCCACGACAGACACGGCGGAGCACCCGGAGATCACCGAGATCTCCGAACTCGCCGAGGGCCTGCTTCCTCCTTCCCGTACGCACGACATCCAGCGGCATCTGGACGGCTGCGCCCTCTGCGCCGACGTCCTCGCGTCCCTGGAGGAGATCCGGGGCACGCTCGGGGCCGTCTCGGAACCGCCCCGGATGCCCGATGACGTCGCGAACCGGATCGACGCGGCCCTGGCCGCCGAATTCGACCGTGAGGCGGGCGCCGTTTTCGACGCGAGTCCTGTTTCACGTGAAACAGGGTCCGCAGCCACGGCCGACCGGCCCGGCGGGCATCCGCACGGCTCCACCGGCCCCGGGCGCAAGGCCCGACGCTCCCGGCGCCGCACCGGTGCCGTCCTCGGCGCCGTTCTGACGGTCACCGCGGTCGGTGTGGGGGCGCTGCTCATCCAGCCCGACGACGAAGGCACGCCGACCGCGACCAAGAGCCACGCCGCGTCGACCTTCGCCGAGGACACGCTGGAGACGAAGGTCACGAAGCTGCTCGGCTCCTCGACGTTCGGCACCCGGGACAAGGGCCCCAGCGCGCAGGGCACCAATGCTCCGATGGAGAAGCGGGCCCCCGCGGTCCCGCCGTGCGTCCAGCTCGGCACCCACCGGAACGAGGACCCCATCGCCTCGGAGACCGGCACCTACGAGGGGAAGAAGGCCTACCTCGTCGTGCTGCCCCACAAGACCGATGCCGCTCACCAGGTCACGGCCTTCGTGGTGGACGCCTCCTGTGTCGGCAAGCCCGCCTCCACGGGGAAACTGCTGTACCAGCACTCCTACGACCGCGGCTGAGGCACGCCCGGGGCCACTCGTCAGGTGTGGCCGGGCACGTCGGGAATGCATGCCCCGTAGGATCCGTTGGGTGGGGTGAGAGTCCTCCGAATGGCCTCCCCCTGGCAGTACGCAGCAGTCCCGCAGAGACGAGGAATCAAGCCGTGAGCGACGTCCGTAACGTGATCATCATCGGCTCCGGGCCCGCCGGCTATACGGCGGCGCTCTACACCGCGCGCGCGTCGCTGAAGCCGCTCGTGTTCGAGGGTGCCGTCACCGCTGGTGGCGCGCTGATGAACACGACCGAGGTCGAGAACTTCCCCGGTTTCCAGGACGGCATCATGGGCCCCGAGCTCATGGACAACATGCGCGGCCAGGCCGAGCGCTTCGGTGCCGAGCTGGTCCCGGACGACGTCGTGGCCGTCGATCTGACCGGCGAGATCAAGACCGTGACGGACACCGCGGGCACCGTGCACCGCGCGAGGACCGTCATCGTCACCACCGGCTCCCAGCACCGCAAGCTCGGCCTCCCGAACGAGGATGCGCTCTCCGGACGCGGCGTCTCCTGGTGCGCGACCTGCGACGGGTTCTTCTTCAAGGACCAGGACATCGCCGTGATCGGCGGCGGTGACACCGCGATGGAGGAGGCCACCTTCCTGTCGCGCTTCGCCAAGTCCGTGACGATCGTGCACCGCCGCGACACCCTGCGCGCCTCGAAGGCGATGCAGGAGCGCGCCTTCGCCGACCCGAAGATCAAGTTCGTCTGGGACAGCGAGGTCGCCGAGATCAAGGGCGACCCGAAGCTCGAGGGCCTGACGCTGCGCAACCTGAAGACCGGCGAGACGTCCGAGCTTCCGGTCACCGGCCTGTTCATCGCGATCGGCCACGACCCGCGCACGGAGCTCTTCAAGGGCCAGCTCGAGCTGGACGACGAGGGCTACCTGAAGGTCGAGGCCCCGTCGACGCGCACGAACCTGACCGGTGTCTTCGGCGCCGGTGACGTCGTGGACCACACCTACCGCCAGGCGATCACCGCGGCCGGCACCGGCTGCTCCGCAGCCCTCGACGCCGAGCGCTTCCTGGCCGCGCTCTCCGACGGCGAGGCCGCCGAGCCCGAGAAGACCCAGACCGCCAGCGTCTGACCCGAACTCCCACTCACGCATTTCCCCCAAGAAAGAAGGAGCCTGCTGTGGCCGGCAACCTGAAGAACGTCACGGACGCCAGCTTCGACGAGGACGTCCTGAAGAGCGACAAGCCCGTGCTGGTCGACTTCTGGGCTGCCTGGTGCGGCCCGTGCCGTCAGATCGCCCCGTCCCTCGAGGCCATCGCCGCCGAGCACGGTGACAAGATCGAGGTCGTCAAGCTCAACATCGACGAGAACCCGGGCACGGCCGCCAAGTACGGCGTCATGTCGATCCCGACCCTGAACGTGTACCAGGGTGGCGAGGTCGCCAAGACCATCGTCGGTGCCAAGCCCAAGGCCGCCATCGTGCGCGACCTCGAGGACTTCATCGCCGAGTAATCAGGCGACGCCGTCTCACCGACGGCACGTGTTTCACGTGAAACATGGAAGCGGGCCGATCCCTCCGGGGATCGGCCCGCTTCCGTTTGAGGGCCCGTCGGCCCGTCACAGCGGACGGAGTGCCGGTTCCTTCTGTACGGCCCCCAGAAGCCGGTCCAGGGCCATCTCGACGTCTTCCTTCCAGGACAGCGTCGTCCGCAGTTCCAGACGCATCCGCGGATACGAGGGATGCGGTCGCACGGTCTTGAAGCCGACCGCCAGCAGATGGTCCGCGGGCAGCAGACAGGCGGGCCCCTTCCACCGGGCGTCCCCGAAGGCCTCGATCGCCTTGAAGCCCCGCCGCAGCAGATCCTTCGCCACGGTCTGCACGATGACCCGCCCCAGTCCCTGTCCCTGGTACTCGGGCAGGATCCAGGCCGTCATGAGCTGAACGGCGTCGGGGGACACCGGGCTCGTCGGAAAGGCGGTGGAGCGCGGCACATACGCGGGAGGCGCGTAGAGCACGTAGCCGACCGGGAGGTCATCCACGTAGACGACGCGTCCGCAGGAGCCCCACTCCAGCAGGACGGCGGAGATCCACGACTCCTTCTCCAGTTCGGACGTGCCCGCCTTTACCGCGGCCTGGCCGCTGACCGGGTCCAGCTCCCAGAAGACACATGAACGGCAGCGCTTGGGGAGGTCCGGAAGGTTGTCCAGCGTGAGCGGTACGAGCCGACGCCCCATGAAGGCAGTTCCTCGCTTCCTTCGCCCGCCGCTGCGCGGGCGGCCGTCAGAGCGCTCCGTTCCCTGAGCAGGCTGCCGACGAATCCGCCGACCGCGCCAAGGCCGAGACCTGCGGTCATCAGTCCGGTGCGACTCACCGATCGCATGACCCGCCTCCTGTATGAGGTGCCGCCGGGTGGATGCGCTCTTCCCGTCGCATCGTAACCACGATGCGATGCACTCGATACCGTGGAAAAGCAAAGAGCGGACCGTGTTCCGGTACATGCCGGACACGGTCCGCTCTGCTCACGGCGCGGCGGTGATCAGTCCTGCTCGTCGCCCTCGGTCTCGTCCGGGAGTCCGTTCTGGAGCACCGGTCCCTCGCCGGGAGCGAGGGAGCCGAGGATGCGCGACAGGTCGTCCATCGAGGCGAATTCGACGACAATCTTGCCCTTCTTCTGGCCCAGGTCGACCTTCACCCGGGTCTCGAAGCGGTCGGAGAGCCGCGTGGCCAGTTCGCTCAGCGCCGGGGAGACCCGGGCGCCGGCCCGCGGCCCCTTGGCCCGCGAGCTGCTCTTGGGACCGGAACCCATGAGGGTCACGATCTCCTCGACGGCCCGCACCGAGAGCCCTTCGGCGACGATGCGGTGGGCCAGCCGGTCCTGCTCCTCCGAGTCCTCGACGGAGAGCAGCGCACGCGCGTGGCCCGCCGACAGCACCCCTGCGGCCACCCGGCGCTGGACGGCCGGGGAGAGCTTCAGCAGCCGCAGGGTGTTGGACACCTGCGGACGGGACCGGCCGATGCGGTCGGCGAGCTGGTCGTGGGTGCAGTTGAAGTCCTTGAGCAGCTGGTCGTAGGCCGCGGCCTCTTCCAGCGGGTTCAGCTGCGCACGGTGCAGGTTCTCCAGCAGGGCGTCGAGAAGGAGCTTCTCGTCTTCCGTGGCCCGCACAATGGCCGGGATGCGCTCGAGCCCCGCCTCCCGGCAGGCCCTCCAGCGCCGCTCGCCCATGATGAGCTCGAAGTTGCCCGCGCCCACCTGGCGCACGACGACGGGCTGGAGAAGCCCGACTTCCTTGATGGACGTGATCAGCTCGGCGAGGGCGTCCTCGTCGAACACCTCACGGGGCTGACGCGGGTTGGGCGTGATCGCGTCGAGCGGCAGCTCCGCGAAGTGCGCTCCCGCCGGACGCTCGAAGTCGTCGGTCGGCGTGCTCGCCGGCTCCTCGGTTTCCCGTGAAACAGGCGGCTGCGAGAGCGCGGCCACCTTGGCGGCCGCCACTCCGCGCTCGGTCGTCAGCACCGGCACCGAGGCGGGGGACGTCGACGGTCCTCCCGACTGGGACGCCGGGGCGGACTTCTCTGGTGTGGGGGCAGCCGGGATCAGCGCGCCGAGTCCTCGGCCAAGTCCCCTCCGTCGCTCGCTCACTGAATCCCCTCCGACGTACTTTGCTGGTCAAGTTGAGTGCCCGTGTGGGCGTTCTGGGCGTCGTAGTGGATCCCGACTCCCCGCAGCGCCATCTCTCGGGCCGCTTCGAGGTAGGAGAGAGCGCCGCTCGACCCTGGATCGTAGGTCAACACCGTCTGCCCGTAGCTCGGCGCCTCCGAGATACGCACCGAGCGCGGGATGCTCGTCCGCAGAACCTCATTGCCGAAGTGGTTGCGGACTTCGTCGGCGACCTGGGAAGCCAGCCGGGTCCGTCCGTCGTACATCGTCAGGAGGATCGTGGAGACGTGCAGGGAGGGGTTGAGGTGCCCGCGCACGAGGTCCACGTTGCGCAGCAGCTGGCCGAGGCCCTCCAGCGCGTAGTACTCGCACTGGATCGGGATCAGCACTTCCGCGCCGGCGACCAGAGCGTTGATCGTCAGAAGACCGAGCGACGGCGGGCAGTCGATGAGGATGTAGTCCAGCGGCTGCTCGTACGCCTGGATGGCGCGCTGCAGTCGGCTCTCGCGTGCGACCAGAGAGACCAGCTCGATCTCCGCACCGGCGAGATCGATGGTGGCCGGGGCGCAGAAGAGGCCTTCGACGTCGGGGACGGGCTGGACGACTTCGGAGAGCGGCCTGCTGTCGACCAACACGTCGTAGACAGAGGGCACTTCGGCGTGGTGATCGACGCCCAGAGCCGTGGAGGCGTTGCCCTGTGGGTCCAGGTCCACCACCAGGACGCGTGCGCCGTGCAGCGCAAGCGACGCGGCAAGGTTGACCGTGGTCGTGGTCTTGCCGACCCCGCCCTTCTGGTTGGCCACCACCATGACGCGGGTCTGCTCGGGGCGTGGCAGGCCCTCGCCCGCGCGACCGAGAGCTTCTACTGCCAGTTGGGCAGCGCGACCGATGGGTGTGTCGTCCATCGGGGGCGGCGTTTCACGTGAAACATCCTCCCCCGCCGACTCGGTACGGGGACCGGGGACCGGATCGGTCATCGGTCCCGCGATGTTGGCGTCGGACCGCAAGGATTCACTCTCCTCGACTTCAGGCTCGCAATGAACAGAGCCTCCCATGCCTTCGGGGTCAAGAACCAGCGAGGCCCGTGCTTCTGTGGGCGAATCCCCTTCTGTGGACAACTCCGTGCCCGTATCGAGGGACCCGAGGGGTTTTCGGTCGCGCGGAGCGGCCGCCGCGCGGCCGCGACTGATGATGCCCTGCAGCAGTGAGCGACGTTTCACGTGAAACACGATGCACCGCGACCCGATGCAGTCCCGCGCGACACCCCGAGATACGTACGTCAGACAGCTTTTGTGGAGTACTGCTGAGCGTCAACGCCTGCGGCGCGCACGCCCCGTGCGGGCCGCCTTGGCGCGCTTCGCCGCGAAGCGCACGCCGCCGGGGCTCTCCCCGACCTCGACGCGTACGACGGTGGAGAGGGGGTCGACGACGCCCTCGCCCACGTGCAGCACGGAGGTCTCCACGGCACCGAGCTTGCTCAGGGCGGTGGCGGCGTTCTTCAGCTCCTCCTCGGCGGTGTCGCCCTTGAGCGCCAGCATCTCGCCGTACGGCCGCAGCAGCGGGACGCCCCACGCGGCCAGCCGGTCCAGCGGGGCGACGGCGCGAGCGGTGACGACGTGCACGGGGGTCAGCTTGCCGAGGACCTCCTCGGCGCGGCCGCGCACCACGGTCACATGGTCGAGCCCGAGCAGCTCGACGACCTCGGTGAGGAAGGTCGTGCGGCGGAGCAGCGGCTCCAGCAGGGTGATCTTGAGGTCGGGGCGGACCAGGGCGAGCGGAATGCCCGGCAGGCCCGCGCCCGAACCGACGTCGCACACGGTGACGCCCTCGGGGACCACCTCGGAGAGCACGGCGCAGTTCAGGATGTGCCGCTCCCACAGACGCGGCACCTCGCGGGGCCCGATGAGGCCGCGCTGCACTCCCGCGTCGGCGAGAAGCTCCGCGTACCGGACCGCGTCCGGGAAGCGCTCGCCGAATACCGCCCGGGCCTGCTCCGGGGCCGGGGGGAGTTCTGCTGCCTCCGTCACGGGGACCGTCCTTCCATACCGCGCTACGCAGTGAGTGGCTGATTAACAGGCTGACAAAGATCGGCCCCGCCTGCGAAACAGACGGGGCCGGAAGGCGACGTGCTGCCGATCAGGCAGGAAGCACGACGACGAAGCGCTGCGGCTCCTCGCCCTCGGACTCACTGCGCAGGCCGGCCGCCTTGATGGCGTCGTGCACGACCTTGCGCTCGAAGGGCGTCATCGGGTTCATCCTGACCGGTTCCCCGGTGCTCTTCACCTCGGCCGCGGCCTTGGCGCCCTGCTCGGTGAGCTCGGCGCGCTTCTTGGCGCGGTAGCCGGCGATGTCCAGCATCAGGCGGCTGCGGTCACCGGTCTCACGGTGCACCGCGAGGCGGGTCAGCTCCTGGAGCGCCTCGAGGACCTCTCCGTCGCGGCCGACCAGCTTCTGCAGATCACGACTGCTCACGTCGCTGACGATGGAGACTGCGGCCCGGTCGGCCTCGACGTCCATGTCGATGTCGCCGTCGAGGTCGGCGATGTCCAGCAGACCCTCGAGGTAGTCCGCGGCGATCTCACCCTCCTGCTCGAGGCGGGTCAGGGTGTCGCCACCCTCGGCAGCGGCGGAGGTGGTGCCTTCCGTCACGGGATGGGCTCCTTCTTGCGTCAAGGCTTGCGCCAACGTCTAACGTCGAGGTCTTACTTCTTGGACGAGGACTTCGGCCGCTGCGGCCCGCCCTTGCGCTGTCCGGACTTGGCCTTGCTGCGCTGCTGCGAGCTGCCCGCCGGCTTGGCGCCACCGGACTGCTTGGACTGGCCCTTCGGCTTGGCGTCCTGCGGCCCGTCCTCCTTCTCCAGCGACGTCTTGCCCGAGTCCGAGGAGGCGGTGGAGTCGGCCTTCGCCGTGCCCGCCGCACCGCCGGACTGGCGCTGCGACTTGGACTGGCGCTTGGGCTGCTGGCGCTTCGGGGCGCTCTTCGGCAGACCGTCCTCGTCGAGCTCCTCCGAGGAGGTGCCCTTGGCCACGGTGCCGTCGGCCTGTGCGGCGAGACCGGCCTTGCTCAGGCCGTTGATGAACTTGCGCTCGTACTCGTTGCGGTCGCGGCCCTTGGCGACGATCGCCTTGACGATGTTCTTCTCGCGCTTGCTGCGGGTGGCGCCGTGCTCGACGACGTGCTTCTGAAGCCCCTCGAGCATCTTGGCCTGGGCCTTGGAGCCCGGGGTGGGGTTCCGGTTGATCACGTACATCTGCTGGCCCATGGTCCACACGTTGGTGGTCAGCCAGTAGACGAGGACACCGACGGGGAAGTTGATGCCCATGAAGAGGAAGATCAGCGGGAAGACGTACATCAGCATCTTCTGCTGCTGCATGAACGGCGTCTTCACCGTCAGGTCGACGTTCTTCGTCATCAGCTGGCGCTGCGTGTAGAACTGCGACGCCGACATCATGATGATCATGACCGCGGTGACCACGCGGACGTCGGTCAGCGAGGCGCCCATGGCCTGGACCTCGGCGGCGCTGTCCGTGAACTTGGCAGCGAGCGGGGCACCGAAGATGTGCGCCTTCTGGGCGCTGTCCAGCAGCGACTGGGTGATGACGCCCTTGGGCTCGCCCTCGGCGATGGCCGCGAGCACGTGGTACAGGGCGAAGAAGAACGGCGACTGGACGAGAATCGGAAGGCACGAGGAGAGCGGGTTGGTACCCGTCTCCTTGTACAGCTTCATCATCTCTTCGGACTGGCGCTGCTTGTCGTTCTTGTAGCGCTCCTGGATGGCCTTCATCTGAGGCTGGAGCAGCTGCATGTTCCGGGTCGCCTTGATCTGCTTCACGAAGAGCGGGATCAGGCAGATCCGGATCAGGACCACCAGGGACACGATCGACAGGCCCCAGGCCCACCCGGTATCAGGGCCG
The DNA here is from genome assembly GCF_052245995.1 of Streptomyces sp. SDT5-1. NCBI lineage: Bacteria > Bacillati > Actinomycetota > Actinomycetes > Kitasatosporales > Streptomycetaceae > Streptomyces > Streptomyces sp. SDT5-1. The sequence goes on along the minus strand of NZ_CM125963.1, from coordinate 4,360,520 downwards.
AAGATCGCCCCGTAGACCTTGTGGAACTGGACGATGACCCACGACACAGGCGTCGTGAGGAACGCGAAAACGCCGGAAATCGCGTTGACGATATCGGAAATCATGTCCCTGATCAGGCTCCTTGGGCGTTGGGCGAAGTCGCTCCGGACTTATTGTCCTGTGCAGAGGGGCTGTCGCCCTCAACGGCGGGGGCCGTGTGTTTGTCCCCGCGCCATGCCTCGCGCAGCATCTCGTGCCAGCGCGGACGCTTGCGTGGCGGAACGTGGTCGACGCCGCCCAGGGACCACGGATTGCACCGAAGGATCCGCCAGGCGGTGAGTGCTGTTCCCTTGATTGCCCCGTGCCGGTCGATGGCGGTGAAGCCGTAGTGGGAACACGACGGGTAGTACTTGCACACCGGACCGAGCAGCGGACTGATGGTCCACTGGTAGATCTTGATCAAGGCGAGCAGTGGGTACTTCATCGCGCGCCCCCTCCCAGCAGCCGCTGAAGGGCGGCATCCAGGTCTCGGGCCAGCTGTGCGTGGGTCGCGTCACCCGCTCCGGGCAACGCGCGTACGACTACCAGGCTACCTGGGGGCAACAGAGTCACCCGGTCGCGCATGAGGTGGCGAAGCCTGCGCTTCACCGCGTTCCGTACGACGGCGCCACCCACGGCCTTGCTCACGACGAAACCCGCACGCGGCGGGGAGAGGGTCTCCCTGGGCGCGTGCGGGTCCGTTGAACCGCTGCGTAGATGGACGACGAGAAGCGGGCGTCCGGCCCGGCGTCCTCGGCGTACCGCGGTCGCGAAGTCTTCGCGCCGCCTCAGCCGATACTCGGTAGGCAGCACGTCATGACCTGTTCCGCGATCAGGCGGACAGGCGGGCGCGACCCTTGCCACGGCGGGACGCGAGAATCGCGCGGCCGGCGCGGGTGCGCATGCGCAGGCGGAAGCCGTGGGTCTTGGCGCGACGGCGGTTGTTCGGCTGGAAGGTGCGCTTGCTCACTCGGGGGCTCCTGAAAAACGTGTGGTGGCGGGACATCGCCTGGCTGTCACCGTGCGCCCACGAGTAGCTCGCGAATACGCCCGAGTGCACCGCTACACGGCCCGCAAGAACTGTGGATCGTGACCTTGCCCATCGGAGGCAGGCGGCAGCAGCCATCGACAACTCGACCTGGTTACGGTACGCGCGGCTACGCCATCCGGTCAAACCGACGTCATGCGGGGGACACTGTCCACAGGCTGGGGACAACAACTTGAACCGCAGCGGTCGCGCTGACTACCGTGGCTGAACTCCGATTCGTTCCCTTCTCACCGCCCCACCCGATTTTCTTCCCGATCCGTCCCAGGAATCACACGTTCGTGGGACCAGCGAGAGAGCGTGCCCTGTGGCTGACGTACCTGCCGATCTTGCCGCAGTGTGGCCACGAGTTCTGGAGCAACTCCTCGGGGAAGGCCGCGGGCAGGGCGTCGAGACGAAGGACGAGCACTGGATCCGACGATGCCAGCCGCTGGCGCTCGTCGCCGACACCGCGCTGCTCGCCGTGCCGAACGAATTCGCCAAGGGCGTACTGGAGGGACGCCTGGCCCCGGTCGTCAGCGAGACCCTCAGCCGCGAGTGCGGCCGCCCCATCCGGATCGCGATCACCGTCGACGACTCCGTGGGCGAGCCGCCCGCCCCCGCACCTGCCCCTGCGCCCGCGCCCGCGCCCGCGCAGACCCCGTACGAGAACCGTGAGGCTCCGTACGACAACCGCGAGACCCCGTACGAGAGCCGTGAGGCGGCCCCCTACGAGAACCGCGAGACGTCCTACGACAACCGGGACGCGTACGAGCAGCCCCAGGCGCCCCGCCCCGACCAGCTCCCGACCGCGCGCCCCGCGTACCCGGACTACCAGCGCCCCGAGCCGGGCGCCTGGCCGCGCACGCAGCAGGACGACTACAACTGGCAGCAGCCCCGGCTCGGCTTCCCGGAGCGCGATCCGTACGGCCCGCCCGCCCAGCAGCCGCAGCACGACTACCGGCAGCAGGAGAGGCCCCCGTACGAGCAGCAGCAACAGCCGTACGAGCCCGAGCGCGGCCGCTACGACCAGCAGCCGGAGCGCGCTCCGTACGAGCAGAAGCCGGACGGTCGCCCGTCCTACGAGGACCGCTCCTCTTCTTACGAGTCCTCTTCTTATGAAGAGCGTCCTTCCTACGAAGAGCGCCCCTCTTATGAAGAGCGCCCCTACGAAGACCGTTCGTACGAGGACCGCTCTTCTTATGAGGAGCGGTCGTCCTACGAGGAGCGCGGTTCCTACGAGCCCTCGCGCGAGCGGCCGCAGCGGCGCGAGCCCGGCCCCGGCAAGCCCGCGATGGGCGGTCGTCCGCCCCAGGACGGCGCGCACGGCCCCGGAGGCCCCGGCAATCGTGGTGTGCCCAGTGGCGCGCCCGGACCGCTGGCCGCGCAGCCCGCGCCGGCGACCGGTCCCGGTGAGCCGACGGCTCGCCTGAACCCCAAGTACCTCTTCGACACGTTCGTCATCGGCGCGTCGAACCGCTTCGCGCACGCGGCCGCGGTCGCCGTCGCCGAGGCCCCCGCCAAGGCGTACAACCCCCTGTTCATCTACGGGGAGTCGGGCCTCGGCAAGACGCACCTGCTGCACGCCATCGGGCACTACGCGCGCAGTCTCTACCCGGGCACGCGCGTGCGGTACGTGAGCTCCGAGGAGTTCACCAACGAGTTCATCAACTCGATCCGCGACGGCAAGGGCGACTCCTTCCGCAAGCGGTACCGCGAGATGGACATCCTTCTGGTCGACGACATCCAGTTCCTCGCGGACAAGGAGTCGACGCAGGAGGAGTTCTTCCACACCTTCAACACGCTCCACAACGCGAACAAGCAGATCGTGCTCTCCAGCGACCGGCCGCCCAAGCAGCTGGTGACCCTGGAGGACCGGCTGCGGAACCGGTTCGAGTGGGGTCTGATCACGGACGTCCAGCCGCCCGAGCTGGAGACGCGTATCGCCATCCTTCGTAAGAAGGCAGTGCAGGAGCAGCTCAATGCGCCTCCGGAGGTGCTCGAGTTCATCGCGTCCCGCATCTCGCGCAACATCCGTGAGCTGGAAGGGGCGTTGATCCGCGTCACGGCGTTCGCGTCGCTCAATCGACAGCCTGTGGACCTGGGTCTGACGGAGATCGTCCTCAAGGACCTGATCCCCGGCGGCGAGGACGCGGCGCCCGAGATCACGGCGTCGGCCATCATGGCGGCGACCGCGGACTACTTCGGCCTCACGGTGGAGGACCTCTGCGGATCCTCGCGCAGCCGTGTGCTCGTGACGGCCCGCCAGATCGCGATGTACCTGTGCCGTGAGCTCACGGACCTGTCCCTGCCGAAGATCGGCGCGCAGTTCGGCGGCCGCGACCACACGACCGTGATGCACGCGGACCGCAAGATCCGCGCGCTGATGGCCGAGCGGCGCTCCATCTACAACCAGGTCACCGAGCTCACCAACCGCATCAAGAACGGCTGACAGCAGGCCCGTTGCGGGCCGCTGAGCGCTTCAGGGCGCTTCGGGAAGGACTCCCGGAGCGCCCTTCTTGTTGCCCGCGCGCCGCCGGCGCGATGCCCGGCGCTCCGCCCCTGTTCGATTCGCGGCCGAGTTACGGGCGTTCTCCACAGATCTGCCGGGTTTTTGCGATCCACACCCTGGGGACTGGAAAGTTGTCCAGACTGGATCCACAGCCACCCCCGGTAACAGGGCATCAGTCCAGGTCAGCGGCCTGTGGATTCGTGGAAAAGTGATCTCCACAGACTGTGGACCGATTTTTCTTCCACAGGCTGTGCATGACGTTGTCCACCGGCAACCCACAGGCTCGCGGCCGTTGTGCACAGTGATCAAGAGCTTCTCCACACAGCTGTCCACTGTTCGGCAACGCAACGCGCCAGCTCACCTCCGCGAGTGAAAGGCGTCACACCAAGGTGGTCGGTTGGGCTGGGGAGAACCGGGGTAAAGCTGGGGACGGCGCTGGGGAGAAGTCGGCCCAGCCTGTGCATCGGGTGTGCAGAACTTTCGGCCGTCCACAGTGAGCGCCGGTTGTCCACCGCCTCGGCCCACAGCCGCAGTGGACAAAAAACCGCCTCTGACCTGCGCTTAAGCGGTTATCCACGCTTTCCACAGCCCCTACTACTACCCCCAACTAGTTAGAGCTGGGAATTCGTTTCGAAGAGGGTGCTGTGCACAACTCGGTCTCGGACCCTCGGCCTCGGTTCTGCGCGACTTGACCGAGGCGGGCAACGACTGTCAGTGCCGTGCGTCAGACTGTTCCCCGGTGTTCTCCCCATCTGTGGGCCGAGCGACACCACGTCTGCCGATGCAGACGGCAGACCGAAGACCAAGCAGGGCGAGAGCAGCCAGCAACAGCAGGAGGCGGCTTAAGTGAAGATCCGGGTGGAACGCGACGTACTCGCGGAGGCGGTGGCCTGGGCGGCGCGCAGCCTTCCGGCACGACCGCCTGCGCCCGTCCTCGCGGGCCTTCTGCTGAAGGCCGAGGAGGGCGCACTCAGCCTGTCGAGCTTCGACTACGAGGTCTCGGCACGCGTATCGGTGGACGCGGAGGTCGACGAGGAGGGCACGGTGCTCGTCTCCGGCCGCCTGCTCGCCGACATCTGCCGCGCTCTGCCCAACCGTCCGGTGGAGATCTCCACAGACGGTGTACGAGCGACCGTGGTCTGCGGCTCCTCGCGATTCACACTCCACACCCTTCCTGTGGAGGAGTACCCGGCGCTGCCGCAGATGCCGACCGCCACGGGCACCGTCCCGGGTGAGGTCTTCGCCGCCGCCGCCTCCCAGGTCGCCATCGCGGCCGGCCGCGACGACACGCTGCCCGTCCTCACCGGTGTGCGCATCGAGATCGAGGGCGACACGGTGACGCTGGCGTCCACCGACCGCTACCGCTTCGCGGTCCGCGAGTTCCTGTGGAAGCCGGAGGACCCGGAGGCCTCCGCGGTCGCCCTGGTGCCCGCCAAGACGCTCCTGGACACCGCCAAGGCGCTCACGAGCGGCGACACGGTCACGCTGGCGCTCGCCGGCTCCGGCGCGGGCGAGGGCCTCATCGGCTTCGAGGGCGCGGGCCGCCGCACCACCACCCGCCTCCTGGAAGGCGACCTGCCGAAGTACCGCACGCTGTTCCCGACGGAGTTCAACTCCGTGGCCGTCATCGAGACCGCCCCCTTCGTGGAGGCCGTCAAGCGTGTGGCCCTCGTCGCCGAGCGGAACACCCCGGTGCGGCTCAGCTTCGAGCAGGGCGTGCTCATCCTGGAGGCCGGTTCCAGCGACGACGCACAGGCTGTGGAGCGCGTCGACGCGCAGCTGGAGGGCGACGACATCTCGATCGCCTTCAACCCGACCTTCCTGCTCGACGGCCTGAGCGCCATCGACTCCCCGGTCGCTCAGCTGTCGTTCACGACGTCCACCAAGCCGGCGCTGCTCTCCGGCAAGCCGGCCCTGGATGCCGAGGCGGACGACGCGTACAAGTACCTGATCATGCCGGTGCGGCTGTCCGGCTGAGGTCCCTGAGGCATAGCCGCTCGGGTTCGCCCGAGCGGCTATGCCCACAGGTGTGCGGGACCGTCCGGGTTTAGGCTCGGAGCCAGGTACGGGACGCCACGCGCGCGTGCTCCCGTGCCGCCCTCGCACCACCTCATGCCTCGTCGCAACGTAAGGAACCACTGATGGAGCTCGGTCTCGTCGGCCTCGGCAAGATGGGCGGCAACATGCGCGAGCGCATCCGCCGCGCGGGCCACACCGTCTACGGCTACGACCGCAACCCGGACCTCGCGGACGTCCACAGCCTCGAGGAGCTTGTGGGCAAGCTCAAGGGCCCGCGCGTGGTGTGGGTGATGGTTCCGGCCGGCGCCGCGACCCAGTCCACGATCGACGAACTCGGGGAACTGCTCTCCGAGGGCGACGTCGTCGTCGATGGCGGCAATTCGCGCTGGACGGACGACGAGAAGCACGCCGAGGAGCTGGCGGCCAAGGGCATCGGCTTCGTCGACTGCGGTGTCTCCGGCGGCGTCTGGGGCCTCGAGAACGGCTATGCGCTGATGTACGGCGGCTCCGCCGACGACGTGGCGAAGGTCCAGCCGGTCTTCGACGCCCTCAAGCCCGAGGGCGACTTCGGTTCCGTGCACGCCGGCAAGGTGGGCGCGGGCCACTTCGCGAAGATGGTCCACAACGGCATCGAGTACGCCATGATGCAGGCCTACGCCGAGGGCTGGGAGCTCCTGGAGAAGGTCGACTCCGTGGACAACGTCCGCGAGGTCTTCCGCTCCTGGCAGGAGGGCACGGTCATCCGCTCCTGGCTGCTCGACCTCGCCGTCAACGCGCTCGACGAGGACCAGCACCTCGACAAGCTGCGCGGTTACGCGGCGGACTCCGGCGAGGGCCGCTGGACCGTCGAGGCGGCCATCGACAACGCGGTGCCGCTGCCCGCGATCACGGCCTCGCTCTTCGCCCGCTTCTCCTCCCGCCAGGAGGACTCCCCGCAGATGAAGATGATCGCCGCTCTGCGCAACCAGTTCGGCGGCCACGCCGTCGAGAAGAAGTAATCCACACCTGTAGAAACACCTGTAGAAAACCGCTGTTCAGAACTCTGGGGGAGGTCGGCCCACGACCATGCACGTCACGCACCTGTCGCTGGCCGACTTCCGCTCGTACGCCCGGGCCGAGGTCGCACTCGACTCGGGCGTCACCGCGTTCGTGGGCCCGAACGGCCAGGGCAAGACGAACCTCGTCGAGGCCGTCGGATACCTGGCCACGCTCGGCAGCCACCGCGTCTCCTCGGACGCCCCGCTGGTGCGGATGGGCGCCGAGCGTGCCGTGATCAGGGCGCAGGTGCGGCAGGGCGAGCGCCAGCAGCTCGTCGAGCTCGAGCTGAACCCCGGCAAGGCCAATCGCGCCCGCATCAACAGGTCCTCGCAGGTCAGACCGCGTGACGTGCTGGGCATCGTACGGACCGTGCTGTTCGCGCCCGAGGACCTCGCCCTGGTCAAGGGCGACCCCGGGGAGCGTCGGCGCTTCCTCGACGACCTGGTGACCGCGCGTTCGCCGCGGATGGCGGGCGTGCGCTCCGACTACGACCGCGTCCTCAAGCAGCGCAACACGCTCCTGAAGTCCGCGGCGCTCGCGCGGCGGCACGGCGGGCGCGCCATGGACCTGTCGACGCTCGATGTGTGGGACCAGCACATCGCGCGCGCGGGCGCGGAGCTGCTCGCGCAGCGGCTCGACCTGATCGCCGCGCTGCAGCCACTGGCCGACAAGGCGTACGAGCAGCTGGCGCCCGGCGGCGGCCCGATCGCCCTGGAGTACAAGCCCTCGTCCCCCGAGGTCGTCGGGCACGCGCGCGAGGAGCTGTACGAGCAGTTGCTCGCGGCGCTCGAAGGGGCGCGCAAGCAGGAGATCGAGCGGGGCGTCACGCTGGTCGGCCCGCACCGCGACGACCTGGTCCTCAAGCTCGGCCAGCTGCCCGCCAAGGGGTACGCGTCCCACGGCGAGTCCTGGTCGTACGCGCTGGCGCTGCGCCTCGCCTCGTACGACCTGCTGCGCGCCGAGGGGAACGAGCCGGTGCTCGTCCTCGACGACGTGTTCGCCGAGCTGGACGCGCGGCGCAGGGAGCGCCTTGCGGAGCTCGTGGCACCGGGCGAGCAGGTCCTCGTCACGGCCGCTGTCGACGACGACGTACCGGATGTGCTGGCCGGTACCCGCTACGCGGTGTCGGACGGAACCGTGGAGCGGCTGTGAGCGCCGGAGAATCCCCCGAAGGTGCGAAGGGCCCGGGGGAACCAAAAGGCGGTCCCGAACCTTCAGGTGTCGACCTCGCCCGCGTCGCCCTCCGCGCGGCGAAAGAGGCCGCACGCGCGCGTGGTGACTCGGCCCAGCAGAAGAAGCAGGCGCGGCGCGGCGGCGGACTGCGGTCCGGAGCGCGCTCGGACGGGCGGGACCCGATGGGCCTCGGCTCGGCCATCAACCGGCTGATCACCGAGCGCGGCTGGGAGACGCCGGCCGCGGTGGGCGGCGTCATGGGGCGCTGGCCGCAGATCGTCGGCGAGGACCTCGCCAAGCACTGTGTGCCGCAGAAGTACGACGAGGACGAGCGCGTCCTGGTCGTGCAGTGCGACTCGACGGCCTGGGCGACGCAGGTCCGGATGCTGGCTCCGCAGCTGGTCAGACGCCTGAACGAGGACCTCGGGCACGGCACCGTGCGGCGCATCGACATCAAGAATCCCGGTGGTGGCCCGCGCCGCTACGGCCCCCTGCGCGCCCCCGGAAGCACGGGCCACGGCGACACCTACGGGTGAGGCCGTCAGCCGCCGTAGCTGGTGGTTCACACCCCGAAGCGCTGAGTGCCGCTGTGAGCCTCTTGGAGCCCCGCTCCGCATAGGGGGAGTCGGCCGATCCCGGTTGAGGGCGGCACATGAGGACTCAGGCACCGCCAAACCCCCATCTATGTCCGAGCTACCGGTACACTGGGAGACAATCCCGCCCCACTTGTGGGACGCACCGAGCAACGCTGATCAGGGCTTACCGAACAAACACGCCGCAGCCGCTCCGGCCACCAACCGGGAGCTTGGCTTGTGCTGTGCCAGAAAGGGCGCTTCGTGGCCGATTCCGGCAACCCCAACGAGAACATCCCGTCCACCGACGCCGAAGAGCACGTCGAGGCCACAGAGGCCTCGTACGACGCCAGTGCGATCACCGTCCTCGAAGGGCTGGACGCGGTCCGCAAGCGACCCGGCATGTACATCGGCTCGACCGGTGAGCGTGGCCTTCACCACATGGTGCAGGAGGTCGTCGACAACTCCGTCGACGAGGCCCTCGCCGGTCACGCGGACACGATCGACGTCACGATCCTGCCGGACGGCGGCGTCCGCGTCGTCGACAACGGCCGTGGCATCCCCGTGGGCATCATCCCGTCCGAGGGCAAGCCCGCCGTCGAGGTCGTGCTGACCGTCCTGCACGCGGGCGGCAAGTTCGGAGGCGGCGGCTACGCCGTCTCCGGTGGTCTGCACGGCGTGGGCGTCTCCGTCGTCAACGCGCTGTCCACGAAGGTCTCGGTCGAGATCAAGACCGAGGGATACCGCTGGACGCAGGAGTACAAGGCGGGCGTTCCGACGGCCCCGCTGGCCAAGCACGAGGCCACCGACGAGACCGGCACCTCGGTCACGTTCTGGGCCGACGGCGACATCTTCGAGACCACCGAGTACTCCTTCGAGACGCTCTCGCGGCGCTTCCAGGAGATGGCCTTCCTCAACAAGGGCCTCAAGATCAACCTCACGGACGAGCGTGAGTCGGCCAAGGCCACGGCCGGCGCGGACACGAACGAGGCGGGCGACGACACCGCCTTCGAGCCGCGCTCGGTCTCGTACCACTACGAAGGCGGCATCGTCGACTTCGTGAAGTACCTCAACTCCCGCAAGGGCGAGGTCGTCCACCCCTCCGTGATCGACATCGAGGCCGAGGACAAGGACAAGCTCCTGTCCGTCGAGGTCGCGATGCAGTGGAACTCGAGCTACAGCGAGGGCGTCTACTCCTTCGCGAACGTGATCCACACGCACGAGGGTGGCACCCACGAAGAGGGCTTCCGCGCGGCGATGACCTCGCTCATCAACAAGTACGCGCGCGAGAAGAAGCTGCTCCGCGAGAAGGACGACAACCTCACGGGTGACGACATCCGCGAGGGTCTGACCGCGATCATCTCGATCAAGCTGAGCGAGCCGCAGTTCGAGGGCCAGACGAAGACCAAGCTGGGCAACACCGAGGCGAAGACCTTCGTCCAGAAGGTCGTCTACGAGCACCTCAACGACTGGCTCGACCGGAACCCGAACGAGGCCACGGACATCATCCGCAAGGCCATCCAGGCGGCCACCGCGCGCGTGGCGGCCCGCAAGGCCCGCGACCTGACCCGTCGCAAGGGCCTCCTGGAGACCGCTTCGCTGCCGGGCAAGCTCTCCGACTGCCAGTCGAACGACCCCACCAAGTGCGAGATCTTCATCGTCGAGGGTGACTCCGCCGGCGGCTCGGCCAAGTCCGGCCGTGACCCGATGTACCAGGCGATCCTGCCGATCCGAGGCAAGATCCTGAACGTCGAGAAGGCGCGCGTCGACAAGATCCTGCACAACCAGGAGATCCAGGCGCTGATCTCGGCCTTCGGCACCGGAGTCCACGAGGACTTCGACATCGAGAAGCTCCGCTATCACAAGATCATCCTGATGGCGGACGCCGACGTCGATGGCCAGCACATCAACACCCTGCTGCTGACCTTCCTGTTCCGCTTCATGCGCCCGCTGGTCGAGGCCGGACACGTGTTCCTGTCGCGTCCGCCGCTCTACAAGATCAAGTGGGGCCGCGACGACTTCGAGTACGCGTACTCGGACCGCGAGCGCGACGCCCTGATCGAGATGGGCAAGCAGGCGGGCAAGCGCATCCGCGAGGACTCGGTGCAGCGCTTCAAGGGTCTCGGTGAGATGAACGCCGAGGAGCTGCGCGTCACGACCATGGACCAGGAGCACCGCGTGCTCGGCCAGGTCACCCTGGACGACGCCGCCCAGGCCGACGACCTGTTCTCGGTCCTCATGGGCGAGGACGTCGAGGCCCGTCGCTCGTTCATCCAGCGCAACGCCAAGGACGTCCGCTTCCTCGACATCTGAGTCGGTCTCAGCTGACCGCGCAGAAAGGATCTTGACCAGCAATGGCCGACGAGAACACCCCCACGCCGCCGCCCGAGGAGAACGCGGACGGCAGCGCCATCGCGATGCGCATCGAGCCCGTCGGGCTCGAGACGGAGATGCAGCGCTCCTACCTGGACTACGCGATGTCCGTCATCGTGTCCCGCGCGCTGCCCGACGTACGCGACGGCCTCAAGCCCGTCCACCGCCGCGTCCTGTACGCCATGTACGACGGCGGCTACCGGCCCGAGAAGGGCTTCTACAAGTGCGCCCGCGTCGTCGGCGACGTCATGGGCAACTACCACCCCCACGGCGACTCCTCGATCTACGACGCCCTGGTGCGCCTCGCCCAGCCGTGGTCGATGCGCATGCCGCTGGTGGACTCCAACGGAAACTTCGGCTCTCCGGGCAACGACCCCGCGGCCGCCATGCGGTACACCGAGTGCAAGATGGCGCCGCTGTCCATGGAGATGGTCCGCGACATCGACGAGGAGACCGTCGACTTCACGGACAACTACGACGGCCGCTCCCAGGAGCCGACCGTCCTGCCGGCCCGCTTCCCGAACCTGCTGATCAACGGCTCGGCGGGCATCGCGGTCGGCATGGCGACCAACATCCCGCCGCACAACCTGCGCGAGGTCGCCGCCGGCGCCCAGTGGTGCCTGGAGAACCCCGACGCCTCGCACGAGGAGCTCCTGGACGCGCTCATCGAGCGCATCAAGGGCCCCGACTTCCCGACCGGCGCCCTCGTGGTGGGCCGCAAGGGCATCGAGGAGGCGTACCGCACCGGCCGCGGCTCCATCACGATGCGCGCGGTCGTCGCGGTCGAGGAGATCCAGAACCGCCAGTGCCTGGTCGTCACCGAGCTGCCCTACCAGGTCAACCCGGACAACCTCGCGCAGAAGATCGCCGACCTCGTGAAGGACGGCAAGGTCGGCGGCATCGCGGACGTCCGCGACGAGACGTCGTCCCGTACGGGCCAGCGCCTGGTGATCGTCCTCAAGCGGGACGCGGTCGCCAAGGTCGTCCTGAACAACCTGTACAAGCACACCGACCTCCAGACGAACTTCGGCGCCAACATGCTGGCGCTGGTCGACGGCGTGCCGCGCACGCTGTCCCTGGACGCGTTCATCCGTCACTGGGTGGCGCACCAGATCGAGGTCATCGTCCGCCGGACGCGCTTCCGGCTGCGCAAGGCCGAGGAGCGCGCACACATCCTGCGCGGCCTCCTGAAGGCCCTGGACGCCATCGACGAGGTCATCGCCCTCATCCGGCGCAGCGACACCGTGGACGTCGCTCGAGAGGGCCTCATGGGCCTTCTGGAGATCGACGAGATCCAGGCGAACGCCATCCTCGAGATGCAGCTGCGCCGACTGGCCGCCCTGGAGCGCCAGAAGATCATGCAGGAGCACGACGAGCTCCAGGCGAAGATCAACGAGTACAACGCGATCCTGGCCTCGCCGCAGCGTCAGCGCGAGATCGTCAGCGCGGAACTGCAGCAGATCGTCGACAAGTTCGGCGACGACCGCCGCACCAAGCTGGTCCCCTTCGAGGGCGACATGTCCATCGAGGACCTCATCGCTGAAGAGGACATCGTCGTCACCATCACGCGTGGTGGTTACGTCAAGCGCACCAAGACGGACGACTACCGCTCGCAGAAGCGCGGCGGCAAGGGCGTGCGCGGCACGAAGCTCAAGGAAGACGACATCGTCGACCACTTCTTCGTGTCGACGACGCACCACTGGCTGCTCTTCTTCACCAACAAGGGACGCGTCTACCGCGCGAAGGCGTACGAACTCCCGGACGCCGGGCGTGACGCGCGCGGCCAGCACGTCGCGAACCTGCTCGCCTTCCAGCCGGACGAGTCGATCGCCGAGATCCTCGCGATCCGCGACTACGAGGCGGCGCCCTACCTGGTGCTCGCCACCAAGGCGGGCCTCGTCAAGAAGACGCCTCTGAAGGACTACGACTCGCCGCGTTCCGGTGGCGTCATCGCCATCAACCTGCGCGAGGCCGCGGACGGTTCCGACGACGAGCTGATCGGCGCCGAGCTGGTCTCCGCGGAGGACGATCTGCTGCTCATCAGTAAGAAGGCGCAGTCGATCCGGTTCACCGCCACGGACGACGCGCTGCGTCCCATGGGGCGTGCCACGTCCGGTGTGAAGGGCATGAGCTTCCGCGAGGGCGACGAACTGCTCTCGATGAATGTCGTCCGTGCCGGTACGTTCGTCTTCACCGCCACCGATGGTGGGTACGCGAAGCGGACCGACGTCGACGACTACCGCGTCCAGGGTCGCGGCGGCCTCGGAATCAAGGCCGCCAGGATCGTGGAGGACCGCGGCGAGCTCGTCGGCGCCCTGGTGGTCGAGGAGACGGACGAGATCCTCGCCATCACGCTGTCCGGCGGTGTGATTCGTACGCGAGTCAACGAGGTCAGGGAGACGGGCCGTGACACCATGGGCGTCCAACTGATCAACCTGGGCAAGCGCGATGCCGTCGTCGGCATCGCACGTAATGCCGAGGCCGGTCGTGAGGCGGAGGAAGTCGACGGCGACGTCCCGCAGGACGCGGACGCCACCGAGAACGACGAATCGACCGCCGACGAGACGGCTGTCGGAACGGACGAGGGCGGACAGTCCTCGGCCGAGTAGCGCGAGGAGTGAGTCATCGTGAGCGGAGCCACGGGCGCAGGCTCTACCGGGACATCGACCGGTACGGAAACCGAGAGCGGCCGTGGCTCCGCTCATGACGTCAAGGACGTCGAAGGCTCGACCGACTCGACCGACTCGAACGAGTCTCATGGATCCCAGGGGGGAACTGTGACGGACACCCGAGGTCCGCAGACCCAGCAGTACGCGGGCGGCGGCAGCGGCGCCCTGCCGGGCGAGCGGCCGCAGCAGCCGGCTCAGCCGTACCACCCGCCGCAGGCGTACCAGAACGCCCCTGACGCGGTCCGCAGGCCGCGCACCGGGGCGCGCACCACCCCGCGTACGCGCAAGGCCCGCCTGCGGGTCGCCAAGGCGGACCCGTGGTCGGTGATGAAGGTCAGCTTCCTGCTCTCCATCGCCCTGGGCATCTGCACGATCGTCGCGGCCGCCGTGCTGTGGATGGTCATGGACGCCATGGGGGTCTTCTCCACGGTCGGCGGGACGATCTCCGAGGCCACGGGCTCGAACGAGTCCAACGGCTTCGACCTCCAGTCGTTCCTGTCGCTGCCGCGCGTCCTGATGTTCACGACGGTCATCGCCGTCATCGACGTCGTCCTGGCCACGGCCCTGGCGACGCTCGGCGCGTTCATCTACAACCTCTCCGCCGGTTTCGTGGGCGGCGTCGAGCTCACGCTCGCCGAGGACGAGTGACCGTTTTCCGGGCTCCGTAAGGCCTGAGAGACCCGCTGGTGGGCGGGCCGGGACTATCGATTTTGGGACTGGCCCCCCAGTGCGCTAATCTTCAGGAGTCAGCGCGCGGGACACACACCGCAGAGCGCGGCGGGGCTATAGCTCAGTTGGTTAGAGCGCATCCCTGATAAGGATGAGGCCACAGGTTCAAATCCTGTTAGCCCCACATGATGAGGACCCTCAAGCGGAAACGCTTGGGGGTCTTCTGCTGTTCGGGGTGCGGGGCCGTGGGCGGACATGCCGATGGGCCCGCGCAGCCGTAGGGGATGGCTGGGGCCTCGTTCGACAGTCCTGCTCTTCAGTTGTGTGCCACTGTGCGGCCCTGCCGCGTCCGGGCGTTGTCGTACGCCCGGTTGTTCCGTCCGTACTGCTGCTACTGCCTCAACCGCTGTGACGACTCGTCCTGCTGTGTCGACTCGTCCGGCTGGTCTTGCTCGTCTTACTGGTCTTACTGGTCCTGCTGTTACGGCTGGTGTTTCGCTACGTCTGCTGCTCGGTGGGGCCTACAGCTGCGAGGTGAGGGCTTCCGTGGCCAGGTGGCTGTCGGCGTTGCGCTGTTCCGTGTCGGCCGGCGGGCGGTGGCGGACGCTCGGGGAGGAGCCGTGGGCCTCGGCGCTGATGCGCTGCTTCATCGTCGGTGGCAGGGACCGCTTGAACGACCAGTAGGGGCGGGCCGCGGCGGGAGCCGGGACGGTCGCCTCCTCGGCGGCGGTCTGCGTCTTCTGCGCCTTCTCCGTCTGCTGCGCCGGAGTGGCCGCGGTGGCCGGGGAGGAGAGTCCGAGCGCCGAGAACAGCGCGATGAACGTGGAGATGATGACGGTCCACAGCGTCATGACCTTCTGCTTGGTCATGGCCCCTCACTTTCAGGTTGGGCGATTTGCGTACTTTCCTCATGATGTGGATGGGGCGACGCGAGTGCGGGACCGACGCTCGCGCGTCGTCGATATTCAGATGAACACCACTCGTATGGACGCAGGGGATGCAGGTCACCGATCGGTATCGATCGGTGTGTATAGTCGGGCGCCAGAGGTCCCCTACGTCAACGAAAGACGAGGTCGCGCGGTGAAGAAGCTTCTCCTGGTCGCACTGGCCGCCATCGGCGGGCTCCTCGTGTACCGCCAGATCCAGGCGGATCGCGCCGAGCAGGATCTGTGGACGGAGGCGACTGACTCCGTGCCCACGGGTTCGTGAGTATCGACAACAGTCTCTTCACGGAGCCCCGATCGCTGTAGCGGTCGGGGCTCCGTGCTGTACGGGGGCTGTGGAGGACGGCAGGATGGCCGTCCATGGGGAGACTCCTGAGGCGGCTGAGGCAGGGGCGGCGCGGTAGGAGCGCCGCGGGGGCCGGGCTGTGCGCGACCCTCGTGCTGGCACTGCCGGGGGCGGCAGCGGCGGCGGACAGCGGCGATCCGTACGTCTTCGCCGAGGGTGCGCGGACGGTTGCGGGGGCGGCGGGCGGCGCGTCGGCCGGGCAGCTCAAGACCGGTGAGACGTACCGGAGTTCGCTCGCGGCCGGGGACGGCACCACCGCGTACTACCGCGTCGAACTGGACGGCGCCGCGACGGCGTACGCCTCGGTCGTCGCCGTGCCGCCGCTCGGCCCGGGCGTGAAGGCCGCGGCGTCGGACGGCATCACGGTGTCGCTGCGCGACGGGCAGGGGAACACGTGCGACACGGAGCGCGCGACCTTCCGCTCGGGCGCGTATCCGCGGCCGCTCGCGACGACCGTCCAGCGTGCCGTACGGGCCGGTGGGCTGCGGTGCCAGTCGGCGGGGACGTACTACGTGGTCGTGGAGCGCGCCGCGGCCGCCGGGTCGAGCGCGCGGGCGTGGGGGCTCGAACTGCGGGTGGCCACCGAGCCGGGCCTGGTGTCCGCGACGCCGAGCGAGGGGGCGCGGTCCTGGCCGTCGGAGCCCGTGGCGCTGCCGTCGGGGGCAGGGGAACGGCGCAGCGGGGGAACGGGGTTCAACGACGCGCGGGCGCTGACGTCCGGTGTCTGGAAGGACCGGTTCGCGCCGGGGCAGAGCCACTACTACCGGGTTCCGGTCGACTGGGGGCAACGGCTTTCGCTCGACGCGGAGTTGGCCGGCTCCGACGACGCCGGTCGGCGCGGAACGGTGGCGGGGGCGCTCGACATGGAGCTCTACAACCCCGCGCGGGCGCCGGTGGCACAGAAGGGCGCCACGTACGCGGGGAAGTCCACGTCGGCCGCGTTCGACCCGCTACCGCCCGTCTCGTACGGGAACCGGCTGTCGGCGGGCGACGACGACGCGGCGACGGGCCTCGCCGGCTGGTACTGGCTGCGGGTGACGCTGAACCCCGCGCTGGAGGCCGGTGGGACGGACGGTACGGGCTTCGACGTGACGGTACGCGTCGCTGTCGACGGGGAGGCGGAGCGGGCGCCCGACTACGTGCGGGATCCGGGGGAGTTCCAGGTGACGTCCGACGACCTGGCGGCGGCGGAGCGGGGCGAGGGCGGCGCGGAGTGGGCGTCGGCGGCGGGTACCGGGTCGGATTCGGGTACGCGGTCGGAGGCCGGGTCGGGCGCCGAGTTGGAGTCCGATCGTTCCTCTGGTGCGCCGGCCGCGGCGGCTTCGGGCGATACGTCGGCGGGGGACGGGCCGATGACGGTGGTGGGGGTCGCCGGGATCGGGACCGGGAGCGCGCTGCTGCTGTGGCTGGGGTTGTGGCGGGTGGTGGCGGTGCGGAGGTTCCGGCGGGCGCGGGGTTGACGGGCTGAGACCGTCGGACGGGGCGCCGGATCAGGCCTGGGTCAGGGCCCAGATGCCCACCGCGAAACAGACCACGGCCAGGAGCAGCACCGGGACCGTCACCCTCACGGGTGGTCCGGGCCGCTCCGGGCGCCGCTGGGGAACTTCCCGGTCATCGGATGCGTACAGAGAGTGATGGGCCTGGGGAGGGCTGAGCGGGGAGGGGGCGGCGGGATGTGGAGCGAGGGGCGAGGGCTCGGGGGCGGCCGGGCTCGGGGGCGGTTCGGGCGTGGGGGCGTAGGTCGGCTCGGGGGCGTGGACCGGTTCGGAGGCGTGGGACGGCTCGGGCGCGCGGGCCGGTTCGGGCGCAGGCGTGGGCGTCGGTTCCGGCTGGGGCGGGGCGACCGGTGGTGGCGGAGGCACTTCGGGCGCCGGAGGGGCGAGGGGAGCCGGAGGCACGGCTGGGGCGGGTGGTGCCAACGGCTGGGGCGGAAGCGGGGTGTTGGCCGGTGGTGGAGTGTTCGCCGGTGGTGGGGAAGCGGGCCGCGCGGGCGTGCCGACGCCCAGAGCGGGCGCGGGCACCGGGGCCTCGGTCTCCCGCCCGACCGTCCGCGCCTCGTGCACGGGCGTGCCCGCGCCGTCCAGGGGGCGGGCGCGGCGACCGCGTACGGCGGGGCCACCGGGTCCGAACCCCGGCGGGAGCGGGCCGAGTTGGTCGAACACCTCGATCAGCTCGTCGTCGGGCCCGGGCTCCGGGAGGAGTTCGGAGGCGGCGAGGAGCGCCTTGCGCGCGCCGGTGGCGGTGCGGAACCGGTCCTCGGGGTCGGGCTGGAGAAGGCCCGCGAGGACGCTCCAGAGCGGCCCGGGCACGCCCTGCGGCGCCCGCGGGGTGCCGTGCTCCTCGAAGCGTTCGACCAGCGCCCTGGCGTCGGGCCGTGCGCCCTCGAGGAGATAGAGCCCGACGAGCCCGGCGGCGAACAGGTCGGCGGGGAAGTCGGGTTCGTCGCCCATCTCCTGCTCGGGCGCGAAGTACCCCGGCGTGCCCACGACGTAGTCGGCCTCGGTCAGCCGCGGCTCGCCCTTGCGCATCGAGATGCCGAAGTCGGACACGCGCAGATGCGGCAGGCCGGTGCCGGTGGCCTCCAGGAGCAGGTTGGCGGGCTTGATGTCGCGGTGCACCACGCCCTCGTCGTGCACGGCGGCGAGCCCGGCGAGCAGCTGGTCGAGCAGCAGGCAGACGAACTGCGGGGGCAGCGGCCCGTAGTCGGCGACGAGGTGGACCAGCGAGCCGCCCGCGACCAGATCCATGGTGAACAGGACCTTGTCGTCGTCCGCGGCCCAGCTCGCCGGGGCCAGGACGTGCGGATGGTCGATGCGCAGCGCCTGCTCCCGCACGAAGCGCAGCAGGGTGTGGGCGTCGGACTGCTGAAGCACCTTCGCCGCCACATAGCGGCGGCGCCGGTGGTCCCAGGCGCGCCAGACGGCGCCCACTCCCCCGCGGCCGATCGGGTCGGCCAGTTCGTACCGGCCGGCGAAGACCTCACCCATGGTCGTGCGTCGCTCCCCTTCCGGAGCCGGACGCGGTGGCGCGCCCGGCCTGGGTCAGTTCTGGTGCGACTGGTAGTGGGCGACCGCGTCGGAGGTGCGCCCCGCCCCGTACACCCGGAGGAACTCTGCCAGTTCGGGATGGGTGGGGGCGAGCGAGTCCGCCGCCTCGATGATGTCGCTCGCGGCCGAGACCGAGCGCAGCAGCGACTGGATCTCACGCACGACGCGCTTCACCGTCGGCGCTCCCGAACTGTTCGACGACTGGTTGGTGTTGGTGAGCACGGAGCCGCCCTGCGACTTCTTGATCTCGTCCATCCGCTCGGTGGCCTCGGCGGCGCTCACGCTCCCGTCGGCGACCTGTCCTGCGAGCGACTGGAGGAGCTGGACGCGCTGGACGACGGCCGGGTTGCCGATCTTCGCCCGCTGGCCGCTCATCAGCTGCGACAGCATGGGGGCGGAGAGCCCGAGGACCCCCGCCAGACGGGCCTGGTTGAGCCCCAGGTCCTCGATCAGCCGACGGAAGAGCGCCCCCAGCGGCTCCCCGTACCAGTTCCGCTGGAGCTCCCGGGCTCTTGCGGTGGCTTCCTGCTGTGCGGCGTCCATTGCGTCTCCCCATCGCTTCCCCAAGTACGGTCCTTCGCTGCCGCGAAGCACGTGGGGCATCTTACGGAGCGTGGTCGCCCGCCGGGACCCCCAATCTTTTTGCAGGATTCAGGGCAGGACCCGGTACTCTGGTCCCCGGTGCCGCACCGGAGCAGGAATCTTCCGGTGGGACGCATCGTTCTCGGGGCCTTAGCTCAGTTGGTAGAGCGCTGTCTTTGCATGGCAGATGTCAGGGGTTCGACTCCCCTAGGCTCCACAGCGGAAAGCCCCTCCGGCCAGGTTCTTCCTGGCCGGAGGGGCTTTTGCCGTATCGGTGCCCGTACGGGCGTCGGCGCCCGGCGGAGTGTCAGCGCTCGTCCTCCACGGAGGTGTCCGCCTCGGCCTGCTTCGCCTGGACCTCGGGGTCGAGAATGTCCTGGCCGCTGCCGTCGACGGAGGTCAGCGGCGCGCTGTCGGGGACCTCGGTGGCGGCCGGCGGCTCCACGAGCCAGTCCGGGTTCGCCTGCTTGTCCCACCACTTCCAGGCGGCGAAGGCGCCGCCCGCGATGACGCCGAGCACGACGAGGCGCTTGGCGACGCGGCCGGTGCGGGCCCGGCGCTCGTGCTTGCGCACCAGCTTGCGGATCTCCTTCGGCGTGACGTCGCCACGCAGTCCTGAGTAGGCGGCGCTGCCGCGGGCGGCCGCTTCCCTGCGGACCGGCTCGGAGGCCGCGACGGCCTGCTCGATGCGCGGCTTCGAGTACGCCGCGGCCTGCCGGGCGGCCTCGCGGGTGCGGGTCGCCGCGTCGTGCGCGGCCTGGTCGAGCTTCGGGGGGACATGCGTCCGCGCCTGCTCGAGGCGCGGTGCGAGGTGCGCGTCGTACTGGGCGCGCGCCTGGTGTGCGGCCTGCGAAACCTTGGGTCCGAGCGCGACGCGCGCCTCCTGCGCGTACGTCGTGGCGCGGTCCCTGGCCGACTCGGCGTAGGGCGCCACCACTTCCGCGGCATGCAGCACGCTGTCCTTCGCCGAGCCGGTCGCGGCACGCACGCTGTCGATGCGGGTCACGGGATCCTCCTCCTCGGTGGCGTACAGGTTTTTCACCTTTCCACCCTTTTGCGGATCATGCCTGCCGGGAGCGTCATTGCGGTGGTAAGGCTTGGTACGGCTTGATAAAGGGACTTGGCGACGACAATGCCACGGATCGCGGCGGGGCGCGCCTCTTCGACTCCGAGTAGACCGGTTTTCTGCCGCTGAAACCCCCGCACAACCCTGACAAGTCCGGCCGGGGTCACCGGGGTCGCGCCGTGCGAGGATCTGTGGTGCACAGAACTCAACGGAAGGCAGATCGTGGCCGAGCAGCTGTACGCCACTCTCAAGACCAACCTGGGGAACATCGAGGTGCGGCTGCTGCCGAACCACACGCCCAAGACGGTCAAGAACTTCGTGGAGCTCGCCAAGGGCGAGCGTGAGTGGACCAACCCGGAGACCGGGGAGAAGTCCACGGCGCCCCTCTACGACGGCACGATCTTCCACCGCGTCATCGGCGGCTTCATGATCCAGGGCGGCGACCCGCTGGGCAACGGCACGGGCGGCCCCGGCTACCAGTTCGAGGACGAGTTCCACCCCGACCTGGCCTTCACCAAGCCGTACCTGCTGGCGATGGCGAACGCGGGGCCGGGCACGAACGGCTCGCAGTTCTTCATCACCGTCTCGCCGACCGCCTGGCTGACCCGCAAGCACACCATCTTCGGCGAGGTCGTCGACGAGGCGAGCCAGAAGGTCGTCGACGCGATCGCGGGGACGCAGACCAATCCGCGCACCGACCGCCCGGTCAACGACGTCGTCATCGAGACCGTCTCCGTAGAGACCCGGTAGTACCGCAGGGAACCTTTTCGCCCCGCTCGTCCGTCGCCTGTTCGTAGGCACGGGGAGCGGGGCGGTGCGTTGCGCGGTCGCGCGACGCCCACGTACACATCCGACCGCCCGAACCGAGACCCGAGGGGACGACCGCCATGGACCAGGCGCCCGGCAGTCCGCAGAACCCGCAGGACGCCCAGGGCCTGCCCGGCTGCTACCGGCACCCGGACCGCCCGACCGGCATCAGCTGCACCCGCTGCGAGCGGCCGATCTGCCCGGAGTGCATGGTCAGCGCGTCCGTCGGATTCCAGTGCCCGGAGTGCGTGCGCAGCGGTTCGGGGACCGGCCACGCGCCGGACGCGAACCAGCCGCGGACCATGGCGGGCGGCACGATCACGTCCGACCCGCGCCTGGTCACCAAGGTGTTGATCGGGCTCTGCCTGGCCTTCTTCGTGGTGCAGCAGGTGGTCGGCAGGCAGTTCGACGAGCGGTTCGAGATGCTGGGCCTCGCCTGGGTGCCCGACCTCGGCGGGCTCGAGGGCGTGGCGGAGGGGCAGTGGTACCGGCTGCTCACCGCGATGTTCCTGCACGGCTCGTACGTCCATATCGCCTTCAACATGCTCAGCCTGTGGTGGATCGGCGGACCGCTGGAGGCGGCGCTCGGCCGCGCCCGTTACCTCGCGCTCTACTTCGTGTCCGGGCTGGCCGGCAGCGCGCTGACCTACCTGCTCGCCGCGCAGAACCAGCCGTCGCTCGGCGCCTCCGGCGCGATCTTCGGACTGTTCGGTGCGACCGCGGTCCTGATGCGGCGGCTCAACTACGATCTGCGGCCGGTCATCGCGCTGCTCGTGATCAACCTGATCTTCACGTTCAACCCGGCCTTCAACATCGCCTGGCAGGCCCACATCGGCGGTCTCGTCGGTGGACTGGTCGTCGGCTACGCGATGGTGCACGCCCCGCGGGAGCGGCGCGCGCTCGTGCAGTACGGGACCTGTGGCTTGGTGCTGCTCGCCGTGTTGATCACCGTCGTCGTCAGGACCGCTCAGCTCACCTGAGCCCGGTTCTCCACGGATGTCGACCGAAGTTGTCCACAGCGAGTGGTGGATCTTGTGCATCCCGTGGGGAACAGCTGTGCCCCCTGTCGTCAACCTGGGTTTGACCAGCAGAGACAAGGGGCGAACAGGTGGTCGAGTGGGACCGAGCCGGTCACACCGGCGTCAACACTCAGTGGGTTATCCACAGATCATGCGACCTTTTCCACGGCTGTGGAAAGCCGCCGAAAGTCTGTGGATAACTCAGGGGATAGCTCAGGGCAGAGCTATCCCCACAGGGCCGGAGACGCTACTTCCACTGCGTGGAGACGCCGAATCCACCGGCGATGAAGCCGAAGCCCACGACGATGTTCCAGTTGCCGAGCGCCTTGATGGGCAGCGTGCCGTCCGCCACGTAGAAGACGACGATCCAGACGAGTCCGATGAGGAAAAGCGCCAGCATCACCGGCGCGACCCAGCCGCGGTTGGTCAGCTTGACGTTGGTCGCCTGCTTGGAGGCCGGCGGCGGCGTGTAGTCGGCCTTCTTGCGGATACGTGACTTCGGCACGAGGGTCTCTCCTGTCGATGCGCTGCGTGGCCGCGCAGAGTACGTGGGCTGGCTCCGGAGCAGCGTACAAGGGGAAGTTGTGGGGATTCCCAGTGCTCCGCCGGGCGTCCGTTAGCGTAGTGCTTCCGTGGCGTCGAAGGAGATAAGGGTACGTTGAGCAATTCCGCCGACCCTGCCAAGAGTTCCGCCCGTGGGCGCCTGCGGCCCGTGCGGCTGCTCACCGTTGGCGTTTTCGCCCTCGCCGGCCTCATCTTCTTCACCAGTTTCAATACGGCCAAGGGCACCAATATCCGGACGGACGGGTCCCTGCTGAAGCTCTCCGACCTCATTCAGGAGCGCAGCCGCAAGAACAAGGACCTGGAAGCGGTCAACAGCGGGGTCCGCGGTGATGTGGAGCGCCTCGCCGAGCGGGACAACGGCTCCACCCAGGCCGACGACGAGAAGCTGACCGCCCTGGAGAAGGCCTCCGGCACGAAGAAGCTCAAGGGCGAGGCGATCTCCGTCACACTCGACGACGCCCCGCCGAACGCCGCCCCCAAGCTCCCCGGCTACCCCGACCCCCAGCCCAACGACCTGGTCATCCACCAGCAGGACCTCCAGGCCGTGGTGAACGCCCTCTGGCACGGCGGCGCCAAGGGCATCAAGGTCATGGACCAGCGCCTGATCTCCACGTCGGCCGTCCGCTGCGTCGGCAACACCCTGATCCTCCAGGGCCGCGTCTACTCGCCCCCGTACAAGATCACGGCGGTCGGTGACCCGGAGAAGTTGAAGCAGGCGGTCGCGGCCTCGCCCGAGATCCAGAACTACATGCTGTACGTCAACGCCTACGGGCTCGGCTGGAAAGTCGAGGACGACGGGGCGGTGACTCTTCCCGGTTACTCGGGCACAGTGGATCTCCACTACGCGAAGCCCGTGAGCTAGCCATGGAGTAGCCGCCGTCTGGGGGGCCTGTGTCGGTACGTGTCGCCATCAGGACATTCAGCGAACTGTGCATCACCGTCGGCGCCTTGATCGTCCTCTTCGTGGCGTACGTGCTGTTCTGGACCGGTGTGAAGGCCGACAGCGCGATGGGCGGGCAGATCGACCAGCTCCAGGACCAGTGGGCCAAGCGGCCGGTGGCGAGCGCGACCCCCGACGGGCAGGGGCAGGCCAGCACGGCGCCGCCCAAGCCACGCCCGTACGCGGACGGCAAGCCCTTCGGTGTGATGTACATCCCCCGGCTCGGTTTCACGTGGAACAAGCCCGTGCTGGAGAACACGAAGGTCGACACCCTCAAGAAGGGCCTCGGGCACTACGCCGGCACGGCCCAGCTCGGGCAGAAGGGGAACTTCGCGGTCGCGGGCCACCGGCGCACCTACGGCGACCCGTTCAAGGACTTCCCCAAGCTCAGGCCGGGTGACCCGGTCGTGCTCACCGACGGCACCACCTGGTTCACGTACGTCATCGACACCAAGCCGTACAAGACGCTGCCCAGTGATGTCGGGGTGATCGATCCGGTGCCGCGGAAGTCCGGTTACCAGGAGCCCGGGCGCTATCTGACGCTGACGACCTGTGAGCCGGAGTGGGGCCACAGCCACCGCCTGATCGTCTGGGCGCATCTTGATGCCACTCAGCCTGTGGAGGCAGGCAAACCGGAAGCGCTGCGCCGTTAGTCTGGTGCCGTAATCGCAGAACGGTGGAAGGGGAGCCCGGCATGTACGGCTGGATCTGGCGGCATCTGCCGGGGAACACCTGGGTGAGGGCAGGCATTTCGGTCCTGCTCGTCCTGGCGGTCGTGTACGTCCTCTTCCAGTACGTCTTCCCGTGGGCCGAGCCGCTGCTGCCCTTCAACGATGTGACGGTGAACGGCCAGTGAGCACGAGCAAGACCCGCATCCTCGTCGTCGACAACTACGACAGCTTCGTCTTCAACCTCGTCCAGTACCTGTACCAGCTGGGCGCCGAGTGCGAGGTCGTGCGCAACGACGAGGTGACCACCGCGCACGCCCAGGACGGTTTCGACGGCGTGCTGCTCAGCCCGGGACCGGGCGCCCCCGAACAGGCCGGTGTCTGCATCGAGATGGTGCGGCACTGCGCGGCGACCGGGGTGCCGGTCTTCGGCGTCTGCCTCGGCATGCAGTCGATGCAGGTGGCGTACGGCGGCGTCGTGGACCGCGCCCCCGAGCTGCTGCACGGCAAGACCTCGCTCGTGCGCCACGAGGGCAAGGGCGTCTTCGCGGGCCTGCCCGACCCGTTCACCGCGACCCGCTACCACTCGCTGGCCGCCGAGCCCGGCACCGTACCGGAGGACCTCGAGGTCACGGCGCGCACCGAGGACGGCATCATCATGGGCATGCGCCACCGCGAACTGCCCGTCGAGGGCGTGCAGTTCCACCCCGAGTCGGTGCTCACCGAGCACGGCCACCTGATGCTCGCGAACTGGCTCGTGGAGTGCGGGGACGCGGGCGCGGTCGCCAGATCGGGCGGGCTCGCGCCGGTCGTGGGCAGGGCCTCGGCGTGACCGCACTGCGCCCCGAGCATGACGGCGGTTCCGGCGGGTTCGAGGATGCCGTGCGCCGCCTCGACGACCCGCTGAACGACCCGTTGCCGGGGCAGCACCCGTCGCCGTGGTTCCGGCCGTCGGGGGCGCAGGAGCAGCAGCAGGCGGCCCCCGTACCGGAGCCCCGCGTCGAGCCGGAGCCCGAGTGGTACGACCCGGAGGGCTACGCCCAGGACTGGTACGGGAACGCACAGCGGCAGACGGACCCGCTTCAGGCGGCCCAGCAGCACACGGCCCCGACGCCCACGCCCACGCCGGCCCCCGCGCCCGTACGAGAACCCGTACAAGAACCTGTACGGGACTCCGTGCAGGAACCCGCCCCCGAGCCCGCGTACGAGCAGCCGGAGCCCGGCCCCGTGCTCGACGACGAGACCGTCGCCCTGCGCACCGCCGACACCCGGCGAATAGTCGAGACCCCGCCTGCCGTCGGCGGCCGGGCCGCCCGCAGGAAGGCCGCCAAGAAAGGCGGAGCACGCGGCGGCCGGCACTCTGCGGCAGCGGCGGACACCGACGGCGCGACCGAGGCGGACGGAAAGCCGCTGACCCGGGTCGAGGCGCGGGCCGCCGCGCGCGCGGCCAAGCCGGGCGCCGGGGTGATCGCGAGCCGCGCGGTCGGCGAGATCTTCATCAGCATCGGCGTGCTGATGCTGCTGTTCGTCACCTACCAGCTGTGGTGGTCGAACATAAGGGCACACGACATCGCGGGCAGCGCCCGGCACAGCCTCGAGGACGACTGGGCCAACGGCAAGCGCAAGCCCGGCGCGTTCGAGCCGGGGCAGGGCTTCGCGATCCTCTACATCCCGAAGCTGGACGTCGTCGTGCCGATCGCGGAGGGCATCAGCAAGCCGCAGGTCCTCGACAAGGGCATGGTCGGGCACTACGACAAGGACAGCATTCCGACGGCGATGCCGAGCGCGAAGCAGGGGAACTTCGCGGTCGCGGGGCACCGCAACACCCACGGCGAGCCGTTCCGGTTCATCAACCGTCTGCAGCCGGGCGACCCGATCGTCGTCGAGACGCAGGACACGTACTACGTGTACAAGATGGCGAGCATCCTGCCGCAGACGCCGCCGTCGAACACCGCGGTCCTGAACCCGATCCCGGCGGGCTCCGGGTTCACCAAGCCGGGCCGGTACATCACTCTGACGACGTGCACTCCGGAATTCACCAGTACGTATCGAATGATCGTCTGGGGCAAGATGGTCGAGGAGCGTCCGCGGAGCAAGGGCAAGCCGGACGCGCTCGTCGAATAACCGGGGACTACCGGACACCGGGCATCGGGCAGTACGGCGTACAGAGACGGGGCATGACGCAGTGGCAGCGACGACCGACCATGGGGAAGAGTCCGACGCGAAGGGCTCCCCACGCCCGCCCTCGCCCCGGCGCGGCCCGATCGCGACGGCCGTCAGCGTCTTCGGCGAACTGCTCATCACCGCGGGCGTGATCCTCGGCCTCTTCGTCGCCTATTCACTGTGGTGGACCAACGTCGTCGCGGATCGTGCGGCGGGCCGGCAGGGCGACAAGGTCCGCGACCAGTGGAAGGGCAACGGCGGCCCCGGCGCCCTGGACACCAAGAACGGCATCGGCTTCCTGCACGTCCCCGCGATGAGCAAGGGCGACGTCCTGGTCGAGAAGGGCACCGACACCAAGATCCTCAACGACGGTGTCGCCGGGTACTACACGGACCCCGTGAAGGCGACGCTGCCGACGAGCGGCAAGAACGGCAACTTCTCGCTGGCCGCGCACCGGGACGGGCACGGCGCCAAGTTCCACAACATCGACAAGATCGAGAAGGGCGACCCGATCGTCTTCGAGACCAAGGACGACTGGTACGTCTACAAGGTCTACGACATCCTCCCGGAGACCTCGAAGTACAACGTCGACGTCCTCGACAAGGTCCCCGAGGAGTCCGGCAAGAAGAAGCCCGGGAAGTACATCACCCTGACGACCTGCACGCCCGTCTACACGTCCACGTACCGGTACGTGGTGTGGGGCGAGCTGGAGCGCGTCGACAAGGTGGACGCCGACCGCACGCCGCCGAAGGAACTGCGCTAGCCGCTTCCGTCGGTCGACACCACAGCACCGCGCCCGCCGTACGGACTCCGTACGGCGGGCGCGGTGCTTGCTGCTGCGGGCGCGGCGTCAGCCGCCGAGGGCGCCTCCGAAGATGCCGCCGCCGTCGTTCCCGCCGTTCCCGTTGCCTCCGCCCCCGCCGATGGTGGTCAGCGAGACCGTGGTGTTCTCCGGGTCGGACGGGGTGTTGGCCGCCGGGTCCTGGGAGATGACCCGGGCGTCGTCGCCCTGGTCGGAGCCGTCGGCGAACTGGACGTTCTTGAAGCCGGCGTCGTTCAGGATCTTCTTGGCGTCCTTCACCTTCTGGCCGACCACGTTCGGGACCGGCGTCTGGGCGCCCGCCTTGGCGACCTTCAGCGTGACCGTGGAGCCGGGCTCGGCCTGGCTGTCCGCGGGGAGGCTCTGGGCGAACACCTTGCCGGGCTCGGCCGCGGTGCTCTCCTCCTCGGTGCAGCTCGCCTCCAGCTTGCTGTCCTTGAGCTGCTGGGTGGCCTCGTCGCAGGAGAGGTTGCCGCCGGCCACGTTCGGAACGGTGACGAGCGCCTTCTTCTTCGCGACGGTCAGGGTGATCTCGGTGCCCTTCTCGACCTTGCCGCTCGACGGGTTCTGCTTGATCACCGTGCCGGGCGTCCGGTCGGACTCCTCGACCGTCTTGGTGACGTTCTTGAAGCCCTTGTCGTTCAGCTCCGAGAGCGCCTCGTCGTAGGAGAGGCCCTTGACGTCGGGGATGGAGACCTTCGGGGCGCCCGTGGAGACCGACACCGTGACCGTGTCGTTCTTGTTCACCTCGGTGCCGGACTTCGGGTTCTGCGAGCAGATCTGGCCCTTGGGGTAGTCCTCGCAGGGGCCCGACTTGCTGGAGTCCAGCGTCAGGTCACGGTTCTCGGCCATCTGCTTGGCCTCGCTCACCGTCTTCCCGACGAAGTTCGGCGCCTTGAACGACTGGCTTCCGGCGCTGTCGCCGCTGAAGATCCACTTGCCGATCAGGATGGCGCCGATGAGCACGAGGATGCCCGCGGCGATCAGCAGGATCGTCGACGTGCGGTTCTTGCCCGAGCGGCGCCGGTCCGGCCGGTCGTCGTAGCCGAAGCCCCCGTCGTCCGGGTTGGTCGGCGGCAGCATCGACGTCTGGCCCGCGCCGTTCTGCGGGCGCAGCATGGCGGTCTGCTGGTCGTCGGGGTGGCCCCCGCCGTAGCCGACCGCGCCCATGGCGGCCGTGGCGGCGACGGGCTGACCGTCGAGGCAGGCCTCGATGTCGGCGCGCATCTCGTCGGCCGACTGGTAGCGGTAGTCCGGGTCCTTGGTGAGGGCCTTCAGCACGATCGCGTCCATCTCGGGCGTGATCTCGGGGTCGAAGACCGACGGGGCCTGGGCCTCCTCCCGGACGTGCTGGTACGCGACGGCGACCGGGGAGTCGCCGACGAACGGCGGCCGCACGGTCAGGAGCTCGTACAGCAGGCAGCCCGTGGAGTACAGGTCGGAGCGGGCGTCGACCTGCTCGCCCTTGGCCTGCTCGGGCGAGAGGTACTGCGCCGTGCCGATGACCGCGGCGGTCTGCGTCATCGTCATGCCGGCGTCGCCCATCGCGCGGGCGATGCCGAAGTCCATGACCTTCACCTGGCCGGTGCGGGTCAGCATGACGTTCGCCGGCTTGATGTCACGGTGGACGATGCCGGCACGGTGCGAGTACTCGAGGGCCTGGAGGATGCCGACGGTCATCTCCATGGCGCGCTCGGGCAGCAGCTTGCGGCCGGAGTGCAGCAGCTCTCTGAGCGTGGAACCGTCGACGTACTCCATCACGATGTACGGGATGGAGACCTGGTCGACGTAGTCCTCACCCGTGTCGTACACCGCCACGATCGCGGGATGGTTGAGCGAGGCGGCCGACTGGGCCTCCCGGCGGAACCGGGCCTGGAACGACGGGTCGCGCGCGAGGTCCACCCGCAGCGTCTTCACCGCCACGGTGCGACCGAGCCGGGTGTCATGGGCGAGATAGACCTCCGCCATGCCACCACGGCCGAGCACCTGGCCCAGCTCGTACCGGCCGCCGAGGCGACGCGGCTCTTCCATTACCTACCAGCCCTCTCCGTCGGTCCCGACCGTCCCGTTCGGGTCGGGCGGTGTGCTGTCCGGGCCATACGGTACCCGGCTCGCTCAGCGTGACCTGGCCACCACCGTGACCCGTGACAGGACCGGTATCGCCACGTGCGTCTCTGTGAACGACGAGTGACCGGGCTCACAAGGAGTGGTGAATCCGGGGTTCGCTCCGTCACTTCTTGCTGTCCACGACCGCCTTCATCACGTCCCGCGCGATCGGGGCGGCCAGACCGCCACCGGAGATGTCGTCGCGGTTCGCGCTGCCGTCCTCGACCACCACGGCGACGGCGACCGGCGAACCGGAGGACGTCTTGGCGTAGGAGACGAACCAGGCGTAAGGCTTCTCACTGTTGTCGACACCGTGCTGGGCGGTACCGGTCTTGCCGCCGACGGTGACGCCGGGGATCTTGGCGTTGGTGCCGGTGCCCTCGTTGATGACGGTCTCCATCATCGACTGGAGCTTCTGCGCGTTGTCCTCGGAGAGCGGCCGGCTCAGCTCCTTCGGGTCCGTCTTCTCGATGGTGTCGAGGTTCGGGGCCTTCAGCTCGTCGACCATGTACGGCTCCATGAGCTTGCCGTCGTTGGCGATCGCCGAGGCGACCATGGCCATCTGGAGCGGGGTTGCGGCGGTGTTGAACTGGCCGATCGAGGAGAGCGCGGTCTCCGACTTGTTCATGTCGTCGGAGAACACGGACTTGTTCGAGCGGACGGGGATGAACTGCTCCTTGTTGAAGCCGAACTTCTCCGCCTCCTCGAGCATCGACTCGTTGCCGAGGTCCGAGCCGATCTTGCCGAAGACGGTGTTGCAGGAGACCCGCAGGGCGTTCCGCAGTGTGGCGTTCTCACACGGGATGTTGCCCTCGTTCTTCAGCGGGGTCGTCGTGCCCGGCATGATCCACGGCAGCGGGGTGTCGGTCTTCTGGTCCGGCTGGTACTTCCCGCTCTCCAGCGCGGCCGCGGCCGTCACCAGCTTGAACGTCGAGCCGGGCGGGTACGTCTCGCGCAGCGCGCGGTTCAGGAGCGGCTTGTCCTTGTCCTTGTCGAGGCGCTGGAACGTCTTGCCGTCCTCGGTGGAGTTCCCGGCGAAGGACGACGGGTCGTACGACGGGGTGGACGCGAGCGCGAGGATCTTGCCGGTGGACGGCTCGATGGCGGCGACGGCGCCCTTGCCGCGGTTCTTCAGACCGTCGTAGGCGGCCTTCTGCGCGTCCGCGTTGAGCGTCGTGACGACGTTGCCGCCCTCCTTCTGCTTGCCCGTGATCATGTCGAGGGTGTTGCGGAAGAAGAGCCGGTCGTCGTTGCCGCTGAGGATGCCGTCCTCGAGGTTCTCGATCTGGCTGGCGCCGACGACCTGCGAGGCGTACCCGGTGACGGGCGACCACATGGGCCCGTCCTTCCAGGTGCGCTTGTACTTGAGGTCGGTGCCGGTGGTCGCCTTCGAGCCGGTGATCGACTTTCCGTCGACGATGATGTCGCCGCGCGGCGTGGAGTACCGCTCGATGGCGACGCGACGGTTCTCCTTGTTGGAGGCGAGCGAGTCGGCCTTCACGTACTGGAGCCAGTTGTCGCGGATCAGGAGGCCCAGGATCAGGAGGCCGCAGAAGATCGCGATACGGCGCAGGGGCTTGTTCACGGTCGGACCACCTGGGTCATCTCGGCGTCGGGGCTTGGCGTCGGGCTGGGCGCGGGCCGCCGCGCCGTGTCGCTGATCCGGATCAGGATGCCGATGAGCGCCCAGTTCGCGATGACGGAGGAACCGCCGTACGCGAGGAAGGGCATCGTCATACCGGTCAGCGGGATGAGCCCCATCACACCGCCCGCGACGACGAAGACCTGAAGCGCGAAGGCGCCGGAGAGGCCCACGGCGAGCAGCTTGCCGAAGGGGTCGCGGGCCGCGAGGGCCGTGCGCACGCCGCGCTCCACGATGAGTGCGTAGAGCAGCAGGATCGCCATCAGGCCCGCGAGGCCGAGCTCCTCGCCGAAGGTGGCGAGGACGAAGTCGGAGTTCGCGGCGAAGCGGATCAGCTCGGAGTGGCCCTGGCCCCAGCCGGTGCCGAGGGTGCCGCCGGAGCCGAAGGCCCACAGCGCCTGCATGGCCTGCTCGGAGTGCCCGGCCACGCCCTGGCGGCTGAGCATGTACTCCTTCATCGGGTCCAGCCAGGCGTCCACACGCTGCTGGATGTGCGGCTCGAACGTGGCCACACCGACGGCGCCGACCGCGGACATCAGCAGACCGAAGACGATCCAGCTGGTCCGCTCCGTGGCGACGTACAGCATGATGACGAACATTCCGAAGAACAGCAGCGACGTACCGAGGTCGGTCTCGAAGATCAGGATGAGGATCGAGATCGCCCAGACGACGAGGATCGGACCGAGGTCGCGGCCGCGCGGCAGGTACAGGCCCATGAAGCGGCGCGAGGCCAGCGCCAGGGCGTCCCGCTTCACCATCAGATAGCCGGCGAAGAAGATCGCGAGGACGATCTTCGCGAACTCACCGGGCTGGATGGAGAAGCCGCCGACGTGGATCCAGATCTTGGCGCCGTAGATGTTCTGGCCGAGGCCCGGAACGAGCGGGAGCAGCAGCAGGACGACCGCGCCGAGCATCGAGATGTAGGTGTACCGCTGCAGGACGCGGTGGTCCTTCAGGAAGAACAGCACCACGATGAAGAGCGCGATGCCCATCGCCGTGTACATCAGCTGCTTCGGCGCCGCGCTGCCCGCCTGGTCGATCGACTGGAGCAGCTTCGACTGGTCGAGCCGCCAGATGACGACGAGGCCCAGGCCGTTGAGCAGCGTGGCCAGCGGCAGCATCAGCGGGTCCGCGTACGCCGCGAACTTCCGTACGACGAGGTGGGCGACGCCCGCGAGCAGACCGAGGCCGAGCCCGTAGCCGAGCAGGCCCGCGGGGACCTCGCCGTCGATGGCGAGGCCCACATTGGCGTACGCGAACACCGGGATGATGACGGCGAACACCAGGAGCGCCAGCTCGGTGTTGCGCCGACTGGGTGCTCCGATCGCTCCAATGGTCGACGTATGCGTCGTGGAGTTACTACTCATGGCGTGCTGAGGCCCCCAACGGCTTCTACTGCTGCGCGCACGCCTTGGCCAGCTGCTGCTCTTCCTCGGAGAGAGTGGGGCCAGGGGTGGGCGTGGGAGAGGTCTTGGACTTGCCGGACGACGACGGGCTCGGCGTGGGTGTGACGGTGCGGTACGACGCCTTGGACGCCGTCCCTCCCGTGGAGGTTCCGCCCGCTTCGCCCTCGCCGGTCTTCGCGTTCTTCTCGTTCTCGGCCTTGTCCCGCGCGGCCTGCTTCTCGCATGCGGTGGCCTGCGCGGACAGTTCCTGGATCTTGTCCTGGGCGGCGGCCAGGTCGCCTTCGGCGATGGTCGCCTCGACCTGTTTGCGCTGGTACGGCGGGAGGTACTTGAGCTGGATCTCCGGGTGGTCCTTGTCCACCTTGGACAGGCTCACCCAGGCGAGGTCCTGGCTGATGCCCCGGTACAGCGCCACGTGCTCCTCGTTGGTGCCGACGTAGTACTGGGTCTGGGTCCACCGGTAGCCGCCGTAGAGGCCGCCGCCGATGACGGCCAGGGCGAGCACCGTGTAGAGGGATCTCTTCAGCCACCTGCGGCGCGGCCGCGGCTTCACGAAGTCCTCGTCGGAGTACGCGAAGTGGTCCACGGCGCCGCTGTCGGGCGGGCCGAACTCGCCGCCTCCGCCGGGCACCGGGCCGTGGCCCTGGCGGCCGAGTCCGGCGGCGCGGCCCGCGGGGGTCTCCATGGCGGAGCCCTCGTGCAGCGCCTGCTGGTTCTCGGCGACCGCGCCGACGACGACCGGGGCGTCCGACAGCTGACCGGCGAGGGTGTCCCCGCTGTCGATGTCGAGGACGTCCGCGACGATCACCGTGATGTTGTCGGGGCCGCCGCCGCGCAGCGCCAGCTGGATCAGGTCCTGGACCGTCTCCTGCGGGCCCTGGTAGCTGGCGAGGGTCTCCTCCATCGTCTGGTGGGAGACGACGCCCGACAGGCCGTCGGAGCAGATCAAGTACCGGTCACCGGCCCGCACTTCGCGGATCGAGAGATCGGGCTCGACGTGGTCGCCGCTGCCGAGCGCGCGCATCAGGAGCGAGCGCTGCGGGTGGGTGGTGGCCTCTTCCTCCGTGATGCGGCCCTCGTCGACGAGGCGCTGCACCCACGTGTGGTCCTGCGTGATCTGCGTGAGCACGCCGTCGCGCAGCAGGTACGCACGCGAGTCGCCCACGTGTACGAGGCCGAGCCGCTGGCCCGTCCACAGCAGCGCGGTCAGGGTGGTCCCCATGCCCTC
This sequence comes from Streptomyces sp. SDT5-1, assembly GCF_052245995.1. NCBI lineage: Bacteria > Bacillati > Actinomycetota > Actinomycetes > Kitasatosporales > Streptomycetaceae > Streptomyces > Streptomyces sp. SDT5-1. The sequence goes on along the minus strand of NZ_CM125963.1, from coordinate 4,327,105 downwards.
GAGCTGGGGGTCCTCCTCGACCATCATGCGGAGCTGGTCGTTGGCCCGCTGCACGGCGGTGCCGAGCGAGGTCAGGATGTCCGAACCCGGCACGTCGTCGTCGAGCGCGACGATGGTGGAGATCACCTCGGAGGAGGCGACCTCGCCGGCGGCCTGGCCGCCCATGCCGTCGGCGATCGCGAGCAGCCGGGGACCGGCGTAACCGGAGTCCTCGTTGCCCTCGCGGATCATGCCTTTGTGTGATCCGGCGGCGAAGCGCAGTGACAGACTCATGCGCACCTGCCCAGCTGGCTCAGACTCCGGGTACAGCCGGTCGTGTCGAACCACACTGCCCACCCTCCGGTCGGGAGCGCGCCGGTGTCCGGGCCCGCATCGGCCGGGACGTCCGCGACGGCCCGCTCGCTCCGCTCGCGCTCATTCATGACGTAGCACTACTTCCGCAGCTCGATGACGGTCTTGCCGATGCGGATCGGCGCGCCCAGCGGGACGGGCTGGGGCGTCGTGAGGCGGGTCCGGTCGAGATACGTGCCGTTGGTGGACCCGAGATCCTCGACGATCCACTGGCCGTCCCGGTCCGGGTAGATCCTGGCATGCCGGCTCGACGCGTAGTCGTCGTCGAGCACGATCGTGCTGTCGTGCGCGCGGCCGAGCGTGATCGTCTGCCCCTGCAGCGCCACCGTCGTACCGGTGAGGGTGCCTTCGGAGACGACCAGCTTGGTGGGGGCGCCGCGCCGCTGCCGGCCACCGCCGCCCTGCTGGCGCTGCTGCGGCGGCGCGGACTGGCGCGCGGCCTGCTGCGGGCGCCCGCTCTCACGGCGCGAACCGCGCTGGGTGACGCGCGTACCGAACAGGTCGCTGCGGATGACCTGGACGGCCACGATCACGAACAGCCACAGAACGGCCAGGAAACCCAGCCGCATGACCGTCAGGGTCAGCTCTGACATTGCCCCCGCTTCACCCTTCGGCTTGCCGGTAAACGATGGTGGTTTGGCCCACGACGATCCGCGAACCGTCGCGGAGCGTAGCGCGGGTGGTGTGCTGCCCGTCCACCACGATGCCGTTGGTGGATCCGAGATCCTGGATCGTCGAGGGCGTTCCGGTCCGGATCTCGCAGTGCCGGCGCGATACGCCGGGGTCGTCGATCCGCACGTCGGCCTCGGTGGACCGGCCGAGCACGAGGGTGGGGCGGGAGATCTGGTGGCGTGTGCCATTGATCTCGATCCAGTGGCGCACGCGGGCGCCGGGCAGCGGGCCCGCGTCGGCCTGCTGTCCCGACCCGGCGTGAGCCGGCTGGGGTGCCTGCGCCGGACGGCCCGGAGGGGCCGAGGGCATCGGCGGGGCAGCGGCGGGCTGCGGGTATCCGTAGCCCCCGGGTGCCTGGTGCGGCCGGGCGGCCGGCGCGGGGCGCTGCTGCGGGCGCTCCTGGCTGGTGGAGGACGCGAGGGTGCGGCTGCGTACCCGGTACAGACCCGTGTCCAGGTCGTCCGCCTTCTCCAGGTGCACCTTGATCGGGCCCATGAAGCTGTACCGCTGCTGCTTCGCGTAGTCGCGCACCATGCCGGACAGCTCGTCGCCGAGCTGGCCCGAGTAGGGGCTCAGCCGCTCGTAGTCGGGCGCGCTGAGCTCCACGATGAAGTCATTGGGGACGACGGTTCGGTCGCGGTTCCAGATCGTCGCGTTGTTGTCGCACTCGCGCTGCAGCGCGCCCGCGATCTCGACGGGCTGCACCTCGGACTTGAAGACCTTGGCGAAGGTGCCGTTGACCAGCCCCTCGAGGCGCTGTTCAAACTTCTTCAGGACTCCCATGAGGCACCTCCTCCTTCGTAGCCGTCCTGCCTTCTCGGTACTGCTTACCTTCTTGGTACTGCTTACTGATCGTATCCACGCGTCGGGAAATCGGCTGGTTCCCCCTGTCCGCCTGCTCGATGAGTGTCGACGCTCACAGCCCTCGTCCGGGCCCCTATGTGGGGATCGTAGAGGTGGCCTCCCGAACAGTGTCCCGTACGCGGCTGTGGACCGTGGGCGATCCGGACTCCGCCCCCTCTCCGTGTGCCCGCTCGGCGGCCCCGGGAACGGATGTGAATCCACCCTCCGCAGCGTGCTAATGTTTTGTTCGTCGGAAGGCGCCGGGCCCACAAGGGCAAGGAGCCGGAGGACACACCCAATGCGCGGGTGGCGGAATAGGCAGACGCGCTGGATTCAGGTTCCAGTGCCCGCAAGGGCGTGGGGGTTCAACTCCCCCCTCGCGCACAGCGAAAAGCCCCGCAGATCTTCGGATCTGCGGGGCTTTTGCGTTGCCGGGGGGCGGCGGGACGCACATAACCCACAGGGCGGGGCCCTGTGGGTTATGTCACGTCTCTAAGGAAGGTGCGGCGCTGCTCAGGCGGCGACGCGGGCGGCGACCGCCTTGCCCTTCTCCTGGGCGTCGGCGAGAGCCTTGTCACGGGAGGCCTCGAAGAGCGGGACAAGCTCGGCCATCGCCGGGTTCTGCGGGGCCATGGTCAGCTCCGGGACGATGAAGTCCAGGTCGAGGCCGAGGGCGTCGCGCAGGGTCGCGCCCAGGAAGTTCTGCACGTACTCGAAGCCCTCGCGCGGGGTGCCCGGCGCGTAGGAGCCGCCGCGGCTGGCGACGACGGTGACCGGGGTGCCCTTGGCGGACTGGGTCTCGGGGCCGGAGGTGCGGCCCATGAGGATCACATTGTCGAGCCACGCCTTCAGCGTCGACGGAATCGAGAAGTTGTACATCGGGGCGCCGATCAGGATCGCGTCCGCCTGCTCCAGCTCCTCGATGAGCTTGATGCGCTCGGCGAAGACGGCGGCCTGCTCGGGCGAGTGGGCGTCGGCGGGGGTGAAGCCGGCCAGGTGGGAGGCGGCGGTGATGTGCGGCACCGGGTTCGCGGCCAGGTCGCGGTAGACGACCGTGCCCTCGGGGTGCTGCTCCTGCCAGGCCTTGCGGAAGGCGTCGGTGACGGCGCGCGAGGCGGAGTTCTGGCCGTCGAAGACGGAGGAGTCGATGTGGAGCAGGGTGGCCATGGATCTCTCCCGTGGGGGTGCGTGCGCCCCGTTGGGTCCCGGAGCGCGATAATTGAGTATGTAACTAGTAATAGCACAGGGGCTTACTTTTTTTCATCCCCGTACGGGAAAGCAGTACGCTGGGGGCATGGTGGGCAGCGGGGCAAGGTGTTCGACGGTCGACATCGGGATGACGCGCGTCTTCGGACTGCTGGGCAAGCGGTGGACGGGGCTGATCGTGTCCGTCCTGATGGGCGGCCCCCGGCACTTCGCCGACCTGCGCCGGGCCATCCCCGGGATCAGCGAGCGCATGCTCTCCGACCGGCTGACCGAGCTGGGCGCGGCGGGACTCGTCGTGCGCCAGGTCGACGAGGGGCCGCCGCTGCGCGTCTCCTACCGGCTCTCCGCGGCGGGGGCCGCGCTCCAGCCCGCGCTGAAGGAGCTCGGCGAGTGGGCCGAGAAGTACCTGGGGGCCGAGGGCGGGACGTGCCCGGAGGAGTTCCGGAAGTAACGGGCCCGCGGAGTGAAGCAACGGGCCTGCCGAGTGAGCGAGTTGTGCACGTGCTGAGGGTTTTCCACAGGCCCTGACGCGTCTTTCCGACCGGCGGTACGGTCGTCTCCGAGCGCACGTGACGTGCGGGGACGGCCCCGTGCGCGATGTTCGTACGGGACGGGGAGGCGGTCGGTCATGGGTGGATCGGAACGCGTGGCGGTGCCGCGGCAGGGCGGGGCGGCGGAGGCCGGAGAGACCGGGGCGCGGCGGCTGCCGAGGGTCCCGGGGTTCGCGGCGGCGACGCCGGACGCCGGTGGCTCGCCCAAGGCGGCGGGCAAGGCGCTGCGCGACAAGGTGGCGCGGACCGCGCACCGTGAGTTCACCGCGGACCCGGACCGGCCGGACGGGCCGACCGCCGTCGAGGAGTCCAACCGGGGGCGGATCCCCGAGCTGACGCCGATACGCGTGGGCCGCATGGCCGCCACCCCCTTCGCCTTCCTGCGCGGCTCCGCGGGACTCATGGCGTACGACCTCGCGCGCACGCCCGTGACCGGCATCGGCGCCCAGATCTGCGGCGACGCCCACGCGGCCAACTTCGGGCTTTACGCGGACGCGCGGGGCGGCCTCGTCATCGACCTCAACGACTTCGACGAGACCGTGCACGGCCCCTGGGAGTGGGACCTCAAGCGGCTCGCCACCTCGCTCGTGCTCGCGGGCCGGGAGGCGGGGGCCGACGAGGACACCTGCGAGGAGGCCGCACACGACGCGGTCGGGGCCTACCGGCGGACCATGCGGCTGCTCGCGAAGCTCCCGGCCCTGGAGGCGTGGAACGCGATCGCGGACGAGGAGCTCGTCTCCCACACCGACGCCCACGACCTGCTCGGCACCCTGGAGCGGGTATCCGAGAAGGCCAGCAGGAACACCAGCGGGCGGTTCGCCGCCAAGTCCACGGTCGAGGTCGAGGGCGGCGGCCGGCGGTTCGTGGACGCGCCGCCGGTGCTGCGGTCCGTGCCCGACGCGGAGGCCGCGGCCGTCGCGAGCGCGCTGGGCCCCTACCTCGACACCCTGTCCGCGGACCGGCTGCCGCTGCTCGGGCGGTACGCGATCCACGACGTGGCCTTCCGCGTCGTCGGCACCGGCAGCGTCGGCACCCGCTCCTACGTGGTGCTGCTCCTCGACCACAGGGGCGAGCCGCTCGTGCTTCAGGTGAAGGAGGCGCGGGCCTCGGCGCTGCTGCCGCACCTGGAGACGGCCGGGTTCGCGGCGGAGGCCGTCGGGCACGAGGGCCGGCGGGTGGTCCTGGGGCAGAAGCGGATGCAGGTCGTGAGCGACATCCTGCTCGGCTGGACGACGGTCGACGAACGGCCCTTCCAGGTCCGGCAGTTCAGGAACCGCAAGGGCAGCGTCGACCCGGCGGCCCTCGCCGCCGACCAGATCGACGACTACGCGCGGATGACGGGCGCGCTGCTCGCCCGCGCCCACGCGCACAGCGCCGACCCGCGGCTCGTCGCCGGGTACTGCGGGAAGAACGAGGAGCTGGACGAGGCGATCGCCGCGTTCGCCGTCGCTTACGCGAACCGGACCGAGGCCGACCACGGTGCGCTGGTGCGGGCCGTGCGCGAGGGGAGGGTGGCCGCGGAGGCGGGGGTCTGAGCGGTTCAGGGGCGGCGGAGCCCGTGCCCTACGCTGGTCGGGTGACGACCCCGGAGACCGACGACGCGGCAGGGCAGCAGCCGGAGGAGCAGCCTCGGCAGCACCTCAAGGACCGCCTGAAGGAACGCCTCAACGAGCGGGCCGAGGCGCGGTCCGCGCAGGACTCTGCCGAGGGTGGTGAGGCGGGCGCCGCGGAGGGCTCTGCCGAGGGCGGCGAGGCGCCTCGGGCCGAGGCGCCGCGGGCTGCGGAGCGGCCGGAGGAGCGGCTCGAGCGGGCCGTGCGCGCGGCCGAGCAGGCGCTGATCGAGTTCGAGATCGCCGTGGAGACCTTCCGCGTCGAGGTGGAGAACTTCTCGCGGCTGCACCACCAGAAGCTCGGGCCGATGTACACGCGGCTCGACGAGCTGGAGGCGCTGATCGCGGAGGCGCGGGCGGCCCGCAGCGGCGACCCGGAGGACCGCCGCAGGGCCGACGAGGCGCGGGCGCGGGTCATGCCGATGCCCGGCGTCGAGGAGCTGTTCCACGGCTGGATGGACGGGGACGGGCTGTTCCCCGAGGCCAGCGCCATGCTGACCGACCAGCCGGTCCGGCCGCCGCAGCGGGTGCGGCCCAGCGAGGAGGCCCGCAAGCTCTACCGCGAGCTGGCCCGCAAGGCGCACCCGGACCTGGCGCAGGACGAGCGGGAGCGGGAGCGGCGCGACGAGTTCATCTCCCGGGTGAACGCGGCGTACGGCCGGGGTGACGCGGCGTTGCTGCGCGAGCTGGCCGAGGAGTGGGACAAGGGTCCTGCGCCGGCCGAGCAGCAGCCGACCGAGAGCGACGAGCTGTACGCCCGCCTCGAGTGGCTGGCGCAGCGCAAGGAGCTGCTCACGGCGGTGGCGCGGGAGCTGGAGGAGAGCGCGATCGGCTCGATGCTGCGGATGGCTCCCGACGACCCGGACGCCCTGCTCGACGAGATCGCCGAGAAGCTGCTCGCACAGGTCGCCGAGCAGGAGGCCGAGCTGGAGCGGCTGACCGCTTCCTGAGGCCCGTGGTGCCGGGGCCCGTGGCGCGAGGGGGTAGCGTCGGGGGCATGGTTTTCGGTTCTGGTGTGCCCACGGTCGCTGTCGACGAGCTCAAGGAGGAGGACTTCCTCCTCGACGTCCGTGAGGACGACGAGTGGCAGGCGGGCCACGCCGCGGGCGCGCTGCACATCCCCATGAGCGAGTTCGTCGCCCGCTACGGCGAGCTGACGGAGGCCGCGCCGCAGGACGGCCGGGTCAACGTGATCTGCCGCTCCGGCGCCCGCTCCGCCCAGGTCACCATGTACCTGTCCCAGCAGGGCGTCGACGCGGTGAACGTCGACGGCGGCATGCAGGCCTGGCAGGCGGCCGGCCGCCCCGTCGTGGACGACAACGGCCAGCCGGGCGCGGTGGCCTGACGACTTCCCCGGGCCTGAGCGGGCCCGGGTGGGCCTGAGTGGGGCCGGCTGAGCGGGTCCGAGTACCCGAGTGGGCCGGACGAGCGGGCCCGAGTGGGCTGAGTGGGCCTGGTGGGCCTGAGCCGGTCGGTGCAGCCCGCTCCAGCCGAAGGGTTGGGCCCGGGCGCCCGCTCAGCCGAGAGGGTGGGCGGCCAGGAGGTCGCCGAGGGCCTCCTCGTGCGCGGCTGCGGGGCCGAGCGACAGCTCCAGGTGCTTGGCCCACGCGTGGTAGCGGTGCAGCGGGTAGTCCGTATCCGCGCCGAACCCGCCGTGCAGGTGCTGCGCGGTCTGCACGACGCGTCGTACGCCGTCCGACGCCCAGGTCTTGGCGACCGCCACGTCCCCCGCGACCGGCAGCGGTCCGCTCGCCCCGCTGCTGATCCGCCAGGCGGCCTGCCACAACGTGGCCTCCATGGCACGCAGGTCGATGTACCGGTCGGCCGCCTGCACGGCGACCGCCTGGAACGTGGCGATGGGATACCCGAACTGCTCCCGCTTCCCCGCGTAGTCACTGGTCATCCCGAGCACGCCCTCGCCTAGGCCGAGCGCGAGCGCGCAGGTGCCGGTGGCGAGCAGCTCGTGCAGCCGGGTCCAGGCCGTGGCGTCCTCGATGACGTGCCGCGCCTCGACCCGGACGCCCTCCAGACGCAGCTCGGCCTGGCGCTCGCCCGTCGTCGAGATCTGCTCGGCGAGCGTGCACCCCGGCAGCTCCGCGAACGGTCCCGGCAGCACCGCGAGCACCGCCTCGCCCTCCCCGGTGTGCGCGGGGACGAGGATCCGGTCGGCCCCGAACGCCCAGGGCACGGCCGTCTGCACCCCGTCCAGCACCCAGACGTAACCGTCGCGTCGGCCGTCCGCGGTCTCCTTGCGGGCGGTCACCGCGAGTTCGGCCGGATCGTGGCCGGTGCGGCCCGCGGAGGCGACCGTCAGCACCAGCTCGCCGCGCGCCGCACGGGGGAGCACCTCCTCCCGCAACTCCGGTGTGCCGAAGGCCTCTACGGCCGTGGCGGCCGCGCTGTGCTCGAGCAGCGGGATCCGGGCGAGCACCTTCGCCGACTCGCGCAGCACCAGGCAGAGCGCGATGACGTCGAGCCCCGCCCCGCCGTGCTCGGTGCCGATCAGCAGGCTGAGCAGATCGGCGTCCGCGGCCTTCGCCCACAGCGCGCGGTCGAAGTCCTCCGCGACCGCGCCCGACGTGAGCGAGGGGCTCGGCACCCCGTCGGGCGCGACCGGCCCGAACACCGCCTTCGCCGCCTCGACGGCCGCCTGCTGCTCCTCGGAGAAGGTGAAGTCCACTGGCCCTGCCTCCCGTTCGGCGCGGTTCCTGCCATCCGCCGCACCGCGTCCGTGATCTGGTCCGTGACCCAACGGCGTGCCCTGACGGCGCGAACCGACGACGCGATCTGACGGTGCGTCAAGATAGAACAGGTTCTACGAGAAGGGAACAGCGAGCGGGAAGCGCGGGGTTCGGGGCGGGGCTCGGTGTGCGGCGCGGTGGTCAGCGGTCGAAGTCCAGTTCCACCTTCTCCGTCGTCGGATGGGACTGGCAGGCCAGCACGTAACCCGCCTCGGTCTCCTCGGCCTCCAGCGCGAAGTTCCGGTCCATGCGGACCTCGCCGGAGACCAGGAACGCGCGGCAGGTCCCGCACACGCCGCCCTTGCAGGCGTACGGCGCGTCCGGACGGTTGCGCAGCACGGTCTCCAGGACCGACTCGCCGTCCTCCACCGCCCAACTCCCCGACCGGCCGTCGAGCTGCGCGGTCACCGTGCTGTGCGCGGGCGTCGGCGCGGCCTTCCGGTCCCTGGCCGGGCCGTCGTCGACGTGGAATATCTCCTCGTGGACCCGCTCGCGCCGGACGCCCAGCGAGTGCAGCGCCCGCTCGGCCCCCTGCACGAGACCGTAGGGACCGCACAGGTACCAGCCCGCCACCCGCTCCACCGGCAGCAGCGCCGGCAGCAGGGAGGTGAGCCGCTCCTCGTCGAGCCGGCCGGACGTCAGGCCCGCCTGCTGCTCCTCCCGGGAGAGCACGGTGACCAGCTGGAACCGGTCCGGGTACCGGTCCTTCAGGTCCGCGACCTCCTCCAGGAACATCGTCGACGCCGTGCCGCGATCGCTGCGTATCAGGCAGAACCGCGCGTGCGGCGCCCGCTCCAGGAGGGTGGCGGCGATGGAGAGGACGGGCGTGATGCCGCTGCCGCCGACCACGGCCGCGTAGTGGCCGGTCGTCGGGGCGGGCTCGGTGGCCGGGTGCGGGTCGAGGGTGAAGCGGCCGGCCGGGGTCATCACCTCCACCTCGTCGCCGACGGCGATCTCCTTGTGCGCGTACGTGGAGAAGGCGCCCTCCTCGACCAGGCGCACGCCGACCCGGAGGCTGCTCGGGGCCCCTTCCACAGGCGCGGGCGAGCAGATCGAGTACGTGCGCCGGATCTCCGCCCCGTCCGCCGTGCGGCGCAGGGCGAGGTGCTGGCCCGGCGTGAAACGGTACGCCTCGCGCAGCTCCGGCGGCACGGCGAAGGTCAGTGCCACGGAGTCGTCGGTGAGCCGGTCCACCGCCGTGACGCGGAGCCGGTGGAAGCGGGCCCGTCCCCCTTCGTGCGCCATCACAACTCCTTGAAGTGGTCGAAGGGTTCGCGGCAGGCCAGGCAGCGGCGCAGGGCCTTGCAGGCGGTGGACGAGAACCGGCTCAGCAGCTCCGTCTCCGTCGACCCGCAGTGCGGGCAGGCGAGGGGCTCCTGCTCCGGTGCGGCGGGGGACGGGGACGGGGACGGGCCGTCGGACGCCGTGTGCCGGGTCGGGCCGAGGGCGACGGTCACGGGTCCCGCGGGCTCCCGCGTCGTACGGGGCGGCGCTATGCCGAACTCCCGCAGCTTGCGGCGGCCTTCGGGGGTGATGTCGTCCGTGGACCAGGCCGGCGTGAGCACCGGGCGGACCGTGACGTCGGGGACGCCGTGCTCGTGCAGCACCCGCTCGATGTCGGCCGACATGGTCTCGATCGCCGGGCACCCGGTGTACGTGGGGCTCAGCTCGACCTCCACGCTGCCGGGTCCGCGCGCGTGCACGGCCCGCAGCACACCCAGCTCCTCCAGGTTCAGGACCGGCAGCTCGGGGTCGGGCACGGAACCGGCGAGCCTGCGCAGCTCCTCCTCGAGCGGGGTCTCGCGCGCCGTCGTCACCATGACGCCCCCGGGTGACTGCGGTGCAGGTGCTGCATCTCGGCGAGCATCCGGCCGAAGGGCTCGGTGTGCAGCCCCTGTCGCCCGGCCCCCGCGCTCCAGCCGCCGAGCTGAGGGCCCTCGGGCACGGTCAGCGTCGCGGTCCTGAGCGTGTCCGTGACGCTCGCGGTCCAACTCGCGCGCAGGGCCTCCGCGTCGACGTCCAAGCCGGGCACCGGCTGGAACATCTCGCCTGTGTAGCGCCACAGGGCGTCGACCGCGCGCTGCATCCGCGCGTGGCTCTCGTCCGTGCCGTCGCCGAGGCGCAGCGTCCACTGCCGGGCGTGGTCCTGGTGGTAGGCGACCTCCTTGACCGCCTTGGCGGCCAGGGGAGCGAACTCCGAATCGCCTGCGGCCAGTTCGGTGTGGAGCAGCTGCTGGTACGTCGAGAAGTAGAGCTGGCGGGCGATGGTGTGCGCGAAGTCGCCGTTCGGCTGCTCGACCAGCTGAAGATTGCGGAAGGCGCGCTCCTCGCGCAGATAGGCCAGCTCGTCCTCGTCGCCCACCAGGCTCAGCAGGACGCGGGCCTGGCCGAGCAGGTCGAGGGCGATGTTCGCGAGGGCGACCTCCTCCTCGAGGACCGGCGCGTGGCCCGCCCACTCCCCCAGGCGGTGCGAGAGCACCAGGGCGTCGTCACCGAGCGCCAGCGCGGCGGAGGCCGTGCCGGACGAGGTGGCGGTGTCCGTCGTCTCGTGCGGAGCAGACTGCGTCACAGGTGCTTCACCCCTTCCGGGATCTCGTAGAACGTCGGATGCCGGTAGGGCTTGTCGGCGGCCGGCTCGAAGAACGGGTCCTTCTCGTCCGGCGAGGACGCGGTGATCGCGGCGGACGGCACGACCCACAGGGAGACGCCCTCGCCGCGGCGGGTGTAGAGGTCCCGCGCGTTGCGCAGGGCCAGCTCGGCGTCCGGGGCGTGCAGGCTGCCGGCGTGGGTGTGGGAGAGGCCGCGGCGGGAGCGCACGAAGACCTCCCACAGGGGCCAGTCCGTGCCGCCCTGCGCCGCGGGGGTGGGGGTGTCGCTCATGCCGCCCTGCCTTCGTCCGTCGTGGCCTTCGTGGAGTGCTTGGCCGCGTGGGCCGCGGCGGCCTCGCGCACCCACGCGCCCTCGTCGTGGGCGCGCCTGCGCTGGGTGATGCGCTGTTCGTTGCACGGCCCGTTGCCCTTGAGGACCGCCTTGAACTCCGACCAGTCGATGGGCCCGAAGTCGTGCTGTCCCCGCTCCTCGTTCCACTTCAGCTCCGGGTCGGGGAGCGTGAGGCCGAGGGACTCGGCCTGCGGGACGCAGATGTCCACGAAGCGCTGGCGCAGCTCGTCGTTCGAGTGGCGCTTGATCTTCCATTCCATCGACTGGGCCGAGTGTGCCGATTCGTCGTCGGGCGGGCCGAACATCATCAGCGAGGGCCACCACCAGCGGTCGACGGCGTCCTGGGCCATCGCGTGCTGCGCCTCCGTGCCGCGGCTGAGCGCGAGCAGCAGCTCGTACCCCTGCCGCTGGTGGAAGGACTCCTCCTTGCAGATGCGCACCATCGCCCGCGCGTACGGCCCGTACGAGCAGCGGCACAGCGGCACCTGGTTCGTGATCGCAGCGCCGTCCACGAGCCAGCCGATCGCTCCGACGTCGGCCCAGGTCAGCGTCGGGTAGTTGAAGATCGAGGAGTACTTCTGGCGGCCGCTGTGCAGCTTGTCGAGGAGCTCGTCACGGCCGGTGCCGAGGGTCTCCGCCGCGCTGTAGAGGTACAGGCCGTGCCCCGCCTCGTCCTGGACCTTGGCCATGAGGATCGCCTTGCGGCGCAGGGAGGGGGCGCGCGTGATCCAGTTCGCCTCCGGCTGCATGCCGATGATCTCGGAGTGGGCGTGCTGGGCGATCTGGCGGACGAGCGTCGCGCGGTAGGCGTCGGGCATCCAGTCGCGGGGCTCGATGCGCTCGTCGGCCGCCACCGCCGCGTCGAACACGGCCTGGTACGCGGCGTCGCCGAACGTGGCGCCGCCGTCGGCCCGTGCGTCGGCTGCGCGGTGGTGCGGGGTTGCTGTCGCCATTGCCCGGTCCCCCTCGACCTTGGGTGTCCGACTCCGGATCGGGGGCGGATGGCTCCCGACCGATCGTTCGGTTCGTCGGATTCAATGGTGGGTCTCGGCGCCGTAAGGTGTCAACCCTGTGCAGTCGGCCTGTGGATAACCTCGGACGCCTGTGCCGCGCAGGCGCCCCCCAGTACGGTTCCGGTGCGTCGTCCCGCCGGGGCGGCGACGGGGAATCGGTTCGGCGCCCGAGCGCCGACCGGCGGTATCGACTGGGGACCGGAAGAACCGGATCGGGATCGGGGAGTACCGATGGAGACAGAAGCAGGCGCCGCGGACGACGGCGCCCGGCTCGCGACGGAGCCCTCGGCCCCGCCGCACCCCCGCGGCCCCGAGAAACCCGCGACCGCCGCGCCGGCCGACGCCGGCACCGATCCGGGTCCCGACGCCGACCCCGGCACCGCGCCCGAGCCTCGGACCGGCACCGCGCCCGACGCCCCCGTCCGACGCGGGATCGCCGCGCTCCCGCCCGGGTATCAGCTGACCGCCGTCCTCGCCCTCATCGGCGTCGCGCTCGTCACGGGCGTGCACATCCTCATGGTGTTCCTGCACGTCGCGCCGTCGAACACGATCACCAAGCGGCACGGCGCGCTGGTCAGCGCCTGGGTCTACCCCGAGTTCGAGCAGAACTGGAAACTGTTCGCGCCCAACCCGTTGCAGCAGAACATCGCGGTGCAGGCCCGCGCCGAGGTCCGTACGCCCGACGGCGAACTCCGTGCGACCCGCTGGTACGGCCTCTCCGCGCAGGACGGCGCCGCCATCGACGGGAACCTGCTGCCCAGTCACACGCAGCAGAACGAGCTGCGCCGCGCCTGGGACGTCTACACGAGCACCCACGACGCGCAGAACCGGCCCAACGGGCTGCGCGGAACCCTGTCCGAGCAGTACCTGCGCCGCATCCTCGTGCTGCGCCTCGACCGGCTCGGCGCCGCGGGCGAGGGAGAGACCGTCGAGCGCGTCCAGATCCGCTCGAAGACGACGAGTGTCGCGCCCCCGAAGTGGAGTGACGAGAAGGTGAACCAGAAGCCGGTCTACCGGGTGGTGCCCTGGTGGACGGTCACCACCAGCGACGTGCCGCTCGACAGCGGCACGAGCGTGCAGTCCGCGGGCCAGGCCCCGGCGAAGACCTCCACGGGCGGTGAGCGATGAGCGGCACCACCGCCCTGAGCCGCCTTCGGGAGCGGCTGAGCGACGGCCTCCAGTGGATCACCGGGTCCGCGCTGGCGCCGTACCAGAGCGCCGTGATCCGCATCGGGTTCTCCGCGACCTGGCTGCTCTTCCTGCTGCGCGAGTTCCCGCACCGGCAGGAGATGTACGGCCCCGACGGGCCGTGGAGCTGGGGCATGGCCCAGCAGCTCACCGAGGACAACCACGCGTTCAGCGCGCTGATGTGGTCCGACGGGCAGGGCTGGTTCGAGTTCGTCTACGCGGTGGCCGTGCTCTCGGCCGCGCTGCTGATGCTGGGCTGGCGCACCCGCACCATGTCGGTGCTCTTCATGGTCGGCGTGCTGTCCCTGCAGAACCGCAGCGTCTTCATGGGGGACGGCGGCGACAACGTCATCCACCTCATGTCGATCTACCTCGTCTTCACGCGCTGCGCGCAGGTCTGGTCGCTGGACGCACGGCGGGCGCGGCGCGGGGGCGACGACCGGTTCGGCGTCGTGCTGTGGTGGGTCATGGGGCTCGTCCTCGCCGCGATCACGTTCACCGGCCGGGTCGGCGGCGGCTGGCTGCTGCTCTTCTGGGCGATGTGGGCGGCCCACGGGGTGTGGTGGGCCGTGAACCGCCGCGATCGGCAGGGCGATCCCCGCCTCCTGTGCGACGTCGTCGCCAACTTCATGCACAACGCCGCCCTGCTCGTCGTCATGGTCGAGGCCTGCCTCATCTACGCGACGGCCGGCTGGTACAAGATCCAGGGCAGCCGCTGGCAGGACGGCACCGCGGTCTACTATCCGCTCCACCTGGACTACTTCTCGCCCTGGCCGGCCCTCGGCGACCTGCTGACCGCGTACGGGCCGATGGTGCTGCTCGTGACGTACGGGACGGTGGCCGTGCAGGTCGCCTTCCCGTTCACCGTCTTCAACCGGCGCCTCAAGAACGTCCTGCTGGTCTTCATGATGCTGGAGCACGCGGTCATCGCCGTCGTGCTCGGGCTGCCGTTCTTCTCGCTCGCGATGATCGCCGCGGACGCGGTGTTCCTGCCGACGTCCTTCCTGAAGCGGGTCGGCGGCTGGGCGGCACGCGCGCGTGGTCGCGTTTTCGGCCCTACGAAGAACGGTGCCGCGCCCGACCGGGAGGACGTGCGGGGCGGCGGTGGCCCGGTGCCGTCGGAGCAGCCCGCGGTGCGCACGTAGGCTTCCTGGCGTGAACGGGACGAGCACGGCGGACGGCGCGGGCGGCATGCGGGACGAGCGGCCTTCGCAGGCGCCACGGAGCGCCGAGGACGCCGTGCGGGCCTGGCGGCGGGGAGCGGACGCCTCGGTGCTGCTCGACGGGTTCCACGCCCTCAAGCACGCCGTGCGCTTCGGCGCCGACGTCCCGGTCGCGCTCGCCGTCGACCGGTCGGCCGCGCTAGCCCTGGCCGACGACCTCGCCCCCGATGTCGTACGGGAGCTGGCCGGGCTCCTCGTGGAGGTGCCGGAGGAGGTGCTGCGCGGGCTCGTGCCGAGGCTGCATCCCACCGGGGTCGCCGCGCTCGCCGGGCGTCCCGCGCGGGCCGACAACCTCGCCGTGCTCGGGCGCCCCGCCCGCACCACGCCCGTCGTCGTGCTCGACAACCCGCGCAACCTCGGCAACGCGGGCGCCGTGATCCGCCTCGCCGCCGGCTACGGCGCGACCGGCGTCGTCACCACGGGCAGCCTCGACCCCTGGCACCCCACCGTCGTACGGGGCGGGGCCGGGCTGCACTTCGCGACCGCCGTGGAGCGGCTCGACGTCGACGAGCTGCCCAGGGGGCCGCTGTACGCGCTCGACCCCGAGGGCGCCGACATCCGCGGCCTGAAGCTGCCCGACGACGCCCTGCTCGCCTTCGGGTCCGAGCGCAGCGGCCTGAGCGACGCACTGCGCGCGCGGGCCGACCAGCTGGTGTCCCTGCCGATGCGGCCCCAGGTCTCCAGCTACAACCTGGCCACCAGTGTCGGCATGACCCTGTTCCACTGGAGCGCGCACAGCACGCACGCGCCGTAGCGCCTCAGACGGCTTCCCTGCGCACCTCCACCACCCGGAAGCGGTTCGCCACGAAGGCGCCGTCGCACAGTGCCGCGTTCGCCGCCGGGTTGCCGCCCGAGCCGTGGAAGTCGGAGAACGCCGCCGTCTGGTTCACGTACACCCCGCCCGTGAGGTTGAGCGAGAGCTGGGCGCACTCGTCCAGGCAGACGTCCTCGACGGCCTGGGCCACCTCTTCGGTGGTGGTGTACGCGCCGACCGTCATGGCGCCCTTCTCGCGCACGGTGCGGCGCAGGAGGTCCACCGCGTCGCCGGTCGAGTCCACGGAGACCGCGAAGGACACCGGGCCGAAGCACTCGCTCATGTAGGCCGCCTCGGCGTCGGGCTTCGCGCCGTCCAGCTTCACGATGACCGGGGTGCGCACCACGGCGTCCGGGAAGTCCGGGTTGGCGACCTCCCGGGAGGGCAGGGCGACCTCGCCGATGCCGGGGGCCGCCTCCAGGCGGGCCTTCACGTCCGGGTTGACCAGCGCGCCGAGCAGCCCGTTCGCCCGCGCGTCGTCGCCGAGCAGGCCGCCGACCGACGCGGCGAGGTCGGCCACCACCTCGTCGTACGTCTTCGGGCCCTGGTCCGTGGTGATGCCCTCGCGCGGCACCAGGAGGTTCTGCGGGGTCGTGCACATCTGGCCGCTGTAGAGGGACAGCGAGAACGCGAGGTTCGCGAGCATGCCCTTGTAGTCGTCGGTGGAATCGATGACGACCGTGTTCACACCGGCCTTCTCCGTGTAGACCTGCGCCTGCCGTGCGTGGGTCTCCAGCCAGTCGCCGAAGGCCGTGGAGCCCGTGTAGTCGATGATCTTGATCTCGGGGCGCACGGCCAGCGTCTTGGCGATGCCCTCGCCGGGCCGCTCGGCCGCGAGCGCCACCAGGTTCGGATCGAAGCCCGCCTCGGCGAGCACCTCGCGGGCCACCTGGACCGTCAGGGCGAGCGGCAGCACCGCGCGCGGGTGCGGCTTCACCAGGACCGGGTTTCCGGTGGCGAGGGAGGCGAACAGGCCCGGATACCCGTTCCACGTCGGGAACGTGTTGCAGCCGATCAGCAGCGAGACGCCGCGCGCGACCGGCGTGAACTCCTTGTTCAGGACCAGGGGGTCGCGCTTGCCCTGCGGCTTGGTCCACCCCGCGGCGTCCGGGGTCCGCGACTGCTCCACGTACGCGTACGCCACCGCCTCCATGCCGCGGTCCTGTGCGTGCGGTCCTCCGGCCTGGAACGCCATCATGAAGGCCTGGCCGCTGGTGTGCATGACCGCGTGCGCGAACTCGTGCGTCCGCGCGCTGATCCGGGCCAGGATCTCCAGGCAGGTGACCGCGCGCGCCTCGGCGCCCGCCTCGCGCCACGCGCGCATGCCCGCGCGCATGGCAGGCAGCAGCACGTCGACGTCCGCGTGCGGATACGTGACGCCCAACTCGATCCCGTACGGCGACACTTCGCCGCCCACGAAGTCGTCCGTGCCCGGCTGCCCGAGGTCGAGGCGGGTGCCGAGCAGGGCGTCGAAGGCGGCCTTGCCCTCGGGCATGCTCAGGCTCCCGTTCTCCCCGTACGCCTTGGGGTGCTCCGGGTGCGGGGACCAGTACGCGCGGGTGCGGATCGCCTCGAGCGCCTGGTCGAGCGTCGGCCGGTGCTTGGCGATCAGGTCGTGCACGGTGAGTTCGGCGGCGGCCATGGGGGACCAACTCCTCCTGGGCTGCGGCTCCTCGTCGAGCCGGCGAGCTGGGCGGGACTGGGCAGGACTGGGCAGGAACGGACGGACAGAGTTAGAGTAACCGAACGATCGGTCGGGACAAGGGGGTGCGGAAAAGCTGTGGAAAACCAGGAGGAATTCGGCCGCACCGGCCCCCTGACCCCATGGCGCGACCGGGTGCGGGAGGATCACGTGCATGACAGCACATGACCGTCTCGTCGGCGTGGTCGGCACCGGCACGATGGGCCAAGGCATCGCCCAGGTCGCCGTTGTCGCCGGGCACCCCGTCCGGCTGTACGACGCCGTGCCCGGGCGTGCGAGGAGCGCCGCGGAGTCGATCGCCGCGCGCCTCGACCGGCTTGTCGAGAAGGGCCGCATGGGCGCCGACGAGCGGGCGGCCGCGGTCGACCGGCTCGAACCCGCGGGGACTCTCGGCGAGCTGGCGCCTGCCACGCTCGTCGTCGAGGCCGTCCTGGAGCGACTGGACGTCAAGCAGGACCTGTTCCGCAAGCTCGAGGACGTGGTCGCGGAGGACTGCCTGCTCGCCACCAACACCTCGTCCCTGTCCGTGACGGCGATCGGCGGGGCCCTGCGCAGGCCGGGCCGGTTCGTGGGCCTGCACTTCTTCAACCCGGCGCCGCTCATGCCGCTGGTCGAGGTCGTCTCCGGCGCCGCGACCGACGTCACCGCGGCCACGCGCGCGTACGAGACCGCCCGCGCCTGGGGCAAGACCCCGGTGGCCTGCGCGGACACCCCGGGCTTCCTGGTCAACCGGATGGCGCGGCCTTTCTACGCCGAGGCGTTCGCGGTGCACGAGGAGCAGGGCGCCGACCCCGCGACCATCGACGCCGTGCTGCGCGAGAGCGGCGGCTTCCGGATGGGCGCCTTCGAGCTCACCGACCTGATCGGCCAGGACGTCAACGAGGCAGTGACGCGCTCCGTGTGGGAGGGCTTCTTCCAGGACGCCAAGTTCCGGCCCTCGCTGTCCCAGCGCCGCCTCGTGGAGGCCGGCCGCCTGGGCCGCAAGTCGGGCCAGGGCTGGTACGCGTACGGGGAGGACGAGGAGCGGCCTGAGCCGCACACCGCGGGGCCCGAACAGCCGCCCGCGCGCGTGACCGTCGAGGGCGACCTGGAGTCCGCGGGCGAGCTGATCCCGATGATGCGCGAGGCGGGCATCGAGGTCGTGCAGGAGGACGAGGACAAGGGCACGCGCATCGTGCTGCCCAGCGGCGGCCAGCTCGTGCAGGCGGACGGCCAGACGTCCGTCGAGTTCCGCGACGTCGTCTACTTCGACCTCGCCCTCGACTACCGCACGGCCACCCGCATCGCCCTGGCCACCTGCCAGGAGGGCAACCCGCGCACCCTCGCCGAGGCCGTCGGACTCTTCCAGGCGCTCGGCAAGAAGGTCAGCGTCATCGGCGACGTGCCCGGCATGATCGTGGCCCGCACCGTGGCGCGGATCATCGACCTCGCGCACGACGCCCTCGCGCGCGGGGTGGCCACACAGGAGGACATCGACACGGCGATGCGCCTGGGCGTCAACTACCCGCTGGGGCCCCTGGAGTGGAGCCGCAGGCTCGGCCGCGGCTGGGCCTGCGGACTGCTCGAGGAGCTGCACGAGCGCGACCCCTCGGGGCGGTACGCGCCGTCCCTGGCCCTCTTCAGGCACTCGTACACCCCCAAGAAGTGGGAGGGGTCCGCATGACCACCGCACGAAGGGACGCGGGCGCGCGCCGCGACACCTACACGCCCGACAGCCTGCTCGCGGTCGCCGTCACCGTCTTCAACGAGCGCGGCTACGACGGCACGTCCATGGAGCACCTCTCCAAGGCGGCGGGCATCTCCAAGTCGTCGATCTACCACCACGTGACGGGCAAGGAGGAGCTGCTGCGCCGCGCCGTGAGCCGGGCGCTCGACGGCCTCTTCGCGATCCTCGACGAGCGACCCGCGCGCGAAGGACGCGCGATCGAGCGCCTGGAGTACGTGACCCGGCGCATGGTCGAGGTGCTCACCGGTGAACTGCCCTACGTGACGCTCCTGTTGCGGGTGCGCGGCAACACCGACACCGAGCGGTGGGCCATGGAGCGGCGCAGGGAGTTCGACCACCAGGTCGCGCAGCTGCTCAAGGCGGCGGCGGCCGACGGGGACGTGCGCGGCGACATCGAGGTGCGGCTCGCCACCCGGCTCGTCTTCGGCATGATCAACTCGCTGGTCGAGTGGTACCGGCCCGACGGCGGCGGGCTCGGCGACCGGGAAGTGGCGGACGCCGTGGTCGAGCTGGTCTTCCAGGGGCTGCGCAGGGCCGCCTGACGCCCTGGGCGGGCGCTCAGGCGTCCGGCGCGCTCGCTTCCAGGTCCTCCTCCTCGAAGACCAGGAGCGTGCGGGTGCTGAGCACCTCGGGGATGGACTGGAGCTTGGTGAGGACCAGCTCGCGCAGGGCCCTGTTGTCCTCCGTGTGGACCAGGATCAGTACGTCGAAGTCGCCGCTGACCAGCGCGATGTGCGAGGCCTCCGGCAGCCTGCGCAGCTGTTCGCGCACGGTCCGCCAGGTGTTCTGGACGATCTTCAGCGTGATGTACGCGGACGCGCCCTGGCCGGCCCGCTCGTGGTTCACCCGGGCGCCGAAACCGCGGATGACGCGGTCCTCGATGAGGCGGTTGATGCGCGCGTACGCGTTCGCCCGGGAGACGTGGACCTGTTCGGCGACCGACCGTATCGACGCGCGCCCGTCCTTCAGGAGCAGTTGGAGGATGTCGCGGTCGATGGCGTCCAGCGGGCGGGCCGCCGGGTCGGGGACCGGCTCCCCGGAGCCCTCGGCCATTTGTTCAGATGCCATGTGCCCCCGCCTCCTTACCATGGACGTACTGCGTTCATCTCAGGCCGTGGAGAACCGATTGTCCACAGCCTGGAGGTGCCTGTAGCCAAAATGTGCCGTCGACCGAACAATCGGTAGGTGAGGCGCATCACATCCGACGCGCCGTCCGAGCCGCTCCCACGAGGAGGTGCCGTCATGACGGTCATGGACCAGCGGGCCACACGCGAGGGCAGGCCCGTCCCGCCGCCCGCCTGGCAGCCCCGCACGGACCCCGCGCCGCTGCTGCCCGACGCGGAGCCGCACCGGGTCCTGGGCACCGACGCGGCCGCCCGTGTCGACCCCGAGCTGCTGCGCCGCCTGTACGCCGAGGTGGTCAGGGGCCGCCGCTACAACGCGCAGGCGACCGCGCTGACCAAGCAGGGCCGGCTCGCCGTGTACCCCTCGACGACCGGCCAGGAGGCCGCGGAAGTGGCCGCCGCGCTGGTCCTGGACGAGCGGGACTGGCTCTTCCCGAGCTACCGCGACACGCTCGCCGCCGTCGCCCGCGGCCTCGACCCCGTACAGGCCCTGACCCTGCTGCGCGGTGACTGGCACACCGGGTACGACCCCCGCGAGCACCGCATCGCGCCGTTGTGCACCCCGCTCGCGACGCAGCTGCCGCACGCCGTGGGCCTCGCACATGCCGCGCAACTGAAGGGCGACGATGTGGTGGCGCTCGCCATGGTCGGCGACGGCGGCACCAGCGAGGGCGACTTCCACGAGGCGCTGAACTTCGCCGCCGTGTGGCAGGCCCCGGTCGTCTTCCTGGTGCAGAACAACGGCTTCGCGATCTCCGTGCCCCTCGCCAAGCAGACCGCGGCACCGTCCCTGGCCCACAAGGCCGTCGGGTACGGGATGCCGGGCCGCCTGGTCGACGGGAACGACGCGGCGGCGCTGCACGAGGTGCTCGGCGACGCCGTGGCCCGCGCGCGCGGGGGCGGTGGCCCGACGCTCGTCGAGGCCGTCACGTACCGGATGGACGCGCACACGAACGCCGACGACGCGACCCGCTACCGCAGCGACTCCGAGGTCGAGATGTGGCGCGCGCACGACCCGGTGCTGCTCCTGGAGCGGGAGTTGACCGGCCGGGGCCTCATCGACGAGGCCGGCATCCAGGCGGTGCGCGACGACGCGGAGGAGCGGGCGGCCGCGCTGCGCGAGCGCATGAACCAGGACCCGGCGCTCGACCCGATGGACCTCTTCACCGACGTGTACGCCGAGCAGACGCCCCAGCTGCGGGAGCAGGCGGCGCTGCTGCGGGCCGAGCTGGACGCGGAGGCGGAAGACGCGGAAGGGGACCAGGCATGACCACCGTGGCCCGGCCACCGAAGAGGAAGCCCGCCACCATGGCGCAGGCCCTCGGGCGCGCGCTGCGCGACGCCATGGCGGAGGATCCGTCCGTGCACGTCATGGGCGAGGACGTGGGCACCCTCGGCGGCGTCTTCCGGATCACCGACGGGCTCGCCAAGGAGTTCGGCGAGGACCGCTGCACGGACACGCCGCTCGCCGAGGCGGGCATCCTCGGCGCCGCCGTGGGCATGGCGATGTACGGCCTGCGGCCCGTCGTGGAGATGCAGTTCGACGCGTTCGCGTACCCCGCGTTCGAGCAACTGATCTCGCACGTCGCGCGGATGCGCAACCGGACGCGCGGCGCGATGCCGCTGCCCATCACCGTCCGGGTGCCGTACGGCGGCGGGATCGGCGGCGTGGAGCACCACAGCGACTCCTCCGAGGCGTACTACATGGCGACGCCGGGCCTGACCGTCGTCACGCCGGCCACCGTCCCGGACGCGTACGGGCTGCTGCGCGAGGCCATCGCGTCGGACGACCCGGTCGTCTTCCTGGAGCCCAAGCGCCTTTACTGGACGAAGGATTCGTGGAACCCCGAGGCCCCGGAAGACGTTCTTCCGATGGGCACGGCGGTGGTCCGGCGCCCCGGCACCAGCGCCACGCTGCTGACGTACGGCCCGTCCGTCCCCGTCTGCCTGGAAGCGGCGGAGGCGGCCCGAGCGGAGGGGTGGGATCTCGAAGTGGTCGATCTGCGCTCGCTGGTGCCGTTCGACGACGCGACGGTCGCGGCGTCCGTACGGCGCACGGGACGCGCGGTCGTCGTGCACGAGTCGGGCGGCTTCGGCGGACCCGGCGGGGAGATCGCCGCACGCGTGACCGAGCGCTGCTTCCACCATTTGGAGGCGCCGGTGCTGCGGGTGGCCGGTTTCGACATTCCGTATCCGCCGCCCATGCTGGAGCGGCACCATCTGCCCGGGGTGGACCGGGTACTGGACGCGGTGGCCCGGCTGCAATGGGACCAGTGAGGGACGGTGGGGTAATGGCGCAGGTGCTCGAGTTCAAGCTGCCCGACCTCGGGGAGGGGCTCACCGAGGCGGAGATCGTGCAGTGGCTGGTGGCGGTCGGCGACGTCGTCGCCGTCGACCAGCCCGTCGTCGAGGTTGAGACCGCCAAGGCGATGGTCGAGGTGCCGTGTCCGTACGGCGGTGTGGTCACGGCCCGCTTCGGTGACGAGGGAAGCGAACTTCCGGTGGGGGCGCCGCTGTTGACGGTGGCCGTCGGCGCGCGGTCCGCGTCGGACGTGCCGCTGTCGGACGTGCCCGCGCCGTCGCCGTCGGCCGTGGCCGAGGAGCCCGCCGAGGCGCCCCGGAAGGCCCCCTCGAAGGCCCAGGAGGCCCCCGCGCGGGAGAAGAAGTCCGAGGGGTCGGGGAACGTGCTGGTGGGCTACGGGACCGCCACCGCGCCGACCCGGCGCAGGCGGGTGCGGCCCGCGCCCCTGGACGGCGTGCCCGCCGCCCCGAAGAGCCCTCCGCGCGCGGAGGGCCCCGTCCCCGTGATCTCGCCGCTGGTGCGCAGGCTCGCCCGCGAGCGCGGCGTGGACCTCAGAGCGCTGACCGGTTCGGGCCCCGACGGGCTGATCCTCAGGGCGGACGTGGAGAAGGCCGCCCCCACGGGCCCCGCCGCCCCCGCGCAGGCCGAGGCCCCGGCCCCGGCGACCCCGCAGGGCCATCGCACGCCCCTGCGCGGCATTCGCGGTGCCGTCGCCGACAAGCTGTCCCGGAGCCGGCGCGAGATACCCGACGCGACCTGCTGGGTGGACGCCGACGCCACGGAACTCATGCACGCGCGCGTGGCGATGAATTCCGCGACCGGCCCCTCCGCGGGCCCCAAGGTCTCCGTGCTCGCGCTCCTCGCCCGCATCTGCACCGCGGCTCTGGCGCGCTACCCGGAGCTGAACGCGACGGTGGACACCGAGCGGCGCGAGATCGTCCGGCTCGACGAGGTGCACCTCGGGTTCGCCGCACAGACCGAGCGCGGCCTGGTGGTGCCCGTCGTCCGCGACGCCCACACACGCGACGCCGAGTCGCTGAGCGCCGAGTTCGCCCGGCTCACCGAGGCGGCCAGGTCCGGCACGCTGACGCCCGCGCAGCTCACCGGAGGCACCTTCACGCTGAACAACTACGGCGTGTTCGGCGTCGACGGCTCGACGCCGATCATCAACCACCCCGAGGCGGCCATGCTCGGCGTCGGCCGGATCGCCGCCAAACCTTGGGTGCACGAAGGCGAGTTGGCGGTCCGCCAGGTCGTCCAGCTCTCGCTCACGTTCGACCACCGGGTGTGCGACGGCGGCACGGCGGGCGGCTTCCTGCGCTACGTCGCGGACTGCGTGGAGAACCCGGCGGTGCTGCTGCGCACGCTGTGACCGCCGCGGCGGGCGGCAAGGACCGGCCGCCCGCCCGGTGGCATTGATCGACCGTCACCCCATACTCGGGGGATGAACGCGTACGACGCCATCGTCCTCGCCGGGGGCGCCGCCCGGCGCCTCGGCGGCGCCGACAAGCCCGGCGTGCGGGTCGGCGGCCGCCCGCTGCTCGACCGGGTCCTCCAGGCGTGCGCCGGGGCCCGCACGACCGTGGTGGTCGCCGAGCCGCGCCGCACCGCGCGCCCCGTGGTCTGGGCCCGCGAGGAGCCGCCGGGCGGCGGTCCGCTCGCCGCGCTGGAGGCGGGCCTCCGGGGGCTCGAGGCGACGCCCGCCCCGGCCCCCGAGAACGTCCTGCTGCTCTCCGCCGACCTGCCGTTCCTCGCCGAGCCGACCGTCGGGACGCTGCTGCGGGCCCTGACGGGCAACGCGGCCGACGCGAACGAAGCGGCCGACGGCGCACTGCTCGCCGATGCCGAAGGCCGCGACCAGCCGCTCGTCGCCGCCTACCGGTACACGGCACTGCGCCGGGTACTCGGCGAACTCAAGGCCGAACACGGTGACCTCACGGGCCTTCCGTTGCGTCTTCTCACCCGTAACCTCAGCCTGACCCGCATCACCGACCCCGTGGCGTCGTTCGACTGCGACACCTGGGACGACATCGCCGCCGCCCGGTCACGTATCAGGGAGCATGGACGAGTGCTTGACGAATGGATCACCGCAGCCAAGAACGAACTGGGCATCGACCTGGACGTCGACACGGGCGTTCTGCTCGACCTCGCCCGTGACGCCGCGCACGGCGTCGCGCGCCCCGCGGCGCCACTGACGACGTTCCTCGTGGGATACGCGGCGGCGCAGGCCGGAGGCGGCCCCGAGGCCGTGGCATCGGCCGCGGCGAAGGCGGCCGAGCTCGCGAACCGCTGGGCTCGGGAGGCCGAGGCCAAGCCGGACGACGCGGGATGAGCGCGCCCCACGGGCGGTCGCCGCAGGCCGCCCCCGCGGACGTCGACCCGATGGACGTCGACGTGGACGAGGCGCTCGCCCTCGCCAACGACAACCGCCCGCACGCGGGGCGGGACCACGGCGACCGGCACCGCGCCGAACAGCGCCACGGCGACCGGCCGGCCCAGAACACCGGCGACACGTCCGGCGCCCCCGGCACGTCCGCCAGGACCCCGTCGCACCGCCACTCCGCGACCTCCTGGTCCGCCGCACGCCGCACCGCCGCACGGGCCGAGCGCGGCCCCCGCGGCGCGCTCGGCGTCCCCCTCGACCAGGCGCTCGGCCTGGTCCTCGCCGCCCCGCTGACGGCCCTGACGGACCTGCCCTCCTTCGACACCTCGGCGATGGACGGCTGGGTCGTCGCCGGCCCGGGCCCCTGGGCCGTGGGTGCCGAAGGGCTGCTCGCCGGGCACGAGCCGCCCGCCCCGCTGACCGACGGCGAGGCCGCGCAGATCGCGACCGGGGCCCGCGTGCCCCCGGACGCCACCGCCGTCATCCGCAGCGAGCACGGCCACATCGACGCGGGCGGCCAGCTGCACCCGCTGCGCGAGGTCGCCCACGGTCAGGACATCCGTCCGCGCGGCCAGGAGTGTCGCAGCGGAGACCTCCTGCTGCCCGCCGGCGCCCTTGTCACCCCGGCCGTCCTCGGCCTCGCCGCCGCCGCGGGCTACGACACGCTCACCGTCGTCCCCCGGCCGACGGTCGAAGTCCTGATCCTCGGCGACGAGTTGCTCACCTCGGGCCTCCCCCGCGACGGCCTCATCCGGGACGCGCTCGGCCCGATGCTCCCGCACTGGCTGCGCGCGCTCGGAGTGGAGGTGACCTCCGTCCGCAGGCTCGGCGACGACGCGCAGGCGCTGCTCACGGCCGTACGGGAGGCCCGCACCGATCTGGTCGTCACCACCGGCGGCACCGCGTCCGGGCCCGTCGACCACGTGCACCCGACGCTGCGCGCCCTCGACGCCGAACTCCTCGTCGACGGGGTCGCCGTCCGTCCGGGGCATCCGATGTTGCTCGCCCGGCTCAAGGAGGGGCAGCACCTTGTCGGCCTCCCCGGCAACCCGCTGGCCGCCGTCTCCGGCCTGCTCACGCTCGCCGAACCGCTGCTCCGGGTGCTGTCGGGCCGCGCTCAGGACCCGACGCACAGCTCGGCCCAGCGCCAGGGCGGGGCGGGCCGCGCGGACGACGGCCGGAGCCCGGACGCGTACACCGCACCTCTGCACAGCCCCGCCCCCGGACACCCCCACGACACCCGCCTCATCCCCATCGTGCTGCGGCAGGATGACGCCAGCGGGCACGAGTGGGCGGTGCCCCTGCACTACAACGGTCCGGCCATGCTGCGCGGCATCGCGGCCGCCGACGGGCTCGCCGTCATCCCGCCCGGCGGCGCCAAGGAGGGCCAGGAGGTGGAGATCCTCGACCTGCCGTGGTCGTGGAACCCCGGCCTGCCCGGCCTCAACCCGGCGGGAAACGAAGGGTGTTTCACGTGAAACTGGCCGGCGATGACGCCATCGCGCGCCAAGAGGAAGAGCGGACCGCGACCTACCGGGTGAAGCTGCCCCGGCAGGTCGTCGAGCGTCCGCTCCTCCAAGTGGCCCGGCGCGTGCTGATAGCGCTCACCGTGCTCGTCGTCACCGCGCTGATCGTGTGGATGGACAACGACGGCTACAACGACAACTCCGATGGCCACGTCGATCTGCTCGACGCGTTCTACTACGCGACCGTCACGCTCTCCACCACGGGATACGGCGACATCACGCCGGTCAGTGACGCGGCGCGGCTCACCAACATCTTCGTCATCACGCCGCTGCGCGTGCTCTTCCTGATCATTCTGGTCGGCACCACGCTCGAAGTCCTCACGGAGCGGACGCGGGAGGAATGGCGCCTGAAACGCTGGAGGTCCACCTTGCGTGACCACACTGTCGTCGTCGGCTTCGGAACCAAGGGCCGCAGCGCCGTGGAGACGGTCTGCGCGAGCGGTCTGAAGCCCGAGCGCGTCGTCGTGGTCGACCCCAGCCCCAAGGTCGTCGAGAGCGCCAACGCCCACGGCTACGCGGGCGTGACGGGCGACGCCACCCGCAGTTCGGTGCTGCTCCAGGCCGAGGTGCAGAAGGCCCGGAAGATCATCATCGCCACGCAGCGCGACGACACGGCGGTCCTGGTGACGCTCACCGCGCGGCAGCTGAACCGCGGAGCGAAGATCGTCGCCGCGGTCCGCGAGGAGGAGAACGCGCCGCTGCTGCGCCAGTCCGGCGCCGACGCCGTGATCACCAGCGCCAGCGCGGCGGGCCGGCTGCTCGGCCTGTCGGTGCTCAGCCCGCACGCGGGCATGGTCATGGAGGACCTCATCCAGAAGGGCTCGGGCCTCGATCTGGTCGAGCGCCCGGTCACCAAGGCCGAGGTCGGGCTGAAGCCGAAGGAGACCGAGGACCTGGTCGTCAGCGTCGTCCGCGGCCACCGCGTGCTCGGCTACGACGACTCCGCCGTCGGCTCGCTCCAGCTCACCGACCGGCTCATCACGATCACCCGCGTCACGCCGATGACCCAGCTGGCGCCCGACATGAAGCCGTCACCGCGCGACTGACCGCACGCCGCGACCCGCTGCTCCCGGCCGTCTCCCCGCGAGTGATCCACGGGAGTAGCCTCGCGGCCATGCATGCGATCACGATCCCGGAACCCGGCGGACCCGAGGCGCTCGTCTGGACGGAGGTCCCCGACCCCGTACCCGGCGAGGGCGAGGTCCTGGTCGAGGTGGTCTCCAGCGCCGTCAACCGCGCCGACCTGCTCCAGCGGCAGGGCTTCTACAACCCGCCGCCCGGCACGTCCCCCTATCCAGGTCTTGAGTGCGCGGGCCGGATCGCCGAGATCGGCGCCGGTGTCTCCGGCTGGTCGGTCGGCGACGAGGTGTGCGCGCTGCTCGTGGGCGGCGGCTACGCGGAGAAGGTCGTCGTCCCCGCGGGCCAGCTCCTCCCGGTGCCGCAGGGCCTCGACCTGGTCACGGCCGCCGCGCTGCCCGAGGTGACCTGCACCGTCTGGTCCAACGTCTTCATGATCGCCCACCTGCGGCCGGGCGAGACCTTCCTCGTGCACGGCGGCTCCAGCGGCATCGGCACCATGGCCATCCAGCTGGCGAAGGCCGTCGGCGCGAAGGTCGCTGTCACCGCGGGCACCAAGGAGAAGCTCGACTTCTGCGCGGAGCTCGGCGCGGACATCCTGATCAACTACCGCGAGCAGGACTTCGTCGAGGAGATCAAGAACGCCACGGACGGGGCGGGCGCCGACGTCATCCTCGACAACATGGGCGCCAAGTACCTGAACCGCAACGTCGACGCCCTCGCCACCAGCGGCCGCCTCGCCATCATCGGCATGCAGGGCGGTGTGAAGGGCGAGCTGAACATCGGCACGCTGCTCGGCAAGCGCGGCGCCATCACCGCGACCACGCTGCGGGCCCGCCCGCTGGCCGAGAAGGCGGCGGTCGTCGCGGCCGTCCGCGAGCACGTGTGGCCGCTGGTCGAGGGCGGCCACGTCCGGCCGATCGTGGACCGCAAGCTGCCGATGAGCGACGCCGCGCAGGGCCATCGGGTCCTGGAGGAGTCGGGCCACATCGGCAAGGTCCTGCTGACCAACCAGTAGGCGGCGGGCGGTTCAGCGGCGCAGCCGCAGCGCCAGGAAGCCGAGGCCGAGCCCGGTGAGCAGCAGCCCCGCGCCGAGCGGCAGCACGTTCACCAGGGCCGGCCCGGTCCCCGGCTCGCCGACGGCCTGCGGCTCGGGCCGGGGCCGCTCGGCGGTCGGCGTCGGGGGCGGTGCCACGGTCCGCGGCGGTTCGGTGGCCGCGGGCGGCCGTACGGCTTCGGTGGCGGCCGGAGAGGGCAGCTCGCGCCCCGGCGGGGTCCTCCCCACGCCGGCCCGGCTCCCGGCCAGCGAACCGTGCGGCGAGGGCTCGGCAGCGTAGAAACCGGAGGAGCCGGGTCCCGCGGCGTAGGAGCCGTACGAGACGGACCCCGCGGCGTAGGAGAGCGTCACCGGGCCCGCGAGAAGCAGCAGCGCGGGGACGAGAAGCCCGGTCACCCACCGAAGCCACCGCATCCCCAGCCCCTTCCGCTCCCGGTCTCCCGGTCCGTCCCGATGCCTGCGTCAAGCCTCACACAACAGAACAAATCGGGCACGCCGGATTTTTGGTCCGCCCGGCACGGTGGATCAGGCCTGAACGGGGGCACCACCGAGACGTGACAGCGACGTACGAGAGAATGGCGGCATGGAGATGCCGAGGAACCAACAGTCGCCGGACAACCCGCAGGTCCTGGTCGTGGGCCAGGACGGCATGGCGCTTGGCGGCGGCGGTGGCGACGACGAGTCCCGCGAGATCCCGGTGACCGACATGGTGGAACAGCCCGCCAAGGTGATGCGCATCGGCAGCATGATCAAGCAGCTGCTCGAAGAGGTGCGCGCGGCTCCCCTCGACGAGGCGAGCCGGCAGCGCCTCAAGGAGATCCACGCCAGCTCGGTCAAGGAGCTCGAGGACGGCCTCGCGCCCGAGCTCGTCGAGGAGCTGGAGCGGCTCTCCCTGCCCTTCACGGAGGAGGCCACCCCGAGCGACGCCGAGCTGCGCATCGCGCAGGCCCAGCTCGTCGGCTGGCTCGAGGGTCTCTTCCACGGGATCCAGACGACCCTGTTCGCCCAGCAGATGGCGGCGCGCGCCCAGCTCGAGCAGATGCGCCGCGCGCTGCCGCCCGGCGTCGGCGGCGGCGACGAGGAGGGCGAGGACCCGCGCGCGGGCGGCCGCTCCGGCGGCCCGTACCTCTAGCCGACAAGCACGCGTCGGCCGACCGGCACGTATCGGCCGACAGGCACGCATTCAAGGGGCCCGTCCCGTGGACGGGCCCCTTTCGTGTGCGTGAACTTGGCCACCGCCGCGGACGGGGCGATCGCCCCAGTGATCACGAAATCGCCATGGGTCGCCTGCAGAAATGTCGCGCGCGATTTGCAAGGCCTGCACGGCAACGGGTTGGATGTCCGGTCCATCTCGGAACGGCGACATGGCGGATGCCTGTAGCGTGGCCCGACGGAGTCGGTATTTCGCAACCGCGCTCACTCCGATGTATGGATCCGGCAGCCCAGATGAGCATGGACAGAAACGACGGCGAGGACTGATGGCACAGCAGCAGCGCGCTCAGGGCCCGTCCGACCCCGAGGCGACTGGCGGCGGTATGTCAGATGCGCCGGAGATGTGGGGTAACGGCGGGCTCGTGGGGGATGGGCGGTACCGCCTGACCCACAGACTCGGCCGGGGTGGCATGGCGGAGGTGTTCGCCGCCGAGGACGTGCGCCTCGGGCGTCAGGTCGCCGTCAAGCTGCTCCGCTCCGACCTCGCCGAGGACCCGGTCTCCAAGGCCCGCTTCACGCGCGAGGCCCAGTCGGTCGCGGGCCTGAACCACCATGCCGTCGTCGCGGTCTACGACTCCGGCGAGGACGTCGTCGCCGGGAACACGGTTCCGTACATCGTCATGGAGCTCGTCGAGGGGCGGACCATCCGCGACCTGCTCCTGAACGCCGAGGCGCCGGGCCCCGAGCAGGCCCTGATCATCGTCTCCGGTGTCCTCGAGGCGCTCGCGTACTCGCACCAGCACGGCATCGTGCACCGCGACATCAAGCCCGCGAACGTGATCATCACCAACACCGGCGCGGTGAAGGTGATGGACTTCGGCATCGCGCGCGCCCTGCACGGCGCCCAGTCGACCATGACGCAGACCGGCATGGTCATGGGCACCCCCCAGTACCTCTCGCCCGAGCAGGCCCTCGGCAAGGCCGTCGACCACCGCTCCGACCTGTACGCCGTCGGCTGCCTGCTCTACGAACTCCTCGCGCTGCGCCCGCCGTTCACCGGCGAGACCCCGCTCTCCGTGGTCTACCAGCACGTCCAGGACACCCCCGTGCTGCCCTCCGAGGTCCTCGACGAGGTGCCGCCGGAGCTCAACGGCCTGGTCATGCGCTCCCTCGCCAAGGACCCGGACGACCGGTTCCAGACGGCCGAGGAGATGCGCGGGCTCGTCCAGTACGCGCTCCAGATGCTGTACGAGCAGGGTGGCCACACCGGCACCTGGAACACCGGCCCCGTCGACGGCCACGAGGGCGGCTCCACGCCCGCGATGGGCGTCGCCGCCACCACGGCGCTCCAGCACCCCGGCGACACCGGCACGGCCCAGCAGCCGATGCTGCGCCCGCCGGGCGGCGACGACGGCGGCTTCGAGGGCGGTGGGAACGGCTCCGGCGGCGGCCGCGGCAAGCTGTGGATCGTCGCCGTGCTCGCCGTGATCGCCATCGCGGTGGGCGTCGCCTGGGCGCTCAGCAGCGGTGGCGACGGCGACAAGGACCCCGGCAACAAGAAGTCGCCGAGCGCCACGAAGTCCGAGAAGTCCTCCGAGCCCAGCGAGTCGTCCGACGACGACGCGTCGCAGGGCGCCACCGAGGAGCCGGGCACCAGCACGGGCGGCGACACCGGCTACACGCCGACGCAGCAGCCCACGACGACGAACCCGTCGCCGACGCAGTCCGAGCAGCCGACGGACGAGCCGACGGAGCCGACTCCGTCGGAGACGCAGGACACGAGCGAGCCGCCGGAGGAGAGCGACACGGCGACGCCGCCCGGCGGCGGCAGCGGCGGCAGCTCGGAGCCGACCGACCCGGTCGGCGGTGGCACCGTCGGCGAGACCGGCGGCGAGTAACCCGCCGGCCGCGGGGCTCCGCCCCGGACCCCGCTGCTCAATCGCCGCAGGGGCTTGAAATATCTATCCGCCCCGCAGCTCGTGCACCGTCACGAACTGCGGGGCGACGTGCAGGTGCACCGGGTCGAAGGGCTCGCCGTCCGCGGTGCGCGGCGCGGGGCCGAAGAGGGCCAGCTCGGCCGGTGTCGGCTCGATCCGCTCGCACATGCCGACGCACTGCACGGACCACCGCACCCCGTCCCCGGGACCCGTCGGCCGGTCCAGGTTGTCCGCGCCGTACGCGACGACGCCGCCGATGCACGCCTCGTGGTAGCCGAAGCCCCGGTGCAGGCGCAGCAGGAGCCGGCCGTCGGCCACGACGTGCCGGGCGGCGGCCAGGAAGGGCAGCGCGCGCATGCTGGTCGCGACGCGGCCGTGGGACACGCTCGCGAGCAGCTCGAAGGCGCGGGCCGTGTCCTGCGGGTCCTGCTGCGCGTCGATGGGCATGTGACCAGCGTGCGCCCCGGGAGGCGCCCGCAAACAGAGCAGCCCGCCCTCAGAGCGCGTGACATAGGTCCCGTGGCTCCGGAAGGGCGGGCAGCGGTTCTCAGTGCCTCTCGGCCTGCATACGGGCCACGTAGGCCGCCGCCTGGGAGCGGCGCTCCATGCCGAGCTTCGACAGCAGGCTGGAGACGTAGTTCTTGATCGTCTTCTCGGCCAGG
The DNA here is from genome assembly GCF_052245995.1 of Streptomyces sp. SDT5-1. Classification (NCBI taxonomy): domain Bacteria; kingdom Bacillati; phylum Actinomycetota; class Actinomycetes; order Kitasatosporales; family Streptomycetaceae; genus Streptomyces; species Streptomyces sp. SDT5-1. The sequence continues at coordinate 4,295,305 of NZ_CM125963.1, read as the reverse complement.
TGCAGGCGCTCGCCGATGGCCCGGTTCGTCAGGCCCTCCCCGATCAGGTCGAGGATCCTGCGCTCCTGGTCGGTCAGGCCGGAGAGCTTGTCGTCGTCCTTGCGGCCGCCGTCGCGCAGCCGCTCCAGGACCCGGGCCGTGGCGACGGGGTCGAGCAGCGACTTGCCCCCGGCGACGTCCCGTACGGCGCTGAGCAGCTCGTTGCCGCGGATCGCCTTCAGGACGTATCCGGAGGCGCCGGCCATGATCGCGTCGAAGAGCGCCTCGTCGTCCGCGAACGACGTCAGCATCAGGCACTTGATCGACTCGTCCTGCGAGCGGATCTCCCGGCACACCTCGACCCCGCTGCCGTCCGGCAGGCGCACGTCGAGCACCGCCACGTCCGGCCGGGTCGCGGGGATGCGCACGAGGGCGTCCGCGGCCGTACCGGCCTCGCCGACCACCTCGATGTCGTCCTCGACCGACAGCAGCTCGTGGACGCCGCGGCGGACCACCTCGTGGTCGTCGAGCAGAAATACCTGGATTTTTCCGTCATCGCGCACGGCCTCAGTCTCACACAAGAACCTTTGCCGCGCCCTAGGGCCCTTCTGACGGATCAGGCTGGATGCGGGAGGCCGTGCCCCTTCAGCTCCGCGAGCGGGGTCTGGTGCGTGCAGCTGCAAGGCGGAGGAGGGCGTCGACGCGGAGCGTCGGCAACCGACGACAACGCCGCAGATGTGCGTGCCAGGGCCCGCGACTCCAGCAAGAACCGTCAGAAGGGCCCTAGATGAGGGTGGGGTGACCGGGATAACGTGCCGGTGTTCCGGCCCCCTGCCAGGCTGAGATCCAGGACCCGTCGCACAGCTGTGACCTGCGACGCTCCGTCTTCCCTCGCGATACTAGGAAATCCAACCAAACAAATACTTGGAAATCCAAGCAAAATCGCAGGTCAGATGGGGTTTCGCAGATGTGTGACCCACTGGGTAACGTGCTGGGTGAAGGGTGCTTGCCGGAGCACTTGTCACGCCTGTTGCCGGCACCTCGCACCCACCCCGTGCGTGGACGGATCAGGCGAGCCGAGCCGACTGGCCATCCGGCAATCCCGGGGCCGGACCGACGGAGGAGCACACGTGACCGTAGACAGTGCCGACAGCACTGCCGCCGCGCAGAAGGCGAAGCCGGCGCGGGGGCGGGCAGCTGCGAAGAAGTCTGCGAAGAAATCCCCCGGCAGGACCGCTGCCAAGACCGCTGCCACGCCCACGGCGCCGCAGAGCGACCTGGTGCAGCTGCTGACCCCTGAGGGCAAGCGGGTCAAGAACGCCGAGTACGACCAGTACGTCGCCGACATCACCGACGACGAGCTGCGCGGCCTGTACCGCGACATGGTCCTCACACGTCGCTTCGACGCCGAGGCCACCGCGCTCCAGCGCCAGGGCGAGCTGGGCCTGTGGGCCTCGCTGCTCGGCCAGGAGGCGGCCCAGATCGGTTCGGGCCGGGCCACCCGCGAGGACGACTACGTCTTCCCGACCTACCGCGAGCACGGCGTCGCCTGGTGCCGCGGCGTCGACCCGACCAACCTGCTCGGCATGTTCCGCGGCGTGAACCACGGCGGCTGGGACCCGAACAGCAACAACTTCCACCTGTACACGATCGTCATCGGCTCGCAGACCCTGCACGCCACCGGCTACGCGATGGGCGTCGCCAAGGACGGCGCGGACTCCGCGGTCATCGCGTACTTCGGCGACGGCGCGTCCAGCCAGGGCGACGTGAACGAGTCGTTCACCTTCTCGGCGGTCTACAACGCGCCGGTCGTGTTCTTCTGCCAGAACAACCAGTGGGCGATCTCCGAGCCGACCGAGAAGCAGACTCGCGTGCCGCTCTACCAGCGCGCGCAGGGCTTCGGCTTCCCGGGCGTGCGCGTGGACGGCAACGACGTGCTGGCCTGCCTCGCCGTGACCCGGGCTGCCCTGGAGCGGGCGCGGTCCGGCGAGGGCCCGACGCTCGTCGAGGCGTTCACGTACCGCATGGGCGCGCACACCACCTCCGACGACCCGTCGCGCTACCGCGCCGACGAGGAGCGCACGGAGTGGGAGGCGAAGGACCCGATCCTGCGCCTGCGCACGTACCTCGAGTCCCAGACCGACACGGATGAGGGATTCTTCGCGGAACTCGACGCCGAGAGCGAGACGTTGGGCAAGCGAGTACGCGATGTCGTACGGGCCATGCCGGACCCGGACCTCATGGCGATCTTCGAGAACGTGTACGCGGACGGGCACGCGCTCGTCGACGAGGAGCGCGCGCAGTTCGCCGCCTACCAGGCGTCGTTCGCTGACGGGGAGGCCTGACGGTCATGGCAGTACAGAAGCTTCCGATCGCCAAGGCGATCAACGAGTCGCTGCGCACGGCGCTCGAGAACGACCCGAAGGTCCTCGTCATGGGCGAGGACGTCGGCAAGCTCGGCGGCGTCTTCCGCGTCACGGACGGCCTCCAGAAGGACTTCGGCGAGGACCGGGTCATCGACACCCCGCTCGCCGAGTCCGGCATCGTCGGCACGGCCATCGGCCTCGCCCTGCGCGGATACCGGCCGGTCGTCGAGATCCAGTTCGACGGCTTCGTGTTCCCCGCGTACGACCAGATCGTCACGCAGCTCGCGAAGATGCACGCCCGCGCGCTCGGCAAGGTCAAGACGCCCGTCGTCATCCGCATCCCGTACGGCGGCGGCATCGGCGCGGTCGAGCACCACAGCGAGTCGCCCGAGGCGCTGTTCGCGCACGTGCCGGGCCTCAAGGTGGTCTCGCCGTCGAACTCCAGCGACGCGTACTGGATGCTCCAGCAGGCCATCCAGAGCGACGACCCGGTCATCTTCTTCGAGCCGAAGCGGCGCTACTGGGACAAGGGCGAGGTCGACACCGACGCCGTCCCCGGCGACCTGCACAAGGCCGTCGTGGCCCGCGAGGGCAGCGACCTCACGCTGGCCGCGTACGGGCCGATGGTGAAGGTCTGCCAGGAGGCCGCGGCCGCCGCCGCGGAGGAGGGCAAGTCCCTGGAGGTCCTCGACCTGCGCTCCATCTCGCCGATGGACTTCGACGCGGTGCAGAAGTCGGTGGAGAAGACGCGCCGCCTCGTCATCGTGCACGAGGCCCCCGTCTTCCTCGGCTCCGGCGCCGAGCTCGCCGCCCGGATCACCGAGCGGTGCTTCTACCACCTGGAGGCGCCCGTGCTGCGGGTCGGCGGGTACCACGCGCCGTATCCGCCGGCGCGCCTGGAGGAGGAGTACCTGCCGGGGCTCGACCGGGTGCTCGACGCGGTCGACCGTTCGCTGGCGTACTGAGAGGGGGCTGAATCATGGCTCGTGAGTTCAAGATGCCCGACGTGGGCGAAGGCCTGACCGAGGCCGAGATCCTCAAGTGGTACGTCCAGCCGGGCGACTCCGTCACGGACGGGCAGGTCGTCTGCGAGGTCGAGACCGCGAAGGCGGCCGTCGAACTGCCGATCCCGTACGACGGGGTGGTCAAGGAGCTGCTGTTCCCCGAGGGCACGACGGTCGACGTCGGCCAGGTGATCATTTCGGTGGACGTGGCGGGCGACGGGCCCGCGCAGGAGCCCGCAGCCCCCGCCGCACCGGCGGCGGAGCCGGAGGCCGAGGCCGAGGCGCCGCAGGGCCGCCAGCCCGTGCTCGTCGGATACGGCGTCGCCGAGTCCTCCACGAAGCGCCGCGCCCGCAAGGGCGCCGAGTCGGCGGCACCGGCCACGAACGGCACGGCGGCCAACGGCACGGCGACGGCCACGCTGACCCGGCCGCTCGCCAAGCCCCCCGTGCGCAAGCTCGCCAAGGACCTCGGCGTCGACCTCGCCACCGTCATCCCCTCCGGGGCCGACGGGATCATCACGCGTGAGGACGTGCACGCCGCGGTCGCGCCCGCCCCCGCGCCCGAGGTGCCCGCGCAGGAGATCCCCGCACCGGCGGCGGCCCCCGCCCCCGCCTCGTACGACTCCGTGCGCGAGACCCGGATCCCGGTCAAGGGCGTCCGGAAGGCGACCGCGCAGGCGATGGTGAACTCGAAGTTCACGGCTCCGCACGTCACGGAGTTCGTGACCATCGACATCACGCGCACGATGAAGCTCGTCGAGGAGCTCAAGGCCGACAAGGACATGGCGGGGCTTCGGGTCAACCCGCTGCTGCTCATCTCCAAGGCCCTGCTCGTCGCGATCAAGCGGAACCCCGAGGTCAACGCCGCGTGGGACGAGGCGAACCAGGAGATCGTCCAGAAGCACTACGTGAACCTGGGCATCGCCGCGGCCACGCCGCGCGGTCTGATCGTGCCGAACATCAAGGACGCGCACGCCAAGACCCTGCCCGAACTGGCGTCCGCGCTCGGCGAGTTGGTGTCCACCGCGCGCGAGGGCAAGACGTCCCCCGCGGCCATGCAGGGCGGGACCGTCACCATCACCAACGTGGGGGTCTTCGGCGTCGACACCGGGACGCCGATCCTGAACCCCGGTGAGTCGGCGATCCTCGCCGTCGGAGCGATCAAGCTCCAGCCGTGGGTCCACAAGGGCAAGGTCAAGCCGCGCCAGGTGACGACCCTGGCCCTCTCCTTCGACCACCGCCTGGTGGACGGGGAGCTGGGCTCCAAGGTCCTGGCCGACGTGGCGGCGATCCTGGAACGCCCGAAGCGGCTCATCACCTGGGCCTGATCGGACGTGGGCCCCTCCGGCGACGCCTGTCGCCGGAGGGACCCGGTCTCGCCTACTTCTTGAACCCGTAGTCCATGAGCTTCTTCGCGTCGGACGTCCGCGCGCTCACGGACGTCGACTTCAGCACCGTCCCGATCACGGTCTTCCCGCTCCGCGTCGCCGCGAAGACCAGGCAGTACTTCGCCTCGGGCCCCGAGCCGGTCTTGACGCCGATGGCTCCCGAGTACGTACCGAGCAGGCCGTTCGTGTTGGACCACGACATGTACCGGTAGCCGCCGGACTTCGTCGTGACCTTCTGCTTCGTCGACTTCGTCTTCACGACCGAGCGGAACGTCGAGTTCTTCATCGCCGAGGACGCGATCTTCGTGAGGTCGCGCGGCGTCGAGTAGTTCGAGCCCTTGCCGATGCCGTCGAACGAGTCGAAGTGGGTGTTCTTCAGGCCCATGTCGGTGGCGGCCTTGTTCATCTTGCCGATGAAGGACTTCACGCGCGCCGAGCGGGTCGAGCCCGAGCCGAACTTGTCCGCGAGCGCGTACGCCGCGTCGCAGCCCGACGGCAGCATAAGACCGTAGAGGAGCTGGCGGACGGTGACCTTGTCGCCGACGATCAGGCGGGCGGACGACGCGGTGTTCTTGACGATGTAGTCGCTGTACGCCTTCTGGATCGTGACCTTGGAGTCCAGGTTCAGGTTCTTCTGGGCCAGCACCACCTTGGCGGTCATGATCTTGGTGGTGGAGCCGGTGGACCTCCGGGTGTCCGCGGCCTTCGTGTAGAGGCTCGAACCCGTCCCGTTGTTCATGACGTAGCCACCCGCCGCGGCGATGCTCGGCTTGGCCGGTGCGGTGGCGGCCTGAGCGGTGGTGGTCAGGGCACCGCTGGTGATCACGGCGCCGGCAAGGACGACGGCAGTGCCCGCTCTGCGAGTTTTCAAGACGAATGCTCCAAATGTCCCTGGAAACGGGCCCCTTGGGGACGGGGCCGCGCTGTGTGAGACACGTGAAGTGCTCGACTGGTTGCGCTCGGAGAGGGGGGTGTGGCATTCCGCATGATGGACGCCGGTCGGCTTGCGTACGTGTTGTATCTATGATGTGCGCATGCCTGCGACCGCCGCCGAGAAGCCCGTCACCGAGAAGCGCCCACCCGCCGCCGAACGCGTATACGACCACGTCAAGCGAGGCGTCCTGGAGCGCCGCTACGAGGGCGGCACGCTGCTCACCGAGGGCGAGCTCGCCGAGGCCGTCGGCGTCTCCCGCACGCCCGTGCGGGAGGCGCTGCTCAAGCTGGAGGTCGAGGGGCTGCTCAAGCTCTACCCCAAGAAGGGCGCCCTGGTCCTGCCGGTGTCCGCGCAGGAGATCGCCGACGTCGTCGAGACCCGGCTGCTCGTCGAGGAGCACGCGGTCCGCAAGGCCGTCCCCGCCCAGCCGGGACTGATCGAGCGCCTGGAGGAGCTCCTGGAGGAGCAGCGGGCGCAGGCCGAGGCCGGACAGTTCACCGAGGCCGCCACCACCGACCGCTGCTTCCACGCGGAGATCGTCCGCAGCGGCGGCAACGAGATCCTCTCCCGCCTCTACGACCAGCTGCGCGACCGGCAGCTGCGGATGGGCGTCGCCGTGATGCGCTCGCACCCGGACCGGATCGCGAAGACGCTCACCGAGCACAGCGAGATCCTCGACGCGCTGCGCGCGGGCGACGAGGAGGCCGCCGTCGCCGTCGTGCGCCGGCACGTGAGCTGGGTCCAGGGACTGGCGCGGGGGGACGAACGATGAGCTCGGCCACGTCCTCCTCGGACACGCTGCCCGGCGATCCGCCCGGCGGCCGGCGGGCCGTCGCCGTCTGGTCCATCGGCGTCGCCGTCTACTTCGTCGCCGTCATCTTCCGTACGTCGCTGGGCGTCGCGGGCCTCGACGCCGTCGAGCGCTTCCACATCAACGCCTCGGCCCTGTCGACGTTCTCGATCCTCCAGCTGCTCGTGTACGCGGGCATGCAGATACCCGTCGGCCTGATGGTCGACCGGCTCGGCACCAAGAAGGTGCTGACGCTCGGCGTGGTCCTGTTCACCGTCGGCCAGCTCGGCTTCGCGTTCTCCTCCTCGTACGGGATGGCGCTGGTGTCGCGCGCGCTGCTCGGCTGCGGCGACGCCATGACGTTCATCAGCGTGCTGCGGCTCGGCACGCGGTGGTTCCCGGCGCGGCGCGGTCCGCTGGTGGCGCAGCTCGCGGGGCTCGTCGGCATGGCGGGCAATCTCGTGTCCACGCTGGTGCTCGCGCGGCTGCTGCACGGCATCGGGTGGGAGGCCGCGTTCGCGGGCAGCGCCCTCGCCGGTGTCGTGGTGCTCGTCCTGATGCTGCTGTTCCTCAAGGACCACCCCGAGGGCTTCGAGCCCGCCCCGGTGCCGACGACACACAAGGGCGCCGCGTACGTGCGCCGGCAGATCGCGGTGACCTGGCGGGAGCCGGGGACGCGGCTCGGCCTGTGGGTGCACTTCTCCACGCAGTTCCCCGCGATGGTGTTCCTGCTGCTGTGGGGGCTGCCGTTCCTGGTGGAGGCGCAGGGGCTCTCGCGGGGCACGGCGGGGGAGCTGCTCACGCTCGTCGTGCTGTCCAACATGGTGATCGGACTCGTGTACGGGCAGATCGTGGCGCGGCACCACGCGGCGCGGCTGCCGCTCGCGCTCGGGACCGTGGCGACGACCGCGGTGATGTGGGCGATGCCCGTGGTGTGGCCGGGGCAGGCGCCCATGTGGCTGCTCGTCCTGATGTGCGTGGTGCTCGGTGCGTGCGGGCCCGCGTCGATGATCGGCTTCGATTTCGCGCGGCCCGCGAATCCGCCGGAGCGGCAGGGCACGGCGTCCGGGATCGTCAACATGGGCGGGTTCATCGCCTCGATGACGACGCTGCTGGCGGTCGGCGTGCTGCTCGACGCGACCGGGGAGAACTACCGGGTGGCGTTCTCGGCGGTCTTCGTCCTGGAGGCGCTCGGCGTGAGCCAGATCCTCCGGCTGCGGCGGCGCGCGGCCCGCGCCGAGCGTGAGCGCCTGGTGGCGTCCCGGGTGGCGTCGGTGCACGTCCCGGTGTGAGCGGGGGTCCGGGGCGGCGCCCCGGACCGCGACGTCAGGGCGTGACCGCCAGCGAGCCCAGGATCGCGGCGGCCAGGTCCGCGTCCCCCTCGACCTTCACCCGGTCCCCCACCGCGTCCACGGAGACCCGGCCGCAGGAAAGGCGCACGTACGTCTCCCAGTCCAGCGCGAGCGTCACCGCCGGGCCGAGCGAGGGCGAGCCGTCCACCGTCCCCCTGCCGTCGGCGTCCACCCGTACCGTGCGCAGGAACTCCACGGGCCCGTGCACGTCGAAGACGACCGCGGAGTTCGGCGGCGCCCCCGCGTCCTTCGTGACGATCTTCGGCAGCACGGAGACGAGCAGGTCACGGGTAACGTACGCGCCCGGGGAGTCGAGGTTGCCGGGCTTTCCGAGGGCCCACCGCAGGTCCTGCTCGTGCGCCCAGATGTCGAACGCCCGCCTGCGCATGGCGAATTCGAGGGTCTCCTCGATGCCGCGCGGTCCGCGCACGATGGTCGAGGGGTCGCGGGAGTCGTTCCGCAGGTGCCGGGAGCGCCGGATGATCGTGTACTCGAGCTCGGAGACCATCTCGGGCGCCGTGTGGTGCCGGCGGATGTCGACCTGGATCTCCTGGTAGCGCTGCGACTCGGTCTGCACGTGGTAGAGGTCGCGCGGCAGGGTGTGGATGGGCCGCGGGTCGCCGAGCATCTCGCAGTCGACGCCGATCACATGCGAGACGAGGTCGCGCACCGACCAGCCGGGGCACGGTGTGGCCCGGTTCCACTCACCTTCCGCGAGCGGCGTGACCAGCTCGGATATCGCTTCCACGGAGTGGGTCCAGGCGTCGGCGTAGGTTTGAAGGCTGGGGTGGAGACTCACGGAAAGGGACCCCTCGAGCGGTTGTGCACGGGCGTTTAGACGGTCGTCGGGCGCGGGCGGTGGGTGTCTTGAGAGGCTAAGTTACGCTGCCCGTAGGCACCCCGGCAGTGCTTTGGTCTGACGAACGCAGGGCTGTTGTCGGCGCGGAGCCGGCGGCTCGAATGCCAGGACGGTGGTAGTGTGCGCGCCTCGCTCATCCAGGTCGCGGTAAATGACGACAAGACGGCCGAAACGGTCAACGCCCGTCGGGATCGCGTGAGTTCACTGGTGCGGGAAGAGGCGGGGGCCGCCGACCTCGTCGTGCTCCCCGAGCTGTGGACCACGGGCGCCTTCGCGTACGAGCTGTTCTCCACGGAGGCCGAACCCCTCGAGGGCCCGACCTACGAGGCGATGGCGAAGGCGGCGCGGGACGCGGGCGTCTGGCTGCACGCGGGATCGATCCCGGAGCGGGACCCCGAGGGCCCCCTCTACAACACCTCGCTCGTCTTCTCCCCCGACGGCGAACTCGCCGCCGCCTACCGGAAGATCCACCGCTTCGGCTTCGACAAGGGCGAGGCCGTGCTCATGGGCGCGGGCGAGGAACTCGTGACCGTACGCCTCCCGGAGACGGTCGCGGGCGTGACCACCTGCTACGACCTGCGGTTCCCCGAGCTGTACCGGGGACTGGTCGACCGGGGCGCGCAGACGCTGCTGGTGTCGGCCGGGTGGCCCGAGCGGCGCCGCTCGCACTGGACGCTGCTGGCGCAGGCGCGGGCCGTGGAGAACCAGGCGTTCGTCCTCGCGTGCGGAAGCGCGGGTACGCACGCGGGGGTCCCGCAGGCCGGGCACAGCATCGTCGTCGACCCGTGGGGCGAGGTGCTCGGGGAGGCGGGGGCCGGGGAGGAGGTCCTGCGCGTCGAGTTCGACCCGGCGAAGGTCGACCGCACCCGGAACCAGTTCCCGGCCCTGAAGGACCGCCAACTCGGCCTTCCGACGCCCGCCCGCCGCCTCTCGTAAGAGGATCAGTCCACGACCCCCCGCTCCTTCTCCGCCAGGTGGATCACGCAGACCGCGATGGCGATGAGGAGCGCGGGGTCCGCGTCATCGCGCACCACGTTCACGCCGTACGTGTCCCGGACCCGCAGCCAGCGCCGCGAGATCTCGGCCAGCAGCTCGCCCTCGTACTCGACGGCGAACTCCCGGTCCAGGATCTTGCCGCTGACGTCCAGCTCGGTCTCGCCGTCCGCGAGCTCCACCCGGTAGTGGTTGCGCAGCAGCGAAAGGCGCTTGCGGCGGATCCGGGCCAGCTCCTCGTCGCCGCGCTCGATCACCATCGTGTCGCGCAGCGCGAACACCTTCTTGTGGATGTCGATCAGGACCTGCCCGTCGGGCCCCTTGATCTCGAAGGTGTCCCGCAGCCGCATCGCCTTGCCGTCGACGAGATACGCCTTGCGGCCGTGCTCGTCCTCGATCCAGTAGTCCTCGCCGATCCCGAAGATCCGCTCTCTCACTTCGTAGCGCATACGTCGATCCGTGCCCGGAACCGGCGTAAGGGATCCCCTTTGTGACGCCCTTTCGGGCCGGATGGCGGAACCCGCCACCGGTTCCGCCGCCCGAAGCGCTTCGAAAAACCGCACGTCGAAAGCGAGTTCAGTGGTACCTGCAACCGTTCGAGGGAGTAATGGGTCGTATGAGATGGACGTGACCTTACGACCAAAGGAACCGCATGTTGCGCGCACGACCCCACGGTGTCCGCAGTAACCGGCTCGGCCTGGTGGCCGCGACCCTCGTCGCGGGCGGCCTCACCGCCGTCTCGCTCACCCCGGCCCAGGCGGCCCCTGCCACCGGAAGCACGACCACCGCCGCCACCCAGGCGGCGGGCAAGGCCGACGCCGCCGACGACTTCAACGGCGACGGCTACGCCGACCTCGTCACCGCCGCACCCGGCGGCACGATCTCCGGCGCGGCGCAGGCCGGGTACGTCGCCGTCACCTACGGCTCGGCGAACGGCCTGAACGCCGCGAACAAGAAGCTCGTCTCCCGCTCCACCACCGGCATCCCGGGCTCCGCCGCCGCCAAGGAGGCGTTCGGCCAGTACCTCACCAAGGGCGACCTCGACGGCGACGGCTACAGCGACCTCGTCATCGGCTCGAAGAGCAAGGACGCCGGCAGCGTCATCGTCTGGGGCTCCGCCTCCGGACTCACCGGCGGTACGAAGATCGCCACGTACGGGCGGTCCCCGCAGATCGGCGACTTCGACGGCGACGGCAAGCCCGACCTCGCGCTCCTCGCCGACATGGGCAGCTACGGCGACGACCCCGAGCACCAGGGCGCCGCCCTCTGGAAGGGCCCCATCAGCCGCACCGGCGCCCCCGCCGAGACCCTCGACTTCATGGACAGGTCCGAGTGGTGGGGCTACGGCAAGGACGACGAGACCTGCGTCGACGACCAGTACGGCTGCGTGGACGGACCGGACTCGACCACCGGACCCGTCGTCTTCAAGGCCGTCGGCGACCTCAACGGGGACGGCCGCGACGACCTCGCCCTGCGCTCGTACAACGGCGACGGCATGTGGAACAACACCGTGCTCTACGGCAGCGGCTCGGGCTTCAAGCGCGGCTGGGCACCGGCGACCCAGGGGGAACTGGCCGCCGGTGACGTCAACGGCGACGGCATCGACGACCTGGTCGTCGGCTCCGACCCCGCAGAGTCCGACCTCGGCGAGACCGACCAGAAGGTCACCGTCGCGTTCGGCACCAAGGACGGCCTCGACAACGATGCCATCCAGAGCTTCGACCAGAGCCTGCCCGGCTTCTACGGCGCCCAGGAGGACGGCGACAAGCTCGGCTCCTGCGTCTCCGTGGCCGACGTCGACGGCGACGGCCGCGCCGAGGTCGCCCTCGGCATCGCGGGCGAGGACTTCAGCGGCAAGACCGACGCCGGGTCCTTCGCGCTGCTGCACGGCTCCGCCGACGGCGTGACCGGCGAGGGCTCCCAGGTGTTCAACCAGGACTCCGCGGGCGTGCCGGGCGTCGCCGAGTCGGGCGACGCCTTCGGGGCGGGCTGCCAGCTGCTCGACACCAACGGCGACGGACACCGCGACCTCGCGGTCTCCTCCACCGCCGAGAACGAGTCGTCCGGCGCCGTCTGGTCGTTCCCCGGCACCGCCACCGGCATCACCGCCACCGGATCGGTCGCCATCAACCCGAAGGACCTCGGCGCTCCCGCCACCAAGGCCCTCTTCGGCAACCCGCTGCGGTAACCACCCGCCGCCGGGCCCCGGAGGTCACGACGCCTCCGGGGCCCACCGCAGCAGCCGCGCCACCGGCCGCTCCCGCGCGACCACGTACCCCACCGCGATCCCCACGCACACCACCGTGAACAGCACGATCAGCCACGACAACAGGGTGAACACCAGGCCGAACGGGCCGAACTGGGCCAGCGAACGGTTCAGCACCCGCGGCATGTACAGACGCGAAGCCCACGACAGCGCGACCACGCCCGCCCCGGTCAGCAGCGCCCCCGGCAACAGCGGCAGCCACGCCACCCGGCTCCCCAGCAACAGATGCTGCGTCCACCACCACAGCAGCACACTCGCCCCGTACGACAGCGCGAGCCCCAGCCACGCGCCCGCGCCGAACCCGTCGCGCAGCACACCCTGCGCCAGGATCGCCGCCACCCACACCCCGAGCCAGGCCGGCCACCGCCACGCCACCAGCCGCACACCGGCCGACGGCAGCCCCCACGACCGCTCGCACACCCGCTGCAAAGCCCGGCTGCACGCGGTCGCCGACAACAGCGTCACGACCACGCCCACGAACCCCGAGGTCTCCCGCGTCCCCGCGTCGTTCGCCGCGTAGACCTCCTTGACCTGCGCGAGCGAAGCGCCGCTCAGCCCCATCGCGGTCCGCGACGACTCCAGCAACTGCTCCCGCACGACCGCCGGCGCGAACGCCGCGACGACGAACAACACCGGAATCGCCGTCAGGAACGCCTGCGCCGCGAGCCGGGTCGCCGAGTCCAGCAGCCGCACGGCCACGATCTGCCGCGCCACCCTGCTCACGAACGGAAACCGCTCCTGAGCACTCACGACCCACTGGACAGTACGCCCGACACGCCCACTGCTCTCGCTCATGACCGCCAGCGTCGACCACACCCCGCCCCACCGCCGCCCGCCACACCGGGGTCACCCGCCCCCGAACCTCTTCCGATACGCCGACGGACTCAGCCCCGTGGCCCGCTTCAACTGAGTCCGCAGATTCGCCGCGCTGCCGAACCCGCTCCTGGCCGCCACCACGTCAATGCTCCGCTCGCCGCGCTCGATGATCCGGCAGGCGAGGGCCACGCGCTCAGCCACCAGCCAGGCCAGCGGCGTCGTGCCCAGCTCGGCGCGGAAACGGCGGTGCAGGGTGGCCGGGCTGACGGCAGCGCGGGCCGCGAGCGCGGCGACGGTCAGCGGTTCGTCGAGCCGCTCCTGGGCCCACGTGAGGACCGGCGCCAGCGACGTGTCCCGCGCCACGGGCAGCGGCCGCTCGATGAACTGCCGCTGCCCGCCGTCCCGGTGCGCCGCGAACACGAGCCGCCGGGACACGGAGGCCGCCACCTCGGCGCCGTGGTCACGGCTCACGAGGTACAGCCCCAGGTCGAGCGCGGCCGCGCTCCCGGCGGCGGTCAGGACGTCGCCCTCGTCGACGAACAGCACGTCCGGCTCGAGCAGCACCTTCGGATGCAGCGCCCGGAACTCGTCGGCCCACCGCCAGTGCGTCGTGGCCCGCCGCCCGTCGAGCAGCCCCGCCTCGGCGAGCGCGAACGTCCCCGTGCAGAAGCTGGCGATCCGCGCCCCGCGCGCGTGGGCGCGCCGGACGGCTTCGAGCACGGCCTCGTCGCGCGGCACCACGTTGTCGGGCCGGCCCGGCACGATCAGGGTGTCGGCGGCGTCGACGGCCTCGAGCCCGGCGGCCCCCGCCATCGTGAAGAACCCGTGGTTCATCCGTACACCGGGCCGCGGTGTGCACAACGTGAGCGTGTACAGCGGGTCCAGGTCACCGAGCTCGGGCCGCGGCAGCCCGAACACCTCCGTGGCGACACCGACCTCGAACGGATTGATGCCCTCGTCCACGAGGACGACGACGTGCCGGGGACGATGCGAGGATCCTTGCGCCATACGCGATTTCTAACACTCGTCCGCACCGTCCGGCGCGCTCAGGATGGGGCCATGGAAACGGAACCCGTATCGCTCGCCCAGGCCCTGTCCACCTTCGACGCGACCTGGAGCCCCCGCATCGTCACGACCGTCAACGACTACGACGTCCGTCTCGCGAAGGCCGAGGGCGAGCACGTCTGGCACGTGCACGAGGACACCGACGAGTTCTTCCTGGTCGTCGAGGGCGAACTCACGATCTCCCTGCGCGGGAAGCCCGACGTGGTCCTGCCCCGCGGCTCGGTCTTCACGGTCCCCCGCGGCACCTGGCACAAACCCCGGGCCACCCCCGGCACCGCCATCCTCCTCCTCGAACCCACCGGCACCCCCACCACCGGCGACGCCCACGACCCGGTCCCCGCTCACGTCGACTCGACGACGGGGCACGCGTGGCACGCTTGAAGCATGAACGACTCCGTGCCCGCACGCACCGTCCGCCGAGCCCGTGTCCGCGCCCCCGAGCTGGTCGGCAAGGGTGGCTGGCTGAACACGGGAGGCAGCGAGTACAGCCTCGCCGACCTGCGCGGACGCATCGTGATCCTCGACTTCTGGACCTTCTGCTGCATCAACTGCCTGCATGTCCTCGACGAGTTGCGGGAGTTGGAGGAGAGGCATCGGGACACCGTCGTCATCGTCGGGGTGCACTCGCCGAAGTTCGTGCACGAGGCGGAGCACGGGGCCGTGGTCGATGCCGTCGAGCGGTACGGGGTGGAGCATCCGGTGCTGGACGATCCGGAGCTCGCCACGTGGAAGCAGTACGCGGTCAGGGCGTGGCCGACGCTCGTCGTGGTCGATCCGGAGGGGTACGTCGTCGCGCAGCACGCCGGTGAGGGGCATGCGCATGCGATCGAGCGGCTGGTCGAGGAGCTGGAGGAGGAGCACGGGGCGAAGGGGACGTTGCGGCGTGGGGACGGGCCTTATGTGGCGCCGGAACCCGTGGCGACCGATCTGCGCTTCCCCGGCAAGGCGGTCGTGCTGCCGTCGGGGAACTTCCTGGTCAGCGACACCACGCGGCATCAGCTGGTGGAGCTGGAGGGCGACGGGGAGACCGTCGTGCGGCGGATCGGGAGCGGGGAGCGGGGGTTCGGGGCGGACTCGTTCAACGAGCCGCAGGGGCTCGCGCTCCTCGACGACCGCACCGTCGTCGTCGCGGACACCGTGAATCACGCGTTGCGGGCCGTCGATCTCCCGTCCGGTGCCGTCAGCACGCTCGCCGGGACGGGCAGGCAGTGGTGGCAGGGGGCGCCGACCAGTGGGCCCGCGCGGGACGTCGACCTCTCCTCTCCCTGGGACGTCGCCGTGTTCGGGGGCACGGTGTGGATCGCCATGGCGGGGGTGCATCAGCTGTGGACGTACGACCCGGAGGCGGGGACGGTCGCCGTCGCGGCGGGGACGACGAACGAGGGTCTTGTGGACGGCCCGGGCGACGAGGCGTGGTTCGCGCAGCCGTCCGGGCTCGCGGCGACCGAGGACCGGCTGTGGGTCGCCGACTCCGAGACGAGTGCGCTGCGGTACGTGGACGTGGACGGTGTCGTGCACACGGCCGTCGGCACCGGGCTCTTCGACTTCGGGCATCGGGACGGGGACGCCGAACAGGCGCTGCTCCAGCACCCGTTGGGCGTGACGGTGCTGCCGGACGGCTCGGTGGCGGTCTCGGACACGTACAACCACGCCCTGCGGCGCTACGACCCGGCGACCGGGCAGGTGAGCACGCTGGCCACGGATCTGCGGGAGCCGAGCGACGCCGTGGTCGTCGGGGACGACGTGGTGGTCGTCGAGTCCGCGCGGCACCGGCTGACGCGGCTGCGGCTGCCGGAGGAGGCCGTGCGCGTCGAGTCGGTCGCGCACCGCACGCAGCGCGCGGCGACCGACATCGCGGGCGGCAGCCTCCGCCTCGACGTGGTGTTCCAGGCGCCCGCCGGGCAGAAGCTCGACACCCGGTACGGTCCCTCGACCCGGCTGCTCGTCTCGTCGACGCCGCCGGAGCTGCTGGCGGCGGGCGACGGCGCGGGCACGGACCTGGCCCGCGAGCTGACGCTGAACCCGGACGTCACCGAGGGCGTGTTGCACGTCTCGGCGATGGCCGCGTCCTGCGACGACGATCCGGCGAACGAGTACCCGGCCTGCCACGTCCACCAGCAGGACTGGGGTGTTCCGGTGCGGGTGGTCGAGGGCGGGGCCGAGCGTCTTCCGCTGGTCCTGGCGG
The DNA here is from genome assembly GCF_052245995.1 of Streptomyces sp. SDT5-1. Classification (NCBI taxonomy): domain Bacteria; kingdom Bacillati; phylum Actinomycetota; class Actinomycetes; order Kitasatosporales; family Streptomycetaceae; genus Streptomyces; species Streptomyces sp. SDT5-1. The sequence goes on along the minus strand of NZ_CM125963.1, from coordinate 4,279,308 downwards.
GGATGGACGACGGTGTCAACTGATCAGTAGTGCTTGTCGTGTTCGTCCTCGACGACGGTCGTCCCGCTCGGCGGCACGAACCGCCTGCGCCGTCCGACGCTGCGGAACACGAAGACCCCGATCAGGCCGACGATCATGAAGATCCAGCCGACCAGGTCGAGGTTGACGCTCTCCATGTGCCAGTCGGTCGCGAACGCGAGGATCGCGCCGACGGCGACCAGGATGATGCAACCCCCAAGACTCATCAGGTCCGCCTCCTGCGGTGTGTGCGAATGAGCGTGCGGGGCCCGAGTACCCCCGAACCCCGCGGCAACCCCTCCGCGTCACACCGGAGTTCAGCCCTCCAGGAACGCGGTGAGGGCGTTCGCGAGGAGGTACGGGTCGTCGGCCCCGCACAGTTCGCGGACGCTGTGCATGGAGAGGATCGCGGCGCCGATGTCGACGGTCTTGATGCCGTGCCGGGCCGCGGTGATCGGGCCGATGGTGGTGCCGCACGGCATCGCGTTGTTCGAGACGAACGTCTGGAACGGGACGCCGGCCTTCTCGCACGCGGCGGCGAACACGGCGCGGCCCGAACCGTCCGTGGCGTAGCGGTTGTTGACGTTGACCTTGAGGATCGGCCCGCCGTTGGCGCGCGGGTGGTGCGTGGGGTCGTGGCGCTCGCCGTAGTTGGGGTGCACGGCGTGGCCGGTGTCGGAGGAGAGGCAGACGGTGCCGGCGAAGGCGCGCGCCCGGTCCTCGTACGAGCCGCCGCGGGCGAACACGGAGCGCTCCAGGACGGTGCCGAGGAGCGGGCCGTCGGCGCCGGTGTCGGACTGCGAGCCGTTCTCCTCGTGGTCGAAGGCGGCGAGCACGGGGATGTACGGGAGGTCGCCGCGCCTGGCGACCTCGGCGAGGGCGGCGGTGCAGGCGTGCACGGACAGCAGGTTGTCCATGCGGGGCCCGGCGACGAGCTCCTTGTCGCGGCCGAGGTAGGACGGCGCCTCGATGGCGTACGTCATGAGGTCCCAGCCGGTGATGTCGCCGCGGCCGAGCCCGTTCTCGTCCTCGAGGAACGCCATGAGGTCGCCCTCGTGGACGTCGCCGCCGAGGCCCCAGATGGGCTGCATGTGGCGCTGCTTGTCCAGCTTCAGGCCGTCCGCGCTGACGGAGCGGTCGAGGTGGATGGCGAGCTGCGGGACGCGCAGCAGGGCGCGGTCGACGTTCACGAGGCGCTCGGTGCCGTCGCGGAGGCTGACGCGTCCCGCGAGGCCGAGGTCGCGGTCGAGCCAGGAGTTGAGCAGCGGGCCGCCGTAGATCTCGACGGCGACCTGGCGCCAGCCGTTGCTCGCCATGTCGGGCTGCGGTTTCACGCGCAGGTTCGGCGAGTCGGTGTGGGCGCCGACGATGCGGTACGGGGTGTGGGCGCTCGCGCCCTCCGGGACGTACCAGGCGATGATCGCGCCGCCGCGGGTGACGAACTTGCCTCCGCTGGTCCCGTCCCAGGCGTCGGCCTCCGCGACCTGCTGGAAGCCGGCCTTCTCCAGGCGTGCGGCCGCGTTGGCCACGGCGTGGTACGGGGTGGGGCTCGCCGCGAGGAAGGCCATCAGGTCATCGGTGTGCCCGCGGTCGAAGGGGCGGGAGGAGGTGTTCATGCGGCAAGCGTAGGACAGGCCCCTCCGGGGGGTGCGCGGCCCTGGGGGCCTGCCTGCGGCGGCCCCTCGCACGGGTGCGCCATCCGGCCCCTCGCACGGGTGCGTCGTCCGGCCCCTTTTCGACCTGCGGCTGCCGGTTGCGTCGTGCGTCTGCGCAGCGCCCCTGAAGGGGCGCGGGGAACTGCGCGCGAAACCACCAGTGGGCGCGCCCCGCGGACGACGCCGCCCCCTGTGGCCAAAGGCAGAAAGGCCCGCCGTCCCCGCAAGAGGGACGACGGGCCCAGGCATCACACCAGGTCAGCGGAGCGTCAGAACGCCGCTTCGTCGAGGTCCATCAGCGCCACACCCGACTCGCTCGTGGTCTGCGCCAGCTTGCGCGCACCCGTGACGCCGGGCAGGACGTTCGCCGCGAAGAACTGCGCGGCGGCGATCTTGCCCTGGTAGAACGCGACGTCCTTGCCGGAGGCACCCGCGGCCAGCTTCTCGGCGGCGACGGCCGCACCCTTGAGGAGCAGGTAGCCGACGACGACGTCACCGGAGGCCATCAGGAGGCGGGTCGTGTTGAGGCCCACCTTGTAGATGGACTTCACGTCCTGCTCCGTGGCGACCAGGTCGTTGATCATGAGGCCGACGATGGCCTCCAGCTCGGACGCGGACTTGCCGAGCGCCTCGCGGGCCGCGGCCAGCTCCTCGCCACCGGTCTCCACGGCGAGGAACTTCTTGATCTCCTCGGAGAGCGCGTTGAGCGCGGCGCCCTGGTTGCGGACAATCTTCCGGAAGAAGAAGTCCTGGCCCTGGATCGCGGTCGTGCCCTCGTAGAGGGTGTCGATCTTCGAGTCCCGGATGTACTGCTCGATCGGGTACTCCTGGAGGAACCCGGAGCCGCCGAACGTCTGGAGGGACTGGGCGAGCTGCTCGTAGCCCTTCTCGGAGCCGTAGCCCTTGACGATGGGCAGCAGCAGGTCGTTCAGGGCGTGCTCGGCGGTGGCGTCCTCGCCGGCCGCCTCCTTGACCTGGATCGCGTCCTGCACGGAGGCCGTGTAGAGGACGAGGGTGCGCATGCCCTCGGCGTACGCCTTCTGCGTCATGAGCGAGCGGCGCACGTCCGGGTGGTGCGTGATGGTGACCTTGGGCGCGGTCTTGTCCGTGCTCTTGGCGAGGTCGGCGCCCTGGACGCGCTCCTTGGCGTACTCGAGCGCGTTGAGGTAGCCCGTCGACAGCGTGGAGATCGCCTTCGTGCCGACCATCATGCGGGCGAACTCGATGATGCGGAACATCTGGCGGATGCCGTCGTGCTTGTCGCCGATCAGCCAGCCCTTGGCGGGGTGCTGGTCGCCGAAGGTCATCTCGCACGTGTTGGAGGCCTTGAGGCCCATCTTGTGCTCGACGTTGGTGGCGTACACGCCGTTGCGCTCGCCCAGCTCGCCGGTCTCCCAGTCGAACTCGAACTTCGGGACGAGGAAGAGCGAGAGGCCCTTGGTGCCGGGGCCGTGGCCCTCGGGGCGGGCGAGGACGTAGTGGAGGATGTTCTCCGACATGTCGTGCTCACCGGACGTGATGAAGCGCTTCACGCCCTCGATGTGCCAGGAGCCGTCGGGCTGCTCGGTGGCCTTGGTGCGGCCGGCGCCGACGTCCGAACCGGCGTCCGGCTCGGTGAGCACCATCGTCGAGCCCCACTGCTTCTCGACGGCGATCTCGGCGATCTTCTTCTGCGCCTCGTTGCCCTCCTCGAAGAGGATGCCGGCGAAGGCGGGGCCGGAGGAGTACATCCAGATCGCCGGGTTGGCGCCCAGGATCAGCTCGGCGTGGGCCCAGATGAGCGAGCGCGGGGCCGTCGTGCCGCCGATCTCCTCGGGCAGGCCGAGGCGCCAGTACTCGGAGTCCATGAAGGCCTTGTAGGACTTCTTGAACGTCTCGGGGATGGGCGCGGTGTTCGTCTCGGGGTCGAAGACCGGCGGGTTGCGGTCCGCGTCCGCGAAGGACTCGGCCAGGTCGTTCTCGGAGAGGCGGGTGACCTCTTCGAGGATGCTCCTGGCGGTGTCGACGTCCATCTCCGCGAACGGGCCGGTGCCGTACAGCTTGTCGCGGTCGAGTACCTCGAAGAGGTTGAACTCGATGTCGCGGAGATTCGACTTGTAGTGCCCCATGGCGACGGCTCCGTGTCCTCGTACGCATACCAACTAGTAACCAACAGGATGCTACCCGTCGGTAATAAGAATCAACCCCCAGTGGGCATCTGTGACGAACAAGGCGCCCGCCCGCTCTCGTCCCGCCACCCCCTGGCGCGTCGGTAGTCTTGCCCTCATGTACGGCTACGACCAGAGCCCGGGCGCCGGGCAGCAGTACGCGCCGCCGCAGGGCGGGTACGGGCAGCAGGCTCCGCTGTACCCGGAGCCGTCGCCGCCGTCGCTCGCCGACGCGGTCCGCGCCTTCACCACCGGTTCGATGTCCGCCGAGGACTTCCAGCAGATCTTCGCTACGTCGAAGGTCTACTGCCCGCGCGGCGACAATCCGGGCTTCCTGGCGCTGCACAACACGCAGCAGCCGGTCATCCCGATGTTCAGCACGCTCAAGGAGCTGCGCCGGTACGCGGGCAAGGAGTCCAAGTACTTCGTGATCACCGGCGCCGAGGTGATCGACCTGCTGCCCACCGGGTACGGCTTCGTCCTCGACATGGAGGGCGAGCACCGGATGGTCTTCGACGCGAAGGCGGTCGAGGAGATGGTCGACTTCGCGATGCGCCGCATGTACGGCTGATCATCTCCCCCTTCGGTACGGGCCCGGACGCCGCGCGTCCGGGCCTTTCGCATGTCCGGCGCGGCCCGGAGGCGGGCGGGAATAGCGCGCGGCTTGCGAGATGTTCACCGTTCAACTAAATTGGAGGCAGACCTTGAGGAGGCCGCCATGCCCGCTGTGACCGTCGAAAACCCGCTGACCCTGCCTCGCGTGGCCGCGCCGGCGGACGCCGTGGCGCGCCCCGTGCTCGCTGTGACGACCGCGCCGAGCGGTTTCGAAGGGGAGGGATTCCCGGTGCGCCGCGCGTTCGCCGGGATCAACTACAAGTACCTCGACCCGTTCATCATGATGGACCAGATGGGTGAGGTGGAGTACGAGGCAGGGGAGCCCAAGGGCACCCCCTGGCACCCGCACCGCGGCTTCGAGACCGTCACGTACATCATCGACGGCACCTTCATCCACCAGGACTCGCACGGCGGTGGCGGCACCATCACCAACGGCGACACCCAGTGGATGACGGCGGGCTCCGGCCTCCTGCACATCGAGACGCCGCCCGAGTCCCTCGTCATGTCCGGCGGCCTGTTCCACGGCCTCCAGCTGTGGGTCAACCTGCCCGCCAAGGACAAGATGAAGAACCCGCGGTACCAGGACATCCGCGGCGGCCAGGTCAAGCTGCTCACGACCGCCGACGGCGGCGCGCTGCTCCGCGTCATCGCCGGCGAGCTGGACGGCAACGAGGGGCCCGGCATCACCCACACCCCGATCACGATGGTGCACGCCACCGTCCGCCCCGGCGCCGAGGCGACGCTGCCCTGGCGCGAGGACTACAACGGTCTCGTGTACGTGCTCGCGGGCAAGGGCACCGTCGGCGCCGACCGGCGTCCCGTGCACACGGGACAGACCGCCGTGTTCGGCGCGGGCTCGTCCCTCACCGTGCGCGCCGACGAGTCGCAGGACGCCAACACCCCCGACCTCGAAGTGGTCATCCTCGGCGGTCAGCCGATCCGGGAGCCGATGGCGCACTACGGCCCGTTCGTGATGAACACCAAGGCCGAACTCCAGCAGGCCTTCGACGACTTCCAGGCCGGACGCCTGGGCGTCATCCCCAGCAAGGAGCGCCTGCCGCACACCTGATGCGGCGGAGCACGTGAAGTGACGCCCCGTCACTCGGCCGGACCCGGCCGGGAGGCGGGGCGTTCCTCCGCATGATCGTCTGGCGGGGTGCAGACCGGTAAGCCACTCCTCCCCGACCCCGCCCGCCGCCTCGCCGCCTGGTGTGCGGTGGCCCTGCTCGTCTCCGGGGTCGTCTGGCTCGCGATCGTGCTGTGCGTCCAGCTCAGGACGGCCGTCGTGCCCGTGCTGCTCGCGCTGCTCGGCACCGCGCTGCTGCGGCCCGTCTACCTCGCCCTGCGCCGCGCCAAGGTGCAGCGCTCCCTCGCATCGGGCCTCACCTGCGCGCTGATCCTGGTGGTCGTGGGCGGCGCCGGATACATCGTGGTCGCGGCCCTCATCGACACCGGCGACCAGATCGTGACCTCGCTCAAGCAGGCCGCGCAGGACCTCTCCGACCGCTTCGGCACCGGCGCCCTCGACCTCGACCACCTCGCCGACAACGCCCAGGACCTGATCAAGAAGTACGGCAGCAACGCCGCGTCCGGGGTGCTCAGCGGGCTCAGCGCGGTCGGGGAGGTCGCCGCGATGGCGGTGCTCGCGCTGCTGCTCTGCTTCTTCTTCCTGCGCGATGCCCCGCGCTTCCGGTTCGCGCTGCGGCAGGCCGCGCCCGGTGGGAACGGGGAGGTCCTGGAGGCCATCGCGCGCCGGGCCTTCGCCGCGATCTCGGGCTTCATGCGCGGTACCACCCTCATCGCCCTCATCGACGCGACCTGCATCGGCATCGGGCTGCTCATCCTTCAGGTCCCCGGCGCGGTCGGCCTCGCCGCGCTGGTGTTCGTCGGCGCCTACATCCCCTACCTGGGCGCCTTCATCTCCGGTGCGGTCGCCATCCTCGTCGCCCTGGCCGACCGGGGCTTCGTCATCGCCCTGTGGGCGCTGGGTGTGGTGCTCGCGGTACAGGTGCTCGAAGGGCATGTGCTGCAGCCGATGATCCAGTCCCGCACGGTGCAGATGCACCCGGCGGCGGTGCTGCTCGCGATCACGGCGGGCGCCTCCGTCGCGGGGATCCTCGGGATGCTGCTCGCGGTGCCGTTGACGGCCGCCGCGTTCGGCGTGCTCAGCGAACTGCGCGGGCGCTACGGGCCCTCGGACCCCGTTTCACGTGAAACGGGCTCCTCGGTGGCCGAGGACGGCTCGTAGAGCTCGAACCAGATGCTCTTGCCCTCGCCCCGCGGGTCCACGCCCCAGCGGTCGGCGAGCAGCTCCATGAGGACCAGGCCGCGGCCCGACGACGCCAGCTCGCCGGGTCGGCGCTTGTGCGGCAGATCGTCGGAGGCGTCGGCGACCTCCACGCGCAGGCGGCGGGGCTCGGTGCCGCGGCGGGTCATCTCCGCGACCAGGAGGGCGTCGCCGTCGGTGTGCACCAGGACGTTCGTGACCATCTCGGAGACCAGCAGCACCGCCGAGTCGACCTGATCCGTGTCCGACCAGTCGTGCAGCAGCTCCCGCAGCTGCTGGCGGGCGGCCGCGATCCGCTCCGGCTCGGCCTGCGCGATGGTCATCGCGGTCCGGCGGGCCACCTTCGGCAGGGTGGTCTGGGCGGTGCGGCGCAGCAGCAACAGCGCGATGTCGTCCTCGCGGCGGTCCGCGAGCGGCCCCGTGGTGTGGTGCGAGGACGGCCCGTGCACGGCCTGCACCAGGGCGTCGGCCAGCTCCTCCAGGCGGTCGGCGGGGCCGGTCTCCAGGGCCGTACGCACCCGTGACCAGCCGCTGTCGAGATCGTGGCCGCCCGTCTCGATGAGGCCGTCCGTGCAGATCAGCAGCGTCTCGCCGGGTTCGAGGACGAGCCGGGTCGTCGGATAGTCGGCGTCCGGGTCGATGCCGAGGGGCAGGCCACCCGCGGTGGGGCGGACGAGGACGGTGCCGTCGGCCATCCGGATCGCGGGGTCCGGGTGCCCGGCGCGGGCGAGCTCGAGGACGCCGGTGGCCGGGTCGGCCTGCACGTACAGGCAGGTCGCGAAGCGCGGGTCGGCGCCCGGCTCGTCGGTGTCGCCGATGCCGTGCAGGAAGCGGGAGGCGCGGGAGAGCACGGCGTCCGGCCTGTGCCCCTCGGAGGCGTACGCGCGCAGGGCGACGCGGAGCTGCCCCATCAGGCCGGCCGCGCGCACGTCGTGGCCCTGTACGTCGCCGATGACGAGGGCGATGCCGCCGCCGGGCAGCGGGATCATGTCGTACCAGTCGCCGCCGACCTGGAGGCCGCCGCCGGTCGGCACGTAACGGGCGGCGATGCTCATGCCGGGGATCTCCGGGCCGAGCGTGGGCAGCATCGTCTTCTGGAGGCCGTCGGTCAGCTCCCGCTCCGACTCGGCGACCCCGGCCCGCGACAGGGCCTGCGCCAGCATCCGGGCGACCGTGGTGAGCACCGAACGCTCGTCGGGCGTGAACGACACCGGGTACGCGAAGCCCGCCATCCACGCGCCGATCGTGCGGCCCGCGACGACCAGCGGCAGGAACGCCCACGACTTGCGCTCGAAACGGGCGGCCAGCGGCCAGGCCGCGGGGTAGCGGGCGCGGTACTCCTCGGGGGACGACAGATAGACGGCGCGGCCGGTGCGGACGACCTCGGCGCCCGGGTAGTCCGTGCGCAGGTCCATGTCGGTGAACGGGGACTCGTCGCCCTCCTCCTGGCCGTGGTGGCCGATGACGGTCAGCCGGTCGCCCGCGACACCGAACACGGCGAGGCCGTCGGGCGAGAACCCCGGCATGGAGAGCCCGGCGGCGACCCGCAGCACCTCCTCCGTGGACCCGGCCTCCGCGAGCGCCCGGCCCGCGTCCAGCAGGAACGCCTCCCGGGAGCGCCGCCAGTCCCCGGTCACCGGGGTGCGCGACGCGGCCTCCGGCGGCGGCTCCGACACCTCCTGGATCGTGCCGATCAGCTCGTACGAGTCGGGGTCGTCGTCGTGCGGGACCGGCTTGGAGCGGCTGCGTACGGTGCGCAGCACGCGGCCCTCCTCGTCCATGACGCGCAGCCGTGCCTCGGCGAGGGTGCCCTCGGCGACGGCGAGCTGCACGATGCCGAAGATCTCGTTCCAGTCGACCGGGTGGAAACGGGCGCGGGCGGCGGCCTCGGTCAGCGTGACGGGCCCGCCGTCGGCGGCGGGCAGGCCGACCAGCCGGGCGGCCTCGGCATCGAAGGTGACGAGCCCCGCCCGGTTGTCCCACCGCCACAGCCCGGTGGCGAGAGCGGCGAGAACGTCCTCCACGGGCGGGAGGGGCTCACCGGTGCGCATTGCCCCACTCTAGGAAGAGGTGATCGCCCACTGCCACCAGAGACTCCGCCGGTTGCCGGGGGCGGGGTGGCCGCGACGGGGCGGTGGCCGGGCCGTGGCCCGGGGCGGGGCCGGTACCCTTGGGGAGATCCCGGTTGTCTCCCGGGGAACCCCAAGCGCAAAGGCTGGATGAACGACGATGCATCGGTACAGGTCCCACACCTGCGGCGAGCTCCGCGCCTCTGACGTCGGCTCCGACGTCCGGCTGAGCGGCTGGCTGCACAATCGCCGAGACCTGGGCGGCATCCTCTTCATCGATCTGCGCGACCACTACGGCATCACGCAGCTCGTCGCCCGCCCGGGCACGGAGGCCGCCGAGGTCCTCGACAAGCTCACCAAGGAGACCGTCGTCCGCGTGGACGGCAAGGTCGTCTCCCGCGGCGCCGACAACGTGAACCCGGAGCTGCCCACCGGCGAGGTCGAGATCGAGGCCTCCACGGTCGAGGTGCTCGGCGCGGCCCAGCAGCTGCCGTTCCAGATCAACCAGGACGACGGGGTCGGCGAGGAGCGCCGCCTCGAGTACCGCTTCCTGGACCTGCGCCGCGAGCGCATGCACAAGAACATCATGCTGCGCAGCGCGGTCATCGCCTCGATCCGCTCGAAGATGGTCGACCTCGGCTTCAACGAGATGGCGACGCCGATCCTCACCGCGACCTCCCCCGAGGGCGCCCGCGACTTCGTCGTCCCGTCCCGCCTGAACCCGGGCAAGTTCTACGCCCTGCCGCAGGCGCCGCAGCAGTTCAAGCAGCTGCTGATGATCTCGGGCTTCGACCGCTACTTCCAGATCGCGCCGTGCTTCCGCGACGAGGACGCGCGCGCGGACCGCTCGCCGGGCGAGTTCTACCAGCTCGACATCGAGATGAGCTTCGTGGAGCAGGAAGACGTCTTCCGCCCCATCGAGAAGCTCATGACAGACATCTTCACGGAGTTCGGCGGCGGCCGCGAGGTCACCAGCCCGTTCCCGCGGATCCCGTTCCGCGAGTCGATGCTCAAGTACGGCAACGACAAGCCGGACCTGCGCGCCAAGCTCGAACTCGTCGACATCACCGACGTGTTCGCGGACTCCGAGTTCAAGGCGTTCGCCGGCAAGCACGTGCGCGCGCTGCCCGTCCCGGACACCGCCTCGCAGTCCCGCAAGTTCTTCGACGGCCTCGGCGACTACGCGGTCGAGCAGGGCGCCAAGGGCCTGGCCTGGATCCGTGTGGGCGAGGACGGCACGTTCGCGGGCCCGATCGCCAAGTTCCTCACCGAGGAGAACGTCAAGGTCCTCACCGAGCGCCTCGGCCTCAAGGCGGGCCACGCCGTGTTCTTCGGCGCGGGCGAGTTCGACGAGGTCTCGAAGATCATGGGCGCGGTCCGCGTCGAGGCCGCCAAGCGCGCCGGCCACTTCGAGGAGGGCGTCTTCCGCTTCTGCTGGATCGTCGACTTCCCGATGTACGAGAAGGACGAGGAGACCGGGAAGATCGACTTCTCCCACAACCCGTTCTCCATGCCGCAGGGCGGCATGAAGGACCTGGAGGAGAAGGACCCGCTCGATATCCTGGCCTGGCAGTACGACATCGTCTGCAACGGCGTGGAGCTGTCCTCCGGCGCGATCAGGAACCACGAGCCGGAGATCATGCTCAAGGCCTTCGAGATCGCGGGCTACGACCGCGACACCGTCGAGCACGAGTTCGCGGGCATGCTCCGCGCGTTCCGCTTCGGCGCCCCGCCGCACGGCGGGATCGCCCCGGGCGTCGACCGCATCGTCATGCTCCTCGCCGACGAGCCGAACATCCGGGAGACCATCGCGTTCCCGCTGAACGGCAACGCGCAGGACCTGATGATGGGCGCGCCCACCGAGCTGGACGAGTCGCGTCTGCGCGAGCTCAACATCCAGCTGCGCAAGCCGGTCGAGAAGAAGTAGCGACCTCACCGCGACAACGCCGAAGGGCCCGGAACCAGGATCGGTTCCGGGCCCTTCGGCGTTGTGCGTTCTGCGTTACGCCTCCGGCTCGCCGCCGAAGCGGGTCTTGTACGACTCCAGGTCCTCGTCGGTGATCTTGGCGAAGAGGACGGGGGGAACGGTGAAGGGGGTGCCGGCGGGGACCGTCGTCAGGGACGCGGCCTCCTCGGCGGTGACCCAGCGGGCGTCGTCGCCGGGCAGTTCGAACGCGGCGCGCATCGCGGCGGCCGAGGACGGGATGAAGGGCTCGGAGACCACCGCGTACAGGCGGATCAGGTTCATCGCCGTGCGCAGCGTGAGGGCCGCGGCGTCCTTGTCGGTCTTGATCTCCAGCCAGGGGGCCTTCTCCTCCAGGTAGGAGTTGCCCGCCGACCACAGGGCGCGCAGCGCCGCGGCGGCCTTGCGGAACTGGAGGGCCTCCATCTGGGTCTCGTACTCGGCGAGGAGCGTGGAGATCTCCTGGCCCAGCTTCGCCTCCGCCTCGCCGGGCTCGCCGCCCGCGGGGACCTCCTCGCCGAAGCGCTTCTTGGAGAAGGACAGCACGCGGTTGACGAAGTTGCCGAGGGTGTCGGCCAGGTCCTTGTTCACCGTCGCGGTGAAGTGCTCCCAGGTGAACGACGAGTCGTCGGACTCCGGGGCGTTCGCGATCAGGAAGTAGCGCCAGTAGTCGGCCGGCAGGATCTCGAGCGCCTGGTCGGTGAAGACGCCGCGCTTCTGCGACGTGGAGAACTTGCCGCCGTAGTACGTCAGCCAGTTGAAGGCCTTCAGGTAGTCGACCTTCTTCCACGGCTCGCGGATGCCCATCTCCGTGGCCGGGAACATCACGGAGTGGAACGGGACGTTGTCCTTCGCCATGAACTCCGTGTACCGGACGTCGGAGGCGCCGGCCGGCTCGTACCACCACGACTTCCAGTCGCGGGTCTCACCGTCGGGGGCCTGGTCCGCCCACTCCTTCGTCGCGCCGATGTACTCGATCGGGGCGTCGAACCATACGTAGAAGACCTTGCCCTCGGCCGCCAGCTCCGGCCAGGTGTCCGCCGGGACCGGCACGCCCCAGTCCAGGTCACGGGTGATCGAGCGGTCGTTGAGGCCCTCGGTCAGCCACTTGCGGGCGATGGAGGACGCCAGGTGCGGCCACTCGTCGGCGACCTCGTCGATCCACGCCTCGACCTCGCCCTGGAGCTTCGACTGGAGCAGGAAGAGGTGCTTGGTCTCGCGGATCTCCAGGTCCGTGGAGCCGGAGATCGCGGAGCGCGGCTCGATCAGGTCCGTCGGGTCCAGGACGCGCGTGCAGTTCTCGCACTGGTCGCCGCGCGCCTTGTCGTAGCCGCAGTGCGGGCAGGTGCCCTCGACGTAGCGGTCCGGGAGGAAGCGCTCGTCGGCCGGGCTGTAGACCTGGCGGATGGCGCGCTCTTCGATGAACCCGTTCTCGTTCAGCTTGCGGGCGAAGTGCTGGGTGATCTCCGCGTTCTGCTCCGAGGAGCTGCGGCCGAAGTGGTCGAAGGCGAGACCGAACCCGTCGTAGACCGCCTTCTGCGCGTCGTGCGCCTGCGCGCAGAACTCGGCGACCGGGAGGCCCTGCTCCTTGGCCGCCAGCTCGGCGGGGGTGCCGTGCTCGTCCGTCGCGCAGATGTACAGCACGTCGTGGCCGCGCTGGCGCAGGTAACGGGAGTACACGTCGGCCGGGAGCATGGACCCCACCATGTTGCCCAGGTGCTTGATCCCGTTGATGTACGGAAGGGCGCTGGTGATGAGGTGTCGAGCCATCGGGGGCTGCTCCCGGGTTGTGACGTGGGTGGAATCTAGAAATCGTAGCCGACATGGAGCGGCCGCCCGCGCGGTGTTTTACCGTGCGGACGGCCGTGGGGTACGGGGGGCCGGTCGGGGCCGGTGGGGTTACGGGCGCCAGGCGGTGAGGAGGCCCTTGTAGAGCTCGGCGTCCGTGAGCTCCAGCGGGGTCTCGCCCGCGTGGAACACCGCGGTGTTCTCGGCCTTCAGCTTGCGGAGGTAGTCGAAGTTCTTCGACTCGGGGTCGCCGAACGTCACGAACTGGAAGAAGAGCGGGTGCTTCGCCGCTGCCGCGAGGGCCTCGTTCGCGGGGCGCTGGACGTCCGGGGGGCCGTCCGTCTGGAAGATCACCAGGGCCGGGGCGGTCGGGTCGTCCGACTTCTCGTGGTGGGCGACGACCTCTTCGATCGCGCGGTGGTAGCTGGTGCGGCCCATGCGGCCCGCTGCCGCGTGCCACTCGTCGACCTTGCCCTCGTACGCGTCCAGGGTGAGGTCGCCGGAGGCGTCGATGTCCGTCGAGAAGATCACCGTGTGGACGGTGGGGGTGTCGCGGGCGTCGAGGTGGGCGGCGAGGGCGACGGTCTGCTCCGCGAGGGCGGCGGTCGAGCCGTTCTTGTAGTACGGGCGCATGGAGCCGGAGCGGTCCAGGACGAGGTAGACCGTGGCGCGGGTGCCGGTGAGGTTCTGCTTCTTCAGTGCCGTGCCGGCGGCCTTGTGCGCTGCGGCCAGGCCGGGGGCGCGCGTCTTGACCTTGGCGGGCGTGTGGGCGGGCTTCTTCGGGGTGCCGGGTTCGGCGTCCTTGGTCTCTTCGGCCTGCGCCGGGGTTTCGTCGGCTGCGACGGGTTCGGCGTCCTTGGTCTCTTCGGCCTGCGCGGGAGCTTCCTCCGCCGTGACGGGGTCGGCGTCCTTGGTCTCTTCGGCCTGCGCCGGGGTTTCCTCTGCCTCGACGGGCTCGGCGCCCTCGTTCTCCTCGGCCTGCGCCGGCGTTTCGTCGGCCGTGACGGGTTCGGCGTCCTTGTTCTCTTCGGCCTGCGCCGGGGTTTCGTCGGCCGTGCCGGGCTCGGCGCCCTCGTTCTCTTCGGCCTGCGCCGGGGGCTGTGCCCACCCGTCCCGCCCTGCGGGACGATTGCCCACAGCGGGGGCGACCTGGTCCGTGGCTTCGGGCTCCGGCTCGACCGGCTTCGGCTCGGACGGAGTCGGCTCGGCCTCGGCCGTGGGCTGCGACGGAGTCGCAGGCTCAGGTTCCGTCAGCCGTTCCTCGCCCACCGGAGGTGACGGCTTGGGGACCGAGACGTTGTCGAAGGCCGCTGAGACCAGGTCGTCGGCTTCGCCCCTGGAGGGGGAAGGGACCGTGGTCGTGGGTGCTGGGTCCGGAGCGGCAGCGGTCTCGTCCTTTTTGCGGGACCGCCCGAACGCGTTCCGCAGCAGATCCAGAATGCCCATGTGCGCAACCTTCCGCATGAGTTGTCCCCGACGTCCCTGGAACCCCTGGCCAGGGCGGACACGTAAGGTTAGCCGCCACGGACCGTGATCTTGGGCAGGGTGCGGCCGAGGCGGGTCCGATACGCCGGGGATTGGTGTGCCGCCTCCCCATATGCCTCTCGCAGGGCCGGGGACACGGCGTTCAGGACTGCCGTCGAGCGTGCCGCGAGCAGCAGGCGTACCGCAACCGGGTCTCCCTCGAGTGGGCGGATCGCCATGTCGGGGCGGGCCAGCGACGTGGGCTGGCAGAGCGTCACCACCTCGCCCGTCGCGACGAGGTTCGCCGCGGTCAGGTAATCGCCGTGCAGCACACGGGGGTTGAGCCCCGCCGCGCGGAACGCCCGCAGCAGGCCGTCCCATTCGCCGTCCACGGTCGGGTCGATCATCCACCGGTCGTCCGCCAGATCGGTGAGGCGTACGACGGGGTGCCGGGCCGCCGGATGGTCCGCCGACAGGGAGACGTACTGGGGTTCGCGGTCGATCAGCACCTCGCAGGTCAGCCCCGGCGGGATGCGCAGCGGGCTGCCCTCCACCTCGTGGACGAACGCCACGTCGAGCTCGCCGTCGGCGACGAGCCGCAGGAGCGCGTGCGCCGAGACGTCCATGCGCAGCGACGGCTCGACCGGCGAGTCCGCGCGCAGCCGCCGCAGCCAGCCCGGCAGCGCGCGACTGGCGGTGGACCCGATGCGCAGGTGGCGCTCGCCGGTCGCGTCGGCGGCCCGCGCCCGGGTCTCGTCGACGAGCGCGCGCAGTTCGTCGACGAGCGGTCTGGCCCGCGTGAGCAGGGTCCGGCCGAGCGGGGTGGGACGGCAGCCGGTGCGCTCGCGGGTGAAGAGGCGGCCGCCGAGGTGGTCCTCTATGCGGCGCAGTTGGGTGCTGAGCGCGGGCTGGGTCATGCCGAGGTGCCGGGCGGCCTTGTGCAGGCTGCCGGTGTCCTCGATCGCGCACAGGACGCGCAGGTGCCGCACTTCCAGCTGCATGAAAGGTGAGCGTAGAACCGTCCCGTGCGCCGCACCAGACGCAACTGCGCCGTGATAACGCCGAGTTATCGCCGATTGGCATCTTTCCCGTGCGTACCGCCCGCCCCAGAATCTCACGCATGGACATGACACCACCCCCCACAGTCATCCGTCTCCTCGCGTGTGCCCTGGGTGCCGGGCTCACCGTCACCGCCCTCGCCGCGACCCCCGCCGCCGCGTCCACCGCCTCCCCCACGAGCGGTCACGCGCGCTACGCCGGGTCCGCCGAGGAGGCCGCGGCCAACAAGGCGTTCTTCGAGGCCGTCCTGAAGTCCGTCGCCGAGAAGCGCGCCGCGAACCCCGGCGCCGAGTCCGTCACCGTCACGTACGACGCATCGGCGGCGCCCACCTTCCAGCAGCAGATATCGAAGAGCGCGTCGATCTGGAACTCCTCCGTGTCGAACGTGCAGCTCCAGTCCTCGTCCGGCGGCGGCGACTTCTCGTACCGCGAGGGCAACGACTCGCGCGGCTCGTACGCGTCGACGGACGGGCACGGCCGCGGGTACGTCTTCCTGGACTACGCGCAGAACCAGGAGTACGACTCGACGCGCGTCACCACGCACGAGACCGGCCACGTGCTCGGCCTGCCCGACCACTACGAAGGCCCGTGCAGCGAGCTGATGTCCGGCGGCGGCCCCGGCCCCTCGTGCACCAACGCCAACCCGGACGCCAATGAGCGGGCTCAGGTCGAGTCCCTGTGGGCCAACGGCTTCACGAAGGCCCTGCACAAGGCCGAGGCCCGGCTCCGCTAGCCGCGCGCACAGCGCCGAGCACCACACCCCCCACAGCCCACCGGGCCGTCGTCCGCCTCCCCATGGACGGTGGCCCGGTGGAGCGCGTGGGGCTCAGCCGTGCAGCGTGAGGTCTACCAGGAGCGCCCGGTGGTCGGTGTCCGACAGGCGTACGAATCGGGATGCGTCGGCGGAGAAGTCGTCGGTGACCAGGACGTGGTCGATCTGCGTGCCCAGCGGTCCGGGTGCGGTCGACGGCCAGCTCGGCGTGCGGGCGCGGCCGGTGAGGCGGGCCGCGTCGCGCAGCGCGCCCGCGTCGAGGATCCGGCGGAACGCCGCGTGGTCCTGCGTCGCGTTGAAGTCGCCCGCCATGATCGCCGGCCCGCGCGCGGCCCGCGCCGCGTCCGCGAGCCGGCCCAGCTCGGTCCGCCACACGCCGACCTGGTCGGGCAGCGGCGGCATGGGATGCGCGAGCTGGAGCCGCACCGCGTGCCCGCGCACGTCCGCGACGGCCGCCGGCATGCCCATCGTCCCGGCCACCGTCGGCGCGGCCTTCAGCGGGAATCTGCTGAGGATCGTCGAACCCTCCGAGCCGTCGGCCGCCACCGCGCGCCGGTACGGGTAGCGGGTGCGCAGCGACTCGCGGTCGAGGGCGTCGCGGCAGGGGCTTCCGCACTCCGCGACGAAGACGAGGTCGGGGCGGTGCCGGGCGACGGTGTCGATCAGCGCGTTCGTGCCGCGGCTGAACTGGACGTTGGACGCGAGCACCCGGACCCCGGAGACCGGCGGCCCGGCGGGTTCGCCGCCGTCCTTGCCGTACGGCTCCGTGTACCAGGCGAGCGCGCCGAGCACGACGACGCCGCAGACGAGTCCCGTGCGCCAGCGGGCGAGCAGCGCGATCAGCAGGGCGGCGGCCGTGGGCGCGATCAACCAGGGCAGGAACGCGAGGAGTTGGGGCACGGGGGTGACCGCGTCGCGGCCCGCCGCCCGGCAGCCGACGACCACGCCGACCCCGGCCAGCAGCAGCGCCGCCGCCCACGCGCCCGCCCTGTTGACGCGGCGGCGCCCGGCGCCCCGCGGCTCGTACCGCGCGGCGCCGGGCGCCGCGTCCGTGATGTGCTGCCCCTGGTCCACGGCCCGCCCCCGTACCCGTTCGCTCGGATTTCTCCAGGCTAGCCGTGGTCGAGCCGGGTCAGGCCGGTTTGGTGGTGCGGGGGTCGGTGCTGTTCGGAGCGTGGCCGCGGTCGGAGGCGAGGGCCCAGATGACGAAGACACCGATGCCGATGGAGATGACCGACCACACCGGCGCGTACGGCAGGAACAGGAAGTACTCGACGACGTAGAGCGCGCCGAAGGCGATGCCCGCGCCGCGCGCCCAGTCCTTGTCCTTGAGCACGCCCCAGCCGGTGACCGCGACGAGCACGCCGATGACCAGGTGGATCCAGCCCCACGTGGTGAGGTTGAAGGCGTAGACGTAGTCGCCGATCCGGCCGTAGACGTCGTCCTTGGCGATGGCGGCGATCCCGTTGAGGACGCCGAGGCAGCCGCTGACGAGCATCAGGACGCCGGCGAACAGGGTGCCGCCCGCCGCCCAGTCGTTGCGGGGGCCCTGGCCCCGCGTCGGGTCAGGGTCGGGCCTGCGGTGAGCCTCTGACCAGTCGTTCGTCCCGGCTTCCGGCGGTGTGTGACTCATGTGGGCGCCTCCTCGTGTCACCCGCAGGCTCGCCCCGGAGCCGCCGGGCGGCATCCCGTGCGCGGCCGAACGGGTGCCTGCCGAGCCACACCACGAGCGCGAGCAGCAGTCCCGCCGCCACGATCACCCACGACGCGGTGCGCATCGGCGAGGTCAGCGCGTCGTACACCGCTCCGGTCGCCGCCCGGTTCGTGGCGCCGGAGATGTCGGAGAGCGTCAGGGCGCGGGCGATGGGCAGCGCGACGAGCAGCGCGGCGGCGCCCAGGGCCGCGCCGAGGGCGGTCAGGGCGAGGGCGCGGCGGCGGTGCGCGGCGAGCGCGAGACCGATGGCCGCGCATCCGACGGCGGCGAGCGGCAGCCACAGGCCCGCGCGCTGGAGCAGATGGAAGACCGTGCGCAGTTCCGCCAGGTCGCCCGCGGACAGCAGGGTGACCTCGGTGTGGGTGACCGGGATGCGCTCGGCGAACGGCACGCCGTTCGCCTCCAGTTGGCCCTTGACCTGCTCGGTGACGGGGGCGAGGTCGAGCGTGACGGGTCCGGTGGCGCCGTCGTCGAGGGCCCGCTGCACGGCGTCGTGGGCGGCCCGGTTCGCGGTGTCCCAGGCGTCGCGGAAGGCGGCGGTGCCCGTGAACGAGACGACGGCGTCGTGCAGATACTGCTCGACGGCGCCTTCGAGGGCGCCCATGTCGACGTTCTTCATGACGCCGGAGGTCACCGCGTCGGCGACCGCGTTCCGCACGTCCGGGTCGGCGGCGAGCGGCGCCATCGTGGCCGCGTACCGGTCGCCGTCGCCGATCTCGTGCTTCGCCCACGTGGAGAGCGTGCCGAGGGGTACGAGGAGACAGGCGACGACGAGCAGCACCGCGGAGAGGACGGCGGTGAAGCGGCCGGTGGCGGGGGCTTTTCGGGTCACCTTGCCAGGCAAGGCCCCGGCCGGGCGGGGCGCGAGCGCTCCGGTGGAGCACTGGGCCGAACGGGTGCATGTTCCGGCCCCGCCCGCTCCCGGTGGAGCCCAGCCGACCTCTATAGAACGTACGTTCTATGCGGGGGCGTACTCGCTGGCCGAGTAGTACCGGTAGTACGTCCCCACGAACACGCTCGCGCCGATGATCATGCCGAGCACGATCGACCACAGGATCGCCCGGTCCGCGAGGCTGTGCAGGAAACCGACCGCGATCCCGGCGAACGCGCCCCAGGCCGCGGCCCGCGCGAAGAAGTGCCGGCCCGCCAGCTGCTTCGACCAGTGGTGGATGCCGAAGCACAGGGCCGCCACGACGATCCCGGTGACGAAGCCGAGCGCGATGTTGCCCCCGGTGACCTCGCCGCCGAAGCGGTCGACGCTCGCCGCCCAGAATCCGTACGCGATGCCGGTCACGACGGGGACGACGAGACCAGGACTCATGGGGGAGACGGACGTGCCACCGGTGTGGCCGCGTCCGGGTGCGGGTGCCGCGTGCTGAGCCATGACGGGCTCCTTTCTGCCAGGCCCCCTCGGGTGCCTCGCCGGGCCCCCTCGGGTGTCCCGAGTTCCGCGTGCCTCGCCTTCCATTGACCTCTCACGGGGCGCGGTCCGCAACATGCGGGCCCGCGCGCACCGTGTTTCGCTGAGCCCATGAACATCCTGCTCCTGGGCGCCACCGGCATGGTCGGCAGCCGTATCGCCGCCGAGGCCCTCGGCCGCGGCCACAGCGTGACCGCCGTCAGCCGCTCCGGAGACGTCCCCGTCGCCGGCGTCACCCCCGCGGCGGCGGACGTCGCCGACACGCAGCGGCTCGCGCAGCTCGCGGGCGGGCACGACGCGGTGGCCTCCGCCCTCGCGCCGCCCCGCGACGGCTCCGACCCGGTCAAGCCGTTCCTCGCGCTGAACCAGTCGCTGGTCGCAGGCGTGCGCGCCTCCGGGGTCGCGCGGCTCGTGGTGGTCGGCGGCGCGGGCAGCCTGGAGGTGGCGCCGGGCGAGGCGCTCATGGACCAGCCGGGCTTCCCCGACGCGTACCGGGGCGAGGCGCTCGCGCACCGGGACGTGCTCGCGTACCTGCGCACGGTCGACGACCTCGACTGGACGTACATCTCGCCCGCGGCCGAGATCGGCCCGGGGGAGCGCACCGAGGAGTTCCGGATCGGCGGCGACCGGCTGATGAAGGACGCGGACGGCGAGAGCCGGATCAGCGCGGAGGACTACGCGCTGGCCTTCGTCGACGAGCTGGAGCGCGACGCGCACTCCAGGAAGCGCATGTCCGTGGCGTACTGACCGTCAGCGGTGCGCGGCCCGTACAGCTCCGCGTCCGCCGCGTCCACGTACGGGGCGCGCTCCGCGGTCCTGCGGATGACGGTGATCGCCGCGTCGTCGCTCGGCGGCCCGTACCGGTGCTCCCGCAGATCCTCAGCGAGCCGCCGCAGCAGCACGCCCGGCGGCTCCTGCGCGGTGCGCGGCGTCACCAGGCGCGGCAGCCGCTCCCGTACGGGATAGAAGGTGCCGCCCGCGTCGCGGCACTCGGTCACGCCGTCGGTGAAGAGGATCAGCGTGTCCCCGACGCCGAACGGCAGCCGGGCCACGCGCGGCGCCGCCGCGCCCAGCGTCCCCATGCCGAGCGGGAGCCCGGCCGGAAGCTCGGGCGTGTGCACCCGGCCTTCGGCGGTGACGACGAGCGGCGGCTCGTGCCCGAAGTTGACGACGTCGACGCGGTCTGCCGACTCCGGCGGGAAGTGCAGCAGCAGGCCCGTGGAGAACGCGTCCGTGAGGCCCTCGCCCTCGGTGATCCGGGTCCAGGCGCTGTAGCGCTGCATCGCGATCTCCAGACGCCGCGCCACCTCCTCGATCCGCTCCTCGTGGTACGCCGCCTCACGGAACGCGCCGAGCAGCCACGCCGACGCCGACACGGCGGGCAGGCCCTTGCCGCTGACGTCGCCGAGCACGGCGCGGACCCCGTACGGCGAGGGCTGGAAGTCGTACCAGTCGCCGCCGACGCGGGCCGCGCGGGCCGCGGGCTGGTAGTAGTCGGCGATGCGCAGGTCCTCGAAGCGCTCGGGCAGCCCGCGCATCACGGCGCGCTGGGTGGCCTCGGCGATGTCGGTGAGGGCCCGCACCCGGCTGCGCTGCTCCTCCCTGCGGCGCGCGATCAGCACGCCGAGCAGTCCGCCGGTGCCGATCATCAGCGGCCCGAGCACGGCCCAGCTGCCGCCGGTCGGCAGCGGTGCCACCGCCTGGAGGCCGAGGTAGACGCAGATCAGCAGCCCGGTCACGACGGCGGTGACGGTCACGGGGGCGAGCAGCGCCACGGCGATCGGCACGAGGCCGAGCAGGGCGCGCGCCCGGAAGTCGGCGGGCGTCGCCACGTCGAGGGTGACGATGATCAGCGCGAGCACCGCGACGAGCAGCACCACGGCACGCCAGCCGCCCGTGGGGCGTTCCGACGAGGGTGCCGCGCCACGGATCGACGAGTGGAAGCCGCTGGAGCCATGAGGGGTCATCACCTTCGAGCATGCGGGGCATTCGTCGTGAGGTGTAGGGACGAAGGTCCGTACGGCGGTGAGATCCGGGTCTCAGTGGGCGGGGACGCTCACGAAGCGCGACGTCACGTGCAGGTCGGCGGCGATGCGCTGCGCGCTCTCGGTGAGCGCGGCGGCCCACGCCCCGTCGTCGCCGCGGCCCTGGTGCGCCGTGACGTCGAGTGCGGACACCATGCGGCCCGCCCGGTCCCGCACCGGCACCGCCACCGACCGGAGCCCCGCCTCCGGCCCGTCGGCGGCGGCCCGCTCGCCGCCGTCGCGCAGCAGCAGCCCGGCGGCCGTGTCGGCGGCGGGCAGCCGGGAGCCGACGCCGATGTCGACGCTCATGACGCGGCGCGGCGTCACCCGCGCGGTGCACCGCACGTGGTCGCCGTCCGGCACGGACAGGCCCACGGATTCGCCGAGCCGCTCCGACAGGGCCGCGAGGTGCGGGCCGGCGATGCGGGGGAGCGTGGTGCGCGACAGGGGCGCGCAGCCGAGCGCGAGGACGCGGGGGGTGAGCCGGTACGCGCGGTCGTCGCGGGTGACGTAACCGAGGTGCTCGTACGTGATGAGGGCGCGGCGGGCGGTGGCGCGGGCGAGGCCGGTGGCCTCGGCGATCTCGGTGAGCGTGAGGGCGGGGCGGGCGGCGTCGAAGGCGGTGAGGACATGGAGGCCCCTGGCGAGCGAGACGATGGGGACGCGGCCGATGTCGGCCCCGTCGGCGATCGAGGCGCGGGGGCCGGGGCGGAGCCCCGAGGCGTACGTGCCCAGTACGGACTCCATCGACCGCACACACGCCTCCAGCGGCTCCCGCACCGCCTCCGCCAGCTCCCCGGCGGCGTGCCGGCTCGTGTGGCTGACCACGCTCACCGCACACACCACCGACCCGTCCGGGCCCCGCACCGGCACCGCCACCGCGACCAGGCCCGGTTCCACCAGCTGGTCGTCCACGGCCAGGGGAAGACCGTCCCGGAACACAAGACCCGGTGCGCAGCCGTGCATCGGCAGCGCGTCGCCCACCCGGAAGCTGATGGACAGCGCGCGCCTGCGCAGCACCTGGTGCACGAAGCGGATGTCGGTGCCGTCGGGCACCGCGAGGGAGACGGATTCGTCGAGCTCGTCCGCGAGCCGGTCGGCGAGCGGGCCGAGCGGCCCCGGCACCCGCAGCGCGTCAAGGCACGCGTCGGCGACGGCCATCAGGGGCGGGGCGAGCGCCGCGTCGCGCCCGTCGAGGCGTACGAAGCCCAGGTGGGCGAGGGTCGCGCAGATCCGGTCGACCGTGGAGCGGGCGAGCCCGGTGGCGCGCGCCAGGTCGGCGAGCGCGAGCGTGCCGTCCGCCTCCGTGAGGCGCCGCAGCACGTCGAGGCCGCGCATCAGCGGGGCAACGGCCTCGGCGGGCGGCTGCGGGGTCACGGGCGCGGACGGCACGGTCGGTACTTCGAGCACGGGGCCACGGTAAGCGAAGGCGGCGACGGCGCGGCCGGCTATCGGCCGAGCAGTTCGACGATCCGGTCGAGGGTGGCCGGGGCGAGATGCCGGCGCAGCGCCTCGACGACATCGTCCGGGGTCCCCCGGCTGTCGATCTTGATTACGCCGTAATCGCGGGCCCGCTTCTCCTTGCGCGCGGCGGGGACGGTCGCGGCGGCGTCGGCCTCGCCGGGGAGCAGCTGCTCGTCCTTCGGGAGGCGGGCGATGCGGCGGGCGTCCTCGATGGAGACGCGGCCGT
This sequence comes from Streptomyces sp. SDT5-1, assembly GCF_052245995.1. Lineage (NCBI taxonomy): Bacteria > Bacillati > Actinomycetota > Actinomycetes > Kitasatosporales > Streptomycetaceae > Streptomyces > Streptomyces sp. SDT5-1. Next base: position 4,256,623 of record NZ_CM125963.1, on the reverse strand, counting down.
CGGCGAGCGCCTCCTGGATGTCCTCGCGCAGCTTCATCAGCGACAGGCGCTGCGAGATGAAGCCCTGCGTCTTGCCGATGCGGGCGGCGACCTGGCGCTGCGAGTAGCCGTAGGAGGTGATGAGGCCCTGGATGGCCTGTGCCTGCTCCAGTTCCGTGAGGTCGTCGCGCTGCACGTTCTCGATCAGCGCGTCCTCGTCGGAGCGCGTCGCGTCGTCCCTGACCAGGACCGGAACCTCGTCGAGGCCCGCCATCCTGGCCGCCGCGAGCCGCCGGTGGCCGTGCAGCACCACGTACGGGGCGTTGCCGACGGCCTCCTTGTGGTGCGGGCGGGCGGCCAGGAACACGGCGGCGGAGACGACGCCGAGGGCCTGGAGGACGCCGCGCTCGCGGACCGTCTCGGCGAGCCCGTCGAGGTCGCGCAGCTCGTGGCGCGGGTTGTCCGGGTTCTCGGCGAGGTCGCCGATCGGCACGGTCAGCGGCTCGGTGTCGGGGCGTCTGCGCTGGGCGGGCGCCGCGGCCTGCTCCTGCGCGAGCTCCTTCTCGGCCGCCAGGAGCGAGGAGAGATCGGTACGACGGCCCATCAGACGGACACCTTCCTGCCTGCCTTGCCGGGCTTCGCCGCGGTCTTCTTCGTACGGGTGGACTTCTTGGCGGCGCGGGTCGGCGCCGGGATCGCGGCGAGGCCGACCTCCAGGGCGAGGCGGAAGAAGTCCTCGCGGGCCTGGAGGGCGACCCGGTTGGCGCCGTACTGCGTGACGACGAGACCGTCGGCGCTGGCCCGCGTGTGCAGCTTGTAGTGGCGCACGACGGTGCGGGCGAGCGGCCAGTCCTGGGCCTCGACGAACTTGCGGGTCTGCGCCAGATCGGCCTTGCCGTCGCGCGGGTCCCAGTTGTTGATGACCACGCGGAAGGGGAGGCCGCGCGGCTTCACGACGCGTTCCACGGTGCGCTGCGTGGGCTGGAAGCCGAGCGGTTCGGGCTCGATGGGGACGATGACGTCGGTGGCGTTGGAGAGCACCGCGCGCAGGGCGTCGGCGGCCGCGCCCTTGCCGAGGGGGTCGGCCCCGTCGTCGTCGGCGAGGTCGAGCCAGCCCGGGGTGTCGACGAAGACGTGCTCGGCGGACGGGATGCGGGAGAGCGCCGCGAGTCCCGCGAGGTCGTCGTGCGCCTGCACGAAGTCGAAGGGGAGGCCCTCGCCGACCCGCTCCGACCACCAGACGGCGGAGCCCTGCGGGTCGATGGAGACGGCGACGACCGGCGGGCGCTCGGCGTCGGGGGCGCCCGCGCCGAGCACGTCGGCGGTGACGGCCGCGAGGTTCACGGCGAGCGTGGACTTTCCCACGCCGCCTTTCTGATTGAGGATCACGTGTACGTGTGCCACGAAAACTCCCTGAACCGGACTGCATTGGACATCCGGCATATATGGGGCGGTTGTTCGTGGTCACTCTGGCAGCGTGGGCGCCGCGGGGCGTGGTGCACACGCCGGGGAGCGCAGTCCCCGCAGCAGCAGCGGCGTCGCGAGGAGCAGCACACCGGCGAGCGCGAGCGCCCCGCGCGTCCCGATCAGCGCGGCGAAACCGCCCCACGCGAGGGTCAGCGCCGCGGTCACCGCGCGCTGCGTGACGGTCCACGCGGACAGCACCCGCGCCACCCGGTCGTCGTCCGTGAGCCGCAGCCGCTCGGCCGCCATCACCGGGGCGAAGACGGCGCAGCAGGTGATCAGCCCGAACTCCACGCCGACCACCACGAGCATCCCCGCGACGCCGGGCCCCACGAACGCGAGCCCGACCGGCCAGCACGCCCGCGCGGCCCCGCTCACGAGCAGCACCCGCCGCTCCCCGTACCGCTTCACCAGCGGGGTGGCGAGCCGGGAGCCGACGAGGCCGCCCAGGCACGGGACGCCGAAGACGAGGCCGTACTGCCAGGGGGCCAGGCCCAGTTCGTCGAGGAGCAGCACCGCCATGAGCGGGGAGCCCACCATGATGAGGGCGTTCACCAGGCTGTTGTTGAGGAAGAGGGCGCGCAGCGCGGGCCGCTCCCACAGGTGCCGCCAGCCCTCGGCCATGTCGGCGCCGCTGAACCGGCCGTGCGCGGAGCGCGCCGGACGGGGCTCGGGGGCCCGGATTGCGCGGACGCCGAGCGCCGACAGGACGTAGCTCACCGCGTCCAGGAGGACCGTCGTCAGCGGGCCGAACGCGCCGATCAGCGCCCCGCCGAGCGGCGGCCCCACCGCCGTCGCGGTCCACTGCGTGGCCTCGAACCTGGCGTTGGCCGGCAGGAGTCCATCGGCCGGGACGAGCGCCTTGAGGTGGGCGCCGCTCGCCGCCCGGAACACGATGTCGGCCGCGGCCACCACCACGGACACCACGACGAGTTGGGCGAACGTGAGTGCGTCGAGGACGTACGCGAGCGGCAGCGTCAGCAGGGCCGCGCAGCGCACCAGGTCGGCGAGGATCATCACGGGCCGCTTGCGCCGGAACTCGACCCACGGCCCGAGCGGCACCGCGAGCAGCGCCCCGACCGCGAGCCCGGCCGCCGCGAGGAACGACACCCGCGCCGCCCCGCTGTCCAGCGCGAGCACGGCGACCAGCTGGAACGCGTCGAGCGCGAGCCACGATCCGGCGGTGCTCACCGCGAAGGCGGCCCACAGCCACCCGAAGTCCCGCCCGAGCCGCATCAGCTCATCTCCTCCCGTGACCAGGCGAGGAGATACAAGCGGTCGGCGACGCGCCGCGGCAAACAACCGACACCGCGATCCGTACAACCAGTGGTTGTATGGACGGGTGGACCCCGTGGACCTCCAGAACGTACGCACCTTCGTCGCCGTCGCCGACGAGGGCCAGATCCAGATCGCCGCCGCCGAACTCGGCATCACCCAGCAGGCCGCCTCCAAGCGCGTCGCCGCCCTGGAACGGGAGCTCGGGGCGCGCCTGTTCACCCGCACCCCGCGCGGCGCCCGGCTCACCCTCGACGGCGAGACGTTCCTGCCGCACGCGCGGGAACTGCTCGCCGTCGCCGCACGCGCCGCCGACTCCGTACGCGGCGGCGGCCGGCCCCTGCGCGTCGACGTGCTCGGCGCCAACGTGATCACCAACGGGGTCGTGCAGGACTTCCACCAGGCCCACCCGCAGCTCCCGCTCGACGTCGTCGCCCTCGGCCACGGCGGCCCCGCCGCGCTCGCCTCCGTACGGGAGGGCGGCGTCGACGCCGCGTTCTGGACCCGCGCCGTACCCGCCGACCGGCTGCCGCGCGAGGTGCGCAGCGCCCGCGTCATCGACGAGCCGGCCGTCCTCGTCACCGGCGCCGCCCACCCCCTCGCCGACCGCTCCGATGTCACCCCCGCCGAACTCGCCGGACACCGCATCTGGATGCCCGGCATGGCGAAGGGCAGCGAATGGGCCGCGTACTACGAGGAGTTGGCGCGCGCGTACGGCCTCACCATCGACGCGGGCGGCACCACCTTCGGCGGCGGCCACCTGCTGCGCACCGTCGCGGCCGCGGACGACGTGGCGACCATCATGGGCACCCGCACCCCGCTCACCCGACCCTCCGACATCGAGCTGCGCTTCGTCCCCGTACGCCGCCCCACCCCGCTCTACCCGCTGTCCCTGCTGTGGCGGGCCGACAACCGGCACCCGGGGCTCGCGGCGCTCCTGACGTACCTGACGGACCGGTACGAGGAGCCCGGCGACGGCGACTTCTGGATCCCGGACTGGGCCCGCTGACCACGCCCGGTAGCCCACACGGGCGGCCACCACATGCGTGAGGCGGCGGTCGACCGCAGGCTCGGACCATGCGCATCCGTACACCGCTCGTCGCCGCCACCATCGCCACCCTGCTGCTCGCCACCGCGTGCGGGGACGACAGCAAGCCGGACCCCATGCGGAAGGACCAGTGGGCCCTCGACGCGATGAAACTCCCGGACGCCTGGGACACGTCGAAGGGCGACGACACGGTGATCGCCGTCGTCGACTCCGGGGTCGCCACCGACCACCCCGACCTCAAGGGCAGGCTCGTCGACGGATACGACTTCGTCGACGGAGACGACGACCCCAAGGACCTCAACGGCCACGGCACCCACGTCTCCGGCATCGCCGCCGCCCACACCGACAACGGCGTCGGCGTCGCCGGCGGCGCGCCCGGCGCCAAGATCATGCCGGTGCGGGTGCTCGGCGCCAACGGCTCGGGATCCAACGGCAACATCACCAAGGGCATCGTCTGGGCCGCCGACCACGGCGCCGACGTCATCAACCTCTCCCTCGGCGAGGGCGTCCTGATGACGAAGCTGCTCCAGGGCGGCATCCTCAACCAGGCGATCCAGCACGCCCACGACAAGGGCGCGGTCGTCGTCGCCGCGGCCGGCAACGACGGCGCGGACACCCAGCCGTACAAGGTGCGCACCCCGGTCCTCGTCGTCGGCGCCAGCACCCGGAAGGGCACGGCGGCGGACTTCTCCAACTTCGGCGCCGAGCAGGCCGTGTCCGCGCCCGGCGAGGACATCCTGTCGACGCTGCCGACGTACAAGTCCAAGGAGACCCTGAAGGACACCTCCGGCTACGGGAAGCTGTCCGGCACCTCCATGGCGGCGCCCTACGTCTCCGCGCTCGCCGCGCTCCTGCACCACCAGGGCCTGAAACCCGACGCGATCATGTCCACGATCCGCGACACGGCCAGCAACCCGAAGAAGGACGCCAAGCTGGGCCTCGGCATCGTCGACGCGCAGGCGGCCGTCGAGAAGGCCGCGAAGAAGTAGCGGAAGCCGAGGAAGGGGTGTTCAGCCGCCGTCGCCGTTCCGCCTGCGCACCCGGCGCATACGGAACACGGCGGCGAGCGCGATGAGCCCGAGGCCCGCCGCCACCACGGCGATCGCCCCCGACGACACCGACGTCACATCGACCTCGAAGGTCATCTCCTCGCCCCACGGCTTCCCGTCGCTCGTCGTGTAGAGCTGCGCCGTCAGCCGCGCCTTGCCGTTGGCCTTCGCCGTCACCTCGATCTGCGAGGTGTGGGTCGCCGAACCCTCCGCCGACACCGAGACCTCGTCGTCGTTGACCCGCAGCCGCTCCGAGTCGCTGGACGTGACGCGCAGTTCGAGCCCGGAGACCTCCTGCTGCAGCGCGTTGTCGACCGTCACCGGGATCGAGGCGTCGCCCGACGTCACGGTGACCGTGGTCTTCGGCACCAGGCGCAGCGACTTCACCGACGTCCGCAGGAAGTTCGTCGTGCGCTTCTGGAACGTGCGCTGCGCCGCGTCCTCCTCCGCCCGCCAGGCCGTCGCCAGGGCGCGGGCCATCGCCGCGTGCACCGAGTCCGTGGTGGCGTCCGGGTCGGCGAGCACCTTGGACAGCGTCGCCAGCTCGTCCAGGTCACCGGCGGCGGCCGTCAGCCGCTCCTCGCCGAGCTCGCCCGCGCGCAGCCGCGAGGGGTACGAGGCCGGGGCCCCGGCCTCCCCGTCCACCGGGTCGTCGTCGGCCGAGCGGATGTCGCCCGGCTCCAGCCAGCCGTCCTTCGTACCCGCGTCGATCGCGGAACCCAGCGCGTCGGCCGCCGTGCCGGACAGATCGCGGGGCGGTACGACGACGGGGCGGGCGTTCGCCTTGAGGAGGGCGGTGATGTGCTCGACGGTCGACTTGTCCGCCGTGTCCGGCGTCGCGGACGCGGAGTCGCTCGGCGTGGGCGACGACGGGCTGCCGGAGCCGGATGCGGACGGCGTGGGGGTGGCGGACGGCTGCCGGTCCTTCAGGCGGGCGAGCGCCGTCGTCAGATCGGCCTCGTAGGGCAGCGCCGTCATCGCGTCGCCGCCACTGCCCAGCGTCACCGGATCGCCGTCGGCGGGCGTCAGGCCCTGCCCGGAGGCGAGCACCCGGGTGACGCCCAGCTTCGCGCCGAGCGCCGTCACGGAGGAGTCCAGCGCCCCGTCGACGGGCCAGCCGAGCCCGGCGCGGGTGTCGGTGCCGAGGATCCGCTCGACCCGCTTCCGCGTCTCCGCCGCGAGCCCCGCCACCACGTCCGTGAGGTCCTCGGTGTCGCTGCCCGGATGGTGGGCCAGCGACGCGAGGTCCGTGTCCGCGTACGGCAGCAGCCACACCTCGCGGCCCTCGACGGCCTCCCGCAGCTCGGACAGCCAGGCGCGGGCCGCGCCCTGGCCCGTGCCCTCCGTGGTGTCCTGCGGGCTCGACGAATCCGTGTTCTTCGCGACGCGGTAGCCGGTCGACATCTCCTGCGCGGCGATCATCACGTCCGGGTCGAGCACCCAGCTGACGTCGCGGTCCCTGCCCGCCTCCACGACCTCGCGGAGCCGGCCGCCGGGCGCGAACAGACCGGCCAGCGAGTCGTCGTCGAACACCGGCTTGGCGTTCGCCCCCGAGCCGAGCGCCGCCGCCGTCATGTGCGGAGTCGCGGTCACCGGCCACACCACGGCGGGCCGCGCCGGGTCGTCGTCCGCGGCGGCGGCCTCCGGGCCGGCGCAGGGGAGGGCCGAGACCCCGACCACCGCGGCGGTCACGAACCAGGCCCGCGCCGCTCCGTATCCCGCCATGCCGTCCCGCCTTCTGCCGATGCCGATCGTTCTTGAGGTAACACGGTGGCGGTGCCGGGGAGGGGGACCGTGGAGGCTCGCGGCGCGTCGGGATCCCCGGGGCCGCGGCATCGATGCGATGGAGGCGGCGTCGATGTCGCCCGATAGAGTTCGGCGCGACGTTGACGTTCTTGACGCCCCCACCAGAGGTAATCGGCCGTGACTCCCCCCGACCACCCCGCCGTGCCCGCGGTGACCGTCGTCGGAATCGGTGCCGACGGATGGGCCGGGCTCGCCGAGACGTCACGCGAGGCCCTGCGCGGCGCCGACGTCGTGATCGGCGGCCCCCGCCAGCTCGACCTGCTGCCGCCCGAGTGCGCGGGCGAACGCGTCCCCTGGCCTTCCCCGCTGCGCCCTGCCGTGCCCGGCCTCCTCGCCCGCCACACCGGCCGCCGCGTCGCCGTCCTCGCCAGCGGCGACCCCATGTTCTACGGGATCGGCCGGACCCTCACCGAGACCGTCGGCGCCGACGCGCTCCACGTACTGCCGCACCCGTCGTCCGTGTCCTACGCCTGCGCCCGGATCGGCTGGCCCGTCGAGGACACCGACGTCGTCACCCTCGTCGGCCGCCCCGCCGACCGGCTCGCCGCCGCCCTGCACCACGGCCGCCGCGTGCTTGTCCTCTCCGCGGGCGCCGACACCCCCGCCGAGGTCGCGAAGCTGCTGACCGACCGCGGGTTCGGGCCCAGCCGCATGACCGTCCTCGAACGCCTCGGCGCCGAGGAGGAGACCTCGTACGACGGGGTCGCCGACGCCTGGACGCACGCGCCGGGCGACCCGCTCAACGTCGTCGCCGTCGACTGCCGCCGCGCCCCCGACGCCCCGCGCCTCGGCGCCGCGCCCGGACTCCCCGACGCCGCGTACGAGCACGACGGGCAGCTCACCAAGCGCCATGTGCGGGCCGCGACGCTCGCCGCGCTCGCGCCCGCGCCCGGCGAACTCCTCTGGGACATCGGCGGCGGCTCCGGATCCATCGGCATCGAATGGATGCGCACGCACCCGTCCTGCCGCGCGTACGCCGTCGAACGCGACGCCGAGCGCGCCGACCGCATCGCCCGCAACGCGGCACGGCTCGGCGTCCCCGGGCTCGCCGTGACGACCGGCGCCGCGCCGGACGCGCTCGCCGGACTCCCGCGCCCCGACGCCGTGTTCATCGGCGGCGGCCTCACCGCGCCCGGACTCCTCGACGCCTGCTGGGACGCGCTCCCCGAAGGCGGCCGGCTGGTCGCCAACACGGTGACCCTCGAGTCCGAGGCGCTGCTCGCGGACCGGTACCGGCGGCAGGGCGGGGAACTTGTGAAACTCTCCGTCGCGCACGCCGTGCCCGTCGGCGGGTTCACCGGGTGGCGGCAGGCGATGCCGGTCACCCAATGGTCCGTAACGAAGACAAGGGTGGGACAGGCATGACGGTCTACTTCATCGGGGCGGGCCCCGGCGCCGCCGACCTGATCACCGTGCGCGGCGCGCGGACGCTCGCGGCGTGCGGGGTCTGCCTGTACGCCGGGTCGCTCGTGCCCGCCGAACTCCTCGCCGAGTGCCCCGCCGACGCGCGGCTCGTCGACACCGCGAACCTCGATCTCGACGCCATCGAGCGGGAGTTCGTCGCCGCGCACGAGGCGGGGCACGATGTGGCGCGGCTGCACTCCGGCGACCCGTCGGTGTTCTCCGCCGTCGCCGAACAGATGCGGCGGCTCGACGCGCTCGGGATTCCGTACGAGGTCGTGCCGGGGGTTCCGGCGTTCGCGGCGGCGGCAGCGGCGCTGAAGCGGGAGCTGACCGTGCCGACGGTCGGGCAGACGGTGATCCTCACGCGGGTCGCGCAGCAGGCGACGCCGATGCCGGAGGGGGAGGACCTGGCGACGCTCGGGGCGAGCGGGGCGCTGCTGGTTCTTCACCTGGGGGCGCGGTACGTCGACCGGATCGTGGCGGAGCTGACGCCGCACTACGGGGCGGACTGTCCGGCGGCCGTCGTGGCGTATGCGAGCCGGGAGAACGAGGTGGTGCTGCGGGGGACGCTCGGCGACATCGCGGACCAGGTGAAATCGGCGGATGTGCTGCGCACGGCGGTCATCATCGTGGGCCGAACGTTGGCCGCGACCCACTTCCGCGACAGCCACCTCTACTCCGTGACCCGCCCTCGCCCCTGAGCCCCGCCGCCCTCTGCGCCCACCCGTTCCTACGCCTCGGGGCGCTGCCCCGGTCCCCGCTGCTCAAGCGCCGCAGGGGCTGGATGTGCACACCTGCACCGTCCTCACGGGGCATCCCGTGGTCGGTCCGGCTGCCGCCGCCCAATGTCCCACCCCCCGCCCCCTCCGGGGGCGTAGGCCTCGCGGGGTTGCGGCACGGCCTCGGGCAGCCGGCCCTTGAGCCCCGATGCCCCCTGGCGCCCCTGTTCCTACGCCTCGGGGCTCTGCCCCGGTCCCCGCTGCTCAAGCGCCGCAGGGGGCTGGATGTGCACACCTGCACCGTCCCTTCGGGGCATCCCGTGGCCGGCCCGGCTGCCGCCGCCCAATGTCCCACCCACCCGCCCCCTCCGGGGGCGTAGGCCCCGCGGGGTGCCGCACGGCCTCGGGCAGCCGACCCCTGCTGCTCATCCGTCGCAGGGCTCACGCGTGCGCGCTGGCCCTCCGTTTCTGCGCCTCGGGGCTGTGCCCCGGCCTCTGCTGCTCGATCGCCGCAGGGGCCGGATGCGCACACCTGCACCGTCCCTACGGGGCGTCCCGTGGCCGGTCCGGCTGCCGCCGCCCAATATCCCGCCCCCCGCCCCCTCCGGGGGCGTAGGCCCCGCGGGGTGCCGCAATCCACTACGGTCGCCCGTCCCTATGGGGGGGAGCCGTACCGGCGGCCGTTTGTCCGGAGTCGGTGACGGCTGCCGTCAGGCATGGTCGGCCGCTTACCGGAGGTGGGTTGCGGCTGGCCGTAATGGCTGGGGTCCGTGTCGGCGGTGCTTGTCCGGGACGTGGCGTGGTGGTCCATCACCGTTGCGGGCCCCGTGGTGCCTAGGCCCCCGGAGGGGGCGGGTGGGTGGGATCTTGGGTGGCGGAAGCGATCCGGGCGGGCGGGGGCGACCGCCATGGCGACGAGCCGTCACCGGCTTGGTCGGCCGTTCCGACGGCCGTTTGTCGGGGGTGGGTTGCGGTCGGCCGCAACGCTTCGGGGCTTGTCCGGGGCGTGGCGCGGTGGACCACGACCGTTGTGGTTCCCCGTGGTGCTTACGCCCCTGGAGGGCGGCGGCAGCGAACCGGGTAGGCGGGGCGGATCGCCATGGTGACGAGTCGTCGTCGGACTGCTCGGCCGTTCCGACGGTCGCTTGCCGAAGCGGGTTGCGGCCGGGGCCGCAATGGCCGGGATCCGTGTCGGCGGGGCTTGTCCAGGCCGTGGCGCGGTCGACCATGGCCGTTGTGGTTCCCCCGTGGTGCCTACGCCCCCGGAGGGGGCGGGTGGGTGGGATCTTGGGTGGCGGTAGCTGTCCCGGGCAGGCCGGGTGGCCGCAACGCTCGACTGATCGCCGTGGCCGACTTGGGCAATCCGCCTCCCCCAGCCGCAGGCAGGGTGGGCAAGGCGGCCCCGGGCGCCGCGTAAGGGGCGCGGGGGCTAGGAGCGGCCGACCACCGTGCCCGCGCGGTCGATGCAGAGGACGTCCACCGCTACCGGCGCGCCGCGGAGGACCGTGAGGGATTCGTCGCGGGCCGCGGAGGCGACCAGGTCGCCGAGGGGGATGCCCGCCGCCGTGGCGAGGTGGAGGGCTGCCAAGCCCGTGTTGGCGTGGGTGATCTCGTCGACAAGAGAAGTGGACGCGCCCGCCCCGCGCGCCAGTTCCGCCAGGAAGGACTTGTCCACCTGGGAGCGCGCCGAGTGGAGGTCCAGGTGGCCCGCCGCCAGCTTCGACAGTTTCGCGAAACCGCCGCAGATGGTCAGCCGGTCGACCGGGTGACGGCGGATGTACTTGAGGACGGCGCCGGCGAAGTCCCCCATGTCCAGGAGCGCGTCCTCCGGCAGCCCGTACTCGCGGACGACCGTCTTCTCCGACGTCGACCCCGTACAGCCCGCCACATGCGTACGGCCCGCCGCCCGCGCCACGTCCACGCCCCGCCGGATGGAGTCGATCCACGCCGAGCACGAGTAGGGCACGACGATCCCCGTCGTGCCGAGGACGGACAGACCGCCGAGGATGCCGAGCCGCGGGTTCCACGTGGAACGGGCGATCTCCTCGCCGTGGTCGATGGACAGCGTGATCTCCACGTCGCCGCCGCCCCCGTGCTCCGCCGCCACCCGCGCCACGTGCTCCCGCATCATCTCCCGCGGCACCGGATTGACGGCCGGTTCCCCGACGGGCAGCGGAAGCCCGGGCCGGGTGACCGTGCCGACCCCGTCCCCCGCCCTGAACACCACGCCCGAACCGGCCGGGAGGCGACGGACCGTGGACCGTACGAGCGCCCCGTGCGTGACGTCCGGGTCGTCGCCCGCGTCCTTGACGACACCCGCCGTCGCCGATTCCCCGTCGAGGGACTCGACGGCGAGCGCGAAGGACGGCGTTTGCCCCTTCGGGAGCGTGATCGTGACCGGGTCGGGGAACTCGCCGGTCAGCAGTGCCGTGTACGCGGCGGTGGTCGCGGCCGTCGCGCAGGCGCCGGTCGTCCAGCCGGGCCGCAGGCCGGTGTGCTTGAGTTGGGCGCTGCGCCCACCCTTCGCCTCAGTCATGGAGTTCCCCGATGCTGCCGCACGTGCTGATCCTGGGAGGGACGACCGAGGCCAGGCGGCTCGCCGACGCCCTGCATCCGCGGGTGCGGGTGACCAGTTCGCTGGCGGGGCGGGTGGCGGCGCCGCGGCTGCCGGCCGGCGAGGTGCGGATCGGCGGGTTCGGCGGGGCCGATGGCATGGCGGAGTGGATCCGCGAGCACGCTGTGGGCGCGGTCATCGATGCCACGCATCCCTTCGCCGAGACGATCAGTTTCAACGCGGCGCGGGCCGCCGCCACCGCCCATGTTCCCCTGCTCGCGCTGCGGCGGCCCGGCTGGGTGCCGGGGGAGGGGGACGACTGGCGGGAGGTCGGCTCCCTGGTGGAGGCCGCGGAGGCGGTACGGGGCGCGGGGCGGGTCTTCCTCACGACCGGGCGGATGGGGCTCGCGGCGTTCGCCCACGTCGACGACGCGCACTTCCTCGTACGGTCCGTGGACGCGCCGGAGCCGCCGTTCCCGCCGCGGATGGAGGTGCTGCTCGACCGGGGGCCCTTCACGTTGGACGGCGAACGCGCCGTCCTCGCGGACCACGCCATCGACGTCCTGGTGACGAAGGACAGCGGCGGCGCGGCGACGGCCCCGAAGCTCGCCGCCGCGCGCGAGGCCGGCATCCCGGTCGTCGTCGTCCGCCGCCCCCCGGTCCCCGAGGGGGTCCCGGTGGCGACCACCGTCGACGACGCGGTCACCTGGGCCCACGCCCAACGGGCTCAGTCGGCCTCCGGGTAGCGGCGCGGGGTCCACGCCACCGTACGGCCGTCCGCGCGGACCGTCGCCTGCGTCTGCGACGAGCCGACGATCAGCAACGTACGCATGTCGACCACCGCGGGGTCGAGGTCCGCGAGACGCACCACTCGTACGCTCTCCTCCGGCCCGCCGACGTCCCTCGCGAGCACCACCGGGGTGTCCGGGAGCCGGAGTTCGAGGAGCAGCTCGCGCGCCTTGCCCACCTGCCACGTACGACTGCGCGAACCGGGGTTGTAGAGGGCGAGCACCAGATCCGCCGCGGCGGCGGTCCGCAACCGCTCCGCGATGACCTCCCACGGCTTGAGCCGGTCGGAGAGGGAGATGGTGGCGTAGTCGTGGCCGAGGGGCGCGCCGGCCTTCGCCGCCGCAGCGTTCGCCGCCGTGACGCCCGGCAGGACCCGCACCGGGATCTGCGCGTACCGCTCCTCCGAGGCGACCTCGAGCACCGCCGTCGCCATCGCGAAAACGCCGGGGTCGCCGCCGGAGACGACCGCGACCCGGTGCCCGCGCCGCGCGAGGTCGAGCGCGAACTCGGCGCGCTCGGACTCGACCTTGTTGTCCGAACCGTGCCGCACCTGCCCCGGCCGCTGCGGCACGCGCGCGAGGTACGTCGTGTAGCCGACGAGGACGTCGGCGTTCGCGAGCGCCCCGCGCGACTCGGGCGTCAGCCAGGGCGCGCCCGCGGGACCCGTGCCGACGACCGCGACCTCGCCGCGCGCCGGGTCGGGGTCCGTGACCGGCTCCGCGTCGATCCGGGAGGGCAGCACGGCGACGGAGAAGTACGGCACGGACGCCGGGTCGATGTCGGCGAGCGCGCCGGTGCGCTCGCCGACCATGAAGGCCCGCTCGACGTACCGGGCGTCGTCGAGCCGGCCCGAACTCTCGATCGCCGACCGCACCTTGGTGAACGTACGGCCCAGCTTCATCACGACCGCCGAGTCCGCCGCGGCGATCCGCGCGGTCAGCTCGTCCTCGGGGAGCGTGCCGGGGATGACGGTCAGCGTCTCCTTGTCCTCGCACAGCGGCTGCCCGAGGCGCGCGGCGGCGGCGCTGATGGACGTGACGCCGGGGATGACGGTCGTCTCGTAGCGGTCGGCGAGCCGCTTGTGCATGTGCTGGTACGAGCCGTAGAACATCGGGTCGCCCTCGGCGAGCACCGCGACCGTGCGCCCGGCGTCGAGGTGCGCGGCGAGGGTGGCGGCGGCCTCGGCGTAGAAGTCGTCGAGCGCGCCCCGGTAGCCGCCGGGGTGGTCGGTCGTCTCGACCGTGAGCGGGTACATCAGCCGCTCCTCGATCTGCGTCTCGCGGATGTGCTCCGCGGCGATCGAGCGGGCGATGGAACGCCCGTGGCGCGCGCAGTGGTACGCGATGACGTCGGCGGAGGCGATCGCCTTCACGGCCGCGACCGTCATCAGGTTCGGATCGCCGGGGCCGAGCCCGACGCCGTAGAGCTTGCCGGTGGCCGTCATGCCCGGTCCTCCATGATCTCCGCCTCGGTCGCGAGGGCGTTCAGTGCGGCGGCGGTCATGGCGCTGCCGCCACGCCGGCCGCGTACGACGAGGTGTTCCAGGCCGAGTTCGTTAGCGGCCAGGGCGTCCTTGGACTCGGCGGCGCCGACGAAGCCGACGGGTATGCCCAGCACGGCGGCGGGCTTCGGGGCGCCCTTTGCGATCATCTCCAGGAGGTGGAAGAGCGCGGTGGGGGCGTTGCCGATGGCGACGACGGCGCCGTCGAGGCGGTCGCGCCACAGTTCGAGGGCGGCGGCGCTGCGGGTGGTGCCCAACTCGCGGGCGAGGTCCGGCACTTCGGGCTCGCGGAGCGTGCAGATCACGTCGTTGTCGGCGGGGAGCCGCTTGCGGGTGACGCCGCTGGCGACCATGTGGGCGTCGCACAGGATGGGCGCGCCCGCGCGCAGCGCGGCCCGTGCGTTCGCCACGACGCCGGTGGACCAGCCGATGTCCTGTACGAGATCCACCTGGCCGCAGGCGTGGATCATGCGGACCGCCACCTGGGCGACGTCGGCGGGCAGCGCCGCGAGTCCGTCGGCGGCCTCCGCGCGGATCGTGGCAAAGGACTCGCGGTAGATCGCCGCGCCGTCCTTCTCGTAGTCGAACACGGTTGCTCTCAGCTCTCGGTGTGGTGGGGGACGGTTGTGGTGTATCCGCCGTCGGGGCGGGCCACGACGTCGACGTACGGGCCCACGGGGTGGCCGCAGCGGCGTTCGCAGCCGGACCAGTAGGTGGGGAGGGTCGGGTGGGCGTCGTCGATGCGGGCGGCGGCGTCGCGGCGGACGTCGGCGTGGGACTTGGCGCAGCCGGGGTGTCCGATGCAGGCCGCTACGCGGTTCCACGGGGAGGCGGGGTCGGTGACGAGGCCGACGCGGTCGAGCTCTTCGCGGTCCCCGCCCGGTACGACGACGCCGCGCCACGGCGTCAGTCGCAGCTCTCCGTCGGCGGTCCGCAGCAGCGCCGCCCACTGGTCGCTCCGCAGCACGCCGAACGGCACCCCCACCTGGACGTACGAGCCTTCGTTGCGCTGCACCGGGGGCCGCCTTGCCCACCCTGCCGCCCAAGGCGGCAGATTGCCCAAGGCTGGGTCGGCATGACCGGACAGGAGGTCCTCCAACTCCGCGCGGGAAGCGCCCAGTTCGGTGACCCGCCACACACGCCCACCCGCCTCACGCGCCGCCGCGACGAAGGACTCCGCCGCCGCCACCGCGACCTCCACGGCCCGGTCGAACGGCACCCGTACGACCGCCTCGCCGAGGGAGACGTCCGCATCGCCGGACGGGGTCGCCCGCACCAGCACGTCCGGCGCGAGCGCCGCGACATCGCCGCGGCCGTCATCCAGCGCGAACAGGAACCTCCCGGACAAGCCGGGCGTGACGGAACTCGCACGGATCGCCGCGTCCAGCCCGGTCAACCACTCCCGCACATCCACGAACCCGCCCCCGTCGAGCCCCGACAGTGGCGACGCCACCACGTTCCGGACCCGCTCGTGCGCCGCCGACGGCAGCAGCCCGGCCGCCCCGAGCCGCTCCGCGAGCTCACCCCCGCACCCCTCGCGCAAACCCCGCAACTGCACATTCCCGCGCGACGTCAGATGCAGCCGCCCGTCCCCGAGCCGCTCCGCCGCCTCGCCGAGCGCCCGTGCCTGTGCCACATCGAGGACCCCGCCGGGAATCCGCACACGCGCGAGGAACCCGTCGTCCGCGCTATGCAACCGCAAAGCACCCGGGCAGGCGTCGCCCGAGCCGACGGGTGGGTTGGGTATGGGGGAGGGGGACATGCCGGGGAGCATACATAGGGGCCGATTCGACCACCCCGTACCAGGTCGTCGCCCGGCACCGTACGATGCTCGGTGGCTGCCCGGACCCGGTCGGCCACCGCCGGCGACGGCGGCAGGGAGGAAGCCCGGTGCGATTCCGGCGCGGTCCCGCCACTGTGAACTCTCCAGCCGGAGAGCGAGCCAGGAACTCCCTTCCCACACGACCACCCGGGGCGCGGACACCCCGAGGAAGGCCAGACGACGCATGCCTCAGCAGCTCCTGCTCCTGTCGACGTCGGACACCGACCTGCTCAGCGCCCGCGCGGCCAACGCCGCGGACGCCCCGGTCGCGTACCGCTTCGCGAACCCCTCCCGCATCGACGTGGAGACGGACCTGCCGGACCTCCTCGACGGCGCGGACCTGGTCGTCGTACGTCTCCTCGGCGGTGTCCGCGCCTGGCAGGACGGCATCGACCGGCTGCTCGCCGCGGGCGTCCCGCTGGTCGTCCTCACCGGTGAACAGGCGCCCGACGCCCAGCTGATGGCGACGTCCACGGTCCCGGTCGGCATCGCCGCCGAGGCCCACAAGTACCTGGCGCACGGCGGCCCCGCGAACCTGGACCACCTGGCCCGCTTCCTCTCCGACACCGTGCTGCTCACCGGCCACGGCTTCGAGCCCCCGGCCGCCGCCCCCACCTGGGGCCCGCTCGACCGCGAGCCCGCCACCGGCGAGGGCCCCACGGTCGCCGTGCTCTACTACCGCGCCCACCACATGAGCGGCAACACGGCGTTCGTGCACGCCCTCTGCGACGAGATCGAGCGCGCGGGCGCCCGCCCGCTCCCGCTCTACGTGGCGTCCCTGCGCGCCCCCGAGCCCGAGCTCGTCGACGCGCTGCGCCCCGCCGACGCGATCGTCACCACGGTCCTCGCGGCCGGCGGCACCCGTCCCGCCGAGGCGAGCGCGGGCGGCGACGACGAGTCCTGGGACGCGGGCGCGCTCACCCAGCTCGACGTGCCGATCCTCCAGGCGCTGTGCCTGACCTCGTCCCGCGCGGACTGGGAGGAGAACGACGAGGGCGTGTCGCCGCTCGACGCCGCGAGCCAGATCGCGGTGCCGGAGTTCGACGGCCGCCTGATCACCGTCCCGTTCTCCTTCAAGGAGCTCGACGAGGACGGGCTGCCCGCGTACGTCGCCGACCCCGAGCGCGCCGCCCGCGTCGCCGGGATCGCCGTCCGCCACGCCCGTCTGCGGCACATCCCCGCGCGGGACAAGAAGCTCGCGCTCGTCCTGTCCGCGTACCCGACGAAGCACTCGCGGATCGGCAACGCGGTGGGCCTCGACACCCCCGCATCCGCGGTCGCGCTGCTGCGTCGACTCCTCGACGAGGGATACGACTTCGGGGACCGGGCCGAGATCCCCGGCCTCGCCTCCGGCGACGGCGACGAGCTGATCCGCGCGCTCATCGACGCGGGCGGCCACGACCAGGAGTGGCTGACCGAGGAGCAGCTCGCGAAGAACCCGGTCCGCATTCCGGCCGCCGACTACAAGCGCTGGTACGCGACGCTGCCGCAGGAGCTGCGGGAGAGCGTCGAGCAGCACTGGGGGCCGCCGCCCGGCGAGATGTTCGTCGACCGGTCCCGCAACCCGGAGGGCGACATCGTCCTCGCGGCGCTGCGGCGCGGGAACCTGCTGATCCTCATCCAGCCGCCGCGCGGCTTCGGCGAGAACCCGATCGCGATCTACCACGACCCCGATCTGCCGCCGTCCCACCACTACTTGGCGGCGTACCGGTGGATCGCGGCATCCGCCTCCGACGGCGGTTTCGGCGCGGACGCGATGATCCACCTCGGCAAGCACGGCAACCTGGAGTGGCTGCCGGGCAAGAACGCGGGCCTGTCCGCGGCGTGCGCCCCCGACGCGGCACTCGGCGATCTGCCCCTGATCTACCCCTTCCTGGTCAACGACCCGGGCGAGGGCACGCAGGCCAAGCGGCGCGTGCACGCCACGCTCATCGACCACCTGGTGCCGCCGATGGCCCGTGCGGACTCGTACGGCGACATCGCCCGCCTGGAACAACTCCTCGACGAGTACGCCCAGATCAGCTCGATGGACCCGGCGAAGCTGCCGGCGATCCGCGCCCAGATCTGGACGCTCATCCAGGCCGCGAAGCTCGACCACGACCTGGGCATGACGGACCGCCCGGACGACGAGGGGTTCGACGACTTCCTGCTGCACGTCGACGGGTGGCTGTGCGAGGTCAAGGACGCGCAGATCCGGGACGGTCTGCACGTCCTCGGCGCGGCCCCCTCCGGGGAGGCGCGGGTCAACCTGGTCCTGGCCATCCTGCGGGCCCGCCAGATCTGGGGCGGGTCCCAGGCGCTTCCGGGTCTGCGGGAGGCGCTGGGCCTCGACGAGTCGTCGGCGACCCGTACGACGGCCGACGAGGCGGAGGCCGTGGCCCGCGCTCTCGTCGAGGCGATGGAGGCGGCGGACTGGGACCCGGCGGCGGTGCCGGACGTACTCGCCGCGTCCGTCCCCACGGTGCCGCGCGCCGATGACGAGGGCCCCGACCCCGTTGCCGCAATCCTCGACTTCGCCGCGCGCGAGGTCATCCCGCGGCTGAGCGCGACCACCGACGAGCTGGACAACGCCGTCCGCGCCCTCAGCGGCAACTTCGTGCCCGCGGGGCCGTCCGGGTCGCCGCTGCGCGGACTCGTGAACGTCCTACCGACCGGCCGGAACTTCTACTCCGTCGATCCGAAGGCCGTCCCGAGCCGCCTCGCGTGGGAGACCGGTCAGGCCCTCGCCGACAGCCTCCTCACCCGGTACAAGGACGACAACGGCGACTACCCCACCTCCGTGGGCCTGTCCCTGTGGGGCACGAGCGCCATGCGCACCGCGGGCGACGACGTCGCGGAGGCCTTCGCCCTCCTCGGCATCCGGCCCGTCTGGGACGACGCCTCGCGCCGCGTCACCGGCCTGGAGCCGATCCCGTACGAGGAGCTGAACCGGCCCCGCGTCGACGTCACCCTTCGCATCTCCGGTTTCTTCCGCGACGCGTTCCCGCACACCATCGGCCTCCTCGACGACGCGGTGCGCCTCGCCGCGTCGCTCGACGAGCCGGCGGAGATCAACCACGTACGGGCGCACACCCAGGCCGACCTCGCCGAGCACGGCGACGAGCGCCGGGCCACGACCCGTATCTTCGGCTCCCGCCCCGGTACCTACGGCGCCGGACTGCTCCAGCTCATCGACTCCAAGGACTGGCGCACGGACGCCGACCTCGCCGAGGTCTACACGGTGTGGGGCGGGTACGCGTACGGCCGCGGCCTGGAGGGCAGGGCCGCCCGCGCCGAGATGGAGACCGCGTACAAGCGGATCGCCGTCGCCGCGAAGAACACCGACACCCGCGAGCACGACATCGCGGACTCGGACGACTACTTCCAGTACCACGGCGGCATGGTCGCGACCGTGCGCGCCCTGCGGGGCTCGGCCCCGGAGGCGTACATCGGTGACTCGACCCGCCCGGAGACGGTGAAGACCCGCACGCTCGTCGAGGAGACGTCCCGCGTCTTCCGGGCCCGTGTCGTGAACCCCAAGTGGATCGAGGCGATGCGCCGCCACGGCTACAAGGGCGCCTTCGAACTCGCCGCGACGGTGGACTACTTGTTCGGCTACGACGCCACGACCGGCGTCATCGCCGACTGGATGTACGACAAGCTCACGGAGACGTACGTCCTCGACGAGACGAACCGGCAGTTCCTCTCCGAGAACAACCCGTGGGCCCTGCACGGCATCGCCGAGCGGCTGCTCGAGGCCGAGTCGCGCGGCATGTGGGAGAAGCCGGACCCGCAGACGCTGGAGGCCCTCCGCCAGGTGTACCTGGAGACGGAGGGCGACCTGGAGTCCGACGAGTAGTCCTCCCCGCGAAAAGGGCTACTTCAGCGTCACGCCGAAGCTCCGGCCGTACGCGTGGTGCGTGTCGACGTCGAGCCGGGTGCCGCCCGGCACGGCGGTGACGCGCACCGCGTCGTCGCCGTCGGCCTTGCGGAGAGCGCGTCCGTGCACCACCACCGTCACGGTGTCGCGTTCGGTCGTCGGGTCCGACACCGCGACGGTGACCCCGCCGTCCCGCCGCCGGACGAGGACGGACGCGGGCCCGTCGACGTCGAGTCCGGCCACCCGGTGCGCGCCGTCGGTGAAGGTGTTCGCGGCGGTGAGGCCGAGCCCTTCGTGGCGGACGGCCTGCGTCCGCGAGGTGTTCGTGAGCACGCGCACGCCGTCGTACGCGCGCACCGCCGCCTCCGATGCGTTCGGCAGCAGCGCGTACGCGAAGGAGACCGGCTTCGAGCCGGCCGCCTGCTCGACCGTCAGTGAGAACACCTGCTTCGTGACCGCCGTGTCGGGGTTGGTGACGCGCACGACGCGGCGGCTGCGGGTGACCGTTTCGAGGCGCGGCTTCGCGGTCGGGCCCGCAAGCCGTACGTAGCCGACCGCCGCGTCCCGCGTCCCGTCCGCCCAGCGCACCCAGCCGTCGCCCTCGGCCACGGTCACCGCGTCACCCGCGGGCGCCACGCGCGCGTCGAGGGTCGTGGTCACGGCCCGCCCGCCGCCGGGGGCGTCCCCGACGCCGGCCGCGAGCACCACGATCTCGTCGTCGAGCAGGAACCACGACTTCGTCGCCCGCGCGCTCCGGTACGCCACGAAGTCGTCGGGCAGCAGCCCCGCCCGCTTGTCCCGCCACGGCACGTCGTCGGACGCGACCCAGCCGACGGCCCCGTACGTGCCGTCGAGCACGGCGCCGCCCGAGTACGCCTGGGTGGCCGTCGGGAAGTACACGTACGTGTTTTGCGACTCGGACGACGCCGTGAAGTTCAGCGGGTGGCCCGGGTTGTCGTAGAAGAGCTTGCCTCCGTACAACTCCGGTACCGTGCCGCGGTGTTCGACGGGCGCCGTGACGCCCGCGAGGCCGTAAGGGGAGACGGTGGTGAAGTAGTCGACGCCGAAGGACTGCGTCTGGTCCTGCCCGCTCAGGTACAGGTAGTGCGCGCCGTCGCCCTGGAACCAGGGCATCAGGTTCTCGCCGCTCATGTACTCGTACTTGCTGATGCGCCGCGAACTGCGGGAGAGGGTGAAGGCGTAGCCGGGGCGGCGGTGCACCGTGCGGTCCATGGCGTTGAAGGCGACCGAGCGGGCGGGCGGGTTGAGGTCGGCGGGGCGCACGGAGTCGTCGGCGAGGATGTCGGCGTACCGGACGATGCTCAGCGGGGAGACGAACGTCGTCGGGTCGAGGCTCGCCCTCGACGTAGAGCGCACGTGCTTCACGTACGCCTTGAGTTCGCTCGCTGCGTCGCCGTCGGACAGGGAGGCGAGGTCGACGACGGCCTCGACGACGGTCGCGGAGTCGGCGTACCCGCTGCCCGTGCGGGACACGGCCCGCCCCTTCACGGCCTCCATCATCCAGCCCTCGAAGATCAGCGGAGCGAACCCGTCTCGCACCCACCGCCGCACGGTCGGGATCAGCTGGTCGCCGTACGCGAACCCGGTCCCGTCGAGCAGCTTCAACGTCTGGATGACGCGCGTGAGCAGGCCCTTTCCGTACGAGCCCGTGTATGCGACGGAGGAGTGCTGGATGAACGATCCGTCGGCGTAGTGGCCGTCCGTCACCCCGTGCTGGAGGTGGTACGGGTCGACGGTCGCGAAGACGGTGAGCTGGTCGGTGAGGGCCTTGCGGATGCGGGCCTCGTCGCCGGTGAGGGCGCCTTGGAGGATGCGGTTGGTGGTGATGTCGGCGAGGTTGGCGCCGGTGTGGAACCGGGAGTCGAGGTCGACGTCGCCGTCCTTTCCGTTGCGCAGGTACGCGTCCATGGAGGCGATGTACGCGGCCGTCAGCTCGGCGGGCGCGGCGTCGCCGAGCAGCACGAGCGTCCGGCTGACGTACTGGGAGATGCCGATCTCCCAGGTGAACCAGTTGCCGTAGTAGCCGGTGGACTGGTCGCCGTAGTACCGCTCGTGGAGCCACGTCAGGGCGTCGACGACACGGGTGCGGACGGCCGAACTCCCGTACAGCTCACCGGAGACGCCGGGCGTGGCGGTCGCGAGCGCGATCTCGTAGACGCGCTGATACGTGGTGCTGAGGTTCGGATCGCTGCTGCCGAGCGGCACGCCCTTGAACAGCTCACCGTCACCGGAGGCCGCGTCCATGGCGGCGAGGTTCGCCCGGGCGGCCTTCTCGATCGCGGCGACCTTGCCGGCGGTCTCCGCGCGGGCGTTGGAGGCGGCGTTCCCGGCGAACATCTCGGTCGCGTTGGCGAGCAACTTCGCCGCTCCTTCCGCGAGTTGGGCCGCGCTCGCCCACTGGGTGGGCACGGCGGCGAGCACCCCGCTCGCGGCGAGGACACTCAGCAGGCGTCTACGGGTGATCTCCATCGGTCGTCCGTCCCTCCGTCGTTCGCCCAACGATCGGCACGCGCGGGCGGAGTCAAGCAGAGCGGAAGATCCTGGGGAAGGGGTGGCGGCTCAGAACGCCAGGTCCTCCCAGCCGATGCTGAGAGCGAAGGGCTCGGGGAACTCGATCCCGACGCCGGCGGGCTCCCACTCGCCGACGGGGACGTACACAGTGGGGCGAAGTGGTTCGACGGCAAGCCCGGCCCGGTCGACGGTGGCCAGCTCGTATGCCCGCACCGCGGTGACGTCCCAGGTCCTGCCGGAGTCGAGTTCAACCTCCCAGTACCAGGGGATACCCGCCTCCGCGTACCGCTCCTTCTTCCACTCCCTGCGCTTGTGGGTGTCCGATCCGGAGAGCACCTCGCCGACCAGGACGGTGTCGTCGGTGAAGATGTCGGCCCCGCGGGGCAGGCAGCGGTAGATCAGGAAGTCGGGGGTGAGGAAGCTGGACTTGTCGGGCTGGAAGAAGACGTTGGTCTCCACCTCGACCTCCCAGCAGAGTCTTCCGTTGTCGCCGGTCTCCCGCATGGCGCTGCGGGCGTGGGCTTCGAGCGCGTTGCACAGGCGCCTGGCGGCCCGCTGGTGTTCTCTCGGGCCGCGCCGGTTCCACACGACCCTGCTCTGCCACAGCTCGATACCCTCGGCGATGTCGTCCGGAAGCTCCTGGAGTTCCTCCCATGTCAGAGTCTCGGGCAGGTCGGCTTCCGATGCCTCGTATGCGCTCGTTGGCATGCCGCCTCCACGGTTCGCGTTCCGCCGTCTTCACAGTAGACGCCCAGGTGCCTGTCGCGCCCTGATGTTGCCCTCGCGCTTATGAAAAACCGACTCAGCTGCAATTAATCGACCTCTAAACGGAATTGGTTCGCTCGGCCTTTTTCGTCCCGTAGTGTTTTCCATGTCGCCGACGAACAACATCGGCGGAACAGAAAACCAGTGAATTGACCCAGAAATTCTAGGAGAACGCCATGAGCTTCCACAAGATTGCCCCCGTCGCCAAGCGCAACCCGAAGGCCGCCACCCCGGCCACCCCGGCCAAGCGTCGTGCGCAGCCGAAGAAGGCCGCGTCGAAGACGCACGCGAAGCGTCGTCCGGTCGGTGGCAAGCGCTGACGCGATCCCCTCACCGAGAGGCGGGGCCGTCCCTTCCGGCGGCCCCGCCTCGGCCTTTTCCCCTGTTCCCCCGCACCGGAGTCGACCCTGCCCATGCGTGGTACCCGTGACATCGCGGACGCCTTCCGGCGGTTCTGGCCGCTCACCCGGGGCGACCGCGGCCGGCTCTTCGTCATCGTCGGCTGCGTGATCGTGGCGGCGCTCGCCGAGACCGCCTCCATCCTGCTGTTCTCCGAGATCACCGACCACGCCCTCGACGCGGGGTCGCTCTCCGCGTTCTGGGCTTCCGCGCTCGCCTGGCTCGGCGCGGCACTCGTGGGCGCGGCCGTCGGATACGCCGGAAATTCACTCGCCGTATGGACGGCCGAGAGATTCGTCATGCGGCTGCGTGCCAAGGCGTTTGCGCACCTTCAGGAATTGCCGCCGCATTTCTTTCGAAAACACCGTCGCGGCGATCTCGTGTCCCGGCTCACGGGTGACGTCGAGGCCATCGAGCAGATGGTCGTCTCCGGCGTCGTCGGCACCGTCTCCGCCGTCTTCTCCGTCCTCTTCTACGGCGCCGCCGCGCTCTGGCTGCGCTGGGACCTCGCCCTCGCCACCTTCGTCCTCGCCCCGCTCTTCCTGCTCGCCGCGCGCCGCTTCGCCGGCCGCATCGGGCGCGCGGCCCGCGAGGAACGCGCCGCCGAGGGCGCCATCACCTCCGTCGTCGAGGAGTCCCTCGGCAACATCGAGCTCACCCAGGCGTACAACCGGCACCGCGCCGAGCAGCGCCGCCTCGACACCGAGGCCCGCGCGTGGATGCGCGCGTCCGTGCGCGGGGCGCGGGCCACCGAGATGTACGAGCAGGTGGTCCAGGTCGTCGAGACGGTGTGCGTCCTCGCGGTGATCGGCCTCGGCGCGTGGGAGATCTCCCAGCAGCGCCTCACGCTCGGCCAGTTGCTGGCGTTCGCGGCGTTCATCGGCTACCTGTACCCGCCGGTGCGTGACCTCGGTCAGCTCGGCCTGACGCTCACCGCCGCCACCGCCGGTGCCCGGCGTTTGGCGGAGATCCTGGACGCTCGACCGTCAGTGTCGGACCCCGTCTCCACGCCACGGGGCTCCGCCCCGGACCCCGCGCCTCAAACGCCGGCGGGGCTTGATGTTCGGGCCCGCGTCGCTCTCCACAACGTCACACACCACTACCCCGGCGCCGCCCGCCCCGCCCTGAGCGACGTGAGCCTCACCGCCGAACCCGGCGAACTCGTCCTCGTCACCGGTCCCAGTGGCGCCGGCAAGTCCACGCTCACGCAGCTCCTGGTCCGGTTCTACGACCCGACCTCCGGCACCGTCCGACTCGACGGCGTCCCCCTGTCCGAGCTGCCGCTCGCGGACGTCCGCGAGCGCATCACCCTCCTCCCGCAGCGCACCCACGTCCTCCACGGCACCATCCGCGAGAACATCGCGGCGGGCCGCCCGGACGCGAGCGACGCGGACGTCGAACGGGCCGCCCGCGACGCCGACGCGCACGCGTTCATCGCCGCGCTGCCCGACGGCTACGCCACGCGGATCGCCCCCGGCACGGCGGCGCTCTCCGGCGGCCAGCTCCAGCGCATCGCCATCGCCCGCGCCATGCTGCGCCCGTCGCCGGTCCTCGTCCTCGACGAGCCGACCACGGGCCTCGACGCGGAGTCGGCCCACCGGGTGGTTGCACCCCTCCGCCGCCTGATGCGGGACCGTACGACCATCCTGATCACGCACGACCTGACGCTGGCCCCGTACGCGGACCGGGTGCTGTTCCTGGAGGACGGTCGACTTCGTGCGGCCGAGTCCACTCGGCGCACGGCGGGCATGCGTACACGTTGAACCCGGGGCCGGTGCCCTGGTGCACCTCGGCGACCAGCACGGGTTCGTCCGTGATCACCTCGCACCACACGCACATGCGGATGGGTCGGTGAGCGTGTTCGTTCATGCGGCTGCTCCTCGTACGTGCTGGTCGAGATCGATCCCGTAATCGGCGGCGAGAACGAGGGCGAGGCGCCTGCGCTTCAGTACGTACGGCCGCACGAGTGCGCTCGCCGCGCCGTCGAGCGGGGTGTAAGCCTCGGCGGCGTACGGGGAGATGGGCCGCGGTTCCGCTGCCGCGGGGAACGGGTCACCGGCGCGATGGCGGCCGGTGCCGGGAAGTAGAAGAAGCAGCAGCCACGTGAGGGCGTGGCGGATAAGGTCGGTCATCGTCAGCGCTCCGGTCGGGCGTTGGCCGTGCCCCCGGACGTTGCCGCGTCGCGGGGGCTTTTCCGTGAGGTTAACCACGGTCGGTAATGGTGAACCTCGGTCGACCGTTACCGACCGGAATCGATAATGCGCGAACGCTGTCGGGCTCGATATGTTCACGGGTATGGCAGAAAAGATCGACCCGCTGGCCGCCGAGTACCACTACGAGCAGCTGGCCGACATCCTTGAACGCCGCATCCGGAGCGGCGAGTTCGAGCCGGGCAGGCGGCTCCCCGGCGTCATGGCGCTCTCCGAGGAGTACGCCGCGGGGACGCAGACCGTGCGCCGCGCGATGGCCATACTGCGGGACCGCGGCCTCACGGTCACCGTGCCCGCCCGCGGCACCTTCGTCGTCCGCGAACTCCCGGACGCCCACGCCGACTGACCCTCACGCCTCGGCGAGCGCCACCTGCGCGGGCGCAACCCCGGGAGGCCTACGCCCCCGGAGGGGGCGGGTGGGTGGGAGATGAGCGGAGTCCGGGGCGGAGCCCCGAGGCGTGGGAGCGGGGAGCCGGCCACCCACCGGCCCCCCGAAACCCTCACGGCAGCACGCGCGGCGAGCGCTTCGCCGCGATGTCCTCCACCCAGCCCCACATCGGCACCGCCACCGCGATGAGCAGCCACCCCACCCCGTACAGGAACCACTGGCTCTCCAGCGGCAGCCACCGTTCGAACGCCGGAACGTTCCAGAACGTGTCGACCAGCGGCACCGCCAGGATCAGCGCGATCTCGTGCCAGAGGTAGATCGTGACCGCCCGCGCGTTGAACACGGTCACGACCCGGTCGAGCCGCCGGTACCGGGCCAGCCCGGCGAAGTCGACGCGCGCCCACACCTTCACGGAGAAGAGCAGCGTGACGAACCCGGCCGACCAGAACGCCTGGGCCACCGGCACGTCGTCCAGGTCGTATGTCCCGTACACCCCCTGGTGCGCGAACGCGTACCAGCACCCGAAGGCGAGCGCCCCCACCGAGAGCACCACGACCGGCGCCGCCCGCCACCGCTCCAACAGCCCGTCCCGGTGGGCGAATCCGAGCAGCCAGCAGAAGGCGAAGACGCAGAAGTCGGTGAGGGGCCCGTCGTCGCCCACCACCAGGACCGGCGCAAGGGAGAGCAGCAGCACCGGCACCGGCGTCCACCGGAACACCCGCAGCAGCACCGGCGAGAGCAGCACGAACCACAGGTAGCAGCGCAGGTACCAGAGGATCTCCCACGCCTGCTCGCCCCACGCGCTGCCCGGCGGGTCACCGAGCGGCACGACCCAGTAGACGATCCGCCAGTCCGGCATCCAGCCGTGGATCAGCATCGCCAGGACGACGAACACGCCCCACACCCAGAACGGCACGAGCAGCCGCCGCATCCGGCCGCGGATCACCGAGAAAGCCGGGCGTTGCAGCGAGCGGGCCATCAAGGATCCCGCGAGCGCGAACATCACGCCCATCGACGGGAACACGAGCCCCGCCCACGCCCACCCGAAGCAGTGGTACGTGACGACACGCACCAGGGCGACGGCCCGCAGCGCGTCGAAGTACCGGTCCCGCCCGGAGGGCGCGGGCGCGGGCGGGGACGCGGGGGCGGGGCCCGGCTCGACGACCCCGACCGGCGCGGAGCCGCGCCGCCTGCGACCGCTCACGCCCCCGCCCCCGTCCCGGCCGTCGGCGTCCCGACCTCACCCGTGCGCTTCAGCTTCTGCCAGCGCAGCCGGCCGCCCGTGAGCGCGGTGACGCAGGAGTGGATGAGGACGAGGTACATCATCTGCCGGTACGCGAGCTGTTGCAGCGGGAGCATCAGCAGGTAGCGGTACTTCTCCTTGTCGAGCCGGAACGCGTAGGCCGCGCAGGCGAGTTGGACGCCGAGCACCGCAAGCCATGCCAGCAGCGACGCCTTGAAGTCCACGAAGATCATCGAGTAGACGGTGAACACGTCGATGAGCGGCGCGAAGACCGGCGTGACGATCTGGAAGAGGACGACGAGCGGCATGCCGACCCGCCCGAACCGGCCCGAAGGCCCCTTGTCCGTCAGGGACTTCCGGTGCTTCCACAGCGCCTGCATCGTCCCGTACGACCAGCGGTAGCGCTGCGACCAGAGCTGCTTGAACGAGCCGGGCGCCTCCGTCCACGCCCGCGCGTGCTCCTCGTAGACGACCCGCCAGCCCGCACGGTGCATGGCGATCGTGATGTCGGTGTCCTCGGCGAGCGTGTCCTCGCTCATGCCGCCCGCCGCGAGCACCGCGTCGCGGCGGAACGCGCCGATGGCGCCGGGGATCGTCGGCATGCAGCGCAGCGTGTCGTACATGCGGCGGTCCAGGTTGAACCCCATCACGTACTCGATGTGCTGCCACGCCCCGATGAGCGTCCTGCGGTTGCCGACCTTGGCGTTGCCGGAGACCGCGCCGACCTCGGGGTCCGCGAACGGCTGCACGAGCCGGGCCACCGTGTCCGGCTCGAACACCGTGTCGCCGTCCATCATCACGACGATGTCGTGACGGGCGTGCCGCACACCGTTGTTGAGCGCCGCCGACTTGCCCGCGTTCTCCTGCCGCACGACCCGTACGTTCGGGTGGCCGAGCGATTCGACGATGTCCGCCGTGCCGTCGGAGGAGCCGTCGTCGACGACGATGACCTCGATCGGATGCGAGCCTGCCATCAGCGAGTTCACCGTGTTCGCGATGCACTCCTTCTCGTTGTACGCGGGCACGATCACGCTCACCGGGCGGGTGACCGGCGGCCCCCACGAGAAGTCCGCTCTGTTGCGCTGCCGGTGGTGGCGCCGCGCCACGACGAGCATCAGCAGGAACCTGGCCATGACGGCGACGCCGACGACGGCGAGGAACACGGAGAGCACCGGCATCGTCCACTCGGCGACCGCGGTGGCCGCGACGAGGGACTTGCCGACGTACAGCGTGGATCCGGTCGCCCGGTGCATGGAGGACTGCTCGACGGCGGTGGAGGTGGGGTCGAGGTTCCGTTCAGGGCCACCGGGCACGCCGCCCGCGGCCTGCTGCCGCGCCTCGCGGTTCATGGCCTGGGCGCCGCTCACCGTCGTGAACGTGTACCCCTTGGCCTTCATCTTCTTGATGTACTTCGGCAGCGCCTTCAGCGTCTGGTCGCGGTCGCCGCCCGCGTCGTGGAAGAGCACGGACGCGCCCTTGCCGTTCTTCGGCGTGGCCGTCCTGATGATGCTGTCGACGCCCGGCTGCTTCCAGTCGTCGCTGTCGGTGTCGATGAACACGCTGGTGTAGCCGAGCTTCGCCACCTTCTTGTAGACGCCGAGGCTGTAGTTGTCGATGGCGTCGGTCTCGGAGGAGTACGGGGCCCGGAACAGCGTCGTCGTGACGCCCGCCGCCCCGGCGATCGCCAGCTGCGTCTGCTTCAGCTCCCGCTTGAGGCGCGCGTACGACTGGTACGAGAGGTCCACGTGCGAGAAGGAGTGGATGCCGACCTCGTTGCCCTCGTCGACCGTCTGTTTCACCAGGTCGGGGTAGCGCGCGGCCATCGAACCGACGAGGAAGAACGTGCCGGGCACGTCGTTCTCGTCGAGGATGTCGAGGACCTTCGACGTGTACGTGGCGTTCGGGCCGTCGTCGAAGGTGAGCACGATGGTCTTGTCGGGGACCGACTCGGCGTCGGCCTTCCCGTCGCGGGACGTCCAGATGGGGCCCGAGTCGAGGACGGACTGCGACACCTTGTCGTAGGCGGCGCCGTCGCGGACCCGCTTGTCGTTGAACACCTCGCCGCGCACGTAACCGTCGAGGAGCAGCGCGCAGGTCAGGGCGAGCAGCAGCATCAACGCGAGGAGCGTGCGCGGGCGTTGCAGGGTCGCGGCGCGGCGGCCCATGCGGGCGATGCGGCCGGGGGTGGCGTGGCGTCCGCCGCGCGGGGTGGCCGGAGGCTTGGTGGGCTGGGGAGTGGACATGATCCGGTTCCGCTCCCGCTCAGTTGGCGCCGACGGGGGCGGACGGCTGCCCGGCCGGTGGCCCGGCGGGGGCCCGGCCCCCGTTGCCCGCGTCACCGAAGGGCAGCAGGTCCGACGAGGTCAGCGGGATGCCGACGCCCATGAACGCGAGCACCAGCAGCACCACGTACCCGGCGCAGCCCACGCACACGGCGATCCCGAGGCGGCGCAGCAGTCGTGCCCTGCGGCCCGACGAGTCGACGAAGACGGGGCCTTCGGGGGCGCCGCGTCGGGGTTTGCGGCGTCGGCCGCGGCCTGCGGAAGGGGATTCGAGAAGGGCATCGGAGCGCATTCCGCGGAGCGTAGAAAGGCTTCTGTGGCCGTCGCTGAGCGTTTCTTGTCAGTGCTCCGTGAAATACGGCGAAGGCTGTCAGCCGCCTGGGCAGCCGGGGGAGTATGGGTGGTTCTGCCCCGTCTTGCCTGTGCGATTCCTGGGCGGACGAGGCCGGGCGGCACAGGGTGGGGTGCGAGGTTCCCCGTATGCCGATTCCGCTGAAGTCCGCCGCAGGACTCCTGGGCCTGGCCGCGCTCGTGTGCGCGGGCTGCGCCCCCACGACGTCCGCCACCGACGACGCCGACGACGCCGACCGCGTCGGCTACGCCCCGTACGTCAGCGCGTCGACGGCCCACGCCACCGACGCGGCCGGCTCCCCGGACGCGTACAACCTCGCCTTCGTCGTCGCCAACGGCAGCAGCTGCACGGCCAGTTGGGGCGGACACACGAAGATCGGCGACAGCGGGGTCGCCGCCCGCCTGAAGAAGCTCGCCGACTCCGGCGGCACGCTCCGCGTCTCCTTCGGCGGCGCGTCCGGCGACGAACTCGCCACGACGTGCGACAGCGCCACCGACCTCGCCGATGCCTACGCCACGGCCCTGGACGCCGCGGGCGGGGCCACCCACGCCGACTTCGACATCGAGGGCGACGCGCTCAAGGACTCCGCCGCCACCAGCCGGCGCGCCGAGGCCATCGCCCTGCTCCAGAAGAAACGCGACCTGGACGTCACGTTCACGCTGCCCGTGATGCCGTCCGGCCTCGACGACGACTCCCTGGACCTCCTCGAAGCCGCCAACGACGCGTCCGCCGATGTCTCCACCGTCAACATCATGACCATGAACTACGGCGAGTCCTACCAGGGCGACATGAGCGACTACGCCCGCACCGCGGCCCGCGCCACCCACACCCAGCTGAAGAAGGTCTTCGGCCTCTCCGACGCCAAGGCCTGGCAGGGCATGGCCCTCACTCCGATGCTCGGCGCGAACGACATCGACGGCGAGACCTTCACGCTCGCGGACGCGGCGCAACTGCGGTCGTTCGCCGAGGAGAAGGGCATCGCCTGGCTCTCGACCTGGGCCACCTTCCGCGACGTGGCCTGCACCGAGGGCACGGAGGCGGACGACGCGGCGACAAATTGCAGCGGGGTGCGGCAGAGCGCCGGGGCGTACGGGAAGGCGCTCTCGGGCTGAGCGGCCCCGTCCCCGTGGCCCGCCCCGGTGCCGCCGTGCGGGCGAAATGTCTGATAGGCCGTCAATCATTCGGTGTGCCAGAACGGGCGGAATACGGGCAAAGCCCTACCTTCGCCCTCATGTCCACGGTTGGAAGACTCTCGCGCACCCGCCTGTGGGTCGTGATGGCGGCGGTGCTCAGCCTGCTGTTCGGCTCACAGGCCCTCGCGGCGCCCCTCGCCGTCGCCGACGACCCCAAGAGTGAGGTCGGCATCACCAAGACCAACGACACCGGGGGTGAGCCGCAGCAGCCGGGTGACGAGTTCGTCTACACCCTCAGCGCACAGTGCTCCGGGCTCGTCGTCGACTGTGTGAACTTCACGGTCACCGACACCCTGCCCGAGGGGCTCGAGGTCACCAGCCTGCCGCAGTCGACCAGCACACGGGACGTCACGTACGACCCGGACACCCGCAAGCTGACGATCGTCTACAAGCAGGACCTGCAGAACCCGGAGGGCAAGACAGGACTGCTCGCCGGCCAGGCCCTGTCCGTGGAGATCGGGATGCGGGTGCCGACCGACACGGACCTGAAGGACGGCGCCACCGTCACCAACACGGTGACCGTCGACGCCGACAACGCGGACGCCAAGACCGCGGACTCCGACATCACCGTCTCCATCCCGCGCGTGGTGAAGCCGGTGGCCACCAAGACCTGGGAGGACGGCTCGGCGGTCGCGCTGACCGGCGAGGAATCCACGATCAAGCTGAACGTGCGCAACAACTCCTCGTCGTCGGCCGACGTCACCGAGCTGTCGGTGTCCGACGACACCAAGGAGACGTTCGAGTACTTCGACTTCACGAAGGCCACCGTGACCGCCTTCCCCAAGGGCGCCGACCAGGCACACATCGTGGTCACCACGGCCGACGGGCGACAGCACACGGGCGGCACCATCACCGAGCCCGGTGAACTCCCGCTGCCCAGAGGCGTGGACCCGGCAGACGTCGTCGGCGTCGAGGTCGTCTTCACCAACAGCGCGGGCGAACCGCTGCCGTACGACGAGAACGGCGGCAGCGTCGACATCGGCATGAAGCTGCGCGACACCAAGCGCTCCGACGGCTCGCCGCTGCGCCCCTCCGACAAGATCACGGTCGACAACTGTGCGACCCCGTCCGTGGAGGAGAAGACGCAGGGCTCCGTCGACGGGACCGCGGCCTGCGACACGTACGAGATCCTCCCGGACCTCCTCGTGCTCGACACGTCGAAGACGTACTACGCCGACACCAACGGCGACTTCTCGCACACCTCCAGCGAGCACGCCGTGTACGGCGACGACTCCCCGGTCAGCACCGGCGTCGACGTCACCAACAAGTCGCCGTTCAAGGTGAAGAGCATCACGATCACCGAGCCCGACCCGGACGCCACCAGCGAGTTCGACAAGCTCGACGTCGACAAGGTGCGGCTGCGCTTCCCCGCGGGCGCCACCGAGGCGAAGCTGACCGTCACCTGCGCCGACGGCTCCACCGTCGAGAAGACGTACACGGAGAACACCACCTACGAGATCCCCGAGGACTGCAAGCAGGCCACCAAGGTCGAGGTGACGTACACCGGCACCGACGCCGAAGGGAACCCGACCATCGACGAGGGCGCCACCGCGGGCCTCGACCTGCACGGCACCCTGACCGACAAGGTCACCGCCGAGGACGTCAGCGACGGGGTCAGGAACTGCGCGGGATCCAAGGGCGACGCGGGCCGCCGCGACGGCAGCGGCACCGCGTCCGGCGGCGCCTGCGCCGACCTCGTCCTGGAGCGGCCCAACGCCTCCGGCAACGGCTCCAAGACCGTCAGCCAGACCGACGTGCCGCCGGGCCAGCCCATCACGATGAAGCTGAAGTTCACGAACAACGGCAACAAGGCGATCGTGAACCCCGTGCTCACCGACCCGCCCGCGGGCCCCGACGGCAAGCCGTCGACCGAGGACAACCCCTTCGAGTACCTGCAGATCGACTCCGTCTCGGTCAGCCCGTCGAGCGCCCCCGTGACCCTCGAACTGTGGGACCCGGACGCCGCCGGCGGCGACGGCGCCTGGGTGCCGTACGACCCGTCCGACGCCGCCCTGCTGAAGCGCGCCACCGGCGTCCGCGGCTCCTACGACGGATCGCTCCAGCCCGAGGACGGCTTCACGATCAACATCGTCGGGGAGCGCCGCGAGGGCGTGGAGAACGACATCACGTTCACCAACTGCTTCTCCGTCACCGCCGACAACTACACGGACACCACCCCCAACTGCTCCACCGCGATGAACACCGGGCCCGCCGCCGACGGCGCCTCCCTCAACAAGTCCATCTCGCCCGGCGAACTGCCCGAGTACGTCGCCGGACTGCCCCGGCAGCACGCCGACATGACCCTC
Source organism: Streptomyces sp. SDT5-1 (assembly GCF_052245995.1). Lineage (NCBI taxonomy): Bacteria > Bacillati > Actinomycetota > Actinomycetes > Kitasatosporales > Streptomycetaceae > Streptomyces > Streptomyces sp. SDT5-1. The sequence continues at coordinate 4,223,684 of NZ_CM125963.1, read as the reverse complement.
ACGGTCCGCAACACCGGCAACATGTCGGCCAAATACCTGAAGATGACCGACCAGGACGAGGACTTCTTCGACGCCGTGGACCTCGTGTCCATCAAGTCGAACAAGATGCCCTCCGGCGCCAACCGCGTGAAGATCGACGCGTACGTGAACGGGAAGTGGGTCGACGGCACCCCCGCCTCGTCGGCCGCCCTGCCGTCCGGCGTGCAGGCGTCCGACGTCACCGGGATCCGCGTCACGTACCTGTCGACGAGCACCGCCAACGACGGCTACACCATCGTCCCGTGCGCCAAGGACAGCTGCTCCGGCAAGCTGGTCCTCGACGTCAGCCCCCGCCCGACCAGCCGCAGCACCGGCGAGAAGATCCCCTCCCACCTGGAGGACACGGTCAGCGGCCAGTTCACGACCAAGCTCGAGGACGAGGACAAGCCGCGGGACATCGACCCCGACAACGCGACGCTCAACCTGGTCAAGGGCGACCCGGTGCTCGACGTCGACAAGACCCCGAACACCGTCCTGGCACCCGGCGAGGACGCCCCCTTCTACCTGAAGGTCACCAACACCGGCACCGCCAACGTCCCGAACCTCGTCGTGAAGGACGACCTCCCCGAGGGCATCCAGTTCGTCGACGACTTCAACGGCGACAACGGACAGCCGTACAAGATCATCGACAAGAAGCAGCCCGACGGCACCGTCGCGATCCCGACCCCGGAGTTCACCCAGACCAACGACGGCGACCGCGTCTCCGGACTCACCTGGGACTTCTCCAAGGACGACGACGGCAAGCCGTGGAACCTCGCGCCCGGCGCCGGCTTCACCATCGAGATCCACGTCCGCCTCGAAGCCGGCATCAGGGCCGACGACACGGTCACCAACACCATGGGCGCCACCTCCTCCGACCCCGACCTGGCCTGCGAGGACACCTCACAGCGCGACGGCACGATGTTCGGCTCCGGCCTGTACTGCGTGGACGACGCGAACCTGACGGCCAAGTCCGGCGCCGCGTTCAGCGCCCGCAAGTGGGTCGCGGGCAACCCCGACCTCGGCTGGTACGACACCCGGAACCAGAAGGTCGTCGGCGTCGGCGACGCCCCCTGCCCGGTCCGCACCGACTCCACCGGACGCCAGTACACGGCCGGACAGTGCATCGCTCTCGTCAACCCCGGTGACCGGTACCACTACTTGATGAGCCTCCAGAACGCCGGCACCGAGTCCGCCACCCACATGCGGATCGTCGACCGCTTCCCCGTCCAGGGCGACAAGGGCGTCATCCTCGACCAGGACCGCAAGACCGCCTGGAACCACCGGCCGACCCTCGCCACCCGCCCCACCCTGGACGGTGCGAGCCCCGGCACGATGAACACCGCGTACGAGAACGACGAGCCGCTGTGCACCGACGACCTCGACATGGGCGGCGCCGGATCGAGCGCCGACCAGTGCGCCGACGACACCTGGGACGACGCGTTCAGCGGGAAGGCCGCGGGCGCCAGGATGGACCTCGCCTTCCCCGACAAGCTCCCGCCGGGCGGCACCGTCGACATCACGTACGCCATGGACACCCCGCTCGACGTCGAGCACAACGGCGACCCGACCATCGCCTGGAACTCCTTCGCCCACAACGAGACCACCGACCGCGGCGGCTCCCCGCGCGTGCTCCAGACCAATGAGCCCACCAAGGTCGGAGTGGCCCTCGCCTACGGCGAGTTGAGGCTCGTCAAGCGGCTCGGCAAGCACCCCGACGCGATGACCGACGAACTCCAGCGGGCCACGTACCCCTTCCACGTCACCTGCACCATCCACCCCCAGGGACGCCTGCCCCGCACGGTCCTCGACAAGGACTACGAGGTGTCCGTGGACAAGCCGACACCCATCACCGGCATCCCCGCCGGCGCCGACTGCAAGGTCTGGGAGACCTCCGCCCGCGGCGGCCAGTCCGACCACACCGAGAGCAACCCGGTCGAGGTCACCATCAAGCCCGGCTTCGGCCGGGAGGTCCCCCAGCCCGCCGCCATCACCAACACCTACGAATACGGCGCGCTCCGCCTCACCAAGGCGCTCGACGGGGACGCCGCGCACTACGCCGACGACGGCCGCACCTACGGCGTCGAGGTGACCTGCGTCCTGCCCGACGCCTCCGGCGCCCCGAGCGACCGCATCCTGCACAAGAAGTACGAGGTCGAGGCGGGGAAGCCGGTCACGGTGAAGCCGCTGCCCGTCAACACCCGCTGCTGGGCCGAGGAGGTGGACACCGGAGGCGCCGCCAAGGCGACCGTCGACCACGGCTCCGCCGACAACCCCGCGGTCATCACGGCCGACGACGCCGAACAGCAGGCGTCGATCAAGGTGACCAACACTTTCCCGGCGGCCGAGCTGACCGTCACCAAGCACGTGGTCAACGGCGGGGCGGGCCCGTACGACTTCAAGCTCGCCTGCACCACCGACCAGGGCGACGTGGCGCTCTCCGACACCGACAGCTCCTTCGAGCTGAAGGACGGCGAACGGCGCACGATCAGCGTCCCGGAGGGCGCCACCTGCACGGTCACCGAGACGGACGTGCCGACCGGTGACACGGTCACGTACGAGGCGTCCGACGACGGCACCGACGGAACGGTGACGGTGGACGGATCGGCCTCCGTCGACGTCACCAACACCTTCCCGGACAGCGGCGGTTCCGACGGCGGCTCCACCGGCGGCACCGGCGGCCACGACGGCGGGCACCTCGCCGACACCGGCTTCCGGGACTGGACGATGCTGGGCGCGCTGCTCACCGTCCTCGCCCTCGCGGCCGGACTCACCGTCCGCGCGATGTCCCGCAGGAGCCGCGGCTGACCGTACGCGGTGACGACGACGGCGGCGGCCCCGGACGAGATCGATCGTCCGGGGCCGCCGCCGTTCCCGCTCACGCCTGGCGGTCAGTGGTGGGGCCGGACCCCGGCGGCGGGATCACCCGCGTGTCGAAGGAGCCGTCGACGACCGACACGGCGAACTCCGAGAGCCGCAGCTGCCGCGAGCGCGCGTACCGGCGCAGCGCGTCGAACGCGTCGTCCACCGACACACCCCAGCGCTCCGCCAGCACGCCCTTCGCCTGCTCGATCACGATGCGGCTCTTGAGCGCCCGCTCCACCTGGCTCTTCTCCAGGTGCACCTGCTCCAGGGAGCGCTGCTGGAGAACGATGATCGTGGCGACGTCGGCCAGCGCCTGCGCGAGCGCGATGTCGTCCCCGCGCAACGGCTCCGCCGACGTCTGGAAGAGGCTCAGCGCGCCCACGACCTGGTCGCGCAGCCGCAGCAGCACCGCGTGCGTCGCCAGATAGCCGCTCGAACGGGCCTGGCGCGTGAACTGCCCCCACTCCGCCGCGGCCCGGGGATCGGTCAGATCGACATTCGTACGCGCCCGAGCCGACCGGTGCGACTCCACCGACGGCCCCTGGTCGTACTGCAACTCGAAGAGCTCGAGCACCTTCGACCGCTCGTCGGACGCCGCGACGACCTGCAACTCGCCCTGCACGTCGGCGAGCATGACACCCGCCGCCGAGACGCCGAGCAGCTCCACGCAGCGCACCGTGAGCCGCTGCAGCATGTCGATGACATCGAAGTCGTCGATGAGGGAGTCCGTCACCTCGACGAACACCTCGGCGACCCGTCGCTCCCGAGCCACGCCGCTCATCCCCTTCCGTCCTCGGGTGAGGTCTCTCCGGGAGCGTCAGGCCCGCTCATGTCTCCTCCAGCGTCGTCGTCACGATCTTCCCCCTCGTGGTGGAACCGGATCCTGCGGGCGACCACATCGGCGGCCACCTCACCGAGCGGCCGCCCGGAGGCGAACGCGTGGGCGCGCAGCCGCAACATGGCCTGGGCGACCGGCACATCGAGCTGAACGCTGATCATTCCCGTCGCCTGATGCACGGCGGCGCGCCGCAGCCCGCCGGGGCCTGCCACCGGATCCCCGCGCAGCGCCGCGGAGGTGAGCGCCGCGGCCAGCGCGGTGGCGTCGATGTACTGCTGGTCCGACAGGGGTTTGCCGTCGCACAAAACGGTGAGTACCCCGACTCGTGCGGCACCAATGCCCAGCGGAAAACAGTTCACGCCCAGCACGCCGAGTTCCCGCGCCGCGGGCAGCAGGACCGGCCAGCGCTCGGGCCGCACCAGCCGCAGATCGGGCTCCAGGACCGGCACGCCGTCGCGCAACGCGTCAGGCCCCGGGCCCTCGCCCAGCGTGAACTGAAGATCCTCGAACCGTCCGGTCAGCTCGGGAAAGCACCACACCGATTCGGGCCCCTGGTCCGCCTTCACCAGTAAGGACACCGCCACGCCCGGCACCCCCAGGACCCGCGCGCAGTCCGCGCCGGGATCCCCGCGCTCGTCGAACACCCGCAGGGAGCGCAGCACATCGGCCATGCCGTCACTGACCACCTGTCCCCGCTCCGTCCAGCCCCTCGCCCACCAACCAACAGCCTTGCGAAGCGTACTGGGACGCCGGACGTCCGCTGCCGCGGCGCCGACTTCTCCTGAAAGTCGGCGGCGCCGCGGCCTTTCTCCCGGAGGCGCCCCTCAGCACTTCTTCTTCAGCACCTCATAGAAGTCGTCGGCGAACTCGTCCCTCGTCTGCTCCGACGGATACGCCGGAATCATGACGGGACGCTGAGGGTCGTGCGCCCGATAGGCCTCGCAGTACTCGCGGCGGTCCGCCCTGCTGCTCTCGTACCAGGCGCCCTCGGCGGGCGACCTGGTCGGGTGGAGGTCGGGCTCGGCCTCCGAACACGCGGTGAGCAGCGCCCCCGCAAGAACCATCACCGCACACATGCGCACACGCTTCATGGACCCCCCCAGAGCCACCCCCACCGCTTGTTTCCGCGCAAGCAAAAAGGCCCGGGTCGATGACCTGGGCCTTTGGCGTGGAGCGGGTGACGAGAATCGAACTCGCGCTCTAAGCTTGGGAAGCTCATGTTCTACCATTAAACTACACCCGCGCGGTACGGACGTTGGAGCGATCCGTACTGGCGACACTGTACCTCATGCCGGGCCCCGGGCGCTGACGCCCCGGGGCCCGGCTGCGTTGTGGGGGGTGGAAGTGACTGCGGGTGAAGGGAGTTGAAGCGTACGGTGGGGGCTCCGGCCGAAGACGATTCACCACGGGGTGCCGCCTGGATCGGCGTCCCTTTCATCCCGTAATGTTGCTTTTCGTCGTCGGCCAGGAATTGGCCCAATGGCTCCGTGGGGAAGGGACTCCGGGACTTGATGGACTCGATGGACCGCACCGTCGTCCGATGTGCCGAAGGGCACGTGTTCAGCACCGCTTCGTTCCCGATGCAGCAGGCCGACCGCCTCGGTCCGGCCCGGCTCATCCGGTGTCCGCGGTGCGCGCGACTTCGGCACGCCGTTCCCGTGGGACCGGACGAGCGGTAGAGCAGTACTGACGACAGTGGGCGCGGGCCCCGCCGATTGTGGCGGGCCCGCGCCCACTGCGTATCCTCGCTACGTGCTTCTCTCAGACAAGGACATCCGGGCCGAGATCGACGCCGGACGGGTGCGCATCGATCCCTACGACGAGTCGATGGTTCAGCCGTCGAGTATTGATGTGCGTCTCGACCGGTACTTCCGGGTGTTCGAGAACCACAAGTACCCGCACATCGACCCGAGCGTCGAGCAGTCGGAGCTGACGCGGGAAGTGGTGCCGGAGGGCGACGAGCCGTTCATCCTGCACCCCGGCGAGTTCGTGCTGGCCTCGACGTACGAGGTCATCTCCCTGCCCGAGGACCTCGCCTCGCGCCTCGAGGGCAAGAGCTCGCTCGGCCGCCTCGGCCTCGTGACCCACTCCACGGCCGGCTTCATCGACCCCGGCTTCAGCGGCCACGTGACGCTCGAGCTGTCGAACCTCGCGACGCTGCCCATCAAGCTGTGGCCCGGCATGAAGATCGGCCAGCTGTGCATGTTCCGGCTGTCGTCCCCCGCCGAGTTCCCGTACGGCAGCGAGCGCTACGGTTCGCGTTACCAGGGACAGCGCGGCCCGACCGCCTCCCGCTCCTTCCTCAACTTCCATCGGACCCAGGTGTGAGCAGCAGCAACATGAGTGACGTGCGCGAGAACCTTACGTACGAGAAGTTCGGCGTCGCCATGCGCGAGCTCGCGCAGACCATCGCCGACGACGGCTACCAGCCCGACATCATCCTGAGCATCGCCCGCGGCGGCGTCTTCGTCGCCGGCGGCCTCGGGTACGCGCTGGACGTGAAGAACATCCACCTGGTGAACGTGGAGTTCTACACCGGCGTCGGCACCACGCTGGAAATGCCGGTCATGCTCGCCCCCGTGCCGAACGCGATCGACTTCAGCGAGAAGAAGGTCCTGATCACGGACGACGTCGCGGACACCGGCAAGACCCTGAAGCTGGTCCACGACTTCTGCCTCGACACGGTCGCCGAGGTCCGCTCCGCGGTCGTCTATGAGAAGTCCCACTCGCTCGTGAAGTGCGAGTACGTGTGGAAGCGCACGGACGACTGGATCAATTTCCCGTGGAGCGTCTTGCCTCCGGTACACAAGTCCGGTGAGGCACCCAAGGCGAACAAGGAAGCCCTTTAACGGGTCCTTCGCCTTGCCGGAGCGCAGCAGGGTCGGCTGCATGTCGGATGGGGGCTACCGCCAGACGGGGTCGATCAGGGTGGGGTCGAAGGTGCGGCGGCCGCGGCCGGCGGGGTGGATGATCACGGCTGACAGGCTTCGTAGGACGGTCTCCCGCTGCCGTTCGATGGGGAGATCGAAGAACTCGGTCGGGGACAGGTCGCCTGTCGCGGCCCGGGCCTGCGACTGTTTCTGGTCCTTGTAGAAGCGGGCCCGTTCCAGCTTCAGCGCGTCGCGCTCCCTCTCCTTGTCGGGGAGGAGCTGAAGCAGCGTGGACACGGTGATCTGCCTGGACTTCTCGGCCTCCAGGAGCCGACCGATGTCCGCCTGCACCGCGTCCAACTCACCTTGCCGGGGCCACTGCTGCTCGGGCGGTACGTCTTGCACCGCGGCCTTGTCCCGCTGGTCCTCGAGCACGAGTTCCACGATCAGCTTGTCCACGGGCTCGCCGGTGCGTCCGACCTTTCCGCAGCCGCCGTTGACCACCGAGCACTGGTACGAGTACTTCGCCGCCTTCGACCCGGGCTTCCAGCGCGGATTCACCTGACCCCGGATCTTGGTCTTGCACAGGCCGCAGCGTGCGATGCCCGAGAGCAGGTACTTCCGGGCGAGCGTCTGTCCGGGCCGCTGCTGCTTCCGCTCGGCAACCGCAGCGCACACCGCCTCCCACTCGGCCAACGTGTTGATCGGCTCCCACTCGCCCATGACGGGCTCGCCGTCGTCCCCGGTCAGGATCTCGCCGTGATAGGTCCGGTAACCGACCAGCCGGGGGCTGGTCAGGATGTGCTCGACGTGGTGGTGGGCCATGCGCTTCGTACCGGCGCGCGGGTTGCCGAGCCCCTCCTCCTGCCACCTCGTGCGGATGGTGCCGATGCGGACCCCCGCCAAGATCTCCTGCTGAGCCGTCCGAATGGCCTGTGCCGCCTTGGGGTCGACCTTCGTACGGTCGTCCTTGCACCATCCGTACGGCGCAGGGCCTCCGCTGTCCCTGCCCTGCCGGGCCAGCTCCAGGTGCTTCCGCTTGATCCGGCGGGAGGCGTCGTGGGAGGACTTGTTGGCGAAAGCGACCATGACGCGGGCCATGGTCCGGCCGTCCGGTGCCGCCAGGTTGACGTCGTTGGTGACCGTGGCGAACTCGGCTCTCGGCCGCTCGTCGTAGATCTCGATCAGCCGTTCCAAGTCGCGGGGCTGTCGGGCCAGGCGGTCCAGGTCGTACGCGACGATGCCCTGGATGAGGCCGGAGCGGAGATCCTGCAACATCAGCTCGAACTCGTCGCGCACTACGTTGCGCTTGAACGCCGACACGTCGTTGTCCTCGTAGACCTTCACAGCCTGCCAGGACCGGAGGTCGGCGAGATGCTCGCAGTCCTGCCGTTGACGGGCCACGCCCATCGCGTCGCCCTCGTCGTCCCGCGAGATGCGGGTGTAGATCCCTACTTTGCGCGCCACGCTGATCGTGCCCCCCGTTTGGCAGTGACCCGGAGCACAGCAACGTAACCAACGTCATGCGGGCAAGTCAGGGCAACGGTCGATCCACCCCAGGTCGAGTGAATGCGACGCACATGAGGGGCCCCGCGGGGCCCCTCATGTCCTGTGCCGGAAGGTTCCGGAACGTCTAGAACGTGCCCAGCTTGATGATCGACAGGAGGGCGATCAGCTGGATGGCGGAGGCGGCGAGGGCCTTGGGCCAGGGGAGGTCGTGGGACTTGGAGACCATCGTGGTCAGCAGGGCGCCCGCCGCGACCCACGTCGCCCAGCCGATGACCTGGACGAACATCTCGTCGCCGCCGAGGAACATGCCGAACACGAGGCGCGGCGCGTCGGTGAGGGACGCGATCAGCATGGACAGGCCGACCGTGGGCTGCCAGGCACCGTCGCCGCCGAGCTGGCGGGCCAGGGTGTGGGTGACGACGCCGAGGACGAAGAAGCTGAGCGTCACGGCGATGCCGGTCGACAGGACGTAGGGGATCGCCGCGGACATCGTGGCGTTGATGACGTCCTCGCGGGCGCCGTCGAAGCCGAAGATGGCGAGCAGGCCGTAGAGGAAGGTGACGACGAGCGCCGGTCCCCACATCGCGTAGTCGCGCATCTGCAGGTACGTCTGCGAGGGGCGCAGGACGACGCCGCTGAGCAGTTGCTTCCAGTGCAGGCGGGGGCCGATCGGTCCTGCCGGGGCCGTGGCCCCCGCCTGGTAGGTGGCGCCCTGGGTGTAGGCGTACGGGTCCTCGTCGGGGTTCACCGAGAACGCCTGGGTGTGACCGGGGTTGTTCGCGGCGTACGGGTCGTGGGCACGCGGCGCGTTCGGCTCGCCGAAGTACTCGGGCTCGCCGTGCCCGCCGTTCGCCTGCGGCCACTGCTGCCGCTGCGGGGCGTGCTGCGGTTGCTGCTGCCCGTATCCGTACTGCTGCTGCGGGGGGCCGTACGGGGGGTGCCCCTGCGGCGCTTCGCGGTTGTCCCGGCCGCGTCCGTTCCTGAATCCAGCCACGTACTCGAACGTACCTGTTTTCCATGAACGGAATGCCGGGCCAGGGGCCAGGGCCCGGCATTGCGGCTGACCTGTGACATCCCCTAAGGGAGTGCCCTGGGGCGGCCCTAGGGCTGGAGGAACGCTTCGATCGGGAACTCGTCGGCCGATGTCACCCCCTTCGTCGTGCTGCCGGCAGCGGAGCCGGGCAGTCGCAGCGAGCCGACGCCCGCCGAGATGTACAGGTCGGCGTACCCGTCACGGTTCGTGTCGCGCAGCCGGACGAGCCCGCCGAACCCGTCGTCCGACTCCAGTGCGCCGGGCACCCCCGGGCTGTTGCGGGCGAACCACTGCGAGCCGGTGCCGGACAGTCCGGACGACCTGCCCTTGAGGACGTGGACGCCGCCCGCGCTTTCCTTGCCGTCGATCGCTTCGTTGCGCACGCCGATCGCGAGGTCCTGGTAGCCGTCCCCGTTGACGTCGCCCGCCGAGATCGAGGAGCCGAACTCGTCGTAGTTCTCCGGGGTTCCGGCCATTCCGCTGCTCGACTGTGTGATGCGGGTGCTGTCGGACGGGCCGCCGGACGAGCCGTACCAGACGCTCAGGCGGCCCTTGTGCTTCGAGTAGAGGGCGGTGCCGACGGCGATGTCGCCATAGCCGTCCTTGTCGAAGTCGGCGATGACGCCGTCGCCGCCGCGGTCGGCGCTGCCGCCGTTGCCGGACTCGGACTCCAGGCGGAGGGTCGCGCCTGAGGTCGGCGAGGAGCTGGTGCCCTTGAGGAACCAGGCGTCCGAGGCGATGTACGAGGACGTGACGACGTCGCCGATGATCACGAGGTCGGTCTTGGCGTCCCCGTTGATCTTCCCCGCGATGAGGGCGGTGGAGTAGAAGGAGCTCGTCTTGTCGTGCTTGGTGATGGTGCCGGTGGTGCCGGAGCGGGTGAGCGGGCCCCGGTAGACGTAGGTGACGGCGCCGTTGATGAGGGCCAGGTCCTGCTTGCCGTCCCCGTTGAAGTCGCCGGTCGCCAGGTCCTTGCCCATGGCGTTGTACGAGTCCGGGTTCTTGTTCTGCAGCGTGGTGCCGGTCGACAGGCCGGTGGCCGAGCCCCACAGGATCGTGACGGCGCCCTGGTCGGCGCCCGCGGAGCCGTTCTCGCCGGTCGCGGCCACGGCGAGGTCGCCGTAGCCGTCTGCGTCGAAGTCCGCCGCGGCCCGGACCTCGCCGAACATGTCGTCGGCCTCGTCGGCGCCGGGCACTCCGGTGCTCGCCTGGCTGATGCGCTCGGTGGTGGTGCCGGGGCCGTTCGCCGTGCCGTACACGACGGCGACGCTGCCGCCGCCGTGGGAGCTGTAGCTCGCGTACGCGTAGTCGCGGTGGCCGTCGCCGTTGAAGTCGTCGGCGTACGTGGCGGCCGCCGCGGTCGCGGACGTCGAGGCGAGAGGGACGAGGAGGCCGGCGGCGAGGGCGGCGCCGACCGTGAGGCTGAGGGTTCTGGTGCGCAAGGCGGTGCTCCTGCGGGGCCGGCAGTCCGGGGCGGAACGGATGGTGGGGCGCCATAGGGGCCGGACCTCGTGAAAGGCCCGGCCCCCAATGGCGTACGGGCTTGTGCGGAGGGTCAGTTGGCGGCGTTCGCGCCGAAGCGCGGGGCGCCGTCCGTGCTGACACCCGCGGCCGACGTGGAGATGGAGCGGGAACCGGTCGCGGTGATCTTCGTGCCGTCGGACGGCAGGTAGGTCAGGGCGCCGTTGCCCCCGTTCTCGCCGTAGGCGGCGACGACCAGGTCCGCCTTGCCGTCCTTGTTGGTGTCGGCGAGCTTCACCTCGCCGCCGAAGTAGTCGTTCTTCTCGTCGCTGCCGGGGACGCCGGCCGTGGACTGGGCGAAGAACTGGGTTCCGGATGTGGTGTTCAGCCCGTTCTCGGAACCGTAGAGGACGGTCACGGAGCCGGCGTTGACGACGCCGTCCAGGTTCTCGCCGGGGGCGCCGACGGCGACGTCGGTGTAGCCGTCGCCGTTGACGTCGCCGACGGAGAGCTCACTGCCGAACCAGTCGCCGCGCTCGGAGCCGCCGGGCACGTTGCCGGTGTCCTGGGAGATGTCCGTGGCGGCGGCGGGGCCGGTCGCCGATCCGTACGTGATGTGGATCTGGCCGCCGGTGACGGAGCCGGGGACGGTGACGGTGCTGCCGTCGGGGTTCTTGGTGTCCGGGTCCCACTCCTGGCCGGTGACGATGTCGCCGAAGCCGTCGCCGTTGACGTCGCCGATCCCGGTGATGATGCCGCGCTTGAGCTGCTCGGCGCCGCTGGTGGTGAGGCCGGTGGCGGAACCGGGCACGTAGTAGTTCGTGTTGTAGCCCATGTCGCTGTCGGTCTCGTAGCCGTTGACGACGAGGTCGGAGCGGTTGTCGCCGTTGATGTCGCCGGCGAACAGGTTGAGCGGGCCTCCGGAGCCACCGCTGACGATGGCCGGGCGGACGGTGTAGCGGCCGCCGAGCGAGGCGGACTTCGTGGTGCTGCCCTTGTAGACGTAGATCGTGGCGGAGGTCGAACCGATGGCGAGGTCGTCCTTGCCGTCGCCGTCGAAGTCGCCCGCGGCCAGGGAGTCGCCCCACTTGTCGTGGGAGGAGACGGCCGGGTCGGTGATGGTGGTGCCGCCGGACAGGCCGCTCGCCGAGCCCCACAGGATGGCCACGGTGCCGCCGTTGACGTCGGTGCCGACCTTCTCCCACGGGGCGCCGACGGCGAGGTCGTCGAAGCCGTCGTGGTTGAAGTCGCCGTACGCGCTGACCCAGCCGAAGCCGTCGTACGACTCGGCGGTGCCGGGTACGCCGGTGGTGTTCTGGCTGATGGTGCTGCGCTTGGTGGACGTGGTGCCGCTCGCGGAGCCGTACAGGGCGACGAGGTTGCCGGCGCCCTTCTTGCCGGAGACGGTGGCGTCCCCTGCGGAGACCGCCACGTCGCCGTAGCCGTCCCCGTTGAAGTCGGCCTGCGGGTGGTGCACGGAGTCAGCGGCCCCGGCGGTTCCCGCGGACACGGCGAGCAGGCCGCCGGTCAGCGCGGCGGCCGTCGCGGTGGCGGTCGCGAGGCGGATCCGGGTGCGGGAAGGGGCGGGGGTGCGTCTGTGCTTGGCCATTCGGTTGGCTCCTGCGGGAAGGGGACGCCTGGCGGGCGTCCCGTCAACGGGGTGCCGTTCGCGGGGCGTTCGCCGGGGGTTGTCCTGGGCATGACGCTGCGTTCGGCGAACAGGAGACCGTTTGTGGGGCAGGAGGGTTGTACGGGGAAGGGGACGAGTTTTCTCGAGTCAGTCAGCCAGCCAGCCAGCCGGTCAGCCGGTCAGTCGGAGAAGTCGCGGGTTCGGAAGGTGAGTTGGTGGGACTTCTTCGGGGTGCCGGTGACGATCGTGATGCGGTCCGGGGTCGTCGACTGGAGGGCCGTGTCGATGTGGCCGTCGCCGTCGTAGTCCGCCGCGGCGATCGCGTGGCCCTTGGCGGGGAGGCGGTGGGCCTTGCCCGCGTGGAGGAGGTGCGTGGTGTCGGCGGTGGAGACGAGTACGTCGTCGCCGGACGGCAGCAGGTGGTCGCCGGTGACGTCGATCGTACGGGGGCCCACGCGGACGCCGTTCTTGGTGAGGACCGCCACCCCGAAGGGCCCCGCCACCGCCGCCGTGCCGGAGGCGTACGTGGGGCCCTTCGTGAAGCCGTTCGGGCCGCCCAGGGCGACCGTGGTGCGGGCCGTGCCCGCGTGGGCGCGGAGGAGGACGTCATCGACGCCGTCGTCGTCGATGTCGGCCGCGGGGCCGGTCGGAACGTTTCCGCCGACCCGGGCGATCCCGACGTCGCCGCGTGGCGCCCCGCCCCGGGTGAACGGCCCGGGCAGGACGCTGAGCCGGCCCCCGCTCGCGTGCACCACGAGGTCGTCGCGGCCGTCGCCGTCGAAGTCGCCGCACACCGGCTGGTCGGGCCACTCGTTGCCGAACCTGGCCCGCGCCGGGATCTTCAGCGTGGCGCCCTTGCCGGCGATCCCGGTGGGCGAGCCGAAGAGGATGCGCAACGGGACGGGCGGCATGCCCTGCCCGTCGTACGGCGGGTCGGTCGAGACCACGAGGTCGGTGTACCCGTCCCGGTCGAGGTCGCAGGCGGCCTCGGAGGCGAACGCCGACGCCGCGTACGTCGCGGGGGAGAGCAACTGGCGGGTGGCGAAGTCGGGTCCGTGGCCCTTGCGTCCGTAGACGATGCCGATGCCGGGGTCGTCGCCGAGCCCGTCGTGCGCGAGATCGTCGACGACGAGGTCGGGGGCGCCGTCGCCGTTGAAGTCGCTCGGGGTCCTGCTGCCCTTGCCGCGCGGGACCGGCAGCGGCGCGCTCCGGTGCTGCTTGCCGGCGACGGCGACGGGGTGCCGGTCGCCCGCGTCGTCGCCGCCGCACCCGGTGAGCGCGGCGGCGAGCAGCGCGGCGCACAGGGCGCCGCCGACCCCTCTTCGTATGTGATCCGGCATCAACAACGCCCCCGCCCGTCCCATGAGTTCACAGCCTCCCCATGATGGCAGGACCCCGCGCGGGGCCGTCAGCGCAGGGACGTGCCGAACGAGATGCCCGCGCCGGGCAGCCCGAAGTCGGCGCCGTTGAACGAGGTCACGCCGGTGGTCGTCGGGTACGGGGACGCGCCGCGCAGCACCGTGACGGCGCCCGCGTCCGCCTTCGTGCCGATGTCCTCGCCGGACGCGGCGACGGAGAGGTCCGCGCGGCCGCCGCCGTCGATGTCCTTGAGCCGGACCGTGGACCCGAAGCGGTCGCCGGGCTCGGCGACGCCCGGCACCCCTGCGGTGTCCTGGTGGTAGGCGCGGCCTTCGTCGATGTAGCCCTTGCCGCCCTTGAGGACGACGACGGAGCCGGTGCCCTTGACGCCGTCGACGGTCTCGCCGGGCGCGCCGACCGCCACCTCGGCGCAGCCGTCCGCGTCGACGTCGCCGACGGAGACGGACGCGCCGAACCGGTCCCCGGCCTCGCTCGCTCCCGGCACCCCGGCGCTGTCCTGGGTGACCTTGTCCATGCCCTCCATCTCGTCGGTGAAGATGGTGGATCCGCCGTAGAACACCCAGATGGAGTTGTCGGCGGCCTGACCGGTGACGAGGTCGGGGTAGCCGTCGCAGTTGATGTCGCCGGTGGCGGCGGTCTCGGTGGTGGAGCCCGTGTACTGGCCGTCGATCCGGCCGGAGCGGTAGCCGATGTCGCCGGGGCCGCCGTCGACCCAGCCGGTGTAGGGGCTGCCGTCGGCGTGCTTGCCGTAGAGGACGTACGTGTAGGTCCTGCCGACGCCGGTGCCGTGGAACTGGTCGGCGGTGAGGCCTTCGAGGGTGACGTCGGACGGGACGAACTCGACCTCCGGCGCGTAGGCGTCCTCGGGCTTGTTGGAGTCGGAGTACCACCAGAACTTCTTGGCGCTGACGGCGGCGAGCTGCGCGTGGTCGTCGCCGTCGAGGTCGACGAGGACGGCGCTCTCGCCGAAGCGTTCGTCGTCGGCGGAGGGCGCGTGGTAGACGGTGGCGCCCCGCGTGAAGCCGTTCGCGCCGCCCCAGACGACGTCGAGCGAGCCGCTCGCCCAGTCGGTGACCTGTTCGCCGGGGGCGCCGACGATGAGGTCGGCGTAGCCGTCGCCGTCGACGTCGCCGCTGGTGACGTTCTCGCCGAACTCGTCCTCGCGTTCGGTGACGCCGGGGACGCCCGCGGTCTCCTGGGTGATCGTCACGGCCTTGCCGGGGCCGACGCCGGAGGACGAGCCGAACGTCACGGTCACCGCGTTGGCGCCGGGGGTTCCGATGGCGAGGTCGCGGTGGCCGTCGCCGTTGAAGTCGTCCTTGAGCGTGCTCGCGGCGGACGCGGTGCCGGCGAGCGGCAGCGTGAGGCCTCCGGCGGCGAGGGCGGCGATGCCCACCGCGACGGCGAGTCTTCGGATGCGCACGGTCAACTCCCTGGGGGGATCGGCTTGTTGCGTTCGTTCACCTGTGTGACAGCCGAGGTACGGCGGTGGTTGTACGGGAGGGTGCCGGGCGCCGGTGGCGGAGGCCGGTGCCGGGCGGGCATGCGAGAGGGCCCCGCCTTCCGCGTGCGGACGGAAGGCGGGGCCCTCGGGGCAGGGGCGTGGCAGCCCCGGCTGGGGGAGTCGGCGCTACTTCACCGGCTCGGGCTCGGGCGCGTCCTCGGTCTCGGCCTCGCCCGCCGGGTCGACCGGCGTCTTGACGGAGTCGAGCAGGAGCTGCGCGACGTCGACGACCTGGACGGACTCCTTGGCCTTGCCGTCGTTCTTCTTGCCGTTGACCGAGTCGGTCAGCATGACGAGGCAGAACGGGCAGGCGGTGGAGACGATGTCCGGGTTGAGCGAGAGGGCTTCGTCGACGCGCTCGTTGTTGATGCGCTTGCCGATCCGCTCCTCCATCCACATGCGGGCACCACCGGCGCCGCAGCAGAAGCCGCGCTCCTTGTGGCGGTGCATCTCCTCGTTGCGGATGCCGGGCACCTTGCCGATGATCTCGCGCGGCGGCGTGTAGATCTTGTTGTGGCGGCCCAGGTAGCACGGGTCGTGGTAGGTGATGATGCCCTCGACCGGGGTGACGGGGAGCAGCTTGCCCTCGTCGACCAGGTGCTGGAGCAGCTGGGTGTGGTGGATGACCTCGTAGTCGCCGCCGATCTGCGGGTACTCGTTGCCGATCGTGTTGAGGCAGTGCGGGCAGGTCGCGACGATCTTCTTGGCGGTCTTCGGCTTCTTGGACTCGGCCGTGACGTTGCCCTCGTCGTCGTACTCCTCGCCGAACGCCATGTTGAGGGACATGACGTTCTCCTGGCCGAGCTGCTGGAAGAGCGGCTCGTTGCCGAGGCGGCGGGCGGAGTCACCGGTGCACTTCTCGTCGCCGCCCATGATCGCGAACTTGACGCCCGCGATGTGCAGCAGCTCGGCGAAGGCCTTGGTGGTCTTCTTGGCGCGGTCCTCGAGGGCGCCGGCGCAGCCGACCCAGTACAGGTACTCGACCTCGGTGAGGTCCTCGATGTCCTTGCCGACGACCGGGACCTCGAAGTCGAGCTCCTTGAGCCACTCCAGGCGCTGCTTCTTGGCCAGGCCCCAGGGGTTGCCCTTCTTCTCCAGGTTCTTGAGCATCGTGCCCGCCTCGGACGGGAACGCGGACTCGATCATCACCTGGTAGCGGCGCATGTCGACGATGTGGTCGACGTGCTCGATGTCGACGGGGCACTGCTCGACGCAGGCGCCGCAGGTGGTGCAGGACCACAGGACGTCCGGGTCGATGACGCCGTTCTCCTCGGCGGTGCCGATCAGCGGGCGCTCGGCCTCGGCGAGGGCGGCCGCGGGCACGTCCTTGAGCTGCTCCTCGGTGGCCTGCTCCTCGCCCTCCATGGACTTGCCGCCGCCGGCGAGCAGGTAGGGGGCCTTGGCGTGCGCGTGGTCGCGCAGCGACATGATGAGCAGCTTCGGGGAGAGCGGCTTGCCGGTGTTCCAGGCGGGGCACTGCGACTGGCAGCGGCCGCACTCGGTGCAGGTGGAGAAGTCGAGCAGGCCCTTCCAGGAGAAGTGCTCGACCTGGGAGACGCCGTAGACGTCGTCCTCGCCCGGGTCCTCGAAGTCGATCGGCTCGCCCTTGGAGGTCATCGGCTGGAGCGCGCCGAGCGCGACGTCGCCGTCCGCCTCGCGCTTGAACCAGATGTTGGGGAAGGCCAGGAAGCGGTGCCAGGCGACACCCATGTCGGTCTTCAGGGCGACCGTGATCATCCAGATGAAGGACGTCGCGATCTTCACGCCGGCGAAGAAGTACGTCAGGTTCTGGAGCGTGGAGACGTCCATGCCCGCGAGCCAGTGGACGACCGGGTACGAGATGAAGAACGAGGCCTCGTAGCTGTCGACGTGGTGCTGGGCGCCTTCGAGGGCGTGCAGCATGAAGATGCAGACGCCGACGATGAGGATGACGGCCTCGACGAAGTACGCCTGGCCGAAGTTGGAGCCCGCGAAGCGGGACTTGCGGCCCGGCTTGCGCGGGTGGCTCAGCTGGCGGATCGCGATGAGCACCGCGATGCCGAGCACGGTGAGCGTGCCGATGAGCTCCACGAAGACGTTGTACGGCGCCCAGTCGCCGATGATCGGCAGGATCCAGTCGGCCTTGAACAGCTGGCCGATGGCGTTGACGATCGTCAGCAGCAGCGAGAAGAAGCCCACCGCCACGAACCAGTGCGCGACACCCACGATGCCCCACCGGTTCATACGGGTGTGGCCGAGGAACTCCTTGGCCACGGTGACGGTGCGCTGCACGGGTTCGTCGGTACGCGTGCCCTTCGGCACGTTCTGGCCGAGCCGCACGTAGCGGAAGATCTGCGCGATGGCTCGGACGAACAGAGCCACGCCGACCACGATCAGGGCCAGCGACACGATGATCGCGGCGAGTTGCATTTGGGGGCTCCTGGGTACTGGCTACTAAGCGGTAACTTAGGTTGTCCGTCTGAGACTACCCACTTACCCGGTCGCAATGTAGTCGCCGGGCTGGTGATCTGTGTCGCCCAGGTAACCCTGTGCGGGGCCGGACGGGGCGCCAAAGCGGATCGTGTTATTCACCCCATATTTGGACATAACGGAATAACTTATGGGGATGAGCGCACCGACGACGACCGCACCCTCCCCCTTTCTGGTCACCGGAGGCGCGGGCTTCGTCGGCTCGCACCTCACGGACGCGCTGCTCGCTCAGGGACACACCGTCGTCGTCCTCGACGACCTGTCCACGGGCGACCGCGCGAACCTCGCCGCCGCCTGGCCGAACCCACGCCTGCGCTTCGTGCGCGGCTCGGCCCTCGACGCCCGGCTCGTCACCGAACTCGCGGGCCGCTGCGCCACCGTGGTCCACCTGGCCACCGAGGGCGCCACCCCCGTCGCCGACGCCGCCCGCCGGCACGGCAGCCGGCTGCTCGTCGCCGCCGACGGGCCGGTCGACGACCCCGAGGCGACCGTCGTCCGTCTCCACGACACCGTCGGCCCCCGCCAGTCGCCCCGGTCCGGCGCCGTCCTGCCGCGCCTCGCCGAACAGGCCGTCGCCGGGCTGACCCTGACGATCCACGGCGACGGCACCGGGCGGCTGCGCCTCACGCACGTCGCCGACACCGTCGACGCGCTGCTGCGGCTGCTCGCCGAGCCCGCCGCCGTCGGGCGTTTCCTCGACGTCGCAGGCGAGCAGGAGACCGCCGTCGCCGACCTCGCCGGCGTTCTGGTGGAACGTTCCGGCAGTCCTTCGTCGCTCCGCTTCGTCCCGTACGAGGACGGGGGCGGGCGGGCACCCGTCCCCGACACCGCGCCGCTGCGCGAACTCACCGGATGGCGGGCCCGGCTCGGGCTCCTCGACATCGCCGACGCCGCCCTCGTCGAGGCGGGCGGCGCCTACGGCGTCGTACCGACCGGCGCGGCCAGGATCTGACCATGAGGATCGCCGTCGTGCACGGATTCGGCGCCCCCGGCGGCGAGGACGAGGCCGTGCTCGACCAGGTCGCCGCGCTCACCCGCGCCGGCCACGAGGTCCGCCTCGTCTCCGCGCACGGCCGGGGCCGCGGGCCGCTCGCCGCGCTGCGCGCCTTCGGCCCGGACGTCGTGCACGTCCACAACCTCTTCCCCGCCTACGGGCGCGCCTGGGTCGCCGACTGGACGGGACCGCTCGTCGCCACCCTGCGGCACGGGCCGCACCGCGGCTCCCGGCTCGCCGCGCTCCAACTCCCGTGGGCCACCGGGCGCGGCGGACCGCGCCAGGACCCGCTGCTGCGCCGCGCCGACCGCCTCGTGGTCCTCTCCGAGGCCGGCCGGGACGCCTGCGCCCGCGCCGGACTGCCCCGCGAACGCCTCGACGTGGTGCCCGACTTCGTGCCCACCGTCGCCGCGCCCGACACCGCGTCCGACGGCGGCTGGGTGTGCGTCGGGCGGCTCGCCCCGGACGACGGCACGCTCGAACTCCTGCGCCGCTGGCCCGCGGGTGAGCGGCTCGACGTGGTCGGGACCGGGCCCCTGGAAGCGCGCTGCCGGGCGGCGGCGCCCGCGTCGGTGCGGATGCGCGGGGCCGCGGGCCGTGGCGCGCTCAGGCGGGCGCTGCCGGGGTACCGGGGGATCGTGCTGCCGGGGCGGGGGCCGCGCAGGGCGGTTCCCCTCGTGTACGCGGAGGCGCTCGCGGCGGGGCTGCCGGTGCTGGCCTTCGAGGGGGCGGGGGAGTCGGCGGTGCCGCGCGCCGTACGGTCGGAGGGCACGGGCACGGTCACCACCCTCGACGCCCACCTCCCGGCCGCGCTCGACGTCGCGGCGAAGGTCTTCCCGACCCTGCGCGAACACTGCCGCACCGTGTACGCGAAGCACTACGGGGAACCCACCTGGCTGGACCGCACGGAACGCGTGTACGCAACGCTGAGGCCGTAGGTCCTCTCCCGGGCCCTCCGGCCCCAACCCGTAAAACACCAGGTCAGACCGGCCTGCGCTTCGCCATGCACATAAGGGCACGATAAAACTTGAGTGCGCTTGACTCAGGTCTGTTGACGGGGAGGGGGGAGGTGTTGCAGTCTTGAGTCAGTTCCACTCAAGTAGTCAGCTGGAGGAATCGAAATGGCACGTGCGGTCGGCATCGACCTGGGCACGACTAACTCCGTCGTCAGCGTTCTGGAGGGCGGTGAGCCCACCGTCATCGCGAACGCCGAGGGCGCCAGGACCACGCCGTCCGTCGTCGCTTTCGCGAAGAACGGCGAGGTGCTGGTCGGCGAGGTCGCCAAGCGCCAGGCGGTCACGAACGTGGACCGGACCATCCGCTCGGTGAAGCGCCACATGGGCACCGACTGGAAGATCGACCTGGACGGGAAGGACTTCAACCCGCAGCAGATCTCCGCGTTCATCCTGCAGAAGCTGAAGCGCGACGCGGAGTCCTACCTGGGCGAGAAGGTCACGGACGCGGTCATCACCGTCCCGGCCTACTTCAACGACTCGGAGCGCCAGGCGACGAAGGAAGCCGGCGAGATCGCGGGCATGAACGTCCTGCGCATCGTCAACGAGCCGACGTCCGCCGCCCTGGCCTACGGCCTGGACAAGGACGACCAGACCATCCTGGTCTTCGACCTCGGTGGTGGCACCTTCGACGTCTCGCTCCTGGAGATCGGCGACGGCGTCGTCGAGGTGAAGGCCACGAACGGCGACAACCAGCTCGGTGGTGACGACTGGGACCAGCGCGTCGTCGACTACCTGGTCAAGCAGTTCAACAACGGCAACGGCGTGGACCTGTCCAAGGACAAGATGGCGCTCCAGCGTCTGCGCGAGGCCGCCGAGAAGGCGAAGATCGAGCTGTCCTCCTCCACGGAGACCACGATCAACCTGCCGTACATCACGGCGTCCGCCGAGGGCCCGCTGCACCTGGACGAGAAGCTCACGCGCGCCCAGTTCCAGCAGCTCACGTCCGACCTTCTGGAGCGCTGCAAGACGCCGTTCCACAACGTCATCAAGGACGCGGGCATCCAGCTCTCCGAGATCGACCACGTCGTTCTCGTCGGTGGTTCGACCCGTATGCCGGCCGTCGCCGAGCTCGTCAAGGAGCTGACCGGCGGCAAGGAGGCCAACAAGGGTGTGAACCCGGACGAGGTCGTCGCCATCGGCGCCTCGCTCCAGGCCGGTGTCCTCAAGGGTGAGGTCAAGGACGTCCTGCTCCTCGACGTGACCCCGCTGTCCCTCGGTATCGAGACCAAGGGCGGCATCATGACCAAGCTCATCGAGCGCAACACCACGATCCCGACCAAGCGGTCCGAGATCTTCACGACGGCCGAGGACAACCAGCCGTCGGTGCAGATCCAGGTCTACCAGGGCGAGCGCGAGATCGCGGCGTACAACAAGAAGCTCGGCATGTTCGAGCTGACCGGTCTGCCGCCTGCCCCGCGTGGCGTCCCGCAGATCGAGGTCTCCTTCGACATCGACGCCAACGGCATCATGCACGTGACCGCGAAGGACCTGGGCACGGGCAAGGAGCAGAAGATGACCGTCACCGGCGGCTCCTCGCTGCCGAAGGACGAGGTCGACCGGATGCGCCAGGAGGCCGAGAAGTACGCGGACGAGGACCACGCCCGCCGCGAGGCCGCCGAGTCCCGCAACCAGGGCGAGCAGCTCGTCTACCAGACGGAGAAGTTCCTCAAGGACAACGAGGAGAAGGTTCCCGCCGAGGTGAAGACCGAGGTCGAGGAGGCCGTCACCGAGCTGAAGGAGAAGCTCAAGGGCGACGACTCGGCCGAGATCCGCACCGCCACCGAGAAGGTCGCCGCCGTCTCGCAGAAGCTGGGCCAGGCCATGTACGCCGACGCCCAGGCAGCGGGCGCCGAGGCCCCCGGTGCGGACGCCCCGCAGGGTGACGCCAAGGCCGACGACGACGTCGTGGACGCCGAGATCGTCGACGAGGACAAGGACCGCAAGGACGGTGCCGCGTGACGGAGGAGACCCCGGGCTTCGAGGAGAACGAGAAGCCTGACGTCCCCTCCGGCGCCACCCCCGAAGACGCCGAGCCGCAGGCCGCTCCCTCCGACAAGGAGGGGGCGGCCCCGGCCGGGGACTCAGCTTCCGCAGCTCAGGATGTAGCCCTGACCGCGCAGCTGGACCAGGTGCGCACGGCGCTCAACGAGCGCACGGCGGACCTCCAGCGCCTGCAGGCCGAGTACCAGAACTACCGGCGTCGTGTGGAGCGGGACCGCGTCACGGTCAAGGAGATCGCGGTGGCGAACCTCCTGACCGAGCTGCTTCCCGTCCTCGACGACATCGGCCGCGCCCGTGAACACGGCGAGCTCGTCGGCGGCTTCAAGTCCGTCGCGGAATCGCTGGAGACGGTCGCCGCCAAGATGGGCCTTCAGCAGTTCGGCAAGGAGGGCGAGCCCTTCGACCCGACCGTGCACGAGGCCCTGATGCACAGCTACGCGCCGGACGTCACGGAGACGACCTGCGTGGCGATCCTGCAGCCGGGCTACCGGATCGGCGAGCGCACCATCCGCCCCGCGCGGGTCGCGGTCGCGGAGCCGCAGCCGGGCGCGAAGGCCGACGAGGCAGCCGAGAGCAAGGATGCCGAGAAGGAGAACGGTGGCCCGGACGAGGGCTGACGTCACACACACGGGTAAGGAGGGACGTCGAGGCCGATGAGCACCAAGGACTTCATCGAGAAGGACTACTACAAGGTCCTCGGCGTCCCCAAGGACGCCACCGACGCCGAGATCAAGAAGGCGTACCGCAAGCTCGCCCGCGAGAACCACCCCGACGCCAACAAGGGCAACGACAAGGCGGAGGAGCGCTTCAAGGAGATCTCCGAGGCGAACGACGTCCTCGGCGACCCCAAGAAGCGCAAGGAGTACGACGAGGCGCGCGCCCTGTTCGGCAACGGCGGGTTCCGTCCGGGACCCGGCGGAGCGGGCGCGGGCGGCTCGTTCAACTTCGACCTGGGCGACCTCTTCGGAGGCGGCGCCCAGGGCGGTGGTCAGGGCGGCTTCGGCGGCGGCATAGGCGACGTGTTCGGTGGCCTGTTCAACCGGGGCGGAGCGGGCGCGGGCACGCGCACGCAGCCGCGCCGGGGCCAGGACATCGAGTCCGAGGTGACGCTCAGCTTCACCGAGGCCGTCGACGGGGCCACGGTCCCGCTGCGGATGTCGTCGCAGGCCCCCTGCAAGGCGTGCTCCGGCACCGGCGACGCGAACGGCACACCGCGCGTGTGCCCGACCTGCGTCGGCACCGGACAGGTCTCGCGGGGCGGCGGTGGCGGCTTCTCCCTCACCGACCCGTGCGTGGACTGCAAGGGCCGCGGCCTGATCGCCGAGACCCCGTGCGACACCTGCAAGGGCAGCGGGCGGGCCAAGTCCTCCCGCACCATGCAGGTCAGGATCCCGGCCGGGGTCTCCGACGGCCAGCGCATCCGCCTGCGTGGCAAGGGTGCGCCGGGCGAGCGGGGCGGCCCCGCGGGCGACCTGTACGTCGTCGTGCACGTCGACGCGCACCCCGTCTTCGGCCGCAAGGGCGACAACCTCACCGTCACCGTCCCGGTGACGTACACGGAGGCGGCGCTCGGCGGCGAGGTCAAGGTGCCCACGCTCGGCGGCCCCAGCGTCACCCTGAAGCTGCCCCCGGGCACGCCGAACGGGCGGACGATGCGGGCCCGAGGCAAGGGCGCCGTGCGCAAGGACGGCACCCGCGGGGACCTCCTCGTCACGGTCGAGGTGGCCGTCCCCACGGACCTTTCCGATGATGCCCGTACGGCCCTCGAGTCGTTCCGCAAGGCGACTGAGGACACCGACGTGCGGGCAGAACTGTTCAAGGCCGCGAAGGGAGCGTGAGTGTGATGGACGGGCAGCCGGGTCGTCGGCGCAACAACCCGTACGAACTGACCGACGAGACGCCGGTGTACGTCATCTCGGTGGCGGCACAGCTGTCCGGCCTGCACCCGCAGACCCTGCGCCAGTACGACCGCCTCGGCCTGGTCTCGCCCGACCGCACGGCCGGGCGCGGCCGGCGCTACTCGGCGCGCGACATCGAGCTGCTCCGCACGGTGCAGCACCTGTCGCAGGCCGAGGGCATCAACCTGGCGGGCATCAAGCGCATCATCGAGCTGGAGAACCAGGTCGCCGCGCTCCAGTCCCGCGTCGCGGAGCTCTCCGCGGCGGTGGAGAGCGCGGCCACCGCGATCCAGCAGCGCGAGGCCGCGGTGCACGCCTCGTACCGCCGCGACCTGGTCCCGTACCAGGAGGCGCAGCAGACGAGCGCGCTCGTGGTGTGGCGCCCGAAGCGGCCGCAGGACTGACACCGCACGCTGCCGCAGGGGCCCGGAGGTCTTCGTGACCTCCGGGCCCCTGCGCATGCCCGAGGATGGACCCATGACCGAGATCCGCACCCCACGCCTCCTGCTGCGCCGCTGGCAGCCGGACGACGACCTCGCCCCGCTCGCCGACATCCAGGCCGATCCGGCCGTGATGCGCCGCATCGGCGACGGCGCGCCGCGCTCCCTCGACGGGACCGCCGAGGACATCGAGCGCTGGGAGGACGAGTGGGACGACGAGGGCTTCGGCGTCTTCGCCGTGGAGCTCCTCGGCTCGGGCGAGCTTGCGGGCGCCGTCGGCCTGTACGTGCCGGAGGCGCCGCCGGAGGTCGCCGGGCAGGTCGCGATCCAGTGGCGGCTCGGTCGGCAGTTCTGGGGCCAGGGGTACGCCTCCGAGGCTGCGCAGGCGACGCTGGAGTTCGCGCTCCAGGACCGCGGCGTCGACCGGGTCGTCGCCGTCGCGGACGCGGGCGACGCGTCGTCGGCGAAGGTCCTCCACAAGCTGGGGATGGAGCGCCTCGACGGCGGCTCGGAGGACGACGGTCCGCGGGTGTACGCGATCGATCTGACGCAGTTCCAGGCGTGACGGGCGTGACGGGTATGGCGGGCATGACGGGTGTGACGAGCGTCAGCCTGTGAAAGTCCTGTGCACCTTGCGAAGGTGTCCGGTATTTGCTGTCTTCGGCTTCATGTGAAGAAGTAAGGGACCCGTTTTCGTTGCGGTGTGGCTTCATCTCTTGACGGCCCTTGAGCGGACGAGTTGGCTTCGAGCCACCTCGGCCGCATCGTCGCGGCCACGTCAGGGAGGTATCCGCACATGAACACGCGTATGCGTTGTGCCGCCACGGCCGGCGCCGCATCCGTCCTGCTGGTCTCGCTCTCGGCCTGCGGTGGTGTGCTGCCGGGCGACGACAGCGCGCCCAGCGCGTCCACCACCAAGGGCGACGACGTCAGGATCGGTCTGCTTCTCCCGGAGAAGGAGACCGCCCGCTACGAGAAGTTCGACCACCCGATGTTCGAGCGTCAGGTGGCGAAGCTGACGGGCGGCAAGGGCGAGCTGGTCTACGCCAACGCCAAGCAGGACGCCGCCCTCCAGCGCAAGCAGATGCAGGAGATGATCGCCGCCAAGGTCGACACGATCGTCGTGGACGCCGTGGACTCCAAGGACATCGCCTCGGCCGTGCGGAAGGCGAAGGACGCGGGCATCCACGTCATCGCGTACGACCGCCTCGCCGAGGGCCCCGTCGACGCCTACGTCGGCTTCGACAACGAGCTCGTCGGCCAGACCCAGGGCAAGGCGCTGGTCTCCGCCCTCGGCTCCAAGGCCACCAAGCGCAGCAAGATCGTCATGATCAACGGCTCGCCCGACGACCCCAACGCCGCGCAGTTCAAGCGGGCCGCCCGCGCGGAGCTGGGCAACTCCGTGACCGTCGCGAAGTCCTACGACACCGCGGGCTGGAAGCCGTCCAACGCCAAGGCCAACATGGAACAGGCCGTCAACGCGCTCGGCGTCGACAACATCGCGGGCGTGTACGTCGCCAACGACGGCATGGCCGGCGGCGTCATCGCGGCCCTCAAGGAGGTCGGCGTCACCAAGATGCCGCCGATCACCGGACAGGACGCCGAACTCGCCGCCGTGCAGCGGATCCTGACCGGCGAGCAGTACATGAGCGTCTACAAGCCGTACCCCGACGAGGCGCAGACCGCCGCCGAGATGGCCGTGCGGGTCTCGCAGGGCCGCGACATCGAGTTCGAGGCGCTGGCCATGGACCGCACCGACAGCCCGACCGACAAGCAGATCAGGACGGCGAGCGTCAGCGTCGTCGCGCTCACCAAGGACAACATCAAGAGCACCGTCGTCAAGGACAAGATCTTCAAGGTGTCGCAGATCTGCACGTCCAAGTACGCCCAGGCGTGCGCGGAGGCGGGCCTCAAGTGACCTGACCCGCAGCGCCCCTAGCCGGGATCCTCCAGAAGGCCCGACTGGCCGATCAGATAGCCCAGTTGGGCCCGGCTCTCGCTGCCCAGCGTCGCCGCCAGCTTCGCGATGTGCACCCGCACCGTCCGGATGTTCATGCCGAGCCGCTCCGCGATCACCGCGTCCGTGTGCCCCTCGATGAGCAGCCGGGCGATGGTGCGCTGCCGCGTCGTCACCCCGTCCGACGTCAGCTCCTCCGAGGCCGCCTGCGGGAACATCGGCGTCGCCAGCTGCCACAACCGCTCGAACGTCGTGGCGAGATAGCTGATCAGCGCCGGATGCCGGACCTCCAGGGCCACCGTGCGGTCCGGGTTCGCCGGGATGAACGCGACCGTGCGGTCCAGCATCACGAGCCGCTCGGTCACCTCGTCGAGCGTGCGCACCTGCACATCGCCGCAAAGTTGCTCGTAGTGCGCCGTGACGGCGGGCGAGTGCCGGGCCGTGTGCTGGTACAGGGTGCGCATCCGGCCGCCGCCGCTGAGGAGCTGCTGCTCGCGCGGGAGCGCCGCCGCGAGCCCCTGCGGCGGCCGCCTGCCGCCCGGCTGGATCGTCAGGAGCTCCTGCGAGGCCTCGCCCGCCGCCTCGTCGATCGCCTCGTTGATCCGCTGGAACCCCATCAGGACCCGGAACATCGGCGTACTGGGAATCGACGCGCGCTGCGTCTCCAGCGCGATCAGCGGCGCGAACTGGTCCGCGAGCCGCGAACTGCGCCGCCGCTGCCGCTCGATCTCCTCCTCGTACTGGCCGAGCAGTCGCGGCAGCGCCACCGCGGGCGCCACGGGCCGCAGCGTCGTCGGATCGTCGTCCGCCGACACCAGCAGACCGAACCGGAGCAGGCACGGCGCCGGCTCCACGTCGCGCTTGTGGACGCGGCCCTCGCGCAGGGCCTTCGCGTACAGCTCGGAGCCCTCCCTGCACAGCTCGTCCGCGCCGTGGGCGTGGGTCTCCTGCTGCGCCGGGGTGTGCGATTCGGTCGTCACGAATCCTGCTCCAGCATCCCCGACTGGGCGATGAGATAGCCGAGCTGGGCCCGGCTGCCGCTGCCGAGCGCCGCGGCGATCTTGGCTATGTGGGCGCGGCAGGTCCGTACGTTCATGCCGAGCCGACGGGCGATCGCCTCGTCGACGTGCCCCTCGATGAGCAGTTTGGCGATGGAGCGCTGAACACCGGTGATTCCTTCGGGAGTCGACTCGTAGGGGACGTCATCCTGCAAGGGGGTGGCACGGCGCCACATGTGGTCGAAGACGTTGATCAGGTACTGCACCAGACCGGGATGGCGCAGCTCCAGCGCCATGCTGTCGCCCGCCTCGGCCGGGATGAACGCCACGTCGTGATCGCAGATGATGAGCCGCTCGATGAGTTCCTCGAGCGTCCTGATCTCTACCCTGGCACCCGCCATCTTGTCCATGTAGGCGAAGGTGTTCTGGCTGTATCGCACCGTGTGCTGGTACAGGGTGCGCATCGATATGCCGCGCTCGATGAGCGGCCGGCTGCGCTCGAGTGCCTCGCTCAGCAGATGCTCGCTGCGGCCCCCGCCGGGCTGCACGGTCAGTACCTCCGTGCGGCTCTCCGCGATCGCCTTGTCGAGCGCCGCCTTGATCCGGCCGCCGCCCTCGAGCACGGTGATGGCGTGGGTGGTCGCCGGCATCTGTGCGCTGATCGCCATGAACGGCTGGAAAACGGCGGTGAGTTCTCCGGAGAGCTGTCGCCGTTCGTGGATTTCCCGCTCAATGGGCTGCAACCGCTGCGAGAGTACGACCGAAGGGGGAACCGGACGCAGCCAGTCCGCGTCGTCCGGATCCGGGTGCAGAAGCGCGAATTCCAGCAGGCAGGGAGCTGACTCGATCTCGGCGCGGGCGACACGTCCCGCGCTCAGTGCGGTGGCGTAAAGGCGCTCCCCCTCCGGGCACAGCTCAGTGACTGGATGAGGATGTGTCGCTTTTGGGCTGCTCGTAGGCAAATCTCCACCCCCCAGGGTCCTGAACGTGCAGGAACATGATGCATCGCCGCTGTGGTTTCCATGTGCCCGAATGAGTCATCGTCTGTGGTGCGGGGGAGAAGAAGCCATCAAGTAAGGACGAAGCCGACATGAGTAAGAGAATGCTTCGCTCAGTGCTCGGCGCGGCGGTCGCGGCTGTTGCGCTGGCGCTCGGCACCGCCGGTGCCGCTACGCCCGGCGATGTGGCCTGGGGCTCTGATCAGGTCGGTACGCAGAGCGTGGCGACCGTCGACAGTGCGGCCGGCGCCGACGACGTCGCGTGGGGAGTCGCTCCCGTGACCGGAGGCGGCGGCGAATGATCACCCCGCCCGACGACCGGTCATTACGCCGCGAGATGGCGATCGCCTACCGGTCCGGTTGGCACACGATCGACCTCGTGAGCGCGATTCCGAACTCCGGTGACTCCCTCATGGTCACCCTGTTCGGAGAACCCATCATCGTGGTCCGCGAGGGCGACGACATCCGGGCGTACCGGTGCCTGCGCCGCCCGCGCGGGGCCCCACAGCCGGTACGGACGGTCGTCCGGTACGGGATGATCTTCGTCAACCTCGACCAGCGGGACCATCAACTGGTCGGCGAGGCGGACCCCCATGCGAACACCGCCTCGCAGTCCCACCAGCCAAGCCCATCGGCCACCCCCCGCAGTGCCTGACGCGATGCCCCCGTCGTTGTAGATCGCGCAGGTGCTTCCCCCCTGCAGCGGCGTCACCGTGTACCTGACACGGTGGCGCCGCTGCGGTCGTCAGAGCGTCTTGCCCGTCGCAGGCCCCACCAGGATGCCCTCGTCGAAGGAGTCGACGCGGACCGTGTCGCCGTCTTTGACCTCGCCCGCGAGGATTTCCTTCGCGAGGCGGTCGCCGATGGCCGTCTGGATCAGGCGGCGCAGGGGTCGGGCGCCGTAGGCCGGGTCGTTGCCCTCGTCGGCGAGCCAGGACAGGGCCTCGTCGGAGACGTCGAGGGTGAGGCGGCGGTCGGCGAGGCGCTTGGCCAGGCGGTCGAGCTGGAGGCGCGCGATGCGCTTCAGCTCGTCCTTCTCCAGGGCGGAGAAGACCACGAGGTCGTCGAGGCGGTTGAGGAATTCGGGCTTGAAGCTCGCCCGGACCACCTCGAGGACCTGTTCCTTCTTCGTCTCCGCGCTCGTGATCGGGTCGATCAGGAACTGGCTGCCCAGGTTCGACGTGAGGATCAGGATCGTGTTGCGGAAGTCGACCGTGCGGCCCTGGCCGTCGGTGAGGCGGCCGTCGTCGAGGACCTGGAGGAGGATGTCGAAGACCTCGGGGTGGGCCTTTTCGACCTCGTCCAGGAGCACGACGGAGTACGGGCGGCGGCGGACGGACTCGGTGAGCTGGCCGCCCTCCTCGTAGCCGACGTAGCCGGGAGGCGCGCCGACCAGGCGGGCGACGCTGTGCTTCTCGCTGTACTCCGACATGTCGATGCGGATCATGGCCCGCTCGTCGTCGAAGAGGAAGTCGGCGAGCGCCTTGGCGAGCTCGGTCTTTCCCACGCCCGTCGGGCCCAGGAAGAGGAAGGAACCGGTGGGGCGGTCCGGGTCGGCGATGCCCGCGCGGGTGCGGCGGACCGCGTCGGAGACCGCGCGGACCGCTTCGGTCTGGCCGATCAGGCGCCTGCCGAGTTCGTCCTCCATGCGCAGCAGCTTCTGCGTCTCGCCCTCCAGGAGGCGGCCCGCCGGGATGCCGGTCCAGGAGGCGACCACGTCGGCGATGTCGTCGGGGCCGACCTCCTCCTTGACCATGGTGTCCTTCGCGGCCTCCTCCTCGGCCTCGGACGCTTCCTCCAGGTCGCGTTCGAGCGTGGGGATCTCGCCGTAGAGGAGCTTGGACGCGGTGTCGAAGTCGCCGTCGCGCTGGGCCCGCTCGGCCTGGCCGCGGAGTTCGTCGAGCTTCTCCTTCAGCTCACCGACGCGGTTGAGGGACTGCTTCTCCTTCTCCCAGCGCGCGGTGAGTCCGCGCAGCTCCTCCTCCTTGTCGGCGAGGTCGCGGCGGAGCTTTTCGAGGCGGTCGCGGGAGGCCGGGTCGGTCTCCTTGGCGAGGGCCATCTCCTCCATCTTCAACCGGTCGACCGAGCGCTGGAGCTCGTCGATCTCGACGGGGGACGAGTCGATCTCCATGCGCAGCCGGGACGCCGCCTCGTCGACGAGGTCGATGGCCTTGTCGGGGAGGAAGCGGGAGGTGATGTACCGGTCGGAGAGGGAGGCCGCGGCGACGAGGGCGCTGTCGTTGATCTGGACCTTGTGGTGGGCCTCGTAGCGGCCCTTCAGGCCTCGGAGGATCGCGATGGAGTCCTCCACCGACGGCTCGGCCACCAGCACCTGCTGGAAGCGGCGCTCCAGGGCCGGGTCCTTCTCGATGCGCTCGCGGTACTCGTCGAGCGTGGTCGCGCCGACCATGCGGAGTTCGCCGCGGGCGAGCATCGGCTTGAGCATGTTGCCCGCGTCCATGGCGGAGTCGCCGCCCGCGCCCGCGCCGACGACCGTGTGCAGCTCGTCGATGAAGGTGATGATCTGGCCGTCGCTCTCCTTGATCTCGGAGAGGACGGTCTTGAGGCGCTCCTCGAACTCGCCGCGGTACTTGGCGCCCGCGACCATCGCCCCGAGGTCGAGCGACACGAGCCGCTTGTCCTTCAGGGACTCCGGTACGTCGCCCTTGACGATGCGCTGGGCGAGGCCCTCGACGACGGCGGTCTTGCCGACGCCGGGCTCGCCGATGAGCACCGGGTTGTTCTTCGTACGCCGTGACAGCACCTGGACGACGCGGCGGATCTCCTGGTCACGGCCGATGACCGGGTCGAGCTTGCCGTCGCGGGCGGCCGCGGTGAAGTCCGTGCCGAACTTCTCCAGCGCCTTGTAGGACCCCTCGGGGTCGGGTGTGGTCACCCGGCGCCCTCCCCTGTTCTTGGTGAATGCCTCGGCCAGCTTCTTGGCACTGGCCCCGTTCTGCGTGAGCACGTCGGCCGCCGCGCCGCCCTTGGCGGCGATGCCGATGAGTAGGTGTTCCGTGGAGAGGTACTCGTCGCCGAGGTCCTTGGCCCGCTCGGAGGCGTCGGCGATGACGGCGAGCAGCTCGCGGTTGGGCTGGGGCGGCGCGACGGTGGACCCGGTCACGCTGGGCTGCGCGGCGACGGCCCGCTCGGCGCCGGCCCTGACCTGGGCCTGGTCGGCGTCGACGGCCGCCAGGAGGTCGGTGATGTTCTCGTTGTCCTGGCCCTCGAGCAGGGCGAGGAGCAGGTGGGCCGGGGTCAGATCCGGGTTGCCCCCGGACACGGCCCGGCTGCTCGCCGCGTTGATCGCGTCGCGGCTCCGGTTCGTCAGCTCGGCGTCCACGTGCCTGTTCTCCTCCACGTACTAGGGAAACTCACTCTGACACTTCCAACGTGCACAAAGTTGAGTCTATTCCACTCAAGGCGGATCGCGACAGCGCCCCGGCCCTCGGGATCGGGTTCCCCGGGCTCTGGGATAGGTTCCCGCCCATGGCCAAGCGCATCGACCTCGACGCCCCCGGTTCCGCGTTTCTCGACTTCTGGCGGGAGCGGCACCTGTGCACGCTGACGACGCTGCGGGCGAACGGCACGCCGCACGTGGTGCCGGTCGGGGTGACGTACGACGCGCAGGCGCGGATCGCACGGGTCATCACCGGCAAGGGCACCCGGAAGGCGGCGCACGTCGTCGAGGGCTCGGGGCGGGTCGCGGTCTGCCAGGTCGACGGCCGGTGGTGGGCGACGCTGGAGGGGGCGGCGACGGTGCGCACGGAGCCGGCGGAGGTCGCGGAGGCGGAGCGCAGGTACGCCGAGCGCTACAAGACGCCGCGGCCGAATCCGGACCGGGTGGTCATCGAGATCGCGGTGGACCGCGCGACGGCGAATCTGCCGAAGGACGCTGAGAACGAACTGCCTGCGTAGCCGTCCGCCCGGGAATCGCTGTCACTCGTACGGGCGCAAGACGTGATGTTCGACTCCACGTCGATGCGCGGTCCTGCATGGTCACGAGGTCAGTCGTGCCTCAAGGGGGAGACCACCCGTGCGCCGTGTTCTCGCAGTTCAACGCATCAGCCGTGACACCGAGTCGTCGTCCGCCCTGATCCGGCAGGACGAGGAACTCAGCGTGGCCCTGTGCGCGGGCGCGTACGAGGAAGTGGGCAGAGTTGTCGACTCGACGGTGTCAGGAGCGGTCAATCTGGACCAGCGGGCCAGCCTCGGCAAGTGGTTGCGGGCCCCACTGGTCGACGAGTGGGACGCGCTCATGGTCACGAGCCAGGACCGCATCACACGCGACGACATGCACTGGTGGCAGTTCGTCGACTGGGTGCTGAAGAACGGGAAGAGCGTCCTCGTGCTCGACGACCCCACCTTCGACATCACCACCGAGGACGGCCGCATGGTCGCGGGCATCAAGGCGGCCCAGGCCGCAAAGTACCGGCGTGTGGTGCAGGAGAAGCAGCTGAACCGCACCGCCTACTTCCGCGACAACAGGCTGTGGAACGGCGGGATCTGGCCGTACGGATATCGCGCCGTGGCCTTCGACTTCAAGGGAGAACGCCGGAAACGCCTCATTCCGGATCCGGTGACGGCGCCGCTGGTGCGCGAGGCCTTCGCACGCCTCGTCAGCGGTTCCTGCACGGTGTACGCCATCGTGCAGGACTGGAACGAACGGGGCGTGCCGACGGCCCGTGACCACCAGCGCCGCGTGCAGAATGCCGAGCGGCCGGAGCACGAACACAAGGCCGAATCCGGCGGTTACTGGGCTGTCACGCCGCTGCGCAACATGCTGCGGTCGCAGGCGCTCACAGGCGCCATGATGCATCGGTCCCGGCCCGTCCTCGGCGATGACGGACTCGTCGTGAGGTGGACCGATCCCATCCTCACGTCCGAGGAGTTCGCCGCGCTTCAGACGGCTCTCGACACGGGCCACAGCGTGGTCATGTCCGCAGCCGTGGCAACGAAGAAGGCTCCCAGGACGCCCCTCGCGGGTGTCGTCCGCTGCTTCTGCGGCGCTCCGATGCACGTACGGACACAGCGCAACGCGCTGAAGGGTGGTGGTACGTCGCGGCTGGAGTACTACAACTGCCGGACCACCGCGGAGGGGCCCCGATGCGAGCTGCCGGCGTCCTGGTCGGTGGCGGGATTGCACGAACGCGTGGAGCAGCACTTCCTGAGCCTCCTGGGCGACCGGGACATCACGAAGCGCACGCTCGTGCCGGGACGCGACCGCTCGGCGACGATCACCGAACTGCGAAAGGCCGTCGACAACCTCGCCGTCGCCGTCGCGACCGCGCAGAGCCCGGCCGCCGTCGAGGCGCTGACCAGGAAGCTGGACGACACCTCGCGGACCCTCGCCGCGCTGGAGAGCGAGCCGGTGATCCGACCGCGCTGGATCGAGGAATCCTGTGGCGAGACGTACGGGCAGCGGTGGCGCGGCCTCGACACGTGGACGAGCCGCGCCGAGCTGCTCAGGGAAGCGGGCGTCACGTATTTCGTCCGCGGACAGCGGACGGGGCAGGAGTTGTTCGCGCATCTGCCGGACCACCACGTGGTACGTGAAGCCGAAGAGCCCGAGGAGGCCGCGCGGACGTACCTCGCGGGGCTCCGGGTGGAGCGGGGGCTGGGAGCGGAACTGTGGCCTTTTCGGAGGCCGCGGGGCGCGTAACCGGCGCACATTTCAGAATCGGCCCAAAGATGCAAGGCTGGTCCTGCCAAGGCATCGCACCGGGCACCCTTGGCCGCAAGGGGCGGTCCGTACGATGGGCCGAAACCACAGTGTCAGGAGCAGGAATCTTGTCTATCGACCCGTCCTCGATTCCCAACTTCGGGGGACAGCCCGAGCCGCAGGAGGGGGCGGGACCGGCCGGTCCCGTCGTTCCCGACCAGGACCTGGTCAAGCAGCTCCTGGAGCAGATGGAGCTCAAGTACGTCGTCGACGAAGAGGGTGACCTCGCGGCGCCGTGGGAGGAGTTCCGTACGTACTTCATGTTCCGTGGCGAGGGCGACCAGCAGGTCTTCTCGGTGCGGACGTTCTACGACCGGCCGCACGGCATCGAGGTCAAGCCGCAGCTGCTCGAGTCGATCGACGACTGGAACCGCCGCACGCTGTGGCCGAAGGTCTACAGCCACACCCACGACGACGGCACCGTCCGCCTCATCGGCGAGGCGCAGATGCTGATCGGCACCGGGGTGTCGCTGGAGCACTTCGTGTCGTCGACGGTCAGCTGGGTGCGCGCCGCGATCGAGTTCGACCGCTGGCTCGTGGAGCAGCTCGGCCTGGAGGCCGAGGTCGACTCCGCGGAGAAGCCGGAGGACGGCGACGACTCCGAGTGAGCCGCTGAGCCGATCACGTACGAGAGCCCGCCCCTGCGAGGGGGCGGGCTCTCGTCGTCGTGGGCCGGTTACAGGGCCTTGAGGCGGGCCGCCGCCTCGCTGAGGACGGTGTCCTGCTTGCAGAAGGCGAAGCGGACGAAGGGGGCGCCGGCGGTGCGGTCGTCGTAGAAGACGGCGTTGGGGACGGCGACGACGCCGCAGCGTTCGGGGAGGGCGCGGCAGAAGGCGAAGCCGTCGTCGAAGCCGAGGGGGCGGATGTCGGTGGTGATGAAGTAGGTGCCCTGGGGGCGGAAGACGGTGAAGCCGGCGTCCTCGAGGCCGGTGGCGAGGAGTTCGCGCTTGGCGGTCATGGTGGCGCGGAAGTCGGTGAAGTACGTGTCGGGGAGGGCGAGGGCCTCGGCGACGGCGTACTGGAAGGGGCCGGCGGAGACGTAGGTGAGGAACTGCTTCGCGGAGCGGACGGCCGTGACGAGTTCGGGGGTGGAGGTGATCCAGCCGACCTTCCAGCCGGTGAAGGAGAACGTCTTCCCGGCGGAGCCGATGGTGACGGTGCGCTCGCGCATGCCGGGGAGCGTGGCGAGCGGGATGTGTTCGGCGTCGCCGTAGGTGAGGTGTTCGTAGACCTCGTCGGTGACGACCAGGAGGTCGTGTTCGACGGCGAGTTCGGCGATGGTGGTGAGTTCGGCGCGGGTGAGGACGGTGCCGGTGGGGTTGTGGGGGGTGTTGATGAGGAGGAGGCGGGTGCGGGGGGTGATCGCGTCGCGGAGTTCGTCGAGGTCGAGGCGGAACGAGCCTTCGTGGGGGCGGAGGGTGACGGGGACGCGGGTGCCGCCGGCCAGGGCGATGCTCGCGGCGTACGAGTCGTAGTAGGGCTCGAAGGCGATGACCTCGTCGCCGGGTTCGACGAGGGCGAGGAGGGAGGCGGCGATGGCCTCGGTGGCGCCCGCGGTGACGAGGACCTCGCGGTCGGGGTCGAACTCCATGCCGTAGCGGCGCCGCTGGTGGTCGGCGACGGCGGTGCGCAGCTCGGGGATGCCGGGGCCGGGCGGGTACTGGTTGCCGTGGCCTTCGCGCAGCGCCCGTACGGCGGCCTCGCGCACCTGCTCGGGGCCGTCGGTGTCGGGGAAGCCCTGGCCGAGGTTGATGGCGCCGGTCTTGACGGCGAGCGCGGACATCTCGGCGAAGATCGTGGTCCCGAACTCGGCGAGGCGGCGGTTGAGGAGGGGGCGTGCGCTGGAGGTCATGCGGGTCATCGTGCGCCGAACCTCTGGAGTTCCTCAACTCCTGCTTGGCCCGCCGTGGGCGGGGGCATTCCCCTGTCACGCCCGCACGGGGCGGCCCCTCGGGGGACACGGGGGAAGAGAAGGGAGGGCCGGTGATGGGTGTGTTCTTCATCGTGGTCTTCGTGGTGCTGGTCGTCGCCATCGTGCTCGGTACGGCGAAGGCGGGTGGCAGTGGGCGGTCGCCCAGCACCTCGCTCAGGAAGAAGGACCGGCGCGCGAAGAGCAGCTGGTGGGCCGGTGGTGGCGCCGCGACGGGTGGCGGGTACGGCTGTTCGTCCTCGTCGTCGGGGGACTCCGGTGGGCATCACGGTCATTCGTGCGGTGGTGGCCACTCGTGCGGTGGGTCGTCGTGCGGTGGCGGCTCGTCGTGCGGCGGCGGGGGTGGCTGCGGGGGCGGCAGCTGACGGTTCGGATCGGTTCGGGTGTCCGGCCCGCGCGGAGGCGACTGACACGGGGCAGTCGGTCCGCGTGGGCCGCACGTTTGTCCGGGTGTGCCCCCGGAGGTTGTGCGCCGGGCGCGAAAGGTGCTCGCGAAAGTTGAACAGTTGAGCTGAGCTGCCCTCGGGGGGATGGAAACCCTCCGAAGTTGGGTAAAAACGCTGTGGCGGTGCATCCCCCCATGATTCCCTTTAACCGTCAACGCAGCCCTCGTTCTACGTAGTTATCGCGTTCGCGTGGGCACGAGCCGGCCCCTTTGATCCAGCCGGCCACACCTCCCTTTGCGTGCTAGCGGAGCCGACCCATGCTCACGACCCTGAACACCGCCTACACCGATACGAGCGCCGCCGATCTGGCCTGGGCCCTCGGCCGGGAGCCCCTGCCCGCCCTGGCCACGCTCGACCTCGACATCGACGACGCCAGGCTTCAGTTGAGGCTGCTCGGCGCCTCCCACCAGGTCCTGCTGGAGGAGGAGCGCGGCACCTGTTCGGAGACCGTGGCGTGCATCCCCGGCAGCAGCACCCCGCTGCCGCTGGGTGTCGCCAAGCGGCTCGGCGACTGGGAGTACGAGTTCGCGGCCCGTGTCGAGCATTTGACGGCGGGTCAATTCGCGGGGCGTGCGCAGGAGCTGCTCGCGCTCGTCGCCGACCATCCGAACGGGCTCGCGGGTGTCTTCCCCGGCAGCCCGCACGCGTTCACCGCGATGCTGGCGCAGCGGTACGAGGGTCAGGTGCACTGGCGTACGTGGCACGCGTATCCGCAGGACGGCCAGCTCGTCGCCACCCGGACCCGGGTGGGGGCGCGGATGCCGGTGGCCGCCGCGCTCTAGTCGCGTGCGGTCGCGGACGGTCGCGTGCGGTCGAGGTGGGGAGCGTCGCAGGTGACGGTATGCCTGCGGTCCGCGGGTTCCACACGTGTGGGTGACTGGACGGAGTCAAACCGTGACGTAGCGTTCCAGGCGTGATCGAACCGCACGCGCCCGCACCTGCTTCAGGCCCCAGGTCCTTGGGCGGCCCGGTCCGGTCCCCGCTTCCGGTGAAGCCCGGCACCGGCCGCTTCCTCGTCCTCGTGGGCGTCTTCGTGTGCGCGGCGTGCGGGCTCGTCTACGAGCTCGAACTGGTGGCGCTGGCCTCGTACTTGATGGGCGACTCGGTCACCCAGGCGTCCGTCGTGCTGTCCGTCATGGTGTTCGCGATGGGGCTCGGCTCGCTGGCCGCGAAGCGGTTGCGGCTGCGGGCGGCGGTGGGCTTCGGGATGATCGAGGCGCTGCTCGCGCTGGTCGGCGGGTGCAGTGCGATGACCCTGTACGCGGTGTTCGCGTGGACGGGGGACTGGGGCGGGGCCTGGGCGGAGGGGCCGCGCTGGCTGCTCGTCGCGTTCTCGCTGGCGATCGGGGTGCTGATCGGGGCGGAAGTGCCGCTGCTCATGGTGCTGATCCAGCGGATCAGGCGGCAGGACGCGGGCGGCGCGGTCGCGGACCTGTTCGCGGCGGACTATGTGGGGGCACTGGTCGGCGGTCTCGCCTTCCCCTTTCTTCTGCTGCCGCTGCTCGGGCAGTTGACGGGGGCGCTGCTCACGGGGGCGATCAACGCGCTGGCGGGCGCGGTGCTGGTGCTCGGCCTGTTCCGGCGGGACCTGAGCCGGCGGGCCCGCTGGCTGCTGATCGTCGCGAACGTGACGGTGCTCGGGGTGCTGGCGACGTCCTGGGTGCTGGTCGACGACTTCGAGCGGGCGGCGCGGCACGCGCTGTTCGGGGCGGACGTCCGGGTCGCCGTGCAGAGCGGGGTGCAGGAGGTGGTGCTCACGGGCGGCGGGAACCGGCCCGGCGCGCTCTTCCTCGACGGCAGGCTGCGGGCGGACGGGCGCGACGGGGGCCGCCCCCACCGGCGGCTCGTCGACCCGGCGATGAGCGGGGGGCCGCGGGCGCGGGTGCTGATCCTGGGCGGCGGCGACGGGCTCGCGGCCCGCGAGGTGCTGCGGCACCGGGGCGTGCGCCGCGTCGACGTCGTGGACCCCGACCGGGAGGTGGTGCGGCTCGCGCGCACGGATCCCGGTCTCACCGCGATGAACGGGCGGTCGCTGGCGGATCCGCGGGTGCGGGTGGTGACGGGGGACGTGTTCGGGTGGCTGCGGAGCGCCCCGCGGGCGGCGCCGTACGACGTGGTGGTGTGCGATCTGCCCGACCCCGGCAGCGCGGCGAGCACGAAGCTGTACTCGCAGGAGTTCTACGGCCTGGTGGGCAGGGTCCTCACGGACCGGGGGCGCCTCGCGGTGCGGGTGGCGGGCGGCGGGCAGGCCCTGGACACGGCGTCCGCGACGGTGCGCTCGGCGGGCCTGCACCTGGTGGCGTACCGGGGCGGCGAAGGCGAGAAGGGCGTCGGCTACGTGCTGGCGGGCTGGACCCTTCCGCAGGCACCGGCCGCGGGGCGGGTGCCGCGGCCGGGCGAGGGGCACGCGCCGTCGACGTTGGTGCATCCGCGGTTCGGGGACTAGGGCCCTTCCGACGGATCAGGCTGGGCCCCTGGGGCGGGCCCCGGCGGGCCGGAAAGTACGACCCGCGGCCGGGAAGGGGGTACACGTGAGCGACGGGGTCGCTAGGCTCGGCAGCATGGAGCATGAGGTGTTCGTTCCGGTTCCGGCGGAGTCACTGCGGGCGGTGCTCTGCGATCCCCAACGCGTCGACCGGGCCCTGCCCGGCTTCCAGCGCGACGCCTCCGGTGGCGGAGGCCGCCTGAAGGTCCGCATCGGCGGGCACACCATCACGTATCGCGGCAGCGTCAGCGTGACGCAGTCGGCGGACGGCTCCTTCGCCCTGTCGGGCGACGGCACCGAGGCCCGCGGCTCCGGAGCCGTGACGTTCTCCCTGACCGCCCGGGTCGCTGCGGCGGCGGGCGGCTCCGCCGTCTCCTTCTCCGGTACGGGCGCGGGCGACGGCCGGGTCGCCGAACTGCCGCGCGAGGCCGTGGCATCGGCGGCGCACCGCCTGCTGAACCGTTTCGCGGAGAACCTCGGCGCGACGGGCCAGGAACCGGGCTCGGACCCCGACGAGGACATGCGCGCGGACACCGACACCGACACGGACACGGACACGGACACCGACATGGACGCCGAGGGCGAGGCCGGCGAGGAGCGCGGCGAAGGCCCCGCCGACCACACGGTCGGCGGCACAGGAACCAGCCCGATCGAGCGCCCCGCGCCCGACGACGCGCTGGACGACGCTCTCGACGACGCGCTGGACGTCACCCCCGACCACTCCTCCGTGTTCGACACCGAGATCCCGCCCCCGTCCCTCGACCCGGACACCGACCTCGCCGCGACGGACGACCCCGAGGGCCTCCCGGCGGAGCCCGCCGCCGCGCACGCCCGGCGCACGATGATCGGCCGCAGCGCGGAGGAGGTCGACCACGCGCCCCCGCGCGGCCGGTACGCCCCCGTGCCCGCGCCCGAGGGCGTCACGACGAGCGCCACCCTGCGCTGGGCCGCGCCCGCCGCGGCCGTCGCGCTCGCCTCCGCGATCGTCGTCGGGAGGGCCCTGCGCAGGCGCCGGTAGCGGTCCCCGGCATAGGCTCGGGAGCCGTGACGACACAGGAGACGACGCTGACCGCGGGCGACGCGGAAGTGACCGTGGCGCCGGGCAACGGCTGCCGTATCAGCAGCCTGAAGATCGCCGGCACCGAGCTGCTGCGACAGGGCGAGAAGTACGGCTGCTTCCCGATGGTGCCGTGGTGCGGCCGCATCAAGGAAGGACGGTTCCGCAACGGCGGCGAGGTCCACCAGATGCCGCTGAACTCGCCGCCGCACGCCATCCACGGCTTCGGCAGGAACACCGAGTGGACCACCGCGCGCGAGACCCGCACCGAGGCCGCGTTCACGTACGACCTCGCCGAGCCCTGGCCGTACAGCGGGCGCGTCACGCAGCTCGTCTCGCTCGCCGAGGACTCGCTGACCCTGTCGCTCGGCATCGAGACGTACGGCGACTCGTTCCCGGCGCAGCTCGGCTGGCACCCTTGGTTCAACCGGGTCGTCACCGACGGCGGCACCAGCGTGCAGATCGCCTTCGACCCGGCCTGGCAGGAGGAGCGCGGCGCCGACCACCTGCCGACCGGCAACCGCATCGAGGCCACCCGGGGCCCCTGGGACGACTGCTTCGGGATGCCCGACGGCGTCGACGTCACGCTGTCCTGGCCCGGCGCCCTCCAGGTCGAGGTGAAGAGCCCCGAGCAGTGGGTCGTCGTCTACGACGAGCAGGACGCGGCCGTCTGCGTCGAACCGCAGACCGGGCCCCCGAACGGCCTGAACACCGCGCCGCGCCTGGTCACCCCGGTCGAGCCGCTGGAGGCGAGCACCACCTGGACCTGGCGCCACCTGTAAAACGCGCCCTTTAAGCTCGTAGGCATGACGACGAACGACGTGCGCGACGCGCTGCTGACGCAGATCAAGAACAAGGCCGTGGTGCACGGCAAGGTGACGCTGTCCTCCGGCATCGAGGCCGACTACTACGTCGACCTGCGCCGC
Source organism: Streptomyces sp. SDT5-1 (assembly GCF_052245995.1). Taxonomy (NCBI): domain Bacteria; kingdom Bacillati; phylum Actinomycetota; class Actinomycetes; order Kitasatosporales; family Streptomycetaceae; genus Streptomyces; species Streptomyces sp. SDT5-1. Next base: position 4,183,239 of record NZ_CM125963.1, on the reverse strand, counting down.
GTCACCCTCGACGGCGAGGCCGCCCCGCTGGTCGGCCAGGTGCTGCTCGACCTGACCGCCGAGCTCGACTTCGACGCGGTCGGCGGCCTCACCATGGGCGCCGACCCGGTCGCGACGGCGATGCTGCACGCCGCCGCCGCGCGCGGTCAGCGCCTCGACGCGTTCGTCGTCCGCAAGGCCGCCAAGGCGCACGGCCTGCAGAAGCGCGTGGAGGGCCCGGAGATCAAGGGCCGCCGGGTGCTCGTCGTCGAGGACACGTCCACCACCGGCGGCTCCCCGCTGGAGGCCGTGCAGGCGGTGCGCGAGGCCGGGGCCGAGGTCGTCGCCGTCGCGACCATCGTGGACCGGGCCACCGGCGCCGCCGAGAAGATCACCGAGGGCGCCGGGGTGCCGTACCTCTTCGCCTTCTCGAAGGACGAGCTCGGCCTGGACTGAGCCCCGCGTCCTTCGGGACCTTCGCCGGGCTGGAGCATTCGCACAAGTCTGGAAAGATGGGGTCGACGATGATGTCACCCCTTGACGCTTGGTGAGGGTCACCGAGAACCACAACCCGAGCCCCGCAACCCGCGCTTTACGAGGAGACGGCAGATGGCCATCGCAACCCCGGACCAGTACAACGAGATGCTCGACCGGGCCAAGGCGGGGAAGTTCGCCTACCCGGCCATCAACGTCTCGTCGACGCAGACCCTGAACGCCGCGCTTCAGGGCTTCGCCGAGGCCGAGTCCGACGGCATCATCCAGATCTCCACCGGTGGCGCCGAGTACCTCTCGGGCCAGGGCGTGAAGGACATGGTCGTGGGCGCCGAGGCGCTCGCCGAGTTCGCGCACGTGGCGGCCGCCCGCTACGGCAACAAGATCGCGCTGCACACCGACCACTGCCCCAAGGGCAAGCTGGACGGCTATGTGCGCCCGCTGCTCGCGATCTCGCAGAAGCGCGTCGAGGCCGGCGGCCTGCCGCTCTTCCAGTCCCACATGTGGGACGGCTCGGCCGAGACGCTGACCGACAACCTGGAGATCGCCCAGGAGCTGCTCGCCAAGGCCAAGGCCGCGAACATCATCCTCGAGATCGAGATCACGCCGACCGGTGGCGAGGAGGACGGCGTCTCGCACGAGATCAACGACAACCTCTACACCACGGTCGACGACGCGCTGCGCACCGCCGAGGCCCTCGGCCTGGGCGAGAAGGGCCGCTACCTGCTGGCCGCGTCCTTCGGCAACGTGCACGGCGTCTACAAGCCGGGCAACGTCGTGCTCCGCCCCGACCTGCTCAAGGAGCTGAACGAGGGCGTCGCCGCGAAGTACGGTCAGCCGGCCGGCTCGAAGCCGTTCGACTTCGTCTTCCACGGCGGCTCCGGCTCGACGATCGAGGAGATCCACACCGCGCTGGAGAACGGCGTCGTGAAGATGAACCTCGACACCGACACCCAGTACGCCTTCACCCGGCCCATCGCCGGTCACATGTTCGAGAACTACGACGGCGTCCTGAAGGTCGACGGCGAGGTCGGCAACAAGAAGACGTACGACCCGCGCGTGTGGGGCAAGAAGGCCGAGGCGAGCATGACCGCCCGCGTCGTCCAGGCCTGCGAGAACCTGCGCTCGACGGGCACGCGAATCAAGTAGTCCTTCCAGTTCACGGGCCCGGTCCTCCCTGTGGGGGCCGGGCCCGCGGCATGTGGGGGCCGGGCCCGCGGCATGTGGGCAGGCCGCTCGACGGATCACCACCGGGGCGCGGCACACTGGAACCCATGAACCTTCACGAGAACCTCCTCGGCGGTCCGCCCCCGACCGAGCTCCCGGACGACCCGGAGCCCCGCGAGCTGCTCGCGGCCGGCACGGCACCCGCGGACGTCGCCGCGAAGTACCCCACCTCCTCGCTCGCCTGGGCACAGCTCGCCGACGACGCGTTCGAGCGCGGCAGCGTCGTCGAGTCGTACGCCTACGCCCGCACGGGCTACCACCGCGGCCTCGACTCGCTGCGCCGCAGCGGCTGGAAGGGCCACGGCCCGGTGCCGTGGGAGCACGAGCCCAACCGCGGCTTCCTGCGCGCCCTGCACGCCCTCGCGCGGGCCGCGGGCGCCATCGGCGAGCAGGAGGAGTACGAGCGCTGCACGCAGTTCCTCAAGGACTCCTCGGAGACCGCCGCGCAGACGCTGACCTGAGCGTTTTCCGCCGTCTCAGGCCCGCCCGGTCCATTGTGACCAGGCGGGCCCACCCGTCTCCCACCACCGCCCTTCCAAGGAAGCGCCACGCGCCTTTCTTTCGGGTTGCCGTTTCCGGGGACGATTGCGGAGGATGCACGTGGGGACCGGGGCCCCGTGTCGGTAACGGCAGGGCGGACCGCTACCCGGAGTACAAAACAGGAGACAGCGATGTCCCACGACGCGGATCACGAGGCGGGGCGCGACACAGAGGCGCCCGCCACCCCGCATCTCGACTTCGCGGGCACCACGCCCTACGAGGACTACGTCCAGGCCGACGTCCTCACCCACCTCCAGCACCTCCGCTCGGACGACCCCGGCGAGATGGTCTTCCTGGTCACGACCCAGGTCATGGAGCTGTGGTTCACGGTCATCGTGCACGAGTGGGAGACGGCGGCCCGCGCGCTCGGCACGGACGACGTACCGACGGCGATCGCGGCGCTGAAACGGTCCGTCAGGGAGCTGGAGGCGCTCAACGCCTCGTGGCGGCCGCTCGGACAGCTCACCCCCGCCCAGTTCAACTCGTACCGCTCCGCGCTCGGCGAGGGCTCCGGCTTCCAGTCGGCGATGTACCGGCGGATGGAGTTCCTGCTCGGCGACAAGTCGGCGTCGATGCTGGTGCCGCACCGCGGCGCGCCCCGCGTCCACGCCGAGCTGGAGAAGGCACTGCACGAGCCGAGCCTGTACGACGAGGTGCTGCGGCTGCTCGCCCGGCGCGGGCATCCGGTGCCGCGCGCGGTCCTCGACCGTGACGTGTCGAAGAAGTACGAGCCGTCGCCGGAGGTCGAGGCGGTGTGGACGCGCCTGTACGCGGGCGACGAGAACGACGAACTCGCGCGGCTCGGCGAGGCGTTGACGGACGTCGCCGAGCTGGTGTGGCGCTGGCGCAACGACCATCTGGTGGCCACGAGGCGCGCCATGGGCGCCAAGGCGGGCACCGGTGGCTCCGCCGGGGTGGCGTGGCTGGAGAAGCGGGCGCAGAAGAACGTGTTCCCCGAGCTGTGGACGGCGAGGTCCCATGTCTGACCTGTACGAGCGGGCGAAGGAACTGGACGCTTCCGACCAACTGGCGTCCGTGCGCGGCGACTTCGTCCTCGACGAGGGTGTCGTCTACCTCGACGGAAACTCCCTGGGCGCGTTGCCCGCGAACGTGCCGGGCCGGGTCGAGGACGTCGTGCGGCGGCAGTGGGGCGAGCTGCGGATCCGTTCGTGGACGGAGTCGGGGTGGTGGACGGCGCCCGAGCGGATCGGCGACCGGATCGCCCCGCTGGTGGGCGCGGCCGACGGGCAGGTGGTGGTCGGCGACTCCACAAGTGTCAACGTCTTCAAGGCACTTGTGGGCGCGGTGCGGCTCGCGGGCGGTCCCGAGGCCGGGCGGGACGAGATCCTGGTCGACGCGGCGACGTTCCCCACGGACGGCTACATCGCCGCCTCCGCGGCCCGGATGACGGGGTGTTCGGTACGGGCGGTGGAACCCGGCGAGGTGCCGGGCGCGCTGTCGTCACGGACGGCGGCGGTGCTCCTGAACCACGTCGACTACCGCACCGGACGCCTGCACGACCTGCCGTCGCTGACGGCGGCGATCCGTGCGGCGGGCGCGATATCGGTGTGGGACCTGTGCCACAGCGCGGGCGCGCTGCCGGTCGGACTCGACGCGCACGGGGTCGACCTCGCGGTCGGCTGCACGTACAAGTTCCTGAACGGGGGGCCGGGTTCACCGGCGTACCTGTACGTGCGACGGGAACACCAGGCGGCCTTCGACTCGCCGCTTCCGGGGTGGAACTCGCACGCCGAGCCGTTCGGCATGCGGTCGACGTACGAGGCGGCGGACGGGGTCGTGCGGGGGCGGGTCGGGACGCCGGACATCCTGTCGATGCTGGCGCTCGAAGCGGCGCTCGACGTCTGGTCGCGCCCCGACGTCTCGATCGACGCGGTGCGCGCGAAGTCGCTCGCGCTGACGGACTTCTTCCTGGAGTGCGTCGAGGCGTACGTTGCCGGGGGCAGGGTCGAGACCGTGACCCCGGTCGAGCGAGGGGAGAGAGGGAGCCAGGTGGCGCTCCGTTGCGCCGACGCGGGGGAGGTCATGACCCGCCTCATCGCGGCCGGCGTCGTCGGCGACTTCCGCGCCCCCGACATCCTCCGCTTCGGCTTCACGCCCCTGTACCTGTCCTTCGCGGATGTGGAACGGGCGGCGGGAGTGCTGGGCCGGGAACTCTCGTAGGACCGGGGCCGTCCCGGCGGGGGCCGTGCCTTGACGCCGTGGTGGGCTCCGGAGGCGTACGGCCTCCGCCCCCGCCGCCCCCTCGCGCCCATCGGGTCCGGGGCCCCGGCCCCCGCCCCTCTCCCACCCACCCGCCCCCTCCGGGGGCTCGGCCCCCGTGGGCCCCTACACGGCTGGGGTCCACCGGGGCGGGGCCCGGGCCCCGCCGGACCGCCCCTCGCAGGCGCTCCCAGCCGGACTGCTCCTGATCGGGCTCACGCCCCGCCGGGCCCTGGCCTCGCGCCTCCAGTCCCGCATGCCCGCCCGCCTGCCGGGTCCGGGGCCCCGGTGCCCGCTCATCTCCCACCCACCCGCCCCCTCCGGGAGCTCGGCCCCCGTGGGTGGGGCCGGGTGGGAGTCCGACCTGGTGGAGCCCACCGGGGCCAGGCCCGTGCTCTGGCCTCGCCGGCGAACGCCCTCCACAGACGTCCCTCCGCCACGTCCACCGGGGGCCGGACCCTGCCCCCGGCGCGCGACGTCGCTTGGCCTGCCCGCACCGCGAGTACGCCGTCCCGCACGGTTGCGCATCTCCGGGGTCCGACTCATGCCGCGCCTCCCTGACCTGCGCGGTCCCACACCCCCGGGTTCCGGCCCCGCCCCCCCCGCACCGCGTGGCCATCCGCCCGCCGGTCCCCGGTCCCCGCCCATCTCCCACCCACCCGCCCCCTCCCGGGGGGCTCGGCCCCCGTGCCTGGGGCGCCCGGGAGTCGGCGCCGGTGGCCTGCGCTTTCCTGTGTTGCCGCCATCCGCTTCCCGCACGCAGCTCCGGGCCGCGGACCTCGACTGTGGTCGGCCACGACCTCGGTGCCGGGCGCAACGGACTCGCCAACTTGCCGCCTTGGCAGGCGCGTTGAACCGCGGGCCAAAGCGGGGGCCTCTACCGGCGGTGGAGCAGCTGCCGCCAGGACGGCACCCCGAGTGGGCGGGAGCCGGAGGTACTGCCGTGCCTCGTAAAGGCGTTGGTACGGCGCCGTGTCGGGGTGTCTGGTGTTCGGCCGACCGTACGCGTACGTGGGCCGATGCCCACGGGGTTCGCCGCTTACCGTGGCGGGGCCTGACGCGGCGTTCCATTCCGCGGCGCCTTGCCCACCCTGCCGCTCAATGCGCGCGCGGCGGACCATGACCGTTGCGGCACTCCGTAAGGCCGATGCCCCAGGAGGGGGCGGGTGATGGGATGTAGGCGGGGGCCGGAAGGACTGCCGTGCCCCGCAGGCGTTGGTGGCCCGGGTGGGCCATCCCCATGTGCGGGCCGACGCGCGGGTGGGGGTGGTCTGGCCGCACCACATGTGGCGTTGTGCCGATGGTCGAGCGCGCCAGTGCACGTCGGACCGATGCGCCCCCTGGATGGGCGGGCCGTTGCCCAGGTGGTTCTGCCGTTCACCGTGGGGGGTCCGACGCCCCCCCGGAGGGCGGGTGGTGGGATGTGACTGGCCCCCGTAAAGGCCAAGCGGCGCACGCCGGACCCGTACCGGAACCGAACCCCTCCGATGGGCGGAGCCCCTGGTCTACTTCGGGTATGCCGTTGCTGATGCTGGACCTGGACAACACCCTCGTAGACCGGGACGCGGCGTTCCGTGCCTCGGTCAGGGCGCTGCTGGCCGACCACGGCCTGCCGTGCGCCGACCTCGACCGGGTCATCGAGCTGGACGCCCACGGTTACGCCGCGCGTCACGACGTCGCCGCGGCTCTGATCGACCGGTACCGGGAGACGGTCCCCGCCTCCGCCATCCACGCACTGCTCGACGACGGCGGTGCCCGGTACGTGGTCCTCGACGATTCCGTACGTGACGCCCTGAACAGGGCGCGCGCATCCGGCTGGACGCCCGTGATCGTCACCAACGGCGGCACCAGGCAGCAGGAAGCGAAGATCGTCAACACGGGGCTCGACCGGCTCGTGCAGGGCTGGGCCGTCTCCGAGAGCGTCGGGCACAAGAAGCCGGAGCCCGAGATCTTCCGGGCGGCCGGAGACATCGCCGGGGTCACGCTCTCCGGCGCCTGGGTCGTCGGAGACTCGCCGCACGCCGACATCGGCGGCGCCCACGCCCTTCGCCTGCCGAGCGTGTGGGTGTCGAACGGGCGGGCATGGACGGAGACGTCCTACCGCCCCACCGAATCCGCCGACGACGTCGCGGCAGCGATCGGCCACGTCCTCAACCGGCCAAGCCAGAGCTGCCCGTAGCCCACCTCACCCCACCACGAACACCCCCGCCACCCCCGCCGCCACAGCCGCCGCCACCGCGCGGTCCGCGTCCGCTTCCGTGGGAGGCGTGCCGGTTGTGAGGAGGTGGTAGTACAGGGGGGCCGAGACCGCGCGGATGACGTTGGACGGGTCCGTGCCCGGAGGGAGTTCCGCGCGGGTCACCGCCGCCTCCACGCACGGCGCCCACTCCGCCACCCGTACCTCGTAGAAGCGGGAGAGGGCCGTCGCCGTGCGCGGGTCGCAGGTGGCCGCCGCGATCACCGCGCGGAAGAGGGGGCCCTGGCGGGGGTCGGAGAGGGTGCGGTGGACGAGGTGGGCGTTGGCGGTCAGGTCGCCGTGGAGCGTGCCCGTCTCGGTGCGCGGGACGGACTCCTGGGCCATGTGGTCGAGGAGGTCGGTGACGAGACCCGTGGGCGTGCCCCACCGCCGGTACACCGTCGTCTTGCCGACGTCCGCGCGCCGCGCGACATCGGCCAGGTCGAGGCGGTCGAAGCCGTGTTCCGCCAGGACGTCGCCCGCCGCCTCGAGGACCGCCGCGCGGACACGGGCGGTCCGCCCGCCGGGACGGAGCGTGCCGGGTTCGGGCGCCTGGCTCGGGTTGCCGGTCATGCCCGACAGGGTAACGGCACGAACGAACCGTTTGCGCGGTCACTGTACGTGTTGACGCACGTCACGGGCCTGGTAGCGTCCGCATACCCGTAACCGACCGGCTCCCGGACGGTTCGTTCGTATTTCGACAAGTTCCGCACGATGTCGAGAGGTTGGAGCATGCCAGACCCCGACCAGTCCGGCGCCACCCGCGAGGCGGCCGAGGAGGCGTCGGCCTTCTCGCATCCCGCGGTGGAGCCGGACGTCAGCGCCGCGTACGGCGATCACCCGGATCAGATCGTCGACTTCTACGCCCCGAGGGACGCGTCGACCGCGGCCCCGCTGGTCGTGGTGCTGCACGGCGGCGCGTGGCGGGCCCCGTACGACCGGCAGTACATGACGCCGTTCTGCGACTTCCTCGCCCGGCGCGGCTTCGCCGTCGCCAATGTGGAGTATCGGAGGGGGAGTTCCGTGCCTCACCAGGGGGCGGAGGGGCCTGTTGCCGGGCGGTGGCCGGAGACGTTCGACGATGTCGCCGCCGCGCTCGACGCGATGCCGGAGCTCGTCTCCGAGCACCTGCCGTCCGCCGACCCGCGCCGCACCGTCGTGACGGGACACTCGGCGGGCGGCCAGCTCGCGCTGTGGGCGGGCGCCCGGCACGTGCTGCCGGAGGGCGCCCCGTGGCGCACCCCGAACTCGGCGGCGCTGCGCGGCGTCGTCGCCCTGGCCCCGCTGGTCGGCTTCACGCTCGCCGAGGAGCTGGGGGTGTGCGGCGGCGCGTGCGTGCAACTGCTCGGCAGGATGCGGGAGTTGTTCGACGAGCGGCGGCCGTACGCGGACCCGGCTGAGCTGCTGCCGACGGGCGTCGCGACGACCGTGGTCCAGGGCCGTACGGACACCACCGTGCCGTTCGCGCTCGCGGAGGCGTACGCGGACGCGGCGGCGAAGGCCGGCGAGGTCGTGGGCGTCACGTTCCTGGAGGACGTCGGCCACTTCCCGCTGATCGACCCGGCCGCGGACGCCTGCGCCGTGGTCGCCGAGGAGCTGGCTCAGCTGGCGTGGTGAGCGCCCGGCGGTCGGGCCGTAGTACTTGAGGCGGACGCCCGCGAACCCTTCTCCGTGCGGACGCGGCCCCGCACCCCCGCGGCCTACCGTGAATGCCATGACCGACACGACCATCATCCAGGGCCCGCGCGAGCACAGCCCTGAGTTCAGTCTCGCCAAGTCGGCGCTGCGGGGGCTGCGCGAGGACCTCTTCCGGGACGTGCGGGCGTACCGGCCGCTGCCCAGGGCGGCGATGGACGGACCGTGGGCCCAGCTGGTCCCGGAGCGCCTGCGCCGGCACCTGGGCCTGCTGCCGCACGCCGTCGTCCTCACCCTGGCCGCGTTCACCCTGATCACGGGCATGGCGAGCTACGGCGCCCTCGACGACAGCGTCTTCGCGCTCGTCGCCGGTCTGATGGTCTCGGTCCCCGTGGCGCTCACCCTGCTGCGGCCGGTCCTCGCCTGGTGGCTCTCCCTCGCGGTGGCGCCCGTCCTGGTGTGGGCGACGAGCGACGGCCTCTACCCGTGGTCGGGCGGCAGCATCCTGGGCCACACGGTCGTGATGCTGGTGGTCGCGGCGCGCACCCGGCCGCGTACGGCGGCGTGGATGTGGGGTCTTTCCACGCTGTACGCGCTGGGCTCCGCTGCGGTCTTCGGGGGCCTCGACGGCGGCATCGCCATCCCCGTGGCGGTGCTCTCCGGCATCGGCGTCGCGATCGTCGCGCTCGTGCAGGTCAACAGGAGCGCGCGCCGCGAGGTCGTCCAGGAGCGCACGGTCACCGCCGTCGAGCGGGACCGGCGCACGCTCCTGGAGGAGCGCACGAACATCGCGCGCGAGCTGCACGACGTGGTGGCGCACCACATGTCGGTCGTGGCGATCCAGGCGGAGGCCGCGCCGTACCGGGTGGAGAATCCGCCGGCCGAGCTGGAGCAGGCGTTCGCCACGATCCGGGAGAACGCGGTGGCGGCGCTCACCGAACTGCGCCGCGTCCTCGGTGTCGTACGGGCGGAGGACTACGAGGCGCCGGACGCCCCGCAGCCCACGCTCGCCGATCTGGACCGGCTCGTGGAGAACGTGCGGGACGCGGGCCTGAGCGTGACCAGGACGGTGACGGGCGCGGTCCGTGAACTCCCGCAGGGCGTCGAGCTGTCGGCGTACCGGATCGTGCAGGAGGCGCTGAGCAACGCGCTGCGGCACGCGCCCGGTTCGCAGGCCGCCGTCGAGGTGTCGTACGTGCTCGGGGGCCTGGGGCTGCGGATCGTCAACGGTCCGTCGACGGGCCTGGTCAAGCCGTCGCCCGGCGCGGGGCACGGCATCACGGGCATGCGGGAGCGGGTGTCGATGCTCGGCGGGGAGATGACGGCGGGCGGCACGGACGACGGCGGGTACGAGGTCACCGTCTTCGTCCCGGTCGACGCGCGCAGGAGCGAGCCGGAGGACGCGGCGTGATCCGGGTGCTGATCGCCGACGACCAGATGATGGTCCGCGAGGGCTTCTCGGTGCTCCTGAACGCGATGCCGGACATCGAGGTGGTCGGCGAGGCGGTCAACGGCGCGGAGGCCGTCGCCAAGGTCCGCGAGCTGCGCCCTGACGTCGTCCTGATGGACATCCGGATGCCGGAGCTGAACGGCATCGAGGCGACCCGGGAGATCGTCGCGGCGGACGCGGGCACGAAGGTCCTCGTCCTGACCACCTTCGACCTCGACGAATACGTGTACCAGGCGCTGCGGGCGGGCGCCTCCGGCTTCCTCCTCAAGGACGCGTCGGCGCGCGAACTCGCGGACGGCGTACGGGTGGTGGCGGGCGGCGACGCGCTGCTCGCGCCGACCGTGACGCGCCGCCTGATCACCGAGTTCGCCAAGCTGTCGGAGTCCGCGAAGGGACCGGCCGCACGGCAGCAGGACGCGTACGGGGAGCTGACCGAGCGCGAGACGGAGGTGCTGGTCCTGATCGCGCAGGGCCTGTCGAACATCGAGATCGCGGAGCGGCTCGTGGTCGCCGAGTCGACGATCAAGACGCACGTCAGCCGCGTCCTGGTGAAGCTCGGCCTGCGGGACCGGACGCAGGCGGCGGTGTTCGCGTACGAGGCACGTCTGGTCACGCCCGGGTGAGCGGGGCTAGCGTCCGGTCATGGACGCGATCGCCGAGAAGTTCGCCCCCTGGTCACCGGAGTTCGTCGCCGACCCGTATCCCGGCTACGCGGAGCTGCGGGCGGCGGGGCGTGTGCACTGGTTCGCGCCGTCGAACCAGTATCTGATCCCGCACCACGCCGACGTGTCGGCGCTCCTGCGCGACCGGCGGCTCGGGCGCACCTACCGGCACCGGTACGCGCACGAGGACTTCGGGCGCACGGCGCCGCCCGCCGCGCACGAGCCGTTCCACACCCTCAACGACCACGGCATGCTCGACCTCGAACCGCCGGACCACACGCGGATCCGCCGCTTGGTGTCGAAGGCGTTCACGCCAGGCACGGTGCGGCGGCTCCAGCCGTACGTGGAGAAGCTGGCGGGGGAGCTGGTCGCGGGCCTGGTGGCCGACGGGGGCGGCGATCTGCTGACGGCCGTCGCCGAACCGCTGCCGGTGGCGGTCATCGCGGAGATGCTCGGCATCCCCGAGGGCGACCGGGCGCCGCTGCGGCCCTGGTCGGCGGCGATCTGCGGGATGTACGAGCTGAACCCGTCGGAGGAGACGGCGCGGGCCGCGGTCACCGCGTCGCTCGAATTCACCGCATACCTGCGGGAGTTGATCGCCGAGCGCCGCGCCCGGCCCGCCGACGACCTGATCTCGGGGCTCATCGCGGCCCACGACGACGAGGACGGCACGCGCCTCACCGAGCAGGAGATGATCTCGACCTGCGTGCTGCTGCTCAACGCGGGCCACGAGGCCACCGTGAACGCGACCGTGAACGGCTGGTGGGCCCTGTTCCGCCACCCCGAGCAGCTCGCCGCCCTGCGCGCCGATCACTCCCTGGTCCCCACGGCCGTCGAGGAGCTGATGCGCTACGACACCCCGCTCCAGCTCTTCGAACGGTGGGTGCTCGACGAGATCGAGGTCGCGGGCACCACGCTCCCGGTCGGCTCGGAGGTGGCCCTCCTCTTCGGCTCCGCCAACCACGACCCGGCGGTCTTCGCCGCCCCGGACAGGCTGGACCTGACCCGCGCCGACAACCCGCACATCTCCTTCTCGGCGGGCATCCACTACTGCATCGGCGCCCCGCTGGCCCGCATCGAACTGGCGGCGTCGATGCGGGCGTTGCTGACGCAGGCACCGACGCTGCGCCTCGCGTCGGAGCCCCCACGCAAACCGAACTTCGTCATCCGGGGCCTGGAGGGTCTGCGCGTCGAACTGTGAGAGGGCGGCGGGGTCAGTTGGACATGTCGCGGCGGCGCAGGCCGATCAGGCCCGCCGTCACGAGGACCGCCGCGAGGGCCAGTTCCGCGACGACCGGGGGCCAGGTCATGGCGCCGCCCGGGAGCTTCGGGAGGTGGCCGAACGGGGACACGTCCATCACCGCCTGCGGGAGCTTCAGGGCCGGGCCGATCCAGCCGATGAGGAGGGCCGCGCCCGCCGCGGCCCACGCGGCGACGGCGGCCCTCGGCAGCAGCCCGTACAGGAGCACGGCCACGCCGCCGAGCGTCCAGATCGCGGCGAGCTGGACCAGGCAGGCGGCGACGATCGGGCCGAACTCCTGGCCGTAGCCGAGCGCGAGGCCGAGGCCGCCGAGCAGCATGATCAGCGCGGCGCCCGCGAAGGCGATCACGAGGTGGCCCGCCGCCCAGGAGATCCGGCCGACCGCGTTCGCGAGGATCGGTTCGGCGCGCTGCGAGGTCTCCTCGCCGTTCAGCCGCAGCACCGCCTGCACGATGTAGAGCGCGGCGACCATCCCGAGCATGCCGACCATCGTGGCGAGGAAGGCGTCGGTGATCCCGGAGTGGCCGCCCATCCGCTCGATGATCTCCACGGTGTTCGCGCTGTCGCCGACCAGGTCGGCCGCCCCCTCGGTCATCCCGCCGAAGACGACGCCTGCGGCGAGGAACCCGAGGGACCAGCCGATGACGCTGCCGCGCTGCAGGCGCCAGGCCAGCGCGCCCGCCGTGCCGAGACGGCCGTCGGCGGGTCCCGGCCGGGTCGGCAGGAAGCTCATGCCGATGTCGCGGCGCCCGGCCAGCTCGTAGCCGATGGCGCCCTGGATCAGGACGGCGGCGACGAACAGCCCGAGCACCCACCACCGCTCGTCCGCGAAGGCCCGCACGTTCTCGACCCAGCCGATCGGCGAGATCCAGGTCAGCGGCGACGAGCCGTCGTTCGTGCCGGAGTCGCCCGCGGCCCGCAGCACGAAGGCCACACCGAGCACCGCGGACGTCGCGCCGCGGGCGAGCCGGGCGCTCTCCGTGAACTGGGCGACGATCGCGGCCATCGTCGCGAACACCATGCCGCAGCCGCCGATCGCGAGCCCGAGCGCGAGCGCCCCCGCGCCGCCCTGGGCGGCGAGCCCGCCGGTGATGAGCAGCGCGAGCACCGCGTTGCCGACGAGGGCCGCGAGCAGCGCGGCGGTCAGCGGCGCGCGCCGCCCCACCATCGCCGACGACACGAGTTCCTGCCGCCCGCTCTCCTCCTCGTCACGGGTGTGCCGCACGACGACGAGCAGGCTCATGATCGCGGCGAAGACGGCGGCGAAGGTGCCCGCGCGCCACGCCGTGAGCGCGCCGAGCGAGTCCCCGAAGACCGGCCCGTACATGGCGCGCATCGAGCCGTTGGTGTTCATGGACGCCGCGATGTCGGCCCGCTCGGCGGCCGTGGGCCACACGGCGTCGAGCGAGTTCGGCATCGACACGACCATCACCGCGGTGATGGCGATCCATACGGGCATCATGACGCGGTCGCGCCGCAGGGCCAGCCGGAGCAGGGTCCCGGTGCCGGCGAGGTGCCGCGCGCCGCCGGACCGTGACACGTAGCGGTTGCCGCTCGCGAGGGTCGTCATCGGGCCACCGCCGCTTCGGGCGCGCGCACGTCGTCCTGGTAGTGCCGCATGAACAGCTCCTCCAGGGTGGGCGGGGTGCTGGTCAGCGAGCGCACGCCGGACCCGGTGAGGGAGCGCAGGACGGCGTCGAGCTTGTCGGTGTCGACCTGGAGCCGCACCCGCCTGCCCTGCACGTCGAGGTCGTGGACGCCGGGGAGGTCGGCGAGCCCGTTCGGCGGCCCGGCGAGTTCGGCGGTGACGCTGGTGCGGGTCAGGTGTCGCAGGTCGGCGAGGGAACCGCTCTCCACGGTGACGCCCTTGCGGATGATGCTGACCCGGTCGCACAGCTCCTCCACCTCGCTGAGGATGTGCGAGGACAGCAGCACCGTCCGCCCGTGCTCGCGCGCGGCCTCCTCGACGTAGGACTGGAAGACGTCCTCCATCAGCGGGTCGAGCCCGGAGGTGGGTTCGTCGAGGATCAGTACGTCGATGTCGGTCGCGGCGAAGGCGGCGACGAGGGCGACCTTCTGCCGGTTGCCCTTGGAGTAGGTGCGGCCCTTCTTCGTCGGGTCGAGTTCGAAGCGCTCGATCAGCTCGGCCTTGCGCTTCTTGTCGAGGCCGCCGCGCAGCCGCCCGTAGAGGTCGATGACCTCGCCGCCGCTGAGGTTGCGCCACAGCGTCACGTCGCCGGGCACGTACGCGACCTTGCGGTGCAGCTCCACCGCGTCCGTCCACGGGTCCCTGCCGAGCAGCTGGACGGCGCCGGAGTCGGCGCGCAGCAGTCCGAGCAGGACGCGGATGGTGGTGGACTTCCCGGCCCCGTTCGGACCGAGGAAGCCGTGCACTTCGCCGGCCTCGACGTCCAGGTCGAGTCCGTCGAGCGCGTGGGTCCTGCCGAACGACTTGTGCAGTCCGGAGACCGTGATTGCCTTCGTCATGATTCTGAAGCTACGCGGACTTCACAAATTTGTGAAGTTAAGGAAGCGTATAAACTGGCGTCGCAGACCGGGCCAGGGGAGATGATCGGGACATGAGTACGCGGGGCGCCGACGGGACGGACGAGCGGGCGGCCGACGAGGCCAGGTCCCGGTTCGTCGAGCGGTTCGCCGCACAGCTCGTCGAGGCCGGCATGACGCGGATGCCCGCACGGGTCTTCGCGGCCCTGCTCGCCTCCGACTCCGGCGCCCTCACCTCCGCCGAGCTGGGCACACGGCTCCAGGTCAGCCCCGCCGCGATCTCCGGGGCGGTGCGCTACCTCACCCAGCAGCACATGGTCTCGCGCGAGCGCGAGCCCGGCACGCGGCGCGATCTCTTCCGGGTGCACAGCAACCAGTGGTACGAGGCGCTGACCAACCGCGACAGCGTGCTGAAGCGCTGGGAGGACTCCCTGCGCGAGGGCGTCGACAGCCTCGGAGCCGACACCCCGGCGGGCCGACGCATCGGCGAGACGCTGGCCTTCTTCGAGTTCGTCCAGGTGGAGCTGGCCGACCTGATGGAACGCTGGCGCGAACACCGCAAGACGCTGGGCCTCGACGGCTGAGCCCCTCGGCGCGCCCGGTCAGGGCAGCGCCAGCGACCACGCCTCCCGCCGCACCGACCACGTCCGCCTGCGCACCGGCCCCCCGATCGTCACCTGGTCGGCCCGGTACCGGAAGTCGGCGCCGGTCACCGTGACCGTCCGGGCCCGTACGCACACCGGCTCCTCCGCCGTCCGCCGCACCTCCACCCGCGCGAGCCCGTCGCCCGCCGACGGCCGCACCGACACCCCGCGCACCGGCTGGTCCAGGTCGACGAGCGTCGCGCCGTCCGCCTCGATCCGCAGCCGCGCGGGACCCGCGTCCTCCGGCTCACCGCCCCGCGGCGAGCGCGCCGCGAGCCCCCGCACCAGCGCCCCGCACGCCCGCCACCACGGCTGCCCCGCCGACCGCGCGCCGGCGCCGTCGGCGACCGGCGGGATGGACAGGCCGCCGAGCACCACCCCGTCGCTGTCGTCCACCAGCAGATCGAGCCGGCGCTCCGTCCCGTCGAGCGCGGCCCGCGCCCCCGCGACCGGGCCGCCCGGCACCCCGAGCGAGCGGGCCAGCGACACCGCGGCGCCCACCGGCACCATCGAGAACACCGCGCCCGCCAGCTCCCGCTCCCGGTGCAGCAGCGTCACCGCCCGCAGCAGCGCCCGGTCGTCGCCGATCACCACGGGCCGCCGCGCACCCCGCTTGGCCAGCGCCTTCGCGAATTCCGCCGGGCCGTCCGGGAGACACACCTTCGCCGTCGAACCCGCGCACAGGACGTCCTTGGCGATGCGCACGGACTCCCCGTCGGCGCGCATCGCGAGCGGATCGACGATCACCAGAAGCTGCCGCGACAGCCCCTCGCTCGCGCCGTCCGTACGGTCAGATGGATGGTCCAAAGCCGCCACCTCGGCCTTGCCTCGCTTCCTCGGGTAGCATCTTTGTGCAAGAGCCCCTTGCGCTATTGCGCCAGGGGCTTCGTCTATTCCGGGGCACCCCAAGGCTTACGAAGGCTCGCCGCACCGCCGCGGCAACGGCCCCTGACCTTGGACATGCCCCGCCCGGAAGGGGTGTACGCCTGTGCCCGCACTTGTGCTGCTCGGTGCTCAGTGGGGTGACGAAGGCAAGGGAAAGGCCACCGACCTGCTCGGTGGATCCGTGGACTATGTGGTGCGCTACCAGGGCGGCAACAACGCCGGTCACACGGTCGTCGTAGGCGACCAGAAGTACGCGCTGCATCTCCTCCCTTCCGGGATCCTCTCCCCGGACTGCACGCCGGTCATCGGTAACGGTGTCGTCGTCGACCCGTCGGTCCTGCTCTCCGAGCTGAGCGGTCTGAACGAGCGCGGCGTCGACACGTCGAAGCTGCTGATCAGCGGCAACGCTCACATCATCACGCCGTACAACGTCACCGTGGACAAGGTGACCGAGCGCTTCCTCGGCAAGCGCAAGATCGGCACCACCGGCCGCGGCATCGGCCCGACGTACGCGGACAAGATCAACCGCGTCGGCATCCGCGTCCAGGACCTCTACGACGAGTCGATCCTCACCCAGAAGGTCGAGGCGGCCCTCGAGGTCAAGAACCAGCTGCTCACGAAGCTCTACAACCGCCGCGCCATCGAGGCGCAGCAGGTGGTGGAGGAGCTCCTCGGCTACGCGGACAAGATCAAGGGCTACGTCGCCGACACCACCCTGATCCTCAACAACGCGCTCGAGGACGACAAGGTCGTGCTGTTCGAGGGCGGCCAGGGCACGCTGCTCGACATCGACCACGGCACGTACCCCTTCGTCACCTCGTCGAACCCGACCGCGGGCGGCGCCTGCACGGGCGCCGGCGTCGGCCCGACGAAGATCAGCCGCGTCATCGGCATCCTCAAGGCGTACACGACCCGTGTCGGCGCCGGCCCGTTCCCGACCGAGCTGTTCGACCAGGACGGCGAGGACCTGCGCCGGATCGGCGGCGAGCGCGGTGTCACCACCGGCCGTGACCGTCGCTGCGGCTGGTTCGACGCGGTCATCGCCCGCTACGCGACCCGCGTGAACGGCCTCACCGACTTCTTCCTGACGAAGCTCGACGTGCTCACCGGCTGGGAGCAGATCCCGGTCTGCGTCGCGTACGAGATCGACGGCAAGCGCGTCGAGGAGCTGCCGTACTCGCAGACCGACTTCCACCACGCGAAGCCGGTGTACGAGTACCTGCCGGGCTGGTCGGAGGACATCACGAAGGCCAAGACCTTCGCGGACCTCCCGAAGAACGCGCAGGCCTACGTCAAGGCGCTCGAGGAGATGTCCGGCGCCCCGATCTCCGCGATCGGCGTCGGCCCGGGCCGCGACGAGACGATCGAGGTCAACTCGTTCCTGTAGGCCCTCCCGGGCTTCGGCGCCCCGGTCCGCTGCGGCGGGCCGGGGCGTTCGCGTTTCTCGCCCTTCTCTTGGCGCGTCAGCTCGCCTTGTCGTACGTCAGCGGCTTTCCGTCGCCCGACATGACGCGCTCCAGGCGGCCGTCGCCGGTGAGCGTGATCGTGCTGGACTCGCCCGGCCGACAGGCGTCCGCGGGCTCCGCCGTGGTCGGGTCCGTGGGCCCTATCCGGACCGTGGACGACGTCGCCGACTCCAGGCGGCCCTCGAACACGCAGTGGTACGGATCGCCGTTCTTCTGGTAGCCGTCCGCCGTCAGCGAGAACACCGGGTCGCCCTCGGAGCCCTGCCGGAGCGTGATGCTGCGCGGGTGGTGCCCCGACGCGTTGTCGATCGCGCCCTCCCACGTGCCGAGGAACCCGGCGGGGATGTCGCCCGCGGCGGCGGACCGCGGGGACTCCTCCCGGGGCGAGGCGGAGGACGGCTCCCCGGAGTCGGTGTCGGCGGCCGTGTCGTCGGCCGCGGGCGCGGCGGAGGACGGGGACACCTTGTCGTCGGCGCGGCCCGTGGGCTTGCCGTCGCCGTTCATCAGCGCGTACACCGAGCCCCCCGCCCCGATGGCCACGATCAGCGCGACGGCGATCAGGGCGGGCGTGGAGCGATTGCGGCGCGGCGGCGGCTCGGGCGGCGGCGGCCCGTAGGCCGGCGTCGGACCCCAGGGGCCCTGCGGATGCCCGTACGGCGGGGTGGGCGCGGGCGGCGGCGGTGTCCCGTGCGAGACCACCGTCGGCAGATGGTTCAGCGGGGCGGAGCCGGGGGTGCCGGGAGGCGGGGGAGCGGGCGCGGCGGGGGCCGGTGGCCCGGGTGGCGGCGGGGTCGCGGGCTCCGGCGTTTCCGGAGGGTCGGGCGGTGGCGCGGGCCGCGCCACCGCGGCCGTGCGCTCCGGGTTCTCCGTGTCCAGCAACTTCGCCGCGTGCCGCGCGAGTTGTGCCACGAGGGCGCCCGGCAGCCACGGGTCGCGGGTGCGGCCGCCGTCGCCCAGCGTGCCCTCGGCCCCGGTCAGCTCCAGGATCGCGTCGAGCGAGGGCCGGTCCTCCGGACGCTTGCGCAGACAGTCACGCACGAGGTCCTGGAGGCCCTCCGGAAGCCCCGCGAGGTCCGGCGGCTCCTCCGCGATCCGGTACATCAGGGCGTGCACCCCGCTGTTCGACGTACGGAACGGGAGCTGTCCCGACGCCGCGTACGCGAGCACCGAGCCCAGGCAGAACACGTCGCACGCCGGAGTGATCCGGTCGCCGCGCACCTGCTCCGGTGCCATGAAACCGGGCGAGCCGACGAGCGCCCCCGTGCGCGTAAGACCCCCGTCGGCCAGCGTCTCCAGCGCCCGCGCTATCCCGAAGTCGATGACCCGCGGCCCGTCGATCGTCATCAGCACGTTCGACGGCTTGAGGTCGCGGTGCACGATGCCCGCCGCGTGGATGTCCTTCAGCGCGTGCGCGAGACCGGCCGCGAGGACCCGCACCGAACGCTCCGGCAGCGCGCCGTAGTCGTGCGAGACGACCTGCTGGAGGCTGGGCCCCGCCACGTACCCCGTCGCCACCCACGGGACGTCCGCGTCCGTGTCCGCGTCGAGCACCGGAGCCGTCCACGCGCCGCCGACCCTGCGCGCCGCCGCCACCTCCTGGCGGAACCGGCTCCTGAACTCCTCCTGCGCCGCGAGCTCCTCGCGCACCACCTTCACGGCGACCGTGCGCCCCCGCTCCGAACGCGCCAGATACACCTCGCCCATGCCGCCCGCCCCGAGCCGGCCGAGCAGTCGATACGCCCCGATGCTCTGCATTCCCTCCATGTCGCGCCACCCTCCCCCGGTATGTGTGCAACGAACTGAGAATAGTGCGGACCTACGACAGAGAGGGGCCCCGTGGGCGCAACGGTTCCGGGGATCGTTAACCGTCCCTGGGGGCGGCCTTAACCCGGCCGTCCCTAGCGTGAGGGCCATGGACAACCTCCCACCCGTGGTCGGGCTCGGCGCCCATCTCGGCCTCGACCTGCTGGCCGTGGCCCTGCTGACCTTCGGCATCTTCTACCCGCGGCACCGCAGCCGTGAGCTGGTGCCCGCCTATCTCGCCCTGAACGTCGCCCTGTTCGCGGTCGTCGCCGCGCTCGGCGAAGTCGGCAGGGGCGGCGGTCTCGCCCTCGGGTTCGGCCTGTTCGGCGTGCTGTCCATCGTGCGGCTGCGCTCCGACGCGCTGCGGCACCAGGAAGTGGCCTACTACTTCGTGACCTTGGTCCTCGGGCTGCTGTGCGGGCTGCGCGCACTCGGCCTCGGAGTGACCGCCGCGCTCGCCGCGCTGCTGCTCGTGGTCGTCTACGTCGCCGACCATCCGCGCCTGTACGCCCGTGACCGCAGGGCCGTCGTCACCCTCGACGCCGTGTACGCCGACGAGGACGAACTCCGCGGCGAACTGGCGAGGCGCGTGGGACAGCCCCATGGTTGGACCGTGCGGGAGATCGACTACGTACGCGACCTCATGGTCGTGGAAGTTCGATTCCGCCAGCCGGACGTGCGGGAACGATCGGAGGCGCCCATACGTACCACTCGTACCCACAGTGGCGCTCATGACCGTCATGAGCCTCGCAGTACGACGAAGACCGCAGCCGCCTATCACCAGGAGACCGTGTGATCCCCGCCGTACGCGCCATCGGGCGCGCCGCCCTCGCCGCCAAGCCGTTGTCGCTCGACGAACTCAACAACAGGGCAGAGCTGTTGGCCCGCTACGACAACAGCTATCTGGTGCCGGTGGAGGTCTTCGAGGACTTCGCGGCGCTGCTGACCGACCCGCGCCGCCCCGAGGGCCCGTTCCGCTCGCTCTCCGTGAACGGCCGGCGCTGGTTCTCGTACAGATCGACCTACTACGACACCGCCGACCTGCGCACCTACCACGACCACCGGCAGGGGCGGCGGCTCCGCTACAAGATCCGCGAGCGGCTCTACCAGGACACGGGGGAGCGGCAGTTCGAGGTCAAGCTCAAGAACGGGCGGGGCGAGACGGTCAAGCACCGCCGCCGCCTCGACGGCGAGGAGCGTCCGCTCGACGCCGCGCAGCAGGGCTTCCTCGCCGGGGTGCTCGGCGGGGCGTACGGCATCGAGGCCCCCGACGGGCTCGCGCCGTCGCTGGTCACGGACTACCAGCGCGCCACGTTCGTCGCCGACGGGCAGCGGATCACGTGCGACGCGGGGCTCACGGTGCGGGACCTCTCCGACGGGCGGACGGCCCGCGCGGACGGGGGTCTCGTCCTCGTCGAGACGAAGACGCGGGGCCACCTCACGGAGGCGGACCGGGTCCTCCACCGCTTCGGCGTCCGCGCGGCGGAGTTCACCAAGTACTGCGGCGGCTTCGCGGCGCTCCGGCCCGAACTGGGCGTGAACCGGTGGTCGCGAGCGGTCCGTGAGGCCTTCCCCCGGATCGCATCCGCCGCGGCCTGACCGTCACCCCCACCGGAGCGTGACGACCGCCCCGGGGCCGCCCGAGCCGAAGGAGACCGTCCCCCCGGTCTCCTCGGCCGTGCGGCGGACGATCGAGAGGCCGAGGCCCGTGGAACCGCCCCCGCTGGCGCCGCGGGCCCCGGCCTCCGCCGGAAGGCCGGGCCCCTCGTCGGAGACGGTCAGCTCGGTGGCGGACCCGTCCACCCGGACGCACACCCGGAAACCGACCCCCTGCGGCGTGTGGTCCAGCACGTTCCCGATCAGCGCGTCGAGCGCCGCCTCCAGCTCGTCCTCCGGCACGGGCACCGACACCACCGCGTCCGGCACCGACACCTCCAAGTCCCGCCCCTGGTCCGAGGCGAGCGGCTCCCAGAAGTCCGCGCGTTCACGGGCGACCGCCGCGAGGTCCGCGCCCGCAGCCCCGCGCAGCGGCTTGCGCGCCTTGCGGATGACGTCGTCCACGCCCCGCTCCAGCGCCGCGACGCTCGCCGCGATCCGCTCGGCCTCCTCCGCGTCCCGCAGCCCCTCCGCGTCGAGCCGCAGCGCCGCGACGGGCGTGCGCAGCCGGTGCGCGAGGTCGGCCGCGTTCTCCCGCTCGGCGGTGAGCAGCTCGTCGATGCGGGCCGCGAGATGGTTCAGCTCGGCGGCGACGGACCGCAGCTCCGGCGGCCCCTGAGGCTCGGCGCGGGCCGTGAGATCGCCGCCCGCGAGCCGGTCCGCGGTCCCGGCCAGCGCCCGCGTCGCGCCGACGAGCCGCGCCCCGAGCCGGTCCGCGAGCAGCAGCCCGATCAGCACGAGCCCGAGCCCGATGCCGGCCAGCGTCAGCCACGACGAGAGCATCCCGTCGTACAACTGCCGGCTCGTCAGGCTCACCTGGACGACCGCCGTGCCGCCCTCGGCACCCTGCACCGGCACCAGGACCTGGCGTCCACCGCCCGGCGGCTCGTACGTGAAGGCACGTCCCGCGCGCGCGAGGCGCACCGCGTCGGTGACGGCCGCGGGGGCGCCGATCACCTTCCCGTCGGCGAAGATCAGCGAAGTGTCCGGCTGGTCACCGGAGTTGACGCTCTCGACGGCCTGCTCGGCGCCGGCCCGCTCGTCCGGGCTGTGCAGCGTGGGACCCATCGCGGCGGCCACCCACTGGGCGCGGGCCGTCGCCTCCGCGGTCGTACGGTCCGCGGCGTGGCTGCGGGTCAGCAGGGTCAGCGGCACCAGCAGCGCCGTCAGGACGAGGGCGGTGGTGGCCGCGGTGAGCAGCAGCAGGGTGCGGCGCACTACGCCTCCGCCTGCTCGTCGGGCGCCATCAGCTTCACACCCACCGTGCGTACGGTGTGCAGATAGCGCGGCGCCTGGGCCGTCTCGCCCAACTTCCTTCGGAGCCACGACAGATGCACGTCGACCGTCTTGTCGGCGCCGCCCAGCGGCTGCTGCCACACCTCGGCGAGGAGCTCGCGGCGCGAGACGACCTGTCCCGGCCGGTGGGCGAGGTAGGCCAGCAGGTCGAACTCGCGCGGCGTCAGATCGAGCGGCCGCCCGTCGAGCGTGACCTCGCGGGACGCGGGCGCCAGCACGAGCCCGCCGACCGTGAGCGGCTCCTCGGTGTCGCCCGGCAGACCGAGGCGGCGCAGCACCGCCTTGATCCGGGCGTCGAGCTGGGCCGCGCCGAACGGTTTCACGATGTAGTCGTCCGCGCCGTCGCCCAGCACCGCGACCATCTCCGGCTCCTCGTCGCGGGCCGTCGCCACGATCACCGGTACGTCGCTCACCGCGCGCAGCATCCGGAGTATGCGGGAGCCGTCCACGTCGGGCAGGCCCAGATCGAGCACGACGAGGTCGGGCCTGTCGGTGACGGCGGCGTCGAGACCGGCCATGCCGGTGGCGGCGGTCGCGACGGCGTGACCGCGGTCGCGCAGGGCGCGGACCAGGGCGTTCCGCAGAGCGGGATCATCTTCGACGACCAGGAGGTGTGGCATTTGATCACCGTATGTGTGGGCCGCCCGCGGGCCCCTGCGGGGTCCTGCCGACGTCAGTCGTCGTCATCGTCGTCGGGGACCAGTACGGCCCGGGGCGCGCCCGAACCGGCCGGACACCGGATCTCGTAATGCCGGTCAGGGCTGTCGTCGTCGGACGGCTCCGCCTCAAGGCGGGCCACCCGCCCCGGGCCGCGTACGACGTCGTCATCGATCTCGTAACCGTCGGCAGGGCTCCACGACACCAGGTACACGCTGCCGTCCGTCCCGCACTCGACCGTCGCCGAGCCGCCCGTGAAGCGGAGCGTGCGGCGCTGGTCGGCGGGGGCCGGGGCGGCGGACGAGGTGGTGGTGCGGGGTGTCGACGCCTGCGCGGACGCCAGGGCGCGGTGCACCGCGGCGTCGTCGAGCGGGTGGCCGTGCGTGCCGGTGCCCGCGCTCGCGTCGGAACCGGCGAGCTGCCAGGCGCCGAGTGCCCCCGCCGTCGTGCCCACGGCGACCCAGGCCGCGGTCACGGCGACGTTGCGCCAGCGGCGCGCGTTCGGCTCGGTCATGCGGACAAGCCTGCCCGACGGTTTCCTAACGCCACGCTAAAAGCAGCCCCGGAACGTCCCACCGGGAGGCGGGGCGACAGTCTGTCGGGTTCCTCGGCGTCCCACAGACAGGACGCCGATGGTGTGCCGGTGCATCCCGCATTTACCCTCGGCCCCATGACCCCTCAGCCGAATCCCCAGGTCGGCGCCGCCGTCAAGGCCGCGGACCGCAAGCACGTGTTCCACTCCTGGTCGGCACAGGAGCTGATCGACCCGCTGGCCGTCGCCGGCGCCGAAGGCTCCTACTTCTGGGACTACGACGGGAACCGCTACCTCGACTTCACCTCCGGGCTCGTCTACACGAACATCGGGTACCAGCACCCGAAGGTCGTGGCCGCGATCCAGGAGCAGGCCGCGAAGATGACGACCTTCGCCCCGGCCTTCGCCATCGAGTCGCGCTCCGAGGCCGCACGCCTCATCGCCGAGCGCACCCCCGGAGACCTCGACAAGATCTTCTTCACGAACGGCGGCGCCGACGCCGTCGAGCACGCCCTGCGGATGGCCCGCCTGCACACGGGCCGCCCCAAGGTGCTCTCCGCGTACCGCTCGTACCACGGTGGTACGCAGCAGGCCATCAACGTCACGGGGGACCCGCGCCGCTGGGCGAGCGACACCGGCAGCGCGGGTGTGGCCCGCTTCTGGGCGCCGTTCCTCTACCGCTCCCGCTTCTACGCGGAGACGGAGGAGCAGGAGTGCGAGCGTGCCCTCGAGCACCTCGAATCGACGATCCAGTTCGAGGGCCCGTCCACGATCGCAGCGATCATCCTGGAGTCGGTGCCGGGCACGGCGGGCATCATGCTGCCGCCGAAGGGCTACCTGGCCGGCGTCCGCGAGCTCTGCGACCGCTACGGCATCGTGTTCGTCCTCGACGAGGTCATGGCGGGCTTCGGGCGTACGGGCAAGTGGTTCGCGGCCGACCTGTACGACGTCACGCCGGACCTCATGACCTTCGCCAAGGGCGTGAACTCGGGGTACGTGCCGCTGGGCGGCGTCGCGATCTCCGGGGCCATCGCGGAAACGTTCGCGAAGCGCCCGTACCCCGGTGGCCTGACCTACTCCGGCCACCCGCTGGCCTGCGCGGCCGCCGTCGCCACCATCAACGTGATGGAGGAGGAGGGCATCGTCGAGCACGCGGCGCGCATGGGCGCGGAGGTCGTCGAGCCGGCCCTCCGCGAGCTGGCCGAGCGGCACCCGTCGGTGGGCGAGGTGCGCGGCGTCGGCATGTTCTGGGCGCTCGAGCTGGTACGTGACCGGGCCACGCGCGAGCCGCTCGTCCCGTACAACGCGGCGGGCGAGGCGAACGCCCCGATGGCGGCGTTCGGCGCCGCCGCCAAGGCGAACGGCCTGTGGCCCTTCATCAACATGAACCGCACGCACGTGGTGCCGGCCCTGAACATCACGGAGTCGGAACTCAAGGAGGGCCTCACGTCCCTCGACGCGGCACTGACGGCGGCGGACGCGCACGTCGCCTGACCTGTCCGGGGACCCGGCCGACCGGGAGGCCGGGAGGTCGGGTTGTCCGGGCCCCGGGTCGTCCGGGAGGGCGGGGCCCCGGGAGGTCGGGTTGTCCGGGAGGCCGGGTTGTCCGGGCCCCGGGTCGTCCGGGAGGGCGGGGCCCCGGGAGGCCGGGTTGTCCGGGAGGCCGGGTTGTCCGGGAGGGCGGGCCCCCGGGAGGTCGGGTTGTCCGGGAGGGCGGGGCCCCGGGAGGTTGGGTTGTCCGGGAGGCCGGGGCCCCGAGGCTAACGCTTCGGGGCCCCGCGCTCTTTGACTCCGCCGCTCAATTTCCCGCCCACCCGCCCCCTCCGGGGGCGTCGGCACCCCCGGGAGCCGCGACGGCTACGGGCAGCCCCCGGTGCAGGCCGGGCCCGCGGGAGGCGTCGGCCCCGGGGAGGCGCACGGTGCCGGGCAACGGGAGACCCGGCGTAACCTGGCCAGCCACACCGACCGCCAGCCGAACCGGGGGACCCGACCCGTGCCCGTACCCGACGGCCCCGCCGTCACCCGCTCCACCCTGCGCCAGCAGATCGCCGACGCCCTCCGCGACGAGATCCTCGCGGGCCGCCTGACCCCCGGCCAGGAATTCACCGTCAAGGAGATCGCCGAGGGCTACGGCGTGTCCGCCACCCCCGTCCGCGAAGCCCTCGTCGACCTCTCCGCCCAGGGCCTCCTCGACTCCGCGCAGCACCGCGGATTCCGCGTCCACGAGTACTCCCTCACGGACTACCGCGCCATGATCGAGGCCCGCAGCCTCGTCGCCGACGGCATCTTCCGCGGACTCTCCGCCGACCCGTCCCGCGCTTCGCAGACCGCCGACGCCCTCGCGGGCGTGCGCCGCCGCGGCGAGGAGGCCGCCCGCGCCGCGACCGCAGGCGACCTGAACGTCCTCATCGGCTACGACCTCCGTTTCTGGCGCGAACTCTCCGCCCTCTTCGGCAACCCGTACCTCTCCGACTTCTTCCACCGGCTGCGCGTCCAGTCCTGGATGTGCGCCGTCCCGCTGCTGCGCGCCGCCGGCGACCTCAGGGGCCGGCTGTGGGCGGGGCACTGCGCGCTCGTCGACGCGCTCGTCGCCGGCGACCCCGACGCCGCGCAGGCGCTCATCGCCTCGTACAACGACGACTCGCTGTCGTTGATCGAGACTCTGAACGGGTAGGCGCAAGACAGGTCAACACTGCCGCGCAGCCCACTACGCTGAGTACGACGCCGATACTGAGGAGCCCCCTTGGCCTGTGACCTGTGGCTTGTCCCCCTGGTCGACGTGCTGTGCCACAGCCCCGACAATCCGTTCGCCGAGGAACTCGCGCTCTACGACAAGGCGTTGAACGAGGCAGGACTGCCACCGGTGCCGGTGCACGCGTACATGCCGGGGCTCGCCGGGGACGTGGCGCCGGTGGCGGGGTTCGACTACGACGCGCTGCACTTCCTGCGCCGCGCGTACCTGCTCCAGATCTGCGGCCTCGCCGTCACGCCGGTCGACGAACTGGGCGGGGACTACGAGCAGTTGCTGGAGATGTTCGAGTCCACGGCGCAGAGTTCGCATCTGGTGTGGCACTACGACCACGCGGGGGCGTACGTTCCCGTGGACTTCGCCGCGCCTCTGTCCAACGACGAACTCCTGGCCGGAGGGGGACCGTTGGGGTCGTCGCACGGTCTGCTGCGGGAGCTGGAGTACGTGGGCCCCGCGATCGGCATCGACCCGGCCAACCCGCCGCAGGCGCCGGCGCCGCCGGTTGCTCCTACGTCCCTGGAGGAGCCGGCGGCGACGGTTCCGGTGCACGACGACGGCCCGTTCGCCCGTGAACGTCATGTGTGGCTGGGCCTCCACCAGGCGGCCACCCGCAGCCTCGCCCAATCCTCCATGCTCATCTTCAGCTGACCCACCCCCTCCACCTCGGGGACCCGCCCCGGCGGGCCCATCGCCCACCCGTTCCTACGCCTCGGGGCTCCGCCCCGGCCCCCGCTGCTCAATCGCCGCAGGGGCTCGAAACACCTACCGGCACCGCCCGCCCCTACCAGGCAGCCCGCTGCCCGGCCCTTGCCGCCGCTGCCGCCGCCCAATCTCCCACCCACCCGCCCCCTCCGGGGGCGTAGGCGCCCCGGGGCACCGCAACGGCTGCGGTGGCTGCACCGCGCCTCGGACAAGAGGCCGCCGGGACGACCTCCCGCCCATCGTCCGGTCGACCACAACCCGCCTCCGTCAAGCGACCTCCGGGACGGCCCACCCACCCTGCCGGGCAGTCGCCACCGCCTTTCGGTCAGGACCTCCGGAACGGCTCCCCACCCGGTGGGCGAACTACACCGCGCCTCGGGCAACCGACCGCCGGAACGGCTTGCCGACCCGTTGCGGTCAGCCACACCGGCGTCGTGGTAACCGCCGCCAGGACGGCCCCACCCGCCGCGGTCGGCCGCACCCGGCTTGGGCATCTGCCTCCTCCAGCCCCCGCCCGGGGCACCCAGGGCTGCAGGGGTCAGGCCACACCGGGGTCCCCCGGTGCTGGCTACGCGGCCCGGTGCAGCGCGCCGAAACGGGCAGGCCGCGAGCCGTCGAGTTGGGCCGCCCACGGGGGCCGAGCCCCCGGAGGGGGCGGGTGGGTGGGAGATAGGCGGGCAACGGGGCAGATCGTGGTGCGGCCCGCGCGTCACGGCAGGTAGGGCGTCGGCTCCGGTGCAGCCGTCGTCGCGGTGCCGTGCAAGCGGACGGCCGGGCCCGGTTACGGGGAGCGTGGTGCCGCGTAATCGGACGTTGGGCCCCGGTCACGTGTGGGCAAGGTGGCGCCCGGTGCGGGCCGCGCCTTCGTCAGGCGCTGGCCACGGCGCAGGCCCCGGGCCCACGGGGGCCGAGCCCCCGGAGGGGGCGGGTGGGTGGGAGATGGGTGGGCAACGGGGCAAACCGCGGTGCGGCCCACGTGCCCCGGCAGAGCACAGGCGCCCGGTGCCGCGGGAACCCGACGTCGGGCGTCGGCCACGGCAAGGTTCGGGACCCCGGTGCCGTGGAAGCCGGACCGTCGGGCGTCGACCATGGCGACACCCAGGCCCCCGGTGCCGGGGAAACCGGACGTCACGCGGCGACCACGGCAAGGTTCGCGCCCAGCCGGGGGCGGCCGGTCAAGACAAGCGGAGCGCCCTAGCGGGGCTCCGGAGGACGTTGCCGCGGCATGTTGGGACGGGTGCCCGGCGGAAGCGGAAAGCGGCTGGTGGGCTGGTCCGTGGGGCGGGAGGGCGAGGGAACCGAGGCCTGGAGGGTCAGCGGCGCGGGGCCGGAGCGGAACTCGACCATCCAGTCCGCCGTCTCCGCCCGCACCAACTCCGTCACGTCGTCCGAGAACCGCCGCAACACCCCGAGGCACCGCTCCGCCGCCTCACTGGCCGTCCCCTCGGTGGGCCCGAGGACCTCCCGTACGTTCTCCGACGCCCAGTCGAACTGCAGCACCTGCAACCGCCGCTGCACGGCCTGCGCCGTGGCCACGTCCCGTATCCACCCGGACGTCAGCCCGAAGTAGCGGTCGCACGCCACGCACGCCACCGCGACGAGCAGCGACAGATACCCCCAGGGAGCCGCGCCGCCCAGCACACCGGTGAGGTCGAGGAGCGGGAGCACGCCCCCGCAGACCGCCCCAAGGACCGTCCCCGCCCGCAGCGCCCGCGCCCCCCGCCGCTTCCACACCCGGTCCGCGAGATACCAGTCCGCCGTGCGCAGCGCGCCCTGCTCGACCCAGCGGTACAGCTCGTCGAGGCGCTCGGCCGGCTCGTTCCAGTCGCCGAGGGGGAACGTACGTCCGGTGAGATCGCCCTGCCGAGGGCTTCTGCCGCCGCGGGCGCCCCGGTCGCCGTCCTCGCCCGTGCCCGCCCCTTCGTGGGACGCACCTTCGGGCTGCATATCCGGCTGACTCACCCGGAACTCCCTCGACTGATCATGGCTGGGGCCACGCCCTGTGGTCGGAGGGATCCGGCCCCCAGGGCCTGTCGTGCGTCATCTTCCTACCGCCCAATGGGTGGTCGAAGCCCAGTTTTCACCGGATCTCCGCCCGGAAGTGGTCGTTGATCAGGTATAGAAAGCAACCCATCTCACTCGAAAGAGTGCAGACCGGAAACCCGGTCGGACGGACCGCCGCGCGCCCCTGCGAGGCTTCAGGTCGCCGGGGCGGGCGGCTCCCCGACCACGTAGGCTCGGACCAAGGGGCACCGGCGGACAACCGCAGACATACGCCCCGCCCCGACGACGTGCACGGACCGGAAGCGGACCGGAACAGGAGCTGATCGTGATCCCCGGTGGTGGCCAGCCCAACATGCAGCAGCTGCTCCAGCAGGCCCAGAAGATGCAGCAGGACCTCGCGAAGGCTCAGGAGGAGCTGGCGCAGACGGAGGTCGAGGGCCAGGCGGGCGGCGGCCTCGTCAAGGCGACGGTGACCGGCGGCGGCGAGCTGCGGGGTCTCGTGATCGACCCGAAGGCGGTCGACCCGGAGGACACCGAGACCCTCGCCGACCTGGTGGTCGCGGCGGTCCAGGCGGCGAACGAGAACGCGCAGACCCTCCAGCAGCAGAAGCTCGGCCCGCTCGCCCAGGGCCTCGGCGGCGGCAGCGGCATTCCGGGTCTCCCCTTCTGACCCCGCCGCCAACTACCGTACGTACCAAGCGACAACCGTAAGCAGCAGGAAGGCAATCCGTGTACGAAGGCGTGGTCCAGGACCTCATCGACGAATTGGGCAGGCTGCCCGGCGTCGGTCCCAAGAGCGCGCAGCGGATCGCCTTCCACGTGCTGCAGGCGGAGCCCACCGACGTACGGCGGCTCGCGCAGGCGCTGATGGAGGTCAAGGCGAAGGTCCGCTTCTGCGCGACGTGCGGAAACGTCGCGCAGGAGGAGCTCTGCAACATCTGCCGCGACCAGCGGCGGGACGGCTCCGTGATCTGTGTCGTGGAGGAGCCCAAGGACGTCGTCGCGATCGAGCGCACCCGTGAGTTCCGCGGGCGGTATCACGTGCTCGGTGGCGCGATCAGCCCGATCGAGGGCGTGGGCCCGGACGACCTGCGGATAAGGGAGCTGCTCGCCCGCCTCGCCGACGGCACGGTCACCGAGCTGATCCTCGCCACCGATCCGAACCTCGAGGGCGAGGCCACGGCGACGTACCTCGCCCGCATGATCAAGCCCATGGGCCTGAAGGTCACCCGCCTGGCCAGCGGCCTCCCCGTCGGGGGCGACCTGGAGTACGCGGACGAGGTGACCCTCGGCCGCGCCTTCGAGGGGAGAAGACTCCTAGATGTCTAAGACGCCACAGAAGACGGCCGCGCCGCGGACCGAGCAGGCCGCGCCCGATCCCGTCGCGCTGCACGCCACGCACCAGGACCCGGACGACTTCGCGGTTCAGATCTCGGACCAGATCGAGTCGTTCATCGTGGCCGTGACCGAGATCGCCAAGGGTGACGAGCCGGACTCGGCGGTGCCGTTCCTGCTCCTGGAGGTCTCCCAACTGCTGCTCGCGGGCGGCCGGTTGGGCGCGCACGAGGACATCCTCCCGGACGAGCGCTACGAGCCGGACCTGGGCGCCGAGCCGGACATGGACGACCTGCGGGAGCGGCTCGCCGCGATGCTCGACCCGGTCGACGTGTACTCGGAGGTCTTCGACCCGTACGAGCCGCGCAAGGCGCCGGTCGCCGCGCGGATCTCGGACGACCTGGCGGACGTGATCTCCGACCTGCGGCACGGCATGGCGCACTATCGCGCGGGCCGGATCACCGAGGCGCTGTGGTGGTGGCAGTTCTCGTACTTCTCCAACTGGGGGTCGACGGCCTCGGCGACGCTGCGCGCCCTCCAGTCCCTGGTCGCGCACGTCCGTCTCAACCAGCCCCTCGACGACCTCGACGGCCTCGACACCGACGAGGACCTCTCGACGGCGGAGGACACGCTGGAGGAGGAGGCGGGCCAGGTCATGGCGGAGGAGATCGCCGGTCCTCTGGGCCTTCGCCCGGTCAAGTAGCGGGCGCAACCGCAACCCCGTTGCCGGTGTCAAGAGTGTGACCCGCCCCACTTCCCCGGTTACCGGAGCAGGTGCCGGGCATGCGCTCGTACGGAGCGGCCGGAGATCGGCAAACGGAAACCTGGTGATCAAGTCGTGGGCGGGACATCTCACGATGTGATATAGCCGGGGCGGATTTCGGCCGCTCGTTAGACTGAGCCGACCGCAGTACGCATACGTACGTGCGGTGACAGACGGACTGAGCGAGGAGCGCACGTGGGCCTTGTCGTGCAGAAGTACGGAGGCTCCTCCGTTGCAGATGCCGAGGGCATCAAGCGGGTCGCCAAGCGAATCGTCGACGCCAAGAAGAACGGCAACCAGGTGGTTGTCGTGGTGTCCGCGATGGGCGACACGACGGATGAGTTGATCGATCTCGCCGGGCAGGTTTCCCCGATCCCTGCCGGGCGCGAATTCGACATGCTGCTGACCGCCGGAGAGCGGATCTCCATGGCCTTGCTGGCGATGGCGATCAAAAACCTGGGCCACGAGGCCCAGTCGTTCACGGGCAGTCAGGCCGGTGTCATCACCGACTCGGTCCACAACAAAGCACGGATCATCGACGTCACGCCGGGCCGCATCCGGACCTCGATCGACGAGGGCAACATCGCCATCGTCGCCGGGTTCCAGGGCGTCAGCCAGGAGGGCAAGAACATCACGACCCTGGGTCGTGGTGGGTCCGACACCACCGCCGTCGCCCTCGCCGCCGCGCTCGACGCCGAGGTCTGCGAGATCTACACGGACGTCGACGGCGTGTTCACCGCCGACCCGCGTGTCGTGAAGAAGGCGCGGAAGATCGACTGGATCTCCTTCGAGGACATGCTGGAGCTCGCGAGCTCCGGGTCGAAGGTGCTGCTCCACCGCTGCGTGGAGTACGCCCGTCGGTACAACATCCCGATCCACGTCCGCTCCAGCTTCAGCGGGCTGAAGGGCACGTGGGTCAGCAACGAGCCGATCGAGAAGAATCAGCAAGGGGAAAAGGGCGTGGAGCAGGCCATCATCTCGGGTGTCGCGCACGACACCTCCGAGGCGAAGATCACCGTTGTCGGTGTGCCGGACAAGCCGGGCGAGGCCGCGAAGATCTTCCGGGCCGTCGCGGACGCCCAGATCAACCTCGACATGATCGTGCAGAACGTGTCGGCCGCGTCCACGGGCCTGACCGACATCTCCTTCACGCTCCCCAAGACCGAGGGCCGGAAGGCCATCGACGCCCTGGAGAAGCAGAAGGCCACGGTCGGCTTCGAGTCGCTGCGCTACGACGACCAGATCGCCAAGATCTCCCTCGTCGGTGCCGGCATGAAGACCAACCCGGGCGTGACCGCCGGCTTCTTCGAGGCGCTCACCGACGCGGGCGTGAACATCGAGCTGATCTCGACCTCCGAGATCCGCATCTCGGTCGTCACGCGTGCCGACGACGTGAACGAGGCGGTGCGCGCCGTGCACTCCGCCTTCGGTCTCGACTCGGACTCCGACGAGGCCGTGGTCTACGGAGGCACCGGCCGCTGATGTCGGGACTCAGGCGTCCGACGCTCGCGGTCGTGGGAGCGACCGGGAGCGTCGGCGCCGTTCTGCTGCAGATCCTCTCGCAGCACGCGGACATCTGGGGCGAGATCCGGCTCGTGGCCTCCGAGCGCTCGGCGGGCCGCAAGCTCACCGTGCGCGGTGAGGAGGTCGAGGTCGTCGCGCTCACGGAGTCCGTCTTCGACGGGGTCGACGTCGCGATGTTCGACGTACCCGACGAGGTGGCCGCCCGCTGGGCGCCCGTCGCCGCGTCCAAGGGCGTCGTGGTCGTCGACAACTCGCCGGCCTTCCGGATGGACCCGGACGTGCCGCTCGTCGTCCCCGAGGTGAATCCGCACGCCGCGCGCGTGCGGCCGCGCGGCATCATCGCCAACCCCAACTGCACGACCCTGTCGATGATCGTCGCGATCGGGGCGCTGCACGCCGAGTTCGGCCTGCGCGAGCTGGTCGCGTCCAGCTACCAGGCGGTGAGCGGGGCGGGGCGCGCCGGGGTCGAGACGCTGCGTGCGCAGCTCTCCCTCGTGGCCGGCTCGGAGCTCGGCACCACGCCCGGCGATCTGCGCCGCGCCGTCGGCGACCGTACGGGCCCCTTCCCCGAGCCCGTCGCCCTCAACGTCGTGCCGTGGTCGGGGGACCTGTGCGAGGACGGCTGGTCGACGGAGGAGATGAAGGTGCGGGACGAGTCCCGCAAGATCCTCGGCCTGCCGGACCTGAAGGTCGCGGTCACCTGTGTGCAGGTGCCCGTCGTCACCACCCACTCCCTCACCGTCCACGCCCGCTTCCAGAGCGAGGTCACCGTGGACCGGGCCCGCGAGATCCTCGCGACCGCTCCGGGCGTCGTGCTCTTCGACAACCCGGCCGCCGGCGAGTTCCCCACGCCGGCCGACGCTGTCGGCACCGACCCCACGTGGGTGGGCCGCGTCCGACGCTCGCTCGACGATCCGGCCGGGCTCGAACTCTTCGTGTGCGGGGACAATCTCCGCAAAGGCGCCGCTCTGAACACCGCGCAGATCGCCGAACTGGTCGCGGCCGAGCTCGCCGCGATGTGAGCTGCGGCGCATCCGTTTCAGAACCGGGCTCGGACTCGTAAGATTCTGTGTGGATTTTGTGTGAGCGGATTTCTCTCCCCGTCCTGCAACCATGCGCAGGACGGGGAGCGTCTTTGCGGGCGCCCTACTGAGGTGTCGCCTCCTAACGGGTGCCCGGGGCACAGGGGAAGAAGTGGTGGGGATGACGGGGTCGGTCGTAAATGGGGCGCCGGACGCGTACAACCCTGACGGGGGGAAGCTTGTCCAACAGGCGTGGCAGAAGTACTGGACTTCACAGCGGTACGGGCGACGGGCGCGGCCCTGCAACCGCCCCTGGGGACCCTCGCACCCCTTGGAACGCGGCGCGCCCGCGCTGCCGGCGGCATGCCGGTGATCGCCCCCATGCCAGCGGCGCGCCCCGCGCGCATTCCCGCGCAGGCCGAGGGCGCTGACGAGTCGATGACTCAGGCCGGTACCTCCGTCGACCACCTCACCGAGACGTATCGCGCCCACTACCGCTCCCTGCTGGGGCTCGCGGCGCTGCTTCTCGACGACACCGCCTCCTGCGAGGACGTCGTGCAGGAGGCGTTCATCCGCGTGCACTCGGCGCGCAAACGCGTCCGGGACCCGCAGAAGACGCTCGCGTATCTGCGGCAGACCGTCGTGAACCTGTCGCGGTCCACGCTGCGCCGCCGCATCCTCGGCCTGAAGCTGCTCACCAAGCCGATGCCGGACATGGCGAGCGCGGAGGAGGGCGCGTACGACCTGCTGGAGCGGGACGCCCTGAAGAAGGCGCTGCGCGGACTGCAGCGGCGGCAGCGCGAGGTCCTGGTCCTGCGATACTTCGCGGACATGACGGAGGCGCAGGTCGCCGAGGCGCTCGGGATATCGCTCGGCTCGGTGAAAGCGTACGGATCGCGTGGGATCGCGGCGCTGCGCGTCGCCATGGAGGAGCCGGCATGAACCACCATCTCGACGGCGGCCCGGAGGACCGGGCGGCCGACGAAGTGCGTGAGGCGGGCGCGCGTCCTCCGGAATCCGCCGAGCCCGCGGAGCCTGCCGAGGGCGGGGCGGACGAGCTCGCGCTGCGGCGGATGATGCAGCAGGCCGTCGCCGACCTGGAGCCGTCCGAGAAGGCGCTCGACGAGTTGCAGCGGGCCGTTCCCGCCCGGCGGGCGCGCAAGCGGCAGGCCGCCGTCGGCGCGATCGCCGTGGGCGTCTTCGCGGCGATGGCGGTGCCCGCCGTGCTGCACGTGACGAACCCGGACTCGTCCGGCGACCGGCCGTCCATCGCGGGCCACAGCGAGGCGACGCACGGCGGGGCGACCGAGGGCACGGCGTCCGGTGGTCCCGGGCAGGGCGAGGCGGGCAAGCCCTCGCACGCCAAGGACAAGCGCAAGGACGCCAAGAAGGACAAGAAGGGCGACGGGCGGCGGGCCGGCGGCGGCGCCACCGCGGGCACCGATCCGGCGTCCACGGCCGCCGCGACCTCGCCGACCTGCGACGCGGGGGAGCTGGGGCGGCCCGAGGCGTCCGTCGGGGCGCCCGACGCGAGCGGCAAGGTGTACGGGACGTTCCGGGTGTCGAACGTGTCGGGGTCCAGCTGCACCGTCGACAGTCCCGGGTCCGTGGTCACGGTCGCGCAGGGTGCGGCCGATCCGGCCAGGGTGAGCGTCGTCGACCACACGTCGGGCGACGGGTCCGGGCTGCCCGATCCGTCGACCGAGCCGAGCCAGCTGGTGCTGGAGCCGGGCAAGGCGTACGAGGTGCGCTTCGCGTGGGTTCCGTCGGCGTCCTGTCCGGCGACGGGTGGCGGCGGCGATCCGTCGCCTTCCCCTACGCCGACGGGTGACGGCTCCACGAGCGGTGGCGGCGGCGAGGCGACCACGGGCGCGGCCCCCGACACGACGACGCAGCTCGGCTCGGACGGCACGGAGGAGGGCAGCGTGGCGGTCTCCCACACGCCGGAGCCCGGCGCCCCCACGGCGGCCACCACGATCTCCAACGCCTGCCAGGGCACCCTCTACCGCACGGGCCTCCTCCCGGCGTCCTGACCTCCCGCGGCACGCGCGCCACACCGCCCTCCCGCCCCCTCCGGGGGCTCGGCCCCCGTGGGCCCGGGGCCTCACGAAGACGCGGCCCGCACGCCCGCACGTGGCCGGGGCCCGTGGTCCGGTTGCGCGGCACCGTGGCTCCCGGCTGCACCGGGGTTGGCGTCTGCCGTGGCACGTGTGCCGCACCGTGGTTTGCCCGGTTGCCCGCTCATCTCCCACCCACCCGCCCCCTCCGGGGCCTGCGCGCCGTGGCCAGCGCCTGACGAAGGTGCGGCCCGCACGCCCGCACGTGGCCGGGGCCTATCGGCTGGTTGCGCGGCACGGCGAGGGCCGGGGCCCGTCGTCCGGTTGCGCGGCACCGCGACCCCGGCTGCACCGGGCTCGGTGTCTGCCGTGACGCGTGTGCCGCTCCACGGCCTGCCCCGTTGCCCGCCTATCTCCCACCCACCCGCCCCCTCCGGGGGCTCGGCCCCCGTGGGCGGCCCGCCCCGACGGCTCTCGGCCCGTCCGTTTCGGCGCGCTGCACCGGGTCTCGTGACCGGCACCGAAGTCGGCTCCGGCCCCCGGTGTGGGCTGCACCGTGCGCCGCCTTGCCCCCCCCGCCGCCCCGAACGGAGGTCTGGGGGAGACCCGTTGCCCAAGGCGGGTGCGGTTTGGCCGCAGCGGGTGGGTGAGTCGTTCCAGAGGTCGCTGGCCGAAAGGCGGTGGCGACTGCCCGGCAGGGTGGGTGGGCCGTCCCGGAGGTCGCTGGCCGGAGGCGGGTTGTGGTCGACCGGGCGATGGGTGGGAGGTCGTCCCGGCGGCCGCTTGCCCGAGGCGCGGTGCGGCCGACCGCAGCCGTTGCGGTGCCCCGGGGTGCCTACGCCCGTGGAATTGGGCGGCGGCAGCGGCGGCAAGGGCCGGGCAGCGGGCTGCCCGGTGGGGCGGCGAGGGTGGGTAATTCAAGCCCCTGCGGCGATTGAGCAGCGGGGGCCGGGGCGGAGCCCCGAGGCGTGGGAACGGGTGGGCGATGGGCCCGCCGGGGCGGAGCCCCGAGGCGGAGGAACGGGGGGCCGGCCCGTTAGACGGAGGCGCCCGTTTCCGCGGAGGGGGCCGGAGGCGTCAGGCCCAGTTCGGCGTCGCGGAGCGCCTCCGCCTCGCGGCGGACCAGGCGGAACCACATGAACACCACGAAACCGGCGAACACGAACCACTCGCCCGTGTACCCGAGGTTCTGGAACGCCTTGAGGTCGAGGCCGCTGCCCTCCGGCGCCGTCGCCGGCACCGCCGTCATCCCGGAGTCCGCCTTGTCGAGCGTGACCCACCCGTCGTAGACGTCGTACGGCACCAGGTTCACGAGGGACGCCGCGCTGATCACTCCGACCTGCCCGGCCGGCAGTCCGCCCTTCGCCGACACCCCGTTCGACGTCGCGGACTCGGACGCCTGGAGCGCCCCGACGACGGTGACCTCGCCCTTCGGCGCGGCCGGCGCCTTCGCCGCGGACGCCTTCCCCGGCATCCACCCCCGCACCACCGGCAGCGCCTTGCCCGTCCCGTCGACCTTGAGCAGCGTCACGACGTAGAAGCCGTCGCGGTCGTCGAGGGTCCGGTCCGGCACCAGGAGCTGCTTGCCGTACCGCCCGGTCGCGGTGGTCCGCTTCCCGGAGGTCTCCTGGTCGACGGGGAGCACGGAGGCGAGCGGCGCGGGGGCCGACTTCTCGTTGACCCTGGTCTGCTCGGACGCGTTCTTGTGGTCCTGCACCCGGTCCTCGAAACGACTGAGCTGCCACGAGCCCATGAAGATGCACACGGGGATCGCGAGCAGGACGAAGATGTTGATCCCCCACCAGCGCGGGGTCAGGAGGAACCGGTACACACCCCCACGGTACGGGGTCCGAAATAAAGACCCGTCCACCGGCCCCCGCCCGACCCCGCGGCCGGGGTCACTTCGGCAAGTGGCGCCTCGCGAAGTCCAGTTCGAGCGCGACCTGCTTGATGCGCTCCTCGACGACGAGCGAGCCGTGCCCGGCGTCGTACCGGTACACCTCGTGCACCGCGTCGCGGGCGGCGAGCCGGTCCACGTAGTTGTCGATCTGCTGGAGCGGGCAGCGCGGGTCGTTGACGCCCGCCGAGATGTAGACGGGCGCCTTGACGTCGTCGACGTACGTGAGCGGCGACGACACCCGGTACCGCTCGGGCACCTCCTCGGGCGAACCGCCGAACAGCGTGCGGTCGAGCGCCTTGAGCGCCTCCATCTCGTCCTCGTACGCCGTCACGTAGTCCGCGACCGGCACCGCCGCGAGCCCCACGGCCCACGCGCCGGGCTGCGTGCCGACGCCGAGCAGCGTCAGATAGCCGCCCCAGGAGCCGCCCGCGAGGACCAGCCGCTCGGGGTCGGCGAGCCCGGAGTCCACGGCCCATTCGCGCACGGCCGCGATGTCCTCCAGCTCGATGAGGCCGACGCGGTGCTTGAGCGCGTCCGTCCACTCACGCCCGTACCCGGTCGAGCCCCGGTAGTTGACCCGGACCACCGCGTACCCGTGGTCGATCCAGGCCGCGGGGCCCGCCGCGAACGCGTCGGAGTCGTGCCAGGTGGGCCCGCCGTGGATCTCGAAGACGGTGGGCAGCGGCCCTGCGGGGGCGTCCGCGGGCTTCTGTACGAGGGCGTGGACGCGGCCGCCGGGGCCCTCCACCCACACGTCCTCGACGGGCACGGAGGACGGGGCCTTCATGCCGGGCGGGTCGAGGACGACCTCGCCCGTGGTGGAGCGGACGACCGGCGGCTCGGCGGCCGACGACCACAGGTACTCGACGCTGCCGTCGGGCCGCGCGGTGGCGCCGGACACCGAGCCGACCGGGGTGTCGACCTTGGTCAGCGCGCCCGTCGCGAACTCGTAGCGCCACAGCTCGCCGCGCGCCTCGAATTCGTGCACGACGAGCAGCGCGGACCCGTCCGGGTACCACTCGGCCGACACGTCGCCCGGCAGGTCGAGCGCCAGGTCGGTCTCCTCGCCGGTGGCGACGTCCCACACCATGGGCTCCCAGCGGCCGCGCCGCTGGTGCCCGACGAGCAGCCGGGAGTCGCCGGCCACGGGCGCGAAGCCGAGCACTTCGAGGCCGAGCTCCTCCTGGCCGCCCTTGGAGTCGTCGAGCTCGGCGACCGTCGTGCCGTCGAGGCGCAGCACCCGCAGCGCGCCGTGCATGGCGTCGCCGTGCTCGGTGTGCTCGATCGCGATCAGCGTCCCGTCGTGCGACAGGTCGCCGACGCCCGCGGACTCGCGGTGCCGGTAGATCTCCACGGGCTCGGCGGAGCCGGGGCGCACCACGTGGATCGTCGTGCCGTCCTCGTCCGTGGAGCGGCCGATCACGGCCGTGTGCCCGTCGCGTCCGAGGGCGAGGCCCGCCGGGTACGAGGCGGCGAGGCCCGGCACGGCCTCGGTGTCGGCGCCGCCCTCGAAGGGCTGGCGCTTCCACGTGCCGAACTCGTCCCCGTCCGTGTCGTCGAACCACCAGATCCAGGCGCCGTCGGGCGTCAGCACGCCGTCCGTCGTCCCGTTCGCCCGGTCCGTCGCCCGGCGCTGCTCGCCCGTGCTCCTGTCCCACGCGTACAGCTCGTACGTCCCCGTCGCGTTCGACACGAACAGGGAGCGGTGCGGCGCGTCCTCCGCCCAGTCGGGCAGCGAGACGCGCGGCGCCCGGAACCGCTTCTCCCAGTCGGGCATGGACTCCGTGGCAGGCGACGTGACCCCGTTGCTCTCAGTCATGGCCCCCAGTGTGCCTGCCCGCACCGACAATCCGCGGGCGAGCGGCACGGCCCGGCCGGAACGGTGCGTTCCGAGGGGAGCGGCCGGGCCGGCCTTCGCAGGTGCTCCCGCTGTGCTGCGCCTGCATGCCGTCTCCCGCTGCGCGCGAGCGTGGATGAACAGCACCGACGCAGTTCATCCGTGACCGTGCGTGCTGCGACGGTGAGCCGAATGTACGCGGGTGGGCCGCCGCCCGGAATACCTCTCGCGCGGAACCGTGGGTCGGTTCGGCGCGAAACGTCCAGTGCGGCGTCCGCGCTACGTCAGTCCGTGCCTGCGCGCCACCATCCGCTCCGCCGCCGTGCGCGGTAGCAGGCGGCGCAGCGTGAACACGAGCGGGGCGTTGCTGCCCACCGCGTACAGCGGCTTCGGGCGGTTCGCCTCGATCGCCGAGACGATCTTCGCGGCGACCTTCTCGGCCGGGACACCGCTCGCCTCGTTGGCGTTGAGGGCCGTGAGCATCGTGTCGTAGGCCTTCCGGAAGGGCGAGTCCTCCGCGACGTACTGGGTGCGGCGCTCGCTGATGCCGGTGGCGATGGAGCCCGGCTCGACCGTCGTGATGCCGACGCCGTACGGGGCGTACTCGCGCCGCGCCGCGCTCGCGAAGCCCTTGATCGCGGCCTTCGACGCGACGTACGAGGAGCGGTACGCGAGCGGGAAGCTGGCCAGCATCGAGCCGACCATGACGACCCGGCCGCGCCGCCGCTCCCGCATCCCCGGCAGCAGCAGCTGCGAGAGCCGCACCGCCCCGAACACGTTGAGCTGGAAGAGCCGCCGCACCGCGTCCATGGGCAGCTCCTCGAACGGGCCGCTCTGCGACTCCCCGGCGTTGTTGACGAGCACGTCGACCTCGCCGACGG
Organism: Streptomyces sp. SDT5-1; assembly: GCF_052245995.1. Classification (NCBI taxonomy): domain Bacteria; kingdom Bacillati; phylum Actinomycetota; class Actinomycetes; order Kitasatosporales; family Streptomycetaceae; genus Streptomyces; species Streptomyces sp. SDT5-1. The sequence goes on along the minus strand of NZ_CM125963.1, from coordinate 4,143,319 downwards.
CCCGCGCGCACGCCTCGATGCTCTCCTCGTCGGCGAGGTCGAGCGGCAGGTACTCCACGCCCGGCACCGGCGAGACGACCTTGCGGGGGTCCCGGCTGGTGCCGTACACGGTGTAGCCGCGCCGCACGAGCGCCGCCGCGACCGCCGCCCCGATGCCCGAGGAGGCTCCCGTCACGAGGGCCCTGCCCCGCGTGCTCACGACAGGCTCCGGGCGATCGCGCGCCCGGCGGCGCGGCCGGAGAAGATGCAGCCGCCGAGGAAGGTGCCCTCCAGCGCGTTGTACCCGTGCACGCCGCCCCCGCCGAACCCGGCGACCTCCCCGGCCGCGTACAGCCCTTCGAAGACGGACTTGTCGGGGCGTACGACCTGCGAGTCCAGGTTGGTCTCCAGTCCGCCGAGCGTCTTGCGCGTCAGGACGTGCAGGCGGACGGCGATCAGCGGGCCCTGCGCCGGGTCGAGCAGGCGGTGCGGCTTGGCGACGCGGGTGAGGCGGTCGAAGAGGTACGAGCGGGCGTTGCGGATCGCCATCATCTGGAGGTCCTTGGAGTACCCGTTGGCGACCTCGCGGTCGCGGGCGACGATCTCGCGCTCCACGTGCTCGTACGAGACGGGGGTGTCGGGCGTCAGCTCGTTCATCCCGGCGACGAGGTCCTTGAGGTTGCGCCGTACGACGAAGTCCTCGCCCTTGTCGAGGAACGCCTGGATCGGGCCCGGCGCGCCCTTCTTCACGCGTTGCAGGACCAGCTTGAGGTCCTTGCCGGTGATGTCGGGATTCTGTTCGGAGCCGGAGAGCGCGAACTCCTTCTCCACGATGGCGCGGGTCAGGATGAACCACGTGTGGTCGTGCCCGGTCCCGGTGATGTGCTTGAGCGTGGCGAGCGTGTCGTGGCCGGGGAAGAGCGGTGCGGGCAGCCGCCTGCCCTCGGCGTCCAGCCACAGCGAGGACGGGCCGGGGATGATGCGGATGCCGTGGCCCGGCCAGATCGGGTCCCAGTTCTTGAGGCCCTCGGTGTAGTGCCACATGCGGTCGCGGTTCACGAGGGAGGCGCCGGCGCCCTCCGTGATCTCCAGCATGCGTCCGTCGACGTACGCGGGGACGCCGGTGACCATGGACTCGGGGGCGGCGCCCATGCGCTCGACGGGCCAGTTCTTCCTGACCAGTTCGTGGTTGCCGCCGATCCCGCCGGACGTCACGATCACGGCCTGGGCGCGCAGTTCGAAGTCGCCGACGGTCTCGCGGGACGAGGCGACTCCGCGCGCGGCGGCGGACGGTTCGAGCAGCGAGCCGCGCACGCCGACCGCCGCGCCGTCCTCGACGATCAACTCGTCGACGCGGTGCCGGTACTTGAAGTCGACCAGCCCGCGCTCGGCGGCGGCGAGCACCGGCTCCCGGAAGACGCGGACGACCTCGGGGCCCGTGCCCCATGTGATGTGGAAGCGGGGCACCGAGTTGCCGTGCCCGGTGGCGGTTCCCGCGCCGCGCTCGGCCCAGCCGACGTTCGGGGTGACCTTGAGGCCGAGCCCGTACAGGTAGTCGCGCTTCTCCTCGGCGGCGAACCGGACGTACGCCTCGGCCCACTTGCGCGGCCAGTGGTCCTCGTCCTCGCGGTCGAATCCGGCGGAGCCGAGCCAGTCGGCGAGGGCGAGCTCGTAGGAGTCCTTGATGCCCATCCGCCGCTGCTCGGGGCTGTCGACGAGGAAGAGCCCGCCGAGCGACCAGTACGCCTGCCCTCCGAGGTTCGCCTCGTTCTCCTGGTCGACCAGCACGACCCGCTTGCCCGCACGGGTCAGTTCGTACGTGGCGACGAGCCCGGCGAGACCGGCCCCCACGACGACGACATCGGCAGTGCTGTCACTCATGCGCTCTCCAACGGTGTGCTGTAGGCGTCCAGTACGTTCATGAAGAGGGCCTCGCGACGGGCCCGTACGGCCGCGTCGTCCGGCTGGAGCAGGACCTGCACGGTGGTCCCGTCGTGCACGGCCACCAGGGCGTCGCCCAGGGCCCGTTCGTCGGTCACGCGGCGGCCGAGCCGGCCGAGCGCGGTCACGAACACCGGCAGGATCGCGTCCCTGATGGCCTCCTCGCGGGCGGCCATCACCCGGCGCAGGCCGGGATTGCGCAGCGCGTGCGCGGTGAACTCCGCGGTGATCCGGAACCAGGCGTCGTCGACGGGGGTGGCGTCGATCGCGGCCCGCACCGCGGCCTCGGGGTCGGCCGGGTCGATGCCGGCGAGCGCGGCCCGCACATCGTCGAGCATGCGAGCGGACCGCTCCTCCCACAAGGCGAGAAACAGCTCGTCGAGCGAGGAGAAATTCGAGTAGAAAGCGCCGCGTGTGAAGCCCGCGCGCTCACAGACCTGCTCGACCGTGGAGCGCCCGAAGCCCTCCTCGGCGAACACGTCGAGCGCGGCGTCGAGCAGCCGCTGCCGCGTCCGCGCACGCCGCTTGGTGACGGGCATCCTCGCCTCCCCGGTTGGATACGCGAACGTATTCGATACGTTCGTGTATCCACAAGGGGTGTGCGGGGCCCGTTCGTCAGCCGGTGAACACCTCGACGAACGACCAGATGGCGAGCGCGAGCATGCAGAAGCCGCCGATCCGCTGAACCGTCTTGAGCGGCACCTTCTTCGCGATGAACCGGCCCGCGACCAGCGCGAGGGCGGAGACGGACATCAGGGCCGCCCACGAGCCGATCGCCGTGGACCAGGTGCCGTTCGTGGCGGCGAGGTTGGCGGTGGTGATCTGCGTGAGGTCGCCCCACTCGCTGATGAACACGGCCATGAACGCGGTGCCGAACACCGGCCAGAAACCGGTGACGGTCTTGGGGCCCGCCGCGTCCTCGTCGTCCTCGTCGTCGCCGCCCTTGAGGAGCATGAACGCGCCGAACAGGAACATCAGGCCGGAGACGACCTTCACGATCCAGCCGGGCAGCAGGCCCAGCAACGAGCCCGCGCCGACGGCGATCGCCACGTGCACCAGGAACGCGGTCGCCGTGCCGAACCACACGTAGAGGGGCTTCATCCGGGTGCCCATGGCCAGGGAGGCGAACATGGTCTTGTCCGGGAGTTCGGCGAGGAAGATCAGCCCGAAGGCGGTGACGATCGCCAGGGGATCGAGATCCATGGGGACGCTTTCTGTGCGGGCCGGGCCTGTGAACCCCGCCCCGCTGCGTAGGGAGGACCACTCGACCCGGCAGCGGACACACGTATGCGGACGCGTACGTGTGCGGTTTCTGCCTGGTCGAAGGTCTCGCCCACCCGGTCCGCGCGATCGCGGTCCGAGCCCGGCCACCGGGAACCCGGGGGCTCCAGTGTGTCGACGACCGGTTCGCGGGGCTACTCCCCTTCGCTTGCACGTCAAGGGTACATGTCGCCGTCCGAGTAGTGCGTCCGATGGATCCGGGGCGCGCGTCACACCACCGCACGTACGCCCGGGCCGCCGCTTTTGCGACATTCGGTCGATGCGATGTGCACGACGGATCGGAACACGGCGCACCGGCACGGCGGCCGGCGTGGCCGCGGTGGTCGCCGCACTCCTCGTCCCCTGCACCGGCCCCGCGGCCGCGCACGACGGCCCGGACGTCGGCCGCCTGTCGGCCCGCGCCGACCGGCTGATGCGGGAGGCGTCGCAGGCGGTCGCCGCGCACGAGAAGGCGCGGCACGCGGTGCGCGCGGGCGAGCGCAGACTCGCCGACGTCACCCGCGGACAGGCCGCCGAGCAGCGCCGCCTCGACACGCTCAGGGAGACCATCGGCCGACAGGCCCGCCGCGAGTACCAGGGCGCGTCCGGGCTCGGCGCGATGCTGCCGCTGCTCACCTCGTCGTCGCCGCGCCGCGCCCTCGACGCCGCCGTCCGCGCCGGTCGCGGGGACCGGGCGGCCCGCCAGTTCACCGACCGCGTCGAGCGGACCAGGGACCGGGTCGCCGAGAGGCGTGCGGAGGCGAGCCGGATCGTCGACGGGCTCAGGGCGCAGGAGCGGCGCCGCGCGAGCGCCCGCGCCGCCGTCGAGGCGAAGCTGGCGAGGGCCGAGGCGGAGGTGCGGCGGGCCAGGGCCAGGTCCCTCGCGGCCGCCGGGCCGCCGCCCCCGAACGGCGGGAACTGCGCGCGCGGCGAGGTGCGCGGCTCCGGGCGGGCGGCGAAGGGCCGGACGTGGGTGAAGCCGGTGAGTCCCGCGCCGCTGTCGGCGGGCTTCGGCTCGGACGGCCGGCTGTGGTCGCACACGCACACCGGGCAGGACTTCGCGGTGCCGACGGGGACGCCGGTGCGTTCGGTCGGCGCGGGCACGGTTGTCTCCACCGGCTGTGGCGACGGCTTCGGCAACCAGGTCGTCGTCCGGCACCCCGACGGCTATTACACGCAGTACGCACACCTGTCGCGGATCGGCGTCGCGGCCGGCGAGCGCCTCGACGCGGGCGAGGTGCTCGGCCTCTCCGGCGCGACCGGCAACGTCAGCGGGCCCCATCTGCACTTCGAGGTGCGGATCACACCGCGCTTCGGCTCCGGCGTCGACCCGCTGCCGTGGCTGCGGGCGCGGGGGCTCGATCTGTGACCGCGCCACCGGGCCTGTAATGGCGCAGTAACGGCCCCTTCCTAGCTTTCGGGCACCCCGTACCCTCCCGAGGAGTGCCCGATGCCCAAGCTCCGACCGCCCCGGCGCAGACGCGCCGCACGGGCGGCGGCCTCGATGTCCGCGGCCGCAGTCCTGCTGGTCACCGCGACACCGGCCATCGCCGACCCCGCGCCCGCGGCCACGGCCAAGGTCGACTCCGCGCTCGCCGAGGCCGTCTCCAAGGGCGGCGACGCGACCTTCTTCGTCGTCCTCAAGGACAAGGCCGACCTGTCCGCCGCCAAGAAGCAGCGCACGCACGCCAAGGCCACGACAGCCGCGTACAAGGCACTGAAGGCGCACGCCGCCGCGAGCCAGAAGTCCCTCGACGCGTTCCTGGACAAGGAGAAGGCCGGGCACAAGGGCTACTGGATCGCCAACACCGTGCGCGTGACCGGCGACCACGACCTGGTGAACGCGATCGCGAAGCGCCCCGACGTCGCGTCGGTCGTCAAGGAACGGACGTTCCGGCTCGACGACAGCGAGACGTCACGGGCCCGGGTCACCGCGGACTCGGCGAGCGACGAGGCCGCGCCGCAGTGGGGTGTCGCCGACATCAAGGCCGACCAGGTGTGGTCCCAGTACGGGGACCGGGGCGAGGGCGTCGTCGTCGCGAACGTCGACACCGGCGTCCAGTTCGACCACCCGGACCTCGTGAAGCAGTACCGCGGCAACAACGGCGACGGCAGCTTCACCCACGACTACAACTTCTACGACCCGTCGGGGAACTGCCCGGCCGACGGCACCCCCTGCGACAACAACGGCCACGGCACCCACACCATGGGCACGATGGTCGGCGCGAACGGCGTCGGCGTCGCGCCGCACGCGAAGTGGATCGCCGCCAAGGGCTGTGAGTCCGACCGGTGTTCGTCGGGGAACCTGCTCGCGGCCGGCCAGTGGATCCTCGCGCCGACCGACCACAACGGCCAGAACCCGCGCCCCGACCTCGCCCCGAACATCGTCAACAACTCCTGGGGCAACACGGGCGGCACCGACCCGTTCTACGAGGACATCCTCGCCGCCTGGGACTCGGCGGGCATCTTCGAGGCGTTCGCCGCGGGCAACGAGGGCGACGGGCAGACCTGTTCGACGACCGACCCGCCCGGCGCGCAGTCCTCGTCGTACGGCGTCGGCGCCTACGACTCCGCCGGGAGGATCGCCTCCTTCTCCGGCTTCGGACCCTCGCGCGTCGACGGCTCCATGAAGCCGAACATCGCCGCGCCGGGCGACGACATCCAGTCCACGTGGCCCGGTTCCACGTACAACTCCCTCAGCGGTACGTCGATGGCGACGCCGCACGTCGCGGGCGCGGTCGCGCTGCTGTGGTCGGCGTCGCCCTCGCTGATCGGCAACATCGCCGAGACGCGCAGGCTCCTCGACGAGGGCGCGCGCGACGTCGACGACACGCACTGCGGCGGCACCGCCGACGCCAACAACGTGTGGGGCGAGGGCAGGCTCGACATCCTCGCCTCCGTCGACAAGGCGCCGCACAACGCCGTCGACGTCACCGGGAAGATCACCGAGAGCGCGGGCGGCGCCCCGGTGCGGAACATCACCGTCAGGGCCACGGGCGCCGACGGCACGCACGTCGTGACGACCGGCCCCGAGGGCACGTACAAGCTGGCGTTGACCCCGGGCACGTACGACTTCACGGTGAGCGGCTACGGCTACGCGACCCGTACGCTCTCCGGAGTCGAACTGACCGCGGGCGAGCCGCTGACCCAGGACGTCGCGCTCACCGCCGTCCCGGAGCACGCCGTCACCGGCACCGTCCTCGACGTCTCCGGAAAGCCGCTCGCGAAGGCGGCCGTCGAGGTCGTCGGCGCCCCGGTCGACAAGGTCGCCTCGGGCTCCGACGGAGCGTTCACGCTGCCGAAGGTCGCCGAGGGCACGTACACGCTGAAGGTGACGCCCGCGGCGCCGACCCTGTGCAACGGCGCGTACACCGCCGAGCTGAAGGTCACCGGCGACGAGAACCGCACCGTCCGGCTCCCCGCCCGCACCGACGCCGCGGGTCACAGCTGCGCCCCGGCCGCGTACTCCTGGATCCCCGGCGCCACCAAGGTCGCGCTGGCCGGTGACGAGGACGCGAAGACGGTCCAACTGCCGTTCCCCGTCGACTTCTACGGCGTGAAGTACACCAGCGCCGCCGTCACCACCAACGGCCTGGTGAACTTCCTTTCACCCCGCATCGGCGACTACGCCAACGAGGAACTGCCCTCCAAGGCCCAGCCGAACGGCATCGTCGCCCCGCTCTGGGACGACCTGACTCTCGACAAGAAGTCGACCGTGCAGACGGCCACCACCGGCACGGCCGGCAGCCGCAGGTTCGCCGTCGTCTGGAACAACGCGCTGTTCGGGACCGGCGACCGGGCCACCTTCGAGGCCGTCTTCGACGAGGCCGACGGCGCGATCACCTTCCAGTACAGGTCCGTGCCGGGCGGCGGCGCCTCCGCCACCGTCGGCATCGAGAGCCAGGCGGGCGACGACGCCCTTCCGTACTCGTACGACCAGGCCGTCCTGAAGGACGGTTCGGCGATCCGCATCGCGCAGGGAGCCAAGTGATGAGAAGCCACACCTCCCGGCGGGCTCTGACGCTCGCCTCCGCCCTCGTCGCCGCGGGCCTGACGCTGACGGGCGCGCCGCCCGCGCTCGCCGACGGCTCGACGCAGGCGCAGACGCTGACCAGCGACGAGGCCAAGAAGCTCGCCGACCACATGAACGTCGACGTGTACGGGAACGACAACGCGTACGCGGCCGAGGACGACACCGCGGACGGGGCGCAGGGGGACGATTCCGCCGCGGCCGATACGTCCACCCCGGTCACGTTCACGAACAAGTCCACGCTCGAAGGCGTGCGCGGGATCGCCGCGACCGTCCCCGCGGGCTCCGACGGCAGCTACTTCACCGTCCACAGCCTGGGGAACGTCCAGCTGCACAAGGCCGACGGCTCCACCGCCTGGGCCCGCACCAACGCGTCGCTCTTCACGGACTGGCAGGTCAAGCCCCTCCAGGCCTGGCGGACCGAGCCGTACCCCGCGCACATCGTGATGGGCTACAACGCCGTCGCCCCCTTCGCGCCCTACTCGGACCAGGGCTTCGACACGGCCGACCTGACCGGCGACGGCACGAAGGACATCGTCGTCTCCGCGGCCGTCGGCATCTTCGACCCCCGCGCGTTCACCTCGCCCGACTCGGCGCTGAGGTCCGGCACCTTCGTGACGGTCCTCGACGGCAGGACGGGCAAGACGGTCTGGTCGAAGCTGTACTCGTTCGCCACCAACGTCAAGGTCGTCGACGGCACGCTCCTCGTCGCCAACGCCCCGCGCGAGAACTCCGGCGCGCCCGCGACGGAGACGGCCACCCTCACGGGCATCCGCTTCTCCTACGCCGAAGGAAAGCTGACCCCGTCGTCGACGTGGACGTACGACACCAAGACGACCGCGGCCGCCTCCTGGGGCGCCCTGGAAGCCGTGGGCGACGGCAAGGTCGCCGCCGTCTGGGACCTGCGCAAGACCGGCACGAACGCCTCGCGCGGACGCACCCTCGTCCTCGACACGGCCGACGGCTCGGTCGAGTGGCAGACCGACAGCGCCCTCTACGGCCGCCAACTGCGCCTCGACGCCTCCCGCAAGCGGATCGTCGCCCTGGAGCAGGCGGACAACTCGGACGAGGTGCGCTACGAGATCGCCGCGTACGACCTGGCCGACGGCCGGCGCACCTCCCTCGACAGCCGCGTCAACGTGCTGCCCACCGCCCTGACCGTCGGCGACGCGGCCTCGGGCGGCGGCGACGAGATCGCCGTCAGCGAGTCGTCGTACACGTCGTCGTTCTACGTCAACGCCAGCACGATCCGGGTCCTCGACGGCTCGGACGGCTCGACGGCCAAGTGGACGTACACGACCAAGCGTTCGCCCGGGAACACCGAGGACGGCGCCAGCACCTGGAACCTCGCCGTCAAGGGCGGCTCCCTGTACGCCGCCGCGCAGGACGACGAGGACCAGGGCACCGCGCTCAATCCCGGCGGCCTGCGCTACGGATCGCTGACCGCGTTCACCGGCGGCGGCAAGGTCAAGTGGCGTCAACACGGCTACCACGCCTCGCCGATGTACCAGCAGCTGTACTCGGCGGACGGCGGGGACTATGTCCGCACCGTCGACCAGCAGCAGAACATCCGTGAGTACAGCCTCGGCAACGGCGCGGGCAAGCGCCTCATCCCGATGCGGGGCGACCTCAGCTATGGCGATGCGGCCGACCTCGACGGCGACGGCAAGAAGGACGTCGTCGTCGGCGGCTCCTCGCACGGCGTGTGGGCGTACTCCGGGACGTCGCTGGTCAAGGGCGAGCCGAAGAAGCTGTGGCAGGCCACTGTCCCCGGCGAGGTGCACAACATCGCCACCGGCGACGTGAACGGCGACGGCACCCCCGACGTCGCCGTGGCAGCCGACAGCGCCACCGCTGTCCTGGACGGGAGGACCGGAAAGACCCTCACCACCATCGACGGCAAGGGCGCCTACGTCCGCACGGTCACCGTCGCCGACATCGACGACGACGGGAAGGCCGAGATCCTCGTCCCGACCGACGCCCTGCGCGTCTACGACGCGAGCGGCACCCAACGGTGGTCGTACGCCGCGCCGTCGAGCGCGGGCGACGTGATCTTCTCCGACACGATCGTCGCCGACGGCCGGATCCACACCCAGTACACGAGCCCGAACGCCCTCCAGTCGTCGGACGCCGTCACCAACGGCGTCGCCCTCGACGGCAAGGGCACCGTCCTGTGGACCGCGGACCCGAAGGCCCCCGCACGGGCCGCCGACGGCAAGCTGCACGGCGCGGTCCTGGTCGACGGCGTGTTCGCCTCGCCGAAGATCCCGTACGCCGACGGGCACGCGGTCGTCCACACGTGGATCATCAAGGCCGACCCGACCACGGAGGGCGACGTCTCCACCGCCACGCCACGCGTCGTCACCGAGATCCGGGACGCCCGCAGCGGAAAGCTGATCCGCCAGATCGTGAACGGCAGCCCCTGGTCGCACGGCAACTACTTCACCGACGACGAGAACGGCGTGCTCTACCAGCTCAGCTTCGGCACCCTGAAGGGCTACCCGGGCGAGGGCAAGGAGGACACGTACGCCTCGGTCGCCGCGCCGCTGCGCACCGTCCAGTTCATCAAGGGCCCAGGCGGCAGGCGGCTGGTCGCGGGCGGCACCGAGAGCGGGCTCGCCGCGTACGACCCGTCGCAGCTGACCAACGGCGGGATCTTCCAGTCCGGAATCGGCGGCGCGACCCTGATGGGCGGCCGCAGCTACCTCGCCGCCGACCTCGACGGCGACGGCACCGACGAGATGGTCTCGCTCCAGTTCGACGACTTCGGCATCAACAGGATGGCCGCGCAGCTCGGCGGCGGGGTCCTCTCCCTGAACAACGGCATCCACCAGATGTCCACGTTCAAGCTGTCCTGACCCGCCCCGTCCTGACCCGCTGATCAGCAGCACGCCCCCCCCCGGGCCCGCGCCCGGGGGGTCGTCGGCGTGCTCGGCTACGCTGACGCCCCTATGGACGCAGCACGCACGGACCACGCCGAAAACCCCGGCGCCCCGCTGCTGCGACTGCACCTTTTCGGCGGGTTCCGGGCGACCCGCGACGGCGGCCCCGCCCTCGCCGAACGCTGGCCGCGCCCCGGCGCCCGTGCCCTCGTCAAGCTGCTCGCCGTCGCCCCGGGACACCGCCTCCACCGCGAACAGGCCATGGACAGCTGCTGGCCCGACGCCGACCCGTCCTCCGCCGCGGGCAGCCTGCGCGTCGCGCTGCACGCCGCCCGGCACGCCCTCGAACCCGAACTCGCCCCGCGCGCCGCCTCCTCGTACCTCATCTCCGACGGCGGCATGCTCCTCCTCGACCCGGCGACCGTGTGGATCGACGCCGACGACGCGGAGGACGCGGCGCGGGCCGCGCTCGCGAGCGGGGGAGCGGACGAACTGGCTGCCGCGCTCGACCGGTTCACCGGCGAACTGCTCCCGGAGGATCGGTACGCGCACTGGGCCGACGAGCGCCGCGCACGGCTCGCGCTGCTCCGGGAGCGGCTGCTGCTCGCCCTCGCCGAGGCGCACCTCGCCGACGACGCCCCCGAGGCGGCCGCGAGCGCCGCCGAGCAGGTCCTCGCCACCAGCCCCGCGGAGGAACTCGCCCACCGCGTCCTCATCGACGCCTCCCTGCGCCAGGGCCTGCGACGCCGCGCGCTGCATCAGTACCACGCCTGCCGCGCGGCCCTGGAGACGGAGCTCGGCGCCCGCCCGGGCCCCGAGACGGAGCGCCTGCACCGGGCCGCGCTCGCCGCGGCGCCCGCCTCCGTACCGATCACGACAACGTTGCCAACACGGCTGCGGGCCGCCCCCGCCACCCCGCTGCACGGCCGCGACGCCGTGCTCGACCGGCTGCTCGACCCGGCGGGGCCACCGGTCACCCTGCTCACCGGCGAGGCGGGCGTCGGCAAGACACGGCTCGCGGGCGAGGCGGCGCGGCGGGCGGCGGACGCGGGCACGGCCGTGCTGTGGGGTGGCGGCCAGGACGCGGAGGGGCACACGCCGTACGGGGCGTTCGCCGAGGCACTCGACGGCTGGCTCGCCGAGCACGACGCGGCGCAGCGCGCCAGGATCGGCGCCGAGTACCCCGAACTGGCGGCGTTCCTGCCGTCGTTGGGGCAGGTCGGGGCGCCGGGCGGGCGCAGCCCCGAGGAGGAGCGCGACCGGCTGTTCCGGGCGGGCGCCGCGCTCCTCGGCGACCTGGCCGCCGCCCGGCCCGTGCTCGCCGTGCTCGACGACCTGCACGCGGCGGACACCGGCTCGTACCAGCTCATGAGCCATCTGGCGCGGCGGGCCGCGGACCGCGGGATCCGGCTCCGGTTCCTGGTGACGTACCGCGAGGAGGAGCTGCCCGAGGGCGACGCGCGCCGCTCGATCCTCGGCTTCCTCGTGCGTCAACGCCTCGCCGTACGAGAGGAGTTGGGGCTCCTCGACCGGGAGGCGTGCCTCGCCGTGGCGCGGGACGCGGCGGGCCCGCGCGCGGGCCGGGCCGAGCGCGTGTGGGAACTCGCCCTCGGCAACCCGCTGTTCGCCCTCGAACTCGCCCGCGACCTCGCCGCGGGCACCCCGGGAACGGGAACGCCCGAAGGCGTCAGGGAGCTGGTCGCGGACCGCCTCGTACGCCTCGACCCGGACGCCCGCCGACTCGTCGAGGCGCTGTCCGTGGCCGGGGGAGAGGCGGCCCTGACCGAACTCCTCGACGTCGCCGAGCGCGGACTGCGCCCGCCCGTCACCGGGGCCGCGGCCGCCGACGGCGTGGAGCGGGCGATCGGGGCGGCGCTGGTCGAGGAGCGGCAGGTCGTGGTGGCGGGGCGGCCCGAACCCGGCCTCGCCTTCCGGCACCCGCTGGTCCGCCTCACCTGCTACGAACAGCTGACCGCGGTCCGCCGCAGGCAGCTGCACGGCGCGTTCGCACAGGCCGTGCTCGACCGCCGCCCCGACGCCGTCGACGCGCTCGCCTCGCACTTCGCCCGCGCCGACGACCCGCGCGCCGCCGAGTACCTGCGCCGCGCCGCCGAACGCGCCGCCGCCCTCTACGCCAACGACACGGCCGACCGCTACTACCGCGACCTCGTCGCCCGCCTCGACGTCGACGCCGCCCGCGCCCGCCTGGCCTACAGTCAGGTCCTGTTCCGCATGGGCCACTTCGACGCGGCGGCCGACGCGCTCCGCCAGGCCCTCGCCGAGTTCGTCCGGCGCGGCGCCCACGACGACGCGGTGCTCACGGCGGCCCGCCTCGCCGAGTCCCTCGTCCGCACGGGCGCCCACGCCGCCGCGGCCGACGCGCTGCACGCCCACCCGCCGGGTCCGGACACCGCCCCAGAGCCCGTCGCCGCGCACCACCTCTCCCGCGCCGTGCTGCACGGCATCCGGGGCGGCTACGACGCCGGGTACGCGGCCGCCCGCAGCGCCCTCGACGCCGCGCACCGGGTGGCAGGCATCCGCGGCCAGGGCCTGCTCGCCCGCTCGTACTCCCTCCAGGCCACCAACCTCGGCCTCTCGGGGCGCCTCGCCGAGGCCCGCGAGGCCGGCGACCGGGCGCTCGCTCCCGCCGAGACGTACGGCGACCCGACGCTGCTCGGCACCGTCCTCTCCACCCGCAGGGAGAACGCGCGGCGGCACGGGCGGCTGCGCGAGGCCGTCGAGAGCGGCGAACGGGCCCTGGCGCTCGCCGACCGCTCGGGCAATCCGACGGCCGCCGCGTTCGAGCGCCTCAACCTGGCCGAACTGCGGCTGCTCCTGGAGGAGTTCGACGCCGCCGACGCGCTCGCCGAGGCCTCGGTCGCGCTCGCCGAGAGCGACGGCGCCTGGTGCCTGCCGTACGCGCTCGCGTCCCTCGCCCGGGTCAGGCTGCGCACGGGGGACACGGAGGCGGCTGCGCGGCTCCTCGACCGGGCCGCCCCTGCCGCCGAACATCGGGGCGACCGCCAGGCGCGCTACGAGGTCGGCACCGCGCGCGCCGAACTCGCCCTGCGCACCGGCCACCCCGAGGCCGCCCTGCGCGCGCTCGCCGGCTTCCCGGGCGACGCGCCGGTCCTCACCGCCTGGGCCCGGCTCCGCGCGGGCCGCCCGGAGGCCGCCCTCGGCCTCGCGCGCTCCGAGGCCGCCCGCGCCGAACGCACGGGCGAACGCCTGGCCGAGGTGGAGGCCCACCTGGCCCATGCGGCCGCCCTCGCCGTGCTGCCGTCCCCGGAGGCGGCGCGGCGGGCCCTGACCCGCGCCACCGACCTGGCCCGCTCCCTGCCGTATCCGGCGGGCCTGCGGGGAGCGGCCGAGGTGCGCGCCCTGCTGTCCGGTGGGTAGCTCGAACGATTGGCCCTGACGGGTGGGCGCCCCACCGCACCCGTATCCGCCGGTACGCGCGCACCGTTAACCGGGCATGATCTCAACTCGACGTGCCCTCAGCGCTGTCCTCCTCGCCGTCGGTGCCGCCGCGGCCACCGCCCCCGCGGCCCAGGCCGTGGAGCCCATCTCGCCCACCGGCACCATCGACTCGCTGTCGACGATCGCGCTCCCCGAGGACCAGAAGGAGCAGCTGCCCAGCACCGCGGAGCAGCTCCAGGGCCTCAACGACCTCAACAAGCTGAACGAGCTGCACCAGGCCACCGACCTCGTCGCGCCGGTCACCGGCCTGCTCCCGGCGATCCAGTAACGCGCGTACGACAAAGGGGCGGTGGACCGATCCGGTCCACCGCCCCTTTGTCGTGCCGCAGGGTGCAGGGCATGAAAAAGGGGCGGTCGCGCTCGCGCGACCGCCCCTCAGCCGGCTCAGTGGTTGCCGGTGCCGTTCCCCGTGAGGACCGGGATGTCGCTCAGCACGTGCGACAGCGGCTCGTCACCCTTGGCCTGGGTGGAGTTCTCGGTGCACTGCTGGTTCTGCGGCGCCGACAGGACCGGGATGTCCTGGACGGCGACCGGCACGAGACCGACGAGCGAGCCGACGTTGGCCTTGGCCGGCAGGCCGATGCAGGGCTTGTTCAGGGAGCCCTGGACCAGGCCGAGCTGCGGGCTCATGTCGCCCTTCGTGGCGGAGTTGCCGTACGTCTGCGACGCACCGTTGCCACTGGTGGACGTCGTGCCGCCGTCGTCGCCGATGGCGAGGGCCTGGGGGGCCGCGACCGCCGACAGGCCAGCGACGGAAGCAGCGATCGTGGCGGCTGCGAAGAGCTTCTTCTTCATGGGGGTGTTCCCTTTCGATACGCGCGCTCCGGACACGGAGCTACGGTTGGTCAACTGCATGGCATGACGAGCAGTTGCGGTCCGAAACCCGTTCGGACCATTCCCGCACGGGCCAATTGCAGGAGATTCGTCACTGTGCGCGGCCTCCCGAACATCCGGTCGCAGCGGATCAAAAGGCTCGTACAGCTACCTGAATCGGAACCTCAGTTGTTGCCCACGCCGTTACCGGCGAGAACCGGGATGTCCTCCAGGACGTGCGACAGCGGCTCGTCGCCCTTCGCCTGGGTGGAGTTCTCGGTGCACTGCTGGTTCTGCGGCGCCGACAGGATCGGGATGTCCTGGACCGAGACCGGCACGACACCGACCAGCGAACCGGCGTTGACCTTGGCCGGCAGGCCGATGCAGGGCTTGTTCAGGGAGCCCTGGATCAGCGCCATCTGCGGGCTCATGTTGCCGTACGTGGCGGAGTTGCCGTACGTCTGCGAGGCGTTGTTGCCGCTCTCGGACGTGGTCCCCGTGTCGTTGCCGACGGCCAGGGCCTGCGGGGCCGCGGCGGCCGCGACACCGACGAGAGAAGCGGTGGCAGCGGCGGCGGCCATAGCCTTCTTCAGCATGAGGAAATTCCCCTTCTTTTTCCGACTGGGAGCACTGGTATCAACTCCCTACGGCGTGATGGGTTGCTCACGTTCACTCGGAAGGGGCGTTGTTCGGGGCCGATTCCCGCAGAGGTTCGATGAAATGAATAACTGCCCGCGGTGTTCGCGTGCGCGTCTCCGATCGGGTGGATATGCGGAACTATTCCGGCGCCACACAGTTGCCCCCTGTGCAGTTACCGGTGCCTGTCAGAAAAGGAAGAACCATGCTCAAGAAGGCCATGGCCGCCGCCGCGGTCGCCGCGTCCGTCGTCGGTGTCTCCGCCGCCGCCGCTCCGCAGGCCCTCGCCATCGGCGACGACCAGGGGACGACGTCCACCAGCGGCAACGGCTCGTCGCAGACCTACGGCAACTCCGCCACCGAGGGCGACCTCAGCCCGCAGGTCGGCCTCGTCCAGGGCTCCCTGAACAAGGCCTGCGTCGGCCTGCCCGTCAAGGGCAACGTCGGCTCCCTCGTCGGTGGCGTCCCGGTCGCCGTCCAGGACATCCCGATCCTCTCCGCGCCGCAGAACCAGCAGTGCACCGAGAACTCCACCCAGGCCAAGGGTGACGAGCCGCTCTCGCACATCCTGAGCGACATCCCGGTCCTCGCGGGCAACGGTGTCGGCAACGGCTGATCCGTCGTAGGCGCACACGGCTCGGGCCGCCGGCTGACTCGTCAGCCGGCGGCCCGAGCTCTGTCATGGGGCGCCGAGCGGGAGGAGTCGAGGGGCGCCGGAGGCCACGGGGGCCGCCCTCCCGAACGGCGTGGAGCCGACGGCTGGCAGGAAGGCGGCGCGGCCGATCTCATGACGGCCCCCAGTGGAACACCGGGCCGCCGCCCCGGGAGAACCGCTTCACCCGTTCGCACACCACGTCACCCCAAAGGGTCCGTGGAACCCATGTGCCGCAAGGGGCGCCGACCTTCACAGATGCCCTGGTGACACGCGGTGCACCGGACATCGTCGCGAACCGTCACCCGTTCGGAGCCGCAACCCCTCGGGGTGACTCCCCGTTGCACCACGAGCCAGGCACCCCGCGCTGGCCGTACAGAACGATCCCCAAGGAGCATGCTTCATGTCGCGTACCGCGAAGGCAGTCGTCTTTTCCGCTGTGGCCGCCGCCGCCATGGCCGGCACCGCCGGCGTCGCAGCCGCCGACTCCGGCGCGCAGGGCGCTGCCACCAACTCCCCCGGCGTGATCTCGGGCAACGCCGTCCAGGTCCCGGTCCACATCCCGGTCAACGCCTGCGGCAACACCGTCGACGTCATCGGCCTGCTGAACCCGGCGTTCGGCAACACCTGCGCCAACGACTGACGGGTCTCGCCCGACTCTTCCGCAGCCGCCCCTCCCCGAGGGGCGGCTGCTCCGTTGTACGGGGTCTGTTGCGGCCCCTTCCCGGGATTTGGCGCGAATACGGCACACCCCTTCGCCGGGACGCTCGTTGAGCAATACGAAGCGAATTTTCCGAACCGATGACGCAAGTTGTCGAGGGAAGGCAGAAATAATGAAGGTCCTGAAGACCGCCGCCGTTGTTGCCGGATCGATGGCGATTGTCGGTGCCGCTGCTCCCGCATTTGCCTCGGACCTCACTCCGATGAGCCTGAACGGCGCGGTGAACACGATCACCAGCCAGCCGACGCTCGACGTCGCGCCGGTGGACAGCAACCTTCTCGACCCGAAGAACGAGGGCGGCGCGGTCAACACCGTCGGCCAGGCCGTCGAGGGGCTGAACAGCAGCGGCTCCGGCGCCACCGGCCTGCTGGGCGGTCTGCCCGCCGGCCAGTAGCCGCCGCCCTGAGGCCGGTTCGGGAACAGGTGTCCCGGACCGGCCTCAGCCATTTCCCCGACGGAAATGTGCTCCTCCGTTCGAGTGAACGGCGGCCAATTTCCCCAGTGGGTTTGGCTAGGCTTTTTCGGTGACTTCTACGACTTCGAGCGTGAGCAACGGCCCCGCATTTCGAGCAGCCGATCTGGGAACTCTGGCGGTCATCGCCTGGAGCGGCGAGCACAGCGACGGCAATGGCGACATTCCCTTTCTCCTCGCCTACTCCATGGGCGATTCGGCGGCCGGTCCCGAGGCCGCGGAGACGGCCGTGCGCGGCCTCCTGGAGACCAACGGCCTGACGGTCGGCACCACCGTCCACGACGCCGCGAGCCGGCCGAGCTTCCCCGTGTCGCTGCTGGTCGAGGCGGGCCAGGCCGTCGTCACGATGCCGCTCCTGAACGTCCAGTGCGCCGTGCCGCCCGAGTGGCTGGCGGCGGCGGAGGCCCGTAAGAGCGCGTACTTCATCTTCACCACGCGCGTGTGGCCCACGGCGACGCCCGGCGCCCCGGTCGGCGAGAAGGAGCTCCAGGAGTTCATCGGCGACGAGGAGACGCTGCTGGCCTCCGCGCACTGCCTGCTGCCGATCCGGCGCGTGCGCGCGTGAGGCCGCGATGAGCGCCGAAGCAGCCGTCGACCGCGGCGCCGCGCCCACGTCCGCGCCGGCGGGGCACCGGTCGGGGAACCGGCACCGCAGCACCGGGAGCGTGAGCGTCGGGGGCGACCGGGTCCTCGCCTGGCTCCTCGTCGTCACGGGCGCCGCGGGGGTGCTGGCGTCCTGGGTCATCACCCTCGACAAGTTCAAGCTGCTCGAGGACCCGAACTTCACGCCCGGGTGCAGCCTGAACCCGGTGGTCTCCTGCGGCAACATCATGAAGAGCGAGCAGGCCGCCGCGTTCGGCTTCCCCAACCCGATGCTGGGCCTCGTCGCCTACGGACTCGTGGTCGGCGTCGGCGTCAGCCTGCTGACCGGGGTGCGGTTCCCCCGCTGGTACTGGCTGACCTTCAACGCGGGCACGCTGTTCGGCGTCGGCTTCGTGACCTGGCTGCAGTTCCAGTCGCTGTACCGGATCAACTCGCTGTGCCTGTGGTGCTGCCTGGCCTGGGCTGCGACCATCACCATGTTCTGGCACCTCGTCGCGTTCAACGTCCGCAGCGGCTTCCTGCCCGCGGGCCGCGGCGCCCGGGCCTTCTTCACGGACTTCGCCTGGGTGCCGGCCGCCGTCCACCTCGGCGTCGTCGGCATGATGATCCTGACCCGATGGTGGGATTTCTGGACGAGCTGACGGACACGCCCTCCGATGGCCGAATTCTCCCGATTCGCGCGCGAGGGCGGTGTGATGGGCACGTCATATTCCCTCACCTCTCAAGGGAGCAACGATGCGTCTTCGCGTCTTCGCGGCCGCGGCCGCGCTCGCCGGAACCGCCGTTCTGGGCTCTGCCGCCATGGCCTCCGCCACGGACGGCCCCGACGGCGCCAGCGCCTCGGGCGTGGCCCAGAACAGCCCGGGCGTCCTGTCCGGCAACGTCGTGCAGGTGCCGATCGACGTGCCCATCAACCTGTGCGGCAACACGGTCAACGTGATCGCCGGTCTCAACCCGGCGGGTGGCAACGCCTGCGTCAACGACTGAGGTATCGACCCTCGGCTCTGACGAACGGCGTCCGGAACGGCCTCGGCCGTCCCGGACGCCGTTTTCCGTTTTTCCGTGCGCCGGCTCCCCGCTTTCCGGCGCAAAACTGTCGCTCGATCGAGGGTGAGTGGCGGTTCCGGCCGTATCCGGGGCCCGACAGCGGTCAGGACAAGATCAACGGTGCTCGACGACGCGAGGCACCGTTTTCCTGTCTCCGGAGGTACTCACCCGTGCTCATCGCCATCGTCGTCGCCGCGCTCGCCCTGATCGCGGGGCTCGCGGCCAACCGCTATCTGCGGCCGAGACTGCTGACCGAGGACGACGACTCGGGCATGGCCGTCAAAGACCTCGTGGGGCCCCTCCTCACCCTGACCGTCCTGCTGCTCGCCTTCGTCCTGGTCACGGCCAACGGCTCGTACGGGAAGGCCGAGGTCGCCGCGCGGGGCGAGGCGCGCGCCCTGGACCAGCTCGTGGAGACCGCCGAGTACGCCCCCGCGAAGCAGCGCTCCGCCATCCAGGCCGACGCCGCCTGCTACGCCCGCGCCGTACGGGTCAAGGAGTGGCCCGAGATGGCCGACGGGAACGGGAACGGCTCCAAGGTGCCCAGCGTGTGGTCCACCGACATGCGGCGCAATTTCCGCCCCCTGGAGGGCGAACCGGCCTTCGGCATGCTGGTCAGCGCCGACACCAAGCGTTCCGAGGAGCGCTCCGAACGGCTCACCCAGGCGACCGCCAGCATCCCGACCGCGATCTTCTGGTTCCTGCTGGCGGTGCTCGCGGTGACGGTGGTCGCGCTCGGCATCTGCCTGCCCCGCAAGAACAACCGCGGCCAGCTGGCCGCCCTCACCCTGGTCACGGTCCTGCTGACGGCGACGCTCTGCATCATCCGCGACGTCGACCGCCCCTTCGGCGGCATCGTCGACGTACGACCGACGGCGATCAGCGACGTCGAATCCCAGGCCATCCGCGACTTCCACGCGCACGACAGGGCGGCGCAACTCCCGTGCGACGCGAACGGCAAGCCCACGCAGTCCTGACGCACGCACAAACAGGCGAGGCGCCCACCGTCTCCGGTAGGCGCCTCACCTGCTGTTTTGGCTGTCGGGGTGGCGGGATTTGAACCCACGACCTCTTCGTCCCGAACGAAGCGCGCTGCCAAGCTGCGCCACACCCCGATGTCGTTGTTCCGCTTCCTGTCCTGCAGGTCGCGGCGACGTCGTTTACTTTAGCGGACTGTCGGCCTGAGACGAAATCCGGTTTCGCGGGGCCAGGGTCAGCAGGGTCGCCTCGGGCGGGCAGGCGAAGCGGACGGGGGTGTAGCGGTTGGTGCCGCAGCCCGCGGAGACGTGGAGGTAGGACGTGTTCCCGGCCGCCTCGTGGGTCGACAGGCCCTTGACGCGGTCCGTGTCCAGGTCGCAGTTGGTGACGAGGGCGCCGTAGAAGGGGATGCAGAGCTGGCCGCCGTGGGTGTGCCCGGCGAGGACCAGCGGGTAGCCGTCCGCGGTGAAGGCGTCCAGGGTGCGCAGGTACGGGGCGTGCACGATGCCCATGGAGAAGTCGGGGCCGGGGAGCGGGCCGCCGGCCACCTCCGCGTAGCGGTCGCGCTTGATGTGGGGGTCGTCGAGGCCGGTGAGGCCGATCTCCACGCCGGCCACCTTCAGGGAGCCGCGGGTGTTGGTGAGGTTCACCCAGCCCGCCTCGTCGAAGCCGTCGCGCAGGTCCTCCCACGGGTTGTGGATGGCACCGGTGATGGGCGCGTTCCCGTTCAGGCCGTGCTTGCCGGAGGCCTTCTGCTTCAGGTAGCGGGCCGGGTTGAGGAGCCGGGGGCCGTAGTAGTCGTTGGAGCCGAAGACGTACGCGCCGGGGAACTCCATCAGCGGACCGAGCGCGTCGAGGACCTCGGGGACGCCCTCGGTGTCGGACAGGTTGTCGCCCGTGTTGATCACGAAGTCGGGGCGGAGTCCGGCCAGCGACTGGAGCCAGCGGCGCTTCTTGTGCTGGCCGCTGACCATGTGGATGTCGGAGACCTGGAGGACCCGCAGCGGGCGCATTCCGGCAGGCAGGACCGGGATCGTGACCCTTCGCAGGCGGAAGGAGCGGGCCTCGAAGCCCGCCGAGTAGATCAGGCCAGCGGCGCCCGCCGCCGCGATGCCTGCCGTCACCTTCAGGGGAATCCCGTATCGAGCGCGCATGGTTACATCGTGTCAGACCGGTGGTGCCCCCGAAATCAGCGGGCGGCAGGCGCCGCGCACCTGCGACAATCAAGTCATGACCACGCTCAAGTCCAAGCTGCAGGACGACCTCAACGCCGCGATCAGGGAGCGTGACGAGCTGCGCTCCTCGACGCTCCGGCTGACCCTCTCCGCGATCACCAACCAGGAAGTCGCGGGCACGGAGAAGCGTGAGCTGACCGACGACGAGGTGCAGAAGGTGATCGCCAAGGAGGCGAAGAAGCGCCGCGAGGCGGCCGAGGCCTTCGAGAAGGCGGGCCGCGCCGAGTCGGCGACCCGGGAGAAGGCGGAGGGCGAGGTGCTCGCCGAGTACCTGCCGCAGCAGCTGAGCGACGCCGAGCTGGAGCAGATCGTCGCGCAGGCGGTCGAGGAGGCGAAGGCCGCGGGCGCCGAGGGCCCGAAGGCGATGGGCCAGGTCATGAAGATCGTGAAGCCGAAGGTGGCGGACCGGGCGGAGGGCGGCCGGGTCGCCTCCACGGTGAAGCGGCTTCTGGGCTGACCGCACCGCCGACGACGTAAAAGAGGGCGCACCCCGTGCGGGGTGCGCCCTCTCTTCGTACCGCGGCAGCGGGTCAGTGGCGGCCCCAGCCACCCCCGTGCCCGTTCCCGTTCCCGCCGCCGATCAGGTCCGGCGGGAGGGAGACGTCGGGGAGCGGGTCGGTGTCGCCGTTGCCCCCGTCGTCGCCGGGCTCGGGCTTGTCGCCCTTGTCCTTGCCCTTGTCCTTCTTCTTGTCCGGGTCCGGGATGTCCACCTTGTTGAAGGTGGGCGCCTCCTTGCCGGAGAGCGCGCCGGTCATGGCGTCGCGCCAGATCGGGCCCGGGGTGTCGGCGCCGAAGACCTTGTCGTGGTACTGGCCGCCGATGGTGATGTTGGTCATCTGGACGGCCTGCGAGGCGCTGCCGACCCAGACGGCGCCGGAGAGGTTCGGCGTGTAGCCGGCGAACCAGGCGTTCTTGCGGCCGTCGGTGGTACCGGTCTTGCCCGCGTTGTCCCGGCCGCTGAGGCCGGCCGCCTTACCGGTACCGGAGTCGATCACGCCGCTGAGCAGCGTATTGATCTTGTCGGCTGTGGACTCGGACATCGCGCGCGTGCACTTCGTCTTCGGCACGTCGAGCGCCTTGCCGTTGGGGTCCGTGATCGAGTCGATGGCGACCGGCGTGCAGTACGTGCCGCGGTTGGCGAACGCCGCGTACGCGGAGGCCATCGTGAGCGGCGAGAGGCCGGTGGAGCCGAGGGTCATCGAGGAGGGCACCTCGTCGACCTTCTTGCCGTTGCCCTGGACCACGCCGAGCTTGTCGGTCATCTTGACGACCGGGCACATGCCCATGTCGCCGATCATCTGCACGAAGTACGTGTTGATGGACTTGGCCATCGCCTCCTTGAGGCGATAGGGGCCGACCTCCGACTCGTTCTCGTTCTCCAGCTTGTACCCGCCGTCGTTGACCCACGGCTTGCCGCTGCACGTCTGTACGCGGCTCGGGTAGGGCATCTGGTACGGCGCCGGGTACTGCTTCGTGACCGGCGTGCCCTTCTCCAGGGCGGCGGCCGCCACGAACGGCTTGAACGTCGAACCGGTCGGGAAGCCCATGTACGAGCCGCCGTACTTCTGGTTGACGGAGTAGTTGATCTCCGTCTCGTTCTTGCTGTTGTCGGAGCCGTACGGCTTGGACTGGCCCATGCCGAGGACCTTGCCGGTGCCGGGCTCGACGAAGGCGCCCGCGGCGGCGACCTTGTCCGTCTTGTAGACGTGCTGCTTGACCGAGGACTCCACGGAGTCCTGCGTCTGCGGGTCGAGCGTCGTCTTCACCGTGAGGCCGCCGCGGTTCCAGATCTTGGCGCGCTCCTCGGCGGTCTTGCCGAAGGTCGGGTCGTTGAGGAAGACGTTCTTGACGTAGTTGCAGAAGAAGGCGGCGCCGCGGGATGCGGTGATGCAGCCGTTCTGCGGGCGGCTGACCTTGAGGCCGAGCGGGGTCTCCTTGGCCTTGTCGGCCTCGGTCTGCGTGATGTCGTGCGTCTCGGCCATCCGCTGGAGCACGACGTTGCGCCGCTTCTTCGCCTCGGCCTCGTCGTTGACCGGGTCGTAGCGGCTGGGGGACTGCACGATGCCGGCGAGCATCGCCGACTCCTGCACGTTCAGGTCCTTGGCCGGCTTGGAGAAGTAGCGCTGGGCCGCGGCCTCGACGCCGTACGCCTGCTGACCGAAGTACGTGATGTTCAGGTAGTTGTTGAGGATCTTCTTCTTGCCGACCTCGTTCTCCACCTGGATCGCGTACTTCAGCTCCTTGACCTTGCGGCCGATGGTCTGCTGAGTCGCCTGCGCCAGCTTGGTCGGGTCGTCGCCCGCCTCTTCCATGAAGACGTTCTTCACGTACTGCTGGGTGAGGGTGGAGGCGCCCTGGGAGACGCCGCCGTTCTGCGCGTTGGCGTTGATCGCGCGCAGGATGCCCTTGGCGTCGACGGCGCCGTGCTCGTAGAACCGCGAGTCCTCGATCGCGACGATCGCCTTCTGCATGTACGGCGAGATGTCGTCGAGCTTCACGACCGTGCGGTCGCGCGAGTAGACGGTCGCGATCTTTCCGCCCTGGTTGTCCAGGATCGTGGTGCGCTGGCTCAGGGGCGGGGTCTTCAACGTCGCCGGGATCTCGTCGAATCCCTCGACCGAGCCCTTGGCGGCGAGACCGAGCGCGCCTGCGGCGGGCAGGGCGATCCCGGCGAGGACGGCTCCGGCGAGCACGCTGACTCCGAGGAACTTGGCGGCCTGTTGGGCCGGCGAAAGGCCGCCGCCACCGCTCGAGCGCTTCTTTCCCATACGGGGCAGCCTACGTGTCGATTCTCCGGACAGGCGTATATGCCTTGGCCTAAGCTGCACTCAACTGTCACAGCAGTGCGGTCTCGTATCAAGATGCGGGACGACCCCGAATCGTTCCCGGCGCGTACGACGTGCCTCTTGTAGTCATTTCCGGACCCTTCCGCGGCGCTCCGCGCGGGGTTCGGGAGGTGTCCGAATCCGCCTCGTGTGTCACTCGACGCCCGTTGTGACTCAAGTGAACTGTCCTGGTTTGCCGGGGTTATTACGCATGTCCCCCGGTCACTCCGTCGGGTGATCTGCCGCTTACGCATAGTCCGTTCGGACCATTCAAGATTGGGCCCGAAGGGGGTGTTGCGCTGTGCCCACCTTCCGTAACGTCCTCAACTGGCGGCGGTGAATATGCCGCTGCCGCCGTGGGGGAGCCTCGATTCGGGAGAGGACGGCGCCGGTATGGGCTGGGTAGTCGACTGGAGTGCGCAGGCGGCCTGCCGCACTACCGATCCGGACGAACTGTTCGTTCAAGGAGCAGCGCAGAACCGGGCGAAGGCGGTGTGCACGGGATGCCCCGTGCGGACCGAGTGCCTGGCGGACGCGCTGGACAATCGCGTCGAGTTCGGCGTGTGGGGTGGCATGACGGAGCGGGAGCGCCGCGCGTTGCTGCGCAGGCGGCCGACGGTCACCTCGTGGCGCAGGTTGCTCGAGACGGCGCGCACGGAGTACGAGCGCGGCGCGGGCCTGCTGCCCGTGGAGCTGGAGAACGACGAGACGTACGAGCGGTACGCGGCCGTCGGCTAGACGGGGCGCCGCTGGACGGGGTGCCGCGCGGCACCGGTCACATCGACCACGTACGGCTCATGAAGCTGCTCCGGCCGGAGTGCCACCGGCCGCGAGCCGTTCTCCGATGTCCCTGAGGCCTGCCAGGTCGTGCACGTCGCCGGGCAGGGCCGCGACCTCGGTCACGGCGACCTCGGGATGCAGCGCGGTGAAGCGGTCACGTGTGCGCTGTTCGCGCGCGACCACCTGCATGCGCTCGGCGTGCAACCGCAGGAGTCCCGCGGTCAGTTGTTCCATGCTGGGCTCGGCCGTGGGGCCGGCCTCGGAAGGCTCTGCGGACGGCTCGGGGGAAGCCTCGGGGAGTGCCTCGGGAGTGGCACGACCCTCTTCCTTCCCGCCCGTCTGATCCACAATGCGGCGCTCGTCAAGATTTTCCGCGGCGGCGAGGGCCCGCTCGGCCGAGAGCCGGGAGGCACCGCTGCCGTGCACCCGGTTCAGTACGAGACCGGCGAGCGGCATCTTCTCCGCGGCCAGCCGCTCCACGAAGTATGCGGCCTCGCGCAGCGCGTCCCGCTCGGGCGCGGCGACCACGAGGAACGCGGTGCCGGGCGCCTGGAGCAGCTTGTACGTGGCGTCCGCGCGGGTGCGGAAGCCGCCGAACGTCGTGTCCATCGCGGCGACGAACGTCTGCACGTCCCGCAGCAGTTGACCGCCGAGCAGCTTGCCGAGGGTGCCGGTCATCATCGACATCCCGACGTTCAGGAACTTCATGCCCGCGCGCCCGCCGACCTTCGCGGGCGCCATCAGGAGCCGGATCAGCTTCCCGTCGAGGAAGGAGCCGAGCCGGGTCGGCGCGTCCAGGAAGTCGAGCGCGGAGCGCGAGGGCGGGGTGTCGACGACGATCAGGTCCCACTCGTCGCGCGAGCGCAGCTGGCCCAGCTTCTCCATCGCCATGTACTCCTGCGTGCCCGCGAAGCCCGCCGAGAGCGACTGGTAGAAGGGGTTGGAGAGGATCGCCCTCGCGCGCTCGGCGTCCGCGTGCGCCTCGACGATCTCGTCGAAGGTGCGCTTCATGTCGAGCATCATGGCGTGCAGCTCGCCGCCCGACCCGTTGTCGATGTCCTTCACCTGGCGCGGCGTGTTGTCCAGTGAGTCGATGCCCATGGACTGGGCGAGCCTGCGGGCCGGGTCGATGGTGAGGACGACGACCTTGCGGCCGCGCTCGGCGGCGCGCAGCCCCAGGGCGGCGGCCGTCGTGGTCTTGCCGACCCCGCCGCTGCCGCAGCACACCACGATGCGGGTCTCCGGGTCGTCGAGCAGCGGGTCGACGTCGAGCGAGGCGCGCGGATCCAGCGTCATCGAAACGGTCCCCTAAATCCCTTGCTGTCGCAGTTCCTCGGCGAGCGTGTAGAGCCCGGAGAGGTCCATGCCCTCGGTGAGCAAGGGCAGTTCGTGCAGCGGGAGGCCCGCCGCGGCGAGCTGGTCGCGCTGGGCGCGCTCCAGCGCGTAGCGCTCGGCGTACTCGCCGGCCTGGGCGAGCAGCGGGCCGACGAGCCGCTTGGCGCTGCCGAGGCCGGCCGCCGTCAGGGCCTCGGTGACGGCGGGGCGGACCTCGCCGTCCCGGGTCAGCGCGAGGGCGGGTTCCCCGAGGAGCGCGGGTCGCACCATGTTCACCATGATCCTTCCCACCGGGAGCTTCGCGGCGCGCAGCTCGGCGACCCCGTCGAGGGTCTCCTGCACCGGCATCTCCTCCAGGAGCGTCACCAGGTGCACGGCCGTCTCGCGCGACTTGAGGACCCGCATCACGGCCTGCGCCTGGTTGTGTATCGGGCCCATCTTGGCGAGGCCCGCCACCTCGTCGTTCACGTTCAGGAAGCGGGTGATGCGGCCGGTGGGCGGGGCGTCCATCACCACGTAGTCGTAGATGTACCGCCCCTGCTTGTCCTTGCGGCGGACGGCCTCGCAGGCCTTGCCGGTCAGCAGGACGTCCCGCAGGCCCGGCGCGATGGTGGTCGCGAAGTCGATCGCGCCCAGCTTCTTGAGGGCGCGGCCCGCGCCGCCCAGCTTGTAGAACATCTGGAGGTAGTCGAGCAGCGCCAGTTCGGGATCGATGGCGAGCGCGAACACCTCTCCGCCACCGGGCGCGACGGCGATCTTCCGCTCCTCGTAGGGGAGCGCCTCCGTCTCGAAGAGCTGTGCGATGCCCTGTCTGCCCTCCACCTCCACGAGGAGAGTGCGCTTTCCCTCGGTCGCGAGGGCGAGCGCGAGCGCGGCGGCGACCGTGGTCTTTCCGGTCCCGCCCTTGCCGCTGACGACCTGGAGCCTGCTCACGTATTCGAGCCTAACCAGAAGGTACGACATCCACGCAGCAGCCTCCGGAACGCTTCGGCCACGCGCGGCGGATACAGTCGGCCCCATGGCAAAGAAGTGGGAATACGCGACCGTGCCGCTCCTCGTGCACGCGACGAAGCAGATCCTGGACACCTGGGGCGAGGACGGCTGGGAGCTGGTCCAGGTCGTGCCGGGGCCGAACAACCCCGAGCAGCTGGTGGCGTACCTGAAGCGGGAGAAGGAAGCGTGAGCGGGGTCGTCGACGCCCGGCTCGCCGAGCTGGGCCTGACGCTGCCGCCCGTGGTCCCTCCGGTGGCCGCGTACCAGCCGGCCGTGCAGTCCGGCGTGTACGTCTACACGGCGGGCCAGCTGCCCATGGTCGACGGCAAGCTGCCGCTGACCGGCAAGGTCGGCGACGAGGTCACCGACGAGCAGGCCAAGGACCTGGCCCGCACCTGCGCGCTGAACGCGCTGGCGGCCGTGAAGTCCGTCGCCGGTGACCTGGACCGCATCGCGCGTGTCGTGAAGGTCGTCGGCTTCGTCGCCTCCGCCACCGACTTCACCGGCCAGCCCGGCGTCATCAACGGCGCGAGCGAGCTGCTCGGCGAGGTCCTCGGCGACAAGGGCGTGCACGCGCGCAGCGCCGTCGGCGTCGCCGTGCTGCCCCTGGACGCGCCGGTCGAGGTCGAGATCCAGGTGGAGCTCACCGAGGCGTGAGCCGCTGACGTACGTGTGCGTGGTCGAGGGGCCGTCCGATCTTGGTTTCGGGCGGCCCCTCGAACATCCGGGCGTCAGCGGTTAGCCTCCGGCCATGGCAAATGGGCAGTGGTATCCCCCCGAGTGGCCGGAACGCATCCGTGCGCTCGCCGCCGGCACGCTCACGCCCGCGACGCCGCGCCGCGCCGCGACGGTGATGCTGCTGCGGCAGGACACCGCCGTCGAAGGCGTCGAGGTGCACATGCTCCGGCGCCGTACGTCGATGAAGTTCGCGGCCGGTGCCTACGCGTATCCGGGTGGCGGCGTCGACCCCCGCGACGACGACCGGCTCGTCCGCTGGGCGGGCCCCACGCGCGCGGAGTGGGCCGAAAGGCTCGGGGTGCCGGAGTTGGAGGCCCAGGCGATCGTCTGCGCGGCCGTGCGGGAGACCTTCGAAGAGGCGGGCGTGCTGCTCGCCGGGCCGACCCCGGACACCGTCGTGGACGACACCACGGGGGAGCGGTGGCAGGCCGACCGGCAGGCGCTGATCGACCGGGAGCTGTCCTTCGCCGAGTTCCTGGACGAGCGGGGCCTGGTGCTCCGCTCCGACCTGCTGGGGGCCTGGGCCCGCTGGATCACCCCGGAGTTCGAGCCACGCCGCTACGACACATGGTTCTTCGTGGCCGCCCTCCCGGCGGGCCAGCGCACCAGCGACGACTCCTCCGAGGCCGACCGCACGGTGTGGATCGCGCCGGGGCGTGCCGCGGCGGCGTACGACCGGGGCGAGCTGACGATGATGCCGCCGACGATCGCCACGCTGCGCACCCTGGAGGCGTACGACGACGTGCGCGGCGCCCTCGGAGGCGCGACGGGCCGCGATCTGACGCCCGTCCTGGCCGAGGCGCGCATGGAGGCGGACGAGCTCGTGCTGTCCTGGCCGGGGCACGACGAATTCACCAAGCACATCCCCACGGGGAAGAGCGAGAGCGACGGGGGAACCTCCGCATGACCGAAGCAGCCGCCCTCCCCGGCCAGCCGCGCGGCGGGGTCCTCACCGGCCCCGCCACCGCCCGCGCGATCAACGTACTGGCGCCGAACCCGTCCGCCATGACGCTCGACGGCACCAACACCTGGATCGTCGCCGAACCGGACAGCGACCTCGCCGTCGTGATCGACCCGGGCCCGCTCGACGACGAACACCTGCGCAACGTCATGGGCGTCGCCGAGAAGGCGGGCAAGCGGATCGCCCTCACGCTCCTCACGCACGGGCACCCGGACCACGCCGAAGGGGCGGGCCGGTTCGCCGAGTTGACCGGGACGAAGGTGCGGGCGCTCGACCCGGCGCTGCGGCTCGGCGACGAGGGCCTGGCCGCCGGTGACGTGATCACGACGGGCGGCATGGAGCTGCGCGTCGTACCGACGCCGGGGCACACCGCGGACTCGCTGTGCTTCCATCTCCCGGCCGATCGGGCCGTGTTGACCGGGGACACCGTCCTGGGGCGCGGCACGACCGTGGTGGCCCATCCGGACGGCCGCCTGGGCGACTATCTGGACTCGCTGCGGCGGCTCCAGTCCCTGACGGTCGACGACGGGGTGCACACGGTGCTGCCGGGGCACGGTCCCGTCCTGGAGGACGCGCAGGGCGCCGTGGAGTTCTACCTCGCGCACCGCGCGGGCCGGCTCGCCCAGGTGGAGACGGCCGTCGAGAACGGGTACGTGTCGGCGCCCGACGTCGTGGCGCACGTGTACGCGGACGTGGACCGCTCGCTGTGGCCCGCGGCCGAGCTGAGCGTCCGCGCCCAGCTCGAGTACCTGCGCGACCACGGGCTGATCTAGGCGCCGCTGGGCGCCCACGTGATGTCGAGGGCGGCGAGGCGCGGCGGGTCGGCGATGATGTCGACGCCGACGACCCTGCCGTCCTGGAACGTGAAGGCCAGCACGGCGACGACCTGTCCGCGCGGCGCCTGCACGATCCCCATGCCGTCGTTGACGAACGCCGGGTACGCGGCCTGCGCCAACTTCCCGTAGAAGGCGGCCTGCTTGGCCACCGCGAGGCTGCCGCGGAGCAGCCCCGTGGCGGTGCCGGGGCCCGCGTCGACGCGCAACAGGACGTCCGGGTCGAGCAGTTCGAGCAGCGCCTCGAAGTCGCCTACGCGCGTGGCGGCCAGCCAGGCGTCGACGACCTCGCGCTGGCGCGCCACGGACGTCGCGGGCGGCACGGTCGCGCCCTGCACGCGGCGGCGCGCCCTGCTGGCCAGCTGCCGGGTCGCCGCGGGGGTGCGCTCCACGATGGGCGCGAGCTCCTCGAACGGCACGGCGAACATGTCGTGCAGCACGAAGGCGAGCCGTTCGGCCGGGGCGAGGGTGTCCAGGACGACGAGCAGCGCGAGCCCGACGGAGTCCGCGAGCTCGGCCTCGTGCACGGGGTCGGCGGGACGGACCACCGGGTCGGGCACGTGCGTCTCGGCGGAGCCGTCCTCCAGGGGCTCCTCGCGGCGCGCACTGCGGGCCCGCAGCATGTCCAGGCAGATCCGGCCGACGACGGTGGTCAGCCAGCCGCTCAGGTTCCGCACGTCGTCCGTGTCGGCGCGCTGGAGCCGCAGCCAGCCCTCCTGGACGGCGTCCTCCGCCTCGCTCAGCGATCCGAGCATCCGGTACGCCACGGAGCGAAGTCGTCCGCGCTCTTCCTCGAAACGGGTGACGAGTTCGGCCGACCGGGTCATGACGTGGCTCCCCCTGTGTGCGCTGTCGTGGGTACCGCTCGTACTGCAGTTCGTACTGCTACGGAGACGGGTCCCGCCACGAGGAGTGGCGGGACCCGTCTACGGAGGCGTGGTGTCGCGGTCAGCGCGAACG
Source organism: Streptomyces sp. SDT5-1 (assembly GCF_052245995.1). NCBI lineage: Bacteria > Bacillati > Actinomycetota > Actinomycetes > Kitasatosporales > Streptomycetaceae > Streptomyces > Streptomyces sp. SDT5-1. The sequence continues at coordinate 4,113,165 of NZ_CM125963.1, read as the reverse complement.
CTTCGCGAGGCGCTCCACGTCGAGGAGGATCACGGCGCGGGCCTCCAGGCGGAGCCAGCCGCGGCCCGCGAAGTCGGCGAGCGCCTTGTTGACCGTCTCGCGGGAGGCGCCGACCAGCTGGGCCAGCTCTTCCTGCGTCAGGTCGTGCACGACGTGGATGCCCTCCTCGGACTGCACACCGAAGCGGCGCGACAGGTCGAGGAGCGCGCGGGCCACACGGCCCGGCACGTCGGAGAAGACGAGGTCGGACATCTGGTCGTTGGTCTTGCGCAGGCGCCGGGCGACGGCGCGCAGCAGGGCCGTGGCCACCTCGGGGCGGGCGCTCAGCCAGGGCTGGAGGTCGCCGTGGCCGAGGCCGAGGAGCTTGACCTCGGTGAGGGCGCTCGCGGTGGCGGTGCGCGGTCCCGGGTCGAAGAGCGAGAGCTCGCCGATCAGCTCGCCGGGGCCGAGGACGGCCAGCATGTTCTCGCGGCCGTCGGGGGAAGTGCGGTGGAGCTTCACCTTGCCCTCGGTGACCACGTACAGGCGGTCTCCGGGGTCGCCCTCGTGGAACAGGGCGTCGCCGCGTGCGAGGGTCACCTCACTCATGGAGGCGCGGAGCTCCGCGGCCTGCTCGTCATCGAGCGCCGCGAAGAGCGGGGCGCGCCGCAGAACGTCGTCCACGAGTTTCTCTCCTATGTCGCCTGCATCGGGACCGGACCCGATCGACTCGACCGGATCGCCCCGGTTGTCGATCATTTCCACTGCCCATTTTGCCGGACGGTCCAAACAGTGTGATCAGTCACTCGTACACAAGTCTGCCGCACCCGCGCCACAACCCGAGGGGGAGGGGGCCAATCGTGGAGCGATCCGGTGGCTTCGGGGCGGATGTCAGTGCCGGGCTTTAGGCTGGCCGAGTGTTCAAAATGCCGGTGAGAGCGCAGGCGGAGGGGGCTGTGAGGGTGTCGAGCGACCGTGATTCCGCTGTGGGCGAACAGGCATCGAATGCCTCGCCCACGCCCGTACTCACGTCCGAGTTCGTCCAGGGGAAGGCCGCCTAGCCGATGTCCGCGCCTGCGAAGAAGACCGCCGCGAAGGCCGTCGCGAAGAAGGCGGCCGTGCCGAAGAAGGCCGAGTCGCACACGGCGCTCGTGCGTCGCGCCCGGAAGATCAACCGGGAGCTCGCGGAGGTCTACCCGTACGCCCACCCCGAGCTGGACTTCGAGAACCCCTTCCAGCTCCTCGTGGCCACGGTCATGTCGGCCCAGACCACGGACCTGCGGGTCAATCAGACGACGCCGGCCCTGTTCGCCAAATACCCGACCCCCGAGGACCTGGCCGCGGCCAACCCGGAGGAGGTCGAGGAGCTGATCCGGCCGACCGGCTTCTTCCGCGCCAAGACCCGCTCGATCATGGGCCTGGCCAAGGCGCTGAGCGAGGAGTTCGGCGGCGAGGTCCCGGGCCGCCTCGAGGACCTCGTCAAGCTGCCCGGCGTGGGCCGCAAGACGGCCTTCGTGGTGCTGGGGAACGCGTTCGGGAGGCCCGGCATCACCGTCGACACACACTTCGGCCGCCTCGTGCGCCGCTGGAAGTGGACCGAGGAGACGGACCCGGACAAGGTCGAGGCGGCCGTCGGCGCGCTCTTCCCGAAGAGCGACTGGACGCAGCTCAGCCACCACGTGATCTTCCACGGCCGCCGCATTTGCCACGCCCGCAAGCCGGCCTGCGGCGCCTGCCCGATCGCCCCGCTCTGCCCGGCGTACGGGGAGGGCGAGACGGACCCGGAGAAGGCGAAGAAGCTCCTGAAGTACGAGAAGGGCGGCTTCCCCGGCCAGCGCCTCAAGCCCCCGCAGTCCTACCTGGACGCGGGCGGGCTCCCGGCGCCGCCCCTGGCCGGCCGGGAGGCATGACGGACCGCATCGAAGGGCAGCCGGGGCACGGCCCGGGCCCAGCACACCGCGAGGGGGCGGCGATGAAGCACGTGAGCGAGATCGGCGGGATCGGCGGGGCGGAGGGGACGGCGCACGGGCCGGGCGGCCCGCCGCCCTTCGACGTCACGCTCGGCACCGACGGCCTCCCCGAGTGGCTCGACCCCGTGGCGCACGCCGCCGCCACGGTCCGCGGGGAGCAGCTCAGCCGCTTCCTGCCGCCGGAGAGCGGGGCGGGCCGGCAGTCGGCCGTGCTGATCCTGTTCGGCGACGGGGAGCGCGGCCCCGAGCTGCTGCTCATGGAGCGCTCGGGCTCGCTCCGCTCGCATGCGGGCCAGCCCTCGTTCCCCGGCGGCGCCCTCGACCCGGAGGACGGCGACCCGGGCGCCGAGGGACCGCTGCGCGCCGCCCTGCGGGAGGCGTGGGAGGAGACCGGGCTCGATCCGGGCGGCGTCCAGCTCTTCGGCGTGCTGCCGAAGCTCTACATCCCGGTGAGCGGCTTCGTCGTCACGCCCGTACTGGGGTGGTGGCGGGTGCCCTCACCCGTCGCGGCGGTCGACCCGGCGGAGACGGCACGCGTCTTCACGGTCCCCGTGGCGGATCTCACGGACCCGGAGAACCGGGCGACGACGGTCCACCCGAGCGGCCACAAGGGCCCGGCCTTCCTGGTGGAATCGGCGCTGGTCTGGGGGTTCACCGCGGGCGTGATCGACAGACTGCTGCACTACGCGGGGTGGGAGCGCCCCTGGGACCGATCAAAGACGGTGCCACTCGATTGGCGGTCGTGACAGGGTGGTCGCCGTGAACGAGGAGCAGGGGCCGACAGGTGCGGGGCGAGATGCAAGGCGAGGCGTGAATCGGTGAACGTGCTGGACATCCTGCTGCTCGTCGCCGCCGTGTGGTTCGCCGTCGTCGGGTACCGCCAGGGCTTCGTTGTCGGCATCCTCTCGGTGATCGGCTTCCTCGGCGGGGGACTGGTCGCGGTCTACACGCTGCCGCTGCTGTGGGACGCGATCACCAGCGACGCGGAGGTCACCACGACCGCCGCGGTCGTCGCCGTGGTCGTCGTCATCGTCTGCGCGTCCGTGGGCCAGGCCTTCACCACGCATCTGGGCAACAAGCTGCGCAGATACATCACATGGACCCCGGCCCGCGCCCTCGACGCGACGGGCGGCGCGGTGGTCAACGTGGCGGCGATGCTCCTCGTGGCGTGGCTGATAGGTTCCGCGCTGGCCGGCACCGCGCTGCCCACGCTCGGCAAGGAGGTGCGCGGCTCGAAGGTGCTGCTCGGCGTCTCGCAGGCGCTTCCGGCGCAGGCCGACACGTGGTTCGCGGACTTCTCCTCGACCCTCGCGCAGAACGGGTTCCCGCAGGTCTTCAGCCCGTTCGCGAACGAGCCGATCGCCGATGTGAAGCCGCCGGACCCGGCCCTGGCGAGCAGTCAGGTGGCGCTCAGGGCGAAGCGTTCCATAGTCAAGGTCGTCGGCCAGGCGCCCAGTTGCGGCAAGGTCCTCGAAGGCACCGGTTTCGTCTTCTCGGACCGCCGCGTGATGACGAACGCGCATGTGGTCGGCGGCGTCGACGAGCCCACCGTCCAGATAGGCGGGGAGGGCGTGAAGTACGACGCGAAGGTCGTGCTCTACGACTGGCGGCGCGACATCGCGGTCCTGGACGTGCCGGCCCTCAAGGCGCCCCCGCTCCAGTTCACCGACACCGACGCGCAGCGCGGCGGCGGCGCGATCGTCGCGGGCTTCCCGGAGAACGGCGCGTACGACGTCCGCCCCGCGCGCGTGCGCGGGCGCATCACGGCGAACGGCCCGGACATCTACCACCGGGGCACGGTGCGGCGCGATGTGTACTCGCTGTTCGCGACGGTCCGTCAGGGCAACTCCGGAGGACCGCTGCTGACCCCGGACGGCCGGGTCTACGGCGTGGTGTTCGCCAAGTCCCTGGACGACTCGGAGACGGGGTACGCGCTGTCCGGTGACGAGGTGGCCCCGGACGTCACGCGCGGTCGCACGGCGAACCAGCAGGTCGACACGGACGCCTGTGCGTTGTAGCCGGTGGGAGCGGGGCGGTCAGCCCCGGCTGCCGTGCCGGATGCGGGCGGAGACCCAGCGGGCCCTGCGCCGCAGAATACGAGGAATGCCCAGCCGGGGATCGTGCGCCGCGAAGCCGTCCGGCGCCCCCCTCTGGGGTGTGCCCAGCGTCATCGCTGGGCGGCGAGTGCGTGCTGCGTCACTGTAGTCGTGCGTCCAGCCCATACCCCGACGTCTGCCCCTGCCCCATGGTCGGTAACCACCCTCACGCTTCCCAAATTGGCTTATGCGCCGGGCAATTGGCCGTTCGAAGCACAGGCGTTCCCCCTGTCGTACCCGCACCGAACAGGGCTCACCGGTCCGGTTCGGGATCCTTCAGCCAGTTGACGAGTTCCTTCGAGAAGGCGACCGGGTCCTCCTCGTGCGGGAAGTGGCCGAGGCCGTCGAAGAGGCGCCAGCGGTAGGGGGCCTCCACGTACTCGCCGGAGCCCGCCGCGCTGCGGGTGCGCATCACCGGGTCGAGCGAGCCGTGCAGATGGAGCGTGGGCACGCGCACGGGCCGCTTCATGCGCCGGTTGAACTGGATCCCGTCGGGGCGCGCGAGGGAGCGCACCATCCACCGGTACGGCTCGATCGAGCAGTGCGCGGTCGACGGGATGCACATGGCCTGCCGGTACGTCCGCACAGTGTCGTCGTCCGGCTGGTTGGGCCCCGACCAGTCCCTGACCAGCTTGCCGACGAGTTCGCCCTCGTTGGCGAGCAGCTGACGCTCGGGCAGCCACGGCCGCTGGAAGCCCCAGACGTACGAGCCCGAGCGGGACTGCCGGTAGTCCGCGAGCATCGCCGAGCGCCAGCGGCGCGGGTGCGGCATCGAGGAGACCGCGAGCCGGCGCACCAGCTTCGGCCGCATCACGGCGGCGGTCCAGGCGAGATATCCGCCGAGGTCGTGCCCGACGAGCGCGGCGTCGGGCTCGCCGAGGGAGCGCACCACGCCGGTGATGTCGAGCGCGAGGTTCGCCGGGTCGTAGCCCCGCGGCGTACGGTCGCTGCCGCCCACCCCGCGCAGGTCCATCGCCACGGCCCGGAAGCCCGCGTCGGCGAGCGCGACGAGCTGGTGCCGCCACGTCCACCAGAACTGCGGGAAGCCGTGCAGCAGCAGGACCAGCGGCCCGTCGCCCATCTCCGCGATGTGGAAGCGCGCGCCGTTCGCCGCGACGTCCCGGTGGAGCAGCTTGTGCTCACCGGGGACGTCGAGCAGTACGGAGGATGCGGGCGGCTGGGCCGAAGGAGTGGCGGGGTCCGTCATGAAGACGAGCGTGCCACAGCCTCGATGGCCTTCGTGTCATGGCCGTCCGCGGTCACCTCACGGGGGTGCGGCTTGGCGTTCTGGAGTACGCCCGCCGTCTCCTTGAACGAGGCGGCCGTCTTCTGCGGTCCCTTGCCCTTCGCGGCCTTCTTCGCGAAGACGACGCCGACGAGGCCGAGCAGACCGGCGATGAGGCAGCTCGCTGCGAACGAGAGCAGGAAGCACCAGGCGAGGTTCCAGCCGCCCTCGCCGTTGTGCCCGCCGGTCCACGCGTTGATCCCGTACGCGAGCGCGAAGCTCAGCATGGGCAGCGAGAAGGTGAGGACCACCCCGGCCGCCGCCAGCGCGCCGCCACTGACGGCGCCTCGCTTCACATCCCGCTTCAGCTGTGCCTTGGCCAGGGCGATCTCGTCGTGCACCAGCGCGGACATCTCGGCCGTCGCCGATGCGAACAGCTGGCCGATGCTGCGTTCGGCGCCGACCGGGCTGTCGTCGGGTGCGCTCATCGCGTACTCCCCTGTTCTTCTGTGGCTGCTTCGGATGCGCGTACTGCGCGGACTCTCCGTCAGATCATGCCGGACGGTCGTCCTGGCCGCCTGCCCCGGCCGCCACTTGCGCACGCCTGCGGTGTTCCGCGGCCTTCTTCTCGTAGATCTCGGCCATCCGCAGGTGGTACTCCGGATTGTCCTCTTCGTAGATGTCGGGGACACCGGAGAGGTCGTCGTCGCGGTTCTCCGCCTCCCACAGGGCCCGGTACTTGGCGTTGCGGACCTTGAGCAGCACCGTGGAGATGACCGCCGCGATCAGCGAGCCCATCAGCACGGACGCCTTGATCTCGTCGGTGAGCACGGGGTCGTCGGTGAAGGAGAGTTCGCCGATCAGCAGCGAGACCGTGAAGCCGATGCCGGCGAGCGAGGCGACCGCGAAGACGTCGGGCCAGGCCAACTCGTCGGAGAGCGAGGCCTTCGTGAAGCGGGCGGTCAGCCACGTACCGCCGAAGATGCCGAGCGTCTTGCCGACGACGAGGCCGAGCACCACGCCGAGCGTCTCCGGGGTGGTGAACACATCGCCGAGCGCCCCGCCGGACACCGCGACCCCGGCGCTGAACAGGGCGAACAGCGGCACCGCGAGCCCGGCGGAGAGCGGCCGCACCAGGTGTTCGATGTGCTCGCCCGGCGACGTCTCCTCGCCGTCCTCGCGGTGGCAGCGCAGCATCAGACCCATGGCGACACCGGCGATGGTGGCGTGCACGCCGCTGTTGTACATCAGGCCCCAGATGACCACGGCCAGCGGCACGTAGATGTACCAGCCGCGCACGCCCTTCCTGATGAGCAGCCAGAAGACGACGAGGCCGACGAACGCGCCGCCGAGCGCGGCGAAGTTCAGCTGGTCGGTGAAGAAGATCGCGATGATCAGGATCGCGAAGAGGTCGTCGACGACCGCGAGGGTCAGCAGGAACGCGCGCAGGGCGCTCGGCAGCGACGTGCCGATGACGGCGAGGACGGCGAGCGCGAACGCGATGTCGGTGGCGGTCGGCACCGCCCAGCCGGCCGTCGATCCGCCGCCCGCGCTGCTGACCACGACGTCGACGATGGCCGGCATCGCCATGCCGCAGAGCGCGGCGACGACCGGGAGCGCGGCGGCCTTCGGATCGCGCAGATCGCCCGCGACGAGCTCGCGCTTGAGCTCGATGCCGGCGACGAAGAAGAAGATCGCGAGCAGTCCGTCGGCGGCCCAGTGCTCGATGGAGAGGTTCAGGCCGAGCGCGTCGGGGCCCATGTGGAAGTCGCTGACGGCCTCGTAGCTGGAGTGCAGCGCCGGAATGTTCGACCAGACGAGTGCGGCGACCGCGGCGACGAGGAGCAGGACTCCGCCGACCGTCTCCGTGCGCAGCGCGTCGGCGACGAAGGTGCGCTCGGGCAGGGAGAGCCGGCCGAATGCCTTGCGGCCGGTCTTGTTCTTGGGCGCGCTCACGGGGGAGACCTCCAGTCGGGTACGGCTGACTGCATTGCCGACCAGACTTCCCGGCGCACCCTGATGGATCTCTGTCGCGTCCTTGACGCGACTTTTACCCTACAGGGTGTCCCGGCCTGCATGGCGATCACGGAGATCGCGTGGTGATCGTCACCCTATGCGCGAAACGGGCACCCGGCGCGCTCGCCGGATGCCCGTCCCTGCGACCGCGTGGCCGTACGAGGATCAGTCCTCGCTCGACGCCGACGGCAGCTCGGCCTGGATCAGGTCCATCACCGAGGAGTCGGCGAGCGTGGTGACGTCACCCACGGCCCGGTTCTCCGCGACGTCGCGCAGCAGGCGGCGCATGATCTTGCCGGAGCGGGTCTTGGGCAGCTCGGCCACCGGCAGGATCCGCTTGGGCTTGGCGATCGGGCCGAGCGTGGCGCCCACGTGGTTGCGCAGGTCCGCGACGAGCGACTCGTCCTCGGCGTTCGCGCTGCCGCGCAGGATGACGAAGGCGACGATGGCCTGGCCGGTCGTCTCGTCGGCGGCGCCGACCACGGCGGCCTCGGCGACGGCCTCGTGTGAGACGAGCGCCGACTCGACCTCGGTCGTCGAGATGTTGTGGCCGGAGACCAGCATCACGTCGTCGACCCGGCCGAGCAGCCAGATGTCGCCGTCCTCGTCCTTCTTGGCGCCGTCACCGGCGAAGTACGTGCCCTCGAAGCGGGACCAGTACGTGTCGATGAACCGCTGGTCGTCGCCCCAGATGGTGCGCAGCATCGACGGCCACGGCTCGGTGAGGGCGAGGTAGCCGCCCCCGCCGTTCGGCACCTCGTGGCCCTCGTCGTCGAGGACCGTCGCGGAGATGCCGGGCAGCGGGCGCTGGGCGGAGCCCGGCTTGGCCTCGGTGACGCCCGGCAGCGGCGAGATCATGATCGCGCCGGTCTCGGTCTGCCACCAGGTGTCCACGACGGGGCACTTGTCGGCGCCGATGTTCTTCCGGTACCAGACCCAGGCCTCGGGGTTGATCGGCTCGCCGACGGAGCCGAGCACGCGCAGGCTGCTGAGGTCGTACTTGGCGGGGATCTCGTCGCCCCACTTCATGAACGTACGGATCGCGGTCGGCGCCGTGTAGAGGATCGAGACGCCGTACTTCTGCACGATCTCCCAGAAGCGGCCCTGGTGCGGGGTGTCCGGGGTGCCCTCGTAGATGACCTGCGTCGCGCCGTTCGAGAGCGGCCCGTACGTGATGTACGAGTGGCCCGTGACCCAGCCGATGTCGGCGGTGCACCAGTAGACGTCGGTCTCCGGCTTGAGGTCGAAGACGGCGTGGTGCGTGTAGCTGGCCTGCGTCAGGTAGCCGCCGGAGGTGTGCAGGATGCCCTTCGGCTTACCCGTCGTGCCCGACGTGTAGAGGATGAAGAGCGGCTGCTCGGCGTCGAAGGCCTGAGGCGTGTGCTCGGCGGACTGGCGGCCGACGAGGTCGTGCCACCAGATGTCGCGGCCCTCGGTCCACTCGACGTCCTGCTCGGTGCGCTTGACGACGAGGACGTTGTCCACCGATACGCGGGTGAGCGCCTCGTCGACGGCCGGCTTGAGCGCGGACGGCTTGCCGCGCCGGTAGCCGCCGTCGGAGGTGATGACGACCTTGGCGTCGGCGTCCTCGATGCGCTTGGCGATGGCGTCGGCGGAGAAGCCGCCGAAGACGACGGAGTGCGCGGCGCCGATGCGGGCGCAGGCCAGCATCGAGATGACGGCCTCGGGGATCATCGGCAGGTAGACGGCGACCCGGTCGCCTGCCTGCACGCCCAGCTCGGTCAGCGCGTTCGCGGCGCGGCTGACCTCGTCCTTGAGCTCGGCGTAGGTGATCGCGCGGCTGTCGCCGGGCTCGCCCTCGAAGTGGATGGCGACCCGGTCGCCATTGCCGGCCTCGACGTGGCGGTCGACGCAGTTGTACGCGACGTTGAGCTTGCCGTCCTTGAACCACTTGGCGAACGGCGGGTTCGTCCAGTCGAGGGTCTCGGTCGGCTCGGTGGCCCAGCTGAGGCGGCGGGCCTGCTCGGCCCAGAAGCCGAGCCGGTCAGCCTTGGCCTGTTCGTACGCCTCGGCCGTGACGTTGGCGTTCGCGGCCAGGTCAGCGGGCGGCGCGAAGCGTCGCTCCTCCTTAAGAAGGTTGGCCAGGCTTTCGTTGCTCACGACGCTTCTCCCATGCAGTGTTTGTGTCGGAGGCGACCGTTGTGTCCCAGGCCACAGCTCATCAGACCTCGACCCCTGGTGACAAGGGGGGTCCGCGAAATGGTTTAGACCTGTATGCGCGGGGCTCCCGACCAGGTCGGGAGCCCTACGGTCTCATCTGTTGCACGGACGGCGGAAAGGGTTGGTTCAGGCCCGCGTGGCGTCCCGCTCCTCGCGGCCGTCCTCCAGGGTGCCTGCCGCGACCTGTCCGAAGACGGGGTCGGTCTCGGCGAGCAGATACGCCTGCGCCTCTCCCACATGGAAGTACATGCCGTGCAGTTGGAGCGTCCCGCGCTCCAGGGCGCGCGCCACGCACTCGTGCTCCCGCAGGTGCTCCAACTGCTGGACGACATTGGTCAGGCAGAGCTGCTCGACCGCGTCGGCCGGCGCCCGCCCGGCGAGCCGCGCCCACGGCACGTCCGTGTCGGTCATCCGCGCGAGGCTCGGCATCCCGTGCCGCAGCCAGCGCTTGAGCGGGGTCTGCGCGCCCCCGCTGGGCGGTGTGCTCAACAGCGCCTGCATCGCCCCGCATCCGGAGTGCCCGCACACGGTGATCGACTGCACCTTCAGCACGTCGACGGCGTACTCGATGGCGGCCGCGACCGAGTCGTCCGCGCTCTCGGCGCCGGGCAGCGGCACGAGGTTACCCACATTCCGTACGACGAACAGGTCGCCGGGGCCGCTCGACGTGATCATCGATGTGACGAGCCGGGAGTCGGCGCAGGTGAGGAACAGCTGGGTGGGCTGCTGGCCCTCGCGGGCGAGCCGGGCCAGCTCGTCGCGCACCAGCGGCGCGGTGTCCCGCTGGAACGCGCTGATCCCGCCGGCCAGCGGATGCGGCCGCCCCTCGTGCGCGTGGTCCTGCTGGGGGCGGTCGCAGTGGTGGTTGCGCCACGGCGTCCACGGTCGGCAGCACGTGTGGCTCGCGCGCGCGGGTTCGGCGATCCGGCCGCCGCCCCGCCCGGTGACCTCGACGCGGCCGCCCTGCGTGGTGTGCGACTTCTGCCAGTCCTGGAGCGCCTCGTACGCGGCGTGGTCCATGAAGGAGCCGTCGAGCTCCACGACGCAGCCCGCGCCGTGCGGCACCTGGTGCAGGACGCGGCTGAGCCGGGGCACCGCGAGGAACGTCAACTGCCCGCGTACGCGCACGTGGTGGACGCCGCGCGCATCCACCTCGTGCGTGATGCGGGTGCGCGCGAGGCGGTGCAGCGCGACGCCGACGGCGACCGCGACCCCGAGCCCGACGCCCTCGAGCACGCCGAAGGCGACGACGCCGAGGGTGGTGACGGCGTAGACGAGGACCTCGCGGTGGCGGGTGACCGTGCGGATGTTGTTCAGCGACACCATCTGGATGCCGACCGCCATCACCAGGGCGGCGAGCGAGGCGAGCGGGATCAGCTCCAGGACGGGGACCAGAAGCAGCGTGGCCGCCACTACCCAAACGCCGTGCAGCACCGAGGAGTTCCCGCTGACGGCGCCCGCGTTCACGTTCGCCGTGCTGCGCACCGCGACACCGGCGACGGGCAGGCCGCCGAGCGATCCGGAGACGATGTTCGACGCGCCCTGGGCGAGCAGCTCGCGGTCCAGGTTCGAGCGGCGCATCGAGGGCGGCAGGTCGTGGCGCTTGGCGGTCATCTTGTCCACGGCGACCGCGCCGAGCAGCGACTGCACGCTGCACACGAGCGTGGTGGTGAGGACGGCGGCGACGAGGCCGAGCACGGGCCCCTCCGGCAGCCCGGCGAGCGCGTGGCTGCTCCAGGAGGGCAGGTCGACCTCGGGCAGGCTGAGCCCGAGCAGGGCGGCGGTGACGCTCGCGGCGGTCACGGCGATGAGTGCGGCCGGCACCTTGCGGGCCCAGCCGCCGATCCGGCCGGGGATGCGCGGCCAGGCGAGGAGCACGGTGAGCGTGAGGGCGCTGACGCCGAGGGCGGCGGGCTGGGCGTCGGCCAACTGGGCCGGCAGGGATGCCACGTTGGCGAGGACGGAGCTGTCGGGGTTGCCGCCGAGCACGATGTGCAGCTGGGCGACGGCGATGGTGACTCCGATGCCGGCCAGCATGCCGTGCACGACGGCGGGGCTGACGGCGAGGGCGGTGCGGGCCACCCGCAGGCAGCCGAGGCCGAGTTGGGCGATTCCGGCGAGGACGGTGACGGCGCAGGTGGTGCGCCAGCCGTAGCGCTGGATCAGCTCGGCGGTGACGACGGTGAGGCCGGCGGCGGGCCCGCTGACCTGGAGCGGGGCTCCGCCGACACAGCCGGCGACGATGCCGCCGACGGCGGCGGCGACGAGGCCCGATTCGAGGGGTGCGCCGGTCGCGAGGGCAATGCCCAGGGAGAGCGGCAGGGCGATGAGGAAGACCGCGACGGACGCGGAGAGGTCGGCTCCCGCGATGCGGAAGCGGCGGGGCGTGGGTGGGGGACTGTGCGCGGTGCGGGCGGCGTCCGAGGGCTCGCCCGTCCGGCCGGAGTCACTGGTGTGGGTGGATACGCAGGCTGACATGGTTCCCGTCTCCTCCGGGGTGCAGCGCGGTCGCGGAATGTGGGGGACCCCTGTGCGGTGGGTGGGGTCGATCGCGGCCGTGGTTCACGGCGTGCAGCGGCGGGATGAAATCAACACTCGGTAAATGAATCGTAATGCAGAGTAAAGCTTGTGTCCGGACTAAAGGGGCAAATGGGTCAGCTGTTCACGCTCAGTAGTGAATAAGGAAGCTCGTCGGCTTGTCGGATTAATTCCGTTCGGCCTCCGTGCCACGGTGGCGGCGCTGCCCGTACATAGCGGGCATTCCCCTCTTTTCACCCCCAGGAAGAAGGTGGGCGGAAGATGGCCGCCACCCCCAGGACCGCCGTCACGCGGCTCGCCGCGGGCATCACCGCCCTCGCGGCCTGTGTCGCGGCGCTCGCAGGCTGCGCCACAGGAAAGCAGGCCGAATCCGGGGCGCACAGCCCCGAGAAGACCAAGCCGCGCCAGGGCGCGCCCGGTCCGAAGAAGGCCAAGCCGCAGAACCCGGTCAAGCTCATCGGCGACGGCTCGACCGCGTACACCGGACGGCAGCCGAATCTGCCGCGGGTCGAGCGGCTCGGACCCGGCCGGAAGCCGCCGCAGTTCGTGGTCTTCTCCTGGGACGGCGCGGGCGAGGACAGCCAGAAGCTGTTCTCGCACTTCCGCAAGGTCGCGCAGAAGAACGACGCGACCATGACGTACTTCCTCAGCGGCGTGTACCTGCTGCCCCAGTCCAAGGCGGCCGAGTACCACGCCCCGCAGCACACGGCGGGCCGCTCGGACATCGGCTTCAACGACACCAAGGGAATCAAGGACACCGTCGAGCAGCTGCGCGGCGCCTGGCTCGAGGGCAACGAGATCGGCACCCACTTCAACGGCCACTTCTGCGGCAAGGGGGGTGGAGTCGGCGAGTGGTCCGTCGCCGAGTGGAAGAGCGAGATCCAGCAGGCCAAGTCGTTCGTGAAGTCCTGGAAGACGAACGCGGGCCTGAACCGCTCCGCGCCGCTGCCCTTCGACTACGACAAGGAGCTCATCGGCGCCCGGACCCCCTGCCTCGAAGGCAAGGAGAACTTCACCCGCGCGGCGAGCCAGATGGGCTTCCGCTACGACACCAGCGGCGTCAACAACCAGGTGTGGCCCACCAAGAAGAACGGCCTGTGGGACCTGTCCATGCAGCTCGTCCCGTTCAAGGGCCACTCCTACGAGCAGCTGACCATGGACTACAACTTCATGGTCAACCAGTCCGGCACGGCCACCCAGGGCGACCCCGCCAAGCGCGAGTTCTGGGGCGACCAGATGCGCGACAGCCTCCTCGCCGGATTCGACCGCGCCTACAAGGGCAACCGCGCGCCGCTCGTCATCGGCAACCACTTCGAGTCCTGGAACGGCGGCACCTACATGCGCGCCGTCGAGCAGACGGTCGAGCGGGTCTGCACGAAGCCCGAGGTCCGCTGTGTGTCGTTCCGTCAACTTGCCGACTGGCTCGACGCGCAGGACCCGAAGACGCTGAAGAAGCTCGGCCGCCTCGGGGTGGGCGAGGCCCCGAAGCAGGGCTGGGCGTCCTACCTCGGCGGCAAGGGCGCCCCGGCCCCGAAGGGGGTCCCGGGGGCCCCGGCCGCCACGTCGTAGCCACCGCGCGGCCCTCGCTCAGGCGGGGGCCGTGACGCTCTCCCGCAGCACGAAGCCGGGGTCGACCTGCGAGGCCAGGTCGGCCCCCGTCCTCTCGTTGCCCCAACTCTGGGCGTTCTTCAGGTGGAAGTGGACCATCTGCCGGGTGTAACGCTCCCAGTCGCGGGTCTCGTACGTGGCGTCGACCGCGTCCTGAAGGGCCCGCAGGGACGCCTTGTTGGCCTCCTCCAGGAGCTCGAAGCGCGGCGGGCGCCCCTTCTCCATGGCGCGCACCCAGTCCGAGTGCCCGACCGTGACCAGCAGGTCGTCGCCGACCTCGGCGCGCAGGAACTCCAGGTCGTCCTCGTCCCGCACCTTGTTGCCCACGACCTTCAGGGCGACCCCGAAGTCCCGTGCGTACTCCTTGTACTGGCGGTAGACCGAGATGCCCTTGCGGGTCGGCTCGGCCACCAGGAACGTCATGTCGAAGCGGGTGAACATGCCCGACGCGAAGGAGTCGGAGCCCGCGGTCATGTCGACCACCACGTACTCGTCGCGGCCGTCCACGAGGTGGTTCAGGCACAGCTCCACCGCTCCGGTCTTGGAGTGGTAGCAGGCGACACCGAGGTCGGCCTCGGTGAAGGGCCCGGTGACCATCAGGCGCACGGCACCGCCGTCGAGTTCCACGGAGCGGGCGCACGCGTCGTACACCGGGTTGTTCTCGCGCACCCGCAGCAGCCGGGAGCCCTCGCCGGGTGGCGTGGTCTTGATCATCGTGTCGGCCGAGGCGATCCGCGGGTTCGAACCGCGCAGATAGTCCTTGATCAGGGGCAGTCGCGCCCCGAGCGCGGGCAGCTCGCCCGCGACGTCCTCGTCGAGCCCGAGCGCGGCCCCGAGGTGCTGATTGATGTCGGCGTCGACGGCGACGACCGGGGAGCCGGTGCCGGCGAGGTGGCGGATGAACAGCGAGGACAGCGTGGTCTTGCCACTGCCGCCCTTCCCCACGAAAGCGATCTTCATGTTCACGAAGGGTATCGGTGCCGCCACTGTGCGTGTCGAGGTCGCGTGAAGAAGACCACTCCTTCGTGGGGCGGCGGCGCACGGCCCGTAGGGTCGTACTCATGAGTACGACAGCCGACCCCCTCGCCGCCCTGGCCGACCTGCCGGGCGTGGCCGATTCCGTGGACTCCGTGCGCAAGGCCGTGGACCGGGTCTACGGGCACCGGGTCATGCGGCGTCGCAGCAACGAGGTCACCTCCGAGGCCGCGCTGCGCGGGGCGCGCGGCAGCGCGGCGCTCTCCGGCGCCGACTGGCCACTCGAAGAGGTGCGCAGGCGCACCGACTTCAGCGGCGCCGACGGCGACCCGGAGGCGCCCACGGTCGGCGCGGCCCTGCGGCTGACCGCGGAGGCCGGTCAACTCCTGTCCATCTGGCGGCAGTCGCCCCTGCGGGTCCTCGCGCGCCTGCACCTGGTCGCGGCGGCCGACAAGAGCGACGCGGTGGGCCGGCCGCGGCTCGCGGGCGAGCCGGTCGACGAGCCGCTCGTCGAGCTTCCCGTACCGGACGCCGATGAGGTGGCTGGCCGCCTGGAGGGCCTCTCGCAGCTCGTCATCGCCGGAAGCACGGCGCCGGCCCTGGTGAGCGCGGCCATCGTGCACGGCGAACTGCTCGCCCTGCGGCCCTTCGGCTCGCACAACGGCCTGGTCGCGCGCGCCGCCGAGCGCGTCGTCCTGGTGGGCAGCGGTCTCGACCCGAAGTCCATCTGCCCGGCTGAGCTGGGCCACGCCGAACTGGGCCGGGCGGCCTACGCGGCGGCCCTCGAGGGTTATGTCTCCGGTACGCCGGAAGGGATGGCGGCCTGGATCACCCACTGCGGCAAGGCGGTCGAGCTGGGCGTCAGGGAGTCCACGGCCGTCTGCGAGGCGCTTCAGCGGGGCGCGGCCTAGCCCCCACACAAGGGTTGCGGCGGTACGAATGCTCGTACCGCCGCTGGCATGTCCATCGGGTTACCAAGCGTCCTCGAATATTTGCCCATCAGGTCGGGTTCTTTGCCCGTGGCCTGGTGCGGCTGGCCCGTAATCGACGGGTCGACGTCGCGTGGGTGCCCGGTGTTCATGCATCCGGTCCGTGGGGCCTTTTGCGGTTGAAGGTGTTCCTCTCGGATGTCCTTGGTCTCGCGGGCCGTGAATCCTTTGTACTCCTCCCCAAGGGGAAGCGGAAGCCCTGGCCACACTTCTTTACTTTTAGGTTCAAACAGGACGAACCGGCGGCGTTACGAGGCGCCTGACGTGGCCCGACGGCGGCTCGCGTACCAGACGAGACCCGCCGTGACCGCCGCCGCCCCGACCCCGGCCGCCGCGAGCAGCGCGGGCCGCGAGGGCGTCGCCAGGTGCGGCAGGCGCTGCTTGAGCCGGACCGGCTTGTGGAAGTCGAGGATCGGCCACTCGCGCGCGAGGGCCTCGCGGCGCAGCGCGCGGTCGGGGTTGACGGCGTGCGGATGCCCGACCGAACCGAGCATCGGCAGATCCGTCGCCGAATCGCTGTACGCGTAGCAGCGCGCCAGGTCGTACCCCTCGGTGCGGGCCAGCTCCTTGATGGCCTCCGCCTTGGTCGGTCCGTACGCGTAGTACTCGACCTCGCCCGTGAAGCAGCCGTCGTCGCCCACCACCATGCGCGTGGCGACCACCCGGTCCGCGCCGAGCAGCTCGCCGATCGGCTCGACGACCTCGGCACCCGATGTGGAGACGATCACCACATCGCGCCCTGCGGTGTGGTGATCCTCGATGAGGGACGCCGCCTCGTCGTAGATGATCGGGTCGATGAGGTCGTGCAGGGTCTCGGCGACGATCTCCTTCACCTGCCGCACGTTCCAGCCGCGGCAGAGCGCCGAGAGGTACTCGCGCATCCGCTCCATCTGGTCGTGGTCGGCGCCGCCGGCGAGGAAGACGAACTGGGCGTAGGCGGTGCGCAGTACGGCCCTCCGGTTGATCAGCCCGCCTTGGTAGAACGACTTGCTGAACGTGAGAGTGCTCGACTTAGCGATGACCGTCTTGTCCAGGTCAAAGAACGCGGCTGTACGAGGTGTCGAGTGAGGCAAGGAGTGGTTTTCCACGGGGCCGAGCATAGGCGCCAACCATTCGGCGTAAGCTGGGGCGCGTGGGTTTGCTTGAGAAGGCTCTCGGGTACACCATGGAAGTCACGGATCGTTCGCGACCGTGCTAACCCGGTCTGGCTCCTCCCCCCCCGAGTCGGACCGTGGGGACGACCCCCGCTCTCCCCCCCGGCGGGGGTCGTCGCATGTCCGGACCCGTTTTCGGGTCCTTTTTTCTTGTCCACCCGCGGGTCGTCGCGGGCTCGCGCGGCCGGTGCGGCGCGCCTCGGGCCACTCACGCTGCGTGACCGTCGGGCTGCTCTGTGGGCAGTTCCATGCCGAGTTCAAGGTGTCACTGGTATGAGTGACCGGGATATTCACAAGCCTTCTCGCGTCCACAGTTATTGACCAAGATCCCCACGATTTCCGGGATCGCTGCACGGTGATTCCGCACGCGAAGTTCGGTTCGTGTTCTTGGCCGGTTTGTTATGCCCGAGCGGTGCCCGAGTGGCGGTATTCGGCGCCTTCGGCACGGCGGCTTCGCGTGCGCATCGGATCGTCCGCAGGGGCGGGCGAGCGCGGCGACAGGGGGACCGGAGCATGGCGGGAGTCATCGACTGCGACGGGCGGGACGTGCGAAGCGTCCCGCTGATCGTGACGGAGGACGTGGGACTGCTCGATGATCTGCTGCGCCTGTGCGCGGCGGCGGGCGTGCGGCCCGAAGTCGGGCACGGAGCGGAGGCGGGCGGAGAGGGCCGGGGCGGCTGGGAATCGGCGCCCCTGGTGCTCGTTGGGGACGACGCGGCGCGGCGGCTGCGCGGGGTCTCCCGACGGCCTGGAGTGATCTTGGTTGGTCGTGATCAGGACGATTCCGGGGTGTGGCGGCGGGCCGTGGAGATCGGCGCGGACCACGTCCTGGTGCTGCCGGACGGCGAGCAGTGGCTGATGGACCGGATCGCCGACGTCGCCGAGGGCGTGGGGCGGCCCGCGCTGACCGTCGGGGTGCTCGGCGGGCGCGGCGGCGCCGGGGCCTCCACGCTCGCCTGCGCGCTGGCCGTGTCCGCCGCGCGGGCCGGGCGGCGCACCCTCCTCGTGGACGCGGACCCGCTCGGCGGCGGGCTCGACGTCCTGCTCGGCGGGGAGATGGCCGACGGGCTGCGCTGGCCCGCCTTCGCCGAGTCGCGCGGCCGGGTCGGCAGCGCGGCCCTGGAGGAGTCGCTGCCCCGGCTGCACGATCTGCGGGTGCTCAGTTGGGACCGCGGTGACCTCGCCGCGGTGCCGCCCGAGGCGGTGCGGGCGGTGCTCGCGGCGGGGCGGCGCAGGGGCGGCGTCGTGGTCGTGGACCTGCCGCGCCGGGTCGACGCCGGGTCCGTGGAGGCCCTGGCCCAGCTCGACCTGGGGCTTCTCGTGGTGCCTCCGGAGCTGCGGGCCGTGGCGGCGGCGCGGCGGATGGC
Source organism: Streptomyces sp. SDT5-1 (assembly GCF_052245995.1). NCBI lineage: Bacteria > Bacillati > Actinomycetota > Actinomycetes > Kitasatosporales > Streptomycetaceae > Streptomyces > Streptomyces sp. SDT5-1. Next base: position 4,095,067 of record NZ_CM125963.1, on the reverse strand, counting down.
CGGGGCGGCCGGGATGGTGCTGCGGGACCTGCGGGTGGTGACGGCTCCCGCGCGCGGGTCGGGCGGCCTCGCCCCGGAGGAGGTGGCGCGCCTGGTCGGGCTGCCGTACGCGGGCGAACTCCCCGCGGACACCCGGGTGGTGGCCGGCGGCCCGCTCGGGCGGTTCTGCGGGGCGTTCTGGGAGCGGATGCCGGTGGCGGCGGTCGAGGGGGACGCGGCATGAGCCAGGTGGTGGGCGCGCGGATGCTCGACGGCGTACGGCAGTGGCTCGCGGAGACCGGGGCGGAGGCCACCCCCGCGCGCGTGACCGAGGCGCTGCGGGCGCAGGGCCGGATCCTGGGCGACGCCGAAGTGCTGGGCGCGGCGGGCAGGTTGCGGTCGGAGCTGGTGGGTGCGGGGCCGCTGGAGCCGCTGCTCGCCGACCCGTCGGTGACGGACGTCCTGGTGTCGGCGCCCGACAAGGTGTGGGTCGACCGGGGGAGCGGCCTGGAGGCGGCAGACGTGAGCTTCGAAAGCGCCGCGGACGTACGGCGGTTGGCGCAGCGGCTCGCGGCCGTCGTCGGGCGGCGCCTGGACGACGCGCGGCCCTGGGTGGACGCCCGGCTGCCCGACGGGACCCGGCTGCACGCGGTGCTGCCGCCGATCGCGGCCGGCTGCACCTGCCTGTCCCTGCGCGTCGTCAGACCGCGGGCGTTCACCCTGGAGGAGCTGGCGGCGGCGGGGACGGTGCCGCCGGGCGGTGACCGGGTGCTGCGGGCGCTGCTCGACGCACGCCTGTCGTTCCTGATCAGCGGCGGTACGGGCACGGGGAAGACGACGCTGCTGAGCGCGCTGCTCGGCCTGGTGGGGCCCCGGGAGCGGATCGTCCTGGCCGAGGACTCCGCCGAGCTGCGACCCGACCACCCCCACGTCGTCCGCCTCGAATCCCGCCCGGCCAACCAGGAGGGAGCGGGCGCCGTCGGCCTCGACGACCTCGTACGGCAGGCCCTGCGCATGCGGCCCGACCGGCTGGTGGTGGGCGAGGTGCGGGGCGCGGAGGTGGTCTCGCTCCTGGCGGCCCTGAACACCGGCCACGAAGGGGGTTCGGGGACCGTCCACGCCAACGCGGCGAGCGATGTCCCGGTCCGCCTCGAGGCCCTGGCCACGGCGGCAGGACTCGACCGCGCGGCCCTGCACAGCCAACTCGCGGCGGCGGTCTCCGTGGTGCTGCACCTCGTCCGGGGCAGGGACGGGCGCCGCCGACTGTCCCAGGTCCAGGTGCTGGAGCGGGACGAGGGCGGCTGGGTGCGGGCGGTGCCGGCGCTGGAGTGGGGCGAGCGGGGGTTCGTGGAGGGGGTGGGGTGGGCGCGCCTCGGCCGGTTGCTGGGGGTGCGGTTGGAGTGAGGCCGGGGTCGGCGAGGGGCTTTCGGATGGAGCCACGGGTGGGGCTGTTCGTGCGGGTGGAGAGGGGTGTGTGGACGTGAGCTGGGGTGTGAGCGGTGTCGGCGGGTTGGGCGTGGTGGCCGCCCTCTGGGGTGTGGCCCAGGCGCGGGTGCGGGGGAGGGAAGTGCGGCGGGCTCGGGCGGTGTTGGGGGTCGACCGGCCGGGGCGGGCGAGTGTCGGGGAGAGGTGGTGGGCGTGGCTGCGCGGGCGGCCCGAGTGGTGGTGCGTGGTCGGGGGTGCGGTGATCGGGGCGGCCGGGGCCTCCGTGCTGCCGGTGGTGCTCGGGGTGTGCGCGGTGCCCGGAGTGGGGCGGCTGCGCCGGGCGCGGGCGGCGCGGCGGGGGACGGAGCGGCGCCGGGAAGCGGTGATCCGGCTGTGCGGGCTGCTGGCGGGTGAGGTGCGGGCCGGGCGGCAGCCGGGGGAGGGGCTGGTGGTCGCGGTGCGGGACTCGGGCGCGGTGACCGGCGCGCGGGGTGCGGCGGTGGTGGCGGCGGCCCGGTTCGGCGGGGACGTGCCCGGGGCGTTGCGCGCGGCGGCGCGGGAGCCGGGGGCGGAGGGCCTCGGCGGGCTCGCGGCGTGCTGGCGGGTGGCGGTGGACCGGGGTGCGGGGCTGGCGGCGGGCCTGGAACGGCTCGCGGACGCCCTGCGGGCGGAGCGGGACCAACGGGCCGACTTCAGAGCCCAGTTGGCGGGCCCCGTGTCGACGGCGGGGATGCTCGCCGGCCTGCCGGTGTTCGGGCTGCTGCTCGGTGCGGCCATGGGAGCGAGGCCACTGCGGGTGCTGCTGCACACGTGGCCGGGGGTCGGGTGCCTGGTGGTCGGCGGGGCGTTGGAGGCCGCGGGTCTGTGGTGGGCCATGCGGATCGTGCGGGGGGCGGAGGAGCGATGAACGTTGTCCACAGGCTGGGGGTGACGCTGTGTGTCGCGGCGGCGGCGCTGTTCCTCGCGCGAGCGATCTCGGCGCGCCGAGAGGAGCTGGCGCTGCGGAAGCGGCTGCGGCTGGTCCTGGAGGTGGCCGCGGAGGAGCGGAAGCAGCGGCGGTCGGGACTGCCGGCCGGGGTGCGGCGGTGGGTGCCGGTCGCGGGAGCGGTGTGCGCCGGGTTCGTGCTGGTCGGTGGGGTGGCCGGGGTGGTGGTCGGGGCGATCGCGGGGGCTGGGACGTGGCGGTGGTGGCGGGCGCGGGAGGCGAGAGCGGGGGCAGGCGAGGGCCTCTCGGCGCACCAGGAAGCGGCGCGGCAACTGCCCTTGGCCTCGGACCTCTTGGCGTCGTGTCTGGCGGCGGGAGCGGGGCCTGTGGAGGCGGCGCGGGCGGTTGGCGAGGCGCTGGGCGGGCCCGTGGGCCGGGGCCTTGAGCGGGGTGCCGCGCAGATCAGGTTGGGCGGTGAACCGGGGGCGGCGTGGCGGGAGTTGTGCGCGCTGCCCGGGGCGGACGGCCTGGTGCGGCTGCTGGAGCGGGCGGGCGACTCCGGGGCTCCGGCGGCGGTGCCGGTGGCGCGGTTCGCGGCGGAGTGCCGGGCGGAGCGGGGCCGCAGGTCGACGGCGGCGGCACGCAGGGCGGCCGTGGCGATCACGGCGCCGGTGGGCCTGTGCTTCCTGCCCGCGTTCCTGGTGGTCGGGGTGGTGCCGGTGGTGATCGGCCTGGGAGGAGGGGTGTTCGGAGGGAGGTGACGGAACGGAGTTCGACGGAATGAACAACAGCTGGGCGTATCGAGGGAGTTGGCATGAACGGAATGCGAGTGGTGCGGACGTACGGGCGGCTGTGCGGAGGCGTACGACGCTGGGCGCGGGCGGTGCGGTCCGGGCGGCGGGACGCGGGAATGGTGAGCGCCGAGTACGCGGTGGGGCTGATCGCGGCGGTGGGCTTCGCCGGAGTCCTGTTCCAGGTGGTGACGAGCGACGTGGTGCAGTCGGCGCTGCAGTCCTTGGTGGCGAAGGCGCTCCATGGGTCGTTCTGAGCCCGGGCGCGACCGGGGGTTCGTGACGGCGGAGGCGGCCGTGGTGCTGCCGGTGCTCGTGACGTTCACGATGGCGCTCGTCTGGGTGGTGCTCGCGGCGTCGGCGCAGATCAGATGCGTGGACGCGGCGCGGGCCGGGGCGAGGGCGGTGGCCCGCCAGGAGCCCAGGGCGGCCGCGCTCGCGGTGGCCCGGGAGGCCGCGCCGGACGGGGCGCGCATCGCGGTGGCCCGGGAGGGCGACCTGGTGCGGGTGACGGTACGGACGCGGTCCGTGGGCCCCGGACTGCTCGCGGTGGGCCTGGGCGCGCAGGCCGTGGCGGCGGCGGAGGAGACGACGTGAGGCGCCGGGGCGACCGCGGCTCGGCGACGGTGTGGGTCGCGATGGCGCTGGCGGCGGTGGGGTTGGTGTTCGGCTCGGTACTGGCGATGGCCCGGGCGGTCGAGGCGAAGCACCGGGCGGGCGCGGCGGCCGACCTGGCGGCGCTGGCGGCGGCGGACCACTGGACGGAGGGCCCCGAACCGGCATGCGCGTGGGCGACGCGGGTGGCGAGAGCGCAAGGAGCGGTCGCGGTCCGCTGCGCTCTGCACGGCGAGACCGCGATGGTGACCGCGACATCGGGCTCCGCCCCACTTCAGGCGAGCGTCAGCGCCCGCGCGGGTCCCGCAGGCCCCCCCACAGGCCGTTCAAGCTCTCCTCCGCTCCAGGAGCGGAGGCCCCGACAAATCAGCCCCTCCGGCGATTGAGGAGCGGGGCCCGGGGCGGAGCCCCGCGACGTAGGCCCGGACGACCGCACCAGGGACCCGCCCTACCCCTCCGCGTCCCGCAACAGAACGGAGAGCAACCGCACGGCTCCCCGCTTGTGCAACGGCTCGTTGCCGTTGCCGCACTTGGGCGACTGGATGCACGAGGGGCACCCGGCCTCGCACTCGCAGGAGGCGATCGCCTCACGCGTGGCGGTGAGCCACTCCCGGGCCGTGTGGAAGGCCCGCTCGGCAAACCCGGCGCCGCCGGGATGACCGTCGTAGACGAAGACCGTGGGAAGGAGCGTGTCCGGATGGAGCGGGATCGAGACGCCGCCGATGTCCCAGCGGTCGCACGTGGCGAACAGCGGAAGGAGGCCGATGGAGGCGTGCTCGGCGGCGTGCAGGGCGCCGCCGAGGATCTCGGGGTTCACACGGGCCGCGTCGAGCTGGTCCTCGGTGACGGTCCACCACACCGCGCGGGTGCGCAGCGTACGAGGAGGGAGGTCGAGCTTGGTCTCGCCGAGGACCTCGCCGGTGATCAGGCGGCGTCGCAGATAGCCGACGACCTGGTTGGTCACCTCGACGGAGCCGTAGCACAACCGGCCGTCGCCCCAAGGGACTTCGACGTCGGTCTCCAGGATGGAGATGGCCGTGGTGTCGCGGGCGGTCGTCGAGTACGTGGGGTTCGCCGGCTCGACCAGGGCGACGTTGTCGTCGAGGTCCAGCTTCTTCACCACGTAGGTGCGCCCCTGGTGGAGGTGGACCGCGCCGTCGTGCACCGACGTGTGCGCGGCGCCCGCGTCGACCGTGCCGAGCAGTCGCCCCGTGCCCGCCTCGACGACCTGCACGGGCGAGCCGCCCTCGCCGCGGATGTCGGCGAGGTCCGCCGCGGACTCGCGGCGCGTCCAGTGCCAGGCCTTCGTGGCGGACCGCCGGCGCAGCAGCTTCGCCGCCTCCAGCTGCGGCAGCAGCTCCCCGGTCGCCGGGCCGAACAGCTTCAGGTCCGGTTCGGTGAGCGGGATCTCCGCCGCAGCGGCACACAGGTGCGGGGCCAGCACGTACGGGTTGTCGGGGTCGAGGACCGTCGACTCCACGGGCTGGTCGAAGACGGCCTCGGGGTGGTGGACGAGATACGTGTCCAAGGGGTCGTCGCGGGCGACCATGACGGCGAGCGCGCCCTCGCCGGAGCGCCCGGCCCGCCCCGCCTGCTGCCACAGCGAGGCGCGCGTGCCGGGGTAGCCGGAGATGAGGACGGCGTCCAAGCCGGAGACGTCGATGCCGAGTTCGAGGGCGGTGGTCGCGGCGAGGCCGAGGAGCTCGCCGGAGTGCAGGGCCGCTTCGAGGGCGCGGCGTTCCTCGGAGAGATAGCCGCCGCGGTAGGCCGCGACCCGCCGGGCCAGCGAGCGGTCGACCTCGGCGAGCCGCTCCTGGGCGATCACGGAGATCAGCTCGGCGCCGCGCCGGGAGCGTACGAAGGCGACCGAGCGGACGCCCTGCACCGCGAGGTCGGTCAGCAGGTCCGCCGTCTCGGCCGTGGCCGTGCGCCGCACCGGCGCGCCCTTCTCGCCGCGCATCTCCGTCAGCGGCGGCTCCCACAGGGCGAAGACCAGCTCGCCGCGCGGCGACGCGTCGTCCGCGACCTCCACGACGGGCAGCCCCGTCAGCCGTTCGGCGGAAGCGGCCGGATCGGCTGCGGTGGCCGATGCCAGCAGGAAGACGGGCTCGGATCCGTAGCGGGCACATATGCGGCGCAGCCGGCGAAGGACCTGCGCCACGTGGGAGCCGAAGACGCCGCGGTAGGTGTGGCACTCGTCGATCACGACGTACTTGAGGGCACGCAGGAAGGAGGACCAGCGCGGGTGGGAGGGCAGGATGCCGCGGTGCAGCATGTCCGGGTTGGTGAGGACGTAGTTTCCGTACTGGCGTACCCACTCCCGTTCCTCGAACGGGGTGTCGCCGTCGTAGACCGCGGGGCGGATCGCCGTACCGAGCGGTTGTGAAAGTTCCTTCACGGATCGGCACTGGTCCGCCGCGAGCGCCTTCGTCGGGGCGAGGTAGAGCGTGGTGGCGCCACGCCCGTTCGGCGCCTCGGATCCTTCGAGGAGGGTCGACAGGACCGGGACCAGGTAGGCGAGGGACTTTCCTGAGGCCGTTCCGGTGGCGACGACCACCGAGTCGCCGTCCAGGGCGTGCTCCGCCACTTGTGCCTGGTGGGCCCAGGGGTGCGCGATTCCGGCGCTCTGCACGGCCGCGATGACCTCGGCGCGGATCCGGTCCGGCCAGACGGCATGACGCCCTGGCCGAGGGGGCAAGTGCTCCGTATGGGTGATGCGCGCAGCCCGACTCGGACCCGAGGCGAGACGCTCGAGAACGGCCCCGGGCGAGGGGCGGTCAGCGGCGGACGCCGAGGGTCGTTCGGATCGGTGATTCGTGGCCATCGGCACCGAGTGTGTCACTGGCGTGACGGACAATGCTCTGAAGGCGTCGTGCACGCCTGCCGGTAAGTGATTGAATGCCATCGCGGCTGGCGAACCGTCTCGGGGACCAAGCCGAGGTGTCCCCGAGGGGCGACCGCTCGATAGCAAGGTGCTGGAGGATCCGTGGACCTGTCCCTGTCGACCCGTACCGTCGGCGATCGTACGGTCGTCGAGGTCGGTGGCGAAATCGATGTGTATACCGCGCCCAAGCTGCGCGAGCAGCTGGTCGAGCTGGTGAATGACGGCAGTTTCCACCTTGTCGTCGACATGGAGGGCGTGGACTTCCTCGACTCCACCGGGCTCGGCGTGCTGGTCGGCGGTCTGAAGCGCGTGCGCGCCCATGAGGGCTCGTTGCGCCTGGTGTGCAACCAGGAGCGCATTCTCAAGATCTTCCGTATCACCGGACTGACCAAGGTGTTCCCGATCCACACCTCGGTCGAGGAAGCCGTCGCGGCGACCGACTGAGCCCGGTGACGCCGGTGGCGACACCGGCCCAGGCGAGGGGAGCGGGCGGCCGAGGCCGTCCCGGTCCCCGGGAGCACGCTCGTAACCCGTGGGGCCCGTCTGTCCGAGGGGGATGCATGGCCACTGTCGAACTCCGCTTCAGCCCTCAGCCCGAGCACGTCAGGACGGCCCGTCTGGTGGCGGCCGCCGTGGCGCGCAGGTCGGGCGTGGACGAGGCCGTGCTCGACGAGGTCAGGCTCGCCGTCGGCGAGGCGTGCAGCCGCGCGGTCGGGCTGCACCAGAGCAGCGGCATCTCGGCGCCGGTGCGAGTGGCCCTGATCGAGGAGGAGAAGCAGTTCTCCATCGAGGTCGGGGACGAGGCGCCCCGCACGCCGCCACCGTCGGCCGCAGCGGGCGGCGAGGGCGCGTCCGACGACCTGGAGGCCGAGGGCGAGGACGAGATGGGTCTCGCCGTCATCAGCGGTCTCGTGGACGACGTGGAGGTCACCGCGGACGCGGACGGCGGACTCATTCGGATGAGTTGGCCGACGCTCCCCGCGTCGACCCTGCCGTAGCGCTCCGCGCGCGGCCGGAGATCTTTTGTCGAGGCCCTGTGCACCTTTCGGTGCGCAGGGCCTCTTCCGTGTCTTCTGCGTCTTCCGTGTCTTCTGCGCCCTCTGCTTCTTCGGTGTTTTCTGAGTTTTCCGAGGTGGGCAGAGTGTAATGCCCTCGGGGGATTAGCGATTCCCGCTTTCCCGGCGCTTGCGGTTCACCGAACATTTGCTGGGTAGGAAACAATTCCGTTTGCCGCGCCCTGTTTTGATCAGGTCCCGCTCCCTACAATCCGTCCACATCTTGAGCTCAGTCCAAGCGTCAAGGAGGACGAATGGCGGAGCCCTCTACCCCCTCTACGTTCGCAGCCGCAGTTCTGACCGACGGCAACAGATTGATCGTCGTCGTCATCGCCGTCGTGGCGCTCGCGGCGCTCGCCGTCGCCGGGATCCTGGTGCGCCAGGTGCTCGCCGCCGGCGAGGGCACGGATTCCATGAAGAAGATCGCGGGCGCGGTCCAGGAAGGCGCGAAGGCCTATCTGGGACGACAACTGCGCACCCTCGGCGTATTCGCCGTCGTCGTGTTCTTCCTGCTCATGCTGCTGCCGGCGGACGACTGGAATCAGCGCGCGGGCCGGTCGATCTTCTTCTTGATCGGCGCGGTGTTCTCGGCCGTCACCGGCTATATCGGAATGTGGCTCGCGGTGCGCAGCAATGTGCGTGTGGCGGCGGCCGCAAGGGAAGCGACACCGGCGGAGGGCGAGCCGGAAAAGGATCTCACTTCCGTCTCGCACCACGCGATGAAGATCGCTTTTCGTACGGGTGGCGTCGTCGGCATGTTCACGGTGGGACTCGGCCTGCTCGGTGCCTCCTGCGTCGTCCTCGTCTACGCGGCCGACGCGCCCAAGGTCCTGGAGGGCTTCGGGCTCGGCGCCGCGCTGATCGCCATGTTCATGCGTGTCGGGGGCGGCATCTTCACCAAGGCCGCCGACGTCGGCGCCGACCTGGTCGGCAAGGTCGAGCAGGGCATTCCGGAGGACGATCCGCGCAATGCCGCGACCATCGCCGACAACGTGGGCGACAACGTCGGAGACTGCGCCGGAATGGCCGCCGACCTGTTCGAGTCGTACGCCGTCACGCTGGTCGCCGCGCTGATCCTCGGCAAGGCGGCCTTCGGCGACGCGGGGCTCGCGTTCCCGCTGATCGTGCCCGCGATCGGGGTCGTCACGGCGATGATCGGCATCTTCGCCGTCGCACCGCGCCGCGCCGACCGCAGCGGCATGAGCGCCATCAACCGCGGTTTCTTCATCTCCGCGGTGATCTCGATCGTGCTCGTGGCCATCGCCGTCTTCACGTATCTGCCGGGCTCGTACGGCGACCTCGAAGGCGTCACGGACTCCGCGATCAGCGGCAAGGACGGCGACCCGCGGATCCTCGCGGTCGTCGCCGTGGCCATCGGCATCGTGCTCGCGGCCCTCATCCAGCAGCTCACCGGCTACTTCACCGAGACGACCCGCCGCCCGGTGCGGGACATCGGCAAGACGTCGCTGACCGGTCCCGCGACCGTGGTGCTCGCCGGCATCTCCATCGGCCTGGAGTCGGCCGTCTACACGGCGGTGCTCATCGGGCTCGGCGTGTACGGGGCGTTCCTGCTGGGCGGTACGTCGATCATGCTGGCCCTGTTCGCGGTCGCGCTGGCCGGTACGGGGCTGCTGACCACGGTCGGCGTCATCGTCGCCATGGACACCTTCGGGCCGGTCTCCGACAACGCGCAGGGCATCGCCGAGATGTCCGGCGACGTGGAGGGCGCGGGCGCGCAGGTGCTCACCGACCTCGACGCCGTCGGCAACACGACGAAGGCCATCACCAAGGGCATCGCCATCGCGACGGCCGTGCTCGCGGCGGCCGCGCTGTTCGGCTCGTACCGGGACGCGATCGTCACGGCGGCGCGCGACGTCGGCGAGAAGGTCGGCGAGGGCGGGCCGATGAACCTCGTGATGGACATCTCGCAGCCCAACAACCTGGTGGGGCTCGTCGCCGGAGCCGCGGTGGTGTTCCTCTTCTCCGGCCTTGCCATCAACGCCGTGTCCAGGTCGGCGGGTTCGGTGGTCTACGAGGTGCGCAGGCAGTTCCGCGAGCACCCCGGGATCATGGACTACACGGAGAAGCCGGAGTACGGGCGTGTGGTCGACATCTGTACGAAGGACGCGCTGCGGGAGCTCGCCACGCCCGGGCTGCTCGCCGTCATGGCGCCGATCGCGGTCGGCTTCACGCTCGGCGTCGGCGCGCTCGGCGCGTATCTGGCGGGCGCCATCGGCACCGGCACGCTGATGGCCGTCTTCCTCGCCAACTCCGGCGGCGCGTGGGACAACGCCAAGAAGCTCGTCGAGGACGGCAACCACGGCGGCAAGGGCAGCGAGGCGCACGCGGCGACGGTCATCGGCGACACGGTCGGCGACCCGTTCAAGGACACCGCCGGACCGGCCATCAACCCGCTCCTGAAGGTGATGAACCTGGTGGCGCTGCTCATCGCGCCCGCGATCGTCAAGTTCAGCTACGGCGACGACGCGAGCGTGGGCGTGCGGATCGCGGCGGCCGTCGTGGCGCTCGTGGTGATCGTCGGAGCCGTCTACATGTCCAAGCGGCGCGGCATCGCGGTCGGCGGGGACGAGGACGGCGACGCGGGCGGCACTGGACGGGTGCCGGGCCAGGCGGATCCGGCCGTGGTCTCCACGACGCGTACGTAGGTCACCCCACGTACGGGCGCTGAGTGGGCGTCAGTACCACAACCGGTGGGCGGACAGTGCGTTTTGACGGACTGTCCGCCCACTGCCATGTTCTGACGTAGTTTCTCTACGTCTGCGGTGCGGCTCGTTCCGTTTCCAGTGAGCCTTCTCTCTCTTGGTGCAAATGGCTGCTAAAGGCCAATAAAGTGGTCGTATAGGACACCCGGCGTGCGATTGTCGTGTGCGTGGCGTGTAAGTTCCGGGGCCGAGAGCCATGGAAGGGACCAATCCGGTGAACAAGAAGCTTGCTGCCGCACTGTCCGGCGGTGCGGTACTGGTACTGGCGTTGTCGGGCTGCAGCGACGACAGCAACGAGAAGCTGGACTCCTGGGCCAAGCAGGTCTGCGACAAGGTCCAGCCGCAGGCGAAGAAGATCGAGGCCGCGAACTCCGCGATCCAGAAGCAGACCTCGGACAACAGCGAACCCAAGCAGGTCCAGAAGACGGACTCGCAGGCGTTCCAGGACATGTCCGACGCGTACAAGGCGATCGGCGACGCGGTCGACAAGGCCGGGGCCCCGCCGGTCGACGGCGGTGAGAAGAAGCAGCAGAACGCCGTCAAGGAGCTCGACAAGATCTCGACGTCGTACGCCGACCTGAAGAAGAAGGTCGACAAGCTCGACACGGGCGACCAGGCGAAGTTCGCCGACGGGCTGAAGGACATCGCCGGTCAGCTGGACACGCTGAGCCAGGACGGCAGCGACGCGCTGAAGAAGCTCGAGGAGGGGGACGTGGGGAAGGCGATGGCGAAGCAGGAGAGCTGCAAGAGCGCTTCCGCTACGCCGTCGGGGTCCTAGGTCCCGGTTCCGTTTCGCGCCCCCGGGGTTGCGCAATTTTGCGCGGCGCCGGGGGCGACGCCGTGTTCGGGGGCGGAACACCTGCCCACAGCGGTGGGCGGGTGACAATGGGGGTGTGAGTTCTTCCGGTTTTGTATCGCTGCCCGCCGTTGACCGAAACGACGTCGCTCAGGAGCTGCGTGACGCGCTGATCGCTGCCGAGTTCACCGCCGATGGGCTGCTCGAACTGCTCGGGGCGTCCGCGTACGCGGCGCTGGCGCGGAGTGAGACCGTGCCGGCGTTGCGGGCCACCCGGGGGGAGCGGCCCCTGGAGACGCTCGTACGGCTGTTCCTGTTGCAGCAGCCCGCGCCGCGCGAGCGGGCCGCCGAGGTGCTGCCGCTCGACGCCTGCCTGGAGAGCGGCTGGCTGGTGGCCGTCGGGGGCGACGAGGTCGCGGCGAGCGTCGACGTACGCCCGTACGGCGGACCCGAGGGCGAGGACTGGTTCATCGTGTCCGACCTCGGGTGCGCGGTCGGCGGCGCCGGGGGCATCGGCAGCCGCGAGGAGGGCGTCGTGCTCGGGGTCGGCGGGGCGTCCACCACGCTCGCCGGGATCACCGTGCGCACGCCCGTCGGATCGGCGCTCGACCTCGGCACCGGCTCCGGGATCCAGGCGCTGCACGCGGCGCGGCACGCCACGCGGGTGACCGCGACGGACCTCAACCCGCGCGCGCTGCACATGACGGCGCTGACCCTCGCCCTGTCGGGCGTGCGGGCCGCCGAGCTGCGGGAGGGTTCGCTGTACGAGCCCGTGGGCGACGCGACGTACGACCTCGTCGTCTCCAACCCGCCCTTCGTGATCTCGCCGGGCGCCCGGCTCACGTACCGGGACGGCGGCATGAGCGGGGACGATCTGTGCCGCTCGGTCGTTCAGGGGGCGGGGGAGCACCTGAACGAAGGGGGATACGCGCAGTTCCTGGCCAACTGGGAGCACGTGGACGGCGAGGAGTGGACCGAGCGGCTGCGTTCCTGGGTGCCGCGCGGCTGTGACGCCTGGATCGTGCAGCGCGAGGTGCAGGACGTCGCGCAGTACGCCGAGTTGTGGCTGCGGGACGCCGGTGACCACCGCGGCGATCCGGCGGAGTACGCGGCCCGGTACGACGCGTGGCTCGACGAGTTCGAGGCGCGCAAGGTGCGGGCCGTCGGGTTCGGCTGGATCACGCTCAGGAAGACGGATGCGGACGAGCCGTCGATCGTCGTCGAGGAGTGGCCGCACCCCGTCGAGCAGCCGCTCGGCGAGGCCGTGCGCGGGCACTTCGAGCGGGTCGACTGGCTGCGCTCGCACGACGACGCGGCGCTGCTCGGCGCGCACTTCAAGCTGGCCGGCGAGGTCGTGCAGGAGCAGGTCGGGCTTCCGGGCGCCGAGGACCCGGAGCACGTCGTGCTGCGGCAGGGCCGCGGGATGCGCCGCGCGACGAAGGTGGACACGGTCGGCGCCGGGTTCGCGGGCGTCTGCGACGGGACGCTGAGCGCCGGGACGATCCTCGACGCCATCGCCCAACTCATGGGCGAGGACGCGGTGTCGCTGCGCGACCGGACGCCCGCACAGATCCGCACGCTCGTCGAGCAGGGCTTCCTGGAGCCGTTCACGCCCGTCGCCTGAGACGCGTCGCCTGAAACACGTCGACTCAAACGCGTCGGCTGAGAACGGTCGGCCGCTCTTCGCCTTGTGGCGCCCGGGAGTTCACCCGGGGTTCCGCCACCCGTGTCAGCGTCGCCCGCCTGGGTACCGGAATCGGTCCGTACGTGGGGGAGGCAGACGATGGAGAGTGTTCCGGCGTTGTTCGCGGGCGCGGTGTTCGGACTGTTCGGCGCGGGCCTGTTGACGTGGACCGGGGCGCGCGCCGCGCACCGCGAGCCGGTCGCATACGGGGCGCGCCCGGCGACGGCGGTGGTGCTCGCCGCGGCGACCGGGGCCGTGTCCCTGGCACTCGCCGTGTGGTGCTTCGGGCAGGCGTAGACCTCAAGGCGGTCGGGCGCGCTCAGACCGCGTTGCGCACGACCGCCCAGAGCGCCGCCCCGGCGAGGATCGCGGTCGCGCCGCGGCCCCCGATCGGCGGGTCCCAGCGGCGGCCGCGCAGCCCCTCGTACGCCCAGCGGCCCAGCAGGGCGAGGGCGAAGGGGGCGGCGAGCAGCAGCGCGGCGTTGTCGTGCCAGGCCGCGACGTACCGGCCGTGCATCAGGTCGTAGACCATCCGCGTCCCGCCGCACGCCGGGCAGAGCAGACCCGTGGCGAAGCGGAACGGGCAGCCCGGGAGGGCATGGCCCGGCTCGTGCGGGTCCGTGCCGTACAGGTACAGCGCGGCCGCGACGCCCGCCGCGAGCACCCCCAGCGGGGCCGCGGCGGGGGCGCGGAGCGCGCTTCTGAGGCGGGACCCGGGGGACGACGCGGCGTGCGGCACGGTCAGGAGTCCCGGAGCACGCGGCCCTGGGCGTCCGTGGCGTTGTTGCCCGCGAGCATCATGATGCCGTCGATGAGGCCCCAGATGCTGCCGATTCCGCAGGTCACGAGGGACACGATGAGCATGGTGACCGCCATGCCGGTGTGGCCGGTGTAGAAGCGGCCCGCGCCGAATCCACCCAGGAAGATGCCGAGGAGACCCGCGGCGAGCTTCGTCTTGTCCGAGTACGGACGGCCGTACGGGTCGTAGCCGTAGGGCGCCATCGGGTCGTAGGGCATGCCCATGCCGGGGCCCATGCCGGGAGCGCCGCCCATGCCGGGGCCGGGCGGCGGCGGGTAGGCGCCACCGGCCGGGGCGGAACCCGGGTAGGGGTAGCCGTAACCGGGCTGCCCCGGCTGGCCCTGCGGCTGGCCGGGCTGACCGGGAGGAGGCGTGCCGTAGCCGGGCTGACCCTGCGGCTGGCCGGGGGCGCCGTAGCCGGGCTGCGAGCCCTGCTGCGGGTAGCCGTACGGGCCCGCGCCCTGCTGGCCCGGCTGGCCGGCCGGGGGCTGGTTGTACGGGTTCCCGCCCGGCTGGTCCTTGGGGGACTGGCCGTACGGATTGCTGTCGGACATGGGGGAAGCTCCTGGATCGGTGATGCCTGGGGGGACGAGCCGGAGGCTCCCCGCGGGCTCCCCCAGCCACTCGCCATCTTGTCAGGGCCCGACAAACGCGGCTGCCACAGGGCACAGGAGCGCCGCGAAGGCACGTACCCACGTACCCGGACCCGATGCGTCCGCTCCCCGGTCCGGGGGCAGGATCACGAGGAGTCGGGTTACCGTTCCGAGTGGCTGCTGCGTGCTTTTCCCGTTTGACACACCGGCGGGAGGTACCGTCACACTCCGCAGCAGTGCCGCGGAACCGGCACGATCCCGCGGGAGAAAGCCATCGAAACGGCCCCGAACCGCCGACCGGAGAGAAGAGCGAAGTTGTCCCCGACCAGCGAGACCGCACAGGGCGGCCGCCGACTCGTCATCGTCGAGTCGCCCGCCAAGGCGAAGACGATCAAGGGCTATCTCGGCCCCGGATACGTCGTCGAAGCGAGCGTCGGGCACATCCGCGACCTCCCCAACGGCGCGGCCGAAGTCCCCGAGAAGTACACCGGCGAGGTGCGCCGTCTCGGCGTCGACGTCGAGCACGACTTCCAGCCCATCTATGTCGTGAACAGCGACAAGAAGGCGCAGGTCAAGAAGCTCAAGGACCTGATGAAGGAGTCCGACGAACTCTTCCTCGCCACCGATGAGGACCGCGAGGGCGAGGCCATCGCGTGGCACCTCCAGGAAGTCCTGAAGCCGAAGATCCCGGTCCACCGGATGGTCTTCCACGAGATCACCAAGGACGCGATCCAGCAGGCCGTGCGCAACCCGCGCGACCTGAACAAGAAGCTGGTCGACGCCCAGGAGACCCGCCGCATCCTCGACCGTCTGTACGGCTACGAGGTGTCGCCCGTCCTGTGGAAGAAGGTCATGCCGCGCCTGTCGGCGGGCCGCGTGCAGTCCGTCGCCACCCGCCTCGTCGTCGAGCGCGAGCGCGACCGCATCGCCTTCCGCTCCGCCGAGTACTGGGACCTGACCGGCACCTTCGCCACCGGCCGCGCCGGTGACCCGTCCGACCCGTCGTCGCTGACCGCCCGGCTCTCCGCCGTCGACGGCAAGCGCATCGCGCAGGGCCGCGACTTCGACTCCCTTGGCCGGCTGAAGGCCGGTTCGGCGAACACGCTGCACCTGGACGAGGCGAACGCGCGGGCGCTCGCCGCCGCCCTGGAGGACACCCGGTTCTCCGTCCGCTCCGTCGAGTCCAAGCCGTACCGCCGCTCGCCGTACGCCCCGTTCCGTACGACGACGATGCAGCAGGAGGCCTCGCGCAAGCTGGGCTTCGGCGCCAAGGCGACCATGCAGGTCGCCCAGAAGCTGTACGAGAACGGCTTCATCACCTATATGCGTACGGACTCCACGACCCTGTCGGACACGGCCGTCGCGGCCGCCCGTTCGCAGGTCACGCAGCTCTACGGCAGCGACTACCTGCCGGACAAGCCGCGCACGTACGCCGGCAAGGTCAAGAACGCGCAGGAGGCGCACGAGGCGATCCGCCCCTCCGGCGACCGCTTCCGCACGCCCGCCGAGACCGGCCTGACCGGCGACCAGTTCAAGCTGTACGAGCTGATCTGGAAGCGCACCGTCGCCTCCCAGATGAAGGACGCGGTCGGCAACAGCGTCACCGTGAAGATCGGTGGCACGTCCGCCGACGGCCGCGACGCCGAGTTCAGCGCCTCCGGCAAGACGATCACCTTCCACGGCTTCCTGAAGGCCTACGTGGAGGGCGCCGACGACCCGAACGCGGAGCTGGACGACCGCGAGCGCCGCCTCCCGCAGGTCGCCGAGGGCGACAGCCTGTCCGCCGAGGAGATCTCGGTCGACGGCCACGCCACGAAGCCGCCCGCGCGCTACACCGAGGCCTCGCTCGTCAAGGAGCTCGAAGAGCGCGAGATCGGCCGTCCGTCCACGTACGCGTCCATCATCGGGACGATTCTGGATCGCGGATACGTCTTCAAGAAGGGGACGGCACTCGTGCCCTCCTTCTTGTCGTTCGCCGTCGTCAACCTGCTGGAGAAGCACTTCGGCCGGCTCGTCGACTACAGCTTCACCGCCTCCATGGAGGACGACCTCGACCGCATCGCGCGCGGCGAGGCGCAGGCCGTGCCGTGGCTGAAGCGTTTCTACTTCGGCGAGGGCTCCGACGGCCAGGGCGGCGCCGCGGACGCCGGGAACGGCGACGGGGACCACCTCGGCGGCCTCAAGGAGCTCGTCACCGACCTGGGCGCGATCGACGCCCGCGAGGTCTCCTCGTTCCCGGTCGGCAACGACATCGTGCTCCGCGTCGGCCGCTACGGCCCGTACATCGAGCGCGGCGAGCGCGACTCCGAGAACCACCAGCGCGCCGACGTGCCCGAGGACCTCGCGCCCGACGAGCTGTCCGTCGAGTACGCGGAGGAGCTGCTCGCCAAGCCGAGCGGCGACTTCGAGCTGGGCGCCGACCCGCAGACCGGCCGCCAGATCATCGCCAAGGACGGCCGCTACGGCCCGTACGTCACCGAGGTGCTCCCCGAGGGCACCCCGAAGACCGGCAAGAACGCGGTGAAGCCGCGGACCGCCTCGCTCTTCAAGTCGATGTCGCTCGACACGGTGACGCTCGACGACGCCCTGAAGCTGATGTCGCTGCCGCGCGTCGTCGGCCAGGACGCCGAGGGCGTCGACATCACCGCGCAGAACGGCCGGTACGGCCCGTACCTGAAGAAGGGCACGGACTCGCGCTCCCTGGAGACCGAGGACCAGATCTTCAACATCACGCTGGAAGAGGCCCTGGAGATCTACTCCAAGCCGAAGCAGCGTGGCCGCGCGGCCGCCAAGCCGCCGCTGAAGGAGCTCGGCACCGACCCGGTCAGCGAGAAGCCCGTCGTGGTGAAGGACGGCCGCTTCGGCCCGTACGTCACCGACGGCGAGACCAACGCGACGCTGCGCTCTGCGGACTCCGTGGAGGAGATCACGCCGGAGCGCGGCTTCGAGCTGCTCGCCGAGAAGCGGGCGAAGGGCCCCGCCAAGAAGAAGACCGCCAAGAAGGCGCCGGCCAAGAAGACCGCGGCCAAGAAGACCGCGGCCAAGAAGACGACCACGGCGAAGAAGACGGCGGCCAAGAAGACCACCGCCAAGAAGGCGCCCGCGAAGAAGGCGCCCGCCAAGAAGGCGGCTTCGGCGGAGTAGTTCGGCTCAGCAGCACGACGAGGAGGCACTGGTTCCGCGGCCCGCGGAACCAGTGCCTCCTCGTCGTGCGCGCACAGCGCCCACGGGAAGGCGTCACACCGGGAACACACCTTCGGAGTGTCGGTGGGGCCCGATAGGCTGGACGAATGACCCGTGCCGAGCAGCCAACGGACCCCAACACGGCCCCAGACGACGCCCTGGTAGCGGACTCCCGAGAGCGTGCCGTGCGCGCCCTGTTGCGCGTACCGCAGTTGAAGCGACTGTGGTCCGCGCAGCTCGTCGGCGGAGTCGGCGATGTGATCGGGCTGCTCGTGCTCGTGGTGCTCGCGGTGCAGACGGCGATCCCCGAGGAGTCGTTCGGCGGCGGGTACCGGGGCGTGGCCTTCGCCGTCGCCGCCGTGTTCGGCGCCCGGATCCTGTCCACGCTGCTGTTCGGCGCCGTCCTGCTCGGACCGCTGACCTCCCTGACGACGCCCGGCGGACCGCTCGACCGGCGCTGGACCATGGTCGGCGCCGACGGCGTGCGGGCCGCGCTCCTCATCGTCGCCCCGCTGTGGACCGACTGGGTCCCGGACAACGCGCTGGCGATGCTCCTCGTGACGGCCTTCGTCATCGGGGTCGCCGAGCGGTTCTGGACCGTCGCCAAGGAGAGCGCGGCGCCCGCGCTGCTGCCCCCGCCGCCGATCGAGGGCGCCGCGGTGCGCCCGCTGCCCGACCACGCGGACGCGCTGCGGAGGCTCTCCCTGCGCACCGGGTTCGTCGCCGTGCCGCTCGGCGCCGCCGCACTCGTCCTCGTCACCCTGGTGCAGAACCTGATCGGGGCGGGCGTCGACTGGTTCGCCGCGCACCAGGTGGCGCTCTCGTCCTACGTGGGGGCCGGGCTCTTCGCCGCCTCCCTGTCGGTCGTCTTCTTCCTCGAACTCCCGGACACCCAGACCCCGCGCGCGCGGTCGCCGCTCGAGGGGCTGCGCAGGCCCAGCACCGGCACCGGAGTCGACAAGGGCCGCACCGGAGCGATCCGGCTCCTCGTGCTGGCCTGCTCCTGCGTCGCCGGGGCGATCGCCTCCGCCGTCGCCGTGTCCGTGCTGCACGCCAAGGACCTGGGCGGCGGCCCGGTCACGTACGGCCTGATCGTGCTCGGCCTGACCGGGGGCACCGTCGTCGGCATCCGCTCGGCGCCCAAGGTGCTGCCCGCGCTGTCCAGGCGCCGGCTGTTCGCGCTCGCCATCGCGCTCACCGGCATCGCGCTGCTCGCGGCCGGCCTGGTGCCCGACGTGACGAGCGTGATCCTCATCCTGACCATCGCCGGGGTCACCGCGGGCATCGCCGCGAACACCGGGCACACGCTGCTCGACCAGGAGACCGAGGAGCACCGCAGAGCCCGCACCACCGAGCACCTCCAGGCCGTCGTACGGGTGTGCGTCGCGCTCGGCGCGCTGCTCGCGCCCGTGCTGGCCGCGCTCATCGGGCCGCACCACCTGGAGAGCGGCAAGTTCGTCTTCGCGCACGGCGGCGCCGCGTTCACGCTGATGCTGGTCGGCGCGCTGCTGCTGCCCGTCGCCGCGCTGGTGCTCGCCAAGGCCGACGACCGCAGCGGGGTGCCGCTCCGGCACGACCTCCTCGAGGCGCTGCGCGGCGGCCACGACCCGGCGCAGGCCCCGGCCGCGACCGGATTCTTCATCGCCCTCGAAGGCGGCGACGGCGCGGGGAAGTCGACGCAGGCCGAGGCGCTCGCGGAGTGGATCCGCGGCAAGGGCCACGAGGTCGTCGTCACCCGCGAGCCGGGCGCGACGCCGGTCGGCAAGCGGCTCCGCTCGATCCTGCTCGACGTCTCGTCCGCCGGTCTCTCGCACCGCGCGGAGGCGCTGCTCTACGCCGCCGACCGCGCGGAGCACGTCGACACGGTCGTCCGCCCCGCGCTCGAACGCGGCGCCGTCGTCATCTCCGACCGCTACATCGACTCGTCCGTCGCCTACCAGGGCGCGGGCCGCGACCTGTCGCCGACCGAGGTCGCCCGCATCAACCGCTGGGCCACCAGCGGCCTCGTACCGAACCTGACCGTGCTGCTCGACGTCGACCCGGAGGCCGCGCGCGAGCGGTTCACGGAGGCGCCCGACCGGCTCGAGTCGGAGCCGATGGAGTTCCACGCGCGCGTGCGCTCCGGTTTCCTGACGCTGGCCGCGGGCGACCCCGGCCGCTACCTGGTGGTGGACGCGGGCCAGGAGCCGGAGGCGGTCACGACCGTCATCCGTCACCGCCTCGACGTTCTGCTGCCGCTCTCCGAAGCCGAGATCAAGGCGCAGGAGGAGGCCCGCAAGGCCGCCGAGGAAGAGGCGCGCCGCAAGGCCGAGGAGGAGGCCGCCCGCAAGGCGGAGGAGGAGCGCCTGGAGCGCGAGCGCCAGGAGCAGCTCGCCAAGCTGCGCGCCGAAGAGGAGGAGCGCAAGCGCCGCGAGCTGGAGGAGGCGCAGCGCCTCGAGGCGGAGCGGCAGGCCGAGGAGGCCCGGCAGCGCGCCGAGGAGGAGCGCCGCAGGGCCGAGGAGGAGCGGGCCCGCCTGAAGGCCGAGGAAGAGGCGCGCGCCGCCGAGCAGGAGCGGCTGCGCAAGCAGGCCGAGGAGGAGGCGCGGCTGCGCGCCGAGGCCGAGGCGCGGCGCCTGGAGAAGCAGCGCAAGGCCGAGGAGGCCCTGCTGCGCGCGGAGGAGGCCCGCCGTCTCGCGGCGCAGGCCGCCGAGCAGGCGCAGCGCAGCGCGGGCGCGCCGACGACGAACCTGCGCAAGGTCGAGCTGCCGAGCGAGGCGCCGGACGACCGGGCGCCCGACGACCGGGTTCCGGACAACGAGACGACGGTGCCGACCCCGATCGTCGACTTCACCAAGGCGCCGGAGCCTGCCGCGTCCTCGCCGGACGCCGACGAGACCACGGTGCTGCCGCAGGCCGGGGACTCCGACGAGACGACCGTGCTGCCGCAGTACCGGGACACGGCGGACGCCGAGGAGACGACGCAGCTGCCGCAGCCGCCCGCGCCCGGCGCGGCGGACGAGACGGCGGTGCTTCCCCAGGTGTCCGATCCGGCGGACCGTGTGCCGAGCGGGTACTTCCGCGACGAGCGGCCCGGTTCGGACCCGGACGGGTCCAACGAGCGCACGGCCGAGCTTCCGCAGGTCGACGAGAACGGCCGGCCGAAGCGGCCGCGGCCCGACTGGGCGGAGGAGACGCCGCTCGACGACCTGCCGTCGCTCGCGGACGAGCTGCTCGGCGGCCGCGACGAGGAGGACGGCCGGGGCAGGCGGCGCCGGTAGTCCGAGCGCGCCGCCGCTCGGGGCGCGGGGGTCGGGGGCCTCCGGTGATGTCAGTGGCGACCGGCACAATGGGTGGCGCTGGGATCGGCAGGAGCAAGGGACGGTGGCCGCATGGCCGTATGGGACGACCTGGTCGGCCAGGACCGGGTGATCGCGGAGCTGGACGCCGCCGCGCGGGACGCCGACGCCCTGGTGACGGCAGCCGCGGCCGACGCCCCGCCGCCCGCCTCCTCGAAGATGACGCACGCGTGGCTGTTCACCGGGCCGCCGGGCGCGGGCCGTGAGACCGCGGCCCGCGCGTTCGCCGCCGCGCTCCAGTGCACCAGCCCCGACCGCGCCCTCGGCGGGGCTCCCGGCTGCGGGTTCTGCGACGGCTGCCACACCGCGCTGCTCGGCACCCACGCCGACGTGTCGACGGTCGCCGCAGTCGGCACCCAGATCCGCGTCGACGACATGCGCGACACGGTCCGCAAGTCGTACACCTCCCCGGCGGGCGGCCGCTGGCAGGTGATCCTCGTCGAGGACGCCGAGCGGCTCAACGAGAAGTCGGCGAACGCGGTCCTGAAGGCCGTGGAGGAACCGGCGGCCCGCACCGTGTGGCTGCTCTGCGCGCCCTCCGTGGAGGACGTGCTGCCGACGATCCGCTCCCGCTGCCGCCTCCTCACCCTGAGCACCCCCGCCGTCTCCGCGGTCGCCGACATGCTCGTACGACGCGACGGCATCGAGCCCGACGTCGCCGCCGCCGTCTCCCGCGCCACGCAGGGCCACATCGACCGGGCGCGCCGCCTGGCGACGGACCCGCGCGCGCGGGAGCGCAGGGCGGCCGTCCTGAAGGTGCCGCTGCGCGTCGAGGAGATCGGCGGCTGCCTCAAGGCGGCGCAGGAGCTGGTGGACGCCGCGGCGGAGGACTCCAAGCAGCTCGCCGAAGAGGTCGACACGAAGGAGACCGAGGAGCTGAAGGCGGCGCTCGGCGCGCAGAACGGCGGGCGGATGCCGCGCGGCACGGCCGGCGTCATGAAGGACCTCGAGGACATGCAGAAGCGGCGCCGCACGCGTTCGCAGCGCGACAGCCTCGACCTGGCCCTCACGGAGCTGACGGGCGTCTACCGGGACGTGCTCGCCATGCAGCTCGGCTCGCGCGTGGACCTGGCGAACACGGAGATCCAGGACACGCTGGAGCGCCTGGCCCGCAGCACGTCGCCCGAGTCGACGCTCCGGCGGATCGAGGCGATCGCGGCGTGCAGGGTCGCCCTGGACGGCAACGTGGCACCGCTTCTGGCGGTGGAGGCGATGACGGTGGCGCTTCGGGCGGGGTAGCGCGCTTGATGCCTTCGGCGATTGAGGCGCGAGGCTTCCACCTAAGCCCCGCCGGCGATTGAGGCGCGGGGTCCGGGGCGGAGCCCCGTGGCGCGGGGACGGCTCCCGGAACCTGACGGGCCACCCGCACCCCCACCCTGATCGCGCTATGGCTCCAGCATTCGGGTACGCAAGGTGACCGATAACACGCGGAGCGTTACGCTCGCCGGATGTACTCCAGGCGCCACCTCCTCACCCCACGCCGCCGTCCCGCCGTCCTCGCCGTCGCCGCCGGAATCGTCGTCGCCGCCATCTCCGGCTGCGCGTCCGGCAGTTCGGGCGCTCCCGGCGCCTCGCTCGCCGCACTGCCCCGCTCGACGCCCGCCGACCTCGCCCCGTACTACGACCAGGCCCCGAAGTGGCACAAGTGCGGGGCGCCCGGCTTCGAGTGCGCCACCCTCAAGGCGCCGCTCGACTACGACAAGCCGTCCGGCGGCGACATCGACCTCGCCGTCTCCCGGAAGAAGGCCACGGGCCCCGGCAAGAAGCTCGGCTCGCTGCTGGTCAACCCGGGCGGCCCCGGCGGCTCGGCGATCGGCTACCTGCAGTCGTACGCGGGCATCGGCTACCCGAAGAAGATCCGCGCCCGCTACGACATGGTGGCCGTCGACCCGCGGGGCGTCGCCCGCAGCGCGCCCGTGACCTGCCTCGACGGCAAGAAGATGGACGCGTACACGCAGACCGACGTCACCCCGGACGACAAGGCCGAGCAGGACCGCCTGACCGCCGCGTACAAGGGCTTCGGCGCGGGCTGCGAGACGTCGAACCGCACCTCCGGCCGCGTCCTGCCGCACGTCTCCACGGTCGAGGCGGCCCGAGACATGGACCTCGTCCGCGCGGCCCTCGACGACGAGAAGCTGAACTACGTGGGCGCCTCGTACGGGACGTTCCTCGGCGCGACGTACGCGGGCCTGTACCCGGAGCGGGTCGGCCGGGTCGTCCTCGACGGCGCGATGGACCCGTCCCTGACCGCGCTTGAGATGAACAAGCAGCAGACCGCGGGCTTCGAGACCGCGTTCCGCTCGTTCGCGAAGGACTGTGCCAAGCGCTCCGACTGCCCGCTCGGCTCCGGCGACCCGGACCGCGCGGGCGAGCGCCTCAAGGCCTTCTTCGACCGGCTCGACCGCAAGCCGATCGGCACCGGCGACCCGCAGGGCCGCAAGCTCGGCGAGGCGCTCGCCACGACCGGCGTGATCGCCGCGATGTACGACGAGGGGGCGTGGCCACAACTGCGCGAGGCGCTCACGTCCGCCATCAAGCACAAGGACGGCGCGGGCCTGCTCGCCCTCTCCGACAGCTACTACGAGCGCGACCCCGACGGTAAGTACTCGAACATGATGTTCGCGAACGCCGCCGTGAACTGCCTCGACCAGCCGCCGGCCTTCACCTCGCCCAAGGAGGTCGAGAAGGAGGTGCCGGACTTCGAGAAGGCGTCCCCGGTCTTCGGCAAGGGCCTCGCCTGGGCCTCCCTGAACTGCGGCTACTGGCCGGTGAAGGCGACGGGCGAGGCCCACCGCATCACCGCCGACGGCGCGGCGCCCATCGTCGTCGCCGGTACCACCCGCGACCCTGCGACCCCGTACCGCTGGGCGAAGTCCCTGGCCTCCCAGCTTTCCTCCGGCCACCTCCTCACCTACGAGGGCGACGGCCACACCGCGTACGGCCGCGGCAGCACCTGCGTGGACGGCGCCATCGACGACTACCTCCTGACCGGCACACCGCCCACCGACGGAAAGCGCTGTTCGTAGTGCGTGTCCCCTGGTCATAAAGGCTGTACGGAGCACCCCCGCGGAGCGTGTAGGATTGGCGACGTTGCTGACGCACTCCGGTGCGAGCGGCGGCGCCGCCTTAGCTCAGATGGCCAGAGCAACGCACTCGTAATGCGTAGGTCTCGGGTTCGAATCCCGAAGGCGGCTCAGACACGGACCCCAGGTCGGAACACATTCCGGCCTGGGGTTTTGTCGTTCTTCTCGTGGGTGCGGGTCACTTGGCGTCCGCGTAGCACTCCACCACCGCCACCGTGAAGGGGAAGCGGACCGGGGTGTCGCCGAAGGTGATGTGGGCGGCCAGGGCTGCGGATTCGGTGATGGCCTCGGTCACCCGGGGGGCCTCCTCCTCGGGGCAGTGCACGATCACCTCGTCGTGCTGGAAGAAGACCAGTTCCGCCGCCATGTCCGCGAGGGCGCGGCGGAGGGCCGCCAGGACGACGAGGGTCCAGTCGGCGGCGCTGCCCTGCACCACGAAGTTGCGGGTGAAGCGGCCGCGGGCGCGGGAGTTGGAGGAGGCGTAGCCGTACGTCGCTCCGCCCGTCTCCGCCGGCTGTTCGGGCTCGTCCTGGGGGATGCCCGCCTCGTCGGGGTCGGTGGCGCCCGCCGCGGGTGGGCAGGTGCGGCCCAGCCAGGTGCGGACCAGGCGGCCCTCCTCGCCGGCCCGCGCCGCCTCGTCGACGTACGCCACCGCCTGCGGGAAGCGGCGGCGCAGCAGGGCGAGGTTCTTCAGGCCGTCGCCGGACGTCTGGCCGTATATGGCGCCGAGCACCGCCAGCTTGGCCTGGCCCCGGTCACCGGCGAACGCCCGGTCGGACACCGCCTGGTACAGGTCGGCGGCCTGCCCCGAGACCTCCATGAACGCCGGGTCGCGGGAGATCGCGGCGAGGACGCGCGGTTCCATCTGGTCGGCGTCGGCCACGACGAGCCGCCACCCCGGGTCGGCCACCACGGCGCGGCGGATGACCTTGGGGATCTGGAGTGCGCCGCCGCCGTTCGTCGTCCACCGGCCCGACACCGTGCCGCCGGGCAGGTACTCGGGTCTGAAGCGGCCGTCGCGCACCCAGTCCTGGAGCCAGGACCAGCCGTGCGCCGTGTAGATCCGGTACAGCTTCTTGTACTCGATCAGCGGCGGTACGGCCGGGTGGTCGACGCCCTCCAGCTCCCACCGGCGGGTCGTGGTCAGTTTGATGCCGGCCTGGGCGAAAGCCTTGATCACGTCCGCCGGGAGGTCTGGGCGCACCGGTCTGCCGAAGGCCGCCGACACCTCGTCCGCCAGTTCCGCGAGGCGGCGGGGTTCGCCGCCGCCCCCGTAGCGCTCGCCGAGGAGTTCGCTGAGCACCGCGCGGTGCACGTCCGCCCGCCACGGCAGGCCCGCCGCGTGCATCTCGGCAGCCACCAGCATGCCCGCCGACTCCGACGCGGTGAGCAGCCGCATCCGGCCCGGGTGGGCGGTCGCGTCGTGGCGGCGCTGCTGCTCCGCGTACACCTCGACGAGATCCGCGAGCGGTACGTCGACGGGTGGGCGCGGCTCGAAGAGGGAGGACTGGGAGCCGGGGGCCGCGACGCGGGGCGGGGGATCGGGCGGTACGGGGGCGCCCTTGAGGCGGGCGAGGGCCGCGGCGGCGGAGCGGTGTTCGCCGTGCCGGCCCTCGTGGGCGAGCAGCAGGTTCTCGGCGGCCTCGATGTCGTAGCAGCGCTCCACGCGGACGCCCGCGGCGAGCAGCCTGGGGTGCACGGCGTGGGTGTCACGCCAGACCCACCGGGTGACCTCCGGCCGGGAGCGGACCGCCTCCGCGAGGTCCGGCTCCCGCACGGCAGGCCCCGCGGGCAGCGCGTCCGGGCCCAGCGGCACCAGGTCGGCGCCGCCGTGCTCGGTGGGGGCGAGAGCCCAGCGTTCGGTCACGCTGCCGAGTGTCACACCCGGCACTGACAACGCCCCGGAACCGCACCACCGGCACGGTGGAACGAGCCACCCGGCACGGTGGGACTAGCTGTCGCCGCCCTCGTCGATCAGGCGGCGGACCTCACGGTCGATCAGGCCCAGGCGCGCCTCCGCCACCAAGGGGACAGCCCTGCGCCGGCGGCGCGCCTCGTGCACGTCGATGTCGACCGTCACGAGCCCCGGCTCCCACTGCGGCGCCTGCGCCACCACCGTGCCGCGCGGGTCGACGACGCGGGAGCCGCCCCAGAAGGACGCCCCGTTCTCGTTGCCGACGCGGTTCACGAAGACGACCCAGCACTGGAGCATCTTCGCCGTGTAGGACAGGAGCGTGTCCCAGTACAGGGTCGTGTCCATGGCCTCGGGGTCGAGCGTCGCCGCGCTGTTCGCGGGCACGAACAGGACCTCCGCGCCGTCCTGCACCGCGACCCACGGCAGCACCGGCTGCCACGCGTCGTTGCAGACCAGCGTCGCCGCCCGGCCGTGGTCGCGCGGCAGGTCGTACGCGCGGGCGTGCTGGCCCGGGCTGACGTGCTTGCGCTCCTCCCAGGCCAGGTAGTTGGGCAGGTACAGCTTGCGGTGGGCGTGCAGCAGGGCGCCGCCGGAGTAGTACGCGGAGGTGTTGTACGCCCGCAGGCTGGTGTGCTCGTGCAGGCCCACCATGACGTCCGGGCCGTCCGGTGCCGCGAGGCCGAGCAGCCGCGGGTCGTTCGTGGCGATGGACGTGTCCGACTTCAGGGCGCCGAGGTGATAGCCGTGCAGGCTCAGTTCGGGGAAGACGACGAGGTCCGCTCCCTGGGCCCCGGCCTGCGCGATCTGCTCGCGGGCGGTGTCCAGGTTGGCGTCCACGTCGCCGAGCTCGCAGTCCGTCTGCGCCAGTGCCACTCTCATGCCCCCGAGCCTCGCACGCGGCGCGGGCCCTCGGCATCCCGGTGATCGCGGTGATCGCGGTGATCCCGGTGGGGCCGCAACCGCCCGGTACCGGAAGATCGTCCTCGTACACGGACGGATCGAGTACATATCGGTCGAGTACATGTACGGGTCGAAAGATCGACGTCGCGCAGAAAGGACCACCCCCCACCGTGTCCACCACCCGCCGCGCCATCCTGACCACCGCGACCGCCCTGGGCGTCACGGCCCTCACGGGATCGGCCACCGCCCAGGCCGACCCGGCGCCCGGCCGCTCCGCCGCCCCGGCCTCCGCCCCCGGCCCGGGGCGCTTCACCGCCCTCGAACGGCGGCACGGCGCCCGCCTCGGCGTGTACGCGCACGACCTCGGCACCGGGCGCACGGTGCGGCACCGGGCCGACGAGCGGTTCCCGATGTGCTCGACGTTCAAGACGCCGGCCGTCGCCGCCGTGCTGCGCGACCTCGACCGGGACGGCGAGTACCTGGCGCGGCGCGTCCACTACACGCAGGCCGACATCGACCGTGCGGGCGGCGCCCCGGTCACCGGGAAGCCGGAGAACCTCGCGAACGGCATGACCGTCGCCGAACTGTGCGGCGCCGCGATCTCGTACAGCGACAACACCGCCGCCAACCTCCTCATGGAGCCGCTCGGCGGCCCCGGCGCCGTCACCCGCTTCGTCCGCTCCATCGGCGACCGCACGACCCGCCTCGACCGCTGGGAGCCCGAGCTGAACTCGGCCGAGGCGGGCCGCGTCACCGACACCAGCACGCCCCGCGCGCTCGGGAGGACGTACGCGCGTCTCGTGCTCGGCGACGCCCTCGCCCCCGCCGACCGCGACCGCCTGACGAAGTGGCTGCTCGCCAACACCACCAGCGGCGAACGCTTCCGCGCGGCCCTGCCCGCCGACTGGGAGCTCGGCGACAAGACCGGCACGGGCCGGTACGGCACCGCGAACGACGTCGGCATCGCCTGGACGCCCGACGGGGCGCCGGTGATCCTCTCCGTCCTGTCGACCAAGGCGGACCACGGCGCCGATCAGGAGACGGAGGGCGACAGCGTGCTGGTCAGGCGGGCCGCCGAGCTGATCGTGGAATCGCTGGCCCGACGGGGCTGAGATCATGGCCGTATGAGCGGTACGAGCGGGGACAGCACGGTCGAGCGGGCCTTCGCCGCCGCCCTCCACGACGGCGGCGACCTCGACACCGGGGCCTCGCTGCTCGCGGCCGACCCGTCCGCCGACGCCGAACTCGAGCTGCGTGGGCGGGAGTTCGTGCGGCGGGCGTGGGCGCGCGGCTGGCAGCCGGCCGACGTGCAGCGCATGGTCGTACGGGACGAGGGCCTGGACGCGGCGCACGAGCGGCTCGCCGCGCGCCTGATCCGGGCCGAGACCGGGCGCTACGAGACCCTGCCGCCGCGCTGGGCCGCCCAGCTCGCCGCTCTGCCGGCCGACGAGCCCGACCGCGCGGACCGCTTCTCGTACGCCACCACCGTCCTGGAGCTGTACCGGCTGCTCGGGCGGCTGCCCGCGATCGAGCCGGTGGGGCCCGTGCCGGGGGAGTCGATCACCGTGCCCGTCGCGGGCGAGCCGCGCGCCCTGGCCAGGATCAGGGCGCTGCTCGCCAAGGCGGAGCGGACCGGGTACCCGCCGGAGGCGGAGGCGCTGTCGGCGAAGGCGCAGGAGCTGATGGCCCGGCACTCGGTCGACGAGGCGCTGCTCGCGTCCCGTACGCACGCCAAGGACGCGCCCGCCGCCTGCCGGATCGGTGTCGACGCCCCGTACGAGACGGCGAAGGCGGTGCTTCTCGACGCGGTGGCCACGGCGAACCGCTGCCGCGCCGTGTGGAACTCGGCGTTCGGGTTCTCGACCGTGGTCGGCTTCGAGCCCGACCTGGAGGTCGTCGAGGTGCTGTACACGTCGCTGCTCGTGCAGGCCACCGCCGCGATGACGCGGGCGGAGGCCGAGCAGCGGGCCGGTGGGCGCAAGCGCACGAAGACGTTCCGGCAGTCGTTCCTCGCCGCGTACGCGCACCGGATTGGCGACCGGCTCGCCGCCGTCGCCGAACGGGTGACCGGTGAGGCGGACGGGGCGGGGGAGGTGCTGCCGGTGCTCGCCGCGCGGGACGTCGCGGTCGCGGGGCGGGCGGAGGAGATGTTCCCGGAGACCGTGACCACGCGGATGAGGGGCGTCACCGACGGCGCGGGGTGGCACGAGGGCACGGAGGCGGCGCGGCGGGCCCGGCTCGACCGATGACGCCGCGGGTGGGGTGAGCCGAGCCGATCCGTGATCGGCCGATGCCCGTATTCTGGCGAAATGAGCTGGTTCCGGGCGTTGAAGGTGACCACGCGCTCGGGCCTGACCGTGGAGCGCAAGCGGCTCGAACCGCTGATCGCGCTGCGCGGCGCCGCGGGGCTCGCGATCGTGATCGCGGTCAGCCTGACGCTGTTCGGGCCCGCGGTGGCGGCGGGGTCGGCGTTCGGGGCGTTCCAGGCGGCCATCGCCACGTTCCAGCGGAGCTGGCGGCCGCGGCCGGAGCTCGCGCTCGCGTCCGGCGCCAGCCTCGGCGTCTCCACGTTCCTCGGCTACCTCACCGGGTCCCACCTCTTCCTCTTCCTGCCGCTGCTCGCGCTGTGGACGTACCTCGCGGGGCTCGCCTGGGCGGCGGGGCCGACCATCGGGATCATGGCGTCGTCGAACGTCGCGATGATGCTGGTCACCATCACCCTGCCGACGACCGTCGCGGAGGCGGCGGGGCACGCGGCGATGATGGCCTTCGGCGGGCTCGTCCAGGCGGCCCTCGTGGTGCTCTTTCCCGTACGACGATGGGGCGCGCACCGCGACGCGCTCGCCGACGCGCTCGCGGCGGAGGCGGACTACGCGCGGCGGTTGCGGCACGATCCGGTGGCGCCGTTCGACCCCGAGCCGTTGATGCTGGCGCGCAGTGCCGCCGCGCTCACGCCCCGGCAGGCGCGGACGCGGCCCGCGCAGTTGCACGGGACGCGGGGGGTCGCGGAGCGGATCCGGCCGGTGCTCGCGTCGTTGGCGGATCCGGCGGTGGGGGTGCCGGAGGAGGGGCCGGAGCGGGATCGGGTGCGGGAGCTGCTCGCCGCGGCGGGGGCGATTCTCGATGCGGCGGCGCGGGCGATTCGGCACGGGTCGCGCGTGAAGGTTCCGCCGGATGCGATCGCGGCGTTCCGGTCGCCGGACACCGGGGTGATTCTTTCCGGGCCGCCGCAGCGGGCGGCGGCCCGGCTCGGCTCGCTGCTCCGCGATGTCCTGGAAACGGCAGGCGGCACGTCCGGCTCCGCCCCACCCGATCCCACGCCTCGGGGCTCCGCCCCGGACCCCGCTGCTCAATCGCCGCAGGGGCTTGAATTGCCCACCCAGCCGGACGCCGCCGCCCCACCCGCCCCTACGCCTCGGGGCTCCGCCCCGGACCCCGCGCCTCAATCGCCGGCGGGGCTGGATGTGCCCGCTCAACCGGACACTTCGGCCCCCGTGCCGCTGCGGCGGCCCAGTATTTTCACCCTGCTTCCCGTCGCCGTGCGGGCCATGAAGAGGGAGGCGCGGCCGGGGTCGCCCGTGTTGCGGCATGCGAATCGGGTGGCGGCCGTGGCCGTCGCGGGGTATCTCATCGGCGAGGTGCTGCCGTACGGGCACGGGTACTGGGCCCCGATGTCCGCCGTGATGGTGATGCGGCCCGACTTCTCGCAGACGTACTCCCGCGCGATCGCCCGCTTCGGCGGCACCCTCGTCGGCGTCACCCTGGCCACCGCGATCCTCCAGCTCGCGCACCCCGGAACGTATCTCTCGGCCGTGCTCGCCGTGGTCTGCGCGGCGCTGATGTACCTGCTGATGCGCACGGGCCAGCTCGCCGCGCAGGGCTGCATCGCCATGTACGTCGTGTTCCTGCTGGGCATGGGCGGGCAGGAGTGGAGCCAGACGGTCCCCGAGCGCGTCGTGCTGACCCTCGTCGGCGGGGTCCTGGCCATGACGTCGTACGCCCTGTACCCGGCCTGGGAGACCCCGCGCCTGCGCACCCGCCTCGCCGACTGGCTGGCCGCGCTCGGCGAGTACGCCGCCGCGGTCGTCGCCCACTACGCGAGCCCGGCGGGCAAGAGCTGCCCGGATGTCCGCGAGGCCCTGCTGAAGGCCCGTGACGCGCACATCGCCTGGGAGCAGGCCGCGACCCGGGCCAAGACCGAACCCGTGCGCCACCGCGGCCTGTCGAACGCCGCCGCCGACGACGCCGCGCACGCCCTGCACCACATCGGCCGCGTCGTGATGCTGATGGAGGCGCACCTCCCGGAGCGCGGCGCGACCCCGGTGCCCGCGGCGGACGCCCTCGCCGAGGCGTTGCGCGCAGCGACCCGCGACGGTGCCCAGGCCATCCGCGAGCGCCGCATCCCGCGCTGGAAGGCGGTCCGCGAGGCCCTCGACGCCTGGGACGGCGAGGGCGTGCCCGACCGGGTGGTGCGCAGGGGCGCGGGGCTGTTCCTCGAGACGCTGGAGGAGCTGTCCGAGGCCCTGGACACCGACGTGCCCCCGATGACCAGGGAGTCGACGGAGTCCCGCGAGCCGTCCGAGCGGGGCTGACTCAGTTCGTCGGGAGACCGCTGGGCAGGTCCGTCGGGAGCTTGTCGCCCTTCGACTTCTTGAAGGTGTCCTTCTTGCCCGCGTCCCACGCGATCCGCATCGTGCTGCCGTCGTTGGACTCGACCTCGCCCGCCGTCCGCTCGGTGTCCCCGTCGGCGCACTTGAGGCTGAGCTTCGGCTGGTCGGAGCCGGACAGCGTGCCGGTGCACAGGTGTCCGTCGGCGGTGGTCAGGGCGGCCTGCCGGGCTCCGACGACGAGCACGACGGGCTTGCCGTCGGTGGACGCCTTCCAGATGCCCTCGGCGTCCTTCGCCGTCCCGGCGCCGGCTTCGTTCCCGGAGTCGGAGTCGGAGTCGGAGCCGGACCCCGAGTCCGAGCCGGCGCCGGACGACGATCCGCCGTCCGGCGCCGCGGACGACGACGTCTCCTTGCCGCCACCGCCGTCGCTGTCACCGCCACCGCCGCTGCACCCGCTCACGGCGAGCGCCGCCACCACGGCCGCGGCGCCCACGACGCCTCGTACGGTCCTGCCGCGCACAACGCGCACAACTTCCCCCAACGTCAGTACGTCCTCAGAACGGGAACCGGGAGCGGCCCCGCTGCACCGAGATCCACTTCTGGGCGGTGAACGCCTCCAGTGTCGCCTCGCCGTTGAGGCGGCCGATCCCGGACTGCTTCTGTCCACCGAAGGCGACGAGCGGCTCGTCGTGCACGGTTCCGTCGTTCACGTGGAACATGCCGGTGTCGATCCGCTGTGCGAACGCCACACCGCGCTCCACGTCGGCCGTGTGCACGGCGCCGCTCAGGCCGTACGGGGTGTCGTTGACGATCCGCACCGCCTCCTCGTCCCCGTCGAACGGGACGAGCAGCGCGACCGGGCCGAAGATCTCCTGCCGCAGGACGGGCGAGTCGGCGGGCAGGCCTGTGAGCACGGACGGCTCGACCAGGTTTCCGTCCACCCCTCCGCGTACGAGGGCGGTGGCGCCCTCGGCGACGGCGGTGGCGACGGTGCCCGCGATGGCGTCCGCCTGCGTGGAGTTGATGACCGGGCCGATCACAGTGTCCGGGTCGCGCGGGTCGCCGGCCTTGAGGGAGGAGACCTTCGCGACGAACTTCTCCGTGAACTCCTTCTCCACCTTGCGGTCCACGAGGATCCGGTTGGCGGCCATGCAGACCTGGCCCTGGTGCACGTACCGGCTGAAGACCGCGGCGTCGACCGCGTAGTCGACGTCGGCGTCGTCGAGGACGGTCAGCGCGCTGTTGCCGCCGAGTTCGAGGATCGACTGCTTGAACTGCGCGGCGCACACCGTAGCGACGTGCCGGCCGACCTGGTCGGAGCCGGTGAATGAGATGACCTTGGGCACCGGGTGGGTCAGGAACGCGTCGCCTATCTCGGCGATGTCGGTGATCACGACGTTGAGCAGCCCGGCGGGCAGGCCCGCGTCCTCGAAGAGCTTCGCGATCAGCGAGCCGCCGGTGACCGGGGTGTTCTGGTGCGGCTTGAGGACCACGCCGTTGCCGAGCGCGAGCGCGGGTGCCACTGACTTGAGGGACAGCAGGAACGGGAAGTTGAACGGCGAGATGACGCCGACGACACCGACCGGCACCCGGTAGAGCCGGTTCTCCTTGCCGTCGACGGGCGACGGGATGACGCTGTACTCGGGGCGCAGCGCCAGCTGGATCGACTCGCGCAGGAACTCCTTGGCGAGGTGCAGCTCGAAGCCGGCCTTGACCCGCGTACCACCGAGCTCGTCGATGATCGCCTCGGTGATCTCGGCCTCGCGCTCCTCCAGGAGGCGCAGGGTGCGCTCGAAGAGCGCCCGGCGCTCGTACGCGTTGGTCCGCGCCCAGTCCTTCTGCGCGCGCTCGGCCGCGCGGTACGCCTCGTCGATCTCCTCGACGGAGGCGACGGTTATCGAGGCGAGCTTGTCACCGTTGTAGGGATTGAAGTCGATGATGTCCCATGCCCCGCGTCCGGGACGCCACGTGCCGTCGATGTACTGCCGGTCCAGTTCCGTGAAGTAGGACATGCCATCCCTTGCTGCATCGCCGGGCACCTCTGATGTGACGTCATCGTACGGGTGAGTAACGGCGGTTGCGGCAAGGGTTCGCTCAACTCGCTTGACTCTCAGGCCAATTCGGACAGCGCGTCACGCAGCAGTCGCACACTGTCCTCGGGGGAGGGGCACTGCGCCGACAGATCCGTCATCGCCTTCGCGTACTGCGCCACGTCCTCGCGCTTGTCCAGGTACAGCGCGCTGGTGAGCTGTTCGAGGAAGACGACGTCCGAGAGCTCGGACTCGGGGAACGTGAGGATGGTGAACGTGCCGGACTCGCCCGCGTGCCAGCCGTGGCTGAACGGCATGATCTGAAGCGTCAGATGGGGCAGCGAGGCCAGCTCGATCAGATGCTCAAGCTGTCCGCGCATCACGTCGCGCCCGCCCTGCACGCGCCGCACCGTGGCCTCGTCGAGCACGATGTGGACCTCCGGCGCCCGCTCGGCGACCAGCAGCTTCTGCCGCTCGATGCGCAGTGCGACGCGGCGCTCGATGTCCTCGTGGGAGGCACCCTTCATGCCCTGCTCGACGACCGCGTGGGCGTACCCCTCGGTCTGGAGCAGTCCGTGCACGAACTGCGCCTCGTAGCCGCGGATCTGCGTGGCCGCGCCCTCGAGCCCGAGGTACGTGGGGAACCAGCCGGGCAGCACGTCGCTGTAACTGTGCCACCAGCCCGCGACGTTGGCCTCCTTCGCGAGCGAGAGCAGCGCGGTGCGCTCGGCCTCGTCATCCACTCCGTACAGCGTCAGCAGGTCGGCGACATCGCGCGTCTTGAAGCTCACCCGTCCCAACTCCATGCGGCTGATCTTCGATTCGGAGGCGCGAATCGAGTAGCCGGCGGCCTCGCGGGTGATCCCGTGCGACTCCCGCAGGCGCCTCAGCTGTGAGCCCAGCAGGATGCGTCGCACCACCGAGCCTCCACCAGAGTTCAGCGCCTGGGGCGACCCCCATGCCTCCCCAGCGGTCACGTCTCTTCATCCTCCCCATTGGTCCACGGCCGAAGTCTGCCATCAAAACGCTCCAGCCTGTACTCGTTCGGTTACAGAAACGGAAAGATCACGAACTACATGCGCAAGAAGGCGTAGGAAGAAATGCACGAGAAGCGGTACGGGCTCGCTCAAGTCGGGCGCGTGCACGTGCATCTGCCCTTGCATCCGCTGTACGCATTCGGAACGATGGCGCCACCACCGCTCGCTGCGTACTGCGAAAATGGGGAGTGCCTCGCATGGGGACGAACGGATCGACCATGCTTGAGTCTTTAGACGCACGGGGACACAGCCTGCCCCCGGTCGACCCGTCGGCCGTCTCCAGCACCGCGTCCTGCGCCCTGCCGGCCCGGTACGAAGCGGTGCGCTGCGCACGGGAGTTCAGCCGCAGAACGCTCGGCGACTGGGATGCGTTGGAGCGCTTCGACGACATCTGTCTGGTGGTATCCGAACTCGTCACCAATGCCCTGCGGCACGGCCTTCCTGCGAACTCCCCGCACGGCCAGGACCCGCCCGTGCGGCTGCATTTGATGCACTGGTCTTCGCGCGTAGTGTGCGCGGTCCGCGATCCCAGTGACGAGAGCCCGGTGGCCCAAGAGGTGGACATCGACGCCGATTTCTCGGCGGAGTCCGGCCGCGGGCTCTTTCTCGTCGACTCCTTCGCCGACGGCTGGGGCTGGCACCCGCTGGCGGGCGCCCCGAGCGGCAAGGTGGTCTGGGCCCTCTTCAGGCTCTGAGCCGGGCCCCGCGCGTCGCCCTTCGGCGCCGCCTCAGGCTCCCGCCACCAGATGGTCGAATTCCCCGTCCTTCACGCCCAGGAGCATCGCTTCTATCTCCGCGGGCGTATAGACGAGTGCGGGCCCTTCCGGAAAGTTCGAGTTGCGCACGGCGACCCTTCCGCCGGGCAACTTGGCGAACTCCACGCAGGAACCCTGCGAGTTGCTGTGCCTGCTCTTCTGCCAGACCACTCCGTGCAACTCCGTGGCCGCCATGCCGTTGTACACGTGGTGCACGGTTCGCTCCCCGGTGGTGCTGTCAGTGCTGTAACAGTGAATGCTTCTGCTGTCGATGTGAATGCCGGGACAGCAGTGATCAACTGCCCCAACTGTCCAGGATCATAGCTGCGTTCAAATGCGCATGCATGGGCAGATGCACGTGCACGCGGGGTGTTCTCGCAGTTACAGCTCGGAAAGCGCCTGCCCAAGGGCCCGCATTACATGCGAGCGCCATCCACCGTCCATGATCTTTCGAGCCATCGCCTGCGCGGGGTCGTCCGGATCGAATCCTTCATGAACCAGGAAAAGCCGCGTCCCACGGCCTTCGGCGTGCAGCGTCCATGTGATGGTCCAGTCAACGGAATTGGCCGGATCCCGATCCGTCCAGCGCATCCGCAGCATCCGCCCGTCCTCGTACGCGAGGACCTCGGCCTCCACCGTTCCGGAGAAATTGGTGTTCGGTCGCGGCACCGCCGTCATCGTGTAGCGGTGACCCACGGTCAGCCGGAATTGTTCGGAACCCGGCATCATCCAACGCCGGATCAGTTCCGGTTCCGTCAGCGCGCGCCAGACCTTCGCGGGGGGATGCGGGAGGAACTGGTCGACCGTGATCGTGGTGGGGTCGGGCGCGGGGTCCGGCTCGTCGATGCTCATGACGCGTCATCGTCGGGCATGGCGTCCAGTACGTCGCTGAGGTCACTCAGCTTCTTCCGCCAGAACCGCTCGTAGGGATGCAGCCAGTCCTGCACGTCGGCGAGCGGGGCGGCCTCCAGGCGGTAGATCCGCTGCCGCCCCGCGCGCTCCTCGGAGACGAGGCCCGCGTCGCGCAGCACCTTCAGGTGCTCGGAGAGGCTGGGGCGGGCCATGTCGAAGCGGTTCGCTATGGCGCCCGCCGGCAGCGGCCCCTCCTCGCGCAGCAGGCGCAGGACCTCGCGCCTGGTGCCGTTGGCGAGCGCGGCGAAGACCCGGTCCGGGTCCTGTCCTCGGGCGGTGGTGCCGGCGCTCGCGGAGGTCATGGGGTCAGTAACTTCCCGTCTCGTTCTCGGTGATCAGCATCAGGCCGTTGCCGTCCGGGTCGGACAGGCTCGCCATCCGGCCCCACGGCAGCTCGTCGGGCCCGCCGACCTCGACGCCGGCGGCCCTGATGCGTGCGCAGTCGGCGTCGACATCGGTCGTCACGAACATGATCCCCCGCGCCGATCCGGGCACGAAATCGCCCATGCCGGGTCCCGCGAGCGTGAGCACGGTCTGCGCCCCGGCGGGCGCCACCTGGAGCCACCGCCCCGGCGGCATCTGCCGGTCGGCGACGACCTCGAAGCCGAGCACGTCGACGTAGAAGCGCAGCGCCCGGTCCTGGTCGGAGACGGGGAGGGTGAGGAAGGAGGCGTGGGTGATGTTCATGAGGTCGACGATACGTAGGGTTTTCCCTACGCGTCAAACGTAGGGAATCACCTACGCGTCCTGTCGGCGCCCGACCGGCGGCCCCCGCACCCCTGCCGTCTACGCTGGAGCCCATGTCAGCGATCCGTCTGCTGGTGCTGGGAGCCGTGCGGCAGCACGGCCGTGCGCACGGGTACCAAGTACGCAACGACCTGGAGTACTGGGGCGCCCACGAGTGGTCGAACGCCAAGCCCGGCTCGATCTACCACGCGCTCAAGCAGATGGCGAAGCAGGGGCTGCTGCGCGCCCACGAGATCGCCCCGTCCACGGCCGGCGGCCCGCCGCGCACCGAGTACGAGCTGACGGAGCGCGGTCAGGAGGAGTACCTCTCGCTGGTCCGTGCCTCGCTCACCTCGTACGACCAGCGGCCCGACATCCTCACGGCGGGGCTCGGCTGCATGGTCGACCTGCCGCGCGACGAGGTCGTGGCGCTGCTCAAGGAGCGGGTGCGCGCCATGGAGGAGTGGCGGCGCTCGGTCACCGAGTACTACACGCCCGACGAGGGCCCCGAACAGCTGGGCCACATCGGCGAGATCATGAACCACTGGGTCTACTCGGCCGACACCGGCGCCACGTGGACCAAGGGTCTGATCGCCCGCATCGAGGGTGGGGCCTACACCTTCGCGGGCGAGGGCGAGCCGTTCGTCGGTGTGCTCGCCGAGGGGCAGGAGAACCCGTTCGCGGCGGGGGAGCGGCCCGCGGAGGGCGACCGCTAATCAAGTTTGACGAATGGATCCGCCTCGGTTACCTTCGCCCATCTAGTCAAGTTTGATTAGGGCTCATGGGGTCATGGGCCGCGGAGGGAGCCGGATGACGGACGCGATCCTCGCGGAGGACGTGCGGAAGCGGTACGGGGACAGGGCGGCGCTCGACGGACTCGACCTGGCGGTCGGCCGGGGCACCGTGCACGGCGTGCTGGGGCCGAACGGGGCGGGCAAGACCACCGCCGTGCGCATCATGACGACGCTGCTGCGGCCCGACGCGGGCCGGGTCGAGGTGGCGGGCCACGACGTGCGCGCCGACCCCGACGCGGTCCGCCGCCACATCGGACTGCTCGGCCAGCACGCCGCCCTCGACGAGGAGTTGAGCGGCCGGCAGAACCTGGAGATGTTCGGCAGGCTGCACCACCTGGGCGCCCGCCGCGCCGGAGCGCGGGCCGACGAACTGCTCGCCCGCTTCGGCCTCGCCGACACGGGCCGCAAGCAGGTCAGGGCGTACAGCGGTGGCATGCGGCGCCGCCTCGACCTCGCCGCCTCGCTGATCACGGACCCGGAGGTGCTCTTCCTCGACGAGCCCACGACAGGGCTCGACCCGCGCGGCCGCACCGAGGTCTGGGACGCCGTGCGCTCGCTGGTCGGCGGCGGCACGACGGTGCTGCTGACCACGCAGTACCTGGAGGAGGCGGACCAGCTGGCCGACCGGATCTCGGTCGTCGACCGGGGGCGGGTCGTGGCGGACGGCACGCCGGACGAGCTGAAGGCCAAGCTGGGAGGCGACCGGATCGACGTCGTGGTCAGGGACGCCGGGGACCTGCCGAGGGTGGCCGCCCTGCTGCCCGCCGACGCGGCGGTCGACGCGGACCGCCGCCTGGTGAGCGCTCCCGTGACCGACCGGATGACCGCGCTCACCGATGTCGTACGAGCCCTTCAGGAGACCGGCGTCGAGGCGGAGGACGTGGCACTGCGCCGCCCCACGCTCGACGAGGTGTTCCTGCGTCTGACGGAGGTCCCCGCATGAGTACGGCCATGAGCTCGGGTACGTCGATGGGCTGGGCGGTCACGGACTCCTGGACCATGACCCGGCGCGAACTCGCGCACTGGGCGCGGCAGCCGGTCCAGGTCGTCGTGAACCTGGTCTTCCCCGTGATGCTGCTCGTGATGTTCGGCTACCTCATCGGGGGCGGCAAGGGCGTCGAGGGGGACTACGTCGACTTCCTCGTCCCGGGCATGCTCGCGCTGACCATGGCGTTCGGCCTCGAGTCGACGATGGTGGCGATCACCCGGGACCTCGACAAGGGGGTCGTCGACCGGTTCCGGTCGCTGCCGATGACGAACGGGGCGGTGCTCGTGGGCCGTTCGGTGGCGGACATGCTCCAGTCGGCGGCGTCGGTCCTGGTCATGGCCGGGGTCGGGCTCGCCATCGGCTGGCGGGCGCACGGCTCGTTCGGCGCGGTGCTCGGCGCGTTCGGGCTGCTGCTCCTGCTGCGCTTCGCGATGCTGTGGCTCGGCATCTGGCTGGCCATGGTGGCGGGGAAGCCGGAGCTGGTGCAGGCCGTGCAGATCCTGGTGTGGC
Source organism: Streptomyces sp. SDT5-1 (assembly GCF_052245995.1). Lineage (NCBI taxonomy): Bacteria > Bacillati > Actinomycetota > Actinomycetes > Kitasatosporales > Streptomycetaceae > Streptomyces > Streptomyces sp. SDT5-1. The sequence continues at coordinate 4,056,020 of NZ_CM125963.1, read as the reverse complement.
CGGTCGGGTTCCTCTCGAACGCCTTCACGGTGCCGTCGACCATGCCCGACTGGCTGGGCGCCGTCGTCGAGTGGAACCCGATGTCGGCCACCGCTTCCTCGGTCCGCCACCTGTTCGGCAACCCGGGCGGTGCGGACGAGGTGCTGCTCGCGGTGGCGTGGCCGGTGGGCATGGTCGCGGTGTTCTTCCCGCTGGCGGTCCGCAGGTTCGCGGGCCTGAGCAAGTAGCGGGCCCTAGTGGTGGAAGCCGGTGGCCGCAGCCCTGTCGTGGGTGAAGGGGTGCGGCTGCCGACGCAGTTCGGGCAGGAGCCGGCCGAGGTCCTCCAGGAGCAGCTCCGCCAGGTCGGACGAGAAGCCGTTGCGGCACACGATCCGCAGCACCGCCAGATCCTCCCGGTGGGCGGGGAACGTGTACGCGGGGACGAGCCAGCCCCGCTCCCGCAGCCGCCGCGACACGTCGAACACGTCGTACGCCGTCACCTCGGGCGCCGTGGTGAACGCGAACACCGGAAGCTCGTCGCCGCGCGTCAGGAGCCGGAAGTCGCCCAGCGCCTCGATCCGCTCCGCGAGTCCGCGCGCCACGTCCCGTGTGGCCTGCTGCACGGCCCGGTAGCCCTCCCGGCCGAGCCGCAGGAACGTGTAGTACTGCGCGACGACCTGCGCCCCGGGCCGCGAGAAGTTGAGCGCGAAGGTCGGCATGTCGCCGCCCAGGTAGTTGACCCGGAACACGAGTTCCTCGGGCAGGGCCTCCGCGTCCCGCCACAGCGCCCAGCCGACGCCCGGGTACACGAGCCCGTACTTGTGCCCCGACGTGTTGATCGACGCCACCCGCGGCAGCCGGAAGTCCCACACCAGGTCCGGGTCGAGGAACGGCGCGACCATGCCGCCGGAGGCCCCGTCGACGTGCACGGGGACGTCGATCCCGGTCTTCTCCTGCAACCGGTCGAGCGCGGCGCACAGCTCGGCGATCGGCTCGTACGAGCCGTCGAAGGTCGAGCCGAGGATGCCGACGACGCCGATGGTGTTCTCGTCGCACAGCTCCGCGGCGGCGGCCGGGTCGAGGTGGAAGCGGTCGCCCTCCATCGGCACCTGCCGCGCCTCCACCTCCCAGAAGTTGCAGAACTTCTCCCAGCAGACCTGCACGTTCACGCCCATGACGAGGTTCGGTCGGGCCTCGCGCGAGGGGTAGCGGTCGGCGTTGCGCAGCGCCCAGCGCCGCTTGAGCGCCATCCCGGCGAGCATGCACGCCTCGCTCGACCCGGTGGTCGAACAGCCCACGGCGGTGGCCGGGTCGGGTGCGTTCCACAGGTCGGCGAGCATCGCGACGCACCGCCGCTCCAGCTCGGCCGTCCGCGGGTACTCGTCCTTGTCGATCATGTTCTTGTCCCGGCACTCGCCCATGAGGACGCCCGCCTGCGGCTCCATCCACGTCGTGACGAACGTGGCGAGGTTCAGCCGGGAGTTGCCGTCCAGCATCAGCTCGTCGTGCACCAGCTGATACGCCGTCATGGGCGCGAGCGGCCGGTCGGGGAGCCGGGACTTGGGCGGGGCGTCCGCCATCCCAGCCGTCGGATTCGCCTCCCCGTAGAAGGGGTTGACGGAGACCGGGCGCTCGTCGGGCTTCCCGTAGCGGTCGGCCGGGCTCTGGTGCAGGGGTGACATGGGCTCAACTCCTTTGCGTAGGAGGGCGGGTGCGGTGACCGCTCAGCGGATCGCCGCGCCGTCCTCCGACAGTTGCATCTGCGGCCGCCCGGTCACCAGCAGCCAGGCGGGCAGCGACGCGATGCACATCAGGGCGATGATCGCGGGGGAGGCGACCAGGACGGCCGCGGTGAAGAGGCTGACCCAGCCCTGCCGGGTGACCGCGAGCAGCACCCCGAGCACCCCGGCCGCGATCCCGACCGAGGGGTTCACGTCGGCCACCAGCGCGTGCGCGAACAGGCCGAACGCGGCGCCCACGAAGACCGCGGGGAAGATCCGGCCGCCCCGGAACCCGCAGGTCGCCGCGATGACGAGCGCCGCCAGCTTCACCACGGTGAGGAGGGCGAACTCCCCGGCGGAGCGGCCGTCGGGCGAGCCGGCGATCTCCTTGACCTCGGCCAGCCCCTTGAACAGCGTCAGCTCGCCGCCGAGCGCCCCGAGCAGGCCGAGGACGAGCCCGCCGACCGGCAGGGCGAGCATCGGGTGGCCGAGCCTCCCGAAGGCACGGTGCGCGTACGGGAAGGCGTACACGGCGGCCATCGTGAACACGGCGGCGGCGCACGCGACCACGATCGCCGACAGGAGGTCCACCCAGTCGGGATCGCTGAGCGGCGGCAGGCCCAGGTCGAAGGAGGGCGAGGCGAGCAGCGACGTCGTCATGGAGCCCGCGGCGGCGGCGAGCAGCGGGCCGAACATGTTGTCCCAGAGCGAGCCCTTCATCGGCATCGGCCGCCCCGCCAGCCCCTCGGAGACCAGCAGCGCGGCGGCGATCGGCGTGCCGAACAGGGCGCCGACGGTCGCCGCCGTCGCCAGGTTCACCCACATCGTGGCGGGCGACTTCGGCACCAGCTTCTTTCCGAGCCAGAACGCGAGGCCCACGTTCACCGCGATGATCGGGTTCTCGGGGCCGAGGCTCGGCCCGCCCGCCAGCATCAGGGCGGCGGCGAGCGCGAGCCCCGGGAGCACGTAAGGGGGCAGGGGGTCCTCGCCGCCGAGCCCCATGGTCGCCGGGTCGGGGCCCGCGTGGCCGGGCGCCTTCCAGACCACGAGCCCGACGAGGACGCCCGTGGCGGTGAGCATCACGATGATCCACAGCGAGGAGTAGTGCCCGACGCCGAGGGCGTCGGGAAGGTCCTCCCACACCAGGTGGGACAGCTTCTCGGCGATCCAGTCGAGCGCCAGGAACAGCACGCTGCACCCGACGCCCACCACGAGCGCGGGCAGGACGAACGGCAGCAGGGTGCGAGCGGAGACGGCGGGCGGGGGCGTCGGTTCGATCTCGGTGTGCGTGCTCACGGCGCCACTTTAGGCGGACATAAGGGGCATAACACCCCGAGAGGCCTGCCGGGAAGCCTCCCGAGAAGTCTCTCGGCGAATCGACTTGCACCTCACGTCACGTGAGGACCCAAGCTGAATCACGTACGAGAAAGGAGGCGCGGCGGATGAGCCATTCCGTGGGCCAGGTCGCGCGGTTCGCCGGGGTCACCGTGCGGACCCTGCACCACTACGACGAGATCGGGCTGCTCGCGCCGAGCGAGCGCAGCGCGGCGGGGCACCGCCGGTACGGCGACGGCGACCTGGACCGGCTCCAGCGGATCCTCTTCTACCGGGAGCTCGGCTTCCCGCTCGACGAGATCCAGACGCTGCTCGACGACCCGGACACGGACCCGCGCGAACACCTGCGGCGCCAGCACCACCTGCTGACCGCCCGCATCGAGAGACTTCAGAAGATGGCCGAGGCCGTCGAACACGCCATGGAGGCACAGAAGATGGGAATCCAGCTCACTCCGGAGGAGCGCTTCGAGGTCTTCGGGGAGGACGACCCCGGACAGTACGACGAGGAGACCCGCGAGCGCTGGGGCGGCACGGACGCGTACGCCGAGTCGCAGCGCAGGGCGGCGACGTACACGAAGGAGGACTGGCAGCGCCTCCAGGCCGAGAACGAGGACTGGAACGCGCGCTACGCGGCCCTGGTCGCGGCCGGCGAGCCCGCGGACGGCGAGCGCGCCATGGATCTGGCGGAGGAGCACCGCGCGCACGTCTCGCGCTGGTTCTTCGAGGTCTCGTACGAGATGCACGTCTGCTTCGGCGACATGTACGTCGACGACGCGCGCTTCAAGGCGTACTACGACGCCATGGGCGAGGGCGTCGCGGAGCACCTGCGTGACGCGATCCACGCCAACGCAGTCCGAAATGTCTGACTGACAGGTGTGCCACAGTTTCGGCACAGTGCATTCTGAGAGGGCCACTGGAACCTGGCAGCGAGAACCGGCGTTGATAACTTTGCACCGCCATTGCACTTGACCTGCCGCCCAAGCCCCTCAGGAGTCCGGACCCGTGATGACGCTTGCTCTAGGACCAAGCTGGCTGGACCCGGACTATCTGCTGAACACGTTCGGCATCTGGGGCCTGCTGCTCATCGTGTTCGCCGAGTCGGGCCTGCTGATCGGTTTCTTCCTGCCGGGCGACTCGCTGCTGTTCACGACCGGTCTGCTGATCACGTCGAAGCAGCTGGACTTCCCGCTGTGGGGCGCCATCGGGCTGATCTGCCTCGCCGCGATCCTCGGTGACCAGGCGGGATACATGTTCGGCAAGAAGGTGGGCCCGTCCCTCTTCAAGCGCCCGGACTCCCGGCTCTTCAAGCAGGAGAACGTCACCAAGGCGCACGAGTTCTTCGAGAAGCACGGCCCGAAGTCCCTGGTCCTGGCCCGCTTCGTGCCCATCGTCCGGACGTTCACGCCGATCATCGCGGGCGTCTCGGGCATGCGGTACCGCTCGTTCCTCACGTTCAACGTGATCGGCGGTGTGCTGTGGGGCGCGGGCGTGACGCTGCTCGGCTCCTGGCTCGGCAACATCGAGTTCGTGCACAAGAACATCGAGGCGATCCTGATCCTGATCGTCCTGGTCTCGGTGGTGCCGATCGTGATCGAGTTCCTGCGCGCCCGCGGCAAGTCCAAGAAGGAGGCCGCGGCGTCGGCCCAGGCCGGAGAGGTCCCGCCGGCGCCGACACGCCGCCGCCACGCCAAGCGCTGAGGCCCTAGGGCCTGTCGTCAAACTCCCGTCTGCGGCGCGACGCCTGGCACGCACGCTCGCTGCGTTGCCGAAAGACCCGAGTAGCTCCGCTACTAGGATCTTCCGGCGCCTTGCGATCGCACGCACCAGACGCCGCGCCGCCGCCCTTCGGGCGACGACGGGAGTTTGACGACAGGCCCTAGAAGCCCCTGGTGCGCTTGGCAGCGCGGCGGCCCGCCGCGCCGGGGCCCTGCAGGAACAGGCGGGAGATCTCGCCACCGAGGTTCACGCCGATCGCGATGGCGAGGGCCAGGGCCGCCGCCTTGGACAGCGACACGAGCCCGTTGTTCACGTCGCTGTGCGCGATCGCCAGCAGTCCGAAGTACGTCGACGAACCGGGCAGCAGCGGGCCGATCGCGGCCGTCACGTACGGCAGCGCCGAAGCGAACTGGTAGCGCGAGAAGAGCTGCCCGAACAGGCCGACGAGCCCCGCCGCCGCGGCCGTGGCGGCCACCGGCGAGATCCCGCCCTGGTAGTGCAGCGCACCGAAGATCGCGCCCGCCACCCCGCCGTTGAGCGTCACCGCGATCACCGTCGCCCGCTCCTGCTGGAGCAGCACGGCGAACGCGAGCGACAGCGACATCGACGCCACGATCTGCCACACCGGCTTGGTGACGGCCCCCAGCGCCTGCTCCGGGTCCAGCTGGGCGTCCAGCTGCACCCCCACGTAGAGCATGATCAGTACGCCGATGACGATGCCCACGAAGAAGTACATGACTTCCAGCAGTCGGGCCGCGGCCGTGATGTAGAAGCCGGTGAGTCCGTCCTGCACACCGGCCACGAGGGCCCGCCCCGGCAGCAGCGCGAACAGACCACCGGTGATCACCGCGGACGCCCGCACATCGACGTAGTCGTGCGCGAGGGTCAGCGCGATACCGATCGCGGCGGGCGGCATCGCGGCCACCGTGAACTGGTAGAACTCCGGGAACCCGCGCCCCGCGCACAGCCACGCGAGCCGGTCGCCGAGCATCGCGCCGATCGCCGCGACGACGAACACCAGCAGATCACCGCCGACCAGGATGGAGGCGGACCCGGCGAGCAGCCCGCTCGCCGCGGTGAGCGCCCAGCCCGGGTACGGGTGCCGGTTCCTGCGGATCTCGGCGAGGCGCCGGTAGGCCTCCTCCAGGGAGACGTCCACCTCCTCGTCGCTGATGTCGTCGACGAGCCGGTACACGGCCGCGAGGCGGGTGTAGTCGGTGCCGCGGCGGCGCACGGTGCGCGAGGCGGTGACCGGGTCGTCCACCAGGGACGGCTGGAAGCTGATCGACAGCAGCGTGAACGTCACGGTCGGCTCGCAGCGGTCGAGCCCGTAGGACCGGCACACGGCGAACATCGCCGCCTCCACGTCCTCGGCGCCCTCGCCGCCCGCGAGCAGCAGCTCACCGATACGCAGCGTCAGGTCGAGCACGCGCGGGACGGCGGGGCCCGACTCCTCGTCGTGCTTCTGCACCAGCTCGGGCGCGGGCCGCTCGGCGACCGGAAGCCGCAGCATCGTGCGCATCCGGTCCTGCCAGGGCGCCTCCTTGGCGAGCCTGATCATCGGGATGCCCTGCGGCGGGGTGAACGCGGGCGGCGACTCGCGGGCGCTGTACGTCCGCGGCGGGGTGAACGCCGACCCTTCGGTCTCCACCGGCTCCGGTGCCTGCACGCTCAGCCCGTCGGGCACCGCGAACTCCGAGGTGGTCGACGAATCCTCGTCGGCCGCCGGGGGCGGCGTGATGATCCCGATGGGCTGCGTGAACGCGCTGCGCGCCTCGTCGGACTGCGGCTTGCGGTCCTCGGGGGCCTCGGACTCCCGCTCCGTCACCTGTGTCGTTCCTCGCCCTTCGCGTCGCGTCGTATCCGTGTACCGCACGTACGCCTCAGTATGCGCACAGATACGCGAACGGGCCGCCCCAGGGGGGCGGCCCGTTGGTGAACGCGGGGAGGCTCAGTGGCCGCCGTTGTCCTGGAAGCGCTTGTAGGAACGCTCGATCTCGGCCTCGGCCTCGGTGCGGCCGACCCAGTCGGCGCCCTCGACGGACTTGCCGGGCTCGAGGTCCTTGTAGACCTCGAAGAAGTGCTGGATCTCCAGGCGGTCGAACTCGGAGACGTGGTGGATGTCGCGCAGGTGCTCCATCCGCGGGTCCGTCGCCGGGACGCACAGCAGCTTGTCGTCGCCGCCGGCCTCGTCCGTCATTCGGAACATGCCGATCGCGCGGCACTTGATGAGGCAGCCCGGGAACGTCGGCTCGTCCAGGATGACCAGGGCGTCCAGCGGGTCGCCGTCCTCGCCCAGCGTGTCCTCGACGAAGCCGTAGTCCGTCGGGTAGGCGGTCGACGTGAACAGACGACGGTCGAGGCGGATGCGACCGGTCTCGTGGTCGACCTCGTACTTGTTCCGCGATCCCTTGGGAATCTCGATCGTGACGTCGAACTCCACCGGTGGCTCCTCCATGATCAACACAAACGTCTGGTGGTTAAGTGTCCCCTACGCAGATGTGTGATCGCGAAAGGGGCTGGTCCACGGTGCCGGAGCCGAAGGCTTCGCAGCTCGTGAAGAGTGCGGCGAAGACTGTTGCCGGATCCAAGACCAAGCACGTCACGGTGGGCGCGACGGCGGTGGGTCTCGCCCTCGCGGCCGTCGTGGCGGTCGCGGCCGGTCCCTGGGACGCTTCCGGTCAGCGTAAGGCCGAGGCCGACCGGGCCGCCTCCTCGGAGGCCCGGGGTGGTACAGATCACGGCCGTGAGGCCGCCGCGGCGCCCAGCGCCCCCGCGGTCCTCGCGGCCCCCGGAGCGGCCGCGCCCGGCCCCACCGAGAGCGCCCTCGCCGACGTGCTCGACCCGCTCCTGAAGAGCCCCGCGCTCGGCGGCCACCGCACCGCGGCCGTCGTCGACGCCGTCACCGGAAAGAGGCTCTACGGACGCTCGCCCGGCGACACCCTCACCCCGGCGTCCACGACGAAGCTCGCCACGGCCGTGGCGGCGCTCTCCGCGGCGGGCCCCGACCACCGCATCGCCACCCGGACGGCCCTGGACGAGGACGCCAAGAAGCTGATCCTGATCGGCGGCGGCGATCCGACCCTCACGGCCCGCGAGAAGAATCCTTACGGTGCCGCCAGCCTGCGCACTCTCGCCGACGCCACCGCCAAGGACCTCAAGAGACGCGACATCGACAAGGTCACGCTCGCGTACGACACCTCGCTCTACTCCGGGCCCGACACCCACCCCATCGGCCCCAACGAGAACCTCGCCCGGGTCACACCCCTGATGGCCGACGAGGCCCGCACCGACGACTCGGCCAGCGGCCCGGCCACCCGGGAGGCCGATCCGGCGGCCGCCGCGGCGAAGAAGTTCGCCGACCTCCTGAAGGACCGCGGCATCGACACCAAGGGCGGCGACCCCAAGTCGGCCAAGGCACCCGCGAAGGCCGAGAAGGTCGCCAAGGTGACCTCGCCGCCGCTGTCCGCCCTGGTCGAGCGGATGCTCACGCACAGCGACAACGACATTGCCGAGGCGCTCTCCCGGCAGACCGCCGTCGCGGCGGGCGGCAGCCACGACTTCGAAGGCGGCGGAAAGGCCGTCAAGAAGCAGCTCGCAAAGCTCCGGCTCCCCCTCAAGGACGCGCACTTCGCCGACGGCAGCGGCCTCGACCGCGCCGACAAGGTCTCCGCCGACCTGCTCACCGGGCTGCTCGCCAAGGCCGCCGACCCGTCGCGCCCCGAGCTGCGCTCCGTCCTCACGGGCCTGCCGGTCGCCGGCTTCACCGGCACCCTCGCGAGCCGCTACGAGGACGCGGCCGACGCCTCCGGGACCGGCCTGGTCCGCGCCAAGACCGGCACCCTGACCGGCGTCAACACGCTGGCGGGGACGGTCGTCGACGCCGACGGACGCCTCCTCGTCTTCGCCTTCATGACGGAGGGCGCCACCGACCCCAAGGCCGCCCAGTCCGGCCTCGACCGCCTCGCCTCGTCCGTCGCGAACTGCGGCTGCCGGTGAACCCTTAAGGGTTTCCCGGGGCGGAAGTGGGGCGGCGCTCCGGGGCCGACCCCTCTCCCCGTGGGCGAGGGGTCACGTACCGTTGACGCATGACGAGCCTCGGCGGTGCTGCATCTTCGGGAATGGTCGACTGGAACCTCGCGGTGGCGACCGCGACCCGTCTCGTACGACCAGGTCCAGAGGTCAGTCGGGACGAGGCGCGGGCCGTGGTCGCGGAGCTGCGCCGGCACGCCAAGGCCTCCGAGGAGCACGTCCGGGCGTACACGCGGATGGCGACGGAGGCCGAGCACGACACCCCGGTCCTTGTCGTCGACCGACCCGGCTGGGTGAAGGCCAATGTCGCGGGCTTCCGCGAGGTCCTCAGGCCGCTCCTCGACAAGATGAACGACCGGCGCGGCTCGGGCCCCGGGCCCGCGGTGCTCGGCGCGGTCGGCGGCAAGGTCACCGGCGTCGAGCTCGGCATGCTGCTCTCGTTCCTGTCCTCCCGTGTCCTCGGCCAGTACGAGACCTTCGCCCCCGCCACCCGTGAGCTGCCCGCGGCGCCGAACGGCGGCGGCAGGCTCCTCCTCGTGGCGCCGAACATCGTCCACGTCGAGCGCGAACTCGACGTCGAGCCCCACGACTTCAGGCTCTGGGTCTGCCTCCACGAGGAGACGCACCGCACCCAGTTCACGGCCGTGCCCTGGCTGCGCGACCACCTCGAGGGCGAGATCCAGTCATTCCTGGAGGAGACCGAGGTCGACCCCTCGACCTTCCTCGAGCGGGTGCGGGAGGCCGCCCAGTCGCTGGCCGGCGGGCGCCCCGAGGGCGAGGAGGACGACGGCGGGCGCTCCCTCGTCGAACTGGTGCAGACCCCGGCGCAGCGCGAGATCCTGGGCCGTCTGACCGCCGTCATGTCCCTCCTCGAAGGGCACGCGGACTACGTGATGGACGGCGTGGGACCCGCCGTCGTGCCGTCGGTCGAGGAGATCCGCGAGAAGTTCCAGCAGCGCAGGCAGAAGGGCGCTTCCCGGCTCGACCTTGCGCTGCGCAAGCTGCTCGGCCTCGACGCCAAGCTGCGCCAGTACCGCGACGGCGAGAAGTTCGTACGGGCCGTCGTCGACGAGGTAGGCATGGACGGCTTCAATCGCGTCTGGACCTCGCCCAACACGCTGCCGACCAAGGCGGAGATCGCCAAACCGGCGGACTGGGTCGCGCGGGTGCACAACAGGTCGGACGGCGCTCACGAAGCCCCGTAGGGCACGCCCATAATTGCCCAGGATCACCCATCCGAGGGACCGTGGGCCGTGGGCTGGCGTGCAATGCTCGGGGAACCGCTCGGCTCTGTCACCATCGACACACTCTGCGTGACCGATCTCACCGGGTCACCGTTGAGCGAATGAGCCGGGTCAGCCGGCGCTGGTCCGGTTCGAGTTGGTCCCAGCAGCGCCCACCCCCCAGACAACGGAATGAAGGGAACCGGACATGGGTCCCCATCCTGCGGTCGCGGCGATACGCCTGGCGGTCCGCCGCGTCCTCCACGACATCCTCAGCGAGCACCCCCCGCTCTCCCCGGGCGAACGGCCCCTGGTGCTCGTCGCCTGCTCCGGCGGGGCCGACTCCATGGCCCTCGCCTCCGCCCTCGCCTTCGAGGCCCCCAAGCTCGGCCTCCGCGCCGGCGGCATCACCGTCGACCACGGCCTCCAGGCCGGCTCCGACAGCCGCGCCGAGGACGTCGTCCTGCGCCTGACCGCCCTCGGCCTCGACCCCGTCGAGTCCGCCGCCGTCGACGTCGGCCGCGACGGTGGCCCGGAAGCCGCCGCCCGCGACGCCCGCTACGCCGCCCTCGACGCCGCGGCGGAACGCCTCGGCGCCGCCGCCGTCCTGCTCGGCCACACCCGCGACGACCAGGCCGAGACCGTCCTGCTCGGCCTCGCCCGCGGCTCCGGCATCCGCTCCCTGTCCGGGATGGCCGCCGTCTCCGGCACCCGCGGCCGCTACCGACGGCCCTTCCTGACCCTCGACCGGCAGACCGCCCGCAAGGCCTGCCTGGTCCAGCATCTGCCCGTCTGGGACGACCCGCACAACACCGACCCGGCGTACACCAGGTCCAGGCTCCGCCACGAGGGCCTGCCCGCCCTGGAGAAGGCGCTCGGCAAGGGTGTCGTCGAGGCACTCGCCCGTACGGCCCAGTTGTCGCGCGACGACGCCGACGCGCTCGACACCTGGGCCCGCGAGGCCACGGAATCCGTGCGGGACGCGGCCGGACTCCTCGAATGCGCGAAGCTGTACGCGCTGCCGCCCGCCGTGCGCCGCCGGATCCTGCGCAAGGCGGCCATCGAGGCGGGCGCCCCGGCCGGCGCCCTGTTCGCCCGGCACATCGAGGAGGTCGACCGCCTGATCACGGGCTGGCGGGGCCAGGGAGAGATCAATCTGCCGGGCAAAGTTCTCGCTCAGCGGCAGGGTGGCAGACTGGTCATCCGGCAAGGCTGAGTTCGCGGCTCACGTCGCGGCGGCCGGTGGGACGACCGAAAGTGATGCGGGTGGACGCGAAAGACATGGGCACCGACCTTCAGTCGGTGCTCATCACCAAGGAAGAGATCGACGCGAAGCTGGCCGAGCTGGCCGCGAAGGTCGACGCGGAGTACGCGGGCAAGGAACTGCTGATCGTCGGGGTCCTCAAGGGCGCCGTGATGGTCATGGCGGACCTGGCGCGCGCCCTGTCCACCCCGCTCACGATGGACTGGATGGCGGTGTCCTCGTACGGCTCGGGCACCCAGTCCTCCGGCGTGGTGCGGATCCTCAAGGACCTGGACACCGACATCAAGGACAAGCACGTCCTGATCGTCGAGGACATCATCGACTCCGGTCTGACGCTGTCCTGGCTGCTCACCAACCTCGGCTCGCGCGAGCCCGCCTCCCTCGAGGTGTGCACGCTGCTGCGCAAGCCGGAGGCGGCCAAGGTCGACATCGACGTGAAGTGGGTCGGCTTCGACATCCCGAACGAGTTCGTGGTCGGGTACGGCCTGGACTACGCGGAGAAGTACCGGAACCTGCCGTTCGTCGGCACCCTCGCGCCGCACGTCTACGGCGGCTGAGGAGCCGTCAGGCCCGCCGCGGGGGCGGGAACCCTCGCGGGCTTCCCGCCGTTGGAGCATGCGAAGGGCAGATTCTCGGTCGTCCCCTGCGGCTTCGGGTGACAATGCTGGGGTACCGTCCGAAGAACAGTTCTTCAAACAGCTCCAACAGCAGCAACAGCTTCAAACAGCCTTATCAAACTCACTATGGCAGGAGGGACGGGGCGGCACCGCTCCGTATGGATGGACGTGAAGCGATACTTCCGTGGGCCGGTCATGTGGATCGTGCTGGCCGTCCTTGCCGTGGTCGTGTTGATGCAGGTCGTCGGTTCGTCCGGCGGCTACAAGACGGTGGACACCGGCCAGGTAATTCAGGCCATCAACGACAACAAGGTGACGTCGGCCAAGCTGACCACCGGCGATGAAGACACCATCAAGGTCGAGCTGAAGGACGGCCAGAAGGTCGACGGCTCGAGCAAGATCCAGGCGAGCTACATCGGCGACCAGGGCGTCGACGTGGCCAAGAGTCTTCAGGCCAAGTTCGAGGACAAGCAGATCCCTGACGGGTACACCGTCTCCCCGTCGAAGCAGAACCCCTTCGTGGGCATCCTGCTCTCGCTGCTGCCCTTCGTGCTCATCGTCGTCGTGTTCCTGTTCCTGATGAACCAGATGCAGGGCGGCGGCTCCCGAGTCATGAACTTCGGGAAGTCCAAGGCCAAGCTCATCACCAAGGACACCCCCAAGACGACGTTCGCCGACGTCGCGGGCAGCGACGAGGCCGTCGAGGAGCTCCACGAGATCAAGGAGTTCCTCCAGGAGCCGGCCAAGTTCCAGGCCGTCGGCGCCAAGATCCCCAAGGGCGTGCTGCTGTACGGCCCGCCCGGTACGGGCAAGACGCTGCTCGCGCGCGCCGTCGCGGGCGAGGCGGGCGTCCCGTTCTACTCGATCTCCGGTTCCGACTTCGTCGAGATGTTCGTCGGTGTCGGTGCCTCCCGAGTCCGTGACCTCTTCGAGCAGGCCAAGGCGAACGCCCCGGCGATCGTCTTCGTCGACGAGATCGACGCGGTCGGCCGCCACCGCGGCGCGGGCCTCGGCGGCGGTCACGACGAGCGCGAGCAGACGCTCAACCAGCTGCTCGTCGAGATGGACGGCTTCGACGTGAAGGGCGGCGTCATCCTGATCGCCGCCACGAACCGGCCGGACATCCTCGACCCGGCGCTGCTGCGCCCGGGCCGCTTCGACCGCCAGATCGCGGTCGACCGCCCGGACATGCAGGGCCGTCTGGAGATCCTCAAGGTCCACCAGAAGGGCAAGCCGGTCGCCCCGGACGTCGACCTGTCGGCCGTCGCCCGCCGCACGCCGGGCTTCACCGGTGCCGATCTCTCCAACGTGCTGAACGAGGCCGCGCTCCTGACGGCCCGCTCGGACCGGAAGCTGATCGACAACCAGATGCTCGACGAGGCGATCGACCGTGTGGTCGCGGGCCCGCAGAAGCGGACCCGGATCATGTCGGACAAGGAGAAGAAGATCACCGCGTACCACGAGGGCGGTCACGCCCTGGTCGCGGCGGCCTCGCCGAACTCCGACCCGGTCCACAAGATCACGATCCTGTCCCGCGGCCGCGCGCTCGGGTACACGATGGTGCTCCCGGACGAGGACAAGTACTCGACCACGCGCAACGAGATGCTCGACCAGCTCGCCTACATGCTGGGCGGCCGCGCGGCCGAGGAGCTCGTCTTCCACGACCCGACCACGGGTGCCGCGAACGACATCGAGAAGGCCACCACCACGGCCCGCGCGATGGTCACGCAGTACGGCATGACCGAGCGGCTCGGCGCGATCAAGTTCGGCGGCGACAACTCCGAGCCGTTCCTCGGCCGCGAGATGGCGCACCAGCGCGACTACTCGGAAGAGGTCGCCGCGCTCGTCGACGAAGAGGTCAAGAAGCTCATCGAGACCGCGCACAACGAGGCGTGGGAGATCCTCGTCGAGAACCGCGACGTCCTGGACAACCTGGTCCTCGCGCTGCTCGAGAAGGAGACGCTGAACAAGGAGCAGATCGCCGAGATCTTCGCTCCGGTCGTGAAGCGCCCGGCCCGCCCCGCGTGGACCGGCTCCGCCCGCCGCACCCCCTCGACCCGCCCGCCGGTGCTCTCCCCCAAGGAGCTGTCGCTGACGAACGGGGCGAACGGAACGGCGTCCGCCATCGAGTCCACCACCCCGGTGGACACGGTGAAGGAAGAGCGCCCCGAGAGCTGACCGCGCCCCCTCTGGGCAGGCCAGACCCGGAATGCAGGCCGCGTCCCCCACGCTTTACGGTGTGGGGGACGCGGCCTTTGCGCTGCCGCGCGCTGATGTAAGTAGAGAAAGAGGCACCTGATGACCGACCCGGTGACGCTGGACGGCGAGGGCTCGATCGGTGAGTTCGACGAGAAGCGGGCCGAGAACGCCGTGCGCGAGCTGCTCATCGCGGTCGGCGAGGACCCGGACCGCGAGGGCCTCCGGGAGACGCCGGGGCGGGTCGCCCGCGCGTACAAGGAGATATTCGCGGGCCTGTGGCAGAAGCCCGAGGACGTCCTGACGACGACGTTCGACCTGGGGCACGACGAGATGGTCCTGGTGAAGGACATCGAGGTCCAGTCGAGCTGTGAGCACCACCTGGTGCCGTTCGTGGGCGTCGCCCACGTCGGGTACATCCCGTCCGCCGACGGCAAGATCACCGGCCTGTCGAAGCTGGCCCGGCTCGTCGACGTCTACGCCCGCCGCCCGCAGGTGCAGGAACGTCTCACGACGCAGATCGCGGACTCCCTGATGGAGATCCTGGAGCCGCGCGGCGTCATCGTCGTCGTCGAGTGCGAGCACATGTGCATGTCGATGCGCGGGGTCCGCAAGGCAGGCGCGAAGACGCTCACATCGGCCGTGCGCGGTCAGCTGCGGGACCCGGCGACGCGCAGCGAGGCGATGAGCCTGATCATCGGGCGCTGAGGCGCTGGTTTCTCGAAAGGGGCGGGGTGCGGCCTAGGCGGCCGGCTCCGCCTCTTCGCCGTCCTCGTCGTCCGGGAGCTTGCAGATCCGCTCCAGGAAGATGGCCGCCGCGACGACGGCGACGCCGGCGAGCACCGAGAACCCGGCGTAGATCGCCTGGTCGCGGCGGGCCGGAACCTCGAGGGACTCCAGGAGGAAGACGCCGGTGCCGCCGTACATGCCGGCCACGAGCGCCGCGACCAGGGCGCTGGCCTGGCCGAAGACCAGGGCGCGCGCCGCCATCATCGGATCGACGCCCTTGGCCTCGGGCCTGCGCTCGCGCTGGGCGCGCAGCCGGGAGCGGATGGACAGGGCCGTCGCGAGCAGCACCACGGCGATCACGGCGAGCACGATGGGCGCGGCGAGCGGGACCTTCGGCAGGGTGCCGAGCGAGGCCCACAGGCGGGCGCCGGCCCAGGACAGCACCCCGGCGACGGCGAAGAGGCCGACCAGTGTCCTGATGCGCAGTTGCTTCATCCCGGTTGGTCGCCCCTCGTCCGTCCTGGCCCTGTTGCCTGTCGCCGCCGGCCGTCTTCGGTCGACCGCGCCCGGTAGACCCTAACGATTACTCGGGCAGCCGGAGTTCCAGGTCGGCGCGTGCCGCGACGCCCTCTCGGGTCACGGCGTCGAGCAGTTGGGCCACCGTGCCGCGGCCGGGGAGCTGCGCCTCGGGGTCCACGTCGTTCCAGGGAGCCAGCACGAAGGCCCGCTCGTGGGCCCGCGGGTGGGGCAGCGTGAGGTACGGGTCGTCCGAGACCATGTCGGCGTACGCGACGATGTCGACGTCGATCGTGCGGGCGCCCCAGCGCTCGTCGCGCACCCGGTGGAAGGCCTCCTCCACGGCGTGCGCGCGCTCCAGGAGCGAGGCGGGCGGCAGCGTGGTCTTCAGGACCACCACGGCGTTGAAGTACGACGGCTGGCTGTCCGGGTCGACGCCCCAGGGCTCCGTCTCGTAGACGGGAGAGACGGCCTTGACGCGGACGCCGGGGGTGTCCTCCAGGGCGTCGACGGCGCCCTGGAGCGTCTCCAGGCGGTTGCCCAGGTTCGAGCCGAGGGAGATGACGGCGCGCTTCGGGTTCGAGAGCGTGGTGTCGGCGGCATCGACCTGTTCCACCACGGAGGTCGGCACCGGCTGGACGGTCGGGTCGAACGGAGTTTTGTTCATACTCGGCTCCGGGTGATGGTGACGGTCACGTCGTCGAAGGGCACGGTGATCGGCGCGCCCGGCTTGTGGACGCAGACCTCGACCTCCTGCACCTCCTCGTGCTTCAGGCATGTCTGGGCGATGCGCTCGGCTAGCGTCTCGATGAGATCCACGGGGTCGCCCGAGACGACGGCCACGACCTCCTCCGCCACGATGCCGTAGTGCACGGTCTTCGCCAGGTCGTCGTCGGCAGCCGCCGGGCGGGTGTCCAGGCCGAGCACCAGGTCGACCACGAAGGTCTGGCCTTCCTCGCGTTCCTCGGGGAAGACACCATGGTGCCCGCGGGCCTTGAGGCCGCGCAGCGCGACACGATCCACGCGAATCACTCCTGCAGTCGTCGGTGAGGGCCGGTTCCAGCGATGTGCGGTCGATGTCCCGGCCTCGATCGAATCTACCTGCGAGCACCGACAGCGCCGGTCCGCGGGGGCTATGACTGATCCCACCCGGCACACCGGACCCACACGTGTGCTCGGCTGGTAGCCGCCCATACCCAGGCGGTCGAGAGCCCAACCTCGCATCCGGATTTCGCGCCCTTTGGGGGCGCTTACCCACTCAGGCGGGTGAGCCGCCGTCTTCCGTGTCGCCCATTTCGTCGGATTCGTCGTCCGCCTCCGCGAGCACGGGCGAGGCGTGGTGCGACCAGAGCTTCCAGCCGTCCCGTGTGCGCCGGAACACATTGGTGGCGACGACGCGCTGGCCGACGAGCGGGCCGAGTTCGTCGCCGCCCTCGGGGGCGGGGCCGCCGCTGAGGATGTTCTCCGTGCACGTCACCAGGGCGGTGTCGGCGACGACGCTGATGTGCACGTCGGTCAGGAAGAACTGGATGTACTCCGTGTTCGCCATGATCAGCGCGTACGAGCGGAGCACCTCGCCGCGGCCCGTGAGCACCGGCCAGCCGGGGTGCACGCAGCTGATCGAGGTGTCCTCGGCCTCGTCCGGGTCGGTGTCCTCGGCGTAGTCGACGTCCTCGGGGGCGAGCCACAGGGACGTGAGCCCCTCGAAGTCGCCGCGTTCCATGGCTTCGTAGTACGTGCGGTTCGCCGTGTCGACGGCCTCGGCGTCGGAGCCGGTCACTGCGCTCCTTCGACCGCGCGCGCCACGCGGACGGCGTCGGCGGTGGCCCGTACCTCGTGCACGCGGACGGCCCAGGCGCCCGCGTGGGCGGCGAGGGCGGAGACGGCGGCCGTGGCGGCGTCGCGCTCGCGGGCGGGCGGCGGGGCGCCCTGCTCGCCGGCCAGGACATGGCCGAGGAACCGCTTGCGGGAGGCCGCGACGAGGACCGGGTGTCCGAGCGCGTGCAGCCGGTCGAGGTGGGCGAGCAGGGAGAGGTCGTGCTCGGCGTTCTTGGAGAAGCCGAGGCCGGGGTCGAGGACGATGCGGTCGGGGGAGATGCCGCCCTCGATGGCGGCCTCCACGCGCGCGTGCAGCTCGTTCACGACCTCGGAGACGACGTCCTCGTACGTGCCCGGCACGTTCGTGCCCTCCAGGAGGCCGCGCCAGTGCATCACCACGAAGGGCGCGCCCGTGGCGGCGACGACCGGGACCATCGCCGGGTCGGAGAGGCCCCCGCTCACGTCGTTGACCAGGGACGCGCCCGCCGCGAGCGACTGCTCGGCGACGGAGGCCCGCATGGTGTCGACCGAGATCGTGACGCCTTCGGAGGCGAGTCCCCGTACGACGGGGATGACGCGGCGCAGCTCCTCGTCCTCGTCGACCCGGGTGGCGCCGGGGCGGGTGGACTCGCCGCCGACGTCGACGAGGTCGGCGCCCTGGGCGACCAGGTCGAGGCCGTGCTTGATCGCAGCGGTCGTGTCGAACCAGCGGCCGCCGTCCGAGAACGAATCGGGTGTCACATTGACGACCCCCATGACCGCGCAGCGGTCCCAAACGGGGAGGTTGGCTACGTGGCCCCGGCGGACCTGCGACGTGCTCATGACCTCAAGCCTAGGCCCTTCGGGACGGGCGGGACCTCGCGGCTTCGGCGGCCCGCGCGGGCGGCGCCGGAATCCTGGCGGGGCCGCGCCGAGAGGCCGGTCTCGCGGGTCCAGACGGCGCATCCCGTCTCGGAGCAGTCCACGACGGCGGGCGTCCAGGAGTGGGTGCGGGCCTCGTCCATGAAGCGCTCCATGGCGCCGGGCCACGCCTCCACGTCGCCCTCGGGGTCACCCTTGGCGAGCATGACGCCGGACACGACCCGGTAGCGGACCGCGGCCTTGCCGCTGGGCGAGAACACGATGCCCTTGGCGGGTGTGCGCGGGCCCTCGGGGCGGAATGCCAGGTACAGCGTGCTGACCGCGGTGACGAGGCCGAGCGCGGCGAGGGAGAGCGCGACGGTGTGCTCCGCGCCCGCCGGGCCTCCCGCGTAGACGAGCGGCCCGTCCAGGCCAAGCAGCCCGCACAGGACGTGCTCCAGGCGGTCCACGAGGCTCGGGGCGCCGATCAGCCGCCGCGGGTGCGCGCTGACGACGGCGAGGCCGATCAGCAGCGAACCGGCACCCAGCAGCACGAAGTTGGCCAGGGCGCGCCAGCGGCCGCGCGGGTCGGGCGGCGCGTCGAACAGCTTCCGGTCGCGCACCAGGAGCCACAGCGGCACCAGGCTCACGGCGACGCCGACGAGCCCCGCGGGGGAGTCCCGGTACGCGAACTGGGCGCAGGCGCCGAGCGGCAGCAGCCCCATGGCCGCCCACCAGGCCCGCCGCTTGCGGCGCCGCAGCACGTGCGCGAGCAGCACGAGCAGCAGCCCGCACCCCAGCGCCCCCGCCGCCGCCCAGGCACCGCCCGCCACCTCGACGAGCCCGCCGGACCGGGCCCGCTGGAGCCGGGGCAGCACCCCGCCGACGATGTCGACCCCACCGGCGAGGAGGCAGGTGGTGGCGATCAGGTGGGGGCCGCCATGGGTCCGGTTCATACGGCTCGGTGCCCCTTCCGGATCGGTCTGCTGGAAACGCGAAGTACGGTGCCGAATGGGGCATCCGTGCCGTGCGCCCTTTAGGACGGAGCCGGAGCGGGGGCGGTTCACTCGCGGGGAGCGGGTTCGCTCACACGTGGGACGGCGGGCGCCTCAGTCGACGAGCTGCTCGACCGTCTCCAGGTCGACCTCCGCGCGCGTGATGTCCCGCGCGTCCGCCGCCGTGGAGCGCCGCAGCGCCTCGTGCAGCCGGGCCGGGGTCAGCACCCCGAGGAAGCGTCCTTCGGCGCGCTCGTCGATGACGGCGATCCAGCCCGCGTCGTGCTGGAGCATCGTCGCGAACGCCTGCTTGAGCGGGGCGCCGACGGGTAGCCAGGCCTCCATGCGGCGCGCGTGCTCCCGCACGGAACCGGTGCCCACGCGCGCGTGCTCGGCGGAGATCCAGCCGTGCAGGTTGTTGTCGTGGTCGAGGACGACGGCCCAGCGGGCGTCCAGCTCCTTGGGCAGCGGGTCGTCGAGGTGCACGACCGGCGGCTGCTCCAGGTCGCCCTCCTCGATGGGCGTCACGGAGAGCCGCTTGAGGCCGCGGTCGGCGCCCACGAAGTCGGCCACGTAGTCGGTGGCGGGCGTGCCGAGGACCGCGGACGGGGTGTCGTACTGCTCGATGCGGCCCGCCCCGTAGACGGCGATGCGGTCACCGAGACGGACGGCCTCCTCGATGTCGTGCGTGACGAACAGGACCGTCTTGCCGAGCGTCTGCTGGAGGCGCAGGAACTCGGTCTGGAGGTGCTCGCGCACGACGGGGTCGACCGCGCCGAACGGCTCGTCCATGAGCAGCACGGGCGGGTCGGCGGCCAACGCGCGTGCCACACCGACCCGTTGCCGCTGTCCACCGGAGAGCTGTTCGGGGTAGCGGCCACCGAACGTCTTCGGGTCGAGGCCCACCAGGTCGAGCAGTTCGGCGGCCCGCTCCCGCGCCTGCGCCCGCTTGACGCCGAGCAGGTGCGGCACGGTCGCGGTGTTGTCGAGGACCGTCTTGTGCGGGAAGAGGCCGACCTGCTGGATGACGTAGCCGATGCGGCGCCGCAGTTGGACCGGGTCGATCCCGGATATGTCGTCGCCGTCGAGGAGTATCCGGCCCGCGGTGGGTTCGATGAGCCGGTTCACCATCTTCATCGTCGTGGTCTTGCCGCAGCCCGACGGGCCGACGAGCGTGACGAGTTCGCCCTCGTTCACCTCGAAGGACAGGTCGTCGACGGCGGTGGTGCCGTCCGCGTACCGCTTGCTGACGTGCTCGAACCGGATCATGGGACCCCATTCTGCCGGGCCACGCCCCGGTTGGGGATGCCCCGACGAGGCAGTCCTGTGAACGCCGTGTTGCACGAGCCGCCGGGGCCTCGGCCGTTGTCAGTGGGCGGGGCTAGGGTCGTCGGCAGTCGGAAAAGGCGCGTGCGGGTGTGCGGGGCGCTGACATACGTTCGGGGAATCGGGGGAGGTGGCCGGCGTGAGCGAGCAGAACTGCCTGGTGGCCAATGACTGGGTGTGCGGGGAGTATGTGCGCACCCGCGGCCAGGAGTTGGTCGACGCGACCGTCCAACACCTCGGCATCACCGCGGCGTCGGTGCTGATCGGCGTCCTCATATCGCTCCCGCTCGCGCTGCTCGCCCGGCGCTCCCGCGTCCTCGCGGGACCGGTGCTCGGCGTGACCACGGTGCTCTACTCGATCCCTTCGCTCGCGATGTTCTCGCTGCTGCTGCCGCTGTTCGGGCTCTCGGTCTCGCTCGTGATCACGGGCCTGGTGCTGTACTCCCTGACGATCCTCGTGCGGAACGTCCTGGCGGGGCTCCAGGCGGTGCCGGAGGAGGCGAGGGAGGCCGCGCGCGGCATGGGGTACGGGCCGCTGCGGCTGCTGTGGGAGGTCGAACTCCCGCTGGCGCTCCCGGCGATGCTGGCCGGCGTGCGGATCGCCACGGTCTCCACGGTGGCGCTGACGACGGTCGGCTCGATCGTGGACTACGGCGGGCTCGGCACGCTGATCGTCGGCGGACTCCAGAGCGACTTCAAGGCACAGGTGCTCACCGCGTCGGTGCTGTGCGTGCTGCTCGCGATCGCCGCGGACCTGCTGCTGCTCGGCGTCCAGCGGTGGCTGACGCCGTGGACGCGGGCGACGGCCCCCGCGCGCGGAGGATTCCGAATACCGGGGCTCCGCGGCCGTGAGGACGTGCCGCGCGCCGAGCCGGAGAAGGTGGCATGAACGCGATATCGGGGGCCTACGACTGGCTGGCCACGGGCGCCAACTGGCAGGGCGAGAAGGGGGTGTGGCACCGGCTCGCCGAGCATCTGTACTTCTGCGGTGTCGCCCTCGCGGTCTCGTGCCTGATCGCTCTGCCACTCGCGCTGTGGCTCGGGCACAAGGGCAAGGGCGGCGCGCTCGCGATCAACGTCTCGAACGTGGGACGCGCGGTGCCGACGCTGGCCGTCCTCGTGCTGCTCACGCTCACCCCGCTCGGCCGGCACGGCGACGTGCCGACGCTGATCGCGCTGGTGCTGTTCGCGGTGCCGCCGCTGCTCACGAACGCGTACGTGGGGATGCGCGAGGTCGACCGTTCGGTGGTGGAGGCGGCGCGCGGCATGGGGATGAGCGGGCGTCAGGTGTTCGCCCGGGTCGAGCTGCCGCTCGCGTACCCGCTGGTGATGACCGGGCTCCGCTCGGCGACGGTGCAGGTGATCGCGACGGCGACGCTCGCGGCGATGGCGGGGGAGGGCGGGCTCGGGCGGATCATCACCGCCGGGTTCAACCTCCAGGACACTCCGCAGGTGGTCGCGGGGGCGGTGCTCGTGGCCGCGCTCGCGCTGGTCGTCGAGGGCCTGTTCGTCGCGGTGGGGCGGGCCTTCGACCCCATGAGGAGGCGGGCGTGACCAGGTTTGTTGGCAGGACCGGCAGTTCCGGCAGTTCCGGCAGTGCGACGAGGAGAGCGATGAACAGCAGAACGCGTCGAGTGGCCCTGGCGGCCGTGGCCGTGGGTGCGCTGACCGCGGGGCTCACCGCGTGCGGTGGCGACAGCCTCGAGGGCAAGGACGACGCCGGCGGCTCGGGCGGCGGTGGGAAGGGCAAGGTCGTCATCGGCGCCGCGCGCTTCACCGAGGCCAAGGTGCTCGGCGAGCTGTACCGGCAGATATTGGCCGACGCCGGGTACGACGCGTCGGTCAAGACGGTGGAGAACCGGGAGATCTACGAACCGCAGCTCGCCAAGGGCGCGATCGACGTGGTGCCCGAATACGCGGCGACGCTCGCGGAATTTCTCAACCTGAAGAAGAACGGTTCGGACGCGAAGCCGGTGGCGTCCAGCGATGTCGACGCCACGGTGGCCGCGCTGCGCAAGCTGGCCGAGCCGCAGTTGAAGGTTCTGGACGCCGGGGAGGCCGTCGACCAGAACGCGTTCGCAGTGAGCAAGGACTTCGCGAAGAAGCACAAGCTGAAGACGCTTTCGGATCTCGGGAAGTCCGGCGAGAAGGTGAAGATCGCGGCGGGCGACGAATGCGAGACGCGGCCCTTCTGCGCGCCCGGCCTCAAGAAGACCTACGGGATCGACGTCACGGGAATCGACCCGAAGGGCGTCGGGACCACGCAGTCCAAGCAGGCGGTGAAGAACGGCACGGACCAGCTGGTCCTGACGACCACGACCGACGCGACGCTGGAGAACTTCGGGCTCGTCCTTCTCCAGGACGACAAGAAGCTCCAGAACGCGGACAACATCGTTCCGGTGGTGAACGCCAAGGACGCGGGCGACAAGAAGATCGCCGACGCCCTCGGGAAGTTGACCGACACGCTCACGACCGACGATCTCGTCGAGCTGAACCGGAAGGTCGACGCCGAGCGCCAGAAGGAGGCCGATGTCGCGAAGGAGTATCTGGAGTCGAAGAACCTCGTCGGAAAATGATCTTGAAACTCGCCCGGCCGTGAGTGGCGCACCCCGCGCCGAGTGACCTTGT
Source organism: Streptomyces sp. SDT5-1 (assembly GCF_052245995.1). Lineage (NCBI taxonomy): Bacteria > Bacillati > Actinomycetota > Actinomycetes > Kitasatosporales > Streptomycetaceae > Streptomyces > Streptomyces sp. SDT5-1. Next base: position 4,033,085 of record NZ_CM125963.1, on the reverse strand, counting down.
TCGTACGGGGGTTAGGTGGTTTCTGTGACAGGGGTGTCCGAATTTTGCCGGGCGGGGGTTCGGGATTCGCCTACGCGCGGTAAGTTTCTGGCCATGCCACGTGGACGCCACCGCCATTCTCCGCCCCTGCACCGACTGCTGCCTCCCACGGTGATCGCCGGTGCGCCTCTCGTCTGCGCGGGGGGCGCCTGGCTGTCCGACGATCCGCTCGTGCTGCGGAGCATCGCCGCCGCCGCTGCCGCCGCCGCGGTGGTCGGCGCCGTCGTGATGCGCCGCTGGGACCGGCTCGCCGGCAAGCGGGTCGCCGAGCTGACGCGCGGCGCCGCGAGCGAGCGGTGGCGGCACGAGGAGGCCGTGGCGGAGCTGGAGGGCGACCTCGACGAGTCGCGCGAGCTGCGCACCCGCCTGGAGGGCAAGCTGCGGGCCAAGCGGTCCGAGCTGGCCGCGCTGCGCAACGAGCACGCGGCGCTGCTGCGGCGGTACGCGAACGCGGAGACGGAGCGGGCCAGCGCCCTCGAGGGCCGGCGCCGCCTCGCGATAGAGGCCACGGCCCCCGCGAAGGCGCTGCCGCCCGTGCGCCCGGCGGTGCCGGGGCGGCCGACCCAGGAGATGTACCGGCGGGCCGCGGCGGCGCTCGACCGCCTCGCGCGGCCCGAGCCCGAGGCGCCCGCCGCCAAGGAGGCCGATCCCCAGGGGAAGCCCGGGGCGGCGACCGGTCACTTCACCGTGCCGGCCGCCGCGATGGTCGCTCCGGCGGCCCCGGCGCGGAAGGTTCCCACGGGCGGCTTCGACTTCTTCGGCGCCGGCCGTTCCGTGCGGCGCGAGGAGGACCTCGCGGACGTCGTGGGCGAGGAGCTGGCGGCGGAGGTCGCCGCCGAGGTCGAGGTCGACGACGCGCGGGCTCCGGAGGCCATGGAGGCGCGGGAGTCCACCGATGGCCTCGAGGTCGCCGCAGCGCCCGAGGCCGTCGAGGCATCCGAGGCCGCGGTTGCGTCCGAGGCCGCGGAGACCTCCGAGTCTCCCGAGGCCGTCGAGACCTCCGAGGCGTCCGGTGCTTCCGAGGTTTCCGAGAACGACGAGCGTGAGCAGCAGGTCATCGACCTGACCGAGCACGACGAGACCGAGCAGATCGACATGGGCGAGCTGCGGTCGGCGCTTCAGGCATAGCGACGAACGGACGAGGGGCGAGTCGGCGGGCGGCCGACTCGCCCCTCAGCCGTTTCCGGCCCCGGGATCACGCTCCCGCCATCCACCGATCCGGCCGCGCGTCCCGCCGCCCCGTACGGGACCTGTCGGCCTGCGCCCGCAGCAGCTCGTCCGCCTCCTGCGCGTCCCGCAGCCGGGCCGTCACCGTCTTGTTGGCCCCCGTGTCCAGGTGCAGACCGGCGACCCGCCAGCATCGCTCCCAGGGCCCCTGCGTCAGGCGCACGCTCTGCACCTTGGCGTGCGGCACGAGCGCGACGCTCCGCCGCAACAGCCCCTGGCGCGCGGCGAACACCGTGTCCGTGACCGCCACCCCGTAGCCGCGCCACCACACCGGCACGCACCAGCGCCCGCGCCGCGGCGCCCCCGCGAAGTCGGCCGGCTTCGGCACCACGACGCCCGGCAGGATCCGCGCGACGACGTCCTCTGCGTCCTCGCGCGGCGCCACCGGCACGAGCACGGTGTTCGACGACCCGGCGACGTGCAGCTCGACGCGGACCCAGCCGCGCCGCCGCCACAGCAGCGGTTCGACGATCCGCACGGTCTGCACCCGGCCCGGCGGCACCGTCTCGTGCACCCGGTCGAGCAGCCCGTGGTCGATGCGCAGCCCGTCCTGGGACTCGCCGACCGTCCAGTCGTACTCCTTGACGTACCGGCCCGCGCTGTTGGTGAAGGCCCCGCCGATCAGCGGCACCGCGACCGCGATCACCGTCCACAGGTTGTGGGTGGCGAACCACAGGAGAGTCGGTACGGCGACGGCGGCGAGCAGCATCGCCCAGGGGGCGCCCGTCAGGAGCAGCGCGACGGCGAGCATTCGCGGGGGCGTGTGCAGGATCGGCCGCGCCGGCGCCTCGCCCACGTCCTGCGCCGCGTCGGGCGCGAATCCGGCCGCCCGGGCGAGGAGTTCGGCCCGCAGGGCGCGTGCCTCGCGCTCACCCAAGAAGGCGAGCTCGTCCTTCTTGTCGGCCCCTACGACGTCGAGTTTCAGTTTCGCGACGCCGACGAAGCGGGCCAGGAGCGGCTGTGTGACGTCCACCGCCTGAAGGCGGTCGAGCCGGATGTGGGCGGTGCGGCGGAACAACAGGCCCGTACGGATGCGCAGTTCGGTGTCCGTCACGGCGAAGTGCGTGAACCACCAGGTGAGGAACCCGTACAGGGCGGCGGCCGGGACGAGCACCGCGAGCCCGATGAGGAGGGTGGTGGCGGTGAGGCGGGCGAGCTGGCGCTGCGCCTGGTCCATGTCGTGCACGGCCCAGCCGAGGAGGATCGCGATGGGCGCCCACGCCCGGCGCAGCGGCGTGACGGGGTGCAGGCGCCGCTCTCGCACGCTCGCGTCCGTCTCCTGGGCCGGGACGCCTTCGGGGACGCGGGAGGCCGTCACAGGCCCGCCGATCGGGCCTCGCCGAGTTCGGTGAGGCGGTCGCGCAGCCGTTCGGCCTCCTCCGGCGCGAGGCCGGGGATCGTCGCGTCGGTGGCCGCGGCGGCGGTGTGCAGCTGAAGGCTCGCCAGGCCGAACTTCCGCTCCAGCGGCCCCGACGTGACCTCGACGAGCTGCATCCGGCCGTACGGCACGATCGTCTCCTCGTGCCACAGGACACCGCGGCTGATCAGCAGGTCGTCGGCCCGCTCCGCGTACCGCCACGAGCGCCAGTTGCGGCCCAGCATCACCCAGCCCCACACCAGGACCACCAGGGGGAGCACGGCGAACGCCGCCCACCCCGGGCCCACGAACAGGCCGAGCAGCGCGCCGACGGCCACCGTCAGCGGCACCAGCCAGCCGACCAGCAGCAGACGGCGCAGCCTCAGCAGCCCGGACGGCAGCCCCGTCCAGTCGGGCGCCGTCGTCCCGGTCGGGCTCGCGGCCCCTGTCGCCCCTGTCTCCATGGATTCACCCTACGTACGAGAGACTGTGTCCATGACGCCCACGACTCAGGCCACGGTCGGCATCGGCGGTGCCGCGGAGAGCACCGACATGGTGCTCAACATCGGTCCGCAGCACCCTTCCACCCATGGTGTGCTGCGCCTGCGTCTCGTGCTCGACGGCGAGCGGATCCAGCACGCGGAGCCGGTCATCGGCTATATGCACCGCGGTGCGGAGAAGCTCTTCGAGGCGCGCGACTACCGGCAGATCGTGATGCTGGCGAACCGCCACGACTGGCTGTCCGCGTTCTCGAACGAGCTGGGCGTCGTGCTCGCCGTCGAGCGGATGCTGGGCATGGAGGTTCCGGAGCGGGCCGTCTGGCTGCGCACGCTGCTCGCGGAGCTGAACCGGGTGCTCAACCATCTGATGTTCCTCGGTTCGTACCCGCTCGAACTGGGCGGAATCACGCCCGTCTTCCACGCCTTCCGTGAGCGCGAGGAGCTCCAGAACGTGATGGAGGAGGTCTCCGGCGGGCGCATGCACTACATGTTCAACCGCGTCGGTGGCCTCAAGGAGGACCTGCCGCTCGGCTGGACCACGCGCGCGCGTGCGGCCGTCGCGAGCGTGCGCTCCCGGATGGACGTCTACGACAACCTGGTGCTCGGCAACGAGATCTTCCGCGGCCGTACGCGCGGGGTGGGCGTGCTGTCCGCCGAGGCCGCGCACGCCTACGGGGTCAGCGGCCCGATCGCCCGCGCCTCCGGCGTCGACTTCGACCTCCGCCGCGACGAGCCGTACCTCGCCTACGGAGAGCTTCAGGACACCCTGAAGGTCGTCACGCGACAAGAAGGCGACTGCCTGGCCCGGTTCGAGTGCCTCCTGGAGCAGGCCCACAACGCGCTCGACCTCGCCGACGCCTGCCTGGACCGGCTCGCCGAACTGCCGCAGGGCCCGGTCAACCAGCGCCTCCCGAAGGTCCTCAAGGCGCCCGAGGGCCACACGTACGCGTGGACGGAGAACCCGCTGGGCATCAACGGCTACTACCTCGTCTCCAAGGGCGAGAAGACGCCGTACCGGCTCAAGCTGCGCTCCGCGTCGTACAACAACATCCAGGCGCTGACCGAGCTGCTTCCCGGGACGCTCGTCGCCGACATGGTGGCGATCCTCGGATCACTGTTCTTCGTGGTCGGGGACATCGACAAGTAGCCCGTCCGCGGGGAGCCCCACCGGATCGACCAGCCAGCCGAAGTCGCCGAGGCCGCCGCGCGCGGTCAGCTCCGCGGCCTCGCCCGCGCCCGCGAGGGCCCGTACGTACGCCGCCGGGTCCCGGGAGGCGAGCGCCAGCGGCGGGCGGCCCGCCCGCACCCCCAGGGCGCCCAGAGCGGCCCGCTGGGTCACCAGCAGGGCCCCCGGGGTCGCCGCGCACGCGTCGAGCGCCACGTGCGCCGTGATGTCGCGGGAGCCGTCGGGCACGGGCGTCGTCTCTCGGCCCTCGCGGAAGCCCGTGAGCGTGCCGAAGGGCGGCCGGGACGCGCGCGTGTGCGCGTAGTCGACCGCGACCGCGAGACCGCGCTCCAGGGTGCCCACGGCCGCCGTCCAGGCCTCGTCGCGGGGCCGACCGACCTCGGCGCGAAGGCCCGGTTCGGGCGGCAGCGGCCACCACCGGCGCAGCCAGTCCGCCGCCTCCTCGTCCAGGGGCGCGGGGCTCAGCGACTCCGTGCCGTCCTCCCGTACGAGGACGAGCCGGGCCGCCCCGTCCGCGTCCGCCTCGACGACCTCGAGGGGCACGTTGTCCAGCCACTCGTTCGCGAAGAGGAGACCGGTGACGCCCGTCGGCGGCTCGGACCGCCACTCGATGCGGTGGTCGAGCCCCGGCGGGCGCTCCGCCTTCTCGACCGCGTAGGCACGCGCGCGTAGTGCCACTTTTTCCGGCAGTGCCGCCAGGACACCGGAAACCAGTTCGCCGCGCCCCGCGGCCATGTCGACGAAGGCGAGCTCCGCGGGCCCGCCGAGGGCCCTGTCCACCCGGCACAGCAGCTCGGCCACGGCCCCTGCAAACAGCGGCGACGCATGCACGGACGTGCGGAAATGCCCGGCGGGGCCCTCGGGCCTGCGGTAGAAGCCGGCCGCTCCGTACAGCGCCTCTTCCATGGCCGCGCGCCACCCGCGCGGCGCTCCTTCTCGTCCGTTCTCCACGCCTGAAGGCTATGTGCGCCGGGCGCGTGCGCCGCTCGCTGCCTCCACCTTCAGGAGTACGCGCGCCGGGTCCGGATCGGCCCTCCGGTTGACCCCTGCACGCTGCACGCTTACCTACGCTGGGTTACGTGCAGCGCGTCTACGACTTCCTCCGCAGACACCCGACGTGGGTCGACGGCTTCTGGGCCGTGATTCTTCTCGGCATGTCCGTGGTGGGGGCCAACGGGGCCGGCGGTTCCGGACAGGGGAACGAGGCGGCGCTGATCGTCTGCTCCGTGCTGCTGTCCGTGGTGGTCGCGCTGCGCCGTCGGATGCCGGACAAGATGCTGCTGCTCGCGGTCGTCGCGGGCCTCGGCCAGCTGGTGTTCGACGCGCGGGTCAACCCGTCGGACTTCGCGATGCTGGTCATCATCTACACGTGCGCGGTGAGCGGGCCGCGCTGGGCGTCCCGCTTCGGCCTCGTCGGCGGGCTGCTCGCGGCGCCGCTCTCGCAGCTGCGCTGGCCCACGGTCGGCGACATCAGCACCGCGGGCCAGGTCCTCGTCACCGTCTTCCAGATGGTGCCGTTCGCCCTGGCGTGGGTCCTCGGCGACTCGCTGCGCACCAGGCGCGCGTACCTGGAGCAGCTGGAGGAGCGCGCCAACCGCCTGGAGAAGGAGCGCGAGGCGCAGTCGAAGGTCGCGGTGGCGGCCGAAAGGGCGCGCATCGCACGCGAGTTGCACGACGTCGTCGCGCACAACGTGTCGGTGATGGTGGTGCAGGCCGACGGTGCCGCCTACGTCCTCGACCAGGCGCCCGACCAGGCCAAGAAGGCTCTGGAGACGATCTCGGGCACCGGTCGGCAGGCGCTCGCGGAGATGCGCAGGCTGCTCGGCGTGCTGCGCACCGGGGAGCACGAGGAGGCGGGCGAGTACGTCCCGCAGCCCGACGTCGAGCAGATAGAGGAGCTCGTCGAGCAGGTGCGCACGGCGGGCCTTCCGGTCGACTTCAAGGTCGAGGGCACCCCGCGTCCGCTGCCCAGCGGCGTCGAGCTGACCGCGTACCGGATCGTCCAGGAAGCCCTCACCAACACCCGCAAGCACGGCGGCCCGAACGCGGGCGCCAGCGTCCGCCTCGTCTACTTCGACGACGGCCTCGGCCTGCTCGTCGAGGACGACGGCAAGGGCGCCCCGCACGAGCTGTACGAGGACGGGGGCGCGGACGGCCGCGGCCACGGCCTCATCGGGATGCGCGAGCGCGTCGGTATGGTCGGCGGCACGCTGGACGCGGGACCGCGCCCCGGCGGTGGCTTCCGCATCAGCGTGCTGCTGCCTTTGAAGCCCGCCCATTGACACGTACCAGTCCATCGCCACGGACAAGTGAGGACCGCCCGATGTCGATCAAGGTCATGCTCGTCGACGACCAGGTGCTGCTGCGCACCGGCTTCCGCATGGTGCTGGCCGCGCAGCCGGACATGGAGGTCGTCGCCGAGGCGGGCGACGGCGTCGAGGCTCTGGAGGTGCTGCGCTCGACGGCCGTGGACGTGGTCCTCATGGACGTCCGCATGCCGAAGCTCGACGGCGTCGAGACGACGCGGCGGATCTGCTCCGAGCCCGACTCGCCCAAGGTGCTCATCCTGACCACCTTCGACCTCGACGAGTACGCCTTCTCGGGGCTGCGGGCCGGGGCCTCCGGGTTCATGCTCAAGGACGTGCCGCCCGGCGAGCTGCTGACCGCGATCCGCGCCGTGCACAGCGGCGACGCGGTGGTCGCCCCTTCCACGACCAGGCGCCTCCTCGACCGGTTCGCCCCCATGCTGCCCAGCGGCCCCGACCAGCCGCAGCACGAGCGCCTGGAGCGGCTCACCGAGCGCGAGCGCGAGGTCATGGTCCTGGTCGCGCAGGGCCACTCGAACGGCGAGATCGCCGCGCGCCTGGTCCTGTCCGAGGCCACCGTGAAGACCCACGTCGGCCGCATCCTGACCAAGCTCGACCTGCGCGACCGCGTCCAGGTCGTCGTCCTCGCCTACGAGACGGGGCTCGTCCGCGCGGGCGGCGCGGGCGCCTGAGCCCGGCCATCCGCGGTCAGCGCAGCACCCCCTCGATGAAGTCGCCGCCGAGCCGCGAGACCACGCTCAGGTCCAGCTGGTGCTGCACGTAGCGGCCCTGCCGACGCGTCGTGATCAGCCCCGCCTTCTTCAGCACCGACAGGTGCCGGGATATCTCCGGCGCCGTCATCCCGTGCGCGTCCACCAGCTCGCTCGTCGTGTACGCGCCGCGCGCCAGGTGCCGGCACAGGCGCATCCGGACGGGGTGGGCCAGCGCCGCCATCCTGCGGGTGAGCAGCTCCACGGAGGGCGGGTCGGCGGGGGCGGGCGAGGCGACCGGGTAGAGGATCACCGGCTGCCAGCCGTGCCGGTGCACCACGAACAGGTGCGGCCACCCCAGGCTCGTCGGCGCCAGGATCAGTCCGCCGTCCTCCGTCGACGTACGGCCGTCGGAGATCTTGTCGACGACGATGGTGTCGCCCGGCTCGTCGAGCGCGACCGCGCCGGACATCTCCTTGAGCGCTTCGCGCATCCCCTTGTGCCGCAGCAGCTCCGTCTTGTGCCGTGCGTCCGCCGCCAGTTGGGGCTGCACGCGGTCCCAGACGTCTGCGAAGAACGCCTCGTCGCAGTCCTGGAGCAGCTCGCGGAACCAGGCCCTGATCGCGGGTGGGTCGTCCAACAAGCGCTGCGTGAAGCGCACTTGGTGGGGGCCACGGGTCGCCGCCAGCTCCAGCGCCCGCTCCCGGTTGCGGCGGTCGGAGAGCCGGTCCGCGTCCCGCGTCGCGTAGGTGTTCTGGCAGGTGAACTCCAGGGCGGCGTCCACGAACTGCTCGTCGGACAGCTTGTCGAGCAGGTCGAGCTCCTCGGCGAGCGTGGCACCCGGCGGGGTGCGCCGCCCAGTCGTCCCGGAGAACGGCACGAACACGTCGGAGAACGTCGACCGCCACAGGAAGTCCGCCTCGCACAACCGGTCCGCCAGGCACGGGTCGAGGCACGCCGACACGCTCGTCGTCCACCCTCGAAGCCGCGGATGGTGCGCGGGCTCCGACAGGGCGTGCAGCGCCATGCCGAGCTCGGCCAGCGGTGACGGACCCACATGGATTCGCTCGGGCGCCAGGCCCGCGATGTCGATGCTCACGCTCATGGACCCATGGTGCACGCCGCCACTGACAGCCGGACCGTCGATTGACGGCTCTCGTCAATCCACGTGACCGGGCGGCGGCGCCGGGCGCAGCCTCGTGGTCATCGGCCCCGTACGGCAGCAAACAGGCTGAATACGGGGCGTAGCGGGACAATCGATGATGAGCGAGGTGTTCGACATGAGCATCACCCAGCAGTACGCACTCGACGCCTACCGCGCCTCCCGGCGCGGTGAGCCGGCCCCTCCGGCGCCCGGCCTGCACGAGATGACCGTCTACCGGGAGCTGCGCGACTACCGCAGGTTCAAGGCCGTCGTCGCGGGCCGTCCGGCCCGCGGCCGGATCAGGGCGGCCCTGACCCGGCGGCTCTCCGGGCGCCGCCTTTCAGGGCGCCGCTTCTCGGGGCACCGCGGCCACCCGGCCGGTTGCTGAGCCGGCGGGCGACCTCGCCGGTCGCCCGCGGAAAGGGCGCTTGCGACGGAAAGGGCGCCTACGAATACGACGGAAAGCGCGCCTACGAAGAGATGCGCCGCACGAAGTCCGCGACGGCCGCGCGGACGTCGTCGGGCCCCCACTCGAGCCCGCCCTCCGCGACCGTGACCTCCGTGGTCGCGAGCCCCGGCACCGCGCCCTGGGCCCACCAGCGGCCGAACAGCGCCGTGCCCGCCTCCTCCGCCTGCGCGAGCCCGGCCTCCGTGAGCGCGTCGGCCTCGTAGGGCAGCCACACCCGGAACTGGTGCGTGTGCGGCACCTCGGGGAAGACCCGTGCACCGACGACCCCGGCCTCGGCGAAACCCTCCCGGAGCGCCTCGGCGACCACGCGCGCGTGCGCCACGTACTCCGGCAGCCGCGGCAGCTCGCGCTCCAGGCCCACCAGCGCCGCGATCGCCTGCGGGAACTGCTGGAAGACCTGGCCCCCGTAGCGGTGCCGCCAGGCCCGCGCCTCCCCGATGAACGACTCCGGGCCCGCGAGCACCGCTCCGCTGAGGCCGCCGAGCGACTTGTAGAACGACACGTACACGCTGTCCGCGAGCTCGGCGATCTCGTCCAGCGGGCGCCCGAAGTGCGTCGTGGCCTCCCACAGCCGGGCGCCGTCGAAGTGGATCACGGCGTCCCGCGCGCGTGCCGCCTCGCAGACCTCCTCGAGCTCCTCCCAGTCGGGCAGCACGAAACCGGCGTCCCTGAGCGGCAGTTCGAGCATCAGCGTCCCGAACGGCTCGTCCATGCCGTGCACGTCGTCGGCGGTGATCTGCCGCGCCGCGTGCGTGGGATGCACGGTGCGCAGCCCCGCCACGGTGGTCAGCGCCTCCCGCTCGTGCACCTCGGGGTGCGCCAGCGGGTGCAGGGCCACCGTGGGATTCCCGGTGCGGCCCGCCCAGCAGCGCAGCGCCACCTGCTGGGCCATCGTGCCGGTGGGGAAGAACGCCGCCGCCTCCTTGCCGAGCAGCACGGCGACCCGCGTCTCCAGGTCGGCCACGACGCCGTCCCCGTAGATGTCGACGTCGCCGGAGAGGTCGGTCACCGACGCCGCCGCGGCGGACAGGGCCTCCCACCGCTCACCCAGCGTGGCCTCGTTGGGCCGGCGGGCCAGCGTTCGCTTGGCGCCGCGCAACGCCGTGATCAGCCGTTCGGCCTGGGTCTTCTCGGGCGCCTGCGCGGGCGTGACAGGGTTCTCGGCGGTTCCGTCCATCCGTCGATCATGGCGCACCCGCGTGCGCTTGCCCACAGCCTGTGGACAGCCGGGACCCGTGCGGACAGATAGCGTTAACATGACGAGAAATCGTCCGGTACCCCGAGCGGACTGGAACGGAAGGCCATCGCCTCGTGACAACACCCCCTCCGAACCCGCGAAACGACTCCACCGACCCCAAGGACCGGCCGGCCCGCCTCACCGTGGGCGTCGTCGGCGCGGGCCGTGTCGGACCGGCGCTCGCCGCGTCCCTGCAACTGGCGGGGCACCGCCCCGTGGCCGTCTCCGGCGTCTCGGACGCCTCCGTGCGCCGCGCCGCGACCCTGCTGCCCGACGTGCCGCTGGTGCCGCCCGCCGAGGTCCTCGCCCACGCCGACCTGGTGCTCCTCACCGTCCCCGACGACGTGCTGCCCGGCCTCGTCGAGGGCTTCGCCGAGACCGGTGCCGTACGGCCCGGCCAGCTGATCGTGCACACCTCGGGGCGGTACGGCACCAAGGTGCTCGACCCGGTGCTCCGCGCGGGCGGGCTGCCGCTCGCGCTGCACCCCGTGATGACGTTCACCGGTACGCCCGTCGACGTCCAGCGGCTGGCCGGCTGCTCGTTCGGCGTCACCGCCCCCGAGGAGCTGCGGCTCGCCGCGGAGGCCCTGGTCATCGAGATGGGCGGCGAGCCCGAGTGGATCGCCGAGGAGAACCGCGCGCTCTACCACGCGGCCCTCGCGCTGGGGGCGAACCACCTGGTCACGCTGGTCGCCGAGTCCATGGAGCTGCTCCGTGAGGCGGGCGTCGGCGCCCCCGACCGGATGCTCGGCCCGCTGCTCGGCGCCGCGCTCGACAACGCGCTGCGGTCCGGTGACGCGGCCCTCACGGGCCCGGTGGCGCGCGGCGACGCGGGCACCGTCGCCGCGCACGTCGCGGAGCTGCGCAGGCACGCCCCGCAGGCCGTGGCGGGGTACCTGGCGATGGCCAGGGCGACCGCCGACCGCGCGCTCGCGCACGGCCTGCTGAAGCCGGAGCTCGCCGAGGACCTGCTGGGCGTCCTCGCGACCGGTTCGGAGGAGACCCGATGAACGCCACGGATTCCATAGAGACCGCCGCCGCGGAGACGTCGCGCACGCGGCTCCTCCACAAGGGCGCCGACATGCGCACCCGCACCCGCCCCGGCCGGCGCGTCGTCGTCATGACGATGGGCGCCCTGCACGAGGGCCACGCCACCCTGATCCGCTCCGCCCGCACGCGCGCGGGTGCCGACGGCGAAGTGGTCGTGACGGTCTTCGTGAACCCCCTCCAGTTCGGCGCGGGCGAGGACCTCGACCGCTACCCGCGCACCCTGGACGCCGACATCAAGATCGCCGAACAGGCGGGCGCGGACGCCGTGTTCGCGCCGTCCGTCGACGAGGTCTACCCGGGCGGGCAGCCCGAGGTCCGGATCACGGCCGGCCCCATGGGGGAGCGCCTCGAAGGCGCCTCACGGCCGGGCCACTTCGACGGCATGCTCACCGTCGTCGCCAAGCTGCTGCACCTCACGCGCGCGGACGTGGCCCTCTTCGGACAGAAGGACGCGCAGCAACTCGCCCTGGTGCGCCGCATGGTGCGCGACCTGAACTTCGACGTGGAGATCGTCGCCGTACCGACGGTCCGCGAGGACGACGGCCTCGCGCTCTCCTCGCGCAACCGCTACCTGTCGACCGCCGAGCGCCGCACCGCGCTGGCCCTTTCACAGGCCCTGTTCGCGGGCCGCGACCGGCACGCCGCGCAGGAGGCGCTTCGCGCGCGTGCCGCAGAGAACCCGACCCCGCGCGCGCGGGCGAAGGCGCTCGGCAGGATCGGCGAGGCGCGGGCCGCCGCCGACGCGCACGCCGTCGCCACGGCCTCACCGGGCCGCCCCTCGGCGGTCCTCGCGGCGGCCCGCCAGGTCCTCGACGAGGCGAAGCGCCTCCAGCCGCCCGTGCGGCTCGACTACGTGGCGCTCGTCGACCCCCGCGACTTCACCGACGTGACCGACGGCTTCGAGGGCGAGGCCGTGCTCGCGGTAGCCGCGCGTGTGGGCAGCACGCGCCTCATCGACAACCTGCCCCTGACCTTCGGAGGCCGCTCGTGACCAGCACAGGCATACGGCTGCACGCCCCCGCCCCGGGGTGGTCCGTCCGGGCCGACGTCGTGGTCGTCGGCTCCGGTGTCGCGGGCCTGACCGCGGCGCTGCGCTGCGAGGCCGCGGGCCTGCGCACCGTCGTCGTCACCAAGGCGAGCCTCGACGAGGGCTCCACGCGCTGGGCGCAGGGCGGCGTCGCCGCGGCGCTCGGCGAGGGCGACACCCCCGAGCAGCACCTGGACGACACCCTGGTCGCCGGCGTCGGCCTGTGCGACGAGGCGGCCGTTCGCACGCTCGTCACCGAGGGCCCCGGCGCCGTGCGCCGCCTCATCGCGACCGGCGCGCACTTCGACGAGGCCGAGGACGGCGACCTCCAGCTGACCCGCGAGGGCGGCCACCACCGCCGCCGCATCGTGCACGCGGGCGGCGACGCGACCGGCGCCGAGATCTCCCGCGCGCTCGTCGAGGCGGTACGCGCGCGTGGCGTGGAGACCGTGGAGAACGCGCTGGTCCTGGACCTGCTCACGGACGCCGAGGGCCGCACCGCGGGCGTCTCCCTGCACGTCATGGGGGAGGGCCAGCACGACGGCGTCGGCGCCGTCCTCGCGCCCGCCGTGGTCCTCGCGACCGGCGGCATGGGCCAGGTCTTCTCGGCGACCACGAACCCGCACGTGTCCACCGGCGACGGCGTCGCGCTCGCCCTGCGCGCGGGCGCCGAGGTCAGCGACCTGGAGTTCGTCCAGTTCCACCCGACCGTCCTGTTCCTGGGCGCGGACGCCGAGGGCCAGCAGCCGCTCGTCTCCGAGGCCGTGCGCGGCGAGGGCGCCCACCTGGTGGACGCCGACGGCGTGCGCTTCATGGTGGGACAGCACGAGCTGGCCGAGCTCGCGCCCCGCGACATCGTCGCCAAGGGCATCACGCGCCGCATGCAGGAGCTCGGCGCCGAGCACATGTACCTGGACGCGCGGCACTTCGGCGCCGACATGTGGGAGAACCGGTTCCCCACGATCCTCGCCGCCTGCCGCGCCCACGGCATCGACCCCGTCACCGAGCCCATCCCGGTTGCGCCCGCCGCGCACTACGCCTCCGGAGGCGTCCGCACCGACCTGGCGGGCCGCACCACGGTGCCCGGCCTGTACGCCTGCGGAGAGGTCGCCTGCACGGGCGTGCACGGCGCGAACCGACTGGCCTCCAACTCCCTCCTGGAAGGCCTCGTCTACGCGGAGCGCATCGCGGACGACATCACGCGCCTGCACGCGGAGAACGCCCTCCACGCGCGCGTGCCCGCGCCGGTCGAGCACCCGACCACCCCGACGCACCCGCTGCTGCCCCCGGAGGCGCGCTTCGCCATCCAGCGCGTGATGACCGCGGGAGCGGGCGTCCTGCGCTCCGCCGACTCCCTCGCCGAGGCCGCGGCCCAGCTCGGCCGCATCCACGCCGACGCGGTCAACGCCCTCACGGAGAACGGCAAGACGGCCGAGCCCGGCGTCGACACCTGGGAGGCCACCAACCTCCTGTGCGTGGCCCGCGTCCTGGTCGCCGCCGCCCGCCGCCGCGAGGAGACCCGCGGCTGCCACTGGCGCGAGGACCGCCCGGAGCGCGACGACACCAACTGGCGCCGCCACATCGTCGTACGCCTGAATCCGGACCGGACCCTGGCCACCCGCACCACACCCACAGCAGACTTCCCGGCAACGGCAGAGAACCCTCAGGAGCAGTGACCGACGTGAGCGCGACCCCCGACCTCCCCCTGGCAGACGACGGCAGCGCAGGCTGCGGCGACAACTGCGGCTGTGCGCAGGGCGATTCCGACGACGTCATGGAGTGCGGCCTCGACCCGTCGCTCGCCCAGCTGCTGCTCGACGCGGGCCTGCACCCGGTCGAGATCGAGGACATCGCCCACATGGCGATCACCGAGGACCTGGACGGCGGCGTGGACGTCACGACCGTCGCCACGATCCCCGAGGACGCCGTCGCCACCGCCGACTTCACGGCCCGCGAGGCGGGCGTCGTGGCGGGCCTGCGGGTCGCGGAGGCGGTCATCTCCGTCGTGGCCACGGACGAGTTCGAGGTCGAGCGGCACGCCGAGGACGGCGACCGGGTCGAGGCGGGCCAGAAGCTGCTCTCCGTCACCACCCGCACCCGCGACCTGCTCACCGCCGAGCGCACCGCGCTCAACATCATGTGCCGCCTCTCCGGCATCGCGACGGCCACGCGCGCGTGGGCGGACGTTCTGGAGGGCACCAAGGCGAAGGTCCGCGACACCCGCAAGACCACGCCCGGCCTGCGCTCCCTGGAGAAGTACGCGGTCCGCATGGGCGGCGGCGTCAACCACCGCATGTCCCTCTCGGACGCGGCCCTGGTCAAGGACAACCACGTGGTCGCCGCCGGCGGCGTCGCCCAGGCCTTCCAGGCCGTGCGCGAGCGCTTCCCCGGACTGCCGATCGAGGTCGAGGTCGACACCCTGCACCAGCTGCGCGAGGTCCTCGACGCGGGCGCCGACCTGATCCTCCTGGACAACTTCACGCCGGGCGAGACCGAGGAGGCCGTCGCCCTCACGGACGGCCGCGCCCTCCTGGAGTCCTCCGGCCGCCTCACGCTGGAGAACGCCGCCACGTACGCGAAGACCGGCGTCGACTTCCTCGCCGTCGGCGCGCTCACCCACTCCTCGCCGATCCTCGACATCGGCCTCGACCTGCGCGAGGCGGACGCCTGATGCTGCTCACCATCGACGTCGGCAACACCCACACCGTCCTCGGCCTGTTCGACGGCGAGGAGATCATCGAGCACTGGCGCATCTCCACGGACGCGCGCAGAACCGCCGACGAGCTCGCCGTGCTGCTCCAGGGCCTGATGGGCATGCACCCGCTGCTCGGCGACGAGCTCGGCGACGGCATCGACGGCATCGCCATCTGCTCGACCGTCCCCTCGGTCCTGCACGAGCTGCGCGAGGTCACCCGCCGCTACTACGGCGACGTCCCGGCCGTCCTCGTCGAGCCCGGCATCAAGACCGGCGTGCCGATCCTCATGGACAACCCCAAGGAGGTCGGCGCCGACCGGATCATCAACGCGGTCGCGGCCGTCGAGATGTTCGGCGGCCCCGCGATCGTCGTGGACTTCGGCACCGCCACGACCTTCGACGCGGTGTCCGCGCGCGGCGAGTACGCGGGCGGCGTGATCGCCCCCGGCATCGAGATCTCGGTCGAGGCGCTCGGCATGCGCGGCGCCCAGCTCCGCAAGATCGAGCTGGCCAGGCCGCGCAGCGTCATCGGCAAGAACACCGTCGAGGCCATGCAGGCGGGCATCGTCTACGGCTTCGCGGGCCAGGTCGACGGCGTCGTGAACCGGATGGCCAAGGAGCTCGCGGACGACCCGGACGACGTGACCGTGATCGCGACGGGCGGGCTCGCGCCGATGGTGCTCGGCGAGTCCACCGTGATCGACGAGCACGAGCCGTGGCTGACGCTGATCGGCCTGCGTCTCGTGTACGAGCGGAACGTCTCGCGGCTCTGAGGTCACCGGAGGGCGGGGCACGCCCGGAAATTGCCGGTTAAGCGGATTTGTCCGAATTAGGCCGTACCGTCATTTCATGCCCACGCCCTACGGAAACCGCGGCGGCATGGCGTTCGGTGCAGAAGAGCTGCGTGTGCTCCGACGCGCCCTCGCCCTCGCCCTCCACCCCAGCCCCGCCTCGGACGAGGACGTCCGGGCCTGTCTCCGACTCGCGGAGTCGGTCGACGAGGCGAACCGGGAAGGCGCCCGTCTGCGCGCCTTCCTGGCCGCCGACCTCGACCGGTACCGGGCCGCCCTGCCCGGCTCCGCACCCGGCTATCTGGGCCTGCTCAAGGAGGCCCTGGCGGCGGGCCACAGGCCCGGCGCCGAGGACCTCGCGGCGCTGCGCGCCCTGCCCGCCAATCCGGCCGCCGTGGCCCTCCTGGCCCGCTGCCGCGACCTGGCGGACCCGGACGTGCGCGACGCGTACGACCCGCGCAGGCGCCCCCGCGTGCCGGCCTCCCGCGCGCACCTGCTCGCGCTCCCCGGCGGCCGCGCCGCCGCCGACCGCCCCCAGCAGCCGCGCCCGGCTCCCGGCACCCCGCCCCGCCCGGTGCCCACCCCGGCCGAGGTCTTCCCGCCCAAGCGCCGCCCCGCCGAACCGCCCGCCCCCTCGCGGCGGCTCGCGGTGGGGTAGCTGCGGGGAACGGCCGCGGGGTGGCTACTCTGGAGGCATGGACTACGTCTCCGCGCTCGTGCCCCCGGTCGTGATGGCCGCGTTCTTCATCGGTCTCATCGTGACCATCGTGAAGTCGCAGGGCGGCGACAAGAAGGCCAAGGAGGACGCGGCCGTCGACGCCGCCATCGCGCGCGCCGAGGCCACCCGCCAGGGCGGCGGCGCGCAGCCGGACGCCGGCGTCTGACACCGCCGCGACCAGCGAGAAACAGCACTGAGGGGCGCCCGTCGGGCGCCCCTTTTGTCATTGGTCGGCGGTCGCCGCCACGTCCGTCGCCGAATTGCCGACTTCTCCCACTATTGTGCTTCTCGTGCCGCGCCCCTTGGGAGAACTCGAAGACGCAGTGATGACGCGGGTGTGGAAGTGGAACCGCCCGGTCACGGTCAGGGAAGTCCTGGAGGACCTCCAACAGGAACGGTCCATCGCCTACACAACCGTCATGACCGTATTGGACAATCTCCATCAGAAGGGCTGGGTGCGCCGTGAAGCGGAAGGCCGGGCCTATCGATATGAAGCGGTCTCCACGCGGGCCGCGTACTCGGCCGCGCTGATGAACGAGGCGTGGGGGCAGAGCGACAACCCCGCCGCCGCGCTCGTCGCGTTCTTCGGGATGATGTCGGCCGAGCAGCGCGAGGCGCTGCGGGACGCGATGCGGATCGTATCGCCCGAACTGCCGGCTGAAGTCCCCGCCGAAGTACCGGCCGAAGTCCCCTCCGAAGTGTCGTCCGAAGTGCCGTCGGGCCCCGAGGAAGCGGGCGGCGAGGCCGGGCGATAGCGTCCGGACATGGCAGCAGAGCTCCCCGAAGTCGGGTCGACCGTCGAATCGACCGCTAAAGCAGTGACCGTACGCAGGGCGAGGACGGCCGATGTCCCCGAGGTGCGGCGTCTGCTCGACGCGTACAGCCGCCAGGGGATCCTGCTCGACAAAGCCACCGTCACGCTTTACGAGGACATCCAGGAGTTCTGGGTCGCCGAACGCGACGACAACGCGGCCGTGGTCGGCTGCGGCGCGCTGCACGTCATGTGGGAAGACCTCGCGGAAGTCCGCACCCTCGCGGTGGACCCCCAGGTCAAGGGGTCGGGCGTGGGGCATCTCCTGCTCGAGAAGCTGTTGCAGACGGCGCGCTGGATCGGTGTTCGGCGCGTTTTCTGCCTCACCTTCGAAGTCGAGTTCTTCGCGAAGCACGGCTTCGTGGAGATCGGAGAGACACCCGTCGATACGGTTGACACCGATGTCTACAGCGAGCTGCTGCGTTCCTATGACGAGGGTGTAGCGGAGTTCCTCGGTCTCGAACGAGTGAAACCGAACACCTTGGGCAACAGCCGGATGCTTCTGCATCTGTGATCGCCGCCGGACGCTATTCCGGCATGCGCGCTTGCAACGGTTCCCTATGTCCGAATCGCGCATGTTTTTGGTCCCGGTGGGCAGTGTTCAACTCCGGGATCTCTCCCCGATCTCAGCCAGGGGTTTGTGTTTTTCGGGCAAAAGCGGTTTGCTTTCCGACGTACTGCAGTACTGCATATAACAAGGGGACGGCGAAACAGCGGCCGTGGTCGCGGGGCCGCCCTTCAGATTTCGATGAAAGGAAATCCGGTGGCACAGAAGGTTCAGGTCCTTCTTGTCGATGACCTCGACGGTGGCGAGGCGGACGAGACCGTGACGTTCGCGCTCGACGGGAAGTCGTACGAGATCGACCTCACCACCGCCAATGCGGACAAGCTCCGCGGCCTCCTCGAGCCGTACCTCAAGGGCGGTCGTCGCACCGGTGGCCGCTCGAGCGGCCGGGGCAAGGCGCGCGCCACGTCGTCGGGTGGCAACCAGGACACCGCGCAGATCCGCGCGTGGGCCAAGGAGAACGGCTACGAGGTCAACGACCGCGGCCGCGTCCCCCAGTCGATCCGTGAGGCCTACGAGAAGGCCAACGGCTGACGCGTCGGCTCCGCACCACATGCGCGACGCAGTCGGGCCCGGTGGCAGTGGGTCGCCGCCGTGTCCACGAGGCGTACGAGATCGGGGGCGCCCCCACCGCCCCCCACGACCGACCAGGTCGAGACGGCCGACAGCGTCGTCAGGGCCGGAAGCACCGGTTCCACCTCGCAGCCGGGCTCGGGGGGCCGCACCCAGACAGCGGCCTCCTGCGAGCCGGGCCAGCCGGGAGGCGTCGGCGCGGCCATGAGCCCGCCCGCCCCGACGGCGACGAGGTCCAGGGGCAGACCGCCCCATTCGAGCCAGTCGAGCAGGCCCGGCAGTTCCTCCGCGCTGCCCGCCGCGACCAGCAGGTGCATCGTTTCCCCGCACACGGCCACCGGTGACCGGGGATCGAGTCTGCGCAGCATCGCGAAGCCGGCGTCGGCCGGCACCTCAAGGACGTCGAAGCGCCGCCCGGTGTGCAGCAGCGCGCCGCGGGGGCCGGGCGCCGTCGCCCAGCCGAGCTCGTCCTCGTACCAGCGCCGCACCGGATCGCGTCCGGTGTCGGGCAGCGGGAGACGGGGAGCGGGGACGGTCGTGCCGGAGGTGGTGACCATGCCAGGAGCAACAGTCGGGGGCGCTTCCGGGTTACGCGCTGTCGCCGGACGCATGCGTACTGTGTTCGGTAAAGAGGCGCACTGGCGCATTGGGCGGCGCAAAGATGTTCGCCCATAGCGGAGGGAACCGGCGCGCGCCGCATGGAGTGTCAGTCCGTACGGGTAAGACATCCCTAGTGGGAGGGGCGACACGTGCGGGACGGGCAGTCTGCGTTCGCCATCGGCGTACTGATGGTGGGGGTATCTGCCTGGCCTGCGGGAACATCGTCTCGCACCATCGGGTTGGAGCAGTTGTCGGCGTTCGGGGCAGGAGGCCAAGAACGGGTGTCGGCAGATGGAATGAGCGGTCCCCGCTTGCGGGACTAAGCTGCGGAAGGACAGGGAGGGGACCGACCCCTAACTGCCTGACCGCTCTGAGGAGCGATTAACGATGTTCGAGAGGTTCACCGACCGCGCGCGGCGGGTTGTCGTCCTGGCTCAGGAAGAAGCCCGGATGCTCAACCACAACTACATCGGCACCGAGCACATTCTCCTGGGCCTGATCCACGAGGGTGAGGGTGTCGCCGCTAAGGCCCTGGAGAGCCTCGGGATTTCGCTCGAGGCGGTCCGCCAGCAGGTGGAGGAGATCATCGGCCAGGGCCAGCAGGCCCCGTCCGGCCACATCCCCTTCACCCCCCGTGCCAAGAAGGTCCTGGAGCTGTCGCTCCGCGAGGCCCTTCAGCTGGGCCACAACTACATCGGCACGGAGCACATCCTGCTCGGCCTGATCCGTGAGGGCGAGGGCGTCGCCGCCCAGGTCCTGGTCAAGCTGGGCGCAGACCTCAACCGGGTGCGGCAGCAGGTCATCCAGCTGCTCTCCGGTTACCAGGGCAAGGAGACCGCCGCCGCCGGCGGTCCTGCCGAGGGCACGCCCTCCACGTCCCTGGTGCTCGACCAGTTCGGCCGCAACCTGACGCAGGCCGCTCGCGAGTCCAAGCTCGACCCGGTCATCGGGCGCGAGAAGGAGATCGAGCGCGTCATGCAGGTCCTGTCGCGCCGGACCAAGAACAACCCGGTCCTGATCGGTGAGCCCGGCGTCGGCAAGACCGCCGTCGTCGAGGGCCTCGCGCAGGCCATCGTCAAGGGCGAGGTGCCCGAGACCCTCAAGGACAAGCACCTCTACACCCTCGACCTGGGCGCGCTGGTCGCCGGTTCCCGCTACCGCGGTGACTTCGAGGAGCGCCTCAAGAAGGTGCTCAAGGAGATCCGCACCCGCGGCGACATCATCCTGTTCATCGACGAGCTGCACACGCTGGTCGGTGCGGGTGCCGCCGAGGGCGCCATCGACGCGGCTTCCATCCTGAAGCCGATGCTGGCCCGCGGTGAGCTGCAGACCATCGGTGCGACGACGCTCGACGAGTACCGCAAGCACCTGGAGAAGGACGCGGCCCTCGAGCGCCGCTTCCAGCCGATCCAGGTCGCGGAGCCGTCGCTGCCGCACACGATCGAGATCCTCAAGGGTCTCCGTGACCGCTACGAGGCCCACCACCGCGTCTCGATCACGGACGAGGCCCTCGTCCAGGCCGCGACGCTGGCCGACCGGTACATCTCGGACCGCTTCCTGCCGGACAAGGCGATCGACCTGATCGACGAGGCCGGTTCCCGGATGCGCATCCGCCGGATGACCGCGCCGCCGGACCTCCGCGAGTTCGACGAGAAGATCGCGGGCGTGCGTCGCGACAAGGAGTCGGCCATCGACTCCCAGGACTTCGAGAAGGCGGCCTCTCTCCGCGACAAGGAGAAGCAGCTGCTCGCCGCGAAGGCCAAGCGCGAGAAGGAATGGAAGGCCGGCGACATGGACGTCGTCGCCGAGGTCGACGGCGAGCTGATCGCCGAGGTCCTCGCGACCGCCACCGGCATTCCGGTCTTCAAGCTGACCGAGGAGGAGTCCTCGCGTCTGCTGCGCATGGAGGACGAGCTCCACAAGCGGGTCATCGGCCAGAAGGACGCCGTCAAGGCGCTCTCCCGGGCGATCCGCCGTACGCGTGCCGGTCTGAAGGACCCGAAGCGTCCGGGTGGTTCGTTCATCTTCGCCGGTCCGTCCGGTGTCGGTAAGACCGAGCTGTCCAAGGCGCTCGCCGAGTTCCTCTTCGGTGACGAGGAGGCGCTGATCTCCCTCGACATGTCGGAGTTCAGCGAGAAGCACACGGTGTCGCGACTCTTCGGTTCGCCCCCCGGCTACGTGGGCTACGAAGAGGGCGGTCAGCTGACCGAGAAGGTGCGCCGCAAGCCGTTCTCCGTCGTCCTCTTCGACGAGGTGGAGAAGGCCCACCCGGACATCTTCAACTCGCTGCTGCAGATCCTGGAGGACGGTCGACTGACCGACTCCCAGGGCCGCGTCGTGGACTTCAAGAACACGGTCATCATCATGACGACCAACCTGGGCACGCGGGACATCTCGAAGGGCTTCAACCTCGGCTTCGCGGCCCAGGGCGACACGAAGTCCAACTACGAGCGCATGAAGAACAAGGTGTCGGACGAGCTCAAGCAGCACTTCCGCCCCGAGTTCCTCAACCGTGTGGACGACGTCGTCGTCTTCCCGCAGCTCAGCCAGCAGGACATCCTCGAGATCGTCGACCTGATGATCTCGAAGGTGGACGAGCGCCTGAAGGACCGCGACATGGGCATCGAGCTCTCGCAGTCCGCCAAGGAGCTGCTGTCGAAGAAGGGCTACGACCCCGTGCTCGGCGCGCGTCCGCTGCGTCGCACGATCCAGCGCGAGGTCGAGGACAGCCTGTCGGAGAAGATCCTCTTCGGCGAGCTGCGGCCGGGCCACATCGTGGTCGTCGACACGGAGGGCGAGGGCGAGAACAAGACCTTCACCTTCCGCGGCGAGGAGAAGTCGGCGCTGCCCGACGTCCCGCCGATCGAGGACGCCGCGGCCGGCGGTGGCCCGAACCTGAGCAAGGAGGCGTAACCCCTCCGGGGCGAGCCTGATATCCGGGTGGGCCCGAGCCGTTCCTGAGGGAACGGCTCGGGCCCACCCGTTTTCGCGTTCAGCGCTGGTCGACGGTGACCTCGGCGTCCGGGAAGAGGCGGGCGTAGCGCTCGTACGGGAGCGTGGCGCCGGGCGCCGTCTGGAGGACCACCTCGCGTAGGCCGGGCAGGCGGTGCGGGAGGGGGCCCAGGTTCTCGGTGCAGAGCAGACCGGCGAGGCGCAGCGTCTCGATGCCGGGGAGTTCGGGCAGGGCCTCGATGGAATCGCGGTGGTCGGTGAAGAGGACCTGGTTCACGTAGAGGTGTGTCAGGGCGGGGAGTCCGGTGACGTGGCGCCAGTCGTCGGCGGTCGGCGCGGCCGTGAGCCGGCCGAGGCTCAGCGTGGTCAGCGTGGGCCAGGCGTCGAGGCCTCGCAGGCCGGCGTCGCGGGTGGCGTCGCCGCCCAGGAACAGGTACTCCAGTGGGGCCCCGGTCGGCAGTGCGTCAGCGAGCGAGTCGACCGTGATCTCCCCGTTGAGGGACAGTCGGCGCAGCGAGTTCAGGGCGGACAGGCCCGTGACGTCACTGTGCCCGTACGTGAGGTCGACCAGCGGCAGACCGGCGAGCGAGCCGAGCCCGTGGGCGGCAGGGCAGCCCGCCACCCACAGCCCGGACAGGGCCGGGAACGCGGTCAGGGCGCCGAGATCCCCGGCCAGCGGGTTGTCCTGGAAGTAGACGAGCCGGACGGCGCCTGGGTCGGGAACCGCGTCGATCACGTCGCGCGGCGCGTGCGGGCCGCGGAACTCCAGGCGCTTCCAGGGCCGCATCCCGGCCAGGGCGGCGCGCTGCTCCGCGGTCTCGCAGGTGATGAGCAGGCCGCTGCGCACCAGGTGGTCCAGGACCTCGGCCGCGTACTCCTCGGTGGGGAACCGGCTCCAGGTGCCCGCGAGCTGGCGCCGCACCTTCAGCGACGGGTGACCGCGCAGTCGGCGCAGAACACCCAGCGCGCCCGCCGGTTCCAGGCCCCCGAGGAGCGATGCGGTCACCGCGACACCGTGGGCCGCGTCGTCGTCGAGACCGTCCGGGTGCGGCAGCAGCTCCAGGACCAGCGGCCCCGCCTCGGCCAGCTTCTTCGCGTCCTGGGTGGTGCGCGGCGGGATCAGGGCGGCGGCCCGGTGCTCCACCTCGGCGCGGACCGCCGGGTCGAGGGCCGTCGCGTGCTCCAGGGAGGCCAGGGCGAGGAGCGTGAGTCGCGGCCGGTCGGGCGCCAGCAACTCGCGCAGCAGCTGGGCGCGTTCGCCGGGGCGGGCGTGGGCGACGGCCATCCGGATCGCGTCCTCGCCCTGCGGGTCATCGGCGAGGCGCTGCACGAACGGGAGGGCGTGGCCCTCCTCCACGGCGTAGCGGGCGGCGAGGTAGTCCTGGAAGGTGCGGTGGCCGAAGTCGACCGTGTCGGGGGCGGGTTCGCGCAGCAGGCCGCTGCGGAGCAGCAGGGTGTGCAGGACGGTCGCCGCGTCGCCGTGCGCCGCCGCGGCGGCCACCGCGGGCAGCCGCCGCTCCAGCGCGCCGATCGCGTGCTCGCGGCTCATCTCGGTGCGGCCGCTGAGGACCAGGGCGTACGCGAGGTGCTGGAGGAGGTCGAGCTGAGCCTCCTCGGCGAGTTCGGGCACGGCCATGCCGCGCTCCCGGTCGCGCCGGTGCAGCAGCATCGTGAGCGCGGCGTCGTACAACTCCTTGCGCCCGGTGGGCAGATAGCCGCGCCGCTCACGGTGCAGGGCGCAGATCAGGCCGCACATCAGGGGGTTGGTGGCGAGGCGCGCCAAATCCCTCTTGGTGCGCAGGGAGTCGAGGAGCGCGGCCTCGTACGGGAGTGCGTCGGCGGCCGTGTGCCAGCGGTGCACGAACGTGGCGACGTCGGCGGGCCGCATCGGCGGCAGCTGCACCTCGCGGAAGTCGTGGTCGGCGAGCCAGGCGGGACGTACGGCGGTGGGGCGCGAGGTCAGCAGCCAGCGGTTGCCCGGATACGCGTCGACGAGGGCGAGCAGCCAGTCCCGCACCCGGTTCCGCTCGGCCGTGGGGATCTCGTCGAGGCCGTCGACGAGGATCAGGGCGCGGGAGGCGGTCAGTACGCGCTCGGCCCATCCCGCGGGCGCGCCCAGCGGGCAGGAGACCGCCGTCAGGAAGGCGTCGGGCGCGGGCAGCGGCCCGGCGGCCAGGGTGCGCAGCGGCAGCACGAACGGAACCCGGTCGCCTTCCGCCGCGGCGCGGGTCGCCAGCCACTGGATCAAGGTCGTCTTGCCGGATCCGGCTTCGCCGCGCAGCAGCACTCGCTCGCCGCCGCCCGCGGCGAACGCGTCCTCGGCGCGGAACCGGACGGTCGCCGGGCTCTCGTCGGGCGCCGCGTCGAAGGTCTCGGTCCGCGCCGCGGTCGCCTCCAGGCTCAGATACGCCACGTCCAGGGGCCAGCGCTCGGGGGAGTCGCGCAGGTCGATGCCGTAGATGGTCAGATGCCGGTGCCGGTCGGCGACGTACCGGGCGTAGCGCCGCTCGAAGGCGGTGTCGGCCGCGTCGGCGGGCGGTGTGCGGGCGATCAGGGCGTCCGTCCTCGCGAGGAGCTCGGCCTGGCCCCTGCTCTGCTCCACCAGCGTCCGCGCCACGAACGTGGAGCGCTGCGTGAAGAAGTGCAGGATGTGCAGGCAGGCCCACTCGGTGAGCGAGGCGAGGAAGTACGTCGCGTCGGCCGAGAGCTCCGGTGCGGGGGCCGCGCGGCGCAGGGCGTCCGCGAGGGCGCGCGGACCGAGCCGCACCGCCTGCACCTCGTCCATGGCCAGATCGCCCAGCGCGTGCAGGGTGCGGGCCAGGGCGAGGACGACCGGCTCCGTCTCCTCGTACGGGAACGGGGGCTCGCCGGGCCCGGTGACGGCCGCATCGACCAGCTTGCGGGCGAGCCGTTCGAGGTCGGCCTCCGTGAGGGTGCGCTTCTCGCCGCGGAAGGAGACCAGGCCCGAGATCCGGACCGGCCTGTCGGTGAGGCCCGCGCCCGGGCCCTCCCGGACGAGGAGTTTCCTGAGCGCCGGGGCGACGGCGCTCGCGGCCAGACGGGTGCCGAGGGCAGCGGGATCCATGCCTCGGGAGCGTAGCCCCGGTCACATCCGGAAGGGGTTGGATCTTGCCCTCCGGTGACTTGTCGCACAGGACGTGCGTCACGTACTAACGGAAATAGTGAGAGAGAGGCGGTTCGCGCCTCTCGTTACACAGTCGATGGGTTCCGGTGAATTGTCCGTTTGGCTGGAAAGGTGCCGTCGGCGGGCGTGCGCGGCCCGGGCGTACGGCGATGAAGTGGGGTTAAACCCAGGATGAGGCCATAAAACGGACGACCTTCGGTCCGGTTCCGCGAGGGTCCGTGCGGCGTGATCGTCCGGGGTGGACTACGAGGACATGTCGTAGATGACGGTTTTGGGCGGCGATGGGGGGCGGGGTTACCAAGGGATGGCCGACCCGGCAGCACGAGGCAGTGCGCCGGGTCCCCTCATGTCCCCCTTCGAGAGGTCCCCCCGCATGTCGAAGCGCACCCAGTCCCACCGTTCCAGCACGCCGATGCTCCGCAAGCGGGCTGCCGTCGTGGCCGCCGGATTCGGTGTCTCGGCGCTGCTCGGGACCGGGGCCGCGGTCGCCGACTCGGCAGACACCGCGGCGCTCCCCGGTATCGCAGCCAGCTCCGTGAAGGCCCAGGCCACCGCCCAGGCGAAGGCCGCCGACAAGGCCGCGAAGGCCGAGAAGGCCGAGAAGGAGGCCGCGGCGAAGAAGAAGGCGGCCGCCGAGAAGAAGGCCAAGTCCTGGATCGACCCGGTCGAGCACTACGAGCTGTCCGCCGGCTTCTCGCAGGGCGGCCACATGTGGGCCAGCGGCCACCACTCCGGCCAGGACTTCGCCGTGCCGATCGGCACCGACGTCTCCGCCGTGCACGGCGGCACCGTCGTCAAGGCCGGCGGCAACGGCGCGGGCGACGGCCCCGCCTACGGCAACGCCATCGTCATCAAGCACAGCAACGGCACGTACTCGCAGTACGCCCACCTGTCCCGGATCGACGTGAAGGTCGGCGACAAGGTCGGCACGGGCTCCCACATCGCGAAGTCCGGCAACACCGGCAACTCCAGCGGCCCGCACCTGCACTTCGAGATCCGTACGACGCCGGACTACGGCTCGGCCGTGAACCCGGTGAACTTCCTGAAGAAGGAGGGCGTGCACGTCTGACGGTGCGTGCCGCGGGCCCCTCAGCCGTGATGGGCCCGGGTGACCAGGTCGGAGGCGACCTCGAGGATGGCCTTGCGCTTCTCCTCGGGGTCGCCTTCGACGTCCCTGAGGATGAACATGCCGGCGTGCATCGAGATCAGCGCGCTGAGGCAGCGGACCCGGTCGGTCAGCGAGACGTCCTCGGGCAGCAGGTGGTCGAGCAGCGACGTCATCCGCTCCTTGAAGTTCTCGCCGATGCTCAGCTCGCGCATCGTCGCCTGGTTCTCCTGCATGAAGCGGAAGAGCGGGGCGGCGTCGGCCAGCGCGCTGGAGTAGCGGGAGAGGATCTCCAGCTTGGCCTCCAGCTCCGGAGGCTGCTCGGCCGCCCAGGTGATCACGTCGTCGATCGGCTTCATCAGGTCCGTGAAGAGGCTGACGACGATGTCTTCCTTGGTCTTGAAGTGGTAGTAGAGCGCGGCCTTGGTCACACCGAGGCGCTCGGAGATCTCCCGCAGGGACGTCTTCTCGTAGCCCTGCTCCGCGATGAGTTCCAAGGTCACGTCCTGGATCCGCTGGCGGGTGTCCCCGCGGCGCTGCTGCGGCTTGCTGCTGCCCGTGACCATCGGCTGCTGCCCTTCGTGCCCTTTGAGAAAAACTTACTTGACGCCCGGCTAGTTGGCGCTCTACTTTCCCCATTGTAGGTAACTAGCCGGGCGACAAGTAAGTCCCGGGTGACGCAGGGGGAGTGGGGACCATGACACAGGCAGCGGCGCAGCCCGTCACAGTGGAGCAGAAACCGGCGAAGCAGCCGCGCAGCGTGCGGGTCGTGCTGCTCGCGCTGATGCTCGCCATGCTGCTCGCCATGCTCGACAACATGATCGTGGGCACCGCGATGCCCACCATCGTCGGCGAGCTGGGCGGGCTCGAACACCTGTCGTGGGTCGTCACCGCGTACACCCTCGCGACCGCCGCCTCCACCCCGATCTGGGGCAAGATCGGCGACATGTACGGCAGGAAGGGCGCCTTCCTGACCTCCATCGTGATCTTCCTGCTCGGCTCCGTGCTCAGCGGAATGGCCCAGGACATGGGCCAGCTGATCGGCTTCCGTGCCGTGCAGGGCCTCGGCGCGGGCGGGCTGATGGTCGGCGTCATGGCCATCATCGGCGATCTGATCCCGCCCCGTGAGCGCGGCAAGTACCAGGGCATGATGGCCGGCGTGATGGCGCTCGCCATGATCGGCGGACCGCTCGTCGGCGGCACCCTCACCGACCACCTCGGCTGGCGCTGGGCCTTCTACATCAACGTGCCGCTCGGCATCGTCGCCCTCGTGGCGATCACCGCGGTCCTGCACCTGCCGAAGAAGCGGGCCTCGCACTCCGTCGACTACTTCGGCGCCGCGCTGCTGACCGTCGGCATCACCTCGATCGTGCTCGTCACCACGTGGGGCGGGACCGAGTACGCCTGGGATTCCGCCGTGATCATGGAGCTGATCGGGATCGGCGTCGCCGCGCTCGTCGGGTTCGTGTTCTGGCAGACCAAGGCCGCCGAGCCGATCGTGCCGCTGCACATCTTCCGCAGCCGGAACTTCACGCTGATGTCCGTCATCGGCTTCATCACCGGCTTCGTGATGTTCGGCGCGGTGCTCTTCCTCCCGCTGTACCAGCAGTCCGTGCAGGGCGCGTCCGCGACCAACTCCGGTCTGCTGCTCCTTCCGATGCTGCTCGCGATGATGGTCGTCTCGCTGATCGCGGGACGGGTCACCACCAACACCGGCAAGTACAAGGTGTTCCCCGTGGTCGGCAGCGTGCTGATGATCGTCGGGCTCTTCCTGCTCGCGCAGATGGACACCGGGACCTCGCGGTTCACGTCCGGGCTCTACATGGCCGTGCTCGGCGCGGGCATGGGCTGCCTGATGCAGATCACGATGCTGGTCGCGCAGAACAGCGTCGAGATGAAGGACATGGGCGTCGCGTCCTCGTCGACGACCCTGTTCCGTACGCTCGGCTCCTCGTTCGGCGTCGCCATCATGGGCGCGCTGTTCAACAACCGGGTGCAGGACGTCATGGCGGAGCGGGCCGGGGCGCTCGGCGGGAAGATCACCGAGCAGTCGGCGCAGCTGGACGCGGCGAGCCTCGCGAAGCTTCCGGCACAGGCCAGGGACGCGTACCAGTACGCCGTCTCGTCCGGCACGCACTCGGCGTTCCTGCTCGGCTCGATCGTCGCCCTTGTCGCCCTCGTTGCGGCGGTCTTCGTCAAGGAGGTCATGCTGAGGGGCGCGGGCCCGAAGGACGAGGAGCCCGCGGACAAGGTGGCCGCCGCCGAGCCCGCCGCCTAGTCGGGCAGCCGCACCATCGGAAAGCTCCCGGTGTTCGTCGGAGCGTGCTCCGGCAGCCACAGCACCGCCACGGCGCCCTCGGCGGGGGCGCCGTGGTCCGCTCCCTGGGGGCGGATGTTCCGGAACGTGAGGCGTGCGCCGAGCACCCGGGCCTGCCCCGCCGCGATCGTCAGACCGAGCCCGTGCCCGTGCCCCGCACGGTCCGCGGCGCCGGTGCGGAAGCGGCTCGGCCCGTCCTCGAGCAGCTCCTCCGGGAAGCCGGGCCCGTGGTCGCGGACCCGAAGGACCCGGCCCTCGACGCTGACCTCGATGGGCGGACGGGCGTGCCGCGCCGCGTTGGCCAGCAGGTTGAGCAGGATCCGCTCCAGGCGGCGCGGGTCCGTCGTCACCTCGGACTCGTGTATCACCCGCACGGTGACCCCTTCGGCAGCGCGGGCCGCGACGCGGCGCTCGACGAACTCGCCGAGCATGATGTCCTGGAGCTCGGCCCGCTCGGCGGCGCTGTCGAGCCGCGCCACCTCCAGTACGTCCTCGACGAGCGTCCGCATCGCCTGCGCACGGTCCTTGACCAGTTCGCTCGGCCGGCCGGGCGGCAGCAGCTCGGCGGCCGTGAGCAGCCCGGTGACCGGGGTGCGCAGCTCGTGCGCGATGTCCGCGGTGACCCGGCGCTCGGCCTCGAGCCGCTGCTTCAGCGCGTCCGCCATCGCGTCGACGGCCTGCGCGAGATCGTCCGTCTCGTCCCGTACGACACCGCCGATGGCCCGCCGCACCTGTACGTCGCTCTGTCCCGCGGCGACGTCGTGGGCCGCGCTCGCCGCCTTGCGGAGCCGCCGCGAGAGCTGGCCGCCGATGAGCACGCCGAGCGCGCTGCCGCCGAGCACGACGGAGATCGAGCCGATGAGCAGCGCCTTGTCGAGGTCCTTCATCACGGTGGCGCTGCGGTCGGCGAACCGGGTGTGCACGGAGAGGATCCCGCCGTTGCTGAGCGGGACCGCGGCCCAGATGTCGGGGACGCCGCTGGCCGACTCCGACACGTAGGTGACGCGCCGGCCCTCGCGGGCCTTCAGGCGCAGATCGTGCGGGAGCGCCGGGTCGTCGACCTTGAAGCCGACGGGCAGATTGCTGCCACCGCGCGCCTCGTACTGCCGCTGCACGAACTGGATCCGCTCGTCCTGCACGTCCCGCGCGTTGTCCAGCATCGAGACGCGGGCCGCGTTGTGCACGACGAGGCTGAGGGCCACGGCGACGAGGGCGCCCACGAAGGCGATGGCGACGCTGATCTTCCAGCGCACACCGGTGCGCAGCCCGCGCGGGATCCAGGAGCGGGCAGCCTTCCCCCTCTTCATATGCGCTGTCCCATCAGCCCGGTCAGGCCTTGAGCTTGTAGCCGAAGCCGCGGACCGTCTCGATGCGGTCCTGGCCGATCTTCGTGCGCAGCCGCTGCACATGGACGTCGACGACGCGGGTGTCGCCGCCCCAGCCGTAGTCCCAGACCCGCTCCAGGAGCTTGTCGCGGGAGAGCACCGTGCCGGGCGCCGAGGAGAACTCGAGGAGGAGGCGCATCTCGGTGGGCGTCAGGGCCACCGGCTGCCCGGCCTTCCTGACCTCCATGCCGTCCGTGTCGATCTCCAGATCGCCGAAGCGCAGCGCCCCGTGGTCGGGCGCCGGGGCCTCGTCGGCGGCGCCCGACCGGGCCGCCGCGCCGCCCGCGTGCCCGAAGCGACGCAGCACGGCACGGATCCGGGCCACGAGCACCGCCCCGTCGAACGGCTTGGTCACATAGTCGTCGGCGCCCGCCTCCAGGCCGAGCACCACGTCGATGGAGTCGGCGCGCGCGGACAGCATGATCACCGGAACCGTCGACTCGTCGCGGATCCGGCGGCACAGCGAGACCCCGTCGAGCCCCGGCACCATCACGTCGAGCAGCGCGATGTCCGGCCGCTTCGAGCGGAACGCGTCCAGGCCCGCGAGCCCGTCCGGCATCGCGGTCACCGCGAAACCGTCGCGCTCCAGGGCGAGCTGGGTGGCCTCGCGGATGACGTCGTCGTCCTCGACGAACAGGACGTGCGTCGGCTCGCCCTTGCGTTCACCGCCCATGACACCCATCCGTTCTCTCCTCCACCACGTAGGCCCTCACCGGGCGGCTCAGCCGTCGCCGTCCGAGGGCGCCGGGCTCTCTCCGTCCACCGCGTTGCTGTAGTCGTTGTGCGTGCGGCTCTGCTGGGCGAAGTGCTTCCCGCTCCACCGGTACGTGAGGATCTCCTCGCCCGACGGAGACGCGACCGAGTCGCCCTTCTCGTACACCTGCTTGGTGACCACGAGATCACCCCGGTCGATCTCGGCGTACACCGGGGGCTCCTCGTCCCGGAACACATTCTTGTACGTGCCGCCTTCGTCGCGATACACGTACGTGCCGATGCCGACGGCGTCTCCGCAGGTCATCACGTTGACCACGACGTCGCTCCGGGAGCCGCCGGTCAGCGTCCCGTAGCTCACGTCCACCGGGTACTCGTCGGCCACGCACGGCTTCAGGTCGCGCTTGATGTCGGCGCTGACCTTCGGGTCCTTCTTCACCATCCGCACCGCGGCGGCCGAACTCGGGGCGCTCGGCGAGGCGGAGGGGGAGGGGCTCGCGCTGCTCGCGGCGGCCGTGGAGCCGACCGGGTCCGAGCGCGCCGGGCCCTCGTCGCGGGGGCCGGTGCCCCCGGCGGAGCACGCCGCGAGCGCCCCGGCGAAAAGCCCGAGGGCGGCGAGCCCGGCGATCACCGCGCCCCCCGCCTTCATGCCCCGCACCAGAAGCGCACGCCCCCGACACAGGGACGCACGCCCCTGCCTCAGGGACGTACGAATCCCGGCGGCACGTATGCCTAGGCCGCGCAACGCTCCCGCTCCTCACGTTCGAGCGCGCGGGCCACCAGTTCCTCACGGTCCCGCTTCTCCAGCTCCTCACGGAGCCGGGCAAGGGCCCGGTGCAGCGTGCTCTTCACGGTTCCGGCCGACATTCCGAGAGCGGCGGCCGTCTCCTCTGTGGACATCTGCTCCCAGTGTCGCAGCACCACGACACTGCGCTGCTTCGGAGCGAGCACCTTCATGACGTCCATCAGCAGGGCGCGGTCCGCGTGCTGCTCCGTCGAGTCGTCGATCGAGGACTCCGGCAGCTGCTCGGTGGGCACTTCCTCCAGCTTGCGGGCGCGCCACCACTCGGTCCGCGTATTGATCATGACGCGGCGCAGGTAGGCGTCGGCGAGGCGCTTGTCCGCTATGCCGTCCCACCGCCCGTACGTCCGCACGAGCGCGGTCTGCAGCAGGTCCTGGGCGTCGACCGGGTCGGGCACCAGCCGCCGGGCGCTGCGCAGCAGAGCGTCCTGCCGCGTCCGCACGTACTCCTCGAACTCGAGCACCTCACCGCCGTGCGCCATGATCAACAGCCTCCCGCTTTCCCGCACATCCCCGTGGTCCGCACAGATCCTGTGCGGTTACGAGGAAGAAGTTACGGAGGAGTTGTCACGGCGCTGTCCGCACAGGACGGCGGCGAACGCACGACTGTCCGTCGGTTGTGTAACGAAAGTAAGGGCGGCCTAAAAACGGCCCGCGATCAGCCCATCGGCAGCCGGTAGAGGCCACCCGCGAGCGGCTCCACCAGACCGTCGTCGACGAGACCGTCCAGGGCCCTCGCCCGCTGCACCGGATCGTCCCACACCCGGTCGAGCGCCGCCTGCGGCACCGGCGAGTCGGCCTCCCGCAGCACCGCGAGCAGCTTGCCGCGCACCTGCCGGTCGGTGCCCGCGTACGTCTGCCCGCGCCGCGCGGGGCCCTCGTGCGCCGGCTTGCCCGCGAGCCGCCACGCGCACATCGCCGCGATGGGGCAGCGGTGGCACTCCTCGTTCTTGGCGGTGCACACCAGGGCGCCCAACTCCATGGAGGCGGCGGCCCACTTGGCGGCCGTGTCGTCCTCCTCCGGCAGCAGCGTCCTGGCCAGCTTCCGCTCGGCCGCGGTCGTCGCGTTCGGCGGGTACTGCACGCCGCCCACGGCCCGCGCGAAGACCCGCCGCACGTTCGTGTCGAGCACCGCGTGCCGCTGCCCGTACGCGAACGACGCCACGGCCGCCGCCGTGTACTCGCCGATGCCGGGCAGCGCGAGGAGCTGCGCGTGCTGGGTGGGGACGTCGCCGCCGTGCCGTTCCGTTATGGCGACGGCCGCGCCGTGCAGCCGCAGCGCGCGGCGCGGGTAGCCGAGCCTGCCCCAGGCGCGGACCGCCTCGCCGGGCGCCTCGGCGGCGAGGTCGGCGGGGCGCGGCCAGCGCGCGAGCCACTGCTCGTACACCGGCAGCACCCGGCTCACGGGAGTCTGCTGGAGCATGAACTCGCTGACCATCACGCCCCAGGGGCCGGCATCGGGGCGGCGCCAGGGCAGGTCGCGGGCGTGCTCGGTGAACCAGTCGATGACCGGTGCGTGGAGATCGGTGTTCTCGGGGTTCTCAGTGAGCGCAGTCATGGCACTTCCGATCCTGCCATGCGAGCCCGCGGGCTCCGGTGGGCACCGCCGGGCCTGTCACCCGGAGGCGGTCACCGCCGGTGCGCGCCGCGCCGCGAACGGCCCTCGGACGTCGCCCCGTACCCGGCCCCGGCGGGACCGGGCCCCGCGAACCAGTGCACCAGCCCGTTCCCCGACCCGCGCATCGCCTCCGCCACCCGGGCCCCCGGCCGTGCAAGGAGTCGTACGACGAGGAAGGCGACAACCGTGCCGAGCAGCAGACCCACCGCGACGTCGTGCGGGTAGTGCACGCCCACGAAGACGCGCGAGAACGCCATCAGGATCGCCATCGGAACCGTCAGCCAGCCGATCCTCGGCCAGGCCAGCGCGAGCCCCACGGCCGCCGCGGCGGCGATCGTCGCGTGGTTGCTCGGGAACGACCAGTCGCCGTACGCCGGGCAGTCGATCAGCGGGGCCAGCGCTCCGGAGACGGCCCGGCAGGGCCGCTCCTCGTCGATCCCCGACTTGACCACCTCGCTGATCACGTACGCCACGGCGGTGCCCAGCGGCGCCAGGACCGCGACGGCGAGCGCCCTCGGGTCGCCGCGCCGGGCCCGCCACCAGGCGACGACGAAGAGCACGG
This sequence comes from Streptomyces sp. SDT5-1, assembly GCF_052245995.1. NCBI lineage: Bacteria > Bacillati > Actinomycetota > Actinomycetes > Kitasatosporales > Streptomycetaceae > Streptomyces > Streptomyces sp. SDT5-1. Next base: position 3,999,483 of record NZ_CM125963.1, on the reverse strand, counting down.
CGAACAGCAGCAGACCGAGTTCCGTCCAGACCTCCATGAGGTGCTGGACCCACGAAGGCATGTCGTGGGCGAAGTCGAGGATGCCGCGATACAGGTCGGAGTCGATGGTTCCCATGGTGACGGACAGTATGCATGACCCCATGACCGTCACTTCAGGGCGGCGAGCGTGATGATGATCCGGAAAACTTGATGCCCGAGGCGGCGGGTGGGACCGGACAACGGCCCGATCTCTCGTAAGGTTTGAGCCGTGGGATCTCTGCGCAATCCGATCGGGCCGCTTCCCTCCTCCATCTATTGGCGACGGAGGGTTGTTCTGCTGTCCGTCGTGGCGCTGCTCGCGCTGCTGATCGTATGGATCGTCAACCTGGGCGGGGGCGGCGGCAACAACGGCGCCGGCGGCTCCGGCGGCAAGAAGCCGACCGAGTCCATCACGCCGGGACCCTCCGGAACGGGGCCCGCGATCAGCGAACACCCCGGCGGGCGCGACGAGTCGGGCGGCGGTGGTGACGGCTCGGGCTCCGGCTCCGGGTCGGGATCCGGCGCGGGGTCCGGCGGTTCGGACGACGCCGCGGGCGGCGACTCCGGCGACGGCGGCGGTGGCGGGGACAGCACGGGTACGTCCTCCGGCGACCAGGTCCCGGCGGGCTCCAGCCTCCCCGACTGCACGGCGGGCACCGTGACCCTCAAGGTGCGCAGCATCCACAACTCGTACGCGCCCGGCGAGAAGCCGAAGCTCCGGCTCGTCGCCAAGAACACCGCGGACAAGTCCTGCAAGGTCGACCTCGGGCCGAAGACCGCAGTGGTCACGATCACCAAGGCCGAGGCGGACAAGCCGTTCTGGGCGTCCGACGACTGCCCCGCGGGCACGGGCAGCATGGTGCTGAGGGCCCCCGCGGGCGGCACGGTGCAGCGGGACTTCACGTGGGACCTGCGCCCGAGCGCCGCGCACTGCGCCACGCCGTCGGCGGGCTCGGCCGGTCCCGGCACCTACCTGGTCGAGGTGAAGGCGGCGCAACTCCCGGAGGCGCAGACGTCGTTCGTCCTCAAGGAGGACTGAGCCGGGTCGGGCCGGGTCAGACGTACCGCTCGAGGATCGACGACTCCGCGAGCCGCGACAGGCCCTCACGGACGCTCCGCGCCCGCGCCTCGCCCACGCCGTCGACCGTCTGCAGGTCGTCCACGCTCGCGGCGAGCAGCTTCTGGAGGCCGCCGAAGTGCTCCACCAGGCGGTCGATGATCGCCCCGGGCAGCCGCGGCACCTTCGCGAGGAGCCGGAACCCGCGCGGCGAGACCGCCGAGTCGAGCGCCTCGGGGGAGCCGGTGTAGCCGAGCGCCCGCGCCACCGTCGGCAGTTCGAGCAGCTCCGCGTGGCTGAGCGAGTCGAGCTCGGTGAGGGCCTCCGCGACCGTGCGGGAGCGCTTGGCCGTGGGCTCGGGAACGTAGTCCCGCGCGACCAGCTCGCGCTCCGGCTCGACGCCCGCGATCAACTCGTCGAGCTGAAGCGCCAGAAGGCGTCCGTCGGTGCCCAACTCCACCACGTACTCGGCGATTTCCGTGGCGATGCGGCGCACCATCTCCAGGCGCTGCGCGACCGCCGAGACGTCCCGGACCGTGACCAGATCCTCGATCTCCAGCGCGGAGAGCGTGCCCGCCACCTCGTCGAGGCGCAGCTTGTAGCGCTCGAGGGTCGCCAGCGCCTGGTTCGCCCGGGACAGGATCGCCGCGGAGTCCTCCAGGACCCGGCGCTGACCGTCCACGTACAGGGCGATCAGGCGCATCGACTGGGAGACCGAGACGACCGGGTAGTTGACCTGCTTGGAGACCCGGTCAGCCGTGCGGTGCCGGGTGCCGGTCTCCTCGGTGGGGATCGTCGGGTCCGGCACCAGCTGGACGCCGGCCCGCAGGATCTTGTCCAGGTTCGATGAGACCACGATGCCGCCGTCGAGCTTGCACAGCTCGCGCAGGCGGGTGGCCGTGAACTCCACGTCGAGGATGAAGCCGCCCGTGCACATCGACTCGACCGTCTTGTCGGAGCCGAGGACGATGAGGCCTCCGGTGTTGCCGCGGAGGATGCGCTCCAGGCCGTCCCGCAGGCCGGTTCCGGGCGCGACGGCGCTCAGTGCGGCGCGCATGAGACTGTCCGCGCCGGAGCTTCCGCCGGACTTGCCGGGAGCTGCCGCCCGGTCGTTGGCTGCCACTGCACTCCTCCGGATCGCAGACTTTGGGGTGCCCTGGGGCTCGGGGCCTGCGACCGGCGCTTCGTACGCACGGGCGAGACCAGGGCAAAGTCTACCGGCGCTGCTCCGGCTCCCGTGGGGCCTCTCGGCGACGGCTATTCGGCAGCACCCGCAGAGCATCGCCCATATCGGCGACTTCCAGGACCTTCATACCGGGCGGAACCTTTCCCGGATCGGCCGGTACGAGGGCGTGCGTGAAGCCCAGCCGGTGCGCCTCCGCGAGCCGCCGCTGCACGCCCGTGACCCGTCTGACCTCGCCCGCGAGGCCCACTTCGCCGATCGCCACGAGGTTCTTCGGCAGCGGGGTGTCGCTCGCCGCCGAGGCCAGGGCGAGCGCCACGGCCAGGTCGGCGGCGGGCTCGGACAGCTTCACGCCGCCCACCGTCGCGGAGTAGATGTCCCGCTTGCCCAACGCGCTGATCCGCCCGCGCTGTTCGAGCACGGCCAGCATCATCGAGACGCGGGAGGTCTCCAGACCGGACGTGGTGCGCCGCGGCGAGGGGATCTGCGAGTCCACCGTGAGCGCCTGGACCTCGGCGACCAGCGGGCGGCGGCCCTCCAGGGTGACGGTCAGGCAGGTGCCCGGCACCGGCTCGTCGCGCCGGGTCAGGAACAGGCCGCTGGGGTCGGCGAGGCCCGTGATGCCCTCGTCGTGCAGCTCGAAGCAGCCGACCTCGTCCGTCGTCCCGTACCGGTTCTTGACGCCGCGTACGAGGCGCAGGCGCGCGTGCCGGTCGCCCTCGAAGTTCAGCACCACGTCCACCAGGTGCTCCAGGAGGCGCGGGCCCGCGATGGCGCCCTCCTTGGTGACATGGCCGACCAGGAGCGTCGACATGCCGCGCTCCTTGGAGGCGCGGATGAGGGCGCCCGCCACCTCGCGGACCTGGGCCATGCCGCCGGGCGCGCCCTCGATCTCGCCGGACGCGACGGTCTGCACGGAGTCCAGGATCAGCAGCGAGGGCTTCACCGCGTCCAGATGGCCGAGCACGGTGCCGAGGTCGGTCTCGGCCGCCAGGTACAGATGGTCGTCGATGGCGTGGATGCGGTCCGCGCGCAGGCGCACCTGGGAGGCCGACTCCTCGCCCGTGACGTAGAGCGTCTTGTGCTGCTCGCTCGCCGACTTCGCCGCGACGTCCAGGAGCAGCGTGGACTTGCCGACACCGGGCTCGCCCGCGACCAGCACCACGGCGCCGGGCACCAGGCCGCCGCCGAGGACCCGGTCGAGCTCGGGCACGCCGGTGGAGCGGGCCGTCGCCTGCTTGCCGTCGACCTGGCCGATGGGGAGCGCCGACGTCGTGACGCGGCCCGGTGTGGTGGTGCGCACGGCGGGCGCGCCGTACTCGTCGATCGTCCCCCAGGCCTGGCACTCCGGGCAGCGGCCCAGCCACTTGGCCGTCTGCCAGCCGCATTCGGTGCAGCGGTAGGACGGACGGTCCTTGGTCTTCGTACGGGCAGCCATGGACGAAACCGTAGCGGGCAGGACTGACAGTGGGCGGGCGCGGCCCGTGCCGCCGTTCTCCGAAGCCGCCCCGAAGCCGTCCCGAGGCCCCCGAAGTCGCCCCGCGTAGCCGTACTGGCCACGGAATGACGGCTTCCTGTCCTCTTTTGAGGGATCGTTTCACCCGTAAGGATTAAATGTGCTCAAGGGGGAGGAAGCCCCCGCGCGCTGAGCCTACGGTCGCACGGTGATGAGCAGCAGGCCGGAAACTCCCACACAGACCACCGGCGCACACCGGGCGCACCGCGCCGGAGCGCGGCGGCAGGGCCAGCACGCCCCACAGCGCCCGCCTGCCCGCTACGAGTCCTGTCTGGACGGCCTGTTCACCTACTGCCTCTCCGTCCTCTGCGACCACGACGAGGCGACCTCCGCACTCGGCGACGCCCTCGCGCTCGCCGAGCGCCGCGGCTCGCGCGCCCCCGCGGGCGACTCTCCCGCCGAGCGCCGCGCCTGGCTCTACGCGCTCGCCCGCTGGTCCTGCCTGCGCCGACTGGCCGAGGCCAATCGGCGCAGGCAGGACACGCAGCCCGGCGGCCGGACGACCCAGGACGGCCTCCTCCAGGAGGAGCGCAGGCGGCAGCTCGCCCAGCTCGCCTGGCCCGAGGCCGCGGGCACCACCCCCGAGCAGCGCGAGGCCCTGGAGCTGGCCGTGCGCCACCAGCTGGCCCCGCGCGAGGTCGCCGCCGTCCTCGGCAGCGATCTCGCCGCCACCCGCGAACTGCTCGCCGCCGCGGCCTGCGAGGTCGAGCGCACCCGCGCCGCCCTCGCCGTCGTCGAGACCGGCAACTGCCCCAGCGTCGCCCGCCTCACCGGGGACAACCAGGTGCTGCTCTCGGCCGCCCTGCGCCGCGAGCTGGTCCGGCACGTCGACGACTGCCCGCGCTGCCGCCGCACCGCCGAGCGCGCCGCGCCCCGCGCCTGGCCCGGCACCTCCGTCACCCCCGCCGCGCTGCCCCTCGTGGAGGCCCCGCGCCCCGCCCTGCACTTCGCGATGCACGGCCGGCACCCCGGCGCCCCCCGCTTCGACCGGCGCGGCTACCCCATGGACCCCAAGGACCGGGCGGCCCGCCGCGACCGGCTCCGCTCCCGCGCCGTCACGACGACGGTCGTCGCCACCGTGGTCGCAGCCCCCGTCCTCGCCCTCTGGGCGGCCTACCGTGGCGCACCGCTGACCGGCGAGGCCGCCGACGGCCGCTCCGTCACCGCCAGCGAGGACGGCGGCCCCGACCACCTCGACGGCGAGCGCACCGGAGGCGCGTACGAGAACGCGGGGAACGCGCGGACGAGCCCCGACCCCGGCTTCACCGCGGGCAGCCGCTCGCCCGATGTCTCCGTGGAGGTCACCTCACCGCCCGCGCACGCGGGGCGCGGCCCGGGACGCATCACCGTCGAGGCCCAGCCCAGTGGCAACGCGACGCTGATCACGCTGACCGCGTCCGGCCGCTCGCCCGTCGACTGGACCGCCTCCACGGACGCCTCCTGGCTGTACCTGAGCCAGTCGTCCGGCACGCTCCGGCCCGGCGAGTCCCTCACGATCAGCGTCTACGTGGACCACTACCGGGAGCCGCGCGGCCACTGGACGGCGCACGTCGGGATCGACCCGTCCGGCGCGGTCATCTCCCTCGACGGGTACGGGGGTTCGGGCTCGGGCGGCGGCGGTTCGACCCGCCCCTCGCCCACCCACTCCGTGCCGACGTCCCCCTCGCAGCCGACGCCGTCGCCGACGCGCTCCTCGCCCGACCCGACGAGCGAGCCGCCGAGCCCCACGCCGACGCCGAGCGACCCCGAGCCCACCGACTCGGGATCCCCGTCCGACTCGCCCTCGCCGTCCGACTCCGGGGGCTCGGGCTCCCCCTCGGGAACGCCCTGAGGCCCCCGGCCCCCGATGTCCTCCTTACGCCGGGTCGGCGGGGTGCGGGGCGATCAGCGGCAGCCCCTTCGGGGCGGCCGCGAGCCGCTCCTCGCACAGCTCGACCAGCTTGTCGTAGCCGGCCTTGCCCATCAGCTCGGTGAGCTCGGGACCGTACGAGACGTAGACCGGGTCGCCCGCCCCGTGCGCCGAGGTCGCCGACGTGCACCACCAGTGCAGGTCGTGGCCGCCGGGGCCCCAGCCGCGACGGTCGTACTCGCCGATCGAGACCTGGAGCACCTTGGTGTCGTCGGGCCGCTCGATCCACTCGTACGTACGGCGGATCGGCAGCTGCCAGCAGACGTCCGGCTTCGTCTCCAGGGGCTCGCGGCCCTCCTTGAGCGCCAGGATGTGCAGCGAGCAGCCCGCGCCGCCCGCGAAGCCCGGCCGGTTCTGGAAGATGCAGGAGCCCTCGTACGGGCGGGTCTGGCGCTCGCCGTCCTCGTCCGTCGACACCCAGCCGGTCTCGACGCCCACGTCGTGGTGCTGCCAGATGTCCGGCGTGAGCCGGGCCACGTGCTCCGCCACCCGCTTCTCGTCGTCCTCGTCGGAGAAGTGGGCGCCGAGCGTGCAGCAGCCGTCGTCGGCGCGGCCCGCCTGGATGCCCTGGCAGCCGCTGCCGAAGATGCAGCTCCAACGAGAGGTGAGCCATGTCAGATCGCAGCGGAAGACCTGCTCGTCGTCCGCCGGGTCAGGGAACTCGACCCATGCGCGCGGGAAGTCGATGGGCTTCTCGTCCGCCGCGTTCCGCTGCTTCTGGAGCGCCTTCTCCGGCTTCGCCGACTTCGTCTTCTTCTTGTCGCTCTTGTCGGCCTTGGCCTTTTTCGTCTTTGGCACGGCTCCAGGGTAAAGGCGGTGACGTCTTCCACAGGACCTTCCGGGCCGGGCACGCCGCCCGGAGCAGTAGCGTTCCTTATATGAGACTCGGTGTCCTCGACGTGGGTTCGAATACGGTCCATCTGCTCGTGGTGGACGCGCACCCCGGCGCCCGCCCGCTGCCCGCGCACTCCCACAAGGCGGAGCTGCGGCTCGCCCAACTCCTCGACGAGCACGGGGCGATCGGCCCCGACGGCGTCGACCGACTGATCGGCACGGTCGCGGAGGCCCTGGAGGCGGCCGAGGACAAGGGCGTCGAGGACCTGCTGCCGTTCGCGACGTCGGCGGTGCGCGAGGCCAGCAACGCGGACGACGTGCTCGCCCGCGTGAAGGAGGCCACGGGCGTCGAACTGCGCGTGCTCAGCGGCGAGGAGGAGGCGAAGCTGACGTTCCTCGCGGCGCGGCGGTGGTTCGGCTGGTCCGCGGGGCGGCTGCTCGTCCTCGACATCGGCGGCGGCTCCCTGGAGATCGCGTACGGCATCGACGAGGAGCCCGACGCGGCGGTGTCGCTGCCGCTCGGGGCGGGGCGGCTCACGGCCGGGTGGCTGCCCGGGGACCCGGCGGATCCGGACGACGTGAAGGCGCTGCGGCGGCACGTACGGGCGCAGATCGCGCGCACGGTCGGCGAGTTCAGCCGGTTCGGGGCGCCGGACCATGTCGTGGCCACGTCGAAGACCTTCAAGCAGCTCGCACGGCTCGCGGGAGCGGCGCGGTCGGCGGAAGGGCTGTACGTCCAGCGGGAGTTGAAGCGCAAGTCCCTCGAGGACTGGGTCCCGCAGCTCGCCGCGATGACGACGGAGGAACGCTCCGAGCTCCCCGGCGTCTCCGAGGGCCGCGCGGGCCAGCTCCTGGCCGGGGCGCTGGTGGCGGAGGGCGCGATGGACCTCTTCGGCGTCGAAACCCTGGAGATCTGCCCCTGGGCCCTCCGCGAGGGCGTCATCCTCCGCCGCCTCGACCACCTCCCGTCGCCCTGAACCGGGTCGGTCGGTCGGCCGGGGCGGGCGGGGATGCGGAGCCCCGTGACGCGAGGGTGGGCCGCCCCCGGCGGACGGCTGGGCCGTACCCTGTCTCCGTGGCAGAACCAGTGGTGCGCATCCCGGATGCGAAGGTCGCCCTGTCGACGGCCTCCGTCTACCCGGAGTCGACGGCGACGGCCTTCGAGATCGCCGCGCGCCTGGGCTACGACGGCGTTGAGGTCATGGTCTGGACCGACCCCGTCAGCCAGGACATAGAGGCCCTGCGCCGCCTCTCCGACTACCACCGCATCCCGATCCTCGCCGTCCACGCGCCATGTCTGCTGATCACGCAGCGCGTGTGGTCCACGGACCCGTGGGTGAAGCTCCAGCGCGCGAAGGCCGCCGCCGAGAAGCTCGGCGCGTCGACCGTCGTCGTGCACCCCCCGTTCCGCTGGCAGCGCCAGTACGCCCGGGACTTCGTCCAGGGCGTCTGGCGGATGGCCGACGAGACGGATGTGCGCTTCGCCGTCGAAAACATGTACCCGTGGCGCTACCGGGACCGCGAGATGCTCGCGTACGCCCCCGACTGGGACGTGACGAAGGACGACTACCGGCACTTCACGGTCGACCTCAGCCACACCGCCACCGCCCGCACCGACGCGATGCAGATGATCGACCGCATGGGCGACCGCCTCGGCCATGTCCACCTCGCCGACGGCAACGGCTCGAACAAGGACGAGCACCTCGTCCCAGGCCGCGGCACCCAGCCCTGCGCCGAACTCCTCGACCGCCTCGCCGTGAACGGTTTCGACGGCCACGTCGTCATCGAGGTCAACACGCGCCGCGCCATGTCCAGCGCCGAACGTGAGGCGGACTTGGCCGAGGCCCTCGCCTTCGCTCGCCTGCACCTGGCGTCGGCGGCGCGGGTGCCGCGTTCATGAACGACACGAGCGAGACCACCGAGCCGGTGCGGCGCCGCGGCCGTCCCTCCCGTACGGAGAGCGGCGACACCCGGGCCAAGATCCTCGACGCGGCCCGCGACGAGTTCGCCGCCCGCGGCTACGACAAGGCGTCGGTGCGCGGCATCGCCAAGTCCGCGGGCGTGGACTCGGCCCTGGTCCACCACTACTTCGGTACGAAGGAGCAGGTGTTCGCCGCGTCGGTCGAGACGGTGCTCGCCCCGGCGCTGCGGGCCCCCGCGGCCATGGAGGAGGGCCCGCTGGAGGAGGCGGGGGAGCGCATGACCCGGTTCTTCTTCGGCGTGTGGGAGTCGCCCGCGACCCGCGCCCCGCTCCTCGCGATCCTGCGCTCGGCCGTGAACAACGACGTGGCCGCGAGCGTCCTGCGCCGGCTCGTCGCGAGCCGGATGCTGGCGCGGATCGCCCAGCGCGTCGACCTGCCCGAGGGCGAGGCCGAGCTGCGGGTCACGCTGGCGGCGGCCCAGCTGGTGGGCACGGCGATGCTCCGCTACGTGATGCAGGTGGAGCCCCTGGCCTCCGCCGACCCGGAGCGGGTGATCGCCCGGATCGCCCCGGTGGTGCAGCTGCACCTGACCGGACCCTGAACCTCATGTGAGACGCCCGTCCCGTCATGCGGACACTCTGTCCGGAGCGCGGATCGGCGGCGTAGGCTCGACAAACAGTCTTTGTACGCCCAAAGGAGCGAGCGACGATGCCCGAGCTGAGGTCCCGCACAGTCACCCACGGCCGCAACATGGCGGGCGCCCGCGCCCTTATGCGCGCCTCCGGTGTACCCGGTGCGGACATCGGCCGGAAGCCGATCATCGCGGTCGCCAACTCGTTCACCGAGTTCGTCCCCGGCCACACGCACCTGGCGCCCGTCGGCCGCATCGTCAGCGAGGCGATCACCGAGGCCGGCGGCATCGCCCGCGAGTTCAACACGATCGCGGTCGACGACGGCATCGCGATGGGCCACGGCGGCATGCTGTACTCGCTGCCGTCCCGCGACCTGATCGCCGACTCGGTCGAGTACATGGTCGAGGCGCACTGCGCCGACGCCCTGATCTGCATCTCGAACTGCGACAAGATCACCCCCGGCATGCTGATGGCGGCGCTCCGCCTCAACATCCCGACGATCTTCGTCTCCGGCGGCCCGATGGAGGCCGGCAAGGCGACCCTCGTCGACGGCACGGTCCGCAAGCTCGACCTGGTCAACGCGATCAGCGACGCCGTGAACGAGAACGTGTCGGACGAGGACATCCTCCGCATCGAGGAGAACGCCTGTCCGACCTGCGGCTCCTGCTCCGGCATGTTCACCGCCAACTCGATGAACTGCCTGACCGAGGCCATCGGCCTCTCCCTGCCGGGCAACGGTTCGGTGCTCGCCACGCACACCGCCCGCAAGGCGCTGTACGAGCGCGCGGGCGCCACCGTCGTCGAGCTGGCCAAGCGGTACTACGACGAGGACGACGCGACCGTCCTGCCGCGCAACATCGCGACGCACGCCGCGTTCGAGAACGCCATGGCGCTCGACATCGCCATGGGCGGCTCCACGAACACGATCCTGCACCTGCTGGCCGCCGCCCGTGAGGCCGAGGTCGACTACGACCTGGCCGACATCGACGCCGTCTCGCGCCGCGTCCCGTGCCTGGCCAAGGTCGCGCCGAACGCCGCGCCCACCACCACGTACTACATGGAGGACGTGCACCGGGCCGGCGGCATCCCCGCGCTGCTCGGCGAGCTGTACCGGGGCGGTCTGCTCAACGAGGACGTGCACACGGTCCACTCCAAGTCCGTGAAGGAGTGGCTGGACACCTGGGACATCCGCAGCGGTTCGGCGTCCGCCGAGGCGAACGAGCTGTGGCACGCGGCCCCCGGCTGCAAGCGCTCCGCCGAGGCGTTCTCGCAGTCCGAGCGCTGGGACACCCTCGACACGGACGCGGCGAACGGCTGCATCCGCGACGTCGCCCACGCGTACTCCAAGGACGGCGGCCTCGCGGTCCTCAAGGGCAACCTCGCCGAGGACGGCTGCGTCGTGAAGACGGCCGGCGTCGACGAGTCGATCTGGACGTTCGAGGGCCCGGCCGTCGTCTGCGAATCGCAGGAGGAGGCCGTCGAGAAGATCCTCCTCAAGCAGGTCAAGGAGGGCGACGTCGTCGTCATCCGCTACGAGGGCCCCAAGGGCGGCCCCGGCATGCAGGAGATGCTCTACCCGACCTCGTACCTGAAGGGCCGCGGCCTCGGCAAGGCCTGCGCGCTCGTCACGGACGGCCGCTTCTCCGGCGGTACGTCGGGCCTGTCCATCGGCCACGCCTCGCCCGAGGCCGCCGCCGGTGGCACCATCGCGCTCGTCCAGGACGGTGACCGCGTGCGCATCGACATCCCGAACCGCGGCATCGAACTCCTGGTCAGCGACGAGGAACTGGCCGCGCGCCGCGAGGCCCTGGGCGGCGTCTACGCCCCCAAGTCCCGCGAACGCAAGGTCTCCGCCGCCCTCCGCGCCTACGCCGCGATGGCCACGAGCGCCGACAAGGGCGCGGTCCGCGACGTGTCGAAGCTCGACTGACCCTCCGGCGCTATTCCGTGACGGCACCGAACACGGTGCCGTCCGGAGCGCTTCCGTACACCCGGCCGTCGTGCACGACCGGGGTCCGGAGATCGGCCACCACCCGGTCCGAGCGCTTGCCCGGACGCGGGCTGCTCTGCCCGGCCGGGGCCCCGGTCCGCCGGTCCACGGAGAGCAGCCGTCCGTCGGGGGCCATCACGTACACACGGTCGGACGCGGGGTCCACGGCGGGCGCCGAACCCTGACTGACCGAGGTCTCCGAGCGCCACACCTGCTTGCCCGACGCCAGGTCCTGCGCCACCAGCGCGCCGCCCGCCGCCAGCAGATACGCCCGGTCGCCGCGCACCGTCACCGACGCGGCGGGCAGCGCAAGGGACAGCCGTACGCGGCGTGCCACCGACCCGTCCGTGAGCCGGTGGCCGACCAGGGCGACGGTCTCGTCGGACGCGTTGCGCTCCTGGCACCACACGAGACCGTCGGACACCCCGACCGGGGTGCCAGGCGAACCGTGCTGCCAGCGCACCGCGCCACTTCGCGCGTCGACCGCGCTCATCAGCATGCTCGTCCCGTCGGCGGCGGGCGTCGACGCGTAGACGAGATCCCCGCCCAAGGCCGCGAGTACGGGCTGGGACGCGGCGGATCCGGGCAGCCGATGCCGCCACCGCGCCTTGCCGGTCGCACTGTCAACGGCGCTCAGCGTGCCGTCCGGCGCCGCGAGCAGCACCCGCCCCGCCGCCTGCCGCACCTGCCCCTGGTACCGCGACACATCCATCGACCACCGCGTCCTGCCCGTATCGGGGTCCATGGCGACGAGCCGGGAGCCGTCCGGTTCGAGCGCCTGCACCAGCCCGCCCGACACCACCGGCGCCGTCACGCCACCGCCCCCGTCGCCCCCGCCCGCCTTCCGCCGCCACCGCACGGACCCGTCCCGCGGGTCGACCGCCACGGCGAGCGTGCCGGTCCCGGCGCAGTTCAGGCTCCCGGCCCCGTACGCGCAGACGGGCGCGGCACCGGAGCCGACCTCGCGCTGCCACGGCCGGAAGGCCGCACCGGGCGAGCCCGCGGGAGCCGTACGGGTCCCGGTCCCGGAGCCGCCGTCCACGAGGAACGGCACGGTGAGCGCGCCCCCGAGCGCGAGCACCCCGACGACGCCGGCCAGTGTGCGCCGCCGCTTCCGTGCCCCGCCGTCGACGACCGGGGCCGCCGGCTCCTCCGCCACCTCGACGACCGGCTCGATCGGCCCCCGCTGCGCCGGAATGAACACCTGTGTCTCGTACCGCCCCGCGATCCGCCGCAGCCGCCCCATCAGCTCGTCCGGCGTCGGCCTGTCCTCCGGCTCCTTCGCCAGACAGTCGAGCACCAGCGGCGCGAGCTCCTCCGGCACCCCCGACACGTCCGGCTCGTCGTGCACCACCTGGTACGCCACGACGTAGGGGCTGTCGGAGTCGAACGGCCCGCGGCCCGTCGCCGCATGCACGAGCAGCGAGCCGAGCGCGAACACGTCGGCCGCGGGACCCACCTCGCGGGGCCGCCGGAACTGCTCGGGCGCCATGAACGGCGGCGTACCGATCAACTTGCCCGTCTCCGTGCGCAGTTCGCTGTCCTTGGGCCGCGAGATCCCGAAGTCGATGACCTTCGGGCTGTCCTCGGCGAGCAGCACATTGCTCGGTTTCAGATCGCGGTGCACGACCCCGGCCCGGTGGATGTCGCGCAGCGCCTCCGCGAGCCCCGCCGTCAGGTGCCGCAGCCGCGCGGCCTCCATCGGCCCGTTCCGCTTCACGTGCTCGGCGAGCGTGGGTCCGGGAATGAACAGCGTGGCCATCCACGGCCGTTCGGCCTCCGGGTCGGCGTCCACCACCGGCGCCGTGAAGGCCCCGCTGACCCGCCGCGCCGCCGCCACCTCCTGCCGGAACCGCCCCCTGAACTCGGGGTCCTCCGCGAACTCGGCGTGCACCACCTTCACCGCCAGCGGCAGCCCCGCCGCCGAACGCGCCAGGTGCACGACGCCCATGCCGCCCGCGCCGAGGCGCTCCTCGAGCCGATAGTGCCCGGCGTACTCCGGAAGTTCCGCTTCCGCACCGGTTCCGATGCTGTTGTGCGACGGCATGTCCACGCCCCCCGTGGCTGATGAACGGGCCTTGCTAGCCTGCGTGTTCGACATTTCAGCACACATATTTCAACGGGCCCTCAATGAACGTTGAACGGTACGGGCCCGACGGGGGAGGCACCGTCATGGCAGTCGAGGAACAGCCCGCCCAGTCCGTGGAGGCGGCGGCAGCGGCGATGTACTTCCCGGTGGCACCGGGCTACAACGTGAACGTGCGCAGCGGCCCCGGCACCCAGTACCGCGTGGTGCGCGTGCTGCCGCTCGGCGCGAAGGTCCCGATCTTCTGCCAGAAGCCGGGCCAGACGGTCACGGGCCCGTACGGCACGTCGAGGATCTGGGACAACATCGGCGTCGGCGAGTACGTCTCCGACAGCTACGTGAAGACGGGCAGCGACGGCTACGTCGCCCCGCGCTGCGCCTGAGCGAAGCCGGGGCGGGGCCGGGCGGGGCCGTCCGGTGATAATCGAGGGCGTGAGCGACGAAACCGGCACCCCCAGCACCTCCCCGACCCCGGGGCCCCAGCCCGAGGAGATCCGCTTCTTCGGCACGACCTGGGTCGACCACAGCGGGAACTACGGCCTGCGCCGCGCCGCCGTCGGCATCGGCGCGCTCGTCCTCGCCGTCGCCGGCTGCTTCGTCCTGCGCTTCGCCTACGAGGGCCTGGCCATCGCCGACGTCGGCTCCCTCGTGAACGTGCTGCTCGTCGTCATGTTCGCCGTGTGCAGCGCGCTCGCCTTCGCCCGCACCCGCACCGGCTTCACCGAGCGCCTCGACCCCGAGAAGCAGGCCTCGCTGCGCGGCTTCATGGCCATCGGCTTCGTCGGCGTCCTGGTGGCGTACGCGCTGCGCTGCCTCGTCGAGGCCCCCGGCGAGAAGCTCCGCCGCGAGGAGTACGAGACGGCCCGCGAGCAGTACGAGCGCCGCACGAAGCGCCGCACCGGCAACCCGGCCAAGAAGAAGCGCAAGTCCTGACGGCGGGGCCCACCGGGCGCACCATGGCGCCATGACCTCCGACCCCGCTTACGCCCTCTCCTTCGACGCGGTCGCCCAGCAGTACGCCACCGCCCGCCCCGGCTACCCGCCGCAGCTCTTCGACGCCGTGCAGGACCTTGCCGGCCTGCCGCTCCACGGATCACGCGTCGCCGACGTCGGCGCGGGCACCGGCATCGCGACCGCGTCGCTCACCGCGCGGGGCGCCGACGTCGTCGCCGTGGAACCGGGCCCCGGCATGGCCGCCGAACTCCGCCGCGCCCACCCCGGCATCCCCCTCGTCCGCGCCCTCGGCGACGCCCTCCCGTTCGCGGACGCGAGCCTCGACCTCGTCACGTACGCCCAGTCCTGGCACTGGACCGACCCGGCGCGCTCCGTCCCCGAGGCGCTGCGCGTGCTGCGGCCCGGCGGCGCGCTCGCCCTGTGGTGGAACGTCCCCGACCCCGACGCCGCCTGGACCGTCGACCAGGAGAACCGCCTCAGGGACCGGCTCCCCGGCTACCACCGGCACGGCGTCAGCTCCGACGCCCCGCGCCTCATCACGGCCCTCGGCCTCGACCCGGCACCCGTCCCCGTCACCCGCCGCCTGCACTGGACGCGCCGCATCCCGCTCGACACGCACCTGGCCCACCTCGCGAGCCGCTCCTACTTCGCGGTCCTCGGCCCCGAGCGCTCCGCCCCCGTCCTGGCCGACGAGCGCGCCCACCTCCTGCGTGTCTTCCCCGACGGCATCGTCGAGGACGCCTACGCGGTGGAACTCACGGTCGTCCGCCGCCCCTGACCCCTTCTCCGGCCGCGCCGCACATCCGCACACGCCTTGACGGCTCACTCCGGCAGGAGGATTATTCATCATGTGATGAATAAAACGCAGTCGCCCGCCGTGGACGCCGCCGGACTCACCGTCGTCCGAGGCCCCCGCACCGTCCTGCGAGGCCTGGACTTCACCGTCCCGCGCGGCCAGATCACCGGCCTGCTCGGCCCCTCGGGCTGCGGCAAGTCGACCCTCATGCGTGCCGTCGTCGGCACCCAGGCCAAGGTCACCGGCACCCTCACCGTCCTCGACCACCCGGCAGGACACCCGAAGCTGCGCTCCCGCGTCGGCTACGTGACCCAGGCACCCTCCGTCTACCTCGACCTCTCCATCCGCCAGAACCTCGACTACTTCGCCTCCGTCCTGCTCCCCGGCAGGTCCGCCGCCGACCGCCGCGCCGCCGAGGTCGACCGCGTCCTCACCGACGTCGACCTCGCCACCCACGCCGACGCCCTCGCAGGAAACCTCTCCGGAGGCCAGCTCAGCCGCGTCTCCCTCGCCGTCGCCCTCCTCGGCACCCCGGAACTCCTGGTCCTCGACGAACCGACGGTCGGCCTCGACCCCGTCCTCCGCCGCGACCTGTGGAACCTCTTCCACGAACTCGCGGCCCGCGGCACCACGATCCTCGTCTCCTCGCACGTCATGGACGAGGCCGAGCGCTGCCACCGCCTCCTCCTCATGCGCGAGGGCGAACTCCTCGCCGACGACAGCCCCGACGCCCTCCGCGAGCGCACCGCGACCCCCACCGTCGAAGAGGCCTTCCTCCGCCTCGTCGACGAGGCCAACGCGGCCACGTCCCGCCCCACCACCCACTGACGCACCGGGATCCCGCCATGAACACGTACCGCACGACCGCCACCGCGCTCCGCGTCCTGCGCCAGCTCCGCCACGACCCGCGCTCGATCGCCCTGATGCTGCTCGTCCCGTGCGTGATGCTCTTCCTGCTCCGCTACGTCTTCGACGGCAGCCAGACCACCTTCAACTCCATCGGCGCCTCGCTCCTCGGCATCTTCCCGCTCATCACGATGTTCCTGGTGACGTCCATCGCCACCCTCCGCGAACGCACCAGCGGCACCCTCGAACGCCTCCTGTCCATGCCCCTCGGCAAGGCCGACCTGATCGGCGGCTACGCCCTGGCCTTCGGCACGGTCGCCGTCGTCCAGTCCCTCCTCGCCACGGGCCTCGCCCTCTGGGTCCTCGACCTCGACGTCACCGGCTCGGCCTGGCTCCTCCTCCTGGTCGCCCTCCTCGACGCCCTGCTCGGCACGGCCCTCGGCCTCTTCGTCTCGGCGTTCGCGGCATCGGAGTTCCAGGCGGTCCAGTTCATGCCGGCCGTGATCTTCCCGCAGCTGCTGCTCTGCGGCCTGTTCACCCCGCGCGACCAGATGCAGCCGGTCCTGGAGGGCATCTCGAACGTGCTCCCCATGTCGTACGCCGTCGACGGCATGAACGAGGTCCTCAAGCACACCGACCTCACCGCCACGTATCTGCGCGACGCCGTCATCGTCGCGGGCTGCGCCCTCCTGGTCCTCGGCCTCGGCGCGGCGACCCTCCGACGCCGCACGGCCTGAGACCCCGCGCCCGTTCCGCCCACCGGACATCCGCGAACGGTGGGCACGGCCGATGCGAGGATGCCTCCCGACGGACGACGCACACGGAAGGCAAGGCCCCGCTCATGAGCCAGCACACCCGCCACAAGGTCGCCGTACTCGGCACGGGCAAGATCGGCGAAGCCCTGCTCAGCGGAATGATCCGCGGCGGCTGGGCGCCGAGCGACCTCATGGTCACGACCCGCCGCCCCGAGCGCGCCGAAGAACTCCGCACCCGCTACGGCGTCACCCCGGTCACCAACCAGGAGGCGGCCAAGCAGGCCGACACCCTGATCCTCACGGTGAAGCCCCAGGACATGGGCACGCTGCTCACCGAGCTCGCCCCGCACGTCCCCGCCGACCGCCTGATCATCAGCGGCGCCGCCGGCATCCCCACCACCTTCTTCGAGGAGCGCCTCCCCGAGGGCACCCCGGTGGTCCGCGTCATGACCAACACCCCGGCCCTCGTCGACGAGGCGATGTCCGTCATCTCCGCGGGCACCCACGCCACGGCCGCGCACCTCACCCACGCCGAGGAACTCTTCGGCTCGGTGGGCAAGACCCTGCGCGTCCCCGAGTCCCAGCAGGACGCCTGCACGGCCCTCTCCGGCTCGGGCCCCGCGTACTTCTTCTACCTGGTCGAGGCGATGACCGACGCCGGCATCCTGCTCGGCCTCCCGCGCGACAAGGCCCACGACCTCATCGTCCAGTCCGCCATCGGCGCGGCCACGATGCTCCGCGACAGCGGCGAGCACCCGGTGAAGCTCCGCGAGAACGTGACGTCCCCCGCCGGCACCACGATCAACGCGATCCGCGAACTCGAGAACCACGGCGTACGAGCCGCCCTCATCGCCGCACTCGAAGCGGCCCGCGACCGCAGCCGCGAACTGGCCTCCGGCAACAACAGCTGACCGCCGGACGGGCCCGAGGCGCGAAGTTGACACGCCCCGGGCCCGTCCGTAGTGTTCTCCGAGTTGTCCGCCGTGAGCGCCGACTCCGGTCGGTCCCCGGGCAACCATTCCGCAGGACCTCTCAAACGCACGACGACTGACTTCTGTTCGGTCGTCGTATGCGTTTCTGTGCGCTTTTGCGAAATGAGGAATCCACGTTCGAAAGGACGGGCCCCGATTAGCTCGGGGGCCGGGAATCCGCTAAAGTCTCACTCGTCGGAACGGCCCAACAGCCGCGAGGACAAGCCCCTCTGACTGGGAATCAGGCCCGAAAGGATCTGATAGAGTCGGAACCGCCGGAAGGCCGAAAGGCCGGAAAGCACCGAGGAAATCGGATCGGAAACGATCTGATAGAGTCGGAAACACGAAATACCGAAGGGAAGCGCCCGGAGGAAAGCCCGAGAGGGTGAGTACGAAGGAAGCGTCCGTTCCTTGAGAACTCAACAGCGTGCCAAAAATCAACGCCAGATATGTTGATACCCCGTCTCCAGCATCCGCTGGGACGAGGTTCCTTTGAAAAAGTCCTGCCGGTCTTTGATCGGTAGGCGCACAGCGAGGACGCTGTGAACGGTCGGATTATTCCTCCGACTGTTCCGCTCTCGTGGTGTCACCCCGATTACGGGGAAACATTCACGGAGAGTTTGATCCTGGCTCAGGACGAACGCTGGCGGCGTGCTTAACACATGCAAGTCGAACGATGAAGCCCTTCGGGGTGGATTAGTGGCGAACGGGTGAGTAACACGTGGGCAATCTGCCCTGCACTCTGGGACAAGCCCTGGAAACGGGGTCTAATACCGGATGACACTCTTCTCCGCATGGTGAAGGGTTGAAAGCTCCGGCGGTGCAGGATGAGCCCGCGGCCTATCAGCTTGTTGGTGAGGTAGTGGCTCACCAAGGCGACGACGGGTAGCCGGCCTGAGAGGGCGACCGGCCACACTGGGACTGAGACACGGCCCAGACTCCTACGGGAGGCAGCAGTGGGGAATATTGCACAATGGGCGCAAGCCTGATGCAGCGACGCCGCGTGAGGGATGACGGCCTTCGGGTTGTAAACCTCTTTCAGCAGGGAAGAAGCGAAAGTGACGGTACCTGCAGAAGAAGCGCCGGCTAACTACGTGCCAGCAGCCGCGGTAATACGTAGGGCGCAAGCGTTGTCCGGAATTATTGGGCGTAAAGAGCTCGTAGGCGGCTTGTCGCGTCGGTTGTGAAAGCCCGGGGCTTAACCCCGGGTCTGCAGTCGATACGGGCAGGCTAGAGTTCGGTAGGGGAGATCGGAATTCCTGGTGTAGCGGTGAAATGCGCAGATATCAGGAGGAACACCGGTGGCGAAGGCGGATCTCTGGGCCGATACTGACGCTGAGGAGCGAAAGCGTGGGGAGCGAACAGGATTAGATACCCTGGTAGTCCACGCCGTAAACGGTGGGCACTAGGTGTGGGCAACATTCCACGTTGTCCGTGCCGCAGCTAACGCATTAAGTGCCCCGCCTGGGGAGTACGGCCGCAAGGCTAAAACTCAAAGGAATTGACGGGGGCCCGCACAAGCAGCGGAGCATGTGGCTTAATTCGACGCAACGCGAAGAACCTTACCAAGGCTTGACATACACCGGAAACGTCCAGAGATGGGCGCCCCCTTGTGGTCGGTGTACAGGTGGTGCATGGCTGTCGTCAGCTCGTGTCGTGAGATGTTGGGTTAAGTCCCGCAACGAGCGCAACCCTTGTTCTGTGTTGCCAGCATGCCCTTCGGGGTGATGGGGACTCACAGGAGACCGCCGGGGTCAACTCGGAGGAAGGTGGGGACGACGTCAAGTCATCATGCCCCTTATGTCTTGGGCTGCACACGTGCTACAATGGCCGATACAATGAGCTGCGATACCGCAAGGTGGAGCGAATCTCAAAAAGTCGGTCTCAGTTCGGATTGGGGTCTGCAACTCGACCCCATGAAGTTGGAGTTGCTAGTAATCGCAGATCAGCATTGCTGCGGTGAATACGTTCCCGGGCCTTGTACACACCGCCCGTCACGTCACGAAAGTCGGTAACACCCGAAGCCGGTGGCCCAACCCCTTGTGGGAGGGAGCTGTCGAAGGTGGGACTGGCGATTGGGACGAAGTCGTAACAAGGTAGCCGTACCGGAAGGTGCGGCTGGATCACCTCCTTTCTAAGGAGCATCTAGCGTCCCCTCGGGGATGCCAGAGCCACTACGTCGGCAAACGTTCGACGGTGGATAGCTCATGGGTGGAACGTTGATTATTCGGCACACTTGACCTGCTCTGGTCGCGAGTACTGCTTCGGCGTGGAAAGCGAGATGGAGGGGCGAGGGTGTCGGGCACGCTGTTGGGTGTCTGAAGGTACGGCCGCGAGGTCGCCTTCAGTGCCGGCCCCGGTGAAGCGCCAAGGTTCTTGGTGTGTGACGGGTGGTTGGTCGTTGTTTGAGAACTGCACAGTGGACGCGAGCATCTGTGGCCAAGTTTTTAAGGGCGCACGGTGGATGCCTTGGCACCAGGAACCGATGAAGGACGTGGGAGGCCACGATAGTCCCCGGGGAGTCGTCAACCAGGCTTTGATCCGGGGGTTTCCGAATGGGGAAACCCGGCAGTCGTCATGGGCTGTCACCCGCTGCTGAATATATAGGCAGTGTGGAGGGAACGCGGGGAAGTGAAACATCTCAGTACCCGCAGGAAGAGAAAACAACCGTGATTCCGGGAGTAGTGGCGAGCGAAACTGGATGAGGCCAAACCGTATACGTGTGAGACCCGGCAGGGGTTGCGTGTGCGGGGTTGTGGGATCTCTCTTGATCAATCTGCCGGTTGGTCGACGAGTGAGAAACCGTTGATGTAGGCGAAGGACATGCGAAAGGTCCGGCGTAGAGGGTAAGACCCCCGTAGCTGAAACGTCAGCGGCTCGTTTGAGAGACACCCAAGTAGCACGGGGCCCGAGAAATCCTGTGTGAATCTGGCGGGACCACCCGTTAAGCCTAAATATTCCCTGGTGACCGATAGCGGATAGTACCGTGAGGGAATGGTGAAAAGTACCGCGGGAGCGGAGTGAAATAGTACCTGAAACCGTGTGCCTACAAGCCGTGGGAGCGTCGGATATGTGCTTGCACATATCTCGTGACTGCGTGCCTTTTGAAGAATGAGCCTGCGAGTTTGCGGTGTGTTGCGAGGTTAACCCGTGTGGGGAAGCCGTAGCGAAAGCGAGTCCGAATAGGGCGATTCAGTAGCGCGCTCAAGACCCGAAGCGGAGTGATCTAGCCATGGGCAGGTTGAAGCGGAGGTAAGACTTCGTGGAGGACCGAACCCACCAGGGTTGAAAACCTGGGGGATGACCTGTGGTTAGGGGTGAAAGGCCAATCAAACTCCGTGATAGCTGGTTCTCCCCGAAATGCATTTAGGTGCAGCGTCGTGTGTTTCTTGCCGGAGGTAGAGCACTGGATAGGCGATGGGCCCTACCGGGTTACTGACCTCAGCCAAACTCCGAATGCCGGTAAGTGAGAGCGCGGCAGTGAGACTGTGGGGGATAAGCTCCATGGTCGAGAGGGAAACAGCCCAGAGCATCGACTAAGGCCCCTAAGCGTACGCTAAGTGGGAAAGGATGTGGAGTCGCAGAGACAACCAGGAGGTTGGCTTAGAAGCAGCCACCCTTGAAAGAGTGCGTAATAGCTCACTGGTCAAGTGATTCCGCGCCGACAATGTAGCGGGGCTCAAGCGTACCGCCGAAGTCGTGTCATTCATGCAACAGCCCCAACGGGTGCATGGATGGGTAGGGGAGCGTCGTGTGCCGGGTGAAGCAGCGCCGGAAGGTAGTTGTGGACGGTTCACGAGTGAGAATGCAGGCATGAGTAGCGATTCACACGTGAGAAACGTGTGCGCCGATTGACTAAGGGTTCCTGGGTCAAGCTGATCTGCCCAGGGTAAGTCGGGACCTAAGGCGAGGCCGACAGGCGTAGTCGATGGATAACCGGTTGATATTCCGGTACCCGCTGTGACGCGAAAGACATCGAATCCAGTGATGCTAAGGCCGTGAAACCGCCCGCGCCGGCTTTGCCGGTGGTGGGAGTGGTGGAGCCGCTGACCCAAGTTGGTAGTAGGTGAGTGATGGGGTGACGCAGGAAGGTAGTCCAGCCCGGGCGGTGGTTGTCCCGGGGTAAGGGTGTAGCCCGTGCGGTAGGTAAATCCGTCGCACATTGAGGGTGAGACCTGATGCCGAGCCGATTGTGGTGAAGTGGATGATCCTATGCTGTCGAGAAAAGCCTCTAGCGAGTTTCATGGCGGCCCGTACCCTAAACCGACTCAGGTGGTCAGGTAGAGAATACCGAGGCGTTCGGGTGAACTATGGTTAAGGAACTCGGCAAAATGCCCCCGTAACTTCGGGAGAAGGGGGGCCACTTCTGGTGATCACTCTTGCAGTGTGAGCTGGGGGTGGCCGCAGAGACCAGCGAGAAGCGACTGTTTACTAAAAACACAGGTCCGTGCGAAGCCGTAAGGCGATGTATACGGACTGACGCCTGCCCGGTGCTGGAACGTTAAGGGGACCGGTTAGTCACATTTCGGTGTGGCGAAGCTGAGAACTTAAGCGCCAGTAAACGGCGGTGGTAACTATAACCATCCTAAGGTAGCGAAATTCCTTGTCGGGTAAGTTCCGACCTGCACGAATGGCGTAACGACTTCTCGACTGTCTCAACCATAGGCCCGGTGAAATTGCACTACGAGTAAAGATGCTCGTTTCGCGCAGAAGGACGGAAAGACCCCGGGACCTTTACTACAGTTTGATATTGGTGTTCGGTTCGGCTTGTGTAGGATAGGTGGGAGACTTTGAACCCGGTACGCCAGTATCGGGGGAGTCGTCGTTGAAATACCACTCTGGTCGTGCTGGATGTCTAACCTGGGTCCGTGATCCGGATCAGGGACAGTGTCTGATGGGTAGTTTAACTGGGGCGGTTGCCTCCCAAAGGGTAACGGAGGCGCCCAAAGGTTCCCTCAGCCTGGTTGGTAATCAGGTGTTGAGTGTAAGTGCACAAGGGAGCTTGACTGTGAGACCGACGGGTCGAGCAGGGACGAAAGTCGGGACTAGTGATCCGGCGGTGGCTTGTGGAAGCGCCGTCGCTCAACGGATAAAAGGTACCCCGGGGATAACAGGCTGATCTTCCCCAAGAGTCCATATCGACGGGATGGTTTGGCACCTCGATGTCGGCTCGTCGCATCCTGGGGCTGGAGTCGGTCCCAAGGGTTGGGCTGTTCGCCCATTAAAGCGGTACGCGAGCTGGGTTTAGAACGTCGTGAGACAGTTCGGTCCCTATCCTCTGTGCGCGTAGGAATATTGAGAAGGGCTGTCCCTAGTACGAGAGGACCGGGACGGACGAACCTCTGGTGTGCCAGTTGTTCTGCCAAGGGCATGGCTGGTTGGCTACGTTCGGGAGGGATAACCGCTGAAAGCATCTAAGCGGGAAGCCTGCTTCGAGATGAGTATTCCCACCCCCTTTGAGGGGTTAAGGCTCCCAGTAGACGACTGGGTTGATAGGTCGGATCTGGAAGCACTGTGAGGTGTGGAGGTGACCGGTACTAATAGGCCGAGGGCTTGTCCTCAGTTGCTCGCGTCCACTGTGTTGGTTCTGAAACCACGAACAACCGTCGAAGCCGTCAAGGCTGCGGCTCCGGTTGTGTGTTTCATAGTGTTTCGGTGGTCATAGCGTGAGGGAAACGCCCGGTTACATTCCGAACCCGGAAGCTAAGCCTCACAGCGCCGATGGTACTGCAGGGGGGACCCTGTGGGAGAGTAGGACGCCGCCGAACTCATATTGAAGAAAACCCCCGTGCCATTCGGCACGGGGGTTTTCTGCGTTTAGGGTCGTACGCATGGGCATGCGCTACGACCTCGTCATCTTCGACAACGACGGCGTTCTCGTCGACAGTGAGCCGATCTCCAACACGCTCCTGGCCGGCTATCTCACGGAGCTCGGGCACCCGACCTCGTACGAGGACTCGCTGCGGGACTACATGGGCGCCGCCATGCACCGCGTGCACGACACCGTCCTCGAGCGGAGCGGGCAGCGGCTGCCGGAGGATTTCGACGACACGTTCCACGCCCGCGTATTCGCCGCGTTCGAGCGGGAACTGGAACCGGTCGACGGGGTCGTAGAGGTGCTCGAGCGGCTGAGCGCCGACGGGGTTCCGTACTGCGTCGCGTCGTCCGGGAGTCATGAGCGGATTCGTGTCGGGCACCGGAAGACGGGGCTCGACAGGTTCTTCGGGGACGAGCGGATCTTCAGCTCGCAGGATGTAGGGCGCGGAAAGCCGGCACCCGATCTCTTCCTGTACGCCGCCGAGCGGATGGGTGTGCCGCCGGAGAGGTGCGTGGTCGTCGAGGACAGCCCGCTCGGTGTGCAGGCCGCTGTGGCCGCGGGGATGGACGTGTACGGGTTCACGGCGATGACGCCCGCCGAGCGGCTCACCGGGGCGGACGAACTCTTCGACGACATGCGGGAGTTGCCGCGGCTGCTGGGCTGAAGGGCCCGAGGTCACGGTAGGCCCATGGTTTTGTGATCCATCTACCCATGGGTAGGGCCTGGGCATACGCTGTGCCGCCATGACCGATGGCATACCCGCCGGTGGGCGGCTGCGGTGGGGCCGGGCAGCGCTGGCGTTCAGCTTCTTCGCACAGGGCGCCGCCTTCGCGCTCCTCGTGACGCGGATCCCCGCCATTCAGGACCAGTACGGGATCTCCGACGCCCTGCTGCCCGTGTTCCTGGCCGCCGTGCCCGTCCTCGCCGGGGTCGGCAGCGTAGGAACCGAGCAGCTGGTGAAGCGGGTGCGGCCCAGCCGGGTGCTGCGGTGGTCGCAGCCCGTCGTGCTCCTCGCGCTGATCGGCGTGGGGGCCGGGGACGGGCTCGCCGGGGTGGCCGTCGCGCTCGCGGCCTTCGGGCTCGCCGTGGGGGCGCTCGACGCCTCGATGAACATGCTGGGCGTCAGCCTCCAGCGGGCGTACGGGCGCAGCATCATGCTCGGCTTCCACGCCGCGTACAGCCTCGGCGGGATCGTCGGGGCCTCGCTCGCGTGGGCGGGGGCGCACTGGGACCTGACGCTGTTCGTGCTGTACCTGCCGGTGGCGTGCGTGCTGTTGCCGCTGTGTCTGATGGGGAGCCGGTGGTACGTCGACGGGCGGGCGGCGGACAAGGAGGCCGCGGCCGTCCAGGAGCAGAACAGTGGCGGTCTCGTCTTCAAGGTGCTGCTGCCGCTGTGCCTGGTGATGTCGTTCGCGTACATCGGCGACTCGACCGTCTCCAACTGGAGCGCGAAGTACCTCCAGGACGTGCTGGGGAGTTCGGAGCAGCTGTCCACCGTTCCGTACAACGTCTACATGGTGATGACGCTGATCGGGCGGGCCGTCGGGGACGCGGGGGTGCGGCGGTTCGGGGCCGTGGCGGTGGTGCGGTTCGGGACCGTCCTCGCGGCCGCAGGGTTCGGTGTGGTGGCCGTGGCGCCGGGGCCGTGGGTGGGGATGCTCGGGTTCACGCTGCTGGGGCTCGGGCTGTGCGTGATCGTGCCGCAGACGTTCGCCGCGGCGGGCCGGCTGTTCCCGAAGGCGTCGGACGCGGCGATCGCGCGGCTCAACATCTTCAACTACGTGGGCTTTCTGATCGGTTCGCCGCTCGTGGGGGCGATCGGGGACGCGTGGAGCTACCGCGGGGCGATGCTGGTGCCGATGGCGCTTGTGCTGGTGACGCTCGTGTACGCCCCGTCGTTCCGGGAGCGGGGGGACCGATACGGTGGCGGGCATGAGCGGCCGCGCGCAATTGATGTGGGACCCGGCGGTAGCGGGGTATGACTTCGGGCCCGGACACCCGATGGATCCGGTCAGGCTTGATCTGACGCGGGGACTGGTGGGTGCGTTCGGTCTCGACCGGGACGTGGAGGTCGTCGCGGCCAAGGCGGCCGGCGAGTCGACGCTGCGGCTCGTGCACCGCGAGGACTACGTGGACGCGGTCAAGGCCGCGTCGGCGGACCCGGAGTCCGCCGACCAGTCGTACGGGCTCGGGACCATGGACGACCCCGCCTTCGCCGGGATGCACGAGGTGTCCGCGCTGATCGCCGGGCAGTCGGTGGGGGCGGCGGAGAGCGTGTGGCGGGGCGAGGCGCTGCACGCCGTGAACTTCGCGGGCGGGCTGCATCACGCCATGCCGGGTGCGGCGTCCGGGTTCTGCGTCTACAACGACGCGGCGCTGGCCATCGCGCGGCTCCTGGAGCTGGGCGTCGAGCGGGTCGTGTACGTGGATGTGGACGTGCACCACGGGGACGGCGTGCAGGCGGCGTTCTGGGAGGACCCGCGGGTCCTGACGATCTCACTGCACGAGCATCCCCGTACGTTGTTCCCGCAGACCGGGTGGCCCGAGGAGACCGGGGCTGACGGGGCGGCCGAGGGGACGGCCGTGAATGTGGCGCTTCCGGCGGGGACCGGGGACGCGGGGTGGCTGCGGGCGCTGCACGCGGTGGTGCCGGAGCTGCTGGCGGAGTTCAGGCCGCAGGTGCTGGTGACGCAGCACGGGGCCGATACGCACTTCGAGGATCCGCTGGCGCATCTGGCGGTCTCGCTGGACGCGCAGCGGGCCGTGCAGGTGGCGTGTCACGAGTGGGCGCACGAGTACGCCGACGGGCGCTGGGTCGCGCTCGGGGGCGGTGGGTACGCGGTGGTGGATGTGGTTCCCCGCTCGTGGACGCATCTCGTGGGGATCGCGGCGGGGCGGGAGATCGCGCC
The DNA here is from genome assembly GCF_052245995.1 of Streptomyces sp. SDT5-1. Classification (NCBI taxonomy): domain Bacteria; kingdom Bacillati; phylum Actinomycetota; class Actinomycetes; order Kitasatosporales; family Streptomycetaceae; genus Streptomyces; species Streptomyces sp. SDT5-1. The sequence goes on along the minus strand of NZ_CM125963.1, from coordinate 3,973,287 downwards.
CGAGTCGGTGATTCCGGACGGGTGGCGGCAGGAAGTGTTCGCCAGGACGCGGCAGTTGGCGCCGCAGCGGATGACGGACGGGCGGTGGCCCGTGTCGTACCGGGAGTGGGAGGCCGGGTACGACCCGGCGGACCGGCTCGACCAGGCCATCCTGGCGACGCGGCGGGCGTCGTATCCGCTGCGGGGGCTTTTGGCCTGAGGGTGCGGGGTGCGCGGCGACGGGGCGCCGCCTCGCCCACCCTGCCGCCCAAGGCGGCGGGCCGCTCGGTCGTGTGGCGGGGTGTTACTCCGACCGTGGGGTGTTTGGGGGAAACGGGGGTTTCGGGGTGGGCAATGGCGCAGCATCGGGAGGGTGTTGAGCGTCGGGGCGCTGCGTGCGCATTTGTTGGCGGCTCGGCTTGCCGGGCCCGTGGCGACCTCCCGTGAGGAGAGTCTGCGGAGTTACCGGCTCTTCGAAGCCCGCGACCCACGCGTGATGCTCGGGCTCGACCCCGAGTGGGCGTGGGGACGCCGCGATCTGCTGGCGCTGATGGCGGACAAGTGCGGGGTTTCCGGGGACCCGGAGCTCAGAACAGGGCAGGATGTCATCGATCCGGAACGGACGCTGGCCGCCCTCGACGCGTTTGCGGAGCGCATCGGGCGGGCCGCCGAGCGCCGTTCCCCGGTGCTGTTCGGGACGGGCCACCCGCACCGACTGCTCGGTTTCTACGCCGCGTTGGCGGACGCACTGTCGGCGGTGGGCTGCCCCGTCCTCACCCCCGCGCAGGGCCGGAGTGTCGACATAACGACCCGGTTCGGCCTACGCACGTACAACCTCGACTACGACCGGGGAGTCGCGCTGATGCGCGAACCGGGCGCGTACCCGGCGCGAAGTGATACCGGCGCGCACACCCACTCCCCGCTCCCGGTTCGGCTGGTGCTGGGGGCGCTCTCGGAGGCCGGCGAGCCGCTTCCCGAGTTGGTCGTCGGGGACCACGGATGGGTCTGCGGCGCAGGTCAGTTGGGGTTCGACGCCATCGGTCTGGCCGATACGGACGATCCCGCCCTGTTCGTCGGTGAGGCCGAGGGGCAGGTGTCCGTCGTCGTTCCGCTTGATGACGCTGTGCGGTCTGATTACTACCGGCCGCTTACTCGCTATGTACTCAATCGAGCGTGTCTGTCACAGTAGGCGGCCGATCGCTGCTCCTCTTCCCCACTCGCATCACCCGCCTCTACATTGGGGAGTGAGCACGCAACGACGTTGAGTCACCGGAAGGGGAAGCCGGTGGCCGTCGAGTGCGGAAGGTTCAGGTGTGTCATGGCTGCTGACCAGAGGCCTCTATCCGAGGTGGCGTTCCTGACCGTGGCGGAGGTCGCCGCGGTGATGCGTGTATCCAAGATGACCGTGTACCGCTTGGTGCACAGCGGTCATCTGCCCGCGATCCGGGTGGGGAGGTCCTTCCGAGTCCCGGAGAACGCGGTTCACGAGTACCTGCGCGACTCCTATGTGGGGGTGGACGCCGGCTGATCCGAGGGTCCCGCGGACCTCGATTTCTGCTCGGCACTCGGGGCGGGGTAGGCTAGCCCCTCGTAGGTCGTGTGGGCCCCAATGCAGCCCCGCACCGAGTGATTGTCCCCGCGAAGCGGGGGTTGTCCGAGAAGTGAGCGAGGGTAGTCGTGGGCTCTGTTATCAAGAAGCGGCGTAAGCGGATGGCGAAGAAGAAGCACCGCAAGCTGCTGAAGCGCACGCGTGTGCAGCGTCGCAACAAGAAGTAAGGCGACCGCTGCTGAAAAGCGCACCTTGTGGCCCTCTCACCGTCCGGTGGGAGGGCCACATTGCGTTGGGATGGACTTCCGGGTGTGGCTGTCGTCACTTCCCGCATCGAGCGGTCATCACAGCGCAACATCGAACCGCTAACGTGGCCCGCGAGCGATGATTGCGGAGCGCGTCGGGTCTGGGACGGAAGGTAGGCGCTGATCTTGGGCAAGGTCGTGCTCGTGACGGGGGTGGCCCGACAGCTGGGCGGCCGGTACGTACGCAGGATCCAGCGGGACCCCGAGGTGGACCGGGTCATCGGCGTGGACGCGGTGCCGCCCGCGCACCATCTGGGCGGCGCGGACTTCCTGCAGGCGGACATCCGGCAGCCGACGATCGCGCGGGTCCTCGCCGAGTACGGGGTGGACACCGTCGTGCACATGGACGTGACCGGGACCTCGCTGGCCGGTGGCGGCCGGGGCGGGGTCAAGGAGACCAACGTCATCGGCACGATGCAGCTGCTCGGCGCCTGCCAGAAGGCGCCGAACGTGAAGCGGCTCGTCGTGAAGTCCAGCACCAATGTGTACGGGTCGGCGCCCCGCGACCCGGCCGTGTTCACCGAGACGACGCCGCCGAAGTCGCTGCCGAGCGGTGGCTTCGCCAAGGACACCGTCGAGGTCGAGGGGTATGTGCGCGGGTTCGCCCGGCGGCGGCCCGACGTCGCGGTGTGCGTGCTGCGGTTCGCCAACATCCTGGGGCCGACGGCCGATTCGCCGCTCGCCGAGTACTTCTCGCTGCCGGTCCTGCCGACCGTGTTCGGCTACGACCCGAGGCTCCAGTTCGTGCACGAGGACGACGTGATCGAGGTGCTGCGGATCGCCTCGCACGAGCCGGCCAGGGGCACGCTGAACAGCGGCACGTTCAACGTGGCGGGGGACGGGGTACTGCTGCTGTCGCAGTGCTCGCGGCGGCTCGGGAGGCCGACCGTCCCGGTGCTCCTTCCGGCCGTGACCTGGGTCGGCGGGGCGCTGCGTACGCTGGGCGTCACGGACTTCTCGCCCGAGCAGATCCGGCTGCTCACGCACGGGCGGGTGGTGTCGACGGCCCAGATGCGCGACACACTGGGCTTCGCGCCCAAGTACACGACCGCGGAGGCGTTCGCGGAGTTCGTACGGGGCAGGGGTCCAGGACTGCTGCCGCCGGGGGCTCTCGCGGGGGCCGTGGACCGGATCGCCGCGCTGCCCGTCCTGGGCGGGGCCCGCACAGCCAGCCACTCCCCGACGCACAGCGCCAACTGAGGAGCGCAGCAACGATGGCGGACGCCAAGGTCATTCCGTTCGACGACGACAGGTCGCGTGGGGCGGCGGGGAAGGGTGCCGCGCGGCGCGGCCGGGGTGCGCGGCGGGCCGGGGATCCGGTGGCCGTGGGGGAGGTGCGGTCGTTGCAGGTGCCGGAGCCCGAGCCGGTGTCCGAGCCGGAGCCGGAGGAGGCGGAGGTGCCGGCGCGGGGCGGCTGGGACCGGAAGATCGCGGGCGGGCTCGCGTTCCTGCGGCGGCGGATCACCGGGGACTACGACGTCGACGAGTTCGGGTACGACGAGGAGCTCACGGACCAGGTCCTGATGTCGCTGCTGCGGCCGGTGGCGGAGAAGTACTTCCGGGTCGAGGTGAAGGGCATCGAGAACATCCCGTCCGACGGCGGGGCCCTGATCGTCTCCAACCACTCGGGGACGCTGCCGCTGGACGGCCTGATGATGCAGGTCGCCGTGCATGACAACCATCCGGCGAGCCGGCATCTGCGGCTGCTCGCGGCGGACCTGGTGTTCATGCTGCCGGTGGTCAACGAACTGGCGCGGAAGGCCGGGCACACGCTGGCCTGCGCGGAGGACGCGCAGCGGCTGCTCGAGAGCGGTGAACTGGTCGGCGTGATGCCGGAGGGCTTCAAGGGGATCGGGAAGCCGTTCAGCGAGCGGTACAAGTTGCAGCGGTTCGGCCGGGGCGGCTTCGTGTCCACGGCGCTGCGCGCGGGGACGCCGATCGTGCCGTGCTCGATCGTCGGGGCGGAGGAGATCTACCCGATGGTCGGCAACGCGAAGACGCTCGCGCGGCTCCTCGGCTTCCCGTACTTCCCGATCACGCCGACGTTCCCGTGGCTGGGGCCGCTGGGCGCGGTGCCGCTGCCGACGAAGTGGACCATCCAGTTCGGCGAACCGATCCCCACGGACGGCTACCCGCCGGAGGCGGCGGAGGACCCGATGCTGATGTTCAACCTGACGGACCAGGTCCGCGAACAAATCCAGCACACGCTCTACAAACTGCTGGTGCAGCGCAGGTCGGTGTTCTTCTGACGCGTCCGGACGGCCGGGTGGTGAGCTGTCGGCGCGGTCGGTGGCCGGTGGCCGGACGGAGTCCGGCGCGGCTGCCCGAAGCCTGCGGAGCAGCGCGAGGGCAGCAGACGAGAGGGGCCAAACTGCTGGTGCAGCGGCGGTCGGTGTTTTTCTGACGCGTCCGGACGGCCGGGTGGTGAGCTGTCGGCGCGGTCGGTGGCCGGTGGCCGGACGGAGTCCGGCGCGGCTGCCCGAAGCCTGCGGAGCAGCGCGAGGGCAGCAGATGAGAGAGGCCAAGCTGCTGGTGCAGCGGCGGTCGGTGTTCTTCTGACGCGTCCGGGGCGGCCGGGTGTTGTTCTGAGCAGCAGAACGGCGGGGCCCGTGGGCCCCGCCGTTGTCGTGCCGGGTGTTACTTCGCGTCCTCGCCGTCGATGCCGAGGCCGGGGAGGAGGCCAGGGAGGAGCGGGGGGACCGTGACGTCCGGCTTGGGGGTGCCGCCGGTGCCCGTGCCGGAGCTCGGGGTGTCGTCGGACGTGGACGGGCTCGTCCTGTCCTTCGGCGGGTCGAGGAGGCCGCCCGTGTTCTCGCCGAGGAGGCCCTCCTGGTCCTTGCCGGAGTCGGACGTGGACGGCTTCGGCTTCGTCGACGTCGTGTCGTCGTGCCCCGAGGGCCCGGACGGCGTGGAGCGGCCGGTGCCGGGCGTCTCCGGCGACGTACCGTCCTGGCTGCTGCCGGGGCTCGTCTCGGCGCCCTTCTGGTCCGGGGTCTGCGGCAGCAGGGAGCGCAGCGGGCCGACTTCCTCGTCTATGGCGTCGAAGACCGAGCTGACCTGGTCCCTGACGTCGCCGAGCTGCACCGGCAGCCGGTCGCTCAGGGCCGACCAGCTCTCCCGGTGCGCGTCGGAGAACGCGGAGAGGGCCTGGATCGGGCCGAGCGCGCCGTCCCGCTTGTACGCGTCGGAGAGCAGCCGGTGGCCCTCGGACGCGTCGTACCGCACCCCGGAGAGCGCGCGCCTGACCTCGCCGACCGACTCGTGGTCGAGCTGACCCGAACGGCCGCGCTCCATGAGCCGACGCGCCTCGCTGAGTCGCGTCGACGCCTGGTCCAGGTAGGCCCGGCCCTTGTCGGAGTCGCTGTTGGCCATGCCCAGCTTGAGGTCTTCCATGCCGCGCTTGAGCCCGTAGAGGTGGTCACCCGGCAGCGCGTTGGACGACGCCGCCGCCACGCCGCCGAACGCTCCCGCGGCCACGCCGACCGTGAGCCCGCTCGCCGCGATCCCCTTGGTCAGCCGGGACCTGGGCTTCAGCTTGCGCAGCGGGCTGCTGGCCCGGTGCGCGCCCTTGCCCTGGCGCTGCTTGGGTACGGAGGCGCCCGCGCCGCCCTCTTGGACCATGGCTTCCATGGCGGCGACGAGCTGCGCCCGCTGCGTCACCCGCACCTCGGGATCGAGCTCGGGCTTCGGCAGCTCGCCGAGTGCCGCGGCCAGGGACAGCAACCCGCTCTCTTCGCCCGCCGCCGCTTCTTCCGGTTGCTGCGCCGCCGGGTCCTGGTCGGACTGGTCCTCCAGGGCCTGGGCGAAGGCGTTCGCCCGCCGGTGTGCCGAGACGTTCGCGATCACTGGCGGCACCTCCTCTCATCATGACGGTCGGCTCCCCCGGGAGTGAACACAGGGAGCCTGCATCCCGCACAACGAGCGCTCGGCAGTTGGGTTACGCGTGAAAGATGATCCGGGCGCAATCCCATCTCGCCCTCACGGAAGGTGAGTTGAGGACTGCGCGCAGTGACGGCTCCGGGGGTGAAAAAACGGCGTGGGGGCTCAGCGGGCGTCGTCCGGCAGAAGTCGGGCAAGAGTGCGCACCGCCCGGTACTGGAGGGTCTTGATCGCGCCCTCGTTCTTGCCCATCGCCCGGGCGGTCTCGGCGACCGACAGGCCCTGGAGGAAGCGGAGCGTGACGCACTCCTGCTGCTGCGGATTGAGGCGCCGCACGGCGTCGAGCAGTGCCGCGTTCGAGAGGGACTCCAGGACCGAGTCCTCGGGGGACCGCTCCACCTCGTTCGCGTCGAGCATTTCGCCCGTGGTCACTTCGAGACGGAAACGGCTCGACTTGAAGTGGTCGGCGACCAGGTTCCGCGCGATCGTGACCAGCCAGGCGCCGAAGTCGCGGCCCTGCCAGGTGAACGTGCCGATCCGGCGCAGCGCGCGAAGGAAGGTCTCACTGGTGAGGTCCTCCGCCGTCGCCTTGCCGCCCACGCGGTAGTAGATGTAGCGGTACACGGTGTCGCTGTACTGGTCGTAGAGCCGGCCGAACGCGTCGGCCTCGCCCTCCTGGGCGCGCTCGACCAGGTCCATCATGCGGGCGCTGTCGCTGTCGGCCGCGGGGCGGCGGGCCGGCGACGTGGACGTGGCAGCGGTGCCCGAGGCGCCGGCGGAGCCGGAGCGCGCGCGTCTGCCGACGGTGGCCGCGGTCGAATCGGCCATGGCGAAACATGGCGAGGCAGGGGCGGGCACGGCCGCTGCCGCGGCGGCGAGTGCGGGGACGGCGTACGCGGTGGGGACGAAACCGCGCAGGCGGTCCACGACCGTCGCGTGCAGCGTAGCCAGGCCCGAGGCGTCAACCCCGACGTGTGGGTACACGGGACTCCCAGAGGCAGAGCTTCCATCACGTGCAGTGCGGGACCGTTCACCCGTCGTGCTGACGCGTGGGTACCGGTTTGCGTCTGAGGAGAATAACGCTTCGTGCAGGGAGCACTACACCCAGTTGCTCAAATCACCGATTAGGTCACTTCTGTAATCACTCGGCGATGGTTCGAGCACCAGAGAGTGACCACTTGTTGATCGAATACGTTCACATTCCGTGTCTGCCGGTGACGTGTTGTGGCCGAGTGGTACCAGCACGACTGGCCGGAGCCGGGTCCGGGCACGATGTGCGGAATGGCGTCAGCGACGGCGCCTGTGCAGGGCGATCGCGGCCGCGGTGCCGCCCGCGACGGCTCCCACTCCGGCCGCCGCCGGGAGGCCGACCTTGGCGGCCTTGCGGCCCGTCCGGTAGTCCCGCAGCCGCCAGTCACGTTCGCGCGCGTACTTGCGCAGCTTCGTGTCCGGATTGATCGCATACGGATGTCCGACGAGCGAGAGCATCGGAATGTCGTTGTGCGAGTCGCTGTACGCGGCGCAGCGGCCGAGCTCCAGGCCCTCGGCGGACGCCAGCGCGCGGACGGCCTCCGCCTTCGCGGGCCCGTGCAGCGGTTCGCCGACGAGCCGGCCGGTGTAGACGCCGCCGATCGACTCGGCGACCGTGCCGAGGGCGCCGGTCAGGCCGAGGCGGCGGGCGATGACCGTGGCGATCTCCACGGGCGCGGCCGTGACGAGCCAGACCTTCTGGCCCGCGTCCAGGTGGGCCTGGGCGAGGGCGCGGGTGCCGGGCCAGATCCGCTCCGCCATGTACTCGTCGTAGATCTCCTCGCCGATGGACATCAGCTCGGAGACGCGGTGGCCCTTGACGATGGACAGCGCGCTGTCGCGGGCGTCCTGCATGTGCTCGGGGTCCTCGACGCCCGCGATCCTGAACCAGGCCTGCTGCCAGGCGAATCGGGTCAGCTCGCGGCGCTCGAAGAACTTCCGCTTGTAGAGGCCGCGGCCGAAGTGGAAGATCGCGGCGCCCTGCATGACGGTGTTGTCCAGGTCGAAGAAGGCCGCGGCCTTGTCGTCGCCCGCGACCGGGAACTCCGGTTCCCGCTCGTCCTCGTCGACCTGCGGAGCCTGCTCCTCCAGCTCCTGGGAGGACTTGCGCGCGGCCTCGGCCGAAGCCTCGCCTGCCAGCACGCTCCGCGCGGTGGCGGAGCGCCTACGGGGTGTGAGCCATCCGAGAGCGGCCATGTGGTGAGCATAGCCAGAGTGTTCGGGGGTTCCGGAGTCGAGCGGGTTTCGGGACCCTGTCGCCGTGTGAATTCTCGGCGACGGGAGGGCCGCGTGTGGGGCGAGAATGGCCGGTATGAGTCCCATTTTTCGTACGCGAGAGAAGAAGGATCCGCGTGACCGGGTCGTCACGCTGATCGGGAAGCCCGGCTGTCATCTGTGCGACGACGCGCAGCTCGTGATCGAGAAGGTGTGCGCGGAGGTCGGAGCGTCCTGGGAGAAGAAGGACATCACCGAGGACGAGGAGTTGTACCGCAAGTACTGGGAGCAGATCCCGGTCGTTCTCGTGGACGGCGCGCAGCACGACTTCTGGCGCGTACAGGAGGAGCGACTGCGGAGCGCGCTCACACGGTGACGGACCGCCCATCACCCCCGGGAGCGGTCGCGCACGTCACTGACCGACGAGTCCAACTGGTCCCAAAAGTCGCTTAGGATCGAATGCGGTTCTGGTCTCGGGGGCGTGGATCACGCAACGTTGAGGAGAGTGTGCCGTTTTGGCCCCCACAGGTGAGCAACGACGCTACCTGCGCTCCGGTTCCAGAGTTGCGCGCGGGGCGCGCGTGAGCCCGGTCACGTTGGCCGGGCAAATCGGACACCATCTTTGTGCACGCGTTCACAAAGACATAGCCTGCATTCGACGGGGCGGTCGAGTAGCAGGGTGCCGCCCACAGCCCCGCTCTACCCGCAGGAGCACCGTGGCAACTGGCCGAACTCACCGACCGGCGACCCGCAGCCGAGGAATTCCCGAGGCCACCGTCGCCAGGCTTCCGCTGTACCTCCGAGCCCTCACCGCACTGTCGGAGCGCTCGGTGCCCACGGTCTCCTCCGAGGAACTGGCGGCCGCGGCGGGGGTCAACTCCGCGAAGCTGCGCAAGGACTTCTCGTACCTCGGTTCGTACGGGACCCGTGGCGTGGGCTACGACGTCGAGTACCTCGTCTACCAGATCTCCCGCGAGCTGGGCCTGACCCAGGACTGGCCGATCGTGATGGTCGGTATCGGTAACCTCGGTGCGGCGCTTGCCAATTACGGCGGGTTCGCCTCGCGCGGCTTCCGCGTCGCGGCACTGATCGACGCCGACCCGGCGATGACCGGCAAGTCCGTCGCGGGCATGGCCGTGCAGCACGCCGACGACCTCGAGAAGATCATCGACGACAACGGTGTGTCGATCGGCGTCATCGCGACCCCGGCCGGCGCCGCGCAGCAGGTCTGCGACCGGCTCGTCGCCGCCGGTGTCACCTCCATCCTGAACTTCGCGCCGACCGTCCTGTCCGTCCCGGACGGCGTCGACGTGCGCAAGGTCGACCTCTCCATCGAGCTCCAGATCCTCGCGTTCCACGAGCAGCGCAAGGCCGGCGAGAATCCGGTGGAGGCCGCCGAGGGCGCCGTCGGCGTCGAGGGTCCGGCCGCCAAGGTCACCAAGCCCGCCGCGGAGAAGAACGCCGCGGAGAAGAACAACGACGACCGCAAGGGACCCGACGGGGACGTGCCCGCCGTGATGCCGGCATGAGCCTCCTCGTCGTGGGTCTGAGCCACCGCAGCGCGCCGGTCAGCGTCCTGGAGCGCGCCGCGCTGAACGCGGACACCCAGGCCAAGCTGCTCCAGGACACGCTCGCCGCCGAGCCGGCCGCCGAGGCCGCCGTCCTCGCCACCTGCAACCGCATCGAGCTGTACGCGGACGTGGACAAGTTCCACGCCGGTGTCGCCGAGCTGTCGACGCTGCTCGCCCAGCACAGCGGCGTGGGCCTGGACGAGCTCACCCCTTATCTCTATGTGCACTACGAGGACCGGGCGGTGCACCACCTGTTCTCGGTGGCGTGCGGGCTCGACTCGATGGTGGTCGGCGAGGGCCAGATCCTCGGCCAGATCAAGGACACCCTCGCGCGGGCGCAGGAGCTGCACTCCGCGGGCAAGCTCCTCAACGACCTGTTCCAGCAGGCCCTTCGGGTCGGCAAGCGGGCCCACTCCGAGACGGGCATCGACCGTGCCGGGCAGTCGCTCGTCACGTTCGGCCTCGAGCAGCTCGCGGCCGGGCAGCCGGTCGACGCCTGGGCGCAGGGCAAGCGCGCGCTGGTCATCGGCGCCGGTTCGATGTCCTCGCTCGCCGCGGCCACGCTCGCGCGGGCCGGGGTCGCCGAGGTCGTCGTCGCCAACCGGACGGCGGAGCGCGCCGACCGGCTCGTGGAGATCCTCACGGAGTCGGGCGCCACGGCCCGTGCCGTCGCGATGGACGCCGTGGCGGACGAACTGACACGTGCCGACGTGGCCATCTCCTGCACCGGCGCGACCGGACTCGTGCTCACCGGCGAGGCGGTACGTTCCGCCGTCGCGGGCCGCACGCCGACCGCGGGCAGCGAGATGCCGGCCCCGTCGGCGCCCGCCGCGGGCAAGGGCGCCCCCGACGCCTGCCCCGTCGAGACGGTCCGCGGTGGCTTCTCGGTCGAGGGCGAGGCAGCGGTCGCCGGTTTCGACGCCGCAGCCCTGGAGCAGCACGGCGCCTGGGTCGACAACGCCCCCGGCGAGCAGGTCCGCCCGGTCGAGGCCTCCGAGGCCGAGACCATCGCGGCCCTCGCCGTCGCCGGACGGGTGCCGGAGATGCGCCGCGAGCGCGCCCCCGAGCCCGTACGACAGGTGGCGCTGGCCCTCCTCGACCTGGCGATGCCGCGCGACGTGGACGCCGCCGCGCACCGGATCGACGGGGTCCGCCTCGTCGACATCGAGTCGCTCGCCGAGGCATCGGCCGACGCGCCGATGGCCGCCGACGTCGACCAGGTGCGGTCCATCGTGGCCGACGAGGTCGCCGCGTTCGGCGCCGCGCAGCGGGCCGCGCACATCACGCCGACCGTCGTCGCCCTGCGCACGATGGCGGCGGACGTGGTGGCCAGCGAGATCGCCCGCCTCGACGGCCGGCTCCCCGGTCTCGACGAGAAGCAGCGCGCGGAGATCACCCAGACCGTGCGGCGCGTGGTGGACAAGCTGCTGCACGCGCCGACCGTACGGGTCAAGCAGCTGGCCGCCGAGCCCGGTGGCGCCGGGTACGCGGACGCCCTGCGGACCCTGTTCGACCTGGACCAGGAGACGGTGGCCGCCGTCTCCCGGGCCACCCCCCACGAAGAAGGCAAGAATCGAGGCCCGGCATGACCGCCGAGAAAGCCCTGAGGCTGGGCACCAGGCGCAGCAAGCTGGCCATGGCCCAGTCCGGGCATGTGGCCGAAGCCGTACGCCAGTTCACCGGCCGCGAGGTCGAGCTGGTGGAGATCACCACGTACGGGGACACCTCCCGCGAGCACTTGGCGCAGATCGGTGGCACCGGTGTGTTCGTCACCGCGCTGCGCGACGCGCTCGCCCGGGGCGAGGTGGACTTCGCGGTGCACTCCCTCAAGGACCTGCCGACCGCGCAGCCCGACGAGCTGGCGCTGGCCGCCGTACCGGTCCGCGAGGACCCGCGTGACGTGCTGATCGCGCGGGACGGCCTGAAGTTCACCGATCTGCCCGCGGGTGCGCGGGTGGGCACCGGTTCGCCGCGCCGCATGGCTCAGCTGAACGCGTACGCGCGCAGCCACGGCATGCGGATCGAGACCGTGCCGATCCGTGGGAACATCGACACCCGGATCGGGTTCGTCGAGAAGGGCGAGCTGGACGCCGTGGTCCTCGCGGCCGCAGGGCTCAGCCGTACCGGTCGCAGCGAGGAAGTCACCGAGTTCCTCTCGACCGACATGATTCTGCCCGCCCCCGGCCAGGGGGCACTGGCTGTCGAGTGCGCCGCAGACAACGGTGAACTCGTGGCCGCGCTCGCCGAGATGGACGACCCCTTCACCCGGGCCGCCGTGACCGCCGAGCGGTCCTTGCTCGCCGCCCTGGAGGCCGGCTGCAGCGCACCTGTGGGTGCACTGGCCGACCTGCTGGTCGACGGGCAGATTGTCAAGGAAATGCGCCTGCGCGGCGTCGTCGGCACGACCGACGGCTCCGAGCTGGTGCAGCTGTCCACCACCGGTCCCGTGCCCTCGTCGCAGGACGAGGCGCTGGCTCTCGGGCGGGAACTCGCCGCCGAGATGCTGGCCAAGGGCGCGGCCGGTCTGATGGGGGAGCGAGCACTTTGAGCCCCACCACCGCTGTATCGACCGCCTGTGCACCTGGGCACGTCACCTTCCTGGGTGCGGGTCCCGGCGATCCGGGACTGCTGACCCTCAGGGCCGTGGAGGCCCTGACCCGAGCGGATGTGCTGATCGCCGAGCCCGAAGTGCTCGACGTCGTGCGGACGCACGCCAAGGCGGGCGTGACCGTCCTCGACGCCACGGGTTCCTCGGAGCAGGCCTCGCCTGACGGCTCGTCAACTGCCGTCGCGGTCCCGGCTCTGAGGGACTGGGCCAATCTTGTCATGGAGGCCGCGCGGGGCGGCAAGCGGGTCGTGCGTGCGGTCACCGGGGACCCCGGCCTCGACACGTACGCGGCCGAGGAGATGCTCGCCTGCGCCTCCGAGGGCATCACCTTCGAGGTGGTGCCGGGCATCGCGGCGGCCGTGGGCGTGCCCGCGTACGCCGGTGTGCCGCTGCGCGACGAGCACGGTGCCGACGTCCGCTTCGTGGACGCCGCGACCGCCTCCGAGCGCTGCTGGACCGAGGTCGGCGCGTCCGACGGCACGGTCGTCGTGTCGACGACGCTCGACGCGGTGGGCGCGGCCGCCGGCGAGCTGGTGGCGGCGGGCCGCAAGCCCGACACCCCGCTGTCGGTGACGGTGGCCGGTACGACGACGCGGCAGAAGACGTGGACGGCGACGCTCGGCACGATCGCGCAGACCCTGAAGCAGGCCAAGGTGCTGCCGTCGCCGGAGGGCAACCGGCCGGTCATAGCCGTGGTCGGTGAGCGCAGCGCCGCCGCCCAGCGCGACCAGCTGTCCTGGTTCGAGTCGAAGCCGCTGTTCGGCTGGCGGGTGCTCGTCCCCAGGACGAAGGAGCAGGCGGCCTCGCTCTCCGACCAGCTTCGTTCCTACGGGGCCGTGCCGCACGAGGTGCCGACCATCGCGGTCGAGCCGCCGCGCACGCCGCAGCAGATGGAGCGCGCGGTCAAGGGCCTGGTGACGGGCCGCTACGAGTGGATCGCCTTCACGTCGGTGAACGCGGTCAAGGCCGTCCGCGAGAAGTTCGAGGAGTACGGGCTCGACGCCCGTGCCTTCGCCGGGATCAAGGTCGCGGCGGTGGGCGACCAGACGGCGCAGGCCCTCATCGCCTTCGGCGTGAAGCCGGACCTGGTGCCGAGCGGCGAGCAGTCGGCCGCGGGTCTCCTGGAGGACTGGCCGCCGTACGACCCGGTCTTCGACCCGATCGACCGTGTCTTCCTGCCGCGCGCGGACATCGCGACGGAGACGCTCGTGGCCGGGCTCATCGAGCTGGGCTGGGAGGTCGACGACGTCACGGCGTACCGGACCGTGCGGGCCTCGCCGCCGCCGGCGGAGACGCGCGAGGCGATCAAGGGCGGCGGCTTCGACGCGGTGCTCTTCACCTCGTCGTCCACGGTGCGCAACCTCGTCGGCATCGCCGGCAAGCCGCACAACGTGACCGTGATCGCGTGCATCGGCCCCGCCACGGCCAAGACGGCCGAGGAGCACGGGCTGCGGGTGGACGTGATGGCGCCCGAGCCGTCGGTGCTGAAGCTGGCGGCCGCGCTCGCCGACTTCGGTGCGAAGCGGCGGACCGCGGCGATCGAGGCGGGGGACCCGGTCACCCGGCCCAGCGAGCGGCGTCCCGGTTCGCGGCGGCGGCGCGCGGCGCCGTAGGTTTCACGAGGTGGGGCGCCGCCGCCCACAGCGGTGAGCGGCGCCCGCCCCAGTGGTGTTGTACGTAGTTCGAGGAGATCACGGTGACTCGGTACGGCTCTTTTCCCGGTTCGCGGCCGCGGCGGCTGCGGACCACTCCCACCATGCGGCGCATGGTCGCCGAGAACCGACTGCATCCGGCCGACCTGATCCTGCCCGCGTTCGTGCGCGAGGGGATCGACGCCCCGGTCGAGATCGGCGCCATGCCGGGCGTGTACCAGCACACCCGTGACTCGCTGAAGAAGGCCGCGGCGGAGGCCGTGGAGGCGGGCGTCTCCGGGATCATGCTGTTCGGCGTGCCGCTGGACGAGAAGAAGGACGCCCGCGGCACCGTCGGCACGGAGCCCGACGGCATCCTCCAGGTCGCGCTCCGCGACGTGCGCGCCGAGGTCGGCGACGACCTGATCGTCATGTCCGACCTGTGCCTCGACGAGTTCACGGACCACGGTCACTGCGGCGTCCTCGACGAGCAGGGCCGGATCGACAACGACGCGACGCTCGAGCGGTACGCGGAGATGGCGCAGGTCCAGGCGGACGCGGGCGCCCATGTCGTCGGCCCGAGCGGCATGATGGACGGCCAGATCGGCGTCATCCGTGACGCGCTCGACCAGATCGGCCGCGAGGACGTCGCGCAGCTCGCGTACACGGCGAAGTACTCCTCCGCGTTCTACGGCCCGTTCCGCGAGGCCGTCGGCTCCTCGCTCCAGGGCGACCGCAAGCAGTACCAGCAGGACCCGGCGAACGTCCGGGAGTCGCTGCGGGAGCTGGCGCTCGACCTGGAGGAGGGCGCCGACATGGTGATGGTGAAGCCGGCGGGCCCGTACCTCGACGTGCTGGCCAAGGTGGCCGAAGAGGTCGACGTACCGGTGGCGGCGTACCAGATCAGCGGCGAGTACTCGATGATCGAGGCGGCGGCGCAGCGCGGCTGGATCGACAGGGAGCCGGCGATCATGGAGTCGCTGCTCGGCATCAAGCGGGCGGGCGCGAACATGATCCTCACGTACTGGGCCACGGAGGTCGCGCGCAAGCTGCGCTGATTCGGGGTGCGCGGGGGCGGTCCGTGCCGGGAGAATTCCGGCATGACCACGGACTCGATCTCCGCGCGCGGCCTCAACAGGGCCACTCTGGCACGGCAGTTGCTCCTCGACCGGGTGGACGTCGGGGCCGAGGAGGCACTGCGGCGGGTTGTCGCGCTTCAGGCGCAGCAGCCCGCTTCGCCGTACGTGGCGCTGTGGAACCGGGTGGCGGGCTTCGAACCCGCGGACCTGGACACGGTGTTCGGCGGCTTCCGGGCGGTGAAGTCGACGCTGATGCGGATCACGCTGCACGCGGTGCACGTCGACGACTACCGGGACTTCCGGGCGGCGGTGGAGCCGACGGTGCGGGGTGCGCGGCTCGGTGATCCGCGGTTCCGGGCGTCGGGGCTGGTGGCGGAGGACGCGGACGGGCTGCTGCCCGAGCTGCTGCGGTTGGCCGAACGTCCGCGTACGGCGGGTGAGTTGACGGAGTGGTTCGCGGGGCGGGTCGGCCCCGACGGGGACAAGCTGGTGACGGCCTGCCGGATGCTGCGCCAGTACGCACCGCTGTGGCACGCGCCGGTGGCCGGGTCGCCGTGGTCGTACGGCTCCGACAAGCGGCAGCTGTTCGTCGCGGCGGAGGCGGACGCGCGGCCGCGGTTGCGGGATCCGGAGGCGGTGGCCGCGGGGCTACGGGCCCTGATCAGGCGGTACTTGGCGGGTTTCGGGCCCGCGTCGGTGGCGGACATCGCCCAGTTCGCCCTCGTGCAGAAGGGGCGGGTGCGGGCGGCGCTCGACGACGATCTGGTGCGGCTGACCGGTCCGGGCGGCGAGGTCCTGTACGACGTTCCGGGCGGCGAACTCCCCGACGACGACGTGCCCGCGCCGCCGCGCCTGATGGCGATGTGGGACAGCACGCTCCTGGCCTACGCGGACCGGGGCCGGGTCCTCCCGCCCGAGTACCGCAAGCACGTGACGCGGGTGAACGGGGACGTGCTGCCGACGGTCCTCGTCGACGGCCACGTGGCCGGGGTCTGGCGGATCGCAGCGGACGGCGTGCGCGTGGAGGTGGGCGCCTTCCACCCGCTGCCCAAGCGCACGTGGTCCGCCCTGGAGACGGAGGCGCGGGGCGTGTCCCGCCTCCTGACGTCCCGGGACCCGGGCGCGTACCGGCGCTACGACCACTGGTGGGACAAGGGGTTGCCGGTGGTGGAGGGGCGGGTGCTGGGCGGCTAGCGGGCCGCTCCGGTCGCGGACGCACTTCGGCCGCGGCGGTTCCCCCTCCGGTCCGCCGCGGCCGATCCCCGTCGGGAATGTGGTCTAGCTGGGCTCGGACGTCACATGCGTGTTGTCCGGCTTGATCTCGCCGCCGTCCGCGTCGAGCGCGGCCGGCTTGCTGGTGACGTGGGTGTTCAGCGGCTTGATCTCCTCGCCGTCCTCGCCACCCGTGACGTGCGTGTTCTCCGGCTCGACGACCGGGTCCTGTTCAGTGCTCATCGTGCTGCCTCCCCTGTGGGCGTGCTGGGCATGACTGGGACGAGCCCAACCGGCCGCTCCCCCGAGGGCGGCCGGTTGGACCTCCGGCCACCCACCCCTGTTCCGGGTGAAGCGGCCCGTCCGACGGTCCGTCTGCCCCCCGACGCGACGGCCCGGCAACACTGAGAGTGCACCCTCGCGATAAACGAACGATGAACGTCCGCGGAGACCGCTCCGAAGAAGCGTCGCGGCTGAACTCGCCACTCGCTACGACGCCGTGGCCGGCGCCAGGAGCGACCGTACGTCACCGGCCTCCGGCGAGCCCAGCTCCTCGTGGATGGCGAGCGCCTCGCGCCAGCAGACCGCGGCGCGGCCCGACTGCCCTATGCCGTCGAGTGCCTTGCCGAGCACGGTGAGGATGTTCGCCCGACGCCAGGCACCGCCGATGTTGCGCAGCATCGTCAGGGCCGCCTCCGCGTTGCTCGCGGCGCGCGCAGGGCGGCCCGCGTCCAGGTCGACCTCGGCGAGCCGACACAGCGACATGCCCTCCCAGAGCCGCTGGCGGCTGTGCCGGAAGACGGCGAGGGCCTGCTCCAACTGGTCGGTGGCGTCGGCGTACTGGCCGGTGCTGCCGAGCGCGAGCCCCAGCGCGTACCGCCCGTTGGCCACGCGCAGGGAGTGGCCGAGGCGCTCGTAGATCTCGGTGCCCTGGCGGGCGAGGACGACGGCGGACTCCGCCCGGCCCGTGGCCAGGTGCAGCCGGGACAGATTGCACAGCGGGCTCGCCGAACCGGCCAGGTCCCCGCAGGCCCTGAACTCCTCGATGGCCCGGTTGAAGTGGACCTCGGCGTCCTGGTGGCGGCTCTGGTAGAAGGCGATGCTGCCGAGGATGTTGGCCGACCAGCAGCGGGCCAGCGGGTCGTCGTGGACCTCGGCGATGTCGAGGGCCCTGCGCGCCTCCTGCTCGGACCGATCGAAGGCGCCCGAGAAGAGCCGGGCGTTGCTCAGGACCACGCAGGCCCTGCCCTCGCCGCGGGCGTCCGACATCGCCTGCGCCGCCTCGTGCAGCAGCGCGGCGGTCGCCTCGTACTCCTTGGCGTTGGCGCCGGACTCGGCGAGGTCGACGGCCGCCCACAGCAGGTCGATGCCGCGGCGCAGCGTCGTCTTCCCCGTCGCCTGCCGGGCGCAGGCGAGCAGCGGGACCGCCTCGCAGTACAGCCAGTCGCGGGAGGTCTGCCGGTCGTCGAAGGTCAGCCCGGGGTGTGTGGTCGGGGCGACGTGGTCGATCAGGCGGTCGCCGGGACGCTCGATCGCGTAGACGCCCGCCGCCGTCGCCAGGTAGAAGTCCAGGAGGCGGGACTGGGCGGCTTCACGGTCCTGCTCCGTCTCGTCGCGCTCCGCGCACGCACGCGCGTAGAGGCGGACGAGGTCGTGGAAGCGGTAGCGGCCGGGGGCGGCGGATTCGAGGAGGGAAGTGTCGACGAGGGACTCCAGGACGTCCTCCGTCGACTCGACGTCGAGGTCGAGGACGGCGGCGGCCGCCGCGAGGGAGATGTCGGGGCCGTCGGCGAGGCCGAGGAGGCGGAAGGCGCGGGACTGGGCCTGCTCCAGCTGCCCGTAGCCGAGCTCGAAGGTGGCCTTGACGGCCAGGTCGCCCGCCTGCAGCTCGTCGAGCCTGCGGCGCTCGTCCGCGAGCTTCGCGGCGAGGACCGAGACCGTCCACGTACGGCGCGCGGCGAGGCGCGAGGCCGCGATACGGATCGCCAGGGGGAGGAAACCGCAGGCCGCGACGACGTCGAGGGCCGCCTGGCGCTCCGACGTCACCCGCTCCTCGCCGACGATCCGGGTGAACAGGAGCAGCGCCTCCTCGGGGGACATCACGTCCAGGTCCACGAGGTGCGCGCCGACGAGGTCGACCATGCGCACCCGCCCGGTGATCAGCGCGGCGCACCCCGCCGTCCCCGGCAGCAGCGGCCTGACCTGCGCCGCGTCCCGCGCGTTGTCGAGCAGCACCAGCGTCCTGCGGCCGTCGAGCGTCGAGCGGAACAGGGCCGAGCGCTCCTCCAGGGACTCCGGGACCGCCGAGTCCGGGGTGCCGAGGGCGCGGAGGAAGGAGCCGAGGACCGTCTCGGGCTCGGCGGGGCGCGGGCTCGTGCCCTGGAGGTCGACGTAGAGCTGTCCGTCGGGGAACGCGGCGCGCGCCGCGTGCGCCACGTGCACGGCGAGCGTGGTCTTGCCGACGCCGCCGATGCCCGCCACCGCCGAGACCGCCATCACCGAGCCGCTGCCCGATTCGGAGGACGCGGCGGCGAGGGTGTCGCTCAGTTCCGTCACGAAGGACGCGCGGCCCGTGAAGTCCGGGACCGTGGCCGGGAGCTGGGCCGGGCGCTGCGGCGTCTGCGCGGGCTCGGGCGGCTGCGCCGAGGGCTCGGAGAGGGACGGGTCCGCCTGGAGGATGCGCTGCTGGAGCTCGGAGAGCCCGGGGCGCGGGTCGACGCCCAGCTCGTCGGCGAGCAGCCTGCGCGTGTCCGCGTACACGGCGAGGGCCTCCGCCTGGCGGCCCGAACGGTACAGCGCCAGCATCAGCAGCTCGCGCAGCCGCTCGCGCAGCGGATGGTCGGCGGTCAGGGCCGTGAGCGCCGAGACGGCCTCGGCGTGACAGCCCTGCTCCAGGTCCATGTCCAGGCGCATCTCGAGGAGTTGCAGGCGCCACTCCTCCAGGCGGGCGCGCTCCGTCTCCGCGTGCGGGCCCGGCACGTGGGCCAGCGGCTCGCCGTCCCACAGGTCGAGCGCCTGGTTCGTGAGCTCCCGCGCCGCGCACAGGTCGGCGGACTGCCGGGCCCGCTCGGCGCGCGCGGCCAGCTCCTCGGCGGCGGCCAGGTCCAGCGCGTCGGGGCTCGCCATCCGCAGCGCGTAGCCACCCGCCTCGGTCTCCAGGACGCCGGGGCCGAGGATCTTGCGCAGCCGCGAGGCGTACGTACGGATCGCGGCCAGTGCCTGCGACGGAGGCTCGTCGCCCCATACGGCGTCGATGAGTTCGGCCGCGGTCGCCGTGCGGCCCTGGCGCAGCAGGAGCGTGGCGAGGAGGGCGCGCTGCTGCGGGGAGCCGGTGGCGAGCGGCTCACCGGCGCGCCAGGCGCGGACCGGGCCGAGGACGCTGAACCGCAGGTCGGCGCCCGCGGCCGGGGCCGGACCCGAGGTGTCCTCAGGCACGGCGGCGCTCCGCTGCTCCGGCACCCGCGGTCCACCGACCATCTTCGCTGCTCCCTGCCGCCACGTCCGCACACGTCATTCTGTCGCGCCGTCCAACCGGCGCGCCGTGCATTGCGCGCACATCAAAGACAACTCCCGTCAGTTTGCCTTGTTCCTGACGGAAACGTCAGCCGTGGAAGGCACCCATCACAGAGACATCACGCGCGGGCCATCCAGAACCACTGCGCCCCCACTAGCTGACGGGTCGTCAGATCGGCGCTACCGTGAGCGCATGGAGACCACGGAGACAGAAAGCACTCGAAACGCACAAAGCCCTCTGAATCAGGCCGACTTCCCGCTCATCATCTCCGTCGACGACCACACCGTGGAGCCGCCGGACGTCTGGGCCGACCGGCTGCCGGCCAAGTACCGCGACACCGGACCCCGTATCGTCCGCGCCCCGCTGAAGGAAATGACCTTCCTGGGCGGCAAGTTCGCGCCGGTCATGGGCGCGGCGGGGGACGAGGGGCCGATCGGCGACTGGTGGGTCTACGAGGACCTGCACCGCCCGCTGACCCGTCTGGACACGGCGGTCGGCTACGACAGGGACGAGATCAAGCTCGAGGTCATCACGTACGAGCAGATGCGGCCGGGGTCGTACGACGTGCCGTCGCGGCTCGCCGACATGGACGTCAACCACGTCCAGTCCGCGCTCTGCTTCCCCACCTTCCCGCGCTTCTGCGGCCAGACGTTCACCGAGGCCAAGGACCGTGAGCTGGGGCTGCTCGGCGTTCAGGCGTACAACGACTGGATGGTGGACGAGTGGTGCGGGCCGCAGGCGCAGGGGCGGCTCATACCGCTCACCCTCGTGCCGCTGTGGGACGCCGAGCTGGCGGCGGCGGAGGTGCGGCGGAACGCGGCGCGCGGGGTGCGGGCGGTGGCCTTCTCGGAGATCCCGCCGCACCTCGGGCTGCCGTCGATCCATACGGACGAGTGGGATCCGTTCCTCGCGGCGTGCGCGGAGACGGGGACCGTGATCGCGATGCACATCGGGTCGAGCAGCAAGATGCCGTCGACGTCACCGGACGCGCCGCCGGCCGTCGGGTCCACGATCACGTTCGCCAACTGCTGCTTCTCGATGGTCGACTGGCTGATGAGCGGCAAGTTCGAGCGGTTCCCCGAGCTGAAGATCATGTACGCCGAGGGGCAGATCGGGTGGATCCCGTACATCCTCGAGCGGGCGGACGTCGTCTGGGAGGAGAACCGGGGGTGGGGCGGCGTCGCCGACAAGGTGCGCAAGCCGCCGTCCGAGTACTTCGCGGACCACGTGTACGGGTGCTTCTTCGACGACGCGTTCGGGTTGCGGAACCTGGATTCCATCGGGGTCGGGAACGTGCTGTACGAGACGGACTACCCGCACTCGGACTCGACGTGGCCCAAGTCGAGGGAGGTGGGCGAGGCGCAGATGGGGCACCTCGCGCCGGATGTGGTGGAGCGGTTGGTGCGGGGCAATGCGATCGAGTTGCTGGGGTTGACGGGGGAGGGGCTCTGGCGGCCCTGAGGGGGGCCGGGGGCTGCCGCCGGCGGGGGTGAGGGGTACGTCGGGGTGGTGTGGGTTGGCCGGTGGGGCGGTGGTCGGTGGGGGCTGGCGGCCCGGGGCTGTGGGTCTTCGGGGGGCCGGTGGGCCGGGTGTTTTGGCGGGCCGGTGCCCGGGGGCGGCGTCGGGGCGTGGCCCCCGGCTGTGAGGGGCTACGCCCTCCGGTCACCTCCCGCCCTCCCGACGCCTCCGGGGGCTCGGCACCCGTGGGTCGGGCCGTGGGCCTGCGGGGGTGGGGCGGGCCGCGGCTCCCTCGGGGCTACGGGGTCCGCCGTCCTTGGCGTCCCCGTGGCTGCGGCGTCGTCGTGGGGCCGGTCGAGGTGTGCCGGGGCGCGTCCCGTGCCGTTTCTGCGGCGTCGGGGTGTTGCGGCGTTGCCGCTGCCCGGTCGTCTCCCGCCCCTCCGGGGGCTTGGCACCCCCGTGGGTCGGGCTGGGTGTGAGGGCGTAGGGCTGGATGCGGTTCCGACGGGGTTCGGGGTCTGGCGTGCGTGGCGTCCCGGGGGCGTCTGGGGCTGGCGCGAGTGGCGTCTTCGCCGCGGCCGGGGTATGTCGGGTTGCCGCTGCCCGGCTGTCTCCCCCGTTCGCTCTCTCCGGGGGTGGGGGGGGTGGGGGGGCTTGGTCAGAGGTCGTCGGGGAGGAGGCGGAAGGACTTGTGGGGGCTGAGCGGGGCGATCGCGCGGAAGTCGCGGCGGTCGAGCGTCAGGATGGCGTTCGTGTCGTAGTCGCGGGCCAGTACGACGTTCAGCGCGTCGGTCAGGTCCAGGTTCAGGGACGCGTAGTGCGCCCGCACCATCTGCGCCTGCTCGAGCGTCGACACGGTCACCGGTGCGGCTTCGGCCCGGCCGGAGCGCATGCGGCGGCACAGGTCGTCCACCGCCTCGACGGCCGCGCGGCGGCCCAGCTCACGAGTGGCCAGGTGGTCGAGTTCGCTGAGGATCACGGGGGAGACCACCAGGGTGCTCGCCCTGTCGAGTGCCTCCCGTGCGCCCGGTCCTGCGGGGTGCCCCTCCTCCAGCGCGGCGAGGAGCCCGGACGTGTCGGCGATCAGCAGGATCACGCGGCGTCGCCCTTGCCGTCCCGGTAGCGCTGGGCCTTCTCCTCCCACATGGCTTCCGTGGCCTCGGTGGTGTCCGTCGGCGTGCCGGAGAGCGGGGGGTAGGTGCGGGCGAAGAACGGTTCGTCCCAGGTCTTTCGGGCGAGGGCGGCCCTGTGGACGGCCTGGCGGATGATCTCGGCCTCCGAGACGCCTTCCCTGGCGGCGGATTCCTTGATCACGCGGAGGTCCTCGGCGTCCACGTACACGGTGGTTCGCTTCAGGGTCATGCCACATATGGTACCGCGTATGGCATGCCCTGCCGGGGTTCTCGGCGGGCCGTGGTCGGCGTCTGCTGTGCGGTTGCGCGGCGCCGGGGTCCCTGTGCCGTGCCGTGGTCGGCGCCTGACGCCGGTGCGGCCTGGGCCGGGGTGCTTGTGCCTTGCCGTGGTCGGCGCCCTTCGCGGGTTCGGCCTGCACCGGGGGCCGCCTTGCCCACCCTGCCGCCCTGGGGGTCCCCCCGGACGAAGTCTGGGGGAGGCAGATTGCCCAAGGCGGTGACGGCTAGCCGTAGCTGTTACAGCTGCCCGTGGCGGTGGCGGTGGCGGTGGCGGCTAGCCGTAGTGGTTACGGCTGTCCGTGGCGGTGTCGGCTGGCCGTAGCCGTTGCGGTTGCCTGTGGCAGGGGCGGCTCCCCGTGGGGCCGACGCCCCCGGAGGGGGCGGGTGGGTGGGGTCTTGGGCGGCGGAGTCACGGAGGTGGGCGACGGGGGGCCTGGTCGGGGCGGTGCAGGTAGGTGAATCAAGCCCCTGCGGCGATTGAGCAGCGGGGTTCGGGGCGGAGCCCCGTGGCGTAGGGGTGGTGCGGCAGGACGGGGGCGTCGGGGCAGGCCCCAGAGACGTAGGGGTCGGTGGGTGGTCGCGGGCGGGAGGCCCAAGGGGCGGGTGGCGGTGGGGAGCGTTGTCGGAACCCTTGTCTGACGGGGTGTCAGGCATGAGGATGTTGACCCGTGCCGAAATGTGACGGCCCGTCAGGAAACCTAGCCGCAGGGGTTCTCATGGCTTCGCTCGCCTACGGAATGCAACTCCCGGTCCAATCCCAGAGCACCGTCTACGCCGAACCCTGGGAGGCCTCCGCCGGCCCCACGGACCTCGTGGAGATCGCCCGCACCGCCGACCGCACCGGCTTCGACTACATCGCGAGCTGCGACCACGTCGCCATCCCGCGCCGCCTCGCCGACGCCATGTCGACCACCTGGTACGACCCCGTCGCCACCCTCGCCCACCTCGCCGCCGTCACCGAACGCGTACGCCTGCTCAGCCACGTCGCGATCGTCGGCCTGCGCCACCCGCTCGTCTCCGCCAAGCAGTACGCGACCCTCGACCACCTCAGCGGCGGCCGGCTCGTCCTGGGCGTCGGGGCCGGACACGTACAGGAGGAGTTCGAGGCGCTCGGTGTCGACTTCGCCCGGCGGGGGGCCGTTCTCGACGAGACCCTCGACGCCCTCCGTGCCGCGCTGGGCGAGGACGAGTTCCCGACCCACAAAGGCGAGTTCTACTCCTTCGAAGGGCTCGGGCAGCGGCCCCGGCCCGTCCAGCGGCGCGTGCCCATCTGGGTCGGTGGGTCCTCCGCCCCGGCCGTGCGCCGCGCCGCGCTCAAGGGTGACGGCTGGCTGCCGCAGGGTGACCCGCGGGACCGGCTGCCGGGGCAGATCGAGACCTTGCGGCGGCTGCGCGCGGAGGCCGGGATCGAGGCGCCGCTCACCGTGGGCGCCATCACCGAACCGCTGTACGTGGGCGAACCGGATTGGGACGTCGGTCGGCGCACCCTGGCGGGCCCCGGCGAGGCGATCGCCGAGTCGCTGCGGGCCTACGCGGCGATGGGGGTGCGGCAGATCCAGATCCGGTTCCGCACCCGCTCCCGCGATGAACTCACGGACCAGATGGCGGCGTTCGCCGCCGAAGTCGCTCCGCACCTGAACGACCTCAACCACTAGCCAGCCAAAGGAGTTCGACGTGGGCAAGCTCGACGGACGCGTGGTCCTGATCACCGGTGCGGCGCGCGGGCAGGGGGAGCAGGAGGCGAGGCTGTTCGCCTCGGAAGGCGCCAGGGTCGTCGTCGCCGACGTGCTCGACGACCAGGGCGAGGCGGTCGCCAAGGACATCGGCGCGGGCAGCGCCGCGTACGTGCACCTCGACGTGAGCAAGGAGGAGGACTGGGTCGCCGCCGTCGGCTCCGCGAAGGCCGCCTTCGGGAAGATCGACGGGCTCGTGAACAACGCGGGCATCCTGCGGTTCAACGAACTCGTCTCGACGCCGCTGGAGGAGTTCCAGCAGGTCGTGCAGGTCAATCAGGTCGGCGCCTTCCTCGGCATCAAGACCGTCGCGCCCGAGATCGGCGCCGCGGGCGGTGGCTCCATCGTGAACACCTCCTCGTACACCGGCGTGACCGGGATGTCGTACGTCGGTGCCTACGCCGCCACCAAGCACGCCATCGTCGGGCTCACGCGCGTCGCCGCGATGGAGCTCGCCGCGCAGAGGGTGCGCGTCAACGCCGTCTGCCCCGGCGCCATCGACACCGCCATGAGCAACCCGTCCCAGCTCGACCCGGAGGCGAACACCGAGGAGGCCGCGCAGGCCCTCGACGAGCTGTACCGCAAGCTCGTGCCGCTCGGGCGGGTCGGGAAGCCGGAGGAGGTCGCGCGGCTCGCGCTCTTCCTCACCGCCGAGGAGGACTCGGCGTACATCACGGGCCAGCCGTTCGTCGTGGACGGCGGGTGGCTGGCCGGGGTCAGCGTGTTGTGACCGCGAGAGCCGGGCCGTCTCCGTCGATAGCTGACGATGCGTCAGGTATTGACGCTCGACGGGTCCGGTGGAACAGTCGATCCCACCAATCTGACGATGCGTCAGAAACTGACGAGGACGGTGAACCTCCTTGGAATTCGGGCTCTTTGTACAGGGATACTTGGGCAAGCAGGCGCTGACCGACCCGACGGCCGAGCACCGCGCGCTCATGAACGAGACCGAGTACGTCATCCAGGCGGACAAGTCCGGCTTCAAGTACGCCTGGGCGTCCGAGCACCACTTCCTGGAGGAGTACTCGCACCTCTCCGCGAACGATGTCTTCCTCGGCTACCTCGCGCACGCCACCGAGCGGATCCACCTCGGGTCCGGCATCTTCAATCCGCTGGCGCCGGTCAACCACCCGGTGAAGGTGGCGGAGAAGGTCGCCATGCTCGACCACCTCAGCGAGGGGCGGTTCGAGTTCGGCAGCGGGCGGGGTGCCGGAAGCCACGAGATCCTCGGGTTCATGCCGGGCGTCACCGACATGAACCACACCAAGGAGATCTGGGAAGAGACCATCCGCGAGTTCCCCAAGATGTGGCTCCAGGACGAGTACGTGGGGTTCAAGGGCAAGCACTGGGAGCTGCCGCCCCGCAAGGTGCTGCCCAAGCCGCACGGCAAGTCCCACCCCGCCATGTGGTACGCGGCCGGGTCCCCGCCCTCGTACGCCATGGCGGCGAAGAAGGGGCTCGGCGTGCTGGGCTTCTCCGTGCAGAAGGTCTCCGACATGGAGTGGGTCCTCGAGCAGTACAAGACCGCCATCCAGGACCCGGACCCGGTCGGTGACTTCGTCAACGACAACGTCATGGTGACGTCGACCGCCATCTGCGCCGAGACGCACGAGAAGGCGGTGCAGATCGCCGTCAACGGCGGGCTCAACTACCTCCAGTCGCTGCTGTTCCGGTACCACGACACGTTCCCGCGGCCCGAGGGGATCCCGGAGTGGCCCGAGCTGCTGCCGGACTACTCCGAGGAGATCATCGAGCTGCTCATCGCGGAGGAGCTGATGATCTGCGGTGACCCGGACGAGGTGCTCCGGCAGTGCAAGCGGTGGGAGCAGGCGGGGGCCGACCAGCTGTCGTTCGGGCTGCCCATCGGGGTGTCGCACGAGGACACGCTCAACTCGATCAAGCTGATCGGGGAGCACGTGATTCCGAAGATCGACACGGATCCGGTGCACAGGACCACGCGGTTCCGCTCGGCGGCGTAGGTCCTCCGGACGGGCCCGGTCTCCCCTTCCCGGACGGGGGCCGGGCCCTCCGGTGGGTTGCGGGTGCGGGGCTTCACCCGGGCCCCGCTGCTCGATCGCCGCAGGGGCGTGGATTTCCCGCTCGACCGCCGCGAGGCACGCGAAAAGACCGAAAGGAGACGGACTCCTATGCTCGACCACCTCATCAAGGGCGCCACCGTTGTCGACGGGACCGGTGGGCCCGCCTACACCGCCGATGTCGGGATCCGGGGCGGGCGGATCGCCGTCGTCGCCGAGCCGGGGAAGGTCGCCGAAGAGGCGCGGAGCAGCGAGGACGCCTCGGGGCTCGTGCTGGCTCCCGGGTTCGTCGATCCGCACACGCACTACGACGCCCAGTTGTTCTGGGACCCGTACGCCACGCCGTCCCTCAACCACGGCGTGACGACCGTCGCCGGCGGGAACTGCGGGTTCACGCTCGCTCCGCTCAACCCGGAGCAGCCCGGTGACGCCGACTACACGCGGCGGATGATGTCCCGGGTCGAGGGGATGTCCCTGGTGGCCCTGGAGGAGGGCGCGCCGTGGACGTGGAACTCGTTCGGCGATTATCTGGGCGCGCTCGACGGGCGGATCGCGGTCAACGCCGGGTTCATGGTGGGGCACTGTGCGCTGCGGCGGTACGTGATGGGCGCCGATGCCGTCGGTGGGCAGCCGACTCCCGAGCAACTCGACCGGATGGTCGGCCTGTTGAAGGACGCCATGGACGCCGGGGCCTGGGGGCTCTCCACCACCCAGTCGTCCTCGCACTCCGACGGGGACGGGCAGCCGGTCGCCTCCCGGCACGCGAAGCCCGCCGAGCTGATCGCACTCAGCAAGGCGGTCGGTGAGCACGAGGGGACGCAGATCGAGGCCATCGTCGCCGGGTGCCTCGATCAGTTCAGCGACGACGAGATCGAGTTGTTCGTCGACATGACGGCGGCCGCCGGGCGACCGCTCAACTGGAACGTGCTCACCATCGACGCCGCCGTGCCCGAGCGGGTGCCCCGGCAGTTGGAGGCGAGCGAGCGGGCCAGGAAGTCGGGCGGTCGGATCGTCGCGCTGACGATGCCGATCCTGACGCCGATGAACATGAGCCTCGGGACGTTCTGCGCGCTGAACCTGATACCCGGGTGGGGCGAGATCCTCGGGCTGCCCGTCGACGAGCGGATCGCGAAGCTGCGGGACCCGGACGTCCGCGCCGAGATGCTGCGGCGCGCCGACAGCAAGGAGGCCGGTGTCTTCCGGCGGCTCGCCAACTTCGGGCGGTACGTCATCGGGGACACGTACTCCGAGGCGAACGAGGGGCTCTCCGGGCGGGTGGTGCGGGACATCGCCGCCGAGCGCGGGCAGGAGCCCTTCGAGTGCCTCGTCGAGATCTGCGCCAACGACCGGCTGCGGACCGTGCTGTGGCCGATGCCCACCGACAACGACCCGGACTCCTGGGCGCTGCGTGCCGAGACGTGGAACCACGAGGACGTCATGCTCGGCGGCTCCGACGCGGGCGCGCACCTGGACCGGATGTGCGGGGCGCCGTACACGACCCGGTTCATCGGGGACTGTCTGCGCGGGCGGAAGCTGGTGGGGCTCGAGCAGGCCGTGAAGATGCTGACCGACGATCCCGCCCAGCTGTTCGGGCTGCGGGAGCGCGGGCGGATCCAGGAGGGGTGGCACGCCGATCTGGTGCTGTTCGACCCCGAGACCATCGACGCGGGCAAGGCCACGCTCGTGCACGATCTGCCCGGCGACAGCCCTCGGCTCGACTCCAAGGCGATCGGCGTGACCGCCGTGTGGGTCAACGGCGTCGAGGCGATGCGGGACGACGTCGTGAGCGGCGCCGTGCCCGGCAAGGTGCTGCGCTCCGGTGCCGATACGCGGACGGTGAGTACGAAGTGACCGAATCCCAGCGGCTGTTCGTCGGGGGCGAGTGGGTCGAGCCCGACGGCGGGTACTACGACGTCGTCGATCCGGCGAGCGAGTCCGTCGTCGGGCGGGCACCGGAGGCGTCGCGGCAGCAGGTGCACGACGCCGCGCGCGCGGCCCGCGACGCCTTCGAGGCGTGGTCGCGCACGAAGCCGGAGGAGCGGGCCGCGATCCTCGACCGGGCCGCCGACCTGATGCAGCGGGACTTCGCCGCCAACGCCGAGCTGGCGCAGGCGGAGAGCGGCGCGACGACGGGGACCGCGCGCGGCATGCAGGTCGCCGTGGGCGTCGCCCGGTTCCGGCGGTACGCGAAGGGGGCCCTGGAGCCCGTCGAGGAGGCGATGCCGCCGCAGATCAACGAGGCCGGGCCGATGGGGAAGGCGGGCGTGACGGGCGCGCTCGCCGTGCGCCAGCCGGTCGGCGTCGTCACCTGCATCACCTCGTACAACAATCCGTGGGCCAACCCGGCGGGCAAGGTCGCGCCCGCGCTCGCCATGGGCAACACCGTGGTCGTGAAGCCGGCGCCGCAGGACCCGCTGTCCGTGTTCCGGATGGCGGCGGCCCTGGAGGAGGCGGGCGTCCCGGCCGGTGTCGTGAACGTCGTCAGCGGCACGGAGGTCGGCGTCGGCGAGGCCGCCGTCGAATCCCCGGACGTCGACATGGTGTCCTTCACCGGCTCCACCGCCGTCGGCCAGCGCATCGGCGAGGTGTGCGGCAGGTCCATGAAGCGGCAGCTGATGGAGCTGGGCGGCAAGGGCGCCGCGGTCGTCCTCGACGACGCCGACCTGGACGCCGCGGTCGCCGGG
The DNA here is from genome assembly GCF_052245995.1 of Streptomyces sp. SDT5-1. NCBI lineage: Bacteria > Bacillati > Actinomycetota > Actinomycetes > Kitasatosporales > Streptomycetaceae > Streptomyces > Streptomyces sp. SDT5-1. The sequence goes on along the minus strand of NZ_CM125963.1, from coordinate 3,944,393 downwards.
ATCGGGACGACGTACGCCTTCTACAGCGGGCAGATCTGCACCGCCCCGACGCGGGCGATCGTGCACCGGTCCGTGTACGACGCGTTCGTCGCCAAGCTGACGGCGTACATCGGGTACATGAAGGTCGGCGATCCACGCGCCAAAGGGACGGTCGTCGGGCCCGTCATCTCGGCGGCCCACCGCGAGCGCGTCGAGTCGTACGTCGAGCTGGGACGCAAGGAGGGCGCGACGGTCGTCGCCGGTGGCGAGCGGCCCGACATGGAGCGGGGCTTCTACGTCGCGCCCACGCTGCTCGCCGACTGCACCAACGACATGCGGGTGGTGCGGGAGGAGATCTTCGGCCCGGTCGTCGCCGTGGTGCCGTTCGAGGGGGACGAGGACGAGGCGGTCGCGCTCGCCAACGACTCCGACTACGGCCTCATCGACTACGTGTGGTCCGGCGACGTCGCGCGGGCGTTCCGCGTCGCGCGGCGGCTGCGGGCAGGCGGGGTCGGCGTGAACACCATCGGGCGGAACATGGAGGCGCCGTTCGGCGGCTTCAAGAAGAGCGGCGTGGGCCGCGACGTCGGCTCGTACGCCCTGCACGCGTACAGCGAGTGGCAGTCGATCGTCTGGCCCGGATAGCCGCCCGGCGCGCCGCCTCGCAGGCACCACAGGCCCCACGGAACCCCCGGGCAGCTCCGCTGCGTGTCTACAACTGGGCATGTGAAAATGCGCAGTTGTGAACGGTCACTACGGCGGAACCGGGGGTTCCATGGAGGCGCTGGAGGCGCGGGATCCGCGCACGGTCGGCACGTACCGGATGCTCGGGCGGATCGGTGAGGGCGGCATGGGGCGGGTCTATCTGGCCCGCAACGAGGGCGGCCGCTCCGTCGCGCTGAAGTTCATCCACGCCGACATGGCGGCGCAGCCGGGTTTCCGCGAGCGCTTCCGGCGCGAGGCCGACGTGGTCCGCAGGGTCGGGGCGCCGGGCACGGTGCCGGTCGTCGACACGGGCCTCGACGAACTCCACCCCTGGTACGCGTCGGAGTACGTGGCGGGCCCCTCGCTCCAGGACTCGGTCGACCGGTTCGGGCCGCTGCCCGCCCCTTCGCTGTGGCGGCTCGCGGCGGACCTCGCGCGGACCCTGGAGCACGTGCACGGCGCGCGGCTCGTGCACCGCGACCTCAAGCCGTCGAACGTGCTGCTGGCCGCCGACGGGCCCCGCCTCATCGACTTCGGGATCGTGCACGCCGCCCTCGACGCGGGCCTGTCGTCCGCGGGCCTGACCTCGACCGGCGTCCGGATCGGCACCCCCGCCTACATGTCGCCGGAGCAGGCGTACGGCGAGAAGGTCACCGCCGCCACCGACGTCTACAGCTACGGCCTCACCCTCGCCTTCGCCGCCACCGGCCACCAGCCGCACCGCGGCAGCCTCGACCCGCAGCTCCCGGGCGTGGGGGACGAGCTGCGGGACCTGATCCGGCAGTGCCTCGACCCGGAGCCGGAGCGGCGTCCCGACGCGGCGCGGCTCGGCGCGCTCGCGCGGGCGCACGACACGACGGGCGAGACCTGGCTGCCCGCCGAGGTCGTCTCGCTGATCGCCCGTACGTCGGGGCGGCTCCTCAACCTGGAGGCGCGGGCCGACACGGCGCTGCACGAGTCGCCCGGCTTCGGCCCCGCGCCCTCGACGCCGCCGCCCTCGACGCCCACGCCGCCTTCGACGCCGGCGCAGGCCTGGTCCCCGTACGGGCAGCAGCACCCGGCGTACGGACCGGGCGCCGCCCCCGTGCCCGTGCCGCACCCCGCCCCCGTGGCGCCGCTGCCGCACCCCACCGCCGTCCCGCAGGCCGGGAAGCCGGGGCTTCCGGGACGCCCGATGCTCGGCCTGCTGTGGCTGGTGCCCGCGGGCATCGCCGCGCTGCTGCACATCCCGAACGTGCTGGGGCTCATCGACGCCGCCGCCGTCGCCGTGCTGATCTACACGGCGACGAAGCTGTCCCGGCGGGGCGGCAGCGACCGCGAGCACCTGGTGTTCTGGATCGGCCTCGCGGCGGCGGTCGTGCTGGCCCTGTGCATCTCGACGCAGCTCCTCGCGCCGGTCCTCGCCCTCGCGACGCTGGGCCTGCTCTACGCGGTGCCCGCCGCCGTCCGCCGCTTCAGGACGCCGCAGGTCGCGCAGCGGCCCCGGGCGTGACGCAGTAGCCACGGGAAAATTTTGAATCGGGCCAAATCGGACCCGGCTTCGATTACCGAATATCGAACGCCGGGCAATTGGCCTGCGATCTGCGGGTAGGGTTGTCTCATCTTCCTGGGATGTGTGGAGCGACTGCCCGAATTGCCCATGGATTGAGAGCCTTCACGGTCCTGACAAAAGCTGTCAGATGTGGAAACCGCAGGATTTAACGTCCTGTTCATGACTCAGTTGGACGCACGGCCCTCGACGGGGCGGGCCGCAGACTCGACCGCGGAGGGCGGCGGGGGCAAGGGCCTCGGCGGGAACTCCGTCGGCCTGATGGGCAGCGCCGTCATCGGCGTCTCCACGGTCGCCCCCGTCTACTGCCTGACCTCCACGCTCGGCTCCACGGCCGGTGAGGTCGGCCTCCAGATGCCGGCCGTGTTCCTCGCGGGCTTCCTGCCGATGCTCCTCGTCGCCTTCGCGTACCGGGAGCTCAACAAGGTCATGCCGGACTGCGGCACGTCCTTCACCTGGACCGTGAAGGCCTTCGGGCCGCGCGTCGGCTGGATGTGCGGCTGGGGCCTGGTGATCGCGACGATCATCGTCCTGTCGAACCTCGCCGGGGTCGCCACCTCGTACTTCTGGCTGCTCGCGGGCGAGATCACCAACAGCACGTCGGTGGCGGCGCTCGACGACAACAAGGCCGTCCACATCGTCACCTGCCTCGCCCTGATCGCCGCCGCGACGGCCATCAGCTACCGCGGCATGACCGCGACGAAGGGCGTGCAGTACACGCTGGTCGGGCTCCAGCTCGTGGTGCTCGCCGTCTTCGTCGCGATGGCGGTCGCCAAGGCGGGCTCCGCCGACTTCGCCGCGACCTCGGTGGACTTCTCCTGGTCGTGGCTGAACCCGTTCTCGGTGCAGTCCTTCGGCGCGTTCACGGCGGGACTGTCCCTGTCGATCTTCATGTACTGGGGCTGGGACACCTGCCTGACCGCCAACGAGGAGACGATCGGCAGCGACAAGACGCCGGGCCGCGCCGCGCTCATCGCGATGGTCGTCCTGGTCGGCTCCTACCTCGCCACGGGCGTCGCCGCGCAGATGGTCGTCGGCTCCGGAGACAAGGGCCTCGGCCTCGCCAACCCGGCGACCTCCGACAACGTCTTCGCCGCGCTCGCCGGCCCGGTCATGGGCCCGACCCTCGGCATCCTGCTCTTCGTCGCCGTCCTCGCGTCCGCGGCGGCCAGCCTCCAGACGACGTTCATCCCGGTCGCCCGCACGGTCCTCGCCATGTCGACGTACGAGGCGCTGCCCGCCTCGTACGCGAAGGTGCACCCGAAGTTCCGCACGCCGGGCCGCGCCACCGTCACGGCGGGTGTCGCGACGGGCGTCTTCTACACGGTCATGACGCTGGTCTCCGAGCACGTCCTCGTCGACACGATCTACGCGCTCGGCCTCATGATCTGCTTCTACTACGCGCTGACGGCCTTCGCCTGCGCCTGGTACTTCAAGGCGGAACTGCGCGACTCGGTCCGTGACTTCGCCTTCAAGGGCCTCTTCCCGCTGCTCGGCGGCGTCCTGCTCTCGGCGGTCTTCGTGAAGACGCTCGTCGACATGTGGAACCCGGCGTACGGCAGCGGTTCCTCGGTGTTCGGGGTCGGCTCGGTCTTCGTGATCGGCGTCGGGCTGCTGCTCGTCGGCCTCGTGATCATGCTGGTGATGGGGCGGCGCAGCCCGGCGTTCTTCCGCGGCGAGGTGCTGAACCGGCGAACGCCGGTCCTGGTCGTCGAGGAGTAGGCCGCACCGCCCGCCGTCACGCGCCCAGGAAGATCGGGTTCGTGAAGGCCGCGAGCGCTCCCGGCAGACCCTGCGTCGCCGGGGCGTGCCGGACCTCGGCCCGTACGTACGCGGCGTAGGACGCGGTCGTCCGCCAGGTCGCGGTCGTCGCGCCCGCCGCCGAGGTGAACAGGGTGCCCTGGTCCGTGACGATGTGCAGGGTGCAGCCCGCCGGCGCCTTCGCCCTCAGCTCGACCGTGACCGGGGCGTCGGCGTCGACCGCGAGGCGCTCGCCGATGCCCGCGACCCGGCCCTTGCCGCCGCTCGCCGTGAACGCGACCTCGACGTCCTTGGACTCCGCGACGTACGACCGGCCCGCCTTGATGCCCGCCTGGATCGCCGACCGGCTCAGATCGTCCGCCAGGACCACGGTCTGCGGCCCGCCCACGCGGTCCGGGTCGCGGTGCGCGTCGCTGTTGCCCATCGCCGGGATCCAGCCCGTGCGGCCGCCGGAACGGGCGTGCGCGACCAGCGTGTTGTCCCAGTCGGCCAGGGACACCTCGTCGTCCGGGGTGTACGGGCCGTTCCACACCTCGACCGCGTCCGCCTCGCCGAAGCCGAACTTCCAGCCGCAGCCGATGCACGTCGCGTGCGGGTGGGCGGGGACGACGAGGCCGCCCGCGCGCCGGATCTGCCGCGCGTACTGCGCCCAGCGGTTGTCGCGGGCCCGGTAGCGCCAGTCGATGAAGGTCCCCGGGTCGGTCCCGAGCGCGACGACGTGGCCGTTCCTGGTCGTGATCTCCTCGCCGATCATCACCAGCAGGTCGTCGCCCGCCACGTCGGACCAATGGGCGTGCGCCGAGTGCGTGTTGTGGTCGGACGTGTTGATGAAGTCGAGCCCGGCGGCGCGGGCGAGCGCGCCGATCTCGGCGGGGGTGCGGCGGCCGTCCGAGTACCAGGAGTGCAGATGGCAGTCGCCCCGGTACCAGGCACGTCCCCGGCCGCGCGCCCGCTCCGGCGGATACGTGGGCCGCGGCGTCGGATCCGCCGTGCCGTGCGTGAGCGTCACCGTCACCTCGTACGGCAGGCCCTCAGGGGCGACCGTGTACGGGCCGAGCGCGATGTTCCAGCGGCCGGGGCGGACCGGGCCGGGGATGTAGCCGGGGGTCGCGTCGTCGGAGCGGACGAAGAACTCGGTGCGGGCGCCGCCCGACCAGCCGCGGAAGCCCTCGCCGCCGAGCGCCGTGCCGCGCTCGTCGAAGACACCGATGTCGAGCGCGTTGTTCTGGGTCCCGGCCGGGAGCCCGGTGGCCTTCTCGTACGTGTACGAGACCCGGAACTCGCGCACCCCCGCCGGCACGTCCACCGGCAGGTACACGTAGTCCGGGGAGCCGGGCGGCAGGGTGCCCTTGAGCGTCTTCGTGGAGGTCGAGCCGTCGGCGGCGCTGGCGAAGCTCATGCCGGTGAGCGTAAGCGCGCTCGCGGCGCCGGTCACGAGCAAGGCCCGTCTGCCGATTCCGTGTTGGGCGTCGGTGCACATGTGGCGGCTCCCAGGGGTGGCTGGCGTGGTGGGCGCAACCCTTGTATTGAGCCGTGAACTCCGTTGCAAGGGAAGGGCACCGACGGGCGCCCTCGAAGTGTCCGGATGGCGCTCGTATGCTCGGTTCATGAGTGATCAGGACGCCGTACCGCAGCCCCCCGAGGCCGACCGTCCCACCGCCAACGCGATGCGCCGCGCCCTGAAACGGGCCAGAGACGGGGTCGCGCTGGACGTGACGGAGGCCGCCGTGCTGTTGCAGGCGCGCGGCGACGACCTGGCCGACCTCACCGCGTCCGCCGCCCGGGTGCGCGACGCGGGCCTGGAGGCGGCCGGCAGGCCGGGCGTCATCACGTACAGCAAGAGCGTGTTCATCCCGCTCACCCGACTGTGCCGCGACAAGTGCCACTACTGCACGTTCGTGACGGTCCCCGGCAAGCTGCGCCGCGAGGGCCACGGAATGTTCATGTCGCCCGACGAGGTGCTCGACGTCGCCCGCAAGGGCGCCGAGATGGGCTGCAAGGAAGCCCTCATCACGCTCGGCGACAAGCCGGAGGACCGCTGGCCCGAGGCCCGCGAGTGGCTCGACGCGCACGGCTACGACGACACCATCGCCTACGTCCGCGCCATATCGATCCGGATCCTGGAGGAGACCGGGCTGCTGCCGCACCTCAACCCGGGGGTGCTGTCCTGGACCGACTTCCAGCGGCTCAAGCCGGTCGCCCCGTCCATGGGCATGATGCTGGAGACGACCGCCGAGCGGCTGTGGTCCGAGCCGGGCATGCCGCACTACGGCTCGCCCGACAAGGAACCGGCCGTGCGGCTCCGGGTGCTGGAGGACGCGGGCCGCTCGTCCGTGCCGTTCACGTCCGGTCTGCTCATCGGGATCGGTGAGACGTACGAGGAGCGCGCCGACTCGCTGTTCGCGCTGCGCCGCGTCGCCCGCTCGTACCACGGCATCCAGGAACTGATCATCCAGAACTTCCGGGCCAAGCCGGACACGGCGATGCGCGGCATGCCCGACGCCGAGCTCGACGACCTCGTGGCGACGGTCGCGGTCGCCCGCCACATCATGGGCCCCGCGGGCAACATCCAGGCCCCGCCGAACCTCGTCGACGGCGAGTACGCCCGCCTCATCGCGGCCGGCATCGACGACTGGGGCGGTGTGTCCCCGGTGACCATCGACCACGTGAACCCCGAGAAGCCGTGGCCCCGACTGGACGAGCTGGCGGCCCGGTCCGCCGAGGTCGGCTTCGAGCTGCGGGAACGGCTGTGCGTGTACCCGGAGTTCGTGACGCGCGGCGAGCCGTGGCTCGACCCGCGGCTCCTCCCGCACGTGCGGGCGCTGTCCGACGCGGACGGTCTCGCGGTCGCCGACGCGCCCGTCGTCGGCCGACCCTGGCAGGAGCCCGACGAGGGGTACGTGGCGGCGTCCGGCCGCACCGACCTGCACCGCACCATCGACACCGAGGGCCGCACGTCCGACCGCCGCGACGACTTCGACGTCGTGTACGGCGACTGGGAGGCGCTGCGCGAGCAGGCGGCCCCCGGCATGGAGCCGTCCCGCATCGACGGTGACGTGCGCGCCGCCCTGAAGCAGGCGGCCGACGATCCGACGAAGCTCACCGACGACGAGGCGCTCGCTCTGCTGCACGCCGACGGTCCGGCGCTCGACGCGCTGTGCGGCATCGCGGACGACATCCGGAAGTCGGTCGTCGGTGACGACGTCACGTACATCGTCACCAGGAACATCAACTTCACGAACGTCTGCTACACCGGCTGCCGCTTCTGCGCGTTCGCCCAGCGCCGCACGGACGCCGACGCGTACACGCTCTCCCTGGAGCAGGTCGCGGACCGGGCGCAGCAGGCGTGGGACGTCGGCGCGGTCGAGGTCTGCATGCAGGGCGGCATCCATCCGGACCTGCCCGGCACGGCCTACTTCGACATCGCGAAGGCGGTGAAGGAGCGGGTGCCCGGCATGCACGTGCACGCGTTCTCGCCGATGGAGGTCGTGAACGGCGCGTCCCGCACCGGCATGTCCATCCGCGAGTGGCTGACGGCCGCCAAGGAGGCGGGCCTCGACTCGATCCCCGGCACGGCGGCGGAGATCCTCGACGACGAGGTCCGCTGGATCCTCACCAAGGGCAAGCTGCCCACCGCCACGTGGATCGAGGTCGTCAAGACGGCCCACGAGCTGGGCATCCGCTCGTCCTCGACGATGATGTACGGGCACGTGGACCAGCCCCGCCACTGGCTCGGCCACCTGCGGACCCTGGCGGGCATCCAGCAGGAGACGGGCGGCTTTACCGAGTTCGTGACGCTCCCGTTCATCCACACGAACGCGCCGGTCTACCTCGCGGGCATCGCCCGTCCGGGCCCGACCACCCGTGACAACCGGGCGGTCACGGCCATGGCCCGGATCCTCCTGCACCCGCACATCCCCAACATCCAGACGAGCTGGGTGAAGCTCGGCACGGAGGGCGCGGCCGAGATGCTGCGCTCGGGGGCGAACGACCTGGGCGGCACGCTCATGGAGGAGACCATCTCCCGGATGGCCGGCTCGTCCTACGGCTCGTACAAGTCGGTCAAGGACCTGATCGCGGTCGCCGACGCGGCGGGCCGCCCCTCCAAGCCGCGCACGACGCTGTACGGGCCGGTATCCGAGGAGCGGGTGCGCTCGGCCCAGGCCTCCGACGGCCACCTGCCGGAACTGCTGCCGGTGCTTGAGCCGTAAGGGGCGAATCGCAGGGGACGGACCCCGCCCGTGTTCGTCATGGGCGGGGTCGTCCACGATCCCATCACTTCGTGAACATTCCTGGTCGACGACGGTCGATTACAGTGCTGCAAGCCGAAGGGTCGAGGGTCGTGACAGGAGGAGTCCCCCATGGGCGCAGCGCCCAACGCCGCGGCCGTCTGGGGCCGCGCCGAACAGCAGGATTTCCGCAGCAGAGTGCGCGGGACCCTGCTCGGTGCCGCACTCGGCGACACCCTCGGCGCCCCGCTCGACGGCCTCACGCTCGACGGGATCCACGCCGAGCACGGTGACGAGGGGCTGAAACAGCTCGTGCCCGTGTACGGGCGGACGGGGGCCATCAGCGCCGCCACGCAGCTGTCGCTGTTCACCGTGGACGGTCTCATCCGCGCCCAGGTGCGGCGCGACACCGGCGCCTGGCATCCGCCGACCGACGTGCACCGCGCCTATCTGCGCTGGGTGGCGACCCAGCGCGACTGGGGCCCCGACCTGCGCCGCAAGGAGGACGGCTGGCTGGCCCGCGAGGAGTGGCTGTACTCCCGGCGCGGCGCCTCCCAGGCCTGCCTGCTGGGGCTCGGCAACGACGTCATGGGCACCCTCGACCGCCCCAAGAACCCGGACGCCACCGGCGCCGAGGCCGCCACCCGGTCCGCGCCGTTCGGCCTGCTCGTCGGCTGGGAGCCGCAGCTGGTGCTCCAGCTCGCCGTCGAGTGCGCCGTCCACACGCACGGCGCCCCCGAGGCCTACCTGACGGCCGGCGCCTACGCGGTCCTCGTGCACGCCCTCGCGCGCGGCGACTCCCTCGACGCCGCCGTGCAGCGGGCGCTCGCCCTGCTCGTCGCGCGCCCCGGGCATCCGCCGGTCGTGGACGCGCTCAAGCACGCGCTCGGCGCCGTACGGCAGGGGATGCCGACCGCGGCGCGGGTCGGCGAGCTGGTCGGCGACGGCGAAGGGCCCGGTGTGCTCGCCGCCGCCGTGTACTGCGCGCTGGTCGGCGACGACATCCGGCACGGGCTGAACCTCGCCGTCCACCACGGCGGTCCGTCCGCGCAGGTCGGCTCGTTGTGCGGCGGGCTGCTCGGCGCGCTGCACGGGGAGACGGCGCTGCCGCCCGCGTGGGTGGCGGAGCTGGAGGGGCGGCCCACGATCCTGGAGCTCGCGGACGACTTCGCGATGGAGATGACGCAGGGCCCGGCGCTGCACAGCCCGGCGACCGCGTCGTCGGCGTGGCTGGCGCGCTACCCGCGGGCCGTGTAGGCGTCGTACGACACCCGCGCGGCCCGCGTGCTGCGCTCAGTCCTTCACGCGGGAGCCGAGCACGTCGTCCCCGGCCCCGGCGGGCGTCGGCACGGCCGCGGCGGCCGCCCCGTCGCCGTCGGAGTTGATGCGCTCGATGATCGCGTCGCGCTCCGGGGTGTCCTCCGGCTTGATGTACCCGACGAGGATGTAGAGCACGAGCGAGACGGCGAGCGGGATCGACACCTGGTACTGGAGCGGCACGCCGCCCTCGATGTTCCAGCTGATCGGGTAGTTGACCAGCCAGAACGCGAGCAGGCCCATGCCCCAGCTGGTGAGCGCGGCGGTCGGACCCGACCTGCGGAACTGGCGCAGCAGCCCCAGCATCATCGGGATCGCGATCGGGCCCATCAGGCCGGCCACCCACTTGATGACGACCGTGATGATGTCCTTGAACGTCGGCGAGTTCACCTGCGTCGCCACCGCCATGGACAGCGCCAGGAAGATCACCGTCGTCAGGCGGGCCGCGACGAGGCCGGTGCGCGGGCCCCACTGCCGTGCCTTCGAGGACAGCGCGGGCGCCACGTCCCGGGTGAAGACGGCCGCGATCGCGTTGGCGTCCGAGGAGCACATGGCCATCGTGTGCGAGAAGAAGCCGACGATGACGAGGCCCAACAGGCCGTGCGGCAGCAGCTGTTCGGTCATCAGGCCGTAACTGTCCGAGCCGTCCGGCTTCTGCGCGTCGACCAGCAGCGGCGACATCCACATCGGGAAGAACAGCACGACCGGCCAGATCAGCCACAGCGCGGCGGACAGGTACGCGGACCGCTTGGCCTCGTGCCCGCTGCTCGTCGCCATGTACCGCTGGGCCTGGTTGAGCATGCCGCCGTTGTACTCGAAGAGCTTGATGAAGAGGAACGCGAGCAGGAACACCGTGCCGTACGGGCCGACCAGCGGCTTGCCGTGGCCCTCCAGCTCGGGCCTGCTCCAGGCCTCGAAGAAGCCGATGTGCTTGTCGCTCAGTTCGAGCACGACCGCGATGAACATCGAGACCCCGGCCAGCAACTGGATGACGAACTGGCCGAGTTCGGTGAGCGCGTCGGCCCACAGACCGCCGATCGTGCAGTAGACGGCGGTGATGGCGCCGGTGATCAGGATGCCCTGGTTCAGGGACACACCTGTGAACACGGACAACAGCGTCGCGATGGCCGCCCACTTGGCGCCCACGTCGACGATCTTGAGCAGCATCCCGGACCAGGCGAGGGCCTGCTGGGTGCCCAGGTTGTAGCGGTTCTTCAGGTACTCGAGCGGCGACGCCACGTGCAGACGGGAGCGCAGCCGGTTGATGCGGGGAGCGAAGAGCCGGGCGCCGATGGCGATGCCGAGCGCGATCGGGAAGGACCAGGTGACGAAGGACGTCACGCCGTACGTGTACGCGATACCGGCGTAACCGGTGAACATGACGGCGCTGTAGCCGGACATGTGGTGCGAGATGCCGGACAGCCACCAGGGCATCCGGCCGCCCGCCGTGAAGAAGTCGGAAACGTTGTCGACGCGCTTGTGGGACCAGACGCCGATCGCGACCATCACGCCGAAATAGGCGATGAGCACGACCCAGTCGAGACTGTTCATGTGCCCCCTCCAGGGGTTCCGCCGAACAACGGTTGCCCCCGGCAAGGGTGTTGGGGACGTGGGGGATTGAACCTCCGCGCATGGGGCCGGTCAAGAGTTCTGCAGTCACGGATATGAACTCCGGACAGAATTCAGAACGGGTGAAGGGGTGTGCGCGGGGCCCGCCCCGCCCGCCTACCGCATCAGCTCCCCGGCATTGACCAGCAGTTGCTGTCCGGTGATCGCGCGCGCCCGGTCGGACGCGAGGAAGACCGCCGCGTCGGCCACGTCCCCGTCCGTGGCCAGATCGGGCAGCGCCATCCGCTCGGTGAGCCGGCCGAGCACCTCGTCCTCCGGCACGCCCTCGGTCTGCGCGGTGATCTGCACGTAGGCCTGCACGGGCGGGCCCCACATCCAGCCGGGCAGCACGGTGTTCACCCGGATCCGGTGCGGGCCCAGCTCCCGCGCCAGCGAGTACATGGCGCTCGTCAGGGCGCCCTTGGACGCCGCGTACGCCGCCTGGCGCACCTGGGTGGGCGCCGCCACCGCCGACTGCGTGCCGATGAAGACGACGGAGCCGCCGCGCTCCTTGAGGGCGGGCAGGCAGGCGCGGGTCATCCGGAGCGTGCCGAGCAGGTTCACGTCGACGACCTTGCTCCAGGTCTCGAAGTCGGCGTCCTCCAGGCCGCCGAAGTAGCTGTCCCAGGCCGCCACGTGGACGACGGCGTCCACCCCGCCGAACCGCTCGCCCGCCAGATCGGCCAGCGCCTCGCACTGCGCCTCGTCGCCGATGTCGGTCGAACGGAACGCGGTGCGCGTGCCCTCCGGGTCCAACTCCTTGGCGCAAGCCGCGAGATGGGACTCGGTGCGCGCGCCCAGGACGGCGTTCCCGCCGTCGCGCAGCACCGCCTCGACGACCCGGCGGCCGAGCCCCGCGCCCACGCCGGAGACGATCACGGTCTTCCCCGCAAGCAGTTCCGCATTCACCATCGGTTCGCCTCCCGGCTCTGGCGTTCTGTCTGACGGGGCGTCAGAGTATGGGCGTCGAACGGGAGATGGAAGGTGTGAGCGGCATGGAGGACACGCACAGCGAGACCTACGCGGAACTGGCGGCCGTCGGCCCCTACGGGGTGCGCCCCGGGCACGCCCTGATCACCATGGTCGAACCCCACCCGGGCCACGAGCACGCGTACAACCGCTGGTACGAGGACGACCACTACTACGCCGGCGCGATGGCCATGCCGTGGATGTACGCGGGCCGCCGCTGGGTCGCCACCCGCGACCTCCAGCTGCTTCGCTACCCCGAGAAGTCGGCGGTCGCCGAGCCCGTCACGGCGGGCTGCTACATCTCCACGTACTGGATCACCGAGGGGCGCTACGACGACCACATGAAGTGGACCGTCGGCATCAACAAACGGCTCAACCGGGACGACCGCGTCCACCAGGACCGCACCCACGTCTTCACGTCGTTCCAGGACCACGAGGCGACCGTGTACCGGGACGGCGACGAAGGGCCCCGCGACTTCCACGCGCTCGACCACCCGTACCGGGGCCTGGTCGTCGAGGTGATCGACGCCGAGGGTCCTGAGCAGCGCGCGGAACTGCTCGCCTGGCTGCGCGACGACCACCTGCCTGCACGCCTCGCGGGCTCACCCGCGGCCATGGTCACCGTCTTCCGCCCGACACCGCTGCCGGGGGACCGGATGACGTACGTGAAGCAGGTCGAGGGCGTCGACACCCGGCTCACCCTGCTCTGGTTCCTCCAGGCGGACCCGCGCGAGGCGTGGCAGGAGCACTTCGCGGGCCTCGGCGACGAGGTGGCGGCCTCGGGCCTCGGCAGGGTGGAACTGATGGCGCCCTTCATCCCGACGATCCCGGGCACCGACGAGTACGTGGACCAGCTCCGCTGACCCCTCGGTCCCGGTTCTCCGTTCCGGGACACAGCCGAGCCCCCTCGGCCAGGACGGCGGACCAGTCGAGAGGGCTCTATCAGTGGTGCTGTGGTGCTGTCGTGCTTGTTCGGTTGTCTCAGTCTCACGAAGTGCGCTGGGTCAGCTGTCGACCCGGCTCATCTCCGTGACGAAGGCGCTCCACGAAGCCGGCGCGAACGCCAGGTTCGGACCCTGCGGGTCCTTGGAGTCGCGGACGGCTACGGCGTGGGACTCGGGTGACTTGATCTCGACGCACGCGCCGTTCCCGGCGGAGTACGAGGACTTGATCCAGGTGGGCTGAGCGCCCTTGGTGATTGCCATGATCTGCTCCGGTCTGGCCAGTTTTCCCTTGCTGGGCCGCGGACTTGCCGTGGCTTTGCGCCAACACCTTGTCTGTTGTTGGCGTGATCGACGCTACTCGCCGACTCGGCGGAGCGGTGGGGCCATTCACTCAACCGGATGGCATATTCCAGGGGGGTCTTCCGCGAGCCCGTGGGAAAGGTGTACCGTGCGGCGCTTTCCCACGGGCGGGGCCCGGAACGGGGGCCTGAACTCTGCGGTCCGTTACGCGAGTTGATCGTTTCCGCGGTCGTCAGCGGGTGTGCCGCTTGGCGGCTTCCAGGATGAACTGCCGGGACTGCTCGACGTTCAGCGCCTGCGCCCGCAGATGCTCGTACATGACGCTGTACTTCTGCACGTCCTGCGTCTTCTCCAGGTAGAGGTCGCTGGTCACGCCCTCGATGTAGACCACGCTGGAGTCCGCCGCGTCCGGGAACTCGAGGATCGCGTACTGCCCCGTGATGCCCGGGTGCGCGCCCATGTCGAAGGGCAGCACCTGCACGGTCACGTGCGGCAGCCCCGACACCTCCGCGAGGTGCTCCAGCTGCTCCCGCATCACCGCGGAGCCGCCGACCGTGCGGCGCAGCGCCGCCTCGTCCAGGACCACCCACAGGCGCAGCGAGTTCGCCTCGTCGTTGATCCGCTCCTGGCGCCTGATGCGCACCTGCACGCGCTTCTCGACGTCCGTGAGCGAGGCCTCCGGCATCGCGCCCTGGATCAGCGCCTCCGCGTAGCCGCGGGTCTGGAGCAGGCCGGGGATGCACTGCGACTCGTACACGCGCAGCGACGCCGCGTCGGTCTCCAGACCGATGTAGACGCTGTACGGAATGTCGCCGAAGGAGTGCCACCAGCCTTGCTGGCGCGAATCCTTGGCCATTTGCATCAGCGAGTCGATGACCCGGTGGTCCTCGACCTCGTACACCCCGCAGAGATCGCGAACGTCGCGCTGGCTGATGCTGCGCCGCCCGTTCTCCAGGCGGCTGATCTTCGACTGCGACACCAGCAGGCGCTCGGCGACCTCTTCTGCGGTCATGCCCTTGAGTTCGCGGAGCCGGCGCAGCTCCTGGCCCAACCGGCGTCGCCTGACGGTGGGATTGACGTTGGACGCCACGGACGTGCACCTCCGGCTACGTGCATTTCTTTGTTCTGCATACGTTGCGTATCTACTGCTCAGCAGATTGCCACCCCAGGGCGCCCCAGCGCTGGGAAACGGCGGATGTACAGCGGCAGATGTACAACGACGGATGTAAACGCGACCGCGCGGGGTGGCGGCCGGGGCGTCGTCCTGACACCCGGCGCGTCACCCCGCGCGGTACAGCGGCTCCCGAACCGGATCGTGGGGACTACGGTGCGGCACTGTGGTGCTACGGGTCGTACCTGTCGTGCGGTTCGCCTAGTGGGCCACGGCGCGAGCCATGGAACCGCGGCGTGGCTGCATCGGAACGCCGCGAGCGGGCTCCGAGGGACCCCGGCCCTGCGAGGGGGCCGGTGAGCGGCGCGGCTGTGCCGCCACGCCGTTCTGGACGTCCATCACGGCGTGCGCCACGAGGCCGCCCATCGGGTCGTGCCTGATGAGGTCCCGCAGCCGGGAGCGCGAGGACCTGCCCTCGTTGCCCGGATACAGGTGCTTGCCGAGACCGACCGCGTGGGCCAGCGCGGCGAGCGCCGCGGTCCGTGGGTCCGGTGGGACCCCGGTGCGGATCGCACTGTCCAGCCGGGCCCTGATCTCCCGGCTGATCGCCGTGTCCGTCGCCTGATAGCGAGTCGTCGGCAGCACCCCGCACATCTGGCCGGCGACGGCATGCACCATGCCGCACCGCTCCAGGTGCGAGAGGTAGGTCTGGCGCAGCCCTAGACGTGGCCCGCCAATCCAGTGGACGGCCCGTACGGGAGCGCCACGCCTTCGCAGCAACTCCAACGCGCAGTCCAGTGTCGGATCTCCGGTCGGCCGTGGTGCCACCACGGCGATACGATCCCCGTCTGGGGCTATCCGTCCGGCCAGCGCCAGCTCTACTAGCTGTGCTCCGGCCAGACCTAGGTCGAGCGACTGCGGCTGCGCTGTGGTACCCGTGGCCGGGTCCAGAGCGAGCAGCAGAAGCTCCTCCGGAAGTGTTCTGCGGCTCCTGCCCATCCATGCCTCCCCGCGTGGATGAATGACAGGGTGACCCCTCTCACATTGGTCTGTCGAGAGTGCGTGGGGGCTTTGGGCGGGAACCTACAGGTATGTCGTTCTCGTCTACCACGTGGGTTAAGCCCGCACACAGGACACTGGTACATGGTTCGGACAGGCTGTCCGGTGGCAAGTGGTTGAGTGGTTGATCGGTCGAGGAGGCATCGGTGGCGGGGACCCCCGACAAGTCGGGTTCGGGTGAGCAGAAGGCGGATCCGCGTCTCGCGGTGTCGCGGGAGCCGTCCGGCGTGGACCAGGAGACGGCCGTCTTCTCGGTCCGCGACGCGGCGTCCACGGACGACACGGGCGACGAGCGGCTCCGCGCGGCGGTCGCGGCGTGGGTGTCGGGGGACGAGCCCCCCAACCCGTCTGCACCCGCAAACCCGGACGACCCGGAACCGTCCGCCTCCGACGGCAAGCCCGCCGCTTCGGGGCTGCCCAAGCGCGAGGTCCCGCCCAAGGCCGACGCCGAGGCGTCCGCCCTGCCCAAGCGCGGTGCGGCGCCCAAGGCCGAGGCCGAGCCTGTGGACGACGGTGAGCCCGAGGGCGACGCCGATGCGAAGCCTGCCGCCGACGCCGAGAAGCCCGAGGCGGACGCCGAGCCCGCTGAGGACGCCGCGCCCAAGGGCGGCGCCAAGCCTGCCGGTGACGAGACGCCCGAGGGCGACGCCGAGTCCGGTGAGTCCGAGACGGACGTCGAGCCGGCCGACGACGCCGAGCCTGTCGGCGACGGGGCGAAGGCTGCCGCTGGTGTCGCCGGTGCGGCTGGTGCCGCGTCCGACGGCGACAAGCCCGAGGCCACGGCCAAGGACGGCGCGAAGTCCGCTTCGGACGCCGAGCCCAAGTCCGACGCCAAGTCCGCCGACGACGGCAAGTCGGCCGACGCCGAGCCCGAAAGCGACGCCAAGTCCGCTACGGGCGCGGAGGCCACGGCCAAGGACGGCGCGAAGTCTGCTTCGGACGCCGAGCCCAAGTCCGACGCCAAGTCCGCCGACGACGGCAAGTCGGCCGACGCCGAGCCCGAAAGCGACGCCAAGTCCGCTACGGGCGCGGAGGCCACGGCCAAGGACGGCGCGAAGTCTGCTTCGGACGCCGAGCCCAAGTCCGACGCCAAGTCCGCCGACGGCGGCACGTCGGCCGACGCCGAGCCCAAGACCGAAGCGGGCAGCAAGTCCGACGCCGAGCCCGAGAGCGACGCCAAGTCCGCTACGGACGCTGCGCCCAAGGCCGACGCCAAGTCCGCTACGGACGCTGCGCCCAAGGCCGACGCCAAGTCCGCTACGGACGCTGCGCCCAAGGCCGACGCCAAGTCCGCCGACAGCGCCAAGTCGCCCGACGCCGCGCCCAAGAGCGGCGCCAAGTCCGACGCCGGCAGCAAGCCCGACGCCGAGCCCAAGGCCGACGCCGACGTCCAGGGTGGGGGCGATCAGCCCACCGCTGTGTTCAAGGCTGTCGCGCCGCCCGTGGATCAGCCGACCACCACGCTCAAGGCCGCCGGCACGGCGAAGAGCAGCAAGTTCGTGCCGCTCAAGTCGCTCGACGAGGGCAAGGAACTGCCCCCGGAGGCCGAGCCGCAGCCCACCGTGGAGCCCGCGGAGCGGACCACGCAGCAGCCGCTCCCGCCGAAGCCCCCGCTCGACCTGCTCGCGGAGCTGACCAACACCCCGCCGCCCCCGGAGACCCGCGTCCGCACCGTGGTGCGCCGGGTCAAGGTGTGGACGCCGATCGTCATCCTGCTGGTCATCGTGTTCGCGGTCGTGCAGGCCGTCCGCCCGCTGCCCACCCCGACGCTCGCCCTCACCGCCGACGCCACGTACACGTTCGACGGCGACAAGGCCTCCCTGCCGTGGCCCGGCGAGGGCCAGGGCTGGATGGACGTCCAGGGGATCGGGACCATGGACCACTTCGGCAAGCAGACGCCTGTGCCGATCGGGTCCGTCGCCAAGTCCATGACGGCGTACATCATCCTCAAGGACCACCCGCTGAAGCAGGGCGCGGACGGCCCGTCCATCGACATCGACGCCACCGCCGAGAAGGAGGGCGGCTACGACGCCGACGGGCAGAACGAGTCGACGCTCAACACCGTCAAGGAGGGCGACAAGATCTCCGAGAAGGACGCCCTCTCGGCGATCATGATCCCGTCCGCGAACAACATCGCGCGGCTGCTGGCCCGCTGGGACGCCGGCTCCGAGGAGGCGTTCGTCAAGAAGATGAACGCCACCGCGAAGAAGCTCGGCATGAAGAACACCACCTACACCGACCCCTCCGGCCTCAAGGAGAGCACCGTCTCCACCGCCGAGGACCAGGTGAAGCTGGGCAACGAGCTGGTGCAGATCCCGGCGCTCACCGACATCACCAAGCTGCCCACCTGGACCGACCCGTCCGGCAAGAAGTGGACCAACTACAACCGCCTCGTGCCGTACGACGGTGCCATCGGCATCAAGACCGGCACGACGACGAAGGCCGGCGGCAACCTGCTGTTCGCCGCCACCAAGGACACCGGCGGCGAGACCGTCACGGTCGTCGGCGCGGTCCTCGGCCAGCACAAGGCGCCGATCATCGACACGGTCAACGCGGTCAGCAAGACCGCGATGATCGCCGCCCAGGACGCCGTCACCTCGTCGACGGTCCTGAAGAAGGGCGACGTCGTCGGCTACGTCGACGACCAGCTCGGCGGCCACACCCCGATCACGGTCACCAAGGACGTCAAGGCCGTCGGCTGGGCGGGCAAGACCGTCCACCTCCAGCTCGCGGACCAGGACGGCAAGACGGTGCCGCACACCGGCAAGCCCGGCGACCAGGTCGGCGTGCTCGAGGTCGGCGACGGCGAGGGCGGCGCCGTGGAGGTCCCCGTGGCCCTCCAGAAGAGCCTCACCGAGCCCGGGTTCGGCGCGAAGCTGACCCGCGTCGGCTGACGCCCTCCGGGCACCCCGTGGGAGGCAGGCACCCGCCCGCCTCCCACGGCGCCCGTGCGCGGACGCCGTGCTAGCGTCGCGAGACCGGGACTTTCACAACGGCACATGGGCGTACGGGAGTGTCAGCAGTGGCCACAGCGGAGCCGACGAGCGCCGACGACACGGACTCGGGTTCGGGCGCGGGCCGCACGCGAATACGGGCTCATGACCGGTCCGCCGGCGTCCGCCTGAAGAGCTTCGTCCGGCACCCCGTCACCCTCGCCACCACCGCGGCCGCGCTCCTCCACCTCATCTGGTTCTTCACGTTCGCGAACAGTGGTGGGGACCTCGCGGCGCAGGACGCCTGGGCCGAGTTCGTCGGCCGGCACCCCGACTCCGCGTACAACCTCGCCTGGTACGGCGGCATGCACCCGGTGTCGTACAGCGTGGTCTCGCCGTATCTGATGTCGGTGTTCGGCGTGCGCACCACGATGATGGGCGCGGGCACGCTGTCGGCGGCGCTGCTCACCATGATCCTGATCCGTACGCGAGTGGTCGCCAAGCCGCTGTGGCCCGCGCTCGCCGGTGTCTTCGCGCTGCTGTGCAACGCGGCGTCGGGGCGCGTGACGTTCGGCCTCGGCATGATGTTCGGCCTCGCGGCGACGGCCGCCGTGTTCTGCTGGCCGTACCGCTGGCGGCACAAGCGGTGGGCGAAGGCCGCCGTCGCCGCGCCGCTCGCGGGCATCGCGACCGCCTGCTCGCCGGTGGCGGGCCTCTTCGTCGGTCTCGTCGCGGTGGCCCTCTTCCTCCAGAAGCGGCGCCCGGGTGCGTACGCGCTCGGGCTCGCGCCGACCGCCGTCGTGGCGCTGTCGGCGTGGCTGTTCCCGTTCTCCGGCACGCAGCCGATGTCGTTCTGGTCGGCGCTGCTGCCGATGGCGTACGGCGTCCTCACGTACGTCCTCGTGCCCAGGAGCTGGCTGACGGTCCGGATCACGGCGGCCGTCTACACGCTCTCCGTGCTCCTGGTGTGGCTGATCAGCTCGCAGATCGGCTCCAACATCACGCGGCTCCCGATGCTGTTCGCGGGCGTCGCGCTGCTCGCGGCGCTGCCGTTCACGGTGCCGCGCTCCCGTCAGTGGTACGTCACCGTGGTCGCGTTCGTCGCCTTCAACGCGTGGATCGGCTTCAAGTCCGTCGACGACGTCGTCCGCACGACGCCCGCCGCGTCCTGGGCGCGCGAACTCGCGCCGCTCGTGAACGAGTTGCAGGAGGTCCGCGCCGAGCACGGGCGCGTCGAGGTGGTCCCCGCTCGCTCGCACCGCGAGGCCTCGGCGCTCGCCCCGTACGTGAACCTGGCGCGCGGCTGGAACCGGCAGGCCGACATGGAGCGCAACCCGCTCTTCTACGACGACACCCTCAACTCGGCGAACTACCGCGAGTGGCTGCGCCGCTGGGCCGTGCACTACGTGGTGCTGCCCAAGGACGCCCCGGACGGCAAGGGCGCCGAGCGCGAACGCCAGCTCGTCCAGCGCGGCCTTCCGTACCTCAAGCAGGTGTGGGGCGACGCCAACTGGCAGCTGTTCGCCGTCACCGACCCGACCCCGCTCGCCGAGCCGCACGCGGTCGTCGACGCGGCGGAACAGGGCGAGCTGACCATCGAGGTGACCCGCCCCGGCCGCGTCCTCATCCGCATCCCGTACTCGCCGTGGCTCTCGGTCGTCGACGCGAAGGGCAAGAGCCTCGGTGCGCCCAAGGAGACGGAGGCGTCGAAGCGGGCCAGGAAGTCCGACGACACGCTTCCCAAGCGGTACGCGAACGCGCACGGCTGCCTGATCGAGACGGAGAAGGACGAAGCGGGCGACGCGTGGACGGAACTGCTGGCCCCGAAGCCGGGCACGTACCGCCTCGCGGCGCCGTACCAGTTGCCGCGTGGCACGCCGTGCCCGGAGGAGCTCCGGTAGCCCGTGGTCGAGGCCGCGGGGCTCCGCCCCGGACCCCGCTGCTCAATCGCCGCAGGGGCTTGAAATACCCAGCCCCGTGGGCGTGATCACCATTCGGCGAAAGAGCCGTCCGCGTGGCGCCACACCGGGTTGTGCCAGCGGTGGCCGGACTCCGCCGCCTTGATCACGGCCTGCTCGTCCACCTCGATGCCGAGCCCCGGCGCGGTGAGCCGCGCCATGTGCCCGTCCGTGGAGTCGAAGTCGAAGACGGACGTGTCGACGAGGTAGTCGCCGAGGTCGGAGCCCACGTTGTAGTGGATGCCGAGGCTGGTCTCCTGGATGAACGCGTTCGGCGACGCGAAGTCGACCTGGAGGCACGCCGCGAGCGCGATCGGCCCGAGCGGGCAGTGCGGCGCGAGCCCCACCCCGTGCACCTCGGCCTGCGCCGCGATCCGCCGCGTCTCGGAGATGCCGCCCGCGTGCGAAAGATCGGGCTGTGCGAGCGCGATCCCGGACCGCAGCACCGGGTCGAAGTCCCAGCGGGAGTACAGCCGTTCACCCGTGGCGACCGGCAGGGACGTCGACGCCGTGAACTCGCCGTACTGCGCCGTGAGCTCCGGCAGCAGCGGCTCCTCGATGAACATCGGCCGCAGCGGTTCCAGGGCCCGCGCCAACTGCTTGGCGAGCGCGGGGGACGTACGCCCGTGGAAATCGACCGCGACACCGCCGTCCGGGCCGAGGACGTCCCGCACGGAGGCCACGCGCTCGACGACCGCGTCGATCTCGCGGGACGTCTCCAGGAGCCGCATGCGCCCGCCGACGTTCATCTTCACGGCCCGGTAGCCCTGCTCGAGCCGCTGCGCGGCGTGCTCGGCGGCCTCGCTCGGGTCGTCGCCACCGATCCACGAGTACATCCGCATCCGGTCGCGGACGGCGCCGCCCAGCAGGTCGTGCACCGGGACGCCGTGGAACTTGCCCTTGATGTCCCACAGGGCCTGGTCGATGCCGGACACGGCGGACGACAGAACGGGCCCGCCCCGGTAGAACCCGCCCTTCGTCATGACCTGCCAGTGGTCCTCGATGCGCAGCGGGTCCTTCCCGACGAGGTAGTCGCTCAACTCGTCGACGGCGGCGGCCACGGTGTGCGCCCGCCCCTCGACGACGGGCTCCCCCCAGCCCGTGATCCCTTCATCGGTCTCCACCTTGAGGAAGAGCCAGCGGGGAGCGACGAGGTAGGTGGTGAGCGAGGTGATCTTCATGGCATGTCCTTCGATATGGCTGAGCACGGTTCGGTACATCAAGCCCCGCCGGCGATTGAGGCGCGGGGCCCGGGGCAGAGCCCCGTGACGCTCACACGGGTGACCGCAACAGTTCGGCCAGCAAAGGCAATTGGGCCTCATCCTCCAACGCCGAACCAACGGCGACCACCGACGCCCCACCCGCCAGATAAGCGGCAGCGTTCCCCGCGTCCATGCCGCCCGTCGCGACGAACGGCACCTCCGGGAACGGCCCCCGCATCGCCCGGAACCAGTCCACCCCGAGCACGCTCGCCGGGAACGCCTTCAGCCAGGTCAGCCCGATCGCCCGCGCGGCCTGCACGTCCGTGGCCGTGGCGACACCCGGCAGATGCGGAAGCCCCGCCGCGACGCTCGCCCGCGCCACCTCCACGTCCAACCCGGGCGCCACCGTGAACGCGGCGCCCGCGTCCACCGCCCACCCGAGCCGCTCGGCCGTGGTGACCGTGCCGGCGCCGACCGGCTTGCCGCGCTCGGCGCCCGCCGCGACGACCGCGCCGAGCACCCGCGCCGCCTCCTCGGTCTGCACGGGAACCTCGACGCACTCGATGCCCAGGTCCCAGGCCCGTACGGCGAGTTCGACGGACCTGTCGGCGGGCATGCCGCGCAGGATCGCCATGACGGGCACCCCGGCGAACAGCTCATCAAACGTTACGGACGCCATCCCAGCTCCTTGGAGATCGTGTCGGCGGTGGTCATGAGGTCGGGCAGCACGTCGGACTCGAGCGCGCCCAGGTCGGCCCTGGCCTTGAGCGCGGTGACGGACACGGCGGCGACGACCTCGCCGCTGCTGTCCCGCACGGGGACGGCGACGCAGTTCACGAAGTCCTCGTACTCGCCGTCGTCGACGGCCCAGCCGCGGGTCCTGGTCTCGGCGAGGGCCTTGCGGTAGGCGTCGGGGTCGGTGATCGTCGTGGTGGTGTGCGGCGCGAAGTCGCACTCCGCGAGCAGTTCGTCGGCCCGCTCCCGGGGCACGTACGCGAGGATCGCCTTGGCGACGCCCGCGGTGTGCAGGGTGACCGGGCGGCCGATCTGCGAGTAGAGGCGCACGCCGTCGACGGGGTCCACCTTGTCGACGTAGACGATCCGCTCGCCCTCCAGGGCGGCGAGGTGCACGGTGTGCCCGCAGCGCTCGCCGAGCAGCCGCAGGTGCTCGCCCGCGACGTCCTTGAGCCCGAACTGCTCCAGGGCGAGGTGGGCGAGGCCCGCGAGTCGGTGACCGACCGCGTACCGGCCGTCGGGGAGGCGGCGCGCGAGGCCGCCCTCGTTGAGGGACTCCAGGATGCGCAGGGCGGTGGAGCGGTGCACGCCCAGGTGCTCGCCGACCTCGGTCTGGGAGCGCGGGCGGCGGGCGATGAACTCGAGGATGTCGATGGCGCGACGGACGGTCTGAGACATGGGATCAGTGTCCTTCGCCGGTCGCATCGGCCGTGTCGGGGCCGGTGGCGGGCACGTAGTCCTCGATGCTGCGCAGGGTCCGCCCGGCGAGCCGGTGCCCGAGCGCGAGCCGCTCGGCGGGCGCGGACCCGTCGAGCAGGCCGCCCAGATACCCGGCCGCGAAGGCGTCCCCCGCGCCGACGGCCTCGACGACGTCGACGGCGGGCGCCGCCACGAACTCGCTCCCGGCGGCGGTGAATTCGGTGGCGCCGACGTCCCCGTCCTTGACGACGAGCGTTCCGTGCGGCGCGAGGTGGTCGCGTACGTCCTCGGCGGTGGCGGTGCCCCACAGCGCCTCGGCCTCGTCGCGCCCGACGAGCACGACGTCGGCGCGGCGGGCGAGCGCGAGCAGCGTTTCCGCCGCCTTGTCGCGTGAACTCCACAGCGCGGGCCGGTGGTTGACGTCGAACGACACGAGCGTCCCGCTCTCCGCCGCCCGCCGCAGCAGGGCGTCCACGAGCTCGGCGCAGCCGTCCGAGAGGGCCGGGGTGATCCCGGTGAGGTGCAGCAGCCGTACGCCGGTCAGGTCCACGCGGTCCGCGTCGGCCGCGGTCATCCGGGACGCGGCCGAGCCCGCCCGGTAGTAGTGCACACGCGTGCCGTCGGGCCCCGGGTCCTTGAAGTACACGCCGGTGGGCGCGGCCGGATCGGCGAGCACACCGGCGACGTCCACGCCGCGCGAGGCGACCGCGGCGATGATCCGGCGGCCGAACGGATCGTCCCCGACCCGGCTCACCCAGGCCGACTCGTGCCCGAGGTCGGCGAGGTACTGGGCCACGGTCGACTCGGCGCCGGCGACCGCGAGCCGCAGTTCGCGGCTGTGCTCGATACCCAGGCCGTCGGCCGGGGTGACCTGCGCCATCGTCTCGCCGATGCAGATCGCCTTACCGGACATTCGCCGTCCCTCCATTGACATCCCGCTGGGGCCGTGAAGAACATTAGCAGCCCTTGCGCAACAGGCGTGCATATGTTGCAACACGGGGGTCGTGAACCGTCCTGAATCAGTGTGAAAGGGAGTGAGATGAGCCCGACGACGAGCGCATCCACCCGCAAGGAGTCCGCACCAGGGGCGGCGATGAGCGCCCGCACCCGGCAGCGCCGCACCGCCGCCGCGAGCGTCGTCGGCTCGATCCTGGAGTGGTACGACTTCTTCCTCTTCGGCGCCTCGGCCGCGCTGGTCTTCAACAAGGTCTTCTTCCCGGACGTCTCGCCGTTCGCCGCGACCCTCGCCTCGTTCGCGACCTTCGGCCTCGGCTTCGCCGTGCGCCCCATCGGCGGTCTCGTCCTGGCCCACCTCGGCGACCGCATCGGACGCCGGCCCGTCCTGATCCTCACCGTGGTCCTCATGGGCGTCGGCACGCTCGCCATCGGCTTCCTGCCCACGTACCACTCGATCGGCATCTGGGCCCCGGTCCTGCTCGTGCTGTGCCGGATGATGCAGGGCTTCGGCGTCGGCGCCGAGCTGGGCGGCGCGTACGTCATGTCGACGGAGGCCGCGCAGGAGGACAAGCGCGGGTTCTACGGCTCGCTGCCCGGCGCGGGCGAGTTCATCGGCGTCGTCATCGCCTCCGGCGCGGTCGCCGCTGTCTCGACGCTGCCCGAGGACGACTTCCTCAGCTGGGGCTGGCGCATCCCGTTCCTGGCCAGCGCGCTCGTCGTCGTCATCGCGCTGCTCATCCGCAACGCGGCGCCCGAGACCGAGCAGTTCGAGGAGGCCCGCGACAGCGGGAAGCGCGAGAAGCTCCCCGTGCTTGCCGCGATCAAGGCCCGCCCCAAGGCGATCGCCCTGCTCATCGGCTCCGGCTGCGCCACCGCCATCGCCTCGTACGCGATCCAGGGCTATCTGCCCAGCTACCTCACCAACCAGCTCGGCCTGTCCTCCGGCACGTCGGTCCTCGGCATCACCATCGCGTCCGCCGTCTCGATCCTCACCATCCCGCTGGCGGGCGCGCTCTCCGACCGGGTCGGGCGCAAGCCGGTGATGATCGGCGGCGCGGTCGCGATCACGCTCTTCGCGTACCCGTTCTTCTGGCTGGTGGACACGCGCGAGCCGTGGCTGATCTACCTCGCGATCACCATCGCCTTCGCCCTGATGCTGAACTCGATCTTCGCGGTCACCGGCACGTTCTACGCCGAGTCGCTGCCGACCGAGGTCCGCTACAGCGGGCTCGTCTTCGTCCGGGAGATCAACGGCGTGATCTTCGCGGGCACCTCGCCCTTCGTGGCGACGCTCCTGGTCGACGCGGGCGGGGACCGGCCCTGGTACCTCGCCGGATACATGGCGCTCGCCGGTCTCGCCAGCGCGCTGTGCGTGTGGCGGCTGCCGGAGACGGCGCCGGTCCGCACCCGGGACTGACCCTCCACTCGGTGCCGGGGCCCGGAATCCGGGTGCGCGGGCGGCGGGGCCCGGCCATGATGCGGATCATGCCGTTCGAGATAGAACCCGTGATCCCGCCGGGCACCCTGTCGTCCGCACCCCAGCCCACCCTCCGCTCGACGGACGGAGAACTCGCCCTCCGCCCCCTCGAGTTGGCGGACGCGACGACGGTCCGCACCGCGTTCAGCGACCCCGACATCCGCTACTGGCACGCGCGCACCATGCGCACCGACGAGGAGGCGCGGGCCTGGGTGGCGGCGGCGCGGGAGAACTGGCGGCGCGAGACGTCCGGCCAGTGGCTCGTGACGCGGACCGCCGACGGCGCGCCGCTCGGCCGGATCGCGCTGAAGGACATCAACGGCCTCGACGGCTGCGGGGAGATCGCCTACTGGGTGCTGCCGGAGGCCCGCGGCGCCGGCGTCGCCCCGCGGGCCGTCGCCGCGCTCACCGACTGGGCCGCCGACACCGGCTTCCACCGCCTCGACCTGCTGCACTCCACCCGCAACGAGGCCTCCTGCCGGGTGGCGGTCAAGTCCGGCTACCCGCTGGAGGGCACCCGGCGCAGCTCGGCGCTGCACACCGACGGCTGGCACGACATGCACGTCCACGTGAGGATCAACTCGTAGGTCCCGAAGCACTCTTGACAGCGTGCGTACTGTTTCGCGACCTTTGAGCCCCATGGGGGAAGAGGGGGGCCCATGAGCGCCATGCTCACGTATCGACGCACGTATCCGGGTACCGGTGGTCCGCGCGCCCGCGGCGAGGGGCGGTCGAACCGACGGTGAACATCACGACGTACAGAGCCGACGAGCTCAGCGCGTCCCTGCGGTCGGCCTGGCACGAGACGATGGAGCACGCGCCGGACTACCAGAATCCGTTCCTGTCACCGGAGTTCGCGGCGGGCGTCGCCCGTTTCAAGGGCCGTGCGCACGTCGCGGTCCTCCGCGAGGGCGGTGAACCCGTCGGCTTCCTCCCGTACGAGAAGGGCCCCGCGGGAATCGGCCGCGCCATCGGCATGGGCCTCTCCGACTGCCAGGCGCTCGTCCATCGGCCGGGCGTCACCTGGGACACCCGCCAACTCCTGCGCGCCTGCGGCCTGTCGGTCTTCGAGTTCGACCACCTCGTGGAGGAGCAGAAGCCCTTCAGCCGCTACGTCACCGGGACCTTCGCCTCCCCGGTCCTCGACCTCAAGGACGGCGGCCACGAGTCGTACGCGGAGTGGCTGCGGGCGACGTACCCCGGCCAGGCCAAGACGACGCTCAAGAAGGAACGCCGCCTGACCCGCAACGTCGGGGAGATGCGCTTCGTCTACGACGAGCGGGACCCGGCGGTGCTGCGCCGGCTGATGCGCTGGAAGTCGGCCCAGTACCGCCGCACCGGCCGCATGGACCGTTTCGCACGCCCGTGGATCGTGCAGCTGGTCGACCACCTCTACCAGGTCCGCGAGGACCACTTCACCGGCGTCCTCTCGGTCGTCTACGCGGGCGACCGCCCGGTCGCGGCCCACTTCGGCCCCACGTCCCGGACGGTCTTCGCGGCGTGGTTCACCGCGTACGACCCCGAGTTCTCCTACTACTCGCCCGGCCTCCTCATGCACCTGCGCATGGTCGAGGCGGCGGGGCGCCAGGGCATCCGCCTGATGGACTGGGGCCGCGGCGAGAAGGAGTACAAGGACTGGCTCAAGACCCGCGAACTCCGCGTCGCCGAGGGCTTCGCGACCCGCCCCCACCCCGCCGCCACCGCCCACCGCCTCTGGCGCCGCCCCGTCCGCGGCCTCCGCAACACGGTCCTGGCACATCCGGAGCTGCGGGAGAGGGCGGATCGGGTGTTGCGGGGGGTGGGGGCGCTGCGACAGAGGTCGTGAGCGGGCGCCGGGGCCGCCGGCGGCGGCCCCGGCGCTACCGATTCAGCCCCCTACGACCTCGTAGGACATCTCATAGTGCGCATCGTCGCGCGTGAACTCCAGGACGCCGGAACCGCTGCGGATCGTGTGCACACCCAGGACGTCGTCGGCATCGGCGTCGTCGATCTCCACGAGCTTGACGACGGCCTCCTGCTTGAAGTCCACCTTGGTGTCCATGAAGCGCGTCTGACCGTCGTCGAACGCGGCCCCGTTGGTGGGCCGGCCGTTCACGTAGATCACGATCCTGTCGTCGATCGTCCAGTCCTCCTGCTCGACACACTTGAGCGTCTTGATGTGCAGCGTCTTGCTCATGAGGTCACCCGTTTCCGTCGCAGTCCCGGCCGCTCGTCTCCTCGGCCTCTTGAGCACCCCACTGTGCGAGTCCGCGCTAAACAGCGAATAAACGGGGCGGGGGGTTCCGGGGCGACGGTGGGGTGTTGACCGACGGACTGTGGCGGGGGATGACGGCCTGGCTGTCATCCCCCGCCACGCCTGGCCCCCGTTACCGCTTCCGCGCCCCGAACCGCCGATATGCGAGCACGCCAAGCCCGACGACGGTGGTAACCGCCACGAGCACGGAAAAGACCTCGCCCAGCCCCGACACTGCGAACATGTGCCCCCCCCTGTCGACCGGCTCCGGGGTCTACGGATGTGCAGCCCCGTGGCGCCGTGGGACGACGGTGACAGACCATGTGGCTTCGCGGTACGTGCAGCGGAAAGCCTTGAGCAACTTCTGAGGCTATGTGCTCGGCCGGTTCGCGTGTGGTGCGGCGCGCTTGCCCGCCGACGGTTCCTTCAGCGCTTCCCGGGGGTCACGAAGCCGCGAACGGGTTTCGGGGCCGGGTCCCGTGACTCCGGCTGCTGCGAGCGCTTCCATGCGGCGACGAGAGCCGCGTACCGGGGGTCGATCCATTCGTTCATGTGGCACCTCCGTCGTCAGAGTAGGGGTGGTTGCGGGTAGGGCATGGGCCGGATCGTGCACTCCGGGGCGGGTCGTGGTGCGTGGGGTCGTAGCCGGGGTAGTGGTGCACGAAGCCGCCGAGTCGTGCGCACATGTCCGCGTACGGAGCGCTGTGCAGGAGCAGCGCGTGCCACCCCTCGTCGACGATGCGGGACGGCGCGAGCCCGGATCCCGGGTTCTTCGCGCACGCGGCGACGAACTTGATCGCTTCCTCGACGATGCGACCGGCCATGTCGGCGAGCATGCCTGGGTTGGCGTCCAGGACGGTACTGCGGCAGCTCATGAACGTCGGGTCGGAGACGAGCAGGCGAGCCATCACGGGGACAGGCCCGGTGTGGGGCGGTTGCGGCGTCGGGCCCGGGTCGGGGCCCGGGTTTCGCGGGGTGGTCACACTGGCCTCCATGTCGTTGGACGGTCGGCCCGGCCGGGCCGAGGCTCTCGTTCGGGGTCGCCGGTATCGGGTAAGCGACTTGGGGCTGCACGCTCGGGCGCGCACAGCGGGCACGCGTAGACCTCTGCGTCGAGGACGTGCGCCCCGACGCGACCGCGCGCGATTCCCGCGCTGACGGCACCGTGCAGGAGCCGGGCGCCGCACCAGCAGCAGGCGCGGCCCGCGTACTGCTCGACGGACAGATCACGTACGGGCGGTGGTGGCACGGTCATGCGGCAGACAGCCGCATCCTGCCGGTTGTCACGAGTTCGGAGACCGCGCCAACCGCGCACAGGTCACCGGCTCCACGAGGCGCCACGGCCCAGTAGGTGCCAGGGGGACGGCGCCTGCCGATGTGCGGGACCCCGAGATAGCTGTCCCGGCCGAGCAGCACCGCGCCCGAGTTTTCGGTCCAGCCACGGGATGCCGTGCACGGCACGAGTGCGTAGAACAACCTGCCGCCGTGGTCATGGATGACGGGACCGTCCAAGAGCGAGGCCAGGGCGGCGGAGGTGCGAGGGAGATCGGCGTCGGCGCTCACGGCAGCATGCACAACCTGAGCGGGGATGCGTGCGGCCGCGAAGCGCCGACCCGTGGGCAGAAGCGCGACCGCACGAGCGTGCCACTCGGTGTGGGCGGTGGCAGGGTCGGCACACGCGCGGGCGAGCCAGTCGAGGATCCGTCTGCCGGCGTCCGACTCGGTCGGCGGAACTGACGACGAGGTGAGGCGTTCCATGCTCGTATCGTTCGCCCTGGCCGGGAGCCGCGGGAGTGTGCGCAACTGCCGTGCCGCATTGGAGACTTCACACACTGTGCGAACCGGATCTCCCTACGCTTGCCCCACTGAGTGATCCGGGGGACACACACCATGGAACCCAACACCCTGCTCGACGCGCTGCTCGACGAGTCGGGCATGTCCCGCAAGGGCCTGGCCGCGCGCGTCAATCAGGCCGGGGCGGCCAAGGGACTGCGTATGAAGTACGACCACAGCTCCGTCATCCGATGGCTGCGGGGCCAACACCCACGGGGACGTGTGCCCGACCTGATCGCCGACGTCCTCGGCGCGCACATCGGCCGACGTCTGACGCTGGACGACATCGGCATGGGGAAGGCGTCCGCGCTGCCCGCCGGCACACCGCTCGGCGGGTTCATCGGCAGGGCCACCGCTCTCTGGCGCGGTGACCACCAACAACGGGAGGACCTGCAACAGGCGCCGGTGATAACCGGGCTCCCCGCGGTCGGCCCGGTGTGGGAGTGGGAGAACCCGCCGGACGACATCGATGTGTCCAGCCGCGGCACCATTCGCGTCGGGCCTCCCGACGTCGAGCAACTGCGGACCGCCCGTAACCATTACGAGCAGATGTACCGCAAGGCTGGCGGCGTGGCGACGCGTGGCCGCGTACTGCGATTCCTGGTCCACGACACCGCACCCCTCATGCGGGGCACGTACACCGACAGCACCGGACGTGAACTGCATCGAGCGGTGGGCGGGCTGGTCGCCGTCGCCGGGATCTGTGCCTACGACTCGAACGCGCAGGGGCTCGCCCAGCGTTACTACCACCAGGCGTTGCGCCTCGCGAAGGCGTCGGGAGACCGCGCGTTCGGCGGGTACGTGGTCGCGCTCCTCGTGAATCACGCGCTCTATCTCGGCGAGTACCGGCAGGCAGTGGCCTTCGCCGAAGCCGGGCTCAGGACGGCCGGGCACGCGATCTCTCCGGCGCTCGCCTGCGATCTGCACGCGATGCAGGCGAAGGCGTTCGCCCGTATGGGAGATCACGTGGGCGCGCATCGGGCGATGAAGCAGGCGGAGACGGCTGCCGGGCTCATTCGGCCCGAGGAGGAGCCCGCCGAGACCGGGTATGTGCAGCCGGGTCTGTTGGAGACGGCCCTCGCCGACACCCTCATGCGCCTCGGCGACACGGGACCGGCGCACAGGTACGCGGAGTCGGCGGTCAACATTCAGGCTCACGCCCGCGGCCGGGTCCATCGACTGGCCACCCTTGCCGACTGCCAGCTACGGACCGGTGAGGTGGACCGGGCGGCCGGAACGGCGAGCCGGATGCTCGACACCGTGCAAGGCATGGAATCGCACCGGTTGTACGACCGGCTCGCCGGCGTCAGGCGAAGCCTCGCGGCGACGCGCAGCCACACGGTCGGCGATGTCGTCGGCCGCCTGGACGACACCCTCCGCATCCCGCTGTAGACCCTGTGGTCGGATGGGAGGCGTACCCGACGAGAGGCGGCAGCGTGTCAGTGTGGCGGAACCTCGGCGAGCGGACCGTGTACGAGAATCGGTGGGTGCAGGTGAACATGGCCGACGTCGAACTCCCCGACGGCCGGCACCTCGACCACACCGTGATCCGCCTCCGCCCCGTCGCCGTCGCAACGGTGGTCAATGAGGCCAACGAGGTGCTGCTCCTGTGGCGTCACCGCTTCATCACCGACGCGTGGGGATACGAGCTGCCGTCCGGCGGAACCGGGGAGGGTGAGGATCCGGCGGCAGCGGCAGCGCGCGAGTTCGAGGAGGAGACGGGGTGGCGCCCCGGCCCCATGCGGCTGCTCCTGGCGGTCGACCCGATGCCGGGCATCTCGACGTCGCACCACCGCGTGTACTGGTCCGACTCCGCCGAGCAGGTACGTGAAATCCCCCTGGACGACTTCGAATCGTCACGCCGCGAATGGGTGCCACTGAAGAAGATCCCGGACCTCGTCGCCCGAGGTGACATCCGCTCGGCCAACGCGGTCGCCGCGCTTCTCTTGCTGCACGGGCAGCGCATTGGCGGCGTGGCCTCGTGACGAGCGAAGGCGAGCCGGCCTCCCAGGAGCGAATCAGAGCGGGGATCGTGGCGTATTTTCGATCTCTCGATGAGACGGCCACCGTGAGGCACCATTTCCGCTTCGCGGACGAAGACGGCGGCCTGTGGTACTTCGAGGCCGTGCCCGACGACGGCGAGCTGATCGCCGTCAAGCAAGCCGAACTCACCCCGAACGGCCATCTCTTCCGGTACAGCTGGGACCACCTGGAGGACGACCACGGCTTCCTGACGGACCAGTCTCTCCACCCCGAAGAGGACGGCCTGGAACCCATCCCGGCCGAGGAGTTCCGGCAGACGTGGATCTCCTGAACCGGGGGCAGGCAGGCGAGCGCTGATCAGCGAACCCGCGTGCGGCGAGGCAAACGGTCACCGACCACCGGGTGACGAATCGGCCCGGAACTCATCCAGCAGGTCGAAGAACAGCTCGAGCGCCGGCCTGTCGGCATCCTTTGCCGCCCGCTCGATCTCGGCCGCCCAGCCCAGCGGACTCCCATGCGCCATGCCGAGCCGCGGCCACAGCCAGGAGGAGAAGGGCCCCAGCTGCCGGAAGACGAAGTCTTCCTCGGCTCCGTGAATCTCCAAGGCGACCCCATAGCCAAACAGCATGCATTCCAGCTCCAGCAACGAACCGCGACGAACCCACATGCCCGGACGCAGCCGCACTTCGTCCAACAGCCCATACACATCGACCAGCTGAGCCAGCTGCCTGGGCCGTCTCCCGCCCTTCCCCACCTCGGTCATGCCTGCACACTAGCGACGCCGAGAGCACGATGGCGTCTGGCACGAAACCGGACCGGTCCAGCCCCGGCTGCCCTTGTGCGTGTTTGCATTCCACCGGGCAGCGATCAAGCAAAGGACCAGTTCGAGAGGATCATTCCTCTGAGCCAGCCTTGAGCGCTGGCAGGAGTCGAAACTGCGATATCGCTTTAGGAGTTCGATCTCCCCGCGGAGCGGCGTGCTCAAATGGAGCTCGGTGGTGGCTCGCCGCTCCGGCTGAGGCCTCTTCGGTGCGCCATCGTTCGCCGCCGTTGATGTCAGCTGGAGATGTCAACCTGCCGACCTACGCGCTGATGGGTAACTCCCGTGCCCGCTGGCGGGCTTCGGCCCTCAGGTCCTTGAGGCGGCCGTGGAACGCGTTGTGGCGGTTCTGGTCCAGGTTCAGCGGAAGGTCAAGTTCAGAGATGAGCTTCGACTCCAGTACCCACGGCTCGCCATGCTCGATCCAGCACACTCGCGCGTTCTCTGCCATCCACAGACTGAGGGTGGTTTCCCCGGCCTTGCCGAAGGTCATGCGCTTGCCGCTGCCCACACGGCGAAGTTCAAGCCCGAGCAGGCAGCCGAGTGTGAGCCGCAGCGTCGATCCGGCCGCATTGCCCCGGTAGTGGTATCGCACTCGCTTCCGCAGGTTCTGCGAGCTGGTCTTGTTCGCCATGTATCGCGGGGCTATGCCGACGTAGAGCAGACGGCCAGCGTCCAGGTCATGGTGGGGTGTCTGCTTGAAGTGCCACCCGTAGACCCCCGCTACGGCTGGTTTGGGGCTCGGGCGCATCAAGATCTGCTGCGCCGACCACAATCGGTCGGGACTGGTGAGAGCAGTAGCTTCCACGAAGCCTCCAAGTGCACCACGGCTGACTGCCGCAGGCTACTGGCTGATGGCAGGTGTGTCCGACCTCCCGGGTGCGCTTATGATGCGCCGAGGAGCGGAGCTGGCAGCGCCTGGGCGCCCTTCGCCCCCGATCGCGGAGCATGCTGTGTCGGACGGGCTCAGCTAAAGACTGACCCTGAAGTCCTCGATTTTTTGTCGGATTACCTCTGCCGGATCCACGCCCATTCTTTTATTCGTGAGCATTTGCCGCACATCCGAATCTGTGAGAATGACGATCATCTTGTCATGCAGAATCCACTGCTCACGTAAGACATAGTTTAGCTGTTCGCTCGGCTCGACGCGCGTGAAAATCATGGCAAATAGGCCGAGTCCGTTTTTCTGCAGATAATTTGCTATCTGCAGAACTTCCTCCTTTTTTATTGATCCGGAATAGTTTTTCGCGTCGATCACCACATAGTCCGCCTGGTAGCGGGTTCGCAGATCCCCCCACAGGCCTTCTAGTGCGTAATTCGGTAGGATCAGATCGCGCCTATTGGTTTTGCTGAAGTTTCCTCGTTCCCACAGGGGTGCCGAAAGGGGTGGAGAGAACAGGGCTGCAGAAATTTCCCGGCATAGATTTTGGTAATCCGCCCATTTTGGGCCGGGAGGAATTTCGGCGAGTCTCGCTAGCAAGGATTCGATCTCATCCTGATCTTTCAGCAGCTGCTCCGCCGCCCGTTCGTCACCCGGGCTGTGCGGCTCTTCGGATTCTTCACCCAAGACTTGTGCGGCCTTGCTGCTCAAGCCCGCCAAGTCCGCCTGACGGGAAACCCATGGCCCGTCCCAGACGGTGATGCCCGCCTCGTGCAAAGCCGACGCCGTGGAAGTGGACACGACATCCGGTATGG
Source organism: Streptomyces sp. SDT5-1 (assembly GCF_052245995.1). Taxonomy (NCBI): domain Bacteria; kingdom Bacillati; phylum Actinomycetota; class Actinomycetes; order Kitasatosporales; family Streptomycetaceae; genus Streptomyces; species Streptomyces sp. SDT5-1. The sequence goes on along the minus strand of NZ_CM125963.1, from coordinate 3,910,337 downwards.
CGAGGATCAAGTTCGTCGTCCAGCCTTGCTCGATATAAGATTCATCAAAAAAATGAAGCTGCTGAATTATTTCTCTTACTCGGCGGTCTGTCTGAGGGCCAGGTATCTTGCATTCGACAATGTGCAGAACATTGGAACTTGAGAATTCGATATCAGGGCCTGTGGCCCGCGGAAGAGGGGTTTCCTCCATGTGGCCAAGTTCTAGGTTCTCGATTATCTGGCGAACCAGGGATTCGAACTCGAACGCGCGTTCTGCTGACCAATTCATGGAAGCCTCCGGTTAGTTGTCCGGGAAAGTATGGCTGGCTCCACTCGGCCAAGTGCACCGAACGGCGACATTGAGCACACCGAACCTTGGCTTCCGTCCCGTAGGCCACTGCCCGAACGACTTTGCCCCGTGGGGCGCGTCTGCTCGGCTTTGCCTGGGTCGACGGTGGACGGGATGGGAGCACTCGCAACCACCCACGGATCCGCACCCGGCAGCGTTTCCCCCGGCTCCCGGTGCCGGCCGATCCCCCGCCGGAGGCATCGTCTTTGAAGACGAGCTGAGAAGTGCGGTAGCCCGCTTCACAGCCCCGCCCCAACCACATCGGCGCGCGTCGGCGTAGCGCCCGTAGCGCGGGCCGAAGGCGTGAGCGCGAAGGGCAGCGGAGCCGGGAGCGCGCCCGGCGGAGCGGAGCGCAGCCGGTCTTGATGAAGTAGGGAAAGTTCTATCGCGCTGGCGTCAGCCGCTTGCCGTCATGGCTTGGACGTGCGGGCCCGACCCGTCGAGGGCACCCAGGAGCCGGAGCGAGTAGACCTCGGACAGGTACTCGCTGACCTCGTCGGGCGTCAAGCCACTCCAAGGCTGTGGACTCGTCCGATGTGCGTTCCTCGCCGCCTGCGGGTTTGTAGCGGAAGATCGAGGCGGCGACGTCTTGGTTCGTCGCGGAAGCTGCGCCGCTGGACTATGGAAGAGGCTCTCGACTTCTACCCATCCCCCTTGGAGGGGCCCTCCCTGCGCAGCCTTCGGCCCTCGCAGTCCGAATCGGCCGGCATCGGCGTCACCCGCTGTACGACGTCCGACCCGCAGCGGGATGGGGATCCTCGGGACCCGCCAGATCAGCATCACCATGGCGTGTACGCGCACGTCACCCAGGACACCCAACGTGAGGTGATGAGTCACATGGATCGGCTGCTCAGGGCCCGTCGCGGTGGTCAGTGACCGTCCGCGTTGATGTCGGCTGTAGATGTCAAAGGCCCCGGACCGAGATCGGTCCGGGGCCTTTTGGCTGGTGCCCCCGGCAGGATTCGAACCTGCGACACCCGCTTTAGGAGAGCGGTGCTCTATCCCCTGAGCTACGAAGGCGCGAGAACAGCGTAGCGGATCGGGGTGCGGGGTGGGTCACGCCAATGGGGGACGTGGGGCGGCCGGGAGGCGGCGGGGCTGTTAAGCCGGAGGGACACAGGAAAACGAGGGGGGACACGTCTCGTCGGGCGCGGCCTTGCGGCGTCCGGCCCCACTGGGTGGAGGTCCACTCATGATCCAGAATCTCAGTTCTCCGGGCGGCACCGTTCCGCTCGCCGTCAACTTCACTCAAGGGCTCAACGACGCGTGGTCGAAGGTCGCCCAGTTCGTGCCGAAGCTGCTGGGCTTCATCGTCGTCATGGTCATCGGCTGGTTCATCGCCAAGATGATCACCAAGCTGCTCGACCGGGGCCTGCGCAAGATCGGGTCGGAGAAGCTCGCCGAGCGGGCCGGTTCGGCGAAGATGCTCGAAGGGTCGAAGTACGACACCACGGCGATCATCTGCAAGGTCGTCTACGTCGCCCTGATGCTGATCGTGCTCCAGCTCGGCTTCGGCGTCTTCGGGCCGAACCCGGTCTCCGACATGATCAACGGCATCGTCGCCTGGCTGCCGCGCGGCATCGTCGCGGTCGTCCTGATCGTGGTCGCCATGGCCGTCGCCAACGTGGTGCGTGACATCGTCACCAATGCGCTGTCGTCGGTCTCGTACGGGAAGACCGTCGGCACCATCGTGTGGGCCTGCATTGTCGTGCTGGGTGCCATTGCGGCGCTCGGGCAGGCCGGTATCGCCACCACCGTCACGCAGCCCGTGCTGATCGCCGCGCTCGCCGCGGCCGCGGGCATCCTCATCGTCGGTGTCGGCGGCGGGCTCATCGGGCCGATGAAGCAGCGCTGGGAGCGCTGGCTGAACATGGCCGAGGAGGAGACCGCCAAGGCGAAGGGCAGCGTCGGCAGCACCCGTGCCGGTGCCTACCAGGCCGGGCGCGAGGACGCGCTCAGCAATCAGCCCGTTCAGGAGCGGGAGAGGTTCGACAACCAGTAGCAGTCAGCTACACCAGGTCGAGCAGGTCGTGCCGCTTCACCAGCCAGCTGATGGCGGTGAGGCGGCACACCGCGTAGTCGTGTCCCACGGGCTCGAGCCAGCCGGTCTCGGTGAGCGCGTCGAGGAAGCCCAGCGCGTAGTCGCCGAGGGCCTCGGCGTCGGGCGCCGGCGGGTGCAGCGACGGCGAACCGGCCGCCAGGCGATCACGGACCTCCGCGACGTGCTGGTCGACCGCGGCCAGGAAGGCGGGCTCGAAGGCGAATTCGGCGAAGCGCGGCCCGTACGCCTCGCTGACCACGGCTAGAGGGGACATTTCTCCAACGTATGGGCGTGCGCGGGCTCTTCGGGCCGTCCGGTGGGTGCCGTTGCTCACAAGTGGGCTGTTTGCGGTGACTTGTTCGTCACAGTGGCGCCGGTTGTGCGATCGGTGAGACTGGGGGCATGGAGCAGTCGGAGAGGCCCGCGGCGGGCGGCGGACCCACGTTGGCGCAGGTCGTCGGGGTCGTGGGGCAGGACGTCGTACAGGTCGTACGGGCGCCCTGCGGGACGGATGTCGCCGTGGGCGGGGTCGGGGTCTTCGACGCGGGGGAGAGCCTTCAGGAACGGGGGCGGGTGCTCATCGCGGTGGGGGTCGATACGTCCGATCCCGCGGCGGCGGAGGTGTTGCGGGCCGCCGACCGGGCCGGGGCCGCGGCGCTCGTGGTGCGGCGGGGCGCGGAGGGTGTGTCGCCGTTGCTGGACGAGGTGGCCGGGGGCGTGTCGACGGCGCTGCTCGCGCGGGCGCCGTGGGTGGACTGGGGGGAGCTCATCGGGTTGTTGCGGGCGGCGCTCGCGGCGGGCGGGGCGCGGGGGCCCGAGCCGGGTGTCGATGTGGCGCTCGGGGATCTGCCGGCCCTGGCGACGGCGCTGGCCGCGCTCGTCGGGGGAGCGATCACCATCGAGGACCCCGAGTCGAACGTGCTGGCGTACTCGCCGACCGCCGACACCGCCGACCCGTTGCGGCGCCTGACGATTCTCGGGCGGCGGGTGCCGAGGTGGCGGGTGGCCGAGCTGGCGGAGAGCGGGTTCCTCGACGCGCTGTGGGCGGGGGACGTGGTGCTGCGGCCCGCGGACGGGCGGTTTCCCGAGCGGTTGGCTGTCGCCGTACGGGCCGGGGAGGAGGTTCTCGGGTCGCTGTGGGCGGCGGCGGACGGGGAGCCGTTGCCGGAGGGGGCGCGGGACGCGTTGCGGCAGGCCGCGGCGATCGCGGTGCCGCATCTGTTGCATCACCGGTTGCGGTCGCGGTCGGTCGAGGGGCGGCGGCGGCACGCGGTGCGGGCGTTGTTCGAGGAGCGGGTGCCGGATGTGGGCGCCGTGGGGGCCGCGCTCGGGGTCGATCCGGGGGAGCCGTGCGTGGTGCTGTCCGCCGTGGTCGTGGGGGGTGCGGGGCCGGAGGTGCGGGAGCGGGCGTTGCGGGCGGCGGGGTTGCGGGTTGCTGCGCATGGCGTCCCGGCGTTCGCCTACCGGCCGGGACCGGGTGGGGTTTCGGTCGGACGTCCTCCGGTCGCGGGGCTCCGCCCCGGGCCCCGCGCCTCAAACGCCGGCGGGGCTGAATTCGCCTCAAGCGCCGGCGGGGCTGGATTTGCCGGCGCGGCTGACATCGGTGAGCGGTTCGACGTGCTCGTTGGGGAAGCGCGCGCGGACGGTGCCCAGCGGCTCGGGCGGGATCTCGTCGCCGTGGTGCGCGGGGCCGGGGCGCGGGCCCTGGTGGGCGTGGGGCCCGTCGTCGGTGGGCTGAAGGACGCGGCGGAGTCGCGGGCCGGGGCCGTAGAGGTGCTGCGGGTGTTGTGCGGGCGCGGGGAGCCGGAGGTGGCGGGCGCCGATGACGTGCGGTTCGCGTTGGACGCGCAGCGGGTCGTGGATGCCGTCGGGGCGCAGGTCGGGGACGCCGTGGCGGCGCTGCTCGCGCACGACGAGCGGCACGGGACGGATCTGCCGCGCACCGTGGCCGCGCACCTGGCGTTCTTCGGGGACGCCGGGGCCACCGCCCGGTACCTGGGCATCCACGCGAATACGTTGCGGTACCGGCTGCGCAGGGCCGGTGAGGTGGGCGGGATCGATCTGGGGGACCCGGATGTGCGGCTCGTCGTGGAGCTGGGGCTGCGGCAGGCCGGGTTGATTCCGTTGCCGTGAGTCGCGGCGGTGGGTGAATCGCCATGAGACCGGACCACGCATGGTGCCCCCGCACCACGACCAGCCACCCACCGTCGTGGTGACGCACCATGGCGGAAGCGGCGCGCGCCGCACGTTGTGGCGGGCCACAACACCCCCGCCGCATACTTCGTGCCGCCGCACGCAGACACGTCCCCCCGCCGCGCTGCACAGTGACCAGTGACCAAGCCCCCACAGCACCACGTACAGCACCGCGTACAGCACCACCACGTACAGAAGGCAGGACACCCCCTGATGCCGCAGCCCCCCGCCTCCGCCGACCGCCGCGACGCCGCTCTGCGGGCCGCCGTCGAGCAGGGGCTCGTCGGTCCCGACGCGCCCGTCCTCGGGCTGCTCGACGTGGCCGGGGTGAAGGAGGCGGCGCGGGCGCTCAAGGAAGCGTTCGCCGGAACGGGCGCGGAGGTGCAGCACACCTTCGCCGTGAAGGCCGCCTCGCTCGTCCCCGTGCTCGCGCTCCTGAACGAGGAGGGCATCGGCGCCGAGGTCGCGAGCCCCGGTGAGCTGGCCCTGGCGCGGGCGGCGGGCGTGCCGGCCGAGCGGATCGTGTTCGACTCGCCCGCCAAGACGGTCGGGGAGTTGCGGGACGCGCTCGCCGCCGGCGTCGCCGTGAACGCCGACAATCCGCAGGAGCTGGCGCGGATCGACGCGCTGGTGGCGGCGAACCCCAGCGCCTCGCCCGTGGGGCTGCGGGTGAACCCGCAGGTCGGCAGCGGTTCGATCGGGGCCATGAGCACCGCGACCGCCACCTCCAAGTTCGGCGTCGCGCTGCGCGACGAGGGCGCGGAGGAGTGGGTGGTCGGCGCGTACCGGGCGCGGCCGTGGATGACGCGGCTGCACACCCACACCGGTTCGCAGGGCGTCGCGCTTGAGCTGATGGCCGAGGGCGTACGGGTCGCGTACGAGCTGGCCGAGAAGATCAACGCGCAGGTCGGGCGGCAGCAGATCGACACCCTCGACATCGGCGGCGGTCTGCCGGTCAACTTCGCGTCGGACGAGATCACGCCCGGATTCGACGCGTACGCGCGGATTCTGCGGGAGACCGTCCCCGGGCTCTTCGACGGGCGGTACACGCTCGTCACCGAGTTCGGGCGCTCGCTCCTCGCCAAGCAGGGGTTCATCGCCGCGCACGTCGAGTACACCAAGACGTCCGGCGGGCGGCGGATCGCCGTGACGCACGCGGGCGCGCAGGTGGCGACCCGTACCGTCTTCGTGCCCGAGTCCTGGCCGCTGCGGGTCGGGGCGTACGACGCCGAGGGCAGGCCGCGGACGAGCGCGCCGCTGGTCCAGGACGTGGCCGGGCCGTGCTGCTTCGCGGGGGATCTCGTGGCGCGCGGCCGTGAGCTGCCGGAGCTGGCGCCCGGCGATCTCGTCGCGCTGTACGACACGGGCGCGTACTACTTCTCGACGCACTTCCACTACAACAGCCTGCCTCGGCCCGCTGTGTACGGATATGTCCGTGCCGAGAACGGGACGGAAGCGGGCAAGGTGACCTTCGCCCCGATCCGGAGCGCGCAGTCGCTCGACGAGGTGCTCGCCGAGTCCGGTGCCGGGCACCCGGGTTCGCTGCTCGGGCTCGTGGATTAGTTGCCCCCGCGAACGGTTTAAGGTGGCGTGTCGTCGCGTGGTCCACCCGCGGCACACTCCACCGGGATCCGTTCCGATCTCGTAGTTCGCCGAATCCGGCGGACCAGTCCTGTCCAACAGGTACGCCGAACACGCCTGCCCGCGTTCGCATCTGCGCTTCCGCGCTTCGGTGCCCGCGTACGCGTGCGTGGGTTCGGCATGCCGTTTTGCACGAACGTCGGAGAACCATGGAGCGCACAGCACAAGCCGAACGCAGTGTGACCACGGGCGGCGAGGCCGAGGCCGGAGCCATCCGTGAGGGGGGTTACGCGGCCGGACTGCGCAATCGTCAGGTCCAGATGATCGCGATCGGCGGCGCCATCGGCACCGGCCTCTTCCTCGGTGCGGGGGAGCGGCTGCACACCGCGGGCCCGTCGCTCGTGGTCATCTTCGCGATCACCGGCCTGTTCGCCTTCTTCATCACGCGCGCCATGGGCGAGCTGGTGATGCACCGGCCCTCCTCGGGCTCGTTCGTCTCGTACTCGCGCGAGTTCCTCGGCGAGAAGGCCGCGTACACGGCGGGCTGGGTCTACTTCCTGCACTGGGTGTGCAGCGGCATCGCGGAGATCACCGCGGTGGCGATGTATCTGCACTACTGGGCGATGTTCCGCGACATACCCCAGTGGACGCTCGCGCTCGTGGCGCTGCTCGTGGTGCTCGGCGCCAACCTGATCTCGGTGCGCTGGTTCGGCGAGTTCGAGTTCTGGTTCTCGATCATCAAGGTCGCCGCGATCCTCGGCTTCCTCGGCATCGGCTGCTGGCTGCTCGCGAGCCGCCACCCCGTCGACGGCCACAGCACGGGACCGCAGCTGATCACCGACCACGGCGGCATGCTGCCGAACGGCCTGCTGCCCGCCATCGTCCTCATCCAGGGCGTCGTCTTCGCGTACGCCGCGATCGAGATGGTCGGCATCGCGTCCGGCGAGACCGAGAACCCGCGCAAGGTCATCCCGCGCGCCATCAACTCGGTGTCCTGGCGCATCGTGCTGTTCTACGTCGGGTCGGTGCTGCTGCTCGTCCTGCTGCTGCCCTGGAGCGCGTACAAGGCCGGTGAGTCGCCGTTCGTGACGCTGCTCGGGAAGCTGGGCGTGCCCGGCATCAGCGGCATCATGAACTTCGTGATCCTCACGGCGGCGCTGTCCAGCTGCAACTCGGGGCTCTACTCGACCGGTCGCGTGCTGCGCTCCATGGGCCTGGCCGGTTCGGCGCCGGCGTTCACGACGAAGATGAGCAGGAAGGGCGTGCCGTACGGCGGCGTGCTGCTGACCGCGACCTGCTACATCGCGGGCATCATCCTCAACTACATCGTGCCCGAGCGGGCGTTCGCGATCGTCATCAACTTCTCCGCGATCACCATGATCGGCACCTGGGTCATGATCATGATCTGCCAGATGGTGCTGCGCAGGAAGGCGCTGCGCGGCGAGCTGGAGCGCCCCTCGTTCCGGCTGCCGGGCGCGCCGTTCACGAGCTGGCTGACGATCGTGTTCCTGGTCGCGGTCGTGGTGCTCATGGTCGTCGGCGGCGGCGACTCGGCGATCTCCGTGTACTGCTCGCCGCTGATCGTGGTCGGGCTCGTCATCGGCTGGTACGCGACGCGCAAGCGGGTGGCCGAGCACGCGAAGGCGCGGTCGGAGAGCTGAAGAAGGAGGCGCGGTCGGAGAGCTGAAGGAGGAGGCGCGGTCGCGGGTGCGGGGCCGTTGGCTGGTGCACGTACCTTGACGCGGGCCGGGACGGCGGACGTACCGTCCCGGCATGGACGCTGATGCCGTGGATTCCGTGGAAGCGCTGCTGACCGCTCCGGGCGCCCCCTTCGCCGTCGTACGCGGCGAGGACGGGCGCCTTTCCTATGCCGACGGGCCCCGTACGTTGCGCGAGTTCTGCGAGACGACGTGGGCGTTCGGCGACACCCCCTTCGTCGTCTCCGAGCACGGGCGGATGACGTACGGGGAGTTCTTCGCCGCGGCCTGCGCGCTGGCCCGGCGCTTCACCGACGTCCACGGGCTGCGGCCCGGCGACCGCGCGGTGATCGCGATGCGTAACCACCCCGAGTGGCAGGTCGCCTTCTGGGCGGCGCAGCTCGCCGGGCTCGTGGCGGTGCCGCTCAACGCGTGGTGGACCGCAGACGAGTTCGCGTACGCGCTCGACGACTGCGGGCCGGGGGTGCTCGTCGTCGACGGGGAGCGCTACGAGCGGGTGCGGCCGTGGCTCGACGCGGCGAGCCCGCGACCCTGGACCGTGGTCTGCCACGAGGAGGGCCGGGAGACGGCGGGCGACGAGCGGGTCGAACGGTACGAGGACCTGCCGACGCCCGACCCGCAACTCGGTCCGCCCGACGTGGACGTGGCGCCCGAGGCCGACGCCACCATCCTCTACACCTCCGGGACGACGGGGCGGCCCAAGGGTGCCGTGGCCACGCACCACGCCCACATGGGGGCGATCACCGGGCCGCGGTACGCCGCCGCGCGGTCGGCGCTCGTACGGGGTGTCGTGCCGGGGGAGGGGCCCGCGCCGATCGGGCTGCTGACGTTCCCGTTCTTCCACGTCGCGGCGTTCACCGGGTTCTACGCCGCGATGGGGGTCGGCGGGACCATCGTGGTGCTGCGCAAATGGGATCCGGACGTGGCGCTCGCAATGATCCGCGAACACGGGGTCACCAGCTTCGGCGGGGTACCGGCTACGGCCCTCCAACTCCTCGAACGGGCACGGGAACTGGGCGACGAACTGCCCTCCCTCACGGGGTTCAGCACGGGCGGCGCGGCGGCCCCTCCGGGGATCGTCGCGCGGCTCACCGAGCGGTACGGGGAGCGGATCGAGCCGCGGAACGGGTACGGGCTCACCGAGACGCTCGGCGGGGTGCTGTCCAACGCGGGGGCGGACTACCGGAGTTGGCCCGGGAGCGTGGGGCGGCCCGCGCCCGCCGTGGAGGTGCGGGTCGTCGATCCGCTGGGGGAGGCGCTGCCCGACGGGGAGGTGGGCGAACTGTGCCTGCGCGGGCAGCCGTTGATCCGGGGGTACTGGAACGCGCCCGAGGCCACGAAGGCGGCGTTCACGGAGGACGGGTGGTTCCGCACGGGGGACCTGGCGGTGCTCGCGGACGGGCGGGTCAGTGTCGTCGACCGGATCAAGGATCTGGTGATACGGGGCGGGGAGAACGTGCACTGCGTCGAGGTCGAGGCGACGCTGCACGACCATCCGGACGTACTGGAGGCGGCGGTCGTCGGGGTTCCGCATCCGGTGCTCGGGGAGGAGGTGGCGGCGGTCGTCCGCGTCCGGGCCGGCTCCGCGACCACGCCGGACGACATCCGCGCGTTCGCGTCCAAGTCCCTGGCGGCGTTCAAGGTTCCGGCGCATGTGGTGCTGCGGGAGACGGAGTTGCCGCGCAATGCGACGGGGAAGGTGTTGAAGCGGGTACTGAGGGAGGGGTTCGCGTCCACGTGAGGGCAGGCTCCCCCCACCCCCCTACCCCCTCGTCACATACACCTGATACTCACCCGTCGACGTGATGCCGCCCACCCGGACGCGGATGCCGGAGGACTTGGAGTGGAAGGTTTCGCCGGGCTGGTACGTGGCGTCGGAGAGTTCCGCGTGGACGTTGGGCTGTCGGGTGCAGCCGCCGCTGTCGGGGGTGGCGTCCTCGACCTTGACGGGGCCCTGGCCCGTGTCCACGTCCGCGTCGACCTTGTAGATCAGGACGCCGGAGCGGCAGACGGATTCGTCGTTGCCCTCCTGGGTGCGGACCTCGATCGCGTAGCCCGTCCGCCGGCTGAGCGGGACGAAGACGAGTTTGGAGCGGCCGTCGTCGCGGGCCAGCGGCGACAGGCGGTACTCGGTCGTGCCGGCCTGCGCGGCGCAGCCGACCTGGTCGTCTTCGAGCCAGCCGAGCTTCCACTTGTGCCAGCCCAGCAGGTCGTTCCCGACCCCCCAGTCCTCGCTCATGATGTCCCAGTGCCCGACGGCCGCCCCGCCCTCCTGGGTGTAGAGGTCGGGAAGGCCGAAGATGTGCCCGTTCTCGTGCGGCAGCACCCGGTATCCCGTCTTGGCGTACGAGCCGGATCCGTCGTCCTGCCGCGAGTACACGAACGACGCGTTGGCGAGCGGCACCCCGTCGGCGACCGGCGCCTCGTGGTTCCCCGCGAACGTCACGGACAGCACGGTGTCGAGCGCCGAGGGGCCCGCGTTCGGGGTGACCAGGATGTTCACCAGGTCGTAGTCGGAGAAGTCCACGTCCGGGTCGGCCGCGGCCACGATGTCGTCGGCGAGCTCCCGGTACCCGGGGTCGTAGGGGGCGCCGCGGTCTATCCCGTACGAGGTGAAGGGCTTCGGCATCCGCAGCCAGTGGTCGACGGGGGCGGCGGGGACGTAGTCGAGCTTTCCGTAGGAGCCGGTGCGGAACCAGTTCCGGGTCTGCGGGAAGAACTCGTCGAACCGGTCCATGGCCGAGCCCTCGCCGGGCGCGTCGGGGAAGTCGACCATGAGGTTGAGGGCTCGTACGGTGCCGGTGGAGTGGGCGTAGCCGGGGGCGGTGGGCAGCCCCTCCGACATCTGGACGCCGAACGAGCCGCGGATCATGCAGGGGGCGAGGGACGTCGCGCGGGAGACGGCGACGGGCCCGGCCGCGGTCGTCGAGTCGTCGAGGAGCCGGCCGGTGCTCGCGGTCATCGTCACGGTGAGCGCCACGGCGGTGCTCACGGCGAGCAGTGCCCCGCGCCGACGGCCCTCGCGTATCCGACGCACTCGCATCCGCACCGCCTCACGCTCGGGTCCCTTTCGCTCACCCTGTGTCGGGGTGTGCCGGGCCGCTCGCTGGGTGCGCCGATCGTGGGTTTCCGAGGTCGGAAGCGTGTGAGGCAGGTCACATGAGGGCCGGGAAATAACCGGGGAGCGACTCCCCGTTTAGAACCGTGTCCGCACGAACCGGGGAGCGACTCCCCGCTTCACCCCGATTCGGCACCGCAGACCACCGAATACCGCAGACCTCCGAAGGAGACCGCCGTGACCACCGCGACCGAGAAGCCGCAGCGCCGCGTCCCGCGCCCGCGGGCCGACGCCGTGCGCAACCGGGAGCGGATCGTCGCCGCCGCGCGCGAGCTGCTCGTGGAGCACGGTCCGGTCCTCCCGCTCGACGAGGTCGCCCGCCGCGCGGGCGTCGGCAACGCGACGCTGTACCGGAACTTCAAGGACCGCGGCGAGCTGATGCACCACGTGGTCATCACGGTCACCGACCAGATCACCGAGCACGCGGAGCGGGGGCTCGCCGCCGAGGACGCCGACGAGGCCACCGCGTTCGACGCGCTGCGGACGTTCGTGCACGCCGCGGCCGACGAGCGGATCGGCGCCCTGTGCCCGATGCTCAACGCCACCTTCGACAAGGACCATCCGGACCTGGTCGCCGCCCGCGACCGGCTCACCGACTCCGTCGAGCAGCTCATCGAACGGGCCCGTACGGCCGGTGAACTGCGCTCCGACGTCGGCGTCGGGGACCTGATGGTCGCCCTCTCCCAGCTCACCCGGCCGCTGCCCGGCACCGGGTGTCTCGACTTCGACCGCTACGTCCACCGCCATCTTCAGCTGTTCCTCGACGGCCTGATGGCACCCGCCCGCTCGGAACTCCCGGGCGAGGCAGCGACCTTGGAGGACCTCCGCCAGGACTGACGTCCGGCCGCGCTGTCCTCCCGCAGTACCGCAGAACCGCATCGACGCGGCACCGCATCACCCAGCTTCGTCACCAACCGATTTCTCACGCTTATTCACGACTTGGAGTCCCGCTGTGGGTACCCCCTTGCCGGAAACGGCACCCGATTCGCGGCGCTGGAAGGCCCTCGCCTTCATCGCGCTCGCCCAGCTGATGGTGGTCCTCGACGCCACCATCGTGAACATCGCCCTGCCCGCCGCACAGCAGGACCTCGGCATATCCGACGGCAACAAGCAGTGGGTCATCACGGCCTACGCGCTCGCCTTCGGCGGCCTGCTGCTCTTCGGCGGACGCATCGCGGACCTGTGGGGCCGCAAGCGCACCTTCGTGACCGGCCTGATCGGCTTCGCCCTCGCCTCCGCGCTCGGCGGCGCCGCGGCCAACGAGGCCATGATGTTCGGCGCCCGCGCCCTTCAGGGTCTGTTCGGCGCACTGCTCGCGCCGGCCGCCCTGTCCCTGCTCGCCGTCATGTTCACCGACGCCAAGGAGCGCGCCAAGGCGTTCGGCATCTACGGTGCGATCGCCGGTGGCGGCGGCGCCGTGGGCCTGATCCTCGGCGGCTTCCTCACCGAGTACCTGAACTGGCGCTGGACGTTCTTCGTGAACATCCCGTTCGCGATCATCGCCGCCGCGGGCGCGTACTTCGTGATCCGTGAGCCGGCCGGCGGCCGCAACCGCTCGCCGCTCGACATCCCCGGCGTGCTGCTCTCGACGCTCGGCCTGGTCTCGCTCGTCTACGGCTTCACGCGCGCCGAGACCAACGGCTGGTCCGACGCGACCACCATCGGCATGTTCGTCGCCGCGGCCGTGCTGCTGCTCGCCTTCGTCGCCGTCGAGGCCCGCGTGAAGCACCCGCTGCTGCCGCTGCGCGTCGTCGCCGACCGCAACCGCGGCGGTGTCTACGCCTCGCTCGGCCTCGCCGTCATCGCGATGTTCGGCCTGTTCCTCTTCCTGACCTACTACCTCCAGGTCGTGAAGGGCTTCTCGCCGGTCAAGACGGGCTTCGCGTTCCTGCCGATGATCGCGGGCATGATCACGGGCTCCACGCAGATCGGTGCCCGCCTGATGACCCGCGTACGGCCGCGGCTGCTGATGGGCCCGGGCTTCCTGCTCGCCGCGCTCGGCATGCTGCTGCTGACCCAGCTGTCGGTGGACTCGTCGTACCCGGCGCTGATCCTCCCGGCCCAGCTGCTGCTCGGCCTCGGCATGGGTACGGCGTTCATGCCCGCCATGTCGCTCGCCACGATCGGCGTGGAGGCCCGCGACGCGGGTGTCGCCTCCGCGATGGTCAACACCTCGCAGCAGGTCGGCGGCGCCATCGGCACGGCCCTGCTGAACACGATCGCGGCCTCGGCCACCACCGCGTACATCGCGGACCACGCGGCGGGCGCCACCAACCAGCGGCTGCTCCAGGCGCAGGCCATGGTGGACGGCTACACGCACGCCATCTGGTGGGCCGTCGGCATCCTGGTCGTCGCGTCCCTGATCGCCTTCACGCTCGTCAACACCCGCGCCCCGGGCACGGGTTCGGCGGCGGCATCCGGCGACACGGAGGGCGCGCAGGACGAGGTCCTGGTGCCGGTGGTCGCGCACTGACCGCCCGGGTCATCACCTGAGCCAGGGGAGGTCCGCCCCGGCCTCCTTCGGCTGAAGTCCCTCGGCGACGATCATCATGATCTCGCCGAGGGACTTCTGCTGTTCGGGGCTGAGCCGGTCGAACAGGGCCTGGCGGACGGTCTCCACGTGTCCCGGCGCGGTCCGCTCCAGGACGCCGAGGCCCTCGTCCGTGAGGATCGCGAACTGGCCGCGCTTGTCGGAAGGGCAGTCCTCGCGCCGCACCCACCCGCTCTTCTCCAGACGGGCGATCGCGTGCGAGAGTCGGGAGCGGGTGATCTTCGTTTCGCGCGCCAGCTCGGTCATCCGCAGCCGGCGCCGGGGCGCCTCGCTCAGCCTGACCAGGAGCCCGAAGTACATGTGCGGCATCTTGGCGTCGCGCTGGAGTTGCCGGTCGAGGTGGTCCTCGAGGAGCGTGGTGGCATGGAGGTACGCGCGCCAGGTGCGCTGCTCGTCCTCGCTGAGCCAGGTGGTCTCCGCGCCGCCGCCGTGCTGGTCCGTCCGCTCCGTCTGCTCCATATGTCCCATCGTAGACCTCCTCCTTGAATATTAAACAAAGAAGGCTTACTTTTGGGGTACCCCAGAACTTGAAACTTCAAGGAGGACGTCGTGAACCGCATGCCCGCGCTCTACCTCTCCCACGGCGCCCCGCCGCTCGCCGACGACGCCCTGTGGCCGGGCCAGCTCGCCGCCTGGTCCGCCGACCTGCCGCGCCCCCGCGCGATCCTGATGATCTCCGCGCACTGGGAGAATGCGCCGCTGGCCCTCGGCGCCACCGAGACCGTGCCGCTCGTCTACGACTTCTGGGGCTTCCCCGAGTACTACTACGAGGTGACCTACGCCGCGCCGGGCGCCCCCGAACTGGCCGACTCCGTGCGCAAGTTGCTGCGCGCGCCCGGCATCCCGGTGCAGGACGTGCCGGACCGCGGGCTCGACCACGGCGCGTACGTGCCGCTCGTCGAGATGTACCCGGACGCTGACATCCCCGTCCTCCAGGTCTCCATGCCCACACTCGACCCGGCCCGGCTCATGGACATCGGCCGCAGGCTCGCCCCGCTGCGCGACGAGGGCGTGCTGATCGTCGGCTCCGGGTTCTTCACCCACAACCTCGCCGCGCTGCGCCAGGGCGGCATCCCGGCCTGGTCGTCCGAGTTCGACGACTGGGGGCACCGGGCGCTCGACGCCGGTGACGTGGACGGGCTGCTCGACTTCACGCACAAGTCCCCCGCGGGCGCGCTCGCGCATCCGCGCACCGAGCACTTCGCCCCGCTGTTCGTCACGATGGGCGCGGCGGACGCCTTCGGCGAGCTGGGGGAGCAGCGGAGCGTGATCGACGGCTTCTGGATGGGGCTCGCGAAGCGTTCGGTGCAGTTCGGCTGAGCCGGCCGCGCGTCGGCCTCACAGCTCCTTCTCGTACCAGGCCACGTCCCAGTACCGGTCGAACTTGCGGCCCACCTCGCGGTACGTGCCCACGTGCCGGAAGCCGAAGCGGGCGTGGAGGCGGGCCGAGGCCTCGTTCGGCTGCGCGATGCCCGCGTACGCGCGGTGCACGTCCTGGCCGGCGAGGGCCTCGAAGAGCGCCTTGTAGAGGAGCGTGCCCACGCCGCGCCCGCCCGCGTCCGGTGCCAGGTACACCGTGACCTCCACCGAGGTCGCGTACGCGGCCTTCGGGCGGAACGGGCTCGCCGTCGCGTAGCCGATGATCCGACCCGAGGGCGCCTGCGTCGCAACCAGGAGCGGGTGCCGTTCGTCTTCAAGGTGGGAGAGCAGCCAAGGACGTCGCTCTTCGGGAGTGAAGACGGCCGTGTCGAACGTGATGGGCGTCTCACGCACATAGTGGTTGTAGAGGTCCGTGAGGGCTCTGAGGTCACCCTCCACTCCCGGCCTGACCTGCACCTCTGTGGACCCGGACGCCATCTGGTCCCCCTCCTTCGCGCGGTGTGGCGCGACAGGGTACTGCATGATCAGAAAAAAGATGGGCGGCTTGGGAATTCTGTCCGGATTCCAGTCGTTGATTCCATCGGATGCAGGGCACCCGTAAGGCCCCTTCAAGGGGCGTACAGCCGACCTACCACCGCAAGGGAGCACGCATGGCAACCCGTGCCGTAGCCCGTCGTAAGTCCGCCGCCTCCGGCGAGACCGACGCGGCACGCAGTGTTCGCGCCGTAGGCGGGGAGATCGCCGACCGCGACCTGGTCGGCATGTACCTCGACGAGATCGCGCGCACACCGCTGCTCGACGCCGCCAAGGAAGTCGAGCTGTCCCAGACCATCGAGGCGGGTGTCTACGCCCAGCAGATCCTCGACGGCACGGTCTCCGACAGCAAGGCCGCCGACAAGGCGTCCCGCGAGGAGCTGGAAGCTCTGGTCGCCGAGTCGGAGAAGGCGAAGGACATCTTCATCAAGTCGAACCTGCGCCTGGTCGTGGCGGTCGCCCGCCGCTACCCGCGGTCGGGTCTGCCCCTGCTCGACCTGATCCAGGAGGGGAACGCGGGCCTGGTGCGCGCGGTCGAGAAGTTCGACTACCGCAAGGGCTTCAAGTTCTCCACGTACGCGACGTGGTGGATCCGTCAGGCCATCACCCGCTCCATAGCCGACCAGTCCCGCACCATCCGCCTCCCCGTCCACCTCGTCGAGGAGCTGGGCCGGATCCGCCGCGTGCAGCGCGAGTTCAACCGCGAGCACGGCCGCGACCCGGAGCCCGCGGAGATCGCCGAGGAGCTCGGCGCGAAGCCGGAGCGCGTCGTCGACGTCCTGGACTGGGCCCGCGACCCGGTCTCGCTGAACATGTCGGTGGACGACGAGGGCGAGACCCAGTTCGGCGACCTGCTCGAGGACACGTCGGCCGTGTCGCCCGAGCAGTCCGTGCTCACGCTGCTGCGCAGCGAGGAGCTCGACGACCTCATCGGCCGGCTCGACCAGCGCACCGCGTCGATCATCAAGATGCGGTACGGGATCGAGGACGGGCGCGAGCGGACGCTCACGGAGGTCGGCAAGGAGCACGGTCTTACGCGTGAGCGGATCCGGCAGATCGAGAAGCACGCGCTTCTGGAGCTGAAGAAGTTGGCGCGCGACACGGGATTTGATGCCGCCGCCTGATGTTGCGGTCGACCGGGGTTGAGGCCTCGGGGCTCTGCCCCGGGCCCCGCGCCTCAATCGCCGGCGAGGCTTGATTTGGTCAGTCGCGCTCCCAACTCGCGTACCGCTGTTGTCAGTTCCTCCGGGCCTCGTACCTTGAAGTCGATGCCCGTCATCGCCAACCGCACTGCCATCCACTGCACCGGGTCGGACGTGGTCGTTCGTAGGCGGCAGCGGTTTTCCGGCAAGGGCTCGGGTGAGCCGATCGCCGAAGGCACCCGCGCCGCGATGGTCTCCGCCGGGGCGTCGAACTCCACGTCGAGTTCGTAAGGGGTGCCGCCCGCCCACGAAGACGTGGCCCGGCGGACGTACTCCGCCGCGTCGCCCTCCGGGACCTCGCGCGGGGCGAAGCGGGCGCCCGTGGCGAAGGGGTCCGAGATGCGGTCGACGCGGAATGTGCGCCAGTCGTCGCGGTCGATGTCGTAGGCGACGAGATACCAGCGGCGGCCCGTCGACACCAGGCGGTGCGGTTCCACGAGGCGCCGCGACTCCGCCGTGTCGCGCGCCCGGTACGTGAAGCGCAGCCGCTCGCTGCCCGCCGCCGTCGAGGCGATCACCGTGAGCGTCTCGGGCGCGATCGTGGCGCCGTCGCCCGAGGTCAGCGGGATGGTGGCCGCCTGGAGCGTGGCCACGCGGTGCCGCAGCCGCGACGGCAGCACCTGTTCGAGCTTGGCCAGGGCCCGCACCGAGGCCTCCTCGATCCCCTCCACTGCGTGGCCCGCGCCCGCCCGCAGGCCCACCGCGATCGCCACCGCCTCCTCGTCGTCGAGGACCAGCGGCGGCAGCGCCTTGCCCGCCACCAGCCGGTAGCCGCCGAGCGCGCCTTGCGTCGCCTGGACCGGATAGCCCAGCTCCCGCAGCCGGTCGACGTCGCGTCGCACGGTGCGGCGGCTCACCCCGAGCCGTTCGCAGAGCTCGCTGCCGGGCCATTCGCGGGGCGTCTGGAGAAGAGAGAGCAGCTGGAGCAGCCGTACGGGCGTCTGCGCGCCCGTCGCCCCGGTCATCGCCGCGCCGCCGTCACGGTGGAGGTGCCTGTCGTCTTCGTCATGGGCCCAGCATGCCCGGGAACTAGGAACTCTTATGACCTATATCGCTCCTAGCCTCCAGGCATGAGTTCTTCGAGCAGCACCACTTCTCCCGAAGCCCCGCCCGAGGCGGACCGCAGGCGCTGGTTCGCCCTCGCCATCGTGATGACGGCGGCGTTCATGGACCTCGTCGACGTCACGATCGTCAATGTCGCCCTGCCGACCATCCAGCACGACGAGGGCGCCTCCACCGGGCAGATCCAGTGGATCACCGCCGGTTACGCGCTCGCCTTCGCCGCCCTGCTGATCACGGGCGGCCGGCTCGGCGACATCTTCGGCCGCAAGCGGCTCTTCCTGCTCGGCGTCGCCGGCTTCACGCTCGCCTCCGCGCTGTGCGGATTCGCCGCGAACCCCGAGATGCTGGTCGCCTCGCGGATCCTCCAGGGCGGCATGGCCGCGATGATGGTGCCGCAGGTCCTCTCGATCGTGCACGCGACGTTCCCCGCGCACGAACGCGGCAAGGTCTTCGGCCTGTTCGGCGCGATCGTCGGCATGGGCGCGGTGACCGGGCCGCTGCTCGGCGCGCTGCTGACCGAGTGGAACATCGCGGGCCTCGAATGGCGTCCGATCTTCCTCATCAACCTGCCCGTCGGCATCGCCGCGCTGATCCTCGGCGCGCGCGTCATCGGCGAGTCCAGGGCCCCGAAGGCCCTGAAGCTCGACCTGGTCGGCGTCGCCCTGGTCACCCTCGCGATGCTGGCGCTCGTCCACCCGCTCACCCAGGGCCGCGAGAACGGCTGGCCGCTGTGGGGGTACGTGATGATGGCGGCGTCCGTCGTGATCGTCGGCGTACTCGTCGCCTACGAGAAGGCCAAGGCGCGGCGCGACGGGTCGCCGCTGATCGAGCTGTCGCTGTTCAAGGTGAAGAGCTTCGCGGCAGGCATCGCCGTGCAGACCGTCTTCGGCATCGTCACCGGCATCTTCTTCCTGACCTGGACGCTCTACATGCAGCTCGGCCTCGGCTGGAGCGCGCTGCGGGCGGGCCTGACCGGTGTCCCGTTCTCGATCGCGGTGTCGGTCGCCGCCGGGATCTCGGTGCAGAAGCTGGTGCCGCGCTTCGGGCGCAAGGTGCTCCAGGCGGGCGCGCTCACGATGGCGGTCGGCGTGCTGATCTACGTGGCGGAGGCCGGGCACTACGGGCTCGGCATCGCCGCCTGGCAGATGGCGCTGCCGCTGGTCGTGATGGGCGTCGGCATGGGCCTGATCGTCGCCCCGCTGACCGACGCGGTGCTCTCCGAGGTGCCGCGCGAGCACTCCGGTTCGGCGTCCGGACTCATCAACACGGTGATGCAGATGGGCAACGCGCTCGGCCTCAGCCTCGTCTCCGTCGTCTTCTTCAACGTCGTCGAGGACAGGTTCGCGCAGGGCGTCGGCAACGCGGCGTTCGTGGACGGCTTCCGGAGCGCCCTGGTGTGGGTGGCCGGGATCCTCGTCGGGATCTTCGCCCTGATGTTCGCGCTGCCGAAGGCGTCCGGCGGTGCGGAGGAGGCCGGGAGCCCGGCCGCCGCGGAGGCCGGGCAGGAGAAGGACGAGCGGCGGGAGCCGGAACTGGTTTGACCGGTCACATGTCCTCGGGGCTCACGTTGTCGAGAGCCTCGAGGACCTGCGCCGGATTGCCGCCCGGCGCCACCGCGGCGCCGATCCGCTGCCGCACCGCCGCGCGGACCTTCGGCCACGAGCGCAGGCCCACGGGGTGGAACTCCGCGTCCGGCATCTGGTCGACGAACTTCCACAGCTTGCGCTGCGAACGGTCCGCCCGCAGCTGGTCGGAGGCCTTCACGGTCACCGGCAGCGTCGCCTGCGCCCCGCCGTACGTCTTCGCGGAACCGGTACTGAAGAGGAACGTCAGGAACTTCCCCGCCTCCTTGACGTGGCCGCCGCTCTGGAACGCCATCATCCAGTCGTTGAGCCCCACCGGAGGCGCCGCCTCGTTCCCCTTCCGGAGCGGGAACGCGGCGTGCGCGTACGGCAGTCGGGCCTTGTCGGCCGCGCCGAGCAGCACCGGGTGGGCGATGATCATGCCCGCCCTGCCGCCGAGGAACTGCGCGTACGCCTGCGTCCTGGTGAGCTTCCCGGGGTCGGCGCCCGCGAGCCCAGGCCGGACCAGCTCGTCGCGCAGCCAGGTCAGCGTCGCCTTGTTCTCGGCGGACGCGAAGTCGTAGCCGCCGGTGTCCGCGTATCCGCCGCCGCCCGAGAGCAGCCACGCGAGCAGCTCGTCCTCCGCGGCCTCGGGGCCGAACTGGAGGGCGTACGGGGTGGGCACGCCGATCCGCTTCAACGCCCGCGCGGCCGACTGGAGTTCGGCCCAAGAGCGGGGCGGGCCCGCGATCCCGGCCCGCTCGAAGAGGCTCGTGTTGTAGAAGAGGCGCGGGGTGCTG
The DNA here is from genome assembly GCF_052245995.1 of Streptomyces sp. SDT5-1. NCBI lineage: Bacteria > Bacillati > Actinomycetota > Actinomycetes > Kitasatosporales > Streptomycetaceae > Streptomyces > Streptomyces sp. SDT5-1. The sequence continues at coordinate 3,890,267 of NZ_CM125963.1, read as the reverse complement.
GCGAGGATCGGGATGCCGTACTGGATGGAGTTCACCCGGCCCGCGTCGGCGAACGAGCGGATGAAGCCGGCCTGCGTCGGCACGTCGAAGAGCCGCTCCGCCGGGTACAGCAGGCCGTCCTCCGCGTACGGGGCGAAGAGGTGGCCCTGCGCGATGTCGGGCGCGCGGCCGTCCTTGACCCGGCGGGCGAGCACCGTGTCGATCTTGAGGAACGGCACGCGCTCGACCTCGACGTGGATGTCCGGGTGCCTCTTCTCGAAGGCGCGGACGACGTCGTCCCACTGGTCGCCGATGGAGGCGCCGACGCTCTTGTCGTAGCTGGAGACGAGCAGGCTGAGCGAGACCTTGTCGCCGTCGGCGCTCCCGTCGCCCGAACCACAGCCGGTCAGGGCCAGTGCGCTCGCGCCCGCCCCCGCGCCCGCCAGGCCCGTCGTCTTCAGAAAGTGCCGCCGCCGCACTGCTCTCGCCTCGCTCACGTGGGTTGGTGGCCGAGCCCCTTGGCATGGTCATTACTCGGCGGTGGCAGATTGTGCCATAGAGACATACCATGTCCTTATGGCAGGTACTGCGGTGACGAACCCGACGCTCACGGAGCGGCGCAAGGCCGCCACGCGCCTGGACATCGCCCGTGCGGCGGCCGAGCTGTTCACGCGGGACGGCCTGCGGGCCACGCGCGCGGAGGACATCGCCCGCGCGGCAGGCGTCGCGCCGCGCACCTTCTACCGCTACTTCGCGACCAAGGAAGAGGCGGTCGCGCCGCTCCTGGACTCCGGGGCCCGGCAGTGGGCGGAGGCCGTCCGCGACGCCCCCGCCGAGCTGTCCGTGTCCGACGCGCTGCGGCACGCCGCCGCGAGCGCCCTCGCCGGCGACGACGCGGCGAACGCGGCGTCCCTCCACTGGGTCCGCGCCCTCCTCCGCCTCACCGAGGAGAGCCCCGCGCTGCGCGCCGTCTGGGCCGACACGTGCCGCGTCTCGGAGTCGACCCTCCTCACGGTCCTCGCCGACCGCACGTCTGCCCCGCCCGCCTCCCTCCGCCTCCTCGCCGGCATCGCGACGACGGCGATCCGCGTCGCGGTGGAGACCTGGTCCCTCTCGGACGCCCCACCGACGGGCCCGGAGGGCCCTTCGGCCCTGGCCCTCGACCATCTGTCGCGCTTGGCGCCGGTCCTGACGGACGGTGTCGGGCGGACGCATTCGAGCCCCTGCGGCGATTGAGCAGCGGGGTCCGGGGCGGAGCCCCGTGTCGTCGGGCACGGGGGCCGCAACCCACCGGGGCGGAGCCCCGAGACGTCAACCACGGGGAACCCAACCCAAAGGGAGCCGAAATGAACAACCTCACCGGCAAGACGGTCCTGATCACCGGCGGAGCCCGCGGCATCGGCGCCGAGATCGCCCGCCTCGCCACCACCGCAGGCGCCAACATCGTCATCGGCGACGTCCTCGACGAGGAGGGCAAGGCCCTCGCCGCCGAACTCGGCGACACCGCCCGCTACCTCCACCTCGACGTGACGTCGGAGTCCGAGTGGCAGGCCGCGATCGCCCACGCCACCAGCGAGTTCGGCGCCCTCCACGGCCTGGTCAACAACGCCGGCATCTCCACCGGCATGCCCTTCGAGACGGAGAGCGTGGAGCGCTTCCGCCAGGTCCTCGACGTCAACCTCGTCGGCGTCTTCGCCGGCATGAAGACCGCCCTCCCCGCGATGAAGGAGGCCGGCGGCGGCTCCATCGTCAACATCTCCTCCGCGGCGGGCCTGATGGGCCTCGCGCTCACCTCCTCGTACGGCGCCTCGAAGTGGGGCGTCCGCGGCCTCACGAAGATCGCCGCGGTCGAGCAGGGCACCGCGCGGATCCGCGTCAACTCCGTGCACCCCGGCATGACGTACACCCCGATGACCGCGCAGGTCGGCATCCAGCAGGGCGAGGGCAACTACCCGAACACCCCGATGGGCCGCGTCGGCGAGGCGGACGAGATCGCGAAGGCCGTCGTGTTCCTGCTGTCGGACGACTCCTCGTACATGACCGGCGCCGAGCTGGCCGTGGACGGCGGCTGGACCACGGGTCCGACGGTGAAGTACGTGATGGGCCAGTAACGGCCCCGCCCCACGAAGGGCCCGGACCCCGCCGAGGGGTCCGGGCCCTTCGTCGTACGCACTCGTCGACGCGCAGGTGTCGTATGCAGACGCCTGCACGGATGCCCGTTCATGTCTGCCCGATGCCCGAACCTGTTTACTTTCCCGAAATCCGGCCGTAGTCTCAGCGAAGAGCAACACATTCGGGCACGCCCGCAGGGCCCGCCGAGCTCGCCGGAGAGGACACAGGTAACCGGACATGTACGCACCCGAGCGCCAGCAGGAGATCCTCCGCCTCGCCCGCGACGGCGGCCGGGTCGACGTGCTGTCGCTGGCCGAGGAGTTCCAGGTCACCGCCGAGACCATCCGGCGCGACCTCAAGGCCCTCGACCGCGCGGGCCTCGTCCGCCGCGTGCACGGCGGCGCCATCCCGGCGGGCCGCCTCGACTTCGAGCCCGACCTCGCCGAGCGCGAGGGCACCGCCGCCGACGAGAAGGACCGCATCGCCGCGGCCGCCCTCGCCGAACTCCCCGCCGAGGGCAGCGTCATCCTCGACGCCGGCTCCACCGTCGCCCGCCTCGCCACCGCCCTCCCCGTCGAGTCCGACCTGACCGTCGTCACGCACTCGCTGCCCACCGCCGCCCGCCTCGCCGACCACCCCGGCATCCAGCTCCACCTCGTCGGCGGCCGCATCCGCCACCGCACCCGCGCCGCCGTCGACGCCTGGTCCCTGCGCGCGTACGGGGAGATCCGCGCGGACGTCCTCTTCCTCGCGGCCAACGGGTTCTCCGCCGAGGCCGGACTCACCACGCCCGACCTCGCCGAGGCCTCCGTGAAGCGCGCCACCGTCGCCGCCGCCCGCCGCGTCGTGCTCCTCGCCGACTCCGCGAAATGGGGCCAGGAACACTTCGCCCGGTTCGCCGACCTCACCGACGTCGACCTCCTGATCACCGACACCGGACTCGCCCCCGAGGACGCGGCGGCGATCGAGGCGGCGGGCCCGGAGGTGCTCCGCGTATGACCGGCACCCACCACCCGCACCACCCCCAGCACGAAGGCAACGGCACGCGCATGATCCTCACCGTCACCCCCAACCCCTCCCTCGACCGCACCTACGAGGTCCCCGGCCTCGACCGCGGCGAGGTCGTCCGCGCGAGCGGCGAGCGCATGGACCCGGGCGGCAAGGGCGTCAACGTGTCACGGGCCGTCGCCGCCGCCGGCGCGCCCACGCTCGCCGTCCTCCCGCTCGGCGGCGCACCCGGCGCCCTCGTCGCCGAACTCCTCGACGGCCAGGGCATCCCGGTCGCCCCCGTCCCCGTCGAGGGCCACACCCGCTCGAACATCGCGCTCGCCGAGCAGGACGGCACCCTCACGAAGATCAACGCGCCCGGCCCCGAACTGACCCCCGCCGAAGCCGAACTGCTCCTGAGCACCGTGGGGGAGCGGTCCGCGGGCGCCGCCTGGATCGCCTGCTGCGGCAGCCTCCCGCGCGGCCTCGCGCCCTCCTGGTACGCCGAGTTGGTGACCCGCGCGCACGCCGCGGGCGCCCGCATAGCCCTCGACACGTCGGGACCCGCGCTCCTCGCCGCCCTCCGCGAACGCCCCGACGTCGTCAAGCCCAACGCCGAGGAACTCGCCGAGGCCGTCGGCCGCCCGCTCGCCACCGTCGGCGACGCCGTCAAGGCCGCGGAGGAACTACGGGAGTGGGGCGCGGCCGCCGTGCTCGCCTCGCTCGGCGCGGACGGGCAGATCCTCGTCGACGCGAGCGGCGCCTGGTTCGCCTCCGCCCCCGTCGACGCGGTCCGCAGCAACGTCGGGGCGGGCGACTCCTCCCTCGCCGGCTTCCTCATCGCCGGCGGCGCGGGCCCGAAGGCCCTCGCCTCCGCGGTCGCCCACGGCGCCGCAGCCGTCCAACTGCCCGGCAGCGCCATGCCGACACCCCAGGACCTCCGCCCGGACGCGGTGGACCTGACGTCGGAGGTCCCGATGGACCGCCCCCTGAAGGAGCCCGTGCGATGACGGCAGCCCGAACCGGAACAGTCACCCCACCCATGCGTAGGCAGAGGAGCCCGCGATGACGGAGATGATCACCGCGGACCTGGTCGACCTCGACCTGTCCGCCGGAACGAAGGAAGCGGCGGCCCGCTCGCTGGCCGAACGCATGGTCGCCCTCGGCCGGGTCACCGACCTCGACGGCTTCCTCGCCGACGTCGCGGCCCGCGAGGCCCAGATGCCGACCGGCCTCGACGGCGGCATCGGCATCCCGCACTGCCGCAGCGCCCACGTCACCGAGCCGACCCTCGCCTTCGGCCGCAGCGCCACCGGCATCGACTTCGGCGCCCCCGACGGCCCCGCCGACCTGATCTTCCTGATCGCGGCCCCGGCGGGCGCGGACGACGCCCACCTCACGATCCTGTCCTCCCTGGCCCGCCAGCTGATGGACGACGACTTCAAGGCCGCCCTCCGCGCGGCCACCGACGCCGGAGCGGCGGCGTCCCTGATACGCGGCGACACCCCGCCCCCGGAACCCGAGCCCGAGGACACCCCCGAAGACAGCGCCGCCGTCGCCGCCGACGACGCCCCCTTCCGCATCGTCGCCGTCACCTCCTGCCCCACCGGCATCGCCCACACCTACATGGCGGCCGAGTCCCTGGAGAACACCGGCCGCGACACCGACGGCGTGGAACTCGTCGTCGAGACCCAGGGCTCCTCCGGCTTCACTCGACTCGACCCGGCGGTCATCGCGGCGGCCGACGGCGTGATCTTCGCCCACGACGTCCCCGTCCGCGAGAAGGACCGCTTCGCCGGAAAGCCCACGGTCGACGTCGGCGTGAAGGCCGGCATCAACCGCCCCGCCGAACTCATCGCCGAACTCCGCGAAAAAGCCGCCCGCGGCGAAACCACCGCCCCCACGTCATCCACACCTGTGGACAACTCCGGCGAACCGTCGGACGGTTACGCCACAAAACTCCGCAAGTGGCTGATGTCGGGCGTCAGTTACATGGTGCCGTTCGTGGCGGCGGGTGGGTTGCTGATCGCGATCTCCTTCGCGCTCGGCGGCTACAAGATCGCCAACACCGACGTCCAGTCCGTCGTCGACGCCTTCAACTGGGGCTCGATGCACAGCTGGGCGGCCCTCATGTACTGGACCGGGCAGGCGGCCTTCGCCTTCCTGGTGCCGGTGCTCGCCGGATTCATCGCGTACGGCATGGCGGACCGGCCGGGTCTGGTGCCCGGTTTCGTCGCGGGTTCGATCGCGGTCACGATCAACGCGGGATTCCTCGGCGGTCTCGTCGGCGGTCTGATCGCCGGTGCGCTGGTCATGGCGATCCAGCGGGTCAAGGTCCCTGATGTGCTGCGCGGCATCATGCCGGTGGTGGTGATCCCGCTCGTCTCGTCGGCTCTCGTCGGCTTCCTGATGTTCGCCGTGGTGGGCCAGCCGATCGCCTGGGTGCAGACCCGCCTGACCGACTGGCTGGGCTCGCTGTCGGGCTCGAACGCGATCATCCTGGGCGTCGTGCTCGGCGTGATGATGGCCAGCGACCTCGGCGGCCCCCTCAACAAGGTCGCCTACGCCTTCGCCGTCGGCGGCCTCGCCAACCCCAACGACGGCTCCCTCAAGGTCATGGCGGCCGTGATGGCGGCCGGCATGGTTCCGCCGCTGGCCATGGCGCTGGCGACGGCCGTCCGACCGAAGCTGTTCACCAAGACCGAGCAGGAGAACGGCAAGGCGGCGTGGGTGCTCGGCGCCTCCTTCATCACCGAGGGCGCCATCCCGTTCGCCGCGGCCGACCCGTTCCGCGTGATCGTCCCGTCGATCGTCGGCGGCGGTGTGACCGGCGCCCTGTCGATGCTCTTCGACGCCACACTGCGGGCCCCGCACGGCGGCATCTTCGTGGTCCCGCTGATCGGCAACGCCTGGCTGTACCTTGTCGCGATCGCGGTGGGTACGTGCGTCACGGCGGCGCTCACCGTGCTGCTGAAGTCGGTGCGCAAGCAGTCCGCCGACGCGCGGCCGGAGTCCGTGAAGGCTCCGTCGCCGACGGTGACCGCGCCCACGTCGGAGGCCGCGCAGCCCGCTCAGGTGTGAGGCTTGCGCCGTTTGGAGCGGCGTGAGGAACCTTGCGAGATACGTCACGGTCCGGGACCAAAGGCCCGGACTGTGGTGTTCACTGGGGCGCATGCCTGAGCACGTGTCGATCCTTCAGCAGCTGGGCCTGGCGCTGGTCGCTCTCGCGGCTGTGGCGTGGGTGATCGGTCTGGCCCGTCTGGTGCGCACCGTCGCCTTCGGGGCGCCCGCGCCGCGGGCGCAGGGGCCGATGGGGGTGCTGCCCGCGCAGTCCAGGGCGCCGGCGCTCGAGTCGGTGCCGCTGACGGCCGACGAGCAGGACGCCTTCGCCGGTCTGGTGCGGGAGTTCAGCCGCCGGTAGTGCGGGAGGCCGCGCGCTGCTTCATCGCGGTCAGGGCCTCCTGCCGCGTCGCGTAGACCTCGCACATGTGGCGGCCGTCCGGCGTCGCCGTGTGCTCGATCTCCCAGAGGCTCAGCTCGCAGCCGTCGCGCAGCAGGAACGCGTGCTCGTACAGCGCGAAGCCGTGGCTGAGGCGGAGGCCGAAGGCCTGGGTGATCTGGTGGGCGCGGGCCTCGCGCAGCAGTCGCGCGGTGCCGGGTCCCGGGCGCGTCGTGACGTCGGGGTTCTCGGCGCGGCGCAGCAGGCGGCGCGCGTGATCGACGGAGCTGTCGGGGTCGTCGGCGCCGAAGGTGCGGTGCAGCGGCGGGGGCGGAGCGAGCCGGACGGGGGCCATGGGCACGTGCAGGTCGAACTCGGGCTCGGCGTCCTGGGGGAGCGGGAGTCGTGCGGTCGCGAGGTGCAGCTCGTCCTCGGACACGTAGACCTCGTGCTGGGGTGTGCCGTCCCGTCCGGTGTTGTGGACGAGCTCCCAGAGGGTGAGGGAACCGCCGTCGACCAGCAGCCAGTTGTGCCGGTAGGTCTCGCGGTGGCGGCCCGCGCTGTGGTGGGCGGAGTGCAGGGATCCGGCGTAGGCGAGCGCGCCGTCGAGTCGCTCGAGTGTCTCGTCGGGCAGGTCGAAGGAGTTGAGCGCGCGGCCGAGGAGCCGTCCGAGCTGTGCGTCCGGCGACGGGTCGGGATCGAGGTCAGGCGGAACGCTCAAGGCACCTCCCGGTATCGCTTCGTGTCACCTCGTGGGTGCATACCGTAGCCCCTCGCTCGGACATCGTGTCCGTGAAATGACAAACGGGGGGCGGGATTTGAGCAACGTGCCTGGTAAACGCGTGGGCCGCGCGAGAGGTTCCCGCGCGGCCCGTGGTGGTGGAGGCGCGGCTCAGGTGGCGCTGCCGGCCGTCCACTGGCTCCAGGGCATGTTCCAGCCGTTGAGCCCGTTGTCGGGGGCGATGGTCCGGTCGTGTGAGTTCTTCATGACGACGACGTCGCCGATGAGCGAGTTGTCGTAGAACCACTTGGCGGTGGTGTCGCCGCCGGCGCCCTTGACGTCCTGCATGCCGACGCAGCCGTGGCTGGTGGCCTGGGAGCCGAAGGTGCCGGGGGAGCTCCAGTAGTTGCCGTGGATGAACGTGCCGGACTGGGAGAGGCGCATGGCGTGCGGCACGTCGGCGATGTCGTACTCGCCGCCGAAGCCGACGGTGTCGCCGTTCATGCGGGTCTGTACGAACTTCTCGGAGATCACCATCTGCCCGTTGTACGTGGGGTGTTGGGCGCTGCCGGTGGAGACGGGCACGGTCTTGATGGTCCTGCCGTCGCGGACGACGGTCATCTTCTGCGTGTTCGCGTCGACGGTGGAGACCTGGGAGCGGCCGACGGTGAAGGTGACGGTCTTGTCCTGCACGCCGTGCACGCCGTTGGCGCCCTCGACCCCGTCGAGGTCGATCTTCATGGTGACCTTGGAGCCGGCCTTCCAGTAGTCCTGGGGGCGGAAGTCGAGGCGCTGGGTGCCGAACCAGTGGCCGACGACCTTCTGGCCGCTGCTGGACGTCACCGTGATGTGCGACTGCACGTCCTTCTTGTTGGTGATCGCCTTGTCGAAGGTGAAGGAGACGGGCATGCCGACGCCGACCGTCGTGCCGTTGTCCGGCGTGTAGGTGCCGATGAAGCTGTTGGCGCTGGAGACGGTCGTGAAGATCGAGTTGGCCGCGGCCTTGTGGCCGCCGTCGTCCTTGGCGGAGGCGGAGATCCGGTACTTGGTGCCGCGCTCGAGCTGTTCCTTCGGCTTCCACGCCGCGCCGTTCGCCGTGATCGTGCCGGGGACGGTCTTGCCGCTGGCCGATTCGGTCATCTTCACGCTGGTCAGCTTGCCGTCGCTGACCTTGACGCCCGTCGCGTTGATGGACGCGCCGGTCGAGCCGTCCTTGGCGGAGATGGTGATCTTCGGGGCGCCGCCGCTCTTGTCGTTGCTGGCGGTGGCGTCGCCTCCGCAGGCCGTGAGGGTCAGTGCGCCGACGGCCAGTGCCGCGCACACGACGGCTATGTTCTGCCTGCTCACGGTCTGCTCCCCTTTTCGTGGTTGCTGCGGTTCCGGTACTTGTCCACCGATGTGAGGGAAGAGTCCGGGACGCGCGGAAGGGTTCCTTCCGTTTGCTGTGAAGGCAGCCACAGGGACAGTCCTGTGACGCGGCGGTCGCATACGGGTGGATCTCTGTTACGCGAGTCTCTGCTGCGTGGGTCTTCGTTGCGGGGGCCCGGTTACGCGGGTCCCTGTTGCGCGGCGCCGGGGCGGGCTCCGTACAGGTCCTCGTACGAGAGGTGGGTGCGGCCGCCCGCTGACACGGTCTCCGCCGCGCGCACGGCCCGCACGATGGCGCGTGTCACGAGGTCGGCCCCGGCCGCGAGCACCTCGTTGAGCGCGAGAGGGTTCGCGGCGTCGAGCGGACGCTCCCCGGTGGCCATCGCGAACACCGTGTCCCCGTCGTTCAGCAGGTGTACGGGCCGGACGGCGCGGGCGATCCCGTCGTGCGCCGTGCCCGCGACCTTCTGCGCCTGGGCGCGGGTGAGGTCGGCGTCGGTGGCGACGACGGCGAGCGTGGTGTTGAGCGGCTGCGCCCCGTTCGCCTCGGTCACCTTCGCGAGGCGCTCGGCCGCCGCCTCGTGCGTCCGCGGCGTCGGGTATGTCACGGGCCCCTGCTCCGCGAAGAACTCCCCGTACAGCGCTCCGGTGGCCGGGTCGACGGCGGAGCCCGCGGCGTTCGCGACGACCAGGGCGGCGACCGTGATGCCGGAGTCGAGGACCGTGGACGCGGTGCCGATGCCGCCGCGCAGCTTCCCGACGAGTGCGCCGGTGCCCGCGCCGATGTTGCCCTCCTGGACGGGGGAGCCGGGCCCGGTCGCCGCGGCGGCCTCCACGGCCTCCCGGCCCGTCGCGGCGTCCGGCCGTGCCCGCCAGTCGCCGCCCCGGCCGAGGTCGAACACGCACGCCGCGGGCACCACCGGCACGACCTCCCCGGGCCGGGTCCCGGCCGGCACCCCGCGTCCCTGGTCCTCCAGCCACGCCATCACGCCGGACGCGGAGTCGAGCCCGAAGGCGCTGCCGCCCGTGAGCACGATCGCCTCGATGCGCTGCACGAGGTTGCGCGGATCGAGCGCGTCGGTCTCCCGGGTCCCGGGCCCGCCACCCCGTACGTCCACGGCGGTCACGGCGCCGCCCTCGGGGGCCAGCACGACCGTCGTCCCGGTCAGGTGGCCGCCCCCGATCCGGGTGGCGTGTCCGACGCGCAGGCCGGGGACGTCGGTGAGGGCATCGTTGCGAGTCGTCATGTGCCATGCCTACCACGGCAGTTGACGTGCGGCCGGGGTGCGCGGGGGCGCGTGGCCGACTGGCCCGGTCGGCCACCCGGCGTGCCCCGCGCCGCCACGCCGGGCCGCGCAGGTGGCCCCTGCCGCCCTTCAGGCCGCCTGTACTTCCCGTTCGCCGCCGCGCGAGGACAGCGTCACGCCCACCGCCACCGTGAGCGCCGTGACGATTCCCGCCGCGAGCACCGCCCAGTGCCCCGCGAACGTGCAGGCGAGCACCAGTACCGCGCTGATCGGCAGCGCCAACTGCTGTGCGGCGCCCTCCTTGAAGTACCGCGCGTGCAGCGCCCACACGAGCAGCAGGAACACCGCGGCCGGGATCGTGACGGCGGCGGAGGCGGCGGCCGTCGAGATGTGCGCCTCGCCCACCGCCTGCTCGACTGCGACCTCGATGCCCGCGCCGATCGAGGCCGCCGACGCGAGGATGAAGAAGTGGCCGTAGCCCCACACGAACGCCTGCCGGTTGCTGCGCAGCCTGTCGTGGATCGGCACCGCGAAGTAGATCCACCAGGCGGAGAAGACGACGAGGAGGCCGCCCGCGGCGATCGGCAGCAGTTCGCCGAGCGCGTCGTTCTCCTCGATGCCCGACTTCACGGCGACCGTCGCCGCGGCGATCGTCTCGCCGAGCACGATGATCGTGAAGAGGCCGTAGCGCTCGGCGATGTGGTGCGGGTGCCAGGACGTCTGGCGCTCCCGCTCGGCGTACACCGGCACGCACATCTCCAGGATCGCCATGGCCAGGAACACCCAGCCCTGCGCCGACTTGGGCGTGAACAGCAGGGCGAGCCAGCCGACCTGGCAGGCGAGCACCCCGCCCGCGTACCGCAGCGCGACCCGGCGCTCGGTCCCGGTGGTGGAGGCCGCGGCCCGGAACCAGTGCGTGGCCATGGCGATCCGCATGATCAGGTAGCCGAGCCAGACCACCATGTAGTTGTCGTGCGCGAACGCCTGCGAGACACCGGCGGCGAGCACCAGCACGCCCGCGATCTGGACGAGCGTGATCACGCGGTAGAGCGCGTCGTCGTTGTCGTAGGCGGAGGCGAACCACGTGAAGTTCATCCAGGCCCACCAGATGGCGAAGAAGACGCGCGCGTAGTCGATCACGCCTGCGCCCGCATGCCCCTCCGCGACCGCGTGCACCAGCTCCACGCCGCCCTGTGCCACGGCGACGACGAAGCAGAGGTCGAAGAAGAGTTCCAGGGGTGAGGCGGCCCGGTGTTCCTCGTCGCGCCCCCTCTCGACCATGCGGCGGATCGGGGAGCGCTTGTCTTGCGTGGACGTCATGGGACCACCCCAGCAGATCGGGCCGTGCCGTGGGGAATTCGGCACGCAGTCCACGCATCCGTGGCGACGGCCCAGGAATCTTGTGAATGGGTTCACAAGGGTGCACGGGACTAAAGTCCCTCCGAAAACCCCAGGTCATCAGGGTTGTCGGTCGTCGTCCCGCCCTCGACCCGGGACCTACGGTCCTGAACTCGGGACCATCGCGGCCCCCGGGCCGACCGCGGCGGGAGTGCAATGAAGTCGTAGCAACCCACCGGTCGAAGAGATGGGGAAGGTGCCGCAGATGACTGCCACTTCCGCGGAGAAGACGACGCACGGCGAAGAGGCCTGGGAGGGCTTCAAGGGAGGGCTGTGGCGCGACGCCGTCGACGTCCGTGACTTCGTCCAGCGGAACTACACGCCCTACGAGGGCGACGGCTCCTTCCTCGCGGGACCGACCGAACGCACCACCGCCGTGTGGAACAAGCTCCTCGCGATGTTCCCCGAGGAGATCGAGCGCGGCGTCCACGACGTCGACGTGCGCACCCCTTCCCGCATCGACGCGTTCCGCCCCGGCTACGTCGACGGCACCGCCGCCGACCACACCGACCTCATCGTGGGCCTCCAGACCGACGCCCCGCTCAAGCGCGCCATCATGCCCAACGGCGGCTGGCGCATGGTCGAGGGCGCCCTCACCGCGTACGGCTACGAGGCCGACCCCGAGGTCCGCGAGATCTACACGCACCTGCGCAAGACCCACAACGACGGTGTCTTCGACGCCTACACGCCGGAGATCCGCGCCTGCCGCTCCTCCGGCATCATCACGGGCCTGCCCGACGCCTACGGCCGCGGCCGCATCATCGGCGACTACCGCCGCGTCGCCCTCTACGGCGTCGACCGGCTCATCGCCGCCAAGCAGGCCGACAAGGACCGGCTGAGCGCCGAGTGGCCCACCGAGCACGTCATCCGGGACCGCGAGGAGATCTCCGAGCAGATCAAGGCGCTGCACGAGCTCAAGAACATGGCGATGTCGTACGGCTACGACATCTCCGGCCCCGCCCGCACCGGCCGCGAGGCCGTGCAGTGGCTGTACTTCGGCTACCTCGCCGCCGTGAAGGAGCAGAACGGCGCGGCGATGTCGATCGGCCGCATCGACAACTTCCTCGACATCTACCTCCAGCGCGACATCGGGGCCGGGCGGATCACCGAGTCCGAGGCCCAGGAGTACATCGATGACTTCGTCATCAAGCTCCGCATCGTCCGCTTCCTGCGCACCCCCGAGTACAACGAGCTGTACTCCGGCGACCCGACCTGGGTCACCTGGTCGATGGCCGGCATCGGCGAGGACGGGCGGCCGCTCGTCTCGCGCACCACGTTCCGCGCGCTGCAGACCCTCTACAACCTCGGCCCGGCCCCCGAGCCCAACCTGACGGTCTTCTGGTCGCGTGAACTGCCGCGCGGCTTCAAGGACTTCGCGGCCCAGGTCGCCATCGACTCCTCGGCCATCCAGTTCGAGTCCGACGAGCTGATGCGCCCCAAGTACGGCGACGACACCGCCATCGCCTGCTGCGTCTCCGCGATGGCCGTCGGCAAGCAGATGCAGTTCTTCGGCGCCCGCGTGAACGTCGCCAAGGCGCTCCTCTACGCGATCAACGGCGGCCGTGACGAGAAGACCGGCAAGCGGGTCGTCGAAGGATTCGAGCCCATCGAGGGGGACCACCTCGACTACGCGACGGTCGTCGAGCGCTACGACGCGATGCTCGACTGGCTGGCGAAGACGTACGTGCACGCGCTGAACGTCATCCACTACATGCACGACAAGTACGCCTACGAGCGGATCGAGATGGCCCTGCACGACCAGGAGATCCTGCGCACCATGGCGTGCGGCATCGCGGGCCTCTCGGTCGCAGCGGACTCCCTGTCGGCGATCAAGCACGCCACGGTCAAGGTGATCCGCGACGAGACGGGGCTCGCCGTCGACTACGAGATCGAGGGTGACTACCCGGCCTACGGCAACAACGACGACCGCGCCGACGAGATCGCCAAGCGCATCGTGCACGGCTTCATGGAGAAGGTCCGCAAGCACCCGACGTACCGGAACGCGGTCCACACCCAGTCCGTCCTGACGATCACCTCGAACGTCGTCTACGGGAAGAAGACCGGCAACACCCCGGACGGCCGTCGCGCCAGCACCCCCTTCGCGCCCGGCGCCAACCCCATGAACGGGCGCGACGAGCACGGCTACATCGCCTCCGCCCTGTCCGTCGCGAAGCTGCCCTACGACGACGCCGAGGACGGCATCTCGCTGACCAACACGATCACCCCCGACGCCTTGGGCCGCACCCCCACCGAGCGGATCGCCAACCTCTCCGGCGTGCTCGACGGTTTCACCGCCAGCGACGGATTCCACATGAACGTCAACGTCCTCGACAAGGCCACCCTGGAGGACGCCATGGCGCACCCGGAGAACTATCCGCAGCTCACCATCAGGGTCTCCGGCTACGCGGTGAACTTCGTCCGCCTGACGCGCGAGCAGCAGCTCGACGTCATCAACCGGACCTTCCACGGCTCCCTCTGAGCCGCGCCTCCTGACCGAGACACCCCCAAGGACACGAGGAGGACCGCCGTGACCGCGCTGCTCACCCGGAACCCGACCGCGAACCTCGCCGCGAACGACGCCGCCACCCCGGCCGCCGCCGCGACCCACCGCCCCATCGAGGGCTCGGTGCACTCCTGGGACCTGTCGACCGGCGTCGACGGTCCTGGCAGCCGCTTCGTGACGTTCCTCTCCGGCTGCCCGCTGACCTGCCTGTACTGCCAGAACCCCGACACCTGGAGGATGCGCGACGGGAAGCGCACGGCGGCCGACACGATCGTCGCGGAGGCCGCCAAGTACACCCGGTTCATCGAGGCGGCGGGCGGCGGCGCCACCATCAGCGGCGGCGAACCGCTGCTCCAGCCGGTCTTCGCCGGCGAGCTGCTGCACCGCTTCAAGCACGAGCTGGGCCTGCACACCGCCCTCGACACCTCGGGCTTCCTCGGGGTGCGGGCCACCGACGCCCTGCTGCGCGACGTGGACCTGGTGCTGCTCGACATCAAGTCCTGGGACCGGGACACGTACCAGCGCGTCACCGGGCGGCCGCTGCGGCCCACCCTCGACTTCGCGCACCGCCTCGCCGACCTCGGCAAGAACGTGTGGGTGCGCTTCGTGCTGGTGCCGGGGCTGACCGACGACCCGGCGAACATCGAGGGTGTCGCCGCCTTCGCGGGCTCCCTCGGCAACGTCTCGCGGGTCGACGTGCTGCCCTTCCACAAGCTCGGCGAGGCGAAGTGGCAGGCGCTCGGCAAGACCTTCACGCTGCACGACACCCCCTCGCCCAGCGCCGAGCAGGTGGCCTTCGCCAGGTCGATCTTCGAGGCGCACGGCCTCACGGCGGTCTGAGCCCGGGTCCGCCCCCGCGACGTACCCTGGATCCATGAGCACCGCCCCCGAGCCCGCCGAGCGCGACCCGAAGAAGCGTGATCCGAAGAAGCGCGACCCCAAGGCCGCGCTGATCTTCGACGATCCGCTGACGGCGCAGTCGGCCGACGACACGGACCGCGGCTGGGGCGAGCGGCCGACGGTCGGCGACAACAGCGCCGCCGACCTCGCCCGCTTCCTCGACGAGAAGCCGCCCCACCACATCTGAAGAGCGGCCACGAGCCCCGCTAGGGCTCGGTGTGCCCCGAACCGCGCTGCGCCACGAGCGCGTCGCGGATCTCCTTGAGCACCTCCAGCTCGGAGACCTCCAGCACCTCCTGGGTGCCCTCCTTCTCGGCCTTCTTCGCGGCCTGCCGGGCCAGGTACTTGGCCATCGGCAGCACCATCAGGAAGTACACGACGGCGGCCGTGATCAGGAAGCTGATGGCGGCACTGAGAACCGTGCCCCACATGATCTGGATGCTGTCGTCGCTGCCCGGCTTGCACGTGCCCTTCAGGCAGTACGCGTACTTGTTCAGGTCCTGCGTGCCGAACGCGCCGACGATCGGGTTGATGACCCCTTCCACCACCGAGTTCACGATGTTGGTGAACGCGGCGCCGATGACCACGGCGACCGCCAGGTCGACCACATTCCCGCGCATGAGGAAGGCCTTGAAGCCTTCCCAGACGCCCGGTCCGTTTTTCTCGCTCACCAGAAGGCCTCTCTTCACATGTCCTGGTTGTGGAACAAACGCTTCCGCAACCTACGACAGTTCGGGTCAGACCTGTCCAATTCGGTAGCTCGATCGGGGGACTTGACGAGATATACGTCACCACAGAGTCACCGCCAACCTAGAGGCGGCGCCCGCCCCCGCGAGCCGCGCCGCCGTCGCGCGACCCACCGTCAGGACCACCAACGCCCCACCCGCGGCCGAGGTTTCGCCGACGGCGCCTTCTTGACCGAGAGTTGGCCCCGGCTTCGGCACGGACGCCACCCGCGCGCCGGACGCCAGCACCCGCACCCCGGGCCCGCCGTCCGCCCGCGCCGCCACCACGTCGACCCGGTCTCCCGGCCGCAGCAGCCGCACCGCCCCCGCGTCCGCGATCCGCACCGGCGCCGACACCGTCACGCCGGACACCCGGGCCCGCCCCTCCGCCGCAGCCCCGGCCCGCGGCGGCTCGGGCCCGCCTCCCGCGCCCGACGACGGCACCGCGGCCACCAGCGCCGCCGCGGACAGGGCGAGCCCCGCCACCACGGCCGACCGGCCCCTGCGTCCGCCGCCGCGCCCCGGCCGCCACCGCCCGCCGCGCACCCGCACGGGAGGGAAGGGCGGCACCTCGGACGTCGGAGGAATGTTCAGCTCGTACGGGACGGACACGGCTGCGGACACGGTCACCACCACCTGCGGATCGCTCGGGCCGGACGGGCACCGCGCCCGTCTCGCCGAACACGATCCGCTCCCTCGCCGCATCCCGCCGGAGCCCGTGCACTACCGACCGGTTGTGGACAACTCCCTCACCCGCGAACTCCTCCACCCGCGCCACAGGTTCACGCCTCACGGCATCCGAAACCCCGGATCCATCCCGCCCAACGCCCCCACGCACGGACAGTCCCGCTCCGCCGTCGCCGGCAGCCCCGCCACCGCGTCGAACAGCACGGTCCGCAGCCGGTCCACATTGGCCGCGAACACCTCGAGCACCTCCTCGTGCGAGACGCCCTCGCCGCTCTCCGCCCCCGCGTCCAGGTCCGTGACCAGGGTCAAAGACGTGTAGCAGAGCTCCAGTTCACGGGCGAGCATCGCCTCCGGGTGGCCGGTCATCCCGACCACCGACCAGCCCATGGACGCGTGCCAGCGGGACTCGGCCCGGGTGGAGAACCGGGGCCCCTCGACCACCACGAGCGTCCCGCCGTCGACCGGCTCCCAGCCCTTGCCGCGCGCCGCCTTCACCGCGACCCGGCGCCCGGCGGGGCAGTAGGGGTCGGCGGGCGAGACGTGCACGACGTTCGGCACCGAACCGTCGGGCAGCGGCTCCCCGTCGAAGTAGGTCTGCGCCCGCGCCTTCGTACGGTCCACGAACTGGTCCGGCACGAGCAGCGTCCCGGGCCCGTACTCGGGTCGCAGCCCGCCCACCGCGCACGGGCCGAGGACCTGGCGCACGCCGACCGAGCGCAGTGCCCAGAGGTTGGCGCGGTAGTTGATGCGGTGTGGCGGCAGGTGGTGGCCGCGCCCGTGCCGGGGCAGGAAGGCGACCCGGCGGCCCGCCACCTCACCGAGGAAGAGCGAGTCGCTCGGCGGGCCGTACGGGGTGTCGACGACGACCTCCGTGACGTCGTCGAGGAAGGAGTAGAAGCCGGAGCCGCCGATCACGCCGATCTCGGCCCCGGCGGTCGCGTGCGCGGTGCTCGGGTGGGTCGCCATGGATCAGCACAGTAGTCATCCCGGGAACGCCGAAGACCCTGTCGTCCGAAGACGACAGGGTCTCGTAAGAATTCGCGGCGTCGTTACGCGGCGGAGGACGTCGACGAGGACGAGGTCGACGAGGAGCTCGAGGACTTCGCGTCGGAGGACGTCGAGGAGGACGACGACTTCGAGTCCGAGGACTTCGTGTCCGAGCCGGACGACGACTTCGACGCGGACGCCGGGCTGCTGCTCGACGAGGAGCCGCGGCTGTCATTGCGGTAGAAGCCGGAGCCCTTGAACACGATGCCGACGGCGGAGAACACCTTCTTGAGGCGGCCGTCGCAGCTGGGGCACACGGTCAGAGCGTCATCGGTGAACTTCTGCACCGCCTCGAGGCCCTCGCCGCACTCGGTGCACTGGTACTGGTAAGTCGGCACTGTGTCTTCCTCCTGGCACTCTCACTCGATGAGTGCTAACGACGGTCCATAGTGACGTATTCCGCGGGATCAGTCCACTGTCACGGGTTCGCGGTGACCGACACCACGTGCCACGGTCCGCCCCGTGGAGGGCGGAGCGAGCCGCGAGCGCAGCAGGAACATGACCACCAGGGCGAGTACGGTGCCGCCCATCGGGACGAGGAATCCGGCGCCGTCCCAGAAGCGGTCCTCCAGCTGTCCCGACACCGTCACGGCGGCCGCCTGGCCGAGCGCGACCGCCCCGGTCAGCCACGTGAAGGCCTCCGTGCGGGAGCCCGCGGGGACGATCTTCTCGACCAGCGTGTAGCCGGTGATCAGGGACGGCGCGATGCACACGCCGACCAGCAGGCCGAGCCCGGCGAGCAGCACCACGGACTGCGCGGCCCACAGCCCCGAGGCCATCACGGCGAGGGCGGTGTACCCGACGAGGAGGCGGCGCTGCGGGGCGATCTTCCAGGCGATGGCGCCGCAGACCAGGCCGGAGAGCATGTTGCCCGCGGCGAAGATCCCGTACAGGACGCCGTTGAGTCCGGGCTCGCCGATCGCCTCGGTGTACGCGGCGAGGGAGACCTGCATGCCGCCGAAGACGGAGCCGATGCCGAGAAACGTCACGATCAGGACGCGCACACCGGGGACGCGCAGCGCCGAGGTGTGCTGCACGCGCGCGTGGTCCGCCGTGGCGGCCACGGGCGGCTGGGTGCCCTTCTGGGCGGCGAACAGCAGTCCGCCGACGAGGGTGAGCGCGGCCTCGGTGACGAGGCCCGCGGCCGGGTCGATGCCGGTGCACAGGGCCGTCGCGAACAGCGGGCCGAGCACGAAGGTGAACTCGTCGGTGACGGACTCGAAGGCGGCGGCGGTCTGCATCAGGGGCGAGCCGTTCAGCTTCACGCCCCAGCGGGCCCGCACCATGGGCCCGATCTGCGGAGTCGACGCGCCGGTGGGCACGGCGGCGAGGAACAGCGTCCAGGTGGGTGCCCCGGAGAGCGCGAGCGCGGTGAGCGTGAGCCCTGCCGCGGCGTGCACGAGGACGCCGGGCAGCAGCACGGCCCGCTGCCCGAACCGGTCGGCCAGCTTGCCGCTGTAGGGCGCGAAGAGCGCCATGGAGACACCGGTGGTCGCGGAGACCGCGCCCGCGGTGCCGTAGGAGCCGGTGGTGTGCTGCACGAGCAGCACGATGGAGATCGTCAGCATCGCGAACGGCTGGCGCGCCGCGAAGCCGGGGAGCAGGAACGTCCAGGCCCCGCGGGTGCGCAGGAGCTGCCCGTAGCCCGGGCGCTCGGCCCGCCGGCCGGATGCGGTGACCGTGTCCTTCTGTGGCACGGCCCTTGCCTTTCTGCCGCCTGGTAGCGCGCGCCCTCTGGTCGAGAGGGAGTCGCGCCGAGAGCCGTCCTCATGCGCCGGGAACCGAGTGATACCTACGGTCCGCGCCAGGAGAGGCCCTGGGCCAAGCAGATCAGCGAAGTGCTGCAAGGGGACCGCGGCCGCTTTGCGGTCGCGCCGGCTCTACGTCAGGCAGAGTCGGTCGTACATGGTCTGTGCCTCCATGCTAACGGGCCCGTGGGCCCGCCGTGCCCAGCCAGCCGGCCAGCTTGCCGCCCGCGGCGACGGCCCGCAGCCGTGCCTCCGCGGCGTCGCGCACCGGGTCGGTGGCGACCACCAGGAGTTCGTCGCCCTTGCGCAGCACCGTGGTCGGCGCGGGCACGGACGAGGTGCCGTCGCGGACGACGAGGGTGACGGCGGAGCCCTTGGGCAGCCGCAGCTCGCCGACCTCCACGCCGTGCATCCGGGAGCCCTCGGGGATGGAGACGGACAGCAGGTGTCCGCGCAGCCGCTCCAGGGGCGCCGATTCGATGCCGAGGTCGGCGGCGTCGGACGAGCTGTCCAGGCGCAGCTTCCTGGCGAGCCACGGCAGCGTGGGTCCTTGGACGAGGGTGTAGACGACGACCAGGACGAAGACGATGTTGAAGATCCGCTGGCTGTCGGCGACGCCGGTGACCATGGGGATCGTCGCCAGGATGATGGGCACGGCGCCGCGCAGTCCGGCCCACGACATGAGGGCCTCCTCCGCCCACGGTATGCGGAAGGGCGTCAGGCTGACGAGGACCGACAGGGGGCGCGCGACCATCGTGAGGACCAGGCCGATGAGGAGCGCGGGCACGATGTCGTCGGCCAGCTCGTGCGGGGTGACGAGCAGGCCGAGCAGCACGAACATGCCGATCTGGGCGATCCAGCCGAGCCCTTCGGCGAAGCCGCGGGTGGCGGGCCAGTGCGGCAGCTTCGCGTTGCCCATCACCATGGCGGCGAGATACACGGCGAGGAAGCCGCTGCCGTGCGCCATGGCGCCGGCGGCGTACGCGGCGGTGGCGATGGCGAGGACCGCGATCGGGTAGAGGCCGGAGGCGGGCAGGGCCACGTGCCGCAGGCCGAAGGAGCCGAGCCAGCCGACCGCGAGTCCGATGGCGGCGCCGATGGCCAGCTCCAGGGCGATCTCGCCGACGAGTACGTACCAGTGCTCCATGGGTCCCGCGGCGGAGAACGCGACGACCAGGATGACGACAGGGGCGTCGTTGAAGCCGGACTCGGCTTCCAGGACGCCGGTCACCCGGGACGGAAGAGGCACTCTACGAAGGACGGAGAAGACGGCCGCGGCGTCCGTGGAGGAGACGACGGCGCCGATGATGAGCGCCTGCTTCCACGGCAGGTCCACCAGGTAGTGCGCTCCGGCCGCCGTCACGCCCACGCTGACCGCGACGCCCACGAGGGACAGGGCGGCCGCCGCGGGGAGCGCCGGTTTGATCTGCTTCCACTTCGTGCCCAGACCGCCTTCGGCGAGGATCACGACGAGCGCCGCGTAGCCGATGACCTGCGTCAGTTCGGCGCTGCTGAACTCGACGTGGCCGAGCCCGTCCTGGCCCATGACGACGCCGATGCCGAGGTAGAGCAGGAGGCTCGGCAGTCCGCTGCGCGAGGAGATGCGCACGGCGACGACCGCGACGAGCAGCACGAGGGCGCCGACGAGCAGGAGCTGGTTGAGCTGGTGGACAGTCAGGGGCCGTTCCTTCCACGAGGGACACTGCGACAGGGAAGTTACTTCGTTACCTTACCTAATCGTTAACGCTTTCTTGATGCCGGATCGGTCACGCCGCTCCTCGTAGGTGGCCGCTTCCCTACTCCGCGTCCGAGGGCGCATCGCACTGCTCGTAAGGTTGCTCTCGCCCTCCCGCCCGGTTAGCGAAGGACAGCAAGGACCGCGATGCCCTCCACTACGAACGCCTCTGCCGGTGGCCCGCCCGGCAAGAAGAAGGGGCGCCGAGCCCGACTGATCGTGATCGTGCTCGTGTTGGCCGTCCTCGCGGGCATCGGATTCGGTGCCTACTGGAGCGTCGACAGCGTCAGGGCGTCCATGCCGCAGACGACGGGCTCGATCCAACTCGACGGGCTCGACGGGCCGGTTCAGGTCAAGCGGGACGGCTACGGGATCCCGCAGATCTACGCGTCCACGGACCACGACCTGTTCATGGCGCAGGGCTATGTGCAGGCGCAGGACCGGTTCTACGAGATGGACGTGCGGCGTCATACGACCTCCGGTCGGCTCTCCGAGATGTTCGGCAAGGGCCAGGTCAAGACGGACGAGTTTCTGCGCACCATGGGCTGGCACCGGGTGGCGCAGAAGGAGTACGACTCCAAGCTGTCGCCCGAGACCAAGAAGTACCTCCAGGCGTACTCCAGCGGAGTCAACTCATATCTGTCGGGCAAGAGCGGCAAGGACATCTCCGCCGAATACGTCGCGCTCGGCTTCGAGAACGACTACAAGCCGCAGAAGTGGTCGCCGGTCGACTCGGTGGCCTGGCTCAAGGCGATGGCCTGGGACCTGCGCGGCAACATGCAGGAGGAGATCGACCGCTCGCTCATGACGAGCCGGCTCGGCCCGAAGCAGATCGCCGACCTGTACCCGGACTACCCGTACACGCGGCACAAGCCGATCGTGCAGGAGGGCGGCTACAACAGCGCCACGAAGTCCTTCGACGCGTCCTCTGGCGGCGGTACGGGCACGCAGACGGCCGGGGCGGCGGGCACCGGCCTCGCGGGCGGCACGCAGGCCCCCAGCGCCCTCCAGAGCCAGCTGGGCGGCCTCACGCAGGTCCTGGACAACATCCCCGAGTCGGCGGGCCTCGGCCCGAACGGCAACGGCATCGGCTCCAACTCGTGGGTGGTCTCGGGCGACCACACCATCACCGGAAAGCCGCTGCTCGCGAACGACCCGCACCTGGCGCCGCAACTGCCGTCCGTCTGGTACCAGATGGGCCTGCACTGCACGGGCCCGGCGAGCAAGTGCCAGTACGACACCTCGGGTTACACCTTCGCGGGCATGCCCGGTGTCGTCATCGGCCACAACCAGAACATCTCCTGGGGCCTGACCAACTCCGGTGTCGACGTCACCGACCTCTACCTGGAGAAGTTCAGCGGCGACGGCTACGTCGTCGACGACAGGACCGTCCCGTTCAAGACCCGCAAGGAGACCATCAAGGTCGCGGGCGGCGAGTCCAAGACGATCACGATCCGCGAGACGGACAACGGCCCGCTGCTGTCCGACCGCAACTCGGAGCTCGTCAAGGTCGGCAAGAAGGCCGGCGTCGACGCGGCGGCCCCCGACCGCGGCGACGGCTACGGCGTCGCGCTGCGCTGGACCGCGCTCCAGCCGGGCAACACCATGGACGCCGTCTTCAAGATCGACCGGGCGTCGAACTGGACCGAGTTCCGCAAGGCCGCCGCCGACTTCGAGGTGCCCTCGCAGAACCTGACGTACGCCGACACCGAGGGCAACATCGGCTACCAGCTGCCGGGCCGGATCCCGACCCGCGGCGAGGGCGACGGCTCGCTGCCCTCGCCCGGCTGGGACTCGAAGTACCGCTGGACCGGCTACATCAAGCAGAGCGAACTGCCGTACGAGTTCAACCCGAAGCGCGGCTACATCGTGACCGCCAACCAGGCCGTGGTCGACGACAGCTACCCGTACACGCTGACCAAGGACTGGGGCTACGGCACCCGCAGCCAGCGCATCACCGACCTGATCGAGTCGAAGATCAAGGACGGCGGGAAGATCTCCACGGACGACATGCGCACCATGCAGATGGACAACAGCAGCGAGATCGCCAAGCTGCTCGTGCCCTACCTCCAGAAGATCGACGTCAAGGACAAGAACGTCCGTGACGCGCAGCAGCTCCTGGACAACTGGGACTACACCCAGAACCCGGACTCGGCGGCGGCCGCCTACTTCAACTCGGTGTGGCGCAACATCCTGAAGCTCGCCTTCGGCAACAAGCTGCCCAAGGAGCTGCGCGTCGAGGGCCAGTGCCTGAGCGTCGAGCCGGTCGACAAGACGGGCCCCGCCGACGACGACCGCAAGGTCCGCGAGTGCGGCGAGCGCCCGGCCGACCAGGCGCAGCCGGACGGCGGCGACCGCTGGTTCGAGGTCGTCCGCAAGATCATCAAGGATCAGAAGAACGACTGGTGGAAGACGCCGGGCAGCCGCACCGACGACCCCACCGAGACCCGTGACCAGCTGTTCGCGCGCGCCATGCGGGACGCCCGCTGGGACCTCACGGCCAAGCTCGGCAAGGACATCGACACCTGGAGCTGGGGCCGGCTGCACAAGCTGGAGCTGAAGAACCAGACCCTCGGCACCGAGGGCCCGGGCTGGCTCCAGTATGTGCTCAACCGCGGCCCCTGGAAGCTGGGCGGCGGCGAGGCGGCCGTGAACGCGACCGGCTGGAACGCCGCGGGCGGCTACGGGGTCGACTGGGTGCCGTCCATGCGGATGGTGGTGAACATGGCGGACCTCGACAAGTCGAAGTGGATCAACCTCACCGGCGCATCGGGGCACACCTTCAGCGACCACTACACGGACCAGACCGAGAAGTGGGTCGCCGGCGACCTGCTGCCGTGGCACTTCACCAAGAAGGCCGTCGACGACAGCACCGAGGACGCACTGGTCCTCAAGCCGTAGCGGGCCACCGCACCGCACCGAAAGGGGCCACCACGCGCGCGTGGTGGCCCCTTTCGCCTGTCAGGAACCGGTCGTCAGAAGCGGCGCACACCGGAGGGCGTCACGACCGCGTCCACGGCCTTGTCGTGCGCCTCCTGGGGGAGGTGCCCCACGACCTCGCTGTCGTGCAGCAGCACCACCAGCGCGGGCCGCGCACCGGCCGCCTCCAGGCGCGCGAGCACCCGGTCGTACGAGCCGCCGCCCCGCCCGAGCCGCATCCCGCGCGCGTCCACGGCGAGACCGGGCAGCAGCACGACGTCCGCCTCCAGGACGGCGTCGGGGCCGAGCCGCTCGCCGCCCGGCTCGAGGAGCGGGATCTTCCCGGGGTGCCGCACACCGGTGAGCGAGCCCACCCCCTCGTACGCGCCCCAGTCCAGGTCGTTGTCGGGCAGCAGCACCGGGAGCAGCACACGCGTGCCCCGCGCGCGCAGCGCCTCGAGGAGCGCGCCCGTGCCGGGTTCGGCGCCCACGGAGACGTACGCGGCCACGGTGCGGGCCCGCGCCAGCTCGTCCAGTTCGAGGGCGCGGCGGGCCACGGCCCGCTCCGTCGCCCGCCGGTCATCCGCCGTCAACGCGTTCCTCACCTGGACGAACTCCCTGCGCAAGGAACGCTTGTCAGGGTGGGCGCCACGGGGATCGCTCGTGTGCGAACTCATAGCCGGTTCACAAACCTCTCCTATTCGACGCATATATGTGCCTTCAAAGCGGAACCACAGATTCCGCCCAAAGCGGCCGGATAAGGTGACCCGCATGACTGACACGCACACCAGGATCACCAAGGCTGTCATCCCCGCCGCGGGCCTCGGCACCCGGTTCCTGCCGGCCACCAAGGCGACGCCGAAGGAGATGCTCCCGGTCGTCGACAAGCCGGCGATCCAGTACGTGGTCGAGGAGGCCGTGTCAGCGGGGCTCGGCGACGTACTCATGATCACGGGCCGCAACAAGCGTCCGCTCGAGGACCACTTCGACCGCAACTACGAACTGGAGTCCGCACTCCAGAAGAAGGGCGACGCCAACCGCCTCGCCAAGGTCCAGGAGTCCAGCGACCTCGCCGCCATCCACTACGTCCGCCAGGGCGACCCCAAGGGCCTCGGCCACGCCGTCCTGTGCGCGGCCCCGCACGTCGGGAACGAGCCGTTCGCCGTGCTCCTCGGCGACGACCTCATCGACCCCCGCGACCCGCTCCTCCAGAAGATGGTCGAGGTCCAGGAGGAGCACGGCGGCAGCGTCATCGCCCTCATGGAGGTCGAGCCCTCCCAGATCCACCTCTACGGATGCGCCGCCGTCCAGGCCACCGACGACGGCGCCGTCGTCAAGGTCACCGACCTCGTCGAGAAGCCCGACCCGGCCGACGCCCCCTCCAACTACGCGATCATCGGCCGCTACGTCCTCGACCCCGCCGTCTTCGACATACTGCGCAAGACCGAGCCGGGCCGCGGCGGCGAGATCCAGCTCACCGACGCCCTCCAGCAGCTCGCCCACGACGAGAAGGTCGGCGGCCCCGTGCACGGCGTCGTCTTCAAGGGCCGCCGCTACGACACCGGCGACCGCGGCGACTACCTCAAGGCGATCGTCCGCCTCGCGTGCGAACGTGAGGACCTGGGCCCCGAGTTCCGCGCCTGGCTGCGCGGCTACGTCGCCGAGGAGATCTGAACCGAGAAGCACCGGCACCCCGCTCCCCGGCACACCCGGGCCCGTGCGGCACACCACGTCCGGGGTGTCGCACGACGCCCGTGGTAATAACACCGGAGTACCAGCAACAGGGCACGAGGAGCAGGGGAGCAGCATTGAACAGTTTCAGTGCCACGACGGACCGGGCGCCGATCTGGTCGGTGGACGAGCACCTGGAGGACATCCTCGGCACCGTCCACGCGCTCGACCCGATCGAGCTGCAACTCCTCGACGCGCAGGGCTGCGTGCTCGTCGAGGACGTCACGGTTCCGCTGTCGCTGCCGCCCTTCGACAACAGCTCCATGGACGGCTACGCGGTGCGCGTCGCGGACGTCGCGGGCGCGAGCGAGGAGTTCCCCGCCGTGCTCACCGTGATCGGCGACGTCGCCGCGGGCCAGGCCGAGCAGCCCACCGTCGGCCCCGGCGAGGCCGCCCGCATCATGACCGGCGCCCCGCTGCCGCCCGGCGCCGAGGCCGTCGTCCCCGTCGAGTGGACCGACGGCGGGCTCGGCGCGGGACCCGTCGCCTCGATGACCGCCCACAGCGCCGCCCCCGAGGGCGCGTCCGGCGAGGTCCGCGTGCACCGCCCCGCCGAAGCACGCGCGCACGTACGCGCGCAGGGCAGCGACGTGAAGGCCGGCGACCGGGCGCTCACCGCGGGCACCGTCCTCGGTGCCCCGCAGATCGCGCTGCTCGCCGCCATCGGCCGCGGCACCGTACGCGTACGCCCGCGCCCGCGCGTGGTCGTCGTCTCCACCGGCACCGAACTCGTCCAGCCGGGCGAGCAGTTGGCGCCCGGCCAGATCTACGACTCCAACAGCTTCGCCCTCACCGCCGCCGCCCGCGACGCCGGAGCCATCGCCTACCGGGTCGGCGCGGTCTCCGACGACGCCGAGACGCTCCGCTCCACCATCGAGGACCAGCTGATCCGCGCCGACCTCGTCGTCACCACCGGCGGCGTCAGCGTCGGCGCGTACGACGTGGTCAAGGAGGCCCTCACCGGCATCGGCGACCCCGACGACGAGGAGGGCATCGGCGCGGGCAGCGGCGTCGAGTTCCGCAAGCTCGCCATGCAGCCCGGCAAGCCGCAGGGCTTCGGCTCCATCGGCCCCGACCACACCCCGCTGCTGGCGCTGCCCGGCAACCCCGTGTCGTCGTACGTCTCCTTCGAACTCTTCGTACGGCCCGCGATCCGCGCCCTGATGGGACTGCCCGACGACTCCGTGCACCGGCCGAAGACCCGCGCCACCCTCACCGCCGACAAGGCGCTGACCTCGCCCTCCGGCCGCCGCCAGTTCCTGCGCGGCGTGTACGACGCCGAGGCCGGCGAGGTCGCCCCCGTCGGCGGCGCCGGATCGCACCTCATCGCGGCGCTCGCCCAGGCCGACTCGCTGATCGTGGTGCCCGAGGACACCACATCGGTGGAACCGGGCACCGAGGTGGACGTGGTCCTGCTGGGCTGACCGGGCCGACTGTCGGAGGCTCGCGATAGCGTGTCGCGCACAAATCGTCCGGCGCGCCGCACCGCGCACGGCTCGGATCGGGAGCGCCACAGCACCATGAGCACTTCGCAGAACCAGCAGGACCGGCAGGACCAGGCCGACCGGCTCACGCACATCGACGAGGCGGGCGCCGCCCGCATGGTCGACGTGTCGCAGAAGGACGTGACCGCCCGCACCGCCCGCGCCAGCGGCCGCGTCCTCGTCTCGCCGCGCGTGATCGAGCTGCTGCGCGGCGAGGGCGTGCCCAAGGGCGACGCGCTCGCCACCGCGCGGATCGCCGGGATCATGGGCGCCAAGCGCACACCCGACCTGATCCCGCTCTGCCACCCGCTCGCCGTGTCGGGCGTGAAGCTCGACCTCTCCGTGGCGGACGACGCCGTGGAGATCCTCGCCACCGTGAAGACCACGGACCGCACGGGCGTCGAGATGGAGGCGCTCACCGCCGTCTCGGTCGCCGCGCTCACCGTCGTCGACATGGTCAAGGCCGTCGACAAGGGCGCCGTCATCTCCGACGTCCGCGTCGAGGAGAAGACGGGCGGCAAGTCCGGTACCTGGAACCGGGAGGAGCGGGCATGACCGACACCTACCGCGCCCTCGTCGTCACGGCCTCCAACCGGGCCGCCGCAGGTGTCTACGAGGACAAGGGCGGCCCCCTGATCGCCGCAGGACTCCGCAAGCTGGGCTTCGCCGTCGAGGGCCCCCAGGTCGTCCCGGACGGCGACCCCGTCGAGGCCGCCCTGAAGGCCGCGGTCGAGGCGGAGTACGACGTCGTGATCACCACGGGCGGCACCGGGATCTCGCCCACCGACCGCACCCCCGAGGCGACCGCCCGCGTCCTCGACCGCGAGGTGCCCGGCATCCCCGAGGCGATCCGGGCGTACGGCAGGGAGAAAGTGGCCACAGCGGCGCTCTCGCGTGGCCTCGCGGGGGTCGCCGGGCGCACACTGATCGTGAACCTGCCGGGTTCCAGCGGCGGCGTGAAGGACGGCCTCGCCGTGCTCGAGCCGCTGCTGACCCACGCCGTCGACCAGATCCGCGGCGGCGACCACCCGCGAAGCGATCCAGGCCCCGACCCGAGCGGGCCCAGACCCGACGCCCAGGCATCCGGGGGTGCGCACTGAACAGCCCGTCGTGGCCCGTCGTGCTGGCGGATGGCGATGTCGTCCTCCGCCCCATAAGGCTGCGCGACCAGCGCGCCTGGCGTGAGGTGAACCGGCGCAACCGCGACTGGCTGCGCCCCTGGGAGGCGACGATCCCGCCGCCCACGCCGAGCGGTCCGATCACGCACCGCCCGACATACCGTCAAATGGTCCGCCATCTGCGCTCGGAGGCGAACGCGGGGCGGATGCTGCCCTTCGTCGTCGAGTACCAGGGCCGCCTCGTGGGCCAGTTGACCGTCGCGGGGATCACCTGGGGATCGATGTGTTCGGGCCACGTCGGGTACTGGGTGGACCAGTCGGTGGCGGGCCGCGGTGTGATGCCGACGGCCGTCGCGCTCGCGGTCGACCACTGCTTCAGGACCGTGGGTCTGCACCGCATCGAGGTCTGTATTCGGCCGGAGAACGGGCCGAGTCGCAGGGTCGTGGAGAAACTCGGATTCCGCGAGGAAGGCCTGCGTCCACGATATCTTCACATCGATGGGGCCTGGCGCGACCATCTCGTCTTCGCGCTCACCGCCGAGGAGGTCCCCGAAGGTCTCCTCAAGCGCCGCCGTC
Organism: Streptomyces sp. SDT5-1; assembly: GCF_052245995.1. Lineage (NCBI taxonomy): Bacteria > Bacillati > Actinomycetota > Actinomycetes > Kitasatosporales > Streptomycetaceae > Streptomyces > Streptomyces sp. SDT5-1. Next base: position 3,861,843 of record NZ_CM125963.1, on the reverse strand, counting down.
GTGAGCGCAGGGGCAAGAGCGCAGGTCCGAGTGCCCCCAATACGGTCGATCCGGGCACCGCCTCGAAATGAAATAAATGTTCGAAATTGATCGATGGGGCACCCAGCGGGGTCATTGAATTCCCCCCAAGGTCGGTCCGGTGATCACATCCGTCGCAAAAAAGCTCGGATTATCAGCCAGATCGTGCGACACACCGGCTCAATTGGCGGATGGCCCCGCGTAAACCCCTCTACGGTGTGTCCGTGAGCAGCAGCGGCCTCATCTACGCAGTCATCGTCGGGGCCTGGGCCGCCTACTTGGTGCCGATGTGGCTCCGTAGGCAGGACGAGTTGAACGAAGCCCGTCCGACGGAACGCTTCAGCACCGCCATCCGGCTTCTCTCCGGCCGGGCGGGAATGGAGCGCCGGTACGCCAAGGACCTCCAGGCACGCTCGCCCGAGCCGGACGAGCAGGGCGACCCGGTCGACCCGGACGAGACCACCGAACCGGTGGACGTCCGGGACTTCGGCATGTCCCCGTCCGGAGAACGACGAACTACCGGCCGCGAACGCCCCGAACCGGCGGCCGCGGCCAAGGCGCCCGCCGCCAAGGCGCCCGTGCCCCAGGCGTCCGCACCCCAGGCGCCCAAGCCCCGCGCCGCTCGCGGCGCGCCCGGTACCGCCTCCCGGGCCGGCTTCGCCTCCGCCGAGGCGCAGGCCGCGCGCGCCCGGCGCACCAAGGTGCTCGCGCGCCGCCGCCGCACCACCGTGCTGCTCTTCATCGCCTTCACCCTCGGCGCCGTCGTCGCAGGCGTCGGAGGCATCGCCTTCCTGTGGGCACCCGCGGTCCCCGCCGTACTCCTCAGCGCGTACATCGTCTACCTGCGCACCCAGGAACGACGCCGCTTCGCCTACGTCATGGACCGCCGCCGCGCCGAGGTCGCCGCCCAGCACCTGCGCGAACGCCAGCCCCGCAGGCGGCAGCCGGCCGCGGCCCGCGCCGCCGCCGAGGATCAGGAGGAGGGACCAGCGGTCGAGGAGACCGCCACCGACCCCGGCCTCGAGGCCCTCGCCGCCGACCGCCGCGCCCTCGTCGAACAGACCGACCACCAGGAATGGGTCGACCAGCAGCGCGAGCGCCAGCGGCACCCGGGACCCGGCGACAGCTGGGACCCGGTCCCCGTGCCGCTGCCCACGTACGTCACCGCCCCCGTCGCCCCGCGCGCCACCGGAGGCATCGACTACAACGCGCCCGAGACGTGGAGCTCCGCCCGCTCCTCCGCCGCCGAACAGGCCGCACAGGAGGAGACCGCCCCGGAGCCCGCCGCCGAGACCGCCGAACCGGTCGCCGACGACGGACGCAGCGACGCCCGCCGCGCCGCCTCCGCCCGCCGCTCCCGCGAGCGCGGACGCACCCCGCTCTTCGACCAGTTCGACGACGACGCGGACGGCAGGCCGCGCGCCGCCAACGAGTGACCCGGGCCACATCGGAGCCCTCCCGGCTGACCAGCCAGGGAACGGATTTCCAAGCACCCGGATCGGGGTGCTAGAGTTTCACTCGTTGCAAGGGCCTGTGGCGCAGTCCGGTAGCGCACCTCGTTCGCATCGAGGGGGCCAGGGGTTCAAATCCCCTCAGGTCCACTGCAATGAAAGCCCCGACGGGAAACCGTCGGGGCTTTCGCGTATCTCCGCCGCCTCCGCGAAGAGCTTGCGCCTAGAGGGACTTCGCGAAGCACCGGCTCAACTCGTCGAACCGGTAGTGCCCGAACTTGGCGCACGGCTCGTACCCGCTCGACGTGTACAGGGCTATCGCCTCCGGCTGCTTCGTCCCCGTCTCCAGAACCATCCGCGTCCGGCCCGCCGCCCGCGCGTCCTCCTCGAGCGCCGCCAGAATCCGCCGGGCCAGACCCAGCCCGCGCGCCTCCGGCGTCACATACATCCGCTTCAGCTCGGCGTCGCCGTCCGCGTACCCCTCCTCGTTCGCCTCCTGGCCGCGCCAGCCGCCCGTCGCGAGCGGAGTGCCCGCGGCGTCGTACGCGATCAGGTACAGGCCGCGCGGCGGCTCGAACATCGTCGGGTCGAGCGGCGTGACGTCGCCCTCGTCTCCGTACCGCTCCGCGTACTCGAGCTGCACCCGGTCGTTCAGCGCGATGGCGTCGGGGTGGCCGAAGGAGGTGGGGCGCAGCTCGGGGGCGGCGACTCCGGGAACCTGGATAGTCATACGATGCATCGTAACTCTATGCGGATGCTTGCGGTGGTCCCGTCCAGTCTGCCGGTATCGTGCCGGGGTGCTGACTGTGACCTCTGTGAATGTGAACGGGCTCCGGGCCGCCGCCAAGAAGGGCTTCGTGGAGTGGCTCGCCGAGACCTCCGCCGACGTCGTCTGCCTCCAGGAAGTGCGCGCCGAGCCCCACCAGCTGCCCGAGAACGTGCGCGAGCCCGAGGGCTGGCACGTCGTGCACGCCCCCGCCGCCGCCAAGGGCCGGGCGGGCGTCTCCCTCTACTCGCGGCGCGAGCCGGAGCGCGTACAGATCGGCTTCGGCTCGACCGAGTTCGCGGACAGCGGCCGCTACGTCGAGGTGGACCTGCCCGGTGTCACGGTCGCCAGCCTCTACCTGCCGTCCGGCGAGGTCGGCACCGAGCGCCAGGACGAGAAGATCCGCTTCATGGACGCGTTCCTGCCCTACCTGAAGGAACTGCGCGAGCGGGCCGCCGCCGACGGCCGCGAGGTCGTGGTCTGCGGCGACTGGAACATCGCCCACCAGGAGGCCGACCTCAAGAACTGGCGCGGCAACAAGAAGAACTCCGGCTTCCTCCCCGAAGAACGCGAGTGGCTCACCTCCGTCTTCTCCCCGACGAACGGCGGCTACGTCGACGTCGTCCGCTCCCTCCACCCGGACGTGGAGGGCCCGTACTCGTGGTGGTCGTACCGGGGGCGCGCTTTCGACAACGACACGGGATGGCGCATCGACTATCACGTGGCGACGCCGGGGCTCGCGGGCCGCGCGGTGAAGGGCTTCGTCGAGCGGGCCGCGACGCACGCCGAGCGCTGGTCGGACCACGCGCCCGTCACCGTCGTCTACGAGTAGGCCCCGCGCAGCGGCCGAGAACGTGCGAAAGGGCCCCGTCCGGAGTTCCTGGCGGGGCCCCTTCACGTGTTCAGGCGGCCGTCACTGCTGGAAGCGGTCCTTGGCCTCCTGGGCGGTGTCCTGGGCCTTTTCCTTGGCCTGGTCCATGCCTTCCTTGGCGCGGTCCTGGCCTTCGTCGGTCTTGCCCTCGGAGCCGCCCATGGCCTCCTTGGCCTTGTCCTGCAGCTGCTCGGCCTTGTCCTTGAACTGGTCTGAGATACCCATGTGATGCACTCCATGAAGAGGTGGGGGATGGGCCTCGACCAGATTTGCACGGCGCCCGGGATGTCGCATTTCGGGCGGTGACGGGGTGTGGTCAGCGGTTGCGGGCGGCCTCGTCGGCGGCGCCGCCCGCGCCCACCAGGCCCTTGGAGATGCCGCCCATGCGGCCCTCGAAGCGCTTGACGCGCTGCTGGCCGACGACGCCGATCGCGGACGGCAGGTAGCCGCGGATGCCCTGCATGCCGCGCAGCCACCACTGCCCGTAGACGTGCGGGGCGCGGCGTTCGATGCCGGCGACGAGGCGGTCGACGGCGGGGCCGAGCGGGTACGTCTTGTTGGCCGGCCAGGGCAGCTGCTGGCGCAGTTCGCGCATGACGTCGTCCTGGTCGGCGCCGCGGACCATGTCGGTGTCGGTCCAGGAGAGGTAGCCGACGCCGACGCGGACGCCCTTGTGGCCGACCTCGGCGCGCAGGCTGTGCGCGTACGCCTCGACGCCGGACTTCGACGCGCAGTAGGCGGTCATCATCGGGGCGGGGGTGATCGCGGCGAGGGAGGCGATCTGGAGGAGGTAGCCGCGGGACTCGGTGAGGACGGGGAGGAAGGCGCGGGCGGTGACGGCGGAGCCGATGAGGTTGACCTCGATGACGCGGCGCCAGGAGACGGGGTCGGAGTCGGCGAAGGGTCCGCCGGTGGCGACTCCGGCGTTGGCGACGACGATGTCGACCTTGCCGAAGCGTTCCTTCACCTCCTGGGCGACCCGGGCCATCGCCTCGTGGTCGGTGACGTCGGCGTGCCACCAGTCGGCGTCGGAGTGCAGGCGCGCGGCGACCTGCTTCAGTTCGTCCGGCTCGAGGCCGATCAGCGCGATCTTGGCGCCGCGTGCGGAGAGTTTGCGGGCGAGGAGTTCGCCCACGCCGCGTGCGGCTCCCGTGACGACCGCGACCTGTCCTTCAAGACTGACCCTGCTCATGCGGCATCCGCCCCCTTCGGCGACTGTGAATCCACGTATTCCTGCGACAGTTCACGGATCTTCGCCGTGACGGCTTCGGGTGCTTCGACGGGTGTCATGTGGCCGAGTCCGGCCAGTTCGGTGAGGCCCACGCAGTCGGGCAGCGCGGCGGCGATCCGCTGGGCGTGCACGATCGGGGTGAGCCGGTCGGCGGTGCCGGCGATGACGGCGACGGGCATCGTCAGGCGGCCGACCCCGGCGTCGAGTTGGAGTTGTTCGAGGACGTGGGACCAGCCGTACCGGACGCCGCGCGGGCAGGCGTGCACGATGCGGGCGCAGGCCTCGACCTTGTCGGCGGCGGAACCGGGGCCCATGGTGGCGTACTTGAGGACGCGCTTGCCGAGGGGGGTGACCGGGCCGAGCGGGGCCTTGGAGCCGAGGATGGCGCGGGTGATCCGGGTGCGCAGGGCGCCGGCCTTCATCGCGGGTACGACGGTGGCCTCGGCGACGAGCTGGGAGCTGCCGGTGCTGCACAGCAGGACGGCGGCGGCGTGCTCCCGGAACTTCGGGCGGTCGGCGGCGGCCATCATCGTCATGCCGCCCATGGAGTGTCCGGCGAGGACGGCTTTCTCTCCGGGGGCGAGGGTGGCGTCGAGGACGGCCTCGAGGTCGTCGGCCAGCATGTCGGTGGTGTACGGGAGTCGGGCCGCGGCGGGGCTGCGGCCGTGGCCCCGCTGGTCGTAGACGATGACGCGGTGGTCGGTGGCGAGGGCGCGGGTCTGGGCGGCCCAGAACGCGGTGGAGCAGGTCCAGCCGTGGGAGAGGACGACGGCGGGGGCGTCGTCCGCGCCGTGCACCTCGACGTGGAGTCGGGCGCCGTCGGCTGAGGTGACGGTCAGTTCTCGGGTGGCGACGGGCGGCGCGTACGGCCCAGTCGTCACATGGCGCATCAGGCGGCTCACGCGGCACTCACCTCGGTCTTCTTCTTGGTACGGGGCGTGGGGGCGGCCGCCTTCGCGGGCGGGCGCAGCACCTCGTACTCGCCTACGTCGACATGCCGGGTGGCATGCCGGAACTCGCTGGTCGTGCCCGGCCACACGGTGGTGTTGACGCCGTTCTCGTCGAGGTACCAGCTGTTGCAGCCGCCGGTGTTCCAGACGGTGCGCTTCATGCGGTCCTGCACGCGGTTGTTCCAGCCGGTGACGGCGGTCTCGCGCGGGGTCAGGGCGACGCGTCCGCCGAGCACGTTCAGTTGGCGGAGGTAGTCGGCGAGGTAGTTCAGCTGGGCCTCGATCATGAGGATCATCGAGGAGTTACCGAGCCCGGTGTTGGGGCCGATGATCGTCATGAAGTTGGGGAATCCGGCGGCGGTGGCGCCGCGCAGTGCGGCCATGCCGCCCTTCCAGCTCTCGGCGAGGCTGACGCCCTCGCCGTTGACGACGCGTTCGGCGATCGGCATGTCGGTGACGTGGAAGCCGGTGCCGAAGACGATGGCGTCGGCCTCGGCCTCGGTGCCGTCGGCGGCGACGAGGGTGTTGCCGCGGATCTCGGTGAGGCCGGAGGCGACGACGTCGACGTTGGGCTGGGCGAGCGCCGGATAGTACGTGTTGGAGAGCAGGATCCGCTTGCAGCCGATGCGGTAGTCGGGGGTGAGCTTGGCGCGCAGGGCGGGGTCCTTGATGGCCCGGTGCATGTTGCGCTTGGCGAGCCGTTCGACGAGGCCGAGTTCGTCGGGGTGCTTGGTGAACGCCTGGACCTGGAGCTCGCGGATGCCCCACAGGAGGCCGCGGCGGGCCTGGGTGGTGAAGGGGAGCTGCCGGTGCAGCCAGCGTTCGGCCCTGGTGACGGCCCGGTCGGCGCGCGGCATGACCCAGGGGGGTGTGCGCTGGAAGAGCGTGAGCCGGCCGACGTCCTTCTGGATGGCGGGCACGATCTGGATGGCGGAGGCGCCGGTGCCGATCATGGCGACGCGCTTGCCCCGGAGGTCGTGGTCGTGGTCCCAGCGGGCGGAGTGGAACACCTTGCCGGGGAAGGTGTCGAGGCCGGGGATGTCGGGCGTCTTGGGGTCGGAGAGCGGTCCTGTGGCGGAGACGACGACGTCGGCGGTGAGCGTTCCCTTGGCGGTGTCGATCTCCCAGTGGAGCTGTTCGGCGTCCCAGCGGAGCCGGGTGACCTCGGAGTCGAGGCGGATGTGGGGTCGCAGCCGGAAGGTGTCGGCGACGTGCTCCAGGTAGGCGCGGATGTGCTCCTGTCCGGAGAACGTGCGGGGCCAGTCCGGGTTGGGCGCGAAGGAGAAGGAGTACAGGTGGGAGGGGACGTCGCAGGCGCAGCCGGGGTAGCTGTTGTCGCGCCAGGTGCCGCCGACGGCGCTTGCCCGTTCCAGGACCACGAAGTCGGTGATGCCCTCGCGCCGCAGCCTGACCGCCGCGCCGAGCCCGCCGAAGCCGGATCCGATCACCGCCACTCGTACGTGCTCGTGCTTCTGCTCGGCCATCACTGCGCCTCCCTTGCCGCGCGACTCTGCCAGTGAACACTGGCGTAATTCGGAGAGTAGAGGCTTCACGTACTCATGGGTAGGGGTAGGGCCGAGGAAAGTTACCGGCAGTACGACATAGGGTTTCGGGTGTGGCGAAGGACGAGGACACGGCCCCCGTGGGCAGGCGCGAGTACCGCATGGACGAGCTGGCGAAGGCCGCCGGCGTCACGGTCCGCACCGTGCGCTTCTACCGGGAGCGGGGGCTCATCAAGCCGCCCCGCCGCGAGGGCCGCATCGCCTGGTACGACGACTCGCACCTGGACCGGCTGCGCACGATCGCCTCGCTCCTGGAGCGCGGCCACACCCTGAACGGCATCAGCGAGCTGTCGGAGGCCTTCGACCGCGGCCGCGACGTCGGCGAACTCCTCGGAGTGCGGCCCACGGAGGAGGTGCCCGTCCGGCTCTCCGCCGCCGAGCTCGCCGACTACTTCGCGGACGACGTCACGCCCGAGAATCTCCAGGCCGCCCTCGACCTCGGCTATCTGGGCATCGACGGCGAGGAGATCGTGCACATCAGCCGCAGGCTGCTCGACATCTCGGCGGCCCTGGTCCGCGAGGGCATCCCGCTGGCCGACGTGCTCGCCGCGGCCAGGCGCGTCCGCGAGCACGCCGACGCGCTGGCCGGGCTCTTCACCGACCTCGTCGCCACCCATGCCTCCGACAAGGACATCGACCGGCTGCGCCCGCTGGCGAAGGGGGTCGTCGAGGCGGAGCTTTCGCTCGCGATCGACCGCCGCCTCGACGCGTCCGACGGATCACCTCGGTAGCCACCAGCGGGCCTTGTAGATCCCGCCGTCGACGTATGTGTGGGAGCCGGGCGGCCGGTGCAGGCTCACGGTCGTCGTCCACCACGTCTCGCCGAGGCCCTTCTCCGGCACGGTGGTGGTCACCCGGCCGGTGCGCGGATCGTCGCCGACGCACTTCACGGACTTCCGGACGATCTCCGCGGCGCCCGCGAAGTCCTGCGTGAAGCCGCCGCCCGCGATGTCGTACTGGAACACGGACGCCGACGTCGTCACCCACATCCGCCCCGGCGTCCCGGCCACGGGGAACAGGTCGTGCCCGCCCGCCGACTTCCCGGGCGTGGCGACGGGCAGTGGGACGCCGAACCGGCGTACCAGCGCGGGCCGCACCCGCGTCCCCTCCACCCCGTACGCCACCAGCTCGTCGTCGCCCATGGCCCACAGCACCTCGCGGTCCGCGTCCCAGTGCAGGCCGTGGGCGCCCTTCAGCTCGGCCTCCGCGTACCGCGTGGCGTGCGGGCCGAGGGCGGCGGCGTAGAGGCGGACGCGCGCGCCGGTGCTGCACGCGACGGCGACGTTCCCGTCCGGCAGGATCTCCGCGGTGTGCGGGTTGATCAGGTCGTCGCCCGGGCCGAGCGCCCCGGCCCAGTACCGCCGCCCGGTCGGCCACTCCACGACGGCCGCGAACCCGAAGGAGGCCGTGGTCAGCACGAACGTGTGCCTGCCGTGCCGCCGCACCTTCGCCTCGCTCGGGTACACCCAGCTGATGTCCGGCGCGACGTCCCGGTACCGGGCGTCCCCCACGGGCGAGAACGCCCACCGCACCACGGACGGGTCGACGGCCGGGTCCCACACGTCCTTCGCCGGATCCAGCACCAGCAGCCGCTTGCTCGCCTGTTCGGTGATGAGGACGGGCGGCGGCCCCGAAGGCATGGCCGCCGCCCGTCCCGTACCGCCGAGCGCGAGCCCGGCGCCGATACCCGCGGCGCCGAGCAACACGCTTCTTCGTGACCGGAGAGACATCAATTCCCCCTCGCCCAAAGGTGGTTGGACCCTTCTGGCGCAGGCTGCCCACGGCCGGGCCGCCCCAAGCGCGGGGCGGCGTCAGCGCGGCGGCAGCTTCGGGCGGCGCCGGTCCGGCACGTCCGAGTAGTCGGGCGGCGTCTTCGCGCCCTGCTCCTCGAGGAGGTTCAGCGCGAGCTCCACCGCGTCGTCGAGCTGCGCGTGCCGTCCCTCGGCCCAGTCGAGCGGGGTGCGCAGCGCCTCGATGTCCGGTTCGACGCCCCGGTTCTCGATGGACCAGCCGTACTGGGGGAACCAGGCCGCGTTCATCGGCACCGTGATCACCGTGCCGTCGCCGAGGGTGTGCCGGCCCGTCATGCCGACCACGCCGCCCCAGGTGCGCTGCCCGACGACCGGCCCGAGCGCGAGCAGCTTGAACGCGGCGGCGATCATGTCGCCGTCGGACGAGGTGGCCTCGTCGGCGAGGGCGACGACGGGGCCGCGCGGCGCGTTCGAGGCGTACGACACCGCCTGGGCGTTGCGCGTCAGGTCCCAGCCGATGATCTTCCGGGTGAGTTTCTCGACGACGAGTTCGCTGATGTGCCCGCCCGCGTTGCCGCGCACGTCGACGATGAGCGCGGGCCGCGACACCTCCATGCGCAGGTCCCGGTTGAACTGGGCCCAGCCGGAGCCGCCCATGTCGGGGATGTGCAGGTAGCCGCACTTGCCGCCGCTCAGTTCGCGGACCACGGCCCGGCGCTTGGCGACCCAGTCCTGGTAGCGCAGCGGCCGTTCGTCGACGAGCGGGACCACGGCGACGCGGCGCGGCCTGCCGCCGCCCTCCGCGGGGGTGAAGGTCAGCTCGACCGTCGTGGCGGCGGCGCCCGCGAGCAGCGGGTAGGGGCCCTTGACGGGATCGACGGGGCGGCCGTCGACGTGGGTGAGGACGGCGCCGTCGCGGATGCCGGTGCCGGCGAGCGGGGAGCGGGCCTTGGAGTCCGACGAGTCGCCGGGCAGGATCCGCTGGAGCGTCCACTGTCCTTCGCGGCACACGAAGTTGGCGCCGAGCAGGCCCTGGGCGCGCTGGTAGTGGGGCGGGCCCTCGTTGCGGCGGGCGGCGGCGACGTAGGCGTGGGAGGTGCCGAGTTCGCCGAGCACTTCTCGTAGGAGATCCGCGAACTCGTCGGGGGACGCGACTCGTTCGACCAGGGGGCGGTACTGGTCGAGGACCGCGTCCCAGTCGATGCCGCACATGTGCGGCTCCCAGAAGTACGCGCGGATGATCCGGCCCGCCTCGTCGAACGCCTGCCGCCACTCGGCCGCCGGGTCGACCTCGTGGAGGATGCGGCGCAGGTCGATCCAGACGGTGGTGTCGTTGTCGCCGGCCTCCGTGGACGGCACGGCCTCCAGCTCGCCCTCGTCGACGACGACGAGCCGGGAGCCGTCGCCGCTGACCGCGAACCAGTCCATGTGGGCGACCAGTTGGGACCGCTTGCCCTTCACGAGGTCGAAGTGTTCGAGGGTCGGCTGGGCGGACGGGTCGGCCGGGTTGGCGAACGTCTCGCCGAGCGCGCCCGAGATCGGCCAGCGCAGCCACACCAGGCCGCCGCCCGCGACCGCGTGCAGCGCCGAGTACTTCGACGCGGAGACGGGGAACGGCACGACACGGTTGGCGAGCCCCTCGATCTCCACCGTCGGCGTCCCGTCGCCGCCCACGTCCTCGACGGGGTCGAGGCCGCCCGCCGCCGTCCGCCCCTCAGGGGAGAGCGCGAACGGGGACGGCGTCGCGGACGACAGCGGTACGAGGTAGGGGCGGCAGCCGAGCGGGAACGACAGGTCGCCGGTGTGCACGTCGTACACCGGGTCGAAGCCGCGCCAGGACAGGAAGGCGAGATAGCGGCCGTCGCGGGTGAACACCGGGTTCTCGTCCTCGAAGCGGCCGTTGGTGACGTCGACGATCGTCGCGGTCTCCGCCTGGGGCGGCGCGCCGAGCGCGGTGGAGCCGCCGCCCCGGTTGATCCGGGCCATCTTGATCTGGCGCAGCGAGCGGCCGATGCCCGGGTGCGACCACGTCAGCCAGGAGCCGTCGGGGGAGAACGAGAGATCGCGGACCGGGCCGTTCGTGGAGCGGATCAGCTCGGTGACGGTCGGCTCCTCCAGCGGTGCCTCGCCGCCCTCCTCCTCGCCGACGTCGATCAGGAGCAACCTGCCGTCGTTCGACGCGACCGCGAGCCGCTCGCCCGCGGGGTCGGCGACCAGTTCCTGGACGCGGCCGAGTTGCCCGGAGGCGAACCTGCGGGGCGGCCGGTCGCCGCTGGCCCGCGGCAGGTAGGCGATCTCGATGGCGTCGTCGCCGTCGGCGTCGGTGACGTAGGCGACCTGGCCGCCCGAGCCCAGCATCTCGGGGAGGCGGACGCGGACGCCCGGGGTGTCGGCGATGGTGCGGGCGGGGCCGTCGCGGTGCGTGAGCCAGTACAGGCTGCCGCGGACGACGACGGCGCTGGCCCGGCCCGTCTCGTCGACGGAGAGCGAGTCGAGGTGCTGGGCGGCGGGCACCTGGTAGCAGCGCCGCCCCGCGCGCGGACCGCCGAGCCTGACCCGCAGCTTGCGCGGCTTCGAGTCGGGGGCCAGGTCGTCGAGGATCCACAGATCGCCCGCGCACTGGTAGACGACGCGGGAGCCGTCGGTGGAGGCGTGCCGGGCGTAGAACGCGTCGTGGTCGGTGTGGCGGCGCAGGTCGGTGCCGTCGGGCAGGCACGAGTAGACGTTCCCGATGCCCTCGTGGTCGGAGAGGAATGCGATGCGTCCGTCCACGAACATCGGGTCGTCCAGATGCCCGTCGACGTCGGCGAGGATGCGCTGCCCGTGCACCCAGAGGCGGCCCTGCGCGCCGCCCCGGTAGCGCTTCCAGGCGGCCGGCTCGTGCGGCGGCGTACCGGTCAGGAGCAGCGTCCGCCGCTCGCCGTCGATGTCGGCGACCTGGATGTCGGAGACGGGCCCCCAGGGCAGCTTGCCGCCGGGGGAGCCGTCGGTGGGCACGCTGTAGGCGAAGGTGAAGTACGAGAAGGGCTCACCGTGCGAGGCGACCGCGAGCACGTGCCCGTCGGGGGACCAGCCGCGCACCTGGGTGTCCTGGCTTCCCCAGTACGTGAGGCGGCGCGCGGAGCCGCCGTCGACGGGCGCCAGGTGGATCTCCGGGTCGAGGCTGCGCCATGTCGTGTACGCGATGTGCCGGCCGTCGGGGGAGAAGCGCGGGTGGCCGACCCTGGTGCGGTCGACGGTGACCCGCCAGGCCCGCGTCGAGCCGTCGAGCGGCGCCACCCACAGGTCGTCCTCGGCGGCGAAGCACAGCCGCTCGCCGCTGATGTGCGGGAAGCGCAGGTACGCCGGGCCGTCGGCGGCTTCGGATTCCTCAGTCACCTCAGTCACCTCCTCATGCTTTTCCGCACCGCGGGCCTCGGCAACCGGGACTCGCCGGACCGGTGTGGCGCAGCGCACGTACGAAACGGTTTCGTTTCGCTAGCGGGCGGGGTACTTTGAAGGCGTACGAAACCGGAGAGGTCAGGTGAGTGACATGGTCGCGGAGGCAACGACGCGCCGCAGCCGGCTCACGCCCGAGCGCGAGGCCGAGCTGTACGGCGCCGTGCTCGAACTTCTCCGCGAGGTCGGCTACGACGCCCTGACGATGGACGCCGTCGCCACCCGCACCCGCTCCAGCAAGGCCACGCTCTACCGCCAGTGGGGCGGCAAGGCCGAGCTCGTCGTCAAGGCCCTGCGCAGCCAGAAGCCGCACTTCGACGAGGTGGACACCGGCTCGCTGCGCGGCGATCTGCACGCGATCGCGCACCGCGAGGACGACTGCCACATGGAGCAGAACAGCGCGCTGATGCGCGGCCTGATGGTGGCCGTGCACCACAACCCGGATCTGCTCGCCGCCTTCAAGGAATGGATCGTCGAGCCCGAGATGACGGGTGTCGACCGGATGGTGCGCAGAGCGGTGGACAGGGGCGAGGTCCGGGCCGACAACCCGGCGCTCGGCTATCTGATCCACATGCTGGTCGGCGCGTTCGCCACCCGGACGCTCATCGACGAGCAGCCGCCGACGCAGGAATACCTCGTCTCGTACATCGACGCTGTGGTCCTCCCCGCCCTCAGCGCCTGACCCTTCCCCTCGGTTCCACCTGACGCACAACCGCTCATGTCGTCGGGCCGATCTCCCCTGCCCTGCCGTCCCGTTGGACCCACGACCTGACCGGGAGTACGCCTCCGTGGCCACATTCCTCTACAAGCTCGGCAAACTCGCGTTCCGCCGACGCCACTTCGTCGCCCTGATCTGGGTGGCCCTGCTCACGCTCGCGGGCGTGGGCGCGGCCTCCGCCCCGACCGCCGCCTCCAGCTCCTTCTCCATACCGGGGACCGAGGCGCAGAAGGCCTTCGACCTGCTCGACCAGCGCTTCCCCGGCTCCGCCGCCGACGGCGCCACCGCCCGCGTCGTCTTCGAGGCGCCGAAGGGCGAGAAGCTCACGGACCCGGCCAACAAGGCCGACATCCAGGACACCGTCGCCTCCCTCAAGTCCAGCTCGAAGCAGGTCGCCTCCGTGGCCGACCCGTTCGTCGCCAAGACACTGAGCAAGGACGGCACGATCGCCTACGCATCGGCCTCGTACAAGGTCTCCTCGATGGAGCTGACCGACGCCGACCGCGACGCGCTCCAGGACGTCATCGACGAGGCGAAGAAGACCGGTCTGACCGTCGAGGTCGGCGGTGACGCGCTCCAGGCCATGCCGGAGACCGGCGCCACCGAGGTCATCGGCATCGCCATCGCGGCCGTCGTCCTCGTGATCACCTTCGGCTCGCTGATCGCGGCGGGCCTGCCGCTGCTCACCGCGCTGATCGGCGTCGGCATCGGCGTCTCCACCATCACGGCGCTCGCCAACGTGCTCGACCTCGGCAGCACCACGTCCACCCTCGCGATGATGATCGGCCTCGCCGTCGGCATCGACTACGCGCTGTTCATCGTGTCCCGGTACCGGGCCGAACTCGCCGAGGGCCGGGAGCGCGAGGAGGCCGCGGGGCGGGCCGTCGGGACCGCCGGATCGGCCGTCGTGTTCGCGGGCCTGACCGTCGTCATCGCCCTCGTCGGCCTCGCCGTCGTCAACATCCCGATGCTCACCAAGATGGGTGTGGCCGCCGCCGGCACCGTCGCCATCGCGGTGCTCATCGCGCTCACCCTGATCCCGGCGCTGCTCGGCTACGTCGGCAAGCGGGTGCACGGCCGCAGGGCCCGCAAGGACCTGGGGAGCGAGAAGGAGCCCAAGGCCAACATGGGCACCCGCTGGGCCCGCTTCGTGCTGCGCCGCCCGGTCGCCGTCCTGATCGTGGGCATCCTCGGCCTCGGCGCCGCGGCCGTCCCGGTCGCCTCGCTCGAACTCGGCCTGCCCGACGACGGCTCGCAGCCGACCAGCACCACCCAGCGCAAGGCGTACGACCTGCTCTCCGAGGGCTTCGGCCCCGGCTTCAACGGGCCGCTGATGACGGTCGTCGACGCCAAGGACTCGGCCGACCCGAAGGCCGCCGTCTCCGAGGTCGTCCGCGAGATCAAGGGCACCGAAGGCGTCGCCGCCGTCACCCCGCCGACCTTCAACAAGGCGGGCGACACCGCCGTCATCAGCGTCGTGTCCAAGTACAAGCCGTCCTCGGTCGACACCGAGAACGTCGTGCACGACATCCGCGACGCCGGCAAGGACATCAAGGCCGACACCGGCGCCGAGCTGAGCGTCACCGGCTCCACCGCCATGAACATCGACGTCTCGCAGAAGCTCAACGACGCGCTGATCCCGTACCTGGCGCTCGTCGTCGGCCTCGCGTTCCTGCTCCTGATGGTGGTCTTCCGCTCGATCCTGGTGCCGCTGAAGGCCGCGCTCGGCTTCCTGCTCTCCGTGCTGGCCGCGCTCGGCGCCGTCGTCGCGGTCTTCCAGTGGGGCTGGCTCGGCTCGCTGTTCGGCGTCGAGCAGACCGGCCCTGTCATGTCGATGATGCCGATCTTCATGGTCGGCGTGGTCTTCGGCCTCGCGATGGACTACGAGGTGTTCCTCGTGACCCGGATGCGGGAGGCGTACGTGCACGGGGAGCGGCCCGCGCAGGCCGTCGTCACCGGGTTCAAGCACGGGGCGCGGGTCGTCACGGCCGCGGCGATCATCATGATCGCGGTGTTCGCGGGCTTCATCGGAAGCTCCGAGCAGATGGTGAAGATGATCGGCTTCGGCCTCGCCATCGCCGTCTTCTTCGACGCGTTCATCGTCCGCATGACGCTCGTGCCCGCCGTCCTCGCGCTGCTCGGCAAGAAGGCCTGGTGGCTGCCGAAGTGGCTGGCGAAGGCGCTGCCGAACGTGGACGTCGAGGGCGAGGGCCTGCGCACCGCCGGCGACGACCAGCGGCCCGACGAGGACCGGGAGCTCGTCAGCGCGTGACGCCCTGAGGGGCCCGGCCAGGGGTGACGGCCGTGTGGGTACGACGCAGGAAGCGGACCAGCGCCTTCGTGTCGAACTGCACGACCGTCACCCCGCTCGGCTTGTGGGGCGCGTGGAACTCGATGACGGTCTGCACCCGCCCGCACGGCCAGATCCGGACGGTGCCGCCGGCCGCGGGGGAGCGCAGTCCGCGTTCGAGCAGCTCGCGGGGGAAGGAGCCCCACTCGCCGGAGCCGGGCAGCGCGACATGTACGGTGCCGCCTTCGTGGCGCAGCACCACGGGGACCGCCCGGTGCGCCTCGGGGGAGTCCGTGACGACCCGGGCCCGCGCGTACTGCTCTACGTACTGCTCGACAACCGTCATGTCCTTAAATGTCGCATATGTGGAGGTGTACAGACCAGGGACGACCGGGGGAGACCGGGGCCAATTGGTACCGGGAGGCTCTTGCAAGGCTTTCGCAACAAGCCTCTATCATCGAACGATGCATGTCCCTGACGGATTCATCAACGCACCCGTGTCGGCCGCTACCGGCGTCGTCGCCGCGGGCGCCGTCGCCGTCAGCCTGCGCGGCGCCCGCCGTGAGCTGGGCTCCGAGCGGGCCGCGCCGCTCGCCGGCCTCGTCGCGGCGTTCATCTTCGCCGTGCAGATGCTCAACTTCCCCGTCGCGGCGGGCACCAGCGGACACCTGCTGGGCGGCGCGCTGGCCGCGATACTCGTGGGCCCGTATACAGGGGTCCTCTGTGTGTCCGTGGTCCTTCTCATGCAGGGCGTGCTCTTCGCCGACGGCGGCCTCACCGCGCTCGGCGTGAACATCACCGACATGGCGATCACCACGACCGTCGTCGCCTACCTCGTCTTCCGCGGCCTCGTGAAGCTGCTGCCGCGCACCCGCCGCTCCATCACCGTCGCGTCCTTCGTCGCCGCGCTGCTCTCCGTCCCGGCCGCCGCGATCGTCTTCACCCTCATCTACGCCATCGGGGGGACGACCGACGTCTCCATCGGCAAGGTCGCCACCGCCATGGTCGGTGTGCACGTCCTCATCGGCATCGGCGAGGCCGTGATCACCGCGCTCACCGTCGGCGCCGTCGTCGCCGTGCGGCCCGACCTCGTGTACGGGGCCCGCGGACTGCACCAACCGCTCAAGCTCAAGGTCAACGGCGAACTCGTCGACGCGCCCGCCGCGACGCCCGCCCCGGCCGCCGCCCGCTCCAGCCGCAAGGTCTGGATCATCGGCCTCGCCGCCTCCCTCGTCCTCGCCGGCTTCGTCTCCTTCTACGCGTCGGCCAACCCCGACGGCCTGGAGAAGGTCGCCCACGACAAGGGCATCGACCGCACGGAGAAGGAACACGCCTCCTCCGACTCGCCGCTCGCCGACTACGGCGTGAAGGACATCACCGACGCCCGGCTCTCCGGCGGCCTCGCCGGGATCATCGGCGTCGGCGTCACCGTCGTCGCCGGGACCGGCGTCTTCTGGGCGCTGCGCAGGCGGCGTACGAGCGACGCGGCGTCCACCGAGGTGCAGGCGGCGCAGGAGAAGGTCTCCTGACATGGGCGCCGGCCACGCCCACCGCCTCTACCGCGCCGGGACCTCGCCCGTGCACGCGCTGCCGCCGCACACCAAGCTCGCCGCCGTCTTCTGCTTCGTGATCGTCGTCGTCTCCACGCCGCGCGAGGCGGTCTGGGCCTTCGGGCTCTACGCGGTGCTGCTCGCGGCCGTGGCGTACGTCGCGCGGGTCCCCGCCGGGTTCGTGCTGAAGCGGCTGCTCATCGAGGTGCCGTTCGTGGCGTTCGCCGTCCTCATGCCGTTCGTGGCGGAGGGGGAGCGGGTCCAGGTGCTCGGGATGTCGCTCAGCGAGAGCGGACTGTGGGGCGCCTGGAACGTGCTCGCCAAGGGCACCCTCGGCGTCGCCGCGGCCGTCCTGCTGGCCTCGACCACCGAACTGCGCGAACTGATCCTCGGCCTGCAACGCCTCAAGCTGCCCCCGCTGCTCGTCCAGATCGCCTCGTTCATGATCCGCTACGGCGACGTGATCACCGACGAGATGCGCCGCATGCGGATCGCCCGCGAGTCGCGCGGCTTCGAGGCCAAGGGCGTACGGCACTGGGGCGTGCTCGCCAAGTCGGCGGGCGCCCTGTTCATCCGCTCCTACGAGCGCGGGGAACGGGTGCACCTCGCCATGGTCAGCCGCGGCTACGCGGGCTCGATGCCGGTGATCGACGATCTGGCGGCCAGCCGCGCGCAGTGGTCGTACGCGCTGGCCCTGCCGTGTGCGGCGCTCGTGGTGTGTCTGATGGGATGGATGCTGTGACTGCTTCTTCCGAACCGGCCTCGCTCGAGGTCTCCGGACTCGCCTTCGCCTACCCCGACGGACACCAGGCCCTCTTCGGCGTGGACCTCACCATCGGCAAGGGCGAGCGGGTCGCGCTGCTCGGCCCGAACGGCGCGGGCAAGACGACGCTCGTCCTGCACCTCAACGGCATCCTGACCGGCGGCGCCGGATCGGTGAAGGTGGCCGGGTTGCCGGTCACCGCGAAGAACATGGCGGAGATCCGCCGCAAGGTCGGCATCGTCTTCCAGGACCCGGACGACCAGCTGTTCATGCCGACGGTCCGCGAGGACGTCGCGTTCGGCCCCGCGGCGGCGGGTATGAAGGGCGCCGAACTGGAGGCGCGGGTCCGCAAGGCCCTGTCGCTGGTCGGCATGGAGGACTTCGCCGACCGCCCGCCGCACCACCTCTCCTTCGGCCAGCGGCGCCGCGTCGCCGTCGCCACCGTCCTCGCGATGGAGCCGGAGATCCTCGTCCTCGACGAGCCGTCCTCCAACCTCGACCCGGCCTCGCGGCGCGAACTCGCCGACATCCTGCGCTCGTTGGACGTGACCGTCCTGATGGTCACGCACGACCTGCCGTACGCCCTGGAGCTCTGCCCCCGCTCGGTGATCCTCAGCGGCGGCGCGATCGTGGCGGACGGCGGGACCGGCGAGCTGCTCGTCGACGAGGAGCTGATGGCGGAGCACCGCCTGGAGCTGCCGTTCGGCTTCGACCCGCGCTCGGTGGCGGACAAGGCGATGTGATCGATCATCCGGAATGCGAGGGCGGCGCCGCCTGTTGCAGCATTCCGTGGACATTGCGGTGAACGGCACGACGGCCCCCGGATTCGACGGCGTACGTACGGTATTCGGCGAGAACTTCACGGCCCGCGGCGAGCGCGGCGCCGCCCTCGTCGTGTACCGGGACGGCCACCGGATCATCGACCTGTACGCGGGCACGCGCGACGTCGACGGGGACGAGCCGTGGCAGCCGGACACCGCCCAGCTGCTGCGCTCCGGCACCAAGGGAATCGCCGCCGCAGCCCTGCTGCTGCTCCACCAGCGCGGCGAGCTCGACCTCGACGCGCCCGTCGGCGCGTACTGGCCCGAGTTCAAGGCGCACGGCAAGGAGGACGCGCTGGTCCGCCACGTCCTCGCCCACCGCGCCGGAGTCCCGGCCCTCGACCGACCCCTCACGCCCGCGCAGGCGGCGGACCTGGACATCGCGGCGGCGGCCGTCGCCGCGCAGGAACCCTTCTGGGAGCCCGGCACCGACCACGGCTACCACGCGCAGACGTACAGCTGGCTCACGGCCGAGCTGGTGCGCCGCGTCACGGGCCGCACCATCGGCGAGTACGTCGCCGAGCACATCGCCGCACCGGCAGACGCCGACCTGTGGATAGGCCTCCCCGCCGCCCAGGCCCACCGCGCGGGCCGCGTCGGTCCCGTCGCACCCCCGGCCACCGCGGGCCCGCGCTCCCGCCCCAAGCGCGCCATCGCCGAGGCGTACGGGAACCCCGCGTCGCTCACCAGCCGCGCCTTCGCCGCGATCACCCCGCCCCCGGACGAGAACGACCCCGCCTACCGCGCCGCCCAGCTCCCCGGCTCGAACGGCTTCGGTACGGCCGACGGCCTGGCCCGCTTCTACGCGTCCCTCATCGGCGACGTGGACGGCGGCACGCGTCTGTGGGACCCGGCCACGCTCGAACTGGCCCGCACGGAGGCCTCCGCGGGCCCCGACCGCACCCTGATCGCCCCCTCCCGCTTCGGCCTCGGCTACATGCTCCACGGCGTGGCCTCCCCGCTCCTCACCCCCGCCTCCTTCGGCCACCCCGGCCGCGGCGGCGCCCTCGGCTTCGCCGACCCTGACACCGGCATCGCCTTCGGCTACGTCACGAACGGCATGCAGAAGGGCGTCACGGCCGACCCGCGCGCACAGGCCCTCGTGAAGTCCCTGCGGGAGGCACTGAACGCGGGTTAGCGTCCGCGCATGAAGCGATTCGAGGGGTACGGGGTTCTGATCACCGCCGCGGGCCGCGGCATCGGTGCCGCCACCGCGCGGCGGCTCGCCGGCGAGGGGGCGAGTGTGCTCGTCACCGACATCGACGAGGCGGCGGCGGGAAAGGTCGCCGCCGGGATCCGGGAACAGGGCGGTACGGCACGGGAGTTCGGCTGCGACGTCGGGGACCGGACGTCGGTCGAGGCGGCGGTCGCGTACGCCGTCGAGGTCTTCGGCCGGCTCGACGTGCTCGTCAACAACGCCTACGCCTGCCACCCCGACACCCCGCTCTTCGAGGACGAGGACGACGAGGCGTGGGCGCGCGACCTCGACCTCACGCTCACCGGCGCCTACCGGTGCGCCCGCGCCGCGCTGCCGCACCTCGTCGACTCCGGGCGCGGCGCCATCGTCAACATCGGCTCCGTCAACGGGATCCAGGACTTCGGCAACCACGCGTACAGCGCCGCGAAGGCGGGGCTCGGGTCGCTGACCCGCACGCTGGCGGGGCACGCCGGGCCGCGCGGCGTCCGCGTCAATCTCGTGGCCCCCGGCACGGTCCGCACCACGGCGTGGGAGGGGCGGGACGAACAGCTCGACGCGATGCGGAGGTTGTACCCGCTGGGGCGGGTGGGGGAGCCGGAGGACATCGCCGCGGCGGTGGCGTTCCTCGCGTCGCCGGACGCGGCGTGGGTGACCGGGGTGACGTTGCCGGTCGACGGCGGGACGACCGCGGTCAGCAGCGGATTCATGGCCGTGCGCGGGTGACGCGCTGACGTGGTGACGGCCTTCAGTGGGCCAGCATCAGGCCGATTCCCGTGACCACCACACCGGCCGCCACCACCCTCGGCGCGCCGAACCGCTCCTTGAAGAACACCGTGCCGATCGCCGCCCCGACGATGATCGACGACTCCCGCAGGGCCGAGATGGGGGCCAGGTCGGCGCGCGTCTGGGCCCACAGCACAAGGCCGTACGCCAGGACCGAGAGCGCCGCGCCCAGCAGTCCGCGCCACGCGAACGGGCGCAGCCGCCCGACCAGTTCGCCCCGCCAGCGGTACGCCGCGTACGCCGGGACCGCGAGGCCTTCGAGCACCATCAGCCACGCGATGTAGCCGAGGGAGGAGCCGGAGGCCCGTACGCCCAGGCCGTCCACCACCGTGTACGCCGCGATCGAGACGCCCGTCGCCAGCGCCGCGCCGAGCGCCCGCAAGTCCGGCCTGCGCCCCGAACCCCGCAGACCCCACAGCGCGAGCCCCGTCAGGCCCGCGCTGGACACCGCGACGCCCGCCGCCTGCCAGCCGCCCGGCACCTCGCCCGCGAAGACCGCCGCGAGCACCGTCACCACGAGCGGCGCCGTGCCGCGCGCGATCGGGTAGGCCTGCCCGAAGTCCCCCAGCCTGAACGAGGTCATGAGCAGCGCGTAGTAGGCGACGTGGAGGAGCGCCGAGGCGATCAGGTACGGCCAGGCGCCCGCCGCCGGGAGCGGGGCGAAGATCGCGAGCGCGAGGCCGATCAGTGTCCCGCCGCCCGAGATGAGCGTGAAGCCGACCAGTTTGTCCGTGATGTGGTGGGCCAGGGCGTTCCACGAGGCGTGCGTCACCGCGGCGAGCAGCACCGCCGCGGCGACGACCGGAGTCATGCGCGCACGTCCACGAGCGTGGCTCCCGCGTGCGTGATCAACTCCTTGGGCTCCATGGGGAAGACGGCGTACGGGTTGCCGGCCGCCGCCCACACCGTGTCGTGCGCGAGCAGCGAACGGTCGGCGAGGACCCGGGTCTTGTTGGCGTGGCCGAAGGGCGGCACGCCGCCGATCGCGTAACCGGTGAACTCCCGCACCACGTCCGCCTTCGCGCGCGTCACCTTCTGCGCGCCCAGCTCGTCCCGTACGAGATCGAGGTCGACGCGCGAAGCGCCGTCCATGAGGACCAGCACCGGCACCCCGTCCGCAGCGAAGATCAACGACTTGCAGATCTGGCTCAGTTCGCAGCCGATCGCGTCGGCCGCCTCCTGCGCGGTGCGGGTCGCCTCGGGGAAGCGCCGCACCCGCGGAAGGAGGTCGGCGAGGCCCATGGTGTCGGCTGCTTCGGCGAAACGGGGGTGCGCTGCTGTCGTCATGACCCGCACGCTAGCCCTCCGTGTACGGGCCACGCGACCCCGTTTCGCGCTCTGCCGGTCCGGCCGGTCAGCCGCCCGCGAGCAGCATCTTGCGGACGACCGGGCCCGCCGAGTCGCCGCCGTGCCCGCCCTGCTGCACCACGGCCGCCGCCGCGAGGTCCCCGCGCCAGGCCGTGAACCAGCCGTTGGGGTCCTTCTGCCCGTCGACCTCCGCCGAGCCGGTCTTGGCGCCCATGTCGGAGCCGAGCCCGGACATCGGCTTCACGGCGGTTCCCGCGATCGCCGTGTAGTGCATCAGCTCCCGCAGCTTCGACGCCGTCGACGCGGAGATCGGCTTCGAGGCCTTCGCCAGCGTCCGGTGGTCGAAGTCGGGCGACACCAGGTACGGCTGGTGGAAGGCGCCGGCCTTCACGGTCGCCGCGACCGACGCCATGTTCAGCGGGTTCATGCGGACGCCGCCCTGCCCGATCAGCGAGGCCGCCATCTGCGCCTGCGACATCACCGGCACCGCGCCGTCGAAGCTCGGCACGCCGATCGACCAGTTGTTCATGCCGAGGCCGAAGACCTGCTGCGCCTGCTTGGTCAGCGAGTCGTTGTCGAGCTTCGGGGCCTGGCTGATGAAGGCGGTGTTGCAGGACGCGGCGAAGCTCGCCTTGAACGTGCCGTCCTTGATCTGGAACTTGTCGTCGTTCTGGAACTTCCAGTGCCCGTACGTGAAGTACTTCGGGCACGGGTGCTTCTTGTCGACGTCCGTGAGGTTCTTGTCGAGCAGCATCGACGCCGTGATGACCTTCATCGTGGAGCCGGGCGCGAGCGAGCCCTGGAACGCGGTGTTGAACCCGGTGCTGGAGTTCGCCACGGCCAGGATCTCGCCGGTCGACGGCTTCACCACGACGACCGAGGCCTTCTTGCGGGACTTCACCTGGTCCTCGGCGGTCGCCTGGAGCGCCGGGTCGAGCGTCGTCTTCACGGTGCCCGGCGTGCCCTTGGAGAGGGTGAGGAGCGTCTTGTCGGGCAGCGCGTTCTTGTCCTCGGACTTCTTCTCGGGCTTCGCCCGCACGACGCGCAGCTCGACGCCCGCGGTGCCGCCGGCCTTCTTCCCGTACTTCTCGCGCAGCCCGTCGACGATGGTGCCGATCGACGGGTACTTCTTCGCGTCCAGCTCGTTCCCGTCCCGGTCCACGGCCTTGACGGGCGGGTCGCCCGCCTCGCCGGTCTCCAGCCGGTCGCCCTCCTTGAGGTCGGGGTGCACGACGGAGGGCTTCCAGTCGACGAGGACCTTGCCGTCGCTCTTGCGGCGCTCGGCGGTGAGCGAGGAGTCGTACGCGAACGGCTTGCTCAGCGCCGAGCCGCCCTCCTTGTACGCGACCGTGGACGTGACGTGGAAGGGGACGTCGGCGCCCTTGCGGGCGGCGGGCGCGATCTTCAGGTCGGTGAGGTGGGCGTCCTTGGTGACCTCGGCGAGCGCCTTCTTCGCGGCGGCCGCGTCGTTCGTGTACGCGGCGGCCTTCGCGGTCTCGCCCTGCTGCCAGGCGGTGAGGAAGCCGTCGGCGGCGGCCCGCACCTCCTTGGCGGTCGGCGGCCCCTTGGGGATCTCGGGCTTGTCGTCGGCCGCGGCCGAGGTGCTGCCGGCCGAGCCGTCGCTCCCGATCAGCGCGTACGCGCCGACGCCTGCCCCGATGACGGCGACGGCGGCGACGCCGCCGATCACCAGGGCGTTCGTGTTGCGCCGCGTCTCGCCTCGACGCCTGCCTCTGCTGCCCACCTGAGTCCTCCGGAGATCTACGGTCGGCCCAGGGTACGGGGTCGCCGTGAACGCACTTTCCAGAGGACTGAACGACGTGGTGGCGCCCGGCGATGCGTGGGTTCACCGCCAGGCGCGACGAGTCGTAGGCGGATCTACGCTCCGGCGCGTAGGACCGCCGCGACGATGGGACCCGCCGCGTCCCCGCCGTGCCCACCGCGCGGCACCGTGGCGGCGGCCGTGACGTCGTCCCGGTAGCCCGCGAACCAGGAGTCGGCGTCACCCTGGCCGTCCAGTTCGGCGGAACCGGTCTTCGCGCCCTTGTCGCCGGGGACGCCCGCCATGGCCGTGGCGGCGGTGCCGCTGGTCGCGGTCAGCCGCATCATCTGCCGGAGTTGGGCTGATGTGCCCGGCTCGAGTCCCTTCGCCTCGGCGAGCGGATGGTCGTCGATCTTCCGGGAGACGAGGACCGGTTGGTGGAAGGCGCCGGTGATGGCGGTCGCGGTGACGGACGCCATGTTCAACGCGTTCACCTGGACCTTCCCCTGCCCGATCATCGCCGCGGCGTCGTCGGAGTCGCCCGGCATCTCCACGGAGCCGTCACGCGAGACGATCCCCGTCTTCCAGTCCTTGCCGAGGCCGAAGCGGTCCTCGGCCTCCGCGGCGAACTTCGCGGCGCCCAGGTCGTCGGAGAGCTTGATGAAGGCGGTGTTGCAGGAGCGGGCGAAGCTGTCGGCGAGCGTCGCGTCCCCGTCGGGCCGCATGCCCTTGAGGTTGTGGAAGGTCTGGCTCAGGGCGACCGCCGAATCGGGGCAGGGCGCCGGGCCGTTCGCCGACGTGACGCCGTTGTCGATGAGCGCCGCCGCGGTGAGGATCTTCATCACGGAGCCGGGCGCGGTGCCGCCCTGGAACGCCGCGTTGAACTCGCCCTTCGCCTGGTTGGCGACCGCGAGCACCTCGCCGGTGGACGCCTCGACCGCCACCACCGACGAGTCCGGGTACTTCTTCACGGCCCGCTCGGCGGCGGCCTGCGCGGTCGCGCTGATCGTCGTGGGCAGCCGGCCAGGGGTGCCCTTGGCGAGAGTGAGCAGCGTCTTCTTGACGGTCTGCTCCCCGTTCGCGTCGGTGTGCTCGACGTACGTCTCGATGCCGGGCGAACCCCCTGCGGAGTCCCCGTACTTGGCGCGCAGCTGGTCCAGGACCGGGCCGAGCGAGGGGTACGTGGCCTTCGTCAGCACGGTGCCGTCGCGGCCCACGGCCTCGATGGGCGGCGCGGCGGCCTCCCCGGTGACGAGGGTGTCGCCCTGGCCCATCGCCGGGTGCACGACGGCGGGCGACCAGTCGACGAGCGCCCGCCCGGTGGTCCTGCCGCGCACGACCTTCAGCGAGGAGTCGTACGACAGCGTCCGCTTCTTCTTGCCGTACGCGACGGTGGCCTCGACGTGGAAGGCGACCTTCGGGCCCGTCGCCTTCGTCGGCGTCAGTTCGGTGTGCGTGATCCGCGCCCGGTCGTGCCAGTCCTCCAGGACCCGCATCGCGTTGTCGGCGTAGTCCGTGAGCCGCGCCGCGGCGGCCGGGTCGTTCTTCGCCCACGCGGCGAGGAACTGCTCCGACGTCTCCTTGATCTCGTCGCCGGACGGCGGCCCCGACTTGTACTCCGAGCCCTGCGACGACACGGTGTTCCCGCCGGTGACCGCCGTGACGAGGTTGTATCCCCCGTACGCGGCTCCCCCCAACATGACGGTGAACACCCCACCGACCACGGCGACCTTGACCCCCTTGCGCATGACGCGCTCCCCTCCCCAGGTTTACGGGAGGGACTGTAAGCACGAGCGGTGCCCCGAGTGCCGTGAGTTCCGCAGATGATGTCCGAAGGTGTCCGGATTGAGATCACAAAGGCGACCGAAACCGACTCAGACCCAGGTGTCCAGCCACATCCGTGAACGCCAGGAGTCGATCGGGATCGCGTCGCCCGTGTAGATCGGCCAGAAATAGATGAAGTTCCACGCGATCAGGAGGACCACGGCGCCCGCGCCCGCCGCGCCGACCACGCGGCGGCGTTCCGACGAGCCCGGTTTGCCGATGATCGCGCCGAGCATCATCGCCAGGGCCAGGCAGAGGAACGGGGCGAAGACGACCGCGTAGAAGTAGAAGATCGTGCGCTCCTGGTAGTTGAACCAGGGGAGGTAGCCGGCCGCGATGCCGCACAGGATCGCGCCCGCCCGCCAGTCGCGGCGGAAGAACCAGCGCCACAGCACGAACAGCAGGGCGAAGCAGGCCACCCACCACAGCAGCGGCGTGCCGAGCGCAAGGACCTCACGGGCGCACTTCTCGGTGGCGTCGGCGGGGCAGCCCTGCACGCCGGGCTTCGGCGACTCGTAGAAGTACGAGACGGGCCGGCCGTCGACCATCCAGCTCCACGGGTTGGACTGGTAGGTGTGCGGCGAGCTGAGCGTGGTGTTGAAGTTCCACACCTCGTGCTCGTAGTGCCACAGGGAGCGCACCCAGTCCGGCAGCCACGTGAAACCGCCGCCCTTGCCGTCGGTCGCCGCCCAGTCGCGGAAGTAGCCGCCGGAGCCGTCGGACGGGGAGAGGATCCAGCCGAGCCACGACAGCACGTACGTGGCGATCGCGACCGGGACCGTCGACACGAACGCCGGGACGACGTCCCGCTTCAGGACCGCCAGGTACGGGCGTTCGGCGCCCGCCACCCGCCGCGATCCCACGTCCCACAGGACCGACATTAGGGCGAAGGCCGCCAGGTAGATGAAGCCGTTCCACTTCGTCGCGGCGCCGAGCCCCAGGCAGAGTCCGGCGAGCAGCCGCCACGGCCGCCACCCCAGGCGCAGCGTCTCCGCGGTCTCCGCGTCCGGGCGCGGCACCCCGTGCTCGTCGACCGGCAGCGCGGCGGCGAGCCGTCCGCGGCTGTGCTCCCGGTCGAGGATCAGGCAGCCGAACGCGGCCACCACGAAGAACACGAGCACCGAGTCGAGCAGCGCGGTGCGGCTCATCACGAACGCCAGGCCGTCGACGGCGAGCAGCGCGCCCGCGAGGCAGCCGAGGAACGTCGAGCGGAAGATACGCCGCCCGATCCGGCAGACCATCAGCACGCACAGCGTGCCGAGGACCGCCGTCATGAACCGCCAGCCGAACGGGTCGAACCCGAACATCCACTCGCCGATGCCGATGACGTACTTGCCGACCGGCGGATGCACGACGTACGAGGCGTCGTGCGGGATCGGTACGTCTCCTCCCGTGGCCAGGATCTTGTCGTTCGCGTCCTTGGGCCAGTTCACCTCGAAGCCGCGGTGGATGAGGGCCCACGCGTCCTTCGCGTAGTACGTCTCGTCGAATATCACGGCCTTCGGGCTGCCCAGGTTCCAGAACCTGGCGAGGCCCGCGACGAGCGTGACGAGCAGCGGGCCGACCCAGCCGACGATCCGCTCCGCCTGCCCGGCGGAGAACCGGCCGAGCCCGAACGACGCCCACAGGCGCCCGCTCAGCGGCGGGAACGGCGGCACCAGACGGTCGCCCACGGCACCGCTTCTGCCCTGCGCCCGGTAGCCGAACCGGCGCAGCCCGCGCAGCCACGACGACTGCTGCGGCTCCCCGGTCGCGGCCTGCTCGGTCGGTGCGCTGGTCGGAGTCGCCCCGGACGACGACGCGGTACTGGTCACGCGCGCCATCGTAGGGAACGCGACTGTGCGAGTGGTGTCGCCCGCTCCTGCGAGACTGGAAACGTGACAGGAACCGCAGAATCCCCCGGAACCCTTGTACTCGCCGGCACCCCGATCGGGGATGTGGCGGACGCGCCGCCGCGGCTCGCCCAGGAGCTGGCCGGCGCCGATGTCGTCGCCGCCGAGGACACCCGGCGCATGAAGCGGCTCGCGCAGTCGCTCGGGGTGCAGGTCGGCGGGCGTGTCGTGTCGTACTTCGAGGGCAACGAGAGCGCCCGCACGCCGGAGCTGGTGGAGGCGCTGGCCGGCGGGGCGCGGGTGCTGCTCGTGACGGACGCGGGGATGCCGTCCGTGTCCGACCCCGGCTACCGGCTCGTCGCGGCGGCCGTGGAGCGTGACATCCGCGTCACGGCCGTGCCGGGCCCGTCCGCGGTGCTCACGGCTCTCGCCCTGTCCGGCCTTCCGGTCGACCGGTTCTGCTTCGAGGGCTTCCTGCCCCGCAAGGCGGGCGAGCGGCTCTCCCGGCTCAAGGAGGCCGCGGAGGAGCGCCGCACCCTCGTCTACTTCGAGGCACCGCACCGCCTCGACGACACCCTCGCCGCGATGGTCGATGCCTTCGGGGAGGACCGCCGCGCCGCCGTCTGCCGCGAGCTCACCAAGACGTACGAGGAGGTGAAGCGCGGCCCCCTGAAGGCGCTCGCCGAATGGGCCGCCGACGGGGTGCGCGGCGAGATCACCGTCGTCGTCGAGGGCGCGCCGGAGAAGCCCGCCGACGACCTCACCCCCGATGAGCTGGTGCGCAGGGTGCGGGTGCGGGAGGAGGCGGGGGAGCGGCGCAAGGAGGCCATCGCCGCCGTGGCCGCCGACGCCGGGTTGCCCAAGCGGGAGGTCTTCGATGCCGTCGTCGCGGCAAAGAATGCCGCTCGGACCACCCCATAAGGGCGTAAAGGACTAACCTGAAAAGCAAAGCGAAGACCGCGCGCCCGGCCCCTTTCGGCAGGGAAAGACCAAATCGGATCCAATAGTCGACAGGGCTTTTGCGCTCGGCCCAGCGGAGGCGTCCACTGGTTGATGGGGACGCACCCGTCCCCACGCTGCTGAAGAGCAGCGTTTGTCCAGCGGGCAAGAGGAGCTGGCATGAGCGAGTTCGCAGTCTCCAAGACAGCCATTGGTGCACAGGCGCCCCCGGTCCCGAACCGCAGCGCGGCGACGTCGATCGCCCACGAGTCGTATTCCTTCGCCTGCATGCGGTGCGGGCACGGCTGGGAGCAGTCCTACGAGATCGAGCACCACGTCGACGGGGAGGGTGCGGAGTTCGTGATGTACGTGGTCGAGGGCGAGCGCGTGCCGTCGCCGCTGACCCGGCCCACCTGCGTGAACTGCGGGGGCCACGTCGTACGCATCATGCGGGCGGGACGGGTCTCCTCGGCCCGCGACGCGCTGCAGCAGCACCGCACGCCGCAGTCCGGGCCCGTGGAGGTCCCGGAGCCGGAGGCGGCGGAGCGCGAGGGGCACCACTGGCACCTGTCGGACCTGCTGCACCCCTTCAGCCACCACCACAAGCGGGAAGAGTGACACCGGCTTCGTAGGATCGGAGGCATGAGCCCCAGCACCAAGGACGTCACACCGCCGCCGCTGCCGGCGCCCCTCGAGGTCGAGGTCGCCGACTCCCACACCCACCTGGACATGCAGGAGGGCAGCGTGGAGGAGGCGCTCGCCAAAGCGGCGTCGGTGGGCGTCACCACGGTCGTCCAGGTGGGCTGCGACCTCGCGGGATCCCGCTGGGCGGCCTCCGTCGCGCAGGAGCACGCGCGCGTGCACGCGACCGTCGCCCTGCACCCCAACGAGGCGCCGCGCATCGTGCACGGCGACCCCGACGGCTGGTCCCGGCAGGGCGCCCGGGAACCCCTTGGCGACGCCGGGCTCGACGAGGCGCTCGCCGAGATCGACCGGCTCGCCGCGCTCCCGCACGTGAAGGGCGTCGGCGAGACCGGCCTCGACTACTTCCGCACCGGGCCCGAGGGCAAGGAAGCACAGGAGAAGTCGTTCCGCGCGCACATCGAGATCGCCAAGCGGCACGGCAAGGCGCTCGTCATCCACGACCGCGAGGCGCACGCCGATGTGCTACGCGTCCTGAAGGAGGAGGGCGCCCCCGAGCGCACCGTCTTCCACTGCTACTCCGGCGACGCCGACATGGCCCAAATCTGCGCGGAGAACGGCTACTTCATGTCGTTCGCGGGCAACGTCACGTTCAAGAACGCGCAGCAGCTGCGCGACGCGCTGGCGGTCGCGCCCCGCGAACTGGTCCTCGTCGAGACCGACGCGCCCTTCCTCACACCGGCCCCGTACCGCGGTCGGCCTAACGCGCCGTATCTCATTCCGGTCACGCTGCGGGCCATGGCCGAGGTCAAGGGCGTCACCGAGGAAGCCCTCGCGACGTCGGTCTCCGCCAACACCGCGCGTGCCTTCGATTACTGAGCGATAACGCCCGCGGCCGCTCGAGGGCGGTCACCTTCGGGCAGAGTCGCCACGCAGAGTAGTCGTAGAGCTTTGGAGAGTGACGAACGCTCCGCTAGGTTCTGCTGGCCCGATCCGCCCCCTGCCCGGGGCCGGACGCCAGTGAGTGCCTGGAGCGTCGTCGTGAGCAATACGCCGCAGGAGACGTACGAGCGGTATGAGCGGTACGCGCGGCCGGGGCCGTACGAGGCCGTGCCCGCGGAGCCCGGCGGCGGGCGGGCCGCGGCGCGGCGGGCGGCCCGGCGCAGGAAGGCGGCACAGCGCCCCGAGACGCTGCGCAGGCTGCTGCCGCAGGCCCTCGTCGTCGCGTTCCTCGCGGGCGGCACCACCGCGTTCGTCGCCGACGACAAGGCGATCAAGCTCAGCGTCGACGGCAAGGAACGTACCCTGCACACCTTCGCCGACGACGTCTCCGAACTCCTCGCCGACGAGGGCGTCGACGTCGGCGACCACGACGTCGTGGCACCCGGCGGGGACGTCGCCCTCGCCAACGGCGACGAGGTCGCCGTCCGTTACGGGCGGCCCGTCCGGCTCACCCTCGATGGACAGCGGCGCGAGGTGTGGACGACGGCGCGGACCGTGCACGGGGCGCTCGAACAGCTCGGGGTGCGGGCCGAGGGCGCGTACGTCTCCGCCTCGCGCTCCCAGCGGATCGCGCGGCACGGGCTCGCGCTCGACGTCCGCACCGAACGCAGCGTCACGATCATGGCCGACGGCAACCGGCGCACCATCCGCACCAACGCGGCGACCGTGCGCGAGGCCGTCGAGGACGCGGGTGTCACGCTGCGCGGACAGGACACCACATCGGTGCCGCAGGGCAGCTTTCCGCGCGACGGGCAGGTGATCACGGTGCTGCGGGTGACGGGGGAGCGGGAGGTCCGCGAGGAGGCGATCCCGTACGCGACCGAGCGCACGGACGACCCGTCGCTGTTCCAGGGCACGGAGGTCGTCACACGGGCCGGGGAGCCGGGCATGAGACGGGTGACGTACACGGTCCGCACCGTCAACGGGGTCCGCGGGAAGCCGCGCCGCGAGCGGCAGGAGATCGTGCGGGAGCCGCGCACGCAACGGGTCAGGGTCGGTACGAAGCCGATGCCGACGTCGGTCGCCGGCGCGGACTCCCTCAACTGGTCGGGCCTCGCCGCCTGCGAATCGGGCGGCCGCCCGAACGCCACGGACGCCACCGGCACCTACGGGGGCCTCTACCAGTTCGACACCCAAACCTGGCACAGCCTCGGCGGCACGGGCCGCCCCCAGGACGCCCCCGCATCGGAACAGACCTACCGGGCGAAGAAGCTCTACATCACGCGCGGCGCGACGCCGTGGCCCCACTGCGGGAGCCGCTTGGGCGGGTGAGCCTGGGCGGGTGAGCGAAATCCGGCCCGGCAGGGCGCGGCTACCCTTGAACGGTGAGCAGCACAGAACCTCAGGGTCCCCTTCTCGGCGCCGCGGACATCCGCGAACTCGCCGCGGCGCTGAACGTCCGGCCGACCAAACAGCGCGGCCAGAACTTCGTCATCGACGCCAACACCGTCCGCCGCATCGTCCGCACCGCGGAAGTGACCGAGGACGACGCCGTCGTGGAGGTCGGACCCGGCCTCGGCTCGCTCACCCTCGCCCTCCTCGAGGCGGCCCGCCACGTCACGGCCGTCGAGATCGACGACGTGCTGGCCGCGGCCCTGCCCGCCACCGTCGCGGCCCGCATCCCGGCCAAGAAGGACTCCTTCGACCTCGTCAACATCGACGCGATGCAGGTCACCGAGCTCCCCGGCCCCGCCCCCACGGCCCTCGTCGCGAACCTCCCGTACAACGTCGCGGTCCCCGTCCTGCTCCACATGCTCGACACGTTCCCCAGCATCGAGCGGACGCTGGTGATGGTGCAGGCCGAGGTCGCCGACCGGCTCGCCGCGGGCCCCGGCTCCCGCGTGTACGGCGTCCCGTCCGTGAAGGCCAACTGGTACGCGGAGGTCAAGCTCGCCGGCCGGATCGGCCGCAACGTGTTCTGGCCCGCCCCGAACGTCGACTCCGGCCTCGTCTCCCTGGTCCGCCGCACCGAACCCATCGCCACGACCGCGTCCAAGGCCGAGGTCTTCGCCGTCGTCGACGCCGCCTTCGCCCAGCGCCGCAAGACGCTGCGCGCCGCGCTCGCCGGGTGGGCGGGTTCCGCGCAGGCCGCCGAGGACGCCCTCGTCGCGGCCGGCGTCTCCCCGCAGGCGCGCGGCGAATCCCTCACCGTCCACGAGTTCGCCCGCATCGCGGAGGCCAAGCAGCAGTGACAGCGTCATCGGTGACCGTACGGGTGCCCGCCAAGGTCAACGTCCAGCTCGCCGTCGGCGGCGCCCGCCCCGACGGCTTCCACGACCTGGCGAACGTCTTCCTCGCCGTCGGCCTCCACGACGAGGTGACGGTGACGGAGGCCGACTCCTTCGCCCTCACGTGCGCGGGCCCCGGCTCCGACCAGGTGCCCCTGGACCGTACGAACCTGGCGGCGCGCGCGGCGTACGCCCTCGCGGAACGCCACGGCCTGCCCGAGCCCACCGTCCACATCCACATCGCCAAGGACATCCCCGTCGCGGGCGGCATGGCGGGCGGTTCCGCGGACGCGGCGGGGGCGCTGGTCGCCTGTGACGCGCTCTGGGGCACGAACGCGTCCCGCGTGGAACTCCTCGACATCTGCGCCGAGTTGGGCAGCGACGTGCCCTTCAGCCTCGTCGGCGGGGCCGCGCTCGGCACCGGGCGCGGCGAGAAGCTCGAACCCCTCGCCGTGGGTGGCGAGTTCTGGTGGGTGTTCGCCGTGGCGGACGGCGGTCTCTCCACCCCGGCGGTCTACGGCGAGTTCGACCGGCTCAGCCCCGACGCGCCCGCCGAGCCCGTCGCGTCGCCGGCCCTCCTGGAGGCGCTGCGCACCGGCGACGTCGCCGGCCTCGCGGCCACGGTCACCAACGACCTCCAGCCCGCGGCCCTCTCCCTCTTCCCGTCCCTGAAGGACACGCTCGCGGCGGGCACGTCGGCGGGGGCGCTCGCGGCGATCGTCTCCGGCTCGGGCCCGACGACGGCGTTCCTCTGCGCGGACGAGCCCTCGGCGCGCGCGGTGGCGACGGCCCTCTCCGAGGCGTCCGTCTGCCACACGGCCCGCGTGGCCCCTTCCCCGTCCCCGGGCGCGACGATCCTCTGACCCGCGGACCGGGGCCCCGCGGCACCGGGGCCTCCGGCCCGTTGCCCGCCCATCTCCCACCCACCGGCCCCTCCGGGGGGTGGGCCCCGTGGGCGGCACCTGAACCCGCCTTGAGCCCGGCGCCCCTGTTACGCGCCCCCGGGGGTGTGCGCCCCGCACACCGGCCACGCCATCGCCCTCCGGGCCCCTCCGGGCCCCTGCGGGCACGGGCCTGGGGCTGCGCTTCGTCGCCCGGGACCTCGGTGCGCCGGCGTTGGCCCGGTCCTTGCGCCCGCAGGGCCCCCGTCCCTGGGCCCTGGGCCCGTGGCCCGCCTATCCCCCACCTGCCCGCCCCCTCCGGGGGCTCGGCCCCCGTGGGCGTCGCTCGACCCGCCGAGCCCGCTACCCGAAAACGTGGCACCGGGGCACACACCCGAGCCGCACACACCGTCCCCGGCCCAGGGCCCCGCCCCCGGCCCTGACCTGCGGCCCCCCCGGCCCGAGCCCTCGCCTCGCCGGCCCGCGCCACATCCTCCGGTCCCCGCAGCGCCGGGCCCCGGACCGAGGCCGCGCGCCTTCGCCCCATGCCACCGGCCCTCCCGCCCTCGCGGTTCCCCGCCCCTGGGACCGTGGCCCGCCCATCTCCCGCCCGCCCGCCCCTCCGGGGGCTGGGCCCCGTGGGCGGCACCTGAACCGCCTTGAGCCCGGTGCCCTGTTACGCAGCCCCCGGGACACGCGCCCGAGCCCCACGTACAGGCCCACGCCACCGGCCTCCGGCCCCTGCGGATCGGGCCGAGCCCCCACGCTCCCGCCCCGTCACCGCCCTCCACGCCCCCGCGCGGTTCCACGCCCTGGGCTCGTTGCCCGCTCGTCCGTCAGCCCGAGCCGGTCGTCCCTGCCACGCGGCACCAGGGATTGGCTGTGGCGTGCGTGATGTTCAGGTCCGGACTGCGTTCGCTGCGCGGATCCAGAGGCAGGGCCGCCCCGCAGCCCATCCGGGCCCGGACCCGTCGTGCAGGCGCCTCCGGCCGCGCCGCACCGAGGACTTCCACAACCCGGGTGCCAGGCCCGAGCGGTGGGCCTCTGGCGGCCCCGGGGGCGGTGACGGGCACGGGGCGCGGTCGAACGTCCGAGGCGCGGCGTCGAGCCGATGAATACGGAGCCGTGCCGATGCGGCCGAGCAGGGCCGCACCCCGTGGGACCCGAGCCCCCGGAGGGGGCGGGGCGGGTGGGTGGGAGAGAGGCGGAAGGTGGGAGGTGTCTGCCGGTAGTGAGCGGGTGCGTTCACGGTGCGGCGAGTCGGCGGGAGCCGCGTTGGACAACCAGCACATGCCCGTGGTGCCCAGGCGCGGCCGGGCGCCGGTGCAGGTGAGCGTCCTCCGCCGACGGAACGGATCGGTGCGGCGTCCGCCCAGGGGAATTCCGGCCCCTCGGGGTGGTCCCCCGCATGGCAACACCGCACCCCGTGGGGCCGAGCCCCCGGAGGGGGCGGGTGGGTGGGAGATGGGCGGGACAGACGCATACAGCCGCCGCAGAGCCGCAAAGCCGCAGAGCCGCAGAGCCGCAAAGCCGCAGGGGCGCCCCCCCACCCCCGCCGAAGCGCCCCGCAGGGCCCCGCAGGGAAAAGGCACACCGACACCCCGACTACGCTGGAAGACTGGCCCACCCACCCGGAGCGGAGCGCAATGGCAGTCAATCTGGTCAACGTCGAGAACGTCTCGAAGGTCTACGGCACCCGTGCCCTCCTCGACGGCGTCTCCCTCGGCGTGCAGGAAGGCGACCGGATCGGCGTCGTGGGGCGCAACGGCGACGGCAAGACCACCCTCATCCGCATGCTCGCCAAGCTGGAGGAGGCCGACACCGGCCGCGTCACGCACAGCGGCGGCCTGCACCTCGGCGTGCTCACCCAGCACGACTCGCTCGACCCGAAGGCCACGATCCGGCACGAGGTCATCGGTGACATGGCCGACCACGAGTGGGCCGGCAGCGCCAAGATCCGCGACGTACTGACGGGACTGTTCGGCGGGCTCGACCTGCCCGGTTTCCCGCAGGGCCTGGACACCGTGATCGGCCCGCTGTCCGGCGGCGAGCGGCGCCGTATCGCCCTCGCCAAGCTGCTGATCGCCGAGCAGGACCTGATCGTCCTCGACGAGCCGACGAACCACCTGGACGTCGAGGGGATCTCCTGGCTGGCCCGGCATCTGCAGAGCCGCCGCTCCGCGCTCGTCTGCGTCACCCACGACCGCTGGTTCCTGGACCAGGTCTGCACCCGCATGTGGGACGTGCAGCGCGGCGACGTGTACGAGTACGAGGGCGGTTACTCCGACTACGTGTTCGCGCGCGCCGAGCGTGAGCGGATCGCCGCGACGGAGGAGGCCAAGCGGCAGAACCTCGTGCGCAAGGAGCTGGCGTGGCTGCGGCGCGGCGCCCCGGCCCGCACGTCCAAGCCGCGTTTCCGCGTGGAGGCGGCCAACGAGCTGATCGCCGACGTGCCGGAGCCCCGCGACAAGAGCGAGCTGATGAAGTTCGCGAACGCCCGGCTCGGCAAGACCGTCTTCGACCTGGAGGACGTGACGGTCACCGCGGGTCCCAAGGTGCTGCTCAAGCACCTGACCTGGCAGCTCGGCCCCGGCGACCGCGTCGGCCTGGTCGGGGTGAACGGCGCGGGCAAGACGTCCCTGTTGCGCGCCCTCGCCGACGCCGCCCGCAGCGAGGGCGACGTACAGCCCGAGGCCGGGAAGATCGTCGTCGGCAAGACCGTCCGACTCGCGTACCTCTCGCAGGACGTGACCGAACTCCCCGCCTCCCTGCGCGTACTGGAAGCCGTCCAGCAGGTCCGCGACCGCGTCGACCTCGGCAAGGGCCGCGAGATGACCGCGGGTCAGCTGTGCGAGCAGTTCGGCTTCGCCAAGGACAAGCAGTGGACGCCCGTCGGTGACCTGTCGGGTGGCGAGCGGCGCCGCCTCCAACTGCTGCGCCTGCTCATGGACGAGCCGAACGTGCTGTTCCTCGACGAGCCGACGAACGACCTCGACATCGAGACCCTCACCCAGCTCGAGGACCTGCTCGACGGGTGGCCGGGGTCCATGGTCGTGATCTCCCACGACCGGTTCTTCCTGGAGCGCACCACCGACTCGACGTACGCGCTGCTCGGCGACGCGACGCTGCGGATGCTGCCGCGCGGCATCGACGAGTACCTGGAGCGCAGGCAGCGGATGATCGAGGCCGCCGCGCCCGCCCCGGCGGCGGCTCCCGCGGCCGCGAAGTCGGGTCCTTCGGCCGCCGACACCCGCGCCGCGAAGAAGGAACTCCAGAAGATCGAGCGGCAGATGGACAAGATCTCCGACAAGGAGAAGAAGCTGCACACGCAGATCGCCGACAATGCCACGGACTTCGAGAAGGTCGCGAAGCTGGACGCGGAGCTGCGGGAACTGGTCGCGGAGCGCGAGGAGTTGGAGATGCGCTGGCTGGAGCTCGCCGAGGACGCCTGACCCGTCCGGCCCACGGCGACTGGCCTTGCCGAACCACCACGTCCCCGAGGTATCCAGGTCATGACCCAGCCACCCCCGCCACCGCCGCCCAACGAACCGCCTTCCCCACGCGGTGAGTTCGGCTCCGCCCCGCCGCCGTTCCCGACGCCCGGGTACGGCACGCTGCGCACCCCGCTCCCGCCCGAGGCCCGCCCCTACCCGCTGCGGACACAGCCGCAGGAGTCGCGGGGCGGCAAGCTGCCGCCCGTCGCGCTCGTCATCGGCGCGGCCGTCGTGGCCCTCGCGCTCGTCGTGGGCGGCGGCGTCCTGTACGCCACGCGGTCCGGCGGCGGTTCGGGCTCCGGCGCCGCGGACCCCGGCGGCAAGGGCGGCGCGGGAGCCGGCGGTTACGGCGGGGAGAAGGCGCCCGCCGACCCGTCCGCGGGCCTCGCGCTGCGGCTGCCCGCGCCGAAGGTGCCGAGGCGGCAGGTGGACAGCGTGCAGGGGTCCTGGCTGGCCGACGGCACGTACGCGAAGGCGGGCGTGGGCAGCATCTCCGGGTACGACGCCGGGACCGGCCGGAAGACGTGGACGCTGCCGCTGTCGGGGCAGACCTGCGCGGGCACCGACACCGTCACGGACGACGGGCTCGCGGCCGTGGTGAGCGAGGCGGGAAAGCGTCCGGCGAACGGCGACCACAAGCCGTGCAGCCAGATCACCGTCTTCGACGTCGACACGGGCGACAAGGTCTGGACGCAGAGCCTGGGCCAGGGCACGAACCGGCGGATCTTCGAGGAGCTGTCGCTGTCGGGCAATACGCTCGCGGCGGGCGGCGGCCTCGACGGCGGCGCCGCCGTCGACGTGAAGACGGGCAGCATCCTGTGGCAGCCCGACACGGGCGAGTGCCAGGACGTCGGCTACCACGGCGGCGCGGGCCTCGTGACGGTCCGCAAGTGCGGCAAGTACGGCCACGCGACGTACGACGTCCAGCTCCTCGACCCCGTCACGGGCCAGCCCAAGTGGTCGTACAGGCTGCCGTCGGGGTACTCCGACGTGAAGGTGCTGTCGACCAAGCCGGTCGTGTTCGGCGTCGGCAAGGGGAAGAACGCGGCGGGCACCATCAACGAGATCTTCGCCCTGGACGGCGGGGGGAAGGTCGCGAGCAGGATCGCCATCGACCCGCGGAAGTACGACTTCGCGTGCGAGGTCGGCAGGACCGAGGGCTGCGCGAAGATCACCGTCGGCGGCGGGCGGGTCTACCTGGCCACGCGGCCGCAGGACGGCACCCGGGCGGGCAACGAGATCGTGGCGTACTCCCTCGACACCGGGAAGCGCACCAGGGACCGGGTGCCGGGCGGCGGGCACGACATCTTCCCGGTGCGGATGGACGGCGACAAGCTCCTGGCGTTCACGTCGGGCGGCTACGACGAGGGCAGCCGGATCCTGTCGATCGACCCCAGGACGATGAAGCGGTCGACGCTCGTGGAGACCCCGGCGACGCCGGAGGCCAGGGACCTGATCAACGGCATGGCTCCGGGCCGCTCCAACTCCGAACTCCGGTACTCCCACGGCAAGTTGTTCTTCGGTCAGCCGCTGATCGGGGAGCCCGCCACGGACGGCGGCAAGCGGTACACGGCGATCGGCTTCACCGCGGGCTGAGGCCGGAATCCGCCGGCCCCGCGCCCGCCGACGCCCGCCGAGTCGG
This sequence comes from Streptomyces sp. SDT5-1, assembly GCF_052245995.1. Classification (NCBI taxonomy): domain Bacteria; kingdom Bacillati; phylum Actinomycetota; class Actinomycetes; order Kitasatosporales; family Streptomycetaceae; genus Streptomyces; species Streptomyces sp. SDT5-1. Next base: position 3,824,128 of record NZ_CM125963.1, on the reverse strand, counting down.
ATTTTGCTCTCCCGTACCCCCAAAGATCCCTCAATGCACAGGATTTCAGCATTCAGGGCCGCTTCTGGACGGTAGGGGGCGCGCAACCTCGAACAAGCGTGTAGCTTCCGGGGGATGAAGGAGGACGGGGAGTCGGGGGGCTCGCCTGTCCTTGGGGGGCCCGGGGGTTGGAGGAGACTTCCGGGGTCGATTGGGGGGTTGGCCCGATGGGTGTGCGGCTGATGGTGGTCGACGACCACCGACTGCTGGCCGAGGCGTTGGCCTCGGCCCTGAAGCTGCGCGGGCACCGGGTGCTCGCGGCGGCCGCACCGGCGGCCGGAGCGGCCGAACTGGTCATCTCGCGGGCGCCCGAGGTCTGCCTCCTGGGCACGGCGACCCCGGCGGAGCCGGGCACCTTCGACCCGGTGGTCCGCATCAAGCGGGAGCGCCCGCAGGTGGCGGTGGTGGTCCTGGGCCCCGTCCCGTCGCCCAGAGGCATCGCGTCGGCCTTCGCGGCCGGCGCGTCCGGCTACGTACGGCACGACGAGCGCATAGAGGGCGTCGAGCGGGCGCTGATGAAGGCGCGGGCGGGGGAGGCGGCGGTCGCCCCCGCGCTGCTCCAGGGCGCCTTCGGCGAGCTGCTCAATCCGGTGGCGCAGCCGGACGACGAGGGGCAGCGGCTGCTGCAGATGCTGACGCCCCGTGAGGTCGAGGTGCTCGTCCGGGTCGCGGACGGCGAGGACACCCGGCTGATCGCGGCGGGCATGGGCATCGCCCCGTCCACGGCGCGTACGCATGTGCAGCGCGTCCTGATGAAGCTCGGCGTCGGCTCGCGCCTGGAGGCGGCGGCGCTGGCCGCGCGCACCGGGTTACTGGACCGGGCGGGGCCCGTGGGCTCCTCGGGTCCCGCGGGCTCGCCAGAATCCGAGTCCTGAGCTACAGTTGATCTTGCGTTGGTCGCCGCAACAAGCGGTGAGCGACCGTGCGTTGGTGGTCCAAGGAAAGACGTCCCGCTTCCTGCGGGGAGATGCAGGTGCAAGGCCTGCCCGGCGCTCCGAAGGCACAAGGCCCGATCCGCTTCGGCGGATCGGGCCTTGTGCGTTTCCCGGAGGTACGGGGGAAAGATCGGGCCCGCCGCTCCTGCGAGCTGCGGGCCCGACCTCGACTACTCGGTCTTCTCGCTCGCCTCGGCCAGCTCCTCGGCCGTCGGCGGGACCGTGGGGCGCAGCTTCAGCCACACCAGGAAGAAGAGGCCGAGGAGCAGCATGCCGATGCCGGTCCACAGGTTGATGTTGATGTCCTGGGCCTTCTTCATGTCGGCGTCCGAGGCCGTGAAGCCGGCGATGGTGACGATGACGCCGTACACCACGAAAAGGCCGCCGATGATGCGTCGTACGTCGAAGAGCCGGGCCGCCGTGGCCGACTTGGCCTCCAGCTCCTTCACTTCCTCGACGTGCTGGTTCATGTCGTCGCTCATGTCGGGTACCTCGGACCTCAGAAGGAGAACGGGATGTAGCAGATGGCGGCGAGGACGATGGCGCCCCAGCCCAGCAGGGCGGGCCTGCGGTACCAGGCGTCGTCGCCCTCGGCCGGCGGCTCCTCCATGCCCGGCGACTTCGTGCCGTAGACGAGACCGGCCAGCTCCTCGGCGGGCTTGGACTTCGTGCAGAGCGTGACCACGAACATCACCACGGCGCCGACCACGAAGGCGACGATCGAGGAGACGAAGTTGGCGCCCTGGTCGGACGGGATCTCGATGACGCCCTGCTTGTAGAACCAGAAGTAGTTCACCATCGCGGCCACCGTGCCGGACAGGAGGCCCCAGAATCCGGCGGCGGGCGTGGTGCGCTTCCAGAACATGCCGATGATGAAGACCACGAACAGCGGGACGTTGAAGAACGAGAACAGCGTCTGCAGGTAGTTCATGATGTTGCTGAAGCTGCCCGCGATGAACGCGGTGCCCATGCCGATCAGCACACCCACGGCGGTGACGACGCGTCCGGTCAGCAGGTAGTGCCGGTCGCTCTGGCCCTTCTTGATGTACGCGGCCCAGATGTCGTTGGTGAACACCGTGTTGAACGAGGAGACGTTGGCGGCCATACCGGCCATGAACGCCGCCAGCAGACCGGTCACGGCGATGCCGAGGACACCGTTCGGGAGCAGGTCGCGCATGAGGACCGGGATGGCGTCGTTGTACTGGAGGCCGTCGGCGGACTTGCCGAGCGAGGGCTCCATGACGAGCGCGATCAGTCCGGGAACCACGACGACCATCGGGATGAGGATCTTCGGGAACGCGGCGATCAGCGGGGTGCGCTTGGCGGCGGAGAGGTTCTTCGCGGAGAGCGCGCGCTGCACCTCGGCGAAGTTCGTCGTCCAGTAGCCGAAGGACATCACGAAGCCGAGGCCGAGCACGATGGTCAGCCAGTTGGCGCCGAGCGGGTTGGACTCGCCGATGCCGGTGCCCTGCCAGGCCGTCATGAACGAGTCGCCGTGCGAGCTGGACAGCGAGTCCGTGATGCCGTCCCAGCCGCCGACGCGCTTGAGGCCGACGATCGTCAGCGGGATCAGCGCGGCGAGGATGACGAAGAACTGCAGGACCTCGTTGTAGATCGCCGAGGAGAGTCCGCCGATGGTGATGTACGCGAGCACGAACAGGCCGGCGATGACGATCGCCACCCACTGCGGCCAGCCGAGCAGCGCCTGGAGGACCAGGGCCATGGCGTACAGGTTGACGCCCGCGATCAGCACCGAGGAGACGGCGAAGATGATCGAGGAGAGCAGGTGGGACGAGGGCCCGAAGCGGTGCAGCAGGAACTCGGGGACCGAGCGCACCTTCGACGAGTAGTAGAAGGGCATCATCACGAGGCCGAGGAAGACCATGGCCGGGATGGCGCCGATCCAGTACCAGTGCACGGTGTAGAGGCCGTACTGCGCCCCGTTGGCCGCCATGCCGAGGATCTCCGTGGCACCCAGGTTCGCGGCGACGAACGCGAGACCGGTGACCCATGCGGGCAGTGATCGCCCGGACAGGAAGAAGTCGAGGCTGGTCTTCACGGATCGGCGTGCGGCGAAGCCGATGCCCAGGACCACGACGAAGTAGATCGCCATGATCGCGTAGTCGAGGCCGTTGGTGGGCAGCCGGAGCCCCTCGGCCAGGGTTGTTGTGGGGGACAGCATGGAGTGATCTCGCTTCGTTGCGCGAACTGAAACAGTCCGGAACCTACGCCTCCGAGTTCAATAAGTGAACAGTTCGCATGATGTTCTTTGTTGGATTGTGATTGAGCCCTCTTCTGGCGCTCCCTTGACGTCACTGGTGTCGTATGCTTTGTTGTGTTGTGTTTGGTTCTGTTTGGTTGGTGTGATGAGGAGCATCGGACGTGAAGAAGACGTCGACCCGGCTCGCCGACGGTCGTGAGCTGATCTACTACGACTCGCGGGACGACGTCGTGCGCGATGCGGTCGACCGGCGCCCCCTCGACCCCACCGTCACCACCTCCGAGGTGCGCCGCGACCCGCTGCTCGGCGACTCCGTCGCCATCGCCTCGCACCGCCAGGGCCGCACCTACCACCCGCCGGCCGACGAGTGCCCGCTGTGCCCCTCCGCGGGCGAGCGGCTGAGCGAGATCCCCGACTCCTCGTACGACGTGGTGGTCTTCGAGAACCGCTTCCCCTCGCTCGCCGGGGACTCGGGCCGCTGCGAGGTCGTGTGCTTCACGTCCGACCACGACAAGTCCTTCGCGGACCTCACCGAGGAGCAGGCGGGCCTCGTCCTCGACGCGTGGACCGACCGGACGGCCGAGCTGTCCCACCTCGACTCCGTCGAGCAGGTCTTCTGCTTCGAGAACCGCGGCGCCGAGATCGGCGTCACCCTCGGCCACCCGCACGGCCAGATCTACGCCTACCCCTTCACGACGCCCCGCACGGCCCTCATGCTGCGCAACGCCGCCGAGCACAAGGAGCAGACCGGCGGCCGCAACCTCTTCGCCGACGTCGTGGCGAAGGAAATCGAGGACGGCTCCCGGATCGTCGTCGACGGCGAGCACTGGGTGGCCTTCGTGCCCTACGCCGCGCACTGGCCGTACGAGGTGCACCTCTACCCCAAGCGCCAGGTCCCCGACCTGCTCGCGCTCGACGACGCCGCGCGCACAGAGTTCCCCAAGATTTATCTGGAACTCTTGAGGCGCTTCGACCGGATCTTCGGTGAGGACCAGCCGGCGACGCCGTACATCGCGGCCTGGCACCAGGCCCCGTTCGGCCCGCTGGACGAGTTCGAGGGTGTGGGCCGTGACGACTTCGCGCTGCACCTCGAGCTTTTCACCATCCGCCGCACTTCCGGCAAGCTGAAGTTTCTCGCGGGTTCCGAGTCCGGCATGAGCGTGTTCATCAACGACGTGCCGCCGGAGGCCGCGGCCGAGCGACTGCGAGAGGTAGCGAGCAAGTAATGGGTAAGTACCTGGTCACGGGCGGGGCCGGCTATGTCGGTTCCGTCGTCGCGCAGCACCTGATCGAGGCCGGCCACGAGGTCGTCGTCCTCGACAACCTCTCCACCGGCTTCCGCGAGGGCGTGCCCGCGGGCGCGACCTTCGTCGAGGGCGACATCCGCGACGCGGGCAAGTGGCTCGACTCCTCGTACGACGCCGTGCTGCACTTCGCCGCGTTCTCGCAGGTCGGCGAGTCCGTCGTGAAGCCCGAGAAGTACTGGGCGAACAACGTCGGCGGCACCATGGAGCTGCTCGCCGCGATGCGCGCGGCCGACGTCCGCACGCTGGTCTTCTCCTCGACCGCCGCCACGTACGGCGAGCCGGTGAACACGCCGATCCAGGAGTCCGACCCGACCGCGCCCACCTCCCCGTACGGCGCGTCGAAGCTCGCCGTCGACCACATGATCACGGGTGAGGCGAACGCGCACGGGCTCGCCGCCGTGTCCCTGCGGTACTTCAACGTCGCCGGAGCGTACGGCGACTGCGGCGAGCGGCACGACCCCGAGTCGCACCTGATCCCGCTCGTCCTCCAGGTCGCCCAGGGCAGGCGCGAGGCGATCAGCGTCTTCGGCGACGACTACCCGACGCCCGACGGCACCTGCGTCCGTGACTACATCCACGTCGCGGACCTCGCCGAGGCGCATCTGCTCGCCGTCGACGCCGCGCGGCCCGGCGAGCACCTCATCTGCAACCTCGGCAACGGCAACGGTTTCTCCGTCCGTGAGGTCATCGAGACCGTCCGCCAGGTCACCGGACACCCGATCCCCGAGGTCGTCGCCCCGCGCCGCGGCGGCGACCCGGCCGTCCTCGTCGCCTCCGCCGCGACCGCGCGCGAGCGCCTCGGCTGGAACCCGTCCCGCGCGGACCTCGCGGGCATCGTCGCCGACGCCTGGGCGTTCGCCCAGGCCCGTGAGCAGTAGTCACTACGAGGGTCAGGTAGCCAACTGATGTCCGTCGCCACGCAGTTCAAGGATCTGTACGGGTACGAGCCCACCGGAGTCTGGGCGGCCCCCGGCCGCGTCAACCTCATCGGCGAGTACACCGACTTCAACGAGGGCTTCGTCATGCCGCTCGCGCTGCCGCACACCGCGGTCGCCGCGGCGGCCCGGCGCGAGGACGGCGTGCTCCGCCTGCACTCCGCCGACATCGACGCGCCCGTCGTGGAACTGCGTGTCGACGATCTGGCCCCGCTGTCGAAGTACGGGCAGGGTGGCTGGGCCGCGTACCCGGCGGGCGTCGTCTGGGCGCTGCGCGACGCGGGCCACACGGTGGGCGGCGCGGACATCCACCTCGCGTCCACGGTGCCGACCGGAGCGGGCCTGTCCTCGTCCGCGGCCCTGGAGGTCGTCACGGCGTACGCGATGAACGACCTGTACGAACTCGGGCTCGGCGGCCCCGAGTTGGCGGTCCTCTCGCAGCGCGCCGAGAACGCGTTCGTCGGCGTGCCCTGCGGCGTCATGGACCAGATGGCGTCGTCGTGCGCCACCGAGGGCCACGCCCTGCACCTCGACTGCCGCGACCTGTCGGTCCGGCAGGTGCCCTTCGACCTGGAGGCGCACGGCCTCCAGCTCCTCGTCGTCGACACCCGCGTCAAGCACGAGCTGGGCGACGGCGCGTACGCGGAGCGGCGCGCGGGCTGCGAGGAGGGCGCCCGCGTCCTCGGCGTCTCGCACCTGCGCGACGTGTCGTACGCCGAACTGGGCAGGTCCGTCGCCGAGTTGGAGCTGGCGGGCGTCGACGAGAAGGTCGTCCGCTACGTCCGCCACGTCGTCACCGACGACCACCGCGTCGAGCGCGTCATCGAACTCCTCGACGCCGGCGACGTCCGCGCCATCGGCCCGATCCTCGTCCAGGGCCATGTCTCGCTCCGCGACGACCTGCGCATCTCCTGTCCTGAACTCGACCTGGTCGTCGCGACCGCGATGGCGTCGGGCGCGCTCGGCGCGCGCATGACCGGCGGCGGATTCGGCGGCTCCGCGGTCGTCCTCGTGGAGTCGGCCGACGCCGACACCGTCACGAAGTCGATCACCGGCGCCTTCGAGGAGGCCGGCTTCACGGCCCCCCGCGTCTTCCCGGCGGTCCCGTCCCCCGGCGCCCGCCGTCTCAGCCGAGCCGCTTGGTGAGTGTGAATTCCTTGAGGCCCGGTGGGTAGTCGGGGATCACGGACATGACCTCGTAGCCGTGCAGCCGGTAGAAGCCAGGCGCCTGACTGTGTCTCACAGTGCGCTCCGCGCACGGGCCCAGGTCTCCGTGGGTGTGCGCTCGCCGTTTCAGCCGAGCCGCTTGGTGAGTGTGAACTCCTTGAGGCCCGGTGGGTAGTCGGGGATCACGGACACGACCTCGTAGCCGTGCAGCCGATAGAAGCCCGGCGCCTGGAAGTCCCAGGTCTCCAGGCGGGAGCCGGCGCAGCCGCGGTCCTCGTACGCGATGCGCTCCGCCTCCGCGAGGAGGCGGGAGCCGAGGCCCGCGCCGCGGTGCTGCTCGGCGACCCACAGCAGATCCACGTGCAGCCAGTGCGCCCACGTGTACCCGTCGAGCCCCGCCGCCAGGGAGCCGTCCTCGTCCACCAGCCAGACCTGCAACGGGAGATGCTGGTCGGCGGCGGTGCCGCGCAGCTCCCGCAGGACCGGTGACGCCGCCGTGTTGGTCTCCCGCAGCAGCGACCGGAGCAGAAGAGCGCGCTCCTTGTCGACTTCTGTCTCGATGCGAAACATGCGCATCACCATAAACGCGCAGGACAGTCGCTGCTCCGCCAACCGAGAACCAGTTCTGCGAATTGACTTCCCCTCTGGTCCTTCACCTCTAGTCTGAGGACAGCACCGGTGGGGGCCGGTGCCGATCAGGGGGCGAGACAGCCGGGTACGACGCCCGGAGCGGGGGAAGCGGTGAGGAGCACGGCGGCGGCCGTGGCCTCGGCGACCCGCACTCCGGGCGCCGTACCCGCGTTGAACGCCCCCCGACGTTGGGGTATCCCCTGCTCCGCACGGAGCTCGGGGAAGGGGGTAATCACGTGGTACGCATCCGGGTCCTGGTCGTCGACGACCACCGCATCTTCGCCGAATCGCTCGCGGCGGCACTCGCCGCGGAGCCCGATGTCGACGTGTCGGCCGCGGGCAGCGGCCCCGCGGCGCTGCGCTGCCTCGACCGGGCGGTCGCCGAGGGGCGCCGGTTCGACGTCCTGCTGATCGACGCGGACCTCGGCGCGGCCTCACTCCAGGGCATGCGCGCGCCGACACCGGTGCCGGACAGCGCCGCCCAGGACGGCCTCGTCGACGGCATCTCGCTGGTGGCAGGCGTGCGTTCGGCGCAGCCCGCCGTGCGCACGGTGGTGCTCGCCGAGCGGGACGACCCGCGCAGGGCGGCGCTCGCCCTCCAGGCCGGGGCATCCGGCTGGGTCGCCAAGGACTGCTCGCTGTCCCGGCTGCTGACCGTCATACGGGGCGTGCTGCGCGAGGAGACGCATCTGCCGCCCGCGCTGCTCACGGGCGTCCTGCGGGAGCTGACGGCGGCGCGCAAGCACCGCACCGAGTCCGAGCGGCTCGTGGAGTCCCTGACGCCGCGCGAGCGCGAGGTGCTGCGCTGCATGGTGGCGGGGCTCGGCCGCAAGGCGGTGGCCGAACGGCTCTTCCTGTCGCCGCACACGGTGCGGACGCACATGCAGAACGTGCTGGGCAAGCTCGGAGTGCACTCGACGCTCGCGGCGGTCGCGCTCGCGCGCAGGGCGGGGGTCGGCCCGGTCGACCTGGAAGCGGCCAGCTGAGCCGGTTCGGGCCTGCGGGGGCTCAGCCGGGAATGTTGTCGAACGGCGCGGTCAACTGGCGGAGCAACCCCGCCAGTTCCGCACGCTGAGCGCGCGAGAGCTCCGCGAGGATCGCCCGCTCCTGTTCGAGCAGCCCGGCCAGGGCCTGGTCGGCCCGGTCGCGCCCCTCGTCCGTGAGCCGGACGAGGACACCGCGCCGGTCGCTGGGATCGGGCAGCCGCTCGACGAGCCCCTTCTTGGCGAGCCGGTCGATGCGGTTCGTCATCGTGCCTGACGTCACCAGGGTCTGGGTGAGCAGCTGGCCGGGGGAGAGCTGGTACGGCGTGCCCGCGCGGCGCAGCGCCGTCAGCACGTCGAACTCCCAGGGCTCCAGGTTGTGCTCGGAGAAGGCCAGGCGGCGGGCCCTGTCGAGATGGCGCGCGAGCCTGCTGACCCGACTGAGCACCTCGAGGGGCTCCACGTCGAGGTCGGGGCGCTCTCGGCGCCACGCTGAGACCAGACGGTCGACCTCGTCCTCCATGACGATCAGTGTAGGGGGTGTGTCGACGTGAAGTCTCTTGAGGTCGACTATCTTGACATCGAGATATGTCGGGCGGAGGCTGATTCCATGACACGCACACCCACCTGGGACCCGCAGCAGTACCTCCGGCACGCGGATCATCGCGGCCGCCCCTTCGTGGACCTGCTGGCCCGCGTCCCCGATCTTCCCAGAGAGCCGGCCCGCATCGCCGACCTCGGGTGCGGACCGGGGAACGTCACGACGCTGCTCACCGAGCGCTGGCCCACGGCCCGTGTCACCGGGTACGACAACTCGCGGGAGATGCTGGCCAGGGCCGCCGCCCACGCCACCGACCGGCTCGACTTCGCGTACGCGGACGCGGCGGAGTGGGCGCCCACGGAGACGTACGACCTGATCGTGTCGAACGCGACACTGCAGTGGGTGCCGGGCCACGTCGACGCGTTTGCGCGCTGGGTCGACGCGCTGGCGCCGGGCGGCACGTTCGCCTTCCAGGTGCCGGGCAACTTCGGCGCGCCCAGCCATGCGCTGATGCGGGAACTGGCCGAATCGGCCCGCTGGAAGGCCCGCCTCTCCGGCGTCCTGCGGCACGCCGACGCGGTCCTGGAACCCGCCGCGTACCTGGCCCGCCTCGCCGACCTCGGCTGCGAGGTCGACACCTGGGAGACGACCTACCTCCACCTCCTCCAGGGCCCCGACCCGGTCCTCGACTGGCTCAAGGGCACCGGCCTGCGCCCGATCCTGACGGCCCTGTCGGACGACCCGGAGTCCCGCGACGCCTTCCTCACCGACTACCGCACCCTGCTCCGCGAGGCCTACCCCCCGACCCCCCACGGCACGGTCCTCCCGTTCCGCCGCATCTTCACGGTGGCGGTCCGCCCGTGACGCCGCGGGGCGCCGGCCTGCGCCGTGGCTGAGCTCCACCTCGACGCTCACCCCGCACCGGGGCGCCGCCTTGCCCACCCTGCCGCCCTTGGCGGCAGATTGCCCAAGGCGGCGGAGCCCGCCCGTCAGCGGGCGGGCTCGGCGGGACCAGCCCCGCCGAGGTTTCAGGGGGGAGATTGAGGCGCGGGGTCCGGGGCGGAGGCCCAAGGCCGCGACGTCGGTGCCGCGCGTCAGTTCTTGCGGTGGCCTATCAGGCGTGGCTTCGGTTCGAGGCCGTCCAGGCCGTGCCAGGCCAGGTTGACCAGGTGGGCCGCGACCTCCGCCTTCTTCGGTTTGCGGGCGTCCAGCCACCACTGGCCCGTCAGGGCGACCATGCCGACCAGCGCCTGCGCGTACAGCGGCGCCAGCTTCGCGTCGAAGCCCCGGTTCTTGAACTCGCGGCCGAGGATGTCCTCCACCTGCGTCGCGATGTCGGAGATCAACGACGCGAAGGAACCGGTGGACTGGGGGATGGGGGAGTCGCGGACCAGGATGCGGAAGCCGTCCGTGTACTCCTCGATGTAGTCGAGGAGCGCGAACGCCGCCTGCTCGCACAGTTCGCGCGGGTGCCCCGCCGTGAGCGAGCTGGTCACCATGTCGAGGAGCTGCCGCATCTCGCGGTCCACGACCACCGCGTACAGCCCCTCCTTGCCGCCGAAGTGCTCGTACACCACCGGCTTGGAGACCCCGGCCTTCGCCGCGATCTCCTCCACCGAGGTGCCCTCGAAGCCCTTCGCGGCGAAGAGGACACGACCGATCTCCAGGAGCTGCTGCCGCCGCTCCGCCCCCGTCATCCGCGTTCTGCGCGCGCGCCGAGTCTTCTCGGGCCGGTCCGGCCTGTCACTGCTCGGATTGCTCGGGGTGCTTGAGTCGGTCGCCACGCCTCCCATCATGCCGTGCCGAGGTCAGGCCGCGTCGGCGACCTGCTCCTTGCGGCGCGAGGCGATGCGGTCCTTCGACGGCCAGCGGACGTCGTGCGCCCACCCGAGCTGTTCGAACCAGCGGATGAGACGGGCCGAGGAGTCGATCTGGCCGCGCTCCACACCGTGCCGCGCCGACGTCGGGTCCGCGTGGTGCAGGTTGTGCCAGGACTCGCCGCAGGAGAGGACCGCAAGCCACCACACGTTGCCCGAGCGGTCCCGGGACTTGAAGGGCCGCTTGCCGACGGCGTGACAGATCGAGTTGATCGACCACGTCACGTGGTGCAGCAGCGCCACCCGGACGAGCGAGCCCCAGAAGAACGCCGTGAACGCGCCCCACCACGACATCGTGACCAGACCGCCGATCAGGGCGGGCAGCAGCAGCGACACCGTCGTCCACAGGACGAACTGGCGGGAGATCGCGCGGATCGCCGGGTCCTTGATCAGATCCGGGGCGTACTTCTCCTGCGAGGTCTGCTCCTCGTCGAACATCCACGCCATGTGCGCCCACCACAGCCCCTTCAGCAGGGCCGGCACGGTCTCCCCGTACCGCCACGGCGAATGCGGGTCGCCGTCGGCGTCGGAGAACTTGTGGTGCTTGCGGTGGTCCGCCACCCAGCGCACGATCGGGCCCTCCACGGCCAGCGACCCCATGATCGCCAGCGCGATCCGCAGCGGCCGCTTCGCCTTGAAGGAGCCGTGCGTGAAGTACCGGTGGAAGCCGATCGTGATGCCGTGGCAGCCGATGAAGTAGAACGCGACGAGCAGCCCGAGATCGAGCCAGCTCACCCCCCAGCCCCAGGCCAACGGCACCGCCGCGACCAGGGCGAGGAACGGGACGGTGATGAACAGGAGCAGTGTGATCTGCTCCACGGAGCGCTTCTGCTCCCCGCCGAGCGTCGCCGAGCCGCCGGGCGGTGACGAGGCCTGTCGGGGGGCTTCTTCGATCACATCGGAACTGGTGGCCATGGGAGTCCCCTGTAAGTCGAGGGTTGAGACGGGCTGAGACGGGTCAGGAGATCCACGGGGATCCGCGGACAGCTTGCCTACGGTTCCGTAACCTACGGCACCGTAAGTATGTCAGCGTGCAGCCCGGCGGCAAGAGGCCCCGACCTCGCCGCCGGAGGTGGCACATATCCTTGGAATCGGTCGGACAGCGCGGTCCGCTCTGAATCTCCACCCTGGGTTACGTACCCGGATCCGGGGATCCTCCCTCCCGACGTGCTTCACCCCGTGCTTCACCATTGCAAGGAGCCGCACCTGTGAGCAGTGCCGACGAACAGACCGCTGCGACGAGCACCAGCGCCGAGCTGCGCGCCGACATCCGTCGGCTCGGTGACCTGCTGGGCGAGACCCTGGTCCGCCAGGAGGGCCCGGAGCTCCTCGAGCTGGTCGAAAGGGTCCGCCGCCTGACCCGCGAGGACGGCGAGGCCGCCGCCGAGCTGTTGCGCGGCACCGAGCTGGACACCGCGGCCAAGCTGGTCCGTGCCTTCTCCACGTACTTCCACCTGGCCAATGTGACCGAGCAGGTGCACCGTGGCCGTGAGCTGCGCGCCATGCGGGCCGCGGAGGGCGGACTTCTCGCCCGGACGGCGGACCGCCTCAAGGACGCCGACCCCGACCACCTGCGCGACACGGTCAAGAACCTGAACGTACGACCCGTCTTCACGGCGCACCCCACGGAGGCGGCCCGCCGCTCCGTCCTGAACAAGCTGCGCCGCGTCGCCGAGCTCCTGGAGACCCCGGTCCTGGAGACCGACAGGCGCCGCTACGACACCCGCCTGGCCGAGAACATCGACCTCGTGTGGCAGACGGACGAGCTGCGTGTCGTGCGCCCCGAGGTCACCGACGAGTCCCGCAACGCGATCTACTACCTCGACGAGCTGCACGCCGGAGCCGTCGGCGACGTCCTGGAGGACCTCACCGCCGAGCTGGAGCGCGTCGGCTTCAGCCTCCCCGAGGACAGCCGCCCCCTCACCTTCGGCACCTGGATCGGCGGCGACCGCGACGGCAACCCGAACGTGACGCCCGCCGTCACCTGGGACGTCCTGATCCTCCAGCACGAGCACGGCATCAACGACGCGCTCGACATGATCGACGAGCTGCGCGGCTTCCTGTCGAACTCGATCCGCTACACGGGCGCCACCGAGGAGCTCCTCACCTCCCTCCAGTGCGACCTGGAGCGCCTCCCCGAGATCAGCCCCCGCTACAAGCGGCTCAACGCCGAGGAGCCCTACCGGCTCAAGGCCACCGCGATCCGGCAGAAGCTCGAGAACACCAAGACGCGCCTCGCCAAGAACACCCCGCACGAGGAGGGCCGCGACTACCTCGGCACCTCCGAGCTGCTCCACGACCTGACGCTCATCCAGACCTCGCTGCGCGAGCACCGCGGCGGACTGTTCGCCGAAGGCCGCATGAACCGTACGATCCGTACGCTCTCCGCCTTCGGTCTTCAGCTCGCCACGATGGACGTCCGCGAGCACGCCGACGCGCACCACCACACGCTCGGCCAGCTCTTCGACCGGCTCGGCGAGGAGTCCTGGCGCTACGCCGACATGCCCCGCGACTACCGCGGCAAGCTGCTCGCCAAGGAACTCCGCTCCCGCCGCCCGCTCGCGCCCACCCCGGCCCCGCTGGACGCCGAAGGCGAGAAGACCCTCGGCGTCTTCCACACCATCAAGCGCGCCCTCGACGTGTTCGGCCCCGAGGTCATCGAGTCGTACATCATCTCGATGTGCCAGGGCGCCGACGACGTGTTCGCCGCCGCCGTCCTCGCCCGCGAGGCGGGCCTCATCGACCTGCACGCCGGCTGGGCCAAGATCGGCATCGTGCCGCTCCTGGAGACCACCGACGAGCTCAAGGCCGCCGACACGATCCTCGAGGACATGCTCTCCGACCCCTCGTACCGGCGCCTCGTCGCGCTCAACGGGGACGTCCAGGAGGTCATGCTCGGCTACTCCGACTCCTCCAAGTTCGGCGGCATCACCACCTCCCAGTGGGAGATCCACCGCGCCCAGCGGCGCCTGCGCGACGTCGCCCACCGCTACGGCGTCCGACTGCGCCTCTTCCACGGCCGCGGCGGCACCGTCGGCCGCGGCGGCGGCCCCTCGCACGACGCGATCCTCGCCCAGCCCTGGGGCACCCTGGAGGGCGAGATCAAGGTGACCGAGCAGGGCGAGGTCATCTCCGACAAGTACCTCGTGCCGTCCCTGGCCCGCGAGAACCTGGAACTGACCGTCGCGGCGACGCTGCAGGCCTCCGCCCTGCACACCGCGCCGCGCCAGTCCGACGAGGCCCTCGCCCGCTGGGACGCCGCCATGGACGTCGTCTCCGACGCCGCCCACACGGCGTACCGCAAGCTCGTCGAGGACCCGGACCTGCCCAACTACTTCCTCGCCTCGACGCCCGTCGACCAGCTCGCCGACCTGCACCTCGGCTCCCGGCCCTCGCGCCGCCCCGGCTCCGGCGTCTCCCTCGACGGACTGCGCGCCATCCCGTGGGTGTTCGGCTGGACCCAGTCCCGGCAGATCGTCCCCGGCTGGTACGGCGTCGGCTCAGGACTCAAGGCACTGCGCGAGGCCGGCCTCGACACCGTCCTCGACGAGATGCACGAGCACTGGCACTTCTTCCGCAACTTCATCTCCAACGTCGAGATGACGCTCGCCAAGACCGACCTGCGGATCGCCAAGCACTACGTCGACACCCTCGTGCCCGACAACCTCAAGCACATCTTCGACGAGATCGTCACCGAGCACGAGCTGACCGTGAACGAGGTGCTCCGCATCACCGGCGCACCCGAACTCCTCGGCAACCAGCCCGTGTTGAAGCAGACGTTCGAGATCCGCGACGCCTACCTCGACCCGATCTCCTACCTCCAGGTCGCCCTGCTCAAGCGGCAGCGCGACGCCGCGGCCGCAGGCGAGGACCCCGACCCGACCCTGGCCCGCGCCCTGCTGCTCACCGTCAACGGCGTGGCCGCCGGCCTGCGCAACACCGGCTGACCCAGGGCCTGCCCTAGAACCCGACGGCGACGAACGCCGCCGTCAGCACCGCGAAACCGGCGCCTCCCGTGACCCACGTGAGGCGCCGGTTCCGTATCCCGCCCGCGAGCACCACCGCAGCGAGCAGCAGCGCACCGCCCAGCGGCACCCACGCATGCAGAAAACCGGCCGTACCCGCGCGCACCGCCGACGTCGAACTCGGCTTCAGCACCACGGGAAGCCGGACACCCTTCTTCTCCCCCACCGAGCGGTCGATCGTCACGCTCGCATGCCGTACGGCGGTGGGGGACGCCGGCGAGAACGGACCGGCACACGTACCGCCCGCACACCGCGTCACCGTCATCGTGCCGCGCTCACGGCCGGTCGGGAACATCACGTGCTGCGCCGCGCCCCACGACGCCCAGACACCGGCGATCAGCAACAACGCGGCGACCGTGGCCGCCGCGACTTGACGGGCAACAGGCAACATGGCCGGGATCCTTGGCCATGACCCCGCGCACGGTCAACTCCCGCGGGGGACACATCCGTACACGTCAGGAGTTGTACGTCGACTGCGCCCGCTCGAGACCCTCGATCACCAACGCCTCCACGGCGTCCGCGGCCCGGTCCACGAAATAGTCCAGCTCCTTGCGCTCCGCCGAAGAGAAATCCTTCAGGACGAAGTCCGCCACCTGCATCCGGCCCGGCGGACGACCGATCCCGAACCGCACCCGGTGGTAGTCGCTGCCCAGCGCCTTGGTGATCGACTTCAGACCGTTGTGCCCGTTGTCACCACCGCCCAGCTTCAGCCGCAGCACCCCGTAGTCGATGTCCAACTCGTCGTGCACCGCCACGATCTGCGCCGTCGGCACCTTGTAGAAGTCCCGCAGCGCCGTCACCGGACCACCCGAGACATTCATGTACGACATCGGCTTCGCCAGGATCACCCGACGGTTCAGCGGACCCGGCGGACCGATCCGCCCCTCGACGACCTGCGCCTGCCCCTTCGTCGCCCGCTTGAACTTGGCACCCATCCGCTGCGCCAGCAGATCGGCCACCATGAAACCGACGTTGTGCCGGTTCATCGCGTACTCGGGACCGGGGTTGCCGAGCCCGGCGATCAACCAGGGAGCGTTCTCGTCGGACATGCGCATTCCTCATGTGTGCGTCGAAACGGGGGCATCGATACAGCGGAACGGGGTGGCGGGCCACGCCCACCACCCCGTACAGCGGGTCAGACCTCGAAGGCTCAGGCCTCCGCGGCCTCCTCCTCGGCCTCGGCCTCGGCCGGGGCCTCCTCGGCCTGCGCGGCCAGGACCTGGAGGACGGTGGCGTCCTCGTCCACGGCGAGCGTGGAGCCCGCGGGCAGCTTGATGTCCTTGGCGTGGACCGAGTCACCGGCGTCCAGGCCCTCGACCGAGACGGTGACCGACTCGGGGATGTGCGTGGCCTCGCACTCGACCGTGAGGGTGTTCAGGACGTGCTCGAGCAGGTTGCCACCCGGGGCCAGCTCGCCCTCGGTGTGGATCGGGAGCTCGACGGTGACCTTCTCGCCCTTCTTGACCTGAAGGAAGTCGACGTGCTCCAGGAAGCCGAGCAGCGCGCCGCGCTGGACGGCCTTCGGGATGACCAGCTCGGAGGACTTGCCACCGTCGATGTCCAGACGGAGCAGGGCGTTCGGCGTACGCAGCGCCAGCATCAGGGCGTGGGCGTCAAGGGTGATGTGCACCGGGTCGTTGCCGTGGCCGTAGACGACACCCGGCACCTTCTCGACACGACGCAGACGGCGGGCGGCACCCTTGCCGAACTCGGTGCGGCTCTCGGCGGCGAGCTTGATCTCTGCCATTGCTCTCAACTCCTCGTAGGTCTGGGGAAAAGGGTCACCCGGCCACGAACGGCCTGCTACGAAGAGCGCGTCGATAACGGACAGCCGACACTTCCGAGAACAGAAGTACGGCCTCCCTCGCCGAGCAACTCGAGCAGTTTACCCGGCGCGGAAGGCCGCACCCAAATGGATCTTCAGTCAGCCGATCAGGCTTCGCCCTCGAACAGGCTGGTCACGGAGCCGTCCTCGAAGACCTCGCGCACGGCGGAGGCGATCGTCGGGGCGATCGACAGGACCGTGATCTTGTCGAGCTCCAGCTCGTTCGGCGTCGGCAGCGTGTTCGTGAACACGAACTCGCTCACCTTCGAGTTCTTCAGACGGTCCGCCGCGGGACCGGAGAGCACACCGTGCGTCGCCGTCACGATGACGTCCTCCGCGCCGTGCGCGAACAGGGCGTCGGCGGCGGCGCAGATCGTGCCACCCGTGTCGATCATGTCGTCGACCAGGACACAGACCCGGCCCTTCACGTCGCCGACGACCTCGTGCACGGTCACCTGGTTCGCGACGTCCTTGTCACGGCGCTTGTGGACGATCGCCAGCGGAGCACCGAGCCGGTCGCACCAGCGGTCGGCCACACGCACGCGGCCGGCGTCGGGGGAGACCACGGTCAGCTTCTCGCGGTCCACCTTCGCGCCCACGTAGTCCGCCAGGATCGGCAGCGCGAACAGGTGGTCCACCGGGCCGTCGAAGAAGCCCTGGATCTGGTCCGTGTGCAGGTCCACCGTCAGAATGCGGTCCGCACCGGCCGTCTTCATCAGGTCGGCGACCAGACGCGCCGAGATCGGTTCACGTCCACGGTGCTTCTTGTCCTGCCGCGCGTAACCGTAGAACGGCACGATGACGGTGATGGAGCGGGCCGACGCGCGCTTCAGCGCGTCGATCATGATCAACTGCTCCATGATCCACTTGTTGATCGGAGCCGTGTGGCTCTGGATCAGAAAGCAGTCGGCGCCGCGAGCGGACTCCTGGTAACGGACGTAGATCTCGCCATTGGCGAAGTCGAACGCCTTGGTCGGGACGATCCCGACACCGAGCTGGTGCGCGACCTCCTCGGCAAGCTCGGGGTGGGCGCGGCCGGAGAAGAGCATCAGCTTCTTCTCGCCGGTCGTCTTGATCCCGGTCACAGCACTAGTCTCCTCAGACGAGTTCGTCCGCCGCAGCTGCCCGCGCGTCCCTATAGCAGCGAGCCAGGCGAATCGTGTGCACCTATCACGGTACGCCGTGTCGGGCGCACCTGTTTCCGGTCAGCTCTCGCTTTCCGGATCCCGGGAAGCCGCCTCGGCCGCCTTCGCGGCCGCGCTCCCCGGACGCTTTCGAGCCACCCAACCCGCGATATTCCTTTGCTGGCCCCGGGCCACGGCCAATGAACCGGCCGGTACATCCTTCGTGATCACGGACCCCGCGGCGGTGTACGCGCCGTCCCCGATGGTGACAGGAGCCACAAACATGTTGTCCGAACCCGTCTTGCAGTGAGACCCCACCACCGAGTGGTGCTTCGCCTCACCGTCGTAGTTCACGAACACGCTCGCGGCACCGATGTTCGTGAAATCACCGATCGTCGCGTCACCCACGTACGACAGATGCGGCACCTTCGTACCCTCACCGATCGACGAATTCTTCGTCTCCACGAACGTCCCGATCTTCGACTTCAGACCGAGCCGCGTCCCGGGCCGCAGATACGCGAACGGACCCACCGACGCCTCAGGACCCACCTCCGAGCCGTACGCCACCGTGTTGTCCACATGCGCGCCCGCACCCACCCGGGTGTCCGTAAGCCGCGAGTTCGGACCCACCACACAGCCCTCGCCGAGATGCGTCGCACCATGCAGCTGCGTACCCGGCAGCACCGTCGCGTCCCGCTCGAACGTCACCGACGCGTCGATGAACGTCGTCGCCGGATCCACGACCGTCACACCCGCCAGCATCGCCCGCTCCAGCAGCCGATCGTTCAACGTCCGACGGGCCTCGGCCAACTGCACCCGGTTGTTGATCCCCGCGATCTCACGGTGATCCCGCGCCACCGAAGCCCCGACCCGGTGCCCCGCCTCCCGCAGGATCCCGAGCACGTCCGTCAGGTACTCCTCACCCTGCGAATTGTCCGTCCGCACCTGCTTCAACGCCTCGACCAGCAGCCGCCCGTCGAACGCGAACACACCCGAATTGATCTCATTGATCGCGCGCTGCGCCTCGGTCGCGTCCTTGTGCTCGACGATCGCGGTGACCGCGCCCGAGACGTTGTCGCGGACGATCCGGCCGTAGCCCGTCGCGTCCGGGACCTCGGCGGTCAGCACCGTCACGGCGTTGCCGTCGGCGGCGTGCGTGGCGGACAGGGCGGTCAGGGTCTCGCCGGTGAGCAGCGGGGTGTCGCCGCAGACCACGACGACGGTGCCCTCCACCGCGCCGTCGAGCCCCTCGAGGCCCATCCGGACGGCGTGACCCGTGCCGTTCTGCTCGGCCTGGACGGCGGTGCGGGCCCCGGCGTCGATCTCGTTCACGTGCGCGGCGACCTTCTCGCGCTCGTGTCCCACGACCACGACGAGCTGCCGCGGATTCAACTCGCGGGAGGCGGCGAGCACATGACCGACGAGCGAACGGCCACAGAGTTCGTGCAGGACTTTCGGCGTCGCCGACTTCATACGGGTGCCCTCACCCGCTGCGAGTACGACGACGGCTGCCGGGGTGTTGGCGCTGCTCACGGGTGGGCCCTTCGGCGTCGGATGCGTTGTGGGGTGGACATCCGCAGGATACCGGGGCGTTTTGGGCCGAGCATGGGGGCGGGGCCCGACCGATTCGGTGGGGCCCCGCGTTGTGCTCCCGGGGAAGGAATCGAACCCTCATTCAATGGACCAAAACCATTTGTCCTGCCATTAGACGACCCGGGATGGTTCGCGCGCTATGTCCAATTTCCTGGATCATGCGCGGTGGCAGCCCCTACTATGCCGTACCACCAGCCCTCGATGCGACGGTACAGCTCAGCGCTCTTGATTACGTAGACGCTGAAGCAGCCTCGGTACGTCTCCGATGTGTTCTTGCGGACGGTCGACGGGTTGTGTCTCTTGAGAGTCGTCCTTTGCAGTACGGAGACGTCGGCGCCGACGACTCCCGCCCAGAATCGCTCGGCTCCGGCGATGTCCGCCGACTCGTGGATGCTCACGCGAAAGCGCAGGCGTTCGCGCTCGACGCCCAGGAGGTCGAGCCAGCGCAGGTAGAACGCGATGACGTTCGGGTCGCTGTTGATGAAGGTGAGTCGCTCGCGGCGCTGATGGGCCTTGTCCTTGCCGCCTTCCGCCCAGTACAGGGCGACGCCGGTCCACAGGATCTCCCGGTCGGTCAGGGTGCCCACGTCGGCGGCTGCGGCCAGCTTCGTGCGGGACCGCTCCGCGTCGCGCACCGCGAGTTCGTGCTCCCAGCGCTTGGTTGCCGCCAGCTTCGCCTGTTCCGAAGGGGCGCGCCGCTCCGGCTTCGGCAGGTCGCGCACCCACAGGGAGACCGAGCTCTTCGAGCAGCCGAGTTCGGCCTGGATCCGGTCGTAGGTCCAGCCCTGGAGGCGCAGCTCGCGGGCGCGGTCGCGCAGGGCGTCCTTGGCGTTGGGGCGGTGCGTCCACTCCGGGGCGGGTTCGCCGTCGAGGAGGCGGTTGAGGAGGTCGTTGTTGTCGACGTGGATCGTGTCGCGGATCTGGCGGCGGCTGAGGCCCTGACGGCGCAGGGTGATGGCTTGCTCTCGGAGGGACTCGAAGTCTGTGTACTTGGTGGGTGGCATGGGCTCAGCGTCGGATGCGAGCGGGGATGGGAGGGGGTGGTCGGTGGGGGTTCGTTGGGAAGTGTGGGGGAGTTATCCACAACGCGGGGGTTGTCCACAGGCTCGGGGTGGTGAAACTCGCCGGAAAAGGGGCAGGGGGCGACCGTAGGGTGGAGGGCATGACCACAGCGGGGGAAGTTCACCGAGGCGCGGCCGGGGGGCCGTGGTGGTGGGCGCGGCGCAGGGCCGCCGTGCTGGATGTGGTGCTCGCGGTGGCCTCGGCCGTGGAGTGCGCGGTGGAGGGTGTGCCGTTCGCGCACAAGGCCGGGTTGCCGGTGTGGGTGGGGGTGGTCTTCGGTGCGCTGACCGGGGCGACGCTCGTGCTGCGGCGGCAGTGGCCGATCGCGGTGGTGCTGATCTCGGTGGCGGTGACGCCGGCGCAGATGGGTGTGCTGCTGACGGTGGTCGGGCTGTATTCGCTGGCGGCGTCGGAGGTGCCGCGGCGGATCATCGGGGCGCTGGCGGGGATGTCGTTCCTGGGCACGTTGATCGTGTCGGTGGTGCGGGTGCAGCAGGATTCGGCGGCGCACGCGGACACGTTCCAGGTGGCGAACTGGGTGGTGCCGTTCCTGGCGATCACGACGGCGCTGGGGGTGACGGCTCCGCCGTTGCTGCTGGGTCTGTACGTGGGTGCGCGGCGGCGGCTCATGGATTCGTTGCAGGAGCGGAACGAGTCGTTGGAGCGGGAGCTGGGGCTGCTCGCGGAGCGGGCGGAGGAGCGGGCCGAGTGGGCTCGGGGTGAGGAGCGGACGCGGATCGCGCGGGAGATGCACGACGTGGTGGCGCACCGGGTGTCGTTGATGGTGGTGCACGCGGCGGCGTTGCAGGCGGTGGCGCGGAAGGATCCGGAGAAGGCGGTGAAGAACGCGGCGCTGGTGGGGGACATGGGCCGGCAGGCGCTCACGGAGCTGCGGGAGATGTTGGGGGTGCTGCGGGCCGGGGATCCGGTGCCGGAGCGTGCGGAGCGGGTGCCGCTGGAGGCGGTGGGGGTGGCGGCCGCCGCGGCGGCGTCGCGGGCCGAGGCGGAGGCGGAGGCCGGGCCCTGGCTTGCGGAGCTGGAGGAGCTGGTGGGGCAGTCGCGGGCGGCCGGGATGGTCGTGGAGATGTCGGTGGAGGGGGAGGTGCGGGCGTATGCGGCGGTGGTGGAGCAGACGGCGTACCGGGTGGTGCAGGAGGCGTTGACGAACGTGCACAAGCACGCGGCGGGCGCGAAGACGTATGTGCGGCTTGCGCATCGGGGCGCGGAGGTGGCGATGCAGGTGGAGAACGATCCGCCGCCGGTCCCCGCCGAGGCGTCGTCGGCGGGGCTGCCGTCCGGGGGGAACGGTCTGGTGGGCATGAAGGAGCGTGTGGCCGGGCTGGGCGGCGTGTTCGTGTCGGGGCCGACGGACGCGGGTGGTTTCCGGGTGTCGGCGGTGCTGCCGGCCGCTTCGTAAAAGGGGCTACGTGCCGGTGCCCGCCGGTGGGGCGAGGCGGGGCGGCTGGACGCCGGTGATGAGGGTGGTGAGCGCCTCGTCTATGTCGGGCCCGAGGTACCAGTCGCCGCTGTGGTCGAGGGCGTAGATGCGGCCTTCGGTGTCGATCGCGAGGAGGGCCTCGGTGCCGGATTCGGCGCCGAGCGGGGCGAGTTCGGTGTCGAGGGCGCGGCCGAGGTCGCCGAGGGTGCGGGCGGCGTGCAGTCCGTGCAGCGGGTCGAGGTGCGGCTGGGCGGGGGCGATGTGGCGGCCCGGCCCGGTGGGGGTGAGGTGGAGGCCGCCGAATTCGGCCCAGGCCTCGACGGCGGCGGGGAACACGGAGTGGCGGTGTCCGGCGGGGGAGACGTGGGTGCGCAGGGCGTCGGCCCAGAACTCGGCCTGCTTGATGTCCCAGCGGCCCGGCTGCCAGCCGGCGACGCGCAGGGTGGCGTCGACCAGGTCGGAGAAGCGGGCTTCCTGAGGGGTGGGGTGGGGCATCAGTGGGCGGCCTCGTCGTTGTCGTGCGGGGTGGTGTCGGTCTCGGGGGCCACGACGTGGACGCCGAAGTGGGCGGCGAGCGCGGTGCAGGCGCGGCAGGGGCGGGCGAAGCCGCCGTGCAGCGGGTCGCCGTCCTCGCGGATGCGTCGGGTGGTGAGTTTGGACTGTTTGAGCGCTTTGCGGGCCTCGCCGATCGTCATGGGCCTGCGGCGGGCGCGCTTCGACTTCTCGGTGCGTTCGGCGTCGCTGGCGGTGAGGTGCCGGGAGACGAGGATGACCTCGGCGCAGCGTCCGGTGAAGCGGTCGCGCTGGGCGCTGGTGAGGGTGTCGAGGAAGTCCTGGACCAACGGGTGCAGGGTGGGGGCCTTTTCGCCGCGGGCCGCGGTGGCGGTGAGGGTGGTGCCGCGGACGGAGAGGGCGGCGGCGACGGTGGGGAGTATGCCGTCGCGGCGCACGCGAAGGGTGGGGACGGCGGCGTCGTCGGTGGCGCTCCACCCGACGCGCGGATCGTCTCCGTGCTGCTCGTCCGCGGGTGCCGTTTCCTCTGCGGTACCGCTGCGCATCTGTTGTTTCCCCTCCTGCAGTTCCCCACTGCAATCCCCCTGGTTGCCTGCACAGACTGCCAAACGGGGTCGCGAGTGCGGAAGCCGGTCCCCGTCGACACGCCCGATCGTCACGTCGTGGTGATGCTCGGGTGACTGCTGGTCATGGAACCGGAGGGCCGGTGACCGGTGTCGCGCAACCGCATAGGCTGTCGTTGGATTCGTACGGGTCAGCAGCGGATCCGGAACAGGTCCGGTACGGGACCGGAACAGATCCACAATCGTCAACAGCGCCGCAGGGGGCAACCGACATGACGACAGGTCGGCTCGGGCAGCAGGCCGCGCCGCCGAACGCGGCGTATGCCGGGCAGGTCGTGCACTTCCCGGATCCGGTCCGTGCGGCGCGGCATCCGCGTGGTGTGCGGGTGGACGGTGACGGTTTTCCGGATTTCTCCCCGTATGCCAGGGCCGCGGCGGAGATCGCGGATCCGCCGCAGGGCTTCGGCGTGGACGAGCTGCGGCTGACGGACTACGTGTCGGCGAACGCGGCGCTGGCCGCGTCCGGGCACGAACTGTGGGACATGATCCCGCGGGTGGCGACGCCGCACGGCTGGACGTGGCACCACGCGCGCGGGTCGCGGCGCCTCGAGCTGATCCCGGTCGAGGTGAAGGCGCTGCTGCGGCATCACGGCGGGTTGGCGACGGCGGCGGTGGACCAGCGCAAGCGGGGCACGCGGGCGTTGCAGGACACGCGGCCGGTGCACTTCGGGCTGCCGAAGTCCGGGGTCGCGGTGTCGGAGAGCCAAGTGCTGTCGGCCGAGGAGGACTTGGGGTTCCGGCTGCCGGGGGCGTACCGCTCGTTCCTGAAGGCGGGTGGCGGGTGCGCGCCCGTGGGGACGGGTCTGGACGCGGAGTTGGGGCTTCTGGTCGACCAGCCGTTCTTCACGGTGCGCGACGAGGCGGCCGTGAACGATCTGGTGTACGTCAACAAGTGTCTGCGCGATCACCTCACGAAGGATTTTCTGGGTGTGGCGTTCGTGCAGGGTGGGTTGCTCGCGGTGAAGGTGCGGGGTGACGCGGTCGGTTCCGTGTGGTTCTGCGCGTACGACGACGCGCGGGACAGCGGGGAGACGGCGGCGCTGCCGGTGGCCGAGCGGGTGGAGCGGCTGCTGCTGCCCTGCGGCGAGGACTTCGACGGTTTCCTGTCCCGACTCGCGGGCAGTCCGCCGGAGTTGGAGACGGTGGCGAATCTGATGGTGGACGGCGGCTTCGCGCGGGCCGTTCCGGTCGCCGGTGGGGAGTGAGCTTGCGATGGTGACGTTCGCGCAGGCGCAGGAGCGCGCCGAGGAATGGATCAACGGGGACGTGCCCGCGTATCAGCACCGTGAGGTGCGGGTGCGGGAGTTCGAGCTGGGGTTCGTCGTGTGGGCGGAGGACCGCGAGGGCGGTCCCGTGTCGGACGGTGGGCGGCAGCGGCTCGTGATCGCGCGGGACAGCGGGGACGCGTCGCTGTGGCCGGCGCTGCCGGTGGGCGAGGTGATCCGCCGCTACGAGGAGGAGTACGGCCTCCCCGACGCCCCCGCGGCTCCCCGTCCCCCGGAGCGGGTCGACCTCAACCAGACGTCCTTCCTCCTGACGCCGCCTGAGTGGTTGCAGGAGGAGGCGGACAGGCAGGGGCCTCCGGCCGAGGTCCCGTCGGCGCCTGCGGCTGCCGCTTCGGGCGAGTATGCCGTGGCGGCGCCGGGCGGGTCGGGCGAGCACGCCGTGCCCGCGCCCGACGGCACGGACTCGGCGGACTCCATCGAGTCGCCGGCGACGGCGAAGCTGGTGAAGCCTTCGGCGCGCGCGAGCACGGGCGCACCGACCGGCGCCGGGTCCGCCGGGGCGGCGCCCGCTGACGGCCGGCCCGCGGCCACCGGGCCCGCTGACGCGCGGCCCGCGAGTCCTTTGCCCGCCGAGGCGGGTCGGACCGATGCCGGGTCCGCCGGTGTGGCACCCACGGGTGGGGTGCCTGCTGCTGCGGTGCCTGCCGATGCGCGGCCCGCGAGTTCTGCGCCTGCCGGTGCGGGGTCTGCTGGTTCGGCGCCCACGGGTGGGGTGCCTGCTGCTGCGGCGCCTGCCGATGCGCGGCCCGCGAGTTCTGCGCCTGCCGGTGCGGGGTCCGCTGGTGCGGTGTCTACGGGCGGGGTGCCCGGTGACGCGCGGTCCGCGGCTGCCGCGCCTGTTGACGCGCGGCCTGCTGATGCCGGGGCCGCTGGTTCGGCGGCCACGGGTGGGACGCCCGCTGCTGCGGCGCCCGCTGACGCGCGGCCGGGGGATTCCGCGCCTGCCGACGTCAGGCCCGCAGCCCCTGCGCCCGCCGATGCGCGGCCCCCCGCCCCCGCCGCACCCACGCCGCCCCCGGCCGCCCCTGCCTTCCCTCCCCCCGCCGACGCCGTGCGGCCCATGTCCGTGGATGCGACGCCGTGGGCCGGGACGGATACGAATGGGGTGGGGGACGAGGAGGATCGGTCGGTGCCGTTGCCGGAGACGGTGTTCTCGCCGCCGCTCGCGGAGGACGCGCCGCCGCCCCCGGCCGCGTACGGCTACCCGCAGGACCCCGCCGCCCCGATCCCGCCGCCTCCGCCGCCGCCGGCGGACGGCCCCCCGGTCTCGTACAGCACCCCGCAGTCGTTCCCGCCGCCCACTCCGGGCACCGCGGTCCCCGGGCCGCCGCCCCCCAACGCCTCGTACGGCTACCCGCAGGGCGCCGCCGACATCGCGGGCGCCGTGACCAGCAAGGCCGAGCCCCCGCGCGGCGGACCGCAGACCCCGCCGCCGCCGGGGCCGCCCGGCGCGCCCGCGGGCGGTTACGTTCCTACGCAGATGGTGCCCCCGCCTCCGCCGCCTCCCGGCGCTCCGGGCGACGGTGTGCATCACGCGGCGACGATGTTGTCCGGTCCGCCGCCCGGTGGTCCGGGTGGTCAGGCTCCGCCGCCGCCCCCGCCTCCCGGCACGCCCGGCGAGGGCGCGCAGCGGCCTTCGCCGCCTCCGCCGCCGGGTGTTCCCGGTGGTCCGGGTGACGGTGTGCACCATGCCTCGACGGTGCTGTCGGGCCCGGGGCCGCAGGGTCCCGAGCGGCCTTCGCCGCCTCCGCCGCCGGGTGTTCCCGGTGCTCCGGGTGACGGTGTGCACCACGCCGCGACCGTGCTGTCCGGTCCCGCCCCGCAGGGCCCCGGTATGCCGCCCCCGCCGCCAGGGCCGGGGCAGCAGGCCCCGCCCGCGTACGGGTACCCGCAGCCTCCGCAGCCGGGGCCCTCGGGGCAGCCGACCGTGGGGCCCGGGTACCAGGCCGTGCTGCGGTACCGCGCGCCCGACGGGTCCGAGCAGCAGCTCATCCGGCGGTCCGCGCCGGGCACGCCGCACCCGGAGTGGCAGATCTTCCACGAGCTGCGCGGCATGAACGTGCCGCCGGACCAGGTCCTCGAGCTCCACACGGAGCTGGAGTCCTGCTCGCTGCCCGGCGCCTACTGCTCGCGGATGATCCAGGAGCAGTGGCCGCAGGCACGGATCACGTCGATCGCCCCGTACGGCACGGATCACGCGAGCCGCCAGCAGGGCATGCAGCAGCTCCTCGCGCACCAGGGCGAGCTGCACCAGGTCGCGGACGGCCCGGCGCGTCCGGCGCCGGTGCGCGCCCCGTTGCAGCCGGCGCAGCCCGCGCCCCCGGCCGCGCCGGAGGCGATCGCGCAGGAGCTGGCCGCGGCGTTCGGCCCCGGCGTGTTCCGCTTCGACCAGCGGGCCGTGTCCCGGCAGGGCGTCCCGGACGTCGTGGCGCACACGCTCGTGGTGGCGGGCCTGCCGACGGACTTCGGGCCGTTCTTCTGGGCGCAGGCCCAGCCGGGCCGCCCGGTCCCGACGCTGGCCGAGCTGGCGCAGGAGCGCGGCGTGCGCCCCGCGTCGGACGCGGGCTCGTACCTGGTGATGGGCAGCGACTTCGGCAAGGCGCTGTGCGTGCAGTACGGGTCGGCGAACATCGTGGCCGTGCCGGTGGAGTCGGGCCCCGAGGGGGCTCCGGTGCCGCCGCAGTTCGTGAACAGCGGGCTGCCGGAGTTCGCCCGCTCGCTCGCGCTGCTCGGCCGGATGTGGCGGCTGCGCTACGGGCTCAACCAGGAGCAGGCGGGCCGCTGGACCGTCGACTTCCAGGCGCAGCTCAGCGCGATCGACTCGGCGGCGCTCGGCTCGCCGGAGACGTGGTGGTCGGTGCTGCTCGAGCAGATGTGGGACGGCCTGCTGTAGGGCGGACCCGAGGGCGCTCGACCTGCGGGATCGGTCGGGCGCCCCGATCATGCGCACATGGCAGGTGAGTGGAGTCGGCCGACGACGGTGCGCGCGACGCGGAAGCGACGCTTCCGGCCGAAGCGGATCGCGCTGGCCCTGCTGGTCGTCCTCGTGGTGCTCGTCGCGTACGTCGCGGGCCTGTATTTCTGGGCCGGTTCGCGGCTTCAGTCGACGGACGCGTTCAGCGACTACAGCGGGCGTCCGGCGGCCGGCGCGGGCACGAACTGGCTGCTGGTCGGCTCGGACTCGCGGGCGAACCTGACGCCCGAACAGCGCAAGGAGCTGCACGTCGGCAACGACGGGGGCGACCGCACCGACACGATCATGCTGCTGCACTACGGGGACAGCGGCCCGTATCTCGTCTCGATCCCGCGCGACTCCTACGTGTCCATCCCCGGGCACGGCCAGAACAAGATCAATTACGCGTACTCGGCGGGCGGCGCGAAGCTGCTCACGCGGACCGTGGAGGAGGCGACGGGCCTGCGCGTCGACCACTACGCGGAGGTCAGCTTCCTGGGGCTCGTCGACGTCGTGGATTCGCTCGGTGGGGTGGAGATCTGCGTCGCCGACGGCGGGCTGCACGACGAGAAGTCCGGCGCCGACTTCGACGCGGGCTGCCAGACGATGAACGGCACGCAGGCCCTGCAGTACGCGCGGGCCCGCTACTCCGATCCGACCGGGGACCTGGGCCGGGTCAAGCGGCAGCAGCAGCTCGTGGACGCCATCGCGAACAAGGCGCTGAGCGCCGGGGTGCTGATCCCGCCGTGGAAGCTGATCCCTTTCCTGAGCGCCTCGCTGGACGCGCTGACCGTCGACCCGGACACCGGGGTCGCGGCGCTGGCCACCATGGGTGTCAAGATGTCGGACCCGGCGTCGACGACCACCGTTCCCGTGGGCAGCGAGCCCAATGTTTCGGGGGTCGGCGACGTGGTGATGTGGAACCAGGGCGAGGCCGATCAGCTCTTCTCGGCCCTGCGCGAGGACAAGGCGATTCCGACTTTCGACGGCAATTGACGCATCCTGGACCGTGTGGGTCGACCTGAGCGCCATGTGAACACCACGTGTGTCGGAATGTGGGGCGCTTCTGGTTGTTCCGCCAGGATGTGCGCCAATCGCGCAGAATGTCGTAGATCGGGCTTGCCGGAGCCCTGCGGAAAAGGGGAATCCAGATGAGCGGTGCGGGTGGACCGGAGGCGTCCCAGTACGGCTTCGTCGTCGTACGAGGACGGGGCTACCGGCCCGAGCAGGTGGAGGCCGCCGCCGACGCGCTCTCGGGGGAGCGGGACGAGGCCTGGGAGCGCGCCGCGCGCCTGACCGTCCTCGCCAAGGAGATGGAGGACGAGGCCGAGCGGCTGCGCGAGGTCGTCGCGAACCTCGCCCCGCAGACGTACGAATCGCTCGGCAAGCGCGCCCAGTACCTGCTCGAACTCGCCGAGGAGGAGGCCGCGGCCGTGCGCGGCGCCGCGCGGGCCGACGCCGACGCCGAGGCCGAGTCGGCGCGCAGGGCCGCCGACGAGGCGTACGCCGACGCGCAGGCGCACTCCGAGGAGGTGCGCGGCAAGGCCGACGAGTACGCGGAGCGGCGGATCGCGGCCGGTCAGGCCGAGGCCGACGAGCTGCGGGCCGCCGCCAGGGACGACGCGAAGCAGACCCGGGACGCCGCCCAGGAGGCGCTGCGCGAGATGCGCGAGCGCACCGACGCCGATCTCGCGGCGCAGGCAAAGGAGCACGCCGAGCGGATCGAGGCCGCGGACCGGGAGGCGGCCGACCAGGTCGCCGCGTCCGAGGCGTGGGAGGCCGCGGCGGTCGCCGAGGCGGAGGAGCGCCTCTCGGAGGCGAAGCGGGCGCTCGCCGAGACCGAGGAGGAGGCGCGGCACGGCCAGGAGGACGCGGAGGCCGCGGCGGCGGAGCTGATCGCGCAGGCGCGGGCGCGGGCGGAGCGGATCGAGCGGGAGACGGAGTCGATCCTCGAGGGCCACGAGGAGGAGCGGGAGGAGATGCGGGCGCACATGGAACACGTCCGCGCGTCGCTCTCCGCGCTCACCGGAAAGCCGGCCGACGCCGAGTGATTCCGGTCGCCCGATCCGACGCCGCGGGGTCCGGGGCCGCGGGGGGTACCGGCGGCGCGACGTTAAAGTGGGCCGGTCGTAACGGCTGAGCGGAAACGAGGGGTGGGCATGAGCGACGCGCGGTTGCTGCCGGAAGTGACGCGGGGGAGCGTGCGGCGTATCACCGTCGTCGGGGAGGACGTGCTGCGGCGGCGGTGCGCGCCGGTCACCGACGCGCTCTTCGGGACCGCCGAGCTCGACCGGCTGATCGACGACATGTTCGCGACGAACCACGTGGCGCACGGCGCGGCCATCGCCGCCAACCAGGTCGACGTCGACCTCCAGCTGTTCGTCTACGACATGGAGGACGACTGGGGCGTGCGCCACACCGGCCACATCTGCAACCCCGTCCTGGACGAGCTGCCCCCGGAGGAGCGCAGGCTGGTCGAGGACATGGAGGGCTGCCTCTCCGTGCCGGGACCGTACAAGTCCGTGGCACGCGCCGACCACGCCGTCGTACGCGGCCAGGACAAGGACGGCAACCCGATCTCCGTCGAGGGCCGCGGCTACTTCGCCCGCTGCCTCCAGCACGAGACGGACCACCTGTACGGCAGGCTCTACATCGACCGCCTCGGCAAGCGCGACCGCAAGGACGCGCTGCGCGAGATGGAGGAGCTGAAGGACGGCGTGCTGGCGCGCCGTGCCGAACTGGCGGAGCGGCTCGGCAAGTAGCCGTACGGGGAAGGGCTCAGCGCCGCGGCTCCCCGCCCGGCGCCGCGGGCGCGCCCGCGAGGATCCACGCCTCCACCGCCTCGTACTGCTGTCGCTGCGCCGCGGCCCTGCGGCGGTCGGTGAGGACCGTGCCGAGCCAGCCGAACAGGAAGCCCAGCGGGATGGACGCGACGCCCGTCGTCGTGAACGGGAACCAGTTGAAGTCCATGCCGGGGAACGCCGAGGTGGGCGACCCCGACACCAGGTTGGTGCCGGTCATCAGGACGACGCAGGCCGCCGTGCCGCCGAGCAGCGTCCACAGCAGGCCCGCACGCGTGTAGCGGCGCCAGAAGAGGCTGTAGACGAGCGCGGGCGCGATGGCGGACGCGCCGAGGCAGAACGAGAGCGTGACCAGCGGTTGCAGATTGCGGTGCTGGAAGACGCAGGCCAGGGCGATCGCGAAGGCGCCGACGCCGAGCGCGGACCAGCGGGCGATCGACAGCTCCTTGCGGTCCGTCAACTCCCGCCTGGAGTACGCGAGCACGTCGTGCGCGAGCGAGTTGGCGCAGGCCAGGATCATGCCGGCGACGGAGGCGAGGAGCGTCAGGAACAGCGCCGTGGTGACGCTCGTGAACAGCAGCGACTCACCCGTGGTCGTCGTCGCGCCGAACACCGCCCGCGCCCCGAGCAGATACGCCGTGTTGCCCTGCCGGTCCGCCGCCGCGATGGTGTCGGCGCCCAGCATCGCCGTCGCTCCGATGGCGACCACGGAGATGATCAGCACGAAGAGGCCGACCGCGGACACCGCCCAGGTCATCGAGCGGCGCACCTCGCGCGCGTGCCGGGCCGTGTACATGCGCATCGTGACGTGCGGCAGCGCGGCGCCGCCGACGACCACCGTCAGCTCCGACGTGATCATGTCGAGGCGTGGGGTGGGGCTGTGGGCGAACTGGAGACCCGAGGTCAGATAGGCGTTGCCCGCGCCGCTCTTCTGCGCGGCGGTCGTGAGCAGGGCGCCGGGGTCCCAGCCGAAGCGGTGCAGGACGAGCAGGGCGATCACCGCGCCCGAACCGAGCAGCATCACGATCTTGAAGATCTGGATGACGGCAGTGCCCTTCATGCCGCCGATCGCCGCGTAGCTGATCATCAGCGCGCCGAGCGCGATCACGCAGGCCGTCTTGAAGCCCTCGCTGGTGAAGCCGAGCAGGAACGCCAGCAGATCGCCGGCGCCCGCGAGCTGGACCAGCATGATGGGCATCAGCGCGGCGATGGTCGCGGCGCACGCCGCCATCCGCACGGAGCGCCCCGGCATCCGGCGGGCGAGCGTGTCGCCCATGGTGAACCGGCCCGCGTTGCGCAGCGGTTCGGCCAGCAGGAACATCAGCAGCATCAGGGAGAGCGCCGTGCTCAGGGCGAGGACCACGCCGTCGTAGCCGAGCAGCGCGATGATGCCGCCGGTGCCGAGGACGGTGGCCGCGGAGATGTAGTCGCCCGCGATGGCCAGGCCGTTGCGGACGGGGCCGAGGCGGCCGAAGCCTGTGTAGAACTCCTCGAGTCCGTCGCGGTCGGGCCCGGTCATGATGCACAGCAGCAGCGTGATCGTGGCGACGGCGGTGAACGCGACCAGGGACATGGCGTCGGTGGACGCGGCGGCGAGGACGTCCTGACCCGGGGTCATCGCGCGTAGCCCCCGTCCCCGCGGCGCTGCCTGCGGATGCGGTGCACGAGGGGATCGACGCGGCGCCGCGCCGTGACCTCGTAGAGCAGCAGCGCCAGGCAGGTGACGGGGAGTTGGCACAGGCCGATGAGGAGTCCGGTGGACAGTCCGCCGGTGGCGGAGCGGTTCATCAGTCCTGGCGCGAACGCGGACAGCAGCAGGAACAGCGTGAAGTAACCGAGTGCGGTGAGGGTGGCGACGCGGCGCTGCCAGCGGTACGCGGTCCGCAGCAGGCGGAGTTCGCCGCTGGGCGCATCGGGGTGGCGCGGCAGGCGGTGCGAGCGGGGATGGGGGTGCGGGTACGGCTGCCCGGAGGCGTGGAACGGGTACGGCTGCGACGGATACGACATCCCTGTTCTCCTTGCGCGGCTCGGGTCCGCCGGGGACTGGGCGGACCGCAGGGAGTGCGTGGGGAGCCGGAACGTTACTCGTAGGTAGAGGAGTTGGGGAGCGTTTGCGCGAACGATCAGTCCGTGCCGGGCGACTTTTCTTGTACGTGGGGTGAGTGTTGCTGGTGGGGGACTTGTACGGCGGATGACTTCTCCTGCCCGTCCGTGTCCGCTATGGGATCGGGCGGCTCCGCATCCAGGACGGGGAAGCGGCGCGGGGCCAGCGTCAGGAGGACGGCCAGCGCGACCGCGGCGGCGCAGGCCGCGCCGACGTACACCGAGTCGACGGCCGCGTCGATCGCGCGCCGCACCCCGTCGGCCGCGGTGTCCCGGGTCACCGAGTCGAGGTCGGCGCCGGAGCCGAGGCGGGCAGAGATCACGCCGTTGGCGACCGCGCCGAAGACGGCGGCGCCGACCGTCTGCCCGATCTGCCGGTAGAAGAGGACGGACGCGGTGGCGGTGCCGCGCTCCGCCCAGCCGACCGTCGACTGCACGCCGACGATGAGCGGCAGTTGGAAGAGGCCGAGGGAGGCGCCGAGCAGCAGGCTGAGCAGCGTCGGCTGCCACACCGCGCCCGGGTACGGCAGCAGCAGCGGGAACGCGGCGAGCACGAGCAGCGCCCCCGTCATGCCGAGCGCGGCCGTGTCACGGAAGCCGATCCTGCGGTACACGTGCTGGCTCAGGGCCGCCGACACCGGCCAGCTCAGCGTCATCACGGAGAGCACGAACCCGGCGGCCGTGGGGGACAGGCCGAGGACGGACTGCGCGTACGTCGGCAGGAACGTCGTCGGCGCCACCATCAGCAGGCCCATCGCCCCGAGCGCCAGATTGACGGCCGCGATGGTGCGCCGCCGCCACACCCAGCCCGGCAGGATCGGCTCGGCCGCCCGCCGCTCGATGACGAACACGGCGCCGATGAGCGCGACTCCCGCGCACAGCAGGGCGATCGAGGGCGTCGCGTCCCACGCCCACGCGACGCCGCCCTGCACCAGCCACGTCAGCAGCACACCGCCCGCCGCGAACACCGCGAGCGCGCCCGCCCAGTCGATCCGCGGCCGCGCGGCCCGCTCCCGGCGCGGCTCGTGCAGATGACGTACGACGAGGAACAGCGCGACGGCGCCGATCGGCAGGTTGATGAGGAAGATCCAGCGCCAGCCCGCGTACGAGGCGAGCACCCCGCCGAGCGCGGGGCCGAGGACCGAAGAGGTGGCCCACACGGTCGACAACTTCGCCTGGATCCTGGGGCGTTCGTTCAGCGGGTAGAGGTCCGCTGCCAGCGTCTGCACCGTGCCCTGGATGGCGCCGCCGCCGAGACCCTGGACGACCCGGAAGGCGATCAGGGCCGCCATGTTCCACGCGGACGCGCACAGCAGCGAGCCGACCAGGAACAGCACGCTGCCCGCGATGAGCACCGGCTTGCGGCCCAGCGTGTCCGACAGCTTCCCGTACACGGGCAGCGTGACGGTGACCGCGAGCAGATAGCCGGAGAACAGCCAGGAGAAGACGGAGAAGCCGCCGAGGTCGCCGACGATCTGCGGCACCGCCGTCGAGACGATGGTCGAGTCGAGCGCGGCGAGCGCCATGCTCAGCATCAGCGCCGCGACGACCGCCCCGCGGCGGCGGTCGGTGGTCCCCTGCATGTGTTCCCCCTGCACGTATCTACGTCAGGAGCTTAGACAGGTGGAGGCGACCCTGAGTAGAGGTCCACCGAGGGGTGGACCTCCCCTAAGGGGGCCTCCGTAGAAGGGGGCAGGGTCCGTTCGTCCCGCTGGAGGACGAGGGGGCGCGGGGATGTTCGTAGCGTTCGGGGTGGGGTTTTCCCCCGGAAAAGACGGGGCCCTGCCGGACCGCGCCGGGACCCCCCGCTCCACCAGACTGAGCCGCACAGGCGCTGATTCACGCATCCCACGCGTGACCGACTTAGGAGACTTACCGTGACTACGGCTGCAACCATTCCCAGGCACGGGGGCACTGGACAGAGTTCGGCCGTCGCCGCTCGCGCGCGGCAGCTGGTGAAGGCGTACGGGTCGGGGGAGACCCGGGTCGTCGCGCTCGACCACGTCGACGTGGACATCGCCCGCGGACAGTTCACGGCGATCATGGGCCCTTCGGGCTCGGGCAAGTCGACGCTGATGCACTGCCTCGCCGGCCTCGACACGGTCACGTCCGGGCAGATCTTCCTCGACGAGACCGAGATCACCGGCCTCAAGGACAAGAAGCTCACGAAGCTGCGCAGGGACCGGATCGGCTTCATCTTCCAGGCGTTCAACCTGCTGCCCACGCTCAACGCCCTGGAGAACATCACGCTCCCGATGGACATAGCGGGCCGCAAGCCCGACCGCGGCTGGCTCGACCAGGTCGTCGAGACCGTCGGCCTCGCCGGACGGCTCAAGCACCGGCCCACCCAGCTCTCCGGCGGCCAGCAGCAGCGCGTCGCCGTGGCCCGCGCGCTGGCCTCCCGGCCGTCGATCATCTTCGGCGACGAGCCCACCGGAAACCTCGACTCGCGCGCCGGCGCCGAGGTCCTCGGCTTCCTGCGCCGCTCCGTCGACGAGCTCGGCCAGACCATCGTGATGGTCACCCACGACCCGGTCGCCGCGTCGTACGCGGACCGCGTCCTGTACCTCGCGGACGGCCGCATCGTCGACGAGATGACCCGCCCGACCGCCGAGGCCGTCCTCGACCGCATGAAGGACTTCGACGCCCGGGGTCGCACGTCATGAGCGCCAACACGGTCATGAAGACCTCGCTGCGGAACTTCTTCGCGCACAAGGGCCGGATGGCGCTCTCCGCGGTCGCCGTGCTGCTGTCCGTCGCCTTCGTCTGCGGCACCCTCGTGTTCACCGACACGATGGACAAGACCTTCGACAAGCTCTTCACCGCCACCGCGGCCGACGTCACCGTCAGCCCGAAGGACGCCGAGGTCGAGGGCAGCGCCACCGGCCTCCCCGAGGCGCTGCCCGCGTCCGCGCTCGCCACCGTGAAGAAGGCCGAGGGCGTCAAGTCGGCCGAGGGCGCGGTCAGTTCGGCGAACGTGACCCTGGTGAACGCCGACAACAAGAACATGGGCCCCACCACCGGCGGCCCCTCCCTCGCGGGCAACTGGACGCACAACGACCTGCGTTCCATGGAGATCACCTCCGGGCACGCGCCGCGCGCCCCGACCGAGATCATGGTCGACGCCGACACCGCGAAGAAGCACCACCTCGAGATGGGCGACGAGCTGCGCACCATCACCGCCACCGGCGACATCAAAGCGCGGATCGCCGGTATCGCCTCCTTCAAGGTGACCAACCCCGGCGCGGCCGTCGTCTGGTTCGACACCGCGACCGCGCAGCGCGAACTCGTCGGCAAGCCCGGGCAGTTCACGCAGCTCAACGTCGTCGCCGACAGCGGCGTCAGCGACGCCCGGCTCAAGCAGGACGTCGCCGCCGCCCTCGGCACCGACGGCACGTACAAGATCCAGACCCAGAAGGAGGCCGCGGACGCCAACTCCGCCGACGTCGGCTCCTTCATGGACGTCATCAAGTACGCCCTCCTCGGCTTCGCCGGCATCGCCTTCCTCGTCGGCATCTTCCTGATCATCAACACGTTCTCGATGCTGGTCGCCCAGCGCACCCGCGAGATCGGCCTGATGCGCGCCATCGGCTCCTCCCGCAAGCAGGTCAACCGGTCCGTGCTCGTCGAGGCGCTGCTGCTCGGCGTCGTCGGCTCCGTGCTCGGCGTCGGCGCGGGCATGGGCCTCGCCGTCGGCCTCATGAACCTCATGTCGTCCATGGGCATGGAGCTGTCCACGGACGACCTGACCGTCAAGTGGACGACCCCGGCCATCGGCCTGCTCCTCGGCATCGTCGTCACCGTCCTCGCCGCCTACCTGCCGGCCCGGCGCGCGGGCAAGGTCTCACCGATGGCCGCGCTGCGCGACGCCGGCACCCCCGCCGACGTCAAGGCCGGTTTCGTACGCGGCGTCATCGGCGTCCTCCTCACGGGCGGCGGCGGAGCCGCGCTCTACCTGGCCGCGCAGGCCGACAAGGCGAGCCAGGGCGCCCTGTGGCTCGGCGTCGGCATCGTCGCCTCGCTCATCGGCTTCGTGGTCGTCGGCCCGCTGCTCGCGGGGATCGTGGTCCGCGTGATCAGCGCGGTCCTGCTGCGGATCTTCGGTCCGGTGGGACGCATGGCCGAGCGCAACGCGCTGCGCAACCCGCGCCGCACCGGCGCCACGGGCGCGGCTCTCATGATCGGCCTCGCGCTCGTCGCCTGCCTCTCCGTCGTAGGCTCCTCGATGGTGGCCTCGGCGACCAGCGAACTCGACAAGTCCGTCGGCGCCGACTTCATCGTCGAGGGCCAGGGCGGCATCAAGCCGCAGGCCGCCAAGGACCTCAAGCGGACGCCGTACGTCTCCCACGTCACGGAGGTCAAGTACGTCAAGGCCGACCTGACGACGCCCGACGGTGCGAAGAAGTCCGAGGAACTCGTCGCCGCCACCCCCACCTACGCCCAGGACCTGCGCCGCGAGACGACCTCCGGCGAGCTGTCGGCGGCGTACGGGAGGAACGCGATGTCGGTCGGCTCCGGCTTCGCCGACAAGCACGGTGTGAAGGTCGGCGACACCATGACCGTCGCCTTCGACCACGGACGCACCGCGCGGCTGAAGGTCGCGGCGATCACGTCGGACGACACGACGTTCGACAAGGGCGCCATGTACACGAACCTGACGACGGCCGCCCAGTACGTCCCGAAGGACCGGATGCCGCTGAACGGCATGATGTTCGCCAAGGCGGCCGAAGGAAAGGCCGACGCCGCGTACAAGGCGCTCAAGAAGTCCGTCGCCGCCGACCCGACGGTCCACGTCAAGGACCAGACCGACTACAAGGAGACGCTGAAGGACCAGATCGGCCAGCTCCTCAACATGATCTACGGCCTCCTCGCGCTCGCGATCATCGTGGCGGTGCTCGGCGTCGTGAACACGCTGGCCCTCTCCGTGGTCGAGCGGACCCGCGAGATCGGCCTGATGCGCGCCATCGGCCTCTCCCGCCGCCAGCTGCGCCGCATGATCCGCCTGGAGTCCGTGGTCATCGCCGTCTTCGGCGCCCTCCTGGGCCTCGGCCTCGGCATGGGCTGGGGTGCGACGGCCCAGAAGCTTCTGGCCCTGGAGGGCCTCGGCGTCCTCGACATCCCCTGGCCGACGATCACCGCGGTCTTCGTCGCCTCCGCCTTCGTGGGCCTCTTCGCGGCGCTGATCCCCGCGTTCCGGGCGGGCCGGATGAACGTCCTGGGCGCCATTGCCACCGAGTAGCCCATTCAAGCCCCTGCGGCGATTGAGCAGCGGGGTCCGGGGCAGAGCCCCGCGACCGCAACGCCGCAGGGGCTGCCACACCCGGGCGGGGCGAAACAGATCAAACGGGTGAGCCCCCGGAGGAAGACGTAACCTGGAACCCCCGGCCCGTACCACGTGTCGGGCCCTTCGCGTTGCCCACTCACCCGGGACGGAACTTCTCCATGAGCCTGCACGGACTGCTCGACGCCGTCGTCAAGGACACGGCCCTCGTAGAAGCGGTGAAGGCCGCCGGTGACGGCAACCGGATGCACGTCGACCTGGTGGGCCCGCCCGCGTCCCGCCCCTTCGCCATCGCCGCGCTCGCCCGCGAGGCGAAGCGCCCCGTGCTCGCCGTGACCGCGACCGGGCGCGAGGCCGAGGACCTGGCGGCGGCGCTGCGCTCGCTGCTGCCGGAGGACGGCGTCGTCGAGTACCCGTCGTGGGAGACGCTCCCGCACGAGCGGCTCAGCCCCCGCTCGGACACGGTCGGCCGCCGCCTCGCGGTGCTGCGCCGGCTCGCGCACCCCACCACGGACGATCCGGAGACGGGCCCGGTGTCCGTCGTCGTCGCGCCCGTGCGTTCCGTGCTCCAGCCGCAGGTCAAGGGGCTCGGCGACCTGGAGCCCGTGGCGCTGCGCACCGGGCAGAGCGCCGACCTGGAGGAGACGGTCCAGGCGCTGGCCGCGGCGGCGTACGCGCGCGTGGAGCTGGTCGAGAAGCGCGGCGAGTTCGCCGTGCGCGGCGGCATCCTCGACGTCTTCCCGCCGACGGAGGAGCACCCGCTCCGCGTCGAGTTCTGGGGCGACGACATCGAGGAGATCCGCTACTTCAAGGTCGCCGACCAGCGCTCCCTGGAGATCGCCGAGCACGGCCTGTGGGCGCCGCCCTGCCGCGAGCTGCTGCTCACGGACGACGTGCGGGCGAAGGCGGCCGAGCTCGCCGAGGAACACCCCGAGCTGGGCGAACTGCTCGGCAAGATCGCCGAGGGCATCGCCGTCGAGGGCATGGAGTCCCTCGCGCCCGTCCTCGTCGACGACATGGAACTGCTGCTCGACGTGCTGCCGGCCGGCGCCATGACGATGGTCTGCGACCCCGAGCGGGTGCGCACCCGCGCCGCCGACCTGGTGGCGACGTCGCAGGAGTTCCTCCAGGCGTCCTGGGCGGCGTCCGCGACCGGCGGCAAGGCGCCCATCGACGTCGGCGCGGCCTCGCTGTGGTCGATCGCGGACGTCCGCGACCGGGCCCGTGAGCTGGGCATGATGTGGTGGTCGGTGTCCCCGTTCGCGGCGGACGAGGCCGACGCCGACGCGGACACGCTGCAGCTCGGCATGCACGCCCCGGAGACGTATCGCGGCGACACCGCCCGCGCCCTCGCCGACACCAAGGGCTGGCTCGCCGACGGCTGGCGCGCGGTCTACGTCACCGAGGGCCACGGACCCGCGACCCGTACGGTCGAGGTGCTCGGCGGCGAGGGCATCGCGGCCCGCCTCGACAAGGACCTCGCCGAGCTCGCGCCCTCCGTCGTCCAGGTGTCCTGCGGCAGCCTCGAACACGGCTTCGTCGACCCCGTTCTGAAGCTCGCGGTGCTCACCGAGACCGACCTCACCGGTCAGCGGGCCGCGGGCAAGGAAGGCGCCCGGATGCCGGCGCGCCGCCGCAAGACGATCGACCCGCTCACCCTCGAGTCCGGCGACTACATCGTGCACGAGCAGCACGGCGTCGGCCGGTACATCGAGATGGTGCAGCGCACCGTGCAGGGCGCGACCCGCGAGTACCTCGTCGTCGAGTACGCGCCCGCCAAGCGCGGCCAGCCCGGCGACCGCCTCTACATCCCCACCGACCAGCTGGAGCAGATCACCAAGTACGTCGGTGGCGAGGCGCCCACCCTGCACCGGCTCGGCGGCGCCGACTGGACGAAGACGAAGGCGCGCGCCAAGAAGGCCGTCAAGGAGATCGCGGCCGACCTCATCAAGCTGTACTCGGCCCGCATGGCGGCCCCGGGGCACGCCTTCGGCGCGGACACGCCGTGGCAGCGGGAGCTGGAGGACGCGTTCCCGTACGCGGAGACGCCCGACCAGCTGACGACGATCGCCGAGGTCAAGGAGGACATGGAGAAGACGGTCCCGATGGACCGGCTGATCTGCGGCGACGTCGGCTACGGCAAGACGGAGATCGCGGTCCGCGCCGCGTTCAAGGCGGTCCAGGACGGCAAGCAGGTCGCGGTACTGGTCCCCACCACGCTCCTCGTCCAGCAGCACTTCGGCACGTTCACGGAGCGGTACGGGCAGTTCCCGGTCAGCGTCAAGGCACTGTCGCGCTTCCAGACGGAGACGGAGTCGAAGGCGACGCTCGAAGGCCTGCGGGACGGTTCGGTCGACATCGTCATCGGCACGCA
Source organism: Streptomyces sp. SDT5-1 (assembly GCF_052245995.1). Classification (NCBI taxonomy): domain Bacteria; kingdom Bacillati; phylum Actinomycetota; class Actinomycetes; order Kitasatosporales; family Streptomycetaceae; genus Streptomyces; species Streptomyces sp. SDT5-1. The sequence goes on along the minus strand of NZ_CM125963.1, from coordinate 3,784,492 downwards.
CCGCCTGTTCTCCTCCGAGACCAAGTTCAAGGACCTGGGCCTGGTCATCGTCGACGAGGAGCAACGGTTCGGCGTCGAGCACAAGGAGCAGCTGAAGAAGCTCCGCGCGAACGTCGACGTCCTCACCATGTCCGCGACCCCCATCCCCCGTACGCTCGAAATGGCGGTCACCGGCATCCGCGAGATGTCGACGATCACGACGCCGCCCGAGGAGCGCCACCCGGTCCTGACCTTCGTCGGCCCGTACGAGGAGAAGCAGATCGGCGCGGCCATCCGCCGCGAACTCCTGCGCGAGGGCCAGGTCTTCTACATCCACAACCGGGTCGAGTCGATCGACAAGGCGGCGGCGCGACTGCGGGCGATCGTGCCGGAGGCGCGGATCGCGACGGCGCACGGCCAGATGTCCGAACAGGCCCTGGAACAGGTCGTCGTGGACTTCTGGGAGAAGAAGTTCGACGTCCTCGTCTCGACGACGATCGTCGAGTCCGGCATCGACATCTCGAACGCCAACACGCTGATCGTCGAGCGCGGCGACAACTTCGGCCTCTCCCAGCTCCACCAGCTGCGCGGCCGCGTCGGCCGTGGCCGCGAGCGCGGTTACGCCTACTTCCTGTACCCGCCGGAGAAGCCCCTGACGGAGACCGCCCACGAGCGGCTCGCGACGATCGCCCAGCACACGGAGATGGGCGCGGGCATGTACGTCGCGATGAAGGACCTGGAGATCCGCGGCGCGGGCAACCTCCTCGGCGGCGAACAGTCGGGACACATCGCGGGCGTCGGCTTCGACCTGTACGTACGGATGGTGGGCGAGGCCGTCGCCGACTACCGGGCCTCCCTCGAAGGCGGCGTCGAGGAGGAGCCGCCGCTCGAGGTCAAGATCGAGCTGCCGGTCGACGCCCACGTCCCGCACGACTACGCCCCCGGCGAGCGCCTCCGCCTCCAGGCCTACCGCGCCATCGCCTCCGCGAACACGGAGGAGGACATCAAGCAGGTCCGCGAGGAACTCGTCGACCGCTACGGCAAGTTGCCGGAACCGGTGGAGAACCTCCTCCTGGTCGCCGGCCTCCGCATGCTGGCCCGCGCCTGCGGCGTCGGCGAGATCGTCCTCCAGGGCAACAACATCCGCTTCGCCCCGGTGGAACTCCGCGAGTCCCAGGAACTCCGCCTCAAGCGCCTCTACCCCGGCACGGTCATCAAGTCCGCCACCAACCAACTCCTCGTCCCTCGCCCCAAGCCGAAGAAAATGGGCGGCAAGCCGGTGGTCGGCCGCGAACTGCTGTCCTGGGTCGGAGAGTTCCTGACGTCGATCCTGGGGGCGTAGGCGGCGGAGGAAAAACCGGCTGCGGAGGGCTTCGGGGCGCTGCACCATGTGCGCATGGAGCCCGAGAGTGGTGTGGAGTTGACGGTCGGGACGTTGGCGGAGCGGCCCGAGCTCGCGGTGGACATGTGGGGCATGGAGGACACCTGGCCCGCGTTCATCGGGCACGATCAGTGTGCCGCGACGTATCTGCGGCGTATCTGGGAGGAGTTGCCCGAGTACGCGTTCGTGGCGACCGATCGTGAGGGGGCCGTGGTCGCCAAGGCGTACAGCGTGCCGTTCGCGCTGCACCGGGAGGGGCGCGGTGCGCTGCCGGACGGGGGCTGGGACCAGGTGCTCCAGTGGGCGTTCGCCGACCGGGCCGCGGGGGTCGAGCCCGACACCGTGAGCGCCATCGAGATCGCCGTCGCGCCCGCGTGCCAGGGGCGCGGGCTCTCCGGTCGGATGCTCGCGGCGATGCGGGAGAACGCGCGGGCCCGCGGCTTCGGCGAGGTCGTCGCGCCGGTGCGGCCGAGCGCCAAGCACCTCGAACCCGGGACGCCGATGAGCGAGTACGCGTTCCGGACGCGGGAGTCGGACGGGCTGCCGCACGATCCGTGGCTGCGGGTGCACGTGCGGGCCGGCGGTGTCGTCGAGCGGGTCGCCCCGGCCTCCATGGTCGTCGCGGGTTCGCTGGACCAGTGGCGGGAGTGGACCGGGCTGCCGTTCGACAAGGAAGGCCCGGTCACCGTGCCCGCCGCCCTGGTGCCGGTCCGCTGCGAGCCCGAGCACGACTACGCCGTGTACGTCGAGCCGAATGTGTGGGTGCGGCACGCCCTGTGAGGGCGCCGTATGTGAACACGCGGACGCGGCACGCGCGTTGTGCGCGTGCCGCGTCCGCCCCCTTGTTTCCCCCCATTACTGAAGCCGGTTACAGCTTCAGGTCCCATTGCGAGCCGTCGTAGTCGAAGCTCGGCGTGACCTCGACCGTCAGGTTCTTCGCGTCCGCAGGGGCGTCGAAGCCGTAGACGACCGTGGCCTTCTTGCCCGGGAGGACGGTTCCGCTGAAGCCGTCACCGACGTGCTCGTCGAAGATCTGCTCCGACTTCACGCCGTCCTTGCCCGAGCGGGCGTCGGCCGTCAGCAGGCTCGCGTCGAACTTCTCCTTCGAGTCGTTCGTGACGGTGACCGTCACCTTGTACGCGTGGTTGCCCTTCTTGTGGCCCGCAGCGAACTCGCTCGGGCTGAACGCCACCGCGTTGGACACGGAAACCGTCAGGTCGTCGTCGTAGACCACGGAGTCGCCCGCGGCGAGCGTCTCGCCGGAGGCCGGCTCGTCCCCACCCTTGTCGGCCTTGTCACCCTTGCCGTCCTTGTCCTTGGCGTCGCCGGACGGCGTCGTGTCCTTGGCCTTCGTGTCCGACACCGACTTGTTGATCTCGTCGACCGCGTCGTCCACCGCCTTGAACGTCGTGTACGCGCCGAAGACCGCGAGGCCCATCGCCGCGAGCCCGAGGATCGTGCCGGCCAGGGCCACGCCCTTGTTCGTGGCCTCGCCGCGCTTCGCCCTGCCCCGCCCCGTCAGACCCAGGATCAGGGCGATCACACCGAGGATCCCGGCCAGCCAGAACAGCAGCGGGATCAGACCCGAGACGGCGCCGATGACGCCGAGGATCAGCGCGGCCGTCCCCAGCCCGTTCCGCACGACCTGCTGCGGCGGCTGCTGCTGGAACGGCGGGTACTGGGGGTACTGCTGAGGCGGCTGGGTCTGGGACATGACTGTTCCTCCGAGATGAGAGAAGCCAACCTCCCCCCGGCTTTCCGTGTATCCGGCGGTTGGCTGAGGCAATAACAGCACTGCTTGTGAACCGAGTCAACCTCGTTCACAGAACAGAATGTGCTCACGCCTGTGAATGGGGTTCTTACGCCGGAGTCGGTAGGGTCGGCCGCACAGGCACGTCAGGACGACCCGGCGGAAGGGGCCGGCGTCCGGGGAGGAGTCGGCTCGGTGCAGGACAACGCGACAGAGGTGACCGCCGCCGGAATCGCGCGGCTCGCCGGGGTGGGCCGCGCCGCCGTCAGCAACTGGCGCCGCAGACACCCGGACTTCCCCAAGCCCGTCGGCGGCACCGAGACCAGCCCCTCCTTCGCCCTCGCCGAGATCGAGGCGTGGCTGCGCGACCAGGGCAAGCTCGCCGAGGTCCCGCTGCGCGAACGCGTGTGGCAGCAGCTCGCGGGCCACCCCGCGGGACCGGTCACCGCCCTGCTGCACACCGGCTGCGCCCTGCTCCTCGTGCACGACAGGCCCCCGGAATGGCTCGCCCTCGCCGTCACCGACGACGACCAGGACCTGGCCCACCGGCTGTCCGCCGCCCTCGAAGGCATCCTCACCCCGCGCTTCGGCCACGCCACCGAACGGGCCGTCGAGCGCCCTTCCCCCGCCGACCTGCTGCCGTCCGTGCCGCTGCTGCGCGGCGCCGCCGAACTGGCCGCCGAACTCGGCGCCCGCGGCACCTTCGCCTTCCTCCTCGGCCGGCACCTCGACGCCAACCCCCGCCAGTACACGCTCACCCCGCAGGGCCCCGCCGAACTCATGGCCGCGCTCGCCGGACCCGCCGCCACCGCCCTCGACCCGGCCTGCGGCACCGGCGCCCTCCTCGACGCCGTACGCGCCCACGACCCGCGGCCGGGACGCACCCTCTACGGCCAGGACTCCGCCGCCGAACTCGCCGCGCTCACCGCGCTCCGCCTCGCCCTCGACGGCAACGGCGGCGCGGACGCCCCCGCCGTGCGCACCGCCGCCGCCGACACCCTGCGCGCCGACGCGCTCGGCGACGTACGGGCCGACGTCGTGCTCGCCCACCCGCCGTTCAACGAGCGCGGCTGGGGCCACGACGAACTCGCCTACGACCCGCGCTGGGAGTACGGACTGCCCGCCCGTACCGAGTCCGAACTCGCCTGGGTGCAGCACGCGTTGGCCCGCCTCAAGGACGGCGGCAGCGCCGTGCTCCTGATGCCGCCCACCGTCGCCTCACGCCGCTCAGGGCGGCGGATCCGCGCCGACCTGCTGCGCCGCGGCGCCCTGCGCGCCGTCGTCGCGCTGCCCGCCGGTGCCGTACCGCCCAACAACGTCCCGCTGCACCTGTGGGTGCTGCGCCGCCCCGGCGCGGGCGCGCCCGCCGCTCCTGAGCTGCTGCTCGTCGACACCACCGCGCTCGCCGAGCCCGGCGACGTACGCGAGCAGCAGGTGTGGGACGACGTACGGCGTGCCGTGCTCGACGCCTGGCGCGCCTTCGACCGGGACGGGTCACTGGCGGAACAGCCGGGGCTCGCCCGGTCCGTGCCCGTCATCGAACTGCTCGACGACGAGGTCGACCTCGCGCCCGCGCGGCGCCTTCCGCCGCCCGTCGCGGCGGGTGACGTCGTCGAACTCGCGGCCGTGCGCGAGGAACTGGCCGACACGTTGCGGCACACCGTCAAGCTCGTGCCGCGTGCCGTGCCCGCCGCCACCGAACCGGCGCGCTGGCCGCTGACCACCGTCGGTGAACTCGCGCGGGCCGGGGCGCTGACGTTGCGTACGTCGGCGGTCCACGGGGGGCCCGCGGGTGGGCACGCGCGCGTACCCGTGCTCACCGATCACGACGTACTGGAGGGCACCGGGCCGTCCGGGGCGCACGCCGTGGACGACGATCCGGTGATCCTCGAGGTCGGGGACGTGGTCGTGCCGGTCGTCGGCGGGGCGGCGGCGGTCCGGGTCGTCGACGAGTCGGACGCGGGGGCGGCGCTCGGGCGTGGACTCGCGCTGCTGCGGCCCGAACCGGGGGCGCTCGATCCGTGGTTCCTCGCGGGGTTCCTCCGGTCGACCGCGAACAACCGGCAGGCGTCGAGCCACGCCTCCACCGCGACGCGCCTCGACGTCCGCCGCCTCCAACTGCCCCGCCTCCCGCTGGCCGAACAGGCCGACTACGGCGCCCGCTTCAAATCCCTCGCCACCTTCGAATCCACCCTCCGCCACGCCTCCCGCCTCTCCGACCACCTCATCCAGTCCCTCCACGACGCGTTGTCCGCGGGAACCCTGCCTCCGGCGTGATCCGGTCGTCCTCCCGCGGCGCGGTGCGGCCTGCCCCGCAGAACGGACCACGCCCGTCCGCTGAACTCGGTTACGCGGCACCGTGCTTCCCGGCTGCCCCGGTGCGGCTGCCCGCCGTGCGGCGTGTGCGGCGCCGTGTTGTGGCTGACCCTGTTGCCCGCTCATCTCCCACCCACCGCCCCCTCCGGGGGCTTGGCCCCCGTGGGCGTGGGGGTCTGGCCCGTACCGGGGGCCGCCTTGCCCACCTTGCCGCCCCGGGCGTCCCTCGGACGGAGTCCGGGGAGGCAGACCGCCCAAGTCGGGCGCGGACGCCCGCAGGTGGGCGGGAAGCCGTTCTCGCGGCATGGTGCCCAAGGAGGCGACCGTCGGCCGGGCGGGTAGGTCGTTCCGGCGGCCGCTTGCCGGAGGCGGGGTGCGGTCGTCCGCGACGGGTGGGCAGTCCTTCCCGCGGAGCCCGCGGCGGCTGCCGATTGCCGAGGCGTGTGTGGTCGGCCGCAACGGTCGGTTTGTGGAACCCCGTGGGGCCTACGCCCCTGGGACAACGGGCCCTGCGGCGCACGGGCCTGGTCGGACGGGTGGGCGAATTGAGCCCCGCCGGCGATTGAGGCGCGGGGGCCGGGGCGGAGCCCCGTGGCGTAGGGAACGGTGGGTGGTGCCGGCGGACGGGCGGAGGCCGGAGACGTAGGACCGATGGAGCCAGGGCGGACGGGTAGGTTCCGGTTGGACGCGGTGTGAGCGGAGCGACATTCGTTCCGTACAACCCCGACCCCCACCCCGTAGTCCGCCTATACGCTCGAAGGAACCGGCAACCCCTCGCCGGTGTCCCAACCCGGACGAGTGACCAGGAGCTGCCATGTACGGGCCCGGCGCGGCGCCGCCCCGACGCGAGAGCGACGGCGCGGCCATCACCCTGCGGGTGCTGTTCCCTGCGCTGTCCGTACTGACGTGCGGCCTGCTCTCCTGCGCGCCCCTGTTCCGTATCGCCGTCCTGCGCTCGAAGCCGCTCGACTGGATCCTGGCCATCGTCTCGCTGCCGGTCAGCGTCACCCTCTTCGGCATCATCGGCTCGCTCCCCGAGGAGGACACGCGCACGGACGTCGCCCTCGCCCTGCTGCTCCTCCTCGCGATCGGCAGCGCGGTCTACTTCCTGATCTACGACATCCGCCGCCGCCCGACCCCGCCCGCGCCCCCGTACGCGCGGCCCACCCCGCCGTCCGGCTACGGCCACCCGCAGCCCCAGCCCCAGCAGACCTGGCAGGTCCCGCCGCCGCAGCCCCACACCATGCCCGCCCAGACGATGGGCACGAACCCCGTACCCGCGCCGACGCCGCCGCAGCAGAACCCGACCCCGCCCGCGCCCCCGCACCGCATCGACCAGGTCCGCGCCGAACTCGACGAGTTGAGCGACTATCTGCGCAAGCAGGACGGCGGCCAGTGATCACGCAGCCCCAGGCCGGCGGCCGCGTCGTCGCCGGCCGCTACGAACTGTCCACGCTCATCGGCCAGGGCGGCATGGGCCAGGTCTGGACGGCGTACGACCAGCGCCTCGACCGCCGCGTCGCCGTGAAACTCGTCCGCCCCGACCGCGTCGCGGGCGCCGAGGCCGACGAGCTGCGCCACCGCTTCCTGCGCGAGTGCCGGGTCACCGCCCAGGTCGACCACCCCGGCCTGGTCACCGTGCACGACGCGGGCGCGGAGCACGACGAGCTCTACCTCGTCATGCAGTACATCGACGGCGCCGACCTCGCCGACCACCTCGCCGAGCACACCCCCTTCCCGTGGCAGTGGGCCGTCGCCATCGCCGCGCAACTGTGCGCCGTGCTCTCCGCCGTGCACGCCGTCCCGATCGTGCACCGCGACCTCAAGCCGCGGAACGTCATGGTCAAGAAGGACGGCACGCTCACCGTCCTCGACCTCGGCGTCGCCTCCGTCCTGGACACCGACACCACCCGCCTCACCCACACCGGCTCACCCATCGGCACGCCCGCGTACATGGCACCCGAGCAGGCGATGGGCGGCGCCGTCGGCCCGTACACCGACCTGTACGCCCTCGGCGTGCTCCTGCACGAACTGCTCAGCGGCGACGTGCCGTTCGCCGGCACCACCGCCCTCGGCATCCTGCACCGCCACCTCTACGAGGCCCCCGTCCCCGTACGCCAACTGCGCCCCGAGGTCCCGCAGTCCCTCGAACACCTCGTGCTGCGCCTCCTCGCCAAGGACCCGCAGGACCGCCCGGCCTCCGCCCAGCAGACGTACGAGGAACTGCTCCCGCTGCTCCCCGCGCGCGGCATCCCCACCGGACGCCCGCTCGACCCCACCCGCCCCTTCCTGCGCCCGCACGCCCCCTGGCCCGACCGCGCCGTCACCCCCGCCCCGCACCCTGCGGGCACCGACATCCAGGGCGACCGCCCCGACGTGGCACGCGCCGTCGACGAGGTGAAGGTGCTGCTCGGCCAGGGCCGCATCACCCAGGCCGTCGACATCCTCGGCGCGATCCTGCCCGCCGCGGCCGCCCAGCACGGCGAGCACTCACCCGTCGTCCGCACCCTGCGCAAGCAGTACGCCGCCACCCTCATGGACGACGGCCAGTACCGGCGCGCGCTGCCCGAACTGCGCCGCCTCGCCGACGAACGCGCCGCCGAGGCCGGGCACGCCGACCCGCAGTCCCTCCAGTTCCGCTACGAGGCCGCCCAGTGCCTCGAAGCCCTCGGCGAACCCGCCGCCGCACTCGCCGAGTACCGCTCCCTCCTCCCGTACTACGAGAACCAGTACGCGACGACGGACCAGCGGCTCGCCCTCGAAGTGCGACGCCGCATCGGCCAGTTGCTGCTCGCCGTCGGCGACAGGGGAGCGGCCCACGCCACCCTCAACCGGCTCCTGCACGACTCCGAACGCCTGCACGGACCCGGCCACCCGTTCCCGGCGGAGGTGCGGCGCACATTGCAGTGGCTGGGCCAGATGCACGGCTGACGTCCCCGCCCGCGACCCGCTCGGCCGCCCCCGCAGGTCAAGCCATGGCCAAGGTCTGGCCAAGACGGCCGCTCAGCAGGGATTTCGCCGAATCGGTCGTGCACAATCAATCCGCTTTCTGTGTGCTTCCCACGGCGCGCCTGTCTCCCGCCCCACCGGGACCACGCACCCCCCTCCGCCCGGCAGCGAACACGGGGCACCCCCCACGCACGTCCCATTCCTGCAGTCCCCTAGGAACATTTCGATGCGTACCGCTGTCCGCGCCGCCGCCGTGCTCGCCGTGGCCACCCTGCCCTTCACCCTGACCGCCTGCTCCGGCTCCGACGGCGACGGAGGCGGTGACAAGGGCGCCGCGAAGCCCGCGGCCACGAGCGGCAAGGCCCCCGACTCCGGCCTCGCCAAGGGCGCCGACCTGAAGAAGGCCCTCGCCCCCGCCTCCTTCTTCGGCGCCGGCTACAAGGTCGACGCGAGCGGCGCCCGCGACACCGGCACCACGTACCAGGAGCCGAGCAGCGACCCGGCCGCCCTGAGCAAGCCCGACTGCACCAAGCTCGGCGGCACCAGCTGGATCGCCATCACCGGCGACGAGGGCGTCTCCTTCGCGCAGAACGACTACGTGAACGCGAAGACCACCGCCGACATCGCCCAGGAGATCGACGTCTTCCGCGGCGACACGGCGGCCACCACCCTGAAGCACCTCAAGAAGACGATCGCCGCGTGCTCCACCTACAAGGACACCGACACCAAGAGCGAGGTGAAGGTGGCCGGCACCGACACCGCCGGGCTCGGCGACGAGGCGTACACGATCACCCTCACCGACCCGGTGTGGGAGAACGGCACCACCCTCATCGCCGCCCGCAAGGGCACCGCCCTCGTCACCGTCATGTCGACCGATGGCCACGACAACGGCGCCGCCACCGCCAAGAAGCTCGCGGCGAAGCTCACCGCCGCCCTGCCCGCCGGCAACTGACACCCGCCCCGCCCCCGCCCCGAAGGCCACCCGCCACCGGCACCGCCGTCGCGGCCGCCCTCGCGGGCGGGGGCAACCCCGCGACGGTTGCGTGATCACCATGGACCGCGCCCCGTGGGACGCGTCGGCGGCCGCGGCCGGACGGCCCGGGTTACCTCACGTCCCGGCGAATCGTTGTCGAAAAGGTGGCCGGGCAAGCGGTCACTGCCTAACATCGATCACCGCCGGACTTTGTGCACCGACGCACAAACTCTTCGCAGGGAGGCCACCTTGCACCGCCGCAACAGCCGCCGCACCGCGCTCGTCCTGTCCGCCGCCGCCATCGCCGCGGTCCCCGTCCTGACCGCCTGCGGCAGCGAAGCGCACCCCGGCGCCGCGGCCGTCGTCGGCGGCCAACGCATCACCGTCTCCCAGCTGGAGAGCCGCGTGAACGAGGTACGGGACGCCCAGCAGACCGCCACCAAGAACACCGCGCGGTACGAACAGGCCATCGCCAAGACCGGCGGCCTCACCCGCAACACACTGCACACGATGGTCCTCGACCGCGTCCTGCACCGCGCAGCCACCGACGCCGGCATCACCGTCACCCGCAAGGAAATGCAGAGCATGCGGTCCGGCCTCGAACAACAGGCGGGCGGCTCCAAGGCGTTGGAGATCGCCTGGCTCCAGCAGTACAACGTCCCGCCGAAGCGGCTCACCGAGAGCCTGCGCACCGAGATCGAGGCCCAGAAGCTGGCCACCGCGCTCGGCGCCGACATGCAGACACCCCAGGGCAAGGCCGCCTTCTGGAAGGCGCTCTCCAGCGCCTCCAAGGAACTGAACGTCGACCTCAACCCCCGCTACGGCACGTGGGACGTCACCAAGAACAGCCGCGTCGACGCGAAGACCCCCTGGCTGCGCCAGATCACCAAGGAGCCCGCGGCCGAGCAGCAGACCGCGTAGGACCGGCAGGACGACCCGTGGCGGCCGGGATGTCAGTGGGCTGCGTTACGTTCGAGGGGTGAACGAACCCCAGGCGCACGACCAGCACATCCCCGCCGACACCGCCGCCACCGCCGCCGCGGGCGAAGCCGCCGGCCGCGTCGTCCTGCTCACCACCAGCCACCGGGTCGCCCCCGGCCTCCTGTCGTGGCAGGCCTGGCAGGTGCTCCGCGGAGCCGACGAGGTGCTGTGTGCCGACGCCGCACACCCCCAGCTGCCGTACCTGAAGGAAGCGGGCGTCCAGGTCACCGTCGCCGAACCCACCGCCCGCGAGCTCGTCGACCGCTGCGCCGACGGCGGGCGCACCCTCGTCGTCCTCGCCTCCGCCGAGGGCGACCAGCGGCTCACCGACGGCCTCGCCCGGCTCGCCGGATCCGGCCGCGAGCGGATGCCCGACCTCGAACTGCTCCCCGGCTCGTACGACCTGCCCGGCGCCCGCCTCCTCGACCTCGTCCAGGTCATGGACCGGATCCGCCGCGCCTGCCCCTGGTCGAGGCTGCGCACCCACGAGGACCTCGCCAAGTACGCCATCGAGGAGGCGTACGAGCTGGTCGAGGCCATCGAGACGGACGACAGGGACGAGCTGCGCGAAGAGCTCGGCGACGTACTCCTCCAGGTCGTCTTCCACGCCCGCATCGCGGAGGAGGACGCCGACGAGCCGTTCTCCGTCGACGACGTCGCGGGCGGCATCGTCGACAAGCTCATCCACCGCCACCCGCACGTCTTCGGGGACGAGAGCGCCACCACCCCGGAAGAGGTCCGCGAGATCTGGCTCCGCAAGAAGGGCGAGTCCAAGCGCCGCGACTCCGTCACGGACGGCGTCCCGGTCGGCCAGCCGGGACTCGCCCTCGCCGCCAAGCTCGGCTCCCGCGTCCGCACGGCGGGCCTCGACGTCCCGGTCCCCACCGGGGAGGGCATCGGCTACGAGCTCCTCGCCCTCGCCCTGCGCGCCGAGGCCGAGGGCGTCGACCCCGAGGCCGCGCTGCGGGCCGCGGCCCGCGCCTACCGGGACGCGGTGCGCACCACCGAGGGGCTCACCGAGTAACCCCCGATACCGTCGGATGGTGACCGAGAGCCCCACCCCCACCGACGCACCCGAACTCTTCTCGTGGGAGTTCGCCGGCGACCCGTACCCCGCCTACGCCTGGCTGCGCGAGCACGCCCCCGTGCACCGCACCACGCTGCCGAGCGGCATCGACGCCTGGCTGGTCACCCGCTACGCGGACGCCCGCCAGGCCCTCGCCGACCAGCGCCTCAGCAAGAACGCGGCGCACCACGACGAGCCCTCCCACGCCAAGGGCAAGACGGGCATCCCGGGCGAACGCAAGGCCGAGCTGACGACCCACCTCCTCAACATCGACCCGCCGGACCACACCCGCCTGCGCCGCCTGGTCTCCAAGGCGTTCACCCCGCGCCGCGTCGCCGAATTCGCACCCCGGGTCCAGCAGTTGACGGACGACCTCATCGACGCGTTCGCGGCGAAGGGCGAGGCCGACCTCATCCACGACTTCGCCTTCCCGCTCCCCATCTACGCCATCTGCGACCTCCTCGGCGTCCCCCGCGAGGACCAGGACGACTTCCGCGACTGGGCGGGCATGATGATCCGCCACGGCGGCGGCCCCCGCGGCGGCGTCGGCCGCGCGGTGAAGCGCATCCGCGCCTACCTGGCCGACCTGATCCACCGCAAACGCGAATCCCCCGGCGACGACCTCATCTCCGGCCTCATCCGCGCCTCCGACCACGGCGAACACCTCACGGAGAACGAGGCGGCGGCGATGTGCTTCGTGCTGCTGCTGGCCGGCTTCGAAACGACGGTCAACCTCATCGGCAACGGAACGTACGCCCTGCTGAGGGACCAGGAGCAGATGACGAGCTTCCGGCGGGCGGCGGCCGAAGGGGACACGTCGTACCTGGACGCGGCCGTTGAAGAACTTCTGCGCTACGACGGGCCGGTCGAGGTCGCCACCTGGCGCTTCGCGACGCAGCCCCTGGAGATCGCCGGGCAGCCCATCGGGAAGGGGGAGCCCGTGCTGGTGGTGCTGGCGGCGGCCAACCGCGACCCGGCCCGCTTCGACCACCCCGACGTGCTGGATCTGGGCCGTCGCACCAACCCTCACCTCGGCTATGGCCACGGCATCCACTACTGCCTCGGAGCCCCGCTCGCACGCCTGGAAGCCCGAGTGGCTCTGGGCTCCCTCCTGAGCAGGTTCCCCGGCCTGGAACTCGCGGCGGACCCCGCGGAGTTGCGCTGGCGCGGGGGCCTGATCATGCGCGGACTGAGAAGCCTGCCGGTGTCGTTCACCCCACAGTGACAACCACAGTTCTCGTTCTCGCCACACGTACGGAGGCAGTCACGTAGCGTGATCGCGAGAACCGGCCCCGGAGCGAGCACTCCGGGGCCGGTCGGATCCCGGCGGTGTCCTACCACCCCGGGTTCGGAACAGTCGCGAGAGGACTGAACATGGCCATTCTGGCATTGCCGATGTCGGCGGATCCGGGACGACTGAGGGTGGTCACGTACTGCCGGGTCTCCACCCCGGGACAGCTGGAAGGATCCGGGCTGGAGGAGCAGCGTGCACTCTGCGGGCGCTGGCTCGCGGGCCGGCCGGGCGCCGAAGTCGTCGGTGAGTACGTGGACGAGGCCGCGTCGGGGACAGGGGAAATCCGGCCGGGTCTCGAACAGTTGGTGCGCGCTGCCCGCTCCGGCGGCATCGACCGGGTCCTCGTCCCGAGTGTGGACCGGGTGGGCAGGACGGCCCGGGCCGCCTACCAGTGGGCCTGGGCCATGGAGGACCTGGGCGTGCACATCGTCTCGGTTCTCGAGGGGATCGACACGAGCACCGAGGTGGGGTGGGCCGAGTTCCGCCGCCACGTCGCCTACTCGGACATGGAGTGGCGCCGAATCCGGCAACGCACCGTCGCGGGCCGCGAGTCGGCGATCTCCTACGGAGGGTGGCCCGGCGGGCCTGCGCCCTACGGGTACCGGATCGTCTCCGACACGGTGGACACCGACGACGGACGCAGGGCTCTGTCCGTACTCGTCACGGACGAACGGGAGTCGGCGGTCATCGGCGTCGCGGCCGGGCTGTTGATCGACCAGGGCATGAACTGCGCCCAGGCCGCGGTCGAGCTCAACGCCAGAGGGATGGTCACCCGGAGCGGCAAGCCCTGGGAGGCGGCCAACCTACGTTCCCGCCTGAGCGGAGAGACCATCCATCAGGGATACGTGGTGTACCGGAAGACCAGCCGCGGGGGCGTGGCAAACGTCACGCGCCGCGGGGAGAACGGAGACCCGCTCCACGGCGCCCCGGTGAGGATCGGGGTGCCGCCCATCCTGACGCAGGAACGGGCTCGTCAATTGATGGAGGCGCTCCGCCGGACGGGATTCCAGAACGGCCGCCGCAGCAATCGCTCCTACCCCCTCACCGGCCGGCTCCACGGGGACTGCGGTGAGACGTATGTCGGAGCCACCGAAGGGGAGCGCCGTGTGTACCGGTGCCGAGGGCGCGTGGCGGGGCTGTGCCGCGAACCCAATCTGCGGGCCGACGCCATCGAAGCGGCGGCCCTGCGCGAGTTGTTCGGGCTGCTCGACGGCCACGAACTCCTGGCGGCCGACGTGGTTCGGCAGCGGCACGCGGCGGCGCCCGGCGACCCCTCGCGGTACGAACGGCGGGTGCGGGAGATCGACCGGGCGGTCGCGCGCCACGAGGAGCTTCTGCGCGGGGCGCCGGCGTACGTCGCGGCCGGGATCGCTCCGGCCGTACTGCACGCCGCTGCCGAGCGCATGCGCGAGGAAGCCGAAGATCTGCGTCGCCAACGGGCGGTGGCGGCGGAGTGGCTCGCCGGCCGGGAGGCCGATGACGCGCGGCGTGACGACCTGCTCGACGCCATCCGGTCCGGTGCGGCCTGCGTGCCTGGCCTGAGTCCTGAACAGGTGCGTGCATTGTTCGAGGCGTTCGACGTCCAAGTTCACTGCGGGACGCGTGAAGTTCTCTACAAGGCGGGGGTCAGGTGCCCGGTCACCGAGTGGCACGAGGAGACCGGCATGTTGGTGCCGCCCGACCCCACGGACGAGGAATGGGGGAGCGTGCTCGCGGCGCTCGGCCCCTTTTTCACCAAGCGGCACTTCACCAGCAAGTACGACATCCGCGGGCAGTTCAACGGAATGCTGCACCGGCTGCGGCACGGGCTGAGCTGGAAGGATCTCCCGGCCGCTTGGGGCCCGGCGAACGCGATCAGGGAGCGCCAGCTGTCCTGGTGGAAGAAGGGCGCATGGCCTGCGGTCATGGCGGTGCTCCACGCGGACGTGCGAGGCGAACCGGTCTACAGGCCTCCCGTTCCGCCTCCCCTTCGCGTTGTCACCGGCGTGCGTCTGGATTGCAGCGAACTGTACGGATTCGTCGGGCAGTTCGCGGACTTCGGAAAGGTCGCGAACTGACGCCCCGTCAAGACTGTGACTTTCACGTGATCTACGCTGCATCGACTTGTGACAGGTGTTCGAGTGCCGCTACGTTCACGGATCATCGCGACACATGCACAACCCGCACCACTTGCACCACCCGTCGCGCGTAGCAGCATCAGTCTCGCGAAAGGCAAACGCATGCTCTCCGGGAACGGTCGACACCGTCGCCCCCGTCAGGCCCCTGCTCTCGTCGTCGCCGCCGGAGTCACCGGCAGCGCCATCGCGATCCCGCTGTTCGCCGCCAGTGGCGCGAGCGCCGCGACCACGCAGGCGTGGGACAAGCTCGCGGAGTGCGAGAGCGGCGGCCAGTGGAGCCTGGACGCCGGGAACGGCTACTACGGCGGTCTCCAGTTCACGCAGGAGAGATGGGAGGAGTACGGGGGGCTCGCCTACGCCCCGCGTGCCGACCAGGCCAGCCGTTCGCAGCAGATAGCCGTGGCCGAGAAGGTCCTCGAGGACAAGGGTCCGAGCGCCTGGCCGATGTGCTCGCTCACCGCGGACCTCACCAAGGACGACGACTCGGCGGACATCGATCCGGGTGTCACCGCGTCCCCGTCTCCCTCGCAGTCGGCCGACAGCGGGGACGACGAGGGGAGCGAGGGCGACAGCGGCGCCGGCGACGAGGCGGATGCCGGCAAGGGTGCGTCGGCCAGTCCTTCGCCCAGTGACAGCGCGGACGAGACCGCGAGCGACGACTCGGGCGATACCTCCGGTAACAAGGAGAAGGAGAGCGCCTCGCCGGAGTCGTCGGAGCCGGAGTCGCCGGAGCCGACGGAGTCCGCCGCCTCCTCAAGTGACAAGTCCCACGCGCCTTCTGCCACGGAGAGCCCCGACGCCTCCTCCGGTCGGCACCGCGGCGACCGCGCGTCCGACGACGAGGCGGACTCCCGCGCGAGTGAGGGTCGTCACGCCTCGCGCGAGAGCAAGCGCGACGGCGACGCGTACACGGTCCGCGCCGGCGACAACCTCTGGGACATCGCGAAGGCCGAGGACGTGCACGGCGGCTGGGACGCGCTCTACGAGCGGAACAAGGAGACGGTGGGCTCCGACCCCGATCTCATCCTTCCTGGTCAGAGCCTGGATCTTGGAGACGGTTCGGACAAACAGTGAAGGTTTTCGGGGGTAGTTGAGGGGGCTTTGTCCGATGTTGGTCGAGTGAGACATGGGTCTCAAAGCCCCTGATCAACTTTGAAATCGGACGGATCGACTGCTTACGGTCGTGACCGCTCGCTTCAGCGGGCCCCGACGGATGTCACGCCGAATCCTGCCAGCGTCCGTACGGGAACAGTCGACGCGTCAGCGCCGTAGGCAGGAGCGGGGGACCCAGGTAAGCGCCCTTCCGGGAGACCGGACGGGCTTGGGGTGAAGCAGCGCACAAGGATGCCGCTGCCGGGCACTCACTGGCCCGAACCCGACAGCTCACCTCGCAGGCGTCGGTGAGGGGATACCTCCATGCTGTTTTCCGGCAAGAACAAGCACCGCCGCCCGTCCAAGGCCGTCCGCGTCGCCACGCTCGGCGGTGTCGCCGCCGCCGCGGTCGCCGTGCCGCTGATGGGCGCCACGTCCGCCTCCGCCGCCACCTCGTCCGAGTGGGACCAGGTCGCGCAGTGCGAGTCCGGTGGCAACTGGTCGATCAACACCGGCAACGGTTTCTACGGCGGCCTGCAGTTCTCCGCCTCCACCTGGTCCGCCTACGGCGGCGACCAGTACGCGTCCACCGCCGACAAGGCCTCCAAGGCGCAGCAGATAGCCATCGGCGAGAAGGTTCTCGCCTCCCAGGGCAAGGGCGCCTGGCCGAACTGCGGCACCGGCCTGTCCTCCGCCTCGTACGACGGCGCCTCCGCCGACTCGTCCTCCTCGCAGCAGCAGGAGGCCCCGAAGCAGGAGACCCAGCAGCGCGCGGACCGCTCCGAGCAGCGTCAGCAGCCGCAGCAGCAGGCCCCGAAGCAGGAGGCCCCCAAGCAGCAGGCCGCTCCGAAGCAGGACACCGTCACCACCCCGACCGGCAACAAGGTCGAGAAGGGCGACGGCGAGTACAAGGTCAAGTCCGGCGACACCCTCAGCAAGATCGCCGAGGCGCACGGCACGACCTGGCAGAAGCTGTTCGAGAAGAACAACGACATCGTCAAGGACGCCAACCTGATCTACCCGGGTCAGCAGCTGCACCTCAGCTAAGCGTCAGGTCCGGAAGGACCGCAGGCACGGACTCGGCATCGGCGGACGCCGAGCCCGGCCGCCCTCCCCGTCCCCACGGGCCGCTCACTCCGGCGACCTCCGTCCCGCTCAGCCGGGCCGGAGGTCGCTGTTTTTGTTCCGTTAAGAAACATTTCGCTATCGGCGTTGTCCACGAGACGGGCGTTCGGATGGCCGATGCCCGCGAGCCGGTTACGCTCAGGGGTGCGGGACCACGGATCCATGCAGCCGCCCGCACCGCCCGTCACATCCCAGAAGGAGATGCTCGTGCCGTCCATCGACGTCGTCGTAGCCCGGGAAATCCTGGACTCCCGAGGCAATCCCACGGTCGAGGTCGAGGTCGGCCTCGACGACGGCAGCACCGGCCGTGCTGCCGTTCCGTCCGGCGCCTCCACCGGCGCCTTCGAGGCCATCGAACTCCGCGACGGTGACCCGAACCGTTACCAGGGCAAGGGCGTCGAGAAGGCCGTCCTCGCCGTCATCGAGCAGATCGGCCCGGAGCTCGTCGGCTACGACGCCACCGAGCAGCGCCTGATCGACCAGGCCATGTTCGACCTGGACGCGACCGACAACAAGGGCTCGCTCGGCGCCAACGCCATCCTCGGTGTCTCGCTCGCCGTCGCCCACGCCGCCTCCGAGGCCAGCGACCTGCCGCTCTTCCGCTACCTCGGCGGTCCGAACGCGCACCTGCTGCCGGTCCCGATGATGAACATCCTGAACGGCGGATCCCACGCGGACTCCAACGTCGACATCCAGGAGTTCATGATCGCCCCGATCGGCGCGGAGTCCTTCTCCGAGGCCCTGCGCTGGGGCGCCGAGGTCTACCACACGCTGAAGAAGGTCCTGAAGAGCAAGGGCCTGGCCACCGGCCTCGGCGACGAGGGCGGCTTCGCCCCGAACCTCGGCTCGAACCGTGAGGCCCTCGACCTGATCCTCGAGGCCATCAAGGAGGCCGGCTACGTTCCCGGCCAGCAGATCGCCCTCGCCCTCGACGTCGCCGCCTCCGAGTTCTACAAGGACGGCAAGTACCAGTTCGAGGGCAAGGAGCGCTCCGCCGCCGAGATGACGGAGTACTACGAGGAGCTCGTGGCGGCCTACCCGCTCGTCTCCATCGAGGACCCGCTGTTCGAGGACGACTGGGCCGGCTGGAACGTCATCACCGAGAAGCTCGGCGACAAGGTGCAGCTCGTCGGCGACGACCTGTTCGTCACCAACCCTGAGCGCCTGGCCCGCGGCATCGAGGAGAACTCGGCGAACGCCCTGCTCGTGAAGGTGAACCAGATCGGTTCGCTGACCGAGACCCTGGACGCCGTGGAGCTGGCCCAGCGCAACGGCTTCAAGTGCATGATGTCCCACCGCTCCGGCGAGACCGAGGACGTCACCATCGCCGACCTGGCCGTCGCCACGAACTGCGGCCAGATCAAGACCGGCGCCCCGGCCCGCTCCGAGCGCGTCGCCAAGTACAACCAGCTCCTGCGCATCGAGGAGATCCTCGACGACGCGGCGGTCTACGCCGGTCGCTCGGCGTTCCCCCGCTTCAAGGGCTGAGCCTCACTGAGGCTGTAGTTCCGTACGTCCCCGCACTCGGTCCCGTACCGTGTGCGGGGACGTACGTACGTGAGCGGCGACGGGGAGGCGGGAGCAGGCGATGCCCGGAAAGGTCCGAGACAGGGACTCCAGAGATCGCTTCTCCACGGCCACCCGCCTGCGGATCCTGGGCGAACAGACCGCGGAGCGCGTCTACCGCTCGCAGAACAAGCGGCAGGCCCGCCGCTCCCGCCTCACGGGACGCGCGGCGCTCCTCGCCCTCGTCCTGTGCACGCTGGTGGTCGCCCTGGCCTACCCCATAAGGCAGTACGTCTCCCAGCGCGGCGAGATCGAGGACCTCCAGCGCCAGCAGCAGGAGGCCAAGCAGCGCGTCGACCGGCTGCGCGACGAGAAGGCGCGCTGGCAGGACGACGCGTACGCCGAGCAGCGCATCCGCGAGCGCCTGCACATGGTGATGCCGGGCGAGACCGGGTACGTGGTGCCCGACGCGCGGACCGTCGAGCGCGACCGCGCGCAGCAGGAGACCGAGGACCGCCCCTGGTACTCCAACGTCTGGGACGGCGTCGACAAGGCCGACCAGGCGGACAACTGACGAAGACCGAAGGAAACACCCGAGCGATGGAAACCCCCCCGCCGCAGACCGAGCCCACCGCGCCCACGGACGCCGACATCCACGCGTTCAAGGAGCAGCTGGGCCGCCCGCCGCGCGGCCTGCGCGCCATCGCGCACCGCTGCCCCTGCGGCAACCCGGACGTGGTCGAGACGGCGCCGCGTCTGGAGGACGGCACGCCCTTCCCGACGACGTACTACCTGACGTGTCCGCGGGCGGCGTCGGCGATCGGCACGCTCGAGGCGAACGGCGTGATGAAGGAGATGACGGAGCGGCTCAAGGAGGACCCGGAGCTGGCTCGTCAGTACCGTGCCGCGCACGAGGACTACATCGCGCGCCGCGACGCCATCGAGGTCCTGGAGGGCTTTCCGAGCGCCGGTGGCATGCCCGACCGTGTGAAGTGCCTGCACGTCCTCGTGGCCCACTCCCTGGCCGCGGGCCCCGGTGTGAACCCTCTCGGCGACGAGGCGATCGCGATGCTCCCGGAGTGGTGGCGCAAGGGCGCCTGCGTCACACCGACCGACTGACCTTTCCCATGCCAGACGGCCCGCCTCGATCGCCGGCGGGGCGGGGGCGACTTCCCGTAGTACCACCACGACGACCAGCAGGAGATCACCGTCATGACGCGGGTAGCCGCCATCGATTGCGGTACCAACAGCATTCGCCTTCTTGTCGCGGACGCGGATCCGGACACCGGTGAGCTCGTCGATCTGGATCGGCGGATGACGATCGTCCGGCTCGGGCAGGGCGTCGACAAGACGGGGCGCCTCGCCCCTGAGGCGCTGGACCGGACGTTCGCGGCCTGCCGCGAGTACGCCGAGATCATCAAGAAGCACGGCGCCGAGAAGCTCCGTTTCGTGGCGACGTCCGCCTCCCGCGACGCCGAGAACCGCGACGACTTCGTGCGCGGCGTCCTGGACATCCTGGGCGTCGAGCCGGAGGTCATCACGGGCGACCAGGAGGCCACGTTCTCCTTCACGGGTGCGACGAAGGAACTGACCGGCCGCGCCGACCTCGACAAGCCGTACCTGGTCGTCGACATCGGCGGCGGCTCCACGGAGTTCGTCGTCGGCGACGACACCGTGCGCGGGGCCCGCTCCGTGGACATCGGCTGCGTACGGATGACGGAGCGTCACCTCGTCGCGGAGGACGGCACGGTGGCCGACCCGCCGTCCCCGGCGCAGATCGAGGCGATCCGCGAGGACGTCGGCGCGGCCCTCGACCTGGTCGAAGAGACCGTGCCGCTGGCCGAGGCCCGCACCCTGGTGGGCCTGGCCGGTTCGGTCACCACGGTGTCCGCGCTCGCGCTGGGCCTGAGCGAGTACGACTCGGCGGCGATCCACCACTCCCGGATCCCGTACGAGAAGGTCGCGGAGCTGACCGACTGGCTGCTGGCGTCCACGCACGACCAGCGCGCGCTGAAGTCGGTCATCCACCCGGGCCGGGTGGATGTGATCGCCTCCGGCGCGCTCGTGCTGCGTCTGATCATGGAGCGGATCGGTGCCGGTGAGGTGGTCGTGAGCGAGCACGACATCCTCGACGGCATCGCCTGGTCCCTCGCCTGAACCGTCCCCCTGAACCGCCCCGTGAACCACCCCCTGGACCGTCTCTCCTGAGCGTCCCGCACGGCGTCTGAGCGCTCTTCTGAGCGCTCTCGACACCCCGCCACGACACGCTGTCGGGAAAGTTCGTGAACTTCTTCACAAGGAAATCGGCCCACTTGGAGGCTGTTACGCGCTCTCGAGTCCGTTCGAGGGGGTGTGAGGGTCCCGCAACGCGGTGCTGGGGAGGTTTCCGCAGTGTTGCGGGCCGGTTGCGGACGGGAGTGGT
The DNA here is from genome assembly GCF_052245995.1 of Streptomyces sp. SDT5-1. Classification (NCBI taxonomy): domain Bacteria; kingdom Bacillati; phylum Actinomycetota; class Actinomycetes; order Kitasatosporales; family Streptomycetaceae; genus Streptomyces; species Streptomyces sp. SDT5-1. Next base: position 3,763,541 of record NZ_CM125963.1, on the reverse strand, counting down.
CCAGTGCGGCCGAATGCCCACTGTGGCTGCTCAAGAGGGGTGTGCAACGTCTGGGGCGGGGCGGTGGTTCCCCTGCGGCGCCATGACATGGGTCACGTGGGCGGCGCAGTGTAGCAGAGGCCCCCCACAAGCTTGTGAAGGGGCGCACGAGCACCCCCCGCCAGTCGGGTGGATACTCGATGGCATGAGCACCACGGAGCGTCCCAGGATCCTCATTGTCGGGGGTGGGTACGTAGGCCTGTACGCGGCGCGGCGCATCCTCAAGAAGATGCGCTACGGCGAAGCGACCGTCACGGTCGTCGACCCGCGCTCGTACATGACGTACCAGCCCTTCCTCCCCGAGACCGCCGCCGGCAGCATCTCGCCGCGCAACGTCGTCGTCCCCATGCGACGCGCTGTGCCGGGCGCCGAGATCCTCACCGGCCGCGTCACCTCCATCGACCAGGACCGCAAGGTCGCCTCCGTCGCGCCGATCGTCGGCGAGGCGTACGAGGTTCCCTTCGACTACCTGGTGATCGCGCTCGGCGCGGTCTCCCGCACCTTCCCGACGCCGGGCCTCGCCGAGGCCGGTATCGGTATGAAGGGTGTCGAGGAGGCCGTCGGTCTGCGCAACCACGTCCTCGAGCAGCTCGACAAGGCCGAGTCGACCACGGACGAGGAGATCCGCCGCAAGGCGCTCACCTTCGTCTTCGTCGGCGGTGGCTTCGCGGGTGCCGAGACCATCGGTGAGGTCGAGGACCTGGCGCGCGACGCGGCCAAGTTCTACAAGAACGTGAAGCGCGAGGACATGCGCTTCGTGCTCGTCGACGCCGCCGACAAGGTGCTGCCCGAGGTCGGTCCCGACCTGGGTCTGTACGGCAAGAAGCACCTGGAGTCCCGCGGTATCGAGGTCTACCTCGGCACCACGATGCCGTCCTGCGTCGACGGCCACGTCGTCCTCAGCAACGGCCTCGAGGTCGACTCCAACACCATCGTGTGGACCGCGGGCGTCAAGCCGAACCCGGCCCTGTCCCGCTTCGGTCTGCCGCTCGGCCCGCGTGGTCACGTCGACGTCGGCGCCGACCTCCAGGTCGCCGGAACGGACTACATCTGGGCCGCGGGCGACAACGCCCAGGTCCCGGACCTCGTCGGCCGCGCGAACGGCAACCCGAACGCCTGGTGCCCGCCGAACGCCCAGCACGCCATGCGCCAGGCCAAGGTCCTCGGCGACAACGTGGTGTCCGGCATGCGGGGCTTCCCGCAGGCGGACTACAAGCACGCCAACAAGGGTGCGGTGGCCGGTCTCGGCCTGCACAAGGGCGTCGCGATGATCGTCATGGGCAAGATGAAGATCAAGCTCAAGGGCCGTCTCGCCTGGTACATGCACCGCGGCTACCACGGTCTGGCCATGCCGACCTGGAACCGCAAGGTCCGTGTGATCGCCGAGTGGACGATCAACATGTTCCAGAAGCGCGACATCACCGCGCTCGGCGCCCTGGAGACTCCGCGCGAGGAGTTCTACGAGGCCGCCAAGCCGGCTCCGAAGCCCGCGGCCGAGGCGCCGAAGGCGGAGGAGAAGAAGGACGAGAAGGTCGAGGAGAAGGCCAAGGCCTCCTGACCTGCGCATAGTTCCACCCCGAAGGGGCCGCTCGCCATCCGTGGTGCGGGCGGCCCCTTCGGCGTTCGCACCCCGATGTAGATGGCATCTACAGGTATTTTGCCGTTCCGTGACTCGGTAACGGGACTGCGCAGGCGGCCTGTCGGTGTTTACCTGCTGTTGGACCGTTCCGGGATTTCCGAGAATTCGTCTCGTCACGGAGGTGTGCGCCATGCAGAACGCCGCACAGCGGCTGAAGAATCTCGCCGAGCAGTTGTTCGGCGTCGAACTCCCCGTGCGCCTGCGCGCCTGGGACGGCTCGGAGGCCGGCCCCCCGGACGCCCCGGTACTCGTCGTGCGGCACCGCCGGGCGCTGCGCCGACTGCTCTGGAAGCCCGGAGAGTTGGGACTCGCCCGCGCCTGGGTCGCCGGGGACCTGGACGTCGAAGGCGACCTGTACGAGGCGCTCGACCGGATGGCCGGGCTCATCTGGGAGCGGGACCCCGACGAGGAGCCGCGGAGCCTGCGGCAGGCCCTCAAGGACCCGAAGGTGCGCTCGGCGGCCAAGGAGCTGGTGAAGCTCGCGGGACCCGCCCTGCCGCCCGCCCCGCCGCCCGAGGAGATGCGCAGGGGTGGCCGTCTCCACCTGCACACCAAGGGCAGCGACAAGCAGGCCATCAGCCACCACTACGACGTCGGCAACGACTTCTACGAGCTGGTCCTCGGCCCCTCGATGGTCTACTCGTGCGCCTACTGGGAGTCGCCCGAGGCCGGCCTCGAATCGGCCCAGCGGGACAAGCTGGAGTTGATCTCCCGCAAGCTGGACCTCAAGCCCGGGATGCGGCTGCTCGACGTGGGCTGCGGCTGGGGCTCCATGGCCATCCACGCGGCCCGTGAGCACGGCGTGAGCGTCGTCGGCGTCACGCTCTCCCAGGAGCAGGCCGCGTACGCCAGGAAGCGGGTCGCCGACGAGGGCCTCACGGACCGCGTCGAGATCCGCGTGCAGGACTACCGCGACGTGCGCGACGGCCCGTACGACGCGATCTCGTCCATCGGCATGGCCGAGCACGTCGGCGCCGAGCGGTACCTGGAGTACGCCGCCGATCTGTACGCCCTCCTCAAGCCCGGCGCGCGGCTCCTGAACCACCAGATCGCGCGGCGGCCGCAGCGGGACGAGGCGGCGTACGAGGTCGACGAGTTCATCGATGCCTACGTCTTCCCCGACGGGGAGCTGGCGCCCGTCGGCACCACCGTCGGCCTCCTGGAGCGCGCCGGGTTCGAGGTGCGGGACGTCGAGGCGATCCGCGAGCACTACGCGCTCACCCTGCGCCAATGGGTGCGGAACCTGGAGGCGGCCTGGCCGCAGGCCCTCAAGCTGGTCAGCCCCGGCCGGGCCCGCGTGTGGCGGCTCTACATGGCGGCGTCCGCGCTGAGCTTCGAGCGCAACCGCATCGGGGTCAACCAGGTCCTCGCGGTGAAGACGCCGGAGAGCGGGGTGTCGGCCATGCCGCTGCGGGCCCGCACCTGGAACGACTAGCGCGCTCGTCCCGTACGCGCGTCGGGGCGCACCCGCGATGGCGGGTGCGCCCCGATGTCGTACGGCCAGGAGCTACTCGGCCTTGATCGAGTCCAGCATGTTCAGGCGGGCCGCCCTGCGGGCCGGCCACAGCGCCGCGAGGATGCCGACGACCGCGGCGAGCGCCAGGAAGATCCCCATCCGGCCCCACGGCAGGATCAGCTCGTACGTCGACATCGAGTTGCCGATCAGCTGCCCTGCCGCCCAGCCGAAGAACACGCCGAGGCCGATGCCGAGCACGCCGCCGAACAGCGAGATCACCAGGGACTCCAGGCGGACCATCCGCTTGATGCCCTTGCGGTCGATGCCGATCGCGCGGAGCATCCCGATCTCCTGCTGACGCTCGAAGACCGACATGGCCAGGGTGTTGATGACACCGAGCACGGCGACGATCACCGCCATGGCGAGCAGGCCGTAGAGCATGTTCAGCATCAGCGTGAAGATCTGCGCGACCTGGTTGGTGATGTCCTGCTTGTCCTGGACCTGGATCGCCGGGTTCTCGCCGAGCGCCTTGGTGAGCTTGTCCTTCGTGGCGTCGGACGCGCCGCCGGACGTCTTCACCATGACCTGCATGTCGCCGGAGTCCGCGCTGAGGTGAGGGGCGAGCGTCGGGGTGTCGATCATGATGCCGCGCATCATCTCGTTGGCCTCGTAGACGCCCGCGACGGTCAGCTTCTGCGGCCTGTCGTCCTCGTAGTGCGTGGTGAAGGTCGAGCCGGTGGACCAGCCGTGGTCCTTCGCGGTCTTGTCGTCGACCACGACGCGGTCGCCGCCGACGTCGAACTTCCCGCTGTCCAGGGGCAGCTCGGCGAGCTGGTTGATCGTCTTCCCGTTGACGCCGGTGAGGAACTCGGTGCCGCCGTCGACGCGGGCCGGCGAGTTGGTCAGACCGCTGACGGCCGTGACGCCGGGCGCCTTCTCGAGGGTCTTCACGACGTCGGGGGAGAGCTGGTTGCCGTTCGCCATGGCGACGACGTAGTCCGCCTTCACGGAGTCGGCCGCCATCTTGTTGATCGCCGACTGCACGCTGCCCGCGATCACGGTGAGGCCGGTGATCAGCGTCAGGCCGATCATCAGCGCCGACGCGGTGGCGGCGGTGCGGCGCGGGTTGCGCACCGAGTTCAGGCGGGCCAGCTTGCCGGAGATGCCGAAGGCGCGCAGGACCGGCGCGGCGAGCGCGATCAGCGGCCGGGACAGCAGCGGCGTGAGGATGAAGACGCCGATGACGAGGAGCGCGGCGCCCGCGCCCATCGGGGCCTGGCCGCTGTCGCCGCTCATGGTGGTGGCGTAGAGCACGGCCGCGACACCGGCGGCGGAGACCAGGGCGCCCAGCGTGTTGCGGAGCACCAGGGACTTGGCGGTGGGCGCGGCGTGCACCGCGTTCATCGCGGCGACCGGCGGGATCTTCGCGGCGCGGCGGCCCGGCAGCCAGGCGGCCAGCATCGTGATCAGGATGCCGACGACCAGCGCGGCGACGACCGTGCCGGGGGAGACGACCAGCGGCCCGTCCGGGATGATCGCGCCCGTCGTGCCCATGAGCGCCCGCATGCCCGCGCCGATGCCGATGCCGACGGCGAGCCCTGCCACCGCGGCGACCGCGCCCACGACGAACGCCTCGAGGAGCACGGACCGCGTGACCTGCCTGCGGGAGGCGCCGACGGCCCGCATCAGCGCCAGCTCCTTGGTGCGCTGGGCGACGAGCATGGTGAAGGTGTTCGCGATGATGAAGATGCCGACGAACAGCGCGATCCCCGCGAAGACCAGCAGCATCGTCTTCATGGAGCTCATCGACGACGAGATCTGCTCGGCCTGGTCGTCGGCGAGCTGCTGCGCGGTCGTGGTCTCGGTCTGCCCGGACGGGAGCGTCTTGTCGAGCGCGGACTTCAGCTGCTCCTGGCTCGTCCCGGCCGCGGCCGTCACGTCGATCTCGTCGTACGCGCCCGGCTTGTGGAAGAGCGCTTGCGCGGTCGGGGTGTCGAACAGGGCGAGCGAGCCGCCCGCCGAGACGTTCCCGTCGTCGGTGGTGAAGATGCCGGTCAGGGTCGGGGTGAGCACGGGCCCGTCGACGGACATCCGCACCTGGTCGCCGACCTTGTAGCCGGCGCGCTCTGCGGTCTTCGCGTCGAGCGCGACCTGGTCCTTGCCGTGCGGGGCCTTGCCCTGCTTCAGCGGGTACCGGGCGTCGTCCGTGCCCCAGTAGTTGCCGCCCTTGGTGGAGAAGCCGTCGCCGACGAGCTTGCCCTTCTGGTCGGCGACCGCGGCGTACCCGCTGACCACGCCGTACGCGGAGCCCGCGCCCTGGGTGTCACGGGCGGCCTTCAGGGTGGCGTCGGTGAGCCTGGCCTCCTTGCCGACGGTGTTGCCCTTGTCCTCCGCGCGCTGCGCGGTGACGGCGACGTCGACATGGCTGAAGCCCTTCGCGGAGGACTTCTCCATGGCGCCGGAGATGGTGTTGGTGAAGACGAGGGTGCCGGTGACGAAGGCGACGCCGAGCATGACGGCGAGCACGGTCATCAGCAGACGTGCCTTGTGCGCGAGCACGTTGCGCAGGGCGGTTCGGAACATGGGTCTACTCAGTCCTGGTGGGTGGGGCCGATGCGGGCCGATGCGTGGGCGGGGCGGACGCTCAGCTGGTCCGTCCCTTGGCGTCGAACCGCTTCATCCGGTCCAGGACCGACTCCGACGTCGGATCGGCCATGTCGTCCACGATCCGGCCGTCCGCCAGGAACACCACGCGGTCCGCGTACGCGGCGGCGACGGGGTCGTGCGTGACCATGACGACGGTCTGGCCCAGCTCGCGCACGGAGTTGCGCAGGAAGCCCAGGACCTCGGCGCCGGACCGCGAGTCCAGGTTTCCGGTCGGCTCGTCACCGAAGATGATCTCGGGCTTGGAGGCGAGGGCGCGGGCCACGGCGACGCGCTGCTGCTGGCCGCCGGAGAGCTGCGCGGGCCGGTGCCCGAGCCGCCCGGAGAGGCCCACCATCTGGATCACGTTCTCCAGCCACTGCTTGTCGGCCTTGCGGCCCGCGATGTCCATGGGGAGCGTGATGTTCTCCAGGGCGGTCAGCGTCGGCAGCAGGTTGAACGCCTGGAAGATGAAGCCGATCTTGTCGCGGCGGAGCTTCGTGAGCTGCTTGTCCTTGAGGGAGCCCAGCTCGGTGTCGCCGATCCGCACGGAGCCGGAGGAGAACGTGTCGAGGCCCGCGACGCAGTGCATCAGCGTCGACTTGCCGGAGCCCGAAGGGCCCATGATCGCGGTGAACTCGGCCTGCCGGAAGTCGACGGAGACCTGGTCGAGCGCGACCACCCGGGTCTCGCCCTGTCCGTAGATCTTGGACAGATCCGTGGCGCGGGCGGCGGCCGTCGTGGTGGCGCGGCCCGCGAGCGGGGTGGTGGTCACGGGAGGTGCTCCTGTCGGTCTGAGGTGCTGCTTTCGGGGACCCTTCCATCGTCGGGGCGGATCGGGCGCGGGCCGTCAGCCGCAGCTCTCGTTCCGAGGGGCGACTTCGGAGGGACCGGGGGAGGGCGAGTCATACCTGGGGATGACCCGGACCCCTGAGAAGCGCTGGTCCGGCGCGGGGTCGTCCGGGGAGGTGAAATTCCGTCATTCCCCGGGAACCCGTCCCCGTGGGTGGCAGGGCTCCCGGCAGGTGCTGATGGGGTCGTCCGTGTGCTGATGCACCCTCAGACGTCAATAAAATAAGACAACGTGGGGACGGACCTCCGCTGATCGGGGGACGCCGGCGGATAGGCTCGGAGCCCCACAACCTGCCCGGATGGTGGAATGCAGACACGGCGAGCTTAAACCTCGCTGCCCCTAGCGGGCGTACCGGTTCAAGTCCGGTTCCGGGCACCTTCGAACTTCCTCTCCGCTCTGTGCCGCGCGCCTCCAACGCCCCTCATTTTTGAGGGTGTTGGCGCCGTCGCGGCTCCCTCTCCCACGCCCGGTGGGACCCTGCTGACGAGGGTCCACGGGGGCACGGGGGAGTGCGTCATGCGCGTCATGAAGAAGCGGGCTTCGATCCGGTACGGCGTGGTGGGCGCGGTCGCCTGCGCGGTCATCGGCCTCGCGGGGTGTGCGGGCGGCGGTGGCGGCCCGGAGGCGCCGACCGGCGGCGAGGTGGGGGACACGGGAGGCGTCGCGACGGGCGCCTCGGTGAGCGGCGCGGTGCCGAGCGACGAGGTGGCGGGGCCGGGCGACGACGGTGCGGGGGGCGGTGATCCGGGCGTTCCCTCGGTGCAGGCGCCGCCCAAGGACACGGGGCCGCACGGTGGTCCCGGCAACGGCGTCACACCGAGCGACGGCGCGACGGTGGCACCCACCCCCTGTTCTGACACCCCGGACTCGTACTCCGACGGCCCGTACTGCGTGCCGTCCGGCGGCCCCGACCCCGAGCCGGACCCTCCGGGCCCGACCACCACCCCGCCGGAGCCGTCCCCCGAGACCAGTGACAACTGACGACGGGCGGCCGCCGCCCCGAGGCATCCGTCTCGACCTCGTCAACTCGATCGTCGGAGCGGGGTCGTTCGCGGCCGGGCTCATGCTCTACGCGGGCTACATCTACACCAGCGCGTACTACGGCTACTTCCGGCTCAGCCCCTTCGCCCTCGGCTTCACCACCTTCGAGTTGGTGCTGCGCAGCCTGCGACTGGCCACCCTCCCGGTCCTCGAAGTGCTCACCTTCGTCCTGCTCGCCCCCGCCCTGCCGGGGCTGCTGGCCGCCCTCCGGCTGCCGGACCGGCACGTCGAGCGGGTGCGCGACGCGGCCGCCGCCACGGCCCGCGCGCATCTGGTGCCGGTCGCCGTGGGCGCGCTGCTCCTGCTGCTGTGGCGGTGGATCCAGCCGTACGGGTGGCTGGCGCCGCTGCTGATCGCGGCGGGCCTGCTGCTCGGGCAGGCGCCCGCTGCGCCGCGGCGTTCCGGGCGGGAGCGGGCGGTGTCGCTGCTGGCGGCGGGGCTCTTCCTGGTCTGGGTCGTCGCCCTGGTCGCGGGGCAGATGGGGCACCGGGACGCCGAGGAGGCGGCGGCGACGGTCGTGCGGCGCCCCTCCGTGGTGGTGCTCAGCGTCCATCGCCTGTCGATCGCGCCACCGGGTCCCGGCGCCCGGGACCTGGGCGCGGGTGCCTACTACCGGTACCGCTACGAGGGCCTGCGCCTCCTGGTCGAGCGGGACCAGTACTACTACCTGCTCCCCCTGGACTGGGACCGCGACCGGGACCCCGTCTACGTGGTTCAGGACGACGCGAGTGTGCGGGTGGAGTTGAGGCCGGGGGTGCGGAGCCATTGACAGGGGGGTTCGAGGGGGCGAGGATCCGGGGCAGAGCTTGGTGAACGAAAGTTCGCCAGGCGAACAGAGTGGCACCACAGGCGAACCAACGCAAAGACGCGAGAGGGATCCCGTATGCGCACCACCGTCGGCATCATCGGAGCGGGCCCTGCCGGACTCCTCCTGGCAAGGCTTCTGCACAACGCCGGCATCGAGTCCGTCGTCCTGGAGAGCCGCGACCGCGCCTACGTGGAGCAGCGCCAGCGCGCCGGAATCCTGGAGCAGGGCACCGTGGACGTGCTGCGCGCTTCCGGCGTCGGTGATCGCATGGACCGCGAGGGCCTCCCGCACGACGGCATCGAGCTGCGCTTCGACCGCCGCCGCCACCGCGTCGACTTCCCGGCCCTGACCGGCGGGAAGCAGGTCATGGTGTACGCGCAGACCGAGGTCTGCAAGGACCTCATCGCGGCGCAACTGGCCGACGGCGGGCCGCTGTTGTTCGAGGCGGAGGCGCTGGCGGTGGACGGCGCCGACAGCGAAAGCCCGAGCATCCGGTTCCGGCACGAGGGCCGCGAGCAGACCCTCGACTGCGACTACGTCGTCGGCTGCGACGGATTCTGGGGCGTCGCCCGCAAGGCCGTCCCCGAGGAGCTGACGCGGACGTACGAGCGCACCTACCCGTACGCGTGGCTCGGCATCCTCGCCGACGTGGCGCCCTCCCACGACGAGCTGATCTACAACCGCTCCGACCGCGGCTTCGCCCTCATGTCGATGCGCTCCCCGCACGTCACCCGCGCCTACCTCCAGGTCCCGGCCGGCACCGACGCCGACAGCTGGTCCGACGAGGAGATCTGGGCCGAGCTGGACCGCCGCCTGGAGGTCGACGACCCCACCTGGCGCCTGGAGCGCGGCCCCATCACGTCGAAGTCCGTCACCCCCATGCGGTCCTACGTCCACGAGCCCATGCGGCACGGCCGCCTCTTCCTCGCGGGGGACGCGGCGCACATCGTCCCGCCGACCGGCGCCAAGGGCCTCAACCTCGCCGTCGGCGACGTCGTCACCTTCGCCCGCGCCCTCGTCACGTACACGGAGAAGGGCGACGCGGCGCTGCTCGACAGCTACTCCCGGGACTGCCTGCGGCGCGTCTGGCAGGCCGAGCGGTTCTCGTACGCGATGACGACCATGCTGCACCGCGCACCCGAGGCCACGGCCTTCGACGACAAGATCCAGCTGGCCCAGCTGGACCGCGTGACCACGTCGAAGGCGGCCGAGACCGATCTGGCGGAGGCGTACACCGGTTTCGCTCTGTGAGCGGAACAACGCGGCTCCCCGGCCCGTTCCTCGTAACAGGATGGGAAAGATCCTCCTTGAGCACTAGGGTCGGATCTTTGCCAAGCCATTACTCTTGATGGCAAGGCCATACACGGTGGCCATGGAGGAGTGAAATGAGGAGCAGCAACCCGGTCTTCTCGCGACGGGGGTTCAGCCGCGACAACGGCTACGCGCAGTTCAACGCGCAGCCGCAGGCCGGGGGCCCCGCTGTCGGCACGGCGCAAGGCAATCCGTACGCCCAGGCCCCCGCCGGCAACCCGTACGCGCAGAATCCCTACGCACAGCAGGACGTCCAGTACGGGGCTCCGCAGGCGCCCGCCACGACCGGCCGCATGACGATGGACGACGTCATCATGCGGACCGCCACGACGCTCGGTCTGCTGATCGTCACGGCGGCGCTCTCCTGGGCGCTGCTGCCGATCGACGAGGCGAACCTCGGCAAGTCGTACGGCATCGCCATCGGCGCCGGCCTCGTCGCGATGATCCTGGGCTTCGTCCAGGCCTTCAAGCGCAAGGCCTCCCCGGCGATCATCCTGGCGTACGCCGCCCTGGAAGGCGTCTTCCTCGGCGTGCTCTCCAGCATCGTCGACAACTACATCGCCAGCGGTGCGGCCATGCAGGCCGTGCTCGGCACGATGGCCGTCTTCACGGCGGTCCTCGTCGCGTACAAGGCGGGCTGGATCCGCGTCAACCGTCGCTTCTACGGCTTCGTGATGGCCGCGGCGATGGGCTTCGTGCTGCTGATGGGCGTCAACCTGCTGTTCGCCGTCTTCGGCGGCGGCGACGGCCTGGGCTTCCGTAGCGGTGGCCTCGGCATCCTGTTCGGCATCATCGGCATCCTGCTCGGTGCCTGCTTCCTGGCCCTCGACTTCAAGCAGGTCGAGGACGGCATCGCCTACGGCGCGCCGAAGGAAGAGGCGTGGCTGGCCGCGTTCGGCCTGACCATGACGCTCGTCTGGATCTACATGGAGTTCCTGCGGCTCATCGCGATCCTTCAGGGCAACGACTAGGCGTAGCGACGCCGACGACGTCAAGGGCCCGCGCACCGGAAGGTGTGCGGGCCCTTTGCCGTGAGGTGAGGGGGTGAAGGGGAGCGGGGCGCTAACCGAAACGCCGTGCGGCGCGCCTCAGGTCGTACTCGTGGATGATCGCCTTCGCGTGGCCGTACGCGAGGTCGTGCTCGCCACGCAGCCAACTGACCTTCTCTTCGAAGCGAAGGAAGCAGGGGCCTTCTTCGACGGTGCGCATCCAGTCGGAGAGCTCACGACCGGTGCAGTGGGGGATTCGAGCCAGCAGATTGCGGTGGGTCTCCTCGGAGAAGACTTGGGACATCGGCGCCTCCGGAACGCTTCGATGTGGCCGGGTCTTCACCTCACCGTGCCTGAGCGCCGGGGCCTTGTAAACAGCTACAGTCGGCGCGTGCTTGATACGACGCCGTTGACCGCCGCAGTGGATCAGTTCGCCGACCGGCTCAGGGCCGCGCCGCAGAGCAGATTGCAGCGGGGGGCCGCAGCGGAGGCGCTGGCGCTGGCCAGGGAGCTCTCGGCTCGGGCCCAGAAGCTGGACGACCCCGACGGGGCCGTCCGGGAGATGCCCGACGCCGGGATGTTCGCGGCGGCGGATCAGGTGACGGTGGCCGGCCGCGACCTCTCGGTGTCGCTGAGGGACGAGGAGGATCTCGCGGCGGCGGTGGATCTGGTGGAGGCGGCCATGAAGCAGGCCGGGGTCTAGCTCAGGCCGAGGCTATGACGCGGTCGGCCAGTATGTAGACGTTGTCCTTCGCGCACTCGAACGTCAGGGCGTACGCGCCGGAGACGCCCGAGCCGCCCAGCAGCACCGGGGTCTCGCCGTCCCGCAGCGCGGAGGCCAGCTGCTCCGCCGTCTCCCGGTGGCCCGGGGTCATGCAGAGCGTCGTGCCGTCGGCGAACACGTACACGTCGAGCGTGCCGAGCGGTCCTGGCCGGACGTCCGCGAGGGCGGTCCGGGTCTGCGCCAGCTCCTCAAGGCACTGCACCGTGCGCTCGTGGTCGCCCACGACGGGCGACTGCACCGGCACGAAGTCCGGGTGCGAGGGGTGCCGACGGCGGGCCGCCGCCAGCTCGGGCGACTCCTCGACCTCGTCGACGGCGGTGCCGGCGAGCTCGTCCTCCGGCTCGAGCGCCGGATCGGCGAACGGCTCGAGTCCGACGAGGTCCGCCTGCCGCGGCAGGAACATGTCGTCGCCCAGCGCTCCGCCGGCCAGGAACGGCGGCAGCTCCGAGCTGTCGCGTGCCTCCTGGGCGGCCCAGAACGCGCGGGCCTCCGCCAGCTCGCGCTCCCGCTCCTCGGCGAGGGCGTCGGCGACGGCATTGCGTATCGCCTCCGCGTCCGGCGTGGTGCGGGCGGCGGGAACGGCGGGAAGCGCCTGATCGGCGCGGCCCCTGCTCAGCTCGTCCCGCAGCTCCGACACCTGTCGGCGCAGTCCCCTGACGTGATGCAGGGTGACGGCGCCGACGGCCGTGGCAGCGGCCGTAGCGAGCACAAGGACACTGATGGTGGCGGGCATGGCGCTCACTGACGTACTCCCGGTTTCAAGTCGACCCCCGACTTCCTACATCAGCTTGAAGCCTGGACGAACCAGCTGTCAGTGCATTACGTCACGAAACGGACAGGTCTTTTGGCGGGTGTTTAGCCCCGATATGGGGTGGGAACGGGGTTGACCTGCGAAAACGAATCTCCCCCGAGATGCACGTCACATCCTGGGGGAGATTGGATCACGAACGGATAGACCGCCGGGGTCCGGGAGGGTCAGCTCAGGCGCTCGATGACCATCGCCATGCCCTGTCCACCGCCCACACACATCGTCTCCAGACCGAACTGCTTGTCGTGGAACTGGAGCGAGTTGATCAGCGTGCCGGTGATCCGGGCGCCGGTCATGCCGAAGGGGTGGCCGACGGCGATGGCGCCACCGTTCACGTTCAGCCGGTCCTCGTCGATGCCCAGGTCGCGGTACGAGGGGATGACCTGCGCGGCGAACGCCTCGTTGATCTCGACCAGGTCGATGTCGTTCACGCCGAGACCGGCGCGCTTCAGCGCCTGCTTGCTGGCCTCGACCGGGCCGAGGCCCATGATCTCGGGGGACAGGCCGGAGACGCCGGTGGAGACGACGCGGGCGAGCGGGGTCAGGCCGAGCTCGCGGGCCTTGGTGTCCGACATGATCACGAGGGCGGCGGCGCCGTCGTTCAGCGGGCAGCAGTTGCCGGCCGTGACCAGGCCGTCGGGGCGGAAGACGGGCTTGAGGCCCGAGACGCCCTCGAGGGTGACGCCGGCGCGGGGGCCGTCGTCCTTCGACACGACGGTGCCGTCGGGGGTCGTCACCGGGGTGATCTCGCGCTCCCAGAAGCCGTTCTTGATGGCTTCCTCGGCGCGGTTCTGCGAGCGCACGCCGAAGGCGTCCATGTCCTCGCGGGTGATGCCCTTCAGGCGGGCCAGGTTCTCGGCGGTCTGGCCCATCGCGATGTACGCGTCCGGGACCAGGCCGTCCTCGCGGGGGTCGTGCCAGGTGGTGTTCTCCTGGGTCGCGACCTCGGCGGTGCGGGCCTCGGCCTCGGCGAAGAACGGGTTGTGGGTGTCGGGCAGCGAGTCGGAGTTGCCCTTCGCGAAGCGGGACACCATCTCGACGCCGGCCGAGATGAAGACGTCGCCCTCGCCGGCCTTGATGGCGTGCAGCGCCATGCGGGTCGTCTGGAGCGAGCTGGAGCAGTACCGGGTGATGGTGCAGCCCGGGAGGTGGTCCATGCCCATCTGCACCGCGACGATGCGGCCGAGGTTGTTGCCCTGCTCGCCGCCGGGGAGGCCGCAGCCGAGCATCAGGTCGTCGATGTCGCGCGGGTCGAGCTCGGGGACCTTGGCGAGGGCGGCCTGGATGATCGTTGCGGTCAGGTCGTCGGGGCGCAGGTCCTTCAGCGAGCCCTTGAAGGCGCGGCCGATGGGGGAGCGGGCGGCTGAGACGATCACTGCTTCGGGCATCACGGCTCCAAGGGTTTCGTTACGGCTGACCGTGAGGGAAGTTACCCGCACGTACAGCCCGGGTCACCGGTCCAGGGGTGTGACCCCCACCGCACTTTACTAAGCGCTTGCTCAGCGTTCCACGGGGTTGACCGGTTTTTGTTGACGCGCCCACCCGCCCTCACGTCGCGGGGCTCTGCCCCGGACCCCGCTGCTCAATCGCCGCAGGGGCTCGAATTGGCGCATTCAAGCCCCGCCGGCGATTGAGGCGCGGGGTCCGGGGCGGAGCCCCGTGGCGTAGGGACGGTCAGGCGGTGGAGGGGGAGACCGGTTCCTCCGTCGTGACCCGGCGGCGGCGGCGCCGCTTGAGGAGGGCCCACGGTCCCCGGGGACCGGTCGGCATCGCGGCGGCGACCTCCGTGCCGCCCTCCTGCGCGGCCTTCGCCGCCGCGTGGGCCACCGGCAGGAAGCCCTCCGCACGGGAGACGTCGGGGCGCTCCTCCTCCGGCCAGAGGCCGAGCGCGGCGCACAGCGTGGGGAGCACCGCCATGGCCGCCGTGGCGTAGCCCTCCACCGAGGGGTGGTAGTTGTCGGGGCCGAAGAGTTCGCGGGGGTTCGCCGCGAACTCGGGGCCGAGGAGGTCGCCCAGCGACACCGTCCGCCCGCCCTGCTCGACCGTCCCGATGGTCTGTGCCGCCGCGAGCTGCCGCGACGCACGCCGGGCCAGCCAGCGCAGCGGCTGCTGCACCGGCTCGACCGAGCCCAGATCGGGGCACGTGCCGACCACCACCTCCGCGCCCGCCGTGCGCAGTCGGCGGACGGCCGCGGACAGGTGACGTACGGACTTCGTGGCCGGCATCCGGTGCGTGACGTCGTTCGCGCCGATCATGATCACGCAGACGTCGGGCTGCCACTGGGGATCGGCGAGCCCCAGCGGCACCTGCCGGTCCAGGTCGTCCGAGCGTGCCCCCGGCAGCGCCACATTGCGCAGCTCCACCGTCCGCTCCGCCACCGCCGCGAGCCCGGACGCCAGCAGCGCGCCCGGCGTCTGTCCCGCCCGGTGCACGCCCTGCCCGGCGGCCGTCGAGTCGCCGAGCATCAGGAAGCGCAGCGGTTCCCCGTCCCGCGGCCCGTACATCCGGCGCCCGTACACACCGTCCGCCGTCGGCACCCGCACCGGGTCGGGCCCGTGGTTGCCGACCTGACGGCGGGCCATCTGCACCTCCGCGAGCAGCACGCCCACGGTCGCCGCGCCGAGCAGCCCGATCCCGCCGCCGCCGTACGCCGCGCCCGCTGCGATCCGCCGTGCCACCCTCGCCCTGCTCGACATGTTCCGCGGCCACCTGCCTCTGCGACTCATTTACGGCTACATGAACTCCTTGCCCCGTTATCCCTGTCGGCCAATCGCAACGCCGGATGAAGGGACAAGGTCGGCGGTGTGCGCCTTACCCTGGCGACACCATTACGGAGGAGAACCCGGAGACCACGGTGCGCATCCACGATTCGATGATCGACCTCGTCGGCAACACCCCGCTGGTGAGGCTCAACCAAGTGACCAAGGGGCTGCGGGCGACCGTCCTGGCCAAGGTCGAGTACTTCAACCCCGGCGGCAGCGTGAAGGACCGCATCGCGCTGCGCATGATCGAGGCGGCCGAGAAGAGCGGTGAGCTGAAGCCCGGCGGCACCATCGTCGAGCCCACCAGCGGCAACACCGGCGTCGGCCTCGCCATGGTGGCCCAGCAGAAGGGCTACAAGTGCATCTTCGTCTGCCCGGACAAGGTCTCCACGGACAAGATCAATGTGCTGCGGGCGTACGGCGCCGAGGTGGTGGTCTGCCCGACGGCGGTGGATCCCGAGCACCCGGACTCGTACTACAACGTCTCGGACCGCCTCGTCCGTGAGACGCCCGGCGCCTGGAAGCCGGACCAGTACAGCAACCCGCACAACCCCGAGTCGCACTACCACTCGACCGGCCCCGAGCTGTGGGAGCAGACCGACGGGCGGATCACCCACTTCGTCGCGGGCGTCGGCACCGGCGGCACCATCTCGGGCACAGGGCGCTATCTGAAGGACGCGAGCGACGGGCGGGTCAAGGTCATCGGCGCCGACCCGGAGGGCTCGGTGTACTCGGGCGGCTCGGGGCGGCCGTATCTCGTCGAGGGTGTCGGCGAGGACTTCTGGCCGAGCGCCTACGACCGGGAGATCGCGGACGAGATCGTCGCGGTCTCCGACAAGGACTCGTTCCAGATGACGCGGCGTCTCGCCAAGGAGGAGGGGCTGCTCGTCGGCGGCTCCTGCGGCATGGCGGTGATGGCGGCGCTGCGCGTCGCGGAGCGGCTCGGCCCCGACGACATCGTGGTCGTGCTGCTGCCGGACAGCGGCCGCGGCTACCTGTCGAAGATCTTCAACGACGACTGGATGGCGGACTACGGCTTCCTGGAGGACGCCGGTCCGAGCGCGCGCGTCGGCGACGTGCTCAAGGACAAGGAGGGCGGCGCGCTGCCCTCGCTGGTCCACATGCACCCGGAGGAGACGGTCGGCGAGGCCATCGACGTACTGCGCGAGTACGGGGTGTCGCAGATGCCGATCGTGAAGCCGGGTGCGGGGCACCCGGACGTGATGGCCGCCGAGGTCATCGGGTCGGTGGTGGAGCGTGAGCTGCTCGACGCGCTGTTCACCCAACGGGCTTCCCTGAACGACCCGTTGGAGAAGCACATGTCGGCGCCGCTGCCGCAGGTCGGCTCCGGCGAGCCGGTCGCGGACCTGATGAACGTGCTGGGTGCGGCCGACGCGGCGATCGTGCTGGTCGACGGGCGGCCGACGGGTGTGGTGAGCCGTCAGGACCTGCTGTCGTTCCTCGCGAGGACCGGCACGAAGTAGCGGATCCGCCGGTTCGCGAAAACGGTACGAGCGCGACACGTGCGCGCAGCACCGGCTTAACACGGGTCCGGCACATTGGTGGATGTCGGAAGGGGGCGGGAGCGGCTCCCCGCCTCACCCGGCAGCGAGCGGCGTCAGGAACTCCGGAGCGGCTCCCGGACCTCCAAGGACGCCCAGGGCGCGCCACCGGCCTGACCCGGAGCACGCCCCTCGCGGGGACCGCCGTCGTCCCGCCCCCCGTTCACGGGGGTGCGGCGGTCCCCGCGCAACTCGCCTCTCCCGTACGAGGGTTACTCCACGAAGAGGCCGCGCTCCGCGGCCCGTACGTCGAACTCCTCGAGGCGCGCCTGCGCCTGCGGCAGCCCGTCGCACATCGCCTCGAGCAGCACCCGCCCGAGCAGCATCGGCGCGCACGCCGTGTCGAAGGCGAGGCCCGTGCCGACCGCGGCGGGCAGCAGCAGATCGGAGTGGCGGGCGACCGGCGCGAACGCGGAGTCGGCGACCGTGACGACCGTCAGGCCCGCCTCCTTCGCGTACGCGAGGGTGTCGACGACCTCGCGCGGGTGGCGGGGGAGCGCGAAGCACAGCAGGGTCGTGGCGCCCGCGCGGACGGCCGCGTCGATGCGGTCGGCGAGCATGCTGCCGCCCTCGTCGAGCAGGCGCATGTCGGGGTGGACCTTCGCCGCGAAGTACGCGAAGCCGAACGCCTGGGAGGCGGCGGCGCGCAGCCCGAGCACGGGCAGCGTCGGGGACGCGGCGAGTAGCCGGCCCGCCCGCTCGACCGGCTCCGGGTCGGCCAGCAGCTCGGCGAGGTGCCGCAGATTGGCGATCTCGGCCTGCACGGCCTGCTGGTACTCGTTCGCCTTCGACGAGCCCGCCGGTTCGGCGGGGGCCGTCTCGCGCAGGTGCTTGCGCAGCGCCGGGTAGCCGTCGAAGCCGAGCGCGACGGCGAACCGGGTCACGGACGGCTGGCTCACCCCGGCGAGCTCGGCCAGCTCCACGGACGACAGGAACGGCACGTCGCCCGCGCGCCGCACCATGCAGTGCGCGATGCGCCGCTGGGTCGGGGTGAGGCGGTGCCCCTCGAAGAGAGTCTGGAGGCGGGCGGCGGGGCTGTGCGTCGCCGTGCCGCCCGATGTGCTGTCCGTGCGCTCGCTCATGTCTCCTGCCGGTCCATTCAGCGGTCCAGAATCGTGCATGATTCTATTCAGTGCGGCCCGGTGGAGCCAGGGCCCTGCGGCCCGACGAATCGTGTCAGCAGTCGGGCCGCCCGCTCCACGTCCTCCGTCAGCGGCCGGTCCGCGATCTCCGCCGACAGCTCCTCCGACGCCAGCTCGAAGGCCCGGCCCACCGGAAGATCCGCGTCGGGGCGCAGGTCGCGCAGCCGCAGCGCCCGCACCGCCGCGACCAGTTCGCAGCCCACCACCTGGCGGAACGCCGCGCACACCCGCAGGGTCTGACGGGCCGCCAGGGAAGCGAAGCTGGCCTGCTCCTCGACGCCGCGCGAGAGCACCGCGTGGCCGAGCGAGGCGGGCGCCGAGAAGGCGCGCAGGTCGGCGAGGGCGCCGCCGGCGGCGTACTCCAGGATCATCACGCCGGACGAGGCCGGTTCGCCGTCCGCGAGGAACGGGCGCAGGCGGGTGAACGCCGGCTCGTTGAGGGTGGAGAGCCGGGACGTCGAGAGGCGGGCGACCTGGCTGATCGCGAGCCGGAAGTGGTCGAGCGCGAGGGCGAGCTGGGCCAGGTAGAAGCCGCCGTGGTGGTAGGCCGCCATGTCCGTGTACGAGATCAGCGGGTTCTCCGCCGCCGCGTTGATCTCCACCGTGAGGACGTCCTCCAGGGCGTCCGCCGCGTCCTGCGCGGGCCCGTGGATCTGCGGCACGCAGCGGAAGCCGTACGGGTCCTGGATCCGGCCGAGCGGGGGCGTCGGGCGGTCGTCGGCGCCGAGGATCTCCCGCATCCGGGCCGCCACGTCGAAGCTGCCCTTGTGGCGCCGCGACTCGTGCACCGGCAGCGCGTACGCCTCGTAGGAGCCGTCGACGGCGAGCAGGCTCAGGGCGGCCACGAGGTGCGTCGCCGCGAGCAGATCGCGCAGCTCGTGCAGGGCGAGGGCGGCCTGGCCGAGGGTGAGGGCGTTGGAGGAGATCAGGGCGAGGGCGTCGTTGTTGTCCAGCGGCTGCGGCTTGGGCGGGGTGCCCGTGCCGCGCCACGGGTGCTCGCCGGCCAGGGCGAGGCCCATCTGGGACAGCGGGGCGATGTCTCCGGTGCCGACCGAGCCGTGCTCGTTGACCGCCGGGTACGCGCCCGCCTCCAGGGCCTCGCACAGGGCCGTGACGACCGTGGGGCGCAGGCCCGCGCCGCCGGCCAGCAGCTGGTTCGCCCGGACCGCGAGCATCGCGCGCACCTCGCGCTCCGGCAGTTCGTCGCCGATCGCGCCCGCGTGGCTGCGCAGCAGGCGCAGGCCGTGGTCGGCTGCGGCGTCCGTGGGGACGTCCTCGCTGCGGTTGGCGCCGACGCCGGTGGAGCGGCCGTAGACCCTGCCCCACGCGGCGATCTCCCGCGCCGCGTTCCAGGAGTCCTCCACGCGCCGCATGGCGTCGGTGCCGGCGACCGGGCGGGCGGTTCCGTGGGCGAGGCGGACGACGTCGGCCACGGGGAGGCCGTGACCGTCGAGCACGACGACCGGGGGGACCGACGGGTCCTGCTGGGACATCACGGACTGTTCCTCCTCGAAGGGTGATCAACGGTCGCCGACGCCCCCAAAAGGGGCTCCCCGTGTCTCACAGTGCGGTCCCGACAAGGGGATTTACCGAGGATTCACGCGGAGGCATTGACAAGTTATTCACGTACCGAGAACTCTGCATGACGGTATGCAGGCCGGGCAAGAGGACTCCAGAGGCGCTCCATGATCCAGTTCGAAGCGGTCCACAAGCGGTTCCCGAACGGCACGACGGCGGTGCACGATCTCTCGCTCGACATGCCGGAAGGGGGCGTGACCGTCTTCGTCGGGTCGTCGGGCTGCGGCAAGACGACCAGCCTCCGGATGATCAATCGTATGGTCGAGCCCACCTCCGGCACGATCCGGGTCGGCGGGCGCGACGTCCTCGCGCAGGACGCCGCCGAGCTGCGGCGCTCCATCGGCTACGTGATCCAGCAGGCGGGGCTCTTCCCGCACCGCACGGTCCTCGACAACGTCGCCACGGTGCCGCTGCTGCTGGGCTGGGGGCGCAAGAAGGCGCGGGCCGCGGCCGGTGAACTGCTCGAACGGGTCGGGCTCTCGGCCGAGATGGGCAAGCGGTACCCGCACCAGCTGTCCGGCGGGCAGCAGCAGCGGGTGGGCGTCGCGCGGGCGCTCGCGGCGGATCCGCCGGTGCTGCTGATGGACGAGCCGTTCGGGGCGGTCGACCCCGTCGTGCGGACGCAGCTCCAGGACGAACTGCTGCGGCTCCAGACCGAGTTGAGCAAGACCATCGTGTTCGTCACGCACGACATCGACGAGGCGGTGCGGCTCGGGGACCGGATCGCGGTGTTCCGGGAGGGCGGGCACCTCGTGCAGTGCGCTCCGCCGGAGGAGCTGCTGGCGCGGCCGGCCGACGAGTTCGTGGCGGACTTCCTGGGGGCCGAGCGGGGGCTGAAGCTGTTGTCGCTGACAACGTTGGCCGATGTGCCGCAGGGCTCCGCGCCGGACGGCGGCCCCTGGGAGCTGGTCCTCGACGGGGCGCGGCGGCCGGTGGCGTGGCGCGAGCGGGACGGTTCGGCGGAGTCCCCCGTGCGGGCGCTCCGCGACGGGGACTCGCTGTTGTCGGCGCTGAACGAGTCCGTGGCGTCGCCCGTGGGTCTGGTCGTCCGGGTGGACGCGGACGGGGTGTTCACGGGGGTGTCGTCGCGGGACGACGTCCACGCGCGGTCGGGCCAGGCGCACCTTTCCGCCCAGTCGGGCGTGACGTCCCGGGGCTCCGGCCCGACCCCCGCCGGGCTTGAAGTGGGCGGCACCGCATGAACGTCGACTGGAATTGGATCGGGGAACATCAATCCGATCTCGTCACCCTCACCCTCTCCCACCTCCAAGCCGCCCTCAGCGCCGTGCTGTTCGGGTTGCTGATATCCCTGCCGCTCGCCGTCGTCGCACATCGGGTGCGGGCGCTGCGCGGGTTTCTGCTCGGGATGTCGAACGTGCTGTTCACCATTCCGTCCATCGCCGTGTTCGTGCTGCTGCTGCCCGTCTCCGGGCTCACCCGCACCACCACCGTCATCGGCCTGACGATCTACACGCTCGTCGTCCTGCTGCGGAACACCGTCGAGGGGCTCGACTCCGTGCCCGCGAAGACGAAGGAGGCCGCGAAGGCGATGGGGACGCGGCCGATGCGGACGCTGCTCACCGTGGAGCTGCCGCTCGCGCTGCCCGTGATCATGGCGGGCGTGCGGATCGCCACCGTGATGGCCATCTCGCTCGTGTCCGTGGCGACGTACATCGGCGACGGCGGGCTCGGCCAGCTGTTCACGGACGGGTTCCAGCGGAACTTCCCGACCCCGGTGATCGTCGGCGTCGTGCTGACCCTGCTGCTCGCGCTCGTCGCGGACGCGCTGCTCGTCGGCGTGCAGCGGCTGCTCACCCCGTGGACCCGCAATCGGACCCGGAGGGCCTGAGGCATGTACGAACTGTTCAAGAATCTCGGGTCCTGGCTCGTCAGCGGGGAGCAGTGGTCCGGCAGCGACGGCATCGCGACGCGGATCGCCGAGCACCTCCAGTACTCGCTGCTCGCCACGCTCGTCGCCGCCGCCATCGCCCTGCCGGTGGGGCTGCTGATCGGGCACACCGGGCGCGGCGCCTTCATCGCCATCAATCTGTCGTCGTTCGGGCGGGCGCTGCCCACGGTCGGGCTCGTCGTGCTGGTGTTCCTGGCGAGCGGGCTTTCGATGTGGCCCGTCTACATCGCGCTCGTCGCCCTCGCCGTGCCGTCCATCGTCACCAACACGTACGCGGGGATGACCGCCGTCGACCCCGAGGTGCGGGACGCCGCGCGCGGGCAGGGGATGAAGGCCCATCAGGTGCTGTTCCAGGTCGAGCTGCCGCTGGCGCTGCCGCTGATCATGACCGGGCTCCGGCTCGCGCTGATCCAGGTCGTCGCGACCGCCACCATCGCCGCGTACGTCTCCTTCGGCGGGCTCGGCCGCTACGTCTTCGACGGGCTCGCCCAGCGGGATCTCGTGCAGGTGCTCGGCGGGGCCGTGCTCGTTGCGGTCGTCGCCGTCGTGCTCGACCTCGCGCTGTCCGGGCTCCAGCGGCTCCTCTTCCGTCACCGTCCCTCCACCCTCAAGTCCGCCTAGGAGCAGGCCAGATGAGCACCATGAACCGACGCACCCTCCTCGGCGGGCTCGCCGCCGCGGCCTCCGTCCCCGCGCTCGCCGCCTGCTCCAGCGGCATCACCTCGCTCGACCAGCAGGGCGGTTCGCTCGCGGGCGGTGGCTCCAGCAAGAAGGGCGTCACCATCGGCACCGCCAACTTCACCGAGAACCAGGTCCTCGGGTATCTGTACGCGGCCGTGCTGGAGGCCGCCGGAGTGAAGACGAGCGTGCGGCCGAACCTCGGCACCCGCGAGATCCTCATCCCCGCCCTCAAGGGCGGCGACATCGACCTGCTGCCCGAGTACCAGGGCGCCCTCCTGCACTACCTCGACACCACGTCGAAGGCGACCGAGGAGGGCGAGATGCAGAACGCGCTCGCCATGGTGCTCCCGGCGGGACTCCAGATCCTCCCGTACGGGATGGCCGAGGACTCCGACGCGTTCGTGGTGACCCGCGAGACCGCGGAGAAGTACAAGCTGAAGTCGCTCGCCGATCTCGCGCAGCACAACGGGAAGCTCGTCATAGGCGCCGCGCCCGAGGTGAAGAAGCGGCAGGTCGGCGCCGTCGGTCTCAAGGACGTGTACGGCGTCGAGTTCAAGGAGTTCAAGTCCCTCGACTCCTCGGGCCCGTTGGTGAAGGGCGCCCTGAAGAAGGGCGATGTCGACGTGGCGAACCTGTTCACCACCGACACCGACATCGCCGCCAACCACTGGGTCGTCCTCACCGACCCCAAGAACCTGGTCCCCGGTCAGCACGTCGTCCCGCTGATCGCCGACCGCAAGGCCGACTCGACCGTCCGCAAGGCACTGGCCCGCCTCGGCAACGTGCTGACGACCGAGGACCTCACCGAGCTGAACCGGCTCGTGGACAAGGACAAGAAGGACCCCGAGGACGTCGCGAACGACTACGCGCGCCGCCACGGGCTCGGCAAGAAGTAAGGAGGCCATCGCATGGCCGCAGCGGTAGTGGAGAAGCACTCCATCGACGTCGTGCCGGACAGCGAACGGCACGGCAGCGCGTTCAACCAGTTCACGCTCTGGCTCGGCGCGAATCTCCACATCACGGCCGTCGTCACCGGCGCGCTCGCCGTCGTCTTCGGCGGCGACGTGGTCTGGTCGCTGATCGGGCTCGTCCTCGGCAACCTGCTCGGCGGCGCCGTCATGGCGCTGCACTCGGCGCAGGGGCCGAAGCTCGGGCTGCCGCAGATGATCCAGTCCCGGGCGCAGTTCGGTGTGAAGGGCGCGGTCGTCCCGCTGCTCCTCGTGATCCTGATGTACGTCGGCTTCTTCGCCAGCGGCACCGTGCTCGCCGGGCAGGCCACGGCGCAGCTGACGCACACGAACGACACGACCGGCATCATCGTGTTCGCGCTGGTCACGGGGGTCGTGGCGACGGTCGGCTACCGCGTCATCCACGTCCTCGGGCGGGTCGCGAGCGTCGTCTGCGCGCTCGCCTTCGTCTACCTCGGCGTGCGGCTCTTCGACCGTGTCGACGTCGGGTCGCTGCTCTCCGACGCGCACTTCTCGCTGCCGATGTTCCTGCTCGCCGTCTCCCTCTCGGCCTCCTGGCAGCTCGCCTTCGGCCCGTACGTCGCCGACTACTCGCGCTATCTGCCGCGTACGACGAGCGGCAAGGCCACCTTCTGGTGGACGCTCGCCGGGTCCGCGCTCGGCTCGCAGTGGTCCATGGCGTTCGGCGTGCTCGTCGCGGCGAGCGCGGGCGAGAAGTTCATCGACAACCAGGTCGGCTACGTCGTCTCGCTCGGCGGCGCGGGCCTCGCGGCCTCGTTCTTCTACTTCGTGATCGCGCTCGGCAAGCTCACCGTCAACGTCCTCAACACGTACGGCGGCTTCATGTCGATGGTCACCGGCATCAGCGGCTTCCGCGGGCAGCGGGTGCTCTCGCAGCGTGGGCGCGCGGTCTACATCGGGATCATCATGGTCGCGGGCACCGTGGTGGCCCTCGCCGGCAAGGACAGCTTCCTGACCTCGTTCAAGGACTTCCTGCTGTTCCTGCTGACGTTCTTCACGCCCTGGTCGGCGATCAACCTGGTCGACTACTACCTGATCTCCCGGGAGCGCTACGACCTGCCGGCGCTCTCCGACCCGAACGGCCGCTACGGCGCCTGGCGCTGGGACGCGCTCGTCGTCTACGGCATCGGGCTCCTCGCCCAGCTGCCGTTCCTCGCCACCGCCTTCTACACCGGGCCGCTCGTCGGGCCGCTCGGCGGCGCCGACATCTCGTGGATCGTGGGGCTCGTCGTCCCGGCCGCCCTGTACTGGCTGCTGGCCCGGCGGGGTGCGGGGGCGTGGCCCAGTGAGAAGACGGGGGATAGCCCTACTGCGGTGGGGGCCACGGCTCCGTAACGTCGAGGAGCATGGAAGCCCGCGAGCGCACACGCGACGCCGAACTCAAGAAGGAACTCGACGCCACCCTGCACGCGCGCAGGGATCTCGGTGAGGAGTACGAGCCGGCGCTCGTCGAATCGTTCCTCGACAAGGTCGAGCAGCGGCTCGACACCGTCGTCGACCGCAGGGTGCGGCGACAACTGGCCGAGCACCGGATCACCGTGGCCCGTGGCGCCCGCGACTCCGGCGCGGAGAACTGGGGCGAGCGCTTCGGCTTCGCCGTGGTCTCGCTCGTCCTCGCCATCCCGCTGTCCGCGATCGCGGTCGTCAACGCGGGTCTCGCCGGGCTCTTCGTGGCCTGGGCCGGGATCGTCGGCGTGAACGGACTGCACGCCGTGCGGTGGAGTCCCGTACGACGGCGGGAGCGCAGGGAGCGCGAGGAGTCGGACTGGGAGGGGTAGCGGCACGAGGGGGCGCCGCGCCGGGATCGCACCGGCGCGGCGCCCCCTCGTGCGCTCTCAGACCTCCAGCTCGTTCTCGATCTTCTTCAGCTGGTGGCGGGCCATCGCCAGGTTGGCGCGGGCCTTGTCGAGCACCAGGTACAGGAAGAGCCCGTTCCCGCCGCGCCCCTTGAGCAGGCGGATCAGGTGGTACTGGCCGCCGAGCGTGATGAGGATGTCCTCGATCTCGTCCTGGATGCCCAGGTGCTCCATCGTGCGCAGCTTGGCGCGGACGACGTCGGTGTTGCCTGCCGCGGCGACCTCCAGGTCGAAGCTCTTGGAGCCGCCGATGGTGCCGAGGGCCATGCCGCTGGTGTAGTCGACGAGGGCCGCGGCGGTGGCTCCCTCGATGGACGCGAGGGCGTCCTTGAGTGCGGCGTCGGTGTTGGCCATGGTGGTGGTTCCCTTCTTGGTATGTGGTTTCCGGTGCTTCGCGCGGCCGCTCAAGGCGTCGGCTGCGGCGGCGGACTGGTGGGCCGGCGGACCGGGAGGCCGGTCTCCGTGGTGGTGGTCGTGGTGGCGGGCGGCTTGCGGGCGCGGGCCCGGCCGCGGGTGCGGGGCGCCGACTCCTCGACGGCGCCGACGAGTTCGCCGATCCGGGCGCCCGCGCGGCGGCCTTCGAGGTGCAGCCGCCCGACGTTGGCACGGTCCTCGGCGAGCACGGTGAGGACGGCCGCTTCCCCGGCCGCGTACGTCGCGATGTAGCCCTCGGCGCCGCGCACCAGGAGCTCGCGGAAGGCGCCCTGACCGGTGGCGTCGGCGAGGCGCTGGGCGACGCCGAGCGCGGACGCGGTCAGCGCGGCGACGCTCTCCGGCTCGACGCCCGGGGTGTCCCCGGCGAGCACCAGGCCGTCGACGCTGGCGACGAGCGCGCCCGTGAGCTGGGGGACGCGGACTCTCAACCGCTGGAGTTCGGCGAGGAGTTCGACCTCGTCGGCCATCGGAGGTCTCCTTTCGGTGCGCGGATCGGGGGAGCGCGAGGAGCGCAGCAGTCGTCTCACAGGGCCTCCAGGCCGGCCCGCAGCCGGTGCAGCAGGGCCACGTCGGGGCTGTCCACGGCGAGCTCCGGAGGCGGCACGGGCCGCGGGGGCGGTTCGGGGACCGCGGCCACGAGCCCGCCCGCGGCGAGCCGCCGCAGGTCGACGAGGGTGTGGAAGGCGGGCCTGCCCAGGGCGAGGGCGATCTGCGAAGCGGTGCGGGTCCCGTCGACGAGGTCGAGGACGCGGCGCCTGCGGGGCGGCACCGTGGGGCCGCCGCCCGGCGTGCGACGCAGCGGCGCCGTGTCGGTGTCGGGCTCGGGCCATATCCGGCGCAGCAGCTCGCGGCGGCGCAGCGTCTCCCGCTCGACGGCCGCGACCGGCACGGGCCGCACCGCCCCGAACCAGTGCGAGACGCCGTACCGGAACCGGCTCGGCCCGCTGCTCGGCGCGAGCGTGAAGTACGCGGCGTCGAACAGGGCGCCCAGATGGCACAGTTCGAGCGCGCCGGCGGTGAGCCTGCCCTGTTCGACGAGGTAGCGCCCCACGCGCTGCCGCGCGCCCGCCCGGTCCACGGCCTCCGACCAGCCGTCGGCCCGCACCGCGCCGCCCGCCGTGAGCAGCACGTCCATGCCCGGCGTCGCGGGCGACTCGGCGTGCACGACCCGGCCGTCCGCCAGATAGAGGGTGCCGTGCTCCCGGATCAGGGCCCCGGTCGCCTGCTCGTCGGCGAGCCGGGTCAGCATCGGGGAGACGCCCGCGGTGTCGGCGGTCATCCGAGCACCATCCGGTCGGCGATGTCCGCGAGCCTGATCCGGGCGAGCGCCAGATTGCCCTCGGCGCGGTCCAGCCACAGGTGCACGAAGACGCTGCTGTCGAAGGTGGTCCGCACGAAGCGCAGCAGGTGGTAGCCGTCGCGGTTGGTGACGATGACGTCCTCGACGGGCGGCGCCTTGTCGGCGGCAGGACTGCCGTCGACGGGCGCGAAGGCGAGGTGCTCGGCGGCGAGCCTGGCCAGCTCGGCGGTCTCGGCCGCGCCCTCCTCGTGGTCCCCGTTGCGCGAGTCGCCGACCGCGCCCAGGGCGAGCCCGCTGGTCCAGTCGACGACGGAGGCGCCGCGAGCCCCCGGAAGCCGCATGGCCTCCAGGAGGCACTCGTCGATACCGGGCACCCCTGAACCTCCCCACCCGATCGCCACTTTGTGTGCCACTGGTGCACATGTGACGGCGACGCTACGCAACGTACGAGGGCCAGGTGAGGCTTCTGGCATTTTCCGGTGGAACATTCGGTGGGTGGCTACAATTCGCCAACTGACCTCGAAAAAAGGCGCATTCAGGCCATCGTGGTGACCAACGGTCCGTGTGAAGACCGCCCGCCCTCACTTGTGAAGATCGGCGGACCGGCTCCCGGTGCTCTCGCCGTGGGCCTTCATCACCACCTTGTTCACGGCCCACAGCGCGATCCCGATGGCGATGAGCACGCCCGCCCGGATGTAGACCTCGGCCGGCCGGTCGGCGAGCGGGCTCGCGAGGATCAGCGCGGTGATCGCGCCGAGCACCGGCACGATCGTCGGCGCGCGGAAGTGCCGGTGGTCGACCCGGTCCCTGCGCAGCACGAGCACGGCGACGTTGACCACCGCGAACACGCACAGCAGCAGGAACGAGGTGGTGTCGCCGAGCCCCTCGATCTCCCCGGTCGACACGAGCCCCACGGCGAGCAGTGACACGAAGACGATGCCCACGACGGGCGTGCGCCGGCCGGGCAGCACGCGGCCCATCGCGCGCGGCAGGATCCGCTCGTTGGCCATCCCGTAGCAGAGCCGCGAGGCCATCATGATGTTGATGAGCGCCGAGTTCGTGACGGCGAACAGCGCGATCAGCGCGAACAGCTTGTGCGGGAAGTCGACGCCGCCGGCCTTCACCACCTCGAGCAGCGGACCGCTCGACGACTCGAGCACCTTGTAGTCCACGAGCAGTGAGGACACCAGCGCGACGAGCACGTAGATGGTGCCGGTGATGGTGACGCCGAGGAAGATCGCGCGCGGGAAGGTGCGGGTCGGGTCCTTGGTCTCCTCGGCCATGTTCACCGAGTCCTCGAAGCCGACGAACGCGAAGAAGCCCAGCGCCGTCGCCCCCAGTACCCCGGTCATCAGGGCGAACCCGGTGCCGCCCGTCTCGACGTCGGTCAGCCGCGAGGGCTCCCCGCCGCCGGTCAGGACGGCGTACGCGCCGATGGCGAGGATGACGACCAGGCCCGTCAGCTCGACGAGGGTCAGCACCACGTTCGCCTTCACCGACTCGCTCACGCCCCGCAGGTTCAGCGCGGCGAGCGCGAGCACGAAGAGGATGGCGATCAGGGTGGGCGGCAGCGCGCCGTTCGTCAGTTCGCCCAGGTAGTCGCCGCTGAACGCGCGGGCGGCGGCGCTCGCGGACGAGAGCCCCGAGCACATCACCATGAAGGCGACGATGAAGGTCAGGAACGGCACCTTGAACGCCTTCTGCGCGTACAGCGCCGCGCCGGCCGCCTTCGGGTACTTGCCGACGAGCTCCACGTACGAGGCGGCGGTCAGCAGCGCCACGACGAACCCGATCGCGAACGGCAGCCACAGCGCGCCGCCGACCTTTCCGGCGACCTTTCCGGTGGTGGCGTAGATGCCGGTGCCCAGGATGTCGCCGACCACGAACAGGATCAGGAGTTTCGGGCCGATGGCCCGGTGCAGCGGGGTGTCGGTCGTCGCAGTCGTCACTGGTGCTCCCGCGAGGTGCGTAGGTGGTGTTCCGCGTAGGAGGTAGGGATTCCCCGGGACGGCTCTTGACTAGACCTATTCATGTCGCCAGGATGTGAATAGAAGACTGAACAGTCGTTGGCTACGCACCTCAGGAGGCCGCAGATGTCAGGACCCCGCCCCGTACGAGCCCCGCGCGGCACCGAGCTGAACACCCTCGGGTGGCAGCAGGAGGGCGCCCTGCGGATGCTCATGAACAACCTCGACGGGGAGGTCGCCGAGCACCCCGACAAGCTCGTCGTGTACGGCGGCACCGGCAAGGCGGCCCGGTCCTGGGAGGCGTACGACGCGATCGTGCGCACGCTGAAGACGCTGAAGGCGGACGAGACCCTCCTCGTCCAGTCCGGCAAGCCGGTCGGCGTGCTGCGCACCAGCGAGTGGGCGCCGCGCGTGCTGCTCGCCAACTCCAACCTGGTCGGCGACTGGGCCAACTGGGAGGAGTTCCGCAAGCTGGAGGCCGAGGGCCTCATGATGTACGGCCAGATGACGGCCGGCTCGTGGATCTACATCGGCTCGCAGGGCATCGTCCAGGGCACGTACGAGACCTTCGGCGCGGTCGCCCGCAAGAAGTTCGGCGGCTCGCTGGCCGGCACCATCACCCTCACCGCCGGCGTCGGCGGCATGGGTGGCGCGCAGCCGCTCGCCGTCACCATGAACGAGGGCGTCGCGATCTGCGTCGACGTAGACGAGACCCGCATCGACCGCCGCATCGGCACCCGCTACCTCGACGTCAAGGCCGACAACCTCGACCACGCCCTGGAGCTGGCGGTCCAGGCCCGCGACGAGCGCCGCGGCCTGTCCATCGGCGTCGTCGGCAACGCCGCGGAGATCTTCCCCGAGCTGCTGCGCCGCGACGCCCCCATCGACATCGTCACGGACCAGACCTCCGCCCACGACCCGCTCGCGTACCTCCCCGTCGGCATCTCCGTCGAGGACTGGGACAAGGAGCGCGAGGCGGACCCGGCCGGCTTCACCGAGCGGTCGCGGCAGTCGATGCGTCTGCACGTCGAGGCGATGGTGGGCTTCCTCGACAAGGGCGCCGAGGTCTTCGACTACGGCAACTCGATCCGCGACGAGGCCCGCAAGGCCGGCTACGACCGCGCCTTCGACTTCCCCGGCTTCGTGCCCGCGCACATCCGGCCCCTCTTCGAGGAGGGCCTCGGCCCGTTCCGCTGGGCCGCCCTCTCCGGCGACCCGGAGGACATCCGCAAGACGGACGCCGCGATCAAGGAACTCTTCCCGGACAACAAGCACCTGCACCGCTGGCTCGACATGGCGGCTGAGCGCATCTCCTTCGAGGGCCTGCCCGCGCGCATCTGCTGGCTCGGCTACGGCGAGCGCCACCGCGCGGGCCTCAAGTTCAACGAGATGGTCGCCAGCGGCGAGCTCTCCGCCCCCGTCGCCATCGGCCGCGACCACCTCGACTCCGGCTCCGTCGCCTCCCCGTACCGCGAGACGGAGGCCATGAAGGACGGCTCCGACGCGATCGCCGACTGGCCGCTCCTGAACGCCCTGGTCAACACGGCCTCCGGCGCGTCCTGGGTCTCCCTCCACCACGGCGGCGGCGTCGGCATGGGCCGCTCCATCCACGCGGGCCAGGTCTGCGTCGCCGACGGCACGGAGCTCGCCGCCGCGAAGATCGAGCGGGTCCTGACGAACGACCCGGCGATGGGCGTCATCCGCCACGTGGACGCGGGCTACGAGCACGCGGCGGACGTCGCGCGTGAGCGCGGGGTGCGGGTGCCGATGACGGAGGGCGAGTGAGTACCAATCAAGGGGAGTCGCTCGATCAAGCCCCTGCGGCGATTGAGCAGCGGGGTCCGGGGCAGAGCCCCGAGTCCGCAACTCCTGGCGCGGAGCGCACCCTTTCGGGAAGGGGCGGGTTGGGGGAGCCTTCGAGCTTTTTGGAGATGTGGCGGGACCTCCGTCCCATCGGCCGCAACGCCGACTCCGGCGGCTACAGGCGCCACGCCTGGACCGCCGCGGACGCCGACTGCCGCGCCTGGTTCAAGGCACAGGCCGAATCCCGCGGCCTGACCTACGAAGTCGACCGCAACGGCAACCAGTGGGCCTGGCTCGGCGACCCGGAGGCAGGCGACGCCGTCGTCACCGGCTCCCACCTGGACTCCGTCCCCGACGGCGGCGCCTTCGACGGCCCCCTCGGCGTGGTCTCCTCCTTCGCGGCCCTCGACGAACTCCGCCGCAGGGGAGCGGAGTTCACCAAGCCGCTCGCGATCACCAACTTCGGCGACGAGGAGGGCGCCCGCTTCGGCCTCGCCTGCGTCGGCTCCCGCCTCACCGCGGGCGTCCTCACCCCCGAGGCGGCCCACAGGCTCACGGACGCCGACGGGATCACCCTCCCGCAGGCGATGGAGCGGGCCGGCTACGACCCGGACGCGATCGGCGCCGACCGCGAACGCCTCGACCGCATCGGCGCGTTCATCGAGCTGCACGTGGAGCAGGGCAGGGCACTCGACCTGTCCGGCGACGCCGTCGGCATCGCCAGCTCCATCTGGCCGCACGGCCGCTGGCGCTTCGACTTCCGCGGCGAGGCCAACCACGCGGGCACGACCCGCCTGGTCGACCGCCGCGACCCGATGCTGTCCTACGCGGAGACGGTCCTGGCGGCCCGCCGCGAGGCCCGACTGGCGGGCGCGGTCGCGACGTTCGGCAAGATCTCGGTCGAGCCGAACGGCGTCAACGCGATCCCCTCGCTCGTACGGGGCTGGCTCGACTCCCGCGCCGCCGACCAGGAGTCCCTGGACGCCACGGTCGACGGCGTCGAGAAGGCGGCCCGCGAGTACGCGGAGGCGCACGGCATCGACGTGTCGCTGACCCGCGAGTCGTTCACGCCGATCGTCGAGTTCGACGACGCCCTGCGCGACGAGCTCGGCCGCATCCTCGGCAAGGACACCGACCTGAAGGTCCCCGTCCTCGGCACGGGCGCGGGACACGACGCGGGAATCCTCGCCCAGTCGATCCCCACCGCCATGCTGTTCGTACGCAACCCGACGGGCGTCTCGCACTCCCCGGCCGAGTCCGCGGCCGAGGACGACTGCCTGGAGGGTGTGCGCGCACTGGCCGACGTACTGGAAGGGCTGGCCTGCAAGTGACGACGACCTACTGGTTGGAACACGCCTGGCTCGGCACGCACGTCGAGCCCGGCGTGGCGGTCGACGTGTCGGACGAGGGCCGCTTCACCGCGGTCCGCACGGGCGTCGCCGCGCCCCCGCCCGGCGCGACCGCGCTGCGCGGACTGACCGTGCCCGGCCTCGCCAACGCCCACAGCCACGCCTTCCACCGGGCGCTGCGCTCGACGGTGCAGGTCGGCTCGGGGACGTTCTGGACGTGGCGCGAGGTCATGTACTCGGTGGCGGACCGCCTCACCCCGGACTCGTACCACCGGCTCGCGCGGGCCGTGTACGCGGAGATGGCGCTCGCGGGCATCACCGCCGTCGGCGAGTTCCACTACCTCCACCACGCGCCCGGCGGCACCCCGTACGCCGACCCGAACGCGATGGGCGAGGCGCTGATCGCCGCGGCGGACGAGGCCGGGATCCGGATCACGCTGCTCGACACGGCGTACCTGTCGTCCGGCTTCGGCAAGGCGCCCGACCACCACCAGCAGCGGTTCAGCGACGGCACGGCCGAGGCCTGGGCCGAGCGGGCCTCGCTGCTCAAGGAGCGTCCGGGCGTGCGGATCGGCGCGGCGGTGCACTCCGTGCGCGCGGTCCCGGCGGCGCAGTTGTCGACGGTCGCCGAATGGGCGTCGGCCCGCCGCGCGCCCCTCCACGTACACCTCTCCGAGCAGACGGCGGAGAACGACGCGTGCCAGGCCGCGCACGGTTGTACGCCGACCCAACTGCTCGCCGACAACGGCGTGTTGAGCGCGCGTACGACGGGCGTGCACAACACCCACCTCACGGACCGGGACATCGCGCTCATCGGCGGCTCGGGCACCGGCACCTGCATGTGCCCCACCACGGAGCGCGACCTGGCCGACGGCATCGGCCCCGCGCCCGCCCTCCAGTCGGCGGGTTCGCCGCTCTCCCTGGGCTCCGACAGCCACGCCGTCATCGACCTGTTCGAGGAGGCGCGCGCGATGGAGCTCAACGAACGGCTGCGCTCCCGCACGCGCGGCCACTGGACGGCGGCGGCGCTGCTGCGCGCGGCCTCCGCCGACGGTCACGCCTCCCTGGGCTGGGACGACGCGGGCGTCATCGAGACCGGCGCGGTGGCCGACCTGGTCACGATCCGCCTCGACTCGGTCCGCACGGCGGGCCCCGCCCCACGCTTCGGCGCGGAGACGGCCGTCTTCGCGGCCACGGCGGCGGACGTCACGGACGTGGTGACGGGCGGCCGGGTGGTGGTCCGCGACGGCGAACACGTCCGGGTGGGCGACGTGGCGGGCGCCTTGACGGAGGCGATCGCGGCACTGCACTGATCAAGCCCCGCCGGCGATTGAGGCGCGGGGCCCGGGGCAGAGCCCCGCGACCTCGACCACCGGCGCGAAGCGCCAACTTTCGGGAAGGGGCGGGCTGGGGGAGAAGGAAACCCCCACCCGCCCACGGAGAGGACCCATGACGAACCGCACGACGGCCATCACCAACATCGGCACCCTGGTCACGAACAACCCGGAACTGGGCGAGGGCCCCCTCGGCCAGATCCACGACGCCGCCCTGGTCATCGAGAACGACAAGATCGCCTGGGCGGGCCCGACCGCCAAGGCCCCCGCCGCCGACACCACCCACGACGCGGCCGGCCGCGCGGTGATCCCCGGCTTCGTCGACTCCCACTCCCACCTCGTCTTCGCGGGCGACCGCACCGCCGAGTTCAACGCCCGCATGTCGGGCCAGAGCTACCAGGCCGGCGGCATCCGCACCACGGTCGCCGCGACCCGCGCGGCCACCGACGAGGCCCTCGAAGCGAACCTGAAGCACCACCTCGCCGAGGCCCTCCGCCAGGGCACGACCACGTTCGAGACGAAGTCCGGCTACGGCCTCACCGTCCAGGACGAGGAGCGCGCCCTGCGCATCGCATCGGCGCACACCGACGAGGTCACCTACCTCGGCGCCCACATCGTGTCCCCGGACTACGCGGAGGACCCGGCGGCGTACGTCGAGCTCGTCACCGGCGAGATGCTGGACGCCTGCGCGCCGCACGCCCGCTGGGTCGACGTGTTCTGCGAGAAGGGCGCCTTCGACGGCGACCAGGCGCGCGCGATCCTCACGGCGGGCAGGGCGAAGGGCCTGCTGCCCCGCGTCCACGCCAACCAGCTGTCGTACGGCCCCGGGGTGCAGCTCGCCGTGGAGCTGGACGCGGCATCGGCCGACCACTGCACGCACCTCACGGACGCGGACGTCGACGCCCTCGCGAACGGCGAAACGGTGGCGACGCTGCTCCCGGGCGCCGAGTTCTCCACCCGCGCCGAGTGGCCGGACGCCCGCCGCCTCCTGGACGCGGGCGCGACGGTCGCCCTCTCCACGGACTGCAACCCGGGCTCGTCGTTCACGTCCTCGGTCCCGTTCTGCATCGCCCTCGCCGTACGGGACATGGGCATGACCCCCGACGAGGCCCTCTGGTCGGCCACGGCGGGCGGCGCCAAGGCCCTCCGCCGCACGGACGTCGGCCACCTGGCCCCCGGCGCCCGCGCCGACCTCACGTTCCTCGACGCCCCGAGCCACGTCCACTTCGCCTACCGCCCGGGCGTCCCGCTGGTCGCGGAGGTGTGGCGGCGCGGCGAGCGGGTCGCCTGAGGGCCGGTCTCCTTCCCCTGGTCCGGGCCCGCCGACAGGGACGGCAGGGGCACGGACGGGCTCGGCGGTGCGGTCGTGCGGTCGTCGCCGGGCCGGTGCGGGGCGGTCGGTGACGGCTCGTACGTCGGCTTCCCCGCCGACGTCGACGGCGCGGGCGGAGACGGGGACACCGTGACCGTCTCCGTGGCGGTGGCCGTCGCGGTCGCCGTGGCCGTCGTGGTGGTGGTCGCCGTGACCGTGGCCGGAGGCGAGGGCTCGGGGGTCGTCGCCGTGCCCTGGACGACCGCCGACAGGTCGGGGCGGCCCTCCGTCAGGGTCAGGATCAGCAGCGGCACCAGCGCCACACCGGCCGCCGTCGAGGCCAGGGCCAGGCGCATGGGCGCGGCCCTGCGGCGTCTCGGCCGGGCCCCGGGGGCCGCGCGGTGCCGGGGCGGGACCGTGTTGCGCGGGCGTCTCCTGGGCGCGGGCGGAGGCGGGGGCGTGGGCGCCGGTTCGGCCGTCAGGTGGTCCGCCGCGCCCCACGGCAGCAGTCCCTCCGCCAGCGCGCTGCGCGGGGTGTCGCGCAGGGCCGTCAGTTCCAGGTAGGCGGCGGTGCAGCTCGGGCAGCGGGCGAGGTGCGCGTCCAGGTCGGCGGTGCGGCGCGGCCTGGCAGGACGGGTCGCGGGCTCGACGAGCCGCCGCAGGCCCAGGCACGGCGCGCCCTGCGCGCGGGCCTCCCGTGCCGCGAGCACGGTGCCCCGCAGCGCTTCGAGCGCCTCCCCGCGCGCCTGCGCCACCTCGCGCGCCGGGGCGCCGACGACGAGCCCGGTGGCCGCGTCGGGCTCCTCGTCGACGACCGAGTGCCACAGCAGGGTCTGGGCGCGCGGCGACAGCAGGTGGAAGGCATCGAGCAGCGCGGGCGGCCGTCCCGCGTCCGGCGCGTACAGGGCGGCCAGGAGGCCGGGAGCGAGGCGCGTGCGGCGTTCGTCGGCGGCCCACTCGGCCGCGAGCCGGTGCGCGTGCAGCAACGTGTGGTGGCGCCAGGAGCCCGGTTCGAGGCCGCGCGCGACCTCCCGCGCGGCGCGCGCGAACGCCTGCGCGCCGAGTTGCCGCCCGGCGTCCGGGTCGGCCGTGCACAGCCGCGCGTAGCCGAACAGCGCGTGCCGGTGCCTGCGGCGCAGTTCGCCGAGCGCCCCGTACGCGGTCGAGGTGTCGGCCCGCAGCAGGGCGACGAGCCGATGGTCGGGCGCGCTGGTGCGGGCGCCGCCGTTCGCAGACACCGTGTCCTCCTGTCACCGGGGCCCCCGATGGGTGCTCATAGTGGTGCAGGAGCGGTGGCGGGGGAAGGTGTTCCCCGTGGTAACCGGCCACGGTCGCGCGGGAGTTGGCGCGAATGCGCCGAGATACACCGAGGGGGCCGACCGGCGGGTCGGCCCCCTCGACGTGACAGGGTGATGCGGGTCGGCGCGGACTACTCCTCGAGCGTCAGACCCTTGCGCAGGCGCACCAGCGTCCGCGACAGCAGCCGCGACACGTGCATCTGCGAGATGCCCAGTTCCTCGCCGATCTCCGACTGGGTCATGTTGGCGACGAAGCGCAGCGAGAGGATCTTGCGGTCGCGGGGCGGCAGATCGGCGATCAGCGGCTTCAGCGACTCGACGTACTCGATGCCCTCGAGCCCGTGGTCCTCGTAGCCGATCCGGTCCGCGAGCGCGCCCTCGGAGTCGTCCTCCTCGGGCTGGGCGTCGAGCGAACTGGCGGTGTAGGCGTTCGACGCCGCCATGCCCTCCACGACCTCGTCCTTCGACAGGCCCAGGCGTTCGGCGAGCTCGCCCACCGTGGGGGCGCGATCGAGCTGCTGGGCGAGTTCGTCGCCCGCCTTGGCAAGGTCGAGACGGAGTTCCTGGAGACGGCGCGGTACGCGCACGGACCAGGAGGTGTCGCGGAAGAAGCGCTTGATCTCGCCGACGATGGTCGGCATCGCGAAGGTGGGGAACTCGACGCCGCGGCTCAGCTCGAACCGGTCGATCGCCTTGATCAGGCCGATGGTGCCGACCTGGATGATGTCCTCCATCGGCTCGCTGCGGGAGCGGAACCGGGAGGCCGCGAACTTGACCAGAGCCAGGTTCAGCTCGACCAGTGTGTTGCGGACGTAAGAGAATTCGTGGGTGCCTTCTTCGAGGGACTCGAGTCGTTCGAAGAGGGTCTTGGAGAGGGCTCGTGCGTCGAGCGGCCCCACCTCGTCGTACGGGGGGATCTCCGGGAGACCTTCGAGGCCTTCGAGGCCGTCGGTCTCGACGTCGAGGTGCGTTTCCGGGGGGAGAGTCGACGTCGCCTGGTCAGTACGCGATTCGTCGAGCCGGGCTGACATGATGTCCTCCATGCGTTCTCGGCATATGGCTGCCGATGCCAATGCGTGCACTGCTTCTAAGTGCGGCGCCTCCAAAGCCGGCCGTGGTCGATTGCTGTCCTTACTAGGCCTACCCGCTTTCTGCACCGAGCCGCAAGTGCGTTCTGTGGCGAAATGTCCGAATTCTAGAGGTTGTTCGGGTGTCGGCACACGGTCTGAGGGCGTAGTGTTCGAGGGCGTCAATCGGCACGTCGTAGGCAGCGAGAGAGAGACGTCATGGACCGCGGGACAGTCGGCAGTGCGCATCGGGGCCGGCTTCTGGTCGAGGTGCGACAAGAGGGCTCCAGTGCCGTCGTGACTCCGGCCGGTGAGTTGGATCACCATACGGCCGATCTGTTGCGCGAACCCCTGGACGAATGCCTCAACAACGGACATTCCCGTCTGGTGATCGACTGTTCTCGCCTCGAATTCTGCGATTCGACGGGGTTGAACGTGCTGCTCGGGGCCCGACTCAAGGCCGAGGCGGCCGGGGGTGGAGTGCACCTCGCGGGCATGCTCCCGGTGGTTGCGCGGGTGTTCGAGATCACGGGTGCGGAGGCCGTCTTCACGGTCCACGCGTCCCTCGACGACGCCCTCGCCCCGGACCCCTCCGGCGACTGAGCGGAACCGGACGGCTGCGTGCGGTGGCGAACCGCAGAAGTTACGCTCCAGTTGTCACTGCGTGATCGAGGCGTTACCAGCGTCACAGGAGCCGTTCTGAACAAGTGGGTGTTTCCGTCGTTCCCTCGGGCAGGAGACCCCCCGAAGACGACCAAGACCCTGCGACCTCGACGACCCTGCGACCCCGATCCTCGACCCGGACTTCATGACCGGACCGTGGGCACTCGGACCCTGAATCCAGAAGCTGAATTGGTGAATCGGTGAGGTGAAGTGCTGATGAGCACCACCCGGCCTTACTCGCCGGGCGACCACGGCCCCGAGTCCGGTGAAGTGCCGGTCGTCGCGGGTGCGCAGGTCCGCAGGCTGAGCCTCAGCGGGGCCAGCGGAATCGTGCCGCTCGCCCGCGACTTCACCCGCGAGGCGCTGCATGCCTGGGGCTGGCTGCCGGCGGCGACCGCGGACCGCCGGGCCGCGGCGGAGGACGTGCTGCTCGTCGTCTCCGAACTCGTCACGAACGCGTGCCTGCACGCCGAGGGTCCCGACGAGATCATCCTGTACTTCGGCGACGCCCCGGCCAACAAGGTGCTGCGCATCGAGGTCGCCGACCGCGGGGCGGGCCAGCCCGCGCCGCGCACCCCGCACCGGGTCGGCAGGCCCGGCGGGCACGGCATGTTCATCGTCCAACGCCTCTGCCTCGACTGGGGAGTTGTCCGCACCCCCGGAGTCACGGGCAAGGTCGTCTGGGCGGAGGTCGGCGCCCCCGCCTAGGCCTCAGGCCGCCTCGTACGCGCCTTTGGGAGCACGTCGGATCGAACTCGATCCGGCGTGCTCTTTGTCTTCCCTCGGCAAGGTCCCCGGCGTACCTTGAGCCACCCGCATCTGATGAACCGTCAGTAACCTTCGGGTTGAAGGGACTTCGAGGTGTCGTACCGGACGTACCAGAAACGAACCGCCGCGTTCGCGCTCAGCGCGGCCCTGGCGGGCTCGGCGGTGCTGATGGCCGCCCCCACCGCCTCCGCCACCGTGCAGAACGTCAACTACCAGTGCAAGACGCCGATCGGGAACAAGGGAGCCGTCTCCCCGATCGACATGAAGAGCGCCAAGAGCGGCAGCGGCTACAAGATCACGATGTCCTTCCAGAAGGGCGTCTCCTCCAGCCCCGTCGAGCTCGGCAAGGGCGCCATGCACCCGAGCGCGGTCATCAAGGTGGGCGGAGCGGACAGCGGCCAGTTCACGGCCACGGGCCCGCCCAACGACAAGGCGATCCCCGCGAACACCCCGATCAAGATCAGCGATCTGACCGGCACGTACACGCCGAAGAAGAGCGGCAAGGTGAACTTCACGGCCGGCGTCCTCACCATCAAGGCGCTCGGTACGACGACCACCTGCACGCCCTCCAACAGCCCCAAGCCGTCCCTCGAACTGGACGTGAAGGCGGCGGCAGGAGGCGGCGGCGGTGCGGGCGACACCGGCTCCTCGGCGCCCTCCGGCGGACAGGAACTGCCGCAGACGGGTCCCGAGGACTCGGCGATCGCGCTCGGCACGCTGGGCGGAACGGTGCTCCTGGCCGGAGCGGCGGGCGTGCTGTGGCTGACCCGGCGCGGCCAGGCGGCGTCCCGCTGAGGAGGTAGGGGTTTGCGCGCGTCGATGGGCGGACTGCTCGCCGCCGCGGTGGCGCTCGTCCTGAGCGGCCTCTGCGCACCGGCGTCCTCCGCCGCCCCCGGCTGGACCGTCGCCCCCTCATCCGCGGGCGGCACCCGGCCCGCGGGCGACGACGGGCGCCCCTACGTCTACGCGGAAGGGGCGCCCGGCGACGTACTGGAGGACAAGGTGGCCGTCAGCAACCCGGGCGGCAAGGCGATCACCGTCTCGCTGCGCGGCGCCGACGGCGACGGTGAACGGAAGGAGAGCAAGGACACCGGGGCCTGGATCCGGTTCGCCGAGGCGTCCGTGAAGGTGCCCGCGCGCACCCGCGCCGAGGTCCCGTTCACCGTCACCGTGCCCGCGAGCGCCACCCCCGGCGACCACCCAGGCGCGATCGTCGCGCGCTCGGGCGGCAGGGACGCGGGCGTCAGCGTGCACCTGCGGGTCAGCGGCCCCACCCTGTCCGCCCTCACCGTCGAGAACGTCCGGGTGGCCGAGGACACCATCGCGTACGACGTGGTGAACCGCGGCAACACGACCCTCTCGCCGCGCCTGGCGCTCACGGCCGACGGCGTGCTGGGCGCCTCCCTCGACCGGCGGCGCGAGCTGCCGGTGCGCATCGCGCCCGGGCGCAAGGTCGCGCTGAAGGAGCCGTGGCGGGACGCCCCCGCGCTCGACGAGGTCGACGTGAAGGTGACGGTCACCGCGGGCGGCGGCGCGGCGGACACGGCCACGGCGAGCGCCCGGTTCGTGCCGTGGGGCGCGGTCGGCGGAGGGCTCGCCGTGCTCGCGGGCGCGGCCTGCGCCGCGTACTGGTATCTGCGCCGTCGGCCGGTGCCCCGCCCGCTCCGGATGCCGCGCCGACAAGGGAACGTAAGGAGTGCGCCATGAACCGCCGCGCCCGCCTCTCGCGGCCGCTGACCGTCCTCG
The DNA here is from genome assembly GCF_052245995.1 of Streptomyces sp. SDT5-1. NCBI lineage: Bacteria > Bacillati > Actinomycetota > Actinomycetes > Kitasatosporales > Streptomycetaceae > Streptomyces > Streptomyces sp. SDT5-1. The sequence goes on along the minus strand of NZ_CM125963.1, from coordinate 3,723,648 downwards.
CCCTCGTGGCGGCGCTGCTCGCGGGCAGCGCGCCCTGGGCGACCTCCGCCGCCGCTTCCTCCTCCGCCGCCGACAAGCCGTCCGTGACGCTCTCCAAGTCCCAGGCGGGGACCGGCGGGTCGATCACCGTGAAGGGCGCGGGCTGGCGGCCCGACACGCTCCTGATGATGCTGATCTGCGGGCAGTCGAGCCCCTCGCGCGGCGTCATCGGCGGCACCAACTCCTGCGCCAACTCCGAGGGCCGCGCGGTCACCACCGACGGCAAGGGCGCGTTCAGCAAGGCGATGCCGGTGGCCGAGCCGCCGAAGCCGTGCCCGTGCGTCGTCCACGTCGCCACCGTGACCGGGCAGAAGGCCCAGTCCGACGCCGTGTTCCAGGTGGCGGGGCACCCGGTGAAGGCGCTGCCGAAGACGTCCGGCACCGGGCAGCTGTCCATGGTCGCCGACACCCGGCTCGAGGGTTCGAGCGGGCTGCTGACCTGGTTCGGCGCCCCGCCCTCGCGCACCTTCACGTTCACCGTCGGCAACGTCGGTTCGACGCCTGTCAAGAACCCCGTCTTCCAAGTCGGCACCTCCCACGGCGTGTTCGCGCCGCAATGGGAGGACCAGCAGTGGCGCGGCACCGTACAGCCCGGCCGCAAGGCGCAGATCGAGCTGCCGGTCGAGCTGACGGCGGGCGCGCACGGCGACTATCTCGTCTCGCTCAAGTACGGCGGGAAGGTGCTGGCCGAACAGCCGTGGGGCGTCGGCCGCCCCTGGGGCGTCACGCTCTTCTGGATCCTGCTCTGCGTCGTCGTGCCCGCCGCCGTCTTCCGGATCGGCATGGCGATCGTGGACCGCGTACGGCCGCGGGACCGCCGGGGCTCCCGGTCGGCGGGTGGTCGCACCGTACGGCTGCCGAAGGTGCGGCTCCCGCAGCAGAAGCCGAAACGATCCGCGCCCGCGCCCGCGCACGCCGCCGAGCGACCCGATGGCGCCGCGGCGACCACGACCCTGCCCTGGTTCACCCCGGACACCGGCCCTGAGCGGCCCGTGGCCGGACGACTCTCCGCACCGCCCGAGAACAGCCCGACGACGAAAGGAAACACGTGAGCACCCAACGGAGAGTGAGCGCGGCCGGAGTCGCCCTGATGCTCGGCGGGGCGGGCCTGGTGTTCGGGGCCGCGGCTCCGGCGCAGGCCGCCGAGACCTCGTACAAGACGGAGTGCATCCCGCCGTCGATCTCCGGCCTCGATCCGGTGCAGGGCACGACGATCGCGGCCATCACGGCGCCCGCCACGGCGAAGGTCGGCGACACGGTGAACGTGACCTGGAAGTTCATCCAGGGCGCCTCGAAGAACCCGGACGTCCTCGACCTCGGCGAGAACACCGTCCAGCCGACGGGCACGCTCAAGACCGCGGGCGCGCAGACCGGTGAGCTCGCCATGTCGGGGCCGCGCGAGAACCCGGCGATCCCCAAGAACAGCCCCATGAAGCTGTCCACGATGACGGGCAAGCTGAAGCTCACGAAGCCGGGTGAGGTGAAGCTGACGCCGGACAAGTACAACATCAACGTCAGCAAGCCGATGTCGACGGACACCAAGTGCTCGCCGACGGAGGCCGTGAACCCCGGAACGGTCATCAAGGTCCTGGAGTCGGCGGGCGGCACGGGCGGCTCGGGCGGAGCCATCGGTGGCATCCCGGGCACGTCGACGGGCGGCTCGTCGAGCTCGGGCGGCAGCTCGACCGGCTCCTCCGGCTCGTCCTCCTCCGGTTCCTCGTCCTCCGGTGGCTCGTCCGGCGGTGACAGCGGCCAGAGCGACTTCACGGGCAAGGAGGTCGAGGTCCCCTACTCCTGCAAGACACCCATCGGCGACAAGAGCGCCACGTCGCCCGTGCAGATCAACGCCAAGAAGGACGGCGGGAACTTCGGGCTCACCGTGAAGTTCAAGAAGTCCGTGATGGACAGCCCGGCCGACATCCCGAAGGACTCGGTGAAACCGTCGATGGAGGTGAAGCTGGGCGGCTCCGACAAGGGCACGGTGCACGTCGAGGGCCCGACCAACAAGGAAGCCATCAAGTCCGGCGACCCGATCGAGATCCCGGACCTCACCGGTACGTACAAGCCGGGCGCCGACGGCAAGTCCACGCTGTCGCCGGGCGTCCTCACGGTGAAGGCCCTCGGCACGACCACCACCTGCACCCCGAACAAGGCACCGGTCTCCCTGGAGCTCGACACGTCCAAGCAGGAGGGCGGCGCGTCGGGCGGCGGCGGCACGGGTTCGGCGGGCGGCGGCGGCTCGACGGCCACGGGCGGCGCCGGCGGCGGCCTCGCCGAAACCGGCGCCTCCAACGACGCAGCCCTCCGCGCCCTCGGCCTGGCCGCCGGCACGGTCATCCTCCTGGGCGGCGCGGTCTTCACCTTCCTGCCGAAGGCCCGCAGGGCGGTGTCCCGCCGCTAGCAGAGGTCACCCACGACACCCGGAGGCCGCCACCACGAACGACCGGCGGCCTCCGGCCTTCCCTTGAAACACATGGGGAAGTTGAAGAAGTCCGTGACGGGGGCTCTGGCGGCGGTTCTGCTCGCCTCCGGAGCGGGCCTTGTGTCGGCCGGCACGGCCGAGGCCGCAGGCGCCAAGTACAAGTGCAAGGCGTCGGCGAAGCTGGTGTGGGGGACCGCCCAGTCCACCTCGAGCTGCAAGAAGTCCAAGAGCGGCAAGAAGGTCACCAAGCACCGCGCCATGATCAAGTGCGCGGAGATGCGGGGTCAGGGCAATCAGCACGACATCTACTGGACCGGTTACGGCCCGTGGAAGAAGGCGGGCACCAAGTCCACCGTGAAGTGCCCGATCCGCTCGTCGCTCGCCGGTTACGGTCAGCAGGTCAAGTAGGCGGCACACAGCGAAGCGCCGCCGTGCCCGAAGGGGTGCGGCGGCGCTTCGCTGTTGCGGGGTGTGGGCTAGTTGACGCTGCCCATGAGCTGCTTGACCTTCTTGCGGTACATCCAGAAGGCGAAGCCCGCGATGATCGCGAGGGCGGCCTCGCCGGTGACCGCGCCGGTGGTGTTCAGGTTGACACCGGCGGTCGAGAGCAGACCGGTGACGGAGTCGCCCGCGGTGACCGCGAGGAACCAGACACCCATCATCTGCGAGCCGTACTTGGCCGGGGCCATCTTCGTCGTGACCGAGAGGCCGACCGGGGAGAGGCAGAGCTCGCCGACGGTCTGGATGAAGTAGATGGCGACCAGCCACATCGGGGAGACGCGGCCACCGTTGTTGGCGGTGTCGATCAGCGGGATGAGGAAGACGACGAAGGAGATGCCGATCAGGACGAGGCCCGAGCCGAACTTCACCGCGGTGCTCGGCTCCTTGCCGCGCTTGTTCAGCCACAGCCAGGCGGAGGCCACCACGGGGGCGATCGCCATGATGAAGATCGGGTTCAGCGACTGGTACCAGGACGTCGGGAAGTCGAAGCCCAGCAGGTGGTTCGTCGTCGAGTTCTCACCGAAGATCGACAGCGTCGAGCCGTTCTGGTCGTAGATCATCCAGAAGATGGCGGCGACGACGAAGAACCAGATGTAGCCGGAGAGCTTGGACTGCTCGTCGTTCGACAGCTCCTTGTCGCGCTTCATGCGGACCAGGACGGCGATCGGGATGATCAGGCCGATCAGAGTCAGCGGCACGAGGACCCAGTTGAGGGTGTAGGTGCCGGTGGCGACGACGATCACGTAGAAGACGGCGGCGACGGCGGCCCAGATGAGCGACGTGCGCAGCGACTTGGCCTTCTCCTGGGCCGTGGCGGGCTTCACCACGACGTCGCTCTCGCTGCTGAGGTGGCGCGTGCCGAGCAGGAACTGGGCCAGACCCAGGGCCATGCCGACCGCGGCGAGCGCGAAGCCGAAGTGCCAGCTGACGCTCTCACCGACGGTGCCGATGGTCAGCGGCGCGAGGAAGGCACCCAGGTTGATGCCGATGTAGAAGACGGTGAAGCCACTGTCGCGGCGCGGGTCCTCGGGGCCGTCGTAGAGGTGGCCGACCATCGTGGAGATGTTGGCCTTGAGGAGGCCGGAGCCGAGGGCGACGAGCGCGAGGCCCGCGAAGAACGTGCCCGAACCCGGCAGGGCCAGCGTGATGTGGCCGAGGATCACGATGCCCGCACCGTAGGCCACCGTCTTGCGGGGACCCCAGAAGCGGTCGGCGAACCAGCCGCCCGGTTGGGCGAGCAGGTAGACCATGGACATGTAGACCGAGTAGATCGCTGTGGCCGTGGCGGGGTTCATGTGGAGCCCGCTGGGAGCGATCAGATACAGCGGGAGCAGGGCCTTCATGCCGTAGAAGCTGAAACGCTCCCACATCTCGGTCATGAAGAGAGTGGCCAGTCCGCGGGGGTGGCCGAAGAAGGTCTTCTGCGAACCGGGGGTGCCGGTCGAGTCCTTCGTCAGGCTGGACGCCATGGTCGATCCTCGTGGGGTGTCGGGACGCGCCGCGCAGATACGCGAACGCGCCCGGTGGGGGCGGCCGGCACCGGGTCCTACCGTCCTCCCCACGCCCAGGGGATGCGCCCGCACGAGATTGTCGTACGGGACGAGGTACGGCGGACCCGAGATCCACACCCGGCACGCTTCCTCACGCGCGGGGCCCGGCCACAGGTCATTCCTCAAAGGCTGACGGACGTCAGCTCACACAAGAAAGGGACCTTGGGTGCGCAGTGCGCTCCAAAGGTCCCCCAGTAGTGCATCAGGCGTTGAATCACCTTACGAACGACTCAGTGGCATATGGAAGGACTTGAGAGATGGATCACAGGCCTTCACGGAACCACCAGCACTGTTTCAAAGGTGTTCCCCACGATGACACCCGGGGACCGCAGGGCGCCAACCCGGAGGCAAAAATTCCGTTCGGCCCCGGGCGGCGCAGTCGTCGATCACCCCGCGGGCGTCGTCCGCCGCGGACTACCATCACCTCATGACCCGTGTACTGCTCGCCGAGGACGACGCGTCCATCTCGGAGCCGCTGGCCCGCGCCCTGCGCCGGGAGGGTTACGAGGTGGAAGTGCGCGAGGACGGCCCCACCGCTCTCGACGCCGGACTGCAGGGAAGCATCGACCTCGTCGTGCTCGACCTCGGACTGCCGGGGATGGACGGCCTCGAGGTGGCCCGCCGCATGCGCGCCGAGGGGCACACGGTGCCGATCCTCATCCTCACCGCGCGCGCGGACGAGGTGGACACGGTCGTCGGCCTCGACGCGGGCGCCGACGACTACGTGACGAAGCCCTTCCGCCTCGCCGAACTCCTCGCCCGGGTCCGGGCCCTGCTCCGGCGCGGCGCCACCGAACCCGTCCAGGCCCCGGCCACCCACGGTGTCCGCATCGACGTCGAGTCGCACCGCGCGTGGATGGGCGACGAGGAACTCCAGCTCACGGCCAAGGAGTTCGACCTCCTCCGGGTCCTGGTCCGGGACGCGGGCCGCGTGGTCACCCGCGACCAGCTGATGCGCGAGGTCTGGGACACCACGTGGTGGTCGTCGACGAAGACCCTCGACATGCACATCTCGTGGCTCCGCAAGAAGCTGGGCGACGATGCGGCGAATCCCCGCTACATCGCGACCGTGCGCGGCGTCGGCTTCAGATTCGAGAAGAGCTGAGCCGAATCAGCCCCTGCGGCGATTGAGCAGCGGGGTCCGGGGCGGAGCCCCGTGTCCGCAACGCCGGCCCGGGCCGCGCATCCGGGACACTGAAGAACATGCGTCGCCGACTGATCAACTCCACCCTCGCCGTGGTCCTGGTGGTGATCGCCGTCTTCGGCGTCTCCCTCGTCATCGTGGAGACCCGGACGATCACCAACAGCGCCCAGGAACGCGTGGAGTCCGAGGCCGTCCGTCTCGCCTCCATCGTGGACAGCAGAATCCTCGGCGAGGAGCAGATCACCGTCCGCATCCTCCAGGACCAGGTCGCGGGGGAGCGCTACGCCGAGATCGACATGCCCGGCCGCGCCCCGCTCACCATCGGCAAGGAACCCGTCGGCGACGTCATCTCGTACACCGCCACCGGTGAGCAGGGCGAGAAGGTGACCGTCGAGGAGGCGCGGTCGGCCGTCACCACGGAGGTCGGCCGCACGCTCCTGATCATCGCGGGCGTGGCCCTGCTCGCCATCGTCGCCGCCGTCCTGCTCGCCGTACGCCAGGCCAACCGCCTCGCGTCGCCGCTCACGGACCTCGCGTCCACGGCCGAGCGCCTCGGGTCCGGCGATCCGCGCCCCCGGCACAAGCGCTACGGCGTCCCCGAGCTGGACCGTGTCGCCGACGTCCTCGATGGTTCGGCGGAGCGGATCGCCCGCATGCTGACGGCCGAGCGGCGGCTCGCGGCCGATGCCTCGCACCAGCTCCGTACGCCCCTCACGGCGCTCTCCATGCGCCTGGAGGAGATCACGATGACCGAGGACCTCGACGAGGTGAAGGAGGAGGCGACGATCGCGCTCGCGCAGGTCGAGCGGCTCACCGACGTCGTCGAGCGGCTGCTCACGAACTCCCGCGATCCGCGCACGGGCTCCGCCGTCCCGTTCGACCTGGACGAGGTGATCAAGCAGCAGCTGGAGGAGTGGCGGCCCGCCTACCGCAGCGCGGGCCGCGCCATCGTCTCCTCCGGCAAGCGCCACCTCACGGCGGTCGGCACCCCGGGAGCCGTCGCGCAGGTCCTCGCGGCGCTGATCGAGAACTCGCTGATGCACGGCGGCGGCACGGTCGCCCTGCGCACCCGCGTCACCGGCAGCCAGGCCATCGTCGAGGTCACCGACGAGGGGCCGGGCGTGCCGCCCGAGCTGGGCTCGCGGATCTTCGAGCGGACCATCAGCGGCCGCAATTCGACGGGCATCGGCCTCGCAGTCGCCCGCGACCTGGCGGAGGCCGACGGCGGCCGCCTCGAGATGCTCCAGGGCAGCCCGCCGGTCTTCGGCCTGTTCCTGTCCCGTACGCCGCTGAAGAAGACGGCGGAGGGCGGCGCGGAACAGACGATCCGCTGAGCCGCGCGCCCGGAAAACGGAGAAGTGCTAGCGGCCGCTGCGCACCGGAGGCGTGGGCCGGGACTCGCCGAGGAACGATTCCGCGCTGGCCACGGCCTCCCGCGCCGGCAGCGCCCTGAACACCCACGTGCGGTACGACCAGAACCGGAAGAGGGTCGCGAGGCCCATGCCGAGGAACTTGAAGACGTTGCTCTGGAGCGGCGTGTTCCACCCGAAGCCGTACGTCGCCGCGTACAGGACGCCGTTCTCGATCACCAGGCCCACCACGCTGAACAGCAGGAACAGCGTGAGTTCCTTGGTGCGGCCGCTCTTGTCGCGGTCGCGGTACGTGAAGTAGCGGAACCCCACGTAGTTGAAGGCGATGGCGACGACCGTCGCGATGACGCTGGCCCGCACCACCTGGAGGTCGGTGCTGTGCCGCATGAGGTTGAAGACGGCGAAGTTCACGAAGACGCCGAGGGCCCCCACGACACCGAACTTCGCGACCTCACGGGCCAGGCCCGCGAGCCGCTGGCGCAGCGCGCCGGTACGTCCGGTACCGCTCATATGGTCGCCTCAGCCCCCGTGTGCCTCGTGGTCAGGGCCGGTCCGGTCATGACCGACCCAGCCATGCTAACCGGGGGCCGTGCCCGGCGTCCGGGGACGACGAGTACCGCTTCCGGCCGTCCGCCCCTTGTCTTTTCCTACAGGACGAGGTGCGTACGGGATCCGGTCAAATGGCCGATACCCTGGACCGGTGACGTTCCCCGTAGTCGGCATGGTCGGCGGTGGACAGCTCGCTCGTATGACACACGAGGCAGGCATCCCGCTCGGCATCAGGTTCAAGCTCCTCAGTGACACCCCGCAGGACTCCGCGGCGCAGGTCGTCGGCGATGTCGTGGTCGGCGACTATCGCGACCTGGACACGCTGCGCGAGTTCGCGCGCGGCTGCGACGTGATCACCTTCGATCACGAGCACGTACCGACAGAGCACCTCCGTGCCCTGGAGGCGGACGGCATCCCCGTCCGGCCGGGGCCCGACGCGCTGCTGTACGCCCAGGACAAGGGCGAGATGCGCGCGAAGCTCACGTCGCTCGGCGTGCCGTGCCCGCGCCACCGGATCGTGACGGATCCGGCGGACGTGGTCGCGTTCGCGGAGGAGGGCGACGGCTTCCCCGTCATCCTCAAGACCGTGCGCGGCGGCTACGACGGCAAGGGCGTGTGGGTCGTGCGCTCCGAGGCGGACGCCGCCGACCCGTTCAAGGCGGGCGTGCCGGTCCTCGCCGAGGAGAAGGTCGACTTCGTGCGGGAGCTGGCGGCCAACGTCGTGCGCTCCCCGCACGGCCAGGCCGTCGCCTACCCCGTCGTCGAGTCCCAGCAGGTCGACGGCGTGTGCGACACGGTGATCGCCCCTGCCCCCGAGCTGGACGAGGACCTGGCGGGCGAGGCCCAGGAGCTGGCGCTGCGCGTCGCGCAGGAGCTCGGCGTGGTCGGCCACCTCGCGGTCGAGCTCTTCGAGACCCGCGACGGCCGGATCCTCGTGAACGAGCTGGCGATGCGCCCGCACAACTCGGGGCACTGGTCGATGGACGGGGCGATCACGTCCCAGTTCGCGAACCACGTGCGCGCCGTGCTCGACCTGCCGCTGGGCGACCCGCGCCCGCGCGCCGAGTGGACGGTCATGGTGAACGTCCTCGGCGGCGACTACCCGGACATGTACAGCGCGTACCTGCACTGCATGGCCCGCGACCCGCAGCTCAAGATCCACATGTACGGCAAGGACGTGAAGCCCGGCCGCAAGGTCGGTCACGTGAACACCTACGGCGACGACCTGGACGACGTGCTGGAGCGCGCCCGTCACGCAGCCGGCTATCTGAGGGGCACGATCACCGAATGAGTTCTTCCACCGCTCCCGTCGTCGGCATCGTCATGGGCTCCGACTCCGACTGGCCCGTCATGGAGGCCGCGGCGAAGGCCCTCGACGAGTTCGAGATCCCCTACGAGGTCGACGTCGTCTCCGCGCACCGGATGCCGCGCGAGATGGTCGCCTACGGGGAGCAGGCCGCCGAGCGCGGCCTCAAGGCGATCATCGCGGGCGCGGGCGGCGCCGCCCACCTGCCCGGCATGCTGGCGTCGGTGACGCCGCTGCCGGTGATCGGCGTGCCGGTCCCGCTGAAGTACCTCGACGGCATGGACTCGCTGCTCTCCATCGTGCAGATGCCGGCGGGCGTGCCGGTCGCGACGGTGTCCGTCGGCGGCGCGCGCAACGCCGGCCTGCTCGCGGCGCGCATCCTGGCCGCGCACGACGAGGAGCTGCTCGGCCGCATGCGGGACTTCCAGCAGGAGCTGAACGACCAGGCCACCGAGAAGGGCAAGCGGCTGCGCTCCAAGGTCGAGGGCGCCGGATCCGGCTTCGGCTTCGGGAAGTGACGCGCGTGTCCGCCTCCCTGGAGGAAGCCCGCGCGGTCCTCGCCGAGTTCCCCGTCGTCGACGGGCACAACGACCTGCCGTGGGCGCTGCGCGAGCAGGTCACGTACGACATCGACGCCCGCGACATCGCCACCGACCAGAGCGCCCATCTGCACACGGACCTGGCGCGGCTGCGGGCCGGCGGCGTCGGCGCGCAGTTCTGGTCGGTCTACGTCCGCACGGACCTCAGCGGCGACGCGGCGGTCAGCGCCACCCTCGAACAGATCGACTGCGTCGACCAGCTGATCGCCCGGTACGCGGGCGAGCTGCGGGAGGCGCGGACGGCGGCCGACATGGAGGCGGCCCGCAAGGAGGGCCGCATCGCCTCGCTCAAGGGCGCCGAGGGCGGCCACTCCATCAACAACTCGCTGGCCACGCTCCGCGCCCTGTACGCGCTGGGCGTCCGCTACATGACGCTCACGCACAACGACAACATCGCGTGGGCGGACTCGGCGACGGACGATCCCGGCGTCGGCGGCCTGTCCGCCTTCGGCCGCGAGGTCGTCCGCGAGATGAACCGTGAGGGCATGCTGGTCGACCTCTCGCACGTGGCGGCGACGACGATGCGGGCGGCGCTCGACACCACCGAGGCGCCGGTGATCTTCTCGCACTCCTCCGCCCGCGCGGTCTGCGACCACCCGCGCAACATCCCGGACGACGTGCTGGAACGGCTTTCCGGGAACGGGGGAGTGGCCATGGCCACCTTCGTCCCGAAGTTCGTCCTCCAGGCGGCGGTCGACTGGACGGCGGCGGCGGACGATAACCTCCGCTCGCACGGCTTCCACCACCTGGACACGTCCCCGGAGGCGATGAAGCTGCACCGCGCCTTCGAGGAGGCGCGACCGCGACCGATCGCGACGGTGGCCACGGTCGCGGACCACCTGGACCACATGCGCGAGGTCGCGGGCATCGACCACATCGGCGTCGGCGGCGACTACGACGGCACGGCGTTCCTGCCGGAGGGCCTGAACGACGTCTCCGGCTACCCGAACCTGATCGCCGAGCTGGTGGACCGCGGCTGGTCGCGCGACGACCTGTCGAAGCTGACGTGGCGCAACGCGGTACGGGTCCTCGGCGACGCGGAGTCCGTCGCGGCCGACCTGCGCGCGCGCCGGGGCCCGTCGAACGCGACGCTGGAGCAGCTGGACGCGTAGGCCGCGGGTGGGCGGGGGCCTCCCGGGGCCCGATCCGCCCCCGCCCACCCGAACGGCACTGCTCACCGTGTCACCGGCGCCACGCCGTGCCACCGTGGGGCGAACGACTGTCCCATCAAGTCCGGAGCCCTGCCATGGCAGACCTACAGGACGAACTCGACGCTCCCGCCGAAGCGGGTGACCTGGAAGCTGTCGCCAGCCCGGACACCCCCGCCTCCACCGGCCCCGTCCCGGCCGACGAAGGCGAAGCGCCCGAACTCCACGCCGTCCCCGAGCCCGCGCCCCTCGACCTCCTCGCCCGGCACCCCGTCGCCGACGGCTACTGCGGGCTCCCGCAGGTGCTGCGCACCCTTCCCTGGTACGACCTCGAACTCGGCGACAGCTCCGTCGAGGCCGACCTGCCGCGGCTGCGCGCGGGCGGCACCGGCGCCCAGCTGTGGGCGCCCCACGTGGACCCCGACGCCCCGGTCACCACGACCCTGGAACAGATCGACCTGATCACCAACGTCGTGGCCCAGCACCCCGAGGACCTGCGCCTCGCCCGCTCCGCCTCCGACACGGCCGACGCCCGCGCCCACGGCCGTATCGCCGTCCTGATCGGTCCCGCCCCCGCGACCGCCGCCGCGGACTCCCTCGGCACGCTGCGCTCCCTGCACGCCCTCGGGCTGCGCGTCCTCACCCTGAGCGGCACGTTCTGGGCCTCCGACGCCGGTCTGACGCGGTTCGGCGAGGAGGTCGTGCGGGAGATGAACCGGATCGGCATGCTCATCGACCTGACCGGCGCCTCGGCCGCGACCGCAGAGCGGGTCCTCGCGGTCTCCAAGGCCCCGGCCGTCCTGACCCGCTCGGCCGCCCGCGCCCTGAACGGGCACCCGGACAACGCCCCCGACGGACTCATCGCCGCGCTCGGCGAGAACGGCGGCCTGTGCCTCGTGCCCTGCTCAGCGGCCCGCACCGGACCCCACCTGCGCGACGTCGCCGACCACATCGACCACGTGCGCGCCCTCGCGGGCCCCGAGGCGGTCGGCCTGTCCGGCACGTACGACACCGGGGACGCGCACCCGGAGGGCCTCGCCGACGTCGCCGACTACCCGGCCCTGATCGCGGAGCTCCAGCGCCGCGGCTGGACGGACGCCGACCTCGCCCTGCTCACCTGGGGCAACGTCCAGCGGGTGCTGCGCAGCACGGAGTTCGTCGCCCGCGCCACGCGGCACCGCCGCGGCCCGTCGACCGCGACCCCCGAAGGCCGTTAGCCGGCGTCCGGCCTGATCAGGCAGAACGGGTGGCCCGCCGGGTCCGCGTAGACCCGGAAGTCCCGCTCGCCGCCCCGGTCGTCCAGATCGAGCGGCTCCGCCCCGAGCGCGAGGATCTTCTCCTGCGCGGCCTCGATGTCCTCGACGTCGAGGTCGAGGTGGAGCTGCTGCGAGTCGTGGTCGGCCGCGGGCCACTGCGGTGGCCTGTGGTCGGGGACCCGCTGGAAGGACAGGCGCTGCCCGTCCGGCAGGTTCAGGTTGTACCAGTTCCCCCTGCCCTCGTAGTTCTCGATCTCGCCGCCGAGCACGGCCGCGTAGAACTCGGCGAGCGCGACGGGGTCGGGGCAGTCGTAGGCGACGGTGCCGATCTTGGCGAAAGCCATGGCGGGGATCCCTTCGTCGGCGGCCCTGATCAGCAGGCGCAGAGGCAGAACGGGTGCCCCGCCGGGTCCGCGTAAACCCGCCAGCTGCGAGAGCGGTCCGCCGCGTCGAGCACGGTGGCGCCCAGCGCGAGCACCTCCTTCTCGGCCCGGTCCAGGTCCTCCGCCGTCAGGTCGAGGTGGAACTGCTGCGAGGCGTCGGGCGCGGGCCAGGCAGGCGCCACGTACCCCTCCGCGCGCTGGAAGGCGAGGCGGTGGCCACCGGGCGCCGTCACGTCGACCCAGTCACCCTCGTCGCCGGTGACGCTGCCGCCGAGCACGGCCGCGTAGAAGTCCGCCAGCTCGCGCGGGCGCGGACAGTCCAGGACGACGACTCCGAGTTGTGCGATGGGCATGATGCCTCCTCGTGTTACCCCTAGGCGGGGTCAACCGGTAACTTCGGCGTTACTGGATACTCCCGCATTGGGGGTAACGTCGCAAGCATGAATGCCCGCCAGACCGCGCCCGGCGGCCTCGCGCTGATCGAGGCCCTGGTCAACACGCTGCTCGACATCACGACGGGCGAGGACGCGCTGGACCGGGCGGAGACGCGCGAGCGGTTCGGCATCGCGGCGGGCGAGGTCGACGCGGCGCGCGAGCTGCGCGAGTCGCTGCGCGCCGCCTGCCTCGCCCACGCGGGCCATCCGCCGCACCGGCCCGTGACCCCGCTGGGCGAGCTGCTCGCGCGGGCGCCGCTGCGGGTCGCGGTCGACGCGGCGGACGGCGCGGCGAGCCTCGTCCCGGTCGACGGAGGGTCCCTCGCGGGCCGGGTGGCGGCGGCGATCGCCGAGGCGCGCGGGGACGGCACCTGGGCGCGGCTCAAGGCGTGCGAGGCGGCCGACTGCCACTGGGCGTACTACGACCGGAGCCCCGCGGGCCGCGGTCGCTGGTGCGACATGGCGGTCTGCGGGGCTCGGGCGAAGATGCGGCGCTACCGCGCCAAGTAGTCGACCATGCGGTCAGGCGGACGGGCGGCCCATCGCCCGGTACGTCCAGCCGGCGGCCCGCCACAGCGTGGCGTCCAGTGCGTTGCGGCCGTCCAGGATCACCGGGTTCGCGGCGGCCTTGGCCAGCTCCGCCGGGTCGAGCTCGCGGAACTCGCGCCACTCGGTGAGGTGCAGCACGATGTCCGCGCCGCGCACGGCTTCCAGCGCCGAGTCCGCGTAGCCGAGCGTCGGGAACACGCGCCGCGCGTTGTCCATGCCCTTCGGGTCGTAGACGGTGACCTGGCCGCCCTGGAGGTGGATCTGACCGGCGACGTTCAGCGCGGGGGAGTCCCGTACGTCGTCGGAGTCCGGCTTGAACGTGGCGCCGAGGACCGCGACGCGCTTGCCCAGGAACGGGCCGCCGCCGAGGGCCTCGCGGGTCATCTCGACCATCGCGCCGCGGCGCCGCATGTTGATCGAGTCGATCTCGCGCAGGAACGTCAGGGCCTGGTCGGCGCCCAGCTCGCCCGCGCGGGCCATGAACGCCCGGATGTCCTTCGGCAGGCAGCCGCCGCCGAAGCCGATCCCGGCGCGCAGGAACTTGTGGCCGATCCGCTCGTCGTAGCCGATCGCCTCGGCGAGCTTCGCGACGTCGCCGCCCGCGGCCTCGCAGACCTCGGCCATTGCGTTGATGAAGGAGATCTTCGTGGCGAGGAAGGAGTTCGCCGACGTCTTCACCAGCTCGGCCGTCGGGTAGTCCGTCACGATGAACGGCGTGCCCTCGCCGACCGGCGTGGCGTACACCTCGCGCAGCAGCTTCTCGGCGCGCTCGCTGGTCACGCCGACCACGATGCGGTCCGGGTGCAGCGTGTCCTTGACGGCGAAGCCCTCGCGCAGGAACTCGGGGTTCCACGCCAGCTCCGCGCCCTCGGGCAGGATCTCGGCGAGGCGTTCCGCCGAGCCCACCGGCACCGTCGACTTGCCGACGACGAGCGCGCCCTCCTTGAGGTGCGGCGCGAGCGACGCGAAGGCGGAGTCGACGTACGACATGTCGCAGCCGTACTCGCCGTGCTTCTGCGGCGTGTTCACGCACACGAAGTGCACGTCGCCGAAGTCGCCCGCCTCGGCCCAGTCCATCGTGAAGCGCAGTCGGCCGCTGGAGCCCTCGAAGCCCGCGACGTGCTTGCGGAGCAGCTCCTCCAGGCCCGGCTCGTACATCGGGACCTCGCCCCGCGTGAGCATGTCGATCTTCTCGGGCACGACGTCCAGGCCGAGCACCTCGAAGCCGAGCTCGGCCATGGCCGCGGCGTGCGTCGCGCCGAGGTAGCCGGTGCCGATCACGGTGATCTTGAGGGCCATATCGCGGGGCTCCAGAGGTGTGGGTGCTTCAGGGCGCTGCCGAGCATAGCCGTGGGTTGTGAAGGCTCCTCACCGGGCAACTTTCCCTTTGTCGCGTAGCTCACGTATCCGTGGTGTGGGCCGAGAACTAAAATTCTGGTTACTTAACGGTAGTTAGCACCAGTAGAAGCGTGGCTTGGAGCGTGAGAGACCTTGGCCGGATCGGCTGACTTCGACCTGTACCGCCCGTCCGAGGAGCACGACATGCTCCGCGACACGATCCGCGCGCTGGCCGAGGCGAAGATCGCCCCGCACGCCGCAGCGGTGGACGAGGAGGCGCGCTTCCCGCGTGAGGCCCTGGACGCGCTGGTCGCGTCCGACCTGCACGCCGTGCACGTTCCCGAGGAGTACGGCGGCGCGGGCGCCGACGCGCTCGCCACGGTCATCGTCATCGAGGAGGTCGCCCGCGCCTGCGTCTCCTCCTCGCTGATCCCCGCGGTGAACAAGCTGGGCTCGCTCCCGGTGATCCTGTCCGGCTCCGAGGAGCTGAAGAAGAAGTACCTGGGCCCGCTCGCCAAGGGCGACGCGATGTTCTCGTACTGCCTCAGCGAGCCGGACGCCGGTTCGGACGCGGCGGGCATGAAGACCCGCGCGGTGCGCGACGGCGACTCCTGGGTCCTGAACGGCGTGAAGCGCTGGATCACGAACGCCGGTGAGTCCGAGTACTACACGGTCATGGCGGTCACCGACCCGGAGAAGCGCTCGAAGGGCATCTCCGCGTTCGTGGTCGAGAAGTCCGACGAGGGCGTCTCCTTCGGCGCCCCGGAGAAGAAGCTCGGCATCAAGGGCTCGCCGACCCGCGAGGTCTACTTCGACAACGTCCGCATCCCTGCCGACCGCATGATCGGCGAGGAGGGCACCGGCTTCGCGACCGCGATGAAGACCCTGGACCACACCCGCATCACGATCGCCGCCCAGGCGCTCGGCTGCGCCCAGGGCGCCCTCGACTACGCCAAGGGCTACGTCCAGGAGCGCAAGCAGTTCGGCAAGCCGATCGGCGACTTCCAGGGCATCCAGTTCATGCTCGCGGACATGGCCATGAAGATCGAGGCCGCCCGCCAGCTGACCTACGCGGCCGCCGCCAAGTCCGAGCGCGGCGACAAGGACCTCACCTTCCAGGGCGCCGCAGCCAAGTGCTTCGCCTCGGACGTCGCGATGGAGGTCACCACGGACGCCGTCCAGCTCCTCGGCGGCTACGGCTACACCCGCGACTACCCGGTCGAGCGCATGATGCGCGACGCCAAGATCACCCAGATCTACGAGGGCACGAACCAGGTCCAGCGCATCGTCATGGCGCGCAACCTGCCGTAGGGCTCCCGCACACCGAGGCCCCTGACCCGTCCGCGGTTCAGGGGCCTTCGTGCGTCCTGCGCAGCACCAGGCACGCGAAGCCGAAGGAGGGGCGGTAGGTGTGGAGCCATTCGGCGCGGCGTTCGTCGACCAGCTTCAGGACCTCGGGGTTGTCGTGGTCCAGGGCCCAGTTCGCCGCCGAGCCGAGCCAGGACCATTCGTAGGCGTCCAGTTCGTGGCGGGTGCTGAGGTGGGCCTGGACCGGGGTCCAGCCGGCCGAGGCGACCTTGTCGAGGGTGGTGGGCAGGTCGGAGAAGTCGCCGAGCACCTCCACCGCATCGGGGGTGGGCTCGGACGCCCAGTAGCCGTCGCCGATCAGGACCCGGCCGCCGGGCGCCAGGTGCGCGCGGGTCGCCTCCAGGGTGGGCAGGAGGCCGCCGAAGACGTGTGCGGCGCCGACGCTGAGCACGGCGTCGTACGGCTGCGGCGGGGCGAAGTCCTCCGCCGACGTGTGGTGGAGGGTGAGCCGGTCGGCGACTCCGGCCGCCTCGGCGCGCTCGCGTGCCTCGGCGAGGGAGCCCTCGTCGAGGTCGACGCCGTCGGCCCGGACGCCCGGGTGGGCCGCGAGGGCCCGCAGCAGCCACTCCGCGGGGCCGCAGCCGAGGTCGAGCACGCGTTCGTCGCCGCGCGGCAGGGTGTGGCGCAGCAGTGCGCGCACCGAGTCGTCGCCGAGCGGGGCCTTGATCGGGTGGTCGGCATGAGCGATGCGGGAGAGCTCTTCGCGGTCCATCGGCGCAGCGTGTCAGGGCCGGGGGCCCGCCGCATCACCTTTTGTGACTTCGGGCAGCGCCGCGAGGTATCCGCCGTCCACGGGCAGGCAGACCCCGTTGACGTACGAGGAGGCGGGCCCGGCCAGGAAGGCGACGGCTTCGGCGATCTCGGCGGGGGAGCAGAGGCGGCCGAGCGGGTAGTCGGCCTCGATCCGGGCCCGCTCGGCGGGGTCGCGCCAGCGGTGGGCGTTGCGCTCGACGGGCACGAAGCCGGGCTCGACGACGTTCGTGCGCACGCCCAGCGGCCCCCACTCGGTCGCCGCAGCGCGGGCGAGGGCGCCGAGGCCCGCCTTGGCGACGGCGTACGGCGCGCAGCCGGGCGCCGCCCCGTGCGCGTGCACGGAGCCGACGAGGACCACGGACGCGGGCCCCTCGCCCTTGCGCCGCACCAGCTCGGCCGCGGCCTGCCAGGCCGAGACGAGCCCGACGTCGAACACCGTGTGCCACTGCCCCGGAGTCAACTCACCGAGAGGCACCCGTAGTTCGTGCAGCAGCGCGTGCACGAGCACGGAGGGCGGCTCGGGAGCGGCGTCGAAGGCCCGCGCGAGGGTGGCCGGTTCGGTGGCGTCGGCCTCCAACGCGGCGTGCACGCCCGGGAGGTGACGGACCGTCGGGTCCAGGTCGACCGCGACCACATGCGAACCGCCGGCGGCGAGCCGGGCCACGACGGCCCGGCCCACTCCACCGGCGGCTCCGAGTACGAGAGCGGATGCCATGACGACATCCTGGCGTCAGTCGCTGCTGACGGTGACCTTCTCGCCGTTGTTGAACTGGTCGACGAGCTGCTTGACCTTGGCCTTGTCCCACAGCAGATTGCCGCCCACCGAACCGCTCGTCGGCATGTTCATGGACTTGCCGTCACCGCCGTTCACGGACTTCATCGCCAGGAACATCTTGCCGAGCGACCACAGGCTCATGTCCTTGTCGACGGTCAGCGAGTCGAGGCCCGCGCCCATCGTCGGGTACAGCGAGAACGGGTTGAGGACCGTCCCCGGCGAGGACACCTTGTGCGCGAGCGCCCCGAGGAACTGCTGCTGGTTCTTGGTGCGCTGGAGGTCGGACTGGGCGAAGGCGTGCCGCGTACGGACGAAGGCGAGGGCCTGCTGGCCGTCGAGCGTCTGCTTGCCCGCCTTGAAGTCGGCCCCGGACCACTTGTCCTTGAAGCCCTCCTTCAGGTTCATCTCGACGCCGCCGACCGCGTCCACGATGTTCGCGAAGCCGCCGAAGCCGATCTCCGCGTAGTGGTCGATGTGCAGCCCGGTGTTGGCCTCGACGGTGCGCACGAGCAGCGTGGGGCCGTCCTCGGAGTACGCCGCGTTCAGCTTCGTCTGCCGCCCGGTGCCCGGGTACGTCTTGCCGGACTCGGCGCCCTTGTACGAGGGGATCGTGACGTTCGAGTCACGCGGCAGCGAGACGAGGGTGTCCCCGCTGGAGCCGACGTGCAGGATCATCATCGTGTCCGTGCGCTTGCCCTCGGCGGAGCCGGTGTGCAGCTTCTTCTTGTCCTCGGCCGACATGCCCTCGCGGCTGTCGGTGCCGACGATCAGGTAGTTCGTGCCGTCGCCCGCCTCGGGCCGCTCGATGACCTTCGACAGGTCGACCGCGCGGTTCAGCTTGCTGTCGGCCCAGAAGTACGTGCCGATGCTCGCCACGACGACCACGAAGATCACGGTCAGGACGGTCCACTTGATGCGCCTGCCCCAGTTGCGGGGGCGCACCGGGCGGCCGGTCGGCGGCCCGTAGTCGCCGCCGTCCTCGAACCCGGGGCCGCGGCCCCTGCGGCTCGGCTGGCCGTAGACCTGGCCCGTGTTGTAGCCGTCGTCGTACGACGCGTCGTGTCCGCCGTCGTACGAGGGCGGGGGCTGCTGCGGGACGGGGCGCTGCACGTGCCGCATGACACGGGCGCCTTCCGGCCGCGCGCTGCCGCTGCCACGGCCGTAACCGCCGCCGGCGGTGCCGCCCTGCCTGTCGCTCCACCCGTCGGGCCAATCATTCATAGGCGTCAGTGTGCCGTGCCCGAATGCGTGCCTTACAAGCCCTGAGGTGAAATCGCACCATGGCTGTTGCAGAGCTAACACAATCGGCGCGCGCATAAGGTTGGTGGCATGACAGACCAGGCCCACGGCGCGGAATCGGATATTCCGGGCAAGCCGACTTCCGCTTCCCGCACGACGTTGTCGCACATCATGACGCACAACGACACCAATCTCCTCGGCACGGTGCACGGCGGCGTGATCATGAAATTGGTGGACGACGCGGCGGGCGCCGTGGCCGGTCGGCACTCGGGCGGGCCCGCGGTGACGGCCTCCATGGACGAGATGGCGTTCCTCGAGCCGGTGCGCGTGGGCGACCTGGTGCACGTGAAGGCGCAGGTGAACTGGACGGGGCGCACGTCGATGGAGGTGGGCGTGCGGGTCCTGGCCGAGCGCTGGAACGAGTCGACGCCCGCCCAGCAGGTCGGCTCGGCGTACCTGGTCTTCGCCGCCGTGGACTCCGACGGCAAGCCCCGCACGGTGCCCCCGGTCCTCCCGGAGACCGACCGCGACCGCCGCCGCTACCAGGAGGCCCAGATCCGCCGCCAGCACCGCCTGGCCCGCCGCCGCGCCATCAAGGAACTGCGGGACCGGTCCACCGACTGAGCCCGCCGCCCGTCACTTGCAGACGACCTGGTCCCCGGTGACGGCCCCGTACGAGCCCGGGTCCGCGTCCTGCGCCCGCACCGGCCTGATCCCCTTGTAGTCCGTCCCCGCGACGACCTTCAGGAGCGGCCCGAGGCCGTCCACCGCCTGCATCTCCGCCCCCGGCAGCGCCGCAGCCAGGGACTTCGCGGACCGGTCCCAGCCCGGGTCGTACTGCACGACCGTCCGCTCGGCGGTGCGGTCGTCCGCGTTGACGGGCGCCCCGGTCGTCCGGAACCCGGTGCCCTTCAGCGCCGAGTCGACCTTCTTGCCGAGCCCCGCGGACTTCGTCCCGTTCTCCACCTGCACGCGAATGTCACGCGGCGAGATGTCGACCACGGCCGCCTTCTTCGCCTTCGGCCGGTGCGCGGCGAGCGGCTTGTCCTCGCGCAGCGCCTTGAACAGCGCCGCGGACTTCTTGTCGTCCCACTTCACGGTGGAGCCGATGTTCGGCACCGGGTAGCTCATGTTCCCGATCGGCACGGTCGTGAACTCCGACGACGACGGCGAGAAGTTCCGCATCGCCCGCGCCAGGTTCACCATCTCGTCCGTCCCGAACCCCTTGTCGGCGCGGACCGAGCCGAGCGCCGTACCGGCGACGTCACGGAACCTGACCGGGTTGAGCAGTACGCCCGACGACGTCGCCTTCGAGATCAGCGCCGCCATGAACCGCTGCTGGCGCTGCATCCGGCCCAGGTCGCCGCCCCCGTCAAGGTGCCGGGCCCGCACGTACTGGAGGGCCTCACCGCCGTTGAGCCGGTGGGTGCCCGCCGCCATGTCGAGGCCGCTGTAGGAGTCCTTGAGCGGAGTGGCCGTGCAGATGTCGACGCCGCCCAGCTCGTCGACCGTCTTCATGAAGCTGGTGAAGTCGACCTCCAGGTAGTGGTCGAGCTTCACCTTCGTCATGTGCTCGACCGTGCGCAGCGTCAGCTGCGGCCCGCCCTCCGCGTACGCCGCGTTCAGCTTCACCGGGTGCTGGTGGTGCTTCTCGCCGCTGTTCTGGTCGGTGTGCGCGGGGATCTCCGCGTACGAGTCCCGGGGCAGGGAGACGACGGAGGCGCGCTCGTGGTCCGCCGAGATGTGCACGATCATCACGGTGTCCGTGCAGTGGCAGGGCGCGCCGCCGAGCTTGTACTTCCTGCGCTCCTCGTCACTGATCTTGTCGCGGCCGTCGGTGCCGACCAGCAGCACGTTCATGCCGTCGCCCGCGGCGGGACGGTTCTTCATGTCCTTGAAGGGGTCGATCCGGTGGATGCCGGAGCCGATGCCGGAGACGAGCGCGTGCCCGACACCGGCCGCGGCGAGCACCGTCACCGACAGCGCCGTCGCCACCCGCATGGCCCACCGTGACCTTCGCCTGGCCGGTGGCCTGCCCGGCCTGCGGGTCTGCCCCTGTGGGCGGGGCGGCCGCTGCGGACCGGGGGAGCGGGGCGGCGTGGGCACCTGGGGACACCTCCGCGACAGTGGGCATGGGACGCCAGCACAGTAGGCCCATACGATCTGCGGCCCGGGGAGCGACTCAGGGGCGCGCGTCGGTGTCCCCCATTAGCGGTAACGTGACCGGCGATGAACGCAACCGCCAACCCTGTCACGCAGCCCCCGGCCGTCTCCGTGATCATGCCCATCCTCAACGAGGAGCGGCACCTGAAGGAGGCCGTCGAGGCGATCCTGGCGCAGGAGTACGACGGCGAGATGGAGGTCGTGCTCGCGCTCGGCCCCTCGACCGACCGTACGGACGAGGTCGCGGCGCGGCTCGTCGCCGAGCACCCCAAGGTGTCCACGGTGCCGAACCCGACGGGCCGCACGCCCGCCGCCCTGAACGCCGCGATCAAGGCGTCCCGCCACCCGATCGTCGTCCGCGTCGACGGCCACGCCGCGCTCTCGCCCGGGTACATCGCCACCGCGGTCCGCCTCATGGAGGAGACCGGCGCGATGAACGTGGGCGGCATCATGAACGCCCAGGGCACCAACGCCTGGGAGCAGGCCGTCGCCGCCGCGATGACCTCGAAGATCGGCGTCGGCAACGCGGCGTTCCACACCGGCGGCGATGCGCAGCAGGCCGAGACGGTCTATCTGGGCGTCTTCCGTCGCGAGGTGCTGGAGAAGCTCGGCGGCTACAACGAGGAGTTCATCCGCGCCCAGGACTGGGAGCTGAACTTCCGCATCCGCGAGTCGGGCGGCCTGATCTGGTTCTCGCCCGACCTGAAGGTCGCCTACCGGCCCCGGCCCAGCGTGAAGGAGCTCGCGAAGCAGTACCGGAACTACGGCCGCTGGCGGCACGTCGTCGCCCGCTTCCACTCCGGCTCGATCAACCTGCGCTACCTCGCCCCGCCGACCGCCGTCTGCGCCATCGCCGTCGGCGTGGTGGTCGGCGTCGCCCTCACCCCCTGGGGCTTCGTGATCCCCGGCGGGTACCTCGCGGCGATCGTCGCGGGCTCGGTCCCGGCGGGCAAGGGGCTGCCCCTGAAGGCGCGCGCCCAGATCCCCGTCGCGCTCGCCACGATGCACATGACGTGGGGCTGGGGCTTCCTGACCAGCCCGAAGTCGCTGGCCAGGAAGGTCATCGCGTCGCGCAGGCCCGCCGTGCGGCAGGAGACCGCGGTCGGCTGACCGTCAACGTCACGTGAGGGCGCGGGAATTGGCATCCCGCGCCCTTCGTGCGCGCGCTACCAGGTGTAGCCCTGCTCCACCTTCATGCACGTCGAGTCGTCGGCGCCGTTCTGCGTCTGCTCCTTGTCCAGCGCCTTGCCCGCGTCCTCGTCGTCCGGCGACTCCTTCGGATAGGCGGTGCCCGTCCGCCAGTCGGCGCCCACGATCAGCGTCACCCCGGACACGTCCGTCGACTCCTCGACCGAACTCAGCGGAATCCCCAGGGACTTGGCGACCGCCTGCGCGTCACCCTCCAGGTCGGCCGACGGATAGCGGATCACCGTCTCGTCCTCCACCAGCGACCGCGACTGGTCGGGGACGGCCTGCGTGAAGCCCTTCGCGGTGAGGACCTGCGCCACCTGGGAGGCGCGGCCGGGCGCCGCGGGCGTCGTCGCCGTCCGCGTGCCGTTGCGGACCTGGACCGCGATCCGGTCGTCGGCCGCCGCCGGGTCGTCGGACGTCTCGTCCTTCGGCTTCTTCTTCGCGGCGTCCTTGTCCTTGCCGTCGAGCGCGATGTCGTCCCGGAGCAGCCGCCACAGCGTGTCGGCCTCCTTCTCCTTCGGCACCACGCGCGCACCCTCGTACACGAACGGCATCGTCGTCATCGTGATCCGGCCGGGCGCGGGGCGCTTCAGTTCGTTGCTCAGGTCGTACAGCTTCTTGACCGTGTCGAGGCCGTCGTCGACGCTCAGCGCGTCCGTCGCCTTCTCGGCGAGCGTGCGCAGCTTGCCGGGGTGGCTGAACGTCGCGTTCTTGCGCAGCTCGCGCACCATCGCGCTCATGTACATGTGCTGCGCCTTGGCGCGCGCGATGTCGCTGCCGTCCTCGAAGCCGTGCCGGGTCCGCAGCCACTGCAGGGCCTGCTCGCCCTTGACGTAGGTCGTGCCCTTCCTGAGCTTCAGGCCCGAGCCCTCGCCCGAGCTGTTGCGCGAGTACACGTTGGCGTCGACGCAGACCGGTACGCCGCCGACCGCGTCCGCCATCGACACCACGCCGGAGAAGTCGACCATCATGTAGTGGTCGATGTGGATGCCGGTCAGCTGCTCCCACGTGGCGACGGTGCAGCCGGGGCCGCCGCGGGACAGCGAGGAATTGATCATCTGCCGGGAGACGGTGGCCTCGTACACCTTGCCGTTCTCCGGGTCGGTGCACTTGGGCAGCCGCGTCAGGGTGTCGCGCGGCACGCTCACCACGGACATGTTGCTGCGGTCGGCCGACAGGTGGAGCAGCATCTGCACGTCGGCGAGCGGGGCGGCGCCCACGCTCTGCTTGTGCCCGCCGAGCTTCAGGTTCTCCTTGGTGTTCCGGCTGTCGGAGCCGATCAGGAGGATGTTCAGGGGGCTCTGGCCCGCCGCGTTCGGCGTCGGCGCGGGCACGTGGTGCTCGCCGAGATTGAGCTTGCCGGTCTCGAGGTTGGCGTTCAGGTGCCGGTAGTAGAGGTATCCGGCGCCAGCCGTGCCGAGGACCAGGAAGGCGAGGACGCCCACGGCCCAGCGCAGTATTCGTCGTCTGCGGCGGCGCGGCCTGACGCCCGCGCGCTGCTTGCCGCGGGCGGCACGGCCCCGGCTGTCCGCCTCGCTCTCCGCGGCGTCCCCGTCGTCCTCGTAGAGGCCGTCGTCCCACCCCAGGTCGGCTGCCGACCTGCCCGGTGGCGCGCTCCGCCCCGCGGGCCTTGTGCGCTCCCCACGCACGGTGCCTCGCCCCATGTCTCCCCGCCCTCCCCGCCCTGTGACAGCGCTCGGCCGCCCTCTGTCACTTGCTTAGACAGTCAACGGGCGGCCGAGGTTGGTCACTTGGCGCACACAGCCTTGTCCGCCGTTGTCTTGTCGACGTCCGGCGCCTTCGCCGACGCGCCGTCGATGGGTGTCCCCGCACCCTTGAAGTCGGCGCCGAGGATGAGGGTCATCGCCGGCAGCCCCTGATCGTTGGTCTCGCTCTTGCCTTCCTTCAGCGCGGACGCCGGAAGGCCCATGATGTCGGCGAGCCGACGGGCCTGGTCCGCCTGATCCGGCGCGTACTCCAGGCTCGTCTTCCCCTGATGCGGCTTGTTGCCCATCTGGCTCGACTTCAGCACGCCCTCATTGTTCTGCAGTTCCGTGAGAGTTTCCTGAGCGGCGCCGGTCCTGCCACTGCCGTTGTAGATGTTGACGCGGACCTCGGAGGCGGCGGACTTGGGGCCCTTGAGCTTCGCCGCCTGCTTCTCCTTCTGCTTCTTCTTGGTCTCCGTGAGGGAGACGTCGCTCTTGATGGCGTTGAACACCGGGTTCGCGGCGGCCTCGTTGACGACGACCGTCGCGTGGTAGCCCTTCTCCGCCGGGTTGTCGACCACGGGCACCGTCGTGAACGACAGGTTCTTCGGCGGCACCTTCTTCATCTCGAGGGCCAGGTCCTTGAGCTTGTTCAGGCTACCGATGCCCTTGTCGACGGTGAGCGCCTTGGTGGCCGCCTCGGCGAGGTTGGTCAGCTTGCGCGGGTTCGTGAGCGTGTCGCTGGAGCTCATCTTGCGGGCCAGCGAGCCCAGGAACTGCTGCTGCACCTTGATGCGGTCCAGGTCGCCCTGGTTGCCGAAGCTGTGCCGGGTGCGCAGGAAGGCCAGCGCCTGCTCGCCCTGGAGGTTGTGCGAGCCGGCCTTCAACTTGAGGTGCGAGTCCGGGTCGTTGACGTCCTTGGCGACACAGACGTTGACGCCGCCGACGGCCGTGGACAGCGTCTTCACCGCGTTGAAGTCCGCCATCATGAAGTGGTCGGGCTGCACGCCCGTCACCGACTTGACGGTCTTCATGGCGCAGCCCGCGTCCCGCTCGTCCTGGCCGAGGCTGGTGTTGAAGCGGACGTTCGGCGTGCCCTTGATGGTCCTGGTCGTGCCGTCCTTCTGCCGCACCTCGCAGTCCGGCACGTCGACGATGAGGTCGCGCGGGATGCTCAGCGCCGTCGCGTTCGTACGGTCCTTGGAGACGTGCAGCAGCACGTTCGTGTCGGCGTGGCCGACGCTGCCCTTGTCGCCGTAGCCCTCGTTGCCCTTGCCGGTGCGCTTGTCGGTACCGATGACGAGGATGTTGATCGCCTCGTCCTTCGCGAAGCCGTTCTTGGCGCCGACGACGTCCTGCGAGGTGATGTTGCCGTTGAGGTGCTCCCAGTACCAGTAGGCGGCTCCGGCGCCCACCACGACCACCATGGCCATGCCGCCCGCCGTCCACAGCAGGATCTTCTTGGCCTTCGACTTCTTCTTCGGCCGCGAACGCCGCCTGCCCGCCTCGGGCACCGGCTCGCGCCTTCTGCGCTGCGAGGGGACCTCGCGCCTGCCGCCACCACCGCGCTGGCCGCCGCCGCGCTGGCCCCCGGTGCGCGGGCCGTTGCCGCGCGGTGCGGCGCGGCGGGGGGTCGGCACTCCCGACTGCCCTGCGGAGGGGGTCAGTCGCAGTTCGTAGTCACCGGTGTGGGGGTTGAGCACCCACTGGTCTGCGGGGTCGATGTTCTCAGCCCGCCCACGGCCTTGCGCGTCCACGGTTGTCTGTGTCCTCCGTCGGGGCCACGCGGCGCCCCACCCCCCTTAAAGCGGGCGCCCGGTCAAGTCGGTCAGTAGTGCGCGACCGGGCTCGCAAGCATGGCCGGGTGCACCGGATCGCTCACACTATCCGCCCAGTTCAGCGTCAAGCGAGAACGGTGACAAATTCCACTCCCCTACAACTGGGCAATCCGGACCATTTCTTTGAACCTGTGAGCCACAAGATGACTTCGGCTTTACCCAGGGGTCGTTGAGGCGTCCTTCGGACGAGTGTTCTCAGCCGTCGGGATCAGCCGCAGGAGGCCGGTCCTGCCGTGTTGCCGCGGAACGTGGGGGCGGGGGAGGCGCCGGGTCCGTGGGCGGAAGGACCGTATTCGCCGTCGGTGCCGTATTCGTCCCGTGCGCCGTATTCCTCCTGCGGGGAGGGCTGTTCGGACACCTTCACGGGCGTGTCCTCGCGCAGCTGCTTGAAGAGACGCCCGGCCGCCGGCTGCACGAGCTGGTCGCGGTTGGCGTTGTAGGCGTACGACTCGCGGGGCACGGTCAGGAAGCGCACGCGCTCGGCCGGGATGCCGCGCATGCCGCGCACCAGGTCGTACAGGCCGCGCAGGCTGGCGAGGCCCGGGTCGGTGGTGAGCGAGGACGTGGCGGCGTCGAGCACCGGGTAGAGGCGCGTCGGGTTGAGCAGCACGCCGTTGCTCTGCACCTTCTGGACGAGCGCGCCGAGGAACCGCTGCTGACGGTCCATCCGGTCGGTGTCGCTGCCGTTGCCGAGGGTCTTGCGGGCGCGTACGTAGCCCAGGGCCTGCTCGCCGTTCAGGTGGTGGGTGCCCGCGGCCAGCCGGACGTGGGCGTCCTGGTCGTCGATGGGCCGGTCGAGGCAGACCGTGACGCCGCCGACTGCGTTCACCATGTCCTTGAACCCCTCGAAGTCGACGACCATGTGGTGGTCGATCCGGACGCCCGTCATCTTCTCGACCGTACGGATCGTGCAGGCCGAACCGCCCACCTCGAAGGCGTAGTTGAACATCGCGAACATGGCGTCGTGCCGGGTGCCGTCCGGCTGCCGGCAGGCCGGCACGTCGGTCATCAGGTCGCGCGGGAACGACACGGCGGTCGCGCTCTTCCGGTCCGCCGCGACGTGCAGCAGGATCGTGGTGTCGGAGCGCTGCGTGCCGTCGTTGCGGCCGTACTTCCCGTTCTTGCCCGCGCGCGAGTCGGAGCCGATGAGCAGCAGGTTCTGCGCGCCCTCGGCCAGCACGGTGGGGCGTTCCTTCTCGTAGCGGGCCAGCTCGGCGGCGGTGTCCGTGTCCTTGGTGATGTTCCCGTTGAGCCGGTCGTACGCCACCCAGCCGACGCCGCCCGCCACGAGCACGAGGAACGCCGCGCAGATCGCCGCGTACCGCAGCCATCTCCGGCGCCGCCGCACCCGCCCCGCCCCGGTGGGCGTGGATCCGTGGGCCGGCCCGGGTTCCGGGGGCGTGGCAGCGGATTCGGTCACGTACAGGTCCCCCTCGCGGAAACGTAGGCGTCCCTACGACCATGGACCCGGTCGCGCGAAGGGGCTGGGGGAGCTGAGCCGAACGGGCTAGCGCGCCGTCGTCGTGACGCGTTCGCTCTCCACGCGCTTGGCCAGGGCGTCCTCGTCGAGGCGGTCCAGGTTGCGGCAGAGGACGACGGAGCCGCCGGTGGCCAGGGGGGCGTACAGGCCCGCGGCGAGGCCCTGCCAGGTGTCGTACGGGAGCCCGGACAGCAGGCGCGAGCCGGGGCCCGTGAGGCCGAGGTCCGGTGCGTCGGCGGCGGCCTTCGCCACGACCTCCGCGCCCGTCCACTCCGCGCCCGCGACGACGAGCGCGGGCTCGTCCGGGTCGACCGGGGAGAAGGGGGCGAACTGGTCGCCCTGCCCCGGCACTTCCACCGCGTAGTCGTGGAAACCCTCGGGCGGCTGCGGGAACCGGCCGCCGAGCGGGCGCAGCGCGAGCGCGATCCGCTCCCCGGAGCAGGCGCGGGCGGCGTCCAGCGTGTCCGGCCCGCTGACGACGAGATCGGCGGCGGCCGGGTCCCCGCCCACGTCTGCGACGACCCCCACGGACGAGCAGGCCAGCAGCCACACGGCGGTCTGCCAGTGCGCGGGCAGCAACAGGGCCACCCGGTCGCCCGGTTCGGCGCTCAGCTCGCCCTGGAGCAGATTGCCGGTCTTGGCCACCCAGTTCGCGAGCGTGGCGACGGACAGCTCCACGCGCTCCCCGGTCGCGTCGTCGTAGAACGTGACGAGCGGTCGCCCCGGATCGTCCCGGAGCGCGGCCTGCAGAAGTTCGGCGGGAGTACGCGACACACCATTCACACCCCCACCCTACGCACACCCGTATGACCCACCCCGATGGCCGAGGTCCCCGGATCCGCACACGATCGTGCGCATGCGTGGATTCCTTGCTTCCTCGATCGGTGTCACCTGCGCCGCCGCCCTCTCCCTGCCCCTCACCCTCCCGGCCACCTCGAACGCCGCAGCGCCCCCCGCGCGCGAAGCGGTCCCCGGCAGCACCCAGTCCCTGCCCCTCGCCCCGCTGGCGTCGAGCACGGCGACCCGCGCCGCCGGCGTCCCCGCGGAACAGGGCCTGACCCGCCGGGACGTACGCCCGTTCTCCCTCGTCGGCGTCGTCTGGGACGACCCGGACGCCGTCCTCCACGGCGACGTCCAGGTGCGCACGCGCACCACGGACACCACCCGCTGGTCCTCCTGGCAGAACCTGGAGACCCACAACGACGACGCCCCCGACCCCGACACCCCCGAGCGCACCACCGGCCGGCTGCACGGCGCGACCGCACCCCTCTGGGTCGGCGACAGCGACGGCGTGGAGGTGCGCGTGAAGCCGGAGGCCCCGGGCGCCCCCGCGCACCCCGACGAGGCCCACCCCGACGACGTCCACTCCGGCGCCGACCGCGCCGAGTCCCCGGCCACCCTCCCGAAGGGCCTGCGCCTCGAACTCGTCGACCCCGGCGACGAACCCGCGCAGAGCGCCCGCGCCGAGGGGGCCGACCCCGGCGTCCTGCCCGCGCTCGACAAGAAGCAGACGGAGGACGAACTGATCGCGGCCCGCGGCGCGGACCCGGCCGCCGCCGCGGGCTCCCGCCCGTTCATCGGCCCGCGCCCGCGCATCATCACGCGCAAGGGCTGGGGCGCCGACGAGAAGCTCCGCGAGCGCAAGTTCGGCTACACGAAGACGGTGAAGGCCGCCTTCGTCCACCACAGCGCCTCCGGCAACAACTACCGCTGCTCGCAAGCCCCTTCCGTCATCCGCAGTATCTACCGCTACCACGTCAAGAGCAGCGGCTGGCGCGACATCGGCTACAACTTCCTCGTCGACAAGTGCGGAAACATCTACGAAGGCCGCGCCGGTGGTGTCACCAAGCCCGTCATGGGCGCACACACCCTCGGCTTCAACACCAACAGCACGGGCATCGCGGTCCTGGGCTCGTTCAGCAGCACGAAGCCGCCCGCCGCGGCCGTCAGGGCGATCGCCCGGCTCACCGCCTGGAAGCTCGGACTGCACGGCGCGAATCCGCGCGGGACGACATATCTGAAGTCGGGCGGTGGCAATCTCTACCGCAAGGGAAAGAATGTACGACTCAAGGTGATCTCCGGTCACAGGGACGGTTTCGCGACCGAATGTCCCGGACGCCAGCTCTACAACAAGCTCGGCAGCGCTCGCAGCAGCTCAGCCCGCCTCCAGGGTCGCTGACGCCGGCCGGCCTGGGCGCCTCGCACGGTCTGCATACACTGGCCGGCCGAAAGAAAATTCGGCCGGCCCCAGCAGGAAGCAGAGACGACAGGTGACAGAAGCGATCCTCCTGGTCGGCGGCAAGGGCACCAGACTCCGGCCACTCACGGTGAACACGCCGAAACCGATGGTCCCGGCGGCCGGTGTGCCGTTCCTGACGCACCAGCTCGCGCGCGCCAAGGCCGCGGGCGTCGACCACATCGTCCTGGCCACCTCGTACCTGGCGGAGGTCTTCGAGCCGTACTTCGGCGACGGCTCCCGCCTCGGTCTGCACCTGGAGTACGTCACCGAGGTCGAGCCCCTCGGCACCGGCGGCGCCATCCGCAACGTCGCCTCCCGCCTGCACTCGGGACCCGAAGAACCGGTCCTGATCTTCAACGGCGACATCCTGACCGGCCTCGACATCCGGGCCCTGGTCGACGAGCACGACACGTCGGGAGCGGACGTCTCCCTCCACCTGTCCCGCGTCGAGGACCCCCGCGCGTACGGACTGGTGCCCACCGACGCCACGGGCCGCGTGACGGCCTTCCTGGAGAAGCCCCAGACCCCCGAAGAGATCGTCACGGACCAGATCAACGCGGGTGCGTACGTCTTCCGCCGCTCGGTCATCGACACGATCCCGACGGGCCGCCCGGTCTCGGTGGAGCGCGAGACGTTCCCCGACCTGCTGTCCTCCGGCGCCCACCTCCAGGGCATGGTCGACTCCACCTACTGGCTCGACCTCGGCACGCCCCAGGCCTTCGTCCGCGGCTCCGCCGACCTGGTCATGGGCCGCGCCCCGTCGCCCGCCGTCCCCGGCCGCCGCGGCGACCGGCTCGTCCTGCCGACGGCCGAGGTGGCCCCCGACGCGAAGCTCACCGAGGGCACGGTCGTCTGCGAGGGCGCGCGCATCGGCGAGGGCGCCCGCGTCTCCGGCTCCACGATCCTCGCGGACGCCGTGATCGAACCGGGCGCGGTGGTCACGGACTCCCTGGTCGGCACGGGGGCCCGCGTGGGCGCCCGCACGATCCTCAAGGACGCGGTCATCGGTGACGGCGCCCACGTCGGCGCCGACAACGAACTCCGGTCCGGCATCCGCATCTGGTGCGACACCACCCTCCCCCCGTCCTCCATCCGCTTCTCGTCGGACCAGTAAGCCCAATCCAGCCCCTCGCGGCGCTTGAGCAGCGGGGTGCGGGGCAGCGCGGCTCCGGTGAATCCAGCCCCTCCGGCGTTTGAGGAGCGGGGTCCGGGGCGGAGCCCCGTGGCGTCGACCACCCCGCCCCGGAGGGGCACTTTCGGGAAGGGGCGGGTTGGGGGAGAAGAACCTCTACCCTCGAACGAACCCACCCGCCCCACAAGAAGGACCCCGTGGCCGGCCGCCGATACCCCCCGCACACCCCGAACGCGCCCACCCGCGCCACCCCGACGCCCCGCGTCCCCCACCAGTCCGCGACCGCCCACACCCACACCCCGACCACCCCCCTCCACACCGGCCTCACCCTCGGCCCCCTCCGCCGCGGCCCCGCCGACCCCACCTTCCGCACCACCCCCGACGGCACCGTGTGGCGCACCAGCCGCACCCCCGACGGCCCCGCCACCCTCCGCATCACCCAGCCCCACCCCGACGGCCCGGTCCACACGGAAGCCTGGGGCCCGGGCGCGGCATGGTTCCTGCGCCGCCTCCCCGACCTCCTCGGCGAGTCCGACGACCCCACGGCCTTCGAACCCCGCCACCGCCTGCTCGCCCGGACGACCCACCGCCGCCCCGGCCTCCGCCTCACCCGGACCGGCCTGATCCTCGAGTCCCTGATCCCGTCGATCCTGGAACAGAAGGTCACGACGGACGAGGCGTACCGCGCCTGGCGCCTGCTCCTGACGAAGTACGGCGAACCGGCCCCGGGCCCGGCAGGACCGGACCTGCGGATGCGCGTGATGCCGGACCCGCGCACCTGGGCGCTGATCCCGTCCTGGGAGTGGCACAAGGCGGGCGTCGACAACAAGCGCGCCTCGACGATCCTCCGCGCGGTCAAGGTCGCCCGCCGCCTGGAGGAAGCGGCGGACATGGACCCGTCGGCGGCCCGCACCCGCCTCGAACTCGTCCCCGGCATCGGCCCCTGGACCTCCGCGGAGACGGTCCAGCGCACGCACGGCGCCCCGGACGAGGTGACGACGGGCGATCTGCACCTGCCCGGCATCGTCGGCTACGCCCTCGCGGCGAACCGGGACGCCACGGACGAGGACATGCTGGAGCTCCTGGCCCCGTACGCGGGCCAGCGCCACCGCGCGGCCCGCCTGATCATGCTCAGCGGCGTATCGCCGCCCCGCAGGCAGCCCAAGATGCGCAAGGTGAACATCGCGGAGTGGTGAGGGGCCCGGCAGCCCTACCGCACCTCCACGAAGTCCTCCACGACCCGCTCGGGCCGCTCCCCGGGCGCCCCCGCTGCATGCCCCACCGCGACGGCCCCCATCGGGTCCCACGTCTCCGGCAGATCGAGCACGCGGCGCACCACGTCCCGGCAGAACATCGTCGACGACACCCACGCCGAGCCCAGCCGCTCCCCGGCGAGCGCGACCAGGAAGTTCTGCACCCCGGCGCCGGTCGCCACCACGAACATCTCCCGCTCGGCGGCGTCCCTCCGCTCGTCCCCGTAGGTGTGCGACCCGTCCATCACGAGGCAGGGCACCACCAGGTACGGCGCGTTGCGCAGCACGTCCCCGCGCCGCACCCGCTTCGCGATGGACTCCTCGCTCTTGCCGTCCCGCCGCAGATCCGCGATCCACTGGTCACGCATCGCGTCGAGCAACCGCGTCCGCGACTCCGCCGACTCCAGGAGCACGAACCGCCACGGCGTCGTGTGATGCGGCGCGGGCGCCGTGACGGCCGCGGCGACGGCCCGCCGCACGGCCCCCGGATCCACCGGCTCGTCGGTGAACGCCCGTACGGTCCGACGCTGCGTCACCGCCTCCCGTACCGCCTCCGACGTGCCGAGCCGGAACATGTCGTCGCGCGCGACCCGCACCAGCTCCCGCGCGGAGCCGCCCTCGTCCTGGACGACGGCCGCGCCGAGCCCGCGCACCACGGCGACCGGCAGTCCGCCGGCCTTGCCCTTCACGAGGTCGCCGGCGCCCGCCAGCTCGTCGGCGGTGGCGACGACGGTGGCGCCGAGCTGATTCCCGTACGCGTCCGTGCCGCCCCGCAGGTCGTCGAGCACGCGCACACCGGCCGCCCCGATGGCGACGTCGGTCAGCCCGTTCCGCCACGGTCTGCCGAAGGTGTCGGTGACGACGACGCCGACGTCCACGCCCAGCGCGTCCCGCAGCCCGTCCCGGATCGCGGCGGCGGAGGCGTCCGGGTCCTCGGGGAGCAGCAGCACCGTCCCCGCGGGCGTGTTGGAGGCGTCGACGCCGGCCGCGGCCATCACGAGCCCCAGCTTGTTCTCGACGATCCGCAGCGCCCCGCGGCGCGCCACGACCCGTACGGTCTCGGCGTCGATCGCGGCCTCCCGGTCGTCGGCCGCGAGCACCCGCCCCTCCGCCTTGCTGACGATCTTCGAGGTGACCAGCAGCACGTCACCGTCGACGAGACCCGGCTCTGCGGCGGCGATCAGCTTCGCGAGGTCGTCGCCCTCCCGCACCTCGGGGATCCCGGGGACGGCCCACGCCCGGAACGAAGGGACCTGCGTCACGCGCCCCGCACCTCCTCCGCGAGCCTGAGCGCCTCGCGCGCCATCTCGGCGGCGGCGGTGCCCTCCTCGGGGTCGGTCATCATCAGCGGCACGGCCCGGCACGGGATCCCGGCCGCCTCGACGCGGGGCACGGCCTTCTCGTCGACCGTGTCGACCAGCCAGCCGTCGAGCAGGCCCGTCCCGTAGTGCTCGGCGACGGCCGCCGCGCTGGACTCCACGCCGACGGCCGCGAGCACCTTGTCCGCCATGCCGCGCACCGGCGCGTCGCCGACGATCGGCGAGAGGCCGACGACGGGGGCGGCCGACTCGGCGATGGCCTCGCGGATGCCCGGCACCGCCAGGATCGTGCCGACGCTCACCACGGGGTTCGACGGCGGGAAGAGGATCACGTCGGCCTCGGCGATGGCCTCCAGGACGCCCGGCGCGGGCTTCGCCTGCTCGGCGCCGACCGGCACGACGGCCTGCGCGTCCACGGAGGCGCGCAGCTTCACCCAGTACTCCTGGAAGTGCACGGCCTTGCGCTCGCCGTCGACGTCCACCGCGACGTGCGTCTCCACGCGGTCGTCCGACATGGGGAGCAGCCGCACGCCCGGCTTCCACCGCTCGCAGAGCGCCTCGGTGACCGCGCTGAGCGGGTAGCCCGCGCTCAGCATCTGCGTACGGACGATGTGGGTCGCGAAGTCCCGGTCGCCGAGGCCGAACCACGAAGGCCCCACCCCGTACGCCGCGAGCTCCTCCTTGACCGTGAACGCCTCGTCCGTGCGCCCCCAGCCCTGCTCCTCGTTGATGCCGCCGCCGAGCGTGTACATCACCGTGTCGAGGTCCGGACAGACCTTCAGACCGAAGAGGTGGATGTCGTCCCCGGTGTTGCCGATGACCGTGATGTCCGCGTCCGGGGCGGCCCGCTTGAGACCGCGAAGGAACCGGGCACCACCGATGCCGCCTGCCAGAACCACAATGCGCATGTGCCCAGCATCGCAGGCAGGTCTGACAGCGCGTCGACTGGCTGCCGGGTCTCAGGCGGTGACGCCCTCGGCGACCGAGCAGGACGGGGAGTGCATCGGCATCTCGGTCAGTCCGGGGAAGTAGACGTGCAGGCTGACCGCGGGCTCCAGCGAGTCGTTGACGACCTCGTGGACGTAGCCCGGCGCGAAGACGCGCTGCGCGCCCGCGGAGAGAGCGCGCACGCCCCCTTCCGTACGCTCCGTCAGTTCGCCCTGGAGCAGGGTCAGTACGGCGGACGAGGGCCCGTGGTCGTGGCGGCCGCTGCCCTGTCCGGGCAGCCAGGACAGGAGCCACACCTCGTAGCCGGGGCCGGTGCGCAGGCGGTGGTACCAGCGGGTCGTGGCGTCGTACTCGACCAGGTGCTCCCACTGGGAGCGGTCGGCGGCGAGGGAGCGCGCCAGGCCGACGAATTCGGCCACCGTCTCGGGGTGTTCCCGGGCGGGCTGGAGCAGGTGCTGGACTTCGAGCAGGTCGCCGGCGATCTGGAGGTCGCTGTCGCTGTTCATGGGGTGGTGGTGTTCCTCGAGGAAGTGCGGTGCGCAGGGCCGTACTGGGGATGAGAATGCAGCGAGGTCGGAGCCGACGGGCTCAACGACTCAACAGCTGGAACAGCAACAGCAACAGCACGCGAGGGCAGCGCGGACGGACCCGGCGGTGCGGGTCGTCGAGGGTGCCGAAGTCGCGAGCATGCCCATCAGGACACCGGGTCATGCCCTCGTTGTCAACCCAATGTCCGGATTGTGGAATATGGTTCACCTCATCCGGTGCCCTTGGCAGGCGAAAGGTTTGTGCAGTCGGGCCACGGGACATGTGGCGCAGCAACCCGGCGCGCAAACGCCGTTGCGATCCCGTGATCCGAATGTGATCCGGTTCGCTTCGCGGGTGCCACCGGAACGGCGCGAATCTTCGGGGCGTCCTTCTTTATGAGGTCGCCGGCTCCACATGAGCCGCGGGCAAGTGTCATGGTTTTTGGCGATTTGAACACTTTCCGCATAGCCTTGGTTCCGCAGAGTGAATAAGGGGCCCAATAGCAGATCTCGGCTTGACTGCCCCGGATCGGCACACTTGTAATTTCACTCGTGTCGTTCAGCCGAAATCGGTAACGGCAACATCACGGGGACGCACGGACAGACGAGGGGCGCACTATGACCGAGTCGTTTCAGGATCTGCTGGTCGAGGACGCGGAAGAAGAACTCGGCTGGCAGGAGCGCGCGCTGTGCGCCCAGACCGACCCCGAATCCTTCTTCCCCGAGAAGGGCGGCTCCACGAGAGAGGCCAAGAAGGTCTGCCTCGCGTGCGAGGTCCGCTCCGAGTGCCTCGAATACGCGCTCGCCAATGACGAGCGCTTCGGAATCTGGGGAGGCCTCTCCGAGCGCGAGCGACGCCGGCTGAAGAAGGCCGCCGTCTAGTCCCCGAGACGTGCGGCGCTTCGGCCCGCTGCCGGTGGTTGTCCACAGGCGGCGGGTCGCTTTTGTTGGCAGCCGTTAGTGTGGGGCCCCGTCCCGGACGCCACCGTGTCCCCAGTGGGCGCGGGCGTCCACCGCAGTCCAACGAACCGGGGCCCGTACCTCGATGTCCGTGCACAGCCACTCGGCAGGCCAATTCGGCGCTGCCGCCGCCGCGTTCAACCCGGGGCCCGCCACAGGGGTCGACCCGAGCAGCGCCCCCGAGTTCCCCAGGCATGTCGTCACCGCGGTCGTCGTCTCGCACGACGGGGCGCGCTGGCTGCCCG
Organism: Streptomyces sp. SDT5-1; assembly: GCF_052245995.1. Classification (NCBI taxonomy): domain Bacteria; kingdom Bacillati; phylum Actinomycetota; class Actinomycetes; order Kitasatosporales; family Streptomycetaceae; genus Streptomyces; species Streptomyces sp. SDT5-1. Next base: position 3,687,924 of record NZ_CM125963.1, on the reverse strand, counting down.
ACGTCCTGTCAGGTCTGCTCTCCCAGGAGCGCCCCGTACAGAACGCGATGGCGGCCGACACCGGCAGCGCCGACGACTCCGCCGCGCTCCTCGCGCGCGCCATCGGTGACGACCGCGTGCTGCACCTCGCGCGCCGCACCGGCTTCGGCCAGGCGGTCGAGGAGGCCGTGCGCAGCGCGGGCGTCCTCACCCCCGAAGAACTTCCGTACCTGAAGCGGCCGAGCGGCTGGGACCCCGTCAGCCGCTCCTGGCGCGACGAGGCGTACGACCTCCCGGACCTGCCGCACGGCGAGCCCGAGCAGTGGCTGTGGCTGCTGCACGACGACTGCGCGCCCGAGCCCGACGCGCTCGCCCAGATGCTGCGCGTCGTCGAGATGGAGCGCGAGGCGGGCGCCGACGTCGCGATCGTCGGCCCCAAGCTGCGCGGCTGGTACGACCGCAGGCAGCTGCTCGAGGTCGGCGTCTCCATCGCCAACTCCGGCCGCCGCTGGACCGGTCTCGACCGCCGCGAGCAGGATCAGGGACAGCACGACCACGTGCGCCCCGTGCTCTCCGTTTCCACCGCCGGAATGCTGATCCGGCGTGATGTCTTCGAGCAGCTCGGCGGGTTCGACCGCAGGCTGCCGCTGATGCGTGACGACGTCGACCTGTGCTGGCGCGCCCAGGCCGCGGGACACCGCGTGCTCGTCGCTCCCGAGGCCGTCGTGCGGCACGCCGAGGCCGCGTCCCGCGAGCGCCGCACCGTCGACTGCGTCGGCCGCACCGCCACGTCCCCGCACAAGGTGGACAAGGCGGGCGCCGTCTACACCCTGCTCGCCAACGCGCGCGGGGCGACGCTTCCCTGGGCCCTGGTCCGCCTCGTGTTCGGCACGCTGCTGCGCACGCTCGCGTACCTCGTCGGCAAGGTGCCGGGACAGGCCTTCGACGAGATCACCGGCCTCCTCGCGACGCTGCTGCGGCCCGGCCGGATCCTCGCCGCCCGCAGACGGCGCGGCAAGGGCGTCGTCGACTCCAAGGAGCTGCGCCCGCTGTTCCCGCCGCCGGGAGCGACGGTGCGGCTCACCGTCGAGCAGGTGGCGGGGAACCTCTTCGGCGCCTCCGACCCGGAGACCGCAAGGGCGGGCCGGCACGGCGGCGGTGGCCTCGTGTCGCCCGACGACCCCGAGTACCTGAGGGTCGAGCGGTTCGCGCGCCTCAAGCGCATCGCCCGCAACCCGGGACCCGTGCTCCTCGTGGTGCTGCTGCTCGTCTCCCTCATCGCCTGCCGAGGGCTGCTCGGCGGCGGGGCGCTCGCGGGCGGCGCGCTGCTGCCCGCCCCCGCCGACGCCTCCGAGCTGTGGTCCCGGTACATCGACGCCTGGCACGCCACCAGCACCGGCGGCACCCAGGCGGCGCCCCCGTACCTGGCGCTGCTCGCGACCCTCGCCTCCGTGCTGTTCGGCTCCACCGGGCTCGCCGTCACCGTGCTGCTCGTCGGCTCGGTGCCGCTCGCCGGACTCACCGCCTACTTCGCCTCCAGGCCGCTCGTCACCTCGCGCCTCCTGCGCGCGTGGGCGGCCGTCGCGTACGCCTTCCTGCCCGCCGTCACCGGCGCGCTCGCGGGCGGCCGCATCGGCACCGCCGTCCTCGCGATCCTGCTGCCGCTCATCGCGCGCGCGGGTCTCGCCGCCTCCGGCCTGACGCACCCTCAGGGCACCCGCGGCAGCTGGCGGGCCACCTGGGCGTACGCGCTGCTGCTCACGATCACGACGGCCTTCACGCCGATCGTGTGGCCCATCGCGCTCGTCCTCGGCATCGCCCTCCTCGTGGTGCGGCGCACCGACATCACCGCCTACGGGCTGCGTTTCCTGGCCGCGCTCGGCACGCCGCTGCTGATGCTCGCCCCGTGGTCGCTCTCGCTGCTCCCGTTCGGCTTCTTCACCGAGGCCGGGCTCCCGTACGGCGAGGGGGCCGCGTCCGGACTCGGACTGCTCGGCGCGTCGCCGGGCGGCGCGGGCACCACGGGCAGCCTGCTGCTCATCGGCATCGTCCTCGCCGCGCTCGCCGCGCTGCTCCGCCACGAGCGGCGCCTCGCGATCCTCACGGCCTGGGCCGTCGCCTTCGTGGCCCTCGTCTTCGCGGCCCTGTCGAACGGGTCGGCGTGGGCAGGCCCCGCCACCCTCGTCTACGGCATCGCGCTGCTGGCCGCCGCCGCGCTCGGCGCCGACGGCGCGCGCTCGCGCGTGGCCGAGCAGAGCTTCGGCTGGCGCCAGCCGGTGGCCGCGCTCATCGCGTTCGCCGCCGCGGCCGGACCCGTGCTGCTCGCCGCCGGCTGGATGATCGGCGGCGCCGACGGGCCGGTGGAGCGCCGCGACCCGGTGCAGGTGCCCGCGTTCGTCGCCGAGGAGGCCGGCACCCGCGACCAGGCCCGCACGCTCGTCATGGACGGCTCCACGGGCGACGTCGCGTACTCGCTCGTCCGCGGCGCAGGCGCGCGCCTCGGCGACGGCGAGCTGACCCGCGCGGCGGGCGAGAACGCCAAGCTCGACAAGGTCGTCGCCAACCTGGTCGCGGGCTCCGGCGCCGACCAGGCCGACCAGCTCGGCGGCTTCGCCGTGCGCTACGTCCTCGTACGGGACGGCGCGCCGCGCGAGATGAGCCGGGTCCTCGACGCGACGCCCGGCCTGACCCGGCTCAGCCAGCAGGACGGCACGGCGCTGTGGCGCGTCGACCGGCAGGTGGCGCGCGCCGTCGTCCTGCCGAAGGCCGGCGTGGGGTCCACATCGGAGGGCGTCGTGCCCGTCGCGGCGGGCCCCGTGGAACTGCACACGAAGGTGCCGCAGGGCAGCAACGGCCGCGTTCTGCGCCTCGCGGACCAGGCCGCCGAGGGCTGGACCGCCACGCTCGACGGCGAGGAGCTGCCGAAGACCACCGTCGACGGCTGGGCGCAGGGCTTCGTGCTGCCCGCCTCGGGCGGCACGCTGAACGTCACGTACGACGCGCCGATCACGCACACCCTCTGGCTGTGGGCGCAGGGCGCGCTCGCCGTCGTCCTCGTGGTGCTCGCCCTGCCGGGGCGGCGCGAGAACGTCGACGACGACCTGCCGGACGAGCCCGTGGTGACCGCCGAGGACCTCGCGGGCGACGGCCGCAGGGCCCGCCGCCTGCGCGCCCAGGCCGAGGCCGAGCAGGCCGCCCAGGCGCTGCAGGTGCCCCAGCAGGCCCCCGGCGAGCCCGGAACCCCCGTGCCTCCTCCTCCGGAGGAGGCCCCGGTCGCCGACATCCCGCACCAGCAGCCGTACGGCGAGTGGGAGCAGCCCAGCTACGCGGGCGCCGAGTACGGCACCTACGCGGCGGGGGAGCAGCAGTACCAGGGCGGCTACGGCTACGACCAGCAGGCCGACCCCTACCAGGCGGGCCAGTACGACCCGTACGCGTACGGCGGCTACGGGCAGCCCCCGCAGTACGACCCGGCGTACGAGCAGCAGCACGGCCACGGCAACGGCGCCGACAGTGAGCGCCCCGACGGGAGCCAGCAGTGAACCGCACGACCCTGTCCCTGATCGCCGCGGTGACGGCCCTGGCCGCCGTCACCGGGTTCGCCGCCGCCACGACGCCCGGCGAGGAGGCCCCCGCCAAGGCCGCGGCGCGCCTCCCGGTCGAGCGCTCCAGCCTGCTGTGCCCCGAGCCCAGCCAGTCCGACCTCGCCGAGACCGCGTACACCTCGTTCACGCCCGAGACGAAGGGCACCGAGGGGGCGGGCACGGCGCAGCTGTCGCCCGCCAAGGGCGGCAAGGAGGGCAAGGCGGTCGTCACCCCGAAGAAGCCCGGCACGCCCGCCGCGGGCGACGCCACGGGCGCGGACGCCCCCGCGCTGGCCGGCACCGCCGACGGCGCCCTCGCGCCCGGCTGGACCGTGCAGCAGACCACCAGCGTCACCGCGGGCGCGGGCCGCGGCCTGCTCGGCGTGAACTGCTCGGAGCCCGACACGGACTTCTACTTCCCCGGGGCGAGCACCGCCAAGGGCCGCAGCGACTATGTGCATCTCACCAACCCGGACGACGAGGCCGCGGTCGTGGACGTGCAGATGTACGGCCCCGACGGACCGGTGAAGTCCGACGTGGGCGAGGGCATCACCGTGGGCCCGCACTCCAGCGTCCCGGTGCTGCTGTCGACGCTGACCGACAAGGCGTACCCGAACCTGACGCTGCACGTGACCGCGCGCAGCGGCCGCGTCGGGGCGGCGCTCTCCGACGTGGACGACAAGGAAGGCGGCGACTGGCTCCAGGCCGCCGCCGACCCCGCCGGCTCGCTCGTGCTGCCCGGCATCCCCAAGGACGCCACGAACGTCCGCCTGATCGCCTTCGCGCCCGGCCAGGACGACGCCGACCTCAAGGTCCAGCTCGCCACCTCCAGCGGCAAGATCGCGCCCGCCGGGCACGACACGCTGCACCTGAAGTCGGGCATGACGACGGCCGCCGACCTCGGCGCCGTGACGCGCGGCGACGCGGGATCGCTGTTCCTGACGCCCACGGAGGGCTCGGTGCCCGTCGTGGCCGCCCTGCGCGTCACCCGCGGCAAGGGGGCCGACCAGGAGACCGCGTTCATCCCCGCCACGAAGAGCATCGGCGCCCGCGCCACGGTCGCCGACAACCGCTCCAAGGGCTCCACGCTCGCCCTGACCGCCCCCGGGGCGACCGGCAAGGTCAAGGTCACGGCGTCCCCCGGCACCGAGGGCGGCACCCCGGTCACCAAGGAGTACACGGTCAAGGGCGGTACGACCCTCTCGGTCACCCCGCCCGTGCCGTCCGGCCTGAAGGGCAGCTACGCGCTGACGGTGGAGCCGGTCTCCGGCGGCCCGGTGCACGGCTCCCGGATGCTGGAGAAGAAGCAGGGCTCCGTGCCCGCGTTCACGGTGCAGACGCTGCCGGACGACCGGGGCATGGTGTCCGTGCCGCAGGCCGACGAGGACCTCTCGGTGGTCCAGAAGTAGGGCGCCTCAGGGAAGCGGGCGCGCGGCGGGGTCAGTCCTCGCCGTCCCCGAAGTCCCCGTAGCGGGGGTCCACGGTCTCCGGAGTGAGCCCGAGGACCTCCGCGACCTGCTCGACGACGACCTCGTGCACGAGCGCCGCCTGCTCGTCGCGGCCCTTGGTGCGGATCTCCACGGGGCGCCGGTAGACGACCACGCGCGCGGGAGTGCCGTCCCGCGCGGGGATCATCCCGCCGAGCGGCACCGTGTCGCCGCCCCACGCCTCGTCCTCGGCCGTCAGGCGCGGCACGTCCAGGATCAGGAAGTCGACCTCGGCGAGCTGCGGCCAGCGCCGCTCCAAGCGCTCCACGGAGTCCTGCACGAGGTCGGAGAAGGCCTCGGCGCGGCTCGCGGACAGCGGCACCTGAGGGGGCGCCACGGGGCCTCGCATGCCCCGGCCGTGCCGGTCGCGGCGGCGGGGCGGGCGCGGCTCCCCGGTGGGCGGCGAAACCGCGTCGTCTGTGTTGACTGGCCTTTCCATCACTGACGCAGCGTAGTCCTCCGCGACGCCGGAAGCGGGACGGCTTCCTGCACCCCGCTCCATGTCGCTTCCTGACCGATCAAGCCAATCTTGGGGCTGATTCAACTTCTCTCCCGGATCGATGATCTCGCCGCAATTGGCGCTATATGTCCCGAGTGGTGACCGCTTTCAACTGTCCGACGGGGCGCACAACCCGGGGTCGTCGCAGGTCATCCAGGCGCCCGCGCGCGGTGGTGTGCGCCGTATCACGCCGCGACACGGTGGGGTGACCTCGGGGAGAGTCGTCGCGGCCCGCTCAAGAGTGCGGTACCGTCCAACGCTGTGAGCCCTGTACGTCGCTGTTCGCGCACCGCTTGCGGCCGTCCCGCCGTCGCGACGCTGACGTACGTCTACGCCGACTCGACCGCGGTCCTCGGCCCGCTCGCCACCTACGCCGAACCCCACTGCTACGACCTGTGCGCCGAGCACTCCGAGCGCCTCACCGCCCCGCGCGGCTGGGAGGTCGTCCGACTCTCCGACGCCGGCGGCCCGAGCCGCCCCAGCGGGGACGACCTGGAGGCCCTCGCCAACGCCGTGCGCGAGGCGGCGCGCCCGCAGGAGCGCGCGGCCGAGGCCGGCGGCTCGGGGGCGCGCACCGCGGACCCCATGGAGGTCGCCCGCCGCGGCCACCTCCGGGTGCTGCGCTCGCCCGACAACTGACCGAAGGCCGGCAACCGGCCGAAGTCCGGTCACGACCGTCGCCTCCACGGGATCTTCACAGTCGTACGCGTTGACCCTGGATTGTTGAGGACACGACGATTTCGCCACCCGACACCGGGATTCCGGGAGGCGAACGTGTTCGTACAGCAACTCGAGCCCGTGGGCGGCTCGCTCGGTCTGTCGGCCCTCGTCGCGGCCCTGCCGCTGGTGACCGTCCTCGTCCTGCTCGGCGCGGTTCGCATGAAGGCGCACCGCGCGGGTCTGATCGGCCTCGCCGTGGCGGCCGCCGTCGGCTGGCTCGCGTACGACATGCCCCTCGGGCAGACCGTCTCCAGCGCCGCACAGGGCGCGGTCTTCGGGCTCTTCCCCATCATGTGGATCGTCGTCAACGCCCTGTGGGTGTACCGGATGACGGTGCGCACCCGGCACTTCGACATCCTGCGCCGCTCCTTCGGGCGGCTCTCCGACGACCCGCGCATCCAGGCGCTCGTCGTCGCGTTCTGCTTCGGCGCGCTCCTCGAAGCGCTCGCCGGATTCGGCGCGCCGGTCGCCATCTGCTCGGTGATGCTCGTCGCGCTCGGTTTCGACCCCGTGAAGGCCGCCGTCGTCGCGCTCGTCGCCAACACCGCGCCCGTCGCCTTCGGGGCCATGGGCACACCGGTCGTGACGCTGGCTCAGGTGACGGGCCTTCCGCTGGACGCCGTCGCCTCCGTGGTGGGCCGTCAGACGCCGCTGCTCGCCCTGGTGGTGCCGCTCGTGCTCGTCGGCCTGGTGGACGGCAAGCGGGGCCTGCGCGAGACCTGGGTGCCCGCCCTGGCGTGCGGAGTCGCCTTCGCCGTCGCCCAGTTCGTCGCCTCCAACTATGTCTCCGCCCAACTGGCCGACATCGGTGCGGCCCTGGTGGGCGCGGGCGCCCTCGTCGCGGTGCCGCACGCGCGCAGGCCGGCCGCCGAGCCCGTACGCGCCGCGGTCCTGACCGGCGTACGCAGCGAGGATCTCGACCAGGAGGACGCGAGGCCCGAGGTGCTGCGGGCGTACGCCCCGTACGCGCTCATCGTCGTGATCTTCTCCCTGGCGCAGATCCCCGCCCTCAAGGACCTGCTCGCCAAGGCCAACTGGGTCTTCGACTGGCCCTTCCTGAACGTCGCGGACCCGAGCGGCAAGCCCGTCGGCGGCAACATGTTCACCCTGCCGATCGTCTCGACCGGCGGCACGCTCGTGCTGATCGCGGGCGTGCTCACCGCGGTCGTCATCGGGGTGCACGCGCGCGATGCGGTGCGCGAGTGGTTCGGCACCGTGCACGAACTGCGGTTCGCGATCCTGACGGTGACGAGCGTGCTGGCCCTCGCCTACGTCATGAACCTCTCCGGGCAGGCCGCCACCATCGGTCACTTCGTGGCCGCGGCGGGCGCGGGCCTTGCGTTCCTCTCGCCGGTCCTCGGTTGGTTCGGCGTCGCCGTCTCCGGGTCCGACACCTCGGCCAACGCCCTCTTCGGCGCCCTCCAGGTGACGGCCGCCCAGCAGTCGGGCCTTTCGCCCGAACTCCTCGCCGCGGCGAACAGCTCCGGCGGCGTCCTCGGCAAGATGATCTCGCCGCAGAACCTGACGATCGCCTGCGCGGCGGTCGGCCTCGCGGGCCGGGAGGGCGACCTGCTGCGCAAGGTCCTGCCGTGGAGCCTCGGCCTGCTCCTGGTGATGTGCCTGATCGTGTGGGGCCAGAGCACGGCGGCGCTCTCCTGGATGCTGCCGTGAGGGTCGGCCGGATCCGCCCGGGGCTGCTGTGACCAGTGTGAATACGGGCGGCCGGGTTTCCCGGGAGGAATGAGGGGTTCACGGTCCGCTGTCAGTGCGGCCAGGTACTTTGTGGGTCCGTGAAGGATTCCAGGAGGGCTGGGCGGACCGTGGCTGCTGCTGATCTGTCGCAGATCGTGAAGGCGTACGACGTGCGCGGGGTGGTCCCGGACCAGTGGGACGAGCGGCTGGCCGAACTGCTCGGTGCCGCGTTCGTCCGTGTCACCGGTGCGGGGGCGATCGTGACGGGGCACGACATGCGGCCCTCATCGCCCGCCCTGTCCGGCGCCTTCGCGCGCGGGGCCGCCGCCCTCGGCGCGGACGTCACCGAGATTGGCCTGTGCTCCACGGACCAGTTGTACTACGCGTCTGGGGCGCTCGACCTGCCCGGCGCGATGTTCACGGCCTCGCACAACCCCGCGCAGTACAACGGCATCAAGATGTGCCGCGCGGGCGCGGCCCCCGTCGGCCAGGACACGGGGCTCGCCGAGATCCGCCGCCTCGCGGAGGAGTGGAGCGAGTCGGGCGCCCCGGAACCGGCGGCGACGCCCGGCAGCATCACCCGGCGCGACACCCTCGCCGACTACGCGGCGCACCTGCGCGGTCTCGTCGACCTGACGGCGATCCGCCCGCTGAAGGTCGTCGTGGACGCGGGCAACGGGATGGGCGGCCACACCGTCCCCACGGTCCTCGCCGACCTGCCCCTCGACGTCGTCCCGATGTACTTCGAACTGGACGGCACGTTCCCGAACCACGAGGCGAACCCGCTGGACCCGGCGAACATCGTGGACCTCCAGGCGCGCGTCCGCGCCGAGGGCGCCGACATCGGCCTCGCCTTCGACGGCGACGCGGACCGCTGCTTCGTCGTCGACGAGAACGGCGACCCGGTGTCCCCGTCCGCGATCACCGCGCTCGTCGCCTCCCGCGAGCTGGCGCGCAACGGAGGCTCCGGCACGATCATCCACAACCTGATCACGTCGTGGTCCGTGCCGGAGGTCGTCAAGGAGCACGGCGGCACGCCCGTGCGCACGCGCGTGGGCCACTCCTTCATCAAGCAGGAGATGGCCACGACCGGGGCGATCTTCGGCGGCGAGCACTCCGCGCACTACTACTTCCGCGACTTCTGGAACGCCGACACGGGCATGCTCGCCGCCCTCCACGTCCTCGCGGCCCTGGGCGGCCAGCCCGGCCCCCTCTCCGCCCTGGTCTCCTCCTACGACCGCTACGCGGCCTCCGGCGAGATCAACTCCACGGTGGCCGACCAGAAGGACCGCCTCGCCGCGATCAAGGCGGCCTACGCCCACCGCGAGGGCGTCACCACGGACGACCTCGACGGCCTGACGATCACCTCCGCCGACTGGTGGTTCAACGTCCGCCCCTCCAACACCGAACCCCTCCTCCGCCTGAACGCGGAGGCCCGCGACACCCCCACGATGGAAAAAATCCGCGACGAGGCACTCGCCATCATCCGCGCCTGACCCCGGGCCCCGCGGCGTGAACTCCGGCTGGGGGCGGCGGCCGGTCGGAGCGGCGGTGAGTCCAGCTCTTGCGGTGCCTTGAGTGGCGGGCGAGGCATTTCCAGCCCCTGCGGCGCTTGAGCAGCGGGGTTCGGGGCGGAGCTCCGTGGCGTTGAGCCCGGTTGGGCATGCTTGGCGGTCGGAGCGGCGGCAAAATCCAGCCCCTGCGGCCCTTGAGGCGCGGGGGCCGGGGCAGGGCCCCGCGACGTCAACCCCGGCAGGGCTGGGCCGACCGTCCACCGGTGGAAAATTCAGCCCCGTCGGCGCTTGAGGCGCGGGGGCCGGGGCAGCGCCCCGCGACGTCAACCCCGACCGGCCAACCCCGACCGCCCCGCCGGAGGCACGGCACGGCGCCCCGTGACGTCACCCCGGGTGACCCCGGGCAGCCGACCGACCCCCACCGGTAGGCTGGTGATCAGCGTCAGCGCACCCCGCACCCCGAACCCACCCACCCCCCCCGGAGGGAACCATGCCGCTCGAAGCCGGCCTCCTGGAGATCCTCGCCTGCCCGGCCTGCCACGCCCCCCTCAAGGAGGCCGACGCCGAGCTGATCTGCACCGGCAAGGACTGCGGCCTGGCCTACCCGGTCCGCGACGGCATCCCCGTCCTCCTGATCGACGAGGCACGCCGCCCCGCGTAACCCCCTCAACGCCCGCAGGAGACGCCATGTTCGACGAAACGCTCCTGGACGACCCGGACGCGCTGGCCACGGCCGACCGCCGCGGCCTGCTCCGCGGCGCCGCAGAGGCCGGCGCCCGCGTCCGCACGGCGGCCCGGCACGCGGCCGAGGCCGGCATCGCCGACCTGAAGCCGGACGGCCGCCCCCGCGCCGTCCTGATCGCGGGCCCCGGCACCGCCGCCGTCGGCGTCGCCGACTTCATCGGACGCCTCGCGGGCGCGGCCTGCCCCGTCGTACGCCTGCGCCCCACCGGCGTGGCCCCCGCCGCGGGCGCCCTCCGCTGGGAGCTCCCGGGCTGGGCGGGCTCGGTCGACCTGCTCCTGATCGCCACCCCGGACGGCACCGAACCGAGCCTCTCGCTCCTCGTCGAACAGGCCTACCGGCGCGGCGTCACCGCCGTCGCCGTCTGCCCCTCCGACGCCCCGCTGACCGAGGCGGTCGCCGGGGCCCACGGCCTGTCCGTGCCGATGGCCACCGCCCCGTACGAGCAGGACGAACCGGCGGCCGCCTCCTCGCCGGGCGCCCTCTGGGCGCTGCTCACGCCCCTCCTCGCGCTCCTCGACCGTACGGGCCTCCTGACGGCCGCCCCCGACACCCTGGACAAGATCGCCGACCGCCTCGACCAGGTCGCCGAGCGCTGCGGCCCCGCCATCGCGACGTACAGCAACCCGGCGAAGACGCTCGCCGCCGAACTCGCCGAGGCGCTCCCGCTGATCTGGACCGAGGGCGCCGCCGCGGGCCCGGCGGGCCGCCGCTTCGCCGCCGCCCTCGCCGAACTCGCCGGGCGGCCCGCGCTCGCCGCGGACCTGCCCGAGGCGATGCCCGCCCACGGCGCGCTCCTCACCGGCGACCTGGCGGGCGGCGCCGACCCCGACGACTTCTTCCGCGACCGCGTCGAGGAGGCCCAGGCCCTGCGTGCCCGCGTCGTCCTGCTGCGCGACCGCCCCACTGGCGGCCTCACCGCCGCCCCGGCCGCCCGCGAACTCGCGCTCTCGCACGACACCGCCATCAGCGAGCTGGAGCCGGAGGAGGGCAGCGATCTGGAGACCCTCGCGGAGCTGATCGCCGTCACGGATTTCGCCGCCGTTTACCTGGGACTCGCCTCCCGGGCCTGACCCGGACCGACCCTTGCTCCAGCCGACCACCCCGTCCTGAACCGCGTACCGCAGCGATCGCCCGCGTATCGAAAGAAACCTCCATGGACCGCCTCACCAACACCATCCGCCCCTACGCCTGGGGCTCCACCACCGCCATCCCGGAGCTCGTCGGCGCGGAGCCGACCGGCGAACCGCAGGCGGAGATGTGGATGGGCGCCCACCCCGGCGCCCCCTCCCGCACCGAGCGCGGCCCGCTGAACGAGATCATCGACGCGCACCCGGAGACGGAACTCGGCTCGCGTGCGGTCGAGAAGTTCGGCCCCCGCCTCCCCTTCCTCCTCAAGCTGCTCGCCGCGGGCGCCCCCCTCTCCCTCCAGGTCCACCCCGACCTCCAGCAGGCGAAGGAGGGGTACGAGGACGAGGAGAAGCGCGGCGTCCCGATCGACGCCCCGCACCGCAACTACAAGGACGCCAACCACAAGCCCGAACTGATCTGCGCCCTCACGCCGTTCGACGGCCTGTGCGGATTCCGCGCGCCCGAGGAGGCCGCGAAGCTCCTCGAGGGACTCGGCGTCGACAGCCTCGAACCGTACGTCGACCTGCTGCGCGCCCACCCCGAAGAGGCGGCGCTGCGCGAGGTCCTCACCGCCGTACTGAGCGCGGACCCGGCCGAGATGGAGCGCACGGTCACCGAGGCCACGGCCGCCGCCCAGCGCATCGGCGGCGCCTACGAGCCGTACGCGGGCATCGCCCACCACTACCCGGGCGACCCCGGTGTCATCGCGGCGATGCTGCTCAACTACGTCCAACTGCAGCCCGGCGAGGCCCTGTTCCTCGGCGCCGGCGTCCCGCACGCCTACCTGAACGGCCTCGGCGTCGAGATCATGGCCAACTCCGACAACGTGCTGCGCTGCGGACTCACCCCCAAGCACGTCGACGTCCCCGAGCTGCTCCGCATCGTCCGCTTCGAGGCCACCGACCCCGGCGTGCTGCGCCCCGAGGCCTCCCCGGACGGCGAAGAGGTCTACGACACGCCCATCGACGAGTTCCGCCTCTCGCGCTTCGTGCTGCCCGAGGGCGGCGCGGACCATGAGCTGACGGTCCCGACTCCGCAGATCCTGCTCTGCACGGCGGGCACCGTCCGGGCCGGCGAACTGACGCTCGAGCCCGGCGAGTCGGCGTTCGTCCCGGCGGGCGAAATGGTCCGTGTGTCCGGAACCGGCACGGTTTTCCGTGCGACGGTGGTGGCCTGAGAGACATCTGCGGCGTCCCGTGCTGCAACAATGACCCACCGCGCACGGGACGAACGCAGAACCTCGAAAGGACACCCGGAACGACATGAGTGCTTCAGGCGGAGCCAAGGCGATCGTGGCGGCACTGGCCGCCAACCTAGCGATCGCGGTAGCGAAATTCGTGGCGTTCCTCTTCAGTGGCTCCTCGTCGATGCTCGCCGAGTCGGTCCACTCCCTCGCCGACTCGGGCAATCAGTTCCTGCTGCTGATCGGCGGCAAGAAGGCCCAGCGGGAGGCGACCCCGCAGCACCCCTTCGGGTACGGCCGCGAGCGCTACATCTACGCCTTCCTGGTCTCGATCGTGCTCTTCTCGGTCGGCGGCATGTTCGCCGTCTACGAGGGCTACGAGAAGATCGCCCACCCGCACGACCTGGAGCACTGGTACTGGCCGGTCGGCGTCCTGGTCTTCGCGATCATCGCCGAGGGCTTCTCGTTCCGCACGGCCATCAAGGAGTCCAACGAGCTGCGCGGGAAGCTCTCCTGGGGCCAGTTCATCAAGCGCGCCAAGGCGCCCGAGCTGCCCGTCGTCCTCCTGGAGGACTTCGGCGCGCTCATCGGTCTGGTCCTCGCGCTGTTCGGCGTCGGCCTGACCCTCGCCACCGGTGACGCCGTCTGGGACGGCATCGGCACCCTCTGCATCGGCATCCTGCTGATCGCCATCGCGATCGTGCTCGCCCTGGAGACCAAGTCGCTGCTGCTCGGCGAGGCCGCCGGCGCCGACGAGGTCGCGAAGATCGAGAAGGCCCTCGTCGACGGCGACACCGTCACCGGCCTGATCCACATGCGCACCCTCCACCTCGGCCCCGAGGAGCTGCTCGTCGCCGCGAAGATCGCCGTGCGGCACGACGACACCGCCGCCGAGGTCGCCCGCGCCATAGACGAGGCGGAGGCCCGCATCCGCGCGGCCGTCCCGATCGCCCGCGTGATCTACCTCGAGCCCGACATCTACAGCGAGTCCGAGGCCGCGAAGGGCTCCGACCCGGAGGCCCGCCCCGGCGGCCCGACGCCGACCGCGGAGCACTGAGCGCGTTTTTCACGTCTACGTAGAGGGGCCCTACCGAGAATTCTCGGTAGGGCCCCTCTACGTAGAGAGCCGTTCGGCTACTGGACCTCGGCCAGCACCTCGAGGATCGCCGCCTCGTCAGGGGCCGCCTGGAGCCGCGCCCGGAAGTCGGTGTCCATGAGCTTGCGCGAGAGCAGCGCCAGGATCCGCAGGTGCTCGTCGCCCGCGGCCGCCTCCGGCACCGCGATCATGAAGACCAGCTTGGCCTTCGTGCCGTCGAGCGAACCCCACTCGATGCCCTCGGAGGACCGCGCGAAGGCGACGACCGGGGCGGTCACCGCGTCCGTCTTGGCGTGCGGGATGGCGATCTCCTCGCCGAGCCCGGTCGTGCCCTGCTCCTCGCGGCGCAGCGCGGTCTGTACGAGCTCCTCGGCATCGGCCACCTTTCCGGTGCCGGCGGCGAGGCCCGCCAGCTCACGGATGGCGGCTTCCTTGTCCTGCGCGTCGAGCCGGACCTTGACCGTACGAGCGGTCAGATAGCCGGAGAGCACCTCGGGCGCCCCGCCGTCGCTCTCGGCTCCCGCCTCGGCTTCGGCTTCGGCCGCACCGGCAGCCGTGGAGCCCGCAGCGGCCGCCTGCAGCGACGCGGACGCGGACGCCGAGGCCACGGTCGCCGTCGCGTGGGCCTCGGGCGCGCTCTCTGCGGAGACGGCCGGAGCCGCGCCGACCAGGGCGGGCTCGGGAGCACCGGCGCCCTTGCCCGACTCCGTGGCGGCCTGCTTGGCGGCGGCGCGCCGGTTGCTCACCCCGATGAGCGCGTTCGTCGTCAGGGCGGTGACCACCGTGCCCGCGGCCATCGCGACGACGAACATGGCGAGGCCGCTGATCGCACCGAACACCGCGACGATCGGACCTCCGTGCGGCACGGAGTCCTCGACCCCCGCGAGCCCGGCGATCGCACCGGCCACCGCGCCGCCCAGCATGTTCGCCGGAATGACCTGCGCGGGCCGCGCCGCCGCGAACGGGATCGCGCCCTCGGAGATGCCGAAGCAGCCCATGAACAGAGCCGCGATACCGGCCTCGCGCTCCGCGTCGGAGTACAGCTTGCGGCGGATCAGCGTGGCCAGACCCTGGCCCAGCGGCATCACCGGGATGGCCGCGGCGGCCATGCCCATGACGGCGTTGTTCGTCCCGATCAGGCCGACGGCGAACAGGAACGCCGTCTTGTTGACCGGACCGCCCATGTCGAACGCGATCATCAGACCGATGAGCGCGCCCAGCAGCACCGCGCTCGACCCGGTCATCCCGCCGAGGAAGTCGGTGAGGTGCGTGAACACCCAGGAGATCGGCCCGCCGAGGATGTAGATGAAGGCAAGGCCCACGGCCAGCGTGGACACGATCGGCACCACGATGATCGGCATGATCGGCTGGACGGCCTTCGGGACCTTGACCTTCCGGATCGCGATCACGAGATAGCCCGCGAGGAAACCGGTCACGATCGCGCCGAGGAAACCGGCGTTGGCGTCGGAGCCGTAGATGCTCGCGTCCGCCGCGAGGAAACCGCCGATCATGCCGGGCACCAGCGCGGGCCGGTCACCGAGCGCGTAGGCGATGTACCCGGAGAAGATCGGCAGCATCAGCTTGAAGCCGAGCGTGCCGAGCGCGTTGACGTTGAACCAGAACGTGTCCTTGGGGATCTGGATCCCGTCCGGCGTCGCGTGACCGCCGATCGCCAGCGACACGGCGATCAGCAGACCGCCCACCACCACGAACGGGATCATGAAGCTGACGCCGTTCATCAGCGCCTTGTACGCCGCTCCGCGGTCCTTGCCGCCGGAGACCGCGGCCCCCTGCGCGGCGCCGCCACCGGAACCGCCGTGCACGGGCGCCGTCCGCACGCGCTCGAGCAGCTGCTCGGGGTGGCTGATGCCCTCGGACACGCCGACCGCCAGAAGCCGCTTGCCGGCGAACCGGCTGCGGTCGACGTCCGTGTCGGCGGCGATGATGACGCCGTCGGCGTCTTTGACATCGTTGTCGGTGAGGACGTTCTCGGCCCCGATGGACCCTTGCGTCTCCACCTTCATGTCGATGCCCGCGGCATCCGCCGCCTGTTGCAGCTTCTCCGCAGCCATGTAGGTGTGCGCGATGCCGGTCGGACATGAGGTCACCGCGAGCAGTTTCAGCTTCCGCTGCTGCTCGACGGCCCCTCCGCCCGCGTGGGGGTCGGCCGGACTGGTCACGTGGCTCTCCTTCAAGCGTTCCGTGCAAGAGCGCGCAAATCTTTGCGGCTGTCAAAGCATGGTGCAACACATACGGACAGGATCGACAGTTCAAAGGTCCCGTATCGACCGGTCCGTAGTCATCCATCACGATTCCGCTTACGTCACTCCGGCACCCGCCCCCGAACCGGAGGCGACACGGCCGGATCGTGAGGCGGGGTGGGTTCGACTGGGCCGATCGGTGTAGCTTTGTGACGAGCCAGACGTCGCTGCTGATGGCGGTCGGGCGGCCCGCACGCCGGGTCGACCCGAGGGAGAGAGGGCCTCCGACGGACTGCGCTGCGAACGACCAGGGGACCCGTGTGTCCCAGGACGCCGCAGGTCAGCCATGCGCATCGCCCGTACCGCGGGCAGCGCGCCAGCCCACCTCGACCGACTGCAACAGCCCGAGGAGCAGCTCACTTATGACTTCTGTCGCCAACCGACAGGACCAGGACTTCAAGGTCGCCGACCTCTCCCTCGCCGCCTTCGGCCGCAAGGAGATCACCCTCGCCGAGCACGAGATGCCCGGCCTCATGGCGATCCGCAAGGAGTACGCCGACGCCCAGCCCCTCGCGGGCGCCCGCGTCACCGGCTCCCTCCACATGACGGTCCAGACGGCCGTCCTCATCGAGACCCTCGTCGCGCTCGGCGCCGAGGTCCGCTGGGCCTCCTGCAACATCTTCTCCACGCAGGACCACGCCGCCGCGGCCATCGCCGTCGGCCCCAACGGCACGCCGGACAACCCCCAGGGCATCCCGGTCTTCGCCTGGAAGGGCGAGACCCTGGAGGAGTACTGGTGGTGCACGGAGCAGGCCCTGACCTGGCCGAACACGCCCACTGGCGGCCCGAACATGATCCTCGACGACGGCGGTGACGCCACCCTCCTCGTCCACAAGGGCGTCGAGTACGAGAAGGACGGCAAGGTCCCCTCGCCCGACACCGCCGAGTCCGACGAGCACCGCGTCATCCTCCAGCTCCTGAACCGCACGATCTCGAACGGTTCGCAGAAGTGGACCCAGCTCGCCTCCGAGATCCGCGGCGTCACGGAGGAGACCACGACCGGCGTCCACCGCCTGTACGAGATGCAGCGCGACGGCACCCTCCTGTTCCCGGCGATCAACGTGAACGACGCCGTGACCAAGTCGAAGTTCGACAACAAGTACGGCTGCCGCCACTCGCTCGTCGACGGCATCAACCGCGCCACCGACGTCCTCATCGGCGGCAAGACCGCGGTCGTCTGCGGCTACGGCGACGTGGGCAAGGGCTGCGCCGAGTCCCTCCGCGGCCAGGGCGCCCGCGTCATCGTCACCGAGGTCGACCCGATCTGCGCCCTCCAGGCGGCCATGGACGGCTACCAGGTCACGACGCTCGACGAGGTCGTCGACAAGGCCGACATCTTCGTCACCACGACGGGCAACAAGGACATCATCATGGCCTCCGACATGGCCAAGATGAAGCACCAGGCCATCGTCGGGAACATCGGCCACTTCGACAACGAGATCGACATGGCCGGCCTCGCGAAGATCGACGGCATCGTCAAGGACGAGGTCAAGCCGCAGGTCCACACCTGGACGTTCCCCGACGGCAAGGTCATCATCGTGCTGTCCGAGGGCCGCCTGCTGAACCTGGGCAACGCGACGGGCCACCCGTCCTTCGTGATGTCCAACTCGTTCGCGGACCAGACCCTGGCCCAGATCGAGCTGTTCACCAAGCAGTCCGAGTACCCGACCGGCGTCTACGTGCTGCCCAAGCACCTCGACGAGAAGGTCGCCCGCCTCCACCTGGACTCGCTCGGCGTGAAGCTGACGACGCTCCGCCCGGAGCAGGCCGCGTACATCGGCGTCGAGGTCGAGGGCCCGTACAAGCCGGACCACTACCGCTACTGACCCCACCGAGCACGTCCAGGACAGGCCCCCGCACCCCCGTGTCGGGGGCCTGTCCCGTGTTCGCACACACCGCTGGCTACGGTGGACACGCCCTTCGACGCCCGCCCGCCTCGTACGCGACGGCAGCCGTCACCAGGCCAGACAGAGGACCCCACGAACGCCATGCCCCGCGGCCGCTATTCGCTCCACGATCCGCACGATCACACCCCTCTCGGTGAAGAGCACTTCCAGTGCGCGCCCGGCCCCTCCGGCTGGCGCTACGTAGCGCAACGGACCACCCCCTCCGGCGACCACGCCGGCTCGATCGACCTCGCCCTCGACGAGCTCGGCCGTCCCATCCGCCTCGAACTGAACGCCGCGAGCTGGCAGGTGAGAGGCGCCGCCCTGGACGGCGTCACCTGGGTCCGCACCGACCCCACCGGCACTCACGCGACCGAAGGAAACGCCCCCGCGCACGCGTTCACGGGAATGTCCCCCGCGTTCCTCATCGCCACCGCACGTCTGCTCGGTCTCACCCCCGATTCCCCCTCGACCCGCGTCCGCCTCGTCGCCCTGACGGATCCCGTCCTCGCCCCGCGCACCGTGGACCAGTCCTGGACCTTGCTGAACAGCGAAGCACACGCCACTGACAACGGACCCCTGATCGTGGACGCGTACCAGGTCACAGCCCTGGACACGGGGGAGCAGCAGGCCGTCCACATCGCCGGCGACGTGGTCCTCGCGGCCCCCGGCATCGAGCTGGAGGACCTCGAGACCCCGCCGTCAACCTTTCGCTGACGCCGCCGCGCTCAGGCGGGCGGGACGAAGCCGGTGGCGGGCCCGTCCGACTTCTCGGGCCGGGTGGGGGCGGCGTCGACGGGGGCGGCGTCGGGCGCGGGTGCATGCGCGGGAGGAGTAGGAGGAGAAAGAGGAGGGGAAAGAGGGGGAGCGGCAGGCGGCACGGGCCCCGCCGGGGCCACCTGAGCTCCGCCGGCGCCCCCGGCACTCGCCCCGAGCGCCCGCCGGGCCTCCCGCGACTGCCGCTCATGCGTCACGGCCGCCAGATACGCCGCAGGCGGCATGTCACTCGGCACCGGCGCCCCGGTGTGCGCGGCGAGCTCACCCGCAAGCCGCTCGGCCATGCCCCACCCGATCTGCGGATCCAGCTGGCTCATCCGCGTCAGGTACTGCCGCACCGCCAGCCACAGCCCTTCCGGCACCGCCGACAGATCCAGCTCGGCGAACCGCCCCACCAGCCACGGCGGCGGAGGCGGCACGGCCGCCATCTGCCCTGTCGGCACCCTCTCCCGTACGACAAGGGTCCCGGCGAACACGTCCCCGACCCGCCGACCGCGCGCGGACACCAGCGACGCGATGCACGCCACGACGCCGAAGGTCATCAGGATCTCCACGACCCCGACCGCCCCTCGCACCAGCGCGTGCCGGAACCGGATCGGCCCGCCGTCGTCCCGTACGACCCGCAGCCCGCACGCGAGCTTCCCCAGCGACCGCCCGTGGCTCAACGTCTCCACGGCGATCGGAATCCCGACCAGGACCAGCAGAAACGTCGCCACCGCGACAGCCGCCACCGCGGCATCGTCGAGCGAGGCGGTGGCGGCCGCGAACCCCATGGTCACCGCGATGTAGACGGCGAACGCCACCGCCAGGTCGATGAGCACGGCGAGCGCCCGACTCGGCAACTTCGCGGGCCGCAGCTCCAGCGCCACCGCCTCACCCGTCACCAGCTCACTCACGCCGGCCACCCACCCTTCAACGAGCTGCCCCATTGACCGCCAGTCTGCCAAGCTGAAGACCGATCGCGCCGTACAGGTGCCGGAAAGCGAGGAGCAGCAGACCGGATGGACCTCGACGTCTTCGTGTCGGCACACCGCGCCGAGTGGGACCGCCTGGACACCCTGCTGCGCCGCCGACGCCGGCTCACCGGCGCGGAGGCCGACGAACTGGTGAGCCTGTACCAGCGCACCGCCACCCACCTCTCGCTCATCCAGTCGAGCGCACCGGACCCGCGGGTCATCGGCCGCCTCACGCAACTCGTGGCACGCGCGCGTAGTGCCGTGACCGGCACCCGCCGTGCCTCATGGCGCGACGTGACGCGCTTCCTCACCCACGGTTTCCCGGCAGCGGTCTACAGGGCGCGCCATTGGTGGGTGCCCACCGCACTGCTCTCGACGGCGATAGCCGCCCTGATCGGCTGGTGGATAGCCACGCACCCCGAAGTCCAGGCCTCCATCGCGGCCCCTTCCCAGCTCCGCGAGATGACGCGCCCCGGTGGCCAGTACGAGACGTACTACTCGAGCCACCCGGCCGCGTCCTTCGCCGCACAGGTGTGGACGAACAACGCTCAGGCCGCCGCCATGTGCCTCGTCCTGGGCGTCTTCCTCGGCCTGCCGGTCCTGTGGATCCTCTTCCAGAACATGCTCAACGTAGGGGTGGGGATCGGCCTGATGGCCTCGGTCGGCCGCCTCGACACCTTCCTCGGCCTGATCCTCCCGCACGGCCTGCTCGAACTGACCGCGGTCTTCGTAGCGGCAGGGACGGGTCTCCGCCTCGGGTGGACCGTGATCGACCCGGGCCCCCGCACCCGCAGAACGGCCCTCGCCGAAGAGGCCCGCGCCGCCCTCGGCATGGCGATCGGCCTGGCCCTGGTCCTCTTCGTCTCCGGCGCCATCGAAGGCTTCGTCACCCCCTCCGGCCTCCCGACCTGGGCCCGCATCGCCATCGGCATCGCCGCCGAGCTCGCTTTCCTGGCCTACGTCTATGTCCTCGGCGGTCGAGCGGCCCGCGAGGGAGAAACGGGCGACGTGGACGCGGACGAGCGCAGCGCCCTGCTGCCGACCGCCGCCTGAGGTGCGAGCGCCCCTGCTGACCTGCTAGTCTCCTCTTCGCCCCGGAAAGGCCGTTGACACGGCCCGAACGGGGAGGTAGATTCGAACAGTTGCCCCGAACTAGACAGGTTCGACCGCAACGGTTAGCATCTAGCGCGCTTCACGAAATTCAATTCGAGAAGCCCCCTCCCGATTAATCGGAAATCCTGAGTCGGTTCGACCGGCCCAAAACTTCTGATAAAGTCGGAACCGCCGAAAGGCAAAGGCCCTCCAGCGGCCACCGGAAATGAACTCCGAACCGGAAACGGAACGGAAAACGGATCTGGTAAGATTGGAAACACGAAATACCGAAGGGAAGCGCCCGGAGGAAAGCCCGAGAGGGTGAGTACGAAGGAAGCGTCCGTTCCTTGAGAACTCAACAGCGTGCCAAAAATCAACGCCAGATATGTTGATACCCCGTCTCCAGCGTCTGCTGGGACGAGGTTCCTTTGTAAAACACAGCGAGGACGCTGTGAACGGTCGGATTATTCCTCCGACTGTTCCGCTCTCGTGGTGTCACCCCGATTACGGGGAAACATTCACGGAGAGTTTGATCCTGGCTCAGGACGAACGCTGGCGGCGTGCTTAACACATGCAAGTCGAACGATGAAGCCCTTCGGGGTGGATTAGTGGCGAACGGGTGAGTAACACGTGGGCAATCTGCCCTGCACTCTGGGACAAGCCCTGGAAACGGGGTCTAATACCGGATGACACTCCTTCAGGCATCTGGAGGGGTTGAAAGCTCCGGCGGTGCAGGATGAGCCCGCGGCCTATCAGCTTGTTGGTGAGGTAGTGGCTCACCAAGGCGACGACGGGTAGCCGGCCTGAGAGGGCGACCGGCCACACTGGGACTGAGACACGGCCCAGACTCCTACGGGAGGCAGCAGTGGGGAATATTGCACAATGGGCGCAAGCCTGATGCAGCGACGCCGCGTGAGGGATGACGGCCTTCGGGTTGTAAACCTCTTTCAGCAGGGAAGAAGCGAAAGTGACGGTACCTGCAGAAGAAGCGCCGGCTAACTACGTGCCAGCAGCCGCGGTAATACGTAGGGCGCAAGCGTTGTCCGGAATTATTGGGCGTAAAGAGCTCGTAGGCGGCTTGTCGCGTCGGTTGTGAAAGCCCGGGGCTTAACCCCGGGTCTGCAGTCGATACGGGCAGGCTAGAGTTCGGTAGGGGAGATCGGAATTCCTGGTGTAGCGGTGAAATGCGCAGATATCAGGAGGAACACCGGTGGCGAAGGCGGATCTCTGGGCCGATACTGACGCTGAGGAGCGAAAGCGTGGGGAGCGAACAGGATTAGATACCCTGGTAGTCCACGCCGTAAACGGTGGGCACTAGGTGTGGGCAACATTCCACGTTGTCCGTGCCGCAGCTAACGCATTAAGTGCCCCGCCTGGGGAGTACGGCCGCAAGGCTAAAACTCAAAGGAATTGACGGGGGCCCGCACAAGCAGCGGAGCATGTGGCTTAATTCGACGCAACGCGAAGAACCTTACCAAGGCTTGACATACACCGGAAAACCCTGGAGACAGGGTCCCCCTTGTGGTCGGTGTACAGGTGGTGCATGGCTGTCGTCAGCTCGTGTCGTGAGATGTTGGGTTAAGTCCCGCAACGAGCGCAACCCTTGTTCTGTGTTGCCAGCATGCCCTTCGGGGTGATGGGGACTCACAGGAGACCGCCGGGGTCAACTCGGAGGAAGGTGGGGACGACGTCAAGTCATCATGCCCCTTATGTCTTGGGCTGCACACGTGCTACAATGGCCGATACAATGAGCTGCGATACCGCAAGGTGGAGCGAATCTCAAAAAGTCGGTCTCAGTTCGGATTGGGGTCTGCAACTCGACCCCATGAAGTTGGAGTTGCTAGTAATCGCAGATCAGCATTGCTGCGGTGAATACGTTCCCGGGCCTTGTACACACCGCCCGTCACGTCACGAAAGTCGGTAACACCCGAAGCCGGTGGCCCAACCCCTTGTGGGAGGGAGCTGTCGAAGGTGGGACTGGCGATTGGGACGAAGTCGTAACAAGGTAGCCGTACCGGAAGGTGCGGCTGGATCACCTCCTTTCTAAGGAGCATCTAGCGTCCCGCAAGGGATGCCAGAGCCACTACGTCGGCAAACGTTCGACGGTGGATAGCTCATGGGTGGAACGTTGATTATTCGGCACACTTGACCTGCTCTGGTCGCGAGTACTGCTTCGGCGTGGAAAGCGAGATGGAGGGGCGAGGGTGTCGGGCACGCTGTTGGGTGTCTGAAGGTACGGCCGCGAGGTCGCCTTCAGTGCCGGCCCCGGTGAAGCGCCAAGGTTCTTGGTGTGTGACGGGTGGTTGGTCGTTGTTTGAGAACTGCACAGTGGACGCGAGCATCTGTGGCCAAGTTTTTAAGGGCGCACGGTGGATGCCTTGGCACCAGGAACCGATGAAGGACGTGGGAGGCCACGATAGTCCCCGGGGAGTCGTCAACCAGGCTTTGATCCGGGGGTTTCCGAATGGGGAAACCCGGCAGTCGTCATGGGCTGTCACCCGCTGCTGAATATATAGGCAGTGTGGAGGGAACGCGGGGAAGTGAAACATCTCAGTACCCGCAGGAAGAGAAAACAACCGTGATTCCGGGAGTAGTGGCGAGCGAAACTGGATGAGGCCAAACCGTATACGTGTGAGACCCGGCAGGGGTTGCGTGTGCGGGGTTGTGGGATCTCTCTTCCATCGTCTGCCGGCGATGGGACGAGTGAGAAACCGTTGATGTAGGCGAAGGACATGCGAAAGGTCCGGCGTAGAGGGTAAGACCCCCGTAGCTGAAACGTTAGCGGCTCGTTTGAGAGACACCCAAGTAGCACGGGGCCCGAGAAATCCTGTGTGAATCTGGCGGGACCACCCGTTAAGCCTAAATATTCCCTGGTGACCGATAGCGGATAGTACCGTGAGGGAATGGTGAAAAGTACCGCGGGAGCGGAGTGAAATAGTACCTGAAACCGTGTGCCTACAAGCCGTGGGAGCGTCGGATATGTGCTTGCACATATCTCGTGACTGCGTGCCTTTTGAAGAATGAGCCTGCGAGTTTGCGGTGTGTTGCGAGGTTAACCCGTGTGGGGAAGCCGTAGCGAAAGCGAGTCCGAATAGGGCGATTCAGTAGCGCGCTCAAGACCCGAAGCGGAGTGATCTAGCCATGGGCAGGTTGAAGCGGAGGTAAGACTTCGTGGAGGACCGAACCCACCAGGGTTGAAAACCTGGGGGATGACCTGTGGTTAGGGGTGAAAGGCCAATCAAACTCCGTGATAGCTGGTTCTCCCCGAAATGCATTTAGGTGCAGCGTCGTGTGTTTCTTGCCGGAGGTAGAGCACTGGATAGGCGATGGGCCCTACCGGGTTACTGACCTTAGCCAAACTCCGAATGCCGGTAAGTGAGAGCGCGGCAGTGAGACTGTGGGGGATAAGCTCCATGGTCGAGAGGGAAACAGCCCAGAGCATCGACTAAGGCCCCTAAGCGTACGCTAAGTGGGAAAGGATGTGGAGTCGCAGAGACAACCAGGAGGTTGGCTTAGAAGCAGCCACCCTTGAAAGAGTGCGTAATAGCTCACTGGTCAAGTGATTCCGCGCCGACAATGTAGCGGGGCTCAAGCGTACCGCCGAAGTCGTGTCATTGCAGCTATACGCCCAACGGCGGCTGTGATGGGTAGGGGAGCGTCGTGTGCCGGGTGAAGCAGCGCCGGAAGGTAGTTGTGGACGGTTCACGAGTGAGAATGCAGGCATGAGTAGCGATTCACACGTGAGAAACGTGTGCGCCGATTGACTAAGGGTTCCTGGGTCAAGCTGATCTGCCCAGGGTAAGTCGGGACCTAAGGCGAGGCCGACAGGCGTAGTCGATGGATAACCGGTTGATATTCCGGTACCCGCTGTGACGCGAAAGACATCGAATCCAGTGATGCTAAGGCCGTGAAACCGCCCGCGCCGGCTTTGCCGGTGGTGGGAGTGGTGGAGCCGCTGACCCAAGTTGGTAGTAGGTGAGTGATGGGGTGACGCAGGAAGGTAGTCCAGCCCGGGCGGTGGTTGTCCCGGGGTAAGGGTGTAGGACGTGATCCAGGTAAATCCGGTTCACATGAGTCTGAGACCTGATGCCGAGCCGATTGTGGTGAAGTGGATGATCCTATGCTGTCGAGAAAAGCCTCTAGCGAGTTTCATGGCGGCCCGTACCCTAAACCGACTCAGGTGGTCAGGTAGAGAATACCGAGGCGTTCGGGTGAACTATGGTTAAGGAACTCGGCAAAATGCCCCCGTAACTTCGGGAGAAGGGGGGCCACTTCTGGTGATCACTCTTGCAGTGTGAGCTGGGGGTGGCCGCAGAGACCAGCGAGAAGCGACTGTTTACTAAAAACACAGGTCCGTGCGAAGCCGTAAGGCGATGTATACGGACTGACGCCTGCCCGGTGCTGGAACGTTAAGGGGACCGGTTAGTCACATTTCGGTGTGGCGAAGCTGAGAACTTAAGCGCCAGTAAACGGCGGTGGTAACTATAACCATCCTAAGGTAGCGAAATTCCTTGTCGGGTAAGTTCCGACCTGCACGAATGGCGTAACGACTTCTCGACTGTCTCAACCATAGGCCCGGTGAAATTGCACTACGAGTAAAGATGCTCGTTTCGCGCAGAAGGACGGAAAGACCCCGGGACCTTTACTACAGTTTGATATTGGTGTTCGGTTCGGCTTGTGTAGGATAGGTGGGAGACTTTGAACCCGGTACGCCAGTATCGGGGGAGTCGTCGTTGAAATACCACTCTGGTCGTGCTGGATGTCTAACCTGGGTCCGTGATCCGGATCAGGGACAGTGTCTGATGGGTAGTTTAACTGGGGCGGTTGCCTCCCAAAGGGTAACGGAGGCGCCCAAAGGTTCCCTCAGCCTGGTTGGTAATCAGGTGTTGAGTGTAAGTGCACAAGGGAGCTTGACTGTGAGACCGACGGGTCGAGCAGGGACGAAAGTCGGGACTAGTGATCCGGCGGTGGCTTGTGGAAGCGCCGTCGCTCAACGGATAAAAGGTACCCCGGGGATAACAGGCTGATCTTCCCCAAGAGTCCATATCGACGGGATGGTTTGGCACCTCGATGTCGGCTCGTCGCATCCTGGGGCTGGAGTCGGTCCCAAGGGTTGGGCTGTTCGCCCATTAAAGCGGTACGCGAGCTGGGTTTAGAACGTCGTGAGACAGTTCGGTCCCTATCCTCTGTGCGCGTAGGAATATTGAGAAGGGCTGTCCCTAGTACGAGAGGACCGGGACGGACGAACCTCTGGTGTGCCAGTTGTTCTGCCAAGGGCATGGCTGGTTGGCTACGTTCGGGAGGGATAACCGCTGAAAGCATCTAAGCGGGAAGCCTGCTTCGAGATGAGTATTCCCACCCCCTTTGAGGGGTTAAGGCTCCCAGTAGACGACTGGGTTGATAGGCCGGATCTGGAAGCACCGTGAGGTGTGGAGGTGACCGGTACTAATAGGCCGAGGGCTTGTCCTCAGTTGCTCGCGTCCACTGTGTTGGTTCTGAAACCACGAACAACCGTCGAAGCCGTCAAGGCTGCGGCTCCGGTTGTGTGTTTCATAGTGTTTCGGTGGTCATAGCGTGAGGGAAACGCCCGGTTACATTCCGAACCCGGAAGCTAAGCCTCACAGCGCCGATGGTACTGCAGGGGGGACCCTGTGGGAGAGTAGGACGCCGCCGAACTCATATTGAAGAAAACCCCCGTGCCATTCGGCACGGGGGTTTTCTGCGTTTAAGGAGGGGGCGACGAGCGCCCCCTCCTTTCGTTTTTCGTCACAAGCGGCCGGCGGATTTCAGGGCCAGATAGGCATCCGCGAGGGCCGGGGGAAGTGCGGACGGGGTCGCGTCGACGACTGTGACTCCGTGGCGGGTGAGTTGTTCCGCCGTGCGGCGGCGTTCAGCCTTGGCCTGTTCCGCTGACGCGGCTTCGTAAATGGCGTCCGTGGAGCCCCGTGCCGATGCCATCGACTCGATTTGCGGGTCGGCCACCGAGGCCACGATCACCGTGTGGCGCTTCGTGAGGCGTGGGAGGAGAGGGAGCAGGCCCTCCTCGACGGGTGCCGCGTCCAGAGACGTAAGAAGGACGATGAGGGAGCGGCGGTGTGCGGTGTGGAGCGCCGTTGCTGTGAGGCCGCGGGCGTCCGTTTCGATCAGTTCGGGTTCCAGTGGGGCCATCGCGTTGACCAGGGCCGGGAGGACGTCGCCCGCTGTGCGGCCCTGGACGAGGGCGCGGGTGCGGCGGTCGTAGGCCAGGAGGTCGACGCGGTCGCCGGCTCGGGAGGCGAGGGCTCCGAGAAGTAGGGCGGCGTCCATGGAGGCGTCGAGGCGCGGGGCGTCGCCGACGCGGCCGGCGGACGTACGGCCGGTGTCGAGGACCAGAAGGATGTGCCGGTCGCGTTCTGGGCGCCAGGTGCGGACGGCCACCGCTGAGTGGCGGGCCGTCGCGCGCCAGTCGATGGAGCGGGTGTCGTCACCGGGGACGTACTCGCGGAGGCTGTCGAACTCGGTGCCCTCGCCCCTGGTCAACACGCTGGTGCGGCCGTCGAGTTCGCGGAGGCGGGCCAGCTTGGCCGGGAGGTGCTTGCGGCTGTGGAAGGGCGGCAGAACGCGGACCGTCCAGGGGACTCGGTGCGTGCCCTGGCGGGTGAAGAGGCCCAGGGGGCCGTAGGAGCGGACCGTGACGCGGTCGGCCGTGCGGTCGCCGCGACGGGTGGGCAGCAGGCGGGTCGTGACCCGGCGGCGTTCGCCTGCGGGGATTCGGAGGCGGTGGCGGGACGCCTCGTACTCGCTTCCGGAGCGCCAGCTGCTCGGGGGCCAGGCGTCGCGGACCTGCGCGCGCAGAGGGCGGCGTGAGGGGTTGGTGATCGTGAGGGTGACGTCGGCCGGGTCTCCGAGGCGTACGGAGGTGTCGCCGGAGCGAGTGAGGCGCAGGCGGCGTACGGGGGCGGCCAGGGCGAAGTCGCAGGCGCAGGCCAGGGCCAGGGGGGTGTTGACGGCCAGGATGCCGGTCCAGCTGGGGTCCCAGATGCCGACGGGGAGGGAGCCCAGGGCGGCGAGGAGCGCCGTGCGTCCGGTCAGAGCCATGTGGTGTCGTCCTCCGTTGCGTCGCAGGTCAGCGGGGGACGGGGACGTGGGTGAGGATCGCGTTGATGACCGAGTCCGCGGTCACGCCCTCCATCTCGGCCTCCGGGCGCAGTTGGACGCGGTGGCGGAGGGTGGGCAGGGCGAGGGCCTTGACGTCGTCGGGGGTGACGTAGTCGCGGCCGGTCAGCCAGGCCCAGGCGCGGGACGTGGCGAGGAGGGCCGTGGCGCCGCGCGGGGAGACGCCGAGGGTGAGGGACGGGGACTCCCGGGTGGCGCGGCAGATGTCGACGACGTACGCGGTGATCTCGGGGGAGACCGTCGTCTTGGCGACGGCCGCGCGGGCCGTTTCGAGGTCGGCTGCCGTGGCGACCGGACGGATGCCGGCCGCCTGCAGGTCGCGGGGGTTGAAGCCGGAGGCGTGGCGGGTCAGGACGTCGATCTCGTCCTGGCGGGAGGGCAGTGGGACGTTCAACTTGAGGAGAAAACGGTCCAGTTGGGCCTCGGGGAGGGGGTAGGTGCCCTCGTACTCGACCGGGTTCTGGGTCGCGATCACCATGAAGGGGTCGGGGAGTTGGCGGGCCGTGCCGTCCACCGTGACCTGGCGTTCCTCCATCGCTTCGAGCAGGGAGGACTGGGTCTTCGGCGGGGTGCGGTTGATCTCGTCGGCGAGGACGAGGTTGGTGAAGACCGGGCCCGGCTGGAAGGAGAAGCGGGCGGTGTTCGTGTCGTAGACCAGGGAGCCCGTTACGTCGCTTGGCATCAGGTCCGGGGTGAACTGGACGCGCTTGGTGTCGAGTTCGAGGGACGACGCGAGGGCGCGTACGAGGAGGGTCTTGGCGACGCCGGGGACGCCTTCGAGGAGGACGTGGCCGCGGCAGAGCAGGGCCACGACCAGGCCCGTGACGGTGGGGTCCTGGCCGACCACGGCCTTGGCGATCTCCGTGCGCAGGGCCTCCAAGGACGCCCGTGAGCTGCGGGGATCCGTCGTGGGCCCGGCGTTGTCAGTGGTCGGGTCCATCATGGGTTCCGTACCTCACTTTCGAGGGCGTCGAGGTGGTCGGCGAGTGCGATGAGTGCTGCGTCGGTCGCGGGTGGCGGGCCGAAGAGGAGGGTGCGCGGGTCCCGGTCGGGCGTGGGGAGTTGGCGGGCCAGGGCCGGCAGGAAGTCCTCGGGCGAGTGCGCCTGGGACACGGGGATGCCGATGAGGGGGGCGAGTCGGGTGCGGGTGGAGATACGCAGGGCCGTGGCGGCGCGGTCGCGGGCGTTCGCCTTGCGGTAGAGGCGGGCGCGGCCTTCGACGGTTTCGGAGGCGCGGATCGCGACGGGCAGGCGCTCCTGGACCAGGGGGCCGAGTCGGCGTGCGCGCCACAGGGCGGCCAGTGCCGCCGCGATGAAGAGCTGAAGTGTGCCCCAGAGCCAGCCCTTGGGGATCAGGTCCACGAAGCTGCGGTCGTTCTGTGCGTCGTCGGCTGCCGACGCGTCGGAGGGGGAGGGGAGGTACCAGACGAGATGAGGGCGCGAACCGAGGAGTTGGAGGGCGAGCGAGGCGTTGCCCTGCTCGTCGAGGGTGTTGTTGACCAGGATGTCGGGGGAGCCGATGACGATCGTGTCGCCTGGGGTCTTGCCGCTGTCGTCGCCTTCGTTGCCGCCGCCATCGCTGGTGTTGTTGCCGCCGTCGCCGCCATCGTCGGCAGAGGACGGCAGGCGAAGGAGCGTGGGGGAGCCGGCGCTCGGGTAGCAGGAGTCGGCGTCGGTCAGGACGGTGCTGTAGCGGTGGCCGCCGGTGGCGGCGGGGCCGGCGCGGCGGGCCGCGGGCAGGGCGCAGTCGGGCGCGAGGGGCCCGTCGGCGGCGGGCTCGGGGTCGGCGGTGACCCCGGGGGCGAGCGTGTCGACGGAGGCGGCGCCGGGGGCGACGAGGACCGTGCGGCCTCCGGAGTCGGCGGTCGCGGCCCGGAGCCGGGACTGCTGGCGGGCCGTGAGGCGATCGGGGGAGGCGACCAGCAGCGTCGTGTCGGGCCCTGCCGCCGCACGGGCCTCGGCGGTGGTGGTGACCACGCGGGTGTCGACGCCACGGTCGGCGAGGAGTTGGGCGACGGCGCGGCTGCCTCGTTCGTCGGCGGAGCGCGGGTCGAGGGCGCCGTGCTGTTCGCCG
The DNA here is from genome assembly GCF_052245995.1 of Streptomyces sp. SDT5-1. Classification (NCBI taxonomy): domain Bacteria; kingdom Bacillati; phylum Actinomycetota; class Actinomycetes; order Kitasatosporales; family Streptomycetaceae; genus Streptomyces; species Streptomyces sp. SDT5-1. The sequence continues at coordinate 3,658,096 of NZ_CM125963.1, read as the reverse complement.
GAGCGGACCAGCGCGATGAGCACGGCCGCGACCAGGAGGAGGACCAGGGCCAGGGCGATGCCACGGCTGCGGGTCCAGATCTGGCGAGCGGTAGGCGTGATGGAGGTGGCGCCGGCGGGCGCGTCGGTGCCGTCCGAAGGCGGTGGTGGCGCGTTGAGTGTGGCCGTCGCCGTGACGGACTTGGGGTGCCGCGGGTGGTCGCGCGTGGGGTCGTCCTGGTCGTGGCCGGAGTGCGGCGTGTCGGGGGTGGTCGGGTCGGTCACCGGGGCGCTCCCGCGAGGGACGGCGTGGTGCGTTCCGCTTCGGCGTCCAGGGCCGACAGGCGTTCGTACGTCTCCTGGGTCGCGGTACGGCCGCCGTATGCGACGTCGTCGAAGTCGCGGGCGGCCGCACGCAGGCGGTCCGCGAGTGCGGGCAGCGGGCGGGCGGCCTCGGTGGCGGCCTCGTCGGCGGTGCGGCCGGGGCGCGGGTCGAGGAGGGCGCGTTCCTCGAGGGAGCGGACCAGGGCGCGCATCCGTTCCTGGACGGCCTGGTTCCAGTGGCCCTGGGCGGCGTGTGCGTCGGCGGCCGCGCGGTGTTCGGCGGCGCTGCGTGGGCGGTCGTCGAAGAGCGGTGCCGCGGAGGTGGGGGAGCGGCGCGGTGTGCCGAGGCGCCACCACAGGGCGGCGGCCACGGCGACGACGGCCAGCAGGATGACGAGCAGGCCGACGGTGCCGCCCGGGGTGGCGTCGGAAGCGGCGGAGAAGAGTTCGCCGATCCAGTCCCAGAACTTGTTCAGGGCGCGCATGAACCAGTTCGGGTCGTCCTGGTGGTACGCGGGCTTGGACAGCTCGCGCTCGGCCGCCTCCCGCGCGGGGACGCGTGGAGTCGTCACCGGCGGCTCGTCGCCGCCGGTGACGACCGACGAGATCGTCGTGTGGAGCACTCCCCCAAGTGCGCTCACCCCATCAGCTCCCCGGGGTGGGGCCGGTGCCGGAGCCGTAGCCGTTCAGGCCGGCGGCGCGGGCGAGCTCGAGGTCGAGAGCCTCGCGGCGGATGCGCTGGTCGATGTAGAGGAGCACCGTGACGCCCGCCGTGATCGGGAAGGTGATCGTGGAGCCGATCACCGAGCCGATGCCGGTGATGATCAGGAACGCCCAGCCGAAGCTTCCGCCGCCTTCGACGAGTCCGCTGAAGCCGTCTCCGCTGACCGCGCCGCCGATGGCGGTGAACGGGAAGAGGATGATCTCCGAGACGATCGCGGCGATCAGGGACGCGAGGATCGTGATGCCGAAGACCCGCCACCAGGAGCCGCGGACGAGCTTGGTGGAGCGGCCCATGGCCTTGCGGATGGTCTGCTTCTCCAGCATCAGCGCAGGCGAGGCGAGCGACAGACGGATCATCAGCCAGATCGTCACGACGAAGCCGGCGAGGCCGCCGACGATGCCGAGCGTGAGGCCGCCGTCGGACGAGCCGAGCGCGCCGACGAGGATGCCGGGCAGGACCGACACGAGCATGACCGCGGCGGCGATCAGCGGGAGCAGCAGGGTCAGACCGAGCAGCCGCAGGAGCTGGGGCCGGGCGTCGCGCCAGGCCTCCCCTATGGTGACGGGCTGCCCGAGGACGGCGCGGCTGGTGACCGTGGTCAGCAGGGCCGTCGCGACGATCGTGCCGAGCAGCGTGACGATCGCGACGACGGCGGAGCCGATCAGGAGCTCGCCCAGGGCGCTGAAGAGTTCGCGCGGGGTGGCGTTCGGGTCGTCGAGGGCCGAGCTGCTCGCCACGTCGTTGAGGACGAAGCCCTGGAGGAGGACCGCCAGGAGCTGGGTGACCACGGCGACGGTCAGCGAGATGCCGAGGACCGTGCGCCAGTAGGTGCGCATCGTGGACACGGCGCCGTCGAGGATCTCGCCGACGCCGAGCGGGCGCAGCGGGATGACGCCGGGCTTCGCGGCCGCGGGCTTGGCCTGCCAGCCGCCGCCCCAGCCGGGGTAGCCGCTGCCGCCTCCGGGGGCGCCGTAGCCGCCCTGGCCGCCTCCCCAACCTTGACCGCCGCCACCGCCCCAGCCCTGGCCGCCGCCCCAGCCCTGGCCCTGGCCTTGGCCGGGAGCCGGCGGGGGTGGGGGTGGGGTCTGGGCGGAGCCGGAGGGGGCGGACCACTGGGCGGGGGGCGGCTGTTCCTTGGACCACTTCGGGCCCTGGCCGCCGTCGCTCTGCGGGGGCGCGTCCTGCGGACCGCTGCCCTGCGCGTCGCCGGTCTGGTCGGGGCCGGCCTCGCGGTCGCCGTCCGGGCCGTCGGAGGGGGCAGATCCGGGCGATGCCCAGCCCGGAGTGTCGTTCATCGTCGCTCCTTCAAAGTGCCCGTCCGCGGTCGCGGCAGCAGGTTGGCTGCCATCGTGCCATGGGGTGGGCGCCTGATGACCGGGCCCCGTAGGGGCTGCACGCCTTCAATTGTCGGGTGGGTCCGGGGCAGACTGGGCGGATGGCTGATCAGTACGCGCAATCCGGCGAGGACATACGGCCCGACGGCGTTGCTCGCGCCGAGGTCGTCGACATTCCGGCGATCCGGTGGGAGGAGCCGGCGGAGGGGCCCGTCGTGGTCCTGCTCGACCAGACGCGGCTGCCCGCGGAAGAGGTCGAGCTGGTGTGCACGGATCCGCAGGCCCTGGTGCAGGCGATCCGGTCGCTGGCCGTGCGGGGTGCTCCGCTGCTCGGGATCGCGGGCGCGTACGGGGTGGCGCTCGCGGCCGCCCGCGGCTTCGACGTCGAGGAGGCGGCGGGGGCGCTGGCCGACGCGCGGCCCACCGCGGTCAACCTGGCGTACGGGGTGCGCAGGGCGCAGGAGGCGTACCGGTCCGCGTTCGGGAGCGGGGCGGGTGACGAGGAGCGGGCGCGGGAGCGGGCCGCCGCCGCGGCGCTCGCCTCGGCGCGGGCGCTGCACGCGGAGGACGCGGCGGCCAGTACCGCCATGGCCGGGCACGGGTTGCGGCTCCTGGACGAGCTGCTGCCCGGTGGCAACCACCGCGTCCTGACGCACTGCAACACCGGGGCGCTGGTCTCCGGCGGTGAGGGCACGGCCTTCGCGGTCGCGCTCGCCTCGCACCGGGCGGGGCGGCTGCGGCGGCTGTGGGTGGACGAGACGCGTCCGCTGCTCCAGGGCGCCCGGCTGACCGCGTACGAGGCGGCGCGCGCCGGGATGGCGTACACGCTGCTCACGGACAACGCGGCGGGGTCGCTGTTCGCCGCGGGTGAGGTGGACGCCGTGCTCATCGGGGCGGACCGGATCGCGGCCGACGGTTCGGTGGCGAACAAGGTGGGGAGCTATCCGCTCGCGGTGCTGGCGAAATATCACCACGTGCCGTTCATCGTGGTCGCGCCGGTGACGACGATCGACCTGGAGACCGCGGACGGGGCTTCCATCGAGGTGGAGCAGCGGGCAGGACACGAGGTGACGGAGGTCACGGCGCCGCGGGCGTCGGTGGCGGGAGTGGAGGCAGGTGGCGGGATTCCGGTGGCACCGCTGGGGACGCAGGCGTACAACCCCGCGTTCGACGTGACGCCCCCGGAGCTGGTGACGGCGATCGTCACGGAGAGGGGCGTTGTGTCGCCTGTGACACAGGATGGCCTGGGTGAACTGTGTGCCAGTTCACTCCAGGCAACGATGAGCTAATGGGATGATGTGGTCCATGAAGGGACGAGTCCTTGTCGTCGACGACGACACCGCACTGGCCGAGATGCTCGGCATTGTGCTGCGTGGTGAAGGTTTTGAGCCGTCGTTCGTGGCCGACGGCGACAAGGCGCTGGCCGCTTTCCGTGAGACCAAGCCCGATCTGGTGCTGCTCGATCTGATGCTGCCGGGCCGGGACGGTATCGAGGTGTGCCGCCTGATCAGGGCGGAGTCCGGGGTGCCGATCGTGATGCTCACGGCGAAGAGCGACACCGTCGATGTGGTGGTGGGCCTCGAGTCGGGGGCCGACGACTACATCGTGAAGCCGTTCAAGCCGAAGGAGCTGGTCGCCCGGATCCGGGCGCGGCTGCGGAGGTCGGAGGAGCCTGCGCCGGAGCAGCTCGCCATCGGTGACCTGGTCATCGACGTGGCCGGGCACTCGGTGAAGCGGGACGGTCAGCCGATCGCGCTGACGCCGCTCGAGTTCGATCTGCTGGTCGCGCTGGCGCGCAAGCCGTGGCAGGTGTTCACGCGTGAGGTGCTCCTCGAGCAGGTGTGGGGCTACCGGCACGCGGCGGACACGCGCCTGGTCAATGTGCATGTGCAGCGGCTGCGCTCCAAGGTCGAGAAGGACCCGGAGCGGCCGGAGATCGTGGTGACCGTCCGAGGCGTCGGTTACAAGGCAGGACCGAGCTGACGTGTCCCGGAACAGTGCCGCTTCGGCGCCCGGGGCCCAGGGGCCCCGCACGGAGCGGCCTGTGGGACCCGCGGCGGGGAGGTCCGCCGCCCGGGGTTCCCGGCTGCGCCGGGCCATCGACGGCGGTCTGCTGCTCCAGGGCGGGATGAAGGGCAGCCCCGTGCTGCGCCTCTTCGCGCGCTGGGTGCGGCGTCCGCTGCTGCCCGCGATGCGGCTGTGGCGGCGGAACATCCAGCTGAAGGTCGTCGTCACGACGCTGCTGATGTCGCTGGGTGTCGTGCTGCTGCTCGGGATCGTCGTCATCGGCTCGGTGCGCAACGGGCTGCTCGACGCCAAGGTGAAGGCGTCGCAGAGCCAGGCCGAGGGCGGTTTCCGCGCGGCCAAGGACAAGGCGGACTCCACGGCGGCCGGAGCTCGGGACGGCGCCACCGGCGACAGCCGCGTCACGCTGAACCCGAACAACTGGATGAGCGAGCTCGTCACGCAGCTCGCCAGTGGCGGCACCGGCGCGTTCGACGTGGTGACGCTCAGCGCGAGCGACGCGGACAGCGGGAACGGGCGGGCGCCGCGCGGTTCGGGTCTCGTGGACCCCGACCGCAGCGTGCCCGACGATCTGCGGGCGCAGGTCGACCGGACCGCCGGCGCATCCCAGGAGTACACGAGGATCGTCTACAACCGGGGCAAGGACGCCCAGCCGGGTCTGGTGATCGGCAAGCGGCTGAACGATCCGCAGGGCAACGCGTACCAGCTGTACTACCTCTTCCCGCTGACGCAGGAGGAGAAATCCCTCGGCCTGGTCAAGGGGACGCTCGCGACGGCGGGGCTGTTCGTCGTGGTGCTGCTCGGGGCGATCGCCTGGCTCGTCGTGCGCCAGGTCGTCACGCCGGTGCGGATGGCGGCCGGGGTCGCAGAGCGGCTCTCGGCGGGCCGCCTCCAGGAACGTATGAAGGTCACCGGCGAGGACGACATCGCGCGCCTGGGCGAGGCCTTCAACAAGATGGCGCAGAACCTCTATCTCAAGATCCAGCAGCTGGAGGACCTGTCGCGGATGCAGCGGCGGTTCGTCTCCGACGTGAGCCATGAGCTGCGTACGCCGCTGACGACGGTACGGATGGCCGCCGATGTCATCCATGAGGCGCGGGTCGACTTCGATCCGGTGACGGCGCGCTCCGCCGAGCTGCTGGCCGACCAGCTGGACCGGTTCGAGTCGCTGCTGGCGGATCTGCTGGAGATCAGCCGGTTCGACGCGGGCGCGGCGGCCCTGGAGGCCGAGCCGATAGACCTGCGGGAGGTCGTACGACGTGTGGTGGGCGGCGCCGAGCCGCTCGCGGAGCGCAAGGGCACGCGGATCCGGGTCGTCGGCGACGAGCAGCCGGTGGTGGCGGAGGCCGACGCGCGGCGGGTGGAGCGCGTGCTTCGCAACCTCGTGGTGAACGCCGTGGAGCACGGCGAGGGCCGGGACGTCGTGGTGCGGCTCGCGGCCGCGGGCGGCGCCGTCGCCGTGGCCGTGCGCGACTACGGGGTGGGGCTGAAGCCGGGCGAGGCGACCCGCGTGTTCAGCAGATTCTGGCGGGCCGACCCGGCACGCGCGCGTACCACGGGCGGTACGGGCCTCGGCCTGTCGATCGCCCTGGAGGACGCGCGGCTGCACGGCGGCTGGCTTCAGGCGTGGGGTGAGCCGGGCGGCGGTTCGCAGTTCCGGCTGACGCTGCCGAGGACGGTGGACGAGGCGCTGCGCGGTTCGCCGATACCGCTGGAGCCGGAGGACTCGCGGCGCAACCGTGGGCTCGGCGATGCCGGGCTCGCGCAGGGCACGGGCAAGGCGCTCGCCACGGTGCCGGCCCAGGCGCCGATCGCGCCGCGCTCCGCGCAGTCGGCCGTGTCGGCCGACCCGACGGCGCTGCCGGGCAACGGCGCGCGCGTGGTGGCGCGCGGCGAGGCGTCCGGAGTGCCGCGCCAGAGCGACGACGAGCGGGCCGGGGCCCCGGACGATGACCGCGCGGAGCAGGCCGCCCCGGAGGAGCGCGACGCGGCGGACGAGGTGTCCGCGCGGCCGCGTGCGGAGCGGACGGCCGCGACATCGCGCGGTGAGGGGAGCGACGACGGTCGTGGATGAGCAGCGGGTGCCGCGGCAGCGGCGCGGAATGCGGGTCGGGATGCTGGCCGGGTGCGGGGCGCTCGTGCTCGCGGGCTGCGCCTCGATGCCGGACAAGGGAGGCCTCGAATCGGTCGAGGCCTCGCAGCGCCCGGACTCGCAGGTGCGGGTCTTCGCGCTGCCGCCGAAGGACGACGTGGGGCCCTCCGCCATCGTCGAGGGCTTCCTCGAGGCGCTGACCAGTGACGACCCCTCGTACACGATGGCGCGCAAGTATCTGACGCCGAAGGCCGCGAAGAGCTGGGAGCCCGGGGAGCAGACGGTCGTGCTCGACGAGGGGCCGAGCAAGCGCCCGACGAGCCGGCCGAACTCGGGGAACGACGGGCGCTCCTACGAGCTGACCGGGCATCAGGTCGCGACGGTCGACCAGCAGCAGGCGTACCAGCCCGGGGGCGGCGCGTACCAGGGCGATCTGCATCTGACGCAGGTGAACACGTCGAAGGGCAAGCAGTGGCGGATCGACTCGCTGCCCGCGGGGATCGTGATCGGTGAGTCCGACTTCCAGCGCGTCTACCAGTCCGTCAACAAGTACTACTACGGGGTGGATTCGAGCTCCGGAGGCGAGACGGGGAAGCGGCGGTTGGTCGCTGACCCCGTGTTCATCCGGCAGTGGACCGATCCGCTGACGGAGACCGTCAAGGAGCTGCTTCAGGGGCCGACGCGCTGGCTGAATCCGGTGGTGCGGACGGCGTTCCCGACCCATGCGGCGTTGAAGAAGGGCGTCGGCTCGCTGGCGCCCGACGACGCGAACAAGCTGACGGTGCCGCTGAACGAGGCGGGCAGCAGGGCCGGGCAGGCCAAGTGCAAGGAGATGGCGGCCCAACTGCTGTTCTCGCTGCGCGACCTGTCGTCGTCGAGCGTGAACGAGGTCGAACTGAAGCGTTCCGACGGCCGGTTCATGTGCGCGATGAACGAGAACGGGGCGGACGCCCTCGCGGCGCCGCGCTCCACCGGGCGCGTTCCCGACCAGTACTTCCTCGACGCCAAGGGCCGTCTGGTGCGGATGGCGGGCAAGAGCAAGCCCGACACGAAGCCCAAGCAGGTGCCGGGGCCGCTCGGTGAGGGTGAGCAGGTGCTGCGTTCGGTGGCCGTCTCGCGTGATCAGGAGCGCGCGGCGGGGGTCTCGAACGACGGGCGTTCGCTGTACGTGGCGTCGATGATCTCCGGTGCCTCGCTGGGCGACCCGGTCGCGCGCAGCCACGCGAAGGCGGAGAAGGACGGCTTCACGACGCCCAGTTGGGACGGGGACGGCGACCTGTGGGTGGCCGACCGCGATCCGAAGCACCGGCGGCTGCTGATGTTCGAGGCGGGCCGGGCCGAGAAGGCGCAGCAGGTCCGCGTCGAGGGGCTCGGCGAGGACGCCACGATCGAGACGGTGAAGATGTCCGCCGACGGCGCGCGCATCGGGCTGCTCGTGGCGGAGAAGGACACGACGTCGCTGTGGATCGGCCGCGTCGAGCGGCAGCCCGACGCGCACGGCGACACCGAGGTGTCGGTGACCGAACTGCGCCGCGCCGCGCCGCAGATGGAGGAGGTCACGGCAGTGTCGTGGGCGGGCGACGCCCGGCTCGTCGTGGTCGGCAGGGAGCCCGGCGGGCTTCAGCAGATGCAGTACGTGCTGAGCGACGGCTCGACGCCGACCGGGCAGGCACTGCCCGGCCTGACCCGGGTCAGCGAGATCGCGGCGTCGGACAACGACGAGCTGCCGCTGCTCGCGCACTCCGACGACGGCATCGTCCGGCTGCCCTCCGGGGCGGCGTGGCAGTCGGTGCTGAAGGACGGCACGGCTCCGGTCTACCCCGGATAGGCGGCCCACCCGCACGTCAGGGCGCGAACTCACCCGGACGAGCTCAACCCCTGTTCACAACGGGCGAGTTGTCCACAGGGCGTTGTCCACAGGGCTGGTCGGCCGGGGCGCGGGTCGGCACAGTGGTGGGTATGCGGGGGTGGTGGCAGGACCTCTCCGACCTGGTGCTGCCGGCCGAATGTGCCGGCTGCGGCAGGTCTCGTACGGCGCTGTGCGCGCGGTGCTCGGCGGCGTTGCGCGGTGCCGAGCCGAGCCGGGTGCGGCCGCGGCCCGAGCCGCCGGGGCTGCCGGTCGTGCACGGGGCGGCGCCGTACCGGAACGCGGTGCGGGCCGTGCTGCTCGCGCACAAGGAGCGGGGCGCCCTCGGCCTCGCCCGGCCGCTCGGCGAGGCCCTCGCGCGGGCCGTACGGGCCGGAATCGGGAGCGGTGGGGGCGGGCAGGACGGCGGGGGCGATCGGGCCCCTGACGGGCCGCCGGGGCCCGTGACGCTGGTCCCTGTGCCGTCCGCGCCGCGGGCCGTGCGGGCGCGCGGGCACGATCCGACGCGGCGGATCGCGTACGCGGCGGCGGCCGAGCTGCGCCGGGCGGGTGTTCCGGCGCGGGTGCTCGCGGTGCTGCGGCAGCGCCGGGAGGTGGCCGACCAGTCGGGGCTCGACGCCCGGGAGCGGCTGGTCAACGTGACGGGTGCGCTGGAGGTGGTGGGCGGTGGGCGTGGGCTGCTCGCCGGAAGTGGCCGGATCGTGCTGGTCGACGACCTGATGACGACCGGCGCTTCTTTGGCCGAGGCGGCGCGCGCAATAGCGGCCGCGGTCGGTTCGGGGAAGAGCGGGGGCGAACACACGTCCGGCCGGACCCGCTTCGTGGCGGATCCGGGAATGGCGGACGAGATCCACGAGATCACGTTCCGGGCGGCCGTCGTGGCCGCGTCTCCGGATTCCTTCGAAATAAACCGGAACTAGCGGGGAATCTGCATCGTTGCAGGTAGAGACAGGGTTCATTCGCTCGCTTGGAGGTACGTGTCAGTAGAGGGTGCCGACATCCGTCCGGGCGAGATATGTTCGGTTGTGAGGAACTCGGCAGGAAAGGCGGACGCCGCTCCTCACCATTGGATTGCCGTGCCGGGACATTGCCCAGGTGTTTTTCGCAATCACCCGGCTTGGTGGGGTGTAGATCTTGTCCACGGGGGAGGAGGAGGTGGAAGTCACCGAGTCCGAGGCTCCGGAAGTGGCCGGAGTCTGGTGCAAGAGGGAGATGCTCCGCCCAAGGAGCGGAGCTATCCGGGAACGGAGTTCTGCGTGGACATCGTCGTCAAGGGCCGCAAGACCGAGGTACCTGAGCGGTTCCGTAAGCACGTGGCCGAGAAGCTGAAGCTGGACAAGATCCAGAAGCTCGACGGCAAGGTGATCAGCCTCGACGTCGAGGTGTCCAAGGAGCCCAACCCCCGGCAGGCGGACCGGTGCGACCGCGTGGAGATCACGCTGCGCACGCGTGGCCCGGTGATCAGGGCGGAAGCCGCCGCGAGCGACCCGTACGCGGCGCTCGACCTGGCCACGGACAAGCTCGACGCGCGCCTGCGCAAGCAGCACGACAAGCGGTCGTCCAGGCGCGGCAAGCGGATCTCCGCCGCGGAGGTCGCCGAGCACGTCCCGGACGCCGCCCGGCTCAACGGGGACGGCACGATCGCCAAGGCCGACGAGGCCGAGACCGACGGCGTACCGACCACCAGGATGGGCTCGCTCGAGGTCAAGGGCGAGGGCCCGCTCGTCGTCCGTGAGAAGACTCACGTGGCGGCACCCATGACGCTCGATCAGGCGCTCTACGAGATGGAGCTGGTCGGGCACGACTTCTATCTGTTCGTCGACTCCGAGACCAAGGAACCCAGCGTCGTCTACCGGCGGCACGCCTACGACTACGGCGTCATCCACCTCAGCACCGACCCCATGGTCTCCCAGGCCAGGGGAGCCGACGCGGGCGACGCCATCGGCGGCTGACCACAACTGACACCCACTCATCGGGTGCCCCTGAGGCGCGTGTGCGCCCCCAGGGGCACCCTTGTGCGACCCCCTTGTGCACCGCACGGCCGTCGCGTCGGGGGCGGGGCATGAAATCATGGCCGTGCCGGGTCAACCGGCGTGCTGGTGCCTCGGGTTGGCGCGGCACAGGAAAGACGGGCCGCGGCCTTCAGGGGGAGGAACGATGGCGGACAGCTTCGGACTGATGCGGGGCGAGGACGCCGGCGCCGGTGAGGACGGCGCCGACATGGGGCCGGATGCCGGGTCCTCGCGGGACGAGCCCATCAGGGTGCTCGTGGTGGACGACCATGCCCTCTTCCGGCGTGGCCTGGAGATCGTCCTCAAGGCGGAGGAGGACATCCAGGTCGTCGGCGAGGCGGGCGACGGGGCGGAGGCCGTGGACAAGGCGGCCGACCTGCTCCCCGACATCGTCCTCATGGACGTGCGGATGCCCAAGAGAGGCGGCATCGAGGCCTGCACCTCCATCAAGGAGGTGGCGCCGAGCGCGAAGATCATCATGCTGACGATCAGCGACGAGGAGGCCGACCTCTACGACGCGATCAAGGCGGGCGCGACGGGATACCTGCTCAAGGAGATCTCGACCGACGAGGTGGCCACGGCGATCCGCGCGGTGGCCGACGGCCAGTCGCAGATCAGCCCGTCCATGGCGTCGAAGCTGCTCACCGAGTTCAAGTCGATGATCCAGCGCACGGACGAGCGCCGGCTCGTGCCCGCGCCCCGGCTGACCGACCGGGAGCTCGAGGTGCTGAAGCTGGTGGCGACGGGCATGAACAACCGCGACATCGCCAAGGAGCTCTTCATCTCCGAGAACACGGTGAAGAACCACGTGCGGAACATCCTGGAGAAGCTTCAGCTGCACTCCAGGATGGAGGCCGTGGTGTACGCGATGCGGGAGAAGATCCTCGAGATCCGGTAGGCGCTGTTCAGAGGAGGGCTGCGACGAGGTCGCGCTTCAGGGGCGCCGACTCCATGTGCTCCACCCGGACGCTGTCGCAGCCGACCCAGCTCGCGGCCTCCAGGAGGGCTGCCGCCACCGCCGGGACGGCCTTCGGGCCGTCAAGGGAGACCTGCTTGGCGACCAGCGTGCCGCCCGAGCGCGCCGGGTCGACGCGGCCCACCAGGCGGCCCCCGGAGAGCACCGGCATCGCGAAGTAGCCGTGGATCCGCTTCGGCTTCGGGACGTAGGCCTCCAGGCGGTGCGTGAAGCCGAAGATCCGCTCCGTGCGCGCCCGCTCCCAGATGAGGGAGTCGAACGGGGAGAGCAGCGTGGTGCGGTGTCGGCCGCGCGGCGTCGACGCGAGGGCCGCCGGATCGGCCCAGGCGGGCTTGCCGCCCCAGCCCTCCACCGTGACCGGTACGAGGCCCGAGTCCGCGATCACCGAGTCGAACTGCTCGCTCTTCAGGCGGTGGTAGTCCGCGATGTCCGAGCGGGTGCCGACGCCGAGCGCCTCGCCCGCCTGCCGGACCAGACGGCGCACGCACTCCTTGTCGTCCAGCTCGTCGTGGAGCAGGTCCGACGGGACGGCGCGCTCCGCCAGGTCGTAGATCCGCTTCCAGCCGCGGCGCTCCACGCACACCACCTCGCCGTACATCAGCGCGCGCTCGACGGCGATCTTCGACTCGGACCAGTCCCACCACTCGCCCTTGTTCTTCGCGCCGCCGAGTTCGGTGGCGGTCAGCGGGCCCTCCGCGCGGAGCTGCTTGATCACCTGCTCGTAGGCGCCGTCGGGGAGGTGGTGGTGCCAGTGCGGTCGGGACCGGTAGGCGCGGCGGCGGAAGGCGAAGTGCGGCCACTCCTCGATGGGCAGCACGCAGGCGGCGTGCGACCAGTACTCGAAGGCGTGCGGGGCGCCGGCCGCCGACCAGTACGCCGACTCGATCGTGGTGCGGGGGACCGCGCCCAGGCGGGCGTACGGGATCAGCTCGTGCGAGCGGGCGAGGACGGAGATCGTGTCGAGCTGGACCGCGCCGAGGTGGCGCAGCACGCCGCGCACTCCGGCCTTGCGGTCGGGCGCGCCGAGGAAGCCCTGGGCGCGGAGGGCGATGCGGCGGGCCTCGTCGGCGGACAAGGTGGCGGCGGGACGCGGCAAGGTCGTCATGGCCGGAACGATAGAGGCCGGGTCTGACAACGGTGGACGGGAGCCGCGGAACTCGCTGTGCCGGGGGCGGCGCCTGCAGTGATGGATGCGCGGCACCGGGGGCCGCCTTGCCCACCCTGCCGCCCAAGGCGGCAGATTGCCCAAGGCGGGGCGGGCGTCAGCGTGGGGACGGGAGGTACGGCAGAGGGGTCGGGAGGCCCAGGTCGGTGGGCAGCAGGGAGCCGAGCCAGCAGTCGCGGAGGACCCCCTTGTTCGGCAGGCCCGCGCGCAGGGTGGCCTCCAGCGTGAAGCCGGCGCGCTCGGCCACCGTGAGGGACCCGACGTTGCCGACCTCGGCGCGCCACTCCAGGCGCGTACAGGCCAGGTCGGTGAAGGCCCAGCGGGCCAGGGCGAGGACGGCCTCCGTCATGTACCCCCGGCCGCGGAACCGCTTGGCCGTCCAGAAGCCGATCTCCCAGCTGCCCGCGCGCGGGTGGTGCAGCGAGATCGCGCCGACCACGGGACCGTGCTCCTCGGTGCGGATCGCGAACGTGTACTCCGTGTCACCGCGCCAGCCGTCCGCGACGACGCGGGTGACGAAGTACTCCGCGTCCACGCGCGCGTACGGCGAGGGAATCGTGGTCCAGCGCTGGATGTCGGGATCCTGGGCCGCCGCGCACACCTCGTCGATGTCGGCGGGCACGAACGTGCGCAGCGTCAGGCGGTCGGTGGTCAGCGTCACGGGGTCCATCGCCCGATTCTGCTCGGCGCGCGGCGGGGCCGCCAAGACTTTTCGTGGCCGGTACCGGCACCTTCGTGGCCGCCCGTGCGTTGGACCTGATGGCAGACCTCCCGGCACGGTGGGGTCCTCGCATACGATGGCCGTTGCTCTAGTAGTCCTTAGTAGTTCCCAGTAATACCGAGAAGTTTTCAGAGAAAACCGACCGTGCCAGGCCCGACCGGCAAGGAGACCAACCCCCGTGTCCGTCCTCCAGAAGCTCATGCGTGCAGGCGAAGGCAAGATCCTGCGCAAGCTGCACCGCATCGCGGACCAGGTCAACTCCATCGAAGAGGACTTCGTCAGCCTCTCCGACGCCGAGCTGCGCGCCCTCACGGACGAGTACAAGCAGCGGTACGAGGACGGCGAGAGCCTGGACGACCTGCTGCCCGAGGCGTTCGCCACCGTCCGTGAGGCCGCCAAGCGCGTGCTCGGCCAGCGGCACTACGACGTGCAGCTGATGGGTGGCGCCGCGCTCCACCTCGGCTACGTGGCGGAGATGAAGACCGGTGAGGGCAAGACCCTGGTCGGCACGCTGCCGACGTATCTGAACGCGCTGTCCGGCAAGGGCGTCCACCTGATCACGGTGAACGACTACCTGGCCGAGCGCGACTCCGAGATGATGGGCCGCGTCCACAAGTTCCTCGGCCTGACCGTCGGCTGCATCCTCGCGAACATGAACCCGGCGCAGCGCCGTGAGATGTACAACTGCGACATCACGTACGGCACGAACAACGAGTTCGGCTTCGACTACCTCCGCGACAACATGGCGTGGTCCAAGGACGAGCTCGTCCAGCGCGGTCACAACTTCGCGGTGGTCGACGAGGTCGACTCCATCCTCGTCGACGAGGCCCGTACGCCGCTGATCATCTCCGGCCCCGCCGACCAGGCCACCAAGTGGTACGGCGATTTCGCGAAGCTCGTCACGCGCCTGAAGAAGGGCGAGGCGGGCAACACGCTGAAGGGCATCGAGGAGACCGGCGACTACGAGGTCGACGAGAAGAAGCGCACCGTCGCCATCCACGAGTCGGGTGTCGCCAAGGTCGAGGACTGGCTCGGGATCGAGAACCTCTACGAGTCGGTCAACACGCCGCTCGTCGGGTACCTGAACAACGCCATCAAGGCCAAGGAACTCTTCAAGAAGGACAAGGACTACGTCGTCATCGACGGCGAGGTCATGATCGTCGACGAGCACACCGGTCGTATCCTCGCCGGCCGCCGCTACAACGAGGGCATGCACCAGGCGATCGAGGCGAAGGAAGGGGTGGACATCAAGGACGAGAACCAGACCCTCGCCACGATCACCCTGCAGAACTTCTTCCGCCTCTACGACAAGCTCTCCGGCATGACCGGTACGGCGATGACCGAGGCCGCCGAGTTCCACCAGATCTACAAGCTCGGCGTCGTCCCGATCCCGACGAACAAGCCGATGATCCGTGCGGACCAGGCCGACCTGATCTACCGCACCGAGGTCGCCAAGTTCGACGCCGTGGTCGACGACATCGTCGAGAAGCACGCGAAGGGCCAGCCGATCCTCGTCGGCACGACCTCCGTGGAGAAGTCCGAGTACCTGTCGCAGCAGCTCTCCAAGCGCGGTGTTCAGCACGAGGTGCTGAACGCGAAGCAGCACGACCGGGAGGCGACGATCGTCGCCCAGGCCGGCCGCAAGGGCGCCGTCACCGTCGCGACGAACATGGCCGGTCGTGGTACCGACATCAAGCTCGGCGGCAACCCGGACGACCTCGCCGAGGCCGAGCTGCGCCAGATGGGCCTCGACCCGGTCGAGCACGTCGAGGAGTGGGCGGCCGCGCTGCCCGCCGCCCTGGAGAAGGCCGAGCAGGCCGTCAAGGCGGAGTTCGAGGAGGTCAAGGAGCTCGGCGGCCTCTACGTCCTCGGTACGGAGCGGCACGAGTCGCGGCGTATCGACAACCAGCTGCGCGGTCGTTCCGGCCGTCAGGGCGACCCCGGCGAGTCCCGCTTCTACCTGTCGCTCGGCGACGACCTGATGCGGCTCTTCAAGGCGCAGATGGTCGAGCGCGTGATGTCGATGGCGAACGTGCCGGACGACGTGCCGATCGAGAACAAGATGGTGACCCGCGCCATCGCCTCCGCCCAGTCGCAGGTCGAGCAGCAGAACTTCGAGACGCGCAAGAACGTCCTGAAGTACGACGAGGTGCTCAACCGGCAGCGCGAGGTCATCTACGGCGAGCGCCGCCGCGTCCTGGAGGGCGAGGACCTGCACGAGCAGGTGCAGCACTTCATGGACGACACCATCGACGCGTACATCGGCGCCGAGACCGCCGAGGGCTTCGCCGAGGAGTGGGACCTCGACCGGCTGTGGGGCGCCTTCAAGCAGCTCTACCCGATCAAGGTCACCGTGGAGGAGCTCGAGGACGAGGTCGGCGACCGCGCCGGGCTCACCGCCGAGTTCATCGGAGAGGCCGTCAAGGACGACATCCACGCGCAGTACGAGGCGCGCGAGGAGCAGCTCGGCTCCGAGATCATGCGTGAGCTCGAGCGCCGCGTCGTGCTGTCGGTCCTCGACCGCAAGTGGCGCGAGCACCTCTACGAGATGGACTACCTCCAGGAGGGCATCGGCCTGCGCGCCATGGCGCAGAAGGACCCGCTGGTCGAGTACCAGCGCGAGGGCTTCGACATGTTCACCGCCATGATGGAGGGCATCAAGGAGGAGTCCGTCGGCTACCTGTTCAACCTGGAGGTCCAGGTCGAGCAGCAGGTCGAGGAGGTCCCGGTGGAGGACGCGGCGCCCGCGGCGAACCTGGAGAAGCAGGACGCGGTGCCCGCGCAGGCCGGTGGCCGTCCGGAGATCCGGGCCAAGGGCCTGGACACCCCGCAGCGCCCCGACCGCCTGCACTTCCAGGCGCCGAACGCCGAGGGCGGTGTCGACGAGGGCGACTTCGTGACCGAGAGCGGTGGCCCCACGCGGTCCGCGGCCGACGGCCTCACCCGGGCCGAGCGCCGCAAGCAGCAGAAGGGCCGCCGTCGCAAGAAGTGACGTGAGGCGTTGACGAGGGGCCGGGCACCGTGTGCCCGGCCCCTCGTCGCATGTCAGCGGTCGGTGTCCCGGGGCGGCCTGCCGTCCAGTTCCACGGCCGTGCAGCGCCAGCGGTGGTCGGCGGAGCGGGTCAGGCGGAAGGCCAGGGCGTGCAGGCGGGGGCCCACGGCGATGCGGGCGAACACCTCGTAGCTGCCGGGGGCCGGTTCGAAGTGGCCGATGCCGCGGACGGTCGGCCGGGGGCCAGGGCCCGCGCCGGGCAGCAGGACGCGGCGGTCGACCAGCCACACCAGGTCGTCGAACGCCTGGTGCGCGGCGTGCCGGGCGAACCAGTGCAGGGGCCGGTCCCCGCTCAGCACCAGGAGCAGCCGCTGCGTGAACAGCTCGGTGGGGTGCGGCGGGACCTGGGGCGGGACGCGGCGCGGGACCGCGCCGGGGCGGCGGCTGTCGCGGCGGGTGGGCGGCCGGTTGTTCGCCCGGGGTGCCCGCCTGTTCATGACCTTCTGCATGCCGCCTCCAGATACCGACCGGTAACTCCTCGTGGGGGATCTTGTACGAGGCCCGGAGGTGCGGCGGCAAGGCCCGAAGGGCGGCGCAGGGGTGCCGCCCGCGGTTCGCTCATCAGGGTGGCCGGGGCGGCGCGCGGGCCGGGAACACGGGCACGTACGGCATCCGGCGCGCGGGGGCGTTGACGTGCGGCGGGGCACGGGCGGCGGCCCGAAGGGGGACACTCCCACGTATCCTGAAGCCCCCGACGCAGACCAGAAAGCAGCCGCACCATGCGCGTGTACGTACCTCTGTCCCTGCCTCGACTCGCAGAGGCGTACAAGGCAGGCGAGATCGGGCCCGCGCCCGTCACCGCGTTCGCCGTGACGCCCGCGCTGCGCGAGTGGTACCGGTCGGACGACGTCGAGGAGCTGGAGTACGCCGCCCTCAACCGCGCCGCGCACGCCTCGCTCCGGCTCGTCGCCGCCGACCCCGACGCCGCGCGCCGCCGGGTCGTCGTCGCCGTCGACGTACCCGACAAGGCCGCCGTCGCCGACCCGGACCGCGGGGGCGAGCCGGCCGCGCTCGGCGAACTGACCGTGCGCGAGAGCGTGCCGCTGGCGAAGGCCGCCGCCGTGCACGTCGACTCCGGTGACGCCGACGCGGACGTCACCGCCGCCGCCGAGGCCCTCGCCGCCGCGGACAAGGGCGACGCGGACGCGCAGTTCGTCGTGGACGGCGCCGAGGACCACGAGCTGCTGTGGTTCGCCACGCAGGAGATCCCGGGTCTCGTCGGCGAGGACCGCTGAAGGACCCACCCGGGGGAGTGGGTAGTTTCTTGTCATGGGGAAGCGCACCGGGAATCACGCCGCACACATCGTCTGGGACTGGAACGGCACGCTGTTCCACGACATCGACGCCGTCATCCGCGCCAGCAACGCGGCCTTCGCGGCGGTCGGGCTCGCCCCGATCACCCTGGAGAAGTACCGCGAGCTGTACTGCATACCCATCCCCAAGTTCTACGAGCGCCTGATGGGCCGGCTGCCCACCGAGCACGAGTGGAGCGCGATGGACGAGGCGTTCCACCAGCACTACGCGCGGCACGCGGTGGAGTGCGGGCTCGCCGAGGGCGTCGAACTGCTGCTCGCCGACTGGCAGGCCGCCGGGCGCAGCCAGTCCATCCTCAGCATGTACGGGCACGAGGAACTCGTGCCGCTGGTGCGGCAGTTCGGGATCGCCGACCGCTTCCTGCGCGTCGACGGGCGCACGGGCCCCTCCGGAGGCAGCAAGGCCGAGCACATGGTGCGCCACCTCGGCGTCCTCGACGGAGTGGATCCGGAGCGGACCGTGGTGATCGGGGACGCGGCCGACGACGCGGTGGCCGCGCTCGCCGCGGGTGCGCGGGCCGTGCTCTACACCGGGGGCTCGCACAGCAGGGCCAGCCTCGAAGGCGTCGGTGCGCCCGTCGTCGACACCCTCGCGGACGCGGTGCGCGAGGCCGAGCGGATCGCCGCGACGGCCTGATCCCCGGCTCCGGTCCGGTCAACCGGATCGGTCGAACTGTCCCGCATCCGTCGCCATTTGCATCGACTCAGTTCACCCTCCGCTTCCGGCTGCGTACGCTGTGCTGGGGCCATGGGAGACGAGGCGACGGGGGCAGGAGTCATCATGGGATTCGGGTTCGGTCAGCGACGAGGCGGTCAACTCCCGGTCGAGGTCACCACGTTCGTCGGCAGGTCGGCCGAACTGGCGGAGGTGCGGGCCGGTTTCGAGCGCGCACGGCTCGTCACCCTGGTGGGGCCGGGCGGCGTCGGAAAGAGCCGCACCGCGCTGCGGGCGGCGGCCGCCATGTCGGGGCGGTTCCCCGACGGGGTGTGGCTCGTCGAGCTGAGCGCGCTGCGCGACCCCGAGCTGATCCCCGTCACCCTCGCCGCCGTCCTCGAACTGCCCGAGCAGGCGGGCATGGAGCCGCTCGACGCCGTCGTCGCGCACCTTCAGGGGCGGCGGCTGCTCATCGTGCTCGACACCTGCGAGCACCTCGTCGACGCCTGCGCCATGCTCACCGACGTACTGCTGCGGGAGGCTGCGGGCGTCTGTGTGCTCGCGACCAGCAGGCAGCCGCTCGACGTGCCGGGGGAGCGCTGCTGCGCCATCGCGCCGCTCGCCCCGGACGATGCTCTGGAACTGTTCGTGCAGCGGGCCTCCGCCGTGGTGCCCGGGTTCGCGGTGGACGACGCGAACCGGGAGCAGCTCGCGGCGCTCGCCCAGCGCCTCGACGGGATTCCGCTCGCCATCGAACTGGCGGCGGTGCGGCTGCGCGCCGTGCCGCTCGAACATCTGGTGGAGCGGCTCGGGCAGCGCTTCGAGGTGCTCACGGGCGGCCGGCGCACCGCGCTCACCAGACACCAGACGCTGCGTACGGCGATCGGCTGGTCGCACGAGCTGTGCACGCCTGAGGAGCGGCTGCTGTGGGCGCGGCTCTCCGTCTTCGCGGGCTCGTTCGATCTGGCGGCGGCCGAGTTCGTGGGCGCGGGCGGCGAGCTGGCGGGCGGCGACGTGCTGGAGCAGCTCATCGGGCTCGTCGACAAGTCCGTGGTGCAGCGCGTCGGGGAGGACGGCGGGCGGTACCGGATGCTCGACACCATCCGCGAGTACGGCACCGAATGGCTGGAGGAGACGGGGCAGGCGGACGCCGTGCGCCGGCGCCACTCCCAGTACCACCGGGAGCTCGGGCAGCGGTACTGGGACGAGTTCCTGACCGCGCGGCAGGTCGGGCACTACCGGGTGCTGCGGGCGGCGCGGGACGACGTGCGGGCCGCGCTCGAATACGCGTACACGAGCCCCGAGTCGGTGGCCGCGGGCGTCTGGTTCGCCGCGCAGCTCGGGCCGTACTGGCGTGCGGTCGGGCTGCTGTCCGAGGGGCGGTACTGGATCGAGAAGGGGCTCGCCCTCCTCGAGGAGGTGGGCGAGGAGCAGGCGTGGGGGCGGTTCATGACCGCCCTGTTCTCCGTGTGGCAGGGGGATCTGCCGGGCGCGCTCGAACTGTTTCACCGGGCCGTCGACATCGCGCGCCGTGCCGGGAACGACCGGGTGAAGCTGTTCTGCGACGGGTACCTTGGCGGGCTCGGCGCGCTGTGCGGGGAGCCGGACGGGCTCGCCGCGCTGGAGGACGCGCGGCAGCGGATCCTCGCGCGCGGCGACGGACTCGGCATAGGCGTCATCCACTACGAGGGCGCGCTGCTGCTCGGTGTCCTCGGCGACACGGCGGGGGCGCTCGACCTGTGCCGTACGGGGCTCGCGCACCTGGAGGACACGGGGGAGCGGCAGCTGTTCGGTTCGACGCTCATGGTGCAGGGCGTGATCCTCTGGCTCGCCGGGGAGCGCAAGGACGCCGTCGCCTCGCTGTGCCGGGGTCTTGAGGCCGCGGCGGAGATCGACGAGGTGCTGGTCGCGGCGCTGTGCTGCCTCGGGCTCGCGTGGTCCGCCGCGCACGAGGAGCGGCATGTGCGGGCGGCGTGGCTGCTCGGGTACGCGGAGAACGCGCGGCGGCTCGGCGGCGGGGACCCCGTCGGGATGCTGCCGTCGCTCTTCGAGGAGCAGGAGGCGGTGCGGGCGGCGGTGCGGGACGCGCTGGGCGAGGAGGAGTTCGGGCGCTGGTGGGGTGTGGGGGCGCGGCTGTCGGGGGCGCAGGTGCTGGAAGCGGTACGGGGTGGGGCGGACGCGCCGCCCGTCGCTCCGGTGCCGGCGGCGCGCGGTGCCGGGGTCGACGCGCTCACCCGGCGGGAGCGGGAGGTCGCGGCGCTGGTGGCGGAGGGGTTGTCCAACCGGGAGATCGCGGAGCGGTTGGTGATTTCCAAGCGCACGGCGGACGCGCACGTGGAGCACATCCTGGCGAAGCTCGGGGTGGGGTCCCGTACGGAGATCGCGGCGGTGACGGAGGCGGGCATCGCCGGCGCGGGCGGCTGAGCCGCGCGGTGGCAGCGGACATCACGCCCGCGCTAGGTATACGGATTCCGTGATCACTCGCGTAGATGCGTATACGGGTCCGCGGCGATACCGATGTCGGGGGCAGGGGCGGGACGGCACGCTGTAGAGGTGTCGCGTGGTCTGGAGGAACGCGTGGCGGGGCGCCGGACGGCATTGGTCAACTCCCCACGGCTGTCGTGGCATCGGCCCCTCGTCGCTGCGTCCGGACCACGGCGCGTTTCGGTGGCTGCCCTCGTCGGCGGGGCAGCCACCGCACCTTCACGTCAGCCCACCGCCGGTGCCTTCGCCCGCAGCACCGTCAGGAACTCCCGCATCCACCGCGAGTGGTCGGGCCAGGCCCGGGAGGAGACGAGCGTGCCGTCGACGACGGCCTCAGCGTCCTGGAACGTGGCGCCCGCCGCCTGCATGTCCGTCTCGAGCGCCGGGTACGCCGTGACCCGCCGCCCGCGCAGCGCGTCCACCGCCGCCGTCAGGAGCGGCCCGTGGCAGATCTGGGCGACGGGCTTGTCGGTGTCGAAGAAGGACTTCACGATCTTGCGGAGCTCCGCGTCCCCGCGCAGGTACTCGGGCGCCCGGCCGCCCGGGATCACCAGTGCGGCGTACTGGCCGGGATCGACTTCCGCGAAGGCCAGATCGGCCGGCCAGGTGTAGCCGGGCTTCTCCGTGTACGTGTCGAAACCGGGCTCGAAGTCGTGGACGACGAACCGGAGCTTCTTGCGGGTCGGGGCCGCGATGTCGACCTCGTACCCCTCCTCGCGCAGCCGCTGGTACGGGTAGAGGACTTCCAGCGACTCCGCCGCGTCGCCGGTGACGATCAGGATTTTGGGTGCCATTGGTCACACGTTCCCTTCGCCGGGATCCGCCGTGTCGTGTGCTCAACGTGCCGCCGGGCCGCCCGGCTGGCAAGAGCCCGTACTACGCAAGGGCTCCAGGGCTTCTGTGCAGAGTGTCAAAGTTCGACCCGCGGTTTTGTACACATACGGCTCATGACGTGGCCCCCTCGGGGAGCGATAGCCTTGTCCCGTGATCAGCGCGATATCTCGCGGGGGCATCGTCGCCCCCTGCCCGCGCCGGGAGATCAGGACCTGCCACAGCGGTCCGGCCCGGCGCTCAGCCGCTGATCATTTCGGGCGGATGGCCTCTTCGTTGAAAACGGCGCATTGTCGTCCACCCATCACCGATCCCGGCATAACGTCGTCTCAGACCGGACACCCCGCGTCGAGACGTTGTGCCGGGCGATTCATCTACGCCACGTCTACGTCTCGCAACGGCGCGCGACAGGAGCCAGAGGACAATGCAGACCAAGCTGGACGAAGCCAAAGCCGAGCTGCTCACCAGGGCCGCCCGGGTAGCTGAGAACAGCCCGGTAGGGGGGAACCTACCGACTGGGGCGACGGGCGAGGGCACGCAGGCCGGGACCGTCACGAACACCGACAGCGTGCTCGCGTTCCTCCAGCGCTACTACCTGCACACCGCACCGGAGGACCTGAGCGACCGCGACCCGGTCGACGTCTTCGGCGCCGCACACTCGCACTACCGGCTCGCGGAGAACCGCCCGCAGGGCACGGCCAACGTGAAGGTCCACACGCCGACCGTCGAGGAGAACGGCTGGACGTGCAGCCACTCCGTCGTCGAGGTCGTCACCGACGACATGCCGTTCCTGGTCGACTCGGTCACCAACGAGCTGTCCCGCCAGGGCCGCGGCATCCACGTCGTGATCCACCCGCAGATCACCGTCCGCCGCGACGTCGCCGGCAAGCTCCTCGAAGTGCTGCCCGACGGCGCGTCCGCCGAGGGCCACGACGTGCTCACCGAGTCGTGGATCCACGTCGAGATGGACCGCGAGACCGACCGCGCCGACCTCAAGCAGATCACCTCCGACCTGCTGCGGATCCTGTCCGACGTACGGGAGTGCGTCGAGGACTGGGAGAAGATGCGCGACTCGGCGCTGCGCATCGCCGAGGAGCTGCCGAGCGAGCCGACCGCGGGCGACCTGCCCGACCAGGAGGTCGAGGAGGCCCGCGAGCTGCTCCGCTGGCTGGCCGCCGACCACTTCACGTTCCTCGGGTACCGCGAGTACGACCTCGCCGACGACGACTCGCTGGCCGCCGTGCCCGGCACCGGACTCGGCATCCTGCGCTCCGACCCGCACCACGAGCGCGACGAGCACCACCCCGTCTCGCCGTCCTTCAACCGGCTCCCCGCCGACGCCCGCGCCAAGGCCCGCGAGCACCGCCTGCTGGTCCTCACCAAGGCCAACAGCCGCGCCACCGTGCACCGGCCGAGCTACCTCGACTACGTCGGCGTGAAGAAGTTCGACGCCGAGGGCAACGTCATCGGGGAGCGCCGCTTCCTCGGCCTGTTCTCCTCCGCCGCGTACACCGAGTCCGTGCGCCGCGTCCCGGTCATCCGCCGCAAGGTCCAGGAGGTCCTCAAGGGCGCTGGGTTCACGCCCAACAGCCACGACGGCCGCGACCTGCTCCAGATCCTGGAGACGTACCCGCGCGACGAGCTGTTCCAGACGCCCGCCGACGAGCTGCGCTCCATCGTCACCTCCGTCCTGTACCTCCAGGAGCGCCGCCGGCTGCGGCTCTACCTGCGCCAGGACGAGTACGGGCGCTACTACTCGGCCCTCGTCTACCTGCCGCGCGACCGCTACACCACGGGTGTGCGCCTGCGGATCATCGACATCCTCAAGGAGGAGCTCGGCGGCACCAGCGTCGACTTCACCGCCTGGAACACCGAGTCGATCCTCTCCCGGCTGCACTTCGTCGTCCGCGTCCCGCCGGGCACCGAGCTGCCGCAGCTCTCCGACGCCGACAAGGACCGCATCGAGGCCCGCCTCGTCGAGGCCGCCCGCTCCTGGGCCGACGGCTTCGGGGAGGCCCTGAACGCCGAGTGCGGCGAGGAGCGCGCCGCCGAACTGCTGCGCCGCTACGGCCAGGCGTTCCCCGAGGGCTTCAAGGCCGACCACTCGCCGCGCGCCGCCGTCGCCGACCTGGTCCACCTCGAGCAGTTGACGCAGGACGGCCAGGACTTCGCGCTCTCCCTGTACGAGCCGGTGGGCGCGGCCCCCGGCGAGCGCCGCTTCAAGATCTACCGGATCGGCGCGCCCGTCTCGCTCTCCGCCGTCCTGCCGGTGCTCCAGCGCCTGGGCGTCGAGGTCACCGACGAGCGCCCGTACGAGCTGCGGTGCAGCGACCGTACGAACGCGTGGATCTACGACTTCGGGCTGCGCATGCCGAAGCCGGCGAACGGCAACGGCGACGACCTCGGGGCCGACGGCCGCGAGCGCTTCCAGGACGCCTTCGCCGCCACCTGGACCGGGCTCGCCGAGAACGACGGCTTCAACTCCCTGGTCCTCGGCGCCGGTCTGACCTGGCGTCAGGCGATGGTGCTCCGCGCGTACGCCAAGTACCTGCGGCAGGCGGGCTCCACGTTCTCGCAGGACTACATGGAGGACACCCTCCGCAACAACGTCCACACCACGCGGCTGCTCGTCTCGCTGTTCGAGGCGCGGATGTCGCCGGACCGGCAGCGCGCCGGCACCGAGCTGATCGACGGGCTGCTCGAGGAGGTCGACGGCGCGCTCGACCAGGTCGCCTCGCTCGACGAGGACCGCATCCTGCGCTCCTTCCTCACCGTCATCAAGGCGACGCTGCGGACGAACTTCTTCCAGGAGGCGCAGGGCGGCAAGCCGCACGCGTACGTCTCCATGAAGCTCGACCCGCAGGCGATCCCCGACCTGCCCGAGCCCCGGCCCGCGTACGAGATCTGGGTGTACTCGCCGCGCGTCGAGGGCGTGCACCTGCGCTTCGGCAAGGTCGCGCGCGGCGGTCTGCGCTGGTCGGACCGGCGCGAGGACTTCCGTACGGAGATCCTCGGCCTGGTGAAGGCGCAGATGGTGAAGAACACCGTCATCGTGCCGGTCGGCGCGAAGGGCGGCTTCGTCGCGAAGCAGCTGCCCGACCCGTCGGTGGACCGCGACGCCTGGATGGCCGAGGGCATCGCGTCGTACAAGACCTTCATCTCGGCGCTGCTCGACATCACCGACAACCTGGTCGGCGGCGAGGTCGTGCCGCCCGCCGACGTCGTGCGGCACGACGAGGACGACACGTACCTCGTGGTCGCGGCCGACAAGGGCACCGCGTCGTTCTCCGACATCGCCAACGAGGTCGCGAACAGCTACAACTTCTGGCTCGGCGACGCCTTCGCCTCCGGAGGCTCGGCCGGCTACGACCACAAGGGCATGGGCATCACCGCCCGCGGCGCCTGGGAGTCCGTCAAGCGGCACTTCCGGGAGCTGGGCGTCGACACCCAGTCCGAGGACTTCACGGTCGTCGGCGTCGGCGACATGTCCGGTGACGTGTTCGGCAACGGCATGCTGCTCTCCGAGCACATCCGCCTGGTCGCCGCCTTCGACCACCGGCACATCTTCATCGACCCGAAGCCCGACGCGGCCACCGGCTACGCCGAGCGCCGCCGGATGTTCGAGCTGCCGCGCTCGTCGTGGGCGGACTACAACAAGGAGCTGATCTCGGCGGGCGGCGGCGTCTTCCCGCGCTCCGCCAAGTCGATCCAGCTCAACGCCCATATCCGCGAGGCCCTCGGCATCGAGTCCGGCCAGGCGAAGATGACGCCGGCCGAGCTGATGAAGGCCATCCTCCAGGCGCCGGTCGACCTGCTGTGGAACGGCGGCATCGGCACGTACGTCAAGTCGTCGGTCGAGTCGAACGCGGATGTCGGCGACAAGGCCAACGACCCGATCCGCGTCGACGGCAAGGACGTCCGCGCCAAGGTCATCGGCGAGGGCGGCAACCTCGGCGCGACGCAGCTGGGCCGCATCGAGTTCGCCCGCAGCGGCGGCCGCGTGAACACCGACGCCATCGACAACAGCGCGGGCGTCAACACCTCGGACGTCGAGGTGAACATCAAGATCCTGCTCAACGGGCTCGTCTCCGACGGCGACATGACGGTCAAGCAGCGCAACAAGCTGCTCGCCGCCATGACCGACGAGGTCGGCCACCTGGTGCTGCGCAACAACTACGCGCAGAACACGGCGCTCGCCAACTCCTGCGCGCAGGCGCCGTCCCTGCTCCACGCCCACCAGCGGTTCATGCGCCGCCTGGGCAAGCAGGGCCACCTCGACCGGGCCCTGGAGTTCCTGCCGAACGACCGGCAGATCCGCGAACTCCTCAACTCGGGCCGCGGCCTGAGTCAGCCGGAGCTGGCCGTCCTCCTCGCGTACACGAAGATCACGGCCTCCGACGAGCTGATCCAGACCTCGCTGCCGGACGACCCGTACCTGCGCCGACTGCTGCACGCCTACTTCCCGCAGGCGCTGCGCGACAAGTACCTCGACGCGATCGACGCGCACGCGCTGCGCCGCGAGATCATCACGACGATGCTCGTCAACGACACGGTGAACACGGGCGGTTCGACGTTCCTGCACCGCCTCCGCGAGGAGACGGGCGCGTCCCTGGAGGAGATCGTGCGGGCGCAGCTCGCCGCGCGCGAGATCTTCGGCCTCAGCGAGGTCTGGGACGCGGTCGAGGCGCTCGACAACGTCGTGGCGGCCGATGTCCAGACCCGGATCCGGCTGCACTCGCGGCGGCTCGTGGAGCGCGGCACCCGCTGGCTGCTCAACAACCGCCCGCAGCCGCTCCAGCTCGCGGAGACCATCGACTTCTTCAAGGAAGGGGTCACCGAGGTCTGGGCCGCGATGCCGAAGATGCTGCGCGGCGCGGACGCCGAGTGGTACCAGGGCATCCTCGACGAGCTGACCGGGGCCGGTGTCCCGGAGGAGCTGGCGGAGCGGGTCGCCGGGTTCTCCTCGGCCTTCCCGACGCTCGACATCGTCCAGATCGCCGACCGTACGGGCAAGGACGCGCTCGCCGTCGCCGAGGTCTACTACGACCTCGCCGACCGCCTCTCCATCACGCAGCTGATGGACCGCATCATCGAACTGCCGCGCTCCGACCGCTGGCAGTCGATGGCCCGCGCGTCCATCCGCGAGGACCTGTACGCGGCGCACGCCGCGCTCACCGCCGACGTGCTGTCGGCGGGCAACGGGACCTCGACGCCTGAGCAGCGGTTCAAGGCGTGGGAGGAGAAGAACGCGGCGATCCTGGGCCGGGCGCGCTCGACCCTCGAGGAGATCCAGGGCTCCGACTCGTTCGACCTCGCGAACCTCTCGGTCGCCATGCGCACGATGCGCACGCTGCTGCGCACGCACTCGTAGCGGATACGCGAAAGGGGGCGCCCCGAGCCGGATTCCGGTTCGGGGTGCCCCCTTCGTCGTACGGGAAGCGGCTACGCGGCGACGGGCGCCTTGGGCTTGGGCTTCGGCTTGGGCTTGGCGGGGCCCGCGGCGTTGGTGAACGCCTCGTACTCCTTGAGGACGTCCTCGGTCGGCCCGTCCATGCGCAGCTCGCCGCGCTCCAGCCACAGCACCCGGTCGCAGGTGTCCCGGATCGACTTGTTGCTGTGGCTGACGAGGAAGACGGTGCCCGCGCGCTTGCGGAGCTCCTTGATGCGCTGCTCGGACCGCTTCTGGAAGGACCGGTCGCCGGTGGCGAGCGCCTCGTCGATCAGCAGTACGTCGTGCTCCTTGGCGACGGCGATCGAGAACCGCAGCCGGGCCGCCATGCCGGAGGAGTACGTCCGCATCGGGAGCGTCACGAAGTCGCCCTTCTCGTTGATCCCGGAGAAGTCGACGATCTCGTCGTAGCGGTCGCGCACCTGCTCGCGGGACATGCCCATCGCGAGCCCGCCGAGCCGCACGTTGCGCTCGCCGGTGAGGTCGTTCATCAGGGCGGCGTTCACGCCGAGCAGGGAGGGCTGGCCGTCGGTGTAGATCGCCCCGTTCTCGGTCGGGAGCAGCCCGGCGACGGCCTTCAACAGGGTGGACTTCCCCGACCCGTTGGTGCCGATGAGCCCGATGGCCTCGCCGCGGTAGGCGGTGAACGACACGTTCTTCACGGCGTGCACCTTCCGCACGCCCGCCCGCCTCTCGGCCTTCTTCCGGCCGCCGAGGATCCGGCTCAGGGCGGCGGTGGCGGCGCCGCGGCCGGCCCCCGTCCCGTTGACCCGGTAGACGATGTCGACGCCGTCGGCGATGACGGTGGGGACCCGTTCGCCGTTCGTTTCGGAAAGAGTGTCAGCCACGACCGTACGTCTCCTCGGCCTTCCAGAAGTAGATGAATCCGCCGACCCCGGCGAGCAGTGCCCAGCCGGCCGCGAGGGCCCAGATGTGCGGCGGCAGCTGGTCCGCGGTGAAGCTGTCGATGAGCGCGAAGCGCATCAGGTCGATGTAGACGGCGGCCGGGTTGGCCCGCAGCAGCGTCTGCACGAACGACGGGATGTCCCGCCCGTCCGTGAGCCGGGTCAGGCTCCACATCACGCCGGACGTGTACATCCACGTGCGCAGCAGGAACGGCATCAGCTGCGCGAGGTCGGGGGTCTTCGCGCCGAGCCGCGCCATGATCAGCGCGAGCCCGGTGTTGAACACGAACTGCAGCGTCAGGGCGGGCACGACGAGCACCCAGGACGGCGCGGGCGGCACGCCCGTCGCCAGCAGGATGACCACCAGCGCGCACATCGAGAACAGCAGCTGCTGGAGCTGCTGGAGGCAGAACGAGATCGGCAGCGAGGCCCGCGGGAAGTGCAGCGCCCGTACGAGCCCGAGGTTCCCGGAGATCGCCCGCGTCCCCGCCATCACCGACGACTGAGTGAACGTCCACACGAACACGCCCGTGACCAGGAACGGGATGTAGTCGGGCACGCCCTTGCTGGTGCCCATGAGCTTGCCGAAGATCAGGTAGTACACGGCCGCGTTCAGCAGCGGCGTCAGCACCTGCCAGACCTGCCCGAGCTTCGCCTGGCTGTACTGGGCGGTGAGCTTGGCGGTCGAGAAGGACGTGATGAAGTGCCGCCGCTGCCACAGCCGGCGCACGTACCCGGGCAGGGAGGGCCGGGCGCCGCTGACGCTCAGCCCGTACCGGGCGGCGAGCGCCGCCGGATCCTCGGGGGTGGACCGCGGTGCCTCACGCGGGGGAGGCGTCTCCAGGACCTGGCTCACATCCGCTGCTTTCGGTCGGGGGTGCGGGAAGACGGCTGTCGTTCATCCGCCGTTCACGTCGGGACGGGCCCGTATCGTCGTGACGTGAGAGTAGGGCGGATCGACGTCGGAACGCAACCGTTTCGTCGTCGCGCGGCTGCGGCCTTATGATTCGCCATATGCCGACCAACGCCGACACCCCCAAGCCGACGCGCCGCAGGGCCCCCGCCGGCGCGGCCGTGCTGCGCGAGGACGTGACGGAGGCCATCCGCACGGCCGTCTTCGAGGAGCTGGCCTCGGTCGGCTACGCGCGGATGTCCATCGAGGGCATCGCCCGCCGCGCGGGCGTCGGCAAGACGGCCGTGTACCGCCGCTGGAAGTCCAAGCTCCACCTGGTCCTCGACCTGGTGTCGGCGATCGCCGTGCAGGGCCTGCCCGCCCCGGACACCGGCACCCTGGAGGGCGACCTCCGGCTCCTCTACGAGGTCACGTCACGCGCCCTGCGGCACCCCGTGGCCGGCCAGATCATCCCCGACCTGCAGGCCGAGGCCGCCCGCAACCCGGAGATCGCCGAGGCCCTGCAGAAGGCGCTGCGCGAGGGGCAGCACGGGGTGGCGAGCGGGATCGTGCGGGCGGCGGCGGAGCGCGGAGAGCTGAGCCCGGACCTCGACGAGGAGCTGGCCCTCGACCTCATCTCGGGCCCGCTGTACTGGCGCACGGTGGTGGTCCGCACGCCGAAGCTCCCGAAGGGCCACCTGAAGCGCCTGGCCGCCGCGACGACGGCGGCGCTGAAGGCGCTCTGAGTCCGGCCACCGGCTCTCAGGTGGTGGCCACCAGGAAGTCCTCGCCGCTCGACGGGCGCAGACCGTCCGTGCGCGTGGAGAAGTAGCGGGTCGCGAGCTCCGTGCCGGGCACGTGCTCGACCGTGCGGAATCCGGCCTCGCGGGCCAGGGCGAGCATGTCCTCGGGAGCGTAGAAGCTGCGGAAGGGGGTGCCCGCGGCGCTCGCGCCCTTGCGGCTCGTCTCCATGCCCGCGCGGTCCGCCGCGTCGATCCGGTCGGCCGGGAGGATGAAGGAGAGCGCGAGCGTCGAGCCGGGGGCCAGCTTCGCGACCTGCTCCAGGGTGGCAGCCGTGGCCTCGCGCGTGAGGTACATGGCGACGCCGGTCGAGACGACGAGCGCCGGGCGGCGCGGGTCGAAACCGGCCGCCGTGAGCCCGTCCCACCAGGACTCGCGGGCCTCGAAGTCGACGGGGACCAGGTGCAGGTACTCCGGCACCCCGTAACCGAGCGCGTCGAGGCGCTCGCGCTTCCAGGACTGCGGGCCCGGCTGGTCGACCTCGTAGACGTCGAGGCGGCCGGCGAGGTCGGGGCGGCGCTGCGCGAGGGTGTCGAGGCCCGCGCCGAGGATCACGTACTGGTCGACGCCGCGCGCCGACTCCGACTCCACCAGGTCCTCGACGAAACGGGCCCGCGACACCATGGCCGCGCGGAAGCCGCGGGTGGTGTCGGGCGCCATGTCGGGGCGCTCGCGCCAGTCGGCGGCGGGGGAGAGCAGGCGCAGGCCCACCTCGTCCACGAGCACGTGCGGCGCCTCGTCGACCTCGACGTGCAGCGCCCGCCACAGGGCGCAGCGCTCGGCGGTGTTGTCGGGGCCGGACGCGGGGGCGGTCATGCCCAGTCCTTGGAGAGGTCGAGCTCCTCGTTGCGCTCGGTCAGCGAGTACCAGTTGCCGTTGTCGTCGCGGAAGACGGCCTCGATGCCGTACGGGCGCTCCTTCGGTTCCTGGAGGAATTCGACGCCGCGCGCCTTGAAGGTCTCGTAGTCGCCGCGGCAGTCGTCCGTGCGCAGCGCGCCGCCGCCGATGACGCCCTTGGCGACGAGCTCGGTGAGGGCGCGGGCGGACTCGGGGTCCACGCCGTGGCCGTCCGGGCGCATCAGGGCGAACTCGAACTCGGGCTGGTCCTTGGCGCCGACGGTGATCCAGCGGGAGTCGCCCATGGACATGTCGGTGCGCAGCTCCATGCCGAGCTTCTCGGTGAAGAAGTTCTTCGTGCGCTCCTGGTCGAGTGTCCAGATCGTCGTGATGCCGACGCCTTTGATCATGGTGGCTCCCACGGTGTGCTTGTTCCGGTCGTTCCACCGTAGGCAGCGGGGCGCTCAGGGGGCTTCTTCAGAATTGCTCTGCTGCATTGCCCTGTTTCATTGCTCTGCTTCGTGATCGCTCTTCGTCGTGCTGAAGCCGCCCGCCCACAGCAGGGCGTAGCAGCCGGGGATGAGGGCGGCGCCGCGGCCGAGCTTCTCGCGGCGGTACGCGCCGGGGGTGAGGCCGGTGTGCTGCTTGAAGCGGGTGGAGAAGGTGCCGAGGCTCGTGAAGCCGACGAGGTGGCAGATCTCGGTGCTGGTCAGATCGCAGGTGCGCAGCATCTCCGCCGCGCGCTCGATGCGCCGCCGCGAGAGGTACTGGCCGGGGGTCTGCCCGTACGCGGCCCTGAACACCCGGACGAAGTGCGAGCGCGAGTAGCCGGCGCGGGCCGCCACGGCGTCCAGGTCGAGGGTCTCGTCGGCCCAGTTGCGGTCCATGACGTCCTTGGCGGCGCGCAACTGGCGCAGGTGGGCGAGGTGGCCGTCGGCGGCTGTGTTCATTGGTTCGATGCTGGCAGTTCCGGGGCCGGCGCGAAACTCTTAAGTCGTTCAAGTGTGATGTCCGTTACGCTCCTTTTGTATGGCTTCGAGGATCCGCCCCGCCCCCGCCTTCGACCGCACCGACCCTTGGCTGACCAAAGCGCTGCCCCGGCTGCGCGGCATCGAGCCGATCCGAAGTTACGGCTACGGCGGGGAGTTGCTGCACGACGACGGGCGGGCCGACATGGAGGCCTACGGCACGCGCGTCGCCGAACTCGCCACACGGCTCGGGGAGGCGCTCCTGTCGTACGGGGCGTCCGCGGAGGAGGCCGTCGCCGGGATGCTGGTCGTCGCCGAGACGTACGGGCTCAGCTACTGCGAGCCGAGCGTCACGCTCGCCTCCGTGTCGCTGTCCGCGCACGCGCCCGGTGAACTCACGCCCCTGCACGCGAACCGGGTGATACGCAGGCACGCCACCGACTTCCGGACGCTGGGGCGCATCCACGCGCTCGTCGAGCGGATCAGCGCGCGGCAGCTCGGGCTCGACGAGGCGCGGGCCGCGACCGCCCGGATCCTCGACGCGCCGCCCGAGCGCGGGCGGTGGGCGGCGTGGTGCGGGCCCGCGCAGACGGGACTGGTGGCGGCGGGCGGCGGCATCGCGTTCGGCGGTGGCGCGCTGACCTCGGTGTGCGCGTTCCTCGCCGGTCTCTTCGGGGCGCTGGTGAGCGGCTGGCTCGGGCGGCACGGGGTGCCCGCGTTCTACCGGTCGGCGGTCGCCGCGATGCCGACCGCCGTGCTCGCCGTCGCGATCAGCCACAGCGCGCCGCCCGCGACGGTGCAGTCCGTCGTCGTGGCGGGGGTCCTCGGGCTGCTGCCGACCGTGACCTTCGTCAGCGCCGTGCAGGACGCGCTGACCGGGCACTATCTGACCGCGCTCGGGCGGCTCTTCGACGCGATGCTGGTGTTCGCCGCGGTGGTCACGGGCGTGGTCGCCGTGCTCGGTCTGGGTCGGCTCGTCGGGTTCGAGGCGCCGGTCGTGCCGACGGCGGCGCGGGTTGAGTACCTGGGGGCGCCCGCGGTGGGCGCGGCCGTGTTCTCGGTGGCGGTCGCGGCGCGGGCGCGCACGCCCCGGCGCGACTGGCTGCCGGCGGGGCTGCTCGGGCTCGGCGGCTTCGTGGTCGCGGCCGAGTTCGCCCTGCTGGGGCTGCCCTCGCTCGTCGGTACGGCGGTGGTGGCGGCCGGGGTCGGGTGCGCGGCGCACCTGCTGGCCAGGCGGCGGCGGGAGTCGGTGCTGCCGCTCGTCGTGCCCGGAATCGCGCCGCTGCTGCCGGGCAGCGTGCTCTACGTGGCGCTGGCGGCGCTCGCGTCGGGGCGGACGACGGCGGGGATCGGGGGGCTTGTGCACGCCGCCGCGGTCACGCTGGCGATCGCCGTGGGGGTGGGGCTCGCCGGGGAGGCGGCGCAGCTCTTCCGGAGGGTGCGGGGGAGCGGCTCGCCGGAGCGGGGCGGGCGTCGCGGGGCGCTGCCCAGGGCCCCGCGCCTCAATCGCCGGCGGGGCTTGAACCTGCCCACCCGTCCAGCGCGTTCGTCAGCTTCTCGAGCTGCACCCTCAGCGTTTCGATCTCCTCCAGGTCGAAGTCCGTCGCGGCGGCGATCTGTCGCGGGACCTCGGCCGCGGCGGTCTTCAGGGACGCACCGGCGTCCGTGAGGGCGATCGTCACCGAGCGCTCGTCGGTGGCGCTGCGTTCGCGGTGGACGAGGCCGTTCGCCTCCAGGCGCTTGAGGAGCGGCGAGAGGGTGCCGGAGTCGAGGCGGAGGCGTTCGCCGAGGCGCTTGACCGGGACCGGGCCCTCGGTGTCGGCGGCCTCCCAGAGCACCAGCATGACCAGGTACTGGGGGTAGGTGAGGCCCAGGTCCTTGAGCAGCACCCGGTAGACGCCGCCGAAGGCGCGCGACGCCGCGTTGAGCGAGAAGCAGATCTGGCGGTCGAGCCGGAGGTACTCGTCGGTGCTTGAGGTGCTGGCCATGGGTCCAGGGTAACCGTCGCCGCGCGATTTAGTTGTGCGCAATTTAATTGTGTGCTCTTATTGTGGGGTACGAAGAAGAGGTTCACGGACAGATCCACGGATCCGAGAGGCAGGTCCCCCATGGACGCCATCTACACCGCCGTCGCCACCGCCACCCACGGCAGGGACGGCCGCGCCGTCTCCTCCGACGGCGTGATCGACCTCCAGCTCGGCGTGCCCACGGCGATGGGCGGGAACGGCCAGGGCTCGAACCCGGAGCAGCTCTTCGCCGCCGGTTACGCGGCCTGCTTCGGCAGCGCGCTCGGCCTCGTCGGGCGGGGCGCCAAGGTGGACGTCTCCGACGCCGCCGTCACCGCCGAGGTCTCCATCGGCAAGGAGGGCGAGGGCTTCGGGCTCGCCGTCGTGCTCCGCGTCGAGCTGCCCGACTCGGTCGACGCCGAGACCGGCCGCAAGCTCGTCGAGCAGGCGCACCAGGTGTGCCCGTACTCGAACGCGACCCGCGGCAACATCGACGTCCAGCTCGTCGTCGAGTAGGACCGCGGGCTCAGCCGCTGTGCGGCACCCGCGCCAGCGCCTCGCCCGTGCGCGGGCTCCACGCCACCAGCACCGCTTCCGGCGGCAGCCGTTCGCCCCGGTCGAGCAGCAGCCAGCGCACCCGGTAGCGGTCGGCGACGGCCCGGCGGTCGGCGCGGGTGGCCGTGGGGGAGAGGTAGGCGTGGACCGCCGCGCGGCGCCGGTGCCACTCGGCGTCGTCGACGACCGGGTCGGGGCGGGCCGGAGCGACGAGCGCCGCGCCGTGGCCCGGCAGTGAGCGGATCGGGCGGTGGCCGTCGGTCAGGACCACGTCGCCGGGGGCCATGTGCCGCGTCGCCCAGCTGTAGCCGGGCCAGGACGGCGGCGGGTCGAGGACGGTGGCCAGGAGGCCGACCGCCGCGCCCGCCGCCGCCAGCGCGCCGACGACCCGGCGGGGTCGCGCCCACGGCCGGGGTGCCGCGACGGCGATCGCGAGCGCGCACTGGAGCGGCACGACGGTGAGCACCATCGCCGCCCCGTACGCGGAGGGGCGGGCCAGAGCCGCGTAGGCCAGGGCCGCGAGCCCCAGCCCGCAGAGGACGGCCAGGGGGTCCCAAGGAGCGCGGCGGAAGCGGGCCCACAGGGCCGGCACGCCGAGCAGCGCGAGCCAGGGGACGTGCGGCGTCGCGGGGTCCGCGTCCGGCCACGCCCACACCAGGCCCACGGCCGAGGCCGCCGTCAGGGCCCGTCCCGCCCACTCCCTGCGCAGCCGCCACGCCGCCGCCCACACCCAGAACGCGAGGCCGATCGCGAACGTCGACGGGTAGCCCAGGTCGAGCAGCAGCGAGCGCAGCGCGAGCGGCTCGGTGCGCCGGCCGGTGGTCGTGCCCCACAGGAGGAGCAGCGCCGACAGCGCGGCGACCGGGGCCCATTGACGGGCCGTCAGCGCGCGGACCGCGGCGCCGAGGCCCGTGACCAGCACCAGCAGATTGGCCGGGCCCGCGAGCTTCATGACCTCCCAGCCCGTCAGGCTGGTCGCTCGCGCGAACAGCCCCTCCACCCTCGCGTACGGGGACGACAGATACGGGCTGCCCGCGCCCGGCAGGTCGACCAACGGGTGGCGCGGGTGCGCCATGCTCTCCTTCAGCCGGTCGATCACGGCCGCGTGCAGCCCGTAGTCCTCGGCCATCGGCACCCACCAGTACGCGAGCGTCAGCAGCAGCCAGCACGCGCCGCCGATGACGAAGTACGGGGTGGGGCGCCAGAAGCGGCCGCCGCGCAGCGCCGTCGCGCCGCGCACGGCTCCCCTCGCCAGTGCGGTGCTCGTCAGGTACGGCATGCGTACTCTGTGCCCCGCGCGGGCGCCCCGCCCCGCCTTTGCGTGGGCCGTGCGGGTGAGCCGGGGCCGTCAGCGGCCGAGCAGCGAGCGCAGCAGGCCCTTGGCGCCCGCGGCCTGCGACGGCACGGCGGACGCCGTCGACTCGTAGCGCGACACCGGCTGCGCAGGGCGCTTCGCCTTCCGGCCGTCGATGCGGATCATCGAGTGCCCCGCGACCTCCTCCGCGCCGTGCCAGAAGTCCTTGCGCCCCGCGAGCATCCCGCCCAGCTCGGTGCGCACCGGCTCGAACGCGCCCCACGTCCCGTAGAACTTCGTCGCCGTGATGCACAGCGGCTTCAGGCCCGTCGTGGCCACGGCGCCCCACGTCGCCGCCGCGACCCCCGGACAGTGCTCGGCGCGGAAGTCGTCGAGCACCACGATGCCGTCATCGCCGAGCAGCTCGCGGGCCGCCGCGATGTCGCCGTGCACGTGCTCGTACAGATGCGAGGCGTCGACGTGCACGAAGCGGCAGGTGTCGGGGGCCACCTCGGACGTGATCACGTTCGAAGGGCCCTGCACGACCTTCGGCAACTCGTCGTGGAACGCCCGGTAGTTGGCCTCGAAGGCGGTGCGCGTCAGGGTGCTGTACGACTTGTTCATCTCCTTGTCGTTCGCCGCGTCGTCGGCCGGCGAGTCGAACAGGTCGCAGACCGTGAAGGTCTCCTCCGCCTCCAGGTACTGGCCCATGAAGATGGCGCTCTTGCCGAGATAGACGCCGAGTTCGAGGAGGTCGCCGCGCTGGCCCAGCGCGCGCTGG
This sequence comes from Streptomyces sp. SDT5-1, assembly GCF_052245995.1. Lineage (NCBI taxonomy): Bacteria > Bacillati > Actinomycetota > Actinomycetes > Kitasatosporales > Streptomycetaceae > Streptomyces > Streptomyces sp. SDT5-1. The sequence continues at coordinate 3,622,055 of NZ_CM125963.1, read as the reverse complement.
CGGCTCAGGAACCAGTCGAAGAGCACCTGATCAATGTTGTGGAACCAGCCTTTGACGTCGTCGAGTGCGGCCGGGCGGGGCGGCTCGGCGGGCGCGGTGCGGGTCTCGTGCTGCATGTCAGCTCCAGTACGGATGACGTGGGTACGGGACCCGGCGGGGGACGCGCTCGCCCACCGGGTCCGGGAGGCCATCAGCACTGGGTAGGTGCGCGGGATGTCCGCGCGGTGGCCGGGAGGGAACGAAAGGCCCTCCCGCTCGATAAATCCCGGTTGTACGCCTTGTTCCGATACTTCCCGGTCACAAACCCCTTACTTCACGGCGCCCGCCATCACACCGGAGACGAACTGGCGCTGGAACGCGAAGAACACGGCCAGCGGGATCACCATCGAAATGAACGCGCCGGGCCCGAGCACGTCGACGTTGTTGCCGAACTGCCGCACCTGGGTCTGGAGCGCGACCGTGATCGGCTGGCTGTCGGTGTCCGTGAAGATCAGCGCGACCAGCATGTCGTTCCACACCCACAGGAACTGGAAGATGCCGAGCGAGGCGATCGCGGGCGCGCCGAGCGGCAGCACCACCCGCAGGAACAGGCGGAGTTCGCCCGAGCCGTCCAGGCGCGCCGCCTCCAGGAGCTCGCGCGGGATCTCCGCGAAGAAGTTCCGCAGCAGGAACACCGCGAACGGCAGCCCGAACCCGACATGGAAGAGGATCACGCCCAGGATCGAGCCGAAGATGCCGATGTCGCCGAAGAGCCGCGCGATCGGCACCAGCGCGACCTGCACGGGAACCACAAGGAGACCGACCACGATCAGGAACCACCAGTCGCGGCCCGGGAACTCCATCCACGCGAACGCGTACCCGGCCAGCGAACCGATCACGATCACGAGGAGCGTCGCGGGGACCGTGATCAGGGCCGTGTTCACCAGGGACCGCGTGATGTCGGAGTTCTCGAGCAGGCTGCTGTAGCTCTCGAACGTCAGCTGCGCGGGCTTGCTGAACACCGTCCACCAGCCGCTGTCCGCCATGTCCTCGGGCGAGCGCAGCGAGGAGAAGAGCAGCCCGATCGTCGGCACCAGCCACAGCGCGCCGACCAGGAGCAGCACGAACTGGATGATTCCGCCGCCGAGCCTGTCGCCGATCCGGCCCGCGAGCGAGCGCGGGGCCTTGACCGTCTCGTCGATGGTGCTCATCGCCGCACCTCCCGCCGCAGCCTGCGCATGTTGAACCACATCACGGGGATCACGAGCAGCAGGAGCAGCACCGCGATGGCGCTGGCCAGCCCCTCGTTGTCCTCGCTGAACGCCGAGCGGTACAGCTGGAGCGCCAGCACGTTGGCGTCGTCCTGGGAGGAGCCGGGGGCGATGATGAAGATCAGGTCGAAGATCTTGAGTACGTTGATCATCAGCGTGACCAGGACGACCGCGAGCACCGGCGCCAGGAGCGGCACCGTGACCCGGCGGAACACCTGCCACTCCGAGGCCCCGTCCACCCGCGCCGCCTCCAGGAGTTCGCGCGGGATGCCGGCGAGCCCGGCCCCGATCAGCACCATCGCGAAGCCCGCCCACATCCACACGTACGCGACCATGATCGAGGTCGTCACGATGTTGAGGTACAGGTCGAAGCCGCCGATGTGGAGCGTGAAGTACTTCTTGTCGCCGAGCCAGTCGACGCCGTTGTACGGCTCCTTGAAGTTCGCTGCGGGCAACCGCAGTTGGGCCCCGTCGGCCGCGGCCGGGAGGGCGAAGGTGCCGTCGGCGGCGGCCGTCGTGGAGGCCACGACCTTGCCGTTCTTGACCGCCTCGACGCGCATGCCGGGGTAGCCGACCTCGCTCGCGTCGATCCCGTCCCGCTTGCCCGCGCCCTTGCCGAGGGTGAAGTCCTGCCAGACGGTGCCGGTGACGCCGGAGGCTCCGGCGGTCGGCTCCTTCGCGGGCTTGGCGCCCTCGGGCATCTGGTCGGCGGCGACACCGACCAGCGGGAGCAGCACGGGAGTTCCGGCCCGCACCGGCTCCTTGGTGAGGAACGGGCCGCCGCTCTTCCCGGTGAGCGTCTCGGGCCCCCGCGGATGCGCCTTCGGGAACGCGGAGGAGTCGGCGAACGTGTCGTGCACCGACACCATGACGGCGTTCACGGCGCCCTTCTCCGGGTCCTGGTCGTAGACGAGCCGGAAGATGATGCCCGCGGCCAGCATCGAGATGGCCATCGGCATGAAGACCACCAGCTTGAACGCGGTGGCCCAGCGGATCCGCTCGGTGAGCACGGCGAAGATCAGGCCGAGCGCCGTGGCCACCGTGGGGGCGAGCACCACCCACCAGATGTTGTTGTTGATCGCGGCCTTGGTGTCGGCGCGCGTGAACAGCGTCTCGTAGTTGTCGAGCCCGATGAACGAGCCACCTGACGCGTCGAAGAAGCTGCGGACGACCGAGTACCCGATCGGGTACACGACCAGGGCGCCGAGCAGGATCAACGCGGGCAGCAGGAAGAGCGCGGCGATGGACCTGCGGGTGCCGGTCACGCTCCTACGGGTACGTGGCGGTGGCGAGACGGCAGCCCCGGTGACCGGGGCGCCGCCGCCGTCGGCGGAGGTCATCGCCGCGTCAGTCCTTGTACGCCTTGACCGCTTCGGCCTCCAGGGTCTTCTGGGTGCCCGCGACGTCCTTGGGGTTCATCAGGAAGTCCTGGAGCGCCTTCCACTCGCCCTTGCCCGGCGTGCCGCCGAAGGCCTGCGGGGTCTGGTCCGACATGTCGAAGCGGAAGTCGTTGCCGACGTCCACGAGCTGCTTGGCGATCTCGCGCTGCACGGCGTTCGGGTACGAGGCGAGGTCCACGTTCTTGTTCGGCGAGAGGTAACCGCCCAGCTTGGCCTGGATGGTGGCCGCCTCGGGCGAGGCCAGCCAGGTCACCAGGGCCTGCGACGCCTTCGAGTCCTTGAGGATCACCGCGGCGTCACCGCCGCTGACCACGGGGCGGTCACCGGAGCCGACCGCGGGGAACGGGAACACCTTCGCGTCCGTGCCGACCTTCGCCTTCGTCTGCTGGATGTTGACCTGCACGAAGTCGCCCTCGTAGACCATCGCGCCCTTCGGCTGCTCGCCGCCCGTGAAGGTCTGCTCGACCGACTTCGTGAACTCGGTCTGCACGGCGCCCTTGTTGCCGCCGGCGAGGAAGTCCTTCTTGCCCCACAGCTGGGCGAGCGTGGTGAGCGCGTCCTTCACGGACGGGTCGGTCCACTTGATGTTGTGCTGGGCGAGCTGGTCGTACTTCTCCGGGCCCGCCTGGGAGAGGTAGATGTTCTCGAACCAGTCGGTGAGCGGCCAGCCGTCGGCGCCGCCCACGGAGAACGGGGTGACGCCCGAGTCGTAGATCGCCTGCGAGGTGCTGAGCAGCTCCTTCCAGGTCTTCGGCTCCTTGGCGGCGGCGTTCTCGAAAACCTTGGAGTTGTACCAGATCAGGGACTTGTTGGCGGCCTTGTAGTACGCGCCGTACTGCTTGCCGCCGACCTTGCCGAGGTCCTGCCAGCCCGTGGCGTAGTTCTTGCTCAGCTGCTCCTGGACGTCCTTGCCGAGCGGCTTCGCCCACTTCTTGTCGACCGCCTGCTTGATGGCGCCGGGCTGCGGCAGCATCGCGACGTCCGGCGGGGCGCCGCCGGCGACCTTCGAACCCAGGAAGTTGATGATCGGGTCCTGGGCGGGGACGAAGGTGACCTTCGCGCCCGTGCGCTTCTCGAACTCCGAGAGCACCTGCTTGAAGTTCTTCTGCTCGTCGCCGGTCCAGACGGCGGCGATCTCCAGCGACTCGCCGTTCAGTTTCGGCAGCTTGAGGGAGGAGGCGGGGGACTTGGTGCCGTCTCCGCCGCCGCCCTTGCCGTTGTCGTCGTCGCCTCCGCAGGCGGTGAGCGTGAGTGCGAGGGAGCCGATGGCGATGCCCGTGAGGGCGGTGCGGAAGGTGTGGCTCCGGTGGGTGGTGCGACGTGTGCTGCCCATCACTGCCCCGTTCTCGTCCTGACGCCGAACGTACGTACTGAGCGCGGTCCCGTGGGCACTGGTCTACGCCCGGCCACGGACAACCGGCAAGGGTGCCTGTGCTGTAAACCCGTTGATCGTGACGGGGTCGTGATGCGTCAAGGGGGCGGTGGGCGTGGGCAGTTGAGTTTCGGCCCGACGTGGTCGAGGCCACGGGGCTCCGCCCCGGACCCCGCGCCTCAATCGCCGGCGGGGCTGTCCTGCCGCACCGTCGTTACGCCTTGGGGCTCCGCCCCAAACCCCGCTGCTCAATCGCCGCAGGGGCTTGATGTGCGCACCTGCACCGTCCCCGCCAGGCCTCCCGTTGCCGGGCAGCCCGCTGTCTCCGCCCAGTTTCCCACCCACCCGCCCCGGACTCCGGCCCTCCGGGGCCGGACGGCGGGGCGGGACCGTCACAGCAAGGAAGGGACCTCGGTCGCTGAGACGGAGCGGGCCGCGCGGTCCAGGGCGCTGGCCAGGAGGGCCAGGTCCGTGGGGCCGTTGCCCAGTTCGCGGACCGGGCGGCGGTCCGGCGGATCGCCCATCCGGGCCCACTCCAGCGCCACGACCGTGGGCCGCTGCGTAGCCGTACGAGGAATGCGCCCGGTCACCCGGCCCGCCTGAACTTCCACGTCACGCCCGTCCGCCCCGTGCAACACCCCACGCCCGGGCGCCGGGTCCTCGGCCCCGGTCCCCGGAACGTCGAGCACCACCCGCGGCCGCGCGGTCCACCCCCCGGCCCCGCCGGAGGCGAACGCCGCGACGAGATGCACCCCGAGCCGCTCACCGTCCCGCGCCACGGCCTCCAGCGCCCGCACCACGGACCCCGCGGCAGGCCGCCCCGGCGACCCGAGCGGCGGCGACAGCAACGCGTCCAGGTCGTCCACGACCACCACGAGCCGCGGCAACGGCGGCCCCGCCTCGGCCCGCTCCCGTACGGCCCCCGGCCGCAACCGCATCGTCGAACTCGGCGGCGCGTCCACGTCCCCGGTCCCCTCGGCGAGCGGCGCCCCGCGCTGGGAGACGACCCGCTCGGACACGGCCCGCTGCGTGTGCCACTCGGAGAAGTGTGTCCGCCCGATCAGCTCGGCCCGCCGCTTCAGTTCGGTGCTGAGCGCCTGGGCGAACTCCCGCATGCGTACGGGGTCGTTGGCCGCGAGATGCGTGGTCACATGCGGGAGGTCCGTGCAGACGCGCAGGCCCTCGGCCCGCTCCCCGCCCGACGTACCGTCGACGAGCACCATGCCGAGCCGGTCCGGACGCTCGGCCGCCGCGAGCGACGCCGCGATCGAACGCAGCAGCTCCGTACGGCCGCTGCCCGAGGGCCCCTCGATGAGCAGATGCGGCCCCTCGGCCGCGAGATCCACGGTGAGCGGCCCGCGCGGCCCCGCGCCGAGCACCGCCCAGACCCGCCCGCCGAGCGAGTCCGGATCGTCCCCGGCCGCGGCCCACCGCGCCATGAGGGACGCAGGCGTGGCCCGCGCGAGCCCCAACTCGTCCAGAAGTCGGGCCGATTGGGGCAGTGGCGCCGACACCCGCGCCCCCGGCCGGTCCCCGCCGCCCACCTCGTCCGTGCGCAACGGCGCGAGCGCCCGCGCGAACCGCTCCGCCCAGGCCAGCGACACCGCGTCGGCCGTGCCGACCGTCCCGTGCCCGACGAGCTGCCCCTGCGCCGCCCGGTGAAGCCGCAGCGTCGTCGCCACGTCACCGCTGAGCAGCGCCACCGCCCCGCACGCCCGGAACGCCGGGCTCTCCGCGCACGCCGCCTCGTAGCTCTGCGTGGCGGGCGAGGCGGGCGAGGCCGCGGGCGCCTCGGCGAGGCACAGCACGTGGATCCCGGCCTCCGCGCCCTCGGCGGCGAGCCGCACCGTGGCCTCCCGCAGCGAGGCGCTGCCGGGGTCGCCGTCGATCACGACGACCGTGGCGGCGACCGGCTCGTCGGCGCCGCGCGTGGAGGGCCGGTACCCCGCCGCGTGGTCGTCGAGCCGCCGCAGCAGCTCGTCCGTACGGGCCGTCGCCTGCTCCCGGTCGTACGCGAGCAGCAGTCGGCAGTCCTGGCCGTGCGCGGGCCGCACCTGCGGCAGCCAGCCGAGCCAGGACCACTCCGCGACCCGCTCCTCCAGGGTGCGCGCCCGGTCCGTCGAGATCAGTACGAATTCAAGGCGCTCCGGCGCGTGCAGCGTCGCGAGCTGGGCGAGGGCGCACCGGGCGAGACCGGCGAGCCGCGCGCGCGGCCCCGCGAGCCCCAGCGCCCCGGCCTCGGCGAGGCCCACGGTCACCGGCACGGCGGGCAGCAGCCCGACCCCGCCGGGGCCCGGCCGGTCGACACTGCCGAGCCGCACCGCGAGCGCCTCGGGGTGGCCGGGCCCGCGCTCCCACAGCCGGGGGCCGGGGCCGAGCGCGGTGAGCAGCAGCGCGGCGGCGTCGGGCCAGGTCTCCGCGGCGCCCGCGAGCGGCCGGGGCTCCTCTTCGTACGAAGGTGTCTCAGGGGCCGCGGTCGGCTCGGAGCGCTGCGGGGCGCGCAGCACGTGCGGCTCGTGGATCTCGTGCTGCTGGTCGTCGCCGTCGTACCCGTCGCGCTCGCCCCGCTTGCCGCGCCGCAGCAGGCGCGAGAGCCCGCGCTTGCGCGGGGCGCGCGGCAGCGTGGTGCCGCGCGCGGGAGTGCCCTGGGGCGCGGCGTCGTCCTCCTCGTCCGTCTCGGGCTCCGGCACGACGGGCCGCGCGCCGCCGTGCGACGCGGCGCCCCAGGCGGAGTCCCCGTACGCGTGCCGCGTCTCCTGGTCGGGGTCGCCTGCGGGGGCGGGCGCGGGCTCGTCGACGGGCTGCTCGGAGAAGAGCACGCGGACGTGCCCCTCGCCGTCCGGCGCCGTCCGCAGCGGCCTGGGGCGGGCCGCATCGCCCGCGACGGAGACCCGCAGCGCCGATTCGCCCAGTCGCACCAGCGAACCGGGGGAGAGCCGCACGGGACGGGAGTCGAGGGGGCGGCCGTCCACCGACGTCCCGTTTGTCGACTCCAGGTCCTCCACGGTGATCCGGCCGTCGGCGCCGAGCGTCACCGCGCAGTGCAGCCGCGACACGTCCGGGTCGTCGAGCGAGACGTCGGCGTCGGCGGAGCGGCCGACGCGGATCTGCCCGCCGTGCAGCAGGTGCACCCCGCCCGCGTCGGGCCCCGCCACCACGTGCAGCTGGGCCGCCGCCCCGTCCGGCTCGGGGCCCGGGTCGACGGGGGCGCCGAGCGCGACCACCGCGCCGTCGATCAGTGGCGGCTCGCCGAGGACGCAGCGCTGGGCGTCGAGCCGCTCGGTGCCCGCGTACAGGGTCGTCGTCCCGGCGTCGCCGCCCGCGACGGCCGTGGCGAGGCCGGAGGCGACCGCCGCGAGCGCGGTGCCCGCGGGCGCCGTGACCAGCACGTCAACACCGCGCGCGAGTGTGTCGTCACCACGTGCGAGCGTGTCGGGGCGCGTGCCCAGGGGGTCTACGACGGTAAGCCGGATCTGCATCGCCGCCTGCGGTCCCTTCTGCGCGGGCGCCCGGAAACGAGGGGCTGCCCCGCGGTCCCCCACCGCAGATCCCCCACCGCCACGGGCACATCAGCCAGTGCTGGAGGCATCCTTGCACTTGCCGCTGACAACACGCCCGCCAGCCACCCGTAAGTGATCTTGATTGGTCGGCTCTGCCCGTAAAAGTGCCTGCTCGCTGCCCGCTTGAGATCGGTCACGTCGTCCCTCGGCAACCAACGGCCCCAACCGTGCGTCTTTCCGTCGAACACCGGTGGCTCCCGGGCCGTACCCGGGTGAGGACGCCTCGGCGACGCCGCGGAAGCCACAGAAGATCGACAGTCGGGACCGGGGGATCCGCCACTAGAGTGGGTCGGAACACCCGGAACCGGGTCCGACCAAGCAAGTACCGATGCAGGGAGCGCATGACGTGCGGCCGGTAGGCAGCAAGTACCTGCTCGAGGAGCCGCTGGGCCGCGGCGCCACGGGCACCGTCTGGCGAGCCCGCCAGCGCGAGACGGCGGGCGCGGAGGCGGCGGTCGCCGGCCAGCCCGGCGAGACCGTCGCGATCAAGGTCCTCAAGGAAGAGCTCGCCAACGACGCGGACGTCGTGATGCGTTTCCTGAGGGAGCGCTCCGTCCTGCTGCGGCTCACCCACCCGAACATCGTGCGCACCCGCGACCTGGTCGTCGAGGGCGAGCTGCTCGCCCTCGTCATGGACCTCGTCGAGGGCCCCGACCTGCACCGCTACCTGCGGGAGAACGGCCCGTTCTCGCCGGTCGGCGCCGCGCTCCTGACGGCCCAGATCGCCGACGCGCTCGCCGCCTCGCACGCGGACGGGGTCGTGCACCGCGACCTCAAGCCGGCGAACGTCCTGCTCAAGCAGGAGGACGGCGGCATGGCGCCGATGCTGACCGACTTCGGCATCGCCCGCCTCGCCGACTCCCCGGGCCTGACCCGCACGCACGAGTTCGTCGGTACGCCCGCGTACGTGGCGCCCGAGTCCGCCGAGGGCCGCCCGCAGACCAGCGCGGTCGACATCTACGGCGCGGGCATCCTGCTGTACGAGCTGGTCACGGGCAGGCCGCCGTTCTCCGGCGGCTCCGCGCTCGAGGTCCTGCACCAGCACCTCAGCGCCGAACCGCGCCGCCCCTCGACGGTCCCCGACCCGCTGTGGACGGTCATCGAGCGCTGCCTGCGCAAGAACCCGGACGAGCGGCCCAGCGCGGAGAACCTCGCGCGCGGGCTGCGCACCGTCGCCGAGGGCATCGGCGTGCACGCGAGCAGCGCGCAGATCGCCGCCGCCGAGGGCGTCGGCGCCCTCCTGATGCCGGACCCGACCCCGGCCCAGGTCCCCGACACCCCGGGTGCGTCCGACGCCGACCCGACGCAGGTGCTGCCGAACAACGCGGCGGCCGCGGGCCTCGCCGGAGCCGCGGGCGCGGCAGCCGGCGCCGCCGCGGGCTCGTACGACCCGAACGCGGCGACGAGCGTCATGCAGCAGCAGGGCAACGACCAGAACGGCGGAGAGGCCGACCCGACGGCCGTCATGCCGCCGATGCCGCAGGGTCCGCCGCAGCAGATGCCGGACGCCTGGGGCGACCAGCTGCGCGCGGCCCGCGACCGCAACGAGCAGACGCAGATCCAGTACCTCGACCCGAACGAGGACCCGCTGCGCCGCCGCCCGCAGCGCCAGGTGGCGCGCCCGCAGCAGCAACAGCCGCAGCAGTACCAGCAGCCGCGCCAGCAGCCCCCGCAGCCGCAGCAGCGCCCCCAGCAGTACGCGCCGCCGCAGCAGCCGCCGCCCCGCCAGGCCCCGCGCCGGGAGCCGGAGCCGCGCGAGCCGCGCCGCCGTAGCCCGAACCGGATGCGGATCCCGGGCCTCGGCTGCCTCAAGGGCTGCCTGTTCATGATCGTGATGCTCTTCGTCGTGAGCTGGCTGGTCTGGGAGTTCACGCCGCTCCAGGACTGGATCGGCACCGGCAAGGGCTACTGGGCGCAGATCTCCGACTGGTTCTCCACGGTGACCGGCTGGATCGGCGACCTGGGGAGCAAAACCGGCAACTGACCAGCAACCGACGGCAACTCGTCGGTGACGTTGGAGATTTGTCGACATCCAGCGGGTGAATTCCCCCTCTGATGCGATGGTTGGCGTCCGAGCCGCGTAGCTTGGGCGCCAACACGCGTCTGTAGGAGCAGCCTTGGCACGGAAGATCGGCAGCCGGTACACCGCACACCAGATCCTGGGTCGCGGCAGTGCGGGCACGGTGTGGCTGGGCGAGGGACCCGAGGGTCCGGTCGCCATCAAACTGCTGCGCGAGGACCTCGCCGCCGACCAGGAGCTGGTCGGCCGCTTCGTCCAGGAGCGCACCGCCCTGCTGAGCCTCGACCACGCGCGCGTGGTGGGCGTGCGCGACCTCGTGGTCGACGGGAACGATCTGGCGCTCGTCATGGACCTCGTCCGCGGCACCGACCTGCGCACGCGGCTCGACCGCGAGCGGCGGATGCCGCCCGAGGCCGCCGTCGCCGTCGTCGCGGACATCGCCGAGGGCCTCGCCGCCGCACACGCGGCCGGCATCGTGCACCGCGACGTCAAGCCGGAGAACGTGCTGCTCGACATGCAGGGCGAGCTCGGCCCCGGCGGCTCCCACCCCGCGCTGCTCACCGACTTCGGCATCGCCAAGCTGATCGACACCCCGCGCCGCAGCCGCGCCACGAAGATCATCGGTACGCCCGACTACCTCGCCCCCGAGGTCATCGAGGGCCTGCCCGCGCGCGCGGCCGTGGACATCTACGCGCTCGCGACGGTCCTGTACGAACTGCTCGCGGGCTTCACCCCGTTCGGCGGCGGTCACCCCGGCGCCATCCTGCGGCGGCACGTCACGGAGACCGTGGTGCCGCTGCCGGGCATCCCCGACGAGCTGTGGCAGCTGCTCATCCAGTGCCTCGCCAAGGCGCCCGCGTCCCGGCTGCGCGCCTCCGAGCTGGCCGCGCGCCTCCGCGAGCTGCAGCCGATGCTCGCGGGCCTGCCCCCGCTCGACGTGGACGAGCCGGAGACGGAGCCCGCGCCCGACGAGCCGGAGCCCGGCTCCGAAGCGCCCCAGGACCCGCCGGAGCGCCCCCGCCGCGGCGCCGTCTCCCTGATCCCCGGCTCCGCCCCGAAGGACTCCAACCGCGACACCCATACCTCGATGAGGGTCCCGGCACCCGACGAGCTGGCCGGCGGCGCGCGCGGCACGGCGCGCGCCCCCCGGGCCTCCGGTTCGCCCCGGCCGGGGTCGGCCCGCAACCGGCACTCGGCGCGCCGCAGACGCGTCACCTTCGGCGTGGCCGGGATCGTCCTGGCGGCCGCGGTCGGCGGCGGCGTCTGGGCGGCCACGTCGTCGGGCTCGGACGAGGCCCCGCCCGCGGACAGCAACAATTCCGCGCCCGATCAGCCGTAGGGCGGGCGACGGGGGCGGCCGGGGCGGATCACTTGCACCAGCCGTTAGGCTGGTCCTGTGGCAGTCGTCGATGTATCCGAAGAGCTGAAGTCCCTCTCCTCGACCATGGAGTCGATCGAGGCCGTCCTGGACCTCGACAAGATGAGGGCAGATATCGCCGTGCTCGAGGAGCAGGCGGCCGCGCCGTCCCTGTGGGACGACCCGGAGGCGGCGCAGAAGATCACCAGCAAGCTGAGCCACCTCCAGGCGGAGGTCCGCAAGGCCGAGGCGCTGCGCGGTCGTATCGACGATCTCAGTGTGCTGTTCGAGATGGCCGAGGAGGAGGACGACCCGGACACCCGCGCCGAGGCCGAGTCCGAGCTCACGGCCGTCAAGAAGGCGCTCGACGAGATGGAGGTCCGCACCCTCCTGTCCGGCGAGTACGACGCCCGTGAGGCCATCGTCAACATCCGCGCGGAGGCCGGCGGCGTCGACGCGGCCGACTTCGCCGAGCAGCTCCAGCGCATGTACCTGCGCTGGGCCGAGCGGCACGGCTACAAGACCGAGGTCTACGAGACGTCGTACGCGGAAGAGGCCGGCATCAAGTCGACCTCCTTCTCCGTGCAGGTGCCGTACGCGTACGGCACGCTCTCCGTCGAGCAGGGCACGCACCGCCTCGTGCGCATCTCGCCCTTCGACAACCAGGGCCGCCGTCAGACGTCCTTCGCGGGCGTCGAGGTGCTCCCGGTGGTCGAGCAGACCGACCACATCGACATCGACGAGTCCGAGCTGCGCGTCGACGTCTACCGTTCGTCCGGCCCCGGCGGCCAGGGCGTCAACACGACGGACTCCGCGGTCCGCCTGACGCACATCCCGACCGGCATCGTGGTCTCCTGCCAGAACGAGCGCTCGCAGATCCAGAACAAGGCCACGGCCATGAACGTCCTCCAGGCCAAGTTGCTCGAGCGGCGCCGCCAGGAGGAGCAGGCCAAGATGGACGCGCTCAAGGGCGACGGCGGCAACTCCTGGGGCAACCAGATGCGTTCGTACGTCCTGCACCCGTACCAGATGGTGAAGGACCTGCGCACCGAGTTCGAGGTCGGCAACCCGCAGTCCGTGCTCGACGGCGAGATCGACGGCTTCCTCGAGGCCGGAATTCGCTGGCGCAAGCAGCAGGAGAAGTAACTCCGGGTTTCAACGAAAAGCGGGCAACTGCCGTTCACCGAACGGCAGTTGCCCTACTTTTTGGGGCACCGCCGATCTCACTTGTGTGCCAATCGTGAAGACTGGCCGGGCATTTACGTCACAGTCACATGTCCGTAGGGCGGGCAAGTCGCCCAATCGTGGACATCACGTGCGGGAACGCCCTTGACGTTGATCCCAAAAGTGGAAAGGCTGGCGCGCGGCATGCGCATTAGTGGGACGCGTGTGAACGGGGGAGGGGCGAACGAGACCTCTGTTACCTCCTGTTGAGTGCAGTCCCTGGCGCTGCTCCACTGACGATTGGCTACTGGGGGTAGCAGACTGATGACCAAGAAGACGCGGATCCGCGTTGCGCGGATAGCGGCCGGTGCGGTGATCGCGGCCGGTGCCTCGCTGACCGCCGCGGGTGCGGCTTCCGCCGCCACCGTCGACGAGAAGAGCGGCGAGACCTGCGGCCCGCTCGGCCTGATTTGCTGGCCCACCGAGGACGAGAACGGCGGCGGCGACGAGGGTGAGACCGGCGGCTCGATCGCCGGCGTCGCAGGCGGCGGCGACGGCGGCTCTGTCGCCGGTGTGACCACCGGCGGCAGCGGCGGCGACGACGGCGGCTCGGTCGCCGGTGTGGTCACCGGCGGCTCCAGCGGCGGCGACGACACCACGGGCGGTACCGGTGGCGACGACTCCACCGGTGGCACCACGGGTGGCGACGACTCGACCGGCGGCACCACCGGCGGCGACGACTCCACCGGTGGCAACGGCAACTCCGGCGGCAACGGCAACGGTGGCGGCAACGGCAACTCCGGTGGCTCCACCGGCGGCGGCGACCAGTCCACCGGCGGTTCCTCCTCGACCGGTGGCGGCTCGTCCACCGGCGGTGGCGACAACACCACCCCTGACGGGAACAACAACCCCGTCGAGCAGGGCCAGGGCAAGGAGGGCCTGAACGACACCGGCTCCGCGCCCGCCCAGCAGACCGGCACCGGCTCCGGCAAGGCCCAGGCCACCGGCGAGCTCGCCGAGACCGGTTCCTCCGGCACCACCTTCCTGGTGATCGGCGCCGCCACGATGATCGCGGGCGGTGTCGGCTTCCGACTCCTGCCGCGCGTGGTCGGCAACCGCGGCGCCGCCGCGTAACGCTGCGCACACGCAAAGGGCCCGGAGCCGATCGGCTCCGGGCCCTTTCGCGGGTCTGACGCGCGGCGGCTACACCGTCTGGTGCGCGAGCAGCGCCATCGCCGCCACGAGTACCGCCACCAGGGCCACCAGCGCCATGGGGCTCAGCGCGGACAGCGGGTTCTGCTGCTGCATCCGCTCGCGATTGGCCCGGCACACCGGGCAGCGGCCCTCACTGACGGGGGCCGCGCAGTTCGCGCACACCAGTCGGTCGTAGGTCATGCGCTTCTCCTCCTCCCGCGCGGCGGAGCCTGCCACCGGGGTACCCACTGGTTCTCTCCGCTCAACGCTCCGGGAAACGCAACCGTTCCCCCTACCACTGTGCCAGTTTCCCGGAATTTCGGCGCGTCCCCCTCGGAGTACCGCCCCTGACCAGGTACGGGGCGGACAATTCCGGCGCCGTATCCGGCATCACAGCGGGACAAAACGCTCAACGAGGGACGGCGCCTGCGCTCCGTGCGCCCCTTCGCGTATGGTCACGCACACCTAGCTCCGACGCCCCCCGATGCACCGAGGCGCACCCGTGATCCGATTCGACAACGTCTCCAAGGTCTACCCCAAGCAGACCCGGCCCGCCCTCAGGGATGTCTCCCTGGAGGTCGAGCGTGGTGAGTTCGTCTTCCTGGTCGGCTCGTCCGGCTCCGGCAAGTCGACGTTCCTGCGCCTCATCCTGCGTGAGGAGCGGGCCAGCCACGGCCAGGTGCACGTCCTTGGCAAGGACCTGGGTCGCGTATCCAACTGGAAGGTCCCGCAGATCCGGCGCCAGCTCGGCACGGTCTTCCAGGACTTCCGTCTCCTGCCCAACAAGACGGTGGGGGAGAACGTGGCCTTCGCCCAGGAGGTCATCGGCAAGTCCCGCGGTGAGATCCGCAAGTCCGTGCCGCAGGTCCTCGACCTCGTCGGCCTCGGCGGCAAGGACGACCGCATGCCCGGCGAGCTCTCCGGTGGTGAGCAGCAGCGCGTGGCGATCGCGCGCGCGTTCGTCAACCGGCCCAAGCTGCTGATCGCGGACGAGCCGACGGGCAACCTCGACCCGCAGACCTCGGTCGGCATCATGAAGCTGCTCGACCGGATCAACCGGACGGGCACCACGGTGGTCATGGCCACCCACGACCAGAACATCGTGGACCAGATGCGCAAGCGCGTCATCGAGCTGGAGCACGGCCGTCTCGTGCGCGACCAGTCGCGTGGCGTCTACGGCTATCAGCACTGAGAACCGCGAGAAGTACCGAGCAAGAAAGCTGCGAAAGGCGTTAGTGACGCTATGCGTGCCCAATTCGTTCTGTCGGAGATCGGCGTAGGTCTCCGCCGCAACCTCACGATGACCTTCGCCGTGATCATCTCGGTTGCCCTCTCGCTCGCGCTGTTCGGCGGCTCGCTGCTCATGAGCGACCAGGTCAACCAGATGAAGGGCTACTGGTACGACAAGGTCAACGTCTCGATCTTCCTGTGCAACAAGGGGGACGCCGACTCCGACCCGAACTGCGCCAAGGGCCCGGTCACGACCGAGCAGAAGAAGGACATCCTCAGCGACCTGAAGAAACTGCCGGTCGTCGACAAGGTGGCGCACGAGTCGCAGGACCAGGCGTACAAGCACTACAAGGAGCAGTTCGGCGACTCCCCGCTGGCCAGCTCGCTCACGCCCGACCAGCTCCAGGAGTCGTACCGGATCAAGCTGAAGGACCCGGAGAAGTACGAGGTCATCGCGACCGCGTTCAACGGCAGGCCCGGCGTGCAGTCCGTGCAGGACCAGAAGGGCGTGCTCGACAACCTCTTCCGGCTGCTCGGCTATCTGAACTACGCGGCGGGCGCGGTGATGGCCGTGATGCTCGTGGTCGCCCTGCTGCTGATCGTGAACACCGTCCGGGTGTCCGCCTTCAGCCGCCGCCGCGAGACCGGCATCATGCGGCTCGTCGGCGCGTCCGGCTTCTACATCCAGGCGCCGTTCATCATGGAGGCCGCGGTCGCCGGGCTCATCGGCGGCGGCATCGCCTGCGTCTTCCTCGCGGCCGGCCAGTACTTCGTGATCGACAACGGCGTGGCGCTCTCCGACAAGCTCCAGCTCATCAACTTCATCGGCTGGGACTCGGTGTTGACGAAGCTGCCGCTCATCCTGGCCGTGAGCGTGCTGATGCCCGCGCTTGCCGCGTTCGTCGCGTTGCGCAAGTACCTGAAGGTGTGACGAGAGTCCTTCGCGCCACAGGGCGTCGTGCGGGTCAACGGCCCGTACGACGCCCTTTGTTGTCCTAGACTCACCGACATGTCAGGTACGGATCTGTACTCCAGGCCCCGCCGCATCGGTCGCGGGGCGACCCTGACATTGATCTTCGTGACCGTCCTCGCGGCGGGCGCCGCGACCGGATCATGGCCCGGAGAGGGCCGGAAGGACGCGGAGAACACGGACAGTTCGCTGGTCGCGGCCCATGAGCGGCCGATCGCGGGGCCGACCGACCCGCGCGCCGCCGCCGCCGAGGCGATGGCCGACGGGAAGTCGCCCGAGAAGGCCGCGGAGGACGCCGTCAGCCGCAGCGGCGACCGCTGGGGCTCGGTGTACTCCCAGGGCGAGTACAAGGAGTTCGAGCAGGCCCTCGACGGCGAGTACACCGGCATCGGCCTGCGCGCCCGCCGCACCGCCGAGGGCCGGGTCCGGGTCTCCAAGGTGCGCGAGGGCTCGCCCGCCCAGCTCGCCGGGATCCGCGCGGGCGACACCATCGCCGCGGTGGACGGCGAGCCGGTCACCGGACGGCCCGTCACCGAGGTCCTCGCCCTGCTGCGCGGCAAGTACGCCGGAACGCCCGTCCACGTAGGACTCCAGCGCGGTACGCGCGCGTGGAGCGAGACGCTGCGCCGCGCCAACCTGACGACGGACTCCGTCTCTTCCACGCGGCTCGCCGACGGGGCGACGCTCGTGAAGGTGAGCGCCTTCACCAAGGGCGTCGGCGACCAGGTGCGCACGGCGGTCGCCGCCGCACCCGCGCGCGCGGGCGTCGTGCTCGACCTGCGGGGCAACTCGGGGGGCCTGGTCACCGAGGCGGTCAGGGCGTCCTCCGCGTTCCTCGACGGCGGGCTCGTGGCGACGTACGACGTGCGCGGGGCGCAGCGGGCCCTGCACGCGCAGCGCGGCGCCGACACGTCGAGACCGGTGGTCGTGCTCGTCGACAGCGGGACGATGAGCGCGGCCGAGCTGCTCACCGGCGCCCTCCAGGACCGCGGCAGAGCGGTCGTCGTGGGCTCCAGGACCTTCGGCAAGGGCTCGGTCCAGATGCCGAGCCGGCTGCCCGACGGCTCCGTGGCGGAGCTGACCGTCGGGCACTACCGCACCCCCTCGGGCCGCGCCGTCGACGGCCGCGGCATCACGCCCGATCTGGAGACCGGTGCGGACACCCTGCGGAGGGCGGAGACAGTATTGACTGGCCTCGGGGACCCCTCGTAGTGCGAAAATGGCCAGCACTATGGCCAAGGCAATGTATGTACCGAAGGAGTCCCAGCCCAAGCAGGGCAAGAAGGGGGCGTCGTCCGACAAGAAGGACGGCAAGCGCAAGCTGGTCGCGCAGAACAAGAAGGCGCGCCACGACTACCTGATCCTCGACACCTACGAGGCCGGCATCGTGCTGACCGGCACGGAGGTCAAGTCGCTGCGTGAGGGCCGCACCTCGCTGGCCGACGCGTTCGTCCAGATCGACGGGGGCGAGGCGTGGCTGCACAACGCGCACATCCCCGAGTACAACCAGGGCACGTGGACGAACCACGCGGTGCGCCGCAAGCGCAAGCTGCTCCTGCACCGCGACGAGATCGACAAGCTGGAGTCGAAGTCCGACGAGACGGGTCACACGATCGTGGCCCTGGCGATCTACTTCAAGGACGGCCGGGCGAAGGCCGAGATCGCGCTCGCCAAGGGCAAGAAGGAGTACGACAAGCGGCAGGCGCTGCGGGAGAAGCAGGACCGCAGGGACTCGGACCGGGCGATCGCCGCGGCGAAGCGGCGGCAGCGGGCGCGGGAGCGCTGAACCCTCCGGGAATAGGCTGGCATCGTCGTGCGTTGGTCACGTACGATGGCAGTGCTCCTCAAGCAGGGGCACGGGTCGAAAGGCCCACTTTGAAAAATCAACATGGGGATGATCGGTTTCGACAGCGGATGTCGAAGCAGGGGAAGCGTGTCGAGGAAGCGGCAATGATCTCGTTAACCATATGTCGCAACCAATAATCGCCAATTCTAAGCGCGATTCCCAGTCCTTCGCCCTCGCTGCCTAATAAGCAGTGAGTGAGGGACCCTAAATGGGTGTCAGCCCGGGGAAGTTCCCGACCCGGATCCTGGCATAATCTAGGGAACTAAACTCTTCCGCCCGGTCACGGGGCGGAAGAGGAAATCAAACAGTGACTGGGCCCGTTCCGGACTTGTCTGGGTGATCCGGAGGGCCGAGAAAATCGCACCAGACTGCACACGGAGAAGCCCTGTTCCTTCACCGTTGGACGCGGGTTCGATTCCCGCCATCTCCACGAGACGGTGCCCGGACCGTGCTCGCAGAAAGCGCGAGCCCTGTCCGTCCCGTCGGGAATTCTGGGGGCATGACCCCCAGACCCCCTCATCCCATGTGGGCGAAGGCCCGGTGACCGTTTCGGTCGCCGGGCCTTTGTCATGCGGTCTTGGCGGGGCCCCGTGCGTCCGGGATGCTCCTGTGCCATGAGGAGACGCAAGGGATCGAGATGGGCCCTGTCCGCCGTGGCCGTCGTCGTGGCCGCCACGCTCAGCTGGAGCGCCCCCGCCGGCGCCGACTCCAGTCCCAGCGGGCTGCCCGAGGCCATCGACACGATTCTCGGGGACCCGCGGATGGAGGGCGGCGCCGCGAGCGTCGTCGTGGCCGACGCGAAGACCGGCGAGACCCTGTACCAGCACCATCCGACCGGGCGACTGATGCCCGCCTCCAACACCAAGCTCGCCACCTCCGCCGCCGCCATGGACACCCTCGGCCCCGGCTACCGCTTCGACACCGACGCGCTGGCCGCCGGGCGGGTGCGCGGCGGGGTGCTCGAAGGGGACCTGTATCTGCGCGGCACCGGCGACCCGACGACCCTCGCCGCCGACTACGACAAGCTGGCGGCCGACGTCGCCGCTGCCGGGGTGAAGCGGGTGAGCGGGCGGCTCGTCGCCGACGACACCCGGTTCGACGACCGCCGGATCGGCGACACCTGGGGCGGCGACGACGAGTCCTCGTACTACGCCGCCCAGATCAGCGCGCTGAGCGTGGCCCCCGACACCGACTACGACACCGGGACCGTGATCGTCGAGGTGAAGCCCGGGGCCAAGGCGGGCGACAGGCCCGCCGTGAGCGTCACGCCCGAGAACCATTACGTCGACATCGATCTGAAAGCGTCCACCGTGGGCGCCGGGGGAGACGACACCGTCGCCGTCGAACGGCAGCACGGGACCAACACGATCACCGTCAGCGGCACCGTCCCCGTGGGTGGGGACACCACCAAGGAGTGGGTGACGGTGTGGGAGCCCACCGGGTACGCGGCCTCCGTGTTCCGGGACGCGCTCGCCGCGCACGGCGTCAAGGTCGACGGGGGCACCCGGCTCGGCCGGGCGACGCCCGCGGGCGCGAAGCGGCTCGCGGCGCACGAGTCGATGGCGCTCAAGGACCTGCTCGTCCCGTTCATGAAGCTCTCCAACAACATGCACGCCGAGTCGCTCACCAAGGCCATGGGGTACGAGGCGACCGGAAAGCCGGGGAGCTGGGGCGCCGGCATCGACGCCATCGCCGACTACCTGAAGGGCGCGGGCGTCGACGCGACCAAGGTGCGCCAGGTCGACGGCTCCGGGCTCTCCCGCAAGGACAACTTCGCCGCACGGCAGATCGCCGATCTGCTGCTCACCGTGCGGGACGAGCCCTGGTACGCCGACTGGTACCGCTCGCTGCCCGTGGCCTGCGACCCGGACCGGTTCGTCGGCGGGACCCTGCGCAGCCGGATGTGCGGCACGCCCGCCGCCCGCAACGCCGTAGGGAAGACGGGTTCGTTGACGGGGGCTTCGGCGCTCTCGGGCTACGTGAAGGACGCCGACGGGCGGCTGCTGGTCTACAGCGTGGTGCAGAACAACTACCTGGTCGACTCCGTGAAGCCCCTGGAGGACGCCATCGTCGTGACCCTCGCAGGGTCGACGTCCGACGCGGCGAAGGCCGTCGCGCCGAAGTCCACGCGCGCCGTGCCGAGCGTCGAGCGGGACGGCGCCCTGGAGTGCGCGTGGCGCAAGCCGGCCAGGTGCTGAGTCACCCGCGGCCCGCGCGCACGTAGGCGTACAGCGCGAGCAGCAGCGCGCACGTCGCCGCCGTGACGGGGACCGCGTACGCCGCGGTGGGGCCCCAGTGCTCCACCGCGGCGCCGCCCGATGCCGAGCCGCCCGCGATGCCGGCGAGCAGTCCGGTCACGGCGAGCGTCATGCCCTCGTTCAACTGGCCCGCCGGCGTGCGCTCCTGGATCAGGGTCATGCCCGTCACCATCGTCGGCGCCGTCGCCATGCCCGCGACCAGGAGCGCGCCCCCGAGGACGTACAGGGAGCCCGTCAGCCAGGCCGCGAGCAGCGGCAGCGTCATCAGGGCCGCCATCGCGGCGACGCACAGCGGGTGGCGCCGGGCCGCGGGGCCGCTCGGCTTCCACGCCCCGTAGAGCAGTCCCGCCGCGCAGGAGCCCGCCGCCTGGAGGGCGAGGATGCCGCCCGCCCACACCTTGTGGCCCTGCGCGTCGGAGAAGGCGACCGTGACGACCTCGAGCGAGCCGAAGATCGCGCCCGTGGCGAGGAAGGCGAGCAGCAGGGGCGGCATGCCACGCGCGCGTAGCGGCGTTTTCGTCGCCTTCGTACGCGCGTGGGGCGGGGGTTCCGTCGCGCGCTGGGCGGCGAAGATCAGCACGCCGGTCACCATGAGCACCGCGCTGACCAGCGTGCCGGCCTCCGGGAAGAGCGAGCCGCAGAGGAACGCGGCCACTACGGGGCCGAGCATGTAGCAGAGTTCGTCCGCCGCCTGTTCGAAGGAGTTCGCCGTGTGCAGGGCGTCCGGGGTCTCCTTCAGGAGGTGCGCCCAGCGGGCCCGGGACATGCCGCCCGTGTTCGGGGTCGTCGCGGACGCCAGGTAGGCGGCGAACAACGTCCAGTCCGGCGCCCCGAAGTGCACGCACAGCAGCAGCGCGAGCGAGCCGCAGGCCGACACGATCGTGGCGGGCACCGCGACCCGCGCCTGCCCGTGGCGGTCCACGAGGCGCGCGGTCCACGGGCCGACCAGCGCGTTGGCGACCAGGCCCGTGGCGGTGACCGCGCCCGCGAGCGCGTACGAGCCGCGGGCGCCGGAGATCATGATGACGGCGCTGATGCCGAACATGCCCTGCGGGAAGCGGGCGATGAGGTTGCCGAGGGTGAAGGCGCGGGCGCCGGGGATCGTGAACAGCCGGGCGTAGGACGTGGCGGTGGACATGCCATGAGCGTCGCCGCAGGTCACGTACGGGGTCCAACACTTACTCGGTGCCGATTCACGCGCCCGCGTTGTAAGTTCGCCCGGTGCCCCCAGCGAATGTGGAACCCCGCCTGCTGCGCGCCTTCCTCGCCGTCGCCGACGAACTGCACTTCACCCGCGCCGCCGCCCGCCTGTACGTCGCCCAGCAGGCGCTCAGCCGGGACATCCGGCGTCTGGAGCGGGAGTTGGGCGTCGACCTCTTCGGCCGCACCACCCGCCAGGTGACGCTCACCGACGAAGGGGTCAGGCTGCTGCCGCACGCCCGGCGGGTGATCGAGGCGCAGGACGAGCTGCTCGCGGCCTTCGCCGCGCCCGCGCCGCTCCTCGTCGACGTCAACAGCCCGGGGCTCCTGCACGAGCGGGTGCTCGCGCGGGCCCGCGAACTGGCTCCCGAGCACGAGCTGATGGCCCGCTACGAGAGCGGTCTGACCGGCGCCGCCGTGGAGCTCCTCGCGGGGCGCCTCGACGCGTCCTTCGGCCGGTTCGCCGGGCTCGACCCGGCCGTGCGCGGGCGCCTCGCCCAGCAACCGGTGCGCTACGAGCCGATGGCGGTCGTGCTGCCGCAGGACCATCCGCTGGCGGAGCTCGACGCCGTGCCGCTCGACCGGCTGGCCGGGGAGGCCGTCTACGCGGGCGCCGGAAACCCGCGGACGCCCGAATGGACCGATCTCGCCCGGCGGTTGTTCGAGGGCCGGGGCATCCGGGTCGCGCCGCCCGCCCCGCTCGCCGTCGGCAGGGAGGAGTTCCGCCGGATCATGACCAAGTACCGGAACCCGGTCCTCACCGGCGTGGATTTTCCGGCCATGCCGGGGTCGGTGCTCCGTCCGCTGGTCGATCCGGTGCCGCTGTCACCCGTGTCGCTGGTGTGGCGGAAGGGGCGTGAGCACCCCGGAATCCGGGCGCTGCGGGCCGCCGCGAGGGCCCTCGCGGCGGAGCACGGGTGGCTGGAACGGCCCCCGGAGTCGTGGATTCCGGACCCAGATGTGCAGATTATGTTGAGTCGTGAATGAGGTGTGTGCGTGCGTGTCACTGGTGTGCGCTACATTCAGGACTCGGGTGCGGTGTGATAGTGGGGGCGCTCGGATCGGGTGGGGGCCCGGTTCGGTCTACGGAGGTCCGTGAAGCCGCCCGCGCACCCGTGAACGTGTCCTTGGGGGGATGTGCGTACGGTGGAGAACTCGCGAGAGGACGGCCTGTCGGGGCCGACCCATGACCCGCACGAGGTGACGGTCCAACTCGACTTCACGGGACGTGAGTTGGGTGGCGCCCTCGGCGCGAGACCTGGCGCGTCCGGGATCCGCGGCAAGGACGCCGCGGACGCGGGCGACAAGGAACTCCCCGTCTTCGTCGACGACTCGGGGCGGCGCGGCCGCACCTTCCGTCGCGTCGGCGTGGCCGCGGGCCTGGCCATCGCGGTCTACGCGGTCGTCATCGTGGTCACCGTCTTCTCGGGCAACTCCGACGCGCCGTGGCTGCCGATGCCCGCCGAGGGCAAGGGTTCGGGCAGGGTCGACACCAGCCCGTCCGAGCCCACGCCCTCCCTGTCGACGTCCGGTTCGCCGGACGCCACCCCGAGCCCCAGCGCCTCCGGCAGCGCCCTGCCCGGCACCTCCCCGGCGCCCGGCGCGAGCGCCTCGCCCTCGGTCGGCGGCAGCACGTCGGGCGGCCCGGCCACCGGGACCTCGCCGTCCGGGAAGCCGTCCGGCGGCAAGACCTCGACGTCCCCGCGGCCGACGAAGCCCAGCGACACCGGCAGGCCCACGACGGACCCGACGGACGACGACCCCGCCGACCCGTCGACCGACCCCGGCGGCGAGCCCAGCGGCCCCGCGCAGGACCCCGGCACCGACGGCTCGGGGACGGTCGCGCTCGACGGCCTCGCGCACCGCATCGCAGCGTCCCTCGTCCCGCCCCTGGAAAGCAGCGTCCTGTAGATGTCCCATCGCCGCCCACGCCGCGCACCGGCCGCTGCCCGCAGGCGCCGCCTTCCGCTGCGCTATCTGCTGCCCTCACTGCTGCTCGTCGCCGTGATCGCGATGCTCATGCTGCGCGGTTACGTGCACAGCGAGATCCTCGCCGACCACCGCATCCGCCCCGAGGCCGCCACCAGCAAGGTGCCGGAGAAGATCCTCGACGGCGGGCCCGTCATCGACACCCGGGGCGGTCAGGAGACCAGCCACCGGGTCGGCGCGCACAAGCTCGTGCTCACCTTCGACGACGGCCCCGACCCGGAGTGGACCCCGAAGGTCCTCGACGTCCTCAAGGAGCACGACGCGCACGCCGTCTTCTTCGTCACCGGCACCATGGCGTCCCGCTACCCCGACCTCGTGCGCCGCATGGTCGACGAGGGGCACGAGGTGGGCCTGCACACCTTCAACCACCCCGACCTGTCGTACCAGTCCAAGAAGCGCATCGACTGGGAGCTGTCGCAGAACCAGCTGGCGCTCGAAGGCGCGGCGGGCGTCCGCACGTCGCTGTTCCGCCCGCCGTACTCCTCGTTCGCGGACGCCATGGACAACGCGTCGTGGCCCGTCACCCAGTACATCGGCTCGCGCGGCTACATCACGGTCGTCAACAACACGGACAGCGAGGACTGGAAGCGCCCCGGCGTCGACGAGATCATCCGCCGCGCCACGCCCAAGGACGGCAAGGGCGCCATCGTCCTCATGCACGACTCCGGGGGCAACCGCTCGCAGACCGTCGCCGCGCTCGACCGCTTCCTGCCGCAGCTCCAGCACGACGGCTACACGTTCGCGAACCTCACCGAGGCCCTCGGCATGCCCAGCGCGCACACGCCGGTCAGCGGCGTGGAGCTGTGGAAGGGCAAGGCCTGGGTCTACGCCGTGGAGGCCTCCGACAACATCACGGGCGTGCTCGTCGTCGGGCTCGCCGTGATCGGCGTCCTCGTCATGACCCGCTTCGGCCTGATGCTCGTCCTGTCCGCCGCGCACGCGCGCAGGGTCCGCCGCAAGGGCTTCGCCTGGGGGCCGCCCGTCACGGAACCGGTCTCCGTCCTCGTGCCGGCGTTCAACGAGGCCAAGTGCATCGAGAACACGGTCCGTTCGCTGATGCAGAGCGAGCAGCCGATCGAAGTGATCGTCATCGACGACGGCTCCACCGACGGCACCGCCCGCATCGTCGAGAGCCTGCGGCTGCCCGGCGTCCGCGTCATCCGCCAGCACAACGCGGGCAAGCCCGCCGCCCTCAACAGGGGCCTGGCGAACGCCCGTTACGACCTCGTCGTGATGATGGACGGCGACACCGTCTTCGAACCGGCCACCGTCCGTGAACTCGTCCAGCCGTTCGGCGACCCCCAGGTCGGCGCCGTCGCGGGCAACGCGAAGGTCGGCAACCGCGACTCGCTCATCGGCGCCTGGCAGCACATCGAGTACGTGATGGGCTTCAACCTCGACCGCCGCATGTACGACATCCTGCGCTGCATGCCGACGATCCCCGGCGCCGTCGGGGCGTTCCGGCGCAGCGCCCTGGAGCGCGTCGGCGGCATGAGCGACGACACGCTCGCCGAGGACACCGACGTCACGATGGCGCTGCACCGCGACGGCTGGCGCGTCGTCTACGCGGAGAAGGCGCGCGCCTGGACCGAGGCCCCGGAGAGCGTCCAGCAGCTGTGGTCGCAGCGCTACCGGTGGTCGTACGGCACGATGCAGGCGATCTGGAAGCACCGCAGGGCCGTCGTCGACAAGGGCCCTTCGGGCCGCTTCGGCCGGGTCGGCCTCCCGCTGGTCTCGCTCTTCATGGTCCTGGCCCCGCTGCTCGCCCCGCTGATCGACGTCTTCCTCCTGTACGGGCTCGTGTTCGGTCCGACGGAGAAGACGGTCGGCGCGTGGTTCGGCGTGCTCGCGGTGCAGGCGGTCTGCGCGGCGTACGCCTTCCGGCTCGACCGGGAGCGCATGACCCACCTGATATCCCTGCCGCTCCAGCAACTCCTGTACCGGCAGCTGATGTACGTCGTGCTGCTCCAGTCCTGGATCACCGCGCTCACCGGTGGCCGGCTGCGCTGGCAGAAGCTGCGCCGCACGGGCGTGGTCGGCGCGGACGCGGGCGCCCGGATGCCGCGCCAACGGACGACCTCGGTCTCCGACGACCAGCGGAGGCCGGTGGCATGACGTATCCGACGAACAAGGGCGGCGTGAACGAGCCGTCCGATCAGGGCAGTTGGTTCGCCCGGCCCGAGCGCGGCCCCGGCGGCGGTCCGACGCTCACGAACGCCGTGGCCACCGGGGACGTGGCGGCCGAGGCGACCGCCCGGTTCCCCGCGGTCCCGCCGCAGACCGCGCCGCCCGCCCCGGCGGCCGAGGCCGAGTCCGCGCCCAAGAAGCCCGGACGCGACCGGTATCTCGACCTGCTGCGGTCCGTCGCGCTCGTGCGCGTCGTCGCCTACCACCTGTTCGGCTGGGTCTGGCTGTCGATCGTCTTCCCCTCCATGGGCGTGATGTTCGCGCTCGCCGGCTCGCTCATGGCGCGCTCACTGAGCAGGCCCGCCCTGAGCGTCGTCCGCGGCCGGCTGCGGCGCCTGCTGCCGCCGATGTGGGCGTTCAGCGCGCTGGTGGTGCCGCTGCTCTTCCTCAGCGGCTGGAACCCGGGCAGCGATCCCGACACCGGGGGCGGCACCTGGGGCTGGCTCGACCTCGTCGACTACGTGATCCCGTTCGCGGCCCCCTCCTACCCGTGGGAGTTCGCCAACCCGCCGGGCTTCCTGGAGACCACCTGGGCCGAGCAGGGCATCGGACCGCTCTGGTACCTGCGCGCCTACCTGTGGTTCGTGCTCGCCTCGCCGCTGCTGCTCAAGGCGTTCCGCAAGCTGCCGTGGGCGACGCTGTGCGCGCCGCTCGCCCTGACCGCGGTGATCGGCACGGGCCTCGTGGAGATCCCCGGCCGCACCGGCGAGGCCGTCACCGACTTCGCCGTGTACGGCAGTTGCTGGGTGCTCGGCTTCGCGCACCAGGAGGGCGTGCTCCAGAAGGTGCCGCGCTACGCGGCGGTGTCCGTCGCCGCGATGCTCATGGGCTTCGGCCTGTGGTGGGCCTCGGGGCACCTCTCCGAAGAGGGCTGGGACCTGAACGAGATCCCGCTGGCGCAGGCCACGTGGTCCCTCGGCTTCGTCGTCATCCTGCTCCAGTACGCCCCGTCGTGGCAGAAGCTGCCCGGCAGGCTCGCCCGCTGGGACCGCCTGGTGACCCTCGCGAACAACCGGGCCGTCACGATCTACCTGTGGCACAACCTGCTGATCATGGCCACGTTCCCGCTGATCGACAAGCTGTACGAACTCCCTTTCATGGACGATCGGTTGAGCTCCGCGCTCGACTCCACGTACATGCTCTGGTCGTTCGTCCTCGTCTGGCCGCTCATCGGGCTCGCCATCGTCGCCACCGGCTGGATCGAGGACCTGGCCGCGAAGCGCAGACCGCGGCTGTGGCCCGACGGTTCGCGGAAGGAGCGGCCGCGGGCGCGGCACTCCTGACCGTTCGCGCCCGCCGGGTCACGATGTGATGGCGATGTGGATTTTCCGCATCCAAGTGATGGAGGGGGTCGCTACGTTGCCCCCGGGGCGCCCGCGACGGACGAGCGCCGACGGGGCGACCAGAAGGTGTTGACGTGCAGGCGACGGTGGACGGGTTCAGCTACGGGGCGGTGACCCCGGTCGCGGCGTTCTTGGTGGCGAGTCTGGGAGGCGGGATCGGGCTGCGCTGCACCGTGCGGGCCCGTCAGCTCGACTCGGGGCGCCCCAAGTGGCTCGCGTACAGCGCGCTCTCGCTCGGCGTCGGCATCTGGTCCATGCACTTCATCGCGATGATGGGCTTCCAGGTCCAGGGCACGCACATGGACTACGACGCCCGGCTGACCTTCCTCAGCCTCGCCGTCGCGATCCTCGTCGTCGGCGTCGGGGTCTTCACCGCGGGCTACGGAGGCCGGCGCACGCCGGTCCTGCTCGGCGCGGGCCTCTTCATGGGGCTCGGCGTCGCCGCCATGCACTACCTGGGCATGGCCGCCATGCAGTTCGCCGGGTCCCTGCACTACAGCCCGCCCATCGTCGCCGCGTCGGTGGCCGTGGCCGTGGTGGCCGCCACCGCCGCCCTGTGGCTGATCATGAACGTACGCGGGTTCCTCGTCAGCCTCGGCGCCAGCCTGCTCATGGGCGTGGCCGTCTGCGCCATGCACTACCTGGGCATGGAGGCGCTCACCGTCGAGCTGATGGCGCCGGCGAGCGGCACGAGTTCCGCGGTGTTCACGGTCCTCGTCCCGTATCTCATTGGCCCGTTCCTCACGCTGTTCTTCGCGGGCGCCGTGCTGCTCTTCGACCCGCAGACGCTGGAGGGCGAGCCGGCGGCGCGCTCCTGAGGCTCCGCGCGCGGGCCTCACCGTCCGCGCGCGGGCCGGGTGAGAGCAACGTTCCCCGGCGGTCACGTCAGGCCACGAAGCGGAAATCCCGCCTCCCTACCTTCGGTCGCGTCAGCTGCGAACCGTGACCTGGAGGCGTGAGATGCCCGGCCCCATGGAACAGACCCGCCGCCGGAGCTGGATCGAGCGGTGGGACCCCGAGGACGAAGCGTTCTGGGAGGAGACGGGCGCGAAGGTCGCCCGCCGCAACCTCGCCTTCTCGATCCTCTCCGAGCACATCGGCTTCTCCATCTGGACGCTGTGGTCGGTGATGGTCCTGTTCATGGGGCCCGAGTACGGCATCGACCCGGCCGGAAAGTTCTTCCTCGTGTCGATGGCGACGCTGGTGGGCGCCTTCGCGCGCGTGCCCTACACCTTCGCCGTCGCCGTCTTCGGCGGCCGGAACTGGACGATCGTCTCGGCGAGCCTGCTGCTCGTGCCGTCGGTCGCCGCGTTCGTCGTCATGGAGCCGGGCACCTCGTACTCCACCTTCATGTGGTGCGCGGCGCTCACCGGCGTGGGCGGCGGCAACTTCGCCTCCTCCATGACCAACATCAACTCCTTCTTCCCGCTGCGCAAGAAGGGCTGGGCGCTCGGCCTGAACGCGGGCGGCGGCAACGTCGGCGTCCCCGTCGTGCAGCTCGTCGCGCTCGCCGTGATCGGCGCGAGCGGCGGACCGCGCGTGCTGCTCGGCATCTACATCCCGCTGATCGTCGTCGCGGCCGTCTGCTCCGCGCTGTTCATGGACAACCTGGCGACCGTGAAGAACGACACCGGGGCCGCCAAGGAGGCCGTGCGCGACGCCCACACGTGGATCATGTCGTTCCTCTACATCGGCACGTTCGGGTCCTTCATCGGCTACTCCTTCGCCTTCGGGCTCGTCCTCCAGACCCAGTTCGGCCGCACGCCGCTCCAGGCCGCAGGCGTCACCTTCATCGGCCCGCTGCTCGGCTCGCTGATCCGGCCCGTCGGCGGCAAGCTCGCCGACATGTACGGCGGCGCCCGGATCACGCTGTGGAACTTCGTCGGCATGGCCGCCGCCACGGCCGTCGTCGCCCTGGCCTCGGTCGAGAAGTCCCTCACCCTGTTCACCGTCGCGTTCATCGCCCTGTTCGTGCTGAGCGGGATCGGCAACGGGTCGACGTACAAGATGATCCCCGGCATCTTCCAGGCGAAGGCGCTGGCCCAGGGGCTCACCGGTGAGGCCGCCGCCGCGCACGGCAGGCGGCTCTCGGGCGCCTCCATGGGCCTCATCGGCGCCGTGGGCGCGCTCGGCGGGCTCGGCATCAACCTGGCGTTCCGGCAGTCCTTCCAGACGGCGGGCACCGGCACCGGCGCCTTCGTCGCCTTCCTCGCCTTCTACGCCGTGTGCTTCGCGGTCACCTGGGCCGTATACCTTCGCCGCTCCGCCTCGCGCACCGTCGCCGGATCGACGGCGGAGACGAAGCCGCAGCTCAGCTACGCCGAGGTGTGAGCTTGGAGCACGTAACACGGACGCAATAACGTGGATCCGGGGCCGACACGGAGCGTTGACAGGCTCGTACGACGCACCGGTGGACCCGGTGCACGGGACGGACGTCGAGCGGGGCGAGAACCAGCATGGACGAGCAACAGCAGGCCACGCGCCCTGAGCGGACCCACGGGCCGCTCGCGGGCTTCACCGTGGGCGTGACCGCGGCGCGCCGCGCCGACGAACTCGGCGCGCTGCTCCAGCGGCGCGGCGCCGCGGTGCTGCACGCGCCCGCCCTGCGCATCGTGCCGCTCGCCGACGACACCGAACTCCTCGTCGCCACGAAGGAGTTGATCGACAACGCGCCGGACGTGGTGGTCGCCACCACCGCCATCGGCTTCCGCGGCTGGGTCGAGGCCGCCGACGGCTGGGGCCTCGGCGAGGACCTGCTCGCGCGGCTGCGCGGCGTGGAGCTCCTCGCGCGCGGCCCGAAGGTGAAGGGCGCGGTGCGCGCGGCGGGCCTCACCGAGGAGTGGTCGCCCTCGTCCGAGTCGATGGCCGAGGTGCTCGACCGGCTGCTCGACGAGGGCGTCCAGGGGCGGCGCGTCGCCGTGCAGCTGCACGGGGAGCCGCTGCCCGGCTTCGTCGAGGCGCTGCGCGAGGCGGGCGCCGAGGTCGTCGGCGTCCCCGTCTACCGGTGGCTGCCGCCGGAGGACATCGCCCCCGTCGACCGCCTCCTCGACGCCACCGTGGCGCGCGGCGTGGACGCGCTGACGTTCACCTCCGCGCCCGCCGCGACGGCGCTGCTCAACCGGGCGGAGGAGCGCGGCCTCGCCACGGAGCTGCTGGCGGCCCTCCAGCACGACGTGGTGCCGGCGTGCGTCGGGCCCGTCACGGCGGTGCCGCTCCAGGCGCGCGGCGTGGACACGGTGCAGCCGGAGCGCTTCCGGCTCGGGCCGCTGGTGCAGCTGCTGTGCACCGAGCTGCCGGCCCGCGCCAGGGCGCTGCCGGTCGCCGGACACCAGGTGCAGATCCGCGGGCAGGCCGTGCTCGTGGACGGCGAGCTGCGGCCCGTGCCGCCCGCAGGCATGTCCCTGCTGCGCACCCTCGCCCGCCGCCCCGGCTGGGTGGTCTCCCGCGCGGAACTGCTGCGCGCGCTCCCCGGCGCGGGCCGCGACGAGCACGCGGTGGAGACGGCGATGGCCCGCCTCCGCGTCTCCCTGGGCACCCCCAAGCTGATCCAGACGGTCGTCAAACGCGGCTACCGCCTCGCCCTCGACCCGGCGGCGGACGCGAAGTACGCGGACGGGTGAGGCCCGGCGGCGGCTCACCGCACCCGCCGCCCCCACATCATGAGGCCCCGCACCAGGCACCCGAGCGCGCCGGTGCACAGCACGGCCCGCACCACGTTCCACGCCACCCACGGCCCCTCGAAGGCCGCGCGCACCCGCGCCGGATCGGCGATCCCCGCGCGGGGCCCGGCGGCGGCCAGCGCGTCGTTCAGCGGCACGTTCACCGCGGACGTCAGCAGGAACGCCACCGCGTAACACGCCAGCGCCGCGAACACCCAGCCGCGCGGCCCCTGTTGCCGCCGCACCCGCCAGGCCGCCCACCCGGTGAGCAGCAGCGCGCCGACGAAGGCGAGGAAGAACACCGGGTTCTGGATGACGTCGTTGATGTTCCGCATCACCTCGATGTACGTACGGTCGCCGCTGCGCGCCAGGGCGGGCATCACGCCGCACGCGAACACGTAGAACGACCCGGCCGTCAGGCCCGTCGCGACCGTGGCCGACCCCAGTACCCATCCCGTGACCCGCGTCGTTGTCGTCATGGCCGCCAGTCAAGCCGCGTGCCGTGCCGCCGGACATCGTCGATCCGCGCGCTCCCATACGCGAGCGTCCAGGGCCCGCGTACCGTACGGACATGCTGATCACCCCCGACACAGAACTGCGCCGCGCCGTAGCCGACGATGCGCGGGCGCTCGCCGAAGCCGTGGTCCGCAACCGGGAGTTCATGGCGCCCTGGGAGCCGTACAGGGCCGAGGAGTACTACACGGAGCGGGAGCAGGCCGCGCGGATCGCGGAGCCGGGCGGGGCCATGTGGCTGCTGTTCGACCGGTCCTCCGTCGGGCGCGTGGTCGGACGCGTCGCGCTCAACGGGATCCACCTCGGGCCCCTGTGCAGCGCCAACCTCGGGTACTGGGTCGATGCCGAGTACCGGGGCCGCGGGCTGGTGCCCGCCGCCGTCGAGGAGGTCTGCCGCGCCGCCCGCGACGAACTGGGCCTGCACCGCGTCGAGGCGGGCACGCTCGTCGACAACGTGGCGTCCCAGCGCGTCCTCGCCAAATGCGGCTTCGTCCGCTACGGGCTCGCGCCCAAGTATCTGCACATCAACGGGGAGTGGCGGGACCACGTGCTGTTCCAGCGGCTCCTGCACGACGAGCCGCCGGCGTACGCGCGTCCGTAGACCGGCGGGGCGCGTTCCGGCAGCAGGGGTTCCGGCCCCGGGCGCGGGCGGGCACTGTAGAGGGCATGGCAGCAGTACCCACAGGGCCACGCCCGTCTGCCCCCGCCCCCTACGAATGGCGCTTCGACTCCGGCCGCCTCTGCCTGGACCTCCTCGCCACGGCGCACCCCGACGAACGCCTCACCACCCCCGACCGGTTGCGCGCCTGGCTGGTCGGCGCGGGCCTCGTGCCCGAGTCCGCCGCGCTGACGGACCGCTCGGCCGCGTGGGTCGCCGCGTTCCGCGAACTGCGCGGCCACATCGCCCAGTTGGTGCGCGGCGAACTCTCCGGACGGCCGGCGCCCGGCGCCCTGGAACGGGTCAACCTGCTCGCCCGCGCGGCCCCGCCCGCACCCCGCGCCGTCCGCGCCTCCGACGGCACCCTCGTCCGCGCCCTGCACACCGAACCCGGCTGCCCCGCCCTCCTCGCCGCCGTGGCCCGCGACACGGTCGACCTCCTCACGACCCCGACCACCCGCGACGCCCTCCGCCCCTGCGAAGGCGACAACTGCCCCATCATCTACCTCGACACCTCCCGGGGCCGCAGACGCCGCTGGTGCTCCAGCGAAACCTGCGGCAACCGCGAACGCGTGGCCCGCCACCGCCGCCGAGCGGCGGCCTTGTCCCGGGCCTGACGGCGGTCCCGATGTCCGGCGCGGCGTCTTGTCCGGCCGGGGGTCCGGGGGTTGTCCCCCGGGGGATGCGGCCTCGACACCTCCCGGGGCCGCAGACGCCGCTGGTGCTCCAGCGAGACCTGCGGCAACCGCGAACGCGTGGCCCGGCATCGGCGCAGGGCGGCGGCTCTGGCCAGGGCGTGAGGAGGGAGTCGTAACTCCCGTTGAACATCCGTGAGTTCGTGTGCGTATCCCTCCCGTGAGCCCAGCCGAGAAGAGACGGCCGAAACGTCGAACTGGGGACACCGGAGGTAGGCGTGCGCAAGGATTCCGCCGTGGCCGATGAACGCCCGCCCCGGGCCCGACATCGTGCTCCCCGGCCGCCCGAGCCGGACGAGGAGCTGATGCGCGCGCTGTACGCCGAGCACGCGCGGCCGCTGCTCGCCTACGTGCTGCGGCTCGTGGCGGGGGACCGGCAGCGCGCGGAGGACGTCGTGCAGGAGACGCTCATCCGCGCCTGGAAGAACGCCGGGCAGCTCAACCGGGCGACCGGCTCGGTACGCCCCTGGCTGGTGACGGTCGCCCGGCGCATCGTCATCGACGGCCACCGCAGCCGGCAGGCCCGGCCGCAGGAGGTCGACCCGTCGCCCCTTGAGGTCATCCCCGCGGAGGACGAGATCGACAAGGCGCTCTGGCTGATGACCCTTTCCGACGCCCTGGAGGACTTGACCCCGGCCCACCGGGAAGTACTCGTGGAGACGTACTTCAAAGGACGTACGGTCAACGAGGCGGCCGAGACGCTCGGCATACCCAGCGGAACGGTGCGCTCGCGGGTCTTCTACGCGCTGCGCTCGATGAAGCTGGCGCTCGAGGAGCGGGGGGTGACCGCATGACATCGACGTACGGCCCGTTCGGCCACGAGCCGACGGGCGACGTGCACGAGACCGTCGGCGCCTACGCGCTCGGCATCCTCGACGACGTCGAGGCGAGCGCGTTCGAGGCACACCTGGCGACCTGCGAGCGCTGCGCCCGGAACCTGGAGGAGTTCGCGGGCATGGAGCCGATGCTCGCAGCCCTCGCCGACCTGCCCGCCGAGCGCGGAGCGCCCCGCGCGCCGACCCCGCAGATCGGCGACTCCCTCGCCGCACGGCCGAGCCCCCGCCTCGCGGAGTCCCTCGCCGACGAACTGGGCCGCCGCCGCGCGAAGAAGCGCAGGCGCGGCCTCTTTCTCGCGGCCGCGGCCGCCGCCCTGATCATCGGCGGCCCGCTGACGGTCATGGCAGTGACCGACGACGGAGGCCCCCGCACCCTCGCCGACCCGCACCCCACCAGCCCCGCCGAGGACGCGTTCTTCCACCACATGCCGGAGAAGGTGAGGGCCACCGACGCGCGGACGAACGTGACGGCGACGATCGGCATGGAGAAGAAGGCCTGGGGCACCCACACCGTCCTGGAGCTGAAGAACGTGAAGGGCCCGCTGAAGTGCTCCCTCGTCGCCGTCGGCAAGAACGGCGAGCGCGAGACCGTCACCACCTGGTCCGTCCCGAAGTGGGGCTACGGCATCGACGACAGCACGCACGCGAACGCCAAGAACCCGCTGTACGTGCACGGCGGCGCCGCCTTCGACCGGAACCAGATCGACCACTTCGAGGTCGAGACGCTCGACGGAAAGCGGCTCGTGGAGGTGAACGCCTGACCCGGCCGCGCAGCACGTAGCCCCGCGGGGCCCCTTTCGCGTACCTTTGACGGCTGCCCAGCACGTCAGAAGGGGGCCCGGTGGCCGCTCAGGCTCAGCACGATTCAGCGGTGAAATCGGATACGGACTCGGTACGCGAGCGCGAGCTAGGCGTCGAGCAGGACCATCTCGACGCCGTCTACCGCCGCCTCGAGGAGAAGATCCACGAGGCCGAGTTCCTGATGGAGGACGCCACCCGCCGCGGCCAGGTCGGCACGCCCGGCGCGCTCGCCGAGCGCGACGCGCAGGTCTTCCGCGCGGGCATCCACCTCAACCGCCTCAACAACGAGTTCGAGGACTTCCTCTTCGGCCGCATCGACCTGCTCCAGGGCAAGGACGGCAAGAAGGGTCCGGACGGCGCGTACACGGCGGTGGAGCCCGCCGAGGGCGCCGTCCGCGAGGACAACACGGCCGACATCGCCGAGACGCTGCACATCGGCCGCATCGGCGTGCTCGACGCGGACTACTCGCCGCTCGTCATCGACTGGCGCGCCCCGGCCGCCGCCCCCTTCTACCGCTCCACGCCGGTCGACCCCGGCCGCGTGGTCCGCCGCCGCGTCATCCGCTCCAAGGGCCGCAAGGTGCTCGGCGTCGAGGACGACCTGATGCGCCCCGAGCTGACCGCGTACCTCGACGGGGAGCGACTGCCCGCGATCGGCGACGGCGCCCTGATGGCCGCGCTCGGCCAGGCCCGCAGCCACTCGATGCGCGACATCGTCGCCTCCATCCAGGCCGAGCAGGACCAGGTCATCCGGGCCCCCGCCGCCTCGGTGACGTACGTCGAGGGCGGTCCCGGCACCGGAAAGACGGCGGTGGCCCTGCACCGCGCCGCGTACCTGCTGTACCAGGACCGGCGGCGGTACGCGGGCGGCATCCTGATCGTCTCGCCGACGCCGCTGCTCGTCGCGTACACCGAGGGCGTGCTGCCGTCGCTCGGCGAGGAGGGCCAGGTCGCGATCCGCGCGGTCGGCTCGCTCGTCGACGGCGCGGAGGCCACGGTCTACGACTCCCCGGCGGTGGCCCGCGTCAAGGGCTCGTCGCGGATGCTGAAGGTGCTGCGCAAGGCGGCACGCGGCGCGCTGGAGACGGGACGCCCGGCCGCCGCCGCTCAGGAACAGCTCGCCTTCGGCGACGAGGAGGCCGAGGACACGGCCACCGCGACCCCCACGCGCCTGCGCGTCGTCGCGTTCGGCCGCCGCCTGGAGCTGGAGGCGGACCAGCTCGACCGGATCCGGCAGGCCGCGCTCGGCGGCACCGCCCCCGTCAACCACCTGCGCCCGCGCGCCCGCAAGCTGCTGCTCGACGCGCTGTGGGACCAGTCGGGCGCCGGGAGCCGGCACTCCGACCCGGAGCTCGCCGCCGAGCTGCGCTCCTCCTTCGACGACGACATCACGAGCGAGGACGAGTTCATCCGGTTCCTCGACGCGTGGTGGCCGGAACTGACCCCGCGCGCCGTGCTGACCGCCATGTCCGACGAGAAGCGCCTCGGCCGCTGGGCCCGCCGGGTCCTCAACCCGGGCGAGGTCCGCAGGCTCGCCAAATCGTTGCGCCGCGACGCCCTCTCGGTCCACGACGTGGCCCTGCTCGACGAGCTGAACGCCGTGCTCGGCGCCCCGGCCCGCCCGAAGAAGAAGCGCGAGTACGACCCGCTGGACCAGCTCACGGGCCTCGAGGAGCTGATGCCGCAGCGCGAGGAGACCCAGCGCGAGCGCGCCGAGCGCCTCGCCCAGGAGCGCACCGAGTACGCGCACGTCATCGTCGACGAGGCGCAGGACCTCACGCCGATGCAGTGGCGCATGGTGGGCCGCCGCGGCCGGCACGCGACGTGGACGATCGTCGGCGACCCCGCGCAGTCCTCCTGGTCCGACCCGGACGAGGCGGGCGCGGCCCGCGACGAGGCGCTCGGCTCCCGGCCCCGCCGCCGCTTCACCCTGACCGTGAACTACCGCAACCCGTCGGAGATCGCCGAGCTGGCCTCGAAGGTCCTCGCGCTCGCGATGCCGGGCTCGGAGTCCCCCTCGGCGGTCCGCTCGACGGGCGTGGAGCCCCGCTTCGTCGTCGTACGGGACCGGCTCGGGGACACCGTCCGAGAGGAGGCCACCCGGCTTCTGGAGCGGGTCGACGGGACGGTCGGCGTCGTCGTGGCCATGAACCGCCGCGAGGAGGCCGCGCGCTGGCTCTCCGGGCTCGGCGAGCGGGTGGTGGCGCTCGGCTCCCTGGAGGCCAAGGGCCTGGAGTACGACGCCACGATCGTGGTCTCGCCCGCGGAGATCGCCGACGAGTCGCCCGCGGGCCTGCGCGTCCTGTACGTCGCCCTGACCCGCGCCACCCAGCAGCTCACGGTGGTCTCGGGGGAACGGGACGAACCGGACGCGGACGGGGTGCCGGATCTGCTCCGCGACTGACCCTTGCCCCTGCTGTCTCCGGTGTTACCGTTGATGACGGCACCGGCTCGATCCAAGCCCCCGGGCCCAACCATCGTCCCTTAGAGGGACCACTTGCCGCGAGGCGAGCATGGCGGGTCGGTGTCATAAGCGTGAGACGAGGCCCACGTCATTTCGATGACGTGGGCCTCTTTCTGTTGCGCCCAAGTTCTCGTATGGTGGAAACTACTTTCCAAAACATGAATGAACGTTAGCTTCAAAACCCGATGCGACTACCACGTACTCACCGGTAGGTGGGACCATCGGACGGCAACAGCTACACGGTGAAAGCAGAGGAAGTCGGCCATGGCAACGGCGCCCAGCGTCTCCTACTCGATGACGGTCCGGTTGGAGGTCCCCGCGGGCGGTAACGCCGTCTCGCAGCTGACCACCGCCGTGGAGTCCTCCGGCGGCTCGGTGACCGGCCTCGACGTCACCGCCTCCGGTCACGAGAAGCTCCGGATCGACGTCACCATCGCGGCCACGTCGACGTCCCACGCGGACGAGATCGTCGAGAAGCTCCGCGGCATCGAAGGCGTCACGCTCGGAAAGGTCTCCGACCGTACGTTCCTGATGCACCTCGGCGGCAAGATCGAGATGGCGTCGAAGCATCCCATCCGCAACCGTGACGACCTGTCCATGGTCTACACGCCGGGCGTGGCTCGCGTGTGCATGGCGATCGCGGAGAACCCCGAGGACGCCCGGCGTCTGACCATCAAGCGCAACTCCGTCGCGGTCGTCACCGACGGCTCCGCGGTGCTCGGCCTCGGCAACATCGGCCCGAAGGCCGCGCTGCCGGTCATGGAGGGCAAGGCGGCCCTCTTCAAGCGCTTCGCGGGCATCGACGCCTGGCCGATCTGCCTGGACACCCAGGACACCGACGCCATCGTCGAGATCGTCAAGGCCATCGCCCCCGGCTTCGCCGGCATCAACCTCGAGGACATCTCGGCGCCCCGCTGCTTCGAGATCGAGGCCCGGCTGCGCGAGGCCGTCGACATCCCGGTCTTCCACGACGACCAGCACGGCACCGCCATCGTGGTGCTCGCCGCGCTCACCAACGCGCTGCGCGTCACGAACAAGGACATGGGCGACATCCGCGTCGTCATGTCGGGCGCCGGCGCCGCCGGCACGGCCATCCTCAAGCTGCTGCTCGCGGCGGGGGTCAAGAACGCCGTCGTCGCCGACATCCACGGTGTCGTGCACGCGGGCCGCGAGGACCTCAAGGACGCCGACAGCGACTCGCCGCTGCGCTGGATCGCCGACAACACCAACCCCGAGGGCCTCACCGGCACGCTCAAGGAGGCCGTCGTCGGCGCCGACGTCTTCATCGGCGTCTCGGCCCCGAACGTGCTGAACGGCGACGACGTGGCCGCGATGGCCGACGGCGGCATCGTGTTCGCGCTCGCGAACCCGGACCCCGAGGTCGACCCGGCGATCGCCCGTCAGACGGCCGCCGTGGTGGCCACCGGCCGCTCCGACTTCCCGAACCAGATCAACAACGTGCTGGTCTTCCCCGGCGTCTTCCGCGGCCTGCTCGACGCCCAGTCGCGCACGGTCAACACGGAGATGATGCTCGCGGCCGCCACGGCCCTGGCCGACGTGGTCACCGAGGACGAGCTCAACCCGAACTACATCATCCCCAGCGTCTTCAACGACAAGGTCGCGGGCGCGGTCGCGGGCGCCGTCCGCGACGCCGCGAAGGCGGCCGGGGAGGCTGTGACGGGGGCCACGACCGCCTGATTACCGGCGCGTCGCGGTTTACGGGGCCTCCGAGCCCCATAGGCTGGCCGGGAAACAGGCCCCCCGGCCCGCCCCTGCAACCGGCGCGGTGGCGCTTTCCGTGTGACCCCAAGGGGTGCCGGATTGGCTTTACCGCCGTGGGTAGGGGCAGGATGCCTCTTCAGGCGCATGGGTCTGGAAGACGGACCCGGGTCCTGGGCCTGACCGAGACCCTGGCAGCATCGGCTTCGCTGTTGCCCAACACGCGGCCTGGCCGCGTGGCACGCCTCAACGGCAAGAAGAACACGGGAGTACAAACATGAACCGCAGTGAGCTGGTGGCCGCGCTGGCCGACCGCGCCGAGGTGACCCGCAAGGACGCCGACGCCGTGCTGGCCGCGTTCGCCGAGACCGTCGGCGAGATCGTTGCCAAGGGCGACGAGAAGGTCACCATCCCCGGCTTCCTGACCTTCGAGCGCACCCACCGTGCCGCTCGCACCGCTCGCAACCCGCAGACCGGCGAGCCGATCAACATCCCCGCCGGTTACAGCGTGAAGGTCTCCGCGGGCTCGAAGCTCAAGGAAGCCGCCAAGGGCAAGTAAGTCTTAGGCGCAAGAACGGCCTCCCGGATCCATCCGGGAGGCCGTTCTTATTGCTTTTGGGGGGCGCGCAGTTCCCCGCGCCCCCAAAGACCGGGCCCCACCGGAACCTTCCGGTGGGGCCCGACGGGTATACGCGGCGGCTAGCCGAGCGCCTTGCCAGGCAGCTCGACCTTGGCGCCGAGCTCGACGAGCTTCTCCATGAAGTTCTCGTAGCCGCGGTTGATCAGGTCGATGCCGTGGACGCGGGACGTGCCCTGGGCCGCCAGCGCCGCGATGAGGTACGAGAAGCCGCCGCGCAGGTCGGGGATGACCAGGTCGGCGCCCTCGAGCTTGGTCGGGCCTGAGACGACCGCGGAGTGCAGGAAGTTGCGCTGGCCGAAGCGGCAGTCGGAGCCGCCCAGGCACTCCCGGTAGAGCTGGATGTGCGCGCCCATCTGGTTCAGCGCCGAGGTGAAGCCCAGACGGGACTCGTACACCGTCTCGTGGACGATGGAGAGGCCCGTGGCCTGCGTCAGGGCGACGACCAGCGGCTGCTGCCAGTCGGTCTGGAAACCGGGGTGGACGTCCGTCTCCAGGGCGATCGACTTCAGCTGGCCGCCGGGGTGCCAGAAGCGGATGCCGTCGTCGTCGATCTCGAAGGCGCCGCCGACCTTCCGGTACGTGTTGAGGAACGTCATCATCGAGCGCTGCTGCGCCCCGCGGACGTACACGTCGCCGTGCGTGGCGAGCGCCGCGGACGCCCAGGACGCCGCCTCGAGGCGGTCCGAGAGCGCGCGGTGCGTGTAGCCGCCGAGCTTGTCGACGCCGGTGACGCGGATGGTGCGGTCGGTGTCCATGGCGATGATCGCGCCCATTTTCTGCAGGACGCAGATCAGGTCCTCGATCTCCGGCTCGACCGCCGCGTTCGAGAGCTCCGTGACGCCCTCCGCGAGGACGGCCGTGAGCAGCACCTGCTCGGTGGCGCCCACGGACGGGTACGGCAGCCGGATCTTGGTGCCGCGCAGCCGCTGCGGGGCCTCCAGGTACTGGCCGTCCGCGCGCTTCTCGATGGTGGCGCCGAACTGGCGGAGCACCTCGAAGTGGAAGTCGATGGGCCGGCCGCCGATGTCGCAGCCGCCGAGGCCGGGGATGAAGGCGTGGCCGAGGCGGTGCAGGAGCGGGCCGCACAGCAGGATCGGGATGCGGGAGGAGCCCGCGTGCGCGTCGATGTCGGCGACGTTGGCCGACTCCACGTGCGAGGGGTCCATCACCAGCTCGCCCGGCTCCTCGCCGGAGCGGACCGTCACACCGTGCAGCTGGAGCAGTCCGCGTACGACGCGGACGTCACGGATGTCCGGGACATTGCGCAGCCGGCTCGGAGCGCTGCCGAGCAGCGCGGCGACCATGGCCTTGGGCACGAGGTTCTTCGCGCCGCGGACACGGATCTCGCCCTCCAGCGGGGTTCCGCCGTGGACAAGGAGGACATCGTCGGTGACGGTCATGAATCTCGCGTTCCGAAGAGAAGGGCAGGGCCAAGCCTCAAGGGTAAGGGGGTGTTGCCCCTTATTCGTATGCCCACGGGCGCCTTGGAGCGTCATGAGTTCGCTACAACACGAAGCGCGCAGGAAAGGGCACAAAGCGTGACGGTTCTGTGAAGTGGGAGGGCTTCCGCTTCCATGCACGCTGAGCTGCGTTCACGCGGTTGTTGCGCTTGGCTCCCCCTACGGCGCGCAGATGCGGGATCATGTCACGCATGACCGAGGTGTCCTCGCTCACAGGGCGGCTGCTCGTGGCCACACCCGCCCTCGCGGACCCGAATTTCGACCGGGCGGTCGTGCTGCTCCTCGACCACGACGAGGAGGGCTCGCTCGGCGTCGTACTGAACCGGCCGACGCCGGTGGACGTCGGCGACATCCTGGAGGGCTGGGGCGATCTCGCCGGTGAGCCGGGCGTCGTCTTCCAGGGCGGCCCGGTCTCGCTCGACTCGGCGCTCGGCGTCGCGGTCATCCCCGGGGACGGCGAGCGGGAGACGCCGCTGGGCTGGCGCCGGGTGCACGGGGCGATCGGCCTCGTCGACCTGGAGGCCCCGCCGGAGCTGCTCGCGGCGGCCCTCGGCTCCCTGCGGATCTTCGCCGGCTACTCGGGCTGGGGCCCGGGGCAGCTGGAGGACGAACTGACCGAGGGTGCCTGGTACGTCGTCGAGTCGGAGCCCGGCGACGTCTCGGCCACCCGCCCCGAGAACCTCTGGCGCGCGGTCCTGCGCCGCCAGCGCGGCGAACTGGCCATGGTCGCCACCTACCCGGACGATCCGTCCCTCAACTGACCTCCCCGGCCGCCGCAGCGAAGTAGCGCTCGGCCAGCGGGTGGGCGTCCCGCGCCGGAACGACGAGGCGCACCGCGACCGGCGGCGCGTG
This sequence comes from Streptomyces sp. SDT5-1, assembly GCF_052245995.1. Lineage (NCBI taxonomy): Bacteria > Bacillati > Actinomycetota > Actinomycetes > Kitasatosporales > Streptomycetaceae > Streptomyces > Streptomyces sp. SDT5-1. The sequence continues at coordinate 3,581,418 of NZ_CM125963.1, read as the reverse complement.
CTTCAGGCGTACGCGGCGCAGGCCCGGGTGGTCGTGCCTGCGGGCCACCGGTTCGGGCACCACGCCCACCCCGTGCCCGGCCGCGACCGCCTCCAGCCACTCGTCGAGGTTGTCCGCCGTGCAGGCGAGCCGCGGTCTGCGGGCGGCGGGCCACAGGTCGGGGCGGGTGGTGCCGGTGACCGTGTTGACGACGAGCGGCAGGTCCGCGAGGTCCGCCCAGTCGACGACCCGGCGCCCCGCGAGTTCGGCCGCGCCGCGCGCCACGACCGCCGTACGGGGCTCGTGCAGCAGGACCAGGGAACGTACCGCCGCGCCGGGCGGCAGCTCGCCGCGGACCACGGCGATGTCGCAGGCCCCTGACGCGAGCCCGGCCAGCTCGGCGTCGCGGCGCACCAGCCGGATACCGGCCCCGGTCGCCGCCTCGAACTCCGCGTTGAGCCGCGCACACGCCTCGGGCAGCAGCGAGGGGAAGCCGAGCCGCAGCAGGGCGGGGCCGCTGCCCGCCGCGGCGCGCAGGGTGTCGTCGAGGCGGCCGATCAGGGGCGCGAGCTCGTCCCGCAGGCGGAGCCCGGCGTCGGTGAGGGCGACCCGGCGGGTGGTGCGCTCCACGAGCCGCACTCCGAGGCCCGCCTCCAGGGCGCGCAGCGAGCGGGTGAGCGCGGGCTGCCCGACGCCGAGCCGGTCGGCGGCGTGCGTGAAGTTCAACTCGTCGGCGAGCGCGAGGAATCCGCGCAGCTGACGCAGTTCCACACCGGCCGCGGCGTCCCGTACGTGATCCATGCCCACCGAGCATAAATGCGCGTCGGAGGCATTTCCCCGGCGGTCGGGAGGCTGCCTACGTTCCCCCTCGTCCACGGAAGAACCGACCGGTCCGACGAGGGAGCTGAAGCGCGTGCGCAGGGTCTGGTTGCTGATGGTGGGGGCCTTCACCCTCGGCCTCGACGCCTATGTGATGGCGGGGCTGCTGCCGGTCGTCGCCGGTGATCTGCGGACCACCGTCTCGGCGGCGGGCCAGATGGTCACCGTGTTCACCCTCGCGTACGCGGTGAGCGCGCCGCTGGTCGCGGGGCTCGTCTCCGGGGTGCGGCCCCGGACGCTGATCCTCGCGGCGCTCGGCGTCTTCACGCTCGGCAACGCGCTGACCGCGCTCGCGCCCTCGCTCGCCGTGCTGCTGCTCGCCCGCGCCGTGGCGGGCGTCGGCGCGGGCGTGTACTCGGCGCTGTCGACGGCGGCCGCCGCGGCCCTCGTGCCGGGGGAGCGGCGGGGCCGGGCGCTCGCGCTCGTCATGGGCGGCATGAGCGCGGGCACGGTGCTCGGGGTGCCGCTCGGCGTGCTGCTCGCGGGGCAGGCCGGGTGGCGCGCCACGATGTGGGCCGTCACCGGGCTCGGGGCGCTCGCGCTCGCCGGGCTCGCCGCGGGGCTGCCCGCCGTGCCGGCCGATCCGCCGGTGGGCGTCAGGGCCCGGATCGGCGCGCTCACCGACCGGGCCGTCCTGCCGGTCGTCGGCGTCTCCTTCCTCGCGGCCGTCGCGAGCCTCGGCCTCTACACGTATCTCGCCCCGGTGCTCGCGTCGGCGGGCGGTGTGGGGGAGGGGGACGTCACCGCGTACCTGTGGGCGTGGGGCGTCGGCGGGGTGCTCGGCAGCGTCGCCGCGGGACCGCTCGTGGACCGTACTGGGCGGGCCTTCGCGCTCGTCGGCGGTGTCATGGCCGTGCTCGCGCTGGCCCTGGCGGGGCTGCCGCTGCTCGGCGCCGCCGCGTTCCCCGCGCTCGTCGTGTGGGGCGCCGCCGGATGGGCGCTCCAGGTGCCGCAGCAGCACCGGCTGCTCGCGCTGCGCGCCGAACGCGGCACCGTCGCCCTCGCCCTCAACAACTCCGCGCTCTACCTGGGCAGCGCGGTCGGCTCCGCCCTCGCGGGGCTCGCGCTCGCGGCGGGCCTCGCGGCGCGCGCCCTGCCGTGGGCGGCGGCCGTCGTCGCGGCGGCGGGACTCGCGCTGCACCTCGTGGGGCGGCGGCCCGCGAGCCCTTCGTCGGGACACGCCCGCGGCCCGGACCAGGCCCGTTCCGGGAGCGGGCGGGCTTAAGTACCCTTGGCGGTTATGAGCACTCTTGAGCCCGAGCGCGGGACAGGTACGGGGACCCTCGTAGAGCCGACGCCGCAGACGTCGCACGGCGACGGCGACCACGAGCGCTACGCCCACTATGTCCAGAAGGACAAGATCATGGCGAGCGCGCTCGACGGCACGCCTGTCGTCGCGCTCTGCGGCAAGGTGTGGGTGCCGGGCCGCGACCCGAAGAAGTACCCCGTGTGTCCCATGTGCAAGGAGATCTACGAGTCCATGGGCGCCGGCGGCGACAAGGACAACGGCGGCAAGGACGGCGGCGGCAAGGGCAAGTAGGCCGCGCCCCTTTCCCGGTGTACCCCGGGCGTGCGGTGACGCATGCCCGGGGTTTCGTGTCTCCTGCCGTCGGAACCGGACGCACCATTGCGGGAATTGGTCCAGTCCACTTAGCCTCCTCGCGTGTCGCGCACCGAAGCACCTGACGCCCTGGGGCTCGTCCCCGCACCCCGCCGACTGACGCGCGCCGACGACGGCCACCGCGTCCTCGGCGAGCGCACCGGCATCGCCGCGGGGGAGGGGACCGAGGACACCGCGCGCTGGCTGCGCGCGGGCGTCGGCGCGGCGACCGGTCTCGCCCTGCCTCCCAAGGACACCGCTGCGACCGACGACGGAGATGTCGTGCGGCTGTGTGTCGACGCGGGGCTCGAGGCGGAGGGGTATCGGCTGCGGGTGAGCGGTGCGGGCGTCAGCATCGACGGCGGGTCGCCCGCCGGTGTCTTCCGCGGCGCTCAGACACTGCGTCAACTCCTGGGCCCCGACGCGTACCGCAGGGCCCCGCTCCCCGGCCGCACCTGGACGCTCCCGCACGTCGAGATCGAGGACGCGCCCCGGTTCCGCTGGCGCGGCATGATGCTCGACGTCGCCCGCCACTTCATGCCCAAGGCCGGGGTGCTGCGCCAACTCGACCTGATGGCCGCGCACAAGCTCAACGTCCTGCACCTCCACCTCACCGACGACCAGGGCTGGCGCGTCGAGATCAAGCGCCACCCGAGGCTGACGGAGGTCGGCTCCTGGCGGTCACGGACGAAGCTCGGCCACCGCGACTCGCCGCTGTGGGACGACCGGCCGCACGGCGGCTACTACACCCAGGACGACATCCGCGAAATCGTCGCGTACGCGCACGCGCTGCACATCGCCGTCGTCCCCGAGATCGACCTGCCGGGGCACTCGCAGGCCGCCATCCACGCGTATCCGGAACTCGGCAACACCGACGTCGTCGACACGTCCTCCCTCCCCGTCTGGGACACCTGGGGCATCAACCCGAACGTACTCGCCCCCACTGACAACACCCTCCGCTTCTACGAGGGCGTCTTCGAGGAACTCCTCGACCTGTTCCCCTCCACGTTCATCCACGTCGGCGGCGACGAGTGCCCCAAGGAGCAGTGGCGGGCGTCGCCGACCGCCCAGGCCCGCATCGCGGAACTGGGGTTGAAGGACGAGGACGAGCTCCAGTCCTGGTTCATCCGGCACTTCGACACCTGGCTGAGCGAGCGCGGCCGGCGGCTCGTCGGCTGGGACGAGATCCTCGAAGGCGGCCTCGCGCCCGGCGCGACGGTCTCCTCGTGGCGCGGCTACGCGGGCGGCATCACCGCGGCCAAGGCGGGCCACGACGTCGTCATGTGCCCCGAGCAGCAGGTCTACTTGAACTACCGACAGGACCCGGGCGACGACGAACCGGTCCCCATCGGATACGTGCGCACCCTGGAGGACGTCTACCGCTTCGAACCGGTTCCCCCGGAGCTGAGCGAGGCGGAGGCGCGGCACGTCATCGGCGCCCAGGCCAACATGTGGACCGAGGTCACGGAGGACGAGCGGCGCGTCGACTACCAGCTGTATCCCCGCCTCTGCGCCTTCAGCGAGGTCGCCTGGAGCGAGCTGCCCGAGCCCGCCGCCCGCGACTTCGCGGACTTCGAACGCCGAATGGGCCCGCACCGCGCGCGACTTGACGCCCTCGGTGTCGAGCACCGGCCGCCCGGCGGCCCGTTGCCGTGGCAGCGGCGACCCGGAGTGCTCGGACGTCCCTTCGAAGGGGAACCCCCGAACGTGTGAGCTTGGCGGCCGGCGACGACCGTCCCGCACCGCGGGCGCCATCGTGATCGTCGCCGGGGAGAGCCAATTCGCGCCCACAGGTGATCTGGTGCGATATCGGTCATCTCTGAGGCGGAAGGGGCGAATGCCTCCTACCGGACCCCCTCTCCGACCCGAGGGGAAGATGTGCCAGAGTTGCCACGTCCGGCCTGTCAGCACGTACCGTACGGCGGAACAGGCGTAACGGCGGGAACGGCTCTCACGCGTGGACCAGCGTGACCTTGCGGGGGACCGGGCCGCCGCCCAGGCACGCGGCCGGACATCGGGAAGGGGCAGCCGGTTTGACCACGCACGCACCGCAGGCGACGACACAGGCCGCGGTACTTCCGGGTTCGCTGGACGAGGCCGTCGCGGCGCTCGCCGCCATGCCCGCCGCCGTTCCGGTGGCCGGGGGGACCGACCTGATGGCCCAGGTCAACTCGGGCGGACTGCGCCCGGCCGCGCTCGTCGGCCTCGGCCGGATCAGCGAGATCCGCGGCTGGCAGTACCAGGACGGGAACGCGCTGCTCGGTGCGGGCCTCACGCACGCGCGCATCGGCCGCCCCGACTTCGCCGCGCTCATCCCCGGCCTCGCCGCCGCCGCGCGCGCCTCCGGACCACCCCAGATCCGCAACGCGGCGACGCTCGGCGGCAACATCGCCTCCGGCGCGCCCGCCAACGACACACTGCCCGTACTGGCCGCGCTCGAGGCCACGCTGATCATCGCGGGGCAGGGCGGCGCCCGCCGCGAGGTGCCGGTCTCGCACCTGCTGGCCGGCATGGAGATGCTCGGTCCTGCCGAGTTGATCGGATTCGTACGGGTTCCGCTGCTGCACGCGCCGCAGGTCTTCCTGAAGGCCACCGGGCGTACGGGCCCCGGGCGCGCCATGGCATCCGTCGCGCTCGTCCTCGACCCGGCGCGGCGCGGTGTGCGCTGCGCCGTCGGGGCCATCGCGCCGATGCCGCTGCGGCCCCTGGAGGCCGAGCAGTGGGTGGCCTCGCTCATCGACTGGGACGGTGAGCGCGGCGCCCTCGTGCCGGAGGCCGTGCACGCCTTCGGCGAGTACGTCGCCGCCGCGTGCGTCCCCGACCCGGAGCCCGCACCGGACGGCACGCAGCAGCAGTTGTCGCCGGCCGTACTGCATCTGCGGCGCACCGTCGCCGTGCTGGCCCGACGTGCACTTGGGAGGGCGCTGTCGTGACCAACGAGTACCCCGGATCCGACGGCTGGGAGCCGGTCCCGCAGGGGGAGTACGACTCCGACGCCACGGCCTTCGTGCAGCTGCCGCCCGAGGGGTTCCCGGACGCGGCGCCGCTGGCCGCGCCTGGGCACGGGTATGTGCCGCCGCAGATAACGGTGAGTCCGGCCACGGGCGCCGCCGCGACCGATCCGGCCGCCACGGGTGTGTGGACGCTGCCGGAGGAGCTCGTCGGGGCCGGGCCCGAGCCCGCGCCGGAGCCCGCTCCCGAACCCGCTCCGGCGGAGCAGGCGCCCCACCACGGGCAGACCGGGCAGTGGTCGATTCCGCTCGCGGAGGGGGAACTTCCCGACGAGTCGGGCGAGTTCACCACGTCCGTGGTGGCGGGGCAGCAATGGGGCGGACCGGCGTCGCCGCCCGCCACCCTGCCGGGTGGCGCGCCCGCGCCGTGGGCGGACCCCGAGCCTGCTCCCGCGGAGCCCGATGTGGCGGGCGCCGAGCCGGAAGCCGTCCCTGAGGCGTCGGCCGAGCCCGCGCCACAGGATTCCGCCCCGGACCCCGCGCCTCAGGCGCAGGCGGGGCTCGATGTGCCGGACCCCGCGCCGGAAGCCGCGCCTGAAGCATCCGAGGACGCCGAGGAAGAGCAGCAGCCCGTCGCCGCCCCGCCCCTGCACGACGACCACCCCCTCGCCAGCTACGTGCTGCGCGTGAACGGCGTCGACCGGCCCGTCACGGACGCCTGGATCGGCGAGTCGCTGCTGTACGTGCTGCGCGAGCGCCTCGGGCTCGCGGGGGCCAAGGACGGCTGCTCGCAGGGCGAGTGCGGCGCGTGCAACGTGCAGGTGGACGGCAGGCTCGTGGCGTCCTGCCTGGTGCCCGCCGCGACGACGGCCGGCAGTGAGGTCCGTACGGTCGAGGGCCTCGCGAGCGACGGCCGGCCCTCCGACGTGCAGCGCGCGCTGACCGAGTGCGGCGCCGTGCAGTGCGGTTTCTGCGTGCCCGGCATGGCGATGACCGCGCACGACCTCCTGGAGGGCAACCCGAACCCGACCGCCCTGGAGACCCGCCAGGCGCTGTGCGGCAACTTGTGCCGATGCTCCGGCTACCGGGGCGTCGTGGAGGCCGTGCGCCAGGTGGCCGAGGAGCGGCGCGCGGCGGCCGACGCCGCGACCGAGACATCGCCCGCCGACGACGGCGGCGAGGAGCCGCTGATCCCGCGCCAGGCGGGCCCGGTCGCGCCCGACCCGCAGGACTTCCCGGACGGAGGCCAGGCATGACGAACGAGACGGCCACGACCTCCGAGGCCCCCACGGCCCCCGAGCCGGAGAGCTTCCCGCACGGGATCGGCATGTCCCTGCCGTCGGAGGACGCGCAGGCGAAGACCGAGGGCACGTTCCCGTACGCCGCCGACCTGTGGGCCGAGGGGCTGCTCTGGGCGGCGATCCTGCGCTCCCCGCACGCGCACGCGCGCGTGGTGTCCATCGACACGACCCACGCGCGCGAGATGCCCGGCGTGCGCGCGGTCGTCACCCACGAGGACGTCCCCGGTGGCTCGTTGGCGGGCCATCGCGCCGCCGACCGCCCGATGTTCGCCTCGGACGTGGTGCGCCACCACGGCGAGGCCATCGCCGCGGTCGCCGCCGACCACCCGGACACCGCGCGGATGGCCGCCGCCGCGATCATCGTCGAGTACGAGGTCCTGGAACCGGTCACGGACCCCGAGCAGTCGTTCGCGGCGGAGCCCCTGCACCCCGAGGGCAACCTGATCCGCCACATCCCGCTCCAGCACGGCGACGCCGAGGCGACGGGCGAGGTGATCGTCGAGGGCCTGTACCGCATCGGGCGCCAGGACCCGGCGCCGATCGGCGCGGAGGCCGGGCTCGCCGTGCCGCGCCCCGACGGCGGCGTCGAGCTCTACATCGCCTCCACCGACCCGCACGGCGACCGCGACCTGGCCGCCGCCCGGTACGGCCTGGAGCGCGAGCGCGTCAAGGTCGTGGTCACCGGGGTGCCGGGCGCGACGGCCGACCGCGAGGACCCGAGCTTCCACCTCCCGCTCGGCCTGCTCTCGCTGCACACCGGCTGCCCGGTGAAGCTGGCGGTGTCCCGCGAGGAGTCCTTCCTCGGCCACCCGCACCGCCACCCCACCCTGCTGCGCTACCGCCACCACGCGGACGCGGAGGGCCGTCTCGTCAAGGTCGAGGCGCAGATCCTGCTCGACGCCGGGGCGTACGCGGACACGTCGTCCGACGCGCTCGCCGCCGCCGTCTCCTTCGCCTGCGGCCCGTACGTGGTGCCGCACGCCTCCATCGAGGGCTGGGCGGTCCGCACGAACAACCCGCCCTCCGGTCACGTACGCGGAGAGGGCGCGATGCAGGTCTGCGCCGCGTACGAGGCGCAGATGGACAAGCTCGCGAAGAAGCTGGGCGTGGACCCGGCCGAGCTGCGGATGCGCAACGTCCTGGCGACCGGCGACGTGCTGCCGACCGGGCAGACGGTGACCTGCCCCGCGCCCGTGGCGGAACTCCTCACCTCCGTACGGGACTTCCCGCTGCCGCCGCTGCCGAAGGACTCGCCCGAGGAGGACTGGCTGCTGCCGGGAGGCCCCGAGGGCGTCGGCGAGCCGGGCGCGATCCGGCGCGGTGTCGGCTACGGCATCGGCATGGTGCACATGCTCGGCGCGGAGGGCGCGGACGAGGTCTCGACGGCGACCGTGAAGGTCCAGGACGGCGTCGCGACGGTGCTGTGCGCCGCCGTGGAGACGGGCCAGGGCTTCGCCACGCTCGCCCGCCAGATCGTCCAGGAGACGCTCGGCATCGAGGAGGTCCACGTCGCGCCGGTCGACACCGACCAGCCGCCCGCCGGACCCGGCTGCCGCGGCCGTCACACGTGGGTGTCGGGCGGCGCGGTCGAGCGGGCCGCGAAGATGGTCCGCACCCAGCTCCTCCAGCCGCTGGCCCACAAGTTCGGCATGTCCACGGAGCTGCTCCAGATCGCCGACGGCAAGATCACCTCGTACGACGGTGTGCTCTCGACGACCGTCGAGGAGGCGATGGACGGCAAGGAGCTGTGGGCCACCGCCCAGTGCCGCCCGCACCCGACGGAGCCACTGGACGCCGAGGGGCAGGGCGACGCGTTCGTCGGCATGGCCTTCTGCGCGATCCGCGCCGTGGTGGACGTGGACGTGGAGCTCGGCTCGGTGCGCGTCGTCGAACTCGCGGTCGCCCAGGACGTCGGCCGGATCCTCAACCCCGCCCAGCTCGCCGCCCGTATCGAGGCGGGCGTCACGCAGGGCGTGGGCGCGGCCCTCACCGAGAACCTGCGCACCCCGAAGGGCGTCGTCCGCCGCCCCGACTTCACCGGCTACGCGCTGCCGACCGCGCTCGACACCCCGGACATCCACATCGTGAACCTGGTCGAGGAGCGCGACGTGGTGGCCCCGTTCGGCGCGAAGTCCGCGAGCGCGGCCCCCGTGGTCGCGTCCCCCGCGGCCGTCGCGTCGGCGGTCCGCGCGGCGACCGGCCGCCCGGTGAACCGGCTGCCGATCAGGCCGCAGGCGGCGGTGGCCGAGCCGACCGCCTGAGCGGCACGCACGCACGACGAAGGGGCGCCCCGCGGAATGCGGGACGCCCCTTCGTCGTGGAGGCCGTGACCGGAATCGAACCGGTGTAATCCGCTTTGCAGGCGAACCCCTAAGCCACTCGGGCACACGGCCGTGCGCTCATGAAGCTACGGGCCCGTTCCGCCGCCCCTCAAGGGTTCCCGGCGCCCCGCAATACGACTGCCATGCGCCGTTCACAATGCGGCGCGCGGCGGCCCGGACCTACGACCAAGGGACCACCCCGGTTCCCGCCTCCCGACAGGGGTCAGTGAGCCCCACGCCCCTTACCCTGAACCGCATGGCCGCCCTCGAAGACGTCGCACCCGACGCCCCCGCACGCCCCGTACCCACCGAGTCCGAAGGTGTCCTCGGCCGCACCTATCGCGCGCTCAGCATCGGCATCGTCACCGTGGTGCTCCTCATCGCCTTCGAGGCGACCGCCGTGGGCACCGCGATGCCCGTCGCCGCGCGGGAGCTCGACGGGGTGTCGCTGTACGCCTTCGCGTTCTCCGCGTTCTTCACGACCAGCCTGTTCGGGATGGTGCTCGCCGGGCAGTGGGCCGACCGCAGCGGACCGCTCGGCCCGGTCACCGCCGGGATCGCCGCCTTCGCCGCGGGCCTGCTGCTCGCCGGGACCGCGGGCAACATGTGGATGTTCGTCGCCGGACGGGCCGTGCAGGGCCTCGGCGGCGGCCTGGTGATCGTCGGCCTCTACGTCGTGGTCAGCCGCGCCTACCCGGAGCGCCTGCGGCCCGCGATCATGGCGGCGTTCGCGGCGAGCTGGGTCGTGCCCTCGATCGTCGGCTCGCTCGCTTCGGGGGCCGTGACCGAGCACATCGGCTGGCGCTGGGTGTTCCTCGGCATCCCGATCCTCGTCGTACTGCCGCTCGCCCTCGCGCTCCCGCAGGTGCGGCGGCGGGCCGGCGGACCGCCCGAGGGCGCCGCGCGGGCCGCCTTCGACCGGCGGCGCATCCGCCTCGCCCTCGGCATCTCGCTCGGCGCGGGACTCCTCCAGTACGCCGCCCAGGACCTGCGCCCGCTGTCCCTGCTGCCCGCGGTCGTCGGCGCCGCCCTCCTCGTGCCGTCCGTGCTCGGGCTGCTGCCGCGCGGCACCTACCGGGCGGCGCGCGGCCTTCCGTCGGTGGTGCTGCTGCGCGGCATCGCGGCCGGTTCGTTCATCGCGGCCGAGTCCTTCGTGCCGCTGATGCTGGTCACGCAGCGCGGGCTCAGCCCCACCCTCGCCGGGTTCTCGCTCGCGGCGGGCGGCGGCACCTGGGCGCTCGGCTCCTGGCTCCAGTCGAGGCCGCGCGTGGAGCCGTACCGGGAGCGGCTGGTCGCGGTCGGCATGGTGCTGGTCGCCGCGGCGATCGCGGTCGCGCCCAGCGTGCTGATCGCGGCCGTGCCGGTGTGGACCGTGGCGGTCGCCTGGGCCTTCGGCTGCCTCGGCATGGGCCTGGTGATCTCGTCCACGTCCGTGCTGCTGCTCCAGCTGTCCGCGCCCGAGGAGGCCGGGACGAACTCGGCGGCGCTCCAGATCTCCGACGGGCTCTCCAACGCGCTGCTGCTCGCCGCGGGCGGCGCCGCCTTCGCCGCGCTCGGCGGGGGAGCGGTGGGCGCGGCCGGACACGGGGTCGCGGACGGTGCGGGAGGCTCGCACCCGGCCGCGTTCGCCGCCGTGTTCCTGCCGATGGCCGCCGTCGCGCTCGTCGGCGTATGGGTGGCGACGCGGCTGCGGAAGTAGACGCGGGATCCGCCGAGTTGATCTGTGACGCATGTCCCAACCGGCCCCCGTCCGGCCTCGCCGACCGCGCCCGTCAACCACGTCACCGGTAGGGTGGCCCGGTTGTCATACGTAGCCGTGCCGTCCAGCTTTGAGTAACCGGAGACCGTGACTACTACATCCGCCACGCCCTCTGCTTCGTCCGCCCACCTGTCGCCCGCCTTCCCCGGCCGCGCCCCCTGGGGCACCGCCAACAAGCTGCGTGCCTGGCAGCAGGCGGCGATGGACAAGTACATCCAGGAGCAGCCGCGCGACTTCCTCGCGGTCGCCACCCCGGGCGCAGGCAAGACCACCTTCGCCCTCACCCTCGCCTCCTGGATGCTGCACCACCACGTCGTGCAGCAGGTGACCGTGGTCGCGCCGACCGAGCACCTGAAGAAGCAGTGGGCCGAGGCCGCAGCGCGCATAGGGATCAAGCTGGACCCGGAGTACAGCGCGGGCCCGCTCAGCAAGGAGTACCAGGGCGTCGCCGTCACGTACGCGGGTGTGGGCGTGCGGCCGATGCTGCACCGCAACCGCTCCGAGCAGCGCAAGACCCTGGTGATCCTCGACGAGATCCACCACGCCGGTGACTCGAAGTCGTGGGGCGAGGCCTGCCTGGAGGCGTTCGAGCCGGCCACCCGCCGCCTCGCCCTGACCGGTACGCCGTTCCGCTCCGACACGAACCCGATCCCCTTCGTCCAGTACGAGGAGGGCAACGACGGCATCCGGCGCTCCGCGGCCGACTACACGTACGGCTACGGGAACGCGCTCGCCGACAACGTCGTGCGGCCCGTCATCTTCCTCTCGTACAGCGGCAACATGCGCTGGCGCACGAAGGCCGGGGACGAGATCGCGGCGCGGCTCGGCGAGCCGATGACCAAGGACGCCATCAGCCAGGCCTGGCGCACCGCCCTCGACCCGCGCGGCGAGTGGATGCCCAGCGTGCTGCGGGCCGCCGACGCGCGCCTCACCGAGGTCCGCAAGGGCATCCCGGACGCGGGCGGCCTCGTCATCGCGTCCGATCAGGACTCGGCCCGCGCGTACGCGAAGCTGATCCGCGAGATCACCGGCACCAAGGCCACCGTCGTGCTCTCCGACGACGCGGGCGCCTCGAAGCGGATCGACGACTTCGCGGCGAGCGAGGACCGGTGGATGGTCGCGGTCCGCATGGTGTCCGAGGGCGTCGACGTCCCGCGCCTCGCGGTCGGCGTGTACGCCACGACGATCTCCACGCCGCTCTTCTTCGCGCAGGCCGTCGGCCGCTTCGTGCGCTCCCGCAGGCGCGGCGAGACGGCCTCCGTCTTCCTGCCCACCGTCCCGGACCTGCTCGGCTTCGCCAACGAGATGGAGGTCGAGCGCGACCACGTCCTCGACAAGCCGAAGAAGGACGGCGAGGAGGACCCGTACGCCGAGTCCGAGAAGGAGATGGAGGAGGCGAACAAGGAGCAGGACGAGGACACCGGCGAGCAGGAGCAGTTCGCCTTCGAGGCCCTGGAGTCCGAGGCCACCTTCGACCGGGTCATGTACAACGGCGCCGAGTTCGGCATGCAGGCGCACCCCGGCAGCGAGGAGGAGCAGGACTACCTCGGCATCCCGGGCCTGCTCGAACCCGACCAGGTGCAGCTGCTGCTCCAGAAGCGGCAGGCGCGGCAGATCTCGCACAGCAAGAAGAAGCCGGACAGCGAGGCCGACCTCCTGGAGCTGCCGGCCGACCGCCGCCCCGTCGTCTCCCACAAGGAGCTGATGGAGCTGCGCAAGCAGCTGAACACGATGGTCGGCGCGTACGTGCATCAGAGCGGCAAGCCGCACGGCGTCATCCACACCGAGCTGCGCCGGGTCTGCGGCGGCCCGCCGAGCGCCGAGGCGACCGGCGGACAGCTGCGCCAGCGCATCGCCAAGGTGCAGGAGTGGGCCACGCGCATGAAGTGACCCCCGGGGTCATGAAGTGACACGGGGATCATGAACTGACACGGGGATCAAGTGCGGGCAATCGGGCACAACTCAGGCCGATCACTGCCCGGATTCTGGACGGAGTCTTCCGCTCAGCGGGACGACCTCGCTACATTCCGGGCAACGCACACGCCCCGTGGCAGCGCCGCCGCGGAGCGCAGCCGGTGCGTCAAAAGACAGCCGTAAGCAGCCCAGCGCCTGATCACCGACCGGCGGCCTCTGACGCGCGTCGCCCACGGGACAGGTGACGCGACCCCCGCGCAGGAGGCGGCCGTCCCTCACCACTAAGGAGTGGGCGTCGTGACCGCGGAGACCTCCCAGACGCTCGACAGGGGACTGCGCGTCCTCAAACTGCTCGCCGACACCGACCACGGGCTGACCGTGACCGAGCTCTCCAACAAGCTCGGCGTCAACCGCACCGTGGTCTACCGTCTGCTGGCCACCCTCGAGCAGCACGCCCTCGTCCGCCGCGACCTGGGCGGCCGCGCCCGCGTCGGGCTCGGCGTGCTGCGGCTCGGCCGGCAGGTGCACCCGCTGGTGCGGGAGGCCGCGCTGCCCGCGCTGCGCGCCCTCGCCGAGGACATCGGGGCGACGGCGCACCTGACCCTGGTGGACGGCTCGGAGGCGCTCGCCGTGGCTGTCGTCGAGCCGACCTGGACCGACTACCACGTGGCGTACCGCACCGGCTTCCGCCACCCGCTCGACCGGGGAGCCGCGGGCCGCGCCATCCTCGGCGCCCGCCAGGGCGTGCTCCCGGAGACCGGGTACACGCTCACGCACGGCGAGCTGGAGGCGGGCGCGAGCGGCGCGGCGGCCCCGCTCCTCGGCGTGACGGGCCTCGAGGGCAGCGTCGGCGTCGTCATGCTCTCGGACTCCGTCCCGGAACGGGTCGGCGCGCGGGTGCTCGACGCGGCCCGCGAGGTGGCGGACGCGCTCAGGTAGCCATCGCGCTTGATACTGCCCGGCAACCGTCGCGTTAGAGTCACCTCGTGCTCAATCGCCTCAGCCGCCCCGTTGCCCTGGCCCTCTGCGCCGCCCCCGTCGTCGCGCTGCTCGCGGCCGCGATCTTCGCTCCGCTGCCGTTCTCCGTGGCGCAGCCGGGGCCGACGACGAACGTGCTCGGGACGTCGGACGGCGAACCCGTCATCGACATCAGCGGCGCGCCCACCCGCACCACGGAGGGCAAGCTGCGCGCGGTGACCATCGTGGCGACGGGGCCCGACGCCTCCGTGCACCTGGGCGACGTGTTCAAGGGCTGGTTCGCCGAGAACCGGGCCGTGATGCCGCGCGACTCGGTGTATCCGTCGGGCGGCTCCACGAAGGAGATCGAGCAGCACAACCAGCAGGAGATGAAGGGCTCGCAGGACGCCGCCACCGAGGCCGCCCTCTCCTACCTCGGCGAGTCGTCGAAGAAGGTCAGGGTCGACCTCCAGCTCGGCGACGTCGGCGGCCCGAGCGCGGGCCTGCTCTTCTCCCTCGGCATCATCGACAAGCTGGACGGCGACGGCAGCGGCGGCGACCTCACCGGCGGCAGGTCCATCGCCGGCACCGGCACCATCGACGCCGACGGCAAGGTCGGCCCGGTCGGCGGCGTCTCGCTGAAGGTGCAGGCCGCGGACCGCGACGGCGCCACGGTCTTCCTCGTGCCGAAGGCCGAGTGCTCGGACGCGAAGGCGTCGGCCCCGAAGTCGATGAAGCTGATCTCGGTGAGCACGCTCAAGGGCACCATGACCGCGCTGACGAACCTGGAGAAGGGCTCGGGCACGGTCCCCACCTGCTGAGCGGGTCCCGCGCCCACCGCGTCACTCCTTGACGAAGCCCTCCTGGACGAGCCAGTCCTTGGCCACGTCGTGCGGGTCCTGCCCGTCGACGTCCACCTTCGCGTTGAGGTCCTGGGCGACGGTGTTGTTGAGCTTCTTGGTGATCGGCTCCAGGATGTCCGCCATCTTCGGGTACTTCTCGAGCGCCTTGGTGTTGATGGAGGGCGCCGCGTTGTAGTTCGGGAAGAACTTCTTGTCGTCCTCCATGACGTTCAGGTGCATCGCCTTGATGCGGCCGTCGGTCGTGTAGACCTCGCCGAACGTGCAACTGCCCTTGGACGCCTGCGTGTAGATGATGCCGCTGTCCATCTGCGTGATGTTGCCGGGCGGCAGGCTCATCCCGTACGCCTTCTGCATGCCGGGCAGGCCGTCGGCCCGGTTGGCGAACTCGCTCTCCACGCACAGCGTGACGGCCTTCGGGTCCTTCTTGGCGAGCGCGGCGACGTCGGAGAGCGTCTTGGTGCCGTACTTCTTGAAGTTGGCGTTGTTCGCGGCGAGCGCGTAGGTGTTGTTCAGCTCGGCCTGCGGCAGCCACGTGAGGCCGTTCTTCTTGTCGGCCTTGCGCACCGCCTCGAACTGCTTCTGCGGGTCCGGGATCGGGTCCGAGTTGCCGAGATACGTGATCCAGGCCGTGCCCGTGTACTCGTACATGGCGTCCGCGTCCCCGGACTTGACGGCCTCGCGGGCGCCGATGGAGCCCTGGATGCCGGTCCTGTCGAGGACGTCCGCGCCCGCCGCCTTGAACGCGATGCCCATGATCGCGCCGAGCACCAGCTGCTCCGTGAACTCCTTGGACGTGACGGTGATGCTCGCCCCGTCCAGCGGCTTGCCCTTGCCGATGGACCCCGGCTGCACGTCGTCGACCAGCGGGCTGCCGCTGGTCAGCCCGCAGCCCGCGAGGAGCGCGACCCCGCAGCCCGCCGCCACGGCCACTCGTACGCGGTACTTCATGAGCGCACCTCCAACCCGCGCGGGCGCAGCAGCAGTTCGGCCAGCGAGGCCAGCCAGTCGACGAGCAGGGCGAGCGCGATCGTGAGGATCGAGCCGAGCATCAGGACCGGCATCCGCTGGTTGGTGATGCCGGTCGTGATGAGGACGCCGAGGCCACCGCCCCCGCCGAAGGTGGCGAGGGTCGCCGTGCCGACGTTGAGGACGAGGGCCGTGCGCACGCCCGCGAGGATCAGCGGTACGGCGAGGGGGAGTTCGACCTTGCGGAGCACGCCCATCGGCGACATGCCGATGCCCTTCGCCGCTTCGAGGAGCGTCGGGTCGTTGGCCTTGAGGCCCGCGATGGTGTTGGAGAGCACCGGCAGGATCGCGTAGATGATGATGCCGATCAGGGCCGAACGCTCGCCGATGCCCAGCCAGATGACGAGCAGGGCGAGCAGGCCGATCGCCGGGGTCGCCTGCCCCATGTTGGCGATCGCCAGGGCGACCGGGGTCGCCTTGCGGAACATCTTGCGGGTCAGCAGGATCCCCAGCGGAATCGCGATGATCAGCACGAAGAACGTGGAGATCACGGTCAGGCTGATGTGCTGGCGCAGCGCCTTGCCCACATTGCCGCCGGAGATGGCGTTCTGGGAGATCGTGTCGAGGTCGGCGTTGCGGAACCACAGCCACGTGATCAGCAGCACCAGGACCAGGAAGACCGGCAGGAACGTCAGCTTCTTCCAGGTGATCCGCGACGGCTCCTTCTGGATGGGCGAGCGCGACTCCTGCTCGGCCTCGCCCTCGTCGCGGAACGCGAGGCCCTTGACCTCGTGCTCGCCCTCGGGGCGCTCGCCCTTCGGGGGCGCTTTGCGGGACGGAGTGCTCACGCCTTCGCCTCCCCCTCGGTGCCCAGGGAGCCCTCCTGCTCCAGGTGGGTCTGCTCGGCGCGCTTCTCCTCCAGCTCGTGCTGGTGCTCGACCGCTTCGAGCCGGTCGGCCTCCAGGAGCTCGTGCACGGAGTTCATCAGCGTCTCCATGTCGACGACGCCCTCGTACGCGCCGCGCCGCCCGGTCACCGCCACGCGGCCCGCGTTGTCGGTGAGGACCGCCTCCAGGGCGTCGCGGAGGGTGGCGTCGCGGGTGACGGTGTCGTGCACGAGGGTGCCCGCGCGGGCCAGGGAGCCCTTGGCGCGCATCATGTCGCCGCGCCGCAGCCACTTGTAGGGCCGGCCGCGCCTGTCGAGCAGCAGCAGCTCGTTCGTGCCCGCCGCCCGCAGCTTGTTGAAGATGTCCTGGAGCGGGTCGTCGACGTGCACCGTCGGGTAGTCGGTGACCTCCACGTCGCGTACGCGGGTCAGATTGAGGCGCTTGAGGGCGGCGCCCGCGCCCACGAACCCGGACACGAAGTCGTCCGCCGGGTTGGTGAGGATCGCCTCCGGGGTGTCGAACTGCGCGATGTGCGACTTCTCGCGCAGTACGGCGATCCGGTCGCCGAGCTTGATCGCCTCGTCGAAGTCGTGGGTGACGAAGACGATCGTCTTGTGCAGCTCGTGCTGGAGCCGGATCAGCTCGTCCTGGAGGTGGTCGCGGGTGATCGGGTCGACCGCGCCGAACGGCTCGTCCATCAGGAGGACGGGCGGGTCGGCGGCGAGCGCCCGTGCCACGCCGACGCGCTGCTGCTGGCCGCCGGAGAGCTGGCGCGGGTAGCGGTTGTGGAACTCGGCGGGGTCGAGACCGACCAGGTCGAGCATCTCCTCGACCCGCGACTTGATCCTCGACTTGGACCAGCCGACCATCTTCGGCACGAGCGCGATGTTCTGGGCGACCGTCATGTGCGGGAAGAGCCCGGAGGACTGGATCGCGTACCCGACCTTCCTGCGCAGCTTCACCGGGTCCATGTCGGTGACGTCCTCGCCGCCGATCCGGATCCGGCCGCCGGTCGGCTCGATGAGCCGGTTGATCATCTTCAGCGTCGTGGACTTCCCACAGCCGGAGGGGCCCACGAAGATGATCAGTTCGCCCGCCTTGATCTCCATGTTGACGCTGTCCACGGCGGGGGTGGCCGAGCCCGGGTAGCGCTTGGTGAGGTTCTCCAGCTCGATGCTGGCCCCGGACGCCTGGGGGTCTTCGGTCGTTGCGGTCTCAGGCACGGATCCCCCTCGGGATGGTCAGCCGTCCGATGAGGACGTACGCGGCGTCGAAGAGCAGGGCGAGAATGATGATGCCGAGCGTTCCGGCGAGCACCTGGTTGAGCGCGTTTGCGCTGCCCAGGGAGGCGATGCCGCGGAAGATCTCGTTGCCGAGGCCGGGGCCCGAGGCGAACGCGGCGATGGCGGCGATGCCCATCAGCATCTGCGTGGAGACCCGGATCCCGGTGAGGATCGGCGGCCAGGCGAGCGGCAGCTCCACCCGGAACAGGCGGGCCGTGCGGGACATGCCGATGCCCTTCGCCGCGTCGATCAGCGCGGGGTCGACGCCGCGCAGGCCCACGATCGCGTTCCGCACGATCGGCAGCAGCCCGTACAGGGTCAGCGCGATGACGGTCGGCGCGACGCCGAGGCCCACGATCGGGATCAGCAGACCGATCATGGCGAGGGAGGGGATGGTGAGAATGGTCGAGGTGGCGGTCGTCGCCAGGTTCCCGGCCCATTCGCTGCGATACGAGATGACGCCGATGACGATGCCGATCAGCGTCGCGAGGACCATGCACTGGAAGACGGCGCTCGCATGCTGGTAGGCATCGGCGAGCAGCTGCTGGTGCCGGGCCGTCAGATAGTCCCAGAAGTTCATCGCACCTCACTTCCGGGCGGTGCTCGGATAGCCGTCAGGAATCTCCTGACGCCTGTTCCACCAGAGGGATGACGCGCAGCGGAACAGGATTTTCGATGACAATCGCCGTGGAAGCCCGGACGATGCCATCAAAGCCGACAACCCGGTCGATCACACGTTGAAGGTCGGCGTTCGAGCGGGCCACGAGGCGGCACAGCATGTCGCCGCTGCCGGTCGTCGTGTGCAGCTCCAGGACCTCGGGGACGCCGTCCAAATGGGTCCTGACATCGGCTCCTTGCCCCTGCCTGATCTGGAGCGTCGCGAACGCGGTGACCGGATAGCCGAGCGCGGCCGGGTCCACCTGGGGGCCGAAGCCGCGGATGACTCCGTTCGAGGTAAGCCGGTCGAGGCGGGCCTGCACGGTGCCGCGGGCGACGCCGAGGCGGCGCGACATCTCCAGGACCCCGATGCGCGGTTCGCGGGCGAGCAGCACGATGAGCCGCCCGTCCAGATCGTCGATCGCCATGCGCGACTCCGTCTCTCGCGTCTCCTGGTGGTCATCCTGTACACAAAGCCCGCCACAGCGCGGCTTCCACTGGTCAGATTGCCCAGCGAAAACGCAAACTATTGCGCACCTTGCGGAGCGGCGGGAACCTCACCGTATGACGCAGACCACACACCACACCCCCGACACCGCACGGCAGGCCGACCCCTTCCCGGTCAAGGGGATGGACGCGGTCGTCTTCGCCGTGGGCAACGCCAAGCAGGCCGCGCACTACTACTCGACCGCCTTCGGCATGAAGCTCGTCGCCTACTCCGGACCGGAGAACGGCAGCCGCGAGACGGCGTCCTACGTCCTCACCAACGGCTCGGCCCGCTTCGTCTTCACCTCCGTCATCAAGGCCTCCACCGAGTGGGGCAGCTTCCTCCAGGACCACGTCGCCGCGCACGGCGACGGCGTCGTCGACCTCGCCATCGAGGTCCCGGACGCCCGCGCCGCGTACGCGTACGCCGTCGAGCACGGCGCCCGCGGCATCGAGGAGCCGTACGAGACGAAGGACGAGCACGGCACCGTCGTGCGCGCCGCCATCGCCACGTACGGCAAGACCCGCCACACCCTCGTCGAGCGCTCCGGCTACGACGGCCCCTACCTGCCCGGATTCGTCGCCGCGGACCCGATCGTCGAGCCCCCGGCCAAGCGCACCTTCCAGGCCATCGACCACTGCGTGGGCAACGTCGAACTCGGCAGGATGAACGAGTGGGTGGCGTTCTACAACAAGGTCATGGGCTTCACGAACATGAAGGAGTTCGTGGGCGACGACATCGCGACCGAGTACAGCGCGCTGATGTCGAAGGTCGTCGCCGACGGCACGCTCAAGGTCAAGTTCCCGATCAACGAGCCGGCCGTCGCCAAGAAGAAGTCCCAGATCGACGAGTACCTGGAGTTCTACGGCGGCGCGGGCGTCCAGCACATCGCGCTCGCCACGAACGACATCGTCGCGTCCGTACGGACCATGCGCGCGGCCGGAGTCCAGTTCCTCGACACCCCCGACTCGTACTACGACACCCTCGGCGAATGGGCGGGCGAGACCCGGGTGCCCGTCGAGACGCTGCGCGAGCTGAAGATCCTCGTCGACCGCGACGAGGACGGCTACCTGCTGCAGATCTTCACCAAGCCGGTCCAGGACAAGCCGACCGTCTTCTTCGAGATGATCGAGCGGCACGGCTCGATGGGCTTCGGCAAGGGCAACTTCAAGGCCCTCTTCGAGGCGATCGAGCGGGAGCAGGAGAAGCGCGGAAATCTGTAGCCTCCGCGCCTAGTCTGGCCGCATGGCCAGGATGAACGACGTAGGCGGGACAACGGGGTTCGGCGCCATCGACACCAGCGATGACGCCGAACCCTTCCACGCGGACTGGGAGGCGCGGGTCTTCGCGCTCCAGCGCGCGCTGCTCGTCCAGAAGGTCTTCAACCTCGACGAGTTCCGGGACGCCATCGAGACGATGCCGCCCCGGGAGTACCTCGCGGCCTCGTACTACGAGCGCTGGTTCCACGCGATCCGTGTGCTCCTCGAACGCAAGGGCGTCATCGAGGAAGGCGCCCTCGACCATGTCTGAACCGGCCTTCGCGCCCGGCGACCGGGTCCGCACCTACCGCCACGACCCGCCGCACCACACCCGCCTCCCGCGCTACGCCCGCGGAAAGCTCGGCGTCGTCGTCGAGCCGGAGGGCAGGGCGCCGCTCGCCGACGTGCGCGCGCAGGGGCGCGACGACGCCCCCGTCGAGATGATCTACGCGGTGCGGTTCACGGCCCGCGAACTGTGGGGCGAGGGCGGGCACGACGTCGTCCTCGACCTGTCCGAGAGCTACCTCAGGAAGGCCGGGACGGACGATGTCGGGTAACCACGACGACGCGGTGATCTCCCGCCGCGTACGGGCCCTGGAGAGCATCCTGGAGGCCAAGGGCATCGTCGGCGGCGAGACCGTCGACGAGGTCATCGACGGCTTCCTCGCGGGCGCGTCACCGGTCAACGGCGCGAAGGTGGTGGCCCGCGCCTGGACCGACCCGGCGTTCAAGGAGCGGCTGCTCGCGGACGGCTCGGCGGCCGTCGCCGAACTGGGCTTCGCCGCCGGGGGAGTCCAGCCCCAGCGGCTGCGGGTCGCCGAGAACACCGCGGACGAGCACAACGTCATCGTGTGCACCCTCTGCTCCTGCTACCCGCTGCGCCTCCTCGGCCCGTCCCCCGGCTGGTACAAGAGCGAGGCGTACCGCTCCCGCGTGGTGCGCGAACCACGGGCGGTCCTGGGCGAGTTCGGCGTCTCGCTCCCCGACGAGGTCAAGATCACCGTCTGGGACTCCAGCGCCGAGACCCGCTACATGGTCCTGCCGCGGCGTCCCGCCGGAACGGAGGGTCTGACCGAGCCGGACTTGGCCGCCTTGGTCACCCGCAACGGCCTGATCGGCACCGCTCTGGTGTGACGCGTCGCGGCGGAACCGAGGGGTTCACACCGTCCGCACGGAGTGCGAGGGTGTGATCATGAGCCGCACACTCATGGAAGAGCTCCGCGCGGGCCTGCCCGCGGAAGCGATCATCGTCGATTCCGACGTCACCGCCTCGTACGCCCACGACATGGCCAGCTTCTGCGACGCCGGAGCCCCCGCCGTCGTCGTCCTGCCGCGCACCGTCGAAGAGGTCCAGCACGTGATGCGCACGGCGACCGCGCTGCGCGTCCCGGTCGTCCCGCAGGGCGCCCGCACGGGCCTTTCCGGCGGCGCCAACGCGAGCGAGGGCTGCATCGTCCTCTCGCTCGTCAAGATGGACCGCATCCTGGAGATCAACCCGGTCGACCGGATCGCCGTCGTCGAACCGGGCGTCATCAACGCCACGCTCTCCCGCGCGGTCAACGAACACGGGCTCTACTACCCGCCGGACCCGTCCAGCTGGGAGATGTGCACCATCGGCGGAAACATCGGCACGGCCTCGGGCGGCCTGTGCTGCGTGAAGTACGGCGTGACGGCGGAGTACGTGCTCGGGCTCGACGTCGTCCTCGCCGACGGCCGACTGCTCCAGACCGGCAAGCGCACCGCGAAGGGCGTCGCGGGCTACGACCTCACGCGGCTCTTCGTGGGCTCCGAGGGCAGCCTCGGCGTGGTCGTGAAGGCGACGCTCGCGCTCAAGCCCCAGCCGCCCCAGCAGCTCGTGCTCGCCGCCGAGTTCGCCACCGCGGACGCCGCCTGCGACGCGGTCTGCCGGATCATGGAGGGCGGGCACGTCCCGTCCCTGCTCGAACTCATGGACCGTACGACGGTCAAGGCCGTCAACGACATGGCCAACATGGGCCTCCCGGAGACCACGGAGGCGCTGCTGCTCGCCGCTTTCGACACCCCGGACCCGGCCGCCGACCTCGCCGCCGTCGGCGCGCTGTGCGAGGCCGCGGGCGCGACCCAGGTGGTGCCCGCCGAGGACGCCGCCGAATCGGAGATGCTGCTCCAGGCGCGCCGCCTCTCGCTCACCGCGCTGGAGGAGGTCAAGGGCACGACGATGATCGACGACGTCTGCGTGCCCCGCTCCAAGCTGGGCGAACTGCTCGAGGGCGTCGAGCGGATCGCCGAGAAGTACGACCTGACCATCGGTGTCTGCGCGCACGCGGGCGACGGCAACACGCACCCCACCGTCTGCTTCGACGCCCAGAACGCCGACGAGGGGCGCAGGGCCCGCGAGTCCTTCGACGAGATCATGGCGCTCGGCCTCGACCTCGGCGGCACCATCACCGGCGAACACGGCGTCGGCGTCCTCAAGAAGGAGTGGCTCGCCCGCGAACTCGGCCCGGTCGGGGTCGAGATGCAGCAGGCGGTGAAGGCGGCCTTCGACCCGCTGGGCCTGCTCAACCCCGGCAAGCTGTTCTGACCGCACCGGTCGCGGGGAGTGCGTCCCCGGTCACGTATCGCCCACATAAAGGACGAAAGCCTCAGGTGGCCGGGGGTGCTCCGGCGGCACCCTTGAGAGGTCGCGCGGTCGGCCGTCAGGGCGCCGGCCGGCATCCCGCAGCCAGATGAGAACCCGCCGATGAGCCACAGCACCGCAGGCCGCCACCACGACAAGTCCGCCCGCCGCCGCAGGACCACCGCAGCCGTGCTGGTCGGCGCGCTCGCGCTCTCCTCCATCGGCCTCGCCGTCGGCACCGCGGTCGCGGACCCGGGCCCGGCCCCGGCGGGCACCTCGCTCACCGGGACCGTCCAGCCCGGTAACGCCGCCGAGTGATCCGCCTCCGCGCGGCCGCTCACAGGTCCTCGGACTCGTCGCCCGGCCACGGGTCGCACAGGTACAGGTCGTCGGTCGCCGGGGTCGGCGTCAGCAGTTCGGCCAGGGCGTCGTCGAGGCCGAGTTGATCCGCCTCCGTGCCGGGCGGCACGGCCCGCAGCGTGCGCTCCAGCCAGGCCGAGACCTGCGCGGTCGGCGCCTCCAGGAGCGCGTCCCCGTCCGGCGAGCTCAGCGCCACCAGGACCACGCTGCGCCCGTCCACCTTCGTCGGCCACACCCGCACGTCGCCGTGCCCGCAGGGCCGGAAGACGCCCTCCACGAGCAGCTCGCGCGCGAACGTCCAGTTGACCGGGTGGTGCGACCCGATGTGGAAGGTGATGTGGACGGCGTAGGGGTCGGCGACGCGGTACGTCAGCCGGGCGGGGACGGGGATGCTGCGCTCCGGCGAGAGCACCAGCTTCATCTCCAGTTCGCGTTCCACCACGGTGTTCATGTCGTGCGTTTCCTCTCGTCCGCGCGGACCCGGAGCGGGTCCGTCGGAAGGTGAGAGCACGATCGGCCCGGAGCATTACGCGAGTTCCCAGAAGAATTTCTTCGGACCTCGCGCGGGGGCGTCAGGTTCCCCGGAAAGTGGTCCGTAACGGCGGAGCGGCACGGGCGGGCGCGGCCGTCTGATAGATGTGGACCTCACAACAAGACCCCCGAGCAGATACGGGACGACGGACATGAGTGCCCCAACCCCGGCCCCCGGCGACGACAGGCCCCGCGAAGGCTACTACCCCGATCCGTCCATTCCCGGATATGTCCGGTACTGGAACGGGGCCGCGTGGGTGCCGGGCACCAGTCGCCCCGCCCCGGCCGACGGAGAGTCGCTGCCGACCCCTGCCGGAGCGGGCGCCGTGCCCGCCCCCGCCGTGGCCCACGAGCCCCCGCCCGCGGAGGAGACGGGACCCGTCTTCCTCGACGAGGAGCCGTCCGTCCGCACGGAGATGGGGCCTCCCGACCAGACGGGGCAGACCGCCCCCGTGGCGCCCGAGCCCGCGTCCGCCTGGGGCGCCGACGCCGCGCACCAGTCCGGATTCGGCGCCGAGCAGGCCCGCCGCGTCTCCTGGGGCGCGGATCCGAACGCGCAGGCGCCGGAGGCGGAGGCGTCCGCCCCGCCCGAGCGCCCGGACGGCACGGTCAAGCTCCGCGCCATGCAACAGCCGGACTCCGACGGCACGATGGCGTTCCGCGCGCTGCCGAAGCAGGACGGGCAGCAGGGCGGCCAGAGCGGTCGGACGGGTCAGAGCGGTGCGCAGTCCCAGGCGCAGGCGCGCGCCGGCCTGAACCCGCAGCCGGCCCCCGCGCCCGCCCCGGCCCAGCCGCAGCCCAACGTCCCGCAGCAGCAGCCCCAGCAGCCCGCCCCGGCGCAGCAGCAGGCCCCGCAGCCGCCGCAGCAGGCGCAGGCGCCCCTCCAGACGCCCATGACGCAGGGCCCCGGCGGTGGTTCTCCGTCCTGGCCGCAGCAGGTGCACCAACTGGCGGGCCAGGGGCAGCCGCAGGGCCAGGCCCCCGCGCCCGCCGCGGATCCGAACGGTCCCGTCACCCCGTTCAAGCCGGTCTCCACCGACCCGTTCCTCGCCGCCGCGCAGGCCGCTGCCGCCGCCCGCCCGGCAGGACTCGGCAAGCGGTTCCTGGCCCGGCTGATCGACTCGGTGATCGTCGGCGGGGTCACCGCGACCGTCGCCGTGCCGCTCGGCACCAAGGCCGTCGACCACATCAACGGCAAGATCGACGAGGCCAAGGCCTCCGGGCACCAGGTCACGGTCTGGCTGCTCGACGGCACGACCGGCACCTACCTGGGCATCGTGCTCGCCATGCTGCTCGTGGTCGGCACGCTCTACGAGGCGCTGCCGACGTCGAAGTGGGGCCACACCCTCGGCAAGAAGCTGCTCGGCCTGACGGTCCAGGACATCGAGGAGCACGACGCCCCGACGTTCCTCGCGGCCCTCAAGCGCTGGCTCGTCTACAGCGTGCCGACCGTCTTCGCGGTGGGGCTCCTCGGCATCCTGTGGGGCGCCTTCGACCGCCCGTGGCGCCAGTGCCTGCACGACAAGGCGGCGGGCACCTTCGTGGCCGCCGACTGACGACCGGGTCATCCGGACGGCGGCCCGCCACGTGCGTGGCCCCGGTGTTCGCGGTCCACTCGGGCCATGAGCACCCAACCGCCGCCCTCCGGGTCCGGCCAGCCGCCGGACGACGACCCGTTCCGCAAGCCGCCGCCCTCCGACCAGGGCGGCGGCTCGCCGTACGACACTCCGCAGAACCCCTACGGCTCGGGCCCCCCGCCGCCCCCGCCCCCGCCTCCGTACGGCGGTGATCCCTACGGTGGCGGGTACGGCGCAGCCGATCCGCTCGCCGGGATGCCGCCGCTGGCCGACAGCGGGAAGCGGGTCCTCGCCCGGATCATCGACATCATCCTCGTCGTGATCGTCGTCGGCCTGCTCTCCTGGGCCTTCGGCCTGCTCCAGGCGAACGTCGACCCCGACGACATGGACTACGGCAAGCGCTTCGGCCAGTCGCTGCTCGGCGCGATCCTCTACGTCGGCTACGACACGCTGATGACGGCGAGGACCGGGCAGACGCTCGGCAAGAAGTGGCTGCACCTGCGCGTCGCGAACCTGAGCGACGGCGCGACGCCGAGCACCCAGACCAGCCTGCTGCGCGCGATCGTGCTGTGGGTGCCCGCCGTGTTCTGCTGCGCCTGCATCTGGACGGCGATCAGCGGCGGCTGGAGCTTCTTCGACAAGCCCTACAAGCAGGGCCTGCACGACAAGGCGGCGAAGACCGTGGTGGTCAGCACCGCCTGATCGGAAGACCGCACCGGCGAACCGGCGGGTCCGTGCCTCACGGGCCCGCCGGTTCGCGCGTGCGCGCGGGCTCGGTGGGGCTCTGGGCCGTGGGGGAGGGGAGCGTGGCGCCGAGGCGCTGCGCGGGCACCCGCTCCTCGGCGGCGGTCTCCCGCCTGCGGGTGGGCACCGACATCGCCACGAACAGCCCCAGGATGAGCGCCGACACGGCGATGACCGGGATGCCGGGGCCCGATTCCGTCCGGGACAGCAGAACCATGGCGATGGTCGAGCAGACGACGGTGGCCGATCCGTAGGCGAGCTGTGCGACAGTCGGGCGAGGCATGGCGACATCCGTCCTCGTGACATCGGGGGAACTATTCGGACCTGTGCCCGAGGCGAGCGCCCGGTAAGCATGCCCTAAGCACTGCCGCCGGAGCATGGGGGGCGCACGGAGTCATCAGGTCCACCAAATGGACGGGACGGCGCGCCCGTTGCTCGTGGGGCCTGCCGTCACAGCGCGTCCGGAATACGAACCGAGCGCTCTGCATAGTGCAATGTGAAGGTCTCAGTCAAGGTCTGTTATTTCTCCTCTACTTCCGGTCAAATGACGTCACTTGTGACGCGTGGCTGTCAGGCCACGGAGGAGGGGACCACTCAAGTGACCACCAAGAGACGGGCGTTGAGATCCGTCGCCGTCATCGCGACGCTCGCCGCCACCGCGGCCACCGGCTCGCTCGCGGCGACCACCGCCCAGGCCGACACCCCGGCCACCACGAGCGCGACCTCCGGAAAGACCTACGGAGGCAAGGGCCACGTCTTCGACGGCCCGTTCAGCAAGCAGCAGGAGAAGCAGCGGCAGGCCGCACTCCAGCAGGTCCTCCAGGGCACGTCGAAGGTCCAGGAGAAGCACGGCTCCAAGGTCGTGGAGCTGTCCAAGGGCAAGTACGTCGAGCTGGGCCGCGAGCGCACGGACAAGATCTTCACGATCCTGGCCGAGTTCGGCGACAAGGTCGACAACACGACCCTGGTGGACCGCGCGGACGACGACACGGACGAGCTGAAGCCCAAGTACGGCGGCACGCCGGGCCCGCTGCACAACCAGATAGCCGAGCCGGACCGTGCGAAGGACAACAGCACGGCCTGGCAGAAGGACTACAACTCCCAGCACTACAAGGACCTGTACTTCGGGGACGGCAAGACCGCATCCGGCAAGGGCGCCGACTCCCTCAAGACCTATTACGAGAAGACCTCCTCGGGCCGCTACTCGGTCGAGGGCGAGGTCTCCGACTGGGTCAAGGTCGAGTGGAACGAGGCCCGTTACGGCTCCAACTACTGCGGCGCCGACAACTGCCCGAACGTCGAGGACCTGGTCCGCGACGGCGTCAACGCCTGGGTCGCGCAGCAGAAGGCGGCCGGCAAGACGGACGCCGACATCAAGGCCGACATGGCCCAGTACGACCAGTGGGACCGCACGGACCACGACAACGACGGCAACTTCAACGAGCCGGACGGCTACATCGACCACTTCCAGATCGTGCACGCGGGCGAGGACGGCTCGGCGGGCGGCGGCGCGCAGGGCGGCGACTCCCTGTGGGCGCACCGCGGTTACGCCTACTCCCGCGACGACGGCGAGACGGGCCCGGCCGGCTTCAAGGCGGGCGGCACCCCGATCGGCGACACCGGCATCTGGGTCGGCGACTACACGATGCAGCCGGAGAACGGCGGCCTCGGCGTCTTCGCCCACGAGTACGGCCACGACCTCGGCCTGCCCGACCTGTACGACACCACGTACACCGGCGAGAACTCGGTCGGCTTCTGGTCGCTGATGTCGGCGGGCTCCTGGCTCGGCACCGGCAAGGACGCCATCGGCGACATGCCGGGCGACATGACCGCCTGGGACAAGCTCCAGCTCGGCTGGCTCAACTATGACAAGGCGAAGGCCGCGACCCGGTCGACGCACAAGCTGGGCGTCGCCGAGTACAACACCAAGCTGAAGCAGGCGCTCGTCGTCGAACTGCCGAAGAAGAACGTCACCACGGACATCGTGAAGCCCGCCGAGGGCACGAAGCAGTGGTGGTCGGACTACGGCGACGACCTCGACAACACGCTGTCGCGCACGGTCGACCTGACCGGCAAGAAGTCCGGCTCGCTCGAACTCGACGGCTGGTACGACATCGAGAAGGACTACGACTACCTGTACACGCAGGTGTCGACGGACGGCGGCGCGAGCTGGAAGACCATCGACGGCACCGCCGACGGTCAGCCGATCCCGCGCGACGGCGGCGACAAGCCCGCCCTCACCGGCACCAACGGAAAGTTCCAGCACCTCGTCTACCCGCTGGACGCCTACGCCGGACAGAAGATCGACGTCCGCTTCCGCTACAAGACCGACGGCGGCGTCGCCCAGATGGGCTTCGCCTTCGACAACTTCACGGTCAAGGCGGACGGTTCGGCGGTCTTCACCGACAACGCCGAGTCCGAGCAGTCCGGTTGGACCACGCGCGGCTTCTCCCGCATCGGCGCGTCCATCTCCGGCGACTACCCGCAGTTCTACCTCGCGGAGAACCGTCAGTACGTGTCGTACGACAAGACCCTGAAGGTCGGCCCGTACAACTTCGGCTGGCGCGACGGCGGGGCCAAGCAGAACTGGGTCGAGCACTACGCGTACCGCCCCGGCCTCATGATCTGGCAGTGGGACACCTCGCAGCGCAACAACAACGTCGGCCAGCACCCGGGCCAGGGCCTGATCCTCCCGGTCGACGCGCACGCGAAGCCGCTGAAGTGGGCCGACGGCAAGTTGATCACCAACAAGATCACGCCGTACGACGCCGCCTTCGGCCGCTACCCGGTCCCCGGCATGACGCTCCACAAGCTGGGCGTCGAGACGAAGATCCCGGCGCAGGCCGGCGTCCCGGTCTTCGACGATCACAAGGGCACGTACTGGTACCCCGAGAACCCCACGGGGAGCGTGCGCACAACTGACACCAACACCAGGATCAGCATCGTGAAGCAGCCGCTCGACGGCTCCTCGATCACGGTCAAGGTGGGCCCCTCGGGCAAGTAAAACGGTAAAAGCCCAGGTCAGAAGCGATTCGGCCGCGACCCTCTAGCGGGGTCGCGGCCGGTCGTGCTTAGGTGCGTCCTGTGAGTTCCTTATTGACACTACGTCTCACGGGGGTGTGACAGTCATGTCCGCAGGAGGGTTCTGCAAGCTGCCGGGCGGCACCGTGGTGGTGGCCCTGACCCTGCCCGCGCCGGGCTCGGCCGACGGCGCCGTACGGGTCCTGGTGCACGCCGCGAACCGGCCCCGCGCCCTGACCCGCCTGCGCAATCTGGGCCTGCGCGCGGTCTATCTCCGGGGCAACGCCCAGCCGCCGACCCCGGACGAGATAACGGCGGTCCTGCACCACCCCGACGGCCTGATATGGCGCACGGCCCCGGACACGAGATCGGGCGAGCTGTGGCACCCGATCAGGGCGCTGCTGCGGACCAGCCCGGCGGCCTAGGGGCCTAGGCGACCACGGGCTTGCCGCTGAGTTCGACCCCGGCCGAGCGCAGCTCCTCGAGGGCCGCCTCCGTGGAGGCGGCGGACACCCCGGCCGTGAGGTCGAGCAGCACGTGGGTGCGGAACCCCTCGCGCGCCGCGTCCACGGCCGTGGCCCGCACGCAGTGATCCGTGGCGATGCCGACCACGTCGACCTCGGACACCTCGCGCCGCCGCAGCCACTCCGCGAGCGGCACCCCGTTCTCGTCGGTGCCCTCGAACCCGCTGTACGCGGCCGAGTGCGCGCCCTTGTCGAACACCGCGTCGATCGCGCCCGAGGCGACCGCGGGGGCGAAGTTCGGGTGGAACCCCACGCCCTCTGTCCCGGCCACGCAGTGCCGGGGCCAGCTGTGCGCGAAGTCCGGCGCGTCCGAGAAGTGGTCACCGGGGTCGATGTGGTGGTCACGCGTGGCGACGACGTGCTGGTAGCCGCCGCCACCGGCCTGCCCGACGAGGTCGGTGATCGCGGCAGCGACGTCGGCACCTCCCGCCACCGCGAGGCTGCCGCCCTCGCAGAAGTCGTTCTGCACGTCTACGACGATCAGGGCGCGGCGCATGATTGCTGTCCTTCTGCTTGGAGACTACGAGCGTAGAAGCTTCACGTGCGTTGCGGGAGAGGGCATGAGGCGCCCCGCGGCAGCGCGGCGCCTCAGACGTACTCGGTCGGAATGACCGCCTCGCCGCGGGACAGCTGCGTCGCCGAGAGCGGCAGCCCGTCGCGCGCCGCGATGTGCCGCTCGCGCACCGCGTCGAGCGGTTCACGGGACAGCACCTCGCCGCCCTTGACCAGCTCGACGAGGAGCTGCCGGTCGGCGAGGTCCGCCGGGACGGCCCCGGTGCCGACGACCTCGGCCTCCGCGACCCCGTCCGCGTCGAGGCGGCGGGCCGCCCACTTGCGGCCCCCGATGGACGTCTTGCCGCCGGCCGCCTTCTTCGCCACCGGCACCAGCGGGGCCTTCGGGTCGGCGGAGTCGGCGCGCGCCACCAGCTTGTAGACCATCGAGCACGTCGGGTGCCCGGAGCCGGTCACCAGCTGCGTACCGACGCCGTACGCGTCGACGGGGGAGGCGGCGAGCGAGGCGATGGCGTACTCGTCGAGGTCGGAGGTGACGACGATCTTGGTGTTCTTCGCGCCGAGCTCGTCCAGCTGCTGCCGCACCCGGTGCGCGACGAGCAGCAGGTCGCCGGAGTCGATCCGGACCGCGCCCAGCTCGGGCCCCGCGATCTCGACGGCCGTCGCGACGGCCTCCTTCACGTCGTACGTGTCGACGAGCAGCGTTGTCGAGCCGCCGAGCGAGTCGACCTGGGCGCGGAAGGCGTCCCGCTCGGAGTCGTGCAGCAGCGTGAAGGCGTGCGCGCTCGTCCCCACGGTGGGGATCCCGTACCGGAACCCGGCCGCGAGGTCCGACGTCGTCGCGAAGCCGCCCACGTACGCGGCGCGCGAGGCGGCCACGGCGGCCAGCTCGTGCGTGCGGCGCGCGCCCATCTCGATCAGCGGCCGGTCGCCCGCGGCCGACGACATCCGGGAGGCCGCCGCGGCGATCGCCGAGTCGTGGTTGAGGATCGAGAGGATCACGGTCTCCAGGAGCACGCACTCGGCGAAGGAGCCCTCGACGCGCAGGACGGGGGAGCCGGGGAAGTACACCTCGCCCTCGGGGTAGCCCCAGATGTCGCCGGAGAACCGGTAGTCCGCGAGCCACTGGAGCGTCGGCTCGTCGACGACGCCGCGCTCGCGCAGGAAGTCGAGCACCTGCGCGTCGAAGCGGAAGTTCTCGACGGCGTCCAGGACGCGCCCGGTGCCCGCGACGACGCCGTAGCGCCGGCCCTCGGGCAGCCGCCGGGTGTAGACCTCGAAGACCGAGTGCCGGTCGGCGGTGCCCGCGGCCAGGGCGGCCTGCAGCATCGTCAGCTCGTAGTGATCCGTGAAGAGGGCTGTCGACGGGACGTCCACCGGCAGGCCAAGGTCCGCTGTGTTCATAGGATGGATGCTACCCCGGATTAGCGTCAAGGTGACGATTTCTGCGTCCGTTTGTGCGTGGGGCGGGTGGTGGTGGCAGCATGGGCCCTGTGACGGCCCCAGCACCCATTGAGATCGAAAGGCCCGAGACGACGGAGGAGGCGTCCGTCGTGCCCGAGCCGGACGTGCCATGGATCACGCTCGTCCACAACGATCCGGTGAACCTCATGAGCTACGTGACGTATGTCTTCCAGACGTACTTCGGGTACTCCAAGGACAAGGCCACCAAACTCATGATGGACGTGCACCAGAAGGGCCGGGCTGTCGTCTCCACGGGGACCCGTGAGGAGATGGAACGCGACGTGCAGGCGATGCACGGATACGGCCTGTGGGCCACGCTTCAACAGGATCGGAAGTAACAGCATCCCGATGCCAGGACATTTCGAACCGATCCCCGGTGGCGGCGCGGCCGTCGCCCTCGACGACGTCGAGATCTCCATCATCCGCTCGCTCGCGGTGCAGCTCCTCGAGCTGATCGGGCCGGGCCCGGGAGGCGAGGCGGACGACGACCCGCTCGCGGAGCTCTTCGCCGAGGGCCCCAGCGAACCGCCCACCGACGCGGTGCTGCGCCGCCTGCTGCCCGACGCGTACGGCGGTCCCGGTGCGGAGGCCGAGAGCCCGGAGGAGGCCGACGAGCAGCGCGCCCACTCCTCGGAGTTCCGCCGCTTCACCGAGAACGACCTGCGGGCGGGCAAGCGCGAGGACGCCCTCGTCGTGATCCGCACGCTCGACACGCTCAGCCCGGCGGGCGACGGCGGCGCCGTGCTCAAGCTGTCCCAGAGCGAGTCCGTCCAGTGGATGCGGGCCCTGAACGATCTGCGGCTCGCGATCGGCACCCGCCTCGACATCACGGCCGAGGAGGACACGGACCTCCTGTACCGGCTCCCCGACGACGACGCGCGCAAGCCGATGGTGATGGCGTACCTGTGGCTCGGCGGGCTCCAGGAGACCCTCGTCGAGACCCTGATGCCCTGACCTTCGGTCAGGTTGTCCTGTTCGCTCAGCGGGCCCTCAAATCCGTATAACGATCGCGTCACCGAGCCGCCCTGGAATGCGGCGCGGTGATCGTTTTGTCCGGTTTTGCTGGTGGCGTACGCCACACGTGCCTCGGCCAACCCGCGTGAACCGCGTGATAAATCTTCACGACCACCTGAAGGACGCCACCCCTGT
The DNA here is from genome assembly GCF_052245995.1 of Streptomyces sp. SDT5-1. Taxonomy (NCBI): domain Bacteria; kingdom Bacillati; phylum Actinomycetota; class Actinomycetes; order Kitasatosporales; family Streptomycetaceae; genus Streptomyces; species Streptomyces sp. SDT5-1. The sequence goes on along the minus strand of NZ_CM125963.1, from coordinate 3,548,873 downwards.
CCTCCCAGGGGGCGCCCCGACCGGCCGACCGCCGGTAGGCACAAGCTCCATCCATCCAGGGGCCCTGACCCCAAAGGATCGTCACAGTCGATCCGAGCCGAGTACGGCACGGATCGGCATGGAGAAAGGCGCACACCATGACCTCAGTGCAGGTCGACGAGCAGCACGACGGCAATGAGGCCGCGCAGGCCGAGTCCGACGAGGGTTATCAGCGAGGACTCGGGGCCCGCCAGATCCAGATGATCGCCATCGGCGGCGCCATCGGGACCGGCCTCTTCCTCGGCGCGGGCAAGGGCATCTCCAAGGCGGGGCCCAGCCTGATCCTGGCGTACGCGGTCGCCGGCGTCGTCATCTTCTGCATCATGCGGGCTCTCGGCGAGCTCCTCATGTACCGCCCCGTGTCCGGCTCCTTCTCGGAGTACGCGCGCGAGTTCATCGGCCCCTTCGCGGGCTTCGCGACCGGCTGGACGTACTGGCTGTTCTGGGTCATCACCGGCATGACCGAGGTCACCGCGGCGGCCACCTACATGACCTTCTGGTGGGACATCCCGCAATGGGTGTCCGCACTGGTCTTCACCGTCATCCTCTACGGCGCCAACCTGATCTCCGTGAAGCTCTTCGGTGAGCTCGAGTTCTGGTTCTCCACCGTCAAGGTCACCGCCATCATCGGCATGATCCTGATCTGCGCCGGCATCCTCACCATCGGCTTCTCCGACGCCGGTGACACCGCGTCGCTCACGCACCTGTGGGACCTCGGCGGCTTCTTCGCCGGCGAGAACGGCATCGGCTCGACGCTGATGACCCTCCAGATGGTGATGTTCGCCTTCCTCGCGGTCGAGCTCGTCGGCGTCACCGCCGGTGAGGCCAAGGACGCCAAGAAGGTCCTGCCGAAGGCGATCAACACCGTGCCGTGGCGCATCGCCGTCTTCTACGTCGGCGCCCTGATCATGATCCTCTCGGTCGTGCCGTGGACCTCCTTCAAGGCCGGCGAGAGCCCCTTCGTGCACGCCTTCGACAAGATGGGCCTCGGCATCGGCGCCGCCATCGTCAACTTCGTCGTGCTGACCGCCGCGCTGTCCTCCTGCAACTCGGGCATGTACTCCACCGGCCGCATGCTGCGCGACCTCGCGCAGAACAGCCAGGGCCCGCAGTTCTTCACCAAGCTGAGCAAGAACGGCCTGCCGGTCGTCGGCACCACGTTCTCCGCCGCGATGATGCTGGTCGGCGTCTGGATCAACTACCAGTGGCCGGGCGAGGCGTTCAACTACGTCGTCTCCTTCGCCACCATCTCCGGCATGTGGGCCTGGATCATCATCCTGATCTGCCAGATCCGCTACCGGATCAAGTCCGACCGCGGCGAGCTGCCGAAGTCCGAGTTCCGCGCCCCCTGGGGCGTCTGGGTCAGCGCCCTCGCGCTCGGCTTCATCTTCCTCGTCATCGTCCTCATGGGCATCGACCCGGACGCGCGCGTCTCCCTGTACGCCGCCCCGGTGTGGGCCGCGATCCTGGGCGTCTCGTACTTCATCCTGAAGAAGCGCAACCCGGAGGCCGCCGCCTTCTCGAAGCGCAGCTGACGCACCTCGTCTCACCAAGTGGGCCTCCCCGTACCGCACTCCGGTACGGGGAGGCCCACTTGCTTATGCTGGCCGCATGTTGAAGATTTCCCAGACCCTGGTCGACCAGATCGTCGAGCACGCCCGCAAGGACCACCCCGACGAGGCCTGCGGCGTCATCGCGGGCCCGGTCGGCGAGGGCCGCCCCGAGCGCTTCATCCCGATGCTGAACGCCGCGCGCTCGCCCACGTTCTACGAGTTCGACTCCGGCGACCTGCTGAAGCTCTACCGCGAGATGGACGACCGCGACGAGGAGCCCGTCGTCATCTACCACTCGCACACCGCCACCGAGGCCTATCCCTCGCGCACCGACGTGACGTACGCGAACGAGCCGAACGCCCACTACGTCCTCGTCTCCACCGCCGACACCGACGACGCGGGCCCCTTCCAGTTCCGCTCCTTCCGCATCGTCGAGGGCGAGATCACCGAGGAAGAAGTCCAGGTCACGGCCTGAATCTCAATCGGCGGACGCGAAACGACCGCATGATGAGATCACACTCCGGGATCCGGGACGGGAATCGATACGATGAGCCCATGGTTTTCCACGACGTGAGCGAAAAGACGCCGGGCATGCTGCTCGTTGCGCGGCTGCACGTCGACCTGTGCCGCCTCGCCAGCGCCATCTGTCCGCGCTGAGCCGCACCGCCGTACCGCAGGCCGCCCATCGGCCCGTACGGAAGCGCCGCCGCGCGCTCACCCACCAGACTTCCGACTCCTGACAGGAGCCCAGCATGGCCATCGAGGTCCGCATCCCGACCATCCTCCGCACCTACACCGACGGCGAGAAGGCCGTCCAGGGCAGCGGCGCCAACCTCGGCGAGCTCTTCGCCGACCTGGACACGCGGCACGCGGGCATCGCCGACCGCATCGTGGACAACGGCCAGCTGCGCCGGTTCGTGAACGTGTACCTGAACGACGAGGACGTCCGCTTCCTCGACGGCATCGACACCAAGGTCGCCGACGGCGACAACATCACGATCCTGCCGGCCGTGGCCGGCGGAATGCGCTGAGCCGGCCCATGCGCTACGACAGCCCGCTGGCCGCGGTGGGCAACACCCCTCTGGTGCGCCTGCCGCGGCTCTCGCTCTCCGACGACGTACGGATCTGGGCGAAGCTCGAGGACCGCAACCCGACCGGCTCGATCAAGGACCGCCCCGCGCTCCACATGATCGAGCAGGCCGAGAAGGAGGGCCGGATCAAGGCCGGGGACACCATCCTCGAGCCGACCTCCGGCAACACGGGCATCTCGCTCGCGATGGCCGCCCGCCTCAAGGGCTACCGGATCGTCTGCGTCATGCCGGAGAACACCTCGCAGGAGCGCCGTGACCTGCTCGCCATGTGGGGAGCGGAGATCATCTCCTCGCCCGCGGCGGGCGGCTCGAACACGGCGGTCCGGATCGCCAAGGAGCTGGCCGAGCAGCACCCGGACTGGGTGATGCTGTACCAGTACGGCAACCCGGACAACGCGGGCGCGCACTACGCCACGACGGGCCCCGAGATCCTCGAGGACCTCCCGTCCGTGACGCACTTCGTGGCCGGGCTCGGCACCACCGGCACCCTCATGGGCGTCGGCCGGTACCTGCGCGAGCACAAGCCCGACGTCAAGATCGTCGCGGCGGAGCCGCGCTACGACGACCTCGTCTACGGGCTGCGCAACCTCGACGAGGGCTTCGTGCCCGAGCTGTACGACGCGTCCGTGCTCACGACCCGGTTCTCGGTCGGCTCGGCCGACGCCGTGACCCGCACGCGCGACCTCCTCCAGCAGGAGGGCATCTTCGCGGGGGTCTCCACGGGGGCCGCGCTGCACGCCGCGATCGGCGTCGGCAAGAAGGCGGTGAAGGCGGGGGAGTCCGCCGACATCGTGTTCGTGGTCGCCGACGGCGGCTGGAAGTACCTGTCGACGGGCGTCTACACGGCCGCGACCACGGAAGAGGCCATCGAGGTCCTGCACGGCCAGCTGTGGGCCTGATGAACTGAGCCCCTCCGGCACGACGCCGGAGGGGCTTCTCAGTGGCCCAAGTGGCGGACCTGGTCCCAGAGACCGGGATCGATGACGCCCGCCCGGCGGCGGAAGTCGCCCAAGGGGACCTCGCGCAGCTCGTCCGTCTCCAGGAAGCTCGCCCGCCCCCGCGCATCGCCCACGGCCCCCGGCGGCAGCGCGATCACACCCGGCCGCTCGTCGTGATAGCGGCTGGTGATCTTGACGACGGTCGCCACACCCCGCCGCACCGACAGGACCAGGCACGGCCGGTCCTTCCCGCCGGGCCCGTCCTCGTAGGGCACGAGCGCCCACCAGATGTCGCCGGGCTCGGGCCCCCGCGCGTGCGCATCCCGAGGTACGTGCCGGTCACGGCGGCGATGGCGCGTGCCGCGCCCCCACCCGTCGACCAGCGTCGCGACGAGCGCGAGCAGCACGACGGCAGCGAGCGCGAGCCACCAGGACGTGTCCATAGGGACGACGGTACCGGTGGGGCGCCAGGGGTGCGCACGCGGACCGGAAGCCGTCCGAACCGGTGACAGCGCAGGTGAGTTCGCCCACAACGGCCCGTGACGGAGGAGCCACCCGACCTTTTGCGCCTTACGCTCGACTGACCCCCTTGGCCCATGGCCCATGGCTCCATCCACGCATTTCCGACCGCCAGCGCGGAGGTTGAAGGCTCTTATGAAGCTCACCGTCGTCGGCTGCTCGGGGTCGTTCCCGTCCGCGGATTCGGCCTGCTCGAGCTACCTCGTCGAGGCCGACGGCTTCCGGCTGCTCCTCGACATGGGCAATGGCGCCCTGGGCGAGTTGCAGCGCCACATCGGTCTGTACGACCTCGACGCGATCTTCCTCTCGCATCTGCACGCGGACCACTGCATCGACATGTGCGCGTACTTCGTCGTGCGCTACTACCGCCACGACGGCGGCCGTTGCGCCCCGATCCCCGTCTACGGCCCCGAGGGCACCGAGCAGCGGCTGACCACCGCGCACGCGGACGCGCCCTCGGCCTCCGCGTTCAGCGAGGTCTTCGACTTCCACACCGTGAAGCCGGGCTCGTACGAGATCGGGCCCTTCTCCGTCCGCATGGAGAAGGTCTGCCACCCGGTGGAGTCGTACGCGATCCGGGTCGAGCACGAGGGCCGCTCCCTGACGTACTCCGGGGACACCGGGCCGTGCGCCGCGCTGGACGAACTCGCCGAGGACAGCGACCTGTTCCTGTGCGAGGCCGCGTTCACGGACGGCAAGGAGAACATCCCGGCCCTGCACCTCAACGGCCGGGAGGCGGGGGAGTCGGCGCAGCGCGCGGGCACCCGCAAGCTCGTCCTGACGCACATCCCGCCGTGGACCGACCCGCAGGTGAACCTGGCGGACGCGCGCGCGGTGTACGACGGTCCTGTCGACCTGGCCGCGCCCGGACGCACGTACACGCTCTGAGCGACGTACCCGCTCCGCGAGCCGCACGGCACACGCGAAGGGGCCCCGGAACCGCAGTGGTTCCGGGGCCCCTTCGCGTACGGGGGAGGGGCTCACGCCTTCGTGAGGTCCTCGACCTCCTCCTCGGGCTCGCGGCCCGGGGTGGTGAGGTTGAACTTGGTGATCGCGAAGCGGAACACCACGTAGTAGAGGGCCGCCATGACCAGGCCGATCGGGATGATCAGCCAGGGCTTGGTCGCGAGGTTCCAGTTCAGGGCGTAGTCGATGAAGCCCGCCGAGAAGTTGAAGCCGGCGTGCACGCCGAGGGCCCAGGTGATCGCCATGGAGATGGCCGTCAGGATCGCGTGCAGCACGTACAGCAGCGGCGCGATGAACATGAACGTGAACTCGATCGGCTCGGTCACACCGGTGACGAACGAGGTCAGCGCGAGCGAGACCATCATGCCCATCACGGCCTTGCGGCGCTCGGGGCGCGCGCAGTGCGCGATGGCGATGGCGGCGGCCGGCAGGCCGAACATCATGATCGGGAAGAAGCCGGACTGGTACATGCCGGCCGACGGGTCGCCCGCGAGGAAGCGGGTGATGTCGCCGTGCACGACGGAGCCGTCGGGCTTGGTGTAGTCGCCGAGCTGGAACCAGGCCACCGTGTTGACGAACTGGTGCATGCCGATCGGGATCAGGCCGCGGTTGATCAGGCCGAAGAGGGCCGAGCCGCCGGCGCCGAGGCCGGTCATCCACTCCGCGAAGCTGGTGATGCCGTCGCCGATGGGCTCCCAGATCAGGCCGAAGAAGACGCCGACCACGATGCCGACGAAGGCCATGATGATCGGGACGAGGCGGCGGCCGTTGAAGAAGCCGAGCCAGTCGACCAGCTTGGTGCGGTGGTACTTCTGCCAGATCACGGCCGCCAGCAGACCCATGATGATGCCGCCGAGGACACCGGGGTTGTTGTAGACGGCGGCGACGTCCTCGCCCTTCTTGACGACGGCCTCGTGGACCGGGAACGCCTCGAGGACCTTGTTGTAGACGAGGAAGCCGACGAGGGCGGCGAGCGCCGTCGAGCCATCGGACTTCTTGGCGAAGCCGATGGCGACGCCTATGCAGAACAGAATGGGCAGGTTGTCGGTGATCGCCGAACCGGCGTTGGCGAAGACCGTGGCGACCGTGCCCCAGCCCAGACCGTCCTTGCCGAAGACGTCGTCGGCGCCGAGCCGCACCATGATGCCGGCGGCAGGGAGCACCGCGATCGGCAACTGCAGGCTGCGGCCCACCTTTTGGAGGCCCTGGAACAGGCCGGATCCCCGCTTCTTCGCGGGGGCCGCCGTAGCGCTGGCGGTGCTCATCAACTTCCTCCATGAAAAGCAGATGGTCTACACCACTCAGTGGTGTAGACCTGTTGTAGCACGGTGAAGGCGGGATAAGGAACCCTCGATTCCCGCACCAAAGGGCCCCCGGACCGAGTGGTCCGGGGGCCCTTCGCGACCGAGCCGAAAAGCGTTATGCCTTGGTGATGTCCTCGACCTCTTCCTCGGGCTCGCGCCCCGGAGTCTTGATGTCCCATTTCGTGATCGCGAAACGGAAGATCACGTAATAGAGGGCGGCGAAGACGAGGCCGATCGGAATGATCATCCATGGCTTCGTGGCCAGATTCCAGTTGATCAAGTAGTCGATCAGTCCCGCGGAGAAGCTGAAGCCGTCCTTGACGCCGAGCGCCCAGGTCACCGCCATCGACACACCTGTGAGCACCGCGTGCACCGCGTACAGCGCCGGGGCGATGAAGACGAAGGAGTACTCGATCGGCTCGGTGATACCGGTGACGAACGAGGTCAGCGCGAGCGACAGCATCATGCCCGCGATCGCCTTGCGCCGCTCCGGCCGCGCGCAGTGCACCATCGCGAGACAGGCCGCGGGGAGGGCGAACATCATGATCGGGAAGAAGCCCGACTGATAGATGCCCGCGCTCGGGTCGCCGCTCAGGAACATGTTGATGTCGCCGTGCACGGTCGTGCCGTCGGGCTTCGTGTACGAGCCGAACTGGAACCACAGCGGGACGTTGAGGAACTGGTGCAGGCCGATCACGAGCAGCGCGCGGTTGGCGACACCGAAGATGCCGGAGCCGATGGCGCCCAGGCTCTCCAGCCAGTTCGAGAAGCTCTCCAGCGCGTCACCGATCGCGGGCCAGATCCACAGGCACAGCGCCGCGAAGACGATGCCGACGAAGGCCATGATGATCGGGACGAGCCGGCGGCCGTTGAAGAAGCCGAGCCAGGAGACCAGCTTGGTGCGGTGATAGCGGACCCAGAAGAACGAGGCCAGGAACCCCATGATGATGCCGCCGAACACGCCGGGGTTCTGGTACGTCGCCGCGGTCACCGCCCCGTCCGCCAGACAGCCCGTCGCCACCGTCTTCGACCCGGCCGGGCAGTCGATCGGGAACTGGTGCAGCACGCCCCGGTAGACGAGGAATCCCGCCACCGCCGCGAGGGCCGTCGACCCGTCCGCCTTCTTGGCCATGCCGATCGCGACACCGATGCAGAAGAGCAGCGGCAGGCCGAGGTCGGCGTCGAGCAGCGCGCCGCCCGCACCCGAGAAGACCTTGGCGACATTGGTCCAGCCGAGGCCGTCGTCGCCGAAGACATCGGGCTGCCCGAGACGGTTGACGATGCCGGCCGCGGGAAGCACCGCGATGGGGAGCTGGAGGCTGCGCCCCATTTTCTGGAGCCCCTGGAAGAAATTCCTCCAGGGGCTCGGCCTCGGCGCGGCAGCGGCATTGGCGCTCATGGGCGTCCTCCAGGAACAAACCACGGTGGGCGGGCGTCGGATAGTCTGGCTACTGGTGTAGACCAGTTACGGGGACGGGTCGGTCCGTTGCTCGTCATCTTTCGTCACGGGCGGGATCACCGCTCGCGAAGATGGGCCAACCGTGGGTTACCGTGACAAAGCGGCCCAAAGGCGGGCCCGGAGAACACAGGGAGAACGAAATGGCCACGAAGGCTGAGAAGATCGTCGCCGGCCTCGGCGGGCTCGACAACATCGAAGAGGTCGAGGGCTGCATCACCCGCCTGCGCACCGAGGTCGTCGACCCGGCCCTGGTCGACGAGGCCGCCCTGAAGGCCGCCGGCGCCCACGGCGTCGTCAAGATGGGCACCGCGATCCAGGTCGTCATCGGCACCGACGCCGACCCCATCGCCGCCGACATCGAAGACATGATGTGACCCACTGAGGTCCGCCGCCGAAGGCCCCGCCCCCGACGCCGGGGGCGGGGCCTTCGGCGTACCGGATACGCTCGTGCCCATGTCTCGCATCGACGGCCGCACCCCCGAACAGCTCCGCCCGATCACCATCGAACGAGGGTGGAGCAAGCACGCCGAAGGCTCCGTCCTCGTCTCCTTCGGAGACACCAAGGTCTTCTGCACCGCCTCCTTCACTGAGGGCGTCCCGCGCTGGCGCAAGGGCAGCGGAGAGGGCTGGGTCACCGCCGAGTACTCGATGCTGCCGCGCTCCACGAACACCCGCGGCGACCGCGAGGCCGTGCGCGGGAAGATCGGCGGCCGCACGCACGAGATCAGCCGGCTCATCGGCCGTTCGCTGCGCGCCGTCATCGACTACAAGGCCCTCGGCGAGAACACGATCGTCCTCGACTGCGACGTCCTCCAGGCCGACGGCGGTACGCGTACGGCCGCCATCACCGGCGCGTACGTGGCGCTCGCCGACGCCGTGGCGTGGGCCCAGGGCAAGAAGATCATCAAGGCCGGCCGCAAGCCGCTGACCGGGTCCGTGAGCGCGGTCTCCGTCGGCATCATCGACGGCGTGCCGATGCTCGACCTCCCCTACGAGGAGGATGTGCGCGCCGACACCGACATGAACGTCGTGTGCACCGGCGACGGCCGCTTCGTCGAGATCCAGGGCACCGCCGAGGCCGAGCCGTTCGCCCGGGACGAGCTCAACTCCCTGCTCGACCTGGCCGTCGCGGGCTGCGACGAGCTGGCGGCGATCCAGCGCAAGGCGCTCGAGGAGACCCTCGGATAACGGCTTGCGGAGGTAAAGAACTCCCCAAGTAGGGTGGCCGGGCACAGCAACCGCACAGCCACCGACTGCGTCACTACGGGTGGGCGGACGGCGAACGACACCAACGGCCGTCCGCCGTCCGTACTTCAGGGGGAGGACCCTTCCATGCCCGCGCGCCACCGCCGTATCGCCCTCCTGGCCGCCACCGCGGCGCTCGTCGCGATCCCGGTCACTGTCGGCTGCTCGGCCGTCGACAAGGCACTCGACTGTGCCCGCACCGCCGACTCCATCGCCGACAGCGTGACCGACCTCCAGCAGGCCGTGGAGAACGCGTCCAACGATCCGACGCAGGCCGACGAGTCGCTCGACAAGATCGACAAGAACCTCGACGCCATCGGCGACAAGACCGACAACGCGGATGTGTCCAAGGCCGTCGACGACCTCAACAAGGCGGTGGACAACGTCCGTACGTCGATCAGGAACGGGGACGAGACGCCCGACGTCACCCCCGTCACCGACGCCGCGGGCGAGCTGACGAAGGTCTGCACGTCGTCGTAGCGGGGCGCCTGGAACACTGGGTGGCATGACCCGCCTCATCCTCGCCACCCGTAACAACGGCAAGATCGTCGAACTCCGCTCCATCCTCGCCGACGCCGGACTGCCCCACGAGCTGGTCGGCGCCGACGCGTACCCCGAGGTGCCGGACGTCCGCGAGACCGGTGTGACCTTCGCCGAGAACGCGCTGCTCAAGGCGCACGCCCTCGCGAAGGCCACCGGGCTTCCGGCCGTCGCCGACGACTCCGGGCTCTGCGTCGACGTCCTCGGGGGCGCGCCCGGTATCTTCTCCGCCCGCTGGGCCGGAAAGCACGGCGACGACAAGGCGAACCTGGACCTGCTGCTCGCGCAGCTCTCCGACATCGACGACGACGTCCACCGTGGCGCCCACTTCGCGTGTGCGGCGGCGCTCGCGCTTCCCGACGGGACGGAGCGGGTGGTGGAGGGGCAGCTCCGGGGCGTCCTGCGGCACGCCCCGGCGGGGTCGGGCGGTTTCGGCTACGACCCGATCCTTCAGGTCGAGGGGGACACCCGTACCGCGGCGGAGCTCACGGCGGCCGAGAAGAACGCGATCTCCCACCGCGGCAAGGCCTTCCGCGCCCTCGTCCCGGCCATCCAGGACCTCTTGGGCTAGGTCCATCCGCCTCACGTCTGCCAACGGCCACCGGCTCTCACGCCACGGGGCCCCGCCCGGCCCCCGCTGCTCAATCGCCGCAGGGGCTCGATCCACCCGCCTGCACCGCCCCGCCCGGCCCTCCGGGGCCCCGGGGGTGACGGGCCGCGCTGAAGCCGTGGGTTGGCCGCTGAGCGCCCGGCGCCGGGGCCCTCATCCGCACCGGGCGACAACGCCTCACGTCTCTCCTGCGGTGCTCTGCCCCAGGCCCTGCGGGGCTCTGCCCCGGAACCCGCCCAATCTCCCACCCACCCGCCCCCTCCAGGGGCTCGGCCCCCGTGAGTCGCGGGCTGCACTGGGGCGGTGGGTCGGACGTGGCAGGCCCGGTGCCGGGGCGTTGCTGCGGCCAGTACCGGGCGCTGAGCGCCGTTCAACGGTTACCGGACACGGTCCGGGAAGCTGGGCAAGATCAAGCCCCTGCGGCGATTGAGCAGCGGGGTCTGGGGCGGAGCCCCAGGGCGCAACCCCGTGGGGCCGACGCCCCCGGAGGGGGCGGGTGGGTGGGAGATGGCCGGGGGAGAGAGAACCGTGCTGGTTTCGGCTCCCGGGAGCCGCATGTTGCGGGCCCCGCGGTGTGGCAGGCGGCGCCCCCCCGTCTCCGTAGCGTCACGCCATGTCGGCCAACCTCAACGGCCCCGGACGACGGCCTCGGAGAGGGCGGCTGGGAGATGAGCGGGGGCGAAACCCGCGCTGGTTTCGGCTCCCGGGAGTCGCACGTTGTGGGTTCTGCGGCACGGCAGGCGCCGACCCCGCTCCAGCAACGCCACCCCACCCCGGCCAACCCCAACCGCCCCCGGTCGACCGCCACCACACCCCCAGTCCGAGCGGAGCTCAGCCGTCCAGCCGCCCGCGCCGGCGGGACGCCTTGAGGTCGCGCTTCTGCGCCCGCGTCAGCTTGCGCTCCACCCCCACCCCGCCCCAGAACGCGAACCCCGTGATGACCACGCGCGGCGCCCCCGGGTCGCCGGGGACGCCCTCCTGGTTGTGGTCGAAGCCGCCCATGATGCCGATGCCGCGCACCACGACCTCCACGCCCGGCGGCACGACGACGTTCATGCCACCCATGAGCGCCACGCAGTTGATCACGACCTCGCGCGCCTCGAAGTCCGCCTCGCGCAGATCGAGCTCACCGCCACCCCAGAACGCGAAACAGTTGAACCGCCGCGGCACCGTCCACCGACCCTTGCGCTGGAACCCGGACATCACCCCCACGCCCCACGTGGACGTCGCCTCGCCCCGGATCCGCGCGCTCCAGTCGACGGCCCCCTCCGGCAGCGGCTCCTTCACGAAGCTCACCACCGGCAGGTCCTTCGTGAGCGGCGCCAACTCCCCGTACGTACGCGCCTGATACACCGCGTCGAGCCGCTCCCCGAACTCCTCCATGTCGAGCCGCCCCTCCGCGAGGGCGTCCCGCAGCCGCTCGGCGACCCGTTCACGGTCGGCGTCGGACGCGCGCAGTTCGGGCTGGGACTCGGCGGAGGGCCTCGGGAGGCCGGATTCGTCCGTCATGCCAGTCAGCGTACGAAGGTCGCCGTCACGGCGCTACGGACGTGTCCCGCGCATACATCCGCGCGATGACCGCCTCGATGTCGGGCTCCCGCACCGAGAGGTCGACGAGCGGATACCGTTCCGCGATCCCGGCGACGAGCGGCGCCGCCGACTGCCCCGCGGGGAACGCCAGCCACTGCCGCGCCCCCTCCACCTTCACGACCCGCGCGAACTCCACGTCCAGCGGCGGAAGTTCCCGCTCCAGGTCGACGACGAGCGTCCGCTCCGCCGCCGCGCCGCCCACCCCGTGCAGGCCCTCCAGCTCGCCGTCGTACATGAGTCGCCCGTGGTCGATGACCATCACCCGGCGGCACAGCTGCTCGATGTCGGTCAGGTCGTGCGTCGTGAGGAGGACCGTGGTGCCGTGCTCGGCGTTCAAGTTCCGCAGGAATTCCCGCACTTTGACCTTCGACACCACGTCGAGGCCGATCGTCGGCTCGTCCAGGTACAGCACCTCCGGGTCGTGCAGGAGCGCCGCCGCGATGTCCCCGCGCATCCGCTGCCCGAGCGACAGCTGACGTACCGGCGTCTCCAACAGGTCGCCCAGTTCCAGGAGTTCGACACAGCGGGCCAGGTTCTCCTCGTAGCGACCCTCCTCGATGCGGTACATGCGGCGCATCAGGCGGTACGAGTCGATCAGCGGCAGGTCCCACCACAGCGTCGTCCGCTGCCCGAACACCACGCCCATGCGCCGGGCGAGCCGCGCCCGTTCGCGTGAGGGGTCGATGCCGGCGACGCGGAGACGGCCGCCGCTCGGCGTGAGGATGCCGGTCAGCATCTTGATCGTCGTCGACTTGCCCGCGCCGTTCGGCCCGATGTACCCGACCATCTCGCCGCGCCGCACCGTGAAGCTGAGCGCGTCCACGGCCCGCACCCGGCGCCGCTCCCGCCGCATGAACCCCGTCTTGCGCCGCACGTCGAAGACCTTCTCGACGCCGTCAAGCCGGATGAACTCGTCGCCGGCCGGTGCCACTTCCACGTCAACTCCCCGTGCTGCGATACGTACGGAGCGCCGCCCGCCAGGCGAACAGCGCGAGAGCCATGCACCCCGCCGCGACCAGAGGCGGCGCGAACGCCACCCACCGCGGCAGGTCGAGCGGATAGGGGCGGCCCAGTATGTAGAGGCCGGGCAGCCAGTTCACGAACGCCAGCGGCAGCACGAACGTGACACCGCGCAGCAGCGCGTCCCCGAACACCGTCGGCGGGTAGCTGAGCATCGCGTTGCCCCCGAACGTCGCCGCGTTCTGCACCTCCGACGCGTCCTGCGCCACGATCTGGAACGCCGCGCCCCCGACGAACACCGCCGCGAAGATCGCCGCGCCGCTCACCACCAGGACCGGCACGAGGAGCACCTTCAGCGGCGTCCACGCCACGTCGACCGCCGCGACCCCGTACCCGAGCACCACCACGCCCTGCGTCACCCGCCCCAGCCTGCGCAGCGCGAACCGGTCCGCCGCCACCTGCGCGAGCACCGGCGCGGGCCGCACCAGGAACGTGTCGAGCGTCCCGTCCCGCACCCGCTGCCCGAGCCGCCCCACCGAGCCGAACGCCAGGTCGGCGAGCCCGAACGAGGTGCCCGCCGCCCCGTACAGGAACGCGATCTCCGGCAGCCCGTAGCCGCCGAGCCGGTCCACCTGGGTGAACATCAGCAGGATCCCGACGAACTCCAGGCCGGTCACCGCGAAGTTCCCGAACGCCGTCATCAGGAACGACGCCCGGTACGCCATCGTCGACCTGATCCACATCCCGCCGACCAGCCGGTACGTCCGTGCCGCCTCCGCGACCACACCCCGCTCAGCCACCCTGCACCACCACCCTCCGCGCCGCCGCGACCTGAAGCAGCCGCCCCGCGCCGAGCAGCACCACCGCCCACGCTCCCTGGAACAGCAGCGCCCCCGCCACGCCCCGCTCGCCGAGCAGCACGTCCGCCGGCACCTGGAGCAGCGCCGACCACGGCAGCGCGCGGGCGAACTCGCCGAAGCCGCCCGGGAACACGTTCAGCGGCAGCAGCATCCCCGAAAGGAACGTCGACACCAGCCCCGACATCTGCACCACCCCGCTGCCGTCGAGCAGCCAGAACGCGGACAGCGCCACCAGATAGCGGATCGCGAAGCTCACCGTCGCCCCCGCCATCAGCGTCAGCAGGAACGCCACCCAGCGCAACGGGTCGGCGGGCAGCGCCAGTTCGAAGACCAGCGCCCCCACGGCCATCGGCACCACCCCGCGCCCCAGGAACTGGAACGCGGCCCGCCCCAGATCCTGCGCCAGCCACCAGCACTGGAGATCCACCGGACGGTACAGATCGACGGCGATGTCCCCGCTGCGGATCCGCTCCATCAGATCGGTCTCGAAACCGCCCCCGATCTGGAGCACCATCACCGCGAACATCGCCTGCCCGATCCACACGAACGTCAGCGCCTGCGCCTGGTCGTACCCGCCCAGGTGCGGTCGCTCGTCCCACAGCGCGATGTACGTGCACGCGATGATCAGGCCGAACACGGTGTTCGTGAAGACCCCGGCGAGCGTCGCCCCGCGATAGGTGGCGTATCTGCGAAAGCCGCCCGCGGCCACCGTCGCGTACAGCCGCACCGCTCCCACGAAGACTCCCCCCGCCGCGCCGAACCGGAATGGGCCGAAGCGCAGGAGCCTAGCCAGCCCGCGCGTCGCCTGCCACGGTTTTTCGGTGTCATGTAGCAGTCTTGGTGGTCATATGTGTCATACGAGGCGTACGTGACGTACGACGCGGATCAGGAGTTCCACAGGACATGAGCAGCGACGAGCCGCACCCGTCCGAACAGCCGGAGCCGTCCGAGGGGACGACCGGCCCCGCCACCGCGCCCTCCACCGACGCCGCGGCCGGCGACGGAAAGCGCCCGAAGCGGCCCAGGCGCACCGGCTGGCGCCGCCTGATCCCCACCTGGCGGATGGTGCTCGGCGGCCTCATCGGCTTCGTCCTGCTGTGCGTCGGCCTCTTCGCGCTCGGCTACGTCCTCGTCGACATCCCCGCCGCCAACTCGGCGGCCACCGCGCAGAGCAACGTGTACCTGTACGCGAACGGCGACCAGATCGCCCGCGACGGCGAGGTCAACCGGGAGAACGTGAGCCTCACGCAGATCCCCAAGACCGTGCAGCACGCCGTGCTCGCCGCCGAGGACCGCGACTTCTACTCCGAGTCCGCGATCGACCCGCAGGCCATGCTGCGCGCCGCCTGGTACACGGTCACAGGAAAGGGCAAGCAGTCCGGCTCCACCATCACCCAGCAGTACGTGAAGAACTACTACCTGGGCCAGGAGCAGACCGTCACCCGGAAGGTGAAGGAGTTCTTCATCTCCATCAAGCTGGACCGCGAGAAGTCCAAGGACGAGATCCTCGAGGGCTATCTCAACACCAGCTACTTCGGGCGCAACGCGTACGGCATCCAGGCCGCCGCCCAGGCGTACTACGGAAAGGACGTCGAGGACCTCTCGGCCGCCGAGGGCGCCTATCTCGCGGCCCTGGTCAACGCCCCCAGCGCGTACGACGTGGTCGCCCACCCGGAGAACAAGTCGGCGGCCACCGCCCGCTGGAACTACGTCCTCGACGGAATGGTCAAGGAGGGCTGGCTCGACGCCTCCGACCGGAAGAACATGAAGTTCCCGACGCCCGATCAGGCGAAGGCACCGTCGGGTCTCTCAGGGCAGCGCGGATACATCGTGCGGGCCGTGAAGGACTACATCATCGACAACAAGATCCTCGACGAGGACACGCTCGCGTCCGGCGGCTACCGCATCACCACCACGCTCCAGAAGAAGAAACAGGACGCCTTCAAGAAAGCCGTCGACGACCAGCTGATGTCGAAACTCGACAAGGGCTCCCGCGACATCGACAAGAACGTCCGCGCGGGCGGCGCCGCCATCGACCCGTCCAACGGCAAGGTCCGCGCCATGTACGGCGGCGTCGACTACACGAAGCAGTACGTCAACAACGCCACGCGCCGCGACTACCAGGTCGGTTCCACGTTCAAGCCGTTCGTGTTCACCTCGGCCGTCGAGAACGCCTCGCAGACCCAGGACGGCCGCCGCATCACCCCCAGCACCATCTACGACGGCACCAACAAGCGCCCCGTGCAGGGCTGGTCCGGCGGCGCGTACGCCCCCGCCAACGAGGACGACCGCTCCTACGGCAACATCACCGTCTCCACCGCCACCGACAAGTCCGTGAACGCGGTGTACGCGCAGATGGCCGTCGACGTCGGCCCCGACAAGGTCAAGCAGACCGCCCTCGACCTCGGCATCCCCTCCGACACCCCCGACCTGACGGCCTCGCCGTCCATCGCCCTCGGCCCGTCCACCGCGTCCGTCCTCGACATGACCGAGGCGTACGCGACCCTCGCCAACCACGGCGAGCACGGCACGTACACCCTCGTCGACTCGATCAGCAAGAACGGCGAGAAGGTCGCCCTGCCCGAGAAGCAGACCCGGCAGGCCGTGCCCCGGTCCGCCGCCGACACCACCACGTCGATCCTCAAGTCGGTCGTCGACGGCGGCACCGGCACCGCAGCCAAGGCCGCGGGCCGCCCCGCCGCCGGCAAGACCGGCACCGCCGAGGAGGACAAGGCCGCCTGGTTCGCCGGCTACACGCCCGACCTCGCCACCGTCGTCTCCGTGATGGGCCAGGACCCGGTCTCCGGCGCGCAGACCCCGCTCTACGGCGCGACCGGCCTGCCCCGCATCAACGGCGGCGGCTACCCGGCGCAGATCTGGGCCCAGTTCACCCGGGCCGCCCTCGACGGCACCCCGGCCAAGGACTTCGACCTGGACCTCCAGAACGGCGCCGAAGAGGAACCGCTGCCCTCCACCTCGGACACCGCGTCCGAGACGGCGACCGAGTCGCCCTCCGACACCGCCTCCGAGACACCCTCGGACGAGCAGACCCCGTCCGAGGAACCGTCCAGCGAGACACCCCCGTCCGAGGAACCGACCGGCAGCGAGGAACCCACCGATTCCCCCAGCCCCGGCGACACGGCCGTCAACCCGCTCGGCGCCCTCGGCTCCCCATGAGCCCGGACAACTGAAAAGGGCTGGTGACCACGGTCACCAGCCCTCACACGTCGGGGATGGACAGTCGGCTACAGATACAGGCCCGTCGAGTCCTCCGACCCCTCGAACCGGTCGGCCGCCACCGCGTGCAGGTCCCGCTCGCGCATCAGCACGTACGCGACACCCCGCACCTCGACCTCCGCCCGGTCCTCCGGATCGAAGAGCACCCGGTCACCGGGCTCCACGGCCCGCACGTTCTGCCCGACCGCCACGACCTCCGCCCAGGCAAGACGCTTGCCCACCGCGGCCGTCGCGGGAATCAGGATGCCGCCACCGCTGCGCCGCTCACCCTCCGAGGTGTCCTGCCGCACGAGCACGCGGTCGTGCAGCATCCGGATGGGCAGCTTGTCGTCGTGGTGGGTGCTGTGCTTATCGGGATTGGCGCTCACGCCGACGAACTTACCTGCACCACGCGCACTTGTACGCCGCCGGGTCGCCCCTTCGTACGCCCCCGGGTCAGCGCCTGCGCCGCCGCGAGCCCACCACGAGGAGCCCGGTCACCCCGACCACGACGAGCGCGACCGGCACGATCCGCTCCAGACGCGGCGCGCCCTCCTCCGAGACCAGCTGCCCCTTCACCTCGGAGACCAGCCGGTTCGCGCCGACGTACGCCCGTCCGAGGGTGTGGTCGACCTGCGAGGCGACCTTGGCCTTCGCGTCACCGACGATCGTCTTCGGGTGCACCCGGACACCGATCTCGTCGAGCGTCTCGGCCAGCGTCGCGCGGCGGCGCTTGATGTCCGCCTCGATCTGAGCCGGGCTCCGCGTATCCGGGGTATCCGATGTGCTGGACGTGTCCGACACCGCGCTGCCTCCGTGGTCGCTGCGTAACTGCGTATGAGTAATGGACAGTCTGTCAGCTCACCGCCCGCACCACCCCCCGGCACCCCCCATTACGCTCAACCGAGTCCACTCGACACGGCACGACACGACACCCAGGAGGCCCGCCACCATGAGCGAGCGACTGCAGCCCGGCGACACCGCGCCCGCCTTCACCCTGCCCGACGCCGACGGCAACGAGGTCTCCCTCGCCGACCACAAGGGCCGCAAGACGATCGTCTACTTCTACCCCGCCGCCCTCACCCCCGGCTGCACCAAGCAGGCCTGCGACTTCACCGACAACCTCGACGTGCTCGCCGAGGCCGGCTACGACGTCATCGGCGTCTCGCCCGACAAGCCGGAGAAGCTCGCCAAGTTCCGCGAGAAGGAGAACCTCAAGGTCACTCTGGTAGGGGATCCCGAGAAGAAGGTTCTCGAGGCCTACGGCGCCTTCGGCGAGAAGAAGCTCTACGGCAAGGTCGTCACCGGAGTCATCCGCTCCACGATCGTCGTCGACGAGGAAGGAAAGGTCGAGCGCGCCCTCTACAACGTGAAGGCGACCGGCCACGTCGCGAAGATCATCAAGGATCTCGGCATCTGAGAAATCGTGCGCCTTCCGGAGGATCTCCGCGTGCGAAAGTTCGGGCATTGACGGAAGTTAGGGACGAAAGGTTGTGACGAAGGTCCCGATTGCTTGGGACTTTCGTTTGCAACCAACGACCGTGAGCAGGTGGAACCTGGAAGCGCTTTGCAGTCAGAGAAGGGATCCACCCCATGACCACCGACACCGAGGAAGGGCTGGTGCCCGACCCGGAGGCGGTCAAGCGTCACCGCGCCTTGTTCCGCGCCATCAAGCGGCGCAAGAACCCGCCGCTGCGCCGCACCGACATCACCGTCACGGACGACACGGCAGTGAAGCGGGCAGTGAAAGCGGCGTCGCTCGGCAACGCCATGGAGTGGTTCGACTTCGGCATCTACTCCTATCTCGCCGTCACCATCGGCCATGTCTTCTTCCCGTCCGGGAACGACACGGTCCAGCTGATCTCGTCGTTCGCGACGTTCGCGGTGTCGTTCCTCGTGCGCCCGATCGGCGGCATGGTCTTCGGCCCCATGGGTGACAAGCTGGGCCGCAAGAAGGTCCTCGCCATGACCATGATCCTCATGGCCATCGGCACCTTCGCCATCGGCCTGATCCCGTCGTACGCGACGATCGGCTTCTGGGCCCCGGTCCTGCTGATCCTCTTCCGCCTCATCCAGGGCTTCTCCACCGGCGGCGAGTACGGCGGCGCCTCCACCTTCATCGCCGAGTACGCCCCCGACAAGCGGCGCGGCTACTTCGGCAGCTTCCTCGAGTTCGGCACCCTCGCCGGCTACGTCGGCGCCGCCGGACTCGTCACGATCCTCACCTCCGTCCTCGGCAGCGACGGCATGGAGTCGTGGGGCTGGCGCGTCCCGTTCCTCGTCGCGGGCCCCATCGGCCTCGTCGGTCTCTACCTGCGACTGCGGCTCGACGAGACGCCCGCCTTCCAGAAGCTGGAGGACGAGTCCTCGCACCGCGCGACCGACGCCGCGTCCTCCGTGGAGACCACCGCCAAGGGCGACCTGGCCAAGATCTTCCGCGACTACTGGCCCACCCTGATCCTCTGCATCTGCCTCGTCGGCGCGTACAACATCACCGACTACATGCTGCTCTCGTACATGCCGACCTACCTGTCGGACGAGATGGGCTACTCGGAGACGCACGGCCTGCTGATCCTGATCATCACCATGATCGTCCTGATGTGCATGATCAACCAGGTCGGCAAGCTCTCCGACCGCTTCGGCCGCAAGCCGCTCCTCATGACCGGCATGATCGGCTTCTTCCTGCTGTCGGTCCCGTCCTTCCTCCTGGTGAAGAACGGCGCCCTGTGGGCCGTCGGCCTCGGCATGCTGCTGCTCGGCCTCTCCCTGGTCTGCCTCCTCGGCACCATGTCGGCCGCGCTCCCCGCGCTCTTCCCGACCCAGGTCCGCTACGGCTCCCTCTCGGTCGGCTACAACCTCTCGGCCTCGATCTTCGGCGGCACCACCCCGCTGGTCATCACGGCCCTGATCGGCCTGACCGGCTCCGACATGATGCCCGCCTACTACTCGATGGCCGCGGCCCTCATCGGCGTCATCGCGGTGGCCTGCATGAAGGAAACCGCCCAGAAGCCCCTGGCCGGCTCCCCACCCTCGGTCGAAACCGAAGAGGAAGCCGCCGAACTGGTCGAATCCCAAACCCCGACCCCGAAGTTCTGACGCTCTCCCGTATCGGACCGTTGCGCATTCCATGCGTGACGGTCCGATTTTCGTGTCGTTTCCCTGTACGAGGCCGCGAACGAGTGGTCGAAAGGGAGGGCTCACATGGCGGGGCGACGGTACACGCGAGAGCTGCTGGAGGCGGCGGCCCGGAGCACGGGGACGTGGGACGAGGCGGTTCGGTTTTGCGGGGGTGAGCCGACGGCGGGCCGTCGGGCCTACCTCCAGAAACGGATGACCGAGGAGGGGATCGACACGTCGCACTTTCCTCGGTACTGGTCACGACATACGGAAGAGACACTCCGAGCGGTGGTCGCGGAGGCCGGCAGTTTCAAGGATGTTGTGCGCCGGTTGGGCGTAAGCGCCGTGGGCGGAAACCAGGCTCACATCAGTCGGCGGATCGCGGCGCTCGGCATCGACACCTCGCACTTCGTACGACCTGAGCAGCGACCTAAGGGGACCCTCGGCAGTCCGCTGACCCTGCGGTCTCCGGAGGGCGGCCGGGTTCCGGGGCGCCGTCTCCGGCGAGGGCTCCTGCAGCTCGGCATCCCCGAGCGATGCTCGATGTGCGGGGCGGGCACGGAGTGGAACAACCGGCCCCTGCGACTGGAGGTCGACCACATCAACGGTCAGTGGTGGGACAACCGCCGCGAGAACCTGCGCCTGCTGTGCCCCAACTGCCACTCCGTGACCGACACTTACCGCGGCCGGAAGAGGCGGTCGGCATGAGCAAGTACCCGCGGGAGCTCCTGGAGAAGACCGCGGCGGCCTCCTCCAGCCTGGTCGATCTCATGCGACGCCTCGACGCTCCCATGGGGAGCAAGCCACGCAGATATCTGCGTCTCCGGCTCGCCCACTACGGCATCGACACGTCTCACTTCCAGGACGAGCCGCTGCCAGAACGGCCGAAGCGGTCGTACTCCAAGGAAGTTCTGTCCGAAGCGGCGGCGCGCTCCACCAGCATCCGCGGGATCTTCCTCGTGATGGGCATCCCGCCGGAAGACGGCCCGTACGAGCATGTGAAGCGTCGACTCAAGCTGTTCGGCATCGACACCAGTCATTTCGTGCCGCCGCGATCGGGCATCTGCGGTGGTCTCTTCCCTGAGGAGGACATCACACGAGCCGTCGCCGAATCCCACGGCCTAGCGGACCTGATGCGCCGCCTCGGGCTGCCACCGTTCAACGAGGCGGCCCGTGCCAAGGCGCGCCGGAGCATCGACGAGTACGGTCTCTCGACCGAGCACTTCACCGGGCAGGGACACCGTGTCGGCGTCCGCTCGCCGACGCGCAAGACCGCCCAGGAGATCCTTGTGCGCTGCCCGGCCGGCTCACGGAGGACTCGGACGACCCTGCTGCGCAGGGCTCTCGACGAAGTCGGAGTCCCGCACGGCTGTGCCGAGTGTGGTCTGGGTGAAACGTGGCAGGGAAAGCGGCTGATCCTCGAGATCGACCACATCAACGGGGACAGGCTCGACAACCGCCGAGACAACCTTCGCTACCTGTGTCCGTCATGCCACAGCCAGACCGAAACCTTCTCGAACCGCCAATGCCGCACCCAGTAGAGTGGCCCGAACGGGTCCGTACCCCAGCTGGCCAGAGGGCGCCGGTTTAGGTCCGGTGTGTCGTGGGTTCGAGTCCCACCGGGCCCACACCACGAAAGGGCGCTCCCATCCGGGAGCGCCCTTCCTCGTACATCGTCGGCGTCAGCCGGTACTGGTTACAGCTCCGCCCCCGTCGACCCCCGCAGGGTCGACAGGTCCAGGGACTCGGCCATCTTGCGGTAGCCGGCGTCGCTCGGGTGGAGGTGGTCGCCGGAGTCGTACTGGTCCAGGAGGCGGCGGGGGTTGTACGGGTCGCGGAGGGCGCGGTCGAAGTCGACGTAGCTGTCGAAGACCTTGCCCGCGCGGATCTGCTCGTTCACGGACTGGCGGACCGCCTCGAGGTTCGGGCGGTAGCCGGGGTGGCCCTGGAACGGCATCAGCGTCGCCCCGACGACCCGCAGGCCGCGCGCGTGCGCCTGGCGGGTCAGCTCGCGCAGGCCGTCGACGATCTTCGCGGCGTCGGTCTGCTGCGGCGTGCGCAGGATGTCGTTGATGCCGAGGTCGATGATGACCGCGCGGACGCCGGAGCGGCCGAGCGCGTCCCGGTCGAAGCGGGAGAGGCCGCTCGGGTTGTTGGCGGGGCGGCCGAAGCCGTCGGCCAGTATCCGGTTCCCGCTTATGCCCTGGTTCACGACGCCGTAGCGCGGGGCGCCCGTCTCGGTGCGCAGCCGCTCGGCGAGGACGTCGGTCCAGCGCCGGTTGGCGCCCATCGTGGAGGTGATGCCGTCGGTGAGGGAGTCGCCGACCACGACGACGGTGCCCTGCGCCTCGTTGCTGAGCACGTCGAGCGCGGTCAGGTAGCGCCAGTACGGGCTCTGCTGGTTGTAGAGCGTGCCGCTTGGGTCCTCGGTGCGGTCGCCCCGGGCGACGTAGGACATCTGGCGGGCCTGCGGGTGGTACGTGACGGGGCCGGACGGCGTCGGCGAGTACGTGGTGACCAGCATGTCCGAGTCGCTGGGCACGGTGATCCGCAGCGCGTCGCTGACGACCTGGCGGCCGGGCTGGATGACGACCGAGGTGTTCCCGGAGAACGTCAGGCGCCGCATCGTGTCGGACAGCGCCGTCGGATTGTTGGGCGCGGACGCCACGGCGATCGACGCGTGCGTGATGCGCAGCGGCGACTGGCCGTACAGGTTGGAGAGGGTGATGCGCGCGGCGCTGCCGCCGACGCTGGTGTGCACGATGTTGCGGATGGAGTGGCCGAAGAACCCGTTCGTCTCCGTGCCGGGTTCGCCGCCCGCGGGGGAGGCGGACCAGGTGCCGGCCCAGTTGCCGGTGGAGGCCGGGGCGGCGGAGCTGCGCGGGTGCGCGCCGCCGGCCTCGATGTTGTCGTCGTCGCCGCCGAGGACTCCGGAGAATCCCACGTAGATGGCGGCCGAGATCATCACGACGACCGCGACGAGCGCGGTCAACAAGGCATAACCGTGACGCTTGGTCATGCGGTGTGTGTCTCCTCGGGCAGGGGGAGCCCGAGGCTCCGATGTGATGAATCCATGATGCGTCATGGGGCGGGCGGGGACCGACACTGCCCCCCTCCGGACAGGTAGACGCCGGGAACCTTTGGTTCGTTCCGGGAGTAGGTCAGGAAGGGACAATGTGTGAGGCGGATGACAGTCGAATCCGAAGTCGACGAGTCGGGCCGATGACCGATGCGGAGTGGGCTGAGTGGACGGCGACGTGAAGCGCGGGGCGCAGACGCCCGGTGGGGCGGACGGCACGGCGGGCGCGGCGGGCGGCGCGGCGGACAAAGCAGGTGAAGCGGTCGTTCCCGACAAGGGGCAGTATTCCCGGGTGGCCTCGGAACAATCCCGCACCCCGTCCGCCTCGCCGGACCCGTCGCGCCCCACGCCTCCCACCCGCCCCGCCCGCCGGTTCGCCGCCGAGTTCACCCCGGCCGACGAGGAGAAGCGCCGCGGCGTCCGCCGGATGAAGCTGACGGCGACGGGACTGCTTGTCTTCGTCGCGCTGGTCTACGTGCTGGCCACGTGGGCGGAGCACGCCGGCGCGGGCGCCTGGGCCGGCTATGTGGCGGCGGCCGCGGAGGCCGGCATGGTCGGCGCGCTGGCCGACTGGTTCGCGGTGACGGCCCTGTTCCGCCACCCGCTGGGCATCCCGATTCCGCACACGGCGATCATCCCGAAGAAGAAGGACCAGCTGGGTGTCTCGCTCGGCGAGTTCGTCGGCGAGAACTTCCTGTCGGGCGATGTCGTACGGGAGCGGCTGCGCTCCGTCGGCATCGCGAGCCGCCTCGGCTCCTGGCTCGCTCAGCCGGAGCACGCCGATCGGGTGACGGCGGAGCTGGCGACGGCCCTGCGGGGCGCCCTGACCGTGCTGCGCGACTCGGATGTGCAGGCGATCGTCGGCGAGGCCATCACTCGCCGCGCGGACAACGCGGAGATCGCCCCCGGCCTCGGCAAGATGCTCGACAAGGTCGTCGCGGACGGCGGCCACAAGCGGATCGTCGACCTGGTGTGCGCCCGCGCCCACGACTGGCTGGTGCTGCACTCGGACTCGGTGATGGACGCGGTACAGGGCGGCGCCCCCGGCTGGACGCCCCGCTTCGTCGACAAGCGCGTCGGCGAGCGCGTCTACAAGGAGCTGCTCCGCTTCGTCACCGAGATGCGGGACATGCCGGAGCACCCGGCGCGCGGAGCCCTCGACCGCTTCCTCACGGACTTCGCGGCCGATCTCCAGTCCGACTCCGACACCCGGGACCGGGTGGAGCGCCTGAAGTCGGAGATCCTGGGCCGCTCCGAGGTGCAGGACATCATCGCCTCGGCCTGGTCCGCGGTCCGCCAGATGATCGTGGCGGCGGCCGAGGACGAGCAGAGCGAGCTGCGCCTTCGCGTACGGGCTTCGCTGCTCTCGCTCGGCCACCGGATGTCGACGCAGCCGGACGTCCGCGCGAAGGTCGACGGCTGGGTGGAGGGCGCGGCGGTGTACGTGGTGACGACGTACCGCGCCGAGATCACGTCCCTGATCACGGACACGGTCGCCGGCTGGGACGCCGAGCACACGACGCGCAAGATCGAGGCCCACATCGGCCGCGACCTCCAGTTCATCCGCATCAACGGCACGGTGGTCGGCTCCCTGGCGGGCCTGCTGATCTATACGGTGTCGCGGGCGCTGGGGGCGTAACCCCTGCTCGGCGGGGGACCCGGACGACCTGTCCCTCGACGAGGAGGGGGTCCATGTCCCCGGAGCACCGCAACGCCACCGCCCGTACCGGCGGAGCCACCGTCACCACGGCCGTCCCGGCCCGCCTCGACCGCCTTCCGTGGTCCCGTTGGCACTGGACCGTGGTGATCGGCCTCGGCACCGTCTGGATCCTCGACGGCCTCGAGGTCACGGTCGTCGGCAATATCGCCAGTCGGCTCTCCGAGTCCGGCAGTGGCCTGCCGATCTCGTCGGCGCAGGTCACCGGCGTCGCCGCCGCGCTCTACGTGGCGGGTGCGTGCTCAGGGGCGCTGTTCTTCGGCTGGCTGACCGACCGTTTCGGCCGCAAGAAGCTCTTCCTCGTGACGCTCGCGGTGTACCTCGCGGCGACGGCGCTCACCGCGGTGTCCTTCTCCTCCTGGTGGTTCTTCCTCTTCCGCTTCCTCACCGGTTTCGGGATCGGCGGCGAGTACGCGGCCATCAACTCGGCGATCGACGAGCTGATCCCGTCGACGTTCCGTGGCCGTGTCGACCTGATCATCAACGGCAGCTTCTGGCTCGGTGCGATCGGCGGCTCGCTGTTGTCGATCGTCGCCCTCGACACGGACCTGTTCGCGATGAACGTCGGCTGGCGGCTCACCTTCGCCCTCGGCGTCGTCCTCGGTCTGGTCATCCTGCTCGTCCGGCGCAACGTCCCGGAGAGCCCGCGCTGGCTGTTCATCCACGGCAGGGGCGAGGAGGCGGAGTCGCTCGTGACGGACGTGGAGGAACGGATCCGGGCCGAACGCGGCGGCGCCGAGCTCCCGCCGCCCGCCGGGGAGATCACCATCCGGCAGCGCAAGAGCATCGGCTTCGTGGAGATCGCCCGCACGGTCTTCCGCTCGTACCCGCGCCGCACCACGCTCGGCCTCGCCCTCTTCATCGGTCAGGCGTTCCTCTACAACGCGATCACCTTCGGCTTCGGCGCGATCCTCACGACGTTCTTCGACGTGCCGTCGGGCAGCACCGGGTACTACTTCGCGGTCATCGCGGCGGGCAACTTCCTGGGCCCGCTGCTGCTCGGCAGGCTCTTCGACACCGTCGGCCGCCGGGTGATGATCTCGTCGACGTACCTCCTCTCCGGGCTCCTCCTCTTCGGCACGGCCTGGCTGTTCGACCGCGGTTCGCTGAGCGCGACGACCGTGACGGCCTGCTGGTGCGCGGTCCTGTTCTTCGCGTCGGCCGGCGCCTCCAGCGCGTATCTCACGGTCTCGGAGATCTTCCCGATGGAGACGCGCGCCATGGCGATCGCCTTCTTCTACGCGGTCGGCACGGCCGCGGGCGGCATCAGCGGCCCGCTGCTGTTCGCCGGTCTCACCGAGTCCGGCAAGGTCGCCGACACGGTGCTCGCCTTCCAGATCGGCGCGGCGCTGATGTGCGTGGCGGGCCTGATCGCGGCGGTGTTCGCGGTCCGGGCGGAGCGCAGGTCCCTGGAGGACATCGCGCGTCCGCTGTCGGCGACGACGTGACCGGCGGGAGGGCGCCAGTGCCGCCGACCGCCCGCGATCGGCCAGAAAGAAGACACATGGAAGAATCTGGCCATGAATACGGAACGGGCACCGGGAGCCGCGTCGGTGGCGGTCCTGGTACGGGACGGGGTCCTGCCCATGGAGCTCGGCCTGGTCCACCAGCTCTTCGGCACGGCCCGCGACCCGGCCACGGGCGACCGCCTCTACGAGGTGACGACGTGCGCGCCCCGCCCCGGCCGGGTCCGCACGGACGCCGACTTCCCGATCCACGCCGAGCACGGCCTGGAGGCGGTGCGGGCGGCGGACACGGTGCTGGTCCCGGCGTCGCACGAGACGGACGAGGACCTGCGCGGCGGAGACCTGGACGCCGAACTGGCGGAGTCGCTGACGGCGGTCCGCGGCCGCGTGGCCTCCATCTGCACCGGCTCGTTCGTGCTCGCGGCGGCGGGCCTCCTGGACGGCCGCAGGGCGACGACGCACTGGATGTCGTCGAACACCTTCGCCCGTGCGTTCCCCTCGGTGAAGGTCGACGCGGACGTCCTCTACGTCGACGAGGGCCCGGTCCTGACGTCGGCGGGGGAGGCGGCCGGCATCGATCTGTGCCTGCACATGATCCGCGCGGACCACGGTTCGGCGGTGGCGGCGGAGGTGGCGCGGCGGACGGTGGTGCCGCCGTACCGGGAGGGCGGTCAGGCGCAGTACATCCAGCGCCCCGTGCCCGTGCGGGAGACCGGGTCGACGGCGGCCTCGCGGGAGTGGGCCCTGCGCCGGCTGGCCGAGCCGCTCACCCTGGCCCAGCTCGCGGCCCGTGACGCCATGTCCGTGCGCACGTACAACCGCCGCTTCCGCGAGGAGACGGGCCTGACGCCGATGACCTGGCTGAACCGCCAACGCCTCGACCGGGCCCGCGAGTTGCTGGAACAGACGGACCACACGGTCGACCGGGTCGCCGCGGAGACCGGCTTCGGCTCCGGCACGTCACTGCGGCAGCACTTCCAGGCGGTGCTGGGGGTGTCACCGGGGGCGTACCGGGCGACGTTCAGGGGACGATGACGTCCATGGCGACCGACGAGAACGAGACGCACCCCCACATCCGCAGGGCAGTCCCGAACGCGCAGGTGCCGGGGGAGGCCGCGATGTCGGCGAACCGCGACTTCTACGGCGCGCTCGGCTTCCGCGAGGCCATGAACATGGGCTGGATCATGACCCTGGTCTCCCCGTCCGACCCCACGGCCCAGCTCCAGTTCTTCACGCACGAGGCGACGGCGCCCGTGGTGCCGGACATCAGCGTGGAGGTCGACGACGTCGACGCCGCGTACGAGGCGATGCGCGCGGCGGGCGCCGAGATCGTCCACGACATCCGGGACGAGGAGTGGGGCGTCCGCCGCTTCTTCGTACGGGACCCGCAGGGCCGGGTGGTGAACGTGCTCACGCACGTCCGATAGCCGTACGGCCCCTGGCCAGCCGGCCTTGTCAGGCGGCTTTGCGGTCCACGAGCACGTACGAGGCCGCGGCGACGGCGCCCGCGACGCCGAGGACGGCGGGCCAGGCCCCGACCTTCTTGGCCAGCGGGTGCGACCCGGCGAACGCGGCGACGTACGCGCCCGTGAGCGCACCTGCGACCTTCCCGCCCCGCGTCCTCGTCCACTGCGTCGCCGCTGCGGCCCCGGCCACGGCGAGCACGGCCCCGCCCAGCTGCCGCTTCTTCGTGAACCGGGCGGTGGCGTACCCCCCGACCAGTCCTGCGGCGGCTATCGGGGCGGTGGGAAGAGCGCGGGCCATGGGGCGAACCTCCTGCGTAGCGGGGCCTTCGAGTTCCATTTGTGAGGTTACGCCTGGCTCCGTCAGCCGAACTGGCCGGGCTGGTACGAACCGGCAGGCATCTGCACCATCACGTTCATGCGGTTGTAGAGGTTGATGAGCCCGACGAGGGAGACGAGGGCGAGGAGCTGCTCCTCGTCGTAGTGCTTCGCGGCGTTCGCCCACACCTCGTCCGGCACGCCGCCCGCGGCGTCGGCGATCCGGGTCCCCTGCTCGGTCAGCTCCAGCGCGGCGCGCTCGGCGTCACTGAACACGGTGGCCTCGCGCCAGGAGGCGATCAGGTTGAGCCGCTGCTGGGTCTCCCCGGCGTGCGCGGCGTCCTTGGTGTGCATGTCGGTGCAGAACCCGCACCCGTTGATCTGGCTGGCCCGAATCTTCACGAGCTCCTGCGTGGCGGCCGGCACCCCGGACTCGGCGACGACCTTCCCGGCGGCGTTGATGTGCTTGATGACCTTCCCGGCGAGGGGGCTGGAGAAGGGGTTGAGACGGGCTTCCATGGTGTGCTCCTTGGCTGCGTGTCCGGCTTTTGCGTTGCCTACGTAGATGTGACGGAGCGGCGGGGCGGGATGTGACAGGCCTCGGTGTGACGTGGGCCACTCGGTCGTGGGGGAGGGTCCGTGACGCGATTCTTCGAAGAATCGGCAGCCAGCCGTCACAGTCCGGACCTGGTCCGGCTACGGAGCAATACGGAGGGGTGGGGTGCTCTGCCGGGAGGGCAGGACCTCGGCGTGAACCGGACTCCCGTGAACGTGGCCTCCGTGCCCGCCCTGGCGCGCCACCCGCTCGCCCTGGCCCAGGACCAACTCCTCACCCGCGAACAGCTGGTGACGCTGGGCTGCGCCGACTCGACCACGCATTACCGCTGCCGCCCCGGCGGCCCGTGGCAGCGGGTGCTGCCGAGGGTCGTGATCCTCCACTCCGGCACCCCGACCCCGCGCCAGCGCATGCGGGCGGCGCTCCTGTACGCGGGTGGGCGCGCCCTGCTCACGGGGCTCGCGGCGCTGTCCCTGCACGGGTTCCGGGCGGCGCCGAGGCCGGAGCGGCTGAGGTGGGTGGACGCTCTCGTCCCGTACGAGGGTGTGGGCGGGCGCGGCGCGTCGTACGTGAGGGTGCACCGTACGCGCCGTATGCCGGAGAACTGGCCGGTCGCGGGCCTGGCCTGCGCGTCCATCGAGCGGGCCGTGGCGGATGCGATCCCGGGCCTCACCTGCGAACGCGACGTGACGGCCGTCCTCGCGGAGGCGGTGCAGCGGGGCTTTTGCACCCCGGAGGCGTTGCTGGCGGAGCTGACGGCGTCGCGGCGCCGCTACGCCCCCTACGTGGCGCGAGCGGCGGAGCACCTGGCGGCAGGCGTCCATTCGCCCCTGGAGGCGGACGCGCGAGCCCTGATCCGGGCGTATGACCTCCCGGAACCCCTGTGGAACCCGGACCTCCACGATCCGGCGACGGGAGCCTTCCTGGCCCGCCCGGACGCGTACTGGCCGGCGGAGGGCCTGGCCCTGGAGGTCGACTCCCGCGAGTACCACCTCGACCCCGCCTCCTGGCGCCGCACCCTCGCCCACCGCAACCGCCTCGCCCACGCGGGCCTCCCGGTCCTCGCCGTGACGGCGGCGGATTTGCGGGGGCGGGGGGAGTGGGTGGCGGGGGAGATCCGGGAGGCGTTGGCGAGGTGCCGTGGGCGGGCGGTGCCGGTTGTGCGGGTCAACCAACCCCGCGCGACCGGGGGTTAGCTACGCGCGAAGGAAGCTCGTCCAGGCTCGGGGGCTGAAGGCGAGGACGTCGCCTTGCGGACGCTTGGAGTCGCGTATGAGGACGGAGCCTTGGGGCTCGATAGCGCATTCCAGGCACTCGCCGCCGGCTCCGTTGCTGTACGACGCCTTGAACCACTCCAGATGGCGGATCTCTTCTGAATCGACCGTGCCGCGCCCGGTGTTCACGATCACTGCGCGTACTCCTTGATGATGTTCTCGATCAGGCGAAGGGAACGATGGGGGCTGAGGGCGGCTGCCCGGAGCCCGTCAAAGGCCCGTGTGTACTCCCGAACATGATGCTCCCCTTCGAGATAGACGGCATCGGTGATGCCGTCTCGGTACACGACGTCGGGATCTTCCTGGTCGGGGAATCCGAGGATGGTGAACGGGCCGGTCAGGGGGCGCGTTCCCGAGTCGAAGGGCAGTACCTGAAGGGTGATCGCCGGGAGTTGTGCGGCTTCCAGAAGGTGTTCCAACTGGTCTCGCATGGTGGCGTGGTCACCCACGATGTTCCGCAACGCTGCCTCGCTGGCGACGAACCATGCGTCAGGCGGGGCGGGGTCTTGTCGCGTCAGCATCTCCTGACGTTCGAGCCGGACGCGGATGGCTCGCTCTGCGTCTTCCGGGTTCATATGTGAGCCTGCGAAGTGCAGTTCCCGGATGTACGCGGGTGTCTGCATCAAGCCGGGGACGACCTCGCACTGGTACTGCCGGAAGGAGTCCGCTTCCTGTTCCAGTCCGATGTAGATGTTGAACCATTCAGGAACCCCGGAGCCGTGTACTTGCCACCACCCCTTCGTCTTGGCTTGGCGTGCCAGGGACTTGAGGAATTCACGCATCTCGGTGGTGGTCTCGTAGAGCCGACACAGAGCCTCGACATCCGAGGGCTGCACCCGTCCGTGACCGGTCTCCATCCGGTTCACCTTGGAGCCGCTCCAGTCCACGGCGGCGCCAACTTGCGCGCACGTCAGACCACTTGATTCACGGAGCCTCTTCAGCTCGAACGACAGGCGCCGACGTCGTGCAGTCGGAGATCCAGCCATCTAGACACCCTCCTCGCTAGCGAGGCTCAGTCTCTGCGCCAAGCCCGGCGCTTGCCAATCACTCGATGGTGGGAATCCCGTTCTGCAAATTGCAGAACGGGATGAGCTGCCGCCACTCTGAGGGAGCGGCTGATGGCGCGGAGGCGCTCGGTTCAGCGGTCGTGGTCCTCAATGGAGAGGGGAATGCTCGTGATCCAGCAACACTGCGTGCTCCGCAAGCCCTGGAGCCTGTCCTTCGCCGCCGAGCCTGAGGAACTGGCTGGCCTGCGGCGCATCACGCGGATGCAGCTAGGGCTCTGGGGTCTGCATCATCTCGATGAAGCTGTCGAGCTATGCGTGACGGAGATGGTGGCGAACGTCATTAGGCATGTGGGGCTCGGGACACCTGTAGAGCTGACGCTTTCGATGAGCGGCACGTATCTACGTATGGAAGTCCGTGATCCGGAGCTGAAGGCGCTTCCGACGCTGCTCGTTGGGGCGCTCGATTCGGAGACTGGTCGCGGCATGCGACTTGTCGATGCGATGACGGATCGGTGGGGTGTGCTGCTCAAGGCTGACTGCAAGGTGGTCTGGTGCGAGCTATCCACAGGGCTTCCACACCCGGGAGGCCATGTGGCGCATGCGAGCGTTGACCGGGCCGAGGCCCTGCTCGGGCTGTACGAGAGCCGTACCGGATTCCGTATCGGGAAATCGTCGGCGATCGAGATCATCGCCGACGTGCTGAGTTGGGTCGACGCGCACGGGCTCGACGTGGATGAAGTGATGGAGCGCGCTGAGGCCCACCGGGAGAGCGAGCTACGTGCTCGAAGGTGAGTTGGCGCCTGGGCTGCTGCGCCAACTCACCCCGGCGTACTAGGCGACAGCCGACGCGTAGGTCCATACGTCCGCAGGGAGCTCATGGTGGAGACGCCAGGTGATGGACATGGGTTTGCTGCCGGTGTGGGTCTCGTATGTCGCCGGGCCGAGCAGCATCCACGGCTGCGCCTTGCCGATATCCGTTTCCTTGTAGCGCCGCATGAAGAGCAGGATGTGGCTTCCGTGCTGGGCATGCTGCTGGTAGCGCATGCCCGTGGGGGAGGTGTCCGCTGTGGCGTTCTGCGATTCCCAATGGAAGAGGGTGGGGCTCAAGGCATAGTCCTTGTAACGGACCGTCGGGGAGAAGTCTTTCTCGTTCTTCTCCAGGGTGATGAGGAGCGAGTCCGTCTGGTTCGCCTCATCCCACAAGACGCCCTGAGCAAAGGAACCGGGCATCTGTCCGCCGAAGCGAGCAACACCGAGCGCGGCCAGGATCTCTGACCGGTTGTACGAGCTGTGGACCTTCAGCGGAAGGTGTGCGTGCGGCCCTTCCAACGGGATGGGGAAGTGGTCGGCTTCCCCTATCACGTAGTCGAGGACCTGGCGCAGCTCGTCGCGGAACGCGGTCTGTTCGCGCAGCGAGGCAAGGCCTTCCTCATAGGAGGTAAAGCCTCCGGCTTTGTCCCAGAGGTTGAAGAACAGCATGCGAGCGAACGTCTGGTCTGTCGGGCCCAAGGACGCGTAGGCCGGCGCATCATCGCCCAGCAGGCGCTTGTACGCCGCCGCGCGTTCCGGGTCGTCAACGTGGAGAAATGCGTGGACGCGCTTCAACAGGTCGCTCTCGCCGGATGGTTCGGGAGCGCTGGCCAGCCCGGAGCGGCGGAGGACGGTGGTCCATGAATTGCTGGACTTATACAGCTCCTTGATCTCGCGGCGACTCTCCCTCAAGTAGTCGGCGAGCTTGGGCGTTCCGTAGGCGCTGACCTCCTTGGCCAGCGTCTGGACCGTGGCCTTGATCTGTGTGCGGATGTTGTCCAGCACCAGATCCTTGGACTTGCCTTCCAGGATGATCTGGCAACCGGAGGGAAGCTGCGGAAAGTCGTGCTCGGCGTGCTCAAGGAGTCGGTTGCGCGACAGGTTCGTCATCGCGCGGAACTGCTCCTCGAAACGGAATTCGGCGCGGTGCTGCCCGATGAAGTCCAGCACTGTCAGCACAGGCTTGTTTGGTGTGCGACGCAGGCCACGGCCGAGCTGCTGGAGGAAGACGGTCGCGCTGCTGGTCGGGCGGAGGAGGAGCAACGTATCTACGTCAGGGATGTCCAGCCCCTCATTGAAGAGGTCGACTGAGAACAGGACCTGGATCTTCCCTGCCTTGAGGTCAGCCAGCGCCTGCTCGCGCACCTCGGGCCGGGATTCGCTGTCCAACGCCTTGGCCTGGAAGCCGGCGTCCTGGAAGCACTGGGCCATGAAGTGGGCGTGCTTGCGCGACACGCAGAAGCCAAGTGCCCGCATGTTGGCTGGGTCGGACACCTTGTCTCGGACCTGCTTGATCACGATGCGGGCGCGGGCGTGGTCGGCGGAGAAGAGATCGCCGAGCTGGCTCTGGTCGTACGTTCCGGAGCGCCAGTTGAGGCGGGTGAGGTCGGTGCCGTCAGGAATGCCGAAGTAGTGGAAAGGGCAGAGGAGGTCGTTATCGAGCGCTTCCCAGAGCCGCATCTCTGCGGCGATGCGGCCGCCGAAGAACTCACTCTGCACATTGAGGCCGTCAGCCCGCTCAGGCGTGGCCGTGAGGCCTAGAAGCTGCTTCGGCTTGAAGTGATTGAGCACGCGCCGATATGTCGTCGCCGCAGCGTGATGGAACTCGTCGACCACGATGATGTCGAAGTGGTCCGGGCTGAACTGGTCGAGGCGCTGATCGGTGAGGGACTGAACGCTGGCGAAGACGTGCTTCCACTCCTGAGGGCGTTCACCGCCGAAGAGCAGCTCACCAAACGATGCGTCATCGAGCACCTCGCGGTACTTGCGCAGCGACTGCTTCAGGATCTCCTTGCGGTGCGCGATAAAGAGCAGCCGCGGATACTCCTTCCCGCCCCACTGCTGGTGGAGATTGCGGAAGTCCAGAGCGGCCATGACGGTCTTGCCCGTTCCCGTGGCTGCCACCAACAGGTTGTGGTCGTGGCCCCGCACCACGCGCTCGACACTCAACCGCTCCAACATGTCGGCCTGATGCGGATAAGGCCGCACCTCAAGGCCAGACAGGCTGATCTTGAGGTCATCGCCGGACGTTGCACCGCCCGCCACGCCCAGCGCCTCGTCCAACTTCGCCGCATCACGATCGGGGTCGTAGGTCTCGAAGGAGATGTCATTCCAGTACGAGTCGAAGCTGGCCTCGAACTTTTTCAGGACGGCAGGGGTAGCCACCGAAGACAGCCGAACATTCCACTCCAGCCCGTCGAGCAGGGCGGACTTGGAAAGGTTGGAGCTGCCGACGTAGGCGGTATCGAACCCGCTGTTTCGCCGAAAGAGCCAAGCCTTGGCGTGCAGCCGCGTCGACCGCGTCTCATAGTTGACCTTCACCTCAGCACCGAAGTCCCGCACGAGCCGGTCGAGGGCGCGGCGGTCGGTAGCGCCCATGTAGGTCGTGGTCACGACGCGAATAGGCACTCCACGGTCGGCGGCCGCACGGAGGGCGCCTTCCAGAACACGGATCCCGTACCACTTCACGAACGCGCAGAGGAGGTCGATGCGATCGGCTACTGCGAGCTCAGCTCTGAGCTCTGCTCCCAGGCTGGGGTCCTCAGGGGAGTTAGTGATGAGCGCTGTTTCTGAGAGCGGCGTCAGTGGGCGCATCGCGAAGACCCCAGGTGCCTCTTGCTCGGCGAGAGCGAGGAGCTGGTGCGGTCCGTCCTCGATCTGCTGTGTGGCCGGGTCCGCGTCGTCGGAGGGCGCTATCGACTCCAAGGCAGCCATGATTGTGTTGGCTGCTGAGACGTGCTGGTCATGCGGCAGCTGTTGAAGGCGACGGCCGATCGCGTCGCCCAAGTGGCGAGCCAGTACGTGTGGAGCGGACTCTGCGGTCACCTCACCTTCGATGGCCTTCCAGCCCGCAGCTTCGAGCCGAGCCATGTCGCTTCGAAGCGCCCGGGTAACAAGCCTCTCGTGTACCCCCGGCTCGAGTGCTTCGGACTGGTGTGACGTGCCCATCGGGTCCCCCTGGACGCTCTCGATCGCAGATCGTTGTGGCTCAGTTCTAACAAGCGCCACTGACAGTCAGGGGGTAGATCAGGCGAGACGATGCCCGTAGCCATCGATGGAATTCAGCCATGAAGTGATCAGCTGGCGCCAAATCGAGCCCGAAGTAGCTGAAGTGCATGCTGCAATTTGTCAGGGTGCCGGGATGCCTACGTCGTCACGTCAGCCTGCCAAGAGCATCTACTTCGGCCCTCCACCGGAGGTGAGTCCCGGCCAGTGGTTCAAGGGGCACACCGAGCTCCATGCGGCCGGTGTCCACCGCTTCCGCGGACAAGGTATCTCCGGCACAGCGCATGAGGGTGTGGATTCCATCGTCGCAAGTGGCGGCTACGCGGCGGATAGGGATGAAGGGGACGTCGTGATCTACACGGCGATGGGTGGCGATCCCGATAAGGATGGGCACATAACCAAGGATCAGGAGCTGGTTGGACGTAACGCGGGGCTCGTCCTCAACCAGAACGAAGGACTCCCCATACGCTTTGTGCGCGGCTTGGATATCCGAAGCGGTAAAGCTCGGGGCGGGTATCGGTACGCGGGACTCTACCGAGTAGAGGACCACTGGTGCTCCCGCACCGACCGCGGGCACCTGATGTGGCAATTCCGGCTCGTCAGGGACGTCGGGGAGAGCGTTCCAGGAGACGTGGACGTTGAGTTGGACTCCGACATGACGGAGTTGGAAAGGGCAACTGCGCGCTACGTCACGTCCCAGCGGCGAGTCCGCAACACCAGGGCATCACGCAAGGTCAAGTCGATCTACGCCAACACCTGCCAGGTCTGCCGTATCCCCGTAGTCGTGGGTGCAGACGGTTTGTGCTACAGCGAAGGCGCTCACATACAGGCGCTCGGAGAACCGCACCATGGCCCCGATGTCGTCTCCAACATCCTGTGCCTTTGCCCGACCTGTCACGTGAAATTCGACAATGGGGCAATCCTCATCACCGACGACCTGGACATCGTCGACGGCTTTACGCGGCAAGTGGTGGGGAGGCTCTATGTCGAGAGGAATCGACACCGTATAGGCATCGATTTCCTTAAGCAGCACCGGTCGCGCTGGGCTGACAGGAGCCAGGGGCTTTAGCCCTATCGCCCAGCGCCGCAGTGGTTACGCATCGCTTCCGTGGCACGCCCCATACACGTTCCCCGACCCACACCAACACTCCGCCCCCGCCGCCGGAGGCCACGCCGCCGCCCGCCCCCGTGCCG
Organism: Streptomyces sp. SDT5-1; assembly: GCF_052245995.1. Taxonomy (NCBI): domain Bacteria; kingdom Bacillati; phylum Actinomycetota; class Actinomycetes; order Kitasatosporales; family Streptomycetaceae; genus Streptomyces; species Streptomyces sp. SDT5-1. Next base: position 3,512,757 of record NZ_CM125963.1, on the reverse strand, counting down.
CCAGCGTCGTCGCGTATTGCGGCAGGAGGGAGACGTCCTCCGGGGAAGAGCCCTCCGACGCCGCGAAGGCCTCGTAGGAGGGGACCGTGCCCGTGACGATGCCGAGGTTGGGCGTGCCGGACGAGGAGAGTTCGCGCAGGGACGCCTCCGTCGACGCCAAGTGGGCCTCGTACGAGGGGTATTCCGAGGTCAGGGACGGGTACGCCGACAGGAGTTCGGCGTACTCGGGGGACGGCCAGTGCAGGACCGCCACCGGGAAGGGGCGGGACAGCGCCTCGCGGTACGTGCCGAGTTCCGCGCGGAGGCGGGAGATCTCCGCCTGGAGTTCCGCCGGGTTGTCCGAACCCAGCGCCCACGTCCGCTTCGGGTCGTGGAGTTCGTCGAGGGAGACCGTCGAGCGGTTGACCTCGTCCGCCAGTGCGTCCCACCCGTCGTGGTCGATGCCCAGCATGCGGCGGACCCGGTGGCGGCCCAGGAGGAGAGGGTGTTTGGCGAGGGGGATGCCCGCGCCGCCCGCGTCGCGTTCCGACGGCGTGACGAGGAGGTCGAGGCCCTCCGTGAACGTCTCGTGGGCCTGCTCCAGCTCGTCGTGGGCCTCCAGGGACTCCGCCACGATCACCCAGGGCGCGGGGTCGCGGGGCGCCGCCGTGCGGACACCCGTGATGATCGCCCTGGCCTCCGCCTCGTGGCCGTACTCCCACAGGTTCGCCGCCTTGAGCGCGCGGACCAGGGTGGGGGAGCGGAGATCGGACGACGCGAGGAGGTTGTCGTAGAGCGTTGTCGCGCGGTCGCGGGCCTCGGCCAGTTCGTAGTGGGCCGCGGCCTGGAGGAGCAGGTGTTCGGCGTCCTCGGGGTACATCGCCGCCGTGCGCTCCAGGCGCTCGGCTTCCGCGACGTGGTTCGCGCGGTCGGTCTCGGCGTTCTCAGCGTTCTCGGCGGGCGTGGCAGGCGTGTCGGGGCGCATGGGGGACACCGTACTGCCGGAAGCTTTCGGACGGACCCGCCCGATCGGGTCGCGGACGCCGGATCCCTGCCCTTGAAACGTCCTGCCTCTGGAGACTTCGCGACGCGCGATCTATCTTGCGCGCGTGCTGTCGCAGCGTATGCGGTCGCCGCGTGACGACCGACCCGCCGTCGTGGCCCAGGGCCCCGCGCCCCGGGCCACCGTCCGGCGCGTCCTGTGGAACGGGGCCGAGGTCGCCGTCACCCTCGGCCTCGTCGTCCTGCTGCTCGTCGTGCACCAGCTGTGGTGGACCAACCGGGAGGCCAAGGCCGGCGCCGATCGACAGGTGCAGGCGCTCGAACATCAGTGGCAGGAGCCGTCCGGGGCTGCCTCCACCCACGACCCCGGGTCCGACGAGACCGGCGGCGCCGACCCCACCGTCCCCGCCGCCACCCCCGACCCCAGCGAGCCCCCCGCCTCCTCGGCGGACCGCCCCACCCCCACCTGGGACCAGGCCTACGCCATCCTCGGCATCCCACGCCTCGGCCTCCGCGCCCCCGTCGCCCAGGGCATCAGCAAGTCCGCCGTGCTGAACCAGGGATACGTCGGCCACTACCCGGCCACCGCCCAGCCCGGCCGCCCCGGCAACTTCGCGCTCGCCGGGCACCGCAACACGCACGGCGAACCGTTCCGGTACATCAACCGGCTGCGCCGCGGCGACACCCTCACCGTCGAGACGAGGTCCGCCTCGTACACGTACGTCGTGGACAAGACGCTCGCCCAGACCTCGGCCGGCGACGGGGGAGTGATCGACCCGGTGCCGCGCAGCCGCGTCGTGCCGGGCGCCGGGTACAGCGATCCCGGGTACTACATCACCCTCACCACCTGCACGCCCGAGTTCACCTCCAAGTACCGGCTGATCGTGTGGGGGAAGCTCAGCGCCATGCGTCCCCGGTAGCCGCCGACACCCCCGTTAAGCTGCCGTTTCGTGATCAAACGGCCCCATCTGCTCTGGCTCCTCGTCCCCTTCGTGCTCTACATCGGCGCGCTGCCCTTCGTGAACCGCGTCGAACCCGTCGTGTTCGGGCTGCCGTTCCTGTTCGTGTGGCTGCTGGGGGCCACCCTCGTCACCCCGTTCGCCGCCTGGCTCACCTGGCGCGGGGACCAGCGGCTCAAGGGGGCCGGCAAGTGAGCGACGCCGCCGTCGCCACCACCCTCTTCGGCGTCTTCATGGTCGCGACCGTCGCCCTCGGGCTGCTCGCCGTACGCGGCCGGGGCAGCGGCGGCGGGCTCGCCGAGTGGTCCGTGGGCGGGCGCTCGCTCGGGGCCGTCTTCGTGTGGGTGCTGATGGCCGGGGAGGGGTACACGAGTTTCAGCTATCTCGGTGCCGCCGGGTGGGGGTACAACTACGGCGCCCCGGTGCTGTACGTCGTCGCCTACATGTCGTGCGGATACGCCATCGGGTACGTCGTCGGGCCGCTGCTGTGGTCGTACGCGCGGCAGCACGGGCTCGTCAGCATCACCGACATGGTCGCCCACCGGTACCGCAGGCCGTGGCTCGGCGCCGCCGTCGCCGTCCTCGTCACCGTGTTCCTGCTCCCGTACATCCAGTTGCAGATCACGGGCATGGGCGTCGTCGTCTCGACGATCTCGTACGGGGCCGTCAGCCTCGACTGGGCCTACTTCGTCGGCTTCGCCGTCACCACGTTGTTCGTGGTGGTCAGCGGGTTGCGGGGCAGCGCGTGGGTGTCGGTCCTCAAGGACCTGCTCGTCATCGTCACGCTCGCCTTTCTCGCCTTCTACGTGCCGCTGCACTACTTCGACGGCTACGGGGCCTTCCTCGACCGGCTCGTCGAGGAGAAGAGCGCGTGGCTGACGCTGCCGGGCAGTGGTGGATCGCCGTACGGGGAGGGGTGGTTCGCCACCACCACCTTCCTGAACGCGCTCACCGTCGTCATCTTCCCGACGACCGTCGCCGGATATCTGGGCGCGCGCAGCGCCGACGCGCTGCGGCGCAATGCCATGTGGCTGCCCGCGTACAACGTGCTGCTGTTCGTGCCGATGCTGCTGGGGATGGCGGCGCTGTTCGTCGTGCCCGGACTCACCGGGGCGGACTCGAATCTCGCGCTGTTCAAGCTCGTCGTCGACTCGCTGCCCGCGTGGGTCGTCGGGCTCGTCGGGGTCGCCGCCGCGCTCTCGTCGATCGTGCCGATGGCCGTGTTCATGCTGGTCATCGGGACGATGTGGGGAAGCAGCGTGCTCTCCCTCGTGCCGCGGTGGCGGGACTCGTCGCGGGCGCAGAAGACCGGGTCGCAGGTCGTCGTGGTCGTCGCGGGCACGCTCGCGCTCATCCTCACGTACGCCGCGCCCAACACCCTCGTACGGCTCTCCCTCATCTCGTACGAGGGGATGGCGCAGCTCGTGCCGATGCTGCTGGTGGGGCTGTTGTGGCGGAGGCTGAGCTTCGTCGGCGCGGTGAGCGGGCTCGTGGTGGGAGTGGGCGTCGTCTGCGGGCTCGTGTTCAGCGGGCACGATCCCGTGTTCGGGGTGAACGCCGGGATCGTCGCGCTCGCCGTCAATCTCGTGGTCACGATGGCGGTGACGTACGCGCGTCCGGCCGATCGCGACGAACGGCCGGACGAGGTGGTGCTGGCGCGGGACCCGATCGCCGAGGAGGCGGCCCCGGCGCCGACGGCGTGACGGTCGGTCGGCCCCCGGCGTCGGCGGCGTGAGCGGTCGGTCGGCCGCGGCTCCGGTGGCGTGAGCCGTCAGTCGGCCGCGGGCGCCCTGCGCTCCCGCAGTACGAGCAGCAGCGCCGCCGCCGCGAGGGCCAGCGCCGCCGACACCACGAGCACCGCGTTCGTGCCCCGGTCCAGGGCGTGGCGCGTGGTGCCTGTCGACGTGGCGACCGCGATCATCAGGGCCACGCCCGCCGCCGAACCGATGTAGCGGGACGTGTTGTTGGCGCCCGAGCCCATCGCCGCCCGGTCGGCCGGCACCGAGTCGACCGCGAGGAGCGGCAGCGCCGCGTTCAGCAGGCCGCTTCCGGCGCCGGAGACGACGAGGCCGGGCAGCAGCCGCGTCCAGTCGCCCGAGCCCGCCGCGCCCAGCATCGTCGCCACCGCCACCGCGTGCAGCACGAAACCGGCGGCCAGTTGGTGTCGCGGCGAGACCCGGCCCGCGAGCCGCCTGGCCTGGAGCGCCACCACGAACGACGTCCCGGACCAGAGCACGAACAGGCCCGCCGTGCCCATCGCGGTCACGCCCATCGTGTGCTGCACGAGCGTCGGGACGTAGGAGAAGAGCGCCACGACGGCGAGGCCGGTGAAGAACGCGCCCGCCGTCGACGCCAGGAAGAGCGGGCGGCGCAGCAGCGTCAGGTCGATCATGGGCGTGCGGGTGCGGCGCTCGATCGCCGCGAACGCCGCGAGGAGTACGGCCGCCGTCACGAGCAGGGCGCCGACGGGGGCGCGCAGCCAGCCGTCGCGGCCGAGCGTCAGCGCGGCGAGGAGCGCGACCAGGGCGAGGCCGAGGGTGAGGGCACCGGGCAGGTCGGGGCGGCCGCCGCGCGGGGACCGGGACTCGGTGAGCGCGCGCGGCGCGAGGACCGCGACGAGGGCCGTGGCCAGGGCGAGCACCCCGTACGCCCAGCGCCAGTCGGCGAGGTCCGTGACGGCGCCCGCCACCACCGGGCCGAGCGCGATGCCGCCGCTGACGAACGCGCCCCACACCCCGGTCGCCCGCACCCGGCCCGCCGGGCTCGGGAACGCGTGCACGAGGAGGCCGAGGCTCGCGGCGAGGATCGCGGCGGACGCGGCGCCCTGGGCGATCCGGGCGAGCGTGAACAGGAGGGTGTTCGTGGCGAGCGCGCCGAGGGCGGTGGTGACGGCGAGCAGGGCCGTGCCGAGGACGAAGGCACGGCGCCGCCCGTAGTCGTCGGCGAGGCTGCCCGCGACGAGGAGCAGCGCGGCGAGGCCGAGCGGCGTGCCGTTCAGGAGCCAGGCCTGGGCGGAGAGCCCGGTGTGCAGGGAGGCCGCCGTGTCGGCGAGCGTGATCATCGGCGCGGTGTACGTCATGAGGGCCACGGCCGTCGCCGCGCTCGTGACGGCGAGGGTGGCGGCGGGGCGGGGCGACGCGGTGGCCGGGGAGCCGTTCCCGGGCGGCAGGTGGGTGCGTACGGGCTGCGGAGCTGGCTGTGGCATGGGTGGGCCCATCCCGTCTCAGGTCAGGTTCAGTGAATGAACTTACTGGGGTTCCATGAACGTAGCACGGTCAGTTCGGTCACTGAACCTTGAAGGCGGAAAGTGGCTACAGTGGGGGCATGGCTCTCGGCAAGGACTACGCGTCGCAGGAGTGCTCGCTCGCCCGCGCACTGGAGATCGTCGGCGAGCGCTGGACGCTGCTCGTCGTCCGCGACGCGCTCTACGGCGTGCGGCGCTACAACGACTTCCTCGTCCACCTCGGCATCCCGCGCGCCGTCCTCGCCGGCCGGCTCCAGGCCCTCACCGCCGCGGGCGTCCTGGAGAAGCGGCGGTACCAGGAGTCGCCGCCGCGCCACGAGTACGTCGTGACCGAGCGCGGGCGCGGACTGTGGCCCGCCGTACGGGCGCTCGGCGCGTGGGGGCGGGAGCTGCCCGACTCGCTGCCGATGCGCGAGTTCCGGCACGCCGCGTGCGGGTCGCCGATCGGCGTCGTCGGCGAGTGCGCGGCGTGCGGCGGCGGGCCCGTCGCCCTCGAGGACGTCGAGATGCTGCCGGGCGCAGGACTCGACCCCGACCCGGCCGACCCGGTCAGCCGCGCCCTGCTCGAACCGCGACGCCTCCTTCAGCCTGTCGTCACCGAGCCTGTATAACTGGCAGGACGACAGCGACCGCACGAGCGGCGGGAGGAGGCAGGGACATGGCGCGCACCACCGCCACCGGCGGGCCCGCAGCGCTGCGGCCCCTCGCCCTGCTGCTCGTCGTCCTCCTCGGGTCGACGCTCGTCGACACCGGAAGCCTCGTCGGCGCCGTCACGCTCGCCGCGACCGCCGCCGCGGGCTCCGCGCTCGCCGCCTGCGCCGTCCTGGCCGCGCGCTCCGCGCCCGCCGTGGCGCCCACCCGCGTGCGCACCGCCATCCGCGACCGCGAGCGGCGCACCGCGTTCCTGCCGCAGCGCGATCCCGACGCATCGGGCCGCCCCCGGCCCCGAGCGCCCGGACGTCCCGTCCCGACGTCCTGCTGACCCCCTAGCGCCTGGCCCAGCGCCCTCGACCGCCTCGGGGCGGCAGTCCGTCACGCCGACTCACCTTTCCTGATGTCAGGCACGACGAGACCCACGGAGGGCTCACCCATGTCGTCGTTCATGTCCGTTTTCGCCAGCCTGGTCGAGCACATCGCCGACCTCATCCAGCCGCTCATCGGCGCCTCCGCGACAGCCGCGGCCATCGTCCTGTTCACCGCGCTCGTACGGCTCCTCGTCCACCCGCTGTCCCGGGCGGCGGCCCGCGGCCAGCGGGAACGGGCCAAGCTCCAGCCGCGCATCGCCGAGCTGCGCAAGAAGCACAAGAACAGCCCCGAGGCGATGCAGAAGGCGATCATGGAGCTGCACCGTGAGGAGAAGGTCTCCCCGCTCACCGGCTGCCTGCCGATGCTCTGCCAGATGCCGGCGTTCTTCCTGCTCTACCACCTGTTCTCCAACAGCAGCATCGGCGGCGAGCCCAACTCCCTGCTCGGCCACACCCTCGGCGCCGCCCCGCTCGGCGGCCGCTTCCACGACGCGCTCGCGCACGGCGGCCTGTTCGGCCCGCAGGGGCTCGTCTACGTGGCGCTGTTCGCGCTCGTCGCCGCCGTCGCGAGCTTCAACTACCGGCGCACCAAGCGACAGATGGCGCAGGCCGGGCCGATCGCACCGCAAGGCGACCAGCAGGTGCCGGGCATGGCGGCGATGGGCAGGTTCATGCCGCTGATGTCCTTCTTCACCCTGTTCACGGTGGCCTACGTGCCGCTCGCCGCCGCGCTGTACGTCGTCACGTCGACGACCTGGAGCTCCATCGAGCGCGCCGTCCTCTACCGGGACATGCCGTACGCGGGCGGGGCGGCGGCCGCGCCCGCGCTCTGAGGTCACGCCGGGCGGCGGGGCGGGTCCAGTCCGTGAACGGGGTATTGCGGACTGGACGTTCTCCTTGGAGGATCGACCAGTCCTCCGATGGCTGCACGCCGCACCGGGCCGTGGAGGCTCCTCCTACTGCAGAGGGAGTTACACCATGAAGCTGCTGCGAGTCGGACCCGCCGGAGCCGAGCGCCCCGCGCTGCTCGACGCCGGGGGAACCCTGCGCGACCTGTCGGAACTCGTCACGGACGTCGACGGGGCGCTGCTCGCCGACGACGCCGCGCTCGAGCGCGTACGGGCCGCCGCGGCGGCCGGGGAGCTGCCCGCCCTCGACGCGTCGGGGCTGCGGATCGGACCGCCGGTGGCCCGGATCGGCAAGGTCGTGTGCATCGGGCTGAACTACCACGACCACGCGGCGGAGACCGGCGCCGAGCCGCCCGCCGAACCGGTCGTGTTCTTCAAGGCGGCCGACACGGTCGTCGGGCCCGACGACACGGTGCTCGTGCCGCGCGGCTCCGTCAAGACGGACTGGGAGGTGGAGCTGGCCGTCGTCATCGGGCGCACGGCCCGCTACGTCGAGTCCCACGAGGAGGCGCTGCGCTGCGTCGCCGGGTACGCGGTGGCGCACGACGTGTCCGAGCGCGAGTTCCAGATCGAGCGCGGCGGCACGTGGGACAAGGGCAAGAACTGCGAGACGTTCAACCCGCTCGGCCCGTGGCTCGTCACCGCGGACGAGGTCCCCGACCCGCAGGCGCTCGGCCTCAAGCTCTGGGTGAACGGCGACCTCAAGCAGAACGGCACGACCGCCGACCAGATCTTCCCGGTGGCCGAAGTGGTCCGCTACGTCAGCCAGTTCATGACCCTGTACCCCGGCGACGTCATCAACACCGGCACGCCCGCGGGCGTCGCGATGGGCCAGCCGGAGCCGAAGCCGTATCTGCGGGCGGGCGACGTGGTGGAACTGGAGATCGAGGGCTTGGGCCACCAGCGCCAGGAACTCAAGGGCGCGTAACCGCTCCGCGGGGCCGGGTGGGCGTTCCGGGCACCGCGCGTGCCGCGGCGTGCCCGGCCGCCCCGAACCGCCGCCCTGCCCACCCCGCATCTGTCCGTGTCCCCCTCCGTGGGGGGCGGTCACGGGGCGCTGCCCCGGGCCCCGCTCCTCAATCGCCGGAGGGGCTTCAAAGAACGGGCGCAGGGCGGGGCGGGCGGCTTCACGGCGTTGGCCCAAAGAACCGTGGTGCGGGTCTCGTCCGCCACTCTCGGGGCCCGTGCCGACGGATGGCCGCCGCAGTGCTGGGCCGCCCGTGCCCCGCCTCCCGGACTCCGTCCGGAAGCCCCAGGTGACAAGGCAGCCGGGGCCGGAGGCCCTCCGTGCCGCCGGACGACGGGACCGACTACCTGACCACCGGCGGCGATCTGTCCGTCGCGGCGGGGGAGCGGGTCGCCGTGGAGGACGCGTCGGCGCACGGGGTCGCCCGGTACGCGGGCGCGCTCGACGGCACCGTCGAGTCGAAGTCCGTGCACGACCCCGACGCCGCCGCCCCGTACCGGGCGCTGCGGCAGCAGCTCACCGACGCCAGCCACTGCTACGCCTACGACGGGGACGCCCGCCGCACCCCGACCGGCACCGCCGTCAACGACGGCTACACCACCGTCTTCACCGGCGACGGCAGCTCCCGGCTCCAGGTCTTCGACATCGACTTCGACATGGTCGCCGCGGGCGGCGGCATGGGCGGCTTCCGGTTCGAGGGCATCCCGTCGGGCGCCACGGTCCTGGTCAACGCGTACGGCGACGCCCGGAGGATCAACACGTACGAGGGGATGCTCCCCGCCGAGCTGCGGGACCGGCTGCTGTGGAACTTCCCCGACGCGAGCGGCGTGGAGCTCGCGGGCGGCACGCAGTTCTCTGGCAGCGTGCTCGTCGGCAACCCGGCGAGCACGACGACCCTGACCATGTCCGGGGTCAACGGCCGCTTCTACACCGCCGGTTCGCTCACCCACACGTCCGCGGCGGGCGGCGGCGGGGGCCAGGAACTCCACGCGTACCCGTTCGACGGCGACCTGCCGACGTGCGACGAGTCGCCCACACCGACACCGACACCGACCCACCTGACCCCCACGCCGACGCCGACACAGACGACCGCGACCCCCACGCCCACGCCCACGATCCCCACGCCCACGCCGACCCGTACGACTCCGGCGCCGAGCCCCAGCGAGACCACCCCGTCCCCTGGACCGAGCGAGACGACCCCCACGCCCACCCCCAGCCCCTCCGACTCCACCCCGGCGCCGTCCACCGGCGGCGGTGACAACGGTGGCGGGACCGGGGGCGGCGGGGACGCCGGAGGGTACGGCGGTGGCGGGGGACACCTCGCCGACACCGGTACGTCGCCGGGGGCCGTCGTGATCGGAGGGATCGCGGCGCTGACCGCCGCGCTCGGATCGGCGGCCGTCTGGGCGGCGCGGCGCAGGAGGGTTACTTCGTGAACCGCTCCAGGGCCGTGACCACCAGTTTGTGGTCCTCGACCTGAGGGAGGCCCGAGACCACGACGGCGCCGACGACTCCCGCTCCCCGTACGGCGATCGGGAAGGCGCCGCCGTGGGCCGCGTACGTGTCCGGGTCGAGGCGCGAGGCGTCCTCGAACGTCGTGCCCTTGGCCCGGAACCGGCTGCCGACCAGGTACGACGAGGCGTGGTAGCGCTCGACGACGCGGCGCTTGCGGGCGATCCACGCGTCGTTGTCCGGCGCCGAGCCGGGCAGCGCCGCGTGGAACAGCTGCTGGCCGCCGCGCGTGATGTCGATCGCGACGGGCGCCTGCCGCTCGCGCGCCAGGTCGACCAGCAGATTGCCGAGGGCCCACGCGTCGTCGTACGTGAAGGAGTCGAGCACCAGGCGGCGCTCCTGCTCCTCCAGCTCGGGGATCTGCGGCGCGTTCTCGGGGTTCGTCACAGCTTCACCGTCACACCGTCGCGGGCGGATACGCGGGCCGCCTCCAGGACGTCGAGCGCGTCGGCGGCCTGGCCGGCGGGCACCGGGTTGGGCGCGCCGTCGCGCAGGGCCGCGGCCACGGCGGCGTAGTACGCCGGGTAGTCGCCGTCGACCGTCGCGTACGGGCGGCCGCCGCCGGTCAGCGGGGACTCGCCGGAGCCGACCCGGCCCCACAGCGGCTCGCCCTCGACGCCCCACGGCTCGCCGGCCGCCGGACGCTTCCCGTCGCGCAGGGCGGCCTCCTGCGGGTCGAGGCCGTACTTCACGAAGCCGGCCTGCGAGCCGAGGACGCGGAAGCGCGGGCCGAGCTGGGCGGTGGTGGCGGAGACGTACAGGTGGGAGCGGACGCCGTTCGCATGGGTGATCGCGATGAACGTGTCGTCGTCGGCCTCGGCGCCCGGTCGGCGCACATCGGACTCGGCGTACACGGAGACGGCGGGACCGAACAGGACCAGGGCCTGGTCGACGACGTGGCTGCCCAGGTCGTACAGGAGCCCGCCGATCTCCTGCGGGTCGCCGGACTCGCGCCAGCCGCCCTTGGGGTGCGGGCGCCAGCGCTCGAAACGGGACTCGAAGCGCCAGACGTCGCCGAGCTCGCCCTCGCCGAGCAGCTTCTGGAGCGTCAGGAAGTCGTTGTCCCAGCGGCGGTTCTGGAAGACGGAGAGCAGCACGCCCCGCTTGTCGGCGAGTTCCGCGAGCTCGCGGGCCTCGGCGGCGGTGCCGGCGACCGGCTTGTCGACGACGACCGGGAGGCCCGCGGCGACGGCGGCCTTCGCGAGCGGCACGTGCGTCTTGTTCGGCGAGGCGATGACGATCAGGTCGAGCTCGTCCGCATGCTGCCACAGGTCGTCGGGGGAGTCGACGAAGCGCAGGTCGTCGCCGTGCTCGGCGCGGGCCTGGGCCTGCCGCTCGGGGTTCGACGTGACGACCGTGTCGAGGACCAGGCCGTCGGTGGCGGCGATCAGCGGGGCGTGGAAGACGGAGCCCGCCAGCCCGTAGCCGATCAGGCCCACGCGCGAGGGAGCACCCGTACCGGTCATGCGTTCTTCCCTACGTTCCATGACTCCCACTTAAGCAACGGTGTTGCCAAAGTGCAAGCGCAAGGGACAATGGACGGGTGACCCCACACGTGAGGAGGACCATGGCGGCGACCGTGGGCGCGAACCTGAGCGCCCTGCGCGGGCACAACGCGGCGCTCGTGCTCGACCTGCTGCGCACCGCGGGGGAGCCCGGGATAAGCCGTCTCGAGCTGGCCGAGCGCACCGGGCTCACGCCGCAGGCCGTCAGCAAGATCACGGCGCGGCTGCGGGCCGACGGGCTCGCCGTGGAGGCGGGGCGCAGGGCGTCCACGGGCGGCAAGCCGCGCACGGTGCTGCGGCTGCTCGCGGGGGCCGGGCACGCGGTCGGCCTTCACCTGGACCGCGACGAGCTGCACACCGTCCTCGCCGATCTGTCCGGTGCGGTCGTCGCGGCCCGCCGCGCGCCGCTCGACCTGGGCGCGGGCGCCGACGCGGTGCTCGGGGCGGCGGCGTGCGAGGTGGACGCGCTGCTCGACGCGGAGGCGGCGCGGACGGTGCTCGGGGTGGGGGTCGCCGTGCCGGGGCCGCTCGACCACGCGGCGGGGGTGCTGCATCGGGTGACCGGTTTTCCGCAGTGGGACGGCTTCCCGCTGCGCGACGCGCTCGCCGAGCGGCTGGGGCTGCCGGTCGTCGTGGACAAGGACACGAACGCGGCGGCGCTCGGGCTCGCGCTGGAGGGCGAGGGCGCGCGCTCCTTCGCGTATCTGCATCTCGGTACGGGGCTGGGGGCGGGGCTCGTCCTCGACGGTTCCCTGTACCGGGGCGCGCGCACGGGGGCGGGCGAATTCGGCCACCAGGTCATCCAGTTGGACGGTCCGGTGTGCGGGTGCGGCAACCGGGGCTGCATCGAGGCGCTCTGCCTCGCGGCGGTCGCCTCCGGCGGTCTGGAGGAGGCGGCGCGGGTCCTGGGGGAGGGAGCGGCGAACCTCGTCAGCCTGCTGGACATCGACGCGGTGCTGCTCGGCGGGCGGACAGTGGCGGCGCACGAGGAGTGCTTCGTGCGGGGCGTGGAGCGGGTGATGGCCGCGCGGGCGCACCGCGAGGGCGGCGCCCCCACGATCCCCGTCCGGGCGGCCCCCGGCGGCGAGTCCCAGGCGGCGGAGGGCGCGGCCCACATGATCCTGGCCCCGATGTTCGGCCGCGACTCCGTGTAGCGACCTCGCCCTCGGCCGGACGGGGGACCCGTGGGCGTGGCGCGGTCGGGCGCGGGGCTCCGAGTGGGAGCGTGATCGCGGACGACTGTCCGCGACCAGCGAAGGGCCTCCATGCGACCGCGTCGCCCGTTCCTCCTCGGCGTCACCGCCACCGCCACCTTCGCCCTCACGGCCGTCCCGGCCACCGCCGACACCGGCACCCGCTCCTGCGCCTCCGCGAAGCGCGGCGACTTCCCGGTCGACACCCGCATCACCGACGGCCCCACCATGTACCACCCCGGCGACACGCCCCGGCACTTCTCCCTCGCCCTGACCAACACCACCGCCACCCGCTGCGCCGACCTGCACCCCCTCCTCGTCCTGGTCGACGACAGCCGGAAACTGACGCCGAAACACATCCGCCTGGAGTTCCGTGACGCCGGCCGCTGGCGCCCGGCGACCGTGGAACGCACCGACCGCGACGAGAACATCGGCGTGTTCGACGACTTCCCGGGGTTCTCCGTCGGCGCGGGCGACACCGTCACCGTCGACGTCCGTCTCGCGTTCACCGGCGCCACCCGCCCCGACCGCGTCACCGCCACCGCCGCCCTGGTCCGCCGCAAGGACGACGACGGCGACTGGGTGGGCGAGTCCCGCGCCTACCCGTTCGCCATCGACGAGGAGCCCGCGGGCCCCGCCCTCGCGAAGAAGGCGGAGGAACTGGCCCGTACCGGCACCCGCACGAGCCTCGGCCTCGCCGCCGCCTCCGGCAGCCTCCTCCTCGCGGGCGCCGCCCTCGTCCTGGTGGGCCGCCGCCTCCGCACTCGCACGCGCTGAGCCACCCGCCCCGCCCCGTTCACCCGCGTCTGCGAACATCGCCGCGTGGACTACCCGAACGACCAGGCCCCCGGCGCCCCCGTGCGCGACGGCATCCCCGAGCACGGTCGCATCCCCAAGTACTACGCCGTGAAGGCGCACATCGCCGCGCTCATCGGGGAGTTGGACGAGGGCGACACTCTCCCCACCGAGCGCGAACTCGCCCTGCGCCACGAGGTCTCCCGCGAGACCGTGCGCCAGGCGCTGCGCGATCTGCTGCTCGAAGGCCGGCTGCGGCGGCACGGCCGCGGCACCGTCGTCGCGGGCCCGAAACTGGCGCAGCCGCTCTCCCTCGCCTCGTACACGGAGGGCGTCCGCAGGCAGGGCCGGCGCCCCGGCCGCACCCTCATCGGCCTGGAACGCTTCCCGTGCCCGCCCGCCCTCGCCACCGAGATCGGCCTGGAACGCGGCGAACCCGTCTGGCACATGGAGCGTGTGCTGCTCGCCGACGACGAGCGGGTGGGCCTGGAGTCGACCTACGTCCCGGTGTCCCGGGTGCCGCGCCTCGACGTCGAGTTCGACCCCGACTCCTCGTTCTACTCGTACGTCCACGACCGCCTCGGCATCGAGTTCGGCTCCGCCGACGAGCGCATCGAGACGGTGCTCGCGACCCCGCGCGAGGCCCTGCTCATCGGCACGCCGCCCGCGCTGCCGATGCTGCTCATCCACCGGATCTCGTACGACGACGGGCGCCGCGCCACGGAGCGGGTGCGGACGCTTTACCGCGGGGACCGGTTCTCGTTCACCGCGCGTTTGGGGCCGGACGCCCGGTAACCCCCGGTCCCTGGAGGCCAGTTGACCAACGGTGCCGCGGGTGAATAACGGAAACGTAACGGGTCTGGGCCAAGCTTGGGTGCCCGTTCACCGTCCCGTTGCCGCGCCGCTCCGCGAGGGACACCCGCCGCCAGCAGCGTGGCCGCCGTGAGAGACATCGACCAGAAGCTGAGCGGCATCCGGTTCGACCGGGTCTCGGTCGCGTACGGCGGCACCACCGTCCTCGACTCCCTCGACCTGACCGTCGAGCCCGGCGAGGTGATGGCCCTCCTCGGCCCGTCGGGCTCGGGGAAGACCACCGCGCTGCGCGCCGTCGCCGGGTTCGTGCGCCCCGCCTCGGGACGGGTGCTGCTCGGCGACCGCGACGTCACCGACCTGCCCCCGCACCGCCGCGGCATCGGCATGGTCGTGCAGCAGTACGCCCTCTTCCCACACCTGCGCGTCGAGGACAACGTGGCCTTCGGGATGAGGGCGCAGAAGGTGCCGAAGAACGAGATCCCGGGGCGTGTCGCCGAGGCTCTCGAGCTGACCGGCATGGCCGCCTACGCCAAGCGCTACCCGCGCGAGCTCTCCGGCGGCCAGCAGCAGCGCGTCGCCATCGCCCGCGCCCTCGCCGTGCGCCCCGGAGTGCTGCTGCTCGACGAGCCGCTCTCCGCGCTGGACGCCACCCTCCGCTCCGGAATGCTCGCCGAACTCGCCCGGCTGCACCGCGAACTGCCCGACGTCTCGATCCTGTACGTCACCCACGACCAGGTCGAGGCGCTCACCCTCGCCGACCGCATCGCCGTCATGGACAAGGCCCGCCTCCAGGACGTCGGCACGCCCCAGGACCTGTACCGCAGGCCCCGCACCGAGTTCACCGCCTCCTTCGTGGGCAACGCCAACCTGCTCCCCGTACGGGTCGGCACCGACACCGTCTCCTTCGGCGGCGCCGAGCTGAAGGTCCCGACCCAGGACATCGCGGCCGGGGCCACGGCCACCCTGTGCGTGCGCCCGCACCACGTCGGCCTCGGCGAGGGCCCCAACTCCCTGACGGGCGAGGTCGCCGAGGTCCAGTGGCGCGGCTCCACGCACCGCCTGTACGTCGACGTCGAGGGCCACCGCGTCAAGGCCGACCTGCGCGAACTGCGCGAGCCGCCGTCGCTGGGGGAGCGCGTCACCGTGCACTTCGCGCCGGAGGATGCCGTACTCCTCACCGCGGGGGTGGGAGCCCATGGCTAGCGCCACCCTCGCCGCGCCCCGGCAGGGCGCCGCCACGTCCCGTACCAGGAACAACGGTTGGATATGGGCGCTGCCGCCCGTCGCCGCGCTCGCCGTCGTCTTCCTCTACCCGCTCTTCCTCGTCGGCCGGCAGTCGCTCACCCCCGACACCGGCGGCACCTCCCTGGAGCCGTACGCCGACGTCTTCGCGTCCGGCGCGTTCCGCGAGGCGCTCGGCACGACGGTGTGGCTCGCCGTCGGGTCCACGGTCGGCTGCCTCGTCCTCGGCCTCGCGCTCGCGCTGATCGTCGCCTTCGTGCCGTTCCCCGGCGCCAAGGCTGTCGCCCGCTTCATCGACGTCTTCCTGTCCTTCCCCTCCTTCCTGATCACCCTCGCCCTGCTGTTCGTGTACGGGCAGGTGGGCATGGCCAACGGGCTGTGGACGGACGTCACCGGCGCGGCCACCGGGCCCTTCCAGTTCCTGGCCACGCCGTGGGGCGTGCTGCTCGCCGAGATCACGTACTTCACGCCGTTCGTGATGCGCCCGCTGCTCGCCGCGTTCTCGCAGGTGGAGACGGCGCAGCTGGAGGTCGCGGCGTCGCTCGGGGCGCGGCCCGCCCGGATCGTGCGGCAGGTGATCCTGCCGGAGGCGCTGCCCGCGCTCGCGGCCGGCGGTTCGCTGGTCCTCGTCCTGTGCCTGAACGAGTTCGGCATCGTCCTGTTCACCGGCGCCAAGGGCGTCACGACGCTCCCGACCCTCGTCTACAGCAAGGCGATCCTCGAGTCCGACTACCCGGGCGCCTGCGTCGTCGCCGTCGTCAACGTCCTCGTCTCCGTGGGCCTCTACGGCCTCTACAGGGTGGTGAGCCGCCGTGCTCGTACATAGGCGCTCCGCCTCGTGGGTCGGAAGCGGGCGCCCCTCGCCCGAGGACCTGCCGCCGGCCGCCGCGCCTCGCGCGGCGGCAGCCGATCGACACCGCTCCGCGCCCCTCGTGCGCGCTCTCCATCAGGAGGCGAATCCTCGTGCTCGTCCATAGCAAGACCGGCCGCTGGGTCGCCTGGGTGGTCTTCTTCGTGCTGTTCCTTCCCTTGTTCGCTCTGCCGCTTCTCGTCGTGCTCGCCGCGTCCTTCGCCACGAACTGGTCGGGGGCGCTGCCCTCCGGGTTCACCGCCGGCCACTACGAGGCGGCCACCAGCGGCAGTTCGCTGAGCGCCCTGACCACCAGCCTGGTCACGGCCGTCGCCGCGAGCGTCCTCGCGCTCGTCGTCGGCGGGTGGGCCGCGCTCGCCGCCGCCACGCTGCGCAAGCGCGGACGGCGCCTCCTCGACGCGCTGTTCGTGCTGCCGGTCGCCGTGCCGTCCGTGGTCGTGGGGCTCGCCGTCCTCGTCGCGTTCAGCCGGCCCCCGATGCTGCTCAACGGCACCCGCTGGATCGTGATCATCGCCCATACGATCCTGGTCACCGCCTTCGCGTACCAGTCGGTGTCCGCCGCGCTCCAGCGCCTCGACCCGGCCTACGAGCAGGCCGCGGCCTCCCTCGGCGCCCGGCCCGCGTACGTCCTGTGGAAGGTGAAGCTGCCGCTGCTGCTTCCCGCCCTGAACGCCGCCGCCGGCCTCTGCTTCGCCCTGTCCATGGGCGAGTTGAGCGCCACGATGATGCTCTACCCGCCGGACTGGATGCCGCTGCCCGTGCAGATCTACGCCACGACCGACCGCGGCTCCCTGTTCACCGGCTCCGCGATCGCGGTCGTCCTGATGGCCGCCACCCTGCTCGTCCTCCTGGCCTTCTCGCGGATCCGCACCAAGGCCTCGTACCGCTGAAACAGCCACCCTGCTACGGGAGTTCATCACGCCATGCGCAAGCACACGCTCACCACCGTCGCCGCCGTCACCGGCAGCCTCGCCCTCGCCGCGACCCTGACCGGCTGCGGCGGCGGCACCGCCGCGGCCGACGAGAAGACCGTCACCGTCTACAGCGCCGACGGCCTCAAGGGCGAGAACGGCGACGGCTGGTACGACAAGGTCTTCAAGGACTTCACCAAGAAGACCGGCATCAAGGTCGAGTACGTGGAGGGCGGCTCCGGCGAGATGGTGCAGCGCGCCGTCCGCGAGAAGGTCAACACGCAGGCCGACGTCCTCGTCACCCTCCCGCCGTTCATCCAGCAGGCCGACGAGAAGGGCCTGTTGGCGAAGTACGCGCCCAAGGGCTCCGACCGGGTCGACGGCGCCGACAAGGCGGCGAACGGCACCTGGACGGCCGTCGTCAACAACTACTTCGGCTTCATCCACAACAAGAAGGAGCTGAAGACGCCGCCCACCACGTGGGAGCAGCTCCTCGACGCCCAGTACAAGAACAAGCTCCAGTACTCCACGCCCGGCGTCGCGGGCGACGGCACCGCGCTCCTCGTGAAGGCCATCCACGACTTCGGCGGCAAGGAGCAGGCCATGGCCTACCTGAAGAAGCTCCAGGCCAACAACGTCGGCCCGTCCGCCTCCACGGGAAAGCTCGCCCCCAAGGTCGACAAGGGCGAACTCCTCGTCGCCAACGGCGATGTGCAGATGAACTACGCGCAGGCCAAGGACATGCCCAACCTCGGCATCTGGTTCCCGAAGAAGGGCTCGGGGAAGCCGACCTCGTTCGCCCTGCCGTACGCGGGCGGCCTCGTGAAGAACGCCCCGCACACCGCCAACGGCAAGAAGCTCCTGGACTTCATGCTCGCCGAGAAGCAGCAGCGCGAGGTCAGCTCCGTCGGCGGCGGCTTCTCCCCGCGCACCGACGTCAAGGCCACCGACGCGGACGCCGTCGCCCTCGCCAAGGTCATGGACGGCGTGGAGATCTTCGAGCCGGACTGGGACGACGTCGCCGAGAACCTCCAGACGTACGTCGACGACTGGAAGACGGCGACCGGCAGCTGAGCCCCCGGCCGCCGCACGGCACCGGCGTCAGACCAGGTCGACGAGGTCCGCGATCGAGTCGACCACCTTGGTCGGCCGGAACGGGAAGCGGTCGATGTCGGACGTGCTCGTGAGCCCCGTCAGGACGAGATACGTCGTCATGCCGGCCTCCAGGCCCGCGAGCACGTCGGTGTCCATCCGGTCGCCGATCATGGCGCTCGACTCCGAGTGCGCCCCGATCGCGTTCAGCCCCGTCCGCATCATCAGCGGATTGGGCTTGCCGACGAAGTACGGGTCCTTGCCGGTCGCCTTGGTGATCAGCGCCGCCACCGAACCCGTCGCCGGCAGCACGCCCTCCGTGGACGGGCCCGTGTTGTCGGGGTTGGTGGCGATGAACCGGGCCCCGCCGTTGATCAGCCGGATCGCCTTCGTGAGCGCCTCGAACGAGTACGTACGGGTCTCGCCCAGGATCACGAAGTCGGGGTCCGAGTCGCTCAGGATGTACCCGGCCTCGTGCAGCGCCGTCGTCAGACCGGCCTCGCCGATCACGTACGCCGTCCCGTTCGGCCGCTGGCTGCTCACGAACCGGGCCGTCGCGAGCGCGGACGTCCAGATGTTCTCGACAGGGACCTCGAGACCGATGCGGTTGAGGCGGGCGTGCAGGTCACGGGCCGTGTAGATGGAATTGTTCGTGAGGACGAGGAACGGCTTGCCGGAGTCCCGCAGCTTCTTGATGAACGCGTCCGCGCCCGGGATCGGCACCCCCTCGTGCATGAGGACCCCGTCCATGTCGGTCAGCCACGATGCGATGGGCTTGGGCTCTGCCATGTGTGCGGACTCCTCGGCTCAGGATCGACTGACTGCCATCGTATTCACCTGCCCCGCCAGGTGTGACCTGCCACCGGAGCCTCTCGGGATGCGGAACGCGGCCACAGGCGCGACCCTGCCTTAGAGGAGGTTCACGATGCGTGCAGGACTGCTTGCTGTCAGTGTCGCCGGGGCGGCCGCCCTGGTCACAGCACCCGCCACCGGCTCTTTCGCGGCCGACGACGACGGCGGCTCGATCGCCGCCACACCCCGGTCGGCGCCCGCGGGCACCGACGTCGATCTGCGGGTGACCGGCTGCGACGGCACCACCGGCACCGCTCGCTCCACCGCCTTCGCCTCCGACGCCCGGCTCGCGCCCTCCGCCGACGAGCCCACCCTGTTCGCCGAGGCCCGCGTCACGTCCTCCACCGCACCCGGCGCCTACCCGGTGACCGTGACCTGCGACGGCGTCGAGGGCAAGGTCACCGGCACGCTCCACGTGGTCGAGGCGGACACCCCGGCCACGCCGTCCCCGACCGCCCTCGTGCACGCGGGTGGCGGCGGCACCGCCCCGCAGCAGCAGGCCCTTGCCGTCCAGGGCAACCCGGCCGCCGCCCCCAGCGAGGGCCCCGGCACCCGGCACGCGCTCATCGGCCTCGGCCTCGCAGCGGTCGCCGCCGTCGCCGTGGCCGTCCGCAGCGTGCGCCGCCGCAGGGCACCGGGTTCGCCGACGAGGCACTGAGCGCGCCATGGGTGACCGGTCGCAGGGCGCCGGGCGGCTCCTCACCGGAGTGGCCTGGGTGGTGCTGCTGCTCGGCCTGTGGCTGTGGGGCCGCGGCGCGACCGACCTGAACCTGTCCTCGCCGACGACCGGGGACGCCGCCGCCGTCGGCCGCCCCGCCGACGTCGACCTGCCGGCCGCCCACCACCCCGACGCGGGCGCCGCCCCGCAGCGCGTCGACATCGCCGCGCTGAAGGTCAGGGCCCCCGTCGTGCCGCGCGGCCTCGACGCGGGCGGCGCCGTCGACCCGCCGCCGTACGCGCGCGCCGGAGTCGTCGGCTGGTACGGCGCGGGGGCCGAGCCGGGGGAGCGCGGCACCGCCCTGTTCGTGGGGCACGTCGACACCGACACGAGGCCGGCCGTCTTCTACCACCTCAGCGAGGCGAAGCCCGGCGACACGGTGCGGGTGACGCGGGCCGACGGCTCCGTCGCCGAGTTCACCGTCGACGACGTACGGGTGTTCTCCCGGGAGAACTTCGACGCGGCCAAGGCGTACGGGCCGCACCAGTCGGACCGCGCCGAGCTCCGCCTCATCACCTGCGGCGGCCGCTTCGACCGGGCCTCCGGCACGTACACCGCGAACGTCGTCGTCTCCGCGTACCTGTCGGGCCTCAACGGGGCGGCCGGCACCGCTGGTTGAGCCTCAGGCGCCGGGCCCGGCCGGCAGCCTGCTCCCCCCGGGGCCGCCGGCCGGACCGGCTCCTCGACCACGCGGGCCGCGGCTGCGGGAGGGCCCGGCCCCTGCGCGGGAGGCGCGATGGTCGATCCGGTCGGAAGGCCGAGGGCTGGGGCCGTTCGTCCCGACTCTAGAACGGCACGGTGCGCTGTAACAGGTCCTTGACAAGCGCCGCGGGCGCTCGTGGCACGAGCGGGGCGTATGCCACGATTGAGGGCCAGACAGTGCACCCAAGGGGGAGTGGATGTACCGGAAATCGAGGGCTGGAGCGGTCGTCGTGGGGGCGGCGCTGCTCGTGGCGACATGTTCGTCGTGCTCTTCCGGCGGTGGGGACAAGGAAGGGGAGGGCGCGGCCTCCCCGGTGCGTCAGCAGCCCAAGGGCGCCGACCCGTTCTGGGTCAACCCCGACAGCAAGGCGGCGAAGGCCGTGGCGGCGCTCGCCGAGGACGGCAAGGACGCCGAGGCCGAGAAGGTCCGCAAGATAGCCGAACAGCCCAGCGGCGAATGGCTGTTGCCGGAGAACGCGGAGGAGCAGGCGCGCGGCTTCACCGAGGCCGCCCAGAAGGCGAACAGGGACGCGCTGCTCGTCGTCTACAACATTCCGCACCGCGACTGCGGGAACTACTCGCAGGGCGGCGCCGCCGACGGCAACGCGTACCGGCAGTTCATCGACCAGGTCGCGGCCGGCATCGGGGACCGCCCCGCGACGGTGATCCTGGAGCCCGACGCGGTGCAGCACATGGTGGACAACTGCACGCCCGAGCAGTTCCACGAGGAGCGCTACGACCTGCTCAAGGGCGCCATCGCGAAGCTCAAGTCGCTGAAGGACACCACGGTGTACCTCGACGCGGGCAACGCGGGCTGGGGCAAGCCGGACCAGATCTTCGAGCCGCTGAAGTGGTCGGGCATCGACCAGGCCGACGGCTTCTCGGTCAACGTGTCGAACTTCTACACCACCGAGGAATCGGTGAAGTACGGCAAGGAGCTGTCGGCGAAGGTCGGCAACAAGCCGTTCGTGGTCGACACCAGCCGCAACGGCAACGGCCCGTACACAGGCGGCGCCGCCGACGAGCGCTGGTGCAATCCGCCGGGCCGCGCCCTCGGCGAGAACCCGACGACGAAGACCGGCGACCCGCTGGTCAAGGCGTACCTGTGGGTGAAGCGCCCCGGCGAGTCCGACGGCACCTGCAAGGGCGGCCCGAAGGCGGGCGAGTGGTGGGGCGAGTACGCCCTGAAGCTGGCGGAGGCCAAATAGCCGTCGAGGGCGGGAGGTTCGCCTCCCGCCCTCTCGGCCGCGCCCAGGTCGCGGCTACGGCACGTGCACCCACTGCGCCTTGCTGGGCGTCCCCTGGTCGTCGGTGACGAACAGCATGTACCAGCCCGACTCCACAAGCGACCGGTTCTTCGGCACGGTCACCGTCACCGAGTCCGCCGACTTCTTCAGACCCAGCTCGATGGACGTCTGGTCGACGTCCGTGACGTGCGTCGACGCGCTCGGCCTGATCAGCCGCGCTGTCTTGATCGACGACGCGTGATCGGTCTTGTACGTCGCCGAGCCGCCCCGCGCGACGGTCCGCTGGCCGCCCTCCAGGGTCGGCCGCGAGTCCCGGTACAGATACGGCGGCGTGTACATCTCGATGCGCTGCTCGAACGTGCCGGGCTTGGTGTTGGCCTTGTCGGCGTAGAGCGAGTCCGAGCCGAAGAACAGCACGCGGCCGTCCGGCAGGAGCAGCGAGCCCGAGTGGTAGTTGCGGCCCACGTGCGGGTCGGCGACCCGCTTGAACGTGTTCTTCTTCGTGTCGTAGAGGCGGGCCTCCAGGATGTTGGAGTCGCCGCGCCCGCGGTAGTCCTCCGAGCCGCCGGAGACCAGGATCGAGTCGTCGGGCAGGATCGAGGCCTGCGGGTACCGCGTCCCCTTGTCGAGCTTCGGGCCGTCGACGAACTTCGGGCCGGCGTCCTTCAGGTCGACGATCCGGGTCTTCTCGCTGGACAGCTTGGACTCGCCGACGCCACCGCCGCCGATCACCATGTACTTCTGGTCCTGCGCGGGCGGCAGCTCGACCGTGTTGGCGGTCTCCATCATATTGGCGTCGGAGAGCCCGGGTATCTTCTGGAACTTGTTGGTCCGCAGATCCCAGATGCCGGGCTTACGGCCGACGTTGTCCGGGCCGTAGCCCGCGTTGGCGCCCGAGTAGAAGATCTTCCCGTTCTCCATCTGGAACAGCGCCGGGTACGTCGGGAACTGGCGGATGTCCTTCAGGTACGTCCACTTCTTCGTCTTCGGGTCGTACACCTCGTTCTTGCCCGGGACGAGCTGGCCGATCTCGTCGAGGCCCGACACGGAGAGGACCTTGCCGTCGGAGAGCGTGGTCAGCGTCGGGTACCAGCGCGCCTCGTTCATCGGGTCGACCTTGATGTACTTCTCGGCGACCGGGTCGAACTCGTAGGAGTCCTTGATCCCCTGGAAGTCCTTCTTGTCCAGGGCGAGCTTCTGCGCGATGCCGTACACATTGCGGGCGTCCTGGCCGGTCAGACCCTGCACCCGGTAGTTGTCCTGGGTGCCCGTCTCGTACTTGGCGCCGGAGCGCTGCGCCTCGACGTACACGCGGCCGAGTCCCGGGTCGTTGCGCAGGAACTTGCCGGTCGCCTTGTCGAAGACCTTCTTGGCGCGCTCGATCGTGATGTTGTCCTTGGCGACGAACGACTTCCCGTTCTCCTTGCCGGTGAAGACCGTGCCCGCCTTGATGGTCTTGGGGGCGTCCGGGTCCTCGTTGTGCACGATCATCAGGCCGCCCGCCTTGGTGACGTCGCCCTTCAGCTTCTCGTAGCGCTTGGTGCCGCCCGCGATCAGCAGATTCCCGTTCGCCAGCTGGGTGTGGCCCGTGCAGAACAGGTCGCTCGGCGTCGGGATCTTCTTGATGGTCTTCTTCACCGGGTCGTAGAGCCGGGTGTCGAACTTCTTCGCGTCGAAGTTCTTCTGGTTGTTCCCGGACCCGGCGACGAGCAGGATCTTCCCGGTGTGGAGCAGCGCCGCGTGAATCGTGTTCAGGCGCATGTCCTGGGGGAACTCGATGACGTCCCAGTGCCCGTTCTCGGCCTTGTACTCCGGTCTGTTGATCTTGTACTCGTGGTACTTGGCCGATCCGAAGCGGTACAGCCAGGGTCCGTTCATCCCGGCCAGCGCCAGGACCACCACCGTGCCGATGACTATGCGCCGGGCACGGCGGCGGCTCGCACCGTCTTTCACTTGTTACGTCCCCCCAGGGAAATCTGCGTGGTCTGTTCGTTGCCCCAGTCCACCCGCGCACCCCCGTCGTGCGGCTGGGCCGCCCAACTCGGCTTCTGCTGCGGCGCGGTGTGCGTCCGCGCGGGCGGCGCCTGCTGCTCCGGCGGCTCGTGCCGCGCGGAACCCGACGTCTTCGGCTTCTTCTTCTCCTGGCGGATCATGTAGCGCCAGGCGAACATCGGGGCGGCGGTGATCAGCAGGGCGAAGGAGGCCCAGGTGATCATCGCGGGGTGGGAGTGGCCGAAGACGAAGCCGGCGGCGATCGACGCGGCGAAGACCAGGATGAAGTACCAGTGGTAGCGGAACGTCCCGAACCAGCGGTCGGGGCTGGCCGAGTCGCCCTTGGGGGTCACCACGAACTTGCTCTTGCGGCGCAGCACGGCGTCGAACAGCGCCTTCGCGTACAGCGGGGCCGAGAGCGCGGACATCACCATGCCGGCCACGCCGCCGGAGCCCTCCGGCTCGTGCGGCGAGACGTTGTGCCGGCGGTTCCACACGTAGAGGCCGATCTGGAGCGCCGACGCGTTGCCGTACAGCATCAGCCAGATCGTCGGGTCGATGTTCACGCCGGAGGCGCCGAGGCCCAGGAACAGCGCACAACTCAGCGCCGCCAGGATCCAGTTCATCGCGGCCATCGGGTAGAAGATGATCATCATCGTGTAGTTGAAGAGCTTGCTCGGCGGGAGCGTGAAGAAGCCCTTCCAGTACTGCTTGAGGATCGTCTCGTACGTGCCGCGCGACCAGCGCATCTGCTGGGTGAAGAAGTCCGTCCAGGCGCTCGGGCCCTCGCCGACCGCGAGCACGTCCGGCGTGTATACGGAACGCCACTTCTTTCCGGTGGCGGGGTTGCGGTGCCGGTGGATCTCGAAGCCGGTCGCCATGTCCTCCGTGATGGAGTCGTACAGGCCGCCGATCTGCTTGAGGGCCTTGATGCGCACGGCGTTCGACGTGCCGACGAACATGGGGGCGCCGTAGCGGTTCCCCGCGCGCTGGATCAGCGCGTGGAAGAGGAACTGCTGGGACTCGGCGGCCTTGGTGATGAAGTTGTCGTAGTTGCCGTAGACCTGAGGGCCGATCACGAAGCCGACGTCGGGGTCGCGGAAGAAGCCGAGCATCCGCTCCAGGTAGTTCGGCAGCGGCACGTGGTCGGTGTCGACCGAGGCGAAGTAGTCGTAGTCGTCGCCGTGCGCGTCGAGCCAGGCGTTGTAGTTGCCGTGCTTCGTCTTGGCGCGGTGCGGGCCCTTCGGCTGGTTCCACTTCGCGACGCCCTTGCGGGAGAAGTGGTGCACGCCGAGGCGGGCGCAGACCTCCTTGACCGCCGGGTCGTCGCCCTCGTCGAGCAGCCAGACGTGCAGCAGGCCCCGGTGGCGCAGCTTGACCGCGGCCTCCAGGGTCTTCGTGACCATCTCGAGCGGTTCCTTGCCGGGCACGAACGAGGTGAGGAACGCGACGCGCGTGCCGGTCTCCGGGACGACGGGGACGGGGTCACGGGCGACCAGGGTCGCGTGCGCGTTCGACAGCACGTTCATGCAGCGGAAGAACTCGATGAGGCCGATCGCCACCAGCATCACGATGTCGAGGGCCGGCAGGAAGTCGTAGGCCGGGTAGTCCCGTTCGGTCCAGTGCTCGGGCTGCATCAGCCAGAACAGCAGGACGAGGGAGAGCAGCGGGGCCGCGCCCAGCATCAGCGCGGCCCGGATCCTGTGCGGCTCCTGTGAGAGCAGCGAGCGGTAGCGCACCTTGTACGGCTTGTCCGGGTCGGGCTGGGTCAGGGGCCCGGCGAGGCGGCTGTAGTGCTCGTAGTCGTAGCGCGGCAGCGATTTTCTGATGCGCCGGAAACCGCCCGTGCGGTGCGGTGGCACGCGCAGCTGGGTCGTCTCGGACGGGTCGAATTCCGGTCGGGCGCCCGTCGGCGTCGACGTCATGAGTCATCCCCCCGCACGCGTCACCGCGTGGTCGTCGGTCCTGCGCCCGGGGAACGGGCTCCCCTCGACCGTGCCCCCGGACGTATCACTGGCGGGCCACCGTCCCACCCTTACCGGAGTAAGACTGGTTGGGCGGCCTTCCGGTTGCATGATGCCCCCCTCGACATCGGTTCATGGGCGGGGCCCCCTCCCCGCGCGATCGGCAACCGGTGGTTGGGCCCGGAGTGTCACGGAGCCCATTCAACTGCCCTGTACCGCAAGCATCTTGGGAATGACAGAGTGCTGTGCCCCGGTTCATGATCGCAAGCCCGAAACATGCCCTTTACCGGTTCTGCCCCCACCGTTTCACCGGCCACGGTTCCCCGCTGCCCCATCGCCGCGGGCGCTTGTTTTACCCATCCGCACCGGGAGAGCCGGCCCCCACGGATCTACGCCTCGGGGCTCCGCCCCGGCCCCCGCTGCTCAATCGCCGCAGGGGCTTGATTTGCCGACTCTCGCCGAAGGGGGGTGGTGGGGCTCGGCCCCGGCTCCCTCGCGGGGGTGTGGGGGGCGACCGGAAGGGAGGCGCGCGAAAAGGGCCCTCCGTGGAAGCGGAGGGCCCTTTGTCTTCGGGTGCGCCATCAGGGACTCGAACCCCGGACACGCGGATTAAGAGTCCGCTGCTCTAACCAACTGAGCTAATGGCGCCTGTCGACGTGCATAACTTTACCCGACCCTCCGGGGTGCTCCTGACCACTCGACACGCCGAGGGTGAGGGTAATTTCTGGCGATTTCCATCATTCAGACCGTCAACATGCGATTTGTCGGGACAGTTGAGACGCTTCGAGCGTGCGAAATCGAGGCTCGTTATTCCAAAGTCCGGCACCGGAGTGTGAGGGGAATCGCATGGAGCGCATGGATCACGAGGACACGGCGGAGCCCCTGCGCGCCCCGGTCTTCGAGGACGTCGACCCCGCCGAGGACTGCGACTGCGCCGGCTGCGCCGAGTGGCGGCGCGCCGTACCGCACCCGCCGCGCACCAAGGTCGGCGCCCGCCACGCCCTGGCCCTCGCCGCCGCGGCCGGCACCGTCGTCGGCGGACTCCAGGTCACCCCGGCGGGCGCCACCGAGCACCACGAGGTCAGACCGGCCACCCCGGCCCCCGGCGGCGACACCCCGCAGGGCGGCACCGGCCCCCTGCACGGCGCCCCGGCCCCGGCCGCGGGCCCCCTCTACATCGCCCAGCCCACGTCCCTCCGCAAGACCTCCCGCGCCGCGATCATGGACCGCGCCCAGACCTGGGTGTCGGCCAAGGTCCCGTACAACATGGACAAGTACTGGAAGGACGGCTACCGCCAGGACTGCTCCGGCTTCGTCTCCATGGCCTGGGGCCTGCCCGGCAACGAGTGGACCGGCAGCCTCGCCCAGTACGGCACCCGGATCACGAAGGCGCAGCTCCAGCCGGGCGACATCCTGCTCTTCCACAACCCGTCCGACCCGCAGAAGGGCTCGCACGTCACGATCTTCGGCGGCTGGGCGAACTCCTCCCGTACGCAGTACATCGCGTACGAGCAGACGCGGCCCGGCACGCGGGTGCAGACCACCCCGTACGCGTACTGGAGCCACTCCAGCAGCTACGTCGCGTACCGCTACAAGGGCGTCACGGGCGGCAGCGCCGGATCGAGCGGGACCTCGTCGGCGTTCCCGGGCGCCAAGTACTTCGGCCCGGGCAAGAACAACGCGTACGTCACCCGGCTCGGCAAGATGCTCGTCGAGCGGGGCGGCAAGCGCTACTACAAGGTGGGCCCCGGCCCGCGCTGGAGCGACGCCGACCGCAGGGCGACCAGCGCGTTCCAGCGTGCGCAGGGCTGGAGCGGCAAGGACGCGGACGGCATCCCGGGCCCCACGACCTGGTCGTACCTGACGAAGGGGCAGGGCAGGGACATCCCGGCGGGCGGCAGCGGCGGAGCCGAGCGCACCGGGACCGCGCCCGCCTTCCCCGGCAAGGCGAAGTTCCGCCCCGGCGCCGAGAACGCCGATGTCACCCGGCTGGGCAGGCAGCTGGTGAAGAAAGGATTCGGCAAGTTCTACACGAAGGGCCCGGGTCCCCGCTGGTCCGAGGCGGACCGGCGCAACGTCGAGGCCTTCCAGCGCGCCCAGGGCTGGCGCGGCAAGGCCGCCGACGGCTACCCCGGCCCCGAGACCTGGCGGCGGCTGTTCTCATGATGCGCAACGCGGAGGGTTCCATGAGCGAAACCGACGGAGGGGCGCGCGCCGCGCGGCTCATCCGCACCGAGTCCACCACCGAGATCCCGGTCCACCTCCTCTTCCGTGACGACCCGGACCCGGTGGCCGTGCCGCTGCGGCCCGCGGTCGTCACCAAGGCGCAGGTCGAGCGCGGTGCCGGGAAGTCCCCGCGGCGACCGCTCCCGGCGACCGCCACCGTCACCCCGCCGCGCCCCGCGCCGACCGCCGAACCCGGCATCGAGGAGCGGCGGGCACGTGCGCTGCCCGGCGCGTTCGGGGTGCTCGGCGGGGCCGCGGGCGCGGCGGGCGCCGCCGCCTCGCTCGGCTGGGCGGGGGAGCTGCCCCGGATCATGACGGAGCTCGCGGGCCTCGACGTCGCCGCGGGCGCGGGCTTCGGCCCCGCGCAGTGGGCGGCGCTCGCCGGTTCCTGCGCGCTGGCCCTGTTCGGCGTCGGCGGGCTCGCGCGCGGGCGCACCGGCGGGGCCTGGGTGCTCACGCGCTTCGGCCGGTACCGGGGGACCGTGCGCAGGACGGGGCTGCTGTGGCTGAACCCGCTGCTCCTGCGCCGCCGGATCGACCTGCGCCTGCGGCACTGGCGCAGCGAGCCGATGCCGGCGGTCGACACCAATGGCGAGGCGCTGCGCGTCGTCGTGCTCGTCTCGTGGCGGATCAAGGACACGGCGCGCGCGACGCACGGCACCGACGACCACGAGACGTATCTGCGCGAGTGCGTGGAGACGGGGCTCGCGCGGGTGCTCTCCCGGCTGCCCGCCGAGGTCGGCGACCGGGACGCGCCGGTGCTGCGCAACGCGGAGGCCATCGGCGACCTGCTCACCAGGCGTCTCGCGGAGGACGCCGCGGCGGTCGGCGTCGAGGTCTTCTCGGCGCAGCCCACGCGGATCGAGTACGAGCCGGAGGTGGCCGCGGCGATGCGGCGCCGACGGATCGCGGCCCTGGACGCGCGGCACCGCGACTCGCTGCTCACGTCGGTCGTGGACTCGGTGGAGGACACGGTGACCCGGCTGACGGCCCGCGGTCTCGTCGATCTCGACGACTACGAGCGGAAGTTGCTCGTGAAGGACCTGACGGTGGCGTTCTACACGGGCAAGGGGGACTGACGCCCAGGGGGGGTGGGCGGAAGGGCTCCCGCCGGGAATCGCGATTGGTCTGGACATGCCCAACGGGCCGCTCTACATTGTGCGTTGGTCTAGACCTGAACCATCGCTGTGCGCACGGCTTCCGGCACTCCCGACACCCCCCAGGAGCGGCAGCATGCGAAAGACCTCGAAGCGTACGAAGGCGTACGCGGCCCTGCTCGGACTGACGACCGCGGGGGCGTTCGCGCTCTCCGCGGGCGGCGCGAGCGGGCACGGCTACACCGACCTGCCCGTCAGCAGGCAGAAGCTGTGCGCCAACGGCGGCGTCAGCGGCTGCGGCGACATCCAGTGGGAGCCGCAGAGCGTCGAGGGCCCCAAGGGCTTCCCGGCGGCGGGGCCCGCGGACGGCAAGATCTGTTCCGCCGGGCACGGCAACTTCAGCGCGCTCGACCAGCCCAAGCAGCCCAACGGCAATGCCTGGCCGACGACCAAGGTGACGGGCGGTCAGAGCTACACGTTCCGCTGGCAGTTCACCGCGCGGCACTCCACCACGGACTTCCGCTACTACATCACCAAGGACGGCTGGGACCAGAGCAAGCCGCTCACCCGGTCGGCCCTGAACACCACACCGTTCCTCACCGTCCCGTTCAGCGGCCAGCCGCCCGCGACGCTCTCGCACTCCGGCACGCTGCCCTCCGGGAAGTCGGGCCACCACGTGATCCTCGCGGTGTGGACGGTCGCGGACACGGCGAACGCGTTCTACGCGTGCTCGGACGTCACGTTCTGAGCCCGTGAACCCCGGCGCGCCACCCCACGACGCGCCGGGGTCCACCGGACGAGCGACCGTCGACACCCTCCACATCTGACGGTACGTCAATTATGGTGCGCGGCCATGGGATCCATGACGCGCACCTTCGCGGAGCTGATCCAGGAGCGGTGGGGCGACCACAGGCCCGGACTCGCGTACGAGGATCAGGTCCTCAGCCACCACCAGGTCACGGCGGGGGCGGCGGCCCGCGCCGCACTCCTCGGCGAGCTGCTGCCGCGCGCGGCGGAACCGCACGTAGGACTGCTCCTCGACAACACCCCCGAGTTCCCCCAGTGGCTCGGCGCCGCCGCGCTCTCCGGGGCCGCCGTCGCCGGGCTCAACCCCACCCGGCGCGGCGCCGAGCTCGCCCGCGACATCACCCACACCGAATGCCGCGTCCTGGTCACCGAGCGGGCCCACCTCCCGCTGCTCGACGGCCTCGACCTGCCGGGCGTACGCATCCTGGTGACCGACACGGACGCGTACGGGGAGCTGCTCGCGTCGTACGAGGGCGCCGAGCCGGAGGTGGCGGGGCGGGTCGGGCCCGGCACCCGGATGCTCCTCTACTTCACGTCCGGGTCGACGGGGGCGCCCAAGGCGGCGCTCTGCTCGCAGGGGCGGCTCGCGGCGGCCGGGCGGTCCCTGGTCGACAGCTTCGGCGTGCGCGCCGACGACGTGCACTACGTCTGCATGCCGCTCTTCCACGGCAACGCGGTGATCGCGGACTGGGCGCCGGCCGTCGCGGCGGGCGCCGGGGTGGCGCTGCGCCGTCGCTTCTCGGCGTCCGGGTTCCTGGGGGACGTCCGGCGGTTCGGGGCGACGTACTTCACGTACGTGGGGCGGGCCGTGCAGTACCTGCTGGCCACGGAGGAGCGGCCGGACGACCGGGACAATCCGCTGCGGATGGGGTTCGGCACCGAGGCGGGGGCGGTGGACGCGGCGCGGTTCGAGGAGCGGTTCGGGGTGCGGCTCGTCGAGGGGTACGGGTCGTCGGAGGGCGGGGCCGCGGTGCAGCGGACGGCCGACACCCCCGTCGGGGCGATCGGGCGTGCGGCGCCGGGCAGCGACCTCGTGGTCCTCGACCCGGAGACGAAGGCGGAGTGCCCGCCGGCCCGCTTCGACGACTCGGGCCGCCTCGTCAACGGCACCTCCGCGATCGGAGAGCTGGTCAACCGGGGCCGCTCACCCTTCGAGGGGTACTGGCGCAACGAGGTCGCGTACGCGGAGCGGGTGCGGGAGAACGGCTGGTACTGGACCGGCGACCACTTCTACCGGGACGCGGACGGGTTCCTGTACTTCGCGGGGCGCGGCGACGACAAGATCCGCGTCGACAGCGAGAACCTCGCCCCCGCCATGATCGAGAACATCCTCGCGCGCTGGGACGACGCGGTGGCGGTCGCGGTGTACGGGGTGCCGGACCCGGTGGCCGGTGACCAGGTCATGGCGACGGTCGCGCTCCGCGAAGGCGTCGCCTTCGACCCGGCCCGCCTCGACGCCTTCCTGCTCGCCCAGCCGGACCTGGGCACGAAGATGCGGCCCCGGTTCGTCCGGGTCGTCGACCGGATGCCGGTGACCGCGACGAACAAGGTCCGCAGGGGCGAGCTGCGCCGCGAGGGCTTCTGGACTGGCGGCGACCTCTACTGGCAGCCGCCCGGCGAACCGTCCTACCGCCCCTTCACCGAGACCGACCACAAAACCCTGACCGCCACCTACGCCGCCCACGACCGCACCTTCCTCCTCACCCCTCCGTGACCCCTGTGACCCCGGTGGTCAAAAGCACCCCCTGAGGCCAGGTAGTATTTACCTCGTCAACCGGCGCCATTAGCTCAGTTGGTTAGAGCAGCGGACTCTTAATCCGCGTGTCCGGGGTTCGAGTCCCTGATGGCGCACCAGACGTGAGGCCCTTCGCTACGGCGGAGGGCCTCGGTCGTGTGTGAGCGGCTGCGGTGTGCCCGTCGCGGAGGGGTGCGGCTGGGGGTCCGGGGGTTGTCCCCCGGGGGATGCAGCATCCGCGTGTCCGGGGTTCGAGTCCCTGATGGCGCACCGAACGCAAGGCCCTCGCTACCGGCGGGGGCCTTCGTCGTGCCGGGGGAAAACCAGCCCCTGCGGCGCTTGAGCAGCGGGGTCCGGGGCAGCGCCCCGAGGCGTAGGGGCGGCTGAGGCTGACACGTCCGGGCGGGTGGGCACATCGAGCCCCGCCGGCGATTGAGGCGCGGGGGCCGGGGCAGCGCCCCGAGGCGTGAAGGTGGTGCCGCGGTCAGATCGTCAGGGACAGGAGGACGGGGGCCGCCTCCTTGTTCAACGTTTCGGCCGCGTCGTGGAGGCGGTGGGCGTGCTCGACCGGGAGGGAGAGCGCGAGGCAGCCGACCGACGCGCCCGCCGTGATGGGAACGGCGGCGCACACCGTGCCGACGGCGTACTCCTGAAGATCGAGCACCGGAACCGTCGCCGGCTGCGCCGCGAGGTGCGAGAGCAGCACCTTCTCGTTCGTGATCGTCCGGGACGTGAGCCGCGCCATCTTGTGCCGCGACAGATGGTCCCGCCGCCCGTTCATGTCGAGCTGCCCGAGCAGGCTCTTGCCGATCGCGGAGGCGTGCGCGGAGACCCGGAAGTCCACCCACTCGTTGACCGCCGGCGTCTCGGGCCCCGTCGCCATCTGGGTGACCTTGATCTCCCCGTCGACGTAACGGCTCATGTAGACCGCCGCCCCCACGTCGTCCCGCAACCGGTCGAGCGTGAGCTGGAGCTTCGCGGTGAGCGCGGACGCCCGGCCCTCCGCGGAGCCGAGCCTGCTCAGCGTCGCGCCGCCGATGTACGCGCCGTCCGACGTCTGCTGGACGTACCCCTCGCGGCGCAGCATCCGCAGCAGGGCCGTGAGCTGCTCGGCGGGCAGTCCCGTGACCCGCCCCAGCTCCGTGTCGGTCACCCCCACGCCCCGGTGGGCGACCGTCTCGAGCACGCGCAACGCGTGCTGCACCGATTCGTGCGGCTGGTGCGGCGACGCACCGTGCTCGTGCTTCAGCGCCACGGTTCTTCCCCCTGCATGGACCGGTTCCGGACAGCTGGGCCGATTCCACGATAGCCGCCAACACCCCTTTCGGGGGCGGCGGTTGGGGAGATTGGTGGCGCGCCCCGTGCCTCTCAACAGGAACGCGCCACCGTGGCATATGCCAAAGTCATGCACCACCCGGTGCCCGGCTGGTCACAGCACGGCGCTGAGGAACTCCTGCGTGCGCTCGTGCTCCGGCTCGCTGAAGATCTTCTCCGGCGAGCCGGACTCGATGATCCGCCCCGAGTCGAACATCAGGACCTGGTCCGAGATGTCGCGGGCGAAGTTCATCTCGTGCGTCACGCAGAGCATGGTGATGTCCGTGCTGTGCGCGATGTCCCGGAGGACGTCGAGCACGCCCGCCACCAGCTCCGGGTCGAGCGCCGACGTCACCTCGTCGAGCAGCAGCACCTGCGGCCGCATCGCGAGCGCCCGCGCGATCGCGACACGCTGCTGCTGACCGCCGGAGAGCTGCGAGGGGTACGCCTCGCAGCGGTCGCCGAGCCCGACCATGTCGAGCAGCTCGCGGGCCCGCTCGTCCGCCTCGTCCTTGGACAGACCGAGCACGTTGACCGGCGCCTCGGTGATGTTGCGCAGCACGTTCATGTTCGGGAACAGGTTGAACTGCTGGAACACCATGCCGATGTTCTTGCGGATCTCCCGGATGTGCTTCTCGCCCGCGGGGACGAGCTTGCCGTCCTTCTGCTCGTGCGTGAGGTACTCGCCGCCGACCTTGATGGTGCCCTCGTCGGGCTTCATCAGGGTCATGAGCAGCCGCAGGATCGTCGTCTTGCCGGAACCGGACGGGCCGATCAGCGTGACGTGCTTGCCGGACGCGACGGAGAAGTCCAGGTCGTCCAGGACGGTGTTGCTGCCGAACCGCTTGGTGACCTTGTCGAAGCGGATGAGCTCGCTGCCGTCGACGGCGGGATTGGGGATTTCCTGGGAGGTGCTGCTGTCAGCGGACAAGACGACGCTCCAAAACTCGCAGAAGAAGAGAGGCCGGGTAGGCGATGACGATGAAGGCGACACCGACGACGCTGATGGCCTCGAAGGTGAAGGTGGTCTGGCTGAAGCCCTGGGCCTCGCCGAGCATGTCGAGCGCGCCGATCGCCATGATCTGCGGCGACTCCTTCAGCATGACGATCACGTAGTTGCCGAGCGCGGGGATCACGCGGCGCACGGCCTGCGGCAGGATCACCGCGCGCCAGGTGCGGCCCTTGGGCAGGCTGAGCGCGGTGGCCGCCTCCCACTGGCCGACGGGCACACCGTCGATGCCGGCCCGGTAGACCTCCGACGTGTACGTCGAGTAGTGCAGGCCGAGGCCGACGATGCCGGTGACCAGCGGGGACATCGAGATGCCCCAGGACGGAACGACGTAGAAGAGGAAGAACAGCTGCACCAGGAGCGGGGTGTTCCTGATGAACTCGGTGAGCGCCGTCACCGGCCAGCTGATCCACTTCGCCTTCGAGCGCTGGGCGATCGCCCACACCAGGCCGAGGGCGAAGGCGATGATCACGCCGCCGACGAGCGCCTGGAGCGTGACGAGCAGGCCGTCCCAGAACTGCGGCATGAAGTCCGCGACATTGGACCAGTCCCAGTTCACTTGGCACCTCCGGCACCGGTCACGGGGTCGATCGTCGACTTGGAGCGCATACCGCCGAGGAACACGCGCAGTCCGCCCTTCTCGGGCGCCTGGCCGATCCGGCTCTTGGCGCGCCGCTCCAGCAGACGCATGAGGCGCGTGAAGATGAAGGCGAACACGAAGTACAGGACGAGCAGCAGCGTGTAGACCGGCGCGCTGTCACCGGAGACGAGCCGCTTGAGGTTGCCCGCGAACGTCATGTCGGCCACCGCGATCAGGGAGACCAGCGAGGTGCCCTTGAGCAGTTCGATCAGCAGGTTGTTGAACGGCGGGATCATCTCGGGCCAGGCCTGCGGGAGTTCGATGCGGCGCAGGCGCTGGGCGCGCGTGAAGTTGAGGGCGATGCCGGCCTCGCGCTGGGCGGGCGGCACCGCGGCGAGTGCGCCGCGCACGATCTCCGAACCGTAGGCACCGTAGGTGATGCTGAGCGCGAGGATGCCCGCGAACATCGGCTGGAACTTGATCTGGAAGAGCAGGGGCACGGTGAACGCGATCCAGAACATGAAGACCAGCGACGACGTGCTGCGGAAGATCTCGAAGTAGGCACCCGAGAGGAACCGCACGATCCACGTGTTGGACGTGCGCAGAGTGCCGATGATGAACGCGATGACGAAGGCGATGATCGCGCTGAGGACGGTGACCTCGAGCGTGATCCAGATGCCCGGCAGGAACCAGTTCTCGAAGAACTTGGCGGACATCATGAGGCGGCTCCCTTGGCGGGGGGACAGAGTTTCTCGACCGTGAGGTCGGTCATCTCCTTCTTCGTGAAACCGAAGGGCGCCATGATGCGCAGGAGTTCACCGCTGTCCTTGAGCTTGTGCAGCTCCTTGTTGAACGCGTCGCGCAGGTTCATCTCCGACTTCCGGAAGGCGAATCCGCCTGCTCCGTAGGCCGGCTTTCCGTCGACGACGGGCTGGAAGGGCGGGACGCCCTCGACGCCCTTCGCGCCCTTGATCACCGTGCGGACCGTGACGGCCGTGCCGGCGAAGGCGTCGACCCGGCCCTGGCGGACGGCGTCGAGCCCCGCCACCTGGTCGGGCAGGATCAGCATGTCCTTGATGCCGTAGGCCTTGGCGTACTCGATCTCCGCGTAGGCCGTGCCCGTCGCGAACTTCAGCTTCTTGTCCGCGATTTCCTTGTACGTCTTGATGCCGTGCGGGTTTCCCTTGCGCACGATGAACGAGTCGGGCATGAGGTAGTCGGGATCGGAGAACAGCACCTGGGCGCAGCGATCCGGATTGATGTACATGCCCGCCGACACCACGTCGAACTGCTGGGCCTGGGTGAGCCCCGGAATCAGCGCGCTGAACTGTGTCGGCACCGCCTTCACCTTGGGCACTCCGAGGCGCGGGAAAATCACCTTGGCGATCGCCGGTGCCTCTCCGGTGACCTCGCCGTTCTCGTCGATGTATCCGTACGGGACCTCACCCGCGACGCCGATCTTCACCTCTCCGGCGTCGCGCAGTCGGTCCAGCAGGTCCCCGCCCTCGACCTTCCCCTCCTCCGGCACGCGGGTACAGGCCGCGGCGCCGAAAACACCCAGCGCCGCCGCTCCCGCACCGTAGAGCAGCGAGCGGCGGCGGACTGGTCTGGCGATGAATCCCTCATTGTTACCAAGTGGTGGAGCCATGGCGCGCCATTACCCGAAGCCCCGAAAGGTATGCCTGTCGTTTTCGGCCCTTGATGAAGCCGAGATCTGAATTCACGGTAATTCGGCCATGTCCTAACTTCATTCGATACCAGCGGTGTTGGGGCGGGAGTGGTTCGCCACCCCGGACTCGTAGAACGCGTGCGCGGTCCTGAGGACGAGATCGTCCCTGTGCCGCGCCGCCACGAGCTGGAGACCGACCGGCAGACCGTCCCCGTCGAGCCCCACCGGCACCGAGGCGGCCGGCTGCTGTGTCAGGTTGAACGGGTACGTGAACGGGGTCCAGCCCGTCCATCGCCGCAGGCCGGAGCCGCGCGGCACCTCGACGCCCGCCTCGAACGCGGTGATCGGCACCGTCGGCGTCACCAACAGGTCGTACGTCGAGTGGAAGACGCCCAACCGGCGGCCGAGGTCCATCCGCGCGTCGACCGCCGCCAGATAGTCGAGCGCGCTGTACCGGGCGCCCCGCTGACAGACCTCACGGAGCCCCGGGTCGAGCAACTGCCGCGCGGACGCCGGGAGATGCTGCACCACCCGTGCCGCCCCGCTGAACCACAGGGTGTGGAAGGCCTCCACCGGATCCGTGAAGTCGGGGTCCACCTCCTCCACGTACGCGCCGAGTTCCGCGAGCCGCGTCACCGCCGCGCGCACCACCGCGGCGACGCCCGGCCGCACCGCCACCTGCCCGCCGAGCGTCGGCGAGTACGCGACCCGCAGCCCGCGCACCCCGCCGTGCAGCGCGTCCTGGAAGCCGCCGGACGGGGGCGCCGAAGCCGACCAGTCCCGCGGGTCGTGGCCCGAGATCACGTCCATCAGGAGCGCCGCGTCCGCCGCCGTCCTGGCCAGCGGCCCCACGTGCGACAGCGTCCCGAACGGCGACGCCGGGTACAGCGGCACCCGCCCGTACGTCGGCTTCAGCCCGAAGACCCCGCAGAACGCGGCCGGGATCCGCACCGAACCGCCGCCGTCCGTGCCGAGCGACAGCGGCCCCGCGCCCGCCGCCACCGCGGCCGCGCTGCCGCCGCTCGATCCGCCCGCCGTGCGCGAGGTGTCGTACGGATTGCGGGTCGCGCCCGACAGCGGCGAGTCCGTGACGCCCTTCCAGCCGAACTCCGGCGTCGTCGTCTTCCCGACCAGGACCGCGCCGTGCTCCCGCAGCCGCGCCACCGAAGGCGAGTCCTCGTCCCAGGGCCCCTGCTCGGACACGGTGCGCGAGCCGCGCAGCGTCGGCGCGCCCCGCTGCAACAGGATGTCCTTCACGGATATCGGCACCCCGTCCACCAGACCCGCCGGATCGCCCGCGCGCCACCGCCGGGCGCTCGCCTCCGCCGCCGCGAGCGCCCCCTCCGCGTCGACCCGCACGAACGCGTTCAGCGCGGGCTCGGTCTCCTCGATCCTCGCGAGCACGGCACGGGTGGCGTCGACGGGGCTGAACTCTCCCTTGCGATATCCCTCGACGAGGTCCTGCGCGGTCAGTCCGATGAGCTCGCCCGTCATTCGCCCTCCAGCGGCAGAGATCGCGACACGTCGCCGATGACCTACCCAGGAACACCTCGTCGGGCACGGACATCGCGGGGAAACCGGACGGCAACGAAGGTCCGCTTCCCTGGTTCGACACGTCGGGAACCGGCGGCCATTTCGTGAACGCGGTAAGAATCGCGGGACCTGCCGACATGTGTGGATTGACCCCGCAGGCACCGGAACCTACCGTCGACAACAGAGGTACTGGCGGTACTCCACCAGGTTCCTGCACCTAGTTTCGCGCTGTGTCGCTGTCCCGACGTCCCGGCGGTTCGCCGGCTCAAGCACCACACCGGCATTGATCAGACAGCTGAACTTGGGGCCTGCTCATGGACGTCTCATTCCTGGGAGGACCGGAACCGCAGCGCGGCGTGGGCGTCGTCGCCCCGTTCGACTTCGCTCTCGACCGCGAACTGTGGCGCTGGGTGCCCGACCACATCTCCCTCCACCTCACCCGCACGCCCTTCGTGCCCGTCGAGGTCGGCCTCGATCTGGCGCGCCTGGTCAGCGAGCACGAGACGCTCGGCGAGGCGGTGCGCGCGCTCGGCGCCACCGAACCCGAAGTCCTCGCCTACGCCTGCGCCTCCGGCAGCTTCGTCGGCGGGGTCGCGGGGGAGCGGGCGCTGTGCGCGGCGATGCGCAGGGCCGGGGAGCTGCCGGCCGTCACCACGTCAGGGGCGCTGCTCCAGGCGCTCTCCGAACTCGGCGCGCGCCGGATCGCGCTCGTCACCCCCTACACACAGTCGGTCACCGAATCGCTGGAGGAGTACCTGGCGGAGGCGGGCGTCACCGTCACCGGGCGGGCCTTCCTCGGGCTCACCCGGCACATCTGGCGGGTGCCGTACCGGGACGTCGCGGAGATGGCCAGGGAGGCGAGCCGCGCCGGGGCCGAGGCGCTCTTCATCAGCTGCACCAACCTGCCCACGTACGACATCATCCCGCAGCTGGAGGCGGAGCTGCGGATTCCGGTGATCTCGGCCAATCAAGTCACGATGTGGGCAGCCCTCGCCCGACTGGGTACCCGTGCCGTGGGGCCCTACCAGGCGCTGCTCGATCCGGCGGCGCGGGTCTGGCCCCCGCCGGAACTGCCCGGGGAGCTTCCCCGGGAGCGGCCGAAGGAACAGGAAGGGTGGACATAGGGCATGACCGCGCTCGGATTTCTGTATCCCGGACACTCCGCGGAGGACGACTACCCGCGCATCGAGATGCTGATCGACAGCGATGTACGGCTGTCCGTGGTGCACACCGACATCGGTGAGGACGCGCATCGCGTCGACGCGCTGCTGAAGATGGGCGCGCCCGAGCGGCTCGCCGCCGGCGTCGAGGAGCTGCGGCTCGCCGGGGCGGAGGCGGTGGTGTGGGCGTGCACGTCCGGGAGTTTCGTCTTCGGCTGGGACGGCGCGCACGAGCAGGTGCGCGGGCTCGCGATGGCCGCGGGGCTTCCCGCGTCCAGTACGTCCTTCGCCTTCGCGCACGCGCTGAAGGAGGTGGGGGCGCGGCGGGTGGCCGTCGCCGCGACGTATCCGGAGGACGTCGCGGACCACTTCGCCACGTTCCTCAAGGCCGCCGGGGCCGAGGTCGTGTCGGTGCGGGGGAGCGGGATCGTCACGGCGGCCGAGGTCGGTACGTGGGGGTGGGACGAGGTGCTCGCGATGGCGCGGGCGGGCGACCACACGGACGCCGACGCGGTGCTCCTTCCCGACACGGCGCTGCACACCGCGGCGTACGTCCGCGACCTCGAGGCCGAACTCGGCAAGCCGGTCCTCACGGCGAACCAGGTCACCGTCTGGGAGGCACTCCGCCTGGTCGACCGCCGCGTCAACGCGCCGGCGCTGGGCGCCCTCTTCCGCCGCGAGCCGGTGGTCCAGGTCTGACGCCGACCGAGCCACGGGGCGGCGGGAATAAAGCGGAGTGGGCCTCCGTTACGGAGGGGTTGAGTCACTCACCGTAGAACGTATTCGCAGGAGGACCCGTGATCCGCGGCGCAGCCCTCGGGACCGCACCCACCCCGCTCTCCGTCCTGGACCTGGTCACCGTGGGCGCCGGCCGCACGGCCACCCAGGCGCTCAGGACCAGCGTCGACATCGCCCGCCTCGCGGAGAACCGCGGCTACCACCGCTACTGGGTCGCCGAGCACCACTCCATGCCCGGCGTCGCCTCCAGCAGCCCCGCCGTGATCCTCGCCCACCTGGCCGCCCACACGGACCGCATCCGCCTGGGCTCCGGCGGCGTCATGCTGCCGAACCACGCCCCGCTCGTCATCGCCGAGCAGTTCGGGACGCTGGAGGCCATGGCCCCGGGCCGCGTCGACCTCGGTCTTGGCCGCGCTCCCGGCACGGACGGCGCCACCGCCGCCGCCCTGCGCCGCACCGACCGCCTCAACGAGGGCGCCGACGACTTCCCGCAGCAGCTCGTCGAGCTCACCCGCTTCCTCGACGACGACTTCCCCGACGGCCACCCGTACTCGCGCATCCACGCCGTCCCCGGCCCCGTCCAGGCCACCTCTCCCGGCGGCGTGCAGGACCCGAACCGCCCGCCGGTCTGGCTGCTCGGCTCGTCCGGCTTCAGCGCCCGGCTGGCCGCGACCCTCGGCCTCCCGTTCGCCTTCGCCCACCACTTCTCGGCGCAGAACACCCTCCCGGCCCTCGACCTGTACCGGGAGAACTTCCGCCCCTCCGAGGTGCTCGACGAGCCGTACGCCCTCATCGGCGTCTCCGCCCTCGCCACCGACGACGACGGCACGGAGGCCCGCCGCCAGGTCCTCGCCGCGGCCCTCAACATGGTCCGGCTGCGCACCGGCCGACCGGGGCTCGTCCCGACCCCGGAGGAGGCCGAGGCGTACCAGTTCAACGAGATGGAGCGGGACTTCGTGCAGTCCTGGAACTCCAACGTCATCCACGGCACCCCCGACGAGGTCCGCTCCGGTCTCGACGAGCTCCAGAAGCGCACCGGCGCCGACGAGCTGATGCTCACGGCCAACGCCCACGGCGGCGACGTACGCCTGCGCTCCTACGAGCTCATCGCCGACGCCTACGGACTGCCCCGCCCCTGACGGCACGGCGGCGGCGGATCACCCGCGCTCGGCGGCCAGCAGCCCAGAGATACGATCCGCCGCCACCGGCCGCGAGTACAGCCACCCCTGACCGGTGTCGCAGCCGATCCGCCGCAGCCGGTCGGCCTGCTCGGTGGTCTCCACGCACTCCGCCGTCACCGTGATCCCGAGCCGGTGCGCCAGCTGCACGAGCGCCTCGACGATCACCTCGTCCGCGGGCTCCGCCGGCGCCCCCTCCTCGGCCCGGAAGCCGCGCACGAACGCCCCGTCGAGCTTGAGCACCGACACCGGAAGCCGGCTGAGGTACGCGAGGTTGGAGTACCCGGTGCCGAAGTCGTCGATGGCGATCCGCACGCCCATGTCGCTGAGCGCCTGGAGCGCCCGCAGCGGCCGCCCCGCCGTCCCCATCACGGCCGACTCGATCAGCTCCAACTGGAGGAGCTCCGGCGGCAGTCCGGTCTCGGCGAGGGTCTGCGCGACGTCCGCCACGAGATCCGAGTCCCACATCTGACGCACCGCCACATTGACGCTGACGAACACCGGCGGCACCTCCGGGTGCTCCACCTGCCAGCGCCGCGCCTGCGCGCACGCGGTCCGCAGCACCCACCGCCCCAGCTGCACGATGGAGCCGTCCTCCTCGGCCAGTCCGATGAACCGATTCGGCGACAAGAGGCCGAACTGCGGGTGCCGCCAGCGCACCAGCGCCTCGACCCCGCGCAGCCCGCCGTCCGCCATCTCCACCAACGGCTGGTACTCGAGGGCGAACTCGCCGCGCTCGACCGCGGGCCGCAGGCTCGACGACAGGGTCTGACGGGTCATCCGATGGGCGTTGCGCTCCGGGTCGAAGAACGTCCAGCGGCCCTTGCCGTCCGCCTTCGCCCAGTACAGCGTGGTGTCGGCCGCCTGCATCAGGGCCGTCGTACTGGTGCCCGTGATCTGCCGCTCGACGACGCCGATCGAGGCCGAGACCGACACCCGGTGCCCCGCCAGGTCGAACGGCTCCCGCAGCGCGTCGAGCACCGCGCGGGCCAGCTCCGCCAACTGCTCCGTGCCGGTGGACTCCTCGACGAGCAGCGCGAACTCGTCGCCGCCGAGCCGCGCCACCAGCGGGGCGCCCGTCGCGCCGTGCGCGCGGTCCGCGCAGTGCGTGAGCCGCTCGGCGACGGCGACCAGCAGCCGGTCGCCGACCGGGTGCCCGAGCGAGTCGTTGACCGCCTTGAATCCGTCGATGTCCAGCAGGCAGAGCCCGACGCGCCCGGTCGCGCCCTCGTACGTCCCCGAGCCCTCGTACGGCCCCGCCTCCAGGGCCGCAGAGACGCGCTCGAAGAACAGCGAGCGGTTCGGCAGCCGGGTCAGCGGATCGTGCAGCTCCAGATGGTGCAGCCGGTCCTGGAGCCCGCGGTGCGCGGTGATGTCGCTGAGCGAGAGCAGCACGGCCTCCGCGTCCGGGAGCGGCGAGACCGTGACGCGCAGCCAGATCGAGTGGCCCGAGGGGTGCTTGAGGCGGCGGGTGCGGCTGAGCCTGGCCTGGCGGCCGCGCAGGATCTCCCGGTAGGCGTCCGCGGTGCGGGCGTCCGAGTGCAGATCGAGTACGTCGTCGGCGTCGCGGCCCACGAGCCCGCCGGAGTCCTCCGCCCCGCACAGCAGCGCGCGGGCCGCGTCGTTGGCCCCGACGATCACGCCGCCGCGGTCGACGACGGCCATGGCCAGCGGGGACGTGGCGAACGCCGGCCGGCAGAGGGCCTGCGGGGGCGGCGTGGAACCGCACGGCGGGCGGCCACTCTCCGTCACCCTCGCGGTCTCCGAGGCCTCCGCGAACTCCATGACGGAGTCGTGGCGTCCGCCGGGTGGGGCCACCCGGCGCGCGGTCGTGGGCCCTTCGGGCTGTGCGCTCACCGCTCGCTCCCGTGGTGCGTCGAATGGTTGCGTGATCTGGTGCGGCCGGGTCCCGGCAGGAAAGTGTGCCGATCATAGAGGCAGGTCGGACGGCCCTTCCAGCCTGAAGTACGGGGCGTGGAGCGCCGGAGCACCGGACTCCGCTCCGATAGATCGTTTCTGCTCGAGGTGCTCGTTTCTCCGGCCGCACTTCGATCGCGGCGCGACCGGCTGTGACGTTCCGTGATCGGTCGGAGGGGTGGCCCCTCACTCGTCCGGGCCAGATAAACAGGGCGTAGTACGACATACGCCAACACTCTGGGTGGGGTGCCCCGCATTCCCGTCCCGGAGGTCGACTTGCCGCGTCCGCAGCCACTCGGGGGAGTGGACAGGTTCCGTCCGCGCGCGCTCGCGGCGGCGCTCACGGCGTTCGTGGCCGTGGCCGCGATGGGTCTGGTCGCGGGGCCCGCGGCGGCGGTGCCGTTCGCGGGGCCGTGCGCGCTGGAGCGCACCTCGGCGCATCACTCGGAGGGTCTTGACACGTGGAACGCGGCGTACCCGAGGCCGACGAGGAAGCTCCACGCGGCGATGATCTTCCTGTCGTTCCCCGACGCGCGGCCGCTGACCACGCCGGACGAGTTGACCCGCGACTACTTCCCGTCCACCAGTCGCTTCTTCGAGCGGGCCTCGTACGGGAAGTTCTCCCTGGTCCCGCACGCGCAGCGGCGCTGGATCCAGATGCCGTACGCCTCCACCTCGTACGCCATACAGCGTGACTGGGACGCCGCGCACCGCAGCGCGTATCTGCGGGACGCGCTGCGGGTGGCGGATCCGCACACCGACTTCAGCAAGTACGACGTCGTGTACTTCGTCGCCGATCCGGACGCGCCGGGGGTCGACTCGGACGCGACGAAGGTCGTGAACTTCGACCGGCCGATGCGGGCGGACGGTACGGACATCCGCCGCATCGTCACCGTCTTCGAGCGGCATCCGCCGGACCGCAACGTCCTCGCGCACGAGACCGGGCACGTCTTCGACCTTCCCGACCTCTACCACCGGCCCACCGACGGGAAGGGGGACTGGGACACGTACGTCGGTGACTGGGACGTCATGGGCAGCCAGTTCGGGCTCTCGCCCGATCTGTTCGCGTGGCACAAGTGGAAGCTGGGGTGGCTGGATCAGCGGCAGGTCAGGTGTGTGAAGCGGAGCGGGGAGACGCGGCTGACGCTCGAGCCGCTGAGCGCGGCGCCGGGGGCGGCGTTCGGGACGGGTGACGGTACGAAGCTGGCGGTGGTGCGGACCGGGGTGGACAGCGCGATCGCCATCGAGGCGCGGGGCGGTTCCGGGAACGACTCCGCGACGTGCACGCGCGGCATCCTCGTCTACCGGGTCCGCAGCGACTCCTCGTCGGGCGGCGGCCCCATGGAGGTCCTGGACGCGCATCCGCGCACGGAGGCGTGCTACGGCGAGTCCGTCTACCCGCCGCTGGCGGACGCGCCGGTCCGCACGGGCGAAACGTTCACGGTCCCCGACGAGTCCCTCACGATCACCCCGGAGTCCCGCACCCCATCGGGCTCCTGGACGGTAAAACTGACGACGGGCTGACCCCACCCCACAGGGCTTGAGTCCGCGGCCTCCGCGTCCGTCGGCGTGCTGATGGTTGCGGTCGCGGGGCTCTGCCCCGGGCCCCGCTGCTCAATCGCCGCAGGGGCTCGAATTACCCACCTGCGCCGGCCTCGCGGTTCGACGCCTCGGGGCTCTGCCCCGGCTCCCTGGTGGGGGTGTGGGTGGCGGAGCCCCCACAACGCGCGGCGAAGCCGCGCAGAAACGACGATGGCGGCCCGATTCGCGCTTTCCGCGAATACAGGCCGCCACCGACAACGTGCGCCATCAGGGACTCGAACCCCGGACACGCGGATTAAGAGTCCGCTGCTCTAACCAACTGAGCTAATGGCGCCGGTTGACGTCGTAGACATTAGCACCCGGATCCGTGGCAGGAAAAATCGAAATCCGTACCGAGGAGTGCGCGGTCGAACGGGCCGCGCGGACGCAGGCCCAGCGCATGACCTCGGGGCCCGGCAGCCAGGGGTGGCGGGTGTCGGGGGCCACCACCCAGCGGGACTCGGGGCGCGGGACGGCGCGGGTCGTCGGGGCCGGGACGGCCACCGCGTCGCCGGCGCCGTGGAAGAGGAGCGGCGGCACCGCGGGGCCCCACTCCTCCCAGCGCAGGAGCGACGGCAGCCGCTGCGCCGTGCCGGGCGCCGCGAACAGCAGCATGCGGCCGCGGTGCGTGGCGACGGGCCCCGAGCCGGGGCCCTCCGCCCAGAGCCGGTCTAACATCCGCCGGCCGAAGATCGCGGGAACGTTCACCACGTCGAAGACGGAGCCGCAGGGCAGGACGACGGGGGCCGTGGGCCTGGCCCTCCAGTGGGCGAGCGTGGAGCGGGAGT
Organism: Streptomyces sp. SDT5-1; assembly: GCF_052245995.1. Lineage (NCBI taxonomy): Bacteria > Bacillati > Actinomycetota > Actinomycetes > Kitasatosporales > Streptomycetaceae > Streptomyces > Streptomyces sp. SDT5-1. The sequence goes on along the minus strand of NZ_CM125963.1, from coordinate 3,467,932 downwards.
ACGCCCCGGCGGAGGCGAGCCAGGCGGCGCCCTCCGGGGTGACGTCACAGATGTCGAAGTGGTCCCGCGCGGCGGGGGTCGCGGCCGACGGGACGTGGGGGGAGTACGGAGGCGTCGCGGTGCTCATGCCTCTTACATCTACAGGGGGTGAGGGCGCGATTCCCAAGGGTTGCGAGAAATCGGGACAGGAGGGGGCGGGGTGGAGTATCTTGCCCCACTGGCATATGCCAAACGATCATTACGGCCCCGAGAGCCGCGCTCCCGCGGGGCCCTCGTTACGTCGTCCGTTCCTGCGTCCCCCGCAGCAGATCGCGCCCGAACTCGACCATCTTCTTCGCGTAGTCCTCCGTCCAGTCCGCCCGCTCCGCGATGTCCGCCGTGGTCAGCCGGTCGAACCGGCGCGGATCGGCGAGCTGCGCCGCCGCGACGGCCTGGAACTCCATGGACCGGTCCGCCGCGGAGCGGAACGCGTGGGTCAGCTCCGTCGCCCGCGTCAGCAGCTCGCGGGGGTCCTCGATGGACTCCAGGTCGAAGAAGTGCTCAGGGTCGGCGGTCGCCTCCGCCGGTTCGAAGATCAGCGGGGCGGGTCGCAGCCGGGGCTGCGGGGTGCGGTCGGGCTCCGCCATGGTGCGGCCTCCTCTTGCCGGGGTGACCCCGCGGTTCGCTGCCGGGGCCACCTTCCATTGTCCGTCGCCCCGCAAGGGCGCGTGCTCACGCCCCCGCGCGCCCCGCCCCGGTCGCCCATCGGCCCCGTCGACCCGGTGCTCCGCGAGCCGCGCCGACACCGCATGGTTCGCCTCCCAGCCGTCCGGGCTGTTTTCATCGGCCGCCTCCGGCGGCGTGCCGGACTCCGTCCGGCGAGGGGGCGGCGCCGAGCCGCTTGCCCCCGCGGGCAGGGGCGCCGCGTGTCGGTCACGGTTGCCAGGCGACTCGATGCTCCGCCAGCCGCGCCAACACCGCATGGTTCGCCTCCCACCCATCCGGGAACTTCACCGTCACGCCGAGTTGGACCGGCTCTGCCGACGGGTGTTCGTCCAGGAGGTCGGTGACGCCCTCGCGGCAGACCACCACGCACGCGTGCCGGTGGCGGGAGGCCAGGACGCAGAGGCGGCCGGTCTCCAGGTGGAACGCCGTCGCGTCGGGGCGGCCGGACAGCGGGTGCAGGACCACCGTGACGTCGAACTCGCGGCCCTGGAGCCGGTTCGCCGTGTCCACCGTGACGTCGTGCACGTCGAGGTCCGCGAGCGCCGCCCGGACCGCCGCCGCCTGGTCGCGGTGCGCCGTGCCGACGCAGATCCGGTCGGCCGTCAGCGCCCCCTCGCCGGACTCGGACCGCGTCACGCCCGCACGGTCGAGGAGCCGCCGCACGACCCCGGCAACGGCCCGTACCGCCTCGGGGTCGGTGCGCGGCGTGTGCGCCGCGGGCAGTTCGAGGAGGCCCCAGCCGGAGGCCGCCGCCTCGTCGATCACCCGGTCCGTGCCCGAGCCGTCCGACGCCACCGTGAACTCCAGCTCCCGGTCGCCCTCGTCCGTGCCGCTGCGGAACGGCGTGTACGGGTAGAAGGCGTCGGAGACCAGCGGCGCCGCCGAGGCCGGGAGACGCCAGGAGACCGGGAGCCGGTGCTGCGGGAGGTCCGGGTTGTGGGCGAGGAGCGTGGACACCGCGGACGCCGACGGGTCGTACGACAGGCCCGCCCATTGCTCCGAGCCGACGATGGAGAACGGGTCCAACTGCCCCGGGTCGCCCACGAACAGCGCCCGCTCGAAAAGACCCGCCACGGCGAGCAGCGCGTCGGACCGCATCTGGTACGCCTCGTCGACGATCGCGTGCGGCCACGGCTCGACGTCCTTGACGTGCGCCCACTTCGCCGCCGTCGAGACCACCACCGGCAGAGGCGCAAGGTCGCCGGCCTTCGTCGACAGGCGGACGTTCGGCAGATCGTCCAGCGCCTTGTCGTACGCGTCCGGGTCGCTGCTGTGCAGCCGGCCCACCGCCAGCTCCGGGTTCTTCGCGTGCAGGCGCAGGACGAGGTCGTCCACCTGCGCGTTCGTCTGCGCCACGATCATCAGCGGGCGGCCCGCGTCCGCCAGTTCGAGCGCCGCCCGCACCACGAGGGTCGACTTCCCCGCGCCGGGAGGCGAGTCGACGACGATGCCGCGCGCCGTGCCGTGCAGCGTGTCGTGGAGGATGGCGGCCGTGGCCCGCCCGGCCGCATCCGACGGGCTGAGGGCGGCGGTCGTGGTGGCGGTGGCGGTCACAGTACGTCCTCCGAAGTCACGGTGTCGGGAGCCTCCGCGTCCGTCCGGGGCGGGCCGCCGTGCGTCCACGGCGTCTCCTCCGGCTCCGGCAGCTTGGGTCCGCCCCGCTGCTCGTGCTCGAACAGCGTCCAGCACACCCGGTCGCCCTTCTCCGGCAGCGAACCCTCGGCCGGCTCCTTGCCGCGCCCCATCTTGTCGAGGATCCGCAGCACGACGGCCGCGGCCCCGTCCTCGTACGTGACGTACTCGACGAACTCGGCGCTCTGCGGCTTGCCTTCGAGGGAGCGGTACACCTTCACGCCCGCCCCGAGGCGCGGCCCGTCGTCCGTGCGGACGGTGACGAGCGGGCGCGGCCGCTTCTTGTCGTTGTACGCCGGGACCACCTCGGTCACCTCGCCCGCGAACGCCTCGCCGGAGAGCCGGCGGCCCGCCATCACCAGCGGATCGTCCAGCGCCTCCTGCGCGTCGAGGCGGGCCTGCTCGCGCTCGCGCGTCGCCAGCTTGTTCGCCGCCGTCACCGCGTCGTCCCTGCGCGGCTGCGGGGGCTCGCCCGCGACGACCCGGTCGCGGTGCCCGGTGAACGACCAGCGGTCGCGGGTCCAGCGCTCCGCCGCGTACGCGCCCTCGGGCAGCGTGCACAGCTGGTCGAGGCCCCGCCACACCGCGTCCCACGTGGGACGCGTGCGGGACTCGACCAGGGCGTGGATCTCCCGCTCCGCCGCCGTCAGTTCGGCGAGGCGGGTCTCCGACTCGATCGCGTCGTCGGCCGCCGCGTGCCGCGTACGGGCCTTGTCGTAGCGCTCGATCGCGGGCGCGAGCAGCTTGTTGTCGAACGCGGGGTCCGTCGCGGGGCCGGCCGGCGGGCACAGCAACTGGCCGTGCCGGTCGCGCTCCAGCTCGGCGCGGAGCGCGGCGTCCGCCCCGGACGTGCCCTCCGGGGCCTCGATCCACGCGAGGAGCGCGCCCAAGTGCTGGTCCTCCAGGCTCGACTGGCCCGTCGCCCAGTGCCGCGACAGCAGGTCCGTCATCGCGAGGAGCAGCGCGGAACCGGGGACCCGGGCGCGCTCCCCGAAGTGCGTGAGCCAGCGGCCGAGCAGCGGGACGTGCGGGGGAGCCGGGTAGGGCGTCTCCGGGTCCTGCTCGGCGGTGCGGCGAAAGCGCATCGAGCGGCCGAGGAGGCGGACGAACTCGATGCCCGCGCGGCTCGGCACGATCAGCTGCGGGGCGTCCGCGCACAGCTCGACCTCGACCTTGACCTTCTTGCCCGTCTCCGCGTCGACCTCGCTGCGCTCGGCGGCCTCCACATCGGAGGCGAACGTGTCGACGTACGGCAGGACCTCCTCGGCCAGCCGCGTCAGAAACGCGAAGCGGAGGTCGCGGTCGCGGGGCTGCGGGACGACCAGCAGGCGCGGCGACGTGCGCTCGGTGCCGACGAGCGCGCCGAGCGGGGCGCCCGTCTCACCGGCCGTCGTGAGCGGGACGAGCACCAGGGGGCGCTGCGAGAGATGCCGGTGCCGCACCGTCGCCGTGGGCTGCGCGCGGCCCGAAGCCGTGGCCTCCAGGCGGGCCAGATGGTTGATCAGACTCACCGGAGCGCCTCCCTCGGCCCGCCAAGCACCTCGGCCCTGAGCGCCGCCGCGCGGCGCAGCGCCGCCACCGTCGGGTCCGACGGATCGCCCGACTCCCCGCGCGCGGCGGCAAGCACCGCGTCGACCGTCGTCAGCGAGCCCAGCTCGGCGCGCAGCGGGCGGCCGAGCGACGTCACCGCGCCCGCGTCCCGCGCGCGGTCCCGGCAGTGGAACGCAAGCTCGCACGCGGCCAGGCACTCCGGCGCGTACGTCGCGGGGACCGACTCGACCGCCTCCGACAGCTCGGCGGGCGACAGCTCCGGATCGAAGACCGTGCCCGGCGGGAGCTGCGCCGCGATGTCCTCCACGCGCGTCAGGCGCGCCAACTGGCGGCGCGTCACCGCCCGCTGCTTGCGCACGTCGACGGCCGAGGCCGCCGGCAGGTTCGAGAAGTCCTTGGGGCAGACGAGGACGATCCGGTCGCGGACCACCACGTCCGTGTCGGGCAGCCGCTCCGCGACGTCCTCGAGCGCCAGCACGTACACCGCCGCCTGGCGGGCCGCCGCGCCCACCTTCGACGCGTCCGCCGCTCCGTCGATCATCGGGAACGACTTGATCTCGACGACCGTCCAGCTGCCGTCCGGATGCACCACCACCGCGTCCGGCTCCAGGAACGCCGGGCTGCCCGCCACATCGAGCGCGAGCATCGGGTGGTCGAGGAACGTCCACGTCCCCGGCTCCGCCACGGCCTCCCGCAGCGCCAGCGCCGTACGCGCCGTGCGCCCCTCGGGGCCGATCGCCGACAGGTCGGGGGCCCGTACGAGATCGGGGGTCGGCTCGGGGGCGGAACGGTCCACGCGCGCGTGGACCAGCTTCAGCAGCTCCGCCCCGCCGTCCGCCTTCACTCGCGCCTCGAACACATTGCCGCGCGCCAGGGCGAACTGGGACTGGCCGAACGAGGACGGCGCGCCCAGGCGGTCGGCGATCAGCGCCTTGTCGACCCCCGCGCCGTCCAGGAGCGCCCGCCTTCGGCAGCCCGGATTCGCCGCGAGCGCCGCCAGGGCGCGGGCGTCGAGCGGACGCGGCGGATGGTCCGGGCCGCGCAGTTCAGCGAGCCGGTGCCGCAGCCCCGTCGCCGCTGTCCTGCGACGTGGCTGCCTTGCGCTGTCGGGGAATTCGCTCACCCGGGAAAGTCTGGCACTCTCCACTGACAATCGGGGCGCGCGTGGCGGAAGGGGTCGTCGCCGTGCCCGCGAGCACAAGGCGTGCCCGGTCGTTCAGGCGCGCCGCGACGAGCCGCACCGGCTTCGTCAGGGCCAGGCCCACGGCCATCACCGCGACACCGGCGAGCGCGTCGAAGAAGTAGTGGTTGGCCGTGCCCATCACGATGATCGTGGTCAGCAGCGGGTACGCGACGCCCAGCGCCTTCACGTACGGGGAGCGGGCCTGGCGCCACAGCATGACCCCGCACCACAGCGCCCAGCCGACGTGCAGGCTGGGCATCGCCGCGTACTGGTTGGTGAGCCCGCCCATGCCCTTCGGGGCGCTCGCCGCGCCGCCCCACCAGCCGTAGGAGCTGTAGTACGCCATCGTGTCGACGAAGCCGTGGCTCGCGGCGAGCAGCCGGGGCGGGCAGGTCGGGAGCAGCACGAAGCCGACGAGGCCGATCATCGTCGAGGTCATCAGCCAGGTGCGGGCCGTGCGGTAGATGTGCGCGCGGCGGCGGAACAGCCAGACCAGGACGAGCGGTGTGACGAGGTAGTGAAGGGAGGCGTACCAGAAGTCGGCGGGGACGCCGAGCCAGGGCTCGCGGGTGAAGAGACGGTTCAGCGGGTGCTCGATGTTGAGCCGGACGGCCTGCTCGGCCCGGAGGATCGCGAGGCCGTGGTCGACGGCCTGAGCCACGTCGCCGCGCGCCAGGAGGCGGCCCGCCGTGTACGCGCCGTACACCAGGAGGATCAGCGGCAGCTCCGTCCACCAGCGGAGCCCGGCGCCGGGTATCGCCTCCGTGCGCGCTGCCTCGTCGGTCTGCGACATGCGGGCCGCTCCCCCTCTTCGCTTCGTGCGGCGGCCTCTGGCCACGGCCTCACTTTTACGGTGTACATGGGCGCCCCGTGGGTGACCCCTGACCCTCGTAGACGCTTCGTTCCTGCCTCGGGTTGCCCGCCGGGCGGCTCCCTCCGGGGTTGCGCGATGATGGATGGGGCGATCCTTCCCGCTCGCCCCATGTTCACCCGTAGCCCCTTGTAGTTGCTCGTAGTTTCGAAAGAGGCCCGTTTCATGGCACCGCGCATCCTGTTGGCCCGGCACGGACAGACCGAATGGTCGCTGTCGGGGCGGCACACCGGGAGGACGGACATTCCGCTCCTGGAGGAGGGGCGGCGCGGCGCGAAGCTGCTCGGTGAGCGCCTCGGGCGTCCGCCGTACGAGGGGCTGGACGGGGTCGAGGTGCGGACGTCGCCGCTCGTGCGGGCGAAGGAGACGTGTGAGCTCGCCGGGTTCGGGGAGCGGGCGACCACGTGGGACACGCTCATGGAGTGGGACTACGGGGCGTACGAGGGGCTCACGCCGGCGCAGATCCAGGAGCTGCGGCCCGGGTGGCTCATCTGGCGGGACGGGGTGCCGGAGGGGGAGAGCGTCGCGGAGGTCACGGCGCGGGCCGACGAGGTCGTGGCGTGGGCGCGGTCGGCGGACCGGGACGTGCTGGTGTTCGCGCACGGGCACATCCTGAGGTCGATCGGGGCGAGGTGGCTCGGCCTCCCGCTCGACTTCGCCGCGCGCATCCGCCTGAACCCGACGTCCCTGTCCGTCCTCGGCTGGGCCTACGGCGAACCGTCCCTCGACTCCTGGAACGACACGGGCCACCTGACCTTGTCGTAACGGCTCCGCCGGGGCCGGGCCCTGTGGGGGCGGGTTGCCCGGTGCCGGGTGCGGGTGCCGTGGTTGACGCCGTCACCCGCACCGAACCAAGCCCCGCCGCATCTCCCCGGCCGCGGCCCCCCCCTTTCCCTTCGCCCATCCCCCACCTACCCGCCCCCTCCGGGGGCGTGGGCCCCCCGGGGTTGCGCATGCGGCGCGCGGCGCCGACAGCCAACCGGCCCGCCGTTCTTTGCGGCGCGTGGCAGCGATGGTCCCGGCCCGTGTCCTGCGTCGACCGTTGGCTGCCCCGCTCGTTTCTCGTAGCCCCGTCTCCCGTGCAGACACCATAGGACTGCCCTGCGGCGCCTGCGTTCCGCTGGACCGTCCCGGTGCCCTGGCGGGAGGGGCGGGGCCGGAGAGGGCGCACACCCCCCGCCAACCGGCGGAGCCCACCCGCCCCCACGTCGCCCGGCGGAGCCCGCCGCCCCCTACGTCAACCGGCGTGACGTCGACTGGGTGGTCAGGAATGTGGAGACCGGTGTGGAGCGGCGGTGGGGGAGGAGGACGCGGGCTGTCGTCGAGAGCATGGATTCGATGCGGGAGGAGCGGACGTCCTTGAGGAGTGTCAGGGTGCGCAGGCCCGCCGCGGCGGATTCGTCGGGGTGGCCCGCGCGCGCGAGGTCGTCGGCCAACTCGGCCGTGTAGAGCGCCATGTTGCGGGTGAAGTGCGGGTCCTGGAGGGCCACCGCACGGCGCGCGTGCCGGGAGGCCCGGTCCCAGTCGCCGAGCGCCGACCAGCACTGCGCCTCGAGGCCCTCGAGTTCCGCCTCGCCGTAGAACGACATCCACTCCGGATCCGCGTCCGACGCCCCCCGCGCGAACAGCGCCTGCGCACGGGCGAGCGAACGCTCGCAGGACGACTGGTCGCCGAGCCCCGCCCAGCCGCCCGCCTCCCGCAGCGCGAGGAGGGACAGCAGCCGGGAGGAGCCGAGGCGGGACGCGACCCGGGTGGCCGCCTGGGCCGCGCGTACGGCCTCCCGCGGACGCCCCGCGTCGCGCGCCAGGAACGCCGTGTTGCAGAACGCGTGCGCCTCCAGCGCCTCGTCCCCCGCCATCCGCGCCGTCGCGAGCGCCTCCGCGTAGTGCGAGCGCGCATCGTCGAAGCGGCCCGAGTCGTGGGCCAACCAGCCGACGGAGATGGCGAGTTCACCGGCCCCCGCCTGGAGGCGTTCGGTGTCCTGCCGCCCGCCCGTGCCCGCGTCGAGCAGCTCGAACGCGGTGCGCAGCGGCCCGGCCGCCCGCCGGTACAGGCCGTCGGCGCCGTGCCGGTCGTCGAGCAGCCGGATCCGCCGGATCGCCTCCTCGACGGCGCCGATCCCGGCCCGCGCCGGATGCCGGTCCAGGTCGGTGGGGAGCGCGGGGACCCCGAAGGGGGTGAACGCGGCGACGGCCACGGTGGCCGTCGAGCCGGTCATGCCGGTCATGAATGCGCGACGTCGCACGTCGCTCTCCTCGTCGTACGGGTACTGCGGGTCGGCGGTGGCAGCGGCGGGGCGCGCACCCCGGCCACGTACCGCAGAGCGGGGCGCGAACCCCAGGTCCGCGAGGGTCCGGCCCGGGAACATGTGCAGGAACACCCGCTCGTACGCGTAGTTGGGGCAGCGGATCTCGCCGGCCTCCACGCGTCCGATGTAGCGCGCGTCGCAGCACACCCGCTCGCCGATCTCCCGGGCCGAGCGCCGCACCGCGGCCGCGAACTCGCCCGGTGAGCGCGAGCCGCGCAGCTCGCGGAAGGCGAGATTCGGCCGTGGGGACTGCGACGTCGAGGTGTCCGGGACAAACGGCGACGACATCATGAGCGGGTCCTCCCGTGCGAACCGTGCCGGACACCAAGGAAGTTCGACGGGCACGCCCACGGGGCACCGCAACTTCCTTGTTCCGGCGAGGCTCGAAGGTACCGGCTGTCACGACCGCGACACGCAGGGTTTGGCTACAAACCGGATATCTCACCCACGATCCGCCATGAACTGCCATCCTTTGCGGCGGCGTGCCGCCGTAGCCGTTGACGACGTGTGTGCGTTGAACCATGAGGCGAAACCCCACGAGCGAGGAGGGGCCGACGTGTTGGACGCGTCCAAGCCCGCGGTGTCAGTTCCCACCATCCCCACCATCCCCACGACGGTGCGGCACCGGCCGACCGAGGAGTGCAGCGCGGGCCCTCCCGGCGACTGCGACCTGGTCACCGTGCCGACCCGGCAGGGCCTCGAGGCCGTCGACATCCTGCGCCGCGGCTGTACGGAGACGGTGGGGCCCGTGCTGCACGACGGCGGCGAAACGCTCGGTTTCCTCGTGCCGCCCGGCACCGCCGACGGCTGGGACCTGCCGGGCAGCGACTGCACGCGGACGCGGGGCCGTGGCCCGGTGATCGGGTCAGGACCGCAACCGCCCCTGGACGGCAGCGGCTGGCTGCTGCCGCCCGACCCCGCGGAGCGGCCCGCCGACCTCGTCACGGACCCGGCGGTGCTGCGGGCCGCGCTCGACGAGGCGGCGCGGCTGATCGAGGCGGCCGACAACCACCGCTGAGCCGATCCGCGCCCGGCCGTCGATAATGGCCGAATGGCAAGGTCACGAGCGAAACAGGGGCGCGGGCGCGCGGTCCGTGAGGCCGTCGTCGAGAAGGTCGACGGAGGGCTCGCGGAGCTGGTGCCCGACCGGGACCGGGCGGCGGGGTGGACGCTGCTCGTCGACGGGGCGCCGCAGTCGCACGTCGACCTCGACGACCCGTCGTACCTGTCCTTCGAGTACCAGCGGCGGATCGGGCACGTCATCGATCTGGCCGCCGAGCCGGGGCGGCCGGTGCAGGCCGTGCACCTCGGCGGCGGGGCGTTCACGCTGGCCCGGTACGTCGCCGCGACCAGGCCGCGGTCCACGCAGCAGGTCGTCGAGCGGGACGGGGCACTGGTCCAACTCGTGCGCGGGACGCTGCCATTGGACCCCGGGCAGCGGATCCGGGTGCGGACCGCGGACGCGCGCGAGGCGCTCGCGAAGCTGCCGGACGACTGGGCGGACGTGCTGGTGGCCGACGTGTTCAGCGGGGCGCGCACGCCGGGGCACCTCACCAGTACCGAGTTCCTCGGTGAGGTGCGGCGGGTGCTGCGGTCCACGGGGACGTACGTGGCGAACGTCGCGGACGGACCGCCGCTGGCGTATCTGCGCGGGCAGATCGCCACGGTCGCGGCCGTCTTCCCGGAGCTGGCGCTGGTGGCGGACCCGGCGGTGCTGCGCGGGAAGCGGTTCGGGAACGCGGTGCTGGTCGCGTCGGCGGGGGCGCTGCCGCTGGGCGAGCTGACCCGGCGGGCGGCGGGGGACCCGCACCCGGGGCGCGTCGAGCACGGCAGGGCGCTCCGGGACTTCACGGGCGGGGTGGCACCGGTCACCGACGCGTCGGCGAAGCCCTCGCCCGCGCCGCCACCCTCGGTCTTCCGGTAGCAGTAGCGGGGGGGAACGGCGTACGGAGCGGTCAGTAGTTCGCGATCTCGACCGTCGGCGCGTGGTCGTGCCACGTGCAGAACACCGAGACCTTCTTCTCGCCCGAGGTGAACTCGACGCGGATCCACGTCGGCTGTTTCCAGACCTGGACCGACCAGCCGGCCGCCGGGGTCGCCGAGACGAGGGTGGCGGAGGACTTCTGGAGGTCGAAGACCGCGCGGCCGCCCTCCGTGGCGTAGCTCTTGACGGAGCCGGAGGACGGGGGCGCGGGGGACGTCGTGCGCGGCGTGGGGGTGGGCGTGGGCTTCGGCGGCGGTGACGTGCGGGTCGGCGTCGCCGAGGGGGAAGCGGAGGAGCGCGTCGGCCGGGGGCGGTGGGTCGAGGAGGACACCGGGGGCTTTGCGTCCGGTGCGTCCTGTGTGGCCGCGACGGGCAGTGCCCGCGGCGGGTCGTACACCGTGCCGGCCATCACCGTGTGCACGCCCCACCACGACAGCGTCACCGCAGCCCCGGTCGCGAGCAGCCAGGCCGCGCCGTGCACGAGCCGCCGGCGGGCGGGGTGCGGGGTTCCTGGTCTCTCGTGCATCGCGGGCCATACTGCACCACACCCGCCCCCGCTGTCCCGCGAGGACCACGACCACCCGAAAGAGACCCGGAAACCGCCGGATGGCGTACGGTGCCGTCCCATGGCAAGTGTGCTCGTGGTCGAGGACGACCAGTTCGTGCGCTCGGCCCTCATCCGGCACCTGACCGACGCCGCGCACACCGTGCGGAGCGTCGGCACGGCCCTGGAGGCGCTGCGCGAGGTCGCCCATCTCCGGTTCGACGTGGTGATCCTGGATCTTGGTCTGCCCGATCTCGACGGGGCGGAGGCCCTGAAGATGCTGCGGGGGATCACCGACGTACCGGTGATCATCGCCACGGCCAGGGACGACGAGGCGGAGATCGTGCGGCTGCTCAACGACGGCGCCGACGACTACCTGACGAAGCCGTTCTCGCCCGAGCACCTCTCCGCGCGGATGGCCGCCGTGCTGCGGCGCTCGCGGGGGAACGCGGGCGCGGAGCCGCCGTCGCGGGTGCTGCGGGTCGGCGGGCTCTCCATCGATCCGCTGCGGCGCCAGGCCGAGCTGGACGGGGCGCCGCTGGATCTCACGCGGCGCGAGTTCGACCTGCTGACGTTCCTCGCCGGGCGGCCCGGCGTGGTCGTCGCCCGCAAGGAGCTGCTGGCCGAGGTGTGGCAGCAGTCGTACGGGGACGATCAGACCATTGACGTGCATTTGTCGTGGTTGCGCAGGAAGTTGGGGGAGACGGCCGCCCGGCCCCGCTATCTGCACACGCTGCGCGGCGTCGGCGTGAAGCTGGAGCCGCCGGCATGAGGTGGGCGCTGGTGAAGGTGTGCCTCGCCGTCACGACGATGGTGGTGGTCGCCTTCGCCGTCCCGCTCGGCCTCGTGATCAAGGAGATGGCGCGCGACCGCGCCTTCTCGAACGCCGAGCGGACCGCCGCCGCCATCGGCCCCACCCTCTCCATCACCACCGACCGCGACCAGCTGGACCGCGCCCTCGCCACCGCGCAGACCGGCGGCGAGGACCGGATGTCGGTGTACGTCCCGGCCGGGGGCGGGCACGAGGCGATCCGGCTCGGCGAGCAGCGGGTCGGCGAGGACGAGCTCGACATCCGGCAGGCCACCGTCGTGGACGTGCCGGGCGGCTCGGTGTGGCTCCAGCCCATCGCGGTGAGCACCGGCAAGATCGCCGTCGTCGAGGTCTACGTTCCCCAGGACGAGGTCACGAACGGCGTGACGACCGCGTGGGTCGTGCTCGGCGGTGTCGGCGTCGCGCTGATCATCGGCTCCGTCGCGGTCGCGGACCGGCTAGGCGGGCGGATGGTGCAGCCCGCGCAGCGGCTCGTGGGGGCAGCGCACGACCTCGGCGACGGGAAGCTCGGGGCGCGGGTGCCGGAGGACGGGCCGACCGAACTGCGGCTCGCGGCCGTCGCGTTCAACTCGATGGCCGATCAGGTCGTGCAACTTCTCGCCAATGAGCGGGAGTTGGCGGCCGATCTGTCGCACCGCCTTCGTACGCCGCTGACCGTGCTGCGGCTCAACGCCGCCTCGCTGGGGGACGGCCCCGCCGCCGAGCAGACCCGGGCCGCCGTCGAGCAGTTGGAGCGTGAGGTCGACACCATCATCCGTACGGCCAGGGACGCCAAGCCGCAGACCGCCGCGGCCGGGCCTGGCGCCGGGTGCGACGCCGCCGAGGTGATCCGCGAGCGCATGGACTTCTGGTCGGCGCTCGCCGAGGACGAGGGCCGCAAGGTGCGGGTCGCCGGCGTCGACCGCCCCGTACGCATCCCGGTGGCGCGCGGCGAGCTGGCGGCCGCCCTCGACGCGCTGCTCGGCAACGTGTTCCGGCACACCCCGGAGGGCACGGCCTTCGCGGTCGACGTGCACCGGGCCGAGGGCGCCGTGATCGTGCTGGTCTCCGACGCGGGCCCCGGCATCGCCGACCCGGAGGCCGCGCTCGCCCGCGGCACGCAGGGCGCCGAGGTCGGCTCGACCGGGCTCGGCCTGGACATCGTGCGCCGGGTCGCCGAGTCCACCGGCGGCGACGTACGGATCGGCGCCTCGGTGCTCGGCGGCACCGAGGTCAGGATCTGGCTGCAACTGGAGGGCCACGGGCCCGCGCAGGGGCGGCGCGGGCACGGCAGGCGCGGCCGGGACCGGAGGGGCGGGAACGGCAGCCGAAAGAAGTCGGTCGTGCACGGATTGGTATCGACCTTTAATCGGTCCCGATCCCTCACTTAAGCCAACCCTAAGATCCTCAACGCCCCGCACAGTTGCCCGAATTGCCGGGTTGCCGCTGGCTAGCGTGCTGCCGCGCCCCTTCCTCGTGGGCGCATCCACCCCCCCACGCAGACCTAAGGCAGGCACGCGATGAGCAGCAGCATGCACCGGCGCAGGATCAGCGGCCGGAAGAAGGCGGTCGGCGGCGTCCTGGCCGCCGCCGTCGTGGGCGGCGGGGCGTTCCTCTTCGCCTCCGGCGCCTCCGCGGAGGTGACGGACGCGGGGCCGGCGTTCGCCCCGTACGTCGACACCTCGCTCACCCCGACGTTCGACCTCGTCGGCTCCTCCAAGGCCACCGGCGTCAAGGAGTACAACCTCGCCTTCATCACCTCCGGCGGCGACTGCACCCCGAAGTGGGGCGGCTCCACCGACGTCGGGAGTGACGAAGTGGCCGCCCAGATCGGCGACTTGAGGGCGGCGGGCGGCGACGTCCGGGTGTCCTTCGGCGGCGCCACCGGCACCGAGCTGGCGCAGGCCTGCTCGTCCGCCGCCGACCTGGCGGCGGCGTACCAGAAGGTGATCGACCAGTTCGACCTCACCAAGGTCGACTTCGACGTCGAGGGCGGCGCGCTGCCCGACGCCGCGGCCAACACCCGGCGCGCGCAGGCCATCGCGAAGCTTCAGAAGGACAACGCCGGCCTGAACGTCTCCGTGACGCTGCCCGTGATGCCCGAGGGACTCACCGCGGACGGGGTGAACTTCCTGAAGAACGCCAAGGAGAACGGCGCCTCGCCCGACCTCGTCAACGTCATGGCGATGGACTACGGAGCCTCGTACAGCGGAGACATGGGCGACTACGCCGAACAGGCGGCGACCTCGACGCAGGCGCAGGTCAAGGACGCGCTCGGGCTCTCCGACGCGGACGCGTGGAAGGCCGTCGCCCTCACCCCGATGATCGGCGTCAACGACGTCGCGTCCGAGGTCTTCACCGTCGACGACGCCACGCAGCTCGTCTCCTTCGCCAAGGAGAAGGGCCTCGGCGGCCTCTCCATGTGGTCGGCGACCCGCGACAAGCAGTGCGAGGGCGGCGCCTCCGACTCCGCGCAGCCGACGTGCAGCTCGATCGAGCAGGAGGCGAACGCCTTCCAGAAGGCCTTCGCCGCGTTCGAGTAGCCGCCCCGTCCTGGCGGGTCCGGGTCAGGTGCCCGCGCCCTGCCTGCGCACCATCTCGTCGATCCACACCGGGGCGTACGGGGAGGTGCAGCCCGGCGACGTCGGATAGTCCGCCAGGACGCCCAGGCGCTCGCCGATGGCGCGGGCGCGGGCCCGCTGCTCCGGGTGGTCGATGCCGATCCTGGCCAGGCAGGTGTTCATCTCCCACTGGAGGCGCTCGGGGGCGTCCTTCATCTCCGCCTCGATGGTGTCGAGGAGGCCCGGCAGATCGAGTCCTTCGGGCTTCTTCGACACCCGCTCCGCCGTCAGCGCCCAGCCCGCGCTCGCGACGGCGGGGTCGGGGTCGGCGGTCCAGGCGACGCGCAGCTCCTCGGCGTACGGGCTCTTCTTCACGACGTAGTTCACGAACCAGTCGTGCACCTTGCGGGAGCGCGTCTCGCGCACCATGGCGTCCAGCTCGTCGCGCTCGAACGCCTTGGGGCGGCAGATCAGGAGGGCGAGGAGCCGGGCCGCGGTGTCGCCCGTCGCCCACAGCTCGCGCGCCAGGTCCTGCTGCGTCTTGAGCCGCTTGGCGACGGCCCGCAGCTTGGAGAGGTTCACGCCGTGGTCGTCGCCGTGCCGCTCGTTCACCTTGCGCACCTTGGGGTCCTCCAGGGCGGCCAGCTCGGCCAGCACCTCGTCCACCGTCGTCCCGGCCACCGCTGCCTCCGTTCCTCGCGTGCGTCGCGCCCCAGGCTATTCCCGCGAGGCCCGCCACTCCGCCGCGTAGTCGTCGAAGATGCCGCGCAGATGGTGGCCGATCTTCAGGTAGTCCAGGTCGTCGAGGTTGGCGAGGGAGACCCGGACCGACCACTCGGGGCCCTCGAAGCCGCCGCCGTTGAGGAGCACCACGCCGGTCTGCTGGGCGAGCCGGAACAGCGCGTCGACCGGCTCGTAGTTCTGCTGGAGGAACCGGGCGAACGACGTGCCGTGCACGCGCTCCGCCTCCGCGAGCAGGTCGAGCTCGATGTAGTACGCGGCCCGGTACGGATCCTCGTGGATCTTCATCTGGGCGCCCTCGAGCAGCAGGCCGAGGCGCCGCTGGACGATGGAGCGGATCCGCTCCTTGTACGCCTGGCCCTCGTCCAACATGTCGAACAGGGAGAACAGCGTCATCATCACCTGCTGCGGCAGCGAGAGTCCCGCCGTGTGGTTGAGCGCCACCTGCCGGGAGTCCGCGACGAGCCGGTCGATGAACCGGATCTTCTCCGGCTCCAGGGTCAGCGAGCCGTACCGCTTGTTCAGCCGGTCCTTCTCGGCCAGAGGGAGCCGCGCGATCCGCTCGTCGATGACGTTGTCGTCGTGCAGGCCGATCACACCGAGCCGCCAGCCCGTGCACCCGTAGTGCTTCGAGTACGAGTAGACGAGCAGGGTGTTGCGCGGCAGGTCGGCGGCGATCGAGCGGAAGCCGTCGACGAAGGTGCCGTACACGTCGTCGGTGACGATCAGCAGATCCGGGTTGCTCGTCGCGACGATCTCCTTGATCTGGTTCGCGACGCGGGTGCTCAGCGCGAGGGACGGCGGGTTGGAGGGGTTCACCAGGCAGACCAGCCTGATCTCCGGGTCCGCCAGCTTGGCGACCTCCTCCTCCGGGTACCGCCACTCGCGCACACCGGTCTCGGCGAAGCTGTCGGCCGAGATGTACGTGACGTCGAACTCGTAGGTGTCGAGCTCGGGGATCTCGATGTACGGCGTGAACACCGGGACCATCAGCGCGATCTTGTCGCCCTTCTTCAGCAGCCCGTTCTGCACGAGGGAGTCGAAGATGTAGCACATGGCCGCCGTGCCGCCCTCGGTCGCGAACAGCGAGAGGCCGTCCGCCGGGGGCTTCTTGTCGAACATCTCGTCCGCGAGATAGCCGCGCACCACCTGCTCGGCGTGGGTCAGCATCCGGTCGGGCACCGGATAGTTGTCGCCGGTGATGCCGTCGGTCAGCTCGTGCACCCACTCGTCCTTGTCGAAGCCGAAGCGCTGGATGCCGTGCTGCACGCAGTGGGCGAGGAGCTCGATGCCGGGCAGCCCCGGGTTCGCGCGGACGAACGCGTCGAAGCGCTCGTACGCGCCCTGTTTCTCCGGCATCCCGCCGAGGTTGTCGGCGGTCCACACGCGCCGCGACTCCTGGAGGGCGAAGTAGCCGAGCGCGTAGAACGCCTCGCGGGGGCCCGTGGCGATCCAGTTGGGGTTGCCGCGGCCCGCGTTGAGCATCTGCCGGCTGGACTTCTCCTTCTGGCCCGGCTCGTCGGCCTGCGCCTGCTCGGCGAGCTCGATGAAGATGTTCTTGAGCTCGAAGGGGGAGAGCCGCGCGTACCGCTGGATCTCCTCGCGGGTGAACGTCGTCTTCGTCATGGTGCCGTCCCTGGCTGCGGTGCGGGGGCTCAGTGGCCGAGGATGCCGACGAGCACGGGGCCGGTCAGCGGGAGCAGGAAGTTGGAGAGGGCGTATGTGATCGTGTAGCCGAGCATCGGCACCGACGACTGCGCCACCTGGGTGACGGCGGTGATCGCGGGGGTCGAGCACTGCTGGCCGGCGATGGCGCCGATGAGGAGCGGTTTCTCGATCCGGAGCAGCTTGCGGCCGACGAACAGCGAGACCGTCGCGGGGATCAGCACCATGGCGATCCCGGCGAACGGCAGCAGCGCCCCGTACTCCTTGATCAGCGGCCAGGCCTGCGGCCCCGACACCAGGCCCGTGCAGGCGATGAAGACCGCGAGCCCCATGTCCTTGATCGTCGACGCGGCCTGCGGCGGGAAGGCGCCGAAGGTCTGCGAGCGGGAGCGGAACCAGCCGAACAGCAGCCCCGAGATCAGACAGCCGCCGCCGGTGCCGAGCGACATCGGGATGTCGCCGAACTTGACGACGACCTGCCCGAGCAGGGAACCGGCCGCGATGCCCAGACCCAGATAGATGAAGTCGGTGGCGTCGTTCTTGACGACCGAGCCGATCCGCGCGACCAGCTTGTTCAGGCCGGAGCGGGCGCCCACCAGGGTCAGCACGTCGCCGCGCTGCAGCGTGGTGTCCCCGGTGGCGGGCATCGCCTGGTCGCCGCGGGTCACGTCGGTGACGTAGACGCCGTCCCGGTGGAACTCCGGATACGCCTTCTGCAGTTCGTCGATCGACCTGCCGTCCAGGGCCTTGTCGGTGACCGACACCTCGCGCGATGCCAGCGGCGAGTCGAGCCCCGGCACGCCCGGTGTCTCGGGGCCGATGAGCCGGCCCGCGTCGATCACGTTCGAGCGGCGGCCGACCAGGAGCACCAGGTCCGACAGGGTGAGCTCGAGGCCGGGCGCGACGTCGAGGACCCGGCTGCCGCGCTTGACCGACTCGACGGTGACCCGCTCGCCGAGCGCGGCCTCCAGATCGCCGACCGTACGGCCGTCGGCGGTGGTCACCAGGTACGTACGGCCCACCATGCCGGGCAGCGCGGGCAGCTCGTCCGGCTCCAGGCTGCCCTTGCTGCGCGTGCGCTCCCACAGCTCGCGGGCGGCGTCGCGCAGGTTGATGCGCATCATCATCGGCATGATCTGGCTCGTGTAGAGCACGATCGTGATCAGGCCGAAGAGGTAGCAGACCGTGTACGCGGTGGCGACGTTGCCCTGGTACTCGGTGATCTGGGCGGCCGTGAGATCGCTCAGCTTGCCGATGGACTCGGTGGCCGTGCCGACGACGGCGGACTCGGTGGCAGCTCCCGCCAGGATGCCGGACGCCGTGCCGACGTCCAGGTCGAACCAGTCGGCGAGGCCGAGCGCGATGCCGATGACGCAGACCAGCTCGATGCCGCACAGCACGAAGAAGCGCAGGCTCTTCCGGTTGAGGTTGCGGAAGAACTGCGGCCCGGCCATGTAGCCGAGCGCGAAGATGAACAGCGCGAAGAACACCGTCTTCACGTCGTCCGAGACATGGGCCTTCGTCCACGCCCCGAGGAGCAGCGAGACGATCAGCGTCCCGCAGATGCCGCCCAGGGTCAGCGGCCCCACGCGCAGCTTCCCCAGCAGGTAGCCGAGCGCGAGGCTCACGAACAGGACGAGTTCCGGATGGTCCTTGAGTACGCCCATGGGCCCTCAGAACCGCTCGTACAGGTAAGTATCGGGCATAGCCGAAAAATAAGGGCCGGTGCGTGCCGCTGCCACACAGCCGCACGCACCGGCCCCTCCGCCCGCCGGATCAGTCGTCGGCGGGCAGCCCCCCGCTGCGGGCCACCCGGGAGTACCAGGTGGCGCTGGACTTCGGGATGCGCCGCTGCGTCTCGTAGTCGACGTACACGGCGCCGAACCGCTTGTCGTAGCCGTAGGCCCACTCGAAGTTGTCGAGCAGCGACCACAGGAAGTAGCCGCGGACGTCGGCGCCCTGCTCGATCGCGGCGTGCACGGCGGCGAGGTGACCGTGCAGATAGCGGATCCGGTCCGGGTCGTGCACCCGCCCGTCGGCGTCGACGACGTCCTCGTACGCCGCCCCGTTCTCGGTCACGTAGAGCGGCACGCCCGGGGCCTGCGCGGCGTAGTCGAGCAGCAGGTCGGTGAGGCCCGTCGGGTCCACGGGCCAGTTCATCGCCGTGAGTTCGCCGGGCGCGTGGTGGAAGTCGACGCTATCGGCGGCCGGCCACGGGGTGTGCTCGCTGGAGCCGTGGCCGTCGAGGCGCGGCCCCGACCGGTTCGGGTCGGCGGCCGAGACCACGGCGGGCGTGTAGTAGTTCAGGCCGATGAAGTCGAGCGGCTGCCGGATCGCCTCGGTGTCCCCGTCCCGCACGAACGACCAGTCCGTGACGGACGCCGTGTCCTCCAGGAGGTCCCGCGGGTAGGCGCCCTTGAGCAGCGGCCCGGTGAAGACGCGGTTGGCGAGCGCGTCGATGCGGCGCCGCGCGTCCAGGTCGGCGGGGGAGTCGGTGCGGGCCCTGACCACGCTCGGGTTCAGGCTGATGCCGACCTGGGCGCGGGCCGGGAGCACGCTCCGCAGCGCCGAACTCGCCAGGCCGTGGCCGAGGTTGAGGTGGTGCGCGGCCCGCAGCGCGGCGAGCGGGTCGGTGCGGCCGGGGGCGTGCACCCCCGAGCCGTAGCCCAGGAAGGCGCTGCACCACGGCTCGTTGAGGGTCACCCAGCTCTCCACGCGGTCGCCGAGGGCCTCGCCCACGATCCCCGCGTACTCGGCGAACCGGTACGCCGTCTCCCGCTCGGGCCAGCCGCCCGCACTCTCCAACTCCTGCGGCAGATCCCAGTGGTAGAGCGTCACCACGGGCTTGATCCCGTGCGACAGGAGCTCGTCGACGAGGCCCCGGTAGAAGTCGAGCCCGCGCTGCACGGCGGGCCCGCGCCCGGTCGGCTGCACCCGCGGCCACGCCACGGAGAACCGGTACGCGGTGAGGCCCAGGTCCGCCATCAGCCGCACGTCGTCGCGCCACCGGTGGTAGTGGTCGACGGCGACGTCCCCGGTGTCGCCGTTCGCCACCTTCCCCGGCGTGTGGCTGAAGGTGTCCCAGATCGACGGCGTCCGCCCGTCCTCCCGCACGGCGCCCTCGATCTGGTACGCGGCGGTGGCCGACCCCCAGAGGAACCCGGCCGGAAACCGGGTGCCGACGGGGGCGTCGGTGAGGCCGGGGCTGGTGTTGTCGGTGGTGGTCATAGGAGCGCTCCCATAGCTAGTAATCAATCGGGCGGATGCATCAGCGGGTGGGCCAAAATCGAGCCCCTGCGGCGATTGAGCAGCGGGGTCCGGGGCAGAGCCCCGAGACGTGGGACCGGCGGGGCGCAACACGAACACCCCGCCCACCCCGAGGGCGTGTCACCCCTTGACCGCGCCTTGCATGATCCCGCCCACGATCTGCTTCCCGAACAGCAGGAACGCGATGAGCAGCGGCAACGTGCCGAGCAGCGCCCCGGCCATGATCACCGAGTCGTCGGGGATGTACCCCGTCCCCAGCGCGTTGAGGGCGACCTGCACCGTCGGGTTCTCCTGCGTGAGGGCGATGATCGGCCACAGGAAGTCGTTCCAGGCCATGACGAACGTCAGCAGCCCGAGCACCGCCATCGCGGGCCGCGCCGCGGGGAACACCACGTGCCACACCACCCGCAGGCTGCTCGCCCCGTCGACCCGCGCGGCCTCGATGAGTTCGGACGGCAGCGCCTGCACCAGGTACTGCCGCATGAAGAACGTGCCGAACGCGGACACCAGCGTCGGCAGGATCACGGTCTGCAGCTGGTTGGCCCAGCCCAGGTCCGTCATCCACAAGTAGAGCGGCACGACGGCGAGTTGCGGCGGGATCATCATCGTGCCGATGGTCATCAGGAGCAGCGTCGTCGAGAACCGGAACTTCAGCTTGGCGAAGGCGAACCCGGCCAGCGTAGAGAACAGCACCGTGCCGACGGTGATGGCCGACGCGACGAGGATGCTGTTCCACATCGCCGTGCCGAGCCCGGCCTGGTTCCAGGCGGTCTCCAGGTTCTTGAACAGATTCCCGCCGATCCAGAACGGCGGCGGCGTCTGCGCGAGCCGCGCGTTGGTGCGGGAGGCCGCGATCACCGTCCACAGCAGCGGGGCGAGGGAGATCACGGCGAACAGGGCGAGCGCGACGTACGTGACAGGACCGGCGTGCAGCTGCTTGCCCGCGCCCAGGACCCGGCGGCGCCGCGGCTGCTGCGTCACATCTTCGATGGTGGTCATTGGGACTTCCTCAGCCGGCGGGAGATCAGCATGTTGATCGCGGCGACGACCAGCAGGATCAGGAACATCGACCAGGCGATCGCGGAGGCCTTGCCGAGGTTGCCGACGATCCAGCCCTGGTCGTACATGTACAGGCCGATGGTCTGGTACTGGTGCTCGGACCCGCCCTTGGTGCCGCTGACCCCGCCGAACAGCAGGGGCTCACCGAAGAGTTGCATCGCGCCGATGGTGGAGACGACGACCGTGAACAGGATCGTGGGCCGCAGCATCGGGATGGTCACGTGCCGGAACTGCTGCCACCGGTTGGCGCCGTCGAGCGCCGCCGACTCGTAGAGGTCGCCCGGGATGGCCTGCATCGCCGCGAGGTAGATCAGCGCGTTGTACCCGGTCCACCGCCAGATCACGATCGAGGACACCGCGAGCTGCGAACCCCAGTCGGACTCCCGCCAGTTGATCTTGTCGAGCCCGATGGAGTCGAGGACCCAGTTGATCATCCCGCTGTCCGGGGCGAAGAGCATCACGAAGACGAGCGTCGCCGCGGCCACCGACGTGGCGTACGGGGTGAGCACGACGACCCGCCACACGACCGAGCCGCGCAGCCGGTAGTTGAGCATGTGCGCGAGCCAGATCGCCGCGGCCAGCTGCGGCACCGTGGAGATCACGCCGATGGTCAGGGTGTTCTTCAGCGCGTTCCAGAAGAAGTCCGACTGGAACAGGCTGATGTAGTTGTCCAGGCCCGCCCAGGTCTGGCCGTCCAGGTTCGACAGCTGAACGTTGTGCAGCGAGTACCAGGCGGTGTAGAGCAGCGGCACCAGCGAGAAGGCGCCGAAGATGATGAAGAAGGGGGAGATGAACGCGTACGGGGACGCCTTCATGTCCCAGCGGTACAGCCGGCTGCGCCAGGAGTCGGCGCTCTTCGGCGTACCGCGACCCTGAGCGCCCCGGGCCGCGCCCGACTCCTTCGGGGAGTCGGGCGCGGCGTCGGCGCTCGACGCGGTCTGCGCGAGAGCCTCGTTGGAGCTGGTCACTGGCCGAGCACGTCCTTGACCTCATTGGTGGCCGCGTCCCAGCCCTGCTCGGGCGACTTGCCCTTCTGCTCGACCTGGAGGATGCCGGTGTCGGTGATCGCCGTGTTGATCGGCTGGTCCTTGATGCCGAAGATCTGGACCGGGATGGTCTTCGCCGAGTCGGAGAAGATCTGCGTCAGCGGTGCGTCCGAGAAGTACGCGGTGGTGTCCGCCTTCGGCTTCAGGCTCGCGTACGCCGACGGGGTCGACGGGAAGCTGGCCTGCTTGGCGAAGACCTTCGCCTGCTGCTCGGGGGCGGTCAGCCACTTCGCGAGGGCGATGGCCTCCTTCTGGTGCTTGCTCGCCGTCGGGACGCCGATGAACGAGCCGCCCCAGTTGGCCGCGGTCGGCGCGGCCGCCACGTCCCACTTGCCCTTGCCGGACTCACCGGACTTCTCCTGGATGTAGCCGATCATCCAGGCGGGGCAGGCGACGGTGGCGAAGGTGCCGTTCGCGTAGCCCTGGTCCCACGGCTTGTCGAACTGCTTCAGCTTGGCCGACATGTTGGAGGTGGCCACCTCCATGGCGGCGTTCCACGAGTCCTTGACGCCCTGGGACTTGTCCCAGATGACCTTGCCGTTCGCGTCGTAGTAGCGGTCCTTGGCGCCGCCGAGCGCCGCGTTGTAGACCGATGCCGCGGAGTCCACGAACTTGGTGCCGCTCGGCGCCTTCTTCATGTAGTCCTTGCCGACGTCGACGTACTTCGCCCAGTCGCCCTTCCACATGTCGGCGAGCTTGTCCCGGTCGGTGGGCAGCCCGGCCTTCTTGAAGAGGTCCTTGCGGTAGCAGATCGCCATCGGTCCGACGTCCGTGCCGAGCCCGATCAGCTTGCCGTCCTTGGTGGTGGCCTGCTTGTTCTTCCAGTCCAGCCACTGCGACTTGTCGACCTCCTTGCCCAGGTCGACGAACTTGTTCGCCTGCGTCTGCACGGCCTCGGTGATGTTGCCGATCTCGATGGCCTGGATGTCGTCCGTGCCGGAGCCGGCCTGGAGGCGCGTGAGGGTCTTGGGCCAGTAGACGTCGGTGCGGGTGGTGACGTTCTCCTTGATGGTGATGTTCTTGTGCAGCTTCATGTACTCGTCGTAGAGCCCGGCCTGCTTGTAGCCGAAGGTTCCGAAGGTGCCGACGGTGAGCGTCGTCGTGCCCTTGCCGGCGTCACCGCCCCCGGCGCCCTGGGAATCGTCGTCGTCATCGCTCGCGCAACCGGCAAGCAGCCCTGTGGCCAGGGCGGCGACGACCGCGAAGGTCACCGCGCGTCGGGACGTACGGGCAGTGCGCATTGCGTCCTCCAAGTGCTCAATGTGCTCTTGATGCAGAGACGTGCAGATCCCGGCCAACTGCCAATCGCTGTACTGGGCCCGTTCGTTCACGTGCGGCTCGGGCGGGGAACGTGCGGCTTCTGTATGCGTCCACTAGGGTGGGAGCGCTCCCATCCGTGATGAGTTGAAGGGTCGTCGCTCCGAACCGGGGTGTCAAGACGGTGTGCGGCGACAAGTTGGCGCGGTTATCGGGCTGTTAGATTCCGCTCAGGATCTGGGGAGGTAGGAGTCATGGTGGCTCACGGCACGCACAGCAGGCGCCCGACCCTCGAGGAGGTCGCGGCCAGAGCGGGCGTCGGCCGGGGCACGGTTTCCCGCGTCATCAACGGTTCGCCGCGGGTCAGCGACCGCACCCGCGCCGCGGTCGAGGAGGCGGTCGCCGAGCTCGGCTACGTACCGAACACGGCGGCGCGCGCCCTCGCGGCCAACCGCTCGGACTCCATCGCCGTGGTGGTCCCCGAGGCCGAGTCCCGGTTCTTCTCGGAGCCGTACTTCTCCGGGATGGTCGGCGGCGTCGGCCTCGCGCTCGCCGAGACCAACCTCCAGCTGCTCCTCACCTTCGCCCGCGGCGAGCGCGAGCAGGACCGGCTCGCGGCGTACCTCGCCGCGCACCGCGTCGACGGCGTCCTGCTGGTCTCGGTGCACTCGGACGACCCGCTCGCGGACCGCCTCATGCAGATGGACATCCCGACCGTGATCAGCGGCCCCCGCTCCGCGGACGAGCCGCTGCCCTCGGTCGACACCGACAACTACGCGGGGGCTCGCTCCGCCGTCGCGCACCTGATCTCCCGGGGCCGCCGCTCCGTCGCGATCATCACGGGCCCGCTCGACGTGTACGGGGCCCAGCGCCGGCTCGTCGGTTACCAGGACGAGCTGGCCGAGGGCGGGCTCTCGTACGACGAGAAGCTGGTGGCGTACGGAGACTTCACGGAGGAGGGCGGCAGGCGCTGCATGGCGGAGCTGCTGGAGCGCAGCCCCGGCCTCGACGCGGTCTTCGCCTGCTCGGACCTGATGGCGTCCGGCGCCCGCCAGGTGCTGCGCGAGGCGGGCCGCCGCATCCCGGACGACGTGTCCCTGGTCGGCTTCGACGACTCGGTGATCGCGCGCCACATGGAGCCGGGCCTGACGAGTGTGCGCCAGCCCACGCGGGACATGGGCCGGGCGATGACGGAGCTGCTGCTCGACGAGATCGCACTGGCCGCGGAGGGCAAGCGCTCCTCGGTCCGCCGCGGGACGCAGCGCCACCTGGTCCTCCCGACGGACCTGGTGGTCCGCGCCTCGTCGTAGATCGGGGCGGCTCGGGGCCCGGGGGCGGGGCGGGCCCCGGGAGACCCCCGGGAAACGCCGAAGGCCCCGGTTCTCTCGAACCGGGGCCTTCGGACCCTTCAGGGTGAGTGACGGGACTTGAACCCGCGGCCACCTGGACCACAACCAGGTGCTCTACCAACTGAGCTACACCCACCATGCCCGGTCGTTTGTCTTTCTTCCGACCGGCCGAGAAAAAGTGTACAGGGTCCGAAGGGGTGCTCGCGCACACCTTTTCCCGAGGGGGCCCGGACCCCGTACACGGGGGCGTACGAGGGGTTACTCCGCAGGCAGGACGTGCTTCGCCGCGATCGCCTTCGCGGTGTCCGAGTCGGGTCCCGGCTGGGGCACGAAGACGGCCTCGCGGTAGTAGCGCAGCTCGGCGATGGATTCGCGGATGTCGGCGAGCGCCCGGTGGTTGCCGTTCTTCTCCGGACTGTTGAAGTACGCCCTCGGGTACCAGCGGCGGGCCAGCTCCTTGACCGAGGACACATCGACGATCCGGTAGTGGAGGTAGTCCTCCAGCGTCGGCATGTCACGCAGCAGGAATCCGCGGTCGGTGCCGACCGAGTTCCCGCACAGCGGGGCCTTGCCCGCGTCCTTGACGTGCTCACGTACGTACGCGAGGACCTGCTCCTCGGCGTCGGCGAGCGTCGTGCCGCCGGCCAGCTCGTCGAGGAGACCCGAGGCGGTGTGCATCTGCCGCACCACCTCGGGCATCTGTTCCAGGGCCTCGTCCGGCGGGCGGATCACGATGTCCACACCGTCGCCGAGTACGTTCAGCTCCGAGTCGGTGACCAGTGCGGCCACCTCGATGAGCGCGTCGTTCGCCAGCGAGAGTCCGGTCATCTCGCAGTCGATCCACACCATGCGATCGTTCATGCGCCCAACCCTACGGGTCGGACCGGGGCGCTGTCCGGGGCGGACGGGGCCCGCCCGCCGCCGGACGACGGCCGGACCCCGTCGGGGCCGGTCCTGCTACGACACCGAGCGCGGGCCCGGCAGGCCCGGGTGGCCGGTCGGCATCGAGGCCGCGGGCGGCCCCAGCGCGTTCGCTGCCGCCGTGCGCCGGGACTGCGCGGGGACCGGCGGCCCCTCGGCGCCACCCGGCACACCCGCGAGCTCGACCGTCCGCTCGGCCTTCTCCGCCTTTGCGGGCCCTTCGCCCTGCGGCCTGCGCGCCCGGTACGCCGCCCGGTACGCGGCGGGCGACGAGCCGAGCTGGCGCCGGAAGTGTCCGCGCAGCGCGACGGGGGAGCGGAAGCCGCAGCGGCCCGCCACCTCGTCGACCGAGTAGTCGGAGGTCTCCAGGAGCCGCTGGGCCTGGAGCACCCGCTGCGTGATCAGCCACTGGAGCGGGGCGGACCCCGTCAGCGACCTGAAGCGGCGGTCGAAGGTGCGCCGGCTCATATAGGCGCGGGCCGCCAGCGTCTCGACGTCGAACTGCTCGTGTAAATGCTCCAGCGCCCAGGCGACGACCTCGGCCAGCGGGTCCGCGCCGATCTCCTCCGGCAGCGACCGGTCGAGATAGCGCTCCTGGCCGCCGCTGCGGCGCGGCGGGACCACCAGGCGGCGGGCGAGCGCGCCGGCCGCCTCGTTGCCGTGGTCCGTGCGCACGATGTGCAGGCACAGGTCTATTCCGGCCGCCGTGCCCGCGCTCGTCAGTACGTCGCCGTCGTCCACGAACAGCTCGCGCGGGTCGACGTGGACCGACGGATAGCGCTTGGCCAGCGTCGGCGCGTACATCCAGTGCGTGGTGGCCGGACGGCCGTCGAGCAGGCCCGCTGCCGCGAGCACGAAGGCCCCCGTGCACAGGCCGACGATGCGCGCGCCCTCCTCGTGCGCGCGGCGCAGCGCGTCGAGCGCCTCCTCCGGCGGCGGCGAGGTGATCGAGCGCCAGGCCGGTACGACGACCGTGCCCGCGCGCGATATCGCCTCCAGGCCGTGCGGCGCGGTGAGTTCGAGTCCCCCCGTGGTCCTCAGGGGTCCGTCTTCGCCCGAGCACACGAGCAATCGATAGCGCGGAACTCCCGCGTCCTGTCGGTCGATCCCGAACACGGAGAGCGGTATGGAACTCTCGAAGATGGGTCCGCCGCTGAACAGCAGCACCGCGACGATCTCTCGTCGCCGGCGCCCCGACAGCTTGCGAGCCGCCGCCTCCGGCGCAGTGGTGGAGTCGTGGCTCATCCTGCTAAGCCCCCCTCGGTGATCGCGGCTCCCTCAATACTTTGACGGGCTGTTCGCTCCTGCACGTTTCCCCTCGGTGATGCACGAAGTCCCCCGCCGCCTTCAGATCAGACAGTCATGATCGAATCTACTGCGTCCCGTGGTGCCGTCGTGACCAGTTAAGAACCTGACAGATTGTCGACAAGGCAACTTGGCGTGAAGCATTCGATCACGAAGCGTCGCACTCAGGGGCGTTGCAGGGAAGTGGGCCTCGTCCGCGTGGCCGGTCCCTGTAGGGTCAAAGCACCCTTCATCGTGCTTTACGCCCTGGTGGCAAGGGGGTTGGAGGAGGCGAAACGCAAGGCGGGGCCCCGTGACCCAAGTTGGCTGAAAAATGCCGGAGCGCCGCGTTGAAACCGGTCAGTCAACCGGCGTATCCCAACCGGCCCGCGGGCCGCCGATCCGCGCGCCCGCGGCCGTCGCGGCGGCCCCGTCGCGCCGTGCTTCGCATTGTTCACTGTGCAACTGTGCAGCCCCGCGTTCGGCCTGCCGCAGGAGCACCCGGCAGGCCGCGGTGACCGCGACGAGGCCCCACGCGGCGCCGGCCGCCCCCGCTGCGGACGAGCCGCACCAGACGAGGACGAGCGGCACCAGGACGCAGCTGAACGCGGCCCAGCGCTGTGCGGTGGTCGGTGCGGGCACGGCGCGCTCCCTGAGTCTTCGGGTACGCGGGTTCAACGCCGCCACCGCGCAGGGGTCACTTCCACGAGGGACGACAGGCGTCCGGTCGAGTGCGCAATCCGCCTGTACGGGGCAGCAACCATTGCCATCCGGGCGGCCCTCGTGCATGCTCCCCTGAACGCGGCGGAGCGCGGCCATCGAGAAAGAAGGCGCAGGTCTGGGCCCGGGCGGAGAGTCTGGGCAGAGGAGGAGTGTCGCCGTACCCTTGGGGGTATGGGGTTGGGAAGATGATTCCCGGACACAGCTCCGCCCATCAGTTGTCGTCCCCTCTCTAGAGGCCCACGAGGTACACGCCGAGACACTCATGGCCGGTCACGAATTCCCCGAACCCGCGGACCGCAAGCGGCAGGTCGCCGATCCCACGGCGACGCCCCGAGCGGCGGAAGAGACACGTCAAGCCTGTGATCCCGCTTTCAAGCACGGTGTCGTCGTCGGTTTCGACGGCTCGACGTCGAGCGAGCGGGCGCTGGCGTACGCGATCGGCATGGCCCACCGCTCGGGCTCGGGGCTGATCATCGTCCATGTGGCCAATCGGCTGCCGACCACGGTGTGGGCGGGCTGTGAGCCGCCCGTCTTCGTGGACGTGCCGGACCATCGCACCGAGGTGCTGGGGCTCGAGCTGGCGTGTGCCGACTATCTGGCCGAGGTGCCCTGGATCCTCGTCGAGCGCGGCGGTGACATCTGCCACGAGCTGGAGGAGGTCGGGCACGAGTACTCGGCCGACGCCATCGTCGTGGGCTCGACCCACGGGCTCGTCGGGCGGATCTTCGGCTCGGTCGCGGGGCGGCTGGCCAGGCGGGCACAGCGGCCCGTCATCGTGATCCCGTAAGTCGCCGCAGGGCGCCGGGAGTTGAGGGGGCGTCGGATTTCGGGCGCCGGATAAATCTACTGCCGCGTAGAGGTGCTTTGTGCCCTTGTGAAGGGTACATACCGCTCGCACGGCCCTTCGTGGCATCGCCGGCGTGCTGCCGGCCGTGGGGTGACGGCCGCCGGCCAGCAGCCGAGGGCCGGGGCAATGGGCGGCCCCGGCCTCTCCCGAACGGGTCCCGTGCGCTTGGTGGCGCGCACGGGACCCGTTTGCCGTGTTCGGGTCGGGGACTACTCGACGGTGACGGACTTCGCCAGGTTGCGCGGCTTGTCGATGTCCCGGCCGAGGGCCAACGCCGTGTGGTAGGCCAGGAGTTGGAGCGGGATACCCATCAGGATCGGGTCCAGCTCGTCCTCGTTCTTCGGGACGACGATCGTCCGGTCGGCCTTCTCCTGCTCCTGGTGGGCGACCGCGAGGATGCGGCCCTGGCGGGCCTTGATCTCCTCCATCGCGGCGCGGTTCTTCTCCAGCAGGTCGTCGTCGGGGACGATCGCGACCGTCGGCAGGGCCGGCTCGATGAGGGCGAGCGGTCCGTGCTTGAGCTCGGAGGCCGGGTAGGCCTCGGCGTGGATGTACGAGACCTCCTTGAGCTTGAGGGAGGCCTCGCGGGCCACGGGGTAGCCCCGGACGCGGCCGATGAACATCATCGAGCGGGCGTCCGCGTACTCCTCGGCGATCTTCTTGATCTCCGCCTCCTGGGCGAGGATCTCGGAGATCTGCTCGGGCAGTTTGCGCAGGCCCTCGATGATCCGCTTGCCGTCGGCGACGGACAGGTCGCGGATGCGGCCCAGGTGCAGGGCGAGCAGCGCGAAGGCGACCGTGGTGTTCGTGAAGCACTTGGTCGAGACGACGCAGACCTCGGGGCCCGCGTGCACATAGACACCGGCGTCCGACTCGCGGGCGATGGCGGAGCCGACGACGTTCACGACACCGAAGACCCGGGCGCCCTTGCGCTTCAGCTCCTGGACGGCGGCCAGCACGTCGTACGTCTCGCCGGACTGGGACACCGCGATGTAGAGGGTGTCGGGGTCGACGACCGCGTTGCGGTAGCGGAACTCGGAGGCCGGCTCGGCGTCCGCGGGGATGCGGGCCAGCTCCTCGATCATCTGGGCGCCGATCAGACCGGCGTGGTACGAGGTGCCGCAGCCGAGGATCTTCACGCGGCGCACGGTGCGGGCCTCGCGGGCGTCCAGGTTGAGGCCGCCCAGGTGCACGGTGGAGAACCGGTCGTCGATGCGGCCGCGCAGCACACGGTCCACGGCGTCGGCCTGCTCGGAGATCTCCTTGTGCATGTACGTGTCGTGGTCGCCCATGTCGAAGGAGGCGGCCTCGAGGTCCACGGTGGTCGGCTCGTTCGCGGTGCGGGTGCCGGCCGTGGTGTACGTACGGAAGTCGTCGGCCTTCAGCGTGGCCATCTCGCCGTCGTCCAGGGTGACGATCTGGCGGGTGTGGGTGATCAGCGCGGCGATGTCCGAGGCGACGAACATCTCCTTGTCGCCGATGCCGAGGACGACCGGCGAGCCGTTGCGGGCGACGACGATGCGGTCCGGGAAGTCGGCGTGCACGACCGCGATGCCGTACGTGCCCTCGATCAGGTGCAGCGCCTCGCGGACCTTGTCCTCGAGCTCGGTCTGCTGGGAGCGGGCGATGAGGTGGGTGAGGACCTCGGTGTCGGTCTCCGAGCTGAACTCGACGCCCTCGGCGACCAGCTTCGCGCGCAGGTCGGAGGCGTTGTCGATGATGCCGTTGTGGACGACGGCGACCTTGTCGTCCTCCGACATGTGCGGGTGCGCATTCTCGTCGGAGGGGGCGCCGTGCGTGGCCCACCGGGTGTGGGCGATGCCCGTGGTGCCCTTGAAACGGGCCGGGACCTTGGCCTCCAGGTCGCGCACCCGGCCCTTGGCCTTGACCATCTTCAGGCCGGTGGCCTTGGGGCTGGTGATCACGACACCGGCCGAGTCGTAGCCGCGGTACTCCAGGCGCTGCAGCCCCTCGAGGAGCAGCGGCGCCACATCACGCTTGCCGATGTAACCGACGATTCCGCACATAAGTAGAGAAATTCCCCTCAGCCGTAGACGATGCGGCGCAGCTGGCGGAGGGAGAGCTCCGGCGGCGACACCGCCCGGTAGCGCAGATCCGCCAGGATCCGCTCGAAGATCTCCGCGTTCACCAGGCCCTGACCCTGGAGCTCGCGGTGCCGGCGGCGGACGTAGTCCTCCGTCGACTCGTCGAAGTAGGCGAGCACGTCCTGGATCACCCGCAGCGCTTCGCCCCGGCTCAGGGCGGTGCTGCGCGTCAGGTGATCGACAAGTTCCTCGTGCACGTGCCGATCCTCGGGGTTGCGGGTCGGTTTCGCAAGAATCCTGCCCGATTTCGGGCAGGTGAGTCGCTCGGGTGGCCGTGGCAGAGGTCGCGGGGCTCCGCCCCGGGCCCTGCTGCTCACCCGCCGCAGGGGCTTATTTATGACCGCGTTCACCCGCTGTACCCCGGGCGGATAGGTGCCTCGACCATCTTTCGGGCCATGGACATTCCACGTATGGGCGTACCCGCCGAGCTCGCCGACCGGTCGCTCGCGGAGCAGCACGAGTATCTGCGGAGCCGGTTCTCGCGGCGGACCGTGATGCGCGGCGGTGCCGTCACCCTGGGCGCGGTCGCGGGCGGGGTCTTCGTGCCGGGGGCCGCGCGGGCCGCGACGACCACGGCTCCGGCGGCCGCCCCCGAGGCCGTCGACGGCGCGCTGGTCGCGCCCTTCGGCCGGCACCTCTCGTACGGCGACGACGCGCGCACCGAGATGACCGTGTCCTGGCAGGTGCCGGTCGCGGTGAAGGACCCGTTCATCCGGGTGGGGGCGAGCGCCGGTGAGCTGTCGCGGAAGATCCCGGCCGAGCTGCGGACGCTCTACACCCCGGCGGGCGTCGGCACCAGCGCCGACCACACCCAGTACTACGTGCACGCCAAGCTGACCCACTTGAAGCCCGGCAGGACGTACTACTACGGCGTCGGCCACCAGGGCTTCGACCCGGCGTCGCCGCGGTTCGCGGGCACCATCGGCACGTTCACGACCGCGCCCGCCCGTTCGCAGCCGTTCACGTTCACCGCCTTCGGCGACCAGGGCGTCAGCTACCACGCGCTCGCCAACGACAGCCTGATCCTCGCCCAGGGCCCGGCCTTCCACCTGCACGCGGGCGACATCGCGTACGCGGACCCCTCCGGGCAGGGGAGGACCAGCGACACGTTCGACGCGCGGACCTGGGACCTGTTCCTCGCGCAGACCGAGACCGTCGCCAAGTCCGTGCCGTGGATGGTGTCGTACGGCAACCACGACATGGAGGCCTGGTACTCGCCGAACGGATACGGCAGCCAGGAGGCCCGCTTCGCGCCGCCGCGCAACGGGCCCGACCCGAAGAACCTGCCGGGCGCCTACTCGTTCGTGCACGGCAACACCGCCGTGATCTCGCTCGACGCGAACGACGTCTCGTACGAGATCCCGGCGAACCTGGGGATCAGCGGCGGCACCCAGACGACCTGGTTCGAGCGGCAGTTGAGGAAGTTCCGGGCGCCCGGGTCCGGGATCGACTTCGTGGTCGTCTTCTTCCACCACTGCGCCTACTGCACCGCCAGTGCGCACGCCTCCGAGGGCGGGGTGCGCAAGGAGTGGGTGCCGCTGTTCGAGAAGTACACAGTCGACCTCGTGATCAACGGGCACAACCACGTGTACGAGCGCACGGACGTGCTCAAGGGGGACAAGGTCGCCAAGGAGCTGCCGATCGGCGGCACGGCGTACCCGGAGACGGACGGCGTCGTGTACGTCACCGCGGGCGCGGCGGGCAAGGGGCTCTACGAGTTCCCCGTCGAGGACTCGTACGAGGGGCACGAGAAGAAGGTCGACCCGTTCGCCTCGTACGTGACGCAGGACGGGGGCGGCAAGAAGGCGGTCACCGTCGACTGGTCGCGCGTGCGGTACACCAACTACTCGTTCCTGCGGGTCGACGTGGAGCCGGCGCCCGTGGGGCGGACGGCGAGGCTGACGGTGCGGGGTCTCGCCGAGACGGGCGCCGAGGTCGACCGGTTCGTGGTCGCGCGGAAGGTGCGCGCGTAGTCAGATCCGCTTGAGCAGCGCCGTCTTCGCGAGCGTGAACTCCTCGTCCGTCAGGACGCCGTCCCTGTGGAGGTCGCCCAGCTCGCGCAGGCGGCGCAGCAGGGCGTCGTGGGAGTCCTCCGCCGGGGGCTCCGGAGGCGACGGGGTCTCCTCCAGGGCGGGCGGCGCCGGGTCGGGGCGGGGGAGCCTGGCCTGGACCGCCGCCGCGACGAGGGCCATCAGCGGGTCCTTCTTGAAGCCCCACAGCTCGATGGAGTTGGGGTCGTACTTCGGCGGCGCCTTCGTCGGCGACGAGCGGACGGTGAAGCGCAGGCAGCCGTTCTCCAGGCCCACCGCGGGCTGCCACTCGACCGCCGCGATGTCGGCGAGCGCGAGCACCCGCGTACCGGCGGAGGACTTGGCCTCCTCCGTCTTCCAGTTCCACTCCAGGCGCACCCGCTCGCCGTCGAAGCTCGCCGTGCCGTCCCCGGCGGAGACGGACAGCGGGACGGCGGGGCCCGGCAGCAGGTAGGTGTCGCAGGCCGACACCGGCACCTCGTCGAGCAGCAGCGCGTTGCGGACCTCGTCCACGAAGTACTCGGCGACGCCGTAGCGGTCCGACTCGACGACGAGCTGGTACGGGTCCGCTCCGTCGGTGAGTTTGCCGCCGGTCGCCTGGAGCAGCGGGTCGGCGCCGTCGCGCAGCCGCAGCCGCAGCCGGCCCGTCTTCTTGCCCTGCTCGAAGGAGGCCCCGGCGAGCGCCGTCAGCGGCACCGTCAGTTCGCCCAGGGCCTTGCGGAGCAGGCTCACGCTCTTGTCGCGCCCCGGTACCAGTCGCAGCGTGTCCCCGTCGAACGTCCATGTCCCGTCGCGCTGGATGATTTCCGCCATGCCCACATTCTCGTACGGGAAAGGGGCCCGGGAGGACCGTCTCCCGAGCCCCTTCCCTGTCCGGGGTCAGGCGATCGGGTTCTCCAGGTCGCCGACCAGCTGGAGGGCGCCCGACGGGTCCGCCAGGTCGACCATCTGCTCGTTGTTGCGCAGCTGGAGGCGGTTCAGGGCGGACAGCGAGAACTGCGGGGCGAACATGTCGAACCGCTCGAACTTCTCCGCCAGTTGGGGCATCGCCTCCTGGTAGTCGCGCACGCAGTCCGCGACCGCCGACCAGAACGTCTCCTCGTCCACGACGCCGTCCTCGACCAGGTTCGCCGCGAGGAAGCGGAAGAAGCAGTCGAAGACGTCGGTGAAGATGGAGAGGAGCTTCATGTCGTCGGGGACCTCGGCCTTGATCCGCTCCACGGCGGGCGGCAGGACCGCGTTCATGTCCATCACCGCGATCTCCTCGGCGATGTCCTTGAAGATCGACCGCTTGACGACGCCGCGCTCGTCCAGGACCAGGATGACGTTCTCGCCGTGCGGCATGAACACCAGGTCGTAGGCGTAGAAGCTGTGCAGGAGCGGGGTGAGGTACGACTTCAGGTACGGCTTCAGCCACTCGCGGGGAGTGAGGCCCGAGCGCTCGATGAGGGCGCCCGCGAAGGACTTGCCCTCGCGGTCGACGTGCAGGAGCGAGGCCATCGTCGCCAGGCGTTCGCCCTCGCCGAGGGAGTTCACCGGGGACTCGCGCCACAGCGCCGCCAGCATCTTGCGGTACGGCGAGTAGCGGTCGGTGGCGGCCTCGTACTCCAGGTGCCGGTAGCCGACGGCCGCGCGCTCGCGGATGATCGTCAGGCCGGTGTCCTTGAGCACCTCGTCGTTCTCGATGAGGTTCGCGAGCCAGTCGTTGATGGCCGGCGTCGCCTCCATGTACGCCGCCGAGAGGCCGCGCATGAAGCCCATGTTGATGACCGAGAGGGCCGTCTTCACGTAGTGCTTGGTGGGCTCGCTCTTGTTGAAGAACGTGCGGATCGACTGCTGCGCCAGGTACTCGTCGTCGCCCTCGCCCAGGCACACCAGGTGCTGCTGCGCGACCTCGGCGGCGAACGTGACGGACAGCTTGTTCCACCACTGCCACGGGTGGGCGGGGATGAGCAGGTAGTCGGCCGGGTCCAGGCCCTTGTCGCGCAGCACGCCGTCGAAGCGGTCCAGGGTGGCCCGGCCAAGCTCGGCGCGGAGGAACGACTCGTACTCCAGGCCGGCGCCCGCCGTGAACGCGGCGCGCTCGCGGGTCGCCGCCAGCCAGATCAGCCGGACGGGGCTCGCGGTCTCGGGCGCGTACGAGAGGTACTCGTGGATGCCGAAGCCGAGGCGGCCGTTGTTCGCGACGAAGCAGGGGTGGCCCTCGGTCATGCCCGTCTCGATCGCCTGGAAGTCGCCGGACGCGGCGAGTTCGGCGGACGTGACGTTCGGCTTCGTCAGCTTGAAGCAGGTGCCGGAGAGCGTGGAGGAGATCTCCTCCAGGTACACGGGGAGCGTCGAGTCGCTGAGGCCGAGGCTCTTCTTCATCTCGATGAAGAACTGCAGCGCGTTCAGCGGGAGTTCGGCGCCGTCGCGGTGGCGGGTGATCGAGTCGGCGGACACCTGCCAGTGGTCCAGGCGCATTCGGCGCGCGGTGAACTCGTAGCGGGTGAGACCGTCGTCGCTGAGGACGGAGTACCGGTCGGGGCCCGTGGCGGGCTCGGGTATGAGGAGCCGCTCGTGGCTGAACTCGGCTATGGCCTTGCGGATGAGGAGGCGGTTGGCCTCGGCCCAGCGCTCGGGGGAGAGGTGGGCGGCGGCGTCGGCGATGGTCATGCTGCGGTCGTCCTTCCCGTGGCCGCTTCGAACTGGGCGCGCGTGCAGAAGCTCAGCAGCGCCGTCTTCTCCGGCTTGTCGATCTCGCGCTCGGGCACGAAGCCGACGGCCTCGTTCAGGGCGTGCACCGCCGTGTTCCGCACGTCGGGCTCGACGACGACGCGGTGCACCGACGGGTCGGCGAACAGGTGCTCCATCACCGCGGTGATCACGGCGCGCGTGAACCCGGGGATGCGCACGTCGGAGGGCGCGGTGAGGAAGTGCATGCCGATGTCGCCGGGCTCCGGCTCGTACAGGCCGACCAGCTCGACGTACCGGGGGTCGTAGCGCTCCATCAGGAACGCGGGCTCGCCGTCGTGCAGGCCGAGGAAGGCGTCGTGGTGCTCGTGCGCCGCGATCGACATGTACTCGCGCTCGACGTCCTGGAGCTTGGCCTCCTGCATCAGCCAGAAGGCTGCCTTGGGGTCGGTGACCCAGCGGTGCAGCAGCTCGGCGTCGCCCTGGGGGTCGACCGGCCGCAGGGTCAGTTTCCCTACGACGCTTTCTGTGGTGCTCGTGTTGCTCATGCTGCGAACTCCTGGAACGCGATGGTCTTCTCGACGGGGTAGTACTCGGTGCCGAGCAGCTCGCCGATGATGTAACTGTTGCGGTAGGCGCCCATGCCCAGGTCGGGGCTGGTGATCGAGTGGGTGTGCACGCCCGCGTTCTGCAGGAAGATGCCGCGGCCCGTGGTGTCGATCGAGTAGTTGCGGGCGACGTCGTAGCGGCCGTGGCCGTCCCAGCGGATGCGGTCGCGGACCGGCTCGAGGAAGGCGGGCGTGGCGTACTTGTAGCCGGTGGCGAGGATCAGGCCCTCGGTCTCCAGCGCGAACTCCTTGTCCTGCTCCTCCTGGTGCAGGCCGAGGGTGTACGTGCCGGTGGCGGGCTCGTGATCGGCCGTGCGCAGGGCCGAGTTGGTCATGAGCCGCGTCGGGACCGGGCCGTTCAGGCCCTTCTGGTAGAGCAGGTCGAAGATGGCGTCGATCAGCTCGCCGTCGATGCCCTTGAACAGGCCCTTCTGGCGCTCCTCGAGCGAGTAGCGCTTCTGCTCGGGCAGCGCGTGGAAGTAGTCGATGTAGTCCGGGGACGTCATCTCCAGCGTGAGCTTGGTGTACTCCAGCGGGAAGAAGCGCGGCGAGCGCGTCACCCAGTTCAGCCGGTAGCCGTGCACGTCGATCTCGCTCAGGAGGTCGTAGTAGATCTCCGCGGCGGACTGCCCCGAGCCGACCAGCGTGATCGACTTCTTCTTCTGGAGCTGCTCCTTGTGCTGCACGTAGCGGGAGTTGTGGATGACGCCGTCGCCGCCGAGCCCCTGGCAGGCCTCGGGAACGTACGGCGGGGTCCCGGTGCCGAGGACGAGGTGGCGGGCGCGGTGCGTGTCGCCCTTGTCCGTGTGCACGACGTAGACCTCGGCCTGCTCGTCGTAGCGGACCTCGGTGACGGTCGTCGAGAAGCGGATGGACGACAGCTTGGCGGCCGTCCAGCGGCAGTAGTCGTTGTACTCGACGCGCAGTGGATAGAAGTTCTCGCGGATGTAGAACGAGTACAGCCGTCCCGATTCCTTCAGGTAGTTGAGGAAGGAGTACGGCGAGGTGGGGTCGGCGAGCGTCACCAGGTCCGACATGAACGGGGTCTGGAGGTGCGCGCCGTCGAGGAACATGCCCGAGTGCCACTCGAAGTCCGGCTTGGACTCGATGAACAGGCCGGTCAGTTCGTCGATCGGTTCGGTGAGCGCGGCCAGGCCCAGGTTGAAGGGGCCGAGGCCGATCCCGATGAAGTCGTACGTGTCAGGATGCGCGGTCAAGGGTGTCTCCCAGGTACTGCTCGGCGTGGCCGGCGATGAGGTCGAGGACGGCCGAGATGTCGGCGAGCGTCGTCTCGGGGTTGAGCAGGGTGAACTTCAGGTACTGGCGCTCGCCCACCTTGGTGCCCGCCACGACGGCGTCACCGGAGGCGAACAGGGCCTTGCGGGCGTGCAGATTGGCGCGGTCGATCTCCGCCGGGTCGGTGGCGTCGGCCGGGATGTAGCGGTAGACGAGCGTGGACAGGCTCGGCTCCACGACGACGTCGAAGCGCGGGTCG
This sequence comes from Streptomyces sp. SDT5-1, assembly GCF_052245995.1. NCBI lineage: Bacteria > Bacillati > Actinomycetota > Actinomycetes > Kitasatosporales > Streptomycetaceae > Streptomyces > Streptomyces sp. SDT5-1. The sequence goes on along the minus strand of NZ_CM125963.1, from coordinate 3,430,711 downwards.
GCGGCGAGCAGCTGCCAGCCCTTGTGGGCCAGGTCGCAGACCTCGTCGAAGAGCGAGCCGATGCCCTCGGCGCCCATCACGCGCAGCGTCATCCACAGCTTGAGGGCGTCGAAGCGGCGGGTGGTCTGCAGGGACTTGTCGACCTGGTTGGGGATCCGCTCGGCGACGGTGCGGCGCGGGTTGAGGTACTCGGCGTGGTACGTGGCGTGCCGCAGCGTCGCCCCGTCGCGGACCAGGACGGCGCTCGAACTCACCGGCTGGAAGAAGGACTTGTGATAGTCGACGGTGACCGAGTCGGCGCGCTCGATGCCGTCGAGCCGCCCGCGGTTCTTGTTCGACACGAGCAGCCCGCAGCCGTACGCGGCGTCGACGTGCATCCACGTGTCGTACTGGGCGCACAGCTCTGCGATCTCCGGCAGCGGGTCGATGGAGCCGAAGTCGGTGGTGCCGGCCGTCGCGACGACGGCCATGGGGACGAGGCCCTCCGCGCGGCAGCGCTCCAGCTCGGCGGCGAGCGCCACGGTCTGCATCCGCTTCTCGCGGTCGACCGGGAGGGAGACGACGCACTCGGGGTCGAGGCCGAGCAGCGTCGCGGACTTCTTGACGCTGAAGTGGCTGACCTCCGAGGCGAAGACGCGGAGCGTCCTCAGGTCGTCGGCCTTGGCCTCCTCGCGGGCGAGCAGCAGCGCCTGGAGGTTGGACTGCGAGCCGCCGGAGGTGAACACGCCGTCGGCGGCGGGGCCGAGGCCGATGCGCCCGGCGGTCCAGTCGATGAGCTTGCGCTCGATGAGGGTGCCGCCCGCGGACTGGTCCCAGGTGTCCAGCGAGGAGTTGACGGCGGAGAGGATCGCCTCGCCGAGCACGGCCGGGATGACGACCGGGCAGTTGAGGTGGGCGAGGTAGCGGGGGTGGTGGAAGTAGACGGCGTCGCGGAGGTAGACGTCCTCCAACTCGTCCAGGGCGGCGATGGTGTCCTGGAGCGGCTCGTCCAGGTCGACGGCGTCGACGGCGGGGGCGAGGGCGTCGGGGGTGACGCCGGTGAACGGCCTGGTGGTGGTGGCGAGTTTGGCCGCCACCCGCTCGACTCCCTCGGTCACGGAGCTGCGGTAGAGCTCCGCGGTGGTGTCGTTGAGCAGGTGCGAGCGCATGAACGGTTCCTCCGGGTGGGGTGAGGGTGTTCCCGGGTGGGGCAGGAAAAAGGGCGAGGTCGCGAACCCGAGGATTAGGTTAGCCTAACCTAACTTTGGCTCGCGACCCCGCCCCCTGTTCTGTGGCTGGAATGGCTGGAATGTTCTGTTGTGGAGCAAGTGGGGGGTGTTACGCGGCGCGCAGCGCGTCCTCGCTCATCCCGCGCCGCCAGTAACCGACGAACGTCACGGCCCGCTTGTCGTAACCGCGTTCGCGCACGAGGTGCCGCCGCAGCTCCTTCATCGTTCCGGACTCGCCCGCCAGCCACGCGTACGGGCTCGTGGCCTCGGGGAGTTGGGCCGCGCGCACGGCGTCGAGGGCCGTGGGGCCGCCCTCGTCGCGGACCAGCCAGGTCACCCGGACGTCCGCGAGCGTGATGATCGGCTGGATGTCCTCGCGGTGCGGGACCTCCAGGTACACGTCGGCCGAGACGTGCTCGGGCAGCCACGCGAGGACGCCGAGCGCGGCGGGCAGCGCCGTCTCGTCGCCCCACATGAGGATGTGGTCGAAGTCGTCCTGCGGCCGGCAGCGCACCGCGCCGTTGTCGGCGACGGCCGGGCCGAGCACGACGGCGCGGTCGCCGGGGGTGGCGGCGCGGGCCCAGCGGCAGGCGGGTCCCGAGGTCGACGGGTCGTCGTCGTGCAGCACGAAGTCGATGTCGACCTCCTCCGCCGGGAAGCGGCGCTGGCCGCTCAGCGTGTACGAGCGCATGATGGCGCGCTCGTCGTCCGGGATCGCCCGGAACGCCGCGTGCCAGGCGCGGCCGTCGTCCAGGCCCATGGGCGGCAGGACGGGGGCCTCCTGGCCGGGGTGCGGCAGGAAGAGGGAGAGGGACTGGTCCCGGCCGCCGCCGTGGAAGTCGGCGAGGTCGGGGCCTGTGAAGGTGACCCGGAGGAGCGACGGGCCGAGCCGCCGCGTGCGGACCACTTGCAGATCGAAGAATCGATAAGGGGCAACAGCGGGGGCTTCGGCCGTCGTCGTCATGGGGTCAGGACACCTTCTTCGCCGTCTCGATGGCCTTCGCGAGGTTCTCCAGGAGCGGAGCGCACTTGTCGTAGGAGAGGATCGGCTCGGGGGAGCGGGAGATCACCTGGCCCGCCTTCACGGCCGGCAGCTTCTTCCAGGTCGGCTCGTCGATGTCGGCGGGCTGAATGGCCTGGGCGCGGTCGTCCATCATGATGATGTCGGCCTTGTGCTTGTTGACGTTCTCCCAGCTCAGGTTCTCGAACCAGCCGCCGGACGCCTTCTTCGCCGCCTCCGAGGGCTCCACGAAGTTCACGCCGAGCGCCTTGAAGTACTCCAGGTCGATGGAGAGGTTCGTGCCCGACACGTAGAAGATGTCGGGGCTCGCGCTGCCCGCCATCACCTTGATGTCGGGGTTGGCCTTGGCCGCCTTGCGCAGCCGGGCGGCGGCCTCCTCGAAGCGCTTCTTCGCCTTGACGACCTTGTCGGCCTTCAGATCGGCGCCGAGGGACTCGGCCAGCTTGTAGACGTGCTCGAGCGGCGTCGTGAGCTGCCGGTCGTAGACCGAGATGCCGACGCTCGGGGCGAGCTTGGCGATCTTCTTGGCGGACTCCTCCGGGACGTACCAGAGGGTGCCCGCGCCGTCGAACATCGTGGTGATCAGCACCTCGGGCGAGAGGCCCGCGTACTTCTCGATGTTGAACTGGCCCCACTCGTTGCCGATGACGGTGACCTTGTCGACGGGCATGTCGCCGGCCTGGACGTCGGCCTTGCCACCCTTCGTGGTCGTCGGGCCGAAGACGCCCTTGACCTGGATCCCGTAGTCGTAGAGGGCGGCGCCCATGCCGGTGAAGGCCACGATGTTCGTCGGGACCTTGTCCAGCTTCACGGTCTTGCCGCGGTCGTCCTTGTACGACCAGGGGCCGGACTTCTTCGCGGCACCCGCCGAGCTGGAACCGCCGTCTTTGGAGCCGCCGTCGCCGCAGGCGGCGAGAGCGGCCCCGAGACCGATGGCGCCGGTCGCGGCGAGGATGCCGCGGCGGGTGGGGCTGGACAGTCGGGCGTTGGGCATGACGGGCAACTTTCGGACGTGCCAGGTCGGCGGCCGGGTGGGGCAAACTCAGGGTAGGTTAACCTAACTTCCCGGCGTGTCCAGAGGGTGGCCCGAGTAAAAAATCAGGTGGTGAGCCCGAGCTCCCGTGCGATCAGCATCCGCTGCACCTCGCTCGTGCCCTCGCCGATCTCGAGGATCTTGGAGTCCCGCCACATGCGGGCGACCGGGTACTCGTTCATGAAGCCGTAGCCGCCGTGGATCTGCGTGGCCTCCCGCGCGTTGTCCACCGCCACCGTCGACGAGTAGAGCTTCGCGAGGGCCGCCTCCTTCTTGAACGGCTCCCCGGCCACCAGCCGCGACGCCGCGTCCCGCCACGCGAGGCGGGCCGTGTGCGCCTTCATCTCCATGTCGGCGACCTTGAACTGGATCGCCTGGTAGCCGCCGATGGGCCGGCCGAAGGCGCGGCGCTCCTTGGCGTACTTCACCGACTCGTCGACGCAGCCCTGCGCGAGCCCCGTGGCGAGCGCGGAGATCGCGACGCGCCCCTCGTCGAGGATCCGCAGGAACTGCGCGAAGCCCCGCCCCTCCGTGCCCAGCAGGTTCTCCGCGGGCACCCGCACGTCGTCGAAGTGCAGCTCACGGGTGTCCGACGCGTTCCACCCCACCTTCGAGTACGGCGCCGCCACCGTGAACCCCGGCGTCCCGGAGGGGACGATGATCGAGGAGATCGACGGGCGGCCGTCCGCCGTGCGGTCGGTGACCGCCGTGACCGTCACCAGGCCCGTGATGTCCGTGCCGGAGTTCGTGATGAAGCACTTCGTGCCGTTGATGACCCAGTCGCCGGTCTCCTCGTCGCGCACGGCCGTCGTGCGGGTGCCGCCCGCGTCCGAGCCCGCCTCGGGCTCCGTCAGGCCGAACGCGCCCAGGATCTCGCCCGCGCACAGCTTCGGCAGCCACTCCCGCTTCTGCTCATCGGTGCCGAAGAGATGGATCGGCATGGCGCCGAGCGAGACGCCGGCCTCCAGGGTGATCGCGACGGAGGAGTCGACGCGGGCCAGCTCCTCCAGGGCGATGCCGAGCGCCAGATAGTCGCCGCCCATGCCGCCGTACTCCTCGGGGAACGGCAGACCGAACAGGCCCATGCGGCCCATCTCGCGCACGATCTCGTAGGGGAACTCGTGCCGCTCGTAGAAGTCGCCGATCTTCGGGGCGACGACGTCGTGCGCGAACTCCTCGACCGTGCGGCGGAGTTCCTCGTGCTCGGGGGAGAGGTGGTGATCCATGACTGCCTCACTGCTCCTGGTCGGCATCGGTGTCGGCCTCGGGTGTGAGGGCGCGAACGGTGCGGGAAGGGCTGGGTCGGCCCAGGTGCCCGGCCATCCACCTGCTGGTGTCGGTGAGACGGTCGAGGTCGACCCCGGTCTCGATGCCGAGTCCGCGCAGCATCCAGACGAGGTCCTCGGTGGCGAGATTTCCGGTGGCGCTCTTCGCGTACGGGCAGCCGCCGAGGCCGCCCGCGGACGCGTCGACGGTGGTCACGCCGTGCTGGAGCGCCGCCAGCGTGTTGGCGAGCGCCTGCCCGTACGTGTCGTGGAAGTGCACGCCGATCGCGCTCGTCGGCACGCCCTCCTCGTTCAGCGCCGTGAGCAGCGCCTGTACGTGCCCCGGGGTGGCCACGCCGATGGTGTCGCCGAGGCTCAGCTCGTCGCAGCCCATGTCCACCAGGGACTTGGCGACGGAGACGACCTGGGGGACCGGGACCGGGCCCTCCCACGGGTCGCCGAAGCACATCGAGAGGTAGCCCCTGACGTGCGCCCGGGACTCCTTGGCGCGGGCCACGACCGGCTCGAACACGGCCAGGGACTCGGCCACCGTCCGGTTCAGATTGGCCTTCGCGAAGGACTCGGTGGCGCTGGCGAACACGGCGATGCGGTGCGCGCCGAGGGCGAGCGCCCGGTCGAGGCCCCGCGCGTTCGGCACCAGGACCGGGAGGTGGACGCCCTCGATGTCCTGGACGAGCGGGAACAGGGCCTCCGCGTCCGCCAGTTGGGGCACCCACTTGGGGTGCACGAAGCTCGTGGCCTCGACGGTGGTCAGCCCCGACCGGGCGAGGCGGTGGATGAACTCCGCCTTCACCTCCGTGGGGACGGTCCGCTTCTCGTTCTGGAGCCCGTCGCGCGGCCCCACCTCGTGGATCCGGACGCGGGCCGGGAGGCCGGGGGCGGGCACGGTCATGGGCAGTGCGGTGCTCATCGCGCGGCCTCCCCGCCGTCGGCCGTCTCCTCGGGGGCGACCACCGCGAGGACCTGGTCCATCGCCACGGTCGTCCCCGGCGCCACGTCCAGCTCGCTCACCGTGCCCGCGTGCGGGGACGTGATCACGTGCTCCATCTTCATCGCCTCCACCACCAACAGGCTCTGGCCCGCCGCCACCTGGTCGCCCACGGCCACCTTGACCACGGTCACCGTGCCGGGCATCGGGGCCGTCAGGGAGCCGGCGCCGCCGGTGCCCGCGCCGGTCAGGCTCGCGGCGACCGGGTCGTGGTCCCGCACGTGCCAGGCGTCGCCGTCGCGCGCCAGCCAGTCGCCCGCGGTCGCGGTGAGGCGGGCGGGCACGGTCGGCTCGCCGTCCACCAGGACCTCGGTGCCGCGCACCCGGACCTCGACCGGGTCGTGGCCCGCGACCCGCAACGGGTGCACCGTCCACGCCGGTTCACCGCCGAGCCGCCAGCCGGTGGGCCGGTCGAACGGGTCGGTCCAGCCGCGCCCCGCGGGCTCCAGGGCCCGCTGACGCAGCACGCCCGCCGCCGCGTACACCTCCGCAGGGACCTCCGCGTCGACCAGGCTGTCCGTCACACGCTCCACCAGGCCCGTGTCCAACTCGCCCGCCACGACGTCCGGGTGGGCGAGCAGTCGCCGCAGGTACCCGGCGTTCGTCGGCACGCCAAGGGTCACCGTGCGCGCGAGCGCCGCCCGCAGCCTGCGCAGCGCCGTGTCCCGGTCGGGGCCGTACGCGATGATCTTCGCGAGCATCGGGTCGTAGAGGCTGGAGACCTCCGTGCCCTCGGTGAGGCCGGAGTCGACGCGGACGCCCTCGCCCTCGGGCTCGGCCAGCGCGAGGACCGTGCCGCCGGAGGGCAGGAAGCCGCGCGCCGGGTCCTCCGCGCACAGGCGGGCCTCCACCGCGTGACCGGTGAGCGTGATGTCGTCCTGGGCGAAGGGGAGTCGTTCGCCCGCGGCCACGCGGACCTGCCACTCCACCAGGTCCACGCCCGTGACCAACTCCGTCACCGGGTGCTCCACCTGGAGCCGCGTGTTCATCTCCATGAAGCAGTACGCGGCCGGGTCCTCGCCCGGAACGATGAACTCCACCGTGCCCGCGCCCCGGTAGCCGCAACTGCGCGCCGCCTCGACGGCCGCCGCGCCCATCGCCGCGCGCGTGGCCTCGTCGAGCAGCACCGAGGGCGCCTCCTCGACGATCTTCTGGTGGCGGCGCTGGAGGGAGCACTCGCGCTCGCCGAGGTGCACCACGTTCCCGTGGCCGTCCGCCAGGACCTGGATCTCGATGTGCCGGGGGCGGTCGATCCAGCGCTCCACGAGGAGCGTGTCGTCGCCGAACGAGGCGCGGGCCTCGCGCCGGGCCGCCGCGATCTCCTCCTCCAGGACGGTCAGATCGCGCACCAGGCGCATGCCCTTGCCGCCGCCGCCCGCGCTGGGTTTGATGAGGACCGGCGCGCCCAACTTCCGCGCGGCCTCGGCCAGCTCCGGATCGCGGCCGCCGGGCACCACCGGGACCCCTGCCGCGCTCACCGTCTCCTTGGCGCGGATCTTGTCGCCCATCAGGGCGATCGCCTCGGCGGGCGGGCCGATGAAGACCAGCCCTGCCGCCTCGCAGGCCCGCGCGAACTCCGCGTTCTCCGCGAGGAATCCGTAGCCCGGGTGCACCGCCTGCGCGCCGGTCGCCGCCGCGGCCTCGATCAGCCGCTCCGCCACCAGATAGGACTCGGTCGCGGCGGGCGGGCCGATCCGCACCGCCTCGTCCGCCTCGCGCACATGCCGCGCGTCCGCGTCGGCGTCGCTGTGGACCGCCACGGAGCGGATGCCGAGCGCCCGCAGCGTACGGATGACGCGCACCGCGATCTCGCCGCGGTTGGCCACAAGTACCGTCTCGAACACGTCTGGTCCGCCCCTCACATCCGGAAGACGCCGAAGCCGGCGGACTTCTCCGGCAGCGGCGCGTTGGCACACGCGGTCAGGGCCAGGCCGAGGACCTGGCGGGTCTCCATCGGGTCGATCACGCCGTCGTCCCAGAGCCGGGCCGTCGCGTAGTAGGCATTCCCCTGCCGCTCGTACTGGGCGCGGATCGGGGCCTTGAAGGCGTCCTCTTCCTCCGCCGCCCACTCCTCGCCGCGCGCCTCCATCTGGTCGCGCTTGACGGTCGCGAGCACGGACGCGGCCTGCTCGCCGCCCATCACGGAGATCTTCGCGCCGGGCCACATCCACAGGAAGCGCGGCGAGTACGCCCGGCCGCACATCGAGTAGTTGCCCGCGCCGTAACTGCCGCCGATCACCACGGTCAGCTTCGGCACGCGCGTGCAGGCCACCGCCGTGACCATCTTGGCGCCGTGCTTGGCGATGCCGCCCGCCTCGTAGTCCTTGCCGACCATGAAGCCCGAGATGTTCTGGAGGAAGAGCAGCGGGATGCCGCGCTGGTCGCACAGCTCGATGAAGTGGGCCCCCTTCTGGGCGGACTCGGCGAACAGAATGCCGTTGTTCGCGACGATGCCGACCGGGTGGCCGTGGATCCGCGCGAAGCCGGTGACCAGCGTCTGCCCGTACTCCGCCTTGAACTCGGCGAACCGCGAGCCGTCCACCACGCGCGCGATGACCTCCCGCACGTCGTACGGGGTCCGCGAGTCGACCGGCACCGCGCCGTACAGCCCCGCGGGGTCCACCTTCGGCTCGATCGCCGCCTTCACCGCCCACGGCAGCGGGCCGCGCTCCGGCAGCGTCGAGACGATGGTCCGCACGATCCGCAGTGCGTGCGCGTCGTCCTCCGCCAGATGGTCGGTCACGCCCGACACCCGCGAGTGGACCTCGCCGCCGCCCAGCTCCTCGGCCGTCACCACCTCACCGGTGGCCGCCTTCACCAGCGGCGGTCCGCCGAGGAAGATCGTGCCCTGATTGCGGACGATCACCGCCTCGTCGCTCATCGCCGGGACGTACGCCCCGCCCGCCGTGCACGAGCCGAGGACCGCCGCGATCTGCGGGATGCCCGCGCCGGACATCCGCGCCTGGTTGTAGAAGATCCGCCCGAAGTGCTCGCGGTCCGGGAACACGTCGTCCTGCATCGGCAGGAATGCGCCGCCCGAGTCCACCAGATAGACGCACGGCAGCCTGTTCTCCAGAGCCACCTCCTGTGCGCGCAGGTGCTTCTTCACCGTCATCGGGTAGTACGTGCCGCCCTTGACCGTCGCGTCATTGGCGACGATCACGCACTCGCGGCCGCTGACCCGGCCGATCCCGGCGATCACACCCGCGGCGGGCGCCTGCCCCTCGTACATCCCGTCCGCCGCCAGCGGCGCCAGCTCCAGGAACGGGGAGCCGGGGTCGAGCAGCGCGTCCACACGATCCCGCGGCAGCAGCTTGCCGCGCGCGGTGTGCCGCGCCCGCGCCTTCTCGCCGCCGCCGAGCCGGGCCGCCGCGAGCTTGGCGCGCAGCTCCTCGCCGAGCGCCCGGTGCGCCGCCTCATTGGCGCGCCAGGCCTCCGACGCGGGCTCCGCCGCGCTCGTCAGCTCCGGTGCCTCCTGCATGGCCTCGAGCCCCCTTGCCCGTACCAGAAAGTTAATGAGCGTTAACCGTCTGCCGTCAGGTTAACGCTCGCTAACGTCCCTGTCTAGAATTGCCTTCATGGCCACGAGAACCGACGCCCCCACCCGCCGCGAGCAGATCCTCAGGGAGGCCGCGCGGCTCTTCGCCGAGCGCGGGTTCCACGGCGTGGGCGTGGACGAGATAGGGGCGGCGGTCGGCATCAGCGGCCCCGGCCTGTACCGGCACTTCGCCGGCAAGGATGCGATGCTCGCCGAGCTGCTCGTCGGCATCAGCGGCCAGCTCCTGACCGGCGGCAAGCGTCGGGTCGCCGAGGCCGATCAGGGGCCCGAGGCGCTGCTCGACTCGCTGATCGAGGGGCACATCGACTTCGCGCTCGACGACCGCGACCTGATCACGCTGCACGACCGCGAGCTGGACCGGCTGCGCGACAGCGACCGCAAGCTGGTCCGCCAGCTCCAGCGCCAGTACGTGGAGCTGTGGGTGGAGGCCGTGCGCAAGGTCTATCCGGGGCTCGTGGAGGCGCACGCGCGCGTGGCCGTGCACGCGGTCTTCGGGCTCCTCAACTCGACGCCGCACCTCAGCCGCCCGGGATCGCTGCCCGGCCGGACGGCGACCGCGGGGATGCTGCACAAGCTGGCGCGTGGCGCGTTCGCCGCGGCTGCCGCAGAGTGAGGTCGCCGGCTGCCCCGGAGTGACCTGTATCTCTGGACGCTCCTCGCGACTCGTGGGTAACCTGCATCTGAGCAAGCGCTTAGTCGCTTGGTTGTCGTCCACAGAGTCGTCGCAGACCGTCGTAGAGGGAGAGTTCTCCGTGCGCCGTACCGTTTTTGATGAGGACCACGAGGCGTTCCGGGAGACCCTGCGCGCCTTCATCGAGGCCGAGGTCGTCCCCCACTACGACGAGTGGTTCCAGCAGGGCATCGTGCCGCGCGAGCTCTACTCGAAGATGGCCGACCTGGGCCTCTTCGGCATCAACGTGCCGGAGGAGTTCGGCGGCGCCGGGCTCGACACCCACAAGTTCGAGGCCATCCAGTACGAGGAGACCGCCCGCGCCGGCGTCTCCTTCGGCGGTTCGGGCGTGCACGTCCTTCTCGCGCTCCCGTACATCAAGATGCTCGCCACCGACGAGCAGAAGAAGCGCTACCTGGAGAAGTTCGTCACCGGCGAGGAGATGTGGGCCCTCGCCATGACCGAGCCGGGCACCGGCTCCGACCTGGCCGGCATGAAGACCACGGCCAAGCTCTCCGACGACGGCACGCACTACGTGCTGAACGGTTCGAAGACGTTCATCACCGGTGGCGTGCACGCCGACCGCGTCATCGTCTGCGCCCGCACCGCCGCGCCGACCGCCGAGGACCGCCGCCACGGCATCTCCCTCTTCGCCGTCGACACCAAGCTCGAGGGCTACTCGATCGGCCGCAAGCTCGACAAGCTCGGCCTGAAGACCTCCGACACCGCCGAGCTGGCGTTCGTCGACGTGAAGGTCCCCGTCGAGGACCTCCTCGGCGAGGAGAACAAGGGCTTCTACTACCTCGGCAAGAACCTGCCGTCCGAGCGCTGGGGCATCGCCTACGGCGCGTACGCGCAGGCCAAGGCCGCGGTGCAGTTCGCCAAGGCGTACGTCCAGGACCGCACGGTCTTCGGCAAGACTGTCGCGTCGTTCCAGAACACCAAGTTCGAGCTGGCCGCCTGCCAGGCCGAGGTGGACGCCGCCGAGGCCGTCGCCGACCGCGCCCTCGAGGCCCTCGACGCCGGTGAGCTGAGCGCCGCCGAGGCCGCCTCCGCGAAGCTGTTCTGCACCGAGGTCGCGCACCGCGTCATCGACCGCTGCCTCCAGCTGCACGGCGGCTACGGGTTCATGAACGAGTACCCGATCGCCCGCCTGTACGCGGACAACCGCGTGAACCGCATCTACGGCGGCACCAGCGAGATCATGAAGTCGATCATCGCGAAGAACATGGGCCTGTAACCAGCACAGAACGTTCGCTCGGTACAACTGATCCCATGCATCAGGCACTCGAATCCCTCCTCGATCTGCTCGACCTCGAGCAGATCGAGGAGGACATCTTCCGCGGCCAGTCCCGGTCCTCCGTCGTCCCGCGCGTCTTCGGCGGGCAGGTGGCGGCCCAGGCGCTGGTCGCGGCCGGGCGCACCGTCCCGGCCGACCGGCACGCCCACTCCCTGCACGCGTACTTCCTGGTCGCGGGGGACCCGGGCGCGCCCATCGTCTACACCGTCGACCGGATCCGCGACGGCCGCTCCTTCACCACGCGGCGCGTCGTCGCCGTCCAGCACGGGCAGCCGATCTTCCACCTCTCCGCGTCCTTCCAGACGTACGAGGAGGGGCTCGACCACCAGGCCGACATGCCGCCCGCGCCCGACCCGGAGTCGCTGCCGACCGCCGAGGAGATGCTGCCGCGGTACGCCGACGACGTGCTGAAGCCCGAGGTCGTCCAGCGGCTCCTCGAAGCGCGCGAGGCCGTCGACCTGCGGTACGTGGACGCGCCGCCCTTCGCCTTCGTCGGCGACCCGCAGCCGCCGCGCTCCCAGGTGTGGTTCCGCGCCCGCGGCAAGCTCGCCGACGACCCGCTGCTGCACGTCTGCCTCGCGACCTACGTCTCCGACATGACGCTCCTCGACTCGGTGCTGCTCGCCCACGGGCGCGGCGGCTGGGCCGTCGGCGACGTCGTGGGCGCGTCCCTCGACCACGCCATGTGGTTCCACCGGCCGTTCCGTGCCGACGAGTGGCTGCTCTACGACCAGGAGTCGCCGTCCACGTCCGGCGGGCGCGGGCTCGGGCAGGCCAGGATCTACACCCAGGACGGACGGCTCGCGATCACCGTCATCCAGGAGGGCGTCGTTCGCGTTCCGCGCTGATCGGACATAACGTCCCGTACATGGATGCACGGCGGGCGGAGGACGGTGTGGGCGGCACGGAAGAAGCGGGCGGGGAGAGCGTCTTCACGGTGCTCGTCGCCGCCGGGGCCAATCTGGGCATCGCCCTCGCGAAGGCCGTCGCCGGCGTCATCAGCGGCTCCAGCGCGATGCTCTCCGAGGCGGCGCACTCCTTCGCCGACACCGTCACCGAACTGCTGCTGCTCACCTCCCTGAAGCGCAGCGACAAGCCCGCCGACGAGGAACATCCGCTCGGCTACGGCGGCGAGCGGTACGTGTGGGCGCTGCTCGCGGCCGTCGCCACGTTCGTGGGCGGCGCGGTCTTCTCCCTGTACGACGGGATCCACACGCTCGTCGCGGGCGAGGAACTGGGCAACCCCGTGGTGTCGTACGTGGTGCTGGGCGTCGCCTTCGTCCTCGAAGGGTTCTCACTGCGTACGGCGCTCAAGCAGGCGCGCGGCGAGGCGGCCAGGGTGCGGGCGCCGTTCGGCACGTATCTGCGGCACACGCCCGACACGGCGGTGAAGGCGGTCGTCCTGGAGGACAGCGCGGCGCTCGCCGGTCTGCTGCTGGCGGCCGGGGGCCTGCTCGGCTCGCAGCTCACCGGATCGGCGGCGTGGGACGCGGCGGCGTCCCTGTGCATCGGTGCGCTGCTGCTGTGGGTGGCGTGGGTGCTCGGGCGGTCCAACGCGGAGCTGCTGGTGGGGCGGCCGCTGCCGAAGCCCCTGCGGGACGAGATCCGGACGATCGTGCTCGGCGTCGAGCACGTCGAGGCGGTGCTCGAGCTGACCACGTTGGTGCAGGGGCCTCGGGAGGCGTTGGTCGCGGCGAAGGTGGACTTCCGGGACGCGTCCACGGCCGCCCAGATCGAGTGGGCGTGCGAGGACGCCTCGCGGCGGATCCGGGAGCGGTTCCCTGCGGTGCGGCGGGTCTTCCTCGATCCGACCCCGGGATTCGCGGCGCGGCGTACGGAGGGGCTCAATCCGTGGTGAGCGCGCCTCGGCGGCGGCCTACTGGTTGAGGCCGGCCGCGTCCAGGAGATAGGCCGTCATCGGGTCGTAGTGCCTCGGGCTCGTGACGTGGTCGTCCAGGGGGATCGTCACCTGCATCGTGCCCTCGGCCTCGCCGAGGAAGAGGGCCGGGTCGTTGCAGTCCGCGTAGCCGACGGAGTCGAGGCCGCGCTGCGCGGCGCAGCCCGCCCAGCCGTGGTCGGCGACCACGAGGTCGGGCAGCGGGCGGCCCTCGCGGGCCAGGCCGTCGAGGATCGCGGCCATCGGCGCGGGGGAGTGCGTGTGCCACAGCGTCGCGCCGCGCTCCAGCATCGCCACGTCCGCGAACTGGAAGACCATGCCCTCCTCCGTGGCGAGGCCCTCCGGGATCACCACGATCTCGCAGCCGGCCGCGCGCAGCGCCGTCGCCGTCGCCCGGTGGACGTCGAGGAGCCCGCCGGGGTGGCCCGTGGCGAGCAGGACGCGCTGCCGGTCCTCCGCGGCCTTGCGCAGGCGGGCGGCCGTGCGGTCGAGGGCGTCGACGGTCAGTTCCGGGTCGATGGTGTCCTGGCCCGAGCGGTGGTCGGCGTCGGCGACGACGCCGCAGCGCTCGGCCATCACGGCGAGCACGGCCTCCTCGTCGGTCCAGCGGTCGCCGAGTTCCAGACCCAGCCAGTAGTGGCGGTCGCCGTCCGCGAGCCTGCGGTAGTGCGAGCGGTTGTTCTCGCGGGGTGTCGCCACGTCCCCCGCGATGCGGGTGCGGACGAGGTGCTCGATCAGGGCGGAGCGGCTCGGGACGTCACTGGGCAATCCGGGTATCGGCATACGCCCATTGTGCCGGGCGCTCCGCCGGGCCGGTGATCGGTTCCGGGGAGTGGAATGGGGCGGGGGGCTCTGGGGGTGTGGTGGTCGGTACGGGGGGCTCGGGCCGGCCCCCCGGGGCCGGGGGCTTCCGGTCGGGGCGGGGTTGCCGTGGTTGGTGGTCGGTGGCCGGTGGTCGGTGGGTGGTAGGCGGCGCCGGGGTGCCAGGGCTATGAGGGGCGAGGGCTGCCGGGGCCCGGTGCGGGGGATGGGGGCGGCGTGGTCGGTGGACGGCGCCGGGCTTCGGCCGGGGGCAGGGCAGTACGGGGGTGACGGTTGCCGGGGATCCGGTACGGGGTTGGTGTCTACGTTGCCGATGGGCGGCGCCGCGCTTCGACGGCCGCGCCGTGCCCCGGCCACCTCCCACCCACCGCCCCCTCCGGGGGCTTCGGTCGTCGTGTGGGGCCCACGCCGTCCCGTCGGGCCTGCGGCTCCGGGAACCGCCGGCCTTGCCGGAGCCTCGTGGAGTGCCCTGATGCGGGACCGGTCCCCGTGGGGCCTACGCCCCTGGAGGGGGCGGGTGGGTGGGAGATGGGCGAGGGAAAAGGTGGTTGGGCCGGGGCCCCGTTCGGGTGCCGGGCCGGTGGCTTGGCCGCGTGGGTCGGGGCGGTGGTTCGGGCGGGTGACCCGGTGTGGTCCACCGGGGGCGGAACCCCGTCGACCTCACGTACCCGTCCGCCTCGGACCACTGTCGCCCCGCACGCACCGGTCGACCTCACTCCTCCGTCGCCCAGGCCCCGCCGACCCCCACGCCCCCGGAGGGAACCGTCACCCGTCCCGTAGCGCGAACCACAGCTCCATCCGCGTGTCCGGGTCGTCCAGGTTCACCGAGAGGAGTTTCGCGCAGCGGGCGATGCGTTGGCGGGCCGTGTTGCGGTGGATGGTGAGGGCCGTCGCCGTGCTCTCCCAGTTGCCGTGCAGCGAGAGCCACGTACGGAGGGTCTCCAGGAGGGCCGGGTTGCCGGCCAGCGGGTCGAGGGTGAGGGCGGGGGCGTTGTCCGGGCGGTGATGGGCCAGGGGCGCGCGGGTCGCGCGGGCGCGGGTCAGGGCGTGCGCCGCCTGGGCGTCCGCGAGGGGCAGGTCGCGGGCGTTGACCGGGGCGCTGACCCCGATCACGTAGCCCTTGTGCGGGGCGACCTCCTGGTCGGACGGGATGAGGGCGCGGGTGAGCGCGTCGTCGGACGACGTAGAGGCCAGGGGCGTGGCCAGGTCGGGGGCCGGGCGCGGGGACAGGGGCCGGGCGTGGACCACGCGCCACAGGGTGTCGGGGCCGAGGAGCCGCGTCGCTGCCTCCACCCGGTCCGTGCCCAGCAGGACGTCCACCAGGGCCGCCGCGCGCCGCGTGTCACCCGTGGAGCGGTGCTCGCCCGTGAGGAGCGAGAGCAGCACGACCGCCGCCCCGGCGATCGTGTGGTCGCCCGGTGACCTGGACTCCGTCGCGAGACCGAGCGCGCCGCCCGTGCTCAGCGCGTACGCGGACAGGTGCGTGCCCCCGACCGTGTCCGCGGCCGACGACGGGGTGGGGAAGAGGTGCGTGGCGTGCGGGCGGACCACCGCCGTCAGCTCGGCGAGGGCGTCGCCGGCCGCCCCCGTCGGGCGCGGCCCCGCGTGGTGCGGTTCGTCGCCGTCCGGGGTGACGGCCACCGCGAAGCCGCCGATGCGCTGCGCGAGCTGGCGCAGCACCGAGGGGAGCGGGTCGGGGCGCGCCGCCGCGGAGGCCAGCGCCTGCTGGGCCTCCGTGACCCGGCGCAGCTCCGCGTTCCGCGCCTGCGCCATCAGTTCCCACACGGCCCGCGCGATCCCGCTGAACGTGGTCCGCGGCGGCACCTCCACGAGCGGAAGACCGAGCCGCTCGCAGGCCGCGACCAGCTCCGGCGGCACCGTGTCGAAGACCGGCGTCACACCGAAGCCGAGCGCCACCGCGCCGCCCCGCGCGACCCGCTCCGCGTACTCCTCGAAGTAGCCCTCCAGCGGCTCGTCGGGCGCGTGCACGCCCGCCGTCAGGAGCAGCTCGCCGCCCAGCAGGAACGGCTCGGGGTCGGTCAGCTCCGACGTGTGCGCCCCGTGCACGACGACGTCCGCCGCGTCGGGCCCCGCGATCCTGCGGAGCCCCAGGTCGGCGCGGGCGAGCACCGCGGCGAGCGAAACGCCCTGCGTGGGGGGCGCGGTCACGGACACCTGTGGACGATTCCTCTGCTGTCATCCGGATCAGTGGACGAAACGTACACTTCAGTGCCGCTTTTCGGCCACCTAGATTTCTTGCGACCGGTGGGTGCGGGTACGGGCGGATGTCCCCGCACACCCCAGGAGCCCGTTCGGGAACTCCGCAGCCGGACAACTCCCCTGCACGACACGCCACCGAGGTGGACCAAAGGAGGACGCCCCATGGCCGTCGACTACATCGTGATCGTCGTCTATCTGGCCGGCATGCTGGCGATGGGCTGGTGGGGCATGCGCCGCGCCAAGTCCAAGAGCGACTTCCTGGTCGCCGGACGGCGGCTCGGCCCCGCCATGTACTCCGGCACGATGGCCGCGGTCGTCCTCGGCGGCGCCTCCACCATCGGCGGCGTGGGACTCGGCTACCAGTACGGTCTGTCGGGCGCCTGGATGGTGTTCACCATCGGCCTCGGCATCCTCGCCCTCTCGGTCTTCTTCTCGGCGCGCATCGCCCGCCTGAAGGTCTACACCGTCTCCGAGATGCTCGACCTCCGCTACGGCGGCGGCCGCGCCGGAATGATCTCCGGCATCGTCATGTGGGCGTACACGCTGATGCTGGTCGTCACGTCCACCATCGCGTACGCGACGATCTTCGACGTCCTCTTCGACGTGCCGCGCACCCTCGCGATCGTCGTCGGCGGCACCATCGTCGTCGCCTACTCGACGCTCGGCGGCATGTGGTCGATCACCATCACCGACATGGTGCAGTTCGTCGTGAAGACGATCGGTGTGCTGATCATTCTGCTGCCCGTCGCGGTCATCAAGGCCGGTGGCTTCAGCGAGATGAAGGCCGCGCTGCCGACCTCGTACTTCGACCCGCTGGGCATCGGCGGCGAGACGATCTTCACGTACGTGCTGATCTACACGTTCGGCATGCTCATCGGCCAGGACATCTGGCAGCGCGTCTTCACCGCCCGCAACGACAAGGTGGCCCGCTGGGGCGGCACCGTCTCCGGCGTCTACTGCCTGCTCTACGCGATCGGCGGCGCGGTCATCGGCACCGCCGCCAAGGTCCTCTACCCGAAGGGCCTCGGCCAGGCCGACGAGGCGTTCGCGCAGATCGTCAAGGACGAGCTGCCCGTCGGCATCCGCGGCCTCGTCCTCGCCGCTGCCCTCGCCGCCGTCATGTCGACGTCCTCCGGAGCGCTGATCGCCTGCGCCACCGTCGCCAACAACGACATCTGGAAGCGGCTGCGCGGCATCAAGCCAGAGGCGTCCGGCGAGACCGAGCACGACGAGGTCAAGGGCAACCGGATGTTCATCCTCGGCCTCGGCATCGTCGCGATCGTCATCTCCGTCCTCCTCAACAACGTCGTCGAGGCACTGACCGTCGCCTACAACCTGCTCGTCGGCGGGCTGCTCGTGCCCATCCTCGGCGGCCTGCTCTGGAAGCGCGGCAACGTCAGCGGCGCCCTCGCCTCCGTCGCCGTCGGCGGCCTCACCGTCATCGGCGCGATGTGGCGCTACGGCATCCTCGCCAACGAGCCCGTGTACTTCGGCCTGGTCGCGTCACTCGTCGTCTACGTGATCGTGTCCCTGGCCACCCGGCCCACCGACGCCGCCGTCCTCGCCAACTGGCGCGAGCGGCTCGCCGGACGCGGCGCCGAGGAGCCCGAGCCGGCTCCGGCCGCCGTGGCCCCGTAAGCAGCAGCACCGCAGCAACCCCCGCAGGAAAGAAGGCATGCGCGCAATGAACAGCAACGAGACGCCCCGCGTTCCCAACGGCCCCACCGGCGCCGTCGGACCGGTCGACTCCTCCCGGATCCCGCGCTACGCGGGCCCGGCGACGTTCGCCCGCCTGCCCCGGATCGACGAGGTGGACTCCGCCGACGTGGCGGTCGTCGGCGTCCCCTTCGACACCGGCGTCTCCTACCGTCCCGGCGCCCGCTTCGGCGGCAACGCGATCCGCGAGGCCTCCCGCCTCCTGCGCCCGTACAACCCGGCGCAGGACGCCTCGCCGTTCGCGCTCGCCCAGGTCGCGGACGCCGGTGACATCGCCGCCAACCCGTTCAACATCAACGAGGCCGTCGACACCATCGAGGCCGCCGCCGACGACCTGCTCGGCTCCGGCGCCCGCATGATGACGCTCGGCGGCGACCACACCATCGCGCTGCCGCTGCTGCGCTCGGTCGCCAAGAAGCACGGCCCGGTCGCCCTGCTGCACTTCGACGCGCACCTCGACACCTGGGACACGTACTTCGGCGCCGAGTACACGCACGGCACCCCGTTCCGCCGCGCCGTCGAGGAGGGCATCCTCGACACCTCCGCCCTCTCCCACGTCGGCACCCGCGGCCCGCTCTACGGCCGCTCCGACCTCACGGACGACGAGAAGCTCGGCTTCGGCATCGTCACCTCCGCCGACGTGTACCGGCGCGGCGCCGACGAGGTCGCCGACCAGCTCCGTCAGCGCATCGGCGACCGCCCGCTCTACATCTCCATCGACATCGACTGCCTCGACCCGGCGCACGCGCCCGGCACCGGCACCCCGGAGGCGGGCGGCATGACCTCCCGCGAGCTCCTCGAGATTCTTCGCGGCCTTTCTTCGTGCAACCTGGTGTCCGCGGACGTCGTGGAAGTGGCGCCCGCGTACGACCACGCGGAGATCACGTCCGTCGCCGCCTCGCACACCGCGTACGAGCTGACGACGATCATGTCCCGCCAGATCGCGGAGGCCCGCAACCAGTGACGCACGACCACGACCTCGAGCTGACGCCCACCCCCGCGCAGATCGCGGCGGCGCTCAACCCGCCCGCAGGTCGCAACGGCGGTGACCTCGTCGTCGAGACCCTGCACGGGCTCGGCGCGTCCACCGTGTTCGGACTGCCGGGGCAGCACGCCCTCGGCATGTTCGACGCGCTGCGGCGGTCGTCGCTCAGGTACGTGGGACTGCGCGTCGAGAACAACGCCGGTTTCGCGGCGGACGCGTACGGCCGGGTCACCGGGGAGGTGGCGCCGCTGCTGCTCTCCACGGGGCCCGGTTCGCTGATGTCGCTCGCCGCGCTCCAGGAGGCGGCCGCCGCCTCAGCGCCCGTGCTCGCCATCGGCAGCCAGGTCCCGGTAGCCGGGCTCGGCGGCGGTCGGCACGGCTATCTGCACGAACTCCGCGACCAGCAGGCCTCGTTCCGCGACGTGGTCAAGTCCGTGCACACCGTGCGTACGCAGTCGCAGATCCCGTCGGCGATCGCCGCGGCCTGGGAGTCGGCGCTGAGCGCCCCGCACGGCCCGGTGTGGGTGGAGATCCCGCAGGACGTGCTGCTCGCCGAGACGAGCCTGCCGGTCGTCACGGGCGTGGACGCCACCCCGCACGATCTCGTGCCGCGGCCCGAACTCACCGCGGTGGCCGCCGATCTGCTCGCTCATGCCGAACGCCCGGCGATCATCGCGGGCGGCGGTGTCGTCCGCGCGGACGCGACGGGCAAGCTGCGGGCGCTCGCGGAGAAGGTGAACGCCCCGGTCGTCTCCACCTTCGGCGGCAAGGGCGCCTTCCCCTGGGAGCACCCGCTGTCGCTCCAGTCCTGGATGGAGGACCGGCACACGACGGACTTCCTCGAGGACGCCGACGTGCTGCTCGTCGTCGGCTCCGGGCTCGGCGAACTCTCCTCGAACTACCACACGTTCGCGCCGCGCGGCCGGGTGATCCAGATCGAGGCCGACGCCGGAAAGCTGGAGTCCAACCACCCGGCCCTCGGCATCCACGCCGACGCCCGCCTCGCGCTCCAGGCGCTGGTCGAGACGGTCGCCGAACGCCCCGACGACGAGGCGCCCGCCCGCGTCGCCGCGGTCCTCAAGGCCGTACGGGACCGCATCGACGCGCAGGAACTCACCCTGGAACAGGACGTGCTGGCCTCGGTCCGCGCGGCCCTTCCGGCGAACGCCCCCTCCTTCTGGGACATGACGATCCTCGCCTACTGGGCGTGGTCCGCGTGGCCCGGAGCCCTGCACTCGGCGCAGGGCGCGGGCGGCCTCGGCTACGGGTTCCCCGCCGCCATCGGCGCGGCCGTCGGCGACCCGACGACCCCCGTCCTCGCGGTCTCCGGCGACGGCGGCGCCATGTACTCCATCGCCGAGCTCGCCACGGCGAAGCAGTACGACCTGAACGTCACCTGGCTGATCGTCGACGACGGCGGCTACGGGATCCTGCGCGAGTACATGACCGACGCCTTCGGCCAGGCCACCGCCACGGAGCTGGCCCGCCCCGACTTCGTCGCCCTCGCCGAGTCCTTCGGCGTCCCCGGGGTGCGCACCACCCCGGAGACCCTCAAGGACGACCTGGCGAAGGCCATCGCCGAGCCGGGCCCACGCGTGGTGGTGCTCCCGGCCCTGCTCAGGATGTTCGCGCCGACGCATCTGGGCTGACGCGGAACACCGCGCCTACCAGATCGACTCGACCCACTCCGGGTGGTCGATGAACGGGTTGCGGTTGTGCTGGTAGGTGTCGTAGATGACCTCGTTGCGGTTCTGTTCGAAGGAGTCCGGCGGGTCCTCGGCGCTCCACTTCTTCAGGACGGAGAGCTTGCCGATGTTCGGTGCGCTGCCGTTGTCCACCTGGTCGTTGGGCTCCAGGTCGGCGAAGGAGTCGTCGCCCTCGTAGCGGACCGCCATGTAGAGGATCATCCGCGCGACGTCGCCCTTGACGGCGTCGCGCGGTTCGAACGAGTCGTCGTCGGTGAGGCTGCCGCCGCCGTTGTCGACCGCGCTGCCGCCCTCGTCGAAGTCCTTGTTGCCGCGGATCGAGTTGACCGTGACGTCCTCGGGGCGCAGGTGGTGCAGGTCCGTGCCGGGGCCTGTCGCCGTGCCGAAGTCGCCGTGCGACTTGGCCCAGACGTGCTCGCGGTTCCAGTCGCCGCTGTCGCCGCCGTTGGCCGACTTCGCGCGGGAGACGCCGCTGTAGAGCAGGATCACGTTGGAGCTGTTCGCCGGGTCCTGGTCGGTGGTCTTCAGGGCGTCCCAGACGGCGTCGTAGGAGAGCTTGGTCTGGTCGCTGATGATCGTGTGCAGCGCGCTCTTCAGCTCGGTGCCGGTCTTGCCCTCGGCGTCCTGGTAGTACGTGTCGTCGTACGCGGTGGTGGCCGCGGTGGTGGTCACGGGGGCCGGGTTCGCCGTCGCCGCCGTGGGGAGGGCGAGGGCGGCCAGGACGGTCGCGGTGGTGAGGGCGAAGGTGCGTATGGGGATTCCGGGCATGTGGGGTGTCCGTCCGTTCTACGCGGGTTGAGTTGGTGGAACGGAGCGTGACATGGACACGTATGGATTGGGTGAATGCGGGGAGGCGGTTCTGTGACGACACGGGCCCCTGATGAGGTATCAGGGGCCCGTGGTGTGAGGGGAGTTGCGGGTCAGTCCACGTCGGACGGGTCCAGGCGGTACAGGGACTGGGACGACGAGGAGCTGTCCGAGCTCTTCGAACTCTTGCTGTACTCGCTCGACTTCACCGCCGTGCCGTGCTTCTTCACCCACGCGGTGACGGCGGAGCCGACGTCGTTCCCGCCGCCCATCGGGCCGCCCATGCCGCCCTCGCCGACCTGGATGTAGTGCAACTGGCCGCTCTTCACCAGCTTCTTGAGCTTGGCGACGGTCATGCCCTTGTCCGAGCCCGTGAAGCCGTACATGGAGATGACGGGCTTCTTGGTGGAGAGGATGATCTGGGCCGCGGACTGTGAATTGGACACCGCGAGCAGCCACTTGGCGCCGTCCTGGTGCTTCTCCAGGTACGCGATCATGTCGCTGTCGACGCCGCCGCCCATGCCACCGGGGCCACGGGTGGCTCCGCCGCGTTGGCCGGACTCCTGCTTGCCGGAGCCGGATTCCTGGCCGCCGCCGGGCATGTCGCCGCCGCCCGGCATGCCGCCGCCCTGCTGAGAGCCGCCAGGGAAGTCGCCCTCGGGCGCCTCGCCGCCACCGGGCATCCGGCCCCCGCCCGGCATCTCGCCGCCGCCCTGAGGCGCGCCCCCGTCCTGCGCCGAGCCCCCGCCCTCCCGGCCGCCCGGCATCTCGCCGCCGCCCGGGAAGCCGCCCCGGCCGCCGCCGGGGCCGCCCATGCCGCCGCCCGTCGAGGGGCCGGCCGTCGGGTTCGTGCCGCCCATGCCGCCGGCCCGGCCGGAGGAGAGTGGCGCCGAGAAGGAGTACGCCGCGGGGCCCGCGACCGTCGCGACGACCGCCGCCGCCACGGCCACCGCGAACAGCCGCAGCCGCCGCCCCGACGACGTACGCAGGAGCAGCAGTCCGGCCAGGGCCGCCGCCATGACGAGCGCGATCACCGGCCACAGCCAGCCGTTCCAGCCGGACGCGCGGCGCAGCAGCACGACCGACCAGATCCCGGTGACGCCGAGCGCCACGGGCAGCACCCACGCCCACCGCTTGTCCGTGCGGAACGCGCGCAGCAGCATCACGCCGCCGCCCCCGCACAGCGCCGCGATGCCCGGGGCGACCGCGGTCGTGTAGTACGGGTGCATGGTGCCCTCGGCCGTCGCGAACGTGACGTAGTGGAGCAGGAGCCAGCCGCCCCACAGGACGAGCGCCGCCCGCGTGAGGTCGGTGCGCGGGGCGCGACCGCGCAGCACCAGGCCGCCGACCAGGGCGATCGCCGCGAACGGGATCAGCCAGGAGATCTGCCCGCCGAGCGTCTCGTTGAAGAGCCGGCCGAGGCCCGCCGCGCCGGAGAAGCCGCCGCCTCCGCCGCCTCCGCCCCCGCCGTTGCCCTCGCCGCCGAGGATCCGGCCCAGGCCGTTGTAGCCCATGATCAGGTCCCAGGCGGAGCCGTCCGTGGAGCCGCCGATGTACGGGCGCTCGTCGGCCGGGATCAGCGAGACCGCCGTGGCCCACCAGAAGCTGGAGACCACGAGGACCACGGCCGCGAGCACCAGGTTGCGGACCTTCCGGGCCCAGCCCAGGTGGGACGCGTACAGGTACACGGCGAGGACGGCGGGCAGCGCGATGTAGCCCTGGAGCATCTTCGTGTTGAAGGCGAGGCCGAAGCAGGCCGCGGAGGCGAGCAGCGGCAGCAGCCTGCCGTCGCGGGTGGCGCGCAGCGCGAGGGCCGCGCCGCCCACCATCAGGAGCACGAGGAGGGTGTCCGGGTTGTTGTCCCGATTGATGGCGACGGTGATCGGGGTGAGCGCGAGGACCAGCGCGGCGATCGCGGCGGCCGCGTGGCCCCACACCCGCTTCACGGACGCGTGCAGGATCCAGATCGTGCCGAGCGCGGCGGCGATCTGCGGCAGCATCATCTGCCAGGTGCCGAAGCCGAGGACGCGGCAGGACAGGCCCATCGTCATCAGGGCGAGCGGCGGCTTGTCGACGGTGAGGAAGTTGCCCGCGTCGATGGAGCCGAAGAACCAGGCCTTCCAGCTCTGCGTGCCGCTGTAGACGGCGGCGCTGTAGAAGCTGTTGAGGTTCGACGAGGACAGGTTCCAGGCGTACAGCGCCCCGGCGAGCACGAGGATCGCGAGCAGCGCGGGCAACGACCAGCGCGGCGCGCGGTGCGCGGTCGGCGGGGCCGCCGGCGGCGCGGCGGCCGGGGCGTCGGGGTGGGGTTCGATGGCGGAGGTCACCAGAGCACCGTGCACGGCGCCGGTGAGCGAGGGCTGTGCCGAAGCTGGGTGCCACCTGTGGAAACCGGTTCGTGGTGGTCGACGATCACCGATTGTTACGGCGGGATGAAATCGGATCCCGTCCGCGTTGGCCCTTCGGCAGCTCAGGGCGAGAGGTCAGGCGAGCGGGAGGCGGCACGGCGTGGCGGAACAACGGGGCTGGGCGAAACGGCTGGCGGGGTACGCGTGGCGGTATCCCAAGGACGTCGTACTCGCCCTCGGCGCCTCGCTCGGCGGCATGGGCGTCATGGCGCTCGTCCCGCTGATCACGAAGGTGATCATCGACGACGTGATCGGGAACCACACCCGGTCCATGGCGGTGTGGGCGGGCGCCCTCATCGGCGCGGCCGTCGTCGTCTACGTCCTCGCGTTCATCCGCCGCTACTACGGCGGCAGGCTCGCCCTCGACGTCCAGCACGACCTCCGTACCGAGATGCACGGCTCGATCAGCCGGCTCGACGGCAGGCGCCAGGACGAGCTGTCGACCGGGCAGGTCGTGGGCCGCGCCACCAGCGACCTCCAGCTGATCCAGAGCCTGCTCTTCATGCTCCCGATGACCATCGGGAACGTACTGCTCTTCCTGATCTCCCTGGTGATCATGGCGTGGCTCTCGCCGCCGCTGACCCTGGTCGCGCTGGCCGTCGCGCCCGCCATCTGGTTCATCGCCAAGCGCAGCCGCGCCCGGCTGCACCCCGCCACCTGGTACGCGCAGGCGCAGGCCGCCGCCGTCGCCGGGGTCGTCGACGGGGCGGTCAGCGGCGTGCGCGTCGTGAAGGGCTTCGGGCAGGAGGAGCAGGAGACCGGCAAGCTGAAGACGGTCGGCCGCAGGCTCTTCGCGGGCCGCCTGCGCACGGTCCGGCTGAACTCGAAGTACACCCCGGCGCTGCAGGCCGTGCCCGCGCTCGGGCAGGTCGCGATGCTGGCGCTCGGCGGCTGGCTCGCGGTGCGCGGCCAGGTCACGCTCGGCACGTTCGTCGCGTTCTCCTCGTACCTCGCCCAGCTCGTCGGCCCGGTGCGGATGCTCGCGGTCGTCCTCACCGTCGGGCAGCAGGCCCGTGCCGGCGTGGAGCGCGTCCTCGAACTCATCGACACCGAGCCGAGCCTCGTCGACGGCACGAAGGAGCTGCCCGCCGACGCGCCCGCGACCGTCGAGTTCGACAACGTGTCCTTCACGTACGCGGACGCCGAGCAGCCCGTGCTCGACGGCCTGTCCTTCGAGATCCGCGCCGGTGAGACGCTCGCCGTCGTCGGCTCGTCCGGCTCCGGCAAGTCCACCGTCTCGCTGCTGCTGCCGCGCTTCTACGACGCCACGCACGGCGCCGTCCTCGTCGGCGGGCACGACGTGCGCGAGCTGACCACGGCGTCGCTGCGCTCCGCGATCGGCCTCGTCCCCGAGGACTCCTTTCTGTTCTCCGACTCCGTGGGCGCCAACATCGCGTACGGGTTCCCGGGGGCGACGCGGGAGCAGATCGAGACGGCCGCGCGCGCCGCGCAGGCCCACGACTTCATCAGCGCGCTGCCCGAGGGCTACGACACGAAGGTCGGCGAGCACGGGCTCACGCTCTCCGGCGGCCAGCGCCAGCGCGTCGCGCTCGCCCGCGCCATCCTCACCGACCCGCGCCTGCTCGTCCTCGACGACGCGACGTCCGCCGTGGACGCCCGCGTCGAGCACGAGATCCACGAGGCGCTGAGCCACGTGATGGCGGGCCGCACCACCTTGTTGATCGCGCACCGCCGCTCCACCCTCGGCCTCGCCGACCGGATCGCCGTGCTCGACGGCGGGCGGCTCGCCGCGATCGGCACGCACGAGGAGCTGGAGGCGTCGTCGCCGCTGTACCGGCGGCTGCTCACCGACCCCGACGAGCTGGGCGGAGTCTCTCCGGGCCACACCGCGGCGACCGCGGGCGAGCCGGTGGAGGACACCTCCGTACGCGAGGAGCTGGACGCCGAGTTCGACGCCGAGCGCGGCGTCACCCCCAGGCTGTGGACGGGCGACCGGGAGCCGCGGGACACCGCGCTCGCCGGGACCCCGGCGACGCCCGAGCTGCTCGCGCAGGTCGACGCGCTGCCGCCGGCCACCGACACCCCCGACGTCGACGAGGCGCGGGCCGTCACGCCCGAGGAGTCGTACGGGCTGCGCCGTCTGTTGCGCGGGTTCGGGGCGCCGCTGCTGATCAGCCTCGCGCTCGTCGCCGTCGACGCGGGCATGGGCCTGCTGTTGCCGATCCTGATCCGGCACGGCATCGACGAGGGCGTCACGCAGCTCGCGCTCGGCGCGGTGTGGGCGGCGTCCGCGCTGGCGCTCGGCACGGTGCTCGCGCAGTGGGCCGCGCAGTTCGGCGAGACGCGGATGACCGGGCGGACCGGCGAGCGGGTCCTCTACTCGCTCCGCCTCAAGATCTTCTCGCAGCTCCAGCGGCTCGGGCTCGACTACTACGAGCGCGAGCTGACGGGGCGCATCATGACCCGTATGACGACGGACGTCGACGCGCTGTCGACGTTCCTGCAGACCGGGCTCGTGACGGCGTTCGTCTCACTCGTCACGTTCTTCGGGATCATGGTCGCGTTGCTGGTCATCGACGTGCAGCTGGCGCTCGTGGTGTTCGCGACGCTGCCGCCGCTGATCATCGGCACGTTCTTCTTCCGGCGCTCCAGCGTCAAGGCGTACGAGCTGGCGCGCGAGCGGATCTCCGTCGTGAACGCCGATCTCCAGGAGACGGTCGCGGGGCTGCGGATCGTGCAGGCGTTCCGGCGCGAGAAGGACGGGGCGGAGAAGTTCGCCGCGGGCAGCGCGAGCTACCGTGCGGCGCGCATCCGCGGGCAGTGGCTGATCTCCGTGTACTTCCCGTTCGTGCAGCTCCTGTCGGCGGTGGCCACGGCGGCCGTCCTCGCGGTGGGCGCGCACCGGGTCGACGCGGGCACCCTGACGACGGGCGCGCTGGTCGCGTACCTCCTCTACATCGACCTGTTCTTCGCCCCCGTCCAGCAGCTCTCCCAGGTCTTCGACGGGTACCAGCAGGCCACCGTCTCGCTCGGCCGCATCCAGGAGCTGCTGCGCGAGCCGACGTCCACGGAGAACGCCGAGCGGCCCCGCGAGGTGCCGTCGCTGCGCGGCGAGATCGCCTTCGAGGACGTGGACTTCGCGTACGGGGACGGCGAGGTCGCCCTCAGCGGGGTGGACCTGCGGATCCCCGCGGGGCAGACCGTCGCGTTCGTCGGCGAGACCGGCGCGGGCAAGTCGACGCTGGTCAAGCTCGTCGCCCGGTTCTACGACCCGACGGCGGGACGGGTCACCGCCGACGGCGTCGACCTGCGCGAGCTCGACCTCACCGGGTACCGGCACCGCCTCGGCGTCGTCCCGCAGGAGGCGTACCTCTTCCCGGGCACGGTCCGCGACGCGATCGCCTACGGGCGGCCCGACGCGAGCGACGCCCAGGTCGAGGCGGCGGCGCGGGCGGTCGGCGCGCACGAGATGATCGCGACGCTCGACGGCGGCTACCTCCACGAGGTCGCCGAGCGCGGCCGCAACCTCTCGGCGGGCCAGCGTCAGCTGATCGCCCTGGCCCGCGCCGAACTCGTCGACCCGGACATCCTCCTCCTCGACGAGGCCACCGCCGCCCTCGACCTGGCCACGGAGGCCCAGGTCAACCAGGCCACGGACCGCATCTCCGGCAAGCGCACGACCCTGGTGGTCGCCCACCGCCTCACCACGGCGGCCCGCGCGGACCGCGTGATCGTGATGGACCACGGAAAGGTCGCCGAGGACGGCACCCACGACGAGCTGCTCGCCCTGGAGGGCAAGTACGCGACGCTGTGGCGAACCTTCCTGGGTGAGGCCGCACCGGCCCGCACGTGACAGTGGGGCCGCCCCGCCCGCTCGCCGGACGGAGTCCGGCCAGTCGTCCGAAGCCCGGGAGGCCCGCCAGGGCCGAGCGGTGCGAGGGCGACATCGGGAGGTTCAGCGCACGGCAAGGTCGCAGAGGACGGCACCCACGACGAGCTGCTCGCCCTGGAGGGCAAGTACGCGACGCTGTGGCGAACCTTCCTGGGTGAGGCCGCACCGGCCCGCACCTGACAGCGAACCTTCCTGGGAGAGGCCGCACCGGTCCGCACGTGGCAGTGGGCCTTCGTGGGGAGGGCGGGCCCGCCCGTGCGTGAGACGGCGCAACCGTGCGGTCGGTGCGGTGCGTCAGTTCAGCAGTACGGTGGTGGCGATGTGACAGGAGGGACTGCGGTGCGCGGACAGGGGGCTGGGGAGGACGGCATACGCGGGCCGCGCCGGGGGTTCGCGCCGGTTCTGGCGGTCCTGGTCGCGGCGGCCGTCCTGGTGCTCGGCGGGCCCGCCGTCGACAGCGCGCAGGCCGCCCCGCTGTGCGGCGGCCACCACGCCCGCACCCTGCGCTTCGAGACGGGCCGCGTCGTCCTCTACAAGAAGAGCGGTTTCGTCTGCGCCGTCACCTACGCCAAGCGGGCCGGCGCCCGCCGCACCATGTCGGTGAGCGTCCAGGCCCGCGGCAACCGGGCCGTCGTCGACAAGGGCCGCTACACCCGGCACGCGGGCCCGGTCACCGTGCACGCGGGGCACCGCTGCGTCCGCGTCAAGGGCGCCGTCGGCTCGAAGTCGGTGCGCACCGGCTGGATCCTCTGCTGAGTCAGATCCTGACCGCGCACCCCACCGGCCTGCTGCCGCCCAGCGTCACGTAGAGCGCGGTCGACGGCGGGCACGCGGAGCGGGACGACACCGCCGTGACGACCCGGTACTCCGGGGCACGCCGCCCGAAACCGTCGCAGGCCGTCTCCCTGACCTCGCCCCTGCCCGCCGCCGTGACGCAGTCGCCGACGATCGTGCGGGGCCCGCCGCCCGCGCCCGGGTCGCCGGGGTGCGGGGGCTCCAGATTGCGCACGCAGGCGTAGCCGCGCGCCACGGACCCGTCGCCGTCCTCGTCGGCCGCGGGCAGGTCCTCGCTGATGTGCAGCACGAAGTCGGTGCGGGCCGGGCACAGCGGGCCGTCCTCGGCGTCGCCGTCGTGGCGGGCCAGGACCCGGGCGACGGCCCGCTCGCTGCGGCACGGCACCTCGTCGAACGACGTCCGCCCGCGCGAGGCGCACTCGCCGGCCGCGAGGAACACCGCCCCGAACCCGGACGAAGCGGTCGCCGAAGGGGAGTCGCCCGACGACCCGGACGAGCCCTGGCAGCCGGCCACGGCCAGCGCGAGGAGCGGCACCGCGCACACCGCCCCGACCCACCGCGCAGGCATGGCACAACCCCCCGACTCCCCGTCCAGCGTGGCCCGTGGCGGCGGGCACACGCCAGGTGTGCGGGGGGCTTTGCGTCAGGTGCCGACGGGGCGCGCGGATCAGTGCGTACGCCCCCTACGGACGGGTCAGTACGACAGCCCGTAGCCGATCGGGTAGAGGACCCGCGTCGGGTCGTCCGCCCGCTGCACCGGCACAGGCAGCTTCCCGCGCGGCTCCGCCTTCCCCGCCAGCACCCGTACGGCCGCCCGCAGTTCGACGTCGATCCACGAGTACGCAGCGAGGTGCGCGTCGGCGGCGGACAGCTGGGCGACGTCGTACGGATTGCGCATGGACAGCGTGATCACCGGCACCCCGGTCGCGGCCACCGCGTTCACCAGGGCCTGCTGCGCGCTGCCCGCCGCGACGTTGTACGTGCCGACGACCACCGCGTCCTTGCCCTGCGCCGCCGCCACGGCCTGGGCGATCGTCGCCTGGGACGGCGCGGTGCCGGTCGGCAGGACGGTGGCGGAGAAGCCGAGTTCGGTGAGCGCCGCGCCGATCACGGTGGTCGGCGGGCCGTCGCTGAGCGAGGGGGAGGCCGGGTTGGCGCCGAGCACCAGGACGTTCTTGTGCGTGCGCCGGGACAGCGGAAGCAGCTTCTCCTTGTTGACCAGCAGCGTCGTCGTGCGCTCGGCGATCCGGTCGGCCGTCGCGAGATGCGCGGGCGTGCCGACGGTCCTGTCGACGCCGGCGTGGGAGACGTACGGGTCCTTGAGCAGGCCCAGCTTCGACTTCAGGCGCAGGATGCGCAGGATCGACTCGTCGAGCCGCGCCTCCGTCAGCTCACCGCCCCGTACGGCTTCGAGCACCGCGTTCCACGACACCGACAGGTCCGGCGGGTTGAGCAGCTGGTCGACGCCCGCCTTCAGGGCGAGCACCGGCACCCGGTCGTCGCCGTACTTGGTGCGGACGCCCTCCATGCCGAGCGAGTCGGTGACCACGACGCCGTCGTAGCCGAGCTGTTCGCGCAGGATGCCGGTGAGGATGGGGCGGGACAGTGTCGCCGGGTCCTCGGACGGGTCGAGGGCGGGGACCACGATGTGCGCCGTCATGATCGAGTCGATGCCCGCGGCGATCGCCGCCTTGAACGGCGGCGCGTCCAACTGCTCCCACTGCTCGCGGGTGTGGGAGATGTACGGGATGCCGGTGTGGCTGTCCGTGGCGGTGTCGCCGTGCCCGGGGAAGTGCTTGGCTGTCGAGGCGATGTGCGCGGACTGGTAGCCCTTCACCTGCGCGGCGACGAGCCCGGCGACCGCCTTCGGGTCGGCGCCGAAGGAGCGCACGCCGATCACGGGGTTGGCCGGATTGACGTTGACGTCGGCGTCGGGCGCGTAGTCCTGCCGGATGCCGATGGCACGCAGCTCGGCGCCCGCGATCTGCCCGGCCCTGCGCGCGTCCTCCCGGGAGCCGCTCGCGCCGAACGCCATCGCGCCGGGGAACAGGGTGGCGGGCTTGCCGACGCGGGCGACGATGCCGTGCTCCTGGTCGGTGGAGATCAACAGCGGGATGCGGGAAGGCTGTTGGAGGCCCGCCTTCTGGATGCCGTTGCTGAGGTCGGCGATCTGGTGCGGGTCGCGGACGTTGTGCGCCCACGCGAAGTAGATGATGCCGCCCAGCTTGTACTTGTCGATGAGCTCAGCGGCCGTGCGGACGCCGAGCTCCTTGAGGTTGGCGTCGATGTCGGCCTGGTCGGGAGCGGTGGCCGAGTGACCGTACACCCGCATCACGAAGAGCTGGCCGACCTTCTCCTCCAGGGACATCCCCGAGATGATCCTCTTGAGGGCCTGGTCGGACGCGGCGGCGCCCGCGGCGCGCGCGGCGGGGGCGCTGAGACCGGCGGCCGCGGCGCCGAGGGTGGCGGCGGCGAGCACGGTACGTCTGGACAGTGGCACGATCGCTCCTTCCGGAGGAGGCGCGGACCCTGAAAATAACTTCCGCGCGCAACGGATATCCGGAAAATTTCTGCCGGTCAAGAGTTCGCGCGGGTACGGAAGTTGGCGGGCGGCCTGCGGGGGAAGGGGCCGCCACCGGCACTTTGGAGGGGGCGCACCGGTGGCGGCGACGCTGCCGGCCGCAGGCGGCGGAGAGGGTTTGTCAGCGTTCGCAGCCAGCAGCGATGCCGACACCGCACTGCGGTGACTCTCCGGCAGCGTGTCCTTCTGACGGAAGCATGCTGGCCCGGGTTCCCGGAATTCGCGGATTTCGTGAAATCGGTGCGGAGGGGGTGAATGGGGTGGCGGTGACGGTCATGCCCAGGTCAACCCGCCGAACCCTCGTCCACCAGGCAGTCACGGCCGCGCTCCCGCAGCGCCTCGACCGCCGCACGGACCGCGGGCCGCCGCGCCGTGCCGCCCCGCCACAGCGCGTAGAGCCGCCGCCGCGGCACCGGATCGAGCCGCACCGCCACCACCCCGTCCGGCAGCGTGCCGCGGCCGAGCCGGGGCAGCACCGCGATGCCGAGGCCCGCCGCCACCAGCGCGGCCAGCGTCGGATTCTCCTCGGCCTGATGCGCGATGAGCGGCTCGAAGCCCGCCGCGCGCATCGTCCGCAGCAGCCAGTCGTGGCACACCCGGCCCGGCGGCTGCGACACCCACCGCTCGCCCCCGAGCTCCTCCCTGCGCACCGCCTTCCGGCCGGCCAGCGGATGACCGGCCGGTACGACGAGATCGCACAGGTCGTCCCCGATGACGGCCTGCTCGACCCCGGCGGGTGCGGGCAGCGGCGCGATGTCCCAGTCGTGCGCGACCACGAGGTCGACGGCACCCTTCGCCACCAGGTCCACCGACAGATGCGGGTCGACCTCGGAGAGCCGGGTGTCGAGCGCCGGGTGCCGGACGGCCAGATCGGCGAGCGCGCCGGGCAGCAGCCCCCGCGCCGCCGAGGCGAACGCGGCGATGGTCAGCCGGCCCGCGGGCACGCCGCGGCGCTCCTCGATGCCGGTCTCCGCGCGCTCCATGATGGCCATCAACTCGCGTGCCGTCTCCGCGAGTTGCAGCGCCTCGTCGGTGAGCCGGACGCCCCGGCCCTCCCGCTCGAGGAGCACGGTACGGGTCTCCCGCTCCAGCTTTGCGATCTGCTGCGAGACGGCGGACGGCGTGTACCCGAGCGCGGCCGCGGCGGCGCCCACGGTGCCGTGCACGGACACGGCGTGCAGGGCGCGCAGCCGCTGAAGATCCAACATGACCGTGCCCTCCGTGAGCTTCGTCGATTAGCCGTGCTTCATCCAACCATGCAGCAATCATCGCTGGTGCTAAACGGTCCCTGCCGGTGATCCTCGACGCATGAAACCCGCGCACATCGGCCTCGCCGTGCTCGTCGCCGCCCTGTGGGGCGTCAACTTCGTCGTGATCGACATCGGCCTCGACCACTTCCCGCCGCTGCTCTTCTGCGCCCTGCGCTTCCTCCTCGCGGCGCTGCCCGCGATCTTCTTTGTGGGCCGTCCGAGGGTGGCGTGGCGGTGGGTCGTGGGGGTGGGACTCGCGCTGGGCGTGGGCAAGTTCGGGCTGCTGTTCGTCGGCATGAACGCCGGGATGCCGGCGGGCCTGTCCTCCCTCGTGCTCCAGGTCCAGTCGGTGTTCACCGCGGTCATCGCCTTCGCGTTCCTGCGCGAACGGCCGGGGCCCGTACGCGTGGTGGGCATGGTCGTGGCGCTCGCGGGCATCGCCGTGGCGGCGGTCGACGAGGGCGGTTCCGGACCGCTGGGCGCGTTCGCGCTGGTGCTGGTCGCCGCCGCGTTCTGGGGTGTGTCGAACGTCCTGACCCGCAAGGCGTCGCCCGAGGCCCCGTTCGCGTTCATGGTGTGGACGAGCGCGGTCCCGGTACTCCCGCTGCTCGCCCTGTCGTTGCTGTTCGAGGGCCCGACGCGGGACGCGGACGCGCTCGCCTCGCTGGACCTGCCGGGGGTGGGGGCGATCCTCTTCGTGGCCCTCGTGACGACGCTCTTCGGCTTCAGCGCGTGGAGCCGCCTCCTGCGCCGCTACCCCGCGTCCACGGTGGCCCCCTACACCCTCCTGGTCCCTGTCTTCGGCATGTCGTCGGCGTCCTTGTTCCTCGCGGAACCGGTGAGCGGGTTGCAGTGGTGCGCGGCGACGCTCTTGGTGGGCGGCGTGGCCCTCACGACACGGGCAGGACGGCCTACGCCGACTCGTTCAGCAGCCGCGCCAGGTGTTCACGGCCCCCCGCCAACAACCCGGGAAGCGGCGCAGCCCCTTCGTACCAGCGCGCCTCGTACTCCCAGCACAGCCACCCGTCCCAGCCCTCCCGACTGAGTACCTCCACGCACTCCGCCAGCGGCAGCACCCCCGCCCCCAGCGGCAGCGGTACCGTGTCGTCGGCCCCGGCGATGTCCTTGACCTGCACGTATCCGAGGTAGGGGGAGAGTGCCGCGTACGAGGAGACCGGCTGCTCGCCGCCGAGCCACGTGTGCATCACGTCCCACAGCGCGCCCACGCTGCGGTGCCCGACGAGCCCGAGGACGCGGGACGCCGCCGCCCCGGTGCGGTGCGAGTCGTGCGTCTCGAGGAGCACCCGTACGCCGCGCTCGGCCGCGTACTCCGCCGCGACGCCCAGCCGCCGCGCGGCGACGGCGTCCGCCTCCTCGGCGCTCTGCTCGTCCCCGCCGCCGGGGAACACCCGCACGTACGGCGCGCCCAGGTCGACCGCGAGGTCCACGAGGGCCCGTACGTCGTCGAGCACCGGGCCGTCGTCGCCGGGCGCGGCGACCCGCGCGTACCCGGCCACGCCCAGGACCTCCACGCCCGCCGCCTTGAACCGGGCGGCGGCGTCGGCCCGCCCCGCCGCGTCGAGTCCGGGGTGCACCGGTTCCTCGGGGTGGGCGCGGAGTTCCACGCCGTGATAGCCGTGCGCGGTGGCGAGCGCGAGCACGTCGTCGAGGGGGAGACCGGGGACACCGAGGGTGGAGAACGCCAGCTTCATGGGGCGGACCCTATCCGTCACTCCGCGCTCCTGTGGAGAGCCAGCTTCCAGTCCTGGCCGATCAGATCCGCGCCGAACGAGCGGTGCGGCTTCTCGCCGACGAGGACGAAGCCGTGCCGCTGGTAGAGGGAACGGGCCGCCTTCAGGACGTCGTTCGTCCACAGCACCACCTCCCGGTAGCCGACGCCCCGCGCGAAGTCGACGCACGCGCGCACCAGCCGGTCGCCGATGCCGAGCCCGCGCGCCTCCGGTTCGACGAGCAGCAGCCGCAGCCGCGCCGTGCCGGGCGCCTCGTCCCGTACGCACATCACGCAGCCCACCGGGCGGCCGTCGAGCTCGGCGATCCAGACCCGCTCCAGGTGCGGGTCGTGGTCCTGCGCGAAGTCGGCGACGATGCGCGCGACGAGGCCCTCGTAGTCCGCGTTCCAGCCGAACTCGGCGGCGTACAGGGCGCCGTTGCGCGCCACGATCCAGCCGAGGTCGCCGGCTCCGGGCTCGCGCAGCAGGACGTTCTCGGGGTGCGGGGCGGCGCGGCCGTCGCCGAGCACCTCGCGCACCGTGCGCAGCGCCTGGGAGAGGCGGTCGCGTTCGGCGGCGGGGACGGTGGCGAGGAGCGCGCCGACGGTCTCGCGGGACCGCTCCTCCAGCAGGTCGGCGGTGCTCCGGCCGTGTGCGGTGAGGGTAATGCGGCGGCGCCGCGAGTCGCGCTCGGACGAGCCGCGCTCGACGAGCCCGTCCCGCTCGAACTTGCCGAGGATCCGGCTCAGGTACCCGGCGTCGAGGCCGAGTTGGTTCCGCAGGTCGGCGGCGTCGACCTTCTCCGTGTGCGCCAGCTCGTACAGCACACGGGACTCGGTGAGGGTGTACGGGGCGTACAGGTGGCGGCTGTAGTCGAGCGCGCCGATCACGTTCGTGTAGAAGCGGTTGAAGGACCGGATGTCGTGGACGGTCATGGCTGCCTCGCACCGGATCGTTGACTCAGTCAGAGGTTCGCGACGCTGCCCACGGTACGCCGCGCGGCCACGGCTGTCGCCCCCTCGGCCGCCCCCGCGGCGTCAGTCCCTGCGCCCCGGCCACGCGCCGAGCGCGAACTCGGCCACCCGCTCCAGCTCCGCCGCGTCCGCCCCGTCCCGCGCCCGCTGCGAGAGCCCCTGCACGACGGCCGCGAAGTACGAGGCGAGCGCGGCGACGTCCGTGTCGCCGGGCAGTTCGCCGGCCGCGCGGCCCTGGCGCAGCCGCTCCTCGAACGAGGCCACCCCGGCGTTGCGCACGTCGCGCAGGAACGCGGCGACCTCCGCGTCCTGCTCGGTCACGTTGGTCGCGGCGCTGATGGCCAGGCAGCCCGCGGGGTGCGCCGGGTCTGCGTAGGTGCGGGCCGCCTCGCGCAGGACGCGCGCGAACGCCCCGTACGCCGTCGGCTCCTCGGCGAGGGCCACGCCGACGAACGCGCCGACGGGGGACCGTCCGTAGACCTCGACGGCCTCCTTGAACAGCGACTTCTTGTCGCCGAACGCGGCGTACAGGCTGGCCGGGCGGATGCCCATGGCGGTGGTCAGCTCGCCGACGGACGTCGCCTCGTAGCCCCGCTCCCAGAACAGCCGGACGGCGACGGCGAGCGCTGCGTCGCGGTCGAACGTGCGGGGCCGCCCGCGCGGCCGGGTCTCCCGATCGGTCATGGTGCCACTGTATCGGCCGTTCTTGAGCGAGCACTCAAGAACGGTGCTACGGTCCTCGCAGCTCGTTCTTGAGTCATCGCTCAACAAATAAGGCTGCCTGTGGAGACCTGGGGGTACGGCACATGGTGGGGACGGACGACGGGCACACCCTCGCGGGCTGGGCGGGCTGCGCGCTCGCCGCGGCCGGCGCCGCGACGGCGGGCGCGGGGATCATCGGCTGGCGGCCGGGCCTCTGGCTGGGTGCCGCGGCGCTCGCCGGGGCCGCGCTGCTCGCCTGGGGTCTGCATCTGGCGGGCTGGGGCAAGCCGCCGGGACCGCGCCCCGCGGCTCAACGGCCGGTGCGGGTACGGGACATGAGCGCCCGCGACGGACACCCGGGCTGCGTCGGATGCCGGATCGCGGGGCGCGGCCGCCGCGCCGCCGCCTCCGGGTAGGCGCTACGCGCGCGGCCTGCCGGTCGAGCCGCGCACCACCAGCTCGCCGCGGACCTCCACGATCCGGCCCATGGGCGCCGCCTCGCGGCCCATCGCGATCCGGCCCGCGCGCGCCGCCGCCTCGGCCAGCGGCAGATGGAAGGTGGTCAGCGGCGGGGCCGCGTCGACGCTGAAGGGCAGGTCGTCGAAGCCGACCACCGAGACGTCGTCGGGGATGCGCAGGCCCGCCTCGCGCAGGGCCGCGCACGCGCCGAGCGCCACGCTGTCGTTCGCCGCGACGACGGCCGTCAAGTCGGGCTCGCGGCGCAGCAGTTCGGCCGTCGCCGCGTACCCCGACGCGCGGTCGTACGAGCCGTGCACCACGAGCCCGGCCGCCTCGTCCACCCCGGCGGCGGCCAGCGCCTCGCGGTGGCCCTCCAGGCGGTGCCGCGTCGTCGTGCGCTCCTCGGGGCCCGCGACGTAGCCGATCCCGCGGTGCCCGAGCTCCAGCAGATGCTCCGTCAACTCCCGGGCCCCCGCCCGGTTGTCGAAGGTCAGCGCGACCGCGTCGGTGTCCGGTACCGGCGGCCGCCCGCACAGCACGACCCGGGTCCCGGCCTCCGCGAGCCGCCGCAGCTTGCTTGCCACGGCCGCCACATGGGCCTGGTCCTCGATCGCCCCGCCGGTGAGCACGACCGCCGCCGCGCGCTGGCGCTGGAGGAGGGTGAGGTAGGTCAGCTCGCGCTCCGGCTCGCCGCCCGTGTTGCAGACCACCGCGAGCCGCTCGCCGCCCGCCCGGCCGCCGGGGCCCACGATCTCGGACTGCACGGCGGAGGCCATGATCCCGAAGAACGGGTCGGCGATGTCGTTGACCAG
Source organism: Streptomyces sp. SDT5-1 (assembly GCF_052245995.1). NCBI lineage: Bacteria > Bacillati > Actinomycetota > Actinomycetes > Kitasatosporales > Streptomycetaceae > Streptomyces > Streptomyces sp. SDT5-1. Next base: position 3,393,929 of record NZ_CM125963.1, on the reverse strand, counting down.
GACGCCGACCAGGTCGGACGTGGCGGCGGCGAGGGCGCTGGCCGGACCGTTCAGCACGTAGTCCAGGTCGTCCACGGCCTTGAGCACCCGCTCGCGCGTGCTCGCGGCGACGGGGTAGTTCCCGTTCAGGACGCGCGAGACGGTGGCGGGGGACACCTGTGCGCGGGCGGCCACGTCCGCCAGGGTCACGGTCATCTGGTCAGCCTCCGTGAACGGTCCCGGGCCCGCGAGTGAGCTCCCGGGGCGCCGGTTCTCCATCCGCTCTTGTCCGAGCGGCAGTGCAGAGGCTAGCTTCTTCTTACGTAGAAAGCGCTTGCTACGAAAGATTCGGCGGGCGCCGCCCCACGTATGCCGCCATACGTGGGGCACGAGTGGCCGGTCGGCCGGAGGAAGGGACTCACGTGACACGCAAGACGGTGCGCATCGCCATGAACGGTGTGACGGGGCGCATGGGCTACCGCCAGCACCTCGTCCGCTCCATCCTCGCCCTCCGCGAGCAGGGCGGGCTCGACCTCGGCGACGGCACGGTGCTGTGGCCCGAGCCGATCCTCGTGGGCCGCCGCGAGCACGCCCTGAAGGCGCTCGCCGAGAAGCACGACCTGGACCCGGCGAACATCTCCACCGACGTGGACGCCGTGCTCGCCGACGACAGCGTCGACATCTTCTTCGACGCCGCCATGACCCACACCCGCGAGGACTTCCTCAAGAAGGCGATCGCGGCGGGCAAGCACATCTACACCGAGAAGCCGACCGCCACCGGACTGGAGGGCGCGATCGAGCTGGCCCGACTGGCGCGCGAGGCGGGCGTCAAGTCCGGCGTCGTCCAGGACAAGCTCTTCCTGCCGGGCCTGCTCAAGCTGAAGCGGCTCATCGACGGCGGCTTCTTCGGCCGCATCCTGTCCGTGCGCGGCGAGTTCGGCTACTGGGTCTTCGAGGGCGACTGGCAGGAGGCCCAGCGGCCGTCCTGGAACTACCGCTCGGAGGACGGCGGCGGCATCGTCGTCGACATGTTCCCGCACTGGGAGTACGTCCTGCACGAGCTGTTCGGCCGCGTGACCTCGGTCAACGCCCTGGCCGCCACGCACGTCCCGACCCGCTGGGACGAGAACGGCAAGCCCTACGAGGCCACCGCCGACGACTCCGCGTACGGCATCTTCCAGATCGACAATCCGCAGGGGCCGATCGTCGCGCAGATCAACTCCTCGTGGGACGTCCGCGTCAACCGCGACGAGCTGGTCGAGTTCCAGGTCGACGGCACGGAGGGCTCCGCCGTCGCGGGCCTGCGCAACTGCCGCGTCCAGCACCGCAGCGCCACCCCGAAGCCGGTCTGGAACCCGGACCTCCCGGCGACGTACTCCTTCCGCGACCAGTGGCAGGAGGTGCCGGACAACGGCGAGTTCGACAACGGCTTCAAGGTCCAGTGGGAGCTGTTCCTCAAGCACGTCTACACGGGCGCCGACTACCACTGGGACCTGCTGGCCGGAGCGCGCGGCGTGCAGATGGCCGAACTCGGGCTCAAGTCGTCGGCGGAGGGCCGCCGACTCGAGGTCCCGGAGATCGCGCTCTGACCCCTGCCGCGGAGTTTCCGCGGCTCGCCCGCGAGCCCGACGGAGGCCGCCCGGCGGGGCCCCGAGGTCCCGCCGAGGGCTCTGTCGTGGACGACCGTGAGACTCCGTGGCCGACCGGGTGGGCCTTCCGCGGGCCTGCCGTCGTAGTCCGCGGGCGCCCGCGCCGTCGTGCGCGGCGCCCGTGATCCTTGCCGGCCCGGCCGCCGTCGGCCCGGCCGCCTGACGTGAGACGTGCGCTTCTGGAGGCGTCGTGACCATCCATCTTCCGCATTCCACCGGCGAGTTGACGGCCTACGAGCCGCGCGCCGAGCCCCTGTCCTTCGACACCGGCGCCCCGCTCGCCTCGCGTGTCGTGTTCTCCGCCGCGCACGTCGTCGCCGACCCGTTCGCCGACACCACGCCCGACTCCCCGGCCGCCGTCGACTGGGACGCCACCCTCGCCTTCCGCCGCCACCTGTGGTCGCACGGCCTCGGCGTCGCGGAGGCCATGGACACCGCGCAGCGCGGCATGGGCCTCGACTGGGCGGGCGCCGCCGAGCTGATCCGCCGCTCGTCGGCCGAGGCAAAGGCGGTCGGCGGCCGGATCGCGGTCGGCGTCGGCACCGACCAGATCGCGCCCGGCGCCTCCCTGGCCGAGGTGCGGGCCGCGTACGAGGAGCAGCTCGCGGTCGCCGAGGAGGCGGGAGCGCAGGTCATCCTGATGGCCTCGCGCGCCCTCGCCGCCGCGGCCTCCGGGCCCGAGGAGTACGCCGAGGTCTACGGCCACCTGCTGCGGCAGGCCGCCGAGCCCGTCGTCCTGCACTGGCTCGGCCCGATGTTCGACCCGGCCCTGGAGGGCTACTGGGGCTCGTCCGACCTCGACGCCGCCACCGACACCTTCGTCGAGATCATCAAGGCGCACTCCGACAAGGTCGACGGCATCAAGGTCTCGCTCCTGGAGGCCCGGCGCGAGATCGACATCCGGCGCCGCCTCCCGAACGGCGTCCGCTGCTACACCGGCGACGACTTCAACTACCCGGAGCTGATCGCCGGCGACGACCGCGGCTTCAGCCACGCGCTGCTCGGCATCTTCGACCCGCTGGGCCCTCTCGCCGCGAAGGCGGTGCGCACCCTCGACACCGGCGACGTGACCGGGTTTCGCGAACTCCTCGACCCGACCGTCGAGTTGTCGCGTCATCTGTTCCAGGCGCCGACCCGCTTCTACAAGACGGGCGTCGTGTTCCTCGCCTGGCTCTCCGGCCACCAGGACCACTTCGTGATGGTCGGCGGCCAGCAGTCGTCGCGCTCGCTGCCGCACTTCGCGCGCGCCTACCAACTCGCCGACCAGCTGGGCCTGTTCCCGAAGCCGGAGCTGGCCGAGGCCCGGATGAAGAACCTGCTCGCCCTGTACGGAGTGTCCTCATGAGCCCCACCGCCGACCCTCGCTTCTCCATCAACCAGATGACGGTCAAGCAGCTCGGCCTGCCCGAACTGGCCGACGCCTGCCGGGAGTTGGGTGTCCAGAACCTCGGCACCTGGCGTGCTCCCGTCCAGGAGTACGGCGTCGAGGCCGCCGCGAAGCTGCTGCGCGACAACGGCCTGAACGTCACCACGCACTGCCGCGGCGGCTTCCTCACCGCGATCGACGAGGCCGAGCGCAAGGCCGCGATCGAGGACAACAAGCGGGCCGTCGACGAGTGCGTGACCCTCGGCACCGACGTCCTCGTGCTCGTCTCGGGCGGCCTCCCGGCCGGTTCGTACGACCTGAACGGGGCGCGCGAGCGGATCGGCGACGCGCTCGTCGAGCTGGCCCCGTACGCCGCCGAGCGCGGCGTACGGCTCGCGATCGAGCCGCTGCACCCGATGTACGCCTCCGACCGCTGCGTCGTCTCCACGCTCGCGCAGGCCCTCGACATCGCCGAGAACTTCCCGGCGGAGCAGGTCGGCGTGTGCGTGGACACGTACCACATCTGGTGGGACGACCAGGCGCCCGCGGGGATCGCGCGGGCCGGTGAGCAGGGCCGCATCGCGACGTTCCAGCTCGCCGACTGGACGACGCCGCTACCGGAGGGCGTGCTCAACGGACGCGGCCAGATCGGCGACGGCGCGATCGACATGCGGTACTGGCGCGGCCTCGTCGAGGCGCAGGGGTACACGGGGCCCATCGAGGTCGAGCTGTTCAACGAGGGCCTGTGGGCCCGCGACGGGCGCGAGGTGCTGGCCGAGACGGCCGAGCGGTTCACGCGGCACGCCGCCTGAAAAGTTTCCCCGCGGCCCCGTACAACCCTCCGCGCGGCCCGCGTGTCGTACCTGATGTCGGAACACCTGGGAGGGGGATCTGGGGGGATCGGGGGTTCCGGCGCAGGAGGGGGAGAGCCCGAGGGGCCCGGTCCGCGGACCGGGCCCCTCGCCGCGCTTCACCGTCCGGTGATCAGAAGAAGACCCCGCAGCGCAGCAGGACGTTCGCGTACGGGCGCGCCTCTCCTGTGCGGACGACGAGGCGCGCGTGCGCCGACAGCGCCTTCAGCTCCTCGTGCGTGACGAAGGTCAGCGGCGCCAGGCGCTCTTCGAGCAGCGCGGCGGCGTCCGGGTTCGCGTCCGTGATCTCGCCGGCCGCGGTGGCCGCCTCCACCACCAGCTCGTCGAGCAGACCGTCGAGGACCTCGGCGAAGGACGGCACCCCGGCCCGGAACGCGAGGTCGACGACGCGCGGCCCCGCCGGGATCGGCATGCCCGCGTCGCAGATCAGCACCCCGTCGCCGTGCCCCAACTCGGCGAGGGCGCCCGCGAGATGGCGGTTGAGTATGCCGGCCTTCTTCATACGGAGGCCACCTCGTCCGCCGTCGGGTACGACGCCTGCGCGCCCTCCTTGGTGACCGCCGCGGCGCCGACCTTCGCGGCGTAGGCGGCGGCGTCGGCGAGGGACGCGCCGGTGCCGAGCCGCCACGCGAGCGCCGCCGTGAACGCGTCACCGGCGCCGGTCGTGTCGACGGCCTTCACCTTCACCGCGGGCACACGCTGGGAGCCGGAGGCGTCCGCAACGAGCGCGCCCTCGGAGCCGAGCGTGACGACGACCGAGCGCGGGCCGAGCGTCAGGAGCTGCCGCGCCCACTCCTCCGGCTCTTCGCCGAGGTCGGTGCCCGCGATGACCTTCGCCTCGTGCTCGTTGACGATCAGCGGGTCGCAGGCCGCGAGGACCTCGTCGGGGAGCGGGGCGGGCGGCGAGGGGTTGAGGACGAGCCGCGCGCCGTCCGCCAGGCTCCGCGCGACCTCGGCGACCGTCTCCAGCGGGATCTCCAGCATCATCGAGACGACCCGCGCGTTCGCGAACAGCTCGCCCGCCGCCCGTACGTCCTCGGGCGTGAGCCGCCCGTTCGCGCCCGGCGACACCACGATCGAGTTGTCGCCCGACGGGTCCACGGTGATCAGCGCGACCCCGGTGGGCGCCCCGCCGACCAGCACGCCGGACGTGTCCACGCCCGCCGCCTCCATCGAGTCGCGCAGCAGCCTGCCGTGCCCGTCGTCGCCGACCCGCGCGAGCAGCGCCGTGCGCGCCCCCAACTTGGCGGCGGCCACCGCCTGGTTGGCGCCCTTGCCGCCGGGGTGGGTCGCCAGGTCCGAGCCCAGGACGGTCTCGCCCGCGCCGGGGCGCCGGTCGACGCCCACCACCAGGTCGGCGTTGGCCGACCCGACGACGAGGAGGTCGTACGTGTTCATGCTGTGCCTTTCTCCGTATGCCACGCCAAAGGGTACGAGTGCGTCACGTGAAGTCGGCGACGTTCTTCGCCGTGACGACCTTCACCGGTACCTTGACGGCCGAGGAGATGTCCTGGTCCTTCGCCGCCTTGATGGCGTTCTGGACGGCCATCCGCCCCAGCTCGCGCGGCTGCTGGGCCACGGAGGCGTACAGCGTGCCCGCCTTGACGGCCTTGAAGCCGTCGGGCGTGCCGTCGAAGCCGACGACGGGGACGGACTTGCCGGCCTTGGAGCCGAGCGCCTTGATCGCGCCGAGCGCCATCTCGTCGTTCTCGGCGAAGACGCCGTCGATGTCGGGGTGCGACTGGAGCATGTTCGTCATGACGTCGAGGCCCTTGGTGCGGTCGAAGTCCGCGGGCTGCTTGGCGACGACCTCGATGCCCGGGTACTTCTTGATCCCGGCGGTGAACCCGGCCCCGCGCTCACGGCTCGCGGACGTACCGGCCTGGCCCTGAAGGACGACGATCTTGCCCTTGCCGCCCAGCTTGTCGGCCATGATCTTCGCGGCCTGCTTGCCGCCCGCGACGTTGTCGGAGGCGACGAGGGTCGCGGCCTTCGCCTTGTTGACGCCGCGGTCGGCGGCGACGACGGGGATGTCGGCCTTGTTGGCCGTGCGCACGGACGGGCCGACGGCGTCGGAGTCGACCGGGTTCACGATGACGGCGCTCATGCCCTCGCTCGTGAAGTTCTGCAGCTGGTTGGCCTGCTGCGAGGCGTCGTTCTGTGCGTCCGTGACGGTCAGCTCGACGCCCTGCCTCTTCGCCTCGGCCTGCGCGCCCGCCCGCATCTCCGTGAAGAACGGGTTGTTGAGCGTGGACACGGCCATGCCGAGCTTGAGGTCCTTCTTGCCGCCGGAGGAGCCGGTGTTGTTCCACACCGCGAGGCCGCCGACGATCGCGACGGCGACGACGGCCGCGATCACGTACTGCATGCGCTGCTTCGGGCCGCCGGTCCCGGCGCCCGCGGCGGCGGGCTGCGCCCCGGCCTTGCGGCGCGCGGTGTCGAGCAGCACGGCGAGCGCGATGACGACGCCGATGACGACCTGCTGCCAGAACGCGGAGACGGAGAGGAGGTTGAGGCCGTTGCGGAGCACGGCGAGGATCAGCGCGCCGATGAACGTGCCCGACGCCTTGCCCGTGCCGCCCGCGAGGGAGGCGCCGCCGATGACGACGGCGGCGATGGCGTCCAGCTCGTAGCCGTTGGCGGCCTGCGGCTGCGCGGAGGCGAGCCGGGAGGCCAGAACGATGCCGGCGACGGCCGCGAACAGGCCCGACAGGCCGTAGATGACGAGCTTCTGCCGCTTGACGCGCAGACCGGAGAGGCGGGCCGCCTCCTCGTTGCCGCCGATCGCGTACATGGATCGGCCGATGAACGTACGGCCGAGGACGACCGCCGTGATGAGGCCCATCACGACCATCACGATGACCGGCACCGGCAGCCAGCCGCCCAGCGTGTCACCGAGCTTGGAGACCGAGTCGGGGAACGGGATCGGCGAGCCCTGCGAGATCACGAGCGAGAGCCCGCGCCCCACCGACAGCATCGCCAGCGTCGCGATGAACGGCGGCAGCTTCCCGTACGAGATGAGCAGGCCGTTGACGAAACCGCAGGCGATGCCGGTGACGACGGCGAGCAGCACGGCTATGACGACCGGCACGCCCTCGTTCGTGGCCGCCCACGCGAGGACGGTCGCCGACAGGGCCGCCACCGAGCCCACCGACAGGTCGATGCCCGCCGAGACGATGACGAAGGTGACGCCGAACGCGAGGATCGCGGTGACGGCCGCCTGCACGCCGACGTTCAGCAGGTTCTGCGTGGTCAGGAAGTCGCCGGACATCAGCGACATGGCGACGACCAGGACGACGAGCGCGGTCAGCGCGCCGTTGTCGAGGAGCAGCCGCAGCAGGCTCCCGCCGTTCTTGGCCTGGGTGTTCTTGAGCGTGTCAGTGGTCACGGGAGCCCTCCTCCTTGAAGGCGCTGTGCTGCTGGTTGCTGACGGCGAGTGCCATCACGGAGTCCTGGGTGGCGTCCTCGGCGGCGAGTTCACCGGCGATGCGTCCCTGCGCCATCACAAGGACCCGGTCGCTCATGCCGAGCACTTCGGGAAGGTCGCTGGAGATCATCAGCACGGCGTGGCCCGCGGCGGTCAGCTCGTTGATGAGCTGGTAGATCTCGACCTTGGCGCCGACGTCGATGCCGCGCGTCGGCTCGTCGAGGATCAGCACCTTGATGTCCGCGAGCAGCCACTTGCCGATGACGACCTTCTGCTGATTGCCGCCGGACAGGGTGCGCACGTGCTGGCCGAGCCCGGCCATCCGCACGCCGAGCTGCTTCGCGATCCGCTCGGCGGCCTCGTGCTGCCCCTGCCGGTCGACGAACCCGGCGCGGGTCGCCGTCCGCATGGTGACGAGCCCCAGGTTCTCCTCAACCGACTGGTCGAGGACGAGGCCCTGCCCCTTGCGGTCCTCGGGGACGAGCCCGACCCCGGCCGCCATCGCGGCGATGACGTCGTGCCGGGGGAGCGCGGTCCCCGCGACCTCCACCGATCCCTTGTCGTACGGATCGGCACCGAAGACGGCCCGTACGACCTCGGTGCGACCCGCGCCCACCAGGCCCGCGATGCCGACGACCTCGCCGGCCCGCACCTCGAAGCCCACGTCGTGGAAGACGCCGTCCCGGGTCAGACCCTCGACCTTCAGGAGCGCGCTGCCGGTCTCCGGCCGCTCGCGCGGGTACTGCTGGTCGATGGAGCGCCCCACCATGAGGCGGACGAGCTCGTCCTCCGGGGTGGAGGCCGGCACCTGCCCCACACTCCTGCCGTCGCGGATCACGGTCACCCGGTCCCCGAGCGCGGCGATCTCCTCCAGGTGGTGGGTGATGAAGACGACGCCGACGCCGTCCTCGCGCAGCTGCCGCACGATCGCGAACAGCTTGTCGACCTCCTCCGAGGTCAGCACGGCGGTCGGCTCGTCCATGATGAGCACCCGCGCGTTCAGGCTGAGCGCCTTCGCGATCTCCACCATCTGGAGCCGGGCGATGCCCAGTTCGCGCACCCGCGCGCGTGGCGACACATTGACGCCCACGCGCGCGAGGAGCTCCTCGGCGTCGGCCTCCATCCGCTTCCGGTCGACGAGCCCGAACTTCCGGGGCTGCCGCCCGAGAAAGATGTTCTCGGCGACGGTCAGATCGGGAACGAGATTGAACTCCTGGTAGATCGTCGCGATCCCGAGCCGTTCGGCGTCCTGCGCGCCGTGGATACGGACCTGCTCGCCGCCGACGGTGATCCGGCCCTCGTCGGGCGTGTAGGCACCGGAGAGCATCTTGATCAGCGTGCTCTTTCCGGCCCCGTTCTCACCGAGCAGGACGTGCACCTCCCCGCGGCGCAGGTCGAAGTCGACGCTGTCGAGCGCGACCACGCCGGGGAACGTCTTCCGTATCCCTTCGATACGCAGCAACTCTTCGGAGCTGCTCATCCGTTGCTCCTCTCCATTGAGGTGGGCGTCTGTGGGGGTTCGCCGCAGGAGCGCCGTACGACGAGGTGGGCGGGGAGGGCGACCGACTCGGGCACCCGCCCCTCGATCCGGTCGACCAGGGCGCGCACGGCGGCCCGGCCGAGATCCTTGGTGGGCTGGGCGATGGCCGTGATCGGCGGATCGGTGTGCACGAACCACGGGATGTCGTCGAACGCGGCGACGGCGATGTCGTCCGGGACGCGCAACCCGCGCGCGCGGATGGCGTCGAGCGCGCCGAGCGCCATCAGGTTGTCGGCGGCGAAGACGACCTGCGGCGGCTCCGGCAGGTCGAGGAAGGCCTCGGTCACCCACCGTCCGCTGTCCGCCTGGAAGTCGCCCTGCCCGATGTAGGCGTCCGGCAGCTCCAGCTCGTACGAGGCGAGGGCCTCACGGAAGGCGTCGACGCGCTCGCTGCCGGTCGTGGTGGCGGCGGGCCCCGCGATGATCGCGAGCCGCCGGTGGCCGAGCGCGTGCAGATGCGCGACGAGGTCCCGCACGGCGCCCCGGCCGTCGGAGCGCACCACGGGAACGTCCACGCCGGGGATCCACCGGTCGACGAACACCATCGGGGTACCGGCCCGCGCGGCGTCCAGCATCAGCGGGGAGGCGCCGTCGGTGGGGGAGACCAGCAGCCCGTCGATGCGCCGGTCGAGCAGGGTCCGTACGTGGTGGTCCTGGAGCTCGGGGCGCTCGTCGGCGTTGCCGATGATCACGCTGTAGCCGAGCCCGCGGGCCTCGTCCTCGACGGCCCGCGTCAGCTCGCCGAAGTACGGGTTGAGCACGTCACTGATGACGAGCCCGAGCGTCCGGGTCTGCGCGGTGCGCAACGACCTGGCGACGGCGTTGGGCCGGTACCCGAGCGACTCCACGGCGGCCAGCACCCGACGGCGCGCGTCGGGGCTCACGGACGGATGGCTGTTCAGGACGCGGGAAACCGTGGCGACGGAGACCCCGGCCTCGGCCGCGACATCCTTGATCCCCACCATCGCGCCACCTCCTTGTGGCTCCATGGAATCGATTACACGGAGGATTGGAATCGATTACACGGGGCGGGGGCAAGGGGGTTCCGGGTGGTCGTAACGGGATCGTGATGGGACTTCGAGCGCCAGGTGAGCAAATCAAGCCCCTGCGGCGATTGAGCAGCGGGGCACGGGGCAGAGCCCCGATCTTTTGAAGCCCCGCCGGCGATTGAGGCGCGGGGTCCGGGGCAGCGCCCCGCGGCCGCAACCACGTCGCAGGCCGAACGGAATTGTCGGTGCCGCGTGCGAAGGTGGAAGCACCGCAACGCACCACGGATGACGGATACGGAGCAACGGACGTGAACCACGCGCAGCTCACCGCCCTCGGCCGCGCCCTCCGGGTGCTCGGCGAGCACGGCGAGAAGCTCACCGGCGACACCCCGGACGACGTGCTGCACGAGATCCGCGGCGACCTGACCCGCGCCCTCGACCAGCTCGACGACGCGGTGTCCGGCGAGAAGCCGACGACCCGCTGCAAGGAGCACCCGTACGGCCCGGTCGAGGAGTCCGCCCCCGACCTGTGCCTGTTCTGCGAGACCCGCCGCCGCAAGGCCCGCCGCTCCGAGATCTCCGGCGACCCGGCCCCCCGCCACACGGCGGAGCGCCCCGTCCTGTCCCGGTACGGCACGCGCGAGGACCGCCCGCAGCCCCAGCAGCGCTGGATCCCGGAGATGTGGAACGGGCAGGTGTGGCAGCTCTGCGGCACGCCCCGGCACGACCGCCGCGAGGCGGAGCTCTACCTGGCGGCGCAGCGCCGGCGCCCGGACGCGGCGATGGCGTACCGCCTGGTCCACGAGTTCACGGACTACGAGGTGGTCCGCGTGTGGGGCACCCCGATGCGCGTCGACCCGGAGCCGATGGGCGGGGTGTAGGCGCGGGCTCCCCGCGGACCCTCCCGCGTTGTCGGACCCGGCCGCTACCGTCGGATCATGGCGAAGGAGCAAGCGGCGGGGGCGCGGCCGACGGCGCGGCTCGAGGGGGTTCTCGAGCGGATCACGTACGCCAACGAGGAGACGGGGTACACGGTCGGCCGGGTCGACACCGGCAGAGGCGCGGGTGACCTGCTCACCGTCGTGGGCGCGCTGCTCGGGGCGCAGGTGGGGGAGTCGCTGCGGATGGAGGGCCGCTGGGGCTCGCACCCGCAGTACGGCAAGCAGTTCACGGTCGAGAACTACACGACGATCCTCCCGGCCACGATCCAGGGCATTCGCCGCTATCTCGGCTCCGGCCTGGTCAAGGGCATCGGCCCGGTGTTCGCCGACCGCATCACCCAGCACTTCGGGCTCGACACCCTCGACATCATCGAGCAGGAGCCGAAGCGTCTGATCGAGGTGCCGGGTCTCGGCCCCAAGCGGACGAAGAAGATCGCCGACGCCTGGGAGGAGCAGAAGGCCATCAAGGAGGTGATGGTCTTCCTGCAGAGCGTCGGCGTCTCGACCTCGATCGCCGTGCGCATCTACAAGAAGTTCGGCGACGCCTCCATCTCCGTCGTGAAGAACCAGCCGTACCGGCTCGCCGCGGACGTCTGGGGCATCGGCTTCCTCACCGCCGACCGCATCGCCCAGTCCGTCGGCATCCCGCACGACAGCCCGGAGCGCGTCAAGGCCGGCCTCCAGTACGCCCTTTCGCAGTCCGCCGACCAGGGGCACTGCTTCCTGCCGGAGGAGCGGCTCATCGCGGACGCCGTGAAGCTGCTCCAGGTCGACACCGGCCTCGTCATCGAGTGCCTCGCCGAACTCGCCCTGCCCGACGAGGATTCCGGCGAGCCCGGAGTGGTACGCGAGACGGTGCCGGGCGAGGACGGTCAGCCGGTCACCGCGATCTACCTGGTCCCCTTCCACCGGGCCGAACTCTCCCTCTCCGCCCAGCTGCTCAGACTGCTGCGCACCGAGGAGGACCGGATGCCCGCCTTCCAGGACGTGGCGTGGGACAAGGCGCTGGCCTGGCTCGCCGACCGTACGGGCGCCCAGCTCGCGCCCGAGCAGGAGGAGGCGGTCAAGCTCGCGCTCAGCAAGAAGGTGGCCGTCCTCACCGGCGGCCCCGGCTGCGGAAAGTCCTTCACCGTACGGTCCGTGGTCGAGCTGGCCCGCGCCAAGCGCGCCAAGGTCGTGCTCGCCGCGCCCACGGGCCGGGCCGCCAAGCGGCTCGCCGAGCTGACCGGCGCCGAGGCCTCCACGGTCCACCGGCTCCTGGAGCTGAAGCCCGGCGGGGACGCGGCGTACGACAAGGAGCGGCCGCTCGACGCCGACCTGGTCGTGGTCGACGAGGCCTCCATGCTGGACCTGCTGCTCGCCAACAAGCTGGCGAAGGCCGTGCCGCCGGGCGCGCACCTGCTGTTCGTGGGGGACGTCGACCAGCTGCCCAGCGTGGGCGCGGGCGAGGTGCTGCGCGACATGCTCGCCGAGGAGAGCCCCGTGCCGGCCGTGCGCCTCACCCGGATCTTCCGGCAGGCGCAGGAGTCCGGCGTCGTCACGAACGCCCACCGGATCAACTCGGGGACGCAGCCGATCACTTCGGGGCTGAAGGACTTCTTCCTGTTCGTCGAGGACGACACGGAGGAGGCGGGCCGGCTCACGGTCGACGTGGCCGCCCGCCGGGTCCCCGCGAAGTTCGGCCTCGACCCGCGGCGCGACGTGCAGGTCCTCGCGCCGATGCACCGCGGCCCCGCGGGCGCGGGCAACCTGAACGGGCTGCTCCAGCAGGCCATCACCCCCGGCCGCCCCGACGTTCCGGAGAAGCGCTTCGGCGGCCGCGTCTTCCGCGTCGGCGACAAGGTCACGCAGATCCGCAACAACTACGAGAAGGGTGAGAACGGCGTCTTCAACGGCACGGTCGGCGTCGTCACCTCCCTGGACACCGCGGAGCAGCGGCTCACCGTCCTGACGGACGAGGACGAGGAGGTCCCGTACGACTTCGACGAGCTGGACGAGCTGGCCCATGCCTACGCTGTGACCATCCACCGCTCCCAGGGCAGCGAGTATCCGTGTGTGGTGATCCCCGTCACGACAGGTGCTTGGATGATGCTCCAGCGAAACCTTCTCTACACCGCGGTCACGCGCGCCAAGAAGCTGGTTGTCCTGGTCGGTTCGCGCAGAGCGATCGGTCAGGCGGTGCGTACGATTTCGGCCGGTAGACGCTGTACTGCCCTTGATTTCCGGTTGTCCGGCCGTGCCGTTCAAAAGATTTGATCGATCAGACGAGTCGCGAAGGTCACAACCACTTCCGGAACCAGGGCGAAGGGGGCAGGATGAGCAAGTTGGCGGCACTCAGTGCCGCCGATGAGCCCAATGGTCGACCCCGAGTGCACTCTGCTGGGCCAAGTGGGGGAAGGTAGAGACAGTCAGGGCACCTCGAAGAAGAGGCACTACGTCGGTGAGGGATGACGTGAGCGAGCAGAACGAGAAGGCTGTAGTACTCCAGTACGGCGACGGCGAGTACACCTACCCGGTGATCGACAGCACCGTGGGGGACAAGGGCTTCGACATCGGGAAGCTGCGGGCCCAGACGGGCCTGGTGACCCTCGACAGCGGATACGGCAACACCGCCGCCTATAAATCCGCGATCACCTATCTCGACGGTGAGCAGGGCATCCTGCGGTACCGCGGTTACCCGATCGAGCAGCTGGCCGAGCGTTCCACCTTCGCCGAGGTCGCCTACCTGCTGATCAACGGCGAGCTTCCCACGGTCGACGAGCTGTCGACCTTCAAGAACGAGATCACCGGGCACACGCTCCTCCACGAGGACGTGAAGCGGTTCTTCGACGGCTTCCCGCGGGACGCCCACCCGATGGCCATGCTGTCCTCCGTGGTCTCCGCGCTGTCCACCTTCTACCAGGACAGCCACAACCCGTTCGACGAGCAGCAGCGTCACCTTTCGACGATCCGGCTCCTTGCCAAGCTGCCGACGATCGCGGCGTACGCGTACAAGAAGTCGATCGGCCACCCGTTCGTCTACCCGCGCAACGACCTCGGCTACGTCGAGAACTTCCTGCGCATGACGTTCTCCGTGCCGGCGCAGGAGTACGACCTCGACCCGGTCGTCGTCAACGCGCTGGACAAGCTGCTCATCCTGCACGCGGACCACGAGCAGAACTGCTCGACGTCCACGGTGCGCCTGGTCGGCTCGTCGCAGGCGAACATGTTCGCGTCGATCTCCGCCGGCATCTCGGCCCTGTGGGGCCCGCTGCACGGTGGCGCCAACCAGTCGGTGCTCGAGATGCTCGAGGGCATCCAGGCCGCCGGTGGCGACGTCGACGACTTCATCCGCAAGGTGAAGAACAAGGAAGACGGCGTGAAGCTCATGGGCTTCGGGCACCGCGTCTACAAGAACTTCGACCCGCGGGCGAAGATCATCAAGGCGGCGGCGCACGACGTCCTGTCGGCGCTCGGCAAGTCCGACGAGCTGCTCGACATCGCGCTGAAGCTCGAGGAGCACGCGCTGGCCGACGACTACTTCGTCGAGCGCAAGCTCTACCCGAACGTCGACTTCTACACGGGTCTGATCTACCGGGCCATGGGCTTCCCGACCGAGATGTTCACGGTCCTCTTCGCTCTCGGCCGCCTTCCGGGCTGGATCGCCCAGTGGCACGAGATGATCAAGGAGCCGGGCTCCCGCATCGGCCGCCCGCGCCAGATCTACACCGGCGTCGTCGAGCGCGACTTCATCCCGGTCGAGCAGCGCTGATCTTCGTCCTTGGCGCCGGTGCGGCTCCCTTGAGCCCCTCCGGCGATTGAGGAGCTGCGCAGCAGAAAGCGCCCCGCTGTCGGTCCCCCCACGGGCCGACAGACGGGGCGCTTTCCTTTACCCGGGTCGGATTCCCCCCACGGGATCCGGCCTGGGGGTCTGTGACGCGTCGGCCGCCGGAACACGTACCGTCGGGCGGGCCGCTCAAGCTTCCCGGCGCACGTGCCCCGGCCAACGCTTTCGGGGACCGTCCCCCAAGACGGTTCCCTCCTGACACGGAAACGTCCCCCAAGACGTTTCTGCATCGCCTCCTTAGACTCACGAGACCCGCAAAGGGTTACGTGCCGATCGGTGTGATCTGCGTCTCTTGCATATGTCCCGTGCGTGCGCAAGAGGTCCGATATGGGGATATCGGCCTCTGTGGGGGAGTGCTGCAATTGTGCCGTGAGGATTATGTGTAGGTCCAGAGGTTCAGGCGACCTGGGCGAATTGTGCACGAAGGGGCCGGACCTCCCAGGTCCGGCCCCTTCGTCGGTCGCGCGTCAGGCCTGCGACACCAGTTCGTAGCCCGCCTCGTCCACCGCCGCGCGGACCGCTTCCTCGTCGAGCGGGGCGGCGGAGACGACCGTGACCCGCCCCGTGGCGGCGGAGGCCTCGACCGAGGCGACGCCGGCGAGCTCGGAGATCTCCCCGCGCACCGCGCCCTCGCAGTGGCCGCACGTCATGCCCTTGACCTCGTACACGGTGGTGACGGCGCCCTCGGCGGCCGGGGCGGCGTCGGTGTGGCAGGCGCCGCCGCAGCAGGAACCGGCCGACTCGCTGCCGGCCTGGGGAAGCTCGGTGTGGGCGCTCATGTCGTACTCCTTGGTGGTGAGGCATCTTCCGACGCTCACGACTCTATACCCCTAGGGGGTATTTCTCCAAGAAGGATCGCGGCGCGCGAGCGAGCGCACCCAAGCGAGCGCGAGCAGTGTGATCACGGCCAGTCCGCCGACGGAGAAGAGCGTGAAGAGATGCTGCTGCGCGGAGGTGGGCTGCGGGATGTAGCCCTGGGCGAAGAGGGCCCGGTCCAGGTCGCTCGTGGTGAGGCGGGCCACCAGCCAGAGGGCGATGCCGTGCATCGAGTCCCACAGCGCGTGCAGGATCGAGACGCCCAGGTAGGTGAGGAGGACGGGCGCCGCGAGGCGGTACTGGCCGTTGGGGCGGCGGAAGGAGAGCAGGACCGCGCCCGAGATCGCCGTCCACAGCCCGTGGCCGAACGGCGCGAGCAGTCCGCGCAGCACCTCGGTCTCCAGGAGGGCCCGCAGGTCGATGCCCTTCATGGTGATCGCCGCGTTGAACGCGTAGCCCGCGCTCTCGAACGCCGCGAACCCGAAGCCGACCGTGGCGCCGAGGACCAGACCCGCGCGCAGTCCGCTGACGCGCGGGTGGCGGTGGAGCACGTAGACGAGGGCGAGCAGCTTGGCCGCCTCCTCGATCAGGCCCACGGCGACGAACATCCAGACCGACGGGTGGACCAGGTAGTACTCCATGACGGAGGCGCCGAGCACGCCGAGGATGCCGCCCACGAGGAAGCAGCCCAGGATCAGGCTCACGCCCAGGTCGCGGCCGTGTCGCTCGTACGCCCACAGCACGAACACCGCCGGTGTGAGGAAGCTGCCCAGCAGGATCAGCGTGGGCAGCAGCGTGGTGTTCTGCGTGGCGTACGTGACGATCGCCGTCAGGATCCACAGGGCGAGGCCGCCCCAGAGGCAGCGCTTCCACAGGCCCTGCCGGATCTGCGGGCCCGGCGGCGGTGGCTGCTGGGGGATGCGGGCCTGGGGTGCCCCGTGGGGCGGCTGGGGCTGCGTCACTGCGATCCCTCCGGCTTGCCGACAACTCGCGGTCACTTTGAGTGATTTGTCCGAAGTTTATGGCCGGGGCGCGCGGGGTGCAGTGCGGGCGTGGTCTGGGCACGGTGCGGGCGCAGTAAAGGGCGCCGGCCCGCCCGGACCGGCGCCTCCGGGTGGTGTCAGTCCCTGCGTCCGCGGTTGCCCGGCCGGGAGGCCACCCAGGCCCTGACCGTGTCGGCGTACCAGTAGGGCTTGCCTCCCTCCACGTGGTCCGGGGGCGGCAGCAGGCCGTGTTTCCGGTACGAGCGGACGGTGTCGGGCTGCACGCGGATGTGCGCGGCGATGTCCTTGTACGACCAGAGCCTGCGGTCGTTCATCGGTGGCTCCTCCCTGGCGGGTCCCACGGCGGCTCGGGGGTGCCGCCGTGATCGACTCAGCCTGTGCCCGGAGAACGAGGTGACCAGCGATGGAGGGTGGGCCTGTGGGACGCCTGTGACGCAGAACCCGCGTAGGCCTGACATGTGTGACGCGATGGGGGCGTTTGTGACGCGAATGATGCAAAGGGGGCGCGCCGTCAGCGCATGCTCCGGCGCGTATCTGGATATGTGGAGCGTCAAACCCCGCAGGAGCGCAGATAGCGGCGCGTGCGCCCGGCGATCGGGAAGGGGCGGTCGGGTTCGCACGGGTACATGTCCTGCTCGACGATCGCGAACAGGTCGACGTCCAGCTTGGCCGCCGCCGCGAGGACCGGCCGCAGGTCCGGCACGCCGTGCGGGGGTTCCGTCATGACGCCCTGCGCCACGGCGGGGCCGAAGGGCGTGCCCTGTTCGTGGACGGTGGCGAGGACCGCCGGGTCCACCTGCTTGAGGTGCAGATAGCCGATCCGCTCCCCGTACGTCTCGATGAGCTTGACGCTGTCGCCGCCGCAGTACGCGTAGTGGCCGGTGTCCAGGCACAGCGACACGAGGTCGGGGTCGGTGGCGTCGAGGAGGCGCGTGACGTTCTCCTCCGTGTCGACATGGGTGTCCGCGTGCGGGTGGAAGACCAGCTTCAGGCCGTAGCGGTCCCGCACCTCGCGGCCGAGACGTTCGGTCTGACCGGCGAGGTGGCGCCACTGCTCGGCGGTGAGCCGGGAGTCCTCGAGCACCTCGCCCGTCTTGTCGTCGCGCCAGAAGGACGGGATGACCACCAGGTGCTCGGCGCCCATCGCGCGGGTCAGTCCGGCGATCGCGGAGACGTGGTCCCAGGTCTTCTCCCACACCGCGGGGCCGCGGTGCAGGCCCGTGAAGACCGTGCCCGCCGACACCTTCAGTCCGCGCCTGCCGGTCTCCTCGGCGAGCACCGCGGGGTCCTTCGGCAGATAGCCGTACGGGCCCAGCTCGATCCACTCGTACCCGGACTCGGCCACCTCGTCGAGAAAGCGCTCGTACGGGACCTGCTGCGGGTCGTCGGGGAACCAGACGCCCCAGGAGTCCGGGGCCGAGCCGATGCGGATGCGCGCGGGCGTGGTCGTCATGCGGCCAGCCTCACGGCGCCCGAAGAAAGGTGTCAAGGGCGTCGTCCGAATGTCAGGACAAAATATTGACAGGGGGCTCCGACGGGTCTAGATCTGACGGGGCGACGGCCGAAGGAGGCCGTCGGCGGCTGTGCCGAGAGGGATGGAGTCCGGTGTGGGTGAGGCAGCTGGCGTCGATCTCGGGTGGCTCGCCCGGGTGCGGGCCGAGGACCCGGGCGCCGTCGCCGAGGCCGCGGGCCGCCGCAAGCGGAGGCCGCTGCTCGCCGGGAGCGGACGGCTGATGATCGTGGCTGCCGACCACCCCGCGCGGGGCGCGCTCGGCGTCGGCGACCGGTCGTTCGCCATGGCCGACCGGGCCGATCTGCTGCGCCGCCTGTGCGTCGCGCTGGCACGGCCCGGCGTGGACGGGGTGCTTGCCTCCGCCGACGTCGTCGACGACCTGCTGCTGTTGGGGGCGCTCGACGACCGGCTCGTCATCGGCTCCATGAACAGGGGCGGGCTCGCGGGCGCCTCCTTCGAGCTGGACGACCGCTTCACCGGGTACCGGGCCGAGGACCTGGAGCGGTCCGGCCTCGACGCCGGAAAGCTGCTGCTGCGCCTCGACTACGAGGATCCGGGGCCCGGCTCCGTACGCACCCTGGAGTCGGCCGCGCGCGCCGTCGATGCCATGGCGGCCCGCCGGCTGCCGCTGTTCGTCGAGCCGTTCCTGACCCGCCGGGACCCGGCGACCGGGGCGCTGCGCTCCGACCTGAGCCGCGCGGGCGTCACCCGCTCGATCGCCGTCGCCTCCGGACTCGGCGGCACCTCCGCGTACACCTGGCTGAAGCTCCCGGTCACCGAGGACCCCGACGACATGGCCCGGGTGATGGAGACCTCGTCGCTGCCCGCGGTGCTGCTCGGCGGCGACATCAAGGACGGCGACCAGGACGCCACGTACGAGCGGTGGCGGGCCGCGCTGCAACTGCCCACCGTGCGGGGCCTCGTGGTGGGCCGCTCGCTGCTGTACCCCGCGGACGGGGACGTGGCGGGCGCCGTCGACACGGCCGTCGACCTGCTGCGCACCACGAGTCCCGACGCCTAGGAGGAGAGTAGAGGCATGACGCATCTTCCACGCGGCAGCGCGGGCGACGGGCCGTACGCCCTGTCCGTCGATCCCGACAAGGTCGGCTGGGCCCGCGCCGGGCTGCGGATCCTCGAACTGGAGGCGGGGCAGGAGCACGCCTTCGACACGGGGGAGAGCGAGTGGATCGTGCTGCCGCTGTCCGGCGGCTGTTCCGTCCGCGCGGAAGGGATGAACATCGAACTCGCGGGCAGGCGCAGCGTATTCGGTTCCGTGAGCGACTTCGCGTACGTGCCGCGCGACAGCGGCGTGCAGATCTCCTCCGGTGCGGGAGGCCGGTTCGCCCTGGCAGGAGCGAAATGCGGTCGACGACTCCCCGTCCGCTACGGCCCCGCGCCGGAGGTCTCCGTCGAGGACAGGGGCGGCGGGCGCAGCGCGCGGCAGGTGCGCAACTTCGCCTCCGCCGACGCCTTCGACTGCGATCAGCTCATCGCCGTCGAGGTGATCACACCGGGCGGCAACTGGTCCTCGTACCCGCCGCACAAGCACGACGAGCACCGGCCCGGCGAGGAGTCGCTGCTCGAGGAGATCTACTACTTCGAGATCGAGGGGCCGGGCGGATACGGGTACCAGCGCGTGTCCCCGTCCAGGGACGGCGGCACCGATCTGCTCGCCGAGGTCCGCTCCGGTGACACCGTGCTCGTCCCCGACGGCTGGCACGGCCCGTCCATCGCCCAGCCGGGCCACGCCATGTACTACCTGAACGTCATGGCGGGCCCCGGCGACGAGCGGGAGTGGCGGATCCGCTTCCACCCCGATCACGCCACGGAGGGATACCGATGACAGGAACGGTACGGCTCACCGTCGCCCAGGCCCTGGTCCGCTTCCTCGCGGCCCAGTACACGGAGCGCGACGGCGCCCGGCGCCGGCTGATCGGCGCCACCTGGGGCATCTTCGGCCACGGCAACGTGGCCGGGGTCGGCCAGGCGCTCCTCCAGTACGGCGACGCCATGCCCTTCCACCAGGGCCGCAACGAGCAGGCGATGGTGCACGCCGCCGTCGGGTACGCCCGCCAGTGCGACCGCCTGTCCACGCACGCCGTCACCACCTCCATCGGCCCCGGCGCCACCAACCTCGTCACCGGCGCCGCCCTCGCGACCATCAACCACCTGCCCGTCCTGCTGCTCCCCGGCGACGTGTTCGCGACGCGGCCCGCCGACCCGGTGCTCCAGCAGCTCGAGGTCCCGTACGCGGGCGACGTCTCGGTCAACGACTGCCTGCGGCCCGTGTCGAGGTACTTCGACCGGATCGAGCGGCCCGAGCGGCTGATCCCCGCCGCGCTCCAGGCGATGCGGGTGCTCACCGACCCCGTCGACACCGGCGCGGTCACGCTCGCGCTGCCGCAGGACGTGCAGGCGGAAGGCTTCGACTGGCCGGAGGAGTTCTTCAGGGACCGGGTGTGGACGGTGCGCAGGCCCGCCCCCGACGCCGGTGAACTGGCCGCGGCGATCGACGAGTTGAGGCGCGCCCGGCGCCCGCTCCTCGTCGCGGGCGGCGGCGTCCATCACAGCGGCGCCGAGGAGGCGCTGAAGGAGTTCGCCGAGGCCACCGGCATCCCCGTCGCCTCCACCCAGGCCGGCAAGGGCTCGCTCCCGTACGACCACCCGGCCGACGTCGGCGGCATCGGGCACACCGGCACCGCCACCGCGAACGAGCTGGCGCGCGGCGCCGACCTGGTGATCGGCGTCGGCACCCGGTACACGGACTTCACCACCGCGTCCTCGACCCTCTTCGCCGACCCGGACGTCCGCTTCCTCAATCTGAACGTCGCCGCCTTCGACGCGCACAAGCTCGCCGCGCGACCGCTCGTCGCCGACGCCCGCGCGGGCCTCACCGCGCTGCGCGAGGCGCTCGACGACGACTGCCGCGCCGAGCCCGCGCACATCACCGCGTACAGCGAGGGCAAGGATCACTGGGAGCGGCGCGTCGACGCCTGCTACGCCGCCGACGACCTCGCGCGCCCCACCCAGGCCCAGGTCCTCGGCGTCCTCGACCAGTTGGTGACGGGCGACGACATCCTCATCAACGCCGCCGGATCGCTCCCCGGCGACCTGCACAAGCTGTGGCGGACCCGCTCCCGCGACCAGTACCACGTCGAGTACGGCTACTCCTGCATGGGCTACGAGATCCCCGCGGCGCTCGGCGTCGCCCTCGCCGCGCCCGGACGGCCGGTGTGGGCGCTCGTCGGCGACGGCACGTATCTGATGCTGCCGACGGAGATCGTCACCGCCGTGCAGGAGAACATTCCGGTCAAGGTGGTCATCCTCCAGAACCACGGCTACGCGTCCATCGGCGGCCTCTCCGCGTCCGTCGGCGCCGAGGGCTTCGCCACGCAGTACCGCTTCCCGGGGGAGAAGGGCGCGTACGAAGGGGCGCCGCTGCCCGTGGACCTCGCGGCGAACGCGGCCAGCCTCGGCATGACGGTGCACCGCGCCAAGACCGTGCGTGACCTGCGCGAAGCGCTCGCCGCCGCGCGTGCGGCGGACCGTCCGACATGTGTCTACGTGGAGACCGAAACGGCAGACACAGTGTCGGGCCCGCCTCCGGCGCAGGCGTGGTGGGATGTTCCCGTGGCCGAGACGGCGGAGCGCAGCGCCGCGGTCGAGGCCCGCGAGGAGTACGACCGGCACGCCGCCGGTCGACGCCGTCACCTCTGAGAAGTACGCAGCCGTCACAGGAGTCGCCCGTATGTCTGACACGAAGTTGGTCCACCACTGGATCGGCGGCAAGGCCGTCGAGGGCGCGTCGGGCAATCACGGCCCGGTGACCGACCCCGCGACCGGCGCCGTCACCACGCACGTCGACTTCGCGAGCGTCGAAGAGGTGGACACGGCCGTCGCCGCCGCCAAGGAGGCGTACCGGAGCTGGGGCCGTTCGTCCCTCGCCAAGCGCACCGAGATCCTCTTCAAGTTCCGCGCGCTCCTCGACGCCAACCGCGACGCGATCGCCGAGCTGATCACCGCCGAGCACGGCAAGGTGCACTCGGACGCGCTCGGCGAGGTGGCCCGCGGCCTGGAGATCGTCGACCTGGCCTGCGGCATCAACGTACAGCTCAAGGGCGAGCTGTCGACGCAGGTCGCCACGAACGTGGACGTGGCCTCGATCCGGCAGCCGCTCGGCGTCGTCGCGGGCATCACGCCGTTCAACTTCCCGGCCATGGTGCCGATGTGGATGTTCCCGATCGCCATCGCGACCGGCAACACCTTCGTGCTCAAGCCCTCCGAGAAGGACCCCTCGGCCTCCATCAAGATCGCCGAGCTGCTGGCGGAGGCCGGGCTGCCCGACGGCGTCTTCAACGTCGTGCACGGTGACAAGGTCGCCGTCGACCGCCTCCTGGAGCACCCGGACGTCGCCGCCGTCTCCTTCGTCGGCTCGACCCCGATCGCCCGCTACATCCACACCACCGCCTCCGCCAACGGCAAGCGCGTGCAGGCGCTCGGCGGCGCCAAGAACCACATGCTGGTGCTGCCCGACGCCGATCTGGACGCCGCCGCCGACGCCGCGGTCTCGGCCGCGTACGGCTCCGCGGGCGAGCGCTGCATGGCGATCTCCGCCGTCGTCGCCGTCGGCGCGATCGGCGACGAGCTCGTCGCGAAGATCAAGGAGCGCGCCGAGAAGATCAAGATCGGTCCCGGCAACGACCCGACGTCCGAGATGGGCCCGCTCATCACGGCCGCCCACCGCGACAAGGTCGCCGGCTACGTGAAGAACGCGGCGGCCGAGGGCTGCGACGTCGTCCTCGACGGCAGCGACTACACGGTCCCCGGTTTCGAGAACGGCCACTGGGTCGGCCTCTCGCTCCTCGACAACGTCCCGACGACCGCCAAGGCCTACCAGGACGAGATCTTCGGCCCGGTCCTGTGCGTGCTGCGCGCGGAGACGTACGAGGAGGGCGTGGCCCTCATGAACGCGTCCCCGTTCGGCAACGGCACCGCGATCTTCACCCGGGACGGCGGCGCCGCCCGCCGCTTCCAGCTGGAGATCGAGGCCGGCATGGTCGGCGTCAACGTGCCGATCCCGGTCCCCGTCGGCTTCCACAGCTTCGGCGGCTGGAAGGACAGCCTCTTCGGCGACCACCACATCTACGGCAACGACGGCACGCACTTCTACACCCGCGGCAAGGTCGTCACGACCCGCTGGCCGGACCCGGCCGACGCGCCCGCCGGCGTGGACCTGGGCTTCCCGCGCAACCACTGAGGCCCCCGGGGCCTCGCGGGACGTCGCGGAGACGTCCGGAGTACGGACAGTTCGCCGTGAACTTCAGCGCTCCGGCTGCGGTTCCCGTACGTAGGGGATGAACCGGGCGCCTTAAGTCGACCCCCGTAGATGACCTTGCTTATGAAGGTCATCTACGGGGGTCGCTGCGTCTATCCCGGCCGATTTTGCGAACTCCTGAAGAATCGCACGCGGTTGGCGGGAGCGGAGCTGCGGATTCCGAAGGAAAACAGGCGTTGACGTTCGGATATCGGCGAGGTTGCATATCGCGCCGGGAGCAGCCGCAGCATCGATCAACCCCAGCCCTCGGAGGCGATAGCGCTCCCGCCCGAGCCGTCCCCCTGCCGCACGAGTCGATCGGAACCGCTCCATGACCGACACGCTTCGCCCCGCCGCTCCGCCCTCCCCACCGGAGTCGGCCCCCCAGGCCCAGAAGCTCAAGCGTTCCATCGGTGTCGTGGGAGGCACCCTGCTCACGCTGTCGTGCGTGACGCCCGCCTCCTCGCTGTTCGTCGTCGTCCCCGACCTGTTCGGATCCCTCGGCACCGCCACCGCCCTCACCATCGCCATCGGCTCGCTGATCTGCATCGGCGTCGCCTTCCTCTACTCCGAGCTGGGCACCCTCATCCCCAGCGCCGGCGGCGAGTACGCGATGGTGTCGACGCTTGCCGGACGCCTCGCCGGCTGGCTGGTCTTCGTGCTGTCCCTGCTGGTCGTCTTCATCGTCCCGCCGGTGATCGCGATGGGCACGGCCGACTACCTGGAGCCGGTCATCCACCTCGACCCCGCGATGACGGGTGCGGGCGTGATGCTCCTGTCCACCCTCGCGGGCCTGCTCGACCTGCGGGCCAACGCGTGGATCACCGGCATCTTCCTCGTCCTGGAGGTCATCGCGGCGGCCCTCGTCGCGGTCCTCGGCTTCACGCACTCCGAGCGCGGCCTCGACTCGCTCGGCTCGATGCAGGTGGCGGGCGACGGCCACACGGACGCCGTGACCGGCATGCTGGTGGTCTCCGGGCTCGCCATCGCCCTCTTCGTCACCCAGGGCTTCTCGACCGCCGTCTACCTCTCCGAGGAGCTGGAGAACCCGCGCAAGTCCGTCGCCCGCACCGTCCTCGCCACCCTCGCGATCTCCTCGGTCGTCATCCTGATCCCCGTCGTCGCGATCACGATGGGCGCCAAGGACCTCTCGACGCTCACCTCGGGCGACATCAGCACGATGGTCGTCGCCTGGTCGAACTCGGCGGTCGGCACGTTCGTCTCGCTGTGCGTCGCGCTCGCCATCATCAACGCGGGCATCGTCATGGTCATCCAGAACTCCCGCGTCCTGTTCGCCTCGGCCCGCGACAAGGCCTGGCCGGGACCGGTCAACACGGCGCTGTCCCGCCTCGGCCGCTTCGGCTCCCCGTGGGTCGCGACCCTGGTCGTCGGCGTCCCCGGCGCGGCCCTCTGCTTCGTCAACCTCGACACCCTGTACGGCGTGACGGGCGTCTCCGTCACCGGCATGTACCTGCTGGTCGCGGTGGCCGCCCTGTTCGCCCGCCGAGGCGCCCACAAGGACCAGCCGGCCTGGCGCATGCCGCTGTGGCCGGGGGTCCCCGTGGTCCTCATCGCGCTGATGGTCTACATCCTGATCGAGCAGGAGGTCGAGTACCTCCTCTGGACCGGCGGAATCATGGCGGTGGCGACGCTGTACTGGGCCTTCTACCTGCGACCGCGTCAGGACTCGCGGTGGCTGGTGTCGGTCCCGACCGAGTAGCCGGCCCCTTCGGGGCATGTGCGCAAGCGCGGGCCCGGCAAATCACGCCCCTGCGGCGATTGAGCAGCGGGGGCCGGGGCGGAGCCCCGAGGCGTTCACCACAGGTGAGCGGCGTCCACCGGCCGGCCGGAAGCCAACGACGAGTTCCCGGCCACGCCCACCGCGAGGGCCAACGCACCGTCCCGCGCGGTGGCCCCCTTCCCCGCCGCGGGCGCGGCCCCCTCGTCGGAGCCGTCCCCGAGCGGCCCGAAGAGCTCCTTGAGCATCCGCAGGTCCCCGCCCCCGTGCGACCCGGCCGCCCACGCGTACGGAATCTCCCGCGGCGCCTCCCACAGCGGCCGCAGCAGGATCGACGTCCGCCCCGGCCGGTCCATGACGACGCCCCCGTGCGAGGCCCCCGCCCCGCCGGGGGCGACCTTCGGCGGCTGCCAGGTGTTCTCCTCGACCTCCAACTCGATCCGGCCCCCGGTCCCGTTGAACATCACCCGGTAGCCCTCCCAGGGCGAGTACGCCGTGAGGTGGTACGTCATCGTGGCCCCGGAGTCGTACCGCACGAGCACCGACAGGTCGTCCTCGACGTCGATGTCGTCGCCGAACACGTTCCGGTCGCGGACGTACGGGTCGCCCGCCGCGTTCGCGTCGACGTACAGGGACGCGAGGTCCGGGTCGTCGGCGAGGTGGATGGCGTACGGGTCGGCGGCGGCCTCGGCCGACCCGTGGGCCCGCACGTAGTCGCGGCGCAGACCGGTCCGCTCGCCGTTGTCGCGGCCGTAGAAGACGAGCCCGCCCTCCGCGTACACGCGGGCGGGGGCGGCGCCGAGCCACCAGTTGACCAGGTCGAAGTGGTGCCCCGACTTGTGCACGAGCAGGCCCCCGCTGTGCCGCTTCTCGCGGTGCCAGCGGCGGAAGTAGTCGGCGCCGTGCCGCACGTCGAGCAGCCACTCGAAGTGCACGGAGCGGATCTCGCCGATCGCGCCGTCGTGCAGGAGCTGCCAGACCTTCTCGTGGGCGGGGTTGTAGCGGTAGTTGAACCCGACGGACAGCTCGCCGCCGGTCCGCTCCACGGTGTCGAGGATCGTGCGGCACTTCTCCGCGTCCGTGGTCATCGGCTTCTCGGTGACGACCCGGCAGCCCGCTTCGAGCGCGGTGTTGATGTACGTGTGGTGGGTGGCGTCGACGGTGGTGACGACGACCTCGTCGATCCGGTGCTCCCGCAGCGCGGCGGCGAAGTCGGACGGGTCGCAGGCGGCGGCCTCGGGCCGGCCGAACGAGCCGAGGAGCCGGTTGTGGTGGGCGATACGGGTCGGGCTCGGGTCCGCGAGGAGGGCGACGTCGTAGTGGGGGCGGGCGCCCAGGGCCTTGGTGTACATCTGGGCGCGGTGGCCCGTGCCGATGATCGCGGCGCGCTTCATGAGGTCAGGATTCCTTTCGGGGGGGCAGGTCCTGTGGAGCGGCGGACTATCAACTCGCTGTCCAGGGAGAGCTGTTCGGGGGCGCGGTCCGGGTCCTCGAGGCGGCGCAGCATCAGGTCGACGGCGCGTTCGCCGAGCGCGTCGAGCGGGATGCGGACCGAGGTGAGCGCCGGGGTCGCGGTGGTGGCGAGCAGGGTGTCGTCGGCGCCGACCACGCTGACGTCGTCGGGGACCCGGACCCCGCGGTCGGCGAGGCGGGACAGGACGCCGAGCGCCATCAGGTCGTTGTGCGCGACGATCGCGGTGGCGCCGGCCGCGAGCACGAGGTCGGCGACCTGGGCGCCGGTGTGGAACTTGGGCTCGTGCGGGCCGAACTCGGTGACCTTCAGCTCCAGTTGCTCGGCCGCGTACCGGACGGCGTGGCCGCGCTGCTCGCTCGACCAGGAGTTGCGGGCCCCCAGGATCAGGGCGAGGTGGCGGTGGCCGAGCGCGTGCAGATGCGCCACGGCCTGGCGCAGCCCGTCCTCGCTGGGCGCGACCACCGACGGCACGCCCGACACGCTCCGATTCACGGCGACGCTCGGCACCTGCCGGACGACCTCGCCGAGCCGCGCGCCGTCCATCCTCGGGGCGACGAGCAGCAGACCGTCGACCTGGCGGGCCAGCGTCAGCGCCAACTCGTACTCGTCGTCGGGGTGTTCGTCGGTGTCCGCGAGGAACACGGCGTAGTCCTTGCGGCGGGCGCGGGCCTGCACGGCCTTCACGATCACCGCGAAGAACGGATTGGCGATGTCCGGCACGATCAGGCCGAGCGTCCGGGTGCGGCCCTCCGCCAGCGACCGGGCGATCCGGCTCGGCCGGTACCCCAGCCGTTCCGCCGCCGCGAGCACCCGCGCGCGGGTCTCGGGCCGCACCTGATGCGGCGAGGCGAAACACCGGCTGACGGTCGACGGCGACACTCCGGCGTCGGCCGCGACCTCTTCGGCACTGGGGGCTGCGCCGCTCGGCCGGTCGTTATTACGCATGACGTGTTCCCTCACCTGATCGTTTTCGCGTGTGCCGTCGCGCTGTGGTTTGCGCAGTTCCCCGCGCCCCTGAAATGCCGACCTTCGGTCGGCAATCCGGGGCAAATCAAGCCCCTGCGGCGATTGAGCAGCGGGGTCCGGGGCAGAGCCCCGGGAGCGGGCCGCCGGTCGACCGCCACTGCCGCCAGGGCAAGCACCCCCGTCACCAGCGGCGCCAGAATCGTCAACTGCCAGACGCACACCGCCGATACGAGCACCGCCCCGCCGAGCATCGCGACACCCCGCGGATCCCGCCGGGGCCGCGCCCAGCGACCCGTGGTGGACCAGCCCGCCGCCATCCGGACCTGGTGCACGACCACCGCTCCCGCCGCCCCGGCGACCACGACCGCCAGCGCCCCGAACAGCGGCACACCGCCCGCCGCGGCGAGCCGCAGGTCCGCGCCGAGGAAGCCGAGGACCGCGAGGCCGACCGTCCCCACCGCCGCCCCGCCGGGCAGCGCCGCCCGGAAGTCCGCGACGAACCGCCGCGCCGTACCCGGCGACGGCCCGTCCGGCACGCAGCGGCGCACCGCCGCGCACCCGGCCGCCATCGCCGCGGGCCAGGTCACGACGAGCAGCGACCCGGCCGCCACCAGGACGCCGATCCACAGGACTTCGGCGAAGAGCGTGAACCGCTCCCCGTACGGCGTCTCGCGCCGCGCCACCGTGCTCACGCCGCTCACCCCTTCATCCCGGACGTCGCCGCGCCCTCGATCAGCAGCCGCTGGAACGCCACGAAGAACGCGATCACCGGAAGCAGCGAGAGCACCGACATGCCGAGCATCGCCCCGTAGTCCTGGCTGCTCGTCGAGTCGACGAACAACCGCAGTGCCACCGGCAGCGGATACTTCTCCGGCGACTGGAGGTAGACCAGCGGCGCGAAGAAGTCGTTCCAGGACCAGATGAACGTGAAGATCGCCGTGGTGATCAGCGCCGGTCGGAGCAGCGGCAGCACGATGTGCCCGAAGATCCGGAAGTGCCCGCAGCCGTCGATCAGCGCCGCCTCGTCGAGGCTGCGCGGCAGGTTCCGCACGAACTGCACCATCAGGAACACGAAGAACGCGTCCGTCGCGAGGAACTTGCCGAGCAGCAGCGGCACGTACGTGTCGACGAGGCCGACCTTCTGGAACATCGTGTACTGCGGGATGAGCAGCAGATGCGTCGGCAGCAGGATCGTGCCGATCATCACCGCGAACATCGCCCCGCGCCCCCGGAACCGCAGCCGCGCGAACGCGTACGCGGCGACGGAGCACGACAGCACGTTGCCGATCACCGAACCGATCGCCAGCAGCAGCGAGTTGGAGAAGAAGCGCCACGCCGGCACCTCGGCGATCCCCTCGAGCGCCGTGCCGAAACCGCTCCAGCTCACCTCCGACGGCAGCAGACCGAAGCTGGAGATGATCTCGTCGGCGGGCTTCACGGACGCCGTGAACACCCAGATCACCGGGTAGAGCAGGACCAGCAGCAGGGCGATCGCGCCCACGTGCCACAGGGTCGAACGCGTCGCGGTCGTGGTGGTCGTCGTCGCCATCGTCACTTCTCCTCGCCCGCGTAGTGGACCCAGCGGCCCGAGGTCTTGAAGAGCAGCGCGGTGATCGCGCCGACGACCAGGAGCAGCACCCAGGTCAGGGCCGCGGCGTAGCCCATCCGGAAGTCGTTGAAGCCGAGTTCGTACAGGTACATCGAGTACACGTGCGTGGAGCCCGCCGGTCCTCCGGTGCCGTTGGAGAGCACGAACGCCGAGTTGAACATCTGGAAGGCGTGCACCATCTCCAGGACCAGGTTGAAGAAGATGACGGGCGACAGCATCGGCACCGTGACCGACAGGAAGCGGCGCCAGGGCCCCGCCCCGTCGATCTCCGCGGCCTCGAACAGATCGCGCGGGATCTGCTGCAGCGCCGCCAGGAAGATCACCATGGGCGCGCCGAACTGCCAGACCGACAGCGCGACCAGGGACATCAGCGACCAGTCCGGGTTGGAGATCCAGCCGCCGGTGTGGATCCCGAACGTGCCGAGGAACCGGTCGACGACGCTCCCGGTGGAGAACAGCAGCCGCCACACGATGGCCGCGCCGACGCTCGCCCCGATCAGGGACGGCATGTAGAAGGCGGCCCGGTAGAAGTTGCGGCCCTTGCGCCGGGTGTGCAGCAGCAGCGCCACACCGAGCGCGGCGGCCAGCTTCAGGGGCGTCGCCACCACGACGTAGAGCAGCGTGACGCCGACGGTGTCGCGGACCTCGGGGTCGTCGAACAGGATCCGCTTGTAGTTGTCGAGGCCGATCCAGCGCGGCGAGTCGAACAGGTTGTAGTCCGTGAACGACATGTAGAGCGAGAACAACATCGGCCCGAGCGTCAGCACCGCCGCGCCGATCATCCACGGGGTGAGGAAGACGTACGCGGAGCGGTCGCCGCCGCCCTTGCGGGGCCTGCCGGTCGGGGTCGCTGAGGTGCCGCCGCGGCGGGCGCGGGGTGGCGCGGCGTCGGTCGTCGTAGAGGCCATGGGGGCTCCGTACGTTTTCGAGGGGGCGGAGGTGGCCGTGCGTCAGGCGAGGGTGACCTCGGCCTGTTCGAAGTAGAGGTCCACGGCGTGATCCACCGAGATCCGGCCGTAGAACAGCTTCTCGGCGACGCGCTGGAGATAGACGTTGAGCGAGGCGCCGCCGTCGGCGGGCGGCGGCGGGGTCGGCGCGAGCGTCTTCGCGACCTGCTTCTCGTACGTCTGGACCTGGCGCACCTTCGGATCGGACGTGTCGGCCGCGCCCTGCTGGCTCGTGGTCGGCGGCATCCCGATGTTGGTGCCGAGGATCTTCGCCACCCGCCGGTCGTTGACCATGAAGTCGATGAACCGGGCGCTCTCGCTCAGGTACGGGCTGCGCGCGGCGGCGGCGATCAGCATGCCGGGCTTGGCGTAGATGCCGGAGCGGCCGGTGTCGCTGGGGACCGTGCCCAGCGAGAGCGTGCTGCCGCGCATGTCGCTGCGCCCGCCGACCTGGTTGTCCCACTCCAGGTAGGAGGCGGCCCTGCGGGTGGTGATCGGGAAGCCGGGCAGCGATTCGAGTACGGCGTCGGGGCCGGCCAGCGCGCCCTCCTTGCGCCAGCCGTCGACGACGGTGAGGTAGCGGCGCATGTCGTCGCGGTCGAAGCCGAGGGCGCCCTTGTCGGTCCACATCTGGAGGCCCTGCTGGCGCATCCAGACCTCGAGGCCCATGTAGTTCTGGCCGGGGTTGTCCATGCCGTACTGCACGGGGCCGCCCTGCTTGCGGCCGTACCGGGTGACCTGGAGGGACTGCTCCATGAAGGCGTCCCAGGTCGTCCGCCGCGTCGGTCTGCGGGCGCCGGCCGCGTCCCAGGCCTTCGCGTCGTACATCAGGGACACGCAGTTGCTGCCGAGCGGCAGCGCGACGCGGCGGCCGTCTACCTCGCCCGCGGTGCGCAGCGACGGGATCACGGTGGACGCGTCGATCTCCTTGCCGGAGCCGGTGTGCGGGCCCAGGTCGGCGAGGACGCCGTGCTCGCCGAGGGTGCGGATCCACGCGTAGTCGACGTGCATCACGTCGGGCGGGTTGCCGCCCGCGGCGGCGGTGCTCAGCTTCGGCCAGAAGGCGTCGAACGCGGCGAAGCTCGACTTCACCTTGATCTTGGGGTGCTCGCGCTCGAACACGGCGATGCACTTGTTGATCAGGTCGGCGCGACCGCTGTCGCCCCAGAAGAAGTAGCGCAGGGTCACGGCGCCGCCGGACCCGACGGAGCGCGCGGGGCCGCCGCAGGCGGTGAGCGCCGTGCCGAGGCCGGTGGCGAGGAGCGCGGACAGGGTGGTGCGACGGGAGGGGGCGACGCTGCCCATAGGGGGCCTCCACGAGCGACTGGACGGTGGGGGCGGTTCGTGGGGAAGGACGTTTGCATGCGCTCGCAGGCCGGTCAATGCTTCGCGCACGCTTTTCCGGAACGATTCAATGCCGCCAACTCCCGGGGCCGTACGCACTCTTGACGTCTTCTGCGAGCGCTCGCAGAATCCAGGTGGGCCCCGCCGGGGACCGCCCCGCGGCGTGTGGCACCGATCACCGGATGCGGACGTTGTCGGTGGGTGCGCATACCGTTGAGCGCATGTCTTTTCGAGGGCGGGAGTGGCGCGAGCTGATCCGCGGCCGACCGCGACGGTGGACGACCGTCGCGGCGATCGTGGCGGTGCTCGCGGGAGCGGGTGGCGGCGCGGCGGCGTCCGCGGCGTCGGACTCCGGCGGGTCGACCGCCGTGCACCGGCAGGACCGGATGATGCCGATGGGCGGCGGGGTGCGCGTCGACACGTCGTACTTCACGGCGGGCTCCCCGTCCCACAAGCGCCCCGCCGTGCTGCTCACCCACGGCTTCGGCGGCAGCAAGGCGGACGTGCGCGCGGAGGCCGAGAAGCTCGCCGCCCACGGGTACGCGGTAATGACCTGGTCGGCCCGCGGCTTCGGCCGCTCCGGCGGCAAGATCGGCCTGAACGACCCGAAGCACGAGGTGGCCGACGTCTCCCGGATGATCGACTGGCTCGCGAAGCGCCCCGAGGTCGAGCTCGACAAGCCGGGCGACCCGCGCGTGGGCGTCACCGGCGCCTCGTACGGCGGCGCGATCTCGCTGCTCTCCGCGGGGTACGACAAGCGGGTCGACGCGATCGCCCCGCAGATCACGTACTGGAACCTGGCGGACGCGCTGTTCCCCGACGGCGTCTTCAAGAAGCTCTGGGCGGGCGCCTTCTTCACCTCGGGCTCCGCGCAGCTCGGCACCCGCACCAGCGAGGCGGGCCTCGCCTGCGGCCGCTTCGAGAAGAAGCTGTGCGACATGTACAAGCGGGTCGCGGTCTCCGGGAAGCCGGACGACGCGGCGCGCAAGCTCCTGGAGGAGCGCAGCCCCGTCGCCGTCGGCGACCGCATCAAGGTCCCCACGTTCATCGCGCAGGGCCAGACCGACTCGCTGTTCCCGCTGGGCCAGGCCGACGAGATAGCGCGCCATGTGAAGGCGAACGGCGCACCGGTCCAGGTCGACTGGCTGAACGGCGGGCACGACGGCGGCGACATGGAGCTCGACCGCCTGCACGAGCGCGTGACCTCCTGGTTCGACCGCTATCTGAAGGACGAGAACGTCGACACGGGCCCCGCGTTCCGCGTCACCCGCACCGG
The DNA here is from genome assembly GCF_052245995.1 of Streptomyces sp. SDT5-1. NCBI lineage: Bacteria > Bacillati > Actinomycetota > Actinomycetes > Kitasatosporales > Streptomycetaceae > Streptomyces > Streptomyces sp. SDT5-1. The sequence goes on along the minus strand of NZ_CM125963.1, from coordinate 3,361,339 downwards.
CGGCGTCGACTCCACGGACGGCGCGGCCACCCTGCGCGGCGCGAGCGGCGACCTGTACCCGGGCCTGCGCGGCGAGAACCGCGTCGGCGTGCCGCTGAAGTCGGCCACGGAGACGTTCCAGAACCCGCCGGGCGGCGGCCCGCCGTCGATCTCGTCGGTGCCGGGCCTCGGCAAGGTGTCGAACCTGTCGACGTCGCTCGGTGTCGGCTTCTCCCTCGAGTACCCCGGCCAGTTCGCGCGCTTCGACTCGGCGCCGCTGAAGAAGTCGGTGCGCGTCACCGGCTCCCCGACGGTCACGGCGCACGTGAAGTCCTCCACGGACGAGGCCGTGCTCTTCGCGAAGGTCTACGACTCCGGGCCCGACGGGACCCGCCAGGTGCTGCCCTCGCAGCTGGTGACGCCGCTGCGCGTGACCGGCGCGGGCGGCGACGGCAAGGACGTGCGGATCACGCTCCCCGCCATCGACCACGAGGTGCAGAAGGGCCACAAGCTGCGGCTCGTGCTCTCCGCGACCGACCTCGGCTACGCGTCGCCGAACGAACCGGCGACGTACCAGGTCACCGTCCGCGACAGCCTGAGCGTGCCGACCGCGCCCGATGTGCGCACGCAGGCCGAGCCGATGCCCGCCTGGGTGTGGTGGCTGCCCGCCGGCGCGCTGGTCGTCGCGGCGGGGCTGCTGCTCACGGCGCGGCGGCGGACGACGGCGCCCGCGCCCGACCCGGCGCTCGCCGACGTGCCGCTCGAGATCACCGGCCTCGGCAAGAAGTATGCCGGTTCGTCCGACCGGTACGCGGTACGGGAGTTGTCCTTCCGCGTCGAGCAGGGCCAGGTCCTCGGCCTCCTCGGGCCGAACGGCGCGGGCAAGACGACGACCCTGCGCATGCTGATGGGCCTGATCCGCCCCGACGAGGGCGGCATCCGGGTCTTCGGCCACGCGATCAGGCCGGGCTCCCCGGTGCTCTCGCGGGTGGGCGCGTTCGTCGAGGGCGCCGGCTTCCTGCCGCACCTGTCGGGCCGGGAGAACCTGGAGCTCTACTGGAAGGCGACGGGACGTCCCGCCGAGGACGCGCACCTCGACGAGGCCCTGGAGATCGCCGGTCTCGGCGACGCCCTGGCGCGCGCCGTGCGCACGTACTCGCAGGGCATGCGCCAGCGCCTCGCCATCGCGCAGGCCATGCTGGGCCTCCCGGACCTGCTGATCCTCGACGAGCCGACGAACGGGCTCGACCCGCCGCAGATCCGCGAGATGCGCGAGGTGATGATCCGGTACGCGCGCGGCGGCCGCACGGTCATCGTCTCCAGCCATCTCCTCGCCGAGGTCGAGCAGACCTGCACGCACCTCGTGGTGATGGACCGCGGGCGACTCGTCCAGGCGGGCCCCGTCGCGGACATCGTCGGCTCCGGCGACACGCTGCTCGTCGGCGTCGCGGGCGAGGTCACCGACGCGCTGGTGGAGAAGGTGGCGGGGTTGCCGGGCGTGGCCTCGGTGGGCGCGGTCGACGACGGGCTGCTGGTCCGCCTGACGCCACCGGAACCCGAGCCCGCCGGCGCATCCGACGAGGCCGCCGCGTCCGACCCGGCCGCCCGCCTCGTCGCGGAGCTGGTGCGGCTCGGCGTCCCGGTGCGCTCCCTCGGCCCGCACCGCCGTCTTGAGGACGCGTTCCTGACGCTGATCGGAGGGACCCCGGCATGACGACGACCGGAGCCGAGACGGGGCCGCGCGAGGTGCCCGAGCTGGCGCACGGGTACCGGCCGCGGCGCACGTTGCCGCTGCGTGTGGAGCTGGTGCGCCAGGTGAAGCGGCGCCGGACGCTCGTGATGGGCGCCGTGCTCGCGCTGCTGCCGTTCGTGCTCGTCGCCGCCTTCGCGATCGGCGGGGAGCCGGGCGGCGGGGGCGACGGCGGGCAGCGGGTGAACCTGATGGACACCGCCACGTCGTCGGCGGCGAACTTCGCGGCGACGAGCCTGTTCGTGTCCGCCGGGTTCCTGCTGGTGATACCGGTCGCCCTGTTCTTCGGCGACACGGTGGCCTCCGAGGCGAGCTGGTCGAGCCTGCGCTATCTGCTGGCCGCGCCGGTCCCCAGGGCCCGGCTGCTGTGGTCCAAGCTGGCCGTCGCGTTCGGGCTCAGCCTCGGCGCGATGCTGCTGCTCCCGCTGGTGGCGCTCGGCGTCGGCGCGGTGGCGTACGGCTGGGGGCCTTTGGACATACCGACCGGCGGGGCGCTGCCCGCGGGCACGGCGGTGCAGCGGCTCCTGGTGATCGTCGCTTTCGTGTTCGTGTCCCAACTGGTCACGGCGGGCCTCGCGTTCTGGCTGTCCACGAAGACGGACAACCCGCTGGGCGCGGTCGGCGGCGCGGTCTTCCTGACCATCGTCGGCAACGTGCTGGACGCGGTCACCGCGCTCGGCACCTGGCGCGAATTCCTGCCCGCGCACTGGCAGTTCGCGTGGGCCGACATGATCCAGACCCAGCCGGAGTGGACGGCGATGACCAAGGGCGCCTCGGTCTCCGTGGCCTACGCGCTGGTCCTCTTCGCGCTCGCCTTCCGCAACTTCGCCCGCAAGGACGTGGTGTCGTGAGCACGCGGGGCGGGCCCTAGGGCCTGTCGTCAAGCTCCCGTCTGCGTCGCGACGCCTGGCACGCACTCCCCCAGCCTTCGGCCGGGGGACCCCCAGCTGCGTTGCCGGAAGACCCGAGTAGCTCCGCTACTGGGATCTTCCGGCGCCTTGCGATCGCACGCTTCCCCAAGCTCTCGGCTCCGCTCGAGCAGGGGGAGGCCCCATTACGCCGCGCCGCCGCCCTTCGGGCGACGACCGTAGTTTGACGACAGGCCCTAGAGGCCCGCCCCGCACTCCGGCGCGCTCAGCGGATCTGCCGCCCGGAGATCGCCCGCGCGATCACGAGCCGCTGGATCTCGCTGGTGCCCTCGAAGATCGTGTAGATCTTCGCGTCCCGGTACATCCGCTCGACCGGGTGCTCGCGGCTGTACCCGGCGCCGCCGAGGACCTGGATGGCCTTCTCGGTCGCGGCCACGGCGAGTTCACCGGCGCGCAGCTTGGACATGGAGCCCTGGGCCGCGTCGAAGACCTTGTCGTTGCGGGCCATCCACGACGCCTGCCAGATCAGCAGCCGGCAGGCCTCGATCTCCGTCCGCAGGTCGGCGAGGGCGAACGCGATCGCCTGGTTCTCGACGATCGGGCGGCCGAACGCCTCCCGCTCGCCCGCGTACTCCAGCGCGTACTCGTACGCGGCGCGCGCGATGCCGAGCGCCTGCGCGCCCACCGTCGGGCGGCTGACCTCGAATGTGGACATCGCGGCCTGGCCCCGGGAGCCCGACGTGCCCTCGCGGGCCCGCGCGAGCCGCGCGTCGAGCTTCTCCTTGCCGCCGAGCAGACAGTGCCCGGGGACCCGGACGTCGTCGAGGAAGACATCGGCCGTGTGCGAGGCCCGCAGGCCCAACTTCTTTATCTTCTTGGCGCCTTCGAGGCCCGGCGTGCCCGGCGGCACGATGAACGCCGCCTGCCCGCGCGAGCCGAGATCCGGGTCGACGGAGGCGACCACGACATGCACGTTCGCGATGCCGCCGTTCGTGATCCAGGCCTTCTGGCCGGACAGCACCCACTCGTCCTTCGCCTCGTCGTAGCGGGCGCGGGTCCGCATGCCCGCCACGTCGGAACCGGCCTGCGGCTCCGAGACGCAGAACGCCGCGACCTTCGGGTCGTCCTCGTCGCCGTAGCACTGCGGCACCCACTCGGCGAGCTGGTCGGGCGTGCCCGCGGAGAAGATCCCGGCCACCGCGAGCGACGTGCCGAACAGCGCCATGCCGATGCCCGCGTCGCCCCAGAACAGCTCCTCGTTGGCGATCTGGAGCGAGAGCCCGGTGGGGTCGCCGAACATCTCGGCCAGCGACTCGAAGCCGTACAGGCCGATCTTCGCGGCCTCCTGGATCACCGGCCAGGGCGTCTCCTCGCGCTCGTCCCACTCGGCCGCCGCAGGACGCACGACGTCGGCGGCGAAGCCGTGCACCCAGTCCCGCAGATCGCGCTGTTCCTCGCCCAGTTCAAGAGAGAAGGGCATGACCGACCGAACCCTCCTCAGGCCTTGGGGATGTCGAAGTAGCGCGTCAGGCCGGAGGCGAGCGCGACATCGCCCGCGATCTTGACCTTGCGCATCATGAACATCGTGACGGGCGAGGAGTTCCCCGAGACCAGCTTGAGGAAGTCGGCGTCGCCCATGATCAGCGTGACCCGCGGCTCGGCGTCCGAGCGACCCTCGGAGACCGTGCAGGTGCCGCCGGAGATCTTCGTCTCGTAGACCGCATCGGGCACCTCGTCCTGACCGGTCACCTTCCAGCGGATGAGCGCTTCGAGGGAGCCGGCGACGTCCGGCTTGAACTGCCGCTCCATGCGCCCGAAGACCTCCTTGAGGACCCGGGTGCGCAGCGCCTCGTCCCGCGCGATCTCGTTGATCTCCTTCGTGGAAAGACCCTTCACGATCCGCGCGAACTCCTCGGGCGTGACGCTCGCGAAGTCGAGCGCCGCGATCTCCTCGGCACCGCTCATGGACCCACTCTCCTTATGGCGACCTTACCGCTTAGTAAGTTTACTAATGGGTAAGGTTACGGCGACGTAGATAGGCTGACAAGGGTGACGGGCACATCGGGAGCGGCTCAAGGGCGTACGGCGGCACGCAGGAAGCGCGTGCCGCGCCACGTGCGCGAACAGCAGATCATCGACGTCGGCGTGCGGGTCTTCGCCAAGCGTGGCTATCACGCGGCGTCCGTGGACGAGATCGCCGAACTCGCCGGAATCTCCAAGCCGATGGTGTATCTGTACCTGGACTCCAAGGAGGGTCTCTTCCTCGCGTGCCTGCGCCGGGAGGCCGAGCGTCTCGTCGCCGCCTTCCAGGAGGCCGCGCGCGGCGCGGGCGCCGCGCCCGAACTGCGGCTGCACGCCGGGCTCTCCGCGTTCTTCGCCTTCGTCGCCGAGCACCGCGACAGCTGGGTCGTGCTGCACCGCCAGGCCTCCGAGCTGAGCGAGGCGATCGCGGCGGCCGTCGCGGATGCGCGCCGCGCCGTCATGGCCGAGGTCGCCGGGCTGATCAGGGACGGCATCACGGACAGCGGGCGCGGCGCACGGCTCGGCGACGAGGACGCCGACTTCGTCGCCCACGCCCTCGTCGGCGCCGCCGACTCGCTCACCGACTGGATGGAGCGCCATCCCGGCCAGTCGCCCGAGGGCATCACGCTGCGCCTCATGAACATGGTGTGGGTGGGCATGCGCGACGTGCTGGACGGCGAGGTCTGGGCTCCGTAGAGCTTCGCGGCAGGGCCTCGCGACGGATTCGTACGCGACCATTGAATTTTCCTTACGCGTAGGTAAGTTGACTCCCCAGTAAGTTCCAGCACGCAGGAGTCGGGCAGCCGCGCGAACGGGAGCCGTCATGGGCGTACGCAAGGATCTGAAACGGGCCGGGAAGCGCGGCGACCTGGCCGAACGCGCCAAGGTCGAGCTGGTCAGGGGCGAGCACGGCGTCGTGCGCGAGGCGCGCGTCGCACCGCTCGCCACGCCCCCGGAGGACGGCTCGACACCCGCCGACATCCCGTACCTCAACGCCGCGCAGGAGCCGAACGCGGTCGTCGTGCGGCGCAAGGAGGGCGAGCGGTGGCGGCCCGTCACCGCCGCCGCGTTCGCCCGCGAGGTGACCGCCACGGCCAAGGGCCTGATCGCCGCGGGCCTCGAACCGGGCGGCCGGGTCGCCCTGATGTCGCGCACCCGCTACGAGTGGCAGGTCCTCGACTTCGCGATCTGGGCCGCGGGCGGGCAGACCGTGCCGATCTACGCCACGTCCGCGCCCGACCAGATCGAGTGGATCGTCCGGGACTCCGGCGCGCGCATGCTCATCGTCGAGACCCCGGAGAACGCCGCGGCGGCCGAGGCGGGGATCGCCGCGCTGCCCGAGGCCGACCGCCCCGGCATCCGGCAGATCGACGACGGCGCCGTGCTCCAACTCGCCGCCCTCGGCGCCGATGTCACCGACGAGGAGGTCGCCAAGCGGCGGGCCGCCCTCACCCCCGACACCATCGCGACCGTCTGCTACACCTCCGGCACCACCGGCCGACCCAAGGGCTGCGTCCTCACGCACGGCAATCTGTACGCCGAGGCCGCGAACACCGTCGAGCTGCTGCACCCGATCTTCAAGGAGGTCACCGGGCAGACCGCGTCCACCCTCCTCTTCCTGCCGCTCGCGCACATCCTGGGCCGCACGATCCAGGTGGCGTGCATGCTCGCCCGTATCGAGCTGGGGCACTGCCCGAGCATCAAGCCGGACGAGCTGCGGCCCGAACTCCGCTCGTTCCGGCCGACGTTCGTCGTCGGTGTGCCGTACCTCTTCGAGAAGATCCACGACACCGGGCGCGCGACCGCGGAGAAGATCGGCCGCGGCTCCTCCTTCGACCGCGCCGACCGGATCGCGGTGCGCTTCGCCGAGGCCCACCTGACCCGGTTCCTCGACGGCGGCAAGGGCCCCGGCATCGGGCTCCGGCTCGCCCACGGCCTCTACGACCTGCTGGTCTACCGGCGCGTGCGCAAGGAGCTCGGCGGCAGGCTCCGGTACGCCATCAGCGGCGGCTCGCCCCTCGACCGCAATCTGAACCTCTTCTTCTACGCCGCCGGGATCGTCATCTACGAGGGCTACGGGCTCACCGAGACGACCGCAGCCGCCACCATCACCCCGCCGCTGCGGCCCCGCCCCGGCACCGTGGGACTGCCCGTGCCCGGCACCACGATCCGGATCGCGGACGACGGCGAGGTGCTGATCAAGGGCGGCATCGTCTTCGGCGCGTACTGGAACAACCAGGAGGCGACCGAGCAGGTCCTGGACGAGGACGGCTGGTTCGCGACCGGCGACCTCGGCGAGCTCGACGACGACGGCTACCTGAGGATCACGGGCCGCAAGAAGGACATCCTCGTCACCAGCGGCGGCAAGAACGTCTCCCCGGCGATCCTGGAGGACCGGCTGCGCAGCCGCTCGCCCGTCGGCCAGTGCATCGTCGTCGGCGACAACCGCCCGTACGTCGCCGCCGTCATCACCCTGGAGCCCGAGTCCGTCGCGCACTGGCTCAGCGTGCGCAAGCTGCCCGCCGACACCCCGATGTCCGAGATCATCGGCGACCCCCGGATCGTCGCCGACGTCCAGAAGGCCGTCGACTACGCCAACGAGGCCGTCTCCCGCGCCGAGTCCATCCGCAAGTTCACGCTGGTCGAAGGGGAGTTCAACGAGGAGAACGGGCTCCTCACGCCCTCCCTGAAGATCAAACGGAAGGCCGTCACGAGCGCGTACGAGCGCGAGATCGAGGAGCTGTACGGTGCCTGAGACCACGGGCACCACCACGTACGACTACGACGTCATCGTCGTCGGCTCCGGGTTCGGCGGATCCGTCTCCGCGCTCCGGCTGACCGAAAAGGGCTACCGGGTCGGGGTGTTGGAGGCCGGGCGGCGCTACACGCGCGACACCCTGCCCCGCACCTCCCTGAAGCTGCGCGACTACCTGTGGGCGCCGCGCCTGCGGATGTACGGGATCCAGCGCATCCACCTGATGAAGAACGTGATGGTGCTCGCGGGCGCCGGCGTCGGCGGCGGTTCCCTCAACTACGCGAACACCCTGTACGTACCGCCACCCGCGTTCTTCCAGGACCGGCAGTGGGGGCACATCACCGACTGGCAGGCCGAACTCGCGCCCTACTACGCGCAGGCGCGCCGCATGCTCGGCGTGCGCACCAACCCGACCACCACCGAGGCCGACGAGCTGCTGCGGGACGCGGCGGCCAGGATGGGCGCGGGCGACACCTTCCGGCTCACGCCCGTCGGCGTGTTCTTCGGCGACGGCAAGGACGCCGAAGGGACGACGACGGCAGCGGCGGGGGAGGAGGTCCCCGACCCGTACTTCGGCGGCGCGGGCCCGAGGCGCGCCGCCTGCACCGAGTGCGGCTCCTGCATGACGGGCTGCCGCGTCGGCGCCAAGAACACCCTCACCGAGAACTATCTGCACCTCGCCGAGAACGCCGGAGCCGAGGTCAGGGCGATGACGACGGTGACCCGGGTGCGCGAGCTCGCGGACGGCTTCGAGGTCACCACCGTCCCCACGAACAGGCGCCGCCGCGGCCGCCGCACCGTGCTGCGCGCCCGCCGCGTGGTCCTGGCCGCGGGCACGTACGGCACCCAGACTCTGCTGCACCGCATGCGCGACGACGGCGTGCTGCCGCGCCTCTCGCGCCGCCTCGGCGAGCTGACCCGCACCAACTCCGAGTCCCTGGTCGGCGCCCTCACCTGGCCGCGCCGCTACGGCCGCCCCGACATCGACTTCACGCGCGGCGTCGCCATCACCTCGTCCGTGCACCCCAACGCGAACACGCACATCGAGAACGTCCGCTACGGCAAGGGCTCCAACCTGATGGCCCTGATCTGCGTGCCGCAGTACCGGCAGAACCTGCCGAAGCCGATCGCCGCCGCCCTCGCGTTCCTCGCCCACCCGGTGCTCGTCGCCCGCACCGTCGCGCTGCGCCACTGGTCGGAGCGGACCATCATCGGGCTCGTCATGCAGACCCACGACAACTCCCTGACGACGAGCCTCGACCGGCGCGGACTGCTCACCGCAGAGCAGGGCCACGGCACCCCGAACCCGGTGCACATACCGGAGGGCTGGCAGGCGGCCGGCCTGATCGCCGAGTCCATCAACGGCTTCGCAGGCACCAACCTCGGTGAACTCATGGGCAAGCCGCTGACCGCGCACTTCCTCGGCGGCTGCGCCATCGGCGACTCGGCGGAGACCGGCGTGATCGACCCGTACCACCGGCTCTACGGGCACCCCGGCATCTCCGTCGTCGACGGCTCGGCGGTCTCCGCGAACCTCGGCGTGAACCCGTCCCTGACGATCACGGCGCAGGCCGAGCGGGCGATGTCGTACTGGCCGAACAAGGGCGAGGCGGACCCGCGGCCCGAACAGGGAGCGGAGTACCGGGAGTTGCGGCCCGTGGCGCCGCGCGCGCCGGTCGTCCCTGCCGGGGCGTACGGGGAGTTGCGGCTGGAGTGACCCCGCGCCCGGCCCGAATTCCGGCGATTTCGGACCCTTGCCGCATACCGTGAGTACGGCCAGATCCTGTCCGCGGAAGCCGGGAGAGTCGATGAGTCAGCGGGACGAGGTCGTCGAACGCGTCGGGTGGTCGCTGCCCGGCTGGCTGGGCGTCGCCGCGGGGGCACTGGCCCTCGCGGGAGCCTTGTACGGGTGCCTGCTGCTCGGCTGGATCCCGGACACCGTCACCGACTTCCTCGGCCCCGACGCCGCCCCGGCCCACGGAAGCGACGCCGCCCGCGCCGGCAGAGGCGCGTTCGTCGCGGCCTGCGCGGTGCTCGCCGTCCTCGCCTTCGGCGGGCTCAGCCGGTGCCGGTCGGGGGACGCTCTGGGGCTCACCCTCTTCGGCCGCTACCGCGGCACCGTGCGGCGCACCGGGCTTCGTTGGGTCAACCCGCTGGTGCTGCGCCGCCGCGTCGACGTACGGCTGCGGCACTGGCGCAGCGAACCGCTGCCCGCCGTCGACGCGGACGGCATGGCGCTGAGCGTCGAGGCCCTGGTGGTGTGGCGGGTGCGAGACACGGCGCGTGCGCTGTTCGCGGTGCAGGACCACGACGCGTATCTGCGCGGACAGATCGAGGTGGCGCTCGCCCGGGTCTTCGCGCGGCTCCCTGCCGACGCCTTCCACGAGTCGGCGCCCACCCTGCGCGACCCGGAGGCGGTCGGCGCCGAGCTGGCCGGGGTGCTGTCCGAGGAGTGCGCGCCCATCGGCGTCGAGGTGCTCGCGGTGCGCCCGGCCCGGGTCGAGTACGCGCCGGAGGTCGCCGACGCGATGCGGCGACGGCGGATCGCGACGCTCGACGCACGGCAGCGGGCGGGCGCGCTGTCCGGCGTCGTCGACTCGGTGGAGGACACCCTCGAACGGCTCACCGGACGCGGCCTGGTGGAGTTGGACGAGTACGAACGCAACGCGCTGGTGCGAGACCTGACGGTGGCGTTCGCGCGCGGCGAGACGAAAACGTGAGCGGGCCCCGCCGCGTGGCGGGGCCCTTCGCGCATGAACCGGGCGGTCAGCGCTCGGTGTTGAGCCCGTAGAGCCTGCGCGCCCAGGCGTAGCCGACGAGGGCGATCCCGGCGCACCAGGCGAGCGAGATCCACCCGTCGTTGCCGATCGCGGAGCCGGTGAGCAGCCCGCGCAGCGTCTCGGTCATCGGCGTGAACGGCTGGTTCTCGGCGAACCAGCGCAGTCCGGGCGCCATCGAGTCGGCCGGCACGAACGCCGAGCCCAGGAACGGCAGGAACTGGATCAGCAGCGGCTTGTTGCTCGCCGACTCGACCGTCTTGGACTTGAGGCCGAGCGCCGCCGCGAGCCAGGTCACCGCGAACGCGATGGCGGCCAGCAGACCGGCGGCGGCCAGCCACTCCAGCGGGTCGGCGTCGGGCCGGAAGCCGAGCGCGACCGCCACGCCGACGACGAGCACGAGGCTCACCATCGTCGTGAGGACGCTGCCGACGACATGCCCGGTCATGAACGACGAGCGCGTGATGTTCATGGTGCGGAAGCGGTTGATGATGCCCTCGGTCATGTCCTGGCAGACCGCGATCGAGGTCGACATGGCCCCGGAGGCGACCCCCATGATCACGACACCGGGCGTCAGATACTCCAGATACGCGTCCCGCCCCGCACCGCCCGACATCGAGTCCCCGAACGCGAACACGAACAGACACAGCATCAGAATCGGCATCATCGACGCGCCCAGCGAGACGGCCGGATAGCGCAGCGCGTGCTTGATGTTGCGCCGCAGCATCGTCATCGAGTCGTGCACGGCGTACGTGAGGGTGCTCATCGCAGGGTCTCCTTGACGTGCAGAGGGGTGGCGGCGGTGCCGTCGCCGGTCAGGGCGAGGAACACGTCGTCGAGGTCGGGGGTGTGCACGGAGAAGTCGGCGGCGTGCACACCGGCGGTGTCGAGCCGGTCGAAGAGGCCGCGCAGCGAGGCGAGATCACCGTCACCGGCGACGCGCAGCACCAGCTCCTCGTCGTCGCGGGCCGCACCGGGGAAGGCGTCGGCGGCCCGCTCGTACTCGTCCGTGTCGTTGAACCGCAGCCGTACGTGGCTGCCGGGGATCTGCGCCTTCAGCTCGTCGGCGGTGCCCTCGGCGACGATCCGGCCGCCGTCGAGCACAGCGATCCGGTCGGCCAACTGGTCGGCCTCCTCGAGGTACTGCGTGGTGAGGAAGACGGTGACGCCGGTCGCGACGAGGGACCGCACGGTCTCCCACATGGTGCGCCGGCTGCGCGGATCGAGCCCGGTCGTCGGCTCGTCGAGGAAGATCACGCGCGGGTCGCCGACGAGCGTCATGGCGAGGTCGAGACGCCTGCGCATGCCACCGGAGAAGGTGGCGGCACGATTGCCCGCGACGTCCGCGATGCCGAACCGCTCGAGCAGCTCCCTCGCCCGCTGCCGCCCCTCGCGCTTGCCGAGCCGCAGCAGGTCGGCCATGAGGAGCAGGTTCTCCTCGGCGGTGAGCAGGTCATCAAGCGCCGCGAACTGCCCGGTGACGCCAATGGCGGCGCGCACCCCGTCGGGCGAGGCCGCGACGTCGTGCCCGGCGACCTGCGCCTGCCCGCCGTCGGCGTCGATGAGCGTGGACAGGATCCGCACGGTCGTCGTCTTCCCGGCCCCGTTCGGCCCGAGCAGCGCGAAGACGGAACCGGCGGGGATGCGCAGATCGATGCCGTCGAGCACGGTCTTGTCGCCGTAGGACTTGCGCAGGCCGAGGGTGGAGACGGCGAGCGGGGGCGGTCCGGCGTCGTTGTCGGAGGTGGATGTGGACATGACAGATGAAGGCATGGGGCCCTCCGGGGTGAGGGGCGGGTGAAGGGGTGAAGGGGGTGGGGCGCGGTGGCTGGGCGGGGGGCGGGCGTGACGGCCGGGTTCGGTAGCCGGGCCTGGGCCCGGGTGTCGGGCCTGGCGGCCGGGCCGGGGAGTCGGTCCCGCGGGCCGGGTCGGCACGCCGAGCCCGGCTGCCGCTCCGCTCAGGCAGTCGCGCGGCGGATGTCGACGTTGCCCCACTTGGTGCGGGCGCGGATCTTGACGGAGTCCTCGGACTCGGCGGGCGCGTCGGAGGCGGTGAGGGTGTTGCGGACCTGACCGTTCTCGGCGGCGGCGTCGAGCCAGGCGGCGGTGCCCTCGCGGATGCCGACCTCGATGGCGCCGAAGTTGGTCTCCAACTGGACGGTGCCGCGCGCGACTTCGCGTACGCGCAGCGCGCCGTACGCGGTGGTCGCGGCGACCGAGCCCTCGGCGCGTCCGATCTCGACGTCGCCGTGGGCGCCGCTGATCCGCAGCTCCCCGGTGACGGCGTCGATCATCGTGGTGCCGTGCGAGTTCTTCAGGACGGCGTGGCCGTCGACGAAGCCGACCCGCAGGCTGCTGGAGCTGGTCGTGATCTCGGCCATGCCCTCGACGCGGTCCACGCGGACCGAGCCGTGCGCGGCCTTGAGCCGCAGCGGACCCGTGGTGTCGAAGCGGATGTCGCCGCCCGAGGTCTTCACGGCGACCTTGCCGAGCCGGCCCTCACCGAGCACCTGGGTCCACGACCCTGTGAGATCGACGGAGGAACCCTCCGGCAACTCCACGGTGACCGCGACGAGCCCGCTCGGGCCGATCATGCGGCGCTCCGTCGTCCGGACGGTGAGCACGCCCTTCGTGTACGTGACGGTCGTCTGCTCGGCGGCGCGCACGTCCTTGCTCCGCTTGGGGTCCGCGGGCTTCACGTCGACGACGGTGTCGAGGCGCTTGCCTGCGGTGAACTGGATGGAACCCGCGCCCACATGGGCGTCGACCGTGATGGCCTCGGGGGTGTCGAAAGTAGGCATGGCTGTCCCGTCCTCCTGGCTCGTTGGGGCGTCCCCGCTGATGGGACGTGGTGTGCCGTTCTGTGGGGCTGGGCGCGGGCTAGCGCACCCAGCCCGTGAAGCTCTGTCCGACGGTGCGGCTCTTCTCCTGGGGCCGGGGTGCGGCGCCACCGTCGACCGCGGCGGAGACGGCGCGCACCAGCCACGCGTTGACCGAGAGCCCCTCGCGGCTCGCGGCCTCCTCGGCGCGCGCCTTGAGGTGGGCGGGCAGCCGCAGGTTGACGCGCGCGGTGCCGCCTTCGTCGGCCTCGGGTACGGCGGCGGGGGTGTGGGCCGGCTCCGCGGGGGCGGCCGGGGTGTCGCGCGGCGGCGGTGTCACCACGAAGTCGGGGTCGAGCCCCCGCAGCCGTACGTCGACCGAACCCGGCGCGAGGTCGCGGGTGATCTCGTCCATCGCGGCGGACAGCACGTTGAGCATCGTGAGCCGGGTCGCCGACTCCAGGGGAGCGGTGAGCCGCTCGGCAAGCGCGCGTGCGTCATCCCCTCCCGCTTCGGCGGCCACGGCCAGCTCGCGGTGCAGATTGTCGACGTAGGGCGTGAGGTCCATGACGCCATAGTGGCACCATGGTGGCGCCACGTGCAACCCCTTTGGCGTCACGTGGCGCCATGTGGCGTCGCGGTGGTGCCACGGGGTGGGGTGTGGCGCCACGGGGGCGGCGGTGCGGCATCACGCAGACGACCGCCTCACGCAACACGTCGTGGCAGACCCGCTGGTGGGGCGGCCCGCTAGACTCCCTGGCCCGCCTCGCCGAAGCCCTCGGGGGCGCCGCCCTTCAATCGGTGAGGTAGCAGATGCCTTCGGCGAACCAGGCCAAGCCCAAGACCGGTATGGAACCGGCCCCGCCCCCACGCCTCCATCGAGCGGGCGCGGCACCCCGACGCGCGGGAACCTGCTTCGCGGCACTGAGCCTCGCAGCCCTCGCCCCGATCCTCCCGCTCTGGCTCTTCTCTACGGCCCCCGGCCCCCGCCGAACCGCGATCCTCACAGCCCTGGGCCTCGCCCTGACATGCGTCGCGGCCATCGCCGCGTACCAACGCGCGACAGGAGGCAGACAGCCCTACGCCACGGTGGCCAGGGCCGAGTTCTCGGACCCTCCGCAGGAACGGCAGGAAACGCGGGAAACGCCCCCACCCCCGTCCCTCCCCACACGCCGCGGCATGCAACTCCGCACTTTCGCCTGGTCCCTGGGCGCCTGCACGGCCCTGACCACCTTCCTCGCACTGGTGCTGGGAACGCCCGAACGCCCGGACCTCGTCCAACGCATCACGGACGCCGGCGCGAAATTCGCCGAGGTGCCGGTGGTGAAGGCCACCAACGTCCACTTCCACAACCCGAGCAGAGGCCACGACCACTACACCTCAACGACCACGGTCCGCCTCCCGCCCGAGCCGGGCGCACAACCGGCAACGACAAGGGTCCACCCGACCACGCCCGACCGCCCGCGGGCAGGAGGCACGATCCCCGTCCTCTACGCCCCATCAAACCCGGCTCTGGGCGCAGTGCCCGGGACCGAACAAACCCTCGCCGCAACCCTGAACGGCTCCACGCTGAACACGGGCCGCAAACTGATCGTGGCCATCACCTGGACAGCAGGCCTGGCCCTCTCCGTAACAGGCGTGTCGCTACGCCACGGATTCCGCTCTTTCTCGCGCCTGCGCAGCACGGACATGTCCGTACGAGTGACATGCCAAGGCCCGGGCGTCTGGCGCCACGACACCCAGAAACAGCTGTGCCTGAAGGTCACGACATCGTCCTCCCGCACGGCCCACTTCCTGACCCCGATCACGGAGAACCACGTCCCGGATTCGCTTGTGGGCCAACAACTCTGGCTGTACTGGGACACGAGCACCGGGTCATCGGCGCTGATCTCCGACGCCGACTGGGTCATGCACGGCAAGCTTCCCCGGGACGACGCCCAGATGCTGACACCGGAGGCCACACCCGCGACACCAGACGCCCCTCGCCGCCCCCTCCACCTCTGGAACCCCACCTCGGCGTGGCCCCTGTACGTCAAACCGTCCGTCCTGCTCCTCGCGGTGGCAACCATCGCCTGCGCCGCTGTGCTGACCTTCGATGTAACGGGCATCTGGCGCTGGGCAACGGGAGCCGCCGGCGCGCTCACCACTCTGACCGTCTGCTACCTGACGACGACTACGCCGCACTCGTCACGGCGGAACGGCTGAGTCAACGAGGACGACTCGGCACCGCGCGGAACCCCCTGACCAAACAAAAAGGCCCCGCCGAAGCGGAGCCTAAGAGAGGCGCCCCCGGCAGGACTCGAACCTGCGGCCAAGCGCTTAGAAGGCGGTGCAGCTGACCGTGTATGCACCTGCCCGGACCTGCACGTTCCGACGCGCTTCGCTGCATGCTCGAAGGCTCCGACTCGCATTCGACACGGCGCACGGCAGAAGGCACGCCCAGCGGCTACGCGCCGGTTCCACGTCCTCATTTCGGTGTCAGATGCATGCGATACGGTCGCACTCTTGACCGAGTGACTCGAGGGGAGCGAGTGGCGTGAGTGAGCGCATGCGGGTGGACACGGACGAGCTGAGAGACGCTGCGCCGGTCTTCCACCGGCAGAGCAACCAGTTGCACGACGCCTTGAGCACGCTGCACACCCGCCTTGCCTCGCTCGGTGCTCCGTGGGGTGGAGACGAACAGGGCAACAAGTTCCACGCCAAGTACGGCCCGGCCAAGGACGGCATCGACACCGCCACGAAGACCCTCGTGACCGGCCTCGAATCCATCGGCGACGCGCTGAAGGCGATGTCCGAGAACCACGACGAGAACGAGCGGGCGACCAAGGACGCCTTCGACTCAGCCACCAAGGGGCACTGACCGGTGGACATCGACGGGATCCTCAAGGACGCCCTGCTCAAGCTGGGCATGTGGTGGCCGGACGCTGACGCCGACCAGTTGCGCGAGGCTGCGTCTGCCTGGCGTGCTTTCGCCGAATCGGTCGACGATGTCACGGCAGCCACGCACAAGGCGGCCCGCAGCGTCATCGACGGCAACGAAGGCCAATCCATCGAGGCCTTCGCGGACTTCTGGGCGCGCTATCACAAGGGTGCGAAGACCGGCTGGCTCGACGACCTGGCCGAGTCCGCCCGCTCGGTGGCCAAGTCGCTCGACATGTACGCCGATGCCGTCGACGAGGCGATCACTCACCTGTGGACCGAGATCGGTATCGCTGCTGCCGCACTCGGCGCTGGCGTGCTGCTGGCCATCGTCACCGGCGGCGCCGGAGCGGTGGCGGGCTCGGCCGCGGCCGAAGGCGTGATCTCGGCGGCGGCAAGCATCGGGGTCACCGTGTCCGCCGAAATCGCCGGTGTCATCGGCACGACCATGGCCGGCGTCGCCTTCGGTTCCATCGAATCCATCGCCGTCGACCTGGCGGTCGCTCAACCTCTCCACATCGCCGCGGGCGACCAGGAATCCATCAACGTCGACCAGGCAGCGGCAGCCGGAGTCAGCGGGGCTGTAGCGGGCGGCATCTTTGGTGCAGGAGCAGGTGCCGTGGCAGCGCGCGGCATGGGCAGTGTCGACTCCCAGCTCGCGACCAGTCTCAACAGCCTGGCGATGCAGCCCTCACGCTTGCGCCCAGCCGCCGACTTCATGGGCAAGCGGAGCACGTGGAAGCTGTACTGGGCTCCAGACTCCAATGCCCTGGCTGCACCATCACGTGTCGGCGATGACCTGACTCCCTCAGGACATCCGATCTATCACGGCAAGACCCGCACGACTCTCGGCTACGACAGCCGCACGATATCGAATCTGGAACGAGTGCAGGGCCAGCCCGGACTCCACGACGTGGTCGTCCACGGCACCAGGGACGAGGTGTTCGTCGTCGGTCACGTCAACCCCTCGGGCGCCGATCGGCTTGTCACCGAGGTCAGTCCACACCAGATCGTGGAAGCGATCCGCAACAACCCGAACTACGACGGCGGCCCGGTCCGCCTGATCTCGTGCCACTCCGGCGCAGGGGACTACCCTCTCGCCCAGTCGGTGGCCAACGACCTCGGAGTCCCCGTCACGGCGCCCACCAACCGCATGGGCGTCGACTCAAGGCTCGGCGTCCAAGAACCGCTCATCGACCGCGGGGGATACTGGCGTACGTTCCTCCCCCTCACCGACTGAAAGACACGGACATGGCTGTACTGCGAGCAGGTTTCTTCCGAGAGGGCAACGAGGACGCTGACCCCGCTACGTACTCGGAGTCCCTCGTCGAAGCCGTGAACCGTCCGACGATGCCCGACGAGGAGCAGGTGCTGGCATACCTCAAGGGCGGGGTGGAGTTCTTCAGCACCATGGGTGCAGAGAAGGATGCGCTCACCGGCGACGAGTACATCGGGGGAGCCGGCTCGCTGCGCACTGACGGCACCTGGGTCTGGCCGGTGGACCTCGAGCACTACATCCGACGCCACCACGCCGTAATCCCCGACGACTTCCACGCCCACATCCGCGCGCACAACTACCGGGCGCCGGCGGTCTCCGATGACCGGGTCAATGAGATCGCTGACGAGTGGTTCCCTCCGCGCCCCTCTCCGTGGGCGAATCGCAGGGCCTGACTGCATCCAAGATGCGACCGACCCTCTCGGCTACTGCGAGCCACGCCCGGAAGAGGCCGTGGCGCTGCGTGTGCGGGATGTGAATCTGCCGACCGTCGACGCAGACGACCAGTGGTGCGAGGTGCTGATCCACACCGCGACGCCGGAAGTCGGCAAACAGTGGACCGACAGCGGCGAGATTCACGAACAGCGGGATCTCAAGGGCCGTGCCGAAGGGGACACGCGGACCGTGCCGGGGCACCCCGCCCTGACACGCATCCTGCGGACGCACATCGAAGACGAAGCACTCGGGCCGGATGATCTGCTGTTCCAGGGAGAGAACGGGGGCGTTCTCGCCGGCTCCGTCATCCGCCGTGCCTGGCGGACTGCGCGCGCCGCGGTGCTCGCCCCGCACGTCTTCGACTCGCCTACGGGCAAGCGCGTGTACGACATTCGCCACACCCGCCTGACGAAGTGGCTCAACGACGGGATCCCGCCCGCACAGGTGGCCGACTGGGCGGGCAACAGCGTGCCCGTGCTGCTCGCCACATACGCCCGATGTGTCGAAGGTCAACTGGCTGATCTCAAGAAGCGACTCGAAGCGGCAGGGGACCTTCCCGACCCTGAGGGCACTGGCGGCGCTGACGACGCCGGCTGACCCGTCGCCGAAAACTTCGACACGTATTCGACACGGCGACCCGCAGAAACCCGGTGACAGCCGGACAGCCCCGGTCCCACCCCTTGATCGTCAGGGGAGCGGCTGGGGCTTCTGCATGTCGCCCGACAGGCATCTGACCAGCAAAAAGGCCCCGCCGAAGCGGAGCCTTGGAAAGGCGCCCCCGGCAGGACTCGAACCTGCGGCCAAGCGCTTAGAAGGCGCCTGCTCTATCCACTGAGCTACGGGGGCCGGTGTGTGGCCGGTGGCTTGGTCGGGCGGATGTGGGTGATCCGTGACCTTGCCGGGGACAAGGATAGGGCTCCCGGGTCCCTGCCCCTGCTGCTTCGCCTCCGCGGCACGATGTGGAGGTTCAGTGAAGCGGTCCCGATAATCGCAGGTAGGTGCGAATCGTGCAGCGCTTTTGGCGTCATACGCCTCGGGTGTTGTGCACTCGTTATGCCTGCGCCCCCACTCGCCCCTTCCATCCCGCTGTGTGCTTCCTGTGTCGTAACGCGTGACTTATCGGCGCGCAGACGGGGCCATATGCTTCATAAAGCGTCCAAAATTGGGCATTCTTCACGTTGTGGTGACCTTGGACGTTCGGCCTCAGCTGCTCGACGCAATTACCGCGCTGCGCGACCGTGTCGCCGCCGCGCGCTTCCCGCTCCCGTTGCCGGGGGCGCCACGCGCGCGTGCCAACCGCGGCGAGCTGCTCGCACAGCTCGACGACTACTTGGTGCCCCGCCTGAAAGCCCCCGAAGCGCCCCTGCTCGCCGTGGTGGGCGGTTCGACCGGCGCCGGAAAGTCGACGCTCGTGAACTCCCTGGTGGGGCGTGTCGTGAGCGAGGCCGGGGTGCTGCGCCCCACCACGCGTACGCCCGTCCTCGTCTGCCACCCGGACGACCACCACTGGTTCTCCGGCATGCGCGTGCTGCCCGACCTCACGCGCGTATGGGTGCCCAAGCAGGTTGATCGTGGGGCGGAGGGTGAGGAAGGCGATGAGGACGAGCTCGGGGGCGTGGCCGACGAAGAGGTGCGGGTACTGCGCGTCGAGACGTCCGGCGTGCTGCCGCGCGGGCTCGCCCTGCTCGACGCCCCCGACATCGACTCCCTGGTCGCCCAGAACCGCGTCCTGGCCGCCCGGCTGATCAGCGCAGCCGACGTGTGGGTCATGGTCACCACCGCCTCCCGCTACGCCGACGCCGTCCCCTGGCGCCTCCTGCGCACCGCCAAGGAGTACGACGCGTCCCTCGTCACCGTGCTCGACCGGGTGCCCCACCAGGTCGTCGGGGACGTCTCCCGGCAGTACGGCGCGCTGCTCGCCAAGGCGGGGCTCGGTGAGGTCCCCAGGTTCACCGTCCCGGAGCTGCCCGAGTCGACCGGCAACGGCGGGCTGCTGCCCGCCACCGCCGTCGCCCCGCTGCGCGCCTGGCTCACCCACCGCGCCCAGGACCCCGAGGCGCGGGCCCGCGCCGTGGCCCGTACCGCACGCGGCACCCTCGACTCGCTGCGCGCCCGGATGCCCGAACTGGCCTCGGCGGTCGCCGCCCAGCACTCCGCCGTCGTCCGGCTCACCACCGCCGTGGAGGACGCGTACGAACGCGAGCACGCGCGCGTGGTTGAGCGTTTGCAGGAAGGCGGCGTCCTCTCTGGTGACGCGTTGAAGCACTGGCGGAGCTATCCGGCGGACTGCGCGGCGGGTGAGTTGCTCGGCGCCCTTGTGGAGAGTCTCGGCTCCTTGTTGGTGTGTGCGGTGACCGCGGCCGATGAGCAGGTCGACGAGGACTGGAGCCGGGAGCCCGGCGCGCGCGCCCCCGAACTGCGCCGCCAGAAGCCCGGTTCCGAGGCCACCGCCGAACAGCGCATCGGGCTCGCCGTACGGCGCTGGAGGCGCGTCCTCGAGGAGTACGCGGAGGACGAGGCGCGGGCCGCGGCGCAGGCCATGGACGGCTCGCCGCCGGACGCCGATGCCGTCGCCGCGCTCGCCGCCACCGCCCTCCTGGGCGGCCGCAGGGGCAAGGCCGCGGGCGAGAACCTCGCCGAGCGGATCGGCGCCCAGGGCGCCCTGAGGTTGCGCGATCGCGGCGGGCAGCTCCTGGACGAGTACCTGGAGAAGGTGCTCGGCGAGGAGCGCGAACGCCGGCTCGCCCCGCTCGACGCGCTCGACATCACACCCGAATCCCAGGCCGAGCTGATCGCGGCCCTTTCGCTGCTGCAGAAGGTGAGGTGAGGGCGCTGCCCGCCGTCACGGACCACACCGATCCCGACCCCGACCCCGAGTCCGACTCCACCCTCACGGATCGGACCGATCCCGATCCCATGGACGACTCCGATCTGACGGACCTCGCCGACAACCTGAACGAGGAGAAGGCCGCGGGCGACAAGACTTCGCGGATCCCCGAAGGGCGTACGGAGTCCACCCCCTCGGAGTCCATCCCCTGGGACGACGGTCTTATCGCTCGGCGCGTCGCCAAACAGGGCGGCGAGGCGCCGGTGCCGACCGTGTCGGGCGAGTACGACGGGGAGTTGACCCAGCGGCTCGACGCACTGCGCGAGCTCGTCGGGCTCTCGCGCACCCGGCTCGACGCCGAGACGCTCGCCGAGGCCGGACAGGTGCTCGACGAGGCCGCGGCCCGGCGGCGACTCTCCTCCCGGCACACCGTCGTCGCGATCGCGGGCGCCACAGGGAGCGGCAAGTCGACGCTGTTCAACGCCCTTGCGGGAGTCCCCCTTTCGGAGACGGGCCTGCGGAGGCCCACCACGTCCACGCCGATCGCGTGCAGTTGGACGGACGGGGCCGCTGGTCTGCTCGACCGGCTCGGCATCTCCGGGCGTTCGCGGCGGCGTCCCGCGCAGGCGCAGCAGGGCGAGCCGGAGCTGGACGGGCTCGTCCTCGTCGACCTGCCCGACCACGACTCCGCCGCGCCCGAGCACCGCGACCAGGTCGACCGTGTGCTCGGCCTCGTGGACGCCGTGGTGTGGGTCGTCGACCCCGAGAAGTACGCCGACGCGATGCTTCACGAGCGCTATCTGCGGCCCATGGCGGGGCACGCGGAGGTGATGTTCATCGTGCTCAACCAGGTCGACAGGCTGCCCGGCGACGCCGCCGAACAAGTACTCGACGATCTACGAAGGTTGCTCGACGAGGACGGCATCGCCCTCGGGGAGTACGACGAGCCCGGCGCCACGGTGCTGCCGATCTCCGCACTCACGGGGGAGGGCGTCGACGAGCTGCGCGACTGCCTCGACCAGCTCACCTCCGAACGGCGGGCCGCCGCGCGCCGCATCGGTGCCGACGTCGACGCCGCCGCTGAGCACCTGAAGGCGGTGTACGCGGCAGGGCGGCGGAGTGGCCTCACCGAGGAGGCCCGCGAGGAGTTCGCCGACCGGCTCGCCGAAGCGGTGGGCGCGGCCGCGGCGGGACAGGCCGCCGAGCGCGCCTGGAGCCGGGGCGCGAACCGGGCCTGCGGCACGCCGTGGCTCAGACTCTGGCACTGGTACGAGGAGCGGCGCGCCGCCGCGACGCCCGCCACCGCCCCCGTGGTGGCCGACGACGAGGACGAGGTCACGGCCCGGCAGCGCGTCGAGCACGCCGTACGGGTGGTGGGTGAGGC
Organism: Streptomyces sp. SDT5-1; assembly: GCF_052245995.1. Classification (NCBI taxonomy): domain Bacteria; kingdom Bacillati; phylum Actinomycetota; class Actinomycetes; order Kitasatosporales; family Streptomycetaceae; genus Streptomyces; species Streptomyces sp. SDT5-1. Next base: position 3,339,527 of record NZ_CM125963.1, on the reverse strand, counting down.
CGCCGCGAGCGGGCTGCCCGAGGCTTGGGGGCAGGCCGTGCGGGAGGCCGCGACGCGGGGCGGCGAGGAGCTGCCCGAGGCGCTCGACGAACTGGCGGCCGACACCGCGTCCGACGAGCCCGTGCCGGAGCACGGGACCGGGCGGCCGCCCCGCCCCGGCTGGTGGCCGGTCGCCGTGTTCGCCCAGGCGTCGATGACGCTGCTGCAGGTCGTGGGCGTGCTGTGGCTGTTGGGGCAGGCCGTCGGGGTGTTCTCGACGAACCTCGGCGTGCCGTTGCTGCTGGTGCTCGCGGGGCTCCTGGGCGGGCCGTGCGTGGAGTGGTCCTGCCGGATGGCGGCGAGGGGGCCGGCGCGCCGGTACGGGCAGGAGGCCGAGCGGCGCCTCAGGGACGCGGCGGCGGCGTGCGGCCGGGCGCGGGTGCTCGACCCCGTCGCGGCGGAGCTGCTGCGGTACCGGGAGGTGCGCGAGCAGTACGTGCGGGTGGCGGGGGGAGTGGCCGGCGGGGTGACCGGGGTGAACCCGGTGACGGGAGTGATCCGAGGGGCGGGAGTGGCCGCGGCGACCGGGGCCGCGGTGTCCGGCGCAGGGGCGCCCGGCGCAGGGGTGTCCGGCGCAGGGGTGGCCGGGATTTCCACAACCCGCCGGTAGGACACAGGCGTCGGCGGGGATCGCGGCGCGGGGCCAATCTGTGATCGCGGCTCGGGAAGGGCTCGGGCCGCACACGGACGGCCCGGACCCGGCGGGGACCGGGCGGGGCAGGGAGGGGTTCCGGATGAGCAGCGAAACCATGGTGACCGTGGTGGGGAACGTGGCGACGACACCCGTGTTCCGGGAGTTGCCGACCGGGCCGGTCGCCCGGTTCCGGCTCGCGGCGCACTCGCGCCGCTTCGACCGGGTGCAGAACACGTGGGTCGACGGCCACACCAACTTCTTCACGGTATGGGCCTGGCGGGCCCTGGGCACGAACGTGCAGAGTTCGTTGTCCCTCGGCGAACCGGTCATGGTGCAGGGCAGGTTGAAGGTGCGCGACGAGGAGCGCGGCGGCCAGCACTGGACGTCGGCGGACATCGAGGCGGTCGCGATCGGACACGACCTGTCGCGCGGTACGTCGGCGTTCCGCAGGGCGCCGCAGGTCCGGGTGGAGAGCGCGCCGCGGGACGACTCCCCGTGGGACGTGGCGAAACCGGACGAGGCGGGTGCGGGGCGGGCGACCGAGGCACAAGGGGCCGATACCGAGCCGGATGCGGTGGAACCGCAGCCGGTGGGATGAGTGCGGCCGAACTGACGCTTATGCGCCCCCGGTTGCGGGGGATTTGTCGATAAGCCCAGTTCGGCCACGCTGTTGGCGATAACGATTGCGATTCGGATCGGTTGCCGGAAGGCGGCTCCGGGGATCACGCAAGATCATTTCCCTAGGATGCCGACCGTGACTCCGGGGCTCGACGGGGCACCTGCGCACCGAGCGCAGCCACGGGCCTGGAGTGCAAGAGCCAGCCGAATGACCGTGGTTGGCGTTGATTCTGCCGGCGGGACCACCACCCCCCATGTGACCTCTCGTCCCGCCTGAAGGGGAATTACGTGTTTTCTGTGTGCTCATGGACCGCACGGCGCGGACGGGGTGCGGCCCGTCTCGCGGCGGCGGCCCTGATGTCGGGGCTCGTGGCGACCGGGGCGATATCCGGCGCCGGCGTCGCCCACGCCGACGACGGCGCCACGGAGCAGAGTGGAGCGAGCGCCACTCTGGCCGGCCTGGAGACGTACGACTCGGCCGTGATCCACGAGGGCGGCAAGGACGAGACCGTGTCGGCGGGCCTGTTCCGGATGACCGTCGAGGGCGGGGGGACGCTTCAGACGTACTGCGTCGACCTCCGCAATCCGACGCAGCCGGACGCCAAGTACCGGGAGACGTCCTGGTCGGGCACCACGCTGCACGACAACGCGAACGCGGGGCGGGTCCGCTGGATCCTGCAGAACTCGTACCCGCAGGTCAACGATCTCGCCGCGCTCGCCCGCAAGGCGCACTCGGGGAGCCTCACCGAGCAGGAGGCCGCGGCCGGCACCCAGGTCGCGATCTGGCGCTACTCGGACAAGGCCGACGTCGACGCGGTGAGCCCCGCCGCCGAGAAGCTCGCCGACTACCTGGAGCGCAGCGCTCGCGACCTCACGGAGCCGGCGGCCTCGCTGACCCTCACGCCGCAGGCGGTGTCCGGTCGGCCGGGCGAGCGGGTCGGCCCGGTCACGGTGCGTACGAACGCCGAGAGCGTGTCGGTCATGCCGCCCACCGAGGCCGCCGCGCGTGGGGTCGAGCTCGTCGACGAGAAGGGCGAGCCCGTCACCACGGCCAGGAACGGCAGCCGGCTCTACTTCGACGTGCCGAAGGGGGACGAAGCGGGTTCGACGGAGCTGACGGTCCAGGCGTCGACGACGGTCCCGGTCGGCCGCGCCTTCACCTCGGACACCAGAAGTCAGACGCAGATACTCGCGGGCTCCAGCGAGTCCACCGTCTCCGCGACGGCGACGGTCGCCTGGGCCGGCGAGGGCGCCGCGCCGGCGCTGTCCGCGCGGGAGAACTGCGCGAAGGGCGGCGTCGACATCACGGCCGTCAACAGCGGGGACGCGCCGTATGCGTTCACGCTCATGGGGGCCCGGCACACGATCCCGGCCGGGACGACGAGGACGGTGACGATTCCGCTCCAGGAGGACCAGGCCTACGACTTCAGGATCAAGGGCCCGCACGGTTCCGAGAAGCGCATACGGGGCGTGCTCGACTGCGTGACGACGTCGGCGGCGGGCACCGCGGCGGACGGCGGGCTGACCACCCAGACGGGCAAGCAGCCGATGCCGGCGTCGGTCGGCGGCACGGGTGCCGGTAACGGCACGGACCTGGCCGAGACGGGCAGCTCGAACGCGACGCCGATCATCGCGGGCATCGCGGTCCTGCTGGTCCTGGTGGGCGGCGGCTCCATCCTGCTGACCCGCAAGAAGAAGGTGCCGAGCGAGGGCGACGACGAGTGACGGCGGTTGCCGGGGCTTTCCCGGCACCGGCCACGGCGAGGGTGCGTGTCGGGTGACACCGGCGGAGTGCAAGCAACGCAAGAAGCGGGTGGCCTCTCCCGCGCACAGGAAAGGCCACCCGCTCCGCCGAGTGCGTCAGATGTCGACGACCTGGCTCGCGCAGTCGCCGAACGGGCGGCTGGACTCCGTGTAGTACTTGCCGTGTGCGGGCCACTTGAGGGTCGGTTGCAGGCGGGCTCCGTCGTTGCGCCCGGTGACGCGGGTGACCTCCTCGTCGGGGCCCCAGGCCACGACGCGGTAGATCGAGACGATGACCGTCTGTGATCCGTCGCCGGTGCGCCAGCTGACGCCGGATACGTTCCCGCTGCCGTCCCCGTGCCAGCCGGGCGGGTAGACGGTGGTCACGTCATTGCCCTCGCCGCACGTCACGGCGGCGGCCGGGGCGGCCGACTGGGCCGCGCCGATGCCGGTGTTGCCCAGAGAAAGGGCCGTCACTGCCCCTGCCAACAGCAGAAGGCGTGTCGCTCGCTTCATGTGGTTACCCCCGTATCCACAGTCCGAAGTCCGACGGCGCGCCACATGCGCCGTCTGGTGAACGAATGCCCTTCGGACGCTAGGCACCCCTGCCGAGGCGGGGCAACGGCCCCCGAACATCGTTTCCGACGCGTCAGACGCATGGCGCCGCAGCGGCACAAAGGGAACAACTCGGTCCGCCCTGGGGCACGTCCTCGTCGGCCCGAGGCAGCACGGGGGCGGACCGGCCGGAGCTATCCTCGCGGTCAAGGCGAGGGGGCCTCATGGAACAGCGGTGGCCGGAAGGGGCGAGCGCCGATCCCGTGGCGGCGAGGGATCGCTACCACGCGGACCTGCGGGCGTCGCGCAAAGCCGTGAGTGAGCTGCTGCGCGTGGAGATGCCCATTGCGCACATCGGCCTGGCAATCGTGGTGATCGCGAGCGGAATCGCGAGCATCACCTGGTCGCCGAAGGCGGGAGCCGTCGTCGCGGGTGGCTTCGCGGCGCTGTTCTGCGTTGCTCTGGTCGTGGCGCTGTTCAGAGGTCGCCGCAGAGGGAGGGCCGTGCGGGCCGCGTACAAGTTCACGTTCGGCTGGGCGAACTGGATCTCACCGTAGAGGAGGAACGTCAGGCGTACCGCGTACGTTGCCTGGCGTGACCACTTCGCCTGAAACCGTCAGGAGCCGTGAGGAACTTGCCGCCTTCGTTCGCGCCCTGCAGCGCAGCCACGTGGGAGAGGGGAGCGCGTGGGAGAACGTGGACCTGCCTCGCTTCCTCGAGGCCCTGGCCGCGTGGATCGACGACGCGGACGGCTGGTACCGCAACACCGGGCGCGAGCTGCCCGCCGATGGCGACTGGCGGTTCTTCGCGCGGGCGCTGCAGGCGGCGACGGTCTACGAGTAGGCGACCGAGAGTGACAAGGCTGCTACCGCGGGGCCCGTAGAACCCCCAGTTCAGGGCCCTCCGCCGATACGGGTTTCCGCCCAGCGGTGGCCGTACGGCAAGATGGGGTGTGTCTCGCTGAACGAGGGCATGAAACAGCCCCTCACCAGCGACTTTCTCGCCAATGAGGGGCCGTGTCAGGCGGCTTGGGCCGTCTCTGGGCCGTCAGCGGGGAGTGGCGGTACGTGCAGAGAGCTCGTCGCCGGTTCATCTCCGGCTGAGTCTTCGACGGCGAGGTCGGTGCGCATCACGGAGCGCATCCTCTCCCACTGATCCCAAAGACGGACGAAGTCTGTCCGTATGTCATTGAAGGATCCGTCAGGGGCGGGATCCCCTTCCTCCAAGCGCATGATCCTCTGGTAGAGCTGAGACAGCGTCGTTGTCATCTGATCTAGCTCGGCCAGGACTGTTGCTGACGCGATGAGTTGAGCCTCAGCGAAGACTGAGTGGTGGTTGCTTCGAGCTTCCTCAACGAGTTCCCGCGCCTCCGGCGTGACAGCGTCTTTGTGCACGGTCCAGAGGAACTTCATGAGATGCGTTCTATAGCGTCGAAACGACGCGTTGACCTGTACGTAGCTGCCGCGCCGGCGATCCAGTTCAGCTACTTGCTGTTCACGACGCCACTGAGCGTCAGCCACCCGTTGCTCACGCTCGAACTGCTCCGCTTGGACACGAGCAAGGAGACGTTGTGACAGCACGGGAGCGACAAGCGTGCCTGTGACACCAACCACCGCAGCAGCTAACGCTATAAGAGCGCTTCCCATTGATCCCCTCCTGACAGAGTCACGTCAGTAACAGTCTGCCCGTAGGGGTTAGCTGTGGATGCTCGTTCGGCCTGTGAGTTCCTCGGACAACTGGACGCGCAACGGGCACGACAAAGCCCCTCACCAGCAGGTTCGAAGCCGATGAGGCGCCCAGGAAGGCCGGTCAACGCCACTGCACTCCGTGTCCGTAGCTCCCCGGCGGCGTGCTCGAACTCGAGGAGAGTCCGGAGGCAGGCGTACGCCGAGAGGTCTGGGAAGAGACCGGCATCCACGTCGAGGTGGATGAGCTGACCGGCGTCTACAAGAACACGCCCCGAGGCGTCGTGGCCCTGGTCTTCTGCTGCAAGCCCGCGGGCGGCGAGGAGCGCACGTCGGACGAGTCCACGGCCGTGGAGTGGCTGACGCCCGACGAGGTCAGCGAGTACATGTCCGAGGTCTACTCGATCCGGCTCCTGGATGCCCTGAGCCATGATGGCAAGCGGCTGACGCCAGCGCGATAGAACTTTCCCTACTTCATCAAGACCCGCGCACGGCGCGGGCGCGCGCCGCCTTGCAGCGCGGCCGGCCTCCATGGCTTCGCCACCGGCCGGCCGCGCACGGCGGCGCGCTCGCGTGCGACACGGGCGAAGGTGGGAGACCAGCTCGCCGCGATTACTCCTCGTCGCCGTCGTCGTACCCGGGGAAGAGTCGTGTGCCGAGCCAGCCGCCGCCGATGAAGCCGAGAATCCCGGCCGCCACGGCCCCAAAGCCGGAGTCTGAGCCGCCTAGTTTCCAGACCGCGGCCGCAGCGCCGAACGCGCACACCACAGCAAGGACAGCGACTGGTGGGCGGGTCCATCTGTCGTGTCCCGGGATGGGGCCGTTCATGTTCATGCATCCACCGTGACATGCGTGTCCGGTGAGGCGAGAGGGGCCAAGGTCACTGGTCTCGGTAAAAGACGATGCCTCCGGCGGGGGCGCTCCGGCACCGGGGGCCGGGGGTTGCGCTGTTGGGTGCGGATCCGTGGGTGGTTGCGTGAAGGGCTCCCATCCCGTCCACCGTCGACCCAGGCGAAGCCGAGCAGAGGTGGCCCCTGGTGTCCAGGTCGTTCGTACAGTGGCGCGCTCCACCTGGACACCAGGGGCCACGCCCGCTCCACTGCGTGTGGGTCGACGGCGGACGGGATGGGAGCTGGGGGTTGAGTGGTGGGCGGCGCGTGTGGGGAGTGCCGCTACTCAAACGCTAGCTCACGACGAACGAGAGTCACGAGCTGCTCGTAGAGTCGCTCAGCATGTGCCCAGTGATCGCGGGACTTCTCCTTTAACTGTTCGGCATTCAATTCGACAGCCTCAGGGGGGAATTGAGTGATGGGGTCATCTGAGAAAAGATGACGTAGTCCTTCTCTCACGCGTGCTGTACCGAGAGATCCCCAGTAGGAGCTCTTGCGGCACTCAACTCCCAAGGCCTTGTAGGTTTCCGCGACTGCGCGACTTGCAAAAGCTTCGATCTTGGAGTGCTTGAGCAGCATGTCTTCAGTGGTGCGTTGTTCGGGTGGATCGCCAACCACTTTTGCTTCAGGCGTGGATGACACGAGTTGGTAGTGAGCAGTGGACAAGATGTCCAGGTAGAGGGCCTCCAACCTGTCTCTCACAAGGTCATCGCGAGCTTGGATTCGCAGGTGACGTCGATCGGCTGTTCCTCCCCACGCCGTCCCTGCGATGCCTGCTAGCCCCACGGCCCCTGTTACTGATGCTGATAGCCATTCCCATGCCATGCAGCTGTTTTACCCGAGCCTACGGAGGTGCGAGGCGAGTTCTGTCTGGACGTTCTTGGGTTACCCGAAACCATCAAATACCATCTGATAGCAGGAGAAAACGACTGTACCGGCAGTCGCGACCTGGGCGCGGAGCTGCAAAGAGAGCAGATCACCAAGCCGTCCCCGCCGGAACCTGGGACATGAGGGTGTGAGCAAGGAATCGGGTGGCCCCGTACAGGGTCTCTGCTGGCCAGGAGTCGCTGGGCACAGAAGCCCGTTCGGGCCGCACCAGACGGCGCGCCCGTCTTGTTCGGCCTCAGACCAGCAGGTCATCGGCCAAATCCCCCTGACGACCTTTGCTTTTCAGACAGCGAGGATTGGACACCGTGCCGTATGGGAAACATTGTTCCCTATGATCTCCGAGGTCAGGGCGAAACCGAGCCGGACCATAGCGTCAGCGCTGGTCAAAGGCTTGTGAGGGTAGGGGGCTACTTGACGGCAACACATCACTACTCCGGCGATGAGTGGGAGCAGTATTGTCTCCTGCTCGCTCGTCGGCACTATGGTGCGGATCAGGTGCAAGAGGTGCCGGCACGGCATGGAGGAGATCTCGGGATCGAGGCCTTTACCTTTTGTGGTCGAGCTTTCCAGTGTTATGCGCCGATAGAGCCACTATCCACGTTAGAGCGTTACGAAAAGCAACGGGACAAGCTCTCGACCGATCTGCGCAAGCTCAGCACGAAGCAGAAAGATCTCCAGCGTCTTCTCGGTGACGTGAAAATAAGTACTTATATATTTCTCGTGCCGATATTCGACTCTGCTCAACTTGTGCAGCACGCCAGCGCCAAGTCGGAAGAGGTAAGGTCGAAGAACCTCCCCTTCGTTGCAGATGATTTTAAGGTGACTGTTGCTACGGACGGTGTCTACGCGAGAGAACGTGGCGAGATCTTGGAGCGAGCGGCATCCCTGGTCGATGTAGTTCCCACTCCTCCAGGCGACGTAGACAGCTGGCTTGCGGGGAACTCGCAGCTCGCCGAAATGGCGCTCGGGAAACTCGCCAAGTTGAGACTTCCTCCAGATTCGAGTCGCACTTACCTTGAGCAGCTTGTTAATCAATTTCTTGATTCGGAGAATGCGCTTGCGCGACTTCGAGAGAAATATCCTGACCAGTGGGAAGCTGCTACAGGAAGCAAAGTTCGCAAGGAGCGTAAGCTAGTACTCGAGTATCCCCCCGGAAGTACAAGTAGTGCGGCAGATGTAACGATGATCGTGAGATCACTTAAAGAGGAACTCGCCCGTCAGGTTCCGGCGCTTGATGATTCTTTTATTGATGCCATGTCGTGGGGTTCAATAGCTGACTGGCTTATGCGTTGTCCACTGGATTTCCAGGCTATCGAGGGTGCGTCATGAGTGGTGCAGTGCTCCTAGAGCGGGCTTTCGCGAACATCTCAAGCAGCGTCGTCTTCACCCGTCGTCCTGATCCAATTCCTGGTGATCTCCGCACGGGATGGCGACTTGCGTCAACCGTGCTAATTCTCCGACGTTGCCGCGCGAACACGGCGAACCTGGAACAGATTCATGTTCTAACTTGGGCCCTTCGCTCGACTCAAGGGCGCCAGGTGATCAGGGAATGGTTCGTGAATCAGCGCAAGCCGAATGGCCTGATCATCAGGCATGATCCCTCGACGACCCGAACGATCAATCTCGCAGTCGCTGCGGGGCTGGCTAGGCGAAACGAGAATTCTTCACTCACTCTGACAGAAAAAGGGGAGCACCTGGCGACTCTACTCTGGGCTAACAGTGAGGTTCTGGTGAGTGAAAAGGAGTTCCTATCTATGCTGCCAGCTCGCATCACCCAGAAGTCCGTTACTGACCTGTTGGACTGGAGGCCTTAAATGTTGAAGATCCGCAAGCTGTCTCTCAATGTGCGCACCTCCGGACCGGTCTGTGGCACTGTGCTGGAGTTCGGGCCTGGCTTAAATGTCCTTCGAGCAGATAACTCCAGCGGTAAGTCGACATGCCTCCAGTCCATAATCTATGTCCTAGGACTTGAAGGGATGATGAGCCCGAGTCGAGATATTCCGCTACCCCATGCGATGACAGATAGGGTCGAAGTCGACGGGCAAGAGTATCGCGTCGAAGAGTCGAGTGTCTCGATCGAAATCGAGAACGGGCGGGGCGAAATTATGACCATTGGTCGCCCCGTGAAGAGCCGACAATTCGATACAACTTTGGTAAGAACTCGAAATGGCCCTAACCTGACAGACCCTGAAGCGTCCTTCGCGCAACGTGATTATTTTGTTCGAAGGCCCGGCTCGGCTCAGAGGGAAGCTGGGTTTCACTACGAGCTAGCCAAGTTTCTCGGATGGGAGCTCCCTAAAGTCACTCGCATGGATGGCAGCGAGGGGAATCTGTATCTGGAGTGCCTATTTCCTTATTTCTTTGTCGAGCAAAAGCACGGCTGGTCGGGAGTGCAAGCCAGAATCCCGACGTACCTTGGCATTCAAGACGTCTCAAAACGCTCCGCAGAGTTTATCCTGGGGCTCGATGCCATTGACATGGTTCTAGAAACTCAAAGAATTGAGTCTGCTATCACCTTGATCGAGGCCGACTGGAAGAATGTTGAGCGCACCATTGCGGACATCGGTACTCGTGCAGGCGTACTTGTGCAAGGAATCCCTAAGAAGCCGAGTTCCTCGTGGCGACGCGATGAACTGGTCTCCCTGGAGTTGGATTCTGGATCTGGTTGGGTTTCGCTCGAGGACGAGATAGATCGACTGGCGGCCGACCTAGAGGAGCAGTTTGCCCAGAACCTCACATCTGTCGGCGAAGCAGCTCCTGAAATAGAGGAAGCACTGTCAGTCAATCAGGACAAGGCGACGCAGCTCAGCATCGCATTGGCGTCAGCTATTGAGGATTGGGAGCAGGCTAGTAAGCAGGTTCAGTCTCTGGAGCTCCGTGTTGAAGCTCTGGAGGAGGACCTACGCAAACACAAGGATGCGGCCCTACTGCAGCGCCTTGGAGCGTCAGGGAGCTACGGCCTCCCTGGCGACACCTGTCCTACGTGCGGGCAGAGCCTCCCCGACGGGTTCGAGATCACCGACTATCCGTTGACCGTTGAAGACAATATCTCGCATCTTGAGAAGGAGCTATCAACCTTTCGTTCCATGCAGTTGGATGCCGGCCGGGCTGCGGAGATTGGTCAGGTTAGGGTCTTCAGGTTGCGTGATGAAATGGGAAGGATTCGTGCAGAAATTCGCTCACAGAAGGACGCCTTAATCAGTCCGAACTCTCTGCCGGACGCCGCCAAGGTCGCTCAGCGGCTCAGGGACGAGGAGAGACTCAATTCGCTACGTGCTGTCCGAGATTCAATCGAATCATCGATTGATGAGCTCGATTCACTCGCGGTGACTTGGCGTGAGAATAAGGGGACCCTGGCTGCTCTTCGGCGTAGGGAGGTAACCGCCGCTGATGGCCTGAAGATGCAGGCGCTCAAGAGTTCCCTTACTTCTCAACTCGAAGCCTACGGTTTTAGGTCTCTTGAGCCCAGATCGATCGAAGTATCCCCCAAGACCTACCGTCCTAACCACGAGGGGTTCGACCTCGGGTTCGATCTGTCGGCGAGTGACATGATTAGAGTCATCTGGGCCTATCTGTTTTCACTTATGGAGGTCTCGCGAGAGTTTCAGGCGAACCATCCTCAGCTCCTTATCTTCGACGAGCCGCGACAACAAGAGGCCGCCCGTTTCAGCTTTCAACAACTGCTGAGACGGGCCGCCGAAAACGGTGCGCACGGAAGCCAGGTGATATTTGCTACGAGTGAAGAGGAGGATGACCTAACGGCGATGCTCGCGGGTCTAACGCATCAGATGACATCGATCCCGAGGGGCGAGAAGCTGATCAAACCTCGTATGTATTGAAGCGCCTGAGTGAGCAGTGATATCACGAGGGTGCCTACGGCGCGGACGGCTGGTAATGCGACGCTTGTCGCCGGGTGCGGATTAGTGGCGGCTGAGGCTTCGTCACGTGAGCACCCTGAGAGGCGAGCCGCTGCGAGCAATTCGGGCCGGGCTGAACAGGTGTTGACGTGGGGTGAGTAGTCATCGATGCGGCAGGCTGTCGAGCAGGTCAGAGTAGGGCGGCAAGCGCCGGAGAGGGGCACATGAGCTGTGCCCCCCCTCAACGACTGATCGTTTGTCGCTACCCGAACGTCGCCGTTGGCGTTCGTGGCCCCTCGTTGTCTCGTTCGGGAGCAGACGATTCCGGCAGGGATAGGCGACGGCCGCGGCTTACCGATACTCGGAGCGTTGCGAGTACGTCTGGCGCGTTCTCCAACAGCTCGGCTGCCAGTCCCAGTTGTACGGACTCGGTGTTGTCGGCCAGGCGGGACAAGTAGCTGTCTTCGTCGTCCGTGTGTAAGTAGCAGGGCTTTCCCTCGGGGCCCGACCACGGGAGGAGGCGTAGTTCGTTGGGGTACGTCATCCCTCCGTCCTCTCTTCTCTGGTCGTGGGGTGCGTGACGAAGTACGCGTCCGCTCGGTCGCCGGGCAGCACCAGTAGGGCGGCCTCTGTGATGTGGCCGGTGCTATCGACTGTCGAGCGGCTGATGGCTAGGACGGACAGGGACGGGCTGATGCGGAGTGTCGCCGCTTCCTCCGGTGTTGGGTGGCGGGCAGACACTCGCTCGCGGATCTCTGTCGGTGGAAGGTGAAGGCCCGCCTGCCGCGACTCGGGTTCCGCGCACGGATGAGGAGAAGACGGTTCGCGTGGGATGTAGATGCGGGCCAGGCTGTGCGGTGACTTTCCCTCGTGGCGGATGCAGAGGAACTGCGTCAGGGGGGTGCCGGCCGGGACGTTTAAGAGGGTGATCAGTTCGCCGTGTGCGTGGAGTTGAGTGGTGTGCACCGTGACGTGTAGTGGTGGTGTTGATTCGGCGGTCTCGGCGCAGGTTCGGCTTCCGCCGATGTAAGTGATCCTGCGGAGCGGGCGGCGGACGTAGTTGCCCTTGCCATGGACCTTCTCGATGAGGCCTTCGGTCTGGAGGAGGGCAAGCGCGCTGCGTAGCGTCGGTGTGCTGACTCCGTAGTGCGTTGCCAAGGCTGCCTCGGCGGGGAGGCGGTCGCCCCCGTTGAGGTGGCCGGTCGTGATCTGGGTTCGGAGGTCCTCGGCGATGGCCTGTCGGCGGGAAGGCGCGGTCCCGATCATTGCCTCCCTCATTGGGGCTTCTCCGGTGCGCTCTTCTTGATAACCATTGCGTGGCACGAGCAGTTGCACGTCTCGTAGATCACGGGGGCCTCCGGGGGAGAGGCGGTGGGCATGGGGTGCGTGCACCTGGCGTGAGTGCCGATTCGGCACGCGCTTGATTGGTACGGGGCGGTCGTCGACCGTGTGACGCCCAGTCGTTGGCGTTGTGGCATCACGAGGCCTTCGCCGTCGTGCGGTAGCTACGGTTGGACATGCCGATCAGCTCCTATCGCTGATGGTCAGGCCCCCGGACGTCGCCCGTCGTGGGGGCTCCTTTGTGTACGGCGGCCCATAACGTGCGGCCGTTCATGCTGTTGGCCAGGAGGCCGAACCGGTCGGCCTCCGCTACTGCTTCCAGGGCGTCCCGCCATGCCTCGGCAGGGAGCGAGTCCGGGACCTCCGCTTCGATCGACACGTGATGGGCGTGCTGTTCCAGGCGTGGGGTCAGGCCGAGAGAGGTCAGTCGTGCAGCGATGGCTTCGGCGTTTGCGTCCGAAGTCGGCACAGCTCAACCCCCGTCATCCTTCAATCACGCTCCGTAAAGCTAGTTAACTAGATTAGAGCTAGTGGACTAGATTTTCTATATGTCTGAGCAGCCGCCTTACCTCCGCATCGCTGACGTGCTGCGACGTCGGGTCGGGGAGCATGAGTGGACGCCGGGGGACCGGCTTCCCTCGCGAGCCCAGATCGCCCAGGAGTGCGGTGTCGGCGAGAACGTCGTGCGCCGGGCGCAGGAACTGCTCATCTCGCAAGGGGTGTTGGAGGGGCGTGCGGGGTCGGGGACGTATGTCGCCGAACCTCGTCAGCGCGTTCGCGTTGTGCGGTCATCGGCGCGTGAGCAGCCCGACGGGTCCCCGTTCCGTGCAGACATGAAGGCCGTCGGTAGGCAAGGGGACTGGGAGAGTCGCACCGAGGCCAAGGTGCCGGCGCCCGCCGAGATTGCCGGGCGGCTGGGCGTCGCCGAGGGTGATCTGTGCGTTCGAACCGATTACGAGTTCCTTGGCGATGGCCGTCCCGTGCAGCTGTCGACGAGCTGGGAGCCGTACGACCTCACCGGTGGGACTCTTGTCGTCCTCCCCGAAGGTGGGCCGCATGCCGGGGCGGGTGTCGTGAACCGGATGGCCGCGATCGGGGTTGTCGTGAGTCACGCCGTCGAGCAGCCGGAGCCGCGGCAGGCCTCCGCAGAGGAAGCGTCGTTGCTGGGTATCCAGAAGGCCGCGCTCGTCACCCACATCCGGCGCACGTACTTCAGCGACCAGGGCAGGCCCGTCGAGACCGCGGACATCGTGGTGCCTGCCGCCCTGTGCGAGATCGTTTACGAGATCCCCGTCAATCCGAGCCTTCAGTAAGGCTCGGAGGCGCCGTGCCGCGTACGTTGCCGGGCGTGACCACTTCGTCTGAATCCGTCGACAGCCGTGAAGAGCTGGCGGCCTTCGTTCGCTCCCTGCGCCGCAGCCACGCTGAAGAGGGGAGCGCGTGGGAAAACACGGATCTCCCCGGCTTCCTGGAGGCCCTGGCCGCGTGGATCGACGACGCGGACGGTTGGTATCGCAACAGCGGTCGCGAGCTGCCCGCCGATGGCGACTGGCGGTTCTTCGCGCGGGCTCTGCAGGCGGCGACCGTCTACGAATAGTGCGGCGATCCTGGGCCGTCTCTGGGCCGTGCGAGGTCGGCCGAGGGCGACCAAAGGCGACCGACAGTGACAGGTCTGCTACGACAGGCCCCGCAGAAAGCCCAGTTCAGGGCCACCCACCGATACGGGTTTCCGCCCAGCGGTGGCCGTACGGCAAGATGGGGTGTATCTGCCCTCACGCGGTGGAGCCGCAGCACGCGGGCCCCTTACTGCGACACACTTCGACTGCCGGACGGTTTCTCTTGGCTGAGTTCATCTACACCATGCGCAAGGCGCGCAAGGCGCACGGCGACAAGGTGATCCTCGACGACGTCACCCTGAGCATGTACCCCGGGGCGAAGATCGGCGTGGTCGGTCCGAACGGTGCCGGTAAGTCGACCGTGCTGAAGATCATGGCCGGGCTCGAGCAGCCGTCGAACGGTGACGCGTTCCTGTCGCCCGGTTACAGCGTCGGCATCCTCATGCAGGAGCCGAAGCTCGACGAGAACAAGACCGTGCTGGAGAACGTCCAGGACGGTGCCGCCGAGATCATGGGCAAGCTCAAGCGCTTCAACGAGGTCGCCGAGCTCATGGCGACCGACTACAGCGACGAGCTCATGGAGGAGATGGGCAAGCTCCAGGAGGACCTCGACCACGCCGACGCGTGGGACCTCGACGGTCAGCTGGAGCAGGCCATGGACGCCCTGGGCTGCCCGCCCGGCGACTGGCCCGTCACGAACCTCTCCGGTGGTGAGAAGCGCCGCGTCGCGCTCTGCAAGCTCCTCATCGAGGCGCCCGACCTGCTGCTCCTCGACGAGCCCACCAACCACCTCGACGCCGAGTCCGTGAACTGGCTGGAGCAGCACCTCGCCCAGTACAAGGGCACCGTCGTGGCCATTACCCACGACCGGTACTTCCTCGACAACGTCGCCGAGTGGATCCTCGAGCTCGACCGCGGTCGCGCGATCCCCTACGAGGGCAACTACTCGACGTACCTCCAGAAGAAGTCCGAGCGCCTCAAGGTCGAGGGCAAGAAGGACGAGAAGCGGCAGAAGCGCCTCAAGGAGGAGTTGGAGTGGGTTCGCTCCAACGCCAAGGGGCGGCAGACCAAGTCGAAGTCGCGTCTCGCCCGGTACGAGGAGATGGCCGCCGAGGCCGAGAAGATGCGGAAGCTGGACTTCGAGGAGATCCAGATTCCGCCGGGCCCGCGCCTGGGCAACATCGTCGTCGAGGTCGAGAACCTCAACAAGGCCTTCGGCGAGAAGGTGCTCATCGACGATCTGAGCTTCACGCTTCCGCGCAATGGCATCGTCGGTGTCATCGGGCCGAACGGTGCCGGTAAGACCACCCTGTTCAAGATGCTTCAGGGGCTCGAGACCCCGGACTCCGGGTCCATCAAGGTCGGCGACACCGTCAAGATCTCGTACGTCGACCAGAACCGGTCCAACATCGACCCGAAGAAGACCCTTTGGGCCGTGGTCTCCGATGAGCTCGACTACATCAACGTCGGGCAGGTCGAGATGCCGTCCCGTGCGTACGTGAGTGCGTTCGGGTTCAAGGGCCCGGACCAGCAGAAGCCCGCAGGTGTGCTCTCCGGTGGTGAGCGCAACCGGCTCAACCTCGCGCTCACCCTCAAGCAGGGCGGCAACCTGCTGCTTCTCGACGAGCCGACGAACGACCTCGACGTCGAGACCCTCAGCTCGCTCGAGAACGCGCTGCTGGAGTTTCCGGGCTGCGCCGTCGTCGTGTCCCACGACCGGTGGTTCCTCGACCGCGTCGCCACGCACATCCTCGCGTACGAGGGTGACTCCAAGTGGTTCTGGTTCGAGGGCAACTTCGAGTCCTACGAGAAGAACAAGATCGAGCGGCTCGGTCCGGACGCCGCGCGTCCGCACCGCGCCACGTACAAGAAGCTGACCCGCGGCTGATGGCTCGCCACGTATACGCCTGCCCCCTGCGTTGGGCGGACATGGATGCGTACGGACACGTCAACAACGTGGTGTTTCTTCGGTACCTCGAAGAGGCTCGTATCGACTTCCTGTTCCGGCCCGACAAGGACTTCCAGCAGGGGTCGGTCGTGGCGCGCCACGAGATCGACTACAAGCGGCAGTTGGTGCACCGGCACCGGCCCGTGGACATCGAGCTGTGGGTGAGCGAGATAAAGGCGGCGTCGTTCACGCTCGCCTATGAGGTGAAGGACGAGGACGTCGTGTACGTGCGCGCCTCGACGGTCGTCGTGCCGTTCGACTTCGAGGCGCAGCGGCCGCGCCGGATCACCGCCGAGGAGCGGGAGTTCCTCGACGAGTACCGGGACGACGACGCGGACCGTGCGGAGGCGCTCGTCGCATGAGCGCGACCGTGCTGCACTTCGCCGACCCGGGGGAGGCGGCGGACCTCGCCGCCTTCCTCGGCCGGCTGTTGCACTACGACAAGGCGGCCGCCGTGCGGCTGCGGGCGCAGGCCGGTGGGCAGGCGCTCGCGGTGTTCGGCCGGCCGCCTTCGTTCGAGGTGCTGGCCGTGCGGACGGCGCGGCTGCTCAAGCCGTACGAGAACGGGATCGAGGACACCCTCGACGTGACCGTCTCCGCGGGGGAGCTGCTCGACTCCGTCGACGAGTCGGCCGCGACCGTCGGGGTTCCCGGCGCCGTCACCGGGCCGCCCTGGGCCGGGGTGCTGCCCCCGGTCGGCGGCTGGGAGCCGGTGGACGGGTTTCCGGACGCGGACGCGCTGCGGGGGCTCGTGAAGGCGGCCGTGGCGGAATTCCGGTCGCGGGTCGAGGAGTTGGGGCCCGAGGAGCGGACCAGGGCCGAGCTCGACCGGATCGGGCGCGAGGTGTGGTCCCGGGAGATCGGGACGAGCGGGGCGCCGGTGCGCGTCGTGCACGCGGCGGCGTCCCTCGGGTTCCTGCGCGGGGCCCAGGCGGACCTGCTGGTCGCGGGGTCCTGGGTGCGGTTGCGCACCGCGTACGGGTCCGTGGCCGTACGGAAGGCGTCCACAGGGCTGGGCGGGATCTCCCTCAGCCCCGCGTGAGCGGAAACGCGGGGCCCGCGCCGGACCCCGCGCCTCACATGGCCGGGCTCAGCCCGCCGTGTTCACCATCGACGCCGCCGCGTACGTGAGGTAGTTCCACAGCGTGCGCTCGTGCTCCTCGGAGAGGCCGAGCTCGTCCACGGCGACCCGCATGTGCTTCAGCCACGCGTCGTGGGCCGCGCGGTCGACCTGGAACGGGGCGTGCCGCATGCGCAGGCGCGGGTGGCCGCGGTTGTCGCTGTAGGTGCGGGGGCCGCCCCAGTACTGCATGAGGAACAGCGCGAGGCGCTCCTCCGCGGGGCCCAGGTCCTCCTCCGGGTACATGGGGCGCAGCAGCTCGTCCTGGGCGACGCCCTCGTAGAAGCGGTGCACGAGGCGGCGGAACGTCTCCTCGCCACCCACCTGCTCGTAGAACGTCTGCTCCTGAAGCGTGTCGCGCGGGATCTCAGTCACCCCTCCATGCTCTCAGACGCACCGGCCCAGGACTCGGGTCCTAGGGCCTGTCCGAAGCCCGTCCGGCACCGGAACAGGGCTCGCCGATTCCGATGGGGCGCAGGACAGTGGACATATGGGCGCAGAGCACACCCGGGACCTCGAGCGGCTCGCTGTACGGGCGCGGGCCGGGCTCGTGCGCGAGATCGATCACAGTGGGGCCTGGGACGAGGACCCGGTGTGGCGGGAGGCGTTCGCCGAGGTGCCGCGGCATCTGTTCGTGCCGTACTACTTCGTGGGCGTGCCCGGCGGGTACGAGCGGCTGTGGGGTGAGCACCCCGATCCGAAGCGGCGGGAGCGGTGGCTGCGGGGCGCCTACGCCGACGAGCCGCTGGCCACCCGGTTGCGGGACGGCGAGCTGGTGTCGTCGAGCAGCCAGCCGTCGTTGATGGCGCGGATGCTGGTGGGGCTGCGGGTGCGGGACGGGGACCGGGTCCTGGAGATCGGGGCGGGGACCGGATACAACGCGGCGCTGCTCGCGCACCGGGTCGGTGCGGGGAACGTCACGTCCGTCGACCTCGACCCGGAGGTCGCCGAATCCGCTCGGGCCCACCTCGCCGCCGCCGGACACCCCACGACCGTCGTCACCGGCGACGGGGCGCGCGGCTGGCCGGAGCGGGCGCCGTACGACCGGATCATGGCGACGTGCGCGCTGCGCGCCGTGCCGGGGGAGTGGCTGGGCCAGTGCGCGCCCCGCGGGCGGATCCTCGCGCCCCTGTCGACCGGGATCGTGGCCCTCGACGTGGCGGAGGACGGACAGCGGGCGCAGGGGCGGTTCCTGCACACGTCCGCGTACTTCATGGCGCTGCGCGGCGGCGTGGGCCGCGAGCCGGAGCCGTCGCTCTCGGGCCTGCCGCACCCCGTGCTCCGCGACGAGCTGTTCCGGTTCCTGCTGACGCTGACGTCGGGCCGCCGCGAGCCGCGCGACGTGCTCGAGCTGTGGGAGCGGGAGGGCAGGCCGGAGCGGGAGCGGTTCGGGGTGACGGTGCGCGGCGACGGCCGCCAGTGGGCGTGGCTCGACGATCCGGAAGGCCCCCACACATGGGAGTTGCCGGGCACCCCGTAGGGCACCCGGCAACATCGCTACGACCGGTGGGCTCAGCCGCGCCGGATCGTGATCGTCGTCCACGCTCCGACGTGCACCCGGTCACCGTCCTGGAGCGGCACCGGCACGAACGGCTGAATCGGCTCGTCGCCGCCGTTGACGGTCGTGCCGTTCGTCGAGTTCTGGTCGACGACCGCCCACGTGCCGTCCGGCTGCTGCACGAGCACCGCGTGCTGGTGCGAGACGCCCGGGTCCTCCGGCGGCACCGACAGGTCGATGTCGGGGGACTCCCCGGTGGAGTGCCGGCGCCGGCCGATCGACAGCTGGTTCCCGGTGAGCTGACGCTGCTGCTCCGGCGAGTACGCGGGCAGGTTGAGCCCCGACGCCTCGGGGCCGCTGCGCTGCATCATCGCCATGAAGTAGTCGCGGTCGGGACCGATCGTCGCCGACCATGTCACCGGCCCCTGCGGCTGCGGAGGCTGCTGCTGGAACGGCGGCGGGGTCGTCGAGGGCCCGCCCTGCGGATCCGACGGCGGCGACAGCATCCAGTCGTCCCCACCCGTACCGCCACCACCGAACGACGGGTCGGCCGGCGGGGGCGGCGGCGGACCCTGCGGGTCCTGATGCTGCGGGAACCCGGGCGGCGGGGGCTGCATGGGCCCCGGCTGCACGGGCTGCGCGGGCCCCTGCGGCGGACCGGGCTGACCGTGCGGACCGGGCGGCGGGCCCGGCTGGCCGTGCGGACCCTGCGGGGGACCCGGCTGACCGGGCGGCGGGCCGGGCTGCGCGGGCGGACCCGGCGGAGCGGGCGCGGGGGCCGGGGCCTGCTGCTGGAACCCGTGCGGCGCGCCACCCGTCTCGTTCGCCCCCGGACCGTCGAAGGACGGCGAGGGGATCGGCTCGGCGGGCCGGTTGATCTGCGAGGGCCGCGAGCCCTGGTACTCGTACGAGTCGGGGCCCGGCTGCTGCTGGAAGCGGAGCGCCGGGTTCGGGCCCTGCGGCTCCTGCTGCCCCGGGAAACCGGGCGCACCGGGGCCACCGGGACCGCTCGGGCCGCCGGGACCGCCCTGGCCGCCCGACGTGGGCAGCGGCGGGTTCGGGGCCGCGGGGGTGTACGACGTCGCCGTGTTCGTGAGGAAGTTCCAGCGGCACTCCTCGCAGAACGGCGCGCCGCCCTCACGCGGCGTACGGCACTGCGGGCACAGTTCGGGCGTGCCGGCCCCACTCTGCGGTGCCTGCGGCGCGGGCGGCTGCGGATAGCCGTAGCCGGAGGCCGGGGGCGGCGGAGGAGGGGGCGGGGGCACGGCACCGGCCATGCGGTGACCGCAGACCTCGCACCAGTCGTCGGAACCCGACTGGTGTCCGTTCGGGCAGGTCGGCATGTCGGCGCTTCCCCCTTTCCATCAAGTGCAAGCAGGGCTTGCCGTAGTACGTGGGTGGTTATTTTTTGACGCGAACCGTCTTGGTCGACCGGGTTTCGAGAGTCATCTCGTCGGCCTCCGCGACCTTCGCCTTCAATCGAACAGTACCTTCCGCGGCGTCCACCACGTCCACCACCTTCGAAAGCAGCTTGGCCGTATCGGCGTTCCCCGACAGGGCCGCGAGCTGCACCGCGCGGCCCAGTTTCGCGGTCGCCCCGTCCACATCGCCCGATTTGCGGGCGTCGAGTCCCTGCTGGATGGCTTGTGCCAGTTCCGCCTGGCCCGTGTAGTGGGCGACCTGCGGGTTGATCGACGTAGAGGCTGCCATGTCGTCCGTCCACACCGCACGCACGAGACCCTGCGAGAGGGTCTGCGCGGAGCCGTCGGGCTGCGGGATCACCAGGGACACCCGGGCCGCGAGCATCTCCCGGCCGATCTCGGCGTCCGGGACCCGCACGCACACGTGGTAGTCGCGGGACTCGTCGCCCCAGGAGCCCGTCGGATAGTCCCCGGCCCGCGGGCCCGCCTCGGTGCGGCGCTCCGTCAACTCCTCGACGGTGGGCGCCACTTGCTTCACGAAGGCGATCTCGGAGTCGATCGGCGTCCACAGCCGCAGCGCGACGTCCGCGACCTCCTTGCCCATCGCGGTCTCCATCATCTGCGTGAAGTCCTCGGCGAGGTGCGCCGGGTCGGCGACGATGTCGGCGGTGCCGAGCAGCGCGGAGGCGACGCCCGTGACCTCTTTCACTTCCCAGTCCGTGCCGACGCCGCGGGCGTCGCAGGTGAAGCGGCCCGCGCAGGCGTCGAGGGCGGCGCGCAGCTCCTCCGGCTCCTCGTGCTCGTTGCGCCCGTCGGTGAGCAGGATGCCGTGCCTGATCGAGACGTCCGCCGAGCCGAGCAGCCGGTCGGCGAGCCGCAGCCACGTGCCGATCGCGGTGCCCCCGCCCGCGGACAGCTTGCGCAGCGCCTTCTTCGCCTGCGCGCGGGTGGTGTCGTCCGCGACGGCGAGCCGCCCGCCCCCCGGATAGATCTCGTCGGCCACGTGCGTGCCCGCGATCACCGCGAAGTGCACGCCGTCGCGCAGCGCGTCGATCGCCGCGGCCGACGCCTCGCGCGCACCCCGCATCTTGGTCGGCGGGTAGTCCATCGAACCCGAGCAGTCCACCATCAGCGCCACCGCGGCGTCCGCGCCGCCCGTCGGCACGCTGTAGAGGTGCGGCGCGCTGACCGCGCCGCCCACGGTGCCGCCCCCGGTCGAGGTCACCGTGACGATCGCGTTGACCTCGCGGCCGCCCTCCGGCAGATACTCGTTCTGGTAGACCTCGACGGTGAACTGCGGCACGTGCGACTTCGAGAAGTTGGCCATGGCGTCATGTCCCCCCTGAACAAGACCATTTCGCGCGCTGTGTCCCGCGCTACGCCGATCCTGCCCCCGACTGCGGGACGGGGAACGGCAGCACCGCCACTGTTACGTTGTCGTGGCCCCCGCCGTCGAGGGCGTGGCCGACCAGCACCTGCGCCGCGTGCAGCGGACGCCCGGAGGCGTCGGCGGGCAGCACGCGGGCCATCTCGTCGGCCGACTCCGCGTAGTTCCACAGCCCGTCGGTGCAGACCACGACGGTGCCGGCCCGGTCCGGCTTGAACGACGCGGTGTGCGGCTCCAGTTCGTACGCGTCCGCGCCGAGCCAGCCCGTGATCGCGTGCGCCCGCTCGTCCGCGTACGCCTCCGCCTCGCTCATCAGGCCCGTCGCGACCATCTGCGCGGCCCACGAGTCGTCCTCGGTGAGCCGGGCCGCGGGCGCCTCGCGGTCGTCCGGCACCCAGTAGGCGCGGGAGTCGCCGATCCAGCCGACGATCAGCAGCTCCTTGGTGACGACGGACGCGACGAACGTGCAGGCCGGGGCGTTCTGGTGCGGCTTGTGCTCGCGGGCCGTCTCCGGCTCGTCCGCCAGCGCGTTGACCGACTCGGCCGCCGCGACGATCGCCTCGTGCATCGCCTGCTGCGGGTGCGTGCCGCGCGGCAGCGCCTCGTGCAGCGCCTCCGTGGCGGCGCGGGACGCGGCGAGCGACGCGTCGTCGGGGCGGGTCGCGGACGACACCCCGTCGCAGACCACGGCGACGACGGCGGGGGAGCCGTCGGGCAGCGCGGCGGACGAGATGGCGAACGAGTCCTCGTTCCTGTGGTGGCGCAGGCCCCGGTCGCTGACCGCGGCGACGGCGCCCAACTCCTGCTCCATGTGGTCGCGTTCGCGCGGCTGGGCGTGCCCGCAGTTCTCGCAGTAGCCGTCCGGGTCGACGTGCCCGGCGCGGCAGGCCACGCACAGCTTGGTGCCGGCCGGGGGAGTCGCCGCCTCCAGCTGCTCGGGCGTCGCCGTGCGCGGATCGGGCGCGGCGATCCTGAACCCGTCGTCGTCGGCGTCCGGGCCGTCGAAGCGTACGGCGGCGGGGAGTTCGGAGCCGCCGGAGTCGGTGCCCTGGAGATCCGTCGGCAGGTGCACCGGCGCGGGCTGGTCGGAGCTGTCGAGCTCGGGAGCGGCCGGCCACTCGACGGATGCGGGCTCCTCGACGGAGACGGGCGCCTCGGCCGCCGCCGCGTCACCGGAGTCGGCCGGGCGCGCCGGACGCTCCGTGGAGGACAGGTCGTATCCGCACGCCCCGCAGAAGCGATCGGCCTCCTCCAGAGGCTCCTCGCAGCTCGGACACACTGACATTGCGGCCGCCTTGTGCGTCTGCGACATCCTCACACCCACGTCCGGGGGCGGTAGCGGTTGGCCCGCTCCACCAGTTCGATCCTCTCCTCGCCGCGCTGAGCGAGCCTGGCCAGGGTCCGGTACGAGCGCTCGAGACCGAGCCGGAGACCGCGCTCGTCCAGATCGCTGCCGAGCACCACCGTACGCGCGGGGCCCTGCGGAGGACCGGAACCCTGCCTACCGGAGAGTACCCAGTCCAGGGCCGTGCCGAGCACCTCGGTGGACAACTGCTCGCGGCGCACCGCGTCGAGGCCGAACGAGTCGAGCGCCTCGACCTGCCCCGCGGCGGCCGTCAGATCGTGCAGCAGCGGCTCGCCGTTCGCGCCCTGCGCCGTGCGGCCGCGCAGCCGGGCCCGCACCGCGGCGACCCGCGCCGCCGTGTAGTGGATCGACGACTCGGGCACCGACTCCAGGGTGCGCACGGCGCCGCCCCGGTCGCCGGACGCGAGCTGCACGCGCGCGAGGCCGAACGCCGCGCTCACGTAGCTCGGGTCGGTCGACCACACCAGGCGGTAGTACTCCGCCGCGTTGTCGAGCTGGCCGAGGACCTCCGCGCACACGCCGAGCGCCAGCTTCGGCGCCGGCTCGCCGGGGAACGCGTCGTATATGGCGTCGAAGGACAGCGCCGCGTTCGTGTGGTCGCCGGTCGCGAGCGCCGCGACGCCCCGGTACCAGACCACCCGCCAGTCGTCGGGGTGGTCGGCCTCCAGGGCGGCGAGGCCCCGCGCCGCCGAGTCGAGCTCGCCCATCTCCAGGCGGGCCCGCAGCTCGCGCAGCCGCAGTTCGAGCGATCCGGTCGGCGCGGCGTTCAGGGCCGCGATCAGCTCGGCGGGCGCCGACGCCATCAGGCCCGCGAGGAACCCGGCGTTCGGATCGGCCGGGTCGACGCGCGGCACCGGAAGCGCCAGCGCGGTGCCCTGCGCCTGGAGCGGCCTGAGCAGCTCGGCCGACGACGGCGGCAGCGCGGCCGGCACGGGCGGCGCGGCGAGCGCCCCCGCCTTCTTCCGCGCGCGTACGGGGACCTGCCGTGCGCCGAGCGGCGACACCTCGCCCTCCAGACGCCCGAACAGCTCCGTGTCGGTGACCTTCACCTCGGGCCCGAACAGCGTGGACAGGGCGGGCCGCGGCCGGCCCGTCTGCAGGGCGACGACCTCGCGCAGCACACCCGTCAGCTGCTCCGCCATCTCCTGCGCGGACGCGAAACGGCGGGCCGGGTCCGGGTCGGTGGCGCGCACCAGGAGCCGGTAGAACGACTCGTACCTGCGGAACACCTCGATGTTGTCCGGATCGGGCAGCGAGTCCGCGAAGACCGTCGTGTAGCCCTGGAAGTCGAACGTGAGCAGCGCGAGCGTACGGGCCACGGTGTAGAGGTCGGAGGCGACCGAAGGGCCGACCTCCGCGACCTCGGGCGCCTGGAAGCCGACCGTCCCGTAGATCGCGCTCTCGTCGTCGTCCATCCTGCGGACCGCGCCCATGTCGATGAGCTTGAGCTGGTCCTCGGTCTGGATCGCGTTGTCCACCTTGAAGTCGCAGTACAGCAGGTTGCGGCTGTGCAGATGGCCGAGCGCCTCCAGGGCCTCGATGCCGTACGCGCACGCCTGCTCCACCGGCAGCGGGTCGCGCCTGCCCTCCGGGGTGCGCCGCTCGTTGGCGATCTCCTTGAGGGACTTGCCGCCCACGTACTCCATGACGATGTAGCCGTCCAGGGAGCCGGTGCGCTGGTCGAGGTGCTCGACGAAGTTGTAGATGCGGACGATGTTCGAGTGCTCGATCTCGGCGAGGAAGCGGCGCTCCGAGATGGCGGCGGCCATCGCGTCCTGGTCGCCCGTGTCGAGCAGGCCCTTGAGCACCACCCAGCGGTCCGACACCGCGCGGTCCACGGCGAGATACACCCAGCCGAGGCCGCCGTGCGCCAGACAGCCCACCACCTCGTACTGGCCGTGCACGACGTCGCCCGTGGACAGCTTCGGCACGAAGGAGTACGGGTGCCCGCACTTGGTGCAGAAGCCCTCGGTCCTGCCGGGGCGGTCGCCGCGCGAACGGCCCACCGGCGCGCCGCAGTCGGAGCGCGAGCAGAACCGCTTCCGCTCGGGCACCTCCGGATGCTCCTGCACCATCGCGCGCGGGTCGGGGCGCGGCACGTCCGGCACGTCGACGAGACCCACGCCGAGCCGCGCCCGGCCCGAACCGCTCGCGCCCGCCCCGGAGCTGCGCACCGACACCGACCGCGACGTCGAACTCCCCGACAGGGAGCGGGACAGCCGCCCCGACACCGACCTGCGGGACTGCGAGGAGCGCGACGACGCCCGGGCCGAGGCCCGCGAACCGGAGCTCTGCGAGCCGCGGTGACCGCCGCCCGCGATCCCGGTGGGCGGCGACGCCACCATGCCGCTCGGCGACACCACGGGCGCGAGCCCGCACACGTCGCAGTACAGCTCGCCGCCGCCCATGTCCTCGTACGAGCCCGAACAGCCTGGCCGCTGGCAGGAGGACGCCTGAGCGGGGGCCGCGACGGGCGGGCCCTGCGGGCGGACGGCCGGGCGGTGCGTCGCGGCGCTGTCACCACCGGGGCCCACGACCGGCGCCGCCGGCTTCAGGCCGCACGTGTCGCAGTACAGCTCCCCGCCCATGTCCTCGTACGAGCCGGTGCAACCGGCCCTGGTGCACCTCTGTGCCGCCACGCTCACGACTCCCCCCTGGTCGATCTGTCCGCCGGGGCGGCCAGCGCGTCCGCCGCCGCCCGTTGATACCGCAGCACCGCCGCCTCCGCCGCCCGCAGATTGCACGGCGCGCTCCACAGCATGCGGCGCGCCGCGTCGTACCGCTCCACCAGGAACGGGTCCTCGGCGAAACCGAGCCGCGCCACCTTCGCCTTGTACGCGTCAAGCCTGCCGCGCAGCTCCGCACGGACCGCCAGCGGGGCCGTCACCGCCGTCAACGACTCGCGCGCCCGCAGCAGTTCGTCCTCGGCCTTCGACTCCAGGGACTCCAGGAGCGGCGAGAGCCGGTTCCACTGGCCGTTCCTGCGGTACTCGGCCGCTGTCGCCAACTGCTCCTGGAGCACCGTCGGCGGACCCGACACCGCGGGCACGTCCGAACCGGCTATCTTCGCCAGTACCTCGCCGCGCGCGGACCGCGCCTCCGCGAGCGTGCGGTCCGCGCGCGACAGCACGTCCCGCAGCCTGCCGAGCCGCACCTCCGCGTCCTGCCGGACGGTCAGCACGGCCTCGATCTCCCGCCGCACGTCCTCCAGGGCGCGCGCCTCCCTGTCGTACGCCGTCGTGTCGGGGCGGCCGCCGCCGGGCGCAGAACTCCCCGCCGCCTTCCGCCAGTACGTGAGCGGGTCCGAGACCACTTCCTCGCGCAGCCGGGTCAGCGTGCGGGTGATCCGCTCCAGGTCGTCGCCCGCCGGGTGCTCACCGGGGCGCACCCCCACGGAGTGCGCGAGCTGCCGGGTGCGGCCCAGCTCGGCCGCGAGCAGGTCTATCCGGGCGGGCAGCGCCGACCACACCGCGTCCGCCGCCACCACCATGTCGAGGGACGACGCGTACAGCGTGTTCATCCGGTCGACGAGCGCCGCGAGCGTGAACCGCTCGGACAGCTTCGCGGGACCGGTGATCGACGGCGAGGTGCCGCCCGCGCTCGGCGTCGGGGCGATCGTGACGGACTCGCCGCGCAGCAGCTCCGTCAGCTCCACCAGGTCGGCCCTGTTGGGGATCCGGCGCCGCGAGCGGATCTCCCGCGCCGTGCGCAGCGCGTCCGCGTACGCGTCGAAGTACGCCCACAGCAGCGTGATCTCCTGCTCGGCCGAGGCCCAGCGCTCCTGCGTCGTCCCGGTGAGACGGGCGCCCTCCAGGAGTCTGCGCCCCGCGTGGTCCTGGAGGGCGAGCAGGGACGTCTCGATCGCCTCGTGCTCCGCGCCGAGCCGGGCCAGGGCACGGTCCACCTCGTCCCGGTCCATCACTGGGCCGGCGGGTCCCGTGACGCCCATCGATCACCTCTCGCTTTCCCGAGCCTGTTCCAGTCCCTGCCGAGCGTTACTTGTACTTGGGTGCGGGCGGCCCCGACGAGGGGCCGAGCGCCGGCTTGAGCCAGTGGTCGTAGGAGTCCTGCCAGCCGTCCGACTTGCGGTAGTCGACCAGCACCTGGTTGACCCTGCGCACCAGGTCGTCGGCGCCCTTCTTCATGGCGACGCCGTAGAACTCCTTGGTGTACGGCTCGCCCTTCAGCTCCACCGTCGGGTCCTGCGCGGCCTGGCTCGCCGCGAGCGCGCCGTCGGTGACCACCGCGTCGACCTCGCCGAGCTGGAGCCGCACCAGGCAGTCCAGCTGGTTCGGCACCGTCGTGGAGATGTCGGTGCTGCGCGGCAGACCGCCGTCGTCGACGGGCTTCCTCTGGCCGTCCCGCAGCGAGGACTCGGCCGTCGAACCAGCCGCCGTGCACACCCGCTTGCCCGCGAGCGTCGGCCCGTAGCCCTCGATCTTCGAGGACTTCGGGGCGAGCACCTGCTGGCCGGTCTGGAAGTACGCCGTGGAGAACGCGACGTCCTCGAGGCGGTCGCAGCTGATGGTCATCGTGCGCACCACCATGTCGACGTCGCCGCGCTGGATCGCGGGGATCCGCTCGTTCGTCGGTATGGCGCGGAACCGGATCGCGTCCTTGTCGCCGAGGATCTCGCCCGCGATCTCGTGCGCGAGATCGATGTCAAAGCCTTCCAACTCGCTGGTCTTCGCCGTGCTGTTGGGGTCCCGGTACCCCCAGCGGTAGCTGTTCTGGTCGACGCCGACCGAGAGATAGCCGCGGTCCTTGATGGCCCGCACCGCGCTGCCGCTCTCGCTGCCCGACGGCCTGAGGCTGCGCTCCGGCTCCTTGCCCTCGACGCCGGGGTCGCAGTCCTCGGCCCTGGCCTGCCGGCCCTCGGCGACCCCGCCCGACGCGTAGCTCGTCGTCGTGCCCTTGCCGTCGGCGGGGCGCTGCTGCGTCACCGGGAGCAGCAGCGCGAACACCGCCGTCAGGGCACAGGCCACCGCCATGGCGGCCACGCCGCCCCAGCCGCGCAGAGTCACCTTCCGTGCCGCCCCTCGCTCCTCCATCGCTGCACCCCCTCTCACCGGTACTCCGAAAGCCTGCGCCCGATGCCGAGCACCGCGCCGCCCGCGGCGAGCACCGCGAGCACCGCGGCGCCCACCGGCAGCCCGGTCATCGCGTCCCGCCCGTCGCCCGCGTCCGCGCTGAACTGGCGCTGCTCGTGCGCGAGGGCCGTGTCCAGATTCTTGTCCACCAGATCGAAGCACTCACCCGTCGGCTTGTCCTTCTTCGAACCGATGATCTTGTTGAGCGCGCCCTGGTAGTTGCCCGCGTCGTCCTGCTCACGGGCCTCCTTGTGGCGTCCGAGCCATGCCTTCATGCTCGCGTTCGCCCCCGCCACCGGCTTCTTGCCCGACGCGTCGTCGGCCAGCGACCCGGCCGACGTCAGCTTCGCCGCGAGCAGCGTCATCTGGCGCTGGAAGTCGACGTCGTACTTGTCCTTCGTCTCGCCGTTCACCGACACCGTCTCGGCGCCGCGGCTGACCAGCGTCAGGTTCTCGCTGCCCCGCGCCTTCAGGGACGCGATGCTCGCGTCGTGCAACACGTTCAAGGACCGTACGCCATGATCGTAGGAGGAACTCAGTCCGCTGCGGGCGACCGTGTGTCCGACCACGAGCCACAGCAGCACCACGGTCGACGCGGCGGTGGCGGCGAGCAGCCCCTGGTTGAACACCCGGTTCGTACGACGGTAGTTGCGCCGCTGCGCCCAGGCGAGACCGCCGAGGGCGACCACGCCGAGCACGATCGCGATCCACGGGTACGGCGTCGCCGCGTCGTAGTCGTCGCGCAGCCGCTTGTTCTCCGTCTTGTAGAGGTCCTCGGCGGCGGGCAGCATCTCGGTCTGCATCTTCGTGTTCGCGTACCGCAGATACGCGCCGCCCAGCGGGAAGCCCTGCCGGTTGTTGGCGCGGGCCCGCTCGATGAGGCCCTTGTACTGGGGCAGCAGCTTGTTCAGCTTTGCGATCGTGTCCGCGGAACGGGTTCCCGGGTCGGTGCTCGCCGCGGCCGTCACCAGCTTGTCCGCCGCGTTCCTTATGTCCCGCTCGTACCGGTCGCGGGCCGCCGCCGGTTCCTGGCCCCCCGCCAGGAACCCGCTGGACGCCGCCGTGTTGGCGTCCGCGAGCGAACGGTAGATGTCCGCGGCGTCCGCGGTCAGCGGCTGGCTCGAGTGCAGCACGTCGTCCGCCGCCGTCGAACGGTCCGTCATCTGCCAGGCCGTCGCCGCGCCGAACGCCACGACGAGCAGCGCGAGCACGGCCCCGATGATGCGGAGCCTGCCCGGCTCCGTCGTGGCCCCCGCCTTCAGCCGGTCCACGCCCTCCGCCCAGGCGGTGCGCCGCCGGGGCGCGGGCGCGCCGGGACCGCCGGGTGCGCCCGCGCCCCGCTGTGTCTGCGGTGGCACGCCCGGCATCGGTGGCGGGGCGGCGGGGCGCTCCGGCGGCGCCACGCTCCCGTTCGACGGGTATGTCACTTCGACCCTCCCCCATGGTCGTACGTCGGTCGCAAGTATCGCTTGGGCGACTGACATCCGCACGGGCATTGACTGGATCTTGTGCGGAAGCGCTCCGCTGGGGAACACGTGGGGGCGGGGGGTTCGGTTCCCCGTTGGGTGGTGCGCCTCAATCGCCGGCGGGGCTCGATTGTTGTCCGGCAGGGCTTGAATGCGCGTAATGAGCGCGCAGGCGCGCGTGCACCTCTGGAGGGGCTCCTGTCGCGTCCAGACCCAAGAGAGCCGCGCCCAGGACCGGAGGTTCGGTCACCACCCGGGGGATCGCGCGAGGTGCTGCGGCGGACAGCAACATGGTGACGCGACCGTTGAGTTGGGGGTGCTGGGCCGCCAGGACGCTGCCGCCCAGGAGGACGGGGACCCGCTCCTCCAGGAGGTCGAGGCGGCGGAGGGCCACCGTCGCCATCGACACCACCTCGTCCGCCATGCGCTCGACCAGGGCGCCGGCCACCGCGTCGCCCGCGGCCGCCGTCGCGAAGAGGACGGGGGTGAGTTCGTGGCGGCGGGCCGAGGGGATGCGGCCCAGGTGGAGGGATTCGATCAGGGCGTACATGGTGGGCAGGCCGAAGTGGGCCGGGAGCGCCTGCATCAGGGACGTCGGGTCGCCCCGGCCGTCCTCCGCGCGCGCCGCGAACCAGATGGCCTCCTCCGCCAGACCGCCCCCGCCGCCCCAGTCGCCCGACAGGCGGCCGATCGCCGGGAAGCGGGCCGTGCGGCCGTCCGGGAGCATGCCCGCGCAGTTGACGCCCGCGCCGCACACGACCGCGACGCCGCGCGGTTCGGCGTCCTCCAGGAGGCCCGCGCGCAGCACGGCGAAGGTGTCGTTGCGGACGTCGACCCGGGAGCCCCAGCGGCGCGCGGTCAGGGCGCGGGCCAACTGCTCCTCCTCCACGGGCAGGTCGGCGTTGGCCAGGCACGCCGACACGTGGTCGACCGATGCCACGCCCGCCTGCGCGTACGCCCGGTCGACCGCTTCCGCCAGGACGTCCACCGCCGGTTCGGCGTTCGAGCGGTGCGGCTGGAAGCCGCCGCCGCGGGCCGCGCCGACGACGGTGCCGTCGGCCGCGACCACCGCGACGTCGGTCTTGCTGTTCCCCGCGTCGATGGCGAGGACCGTCATGCCCACGCGAGGTGCTCCCGGTTGTGCGCGATCAGTTCGTCCGTGAGCTTCTCCGCGTACTCGATCTGGCCGATGAGGGGGTGGGAGAGGAGAGCCTTGAAGACGCGGTCCCGGCCGCCCTTGAGCGCCGCCTCCAGGGCCAGGTCCTCGTACGCCGTCACGTTCGCGATCAGGCCCGCGTAGAGCGGATTGAGCGCCGGTACGGGCAGGGGCTTCGCGCCCTTCGCGTCGACCGACGCCTGGACCTCGATCACCGCGTCGTCGGGGAGGAAGGGGAGCGTGCCGTTGTTGTACGTGTTCACCACCTGGTGCGGGGAGCCCCCGCCGCCCAGCAATGACGCCGCCAGGTCGACGGCCGCCTCGCTGTAGAAGGCGCCGCCGCGCTTGGCGAGCAGTTCCGGCTTCTCGTCGAGCGTCGGGTCGCCGTACATCTTCAGCAACTCGCGCTCCATCTCGGCCACTTGCGCGGCGCGGGACGGCTTGGTGCGCAGGTCTCGTACGACCTCGTCGTGCTGGTAGTAGTAGCGCAGGTAGTAGGACGGGACGACGCCGAGGCGGTCGACCAGCACGCGCGGCATGTGCAGGTCGTCGGCGATCGCGTCGCCGTGCTCGGCGATCAGGCGCGGCAGGACGTTCTCGCCGCCGGGGCCGCCGAGGCGCACCCCCAGCTCCCACGTCAGGTGGTTGAGGCCGACGTGGTCCAGGTGCACCTGCGAGGGCGCCACGTCGAGGAGCCTCGCGAACTTGCGCTGGAAGCCGATCGCCACGTTGCACAGGCCGACCGCCTTGTGCCCGGCCTGGAGCAGCGCCCGCGTCACGATGCCGACCGGGTTGGTGAAGTCGATGATCCAGGCGTCCGGGTTGGCGCGGCGTACGCGTTCGGCGATGTCGAGGACGACCGGGACCGTGCGCAGCGCCTTCGCGAGGCCGCCCGCGCCGGTCGTCTCCTGGCCGACGCAGCCGCACTCCAGCGGCCACGTCTCGTCCTGGTTGCGGGCGGCCTGGCCGCCGACGCGGAGCTGGAGGAGGACCGCGTCCGCGTCGGCGACGCCCGCGTCCACGTCCGACGTCGTCCGGATGACGCCGGGGTGGCCCTGCTTGGCGAAGATGCGGCGGGCCAGGCCGCCGACGAGTTCCAGGCGGTCCGCCGCCGGGTCGACGAGGACCAGCTCCTCGATCGGCAGGGTGTCCCGCAACCGCGCGAATCCGTCGATGAGTTCGGGTGTGTAGGTCGACCCTCCGCCGACCACGGCGAGTTTCATGGAAATCCCTTAGCCCTTTACTCCGGTGAGGGTGACGCCTTCGACGAAGGCCTTCTGTGCGAAGAAGAAGACTAGGCAGACCGGCGCCATCACCAGGAGGGTGGCCGCCATCGTCAGGTTCCAGTTGACGCTGTGCGCGGACTTGAACGACTCCAGGCCGTAGCTCAGCGTCCAGGAAGCCGGGTTCTGGGCCGCGTAGATCTGCGGCCCGAAGTAGTCGTTCCAGCAGTAGAAGAACTGGAAGAGGGCGACGGCGGCGATGCCAGGCTTCGCCATCGGCACCACGATCCGCAGCAGCGTGCGCAGCTCGCCGCAGCCGTCGACCTTCGCCGACTCGATGTACTCCTTCGGGATCGTCAGGAGGAACTGGCGGAGGAGGAAGATCGAGTACGCGTCGCCGAACGCCATCGGGATGATCAGCGGCCACAGCGTCCCCGCGAGGTGGAACTGCTGTGCCCACACCAGGTACATGGGGATCACGATGACCTGCGGCGGCAGCATCATCGTCGAGATGACGAGGATCATCGCCGTGCGCCGGCCCCGGAAGCGGAACTTGGCGAGCGCGTACGCGACGGGGATCGCCGAGCACACCGTGAAGAGCGTGCCCAGACCCGCGTAGAGCAGCGAGTTCTTCCACCAGTCGAGGAAGCCGTCGGTCTCCAGGACCGCCTTGTAGTTCTCCCAGTGCCAGGAGTCCGGCCACAGGTCGCCGCTCATCGCCTGCCCGTCGCTCATCACCGAGGTGAGGAAGACGAACACGAAGGGGAGGACGAAGAGCAGCGCCACGGCGATCGCGATGCTGTGCACGGCGATCCAGTGGAGGACCCGCTGCCGGCGGGCGCGGCGCGCGGCGGGGCCGCGCTCGGGGGCGGACCCCGAGGCGGTGACGGACGGAGCCGGTGTCAGTGTCGTCGTGGTCATGTCGATCAGTCCTCCGCCGCGAGCAGACCCGAGCGCTTGCGCATGAGCAGCGTGGTCACGGCCATGGCAATGGCGAACAGGACGAGCGAGAGCACGCACGCCGCGCCGGTGTTGAAGTTCTGGAAGCCCATCGAGTAGACGAGCTGCGGGACGGTGAGCGTCGAGTGATCGGGGTATCCCGGCTGGATGACGGTGCCGGGGCCGATCGAGACGCCCGACGCGATCTTTCCGGCGACGAGGGCCTGCGTGTAGTACTGCATGGTCTGCACGACGCCCGTCACCACGGCGAACATGACGATCGGGGTGATCGAGGGCCACGTCACGTAGCGGAACTTGGCGAAGGCTCCCGCGCCGTCCAGGTCGGCGGCCTCGTACTGCTCCTTCGGTACGTCGAGCAGCGCGGCCATGAAGATGACCATGAGGTCGCCGATGCCCCACAGCGAGAGCAGGACGAGCGAGGGCTTGGCCCAGGACGGGTCGTTGAACCAGTTGGGGCCCTCGATGCCGACCTTGGCGAGGATCTCGTTGACCGGTCCGGAGCCGGGGTTGAGCAGGAAGACGAAGGCGACGGTCGCGGCGACGGGCGGCGCGAGATAGGGCAGGTAGAAGGCGGTCCTGAAGAGGCCGACACCGCTCTTGATCTTCGTGACGAGCAGTCCGAGCGAGAGCCCGAACACCACGCGCAGCGCCACCATCACCACCACGAGCCACACCGTGTTCCACAGCGCGGGCCCGAACAGCGGCATGTCCCGGAACACGTACACCCAGTTCCGCAGCCCCACGAAGGTGGGCGCCTTGATCTGGTTGTAGTGCATGAACGAGAAATAGACGGTGGCGAGCAGCGGATAGGCGAAGAAGACGCTGAATCCGATCAGCCAGGGCGAGAGGAAGCCCACCGTGCGCCATCTGCGGCGCGCGGGCCGGGAAAGGGTGAGTGCCATGGCGCGCTCCTCAGTTCTGCGACTGCAGGGTGTCGGCGTCGATGAGTTGGTCGAGGCGCTTCAGCCCCTTGCGCAGATCGCCGACCTCGCCGGCCTCCTCGCCGTAACTGAAGTCCTGAAGCTGCGTGATGTACATGCCGCCGTTCGTCGAGGGCGGCATCACCTGGCTGTACTTGTTCTTCGCGATGCCGAGGAAGGCGCGGAACGTCGGATCGGCGTCCAGTTTCGGCGACGTGAGCGCGGCGAACGTCGACGGCACGTTGTGAATGGCGTTCGCGAACTTCACGACCTGGTCGGTGTCGGAGGTCAGGAACTTCACGAGTTCCCAGGCCGCGTTCTGGTGCTTGCTGCTGTGCGCGATTCCGGTGACGGTTCCGGTCAGATAGCCGCGCCCGTACGTCTCCGCCTGGTCGTCGGGGACGGGCAGCGGGGCGACGCCCCAGTCGAACTTGGCCTTCGCCTCGTTCAGCATGAGGCCGCGCCATTCGCCGTCCATGTGCATGGCGAGCTTTCCGCTGAGGAAGGCGTTCTGGTTCGACATCTCGTCGCCGAACGAGGTCCGGAACCGTTCGAGTGCCTTGTAACCGCCCTGCGCGTCCCGGAGTTTCCTCGCGGTCTTGAAGAATTCGTACGAGGCCGGTTCCTCGGCGAGCCGTGAATTGCCCTTCGCGTCGAAGTACGTGGGGCCCCATTGGGCGAACAGCCGGTCAGGGCTGTTCTGGTAGAGCCGGAAGTCCGGCATGAAACCGACGCGCTTGTACGAGGACCCGTCCTTGACGGTGAGCTTCTTCGCGTCGGCGACGAACTCGGACATGGTGCGCGGCGGTCGCGCGATGCCCGCCTCCTTGAAGGCGTCCTTGTTGTAGTACATGCCGAAGGCGTCCGCGAGCAGCGGAAGCGCGCACTGGTTCCCGCGATAACTCGTGTAGTCGAGAAGGGACTTCGGGAAGACCTTCTCCTTCTTCAGCCCGGTCTTCCTCATGAACGGATCGAGGTCGACCCACATCCCGGAGTCGCAGTACTGGCCGACATTGTTCGTGGTGAACGACGACACGACGTCCGGGGCCTCGTCGCCGCCGGCCCGCAGGGCCTGATTGGTCGTGGCGTCCGAGACGTTCCCGGTGGCCTCGACCTTGATGTTCGGGTGCAGCTTCTCGAAGCGGGCGATCGACTCGTTGATCGCCTTCACCTCGCCGGGCGCCGACCAGCCGTGCCAGAACTTCAGCGTCACGGGCTTCGTCGGGTCGTCGGCGGCGCTGCCGGTACTCGGATTGGCGCAGCCGGCGAGCAGCAGTCCGGCCGCGGCGAGCCCTACGGGCGCGCGCAGGGGTATGCGCCATCGCGGCATGGCGAACGTCCTTTACGTGTACGGGGGTTGGGGAGGTGCGGGGGTGTGATGAACTCAGGCGTTGCTGGTGTCGAAGACGGTGTCGCGGGCCTGGGTGAGGGCGGTGCGCAGGGCGCCGGTGAGGATCGGGTCGCCGGGCAGATCGCTGACGCGCAGCTGCGGCCGGGGCAGGGCGAGACCGGTGAGCTCCTCCTCGACGCGGTCGCGCAGCGCGTCGCCGCCGAGCCGGGCCACCTGCCCGGACAGGACGACGAGTTGGGGGTCGACGACGGCGACCACGGCGGCCAGCCCCGTCGCGAGCCGCCGCGCCACCTCGTCGAGCACGCCGGGCACGGCGAGCGCCTCGCCGACGTCCTTGACGCCGCCCGCCAGGGCGCGGATCGCGGCGGCGGCGACGAGGCTCTGGAGCCCGCCGCCCCCGTCCGGGCGGGCCACGGCGTCCGAGCCGCCGCGCGCCAGGGGAGCGCCAGGCAGCGGCATGTAGCCGATCTCGCCCGCGCCGCCGGTCGCCCCGCGCAGCAGCGTCCCGCCGAGCACGATCGCGGCGCCGACGCCCTCGTCGACGTAGGCGAGCACGAAGTCGTCGTGGTCCTGCGCGGCGCCCTCGTACTGCTCGGCGACGGCGGCGAGGTTGACGTCGTTCTCGATGGAGACGGGGGTGCCGAGGACCTGCGCGAGGTCGTCGCGCAGCGAGCGGGAGTGCCAGCCCGGCAGGTGCGGGGCGTAGCGGAGCCGTCCGGTGCCGGGGTCGATGGCCCCCGGCGTTCCGATGACGGTGGCGGTGAGGTCGCCGTGGCCGAGCCCGGCCTGGGCGAGCGCCCCGTCGACGGCCTCGGCGACGAGCTGGGCGGTGCGGTGCCGCACGTCCTCGCTGACGGCGTCGGCCTCGATGCGGCGGCGGCCGCGCTCGGCGCCGGTGATGTCGGCGACGACGGCGGTGATGCCGGTCGGGTCGGCGGAGAGGGCGGCGACGTGCGCGGCGCCCGGCTCGATCTCGTACAGCAGGGCGTTCGGCCCTGGGCGGCCGGTCTGGCTGCCGGTGGTCCGTACGAGCCCGGCGGCTTCGAGGCGGCCGAGCAGCTGCGAGGTCGTGGGCTTGGAGAGCCCGGTCAGCTCGCCGATGCGGGTGCGGGTGAGCGGGCCGTGGGCGACGAGGAGGTCGAGCGCGGCGCGGTCGTTCATCGCGCGCAGCACGCTGGGGGTGCCGGGGGTGACAGCCATGGGCGGGGACCCGTCTCCTCGTACTGTTAGGAAGGTTTCCTATCTGAGTGCGAGGAACGTAGTCCGCGGATGAACGGCACGTCAATAGCTCAGGGACAGGAGGAGCACAGGAAAAAGGGGCCGCACACGTCATGTGCACGGCCCCTGGGACAAGAATGACCCGGATCGATGTCAGGCTGAGATGCCTTCGATCCGGGCCAGGGCCTCGTCCGCGCCGAACGGCTGCAAGTACGGCAGCCAGCGCGGATCCCTATGTCCGGTCCCGATGATGCGCCACGCGAGCCCCGTCGGCGGGGCGGGGGCGTGGCGCAGGCGCCAGCCGATCTCCACGAGATGGCGGTCGGCTTTCACATGGTTGCAGCGGCGGCACGACGCCACCACGTTCTCCCAGGCGTGCTGACCCCCGCGGCTGCGCGGGATCACGTGGTCGACGCTGGTTGCGACGCCACCGCAGTACATGCACCGGCCGCCGTCACGGGCGAACAGTGCGCGTCGGGTCAGCGGAACGGGTCCGCGGTAGGGAACCCGGACGAACCTTTTGAGCCGGACGACGCTGGGAGCGGCGACGGTACGTGTTGCGCTGTGCATGAAGGCGCCGGACTCCTCGAGGCACGTGGCCTTGTTCTCGAGGACGAGTACGAGCGCGCGGCGGAGCGGTACGACGCCGAGGGGCTCGTACGACGCGTTGAGGACCAGGACATGCGGCACGGATGCCTCCTTGTACGCCGGCGGCGCGTGGCTCGCGCCGGGACGATCTCCTAGCCAGTCTCCCCTCACGGCTGGTCATGGCGCCACCATGTCCACGTAACGGGCTGGGAGTGTTTTCGACCACACGTCCTTCATGCCCGGCTCCGACCCGGCGGAGTCCCTTGCCAGGCAAAGGCCCCGTCCGTGATCACCGTCTCTCCCTCGAACATGACGACGATCCACACACAATGCCCCGTTAGTGTGGTGGGTCTGCCCGCTCCTGTCCCCGAGCGATGTCCCGAGGCGGGCGGATGGCTACGCCTGGAGGTACCTGCCGTGATCTTGTCCGTCCTGTCGGCCACGGGGGCGAGCGACGCCTCGTCCGACCCCGCGAAACCCACCCTCAAGGACGCCCAGGAGCAGGCCGGTCAGGCCGCCGGCTGGGTCGAGCAGAACTGGTCCACCTGGCTGAGCGTCGGTCTGCGGATCCTGCTGATCGTCGTGATCGCGTTCGTGCTGCGCGCGGTGATACGACGGGCCATCACCAAGTTCGTCGACCGGATGAACCGGCGGGGCGAGAGCGGGGCCACGTCGGCACTCGGTGGACTTCTTGTGAACACCGAGCGACGGCGGCAGCGTTCGGAGGCCATCGGCAGCGTGCTGCGCTCCGTGGCCTCGTTCCTGATCCTCGGCACGGCCGCGCTCATGGTGCTCGGCGCGTTCAAGATCAACCTTGCGCCGCTGCTCGCGTCCGCGGGTGTGGCCGGTGTGGCGATCGGTTTCGGTGCGCGCAACCTGGTCACCGACTTCCTGTCCGGCGTCTTCATGATCCTGGAGGACCAGTACGGCGTCGGGGACACGATCGACGCGGGTGTGGCCTCCGGCGAGGTCATCGAGGTCGGTCTGCGCGTGACGAAGCTGCGCGGCGCCGAGGGCGAGATCTGGTACGTGCGCAACGGCGAGGTCAAGCGGATCGGCAACCTCTCCCAGGGCTGGTCCACGGCCGCCGTCGACGTCACCGTCCGCGCCGACGAGGACCTCGACAAGGTGAAGGCGACGCTCACCGAGGTCGCCGAGACCATCAGCAAGGACGAGCCCTGGAACGAGATGCTGTGGGGTCCCGTCGAGGTCCTCGGCCTCGACAGCGTGCTGCTCGACTCCATGGTGGTGGGCGTCTCCGCGAAGACGATGCCGGGCAAGTCCCTCACCATCGCCCGCGAACTGCGCTGGCGCATCAAGCGGGCCTTCGACGAGGCCGGCATCCGCATCGTCGGCGGCGTCCCCGCCCAGCCCGAGGGCGAGACCCCCGCGGACCCCACGGCCACCATGTCGGCCCCGTCCGCCTACGCCTCCTCCACGTCCCCCCAGTCCCTGGCGGCGTCGCCGATCCCACCGGCGAATCTGTCGAAGTAGCCGCCCGCCGGTACGAGGACGGGGGCGGCGTCCCATTCCGCGTACACGGTCTTGCCCACGCTCCGGGGCGCCCAGCCCCACCGCCCCGCGAGCGCCGCCACCAGTGACAGACCCCGTCCGAACTGGTCCGTGCCCTCGGCCGCGCGCGGACTCGGCGGTCGCTCGCCGCGCGGGTCGCTGACCTCCACGCGCAGCACGGTGTCGGTGGCGTGGAGGTGGACGCGGATCAGGCGGTCGCGGAGGCTGCCGTGCAGCAGGGCGTTCGTGAGCAGCTCCGACACCACGAGTGCCGTGTCCCCGGCGAGTCCCGGGTGCCCCCACTCGGTCACGAGGCGAGCGGTGCGGCGACGGGCGATCGGGACGCTGCGGGCCACGGGTGTGTAGTCGACGGTGTCGGCGTGACGGACAACGCCGGGTTCGCCTTCGCGTTCTTGTTCGGCCATGACGCGCACCTCCATGTGCGGTCGGGTAGTCGACGGTGGCTCTGCCGCGCCTGCGGGTGGGCAGGCCGGTGCACTTCCGCCAACTGGCTGCGCCGGGTGGCTTGTTGAGTACGGAACGTAGCGAGATCGATGGATCGGGCGCAATCGGCTCGGGGACAATTGTCTCCAACGAGTGATGGTCGTCGACGAGTCGACGCCCGCTGGGTGACACTGAGCCGGTGAATCGACCGGCACAACTTGGCAATCGGGTCTCAACTGTGTT
Source organism: Streptomyces sp. SDT5-1 (assembly GCF_052245995.1). NCBI lineage: Bacteria > Bacillati > Actinomycetota > Actinomycetes > Kitasatosporales > Streptomycetaceae > Streptomyces > Streptomyces sp. SDT5-1. The sequence continues at coordinate 3,300,750 of NZ_CM125963.1, read as the reverse complement.
GGGGCGAAGGCTCGGTGCGGAGCTTCTGCGCTTGCGTGACGCCGCAGGGCGGACGCAGCAGCAGGCCGCCGAGGCCATCAGCGCGACCAACTCGAAGATCGTGAAAATGGAGCGCGGATGGGTCCCCATGCGGGACCCGGACATCCGGGCGCTGTGCGAGTTCTACGGCGAGGACGACCGCAAGGCCGTCGCGAAGCTGACCGATCTGGCCGGCCTCGACCGCGAACGCCGCAAGGCGAAGGGGTGGTGGCAGCAGGCGCCCAACGCAGGGACCCTGACCGAGTACATCGCGATGGAGGACGCCGCCAGTCAGCTGCGCACCTGGCAACTCTCCTTGGTCCCCGGGCTCTTCCAGACTCCTGAGTACGCCAGGTCACTCGCGGTCAGCGAGGGGGCCGGAGTCTGGGAGGACCCCGACGAGATCGAAGGTCTCGTGGAGGTTCGGATGCGTCGGCAGGAGCGGCTTCACGGCGACCGCCCCTTGCACGTGTACGCCGTTGTGTGGGAGGCCGCGCTGCGGCAACTGATCGGCGGCGCCGCCGTCATGCGGGCTCAGCTGAAGCACCTGATGAGCGTGGCCGACCTGCCGAACGTCCGACTCCAGGTCCTGCCGTACCACGCAGGCGGACACCCCTGCATCACCGGGCCGTTCACGATCATCTCGTTCGCGGAATCCGCGGCCGTCGACGTCGTCCACGCCGACACGATCGCGTCTACCGTGTGGGTGGAGAACGAGGCCGAAAGCGCCGCGTACGGCAACTTCTTCGACCGCACCGCCCGGCTGAGCCTCGCGCAGCGCGACTCGACCGAGCTCATCGCCAAGATTCACCAGGAGATCTGACTCGTGTCCCAGTTCGTCTTCGTCAAGTCCAGCTACAGCAACACGGGCGGCGAGTGCGTCGAGGTCGCCCGAAACGTTCCCCGGGCCGTCGCGGTTCGTGACTCGAAGGACGCCGACGGGCCCATAGTCCGGTTCACTCCGGCCGGTTGGACCCGTTTCGTCGAGGAGCTGCGGTCGTAGGAACGGCGCCACCGCCGTCAGTCGGCCACCCCGTACGCCCCCACGCTCCACAACGAGAACCCGTACTGCGTCGCTCGTTTGTCGCCCACGATGCGGATGAAGCGGGTGTTCTTCGCGTCCATGCGGACCGACTCGTGGCCGCCCTGGCCGTCCTTCACCGTGGCCGCCGTGCGCCAGGTGCGGCCGTCGGGGGAGGTCTGGACGCGGTAGTGCTTGGCGTAGGCATCCTGCCAGTGGAGGGTGACCAGGCCGAGGCGGGTGGGCTCGGCGAGCTTCACCTGCCACCATTCGCCGTCCGCCGCGGGGGAGGACCAACGGGTCGACGACTTGCCGTCGTTGGCGTCGGACGCCGGGAAGTCCGGGGTCTCGTCCGCCGAGGAGGAGGCCTTGCCGGTGCGGGCCAGGTCGGGGCCCGACGTGCGGGGGTAGGCGCGCACCGCGAAGGTGCGGGTCTCGTCGCCGAAGCGGAGGGCGATGTCGTACGTGCCGGCCGGGGTGGACGCCGGGACCGTCAGCTTCACCGGCACGTCGACCTGCGTGCCGCGCGGGAGTTCGGACTGGTGCGGCAGGTCCACCTTGATGCCGTGCGGGGCCTTCGCCGTGAGCCGCCCGCGCACGTTGTCGGGCCGCTGCCCGGTGAGGTGCGCGGTCACCTGCTCGGTCCTGCCGCCGATCTCCAGGTCCGCCTCGGTGCGGGCCAGGGTGAGGGAGGCGTCGGGGGTGTCCGCGTACCAGGGGACCAGGTGGGAGACCGCGTCGTCGGGGGCGCCCGTGACGCGGAGTGCGTCCGCGCGGGTGTGGGGTGTTCTCAGTTCCGTGAAGCCGCCGGCTGCCAGTGAACCGATGCGCTTCCAGCCGGCGCCGGGGACGTGGGCCTCGACCGTGCCCGAGGTGCCGGGCTCCGTCATGACCGTGACCGTGGACAGGGCGCGGGGGCGCGGGAGTTCGGCCCTCGGGCCCTTCGCCGCGTCCGCGCGGTCCGTGCCCGACCAGGACGCGAACTCCTTCTCGGCGCGCTCGAGGAACGGGTCGAGGACGCCCTTGCCGACCGTGACCCGGTCCCCGTCGAGGTCCCCGCGCAGATCGGACAGGCGGCGCGCCGCCTTCCACGCCGCCGCGTCGTCACCGCGGCCCGCCGCCTCCAGCATGTCGACCGCGGCCTCGCCCGCCTGCCCGTACCGGCCCAACTTGTCGGACCAGGGCCGGACCTCGGCGTCGAGCTCCGTGCCGTCGAGCGCGGAAGGCGTGCGGCGCATCTGCGTGAACGCGTCCCGCAGCGCCTTCGCCGCCTTCTTGTTGGCGTCCGCGTCCGTCGTCGTACGGGCCTTCCAGAACGCCGAGACGAGCGGCTTCAGGTACGCGGACTCGTCCGCGCCGAGCACCGACGACGCGTCGTTGCCCGCGAGGGCGTGCAGCGCACGCCCGGTGCCCGCGTCCCCGTCCGCGAGGTCGTCGATCGCGGCCTTCCACGACTCCTGCGCCCGGTAGTCGCGCGGGTTCCACGCGTAGTCCGCCGCCGTGAACAGCGGAATCCGGGACGCGGCAGGCTGCTCCATCGCCGTGGCGAGGACCGCCGCGGAACCGGACGCCACGGCCGGCTCCCTGCCCATGTACGGGCCGAGGAATATCCGGTCCTGCGCATAGTCGTTGACCGGATAGTTGTCCATCGTGAGCAGCTTGTGCCCGCCGCCGAACGCGCTCTGCGCGCCCGCGAGTTCACCGCCGGTGATGGTGCGCGGCACCACGCCGACGCCCGTCCACGCGACCTCCACCGAGTCGTCCAGGTCGCCGGAGAGCGCCGTGCGGTACTCCGTCCTCCCGTCCTGGTAGTACTCGGTCGGCATCAGGGACAGCGGCTCCGCGCCCGGGTGCCGGGCCGCCAGGTGCTTCGCCACCGCGTTCGCGACCTTCGCCTGCGCCTTCGCCGCCGCGTCCGGGCCCGAGCCGAACTCGCGCGCGTCGGACTCGCAGTGCCACTCGCTGTACGACACGTCCTGGAACTGGAGCTGGAAGGCGCGCACGCCGAGCGCCCACATCGCGTCGAGCTTGCGGGTGAGCGCCTTGATGTCGTCCGGCGACGACATGCACATCGCCTGGCCGGGGGCCACGGCCCAGCCGAGCGTCACATGGTTGGCGCGGGCCCGCTCGGCGAGGCGGCGGAAGTCGGCGCGCTGCTCCGCCGGGTACGTCTCGCGCCAGCGGGCCTGCCGGTACAGGTCGTCGCCGGGCGCGTACAGATAACGGTTCTGCTTGGTGCGGCCCATGAAGTCGAGCTGCTCCAGGCGCTGTTCGGTCGTCCACGGCGTGCCGTAGAACCCCTCCGTCAGACCGCGGACGGCCGTGCCGGGCCAGTCCCGTACGACGACTCCCGCGACGGTCCGTCCGTCGATCAGCTGCCGGAACGTCTGCGCCGCGTGGAACAGGCCGTCGTCCCCGACGCCCTCGACGGCGATCGTCGGCCGCCCCGCCGCGCGCCCCACCGCGAGCCGGTAGCCGCCCGAGGGCAGGTCGCCGCGGGGGCTCGCGCCCAGGCCGCGCAGCACCGCGTCGAGCGCGCTCGCCCCGCCGGTACGCGCCTTGGGCCGGTAGTCGCCCGCGCCCGCCTCGGACCCCGGGGCCTCGGTGCCGATCCGCACCACGAGCTCGGCGCGGCGCGGTACGTCGTCCTCGCCGCCGACCTGCCGCACGTGCCGCGCCCCCGCGTCCCGCAGCGCCGTGCGCAGCGCGTCCACGGCGTACCTGTCGGAGCCCGGCGGTGCCACGAGCGTCACCTCGTCGGGGACCGTGACCCCGTCCGCGTCGTCCGACGCCTTGAGGGACTGCGGCCGCGGCCACACCGCGGGCAGCTGCGCGTCCGACTTCAGGTCGCCCGTGGACGTCCCCGGCCGCGGGGGAGCGGCCACGGCGCCCGTGGCCCCGCCCAGCGTCCCGGCGATGACGGCGACCGCGAGGGCGGCCGCCCTCTTCCTGCGCCGGAGCTGCACGGCGTACTCCTCGTCGGTTCGAAGTCGGGTCGAAGTCGGTTCCGGTCGGCTCGAAACCGACTGGAGACGCACCAGGATAGAAGGGCGGAAGCCGTCGATGGGCGGTAACCGGCCCTACCGACGAGTTGCCTGGTCGGACGGGAGTTTTTTCGGTCGGCCCGGCCTCCTGGGCAAGTTCCTTTCGTCGTACACAATGTGACCAGCAACACGTTGTTCCACGGAAAAGGTCTACGCCCGCGCCCACTGGGTAGGGCTCCGACTCCCGACGCCTTACGACGAAGGAGGCCCCCGTGGCCGCATCAGCACAGCTCCTGCTCTCGGCCCTCTCCAAACAGGCGGACCTCAGCATGCTCGACGACGCCGACGTGACCAGCACCAGCTCCTTCGAATCACCCCTCACCAGCGAGCCCGCCTTCACGGACTACGCCCCCCTGACTTCCGAGCCGCCCATGAACGACGAGGCGCCGCTCACCTCCGAGCCCACCCCGAACGGCCTGGCCGCGGGCTGCCCGAGCGGCCTCGCCTGAGCCCATGACACTGGCCCGGCTCGCCGCGCGGCACGGAGTGGCCACCTCCTACTCCCCGGCGCCGGGCCGCACCGTCCACGCCTCGGACACGGCGGTGGCGGCGGCCCTCGCGGCGCTCGGCGTGGACGCGGCCTCGGCCCCCACGGACCCGCCCGAGCGGCTGCTGCCGCCGACGGTCGTGGCGTGGGCCGACGGCGGCGTCCCCCGCTGGGCCGCGGACCCGCCCGCGGGCACCGAGTGGCGGCTGCGCCTCGAGGACGGCGACCGCTTCGACGCCTGGGAGCCGGGCACGGCCACGCCCCTCGGCGTGCACCGGCTGCGCGCCACCGCCCCCGACGGGCGGACCGCGGAGGCGCACCTGATCGTCGCGCCGCCCACCGCCCCGACCCCGCCGACCCGCACCCACGGCCTGCTCGTCCAGCTGTACTCGCTGCTGTCGAGCCGCTCCTGGGGCATGGGCGACCTCGCGGACCTCGCCGACCTGGCGTCCTGGTCGGCCCGCACCCACGGCACCGGATTCCTCCAGGTCAACCCGCTGCACGCGGCGGTCCCCGCGGGCCCCGAAGGCGGCACCGACCCCTCCCCGTACCGCCCCTCCTCGCGCCGCTTCCCCGACCCCGTGCACCTGCGGGTCGAGGACGTGCCCGAGTACGCGTACGTCGCCGGGCACGCCACGGAGGCCGCCCGGCTGCGCGACGACGTGCTCACCAAGGGCGGCCTCATCGACCGGGACGCCGTGTGGGCGTTGAAGCGGACGGCGCTCGAAGCCGTCCACGCGGTGCCGCTCACCCCGGGGCGCCGCGCCGCCTACTGCGACTTCCTCGCCGCCCAGGGCACCGCCCTCGACGACCACGCCACGTACTGCGCACTCGCCGAGCGGTACGGCCCCGACTGGCACACCTGGCCGACCGCCCTCCAGGACGCCCGCTCCGCCGAGACCGGGCACGCCCGCCGCGAGCTGATGGACCGCGTCGACTTCCACAGCCGGCTCGCCTGGCTCACCGACGGACAGCTCGCCGCCGCGCAGCGGGCCGCCCGCGAGGCCGGCATGCCGATCGGGCTCGTCCACGACCTCGCCGTCGGCGTGCACCCCGGCGGCGCCGACGCCTGGGCGCAGCGCGACGTCTTCGCGCAGGGCATCAGCGTGGGCGCGCCCCCGGACGCGTTCAACGCGCGCGGCCAGGACTGGGGCCTGCCGCCCTGGCGCCCCGACCGGCTCGCGGAGACCGGCTACGCCGCCTTCCGCGACCTGCTGCGGGGCGTGATGCGGCACGCGGGAGCCGTCCGCATCGACCACGTGATGGGCCTCTTCCGGCTCTGGTGGATCCCCGAGGGCGAGCCCCCGACCGAGGGCACCTACGTCCACTACGACGCCGAGGCCATGCTCGCCGTGCTCCTCCTGGAGGCGACGCGCTCGGGCACGTACGTCATCGGGGAGGACCTCGGCACCGTCGCGCCCGGCGTCCGCGAGACGCTGCACGCGCGCGGGGTGCTCGGCACGTCCGTGCTCTGGTTCGAGCGCGACTGGGAGGGCGGCGGGCGGCCGATCCCCGCCGACGCCTGGCGCACCGACTGCGTCGCCACCGCCACCACCCACGACCTGCCGTCCACCGCCGCCCGCCTGACCGGCGACGACGTACGCCTCCGCGAGCGGCTCGGCCTGTCCACGGCGAGCGGCGCGGAGGCGGCGGCCGAGGTCGCCGAGTGGCTCGCCCTGTTCACCCGCGAGGGACTGCTCGCGGGCGGCACGTACGACGAGGAGGAGGCCGTGCGGGCCGTCCACCGGTTCCTGTGGCGCACGCCCGCCCGGATGACCGGGGTGTGGCTGCCCGACCTCGTCGGCGACCGGCGGCCGCAGAACCTGCCCGGCACCTGGACCGAGTACCCGAACTGGCGGCTGCCCGTCGCCGACGCCGCGGGACACCCCGTCACGCTGGAGGAACTGGCCGCGTCGCCGCGCGCGCACGCCCTCCTGAGCGTGTTCGCGGAACCACTCGAAGGCACCCGGGTGCCTCTTACAGGCCCCCCGGACGCGCGGCCCGATTAGGCGTTCGCTACGTTGGGCTCGTGGACAAGAAGAACGCCCTGCGCGCCGGCGCCCTGGCCTCCGGTACGACGCTGATGATGCTGCTCATGTCGTCCCCCGCGCTCGCGCTCACGCGCGACGACGGCGACGACCCGGGTACCGGCCTGAGCGTGATCCAGACGCTCGGCCTCTACGTGGCGACGCCGATCGTGCTGTTCCTGGTGATCGCCGGTCTGGTCTCGCTGGGCGACAAGTCCCGCAAGCAGCAGAAGCAGGGCTGACGGCCCGCTTCCGTACGGTTTCCCGTCGAGGGCACCCGCCGCGTTCGGTCGCGGCGGGTGCCCTCGACGCGTCCATGGGGGCAGGATGGGCCGGGTCGATCCGGGCGTCATCGCTTCTGGAGGCCTCATGGACAGCACCGGCTCAGCGCACAGCACCGGTTCAGTGATCGTGGTCGGCGCGGGCCCGACCGGCCTGCTGCTCGCGGGCGACCTCGCCGCGGCGGGCATCCCCGTCACCCTCGTCGAACGGCGCCCCCACCAGATCAGCAACCTCTCCCGCGCCTTCGCCGTGCACGCCCGCACGCTGGAACTGCTCGACGCGCGGGACCTCGCCGACGAGCTGGAGGCGCGCGGCCAACGGCTCCAGCGGCTGCGCCTGTTCGGCAGCCTCTTCCTCGAACTGGCCGAACTGCCCTCCCGCTTCAACCACCTCCTCGTCGTCCCGCAGTACGAGGTCGAGAAGCTCCTCGAACAGCGGGCCGTCGACGCCGGGGTCACCTTCGCGTACGAGACCGAGGTGACGGGCCTGCACCAGGACGCGGACGGCGTCACCCTGCACGTACGCGCCGACGGCGAGTCGAAGGACCTGCGCGCGGCGTACGTCGTCGGCACCGACGGCATGCGCAGCGCCGTGCGCGGGGCCGTGGGCCTTCCGTTCCCCGGCAAGTCCGTCATCCGCTCCGTCGTCCTCGCCGACGTACGCCTCGAGGAGCAGCCCGACGACGTGCTGACCGTGAACACGGTCGGCGACGCCTTCGCCTTCATCGCCCCGTTCGGCGACGGCTACTACCGGGTGATCGCCTGGAACCGGGCGCACGACGTGGCCGACGACGCGCCGCTCGACCTCGACGAGATCAAGGAGACCGCGCGGCTCGCCCTCGGCCGCGACTTCGGCATGCACGACGCGCGCTGGACGTCCCGCTTCCACAGCGACGAGCGCCAGGCGCCCAAGTACCGCGTCGGCCGGGTGCTGCTCGCGGGCGACGCCGCCCACGTGCACACCCCGGCGGGCGGCCAGGGCATGAACACCGGGCTCCAGGACGCGGCGAACCTGAGCTGGAAACTGGCGGCCGTGGTGGACGGCCGCGCCGACGAGGCGCTCCTCGACACGTACGAGGCCGAGCGCCACCCGGTCGGCAAGGCGGTGCTGCGCAGCAGCGGCGGCCTGGTGCGGCTCGCGATGGCCAAGCGGCCGTGGTCGCTCGCGGCCCGCTCGGTGCTGGCCACGGCCGTGAGCCGCGCCCGGCCCGCCCGGGAGCGGGCGGTGGGGCAGCTCACCGGGATCGGGGTGGCGTACGGGTCGCCGCGGGGCGCGCACCGGGTGGTCGGCAAGCGGGTCCCCGACATCCGGCTCTCCGACGGCTCCCGGCTCTACGAGGTCCTGCGCGAGGGGAAGTTCGTGCTGATCCTGCCGAAGGGCATGAGCGGCCCCGGCGAGCTGCTGCCCAAGGACGCGGCCGTCGTCACGCACTACGCGGGCGGTCTCGACCTCGTGCTGCTGGTGCGGCCCGACGGCTACGCGGCGTGGGCGGGCCACACGCTCGACCATTCGGATCTGTCGAAAGGTATTGTGGAAAACTTTCGATGGACGTGATGAGTGGCGGGGTGTGACGGTAGGGGCCATCAGCCGCCACGTCGAACGACAAGGACATCGATGGCCCTCCTGGACCGCACCCGTACGCGCACCCGCCCCGGCACCGCACCCGCTCCCGCCGCCCGTCGGCGGATCGACGCGGGGATCGGTGCCGGGCTCGCGCTCGCGGCGCTCGCCACGGTCGTCTGGTCCGGGAGCTTCGTCACCGCCCGCGGGCTGCACGACAGCGTGCCGCCGATCCAGCACGCGTTCTGGCGCTGGATCGTCGCCATCGCGGCGGTCGCGCCGTTCGGGGTGCGGGCCGTGTGGCGTGAACGGGCCGCGCTGCGGCGGCACTTCGGCTTCGTGGCGCTCGCCTCGCTGCTCGGCATCGCCACCTACAACACCCTCGTCAACCAGGCGGGCATGACCACGTCCGCGGGCAACATGGGCATGATCATGGCCGCTTCGCCGGTCGTCATGGCCGCCTACGAGCGGCTGGGCGGGGCGCGGTTGGGGGCGCGCCGGGTGACCGGGACGCTCATCGCCTGCGCCGGGGTCGTGCTGCTCGTCAGCAAGGGTTCGCTCACGCCCGACTTCTCGCCCGGCGACCTGTGGGTGGTCGCGGGGGCCTGCTGCTTCGGCTCGTACAGCGCGCTGCTGCGCCGCAGGCCGAGCGGGATCGGCGGAGTGGCCTTCCTGTTCGCGACGTTCGTGCTCGGGGCGCTGATGCTGCTGCCCGTGTACGTGGCGAGCGTCGCCGTGCAGGGCGGCTTCGAGGTGCGGGCGGGCACGGTGGGGCCGCTGCTCTACGTCGGCGTCGTGTCGTCGGCGGTCGCCTTCTTCGCGTGGAACAAGGCGATCGCGCTGGTGGGAGCGGCGCGGGCCGGGGTCGTGTACTACCTCCAGCCGGTGTGCGTCGCGCTCCTCTCGTACGCCGTGCTCGGGGAGTCGATGGGGTGGGCGCAGGTGGGGTGCATGGCGCTGATCCTGGGCGGGGTGGTGCTGGCTTCCGTGACATCGGCGTCGTCCTCACGGTTTGCCGGAACGGCAACAAAGCGGGAGCGGGAAGGGGCGTAGCGGGAGGATCGAGGGGTGACGTTCTCCGTCGAGCTGGAGGTGACGATGTCCGAACCCGTCCACCGTCTTGTGCCGTCGCCCGCCGGGCGCATCCATCTCGTGGAGCAGGGGGAGGGGCCGCTGGTCCTGCTGCTGCACGGGTTCCCCGAGTCCTGGTACTCGTGGCGGCGGCAGCTTCCGGTGATCGCCGCAGCCGGGTACCGGGCCGTGGCGATCGACGTCCGGGGGTACGGGCGTTCGTCGCGGCCCGACGACATCGCGGCGTACCGGATGCTCGAACTCGTCGAGGACAACGTCGCCGTGGTGCGGGCGCTCGGCGCCGAGACGGCCGTCGTGATCGGGCACGACTGGGGCGCGAACATCGCGGCCACGTCGGCGCTCGTGCGGCCCGAGGTGTTCACGGCCGTCGGACTCCTGAGCGTGCCGTACGCGCCGCGGGGCGGGCCGCGGCCCAGTGAGGTGTTCGCCGGGATGGCCGGGGGCGAGGAGGAGTTCTACGTCTCGTACTTCCAGGAGCCCGGGCGGGCCGAGGCGGAGATCGAGCCGGATGTACGGGGGTGGCTCCGCGGGATCTACGCGGCGATGTCGGCCGACACGATGCCGGGGGACGGCGCGGCCGATCCGCACTTCGTGGGGCGTGGGGGACTGCTGCGGGACCGGTTCCCCGAGACACGCCCCGGGTGGCTGAGTGAGGCGGAACTCGACGTGTACGCGGGGGAGTTCGAGCGGACGGGGTTCCGCGGGGCGCTCGCGCGGTACCGGAACATGGACCGGGACTGGGAGGACCTCGAGGCGTACGACGGGGCGGCGATCACGCAACCGTCGCTGTTCGTCGGGGGTGGGCGGGACGCGTCGACGACGTGGCTCGCGGAGGCGATCGACGCCTACCCGAAGACCCTGCCGGGCCTTCGGGGCTCCCACGTTCTGCCGGGGGCGGGTCATTGGCTCCAGCAGGAACGCGCCGCTGAGGTCAACGGTTTGCTGCGCGACTGGCTCCGCGACCTGCCCTGACCCGGTAGCCGGTCCCTACGCCTCGGGGCTCCGCCCCGGCCCCCGCGCCTCAATCGCCGGCGGGGCTGTCATGCCGCACCGGGGCTTGAATTGCCTGCCCGCACCGGCCCCTTACGGCCGCTGCCGCTCCCGCCACGGGGAGCCGTTAACGTCGGGGCGTGAGTGTGACGGGTTGGATGGAGCGGTGGCAGGTCCCCGTGTACCTGGGGGCGATGGGGGCCGGAGGTCTTCTCGGGGTTGGCGCCCCCGGTCTCGGGGGTGGGCTCGAAGGGGGCATCAACCCCGTGCTCGGCGCTCTCCTCTACGTCACCTTTCTCCAGGTCCCCGCAAGGGACCTGCTCCGGTCGCTGCGGCCCGGACGGTTCCTGGGAGCCGTTCTCGGCGTGAACTTTCTCGTCGTTCCGCTGGTCGTCGCCGCCATGTTCGGCTTCCTCCCCGACGACCGCGCCGTCCGCCTCGGCGTCCTGCTCGTGCTGCTCTGCCCGTGCGTCGACTACGTCATCGTCTTCAGCGGCCTCGCGGGCGCCGCGAGCCAACGGCTGCTCGCGGCCACGCCCGTACTGCTGCTCGCGCAGATGGTGCTGCTGCCCGGGTATCTGTATCTGTTCATGGGGGAGGGGCTGGGGGACGTCGTCGACGCCGGGCCCTTCGTGGAGGCCTTCCTCGCGCTCATCGTCGTCCCGCTCGCCCTCGCCTGGCTCACCCAGGCCTGGGCCGCCCGCCACCGGACGGGGCGACGCGCGGCCGACGCCGCGGGCGCGGCGATGGTGCCGCTGATGGCCGCCACCCTGCTGATCGTCGTCGCCTCCCAGCTGCCGAAGCTGGACGACAACCTCGGGGACGTGGCGCGCGTCGTCCCGTTCTACGTGCTGTTCCTGCTGGTGATGGCGTTCGCGGGCCGCGCCGTCGCCCGCCTCTTCCGGCTCGACGCGCCCTCGGGCCGGGCCGTCGTGTTCACCGGCGCCACCCGCAACTCCCTCGTCGTCCTGCCCCTCGCCCTCGCCCTGCCGGACCCGCTGGCCGTCGCCGCGGTCGTGGTCGTCACCCAGACCCTGGTCGAGGTCGTCGGCATGGTGGTCTACGTGCGGGCGGTGCCGCGGCTGCTCGCCTGAGTGGCCGAGCCGTCACAGCCGCAGCTCCATCAACGGAAGCGTGCGGCCCGGAATCGAACCCGACGGCGTCACGCCCACGTGCCGCCCGCCCATCGCCTCGTAGAACGGCACCGCGTTCGGGTCCGCCGACCACCCCACCGCCCTGAACCCGGCCGCGCGCGCCGCTTCCCGCATGTGCTCGAAAAGCAGCCGACCCACCCCGAGCCCCATCGCATCGGGGTCGACGAACATCAGGCCGAGCTCGCCCACCGGCGGCGCCCCTTCGAGCGTCACCAGGCCGAGCAGCCGCCCGTCCGCGTCCTCGGCGACGGTCGTCCGGCGGCGCTCGACCTCGGACGGGTGCAGCGTCAGCTCGGCCACGCACGACGCCATGAACGCGTCGTCGTAGCCCCAGTGGGCCTTGGAGCGCAGCGCGAGCGCCGAAAGGCGCTCCGCCTCGTCGGGGCGGGCAGGGCGGAGGCGGTGGTCACGGGTCATGAGGTCAGCGTAGGGGCGGGCCGCGAGCGGATACGTTGGGCGCATGAGCAGCGAGAAACGAGTGCCGGGACCCGACCGGTGGGACGTGAAGAAGCTGGTGATCCTGCGCACCCTGCGGGAGCGCGGCACCGTCACCGCCACCGCGCAGACGCTGCTCATGACGCCGTCCGCCGTGTCGCAGCAGCTCACCAACCTGTCCAAGCAGCTCGGCGTGCCGCTCCTGGAGGCGCACGGCCGCCGGGTCCGGCTCACCGACGCCGCGCAGCTCGTCCTGCGGCACGCGGAGGCCGTCTTCGCCCAACTGGAGCGCGCCGACGCCGAGCTGGCGCAGTGGGTGCACGGCGACACCGGAACCGTGCGGGTCGCCGCGTTCTCCACCGCCGTGCCCGCCCTCGTGGTGCCGGCGGTCCGGCAGCTCCGCGACGCGCACCCCGGCATCACCGTCAAGGTGAGGGAGGCCGAGGCGGGCGAGTCGTACGAGCTGCTGGCCGCGGGTGAGGTCGACCTCGCGCTGTCCCTCGCCGCGCACGCGCCGACCGCCCGCGACCCCAAGTTCACCCGCGTGCCGCTGCTCGCCGACCCGCTGGACGTCGCCCTCCCCGTGGGCCACCCGCGGGCATCGGAACCGGGCCTCCGCCTCGCCGACCTCGCCGACGAGCAGTGGATCTTCGGCGGGTCCGGGGCCTGGTCGGAGATCACGACGGCGGCGTGCGAGGCGGCCGGCTTCGTGCCGGAGCAGGCGCACAGCGCGGCGGGCTGGACCGCGATCCTCGCCATGGTCGAGGCGGGCATGGGCGTCGCGCTCGTGCCGCGGATGGCGGCGGCGCGCCGGGACGGCGTGGTGATGTGCCCGCTGGGCGCGGACCGTCCCGTACGGCATGTGGTGGCAGCCGTACGGAAGGGGTCGGAGGAGGCGGCGGGGGTCCGGCGCGTCATCGAGGCACTGACCGCCGCCGGCAGACATACACCGTAGGGCCGATCCGCGACCCGCCCCAGCAGACCTTTCAGTAGAACTGAAATGTCACATCGAAAATTTTCGATGGACCTGGGGCCTTCGCGCGCCCGAGAGTGGGTGCATGACCCAGATACCCGCACAGGACCAGGACCCGCACGCCAACGACGCCGCCCCCTACGGAGGCGGCGACCCGTACGCCGACTACCGCACGTTCGGTGACGCCGACGCGTTCGCCGAGCTCGTCGACCTCGCCGACCGGCGGCTCGGCGGCGGTGTCATCGCGGCGAACGACGAGTTCTTCGCGATGCGCGAGAACCTGCTGCTGCGGCACCGTGCGGTGTTCGACCCGGAGCACTTCGGGCACAAGGGCAAGGTCATGGACGGCTGGGAGACCCGCAGGCGGAGGGGGACCGCGGACTCCCCGTTCCCCGCGCCGGAGGAGCACGACTGGGCGATCGTGCGGCTCGGCGCGCCCGGCGTCATCCGCGGCGTGATCGTCGACACCGCCCACTTCCGCGGCAACTACCCGCAGAAGGTGAGCATCCAGGCCACGAACGTGCCCGGCGCCCCCGGGCCCGACGAGCTGCTCGCGGACGACGTGAAGTGGGAGGAGATCGTCCCGAAGAGCCAGGTCAAGGGTCACGCGGCGAACGCCTTCACGGTCACGTCCGAGCGCCGCTACACCCACATCCGGCTCTGCCAGCACCCCGACGGCGGCATCGCCCGCCTCCGCGTGCACGGCGAGGTCGTCCCGGACCCGGAGTGGCTGGACCTGCTCGGCACGTTCGACCTCGCCTCCGTGCTCAACGGCGGCACGTACGAGGACGCGTCCGACAAGTTCTACTCGTCGCCGACGCAGATCATCCTGCCCGGCACCTCGCAGAAGATGGACGACGGCTGGGAGAACCGCCGTCGCCGCGTCCGCGACACCAACGACTGGGTCCGGTTCCGGCTCGCCGCGCAGGGCACCATCCGCGCCGTCGAGATCGACACGGCGTACCTGAAGGGCAACTCGGCGGGCTGGATCGCGCTGAGCGGCCGTGACGGCGAGACCGGCGAGTGGTTCGAGATCATCCCGCGCACCAAGCTCCAGCCCGACACCCTGCACCGCTTCGCGCTGCCGAAGGAGGCCGTGGCGACCCACGTACGCCTCGACGCCTTCCCCGACGGCGGCGTGGCCCGCATGCGCGTGCACGGCACCCTGACGGAAGCCGGCCGCAAGGCCCTCCGCGACCGCTTCGCGCAGTAGGCGCCACCAGCGGGAACACCAGCGGAAAGGGGGCATCGGCCGTGACCCGGCCGATGCCCCCTTTCACATGTCCCGCCGGGCGTTACGCGTCGGCCGCCTGGGCCTTGAGCGCACGCTCGACGCCCGCCCGGGACTCCGACACCAGGCGGCGCAGCGCCGCGCTCGGCTCCGCGGAGGCCAGCCACGCGTCCGTCGCCGACAGGGTGTCCTGCGAGACCTGGATCGACGGGTAGAGGCCGATCGCGATCTGCTGGGCCATCTCGTGGGAGCGGGAGTCCCACACGGACTTCAGCGCGGCGAAGTACTTCTGCGCGTACGGGGCGAGGAGTTCGCGCTGGTCGGTCTGGACGAAGCCGCCGATCACCGCCTCCTGCACCGCGTTCGGCAGCTTGTCGGACTCCACGACCGAGGCCCACGCCTCCGCCTTCGCCTCCGGCGTGGGACGCGCCGCGCGGGCGGTCGCCGCGTGCCGCTCACCCGCGGCCGTGCGGTCCCGCTCGTACTCGGCCGTGATCTCCGCCTCGTCGTACCGTCCCGCCGCCGCGAGACGCTGCACGAAAGCCCAGCGCAGCTCGGTGTCGACGGCGAGCCCCTCGATCGACTCGCGGCCCTCGAGCAGGGCCTCCAGGAGGTCGAGCTGCTCCGGCGTGCGGGCGCTCGCCGCGAACGCGCGGGCCCACGCCAGCTGGTGGTCGCTGCCCGGCTCCGCCGTCCGCAGATGCGTCAGCGCCGCCTCCGTCCAGCGGGTGAGCAGCGCGTCCCGGTGGGCGGGCGCCGCGTACAGGTCGAGCGCGAGCTTCACCTGGCGGTGCAGCGACTGCACGACGCCGATGTCGGACTCCTTGCCCACGCCCGACAGGACGAGGTCCAGGTACGCGCTCGTGGACAGCTCGGCGTCCCGCGTCATGTCCCACGCCGACGCCCAGCACAGCGCGCGCGGCAGCGAGGCCTCGAAGTCGCCGAGGTGCTGGACGACGAACGCCAGGGACTCCTCGTCGAGGCGGACCTTCGCGTACGACAGGTCGTCGTCGTTGAGCAGGATCACCGCGGGGCGGCGCTTGCCGACCAGGTCCGGGACCTGCGTCGACTCGCTCGCCGTGACGTCGAGTTCGACGCGCTCGCCGCGCAGCAGCTTGCCGGACTGCTCGTCGAGGTCGTAGAAGCCGATCGCGATGCGGTGCGGGCGCAGCGTCGCCTCGCCCTTGGCGCCCTCGGGCAGCGCCGGGGCCTCCTGGCGGACGGCGAACGAGGTGATGACGCCGTTCGCGTCCGTCTCGATCTCGGGGCGCAGGATGTTGATGCCCGCGGTCTCCAGCCACGCCTTCGACCAGGACTTCAGGTCGCGCCCGCTGGTCTCCTCAAGGGCACCGAGGAGGTCGGAGAGGCGCGTGTTCCCGAACGCGTGCCGCTTGAAGTACGCCTGCACGCCCTGGAAGAACTCGTCCATGCCGACGTACGCGACGAGCTGCTTCAGGACGGAGGCGCCCTTCGCGTACGTGATGCCGTCGAAGTTGACGAGCACGTCGTCGAGGTCGCTGATGTCCGCCATGATCGGGTGCGTCGACGGCAGCTGGTCCTGCCGGTACGCCCACGTCTTCATCTGGTTGGCGAACGTCGTCCACGAGTGCGGCCACTTCGAACCCGGCGCGTACGCCTGGCAGGCGGCCTCGGCGAACGTCGCGAACGACTCGTTCAGCCACAGGTCGTTCCACCACTCCATGGTGACGAGGTCGCCGAACCACATGTGGGCCAGCTCGTGCAGGATCGTCGCCGCCCGCACCTCGTACGCGGCGTCCGTCACCTTCGAGCGGAACACGTACTGGTCGCGGATGGTGACCGCGCCCGCGTTCTCCATGGCCCCGGCGTTGAACTCGGGCACGAACAGCTGGTCGTACTTGGCGAACGGGTACGCGTAGTCGAACTTCTCCTGGAACCAGTCGAAGCCCTGCCGCGTGACCGCGAAGATCTCGTCCGAGTCGAGGTACTCGGCGAGCGACGGCCGGCAGTAGATGCCGAGCGGCACCGACTGCCCCGTCTCCGGGTTCTCGTACGAGGAGTGGACGCTGTGGTACGGGCCGACGATCAGCGCCGTGATGTACGTCGAGATGCGCGGCGTCGGCTCGAAGACCCAGACGTCGTCCTGCGGCTCCGGCGTCGGCGAGTTCGAGATCACGGTCCAGCCGCTGGGCGCCTTCACCGTGAACTGGAATGTGCCCTTGAGGTCCGGCTGCTCGAAGCTCGCGAACACGCGCCGCGCGTCCGGAACCTCGAACTGCGTGTACAGATAGGCCTGTTCGTCGACCGGGTCGACGAAGCGGTGCAGGCCCTCACCCGTGTTCGTGTACGCGCAGTCGGCGACGACCCTCAGCTCGTTCGGCCCCGCCTCCAGGTGCTTCAGCGCGATCCGCGAGTCCCGGAACACCGCCGCCGCGTCCAGCGACTTCCCGTTGAGCACGACCTCGTGCACGGCGTCGGCGATCAGATCGATGAACGTCTCGGCGCCCGCCTCCGCGCTGTCGAAGCGCACGGTGGTCGCCGACCGGAACGTGCCGCCCTCCTGCGCGCCGGAGAGGTCGAGATCGATCTCGTACGAGTCAACGGTGAGCAGCTTCGCCCGCTGCTGCGCCTCTTCACGGGTCAGATTGGTGCCTGGCACGCGGTCATCTCCTAGTAAGCGGTCTACGTTTGTGACGTTTCCGGTCATCCTTCCACGCGGGGTACGCGAAGGCGATGTCCGTTTCCCGCCGGTGAACACGCCGGCCCGGAGCGACTCTGAAGCCATGACCAGGTACACCGCACTCCCCATCACCGACACCGCCCTCAAGGAACTCCGGACCACCGACGACGCGGGCCGCGCCGCGCGCCCCTTCACCGCCACCGGCGACGCCTCGGTCGGCTCCCCGCTGCGCTGCTGCCTGCGCCCCATCGAGGAGGGCGAGCTCGTCGCCCTCGTCTCGTACGCACCCCTGCGCCGCTGGGCCGCCGCGACGGGCGCGACCCCCGGTGCGTACGACGAACAGGGCCCGGTCTTCATCCACGCCGAGGACTGCGGCGGCCCGGCGGCCGACAGGACCGGATACCCCTTCGCCCGGCCCGGCGCGCTGCGCACCCTGCGCCGCTACGACGCGCGCGGACACATCGTCGGGGGACGGCTCCTGGAGATCCCGGCGGACGACCCGACGGCCGGGATCGACATGGCGCTCGACGAGGCGTTCGCCCACCCCGAGGTGGTCCTCGTGCACGTCAGGGCGGTCGAGTACGGCTGCCTGCACTTCGCCGTGCCGAGGCCCTGAAATGTGAGGGGCGGCCACCGGAACCCGGCGGCCGCCCCTCACATGATGTGGCGCGAACTACTTGGCGGACAGCTCCTGCGCCACCAGCTCCGCGATCTGCACCGCGTTCAGCGCGGCGCCCTTGCGGAGGTTGTCGTTCGAGATGAACAGCGCCAGACCGTTCTCGACCGTCTCGTCGTTACGGATACGGCCCACGTACGACGGGTCCTTGCCGGCCGCCTGGAGCGGGGTCGGGATGTCGGAGAGCTCGACGCCCTCCGCCTCCGCGAGCAGCTCCGTGGCGCGCGCCGGGCTCAGCGGGCGGGCGAACCGGGCGTTGACCTGGAGCGAGTGGCCGGAGAAGACCGGGACGCGGACGCAGGTGCCGGAGACCTTCAGGCCCGGGATCTCCAGGATCTTGCGGGACTCGTTGCGGAGCTTCTGCTCCTCGTCCGTCTCGTTCAGGCCGTCGTCGACGATCGAACCGGCCATCGGGAGGACGTTGAACGCGATCGGGCGCTTGTAGACGCCCGGCTCCGGGAAGTCGACCGCCTCGCCGTCGTGCGTGAGCTTGTCGGCGTCCGCGACGACCTTCTGCGCCTGACCGTGCAGCTCGGCGACGCCCGCGAGACCGGAACCGGACACGGCCTGGTACGTGGCGACGGTCAGGGCCTCCAGGCCCGCCTCCGCGTGCAGCGGCTTCAGCACCGGCATCGCGGCCATCGTCGTGCAGTTCGGGTTCGCGATGATGCCCTTGGGGCGGTTCGCGATCGCGTGCGGGTTCACTTCGGAGACGACCAGCGGGACCTCGGGGTCCTTGCGCCAGGCCGAGGAGTTGTCGATCACGACGGGGCCCTGCGCGGCGACCTTCTCGGCGAGGGCCTTGGAGGTGGCGCCACCGGCGGAGAACAGGACGATGTCGAGCCCGCTGTAGTCGGCCGTCGAGGCGTCCTCGACCGTCACGCCGTCGAGCACCGTGCCCGCGCTGCGCGCCGACGCGAACAGGCGCAGCTCGTCCAGCGGGAAGCTCCGCTCGACCAGGATCTTGCGCATGACCGTGCCGACCTGACCGGTGGCTCCGACGATTCCGACCTTCACAGGGTCCTCCGTGATTCTCGTGCAAGCGGCCATCCGGCCTGGCGGGTGTGTCCATGATGCGTCTGTCCAGGCCCGCCTTGTCCAATCCATTGTCCGCGGTACGGGACGGTATGGCGCTGGCCACAGTTTCAGGGGCGATCGGCGAACGTTTCCGGGTCCCGCGGCGTCTCAGGGCGTACGCGGGGAGGGGAGGCGCGGTGCTGCGCGGAAAACGGAGGGGTCGGCGGGACGACCCCCTGGAGGCGGCCGTCGAGGACCGGGTGCGGGCCGTCCTGTCACTGGGCGGGGTGCCGTACGCGGACCTGCCGGACGGGGTGCAGCAGGTGCGCCTGCGGTTGCTGGAGCGGACCGCGAAGGGGCAGGAGGCGCCCCGCGACGTCTCGGCCTGGGCGGCGGTCGTCGCCTCCAACCTCGCCATGGACTGGCACCGGGCGCGGCGCCGCCAGGAACGCCTCGGCGAGCGGCTCGCGGCGCTGCGGCAGGAGCACGCGGGGGACGCGGCCGACACCCGCGTCCTGTCGATGGCCGTCGCCCAGGGCCTCGACCAGCTGCCCGACGAGCAGCGGCAGGTGGTGGTGCTGCGCTTCTACGCGGACCTGCCGGTGCGGGACATCGCGACGGAGCTCGGCGTGCCCGAGGGCACCGTGAAGAGCCGCCTGCACACGGCGGTGCGGATGCTGCGGGTGCGGCTGCGCGAAGGGGAGGTGGTGTGACATGTACGACTCCGATGCGGACGACCGGCTGCTGATGCTCGCGGTGACGGGGGAGCGGCTGCCGGACGACGACCCCGCCGCGGCGTCGGTGGCGGCGGACGTGGCGGCGCTGCGGGAGCAGGTGCGCGGTCTCGGCGACGCGCTGGCGTCCCGCCCGGAACCGGTCCCGGCCCCGGAGCCGCGACCCCTTCCCGTACGACGGCGGCGCGGGCCGCGACTCGCCTTCGGCGCGCTCGTCGCGGCGTGCGCGGTGTCGTTGTTCGGGGGGCTGGTGTGGCTCGGGGTGAGCGCGCCGGGCGGGGACGGGGACGCCGCGAGTTCGGCGGACGACAAGGCGGTGGCCGAGGGCGGGGGCAAGTCCGCCCCTTCGCGTGCCGCCCTGCACATCGCCTGTTCGAAGGTGCTGGTGGAGGGGCGCGTGACCAGCATCACGCCGGACGGCGACGGCCGGGTGCGGGTCGTCCTCGACGTCAAGCGCTACTACCGCCCCGAACGCTCGGTCCACGACCACCCCACGCTCACCGTCACGCTCGACGCCATGGCCCGCGAGGACCTGGCGCCCGGCACGTACACCCTGATCCGTACGCCGGTGCGGGCCGGGGACCGCGAGGACTGGGAGACGGGGTGGGGCGTCGCCGACGCACGCCGCGACATCGCCCCCGCCCTCCCGGAGTCCCACGGCCTCCGTTGCGAGGCCCCGGCATCCGGGGCGCCGTGAGGGCGGGGTGGGGCGGGTGACGTTGAGGTGGGTTGGGACGAGTGACGTTGAGGCGGTCGGGGCGAGGCACTGGCCCGCGCCGCTCCCCGCGGCACTCCCACCCACCCGCCCCCTCCGGGGGCTCCCGCCCCGAAGTGCTCCCGGCACGGCCGGTGATGGGCGTCGGCGCGGAGGACGGATCGCATGGCAAGTCGAGGGTGTAGGGCACCGGTTGCGTCGACACCTCGGCCGGGGCGACGCCCCCGGAGGGGGCGGGTGGGTGGGAGTGCGGCGGGTTCCGGCGCAGCCGGGCGTGGGGACGGTGCCGCGCCGGCGTCGCGGTCGGCATCCGGCACGCCCCGGCCCCCGGGCACCCCGGTACCCCCGGCCCTCGGCCCCCGGACACCCCCGCGCCACGCATCGCCCCGGCGCAGCAGCGGCGTACGGCCGGAGGGTGGCTCGGCTCACGGTTCCGTAACGCCCCACCGCGAAGAAGGGGCGGTCACCCGCGGGTGACCGCCCCACATCACGTACAGCCGCCGGAGGCTACTGCGTGACCTTGGCGATCTTGACGTTGCCGACGCCCGCGACCACGCCCCGCTCGTTCAGCAGGCGGACCTGGCCGAAGAACTCGCGGCCCTCGGGGGCCGGCGCCGCCGCGAGGACCTGCGCGGCGACCGTGGTGGAAGCGCCGGTCGCCAGGGACACCGGCTTCGACTCGTCGACCTTCACCGTGCCGAGCGACGACGAGTAGAAGACGTCGACGTAGTCGTACTCCGTCGACCCGGACGGCACCGAGTACCCGTCGACCTTCACCGTGTACGTACCGGCGGCCGGCTTCGCGATGGACACGGACTCCTCGGAGTCACCGTCGGCCGAGGACCCGACGACCTTGCCGTCCTTGTCGTAGACGGTGAGGTCGAGGTCGGCCGCCTGGTCGGAGACGTTGCCGATGGACACGTCGAGCTTCTCGGCGCCCGCGGGCACCTCGACGGTCGACGACTGCGACGCCCCGTTGGCGATCGTCGGCCGCGCCGACTTCGACGAGCCGAGTGCCCCGCCCTGGAGCTTGCCGCCGTTGATGGCCGCGAACTTGTTCGCGACCTTCCACGACACGTCGGCGGGCGTGCCCACCTTCGCCTCGGGCAGCGTCTGCACCGCCGGGTCGAAAGCCGTGCCGAGCACCGCGACGTCCAGCGCGTACGGGTTGTCGAGCAGCGGCGACGTACGGCGCGACTCGACCTCGATCTCCCAGACACCCGCCTGCGGAGCGTCGTACGAACGCAGGTCGGGACGGCAGCCGTTGCCCGTGCCGTCGCCGTAGTTCGGGTAGCAGTCCGGCGTCGACGTGGAGTCGACCGGAACGCCGTACGGGTGGATGGAGACGAACCGCGTCTGGCTCTTCGCCGCGAGCCCGCCCATCCGCACCTCGAGCGACGTGGCGCCCTCCGGCACGGTCACGAAGTACGACTTCACGCTGTTGCGCTGCACCGAACCCTTCGCGGAGAACGTGTACTTGACCGGGGACGCGACGACGACCGTCGCCATGATCTGCTGGTCGACGCCCTCCGTCTTCGGGTCGTCGACGCGCAGGATCGCGCTGCGCAGCCCGGCCGCGGACGGCTTCGCCTGCACCTTCACGGTGACCGGCTTGTTCAGCGGCAGCGACACCGTGCTGGAGCCGACGATCGAGAACGTGTCACCGGAGTTGTTCTTCAGCGACAGCTTGTGCGCGACGGCCTTCGACGAGCCCGACGTCCGCGTGATCACCACGTCGTACGTCTTCTTCTGCCCGGCCTTGAGGCCGCCCTCGCGGTCGTAGATGCCGGTGCCGAAGCCCGGCGTCTGGAGCGCGTAGTCGATCGCGGTGTCGACCGGCGCCTTCACCGTGTACGTCTGCGTGCTGGGCCGGTGCTCGATGGACTTCCACGCGCCGACGATGTCGATGAGGCCGGAGCCCTCCGCGTACGCCTGCTCGCCCGGGATGTGCTTCGCGGTCGAGGTGAGCGCGGTGCGCAGCTTCGCCGGGGTCAGCGACACCTTCTGCTGCTTGGCCGCCGAGATCAGCAGCGCGCTCGCGCCCGCCGCCTGCGGAGACGCCATCGAGGTGCCCTGGAGCATGGAGTAACCGGCGGGGAGCGAGTAGCCCGCCTCTGCGACCGGGCTGCCGGGCAGCCAGGTCTGGGTGGAGTTGATGGCCGCGCCGGGCGCGGAGATGATCGGCGCGAAGCCGCCGTCCTCCCGCGGACCGCGCGACGAGAACGGCATCATCGCGTACGACTTCTCCACCTGGGAGCCGTAGTTGGCGGCCCAGGTGTCCTTGGAGATGGACGCGCCGACGGACAACACC
This sequence comes from Streptomyces sp. SDT5-1, assembly GCF_052245995.1. NCBI lineage: Bacteria > Bacillati > Actinomycetota > Actinomycetes > Kitasatosporales > Streptomycetaceae > Streptomyces > Streptomyces sp. SDT5-1. The sequence goes on along the minus strand of NZ_CM125963.1, from coordinate 3,278,324 downwards.
TTGTCGGCGAGGCCCGGGTCGCCGATCGTGTTCGCGCCGGGTCCGGAGTTGCCTGCGGAGATCACCAGCTGCACGCCGTACTGGTCGATGAGGCGGGTGTAGAGCAGCGCGCGGGCGTTGGCGCCGTCGTTCAGGGCGGGAAGCCCGCCGATCGACATGTTGACGATGTCGACGCCGCGCTTCGTGACGAGGTCGATCATGCCCTCGGTGAGCGCGACGTTGGTGCAGCCGCCGGTCCAGGTGCAGGCTCGCGAGGAGACCAGCTTGGCGCCGGGCGCGGCACCGTTCATGTTCTTGTTGCCGAACAGGGAGTTGGCCGCGGTGATGCCCGCGACGTGTGTGCCGTGCTCGGACTCGATGACGCCGATGTTGACGAAGTCGGCCTTCTTCCCGACCCAGTCACCGCCGTACGGGTCCATGGGCACGTCCTTGCGTACCTCGACCACGAACGGCTGGCGCTCGACGACATCGGTGGACGGGTCGTCCTTGCCGAAGTAGCCGACCTGGTAGCCGTCCTTGTACGGCTTCATCGGGGTGTCGTCGGTGAAGTCGCCGTTGTCGTTCAGATCGACGGTCACCGTCCCCTTGGCCGCGTCGTACAGGACGCCCCACTTGTCGGTGGTGTCGCCGTCGCGGTTCGCGTCGCCCTTGGCGTCGCCGCCCGCGGTGACGGACTCGGCGAAGGTGCTGATGCCGTACGAACCCGAAGCGGCCTTGTAGGTGCGGCCGTTGTACGTGAACGTCGGCCCGTTCACCTTCGTGACCATCGGCCGCCACGTGGCGTCGCCGTCGACGATCGGGTCGGTCGCGGTGACCCAGTCGACGATCTTGCGCTCGCCGGTGGTGGTCTTCTGGAGCGCCGGGTGGCCGAGGTCGACGCCGGAGTCGAGGATGCCGATGGTGACGCCGCGGCCGTCCGACTTCGGGTGCTGCTTCACGAAGTCGACGGCGCCCGTCTCGAACGACGGGTTGTACGGGTTCTTGGCCGGGGTGCTCTTGCCGGGACCGCTGTACGAGGTCGTGGCCTTGGCGGCGGCCTTCTTGGCCGCGCCCTTCGTGGAGTCGGCGGCCGGCGTCGGGTCGTCGAGCGCGATCTCCTGACGGAGGTCGATGCCGCGCACGGAGTCGAGCTTCTCGGCCGACTTGATCGCGGCCTCGGCGCGTGCGGTCGGCACGGTCGCGCGGACGTAGCCGAGCTTGTCGTAGGTGCGGCCCACGGAGCCGCCCTTGACGGAGTCGAGCTGGTCGGCGACCTGCTCGGTCTTGCCGGGGGTGGTCGCGACCATCATGGTCACGTTCTTCTTGTGGTCGGCCTGGGCGTCGGCGAGCAGTTCGGCGTCGTGCGCGCCGAGCTTGTCGCTCGCGGACTTCACGGCCGGGGTCGGGGCCGGGTCCGCGTCCGCCGCGAAGGCCATGGGTATCGGCCCGGTCGCGGTGAGCGCCGCCACGAGGCCGGCGGCAGCCGCGAGCCGGGCCGCGCGTCTCGCGCCGGATATGGGAGCGCGCTGGGGGTCGGTGGTCATCAGCATCCCTGTGCGTAAAAGGTGAAAGGGATCCGGATTTCGGTGCCGGATGACCGCTCAGCTTTACGTAAGTGACCACAGTTTGGGGAGAGTTGCCCGAGCCGGGTAGACGCCATGGCGTACTTCCGCCATGCGTCATCCCACCCAAAACGTGACGGGTCCGGCAAGGCGCGTAACACCTGCACCGGAGGACGGATGCCTCTAGCGTCGGGGGATGAACAAAGAGCTGAGGGTGGCGGCCTACGCGGTGTGCGTGCGTGAGGAGCGGGTGTTGCTCGCGCGGTGGGTCGCGGGGGACGGCAGCAAGCGGTGGACCCTGCCGGGCGGGGGCATGGACCACGGTGAGGACCCGTACGACACGGTGATCCGCGAGGTGGACGAGGAGACGGGGTACGTCGTCGAGCCGGTCGCCCTGCTCGGGGTCCACTCCGTGCTGCGGCGCTATCCGCGCAAGCTCGGCAAGGTGGCGGACTTCCACGGTCTGCGGTTGGTGTACGACGGGGTGATCACGGGTGGGGAGTTGCGGCACGAGGTGGACGGCTCCACGGACATGGCGGCGTGGCACGACCTGACGTCGGTCCCCGACCTCCCCCGCGTCGAACTGGTCGACGTGGGCCTGGCGCTGTGGCGGGACCGGCCTGCAACGGGCCACGTCTGACGCTCCGCTGGACCGGGTGGGCGGGTCGCGGCGTACCGCCCACCCCGGCCACCCGTTCCTACGCCTCGGGGCTCCGCCCCGGGCCCCGCTGCTCAATCGCCGCAGGGGCTCGAATTACCTGCCCCCACCGTCCTGCCCGGCCCCTCCGTCCCTACGCCTCGGGGCTCCGCCCCGGACCCCGCTGCTCAATCGCCGCAGGGGCTCGATTCACCTGCCTGCGCCGTCCCAGTAGGCGCCCCGCTGCCTTTGCCCGTCCCGTCCCGGCCCGGCCCAGCCCGCCATTGCTTCCGCCGCCCAATTCCCCACCCACCCGCCCCCTCCGGGGGCTCGGCCCCGCGGGGGTGCGGCCTTGGGCGCCGCCCCACCGTCTCCGTCCGGCCACCCGTTCCTACGCCGCGGGGCGCTGGCCCGGTCCCCGCTGCTCCGTCGCCGCAGGGGCTCGAATTACCTGCCCGCACCGCCCTGCCCGGCCCCTCCGTCCCTACGCCTCGGGGCGCTGCCCCGGCCCCTGCTGCTCAATCGCCGCAGGGGCTCGATCTACCTGCCTGCGCCGTCCCAGCAGGCGCCCCGCTGCCTTTGCCCACCGCTTCGACTCCGCCGCCCAAGATCCCACCCACCCGCCCCCTCCGGGGGCGTCGGCTCCCCGGGGTACCGAAACTGCTGCGGTTCTCCGCGCCGCGCCGCGGGTGAGCGTCGCCCGCACCGCTGCGGTCGACCGGACCGCGCCCTGGGGCAAGCGACCGCCGCGACGGCTTCCCATCCGTTGCGGTCGACCGCACCGCGCCGCAGGCGAGCGGCCGCCGGAACGGGTTGCCCACCCGTTGGACCGACCGGGACCCGCCCCGGACGAGCGGCCATGGGGACGGCTCCCCACCCATTGCGGCCGACCGGGACTCGCCTCGGGCAAGCGGCCGCCGGAACGGCCCGCCCACCCTGACGGGCAGCCGTCCCAGCCTTGGGCAACATGCCGCCTTGGGCGGCAGGGTGGGCAAGGCGGCGCCCGGTGCAGGCCGCACTCGTGGAAGGCGTCGACCACGGTCGACGTAAAACCCCGGCGCAGGCCGCACCCATGTCCGGGCGTCCACCCCGGCACGGACACCGGGCCCACGGGGGCCGAGCCCCCGGAGGGGGCGGGAGGGCGGGAGACAGGCGGGCAACAGGGCAGACCGAGGTGCAGCACACGTGCCACGGCACGCGTCGACCCCGGTGCAGCCGGGAAGCACGGCTCCGCGCATCCGGACGACGGGCCCCGGTCACGTGTGGGCAAGGCGGCCCGGTGTGGGCCGCACCTTCGTCAGGCGGTCCCCGGTGTCGGTCGCACGCGCGTCAGGTGCCGACCCGGTGCAGGGCGCGCCCGCGAAGGGCACCGACCTCGGCACAGGCCCAGGGCGCGGTGCCGCGTGAGCGGAACGGTAGCCCCGGCCACGGGGATTGGGGCGACGCCCCTGGAGGGGGCGGGTGGGTGGGAAATTGGGCGGGGAACGGGGCTGACGGTGGCGCGGCGCAGGTGCCACGGCCGGCGTCTGCCCCGGTGCAGCCGTGAGTCACGGCGCCGCGCAACGAGGTCGGGGCCGGGCGCTCCCCGGCGCCGCGCAAGGAAAACGGGGCCGGACCCCGCCCCCCCCGTGTCGCGCAACGCAGCCGGGGCCGGGCCCCGGCACCGCGCAACGAAACCGTCGCCACGCCCCACCCCCCCGTTCCCCGCAAAGTGAACTCGGAGTGACCGGCGGCGCGCCCCCACCCGGCACCCGTGTGACGGTGCGGCGCAGGACGGGCCGCGCCGAGATCCACGTATCGGGATCGGCGGCACCCGTTGCCGCCCCGTTCACGCGCAGGCCACCCCCACTGCCAACGATCCAGTACGGAAGGGCGGTCCGCACCGGCGGACCGGCCGGCCGTCACTGTCGACGCGTTCGCACTCGGGGAGACCGCGCCATGCCGCGCATACGCTCTGTCACCACAGCCGCCGCAGAGATCGACCGCCGCGCATTCCTGACCGCGACCGGCGCGGTGACCCTCTCGGCCGGTATCGGATACGCCCTGGGCCCCGGCGGCGAGACCAGCGCCGCCGCCACCCACCAGGCCGCCGCCGCCCCGGCACGGGCGACGTCCCGCCGGGCCCCGGCGGCGCCCCTCGCCCCGTACACCCGCGGCACCACCCTCGCCGCCGTCGCGACCGCCGCCGCGGGCACCGGCTACCGCCGCCTCGGCGACGGCCCCGCCTGGACCCGCGTGGTCCGCTCCGACCTCGCCTCCGCCCACGGCGGCCGCGAGGCCAAGCGGACGCCGCTCGCCGCGTTCGTCCAATTCACCGACCTCCACCTCGTCGACGTACAGCACCCGCTGCGCTACGAGTACCTGCGCTCGCAGACCGCCAGCGCCTGGCGCCCGCAGGAGGCGCTCAGCGTGGCCGGCGCGGTCGCCCTCGTGGAGCGGGTGAACGCCCTGCGCGGCGCCCCCGTCACCGCCTCGCCCCTCCACTTCGTCATGACGACGGGCGACAACACCGACAACAACGCCCGCTCCGAACTCGACTGGTTCCTCAAGACGATGAGCGGCGGCCGTATCACCCCCAACACCGGCGACCCCCGCCACTACGAGGGCGTCCAGAACAGCGGACTGCCCCTGTACTGGCAGCCGGACGCCGCCTTCCGGGACGCCGACAAGCGGGACCACGGCTTCCCCCGCATCCCCGGCTTCCTCGACGCCGCGATCGCCGAACTGCGCAGCCCGGGCCTGAACCTCCCCTGGTACTCCACGGTCGGCAACCACGACTCGCTGCCCGGCGGCTGCTACGCCCCCGCGGACCCGTTCTTCGCCGAATTCGCCGTCGGCGACCGCAAGTTGATGGACCTGGACACCGCGACCGGCAAGGCGATCTGGGACAACGTACAGAGCGGCGGCGACCCGAAGGGCAGGGCGTTCAAGGAACTCCTCGCCTCCCACAAGCGGAAGATGCGCCGCGTGACACCCGACGAGGCCCGCGCCCCCTTCACCCCCACCGAGTACGTCGCCGCGCACCTCGACCCCGCCCACATGGGCCCGGGGCCCATCGGCCACGGCTACACCCGGGCCAACCTCGCCGACGCCACCCAGCACTACACCTTCCGGATCTCCGACGACGTCCTCGGCATCAGCCTCGACACCACCGATCCGGGCGGACACTACGAGGGGTCTGTGGGGGCTTCCCAATTGGCTTGGCTGAAGAAGGAGTTGGCGGGCGCCGAGCGGCGCGGCGAGTACGTCGTCGTGTTCTCGCACCACACCTCGAAGACCATGCGGAACCTCCGCGAGGACCCGCACCGCCCCGGCGAGAAGCGCCACGGCGGCGAGGAGCTGTCGGCCGTGCTCGCCGCCCACCGCCCCGTCCTCGCCTGGATCAACGGCCACAGCCACAAGAACGACATCACGCCCCATCAGGGCACCGACGGCGGCCCCGGTTTCTGGGAGGTCTCCACCGCGTCCCACGTCGACTTCCCGCAGCTCGCCCGCATCATCGAGATCGCCGACAACCGCGACGGCACGCTCTCCCTCTTCACCACGCTCATCGAGTCGTCGGCCCCGCACGCCACCGACTTCTCCGACCTCACGCAGACCGGCCTCGCCGCCCTCTACCGGGAGCTCTCCTTCAACGCTCCCGGCTCCCGCGCCACCCTCTCCGGCACTCCCGCTGACCGCAACACGGAACTCGTCCTCCGCAAGGCCTGAGGGCTCAGCGCGGCAGGACGACGACGTACGCCGCCGGGTCCCGGTCGCCGGAGGCCATCAGCGCGGTCCGTACGACGGCAGCCTGCCGCTCGAGCGACTCGCGCAGCTTCTTCGGGGCGATGTGCACGACGGTGATGCCGAGCCGCTCCAGGTGCTCGCGCTTGCGCAGCCGGCCGCCCTGGGTGGCCTCGCCGTCCAGGCGGGGTGCGCGGACGTCGAGTTCGACGGCGACCGCGTGGTCGGGCCAGAACGCGTCGACGCCGCCCAGGTGCGGGCCGCCGGGCAGCCGCAGGTCCACGTTCCACAGCGGGTCGGGCAGCGCGTGCTCGCGCACCATCGCGTACAGCTGGTCCTCCGCGATGCTGCGGCCCTCGGCGAGCAGCGAGTCGACGGCGTCGACGACGTGCGGCCTGGCCAGCAGCCGCGCCTGCGACAACTCGCGTACGACGGCGGCCGGTTCGCAGTGCCCCGACCGTACGGCCTCGGTGAGCAGTCGTCGGACCGCGCCCGCGTCGGAGAGCTGGGCCACCGTGTCGGCGAGGGCGCGCGGCACGGGCGCGACCGGCACGCCGGTCCGCTGGACGGGGGTCGGCAGCGCGTTCGTCCTGATCAGCCGGGCGAAGCCGGTGGAGCGCAGCCTGCGGGTGCGCGGCACGAGGACGTCGATGTGGTCGAGCGAGGTCAGCGGGGGAGCGGCGGAGAAGCCGTGCAGCGCGAGCGCGGCGAGCCCGCTGACCACGGCCTCCGCGTACGCCGGGCGGCCAGGGGTGTGCTGCGCGGGCACGCCGTCCGGGCGACCGCGGCGCTCGGGGGCCCGGCTCGCGTAGAGCAGCACCGCGTGCAGCCGTTCCTCGCTGGTGGGCCGGCCGGGGTGCAGCAGGTACACGCCGGGCAGCAGCTGCTGCCAGGGGCCGCCGGCCCGGCACTGCTCCTGGACGGCGGCGGCGCCCACACCGTGTGCCTTCAGCTGTGCGGAAGTCATCAGCTGCCGCTGGTTCTCGGTGAGGTGGCGCAGCGGTCGGGGGGAGAGCGGGGCGGGGGTGGTGTCGTGGTTCATGACCCGGCCATTCCCGCCCCGCGCACCCCCGCTAACCGCTGTTACATCCCCGTCGAGAACCCGGGACATCGTCGTCCTCAAGCCGCGACCCGAACCTGCCGAAAGGCGCTGGCGAGCCCCGGGTTACGGCCGGAAATGCCAGCATTCAGTAACACCATCGGATGCGGCCCGCCGGGGCCCGGTCAGCCGGCCGCCGCCGCGTCGCAGGCCTGCCCGCGCAGCGTCCGCGCCAAGTCGTCGCGCGCTTCGAGGACGAGGCGCCGCAGCGCCGGTGCGGCCGACTCGTGCGAGGTGAGCCACGCGTCCGTGGCCGCCAGCGTCTCCTGCGAGTCCTGGAGCGAGGGGAACAGGCCCCGCACCACGTCCATGCCGATCTGGATCGACCGCTCGCCCCACACCCGCTCGATCGCCGCGAAGTACTTCTGCGCGTACGCCGCGGTGAGCTCCCGCTGCGACGGCTGCTGGAAACCGGAGATGGTGGCCTCCACCAGCGCGTTGCTGAGCGCGTCCGACTCCACGACCTGCGCCCACGCCTGCGCCTTCACGGCCGCCGACGGACGCGCCGCGAGGCACCGCACCTGGTGCCGCTTCCCGGACGCCGTGTCGTCCCTGGCCAGCTCTGCCGCGAGCACGGACTCGTCGGCGACCCCGTACGTCGCGAGCGTCTCCAGGAACGCCCACCGCAGCTCCTGGTCGACCTCCAGGCCGTCGATCTTCGCGCCGCCCGAGGTGTCCAACAGGCCGCGCAGCAACTGGAGATCGGCCTCGCTCGAGGCGACGGCGCCGAAGAACCGCGCCCACGTCAGCTGGTGCTGGCTGCCCGGCTCCGCGATCCGCAGCTCCTTGAGCGCGCCCTCGGCGAGCAGCCGCCCGCCGGTCTCGCGCCACTCGGGCGCCGCGTAGTGGGTGAGCGCCGAGCGCGCCCACGCGTGCAGCATCTGGAGCACGCCGATGTCGGACTCGCGCCCCGCGAACCGCAGCACGAGGTCGATGAAGTCCCGCGCCGGCATCAGCGCGTCGCGCGTCGCGTTCCACAGCGCCGACCAGCACAGCGCGCGGGCCAGCGGGTCGGACACGTCGCCGAGCCGTGCCCGCAGCGTCGCCAGGGAGTTCTCGTCGAAGCGGATCTTGCAGTACGTGAGGTCGTCGTCGTTGACGAGGACCAGCTCGGGGGCGTCGGCCCCGGCAAGCTCGCCGACCACCGTGCGCGGTCCTTCCACGTCCACCTCGGCCCGCGCGTACCGCGCGACGGAGCCGGAGTCCGTGCGCCGGTACAGCCCCACGGCCACGCGGTGCGGCCGCAGTTCGGGGTGCGAGGCCGCCGCTTCCTGCACCACGGCCAGCTCGGTGATCCGCCCCTCGGCGTTCAACGTCACCTGCGGCGTCAGCGAGTTGACGCCCGCCGTCTGGAGCCAGGACCGCGACCACGTCGCCAGGTCGCGCCCGCTGGTCTCCTCGAGGGCGGAGAGCAGGTCTCCCAGCTCCGTGTTCCCGTACGCGTGCCGCTTGAAGTACCGCCGCGCGCCTTCGAGGAACGCGTCGCGGCCCACGTAGGCGACGAGCTGCTTCAGTACGGAGGCGCCCTTCGCGTACGTGATGCCGTCGAAGTTGAGCTTCGCGTCCTCCAGGTCCCGGATGTCCGCGGTGATGGGGTGCGTGCTCGGCAGCTGGTCCGCCCGGTACGCCCACGACTTCCGGTTGTTGGCGAACGTGATCCAGCCGTCCGTGAACCGCGTCGCCTCCACCATCGAGAAGGAGCCCATGAAGTCGGCGAAGGACTCCTTCAGCCACAGGTCGTCCCACCAGCGCATGGTGACGAGGTCGCCGAACCACATGTGGGCCATCTCGTGCAGGATCACGTTCGCGCGCCGCTCGTAGGACGCCTGCGTGACCCGGCCGCGGAAGATGAACTCCTCGCGGAAGGTCACCATCCCCGGGTTCTCCATGGCACCCAGGTTGTACTCGGGCACGAACGCCTGGTCGTACTTCCCGAAGGGGTACGGGTAGTCGAAGTGGTCGTGGAAGAAGTCGAGGCCCTGCTTGGTGACCGTGAAGACGTCGTCGGCGTCGAAGTACGGGGCGAGGCCCTTGCGGCACATGGCGCCGAGCGGCACCTCCAGCTTCGACCCGTCGTCGAAGGTCCGCTCGTACGTGTCCGTCACATAGTGGTACGGGCCCGCGACGACCGCCGTGATGTACGTCGAGATCGGCTTGGTCTCCGCGAACTGCCAGACCCCGTCGACCAGTTCGCCCGCCCCGTTCGACCACGCCGTCCACCCCTCAGGCGTCTGCACGCTGAACCGGTACGGGGCCTTCAGGTCGGGCTGCTCGAAGTTCGCGAACACACGGCGCGCGTCGGCGGGCTCGTACTGCGTGTAGAGATAGACCTCGCCGTCCTCGGGGTCGACGAAGCGGTGCATGCCCTCACCCGTGCGCGAGTAGGCGCACTGGGCGTCGACCACCAGTTCGTTGTCCTCCGCCAGGTTCTCCAGCTGGATGCGGCTGCCGTCGAACACGGCCGCCGGGTCCAGGTCCTCGCCGTTCAGCGACACGGCGGTGACGGACGGCGCGATCAGGTCGACGAACGTGCTCGCCCCCGCGTCGTTCGACCGGAACCGGATCGTGGTCACCGAGCGGAAGGTGCGCGGCCCCTCGCCGGCGAGGTCGCCGACCGCCGAGCGCAGGTCGAGCGCCACCTCGTACCCGTCGACGGACAGCAGCCCCGCCCGCTCGCGGGCCTCGTCGCGGGACAGATTCTCACCGGGCACGGCGGCACTCCTTTGTGACGTAACTGTTCAGCCGCCTACGATCCTCGCACGCGGCTCCGACACCGGACATCGGGGAATGGACCGGGCGCGGGCCGTGTTGCCGCAGCCGAGACCACCCGGTGAACCTTGAGGAGAACCATGTCCGAGAAGACCCCCGTCGACTTCTGGTTCGACCCCCTGTGCCCCTGGGCCTGGATGACCTCGCGGTGGGTCCTGGAGGTGGAGAAGGTCCGCGACATCAAGGTCCGCTGGCACCTGATGAGCCTCGCGGTGCTCAACGAGCCGCGCCTGGACGAGCTGCCGGAGGAGTACCAGGAGATGATGCGGACGCAGGCATGGGGCCCTGTCCGTGTCGTCATCGCGGCGCAGCAGGAGCACGGCGCGGAGATCCTCGGCGACCTCTACACGGCGCTCGGCACCCGCATCCACAACCGCGGCGAGGGCCCCACGAAGGAGGCCGTCGCGGGCGCCCTCGAAGAGGTCGGGCTTCCGGCGTCCCTGATGGACCACTGGGACGGCACGAAGTACGAGGAGGAGCTCCGCGCCTCCCACAAGGAGGGCATCGACCTGGTCGGCCAGGACGTCGGCACGCCGGTCATCGCGGTGCCGGGCGCCGACGGCGACCAGATCGCGTTCTTCGGCCCCGTCGTCACCCCGGCGCCCAAGGGCGAGGAGGCGGCCAAGCTCTGGGACGGCACGCTCCTCGTCGCCTCGGTCCCGGGCTTCTACGAAATCAAGCGCACGCGCACGGTGGGCCCGATCTTCGACTAGTTCTCCTCCGGAGGAGGCAGGGTGTAGGTCCTGGTCGCCTGCCAGCGGTGCCGCAGGGTGCGGCAGTCCTTCTTGGTGCACTTCCAGTACGTGTGGCTCTCCGCACTCGTCAGCCCCGGCTCCTGGGTGCGCAGCCACTCCTCCTGGGTCTTCGTGAGGTGCACGTGCTCCTCGTAGGAGCCGCACCCGGCGCAGTTCAGGTTCTGCGTGAACGCCATTCCCCTACGTTCCCCCGGAACCACTCACACCGACAGGCCCCCGCGAGTCACATCCTCGCGGGGGCCCGTCCTTTTCTGTCGCCCGCCGTGCGTGAACGGTGAGAAGACGATCACGAGGCGGGACGCATCACGGCGCCAGCAGCAGGTTGTACGCCCGCTCCTTCGCGGCGGCGTACCGCTTGGCCACGTCCTGCCAGTTGACGACCCGCCACATCGCCTCGATGAAGTCCACCTTCTGGTTCTTGTACTGAAGGTAGAACGCGTGCTCCCACGCGTCGAAGACGAGGATCGGGGTCGAGCCCTGTCCGACGTTGCCCTGGTGGTCGTAGACCTGCTCGACGATCAGCCGCCCGCTCACCGGCTCGTACGCGAGGACGCCCCAGCCGGAGCCCTGCGTGGTGGCGGCCGCCTTCGTCATCTGGGCCTTGAAGCCGGCGAAGGAGCCGAAGGACTCCTTGAGCGCGTCCGCGAGGTCGCCCACGCCGTCCGCCGCGAGCGGCTCGCCACCGCCGTCGCCGGTCATGTTGTGCCAGTAGATGCTGTGCAGGATGTGGCCGGAGAGGTGGAAGGCGAGGTTCTTCTCCAGGCCGTTGATGGAGCCCCACTGTTCCTTGTCGCGGGCTTCGGCCAGCTGCTCGAGGGTGTCGTTCGCGCCCTTCACGTACGCCGCGTGGTGCTTGTCGTGGTGGAGCTCGATGATCTGCGGATTGATCACCGGCTCGAGCGCCGCGTAGTCGTACGGAAGCTCAGGAAGCGTGTACGTGGCCATGTCTCTCCGTGCCCTCCGACTGCTTATTGCAACTCTATTGCAAGTGCAGGCTAACAGCAGCAGGGCTGGGCGCAACGAAAGGGCCCCCGGACCAAGTGGTCCGGGGGCCCTTCGTGTTGAACGTCGAATCGGGTGCGGCTACTTCTTCTCGGCCAGCTTCTGCCGCGCGTAGCCGACGGCCGCGAGGATGACCGCGAGGCCGCCCGAGAAGTACAGCTGGATCCGCGTGTCGTGCTCGCGGGCCATCAGGACGAAGACGGCGACCATGCCGAGCAGCGCCAGGATCGTGAGGTAGGGGTAGGCCCACATCTTCACGACGAGCTTCTCCGGCGCCTCGCGCTCCAGCTTGCGGCGCAGCACCAGCTGGGAGACGGCGATGAAGAACCAGACGACGAGGATGATCGCGCCGATGGTGTTGAGCAGCCAGGCGAACACGTCGTCCGGGCGCCAGTAGCTGAGCAGCACGCAGACGAAGCCGAAGACGGCCGACATCAGGACGGCGACGCGCGGCACGCCGTTGCTGACCTTGCCGATGACCTTCGGGCCCATGCCGCGGGCGACCAGCGAAGAGGCCATGCGCGACGCGCCGTAGATGTTGGCGTTCATGGCGGACAGCAGGGCGACGAGGATGACCACGTTCATGATCTGTCCCGCCGCGGGCACGCCCAGGTGGTCGAGCGTGGCGACGTAGGGGCCCTTGGTCGGGATCTCCTTCGCCGTCCACGGCAGGAGGACCACGACGACCGCCATGGAGCCGACGTAGAAGAGCGCGATGCGCCACATCGCGGTGCGGACGGCCTTCGCGACGCCCTGCACCGGGTGCTCGGACTCGGCGGCGGCGATCGTCACCGTCTCCAGGCCGCCGTACGCGAAGACCGAGGCGAGGAGACCGACGATCAACCCCTCCGTGCCGTTCGGCAGGAAGCCGCCGTGGCCGGTGAGGTTGGACATGCCGGGGGCGTCGACGTCGGGCAGCACACCGAGGATCGCCAGGACGCCGATGACCAGGAAGAGCACGATCGCGCCGACCTTGAGGGCGGCGAACCAGAACTCGAACTCACCGAAGTTCTTCACGGCCGACAGGTTCGTGACGGTGAACAGCAGCATGAAGAGCGCCACCCAGGCCCACTCCGGGACCCCCGGCACCCAGCCGTGCACGATGCCCGCCGCACCGATGCCCTCCAGGCCGACGGCCACGCAGAGCAGGAACCAGAACGACCAGCCGGCCGTGAAGCCCGCCCACGGCCCGATGCCGCGCTCGGCGTGCACGGAGAAGGAGCCCGAGGCCGGGTACGCGGCGGCCATCTCGCCCAGCATGCGCATCACGAGCATGACGAGCGCGCCGGATATCGCGTAGGCGAGGATGATCGACGGGCCGGCCGCGGCGATCGCGGTGCCCGAGCCCACGAAGAGGCCGGCGCCGATCACGCCGCCGAGCGCGATCATGGAAAGATGGCGCTGCTTGAGGCCGTGCGACAGCGTCGGCTCGGCCGGCTCCTGCCCCTCCGGCCGCGCGTCCGCACTCTCTGCTGTGGACTGCGCTGAGTTCCCAGACATGGGTGTGCCCTGTTCAGTAGCGGTGACGGTCCTGGCGTAAACGGTGCGTAAAACTGCCACAGTGTCAGCGCTCGGCCCGCTCACAGGGAATAGGTTTCCGGAATACGGACACGACGCTCACACGCGGCGACGATCATGTCGACGTACGGTGAACGCGTGGCCACGATTCAGGCACGCCGTGCGCGCAACTCCCGTACGCCCGCGACCGCGAGGACGAGCAGCGTCGCCCCGGTCGACCACAGCAGCTGCGGGCGCGCCGTGTCGTCGGTCAGCATCAGGCCGAAGACCGCGACCATCGCGGCGATCGCCGCCCACGTCAGCCAGGGGAACGCCCACATCCGCAGCACGAGCCGCTCCGGGGCCTCCTGCTCGATCCGCCGCCGCAGCCGCAGTTGGGACACGGCGATCAGCGCCCACACGAACAGCAGCACCGCGCCGACCGAGTTGAGCATGTAGAGGAAGATCGTGTCCGGCCACTCCAGGTTGAGCAGCACGGAGACGAACCCGAAGGCCACCGAGGCGAGCACCGCGCGCCGCGGCACCCCGCCCCCGCTCACCTTGAGCAGCGGCTTCGGCGCCTCCGCGCGCTCGGCGAGCGAGAAGATCATGCGGGACGAGCCGTAGAGGTTCGCGTTCAGCGCCGAGAGCAGGGCCACGAATACCACGATGTTCATGATCTGCGCCGCCGACGGCACCCCGATCGAGTCGAGCACCGTGACGTACGGGCTGATGCCGGCCTTCTGCTCCGTCCAGGGCAGCACGGTCACGATGACGAGCATCGACCCGACGTAGAAGAACAGGATCCGGTACACCGCGCTGCGCACCGCGCGGGCCACCGAGCGCGCCGGGTCCTCCGACTCGGCGGCGGCGATCGTGACGACCTCCAGGCCGCCGAACGCGAAGACGACCGCGAGCACCCCGGAGATCACGCCCTCCCAGCCGTGCGGCAGGAACCCGCCGTCGCCGGTCAGATGCGTGAGGCCGACCGGGTCCGTGTCGGGCAGCACCCCGAAGATCGCCAGCAGCCCGAGCACCAGGAACGCGACGATCGCGAAGACCTTCAGAGCGGCGAACCAGAACTCGAACTCGCCGAAGTTCTTCACCGCCGAGAGGTTGGTGACGGTGAACACGACCATGAAGAGCAGCACCCACGCCCACTGCGGGATGCCCGGCACCCAGCCGTTCGCGATCTGCGCCGCGCCCGTCGCCTCGACCGCGAGCACCACCACGAGCATGAACCAGTAGAGCCAGCCGACGCTGAACCCCGCCCACTTGCCGAGCGCGCGCTCCGCGTGCACCGAGAACGAGCCGGACGCGGGCATCGCCGCCGACATCTCGCCGAGCATCCGCATCACGCACATCGCGAGCGCGCCCGCGATCAGGTAGGAGAGGACGATGCCGGGGCCCGCGACCGCGATGCCCGCGCCCGAACCGACGAACAGGCCCGCGCCGATGACCCCGCCGAGGCCCAGCATCGTGAGGTGGCGCTGCTTCAGCCCGGCGGAGAGCGGTTCGTCGTGCGTGGGGCTGTCGTGCATGGGGGTTCGGCCGTTCTCGGACGTGCAGGGCGCGCGGGTGCGCGGTTTGGCGGGAACCTACAGTCTCCCGTTCAAGCGCCTCCGCGCGCAAAACGGACTGTCCCGCAGCCTCTCCCAGTGACGAGCATCACCTTGTACGAGGTGTACGCGCCGTTGTTTGTTCGGAGCCCACCAACACGGCGCGGGCCCCTTTGTCGACCGGCGACCGTGATCGTCCCGACATCCCTGGGATAGCGTCACACAGTCCCGCCCTGCCCGACCGCAAGGTCCCTCACCGAACGCGGAGTCCCCATGAGCACCGCCGCTGTCACGTCCGCCCGTCCGGGCAAGGTCCTGGCCGACCTCCTCCCCGCCTCCCGCGCGAAGAACGTCGCGCTCGTCGTGGGCGGCGCCGCCCTCACCGGCATCGCCGCGCAGATCGCGATCCCGGTCCCGGGCTCGCCGGTGCCGGTCACCGGGCAGACCTTCGCCGCGCTGTTCGTCGGCACCGCGCTCGGCGCCCGCCGCGGCTTCCTCGCGCTCGCCGTGTACGCGGTGGCGGGCATGGCCGGTGTGCCGTGGTTCGCGGAGGGCGGCTCCGGCATGGCGTCGGCCTCGTTCGGCTACGTCATCGGCCTGATGCTCGCCTCGGCCGCCGTCGGCGCGCTCGCCCGCCGCGGCGCCGACCGCTCGGTCCTGCGCACGGCCGGAACGTTCCTCCTCGGTGAGGCGATCATCTACGCCGTCGGCGTCCCGTACCTCGCCCTGTCCACCGGCATGGGCCTCACCGCCGCGATCGCCGCGGGCCTCACGCCGTTCCTCATCGGCGACGTGCTGAAGGCGGCCCTGGCGATGGGCGCGCTGCCCACCGCCTGGAAGCTCGCCGACAAGTAAGCCGCTAGCGCGCCTCGGAGCCGGTGCGGCGGGTCCACCACAGGCCCGCCCCGCCGGCCGCGAGCAGCGCGGCCCCGACCGCGCCGAGCGGCAGCAGGCCGTCACCGGGACCGGTCGACGGCAGATTCCCGTTCCTCTCGTCGCCTTCCTTGCCGCCCTTGTCTCCTGCAGGGGCGGCCGGTTTGTTCTCGGTGCCGAGCAGCAGCGGGGTGACCGGCGCGTTCGGCGAGGGACTCGTCGTGCCGAACGGCACCGGGCCCTGCTGCCAGAACGTCTTCTTCGTGTCGCCGCTCTGCACCGGCAGACAGATCTTCCCGGTCTTTTCGAGATCGAATGTCGCGGCGACCTTGTACGACTTCGACTTCCCCGCCGCGAGATCGTCGATGGCGCAGGAGAATCCGCTGTTGGAACCCTTCGGCAGCTTGTTCTCCGGTATCGCGGTGCAGCCCGGCACGTCCTTCACCACGAGCCCGTCGAATCCCACGACCGCCAGGAATATCGGGCCGCTTCCCTTGCTTCCCTGATTTTCGACGCCCGCGACCAGATTCTCGGTCTCGCCCGTCGAGTTGTCCGCCGAGATCTTCTCCGGCAGCGTCGTCCTCAGCTTCACGCCCGACGGCGCCGCGTCCACCGCCTTTCCGCCCTCACCGCTGCCCGGACCAGGCGTGTCGTCCGCGACCGCGGCTCCCGGCACCACCATGAACGCGGTCACCGCCGCCGCGCAGGCCGCCCCGGCGTATTTCGCCCGACGTCGTGAAGTGGTCATCGTCGTCCCCCCAGATCTTTCCGTTTCCCCCAACGGTCGCCGAATTCGCGACACTTGAAGAGGTACCACAAGATTTCGCCGCACTATGCTGAGGCGGCGGGAAGTGCCGACTTTGTGTTTCTCTGCGTGTCGGGGGTGCGGTCGATTGGCTGGAAACGCGAGCGGAGGCGTTCAGGGATTACTGGTGGCGTCCCGCTACCGCCTGGACGCATCCATAGGCGAGGGCGGAATGGGGCGCGTGTGGCGCGCGGTGGACGAAATGCTCGACCGTCGTGTCGCCGTCAAGGAAATGCGCATCGAGGGGCTCGACCCTGAGGACGCCCGCACCCGCCGCGAGCGCACGCTGCGCGAGGCCCGCGCGACCGCCCGCATCGACCATCCGGGCGTGGTCCGCGTCTACGACGTCGTCGACGAGGGCGAGCGCCTGTGGATCGTGATGGAACTGGTCCAGGGACGCTCCCTGGAACAGCTCCTCGTCGAGGACGGACCGTTGCCCGCCGCCGAGGTCGGGCGGATCGGCCTGAGCCTCGCGGAGGCGCTGCGCGAGGTGCACGCGGGCGGCGTGCTGCACCGCGACATCAAGCCCGGAAACGTCCTGCTGGAGAACGTCGGGCAGCGCCGGGTCATGCTCACCGACTTCGGCATCGCCGCGATCCAGGACGCCAAGGCGCTCACCATGGTCGGGATGCTGGTCGGCTCGCCCGACTACATGGCGCCCGAGCGGGTCGCGGGCCGCCCGCAGGGCCCGCCGTCCGACCTCTGGTCCCTCGGGGCGACGCTCTGCGCGGCGCTCGGCGGCACGTCGCCGTTCAGCCGGGAGACGACCCTGGCGACCCTGCACGCCGTCCTGTACGAGGAACCGCGGCTGCCGCCCGAGGCGGGCCCGCTCGCCCCGCTCCTCGCGGGGCTCCTGGCGAAGGAACCGGGGGACCGCCCCGACGTGGCCGCGGTGACCCGCGCCCTGACCCCGGCCGCGCCCCAACAGCACCCGGAGGCGCCGCGCCCCGAGACCCGCACGCTGGACATCGGCCTGCGCCGCCCCGAGCCCGCGCCCGACCCCGAGCAGGTGCCCGAGCCCGTGCGCGGGCACCGGCGCAGGACCACACTCGTCGCGACCGGGGGAGCGCTGGCCGCGGCGCTCGCCGTGACCCTCGCCCTCACGCTGCCGGACGGCGACCCGCGCGCGGGCGGCCCGACCCCGACGACGTCCCGCCCGCCCACGGTCGAGGGCACGTCCCGGCCGCCCACCGCGACCCTCCCCGCAGGCGCGCGCCGTGAGGCGGGGTACGCGTGGGTGCCGCCGAAGGGCTGGGAGCGGGTGGTGAAGACGGCGTCCGAGGTGCACTACACCTCGCCGGACGGCACCCAGGAGCTCGTCGCCCAGTCGGCCCTCGCGAAGGACGACCTCCTGGCGACCTGGCGGACCTCGGAACGCGCCGCACACCAGGGCCGGGACTACCGGAAGCTCCGCCTGGCCCGCACCACGTTCCGCGGTCGCCCCGCGGTGGTCTGGGAGTACCTCTTCACCCTCGAGGGCGACCGTTGGCACGCCGAACTCCTCGGCTTCGACCGCGGCAGCCGCTCGTACCAGATCGGTACGTGGTACCGCCCGCAGGCGGGGCCCCAGGCTCGTAGGACGTACGAGCGGGTGAAGTCGACGTTCACCGAACTGGGCCCCGCCGGCGGGTGAGGCGGTCAGGCCTTCTGCCGCTGCACCCGCTCGCGTACGAGCGCGAACGCGACGACGAAGACCGCGACGAGCAGGGAGAGCAGCACCTGCTCGCGCCCGGCGTCGTCCGTCAGCATGTAGACCAGCACGAACGAGATCGCCGCGATCGTGGCCCACGTCAGATACGGGAACAGCCACATCTTCACGACGAGCTTCTCCGGCTGCTCGCGCAGGATCATGCCGCGCATCTTCAGCTGCGTGAAGCAGATGACGAGCCACACGAACAGCGCGACCGCTCCGGAGGAGTTCAGCAGGAAGTTGAAGACGGTGTCCGGCCACTGGTAGTTGAACCACACGGCGAGGAACCCGAACACGACGGACCCGAGGATCGCGGCCCGCGGCACACCGCGCGACGTGGTCCTCGCGAACGCCTTCGGCGCGTCGCCGCGCTGGCCGAGCGAGAACGCCATGCGGGACGCGGTGTAGAGCCCCGAGTTCAGGCAGGACAGCACGGCGGTGAGCACGATGACGTCCATGACCTGCCCGGCGTGCGGGATGCCGATGGAGTTGAGGGCGGCGACGTACGAGCCCTCGTCGACGATCGACTTGTCGTTCCACGGCAGCAGGGTCAGCACCACGAAGATGGAGCCCAGGTAGAAGATGCCGATGCGCCAGATCACGGAGTTCGTGGCCTTGGTGACGGCCTTCTGCGGGTCCTCCGACTCACCGGCGGCGAGCGTGACGATCTCGGAGCCCATGAACGAGAAGACGACCATCAGCACACCGGTGAGGATCGCGCCGGGGCCCTTGGGGAAGAAGCCCCCCGCATCGGTCAGATGCCCGAGCCCGTTGCCCGGATTGTCCGAACCCGGCAGCACGCCGAACACGGCGAGCAGGCCGACGATCACGAACGCCGCGATGGCGACGACCTTGATCCCGGCGAACCAGAACTCGAACTCGCCGTACGAGCCGACGGCCGCCAGGTTCACGGCCGTGAGCACGACCATCACGATCAGGGCCCAGCCCCACTGCGGCACGCCCGGTATCCAGCCGTTCAGGATCTTCGCGCCCGCGGTCGCCTCGACGGCGAGCACCACGACCCAGAAGAACCAGTAGAGCCAGCCGATGGAGAAGCCGGCCCAGCGGCCGAGCGCCTGGTCGGCGTAGGCCGAGAAGGAGCCGGACGAGGGTCGCGCGGCGGCCATCTCACCGAGCATCCGCATCACGAGGACGACCATCGCGCCGACGAGGGCGTACGAGATGAGGATGGCGGGGCCCGCGGCCGCGATGCCGGAGCCGGAGCCGACGAACAGACCGGCGCCGATGACTCCGCCGATGGCGATCATCGACAGGTGCCGGTTCTTCAGCCCTGCCTTCAGCTCGCCGTCGCCGTTGGGCGGCGGGGTCTCGGAGGTGGCCCCGGTGGTGGGGGGCGACTGAGTGGTCATGCGCACGGGTCCTTACGTTTGCTGTAAACGTGCGTTCGCATTCAACGCATCGAGGGCCCCGAGTGGAAGATCTGAGTCCGGATTGTTGTCTTGGACACGACGCACCAGTACGGGGGCCTGTCGGGCACCCGGAGGCGGCTACCCGGCACGGGGCGTGCCACACTCGGACTCATGCGCGTGTACCTCGGCTCGGATCATGCCGGCTACGAACTCAAGAACCACCTGGTCGAATGGCTCAAGGCCCACGGCCACGAGCCCGTCGACTGCGGGCCCCACATCTACGACGCCCAGGACGACTACCCGCCGTTCTGCCTCCGCGCCGCGGAGAAGACGGCGGCGGACCCGGACGCCCTCGGCATCGTGATCGGCGGATCCGGCAACGGCGAGCAGATCGCGGCGAACAAGGTCAAGGGTGTCCGTGCGGCCCTCGCCTGGAGCGAGCAGACCGCCGCGCTCGGCCGTGAGCACAACAACGCCAACGTGATCTCCATCGGTGGGCGGATGCACACGCAGGAGGAGGCGACGAAGTTCGTCGAGATCTTCCTGGCGACGCCGTACTCCCAGGAGGAGCGCCACCAGCGCCGCATCGACATGCTGTCGGCCTACGAGACGTCGGGCGTGCTGCCCCCCATCCCGGCCCACCACCCGCAGCAGGACTGACACCCAGGTGTTGATTCGGCGGGGCTTGGTGCATTCAAGCCCCGCCGGCGTACGTCGACCACGGTTACCCGAGAGGAACGAACGGGCGTGCCCGAAGGCCACACCATTCATCGGCTCGCCCAGGACCATGCCGAGAGGTTCGCCGGACGCACGGCCACCGTGAGCAGCCCGCAGGGCAAGTTCTCCGACGCCGCAGCGCTCCTCACGGGTCAAGAGCTGACCCGCACCGAGGCCCACGGCAAGCACCTCTTCCTCGGCTTCGGCGCGGCCGACGACACCTGGGTCCACATCCACCTCGGCCTCTTCGGCAAGTACACGATCGGCGAGACCCCCGCCCCGCCGCCCACGGACACCGTCCGCCTCCGCCTGCTGAACGACACCCACTTCTCGGACCTCCGCGGCCCCACCACGTGCGCCCTGATCACGGACGCCGAGAAGCAGGCGATACACGACCGGCTCGGCCCCGACCCGCTGCGCGCCGGCGAGGACCCGGCCAGGGCGTTCGCCCGGATCTCCCGCAGCCGCACCACCGTCGCCGCGCTCCTCATGGACCAGAAGGTGATCGCCGGCGTCGGCAACGTCTACCGCGCCGAGGTCCTCTTCCGGCACGGCATCGACCCGTACACCCCGGGCCGGAACCTCACCCCCGCCCAACTGACGGCCATCTGGGACGACCTGGTGGCGCTCATGCACGACGGCGTCCGCGCCAACCGCATCGACACCGTCCGCCCCGAGCACACCCCCGAGGCGATGAACCGCCCGCCCCGCGTCGACGACCACGGCGGCGAGGTCTACGTGTACCGGCGCGCGCCCCAGCCCTGCCACCTGTGCGGCACCGAGATCCGCACGGCGGAGCTGGCGGCCCGGAACCTCTTCTGGTGCCCGACCTGCCAGCCCACCGGCACGTACTGAGCCGAGACGGCTAGAACCCGTGCGGCAGCCACGGCGCGACCGGTGAGCCGAACGCCACCGACGCCTCCGTGAGCGCCCCGGGCCGCAGCTCCCGCACCCGCCCTGCCCCCGCCAGCTCCAGCAGCGACGTGTCACCGAGGTAGGCCGCGCCCAACTCCCGTACGGACAGCGCGAGATCGGCCGGCTCGTCGGTGCGCTTGCAGGACGCGCCGCCCTTCGCGTCGCCCGTGAGCCGCCAACGCCCCTCGTTCCAGGGGCAGAACGCGTCCCGCACCTCGAACACGACGTCCACGGGCGCCAGATACGTCCGCGCCTCCAGCGCCTGGCCCACGTCCACGAGCCGTACGTGCATCGAGTCGCGCACCCGGACCTCGCACCGCCGGATGTCCGAGACCAGCGAGAACAGCGGATCGTCGACCGGCAGGTTCCCGCACTCCACCGTCTCCGTGAGGTCGATGGAGCACAGGAACCGCCACAGCGCCGCGTACGCCGCGGGCTCGACCGCGGTCACCTCCCGCACGATGACCCGGCTGTGGTCCACCCCGTGCGCGGACTCCGGCCGCACGTGGAAGCGCACGAACCCGACCGTCTCCCCGGCGCGCTCCGCCACCACGCACTGCAGCGGCGAGGCCCCGCCCCGCTCCTTCTCCGGGTCGAGCAGCGGCAGCCGCTCCCAGCCGGGCAGCCGCGCGAGCATCCCGGGCCGCGTGCCCACGGTCCGCAGATACACGGCCTCGCAGCGCTCCGCGGCCTCCGCCACCGCCAGGTACCGCAGCCGCACCTCGTCGGCCTCCGGGGGTGCGTCGATCCGCACCGCGCGCGAGTCGACGGCCACGGTCGCCTTGCGGGTTCCGATGCCGTACCCGAACCGGCCGTAGATCGCCGGCTCGGACGCCGTGAGCACCGCGAGGGGCTCGCCCCAGCCGCGTACGTCGTCGAGTTGACGGCGCATCATGGCGGTCAGGAGGCCCCGCCTGCGGTGCGTCGCGGCGACGCTGACCATGGTCACGCCGGCCGCGGCGACGAACGCCCCGCCGGGCACCGCGACGCGGAACGGGAAGGCGCCCGCCGTGCCCACGCACTCGTCGCCGTCCCAGACGCCGATCGAGCGGTCGACGGAGGTCAGCTCCCGGTACAGGCCCCGCTCCTCCGGCGCCTCGGCGATCCCTCCGAAGGCCCGCTCCAGCTTCCCGTACCAGTCGTCCCACTCGCTGTCCCGCAAGATGCGCAGATCGGTTCCCATGTGCCCATCCCTACCAGGGCGGGCACCGGCGGGCGAGGGAATTTGCCGGGCGTACCGGTGCTGACGGACGTGCCCGGAAAGGGGGACAAGTGGGACCTCCCGTGCACAGCCCCGGACCCGGTGGATAAGGTCCACGAACAATGGCGGTACGACGAGAGCGGCGCGGGCGCGGACAGCGCGCGGAGGCCGATACGTTCCCGGCCCGGTTGAGGATGCGTGTCCACCGGGTCCGCACTGCCGTGCGCAAATCCGGGGTGGACTACTTCCGCGGGGACGGCTCGGACTGGATCGCGCTCGTCGGCCTGCTCATCACCGTCCCGGTGATCGCCGCGGCCACCATCCTGAACCCGGTCTGGTGCGCGCCCGCCGTCCTCGTCCTGCCGATCGTCGCGGGCGGACTGCTGCTGCGCCCGGCGAGCCTCCTCGGCCTGTACGCGGCGGCCGCCGCGGCGCTGATCGTCGAGTCGTTCCAGCTCGGCCCGTACACGCAGCGCGCGGCCGGGGTCACGCCCGGCACCGTGCTCACGGTCGCGGCCTGCGGGTTCTTCGGCCTGCTCATCGCCCAGTTCCGCAGCCGCGTCGGCGTGCCCTGGCGGCGCGGCGGAACGATGCTCTTCGACCTGCGCGAGCGGATCCGCACCCAGTCGCGGCTGCCCAAGCTGCCGCAGGGCTGGCACCGCGAGATGGCGCTGCGCCCCGCGGGCGGCCAGTCCTTCTCGGGCGACTTCGTGGTCGCGGCCCGTACGAACAACGGCCGCACGCTTGAGGTCGTCCTCACGGACGTGTCGGGCAAGGGCATGGACGCGGCCTCGCGGGCGCTGCTGCTGGCCGGCGCGTTCAGCGGGCTGCTCGGCTCGCTGCCGCCGCACGCGTTCCTGCCCGCGGCCAACGGCTATCTGCTCCGCCAGGACTGGGACGAGGGCTTCGCGACCTCCATCCACCTCGTCCTCGACCTGGAGTCGGGGGACTACGAGCTGTACTCCGCGGGCCACCCGCCGGGCCTCCAGCTCAGCGCGGGCACCGGCCGCTGGGAGGAGAAGGCCGCCGAGGGCCCGCTGCTCGGCGTCTACGACGGCGCCGAGTTCGACGCCACGAAGGGGACGCTGCGCCCCGGCGACGTCCTGATGCTGTTCACGGACGGCCTCGTCGAGACGTCCGACCGGGACATCAGCGAGGGCATCGACCGCCTCACCGGGGAAGCCGACCGGTATGTCACCGGCGGCTTCCACGGCGCGGCCTGGCACCTCATCGAGGCGGTCGCCAAGGACGTCAACGACGACCGGGCGCTGCTCCTGATCTGCCGGGACGCCTGAGCGGCGGTCACACCCCGGCGCCAACCTTCGGTTCGTCGAGCACCGGCGCCCTCTCCTTGAGCGGCAGGATCCGGGCCAGCCACTCGGACCGGCCGGCGGCCAGCGGCCCGAGGACCGCGAGCAGCAGCACGTACCCCGCGATGAACGGGGAGAGCCGGTCGTCGAGGCCGGCGCCCGCGGCCATCGTCGCGAGGATCAGCGCGAACTCGCCGCGGGCGAGCAGCGTGGTGGAGATGTTCGCCGCGGGCCCCGCCCCGAAGCCGTAGATCTTCGCCCCGCCGATGCCGGCGAGGACGTTCATGACGAGCGTCAGCGCGACGGCGGCGAGCACCGGCCACAGCACGGTCGGCAGGTCGCCGGGGTCGATGGAGAGCCCGAACGCGAAGAAGAAGATCGCGCCGAACGCGTCCCGCAGCGGGTGCACCAGGGTGCGGATCCGGTCGCCGGACGCGGTCGAGCCGAGCATCAGGCCGACCATGAACGCGCCGATGGCGTCGGCGACCCCGAACCACTCGGAGACCCCGGCCACGAACACGGCGACACCGAGGAAGGAGATGACGAGCAGCTCGTCGTCCTTGGTGTTGAAGAGCTTGCCGACGATCCGCGTGCCGTACCGCGCGGCGAGCGCGAGCAGCAGCAGGAAGCCGAAGGCCTTGCCGCCGTCGAGCACGGCCGCCGACAGCGAGTCCGCGCCGGACAGGATCGGCTGGAGCGCGGCCAGATACAGGGCGAGGAAGATGTCCTCGACCACGATGATGCCGAGGATCGGCTTCGTCTCGGGGTTGCCGAGCCTGCCGGTGTCCACGAGGACCTTGGTGACGATCGCGGACGACGAGATGCCGAGCACCCCGGCGAGGACCAGAGCCTCGGATGTGCCCCAGCCGAGGGCGAATCCGAAACCGAGGCCGGCGCCGACGTTCAGCGCGAGGTACGTCCCTCCGGCGACGGCCATCTTGCGGCCGCCGGTCTTCAGGTCGTCCATGTGGAACTCGAGGCCGAGATAGAAGAGCAGCAGGACGAGTCCGAGCGCGGAGAGCATCTCCAGGTCGTGCGGGTCGGAGAGCAGCACGACGCCCGGTGTGTGCGGGCCGAGGAGTATCCCGGCCAGGATGAACAGGGGAATGGTGGGGAGTCCTATGCGCCCGCCCAGGCGAGCGAGGACGGCGGCGGCCAGAAAGGCGCCGCCCATGGCGATCAAGGTGTCTGCGTGTCCGATGGGCCCGTTCCTCCTTGGTCAAGAGAACGTCAAGAAAGCGTCAATACTTAGCTTACCAAACGACCTGGGCCCAAAGTCCCGAGCGCGTGCGGGGGCGGCGTGAGAGGCTCTGCGGCATGCTCACGCTGACTGAGGTGGAGGCCATGGCGCGCCGGGCCCACGAAGGGCAGAAGGACAAGGCGGGCCGCCCGTACGCGGAGCATCTGGCGGCCGTCGCCGAAGGGGTGCGGGCCAGGGGAGGCGACGAGGCGCAGATCGCCGCGGCATGGCTGCACGACGCCATCGAGGACGACGCGCTGACGGAGGAGTGGCTGACCGCGGCCGACCTCCCGGACCGGACCAAGGCGGTCGTACGGGCGCTGACCAAGCGCGAGGGCGAGCCCCCTGAGGCGTACGCGCGACGCATCCTCGACACCCCCGGCGCCCGCCTGGTCAAGGAGTCGGACCTGGCCCACAACGCGGATCCGGGCCGGCTCGCCGTGCTCGACGAGGCGACCCGGAACCGGCTGACGCGGAAGTACGCGACGATGCGCGCGCTGTTGGGGATCGGCTGACCCTTTTTACGGCCGTCAAAGGCCTACTTCACGGCCATATGAGGGCCTACGGCAGGATCGAGTCCACGTAACCGCCGTCCACCCGCAGCGCGCCGCCCGTCGTGGCGCTCGACAGGTCGGAGGCGAGATAGACCGCCATGTTGGCGATCTCCTCGGGCTCGATGAGCCGCTGGAGCAGGGACTGCGGCCGGTGTTCGCGCATGAAGGCCCGCTGCGCCTCGTCCCACGGCAGATCGCGGTCCACGAGTTCGTACACGAAGTCCTCGACGCCGCCCGTGTGAGTGGGGCCCGCGATGACGGAGTTGACGGTCACGCCGCTGCCGGCCGCCTGCTTGGCGAAGCCGCGGGTCACCGAGAGCAGGGCCGTCTTGGACATGCCGTAGTGGATCATCTCGGCGGGGATCACGACGGCCGAGTCGCTCGCGATGTTCTGGATCCGGCCCCAGCCGCGCGCGGTCATGCCGGGCAGATAGTGGCGGATCAGGCGGACCGCCGACAGCACGTTCACCTCGAAGTAGCGGCGCCACTCGTCGTCGGTGATCTCCAGCGGGTCGGCAGAGCCGAAGATGCCCAGGTTGTTGACGAGGATGTCGACCTGGGGGAGTGCGGCGGCGGCGTCCCGCAGCCCGGCGTCGGTGGTGACGTCGGCGGCCACCGGCACCAGGTCCGCGTCCGGCACGTCGGCCTTGATGCGGGCCACGGCCTCGTCGACGCGCTCGCGGGTCCTGCCGTTGACGCCGACGCGGGCACCGGCCCGGGCGAGGCCCGTGGCGATGGCGGCGCCGATGCCCTGGGTGGACCCGGTGACCAGGGCGGTGCGCCCGTTGAGATCGATCTGCAAGGTCATGGGTCCACCCTTACCCGACCCGCGTCAGGCCCGCTGCCTGGCCCGCGCCGTCTCGGTGGCGTCCTTCTTGAACGCCCACGGCATCCTCGGCTCCATCGCGAAGCGGAACACCCGTTGCACGGGCGGCGTGCACAGCGCCGTGACGACCGCGGCGGCGATCACCGTCACGATCACCTCGCCGTACGGGGTGTGCGTCCAGTCCGCGTCGAACCAGCCCCAGAACCGGGAGCCCTTGGCGAGGAAGCCGTGCAGCAGATAGCCGTACAGCGTCCCGGCGCCGAGCACCGTGAACCACGTCCTGCGCCCCGGCACCCACGCGAAAAAACAGGCGGTGAGCACGAGGGAGCAGCCGAACAGGGCGAAGGTCATGACGACGCCGACCCACCACGGCACACCCAGCTCCTGCGCGCTGTCGCGGTGGTAGAACCACACCGACGTCATGCGCGGCGCCGACCAGTAGGCGAGCAGGAAGGCGGCCAGTCCGATCGGCACGGACAGGATCCGCACCTCGCGCCGCCGCACCAGCTGGAAGTGCTCGGGCTTGAGGAACAGGCCGAGCACGAAGAACGGCAGGAACTGCAGGACGCGCTGGAGGTCCAGGTCGTCGCCGATGTCGGGGGAGACCGACGCGAGCACGGCGATCGCGATGGAGAGCGGGATCGGCCAGCGGACGACCTTCCAGATCGGCGTGGTGAGCCGCCAGATGAACAGCGCGACGAGGAACCAGGTCAGGAACCAGGGATCCAGCAGGCTGATCGGGTGCGTCGGGTCGTCGTCCGCCCACCGCTTGAAGAAGCTGTACGCGACCTCGAAGAGCACGTACGGCACGGCGACGCCGGTGATGAGGCGCCGCAGCCGGTCGGGCCGCATGTCGAAGCTGCGCGAGAAGTAGCCGGAGATGATGATGAACGCCGGCATGTGGAACGTGTAGACGATCTCGTACAGCGCCTCGGCGGTACGGCTGCCGTCGGTCAGCGGTTCCCAGGAGTGGCCCATCGCGACGAACACGATGGCCAGGTACTTGGCGTTGTCGAAGAACGCGTCGCGCTGCTTCGCTCTGGGAGCTTCGGCCGGAGCGGGGGACGGGGCCGGTACCGGCGTCTCGAGCGCCTCGGGCGCCTCCGTCTCGGGCCGCGCTGCCGGCGGCAGCGGGGTTCGTTGCGAGCCGTGCATCTGAGGCACCCTAGTGGGGTCCGTGTGATTTCGTAAAACCGTCAACGCGAATCCTCCTAAGTGTTTCCGGGTACCCCGGTTTTCCAGGAAGTCGGCATGAGGATTCTGTGTGCATGGACTCTCTGATTTGTGTGCAATTGCGGAGATCGTCCCGCTTAAAGGGGACGTAACACCCTCGCGCCGCACCGGCGAGTTGCCCGGTTCGTCCCGTATTGGGCAAGGCGCTATTGCGGGATTGCTTTCCCTTGATTTTCCTGTGGACGAACCAAGGGGATAGTGAGGGAAAACCCGCAGGCCGCGCGTGCGGCGGGCGCGCGGGGCGGCCGGGACGATAGAAACGATCAAGCCGAAACCCGCGGGTACGTGGCCGACGATGCGTCACGGGCCGCATAGGGGCGCCGGGTTGGTGGCACGATGGTTCTGGCGGGGGGTGGGGCTTCACCCCCCGGGCCGGGAGAGCGGACCGACCTAGGGTGTGATCAGTGTGGCCATTTCGCTGTCAGTTGTGCTGTTGTTGGCGATCGTCCTCGTCGTCCTCATGCGCGGCGGCTCGATCAAGGCGGGGCCCGCCATAGTCGCGGTGCTCTTCGGCTTCTTCCTCGCCTCGACCGGAATGGCACCCGCGATCAACAACTTCCTCAACTCGGTCGCGGACAGCGTCAGCGCGATCCATTTCTGACGCGGCGGTCCGCGGCGCCCGGCGAAGTCCGTGAAAAGGCCTCCGGCCCGGATCCACGAGGAGTGGATCCGGGCCGGAGGCCATTCGCGAGAGCGGGCGACGGGAATCGAACCCGCGTAGCTAGTTTGGAAGACTAGGGCTCTACCATTGAGCTACGCCCGCACGGTCGCACCGCAGGTCGGTGACCGCGGCACGCAGGCATCGTAGCGGGTCGAGGGCGCCGATTGCACGCCGCCTTTTCCCCACGGTCACCGCGGCCCGCAACGCGGGAGTCGCACTGCCTGCGGGCATGTACCCTACGTGTCGCACCGACGGGGTGTGGCGCAGCTTGGTAGCGCGTCCGCTTTGGGAGCGGAAGGCCGTGGGTTCAAATCCCGCCACCCCGACCAGCGTTCGAGAGTCGGCCGGCCGGCCGCCCCGGGGCTCTCCGGGACCGCATCAAGATCGCATTGTGGGTCCGCAGCGGCGTGCCGTTACTATGCAAGCTGCATGCCCGTGTGTCTCTCAAGCCGGGCACGATCCCAGAAGTCAGCCCCCAAGGAGACCCACCGTGAAGAGCGCCGTCGAGACCCTGAACCCGACCCGGGTTCGGCTCAGCATTGAGGTGCCCTTCGAGGAGCTCAAGGACAGCCTCGACGCGGCGTACAAGAAGATCAACCAGCAGGTCACGGTGAAGGGCTTCCGCAAGGGCAAGATCCCGGCCCGCGTCATCGACCAGCGGTTCGGCCGCGGTGCTGTCCTCGAGGAGGCCGTCAACGACGCGCTCCCGAAGTTCTACACCGAGGCTGTCAACGAGGCGGAGCTCAACGTCCTCGGTCAGCCCGAGGTCGACATCACGGACCTGAAGGACGGCGAGACGCTGAACTTCACCGCCGAGGTCGACGTCCGCCCGACGATCGAGATCCCGGACTACTCCGGCATCGAGGTCGAGGTCGACGCGGTCGAGGTCAGCGACGAGGACGTCGACAAGGCCGTCGAGCAGCTCCGTGACCGCTTCGCCTCCACCGCGCCGGTCGAGCGCGCCGCCGAGGACGGCGACGTCGTGACGATCGACCTGGAGGCCAAGGTCGAGGGCGAGGTCCTCGAGGACGGCGTCGCCTCCGGCGTCTCGTACACCATCGGCTCGGGCGAGCTCCTCGACGGCATCGACGACGCCGTCAAGGGCCTGGAGGCCGGTGGCGAGGCCACCTTCACCTCCGAGCTCAAGGGCGGCTCCGCCGAGGGCAAGGAGGCCGAGGTCACCGTCAAGGTGAGCCAGGTCGCCAAGCGTGAACTGCCGGAGCTGGACGACGAGTTCGCGCAGCTCGCCTCCGAGTTCGACACCCTCGACGAGCTGAAGGCCGACAGCCGCAAGCGCCTCGAGAACCAGAAGCAGTACGACCAGGCCACCCAGGCCCAGGAGCGCGTCCTCGAGAAGCTGCTCGAGCTGGTCGAGGTCCCCGTCCCGGAGAAGCTCCTCGAGGACGAGGTCAACACCCGCAAGCACAACCTCGAGAACCACCAGCTCGGCCAGATGGGCCTGAACCTCGAGAAGTTCCTCGAGATCCAGGGCAAGTCGGTCGAGGAGTTCGACGCCGAGACCCGCGAGCAGGCGGTCAAGGGCATCAAGACGCAGTTCGTCCTCGACGAGCTCGTCAACAAGGAGAAGCTGAACGTCAGCCAGGAGGAGCTCACCGAGCACCTCATGCGCCGCGCCGCCTCCTCCGGCATGTCCCCCGACCAGTTCGCCCAGGCCGTCGTCGAGGGCGGCCAGGTGCCGATGCTCGTCGGCGAGGTCGCCCGCGGAAAGGCCCTCGCCGTGGTCGTCGAGGCCGCCACGGTCAAGGACACGAAGGGCGAGGTCGTCGACCTGTCCGACGACGAGGAGGAGACGGAGGAGGCCACGGAGGCCGCCGCCGAGTCCACCGACTCCGCCGAGGAGACGAAGGAGGCGTAACGCCTCCGTCCCCAGCGTGAGCGAGGTCCCCCGGAACCGTGACGGTCCCGGGGGCCTCGTGCTTTGTTCTTGGGGGCGCGGGGAACTGCGCAATCCCCGCGCCCCTGGAGAGCCGTGCTCAGCCACCCCGTGCATGAGCGGAGCGAACCTGCGCTCACAGCGAACAGTTGCAATCGCGGGATTCCCCGGAGGGACCCGCGCGTTAGGGTCCATGAAGAGGAGGGCTGGTGAAGTGCAGAGCACTCGACCCGGCCCCAGCTAAAGACGCGAGACGGCGCGTAGCCGTCAGAGACGAGCAGGTGGATACGTGACGAATCTGATGCCTTCCGCCGCAGGCGAGCCGTCCATCGGTGGTGGCCTCGGCGACCATGTCTACAACCGGCTGCTCGGCGAGCGCATCGTCTTCCTCGGCCAGCAGGTCGACGACGACATCGCGAACAAGATCACCGCGCAGATGCTGCTCCTTGCCGCCGACCCGGACAAGGACATCTACCTCTACATCAACAGCCCCGGTGGTTCGGTGACGGCCGGCATGGCGATCTACGACACCATGCAGTACATCCCGAACGACGTCGTCACCATCGGCATGGGCATGGCCGCCTCCATGGGCCAGTTCCTGCTGACCGGCGGCACCGCGGGCAAGCGCTTCGCACTCCCGCACACCGACATCCTGATGCACCAGGGCTCCGCGGGCATCGGCGGTACCGCGTCGGACGTGAAGATCCAGGCCGAGTACCTGCTGCGCACCAAGCAGCGGATGGCCGAGATCACCGCGCGCCACTCGGGTCAGTCGGTCGAGACGATCATCCGTGACGGCGACCGCGACCGCTGGTTCACCACCGAGGAGGCCAAGGAGTACGGCCTCATCGACGAGATCATCACTGCCGCTACGGGCGTTCCGGGCGGCGGCGGCACCGGCGCCTGATCCTCGCGATCACGCTGGAACAGCCGGCCAAGCCCACCCTCACCAGGACGGAACACCGACCATGAACAACTTCCCCGGCAGCGGCCTGTACCAGGGCCCCCAGGTCGACAACCGCTACGTGGTTCCGCGCTTCGTCGAGCGCACCTCGCAGGGCGTGCGCGAGTACGACCCGTACGCGAAGCTCTTCGAGGAGCGCGTGATCTTCCTCGGCGTGCAGATCGACGACGCGTCGGCCAACGACGTGATGGCGCAGCTGCTGTGCCTCGAGTCGATGGACCCGGACCGCGACATCTCCATCTACATCAACAGCCCCGGCGGCTCGTTCACGGCCCTCACGGCCATCTACGACACGATGCAGTTCGTGAAGCCGGACATCCAGACGGTCTGCATGGGCCAGGCGTCCTCGGCCGCCGCCGTCCTGCTGGCCGCCGGCACCCCGGGCAAGCGCATGGCGCTGCCGAACGCCCGTGTGCTGATCCACCAGCCCTCCGGCGGCACCGGCCGTGAGCAGCTCTCCGACCTGGAGATCGCGGCCAACGAGATCCTCCGTATGCGTACGCAGCTGGAGGACCTGCTGGCCAAGCACTCGAACACGCCGATCGAGAAGATCCGCGACGACATCGAGCGCGACAAGATCCTCACGGCCGAGGACGCCCTCGAGTACGGCCTGGTCGACCAGATCATCTCGACGCGCAAGATGAACAACGCGGCGATCGCGTAGTACGGGCTGTATCGTCTGCCGTCCCCTTGGCACGGTTCACGTCAAAGTGAACCGTGCCAAGGGGGGCCCGAACGGGGGGCCCGGCAAGGTACCGTCGGATACAGGCACCAGGAGCCGCTGAACGTGGCGTCTCCCAGGCGAAGGGGAAGCACCTCGTGGCACGCATCGGTGACGGCGGCGATCTGCTCAAGTGCTCGTTCTGCGGAAAGAGCCAGAAGCAGGTCAAGAAGCTCATCGCAGGCCCCGGTGTGTACATCTGCGACGAGTGCATCGACCTCTGCAACGAGATCATCGAGGAAGAGCTCGCCGAGACGAGCGAAGTGCGCTGGGAAGAGCTTCCCAAGCCGCGCGAGATCTACGAGTTTCTCGAGAGCTACGTCGTAGGACAGGAAGCCGCCAAGAAGGCCCTGTCCGTCGCGGTGTACAACCACTACAAGCGCGTCCAGGCCGGTGAGAACGGCGGGGCGAACGGGCGGGACGACGCGATCGAACTCGCGAAGTCCAACATCCTGTTGCTCGGCCCGACCGGTTCCGGAAAGACGCTCCTCGCGCAGACGCTCGCGCGGATGCTCAACGTCCCGTTCGCCATCGCCGACGCGACGGCGCTGACGGAGGCGGGCTACGTCGGCGAGGACGTCGAGAACATTCTGCTGAAGCTGATCCAGGCGGCCGACTACGACGTCAAGAAGGCCGAGACCGGGATCATCTACATCGACGAGATCGACAAGGTGGCCCGCAAGTCGGAGAACCCGTCGATCACGCGGGACGTGAGCGGCGAGGGCGTCCAGCAGGCCCTCCTCAAGATCCTCGAGGGCACCACCGCCTCGGTCCCGCCGCAGGGCGGCCGCAAGCACCCGCACCAGGAGTTCATCCAGATCGACACGACGAACGTGCTGTTCATCGTGGGCGGCGCCTTCGCCGGTCTGGAGAAGATCATCGAGGCG
This sequence comes from Streptomyces sp. SDT5-1, assembly GCF_052245995.1. NCBI lineage: Bacteria > Bacillati > Actinomycetota > Actinomycetes > Kitasatosporales > Streptomycetaceae > Streptomyces > Streptomyces sp. SDT5-1. The sequence continues at coordinate 3,245,878 of NZ_CM125963.1, read as the reverse complement.
CGGGCCGGTGCCAAGGGCATCGGGTTCGGCGCGACCCTGCACTCCAAGCGCGAGCTGGAGGAGAAGGACCAGTTCCAGGAGGTCATGCCGGAGGACCTGGTGAAGTTCGGGATGATCCCCGAGTTCATCGGCCGCCTCCCCGTGATCACCTCGGTCCACAACCTCGACCGCGAGGCGCTGCTCCAGATCCTCGTCGAGCCGAAGAACGCACTGGTGAAGCAGTACCAGCGGCTGTTCGAACTCGACGGTGTGGAGCTGGACTTCGAGCGCGAGGCCCTCGAGGCCATCGCCGACCAGGCCATCCTGCGCCGCACCGGCGCCCGCGGCCTGCGCGCCATCATGGAGGAGGTCCTCCAGTCGGTGATGTACGAGGTGCCGTCCCGCAAGGACGTGGCCCGCGTCGTCATCACCGCGGACGCCGTTCACTCCAACGTGAATCCGACGCTGATCCCGCGCGACGCCCGAGGCGGCGGCAGCGGCGAGCAGAAGTCGGCGTAGCGCCGCGCACCCCGGTACACGAGGAGGGCCCCGGTCGGAGAGTTCCGGCCGGGGCCCTTCCGCGTGCGGCGAGGGTGTCAGGACTTGACGCGCACCTCGTCGCGCAGCTTCGCCGTGGTGTCGGCCGCCTCGCTCAGCGGCTGTTCCTTCTTGGCGATGATGGCGCCCGCGTCCGAGTACACGATGTACGTGACGGTGCTGTGGTCACCCCAGATGCACATCGGCATCGTGAAGCTGGACGGCACGCCCGCACTCGTCGAACTGCTGCTCGGCATCGAGTACTTGGCGTTCTGGCACTTCATGACGCCGTTCTTGAAGCCGGTCGGCGTGAACTCCTGCGGGGTGCCCTCGAAGGAGACCTTGGCGCCGCTCGCGGTGCCGGCGTCCTCCTTGGACTTCTTCTCCATCTCGGTGAACATCGAGTCGACGACCTTCTCCGGGTCCTCGATCTTCCCGTACACGCCACCGAAGTTGATCGCCTTGGACGTGGTGCCCGAGCCCGCCTTGTAGCTGGCGCTGACGCTCTTCGGGTCGGTCACGCCCCACTTCTTGGCTTCCTGGAGGTCGCTGTCGCTGAAGGTGCCGCTGTCCGAGGCGTTCGAGCTGCTCTTGGTGTACTCGCCGCCGAGCACGGAGGAGGGCGTCGTCAGCTTGTGCTGGCCGTCGTCCGCGACCGAGGAGCCGCCACCGCTGTCGCCGCCGCCGAAGACGAAGTAGCCGCCCACACCGAGCGCCGCCACGACGACGACCGCGCCGATCACGATGCCCAGCGTCTTCTTGCCGCCGCCACCTCCGGCCGGCGGCTGCCCCGGGTACTGGCCGTACGGGGCCTGCTGCGGCTGACCGTACGGGCCCGGCTGCTGGGGCTGACCGTAGGGCGCCTGCTGCGGCGGCTGGCCGTACGGGTTCGGCTGCTGCGGCGGAACGCCCTGGGGTGCCTGCTGGGGTGGCTGCTGCGGGTAACCGTAGCCGGGCTGCGGCGCCTGCGGCGGCTGGCCGTACGGGCCGGGCTGCTGCGGCTGACCGTACGGGCCGGGCTGCTGGGGCTGCTGGCCGTAGGGGCCCGGCTGCGGGGGCTGCTGGTTCCCGTACGGGCCCGGCTGGTTGTGGCTCATTCTTCGCGTTCCCTCCCGTTGCTTATGTGCTGCTGACATCCTGGCGTACGCGAGTGCGATGCGGTCCACCGGATTCGGTTTCAGTACGAGCTTGTGACCCCTCTAAACTGGCTCCGTGACCGAGAACTCTCAGCAGCAGACGCCAGTGCCCACCTCCGAACTGCCGACCCAGTACGCGCCGGCCGAGGTAGAGGGGGCGCTGTACGAGCGCTGGGTGGAGCGCGGCTACTTCACCGCCGACGCGAAGAGCGAGAAGCCGCCGTACACGATCGTCATCCCGCCGCCGAACGTCACGGGCTCCCTGCACCTGGGGCACGCGTTCCAGCACACGCTCATGGACGCGCTGACCCGTCGCAAGCGCATGCAGGGTTTCGAGTCGCTGTGGCTGCCCGGCATGGACCACGCGGGCATCGCGACGCAGAACAAGGTGGAGCAGCAGCTCGCCGAGGAGGGCAAGTCGCGGCACGACCTGGGCCGCGAGGCCTTCGTCGACCGCGTCTGGCAGTGGAAGAACGAGTACGGCGGCAAGATCCTCGGCCAGATGCGCCGCCTCGGCGACGGCGTCGACTGGTCGCGCGAGCGGTTCACGATGGACGAGGGTCTGTCGCAGGCCGTCCAGACCATCTTCAAGAAGATGTTCGACGACGAGCTGATCTACCGCGCCGAGCGCATCATCAACTGGTGCCCGCGCTGCCTGACCGCCATCTCGGACATCGAGGTGGACTACCAGGACGACGACGGCGAGCTGGTCTCCCTCAAGTACGGCGAGGGCGACGAGACGGTCGTCGTCGCGACCACCCGTGTCGAGACGATGCTCGGTGACACCGCGGTCGCCGTCCACCCGGACGACGAGCGGTACGCGCACCTCATCGGCAAGCGCATCAAGCTGCCGCTGACCAACCGCACGATCCCGGTCGTCGCGGACACGCACGTCGACCCCGAGTTCGGCACCGGCGCCGTCAAGGTGACGCCCGCCCACGACCCGAACGACTTCGCGATCGGCCAGCGGCACGACCTCGAGACCATGACGATCATGGACGAGCGCGGCGTCATCACCGCGCCCGGACCGTTCGAGGGGCTCGACCGCTTCGAGGCGCGCTCCGCGATCGTCGACGCCATGCGCCAGCAGGGCCGCGTCGTTGCCGAGAAGCGCCCGTACGTCCACTCCGTCGGGCACTGCTCGCGCTGCAAGACCACCATCGAGCCGCGCCTGTCGCTCCAGTGGTGGGTCAAGGTCGAGACGCTCGCCAAGGCCGCCGGTGACGCGGTCCGCGACGGCCGCGTCACGCTCCACCCGAAGGAGATGGAGAAGCGGTACTTCGACTGGGTCGACAACCTCAACGACTGGTGCATCTCGCGCCAGCTGTGGTGGGGCCACCGCATCCCGGTCTGGTACGGGCCGAACGGCGAGGTCGTCTGCGTCGGCCCGAACGAGGAGCCGCCGGGCACCGAGGCCGAGGGCTGGAAGCAGGACGAGGACGTCCTCGACACCTGGTTCTCCTCCGGCCTGTGGCCGTTCTCCACGCTGGGCTGGCCCGAGCGGACGCCGGACCTCGAGAAGTTCTACTCGACCGACGTCCTGGTGACCGGCCACGACATCATCTTCTTCTGGGTCGTCCGGATGATGATGTTCGGCCTCTACGCGATGGACGGCGAGGTCCCGTTCAAGACCGTCGCCCTGACCGGTCTCGTCCGCGACGAGAACGGCAAGAAGATGTCGAAGTCGTTCGGCAACGTCGTGGACCCGCTGGACTGGATGGAGGAGTACGGCTCGGACGCGCTCCGCTTCACGCTGGCCCGCGGCGCCAACCCCGGCACCGACGTCCCGATCGGCGAGGACTGGGTCCAGGCGTCCCGGAACTTCGCGAACAAGATCTGGAACGCGACGCGCTTCGCGCTCATGAACGGCGCGACCGTCGAGGGCCCGCTGCCGGACCCCTCCGAGATGACGGCGACGGACCGCTGGATCCTCTCCCGTCTCAACAAGACGGTCGCCGAGGTCGACGCGTTCTACGACGACTACCAGTTCGCGAAGCTCTCCGACTCGCTCTTCCACTACGCGTGGGACGAGGTCTTCGACTGGTACGTCGAGCTGTCGAAGACGACGTTCATGGCGGGCGGCGAGGCCGCCAAGGTGTCCGGCCGCGTCCTCGGCGAGGTCCTGGACGTCATGCTGCGGCTGCTGCACCCGATCGTCCCGTTCGTCACCGAGACGCTCTGGACGAACCTCACCGGCGGCGAGTCCATCGTCATCGCCGACTGGCCGACCGACAGCGGCTTCCGCGACGAGGCCGCCGAGCAGGAGATCGCGACGCTCCAGCAGGTCGTCACCGAGGTCCGCCGCTTCAAGGGCGACCAGGGTCTCAAGGCGGGCCAGCGCGTCCCGGCCCGCCTCACCCTGGACGGCACGGCGCTCGCCGCGCACGAGCCGGCCATCCGCCAGCTGCTCAAGCTGCAGCCGGAGGGTGACGGCTTCACCGCCACGGCCACGCTGCCGGTCGCGGGCGCCGAGGTGGCGCTCGACCTGTCCGGCGCGATCGACGTCGCCGCGGAGCGCAAGCGCCTCGCCAAGGACCTCGCCGCCGCCGAGAAGGACAAGGCGCAGTCAGAGGGCAAGCTGGGCAACGAGGCGTTCCTCGCCAAGGCCCCGGACCACGTGGTCGACAAGATCAAGGGCCGGCTCGCCAAGGCGGACGAGGACATCGCCCGCATCCAGTCCCAGCTGGAGCGCCTCCCGCAGGCCTGACCGCACGGCCCCGAGGGCCCCGGAACCGCAGGGTTCCGGGGCCCTCGGGCGTTTTCCCCGTGCTGGTACGAGATGCCCGGACCCGGTCGGTCGAGGTAAGAAAGGGGACGTACCGGGCGTACGGGCGCGGAGAGATGGGGATCGATGCACGAGGAGGCCGACGCGGCGCCGACGGCCGTCGCCGGCCGGTGGGCCGCGCGACTCGAGCGGTGGCGGGGGACACCGCACGCCGTCGACCTCGTCACGGCCGCCGGCTGCTTCGCCCTCATGGGGCTCGACATCCCGGGCCTCGCCAAGGCCGACAACGCGCTCAGCGGCGCCTCCGCCACGCTGGTCCTCGCCCTCGGTGCCGCGACCCTGCTGTTGCGCCGACACGGCCCCTGGGGGCCCTGGCTGTCCTTCGCCGTCGGGATGGTCTTCCTCGGCTGGCTGCACGACGTGACGCTCATCCAGTTCGCCCTGTACTCCGTCGCCCGCTACCGGGGCCGCGCCTCCGGCATCGCCGCCTGCTGCGGCTACCTCGTCTGGGCGTGCCTGGCCTACGCGCTGTTCGCCTGGCCCGCGCACCGGGGCGGCGAGAGCCTGAGCCAGTTCCTCGCCCTCGCCGTGCCGATAGGCGTGCTCGCGACCGGCGTCGGCATCGCCGCGCGCCGTATCGACCTCGTACGCGCCCTGGAGGCCAAGAACGCCGAGACCGCGCTGCTCCAGGCCGTCCAGCAGGAGCGCTCCGACGTCGCGGGCGACGTGCACGACTTCGTGGGCCGCGAGCTGACGATGCTGGCGGTGCGGGCGGAGGTGCTGTCGCGGCGGGCCAGGGGCGAGCGCTGGGAGTCCGACTTCGACGAGCTGTCCGAGACGGCGCGGCGGGCCCATCTGCTGCTCAACGAGATCGTCGTGCGGCGCGGCAGCGGGGGCGGCGCCCCGACCCCCGGCCTCGACGCGCTGCCCCGGCTCGCCGAGGAGAGCGCGGCGGCAGGCAACATCACCACGGTCGAGGTGGACTCCGCCGCCCGCGCCCAGTCCCCGCTGCGCCAGGCGGCCGTCTACCGGGTCGTCCAGGAGTGCCTGACGAACGCCGCCAAGCACGCCCCCGGGCAGCCCGTCGACATCACGGTGACCGTCGCGGACCTCCACCTGCGCGTCACCGTCACCAACCCCCTCCCGGCCCACACCCCGACGAGCGCCCCGGTCTCGGCGGGCACCGGCACGGCGGGCATGGCGGAACGCGTGCTGTCCCTGGGCGGGACCTTCAGGGCGGGCCCCAGGGACGGCGTGTACGAGGTGGAGGCCGCCTTCCCTGCGAGGACGTAGCGGGCTGCTCTCAGAAGGCCCGGGAAACCGCGCTACGCCGCCATGATCCGCTGCAAGGAGTCGAAGTCGTCGACGCACTTGCCGCAGCCGAGGGCCACGGAGTCCAGCGGGTCGTCCGCCACGAACACCGGGATCCCCGTCCCGGAGGCGATCCGCAGGTCCAGCCCCGGCAGCAGCGCACCGCCGCCGGTCAGCACGATCCCGTGCTCCATCACGTCGCCCGACAGCTCCGGAGGACACTCCTCCAGCGTCGCCTTCACCGCGGCGATCACCGACTCCACCGGCTCGTCGAGCGCCGCCCGCACCTCGCGCACCGTCAGCTCGACCGTCTTCGGGAGCCCCGCCACCTTCTCGCGCCCCCGCACCGTGAACGCCCGCATCTCGAACGCGTCCTCGCCGGGCACCGGCCACGCCGAACCGATCGCGACCTTGATGTCCTCGGCCGTCCGCTCGCCGATCAGCAGCCCGTGCTCCTTGCGCACGTAGTCCGTGATCGCCTCGTCGAAGCGGTCGCCGCCGACCCGCAGCGACTGCGAGACGACCACGCCGCCGAGGGAGATGACCGCCACCTCGCTCGTGCCGCCGCCGATGTCCACGACCATCGAACCGCGCGGATCCGCCACCGGGAGCCCCGCCCCGATCGCCGCCGCCATCGGCTCCTCGACGAGGTGCACGGACTTCGCGCCCGCCCGCTGCGCCGCGTGCTCGATGGCCCGCCGCTCCACGGGCGTCACCCCGCTCGGCACGCACACCACCATGCGCGTGCGCGGGCGGCGGCCCGGAACCGCCTTCCGTACGAAGTGCCGGATCATCGCCTCGGCCGCCTCGTAGTCGCTGATCACGCCGTCCCGCAGCGGCCGGATCGCGGTGATCGACCCCGGTGTGCGGCCGATGGTCTCCTTCGCCTCGCTGCCCACGGCGAGCACCTCGCCGCGCCCGCCGGCCTTCACGGCGACGACGGAGGGTTCGTTCAGCACGATGCCCTGACCGCGCACGTAGAGAAGGGTGTTGGCGGTGCCGAGATCGATGCCTATGTCCATGATCAGCAAGTTTGCCGGGCCGCGCCCCGTTCCGGAGGGACCAAGGTCCCGAAACGGACAGGGCGAAAGTCCCGAACCGGGACGGCGGGTGGTGTCGGGCGCGCTGTCGGTGGACCTCCGTAGACTGGCGTGCGTGAGTGACCTCCCCCCGCGCGACAGCAGCGACCACGACCCCGCAGACGACGCCGATCCGTTCGAGGAGATCGTCGGCGAAGAGACCACCCGCGACCCCGACCTCGCGGTGATCGAGGCGGGCAGCCGGACCCTGCGCACGCAGGGCGGCCCGCCGCAGGGCGACGGCATCCCGGCCCGCCCGCAGGACCCCGAGGTGGAGAAGGCGCTGCGGGTGGTGGAGGCCGAGCTCGCCACGCGCTGGGGCGAGACGAAGCTGGAGCCCTCCGTCTCGCGCATCGCGGCGCTGATGGACGTGCTCGGCGAGCCGCAGAAGGCGTACCCCTCGATCCACATCACGGGCACGAACGGCAAGACGTCCACGGCCCGCATGATCGAGGCCCTGCTCACGGCCTTCGAGCTGCGCACCGGTCGGTACACGTCGCCGCACGTCCAGTCGATCACCGAGCGGATCAGCCTGGACGGCGCCCCGATCGACCACGAGCGCTTCATCGAGACGTACGACGACATCAAGCCGTACGTCGAGATGGTCGACTCCCAGCAGGAGTACCGGCTCTCGTTCTTCGAGGTGCTGACCGGCATGGCCTACGCGGCCTTCGCCGACGCCCCCGTCGACGTCGCGGTCGTCGAGGTCGGCATGGGTGGCAGCTGGGACGCGACGAACGTGATCGACGGTTCGGTCGCGGTCATCACCCCCATCGACCTCGACCACACCGACCGGCTCGGTGAGACGCCCGGCGAGATCGCCGGCGAGAAGTCCGGGATCATCAAGCAGGACGCCTCCGTGATCATGGCGCAGCAGCCCGTGGACGCGGCGCAGGTGATCCTCAAGAAGGCCGTGGAGAAGGACGCGACGGTGGCTCGCGAGGGCCTGGAGTTCGGTGTCGTCTCGCGCCAGGTCGCGGTCGGCGGCCAGCTCGTGACGCTGCGCGGGCTCGGCGGCGAGTACGAGGAGATCTTCCTCCCGCTGCACGGCGCGCACCAGGCGCACAACGCGGCGGTGGCGCTGGCCGCCGTCGAGGCGTTCTTCGGCATCGGCCAGGAGCACGCCCGGCCGCTCGACATCGACACGATCCGCACGGCGTTCGCGTCGGCCACGTCGCCGGGCCGCCTGGAGGTCGTGCGCCGCTCGCCGACGGTCGTCCTCGACGCCGCGCACAACCCGGCGGGCGCCCGCGTCACCGCCGAGGCGATCGGCGAGGTCTTCGACTTCAGCCGCCTCATCGGGGTCGTCGGGGCGAGCGGCGACAAGAACGTACGGGGGCTCCTCGAAGCGTTCGAGCCGATCTTCGCGGAGATCGTCGTGACGCAGAATTCCAGCCACCGCGCGATGGACGCCGACGAGTTGGCGGGCATCGCCGTCGAGGTGTTCGGCGAGGACCGCGTCCAGGTCGAGCCGCGCCTGGACGACGCGCTGGAGGCCGCGATCACGCTCGCCGAGGAAGAGGGCGAGTACGCGGGCGGGGGAGTGCTCGTCACCGGTTCCGTGATCACGGTCGGCGAGGCCCGACTGCTGCTGGGGAAGGGCTGATCGCCGTGCGTACGTTGTGCTCCTCGACCCTGATCGGCGAGTTCTTCATCATCGGCTTCGCCGGGCTCGTGGCCATGAAGGACGACAGTCTGTCGGCCGGCGTGGTCTGGGCGGTGTGCGGGGTCGCGATGCTGCTCAGCGTGCTGCTGTGCGGCATGGTGACGCGGCCGGGCGGCGTGCAGCTGGGCTGGGCGCTCCAGATCGCCCTGATCATCAGCGGCATCTGGGTCCCGCTCATGTTCTTCCTCGGCGCCTGCTTCGCCGGCCTGTGGTGGGCCTCGGTCCACTTCGGCCGCAAGGTCGACGAGGCGAAGGCCCGCTGGGCGGCGGCGCAGGGGTAGCACGCCCGGCTGCCATGGTCGTGGTCACGCCCTGTAACCTCGGGCGTCACCGCACATCCAGTCCCACAAGGAGTCCCGCGAATGACCCAGCGCACGCTCGTCCTGCTCAAGCCCGATGCCGTCCGTCGCGGCCTGATCGGCGAGATCATCGGTCGTATCGAGCGCAAGGCCGGCTGGACGATCAGCGCGCTCGAGCTGCGCAGCCTGAGCCAGGAGACGCTGGAGACGCACTACGGCGAGCACAAGGGCAAGCCGTTCTACGAGCCGCTGGTCGCCTTCATGTCCTCCGGCCCCGTGGTCGCCCTGGTCGTCGAGGGCGAGCGCGTGATCGAGGGCGTGCGCCAGCTGGCCGGTCCGACGGACCCGATCGCCGCCGCCCCCGGTTCGATCCGCGGCGACTTCGGCACCATCGTCCGGGAGAACCTGATCCACGCATCCGACTCCGAGGAGTCCGCCGCGCGCGAGCTGAAGATCTTCTTCCCCGACTTCGCGTGAGGCTCCGCGTGAGACACGCGGTGTCCGCTCCGTGAGACCGACAGAGTTCGTTTTCTGATGCCGCGTCAGTCACGGAGCGCCACTGACCTGGGGCGGCCCGAGATTTCGGGCCGCTCTTCTGCATATGCGGCCCGTTTGGGGGAACGCAATCCTCCGTCGGCACGTCCCCATTAGCGGGGCGGGGACTCCCATGCTGACAATGGCGAAGACCCTCGCGCCGTGATCGTGCAGGCGAGACTACGATGGAGCCTCCACGCCACACCGCGTCCACCCTCTCGCCTACCTGACAAGCCATCAAAAGCTCCACTTGGGAAGGCCAGACGAATCCTGATGGGGAACTCAATGTCGTTCATCGGCCGTGACATGGCTGTCGACCTCGGGACCGCCAACACGCTGGTGTACGTCAGGGGTCGAGGGATCGTGCTCAATGAGCCGTCCGTGGTCGCGATCAACACCAACACCGGCGGCATCCTCGCGGTCGGTGCCGAAGCCAAGAAGATGATCGGGCGCACGCCGGGCAACATCGTGGCGGTCCGCCCGCTGAAGGACGGCGTGATCGCCGACTTCGAGATCACCGAGCGGATGCTCCGCTACTTCATCCTCAAGGTGCACAAGCGGCGCTACCTCGCCCGCCCGCGCGTCGTCGTCTGCGTGCCGTCCGGCATCACCGGCGTCGAGCGCCGCGCGGTCATCGAGGCCTCCTCGCAGGCCGGCGCCCGCCAGGTGCACATCATCGAGGAGCCGATGGCCGCGGCCATCGGCTCCGGCCTCCCGGTCCACGAGGCCACGGGGAACATGGTGGTCGACATCGGCGGCGGCACCACCGAGGTCGCGGTGATCTCGCTCGGCGGAATCGTCACGGCGCAGTCCATCCGCGTCGCGGGCGACGAGCTGGACAACGCGATCATCCAGCACATCAAGAAGGAGTACTCGCTCCTCCTCGGTGAGCGCACCGCCGAACAGATCAAGATCACGATCGGCTCGGCGTACGACCTCGACTCCGACGAACACACCGAGATCCGCGGCCGCGACCTCGTGTCCGGGCTGCCGAAGACCGTCGTCATCTCGGCGGCGGAGGTCCGCAAGGCGATCGAGGAACCGGTCAACGCGATCGTCGACGCCGTGAAGACCACCCTCGACAAGTGCCCGCCCGAGCTGTCGGGCGACGTCATGGACCGCGGCATCGTGCTCACCGGCGGCGGCGCCCTGCTGCGCGGCCTCGACGAGCGGCTGCGCCGCGAGACGGGCATGCCGATCCACATCGCCGAGGACCCGCTGGACAGCGTGGCGCTCGGCTCCGGCAAGTGCGTCGAGGAGTTCGAGGCGCTCCAGCAGGTCCTGGACGCCTCGCCGCGCAGATGATGTGAAGCGAAAACGTCCGCCGTACGAGTGCCTGCCACCTCGTGCGGCGGATCGTTGATATATAGGCAAGGCGTAAGAACTACCCAGATTCCGATGAGGAAGGCACGGCCGCCGCACGTGAGGGACACACGAGAGAGCCGGCTGCTCCTGGTGCTGCTGATCGCCATCGCGTTCGCACTGATCACGGTGGACATCCGCGGCGGTGAGGACTCGCCGGTCGACGGTGCCCGCCACGCCGCCGCCACGGTGTTCGGCCCGGTGGAGAACGGCGTCTCCGGCGCGGTCGATCCGATCGGCAACGCCATAAGCGCGGTCCGCGACTCCGACGAGCGGCACAACCGCATCGGCGAACTGGAGCACGAGAACGCCGCGTTGAAGGCCAAGCTCGGCAGCAGCGACCGCAACCGCAGCAAGGTCCGCCAGCTCGACTCCATGCTCAAGACCGCGGGCGCCGGCCAGTACGGCATCAAGGGCGCCCAGGTCATCGCCATCGGCTCGGCCCAGGGCTTCTCCTGGACCGTGACCATCGACGCCGGCGCCAACGACGGCCTCGAGCGCGACATGACGGTCCTCAACGGCGACGGGCTCGTCGGCCGCGTCACCACCGTCGGCCCGAACACCTCCACCGTGCTGCTCGCCAACGACCCGGACTTCACCGTCGGCACCCGCATGGAGAAGTCCGACGAGCTCGGCTTCGCGTCCGGCCAGGGCGACCGCCCGCTGCGCGTCCAGCTCCTCAACGGCAAGGCCAAGGTCAAGAAGGGCGAGCGGCTCGTCACCTTCGGCTCGCAGGCCGACAAGCCGTTCGTGCCCGGCGTCCCGGTCGGCCGCGTCGTCCGCGTCGACCCGTCCGGCGGCGACCTGACCCGCACCGTCTACGTGAAGCCGTACGTCGGCTTCACCAAGCTCGACATCGTCGGCGTCGTCGTCCAGGCACCCCGCACCGACCCGCGCGACACGGTGCTGCCGAAGAAACCCGCCAAGCCCAAGCCGACGCCCACCGTCACCGTGACGGCCACCCCGGGCGCCGACGGCCAGGGCGACGGCGCCGCAGGCAACAACGCAGACCAGCAGCAGTAGCAGGAGGAGCAAGGAATCATGCGCTTCAACCGGATGCTGCTCTCCACGGTCCTCGTCGTCGTGGCCCTCGTCCTCCAGGTCTGCGTCCTGGCCCGGCTGCAACTGCCCGGCGCCGTCCCCGACCTGATGCTCCTGACCGTCCTCGGCCTCGCTCTCGTCTACGGACACGTGGGCGGCGCCCTCGTCGGCTTCGGCGCGGGCCTCCTCGCGGACCTCGCCCCGCCCGCCGACCACGCCGCGGGCCGCTACGCCCTCGTGCTCTGCGTCATCGGCTACCTGGCCGGACTCGCCAAGCCGGACAGCGGCCAGCTGCGGTCCGCCGCCGGCCCGATGCTCGTCGTGGTCGGCGCCGCCATCGGCACCACCCTGCTGTACGCGGGCGTCGGCGCGCTCGTCGGCGACACCGCCGCGCGCGACGTCGGCCTCGGCAGCCTCATCTTCACCGCGGCCCTCTACGACCTGCTGCTCGCCCCGTTCGTCGTCCCCGGCATCATGGCGCTCGCCAGACGTGCCGAGAACGATCCGCTGGGCGACTCCTCCGGCGGCTCCGCCAAGGCCGCCGACGTCTCCGCGGGCTGGCTCTCCGGCGGCGGCACCGGCCTCAGCATCGGCGGCAAGAGCGGCGGCGGACTGCGCGTGAAGGCCGCCAGGCTGCGGGCCTCCCGCGCCGGCCGCATCAAGGGGGTCAAGCGCCTGTGAGCGCACGGCAATCGACCCACGACGTCGCAGGCACGCACAGCTTCGGCGTGTACACGTACTCGTACACGTCCTGAGAGGGGGAGCACGCCACCGTGACCAACATCCCCGAGACGGGCCGCACGCCACGCGTCCAGATCCGGCTCATCATCCTTCAGATCCTCGTCCTCTCCCTCCTGCTCACCCTCGGCGGGCGCCTCTGGTACCTCCAGATCCGCAACGGCGACGAGTACGCGAAGGAGGCGTCGGGGAACCACGTCCAGCAGGTCGTCACACCCGCGACCCGCGGCTCGATCCTCGACGCGCGCGGCATCCCGCTCGCCGACAACGAGACCCGCCTCGTCGTCTCCGCGTCCCGCACCGACCTGATGAAGATGGACGACGACGGCAAGGCCGTTCTCGCCAAGCTCGCCAAGGTCCTCGGCATGCAGCCCAAGACCATCCAGGAGAAGGTCAGGCTCTGCGACGCGAAGACGCCGCAGCCCTGCTGGAACGGCTCGCCGTACCAGCCCATCCCGATCACCGACGAGGCCACGCCCAAGCAGGCGCTCCAGATCCGCGAGCGCAGCGAGGACTTCCCCGGCATCACCGCCGAACCCACCGCCGTGCGCCGCTACGCGGGCCCCGGCGGCTCCAACACCGCGCAGGTGCTCGGCTACCTCTCCCCGGTCACCGACGCGGAGATCGAGAAGGCCAAGAACACCGACTCGCCGTATCTGCGCTCCGACCAGGTCGGCCGCTCCGGCCTCGAGCGCACCTACGACAAGGACCTGCGCGGCAAGGCGGGCGTCACCCGCTACGAGGTCGACAACCTCGGCCGCGTCATCGGCCGCGCCGAGAGCGACAAGGCGGAGCCCGGGGCCAACGTCGTCACGTCGATAGACGCCCGTGTGCAGGCCGTCGCCGAGAAGGAGCTCGACGCGGCGATGAAGGCCGCCCGCCACGAGTTCGACAAGAACACGGGCCGCAACTACAAGGCCGACGCCGGCTCCGTCGTCGTCATGGAGGCCAAGACCGGACGCGTCGTCGCCATGGCGTCCAACCCGACGTACGACCCGAACGCCTGGGTCGGCGGCATCTCCGGCAAGGACTACGCCAAGCTCACCGGCAAGAACTCCAACTACCCGCTGCTGAACCGGGCGATCCAGGGCCAGTCGGCGCCCGGCTCGATCTTCAAGGTCATCTCCAGCACCGCGGCGGTCAACGCCGGGTACCCGTTCAACGGCCGCTACCCCTGCACCAGCTCGTACTCGATCGGCAGCCAGGTCTTCAAGAACTTCGAGTCGGAGAACTTCGGCCCGATCAGCCTCGGCCGCGCCCTCGAGGTCTCCTGCGACACCGTCTTCTACGGCCTCGCCCACAAGGAGTGGCAGAAGCTCGGCGGCATCCACCCCAAGGGCGGCGTGAACGCCAACGACTACTTCTACAAGACGGCCCACCAGTTCGGCCTCGGCAAGGAGACCGGCATCGACCTCCCCAACGAGGTCAACGGCCGGGTCCCGGACCGCAAGTGGAAGCAGGAGTACTGGAAGGCCAACAAGGACGCCTGGTGCAAGGGCGGCAAGAAGGACGGCTCCTACGTCGAGCGCCTCAACTGGGAGAACTGCCGCCAGGGCAACGTGATGCGCGCCGGTGACGAGGTCAACTACTCCATCGGCCAGGGCGACACGCTCGTCACCCCGATCCAGATGGCGCGGATCTACGCGGCCATCTCCAACGGCGGCACCCTGTACCAGCCCGCCGTCGGCAAGGCGATCGTCAGCCCCGACGGCAAGCAGGTCAACGAGATCGCGCCCAAGTCGCAGGGCAAGCTGCCCATGACGAAGCAGACCCAGCGCCACATCGACCAGGCCCTCGCGGGCGTGGCGACCCGCGGCACCGCCGCCTGGCGGTTCGGCGGCTGGCCGCAGGACAAGATCCCGATGCACGCCAAGACCGGTACCGCGGAGGTCTACGGCAAGCAGACGACCTCGTGGTTCGCCACGTACACGAAGGACTACTCGATCGTCATGACGATCGCCCAGGGTGGTACGGGTTCCGGCGCGTCGGGCCCCGCGGTCCGCAAGATCTACGACGCCATCTACGGCGTCGACAGCAAGGGCGGCATCGACAAGAAGAAGGCGCTGCTGCCCACTCCGGAGAAGAACCTGCCGAAGATCCAGAAGGACGGTTCGATCGACGCCCCGGAGATCAAGCCGTTCGAGCCGGCCAAGGACACGACGCCCGCCCAGCAGGAGTTGGCGGCGACGCTGCCCACCTCCTCGTACGGCAACGGCAGGAGGGACTGACCAGTGACAGGCAACGGTTTCTCCGTCTCCGGCTACGGGCCGCAGCGCTCCACCATGACGCGGCTGATGGCCCGCGACTCGGTGATGCGCAGGCTCGACTGGCCGATGCTGCTGTCGGCGGTCGCGCTGTCGCTGATCGGCGCCGCGCTCGTCTACTCGGCGACCCGCAACAGGACCGAGCTCAACCAGGGCGATCCGTACTACTTCCTGTTCCGGCACCTGCTGAACACCGGCATCGGCATCGCGCTGATGGCGGGCACGGTCTGGCTCGGGCACCGGACGCTGCGCACGGCCGTGCCGATCCTCTACGGCATCTCGGTGTTCCTCGTCCTGCTCGTGCTCACGCCGCTCGGCGCGACCGTGAACGGGGCGCACGCGTGGATCGTCATCGGCGGCGGATTCTCGCTCCAGCCCTCCGAGTTCGTGAAGATCACGATCATCCTGGGCATGGCGATGATCCTCGCGACCCGCGTCGACGCGGGGGACCGCGAACATCCCGACCACCGGACCGTGCTCCAGGCCATCGGCCTCGCCGCGGTGCCGATGATGATCGTCATGCTGATGCCGGACCTCGGGTCCGTCATGGTCATGGTGATGATCGTGCTCGGCGTGCTGCTCGCCTCGGGCGCCTCGAACCGCTGGGTCCTCGGGCTCATCGGCGTCGGCGCCGCGGGCGCGGTCGCCGTGTGGCAGCTCGGCGTCCTCGACGACTACCAGATCGCCCGGTTCGCGGCCTTCGCCAACCCGGCGCTCGACCCGGCGGGCGTCGGCTACAACACCAACCAGGCGCGCATCGCGATCGGCTCCGGCGGCCTCACCGGATCGGGCCTCTTCCACGGCTCGCAGACCACCGGTCAGTTCGTGCCCGAGCAGCAGACGGACTTCGTGTTCACGGTGGCGGGCGAGGAGCTCGGCTTCGTGGGCGCGGGCCTCATCCTGGTGCTGCTCGGCGTGGTGCTGTGGCGGGCGTGCCGGATCGCGCGCGGCACGAGCGAGCTGTACGGCACGATCGTCGCGGCGGGCATCATCGCCTGGTTCGCCTTCCAGTCCTTCGAGAACGTCGGCATGACCCTCGGCATCATGCCGGTGGCCGGCCTCCCGCTCCCGTTCGTGTCGTACGGAGGCTCGTCGATGTTCGCGGTGTGGGTGGCGGTGGGCCTGTTGCAGTCGATCAAGGTGCAACGGCCGATGTCGGCCTAGGTCCCGCACCTTGGCCCCGTCGCCGCAGGCACCTAAATTCAGGTTATGGCGGAGACAAAGCGCGAGATCGAGCGGAAGTACGACGCCCCGACCGACCCCTTCCGGCTGCCCGACCTGCTCAAGGTCCCCGGCGTATCGGCCGTCGTCGACAAGGGCGTCGTCGAACTCGACGCCGTCTACTACGACACCGAGGACCAGCGCCTCGCCACCGACCGCATCACCCTGCGCCACCGCACGGGAGGCGACGACGCCGGCTGGCACCTGAAACTCCCGGTCGCCCTGGACGAGGGCGTCCGCGACGAGGTGCAGGCCCCGCCGTCCGCCACCCTGCCCCGCTCCTTCGCGGGCCTCGTACGCTCCCGGGTCCGCGACGCCGAGCTGATCCCGGTCGTCCGCCTCCGCTCCTCGCGGGACGTGTCCCACCTGACCGGCGCCGACGGCTCCCTCCTCGCCGAGGTGTGCGTCGACGCCGTGCGCGCCGAGCGGCCCGACGGGAAGCGCACCACCGCCTGGACCGAGATCGAGGTCGAACTCGCGGACGGCGCCGACCCGGCCTTCCTCGGCAAGGTCGAGAAACGCCTCCGCAAAGCAGGCGTCGAGCGCTCCGGGTCCGCGTCCAAGCTGGCCCGCGCCCTGGAGGAGACCGGGGCCGCGCGCCGCCCGAAGCGGAAGGCGGCCGGGCGGGGGGACACGGCGGGCGCGCACGTCCTCGCCCACCTGCGCGCCCAGCGCGACGCCCTCGTCGAGCTCGATCCCGCCGTCCGCCGCGACCTGCCGGACTCGGTGCACCAGATGCGCGTGGCCACCCGCCGCATCCGCAGCGCGTTCAAGACGTACAAGAAGGTGCTCGACCCGGCCGTCACCGGGCCCGTCGGCGAGGAGCTGAGGTGGCTCGCCGCCGAGCTGGGCATCGACAGGGACCGCGAGGTGCTCACCGAGCGGATCACCGGCCGCATGGACGCACTGCCGCGCACCCTGCTCCTCGGCCCCGTCCGCGGCCGCCTGCGCATCTGGGCCGTCGCCCGCCGCCAGGGCTCGCGCCGGCACACGGTCGCCGTGCTCGACGGCAGGCGCTACCTGGACCTGCTGACCGCCCTCGACGCGCTGCTCGCCGACCCGCCCCTGAAGTCCGCGGCGAAGCGCCCCGCCGCCGACGTGCTCGCCAAGGCCGCCCTCAAGGACCACGCCCGCCTCGCGACCCGCATCGAGCACGCCCTGGCGCTGCCCACCGGCGAGGACCGCGATCTCGCGATGCACGACGCCCGCAAGGCCGCCAAGCGCGCCCGGTACGCGGGGGAGACGGCCGTGCCTGCACTCGGGAAGCGGGCCAAGCGGTTCGCCCGGGGCATGAAGGACGTACAGACGGTGCTCGGCGACCACCAGGACAGCGTGGTGGCGCGCGAGACGCTGCGGGACCTGGCGATCCAGGCGCACGCCGCGGGGGAGTCCGCGTTCACCTGGGGCCTGCTGTACGGGCAGGAGCAGGCGACGGCGGCCGAGCGGGAGCGCGAGCTGCCGGAGGTGTGGAAGAGGGCGGCGGAACCGGACCTTTCCGCGGGTTAGGCTTGAGGGTCACCCCTGTCAGCTCACGAAGGTCCACGGTTATGTCTGCCGAAGCCGCCGCCTCGCCGGTGGAGTCCGTCTTTCCGCAGCTCGAAGCCCTGCTGCCGCATGTGCAGAAGCCGATCCAGTACGTCGGCGGTGAGCTGAACTCCACGGTGAAGCCGTGGGAGGAGTGCGACGTCCGCTGGGCGCTCATGTACCCGGACGCCTACGAGGTCGGCCTGCCCAACCAGGGCGTCATGATCCTCTACGAGGTCCTCAACGAGCGCGAGGGCGTCCTCGCCGAGCGCACCTACAGCGTGTGGCCCGACCTCGAGGAGCTCATGCGCAAGCACGAGGTCCCGCAGTTCACGGTCGACAGCCACCGCCCGGTGAAGGCCTTCGACGTGTTCGGCCTGTCCTTCTCCACCGAGCTCGGCTACACGAACATGCTGGCCGCGCTCGACCTGGCGGGCATCCCGCTGGAGTCCAAGGACCGCACCGTCGAGGACCCGATCGTGCTCGCGGGCGGCCACGCGGCCTTCAACCCGGAGCCGATCGCCGACTTCATCGACGCCGCGATCATCGGCGACGGCGAGCAGGCCGTGCTCGACATGACCGAGATCATCCGCAAGTGGAAGGCCGAGGGCCGGCCCGGCGGCCGCGAGGAGGTGCTGCTCCGCCTCGCGAAGACGGGCAGCGTCTACATCCCCGCGTTCTACGACGTCGAGTACCTGCCCGACGGCCGCATCGGCCGCGTCGTGCCCAACCGCTCCGGCGTCCCGTGGCGGGTCTCCAAGCACACCGTCATGGACCTCGACGAGTGGCCGTACCCGAAGCAGCCGCTCGTGCCGCTCGCGGAGACGGTGCACGAGCGGATGTCCGTCGAGATCTTCCGCGGCTGCACCCGCGGCTGCCGCTTCTGCCAGGCCGGCATGATCACGCGCCCCGTGCGGGAGCGAAGCATCACCGGCATCGGCGAGATGGTCGACAAGGGTCTCAAGGCGACCGGCTTCGAGGAGGTCGGCCTGCTCTCGCTGTCCTCGGCGGACCACTCCGAGATCGGCGAGGTCGCGAAGGGCCTGGCGGACCGGTACGAGGAGGACAAGATCGGCCTGTCCCTCCCGTCGACCCGCGTGGACGCCTTCAACATCGACCTCGCCAACGAGCTGACGCGCAACGGCCGCCGCTCGGGTCTGACGTTCGCCCCCGAGGGCGGCTCCGAGCGCATGCGCAAGGTCATCAACAAGATGGTCTCGGAAGAGGACCTGATCCGTACCGTCGCGACGGCGTACGGCAACGGCTGGCGGCAGGTGAAGCTGTACTTCATGCTCGGCCTGCCCACCGAGACCGACGAGGACGTCCTCCAGATCGCCGACATGGCGGCCAACGTCATCGCGAAGGGCCGCGAGGTCGCGGGCAACGACATCCGCTGCACGGTCTCCATCGGCGGTTTCGTGCCCAAGCCGCACACCCCGTTCCAGTGGGCGCCGCAGCTCAGCTCGGACGAGACGGACGCCCGTCTCGCCAAGCTCCGCGACAAGATCCGCGGCGACAAGAAGTACGGCCGCTCCATCGGCTTCCGCTACCACGACGGCAAGCCCGGCATCGTCGAGGGCCTGCTCTCCCGCGGCGACCGCCGCATCGGCCACGTCATCCGCGCCGTCTACGAGGACGGCGGCCGCTTCGACGGCTGGCGCGAGTACTTCTCGTACGACCGCTGGATGGAGTGCGCCGCGAAGACGCTGCCCGAGCACGGCGTCGACGTCGACTGGTACACGACGCGCGAGCGCACCTACGAGGAGGTCCTGCCCTGGGACCACCTGGACTCCGGTCTCGACAAGGACTGGCTCTGGGAGGACTGGCAGGACGCGCTCGACGAGACCGAGGTCGACGACTGCCGCTGGACGCCGTGCTTCGACTGCGGCGTGTGCCCCGCGATGGACACCGAGATCCAGATCGGCCCGACGGGCAAGAAGCTGCTGCCGCTGACCGTCGTCAAGTAGGACGCGTACGCGCGCGACGAAGGGGCGGCCGGTCATGGACCGGCCGCCCCTTCGCCTCGCGCGGTCCTACTTGCTGGCCGCGAAGCGCATCAGGGCGTGCTCGTCACCCTGCTTGATCTTGCCGGGGGTGTTGATGACCTCCAGCTTCCAGGAGCTGCCGACGCGCATGGCCTTGGCGACCGCGCAGCCGTTGTCGTTGGTCATCAGGGACGGCCAGATGTCGGCGACCTGCTGGGAGCTGCCGCCCGTCGCGTCGTAGACCTTGAAGCTGATGTTCCGGGCCTTCTGGAACGAGCTGCCCTTCTTGTACGCCGCCGCCACGAACACGATCGACGTGATCTGCTGCGGAAGCCGGGAGAACTCGACGGTGACGGTCTCGTCGTCGCCGTCGCCCTTGCCGGTCTGGTTGTCACCGCTGTGCACGAGCGAGCCGTTGCCCATCGGGTCCAGGGAGTCGAGCCCCGCCAGGCGCACCGGGTCCCCGCCCTGCATGGCGATGGCGATCAGGTCGAGGTCCGTCCCCTGCTTGCGGCGCAGCGCGCCGAGCACGCCGCCGCTGCTGCCCGCGGTCGGGTCCCAGGACACTCCGATGGACAGGTGGGTCACCCCGTCCAGGTCGGCGGGGCCGTCTTCCTTGGTGAGCGTGATCATGCGTATTCCTCCCCCTTTGGGCACAACCGCGAAATTGCGGACTGCCCCGAACATACGACGTACGGGACCGGATCGGCCATGCCGGGTCGCATCCGCGGCGGCTTCCCGAGCGTCTGGAGAGACATGGACATGGAAAAGCGCCCCCGGCCCGCCGACGAGGGCTGCCTCGTGGCCGCGATCCGGCTGCCGCTGCGGATCGTCATGGTCGTCGTCGTGGTGCCCCTGCGGCTCGTCTGGGACGCGCTCGCGGCGGTCGGCCGATTCCTCGGCAGGTGGCTGCTGCTGCCGTTCGCGCGGGCGATCGGCTGGGTGCTGTACGGGCTGCTCGTGTGGCCCATCCTGATGCTGTGGCGCTACGTGCTCGCGCCCATCGGCCGCGCGCTCCTGTGGCTCGGCCGCGTGCTGCTCGTCGTCCCCGCCGTGTGGCTGTACGTCCATGTGCTCGCCCCCGTCGGGCGGGCGCTGTGGCGGTACGTGCTGGCGCCGATCGGAACGTACGTGCTCGCGCCGATCGGGCGGGCCCTCGCCGTCGTCGGCCGCGAGGTGTGGGACGCCCTGCGGGTTGCCTGGCGGGTGGCCGGGTACGTGTCCCGTGCGGTCGGCCGCGCGCTGCGGTGGCTGATCGTGGACCCGCTGCGGTGGGTGTACCGCACCGTGCTCACCCCGGTCGGGCACGTCGTGCGCGACTACGTGCTCAGGCCCGTCGCCCGCGTGGCGGCGAGCGTCCGCGCGGCGGCCCGGCAGGCGCGGGCCGACGTGCGACGGTTGCTGTTCGGCCCGGAGCGCCGGCCTGAACCGCTGGTCAGGGACCAGCGGGAACCGGAGGGCCCGCGGGGACGTAGTCTTGACAGCAGTACGACCGCTCTCACGAAGAACGCATTCATTAAGGATTAGGACACTGGGCAAGCGACAGCCCGTAGGCCCGCCGCCCGCACCCGCGGTGCAGCGCATCCGACTGCGCTACACCAAGCGCGGCCGCCTCCGGTTCACCAGCCACCGTGACTTCCAGCGCGCTTTCGAGCGTGCGCTGCGCCGCGCCGAGGTACCCATGGCGTACTCGGCGGGGTTCACGCCGCACCCGAAGGTGTCCTACGCCAATGCCGCACCCACCGGCACGGGCAGTGAGGCCGAGTACCTGGAGATCGCGCTCACCGCGCCGCGCGACCCCGAGAAGCTCAGGCAGCTCCTCGACGAGTCGATGCCCGCGGGCCTCGACATCGTGGACGCCGTTGAGGCCCGCACCTCGGGCCTCGCCGACCGGCTCACCGCCTCCGTGTGGGAGCTGCGGCTCGACGGCGTGAGCGTCGACGAGGCCGCGCGGGCCGCGGAGGCGTTCCGCGCCGCCGAGACCGTCGAGGTACAGAGGAAGACAAAGAGCGGGATCCGGACGTTCGACGCCCGCGAGGCCGTGGTCAGCCTGGAGGCCGTCGAGGTTTCCGACGTTTCGGCTGGTCCGGCTGATAGGCCGGGCGAGGCGGCCTGTGCGATACTGCGGCTGGTTGTTCGGCACGTGACGCCTGCCGTTCGACCCGACGACGTCCTGTCCGGTCTTCGCGCCGTGGCCGACCTGGCGCCGCCGGTCCCCGCAGCGGTGACCAGGCTGGCGCAGGGGCTTTTCGGCGAAGAGACCGGCACGGTGACCGACCCGCTCGCGCTCGACCGCGAGGCAGACCCGACCGCCCCACAAACGGCGGCCGCGGGAACTGCCACCGCGACGGCGCCTGCCGCGGAAGGTCCCGCGTAAGGCGGTCGTCGTAGCGCCGCCCTCGTACTCGGGAGCCACCTGGGTCGGGCAGCGCACCCACCCAAGGACTTTCGCCAGGCCGTACGTACATCGCGTACCGGAACCGGCGAGAACAGACAGAAGAGCCTCCGTGCGGCGCCCGCGCCCCGGACCGGCGGCACCGCGCTCATCGTGCAGCGCGCGAGCCGCAGACGTCACCGGTCACGGACCAGGCGCGGCGCCCGGAGGCCGACGGGAGATCCACCCGCATGCCCGAGACCGAACCCACCAACCCCCAGCTGGACAGCCCCAGCGACACCCTGCCCCCGCGCCGCAGGCGCCGGGCCGCGTCGCGCCCCGCGGGCCCGCCGGTCGCGGCAGGCGCCGCCACCGAGGACGCCGCAGTCGCCATACCGGCCACTGCCGCCCCGAGCACTCCGGCCGCCGACACCCAGGCGGACGTCGAGACCCCCGAGACCACCCCGGCGCCCGCCGCCCGGCCGCGCCGCCGCGCGACCCGACGCGCCTCCGCGCCCGCCGGTGCGCCCGCGCAGGCCGCCGAGACGACGACCGTGGTGGCGGAGCCCGCCGAGCCGGTCGCCGAGCCCGAGCAGGCCCCGGCCGCCGCCGCTTCCGACGAGCCGGCCGCGCCGCGCCGTCGCCGCCGCGCCACGCGCTCCGTGTCGGCGCCCGCCGCCGAGGCCGAGACGCCCGCCGTGACCGCCGAGCCCGCCGACGAGGAGGCCTCCGAGGAGGTCGCCGAGCCGGTCGCCGCCGTCGAGGAGCCGGCCGCCCCGCGCCGCAACCGCCGCCGCGCCACCCGCACCACGTCGGCCCCGACCGCTGCCGCCGCCGCTTCCGACGCGGACGAGCCGGAGGACGAGCAGGCCGCCGAAGCCGTCGAGGCCGACGAGCCCGCCGCCGTCGAGGAGCCCGCCGCCGTCGAGGAGCCCGCCGCCCCGCGCCGCAACCGCCGCCGCGCCACGCGCTCCGCGTCCGCGCCCGCCGCCGAGGCCGAGACGCCCGCCGTGACCGACGAGCCCGCCGCCGAGCCGGTCGCCGACGAGGGCGGCCCGCGCCGCAACCGCCGCCGCGCCACCCGCGACGGCTCCGCGCCCGCCGCCCCGCCCGAGGTCTCCGACGCCATCGCCGCCGAGGCCGACGCCGAGACCGCGGAGGACGAGGGCCCGCGCCGCCGTCGCCGCGCCACCCGCAAGGCCGCCGGCGGCTTCGCCGAGCCCAAGGCCGCGAAGGGCTCCAAGGGCAAGGCGGGAGCCCGCGACGAGCAGGCCGACGAGACGCGCCCGAAGCGCCCCTCCGTCGCCACGTTCCAGGCGCCCGTCTTCACCGAGCCGATGTTCCAGACGCCGGAGCGCGCCGCCGCCGCTGCCGCGGCCGAGGCCGCCGAGGAGAAGCGCCCCGAGCCCGAGCAGGCCGCCCCCGTCGAGGAGGAGCAGCTCGGCCCGCGCCGTCGCCGCCGCCGTCGCGCGTCCGACGAGCAGCCCGCCGCCGAGACCGCGCCCGCCGCCGAGGCCCCCGAGGCCGAGACCGAGGCCCAGGACCAGCGGTCCGAGGAGAACGGCGAACACGACGAGAACGACGAGCACGGGGACCGCCCGGCCCGCCGCCGTCGCCGTGGTGGCCGTCGCCGTCGCCGCGGCGAGTCCGCCGACGCCGAGCACGAGCACGACACGGACACCGAGTCCGAGTCCGCCGACTCCGGCTCCGACGAGGACACCGAGGCGCAGGCCGCCGAGTCCGACGACGAGCGCTCCGACTCCGACGAGCAGCGCGACGAGTCCGCCGGTTCCGGCGGTTCGAGCAGCAGCCGTCGCCGTCGTCGCCGTCGCCGCCGCGCCGGGGACGCCTCGACCGAGGCCGAGACGTCGACCGACGACCCGGAGCGCACGGTCGTGAAGGTCCGCGAGCCGCGCAAGAAGGAAGAGAAGTCGACCTCCTCGGACGAGGTGCAGTCCATCAAGGGCTCCACCCGTCTGGAGGCGAAGAAGCAGCGCCGCCGCGAGGGCCGCGAGCAGGGCCGCCGCCGCGTCCCGATCATCACCGAGGCCGAGTTCTTGGCGCGCCGCGAGGCCGTCGAGCGCGTCATGGTCGTCCGCCAGCAGGGCGAGCGCACCCAGATCGGCGTGCTCGAGGACGACATCCTCGTCGAGCACTACGTCAACAAGGAGCAGTCGACCTCCTACGTCGGCAACGTCTACCTGGGCAAGGTCCAGAACGTGCTGCCGTCGATGGAGGCCGCCTTCATCGACATCGGCAAGGGCCGCAACGCCGTGCTCTACGCCGGTGAGGTCAACTTCGAGGCGCTCGGCATGGCCAACGGGCCGCGCCGCATCGAGACCGCCCTCAAGTCGGGCCAGTCCGTGCTCGTGCAGGTCACCAAGGACCCGATCGGCCACAAGGGCGCCCGCCTGACCAGCCAGGTCTCGCTGCCCGGCCGCTACCTGGTGTACGTGCCCGAGGGCTCGATGACCGGCATCAGCCGCAAGCTGCCCGACACCGAGCGCGCCCGCCTGAAGACCATCCTCAAGAAGATCGTCCCCGAGGACGCGGGCGTCATCGTGCGCACCGCCGCCGAGGGGGCGAGCGAGGACGAGCTGCGCCGCGACGTCGAGCGTCTGCAGGCCCAGTGGGAGGACATCCAGAAGAAGTCCAAGCAGATCTCGACGTCGTCGCCGAGCCTGCTGTACGGCGAGCCGGACATGACCGTCCGCGTCGTCCGCGACATCTTCAACGAGGACTTCTCCAAGGTCATCGTCTCCGGCGACGAGGCGTGGGAGACCATCCACGGCTACGTCGACCACGTGGCGCCCGACCTGTCGGACCGCCTCCAGAAGTGGACGTCCGAGGTCGACGTCTTCGCGACGTACCGGATCGACGAGCAGCTCGCCAAGGCGCTCGACCGCAAGGTGTGGCTGCCGTCCGGCGGCTCCCTGGTGATCGACAAGACCGAGGCCATGATCGTGGTCGACGTCAACACCGGTAAGTTCACCGGCCAGGGCGGCAACCTCGAAGAGACCGTGACCAGGAACAACCTGGAGGCGGCCGAGGAGATCGTCCGCCAGCTGCGCCTTCGCGACCTGGGCGGCATCGTCGTCATCGACTTCATCGACATGGTCCTGGAGTCCAACCGGGACCTGGTCCTGCGGCGCCTGCTCGAATGCCTGGGCAGGGACCGTACGAAGCACCAGGTCGCCGAGGTCACGTCGCTGGGTCTCGTCCAGATGACCCGCAAGCGCGTCGGCCAGGGCCTCCTGGAGTCCTTCTCCGAGACCTGCGTGCACTGCAACGGCCGCGGCGTCATCGTCCACATGGAGCAGGCCTCCGCGTCGGGCGGTGGCGGCGGCAAGCGCAAGAAGCGCGGCCGCGGCGGCAACGGCGAGCACCAGCACGAGACGCACGAGGCGGCCCCGGCCGCCGAGCAGCCCGCCGCCGAGACCGAGGCCGAGGTCGCCGCGGAGGCGGCCGCCCCCATGGCGCTGCCCGAGCCGGAGTTCGTCCCGGACGAGGAGCTGTACTCCAGCGCCGCCGAGGCGGAGGCCGCAGCGGGCAGCCGTGGCCGCTCGCGGCGCCGCGCCACCCGCCGTGCGTCGGCCCCGGCCGGTGCCCCGAAGGCGGAGGCCGAGAAGCCGGCCCGGTCCGGCCGCAAGGCCAAGGCCGACAGGGCGGCGCAGGCCGACAAGCCCGCGCAGGCCGAGGAGCCGCAGGCCGTCGAGGCCGAGGCCCCCGCGCCCGAGCCGGTCGTCGAGGAGCCGAAGGCCGCCGAGGCCGTCGCCCCCGAGCCGGTCGAGGCCGAGGCCCCCGCGCCGCGTCAGCGCCGCCGTGCCACGCGCAAGGCGACCGCTCCCGCCGGTTCCCCGAAGGCGTCCTCGGACGAGGCCGTCGCCGTGGTGACCGTCACGGAGCCCGCCAAGCCGGAGCCGTCCGAGGAGCCGAAGGCCGCCGAGCCGGAGGAGCCGAAGGCGGAGGCCGCCGAGGCCGCCGCCCCGGCCCGCCCGCGCCGCCGCGCCGTCCGCAGGGCGACCGCGCCGGCCACCGCGGGAGAGGCCGCCGTCGTGGTCGTCCCGTCGGCCACGGAGGAGACGCCCGCCGAGGCCGCCGAGCCGAAGGAGGCCGAGGAGGCGCCCGCCGCCAAGAAGGCCGCCCGCAAGACGGCCAAGAAGGCGACGGCGAAGAAGGCCGCCACCAAGAAGGCGACGGCCAAGAAGACGGCCGCGTCCGACGAGGTCCCGTCCGAGGAGGCGACCGAGAAGGCCGCCAAGAAGACGGCGGCGAAGAAGACGACGGCCAAGAAGGCGGCGGCCAAGAAGACCACCGCCAAGAAGGCCGCCACGAAGAAGACGGCAGCCAAGAAGACGACCGCGAAGAAGACCGCGGCGGCCGAGCAGCAGTCGCTGTCGTCCGTCTCGGCCGCGGCCGACGAGAGCTGAGTCCACCGCCCGCACACCGGACGGTCGCGCCCCCGCACAGCACCGCTGTGCGGGGGCGTCGTCGTACGCGCTGTGCACGAGAGGTCTCGAAGAGCACTCGTTTCGCACCCCGCCTCTTGGATCACGGGCAACCGCCTGTAAAACTCATCCAGTCATACAAGTGAAGGGCTCGGGTGGGCGTTGGGGAGACGCGTACTCGTGTCAGGGGAGGGGTTGTGATGGCGCACGTGCGTCTCAGAGGCACGGGCCGGCACCGGGCGGCGAAACCGGTCAAGGGCGGACGGCAGATGGTGGCGCTCGCCACCGTGCTCACGGCGGCGGGGGTGCAGTCGGGGGTCGCCGCGGGAACCGCGCAGGCGGACGGGGCCAGGACCTGGACCGAGGGCCCGATCTTCAACGATCCACTGGGCACCCCCCAGGAGCAGTACGCCATCCGCACCCGGCTCGTCGAGCTGACGGACGCGGCGCTGCCGGGATCGACCATCAAGGTCGCCGTCTTCCACGTGTGGGAGCAGACGATCGTCGACGCGCTCAAGCGGGCCAGGGACCGCGGCGTGCGCGTACAGATCCTGCTCGACTCCACGAGCAAGACCGACCGCCCGGACAACACGGTCTACTCGCAGCTGGTCGCGCTCTTCGGCACCAGCCGCGCCAACCCGTCCTTCGTGCAGCTGTGCCCCACGAACAAGTCCTGCCTCGGCGACCCGAAGTTCGGGAAGTCGATCATGCACAACAAGTTCTGGCTGTTCTCGGCCGTCGAGGGCGCCACGAACGTCGTCGTGCAGACCACGGCGAACTCCACGCCGTCCGCGAGCACGAAGTTCTTCAACGACGCGCTCCAGCTGCCGAACAACCCGGTCCTCTACGGCGCCTACTCCGACTACTTCGACGACATGGTCGTCAAGGACTGGGCGAACTGGGACTACCGCACGGTCAGCAACGGCCGCTACAAGGCGTACTTCTTCCCGCGGGCCGGCACCACGAACTCCACGGACACCCTGCACTCGGTGCTCAACAACGTCTCGTGCACCTACAAGGACGCCGCGACCGGCACCACCAAGCGGACGGTCGTGCGCGCCGCGATCTTCCAGATCACCCGGCAGGCCATCGCCGACAAGCTGGTCTCGCTGAAGAAGGCGGGCTGCACGGTCCAGATCGAGTACGCGACGTCCGACAGCGGCACCTGGACGTCGATGCATGCCTCCGGCGCCCCGCCGCTGCGCTGCTACAACGACCCGCGGACCTCGCCGACGACGCCGTACATCATCCACACCAAGTACGTGGCGATCGACGGCATGTACGACGGGGCCCGCAACAAGATCACGTTCACCGGCTCGCAGAACGCCTCGAACCCGGCGCTGCGCGAGAACGACGAGGCGTACGTCAAGATCGACGACGACTCCGTGCACAACACGTACGTGCAGCACTTCAACAAGGTGTGGGGCGTCGCCTACCCGGGCGCGGCCGACAACACGAGCCTGTGCAAGGGCGTCAAGACGCTGCCGCAGGACGGTGAGGTCAAGACCACGTGAGCCCGTCGGTCAGGGGCCGGTTTGCCCTTCGGTGGGGCGACCCGTAACCTTGACCGTCGGCGTGTCCATCGATGCGCCTCACTCCCGTAAACCTTTTTCCTGCCGGAGTTCCTCGTGAGCACCGGGAGAGGCCGCCTCGCGCGGCTGGACTGCGGGAGTTCCGTTCCGAGCGAGAGAGAGATCCGCGTGTACGCCATCGTGCGCAGCGGTGGTCGCCAGCACAAGGTTGCTGTCGGCGACATCGTTGAGGTTGACAAGATTTCCACCGCCAAGGTTGGCGACGCCGTAGAGCTCTCTACGCTGCTCGTTGTCGACGGCGACGCCGTGACCAGCGACCCGTGGGTGCTGGCCGGCATCAAGGTCCAGGCCGAGGTCGTGGACCACCACAAGGGCGCGAAGATCGACATCCTTCGCTACAAGAACAAGACCGGTTACCGCCGTCGCCAGGGCCACCGCCAGCAGTACACGGCGCTCAAGGTCACCGGCATCCCCACGGCTGCGAAGTAAGGGACTGAGACAAGATGGCACACAAGAAGGGCGCATCGTCCACTCGGAACGGGCGCGACTCCAATGCTCAGCGGCTCGGCGTGAAGCGCTTCGGCGGTCAGGCCGTCAACGCCGGTGAGATCCTGGTCCGCCAGCGCGGCACCCACTTCCACCCCGGCAACGGCGTGGGCCGCGGCAAGGACGACACGCTGTTCGCCCTTGACGCCGGTGCGGTGGAGTTCGGTACCCACCGTGGCCGCAAGGTCGTGAACATCGTCCCGGTCGTCTGAGACTCCTGACGGGTTTCTGACCGGTACGTTCGCGTACTTCGGTTTTTCGCGAGGCGGACCTCACTTCCCTTCCGGGGAAGCGGGTCCGCCTTTCGCGTGTTGCAGTAGAGACATTTCCGTACGTAGACCGCGTACTGCTATCTGGAGGCACTGAACCATGACCACCTTCGTGGACCGCGTCGAACTGCATGTCGCCGCGGGTAGCGGGGGCCACGGCTGTGCCTCCGTCCACCGTGAGAAGTTCAAGCCGCTCGGCGGCCCGGACGGCGGCAACGGCGGCCGTGGCGGCGACGTGATCCTGGTCGTCGACCAGGACGTCACGACGCTCCTCGACTACCACCACCACCCGCACCGCAAGGCGACGAACGGCGCGCCCGGTGCCGGTGACCACCGCGCGGGCAAGGACGGCCAGGACCTCGTCCTGACGGTGCCCGACGGCACGGTCGTCCTCGACAAGCAGGGCAACGTGCTGGCGGACCTCGTCGGCCAGGGCACCACGTTCGTCGCGGCCCAGGGCGGGCGGGGCGGCCTCGGCAACGCGGCGCTGGCCTCCGCCCGCCGCAAGGCGCCCGGCTTCGCGCTGCTCGGCGTGCCCGGCGACGAGCGGGACGTCGTCCTCGAGCTCAAGACCGTCGCGGACGTCGCGCTGGTCGGCTACCCGAGCGCCGGCAAGTCCTCCCTCATCTCGGTCCTGTCGGCCGCCAAGCCGAAGATCGCGGACTACCCGTTCACGACGCTGGTCCCGAACCTCGGCGTGGTGACGGCCGGCTCGACCGTCTACACGATCGCCGACGTGCCAGGACTCATCCCCGGCGCCAGCAAGGGCAAGGGCCTCGGCCTGGAGTTCCTGCGGCACGTGGAGCGGTGCAGCGTGCTCGTGCACGTGCTCGACACGGCGACGCTCGAGTCCGACCGCGACCCCGTCTCCGACCTCGACGTCATCGAGGAGGAGCTGAAGGAGTACGGCGCGGGCCTCGAGAACCGTCCGCGGCTCGTCGTCCTCAACAAGATCGACGTGCCCGACGGCCAGGACCTCGCCGACATGGTGCGGCCCGACCTGGAGGAGCGCGGCTACCGCGTCTTCGAGGTGTCCGCCGTCGCCCACAAGGGGCTCAAGGAGCTGTCGTACGCGCTCGCCGAGCTGGTGTCCGAGGCGCGGGCCGCGAAGCCGAAGGAGGAGGCGACCCGGATCGTCATCCGGCCCAAGGCCGTCGACGACGCTGGCTTCACCGTCAAGCGGGAGGACGCCGAGGGCGAGCCGCTGTTCCGCGTCCGCGGCGAGAAGCCGGAGCGCTGGGTGCGCCAGACCGACTTCAACAACGACGAGGCGGTCGGCTACCTCGCGGACCGGCTCGCGCGGCTCGGCGTCGAGGAAGAGCTGATGAAGGCGGGCGCGCGGCACGGTGACGGCGTCGCGATCGGCCCCGAGGACAACGCGGTCGTCTTCGACTGGGAGCCCACGGTGATGGCCGGCGCGGAGATGCTCGGCCGACGCGGCGAGGACCACCGCTTCGAGGCGCCGCGGCCCGCGGCGCAGCGGCGGCGGGACCGACAGGCGGAGCGGGACGAGTCGGAACGCGAATACGACGAGTTCGACCCGTTCTAGCCCTCGCTCGACCGTTGGGCCGCACCACAATGGTGCGGCCCATCGCTTTTCCGGGCCGTCCACTACCACCCGTCCGGAGAGCCCCCGCCTCCGGCCTCTCTCCCACCCCTCCGCCCCCTCCGGGGCGTCGCCGCGCCGGGGCTCCGGGCCTGTACCGGGATGCGGTCGACGGACCTGGTGCGCGCGCCACCGGGGCCCTGCCCCACGCCGTGTCCGACGACGCCGACCGCCGCGTCGCCCCGCCGCACCGGCCCGCCCGCCGCAGCCGCCCACCCGCGCCAAAAACGGGACCCAGGAGACGTGCTCCCAGGCCCCGTTCGGGGTTGTGTCGCGCGGGGTGCGCTATGCCGTGACCGTGTCCTCCGGCTCAGGCTCGGGGGAGGATTCCGCCTCCGCCGCCGCCTCCTCGACGGAGTCCTCACGCGTCGGCGGCACCTCGTCGTCGCCGCGCGCCGCCATCCGGGCGCGGCGCTCGTCCGCCTTGGCGCACAGCGCGCGCACGGCCGCGTTGAAGCGGTCGATGGACGGCGGGTCGGACGGGCCGAGGAGGTGTTCCTTGAGGGCGACCCGGGCCTCGGCGTGCGTGTCCGGCGCCTCGCCCCTGACGGCCGCGAGCAGCGCGGGGACCTCGGTCGCCTCGGGCGAGAGGATCGTCGCCGCCCGCACCGTCGGGAACCCGGACCGGAAGTCGTCCTCCGAGAGCCCCGACGTGTTCGCCACGGCGTACGGCTTCTCGCTGCTCAGCCAGTCGGAGACGACCGAGGAGACGTCGGAGATGAGGACGTCCGCCGCGTTGAAGCAGGTGAAGATCGCCGGCCGCGCCTGCGTGATGATCAGGTGCTCCCACTCGGGGAAGGACGCCCAGTACGCCTCCTCCCACGCCGCGGTCGCCTCGGCAACCGCCGCCGCCCGGTCCCCGTCGGGCCGGCCCTGGAGCAGCATCCGCTCCATCTCGTCCGTGCCCTTGGGGAACTTCGTGGAGGTCAGCGCGTTGAGCGCCTCGAAGCGACGCTCGAGCTCGACGGCGGCCTCGGGGCCCGGACGCGCGCCGGAGCGGCGCGTGTTGGCCTCCTGGATCATCGCCATGATGCGCTTGTTGGCCTCGCCCGCGGCGGGCACCTGCGAGCCGGTCATCGGGTGCGGCTTGTAGATGAGCCGCACCTTCGGGTCGTCGAGCAGGTGCCGGACGATGTTCTCGCCGGCGAGGATCACCGAGGTGTTGCCCGGGTTGCCGTCCCAGCCCTCCCAGGTGGGGGCGTAGAGGACCGTCGTGAAGTGTCCATCAGCGGCTCCGCCGCGGGCGCCCGTCGCCGGGCCGGACGCCAGCTGGATGGGGGCCAGCTGCGGGCGGCCCACCTCCACGACGTCCTTGTCGTCGACGCCGACGTCGGCGAGCTGGTAGCGGTCGCGCGCCGCGGGGCCCGCCACCCACACCTCGTCGTACGCCTTCGCGTACGGGTTGCAGGACGACAGCTTGTCGGACTCGCCGTGGTTGATGAACGCGTGCTTGATCGTGGGGATGCGCAGGACCTGCGAGGTCTTCGCGGCGTTCGCCGGGTGCAGCAGCATCTTCAGCGTCGAGTTCTCCAGGGAGAACATCGTGGCGACCTTCGGGAAGCAGATGATCGGCACGTCGGTGGCGTCGATCTTGT
This sequence comes from Streptomyces sp. SDT5-1, assembly GCF_052245995.1. Classification (NCBI taxonomy): domain Bacteria; kingdom Bacillati; phylum Actinomycetota; class Actinomycetes; order Kitasatosporales; family Streptomycetaceae; genus Streptomyces; species Streptomyces sp. SDT5-1. The sequence continues at coordinate 3,214,107 of NZ_CM125963.1, read as the reverse complement.
TCACCATGAAGCGCTCGCGCAGCACGAGCAGCGGCTTGCCGTCGACGTCGGCGAGCGTGGAGAGCCACATGTTCGCCTGGTACGCGGAGGTGGTGCCGCCGGAGAAGTACATGCCGACGGTCGGCTGGTACTCGGCCAGCCACGCGTCGAGCCACTCCATGACCTTGGCGTCGCTCACCGGACGCTTCTTCGGCAGCAGCCACGTGCCGAGGAAGATCGTGCCGAAGAGGAAGAGGGCGATGGAGACACCGATGCCGATGACGCCCCACACCGCGTTGGTCGTCGCGGCCGTGATCACCAGCCCGAGCGTCGACGGGATCGCGAACGTCAGCAGGCGGTGGGCCGCGCGCCGGGCGAGGAGGCGCGGCGGCGACTTCGTCAGGTTCAGCGCGGACGCGTCGATGTTGCGCGTGACGATCGGCAGCGTACGGGAGCGGCGTACGAGGACCGCGGCGGCCTGGCACGCGAAGTGCAGCAGGTACATCGCCAGCACCATCACGAGCAGCGGCGCCTGCTCGTCGAGCGGGTTGATGCCGCTGATGCGCAGCAGACCGACGAAGATCAGCATGTCGCGCAGCAGCTGACGCACCGTGACGTCGAAGCGGATCTTGCCGAGCAGCGACAGCAGCCCCGGCTGCTTGTACTGCAGGTATGTGTCTAGGGCGAGTCCGGCCGCGCTCGCGGCGACGAAAACGGGTACGTACGGAACGAGCGCGCTGACGAGCTGGGCCACATAGAGCGCGAACATCGTGAACAGCGCGGAAAGCTGCACGAGGCGGCGCGAGGCACGTCCGGCGGAGGGCACGGGCTGGGCTCCTGGCAGGGGGTCTCGGAGGGTGGGGGGACCGTGGGGGAGGTCCACCTCGCGGAAATGCTGACCACTGACCGTATGACTTTCTGTGGCCCCCTAGCAATCCTCCGGGGCCGTAAGCAGTAGAAACACGGGCAAATGGCGTGAATGCGCGGGGACCGACTCCCTTTCCTGGTTACCGGGCGTTCCACGGCCCTGTCCGTACCTCGAAACCCAAGAGCGGCCGAAGGGGCAGGTCACGTACATTGCCAGGCATGTCAGGGGCATCAACTGGGGCAGCGTCGGGAACGTCACGGCAGGGCGTGGCGGACGCCCGCCGGATCGTCGTCAAGGTCGGATCGTCGTCACTCACGACGGCGGCGGGGGGACTGGACGCGGACCGCGTCGACGCCCTCGTCGACGTCCTGGCGAAGCACCGAAGCGGAGGAGAGAAGGAGATCGTCCTCGTCTCCTCCGGAGCCATCGCCGCCGGCCTCGCACCGCTGGGCCTGACCCGCCGCCCCAAGGACCTCGCCCGCCAGCAGGCCGCGGCCAGCGTCGGCCAGGGCCTCCTCGTCGCCCGCTACACCGCCTCCTTCGCGCGCTACGGCGTCCGTGTCGGCCAGGTCCTCCTGACCAGCGACGACATGGCCCGCCGCGCCCACCACCGCAACGCGTCGCGGACCCTCGACCAGCTCCTGGCCATGGGGTCCTTCCCGATCGTCAACGAGAACGACACGGTGGCCACGGACGAGATCCGCTTCGGCGACAACGACCGGCTCGCCGCGCTCGTCGCCCACCTCGTCCACGCCGACCTCCTCGTCCTGCTCTCCGACGTCGACGGCCTCTACGACGGCGACCCCAGCAAGCCCGGCAGCTCCCGCATCGCCGAGGTGCGCGGCCCCGCCGACATAGCGCACGTCAAGATCGGCTCCGCCGGGAAGGCGGGCGTCGGCACCGGCGGCATGGTCACCAAGGTCGAGGCCGCCTCGATCGCCGCGGCGGCCGGCATCCCGGTGGTCCTGACCAGCGCCAGCCACGCCGCCGATGCCCTCGCGGCCCGCGACACCGGCACGTACTTCCACCGCACGGGCCGCCGCAGCGCCGACCGCCTGCTGTGGCTCCAGCACGCCTCCACCCCGCAGGGCGCCATCACCCTCGACGACGGCGCCGTACGGGCCGTGGTCGAGCGCCGCAAGTCGCTGCTGCCCGCCGGGATCGCGGCCGTGGAGGGCGAGTTCACCGCGGGCGACCCGGTCGAACTGCGCGACGAGAACGGCACCGCCGTCGCCCGCGGCCTCGTCAACTTCGACGCCAAGGAGATCCCGCAGCTGATCGGCCGCTCCACCCGCGAACTCGCCCGCGACCTCGGTCCCGCCTACGAGCGGGAAGTCGTACACAGGGACGACGTGGTCATCCTCCCGGCTTGAAACGGGCCGCGCGCCTTCGAAATCGCCTGTGTGAAAGGCCGAAAGCCTGCCACCCGAGGGGGACCTTCCCCAAAACCGAGGCAAGAAGCTCCGTGTCCTGCTGAACTCTTGGGGGGAGTTCATCCAGGGAAGGTCCGCACGACCATTGCGCAAAGGAGGCCGTCGTGAGACGAGCGCGCCCGGGGGCCGCGTCCAAGGGGCCCCGAGGGTCGGCCGAGCGGGCGCTGACGAGCGTGGCCGCGGGGGACGCCTACCAGGAGGAGACCGCGGGAGAGGCCAATGAGGGGAGCACTGAGGAAGGCCCCCGGCTCTGGCACGTCACGCTCAGCGTGTCCGGCGCTGAGGCGCCGCTCGCGGAGGTGCGCCGCGGCCTCGAACAGCTCGCGCACGACCACCCCTTCCTGCTGACCAGCCGCTACGCCGTGGACCACGCCGAGATCCGCTACTGGGAAGAGGCCCGCGACCTGCACGACGCGGCAGCCGTCGCCCTCCGCCTCTGGGGCGAACACCGCCGCACCTCGCAGCTCCCGCCCTGGGAGATCGTCGGCCTCGAGGTCATCGACCGCCAGACCTACCACCACCGCATCGCCGAGGGCTACGGCCCACTCCCGGCGACTCCGGTAGGCGTCCACCCCTTCTAGGTAAAAAAGGGGCGCGGGGCTGTGTCGATGTGCGGCTCCGCCGCGTGGGCGCGCGCAACACCGGCCGGCCGCAACGAGGCGAAAACCTCCACCTCTGTGGCCCAGGCCGTTTTGAGCCATGTCTCACCTCCCGAAACATGAGGCCGACCGGGACCACACCCCCGATACCCTGCGGAGCATGACGTCGCTGCCGCTGAACCCCTACGACTCGATGACCCCGGTGACCCAGACCGCGTACCGCGCGAGGTCCGCCGCCAACGACCTCTCCGCCCTTCCGCGCGCCGAGAAGGACGACGCCCTCGGCGCGATGGCCGACGCCCTGGAAGTCCGCACCGCGGAGATCATCGAGGCCAACGCGAAGGACATCGCCAAGGCCCGCGAGGCCGGCACGTCCGAGGCGATCATCGACCGCCTCACGCTCACCGCCGAGCGGATCCGCGCGATCGCGTCCGACGTGCGCGACGTCATCGCCCTGCCCGACCCGGTCGGCACCGTCGTCCGCGGCAACACCCTCCCGAACGGCATCGACCTGCGCCAGGTCCGCGTCCCGCTCGGCGTCGTCGGCATCATCTACGAGGCCCGGCCGAACGTCACGGTCGACGCCGCCGCCCTCTGCCTCAAGTCCGGCAACGCGGTACTGCTGCGCGGCAGCTCCTCCGCGTACGAGTCGAACACCGCGCTCGTCCGTGTCCTGCGCGACGCCGTCGGCGGTGCCGGGCTGCCCGCCGACGCGATCCAGCTGGTGCCCGGCGAGTCCCGCGAATCGGTGACCGAGCTGATGCGCGCCCGCGGCCTCGTCGACGTGCTGATCCCGCGCGGCGGCGCCTCGCTCATCAAGAACGTCGTCGAGAACTCCACGGTCCCCGTCATCGAGACCGGCACCGGCAACTGCCACGTCTACGTGGACGCCGCCGCCGACCTCGACATGGCCGTCGACATCCTCGTCAACTCCAAGGCCCACCGCGTCTCCGTGTGCAACGCCGCCGAGACCCTGCTCGTCCACAAGGACATCGCCGACGCCTTCGTGCCGCGCGCCCTCGACGCGCTCGCCGACGCGGGCGTCACCGTCCACGGCGACGCCCGGATCCTCGCGTACGCCCCGCAGTCCAAGGCCGAGGTCGTCGAGGCGACCCCGGACGACTGGGAGACCGAGTACCTCTCGTACGACATCGCGGCCGCCGTCGTCGACGACATGGACCGCGCCGTCGAGCACATCCGCCTGTGGTCCTCCGGGCACACCGAGGCCATCGTCACGACCTCGCAGCAGGCGGCCCGCCGCTTCACGCAGCTCGTCGACTCCACGACCGTCGCCGTCAACGCGTCGACGCGGTTCACCGACGGCGGCCAGTTCGGCTTCGGAGCCGAGATCGGCATCTCCACGCAGAAGCTGCACGCCCGCGGCCCCATGGGCCTGCCCGAGCTCACGAGCACGAAGTACATCGTCACCGGCGACGGCCACACCCGATGAATTCCCGCACCGTCTGCCCAAATTGACCCCTTCGGTCTACGCTGGACGGGTGCCGGAGGACGTGGGGGGCACGCCGTTCCCGGACGGCAGGGAGCCCGACGACGACCACGACCGCGGGGGCTGGGACGAAGAGTTCGCCTCCGTGGTCTTCGACGAGGACTTCGTCAGGGCTGCCGAGGTCCATGAGCCCACGGCGGTCGAGCGTCTGCTCGCCGCCGCGCAGGCGCGCGCCGAGGCCCAGGAGGCCGAGGCCCGCAGGACCCGCACACGGCCGGGCTCCGACGACGACTTCTACGACGAGTCCGACGGATACGGCCGCGGCGAGGACGGCGAATTCGGCCCCTACGGGGACGAGTCGGACGAACTGTACGAGGAGGAGCTCGACCGCGAGGGCCGCCCGGCGGGCAGCATCCGCTGGCGCAGGCCCGTCGCCTGGGCGCTCGCCCTCCTGATGGGCATCGGCATGGTCGCCCTCGCCTTCACCGCCGTCTACCGCGGCGCGTCGGCCGGCAGCCAGGACGAGGTGCCGCCACCGGCGACGACGGAACTGGAGAAGAACGCTCCGGGCTCGCCCTCGGCCTCAGCCGACTACTCGCAGCCCGCCGTCTCCGCGGTCCCGCGCACCCCCTGAAGGGGCGCTCGGGGCGCACGCGCGGGCGTCCGGCAAGTTGACGCGCACCAGGGCGTTTACCTGACGACCCGGAGACCTACCCTGAAGGTATGAGCGGGCCAGGAGACCCACCGGAGGGGACGCCGGACAGCGGTCCCGGCGGTGGCGGCAGCGAGGAAGAGTACCGATCCGTCGTCTTCGACGAATCGTTCGTCAAGGCTGCCCGCCTCCAGGAGTTCTCCGCGCAGGAACGCATGGGCGACCACTCGCCCGCCGTGCGCCGGCTGCCCCTGCTGCGCCGCGGACTGACCCGGCAGGCCGTCATACTCGTCGTCCTGATCGTGGTCGCCTTCGGCACCGCGGTCTACATGGGCGTACGCAGCCCGTACCGCACCACGCCGCTGGCGCGGGACACCGAACCGCTGCGGATGACCGTCATACCCCTCGCCCCGACGGGCCGCGTGCCCGGCGCCGACTCCGTGAACGAGCTGTACCGGCACAGCCCCGCCGCCGGATTCAAGAGCGCAGCCCGCGCCATCGACCTGCCGGCCGAGCCGCACCGCACCGCGCACTTCTCCGACAGCCAGGTCGTCACCGCGCTCACCACCGCCAAGGACTACCTGGTCGACTCCTCGCTCGACCCCGACGTGCTCACGCACGGCGCCGTGCGCCCCGTACGAATGCTGATCGACCCGCAGCAGCTCCCGCAGTTCGACCGGAGCGTCGAGCGGCCCGTCACCGACGGACGGCACGCCGCCACCGGCTGGCTCGTCCGCTTCGACCCCGAGCGGACCCGGCTCGCCGACCCGCGCATCCGGGTCCGCGGCGCGCTGCACGCCACCGAGAGCACCGCGGACACCCTCGAAGTGACCTCCGACCACACCTTCGTCTACGCGCTGCGCCCCACGGCGAAGGCGGCGGACGGCAAGAAGACCGAGGCCTCCCTGTTCACCGTCCGCCGCGTCATGCACTTCCGCTTCGACCGCCAGGACCTGCGCAACCACCAGACCGAACTGCTCGTGTCCTACGTCCAGGCGGGCCCCCACGCCTGCTCGTCCGACGCCGCCGGATACCTGCACCCGCTGCTCGCCGGGGAGAGCGCCAAGGAGGGCGGCCCCGCGGGCACCGACCCGTACGCGACGGACAGTGCGACCGCGCTGTGCGGCGCGCTCGCACCCGACGCCCAGCCGAAGGTGTAGCCCCCGCAGCCCCGCGGACGGCTCAGCTCTCGGCGCCGTCGTCCTTCGTGCCGTGGTTGCCCGTGTTGCCGCCGCCGAAGTTCCCGAAGCCGCGCCGCACCCGGCCGCCCAGGTCGCCCGCGCCGCCCGCGATGTCGCTGACCAGCTTCATCAGCGGGTCCTTCGAGGTCTTCACGGAGTCCGTGTAGTGCGAGGCCGACTCGCGCCACGAGTCCGTCACCGAGGTGTCCTTGTCCTCGCTGCGGCGCGGGTAGTGACCGTCCATCAGACGCTGGTAGTCGCGGGTCGCCGCCCACTTCTTCAGCTCGGCGGCGCGCACCGTGGTGAACGGGTGGGAACGCGGCAGCACGTTGAGGATCTTCAGGACGGAGTCCCGCAGATCGCCGCCCGCCTCGTACTCCTCGGCCTGCTTGAGGAACGCGTCCACGTTCATCTCGTGCAGATGGTTGCCGCCCGCGATCTTCATCAGTCCGCGCATGGACGCCTCGAGGTCCTGACCCACCAGCAACCCCGCGCGGTCCGCGGAGAGTTCGGACTTGCGGAACCACTCGCGAAGGGCCGTCACGATCGCCATGATCGCGAGGTTGCCGAGCGGGATCCACGCCACGCGCAGCGCCAGCGTCGTCAGGAACAGCAGTATCGTCCGGTACACCGCGTGCCCGGACAGCGCGTGCCCCACCTCGTGGCCGACGACGGCCCGCATCTCCTCCTCGTCGAGGAGCTCCACGAGGCCTGTGGTGACGACGATGATCGGCTCGTCGAGGCCGATGCACATCGCGTTCGGCTGCGGGTCCTGGTTGACGTACATCGGCGGGACCTTCTCCAGGTCCAGGATGTAACAGGCGTCCTCCAGCATCGTGTTGAGATGCGCGAACTGCTCCTCGGACACCCGCACCGAGTCCGACAGGAACAGCAGGCGCAGGCTGCGCTCGGGCAGCAGCCCGCTCAGCGCCTTGAAGACCGTGTCGAACCCGCTCAGCTTGCGCAGCGCGACCAGCGCCGAGCGGTCCGCGGGGTGCTCGTAGGCCCGGGAGGAGATCCCCGGGAAGCGCCGGCGCTGCCTGCTGGGTACGTTCTCGTGCCGCTCGTTCGGTTCGTCGGGCATCCGACTTCCCCCATGTTCCTCGTGTCCGGTCGTGCCCCCAAGGTGGGGTCCACACTAGGCGGATATACCGTGACGGGGCAGCACACCGAAGGAGCGAACCGTCATGGAGCACATCGATCTCGTCCTGAGCGCGGCATCGGGCCAGGGCCCGGGGAATCTGTTGCGCGGCGTGCTGATCGTGGGCGTGGTCGGCGCCGTCCTGCTCGCCTGGTTCCTGTTGCGGGGCTACAAGCGCGACGACTGACCCCACCGCTTACGATGGGTCAGAAGTCTTTGTCCCGATCCCACACCGGATAGGTCCTCCAGAAGATGAGCCTCCACAGCACCGCTGCCCAGCTCGCCACCCTCGCCGCCGAGGGCGAGAAGGGCGGCAATCACGAAAGCCTCAGCCCCCTGGTGACGGGCGGTGCCGCTTTCGTCATCCTGCTCCTGCTGCTGTGGATCACCACGCGCTTCAACCGCGACCGCTGAGCCCGGACGGAACCACTGAGAACGGGCCAGTAGGCTCTGCACGCATGGGAGCGCAGGACATGCCTACCGGCCCGGTCAACAGCCCGGCCGGCGGCCCGGATCGTGAATGGGCCTCACCGGCCAAGCGACGCCTCGGCGTCATGGGTGGCACATTCGACCCGATCCACCACGGACACCTGGTGGCGGCCAGCGAGGTCGCCGCGCAGTTCCACCTGGACGAGGTGGTGTTCGTGCCCACCGGGCAGCCGTGGCAGAAGAGCGACAAGAACGTCTCCCCGGCCGAGGACCGCTATCTGATGACGGTCATCGCGACCGCCGAGAACCCGCAGTTCTCGGTGAGCCGCATCGACATCGACCGCGGCGGCCCGACGTACACCACGGACACCCTGCGCGACCTGCGCCAGCTCAATCCGGAGACGGATCTCTTCTTCATCACGGGCGCCGACGCGCTCGGCCAGATCCTCACCTGGCGCTACACGGACGAGCTGTTCTCCCTGGCACACTTCATCGGAGTCACGCGGCCGGGCCACACGCTCGCCGACCCGGGCCTTCCGGAGGGCGGCGTCTCGTTCGTCGAGGTCCCCGCCCTCGCCATCTCGTCCACGGACTGCCGTGACAGGGTCGCCAAGGGGGACCCCATCTGGTACATGGTGCCGGACGGTGTGGTGCGCTACATCGACAAGCGCCAGCTGTACCGAGGCGACTGAACCCTGCACCGCCGAGAGGGGCATCGGTGAACGACCGATACGACGGTTACGACCAGCAGAGTTACGAGCTGGTCGGCTATGACGAGTCCGGGCAGCCGGTCTACCGGCCGGTGCGGCAGGCGCCGTCGTACGAGCAGAACTCCGCGTACGGATACGGCTACGACCCGTACGCGACCGGTCAGCAGCCCCCGCAGCAGCAGCCCCAGCAGCCCACCGCGTACGACCCGTACGACCCGTACGGCGCGGCCGCCCCGCAGCGCACCGAGCAGGCCACCGCCTACATCCCGCAGCAGGCACCGCCGCAGCAGCCCCAGCAGCCCCAGCCCCCGCAGCACCAGGCGCCGCCCCCGCGGGCACCGCAGCAGGAGAGCGACTACCGCACCGAGCAGTTCCAGTTCGTCGAGGAGCCGGACGAGGACTCCGAGGACGTCATCGACTGGCTGAAATTCACCGAGTCGCGCACCGAGCGCCGCGAGGAGGCCCGCCGCCGCAGCCGCAACCGGGGTATCGCCCTCGTCGTCGTCCTCGTCCTGTGCCTGGTCGGCGGCGTCGGCTACCTCTGGTACCAGGGCAAGCTGCCCTTCCTGTCGAAGGACTCCGGCACGGCGGGCACGGCCGCGGCGACCGGGCCGCAGAACCGTGACGTCATCGTCGTCCACCTGCACAACACCAAGGGCGGCGCCACCTCCACGGCGCTGCTCGTGAACAACACGACCACGAAGCGGGCCACCACCGTCCTGCTGCCGAACTCCCTCGCGCTCTCCGGCGAGGACGGCACCAGCACCACGCTCGCCAAGTCCGTCGACGAGGACGGCTCCTCCGGGACCAGCGACGCCCTCGACACGCTGCTCGGCACCGACATCGAGGGCACCTGGCGCCTCGACACCCCGTACCTCAACAACCTCGTCGAGCTCGTCGGCAACATCGAGGTCACCACGAACACGAGCGTCCCCGACCCCGCCAAGAAGGGCACCGTCCTCGTCCACAAGGGCGCGGACCAGACCCTCAGCGGCCCGGCGGCCGTGGCCTACGCGACGTACCGTGGCAAGGGCGAGCCGCAGACGGCGCAGCTGGAGCGGTTCGGGCAGGTCATGCAGGGCGTGCTGCGCAAGATGTCGTCCGACCCGCAGGCCGCGACGACGACGGTGCAGACGCTCGCCCAGATCCTCGACCCGTCGCTGACCGAGAAGGACCTCGGCGCGTTCCTCGCCAAGCTGGCCGACCGCGCCAAGGAGGGCGACTACAGGAGCGAGGTGCTGCCGGTGCAGAGCGGCGGCGCGATCTCCCGCTCCACCGCGGACTCCGTGGTCGAGAACGTGCTGGGCGGCACCGTGAAGGCCCCGGCCGACGGCGACTCGCTGCGCGTCGGCATCGAGAACGCGACCGGCGACAGGTCCCGCACCGAGAAGGCCCGCGTCGCCCTGGTCAACGGCGGCTACACCTTCGTCTCCGGCGGCACCGGCACGACGGTCGCGACCTCCCGCGTCACCTACGCGGACGCCGCGCACAAGAACGACGCCGTCGAGGTCGCCAAGACGCTCGGCCTGCCGACCTCGGCGGTGACGAAGGGGAAGGCGGAGAGGAACGCGGACGTGTCCGTGGTCCTCGGCCGGAACTACACCGGTCGGTGACCGTGAGGCGTGTCGGTGGGCCGTGAGACCCTTGGGGTACCCCCCTGAGGGATCACTCGGGGGATTCAGACCGCCGACGGAAAGCCTTGCAGTGACCGCCACCGACCGTTCCATCGAGCTCATCAACGCCGCCGCGCAGGCGGCGGCCGACAAGCTCGCGCACGACATCATCGCCTACGACGTCAGCGACGTGCTGTCCATCACGGACGCCTTCCTGCTCGCGTCGGCGCCCAACGACCGCCAGGTCAAGTCGATCGTCGACGAGATCGAGGAGAAGCTGAACAAGGAGCTCGGCGCCAAGCCGGTGCGCCGCGAGGGCGACCGCGACGCCCGCTGGATCCTGCTCGACTACGTCGACATCGTCGTCCACGTCCAGCACAGCGAGGAGCGCGTCTTCTACGCCCTCGAGCGCCTGTGGAAGGACTGCCCCGAGCTCGACCTGCCCGAGGACGCCAAGGCGACCCGCGGCAAGGGCGCCGAGCACGCGCAGGAGCAGGAGGCCGCGGCCGAGGGCGAGGTGCTGTGACCGCCACCCCTCGGGGTCGGCGCGTCATCCTGTGGCGGCACGGCCAGACCTCCTGGAACCTGGAGCGCCGCTTCCAGGGCAGCACGGACATCGAGCTGACCGAGACCGGCGTCGCCCAGGCCCGCCGCGCCGCCCGGCTGCTCGCCTCCCTGAAGCCGGACGCGATCGTGGCGTCCGACCTCAAGCGGGCCGCCGCCACGGCGGCGGAGCTGACCGCGCTGACCGGCATCGAGCCCACGTACGACGAGAACCTGCGCGAGACGTACGCGGGCGAGTGGCAGGGCCTCACGCACGAGGAGATCATCGCCCGGTACGGCGAGCAGTACGCGGCGTGGAAGCGCGGCGAGCCCGTGCGGCGCGGCGGCGGCGAGCTGGAGACCGAGGTGGCCGACCGGGCGGCGCCCGTCGTGCTGCGGCACGCGGACAAGCTGCCCGACGACGGACTGCTCGTCGTGGTCAGCCACGGCGGCACGATCCGCACCACGATCGGCCGGCTGCTCGGCCTGGAGGCCCACCACTGGGAGGGGCTCGGCGGCCTGTCGAACTGCTGCTGGTCCGTCCTCGGCGAGGGCGCGCGCGGCTGGCGTCTGCTCGAGCACAACGCGGGCACGCTGCCCGAGCCGGTGCTCGGCGACGACGACTGAGACCGGTCCCCGAGGGTCTCGGGGGCCGGATTTCACTTTCTGGCAGGTCGCAGGCTAAAGTTCTTCTTGTTCGGGCCGCCGGGGAAACCCCCGGGGGAGCGGATGAAGGCAAGGGGCTATAGCTCAGTTGGTAGAGCGCTTGCATGGCATGCAAGAGGTCAGGAGTTCAATTCTCCTTAGCTCCACAGGAATCGAAGATCCCGTCCCAGAAGGGGCGGGATTTTTCGTTGCCGGAACGCGGTTGGTCTGAGGTGCGGCGGCCGCCTGGAACGTATACCTCTGTGGACGCCACCGTGGCCGTGGCAGAATCGGACGGCCGGTACGGCGGCCCGTTTGGGGAGGGAGTGCGCGATGCCCTTGAGCATCAACGAGGAGGCCGATCGCTTCCTCGGCATGACGGAGTCGTCCCTCAACTGTCCGTCCTGCGGCTCCCACCACGTCGCCCAGATGCTCGGCGACAACGGCGGGATCTCGTACGTGTGCACGGCCTGCGGCCACAGCTGGAGCTGAGCGGAACGACATGGGTGCACACAGGAGGAAGTGCGACTGGTGCGGCAGCGGTACGCCCATCGTGCGGGACATGGAACCGCTGAACCCCGACTACCAGTACTGGTGCGAGGAATGCGCGCGGGCGCTGATCATAAAAGGCGACCCGATCGAGACGTATCGGGAGCTGGAGGGCGAGCCGATCTACGGCCGACTCCTCGACGAGCACTGCACGCTCAAGCGGTTCTACTCGTTCGCCACAGCCTGACCGCCGCATACCCGAGGAACGCGCAGGCCACCGCGACGTAGAGCGCGGAGAGCGCCGACTGCCCCGGGTTCTGGTGGAGTTCGGGCCTGCCGTCGGCGTGCGGCACCCACCACAGCGCGTACGCGCAGAACACGAGGGCGGTGGCGGCGGCGGCCCGCGTCCGGCCCGACTCCCACACGAGCAGCACCAGCGGCACGCACCACACCCAGTGGTGGGACCACGACACCGGACTGATCAGCAGCGCCGTCAGCGCGCAGGCCACGACCGCCTGTGCGCGGCGCCCGCGCAGCGCCGCGGCCACCGCGACCGCGAGCCCGACGAGCGCCGTCACCGCGGCGGCGGGCACCCACCAGGCGCTGGGGTCGCCGGTGTGCAGCAGGCGGGCGAGGACGCCGCGCAGCGACTGGTTCCCGGTCTCCTCGGCGTGGCCCGGACGGTTCGACTCGAAGACCATCCGCGTCCAGAAGTGCCGGGAGTCGCGCGGCAGGACGACGGCCGTCACCACGGTCGCCGTGACGAACGAGCCGACCGCGACGCACGCGCCGCGCACCCAGGGACGCCAGGCCCCGCCGCGCGCCAACTGCGCGAGACCCGTGCACAGCAGGAACACCGCGAACAGCGCGGGCGTCAGCTTGATCGCCGCCGCTACGCCGATCCCCACGCCCACCCAGCGATGCCCCGGGCGCCGCGTCAGGTCCCACAGGACGAGCACGGCGAGCAGCAGATTGACCTGCCCGTAGCGCAGCGTCGTCCACACCGGCTCGCACCACACGGCGACGGCCGCCACCCACAAAGCGTGCTCCACGCGCGCGTGGCGGCGCACGAGCCGCAAGGAGAGGTGGACCAGGGCGACGACCAGGGCCAGGTTCGCGAGCGTCGCGGCGACCTTCATGGTGACCACGTCGAGGAACGTCAGCGGCAGGAACAGCAGCGCGGCGAACGGCGGGTACGTGGTCGGCAGATCGGCGTACGTGGCGCGCAGGGCGTAGAGGTCGCCGCCGGTGCGGACCGTCCAGCCCTCCGCCCGGTAGACCATCAGGTCGATCATCGAGACGTCGGCCACGCGCTGTGCGATCACGAAGGCGGCGAACGACAGCAGGCAGGCTCCGAGGGCTGCCGGGGCGTGGCGGGTGCGGGGCAGGGCGAGCACAGTCACGTGAGGGCACACTAGTAGCTGTCACCAGCGACTTTTCCGTACAGAAGCGGGTGGAACGGAAACGATTTGGTGATGCACCCCGGTGACCGTGTAATGTTGGCGTCGCCGCCGGGGAAACCGACAGGAAAGACCCGGAGGACCACAGCAAGGGGCTATAGCTCAGTTGGTAGAGCGCTTGCATGGCATGCAAGAGGTCAGGAGTTCGATTCTCCTTAGCTCCACAGGAATTGACAGCGGGCCATCCGAATCGGATGGCCCGCTGTCGTGTGTGCGGGGCTGTGTGCGCGAGGCCAGGTCACCTGCGGGCGCGGCTGCGGCCCGGCGGCAGCGCGGGGCGGGCCGGCACACGGCTCAGCGGGGCGGCCGCCGGGGCGTCCCCCTCGATGCGCAGCGCCAGCGCGGGGCAGCGGCGCACGGCCCGTACGGCGTTCGCCTCCGAGTAGCCCGGCACCTCCGCCTCCGCGACCGTGGGGAAGCCGTCGGGGCCCAGCTGCAGCAGTTCGGGCACGATGTCCGCGCACAGCCCGTGGCCCCGGCACAGCGTCCAGTCGACCATCAGCTTCTTCCCGCCGGACGCGGGGGCCTGCGGCGCCTCCGCGTGCAGCGGCAGCACACCCTGCACCGGGCGGCCGCAGCCGGCGCCCAGCACGTGCGCCGCCAGATCGTCCGTGAACGCCGAGATCGTCGACTCGATGAACGCCGCCGAACCGTCCGGGTGCTTGCACGCCCCGCGCCGCTTCACCGCGCGCGTGACCTCGCGCAGCGCCTCGAGGGCCGTCGGACCGCCCCCGTTCAGGACGTCGGCCAGGCCGCGCGCCGCCGCCGGGAGGCCCAGGTAGCAGGGCCCGCACTGGCCCGCGCTCTCCGCCGCCAGCCACTGCGCCACCTTCAGGGCCTCGCCGAGCGGGCAGGTGTCCGGGCCGATCGGCAGGATCGCCCCGGCACCCAGCGCGCCGCCGGAGGCCTCCAGGGAGGCGCGGGAGACGATCGCGTCCTGCGCCCCGACCCCGTCGAGCCACTTGCCGTGGTAGCCGCCCGTGAGGACGCCCTGGGGCAGCGGCGGCGCGCCCGCGAGCTGGAGGACGTAGCGCAGCGGGACGCCGGACGGCACCTCGACGACCATCGGCCGGGCGACCGCACCGGAGATCGTGAGCAGCACCGTGCCGGGCTCGTCGTGCAGGCCGGTGCGGCAGTAGCGCTCGGCGCCCGTGCGGGCGGCGACGGCGAGTTGGGCGAAGGTCTCCGCGTTCGACAGGAGCGTGGGCGCGCCCCCGACGCCGGAGTCGGAGGCGCGGACCTTGCGTCCCGGCGGCATCGGCGGGCCGCCGTCCGCGGAGCGGATCAGGGCCGACGACTCGCCGGTGACCATCCGCACCGGATTGCGCTGCACCCGCGCGCGTAGCGGGGAATTACGGCGGTTGGACAGGCCCCGCTCGGCGAGCGCCGCCTGCATCGAGGCCTCGGTGCTGTCACGGGTCACGCCGACGACGAGGGTGCGGGCCCCGATCGCCTCCGCGACCAGCAGGGCGCCGTCCAGGATCAGGTGCGGCGCCCGGTTGATCAGGACGGTGTCCTTGCGGCAGGCCGGCTCGTCCTCGCTGCCGTTGACGACGACGACCGGGCGCACCCCGCGCCGGATCGCCGACTCCGCGACCGCGCGCAGCTTCTTGGCGAACGGGAAGCCCGCGCCGCCCCGGCCGCGCAGGGATATCGCCTGGGCGAGCTGGGCGAGCGGCTCACCGGCCATGGGTTCCAGCGGGCCGTGCACCTTGAGGTGCATGTCGAGGTCGAGCCGCTCCACGAGGTCGAACCCCGACGTGAGCTGGGGAAGGCCGACGACGCGGACCTCCGGGACGTCGGGCAGTGCCGTGTTCACTGCGTGCCTCCGTAGGGCGTGGTCCAGGGCTCGCCGGAAGCGGGTGCTTGGAAGGGGCCGGGGAGCGGTTCGGTGGGTTCGGGGACGTCTTCGTATACGTGTGTGGGGGCGCCGCTGTTCGGCCCGCCTCCGTAAGAAGTGCCGTCGTAGCCCTCTTCGTAGGCGCTCGGGGCGGGGGAGCCGGGCACGCCTCCGTAGGGGGTGTCGTACGTCGGGTCGTAGTGGGAGGGCGGGGCCTCGGCGGGCGGGGGCGGGGACGGCGTGGGCCAGCGCTCGTCGTGCGCGGGCGCCGCGTACTGCTGCGCGTACGGGAGCGACTGGGTGGGCAGCTCGGAGCGGGGCAGGGAGGAGACCGCGCGGTAGGCGGCCGCGAAGCCGATGTCGGCGGCGGGCGGCGGGGGAGTGGGCTCGTAGGCCGACTGGGGAGGCGGCGCGGGTGCGGTCGTGGGCTCCGTACGGGGCTGGGGGCGGGGCGTTCCGGCCCGCCTGGTGCCGCTCGCGCGCGGGCCCGCGTCCAGGAAGTCGAGGATGCGCACCGCGACCTTGCGGCGGAAGGGCTGCGGCGCGGCCCGCAGGGCGATCGCCCCGGCGACCGCGACCAGGGCGAGGCAGTACAGGACCGTCACGTACGCCTTCGCGGCCCGGCCCGCGTACAGGCCGTGCATGAGGGCGAAGCACCAGGCCGGGTAGGCGAGCATGTGGGTCGCGCGCCAGCGGGCGGCGAGCCGGGCGGGCGAGGCCATGGAGCTGCGCAGCGCGCCCGTGACACCCGTGGTGATCATGAGGAGTCCCGCGGTGACGCCCAGGCCGATCAGGCCCGCGCTGCCCTGGAAGCCCCCGGAGAACGGGATCAGGGCGCCGAGCAGCGTCACGTGCGAGAGCGCGAGCTTCACGCTGATGTGCAGCAGCAGGAAGACCAGCGAGGACACCGCGGTGATCCGGTGCACGGCCTGCGCGAGCAGCCGCTGTCTCGACGTGAGGAAGACCCGGTCGGACGCGACCAGGCCCCACACCACGGACGAGGTCAGCGAGACCAGGGAGAGGACGCCCGCACCGAAGTCGAGCGTCGCCCGCACGGCGTCGCTCCCGCTGGCCACGAGCACGGGCAGCAGGAGGACGACCGCCGCGCTGAGCAGCCCCGTTCTCATGCGACGGCCGACGCCGGGGGTGCGTGAACCGCCCGGCGTACGAAGGGAGTTCAGGGCGTGAGGGGTTCGAGGGTTCATGGGTGCGACTCCGAAATGGTTCGGCACGGTGGTCCCACGGCCCGCACTCTAGGTCGATGCATACCGGGCAGTACGAGGTTTGAGTTATCTCGCTGTTATCTGCTTGATGTTTGGTCTTTGCGTTGTCCCGATAGTGGCCGGTACGCCGAGTAACCCGTGGGGCGGCCGGGGGCGCGGGGAAGCCCGTCGCGGGTCGGTCGAGGGCTGCGGTACCCTGACGCCATGCGTGCCGTACGCCTTCTGCTTAGCAAGCCGCGCTGATCAAGGAATCAACTCAGCGCGGCGTCCCCTCCTGTGCGAGGGGTTTTTTCATTTCCTAAGCACTGGACTTTCTAAGCACTGGCCGCTGGCAGAGACGATCGATGGAGCTTTGAGGATCATGAGCGAGACGAACACCGCCGCCGCTTCCGAGGCGGCGGTCGCGCCGCACCGCTACACGGCGGCCATGGCCGCCGACATCGAGGCACGCTGGCAGGACTTCTGGGACGCCGAAGGCACGTACGAGGCGCCCAACCCGAGCGGTGACCTGGCCGGGTCCACCGAGGAGGACCGGGCGGTCGCGTCGCGGCCCAAGAAGTTCATCATGGACATGTTCCCGTACCCCTCCGGCGCGGGCCTGCACGTCGGTCACCCGCTGGGCTACATCGCCACCGACGTCTTCGCGCGCTTCCAGCGCATGACCGGGCACAACGTGCTGCACACCCTGGGCTTCGACGCGTTCGGCCTGCCCGCCGAGCAGTACGCCGTGCAGACGGGCACCCACCCGCGCACGTCGACCGAGGCCAACATGGTCAACATGAAGGCGCAGCTGCGCCGCCTGGGCCTGGGCCACGACAAGCGCCGGTCGTTCGCCACGATCGACCCGGAGTACTACAAGTGGACGCAGTGGATCTTCCTGCAGATCTTCAACTCCTGGTACGACGACGACCTGAAGAAGGCCCGTCCGATCGCCGACCTGGTCAAGCAGTTCGAGACCGGTGAGCGCGCCGTGCCCGGCGGCGGCTCCTGGTCCGCGCTGAGTGCCTTCGAGCGCGCCGAGATCCTGGGCGAGTACCGCCTGGCGTACGCCTCCGACGCGCCCGTGAACTGGGCGCCGGGCCTGGGCACCGTCCTGGCCAACGAGGAGGTCACCGCCGACGGCCGCTCCGAGCGCGGCAACTTCCCCGTCTTCAAGGCCAAGCTGCGCCAGTGGAACATGCGGATCACCGCCTACGCGGACCGCCTGCTGGAGGACCTGGACGGCCTGGACTGGCCCGAGGCGATCAAGCTGCAGCAGCGCAACTGGATCGGCCGCTCCGAGGGCGCCCGTATCGACTTCGCCGTCCCGTCCGCCGAGGGGGCCGGCTCCGGCGAGGAGCGGATCACCGTCTTCTCGACCCGCCAGGACACCCTGTTCGGCGCCACCTACATGGTGCTGGCGCCCGAGCACGACCTGGTCGAGAAGATCGTCCCGGCCGCCTGGCCCGAGGGCACCCACGACGTGTGGACGGGCGGCCACGCCACCCCCGGCGAGGCCGTCGCCGCCTACCGCAAGCAGGCCGCCTCCAAGTCCGACGTCGAGCGCCAGGCCGAGGCCAAGGACAAGACCGGCGTCTTCACCGGCGCGTTCGCGACCAACCCGGTCAGCGGCGAGCAGGTCCCGGTCTTCATCGCCGACTACGTGCTGATGGGCTACGGCACCGGCGCGATCATGGCCGTCCCGGCCCACGACAGCCGCGACTTCGCCTTCGCACGCGCCTTCGAGCTGCCGATGCGGTGCGTCGTGCGGCCCTCCGACGACCGCGGCACCGACCCCTCGACGTGGGACGACGCGTTCGTCGCGTACGAGGCGGAGCTGGTGAACTCCGCGAGCGACGAGGTGAACCTGGACGGCCTGGGCGTCGCCGACGCCAAGGCCCGGATGACCGAGTGGCTGGAGCGCAAGGGCATCGGCGCCGGCACCGTCAACTTCCGGCTGCGCGACTGGCTGTTCAGCCGCCAGCGCTACTGGGGTGAGCCCTTCCCGATCGTCTACGACGAGGACGGCGTCGCCCACGCGCTGCCCGAGTCGATGCTGCCGCTGGAGCTGCCCGAGGTCGAGGACTACAGCCCGCGCACCTTCGACCCGGACGACGCCGACACGCAGCCCGAGACGCCGCTGTCGCGCAACGAGGACTGGGTCAACGTCACGCTGGACCTGGGCGACGGACCGAAGAAGTACCGCCGCGAGACCAACACGATGCCCAACTGGGCCGGTTCCTGCTGGTACGAGCTGCGCTACCTGGACCCGCACAACGACGAGAAGCTGGTCGACCCCGAGATCGAGCAGTACTGGATGGGCCCCCGCGAGGGCATGCCCACCGGCGGCGTCGACCTGTACGTCGGCGGCGCCGAGCACGCCGTGCTGCACCTGCTGTACGCCCGCTTCTGGTCGAAGGTGCTGTTCGACCTGGGCCACATCTCGTCGGCCGAGCCGTTCCACAAGCTGTACAACCAGGGCATGATCCAGGCGTACGTCTACCGTGACGCGCGCGGCATCGCCGTACCGGCCGCCGAGGTGGAGGAGCGCGACGGCGCGTACTACTACCAGGGCGAGAAGGTCTCCCGCCTGCTGGGCAAGATGGGCAAGTCCCTGAAGAACGCCGTCACGCCGGACGAGATCTGCGCCGAGTACGGCGCGGACACGCTGCGCCTGTACGAGATGGCGATGGGCCCGCTGGACGTCTCCCGGCCGTGGGACACGCGCGCGGTGGTCGGCCAGTTCCGTCTGCTGCAGCGGCTGTGGCGCAACATCGTCGACGAGACGACCGGCGAGGTCACCGTCGTGGACGTGCCCGAGGCCGACATCGACGTGGCGACGCTGCGCGCCCTGCACAAGGCGATCGACGGCGTGCGCGGCGACCTGGAGGGCATGCGGTTCAACACCGCCATCGCCAAGGTCACCGAGCTGAACAACCACCTGGTCAAGGCCTACCAGGGCGGCTCGCTGCCGCGCTCCGTGGCCGAGCGCCTGGTGCTGCTGATCGCGCCGCTGGCCCCGCACGTCGGCGAGGAGCTGTGGCGCAAGCTGGGCCACGACGACTCCGTCGTCCACCAGGACTTCCCGGTCGCCGACCCCGAGTACGTGGTCGACGAGTCCGTGACCTGCGTCGTGCAGATCAAGGGCAAGGTCAAGGCCCGCCTGGAGGTCTCCCCCTCGATCTCCGACGAGGAGCTGGAGAAGATCGCGCTGGCCGACGAGAAGGTCGTCGCCGCCCTGGACGGCGCCGGCATCCGCAAGGTCATCGTGCGGGCGCCGAAGCTGGTGAACATCGTGCCCGCGTAGCGCTCGCGCGCCGGCTCGGGGTTGTTCCCTACGGGCAGGTTGGGGGTTCCGCTGGAACCCTCGGCCTGCCCGTTCCGTTTACCGTGGAGAGAAGCCGGTTGGAGACGGGGCGACCCGGAGGAGAGAGCGCCATGGATGTCGTGCTGGTGATCATTGCGCTGATCTTCGTCGCCTTCCTGGCGTTCGGCGGGTACGTGACCGTGAAGGCCGTCGGCGCCGCCAAGCGCGGCGTGGACCGCAAGGTCGAGCAGGCGCGGCGGGCCGTCGAGGACACCACGCTGCGCGCCAAGAGCTTCGCCCAGCCCGGCACGGCCGCCGAGCTCGCCCAGCTGCGGCTGAAGCTGCGCACCTCCATGCGGGCCACGCAGGACGCGCTGCACGCGCGCGTGGCCGAGGACCCCTCGCTCAAGGAGTCCCTGGGCCTCTTCGAGCGTCTGAGCGCGCACGGGCACGAGGTGGACGCCGAGCTCAAGCGGCTGGAGAGCGAGCCCGACAAGGCGCACGCGGCGCGGCTGCTGCCGGAGCTCAGGGCGCGCACGGAGCAGATCACGTCGTCCGCCGACGCCCTGCGGCACGCGGCCCGCGACCGGGCCTCCCGGTTCGCGAGCGACGACCTGGACGCGCTGCGCTCGCAGATCGACCTGGAGGCGGGGGCGCTGCGGCACTGGACGACCGGGCCCGCCCAGGAACCGGCGGGGCAGGACCCCGCACCGGAGCGGGACAGGCAGGCCATCACTCCGCCAGGCGTACGCCCCGTGTACCCGTGGCAGAAGAAACCCCGCCCGGAGAGCACGACTTGAACCGGTGCCGGTGGGTAGGGGCCGGGCTGCCGCGCACCGGCCGCGGCAGGTAATCTCCGGTGCATGTCCCGCCATGTCGCGATCGTCACCGATTCAACGGCCTACCTGCCGCAGCGGACGATGGAGCGCCACGGCATCACGGCGGTGCCGTTGACCGTGGTCCTGGGTGACCGGGCGCTCGAGGAGGGCACGGAGATCTCCGCCCGCTCGGTCGCGGAGGCCCTGCAGAAGCGCCGGTCGGTGACGACGTCGAGACCCAGCCCCGAGCTGTTCGCGGAGACGTACCGCAAGGTGGCCGAGTCCGGCGCCACCGCCATCGTGTCGCTGCACCTGTCCGCCGAGATCTCCGGGACGTACGACGCGGCGGTGCTGGCCGCGCGCGAGGCGCCGGTGCCGGTGCGGGTCGTGGACACCGGGATGGTGGCCATGGCGCTCGGGTTCTGCGCGCTCGCGGCGGCGGAGACGGCCGACGCGGGAGGCACGGTCGACGAGGCGGTGAACGCGGCGGAGAAGCGGGCGTCGGGCACCTCCGCGTACTTCTACGTCGACACCCTGGACTATCTGCGCAGGGGCGGGCGGATCGGTGCCGCGCAGGCGCTGTTCGGCTCCGCGCTCGCGGTCAAGCCGTTGCTCCAGCTCGACGCGGGGCGCATCGAACTCCTGGAGAAGGTCCGCACGTCGTCGAAGGCGATCGCGCGGTTGCAGGAGATCGTGGCCGAGCGGGCGGGCAGCGGGCAGGTGGACATCGCCGTGCACCATCTGGCGGCGCCGGAGCGGGCGGAGGCGCTCGCGGAGTGGCTCCGCGAGCGGGTGCCGGGCCTCGCCGAGCTGCATGTCAGCGAGGTGGGGGCGGTGATCGGGGCGCACACGGGGCCGGGGCTGCTCGGGGCTGTGGTGTCGCCCCGGACGTAGCTCGTGAGCTCGTGAGGGTGGCCGGGTTTTCCACAACTGCCGGGTAATCCCCGGGAATTGAGCAAGATCCACTCGTGGGGCGGGTGCTGCCTACCGTCTCGTGACATGGCACTTCGATCACGGACACGGACAGCACACGGATCCAGCGGGCCGGGGCGCGCCCCCGCCTCCGACGGCCGCGCGGGGCGGCGGCAGCGGCACGTGCTGCGGCGGCGCGCACGGCGCAGGCGGGTGGAGGCGGAGCGGACGCGGGTGCGGGCGGAGGCATTGTTCGCGCCACCGGACTCGGCGCGGACGCCGGGGCTGCCGGGGCCGTCGGGCTCGGCGTGGATGCGGGGGGCTGAGTCGGCGGAGTCGCCATCGGTTGCCGTCCCGTCGCGGGTGTCGGGTCCGCCCGGGCGGTCTGGGCCGTCGCGGGCGTCGGGCCTGCCGGGGCCGCTGGGGCCGTCGCGATCGCCGGGTACGGCGGGTCCGCCGCGGGCATCGAATCCGCGGGGGTCCGAGGCGGCGGGGGCGCCGGCGGTTGCCGTTCCGTCGCGGGCGGAGCGTGTCGCGCTCGCGGTGCGGGACCGGCTGCCGCTGTGGCTGCAGAAGCGGTGCGGCGTCGAGCGGCGCGGCGCCGTGGCCCTGGCGGTGCTCGTCGCCGTGGTGGCGCTCTTCGCCGTGCAGCACTTCTGGGCCGGGCGTACGCAGCCGGTGCGGGCGCCGGAGACGGTACGGGCCGCGGCCCCGCGAGCGGTGGCGCCACCGGATGCCGGGGCCTCGCCCGGAGCGTCGTCGGGGCCCGCGTCGAGCGGTGGGCCCGGCATCGTCGTGGACGTCAGCGGAAAGGTGCGGCGGCCCGGAATCCACCGGCTGCCGCCGGGAGCCCGCGTTGCGGACGCCTTGCGGGCGGCCGGAGGACTGCGGCCCGGCACCGACCCCGCGGGGATCAACAGGGCGCGGCTCCTCGTGGACGGCGAGCAGGTCGTGGTGGGCGCCTCGGCGTCGGCCGCCGCCGCACCACCGGGTGGCGGGCCCGTGGCGGCCGGGTCCCCGCCCGCGGGCCCGATCGGGCTCAACACGGCCACGCTCGACCAACTCGACACGCTGCCCGGCGTGGGCCCCGTCCTGGCGCAGCACATCGTCGACTACCGCACGGAGCACGGCGGTTTCCGCTCCGTCGGCGAACTGCGCGAGGTGAACGGGATCGGGGACCGCCGCTTCGAGGACCTTCAGAACCTCGTGCGGCCATGACGCGGACGACGGGGGAGGTGACGGAAGAGGCCGGAGCGGCGGGAGCGGCGAACGCTCCGGGCGCTGCCGGCATGACAGGCGCGTCGGGCGCGGCGGGGCGGCTCGGGGACGCGTATCCGCGGCAGGAGGGGCCGCTGGACCTCAGACTGGTGCCGCCCGCGCTCGCGGCGTGGGGCACGGCGGCGCTGACGGTGACCGGTTCGCCCTGGTGGGCGGCGCTCGTGGCGGCGGCGTGCGCGGTCGTCGGGGCGGGGCTCCTGGTGGCGGGTCGCGGCCGTTCCGCGACGCCGTCGTGGCGGGGGCCGTCGGCGGCGGCGCTGCTCCTGTGCACCGCCGCGGCGGCGGCCTCCTCGGGGCTGCACGGGGCGGACCTGCGACGCGGCCCGGTACCCGCCCTCGCGTCCCGCTTCGCGCACGTGGACGTGGAGTTGGAGGTGACGTCCGACCCCCGGGTCACCCGGCCGCGGATCCGCGGCGACCACGCGGCGCCGATGTCGGTGCTGGTGGAGGCGGACGTGGTGCGGGTGACGGGGCCCGACGGCGGGGCGGTGCGCACGCGGACGCCGGTGCTGGTCCTGGTGAGCGGGGGCGGCAAGGGCGAGCCGACCGCACGCGGACCGGACGAAGCGGGCTACGCGCAAGGCAGTTCGTGGCTCTCGGTGCTGCCGAGCACACGGTTGCGGGTGCGCGGGGGCCTCGCGCCGCCGATGGTGTCGGGGGACCGGATCGCGGCCGTGCTGCGCGTCGGACGGAGCGAGCGGGCGCGGATCGTGGGGTCGCCGAGCCGGTCGCAACGGGTGGCAGGGGCGCTGCGGGAGGGGCTGCGCGAGGCCACCGACGGCTTGGCCGCGGACCCGCGCGCCCTGCTGCCGGGGCTGGTCGTCGGCGACACGGCCCGCGTGTCACCGGAGCTGCACGCCGCCTTCGAGGAGACCGACCTGCTGCACCTCATGGCGGTCAGCGGAGCCAACTTCACCATCCTGCTCGCCCTGTTGATCGGTCCGCCCGGGATCGCCCAGCGGGTCGAGCGGCGCGGGCTGGCGCCCCGGATCGGGCTGCCGCTGCGGACGACGGCGGTGCTCGGCGGCGCCCTCACCCTCGGCTTCGTCGTGGTCTGCCGGCCCGAGCCGAGCGTGCTGCGGGCGGCGTCGTGCGGGCTGATCGCCCTGCTCGCCGTGGCCACCGGGCGGCGCAGATCGCTGCTGCCCGCGCTGGCGACGGCCGTGCTGCTGCTCGTCCTGTACGACCCGTGGCTGGCGCGGAGTTACGGGTTCCTGCTCTCGGTCCTCGCCACCGGCGCGCTCCTCACGCTGGCCCCGCGGTGGAGCGCGGCGCTGCGGGCGCGCGGGGTGCCGGGGCGGATCGCCGAGGCGCTCGGGGCGGCCGCGGCGGCGCAGGCGGTGTGCGCGCCGGTCGTCGCGGTCCTGGCGGCGCGGGTGAGCCTGGTGGCGGTGCCGTGCAATCTGCTGGCGGAGTTCGCCGTGGCGCCCGCGACGGTGCTCGGGTTCGCGGCCCTCGCGGCGGCGCCGGTGGCGATGCCGCTCGCGAAGTCCCTGGCGTGGTGCGCCGGTTGGCCCGCGGGATGGATCGCGGACCTCGCGCGGACCGGGGCGGCGCTGCCCGGAAGCGGGATCGACTGGCCGGGCGGGTGGCGAGGCGGGGTGCTGCTCGCGTTCGGCACGGCGGTGCTGGTGCTCGTGGGGCGCAGAGTGCTCAGGGTGCCGTGGCTCTGCGGGGTCTGCGCGCTGCTGCTCGTCCTGGTGGTCACCCGGCCCGCGCCGCTCGTCCGGGGCGTCACCGGCTGGCCGCCGGCCGGATGGCGGCTGGTGATGTGCGACGTGGGGCAGGGCGACGCGCTGGTGCTGGCCGCGGGGGCCGGGGCAGGGGTGGTGGTGGACGCGGGGCCGGACCCGCTCCTCGTCGACCGGTGCCTGCGGTCGCTGGGCGTCACCCGGATCCCGGCGGTGATCCTCACGCACTTCCACGCGGACCACGTGGCCGGACTTCCGGGGGTGCTGCGGGGCCGGGCCGTCGGGCAGGTCGGGACGACGGGGTTCGAGGAGCCTGCGGACCAGGTCGCCTTCGTGCGCAGGGAGGCGGCGCGGCGCGGGGTGCCGCTGGTGCGCGCGGGGGCGGGGGAGCGGAGCAGGGCGGGGCCGCTCGACTGGCGGGTGCTGTGGCCGCCGCCGGACCCGGCGCCGACCCCGGACGGGCCGAACGACGCGAGCGTGACCCTGCTCGTCCGGGTCGCGGGGATGACGCTGCTGCTCCTCGGCGACCTCGAACCGGCGGCGCAGCGCGCCCTGTTGCGCACGCCCGCAGGGGCCGCCCTGTCGCCGGTCGACGTGCTCAAGGTCGCCCACCACGGGTCCGCGTACCAGGATCCGGAGCTGTTGCGGAGGGCGGCGCCGCGCGTCGCGCTGGTCTCGGTGGGGCGGGACAACCCGTACGGGCATCCGGCGCCGAGCACGCTGGCGGCGCTGCGGGCGGGTGGCGCGGCGGTGTTCAGAACGGACCGGGACGGGGCGGTCGCGGTCGTGGGAGGAGGGGGCGACGCGCTCCGGGTGCTGCCCTAGCCCCTCGGCCCGTGGCTCCTTAGCATGCCGCGCGGCGGTCTGACAGGCGGGTTCTTGCCATGTGAGCGCATGTTGCCTCGAAACTGCCCGCGATGATCGAATGCATGTCGAATGCAGCAGATCAGGTAGTTGTCCAGGCGTACTGGGGTGGGTAGGGCATGTTCGGCCGTTGGCGTAGAAACCGTACTAACCGGTCAGTAGGAGAGAGCGCGGTCGCGGGAATGACGGTGCCGCCGGGCGCCGGAGTGCTCAGCGGCCGGATCATCGACCCCGTGAACGAGCCGGTGCGGGGAGCCGAGTACACGGTGAGCGACGCGATGGGGCGCAAGGTGGTGAGCGGGGGCGTCGACCCGTTCGGCTCGTTCGTGGCGTCCGTGCCCGCAGGGGATTACCGGCTCGCGGTGTCGGCCGAGGGGTACGCGCCGTTCCGCGGCGGGGCCACCGTGGCGGAGGGCGGGCAGACGGCGCTCGGCGACGTCGCGCTCCAGGTCACCGCGCCGCCGCCGCTGCCCGAGCCGGGGGACTGGGAGGTCGAGCCGACGCACTCCTCGATCGGGTTCACGGCGCGGCACATCGGGATGGCGCGGGTGTACGGACGGTTCAACACGTTCGCCGGTGTGCTGCGGGTGGCCGAGCGGCCCGAGGACTCGGCGATGCACGTGGTCATCGACGCCGCGTCCATCGACACGAACGTCAAGATGCGCGACGACCACCTCAGGTCCGCCGACTTCCTCGACGTCGAGCGCTTCCCCACGCTGGAGTTCTACAGCGACCGCTTCGTGCACAAGGGCGGCAACCGGTGGGCGGTCACCGGGGCGCTGTCCCTGCACGGCGTGACCCGGACGGTGACGCTGGACGCCGAGTACCTGGGTGTGGGCACCGGCATGGAGGGCGAGACCCGCGCCGCCTGCCGCGCGAGCACCGAGCTGCACCGCGACGACTTCACGGTGAGCTGGCAGACCATGCTGGCCAGGGGCATCGCCGTCGTCGGCTCCAGCGTCCGCATCGACCTCGACATCCAGGTCGTGCCGAAGAGCTGACCGGGTACCGGGCGGCCGGGCGCGTGCCGGAAAATGGTGCCGTGAGCGATGTGAGACACGTACTGGTGCTGCCCGACCGCGACGCCGCGGAGGAGGCGGCGGAGGCGCTCCGCGAGCGTTTCGGGGTGACCGAGGAACCCCAGCTCGTACGGGACGCGCTGGCCGGTGAGGACGACGCCGAGGACGCGCAGTGGCTGGTGGTCGTCGAGGACGCGGACGAGCGGCTCGGGGCCGGGGAGCTCGACGAGTTCGCGGCCGAGTGGGAGGGCTGGCGCGAGGAGCCGTAGGCCGGGATCGGGGCGGGTTGTCAGTGGCGCGTGGGATGCTTGACCGCGATGGCCAGGAAGAGTGCAAACGACGATCCGCTCGCCCCGCTCACCGTCGCGGTGGGCCAGGAGGACCTGCTGCTCGACCGCGCGGTGCAGCAGATCGTGGCGGCCGCGCGCGCCGCCGACGCGGACACCGACGTGCGGGACCTCACGCCGGACCAGCTCCAGCCCGGGACGCTCGCCGAGCTGACGAGCCCCTCGCTGTTCGCGGAGCGCAAGGTCGTCGTCGTGCGCAACGCGCAGGACCTGTCGGCGGACACCGTCAAGGACGTCAAGGCGTACATCGGCGCGCCCGCCGAGGAGATCACGCTCGTGCTGCTGCACGCGGGCGGCGCCAAGGGGAAGGGGCTGCTCGACGCGGCCCGTAAGGCCGGGGCCAGGGAAGTCGCCTGTCCGAAGATGACGAAGCCGGCGGACCGGCTGGCGTTCGTGCGCAACGAGTTCCGGGCGCTCGGGCGGTCCGCGACCGGCGAGGCGTCGCAGGCACTGGTCGACGCCATCGGAAGCGACCTGCGGGAGCTGGCGTCCGCCGTGTCGCAGCTCGCGGCCGACGTCGAGGGCACGATCGACGACGCCGTCGTCGGGCGGTACTACACCGGGCGGGCCGAGGCCTCCAGCTTCACCGTGGCCGACCGGGCCGTGGAGGGGCGGGCGGCGGAGGCGCTGGAGGCGCTGCGCTGGTCGCTCGCGACCGGGGTGGCGCCGGTGATGATCACGTCGGCGTTGGCGCAGGGCGTGCGGGCGATCGGGAAGCTGTCGTCCGCGCGGGGTGGCCGGCCGGCGGATCTCGCGCGGGAGCTGGGGATGCCGCCGTGGAAGATCGATCGGGTGCGGCAGCAGATGCGGGGCTGGTCGCCGGACGGGGTCGCGGTGGCGCTCCGGGCGGTCGCGGAGGCCGACGCCGGGGTCAAGGGGGCCGGGGACGATCCCGAGTACGCGCTGGAGAAGGCCGTGGTGACCGTGGCGCGGGCCGCCCGGTCCCGCGGCCGATAGAGGCCGCCCCCGCCGCCCCTGCCCGTCCGCCACGCCCTGGGGTTTCGCCCCGCATCCCACGCACCGGAACGCACCGAGGCCCCCGTCCTGGGGAAGGACGGGGGCCTCGGGTCAAGCTTGGTGAGCCCGCACCCGCGTGGCGAACGCAGGCCGCGTGCGGGCTCCGGGTGTCGGTCGGGGGCGGATGAGAGAGGGCCCGCCCGGGTCCCACCGACGTCAGTTCAGTTCAGATCAGGTACTGCGGTACTGCTTCAGCCCTGGATGGACGCCACACGGGAAGCAAGCGCCGACTTCTTGTTGGCGGCCTGGTTCTTGTGGATGACGCCCTTGGAGACGGCCTTGTCGAGCTGACGCGCGGCAGCGCGCTGGGCCTCGACGGCCTTCTGGACGTCACCGGAGGCAGCGGCCTCGCGGGCCTTGCGGATCGCGGTCTTGAGGGAGGACTTGACGGCCTTGTTGCGCAGCCGCGCCTTCTCGTTGGTCTTGATCCGCTTGATCTGGGACTTGATGTTCGCCACGAAATGAGCCTTTGCAGGTTCTGGCCCGGGGCCGGTGAGGGTCCCGAACCGGTGATTTCTACTGGGTGCGTGTCTCGCGCTGAGAGGGCATGAGACACAGCTGCCCACGGTATCAGCCCTACTCCAGGCGGCCCAAACCGAGCGCAGTGCCCCGCGCATGGGACCATGGAGGCTACGTATTGATCCCAACCGAGGCCGACCTGAGGCAGAAGGCCTCAAGAGACAGGACCCTGCGTGCCCGCGATCCCTAAAAATGTGCCCGAGCCGAGCCGTACCGACCCGGCTC
This sequence comes from Streptomyces sp. SDT5-1, assembly GCF_052245995.1. Taxonomy (NCBI): domain Bacteria; kingdom Bacillati; phylum Actinomycetota; class Actinomycetes; order Kitasatosporales; family Streptomycetaceae; genus Streptomyces; species Streptomyces sp. SDT5-1. The sequence goes on along the minus strand of NZ_CM125963.1, from coordinate 3,185,879 downwards.
TGATTCGCAATTTCTGCATCATCGCGCACATCGACCACGGCAAGTCCACGCTCGCCGACCGGATGCTCCAGCTGACCGGCGTGGTCGAGCAGCGGCAGATGCGTGCTCAGTACCTCGACCGGATGGACATCGAGCGAGAGCGCGGCATCACGATCAAGTCCCAGGCGGTGCGTCTGCCCTGGGCCCCCAATGAGGGGCCCGACCAGGGCAGTACCCACATCCTGAACATGATCGACACGCCGGGCCACGTGGACTTCACGTACGAGGTGTCGCGCTCGCTCGCCGCGTGCGAGGGGACCATCCTGCTCGTCGACGCCGCCCAGGGCATCGAGGCCCAGACCCTCGCCAACCTCTACCTGGCGATGGAGAACGACCTTCAGATCATCCCCGTACTGAACAAGATCGACCTGCCGGCCGCGCAGCCCGAGAAGTTCAGCGAGGAGCTGGCCAACCTCGTCGGCTGCGAGCCCGACGACGTCCTGAAGGTCTCCGCCAAGACCGGCATGGGCGTCGAGGCGCTGCTCGACAAGGTCGTCTCCGACATCCCGGCCCCGGTCGGCGTCAAGGACGCCCCCGCCCGCGCGATGATCTTCGACTCGGTCTACGACTCGTACCGCGGCGTCGTCACGTACGTCCGTGTCGTCGACGGCCAGCTCAACAAGCGCGAGCGCATCCGGATGATGTCGACCGGCGCCACGCACGAGCTGCTGGAGATCGGCACGAACTCGCCGGAGATGCTGCCCGCCGACGGGCTCGGCGTCGGCGAGGTGGGCTACCTGATCACCGGCGTGAAGGACGTCCGCCAGTCCAAGGTGGGTGACACCATCACCCAGCTGAACAAGGGCGCCACCGAGCCGCTCGGCGGCTACAAGGACCCGAAGCCGATGGTGTTCTCGGGCCTGTACCCGCTGGACGGCTCCGACTACCCGGAGCTGCGCGACGCGCTCGACAAGCTCCAGCTCAACGACGCCGCGCTGGTCTACGAGCCGGAGACCTCCGCCGCCCTCGGCTTCGGTTTCCGCGTCGGCTTCCTCGGCCTGCTGCACCTCGACGTGATCCGCGAGCGCCTCGAGCGCGAGTTCGGCCTCGACCTGATCGCCACCGCCCCCAACGTGGTCTACCGCGTCAACATGGAGGACGGCGAGGAGCACACGGTCACCAACCCGAGCGAGTTCCCCGAGGGGAAGATCGCGGAGGTCTACGAGCCGGTCGTGCGCGCCACGATCCTGGCGCCCTCCGAGTTCATCGGCTCGGTCATGGAGCTCTGCCAGGGCCGCCGCGGCGTGCTGCTCGGCATGGACTACCTCTCCGAGGACCGCGTCGAGATCCGCTACACGCTGCCGCTCGCCGAGATCGTCTTCGACTTCTTCGACCAGCTGAAGTCCAAGACCCGCGGCTACGCCTCGCTGGACTACGAGCCCACGGGCGAGCAGAGCGCCCAGCTCGTCAAGGTCGACATCCTGCTGCACGGCGACAAGGTCGACGCCTTCTCCGCCATCACGCACAAGGACCAGGCGTACCAGTACGGCGTCCGCCTCGTGGCCAAGCTCCGTGAGCTGATCCCGCGGCAGGCCTTCGAGGTGCCGGTGCAGGCCGCGATCGGCTCCCGGGTGATCGCCCGTGAGACCATCCGCGCCATCCGCAAGGACGTCCTCGCCAAGTGCTACGGCGGTGACATCTCCCGTAAGCGCAAGCTCCTCGAGAAGCAGAAGGAGGGCAAGAAGCGCATGAAGATGGTCGGCTCCGTCGAGGTGCCGCAGGAGGCCTTCATCGCGGTGCTCTCCAGCGACGACGGCGGCGGCTCCAAGAGCAAGAAGTGAGCCACTGACGTGACAGGGTGACAGGGCCCGGCAGGCGATCCCGCCCGCCGGGCCCTGCTTTTGTGTAAGCCCTGTGAGAGGTGAGGGCGAAGCGCGCGGTCCGGTGAAGTCGGAGGCCGGAGCCCCTTACGTGGCGGCCGGGCGACCCTTACCCTGATCACTGCCCAATGGTTACTCGCCAGTTAAACAAGCCGCGTATCAAGGCACGTATCAAGCCCTGTGCCCATCGCCGTACCAATAAGCCGCACTGTCTGAACAAGCCGCACTGTCGCGGGCCCCGGAGGACGTCGTGAGCGACACACAGACCCTGATCGAGAACCGGCCGCCCTCCGTGGCGAACCTCTTCCTGGAACGCGTGTCCGCGACGCCGGACGCCGAGGCGTACCGCTACCCGGTGCCCGCGGCCTCCGGCACGGGCCCCGACGACTGGAAGTCGCTGAGCTGGGCGCAGGCCGCGCAGCGCGTCTACGCCATCGCGGCGGGCCTCGTCGAGCTGGGCGTCGGCCCGCAGGAGCGGGTGGCGCTCGCCTCCTCGACCCGCGTCGAGTGGATACTCGCGGACCTCGGCATCATGTGCGCGGGTGCGGCGACCACCACCGTGTACCCGCAGACCAACGAGGACGAGTCGGCGTTCATCCTGTCCGACTCCGAGTCGAAGGTGATGGTCGCGGAGGACGCCGCGCAGCTCGCCAAGGCGCGGGCCCGCCGCACCGAGCTGCCCGAGCTGCGGCACGTCGTGGTGATCGACGCGACCGGCGTCGAGCCCGACTCCGCCGACCCCGACGGCTGGGTGCTCACCCTGGAGGACCTGGAGGCGCGCGGCGCCGCGTACCTGGAGAAGAACCCGGACGTCGTCAAGGAGCGCGTCGGGGCGATCACCAAGGACCAGCTCGCCACGCTCATCTACACCTCCGGCACCACGGGCCGCCCCAAGGGCGTCCGTCTCCCGCACGACAACTGGTCGTACATGGCGAAGGCCATCGCGGCGACCGGCCTCGTCGGCGGCGAAGACGTGCAGTACCTGTGGCTGCCGCTCGCGCACGTCTTCGGCAAGGTGCTCACCTCCGGCCAGATCGAGGTCGGGCACGTCACCGCCGTCGACGGCCGCGTGGACAAGATCATCGAGAATCTGCCGGTCGTGCAGCCGACCTACATGGCCGCCGTGCCGCGCATCTTCGAGAAGGTCTACAACGGCGTCGCCGCGAAGGCGAAGGCCGGTGGCAACGCCAAGTACAAGATCTTCCAGTGGGCGGCGGGTGTCGCCCGCGAGTACGCGAAGGTCAGCCAGGACAACTTCCGGCGCACCGGCGTCGCCTCGGTGCCCTTCGCCCTCGGCTCGAAGCACAAGGTCGCCGACCGGCTCGTCTACGGCAAGCTGCGGGAGGCCTTCGGCGGGCGGCTGCGGGCCTGCGTCTCCGGTTCGGCCGCCCTGGCGCCCGAGATCGGCTACTTCTTCGCGGGCGCGGGCGTGCACATCCTGGAGGGCTACGGGCTCACCGAGTCCTCCGCCGCGTCGTTCGTGAACCCCGGCGAGGCGTACCGCACCGGCACCGTCGGCAAGCCGCTGCCCGGCACCGAGGTGCGGATCGCGGACGACGGCGAGATCCTGCTGCGCGGCCCCGGCATCATGGAGGGCTACCACGGCCTGCCCGACAAGACGGCCGAGGTCCTGGAGTCCGACGGCTGGTTCCACACCGGTGACATCGGCGAGCTGTCCAACGACGGCTATCTGCGGATCACCGACCGCAAGAAGGACCTCATCAAGACGTCCGGCGGCAAGTACATCGCGCCGGCCGAGGTCGAGGGCCAGTTCAAGGCCGTCTGCCCGTACGTCTCGAACATCCTGGTGCACGGCGCCGACCGGAACTTCTGCACGGCGCTCATCGCCCTCGACGAGCCGTCGATCCTGGAGTGGGCCAAGGAGAACGGCCTCAGCGGCTCGTCCTACGCGGAGGTCGTCGCGGCCCCGCAGACCGTCGAGCTCATCGACGGCTACGTGAAGGAGCTCAACGAGGGCCTCCAGCGCTGGCAGACCATCAAGAAGTTCAAGCTGCTGCCGCGCGACCTCGACATCGAGCACGGCGAACTGACGCCCAGCCTGAAGCTGAAGCGCCCGGTCGTCGAGCGCGAGTACAAGGACCTCCTCGACGACATGTACGCCGGCACCCGCGAGGGCTGACGCGTCCCACGCCGCGGACGGTGCGCTAGTTCCGGCGCATCGTCCGCAGCGTCTCCTTCATCTCCCCGATGTCGTGCCGCAGGTCGCGGACGTCGGGGGCGGCGTCCTCCGCGAGCCGTCGCTCGAGGGACGTCATGCGCGCGGCCAGCGTGTCCAGCTGCTCGTGCTCGCGCGCGAGGAGCCGCTGCAGCTGGCGGTTCTTGCGGTGCAGGTCGAGGAAGACCGTCACCTTCGCGCGCAGCACCCACGGGTCGAACGGCTTGGTGAGGTAGTCCGCGGCCCCGGTCGCGTAGCCGCGGAACGCGTAGCCCGTGTCGGCCTCCGTGCCGGTCAGGAAGATGATCGGGACGTCCTTCGTCTGGTCGAGTCGCTTGATGTTCGTCGCCGTCTCGAAGCCGTCCATGCCCGGCATCCGGATGTCGAGGAGGACGACGGCGAACTGCCTGCGCAGCAGCGCCTTCATCGCCTCCTCGCCCGAACGGGCTCTGACCAACGGCTCGTTGAGCGGCCCGAGCACGGCTTCGAGCGCGGTCAGGTTGTCCTCCATGTCGTCGACGAGGAGGATGCTGGCCCGATCCGCCGAAGGGGACTCTGCAGTGGTCATGATGACGGTGCCTCACTCAGTGATCGCCGGTGCGCCGGACGCCTCGGCGGCGGACAGCTCCGCCTCCTCGGGGGCCAGCAGCTCGCACACGACGTTCAGCAACTGGTCGACGTCCACCGGTTTGGGTACGTAGTCGTTCGCGCCCTTGGCTATCGACTTCTCGCGGTCGCCGGGCATGGCCTTGGCGGTGAGCGCCACGATCGGCAGCCCCGCCCACCTCGGCGTGGAGCGGATGACGGAGATCGTCTCGTAGCCGTCCATCTCGGGCATCATGATGTCCATCAGGACGAGCTCGACGTCGGGGTGGCTCTCCAGGGTCTCGATGCCCTCCCGGCCGTTCTCCGCGTACAGGACCGGCATGCCGACGCGGCCGAGGACATGGGTGAGCGCGAAGACGTTGCGGATGTCGTCGTCGACGATCAGGACGCGGCGGCCCGGCAGGACCCGGCCCGGCCTGCCCGTCTTCCACTGCTCCAGCTTCGTCGGCGCCGGCCAGTTGTCCTCCTGCTCGGGAGGCTCGGGCGGGGTGTACTCGTCCGTGGGCTCGCCCTGCTGCGGCAGCAGCGCCGCGCCGGTGCCCGGCTCCAGCTCGGCGGGCCGCTCGTGACCGGGGCAGCGCACGGGGACGTACAGCGTGAACGTGGAGCCCTCGCCGGGCTCGCTCTCCGCGACGATGTGGCCGCCGAGCAGCGCGGCGATCTCCCGGCTGATCGACAGGCCGAGGCCCGTGCCCCCGTACTTGCGGTTCGTCGTGCCGTCGGCCTGCTGGAACGCCTCGAAGACGACGGCCAGCTTGTCGCGCGGGATGCCGATGCCGGTGTCGGTGACGGCGAAGGCCAGCAGGTCGTCCGAGTCGGCGAGCGGGGCGCCCTCGGGGCCCTTGACCAGGCGGACCCGCAGCTCGACGCGGCCCTGCGCGGTGAACTTGATCGCGTTCGACAGGAGGTTGCGCAGGATCTGCTGGAGCCGCTGCTCGTCCGAGAACATCTCGCGCGGGACGTCCTCGCCGACGGACACCTCGAAGGCGAGCCCCCGGTCGAGGGTGATCGGCCGGAACGTCGCGTGGACGTAGTCGAGGAGCTTGATGAGCGGGAGCTTCTTGGGGCGTACGTCCATCCGGCCGGCCTCGATCTTCGACAGGTCGAGGATGTCGTTGATCAGCTGGAGCAGGTCGGAGCCCGAGCGGTGGATCGTCGTCGCGAACTGCACCTCCTGGTCGTTGAGATGGCCGTCCGGGTTGTCGGAGAGCAGCCGGGCCAGGATGAGCAGCGAGTTCAGCGGCGTGCGCAGCTCGTGCGACATGTTCGCCAGGAACTCCGACTTGTACTGCGACGAGGTCGCCAACAGGGCGGCCTTCTCCTCCAGCTGCGCGTTCGAGCGCTGCAACTCGGCCTGCTGGCGCTGGAGTTCGTCCGACCGCTCCTGGAGCTGGACGGCGAGCCGCTGGGACTCGCCGAGCAGGGACTCCGTACGGGAGTTGGCGATGATGGTGTTGATGGCGACGCCGATGGTGTTCACGAACTGGTCGAAGAACGCCAGGTGGACGTCGGAGAAGCGGGAGAACGAGGCCAGCTCGATCACCCCGAGCAGCTTGTCCTCGAACAGGATCGGAATGATCACGACCGACGCGGGCGCCGCCTCGCCGAGCCCGCTGTTGATGTTGATGTAGTCCGGCGGCACCTCCTCCACCAGGATCCGCTTCTTCTCCAGGGCCGCCTGCCGTACGAGGCCGTGCACCGGCATCCCGCCCGTGTCGATGACCGACGCCGAGCCCGAACCGTAGCCCGCGATGTACGCGAGGCCCTTCGTGGGCACCGCCGTGCGCGGGCGCGTGCCGTCGTCGTCCTGCTCCGCGAGGAAGAAGGCGCCGTACTGCGCGTTCACCAGCGGCGTCAGCTCGCGCAGGATCAGGTCGGCGACCTCCATCAGGTCCCGGTGGCCCTGCATCAGGGCGGCGAGGCGCGCCAGGTTCGACTCCAGCCAGTCCTTCGCGCGGGTCGTCTCGCGGAGGTTGGCCACCATCAGGTTGATGTTGTCCTTGAGCTCGGCGACCTCGCCCTGCGCGTCGACGGTGATCGACCGCGACATGTCGCCCTGCGTCACCGCGGACGCCACCTCGGCGATCGCGCGGACCTGCGTGGTCAGGTTCAGCGCCAGCTCGTTCACGTTCGTCGTCAGGCGCTTCCACGTGCCGTACACGCCCTCGACCCGCGCCTGGCCGCCCAACTGGCCCTGGGAGCCCACCTCGCGGGCCACACGGGTCACCTCGGAGGAGAACGAGGAGAGCGTGTCGACCATCGTGTTGATCGTCGTCTTGAGTTCGAGGATCTCGCCGCGCGCGTCGACGTCGATCTTCTTGGAGAGGTCGCCCTGGGCCACGGCCGTGGCGACCTGTGCGATGTTGCGTACTTGGGAGGTCAGGTTGTCCGCCATGTAGTTGACGTTGTCGGTGAGGTCCTTCCAGACGCCCGACACGCCGTGGACGGTTGCACGCCCGCCGAGGCGGCCGTCGGTGCCGACCTCACGGGCCACACGGGTCACCTCGTCGGCGAAGCCGCGCAGCTGCTCCACCATCGTGTTGACGGTGTCCTTCAGCTCCAGGATCTCGCCGCGCGCGTCGACCGAGATCTTCTTGGACAGGTCGCCCTGCGCCACGGCCGTCGTCACCTGCGCGATGTTCCGCACCTGAGAGGTGAGGTTCGACGCCATGAAGTTGACGTTGTCCGTAAGGTCCTTCCACACGCCGGACACGCCGCGCACCTGCGCCTGACCGCCGAGGTTGCCCTCGGTGCCGACCTCGCGGGCGACGCGGGTGACCTCGTCGGCGAAGGCGGAGAGCTGGTCGACCATCGTGTTGATCGTCGACTTGAGTTCGAGGATCTCGCCCTTCGCCTCGACGGTGATCTTCTTGCCGAGGTCGCCCTGCGCCACCGCCGTCGACACCAGCGCGATGTTCCGCACCTGAGAGGTGAGGTTGTCGGCCATGAAGTTGACGTTGTCGGTGAGGTCCTTCCAGACGCCTGACACGCCGCGGACCTGGGCGCGGCCGCCCAACTGGCCCTCGGTGCCGACCTCACGGGCGACGCGGGTGACCTCGTCGGCGAAGGCCGAGAGCTGGTCGACCATCGTGTTGATCGTCGACTTGAGTTCGAGGATCTCGCCCTGCGCGTCGACCGTGATCTTCTGGCTCAGATCGCCGTCCGCCACGGCCGTCGTCACCTGCGCGATGTTCCGTACCTGGGAGGTCAGGTTCGACGCCATGAAGTTGACGTTGTCGGTGAGGTCCTTCCAGACGCCTGACACGCCGCGGACCTGGGCGCGGCCGCCCAACTGGCCCTCCGTGCCGACCTCACGGGCCACACGCGTCACCTCGTCGGCGAACGCCGAGAGCTGGTCGACCATCGTGTTCACGGTCAGCTTCAGCTCGAGCAGCTCGCCCGTCGCCTCGATCGTGACCGTACGCGTCAGATCGCCCTGCGCCACCGCCGTCGTCACCAGCGCGATGTCCCGCACCTGCGCCGTGAGTCGCGACGCCATGGTGTTGACCGCCTCGGTGACGTCCCGCCAACTCCCGGAGAGACCCGTCGCCTTGGCGCGCCCGCCGAGCCGCCCCTCGGTGCCCACCTCACGCGCCAGACGCGTCACCTCGCCCGTGAAGAGCGAGAGCTGGTCCACCATCTTGTTGACCGAACGCCCGAGGCGGCGCAGATCGCCCCGCAACTGCCGGGTGCCGTCGTGCAGATCGACGCGCTGGGTCAGATCGCCGCCCGCGACCGCCTCGAGGACCCGCGTGGCATTCGCGGTCGGCGCGACCAGCGCGTCGATGATGGTGTTCACGTCGCCGACCCGGGTGACCCAGGCGCCCTGCCCCGGGCTCGCCTCGAGGCGCTCGTCGAGCCGACCGTGCCGGGTTATCTCCCGTCGCACCCGCGCCAGTTCGCCGTTGAAGTGCACACTGCGGTCCGCGAGCTGGTTGAACGTCGCGGCCAGCTCCCCGACGATCCCCTCCGCGGACACCGTCACATGGGCGAACGTGCCGTCCCGTGCGGCCGTGAGCGCGGCCAGCAGCGGCCGGAGGTCACTGGGGCGGATGGCATCGTCACCGTAGCCCTTCTGAAGTGCACGCATACCACTGTTCTCACTCATAGCGGCCTACTTAGGTAACTCCGCGCTTATGGGCGTGGTCAGTCTGTCACTCTGTCGGTGTCGCCCGAGGCGTCTTTGCCACAACTACTCAGGAGCCGAAAACGTGGGTTCCCTTCCGATCCAGCGGGAGAGCGCGCTCGGCACCCCAGGAGAGCCGGGACCTCCGGCCGGGGAGCCGGTCGTCGCGCGCACCTCGCTGCCGGGAAACCCGCTGGCGCCCGCCGCCGCCCGCCGCTTCCTGCGGGCCGCGTTCGCCGACTGGACCGAACTGCCCGAGGCGGCGGTGCCCCTCACCCTGGACACCCGCCTCATGGACGACGCGGCCCTCGTGCTCAGCGAACTCGTCACCAACGCCGTCGTGCACGCGGGCACCGGCGTCGACCTCCTGTGCCGCCCCGAGGGCGCCACCGCCGACGGCAGCGCGTCCGCGGGACTCGTCGTCGAGGTCACCGACCGGCACCCGGCCCGCGCCGTCCGCAACGACCGGGCGTTCCGCTCCCCGGAGACCCCCGAGTACGGCCGCGGCCTCCAACTCGTCGCCTCCCTCGCCGAGTTGTGGGGCATCACCTACGGGCACGGCACGAAGACGGTCTGGGCCCGCCTCCCCGCCGACGCCCCCACGCCCGCCGCCGAACTCCCCGACAACCCCGCCCGCGTCCGCAGCCTCCAGCGCGGGCTGCGCGCCGCCGAACTCCTCGCCCCCGCGTCCCGGCGCGCGCCCCACGACCAGGACTGGATCAACCGGGGCGCGCTCTCCTTCCTCGCCGAGGCCTCCGACCTGCTCGCCGGACAGCTCGACGAGGACATGGTCGCCGCCCTCGTGGGCCAGCTCCTCGTGCCCCGGCTCGCCGACTGGTGCGCTGTCTGGTTCTACGAGGAGGAGGGGCGCGGCCTGCCGGGCGTCGTCGAGCACGACCTGCGCGGCGAGGACCCGATGCCGCTGCCCCGGCTCGCCCGCGTCTGGCACACCCACGAACACCGCATCGAAGAGCTCCGCGGACTCCTGGAGAAGGAGCCGCCGCGGCTGCCCGACCGGCTCTCCGGCGCCGTACCGGTGCCCTGGCCCTTCGACACCCAGGGCGGACCGGGACCCGACGACACCGGCTCCGCGCTCGCCTACCGGCTCTCCGCGGGCGGCCGCGCCCTCGGCATCCTGCTGATCGGCCGGGCCGGTCTGCACCGCTTCCCGGACGAGGTCACCGGGCTCGTCGAGGACTTCAGCCGGCGCGTCGCCCTCGCCGTCAGCGCGGCCCGCCGCTTCACCCGGCAGGCCACCATCAGCCGCATCCTCCAGAGCGGACTGCTGCCCACGTCCATGGCCGAGATCCCCAACGTCAAGACCGCCCTCGTCTACGAGCCGAAGGAGGCGGGCGGCCCCGGCGGCGACTTCTACGACGTGTTCCCGGCCGGCGAAGGACGCTGGTGCTTCGCGCTCGGCGACGTCCAGGGCAAGGGCCCCGAGGCCGCCGTCGTCATCGGGCTCGTACGGCCCTGGCTGCGGCTCCTGGCGCGCGAGGAGTACCAGGTCGCGCAGGTCCTCGACCGGCTCAACCGGCTGCTGCTCGACGACGCCACCGAGGCCTCCGACGCCGCGGCCCGCGCGCTCGCCGCCGCCGACGGCCGGGGCGTACCCCCGGAGGGCTCCACGCCCCGCTTCCTCTCCCTCCTCTACGGTGAGCTGACGCTCACCGAGGAGGGCGGCGTGATCTGCACGCTCGCCTCCGCCGGGCATCCGCTGCCGCTGCTCATGCGGCCCGGCGGCGAGGTCGTCGCCGCGGCCTCGCCGCAGGTGCTGCTCGGCGTCGTCGACGACCCCGGGTACACGAGTGAGACGTTCGTCATGGACACCGGGGACACCCTCCTGTGCGTCACGGACGGGGTGACCGAGCGGCGCCGGGGCGCGCTCCAGTTCGACGACGGGGACGGTCTGGCGCAGGCGCTCGCGGGATGCGCGGGCCTCACGGCGCAGCTCCTCGCCGAGCGGATCAGGCGGCTCGTGCACGCGTTCGCGGACAGTCCGCCCGACGACGACCTCGCGCTCCTGGTGCTCCAGGCCCAGTGAGGTCGGGTCCGCCCGGCGAGGCGGGACAATGGGGTCATGCCTTCCGCACTCCCCGACGGCGAGCCCGTTCCCCACGACGGCTCGCTGCCCGCCTCCGCCCGCGCCGACGCCGAGTCCCGCCCCCTCGGCTTCTACCTGCACGTCCCGTACTGCGCCACGCGCTGCGGGTACTGCGACTTCAACACGTACACGGCGACCGAGCTGCGCGGCACGGGAGGCGTGCTCGCGTCCCGCGACAACTACGCGGAGACGCTCGTCGAGGAGGTCCGGCTCGCCCGCAAGGTCCTCGGCGACGACCCGCGCCCGGTGCGCACGGTCTTCGTCGGCGGCGGCACGCCGACGCTGCTCCCCGCCGCCGATCTCGTACGGATGCTGGGCGCGATCCGCGACGAGTTCGGGCTCGCGGACGACGCCGAGGTAACGACCGAGGCGAACCCGGAGTCCGTGGACCCGGCGTACCTCGCCGAGCTCAGGGCCGGTGGCTTCAACCGGATCTCCTTCGGCATGCAGAGCGCCCGGCAGCACGTCCTCAAGATCCTCGACCGTACGCACACGCCGGGGCGGCCCGAGGCCTGTGTCGCCGAGGCGCGGGCGGCGGGCTTCGACCACGTCAACCTCGACCTGATCTACGGCACGCCGGGGGAGACGGACGACGACTGGCGGGCGTCGCTCGACGCGGCGCTCGGGGCGGGACCCGATCACGTCAGCGCCTACGCCCTGATCGTCGAGGAGGGGACGCAGCTGGCGCGGCGGATCCGGCGCGGCGAGGTGCCGATGACCGACGACGACGTGCACGCGGACCGGTACCTGATCGCGGACGAGGTGCTCGGCGCGGCCGGGTTCGACTGGTACGAGGTGTCGAACTGGGCCACGTCCGACGCCGGGCGGTGCCTCCACAACGAGTTGTACTGGCGGGGGGCCGACTGGTGGGGGGCCGGGCCGGGGGCGCACTCGCACGTGGGTGGGGTGCGGTGGTGGAACGTGAAGCATCCGGGGGCGTATGCCGCGGCGCTGGCCGAGGGCCGGTCGCCCGGGGCGGGGCGGGAACTCCTCTCCGCCGAGGACCGTCGGGTCGAACGCATCCTCCTGGAACTCCGTCTCCGCGAAGGCTGCCCCTTGTCGCTCCTCCGTCCCGCCGGCCTGGCGGCGGCGGAACGTGCGCTGTCGGACGGCCTGTTGGAACGCGAGCCGTTCACGGCGGGCCGCGCGGTCCTCACGTTGCGCGGCCGCCTCCTGGCGGACGCGGTGGTCCGCGACGTGGTCGACTGACCCGGTCCTGGGTGCCGACGCGTGCCGTGGTCGACGCCTGACGTCCTAGTTGCGCGGCACCGAGGCGCCGACCCTTGCCACGCTCGGCGCTGCTGCGCGGCGCCGGGGTTCCGGACCTTGCCGTGGTCGGCGCCCTCCGCGGGTTCGGCCTGCGCCGGGCGCCGCCTTGCCCACCCTGCCGCCCAAGGCGGCATGTTGCCCAAGGCGCGTGTGGCTACCCGTAGCCATTGCGGTGCCCCGGGGTGCCTACGCCCCCGGAGGGCGCGGGTGGCCGGGGGTTACGACGGGGCCGTGACGAAGTCGATGAGTTCTTCGACGCGGCCGAGGAGTTCCGGCTGCAGGTCCTTGTACGTACGGACCCGCGAAAGGATGTGCTGCCACGCCTCCCCCGTGTTGGCGAAACGCCACCCCAGCGCCCGGCACACACCCGTCTTCCAGTCCTGCCCTCTGGGCACTCGCGGCCACGCCTCGATCCCCACCGCCCCCGGCTTCACCGCCTCCCAGATGTCGATGTACGGATGCCCCACGACCAGCGCGTGCTCGCTGGTCACCGACTGGGCGATCCGCCACTCCTTCGTACCGGGAACGAGGTGGTCCACCAGCACCCCGAGCCGCGCGTCCGGCCCCGGCGCGAACTCGGCGACGATCGCCGGAAGGTCGTCGACGCCCTCCAGGAACTCCACCGCCACACCTTCGATGCGCAGGTCGTCGCCCCAGACCCGTTCGATGAGCTCGGCGTCGTGCTTGCCCTCGACGTAGATCCGTCCGGCCCGCGCCACCCGCGCCCGCGCCCCGGGCACCGCCACGGACCCCGACGCCGTCCGCGTCGGCCGGACAGGGGTCGCGCCCGAGGGACGTACGAGCGTGACGACCTTCCCGTCGATCATGAAGCCGCGAGGGTCCATGGGAAACACGCGGTGCTTGCCGAAGCGGTCCTCCAGCGTGACCGTCGGCCCCTGCGCCGTCTTCTCGACCCGCACCACCGCCCCGCAGAACCCGGTGGTGACCTCCTCCACGACGAGGTCGGGCTCGGCCGGAACCTCGGGAGCCGGAGTTTTCCGCTTCCACGGAGGGGTCAGATCGGGGGAGTACTGGCGCATCCGCAAGACGATAAGAGAACAGCGCAGGCCAGGGTTACGACACGCCGAAACGCGCCGCCAATGTGGCACGCTGCTCGCGGACGAACCCGGCATTCACCGCCGAACCGTGCCCGGGAACGTACACCGCGTCCTCGCCCCCGAGGTCCAGCAGCCGGTCGAGCGCCGCCGACCAGTGCCGCGGCGCCGCGTCGGGCCCCGCCTGCGGCTCGCCCGACTCCTCCACCAGGTCACCGCAGAACACGACCTCGGGCCGCCCCGACGAGCCCCCCGGCACGAGGACCGCCAGATCGTGGCCCGTGTGCGCCGGACCGACGTTCGCGAGCAGCACCGTCAGCCCACCACCCAGGTCCAGCGTCCACTCCCCGCACACCCGGTGCGGCGGACCGACGAGCACGTCGACCGCCTCCTCCGCCGCGTCCGGCGCGACCCCGTGCCGCACCGCGTCCGCGCGCAGCTCATCCGCGCCGCGCTCGAAGACGACGTCGATGCCCACCGCCCCGTACACCTCGACCCCCGCGAACGCGCCCGTACCGAGCACATGGTCGAAGTGCGGATGGGTCAGAGCGACATGCGTCACTCTCCGGCCGGGACCGAGCAGCGCGCGCGTGTCGGCGCGCAGCCGGGCGCCTTCACGCAGTGAGGATCCGGTGTCGATCAGGAGCGCCGCGTCTTCACCCACGACGAGGCCGCTGGTGCAGTCCAGGCCGGGCAGCCGCACCCGCCCCACGTTCGGCGCCAGCTCCTCCCAGCCGGAAGCGGCCCAGTCGACCCGGTCGATACGTCGCGCGAGCTCCATACCCCGACGCTAGCGCCCTTGCCGGGCCCGTACCCACCGGCCGTACACTGAGCCGGGGACGATTGGCACTCGCCGACAGTGAGTGCCAAAGCAGGAAGATCGCAACGGCTGTTTCTGGAGGTGCGCGCCATGCTCAGTGAACGCAGGCTCGAAGTGCTGCGCGCCATCGTCCAGGACTATGTCGGCACCGAGGAGCCGGTCGGTTCCAAGGCGCTCACCGAGCGGCACAAGCTCGGCGTCTCACCGGCGACCGTGCGCAACGACATGGCTGTCCTGGAGGACGAGGGATTCATCGCCCAGCCGCACACCAGTGCCGGGCGGATCCCCACGGACAAGGGCTACCGCCTGTTCGTCGACAAGCTCACCGCCGTCAAGCCGATGACGGCCCCCGAGAAGCGCGCCATCCAGAACTTCCTGGACGGCGCCGTCGACCTCGACGACGTCGTCGGCCGCACCGTGCGGCTGCTCGCGCAGCTCACGCGGCAGGTGGCGATCGTCCAGTACCCGTCCCTGACCCGGTCCACCGTGCGCCATGTCGAGCTGCTCTCGCTGGCGCCCGCCCGTCTGATGCTCGTGCTGATCACGGACACCGGGCGTGTGGAGCAGCGGATGATCGACTGTCCCGCGCCGTTCGGCGAGGCGTCCCTGGCGGATCTGCGGGCCCGGCTGAACAGCCGCGTCGCGTCCCGCCGTTTCACGGACGTGCCGCAGCTGGTGCAGGACCTCCCCGAGGCCTTCGAGCAGGAGGACCGGGGTACGGTCTCCACGGTGCTCTCCACTCTGCTGGAGACGCTCGTCGAGGAGACGGAGGAGCGGTTGATGATCGGCGGCACCGCCAATCTCACCCGCTTCGGACATGACTTTCCCCTCACCATTCGTCCGGTGCTCGAGGCTCTCGAAGAGCAGGTCGTGCTCCTCAAGTTGCTTGGTGAGGTCGGAGATTCGGGCATGGCCGTACGGATCGGTCACGAGAACGCCCACGAAGGACTCAACTCCACGTCCGTCGTCTCCGTCGGCTACGGTTCGGGCGGCGAGGCAGTCGCCAAGCTGGGTGTCGTCGGACCGACACGCATGGATTACCCGGGAACGATGGGAGCAGTACGCGCAGTGGCACGTTACGTCGGACAGATCCTGGCGGAGTCGTAAGTGGCCACGGACTACTACGCCGTACTCGGCGTGCGCCGCGACGCTTCCCAGGACGAGATCAAGAAGGCCTTTCGAAGGCTTGCGCGTGAGCTTCACCCGGATGTGAATCCGGACCCGAAGACTCAGGAGCGCTTCAAGGAGATCAACGCCGCCTACGAGGTGCTCTCCGACCCGCAGAAGAAGCAGGTCTACGACCTCGGGGGCGACCCCCTGTCGCAGGGCGGCGGAGGCGGCGGGGCCGGTGGCTTCGGCGCCGGCGGCTTCGGCAACTTCTCCGACATCATGGACGCCTTCTTCGGTACGGCGTCGCAGCGCGGGCCCCGGTCCCGTACGCGGCGCGGCCAGGACGCCATGATCCGGCTGGAGGTCGAGCTCGACGAGGCGGCCTTCGGCACGACCAAGGACATCCAGGTCGACACCGCCGTGGTGTGCACGACGTGCAGCGGAGAGGGCGCCGCGCCCGGCACCTCCGCCCAGACCTGTGACATGTGTCGCGGTCGGGGCGAGGTCTCGCAGGTCACGCGGTCCTTCCTCGGCCAGGTCATGACGTCGCGGCCGTGCCCGCAGTGTCAGGGCTTCGGCACGGTGGTCCCGACCCCGTGCCCCGAGTGCGCCGGTGACGGCCGCATCCGCTCCCGTCGCACGCTGACGGTGAAGATCCCGGCCGGTGTCGACAACGGCACGCGGATCCAGCTCGCGGGCGAGGGCGAGGTCGGACCCGGTGGCGGTCCCGCCGGTGACCTCTACGTCGAGATCCACGAGCTGCCGCATCCGACCTTCCAGCGGCGCGGGGACGACCTGCACTGCACGGTGACCATTCCGATGACGGCGGCGGCGCTCGGTACGAAGGTGCCGCTCGAGACGCTCGACGGCATGGAGGAGATCGACATCCGGCCGGGCACGCAGTCCGGTCAGTCGGTTCCGCTGCACGGGCGCGGTGTCACGCATCTGCGGGGCGGCGGCCGCGGTGACCTCATCGTGCACGTCGAGGTCACGACGCCGCAGAAGCTGGATCCGGAGCAGGAGCGGGTGCTGCGTGAGCTGGCGAAGCTGCGGGGCGAGGAGCGGCCCACGGGCCAGTTCCAGCCCGGCCAGCAGGGACTCTTCTCCCGCCTGAAGGACGCGTTCAACGGCCGCTGAGCCGTTGGCCCCACGGCGGGTGGGGTCGCGCGGCGGTGCCGCGCGACCCCACCCGCCGTTTCCATTGCCCGGCACCGGTACCGGGGTACCGGGGTCTCTGCCGTGGCTGGGGCCACCGCCCCGCTCACGCGGCACCGGGTCCTGGGGCCTGTGCCGGGGTCGGCGCCCTTCGCGGGTGCGGCCTGCACCGGGGTGCGCCTGACGAAGGTGCGGCCTGCACCGTGCGTCGCCTTGCCCACACGTGACCGGGGCCCGTCGTCCGGTTGCGCGGCGTCCTGCTTCCCGGCTGTACCGGGGGCGACGCCTGCCGTGGCACCTGTGCCGCACCTCGGCCTGTCCCCGTTTCCCGCCCAATTTCCCGCCCGCCCGCCCCCTCCGGGGGCTCGGCCCCCGTGGGCCCGGTGTCCGTGTCGGGGTGGGCGCTGGATGCGGGTGCGACCTGCGTCGGGGTTTACGTCGACCGGGGTGCGCCTGACGAAGGTGCGGCCTGCACCGGGCCGCCTTGCCCTCACGTGACCGGGGCCCGTCGTCCGGTTGCGCGGCACCGCGATGCCCGGCTGCACCGGGGTCGACGCCTGCCGTGGCACGCGTGCCGCACCTCGGTCTGCCCCGGTTGCCCGCCTGTCTCCCGCCCTCCCGCCCCCTCCGGGGGCTCGGCCCCCGTGGGCCCGGTGTCCGTGTCGGGGTGGACGCCCTGACATGGGTGCGGCCTGCGCCGGGGTTTTACGTCGACCGTGGTCGACGCCTTCCGCGAGTGCACCCTGCACCGGGCGCCGCCTTGCCCACCCTGCCGCCCAAGGCGGCATGTTGCCCAAGGCGGTGTCGGCTGCCCGTCAGGGCGGGTGGGCCGTTCCGGCGGCCGTTTGCCCGAGGCGAGTCCCGGTCGGCCGCAATGGGCGGGTGCGCCGTTCCGGCGGCCGTTTGCCCGAGGCGAGTCCCGGTCGGCCGCCATGGGTGCGGGGCCGTCCCCGTGGCCGCTTGTCCGGGGCGGGTCACGGTCGACCCAATGGGTGGGCAACCCGTTCCGGCGGTTGCTCGCCTGCGGCGTGGTGCGGTCGACCGCAACGGGTGGGAAGCCGTCGCGGTGGTCGCTTGCCCAAGGCGCGGTCCGGTCGACCGCAACGGTGCGGGTGGCGCTCGCCTGCGGCGCGGTGCGGTCGACCGCAACGGGTGGGAAGCCGTCGCGGCGGGCGCTTGCCCAAGGCGCGGTCCGGTCGACCGCAGCGGTGCGGGCGACGCTCACCCGCGGCGCGGCGCGGACAACCGCAACCGTTGCGGTCCCCCGGGGAGCCGACGCCCCCGGAGGGGGCGGGTGGGTGGGAAATTGAGCGGCGGAGTCGAAGCGGTGGGTCAGGCAACGGGGCGCCTGTTGGGGCGGCGCAGGCAGGTGAATCGAGTCCCTGCGGCGATTGAGCAGCAGGGGCCGGGGCGGAGCCCCGTGGCGTAGGAACGGGTGGCCGGATGGAGACGGTGGGCCGGTGTCAAAGGGCGTGGCCCGTGGGGCCGGGCCCCCGGAGGGGGGAAATTGGGCGGCGGAGTGCGGGTGAGTAATCCGAGGAGCAATCCGAGCCCCTGCGGCGATTGAGCAGCGGGGGCCGGGGGCGGAAGTCCGACGCGGAGGGCACGGTGGGCCGGAGCGTGCGGATTCGGTGGGGTGAGGGGGACGTGGGACGATGCACGGTATGGCTTCCGCGGTGACCGATCTCTGCTCACATCCGATCGTGCAGGCCCCCATGGCCGGCGGCGCCTCGCAACCCGCGCTGGTCGCCGCGGTCGCCGAAGCCGGCGCCCTCGGCTTCCTCGCCGCCGGTTACAAGACGGCCGACGGGATGTACCAGGAGATCAAGCAGGTACGGGCGCTCACCGGCCGCCCCTTCGGCGTCAACCTCTTCATGCCGCAGACGGAACACCCGGACCCCGCCGCCGTGGAGGTCTACCGCAACCAGCTCGCCGGTGAGGCCACCTGGTACCGCACCCCGCTCGGCGACACCGACAGCTGCGGCGACGACGGCTACGACGCCAAGCTCGCGATCCTCGCCGACGACCCCGTCCCCCTGGTCACCTTCACCTTCGGCTGCCCCCGCCGCCAGGTCGTGCAGGCGCTGCAACGCGTCGGCACCCTCGTCGGCGTCACGGTCACGACCGCGGAGGAGGCGCAGGCCGCTCAGGAGGCGGGCGCCGACCTGGTCTGCGTACAGGGCATCGAGGCCGGAGGCCACCAGGGAACGCACCGGGACAACCCGGAGGCCGACGGCTCCGGCATCGGCCTGCTCGCCCTGATCGCACAGGTCCGCGAGGCCGTGCAGCTGCCCATCATCGCCGCCGGCGGCATCATGCGGGGCGCCCAGATCGCCGCGGTGCTCGCGGCCGGCGCCGACCTCGCCCAGCTCGGCACCGCGTTCCTGGTCACCCCGGAGTCCGGCGCCCCCGAACCCCACAAGCAGGCCATGACCGATCCGCTGTTCACCCGCACCGAACTGACCCGCGCCTTCTCGGGCCGCCCCGCCCGCGGCCTCGTCAACCGGTTCCTGCGCGAGCACGGCCCGTACGCCCCGGCGGCGTACCCGCAGATCCACCACATGACGTCGCCGCTGCGGAAGGCCGCGGCGAAGGCGGGCGACCCGCAGGGCATGGCCCTGTGGGCGGGCCAGGGCCACCGGCTCGTCCGCGAGCTGCCCGCCGGGCAGCTGGTGGAGGTGCTCGCCGCCGAACTCGATTCCGCGAAGGCCGCGTTGACGCAGCGAGGTGCCGCCTGATGACCGCTCCGGTTTTCGTCGTCGAGGGCCCCGTCCCCTCCGACCGCGCCTACGTGCTCGAAGGGCCCGAGGGGCGGCACGCCGTCTCCGTGAAGCGGCTGCGGGCCGGGGAGGCCGTCACCCTCACCGACGGCCTCGGCTCGTGGTGCGAGGCCGTCGTCACCGGTGCCGAGGGCAAGGACCGGCTCCTCGTCGACGCGGGCCCCGCCCACGTGGAGCCCGCGGAGGCGCCCCGGATCACCGTCGTACAGGCGCTGCCCAAGGGCGACCGCGGCGAGCTGGCCGTGGAGACCATGACGGAGACCGGCGTCGACGCGATCGTGCCGTGGTCCGCGTCCCGCTGCATCACGCAGTGGCGCGGCGACCGCGGCCTCAAGGCCCTCGGCAAGTGGCGGGCCACCGCGCGCGAGGCGGGCAAGCAGTCGCGGCGGGTGCGGTTTCCGGTCGTCGAGGACGCCGCGACGACGAAGGAGGTCGCCGCGCTGCTCGCGGAGGCGGATTTCGCCGCCGTGCTGCACGAGGACCGTGACGCCCCGAGCGGTGCCCTTGCCTCGGCCGAACTCCCGGACAGCGGCGAGATCGTGCTCGTCGTCGGGCCCGAAGGCGGCGTCTCGCCCGAGGAGTTGGCGGTGTTCGAGGAGGCTGGGGCCCGCCCGTTCCGCCTGGGCCGCAGCGTGCTGCGCACGTCCACGGCCGGCACGGCGGCGGTCGCGCTGCTGCTCGGCCGCACGGGCCGCTGGGGCTAGCCCCCCACCAAAAAGGGCAGCCGCGCCACAGTGGCTGCAACCGCACTACCGCCCCCGTGCGCCCGCTGGCATTCTGCCGTGCATGCGGGGAATGAGGGGGTTCGGCGGGCTCGTCCTGGTCGCTGCCGTCGTCGCCACCGGCGTCGCGTGCCAGCCGGTGGACGGCGATCTCAGCCCGTCCGAGGTCGCGGCCACCACCGACCAGCAGGCCACCGCCGAGCTGGACCGGCAGCACGCCAAGGTGGCCTGGCTCAGCTGCACCGCCGCGTACAGCGGGCCCACGGCCTCCGGCGAGTCCGCGCCCAGCGAGGTGAAGGTCGACTGCCGGGGGAAGACGAAGGACGGCAAGGAGATCACCGTGCAGGGCTGGGTGTACGGGGTGGTCTCCGGCAAGTGCGTCCGCGGCAAGACCATCGCGCGCGTCGACGGCAAGGTGTGGTTCAGCTACGCCGTGCTCGGCAACTGCGCCTCCACCGAAGGCCCTTCGGCCCCGCAGGACTCGGGAAAACCCGCACCGTCGGAGGACCCGGAACCGCAGCAGCCCGCACCCGGCGCCACCGTCACGGTCACCGAGACCGTCACCGTCACGGCGCCGCCACCCACTTTTCAAGGCAAGTGATCAGACCGGCTGACGTGGGGCGCGACCGATTTTAGGCTGGTCGGGTGACGACTCCTGCGTACCTCCGTTTCCCGCACCTGCACGGCGAGTTGGTGGTCTTCACCGCCGAGGACGACGTGTGGGCGGCGCCCCTCGACGGCGGCCGCGCCTGGCGGGTGAGCGCCGACAACATGCCCGTCGGACACCCCAGGATCTCCCCGGACGGCGAGACGGTCGCCTGGACCTCGCGCCGCGACGGAGCGCCCGAGGTGCACATCGCCCCGGTGGCGGGAGGGCCTTCCAAACGCCTGACGCACTGGGGCAGTTGGGTCACGCACGTACGCGGCTGGATGCCCGACGGGCGGGTGCTCGCCCTCTCCACGCACGGCCAGGCCTCACTGCGCCGCAGCTGGGCACGGGCGGTCCCGCTGGACGGCGGCCCCGCGGAGATCCTGCCGTACGGGCCCGTGGGCGGCGTCGCGTTCGGCCCCGAGTCACAGGTGCTGCTGCTGTCCGCGCCGATGGGCCGGGAGGCCGCCTGGTGGAAGCGGTACCGGGGCGGCACCGCGGGCAAGCTGTGGATCGACCGGACGGGCGGCGGCGACTTCGAGCGCCTGCACGCGGACCTCGACGGAAACATCGAGTACCCGCTGTGGGTCGGCGAGCGCGTCGCGTTCCTCTCCGACCACGAGGGCGTCGGCGCCCTCTACTCCTCGCTGCCCGACGGCTCCGACCTGCGGCGGCACAGCGCGGTGGACGGTTTCTACGCGCGGCACGCCGCCACCGACGGCGCCCGCGTCGTGTACGCGAGCGCCGGTGAGCTGTGGCTCGTCGAGAGCCTGGACGAGGGCGTGGAGCCGCGCCGCCTCGACATCCGCCTCGGCGGGCAGCGCGCCGACCTCCAGCCGCGCCCCGTCGACGCCGCGAACTGGTTCGGCGCCGCGTCCCCCGACCACACGGGCCGCGGCAGCGCCGTCAACGTGCGCGGCGCCGTGCACTGGGTGACCCACCGCGCGGGCCCGTCCCGCGCGCTCGCCGCCGAACCGGGCGTACGGGCCCGGCTCCCGCACACCTTCCGCGTCGACGGCGAGGAACACGTCGTGTGGGTGACGGACGCCGAGGGCGACGACGCCCTGGAGTTCGCGCCCGCCACCGGGGCCGCGCCCGGCGCCACCCCGCGCAGGCTCGGCGCCGGACGCCTCGGCCGGGTGCTCGCCCTCACGGTGGCGCCCGACGGCGGCCGGGTCGCCGTGGCCTCCCACGACGGCCGGATCCTGCTCGTCGAGCGCGACAGCGGCGACGTACGCGAAGTGGACCGCAGCGAGGACGGGAACGCCACCGGCCTCGCGTTCTCCCCGGACTCGGCGTGGCTCGCCTGGTCGCACCCGGGACCGCACGACCTGCGTCAGCTCAAGCTCGCCAACACCACCGACCTGTCCGTCAGCGAGGCGACCCCGCTCCGCTTCCGCGACTGGGCGCCCGCGTTCACGCTCGACGGCAAGCACCTCGCCTTCCTGTCGGCACGCTCCTTCGACCCCGTCTACGACGAGCACGCCTTCGACCTTGCGTTCGTCAGCGGCTCGCGGCCGCACCTGATCACGCTCGCCGCGACGACGCCCTCGCCGTTCGGGCCGCAGCGGCACGGCCGCGCCTTCGACACCCCCGACGCGCCGGGCGCCGAGACCCCCGACAGCGAGGGCGCGCCCGTCACCCGCGTCGACCTGGAGGGGCTGCTCGACCGGATCGTGCCGTTCCCCGTGGAGGCCGCCCGCTACTCGCGGCTGCGGACCGCCAAGGACGGCGTGCTGTGGCTGCGGCACCCGGTGCGCGGCGTCCTCGGCGACTCCCGCGCAGGTCTCGACGCGCCGGAGCCCAAGAACCGCCTGGAGCGCTACGACTTCGTGCAGCAGCGCGTCGAGGAGATCGGCTCCGACGCCGACCACTTCGAGGTCACCGGCGACGGCAAGCGGGTCCTGCTGTGGACGGGCGAGGTCCTGAAGGTCGTCCCCAGCGACCGGCGGCCCGCGCACGACGACGACAGCGACACGAACATCACCGTCGACCTCTCCCGCGTCAGCCAGACCGTCGACCCGGCGGCCGAGTGGCGGCAGATGTACGACGAGGCCGGGCGCCTCATGCGGGACAACTTCTGGCGCGCCGACCTGAACGGCGTCGACTGGGACGGGGTCCTCGACCGGTACCGGCCCGTCCTCGACCGGGTCGCCACCCACGACGACCTCGTCGACCTGCTGTGGGAGGTGCAGGGCGAGCTGGGGACCTCGCACGCGTACGTGACACCGAGGGGCGGCCGGGGCTCCGCCGCGCGGCGGCAGGGCCTGCTCGGGGCGGACATCTCCCGCCACGACGACGGCAGTTGGCGGGTCGACCGGGTGCTGCCCTCGGAGACCTCCGACCCGCGGGCCCGCTCCCCGCTTGCCGCGCCCGGCGTCGCCGTGCGGGCCGGCGACACGATCGTCGCGGTGGGCGGCAGGCCGGTCGACCCGGTGACGGGGCCCGCGCCGCTGCTGGTCGGCACGGCGGACAAGCCCGTCGAGCTGACGGTGTCGCCCGCGGGCGGCGGCGATCCGCGGCACGTCGTCGTGGTGCCGCTCGACGACGAGGAACCGCTGCGGTACCACGCGTGGGTCGCGGACCGGAGGGCGTACGTCCACGAGACGTCGGAGGGGCGGCTCGGGTACCTCCACGTACCGGACATGCAGGCGCCCGGCTGGGCGCAGATCCACCGGGACCTCAGCGTCGAGGTGGCGCGCGAGGGACTCGTCGTGGACGTGCGGGAGAACCGGGGCGGGCACACGTCGCAGCTCGTCGTCGAGAAGCTGGCCCGCCGCGTCGTGGGCTGGGACCTGCCGCGCGACAGCCGCCCCTTCACGTACCCGATGGACGCGCCGCGCGGCCCGGTCGTCGCGGTGGCCAACGAGTTCTCCGGCTCGGACGGCGACATCGTGAACGCGGCGATCAAGGCCCTCGGCATCGGTCCCGTGGTGGGCGTACGCACCTGGGGCGGCGTCATCGGCATCGACAGCCGGTACCGCCTGGTGGACGGCACGCTCGTCACGCAGCCCAAGTACGCCACGTGGATGGAGGGTTACGGCTGGGGCCTCGAGAACCACGGCGTGGACCCGGATGTGGAGGTGGTCCTCACCCCGCAGGACGCGGCGGCGGGCCGCGACCCGCAACTCGACGAGGCCATCCGTATCGCGTTGGCGGCGCTTGCGGAGAACCCGGCGAAGTCCGCGCCGACGCTGCCGCGGGCTTCAGCGGAGTAGTGGTTGACGTCTCGGGGCTCTGCCCCGGACCCCGCGCCTCAATCGCCGGCGGGGCTTGATTTTCAAGCCCCGCCGGCGATTGAGGCGCGGGGGGCTGGGGGCGGAGCCCCCGGGGCGCGACCCCGTGGGGGCGAGATCGATACGATGCGGTCATGGATGACTGCCTGTTCTGCAAGATCGCCAACGGCGATGTCCCCGCCACCCTGGTCCGTGAGACCGAGACCACCGTCGCGTTCCGGGACATCAACCCCCAGGCCCCCACCCATGTCCTGGTCATCCCGCGCGTCCACCACCCCGACGCCGCCTCCCTCGCCGCCGCCGAACCGGCCGTCGCCGCCGACGTGCTGCGCGAGGCCGGCGAGGTCGCGAAGGACGAGAAGCTGGACAGCTACCGGATCGTGTTCAACACCGGCAGCGGAGCGGGCCAGACCGTCTTCCACGCGCACGCCCACGTCCTCGGCGGCCGCGGCCTCCAGTGGCCCCCCGGATAACCGGTGTCCGTACGCGAATTCGTCGTGCTCGGCACCGCCAGCCAGGTGCCGACCCGACAGCGCAACCACAACGGCTATCTGCTCCGCTGGGACAGCGAGGGCATCCTCTTCGACCCCGGAGAGGGCACCCAGCGGCAGATGCTGCGCGCCGGCGTGGCCGCGCACGACCTGAACCGGCTCTGCGTCACCCACTTCCACGGCGACCACTCCCTCGGCCTCGCGGGCGTCATCCAGCGCATCAACCTCGACCGCGTCCCGCACCCGGTGACCGCCCACTACCCGGCCTCCGGACAGCGGTTCTTCGACCGGCTGCGGTACTCCACCGCCTACCGGGAGACCGTCGACATCGCGGAGGAACCGGTGACCGGTGAGGGCGCGGTCCTCGCCGACACCCCCGCGTACCGCCTGGAGGCCCGCCGCCTCTCGCACCCCGTCGAGTCGTACGGCTACCGGCTCGTCGAGCCCGACGGGCGCCGCATGCTGCCCGAGCGGCTCGCCGCGCACGGCATCAAGGGGCCCGACGTGGGCCGGCTCCAGAAGGAGGGCGCCCTCAACGGGGTCACGCTCGACGAGGTGAGCGAGGTGCGGCGCGGGCAGCGCGTCGCGTTCGTGATGGACACCCGGCTCTGCGACGGCGTGGACGCGCTCGCCGACGGCTGCGATCTGCTCGTCATCGAGTCGACGTTCCTGGACGAGGACGTCCAACTGGCCACCGACCACGGCCATCTGACCGCGGGTCAGGCCGCCCGCGTTGCCCGCGACGCCGGGGTGCGGCACCTCGTCCTCACCCACTTCAGCCAGCGCTACACCGACCCGGAGGAGTTCGCCAGGCAGGCCCGCGCCGCCGGGTTCGACGGGGAGCTGACGGTCGCCCGCGACCTGGACCGCGTCCCGGTGCCGAAGCGTCGCTGAGCCGGACGCTCCACCCCTGCGTACGCTGGTCGGATGTCACTCGCACCACTCGCGCGCATCCCCAAGGCCGAGCTCCACCTGCACATCGAAGGCACCCTCGAACCCGAGCTCGCCTTCGAACTCGCCCGCCGCAACGGCATCACCCTGCCGTACGCCGACACCGAGGCCCTGCGGAAGGCGTATCTCTTCGCCGACCTGCAGTCCTTCCTCGATCTCTACTACTCGCTGATGGCCGTCCTCGTCACCGAGGACGACTTCGAGGCGCTCGCCGACGCCTACCTCGCGCGCGCCGCCGAGCAGGGCGTCCGGCACGCCGAGATCTTCTTCGACCCGCAGGCGCACGCGGCGCGCGGTGTCGCCATGGGCACCGTCGTCGAGGGCCTGCACCGGGCGCTCGCGCGCAGCGAGGAGCGGCACGGGATCTCGACGAAGCTCATCATGTGCTTCCTGCGCGACCAGTCGGCCGAGTCGGCGATGGAGACCCTGGAGGCCGCCAAGCCGTACCTCGACCGGATCGTCGGCGTCGGCCTCGACTCCGCCGAGGTCGGCAACCCCGCCTCGAAGTTCCGCGAGGTGTACGAGGCCGCGGGCGCGCTCGGCCTGCGCAAGGTCGCGCACGCGGGCGAGGAGGGCGACCCGTCGTACGTGTGGGAGGCCCTCGACCTGCTCGGCGTCGAGCGCGTCGACCACGGCCTGCGGTCCCTGGAGGACCCGGCGCTGGTGGAGCGCCTCGTACGGGACCGGATCCCGCTCACCCTGTGCCCCCTGTCGAACGTGCGGCTGCGCGCCATCGACGTACTGGAGGAGCACCCGCTGGTGAAGATGATGGACGCGGGCCTGCTGTGCACGGTCAACTCCGACGACCCGTCGTACTTCGGCGGCTACGTCGGCGACACCTTCCACGCCGTGCACGAGGCGCTCGCCCTCGACCACGGCCGAGTGCGGGAACTGGCCCGCAACTCGTTCGTGGCGTCCTTCCTGGAAGACGACGAGGAGCGCAGGGCGCGCTACATCGCCGAGGTCGAGGCGTACGAGCTGGACGACATCTCCGGCTGACCCTCCGCGCGGGGCTCCGGCTCGACACCGTCGGGGCCCACCGCGGTGAACTCCGTGTACACGGGCGTCTCCACGGTCGACTCGATGTCGAACAGCTCGACCACCGGCTGCTCGAGCACACCCGACGGCGGCACGATCGCGCCGACCGGGGCGCCGCTGTACCGGCGTGCCGCGCCCGCGAACAGCGGACGGCCACCCGTGTGCACGGCCACCGCCGTCAGCGGCACCGCGAGCAGCAGCAGGCCGACGGCGAGCACCGTGCCCATGACCGGGAAACCGGCCGATTCGGCGAGCGCGCTGCCGGCCAGCGGACCGCACGCCGTGCCCAGCGAGGACGCCACGCCGATCAGCACCGCCCAGCGGCCCCGCGCGTCGAGTGACGCCGCGAGCCCGAGGACGTACGACAGGACCACCGGGTACAGGGTGTTCCAGGCGATCTCGCCGGTGGCGAAGGAGCCGAGGCCGTCGGCGCGGGCGCTCAGCACGACACAGCAGGCGATGGCGACCGTGCCCGCGCCGATGGGCAGCGCGCGGCCCAGGCGGACGCCGACCGCGCCCGCGCCGATCACGCCGAGCAGCCCGACACCGAGGGCCACGGCGAACACCGAGCCGACCGTCACCTCGGACAGGCCGGCCTGTTCCGTGCCGATGCGGCTGCTGACGCCCCACAGCGCGTTCTGCGCCATCGACCAGCACACCAGTGTCGCCGCGAGCAGCAGGCCCGAACGGGCGTGGGGGAGCGGGGACTTGGGGGCGGCCGCCGCGCAGTTGTCCGGGGTCGCCGGGCCTTCCAGGCGGCTCGTCGCGGGCCACACCGTGAGCGCGGTGGCGGCGAGCGCGGCGAACGGCAGACCGTGCCCCTCGCTGATCCGTGGGATCGTCAGATACAGGGCGCCCGCGAGCGCCGACACGGTCAGCAGGCCGAGCGTCGACGCCCGGTGCGGATCCTTCTGGGCGGCGATCCCGGTGGCCGCGACCGCCGTCGCGGTGCCCGAGCCGAAGCCGCCGATCATCGCACCCGCGACGACCAGCGGGGTGGTGGTGGAGAGGGCCGCGAGGGCATAGCCGACGGCGGCCAGGAGCAGTCCGGCGCGGGCCGCGCGGCGGGCGCCGACCCGTTCGACACGGGCCGCGAGCGTGAGGCCCGCGGTGGCCGAGCTCAGCAGCAGGGCGCTGCCGACCAGACCGGCCTGAGTGGGGGAGAGCCGCAGGCTGTCGGCGACTCGGCCGACAACGGTGGGCAGCAGATAGGCGGCGAGGTAACCGGCCGTGAAGAGGGCGACGAGCGCGGGCCGGGACGTACGCGAGGACACGGGCGTTCCTAAGAACGGCCCCTCACCTTGGACGCTGTTTTGGGCAAGGGGGTGCTACGGCAGGGGAGTTGGGAGCGCGACGTCTTTGCGAACGGGACCGAACCGGGGACGTGGGCGCGGCCAATTTGTATCAAGGACGGAAGGCCCGCATGAAGGCGGGATCCTGTGACGCGTGACACATTTGGTTTGGGGGTGGTTTCGCCGGGCAGAAGAGGCGCTTTCCGCGGGCCTCTCAGCGCCAGTCGGGGATGCCGGAGGTGCCCCTGCGGGCCGTCGACTCGATCTTCGCGCGGGTCTCCCGCATGACCGTGACGATGCGCTCCTCGTGCTCCGGCGTCAGCCGCGCCACCGGCACCGAACAGCTGATGGCGTCCTGCGCCGGAGCCGCGTAACGCAGCGCGAAACCGAAGCCGACGAGACCGCGGACGCCCTCCTCGCGGTCCACCGCGTGGCCGCGCTCACGGATCACCGCGAGATCGGCGGCGAGCGCGTCGCGCGAGGTGTGCGTCCGCTCCGTGAACGGCGCGTACGGGCCGGGCGGCAGCTCGGCGTCCGGGCGCTCCGCGAGCAGCGCCTTGCCGAGCGCGCCGACGTGCGCCGGCAGCCTGCGGCCGACCCGGTTCAGGGTGCGCAGGTACTCGTGCGACTCGCGGGTCGCCAGATACGCCACGTCGAAGCCGTCGAGGCGGCCCAGGTGGACGGTCTCGCCGAGGGTGTCCGACGCCTCGTCGAGGAACGGGCGCACCGAGCGCACGTACGGGTCCGTGTCCAGATAGCTGGTGCCCGTCAGCAGGGCGCGGATGCCGATGCCGTAGAGCGAACCCGTGACGTCCGTGCGCACCCAGCCGCGCGCGATCAGCGTCTGGAGCAGCGCGTACATGGAGCTGCGCGGCACCCGGAGCTCGTCGGCCAGCTCCTGGAGGCGGGCCGGGCGGTCGCCGCGGGCCGCGAGCACGTCGAGCAGGTCGACGGTGCGGGCCGCCGACTTCACCTCGCGCACCCCGCGCGGCGGCTCGGTGGGCTCGCTCTGTGCCATGCGCCGATCGTAACGACCGGACGGGGCGGGTTCGTGACGGGTTGATGTCACCACCCGTCGTACGGGTTCCGGTCATGCACACTGTCCGGACCCGTACCACCCAGGGAGCGCGACGTGACCTCCACACGACCCAGAACGGACCCCCTCGCGGCGCTGCGCACGACGGCCGACCCGCCCTACGACGTGTACCTCACCGGCACGGTCTTCCTCGACATCGTCTTCACCGGACTCGACAGCGCGCCCGTGCGGGGGACGGAGTCGTGGGCGCGCGGCATGGGGTCGAGCCCCGGCGGGGTCGCGAACATGGCGACGGCGCTCGCCCGGCTCGGCCTGCGGACGTCGCTCGCCGCGGCGTTCGGAGACGACCACTACGGGGAGTACTGCTGGGACGCCCTCGAACAGGGCGAGGGCATCGACCTCAGCTACGCGCGCACGGTGCCGGGGTGGCACTCGCCGGTCACGGTGTCGATGGCGTACGAGGGTGAGCGCACCATGGTCAGCCACGGGCACGAGCCGCCGCCCGAGGAGCCCGCGCCGGACTGCCCGCCACGCGCGCGTGCCGCCGTCGCCTCGCTCACGCCCGGCATCGAGGAGCCGTGGGTCGCGACGGCCGCCCGGCACGGGACGCTGATCTTCGGCGACGTCGGCTGGGACGACACCGGGCGCTGGGACCTCGCGGCGCTGCCGGGGCTCGAGCACTGCGAGGCGTTCCTGCCGAACGCGGAGGAGGCGATGCGCTACACCCGTACCTCCTGTCCGCGCGCCGCCGCGCACGCGCTGGCCGAACACGTTCCGCTGGCCGTGGTGACGCTCGGGGCGGAAGGCGCGTACGCGGTGGACGGGCGGACCGGCGAGACGGCGTCCGTCCCGGCCATCGAGGTCGAGGCCCTCGACCCCACGGGGGCGGGGGACGTCTTCGTCGCCGGCTTCGTCACCGGCACCCTCGCCGGCTGGCCGCTCGCCGACCGCCTCGCCTTCGCGGGTCTCACCGCGGCGCTCTCCGTCCAGGAGTTCGGCGGCTCCCTGTCGGCACCCGGCTGGTCGGAGCTGGCGGTGTGGTGGAAGGAGGTCCGGTCGAACGACCACCAGAACCGCTCCGCCCTCGACCGCTACGCCTTCCTCGCCCCCCTCCTCCCCGACACCTCCCGCGCCTGGCCCCTGCGCCGCGCGGTCCCCACGATCGGCTTCGGCCGCACGACGTGACCCCCTCGGCGGGTGACCGGTGGGGGTGAAACCCGCTCGGCGTTGTCGGTGGTGCGCCGTACCCTTGGGCGTGGAGTACATCACCGCAGGCAGTCCCGTACGGGGAGGAAGCAAGGGCCACCGGCCCGGCTCATGACGCAGACACCATCCAGCGCCCGCGCACAGTTCACCGTCCCGCCGAAGCACCCCATGGTCGAGGTCCTCGGCTCCGGTGACGCGCTGTTGCGAGTGATCGAGAAGGCCTTCCCGGAGGCCGACATCCACGTCCGGGGCAATGAGATCAGCGCGACCGGGGAGCCGAGGGAAGTCGCCCTCATCCAGCGCCTGTTCGACGAGATGATGCTGGTACTGAGGACGGGGGCACCGATGACCGAGGACGCCGTGGAGCGTTCCATCGCCATGCTGAAGGCGGACGGAAGCGACGGCCAGGAGACGCCCGCCGAGGTCCTCACGCAGAACATCCTGTCGTCGCGCGGCCGCACCATCCGCCCCAAGACGCTGAACCAGAAGCGGTACGTCGACGCGATCGACAAGCACACCGTCGTCTTCGGCATCGGCCCCGCGGGCACAGGAAAGACCTACCTGGCGATGGCCAAGGCCGTGCAGGCCCTCCAGTCCAAGCAGGTCAACCGGATCATCCTGACCCGCCCCGCCGTGGAGGCGGGCGAGCGCCTCGGCTTCCTCCCGGGCACGCTCTACGAGAAGATCGACCCGTACCTGCGCCCGCTGTACGACGCCCTGCACGACATGCTCGACCCGGACTCCATCCCGCGCCTGATGGCCGCGGGGACCATCGAGGTCGCGCCGCTGGCCTACATGAGGGGCCGGACCCTCAATGACGCCTTCATCATCCTCGACGAGGCGCAGAACACCTCGCCCGAGCAGATGAAGATGTTCCTGACGCGCCTCGGGTTCGACTCGAAGATCG
Organism: Streptomyces sp. SDT5-1; assembly: GCF_052245995.1. Taxonomy (NCBI): domain Bacteria; kingdom Bacillati; phylum Actinomycetota; class Actinomycetes; order Kitasatosporales; family Streptomycetaceae; genus Streptomyces; species Streptomyces sp. SDT5-1. The sequence goes on along the minus strand of NZ_CM125963.1, from coordinate 3,155,291 downwards.
TCATCACCGGTGACGTGACGCAGGTCGACCTGCCGGGCGGCACGAAGAGCGGGCTGCGGCAGGTTCAGGACATCCTCGCGGACGTCGAGGACGTGCACTTCTCGCGGCTCAGCTCGCAGGATGTCGTCCGGCACAAGCTCGTCGGCCGTATCGTCGACGCGTACGAGAAGTACGACACCGAGCACGGCACGGAGAACGGCACCCGCAAGGGCCGTCCCAGAGGGAAGTAGAGAACCAACAGCGTCATGTCGATCGACGTCAACAACGAGTCCGGAACCGAGGTCGATGAGCAGGCGATCCTCGACATCGCCCGCTACGCCCTCGGCCGGATGCGGATCCACCCCCTGTCCGAGCTGTCCGTGATCGTGGTGGACTCCGACGCCATGGAGCAGCTGCACGTGCAGTGGATGGACCTGCCGGGGCCGACGGATGTCATGTCGTTCCCCATGGACGAGCTGCGCCCGCCGACGAAGGACGAGGAGGAGGCCCCGCAGGGTCTCCTCGGCGACATCGTGCTGTGCCCGGAGGTCGCGAAGAAGCAGGGCGAGGACGCGCCGACGCAGCACTCCATGGACGAGGAGCTCCAGCTCCTCACCGTGCACGGCGTGCTGCACCTGCTCGGGTACGACCACGAGGAGCCCGACGAGAAGGCCGAGATGTTCGGCCTCCAGGCGGGCATCGTGGACGGCTGGCGCGCGGAGCAGGGGCTGACGGGGCCGTCGCCGGCGCCGACCGTGTCATGAGCTTCTCGCTGATCGCCGGGGCGGTCGCCCTGGTCGTCGTCGCCTGGCTCGCCGCCTGCGCCGAGGCCGGCCTCGCCAGGGTGTCGAGCTTCCGCGCCGAGGAGGCGGTCCGCTCGGGTCGGCGCGGCAGCGCGAAGCTCGCGCAGGTCGCCGCCGACCCGACGCGCTATCTGAACGTGGCGCTGCTGGTCCGCGTCGCCTGCGAGATGGCCGCCGCGGCGCTCGTCACGTACGCGTGCCTGGAGGAGTTCACCGCGACGTGGGAGGCGCTGCTCGTCGCCATCGGCGTGATGGTCCTCGTCTCGTACGTGGCCGTGGGCGTGTCCCCGCGGACCATCGGCCGGCAGCATCCGCTGAACACCGCGACCGCGGCGGCGTACGTGCTGCTGCCGCTCGCCCGGATCATGGGCCCGATCCCGCCGCTCCTGATCCTCATCGGCAACGCGCTGACGCCCGGCAAGGGCTTCCGGCGCGGCCCGTTCGCCTCCGAGGCCGAGCTGCGGGCCATGGTCGACCTCGCCGAGAAGGAGTCCCTCATCGAGGACGAGGAGCGCCGCATGGTGCACTCCGTCTTCGAGCTGGGCGACACCCTGGTGCGCGAGGTGATGGTGCCGCGCACCGACCTCGTCGTCATCGAGCGGTACAAGACGATCCGGCAGGCGCTCACGCTCGCGCTGAGGTCGGGTTTCTCCCGCATTCCGGTGGTCGGCGAGAGCGAGGACGACGTCGTCGGCGTCGTCTACCTGAAGGACCTCGCGCGCAAGACGCACATCAACAGGGACGCCGAGGCCGAGCTGGTCTCCACGGCGATGCGGCCGGCGACGTTCGTCCCCGACACGAAGAACGCGGGCGATCTGCTGCGCGAGATGCAGCAGCTGCGCACGCACGTCGCCGTCGTCATCGACGAGTACGGCGGCACGGCCGGCATCGTCACCATCGAGGACATCCTCGAGGAGATCGTCGGCGAGATCACCGACGAGTACGACCGCGAGGTGTCGTCGGTGGAGGAGCTGGGCGACAACCGGTTCCGGGTGACCGCGCGGCTCGACATCGGCGACCTCGGTGAGCTGTACGGCATCGAGGAGTTCGACGACGAGGACGTGGAGACGGTCGGCGGGCTGCTCGCCAAGGCCCTCGGGCGTGTGCCGATCGCGGGCGCCTCGTCCGTGGTGGCGCTGCCGGACGGCCGGGAGCTGCGGCTCACCGCGGAGGCGGCGGCGGGCCGCCGGAACAAGATCGCGACGGTGCTCGCCGAGCCGGTCGGCGACCAGGAGAAGGAGATCGCCGGGTGACACCCCAGGAGCTGCGAGCGTTCTGCCTGTCGTTCAACGCGGCGGTGGAGGACTTCCCGTTCAACCCGGAGACCTCGGTCTTCAAGGTGCTCGGCAAGATGTTCGCGCTCTGTCACCTCGACGGCAGCCCGCTCACCATCAACCTGAAGTGCGACCCCGACGACGCGGTGCGGCTGCGCGGCGAGTACGAGGGCGTCATCGTGCCGGGCTGGCACATGAACAAGCGGCACTGGAACACGGTGACCGTGCACGAGCTCCCGGACCGTTTCGTCCGGGAGCTCGTCGAGGATTCGTACGACCTGGTGGTGGCGGGCCTGCCGCGCGCCGAGCGGCTGCGGCTCGACCGCGGCTAGGGCCCTAGCCGCGCCGCTTCCGCAGGCCGAGTGCCACCAGCGCCGCCGCCACCAGCACGATCGCCGCGTCCAGGGCGATCACGGTGTGCACGCCGGTCAGCAGGTCCGTGGACGTCGTCGCGAGGACGCCGAGCAGCGGGATGCCGACGGTGATGCCGACCTGCTGGGTCGAGGTGACGAGCCCGGTGGCCAGGCCCTGCTCCTCGTTCGGCACACCCGAGGTGACCGTGAGGCCGTACGAGATGATCGCGCCGAGGTGGAAGGCGCTGGCCAGCGAGACGCCGGCCGTCGCGAGCCAGACCGAGGCGCCGTCGGTGCCGATGCCCAGGAGCGCCGCGATCAGCAGGCCCTGCCCGACGAGAGAGCCGACGAGCGTGCGGCGGGCGCCGAGCCGGCCGACGACGCGGGGCGTGTACGCGCCCGCGACCACCGACAGGACACCCTGGACGCCGAAGACCAGACCGGTCTGGAAGGCCGACAGGCGCAGCACTTCCTGGAGGTACAGGGTCAGCACGAAGACGATCGTCGACATCATCGAGAAGGTGACGAGGCCGCCCAGGTTGCCCCAGGCGATGGTGCGGCGGCGCAGCATCGGCAGCGACACCAGCGGCTGGGCGCTGCGGGACTCGACGTAGCCGAACGCGGCGAGCAGGGCGAGGCCCGCGACGAGCGTGACCAGGACGTCGGCGCGGCCGAAGCCGACCTCGGCGGCCGTGGACAGCGCGTAGATGACGGCGAGCAGCCCGCCGGTGACGGTGACGGCGCCGGGCACGTCGAGGCGCGGGCGGTCCGGGGTGCGGGACTCGGGCAGCAGTCCGGGCGCGAGCGGGAGCACGACCACGGCGAACACGGTCAGCAGGCCCATCGTGGAGCGCCAGCCGAGCGCGTCCGTGAGGACCCCGCCGGCGACCATGCCGACCGTGAAACCGAGGGACATCAGGGTGCCGGAGATGCCGAGCGCCCGGTCCCGCTGCGGGCCCTCGGGGAACGTCGTCGTCAGCAGGGACATGCCGGTCGGCACGATCGCCGCCGCGCCCACGCCCTGCAGCGCGCGGCCGGTCAGGAACGACGCCGGGTCCCACGCGAACGTCGCGAGCAGCGAGGCCGCGCCGAACAGCGCGAGCCCGGACAGGAAGATCCGGCGCCGCCCGTACAGGTCGCCGATCCGACCGAAGAGCAGCAGGAAGCCGCCGGACGGGAGGGCGAAGGCGGTGACCGCCCACTGCAGCGCCGACGCGCTCATGCCGAGGTCGGGGCCGAGCACCGGCAGCGCCACGTTCAGCACGGAGAAGTCGAGCGCCACCATGAACTGGGCGGCGCAGAGGACGAAGAGGACGAGCTTGTCGCGCCGCGAGAGGCGGGGCGCCTGAGGGCTGGTGGCCTGGGTGGTGGCCGTCGGGGATGAGGTGTCGATCGCCATGGCCATGAGCCTCGTACGACCGGAATAACCGTGGAGAGTGGGAACTTATGCTGGTGGTCGCACCACCAGACAACGGGGGGAGTCTTACGTGGCCGAGAGCGCAGCGCTCAAGAAGCACCGGCTCAGCGAGCTGCGGGAGTTCCTGATGAGCCGCAGGGCGCGGGTCACGCCGGCCGAGGCGGGGCTGCCCGACGGTGGTGCCCGCAGGCGGACGCCCGGTCTGCGCCGCGAGGAGGTCGCCGTGCTCGCCGGGGTCGGCGCGTCCTGGTACCAGTGGCTGGAGCAGGGCCGGGACATCTCGGTGTCGCCGCAGGTCCTCGATTCGGTGGCGCGGGTGCTCAAGCTGACCAGCGCGGAGCGCAGGCATCTGTACGTGCTCGCGGGGCTCAACCCGCCCGCGTACGAGGTGGAGCCCGGTGACCAGCAGATGTGTGACGGGTTGCAGCGGCTGATCGACGCCTGGATGCCGTTCCCCGCGCACATCATGGACGCGTACTACAACTGCGTGATGTACAACGACGCGGCGGCGATGGTCCTCGGGATGCGCCCCGAGAACCGGCAGAACTGTGTCATCGACTTCTTCGTCGACCCCATCTACCGCTCCCGGAGCGGGAGTTGGGAGGAGAACGCGGCGACGGTCGTCGCCCAGTTCCGTGCCGCCTGCTCCGAGTGCCCCGACGACGAGGGGTTCCAGGAGGTCGTCGCCGAACTCAAGGAGCTGAGCCCGGAGTTCGTCGAGCTGTGGGAGCGCCGCGACATCAAGGCGCAGGGGCAGGTCCGCAAGGAGCTCACGCATCCCGTGGCCGGGGCGCTGCACCTGGAGTCGACCGCGATGAAGATCCCCGCACGGCCCGATCTGACGGTCGTGCTGCACACGCCGCTCGCCGAGGCGGACACCGCGGCGAAGCTGGAGTGGCTGGCCTCGCCGGAGGGGCGGCGCGGGGCGATGTATCCGGTGGCCGGGTGACGGGCCGGGCGGGCGTCTTCCTTATGCTCGCCTCATGACTGAGAGCACCGACCTCGGCCCCGAGGACCGCAAGATCGTCACCCTGGCCCGCTCCGCGCGGGCCCGCAACGGTGTGCCCGAGGGCGCGGCCGTGCGCGACGAGACGGGGCGCACGTACGTCGCGGGCACCGTCGCCCTCGACTCCCTGAAGCTGAGCGCGCTGCAGACGGCCGTCGCCATGGCGGTGGCCTCCGGCGCGCAGTCCCTGGAGGCGGCGGCCGTCGTCTCCGCGGCGGACGCGCTGCCGGGCGAGGACCTCGCGGCCGTACGGGATCTGGGCGGGGCCGGTACGCCGGTGTTCCTGGCCGGGGGCGACGGCGCGGTGAAGGAGACGCTGGCGGCCGGCTGACCGCGTTCGACCGTACGCGCGTGTGACCACGCTCACGCCCGCCGCTCACCGGGGTCCTACGGCCCGGGGCGGCGGGCGTCGTGCGTACGGGGTACGGGGGCGTGGTGGGCGGCCGGTGGGACGTGTGGCCCGGGGCGTGGGTCCCGGGGGAGCGGGGGGCCGGGTGGGGACGGAAGGGCGGGGTGGTGGGCCGGGCGGCCCCTGGGGCGGGGGTTCCGCGTGGCTCACGGTGGAGAGGTCGCCCGCTGCGGGTGACCCGACCACGTCCCCAAACAAAGGTTCTGCCTCGTGTTCACCGCTGCTCTTCGCCGTCCCGCCCGCGCTCGTCGTATCGGTACCGCCGCCGTGCTTGCGGCCGCCAGTGGGGTGCTCGTCCTCGCCGGTACGGGGGACGCGTCCGCCGCGACGGGGGCGTCCGACGCCCAGTGGCAGTCCGTCGCCCAGTGCGAGGCGAGTGGGAACTGGGCGGCGAACACCGGGAACGGGTTCTCGGGTGGGCTGCAGTTCACGCCGTCGACGTGGGCGGCGTTCGGCGGTACGCAGTACGCGCCGGCGGCGTATCAGGCGACGCCGCAGCAGCAGATGGCTGTCGCCGACAAGGTGCTCGCGGCCCAGGGCCCGTCCGCGTGGCCCCTCTGCGCCCCCCAGGCGGGCCTCTGACCCCCTGCCCGCCCCACCGCCCTTACGCCACGGGGCTCCGCCCCGGCCCCCGCTGCTCAATCGCCGCAGGGGCTGGATTTGCCCGCGCCTGCCCGTGCCGCGCGCGCCGCACCGGTCTTGCGTCGCGGGGCTCTGCCCCGGTCCCCGCTGCTCAATCGCCGCAGGGGCTGAGAAGTCCGTGCCTCTGCGCGGGCCGGGAGTCGAGCGGCGCCGGGGCTTGAAATGCCCGTGCTGTGCGCGCTGCACCGGTCTTGCGTCGCGGGGCTCCGCCCCGGTCCCCGCTGCTCAATCGCCGCAGGGGCTGAAAAATGCGTGCCTCCGCGCGGGGCGACGCCCAAGCGGCGCAGAAGTCCGTGCCCCGCGCGGGTCGGGACTCAAGCGGCGCAGGGGCTGAGAAGTCCGTGTCTTCGCCCCGCGCCGATACTCAGGCGGCGCTGGGCGGAGCCTCAGATCGCGTCCGGGCCCCGTTCGCCCGTGCGGACGCGGATGATCGTGTCGACCGGGGTGGCCCAGACCTTGCCGTCGCCGATCTTGCCGGTGCGGGCGGCCTGGACGATCGCGTCCATGGCCGGTTCCAGGTCCGCGTCCTCGACGACGAGCTCGATACGGACCTTGGGTACCAGGTCGACCTGGTACTCGGCGCCCCGGTAGACCTCGGTGTGGCCGCGCTGACGGCCGTAGCCGCTGGCCTCCGTCACCGTGAGGCCGTCCACGCCCAGCTCGCGCAGCGCGGTCTTGACCTCGTCGAGGCGGTACGGCTTCACGACCGCGGTGATCAGCTTCATGGCGCGACCTTTCGGGCGACGGGGGCGGCACTGAGGACGCCGTGATCGTACGCACTCTCCGCGTGCGCCGTCTGGTCGAGCCCGGTCGTCTCGTCGTCCGCCGAGGCCCGGAAGCCCATCAGCCGGTCGATGGCCTTGCCGATGCCGTACGTCACCAGGAACGTGTAGGCCGCCACCACCAGCACCGCGAGCAGCTGCTTGCCGAGCTGGGCGAGCCCGCCCCCGTACAGCAGGCCCTCCTTCGCCGGGGAGCCCGTCATCGCCGACGTCGCGAACAGGCCGATGAGCACCGTGCCCACCACGCCGCCGACGAAGTGCACGCCGACGACGTCGAGGGAGTCGTCGTAGGAGAAGCGCAGCTTCCACGCGACGGCGTAGGAGCAGACCACACCGGCGGCAAGGCCCACCACCGCCGCTCCCGGCACGCCCACGACCCCGCACGCCGGCGTGATCGCGACGAGTCCGGCCACCGCACCGGACGCCGCGCCGAACGTCGTCGGGTGCCCGTCCCGCTTCTGCTCGACGAACAGCCAGCCCAGCAGCCCCGTGCAGCCCGCGATCAGGGTGTTGAAGAGGGAGGCCGCCGCGACCCCGTTCGCGCCGAGCGCCGAGCCCCCGTTGAAGCCCAGCCAGCCGAACCACAGCAGCCCCGCGCCCATGACCACCATCGGCAGGTTGTGCGGGCGCATCGCGTCCTTCTTGAAGCCGATGCGCGGGCCGAGAACCAGGCAGAGGGCGAGCCCGGACGCGCCGGACGCGATCTCCACGACCAGGCCGCCCGCGAAGTCGAGCGCACCGAGATGCGTGCTGATCCACCCTCCCGGGCCCCACACCCAGTGCGCCACGGGAACGTATACGAGCAGCGCCCACACCGGTACGAAGACGAGCCACGCCCCGAACTTCGTACGGTCCGCGACCGCCCCGCTGATCAGCGCCGCCGTGAGGATCGCGAACGTCAGCTGAAACGTGGTGAAGAGGAACGTGGGGACCGTGCCGGTCACCGACGCGGGCCCGACCCCGGCCATGCCCACGTGCTGCAGCCCGCCGATCAGCCCGGCGAACGCGTCGTCGCCGAAGGCGAGCGAGTAGCCCGCGACCAGCCACACCACCGTGACGAGGGCGATCGACACGAAGCTCATCATCAGCATGTTCAGGACGCTCTTCGTGCGGACCATGCCGCCGTAGAAGAGGGCGAGCCCGGGTGTCATGAGGAGGACGAGGGCGGTCGCGGCGAGCAGCCAGGCGGTGTCACCCGTGTCGATGGCGGGTGCGGCGAGGGGCACGGTGGTGGCAGGCATGCGCTTCAGCGTCACGGCTCCGCGTTTCCGGAACCGCACGTGTTCGTTTCCGCCGTGTTTCTTGTTGCCGCGTGGTTACCGGCACCTCACTGTGCTGCGGCACCTCCGTCATCGGGGACAATGGGCGCCATGAGCGTTCACACCCCCGCTGCCGAACCCGCCCACCGCGCCGGTTTCGCCTGCTTCGTCGGCCGCCCCAACGCGGGCAAGTCCACCCTCACGAACGCTCTGGTCGGCAAGAAGGTGGCCATCACCTCGAACCGGCCGCAGACCACCCGGCACACCGTCCGCGGCATCGTGCACCGCCCCGACGCCCAGCTGATCCTGGTGGACACCCCGGGCCTGCACAAGCCGCGCACGCTGCTCGGCGAGCGGCTCAACGACGTGGTGCGCACCACGTGGGCCGAGGTCGACGTGATCGGCTTCTGCCTGCCCGCGGACCAGAAGCTCGGCCCCGGCGACAAGTTCATCGCGAAGGAACTCGCGTCGATCAAGAAGACGCCGAAGGTCGCCATCGTCACCAAGACGGACCTCGTCGACAGCAAGACGCTCGCCGAGCAGCTCATCGCCATCGACCAGCTCGGCAAGGAGCTGGGCATCGAGTGGGCGGAGATCGTCCCGGTGTCGGCGGTCGGCGAGAAGCAGGTGGACCTGCTGGCCGATCTGCTGATCCCGATGCTGCCGGAGGGGCCGACGCTCTACCCGGAGGGCGACCTCACCGACGAGCCCGAGCAGGTCATGGTGGCCGAGCTGATCCGCGAGGCCGCCCTCGAAGGCGTCCGCGACGAGCTGCCGCACTCCATCGCCGTCGTGGTGGAGGAGATGCTGCCGCGCGAGGACCGCCCCGCCGACAAGCCGCTCCTCGACATCCACGCCTTCGTCTACATCGAGCGGCCCAGCCAGAAGGGCATCATCATCGGCCCCAAGGGCAAGCGCCTGAAGGACGTCGGCATCAAGTCCCGCAAGCAGATCGAGGCCCTGCTCGGCACGCCCGTCTACCTCGACCTGCACGTCAAGGTCGCCAAGGACTGGCAGCGCGACCCCCGCCAGCTCCGCAAGCTCGGCTTCTGACCCGTCACGGGCTGCTCGGCTGCAGGTCCTGAAGCCCGACCACCCGCAGCAGCTCCAGGCGCTCGTACGTCTCCGTGCCCGGCCGCGCCGAGTGCACGACGAGCTGCTGGCTGTGCCCGTCGCCGACCAGCACCTCGCAGTCCAGGTCGAGGGCGCCGACCACGGGATGCAGGAAACGCTTCGGCGAAGGGCGGCGCACCACCACCTCGTGCGAGGCCCACAGCTCCTCGAACTCCCGTGACGCGGCCCGGAGCTCGGCCACGAGGGCGGCGGGCCCCGGATCGTCCGGGCGGGCCGCGCTGACCGCGCGCAGGCTCGCCACATGGGCGCGGCTGTGCTCCTCGTGCCGCTCGGGCGGGGCCAGCGTGCGACCCTGCGGGTCGGTGAACCAGCGACGGATCAGGTTGGTGCCCGTGTGGTCGCCGGTCAGCGCCACCGACATCGCGTTCTGCGCCAGCATCTCGCCCCAGTCGCTCATCACGCTCGCCGGCAGATCGTGCAGCCGGTCCAGGATCAGCAGCAGCCCCGGCCGCACATGCGCGGACGAGCCGCCGGGCCGGGGCGGCTCGTCGCCCGCCAGATGGAACAGATGGTCGCGCTCGGCGTCGGTCAGGCGCAGCGCCCGGGCCAGCGCGGTCAGCATCTGCCGCGAGGGGTGCGAGCCGCGCCGCTGCTCCAGGCGCGTGTAGTAGTCCGTGGACATCCCGGCGAGCTGCGCCACCTCCTCGCGGCGCAGACCGGGGGTGCGGCGCCGCGGGCCCGCGGTCATGCCCACGTCGGACGGGCTGAGGCGGCCGCGGCAGCGGCGCAGGAAGTCGGCGAGTTCGGCTCGGTTCACCCCTTCAGGATCGCGCGGGGCCCGTCCCGTATCCAGTGCTCAGCCAGGGAGTGCCGCTCCCTGGACAAGCGCGTCTCTCCCGCCCCGGCGGCCGCTGCCACAGGCTTCGGAGCATGGCTACGACAACGAGGAGGCGGCCATGCTGACACTGGTGACGGGCGCGACGGGGCAGGTCGGGCGGCGGTTCGTGCCGCGCCTTCTGAAGGCGGCGCCGCAGGGCGACCGGGTGCGGGTGCTCGTACGGGACGCGGCGCGCGGCGAGCGCTTCGCGGAGCTCGGCGCCGACGTCGTCGTCGGCGATCTGAGGGACGTGGAGGTGCTGGGCAAGGCGACGGCGGGCGCGGACCGCGTGGTGAACGTCGCCGCGGCCTTCCGCGGGGTGCCCGACGAGGAGGCGCGGGCGGTCAACCGGGACGCGGCGATCGAGCTGGGCAGGGCCGCGGTGGCCTCGGGCGTGCACCGGTTCGTGCAGGTCAGCACGGGCCTCGTATACGGCGAGGGGCGCGGCAGGCCGCTGGTCGAGGGCGACGAGACCCGGCCGGGCGGACAGCTGTGGGGCGCCTACCCGCAGTCCAAGTGGGAGGCCGAGCGGGCCCTCGGCGCCATGGAAGGCCTCGACGACCTGCGGATCGGGCGGCTGCCCTTCGTGTACGGCGACGGGGACCCGCACCTGGACGCCGTGCTGGAGTGGGCTGTCGCGTGGCCCGCGATGCAGCGGCTGCACATGGGGCACCACGTGGATGTGGCGCAAGGACTGCGCAGGCTCTTGTACGCGTCCGGCGCCGCCGGCGTGTACAACATCGCGGACGACGCGCCGGTGACCACGGTCGACATCCTCGGCCTCGGCGGCGTCCCGGTGCCGCCCGAGGCGTACGAGAAGGCGGCGGACCCGTGGCATTCGGTGATGTCCACGGACCGTATCCGGCACGAGCTTGGCTACCGGCCCGTGTTCCCCTCGGTGTGGACGGCGCGGGACGCCGGGGTGCTCTAGCTAGGCGCCTTCCTTGAGGACGCGGGAGATCAGTTTGCGCTGTTCCTCCGTGAGGCGGGGGTCCGCGCAGTAGACGGTCCTTCCGTCCACGGTGATCGTGTAGCTGAAGCCGTCCGGGACCCCTATCGGCGGGGTGTCCCGGCCGGCGGCCACGGCCTTCTCGGCCAGGGCCTGCCACTCGTGGGCATCGGACCGGCCCGCCGTGTCCACCTCGGCGTGCCGGTCGATGCCGGCGAATCCGCCCGTGCGCGATACGTGAATACGCATGGGTCCCTGTCTACTCCAAGCGGCGCCTACTGGGTAGGAACGCCGACCTGTTCCCAGGCCTTGAGGACCGACTGGTACTCTTCGCCGCCGCCGTAGCGGGCCTGCGCGGCCTTCACGGTCGCCTTGGCGAAGTCGGCGAACAGGCAGTCCTGCTTCAGCTCGCCGCCGGTCAGCGTGTCGAACCAGATCTGGCCCGCCCGCTCCCACGCGTGCCCGCCGAGCGAGTCGGCCAGGATGTAGAACGCGTGGTTGGGGATGCCGGAGTTGATGTGCACCCCGCCGTTGTCCCGGCCCGTCTTCACGAAGTGGTCCATGTCGGCGGGCTGCGGGTCCTTGCCGAGGACGTCGTCGTCGTACGCCGTGCCGGGCGCCTTCATGGAGCGCAGGGCGACCCCGGTGACGCGCGGCGCGAGCAGCCCCGCGCCGATCAGCCAGTCGGCCTCGGCGGCGGTCTGGCCCAGCGTGTACTGCTTGATGAGGGAGCCGAAGACGTCCGACATCGACTCGTTCAGCGCGCCCGGCTGGCCGAAGTACGTCAGGTTCGCCGTGTACTGCGTGACGCCGTGGGTCAGCTCGTGGCCGATGACGTCGACGGGGATGGTGAAGTCGAGGAAGATCTCCCCGTCACCGTCGCCGAACACCATCTGCTCGCCGTTCCAGAACGCGTTGTTGTAGTCCTCGGAGTAGTGCACCGTCGCGTTCAGCGGCAGTCCGTTGCCGTCGATCGAGTGGCGGGAGAACTTCTCCAGGTACAGCTCGAACGTCGCGCCGAGCCCCGCGTACGCGCGGTTGACGGTGGCGTCCTTGCCGGGCTTGTCCCCCTCGCCGCGCACCTTCCGCCCCGGCAGCTCCGTGCGGTGCCTGGCGTCGTAGATGGTGCGGTGCGGCTTCTGGCCCGACACGCCGGCCGGCGGGGCGACGGAGGGCGCGCCGATGACGGTCGTCATCCGGCGGTGCGTGCGCTCGAAGGCGTCGCGCTCCAGGGAGCGGCGGGCGCGGGCGGCGATCGCGGAGTCCTCGCTCTGAGCTGCCTTGTCGAGGACGTGGGGCGGCACGATGGTGCAGAAAACGGGCTCGAACCCCGCTGGGTTCCCCGTGGATTTCGCGGTCATGCGAGGCAATGTGGCACTGGGTCATGCCGCTGTCACTACCTGCCACCATGATTAGCGAAATAGAGGTATTGATCACCTCTTACCCGTTACCTGCTCCCGGTCCCGCATACTGATACGGCCCTTTGCGATCAGCGGGAGTCGGCTAAGCTGCTGTGCATCATGCGTTACGGGCTGCTTCTCCTTAGCTGCCGCGGCGAGGGCCTGTAGTCGAGGCCGACCCCCTCCCCGCGGAGTTTGGCGTTGCGCCGTCGGCCGACTGACCGGCCACCTTTCTAGGAGCCCACGCATCATGCCGAACTTCCAGCGCCCCTCCGCCCTGCCGATCCACAAGTACGGCCAGTACGAGCAGGTCGACATCCCGGACCGCACCTGGCCCGACAACCGGATCACCAAGGCGCCCCGCTGGCTCTCCACGGACCTGCGCGACGGCAACCAGGCCCTGATCGACCCGATGTCGCCCGCCCGCAAGCGCGAGATGTTCGACCTGCTGGTGAAGATGGGCTACAAGGAGATCGAGGTCGGCTTCCCCAGCTCCGGGCAGACCGACTTCGACTTCGTACGCTCGATCATCGAGGAGCCGGGGGCCATCCCCGACGACGTCACGATCTCCGTGCTGACCCAGGCCCGCGAGGACCTGATCGCCCGGACCGTGGAGTCCATCGTCGGCGCCAAGCGCGCCACCGTGCACCTGTACAACGCGACGGCGCCGGTCTTCCGCGAGGTCGTCTTCCGCGGCTCCCGCGACGACATCAAGAAGATCGCCGTCGACGGCACCCGCCTGGTCATGGAGTACGCGGAGAAGCTGCTGGGCCCGGAGACCACCTTCGGCTACCAGTACTCGCCGGAGATCTTCACGGACACCGAGCTGGACTTCGCCCTGGAGGTCTGCGAGGCCGTCTGCGACGTGTGGCAGCCCGGCCCGGACCGCGAGATCATCCTGAACCTGCCCGCCACCGTGGAGCGTTCGACGCCGTCCACGCACGCCGACCGCTTCGAGTGGATGGGCCGCCACCTGACCCGCCGCGAGTTCGTCTGCCTGTCGGTGCACCCGCACAACGACCGGGGCACCGCCGTCGCCGCCGCCGAGCTGGCCGTCATGGCGGGCGCCGACCGCGTCGAGGGCTGCCTGTTCGGCCAGGGCGAGCGCACCGGCAACGTCGACCTGGTCACCCTGGGCATGAACCTGTTCTCGCAGGGCGTCGACCCGCAGATCGACTTCTCGGACATCGACGAGATCCGTCGCACGGCCGAGTACTGCAACCAGATGGAGATCCACCCGCGCCACCCCTACGCGGGCGACCTCGTCTACACCGCCTTCTCCGGCTCCCACCAGGACGCCATCAAGAAGGGCTTCGAGGCGATGGAGGTCCGCGCCCAGAAGGCCGGCAAGACCGTCGACGACATCGAGTGGGCCGTCCCGTACCTGCCGATCGACCCGAAGGACGTCGGCCGCTCCTACGAGGCCGTCATCCGCGTCAACTCGCAGTCCGGCAAGGGCGGCATCGCGTACGTCCTGAAGAACGACCACAGCCTGGACCTGCCGCGCCGTATGCAGGTCGAGTTCTCCAAGGTCATCCAGCAGAAGACGGACGCCGAGGGTGGCGAGGTCACGCCGAAGGACATCTGGAGCGTCTTCCAGGACGAGTACCTGCCGAACCCGGGCAACCCATGGGGCCGCATCCAGGTCAAGAACGGGCAGACGACCACCGACAAGGACGGCGTCGACACCCTGACCGTCGAGGCCGAGGTCGACGGCGAGGAGCAGGTCCTGGTCGGCACCGGCAACGGTCCGATCTCCGCCTTCTTCCACGCCCTGCAGGGCATCGACATCGACGCGCGGCTGCTGGACTACCAGGAGCACACGATGAGCGAGGGCGCCTCCGCCGTCGCCGCCTCGTACATCGAGGTGGCCATCGGCGACAAGGTTCTGTGGGGCATCGGCATCGATGCGAACACGACACGTGCCTCGCTGAAGGCGGTCGTCTCCGCGGTCAACCGCGCGACCCGCTGACGGTCCTGAGCTGGAACGACTCGGCCCCGTGCACCTTTTGTGGGTGTCCGGGGCCGCGTCGCGTACCGGCCAGGAACGAGCGGTTCCGTGACCTCGGCGTGACCAAGGTACTGACGCCGCATCAACAATGTGGCTAACATCACGCCAACGCCGCGATGATGCGGCGCCACGACGGGAGGTGTGCGACGTGCTGCCGAATCATGGACGCATGGGACTGACCGGGCTCTCGCGGGTGTTCGGTGTGCACACCATATGGACCACCGTGGGCGACGGTGAGTTCTTCTGCCCCGGCTGCGGCGGCGATCGCAACTACCAACGCCGAACCGGCAAACGCCGCTTGGTCCTCCTCGGCGTCCCCGTCGTGCCGCGCGGACAGGCCGGGCCCGTCGTCGAATGCGCGGCCTGCCAGGGCCGGTACGGCACGGACGCCCTCGACCACCCCACCACGCACCGCTTCTCCGCGATGCTGCGCGACGCCGTGCACACCGTCGTCCTCGCGGTCCTCGCGGGTGGCGGAACGTCTCCGCTCGCGCTCGAGTGCGCGGTCGGTACGTTGCGGGAAGCCGGCTTCGAGGACACCTCCGAGGAACAACTCGCGGCGCTCGTCGACGCGTTGATGACCGACGCGGGGCGGGTCGCCGAGCAGTGCGGGGCGGGGGCAGGGCTCGCCATAGAGCTGCACGAGGCGCTCGACCCGCTGGCCCAGCATCTCGCTCCGGCCGGGCGGGAGTCGATCCTGCTGCAAGGGGCGAGGATCGCGCTGGCGGACGGGGTGTACTCGGCGGGGGAGCGGGATGTGCTCGGCACGGTGGGCGCCGCGCTCACGCTGTGCACGGATGAGGTGGGCGAGCTGCTGCTGGCCGCCGCGCGAACGCCCAGCTGAGCCGGGCTCGCACCCCGGGGCCGTTACTCCCCGGGGAGTACGCGGTCGCTCATGACGCCCCGCGCAGTACCCGGTAAGTCGGCCCGTCGGGCGACGTGGTGGGGCCTTCTCGGTCGGAATCTGGTGGTGCTGGATTTCGATACCGGAGAGGGGTCAACCCATGAGGCGGATCGCGGTTCCCTGGGGGGTGCTCGCGCTGTGGATCGCCGTGCTCGCGCTCGCGGGGCCCTTCGCGGGGAAGCTCGGCGACGTACAGCACGACCGGGCCGTCGACTACCTGCCCGCGAGCGCGGACTCGACGCAGGTCGCGAAGATCCAGGAGCGGCTGCCGGGCGGCGAGACGACCGAGCTGGTGCTCGTGTACCACCGGGACGGCGGCCTCACCGCCGCCGACCGGGAGACCGCCGCGCGGCAAGTCGCCGAGGTCGACCGCGAGTTGGATCTCGTGAAGGCGCCCGAGGGAGTGCCGTCGAAGAGCGGGGACACCCTGATGTACCCCGTCGCGAGCACCGGCCCCGGCACGGACGAGAAGGCGCGCGACGCGTTCGTGAACGACGTGCGGGACGTCGCGCACGACACCGCGGGGATGGGCGTCGACGTCGGCGGGCCAGGGGCGCTGGCCACCGACGCGTCCGAGGTCTACCAGTCGCTCGACGGGCCGCTGCTCTACACCACCGTCGCCGTCGTCGCCCTGCTGCTGATCCTGATCTACCGCAGCCCGTTCCTGTGGCTCGTGCCGCTCGCCGTGGCCGGCGTCGCCGACTTCCTGTCGATGGGCGTCGCGTACGGCCTCAACCAGGCCTTCGGGACGACCATCAGCGGGCAGAGCCAGGGCGTGATGACGATTCTCGTGTTCGGCGCGGGGACCGACTACGCGCTGCTGATCGTGTCGCGGTACCGGGAGGAACTCAGGAGGTTCGAGCGGCCGTACGAGGCGATGCGCGCGGCCCTGCGCGGCTGCGGGCCCGCCGTGCTGGCCTCGTCCGCGACCGTGGCCGCCGGGCTGCTGTGCCTGTTGGCGGCCGACCTCAACTCCAGCCGCGGCATGGGCCCGTTGGGCGCCGTCGGCGTGCTGTGCGCGCTCGTCGCCATGCTGACGCTGCTGCCCGCCGTGCTCGTGCTGCTCGGCCGGCGGGTGTTCTGGCCGCTGGTGCCCGCGTTCGGCTCGCGGCCCAAGGAGCGCAGGTCGCTGTTCACGGCGATGGGCTCGTCGGCGGGGCGCAGGCCGCGCGCCGTCCTCGGGGTCGGCGCCGTGCTGCTCGGGGCGCTCGCGCTCGGCTCGTTCGCGCTGCCCGGCAGCCTCGAGCAGGAGGACTCCTTCACCGACAGGCCCGACTCGGTCGTCGCGATGCGCACTCTCGCCGACGCCTACCCGGAGTCGAGCAGCCAGCCCATCACCGTCATCGCGCCGACCGGAAAGGCGGGGGAAGCACTCGCCACGGCACGCGCCACCGACGGCGTGTCCCGGGCGAACAGCGGCCGCAGCGGCGGCGGTTGGACCGAGATCGACGTCGTCGCGAAGGCCGCGCCGCAGACCCCGGCCGAGACCGCCACCCTTGAGGCGCTGCGCGAAGGACTCGACGGGCAGGGCGCCTACGTCGGCGGGCCGAGCGCCGAACAGCTCGACCTGAAGGACACCAACGCCCGCGACCGGCTCGTCGTCGTGCCCATCGTGCTCGCCGCCGTGCTGCTGATCCTCGTCGTGCTGCTGCGCAGCCTCGTCGCGCCGCTGCTGCTGCTCACCGCCGTCGTCGCGGTGTGGGGCGCGGCCCTCGGCATCGGCGGGCTCGTCTTCGGGCCGCTGTTCGGTTTCGACGGCACCGACCCGGGGCTCGGCCTGCTGTCCTTCGTGTTCCTCGTCGCCCTCGGCGTCGACTACGGGATCTTCCTGATGCACCGGATGCGCGAGGAGGTGCTCGGCGGGGCGCCCACCGGGGCGGCGGCGCTGACCGCGCTGCGCACGACAGGGGCGGTGATCGCGTCGGCGGGCCTCGTCCTCGCGGCCACGTTCTCCGTGCTCACCAGCATGCCGATGGTCCAACTCGTCGAGCTGGGCTTCGTGATCGCGGTCGGGGTGCTGCTCGACACCTTCCTCGTCCGCACGTACCTCGTCACGTCGGCGTCGTACGCCCTCGGGCGGAAGGTGTGGTGGCCGGGGCCGCTGTCCCGGGCGCGCGACGAGGCCGCGCCGCCGCCCGCGCAGGAACGGGAGCTCGCTCCGACCCCCTGAACCCGGGACGTACGCAAGTGGTGGCGCGCCCCTCCCTGCCGGAGGGGCGCGCCCATGACCGAAGATGGGGCGGTGGACGTGACACGTCTCCTCCTGCCCGGGGCCGCGGCACGGCGCCCCGGCCCGCCGGACCCCGGCCGCGTACGGCGCGCGGACGCGCTGCTCGCCGCGGCGCTCGCGGTCGCCGACGTGTGCGTGGCGCTGTTCGTGCCCGCCGACGGACGGCAGCCGACGGCCGTCGGCTGGGCGCTGCTCGTCGGCGCGCACGTGCCGCTGGTGTGGCGGCGCCGGGCACCGCTCGCCGCGTTCCTCGCGCTCGTCGCGCTGGTCCTGCCGTACCACGCGCTGGACTTCCACCACACGGCGCCGCTGCTCGGCTCGCTGTGCGGGCTGTTCACCGTCGCGATGACGGGACGGCCGCGACGCACGGTGCTGATCGGCGTCGGCGTCGTCGGCCTGATGCTCGCGGTCAAGTTCGGCCACGGCATGGCCGAGGGCACGCAGGCGCTGCGGGTCTCCGGGTGGATCGTCGTCGTGCTGCTCCTGGGCGTGTACGTGCGGGTGCACCGGCAGTACCTGGCGTCCGTCGTGGAGCGGGCCGAGCGGGCGGAGCGGACGCGGGAGGAGGAGGCGCGGCGGCGGGTCGCGGAGGAACGGCTGCGGGTGGCGCGCGACCTGCACGATCTGCTCGCGCACAGCATCACGCTCGTCGGCGTGCAGACGTCCGTCGCGGCGCACGTCCTGAACGCCGATCCGGACCGGCTCGACCGGGCCGCCGTCGCCAAGGCGCTCGACGACATCGCGGAGACCTGCCGCTCGGCGCGCGGCGAACTCCGCGCCACGCTTGAGGTGCTGCGCTCGTCGCCGGACGAGGCGCGGGGCCCGCTGCCGGGCGTGGACGGGATACCGGAGCTGGCGGAGGCGGCGCGCACGGCGGGCGCCACCGTGCGCTGCGACGTCGACGTGCCGGAGGTTCCCGCGGCGGTGGGCGCGGCGGCGTACCGGATCGTGCAGGAGGCGCTGACGAACGCGGTACGGCACGGTGGGGCGGGTCTGTCGGTGAGCGTCGCGCTGCGCGCGGCGTCCGGTGCGGTGGAGGTGTCCGTGGTGGACGACGGGGTGGGGGCGGGGCCCTCGACGGCGGAGCCGGGCTTCGGCCTGGTGGGCATGCGGGAGCGGGCGCGCAGCGTCGGAGGGGCGCTGGACGCGGGACCGCGCGCGGAGGGCGGCTTCGAGGTGCGGGCCGCGCTGCCGTACGCCGCCGCCCACGGGCTCGGGGAGGTCGAGGCGTGACCCGTGTCCGCGTGCTGCTCGCCGACGACCAGACGCTCGTCCGTGCCGCCTTCGCCATGCTCGTGGAGTCCGCCCCGGGCATGGAGGTCGTGGGGCAGGCCGGGACCGGGCGCGAGGCCGTGGCGCTCGCCCGGCAGACGCGGGCCGACCTCGTCGTCATGGACATCCGGATGCCCGACATCGACGGCATCGAGGCCACCCGGCTGCTCGCCGCGGACGAGGAGCTGTCGGGCGTGAAGGTGCTGGTGCTCACCACGTACGACACCGACGAGCACGTCGTCGAGGCGCTGCGGGCCGGCGCGTCCGGGTTCCTGGTCAAGGACACCAGGCCGGCCGAACTCCTGGACGCGATCCGGGTGGTGGCCGCGGGGGAGTCGCTGCTGTCGCCAGGACCCACCGCCCGGCTCATCGCCCGCGTGCTGCGCGCGCCCGACGTGCCCGCGCCCGCCTGCGGGACCCTGGGGCAGCTGTCGGAGCGCGAGCTTCAGGTGCTGACGCTCGTCGCGCGCGGGCTCAACAACGCGGAGATCGCCGAGGCCCTCGGGCTCAGCCCGCTCACCGCGAAGACCCACGTCAGCCGCATCATGGGCAAGCTGGCCGCACGCGACAGGGCGCAGCTGGTGATCACGGCGTACGAGTCGGGGCTCGTGACGCCGCCGTCGGGTGCAGAGGCTCGTACAGGCCCAGCTCGCCGCCGCCCGGAAGCCGGAGCGACGTGAGGCGGCCCCAGCGCAGCTCCTGGACGCCGGACGTGAACTCGACGCCCTTCGCGGTCAGTTCGGCGACGGTCGCGTGCACGTCGTCGCACATCAGCATCAGCTCGTGCCGGGGTGCGTCGTCCGTCGGATGCACCGCCAGCTCGGAGGGCGGCGCCGCGAAGATCAGCCAGCCGCCTCCGGCGTCCACGTGCGGGAAGCCGAGCACGTCGCGGAGGAAGGCCCGGTCGGCGTCCGCGTCGGAGGAGTAGAGGATGGTGTGCGCCCCTGTGATCATGCGGGGAGCGTAGCGGCGCGCGGCGCGGTCAGCCGGAAGGCGTGGCCAGGCTGTAGGCGATGCCGTCCGCCGTCTCCATCTCCAGGCCCGCCGCGTACTGCGCCTCGTACGTGCTGTCGCCGACGGCCTCCCTGATGCGCAGCTCAGTGCGGCGCCGGGTGGCCACCAGTTCGGGCGAGCCCAGCTGGGGGCGGCCCAGGCCGAGCCACATCCGCTGGGCGATGCCGAGGAGCCGTGCCGAGCGACGGAACTCGCCGAGCGCGCTCAGGGAGGAGGCGAGCGCCTCCACCGCGAGCGCGACCCCGACACGGTCGCGGAACCGGGACTTGCCCGCGATGGTGGCGAGGGCGTGCCGCGCCGCCTCGTCGGGGCGCCCCTGCCCGTTCGCCGCGAGGGCCGCCGCCCAGCTGGCCCAGGTGTGCGACCAGCGCTCGCCGCGACGCCCGCACTCCTCCTCGAGGGCGCGCGCCACCCTGGATGCCTCCGCGAACTCGCCCGACAGGACGTGCACGAGCGCCCGCCCGGCCGTCGACAGGCACCAGGCCGAGTCGTAGGGACCGACGTATCCGCGCAGGTCCGGAGCGGCGTCGATGACCTCCGCCGCCTCCCGCAGCCGGCCCATCAGACACAGCGAGGTGCTCTCCAGGTAGGCGGTGGCCATCACCAGCTCCGGCGACGGCGTCGGCAGAGAGCGGTCGCGGAACAGGCCCGCCACCTTCAGGCCCGTCTCCGTGTCGCCCTGCGAGAGCGCCGCCGTCGCCCGCGCCCACAGGGCCAGCGCGTACTCGGGCCCCGGCCGCTCCGGCAGGGCGAGCGCGGCCTCCGCGTACCTGCGGCCCTCACGGGCGAATCCGCACGGGAACCAGAGGATCCACAGGTGCCCGCACAGCCGCTGGGCGGCCGGTCCGTCGCGGGTCTCCAGGCAGAAGTCGAGCGCCGTGCGGAAGTTGGCGTGGTCCGTGATCAGCCGCTCGTACCAGCGCTCCTGCTCGCGCCCCATCCAGCCCGCGTCGGCCCGCCGCGCGAGGTCCAGGTGGAAGTCCCGGTGCCTGCGCCGCGCCCCCGCCACCTCGCCGGGGCCGAGCTGTTCGAGCCACGACGCCCCGAACTCGCGGACCGTGTCGAGCATGTCGTGGCGACCGCCGGGCCGCCGCCGCACCAGCGACTTCGCGACGAGCCCGGAGAGCGCCCCGGCCACCGCGTCCGCGTCGAGCGGCCCGCCGCGCCCCACGGCCCGCGCGCCCGCCGGGTCGAAGCCGCCGGTGAACACGGAGAGCCGCGCCCACAGCAGCCGTTCGAGCGGAGTGCACAGTTCGTGGCTCCAGCCGATGGTGGCGCGCAGCGTGCGGTGGCGCGGCGGCCCCGCGTGCGCGGAGGTGGCGGTCAGCGCGTCGAGGCGGTCGCCGAGCAGCGATCCGAGCCGCTCCAGGGGCAGTTCGGAGAGCCGGGCCGCGGCCAGCTCGATGGCGAGCGGGATGCCGTCGAGGTGCCGGCAGACGGCCTCGACGACGGCCCGCTCACCCGCACCGAGCCGGAATCCGGGCGAGGCGAGCGCCGCCCGGTCGGCGAAGAGCGCGACCGCGTCGCCGGGCCGCCCCTCGTCGCCGTCCGCGGTCACGGGCAGCGGCGCGACCGCGAACCGGTGCTCGTCGGCGAGGCCGAGCGGCTGCCTGCTCGTCGCGAGGACCCGCAGTCCGGGCGCCCCGTCGAGCAGCCTGCGGACGAGCCCCGCGCAGTCGTCGAGCAGATGCTCGCAGGTGTCGAGGACCAGCAGGACCCGCTTGTCGGCGAGCCACTGGGCGACGACGTCGACGGCGTCCTCGTTGGAGTTGTCGGCGAGCCGCAGCTCCTCCAGCAGGACGTTGCCGAGCAGCGTCGGGTCGCGCAGCGGGGACAGCGGCACGAAGCAGACGGAGTCGGCGACGCGCGGCCCCGCGCGCAGCGCGAGGCGGGCGGCGAGCCGGGTCTTGCCGACCCCGCCGACGCCGGTCAGGGTGAGCAGCCGGTGATCGCTCAGCTCCTGTTCCAGATAGCCGAGTTCGGCCTCGCGGCCGATGAACCGGGTGACCTCGACGGGCAGCGTTTCCACGGCCACAGTCTGCTCCGTCCCGGGCCCCGGCTCCCCGCGTTCCGCCGAGCCGGGCCGGTAACCGCACACCCCGCCCCGGACACCGGACGGAAGGCGACGGAGAGTGACCAGTTCCGGTCGGCTCCGAACCGATGCGGGTCATCGGGCGGTGGCGGTCGGACCGGTGGGCCATAGTGGGCCGTTCACCCAGGCGGGGCGGGGCAGTGAGGAACGGGAGGCCCCTGCGTATGGGCACGCCGGAAGCGGTTCGAAGGGGGCCGTGGGCTCCAGGGAGCGGAACGTGGCGCAGTGGTCGGCCGCGCGTCCGGTGGCGGGACCACGCGCTGTGCGGCGCCCTGCTCGGCCTGTGCGCCGCGCTCGCGGTCGGCGCCGAGGCCTGGCACCCCGCGGTCGCGGTCCTGCTCATCGGACCGCTCCTCGCCTGCGCCCGGCTCGGCGCGCGGGCCACGCTCGCCACGGCCGCCTGGGCGGTGCTGCTCGCCGTGACGGTCGACGTCGTCCGGCACGCCGAGGCGGGGCCGCGGCTCGCGATCGAGTACGCGGTGCTGCTGGTCGGCGGCCTCGTCACGGTCCGCATCGCCCACGCCACCGCGGCCCGCTCGGTGCGGCTGCGGCAGCTCGGCGAGGTCGCGCAGGCCACGCAGGCGGCGCTGCTGCGGCCCGTCGACGCGCGGTTCGGCGACATCCATGTGCACACCCGGCACCACTGCGCGGTCGAGTCCGCCACGGTCGGCGGCGACGTCTACGCCGTGGCCAACACGTCGTACGGGCTGCGGGTGTTCATCGGGGACGTACGGGGGCACGGGCTCGACGCGGTGTGCGTGAACGCGGCGGTCGCCGACGGCTTCCGCGATCTCGCCTACGTCACCGCGGACCTCACCGAGCTCGCCGTACGCCTCGACGCCCGCATCGCGCCCGCGCTCGGCCCCGAGGACTTCGTCACGGCCGTGTTCGCCGAGTTCGCGCCCGGCGAGGTCAGGCTCGTCAACTGCGGTCATCCGCCGCCGCTCCGGGTGGGCAGCCGCACCAAGTTCCTCACCCCGGTGGCCGGTTCGCTGCCGCTCGGCCTCGGGTGCGCGCCCACCCGGTCCCGGTACTGGCTCCAGTCGGGGGACCGGCTGCTGCTCTACACCGACGGCCTCGACGAGGCGCGGGACGCGCGGGGCCGGGAGTTCCCGCTCCTCGATCGCGCCCGTACGGCGCTGTCCCGGACGCTGCCGTGGGAGGCGCTCGACCGGCTGTACGCGGAGGTGACCGCGCACACCGGGGGCCCGTTGCGCGACGACGTGGCGCTCGTCCTGTGCGAAGCGGGGGTGCCGGAGCCCACTCCGGAGCGCACGGATCCCGCGCCGCCCGCTCGCGTCAACTCCCGTCCAGCGGGCGGGAGTTGATGACGGGTCCCAGGTCCTTCGCCAGGGCCGTGGCGAGCGCGCGGAAGATCCGCACCTCCGGATTGTCCTCCCCGGCCCGCGCCGCGAGGTAGCTGCTCTCCCACGGGGCGTCGAGCACCGGCACGAACACCGCGCCCGGCCACGCGTAGTACCGGGCGAAGGACCGCAGGCCCGAACCGGCGGCGCGGCCCGTCACCACACCCGTCAGCACCTCCTGCGGGGTGAGCGCGCACTCGGAGCTGCGGCGGCGCGCGGCGTCGTCGAAGTACAGATAGTCGACGAACGGGTGCGGGGTGCGTCGGGGCACCCGGAAGAACGGCAGGTCGGCGATGTCGGCGACGCCCACGCCGGTCGCGCGGGCGTCCGCGAGCGGCGAGCGCTCCGGCACCACGACGATCCGCTGCTCCGTGGTGAGCACGTCGGCGACGACCCGCTCGTCGTCCGGACCCGGCCGCACGAAGGCGACGTCGACGCGGTCCTCGACGAGCGCGCTCACGTGCTCGGTGAAGTCCAGCTGCCGGATCTCCACCCGCACGTCGGGGCGGGCCCGCCGGTACGCGTTGATGGCGGCGGGGGTCAGCTCCGCCGAGCCGTGCCCCATGATCCCCACCCGCAGCGGCCGGCCGTCCTCCGGCTCCTGGGCCGTGACCTCGGCGACGTCGTCGAGCGCGGCGTTCGCGGAGGCGAGCAGGGCCCGCGCGTGCCCGGCGAGGCGCAGCCCCGCGGCCGTCGGCACGACGGGGGTCGACGTGCGGTCGAGCAGGCGGGCGCCGACCTGGGTCTCCAGGCGGCGCACGTGCTGGGTCACGGCGGGCGGCGACAGGAACAGCCGGCCCGCGGCCCTGCCGAAGTGCCCCTCTTCGACGACCGCCAGGAACGACGACAGAAGCCGCAGGTCAAGCGCCATACGTCCAGCGTAGGCGGGGAGGGCGGCGGGCGGCGCGGGCCGTTCACGAAACATGAACGGGCGGTGCGGGCGGGGCGGCGGGGCCCGTACGACTGGTGCCATGACCCGACCCGTGACCTCGCCGCCGACCGTGCCCGCCCCCGCCGCCCAGGACCCCGTGCGCGGGGGCAGGGCCGCCTGGATCATGCTGGCGTCCGGCTGGAGCGCCAACCAGTTCTCGGCGCTGCTCGGCGCGTACCGCGACCACCTCGGGCTGACCGAGTCGACCGTCACCGGGCTCTTCGCGGTGTACGTCGTGGGGCTCATCCCCGCGTTGCTCGTGGCGGGACCGATGGCGGACCGGCGGGGGCGGCGCGTCGTGGCGCTCACCGCGCTCGCGCTGAACGTGCTGTCGACGGTGCTGCTGATGGCGGGGGCGTGGAATCCGTGGCTGCTGCTGCCGGGGCGGTTCCTCACCGGGATCAGCGCGGGGGCGCTGCTCGCCGCCGGCAGCGCGTGGATCAAGGAGCTGTCCGGTTCGCCGCGCACGTCGGGACTGTTCGTGTCGGCGGGGTTCGCCACGGGTGGGCTCGGGGCGGCGCTCATCGCCGAGTGGGCGCCGTGGCCGATGGTCACGGCGTACGTGCCGCATGTCGTGCTCGGTGTGGTGGCGGGAGCGCTGGCCGTGCGGGAGCCGGAGACGTTCCGGGGGCGGCGGCGTGCGACTTCGTCCGGAGCGGCGCATCCCTCGCGGGCGTTTCGGCGGGAGGTGCTGTACGTGGCGCCGTGGGTGTTCGCGGCGCCGACGATCGGGTTCGTCACGCTGCCCGGGAGCGTGCACGCGGGGCTGATCCTCACGGGGGTGGCGACGGCCGTGGTGCCGGGGGTCGGGTTGCTCACCGCGCGGCGGGTGTGCGGGTCGGCGCGGCCGGGGCTGGTCGCCGCGGCGGTGGGGGTGGTGCTGGCCGCGGGGGCGGCGGGGACGGGGAGCGTGCTCGTGGCCTTGCCGGCCGCGGCCGTACTGGGCGGGGGTTACGGTCTGCTGCTCACGTACGGGCTGACGCGGACGGTCCGGTTGGCTCCGCCGGAGCGGTTGGCCGGGTGGACGTCGAGGTTCTGGACGGCGGCGTACGTGGGGATGTTCATGCCGTACGTGGTGTCGCTGACGTCACGGTGGGTTTCGGTCCCGGTGATCCTCCTGGCGGTCGCCGCGACGGCCCTGCTCACGACGACCCTCCCCACGCCTCGGAGCCCCGCCCCGGCCCCCGCCGCGCAGCCCGACTGACCGACTCCGCCGCCCCCTCCGGGGTCGTCGGTCCGACGGGGTTCGGCCCCCGGCCCGGCGCGTCGTCTGGTTGCGCCGTCGTTGCCTACGCCTCGGGGCTCCGCCCCGGCCCCCGCTGCTCAATCGCCGCAGGGGCTCCAAAATCCGATCCCCGCCCGGCGCGTCCGGCCTTTTCCCCGTGCCGCCGCCCTTCTCCCACCCACCCGCCCCCTCCGGGGGCGTCGGTCCGACGGGGTTCGGCCCCCGGCCCGGCTCGATGTCCGGTTGCGCGGCGCGGGTGCCTGCGTCTCGGGGCTCTGCCCCGGTCCCCGCTGCTCAATCGCCGCAGGGGCTCCAATGGCGTGGCTCATCCGTGCCGCTTGGCCTGCCTGACGAAAGTCGTCCACGCCTCCGCACCGATGACGATCACGTCCCCGTCGGCGACCTTGGAGTCACGGACCGGCACGACACCGGGGACTCCGTCGGCGACCTCGAGGCAGTTGCCGCCGTTGCCGTCGCTGTACGTCGACTTGCGCCAGCGGGCAGCTCCCGCGAAGTCGTAGGCGACCTCGACGCAGCTGCCGCCGTTGCCGTCGCTGTAACTGCTCTTGCGCCAGCGTGCGGTGCTCAGGTCGTACTCGCGCATCGTCTGTGGTCCTCCGCCGCCGATTCGACCAGGGCCAGGGACGCCTCCGGCGACAGCGCGGCGGCCCTGAGCTGATCGTATGCCGCCTGGGCTTGGCGCACCACGGCTGGATCGTCCAGCAGATTCCCCGAATACACCGCTTCTGTATAGGCCGTTGGCGGGGCGTCCTCGAACTCCATCAACCGAAGGTCGCCCGTCATGACGGCGTAGGCCCCGACCGCATACGGCAGCACCTGCACCACCACGGTCCGGCGCCTGGCCAGCGCGGCGACGTGATCCAACTGCTGGGCCATCACCGCTTGTCCGCCCACCGGGATACGCAGCACGTTCTCGTGCAGGATCACCCAGTACTCGGGCCGGGCGGCGTCCTTGAGGATCGCGGCCCGATCCACGCGGCCGGACACCTTCTCCTCGATGAACTCGTCCGAGGCGAACGGGTTCATGGCGAGGGTGACGGCCCGTGCGTACGCGGGTGTCTGCAGCAGCCCCGGTACCAGCGCGGGCGCGAATTCGCTGATCTCAGTCGCCAGCGACTCCAGCTCGGCCGCCGCCGCGAAATACCCCGCGTAGCGGTGGTCGTCGATGAGAGACCGCCACATCCGCTCGAAAATGCCGTCGGTTTGTAGCGTCTCGTCAATCCTCTGGGCTACGTCCAACTGTGGCTTGCGAATTGCCTGTTCGAACTGGCCGATGTAGCCGCCGGAAACGAATACGCGTATCCCCAACTCCACTTGGGTGAGACCCGCGTCCTCGCGGCGCCGCTTCAGCTCGACTCCGAAGAACTCCCACGCCGCCTGCCGCGAACCCTTGGCCATGGCCAACCCCCTGGTGAAGCCGCGCAGTTGTAGTGCGCAGACCTCTCCCCACTCTAGGGTCCGCCCGCCACCGTGGAGGCGCGAAGCGTGAAATCCAATGAGGCAGGGGAACCAGGTGACGGGACAATCGAAGCACGCCGCGCTGTGCGTGGAGGAAGCCGAGGAAATGGTGGAGACATTGCGGGCCGCGCTCGCCGGAGCGGGAATTGTGCTGCCCTCGCTCGGCCTCGATCCGGGGTCAATCGCACGAAGTGCCCCGTGTCCCTTGGTGGAATTGGGGCGTTGTCCGGTTGACGCGGCGGCCCGGCTCGCCGCCGTACTCCTCGCAGGGTCGGACGACAGGAGCGCTACACCATGAAACCGCCGATCGGTTCGTACGCGGTCGACACGAGCACGGGTCAGGTGGGACGAGTGATGGGGCACGAGGGGCCGTACGTACAGTTGCGGCCCTTCGGGGGCGGCCGCGAGTGGGACTGTCCGCCGGAGGTGCTGCGTGTGGCCACGACCACGGAGCGGGTGCGGGCCGCGACGGCGTACGAGAACCGCAGGAGCCGCGGCGAGGTCCCCTAGGGCGGGCGCCGGTGTGGCGGAGGTCATGGGCGGCGGGGGTGACCGCGCCCCCGCCCCCGTTCGCGTAAGGGACAATGGGCCTCATGAGTCTGTTCCGCGACGACGGCATCGTGCTGCGCACCCAGAAGCTGGGTGAGGCGGACCGCATCATCACGTTTCTCACGCGCAATCACGGGCGCGTGCGGGCCGTCGCCCGGGGGGTGCGGCGGACGAAGTCGAAGTTCGGGGCGAGGCTCGAGCCGTTCTCCCACGTCGACGTGCAGTTCTTCGCGCGTGGCAGCGAGCTGATCGGGCGCGGCCTTCCGCTGTGCACGCAGAGCGAGACCATCGCCGCGTACGGCGGCGGCATCGTCACGGACTACGCCCGGTACACCTCGGGGACCGCGATGCTGGAGACGGCGGAACGGTTCACCGATCATGAGGGCGAGCCCGCGGTGCAGCAGTACCTGCTGCTCGTCGGCGGCCTGCGCACCCTCGCCCGCGGCGAGCACGCCGCCGGCCTCGTGCTCGACGCGTTCCTGCTGCGCTCCCTCGCCGTCAACGGCTACGCGCCCAGCTTCGGCGACTGCGCGAAGTGCGGTATGCCCGGTCCCAACCGTTTCTTCTCCGTGGGCGCGGGCGGCTCGGTTTGCGTCGACTGCCGGGTACCGGGCAGCGTCGTACCCTCACCGCAGGCCCTGGTCCTGCTCGGAGCGCTGCTCACCGGAGACTGGGAGACGGCGGACGCGTGCGAGCCACGGTTCGTGCGGGAGGGCAGTGGGCTGGTGTCGGCGTATCTGCACTGGCACCTGGAGCGCGGACTGCGCTCCCTGCGTTACGTAGAGAAAAGCTAGCGAGAGCTAGAACTGAGCTAGGGGAGAGGCCCGGAATGGCACGTCGCGGAATCCTCGGACGGAACCGCCGTGAGTACAAGACGCCCGAACCGCACCCGTCGGGCGCGCGGCCGCCGAAGATTCCCGGCGAGCTGGTCCCCGGGCACGTCGCCATCGTGATGGACGGCAACGGCCGCTGGGCCAAGGACCGCGGGCTGCCGCGGACGGAGGGCCACAAGGTCGGCGCCGAGCGCGTCCTCGACGTGCTGCAGGGCGCCATCGAGATGGGTGTCGGCGCCATCTCCCTGTACGCCTTCTCCACCGAGAACTGGAAGCGGTCGCCCGACGAGGTGCGCTTCCTCATGAACTTCAACCGGGACTTCATCCGCAAGACCCGCGACCAGCTCGACGAGCTGGGCGTGCGGGTGCGGTGGGTCGGCCGGATGCCCAAGCTGTGGAAGTCGGTCGCCAAGGAGCTGGAGATCTCCCAGGAGCAGACCAAGGACAACGACAAGCTGACGCTGTACTTCTGCATGAACTACGGCGGGCGCGCCGAGATCGCCGACGCGGCGCAGGCCCTCGCCGAGGACGTGAAGGCGGGGCGGCTCGACCCGTCGAAGGTCAGCGAGAAGACGTTCGCGAAGTACCTGTACTACGCGGACATGCCGGACGTGGACCTGTTCCTGCGGCCCAGCGGCGAGCAGCGCACGTCCAACTACCTGCTGTGGCAGAGCGCCTACGCCGAGATGGTCTTCCAGGACGTCCTGTGGCCCGACTTCGACCGGCGCGACCTGTGGCGCGCGTGCGTCGAGTACGCGTCCCGTGACCGCCGCTTCGGCGGCGCGACCCCGAACGAGGTGCTGCTGCAGATGGAGTCGGGCAAGTAACGAGGCCGCGGTGCGGCGGACCGACTAGTTCGCCGCACACTCCGCGCACGTGCCGAAGATCTCCACGGTGTGCGCCACGTTGACGTACCCGTGCTCGGAGGCGATCGCCTCGGCCCACTTCTCCACCGCGGGGCCCTCGACCTCGACCGCCTTGCCGCAGACGCGGCACACGAGATGGTGGTGGTGCTCGCCCGTGGAGCAGCGGCGGTAGACCGCCTCGCCCTCGGAGGTGCGCAGCACGTCGACCTCGCCGGCGTCGGCGAGGGACTGGAGGGTGCGGTAGACCGTGGTCAGCCCGACGGAGTCGCCCTTGTGCTTGAGGACATCGTGCAGCTCCTGGGCGCTGCGGAACTCGTCCACCTCGTCGAGCGCCGCCGCCACGGCCGCGCGCTGGCGGGTCGACCTGCCTCGAACCGGGGCTGCCACGGGTTCCTCCTCCACATCCACGTACGTGCCGCCGCCATTGTGCCAGGCGGCGGCGTGCGCGGGTCAGACCTTGGCCGGGGCCTGCTCGGGGAGCGGGCACTCGGCCGGATTCCCGGCGGGCGCCGGGACGGCTCGCGCGCGGCGCCGGGCCAGCGGCTTGGCGAGCAGCGCGAGAACGATGAACGCCGCGATCGTCAGGAGCACGATCGTCGCTCCCGGCGGCACGTCCTGGTAGTACGACGTGACGGTGCCGCCGAGCGTCACCGCGACACCGAGCGCCACCGCGATCACGAACGTCGCCTTGAAGCTGCGGGTCAGCTGCTGGGCCGCCGCCACCGGAACCACCATCAGGGCCGATACGAGCAGCAGGCCCACCACGCGCATCGCGACGGTCACCGTGACCGCCGCCGTCACCGCGATCAGCAGGTTCAGGGCGCGCACCGGAAGGCCCGTGACCCGCGCGAACTCCTCGTCCTGGCTGACCGCGAAGAGCTGCCTGCGCAGGCCGACCGTCACCAGCACCACGAACGCCGCGAGCAGACAGATGGCGACGACGTCCTCCTGCGACACCGTCGACAGCGAGCCGAAGAGGTACGAGTTCAGGTTGGCGTTGGAACCGCCGGGCGCCAGGTTGATGAACATGACGCCGCCCGCCATGCCTCCGTAGAAGAGCATCGCGAGCGCGATGTCGCCGCGCGTCTTCCCGTACCAGCGGATCAGCTCCATGATCACGGCGCCGAGGACCGAGACGAGCGTCGCCATCCACACCGGGGACGTCGACAGCAGGAAGCCGAGGCCGACACCGGTCATCGCCACGTGGCCGATGCCGTCGCCCATCAGGGCCTGGCGGCGCTGCACGAGGTAGATGCCGACGGCGGGGGCGGTGATGCCGACCAGGACAGCGGCGAGCAGCGCCCGCTGCATGAAGTCGTAGGAGAGGAGTTCCATGTCAGTCAGCTCAGCAGTCCTGTGCGGATCGGCTCGGCGGCCGCGTCGGTGTGCGGGTGTACGTGGTCGTGGCCGGGCAGCGCGTGCTGTCCTACGGCCTTCGGCGGCGGGCCGTCGTGCAGCACACAGCCGTCGCGGAGCACGACCGCGCGGTCGATGAGGGGTTCCAGCGGGCCGAGCTCGTGCAGGACGAGGAGGACGGAGGCGCCGGCCGCGACCTGCGTGCGCAGCGTCGCGGCGAGGATCTCCTGGCTGGCCAGGTCGACGCCCGCCATCGGCTCGTCCATGATCAGCAGCTCGGGCTCGGCGGCCAGGGCGCGCGCGATGAGCACGCGCTGGTGCTGGCCGCCGGAGAGCGCGTCCACGGAGTCCTTGGCGCGGTCCGCCATCCCGACGAGTTCGAGGGCGCGGGTGACGGCGTCCCGGTCGGCCTTGCGCAGGATGCCGAACCTGGCGCGCGACAGGCGCCCGGACGAGACGACCTCCGACACCGTCGCGGGCACGCCGCCCGCGGCCGTCGTGCGCTGCGGCACGTAGCCGACGCGGGCCCAGTCCTTGAAGCGGCGCCGCGGCGTGCCGAACAGCTCGATCTCGCCGCCGGTCGGCTGCACCTGCCCGATGATGCCGCGGATCGCGGTGGACTTGCCCGAGCCGTTCGCGCCGAGCAGGGCGACGACCTCGCCGCGCCGCACGGTCAGGTCGATGCCGCGCAGCACGGGGCGACCGCCGAGTTCGGCCGTCAGCCCGCGCAGCGAGATGACGGCTTCGGTGTCGCCCATGTCGCCCTCCTTCGTGGTCACTTGGTGCCCAGCGCCTTCTCCAGGGCGGCCAGGTTCGACTCCATGACCTGGATGTAGTCCTTGCCCTTGGACTTGCCGGGGGTGATGCCCTCGATCGGGTCGAGCACATCGGTCTTGAGGTGCGCGTCGCCCGCGAGGGTCTTCGCCGTCTTGTCGCTGACCAGCGTCTCGTAGAAGACGGTGCCGACGCCGTCGGCCTTCGCGGTCTTCTGGAGCTCCTTGACGCGGGCGGCGCTGGGCTCGCTCTCCGGGTCGAGGCCGCTGATGGCCTCCTCGGTGAGTCCGTAGCGCTCGGCGAGGTAGCCGAAGGCGGCGTGCGTCGTGATGAACGTCGTCGTCTTCGTGTCCTTGAGGCGCTTCTCGAACTTGGCGTCGAGCTCGCCCAGCTTGCCGGTCAGGGCCTCGGTGTTCTTCTTGTACGTGGCCGCGTGGTCCGGGTCGGCCTTCTCCAGGGCCTTGCCGACGCCCTCGGCGACCTCGGCGTACTTCACCGGGTCGAGCCAGATGTGCGGGTCGGCGGCGTCCTCGT
This sequence comes from Streptomyces sp. SDT5-1, assembly GCF_052245995.1. Lineage (NCBI taxonomy): Bacteria > Bacillati > Actinomycetota > Actinomycetes > Kitasatosporales > Streptomycetaceae > Streptomyces > Streptomyces sp. SDT5-1. The sequence goes on along the minus strand of NZ_CM125963.1, from coordinate 3,123,633 downwards.
CGTGGGTCTCCTCGCCGTGCCCGTGGTCGTGGCCGTCGACCTCGTTGCCGTGCTTCTCGAGGGAGGTCAGGGTGCCGGCGTCGATCTTCGTCTTGATGCCGGACTGGTCGATGGCCTCGTCGACGGAGGGCTGGAGGCCCTTCAGGTAGAGGGCCACGTCGGACTCCTCGAGCTGACCGCGCTGCTGGGCGCTGACCTCGAGGTCGTGCGGCTCCTGGCCGGGCTCGGTGAGGTTCGTGACGTCGACGTGGTCGCCGCCGATCTGCTCGGCGAGGTACTGCATCGGGTAGAACGACGCGACGACGCTCAGCTTGCCGTCGCTCCCCTTGTCGTCGGCGGAGGAGCTGCCGCACGCGGTGAGGGCGCCGATACCGAGGGCGGTGACGGCGGCGACGGGTATGAGCTTGCGGGATCGTCGTACGTTCATGACAGTCATTTTCAACAAAACTGGAAACGGTTGTCAACAAGCCCTTCGTCCCGCTCTGTACCGAGAACCGATTTGGTGAGCGGGGTGGCCCCGCCGGTAACCTGAAGCATTCGCTCCCGGAGCGCGTATCCAGCGCGCTCACCGTCGTCGTAATGAAGAGAGCACCGTGGCCGCCGACAAGATCGACACCATCGTCAGCCTCAGCAAGCGCCGTGGCTTCGTCTACCCCTGCAGCGAGATCTACGGCGGTCAGCGGGCCGCCTGGGACTACGGACCGCTGGGTGTGGAGCTGAAGGAGAACCTCAAGCGCCAGTGGTGGCGCTACATGGTCACCTCGCGCGAGGACGTCGTCGGTATTGATTCCTCGGTGATCCTGGCGACCGAGGTCTGGCAGGCCTCCGGTCACGTCGCCACGTTCACCGACCCGCTCACCGAGTGCACCTCCTGCCACAAGCGGTTCCGCGCGGACCACCTGGAGGAGGCGTACGAGGCGAAGAAGGGCCGCCTGCCCGAGAACGGCCTCGCCGACCTGAACTGCCCGAACTGCGGCACCAAGGGCGCCTTCACCGAGCCCAAGCAGTTCTCCGGCCTGCTCTCCACGCACCTCGGCCCGACGCAGGACAGCGGCTCCGTCGCCTACCTGCGCCCCGAGACCGCGCAGGGCATCTTCACCAACTTCAGCCAGGTGCAGACGACTTCGCGCCGCAAGCCGCCGTTCGGCATCGCGCAGACCGGCAAGTCGTTCCGCAACGAGATCACGCCCGGCAACTTCATCTTCCGCACCCGCGAGTTCGAGCAGATGGAGATGGAGTTCTTCGTCAAGCCCGGCGAGGACGAGCAGTGGCACGAGTACTGGATGGAGCAGCGCTGGAACTGGTACACCGGCCTCGGCATGCGCGAGGAGAACATGCGGTGGTACGAGCACCCGAAGGAGAAGCTCTCCCACTACTCCAAGCGCACCGCTGACATCGAGTACCGCTTCAGCTTCGGCGGCAGCGAGTGGGGCGAGCTCGAGGGCGTCGCCAACCGCACCGACTACGACCTGTCCGCGCACTCCAAGGCCTCCGGCCAGGACCTCTCCTACTTCGACCAGGAGAAGGGCGAGCGCTACACGCCGTACGTCATCGAGCCCGCGGCCGGTCTCGGCCGCGCGATGCTCGCCTTCATGCTGGACGCGTACGTCGAGGACGAGGCGCCCAACGCCAAGGGCAAGATGGAGAAGCGCACGGTCATGCGCTTCGACCACCGCCTCGCCCCGGTGAAGGTCGCGGTCCTGCCGCTGTCCCGGAACCCGGAGCTCTCGCCGAAGGCGAAGGGTCTCGCGCAGGCGCTGCGGCAGAACTGGAACATCGACTTCGACGACGCGGGCGCCATCGGCCGCCGCTACCGTCGTCAGGACGAGATCGGTACGCCGTTCTGCGTCACCGTCGACTTCGACACGCTCGACGACAACGCGGTGACCGTGCGCGAGCGCGACTCGATGAAGCAGGAGCGGGTGTCGCTCGACCAGATCGAGGGCTACCTGGCGGCGCGGCTCGTCGGCTGCTGATCGCCTCCGGCGTCTATCGGGGTCCGTTCACCGCTGCGGCGGTGGGCGGGCCCCGATGTCGTTGAGGCCGCGGGGCTCTGCCCCGGACCCCGCTGCTCAATCGCCGCAGGGGCTTGATCTTGCCGGACCGGGGCTCAGGTCCCCAGTCCGCGCAGGAGCAGAGCCACGAGCGCGTCGAACGCCTTCTGCGTGCCCTCGCGGGACCACTCGGGGGCGTACACAGGGTCGTGGAAGTGGGCCGTCGCCTCGAAGACGGCGCGGGCCGTCGACGGGACGTCCGATGCGGTGAACTCGCCCGCCGCGACGCCCTGTTGGAGGATCGACGTCAGCTGGGTCGTGAGCTCCGTGATGTGCGCGTCGACCACGCCGCCCTGCTCGTCCGTGAGGACGGAGTACGTGGCGAACAGCTCCGGGTCGTCGCCCGCCTTGTGGCGCTTGGCGTCGAAGAGGGTCGACAGCCAGTGCCGCAGCTTGTCGGCCGCCGGCTCGTCGGCCGCGACGACCTCCGCGAGCCGCGCCGTCGTGCGGTCCAGCCAGCGTTTGGTGACCGCGCCGCGCAGCTCCGCCTTCGTACGGAAGTGCCGGTACACCGAGCCGTGGCTGACCCCGAGCGCGCGGGCCACGTCGACGACGGTCGCCTTGGCGGGGCCGTGCCGGCGCAGCACCTCCTCGGTCGCGGCGAGGATGCGCTCGGGGGTCAGGGTCTCGGCGGGCATGGCACGAATCTAACCGGCGCCGATCAGCGCTCGCTGTCGAGGTGTGCCATCTGCGCCTCCGGGTACCGCTCGCCGGCCGCGGCGTCCGCGGGCACGGCCTCCTCGATCGCGGCGAGGTCCGCGGCGTCCAGGGTCACGTCGAGCGCGCCGAGCGCCTCCGTGAGCCGGTCGCGGCGGCGCGCGCCGACCAGCGGCACGATGTCCTCGCCCCGGCCGAGCACCCAGGCGATCGCGATCTGCGCGACGCTCGCGCCCTTCTGCTCGGCGATCTTGCGGAGCCGGTCGACGAGATCCAGGTTGTGCTGGAGGTTCTCGCCCTGGAAGCGCGGGCTGAAGGCCCGGAAGTCGCCCGCGCCCAGCTTGCGGTCCCGGTCGAAGTGGCCGGAGATCAGCCCGCGCGAGAGCACGCCGTACGCGGTGACGCCGATGCCCAGCTCGCGGGCGGCGGGCAGGATCGACTCCTCGATGCCGCGCGAGATCAGCGAGTACTCGATCTGGAGATCGGAGATCGGCGCCGTGGCCGCCGCCCGGCGGATCGTGTCCGCGCCGACCTCCGACAGGCCGATGTGCCGTACGTAGCCCTGCTCGACGAGTTCGGAGATCGCGCCGACCGTCTCCTCGATCGGCACCTCCGGGTCGAGCCGCGCGGGCCGGTAGACGTCGATGTGGTCGACGCCGAGGCGCTGGAGCGAGTACGCGGCGAAGTTCTTCACGGCCTCGGGACGGGCGTCGTAGCCGAACCATGCGCCGTCCGGGCCGCGCAGGGCGCCGAACTTCACGCTGACCAGCGCGTTCTCCCGGGCTGCCGCGGGTGCGGTGCGGAGCGCCTCGCCGATCAGCAGTTCGTTGTGCCCCATCGCGTAGAAGTCGCCGGTGTCGAGGAGGGTGACCCCGGCGTCCAGCGCGGCGTGCACGGTGGCGACGGACTCGGCGCGGTCGGCCTCTCCGTACAGCGCCGACATGCCCATGCAGCCGAGGCCGAGGGCGGCCGTGCGGGGGCCTGTGGTGCCGAGGGTGCGGGTGGGGAGGGCCATGGTGACTCCTCTGGCTGGGGTGGAGTGGGTACCTCCCCACCTTGGCATGACGGATGACAGATTTCAATATTTGTCATTCGTCATGCGATGCGGCGGGGCAGACGCAGGCTCAGGAGGACCGTCAGGGCCACCGCGGCGAGCTGCGCCAGGAGCGTCGTGACCAGGGCGTCCCGCATGCCCGAGCCCGGCGCGACGGAGAGGAAGAGCGAGCCGAGCGTCGCCACGCCCAGCGCGAGGGCCGCCTGCTGCGTCGTCGTCATGACGCCGCCGCCCACGCCCGCCCGCGCCGCCGGCACCTCGGAGAGGATGATCCGGAAGAGGATCGGCAGCTGGAGCGCCTGGCCCGCGCCCGCGAGCGCGGCGCCCGGCAGCAGTTCCAGAATCCCCAGGTCCGGCCAGGTCCGCCACGCGGCGAACGCGATCAGCGCCACCCCGGCGGCCTGCAACAGGCCGCCCGCCGTGACGACCCGCGCACCCCACCGGGCCACCAGGCGCGGCCCCGCGAGCGAGGTCACGAAGAACACCGCCGCCATCGGGGCGAGCGCAAGACCGGCCTCCGTCGCGCCCAGGCCCTCGCCCTGCTGGAGCGCCACCGCGATCACGAACATGAACCCGCTGAAGCCGATGGAGAACGGCACGATCATCACGAGCCCGCGCCGCAGCGACACGAGGCGGAACAGCGAAGGCGGCACGAGAGGTGTGCGGCCGGCCCGGTCGGCGGCGCGCTCCACCGCGTAGAAGGCGTACGCGAGGAACGGGAACGCCGCGAGGCACAGCCACGTCCACAGCGGCCAGCCCGCCGCCCTGCCCTCCGTCAGCGGGGCGAGCAGCGCCACCAGGGCGAGCGCGAGCAGCACCGTGCCCGGCACGTCGACCGGCTCGGGGCGGTCCGAGCGGGTCTCCGGCACCGTACGGGCGGCGAGCACCAGGGCGAGCGCCACCACCGGCACGTTCACCAGGAACACCGAGCGCCAGCCCGTGCCGAACAGGTCGGCGGAGACCAGTACGCCGCCGAGGACCTGGCCCGCCACCATCGACAGTCCGGCCGTCGCGCCGTACCGGCTCATCGCGCGGGCCCGGTGCGGGCCGCTGGTCGTGGCCTGGATCGTGGCGAGGACCTGCGGCAGCATCAGCGCCGACGCGGCGCCCTGCGCGATCCGGGCGGCGACCAGCGTCCAGGCCGTCGGGGCGAGCCCGCAGGCCAGCGACGTCAGGCCGAAGGCGGCGGTGCCGACGAGGAACAGGCGGCGGCGCCCGACGAGGTCGCCGAGCCGGCCGCCGAGCACGAGCAGCACCGCGTACGTGATGCCGTAGCCCGCCACGACGAGTTCGAGGACCGGCTCGCTCGCGTGCAGATCGCGGCCGATGGTGGGCAGGGCGACGTTGACGATGAAGAAGTCGATCAGAGGGAGTGCCGCGCCGAGCAGCACGGTGAGCAGACCGAGTCCACCGAGCACGGGTGCGGCCCGGTCGACGGTCTGCGGAGGTCGGGCCTGGGTGTGGGTCGTCATGCCCTTGAGCCTCGGCCGGACCGCAGACGGGTACCAGAGTGTTCTTATCCTGGTACAAGCGCCACCTGGAAACAGGCTCCGGGCGGGTCCACCCTGGGGGAATGGCCACGATGACACACGAGGCACCGGTCGCGGCGGACGCCGGATCCGGCGAGATCCGGCGGCACGAGCTGGGCGCCTTCCTGCGCTCACGGCGCGAGCGGATCGCACCGGAGGAGGTCGGCCTGCCGCGCGGCAGGCGCCGCCGCACCCCGGGCCTGCGCCGCGAGGAGGTCGCGCACCTCTCGGCGGTCGGCGTCACCTGGTACACGTGGCTCGAGCAGGCCCGCGACATCCACGTCTCCGCGCAGGTCCTCGACGCGCTGGCCCGCACCCTGCGGCTCGACGCGAGCGAGCGCGCCCACCTCTTCGGCCTCGCCGGCGCCATCGACCCGACACCGGCGGCGAGCTGCGCCACGCTCACGCCCGAGGTGCTCGGCCTGCTGGCGGAGCTCGAGCCGATCCCGGCCTGCGTGCAGAACAGCCGCTACGACATCCTCGCGTACAACCGCACGTACGGGATGCTGCTCTGCGACCTCGACGAGATCCCGCCCGAGGACCGCAACTGCATGCTCCTGGCGTTCACCCACGACGAGTGGCGGTCCTCGATCGTCGGCCTCGACGACGTGCTGCGGACCATGGCCGCCAAGTTCCGCTCCGGGATGGCCGAGCATCTCGCCGAACCCGCCTGGAAGCTGGTGCTCAAGCGGCTCACCGACGAGTCCGCCGAGTTCCGCGAGCTGTGGGGGCGGCACGAGGTGACGCGGTCCGTGCCCAGCAAGGTGAAGCACTTCCACAACCGGCACGTGGGCCCGCTCTCCGTCGCCCACACCGACCTGTGGCTCGGCCGGGACTGCGGCGCCCGCGTCGTCACGTACACGCCGGTCGACGACGTGACCCGCGAACGCCTCGAAAAGCTCCAGGAGTTGGCTGCCGTCCGCTGAGCACCGGCCGGCCGCTACGAACGGGTCGCGGCCTTGGTGACCTCGGCGTCCTCCGCGCTCTCCAGCCGCTCCGCCGTCCTGCGCGCCGTCTCGCGCGCCCAGTGGCCGCTGGTCAGCGCGCCGAGCACGAGGACCGCGAGCCCGCAGCCCGCGATGATCCACCAGCAGGAGCGGCTCGCGCCGACGAAGGCGTCCGCGTACGAGGAGCCGGCGACGCCCGACGCGAGGACCGCGCCGATCACGGCGACGCCGAGGGTCTGGCCGATCTGCCGGCTGGTCGAGGCGACGGCCGCCGCGACGCCCGCCTGGGCGCGCGGCATCCCGGAGACCGCGGTGTTGGTGATCGGGGCGTTCACGAAGCCGAAGCCGATGCCGAACAGGATGTAGCCGATCACCAGCGTGACGTTCGAGGTCTCGGCGTCGAACACGGCGAACAGCACCCCGCTCGCCGTCATCATCACGCCCGCGACCAGCAGCGGCAGCCGCGGACCCCGGCTGCCGACGAGGCGGCCCGACAGCGGCGCGCACACCAGCGTCATCGCCGCCATCGGCAGCATCCACAGGCCCGCGTGCAGGGCGTCGAGGCCGCGCACGTCCTGGAGGTACAGCGTCGAGAGGAACAGGAAGCCGCCGAGCGACGCGAAGCCGCAGATCGCGATCACGGTCGCGCCGCTGAACGGGGCCGAGCGGAAGAACCGCAGGTCGATGAGGGGTTCCTCGCGGCGGGGCTCGTAGAGCAGGAGCCCGACCAGGGAGGCGACGGCGACCGCCGCGAAGAGCACGATGCGCGGCGACGTCCAGCCCGCGGCGGGCGCCTCGATGATCGCGTACGTCAGCGAGCCGAGCAGCGCGATGACCAGGAGCTGGCCGACGGGGTCGGGGCGGCGGGCCTTCGGGGCGCGGGACTCGGGGACGTAGCGGAGGGTGAGCAGGAGCGCGGCGAGACCGACCGGCAGATTGATCCAGAAGATCGAGCGCCAGCCGACGGAGTCCACGAGGAGGCCGCCGACCAGCGGGCCCGCCGCCATGGAGATGCCGACGACGCCGCCCCACACGCCGATGGCACGGGCCCGCTCGCGCGGGTCCGTGAAGGTGTTGGTGATGATCGACATGGCGACGGGGTTGAGCATCGAGCCGCCCACCGCCTGGAGCATCCGGAACGCGACCAGGGCCTCCAGGCTCGGCGCGAGCGAGCAGGCCACGGACGCGACCGTGAACACGGTCAGGCCGATCATGAACACCCGGCGCCGCCCGACCCGGTCCGCCGTGGAACCGGCGAGCATCAGCAGCGCGGCGAGCACCAGCGTGTAGGCGTCGACCGTCCACTGCATGCCCGAGAGCGTGGCGTCGAAGTCCTTCGCCATGGAGGGGAGGGCGACGTTCAGGACGGTGTTGTCGAGGCTGACGATCAGCAGGCTCATACAGCAGATCGCCAGGACGAGCAGGCGCCTGCGGTGGGTCAGGGTTTGTCGTGCATCGGGCATGTGTCCGACGGTAGCCGGATCCGCTGTGAGGAGGCATGCGGGATACGGGCGCGGCAGGGCCCGTGACGGCGGCGCTCCGGCGCCGTTCCGCGGTGTTTCGCGAGTGAGGGACAATGGAGCCTTGCCCACGACCCCCTCGTCCGTTCCGGAGAGCCCTGAGATGTCCGCTCTGACCATCGGCCCCCACCAGGTGCAGCCGCCCGTGGTCCTCGCCCCCATGGCGGGGATCACGAACGCTCCCTTCCGCACGCTGTGCCGGGAGTTCTCCGGCGGCAAGGGCCTGTTCGTGAGCGAGATGATCACGACGCGGGCGCTGGTCGAGCGCAACGAGAAGACCATGCAGCTGATCCACTTCGACGAGACCGAGAAGCCTCGCTCGATCCAGCTGTACGGGGTGGACCCCGCGACCGTGGGCAAGGCCGTCCGCATGATCGCGGAGGAGGACCTCGCCGACCACATCGACCTGAACTTCGGCTGCCCGGTCCCCAAGGTGACCCGCAAGGGCGGCGGCTCCGCGCTCCCGTACAAGCGGAACCTGCTGCGCGCGATCCTCAAGGAGGCCGTCTCCGGGGCGGGCGATCTCCCGGTCACGATGAAGATGCGCAAGGGCATCGACGACGACCACATCACGTACCTCGACGCGGGCCGGATCGCGGTCGAGGAGGGCGTCACGGCGATCGCGCTGCACGGCCGCACCGCCGCCGAGCACTACGGCGGCACCGCCGACTGGGACGCCATCGCGCGCCTCAAGGAGCACGTGCCGGAGATCCCGGTGCTCGGCAACGGCGACATCTGGTCGGCGGACGACGCGCTGCGCATGGTCCGCGAGACCGGGGTCGACGGTGTGGTCGTGGGCCGTGGCTGCCTCGGGCGGCCGTGGCTGTTCGCGGACCTGGTGGCGGCGTTCGAGGGCCGCGAGGAGCGGGCCAGGCCCACGCTGCGGGTGGTGGCCGACGCGATGGTGCGGCACGCGACGCTCCTGGGGGAGTGGATCGGCGACGAGTCGCGCGGCGTGATCGACTTCCGCAAGCACGTGGCCTGGTACCTGAAGGGCTTCGCGGTCGGCTCCGAGATGCGCAAGCGCCTCGCGATCACGTCGTCCCTGGAGGAACTGCGCTCGGGGCTCGACGAGTTGGACCTCGACCAGGGCTGGCCCGCGGGCGCGGACGGCCCGCGCGGCCGGACGTCGGGCAACGGCCGGGTGGTCCTGCCGGACGGCTGGCTCAAGGACCCGTACGACTGCGCCGGCGTCAGCGAGGACGCCGAGCTGGACACCTCCGGCGGCTGACGGCGCCGATGACCCCGGCGATCCCTTGATCGCTGCGGATCTGGCCTGAACTCCTCACCTCACGGGCGCCCGCGCCCTCCCCTGAGCGCTCCGCGCTCATCGGAGCGGCCGCGTGCGCCCGTTTTGCCCTTCCAGGGCGTCCGCATCGTGGAACGACGGCGTCCGGGAGCCCTTTCAAATCGCGTGATTCTCGCCACCCCTGATCGGGGTTGCGCTCAGATGAGCGCGAATTTGGCGCCTGCACTTCTCCAAGCCGTGGCACTGAGTGCCATCGCTCGATCATTTATGACCTGAACTCACAAACGAGCGAGAGCCGCTCATGTGAGCACAGGTGCGGCTCTACGGGGGTAGTGCGTTCAAGTGTTGAACGCAAGGTCGAAGCCCTCCTCCGCCGTCCATCACTTTCGATCTCCTGGCGGACGGGTGGTTACGCCCGTATGACAGCTGAGTGGACGTACCCACAGGCCTTGGATCTGGGTATGTTCCTCGCCGTCAGGGCAGCCACCGAGCCTCGAGGAGTCGAGACACGTGTCGGAGAACAAGGATCCTCAGGTAGCGAAGTTCGTTTACGACTTCACCGAGGGCAACAAGGACCTCAAGGACCTGCTGGGCGGCAAGGGCGCCAACCTCGCCGAGATGACCAACCTGGGACTTCCCGTCCCGCCCGGCTTCACCGTCACCACCGAGGCCTGCAAGGTCTACCTCGACAGCGGCGAGGAGCCGGTGGCACTCCGTGACGAGGTCACCCAGCACCTCGACGCGCTCGAGAAGAAGATGGGGAAGAAGCTCGGCCAGGCCGACAACCCCCTTCTGGTGTCGGTCCGTTCGGGCGCCAAGTTCTCCATGCCCGGCATGATGGACACGGTCCTCAACATCGGTCTCTCCGACAAATCGGTGCAGGGCCTCGCCAAGCAGGCCGGCGACGAGCGCTTCGCCTGGGACTCGTACCGCCGCCTCATCCAGATGTTCGGCAAGACCGTCCTGGACGTCGACGGCGAGCTCTTCGAGGACGCCCTGGAGAAGGCCAAGGTCGCCAAGAAGGTCACGGTCGACACCGACCTGGACGCCGCCGACCTCAAGAAGCTCGTCACGCGCTTCAAGAAGATCGTCAAGACCGAGGCCGGGCGGGACTTCCCGCAGGACCCGCGCGAGCAGATGGACCTGGCCATAAAGGCCGTCTTCGAGTCGTGGAACACCGACCGCGCGAAGCTGTACCGCCGCCAGGAGCGCATCCCCGGCGACCTCGGCACCGCCGTCAACGTCTGCTCGATGGTCTTCGGCAACCTCGGCGCCGACTCCGGCACGGGCGTCGCGTTCACCCGCGACCCGGCCTCCGGCCACCAGGGCGTCTACGGCGACTACCTCCAGAACGCGCAGGGCGAGGACGTCGTCGCCGGTATCCGCAACACGGTGCCGCTCGCCGAGCTCGAGCAGATCGACAAGAAGTCGTACGACCAGCTCATGCAGATCATGGAGACCCTTGAGAACCACTACAAGGACCTCTGTGACATCGAGTTCACCATCGAGCGCGGCCAGCTCTGGATGCTCCAGACGCGCGTCGGCAAGCGCACCGCCGGTGCCGCCTTCCGCATCGCCACGCAGCTCGTCGACCAGGGCCTGATCGACGAGGCCGAGGCCCTCCAGCGGGTCACCGGCGCCCAGCTCGCGCAGCTGATGTTCCCGCGCTTCGACGACGAGGCGAAGGTCGAGCTGCTCGGCCGCGGCATCGCCGCGTCCCCCGGCGCGGCCGTCGGCAAGGCCGTCTTCGACTCGTACACCGCCATCAAGTGGTCGCGCTCCGGCGAGAAGGTCATCCTGATCCGCCGCGAGACCAACCCCGACGACCTCGACGGCATGATCGCCTGCGAGGGCATCCTGACCTCGCGCGGCGGCAAGACCTCGCACGCCGCCGTCGTCGCCCGCGGCATGGGCAAGACCTGTGTCTGCGGCGCCGAGGAGCTGGAGGTCGACACCAAGCGCCGCCGCATGACCATCGGCGACACCGTCGTCGAGGAGGGCGACACCGTCTCCATCGACGGCTCCACCGGCAAGGTGTACCTCGGCGAGGTCCCGGTCGTGCCGTCCCCGGTCGTCGAGTACTTCGAGGGCCGCATGCACGCCGGCGCCGACGACGCCGACGAGCTCGTGGGCGCCGTCCACCGGATCATGGCCTACGCGGACCGCGTACGCCGCCTGCGCGTACGGGCCAACGCCGACAACGCCGAGGACGCGCTGCGCGCCCGCCGCTTCGGCGCCCAGGGCATCGGCCTGTGCCGCACCGAGCACATGTTCCTCGGCGACCGCCGCGAGCTCGTCGAGAAGCTGATCCTCGCGGACACCGACGCCGAGCGCGAGGAGTCCCTGAAGCTGCTCCTGCCGCTCCAGAAGCAGGACTTCGTCGAGCTGTTCGAGGCGATGGACGGCCTCCCGGTCACCGTCCGCCTGCTCGACCCGCCGCTGCACGAGTTCCTGCCCGACATCACCGAGCTGTCGGTGCGCGTCGCGCTCGCCGAGTCCCGCAAGGACAAGAACGAGAACGACCTGCGCCTCCTCCAGGCCGTGCACCGGCTGCACGAGCAGAACCCGATGCTGGGTCTGCGCGGCGTCCGCCTCGGCCTCGTCATCCCCGGCCTGTTCACCATGCAGGTCCGCGCCATCGCCGAGGCCGCCGCCGAGCGGAAGAACGCCAAGGGCGACCCGCGCGCCGAGATCATGATCCCGCTCGTCGGCACCGTCCAGGAGCTGGAGATCGTCCGCGAGGAGGCCGACCAGGTCATCGCGGAGGTCGAGGAGCAGACCGGCGTCAAGCTGAAGCTGGCCATCGGCACCATGATCGAGCTGCCCCGCGCCGCCCTCACGGCCGGACAGATCGCCGAGGCCGCCCAGTTCTTCTCCTTCGGCACGAACGACCTCACGCAGACCGTCTGGGGCTTCTCCCGCGACGACGTGGAGGCGAGCTTCTTCACGGCGTACCTGGAGAAGGGCATCTTCGGGGTGTCGCCGTTCGAGACGATCGACAAGGACGGCGTCGGCTCCCTCGTGAAGTCCGCCGTCGCCGCGGGCCGCGCCACGCGACCCGACCTCAAGCTCGGCGTCTGCGGCGAGCACGGCGGCGACCCGGAGTCGGTCCACTTCTTCCACGAGGCCGGGCTCGACTACGTCTCCTGCTCCCCGTTCCGCATCCCGGTCGCGCGCCTGGAGGCGGGCCGCGCGGCCAGCACCTCGCAGGGCAGCGACCACCGCTGACCCGAGCCCCTTCGACGGGGCCCGAACTCCGGGGCCGCCGCGAGTCCCCGACCCTCACCGATTCGCGGCGGCCCCGGTCACCACCGAAGGGCGGCACCCCTGTGCGGGGGGTGCCGCCCTTTTCCGTGCGTGCGTACCCTTCGGTAACCCCCGAGACGTCATCCGAAGGAGCGCCGATCCATGAGCGGCTGGAGCCCGACCGACATCCCCGACCAGCAGGGCCGCACGGCCGTGGTCACCGGGGCCAACACCGGCATCGGCTACGTCACCGCCCGCGAGCTGGCCCGCGCCGGCGCCCACGTGATCCTGGCCTGCCGCAACGAGCGACGCGGCACCGACGCCCGGGACCGCCTCGCCGCCGAAGTCCCGGGAGCTCGCGCCGAGTTCGCCCCGCTCGACCTCGGCGACCTCGCCTCCGTACGGGCCTTCGCCGACGCCCACCAGGACCGCCCGCTCGACCTCCTGATCAACAACGCGGGCGTGATGGCCCTCCCGTACGGGCGCACGGCCGACGGCTTCGAGACTCAGTTCGGCGTCAACCACCTCGGGCACTTCGCCCTCACCGGGCTGTTGCTGCCGAACCTCCTCGCGGCGCCCGCGCCCCGCGTCGTCTCGGTCTCCAGCGGCATGCACGCGATGGCCGACATCGACATCGCCGACCTCAACAGCGAGCGGAAGTACGGGCGCTGGGTGGCCTACGGGCGGTCCAAGACGGCCAACCTGCTGTTCGTGCACGAACTGGCGCGGCGGGTACGGGCGGCGGGCGCGGGCCTCGTCGCGGCCGCGGCGCACCCCGGGTACGCGGCGACCGAACTGCAGGCGCGCGGCGCGCGGATGGAGGGCCGCAAGGGCATGGAGCGGTTCTTCGAGATCGGCAACCGGTACTTCGGGCAGTCCGCGGCCGGCGGCGCCCTGCCGACCCTGCGCGCGGCCACGGACCCGGGCGTGCGCCCCGACGACTTCTACGGCCCGCGCGTGATGATGCTGCGCGGCGCGCCCACCCGGTCGTGGCGGGCGCCGTGGACGCGCGACGACGTGGCGGGCGAGCGGCTGTGGGCGGCGTCGGAGCAGCTCACCGGCGTGGACTTCAAGGCGCTCGGCCGATAGGACGACGGACCGGCTCCCCCTCCAGCAGGGGCGCCGGTCCGCCGTCGTTCAGTGCGGCTGGGCTCAGCCGTTGGCCTCGGCCTTCCGGCGGCGCACCACGTACACCGCGCCGGCGCCGAGCACGACGGCGGCGCCGCCCACGAGGCCGATCGTCGGCAGGGCGGAGGAGGAGCCGGTGGAGGCGAGGGAGCCGTCCGCGTCGGCGGAGCCGTTGCCGGAGCCGGAGCCCGCCACCGGGGAGGCGCTGCCCTGGGGCTTGGGCTTGTTGCCCTTGCCGGCGGGGGTCGTGGAGTTCCCTGCGCCGACCGGGTTGATGGTGAACTCGTACACGGCGAGGTCACCGGTGCCGCAGGTCTCGTCCTCGTTGCCGTACACGCCGACGGCGAGGGTGGCGCCGTAACCGGCGGGGGCGGAGCGGTCGATCGTCAGGCGCAGCGGCAGGTCGACGTGCGCGCCGGCCTTCACGTTGCTGAACGCGCCCGCGTAGTCCTCCTCGGGGACGGACTTCCACTGGCCGTCCTGCTTGGACTTGAGGTGCAGCTTGCTGCTGATGTCCTTGTACGACTTGTCGACGGCGCCCACGGCCACGAACGGCATGACCTCGTCGAGGGTCCGGCCGGTGTTGTTGGTCAGGCGCATCCGGAAGTCGACGGTGGAACCGGCGGCGATCTTGGAGGGCAGGCCGGAGATGGTGGTGTCGAGCGCGTCCACCGCGGAGCACTCGGGGTCCGTCGGCTCCTCCGGGTCGCCGGGCTCGCCCGGCTCCTCGCCCTTCGCGTCGGCGAGCGCCTTCTCGGCGGCCTCCTTCGCGGCGAGCGCGGTCTTGACGTCCTGCTGGGCCTTGTCGATCTTCCGGGCGATGGCGACGCGGTTGTCGTCGCGCGCGGTCTCGGCGGCCTTGACGGCGGCGTCGGCCTCGGTCTTCTTGGTGGTCGCCTCGTCGGCGGCCTTCTTGGCGGCGTCCAGCTCGGCCTGCGCGGCGGTCTTCTCGTCGTCCGTGGTGGCGGCGTCGAGCTTGGTCTGCGCGTCGGTGACGGCCTGGTCCGCGGCGGTCTTCGCTGCCGCCGCGTCGTCGGCGGCCTTCTTCGCCTCGGCGACGGCGACCATGAGCGGGTGGCTCGGGTCGGTCGTGGCGTCGAGCTCCTGCTCGAGCGCCTGCTCGGCCGCCACGGCGGCTCTGTACGCCTGCCGCGCCTCCTTCACCGCCTTGCGCAACTCGGCGAGGGACGGCTTCTGTTCGGTCTGGGCCGCGGGCTTCGTGTCGGCGTACGCCGGAGAGACGGACAGCAGTGCCACCGGAGCGGTCACGGCGGCGACTGCGGCAGTCGCGAGTATCTGACGGATCTGCACGGAACGCCCTCTGTTCGATTCGGAGTAAGGCGCGGGTAAGCGCTGAGGTGCCGAGATCCTAAGGCGGTTCGAGGGCGTCCGTGCGGGGCTTTCTGACCGCTTGTGAGCGGTGTTCTGCGCTTACTGGAGGCGAAATGCGGACGGATCGTGAAAGTTGCTCTCTATCTCTGTGTTTTCGCTGTGAGTGATGTCACTGAACGGTGAACGTCCGGACGGCGACCGCCTCGTCGTCGAGGCAGCGCCCCGTCTCCAGGTCGAAGCGCTGCTTCAGCAGGGGCGACGCCACGAACGGCCGGCCGTCCGCCGAGCCGAGCAGTCCGCGCGAGAGCACGGCCGCCCCCGTGAACGGATCGGTGTTGTCGATCGCGTAGACGCGGCCCGCACGGTCCATGAAGACCGCGGCCTGCCCGCCGTCGGGGAGCAGCACCGCGACCCCGCGCCCCGCCTTCAGGCGGGACGGCTCGCACACGGTCACCGGTTCGCCGTCCGCGTCGATGCGGACGAGGGTGGTCGTCGTCGGTTCAAGGGCGATGGTCATCGGACAGCCAGTCCTTCCAGGGGGATCAGCGGCAGCTCGGGCTTGATCTGGTCGCGCTCGGGCACGAAGCGGACCGTCGGGTCGGGGGTGTCGGGGGCGTTGACGAAGGAGACGAAGCGGGCGAGGCGCTCGGGGTCGTCGAGGGTCTCGGCCCACTCGTCGCGGTAGTGCGCGACGTGCGCCCGCATCAGGGCCTCCAGCTCGTCGCAGATGCCGAGCGAGTCGTGCACGACGACGTCCCGTACGTGGTCGAGGCCGCCGTCGATCCGCTCCAGCCAGGCCGCCGTGCGCTCCAGCCGGTCGGCCGTGCGGATGTAGAACATCAGGAACCGGTCGATGAGCCGGATCAGCTCGGCGTCGCTCAAGTCCTGGGCCAGCAGGTCGGCGTGACGGGGCGTCATGCCGCCGTTTCCGCCCACGTACAGGTTCCAGCCGTTCGCCGTGGCGATCACGCCGAAGTCCTTCGACTGGGCCTCCGCGCACTCGCGGGCGCATCCGGATACCGCCGACTTGAGCTTGTGCGGCGCCCGCAGGCCCCGGTAGCGCAGCTCCAGGTCGATCGCCATCCGCACCGAGTCCTGCACGCCGTACCGGCACCAGGTCTGCCCCACGCACGACTTCACCGTGCGCAGCGCCTTGCCGTACGCGTGCCCGGATTCGAAGCCGGCGTCGACGAGCCGGGCCCAGATCATCGGGAGCTGGTCGACGCGCGCGCCGAACAGGTCGATGCGCTGGCCGCCGGTGATCTTCGTGTAGAGGCCGAAGTCCCGTGCCACCTCGCCGATCACGATCAGCTTCTCCGGGGTGACCTCGCCGCCGGGGATCCGGGGCACGACCGAGTACGAGCCGTTCTTCTGGAGGTTCGCGAGGAAGTGGTCGTTGGTGTCCTGGAGGGCCGCCTGCTCGCCGTCGAGGACATAGCCGTCGGCGCCGATGGACGGGGCGAGCGAGGCGATGATCGAGCCGACGGTCGGCTTGCAGACCTCACAGCCCTCGCCGCCGCGCGCGCCCTCGCGCCCGTGCTCGTCGAGGAGCTGGGCGAACGTCGTGATCCGCTTGACGCGGACGATCTCGTACAGCTCCTGGCGGGTGTGCGCGAAGCAGCCGCACAGCCCGTCGTCGCCGGACTTCGGGAGCAGCTGGCCGATGAGCTTGACGCAACTTCCGCAGCCCGTACCGGCCTTGGTGCACTTCTTCACCTCGGGCAGTGAGGTGTGCTCGCAGATCTCGCCCTTGGTGACGTTGTGGCAGGAGCAGATCACCGCGTCGTCCGGCAGCGCCTCGGGGCCGAGCTGGGCGGGGGCGCCCGCGCCCGCCGGGAGCACCAGGGCCTCGGGCGCGACGGGCGGCACCGAACCGGTGAGCGCGCGCAGCGTCCCGTACGCCTCCGCGTCGCCGACCAGGATGCCGCCGAGCAGCTCGCCCTCGCCGCCGATCACCAGCTTCTTGTACGTGCCCGAGCGGGAGTCCGCGTAGACGACGTCGAGGCAGCCGTCGGTCGCGCCGTGCGCGTCGCCGAACGAGGCGACGTCGACGCCGAGCAGCTTCAGCTTCGTGGAGAGGTCGGCGCCGGTGAACGAGGCGTCCCGCTCGGCGATGGTGTCGGCGGCCGTGAGCGCCATCTCGTAGCCGGGGGCCACGAGCCCGTACACGCGGCCGTCCGAGGCCTGCGCGCACTCGCCGATCGCGAAGACGGCCGGATCGCTGGTGCGGCAGCGCTCGTCGACGGTGATGCCGCCGCGCTCGCCGACCGTCAGGCCCATGTCGCGGGCGAGCTGGTCGCGGGGACGGACACCGGCGGAGAACACGACGAGGTCGGTGGCGAGTTCGCTGCCGTCCGACAGCTTCATGCCCCGCACCGCGTCGTCGGCGCCCGTGACGATCTCCTGGGTGCCGACGCCGGTGTGCACGTCGAGGCCCATGTCCGTGATGGTCCGCAGCAGGGCGGCGCCACCGCCCTCGTCGACCTGCACCGGCATCAGCCGGGGAGCGAACTCGACGATGTGCGTGGTGAGGCCGAGGCCCTGGAGCGCGCCGGCCGCCTCCAGGCCGAGCAGCCCGCCGCCGACGACGGCGCCGACCGTCGCGTTGTTCTTCGCGTACTCCTCGATCGCGTACAGGTCCTCGATCGTCCGGTACACGAAACAGCCGGTGGCGTCCTTGCCGGGGACCGGCGGGACGAACGGGTACGAGCCGGTGGCGAGCACCAGCGTGTCGTACGTGACCTCCAGGCCGGACCGCGCCCGTACGGTGCGGGACGCGCGGTCGACGGCCACCGCCGGATCGCCGACGTGCAGCTCGATGCCGTGCTTCTCGATGAACTCCGGGTCCGTCATGGACAGTTCCTCGGGCGTGGTGCCCGAGAAGTACGAGGTGAGGTGCACCCGGTCGTAGGCGGGGCGCGGCTCCTCGCACAGGACGACCACGCGGTGCGAACCCGTGAGCCCGCGCTCGGCGGCGGCCTCGAGGAAGCGCTGGCCGACCATGCCGTGGCCGATGAGGACGATCGTGGGCAGTGCCTTTTCGGTCGGCATGTCAGAGGCCTCCGTCGTGGGTGAGCAGGTGCAGCAGAGGCGCGCCGACAGCGTCGTCGGCGGGCAGTGATTCGTCGGACTCCCAGGCGTGCGCGAGCGCGCCGACCGTGGCCAGCTCCCCGACCAGCACCCCGCCGACAAGACGGTCGCCGCGCACGACGACCTTCCGGTACGTGCCGCGGGTGGCGTCGGCGAGCTGCACGACGTCGTCGCCGGGCAGCGCCTCGGTCTCGCCGAACGCGGCGAGGTCGAGCGGCCCTGCCCCCAAGCTCTCGGCTCCGCTCGAGCAGGGGGGACCCCCTCCGTGCGGGAGCGTGAGCCGGGTCAGCGTGCGGGTGCCGGTGTACGCGGCGTCGGTGCCGGTCAGCAGGTCGGCGAGCGCGTCGGCCTGTTCGAGCGCCGGGGTCGCGAGGCCGTACACCGTCCCGTCGTGCTGCGCGCAGTCGCCGACCGCGTGGATGCGCGGATCGCTCGTGCGCAGCGCGTCGTCGACGACCACGCCCTTGCGGACGTCGAGCCCGGCGGCCTGCGCGAGACCGATCCGGGGGCGGACCCCGCAGGCCAGAACGGTGACGTCGGTGCCGAGCACATAGCCGTCGTGCAGCTCGACGCGGCGTACGTGCCCGTCGACGACGCCGACGCCGCGCACCCGGCACTCGGTGTGGATCTCCACGCCGAGCGCGGTGAGATGGCGGCGCACGAGTTCGGAGGAGCGCGGGTCGAGCTGGCGCTCCATGAGCCGCTCCGACTGCTGCGTGAGCACCACCTGCGCGCCGCGCCGGGCGAGCGCACGGGCCGCCGAGACACCGAGCAGCCCGCCGCCGATGACGACGGCTCGGGTGCCCTCGGAGACGGCCGACGACAGCGCGAGACAGTCGTCCATGGTGCGGAACGCGTGCACCCCGCCCGGCAGTTCGGTCGCATCCGGCGCGAACAGCCCGCGCAGCGGCGGCAGCACCGGGTTCGAGCCGGTGGCGAGGACGAGCGTGTCGTAGCCGACCTCGTCCCCGTTCTCGCACTGCACCAGCCGCCGCTCGCGGTCGATCCGGACGGCGCGGGTGCGCAGCCGCCGGCCGGCCGACCGGGGCAGCTCGATCACATCCGGCGGATACGTCCCGGCCAGCACCTCGGCGAGCAGCACCCGGTTGTACGGGGCGTGCGCCTCCTCGCCGATCAGCACGGCCCGCTCGCCCAGGCGGTGGGCGAGCCGGGTGCCGGCGAGGCCGGTGCCGATGACGACGACGCGGCCGGAGCGGCCGGTCGCGGTGTCGTCGTACGCGTACGGTGCGGTCATGCATCGCAGCCTGCGGGGCGGGTGTTACCCGGTGGCGTCCCGATGGTTTCCCGGGAGGAACGGTGCGCTCAGCGGGGGCCGCGGCCCGGTGTGAGGGGGCGTGACCCGCGTGCGCCGGGCCTCCGTAGAGTCCTGATCATGCCTGACATATCCCTGACCACCGTCGTCGTGCTGTGCGTCGCCGCGCTCGCGGCCGGATGGGTCGACGCGGTGGTGGGCGGCGGCGGACTCCTCCTGCTCCCGGCCCTCCTGCTCGGCCTCCCGAACTCCGCGGCGGCCGGCCACGCCCTCGGCACCAACAAGGCCGTCGCCATCGTCGGCACCACCGGCGCCGCCGTCACCTACGCCCGCAGAGCGCCCGTCGACGTACGGCTCGCCGTCCGCATCGGCGCCGCGGCCCTCGCGGGCTCGACCTGCGGGGCGCTGCTCGCGACGGGGATGAGCACCGAGATCCTGAAACCGGTCGTGATGGTGGTCCTCGTCGGCGTCGGCGCGTTCGTCATCTTCCGCCCCGCGTTCGGCACGGCGCCCTCCGCGGTCCCCGCCTCGCCCCGCCGCATCTGGGCGGCCATCGGCTTCGCGGGCCTCGGCATCGGCTTCTACGACGGGCTGATCGGCCCCGGCACCGGAACGTTCCTGGTCCTCGCCCTGACCGCGATCCTCCATCTCGACCTGGTGACCGCGTCCGCCACCGCGAAGATCGTCAACTGCTGCACCAACGCGGGCGCCCTCGCGATGTTCGCGTGGAAGGGCCAGGTGTTCTGGCAGCTCGCCGGGCTGATGGCCGTGTTCAACCTGGCGGGCGGCATGATCGGCGCCCACACCGCGCTGAAGCGCGGCGCGGGCTTCGTGCGCGTGGTGCTCCTGACCGTGGTGTGCGCGCTGGTGGTGAAGATGGCGTACGAGCAGTGGGTGGCGTGACCCGCCCGCTCAGCGGCTGCCCGTGAGGTGCGCGAACACGACGACGTTCCCCTGGTAGCCCGTCCCGCGCGTGTAGGGGCCACCGCACGTGATCACCCGGAGCTCGGGGCGGCGGGCCGCGCCGTACACCTTCGCGTCGGGGAACCGCTTCGCGTCGTACACCTCGACCGCGTCCACCGTGAACACCGCGACCGAGCCGTCCCGCCGCCGCACCTCGATCGTGCGGCCGCGCTCGACCGAGCCGAGGGCGTAGAAGACGGACGGGCCGCGCGCGTTGTCGACATGGCCCGCGACCACCGCCGTACCCGTCTCGCCGGGCTTGGTGCCCGCCTCGTACCAGCCCGCGAGGTTCTTCTTCCCGGGCGGCGGCACGTCGAGGCTGCCGGCGCGGGTCAGGCCGAGGCCCATCAGCGGGGCGTCGACGCCGATCGACGGGATGCGGATCCGGTCCGGAGGGGACGCGGGCAGCGGAGCGGCGGCCGGGGGTTCGCTGTGCCGCCGGTCGACGCGGGCCTGCGCGGCGGACGGCTGCGGCGGCGGATGCCCTTCGGCGCCGCTCGCCAGCAGCCAGGCGCCGGCGGCGAGCGCGAGGGTGGTCACCGCTCCTGCGGCGGCGTTGACACGGTTCGCGGCGCGCGGGGGCGTGCGCATGGGGCTGGGGTTCCTCGCAGTTCTTCACGGCCCAGGCGGGCGGGGGAGAGGCCGGACGCCGGGTTCAGATCCGGTCGCCGCGCGCCCTGCGGTGCAGCAGCCAGGTGCCGCCCGCCGCGGCCAGCGCGAGCGCCGCGACACCCGCCGACGTCCGGGTGGGCTCGGGGCCGAGCGCCCCGCCGACCCCCGTCTCCACATGCCCCCTGGGCGGCTGGGCCACGGCGTCGCCGGTGCCGGGCACGGAGACGATGAGGTCGCCCGTCACCTCCGTCCCGTCCACGCACCGGGCGACGATCTCGTACGTTCCCGGCTGCGCGGACACCGGGACGCGGAAGCGGCCCGTGGCCGGGCCGGCCGTCGCGGCGGCGTCGGGGGCCAGCGTGAAGGTGCCGGCGCCGACCGCGCTGGCGTCACCGGTCGCCGTGTCGGAGCCGCCGCACGCCGTGGTGTCCACCGAGACCCGGTCGCCCGGGGACGCCGTCGCCGGATACACCTCGAGGCCGCCCCGCGCGGCGGTCGCGGGAGTCGCGCCGCCCGCCGTGACCGCGGCGACGGCGGCGGTGACGAGCACCGCCGCGGTCAGCGGTCGGCCCGTGCCCCTGCGCATGCGCATCGTCCAAGCTCCTTCGCGGGCGTCGGTCGCGCCCTGCCAAGGACGAGGTAAGTGCCAGTCGCGGCGCCGCGCCTCCTGATGCCCGGTCATGAGCCCTGGCCGACAAGGGCTTCTGACGGGCCGACGGGCACATTCCAGCAGGTCACACGGGGAGCGGCCGGAAAGTGCCCGTCGGGGTCCCGGAGGCGTGCGACCGGGTGACGGGTGTGGCGTGCGGGTGATGACCGGTCAGTTCACGGACACCGCCGACCAGGTGGCCGCCACCGCCGCGTACTCCTTGCCGTCCGCGCCGTACAGATCCTTGGCCGCCTTCAGGGTCGCCGTGCGCGCGCCCTTGTAGTCCGTCGACGACGTCATGTAGACGGTCAGAGCGCGGTACCAGATCTTGCCGAGCTTCTCCTTGCCGATGCCGGTGAGCGTGGACTTGTCGCAGGTCGCGCCGTCGTGCTGGACGCCGCCGATCGTCTTCGGGCCGCTGCCCTCCGCGAGCAGGTACGCGAAGTGGTTGGCGACGCCCGACGAGTAGTGCACGTCGAGGCCCCCGACCTTCGAGCTCCAGCAGTCGGCGGACTTCCCGTCCCGGCTCGGCCGGTCCATGTAACGCAGGGCAGTGGCATTGGCTCCCGGCTTGACGATCTTCTCGCCGATCAGCCAGTCGCCGGGGTCGGACGCGTTGTTCGCGTGGAACTCGACGAGCGTGCCGAAGATGTCGGACGTCGCCTCGTTGAGGCCGCCCGACTCGCCGGAGTAGGTGAGGGCGGCGGTGGACGAGGTGACGCCGTGGGTCATCTCGTGCCCCGTGACGTCGAGGGCGACCAGCGGACCGAACGTCTTGCCGTCGCCGTCCCCGTACGTCATGCAGAAGCAGTTGTCGTCCCAGAAGGCGTTGTTGTAGTCCTTGCCGTAGTGGACGCGGTTGTACGAGCCCTTGCCGTCACCGGCGATCCCCTCGCGGCCGTGCACGTCCTTGTAGTAGTCCCACGTCCGGTCGGTGCCGTACTGGGCGTCGACGGCGGCCGTGGCGCGGTCGGTCGCCTCGCCCGTGCCCCAGTGGTTGTCGGCGTCCGTGAAGACCTTCGCGGGGGCGCGGTCCAGGCAGATGCCGAGGACGCAGAGGTCGGTCTTGTTCGCGGCGTCGCCGGTGTAGGTGCCGCCGCGCGTGGAGTCGCTCAACTGGTAGCCGCCGGACGATGCGGTGCTGGTGGTGAGGGGGACGGTGCCGGAGTAGAGCGAGCGCCCCTCACCCGTGGCCGTCGCGGTCTCCAGGCTGTCCCAGGAGTCGATCCGCGCACCGGTGGTGGCGTCCGTGAGGACCGTACGGGCCGTGGGGTTGCCGCGCGGGTCCTGGGCGGCGGCCGTGGTGCGCCACGCCAGCTTCGGGGCGCCGTGCAGGGCGTCCACGACGAGTCGCGGCTTGGCCACGAGGTTGCGCAGCACGGTACGGGGGTTGGCGGAACGCAGCACCGTCGCGGCGAGGTCCGCGGCCTTCGGGGCGGAGAGGCGGGGCGTGGTGGAGGCGACGGCGACGCTGCCGGGGACGGCGCGGTCGGTGCTCAGGACGGTGCCGTCCGGGGCGCGGTGGACGACGAAGTCGCCGCCGAGGACCGGGAGTCCGTCGTACGTGCGGTCGTAGCGGGTGTGCCGGGTGCCGTCGGGGTCGGTGATCACGTCCCGTACGGAGGTGCGCTCCGGGGAGGCGGTGGAGGGGGCGGCCGTCGCGGCGGGGGAGAGGGTGAGGGCGGCGGCGAGGAGGGTGACCAGGGTGGTGAGGCGGGTACTGGTCCGTATGCGTATGGATCTCACCAGGCGGCTCCGTGGGGACGGTGGGGCGAGCGGCGGGTCCTGACTGTGATTCAGTTTTAGGCGTCCATGACAAGTGGGGTCCAGGGGGCGGCGGTGTCGGACCTGTGAAGGAGCGGGGGTGGGGGCCGGTTGTGACCCGGGGCCCCGCCCCGCCGCGTGCGCCGCCCACCCGCCCCTACGCCACGGGGCTCCGCCCCGGCCCCCGCTGCTCAAGCGCCGCAGGGGCTTGAATTGCCTGCCCGCACCGGTCTCTTACGGCCGCTGCCGCCGCCCAAGATCCCACCCCCCGCCCCCTCCGGGGGCGTCGCCACCCCA
Organism: Streptomyces sp. SDT5-1; assembly: GCF_052245995.1. Lineage (NCBI taxonomy): Bacteria > Bacillati > Actinomycetota > Actinomycetes > Kitasatosporales > Streptomycetaceae > Streptomyces > Streptomyces sp. SDT5-1. Next base: position 3,100,269 of record NZ_CM125963.1, on the reverse strand, counting down.
GGGTGCCGCAACGGCTACGGGTAGCCGCACGCGCCTTGGGCAATCTGCCGCCCAGGGCGGCAGGGTGGGCAAGGCGGCCCCCGGTGCGGGCCGAACCCTCGGAGGGCGCCGACCAAGGCAAAGCACAGGAGCCACGGTGCGGGCCGAACCCGCGGAGGGCGCCGGCCACGGCAAAGCACAGGCGCCACGGTGTCGCGCAACGGTCAACCGGCTCGCTCCGCACGGACCGCGCACACCTTGAATTCGGGCATGCGCGATGTCGGGTCGAGCGCAGGATTCGTGAGGGTGTTGGCGCGGCCCTCGCCCGGCCAGTGGAAGGGCATGAAGAGCGTGTCCGGACGGATCGCGGACGTGACACGGGCCGGGGCCACCGCCCGACCTCGCCGGGACGTCACCACGACCGCGTCCCCCGCCCTCACCCCGAGCCGCGCAGCGAGCCGCGGATGCAGCTCCACGAACGCCTCCGGCGCCGCCTTGTTGAGCTCCGGCACCCGCCGCGTCTGCGCCCCCGACTGGTACTGCGCCAGCACCCGCCCCGTCGTCAGATACAGCGGATACTCCGCATCCGGCTCCTCCGCCGCCGCCCGATGCGCCACCGGCACGAACCTCGCCCGCCCGTCCTCCGTGGCGAACCGGTCGAGGAAGAGCCGCGGTGTCCCGACAGAGGCGGAGGACGAATCCTCGGCGCACGGCCAGAAGACGCCTCCGCCCTCGCCGTCCTCCGCCGACAGGCGCTCGTAGCTGATCCCCGAGTAGTCCGCGGGCCCACCCGCCGACGCCCGCCGCAACTCCTCGAACACCTCCTCCGCGTCCGTCGGAAACCCCTTCTCCCGCTCCGGCGCGAGCCGCGCCGCGAGCTCCCGCAGCACGTACAGATCGGAACGCACCCCGGACGGCGGCGTCAGTGCCTGCCGCCGCAGCAGCACCCGCCCCTCCAGGTTCGTCACCGTGCCCGTCTCCTCGGCCCACTGCGTCACCGGCAGGACCACGTCCGCGAGTTCGGCGGTCTCGGAGAGGACGACGTCCGCGACGGCCAGGAAGTCGAGGGACCGGATCCGGGACTCGACGTGGGCCGCGCGCGGCGCCGACACGACCGGGTTCGACCCCATCAGCAACAGGGCCTTGATGTCACCGCCGAGCGCGTCGAGCAGCTCGTACGCCGATCGCCCGGGACCAGGCAACGTGTCCGGATCCACGCCCCAGATCTCCGCCACGTGCGCCCGCGCCGCCGGATCGGTCAGCTTGCGGTAGCCCGGCAACTGGTCGGCCTTCTGGCCGTGTTCGCGCCCGCCCTGCCCGTTGCCCTGACCGGTCAGGCACCCGTAACCGGAGTACGGCCGGCCCGGCCGCCCCGTCGCGAGCGCCAGGTTGATCCACGCGCCGACCGTGTCGGTGCCCTTCGACTGCTGCTCGGGCCCGCGCGCGGTCAGCACCATCGCCCGCTCGGCGCGCGTGAACAGGCCGACGGCCTCCCGCAGTTGCGGCACCGGCACGCCCGTGACCCGCTCCACGTACTCCGGCCAGTGCGCCATCGCCGCCGACCTGGCCTCCTCCCAGCCGCGCGTACGCTCCCGTACGTACTCCTCGTCGACCCGGCCCTCCGCCACCACCAGGTGCAGCATGCCGAGGGCGAGCGCCAGGTCGGTGCCGGGGCGGGGCGCGAGGTGCAGGTCGGCCTGGTCCGCGGTGCGGGTGCGGCGCGGGTCGATGACGATCAGCGTGCCGCCGTTGGCCTTGAGCTCCGTGAGGTAGCGCAGGGCGGGCGGCATGGTTTCGGCCAGGTTCGAGCCGACCAGGATCACGCAGCCCGTACGCGGGATGTCCGCCAGCGGGAACGGCAGGCCGCGGTCGAGCCCGAACGCCTTCTGGCCCGCCGCCGCGGCCGACGACATGCAGAAACGGCCGTTGTAGTCGATCTGCGACGTGCCGAGCACCACCCGTGCGAACTTGCCCAGCGCGTACGCCTTCTCGTTCGTCAGGCCACCGCCGCCGAACACACCGCACGCGTCCGCTCCGTGCCCGGTACGCGCGCGTGCCAGCCCGTCCGCGACCCTGTCAAGGGCGTCGTCCCAGGTCGCGGGCGTGAGTCGGCCGGTCGCCCGGTCGCGCACCAGTGGCTCGGTGAGCCGCACACCGGAAGCGAGCACGGACGCGGCGCTCTGCCCTTTGCCGCACAGCGCCCCCTGGTTGACCGGGAACTCCGGCCGGCCCTCGATCGCGGGACCTGGCAGCACGTTCATGCCGCACTGGAGGGCGCAGTACGGGCAGTGGGTGGGCGTCACCGTGGTGTTGAGCATGCCCCGAGGGTGCGCCCCCCGTGTTGCCGACCCCCGCGCCCCCGGTTACACCCCCGGTACGAGCCCCTCCCGCCCGCTTCACGGCCACCGTGAGGTCCCGCCGAGCGCCTCATGGACGCCTGGTTCGCGGGGGCCGAGGAAGTGCGGATCGGGGCGCAGCGTCACGTCCAGCGCTGCCTTCGTCGCGGCGAACAGTTCCCTGGCGCCGCCCGCGTACCAGGTCACGTCGTGGGGCTCAGTGACCCCGACGGCGTACGAGGTGATGCCCGCGGCCTCGCACAGGGCGAGGGCGCGGCGGGCGTGGAAGTCCTGGGTGACGAGGACGGCACGGTCGACGCCGAAGATCTTCTTGGCGCGGACGCACGAGTCCCAGGTGTCGAAGCCCGCGTAGTCGCCGACGATCGCCTTCGACGGGACGCCGTGGCGGGTCAGGTACGTGCGCATGGCGTCCGGCTCGTCGTACTCCTCGCGGCTGTTGTCGCCGGTCACGAGGAGGACGCGGACCTTTCCGGTGCGGTACAGCTCCGCCGCGGTGTCGAGGCGGTGGGCCAGGTATGGGGACGGCTCCCCGTCCCACAACCCCGCCCCGAACACGACGCCGACGTCGCTGCGCGGCACGTCCCCCACGCTACGAACCGGCTCCCCGTCCCTCACGTGCAACCAGGTGCTCGGCACCAACGCAACGGTGCAAACGGCCATGCCGACCCGCACCCACCTCCGCCGATTCCGCACCCATGCCCTCCCCGCATCCGACCGACCACCACCCCTGAGACGCCCCACCCCCACCCCTCGGTTCACGCCCAACCATTCCTCCGCCCCCGGCGTCACACCTTGGGGCTCCGCCCCAAACCCCACTGCTCAATCGCCGCAGGGGCTCGATCGGCCCACCCGTCCCCACAGGCCCCCGGTGTTGACGCCTCGGGGCTCCGCCCCGGCCCCCACTGCTCAATTACCGCAGGGGCTCGATTTACCTACCCGCACCGTCCCCACAGGCCCTCGTGGCCTGGCCCCTTGACTCCGCCGCCCAATTTCCCACCCACCCGCCCCCTCCGGGGGCGTCGGCCCCCGGGGTGCCGCAACGGCTACGGCTAGCCGTCACAGCCTTGGGCAATCTGCGGCCTTGGGCGGCAGGGTGGGCAAGGCGGCGCACGGTGCAGGCTGCACCTGCGGGAGGCATCGATCACGGCCTACGCAAAACCCCCCGGTGCCGCGCAATGAGCGATGAGGGCCGGCCCCGGTGTGGCGCGACGAACCCCGGTGCCGCGCAAGCAGGGCGACGGGGCCCGCCCCGCCGCAGGTCCCGCCCCGGAGGGGTGCGCTCACCCCGTGCCGGCGCACCCCGTGAACCCCCGGCAACCACTCGTCACCGGTGCGCAACAGGACGGCAACCCCCACCTGGCACGGTCGGTCCATGACGGACGAGTCGTACGGCCAGACGGACCTCCGCACGACCCACCTCGACCACACCGAACGCACGGCGGCGGGACTTCTCACCATGATCAGCGACCAGCTCGGCAGCAGACTCAGCCACGTCTCCCCGCTCCGCGCCCCCACCCTCGTCCTCGTGGCCCACGGCAGCCGCGACCCCCGCGCCCTGGCCACCGTAACGGCGCTCGCGGAGCGGATACGCGCGTACCGCCCCGGACGCACCGTCCGCCTCGGCCACATCGAGCTGAACGAACCTCTCCTCGACGACACGCTCGCCGCGCTGCCGCCCGGCCGCGCCGTCCTTGTCCCGCTGCTGCTCTCCCGGGGCCACCACGTCAAGCACGACATCCCGGCCGCCGCGGCCGCCGCCCCGCACCTGCGCACCCGCGTCGCCGACCCGCTCGGCCCGCACCCCCTCCTCGTAGAGGCACTGCACGACCGCCTCGTCGAGGCCGGCTGGCCGGAACGGCTCTCCGCCCGCGACCGCGACCGCACCGGAGTCGTCCTCGCCGCCGCCGGCTCCCGCGACCCGGACGCCGCCGTCGACGTCCGCCGCACGGCCGCCCTCCTCGCCCACCGCCTGGGCGTCCCCGTCGTCCCCGGATACGCCTCCGCGACCACGCCCGACGTCGCGACGGCCGTGCGTGACCTCGCCGCCCGAGGCCGCGACCGGGTCGCCGTCGCCTCCTACTTCACCGCTCCCGGCCGCTTCGCCACCGAGTCCGCCGCCGTCGCGCCCGGCATCGCCGCCGCCCCGCTCGGCACCCACCCCGCCCTGGCCCGCCTCGTCCTGCACCGCTACGACCACGCCCCGGCCACACCGCGCCGCGTCGACTTGGCGCGGACCGCCGCCGTCTGAGCCGTCCACGGCCCCGGTTGTCGGTGGCTGCCCGTACTGTCGGGTCATGGAAGCCAGCACAGGCAGTGACACGTACGACGAGGCGGCGGTCGAGCGCTGGGCCCCGGAGCCGGACAAGCGCCCCGGGCGCACGGCGTTCCAGCGCGACCGGGCCCGGGTGCTGCACTCGTCCGCGCTGCGCCGCCTCGCGGGCAAGACGCAGGTCGTCACGCCGGGGACGCGGAGCCGGCACTGGGACGCGAGCCCGCGCACCCGGCTCACGCACTCCCTGGAATGCGCCCAGGTGGGCCGGGAGTTGGGCGCCGCGCTCGGCTGCGACCCGGACCTCGTGGAGACGGCCTGCCTCTCGCACGACCTGGGCCACCCGCCGTTCGGGCACAACGGCGAGCAGGCGCTGAACGAGGTGGCGGAGGACTGCGGCGGCTTCGAGGGGAACGCGCAGTCGCTGCGCCTGCTCACCCGCATCGAGCCCAAGCGCTTCGTCCGCGACGACGAGTCGGGCGAGCCGACCAGCGTAGGACTGAATCTGACGCGGGCCGCGCTGGACGCCGCGACGAAGTACCCGTGGCCGCGCGGCGAGCACCCCACGGACCCCGACTCCCCGAAATTCGGGGTCTACGAGGACGACAGGCCGGTCTTCGACTGGGTCAGGAAGGCGGCGCCCGCCCGCCGCACCTGCTTCGAGGCGCAGGTCATGGACTGGTCGGACGACGTGGCGTACTCCGTGCACGACCTCGAAGACGGCCTGCACGCGGGCCACTTGGATCCGAACGTGCTGCACGCCGAGCCCGAGCGCGCCGACATCTTCGCGGTGGCGATCGGGCGGTACGTGCCGGAGGGCACGGATCCCGCCGAGCTCGCCGCCGCCCTCGACCGGCTCCTCGACCAGGAGTGGTGGCCGCACGGCTACGACGGGACGGCGGTCGCCCAGGCCCGCCTCAAGGACGCGACCAGCCAGCTCATCGGCCGCTTCTGCCTCGCCGCCGAGGGCGCGACACGCGCGAGACACGGCTCGGGCCGATTGACCCGGTACGCGGCGGAGCTGGTGGTCCCGCGCGCCGCCCGGTTCGAGTGCGCGGTGCTCAAGGCGGTCGCCGACCGGTACGTGATGCAGCGGCCGCAGCAGGAGCGGCTGCGGGCCGACCAGCGCATCGTGGTCGCCGAGTTGGCGCAGGCGCTGACGGCCCGCGCTCCCGACGGACTCGATCCGCAGTTCCGCGCGCTGTTCGACGCCGCGCCCGACGACCGGACGAAGAAGCGCGTGATCGTCGATCAGATCGCCTCGCTGACCGATGCCTCGGCGAGATCCCTTCACGCGCGGCTTACCGGCGGCGGGGATCATGGCAGGGGAGACGCGACCACTGGGCGTGACGAAAAGATGCCCTGATCGGGCCACGCCCCCTTCCCGCATTACGCTGCGTGCGGGACGCTCGCATATGACGGCATGGCAATGAGGAGGCATCAAGTGGTCGACGCGGACCAGACGTTCGTCATCGTCGGGGGAGGGCTCGCAGGAGCCAAGACCGCCGAGACACTGCGCTCGGAGGGCTTCACCGGACGAGTGATCCTCATCGGTGACGAACGGGACCACCCGTACGAACGGCCGCCCTTGTCGAAGGGCTACCTCCAGGGCAAGGAGGAGCGCGACAGCGTCTTCGTCCACGAACCGGCCTGGTACGCGAGCAACGACATCGAGCTGCACCTCGGCCAGACGGTCACCTCGATCGACCGCGCCGAGAAGACCGTGCGGCTCGGCGAGGGCACCGCGATCCGCTACGACAAGCTGCTGCTCGCCACGGGCGCGGAGCCGCGCCGTCTCGACATCCCCGGCACCCACCTCGCCGGCGTCCACCACCTGCGCCGCCTCGCCCACGCCGAGCGCCTGAAGAACGTGCTGGCCTCGCTCGGCAGGGACAACGGGCATCTGGTGATCGCCGGAGCCGGCTGGATCGGCCTCGAGGTCGCCGCCGCCGCCCGCGAGTACGGGGCGGAGGTCACCATCGTCGAGCCCGAGGCCACGCCGCTGCACTCCGTGCTCGGCCCGGAACTGGGCCAGATCTTCACCGACCTGCACAGCGACCACGGCGTCCGCTTCCACTTCGGCGCGCGGCTCACCGAGATCACCGGACAGGACGGCATGGTCCTCGCCGCCCTCACCGACGACGGCGAGGAGCACCCGGCGCACGACGTGCTCGCCGCGATCGGCGCCGCGCCCCGCACCGCGCTCGCCGAGGCGGCGGGCCTGGAGCTGTCCGACCGGGCGCACGGCGGCGGCATCGCCGTGGACGCCACGCTGCGCACCTCCGACCCCGACATCTACGCGGCGGGCGACGTGGCGGCGGTCCAGCACCCGCTCTTCGGGGACCGGCTGCGCGTGGAGCACTGGGCGAACGCGCTGAACGGCGGCCCGGCCGCGGCCCGCGCCATGCTCGGCAAGGAGATCACGTACGACCGCGTGCCGTACTTCTTCTCCGACCAGTACGACCTGGGCCTGGAGTACTCGGGCTGGGCGCCGCCCGGCTCGTACGACCAGGTGGTGCTGCGCGGGGACGCGGGCAAGCGCGAGTTCATCGCGTTCTGGCTGAAGGACGGGCAGGTCCTCGCGGGGATGAACGTGAATGTGTGGGACGTCACGGAGCAGATCCAGCGCCTGATCAGGTCGGGCGCGCGGCCGGACGTCGAGCGGCTCTCGGACCCGTCGGTCCCGTTGGGTGATCTTGTGGAGCAGTGACGGCCGTGTCGGTGGGCACCCGTAGAATTGCCGCGTGGCAGGCAGGATCAATGACGAGGACGTGAAGGCGGTTCGGGACGCGGTCCCGATCGACGCCGTGGTGTCCGAGTACCTGCAACTGCGCAACGCGGGCGGCGGAAACCTCAAGGGCCTGTGCCCGTTCCACGACGAGAAGTCCCCGTCCTTCCAGGTCAGCCCCAGCAAGGGCCTGTTCCACTGCTTCGGCTGCCAGGAGGGCGGCGACACCATCACGTTCGTGATGAAGGTCGACCACCTCTCCTTCTCCGAGGCGGTGGAGCGCCTCGCCGGTCAGGCGGGCATCACGCTGCGCTACGAGGAGGGCGGGTACAACCCCACCCACCAGCGCGGCGAGCGCATCCGCCTGGTCGAGGCGCACAAGGTCGCCGCGCAGTTCTACGTCGAGCAGCTGGAGTCGCCGGAGGCCGAGATCGGCCGGAAGTTCCTCGCGGAGCGCGGCTTCGACCAGGCCGCGGCGCAGCACTTCGGCGTCGGCTACAGCCCGGCGGGCTGGGACCACCTGACGCGCTTCCTGCGCGGCAAGGGTTTCAGCGACAAGGAGATCCTGCTCTCCGGGCTCTCCCAGGAGGGCCGCCGCGGTCCCATCGACCGGTTCCGCGGCCGTCTGATGTGGCCGATCCGCGACATCGGCGGCGAGGTCGTCGGCTTCGGCGCCCGCCGCCTGCGCGAGGACGACAACGGGCCGAAGTACCTGAACACGCCCGAGACGCCGATCTACCGCAAGTCGCAGGTGCTCTACGGCATCGACCTCGCCAAGAAGGACATCGCGAAGTCCTCGCGCGCGGTCGTGGTCGAGGGGTACACGGACGTGATGGCCTGCCACCTGGCCGGCGTCACCACCGCCATCGCCACCTGCGGCACGGCGTTCGGCAACGACCACATCAAGATCCTCCGGCGCCTCCTGATGGACAACGGCTCGGCGCGGGTGATCTTCACCTTCGACGGCGACGCGGCCGGCCAGAAGGCGGCCCTGCGGGCCTTCGAGGACGACCAGAAGTTCGCCGCCGAGACGTACATCGCGATCGCGCCGGACGGCATGGACCCGTGCGAGCTGCGCCTCGCCAAGGGCGACGACGCGGTCTCCGACCTGGTCGAACCGCGCACGCCGCTCTTCGAGTTCGCGCTCCGCCAGATCGTCTCCCGCTACGACCTGGAGACTCCGGCAGGCCGCGCCGCCGCGCTCGACGAGGCGGCGCCCGTCGTCGCCCGGATCAAGAACAGCGCCTCGCAGCACGAGGTCGCGGTGCAGCTCGCGGGGATGCTCGGCATCCTCGACACGCAGTTCGTGGTCAAGCGGGTGGGGCAGCTCGCCCGCTGGGCCCGCGAGCGCGGCGGCCGCGGTCCCGCGCCCGCCCCGGGACGCGGCGGACCGCAGGACGCGCCCGCCACCGCGACGGCCCGGCCCTTCGGCGGCCCGGCGCTCACCCTGCGCAACCCGGTGTTCACGACCGAACGCGAACTGCTCAAACTCGCGCTCCAGTACCCGCAGTTGGTCTCCCCGGCGTTCGACGCGTACGGGGTCGACGAGTTCACCGCCGACCCGTACGCGGCCGTGCGGCAGGCCATCCTCGACGCGGGCGGCGCCGAGCAGGGCGTCCACGACCCGCAGCAGTACCTGGTCGCCGTGCGCGAGGCGGCGCCGGACGACGCGGTGCGGGCGATGGTCACGGAGCTGGCCGTGGAGGCCATCCGCCGCAAGACGGTCGACGAGCAGTACGCGGGGGAGCAGCTGGTCACGGTCCGCAAGCGCGCCGTCGACCGCCGCATCCGCGACGTCCAGGGCACGCTCACCCGGCTCGGCGCGGGCGGCGACCCGCAGCAACTGGCCGCGGTGCAGAACGAGTTGTGGGTCCTCCAGCAGTACGGCCAGGCCCTGCGCGAGCGGGGTGCGGACGCGCTCTAGGCGCACACCAAAGCGCCGTTTGTGGGCGTTCGAGGGCGGGAACGAGGGGCACTCGACCGACACGGTAACCGCTCGGTCACGCACCGGACTCAAAAAGTCAACGCACGCCCCTCGTGGCGGCACTGTGTCGTACTCCACACTGGGTTGCGGTGCCTGAGTCCTCGGAGCGCGGCCGGAGCCCGGAAACCGGGTCCGACACCCCCGCGGTTCCGCTCATCGCGTACGGGACGGACAGCGGCGTGGCCGCCGTTCCCGCCCCCCCTGCCGCACGCCTCAGATGCGATCACTTTGGAGGTCGCCCCCGTGCAGACCCAGACCCTCACCCAGAGCGACAGCACAGCGCAGGCCGCCCTCGCGGATCCCGAAGCCGCTCCGCGGGGCGACGCGGGCGACGTGCTGGCCTCGGTCCCCGCGCAGAGCCGCGCGGCCCACCACCCGGAGACCGGGACCGAGCCGGAGGACCCGCCGGAGCCGGTGCGCGGCGCCCGCACGGAAGGCGCGGGACCGTCGTCCGACCTGTTCCGCCAGTACCTGCGCGAGATCGGCCGCATCCCGCTGCTCACCGCCGCCGAGGAAGTGGACCTCGCGCGGCGCGTCGAGGCGGGCCTGTTCGCAGAGGAGAAGCTCGCGCACGCCCCCGACCTCGACTCCCAGCTCGCCCTCGACCTGGACCGGCTGGTCGTCATGGGCCGGATGGCCAAGCGCCGCCTCATCGAGGCGAACCTGCGCCTGGTCGTCTCCGTCGCCAAGCGCTACGTGGGCCGCGGCCTGACCATGCTCGACTTGGTGCAGGAGGGCAATCTCGGCCTGATCCGCGCCGTCGAGAAGTTCGACTACGCCCGCGGCTACAAGTTCTCGACGTACGCCACCTGGTGGATCCGGCAGGCCATGAGCCGCGCCCTCGCCGACCAGGCCCGCACCATCCGCGTCCCCGTGCACGTCGTCGAGCTGATCAACCGGGTCGTCCGCGTCCAGCGCCGCATGCTCCAGGAGCGCGGCTACGAACCGACGCCCGAGGAGGTCGCCGCCCACCTCGACCTGCCGCACGAGCGGGTCAGCGAAGTCCTCCGGCTCGCCCAGGAGCCGGTCTCGCTGCACGCCCCCGTCGGCGAGGAGGACGACGTCGCGCTCGGCGACCTCATCGAGGACGGCGACGCCACAAGCCCCGTCGAATCGGCCGCGTTCCTGTTGCTGCGCGAGCACCTGGAGGCGGTGCTCTCCACGCTCGGCGAGCGCGAGCGCAAGGTGGTCCAGCTCCGTTACGGGCTCGCCGACGGCCGCCCCCGCACCCTGGAGGAGATAGGCCGCATCTTCGGTGTGACGCGGGAGCGCATCCGCCAGATCGAGTCGAAAACCCTGAACAAGCTCCGCGACCACGCGTTCGCGGATCAGCTGCGGGGTTACCTGGACTGAATCCACCCGTTCGAGCCCCGCCGGTGATTGAGGCGCGGGGCCCGGGGCAGAGCCCCGCGACCGCAACCCCGGCTGGGCACCAGAATCAATCCACCTCGGCGACCGCCTGCGCGAACTGGGCCTCGTACAGGCGCTGATACGCCCCGCCGGAGGCGACCAGCGCGTCGTGCGAGCCCTGCTCCACGATCGCCCCGTTCTCCATCACGAGAATCGTGTCCGCGTCCCGGATCGTCGAGAGCCGGTGCGCGATCACGAACGACGTACGCCCGGCGGCCAGCCGCGCCATCGCCTTCTGGATCAGCACCTCGGTACGTGTGTCGACGGACGACGTCGCCTCGTCGAGCACCAGGATCACCGGGTCGGACAGGAACGCCCGCGCGATGGTGATGAGCTGCTTCTCACCGGCACTGACGCCCGTGCCCTCGTCGTCGAGCACGGTGTCGTACCCGTCCGGCAGCGTGCGGATGAACCGGTCGGCGTGCGCGGCCCTCGCCGCCTCCTCGATCTCCTCGCGGGTGACCTCCTTCGGCGCGCCGTACGCGATGTTCTCCGCGATGGTCCCGCCGAACAGCCAGGTGTCCTGGAGGACCATGCCGATCCCGGAGCGCAGCTCGTCCCGGGACATCTTCGCGATGTCGACGCCGTCGAGCGTGATGCGCCCGCCCGTCACCTCGTAGAACCGGAGCAGCAGATTGACGAGGGTGGTCTTGCCCGCGCCGGTCGGGCCGACGATCGCGACCGTGTGGCCGGGGTCGGCGGTCAGCGACAGGTCCTCGATGAGCGGCTTGTCCTCCTCGTAGCGGAAGGCCACGTGCTCGAACTCGACGTGCCCGCGCAAGTGGTCCGGCTTCTCGGCCGGCACCGGGTCGGCCGACTGCTCCTCCGCGTCGAGGAGTTCGAAGATCCGCTCGGCGCTCGCCACACCCGACTGCACGAGGTTCGCCATCGACGCGACCTGCGTCAGCGGCATCGAGAACTGCCGCGAGTACTGGATGAACGCCTGGACGTCACCGATGGACAGCGAACCGCTCGCCACCCGAAGACCGCCCACGACGGCAACCAGCACATAGTTCAGGTTCGAGATGAAGAACATCAGCGGCTGCATGATCCCGCTGTTGAACTGGGCCTTGAACGAGGCCTGGTACAGCTCCTCGTTCTGCTCGGCGAACTGTTCGGCCGACTCCTTCTGACGGCCGAACACCTTCACCAGGTTGTGGCCGGTGTACATCTCCTCGACGTGCGCGTTCAGCGCGCCGGTCGCCCGCCACTGCTGCACGAACTGCGGCTGCGCCCGCTTGCCGACCTTCGCCGCGACGACCACCGAGAGCGGCACCGTGACGAGCGCGACCAGCGCGAGCAGCCACGAGATCCAGAACATCATGGCGAGCACGCCGATGATCGTGAGCAGCGAGTTGAGCATCTGCCCCATCGTCTGCTGCAGCGTCTGGCCGAGGTTGTCGATGTCGTTGGTCGCCCGGCTCAGCACCTCGCCGCGCTTCTGCTGGTCGTAGTACGACAGCGGGAGGCGGGAGAGCTTCGACTGGAGGTCGCCGCGCAGCCGCGCCACCGCCAGGTTGATCACCCGGTTGGCGAGCCGGGTGCCGACCATCATCGCCAGGCCGGCGCAGGCGAACACGGCGAGCCCGAGCAGCAGCACCTCGCCGATCGCGCCGAAGTCGACGCCCTGTCCCGGCGTGAAGTCGACGCTGCCGAGCATGTCGGCGACGCCGCTGTCCCCCTTGGCCCGCAGGCCCTCGATCACCTGTTCCTTGGTCTGTCCCGCCGGCATCTGCCCGCCGATGACGCCGCCGAACAGCAGGTCGGTCGCGCGACCGAGGATCTTCGGCCCGACCACCGAGAGGCCCACGCCGATCACGATCGCGACCAGCACCCCGGTCACCGCGGCGCGGTGCACGGTGAGCCGCTTGAGGAGTCGCTTGCCCGACCCCTTGAAGTCCATCGACCGCGAGCCGGGCGCACCGGCCCCGGCCATCCGCCCCATGGGCCCACTCATCAGGCGGCCTCCGCTTCCGTCAGCTGGGAGAGGACGATCTCCCGGTACGTCTCGTTGTCCGCCATCAGCTCGTGGTGGCGTCCGGTGCCGACGACCCGGCCCTCGTCGAGGACGACGATCCGGTCGGCGTCGCGGATGGTGGCCACGCGCTGGGCGACGATCACCACCGTCGACTCGGCCGTCTCGGCGCCGAGCGCGCGGCGCAGCGCGGCGTCGGTCGCGTAGTCGAGCGCGGAGAACGAGTCGTCGAACAGGTAGATCTCGGGCCGCTGCACGAGCGTGCGCGCGATGGCGAGACGCTGGCGCTGGCCGCCGGAGACGTTCGTGCCGCCCTGGGTGATGGGCGCCTCGAGCCCGCCCTCCAGCTTGCTGACGAAGTCCTTGGCCTGCGCCACCTCAAGGGCGTGCCACAGTTCCTCGTCGGTGGCGTCGGGCCGCCCGTAGCGCAGATTGCTCGCGACGGTCCCGGAGAAGAGGTACGGGCGCTGCGGCACAAGGCCGACGGTCTTCGCCATCAGGTCCGGGTCGAGCGTGCGCACGTCCTCCCCGTCGACGTACACGGACCCGGCGGTGGTGTCGTAGAGCCGCGGTACGAGACCCAGCAGAGTCGACTTGCCGCTGCCGGTGGAGCCGATGATCGCGGTCGTCTCGCCGGGCAGCGCGACCAGGTCGATGCCGCGCAGGATGGGCTCCTCGGCGCCCGGATAGCCGAAGTCGGCGCCCCGGATCTCCAGGTGGCCGCGGCGGCGCAGCTCGCGCACGACCGCCTTCTCCGACGGCGGCACGACGCTGGTCTCTGTCGTCAGGACCTCCTGGATGCGCTCGGCGCAGACCTCGGCGCGCGGCACCATCATGAACATGAACGTGGCCATCATCACGCTCATCACGATCTGCATCAGATACGCGAGGAACGCGGTCAGGTCACCGATCTGCATGCCGCCGCTGTCGATGCGGTGCGCGCCGAACCAGACGACGGCGATGGACGCGACATTCACGATCGTCATCACGAACGGGAACATCAGCGCCATGATCCGGCCGGTCGCGAGGGAGGTCTCGGTCAGATCCCGGTTCGCCCCGCCGAAGCGGCCCTTCTCGAAGTCGTCCCGGACGAAGGCGCGGATCACGCGGTTGCCGGTGATCTGCTCGCGCAGCACCCGGTTCACGGTGTCCAGCTTCACCTGCATGGACCGGAACAGCGGCCGCATCCTACGGATGATCAGGGACAGCACGATCGCCATCACCGGCAGCACCGCGAGCAGCACTCCGGACAGCGGCACGTCGAGCCCGAGGGCCATGACGACGCCACCGACGCACATGATCGGCGCCGACACCATCAGCGTGAACGTCATCAGGGCCAGCATCTGGACCTGCTGCACGTCGTTCGTGGTCCGGGTGATCAGCGAGGGCGCCCCGAACTGGCCGACCTCACGCGCGGAGAAGGACTGCACCCGGTCGAAGATCCCGGCCCGGACGTCGCGGCCCAGCGCGGCGGCGGTGCGGGCGCCGTAGAACACGGCCCCCATGTTGCACACCACCTGCGCGACGGTGACGCCGAGCATCAGGGCGCCGTACTCGAGGATGTAGCCGGTGTCGCCGTTCACGACACCGTTGTCAATGATGTCGGCGTTCAGAGTGGGCAGATACAGCGAGGCACAGGTCTGCAGGAACTGGAGCAGCACCAGCAGCCCGATGGGTTTCTTGTACGGACTGAGATGGGTCCGCAGAAGTCTTATGAGCACGCTCGGTCTCTCGGTGGTCGGCGGTAGTGGGAGGAGCGGTGTCCGGGGAGGGGGATCGACGCGCGCGCCGCCCGAGGGCGACGTACGCATGGACCCCTATCGTCGGACACTCCACCCGCGTTACCTCAACCGAATTAACCAAGTCTCAGGCAAAAGCGCCGGGGTGGATCTGCTCCCGCACGGCCCGGTACTGCTGCCGCACGGCCCCGCCGACCGGCAGTTCGTCGCCCGGCTCGAAGACCTGGGCGGCCGCGCCCTGCCACTGCGGCAGCTGCCCGTTCAGCGCCCACGCCGCCTGTCGCGCCGCGCCGATCGCCGCGTAGTCCGCGGGCTGCGGCACCACGACCTGCGCCTCGAACAGGGGCGGCGCCACGCTCTGCACCGCCGGCAGTTCGGCCGCCGCGCCCAGCAGGAACACCCGCCGGATCTCCACGCCACGCCCGCGCAGCACGTCCATCGCGTCCGCGAGCCCGCACAGCATGCCCTCGAACGCGGCCCGCGCCAGATGCTCCGGCTTCATCGACTCGCGCCGCAGCCCGCTCAACGTGCCCGCGGTGTGCGGCAGGTTCGGCGTCTTCTCGCCCTCCAGATAGGGCAGCAGTACGAGACCGTGGGCGCCCGGCGTCGACTTCATGGCCAGCTCCGACAGCTCCTCCAGACTGCCGTCGAGCCCCAGCATGTCGACCGTGCCGCGCAGCGCCCGTACCGCGTTCGCCGTGTGCACCACGGGCAGGTGCATGCCGGTCGCGTCGGCGAGCGAGGTGATGGAACCGCTGGAGTCGACGAGCGCCTCGTGGTGCACGGCCATCACGGACCCGGAGGCCCCGAGCGAGACCACGGCGTCGCCCGACTGCACGCCGAGGCCGAACGCGGCGGCCATCGTCTCCCCGGTACCGGCCGAGATCACCAGGCCCTCGGGGGTGCGCCCGGCCGCCTCGCCGGGGCCGATCACCTCCGGCAGCGCCACCTGGTGCCCGAGCGCGAGCTCCACCAGATCGGGCCGCCACACGGCGCCCGCCGCCGACCAGTACCCGGTGCTCGAGGCGCCGCCGCGGTCGGTGGTGCGGCGCGCGGGGCGGCCGAGCAGCTGCCAGACCAGCCAGTCGTGGGCCTGCATGAGGGAGGCCACCCGCTCGGCGTTCTCCGGCTCGGTGCGGGCCAGCCAGCGCAGCTTGGCCACCGGCAGCGCCGCCTGCGGCACGCTCCCGACCGCCTCGGCCCACGCCTCGCGGGAGCCGAGCCGGTCGACGAGGTCGGCGGCGGCGACCTGCGCCCGCTTGTCCCCGCCGACCAGGGCGGGGCGCACGGTGTTGCCCTGCGCGTCCAGCGGCACCACGGTGTTCTGCTGCGCGGAGACCCCGATGGCCTGTACGCCCTCGAGCAGCCCGCCGCCGGCGGCCTCGCCGAGTGAGAGCAGCCACGCCTGGGGATCCACGTCGGACGGTCGGCCGCCGCCCTCCGGAGCCTCCAGCGGGTGCGGGGCGTACCCCTGCCGCAGCACGGCCCCGGTGTCGGCGTCACAAACGACAATGCGCGTAAATTCGGGCGAACTGTCCAGCCCGGCGACTATCCCCATGACGGAAATTCTGCCGTACCGCCGGAGGCGCGCGTGCCGTCAGGTGTTACTGGTGCCCCAGTCGTCGGTCGCGGCGTCCTCGCCGGGGCCGCCGCGCTCGCGCAGCGTGCGCACCCGGTCGGCGACCGAGTCGGGCACCTTGCTCTCGACCTTCTCGCTCACCGAGTGGAAGGCCTTGCCCGCGACCGTCCGTGTCTGCTGCGCGGCGGTCTCCGCCGTATTGCGCACGGCGGGGTTCTGGGCGATCTCCCGGGCGGACTTCTTCAGCTTCTCGTAGCGCTCCCGCCCTGCCCTGGTGCCCAGTACGTAACCCAGGGCCAGACCGGCGATGAATGTGAGCCGATAGCGCATTGGTCGGCCACCTTTCCGTAGCGAGGCATTCGTGGTCGATGCGGTCGTCGTGGAACTTGTCGATCACCGAGGGGGGCCGATTGGCGGAGCACCCCCCTGCTTGCGCTAATGTATGTGTCGCAGCGAGCGCGCGCCGCCTGGCAAGTACCCAGGTGGGTTCGTTCGAAGCAACGAGGCATTCCCCTGTAGCTCAATTGGCAGAGCAGCCGGCTGTTAACCGGCAGGTTACTGGTTCGAGTCCAGTCGGGGGAGCTCGGTCTCCTGTAGCTCAATTGGCAGAGCAGCCGGCTGTTAACCGGCAGGTTACTGGTTCGAGTCCAGTCGGGAGAGCTGTGAACAAGCCCTCCGGAGTCCACTCCGGGGGGCTTTTTCGTGCCTGGTGGAACCGTCCGCGCGCGGGCGGAGTCCTCAAGGTCGTGCAGAGCCGGACCATCCGAGGCAGGAGATCGTATGAGCGGCTATGCTGCGGCAGACGGCGCGCACACTTGTACGCGCCACGCCGAAACGGGGCGGTAGCTCAGCCGGTTAGAGCAGCGGACTCATAATCCGTCGGCCGTGGGTTCGAGTCCCACCCGCCCCACCGCGCGTACGCGACGCAGAAACGATGCGAGCAGCCCGTACGTACATCGATGGCCCGCCACGGAGACCGTGACGGGCCATCTGTCGTACAGGGGCGTACAGGGGTCGTTCAAGGGGGACGGGGACGGTCAGTCCGCCAGCGGGTTCAGCGTCAAGGGCTGGATCCTGCCCTCGAGCATCTCGCCGAGGCCGCGCACCGCGCACACGTCGGGGCGCTCCGCGATGTGCACGGGGACGCCCGTCGCGTTCCGCAGCATCTGGTCGAGGCCGGGCAGCAGCGCCGAGCCGCCGACCATCATGATGCCGCGCTCGGCGAGGTCGGCGACCAGGTCCGGCGGGCAGTCCCGCAGCACCCGGCCGATGCCGTCGAGCACGGCCGTCAGCGGCGTGTGGATCGCGCTGCGCACGGCGGCGGTGTCGACGTGCACCGAGCGGGCCAGGCCCGTCGCCACGTCGCGGCCGTGGATCTCGGTCTGCTCGGGGCCCTGCGGGGTGAGGCCGTTGCCGCTCAGGGCGAGCTGGAGCGGGCGCACCGACTGGGAGGGCAGCATCAGGGCGTGGTGCTGGCGCAGGTGCTGGACCACCGCGTGGTCGATGGCGTCGCCGCCGACCGGGATGCGGGCCGCCGTCACGATCGAGCCGAGCGAGAGGACCGCGATCTGGGTGGTGGCCGCGCCGCAGACGATGATCATCGTGGCCTCGGGCTGCTCCACCGGGAGGCCGCAGCCCACCGCGGCCGCGATCAGGGTGTCGACCAGCTCCACGCGGCGGGCGCCGAGGCCGACCAGGGTCTCCACGGCCGCGCGCTGGGCCAGCGGGTCCGCGTCGTGCGGCACGGCGGCGGCCGCGCGAAGCCGCGGCTTGCGGCGCAGGGTGCGGCGGAGCTTGTCGCCGAGCAGGTGACGGAGCATCCGCTGGGCCATCTCGATGTCGACGACGGTGCCGCCGGAGACGGGGCGCACGACGCGGATGTAGCCGGGGGTGCGGCCCGTCATCTTCTCGGCGAAGTCACCGACCGCGATGAGGGCGCCGGTGCGGGTGTTGACCGCCGCGGCGCTGGGTTCGTCGACGACGAGGCCTTCGCCCTTCACGTACACACGGGTGCGTGCGGCACCCAGGTCGACGGCGAAGTGGCAGCGGCGCAACTGCTCCAGACTGGCGGTCATGGCAGATCCTCCCGAGAGCGCGGACCGTGGTGGGCTCGCCGGACGGCGACCCTTCTGGCATCCTGCGGTCGCGCGCGGGAGGGCGCTCGCTGGAGTAGGCCGGGCGGGTTCGGCCGCACCAGGCGCACACGCGAAGGCGCCGCCTCCCGTGGGACGGGGAGGCGGCGCCGCGTCGGAGTCCGACGGGGTTACACCAGCCAGCCGAGGAAGTGGGCGAGGCCGGCGACGATGTCGGTGATGACGTTCATGTGACGCGTTCTCCTAGCGATGATGCAAAGTGCACAGGTGATGCAAAGTGCATGTGGGACTTGGGACTTGAGATGTGCATCGCGATGCGGTCGCTACGGTCTGCAGCCCGTTGCTTGCGCACCGTAAGCATCGTTGGTCACACGGTTCCGATGCAAACTTCTGGGCGACGATCACCTGTTCAAGGGAACAACTGCGCCCCTGTTCGTTTTCGGCGTTCTAGGCCGGACCCGGCCGGGCCTACGCCTCGTACCAGCGCTGAAGCAGGCCCCATGTGAACTCCGCCCGCACCTCGCGCGGGGTTCCCGACGCGTCCGGGGCCCGGAACGCCAGGCCCCAGCGGGTCGGCGCCGAGCCTTCGAGGGGGCGGGCGGGGGCGAAGGCGCGGGCCGCCTCGTCGACCGTGCACGACCACGGCGTCAGGTCGTCGACCGTGCGCAGGACGGGACCCGGGGTGCCGGGCGCGCGGATCAGCCACTCGTTCCAGACGCCGCCCGTCGGCGCGAGCAGCACCTCGAAACGCAGGTCGGGCCAGAGCGGCACCGGCCACAGCAGCGCCTCGCACTCCAGGTCGCCGACCTTGCGCAGCAGCGTCCGCTCCGGGGCGCCGAGCACCGAGCAGTACCGGGACACGGCCGCCTGCGGGTGGCGGGAGTGCAGCTTCGCCTGCCACCGGCGGTTCGCCTCCCGCATGTCGGCGACGGAGACGCCGAGCTCGGCGCGGGCGGTCTCGACGAGCTCCGGATTGTGGTCGGCCATGCGGCGCAGCAGGACCAGTTGGAAGTCGAGCGGGGTGAAGGGCTCAGCGGATCGTCCTGGCATGCGCCCCATGGTGGCGTACGCCGCCGGGGGCCCGCCCGTCCGGCAGGAAGAGCACCGAGTTCACGTAGCGGGCGCGCCGGGCGGCCGGGGTGAGGGCGCGGCGCAGCAGGCCCTGCGAGGCGATGTGGGCGGTGCCGCGCTGATGGGCCGCCAGATCGTAGGCGGGCAGCGGCAGCCAGTCGGTCTCGGTGTCGGGCAGCACCCAGCCCTCGTAGCCGCGGGCGCGCAGGTGGTCGACGACAGGGGCGATCGGCTGGATGCGGGTCTCCAGCTCGATGAAGAGCGCAGGGCGGTCCTGGGCGAGGAGGGTGCGGGCGCCGCGCAGCACCCGCAGCTCCGCGCCGTCCACGTCGACCTTGATGAAGTCGACGCCGCGCAGCGCCAGTTCGTCGAGGGTCACGCACGGCACCTCGCGGCCGGTCGGCGCGTGCAGCCCCTCGCGGCGGACGAGCGAGGACACGCCGCGTTCGCCGCGGGCGTCGCGCGGGGGCTGCCACAGCGGCGCCGTGCCGCCCCGGTCGCTGGCGGCGGCGGGCACGACCTCGACGTTGGCGGGCGCCGAGGCGGCGAGCACGCGGGCCAGGTGCGGCACCGGCTCCAGGGTGATCACGCGGCGGGCGCGGGCCGCGAGGCGGTGGGTCCACGGTCCGTACCAGCCGCCGACGTCGACCGCCGTGCGGCAGCCGCCCGCGGCCGGGAGCATGTCGGCGAGCCGGGTCAGCTCGGGCTCGAAGCGCGGGTACAGGGCGCGGGCCGTCGCGGCGGTCAGCCGGGCCGGCAGGCAGGGCGCGACGCGGGCGGCGAGCGTGGTCACGGGAGCGCCCGTTTCGCCTGCTCGGCCCGGTGCAGGAGCTGTTCGTGCTCGCTCTCCTGGACCTGCTCGCCGGACGAGGGAAGGAGCTGCGGGATGCCGTCGACGATGGGGTAGCGGCGGTGCAGCCGCGGGTTGTAGAGGCAGCCGCCGTCCTCCGGTTCCGGCAGGAGCAGCAGGGGGCCCTTGTCGAGCGGGCAGGCGAGGATCTTCAGGAGCGGGTCGTCAGGGTTCATGCGGGAGCAACTCCCTTGGTTCGGTGGCGGGTTCCGGCGGGGCGTCGTGCTTGGGCATCAGCAGGAGCACCCCGACGGCGAGGGCGGTGCCCGCGACGCGCAGGGCCAGGCGCAGCGGGTCGTGGGGGAGCGACTCGCCGAACGCGAGCGTGCCGAGGACCGCCGTGAACAGGCAGGTCACCGTGGTGCACACCGGGACGATCAGCGAGGCGCGGCAGCGTTGCAGGGCCGCCTGCGACATGACGAGGCCGCAGGCGCCCGTGCACAGCAGCAGATACGGGTACGGGGAGGCGAACAGCGCCGCGACGTCGGGCAGCACCCCCGACACGCCCTTGATGGCGAGCGAGCTCACCCCGTACAGCAGGCCCACCGCGACCCCGTACTCGACGCCCGCCGTCGGCTGCCGGTGGCGGTGGCGCGCACGGCGTTCCGCGGAGGCGTACAGGGAGAGGCCCGCGGCCAGCGACGGCACGCACACGATCAGGATGAGCGGCGCGGGCGAGTCGCGGCCGACGGCGTCGGTGTCCTGCCGCAGCGAGAGCACCACCATGAGCAGCGCCGCCAGGATCGCCGCGATGGCGTACCGCTCGCGGCCCGATGTGCGCTCGCCGAGGAGCCGGGCCGACAGCAGCAGGAGCAGGACGAGCCCGGAGACGAAGATGCCCTGCGCGGCGGCGATGGGCAGCGTGCGGTAGACGGCGAGCTGGGCGCCGAAGCCGGAGGCCAGCGCGATCGATCCGGCGAGCCACAGCGGGCTCGTCACCACTTGGCGCAGCAGGTGCGCGGGGCGGCGCACGCTCACCTCGGGCAGCCGGGTGAGGGCCCGCTTCTCCAGGACGAAGCCGACGCTGTAGAGCGTGTTGGCGAGCAGTGCCGCGCCGACTCCCCATGCCACGGCGGGCATCGCCGGTCACGTCCTTCGCGCGTGCAGGAGGAGGATCGAGGCGAGCGACGGCGCCGCGCAGGCGAGCCGGTCCAGGGGCCGCAGCGGACGCGGCACCCCGTGGAACGGGGCCCCCGCCAGGCGTACGACCTCGAAGCCCGAAGCGGCGACGAACTCCCGCAGGGCGCGCGGCGTGTAGAGGCGCAGATGGCCCACGACCTCGCTGCCCGGCCTGCCGTGGATCGCACGCAGGCTCACCTCCGAGAAGACCGGCTGCACCCCGGCGAGCAGCAGGCCGCGGTTGTACCAGGCGGCCAGGTTCGGCGTGGACAGCATCAGATGGCCGCCGGGCCGCAGCACGCGGCGGATCTCGTCGAGCGCCGCGTCGGGGTCGACGAGATGCTCGATCACCTCGGAGAGCAGCACGGCGTCGGCGGACGCGTCGGCGAACGGCAGCCCGTGCCCGGTGAGTTCACCGCGTACGACGTGCGGGACGCGGCGGGCCGCGCGGCGCAGGGCGTCCTGCGACCAGTCGACGCCGATCAGCCGGGGTCCTTCGGCGCCCGGCAGGAGGCGGGCGGTGGTGGCCGCCGCGGTGCCGTCGCCGCAGCCGATGTCCAGGACGGTGGCCCGGCGGGTGCCGGTCAGCGCGGCGGCGAGGATGCGGGCCTGGCGGCGGGTGCGGGGGCTGCCGGAGGCGACCGGGACGGCCGGGTTCTCGTAGAAGTCCCGCAAGTCCCGCGGCAGGGCGTCGAGTTCGGGGTGGGTGGTCATGGTGCCTCCTCCTGCGTCGCGTGGAGGTGCTGCTCGAACAGGTCGCGCAGGCGGGCCCCGTCGCCGGGGCCGAGCAGGGTGCGCGACCAGCGCAGGGCCAGATGGAGCCGGCCCGCGGTGGACGCCGTCGTGAACGTGAGGCCGCGCGGCATGCGGGCCGGGGCGGAGAACCACACGGCGTGCGCGCGGCCCCCGTCGCCGAAGTCCAGCGGGTACGGGATCCGGCCGATGTTGCTGAGCAGGGTCGTCGACGTCCACGGGGCCGCCGCCGTGCGCAGGGCGCGGGTGGCGGCGGCGCGCCAGGCGACCGGGGCGTACGGGCTGGTCAGCAGGGCGGCGCCGTGGCCGAGCTGGGGGCGGGGCTGCGATTTGAGGGCGGTGGTGCGGGTGGCCGTCAGGCGCAGCAGCTCGCCGGTCGGCTTGTTCAACTCGTCCGGCGCGAGGGCCACTTCGACCAGGCGGGTGCCGTTGCCGATCGGCATCGTCGTGTCGCGCGGGCGGTCGTCCACCGGCATGGTGACGCGCAGCGGGCGGTGCGGGTGGTGGGCCCCGTGCTCCTCGTTCCAGTCGGCGATCGTCCGGGCCGTCGCCACCATCAGCTGGTCGTTGACGGTGTACGGGGCGCCCTTCGGGCGGTGCGGCACGGACAGCTCGGTGACCAGGAGGCCGTTGCCGGGGCGTGGGTCGGGGGTGCCGGGGGAGACGCGGGCCGGGCGGGACCAGGGGGACGGCGCGGTCTGGGGCGGGCGGGGGCTCGCGGGGGCGGGCGCGGTGGATGGTGGGGCGTTGTCGCGGCCCCCGTAGAGCCGCGCGGCCGTGGCGATGACGCGGAGGCAGGCGGGGCCGTCGAGGGCTGTGTGGTTGATGGTGGCGAACAGCACGGTGGTGCCCGTGCGGGGATCGTCGACGGCCTCCAGGCGGACGGGTGGGGAGGCGGTCAGGGGTGGGGCCGTGGCGAGGGAGCGGGTGCGGGCCTCGTGCAGGGCGTTCGGGGTGGGGGCGGGGAAGGAGACGGGTGGGACGTCAGGGGTTCCGGTCAGTTGCCACTCGTAGCGGGTGCTGTACCAGTGGCGGGGGGCCTCGCGCACGAGGATGCGGGGGTGGGTCTCCAGGGCACGGGTGAAGGCGTCCGTGAGGCGGGTGGGGTCGAGGTGGCCGGTGAGGTGGATCTCGATGTGGACGGTCTCCGGTTCCCGGTCCTGGAGGCAGTGGCGGGAGACCTCGTCGACGGTCGGGAACGGGATGCGGGTGGGCTGATCGCCGCGGGCGGGACGGTCGAGCGTCGTCATGCGGGGCTCCCCGGGGTGGTGGGGCGCTGCGGGGGTGGTGGGGCCTCGCCCTCGGTGGGTGTGGACTCGGGGCTCCGCTCCGGGCTCCGCGCCTCAGACGCCGGCGGGGCTGAATCGGTGCTCACCAGCGCCGCGAACACGGCGATCAGTGCCAGGAGTTGGGCCGCCGTGCTGTACGCGCCCGAGCCGTCCCTGATCGGTTCGCCCGCGTTCGTCGCCGCGACGATGCCCGCCGCCGCCATCGTCGTGAAGGCCAGCGGGACCAGGAGGGTGTGGCGTTTCCAGGAGAGGAGGGCGAGGGCCGGGACCAGGGCCGCCCAGGGGCCCGCGATCACGACGGCGATCGCGGTGAGGGCGACCGTGCCGAGGAGCCAGGAGGGGGCCGGCGGGGCGGCCGGTGGCTCCGGCGCCGGTTCCTTGCGGCGCCACAGGCACAGCGCGCCCAGGACGAGGAGCGCCGCGCCGGAGGCGAAGAGGCCCACCTCGTACGCGCGGGCGGGGGCGTAGGAGAGCTCGACCGTGCCGCTCGCGCCGCCGGGGACCAGCCACGCCTGCTGCCAGCCGTCGAGCCGCAGCGAGGTCAGCTTCTTGCCGTCGAGGGTGGCCTCCCAGCCGTCGTTGGCGTTCTCGTACATGGTCAGGTACGTCGCCTCGCCCGCGTCGACGTGCACCTCGCGGCGGTCGCCGAGCCAGTCGCGGACCGTCAGGCCGCGGTTGGTGGGCTGCGCGGCGGTCGTGGCCGTCGTGTCCGTGAGGGTGACGTCCGTGAGGGAGAGCGGGCCGGTGGCCGGGGTCTTCAGGGTGTGCGGTCCCGCGGGCAGGCTCAGTCCGTCGCCGCACAGCCTGACGGTGACCGGTCGGCGGTCCGTGAGGGCGCGCAGGGTGCCGGACACGGAGGTGCGGTGGCGGGTGCCGTCGATGGTGACGGTCGGGCCCTTGCCGCAAGGAAGACGGAACTTCCGCTCGGGCGTGGGCTGTTCGACGCGGTACATGTCGAGTCCGGGGATGTATGCCTCGGTGAGGCCCACCGGGAGTTGCAGGTCCTTGTCGGCGACCGGGTTGTGGAGCTTGAGCGGCGCCGTCTTCGTGATCGTGACGTCGAGGCGGTCCGTGGTGATGGGGTCGAAGCGGGCCCCGCCGTTGACGTCGACGCCGGCCACCGCCGCGCCGTCCGGGCTGCTGATCTCGATCTGCTCGGGCCGGGTGGAGAGGCCGCCCGCGCCGGGCAGCACGATGCTGGACACCGGCTGCTTGTCGGGCCAGCGCAGGTGGATCGTGGGGTCGTCGCCCGCGATCCACGCGGTCGTCAGGTCGCCGTCGGTGAGGTTGCGGGGCGTCGTGTTCAGGCCGAGCGCGGCCGTGGAGTCGGCGGTGGCCGTGATCTCGCGGCGCTGGTCGGGGGCGACGGCGTAGAGCAGCTTGTCGAGGGCGGGCCCCGGTGTCGCGACGGCCTTCGCCTCGAATCCGTACGTCGAGGAGCCGGTGGTCGTGAAGACGCGGTTCAGGGCGCGCTCGGTGTCGGTGAGCGTGAGGGCGCCGTCGCCGGTCGCGCGGTGGAAGGAGTACTGCTGGGCCTGCTCGGAGTCGGCGGGAAGGCGCAGGGCGCGGGTCGCCTTCACGCCGGGGATGTCGATGGAGGTGAATCCGGCGCCGGTGAAGGAGGGGCTGTCGCCCTGGGTGTCGAGGATTGTCACGCGCAGCCACTTCGCCTCTCCGGCGGGGGACTTGACGCGCTGCGGTGTGCCGGTCGGTTGGACGGCGGACGTCGTCGAGCCCTTGTCCGTCTCGATCCGTACGCGGGTGGGGGCGGCCCGCACGTGGTCCTGCGGCAGCGGTGTCACCCGGATCGTGGCGGGGATCCGGGTGGGCCGGGAGAAGTCGATGCGCACCCACTCGCCCTTCGACGAGTCGGCGGCGCCCTCCGTCCACGCGGTGTCGGGGTCCTTGTCGAAGGCGTTCACGGGGTCGAACTGGGGGAGGTGCAGCATCCAGTTGCCGCTGGAGGACGCGGTGACCGAGCGGGCGCCGAGGATGTCGGCCGTCGTCTGATGCGCGATGCCGTCGGAGGGGAGGATCTGCTTCGGTTCCTCGCCCGCGTTCTCCGAGGCGTCCGGGCTGTTGCGCTCCTTCGGCGTGTACGGGTACGAGGTATTGGTGTTGACCAGGCCGAAGCGGGTGTCGGCGCGGCGCAGCCCGTCGGCGGCGACGCGCAGCGCGGGCTCGCCGATGCCCGGGTGGTTGTCGCCGGTCAGGACGGCCGGGCGGTTGCGGAAGGCCGGGTCGGCGGAGAGCCGGAGCAGGGCCTCGGGGCCGCCGCCGACCTGCGCCGTGTTGCCGACCGGGAGGAGACCCGCCTGGCCGGGGCGGTGGGCGGCGGCCTTCGGCGCGTAGATCTCGACGGAGCGGCTGCGCGGGTACAGGCCCTCGACCTGGATCGGCGTCCTCTCCGCGATGCGGCCGCCCGTGACCATCGGGCCGAACCCGGTCACCCGGTGATACCCGGACTCGGTGAGGGTCCGCTTGACCGTGGCCGTGGGGACCGCGCCGAACTGGTCGGGGTCGAGGTCGTTGCGCACGACGACGTAGTACAGGCCCGCACGGCTCAAGTAGTCCGAGAGGCCCGGTACTTGGGTGCCGGTCATGAGTGCCTGCTCGACGGCGTCCATGGCGCGGCGGTTGCCGGGCGTGCCGAACGGGACGAAGTCGCGCTGCGCCCAGCGGGAGTCGGCGAGCACGTCGAGCGGCTGGTCGATGGGGGAGCCCCAGGTGTAGATGCCGTGGGCGGTCGCGGGCACGACGAGGGCGCGGGAGTCGGGCGAGTACTTCTTCAGCCACTTCGCGGTCGTGTCCCAGTAGGTGGGGAGCTGCTGGAACGAACCCGGTTGCAGGATCGAGCCGTTGAGGTACGGCCAGGCGAGGCCCGGCACGATCAGGACCGCCGCGATCAGCGCCGAATGCCGGCGGGCGCGCAGCGGGCGGGCGCCGCGCGGGTCGGCGGCCACGGCGACCAGGTGCGCGATCCCGAGCGCCAGGGCGAGCGCGAGGCCGGTCTGGAACTTGTAGACGTTGCGGAACGGGGCGAGGCCGCCGTCGAGCCAGGAGCGCACCGTGTCGTGGAACGGGGCGCCGAGCGCGCCGCCGTATCCGGCGAGGGTGACGAGCGCGGCCGTCATCACCGTGAGCAGCAGCCAGCGGCGCTCCGGGACGTCGCGGCGCGCCAGGCCCGCGAGGCCGAGCGCGGCGGCGAGCGCCGAACAGACGATGACGACCGCCGAGGTCGCGACGGACCAGCCCGCGGGCAGCCAGGCGTCGCCGAGGTGCAGATACGCCACCCAGTTCCCGGCGCCGCGCAGCGTCTCCGTCGCGGACATCGTCTCCGTCGTGGTCCGCGCACTCTCCACGTACGGCAGGAAGTTCTCGCCGTGGATGCCGAGCAGGACGAGCGGGATCGTCCACCAGGCCGTCGCGAGGATCACCGACGGGATCCACCACGCGATCTGGCGGCGCATGCGGGCGGACGGCGGCCGGGACAGCAGGTACAGGCCCACGGGCAGCAGCGACGCCAGCGTCGACGACGCGTTCACGCCGCCCATGAACGGGATCAGGAGCGCCGACCGCACCGCCGAGATCCGCGCCGACGTACGCGGGTTGGTGAGCGGGAGCAGCACCCACGGCAGGAAGGCGCCGGGCAGCGCCGCCGCCGACGTCGAGCCCACGACGATCGTGAACGTCGGCCACAGCGCGTACGCCACCGCGCCGAGCAGCCGGCTCGCCGGGGTGCCGATCCGCAGCCGCTCGGCGAGCCGCAGCGCGCCCCAGAACGCGACCGTCACGACGATCGACATCCACAGCCGCTCGGCCAGCCACACCGGGAGGTGCAGCAGGTCGGTGACGGCGTAGTACGGCAGCATCGGGAACGCGTAGCCGATGTACTGGTCGGCGATCCCGCCGAAGCCGGCTCTGTCGTGCCACAGCTCCCCGAGGTCGCCGAGGAACTTCCAGGGGTCCTGCGAGACGCCGAGCTTCGTCTCGAACGTGGCGCGCCCCGGTTGCACCGCGCAGAACGCGACGAACAGCACGGCCCAGAACGACAGCAGCCAGCGGCGCGAACGCGGTCCCGGCTCGGGTTCCGGGTGCGTCGCCGTGGCGGGTGGGGCCTGGACCATGGTCGTCATGGGGGACACCGCCTGAGGATGAGGAGGAGGTTCCAGGTGGCGAACTCGCGCACGCCGGGGACCCGCACGACGGCCTCCGTGAGGAACGGCCAGTAGCGGGAGCGCGCCGCGAGGACCGTCACGTCGTCGCGGGCGCGCACATGGCGCAGGGTGGGGCCGATGTGGTGGGCGAACAGGTTCTCGCCCAGGGTGTGCTTGGGCGCGCGGCCGGTGCGCCGCAGGTAGCGGGCCCGGGCGCGGCCGGCGCCCAGGTAGTGCCAGGGCGCCCACTCGTGACCGCCCCACGGGGACAGCCAGTTGGTGAACGCGACGTAGATCAGGCCGCCCGGCCGCGTGACCCGGACCAGCTCGCTCACGAATGTGTCGCGGTCCGCGACGTGCTCCAGGACGTTCGAGGAGAACGTGACGTCCGCCGACGCGTCCGGCAGCGGCAGCAGATAGCCGTCCGCGAGCACGGCGGTCGGCGGCGGGTCGGGGCCCAGCTCCCCGGTGTCCGGCTCGAAGAGCAGCGCCCGCGCGCCGCGCGCCCGGAACTCGCGGGTGAAGTGGCCGCTGCCGCCGCCCACGTCCACGACGAGCTTCCCCGCCACCTTCCCGTACGCCTCCACCTGGTCGACGGCGTCCCTGGCGAGCAGCGCGTAGCAGTGCTCGGGGTCGCTCTGCTCATGCAGGAACGCCCGGAAGAGGGCGAGGGACCGGGCGGGCGACGGATCCCGGAAGCGGGTGGTGCGCCGCTGCCCGGCGGCCCCGGTGGCGGTCACGGCGCGCCGTCCCGGGCAGCCTCGGCCGCCACGGCGGAGAACTGGCGGACCGTGTGGGCCCAGCGGTAGGACGACGCGCGCTCCCGGGCCGCCTTGCCCATCAGTTCGCGGCGGTCGCCGGACAGCGCGAGCGTGCACCAGGCCGCCGCGAACGCCGATTCGCCGGACGCGAGGAGCCCGGTGACGCCGTCCTCGACGGAGTCGCGCACGCCCGGCACGTCGAAGCCGACCGCGGGCGTGCCGCGGGCCGCAGCCTCGGTGATCACCAGGCCCCAGCCCTCGACGGCCGAGGGATGCAGGAGCAGCCAGGCCTCGCAGAGCAGCCGGTGCTTCTCGGACTCGGAGACGTGGCCGGTGAACTCGACGCCCTCGCCCGCGAGCCGGCGCAGGGCCGGGCCCTCGGGGCCCTCGCCGACGATCACGAGCCGGCCGCCCGTCACCGGACGGACCCGTTCCCACAGGCGCAGGAGCAGGTCGATCCGCTTGTACTCGACGAGCCTGCCCATCGCCAGGAACAGCGGGTCGGGGGAGCGGTCGGGGCAGGGGCCCGGCTCCTCAACCCCGTTCGGGACGAGGCGGATCCGGTCCCGGTCCACGCCGATCTCGCTCAGCGCGTGCGCCGTCGACGGCGAGACGGCCACGAGCAGATTGCGGCGCTGGGCGCCCGAGAGCGCCCACTGTTCGAGTCTTCGGCCGAGCAGCGCCGCGGGCGCGAGCGGTCCGCGCAGGCGCATCCGCCACAGGTCCGTGTGGACGTGGTTGACCAGGCAGAGCGTGGGGCCGCGGTGCCAGAGCGGGGCCAGGTACGGCATACCGTTGCAGACCTCGACCAGCAGGTCGCAGTCGCCGACCTGGCGGGCGAAGGCGGAGCGGGCCCGCAGGTAGTGGGCGCGTTCGCCGCCCGCCGAGACGACGCGGTAGTCCCGGAAGGCCGCGGGTCCGCCGCACAGCAGCGTCACCTGGTGGCCCTTGCGGGTCAGCCCGTCGGCGAGCCGGTCGACCAGCAGCTCGGAGCCGCCGGCCGCCGGGTTGCCGAGGTCGCGGTGGGCGAGGAACACGATGCGGCGGGGGTGTGGGGGGTCGTGCCGGGGGTGCCGCGCGCCGGAGGGCGGCGCGGCACGCAGCGGCAGGGGCACGTGCTGGGGCATGGGTGCTCCAACTCGTCGGGCGTACGCCGACGTTCAGGCGTACCTGGGTGTACTGGGAGGTACGGTGCCGAGGCTGTGCGGGGCCTGTGCACGGGGTGGGGAGGGACAGTTTTCGCCCCGCTGTTCGATGCGGCTACTCACCCGCGTGACAAGTTTCGGGCCGTCATGGACTGACGTACCGTCACATCGTGGACGTTTCCAGGGTCGTCGGGGACGTATCGGGATCCGGACGCTGTGACCCTTCCGGCTCAGACCTTCCACCCCTGCCCCGGACGACGAGCACGATCCCCGCCGCCACGAGCAGCACACCCAGACCACCCGTCACCAGTGGCAGCGTGGTGCCGAGCAGGGTGAGCCGGTCGTTGTCGTCGCGGGCGAGCGCCACCTGGGCGCGCTGCGTGGCCGGGGTGAACGCGATCCTCCGGCTGTCCAGGAGCACCGCCGCGTCCTTGCGCTCGCCGGGCGCGCGCAGCGTCTTGCGCGGCCCGATGGCGGCGTGCAGGACCCGGCCCGTGACCTGGTCGACGACCAGCTCGACGCGGTGGTTCGCGTACCACTCCTCGGCGAGCACCTGACTCTTGTCGGGCTGCCCGACGATCCGGCCGGGCACGAGCCGGGAGCCGGTGCGCGCGGGGGCGACGGTGCCGGTGAACCGGTAGCCCTCGTAGCCCTGCACCTTGGTGACGCCGTCGAAGCGGAGCGGGACGGTCGCGCCGAGCGTGTTGTCCCACCAGGTGTAGGTGCGCTTCTGGACGTGGAACGGGAACTTCAGGTACGCCTCGCCGCTGAAGGCGGGCTGCTCGCCGCAGCAGTGCACGGGAGCGTTCGTCCTGCGGTCGACGACCCAGCGTTCGAGCGTCCACTGGAGCGCGTCGTGCGGGTCGGACGCCGGCAGGGTCTTCGCGGTGTCGACGGACGTCGCGACGTCCCACACCGCGTTGCCGCTGCGTTCGCTCTCGGCCACGTCCCCGCGGGCCTGCCGGGTGATGACGATCTTGCGGTCGCGCACGGTCCTGATCTTCGCGGTGTCGAAGTAGCTGCCGGTTCCGGTGAACACGGTCGTCACGTCGACGTCGATGCTGGTGCGCTCGGCACGCGGCTCCACGTACCAGGCGAGCATCCCCGCCAGTACGAGCAGAAAAGTGCCGAGACCTGTGATGACCAGCGAGAAAGGTGAGGCGGTACGGCGCATCCGGCACTCCTGGGAGGAAGGGCACCCGCGGTCGGTTCGCGGTCGGCCGGTTATGAGCCGGGAACCGTAGAGGGGCTCTTGACGAAGTGTCAATGTCCTGCGGAGACTGGCTGCTTGGGACGCGCACGCCGAGCGCGTCGCATCGCACGGGTGGGGAACGACCTCGCGACGACCGACGAGAGGCTGACCCTGCGATGAACCGACTGCTCGCCGCCGCGCTGTCCGCGGCCACGGGAGCCGCGCTCGCCCTCGCGGCCGCCTTCGGCGTGCTCGCGCTGATCAACGCGACGCCGGACCAGCCCAACACGCCCCTGGTGACCTACGAGACGCCCGGCCAAGGGCGCTGAGGAACCGTGCCGACCTCCGCCCGCTCCGCGTGGTGCGACGTGCCGCGGCTCCAGGCCAAGCAGTTCGTGGCGCTCGCCCTCGAAGAGGCGCCCCGGCTCGCCCGGGACATCCTCGACGAGATCCACCGCGAATTCCCCCAGCTCCCCGTCGTGCTCGACGAGACCGGCGAGGCCGTGGCCCTCGTCGGCATCCGGCGCGCCGTCGAGGACTTCGTGCGCGGATTCGCCGACGGCGCCGCGGACGGCGTCCCCGAGGGCCAGGCGCCCGCCCTCTTCCAGGAGTTCGGCCGCGGCCAGTCCCTGCACGGCCGCAGCCTCGACTCGCTCCAGGCGATGTACCGGCTCGGCGTGAAGATGGCCTGGCGCCGCCTCGCCGACATCGGCCAGCGCCTGCGCATCCCGCCCCCTGCCATGTACGAGCTCGCGGAGGCCGGTTACGAGTACCTCGACGGCCTCGTCGACCAGTCGGTCCGCGGCTACGCGGAGGCCGCCGCGCGGCAGGCGGGGGAGCGGCTCCGGCAGCAGCGCAAGCTGATGGACCTGCTGCTCGAGGGCCGGCAGTCCGCGCCCCGCGACCCCGTGCAGGCGCTCACCGAACGGGCGGCCCGCGTCGGCTGGCAGGTGCCCGAGCACGTCGCCGTCGGCGTGCTGCTGCGCCCCGCGCGGGACGCCGTCGCCCCCGCCGTCGGGCCCGACGTGCTCCTCGACATGGAGCCCGAGCGGCCCCGCCTCGTGCTGTCCGAGCCCGACGCGGCGGGCCGCGCCGATCTGCTGCGCCGCGCCCTGACCGGCTGGTCGGGGGCGATCGGGCCGCCCGTCGCGCCCGCCGACGCGGCGAAGTCGCTGCGCTGGGCGGAGGCCGCGGTCACCCTCATGGAGCGCGGACTGCTCCCCGACGCGGAGGTGGTGCACTGCACCCAGCACACCCAGGCCCTCGTGCTGCTCCAGCCCGAGGAGCTGGTCGACGATCTGGCGCGGCGCGCCCTCGAACCGCTCACCCGCTGCGGGCCCACGCACGCCAGACGGCTCGCCGAGACGCTGCTCGCCTGGCTGGAGACCCGCGGCGGCGCACCCGAGGTCGCGGCCCGGCTCGGCGTCCACCCGCAGACCGTCCGCTACCGGCTGCGGCAGATCCGCGAGCTGTGGGGCGACGAGGTGGACGATCCGGACCGCCGCTTCGAACTGGAACTGGTGCTGCGCGCCCGGCGTCTTCGGGGAGAACTCGGGCCTGTGTGAACCGTGTACAGGCCATACGTAGACCCATTGCCCGGTCAATGCCCCTGTGCTTAGCCTATGTTCGCGATACCGACCGTCTGTTGAAATATCGAACATAGGGAGGGGTCGGTTGTGGGACGTCTCGTACCAGCCGTGACCCGCGCTCTGGACATATTGGAGCTGTTCCTGGACGGGGACGGCACCCTGTCCGCGCCCGACATCGTGCGCAAGCTACAGCTTCCGCGGACCACGGTCCATGAGCTGGTCACCACGCTCGCCGCCCGCCAGTACATCGTGCAGGTCCCCGGCCAGCCGGGCCGCTACCGCCTCGGCGTCCGGCCCTACCAGCTCGGCAGCCGGTACGCCGAGCAGCTCGACCTCGCCGCCGAGGGGCAGCACGTGGCCCGCGACGTCGCGGAGACCTGCGACGAGACCGTCCACGTGGCGATCCTCGAGGGCACCGACGTCATCTACATCGCCAAGGTCGACTCCACGCACGCCGTGCGCATGGTCTCCGCGGCCGGCCGCCGGCTGCCCGCGCACTGCACGTCCGTCGGCAAGATGCTGCTCGCGTCGCTGCCTGAGGCCGAGCTGACCGCGCGGATCCCGGACGACGCGGACCTCGTCGCCATGACGGAGAACTCGATCACCGACCCGGCGGCCCTCCGTACCCACCTGGACGAGGTGCGCGAGCGCGGCATCGCCGTGGAGAGCCGCGAGTCGAACACCGACGTGTCGTGTGTCGCCGCGCCCGTGCGCGACCGCACCAACCGGGTCGTCGCCGCGCTCTCCATCTCCGTACCGATGATCCGCTGGAGCGACGCGCGCGAGGAGGAGCTGGCGCAGCTCGCCGCGAAGGGCGCCGCCGACCTCTCCGAGCGCCTCGGCCACCGGGGGGCGGCGTGAGCGTGATCGACGTCGCCGTACGGGAGAGCGCCGAGCTGGGCGAGGGGCCGACCTGGGACCCGGCCGCGGGCCGGCTGATCTGGGTGGACATCCTCGGCTGCCGCGTGCACACCTACGAGCCCGGCAGCGGTCGCCGCACCGTCATGACCACGGAGCAGCACGTGGGCGCCGCGAAACCGCGCGCCGGAGGCGGCCTCGTCGTCAACCTCCGCGACGGCGTGGCCTGTTACGGCCCCGACGGCGCCTTCGCGTGGCTGCACCGCGAGCCCGTCCCCGGCCGGCGCGGCAACGACGCGGCGGTGGCCCCCGACGGCGCGCTCTGGGCGGGCTCCATGCCGTACGACGAGACGCCCGGCGGCGGCAATCTGATCCGCGTCGCGCCCGACGGGACGGTGGCCGAGGTCCTGGACGACGTGACGATCTCGAACGGCACCGGATGGAGCCCGGACGGGACGCGCATGTACTACGTCGACACCCCGACGGGCCGCGTCGACGTCTTCGACGTGGACGGTGAACGGGTCGGCAACAGGCGGGAGTTGGCGCGGATCGAGGACGGCGCGGGCTCGCCCGACGGCCTCACCGTCGACGCCGACGGCTGCGTGTGGGTGGCCCTGTGGGACGGCGCCGCCGTCCGCCGCTACACGCCCGAGGGGAAGCTCGACCGGGTCCTTCCGCTGCCGGTGAGTCGGCCGACCGCCTGCGCCTTCGGCGGCCCGGATCTCAGGGACCTGTACGTGTCGACGGCGCGGGTCGGGCTCGATGCCCCGGAGCCGCTCGCCGGATCGCTCCTGGTGGTGCCGGGGGTCGGGCAGGGGGTGGCTCAACCGGCCTTCGGGGGCTGAGAGTTCGCAGGCAGGACCGGTTGTCCCCGCGTGGGGCGTACGGCGTTCGCGTCGTACGCCCCACGCTTTTTTGTGCGTGACCCATTGACGCGCAAGCGCTTCAACTTTACGGTCCCGTTCGAAGTTACGAGCGCCATTCGAAATTTCGGACAAGGGAGGGGCCGGTTGTGGGACGACCTGGCCTGAACCGCAGACAAGTCCTCGCCGGTATCGGCGGGTTGACGGTCGCGGGAAGCTTGGGATTCGCGGCCGTGGGAACGGGCGCCGACGCGCTCGCCTCGGGGGCGGACACCCGCGTGCGCTACTGGAACCTCTTCAGCGGCGGCGACGGGTACAACATGATCGCGATGCTGGACGCCTTCCGTAAGGAGCATCCGGACATCGACGTGAAGGACTCCACGCTCCAGTGGGGCAATCCGTACTACACGAAGCTCGCCATGGCCGCCTCCGGCAACCGGGCCCCCGACCTCGCCGTGATGCACCTCGGCCGCGTCACCGGCTTCTCGCCCGGCCGCCTCCTCGACCCCTGGGACATCGGCCTCCTTGCCAAGTACGGCGTCAAGGAGGCCGACTTCAACCCCGAGCTGTGGAAGCGCGCGGTCGTCGACGGCAAGCTCTACGCCCTGCCGCTCGACATCCACGTACAGCTCTGCTTCTACCGGCACGACGTGCTGAAGAAGGCCGGCCTGCTCGACGCCGACGGCCGGATGGTGCCGGTGACGTCGACGGACGAGTGGTTCGACGTCCTCAAGACGGCCAAGAAGGCGCAGAAGAAGGGCCTCCAGACCCTCGGCCTGCACGTCAACGACCTCAACATCCAGTGGTGGATGTTCGTCGCCTTCTACACCCAGCTCGGCGGCACCTGGTTCGACGCGGCCGACACCGAGGTCACCTTCGACACCGACAAGGCCGCGCAGGTCCTCGAGTTCCTGCGCAGGCACGTCACCGACGGCTACTCCATATCGGGCGCGGCCGACGCCGAACAGTTCATCAACGGCGCCCCGTTCACCTGGGAGGGCAACTGGTCGGTGCCCGTCTTCGACGGCGCGAAACTGAAGTACGGGGCGACCCCGCTGCCGCCCGTCTTCGGCAAGCAGGCCACCCACGCCGAATCGCACTCCTTCGTCCTGCCCCACCAGGCCGAGCGCACCGGCGCAGCCAACGAGGCCGCGCACCGGCTCGCCGCGTACGTCGTCAAGCACGCCCGGAAGTGGGCGCTCGGCGGCCACATCCCCGCCTACACGCCGACCCTGAAATCGGCCGCGTACCAGCGGATGACACCGCAGAACGAGTACGTGTCCGCCATGAGCCACCAGGCCACCGAGCCCAAGGTGTGGTTCGCGGGATCCACCGGGCTGCTCGCCCAGCGCACCGGCCCGATCGTGATGTCCTCGACAGCCGGATCCAGCAGACCCGACGCCGCGGCCCGCCGCATCAAGGGCGCGCTCGCCACGCTCCTCGCATCCAAGAATCCGATGGACGGCAGGACTGCCGCGCAAGGGGGTGCGGTCGCATGACGACGACCAGTGCCGAGACCGTCATCGCCGCGGCGCCCGCGCGAGCCGTCGCCGGCACCACCACGGTCCGCCGCAAGCAGGGCTTCCAGCACGGGGGCTGGTTCGTCGCCCCGTTCCTCCTCCTGTTCACGCTGTTCGTGATCTGGCCGCTCGTGCGCGGCCTGTACCTCTCCTTCACCGACGCCAACATCTCCGGTGAGGGCGCGAGCTTCATCGGCCTCGACAACTACCGCGAGGCCCTGCAGGACTCGATGATGTGGGACTCGCTCGGCCACAGCGCGTACTTCACGCTGCTCGTCGTGCCCTGCATCACCGTCATGGCCTTCCTCCTCGCGATGCTCGCGCACCACATCGAGCGCGGGAAGTGGCTGTGGCGGCTCTGCTTCTTCCTGCCGTTCCTGCTGCCGTCGACGGTCGCAGCCAACCTGTGGCAGTGGCTGTTCAACCCCGGTACGGGCATGGTCAATCACGTCTTCGGCATCGACACGCCCTGGCTGTCCGACAAGTCCTACGCGCTGCTCGCCGTCGTCATCTGCACGCTCTGGTGGACGACCGGCTTCAGCTTCCTGCTGTACCTCGCCGCCCTCCAGGGCATTCCCGCACACCTCTACGAAGCCGCCAAGCTCGACGGCGCCAACGCCTGGCACCGGATGGTCCACATCACGCTGCCGATGCTCCGCAACATCACCGGGCTCGTCGTCGCCCTGCAGATCCTCGCCTCGCTCCAGGTCTTCGACCAGGCGGTCGTGATGATGGACTTCGGCCCCGGCCCCGAGGACAGCACCCGCACCTTCGTCCAGTTCACCCTCGAAGAAGGCTTCACCGCCTACCGCGTGGGCTACGCCTCCGCGATCTCCATCATCTTCTTCGTGATCATCGCGGCCGTCGCCCTCGCGCGGATGTGGCTGCTGCGCAACCGTGAGGAGGGCGCGCGATGAGCGGCGCCGTTGTACGGGTACGTGGGGCAGGGCGGCGCAGGCCGTGGACCCCGAGCCAGATCGTGCTCACGCTGCTCGGCGTGGCCGTATCGGCGGTCTTCCTCGCGCCGCTCGCCTGGGCGCTGCTCACCTCCCTCAAGTCGGAGACCGAGGCGGTCGAGGTGCCGCCGCACTGGTTCCCGAAGGAGTGGACGGGGCAGGCGTGGCACGCGCTGTGGGAGACCGGGAACATCACCAACTGGTTCGTGAACTCCGTGGTGGTGTCCGTGTGCGTCACGGCCGTCGTGCTGTTCGTCGCGGCGCTCGCCGGGTACGGGTTCGCGCGCACGGAGTTCAAGGGCAAGGCCGTCCTCATGGGCGTGGTGATGGCGGGGCTCATGATCTCGCCGGCCGTGCTCGGGGTTCCGCTGTTCACCACGGTGCAGCAGATGGGGATGGTCGACACGTACTGGGGCATGATCCTGCCGCAGTGCGCTCCGGCGGCCATGGTCTACATCCTCTACAAGTTCTTCCAGGGGATTCCGCGGGAGCTGGAGGAGGCGGCGTTCATCGACGGGGCGGGCCGCTGGCGCGTCTTCTTCACGGTCGTCCTCCCGCTGTCCAGGCCGTCCCTCGCCGCGGTCGGCATCTTCACCTTCATCAGCTCGTGGAACAACTTCCTCTGGCCGTACATGGTGACCAACAACCCCGACCTGATGACGATGCCGAACGGCATCGCGACGGTCATGAACTCCTACGGCATCCAGTGGGCGCAGCTGATGGCCGGCGGCCTGATGGCGGGCCTCCCGCTGATCGTGGTCTTCGTCTTCTCCCAACGCCAGATCGTGACCGGCGTCGCCCACACCGGCCTGGCCGGCCAGTAGAACCCGTACCCCGCACCCGTACCCGTACAGCCCGCCAAGGAAAGGCATCCATTGCGCACCGCACGCTTCACCCTCGACCCCGCCTTCACCGTCGGCACGGTCAACCCCCGCCTCTTCGGCTCGTTCGTGGAACACCTCGGCCGCTGCGTCTACACCGGCATCTACGAGCCGGGCCACGAGCACGCGGACGAGTCGGGACTGCGGACCGATGTCCTGGAACTCGTACGGGAGTTGGGTGTGACGGCCATCCGCTATCCGGGCGGCAACTTCGTCTCCGGATACAAGTGGGAGGACTCGGTCGGCCCCGTCGAGGACCGCCCCGCCCGCCTCGACCTGGCCTGGCGCACCACGGAGTCGAACCGCTTCGGCCTCTCCGAGTACATCGCCTTCCTGCGCAAGATCGGCCCGCAGGCCGAGCCGATGATGGCCGTGAACCTCGGCACGCGCGGCGTCGCCGAGGCGATGGAGCTCCAGGAGTACGCGAACCATCCCTCCGGCACCGCCCTGTCCGACCTGCGGATCGAGCACGGCGACAAGGACCCGTTCGGCATCCGCCTGTGGTGCCTGGGCAACGAGATGGACGGGCCCTGGCAGACCGGGCACAAGACGGCGGAGGAGTACGGCAGGCTCGCCGCGGAGACGGCGCGCGCGATGCGCCAGATCGACCCGGATGTCGAACTGGTCGCGTGCGGCAGCTCAGGGCAGTCGATGCCGACGTTCGCGGAGTGGGAGGCGAAGGTGCTCGCCGAGACGTACGACCTCGTCGACCACATCTCGCTGCACGCCTACTACGAGGAGCACGACGGCGACCGGGACTCCTTCCTCGCCTCCGCGGTGGACATGGAGTCGTTCATCGAGAACGTCGTCGCGACCTGCGACCACGTCGGCGCGCGCCTCAAGTCGTCGAAGAGGATCAACCTCTCGTTCGACGAGTGGAACGTCTGGTACATGTCGCGTTCCCAGGCGGAGGTCGCGGCCATCGACTGGCCGGAGGCCCCGCGCCTCCTGGAGGACGTCTACTCGGTGACGGACGCGGTCGTCTTCGGCTCGCTGCTCATCGCCCTGCTCCGGCACGCGGACCGCGTCACGGTCGCGTGCCTCGCCCAGCTGGTCAACGTCATCGCCCCGATCATGACCGAGCCGGGCGGCCCGGCGTGGCGGCAGACGACGTTCTACCCCTTCGCGGCGGCGTCGGCGTACGGCCGCGGCGAGGTCCTCGACGTCCGCGTCTCGGGCCCCACGTACGACACGAAGCGCCACGGCACCGCCGACCTCCTGCACGCGACGGCCGTCCGCGCCGACGACGGCACGGTCACCGTCTTCGCGGTCAACCGCAGCCAGACGGACCCCCTCCCCCTGGAGGTCGCCCTGAACGGCCTGAACCTGACCCGGGTGGTCGAGCACAGCACCCTCTCCGACCCCGACCCCGACGCCCGCAACACCCTCACGGACCAGGAGCGGGTGACCCCGCACGAAACCACGGGCACCACCCTCGACAACACCACCCTGAAGTCGACCCTCGAACCCCTCTCCTGGAACGTGATCCGCCTGGCCTGACCTTTCGCCGTACGGAGCCGAACAAAGAGGGCCATGGTCGTCACCGGCCGAGTCGGTCGGCGACAACCATGGCCCTCGAGCGTCCGTGGCCTAGGCCAGCTGGTCGTAGACCATGCTCCACCAGCTCTCCGGATCCGCGAAGGCTCGGGGATCGCGGCTCTTCAGGTACTCGACCAATTCCTGGGTGTACTTCGCTTTCTGGTCCGGCTCGGCGGACTTCACGTGGACCAGGCGCAGGGCGAACCGGTACAGGAACTCGATGAACAGATCGAGGGTGCTGTTGACAACCTCTGCACCAGGTCGGTCCCCCTGGGAGAGCAGGATCACCAGGCCCTGATCCAGATCGAGGCAGTAGCTCATTCGAGGGCTGTCGGTCGGGCCACCCAGACAGAAGATCTCGACGCTCTCGCCGCCGACTTCGACGGGGAGGATGCTGAACGATGCCGGATCGCCGTCCGGGCGAAGGGTGAAGATCACATCGAGGAATGCGGGAAGGCCGGTGACCGCGAGGGTTTCGGCGTCCTCCTCCGAAATCCCGTTGTCGAGAGCATCGGCCTTGCCGAGCGTGACCACTCCGTCGGCCCCGAACAGGGAGGTCAGGTCTTCGTGGTTCGCCATTTCCTGTTTCCTGGGGTGAACGGGTGTCTTGCCGCCGACAGGGCGTCGTCGGCTATACCCGGGACCCAGCCTCCCGCACGGGCTCCTCGGAGGTGGAGGCCGGGGTCGGGGAGCCGGTCACGATCAGGGAGCGGCGGCGGCCGCGGGCCGTCGCCGTCACGCCGAGGGCGGCGAAGGCGGCGCAGATGAGGATCAGGGGGGTGCCGGTGATGCCCCACATGGCGAGGCCGGAGCCGGCGAGGAGGGTGATCAGGGCCCAGCGGAGGGACGGGCCCGAGATGCGGGTCGAGAGGAGGGCGCCGGTCACCACGCCGGGGATCGCGCCGATCAGCAGCGCGCCGGCCATGCCGAAGGCGATGTCGCCGAAGAGGGCGTGACCGAGGGCCGCCGCGGCGACCACCGGGATGGCCTGCACGAGGTCCGTGCCGACCAGGTGGTTCGCCTTCAGGCGCGGGTGCGCCAGCATCAGCATCACGATGATCAGCGAGCCGGAGCCGACGGACGTCATGCCGACGATGAAGCCGCCGATCAGGCCGATCAGCAGGGTGGCCACGGGGCGGACCGCCACCCGCGCGTCCTCGGCCTCGTCCGCCCCCGTGCCGCGCCGCGCGTCCAGCCACATCCGGGCCAGCATCCCGATGACCGCCAGGACGAGCGCGCCGCCGATGACGTACTTCACGCGCTCCTGGAGCTGGTCGCCGTCGCCGAGGAGCTGGAGGGTGAGCGCGCCGAGGACCGCCGCGGGCATCGCCGTCGGCAGCAGCCAGCGCACGATGTCCCAGCGCACGGTGCCCGCCTTCTGGTGCACCGCCGCCCCGAACGGCTTCATGAAGACGGACGTCGCCAGGTCGCTGCCGATGGCCGCCGTCGGGTTGACGCCGAACAGCATCACCATGATCGGCGTCATCAGCGCGCCGCCGCCCATGCCGGTCAGGCCCACGGCGAGACCGACGAGGGCACCGGCCACGACTATCGCCCAGGAGAAGTCCATGGGGGCGACTGTACGCACCATCCCTATGGGAATGGTAGGGATGGCTTCTCTGTCCCAGATGCTGGAAGATCCACGGCTGTCCACCACAATGGGCGCCATGAGGATCTCCGCCCGCGCCGACTACGCCGTACGTGCCTGCCTGGAACTCGCCGTCCACTCCGAGGGGGACGGCGCCCCGATCAAGGCCGAGGCCGTCGCCGCGGCCCAGGAGATCCCGCACAAGTTCCTGGAGGGGATCCTCAGCGACCTGCGCCGCGGCTGCATCGTCGTGAGCAAGCGCGGCGGAAATGGCGGGTACCTGCTCGCCAGGCCTGCCGCCGAGATCACCGTCGCGGACGTCGTGCGCGCCGTCGAGGGGCCCATCGTCTCGGTGCGCGGCGAGCGGCCGAACGCGCTCAGCTACACGGGCCCCGCCGAACCCCTGCTCCCGCTCTGGGTGGCGCTGCGGGCCAACGTCCGCAAGATCCTGGAGGGCGTCACCCTCGCCGACCTCGCGCACGACCGGCTGCCGGAGCCCGTACGGGAGCTGGCCGAGGACCCGGCCGCCTGGCGCAACCCCTGACGGCTCACGCCCCGGTGGACCGGACCAGCCGGTCCACCGCCGCCGTGCCCGAGCTGTAGGTGGTCCCTCCGTCCGGCTCGGGCACGGCGACTCCCTCCCCGCTCCCCATGAGCGACTCCAGACCGGCCACCAGGCGCAGGACGTCCGGTTGGGGCCGCACCACGAGGCGCAGGAAGCTGCTGGACGAGCCGATCTTGTTTCCGCACTCGCGGACCAGGACGCCGTGCTCGGTGAGCAGCCGGTCGCGCACCGTCACACCGTCGACCCCGTCGGGCAGCCGCACGTACAGGAAGTTGCCCTGCGAGGGGTACACGGTGAGCGGGCGCAGGCGGGCCAGGTGCCAGCGCATGTCCTGCCGGTCGCGGCACACCTGGCGGAGGCTGTCGGCGTACTCGCGGCGGTGCTCGCGCAGCATGAAGACGACCGTCTCGGCGAAGGCGTTGAGGTTCCACTTCGGCAGCGCCGACCGCACCCGGCCCGCGAGGCCCGGGTTCGCGACGAGGTAGCCGAAGCGGACCCCGTGCAGGCCGAAGTTCTTGCCGAGGCTGCGCAGCACGATCACGTTCGGCCGCAGGACCGCCTCCTGTACGAGGCTGGGGTCCTGCCCGCCCTCGGCGTCGGCGAAGTCGAGGAACGACTCGTCGATCACGATGAGATCGAGGTGCCGCAGCTCGTCGACGAGGGAGAGCAGGGCCCGCCGCCCGAGCAGCCCGCCGTCGGGGTTGTTCGGGTTGCAGACGACGGCGACCCGCGAGCCGCGCGCGTGGATGAACTCGGCGTACGCGGCCGGGTCGAGCGCGAACCCGTCCCGTTCGGGCAGCGGGAACATGTCGACCCGCTTGCCCGTCTCCATCGGCTGGTCCGTCCACCGCCCGAACGTCGGCACCGGCACGGCGAGGGACTCCCGTACGAGCAGGTGGTCGATCCACGTGATGAGTTCGGTGGACCCGTTGCCCATCGCCACGGTCCCCGGGGTGAGGCCGAGGACCTGGCACAGCTCGGCGGTGATGTGCTCGGCGCCGCTCGGGTAGTACGTCAGGATCTCGTGCAGCCGGCCCCGCAGCGCGTCCAGCATCGCCGGGGTGGGGAAGTAGGGGTTGCACGGGATGCAGAAGTCGACGACCTCGCCGCCGGTGCCGCCCGCCCCGGCCCGCGTCAGCTGGCCGTAGGAGGGGGAGTGGGCCGTCGCCCCTTGGAACAGCGAGACCACGCTTCCGCTCATCACATGCCTCCGCCCGTATCCGTGGTGGCGTGT
The DNA here is from genome assembly GCF_052245995.1 of Streptomyces sp. SDT5-1. Taxonomy (NCBI): domain Bacteria; kingdom Bacillati; phylum Actinomycetota; class Actinomycetes; order Kitasatosporales; family Streptomycetaceae; genus Streptomyces; species Streptomyces sp. SDT5-1. The sequence continues at coordinate 3,058,226 of NZ_CM125963.1, read as the reverse complement.
CATACGGATACGGGCGGGGCGCCGTTCACCTCGTGGTGCTCAAGGTGTCCGGAGTGCTCAGGTGCCGAAGGAGTGGACCGTCGTCGTCCGGTACGTCTCCCCGGGCCGCAGCACCGTCGAGGGGAACGACGGCTGGTTCGGCGAGTCCGGGAAGTGCTGGGTCTCCAGGGCGAGGCCGTCGCCCTGCCGGTACGTGCGCCCGGACTGGCCGACGAGCGTGCCGTCGAGGAAGTTGCCGGAGTAGAACTGGAGGCCCGGCTGGTCCGTGGCGATCTTCAGGCTGCGGCCCGACGCCGGGTCGCGCAGCGTCGCCACGAGGACCGGCTTCGCGGTGATGCCCTTGTCCATGACCCAGTTGTGGTCGAAGCCCTTGGCGAGGATCTGCTGCGGGTGCCCCGCCCGGATGTCCCGCCCGATGGGCTTCGCCGAGCGGAAGTCGAACGGGGTGCCCGCGACCTTCGCCAGCTCACCGGTCGGGATGAGGCCTGCGTCGGTGGGCGTGTAGCGGGACGCGGCCAGCGTCAGCTCGTGGTCGTAGATCGTGCCGCTGCCCTCGCCCGCGAGGTTGTAGTACGTGTGGTTGGTGAGGTTCACGACGGTCGGCTTGTCGGTGGTGGCCTCGTAGTCGATCCGCCAGTCGCCGCGCGCCGTCAGCGTGTACGTGACCGTCGTCCTCAGTGTGCCGGGGTAGCCCATCTCGCCGTCGACGGACGTGTAGTGCATGCGCAGGCCGACGTCGGATCCTGCGGTGAACGGCTCGATGTCCCAGATCCGCTTGTCGAAGCCCTTGGCGCCGCCGTGCAGCGAGTTCTCCCCGTCGTTGACGGAGACCTGGTAGGCCTTGCCGTCGAGGGTGAACTTCCCCTTGGCGATGCGGTTGCCGTAGCGGCCGATGGTGGCGCCGAAGAACGTGGTGCCCGCGACGTACTCCTCGATGGTGTCGTAGCCGAGGGACACGTTCACGTACCGGCCGTGCCGGTCCGGGAGTTCGAGCGACTGGACGATGCCGCCGTAGTTGAGGACCTTCATGCGGGTGCCGCCGTTCGACAGCGACCAGCGGTAGACCTTGCTGCCGTCGGCGAGCTTGCCGAAGGGTTCCTTCACGGGCTTCCTGCTTCCGGAGGCGGTGGCCGATGCGTGCGCCGTGCCGCCGAGTGCGGTGGCGGCGACTCCCGCGGCCGCCGCCGAGGCGATGACCGTACGTCTGCTCAGTTCCATGGTGTGCGGCTCCTGAAGTGAGATGTGAAACCTGACCTACGAACCGGACTTGCGCTTGTTCCACACGTCGAAGCCGACCGCGGCGAGCAGGGCCAGGCCCTTGATCACCGACTGCCAGTCGGAGCCGACGCCGAGCAGGTTCATGCCGTTGTTCAGCACGCCGAGGACGAGACCGCCGATGATCGCGCCGAGGATGGTGCCGACGCCGCCGCTCATCGACGCGCCGCCGATGAACGACGCGGCGATCGCCTCGAGTTCGAAGTTGAGGCCCGCCTTCGGCGAGGCCGCGTTGAGGCGGGCCGCGACGACCAGGCCGGCCAGGGCCGCGAGCACGCCCATGTTCAGGAAGACGTAGAAGGAGACCTTCTTGTCCTTCACGCCGGACAGCTTCGCGGCAGGCAGGTTGCCGCCGATCGCGTAGATGTGCCGGCCGAAGATCGAGTTGCGCATGACGTAGCCGTAGCCGACCACGAGGGCGCCGAGGATGATCAGGACGATCGGGGTGCCCTTGTAGCTGGCGAGCAGCAGCGTCACCGTCGCGATCGCCGCGACGATCGCGACGATCTTCAGCACGAACAGGTTGAACGGGACGACGTCCAGGGAGAATTCGCGCTGCCTGCGCCGGTCGCGCAGCTCCTGCCAGACCACGGCGGCGGCGAGCAGCACACCGAGCAGCAGCGTGAGGTTGTGGTAGTTCGTGTTCGGCCCCACCGCGGGCAGGAAGCCGTTGCCGATCTTCTGGAGGCCGTCGGGGAACGGGCCGAGGGTCTGCCCCTTGAGCAGGATCTCGGTGAGCCCGCGCCACACCAGCATGCCCGCGAGGGTCACGATGAACGACGGTATGCCGCCGTACGCGATGAGCCAGCCCTGGATGGAGCCCGCGATGCCGCCCATGACCAGGCAGAGGACCATGGCGAGCGGCCACGACATGTCGTGGCTGACCGTGAGCACGGCGGCCGTCGACCCGACGAACGCCGTCAACGAGCCGACGGACAGGTCGATGTGGCCCGCGATGATGACCAGCATCATGCCGATCGCGAGGATCAGGATGTAGCTGTTCTGGAGCACCAGGTTGGAGACGTTGCGCGGCAGGATCAGGTCGCCGTTGGTCCACACCGCGAAGACGGCGACCAGCAGGCCGAGCGCGATCAGCATCCCGTACTGGCGCATGTTGCGGCGCATGCCGTCCACGACGAGTTGCAGGAGGCCGCCCCCCGCGGTCTCGCCGGCCTTGCCCGGCGGCGGTGGCGGCGCGGCCGCCGGGATCTTGTCCGTCACGTTCGTGCTCATCGCGCTACCTCTTTGTCCTTCGTCATCAGGCGCATCAGCGATTCCTGCGTCGCCTCGGCGCGCGGCACCTCGCCGGTCAGGCGGCCCGCGGCCATCGTGTAGATGCGGTCGCACATGCCGAGCAGCTCGGGCAGCTCGGAGGAGATGAAGACGACCGCCTTGCCCTCGGCCGCGAGCTTGTCGATCACCGTGTAGATCTCGTACTTGGCGCCGACGTCGATGCCGCGCGTCGGCTCGTCGAGGATCAGCACATCGGGGCCCGCGAAGATCCACTTGCTGAGGACGACCTTCTGCTGGTTGCCGCCCGACAGCTTGCCCGCGGGTTCGAAGACCGTGGGGGCCTTGATGTTCATCGACTTGCGGTAGCCCTCGGCGACCTGCCGCTCCTCGTGCTCGTCGACGACCCCGCGCTTGGCGACCTTGCCGAGCGCGCTCATCGTGATGTTGCGGCCGATGGTGTCGATGAGGTTCAGGCCGTAGTGCTTGCGGTCCTCGGTGACGTACGCGATCCCGTGCCCGACAGCGTCGGAGACGTGCCGCGTGCTGATCTCCTTGCCGTCCTTGAGGACCACGCCGCCGTCGTAGCGGCCGTACGTGCGCCCGAAGACGTTCATCGCCAACTCGGTGCGGCCCGCGCCCATCAGACCCGCGATGCCGACGATCTCGCCGCGCCGCACGGAGAGCGACACGTCGTCGACGACCTTGCGTTCCCGGTCGATGGGGTGGCGCACCGTCCAGTTGCGGATCTCCATGGCCGGCGCGGCGCCCGCCTCCGGCTGGTGCGGGGTGCGGTCGGGGAAGCGGTTGTCCAGGTCGCGGCCGACCATCCCGGAGATGATCCGGTCCTCGGTGGTCTCGGGCGCCCGCACGTCGAGGGTCTCGACGGTGCGGCCGTCGCGCAGGATCGTCACCGAGTCGGCGACCTTGCGGATCTCGTTCAGCTTGTGCGAGATGATGATCGAGGTGATGCCCTGGTCCTTCAGCTCCAGGATCAGATCGAGGAGCGTGTCCGAGTCCTCGTCGTTCAGGGAGGCCGTCGGCTCGTCCAGGATGAGCAGCTTCACCTCCTTGGCGAGCGCCTTGGCGATCTCCACGAGCTGCTGCTTGCCCACGCCGATGTCGGCGACGCGGGTGTTGGGGTTCTCGTTCAGGCCGACGCGGCGCAGCTGCCGCGTCGCGTGGCCCAGCGTCTCGTGCCAGTTGATGAAGCCGCGGCTCGCGTGTTCGTTGCCGAGGAACATGTTCTCGGCGATCGACAGGAACGGCACGAGCGCCAGCTCCTGGTGGATGATGACGATGCCGCGCGCCTCACTGGCGTTGATGTCCTTGAACTCGCAGCGCTCCCCCTCGAAGAGGATGTCCCCTTCGTAACTTCCGTGCGGGTGGACGCCGGAGAGCACCTTCATGAGGGTGGACTTTCCGGCGCCGTTCTCCCCGCAGATGGCGTGGACCTCACCGGGGCGGACGCTCAGGGAGACGTCCGACAGCGCCTTGACGCCGGGAAAGGTCTTGACGATCGAGCGCATTTCCAGGACGGGTCCCGCCATGGTCGTGCCCTTCTCTGAGGCGTGTCCTGGTTACTTCAGGCCCAGGTCGGACTTGGTGTAGTAGCCGCTGTCGATGAGCGTCTTCTCGTAGTTGGTCTTGTCGACGCTGACCGGGGTGAGCAGGTACGACGGGACGACCTTGGCGCCGTTGTCGTACGTCTTCGTGTCGTTGACCTTGGGCTTCCGGTCGTTGAGCACGTCGTCGACCATGTCGACGGAGACCTCGGCGAGCTTGCGGGTGTCCTTGTAGACCGTCGCGTACTGCTGGCCCGCGATGATCGACTTCACGGAGGCGACCTCGGCGTCCTGACCGGAGACGACCGGCAGCGGCTTGGCCTTCGTGCCGTAGTCGTCGGACTTCAGCGCGGAGAGGATGCCGATGGAGATGCCGTCGTACGGCGACAGCACAGCGTCGACCTTGTCGCTCTTGTACGTCGAGGTGAGGATGTCGTCCATGCGCTTCTGCGCGGTGGCGCCGTCCCAGCGCAGCGTCGTGACCTGGTTGAGCTTGGTCTGCCCGGACTTCACGACGAGCTGCTTCTTGTCGATGTACGGCTTGAGCACGGACATCGCGCCGTTGAAGAAGTACTTGGTGTTGTTGTCGTCGTTGGAGCCGGCGAACAGCTCCAGGTTGAACGGGCCCTTCTTGCCGCTGTCGAGGCCCAGCTTCTTGACGATCGCGCCGGCCTGCAGCTCGCCGACCTTCTCGTTGTCGAACGTCGCGTAGTAGTCGACGTTCTTCGAGTCGAGGATGAGGCGGTCGTACGCGATGACCGGGATGTTCGCGTCCTTGGCTTCCTGAAGGACGTTGTTGAGCGACTTGTTGTCGATCGCGGCGATGATCAGCGCGGAGACGCCCTGGGTGATCATGTTCTCGATCTGCGAGACCTGCTGGTCCGGGTCGTCCTCGCCGAACGCCAGCTTGGTCTTGTACCCCTTCGCCTTCAGCGACTTCACGACGTTGTTGCCGTCGGCGATCCACCGCTCGGAGGACTTGGTCGGCATCGCGATGCCGACGGTGGAGCCCTTCGCGCTCTTCTTCTCGTCCTTGCTGCCGCCCTCACTGTTCTGGCCGCAGGCGGACAGGGTGAGCGCGAGGGACGCCGATGCGGCTATCGCGGTGAGAACGGCTCGACGGTTTCGCATGGTCATCATCCTTGATGTGTGAGTGCACAAGTGCGGGCGGCGCGAAGTCCCTTGCGAGGAGCTGGGGTTGGTCGGGTGGAGCGTGGAGATGCGTTGGATTCTGCGCGGCCCTGTCCAGTTCTGGGAAGTTGCGTGCCCGGAACGTTATTCGCCCGTGTCGAAGCGGCTCAGCGCCCCCGGCAGCCGTGAGCCGAGCGGGGACATCCCGCCGTCGGCCCCGTGCCGTGCCAGCAGGTCGAGCGCGAGGCGGCCCCTGCGCACCCGCTCGCGGGCGGTGTCGAGGGTGACGTCGCGCAGCTGGGCGCCGTACGGATAGATGGACGGCGCCTTGGCGAGCCCGAACTTCAGGTACAACGGGGCGCCCCGCCGCACCAGTTCGGCGATCTCGTACATCCGGACATACCCGCCGAGGTCGTCCGGCGCCTCGACGTACATGTCCATGGGGGCGGCCGACACCCGGCGGATCTCGGTGAGGTGCGCGAGCGTGAGGTCGCTCGGCACGTTCAGCGAGTCGGCGCCGAGCCGCTCGTACACGGCGTACGAGGCCGGGTTGACGGGTCCGACCAGCGCGGACACCTTGAGCGTGGTGTCGGCCGGGATGACGCCCTGCCGCCGCGCCCGGTGCAGCGTCCACAGCACGCCCTCGTCGGCGACGAGCAGGCACTTCACGCCCAGCTCCGTCGCCCGTACGGCGTCCTCGACGCAGCCGGCGACGGCGTCGTGGCCCCGGGCGCGCAGCCCGGCGCCGCCCGAGTCGGTACGCACCGAGGCGCCGGTGTCCCAGGTGCCGCGCGGCCCGGTGAACAGGCAGAGCTCGATGTCGCGTTCGGCGGTCGCCTCGACCATCTCGACGATCTCGGCGTCCCGCAGCATCCAGACGCCGCTGCCCTGGCTGATGCGGTGGATCGGCACGTCGAGCCGCGAGGACTCCTTGAGCACGGTGGCGACGGCCTCGGGCCCCTCGACGGAGGGGATCTCGATGCGCCAGGTGCCGCCGTCGGGGAACGTGTGCGGGGATGCGTCGGCGGGGGAGTGGTCGGGGGCGCTCAGCCCGAGGGCCGAGAGGGCGGGTTCGCCGGGTCGGCGGGGTGTGTCGGTCACGGTGGTCCTTTTCGGGTTGTTCGAGATTTCGGATGCAGTTCGGATGGGTTCAGCCCCGTCGGCGTTCGAGGCGCGGGGCCGGGGCGGAGCCCCTAGGGCCGCAACAGCACCTTCCCCACCGCGGGGTCACCCGCCCCCACCCACTCGATCGCCTCGGCGAACCGCTCAAGCGGCACCTGATGCGTCACGAGCGGCAACGGATCGAGCAGCCCCGCCCCGAACATCCGCACCGCATGGGCCCACGCGTCCGCCGCCGCCCCGAACACGGTCCGCACCTCCAGCTGCCGCACCACGAGGTCCGTCGGATCGAGCCCGTCCGCCGCCCCGGCCGCCGGAATCCCGGTGAGCACGAGCCGGCCGCCCCGCCGCAGCAGGGACGCCGCCGTACGCGCTGCGGAGGCGGACCCGGCGGTCTCGATCACCACGTCGAGGTCGTCCGGCAGCGCGTCCGTGCGCAACCGGAAGTCGGTGGCGCCGAACTTCCGTGCCAGCGCCTCCCGTTCGTCCCGCGTGCCGACGACCACGAGATCCGCGGGGGACGCCGCCGCGAGGAACTGCACGGCGAACATCCCGAGCGTCCCGGTCCCGACCACGCCCACCCGCTGACCGGGCCGCGCCTCCGCCTTGATCGCGGCGGCGGCGATGCACGCGGCCGGTTCGAGGAGCGCGGCGGCGGTGAGGTCGGCGTCGTCGGGCAGCGCGTGCAGCAGCCGCGCCGGGAGCGTCAACGTCGCGGCCATGGCGCCGGGTTGGGTGAACCCGGTCTCCTCGTAGCCGTGCGTGCACAACGTCGTCTCACCGGCATGGCACCGGTCGCACACCTGACAGTTGCGGAAGCCCTCGCCGACGACCTTGCGCCCGACCAGCGCGCCCGGCACCCCGTCGCCCACCGCGTCCACGACGCCGGACCACTCGTGTCCCGGTGTCAGCGGGTAGCGGACGTAGCCCTCCGGCCGGTTGCCCTGGTACACCTCGCGGTCGCTGCCGCAGATGCCCACGGCGTGCACCCGCACCCGCGCCTCGCCGGGGCCCGGCTCGGCGGGCTCGTGCGGCACGACGCGGTGCCTGCCCGGCGCCTCGACGACGACCGCGGAACTCACGACGACGCCTTCGGGTCGCGCTTCTCCCAGCCCTCGGCCCACAGGTCGAAGCGGGCCTGCTGCTGCGGGAACTCGGCCGCCGCGTCGACGTCGAGCTCGACGCCGAGGCCCGGCTCGTGGGACAGCTCGAAGTACCCGTCGACGACCTGCGGAGCGCCCTTCACGACCTTCTTGATCTCCGCGTCCGCGAAGTCGTTGAAGTGCTCGAGGATCTTGAAGTTCGGGGTGCTGAAGCCGACTTGGAGCGAGGCGGCGGTGAGCACGGGACCGCCCACGTTGTGCGGAGCCACCAGCATGTAGTGGGTCTCGGCCGTCGCCGCCAGCTTCCGGGTCTCCCAGATGCCGCCGATGTGGCCGACGTCCGGCTGGAGGATGTCCACGGCCTGGTTCTCGAACAGCTCCCGGAACTCGATCCGGTCGTGGATCCGCTCACCGGTCGCCACCGGCATCTCCACCTTCGCGGCCACCTTCTCCAGCGCCTTGAGGTTCTCCGGCGGCACCGGCTCCTCCAGCCACGCGGGCTTGAACGGCGCCAGGTCGCGGGCGAGCCGGATCGCCGTGGCGGGCGAGAACCGTCCGTGCATCTCCAGCATCAGCTCGGCGTCCGGACCGATCGCGTCGCGCACGGCCTCGATCAACGACACGGCGTACAGGGACTGCTCATGGTCCAGCTCGAAGTGACCGGTGCCGAAGGGGTCGATCTTCAGCGCCTTGTACCCGCGCTCCATCACCGCCTGCGCGGCCTTGTGGTACGCCTCCGGGGTGCGCTCGGTGGTGTACCAGCCGTTCGCGTACGCCTTGACCCGGTCGGTGACCTTGCCGCCGAGGAGCTGCCACACGGGGACGCCGAGCGCCTTGCCCTTGATGTCCCAGCAGGCCATCTCGATCACGGCGATGCCGGACATGACGATCTCGCCGGCCCGGCCGTAGTCGCCGTACTTCATCCGGCGGACGAGGTCCTCGACGGCGAACGGGTCGGAGCCGACAATGTGGTTGGCCTGTGCCTCGTTCAAGTAGCCGATGAGCGCGTCGGTGTGGCCCAGCATCCGGGTCTCGCCGACACCTGTGAGCCCCTCGTCGGTGTGCACCTGTACGTAGGTCAGGTTCCGCCACGGAGTCCCGACCACATGCGTGCTGATTCCCGTGATCCGCAAGGCAGTTGCCCCCTGTGCCGTTCGAAATTTCGTATCTCGTTCGAAATGCTGGCGAGACAGTAAGTCGGCCCAGATGGGGTGTCAATGGGTCTGCACGGGTCGACAGATGGCCCTGCCATCGATCGGCGGGCGGTCGCGTGCCGTCGCGTTCCGTGCAGAAGTTTCACAGGACGGGCTTTTTCTCTCACCGGCCCTGCGCCTAGCCTCCGTTGACCATGGACGACTACTGCCATCCATGCCGCAGACACCTCAACGGCGCCCTGACCTGCCCGGGATGCGGCACCCCCGTCGAGGCCGTGCGCGCGTACGGGGAGTGGATAGCCGCGCAGGAGGCGGCGGTCGACGAGGAGCCACGACGGCGGGCCGCGGTCCCGGTCAGGGCGCGGGTCGGGCGCCGCTCGCACCGCTCCGCGGGCCCCGGTCGGCGCGGCCGGGTCCTCCTGGCGACGGCCGGACTCGCGCTCGTCGCGGGCGGCGTCGGACTCGGGGTCGCCCAGCTCGGCGAGGAACCCTCCGACGGCGACACCCGTGCTCAGGCCGCCCCCGACACGCCCACCGCCGCGACGAAGGAGGCCGGCACCGCGCCCCCGTCCGCGACGAGCGAGCGCTCCACCCCCGCGGCGTCCCGCGCCTCCCGCACCCCTTCGAGCCCGGCCTCGACGCCGCCCCGGCCCGAGCGCACGCGGACCTCGTCCGCCCCGGTGGACGCCGCCGAGACGACCCACCGCTCGCGCCCCGCGCCGACGACCTCCGCACCCCGCGCCTCCGCGACCTCCCGGCCGACCTCCTCGGCCCCTCGCACCCCGTCGGCCACGCCGACCGGCGAACCGGACCCGGCCGCCACGTGCGACCGCTTCCTCTGGTGGTGCACCTAGCCCGGAGGTGTGGGGCTCAGGCGGCCCCGACCATCCGGCGCAGCATGTCCCGGAACGCCACTCGCTCCTCCTGTGAGAGGCCGGCCAGCGGCTCCCGGGCGAAGTCCAGGGACTCGCGCAGGGCCCGCGCGATCCTGCGCCCCTCGTCCGTGGCGGCCGCCACCTTCACCCGCCGGTCTCCGGGCGACGGCTGCCGCTCGACCAGGTCGCGGCTCTCCAGGCGGTCGACGATCCCCGTCACGTTCGACGGCTCGCACTTCAGGCGCTGCGCCACCTGCCGCATCGGCAGCGGCTCAAGGGACAGCAGGCCGAGCACGCGCGCCTGCGCCCCGGTGAGTCCGTGCCGCGCGGCGGCCTCCTCGTACTCCTGGTGGTAGCGCGCGACGACCTCCCCGATCAGCTCGACGACCTCGAGCGTGAGGGGGTCCGTGCGGGGGGTACGCGTTGCGGCCATGCCCACCAGCGTACCCAGTTGCTTGACATCATGAAATATTCAGCGGCATGGTTGTTTCAGGTACTGAAGTATTTGGGACCCCTACGACGAAGGATCAGCGCATGACCGCCGACACCCCCCAGATCCCCGCCACCGGCCGCGAGTGGGCCCTGATCAGCCGCCCCGTCGGCTGGCCGAAGCCCGAGGACTTCGAGCTGCGCGAGGCCCCGGTGACCCAGCCCGGCCCCGGTCAGGTGCTGGTCAAGAACCTGTACGTCTCCGTGGACCCGTACATGCGCGGCCGGATGAGCGCCGCGAAGTCCTACGTCGCCCCGTACGAGCTGGGCAAGGCCATGCAGGGCGGCGCCGTCGGCATCGTGCTCGCGTCGAACGACGAGGGCGTCTCCGTCGGTGACCACGTGCTGCACTTCTTCGGCTGGCGCGAGTACGCGACGTTCGACGCCAAGCAGGCCGTGAAGGTCGACCCGGACGCCGCGCCCCTGTCCACGTACCTCGGTGTCCTCGGCATGACGGGCCTGACCGCGTACGCGGGCCTGCTGCGCACCCTCTCCTTCAAGGAGGGCGACAGCGTCTTCGTGTCCGGCGCGGCCGGTGCGGTCGGCGGCCAGGTCGGCCAGATCGCCAAGCTCAAGGGCGCCTCGCGGGTCATCGGCTCGGCCGGCTCCGACGAGAAGGTCAAGCTGCTCCTCGACGAGTACGGCTTCGACGCCGCCTTCAACTACAAGACGGGCGACGTCCATACGCTGCTCAAGGAGGCGGCCCCCGACGGCGTCGACGCCTACTTCGACAACGTCGGCGGCGACCACCTGGAGGCGGCCATCGCCCGCCTGAACCGCGACGGCCGCATCGCCATCTGCGGCGCGATCTCCGTCTACAACAACACGGAGCCCGCCCCCGGCCCGCGCAACCTCTCCCGCCTGATCCAGACCCGCGGCCGCATCGAGGGCTTCCTCGTCGGCGACCACTACGACCTCCAGCCGCAGTTCGTGCAGGAGGTCGGCGCCTGGGTCCGCTCCGGCGAGCTGAAGTACCGCGAGACGTTCGTCGACGGCATCGAGAACAACCTGGAGGCGTTCCTCGGGGTCCTGCGCGGCGACAACACCGGAAAGATGATCGTCAAGCTCTGAGCGGAAGCCCTGCTTTCCGGGCGCTGGTGGCGGGGGAGTGACCCCCGCCACATCCATTGATTCCGTGATTCGGTAACCTCGTTCCGCTGAACGAAAGAACCGCCCGCGCGAACGAGGGAGCCGGTCATGGCCATCACGCAGTCCGACGTCGTCTACACCGCCACCGCCACCGCCGAGAACGGCCGCGACGGCCGCGTCTCCACCAGCGACGGCAAGCTCGACCTCGTCGTCAACCCGCCCAAGGAGCAGGGCGGCTCCGGCGAGGGCACCAACCCCGAGCAGCTCTTCGCCGCCGGCTACAGCGCCTGCTTCCAGGGCGCGCTCGCCGTCGTCGCCCGCCAGGAGGGCGCCGACGTCTCCGGCTCGACCGTCACCGCCAACGTCGGCATCGGCAAGAACGACGAGGGCTTCGGCATCATCGTCGAGATCTCCGCCGCCATCCCGAACGTGGACGCGGCCACCGCCAAGTCCCTGGTCGAGAAGGCCCACCAGGTCTGCCCGTACTCCAAGGCGACCCGCGGCAACATCACGGTCACGCTCTCCGTCTGAGCTTGATGTGCGGTCGGGCCCGTCCCGTAGGGTTGCGCCATGCGTGATCTCGGGGCGGGCTTCGGCTACTTGATGAAGGGGCAGCGTTGGGTTGCCCAGCACGGAAAGCAGTACGGCTGGAGCCTGCTGCCGGGGCTGATCACCCTCGTGCTCTACGCGGCGGCGCTGGTCTGCCTCGCCGTCTGGGGCGGCGACTTCATCTCCTGGGTCACCCCCTTCGCCGACGGCTGGTCCTCCCCGTGGCAGGGCCTGTTCCGCGGCTTCCTCACCGCGGTCCTCTTCGCCCTCGGTCTGCTGCTCGCGGTGCTCACCTTCACCGCGGTGACCCTGCTGGTCGGCCAGCCCTTCTACGAGTCGCTGTCCGAGGAGGTCGACCGCTCCGAGAGCGGCGGCCACGCGCCGGAGTCCGGCCTCTCCCTCATGCGGGAGCTGTGGATCTCCGCCCGCGACAGCCTGCGGCTGCTCGTGCGCGCCGCCCTGTGGGGCATCCTGCTCTTCGCCCTCGGGTTCCTGCCGTTCGTCGGCCAGACCGTGATCCCGGTCATCGGCTTCTTCGTCACCGGCTACTTCCTCACGGAGGAGCTGACGTCGGTGGCCTGGCAGCGGCGCAACCGTGAGGTCCGCGAACGCCTCGCCGTGCTGCGCTCCCGCAAGGGCCTCGCCTGGGGCTTCGGCACCCCGCTGGCGCTCGCGTTCCTGGTGCCGTTCGTCGCCGTCTTCCTGATGCCGGGCGCCGTGGCGGGCGCGACCCTGATGGTCCGCGAACTGGAGGGCGAACGCCCCGCCGCCGACCCCACGCCGGCCCCGCCCGCCTCACCGGCTCCTCCCGCCCAGGGCTGGGTGAACTAGGGCCCTCCTGACGGATCCTGCTGGAGTCGCGGGCCCTGGCACGCACATCTGCGGCGTTGTCGTCGGTTGCCAACGCTCCGCGTTGACGCCCTCCTCCGCCTTGCATCTGCGCGCACCAGACCCCGCTCACGGAGTCGAATGGCTGCGGCCTCCCGCGTCCAGCCTGATCCGTCAGAAGGGCCCTAACCCTCCGCGGCCAGCAGTTCCAGGAAATCGCGCACCGACGCGGGCATGTCCACGGCCTCCGGGTCGAGCAGCCACTGGTACTGCAGACCGTCGAGCACCGCGACGAGCAGCGGCGCCGCCCGCTCCGGCGTGAGCCCGCCGGGCAGCCGCTCCCCGTACTCGGCGCGCAGCACCTTGGCCATCGACTCCCGCACGCCGACGTAGCGCCGGGTGAAGAACTCCCGCGCCGGATGCCCCTCGGTCACCGATTCGCCGAGCAGCGCGGAGAAGGTCTGCACGATGCCGGGCCGCATCGCGTTGTACTCGACCAGCGTGCCCAGCAGATCGAGCCGCCACTGGCTGCTCGGCACCGAGTCCCACTGGTCGCGCTCCTCGAGGACGGCGACGAGCAGCGCCTCCTTGGTGGGGAAGTGGTGCAGCAGCCCCTGCTGGGTCAGCCCCACCCGCTCGGCGACGGCCGCCAGGCTCGCGCCCCGGTACCCGCGCTCGGCGATGACGTCGAGGGCGGCCCGCAGGATCTCGGCCCGCCGCTCCCCGCTCCTGGCGGTCCTGGTGCTGCTCATGCCGTCACGGTACGACACGGCCCCGACCTCACTCCGTACGAGAAGTCACGGAGAGATAACAAAACCTACCTCTCTACAGGTCGCGGGTGCAGGATGGAGGCGCCCAGACTTCGACGAGGAGGTGCCGGCATGGCGCGACAGGCGGACGACGGCAAGGTGCGGACGGGCGGCGACGACCCCGCCGACCAGGCCCGCGAAGCGGTGGTGGAGGCCGCGCTCGGCAAGCTCGACCTGGACACCAAGGCCCGGCTCCTGGCCGGCCAGGACATGTGGTCGCTGCCCGCGGTCCCCGACATCGGCCTGGCGTCCCTCGTCATGTCCGACGGCCCGATCGGCGTGCGCGGCGTGCGCTGGAGCGCCGACGACCCCTCGATCGCCCTGCCGTCCCCGACCGCGCTCGGCGCCACCTGGGACCCCGTGCTCGCCCGCCGCGCCGGCGCCCTGCTCGCCCAGGAGGCCCGCCGCAAGGGCGTCCACGTCCTGCTCGCCCCCACCGTCAACCTGCACCGCTCCCCGCTCGGCGGCCGCCACTTCGAGACGTACAGCGAGGACCCGTACCTCGCGGGCGCGATGGGCACCGGCTATGTCCAGGGCGTGCAGTCCGGCGGCGTCGGCACCACCATGAAGCACTACGTCGCGAACGACGCGGAGACGGACCGCTTCACCGTGAACAACCTGGTCCCCGAGCGTGCCCTGCGCGAGCTGTACCTGGCCCCCTTCGAAGCCATCACCCGCGACGCGCGGCCGTGGGGCGTCATGACCGCCTACAACTCGGTCAACGGCACCACGATGACCGAACACGGCCACCTGGTGAACGGGATCCTGCGCGGCGAATGGGGCTTCGACGGCTTCAACGTCTCCGACTGGCTGGCCGCCCGCTCCACCGTCGGCGCCCTCAAGGGCGGCCTCGACGTCGCGATGCCGGGACCGCAGACCGTGTACGGCCCCGCCCTCGCGGAAGCCGTCCGCGCCGGTGAGGTCGACGAGTCCGAGGTCGACGAGGCCGTGCGCAACGTGCTGCGGCTCGCGGCGCGGGTCGGCGCCCTCGAGGGCGCGGAGCCCGCCGTCCGGGAGCTGCCCGAGCGGATCGACGGCGAGGCCCTGGCCCGCGAGATCGCCCACCGCGCCTTCGTGCTCGTCCGCAACTCCGGTGTGCTGCCGCTGCGCCCGGACGCGCGGGTCGCCCTGATCGGCGCCGCCGCGCGCGACGCCCGCGTCCTCGGCGGCGGCTCCGCCACCGTCTTCCCCGCCCGGATCGTGTCACCGCTCGACGGCCTGAGCGCGGCGCTGCCGACCCTGACGTACGACGTCGGGGCCGACCCGAGCGACGAACTCGCCGTCGCCGACAAGGGGTTCACGCTCCGCGCCGTCTGCCGCGACGCCGAAGGCACCGTCCTCGGCGAGGGCACACTGCCGAACGGCCACGTCCAGTGGTTCGGGGCCGATCTGCCGTCCGGCGTCACCCACGAGGCGCTGCACAGCATCGAGGTCACGGGCACCTTCACCCCGCGCGAGAGCGGCGACCACGCCTTCGGCACCCGCGGCCTCGGCGCCTTCACCCTCACCGTCGACGGCACCGTCCTGTACGACGGCGTGCAGGCGATGGGTACCGAGTCCGACCCCTTCGAGGCGTTCTTCGGCGCGCCGACGGAGCGCGGCAAGGTGGCTCTCACGGAGGGGCGGCCGGTCGAGGTCTCGCTGCTGCACACCCTCGACACGTCCCTCGCCATGCCGATGCCCGCCGTGCTGTTCAGCCTCGTGCACCTCGAACCGCGCCGGGACGAGGACACCCTGCTCGCCGAGGCCGTCGCCGCCGCGCGCGACGCGGACGTCGCCGTCGTCGTGGTCGCCACGACGGACCGCGTCGAGTCCGAGGGCTTCGACCGCGCCGACCTGCGGCTCCCGGGCCGCCAGGACGAACTGGTGCACGCCGTCGCCGCCGCGAACCCGAACACCGTGGTCGTCGTCAACTCCGGCTCCCCGGTGGAGATGCCGTGGCGCGACGAGGTCGCCGCGGTGCTGCTCTCGTGGTTCCCCGGCCAGGAGGGCGGCGCCGCCCTCGCCGATGTCCTCACCGGGGCGCGGGAGCCGGGCGGCCGCCTGCCCACCACGTGGGGCGCGCTCGCGGACGCCCCGGTCGCCCAGGTCACCCCGGTGAACGGCGAACTGCCCTACACCGAGGGCGTCTTCATCGGCTACCGCGCCTGGGACCGGGCGGGCGCCACCCCCGCCTACCCCTTCGGCCACGGCCTCGGCTACACCGACTGGACCTACGAGTCCCTCGACGTGCACGGCACCACGGCCACGGTCCACGTGCGCAACACGGGGGAGCGGCCCGGGCGCGAGGTCGTCCAGCTGTACGTGTCACCGACCGCCCCCGACGAGAACCGCCCCGCCCGCTGGCTCGCCGGCTTCGCGAGCGTGACGGCGGACCCGGGGGAGACGGTGTCGGTCACGATCGACCTGCCGCGCCGCGCCTTCGAGGTCTGGGGCGAGACCACCCACGCGTGGACTGTCGTGCCGGGCCCGTACGAGGTGCTGGCGGGCCGCTCGCTGACGGACACGCGGGTCGGAGTCCGTGTGAGCCCCTGCGGCGATTTCGACGATTGAGCAGCCGGGTCCGGGGCGGGGCCCCGCCCCGTCACCTCCGGTTCCCGAACCGGTACAACGTCTCCGACCGGTACACGTCGCCCGGCCGCAGCACGGTCGACGGGAAGTCGTCCCGGTTCGGCGAGTCCGGGAAGTGCTGCGTCTCCAACGCGATCCCGTCGCCGGCGGCGAACGGCAACGACGCGTCGAACCCGTCCGCCGTGTACAGCTGCACGCCCGGCTCGGTGGTGGCCACTGTGAGCACCCGCCCCGACGCCGGGTGCCGCAGCTCGGCCACCTCCACGGCTTCGCCGGTGACCCCCTTGTCGAGCACGTAGTTGTGGTCGTACCCGGCCCCCACCTTCCGGCTCTCCCGGAAGTCGAACCGCGTCCCGGTCACGTCGGCCGGCTCCCCGATCGGGATCAGCGTCTCGTCGACCGCCGCCACCCGGCCGCCGTCGATCCGCAGCTCGTGCCCGCCGACCGCGTTCCCGGACGCCGCCCCGCCCAGGTTCCAGTACGTGTGGTTGGTGAGGTTCACCGGCGTCGGCGCGTCGGTCACCGCCTCGTACGAGAGCCGCAGCGCGCCACCCTCCTCCAAGCGGTACGTCGCCGAGACCTCCAGGCGGCCGGGGAAGCCCTCCTCGCCGTGCGGCGACACCCGGCTCAGGCGCAGCCCGTGGTCCCCGACGGGCTCCGCGTCCCACACCCGCTTGTCGAAGCCGCGCTCGCCGCCGTGCAGCGCGTTCGGGGCGTTGTTCTGCGCGAGATGGTAGATCCGGTCGTCGAGCGTGAAACGGCCGCCCGCGATCCGATTCGCGTACCGGCCGACCAGCGCGCCCAGGTACGGCTCGGGGTGCGACAGATAGCCGTCCAGGTCCGCGAACCCGAGCACCACGTCCGCGACCGCGCCGTCCCCGTCGGGCACCTCGACCGACTGGAGGATCCCGCCGTACGTCAGGACACGTACCCGCACCCCGTCCCTCTCCAGGGTCCAGCGGTGGACGGGGGTGCGGTCGGGGTCGGGCAAGGTGCCGAAGAGTTCGCTGCGCATGATCGCGACCTTACGCCCGGCCTCTTCCGCGCTACTTCGCGGTCACCCCTCGGTACGCCAGCGCGGCGAGCCTGGCCTGCCCGTCCACGCTCGGGTGGAACCAGTCCCACTCGCTCAACTGCGCCTGCCCGAACCGGTACCCGAACACGGCCCCGCCGTCGTACCGGCACTTCTTGTCCTTCGCGCACACCTCGCGCAGCACCTCGTTGTACGCCACCACGCGCGCCTGCACGGAGTCCCGCCGCGCGGTCGCCGCCGAATCCACGGCGTCCGGGTCGGCCAGCATCGACGCGCAGATGCCGAGCTTCCACACCTGCTTGCCCAGTGGGTTCGTCCGCCCCTGCGACCACAGGCGCTTCAGGTCCGGCACGCTCAGCACGTACACCTGCGCCTTGGGCGCCGTGCGCCGCAACTGCCGCAGCGCCTCCTGGAAGTCCGCCCTGAAGTCGGCGACCGGGGTCATCCCGGCGGCCGAGGGCCGGCACGCGTCGTTCGAACCGGCCATCACCGTCACCAGATCCGGCTTCCGGGCCGCCGCCCGGCTCATCTGCGCGGGCAGATCCGCCATCCGGGCCCCGGTCTGCGCGTGGTTCCAACTGTGCGTCCTCGCCCTGCTCGCGCCGAGGAGTCGCACGGCCAGGCTGTTGACCGACTTGTCGGTCCCCGTCGCCCACGACACCTTGGGGCAGTCCGAGAGCACCGAGCAGGCGTCGAAGCCACGGGTGATGGAGTCACCCACCGCCGCGATCGACCGGGGCTTCGTGTCCCACGTGGGGGTGGGCTTGGGCGACGGCTTGGCACTCGCCGAACCGGAGGGCCCCGAGGAGGTGTCACCCGTGGCATCGCAGGCCGCGAGCGAGGTGACACCGAGGGCGGCCGCCGTCACCGCGGCGAGAGCGGCCCGAACGGCGAACGGACGGTCGCTGCGCCTCCGCATCAGCCCTCCTGCCTTCCCGCCGGCTCTCCGATCCCGATCCGTCTGACGTCGTACGCGAGGGCGGGGTTGCGTCCCGCCGGGTGAAAGCTCGGTGTTTGTGAGCCCCGGGACCGACAGTACGTCACACTCCTTGCACCGCTGCGCGATAGCCTCGCCCCGGGATCCCCGGTCGACCCAGTGGGATCCCGCTGTACCGGTTCCGCTAAATTACTACACGTCAGATGTGTCCCTTTTTGTCCGGACCTAGTCGTTCCGGTCGACGAGGGAAGAAGGCTCGGCACGGGCGCGAGGCCGCTGGGGAAGGCGAACCTCGACCCACACTGGAGGTCCCGGTGACGACACGTGGAGTTCTGTACGTGCACTCCGCTCCGCGCGCGCTGTGCCCGCACGTCGAATGGGCGGTCGCGGGTGTACTCGGCGCGCGCGTCAGCCTCGACTGGATCAGGCAGCCCGCGGCGCCCGGCACATGGAGATCGGAGTTCTCCTGGCGCGGCGAGGCGGGCACCGCCGCCAAGCTGGCCTCCGCGCTGCGCGGCTGGCAGCTGCTGCGCTTCGAGGTGACGGCCGAGCCCTGCGCCACCGCCGAGGGCGAGCGCTACAGCGCCACCCCCGAACTCGGCATCTTCCACGCCATCACCGGAATCCACGGCGACATCCTCATCCCGGAGGACCGTCTGCGCGCCGCACTGGCCCGTTCCAAGGCCGGGGAGACGGACCTGGAGGCCGAGCTCGCCAAGCTCCTCGGCAAGCCCTGGGACGACGAACTGGAGCCTTTCCGCTACGCGGGCGAGGGCGCCCCGGTGAGGTGGCTCCACCAGGTGGTGTGAGGCGCCCGGCGCCATGAGGAACGCGGTGGGCCCGCCCCGGACATCCGGGGCGGGCCCACTCTCACGTTCAGCGGAACGTCAGACCGTGCGGAACGCCAGCACCACGTTGTGCCCGCCGAAGCCGAACGAGTCGTTCAGCGCGGCGATCCGGCCGTCGACCGGAAGCTTGCGCGCCTCGTTGCGGACGACGTCGGCCGTGGACTCGGCCTCCGGGTCGATGTTCTCGACGTTGATCGTCGGCGGGGCCACGCGGTGGTACAGCGCGAGCACCGACGCCACGGACTCGACACCACCGGCGCCACCGAGCAGGTGCCCGGTCATCGACTTGGTGCCGGAGACGGCGAAGTGGTCGGTGTCGTCGCCGAACACCTTGCGCAGCGCCTTCAGCTCGGCGATGTCACCGGCAGGCGTCGACGTCGCGTGCGCGTTGACGTGCACGATCTCGGCCGGGTCGAGGTCGGTGTTGTCCAGCAGGTTCTGCAGGGCGTGCGCGATGCCGCGGCCCTCCGGCTCCGGCTGCACGATGTCGTGGCTGTCGGCGGAGATGCCCTGGCCGACCGCCTCCGCGTACACGCGGGCACCGCGCTTGGCGGCGTGCTCGGCCGACTCCAGGACGATGACACCGGCGCCCTCACCGAGGACGAAGCCGTCCCGGGCGGTGTCGTAGGGGCGCGACGCACCCTGCGGGTCGTCGTTGTTCTTGGACATCGCCATCATGTTGCCGAACGCGGCGATGGGCAGCGGGTGGATGGCCGCCTCCGTGCCACCGCAGACGACGACGTCGGCGCGGCCCGTGCGGATCATCTCGATGCCGTAGCCGATGGCCTCGGCGCCCGAGGCGCAGGCGGAGACCGGCGTGTGGACACCCGCGCGGGCGTTCACGGCCAGACCCACGTTGGCCGACGGGCCGTTGGGCATCAGCATCGGCACGGTGTGCGGGGAGACGCGGCGTACGCCCTTCTCCTTCAGCACGTCGTACTGGTCGAGGAGCGTGGTCACGCCGCCGATGCCGGACGCGATGACGGCGCCCAGACGGTCGGGGTCGACGTTCGCATCGTCGCCCGCCTTGTCGGTGAAGCCGGCGTCGGCCCACGCCTCCTTGGCGGCGATCAGCGCGAACTGCGCGGAGCGGTCCAGCTTGCGGGCCTGCGGGCGGGGGATGACCTCGCCCGGGTCCACGGCGACCGGCGCCGCGATGCGGACCGCCTGGTCGGCGGCCCACTCCTGCTCGAGGGGCTTGACGCCGGAACGTCCGGCGACCAGGCCCTCCCAGGTGGATGTCGCGTCGCCACCCAGCGGTGTGGTTGCGCCGATACCGGTGACGACCACGGTGCGATTGGTCGAGCTCACAGGAATTCTTTCTCCAACGGATCCGAGGGATTCAGCGGCGCCACCGCCGGGTGGCGGAGCGACTGACCAAGGGCTGAGGCTGTGGCTCAGGCCTGGTGGTCGAGGATGTACTTCGTGGCGTCGCCGACGGTCTTGAGGTTCTTGACGTCGTCGTCCGGGATCTTGACGTCGAAGCGCTCTTCGGCGGCGACGACGACCTCGACCATGGACAGCGAGTCGACGTCCAGGTCATCGGTGAAGGACTTGTCCAGCTGGACGTCCTCGGTGGGGATCCCGGCGATCTCGTTCACGATCTCGGCGAGACCGGCGACGATCTCTTCCTGAGTGGCGGCCATTGTGGCGCTCCTTCGGTGTGTATCCAGAGGGTGTGGCGGCAACCGGTACGGATCCGAAGATCCGGACGGGATGCCTAGGGGAGGGTAACGACCGTGGCGGCGTACACGAGACCCGCCCCGAAGCCGATGACGAGCGCGGTGTCGCCGCTCTTCGCCTCACCGGTCGCCAGAAGCCGCTCCATCGCGAGCGGAATCGAGGCGGCCGACGTGTTGCCGGTGGTCCGCACGTCGCGGGCGACCGTGACGTGCTCCGGCAGTTTGAGAGTCTTCACCATCGAGTCGATGATCCGCTCGTTGGCCTGGTGCGGGATGAAGACATCCAGGTCGTCCGGGTTGATCCCGGCCGCGTCCAGCGCCTGCTGGGCGACCTTCGCCATCTCGAACACGGCCCAGCGGAACACCGCCTGGCCCTCCTGCGTGATCGCAGGGAACTTGATGTTGCCCTGGGAGTCCACGGGCAGCTGCGCGGCATCGGTGGCGTGGAACTCGTCCCACGGCATCGTCTGCTTGATGGTGCCGGCCTTGTCGCCCTCGGAACCCCACACGGTCGGGCCGATCGCGGGCTCCTGGGACGGGCCGACGATCACGGCACCGGCACCGTCACCGAACAGGAAGGCCGTCGCGCGGTCCTCCAGGTCGGTCAGGTCCGACAGCCGCTCCACGCCGATGACCAGCACGTACTCCGCGCTGCCCTCGACGATCATGCCCTTGGCGAGCGTGAGGCCGTAGCCGAAGCCGGCGCAGCCCGCGGAGATGTCGAACGCGGCGGCCTTGTCCGTGCCGAGCCTGTCCGCGATCTCCGTCGCGATGGCCGGCGTCTGCGCGAAGTGCGAGACGGTCGACACGACCACGGCGCCGATCTGCTCCGGACGGATGCCCGCGTCGGCGATGGCCTTGCCGGAGGCCTCGACCGACATCATCGAGACGGTCTCCTCGTCACCGGCCCAGTGCCGCGTGGCGATGCCGGAGCGCGAGCGGATCCACTCGTCGGACGAGTCGATCTTCTCGAGGATCACCTCGTTGGGCACGACCCGGGTCGGGCGGTAGCCGCCGACACCGAGGATGCGCGCGTACGGGGCACCCTTGCTGGGCTTGATCTTCGACATGCTGCTCGGATCTCCTTGTCAGGCCGTCGTGGCGTGTTCGGCGATCAGGGCGCGGGCTGCGTCGAGGTCGTCGGGGGTCTTCAGGGCGAGGGTCTTGACGCCGGGCAGCGCGCGCTTGGCGATCCCGGTGAGGGTGCCGCCCGGGCACACCTCGATGAGCGCGGTCACGCCGAGCTCCTGGAACGTCTCCATGCACAGGTCCCAGCGGACGGGGTTCGCGACCTGGCCGACCAGGCGGGAGACCACCTCGGCGCCGGACGCGACGGCCTTGCCGTCCTTGTTCGAGACGTACGTGACCGTGGGGTCGGCCGGGGCCAGCTCCTTGGCGGCCTCCTCCAGCTTCGCCACGGCCGGTGCCATGTGCCGGGTGTGGAACGCGCCCGCCACCTTCAGCGGCACCACGCGGCGCACGCCCTCGGGCTTGTCGGCCTCGAGCGCGGCCAGCTCCTCGAGCGTGCCGGCGGCCACGATCTGGCCCGCGCCGTTCACGTTCGCCGGCGTCAGGCCCAGCTTCTCCAGGTGCGGCACGGTGACCTCGGGGTCGCCGCCGAGCAGCGCCGACATCCCGGTCTCCGTGATCGCGGCGGCGTCCGCCATGGCCAGACCACGGGTGCGCACGAGCGACAGCGCGGTGGCGTCGTCGAGCACCCCGGCGAACGCCGCGGCGGTGATCTCACCCACGCTGTGCCCCGCCACGGCGCCCGGCGTCACATCGCCGAGCGCGGAGGCCGAGAGCAGACCCGCCGCGACAAGGAGCGGCTGGGCCACGGCCGTGTCACGGATCGCGTCCGCGTCGGCCTGCGTGCCGTAGTGGGCGAGGTCGAGACCGATGGCGTCGGACCACGCGGCGAGGCGGTCCGCGGCACCGGGAAGTTCGAGCCAGGGAGTCAGGAAGCCGGGCGTCTGGGCGCCTTGGCCGGGAGCGACGAGTACGAGCACTCTCACACTCTCTCTTGGGGACGGGTCGGGCCGCCGGTGGGGACAGGGACGAAGAACCGAAGGGGGAATTGTAGGCCCCCGACAAAAGCCTACGACTGGGGATCTGCCTCGGCCAGACGCCCCAGGATGAGGGCGATCCGCAACGTGAACGCCGAACGGACATCAGAGGGCGACCACCCGGTGACGTCGGTCACACGTCGAAGCCGGTAGCGGACGGTGTTCGGATGCACGAAGAGCATCCGCGCCGCGCCTTCCAGACTGCTTGCCTGTTCCAGGTAGACGCTGAGCGTCTCGAGGAGCGCCGAGCCCGCCTCTTCGAGCGGTCTGTAGATCTCCTCCACCAACTGGTCCCGAGCGGCGGGGTCGCCGGCGATCGCACGCTCCGGAAGCAGATCGTCCGCCAGAACGGGGCGCGGGGCGTCCTGCCAGGCGCCGCACGCCTTGAGCCCGGCGGCCGCCGCCTGCGCGGACCGCGTGGCGGCCAGCAGGTCGGGGACCACGGGCCCGGCGACCACGGGACCCGCCGCGAACGGCCCGATCAGCGACTTCGCCACCGCCAGCGGGTTGTCGCTGCCGCCCGCGATCACCACGAGCCGGTTCCCGAGCACACCGGTCAGGACCTGCAGCTTGGCGTGCCGCGAGGCCCGGCGGATCGCCTCCACCGTCAGCTCGCTGTCCCCGTCGGGCGCCGTACCGAGCACCACGCACACGTGCTCCGGCGAGTTCCAGCCGAGCGCCGCGGCCCGGCTGACCGCGCCCTCGTCGGCCTCTCCCGACAGCACCGCGTTCACCACGAGCGACTCGAGCCGCGCATCCCAGGCGCCCCGCGCCTCCGCGGCCTGCGCGTACACCTGGGCCGTCGCGAACGCGATCTCCCGCGCGTACACGAGCAGCGCCTCCCGCAGCACGCTCTCGTCGCCGGGCGCCGCCACCTCGTCGATGGCGGACTCCATGACCTCGATGGTGGTGCGCACCATCTCCACGGTCTGGCGCAGCGTGATCGCCCGGGTCAGTTCGCGCGGCGCGGTGCCGAACACGTCCGTCGAGATCGCCTGCGGCGCGTCCGGGTGCCGGAACCACTCGGTGAACGCGGCGATGCCCGCCTGCGCCACCAGGCCGATCCACGACCGGTTCTCCGGCGGCATCGCCCGGTACCAGGGCAACGTCTCGTCCATGCGCGTGATCGCCTGCGCGGCGAGCGCCCCGGACGATTTCTCCAAGCGCTTCAGGGTCGCCGAGTGCGGATGGGGATCCGCGTGGCCGCCTTGACGGTCCGCTGGTTCGTTCGATGAGGGCTGCTCTGATTCCGATTGGGGCACGGGACAAGACTGCCTTATCGGGACGCCTCAGCGGAGTGGTGGGTCCTGGGTGACCCCACCGAAAGGCCGGAAACGCGGGCTACCGTGTATCGCGTGATTGATGTACGCCGCTCCGGCGACCGCTATGTCGGCGGCGAACCCGATGCGGGGATCGAATCCCTCCACGCGTTCTCCTTCGGCCCGCACTACGACCCGGACAACCTGCGTTTCGGCGCGATCCTCGCCTGCAACGAGGAGCGCCTCGGCCCAGGCGCCGGCTTCGACGAACACCCCCACAGCCACACGGAAATCGTCACCTGGGTCGTCACCGGTGAGCTCACCCACCGCGACTCCACCGGACACGAGACCGTGGTCCGCCCGGGCGACGTCCAGCGCCTGAGCTCAGGCGGCGGCGTCCGCCACGTCGAGCGCAACGACGGTGTCGAGCCCCTCACCTTCATCCAGATGTGGCTCGCTCCCCGCGACCCCGGCGGCGACCCCGCGTACGAGGTGGTGCACGGCATCGCGGACTCGACCCCGTACGACGTCCCCGAGGCGGACGCCATGTTGCACGTCCGGCGCCTGGCGGCGGGGGAGCGCGGCGAGGTGCCGGCTGCCCCGCACGTCTACGTCCACGTGGTGCGCGGTGAAGTGCGCCTCGGCGGCGAGGAGTTGGCCGCAGGCGACGCCGCTCGGATCACCGCCGAGACCGACCTCGAGGTCCTGGCCGCGACGGAGGCGCATCTCCTGATCTGGGAGATGAGCGGCTGAGCGGGGAGGTAGGCAGGGTGGCCGGGGCGGGCGGTGCGCGCCCCGGGCCTCGGCGTCAGATCTCCGCGAGCACCGCGTCGGTGAACTGCGGCCACACCTCGGTCGCCCACGGCCCGAACGCCCGGTCCGTCAGCGCCACACAGGCGGCCCCGGCGTCCGGGTCCACCCACAGGAACGTGCCCGACTGCCCGAAGTGCCCGAACGTCCGCGGCGACGACGAACCGCCCGTCCAGTGCGGCGACTTGTGGTCCCGGATCTCGAAGCCGAGGCCCCAGTCGTTCGGGTTCTGGTGCCCGTACCCCGGAAGCACGCCCTTCGTCCCCGGATACTGCACGGTCATCGCCTCGGCCACTGTCCGCGGGTCCAGCAGCCGCGGCGCCTGCACCTCCGCGGCGAACCGCACCAGGTCGTCCACCGTCGACACGCCGTCCTTGGCGGGCGACCCGTCGAGGGTGGTCGCGGTCATCCCCAGGGGTTCGAGCACGGCCTGGCGCAGGTACTCGCCGAAGGGGATGTCCGTTGCCTTCGCGATGTGATCGCCGAGCACCTCGAAGCCCGCGTTCGAGTACAGCCGCCGGTTCCCCGGCTCCGACGTCGTCCGGTGCTCGTCGAAGGCGAGCCCGCTGGTGTGCGCCAGCAGGTGCCGCACCGTCGAGCCCTCGGGGCCCGCCGGCTCCTCCAGCTCGATCGCGCCTTCCTCGTAGGCGACCAGCGCCGCGTAGGCCGCGAGCGGCTTGGTGACCGAGGCCAGCGGGAAACGGTGGGCCGTGGGTCCGTGCGTCCCCAGCACCGTGCCGTCCGCACGGACGACGGCTGCTGCGGCGGTCGGTACCGGCCAGTTCTCGATCAAGGCGAGGCTCTGCATGCGTACGAGCCTAATTCCTCGCTCCGGCCCTCAGAGCGTCAGCCTCATCGCGGGCGCGGGGGTGCGGGCGAAGCCGAGGGACGTGTACAGGGGCTCGCCCTCGTGGGAGGCGTGCAGGTCGATGCGGCGGATGTCGCGCTCCCCGAACCATGCCAGCAGTGCGTCCATACAGGCCCGCGAGTAGCCGCGGCGCCGGTACGCGGGGTCGGTGCAGACGTTGAACACGTGGCCCGACGTGCCCTCCGGGTTCCCGGGGCCGCCCAGGCTCAGGTTGATCGTCCCGGTCGCGCACGCCGCGAGCGTCCTCGGGGCGACGGCCGGTGTGCCCAGCGGGTCCGGGGTGTCCGCCGCGTCCGACGCATCCTGCGCGTCTGGTGCGTCTGGCGCGTCGACGACGAACACCGCCAACGGGCCCGCCTCGTCGGCCAGATGGGACCGCAAGGTCTTCGCCGTGTACGGCTGCCACTCGACGTCGTCGCTCGGTCTCATCGCGTCGAGCATGATCTTGCGCAGGCGGACCAGTTCCTCGGCGTCGGCAGGCGTGGCACGGCGAACGGCAGTCATGGCCCGCACGGTAACCGGGCCGTCGTCGAGGTGTCGTCCCGATTTCCCGGAGCGTGTTCCGGTTCCTGCTTGCTTCGAGTGCACTCCAAGGTTCTAGCGTGGGGCCCATGACGGTGATGGAGACCACGCCCCGGTCCCGCGCGGCGAACCGGAAGACCGACAACTGTTCCTCTGCACCACCCCCGCACCCCCGCCCCGAGGGGCAGGACCGCTACACCATCAGCGAGGTCGTCGCCCTCACCGGACTCACCGCCCACACCTTGCGCTGGTACGAGCGGATCGGCCTGATGCCCGACGTCGACCGCTCGCACACCGGGCAGCGTCGGTACAACAACCGCGACCTGGACTGGCTGGCGCTCGTCGGCAAGCTTCGGCTCACCGGGATGCCGGTGGCCGACATGGTCCGCTACGCGGAGCTGGTGCGCCGGGGAGAGCAGACCTTCGACGAGCGCAGGGAACTCCTCGAGGCGACCCGCCGCGACGTCCTGAACCGGATGGCCGAACTGCAGGACACCCTGGCCGTGCTCGACCACAAGATCGACATCTATGCGGGCGCCCGACCGGCGCCGGAGAGGGCGTGAACCGCATGAGCAGCACGGAGCGGACGCCGCGGACGGGTCAGCAGCGGCGCATTTCCACTGTTGAGTTGGGAAACAACGGGCCCGTGGTGGGCACTCAGGGCCTCGGCTGCATGGGAATGAGCTGGGCCTACGGACCGACGGACGCCGACGAGGCGCGGGCCACCCTGGAGCGGGCCCTCGAACTCGGCGTCACCCTGTACGACACCGCGGACGTCTACGGCGCCGGTGAGAACGAGAAGTTCCTCTCTCCCTTCGTCAAGGTGCACCGGGACGAGATCGTCCTGGCCACCAAGTTCGCCATCGGATCCGATCCGAGCGACCCGTCCAAGCGCGTCATCAACAACGACCCCGCCTACATCAGGACCTGCATCGACGCCAGCCTCCAACGCCTGGGCGTCGACTCGGTCGACCTGTACTACATGCACCGCCGCGACCCGAAGGTGCCGATCGAGGAGTCGGTCGGTGCGATGGCCGAACTCGTCACCGCCGGCAAGGTCAAGCACCTCGGCCTGAGCGAGGTCACCGCCGCCGAACTGCGCGCCGCGCATGCCGTCCACCCGATCGCCGCGCTCCAGTCCGAGTGGTCCCTGTTCAGCCGGGCCCTCGAACGTTCCGTGGTACCCGCCGCCGCGGAACTCGGCGTCGCGCTCGTCCCGTACTCCCCGCTCGGCCGTGGCTTCCTGACCGGATCCTTCGTCTCAGCCGACAAGGAACTCGGCAGCGACGACTTCCGCCGCACACAGCCCCGCTTCACCGGCGACAACGCCGCCGCCAACGCGGCCCTGCTGGAGCCGATCCGCCAGATCGCCGACGCCCGCGGCGCCTCGCTCGGCCAGATCGCCCTCGCCTGGGTGCAGCAGCAGGCGCGTACCTTCGGCCTCGCCGTCGTCCCCATTCCTGGGACCCGCAAGCGCACGCGCGTCGAGGAGAACACCGCGGCGACCCGCATCGAGCTCACCGACGAGGAACTGGCGCTCCTGGAACCCATCGCCTCCAAGGTCTCCGGCGACCGCTACACCGACATGACCTTCACGGCGGAGGGCCGCGCGTAGCCGAGGCATCGGGAGAGCGGCTCCAGCCCATGCGCCGGGGCCGCCTCACGCCAGCCCCAGCGCGAACACCGCGAACCCGGCGGCGAGCAGCCCGGCCAGCGCCCGCCGCCCCCGACTCACCTGCTGCCAGGGCGACTCGAAGCCCCGGGCGTAGCGGCCTATCAGGACGAGCAGCGCGCCGAACAGCGGCAGCCACGCGAGGCGGATCGCTATCCAGGCGAGCGTGTCGGGCGCGGTCGTGAGACCGGGTATCGCGCCGGCGAAGGAGCCGGGTATCGCCGCCGCGAGCAGCGCCGTCTGGTGCCAGCACAGGATCGTCATCGCCGACAGATTGATGACCACGACCGGCGCCCACAGCGCCGGGCGGCGCAGCAGACGGCCCAGACGGTCCCGCAGCAGTATCGCCGCGCCGCTCTGCGCGGCGGCCAGGGCGAGCACCAGCAGCGACGGCGGGTGCGAGTTCGTCCGCGCCTCACCCGGCACCCCGACCATCGACGCCGGGTAGTGGAAGAGCAGCAGCAGAGCCGCGAACAGAGCCGTTCCTCCGACGAGCAGCACCCACGCTCCCCGCCTCCCGAGCCTCTTCTCGCCCCAGCAGACGCCGAGTTGATAGGCGAACATCCAGCCAGGCAGCAGGTTGAGCAGGCTCAGCCACGACGGCATGGCCGAGGAGAGCGGCCCGTACCGCAGGAAGTCGACGACGGCGACCGATCCGATCAGCGGTGCCACGGACCACGCCCCGAGCCGGTGCGCGGCCCTGACGCACCACGGAGTGAGCCCGGTGATCACCGTATAGACCCCGACGAACCACAGCGGCTGTATCACCAGCGTGGAGGCCGTGCGCAGCGTCGCCCCGGGCACTCCGAGGGCGTACAGGACGGGCGCCAGCGCGGCCCACACCGCGGTCACCCCCAACACGGGCCGGCCCAGGCGGGCGAGCCGTCCGCGCAGCCAGACCGCTGTCGATGTGCCACGCTCGCGTGCCCGTCGGAACGACAGGACCGATGCGTAACCGCCCACGAGGAAGAAGATGCCGAGCATCTGCAGCACCCAGCTGAGCGGTGCGAAGAAGCCGAAGCTGCTCAGCGGGCTCGCGTTGTGCAGCGCGCCCTGGCCGTCGAGTGTGAAGCCGGCGAGCAGCCAGTGCCCGGTGGGTACGGCGAGCAGAGCCAGGGCGCGCAGCCCGTCGACGGCCCGGTCCCGGTGCGCCGGGGTCTTCGCCTCCATGGTCGCGACGGCCGAGGACACGGACGCGCGCAGTGCGGTGAGGGTCATGACGCGTCTCCCGTGGCGATGCGGGCGAAGGCGCGCAGCGAGTCCGTGCCCGGCGCGAAGTAGCCCGTGTGTCCCTTGGCGTGCGCGGCGGGGACCCGCCGCGCTCCGAAGGAGGGGTCCGTCGGGTCGGCTCCGTGCCCCAGGCCGAACAGCTCGACGTTCGGCACCTTCCCGATCCAGTCGTCGGCGTCCCGGGCCGCCCACACCCGTGCCCGGGTGTGCAGGTCGGCCACGGAGTCGGCGCGCAGCCCCGGCGAACCGAGGGCCACCAGATCCGACGCCGGGAGCCGGGACGCGGTGAGTCCGCACACCACCGACCCGTAGCTGTGGCAGAAGACGGTGGGCTTCGGTGTGCCCGCCGCGGTGAGGCCCTGTACGAAGCGGGCCAGCCTGGGCGCTCCCGCCTCCGCGAGCCGTCCGGTCGCGGCGTCCGGGCCCAGGCCCACCGGCGTGGTGTATCCGACCCACGCCACCACGGCCGTCCGGCCACCGGTCGCCCGGTGCAGGGAGCGCGCCATACCGGCCGGCGTTCCGTACATATCCGTGGTCCGGTCGAACGTACCCAGGTCGATGTCGGAGCCGGGCACGATCACCGAGACATGGTCGGCCGACGGCAAGTCGCCGTAGACCTCCGCCACTTGGCCCCTCCCGCGCGGATCGAAGGCGAGTATCCGGCGGCCGTGCGCGAGCAGTTCCGAGCAGCGCTCCGCCAGCGCGCGAGCCGCGTCCCGCTGCCGCTCGCCGAGCGTCCTGTTATTCGCCTCGGCGAGGGCACGGGTGCGTTCGGCACGCAGTGCGAGAGCGTTCGCCTCGTACCGCAGCTCGATCGGGGCGCCGTCCAGATTCCCGACGACGGACGGATGCCGAGCAGCCAGTTTGTGCTGCTCGGATCCGCTCAACCCTCGAAAGAAGGAAGCGACTTGGGAGGGGCTGGCGGTGGCCGGATCAGGGAGTCTGCCGACCGTCGCCTCGTCGGCGCGCCAGGACGCGGTGCCCGGGGGCGGGCCGGTCAGCGGGCGCTGTTCCTGCCCGGAGGCCCAGCCTGCCGTGCCCGACACGACGACCGCCGTGAGCGTGGCGGCTGCCACCGTGCGGCGACCGCGTCGTTTCCAGAAGCTCAGGCCCATCGCCCGCCTCCCCTTCGTCCTGTGGTGTGACGAGGGGAAGGTAGGAGTCGGAACGCGGTCGGCACGTCACACTGCGGAGCCAACTCGCCCTTGATACCTGGGTATTGGTGACCGGATCACCTGATACCCCAGTAGGGGGTCAGGCGGGTCGGGCGTGCTGTGTCACTGGTCGCCGGGTGCCACGAGTCCCGACTCGTACGCGAAGATCACGGCCTGTGCGCGGTCGCGCAGGCCCAACTTCGCCAGGACGCGGCCGATGTGCGTCTTCACCGTCTGCTCGGCCAGCACGAGCTTCTGCGCGATCTCCTGGTTGGACAGCCCGCGCGCGATCAGCTCGAGCACCTCGGACTCGCGCGGCGTCAGGCTGTTCAGCAGCGGGGAGTGGTTCTGGCGCGTGGCCGGGCCGGTCTTGACGATGTCCGCGATGAGGCGCTTGGTGACCGTCGGCGCGAGCAGCGCCTCGCCGGCCGCGATCACGCGCACCGCCGCGATCAGATCGGACGGCGGCGCGTCCTTGAGGAGAAAGCCCGAGGCCCCCGCCCGCAGCGCGGCGTACACATAGTCGTCCACGTCGAACGTGGTGAGCATCAGGACCTTCGGCAGATGCACCACGCCGGGCGGCGGATTCAGCAGCTCCTGGGTCGCCGCGAGACCGTCCATCTCCGGCATCCGCACGTCCATGAGGACGACGTCGGGGTGCGTGGCGCGGCTGACCTCGACGCCCTGTCTGCCGTCGGGCGCCTCGCCCACGACGTCGATGTCGCTCTGTGCGTTCAGCAGCGCGGCGAAACCCGCCCGCACCATGGTCTGGTCGTCGACAATGATCACGCGGATGGTCATGCGTGCCGAATTCCTTTATTCCGTTGGGGAGTCGGGCGCGGTCAACGGGAGCCGGGCCGCGACGCGAAATCCTCCGCCGGGCAGCGGTCCCACGTCGAGCGTGCCGCCGACCAACCGTACGCGCTCGTGCATCCCTATGAGGCCGTGCCCGGTGCCAGGGGCGGCTTCGACGGGCGATCCCCGGTCCGTGGCGGGGCCGTTGACGACGACCAGCAGCAGGGCGTTGTCCTCGAGACTGACCGAGATCTGGGTGCGGGCGCCGGGGGAGTGCCGCACGACGTTGGCCAGCGCCTCCTGCACGATCCGGTACGCGGAGAGGTCCACCGCGGGCGGCACATCGGCGAGTTCCGCGACGAGGGCCAGCTCCGGATACGACACGTCGGCCGGCACCCCGCCCCGTATGGTCGCCTCGACCAACTGCCCCAGGTGGGCGAGGCCCGGCTGCGGCACCAGGTCGCCCTGCGCCTCCTCGTTGCGCAGCACCACGAGCAGGCGCCGCATCTCGGTCAGCGACGCACGGGCACCCGCGGCTATCGACTCGAACTCGCCACGTGCCTCGTCGGGCAGGTCCTGCAAGCGGTAGGGCGCGGAGTCGGCCTGCACGGTGATCACCGACATGTGATGGGCGACGACGTCGTGCAGCTCCCGCGCGATTCTGGCCCGCTCCTCGAGCAGCGTCCTGCGGGTCCGCTCGGCCTCGCTGATCGTCTCCTGCACGACGAGCTTGCGTCTGGTCTCGCCGCGCTCCCGCAGCAGCGCGCCCAGAAGCAGCACACCACCGCTCAGGACGATGAGCAGCACGCTCGTGTCCTGGCTGGAGTCGGCGCGGAAGAAGCCGACCAGGATGCTGGCCGCCACGGTGACGAGCCAGATGCCGACCAGTCTGCGCCGGCTCTCCCGCAGGGCCAGCGCGATGCACAGCACCAGATAGCCGACGATCACCGGGGCCGTCCAGGGGGACGGATGGTGGGCGTCCCCGTGCAGGACCGGGACCGTGCCGAACACCGCCGCGGTGATCATGATGGTCCAGGCGGCCAGCGGGCGACTCACCGCGAGGATCAGGGGAGCGGACTGCGCGACGCCGATCGCGGCGGCGAGACCGCCGCCAACCCCGTAGTCGTTCGCCAGCACCTGCGTCGTGACCGGGATCAGCGCCGCCGTGAACCCCAGCGCGATCAGATAGGGCAGAAGCCGCATCCACCGCCGGGGCGCCGTGGCCAGCAGCGGCTCCGACCGGTCGTCGCCCAGAGCCGCCGTGAACGCCGCCCCGGCCGCCGCCAGCCGCTCGCCGAGCAGCCGCGCGGCACCGGCCACGCGCCGGGGCCCCGCCGGGCCGGATTCCTCTTCCGGCGGGCGGGGCTGGTCCGGGGACGGTGGTGCGGTGCTCATGACCTGATCAGCGTAGGCAACCCGGCCCCGTCGCGCCGTCATACCGGAGTGCTCAACCGCACCCCCTACCCAGGTATGACAAGAAGAGTGGTCGGGCGTGGCGCTCGGTGCGGACGGTGAGGCCGTCCGTCACAGCTCGGCCAGCAGCTCGGCCTTCTTCGTCGTGAACTCCGCGTCCGTCACGAGGCCCGCCTGGTGCAGCTCGCCCAGATGTCTGATGCGGTCGGCGATGTCCGCGGGGTCCCGCCTGCCCGCCCCCGTCGTATCGGCACACAGCGCGTTGGGCTGCGGCGGCGCGGGTCCTGAGGCCCGCACGGCCGCGAGGACGGAAGCGGCGAACGGCAGCGACTCGTGCACCGGGCCGTAGCCGAGGCCGAAGACGACCGCCGCGGGATCCTGGTCGGCCTGACCCGGCTGCTCCGCGGCGGCGTCGCGCGGCAGCAGCCGCAGATGCCCCTCGAACAGCTCGGGGGAGCGCCATTCGACGCCGCTCAGGTCCGTGACCGGGAACGTCTTGTCCCCGGCCTTCCACTTCGCGGACGACGCCCCGGTCCAGAACCAGCGGAAGGCCACCGCGCTTCCGTCGAACGTGGCCTTGCCGTCGTAGGCCTTGAACTGGCGGGGCGGCTCGGGAGGCGCCACCAGGTAGTTCTCCGGTCGCACGTCGTCGTGGTCGATGAGGTTCGCGCGCAGCTCGTCCGCGTAGTACTCGCCGAGCGTCTCCCGCTCGGCGGGCAGCACGAGGCGGTACGGGTCGCTTCCCTCCTTGAGCTGGCCCGCCGCAGCGTCCATCAGGGGGTCCGCGCCCGGCCGCGGCACCGCGTGCAGCACGACGGTCCCACGTTTTCCGGGCGTCAGGGTCACCGCCGTGATCGCTTCCAGAGGGATGCGGCGCTCGCCCAGCGCCTGAAAGAGCTTCGGCGTGCGGATCCCCCGTTCGAAGCGGATGAGCACGGAGTCGGACTCGAACTCCCAGGCGGCATGAAATCCGGCCAGTACATCACCCATGTGGCTCATCGTAGGCGGAGCGTGCGTCTCCGTCGCCTGTCGTGGCAGACCGCTGTTTCATCAGTTTCTACGCGCGTCAGGCGGAGACGTTCCCGGAAAAGCCGCCCAGACAGCCTTCACCTCCGCCGGAGCAGTGCACCGTCTTGTACGAGCCAGTGCCGATGTCGGCGAAGTTCTTGAGGCTCTCGGTGCCCGGCACGAAGTAGCCGGTGTGCCCCTTGGAGTCGCCTGCCGCCATGACGCGCGCGCCGAACGCGGAGGAGACGGGATCCGCCCCGTGGCCGAGACCGCCCACCTCCATGTAGGGAATGTCCTGGATCCAATCGTCCCTGTCGCGGGTCGCCCACACGCGCGCGTGCGTGCCGAGGCCCGCGGCGCTCTGGGCACGCATCCCGGGGCTGCCCGCCACCGCGATGTCGCTGACCCGCTCCGGCAGGTGGTGCGCGGCCACACCGCACACCACGGATCCGTAGCTGTGGCAGTACAGGGCGACCGAGGAGTCGCCGGGAAGGCCGCGCAGCATCGCGTTGAGCCGCACCGCACCGTCCTCCGCTCGCATCGCCGTGGCCGCGTCCACGCCGAGGCCGGCGGGCGCGGTGTAGTCGGCCCACGCGACGACCGCGGTGCGGGTGTGCGGGCTGGCGCTGCGCTCGGCGCCGTACAGGGAGCGCGCCATGCCGACGGGCGCCGAGTACTGCCGGGACGTGCGCTCGAAGGTGAGCACGTTCGTGTCGACGCCCGGAACCACGACCGACACCCGCTGGGCCTTGTCGAGGTCGCCGAAGACCTCGGCGACCCGGCCGGCGCCGAGCGGGTCGAAGGAGAGGATCTTGCGGTCGGGCTTCGACAGGGAGGCGAACCTGTTCATGCGCTTCTTCGCGTCGGCGTGACCGACGGACGACAACCGGTTGTCGTACATGCGCTTGTGCTCGACCTCGCGCGCCTGGTCGAGCGCGATGCGGTTGGCGCGATATCGGAGCTCTACGGGAGCGCCGTTCATGTTGCCGACCGCGAGCGGGTAACGGGAGGCGAGCTCACCGCGCTGGTGCGCGCTCAGTGAGCTGAAGAAGTGCGCGAGGCGGGTGGGGGAGCCGTCGGGCGCGGGCAGGGCATGTCCGTTTATCCGACCGTGCTCCCATGCGGTGAGCGCGGTCTGGAGCGGCGATGTGACGCCTCGCTGATGGCGCACCGCGGTCCAGCCGGTGGTGGCCAGCATGACGAACACGACGACCAGCGCAAGCAGTGCGCGCCAGGCGTTGAGTTGGGGAGAGGTATCGAAGGAAGTCACTGCGGGACACCCTAGGAGAAGCGCATCGGGGTCCGTGAATGAGGTGAGGCGGATCACGTTTCCCGTGGTGTATTTGGGTAAAACCGGACGCGGTTGCTGCGAAGGCCTCACGGTCCGTAGGGGCGAAAAGTGCCACTCGCGCGCGGGGGTGCGACTTGACTCACTGTGTCGCGCTCGCGGTGATCACTCCTGGTCGCGGCGCCATTGTTCGGCCAGCGAAGGTCTCAGATGGTCGAGATACGACTCGGTGAGCGCGCGGATCGATTCGACGCTCGGGTCCTCGCCCGCGCCCCACAAGCGCCCGGTCATCCGCATGACGCCCCCGAACGCCGCCACGGCGACACGCGGGCGTGGATCGCTCTCCACGTCGAGCCCCTCGCGTTCGGCGACCACGCGCGCGAGCTCCTCCTCCAGCTCGATCGAACGGCGGAGGTGGACGGCCAGCAGGGCGGGCGTGGATTCGATCATCCGATAGGTACGCATATGGAGTTCGAGCGGAATGAGTTTCTCCACGACGCGGCTCATCGCGTCCCAGGTGTGGAGCACGGTCCGGCGCAGCGCCTCGAACGGGCTCTCCTCCAGGG
Source organism: Streptomyces sp. SDT5-1 (assembly GCF_052245995.1). NCBI lineage: Bacteria > Bacillati > Actinomycetota > Actinomycetes > Kitasatosporales > Streptomycetaceae > Streptomyces > Streptomyces sp. SDT5-1. The sequence goes on along the minus strand of NZ_CM125963.1, from coordinate 3,023,288 downwards.
GGCGTTCGCGGAGCGCGGCGACGAAGCGGGACTCCACCGTCTGCTGCACGGCGAGCGCGACCTCTTCCTTGTTCGCGAAATAGCGGAAGAAGGTGCGCTGGGACACCTCGCAGGCGTCGACGATCTCGTCGACCGTCGTCTGATCGAACCCCTGTGTGGTGAAGAGCTCAAGTGCGGTGCGCAGCAAGGCGATTCGGGTGCGTTGCTTCTTGAGTTCACGCAGGTTGGTTCGATCCGTCATGGTCATCTTTCTCGTCGTTCGTGCAGCTCACCCTAGTGTGAGCCAACTGACAGTCACCGACTTGAGAAATGAATCGTCAACTGTCAGTAGCTGTCATTAGCCTCGAACACATGACTAGTCAGACCACTGTCGACAAGGCGGACCGGGTCCCGGAGCCCGAGTCGGCCCCGACACCAGCCAAGGGGCTGCGCGGTCACCCCTGGTTGACACTCTTCTCCGTGGCGATCGGCGTCATGATGGTCGCCCTCGACGGCACCATCGTCGCCATCGCCAACCCGACCATCAAGAAGGATCTCGGCGCGACCTTCGCCGACGTCCAGTGGATAACCAACGGCTACTTCCTCGCGCTCGCGGTCACCCTGATCACCGCGGGCAAGCTCGGTGACCGGTTCGGCCACCGGCAGACCTTCCTCATCGGCGTGATCGGCTTCGCCGCCGCTTCGGGTGCCATCGGCCTGTCCGACAGCATCGCCTTCGTCATCACCTTCCGCGTGTTCCAGGGCCTGTTCGGCGCGCTGCTCATGCCCGCCGCGCTCGGCCTGCTGCGCGCCACGTTCCCCGCCGAGAAGCTGAACATGGCGATCGGCATCTGGGGCATGGTCATCGGCGCGTCGACCGCCGGTGGTCCGATCGTCGGTGGACTGCTCGTCGAGCACGTCAGCTGGCAGTCGGTCTTCTTCATCAACGTGCCGATCGGCATCCTCGCCCTCGCCCTGGGCCTCTTCATCCTCCTGGACCACCGTGCGGAGAACGCGCCGCGCTCCTTCGACCTGCTCGGCATCGTGCTGCTGTCCGGCGCGATGTTCTGTCTGGTCTGGGCGCTCATCAAGGCGCCGACGTGGGGCTGGGGCGACGGCATGACGTGGGCGTTCATCGGCGGCTCCGTGCTGTGCTTCGCGGTGTTCGCACTGTGGGAGACCCGCGTAGCCGAACCCCTCGTCCCGCTCGGCCTGTTCCGCTCCGTGCCGCTGTCGGCCGGCGTGGTCCTCATGGTGCTCATGGCCATCGCGTTCATGGGCGGCCTGTTCTTCGTCACGTTCTACCTCCAGAACGTGCACGGCATGAGCCCCGTCGAGAGCGGGATGCACCTGCTGCCGCTGACCGGCATGATGATCGTCGGCTCGCCGCTGGCCGGGGCGATGATCACCAAGTTCGGTCCCCGGGTGCCGCTCGCGGGCGGCATGACGCTCACGGCCGCCGCCATGTACGGCATGTCCACGCTGGAGCCGGGGACGGGCAGCGGGATCATGTCCCTCTGGTTCGCCCTGCTCGGGCTCGGCCTCGCGCCCGTGATGGTGGGCGCCACGGAAGTCATCGTCGGCAACGCCCCGTTGGAGCTCTCCGGCGTGGCGGGCGGACTCCAGCAGGCCGCGATGCAGATCGGCGGAAGCCTCGGCACCGCGGTGCTCGGCGCCGTCATGGCGTCCAAGGTCGACAACGATCTCGCCGGGAACTGGAAGGACGCCGGACTCCCGCCGCTCACTCACGGACAGCTGGGCCAGGCGTCGGAGGCCGTCCAGGTCGGCGTCGCCCCGGTCCCGCCGGGCACCCCGCCCGCGCTCGCCGAGAAGATCACGGGCGTCGCGCAGGACACCTTCATCTCGGGCATGAGCATGGCCTGTCTGGTCGCGGCGGGCGTCGCCGTCGTGGCCATCCTCGTGGCGCTGCTGACCAAGCGCGGGGACAACGCGGAGGCCGGTGCGGGCGCCGCCCACATCTGAAACCGCCCATGTGAGGGAGCCCCCGGGGAACTTTCCGGGGGCTTTCGCTTATCCGGGTGACCTCCCTCGACAACCCTTCCCGGAACCGGATCCTCCGGGCCAGAGTGTCTGGCACGCGATCAGTCGCGAACGCAACTGGTCGACACAACACGGGGGTTGAAGCACATGCGCGTTTTCATGACCACGGCTGCCGCCGCGACCGCACTCGCCGCGGTGGCGTTCACGCCAGGACTCGCCACGGCCGCGGCGCCACCGACACTGGGGAACTGCTCGGCGGGACAGCTGTGTCTCTGGGGCAAGAGCGGGTTCAAGGGACCTCGGCACGTCTATGAACTGGCCGACGTCGACATCGAGAGTTGCGTCGCGCTGCCGGAGGGGAGCAGCGCGGCGTCCCTCGCCAACCGGACCGGACGCCCCGTCACCACCTATCAGTCCGCGACCTGCGGGGAGACCGGAGAGTTCCAGACCTACCCCGGCAGCGGTACCTGGGAGCCCGAATCCCCTTACCGCGCAAGGGCGTTCAAGATCTGGGAGAGATAGGGCGGGAACGAGACAGGGGGAGCCGCGCGCGATAGAGCGCGGCAAGCGGGGGTACCCGAAGCATCGCCCGAGTCCGGAATAACTCAGGGAGTGATGATGGCGGGCTTCGGACACACCACGCGCAAGCACCCCCGCTCACGTGGCCGCGCAGGGTCACGGACCGGGCCGGACCGCGCGTCGCTCGGAATCATCGGCCTCATCTGCGCGATCGCCGGCTTCTTCGTCCTGGGGATCGTGCTCGGACCGGCCGCCGTCGTCTGCGGCTGGCTGGCCATGGGCCGACGCTGGACCGGCACGCAGTCGGTGCCGGCGCTCGTCGCGGTCGTGCTCGGTGCGATCGACACGCTGCTCGCGATCGTCTGGATGGCATCGGCCGCCGGGCCCCTCGCGGGCGGAGCGTTCTGAGCACCACCCACCGCTGACGCCGGAGGGCGGCGAGGTCGAAGAGACCTCGCCGCCCTCCACCGGGCTCTGCCGAACACCGAGCTCTGCCGAACACCGAGCTCTGCCGAACCGCTCGCTCAGGCGCCTCGCTCAGGCATCGCCCCCGGCCGCGCCGGGGTCGGCCGCCGAGACGTCGAGCAGCTGGTAGCGGTCGATCGCCTGCTTGAGCACCGAGCGGTCGATCTTGCCCTCGCGCGCCAGCTCGGTCAGCACTCCCACCACCACCGATTGGGCATCGATGTGGAAGAAACGACGCGCGGCGCCTCGGGTGTCCGCGAAACCGAAACCGTCCGCACCCAGCGACTGGTACGTCCCCGGCACCCAGCGCGCGATCTGGTCGGGGACCGCGCGCATCCAGTCGGAGACCGCGATGAACGGGCCCTCCGCCCCGGACAGCTTCTGCGTCACGTAGGGCGTGCGCTGCTCCTCGTCCGGGTGCAGCAGATTGTGGCGTTCTGCTTCCACCGCGTCGCGGCGCAGCTCGTTCCACGACGTCGCGGACCAGACGTCGGCCCGTACGTTCCACTCGTCGGCCAGGATCTGCTGTGCCTCCATCGCCCACGGGACACCGACACCCGACGCCAGGATCTGGGCGGGGATGGTGCCCGCAGTCCCGGTGCTGATGCGGTGGATGCCCTTGATGATGCCCTCGACGTCGACGTCGGCCGGCTCCGCGGGGTGCTGAATGGGCTCGTTGTAGACCGTCAGGTAGTAGAAGACGTCCTCGCCCGCCTTGCCGTCCGCGGTCGGGCCGTACATCCGCCGCAGGCCTTCCTTGACGATGTGCGCGATCTCGTAGGCGTACGCCGGGTCGTAGGCCACGCAGGCGGGGTTCGTGGACGCGAGCAGCTGAGAGTGACCGTCCGCGTGCTGGAGGCCCTCGCCCGTCAGCGTCGTGCGTCCCGCGGTCGCGCCCAGGACGAAGCCACGCGCCAGCTGGTCGCCCATCTGCCAGAACTGGTCGCCGGTGCGCTGGAAACCGAACATCGAGTAGAAGACGTAGACCGGGATCAGCGGCTCGCCGTGGGTCGCGTAGGCAGAGCCGGCGGCGATCAGGGAGGCGGTGCAGCCGGCCTCCGAGATGCCGTCGTGCAGCATCTGGCCGGTCGGCGACTCCTTGTAGGCGAGCAGGAGTTCACGGTCGACGGACTCGTACTGCTGGCCGAGCGGGTTGTAGATCTTCGCGCTCGGGAAGAAGGAGTCCATGCCGAAGGTGCGGTACTCGTCGGGAGCGATCAGCACGAAGCGCTTGCCGATCTCCTTGTCCCGCATCAGGTCCTTGAGCAGCCGGACGAAGGCCATCGTGGTGGCGATCGACTGCTGACCGGAGCCCTTCTTGACGCCCGCGTACGCCTTGTCGTCCGGGAGCTGAAGAGGCTTCGCGCGCACGACGCGGGTCGGGACGTACCCGTCCAGCGCCTTGCGGCGGTCGTGCATGTACTGGATCTCCTCCGAGTCCCGGCCGGGGTGGTAGTACGGCGGGGCGCCGGACTCCAGCTGGGCGTCGGTGATCGGGATGTGCAGCCGGTCGCGGAAGCCCTTGAGGTCGTCGACCGTCAGCTTCTTCATCTGGTGCGTGGCGTTGCGGCCCTCGAAGTTCGGGCCGAGGGTCCAGCCCTTGACCGTCTGCGCCAGGATCACCGTCGGCTGGCCCTTGTGCTCCTTGGCGGCCGTGAACGCGGCGAAGATCTTCTTGTGGTCGTGACCGCCGCGGCCCAGGTGCTGGATCTCCTTGTCGGACATGTTCTCGACCATGGCGCGCAGCCGGTGGTCGTCGCCGAAGAAGTGCTCGCGGATGTAGTCGCCGGTCTCCGTGGCATAGGTCTGGAACTGGCCGTCGGGCGTCGTGTTCAGCCTGTTCACCAGGACGCCGTCGCGGTCCTGGGCGAGCAGCGGGTCCCAGCTGCGGTCCCAGACGAGCTTGATCACGTTCCAGCCGGCGCCGCGGAACTGGGACTCGAGCTCCTGGATGATCTTGCCGTTGCCGCGCACCGGGCCGTCGAGGCGCTGAAGGTTGCAGTTGACGACGAAGGTGAGGTTGTCGAGGCCCTCGCGGGCGGCGATGGAGAGCTGGCCGAGGGACTCGGGCTCGTCCATCTCGCCGTCGCCGAGGAAGGCCCACACGTGCGAATTGGAGGTGTCGGCGATGCCGCGGGCCTCCATGTAGCGGTTCATCCGGGCCTGGAAGATCGCGCCCAGCGGGCCGAGGCCCATCGAGACGGTCGGGAACTCCCAGAAGTCCGGCATGAGGCGCGGGTGCGGGTACGAGGACAGGCCGTTGGGCGCCTTGGACTTCTCCTGGCGGAAGCCGTCGAGCTGCTCCTCGGTGAGCCGGTCGAGCAGATAGGCGCGGGCGTAGATGCCCGGGGACGCGTGGCCCTGGAAGAAGACCTGGTCGCCGCCGTCGCCCTCGTCCTTGCCGCGGAAGAAGTGGTTGAAGCCCACGTCGTACAGCGAGGCGGAGGAGGCGAAGGTGGCGATGTGGCCGCCGACGCCGATGCCGGGCCGCTGCGCGCGGGAGACCATCACCGCCGCGTTCCACCGCGTCGCGTTGAGGACCTTGCGCTCGATGTCCTCGTTGCCGGGGAAGAAGGGCTCGTCCTTGGTGGCGATCGTGTTGATGTAGTCCGTGCTCCGCATCTCGGGCACGGCCACGCGCTTCTCGCGGGCCCGCTCGATCAGCCGGAGCATCAGATACCGGGCCCGCTCGCGGCCGCGCTCGTCGATTGCGGCGTCAAGGGAGTCGAGCCACTCCTGGGTCTCTTCGGGATCGAAGTCCGGGACCTGGCTGGGGAGACCGCCAATGATGATCGGGTTGCGATCGGATCCGGAAACCACGCTGTTCCTTCACTGTCGGTGATGCCACTGTTCCACTGTTGGGTGCGCCGTTGTCCATCGTGTACCTCGAATTCGGAATCGTCATCTCCTCCGAGAGGTAATTCGAGGTCCGGGCCCGCATCCCGACGGCGGTTGCGCTCAAACCGCCACGATACGCCGATTTCGCTCAGGTGTTCCGTGGGGCTGACCGGCGCCGGTCGCGCTCGGTGCTCGGGCAGTCACGGGCAAAGCTGACAGATTGCTGTGGCATACATCACTGCCCAGCGGGGATCCTTGACAGGAGTTGCGGTGACACGGCCTGGAAAGTCACCGTTTCGGCGGTCTTGACGGCCGGGTACTTGCGCGATCCGTCGCGCACGTGTGGACTACGGCCAATGCTTCGCGCGTACGCGAGGCTGTAGACAACTTCGTAAACACGATCAGGAGGCAATCCGTGAGCGCGACCGCGGACCACGCGGAAACGAACCTTGCCGTAAGGCTCGGTTTCCAGCCCGACCAGGTGGTCCAGGAGATCGGCTACGACGACGACGTCGATCAGGAGCTCCGAGAGACCATCGAGGCGGCCATCGGCTCCGAGCTCGTCGACGAGGACTACGACGACGTGGCTGACGCCGTGGTGCTCTGGTTCCGTGAGGACGACGGGGACCTTACTGATGCGTTGGTGGACGCCATCGCTTACATGGAGGAAGGCGGCTCCATCCTGCTGCTGACGCCGAAGACCGGGCGCGACGGCTACGTCGAGGCCAGCGAGATCGGCGAGGCCGCCACCACGGCCGGCCTGACCGCGAGCAAGAGCGTCAGCGCGGGCAAGGACTGGACAGCCAGCCGCCTGGCGACGCCCAAGGCGGCCGCCAAGAAGCGATAGCGGCACCGAAGGACCGAGAACCGTCGTGAGGGCCCCCACGGACGCGCCACCGCGCCCGCGGGGGCCCTCACGCATCACCGGGCGCCCACCCGCGTGCCCCTCGGCGGCATCGAAGGGACGCTCCCCGGCCACCTGCGCGGCAGTGCCCGTACGCGGCCAACTAGGCTGAAGCCACCCGAACAGCCCCACCGAAGGGAAGCTTCACCATGGCGATCGAGGTCGGCACCAAGGCTCCGGAGATCGAGCTCAAGAACCAGCACGGCGAGACCGTGAAGCTCTCGGACTTCCGGGGCGAGAAGAACGTGGTGCTGCTCTTCTACCCGTTCGCCTTCACCGGGGTGTGCACCGGCGAACTGTGCGCGCTGCGCGACGAGTTGCCGAAGTTCGTCAACGACGACGTGCAGCTGCTCGCCGTGTCGAACGACTCGCCGTTCTCGCTGCGCGTCTTCGCCGAGCAGGAGGGCCTGGAGTACCCGCTCCTGAGCGACTTCTGGCCGCACGGCGAGGCCTCGCGCGCGTACGGCGTCTTCGACGAGGAGAAGGGCTGCGCGGTGCGCGGCACGTTCATCATCGACAAGGAGGGCGTGGTCCGCTGGACCGTCGTCAACGGCCTGCCGGACGCCCGTGACCTGAACGAGTACGTCAAGGCGATCGACGCGCTGTAAGGCGACCTGCCGAAAGGCCGGCCGCCGGTGCACGACACCCGGCAGGATCCCTCGCCGGGGGCGGGAACCCCTTACTAGGATCCAGACGTTGATCCGATACCAGAGCAGTACGGGGGCTCCCCGCCCCTAGAGACCATAGGGAGGATTCGTGGGAGTCAGCCTCAGCAAGGGCGGCAACGTATCGCTGAGCAAGGAGGCCCCTGGCCTCACGGCGGTCGTCGTGGGCCTCGGGTGGGATGTCCGCACCACCACGGGCACGGACTTCGACCTGGACGCCAGCGCCATCCTGACCGGCGCCGACGGCAAGGTCCGCAACGACCAGGACTTCGTGTTCTTCAACAATCTGAAGAGCGCCGACGGTTCGGTCGAGCACACCGGTGACAACCTCACCGGTGAGGGCGAGGGCGACGACGAGCAGGTCAAGGTCGACCTCGCGTCGGTCCCCGCCGACGTGGACAAGATCGTGTTCCCGGTCTCGATCTACGACGCCGAGAGCCGTCAGCAGTCCTTCGGCCAGGTGCGCAACGCGTTCATCCGCGTCGTGAACCAGACGGGCGGCGCCGAGATCGCCCGCTACGACCTCTCCGAGGACGCCTCCACGGAGACCGCGATGGTCTTCGGCGAGCTGTACCGCAACGGGGCGGAGTGGAAGTTCCGCGCGGTCGGCCAGGGCTACGCGTCGGGCCTGCGCGGCATCGCGCAGGACTTCGGCGTCAACGTCTGAGCCGAAGCACCGCACCCCGCTCCACCGTCCGGCGCCGCACTCCCGCAGTGCGGCGCCGGACGCGCTCGGCCACCGCACCACCACACCTCGGGGAGGACACGATCATGGGCGTCACGCTCGCCAAGGGAGGCAACGTCTCCCTCTCCAAGGCCGCACCGAACCTCACGCAGGTCCTGGTGGGCCTCGGATGGGACGCACGCTCCACCACCGGAGCCGACTTCGACCTCGACGCCAGCGCGCTGCTGTGCAGCGGCGGCCGGGTCATGGGCGACGAGTGGTTCATCTTCTACAACCAGCTCAAGAGCCCCGACGGTTCGGTCGAGCACACCGGTGACAACCTCACCGGCGAGGGTGAGGGCGACGACGAGTCGATCCTGGTCGACCTCTCCAAGGTCCCGGCCGGCTGCGACAAGATCATCTTCCCGGTCTCCATCCATGACGCGGACAACCGCGGCCAGACCTTCGGTCAGGTCAGCAACGCGTTCATCCGTGTGGTGAACCAGGCGGACGGGCAGGAACTCGCCCGGTACGACCTCTCCGAGGACGCTTCCACCGAAACCGCCATGATCTTTGGCGAGGTGTACCGATACGGAGGAGAGTGGAAGTTCCGGGCGGTCGGCCAGGGGTACGCGTCCGGGCTGCGGGGCATCGCTCTAGACTTCGGGGTCAATGTTTCGTAAAGCCGTGCGCGGAGCGGGGGAGCCCCGTACAACCAGCACGGGGAAACCCGTTCACACGATGGGGTAGCCAGTGGTTCTGAAAACCTTCGGCTGGTCGTTCGCGATCACCGTGCTCGGCTTGATCGCCGCGGTGTTCTACGGCGGATGGGAGGCCTTCGGGGTCGTCGCGATCCTCGCGATCCTCGAAATCTCGCTGTCGTTCGACAACGCGGTGGTCAACGCCGGTGTCCTGAAGAAGATGAATGCCTTCTGGCAGAAGATCTTCCTCACGATCGGCGTGCTGATCGCCGTCTTCGGCATGCGGCTGGTGTTCCCCGTCGTCATCGTCGCCATCAGCGCCAAGATGGGTCCGGTCGAGGCGGTGGACCTGGCGTTCAACCAACCGGACCGCTACCAGCAGCTGGTCACGGACGCCCACCCGTCCATCGCCGCCTTCGGCGGCATGTTCCTGCTCATGATCTTCCTCGACTTCATCTTCGAGGAGCGCGACATCAAGTGGCTGGGCTGGCTCGAGCGCCCGCTCGCCAAGCTCGGCAAGGTCGACATGCTGTCGGTCTGCATCGCCCTGATCGTGCTGCTCATCGCGTCCATGACGGTCGCGGTCCACGCGCACCAGCACGGCGGCGCACACGTCGACAAGCAGGCAACCGTGCTGCTCGCGGGCGTCGGCGGTCTGATCACGTATCTGGTCGTGGGCGGCCTGTCCAGCTTCTTCGAGAACCGTCTCGAGGAAGAGGAGGAGCGCGAGCACGAGGCCGAGGAGCAGGCCAGGCGCGAGGGCAAGCCGCAGTCGGCGGTGCTGCTCGCCGGCAAGGCCGCCTTCTTCATGTTCCTCTACCTCGAGGTCCTGGACGCGTCGTTCTCCTTCGACGGCGTGATCGGCGCCTTCGCGATCACCAACGACATCGTGATGATGGCGCTCGGCCTCGGCATCGGCGCCATGTACGTCCGTTCGCTCACGGTGTACCTGGTCCGCCAGGGCACCCTGGACGACTACGTGTACCTGGAGCACGGCGCGCACTACGCGATCGGCGCGCTCGCCGTGATCCTCCTGGTCACCATCCAGTACGAGATCAACGAGGTCATCACCGGCCTCATCGGCGTCGTCCTGATCGCCTGGTCCTTCCTGTCCTCGGTGCGCCGGAACAAGCGGATCGCGGCCGAAGGCGGAGAGGCCGGCAGCTCGGACAAGGCCGAGGTGTCATCAGGAGTCTGATTCCCGGGTTTGACCCCTGGTGCATTCCTGGAACGCTGTGAGCGGGGCGGTCGTGAGAGGACGAGTCCTCGGCGACCGCCCCGTCGGCATGTACGACGGCACCTTGGGGCACTTGGGGGCGGTATGTCCTTCTGGGACAGGCTATGGCGCGGCAACTCCGCGCAGTTCGAGTTCGATTCGGGCAGCGCGGCGACCAACGCCATCGAACTCACCAAGCGGCATCCGGTCGTCTCGCTCTCCAAACAGGGCGCGGCCACCGGCAATCTGCGGATCAACCTGTCGTGGCAGATGCGGACATCGGACATCGGCGGCCCGAAGCGCAACAGCCTGATGCGGCACCCCTTCAGCATGTTCAAGCCCGATGTGGTGCAGGCACACACCCAGTCGATGGTCAATGTGGACCTCGACCTCGGCTGCCTGTACGAGCTGAAGGACGGCGAGAAGGGTGTCGTACAGCCGCTCGGCAGCTTCTTCGGGGCGCTCAACGAGGCGCCGTACGTGAAGCTCAGCGGCGACGACCGGTTCGGCTCGGCGTCCGGCGAGACCATCTACGTCAATCTCGATCACCGCGACGACATCAAGCGACTGCTGGTGTTCGTCTACATCTACGACCAGACGCCCGCCTTCGACCGTACGCACGCGGTCGTGACGCTGTACCCGAGCAACGGGCCGCGGATCGAGATCAGCCTCGACGAGCGCGCCCCGCAGGCGCGTTCCTGCGCGGTGATCACCATCGAGAACGTGAAGGGCGACTTCGTCGTGCGGCGCGAGGTGCGCTTCGTGTACGGGTTCCAGGCCGAGCTCGACCGGCTGTACGGCTGGGGCCTGCAGTGGGGCAGGGGCTACAAGACCGTCACCGGCCGATGAACTGCGGCCCTTGCGGCGGCAGCTTGAACGCCGGGTCGGGCCACGCCGACACCGGCTGCGGGTACCCGTACGCGGGCGGCTGCTGCTGGGTGGCGGCCGCCGGCGGATAGCCGTACGCGGGCGGCTGCTGGGGCGGCAGCGGGAACGACGTCGCCGCGACCGGGGCCGCCTCCGGCATGGGGCCCGGCGCCGCGACGGGCGGCGCGGGTTCGGGCGCCGGTGCGGGCGCGACGCGGGCGGTCTCGGCCTCGGGGTCGACGGTGCCCGTGGCGGCGGCCTCGGGAGCGGCCTCTGGGGCCGGCTCGGGCTCGGCGGACTCGTCGACCGAGATGCCGAAGTCGGTGGCGAGGCCCACCAGGCCGTTCGAGTAGCCCTCGCCGACCGCGCGCAGCCGCCAGCCGTCGCCGCGGCGGTACAGCTCGCCGCAGATCAGCGCGGTCTCGGCGCCGGTCTCCGGCTTGATGTCGAAGTACGCGAGCGGCTCGGCGGACTCGGAGCCGGCGTCGTACACGGAGAGCCGCAGCGACCGTATGGTCTCGACCGGGGTGCCCTCGGGGTCCGTCGAAGCGGCGACGAGGATCCGGGTGATGTCCGCGGGGACGCCCGCGAGGTCCGCCTGCACGGTGTCCGTCATGCCGTCCGCGACGCGCTTCTGGCCGAGCCGCCAGACCTTCCCCGAGGGGTGGCGGGGCTGGTTGTAGAAGACGAAGTCCTCGTCGGAGCGGACCTGCCCGTCCGCCGTGAGCAGCAGCGCCGAAGCGTCGAGGGTCGCCACGCCCTGCCCCGGGGACCAGTGGAGCACGGCGCGTACCGCTGTGGCTTCGAGCGGGACGTTCGCCCCCTTGAGCATCGCGTGCGTCATGCGGTCATCCTGCCTCCCCGCCGTGCGCCGCGACAACGCGGGGTGCCAAGATCGACATCTCTGTGCGCAGGCGACGTCCGCCGCGGCGCGAGGCCGGAAAGAGCGCACGACATGCGCCAGTTACCAGAATTTCATGGCGCACGGGAACCTTTGACACACCCTTGTACGTACTATTACCGGCCACATCATTTCGGGTGGCCCGGCAGTACGGGGGAGTCTTATGCGGCATTTCGGGCACATTGCCCCTGAGGTGCGAGAGCGCCTGTTTCATGAGGAGCCGCGGGACTTCACCGCGGACTCCCCGCCGCGCATGCTCGCGGCGGCCCTCGGGGCGACGCTCTACAGTCCGGCGACCCGCCCGCACCTCGCGGACGACGTCCTCAAGCAGTCGGCGCGCGGCGTCGTCTCCATGGTGCTGTGCCTGGAGGACTCGATACACGACGGCGAGGTCGCCGACGCCGAGGACAACCTGGTGCGGCAGTTCGCCGACCTCGCGCGCAGGGACGCCGAGGGGGCCGAGCCGCCGCTGCTCTTCGTCCGGGTACGCACCCCCGAGCAGATCACCGACCTCACGGCGCGGCTCGGCGACTCCGTGCGCCTGTTGTCCGGATTCGTACTGCCGAAGTTCACCGAGGAGCGGGGGGTTCCGTTCCTTGAGGCCCTCACCGCCGCCGAGGCCGCCACCGGGCGTCGACTTTTCGCCATGCCCGTCCTCGAGTCGCCGGGGCTGCTCTATCTGGAGACGCGCGGCGAGACCCTCGACGGCATCGCGCGCACCGTCGACAAGTACCGCGACCGCGTCCTCGCGCTGCGCCTCGGCGTCACCGACTTCTGCTCCGCGTACGGGCTGCGCAGGCCGCCCGACATGACGGCGTACGACGTCCACATCGTGGCCTCCGTGATCGCCGACGTGGTCAACAGGCTGGGGCGGGCCGACGGCACCGGGTTCACGGTGACGGGACCCGTCTGGGAGTACTTCCGCCACCAGGAGCGGATGTTCAAGCCGCAGCTGCGCCGCAGCCCCTTCCTGGAGGGGCGGGCCGACGCCCTGCGGCAGGCGCTCATCCAGCACGACATGGACGGGCTGCTGCGCGAGATCGAGCTCGACCGGGCCAACGGGCTGCTCGGCAAGACCTGCATCCACCCCTCGCACGTGCTGCCCGTGCACGCCCTCTCCGTCGTCAGCCACGAGGAGTACAGCGACGCCCGCGACATACTGCGGCCCGAGCGGGGCGGCGGCGGTGTGCTCAGGTCGGCGTACACGAACAAGATGAACGAGGTGAAGCCGCACCGCGCGTGGGCCGAGCGCACGCTGCGGCGCGCGGAGGCGTTCGGGGTGGCGAGGGAAGACGTGGGGTTCGTGGAGCTGCTGACGGCGGGGTTGCCGGGATGAGTGGAGAGGTGACGCAGAGCGGTACCGAGGCCGAGGTGTGGTCCGGCGAGTGGGTCGCCGAGCGGCTCGGGGTGGAGCTGACCGGTGACGAGGGGCTGACGGGGCTGCTCGGCCTCGCGCTGCGGCGCAACCCCAAGCGCGCGCACCTCCTGGTGTCGAACGTGCTGGGCAAGCACGTCCCGCAGCGCCCCTCGGTGGTGTGGGGCGCGGGGCGCGAACTCGGCGAGCGGGTGCGGGAGCTGCTCGGCGACGAGGCGGCGCGCCGCGCGGTCGTCGTCGGCTACGCCGAGACGGCGACGGGCCTTGGCCACTCGGTCGCCGACGGCATCGCCCTCGCGCCCTACCTGCACTCCACGCGCAGGCCCGTCGAGGGGGTGGCTCGGGCGGGCGGCTTCGAGGAGTCCCACTCGCACGCCACCTCGCACCTGCTGCTGCCCGAGGATCCGCGGCTGCTCGCGGGGGACGGCCCGCTGGTCCTCGTCGACGACGAGTTCTCCACGGGGAACACGGTCCTGAACACCATCAGGGCCCTGCACGAGCTGCACGCGCGCGAGCACTACGTCATCGTCGCGCTCGTCGACATGCGCTCCCCGGACGACCAGGGGCGGCTCGAGGAGTTCGCGCGCGAGATCGGCGCCCGGGTCGACCTGGTGGTCGCGGCGCGCGGCACCGTCTCCCTGCCCGACGGGGTGCTCGAGAAGGGGCAGGCGCTCGTCGCGGCCCACGAGGGCGGCGGCGTGCCCGCGCCCCGCAGGGAGCGCGGCGAGATCGTGCGCGTCGACGACCTCGGCTGGCCGGAGGGCGTACCCGACGGCGGGCGGCACGGGTTCACGCCCGCGCACCGGGAGCGCCTGGAGGCCGCCCTGCCCGCCCTGGCCGCGCGCCTCGCGCCGCACCTCGGGGACGGCCGCGTCCTCGTGCTCGGCAACGAAGAGCTGATGTACGCGCCGCTGCGCCTCGCCACCGCGCTGGAGGCGACCGGGGCCGACGTCGCGTACTCGACCACCACCCGCTCGCCGGTCCTCGCCGTCGACGACCCCGGCTACGCGATCCGCAGCCGCCTCGTCTTCCCCGCGCACGACGCGCCGGCCGACGGGCCGGGCGACCGATTCGCGTACAACGTCGCGGGCGGCGGTTTCGACACCGTCGTCGTCGTGCTCGACTCCGTCGGCGACACCGCCGAACTCCACGGGCCCGGAGGGTTGTTGGAGCAGGTCGCCGGGCACGCCTCGCGCGTGGTCGTGGCCGTGGTGCCGTCGTACGTTCCCCAGGAAAGGCCCTCCATGTCGCTGCCCGAGCCGCTGCGCGGCCCCGCGTTCTCCTCGTACGCGCCGGACGAGGTCGGGTGGCTGCTCCAGGACCTCTCCGACGTCACTCTCGAGGCACCCACCGAGGAGCGCGAGGAGGCGATCCAGAGCGGCGGCGCGCACTACGCGGAGTCGCTCCCCGTCGAGTACCAGCCGAGCGCGCAGTACCAGGAGCTGTTCCACGCCGCGCTGGAGACGTCGGCGGAGCGCATCGCGCGCGCGGTCGGCGTCGTCACCGAGACGGTGCTCGCGGAGCGCTCGCCGCGCCCGGTCCTGGTGTCGCTCGCGCGCGCGGGCACGCCGGTCGGCGTGCTCATGCGGCGCTGGGCACTGCGCAGGCACGGGCTCGAACTGCCGCACTACGCGGTGTCCATCGTGCGCGGGCGCGGGATCGACGCGAACGCGCTGCGCTGGCTCGCCGCGCACCACGACCCGGCGGACGTGGTGTTCGTCGACGGATGGACCGGCAAGGGGGCGATCACGCGGGAACTCGCCGCCGCCGTCGCCGAGTTCGAGGGCTTCGACCCGGAGATCGCGGTGCTCGCCGACCCGGGGTCCTGCGTGCGGACGTACGGGACGCGGGAGGACTTCCTCATACCCTCGGCCTGCCTCAACTCCACGGTGTCCGGGCTCATTTCGCGGACCGTGCTGCGCTCCGACCTCGTCGGGCCCGACGACTTCCACGGCGCGAAGTTCTACGCCGAGCTGGCGGACTCCGACGTCTCGGGGCGGTTCCTCGACGCGGTGGAGGAGCGGTTCGACGCGGTCGCGGAGGCGGTCGACGCCGAGGTCAAGGAGCTGCAGGGGCGGGACAGGACGCCCACGTGGGAGGGCTGGGCCGCCGTCGAGCGGATCAGCGAGGAGTACGGGATCCACGACGTGAACCTCGTGAAGCCGGGCGTCGGGGAGACGACGCGGGTGCTGCTGCGGCGCGTGCCGTGGAAGATCCTCGCGCGGGCGGACGCCGGGGCGGACCTCGACCATGTGCGGCTGCTGGCCGAGCAGCGGGGTGTGCCCGTGGAGGTGGTGGACGAACTGCCGTACAGCTGCGTCGGGTTGATCCACCCGAAGTACACGCGCGGCGCGACGGGCACGGACGGCAGGGCGGTGGCGGCCAAGTGACCACCGTGGTGGCGAGCGACCTCGACCGTACGCTCATCTACTCCGCCGGCGCGCTCGGCCTCACCGTGCCGGACGCGCAGGCGCCGCGGCTGCTGTGCGTCGAGGTGTACGAGGGGCGGCCCCTGTCGTACGTGACCGAGGACGCGGCCGAGCTGCTGGTCGAGCTGGGGCGGCGTGCGGTGTTCGTGCCGACGACGACGCGGACGCGGGAGCAGTACGGGCGGGTGCGGTTGCCGGGGGCGGCGCCGAAGTACGCGATCTGTGCGAACGGGGGGCACCTGCTGGTCGACGGGGTGTCCGATCCGGAATGGCGGCGGGCCGTCGGCGAGCGGATCGCGGCGGAGTGTGCGCCGCTCGGTGAGGTGCGGGAGCGGATGGTGTCCGCGGCGGATCCGGCGTGGCTGCTCAAGGAGCGGGTGGCGGAGGACCTGTTCGCGTATCTGGTGGTCGACCGGGAGGCGTTGCCGGAGGGGTGGGTCAAGGAGCTCGGGGCGTGGGCCGACGAGGTCGGTTGGGGGGTGTCGCTTCAGGGGCGGAAGGTGTATGCCGTGCCGAAGCCGTTGACCAAGGGGGCGGCTGTGCGGGAGGTCGCGCGGCGGGTCGGGGCGGGGTTGACGCTGGGCGCGGGTGACTCCCTCCTCGACGCCGACCTGCTCGACGCGGTCGACCGGGGTTGGCGTCCCGGCCACGGTGAGCTGGCGGATGTGGGCTGGACGTCACCCGGGGTGACGGTTCTGGCGGAGCGTGGGGTTGCGGCGGGGGAGGCGGTCCTGCGGGGCTTCTTGGGTGAGCTTTGAGGTGGACCGGGGGTGTGAGCCGTGCCGTGGCCGACGCCTGCCGTTCTCGTTGCGCGGCACCGGGGTGCCTGTGCCTTGCCGGGGTCGGCGCCTGACGCGGGTGACGGCTAGCCGTAGCTGTTGCGGTTGTCCGTGGCGGGCACGGCTGACCGCACCGGTTGCGGCTGATCGTCGTGCCGACGCCCCCGGAGGGGCGGGTGGGTGGGGGCTTGGGCGGCGGAGGTGCTGGAGGTGGGGGCCAGACAGTGGGCTGCCTGGTGGGGCCGTGCGGGTGGGCAAATCCAGCCCCTGCGGCGTTTGAGCAGCGGGGTCCGGGGCGGAGCCCCGTGGCGTAGGGCCGCGAGGCCAGGTCAGGCGCAGCAGCCGCCGCCGCAGCATCCACCGCCACCGCCACCGCCACCCGCCGCCGGCGGAGCCGAAGACGTTCCGGAGACCGAGACCGTCGACAGGAGTTTCGTCGTGGTCTCGTGGCCGTCGGGGCACGTCGCCGGTGCCGAGGACTCGGCCATCGGGCGCGTGAGCTCGAACGTGGTGGCGCAGGTGCGGCAGCGGTACTCGTAGCGTGGCATGCGCCAAGAGTACGGAGTGGGGTTCACGCCTGGTGGCGGGCCCGCCAGTACGGGTTGTCGTGCGGCAGCGTCCCGCTGACCCGCCCGTACATGCCGAAGAACATCAGCAGCAGGCCGACGACAAAGCTGAACAGCACGTTCTGGATGCGGAACGCCAGGAAGTTGAGGCTGGTGTCGAGCAGCGCCAGGTTCACGAAGCCGCTGAGGATGAAGAGGATGCCCAGCGTCATGTTGAGCGTCGACGCGAAGTTGCCGCCGATCACCATCCCCACGAACAGCAGCAGCCCGACGCAGATGGACAGGACGCTCAGCGCGCCGTTCGTGCTCAGTCCCGCCACCGTGTCCCCGCGGGTGTCGAAGAAGCCGATCTTGTCGATGAGGCCGAGGACGCCGAAGGCGAGCAGGACGAGTCCCATCAGGCCCGCCCCGGTGCGGTACACCTTGCTGAGCCGGTGATCGAGGGGCAGATGCTCGTCGAGCGTGACGTGGCGTCGGGGCCTGGGGTGCAGTACGTGCGTGGACATGTCGCCTCGCCTTCGTACAGGTGGTACGTACCTCAAGGATCCGCCCAACCCACGGCGAACGCCAACGTCAGGCGCCGCCGCCCCGCTCCTCACGGATCTGCGTGACGACCCGGGCCACGGTCCGCCGCACGCCCTCCGTCTCCGTCAGGAAGTGCCAGTAGTCGGGGTGCCGCCCCTCCAGGCCGGCGACGGCCCGGTCGAGGCGGGCCACGGAGTCGTCGAGGGGTCGCGCGTGCCGCGGGTCGGGCGTGGAGCGGCCCGCCATGGCGAGCCGCTGGGCGTCCCGGATCGCGAACCGGGTGCGGTCGATCTCCGCCCGCGGATCCTTCGCCACCGCGTTCAGCCGCTGCAAGCGGTCGGAGGCCGCCGAGACCGACTCGTCCGTCGCGTTCAGGAGCGCCCGGACCGTGGAGAGCAGCGCCGTCGCGTTCGGCCAGTCCTGGCTCGACCGCGCCGAGCGGGCCTCGGCCAGCTTGGACTCGGCCTGCCGCACGTTCCGCTCGGCCGTCTCCGGCACGGACTGGAGGTCCTGCCAGCACGCGGCGGTGAACCGGCGCCGCAGCTCGCTCAGGACCGGCTCGACCTGCCCGGCCCGCGTCTGGAGGGCCTGGGCCCGGGTGCGCAGCGAGACGAGCCGGCGGTCGATCTCCGCGGCCCGCTCGGGCAGCCGCTCGGCCTCGGCCCGTACGGACTCGGCGTCCCGGGCGACCCGCTCGGCGCGCTCCAGGGTCTCCGGTACGCCGTGCTGCCCCGCCCCCTGGTTCAGCTTGGTCAGTTCGGGGCCGAGGGCGGCGAGTCGGGCCGCGAGCTCGTCGGCCTTCAGGCCCGCCTCGCGTACGGAGTCGAGCGCGGTCGTCGCGGCGAGCAGCGCCTGCCGGGCGCGCTCCACGGACGGGGCGACGCGGGCCAGCTGGGTCTCCGCCTTGCCGAGCAGTGGCCCGATGCCCTGCGCGAAGCGGTCCAGGTCCTGCTTGACCTGCGTCAACTGCTGCTTCGCCTGCGTCAGTTGGGCATGGGCGCGGGAGGCGGCCGATGCCTCCAGGTCGTCCCGGTCCAGGTCGGTGGCGTCGACGGCGGTGATGTACTGCCCGCTGACCTCGTCGATACGGCGGCCGAGGCCCGCGAACTCGTCGACGGCGCGGCGGGCGGCGGGCGAGTCGTCGACCGCGGTGATCGTCTCTATCGAGATCCGCAGATCGCGCTGGGCGGTGTCCAGCTCGTAGAAGGCGGCGGCCGCGTCGTCCTTCGCGGCCTGCGCCTGGGCCCGCTGCGACTCGGCGCGGCCCCCGAACCACCGCCGGGTGCCCCCGGCGTTGAACGCGCCCGCGAGCGCGGCCGTGAGCAGGGGAAGCGGGAGGGCGACCAGCGTCAGGGTGTCCGTGAGGGCGCGTCCGACGGCCGGGGCGGGGCGCCGGGAAGTGCGGGCGGACGACTGACGCGGGTTCCTCGTGGTCGTCGTCGCCGTCACTAACCTCTCCCGCGCTGTCCGTGCCGTCATCAGCTCTGCCCGGTCCATTCTCCCATCGGTTAATGACGAACACACGGGCCCGTTAGTTCGCGGTTCGGTGGGCGACTTTCGCCGGAGATGCGCCGGGGATCACCTGTTTGCCGAGCAGGGGTGCCGGCAAGGTAGGCTGTCGACTCGTCCTGGCCGCGCGCCGGGATCACGGGCGCGTAGCTCAGGGGTAGAGCGTCTGCCTTACAAGCAGAATGTCGGCGGTTCGAAACCGTCCGCGCCCACCGTGAAGGAAGGCCCTCCGGCGATCACGCCCGGGGGCCTTCGTCGTTCCCGGGCTCTTCCGAGGTCTCGCGGTCGAGCGCGTCGTGCACGTGCTTGAGGCGGGCGCGGGCCCGCACCGCGTCGGCGCCCGTCAGCTGGGACCAGTACCGGTGGCACGTCACGAAGACGGCCAGTTCCAGTTCGCGCCTGCGGAGTTTCTCGACCTCCGCCTGGTCGTCCTCGCTCCATCCCGGCGAGGCCGCGCGCTCCATCCTGCGCCAGCCCTGGGTGTCGATGACGGCGTCGTGAGGCTCCACCGACCAGGGCAGCCGCTTGAGCAGGGCCAGGAGTTCGGCCCTGATCTGATGCAGCTCGGCCTGGCCGGCGAGGAGGTCGCTGGGGAAGTCGAAGTCGGAATCATCGATCGCTGCCACCCCTCAATGGTACGTCTGTTCGAATTCAGGGTGCGAGCAACTTCGGGTAGTTCCTGGGCCGGTTCACGCGAACGTGTGGTCGATCGCCGGGTGCGGGGCGCCGTCCGGCGGCAGACTGGAGGCATGTGCCGCAGCATCAAGACCCTTCGCCCGCCCGCGCTCCCCGAAGAGGCCACCGAGGACGAGATCAGGGCCGCCGCCCTCCAGTACGTGCGGAAGGTGTCCGGCTTCCGGGCGCCCGCCGCGCACAACCGAGAAGTGTTCGAACGGGCCGTCGACGACATCGCCCGCGCCACCGCCGAACTCCTCGACGGCCTGGAGATCCGCGGCGCCCACCGCCCCGCCCAGGCCTCCTGAGCCGAGCGCGAAGGGCTCACGCCTCCTGAGTCGCCGCGGGCCTGCGCATCACGTACGCCGCCACCGCCCCCGCGCCCACGAGCGCGAGGACCGAGACGACCGTGGAGAGCCAGCTCGCGCCCAGCCACTGGGCGCCGAAGTAACCGAGCGCCACGCTGTACGCGGCCCAGGCCACGCCCGCCGCGACCGACCACGGCAGGAACTCGCGCACGCGGCGGTGCGCCGTGCCCGCGGCGAAGGAGACGACCGAGCGGCCCGCGGGCGCGAACCGGGCGATGATCACCAGGACCCCGCCGCTGGACCGCGCGAGCGCCCCGCCGAGACGTTCCTGCGCGGTGCTCAGGCGCCGCGAGCGAGCCAGCGCCCGGTCCAGACGCTCGCCGCCGCGCCACGCGAGCCGATACGCGAAGAGGTCGCCGAGCACCGAGGCCGTCGCGGCGCACAGGGTGAGGGCGAGCAGATCGGGGAGGTTCGGGTGCGGCACGCCGCCGGTCGCGGCGGCGCCGCCCGCGGTCGCCGTCGCCGCGGCGATCACCAGGAAGCCGCTCGGCAGGACGGGCACGAAGACGTCGAAGAGGACGGAGAGCGCCACGATCGCGTAGATCCATGAACTGTCGGTCAAGGACCCCAGGACATCTTGCAGCACCGTTCGCCTACTCCCGTACGGACCGTTCCGGTTCTCTCCGGCCGTTCCCTCCCGACAGGAGCGGCTGACATGACAGCTCTACAGCGTACGCCTCAGGAGTGACTGAAGTGGCGAAAGGGGCACAGTTGTTCCGGATCTCACGTTCCCGCGTGTTCCTCCCGTGATCGGTCGGTCACCTCCCGTACCAACAAGCCAGTATGCGTACGGGTCCCGTGACCCGAAGTGATCGGAGGAACCGGAAATGCTGGCAAAAGTAGTGACCGGGGCGGCAGCGGCGGCCCTGCTCGCGGTCGGGAGCGGCGGCGCCGACGCGACGACGGCCTACCGGATCGTGGCGCCGGGGCAGTTCGCGCCGCCCAACGCCCTGATCGCGTCCTCGGCGCTCACGTACGACAACGAGCTCGTGCCTCCCGCGTCGGAGATCAGAGTGGTGCAGCAGGGCGACGACACGTCCGGCATGACCGTGAGCATGACCGTCAAGGGGCTCGTCCCCGGTCACGAGTACGGGGCGCACGTGCACCAGAAGGCGTGCGGCGCCGACCCCGAGGCGGCGGGCGGGCACTACCAGCACGTGCAGGACCCGAAGCAGGCGAACGCCGAGAACGAGCTCTGGCTCGACTTCACCGCCGACGCCGAGGGCGACGGCGCGGCGAAGGTCCACAAGGCGTGGGGGCTGCGCCCCGGCGGCGCGGCGTCCATCGTGATCCACGACAAGCCCGGCTCGTCGGGCGAGCGCGTGGCCTGCTTCACCGTCCCGTTCGTCGGGGTCGACTGAGGCCCTCGCACGTACGACGGCGGCCTGCCCTCCACGAGTCCACGTGGGGAGCGGGCCGCCGTCGTACGAGCGGGGCGCGGGTCAGGCCGGGACGGCCTCGCCGGCCGGCGCCGACTCCTCGGCGCGCTCGCCGCGTCCGGCGAACAGGCGGTCGAGGCCCAGCGCGCCGGAGCCGGTGAAGACGAGCAGCAGCATCGTCCAGCAGAACAGCACGGAGGCCTCGCCGCCGTTCTGGAGCGGCCACAGCGCCTCGGGCTGGTGGACCGTGAAGTACGCGTACGCCATCGAACCGGACGCGACGAACGCGACGAAGCGGGTGCCGAGGCCGAGCAGCACCAGGCCGCCGCCGACGAGCTGGATCACGGCCGCGTACCAGCCGGGCCAGGCACCGGTGGGGACGGTGCCGCCGCCCATCGCCCCGCCGAGGACGCCGAAGAGCGAGGCGGCGCCGTGGCAGGCGAAGAGCAGGCCTATGACGATGCGGAAGAGGCCGAGCGCATAGGGCTGCGCTCGGTTGAGACGACCGGACATGGTGGGGCTCCTTCGGTCGGTTGGGGACGTAACCGAGAGCACCGGCGCACGGAGCGCCGTCGTCGCCGCAGCCGCCACCGGTGTGGGGCGCCAAAGATTAGGGGAACCTAACTAGTGCTTGCAAGTTCAACATCCGGCCATGATCGCCCCGGCCGCCCCTTCCGGCCCCCGGTCACCTCACGCCAGCCGCCGCTCGTCGGCCCGTACGAGCTCCCGCCCCGCGTCCGCCTGGTCGAGGGCGAGCAGCGCGCCGCGCCCCCGCAGCGTCAGCGTCATCAGCTGGTTCCCGAACCACGGTCCGCCCGTCCGCCGCCAGGCGATGCGCGGCGCCCCCGCCCGCCCGTGCCGGGCGAAGCGGCGGCCGAGCACGCGCCCGAACCGGCTCCAGCCGAAGCGGAACCCGACGCGTATCGACGCCGGTACGGAGTTGTGCACCGGGGAGCACGTGAGCTGGAGGACGCGGGCGCTCGGCGCCTCCGCCCCGGCGGGCCAGCTCGGCTCGGCGACGTACGCGTGGTGCACGTCACCGGAGAGCACGGAGATCGTCGCGGGCGCGGCGTCCCCCGAGCCCGCCTCGGCGATCAGGTCGGCCAGCGCCTCGAACGACGCAGGGAACGCCGCCCAGTGCTCCAGGTCCGCCCTGCGCCGCAGGTCCTCCCCGAACCGCGCCCAGCGCCGCCCCCGCTCGCCCCTGCACAGCGCCGCGTTCCACCCCTCCGCGTCGTGGATGAGGTGCGGCAGCAGCCAGGGCAGCGACGTGCCGATGAGGAGGTGGTCGTACGAGCCGCGGTCCGCGAGCGCCTGTTCGCGCAGCCACTTGGCCTCGTCGGGCGCGAGCATCGCCCGCCGCTGCTCGTCGAGGACCCGGGCCGCCCGGGTGTCCACCATCAGCAGGCGTACGCGGCCGAAGTCGCGGCGGTAGCTCCAGCGCACCGACGCCGGGTCGGTGTCGGCGCGGGCCGCGAACTCCCGGAGCGCGTCCGTGCCGTCGGGCGTCGCGCGCACGGCGGCGTACACCGGGTCGGTGGCGAGGGCGGCGGGCGAGAGATTGCCGATGTGCTGGTGCACCCAGTACGACATCAGGCCGCTCAGCAGCCGCTCGCGCCACCACGGCACCTCGCGCATGTCGGCGAGCCAGGCGGCGCTGGTGTTCCAGTCGTCGATCACGTCGTGGTCGTCGAAGATCATGCAGCTCGGGACCGTCGAGAGCAGCCAGCGGACCTCCGGGTCGAGCCACGACTCGTAGTAGAGGTGCGTGTACTCCTGATAGTCGGCGACCTCGGTGCCCGGCGGGTCCGACAGATCGCGGCGGCGGGCCAGCCACTGCCGCGTCGCCGGCGAGGTCTCGTCCGCGTACACCTGGTCGCCGAGGAGGACGAGGACGTCGGGGCGCTCGCCGTCCGGGTCCGCGGCGATGCGGGCGGCGAGGGTGTCGAGCGCGTCGGGCCCGACCGGATCGTGCTCGTCGGCCGGGGGAGCTGCCCAGCGGCAGGAGCCGAAGGTGACGCGGACCGGGGTGTCGGTGTCGTACGCCGGGGTGCGGATGGTGCTCGGCGGGTACGGGGAGTCGGCCAGCGGCCACACGCCGCCGCCGTCGAGCACCACCTCGTACGTCGTCTCGGTGCCGGGGGTGAGTCCGGAGACCGGGATCAGCGCGTAGTGGTGCCCGTCGACCTGGAACGTGGGTGCGCTGCCCGACGCGCCGTCCGCGCAGCGCACCTCGGCGACGCAGGGCCGGCTCGCCTCGACCCAGACCGTCGCCGTCTCCTCGTCCACGTACCGCAGCAGTGGTCCAAGGCGCAGCCTCGCCACGTGATCGCCTCCGCTCGTTCCTCCGACGTTCCGGCCCCGTACGGTACGGAACGTCGGAGGCGGTCGGGGCGGTTCCGGGGCGGGCGGCTCAGCAGCCGGACAGGCCCGACTGGATCGCGGACTTCTCCGCCGAGTCGACGCTGAGGTCGTAGTGGTGCTTCACCTGGACCCACATCCGCAGATACGTGCAGGTGTACGCGGTGCGCGAGGGCATCCACTCGGCCGGGTCCTGGTCGCCCTTGGACTGGTTGACGTTGTCGGTGACCGCGATGAGCTGCGGCCGCGTCAGGTCGTTGGCGAAGCCCTGGCGCTCGGTGGTGGTCCAGGAGCTCGCGCCCGACTTCCACGCCTCGGACAGCGGGACGACGTGGTCGATGTCCACGTCGGAGGCGGCGGTCCAGGTGGCGCCGTCGTACTCGGAGTACCAACTGCCGGAGGTGGCGGCACAGTTGGAGTCGACCTGGACGTTCGTCCCGTCGCGCTTGAGGACTTCCTCGCGGGTGTTGCAGGCGCCGGACTGGGTGATCCAGTGCGGGAACTTGTCGCGGCTGTAGCCGTCGGAGGAACCTTCCGCCTTCACGGTCAACTCGCCCAGGTACGTACGGGCGGTGGCGGCGCTGACCGGGGTGGGTGGGGAGGCCTGGGCGGTCGGCGAGGTGGCCAGCAGGGCCACGGCGGTGGCGCCTGCGGCGACTCCGACGGCCAGGGCTCGACGCGCGTAGACCGAGCGTATGCCGCGCGAGGGCGAGGTGGGGCGCATGTGAACTCCCTAGGTGTGGGGGCGGAGTTGCGGGGGGCCTGCCGTGCGGTGTGCCGCGCGTGCTCCGTGTGGCAGGGTCGCGTCAATATGGTGGCGGGCTCGGGGGTCGTCCACAAGTGGGCCCGGCGAAACGGGAGTTGGCGCGGGACGGGCGCGAAAAAGAACGCGGGGTTTTTCGTCGATCGCTGACGGTTCCGGGCCTCCCGTCCGTACTCTCCGGTATCCCTCGAACGCGACTGGAGGCACCATGCGGCTCTCGCGCTCCGCGACCGGCAACTTCTTCGTGATCGGCGCGCTGATCGTGACCGTCTCGGCCCTGGCCTATCCCGCCCTGCTCGGCGTGGAGACGACGTCCACGGCGCAGTCGCGCGTCGTCGCCAGCACCCGGTGGGGGCCGCTCACCGAGGCCGACAGGGACTTCGTGGTCAAGGTCAGATCGGCCGGCCTCTGGGAGTTCCCGCTGGGGCAGGAGGTGTTGAAGCGGGGGACGACGCCGGAGATGAAGACGGCGGGGCGGCACCTCGTCGTCGGGCACTCGCTGCTGGACGCCAGTTGCCGCCGGCTCGCCCAGGAGCTGAACATCACGCTGCCGAACCAACCCACCCCGCAGCAACAGCAGTTCGTGGCGACGGTGCAGTCCAAGAACGGCAAGGAGTTCGACAGTACGGCGTCGAACATCATGCGCGTGACGCACGGGCAGATCTTCCCGGCCATCGGCAACATCCGGGCCACCACCCAGAACACCGAGGTGCGGCGGCTCGCGAACGAGGCCAACGACGTGGTGCGGGACCACATGGAGGTGCTGGAGAAGACAGGACTGGTCAACATGGACCAGGCGCTCGCCGAGCAGACCGGGCCGCCGAAGCTGCCCAAGGCGCAGATGACGCCTCCGGCGCCGCAGCCGGGGGCGCCGCAGGTCGCGCTGATCGCGCCGCCGGGGCTGCCGAACCCGTACACGAAGACGTTCCCCTCGTCTCCGCCGACGACCCGCTGAGCCGGTGCCGCGGGGGCCGGGAGGGTGGAGGAGAGGGGTGGGTGGCGATCTTCGGGGGAGTCTTTGTATCGTGGATGAACAAAGTGGCACCCGCCCGTTCACCCTGACCAGCGGGCGGGGCCGCCTTGTCCTCTTCCGTCTCCGCCTCTTCGCCTCCGCGAGTCTGGAGCCCGCCGATGTCGGCCACGCCCACGGTTCCCACTGTCCTGAAGGCGCGTGCGCTCCTGCTCGACATGGACGGCACGCTCGTCAACTCCGACGCCGTCGTCGAGCGGATCTGGCGCCGCTGGGCCGCCGACCACGGATTCGACCCGGAGTACGTGCTCTCCGTCGCGCACGGCCGCCAGGCGCACGCCACGCTGGCCGAGCTGCTGCCCGAGCGGCCCATGGCGGAGAACTACGCGGACAACGCCCGGATGCTCGCCGAGGAGACGACCGACGTGGAGGGCGTCGTCGAGATCCCCGGCGCGGCCCGCTTCCTCGCCGCGGTCGCCGCGAGCGGCGTGCCGTACGCCCTCGTCACCTCTGCCGACCTCGCGCTGTCCACCGCGCGGATGGGGGCGGCGGGGCTGCCGTACCCGGCGGTGCGGGTGACCGCGGAGAACGTGGGGGCCAGCAAGCCGGATCCCGAGGGGTTCCTCAAGGGGGCGGCGGAGCTGGGCGTGGATCCGGCGGACTGTGTGGTGTTCGAGGACTCGGGGGCGGGGATCTCGGCGGGGCGCTCCGCGGGGATGCGGGTGGTCGGGGTGGGGCCCCGGGCGCTTGAGCACGGGGCGACGGTGTGTGTGCCGGATCTTTCGGTCGTGCGGGTCGAGGCGTCGGCCGACGGTGGGGTTGAGCTGCGGATTGCGTGACGGACGACTTTGGCCACAGGGGTGGAGGTTGTCCTCGGGGCGTGCCCCTGAGGGGTTGTGCGCGCAGTTCCCCGCGCCCCTAGTGCCTACGTCCTCGTTCGCCCGCGGTCTCACGTTCCAAGGCCGTGCGGGTCGCGGGGCCGTATTCGCCCTGCTTGTCCGACCGGATGCCGCGGGAGAGCTGGTAGGTGGTCACCGATGACTGCGTGCGGTCGTCGTAGTCGCCGGTGAGCTCGCCCACGTAGAGATTGAGGCGCTTGAGGCGCCACTGGAGCTCCAGGACGTCGCGGCCGCTGTCGCCCCTGCGCAGCGTCGTCCCCGCCGTGGGGGTGGCGGACGCCGAGCGGGTCGGTGCGGCGGACGGGCGGCGGTCGTGGGCCTTCGGCTTCGCGGGGGACTTCTTCGCCGTCGGGCTCGCGGACGCCGAAGGCGTCGGGGAGTGCGTGGGGGTGGCGGACGCCGATGCGGAGGGGGCCGGTGGCGAGGACCTCGTGCGCGTCGGGGCCGGTGCGCGGGGTGACGTGGGAAGGGCCGCGGTGGCCGTCGCCGCCGTCGTGTCCGAGGCCGCCGCGTTCTCGTCGCCCGGTGACGTGATCAGCACCGTGACCAGGGTCGCCACGCTCAGTACGGCCGTGACCGCCGAGAGCAGCAGGATCCGGCCGTGCCGCTTCGGCTCCCGCGGCTCGTCGTCGTCCGTGTCGTCCTCGACGGGCTTCGGGGGCGGCGGGTACGCGTACGGGTCGGCGGCGCGCGGCGGCGCGGGCTGTGAGGGCTCGGAGAGCGAGACATAGGGGCGGACCCGGAGCGGAGCGAAGGCTTCCGGCTCGCAGTCACAGGTCGGTGCGCCGTCGGCCCCCTCCAGGGCTCCGCACTCCGGACACGTACGACGGTCGTCGCTCACTGCTCGGTACCCCCTAGGCGGCGCCCCGGCCCCCCGCCAGGTCGCTCCAGCGCATTATGCAGACCCGCGGGCCCCGGACGCAGCGCCCGTCCCACAAACGCTCGTCGGCGCCGGTGCGCGCCCGGCTCCCCGGCCGCGTTCCGTAAAACTTCGAACGCCGCACGACTCAACAGGCCAAACCTGGTCACACCTACCAGGATGGGAAGTACCAAGCACCCGGCTCCGTCCGCGCCGGGCCGGCTTCGGAGGTGGCCATGAGCACCCAGGACATCGACGCCGTGGGACCTGGAGACAGCGGCCGCGGGGCGCCCACGGCGCCCAGGGAAAACGCCAAGTCGGGCGGCGTCCTCGTGTCGATCGGCGCGCTGCTGCTCGGGATGCTGCTCGCGGCGCTCGACCAGACCATCGTGTCGACGGCCCTGCCCACCATCGTGAGCGATCTGGGCGGTCTCGACCACCTGTCCTGGGTCGTCACCGCGTACATGCTCGCCGCGACGGCGGCGACCCCGCTGTGGGGCAAGCTCGGCGACCAGTACGGACGCAAGAAGCTCTTCCAACTCGCCATCCTGATCTTCCTGGTGGGCTCCGCGCTGTGCGGACTGTCGCAGAACATGGGCCAGTTGATCGGCTTCCGCGCCCTTCAGGGCCTCGGCGGCGGTGGCCTGATGGTGCTGTCGATGGCGATCGTCGGCGACATCGTCACGCCGCGTGAACGCGGCAAGTACCAGGGCCTGTTCGGCGCCGTCTTCGGCGCGACCAGCGTGCTCGGACCGCTGCTCGGCGGACTGTTCACGGAGCACCTGAGCTGGCGCTGGGTCTTCTACGTCAATCTGCCGGTCGGCGTCGTCGCCCTCCTCGTGATCGCCGCGGCGCTGCACATCCCGGTCCGCTCCACCAAGCACCGCATCGACTACCTCGGCACGTTCCTCGTCGCCTCCGTCGCCACCTGCCTCGTCCTGGTCGCCTCGCTCGGCGGCACCACCTGGGCGTGGGGCTCGCCGCAGATCATCGGGCTCGCCGTGCTGGGCGTCGTGCTCGGAGTGGTCTTCGTGTTCGTCGAGTTCCGGGCGGCGGAACCGGTTCTGCCGATGCGCCTGTTCCGGGTCAGGACCTTCACCCTGTCGGCGATCATCAGCTTCGTCATCGGCTTCGCTATGTTCGGCGCCATGACGTACCTGCCGACGTTCCTCCAGGTCGTACGGGGTGTCACGCCGACCATGTCGGGCGTCTACATGCTCCCGATGGTCCTCGGCCTGCTGCTGTCGTCCACCGCGTCCGGGCAGGTCGTCAGCCGCACCGGGCGCTGGAAGGTGTTCCCCGTCGCCGGCACGGCCATCACCATGATCGGCCTGCTGCTCCTGCACAACATGGACGAGCACACCGCCACCGGCGTCATGAGCCTGTACTTCTTCGTCTTCGGCGCGGGCCTCGGCCTCGTCATGCAGGTCCTGGTCCTCATCGTGCAGAACGCCGTCCCGTACGAGGACCTGGGCGTGGCCACGTCGGGCGCCACGTTCTTCCGGTCCATCGGCGCCTCGTTCGGCGTCGCGATCTTCGGCACGATCTTCGCGAACCAGCTCGCGGGGCGGCTCGGCGACGCCCTCGCGGGACGCACCCTGCCGCCGGGCGTCACCCCCGAGTCGCTCGGCTCCGACCCGCGCGGCATCGCGGCCCTGCCGCCCGCCGTGCGCGGACCCGTGATCCACGCCTACTCCACGTCGATCACGGACGTCTTCCTGTACGCCGTCCCCATCACGCTGCTGGCCTTCGCGCTCGCGCTGCTGCTGCACGAGGACCGGCTGCGCGGCTCGGTCACCGCCCCCGACGCCACCGAGACCCTCGCCAGCAACCCCGTCGAACGGTCCTCGTACGACGAGGCCGTGCGCGCCCTGTCCACGCTCGGCAGCCGGGAGGGCCGCCGCGAGGTCTACGAGAAGATCACCGAACGGGCCGGCTACGACCTCCAGCCCGCCGCCAGCTGGCTGGTGCTGCGCACCCACCGCAACGGCTGGGCCGAGCCCGGCGTCCTCGCCGAGTACACCGCGATCCCGCTGCCGGTGATCATCGAGGCGGCCCGGCAGGTCGAGGAGCGCCGCCTCGCCGTGCGCGAGGGACCCGACCTCGTGCTCACCCCCGAGGGACGGGTCGTCGCCGAACGGCTGGCGCGGGCCCGCGAGGAGTCGCTCGCCGAACTGCTCGGCGACTGGTGGGGCCCGGACCGCCCCCGCGACCTCGTCCGGCTCGTGTCCGAACTCAACGCGGAGATGTGCGGCTCGGACGCGGAGCGCCCGCACGCGGGGGCGCCGGCGAAGGCAGCGGCTTCCTGAACCAGTGCTCGGCGTAGACGTCGTCGTTGTGCGGCGCCGTCTCCGCGTAGCCGAGCCGCGCGTACAGGGCGCGCGCCTCCACCAGGTCGCCGCGCGTGTCGAGGCGGATCGCGGTGGCGCCGAGCGCGCGGGCCGCGTCCTCGGCCGCCGCCACCAGGAGCGGGGCGCCGCCCTTGCCGCGCAGCTCCTCGCGCACGTAGACCCGCGTCAGCTCGGCGGTCTCCGCGTCCACCATCCGTACGCCCGCCGTCCCCGCGGGCTCGCCCGCGTACCGGGCGAGCAGCAATTGGCCGTGCGGCGGCGCCAGTTCACTGCCCGACGCGGCGGCGATCCCCCGCTCCAGCTCGGCCGGATCCGTGGCGCGCCCCTCGTGCAGCAGGTACCAGCGGTCGCTCACCTCGGTGTAGTACGCGCGCCAGAGCGCGGCCGCGGCGGGGGAGTCGTACGGCTCCGGGGCGACGGCCCACGGGGTGGTGTTGTCCATGGGACATGGTGAGGCCGGTGGGGCGTCGCGGCGCAACCGGAATTCGGCGAGCCGGGGGCGGGGCCGTTTCAGGCGGCCCTTCGGGGCAACCCGGCCCGCAACAGCCACAGTTGAGGGAAGGCAGTCATGTCCACAGGCGTGATCATCGCTCTGGTCGTGGTGGGGGTCGTGATCGTGGTCGCGGCCGGTCTCTTCGCGGCGCGCACCGCACCCCGCGGCGGACGCGGCCTGCGGCGCAGGTTCGGGCCCGAGTACGAGCGGACCGTGGCCCGGCACGACGGGGACACCAGGGCCGCCGAGCGGGAGCTGGCCGAGCGGGTGCGGCGCCACGGCGCGCTGCGCGAACGGCCGCTCGACCCCGCCGCGCGCGAGCGCTACCTGGCGCGCTGGGCCGACGCCCAGGAACGCTTCGTCGAATCGCCCGACGTCGCCGTCGCCGAGGCCGATCTGCTCCTCGCCGACCTGGCGCAGGAGCGCGGCTTCCCGGACGGCGGCCACTACGACGAGCAGCTCGACGCGCTCTCCGTCCACCACGGGCCGCACGTGCACGGCTACCGGCGCGTGCACCGCGCCGCGCACGCCCGCACGGGCAGCGCGGAGGAGAGCAGGGCCGGGACCGAGGAGCTGCGCGAGGCGATGGTCGAGGCACGGCCGCTCTTCGACGCGCTGGTCGGCCCCGACCGCGGCACCACCCGCGGCCGCGAGGCGGCGCCGCACCATCGGCACAAGCGGACCGGCGCGCTCAAGGGGCGCCTGGCGAAGGGGAGTTGATCGCGATGACGGACATCGAACGGGCCGAGGCGGACGGCGTCGACCGGGGCGTCGCGATGCCACCGGGCCGCACGGAAGGCACCGCGGAACCCGTCAGGGCCGAGGACACGGCGGCGAAGCCCGTACGAGGGCGAGGCTCCGGGCTCGTACCCGAGGGGGAGCGCGAGGAGTTGCAGGGGCGGCTGCGGCACGCGCTCGCCGGGTTCGTCGACGAGCCGCGGGCGGCCGTGGAGGAGGCCGACCACGTCCTGGAGGACCTGACGGCCCGCCTCACGGAGACCCTCGCGGGCCACCGCCGTACGCTGCGCACGTCGTGGCAGGGCTCGACGGAGGACACCGAGCAACTCCGCCTGGCGCTCCGCGACTACCGGGAGACGGCGGAGCGCCTGCTGCGGATCTGAGCGTGCTCCGCTGCCGCTAGGCGGACTTCGGGGCGGCCTGCTGCACGACCTCGAAGGACCACACCGACGAGCTGCTGGAGGCCGGCTTGGGCCGGTCGGGGCCGCCCTGGTGGGCCGCCTTCATGGGGCCCTCCATCCAGGCCTGGAACGACTCCTCGTCACGCCAGCGCGTGTAGACGAGATAGTCGTCCGTGCCCTCGATCGGGCGCAGCAGCTCGAACCACTCGAAGCCGTCGGAGCTCTCGACGGCGCCGGCGCGGGACGCGAAGCGCTTCTCCAGCGTCTCGCGCTGTTCGGCGGGGACGTTCAGGACGTTGATCTTTACGACAGACATGCGTCCATCCTGCCTCAGCGGCCCCTCAGGCCGACTCGCGGCCCGCCCGCCCCGCCCGCCACTGCCGTACCAGCTCGTCGATCTCGTCGGCGGTGTACGGCTTGAGGCCCAGGGGCGGGCCGGGCGGCGGCTTGAACATCATGTCGCGGATCTTGTCGTTGAGCTCCGCGAGCGTGCGGCGCACGACCCGCTCCGACGGGGCCTTCGGGAGCGCCGCCAGCGTGTCCTCGGCCTCCTTGCGCAGCGCGAGCGAGGGCGGGAGCACCGAGAAGCCCTCGCGGGCCAGCTTCCCCTTGATCCACCAGTTCTCGTCGTACGTGACGTCCGACGCGGACTCGAAGGGCTTGCCGGCTCCCGCGAGCGAGGAGAACTCGCCGCGTCGCTCGGCGTCGCGGATCTGCTTGTCGACGAATGACTCGAAACTGACTCCGGGCGGTTTGCGTTCGGTCATGACACAAGTGTCCCAGAGGGCGGCGGAGCGCCTTAGGCTGCGAGCGAGGATGAGGGGGTGCGGTGCTCGAGTTGACGATGGCCGTGCTGGCGGGCGGTGACGCGGGGGCCACGGCGGGGATGACGATGGCCGAGGCCGTGAGCGAGCCGGGGGCCGTGCTCCGGGTCGGGCGCGACGCGAGCGTGTGCCGGCTGGTGACCCCGGAGGACTGGCTGTTCGTGTCGCGGGTGCACCTGGAGTTCCGGTGCGGCCCCGAGGGGGAGTGGCACCTGTTCTGGCTGCGCGGCTCGCAGGCCGACCCGGCGTCCGAGGTACGGGTCAGATTCGGCCCGCGCGGGGCGGGGCAGCCCGTCGCGTACGGCGGAATGGTCACGCTGCCGCGCGGCGCGTCCGGCGAGGTGGTCGTGGTCGACAGGAGCGGGCCGCGCAGCGTGAACGTCGGCTTCCACCAGGAGCTTCAGGACGTGACGTAGGCGAGCGCGAAGCCGTCGTGGCCCTTCGCGCCCACCGTCTGGATCGCCGTCGCGTCGAGGCGCGGGTGGTCGGCGAGGAGCTGGAGCGCCGCGCGGGTGCCGACGACGTCGCCCTCCGTGGCGTCGGCGTCCGTCACCCGGCCGCCCCGCACCACGTTGTCGACGACGATGACGCTCCCAGGGTGCGTCATGCGCAGCGCCCACTCCAGGTACGCCGGGTTGTTGACCTTGTCCGCGTCGATGAACACCAGGTCGAAGTCGCCGCCCTCCGCCGCGAGACCCGGCAGCGAGTCGAGGGCCGCGCCGACCCTGACCTCGACGACCTTCTCCAGGCCCGCCCGTGCGAGGTTGGCGCGGGCCACCTCCGCGTGCCGGGCGCTGTACTCCAGGGTGATCAGCGATCCGTCGGCCGGCAGTGCGCGGGCCAGCCAGATCGTGCTGTAGCCGCCGAGCGTGCCGATCTCCAGGATCCGGCGGGCGCCCTGGACGCGGGCGACGAGGTGGAGGAGCTTTCCGTGCGTGGCCGAGACGTTGATGCCGGGGAGCCCGGCCGCGGCGCTGTCGGCGAGCGCCGCCGCGAGCGCGTCGTCGGCGGGGGCGAGCAGATCGGAGAGGTACGCGTCGACGGCGGGCGCGGACTCGGGCTGCCGGGGTGCCGGTGAGGTCGTCATGGTCGTCAGCGTAGATCCGGCGGACACGCGAACGGCCGGGTTCCGGGCGAGGAACATCGCCCGGAACCCGGCCGGAGGCACGGATCAGGTGTGCGTCACATGGCGGGCGGCGAACCCGGCAGCGGCTTGCCCGCCGACTCCTTCATGCGCCACACGGCGACACCGCCGATGACGGCCGCGGCCATCATGTAGTACGCGGGGATCATCAGGTTGCCGGTGGCCGCGATCAGCGAGGCGGCGACCAGCGGCGTCGTACCACCGAAGATCGACACGGACAGGTTGAAGCCGACGGCGAGGGAGCCGTAGCGGACCTTCGTCTCGAACAGCGCGGGCAGCGTCGACGGCATCGACGAGGTGAACGCGACGAGCATCAGGCCGAGTGCGGCGAGACCGAACGCGATGGCCCACGTGGAGCCCTGCTGGATCAGCAGCAGCGCGGGCACGGAGAGCAGCACGAAGCCGACACAGCCGGCGCCGATCACCCAGCGGTGGCCGAAGCGGTCGTTGGCGAGACCCATCGGGAGCTGCACGGCCATCATCAGGAGCATCACGCCGATGAGGATCAGCGTGCCGTGCGTGGCGTCGTAGTGCAGCTGCTCGCTCAGGAACGTCGGCATGTAGGAGAGCAGCATGTAGTCGGTGACGTTGAAGACCAGGACCAGCGCGATGCACAGGAACATGGGCTTGGCGTTGCCGACGAACATCTCCTTGAGCTTGGGCTTCGGGAAGGACTTCTCCTTCGCCTCGGCCTCGTCCGCGAGCTTCTTGAACGCCGGGGTCTCCTCCAGCTTCATCCGGACGTAGAGACCGACCAGGCCGATCGGGCCCGCGACCAGGAACGGGATGCGCCAGCCCCAGCTGTAGAGGTCGTCGGTGGCCATCATCGTGGTGAGGACCGTCGCGAGCGCGGCACCGGCGACGTAACCGGCGTTCGTGCCCAGCTCCAGGAAGGAGCCGAAGAAGCCGCGGCGCTTGTCGGGCGCGTACTCGGCGATGAACGTGCAGGCGCCGCCGTACTCACCGCCGGCCGAGAAGCCCTGCACCATGCGCGCCACGATCAGCAGCACCGGGGCCCACACGCCGATGGAGGCGTGCGACGGGATCAGGCCGATCGCGAACGTGCCCGCCGACATCATGATCATGGTGATGGCGAGGACGCGCTGGCGGCCGATGCGGTCGCCGAGCGGGCCGAAGAAGGCGCCGCCGAGCGGGCGCACGAGGAAGGCGGCGGCGAAGGTGCCGAGCGTGGACAGGACCTGGGCCGTGCTCGACGCCGCCGGGAAGAAGACGTGTCCGAGCGTCGCGGTCAGGTAGCCGTAGACGCCGAAGTCGAACCACTCCATCGCGTTGCCGAGGGCCGCCGCCTTGACCGCGCGCTTGACGAGCGCGGGGTCGGTGGTGGTCGGTTCGGCGTTGACGCGGTCCTCCGCGGGGGCGGCGGACCGGCTGGTATCGGGGGCGATGGAAGTGGCGCTGGACACGGGTCCTTCGCCTTCCTTTCGTCGGGGGCAAGAGCAAGGGCCGTCCACGCGGAACGGCCCGACGCATCGACCATAGGGGCGCCCGCACCCGTAACGGGTAGTGTTCAGCTAACTTCGCTCCGCGAGGAAACCCCCTCCGGCCTGGGGAAACGTCAAAGCCTTCGCACGGTGCTGATGCAAATTCTTGTGATCTATGTCGCGGAACCGCACCTGTGAAGGCCGGGACAAAGTGGCCGAAGACACTGCCTATCCGTCAAATCCCGGTGGACAGACAGGTGAAGGAGCAGTTGCCTGCGTCTTACCGGGTGTGCGGCGAATGTCGGCGAAGCGGCCGACTCGGGCGGGAGGTCCGAAAAGCGTGGCGAACGCGGAACACGGAGGAGCGGCGCCGGGGTCCACGGATCCGGTGACGGGTCGGCTCGGCGTGCTGCGCGTCGGCCTGTGGCTGATCGCGGCCGTGCTCGGCGCGCGTCAACTCGTCGCGGTCCTGCGCACTCCACCGGGGGAACGGCTCACCGATCTGGAGACCTGGATCGGACCCGAAGGAGTGCTGCACGTCAGCGGCTCCCTCTACGACGCGCCCGACCGGTTCACCGGACCCCCGTTCGCCGGACTCGTCCTCAAACCGCTGGCCCGCGCCGCCGAACAGGCCCTGGGCTGGGGCTGGACGTTCGGCTCGCTCGCCCTCGTCGTCGCCCTCGGCCTGGTAGCCGCGCGCGCCCTGCCGCCCCCCGTCTCCCGGCGTACCGCTCAGTTCGCCGCGCCCGTCGCGATCAGCCTGCTCATGCTGTCGCTGCCGGTGCGCAACGCGTTCACCCTCGGCCAGACCAGCGTCCTGCCCGTGCTCCTGGTCCTGCTCGGCTGCTTCGTGGCGCGCGGCCAGATCGCGTCGGGCGCGCTCATCGGCGTCGCCGCCGCGCTCCAGCCGACCGTGCTGCTGTTCGCCCCGCTCCTCTGGTTCACCGGCCGCCGCCGCGCCGCTCTCGCGACCGTTGGCGCCTTCGCCGCGGGCACCGGCGTCGCGTGGCTGGCCCTGCCGCGGGACTCCTGGACGTACTGGGTGCACCACCTGGCGGGCGCCGGGCTCGCCACCGATCCCGCGGCGACCGCCAACCAGTCGCTGCACGGCATGCTGCTGCGCTTCGGCCTCAGCGGGCCGCTGGAGATCGCCCTGTTCCTGGCGCTCGGCGCCGCCGTCGCCGCGCTCGGCCTGCGCCGCTCCGTCGCCTGTGCCCGCGACGGGCAGCTGCTGCTCGCCGTCGCCGTCACCGGCTGTGTCGCTGCCGCCGTGTCCCCGACGACCTGGCAGCACCAGCTGCTGTGGGTGCTGCTCGCGGTGGTCGGCCGGGTCGGCGCCAAGGCCGCGGACCGGCCCGTGTGGCCCGTCGCCGTCGTGCTCGTGATGACGCTCCCGGCGAGCATGCTGCTGCCGGAGCTGCCGGTTCTCGCGCCGCTGCGGGACAACCTCGTGCTCGTCGCGGTGCTCGCCGCCGCCTGCGCCGTCCCCTTCCGGCTGCGCACCGACCCGGCGTACGCGCACCCGAGACCCACTCTCTATACGGAGCCCGCCCCCGCGCGCTGGGCGTGGGTGCCACTGCTG
The DNA here is from genome assembly GCF_052245995.1 of Streptomyces sp. SDT5-1. NCBI lineage: Bacteria > Bacillati > Actinomycetota > Actinomycetes > Kitasatosporales > Streptomycetaceae > Streptomyces > Streptomyces sp. SDT5-1. The sequence goes on along the minus strand of NZ_CM125963.1, from coordinate 2,987,136 downwards.
CCGGTGTGGCGGCGCGCGCTCTCCCGTCCCAACCTGCTGCTCGAACTGCTCCTCATCCGCGTCGGCTACTCCGCGTACCAGCAGGTCAGAATTCTGGCGGCGGGCGGCAGGGCGCGGGCCGAGGAGCACGGGGCGCAGGTGCACGCCATCGAGCGGTTCCTGGGGCTTGACATCGAGCACTGGGCCAACCATGCGGTGGTTCGGGTGGGATGGCTCCGCGAATTCTTCGACTTTTACTACACGTCCTTTCACTTTGTGGTGCCGCTGACCGTCCTCGCGGTCCTCTACGCGCGCCGCCCCGCGGACTTCCGCTGGGCGCGCGCCTCCCTCGGATTCGCGACGGTCCTGGCCCTCGTCGGCTTCTGGCTGTACCCGCTCGCGCCGCCGCGCCTGATGCCCACGCTGGGCTTCATCGACACGGTCCACGGCGTGCAGGACTTCTCGAAGCCGGACTACGGGACGCTGACCGCGGTCACCAACCAGTACGCGGCGATGCCGTCGCTGCACTTCGGCTGGTCGCTGTGGTGCGGCGTCGTGATCGTGGCCCTCGCCCCGCGGTGGTGGATGAAGGCGCTGGGCCTTCTCCACCCGCTGTTCACGGTGTCCGCGATCGTGGCGACGGGGAACCACTGGGTGCTCGACGCGGTGGGCGGGGCGGTGGTGGTGGGCGCCGGGTTCGGGCTCACGTATGTGCTGTCGGGGCCCCGGCAGCAGCCACTTGGAGCTCCTTCACGCCGTTCAGCCATGCCGCGCGCAGGCGGCGGGGATCGCCTGCCAGACGGAGGTCGGGAACCGCGTCCGCCAGGGCGTTGAAGATCAGGTCGATCTCCAGGATGGCCAGGGACTTGCCGAGGCAGAAGTGCGGTCCCCCGCCGCCGAAGCCGAGGTGCGGGTTCGGGTCCCGGGTGATGTCGAAGCTGTCCGGGTTCTCGAAGACCTCGGGGTCGTGGTTGGCGGAGGAGTAGAAGAGGCCGACCCGGTCGCCCGCCTTGATCTTCTGCCCGCCCAGCTCGGTGTCCTGCGTGGCGGTCCGCTGGAAGGAGACGACGGGGGTCGCCCAGCGCACGATCTCCTCGGCCGCGGTGCTCGGGCGCTCCCGCTTGTAGAGCTCCCACTGGTCGGGGTGGGTGAGGAAGGCGTGCATGCCGTGGGTGATGGCGTTGCGGGTCGTCTCGTTGCCGGCGACGGCGAGCAGGATCACGAAGAAGCCGAACTCGTCGGACGACAGGTTGCCCTCGTCCTCGGCCGCGACCAGCTGCGTCACGATGTCCTTGGCCGGGCACTTCTTGCGGTCGGCCGCGAGGTTCATCGCGTAGCCGACGATCTCCATGGCGGCCTCGGCGCCGATCTCCTCGGTGATCGCGTACTCGGGGTCGTCGTACGCGACCATCTTGTTCGACCAGTCGAAGACCTTCGCGCGGTCCTTCTGCTCGATGCCGATGAGTTCGGCGATGGCCTGGAGCGGCAGCTCGACGGCGACGTTCGTGACGAAGTCGAACGCCCCGTCGGGGCCCGCCTGTCGGACCGCCTCGGCGACGATGTCGCGGGCGCGGTTCCTGAGCCTGTCCTCCAGGGACCGGATGGCGCGCGGCGTGAACCCGCGCTGCACTATCTGGCGCACCCGGGTGTGCTCGGGCGGATCCATGTTGAGCATGATCATCTTCTGGACGTCGATCTGGTCGCGCTCGATCGACGAGTTGAAGCGGATCACGGCGGTGTTGATGTTGGACGAGTAGATCTCCGGGTGGGTGGAGACGTATTTGACGTCGGCGTGCCGGGTCACCGCCCAGTAGCCGGAGTCGTCGAAGCCGGATATGCCGGTCTCCTGCTGGATCCAGCGGACCGGCTCGGCCTGGCGGAGCTGGGCGAACTCCGGGTATGGCACGCGGTGTTGGAGGAGATCGGGGTCGGTGAAGTCGAACCCGTCGGGCAGCGCGGGGCACGGCATGGAGTCACTCCCGTGGTGGTCTGACGATCCGTCAGTTGTGGCTGTGAAGGTAATAACGGGTTCTAGAAGTGGCAAGGGCCACGGCCGTGTCGGTTCGGTGCGTTGTGCGTGCAAGCCCCTTGCGTACCGGGGGTAAGGGCCCCGAGACTGCAAGCAGAACTGGTACGCGTTCTAGTTTCGCGCGCACGCGGTCCGCCGCGAGATCCGCCCAGTTCTGGTCGTGCTGGTCCGGGAATCCTGGAGAGGACGTAGGTCATGGCAGCCGAGCCCGTCATCGTCGAAGCCGTACGCACCCCGATCGGCAAGCGCGGCGGCGCGCTGGCCAATCTCCACCCCGCCTATCTGTTGGGCGAGACGTACCGCGAACTCCTCGGGCGCACCGGCATTCAGCCGGACTGCGTGGAGCAGATCGTGGGCGGCACGGTCACGCACGCGGGCGAGCAGTCCATGAACCCGGCGCGCACGGCGTGGCTCACGATGGGGCTCCCGTACGAGACCGCCGCGACGACCGTGGACTGTCAGTGCGGCTCGTCCCAGCAGGCCTCGCACATGACCGCGAACATGATCGCGGCGGGCGTCATCGACGTGGGGATCAGCTGCGGCGTCGAGGCGATGTCGCGGGTGCCGCTCGGGTCTGGTTCGAAGCACGGGCCGGGCAAGCCGTTCCCCGACGAGTGGAACGTGGACCTGCCCAACCAGTTCGAGGCGGCCGAACGCATCGCGCGCAAGCGGGAGTTGACCCGGGAGAACGTGGACGCGCTCGGGCTCGTCTCCCAGGAGCGGGCCGCCACCGCCTGGGCCGAGGAGCGCTTCAAGCGCGAGACGTTCGCCGTGCAGGTGCCCACCACGGAGGAGGAGCAGGCCGCCGGGCAGGGCATGTGGCGGCTCGTCGACCGCGACGAAGGGCTGCGCGACACCAGCATGGAGGGTCTCGCCGGGCTCAAGCCCGTCATGCCGACCGCCGTGCACACGGCAGGGAACTCCTCGCAGATCTCCGACGGGGCGTCGGCGATCATGTGGGCTTCGAAGCGGATGGCGCGGGCGCTGAAGCTGAAGCCGCGGGCCCGGATCGTGGCGCAGGCGCTGGTCGGGGCGGATCCGCACTACCACCTCGACGGGCCGATCGACGCGACGCGGGCGGTGCTCGGCAAGGCGGGCATGACGTTGAAGGACATCGACGTCGTCGAGATCAACGAGGCGTTCGCCTCGGTGGTGCTGAGCTGGACGCAGGTCTTCGAGCAGGACCTGGAGAAGGTGAACGTGAACGGCGGCGCGATCGCCCTCGGCCACCCCGTGGGCGCGACCGGCGCCCGCCTCATCACGACGGCCCTCCATGAACTGGAGCGCCGCGACAAGGAGTTCGCGCTGATCACGATGTGCGCGGGCGGAGCGCTGTCGACGGGGACGATCATCCAGCGGCTCTAGATCCGCCGTAGGCAGCCGGAGGCTTCCGGGCGGCGGCGCCGAGGTCGCCGAGTGGTTCGGTCCCGCAAGGTGACGACAAACGAGAACGAGGCGGCACCGGAAGGTGCCGCCTCGTTTCAGGGCCGGTCAGTTCAGGGCCGGTCAGTACCAGCCGTTGGCCTGCCAGTGGGACCAGGCGCCGCAGGCGCTGCCGTAGCGGTCGTTCATGTACTTGATGCCCCAGTCGATCTGGGTCTCCGGGTTCGTCTTCCAGTCGGAGCCGGACGACGCCATCTTGTTGGCCGGCAGCGCCTGGACCAGGCCGTAGGCGCCGGTGGACGCGTTCGTCGCGTTCGGGTTCCAGCCGCTCTCGTGGGACACGATCTTGTCGAAGCAGCTGAACTCGGCCGAGTTCGAGATCTTCTGCTGGGCGATGGCCTTCGCCGAGCCCGACGTCGACGCGGCCTGGGCCGGGGCCGAGGCGAAGAGGACACCTGTCGTGGCGGCGGCGAGCGCGACGCCGGCGACGGCCTTCTTCGGAGTGGCGATGCGGCGCAGGAGCGTGGCGGTCAAAACGGAACCTTCCGTCGGAGGCAGGGGAGTGCAAGGCGTGGTGCCGTGCGGTGGTTCCACCGAAACAAAGACCGCCGGGCCCGAGCAAGGTCGGCATTTACTAAGGAAAGTCGGACTAGATATTGGATTGAGAGTGTATGGGCGAAATGTCCGTTGTGTGGGCTGGGGGTGGTGAGGCTCCGCTCTACGGTTCTGGTTAGTACGTGACCTGGGTCATGTGGGAGGCCTCACGAGCGCGGCCCGTCGAATGTGACCTGCGCCTCGAACGCGGCCCGCCTCGTCGCCCGCCGCAGCGCCTTCAGCACCGCCCCGCCGACCACCAGCGTCAGCACGACCGTGAGCGCGGCCCGCCCCAGGTCCCAGCCGAGCGACGTCGCCGCGCAGTAGGCGAGGAAACGGGCCAGGTTCTCGTGCAGTGCCGCGTCCGGCTGGTACGCCACGGACGAGGCGAGCGCGTTCATGAACGGCCAGCCCGCGAGGTTCATGATCGTGCCGTACGCGAACGCCGCCAGGAACCCGTACGCCGCGAGCATCACCCGCTCGGCGCGCCCCCGCAGCGACGCCGCGCCCGGCAGCAGACCCGCGCCCATCGCGAACCAGCCCATCGACAGCATCTGGAACGGCATCCACGGCCCCACACCCCCGGTGAGCAGCGCGGACGCGAACATGCTCAGCGACCCGAGTACGAAGCCGAACCCCGGCCCCAGGACCCGGCCGCTGAGCACCATCAGGAAGAACATCGGCTCGATGCCCGCCGTGCCCGCGCCGATCGGCCGCAGCGCCGCCCCGGCCGCCGCAAGCACGCCCAGCATGGCCACCGCCTTCGGGCCGAGCCCGGACTCCGAGATCGTCGCGGCGACCACCGCGACGAGCAGCACGAGCAGCGCCGCGAACAGCCACGGCGCGTCCGCCGCGTGCGCGTTCACCTCGGAACCGGGGCCGGTGATCAACGGCCAGCCGATCCCGACCACACCGACGGCGCTGACCAGGAGCAGGGCGGCGACGGAGCGGGGCCCGAGGCGTACGGGGTTCGCGCGGCCCGTGGTGTCCTGCGGTGTCGTGGTCGCCGTCACGCCAGCGCCTCCCGTACCTCGGAGACCGTGAGCCAGCGCTGCGGCGCGAGGATCTTGGCGACCTGCGGGGCGAACGACGGGGACGCCGTGACGATGTCGGGGGTGGGGCCGTCCGCCACGATCTCGCCGTCCGCGAGGATCGCCACCCGGTGGGTCAGCTCGGCCGCCAGCTCCACGTCGTGCGTCGCCATCACGATGGCGTGGCCCTCCGCCGCGAGGTTCCGCAGGATCGCGACGAGGCGGGCCTTCGCCGCGTAGTCCAGGCCGCGCGTCGGCTCGTCGAGGAGGAGCAGGGGCGGGGCCGCGGTCAGCACGACGGCCAGCGCGAGCGTGAGGCGCTGGCCCTCCGAGAGGTCCCGCGGGTGGGTGTCGTCGGCGATGCCGGGGAGCAGGTCGGTGAGGAGGGCGCGGCAGGTGCCGGGGGCGGCGCCCGCGTCCTTGTCCGCCGCGGCGCACTCCGCCGCGACCGTGTCGGCGCAGAGGAGGTCGCGGGGTTCCTGGGGGACCAGGCCGACCTTGCGGATGAGGTCGCGGGGGGTCGTCCTGTGCGGGGTGGCTCCGCCGACCGTGACCGTTCCCGAGGTCGGCTTGATCAGGCCGACGAGGGTGGAGAGGAGAGTGGACTTTCCGGCGCCGTTGCGGCCCATCAGGGCGAGCACCTCGCCGGTGGTGACCGTGAGGTCGATGTGGCGGAGGGCTTCGATGCGGCCTCTTCTTACGCCGAGGTTTTTCGTTGCGGCCAGAGGGGTTGCGGTCGCGGGGCTCCGCCCCGGGCCCCGCTGCTCAATCTCCCCCAGACTCCGTCCGGGGGTACCCCCTGCAGGGGCTTGATCTGGCCGAGCTGCTCGATCGGCCCCCATGGCTGTGGATGCCAGTCGGTGTTTCAGGTCTCCCGCCGCTCGCCTCGCGTTCCGCACCGTCAGGGGCAGCGGCGTCCAACCCGCCAAGCGGCCCAGGCCCACCACCGGTGGGTACACCGGGGAGATCGCCATGATGTCGGCCGGGGCGCCCACCCTCAGCGGCTCCCCGGCCGCCGGCAACAGCGCCACCTGGTCCGCGTACTGGATGACCCGCTCCAGGCGGTGTTCCGCCATGAGGACCGTCGTGCCGAGGTCGTGGACCAGGCGTTGCAGGACCGAGAGGACCTCCTCGGCGGCCGCAGGGTCGAGGGCCGACGTCGGTTCGTCGAGGACCAGGACCTGAGGGTGCGGGGTGAGGACGGAGCCGATCGCGACGCGCTGCTGCTGGCCTCCGGAGAGCGTGGAGATGGGGCGGTCGCGCAGGTCCGCGAGGCCGAGGAGGTCGAGGGTCTCCTCCACGCGGCGGCGCATGACCTGCGGGCTCAGGCCCAACGACTCCATGCCGTACGCGAGTTCGTCCTCGACCGTGTCCGTCACGAAGTGCGCGAGCGGGTCCTGGCCCACCGTGCCGACGACGTCGGCGAGTTCGCGCGGCTTGTGGGTGCGGGTGTCGCGGCCCGCGACCGTGACCCGGCCGGCGAGCGTGCCGCCGGTGAAGTGCGGCACGAGCCCGCTCACCGCTCCGAGGAGCGTGGACTTGCCGACGCCCGAAGGGCCCGCGAGCAGCATCAACTCGCCCTCCGGCACGTGGAGGTGGATGCCGCGGACGGTGGGCTCCGGTGCGTCGTCGTAGGTGACGGAGACGTTCTCGAAGCGGATCATGACGCTGCCTCCGTCGGCTTGTCGGGAGCGGGAGCGGGTGCGAGGAAGGCCGGGAGGAGCCCGAGCAGGATGCCCGCCGCGGGCCACAGCGGCAGCGAGGGCGCCGCGAGCGGCACGACGGGCGGCTGGAGGGCCGCCGGGTCACGGGCGCCCGCCCAGATCATCACCGCCGCGGCCGCCGCCCCCGACGCCGCGACGAGCCAGGCCCTGACGCCCCACACGTCGGGCCGGTAGCGGGTGCGGACCGTGCGCCGGCCGCCCAGCCACAGACCGCCGAGCGCCGCCGCGACCCCCGCCAGTAGGACCGGGAGCCCGTATCCGGCGCCGGACGCGGCGAGCAGCCCGTACGTTCCCGCGCACACCCCGATGAGTCCGCCGAGGGTGAGCGCGGCCGTGGCCCGGCGGACGGCGGGCGGCACCTCGGCGGTGCGGCCGTAGCCGCGCGCGTCCATCGCGGCGGCGAGCGCCACCGAGCGTTCCAGCGCCCCTTCGAGGACCGGGAGGCCGACCTGGAGCAGCCCGCGCAGGCCCTTGTCGGGGCGGCCCCGCAGCCGCCGCGCAGCCCGCAGCCTGCGCACGTCCGCGACCAGGTTCGGGGCGAACGTCATCGCGACGACGACCGCGACCCCGGCCTCGTACAGCGCGCCCGGCAGGGACTTGAGGAGCCGGGACGGCGACGCGAGGGCGTTCGCGGCGCCCACGCAGATCAGCAGCGTGGCCAGCTTCAGGCCGTCGTACAGGGCGAAGACCAGGCCTTCGAGGGTGACGGGGCCGCCGATGCGGACGCCCTGCGCCCAGTCAGGCAGCGGGACCTCGGGAAGCGTGACCAGGAGGTGGGTGCCGGGGATCGCCGAGCCGAGGAGCGTCGCGAAGACCAGACGGATGCCGAGGACCGCGAGCGCCAGCTTCACGAACGCCCCGTACGAGCGCGCCCACGGCGCCTCGGTGCGGCGCGCCGCCACCACGTAACCCGCGACGCCGATCAGGAGCGCGAGCAGCAGCGGGTTCGTGGTGCGGGACGCGGCCGTGCCGAGGCCGAGCGCCCAGATCCACCAGGCGCCCGGATGCAGGGCGTTGGAGCGGTGCGCCCGCGGGGCGCGCAGCGTACGAGCGGACATCGGGTCAGCCGCGGCGGCGTCGGGCCTGCACGCCCGCCCCGACACCGAGCACGACGACCACGGCGATGCCCGCGATGAGGCCGACGGACGGGCCGGAGTCCCCGGAGTCGCCAGCGTTCTTCTCGGCCGGCTGTCCGGACGCCTTGTCGGTCTTCTCGCCCGACACCTGCTCGCCGCAGCCCGCCTTCGGGTAGCCGGAGATCGCGCACAGCATCGCGCTGCTGTCGTAGCGCAGCGGCTTCGCGACGGCGGCCAGCGCGTCGGCGCTCGTCGCGTCCTCGGCCACCTGCGCGCACGCGGTGCGCGGCTTCGGCGGGGTCTCGCCCGACGGGGCGTCGGCCGCCGTGCCCGCGTCGATGACCAGGGCGATCCGCTTCTCGCCGTCCTTGGCGGGGGTGTCGGCGCAGATCGTGTCGAAGTCCGCGGCGCCGCGCGGCTGCTTCGCGTCCTCGGAGTCCTCGCTCACCGCGAACCGGAAGCCCTGCACGTCCCCGTCCGACGGCTTGGTCTGCGAGGGGCCCGCCGTCGCGTACGTCCATGCCTGCTTGCCGTCCCGCTCCCAGAACGACCAGTACCGGTACCCGGCCGCCTGCGCGGGGGCGGCCGCCACGACGCCGAGCACCAGCGCGAGCAGGCCGAGCAGGAGCCCGGTCCACCTCCGCGCGGTCACGGCTGCTGCTTCTTGCGGCCGCTGAGCAGGAAGCCGGCGCCGACCGCGGCGATGAACATCACGCTGATGATCCACCAGTTGGCTCCGCTGCCGCCGTCGTCCTTCTTCTCGTCGGGGTCGGAGGCGGAGGACTTCGTGGAGGCGGGCTCGGGGCCCGTCTTGTTCAGGGCGCTCACCAGGTCGGTGCCGCCGAAGTCGCGCGGGTCGTTGCCGGTGGCCCGCGCGGCGAAGATCAGCTCGGCGTAGGCGGCGGGTCCGGTCTGCGCGGCCCAGTCCTGCGCGTTCTTCTCCAGCCAGGTGTACGGGTCCTTCGTGTACTTGGTGCCCTCCGCGGCGGCGACGGCGGTGATCGCGTCGGCCGTGTTGCCGTAGTCGGGCTGGTCCTTGGCGCCGGCGAGCTGGGACTTCAGGTACAGGCGCGGCTGGAGCTGGTTCTGGAGGTACACGGCGCCGTTGTGGGCGAGCGCCTTCGCGTCCTTGCCGTCCTCGCAGGTGTACGAGTCCGGGGCGGAGCCCTTGTCGGGCGCGAAGCCGGTGCCGAGGGCGCCGAGCACGCCGGCCGCGGTGGCGTCGGCGTTCGCGGCGAGCCCGCCCTTCTTGTCGGGCTGGTAGGCGAGAGCACCGCCGTCCTCGCCCTTGGAGCACGGCAGGGCGAGGGAGGCGAGGGCGTCGGTCGCGGTCCTCCCCTTGGAGGACTTCACCTCGGACGGCTTCTCGCCCGCCGCGACGAGCGCGCCGACGACGACGGACGTGGAGTTCGCGTCGCTGTCCATGCCGAGGCCGTAGCCCCAGCCTCCGTCGGCGTTCTGGCTCTTCTTCAGCCGGTCGACGCCCTTGGCGACCTCGCCGTCGCGGCCGCCGACCGCGGCGAGGGCCTGGACGGCGGCCGCGGTGGCGTTGCTGTCGATCTTCGTCTTGGTGTCGCAGGGCTTTCCGGGCTCGGCGCGGTAGGCGGCGAAGCCGCCGTTCTCGCACTGCTGGCCCGCCAGCCAGTCGACGGCCTTCGCGGCGGGCTTCACGCCCACCTCGTGCTGCGCGACGAGCGCGAGGGACTGCCGCCACACGCCGTCGTACGTGGGGTCGCCCTTGCCGTAGAGGCCGGACGGGACGGTCACCTTCGGGGAGGGGGAGGCACTGTCCGCGGCCGCGGCGTGCGCGCCCAAGGCGCCGATCGCGATGGTCGCGGCGACGAGCGCGGTGCTGCGGCGCATGTTCATGGTGGGGCGGGCTGCCTCTCCCTGCGGGGAGCGGGGCGGCGCGGCACACGGGGGCACCGGGCGGCTCCGGCTCCGTATTCCTCGACGGTCGTGAGCCGAGCGCGTACGTGCGAGGTGTTCCGGCTCTCACGGTTGCGGGGTCAGCGCCGGATTTGCACCGGCTTCCCCTCGTACGTACGTACTACGACGCCCTAACTGTACCCGGCACCGTGGCCGCGTCCCCTGGGGCTCCGCCGCCTCAGCGGACGTCGACCGGGCCGTCGTCCGCGCCGCCGCGCGGAGCACCCACGTAGCGCTCCACCGCCGAGCCGACGCCGTCCGGGGACTCCCCGGAGAGGTTCTTGCGGACCGAGTCGAGGATCGTGAGGCCCTGGCCGACGAGGCCCGCCGCGATCTCGCCCAGGCCGTCCGCCCCGTTCAGGACGTTGACGTTCGCGCCGGCGAGCCCCGCCGACGCCTCCTTCACGATCTGCGGCAGCTGGTCGATGAGCATCCGGTCGAGCGCCACCCGGTCGTACGACGCCGCGGCCTCCGCCTGGATCTTCGTACGCTCGGCCTCCGCGAGCGCCAGCACCCGGATCCGCTCCGCGTCCGCCTGCGCCGGCTTGACCACCTCGGAGATCAGCTCCTTCTCCCGCAGCTCGGCCTGTTTCAGCGCGAGCTCCGTCTGCGCCTCGAGCACCTCCTGCTGCGCGTGGGCGAGGGCCAGCGGACCCGCCTGCTCGGCCTGCGCCTTGGCGCGGTCCACGTCCGCGTTGTACTCGGCCTGCACGATCGCGGTCTGCCGCGCGTACTCGGCCTGCCGCCGCGACGACTCCTGCTCGGCCTCGGCCGCCGCCTGCGTCGCCTGCGCCTGCGCGATCTTCGCCTGCCGCTGGATGGCCGCCTTGTGCGGGCGCGACATCGCCTCGATGTAGCCGGTGTCGCCGTCGTCGATGGACTGGATCTGGAGCGAGTCGACGTGCAGGCCGATCTTCGCCATCTCCGACTTCGACGTGTCCAGGACCTCCGTCGCCAGCTTCTGGCGTTCCGTGACGATCTCCTCGACCGTCATCGAGCCGATGATCGAACGCAGGTGGCCCGCGAAGATCCGGCCGGTCAGGACCGACATCTGGTCCTGGTCGGAGAGGAAACGCTGACCGGCGTTGACGATCGACTCGTGGTCGTTGCCGACCTTGAACGCGATGACCGCGCGCACGGTCAGGGCGATGCCCTGCCGGGTCACGCACTTCTCGACGACCTCGGCCTCCATCATCGCGAGCGACAGGAAGCGGGTCTTGCGGAACACGGGAAGCACGAACTTCCCGTGTCCGGTGACGACGCGGAACGGAGCTCCCCCAAGTCCCCGCCTGCCGCCCGAGATCAGCATCGCCTCGTCGGGCGCGGGAACGCGATATCCGAACATGCCTGTACGTCTCCTTAGCGGGAGCCGCCCTCGCCACCGGAGAGGAGAGGGTCGTGCCAGGCCATGACCGAGACCTGCCGGCTGCCGCGGGATTCGATCACGAGCACGGTGGCGTGCCGGGGCAGGGGCTCGTCCGAGTACGCGAGAAAGGTCTCGGTCCCGCCCCTGACCTGCACCAGTACCTCGCCCGGACCTTCGGCCCCACGTGTGCCGACGACCAGCTTCCCCGTCCGGCCGACCACAGCCTCGTCCGGCGTCATCGGCGGGTGCCCCCTTGTTGTTCCAGCCTCTTGGGGGCCGAAGATACGCCCCCGTGGGCGCCTCTTCCATGAAAGGCGCGGCAAAGATCGGGGGTGCTAACCGACCGCCGCGTACCGCACGGGGTCGCTGCCCGGGACCTGCTCCACGCGGCCCGTCTTCTCGAGGCGGCGGAGGTGGGCCTCCGCCTCGGAGACCGCGATGTTGCGGGAGCCGTAGGGGATCTGGGCCCAGGGGCGGTTCCACTCCATGCGCTCGGCGAGCTGCCAGGGGGTGAGGGGAGTGGAGAGGAGGCCGAGGAGTCCGGTGAGGCGCTCCTCGTGGTGGTCGAGCAACTCCCGTACGCGGGCCGGGGTGTCGGCGAACGGATGCTGGTGGGCGGGCAGCACCTCCGCCGGGTTCAGGCGCCCGATCCGTTCGAGGGAGTCGAGGTAGTCGCCGAGCGGGTCGGTGACGGTGGCGTCGTCGGGGTCCTCGTAGAGACCGATGTGCGGGGTGATGCCCGGCAGGACGTGGTCGCCGGAGAAGAGCCTGCCGTGGCCCGCGCGGCCCTCCGGGTGCTCCTCCTCCAGGTGCAGGCAGACGTGTCCCGGCGTGTGGCCCGGCGTCCAGATCGCGCGGAGCCTGCGGCCCGGCAGGTCGAGGAGGTCGCCGGGGGTGATGGTGCGGTCCGGCAACGCGGGTGCGAAGCCCGGCAGTTGACGGGGCTTCCCGGAGTCGCGGGCCGCGATCAGCGGGGCGATGTGGTCCTCGGGCGCACCGGCCGCGACCAGCTTCGCCACCATGTACGCGTACCAGCGCGCCGGCTTGTTCTCGCGGGTGCGCCGCACCACCGCGGCGTCCGCCTCGTGCATGGCGATCCACGCCCCGGACGCCTCCCGCACCTTCGCCGACAGGCCGTGGTGGTCCGGGTGGTGGTGCGTGATGAGGACGCCGGTGAGCTCGGAGACGCTCGTGCCGCAGGCCGTCAGGCCCGCGGACAGCGCGTCCCAGGAGGCCGGATCGTCCCAGCCGGTGTCGACGAGCACGGGGCCCGCGTCCGTGTCGACGAGGTAGACGAGCGTGTAGCCGAGCGGGTTGTCGGGGATCGGTACGCGGATGCTGTGCACGCCCCCGCTGTGGTCGGTCACCTGCGTCGCCTCTGCCATCGGACACCCTCCGCCGCTCCAGCCGAACTGCCGCCACTGTACGGGAACTTGTAGAACTCGTTTCAATGGTCGCCCGGGCGAACCGTATCCCGGGGGTCGCGGAGCGGCCTCCCCGCTCCCACCGCGCCCTTCCGGATCGTTACTAGAACTGGTATCAGTTCTGAAACACCGTCAGAATTGTCGTGCGTGAGGATGCCGGCCATGACCGAGCTCTTGGAATACGGACAGCTGTTCATAGGCGGGGAGTTGACCGACCCGCTCGGCAAGGAGGTCATCGACGTCGTCTCGCCGCACACCGGCGAGGTCTTCGGCCGGGTGCCGCACGCCGCGCCCGCCGACGTCGACCGCGCCGTGGCCGTCGCCCGCCGCGCCTTCGAGGACGGGCCCTGGCCCCGCATGAGCCTCGACGAGCGCATCGAGGTGATCACGAGGATCAAGGACGCGTTCGCGGCCCGGCACGAGGAGATCGCCCGCGTCATCAGCAGCGAGAACGGCACCCCGTACACCTCCGGGATCATGGTGCAGGCGCTCGCCGCGATGATGGTCTGGGACTCCGCGATCAACGTCGCCAGGAACTTCACGTACGAGGAGACGCGCGACGGCGCCCTCGGCAAGCTGCTCGTCCGCCGTGAACCCGTCGGCGTCGTCGCGGCCGTCGTGCCGTGGAACGTCCCGCAGTTCACCGCCGCGGCAAAGCTCGCGCCCGCGCTGCTCGCCGGGAACCCGGTGATCCTCAAGACCTCGCCCGAGACGCCGCTCGACGCGTATCTGCTCGCCGAGATCGCGACCGAGGCGGGACTCCCGGAGGGCGTGCTCTCCATCCTTCCCGCAGACCGCGAGGTCAGCGAGTACCTCGTCGGGCACCCCGGCATCGACAAGGTCTCCTTCACCGGTTCCGTGCCGGCGGGCAAGCGCGTCATGGAGGTCGCGGCGCGCAACCTCACCCGCGTCACCCTCGAACTCGGCGGCAAGTCAGCCGCCGTGATCCTGGAGGACGCCGACGCCACGGCCGCCGTCTCCGGCATCGTCCCGTTCGCGTGGATGATCAACGGGCAGGCCTGTGTGGCGCAGACCCGGATCCTCGTGCCGCGCTCGCGCTACGACGAGTTCGCCGACGCGTTCGCGGGGGCGGCCTCCGCGCTCAAGGTCGGCGACCCGCTCGACCCGACGACCGAGGTCGGCCCGCTCGTCGCGCGGCGCCAGCAGCAGCGCTCCCTCGACTACATCCGCATCGGCCAGGACGAGGGCGCCAAGATCCTCACGGGCGGCGGCGTCCCGAAGGGCTTCGAGCGGGGCTGGTACGTCGAGCCGACGCTCTTCGGCGACGTCGACAACTCCATGCGGATCGCCCGCGAGGAGATCTTCGGCCCGGTCATCTGCCTGCTCCCGTACGGGGACGAGGCCGAGGCCGTGAAGATCGCGAACGACTCCGACTACGGGCTGTCCGGCAGCGTGTGGACGTCCGACACCGCGCACGGCGTCGACATCGCGCGGCAGGTGCGCACGGGGACGTACAGCGTGAACACGTTCAGCCTCGACATGCTCGGGCCGTTCGGCGGCTACAAGAACTCCGGTCTCGGGCGGGAGTTCGGGCCCGAGGGGTACGGGGAGTACTTCGAGCACAAGATGATCCACCTGCCCGCGGGGTACGAGCCGGAGGCGAGCTGAGCATGGGTGACCGGTGGCATGTGGAGGTCGACCGGAGCGTGTGCATCGGCTCCGCGATGTGCGTGAACACGGCGCCGGACGGATTCCGCCTCGACAGCGCGCGGCAGTCGCACCCGGTGGAACCGGACGGCGACGCGAACGAGCGGGTGCTCGCGGCGGCGGAGGGCTGCCCCGTGGAGGCGATCACGCTCACGCTGGTGGACACGGGGGAGGTCGTCTTTCCCCCGGAGGACTGAATCGCGGCCTGCACCGGTGTCACGGCCGCGGGGCTCCGCCCCGGACCCCGCTGCTCAATCGCCGCAGGGGCTCGAAATGCCGACCGCGATCGGCGGCGATTGAGCACATCGAGCCCCGCCGGCGATTGAGGCGCGGGGTCCGGGGCCGAGCCCCGGGAGCGCAACCGCAGGGCGGGTCACGGCTGACGGGGAGACGACAGATCGATCAGACGGCACACCATCTCGATGTCGATTTTGACCTGAGCGATGGAGGCGCGGCCCGAGAGCCAGGTGATGAGCGCGGAGTGCCATGTGTGCTCGATGACCCGTACCGCCGAGAGCTGCTCCGGCGTCGGGTCGTCGAGCTCCATCGCGTCGAGGATGATCGCCGTGGTCTGCCGGGACACCTGGTCGACCTCGGGGCTCACGCTCCGGTCCGCGAAGGTCAGCGCCCGCACCATCGCGTCCGCGAGGTGCGGCTCGCGCTGGAGTGCGCGGAAGGCCCGCATCAGCGTCTCGGCCACCCGCTCCGCCTGGGTGTCACCAGCCGGCGGCCGCTTGCGGACCGTGGTGTGCATGTGCTGGAGCTGGTCCTGCATGGTCGCGACCAGGAGGTGCACCTTGCTCGGGAAGTAGCGGTACAGCGTGCCGAGCGCGACCTGGGACGACTCGGCGACCTCCCGCATCTGCACCGCGTCGAACCCGCCGCGCGCCGCGAGCTGCGCGCTGGCGTGCAGGATCCGGCGCCGCCTGGCCTCCTGACGCTCGGTGAGCGCGGGGGTCGGACGGGTGGTGGTTCTCGGGTCCGGAGCTGTCATCAGAAGGCTTTCCGTGTCCCGTGGAGCCCGCCGTGGCGTGAATCACCTGATCCACCCCTTACGGCCTGGCTACCAGCCGGTAGATTCGATGCTCTTGAACGATCAAGTCTGAAACTTGTTCTAGATTAGCGTCCCACGTAGTGTCCACGGGCAAGCAGGAAGAAGGGTGGCCTGGAGTGACCGCGGAGTCCTTGCGTATCGCTCTCCTCACGTACAAAGGCAACCCGTTCTGCGGTGGTCAGGGGGTGTACGTCCGTCACCTCTCGCGCGAGCTGGTCCGGCTCGGGCACCGCGTCGAGGTGATCGGCGCGCAGCCGTACCCCGTGCTCGACGAGGGCGAGGGCCTGGCGGGTCTCTCGCTCACCGAGCTGCCGAGCCTCGACCTGTACCGCAGCCCCGACCCCTTTCGTACACCCAAGCGCGACGAGTACCGCGACTGGGTCGACGCGCTGGAGGTCGGCACGATGTGGACCGGCGGCTTTCCCGAGCCGCTGACGTTCTCGCTGCGCGCCCGCCGCCATCTGCGCGCCAGACGCGGCGAGTTCGACGTCGTGCACGACAACCAGACCCTCGGCTACGGCCTGTTGGGCGACATCGGTGCCCCGCTCGTCACCACCATCCACCACCCGATCACCGTGGACCGGCAGCTGGAGCTCGACGCGGCCGAGAACTGGCAGCAGCGGATGTCCAAGCGCCGCTGGTACGCGTTCACGCGCATGCAGAAGCGCGTCGCGCGCCGCCTGCCGTCCGTGGTCACCGTCTCCGGCACCTCGCGCGACGAGATCGTCCAGCACCTGGGCGTGCGCCCCGGCCGGATCAACGTCGTGCACATCGGCGCCGACACCGACCTGTTCTCGCCGAATCCGGCCGTGCCGGAGGTGCCGGGCCGGATCGTGACGACCTCGAGCGCCGACGTGCCGCTCAAGGGGCTCGTGTACCTCGTCGAGGCGCTCGCCAAGGTGCGCGCCGAGCAGCCCGACGCGCACCTCGTCGTCGTCGGCAAGCGGCCCGAGGAGGGCCCGGTCGCGCAGGCGATGCAGCGGTACGGGCTCGAGGGCGCCGTCGAGTTCGTCAAGGGCATCAGCGACCAGGAGCTCGTCGACCTCGTCCGCTCGGCGCAGGTCGCCTGCGTGCCTTCGCTGTACGAGGGGTTCTCGCTGCCCGCCGCCGAGGCCATGGCCACCGGCACCCCGCTCGTCGCCACCACCGGCGGGGCCATCCCCGAGGTCGCGGGCCGCGACGGCGAGACCTGCCTGTCCGTGCCGACCGGCGACGCGGGCGCGCTCGCCCAGGCGCTCGGCCGGCTGCTCGGCGACCGCGAGCTGCGCGCCCGGCTCGGCGCGCAGGGCCGCGCCCGGGTCCTCGAACGCTTCACGTGGGCCCGCGCCGCGCAGGGCACCGCCGAGCTCTACCGCGAGGCGATGGGGGCCGCGCCGCGGCCGGCCGGACCCCTCGCACGCACCGAAGTTGTC
The DNA here is from genome assembly GCF_052245995.1 of Streptomyces sp. SDT5-1. Lineage (NCBI taxonomy): Bacteria > Bacillati > Actinomycetota > Actinomycetes > Kitasatosporales > Streptomycetaceae > Streptomyces > Streptomyces sp. SDT5-1. The sequence continues at coordinate 2,970,467 of NZ_CM125963.1, read as the reverse complement.
ACCGAAACCCCCCAGGAAAGCAGGGCCACGTGCTGACCGTCGACTTCACCCGTTTCCCGCTCGCCGCGGGCGACCGCGTCCTCGATCTCGGGTGCGGGGCCGGACGGCACGCGTTCGAGTGCTACCGGCGCGGGGCGCAGGTCGTCGCCCTCGACCAGAACGCCGAGGAGATCGCCGAGGTCGCCAAGTGGTTCGCCGCGATGAAGGAGGCGGGGGAGGCCCCGGCCGGCGCGACCGCCACCGCCATGGAGGGTGACGCGCTCCAACTGCCGTTCCCCGACGAGTCGTTCGACGTCGTCATCATCAGCGAGGTCATGGAGCACATCCCCGACGACAAGGGAGTGCTCGCCGAGATGGTGCGCGTCCTGAAGCCGGGCGGCCGGATAGCGGTCACGGTGCCGCGCTACGGGCCCGAGAAGGTGTGCTGGGCGCTGTCCGACGAGTATCACGAGGTCGAGGGCGGGCACATCCGCATCTACAAGGCCGACGAGCTGCTCGGCAAGATGCGCGAGGCCGGGCTCAAGCCGTACGGCACACACCACGCGCACGCGCTGCACGCCCCGTACTGGTGGCTCAAGTGCGCGTTCGGCGTCGACAACGACAAGGCGCTGCCGGTGCGTGCGTACCACAAGCTCCTTGTCTGGGACATCATGAAGAAGCCCGCCCTCACGCGGGTCGCCGAAGGGCTCCTCAACCCCGTCGTCGGCAAGAGCTTCGTCGCGTACGCCACGAAGCCGCACCTGCCGAAGGCCGACGGGGCCGCTGCGTGAGCAGCCCCGAGCGGACCGAACTCCTCGTCCTGCCCGGTGTCCTGACGGAGGACCAGGCCGCGCGGACGGTCGCAGGGATCCTCGGCATCCAGCGCCCCGACGGCGCCATACCGTGGTTCCGCGGGCACCACCTCGACCCGTGGGACCACACCGAGGCCGCCATGGCGCTCGACGTCGCGGGCGAGCACGACGCCGCGGAGCGCGCGTACGCGTGGCTGGCCAGGAACCAGAACGAGGACGGCTCCTGGTGCGCCGCCTACCGCGACGGCGATCCGGACGACGTGACGGACCGCGGCCGCGAGTCCAACTTCGTCGCGTACATCGCCGTCGGCGTCTGGCACCACTACCTGTCCACCGGCGACGACGCCTTCCTCGACCGGATGTGGCCCGCCGTGTGCGCGGCGACGGAGTTCGTGCTCCGGCTCCAGCAGCCCGGCGGCCAGATCGGCTGGAAGCGCGAGGCGGACGGCACGCCGGTCAACGACGCGCTGCTCACCGGCAGTTCGTCGATCCACCACGCCCTGCGCTGCGCGCTCGCCATCGCCGAGCAGCGCGAAGAGCCGCAGCCCGACTGGGAGTTGGCGCTCGGCGCGCTCGGCCACGCCATCCGCAGCCACCCCGAGCGGTTCCTCGACAAGAACCGCTACTCGATGGACTGGTACTACCCGGTGCTCGGCGGCGCGCTGCGCGGGCCCGCGGCGAAGGCCCGCATCCAGGAGTCCTGGGACACGTTCGTCGTGCCGGGGCTCGGAGTGCGCTGCGTCGACCCCAATCCGTGGGTGACGGGCGGCGAGAGCGCCGAACTCGCCCTCGCGCTCTGGGCGATGGGCGAGTCCGACTGGGCGCTCACGATCCTCCAGGACATCCAGCACCTGCGGGACCCGGAGACGGGCCTGTACTGGACGGGCTACGTCTTCGACGACCAGGCGATCTGGCCGGAGGAGCTGACCACGTGGACCGCGGGTTCGGTGCTCCTCGCCGTGGCGGCCCTCGGAGGCGACGAGGCCACCTGCTCCGTCTTCGGCGGCCAGGACCTCCCGACGGGCGTCGAGCCGGACTGCTGCTAGACCGCTAGTAGCGGCGCAGGCGGTTGGCGACGGCGTGGCCGACGAAGAGGTAGACCACGGCGGCCAGGCCGTACCCGGCGACCACGCGGGCCCAGCCCTCGTCGAACGTGAACAGGTCGTGCGACCAGGCGGCCAGCCAGGCCGAGACGTCGTGGACGAACTGGACCAGGTCGTTGCCCCGGTTGGCGTCCAGGAGGTACATCAGGATCCACAGGCCCAGGATCAGGGCGAGTGCATCGGCGACGATCGCCACGATCCGGGCGGCCTCGTTGGTCCCTCGGTAATGCCGATTCGCAGACATACCCCTCCGGTTTTCCCCGCGGGGGGCGATGAAACCCGTACGGGCTCGCCCGGGTGGCGCACCGCGCGCCGCCGGGTAACGCTGCCACCAGTGCCAACTCCAGCCCCGGAGGTATGCGGTGGTAACCCGGTCCCCCCTGTCCGTACGACGTCTGCTCACGGCACTCCTGCTGTGCGGCGCGTTGCTCGCGGGCGGCACCGCGTGCGGTTCCGACAGCGACTCGACGGCGGACACCACGAAGGCGTCGGCGAGCGCCACCACGAAGGCCGAGAAGCAGAAGTTCGCCAAGACCCGCTTCGCGGCGAACGCCGGGCTCGCGGCGGGCGCCACCTACCAGTGGATCGTGAAGCCGTACCGGGCGGGCAAGTTCAAGGCGGGCGCGGACGGCCGCAAGTTCGCGCTGATCAAGGCGGGCCTCGCGGGCGCGTTCACGTACAACAGGTTGAACGCCGCCGTGAAGAACGCCAAGGGCGACCCGACGCTGTCGAAGGCGGTCGGGCCGCTGTCCGCCGGCATCGCGTCCCTGAAGGGCCTGTCGACCAAGCTCCGCAAGGGCGAGGGCCTCGGCGACGTGACGTCCTCCTTCGACGACGTCATCAGCGGCGTCAAGGACGCGGGCAAGAGCGCGGGCGCCGAGGTGACGAACAAGGTGCCGTCGGCCTCCCAGCTCACCAAGGGCTCGTAGCCGCCTACGAGTTCAACTCCGCCAGGACGCGCATCGTGTGCGGGTCGGGGGAGAGGACCAGCAGGTCCGTCACCGGCCCCTTGCGCCACAGCTCCAGGCGCTCCGCGATCCGTTCGCGCGGACCGACGAGCGAGATCTCGTCGGCGAACGCGTCCGGCACCGCGAGCACCGCCTCCTCCCTGCGCCCCTCGGCGAACAGCTCCTGGATGCGCCGGGCCTCGGCCTCGTACCCCATGCGTGCCATCAGGTCGGCGTGGAAGTTGCGGGTCGCGTGGCCCATGCCGCCGATGTAGAAGCCGAGCATCGCCTTCACGGGCAGCAGCCCCTCGGCGACGTCGTCGCAGACCTTCGCGCGGGCCATGGGTGCGATGGTGAAGCCCTCGGGCAGGTCGGTGAGCGACGCCTCGTACACGTCGGTGCGCGTCGGCGACCAGTACAGCGGCAGCCAGCCGTCCGCGATCCGCGTGGTCTGCGCGATGTTCTTGGGCCCCTCGGCGCCCAGGAGGATCGGCAGGTCGGAGCGCAGCGGGTGCGTGATCGGCTTCAGGGCCTTGCCGAGGCCCGTGCCGTCCTCGCCCCGGTACGGATGCTGGTGGAAGCGCCCCGCCACCTCGACGGGCCCCTCGCGCCGCAGCACCTGCCGTACGACGTCGACGTACTCGCGGGTGGCCGTGAGCGGCGAGCGGGGGAACGGGCGCCCGTACCAGCCCTCGACGACCTGCGGCCCGGAGAGGCCCAGGCCGAGCAGCATCCGGCCGCCCGACAGATGGTCGAGGGTCAGCGCGTGCATCGCCGTCGTCGTGGGGGAGCGGGCCGCCATCTGCGCGATCGCCGTGCCGAGCCGGATCCGCGAGGTGTGCGCGGCGAACCAGGTGAGCGGGGTGAAAGCGTCACTGCCCCAGGACTCCGCCGTCCACACCGAGTCGTACCCCAACTCCTCGGCGTCCCGCACGAGTCGCAGATGGTCCGGGTCGGGGCCGCGTCCCCAGTAGCCGAGTGCGATTCCGAGCCGCATGCGCGCCCCCAGTATCTGATGGGCCGTCAGTTGTCCGTGGAGCGCGACTGTACGCGAAAGGCCCCTCGCCCGGAAGACGGGCGAGGGGCCTTGATCCCCGTGCGGTGGGTCAGCCGCGCTGGATCCCGCTCGTGTCCTGGAGCACGCCGCGGCGGCCGTCCTGGGTCTGCGCGACGAGGCCGGGGCCCCGCTGCTCGACCGCCAGGTACCAGGTGCCGGGCGCCAGCTCGGCGACCTGCGCCTGCGAACCGTCCTCCGCGTACAGCGGACGCGGCACCGGCACCGCGAACCAGAACGGGGAGAAGTCCGCGGCCGGCTGCGCGGCGGCCTGCGGCGCCGGAGCACCCTGCTGCTGCGGCTGGCCGCCGTACGGCTGCTGCTGACCGGGACCCGGCTGCTGCGCCCCGTAGGGCTGCTGGCCGGGGCCGCCGGGCTGCTGCTGGGCGCCGGGGTAGCCGTACCCCTGCGGCTGGCCCCCGTACGGCTGCGGCTGCTGCGGGCGCGGGGCGCCGAGCAGGGCGCCCTTCAGCGCCGGAACCAGCGGCGTCGCGATCGCGGCGACGGCCATGATCAGCGTGGCGACCAGGGCGAGGATGAGGCCGATGCCGGGGCTCACGCTGTTGGAGGAGCTGCCGCCGCCGTTGTCGGCGCCGCCCAGCGGGTCGAAGATGTTGCCGAGCGCGGCCCACGCCGCCAGCACCGTGGCCGCGACGCCGAACTGGCCGAGGTCGATGCCCGCCACCTTGCGCGGCTGCGGCATACCGCGGCTGATCACGATGAGTACCGCGCCGATGATGCCCGCGAGCACCACACTCATGAGAACAGGGCCGCTCTCCCAGGAGTTCGGGAACTCGACGCTGTCGGGCGCCCCGTCGACGGAGTAGATATCGAGGAACGAGGCGATCAACAGCAACACCGCTGCTCCGATCACCACGCCGTCGCCTCGAGTGAGGGAGCGGATATTCACTTCAAGTCCTTCGTCAGTCGTCCGGTCATCGGTGGAGGCGGCGCAAAGCGCAGGGGTGGCCCCACATCGTACGGAGGACACTATCGCCCGGGTCCGGGGAGTGTCTGCCGAGATCCACAGGGTGACATTTACCCGCCGAGGAAACTCGCGATTCCCTCGGAGATGCCCCGCGCCGCCTTCTGACGCCACGCGCCCGATGTCAGTCGCTCGGCGTCCTGCGAGTCCCGCATGTTGCCACACTCGATGAAGACCTTAGGAACCCGGGAAAGGTTGAGTCCTCCCAGGTCACTGCGGGTGTCGAGGCCGGTTCCTCCGCCGATGTAGTTCGACGGCGGCTGGCCCGTCGCCTTCACGTAGAGGCCCGCGATGCGCTCGCCGAGGTCGCGTGACGGCTTGACGATCGGGGTGGTGTCGGCGGCTCCCGCGCGTACGGATGCGGGAAGGATCACATGGAAGCCGCGGTTGCCCTGGCCCGAGCCGTCCGCGTGCACGGAGACGACCGCGTCGGCCTTGGCCGTGTTGCCGATCTTGGCGCGTTCGTCGACGCAGGGGCCCCAGGCGCGGTCGCCGTTCTGCGTCAGCTCGACCGTCGCGCCCTGCTTCTCGAGGATCGTCCGCATGCGGCGGGCGACGTCGAGGGTGAACCGCGCCTCGGTGTATCCGGCGTTCGTCGACGTGCCGGTGGTGTCGCACTCCTTCGAGCCGTTGCCCACGTTCACCGACTTGTTGATGTCGGCGGTGTGCCGGAAGTTGCCCGGGTTGTGACCAGGGTCGATGACGACGACCTTGCCGCGCAGCGGGCCCGCGCCGCCGGCGGGTTTCGCGGGTGCCTTGCCCGTCTTCGAGGGTGAGGCGGAGGCGGACTTCTCCTTCTGCGTCGCGCCCGACGTCGAAGGCGCCGGGCTCGACGGCCTCTCGGAGGAGGGCGAGGCCGTCGACGACTGGCCGGGCGCGGGCAGCACCTTCGGCGGCTCGCTGTCCCCGGGGCCGCTCACGACCTGCCACACGAGCCACGCCGCGAGCGCCGTGGGCACGAGGGCGGCGAAGGTGACGAGCACGGGGCGCCCGCCGAAGCGGCGCTGCCTCGCCCCGTCACGGCCGTCCCAGCCGTCGGGGTCGAAGCCATGGGGGTCCGGACCTGCGTACGACACGTTTCCGACCTTAACCGCGCGCTCAGATCCCCGCGCCCGTTCGACGCAGGACGCGCAGCGAGTCGTGCTCCGAGACCTCGGTGAACGCGCCGGACGCGAGAGCCCGCTGGTACACGCGGTACGGCGCCTGTCCCGTCCACTCGTCGTGCTTCACCGGGAAGACGTCGTGGATGAGGAGGAGCCCGCCGTCGGCGACGTGCGGGGCCCAGCCCTCGTAGTCGGCGGTGGCGTGCTCGTCGGTGTGCCCGCCGTCGATGAAGACCAGGCCGAGCTCCCCGCCCCACACCTTCGCGACCTGCGGCGATGTGCCGACGAGCGCCACCACGTGGTCCTCCAGGCCCGCCGCGTGCAGCGTGCGACGGAACGTCGGGAGCGTGTCCATGCGGCCGACGACCGGGTCGACGGTCTCCGGGTCGTGGAAGTCCCAGCCGGGCTGCTGCTCCTCGCTGCCCCGGTGGTGGTCGACCGTGAGCGCGGTGACCCCGGCGGCGCGGGCGGCGTCGGCGAGCAGGATCGTCGAGCGCCCGCAGTACGTGCCGACCTCCAGGAGCGGGAGGCCGAGCGCCGCCGCCTCGACGGCGGCGGCGTACAGCGCGAGCCCCTCACCGAGCGGCATGAATCCCTTGGCCGCCTCGAAGGCGGCGAGGACGTCGGCGGCGGGGCGGGCGCTTGTGGTGGTCATGCCGACCATGCTGCCGTACGCCGCCGAGCGCCCGCTCAGCAGCCCTGCCAGAGCCGCGTCATGACCCGCACCCCGAACCGCAGCCCCTCCAGCGGCACCCGCTCGTCCACGCCGTGGAAGAGCCGCCCGTAGTCCAGGTCGGCCGGCAGCTTCAGGCCCTTGAAGCCGAAGCAGCGCACACCCAGCTTGGTGAACGCCTTGGCGTCCGTGCCGCCCGGGTTGCAGTACGGGACCGGGTGTCCGTCCGGGTCCTCGGCGCGCACCGCCTCGCACATGGCGTCGACGAGCGGCCCGTCGAACGTCGTCTCCATCGCGATGTCGTGGTTGACCCACTCGCGGGAGACGGACGGCAGGAGCAGCGCGTCGATCGCGTCGATCAGTTCCTGCTCGTGACCGGGCAGGAAGCGGCCGTCGACACGGGCCGTCGCCTTTCCGGGGATCACGTTGGTCTGGTAGCCGGCCGTGAACATGGTGGGGTTCGCGGAGTTGCGGAGCACCACCTGCATGAAGTCCGCGACATGCCCCAGCTTGGCCAGCTCGGCGTCCAGGTCATCGGCGTCGAAGTCGATGTCGACGCCCTGGAGGTCGGCGGCCTTCTGGAGCAGGGCCCGTACGGGCTCGATGAGACGGACGGGGAACGTGTGGCGGCCGATGCGGGTCAGGGACTCGGCGAGGTCGGTGACCGCGTTCTCGTCGTTGGGCGACGAGCCGTGGCCCGCGCGTCCGTTCGCCGTCAGCTCCATCCACGCCATGCCGCGCTGCGCGTTCTCGATCGGGTAGAGGCGCCGGGTGTCGTCGAGCGCGTACGAGAATCCGCCGCCCTCGCCGATCGCCTCGGTGACGCCCTCGAAGAGGTCGGGGCGGTGCTCGACGAGCCAGTGCGCGCCGAACCTGCCGCCCGCCTCCTCGTCGGCGAGGAACGCGAGGACGAGGTCGCGCGACGGCTTCGTGCCCGTGCGCGCGAAGTGGCGGGCGGTGGCCAGCATCACGGCCACCGTGTCCTTCATGTCGATCGCGCCGCGGCCCCACAGATAGCCGTCGCGGATCTCGCCGGAGAACGGTGGGACCTGCCACTCGGCGGCGTCGGCCGGGACGACGTCGAGGTGGCCGTGGACGAGGAGGGCGCCGCGGGTGCGGTCGGCGCCCTCGATGCGGGCGATGACGCTGGCCCGGCCGGGCGCGCTCTCCACGAACTCGGACGCGATGCCCACCTCGGCCAACTTGCCTTCGACCCAGCGGGCGCAGTCCCGCTCGTCGCTGGTCGGGTTGGAGGTGTCGAAGCGGATCAGCTCGGCGCAGAGCTCGACGACCTCGCGCTGCGCTTCTTCGGTGGCCAGGGTGGTCATGCCGCTCCTACGGGGGTCTGCTCGGCCGCGCCGGGGAGGGTGTCCTCGTCGTCGGCCAGGGTGGTGGTGCCGTACGTCCTGATCCAGCCGAGGAGGCCGAGCACGGTGTAGAGGACGAACGCGGTGGCGAGGGAGTTCAGGGCCGGGATGCCGCCGTCGTAGAACTTGCCGACGCAGAAGGCGACGGCCCAGATCACGAGGGACATCGGCACCCAGGTCGGTGAGGTCGAGGGCAGCGTGCCCGCCTCGCGGGTCTCGTCGAGCGGCCTGCGCATCCTGCGGACCACCCAGTACTCGGCGACGACGATGCCGCCGATGGGCGGGATGGCCACGCCGAGCACCGAGAGGAACTCGGTGAAGTGGGTCATGATGCCGACCGCCGAGAGGGCGGTGCCCGCGACGCCGAGGGCGATGGTGACGGCGCCGCGGTGCAGGCGCTTCTTGAAGACGACCTGGAAGAAGTTGACGACGCCGAGCGAGGAGCCGTACAGGTTCCAGTCGTTGATCTTCGCGGTCGACATCAGGACGACGAGGACGCCGAAGACGCCGGACGTGGAGAGCACGATCTGCGAGACCTGGTCGCTCTTGACCATGTGGCCGAGGAGCACGCCGGTCAGGCCGACGATGTACTCGGAGAGGACCATCGAGGATGCCGTCTGCAGGAAGACGTGGCTGCCCTTCTTGTTGTAGCGGGTCATCTCGGGGGCGACGATCGCGCCGGTCATGTAGCCGCCCGCGATGGCGGTCGCGGCGACCGACAGCGGGATGGCCTGGCCGGGCGCGGGGGAGCTGATCAGGTCGCCGACGGAGTGGTCGGAGAGCGCGTCGATCACCGACCAGGCGACCATCGCGAAGAACAGCGGCGTCACGATCTTCGCGAAGATCGCCATGTAGCGGAAGCCGAAGATCACGAGGACCGTGATGGCGAGGCCCGCGGCGACGCACCACAGCCACGACGGGCCGCCGACCAGCGACGAGACGCTGTCGCCGAAGATCGTGTTCTGCACACCGAACCAGCCGACCAGGCTGACCGCGATGATGAAGCTGACGAGGGCCGAACCGTTGCGCCCGAAGCCGACCCAGCGGGTCAGCAGCGGCGTCGCGAGCCCCTCGCGCATGCCTGCCATGCCGATGAGGAAGATGACGACTTCGAGGATCACGGCGCCCAGCGTGAACGCGAGGAACGCGTCGCCGAACGTCATGCCGACGCCGATCGTGGCGCCCAGCGTGAACTGGGAGATGGACCCGGACTGGGCGAGCCACTGGAGCAGCATCGTCCAGAAACCGAGCCGCTTGTCCTTGGGGACTCTGGACAGCGCGTAGTCGTCGCTGCCCACGCTCTTCTTGGTGGTGGCCATGGCTTACGACTCCGTGGGTGCGTTGCCGAGGGTCTGCAGGTGGGCGAGTGAGCCGTAGCGGCTCACGAGGGCGTCGAACTCCTCGGCGTCGTGGAAGTCGAGGCGGCCGCCGCCGAAGGCCTTCGCGGTCTCGACGGCGAACCGGGCCGCGGCCGCGATGTCCGTCTCGTGGCTGGCGCCGGTCTGGCAGCCGGGGACCGCCGCGGCCGAGGTGACCGCGAGGCCGACGACCGGGGCGGCGGTCGCCGTGGCCGGCTGCAGGATCGAATTGATGTGATGTGCACCGTTACCGTACGGCGTGATGTCCTGCGTGGTCACGGGGTACGTGACCAACGGCTCACCGGTGACGACGGCGAGCAGCTCGCCCAGCTCCTCGCTCACCCGCAGCACCCACCCCTCCTTGACGGTGGGGGACAGGGCGAGGCCCTTGTGGTTGATGATGCGGTTGCCCTTGGTGGTGTCGATGGAGAGCACGGCCTCCATGTCGTCCGTGACCTCGTGCCGGTTCATCGTGGCGATGTCGACCGGCGAGTCCATGAACGGGACCGGGTCGTGCGGCGCGGTCGGCGCGTCCGGGCACACGTGCGTCGCGACGACGACGTCGCCGTCCAGCACGTCGCCGCGGCGGCGCATGTCGAGGAGCTTGGCGGCGGTGGAGAGCGCGGCGGCGGCGCCGTCCGCGTCGGAGACCAGGCCGGTCATCTCGGGCCTGGCGCCGACCCCGCCGAGCCGCCCGACGACGCCGAGCGTGCGGGCGCTGCCCCCACGGCCGCGGCCCTTGGCGCCGGGGATCCGGACGAGCACGAAGTCGGTCGACCCGCGCCCGCCCTCCACGGTGGTGACCTCGGCGCCGGAACCCTCGGGCCCCGCGAACGAGTCGAGCCAGGCGACGGCGCGCTTGCCGTCGACGTCGGGGTCGTCGAGGAGATCGACGACATCGAGGACGTACTTCAACATGCGGGGCATCTCCCTACCGGACTGAACTGCGCGCGACCGCGCCTGGTGCTGACAGCAGATTCGGGATCCGATAGCGTTGTCGGCAAGTCTTTCCCGTTATTTGCAATACAGGTCTGGATGGTGAGATGGCGTGCCGGAGATCCCGCTCGACCGCAAGACCCCGGCCGGCGCGCTGCAGACCGTCGACCGGGCCCTGCTCGTGCTGCTCGCGTTCGAGCGGACGCGGCCCGACTGGGGCGTGACGGAGGTCGCCGCCGAGTTCGGCTGGGACACCTCGGTCGCGCAGCGACTGCTCTCGACGCTGGCCGGGCGTGGCTTCCTGGTCTCCGACCCGGTGACGCGGCGCTACCGGATCGGGCCCGCCGTGCTCCGCCTCGGCCGCCTGTGGGAGCGCTCGGGCTCGCTCGAACTCCTCGCCGGGCCGGTCCTCGAGGAGCTGCGGGCGGCCACCGGCGACACGGTCCTGTTCTGCCTGCCCGACAGCTTCCACATGCGCTGCGTCGCGGCCGTCGAGGGCGAGGAGGGGCCGCTGCGCTACTACCCGCTGGTCGGCGAGCTGTACCCGGCGCACGCGGGCGCCACCAGCAAGTCGTACTACGCGTTCCTGCCCGACGAGCAGCGTCACCGGCTGTTCCGCGGCCGCCCCATGGCCCGCTTCACCGAGCGCACGGTGACCGACGCGGACGAGCTGGAGCGGGAGTTCCTCGCCGTGCGCGCCCAGGGGTACGCGTGGACGGTCGGCGAGTACGACGCCGGGATCGGCACCGTCGCCGTCCCCGTCTTCCTCGGCCGCGAGCCCTACGGGAGCCTCAGCCTCGGCGCCGCGAAGGAACGCTTCCCCGACGGGCCCGACGACCGCCTCGACGTGCTGCGCAAGGCGGCCCACCTCCTGGAGCAGCGCCTGACGCATCCGCCGCAGCGCACGCGCCGCGCCCGCACCACCGACTGACGTACCCGCACCACCCGTTGAACGGAGCCACCCGCCCATGAATCTGCTGCTGCTCTCCAACTCCACCCAGTACGGACAGGGTTACCTGGAGCACGCCCTCGACGTCGTCACCGGCTTCCTCCCGGCGAACGCCCGGCTCGCGTTCGTGCCGTACGCGCTCGCCGACCACGACGCGTACACGGCGCGGGTGCGCGGGGCGCTTCAGGGCGCGGGGATCGAGGTGCGCGGCGTCCACGAGGGCGACGACCCGCCGGCCGAACTCGCGGCGGCGGACGCGGTGTTCATCGGCGGCGGCAACTCGTTCCGGCTGCTGAGTGCGCTCTACCGCACGGGCCTGCGGGACGCGGTGACGAAGGCGGTGCGCGGCGGCCTGCCGTACATGGGTGCCAGCGCGGGCACCAACATGGCGGCGCCCACGCTCCGTACGACCAATGACATGCCGATCGTGCAGCCGCCGTCCTTCGAGACGCTGGGCCTGGTCCCGTTCCAGATCAACCCGCACTACCTGGACCCCGACCCGTCCTCCACGCACAAGGGCGAGACCCGCGAGCAGCGTCTCACCGAGTTCCTGGAGGAGAACGACGTGCCGGTGCTCGGCCTGCGGGAGGGCTCGTGGCTGCGGGTCGCGGGCGAGCGCGCCTCGGTCGAGGGCGCCCACCCGGCCCGGCTGTTCCGGCGCGGAGCCGCGCCCGAGGAGCTGGCGGCGGGCTCCGACGTGTCCGAACTCCTGGCGACGCGGCCGGAGTTCGACGCGTAGGTCCTACGGGAGTTCCGGCAGGGCCAGCCACTCCTGCCACGTGAGGTCGCGGCCCACCAGGCGGGGCCGCTCGAACGGCCAGCCGACGGCGATCCACTCGGGGACCAGCGCGTCGAGGGCGCGCTCGTCGGCGCCGCCCGCCAGCTCGTCCACGACCCACCAGGAGATCTCGGCGTCGGCGCCGACGCGCTCGGGCGGATCGATGTAGACGCAGCCGAGGAGCGCCGACTCGTCCTCGTTCAGGAGGGCGTAGTTGAACGACTCGTGGGCCGCGATCTCCTTCTCGTGCCGCAGCAGGTCGACGCGGTCCGCCTCGTACGTCATGGTCTCGGCGGGCCAGCCCCACGCCGGGCCGAAGATCTCCCACAGGCGCTCGCGGGAGCCCATCACGGCGGGATAGTCGATGGCGGTGTCGGACTCCCGGATCGGCCGCAGATGCAGGTCCGTTCCGGGTACGGGTATGTGGACGGGGTGGACGAAGTCGTCGGGCAGCCAGCTCATGAGGCGCGAGACTACTGGCGCCGGGGGCCGGGGCACACCGATTAAAAGCGGAGGGGCCCGGCCCGCCCCGGGCCCCCGTACCGCTTCCTCCGGACCTCTATCGCACCGACTCGGCCAGCGCCTCAAGGGCCAGGTCGACCCGCACCGGTCGGTCCTCGCCGTGGTGGGTGGCGGCCGAGGCGCGCGGGGCGTGGCCGCCGGCCGTCGCCGCGAGGACGTACGAGCCGCCCGCCGGGACGTCGAGGGCGTACTGGCCGTCGGTGTCCGTGAGGGCGGCGCCCGCCTGGCGGCCGCGGCGGTCGATCAGGGTGACCTTGGCGCGCGCCACCGGCAGGCCCGCCGGGTCGAGGACCCGGCCGTGGAACCGGGCGGCGAGCGCCTCCTCGACGCGTTCGAGGACCGCGTCCTCCTCGCTGCTCGCGCGGAGCTGGACGGTGGGCGCGCTGCGCTTCGGCAGGCCGACCGCGAGCAGCACGCCGACCGCGACGGCGGCCGTGGCGATGAGGAACGAGACGCGGAAGCCGTGCATCGTCGGGATCGCGACACCTCCCACGTTGTTCGCCGTGTTGGCGAGCACCATGCCGATGACGGCGGAGGACACCGACGTGCCGATGGAGCGCATCAGCGTGTTGAGGCCGTTGGCCGCGCCCGTCTCCGAGGGGTCGACCGCGCCGATGATCAGGGCGGGCAGCGAGGAGTAGGCGAGGCCGATGCCCGCGCCGACCAGGACCGAGATGACGATGGTCTGCCAGGCGGCGCTCATCAGGCCGAGGCCCGCGCCGTAGCCGATCGCGATGATCAGCAGGCCGAGCAGCAGCGTGATCTTCGGGCCGAACTTCGCCGACAGGCGGGCGTAGACCGGAGCCGTCAGCATCATCGTCAGGCCGAGCGGCGCCACGCACAGGCCCGCGACGACCATCGACTGGCCGAGGCCGTAGCCCGTCGCCTTCGGGAGCTGGAGCAGCTGGGGCAGGACGAGGGAGATCGCGTAGAAGGCGACACCGACCATGATCGAGGCCAGGTTGGTGAGCAGCACCTCGCGGCGGGCCGTCGTGCGCAGGTCGACGAGCGGCGCCTTCAGGCGCAGTTCCATCACGCCCCACAGGACGAGGACGACGAGCGCGGCGGCGAACAGGCCGAGGGTCGTGCCGGAACCCCAGCCCCAGTCGCTGCCCTTGGTGATCGGCAGCAGGAAGAGGACGAGTCCGGCGGAGAGGCCGAGGGCGCCCGCGATGTCGAAGCTGCCCTCGGCGCGCAGCGGGCTCTCGGGGACGACGGCGAGCGTGAGGACGATCGCGACGACGCCGAGCCCGGCGGCGCCGAAGAACAGCGCGTGCCAGTTCGCGTGCTGGGCGACGAGCGCGGCGGCCGGCAGCGCGAGGCCGCCGCCGACGCCGATGGAGGAGGACATCAGGGCCATCGCCGAGCCGAGCTTCTCGCGCGGCAGCATGTCCCGCATCAGGCCGATGCCGAGCGGGATGGCGCCCATGGCGAAGCCCTGGAGCGCGCGGCCGACGATCATCACGAGGAGGTTGTCGGTGAAACCGCAGATCAGGGAGCCGATCACCATGATGGCGAGGCTGGTGAGGAGCATGCGGCGCTTGCCGGCGAGGTCGCCGAGGCGGCCCATGATGGGGGTCGCGACGGCGCCCGCGAGCAGGGTCGCGGTCATGACCCAGGTGGCGTTGGAGGGGGCGGTGTTCAGCAGCTCGGGCAGGTCCTTGATCACCGGCACGAGCAGCGTCTGCATGACGGCCACCGTGATGCCGGCGAAGGCGAGGACGGGGACGACGCCGCCTGACGGGCGGGCTTGAGTCGTCGGCTGGGACATGAAGGAAGGCCTCCGGAAGGCGGTCTCGGTCCACATGTGGGACGACGGCGAGCGCGCGCCACCGGGTCGGGGCGCGCGCTGTGCGGTCGGTCTGCGGGCAGGTTGTGTGTATGTCGAACCGGTCGCCCGGGGCTGCTATTCCGACGGTCGTCGTACGAGCGGAATTCTTTACCTCGTCATTACAAGGCGCCTCCGGGGGCGACCGGCCCCACGTTTTCTGACTCCATGTCAGATGTGCTCTTCCGGTCTACTGGAACGTGTTCTACCGTGCGCCGCATGGGCATCGCCATCACGCAGGAACAGCGGGAACTCGCGGACGCCGTGCGCGGCTGGATCGCGCGCGCCGTACCGCCCGACGAGGTGCGCAAACTGCTCGACGGGGCCGGCGACCTCCCGGCCCGCCCCGGCTACTGGGACGGCGCCGCCGGGCAGGGCCTCCTCGGGGTGCACCTCCCCGAGTCGTACGGCGGCGGGGGCGGGACCCTGCTCGACCTCGCGGTCGTCGTGGAGGAGGCGGGCCGCGCGGCGCTCCCCGGACCCTTCCTCGGCAGCGTGCTCGCCGCCGACGTGCTGCGCCGCGCGGGACAGCGGGACCTCGCCCGCGCCATCGCCGAGGGGGAGCGGATCGGCGCCGTCGCGTTCGGGCCCGGCGGGCTCAGCGCCGTCGCGGGCCCCGACGGGCTCGTGCTCGACGGCGCCGCGCCGCCCGTCCTCACCGCGGCCGACGCCGACCTCCTGCTGCTCGCGGCGGAGAGCGCCGACGGCGTCGTGTGGTGCGCCGCCGACGCCGACACACCGGGCCTCACCGTCCGCGCCCACGAGAGCGGCGACCCGACCCGGCCCACCGCCGAGGTCACCGCGTCCGGCGCCGTGGTGCCCGCCGACCGGATCCTCGCCGTCGACGGCACCCTCGTCCGCGACCTCGCCGGCGTCCTGCTCGCCGCCGACGCCTGCGGCACCGCCGCCTGGGCCCTGCACGCCGCAGCCGAACACGCCAAGGTTCGCGAACAGTTCGGCCGGCCCATCGGACAGTTCCAGGGCGTCAAGCACCTCTGCGCCGACATGCTGATCCGCGTCGAACAGGCGGCGGCGCTGGTCTGGGACGCGGCGCGCGGCCTCGACGAGGACTGCGGGGCGGACGTGCGCGGGCTCGTCGCCGCGCTCGCCGCGGGGACCGCGCTGGACGCCGCGTACTCCTGCGCCAAGGACTGCGTCCAGGTGCTCGGCGGCATCGGCTTCACCTGGGAGCACGACGCCCACCTCTATCTGCGCCGCGCCGTCGTCGCCCGCCAGCTCCTCGGCGCGGGGGACGCGCACCGGCTGCGCGCCGTGCGGCTCGCCGAATCGGGGGCCCGCCGCGAACTGCGGTTCACGCTCCCCGCCGAGGCGGAAGGACACCGGGGCGCGGCCCGCGCGGTGATCGAGGCGGCGCGCGGCCTCGACCCGAAGGCGGCCCGCCGCGCGCTCGCGCCCACCGGGTACGCGGCCCCGCACCTCCCCACGCCGTACGGGCTCGGCGCCGGTCCCGTCCAACAGCTGGCGGTGCAGCAGGAGTTGAAGGCGGCCGGGGTAAGGCTCAGCGACCTCGGCATCGCCACCTGGGTCGTCCCCTCCCTCATCTCGTACGGCACCCAGGAGCAGCGCGACCGGTACCTCCCGGCGACCCTGCGCGGCGAGACGCTGTGGTGCCAGCTGTTCTCCGAACCCGGTGCCGGATCCGACCTCGCCTCGCTGCGCACGCGGGCCGAGCGGATGCCCGACGGGCGGTGGCGGATCAACGGGCAGAAGGTGTGGACGAGCGCCGCGCAATGGGCGGACCACGGCATCCTCCTCGCCCGGACGAACCCGGACGCCCCGAAGCACAAGGGCCTCACCTACTTCGTCGTCGACATGAAGCACACGGACGGCATCGACATCCGGCCGCTCCGCGAGATCACCGGCGACTCCCTCTTCAACGAGGTGTACTTCGACGACGTGCTGCTCCCCGCGGACGCCGTGGTCGGCGAGGTCGACGACGGCTGGCGGGTCGCCCGGCACACGCTCGGCAACGAACGCGTCCACATGGCCGACCAGTTGACCTTCGACACCGGCCTCGAGGCGCTGCTCGCGCGGGCCGCCGAGCTGGACGGGGCGTACCGGGCGCGGATCGGCGCCCTCGCGGCGGAGGCGCACGCGCTGGGGTGCATCGGGCTCCGTACGACCATGCAGCAGGTCGAGGGCGTGGAGCCGGGAGCGGGGGCCTCCGTCCGGAAGCTGGTGCAGACCCCGCACCAGCAGAAGGTCGCGGAGCTGGCCCTCGAACTCCTCGGCCCGGCGGGCGCGCTTCGGGAGGGGGCGGGGGAGCGTGCGCTGCACGGGTTCCTGCTGTCGCGCTGCCTGACCATCGCGGGCGGCACGACACAGGTGCAGCTCAACGTGGTGGCGGAACGCATCCTGGGCCTGCCGCGCGACTGAGGAGGAAGTGCGGCGACAAGGGGCGCGGGGAACTGCGCGCGCAACCACGGGCGACCGCTCGCGGCGACGACCCGGCCACCTGTGGCCGCCCCCGTAGCCTCACCCCGTGGAACTGAAACACCTCACCGGCTTCGTGGCCGTCGCAGAGGAGCTGCACTTCGGGCGCGCCGCGGAGCGCCTGCACGTGGCCCAGTCGCCGCTCAGCCAGCAGATCAAGCTGCTCGAACGGGACCTGGGGGTCAAGCTGTTCGACCGCACGACCCGCAGCGTCCGGCTCACCCCCGCGGGGCAGGCGCTCGTCGAGCCCGCGCGGAAACTGCTCGCGGACGCGTCCGCCGTGCGCAGGACCGTGCGGGCCGCCCACCTGGGCGAGGTGGGACGGGTGTCCGTGGGATTCGCGGGCGCCAGCAGCTACGCCGCGCTGCCGCTCCTCACCCGGGCCGTGACCTCCCGGTTGCCCGGCATCGAGCTGGTCCTGGAGGGCCAGACGTACAGCGGCGAGGCGCTGCGCCGGATCACCGACGGCACCCTCGACCTCGGCTTCGTCGCGCTGCCCGTGCGGCGCGGCGTCACCGCCCGC
The DNA here is from genome assembly GCF_052245995.1 of Streptomyces sp. SDT5-1. Lineage (NCBI taxonomy): Bacteria > Bacillati > Actinomycetota > Actinomycetes > Kitasatosporales > Streptomycetaceae > Streptomyces > Streptomyces sp. SDT5-1. Next base: position 2,953,096 of record NZ_CM125963.1, on the reverse strand, counting down.
GTCGTGCGCAGCGAACGCCTCGTCCTCGCCCTGCCCGACAGCCACCCGCTCGCCGACCGCGCCGAGGTGCCCGTGCGCGCGCTCGCCGACGAGCCCATCGTCACGTTCCCGCGCTCCCGCGAGTCGGCCGTGCGCGACGCGATGGCGCAGGCCTGCCACGACGCCGGTTTCGCGCCCCGGATCGCGCAGGAGGCCCCGGACTCGTACAACATGCTGGCGCTCGTCGGCGCGGGGGTCGGCGTCGCGGTCGTCGTCGAGTCGGCGCGCAACATCCACCTCGAACACGTCGTGTTCCGGCCGCTCGCCGGGGAGGAGGTGCCGGTGCTGCCGATCGCGCTCGGTTGGCGCACCGGCAACCCGTCGGCGGCGCTCCAGGCGGTGCTGCGGGTCGCGGAGGAGGTGCTGCCCACGCCGGAGGCCGACGCCTGATTGTGTGCGATCGCAGCACAATCGGCCCCGGCATTGGTCTTGGACAGCGCCTAATGGGGCGGTGCAGAGTGATCCACGTCTCGCGACGGAGCGTGCACGGGCCGCGCAGCGCGCGCCGTACGGGCGGGACCCGCCGCACCGAGAGGACGCTCGCATGCCGCAGGACGCCCCCGCGCAGCCCACCGCCACCGATCCCGGCGCCCCGGACCCCGCGCTCGCCAAGGACGCCCGCCGCGCCGGAGTCACCGCGTTCGTCGGCACCACCATCGAGTGGTTCGACTTCTACATCTACGGATCGGCGTCCGCGCTGGTCCTCGGCAAGATCTTCTTCGCCGACGCCTCGCCGGCCGTCGGCACGCTCGCCGCGTTCGCCACGTTCTGGGTCGGCTTCCTCGCCCGCCCGCTCGGCGGGCTGATCTTCGGGCACTTCGGTGACCGGTACGGCCGCAAGAAGGCCCTGATCACCACGCTCACCATGATGGGCGGCGCCACGTTCTGTGTCGGCCTGCTGCCCGGCTACGACAGGATCGGGGCGGCCGCGCCGATCCTGCTGGTGCTGCTCCGCATGATCCAGGGCGTCGCGATGGGCGGCGAATGGGGCGGGGCGGTGCTCATCGCGACCGAGTACGCGCCGCCGAAGCGGAAGCTGCTCTACGGGGCGTTCGCCCAGCAGGGCTCGCCGGTCGGCAACCTTCTCGCCACGCTCGCCTTCCTCGGCATCGCCCAACTCCCGGACGACGCCTTCGAGTCGTGGGGGTGGCGGGTGCCGTTCCTGTTCTCGGCGGTGCTCGTGGCGGTCGGTCTCTTCATCCGGCTGAAGCTCGCGGAGACGCCGGAGATGCGGGCGGCGCTCGCCCGCGACAAGCCGGTCAAGCTGCCCATCAAGACGGTGCTCGGCCGGTACCCGCTGCTGGTCTTCCTCGGCGTGCTCGCGGGCACCGCAGGCGTCGCCATCACCTACGTGAAGACGACGTTCGCTCTGTCCTGGGCCACGTCCGACCTGGGATTCGACCGGTCGACGTTCCTCACCGTCATCTCGCTGGCCCTCGTGGTGCAGGTGGTGGTGCAGCCGTTCGGGGCGGTGCTGGCGAGCAAGTGGCCGGTGCGGAAGGCGGTGCTGTGGATGCTGATTCCCGAATTCGTGGTGCTGCCGCTGATGTTCGTCCTCGTCGGGACGGGGAACTTCTGGCTGGCCGTCCTCGGCATGGGACTCGCCACGTTCCCGCACGCGATGTACTACGCAGCGCTCGCGGGCATCCTCGCACGCGTCTTCCCGGTGGAGGTCCGGTACACCGGCATGTCGCTGTCGTACCAGCTGTGCACGACGCTCTTCGCCGGCACGGCGCCGATCGTCTCCCAGTACCTCTTGACGTCGTTCGCCTCGATCTGGCCGGTCGTCGCACTCGGCCTGGCGTACACGGCGATCACGCTGGCGGGCGTGCTGCCCCTGCTCACCCGCACCGATTCCCCTCCGCCCACCCGTGCTTGACGCCTCGGGGCGACCGACCCACACCTGGAGACCACGTGAACTACGCCGACCGGGACCCCGCGCTGCGGGCCGCCCTCGACCGTGTCCTCAGCCACGAGGACCGCGCCCGGATCGAACCCCACCTCGCCGAACTCGGAGAGCTCGCCGCAGGGGAGCTCGACCGGTACGCCGCCGTCGCCGACGCCAACCCGCCCCGCCTCGTCCCGTACGCGCCGGACGGCACCCGTATCGACGAGGTCGACTTCCACCCCGCCCACGACCGCGCCGCCGCCCTCGCCTACGAACGGTTCGGCCTCGCCGCGATGTCGCACAGGCCCGGCGTCCTCGGCTGGCCGACGAAGGTCCCGCACACCGTCAAATACGCCCTGTCGTACCTCTACGTACAGTCCGAGTTCGGCATGGCCTGCCCGCTCTCCATGACCGACTCCGCCGCCCGCATCCTGCGCCTCTTCGACCCCGACCGCTACGCCGCCGAGATCGCCGCGCTCTCCTCCACCGACCCCGAACTCCGTGCCACCGGCGCGATGTTCATGACGGAGAAGCAGGGCGGCACCGACGTAGGGCTGACCGAGACCGTCGCCACCGAGCACGGCGACCACTGGACCCTCACCGGCAAGAAGTGGTTCGCCTCGAACCCGTCCGCCGACGTGATCCTCACGCTCGCCCGCGTGCCGGGACAGGGCGAGGGCACTCGCGGCCTCGGCATGTTCCTCGTGCCCCGGCTGCGCCCCGACGGCACCCGCAACGCCCTCCGCATCGACCGCCTCAAGGACAAGCTCGGCTCCCGCTCCATCGCCAGCGGCGAGGTGACCTTGGAAGAGGCGTACGCGACGCCCGTCGGTCAACTCACCAACGGCTTCCGGCAGATGGCCGAGATGCTCAACGTCTCCCGCCTCTCCAACGCCATGCGCGCCACCGCCCTGATGCGCCGCGCCGTCCGCGAATCCGTCGACCACACCCGCGTACGGAACGTCTTCGGCAAGCCCCTCTTCGACCAGCCGCTGATGCGGGCCACCCTGCTGCCGATGATCCTCGACACGGAGGCCGCGCTGCACCTCGTCCTTGAAGCCGCCGCCCGCCTCACCGCGGCCGACGACGGTGACGCCGACGCCCGCGCCCTCGTCCGCGTCCTCACCCCCCTCGCCAAGCACACCCTGTGCAAGCGCGCCCGCACCGTCACAGGCGAGGCCATGGAGATCCGCGGCGGCAACGGCTACATCGAGGACTGGGTCAACCCGCGCCTCGTACGCGACGCCCACCTCGGCTCCATCTGGGAGGGCTCATCGAACGTCATCGCCCTCGACGTCCTGCGCTGCATGCGCCGCCAGAACGCCCACACCACCCTCGCCGACACCTACGGCGACCGCCCGGAGACCGCGGACAGGTGGGCACGCCTGCGCAAGAAGGGCGACGAGATCCTTCAACTCCCGGACGAGGAACAGGAGATGAGGATCGGACGGTACGCCGACGAACTCACGCGTGCCGTCATGGAGACCCTCCTGTACGACCAGGCCGAGCACGACGCCCGCACCCGCGACGACGGCCGCGCCCTCCTCGTCGCCCGCACGTACACCGCGCTCGCCGACGACCCGGACGCCCTGCCCCGCCCCGCCCTCGACCACTTCGCCGCGCTCGCCGACGGCGGCCCGGTCCCGCTCCCCGCACTCCAGGAGGCCCACCGTGTCTGACAGCGCGCCGCTCGCCGGCATGAAGGTCGTCGACCTGTCGAAGATCCTCGCGGGCCCGTACGTCACCATGTCCCTCGCCGACCTCGGCGCCGACGTCGTCAAGGTCGAGCACCCCGACGGCGGCGACCCCACCCGCTCCTGGGGCCCGCCCTTCAACGGCCCCGATGCCACCTACTACCTCGCCGCCAACCGCAACAAGCGCTCCGTCGCCCTCGACCTCAAGTCGGAGGCCGGGCAGGAGGCCGTGCACCGGATGCTCGCCGACGCGGACGTCATGGTGGAGAACTTCCGCCCCGGCTCCTCCCTCGCCCGCCTCTTCGACTACGAGGAGCTGAGCGCCCGCTACCCGCGCCTCGTCATCCTGCACATCTCCGCCTTCGGCGACACGGGCCCGCTGCGCGACGAACCCGGCTACGACATGGTGGCGCAGGCGAGCGCCGGACTGATGTCACTGACCGGCGAACCGGACGGGCCCCCGGTCAAGGCCGGTTACGCGATGGGCGACCTCGGCGCGGCCCTCTTCGGCCTGATCGGCGTCAACGCGGCCCTCGTCGAGCGCGAGCGCACCGGCCGCGGCCAGTACGTCACGACCTCCCTCTACGAGTCCCAGCTCGCCCTGCACATCAACTGGGCGACCGGCTACTTCGCCACGGGGGAGCGGCCGGGCCGCCTCGGCTCGGGCCACCCCAGCCTCGTCCCGTACCAGGCGTACCGGGCCGCCGACGGGCACTTCGTGATCGCGGTCGGCAACGACGCGCTGTTCCGCCGCCTCGTCACCGCGCTCGGCCACCCGGAGTGGGCGGAAGACGAGCGCTTCGCGACGAACAGGGACCGGGTGACCCACCGCACCACCCTGAACACCAAACTGGAGGCGGTCCTCGTCGACGAGCCGGTGGCCCACTGGGAGGCCCTGCTCAAGCCCCTCGGCGTCCCCGTCACGCCCATCCGCACTCTCGACGAGGTCTACGCCTGCCCGCAGACGGCGGCTCTCGGCATGGTGCAGAAGGTCGACCACCCGGACGTAGGAGCGCTGGAGCAGGTGGCGTTCCCCGTCACGTTCCGCGGCACACGCCCTGCGGTGCGCACTGCGCCACCGACGCTGGGCGAGCACAGCAGGGAGGTGCTCACCGAACTCGGCTACACGACCACCGAGATCGACGCACTCCTCTCCCCCTGAGGGCCTTCCGTTCACCGCCCTGTCCTGCCACCATCGGCTCAGCGATCTGACGAACCGTCAGGTCGCCTGATGTGGACAGGGAACCACGGCAGGAGGGCTGCGCAGCCATGAAGTCGTACATAGTCGGCGTCGGCATGACCAGGTTCGAGAAGCCCGAGACCCGGGACTGGCAGTACTGGGACATGGTCAAGGAGGCGGGCACCACGGCCCTCGCCGACGCCGGGATCTCCTACGACGACGTGCAGCAGGCCCCCGTCGGCTACTGCTTCCAGGCGTCGACGGCGGGCCAGCGGGCCGCGTACGAGCTGGGGTTGACCGGCATCCCGGTCTACAACGTCAACAACAACTGTGCGACCGGCTCGACCGCGCTGATGATGGCCCGCCAGTTCGTCGAGGGCGGCATCAGCGACTGCGTGCTCGCCCTCGGCTTCGAGAAGATGCAGCGCGGCGCGCTCGGGGGCGGGGCCGACGGCGGCGATTTCAAGACGTCTCCCGTCGCCCGCCACTACGGCATCATGGCGGCCCGGCACGGATTCGAGATGAGCCCGCCCACCGCCCAGATCTTCGGCGACGCCGCCCGCGAGCACATGGAGAAGTACGGCACGACCGAGGCGCAGCTCGCGGCGGTCGGCGCCAAGAACCACCGGCACTCCGTGAACAACCCGTACGCCCAGTTCCAGGACCCGTACACGGTCGACGAGATCCTCGCCGCGAAGACCATCCACATGCCGCTCACCAAGCTCCAGTGCTCACCCACCTCGGACGGCGCGGCGGCTGCCGTCGTCGTCTCCGAACGCTTCGTCGAGGAACGCGGCCTCGGAGACAGGGCGGTCGAGATCGTCGCCCAGTCGATGACGACGGACACCGAGGAGTCCTTCGCGTCCGGCTCCTGCATCGACGTGGTCGGACAGCCCATGTCGCGGGACGCGGCCCGCCAGGTCTTCGAAACCTCCGGCCTCGGCATCGAGGACGTCGACGTCGTCGAACTCCACGACTGCTTCTCCATCAACGAACTCCTCACCTACGAGGCGCTCGGCATGTGCGCCGAGGGCGAGTCCGGCAAACTCGTCGAGTCCGGCGCGACGACTTACGGAGGCACCTGGGTCGTGAACCCCTCCGGCGGCCTCATCTCCAAGGGTCACCCCCTGGGCGCGACCGGCATCGCCCAAGCGGCGGAACTGACCTGGCAGTTGAGGGGCGAGGCCGGACCCCGCCAGGTACCGGAAGCGCGGGTCGGCCTCGCGCACAACATCGGCCTGGGCGGCGCGGCGGTCGTGACGATGCTGCGGCGGGGGTGAACGTCACGCCCCCACAAAGCGGACGGCTGACCCGCCCGCCCCATCAGTTCCACAGCCCCTCCGAAGGAAGCCGCAGCGCGTAGGTGATCTCCGCTCCGCCGATCACGAGGAGCCCGCCGGAGGTGAGAGCGAGGGCGTTGGCCTCCTGGAGGAGAGGAAGGGCCCGGGTACGGCCGGTGGAGACGTGGGTCAGGTGCAACCGGGCGTCGTCCCAAGCGGTCGCGAGGACCGGGCCCGCAGGGGTGTCGGCTGCGGCAAGGGCGGTGACCAGCGCAGGTCGTTGTTCGACGGGCCTCGGCATCGGATCGCTGCCGACGGACCACAGTCGGACGGTCCCGTCCGTCGCGGCGGCGAAGACCAGGTCGATGTCGTCCTCCGCCAGGTGCAGACAGGTGGCCGCGGAGACGGGTGCCTGGTGGAGCCGCACTGCTTGTGGCAGCGACTGGTACGTGGTCAACGACCAGACGTGCACGGTGCCTTGCGTGTCGCCGATCACCGCGGTCGTCGCCCGCAGGTCGGAGGCCAGGGCGGTGGGGAGCACGGGGCGGGGGGCCAGGGCGGCCTGTCCGTGGTACGCGGCGATGTCGGCCGCGAAGGGCGCATCGGGTGTCGCGGGCAGGAGGGTGCCCCGGTCGTCCAGCAGGAGTTGTGCCCCGGCCATGTGGGACGGGCGGGCGGTGCGTGGGGCCGGCAGCGTCCCGGCGTTCCGGCCGGTGGCCGCGTCCAGGACCTGCAGGTCGCCGGGCGGGGCGGCGGCGACCACGGTGCCGTCGGCGAGCGCCGCAAGGGCCGTGACGGGGAGGCCGGACCGTGCCCACACAGTGGGCAGCGGGTGCTCCTCGGCCAGCGGCTGCAGGGCGCTGGCCAAGGCGGCGTCGTGGGCGAGGGCGGCGGTGTGCAGGAACACGGCACGCTGAGCGTCCCCGTGTTCACGGGCGGACAGCTGTGGGGCGGCCAGGGGCCACAGCGCACGCAGCGAGAGCGGGGCGGGGGAGCCCGGTGCGTCGAGGGACGCGCTGATCGCTGCGACCGGGCCGTGCAGGAGGAAGCCCGGGTCGCTCAGCAGGTCCCGTACGGCGTTGCGGTCCGGTGCCTGATCCAGAATCTGATCGCGTACCTGACGCGGGGCCCGGGCCCAGTCGGCACGACCCTGCTCGGTGCGGGGCACGGAGCCCCGGAGGGCGGCGAAGTCGGCCTGCGGCCGCGGCGCTTCGAAAGCGTCGCACCTCAGGGCGATGTTCTTCGCCTCGCCTGGGAACAGCGCCTCGTCGGTGGTTTCGACGGCCATGCGGACGTGCTCAAGACGCAGCAGCGGAGCCAGCAGCATCTCGACGACCGTCGCCGGACCGCGGGCGAGATGCAGGTCGGGTACGACCAGCAGCAGCGGACGCGGATCATCTGCCACCCGCTTCAGCAGCCGGTGCGCGGGCCGCGGGCCGTAGCCCAGCTGACGGCCCAGCTCCCAGGCCACGCCGTCGGTGTCCAGTCCCTTGGCCGGCACCGTGGCATGCACGGTGGTGCCCGGACTGTCGCCCCACTCGGCCAGGAAGCGGGCGAGCATATGGCTCTTGCCGCTGCCCCGCGTTCCAGTGACCCGGCAAAGACGGGACGAACCTTCCGCAACCCAGGCCAGCAGTTCCTGTGCCGGCGTCGTATCCACGATCTCGCTGCTCGTACCCACTGATAGTTCTCCTGTAGCTCCCCTGGGGCTCCCCTACTGCTGCTGCTCAGCGGCTTCGCGCAGCTGCCGAATCCCCTCCGCCCGAGAGGCGGCGCTTTCCCCATAGGGGAAGTTGTGCGTCATCTGCGCCTCGGGAAAGACCTGGCCGAGCCACATCGAGCAGTAGTGGCCGGGCATGAAGCAGGGCTCCAACTCGGTATGGATGCGCAGCACCTGCTCGGCCTCCAGGCCCGCGGCGCTGAGCTGTTCCCAAAGCCGCTCCTCAGGGTGAACACCGATGGCACCCGAGGCGGTGACGATCTGTTTCTCGCCCTGCCCGTTGAGGACTTCGAAGGCGGTGAACCACTCGGTGCTCGCGGTGTCCCGGATGTCGTCAAGGACCAGAGGCCACCAGTTCTCGCGCTGGGCGAAGGCCTCAGGGTCGAGGGAGCGCAGGCGTTCCTCCAGGCGCGTGTACGCCTGCTCGGCACGCTGAGGTTCATCGGTCGTCAGGATGAGACGCAGTGCCTGATCCAGCTCGGTGAGGGACTGGGCGAACGCCTCGGGAGACGAGCTGACGAAGCGCAGGTCCTCCTCCCAGTCCAGCAGTACGGCCCGCACCGCCCCGTCCCGGTCGGCGCACAGCTCGAAGCCGCCGTCGGTCCCCAGGCGCGCCCACGCCTCGCACTCCTCCTGTACGACCTGCCGGCCCACCGCGGCCGCGTACTCGCCCAGCAGCACCGGCTCGTCGGCCTGAGTCGCAAAATACGGTCCCACGCGCAGCGGCAGCACGACCTGCGAGACGCGACGCACACTGGCGGGCACGTCGAGCGGGTTCTGAGCGTCCGCGGTCCCGAAGGACCTGTGAACCCGGGCATCATTCAAGGTGGAGACTCCAAAATTTCGACCGTGCGGGGGATTCGGGCGCAACGCTACGCCGGGATCCCTTCTTCAACGTATTCCAGCATGCGTCGCCACGTGGAGTCCTCGTCGCCGACCGAGGTGGGATCCGATTCCTGCATCCGGCTGAGCAGCCGGGCGGCCGCACCGGTTGTGTCAATGAACTCTTCGACGGCACCGAAATCGTAATTCTTACGCTCTTCTTCGAGCAGGCAGAGGAAATGTGCGAACGCGTGGATGCTCGCGTTGAGGGGGTAAATTTCAGCGCCGTCGTCGGGCAGGCAGTAGACGATTCCGGTCTCGCCGTCCACCGCGATCCCGTCGTAGGGGATGTCGCCCAGAGAGATCCAGTCGGCCGCGGTCGGGGGGAGATTGTCGAATGCGTCCGCGATCTCCGGGTGCACATCTCCGAGACGGACGCTTCCACCGGAGAAGCCGAGGTCGAGGTAGAACCACTTGTTCTCCTGGTGGGGCAGCCCCACGTCCCGCAGGAACGACCGAGTCTCGGCGTGCGTCACCCCGGCGAGCTGTGCTTCGTCGAGTGTGACCATGTCGGACGGCTCGAAGTGGCGCTCCATGGTTTCGCGGTCAATGAGCGGAGGCATGCGTGCTGTCTTTCCAATCCGGCGATGTAACTTGCGGCTATTTACCCTTTTTGCGCAGATCATCCAGGTAGTTTTGCATCTCCTGGTTTCCGCGAAGCTGTGACTCCTTTGAAGTGCCGTATTCTACGCTATGGGAGACCTGGACTTCCTTCGGCATGTGTTCGCTCATCCATGCGCTGCAGTTCGGCCCCGACGTGCAGGGTTCGCGTTCCGTGTACAGTTCGGAAATTTTGTGAGTGGCGCCGGACTGGATCGAAGGAATTCCCAGAACTCGCTCGGAATGCACGGGGAACCTGCTGCGCCCGGCGAGAATGAACTCGTCATCGGCGCCCTTCTGCCCGAACCTGACCGCGGCGTAGTTGTTGCTGCTGAACTGCTGATTTCCGTCTTTGTCTTTCGCGTAGGTTCCGTAGCTCTTGTCCGAGTGGCGCGCGAGTTGTGCGGCCCTGGACAGGTCGGTGCTGCCGAGGGCGACCTGCGTGGAGTCCTTCTGCGGTCGCGCCTCGCCCTTCTTCTTTTTCGGGAGCCCGAGCTTTCCCCGTGGGCGTGGATCGGTCGTGTCGTCGGCGTTGAGCCGCAGGATGCCCAGACGCTTCTTGTCGTTCTCGTCGAGGGGGTGCTTCTGCCCGTCGTTCCCGAGCCGCGTGACGTTCCTGTTGTCGCTGTGGTGGTACACCGGGGTGGAACCCCGGCTCTTCCCGATCTCGTCCAGCGACAGGGCGGTGTCCCTGTCGTTCTCGCGGTGGTTGGTGGCCATCTTCTTGAGGCCGCGGGGCATGACGTCATCGAGGTGCGTGGCCATGCGCTTGGCGCCCTTCTGGATTCCGTCGGAGACGGTGTCCAGGCCGGCGTTGGCGGCGTCGGCGAGAGCATCCTTGCCTCGTGTGCGGCCGTGGGCACTGCGGGCCCGGCCGAGGCTGTGGTCGCTGGAGGAGCCGAGTTCGGCGCCGATGCTCTTGAGCTTGGAGCTGGCGTCGTCGAACGCATCCAGATCGATGCTGAACTTGCCGCTGCCCCCGCCGGAGGGGCCGGCGGCACTGAGGAGCTGCATGTCTCCGGCCTGCTTGTCGCCCTGTCCCCCCATCGCGTTGCCCGCGGCCTGAATGGCCAGGTCACCGGCCATGGAGCCGAGAGCCTCGAATACCGGGCCCATGGCGGTGGTCACGATCTGTGACGCGATCTGTTCGCACACTTCTGAGAGGATGCGTTTCACCGCGGTACGGGTGGCCGCCGTCCCGGCCAGTCCGCCCAGGGTGGACAGGCCGAGCGTGAAGGGCGCCGCGGCAACGGAGGCGGCGATCTCGGCGGCCAGGACGCCGAGTTGGACGATCGCGGCGATCTTCGCGCCCTCGATCAGAACGGCCACCGCGTCCAGGGCGGTGCCTGTCAGCCGGCCGGCCTCGGCGAGGTTCGCCAGGTGGGTCCCCTTGACCGTGGACCAGTGGGCCGACAGCGCGTCGACCGCTCCGCCCTCGCTGTTGCCGATGACATCGCTCAGCAACTTCGCGGCGTCCGCGGCGCCTTTGTCGACGGTCTCGGCGAACTCCCGCATGGCTTCGGCCATTTCGCGGTAGTCGTCCTCGTCCACGTTCGGCCAGGACACCCCGATGATGTCCAGCGCCTCGTCCGCCCAGCCCGGCAGGGTTATGCCCATCAACTGTCCCCGATCATGTGTTCCCTGACGGACTGTATGGTGCGGGGGCGGGGTGAGGTCAATATGACTCTTGTTGGGAGGGCGAGGCGGGTGGACCCACTGAGGTCTGAGCGGGTTGAGATCGATCCCGCGGATCTGGCGGATGTCGAATCGCCGGAGCGCGCTCAGGACGTGCTGCGTTCGATGCGTGCCCTGGCGGACAACCCGAAGATGGACGACCGGGTTCGAGAGATGGCGCGTGGGGTGCTCTCCGGGGACCTGACACTCCGTGAGGCCGTGCTCTCGGACGTCTACATGGACGCGCTCGGAGCGCGAGTGGGCGAGGCGGTGAAAGCGGCCAAATCGCTCTCGCCCGAGGAGGAGCAGAAGAGTGAGGAGCGGTTCCAGGCCTTGCTGGCCAAGCAGGAGCGGGACGAGGGCGAGTCGCAGCGCGCGCCGACCGCAGGGCGAACCAGCAGCGGTGTGGTGTACCCCGAGCCGCCGCGCAGGCCGACCGTAGGACGCCCCGGCAGCGGTGCGGTGCACGACTTGCGCCGCCGGTGACCGGGCGGTCGACCGGCCGGACCTAGGTCCCCGGACCTATGGCCCGGGGCGGAAACGGCTGCGGCGAAATCCGGATGTACGGGGTGTCGGGGGGCTGAGACCATGACACGCATGGCCCAGACTCCTTCCGGCGCCGCTTCCGAAGCGGCCTCCGACGACGCGATACGTTCCCGAGGCCGGGCGGGCGGTGGGCCGCCCGCGTGGCTCGTGGTGGCGGTGGCCTGCGCCGGGCAGTTCCTCGTCGTCCTCGACGTGTCCGTGGTGAACGTGGCGCTGCCGTCGATGCGCGCCGACCTCGGGCTCAGCGCGAACGGGCTGCAGTGGGTCGTCAACGCGTACTCGATCGCGTTCGCGGGCTTCATGCTGCTCGGCGGCCGGGCGGGCGATCTCTTCGGCCGCAAGCGGATGTTCCTCGTCGGGCTCGGCCTGTTCACGCTCGCCTCGCTCGCGGGCGGCCTCGCGCAGGAGGGCTGGGAGCTGCTCGCGGCGCGGGCGGTGCAGGGCCTCGGAGCCGCGGTGCTGGCACCCTCCACCCTGACGATCCTCACCTCGGCCGTTCCCGAGGGCGCCGCGCGGGCGCGGGCCATCGCGACCTGGACCGCGGTGGGCGCGGGCGGCGGCGCGGCGGGCGGACTCGTCGGCGGCGTCCTCACCGAGGGCCTGAGCTGGCGGTGGGTGCTGCTGATCAACGTTCCGCTGGGCGCCGTCGTGCTCGCGGCGGCCGCCCGCTGGATCCGGGAGTCCCGCGGGGGCGGCGACCGGCGCCTCGACCTGCCGGGCGCGGTCCTCGTCACGGCGGGCACGGCCGTCCTCGCGTACGGCATCGTGCAGACGGAGGCGCGGGGCTGGGGCGACGCGGCGACGCTGGTGCCGCTGGCGATCGGGCTGCTGCTGGTCGTGGGATTCCTCGCGGTGGAGGCCCGTACGCGGCTGCCCCTGATGCCGCTCGGCCTGTTCAAGGTGCGCTCGGTGGCGGTCGCGAACGCCGCGATGTTCGTGTGCGGCATGGGCTCGTTCGCCATGTGGTTCTTCATGACCCTCTACGCCCAGAACGTGCTCGGCTACACGCCCATCGAGGCGGGCCTCGCCCTCGTCCCGAGCTCCCTCGCCGTGGTCATCGGCTCGAAGTTCGCCCCGCGCCTGATGCCCCGCTACGGCGCCCGCAACGTGGCCACCGCGGGTGTCCTCGTCACCGCCGCCGGATTCCTCTGGCAGTCGACGATGACCCCGGACGGCGGGTACGTCACCACGATCATGCTCCCCGGCATCGTGATGATGGCGGGCGCCGGCTGCGCGATGACCCCGCTGGCGTCCCTCGCCACATCGGGCGCGGCCCCCGGCGACGCGGGCCTCGTCTCGGGCCTGGTCAACACGTCCCGCACTCTCGGCGGCTCCCTGGGCCTGGCGATCCTCTCCACGGTGGCCACGAGCCGCTCCGCGGGCTCGACCGACCCATCGGCCCTGACCCGCGGCTACGCGGGCGCGTTCGCGACGGGAGCGGCGATCCTGGTGGTGGCCGCGGTGGTACTCCTCGCAGGCATGCGGCAGGCAGGGCCGGGTGCCGGTTCGGCAAAATCAAGCCTCTCCGGCGATTGAGGAGCGGGGCTCTGGGCGGAGCCCCGCGACCGCACCCCCCCCCGTTACAGCCACCCCTTGTCCGCGGCCACCCCCAGCGCCTCCGTCCGGTTCCGCGCCCCCGTCTTGCCGATCGCCGACGACAGATAGTTCCGCACGGTCGACTCCGACAGATGAAGCTTCCCGGCGATGTCGGAGACGGTCGCCCCGTCCGCCGCCGCCCGCAGCGCGTCCGCCTCCCGCGCGGTCAACGGGCTGGGCCCCGCGCCCAGCGCCGCCGCGGCCAGCGCCGGATCGACCACCGTCTCGCCCCGCAGCACCGCCCTGATCGCCTCGGCGAGCTCCTCCACCGGACCGTCCTTGACGAGGAACCCCGCGGCTCCCGCCTCCATGGCCCGCCGCAGATACCCGGGCCGCCCGAACGTGGTGAGGATCAGGACCCGGCAGTCCGGCACCTGGTCACGGAGGTCCGCCGCGGCGTCGAGCCCGCTGCGACCCGGCAGCTCGATGTCGAGGAGCGCCACGTCGGGCCGCTGCGCGAGCGCCGTGTCGACGATGACGTCCCCCGTGGCGACCTGCGCGACGACCTCCAGGTCGGGCTCGAGCCCCAGCAGCAGCGCGAGCGCGCCCCGCATCATCCCCTGGTCCTCCGCGAGCAGCACGCGGATGCACTTGGCCGGGCGGTGGTCCTGCGGCATCTCGGTCACGCCGAGAGACTACGACGCCGGGCCCCCGGCCGCCGTCGGCACACGGTCGGCCGTGGGAAGTTCCGCCCGCACCTCGAACCCGCCGCGCGGTCCCTCGCCGGACCGCAGCGACCCGCCCGCCGCGGCGATCCGTTCCGTCAGCCCCTTCAGGCCCGTGCCGCCCGCCCCGGACCCGGCCGCGGAGCCAGGCCCCGCCCCGTCGTCCGTGACCCGCAGCCGGACCCGCTCGTCCGTGCCGTCGACGGCGATCACGCACCGCGTCGCCCCGCTGTGCCGGATCGTATTGGTGACCGCCTCCCGGACCACCCACCCCAGCAGGGCTTCCGTCCGTGCCGAGAGGGGCGGCCCTGACTGCCGTACGACCGGTTCGACGGACGCCGCCGAGAGGGCCGAGCGCGCCCGGTCCAGCTCTGTGGCGAGGCTGCCCTCCCGGTATCCCGTGACCGCCTCCCGGATCTCGGTGAGCGCCTGCCGGCCCACCGCCTCTATGTCGGTGACCTGTTCGAGCGCCGCGTCCAGGTCGCGCGGGGCGAGCCGCCGCGCCGCCTCCGACTTCACCACGATCACCGACATCGTGTGGCCGAGCAGATCGTGCAGGTCGCGCGAGAAGCGCAGCCGCTCCTGCTCCACGGCCCGCCGCGCCAACTCCTCCCGGGCGTCCCGCAGTTCGCGTACGGTCTCGGACAGCGACAGGATCGCCGCCGTCACCATCGTGGACAGGAACGTGCCGTACGAGACGCTCACCGCGTCCCAGCCCTCGCGCACCCCGGACACCACGCCCGCGAGAACCGTCAGGGCGAGCCCGATCCGGCCCAGGTGCCGCCCCCGCGCCACCGCCCCCACCGCGAGCCCGAGCAGCGGGAAGAGCGCCAGCCAACTGCCCCCGTACGCCCCGGCGAGCCCGCAGGTCAGCAGCGTCATCACGACGACCGCGCCCCGCGTCGACGCCGCCTGCCGCGTCTTCCGGTGGAACGCCCGGAACACCACGTACACGTACAGGGAGTTGAAGACGAACAGGCCGATGCCGCCCGCCCACGGGTGCGGGGTTCTGCCCTGGACGAGGTTCGACGCGGCGCCCAGGCCCATCAGCAGCCACGGCAGCAGCGCGAACCCGGTGGGCGGCGGGCCCAACTCCTCGGCGGGCCGCCCATGTTCGCGCCGCCGCGCCCGCGCCCGCGCGTTGTCGGCCCGCCACTCGGCCCGCGCGTCGCGCCACGCGCGCACCCCGTGACCGACCCGATTCCTCCAGGACATGACCGACCCCCGTCGTTCAGATGGTGCGCGCGGACCCGCGGTACGAGACCACAGCGTACGAACCGAAGGCCAGCAGCCAGCCGGCGAGCACGGCGAGCGCGGCGACGGACGGCGCGTGCCCGTCCGCGACGGCCGTTCCGAGCTGCGCGAACCGGTTGGTCGGCGTGAACGACGACACCTTCTGGAGCCAGTCGGGGAACAGCGCCACCGGGAACCAGAGCCCGCCGAGCACCGCGAGCCCCAGGTAGCAGAGCATGTTGACGCCGCCGAGCGCCTGCGACGTCAGCCGGTAGCCGTTGCCGAGGCCCAGCATCGTGAACGGCAGCGAGCCCAGCCACAACAGCACCGCGATCACCGGCCACTTCCAGGCGTCCATCCGTACGCCGTTGACCAGCGCGCCCGCGAGCAGCACCGCCACCACCGCGGGCAGCACCGTCACCGCCCCGGTGAGCGCCCGCCCGACGACGCCCTGCCGCGAGGTCATCGGCGTGATCCTCAGCTGCCGCAGCCAGCCGATCGCCCGGTCCTCGGCGACCCCGCCCGCCGTGTTCAGGGCCGCGCCGAGCGCCCCGTACGCGGCCATGCCCACCATGGAGGCGGTGCGCCAACTGTCGTCCGTGTAGCCGATGTTGGTGAACAGGAGGTACATCAGGACCGGCATCGCGATCGCGCCGATCACGAACCGTCCGTCGCGCAGCGTGCGCCGCACTTCGAGCCTCAGGTAGTCCCACATCACACACGCTCCAGGTGGTCGTCGAGGCCCTCGGGGGCCGCCGTCAGCGCCATGAAGGCGTCGTCGAGGGAGGCGGCCTTCACCTCCAGATTCCGTACGAGGCCCTGCGCGGCCAGCGCCACGACCGTCGCGTCGGGGTCGTCGGAGCGCAGCCGGGCCCGGTCCCCGCGCACCTCCACCGCCGTCACCCCCGGAAGCAGCGCGAGCCCCTCCGTGCCGCGCCCCGCCAGGCCGAAGGAGACGAGGCTGCCGCCGCCCGCCCTGCGCAGCTCGTCGCCGCTGCCGTCCGCGACGACCCGGCCGCGGTCGATCACCACGATCCGGTCGGCGTTCGCGTCGGCCTCCTCCAGGTAGTGCGTGGAGAAGAGCACCGTGTGCCCGCGCCGCGCGTACGCCCGCATCGACCTCCAGAACGCGTGCCGTGCCTCGACGTCGAGCGCGGCCGTCGGCTCGTCGAGCACGAGCAGCGCCGGATCGCCCGCGAGCGCCACCGCGAACCGCACGCGCTGCGTCTGCCCGCCGGACAGCTTGTCGACGCGGCGCCCGGCCAGCTCCTCGATCCCGGCGAGCCGCAGCGCCTCCCGTACGTCCATGGGGTGCGGATAGCGGCCCGCCACGAACGAGACCAGCTCGGCGACCGTCACCCGGGGCACCGCCCGCCCCTCCTGGAGCATCGCGCCGACCCGCCCGGCCCGCACCGCCTCCCGCGGCGCCGTGCCGAACAGCTCGACGTGCCCCTCGTCCGGCTCGTCCAGGCCGAGGAGGAGCGCGATGGAGGTGGACTTGCCCGCGCCGTTGCGGCCGAGCAGCGCCACGGTCTCGCCCGCCGCGATGTCGAGGTCGAGCCCGTCCACGGCCCGTACCGCACCGAATGTCCTGACGGCCCCCGTGAACGAGACGGCCGCTGCGTTCGTCGTCTTCATGCCGATGACGCTACGGAGCGGGGGAGGGGCGGTGGCAGATGCGACTGTCCGGACTTCGGCAGTACAAATGTCACCACCCAGGTTTTCTGACGCGTCGTCAGAAAGGTGTGCCACGGCCCTTCCCAAGCCATGCGCCGTTGGCTATACATGGGGCGCCGGGGGAAATGGAACAGGTTCTACCCGGCCCCTGACGACCTCGGTGCGGTCGACGGTGCGGACGGCCGCACCGAGGTCTTCGACCAGCCTTAGGAGCGTTTGCCTCTATGCCCATCGACGCCGCGAAGGCCGTAGCCGCCGAGCCCAGGTCCGCCGAGATCACCTGGGGCCACAAGGACATCCAGCTCTACCACCTCGGGCTCGGCGCGGGCGTCCCCGCCACCGACCCCGACGAGTTGCGCTACACGCTCGAGTCGAAGCTGCACGTCCTGCCGAGCTTCGCGACCGTCGCGGGCGCCGGCATGGGCGTCGTCGGCGGCCTCTCCGCGCCCGGCATCGACGTCAACCTCGCGCACGTCCTGCACGGCGGCCAGACCATCGAGCTGCACCGTCCGATCCCGGTCGAGGGGAAGGCCACCGCCACCTCGCGGGTCGCCGCCGTCTACGACAAGACGAAGGCGGCCGTTCTTGTCCTGCGCAGCGAAGTCGCCGACGCCGAAGGGCCGTTGTGGACCAGCGACTCCCAGATCTTCGTCCGGGGGGAGGGCGGCTTCGGCGGCGACCGCGGCCCCTCCGAGCGCCTCGAGGTCCCGGAGCGCGCGCCCGACCGCACCGTCGAGCGTGCCATCCGTGAGGACCAGGCCCTCCTCTACCGCCTCTCCGGCGACTGGAACCCGCTGCACGCCGACCCGGAGTTCGCCAAGCTCGCCGGCTTCGACAAGCCGATCCTGCACGGCCTGTGCAGCTACGGGATGACGCTCAAGGCCGTCGCCGACACGGTCCTCGGCGGCGACGTCTCCCGCATCACCCGCTACAGCACCCGCTTCGCCGGGATCGTCTTCCCGGGCGAGACGCTGCGCGTGCGCATGTGGGAGCAGCCGGGCCGGGTGCAGGTCACGGTCACGGCCGTGGAGCGCGAGGACGCGCCGGTGCTCGCGGACACCCTCGTCGACCACCACTGACCACCGGTACAGGTACCGCGACGTACGAAGGAGCCGCACGCCATGCGAGCAGCCGTACTGCACGAGATAGGCCAGGACAAACTCGAGGTACTGGACGACGTCGAGGCGGTCGGCTTCGGCCCCGGCAAGGTTCGGGTCCGGCTGCGCGCCACCGGCCTGTGCCACTCCGACGTCTCCGCGATGAACGGGGTGCTGCCGCAGCCCGCCCCCTTCATCCCGGGGCACGAGGGCGCGGGCGAGATCGTCGAGGTCGGCGACGGCGTCACGAACCTCACGCCGGGCCAGCGTGTCCTGATGTGCTGGCTGCCCGCCTGCGGCGCCTGCCCCGCCTGCAAGCGCGGCCAGACCGAACTCTGCCTCGCCGGGTTCATGAACGCGGGCACCCCCAACTTCAAGCGCCCCGGCGGCGACGTCTTCGGCTTCGCCGGCACCGGCACCTTCACCGAGGAGGTCGTCGTCAACGCGGCCTGCGCCGTGCCGATCCCCGACGACGTGCCGTTCGACATCGCCGCGCTCATCGGCTGCGGCGTCACCACGGGGCTCGGCGCCGCGATCAACACGGCGGACGTGGCGGCGGGTTCGTCGGTCGCGGTCATCGGCTGCGGCGGCGTCGGCATCTCCGCGATCCAGGGCGCCCGGCTCAAGGGCGCGGCGGAGATCGTCGCCGTCGACCCGGTCGAGTCCCGCCGCGAGTCGGCGCTCAAGTTCGGTGCCACGAAGGCGATCTCGCCCGACGAGCTCGCCGACGCCAAGCAGAACATCACCGCGGGCGAGGGCTTCGACTACGTCTTCGAGGTCGTCGGCAAGTCCGCCACCGCCCGCACGGCGTACGAGACGACGCGGCGCGGCGGCACGCTGTGCGTCGTCGGCGCGGGCGCCATGGACGACTTCCTCCAGCTCAACATGTTCGAGCTGTTCTTCGACGAGAAGAAGATCCTGCCGTCGATGTACGGGGGCGGGGACGTCCTGCAGTCCTACGAGCGCGCGATCGCCCTGTGGCGGGCGGGCCGCATCGACCTGGAGTCCCTGATCACCCACCGGGTGCCGCTGGCGGAGATCAACGAGGCGCTGGACCAGATGCGCACGGGCGTCGCGCTGCGGACCTGCATCGAGCTGTAGGCCGGGCATTTCGAGCCGCGGCACACACGAACCAAGGGAGCCGACCGCATGTCAACGCCGCTCACCGGCCTCACGGCCATCGTCACCGGCGCCGGGCGGGGCCTCGGCCGCGCCGAGGCCCTGGAACTCGCCCGCCTCGGCGCCAACGTCGTCGTCAACGACTTCGGCCAACCCGGCCGCGACGGCTCCGGCGAGGCCACGGCGGGCCCCGCGGAGCAGGTCGTCGCCGAGATCGAGGCCGCGGGCGGCGCCGCCACCGCGCACACCGGCGACGTCGCCGACCACCAACAGGCCGAGGAACTCGTCCGGTTGGCGGTCGACACGTACGGCAAGCTGGACATCCTCGTCAACAACGCCGGCATCCTCCGCGACCGCATGATCTTCTCGATGACCGAGCAGGAGTGGGACTCGGTCATCCACGTCCACCTCAAGGGCCACTACAACACCAGCCACTTCGCGGCCCGCCACTGGCGCGAGGCCTCGAAGGCGGCCGGCGCCCCGGTCTACGGCCGGATCGTCAACACCTCGTCCGAGGCCTTCCTCGCGGGCTCCGCCGGGCAGCCCAACTACGCCGCGGCCAAGGGCGGCATCGTGGGGCTCACCACCTCCACGGCGCTGGCCCTCGCCAAGTACGGAGTGACCGCCAACGTCATCTGCCCGCGCGCCCGCACCCGTATGACGGAGGACGTGTTCGCCGGGTTCGCCCAGCCGGAGGAGGGGCTCGACCCGCTCGCGCCCGAGCACGTCGCCCCGCTCGTCGGCTACCTCGCGTCGCCCGCCGCCGCCAACGTCAACGGGCAGCTGCTCGTGGTGCACGGCGGCATGGTCGCCGTCGTCGACCGGCCCAGGGTGCAGGCCAAGTTCGACACGGCCAAGGACGCGTTCACGTACGACGAGCTGGACGCGCTGCTCACGCCGCACTACAAGGACCGCCCGCCCCACGAGACGTTCGCCGCGGCCGAGATCCTCGGCCTCAAGCACGGCTGAGCACGGCCGGGCAGAGCCGAACACGACTGAGGGGCCCGGCAGTTGCCGGGCCCCTCAGAGTGACGTTTCTTCACGTCGAGTGTCGAGCGCTACGCCTCGTTCGCGCGCGGCCCGCGGTGCCGCCCGCGCGGCTTCGACTCCTGGTCGCCGCCCGGCGTGGGCGACGAGGACACCTCGCCGCGGTGCCGACCCGAGCCGGCCCGCACCTGGTGCGCCGCCTCCGTGTCGACCTCGACATCCGTGCCGTTGCCTTCCGCCATCGGAACATTCACCCCGTAAACACGTACAAGATCCTTCAGTTACAGCCGGGCGAGTCTAACGGTCCGCGCCGCGGCCGCCGAGGGGTGCCTGCGCCAGTGGGACGGGGCGGGGCGCCGCCGGTTCCGGGGGCTCCGGTTCCGCCGCAGGTCCCGGCCGTTCCACGCGGGGTTCGGGGGCCGGGATCCGGGCGAGACCGCACGGCGCCTCCTCGGTGACACAGGGCAGCGAGAGCAGCCCCTCCCGCGAGAAGAAGCCGCTGCCGGGCAGCCAGCCGCCGGGCGCCGCGACCTGGTGCAGCACACCCTCTGCGGGCCGCCACAGGCCGAGCCACGGCGAGCCGCCCTCCGCGCTCTCGACGTGCAGCGCCACCGCGCAGCCCTCCGGCATCAGGGACTGCCCCGGCTGGACGGCGAACGGCGTCAGCTCGCAGTCGGCGAGCCGCAGCGAATCGGGGAAGCGGATCGGCAGCGTGCTGCCCAGGACGCCCCAGCCGAGCCGGAGTTCACCCGGGCTCGCGGCGTCCGAGCGGAGCAGGATGAGCCCGCTGTCGAGGTCGGCGACGAGCAGCCGGTCCTCGCTCTCCTCCGCGATCTGGAGCAGCGGCGAGACCTCGCCGCCCCGGTCCAGGTCCACCACCACCGTCTTCACCGGGCCGCCGCCCGCCGACTCGGGAAGCCCCCGGTCGAGCGCGAGCAGCCGGGCCTCGCGGGACAGCCAGACCCCGCCCGAGCAGTGCCCCGGCACCTCGGCGAGCAGTTCGGGCCCGAAGGAGCCGCCCGCCACCTGCCACACCTGCGTCGTCGTCTCGCCGACCGACAGGGCGTACGCGCACCGGCCGTCCGGCGTCGGCGGCAGCAGCGTGAGGTCCTCGCACTCCACGGCGCCGAGCGGCACCTCGCCCGTGCCGGGGCCCGTCGGGTACAGCAGCGAGAACATCTGGCGCCCCGCCGCGGTGCGCTGGATCAGCACCCGGCCGTCGGTCAGGGGCTGTACGGCGGTGCCGGGCTCCTCCGGCTGGTTGCCGGGCAGCGGCACCGCGTACGGCTCCGGGCCGTCCAGGGTCCAGCGCTCGGGGAACCAGGAGCCGGGGGAGTCGCCGTCGTGCGCGAGCCGTGCCGCGTACGACGCGTCCATCGTGAGCACACATCCGGTGTGCGGCGGTCGTGGCGGCATTTCCGGCGTATCCGGCGTGGGTTCGGTGGCCAGGGCCGTCATGGATCAGTCACCTCCGCTTGTCCGGGCAGACGCTAGTTTTCGCACGAACCTCCGTGGCACCCGGCGCCCGCCGTTTCACACGAAAGGTGGGCCGTGCCATGAATTGGCTGAGAACGACCGGTGCCGTGTGCTCCCCTTCGCCGTCCTTCCGGTCGGGGCCGGGCTTGGGGGTGCGGCGGGCGGCGCGGGTAACCTGTGTGCGTGCCCCGTCTGTCTGAAGTAACCACCGCCCTCGAAGCCCTCTGGCCCCCGGCCCTCGCCGAGGGATGGGACGCGGTCGGCACGGTCGCCGGCGACCCGGACGCCGAGGTCGGCCGGGTCCTGTTCGCGGTCGACCCGGTCCAGGAGATCGTCGACGAGGCCGTGAAGCTGGGCGCCGACCTGCTGGTCACCCACCACCCGCTCTACCTGCGCGGTACGACGACGGTGGCGGCGTCCACGTTCAAGGGCCGCGCCGTCCACACGCTGATCAAGAACGACATCGCGCTGCACGTCGCGCACACCAACGCCGACAAGGCCGACCCCGGTGTCTCCGACGCGCTCGCCGGCGCCCTCGACGTCCGCGTCGTACGCCCCCTGGTCCCGGACCCCACCGACCCCGCGGGCCGCCGCGGCCTCGGCCGGGTCTGCGAGCTCGAGCACCCCGTGACGCTGCGCGAGCTCGCGGGCCGCGCCGCCGACCGGCTGCCCGCCACCGCGCAGGGCATCAGGGTCGCGGGCGACCTCGACGCGACCGTGCGTACGATCGCCGTGAGCGGCGGCTCCGGTGACAGCCTCTTCGACGAGGTGCGTGCGGCCGGTGTCGACGCCTTCCTCACCGCGGACCTGCGCCACCACCCGGTGAGCGAGGCCCGCGAGACCACGCCTCTCGCGCTGCTCGACGCGGCGCACTGGGCCACCGAGTGGCCCTGGTGCGAGCTGGCCGCGGCTCAGCTCGACGAGATCTCCGACCGCGAGGGATGGGGCCTGCGAGTCCACGTCTCGAAGACGGTCACCGATCCCTGGACCGCCCACGCGGCGTCCGCCCGCCCGTCGCCCGCCACCACCCCTTCAGCGAGCGCTACGCGCACCCCTTCTGACTCGTCTGTATCTACTTTTGGAGCCCCCAACTGAACGCCGCGCCCGCCGACCAGATCCGTCTGCTCGACCTCCAGGACCTGGACACCCGTCTCCAGCAGCTCGCGCACAAGAAGAAGTCGCTGCCCGAGCACGCCGAGATCGAGTCCCTCACCAAGGACCTCACGCAGCTGCGCGACCTGCACGTCGCCGCGACGACCGAGGAGAGCGACTGCGCCCGCGAGCAGACCAAGGCCGAGCAGGACGTCGACCAGGTCCGCCAGCGCGCCGCCCGCGACCAGAAGCGCCTCGACTCCGGCGCCGTCACCTCGCCCAAGGACCTGGAGAACCTCCAGCGCGAGATCGCCTCGCTGGCCAAGCGCCAGGGCGACCTGGAGGACGTCGTCCTCGAGGTCATGGAGCGCCGTGAGTCCGCGCAGGAGCGCGCGGGCGAGCTGGCCGAGCGGCTCGCCTCCGTGCAGGCCAAGGTCGACGACGCGACCTCGCGCCGCGACGAGGCCGCCGCCGCCATCGACGCCGACGTGGCGTCGGTGACGAAGGAGCGCGAGGTCGTCGCCGGGTCGATCCCGGCGGACCTCCTGAAGCTCTACGACAAGCTGCGCGAGCAGCAGGGCGGGGTCGGGGCGGCGAAGCTGTTCCAGCGGCGCTGCGAAGGGTGCCGTCTCGAGCTGAACATCACGGAGCTGAACGAGGTGCGTGCCGCTGCCGCGGATGCGGTGGTGCGGTGCGAGAACTGCCGGCGGATTCTGGTCCGTACGTCCGAGTCGGGTCTGTAGGAATGTCACGGTCCCACGGTGTTGCGGTCGCGGGGCTCTGCCCCGGACCCCGCGCCTCAATCGCCGGCGGGGCTTGAATGGCCGCACCTGACCTGAGCGCCCCCGCCACCTTCCTGCTGCTCCGGCACGGGGAGACCGCCCTGACGCCCGAGAAGCGGTTCTCCGGGAGCGGGGGCGGGGATCCCGAGCTGTCCGAGGTCGGGCGGGCGCAGGCCGCCGCCGCCGCGACGGCCCTGGTCACGCGCGGGGTTGACGTCATCGTCGCGTCGCCGCTCGCCCGGTGCAGGGAGACCGCCGACGTCGTGGCCACGCGGCTCGGGATCGGGGTCGAGGTCGACGACGGGCTGCGCGAGACGCACTTCGGGGCGTGGGAAGGGCTCACGTTCAAGGAGGTCGGCGCGCGGTATCCGGACGACCTCAAGGCGTGGCTCGGCTCGTCCGACGCCGCGCCCACCGGCGGCGGCGAGAGCTTCGCCGAGGTCGCCGACCGGGTCGCGAAGGCGAGGGACCGGCTGACCGCCGCCCACCGGGGGCGTACCGCGCTGCTGGTCAGCCATGTGACGCCGATCAAGACGCTGGTGCGGCTCGCGCTCGGCGCACCGGCCGATGCGATGTTCCGGATGGAGATCGCGGCGGCGTCTTTGTCCACGGTCGCGTACTACGCGGACGGGAACGCGAGCGTGCGCTGCCTCAACGAGACAGCGCACCTGGGCTGACCGGGCCCTGGCGGAGGCCGCTCGCCTCGCGGGCCAGGGACTCCACCCGGCCCCAGTCCTTCGCCGCGATCGCGTCGGCCGGGAGCATCCAGCTGCCGCCCACGCAGCCGACGTTCTTCAGGGCCAGGTAGCCGGGCGCGTTCGAGGGGGAGACGCCGCCCGTGGGGCAGAAGCGGGCCTGGGGAAGCGGTCCCGCGAGGGCCTTCAGGTAGGCGGCGCCGCCCGCGGCCTCGGCGGGGAAGAACTTCATCTCGTGCACGCCGCGCTCGATGAGCGCCACGACCTCGGACGTCGTCGAGACGCCGGGCAGGAACGGCACGCCCGACTTCTTCATCGCGTCGAGCAGCGCGTCCGTCCAGCCGGGGCTGACCAGGAAGCGGGCGCCCGCGGCCACGGAGTCCGCGACGTTCTCCGCCGAGATCACCGTGCCGGCGCCGACGACGGCCTCCGGCACCTCGGCGGCGATGGCCCGGATCGCGTCGAGGGCGGCGGGCGTGCGCAGGGTCACCTCGATCGCGGGCAGGCCGCCCGCGACGAGCGCCCGCGCGAGCGGCACCGCGTCGGCGACGTCCTCCACCACGACGACGGGGACGACGGGGGCGAGATCCAGCACGGAGGAGCCGGCAGAGGCGGCGGCAGTCGAGGTCATGGCACCATCCTGCCCCGGTCGACGCAGCATGCGCAAAGGGCGTTGCGCATGCTGCAATGAATCGGCTTGCGGGTCAGTGGATCTCGTCGACCAGGACGTCCAGGCTCCACGGCCGGCCCGCCTTCGCCGGCTCCTCGACCTCGACGACGTAGCCGAGGCCGCGCAGCACGTCGACCAGCTCCGCGGGGCCCGCGGGCGCGGCGCCCGACTCCAGGAGCGAGCGGACGATCCGGCCCTTGGTCGCCTTGTTGAAGTGCGAGACGACCTTGCGGGTCGGCGCGTGCAGCACCCGCACCGTCGCCGTCCGCTCCGCGACCTCGCCCTTGGGCTTCCAGGCACTCGCGTACGCCGACGAGCGCAGGTCGAGGACGAGGCCGTCGCCCGTGGCCTCCGGCATGACCTCGGCCATGGGTCCCCGCCAGTACGCGCCGAGGGCGCCGAGCCCCGGCAGCTTCACGCCCATCGAGCAGCGGTACGAGGGAATCCTGTCGGCGACGCCGACCGCGCCCCACAGGCCGGAGAAGACGAGCAGCGACTTCGCCGCGCGCTTCTTCGCGGCGGCGTCCAGGGAGGCCAGGTCGAGGGCGTCGTAGAGGACACCCGTGTAGATCTTGCCCGCCGGGCGGGCGCCCGCCGTGCGCAGCTCCGCGTTCTTGGCGACCTCGCCGCGCAGCCCCTCGCTCAGGCCGAGCACCTCGCGCGCCTTCTCCTCGTCGGCGGCGCACAGCTCGACCAGCTCGTCCAGGACGGCCGCCCGCGCCTCGGCGAGGCCCGGCAGGGAAAGACCCTCCGGCTTCAGCGGCGCCCCGCGTCCGGAAGCGGCCTTACCCTCCGACGGCGGCAACAGCACAAGCACGGGGCACTCCTCTTACACGTACGGAACAACTGTCGATCGACGCCCCAGCGTACGGCGTGCCGATCCCGCCGCCCGCTTCTACGCTCGTGGCATGCCCCGTCGCCACCTCCGTGTGACCGGCGCGGCACGGGAGCCGCTCGGCGCCGTGCTGCGCGACCTGCGTACGAAGCTGGACGTGCCCCAGGAGTTCCCCGCCGACGTGCTCGCGGAGGCGGAGCGCGTGGCCGCCGAGCCGCCGTGGCTGCCCGACCGGGACGAGACGGCGATCCCGTTCTTCACCATCGACCCGCCCACGTCGACCGACCTCGACCAGGCCATGCACCTGTCCCGGCGCCCCGGCGGCGGCTACCGCGTGCGGTACGCGATCGCCGACGTCGCCGCGTTCGTCGCGCCCGGCGGCGCCATCGACGCCGAGGCGCACCGCCGCGTCACCACGCTGTACTTCCCCGACGAGAAGGTGCCGCTGCACCCCACCGTGCTCAGCGAGGGCGCCGCGAGCCTGCTGCCCGACCAGACCTGCCCCGCCGTGCTGTGGACCATCGACCTGGACGCCGACGGGCGCGTCGAGTCCACCGACGTCGACCGCGCGCTCGTCCGCAGCCGCGCCAAGCTCGACTACGAAGGCGTGCAGAAGGCCATCGACGACGGGACCGCCGAGGAGCCGCTCGCGCTGCTCAAGGACGTCGGCACGCTGCGCGAACGCCTGGAGATCGAGCGCGGCGGCATCTCGCTCGACGTGCCCGAGCAGGAGATCGTCGCGAGCGACACCGCGTACGAACTCGCCTACCGGGCCCCGCTGCCCGCCGACTCGTGGAACGCCCAGATCTCGCTGCTCACCGGCATGGCCGCCGCCGACCTGATGCTCGTGTCGGGCACCGGCATCCTGCGCACCCTGCCGGCCGCCCCCGACGGCGCGGTCGGCCGCCTTCGCCGCACCGCGAAGGCGCTGCACATCGAATGGCCGCACCACGTCCCGTACTCCGACCTCGTACGCTCCCTCGACCCGCGGGACCCGCACCACGCCGCGTTCCTCCAGGAGTGCACGACGCTGCTGCGCGGCGCCGGGTACACGGCGTTCACGGGCGGCCAGGCCCCCGAACTCGCCACGCACGCCGCCGTCGCCGCGCCCTACACGCACTGCACCGCGCCCCTGCGCCGCCTCGTCGACCGCTACGCCTCCGAGCTGTGCCTCGCCGCGTGCGCGGGCCGCGGCGTCCCCGAGTGGGTGCTCGCCGCCCTCGACGGCCTCCCGAAGGAGATGGCCGAGGGCACGCGGCGGGCCAACACCGTGGAGCGCGAGTGCGTCGACATCGTCGAGGCGGCGCTGCTCAAGCACCGGGTCGGCGACCTCTTCGAGGCGGTCGTCGTGGACGTCAAGGAGCGCGAACCCACCGCGGGGACCGTGCAGTTGACCCGGCCCGCCGTCGTCGCCCGCATCGAGGGCGGCGCGTCCGCGCTGCCGCTGGGGGAGCGGCTGCGGGTCCGGCTCACGCAGGCCGACCCGGGCTCGGCGAAGGTGCTGTTCGCTCCCGCGTGAGCCGCTGTTCCAGGGCGCGGGCGAGCCGGTCGGGCTCCTCGGCGTGCAGCCGCACCAGGCGGACGGGGCGCGGGCGGCCCAGGAACGTGACGTGCGTGACGGGCTCGGCGAGTTCGACGGCGACGCTGGTCTGCGCGCCGACGTCCAGGTTCAGCTCACCCTCCGCGGGCTGGTGCGTGTACTTGTTCTCGCGGCGCACCGACGCGATCCGCTCCAGCGGTATCCGCAGGTCGACATGGGCGGCGCGGCGCACGTACAGCGCGTCGCCCGTGACCACGTGCGGCCGGGTCACCGACGCGGCGTGCAGGCCGAGCACCATCAGCACCGTGTAGACGTCGAGGAACAGGACGACGTGGTGGAGCGTCGGCCAGTCGCGCAGCAGCGCCCACATCCCGAAGGACTCGACGACGCACACGAACGTGATGCCGTACATCATCACCGCCTGGCCCCGCGCGTACGGGAACACGTCGGCGCCCTCCGGAACCCCGTGCCGCCGCCGCGCCGCCCAGCGCCCCAGGCTCACGAACACCCGCAGCTCGTGCCCGACGACCCGGCGCACGCCCGCGGGCACCACATCCCGCACGGCGTCCCGGCCCCCGCGCCGGTACAGCACACCGAGACCGCAGGCCTCGACGACGAGCACCGCGACGACCGCGGCCTCGACGGCCCGCGGTGGCCTGATGCCCGCCAACAGGAAGCCGGTTACGAGCAGTTCGGCGCCCAGGGCGGCGTAGGCGAGCACGCGCAGCGTCGTCCGCAGGGCGGTCATGGCGCGCCTCCCTCGGCGGCGATCCGCAGCGCGCGGCGGACGGCCTCGGCCTGGGCGGGGGAGAAGTCGGCGAGGAAGGTGTCGAGCAGGGTGGCGCCGTCCGCCAGGGCCTCGCCGGTCGGCAGCTCGGGCGGCACGCACGCGGCCAGCGCCCGCGCCGCCTCGTCCACCCGGGGGTCGTCGGCCGGGGCGTCGGCGAGCGCGTCGAGCCGGGCGTACACGTCACGGGCGGCGTCGAGCGCGCCAGGACCGGAGAGCGTGGGCAGCAGCACCGCCATCAGCCGCTCCCGCTCCTCGGGAGGCGCGGCGGTGTCGATGAGCGCGAGCACCTCACGATCCTTCGCGGCCATCGGCGACCCGCTCAGCTCATCACCCAACTCGCCCAAGAACTCCGACAGTTCCGGCGACAACGGCCCTTCGGCGGGCAACCGCCCCCGCTCGGCGTCGGACAACAGCCCCCGCAGCCGCTCCCGCCGCTCATGGATGGCCGCCTCCTGCCGCGCCAGATCGGCGTCCAGCTCGCCGAGCACCTCCACGAGGTCGCGCCCCGCGTCGTCCGCGAGCACGTCCCGCACCTCGGCGAGTCCGAGCCCCAGCTCGGTGAGCCGCCGGATCCGCGCGAGCTCGACGGCGTGCCGCAGCCCGTACGACCGATACCCATTGCCCAGCCGCTCCGGCTCCGCCAGCAGCCCCAGATGGTGATAGTGCCTGATGGCCCGCGTGGTGACCCCGACAACCCGCCCCAACTCTCCGATCCGCATGCCCTCAGTAGAAACGTTGACGCTGCGGCAGGGTCAAGCGCACGGCGGCGCCCGGCGCGGCAGGTAGGATGGCCGGACGGCAGACGAGCCGGGCGGGCGGCCGCGTGGGGTTCTTCGGAACCTCCCGAGGAACGTCCGGGCTCCACAGGGCAAGGTGGTGGCTAACGGCCACCCGGGGTGACCCGCGGGACAGTGCCACAGAAAACAGACCGCCCAGCTTGCTGGGTAAGGGTGAAACGGTGGTGTAAGAGACCACCAGCGCCTGAGGCGACTCAGGCGGCTAGGTAAACCCCACCTGGAGCAAGGTCAAGAGGAGCCGCCTCGGTGGCTCTGCGCGAACGATCGAGGGCTGCCCGCCCGATGTTCGCGGGTAGACCGCAGGAGGCCGGTGGCAACGCCGGTCCTAGATGGATGGCCGTCGCCGGAGGCCCCGCGAGGAACCTCCGGAACAGAACCCGGCGTACAGCCCGACTCGTCTGCCCCTTTCTCTCTCCCCCCGCGAGCGGCTCCATCGGCGCCCTCATTACGCCAGCTCAGAAGCGGAATCAAGGTCTTCATTTAGCTGGGGGTTACAGCTAACGTCGGTGAGCATGAGTGAGCAGGGAGTCACGGGGGCTGCCGCAACCCCGGAGAGCGACCAGGCGACCACAGGGCCGGCCGACCGGCTCGACCGGTTGCCCGTCGGGGCGTGGCACAAGAGGTTGACCGCCATCGTCGGCGTAGGGGCCTTCTTCGATCTCTACGAGGTGTTCCTCGGTGGCGTGCTCGCCGCCGCGCTCGCCGAGTCGTGGGAGCTGTCCGGCACCGAGAAGTCGTGGCTGATCGCCTCCGGGTTCCTCGGGATGTTCGTCGGGGCCAACGTGCTGTCCGTGCTCGCCGACCGGTTCGGGCGGCGCAAGATGTTCCTGGTCAACCTGGGGCTGTATTCGCTGTTCTCGTTGGCGTGCGCGTTCGCGCAGGACGCCACGCAGCTGTCCGTGCTGCGGTTCCTCGCCGGGCTCGGGCTCGGCGCCGAACTGGTGCTTGTCGACACGTACTTGGCCGAGTTCCTGCCCCGCAAGGTGCGCGGGCGCTACATCGCCTGGGCGTACACCCTCGGCTTCGTCGGGGTGCCCGTCGCGGCGCTGCTCGGCGCGCGGCTCGTCGCCAAGCACGAGCTGCTGGGGATCGACGGGTGGCGATGGCTGCTCGTCGCGGGCGCGCTCGGCGCCGCGTTCATCCAGGTCCTGCGGACCAGGCTGCCGGAGTCGCCGCGGTGGCTCGCCGCGCGGGGGCGGCAGGCGGAGGCCGACGCCGTCGTGCGGGACATCGAGCTGCGGGTCGGGGCGCAGCCCGCGGAGAGCCTGCCGACGCAGCGCAGCCGGCCTCCCGCCGAGGCCGCCAAGGTGCCGCTGGGCGACATGTTCAAGCCCCCGTACGCCCGCCGCACCATCATGTGGTGGATCTTCCAGGTGCTCCAGACGGTCGGCTACTACGGCTTCGGGTCCCTGGCCCCCGTCGTCCTCCAGGCCAAGGGCCACACCGTCACCGAGTCCCTGTCGTACGCCGCCCTCAGCTATCTCGGCTACCCGGTCGGCTCGGCGCTGTCCGTGCCGCTCATCGACCGGATCGAGCGGCGCACGCTGATCATCCTGTCGGCGCTCGGGATCGCCGCGTTCGGCCTGGTCTTCGGGTTCGCCGACGCGTCGTGGCTGATCGTCGGGGCGGGCTTCCTGCTCACCGTGTGCTCCAACGTCTTCTCGAACGCCTTCCACGTCTACCAGACGGAGATCTTCCCGACGGGCATGCGGTCCAGCGCCATCGGCATCGCGTACTCGCTGTCCCGGCTGACGTCGGTCGTGCTGCCGTTCGTCGCGATCGACGTCCTCGAAGACCTGGGCGCGGACGCGGTGTTCGTCGGTTCCGGTGTGCTGATGCTCGTCCTGTGCCTGAACGTACGGCTGTTGGGGCCGCGGACGACCGGGCGGAGCCTGGAGTCGATCTGAGTCACCGGGACAGTACGTGCGGGCGTGACGCCGTGACGAAGTCGTGGATGAGGGTGCGGGACCGCTCGCGCAGGCCCGCCAGTTCCTCGCGGTCGGCGGCGGTCGTGATCGTCGCGACCGCCTCCAGGGCCTCACGGCCGAGCGTCACCAGGGCCGGGGCGTCGGTGAGGAGTTCGACGCGGAACAGCGCCTCCATGGCGACGGCCCGCAACCGCTGTGCCTCGCGCCGCAGTTCGTGCACCCCGGTCGAGTCGTCGGGGCGCCGGTCGTGGCGCGGGAACCAGTAGTCCAGCTGCCCGCGCCGGTAGTTGGCGAGCGCGCCGCCGAACGCGCAGTACGCGTCGATGCGTTCCTGCCTGAGCCGTTCCGCCCGCGCGAAGTCCTGGCCGCGGGCGGCCGTCCTGCTCTGCAGTACGTGGCTGAGGCCCGCGCCCAACAGGGTGCCGAGGACCGCTATGACGCTCGTGATGACGACGACCATGGGGACAGCCAACCAGGTCCGTCAGATCAGCGGCGGCCGACCGAGCCGCGTCATGTGCCACACCGTGCGCCAGCGCATCGGGCGCCGCTCGCCCGCCGAGGCCCGCACGCCCTCCGCGAAACCGCCCGCCCATGCGCGCAGGCCGCCGAGCGACCGCGTGCGCAGCAGCGTGATGCCGGTCCACACCGCCAGGTACAGCGGGATCAGGGGGAGGGGGAGCCGGCGGCGGGCAAGCCACACACGGTTCCTGGCGGTCATCCGGTGGTAGACGGCGTGCCGGGCCGGGGACGTCTTCGGGTGCTGGAGCAGCAGCGACGGCTCGTACAGCACCTTCCAGCCGGCGTCGAGGGCGCGCCACGCCAGGTCGGTCTCCTCGTGCGTGAAGAAGAAGTCGGCGGGCCAGTCGCCGGTCTCCTCGAGCATCTTCATCGAGAAGCCGTGGGCGCCGCCGAGGAACGCGGTCACGAGCCCGCGCTTCATCGGGTCCTTGGCGCGCAGCCGCGGCACGTGGCGGCGCTGCGTCTCGCCCAGCTCGTCGGCGATCCGGAAGCCGACGATGCCGAGCTTCGGGTCGTCCGCGTACAGGCGCTGAAGGGTGGAGAACACGTCGGCGTCGACGAGCAGCCCGTCGTCGTCCAGCTCGACGGCCACGTCCACGTCGCCGAACTCGCGCAGCCGGGCGAGGGCGACGTTGCGGCCGCCGGGGCAGCCGAGGTTGTCGTCCAGCTCGACCGTCGTGACCTCGAACGGGTAGCCGGTGTAGGCGGGCAGCGCCGTGCCGTTGCCGATCATGACCACGCGGACCGGCACCGCATCCTGCTTCGCCACGGATTCCAGGAGGGCGTCGACGTCCTTGGGCCGATTGCCCATCGTGACGATCGCCACACCCAGACGCGGGAGTTCGTTGCTTCGGTGCCTGTCAGCCATGGCCGCGATGGTAACCGTTCACCCGCGCCCGTCCGCCGCTGCGCCCCTACACCCTCTCAAGCGGACGGAACGGCTCGGCGGGCAGCTCCACCCGGATCACGTCACCGGGCCGGATCACACCACCTTCCCGTACGACGCTCATGACGCCGGCCTTCCGGACCAGCTCGCCGGTGTCCGGGGCCCGCCCCACGACCTGCTTGAGCAGCCCGCCCTGGAAGGCCTCGATCTGCGCGCACGGGTTGCGCAGCCCCGTGACCTCGACGACGGCTCCGCCCGTGCCGAACCGCAGCAGGGCCCCGGTGGGCAGGGACAGCAGGTCGATGCCGCGCGTGGTGACGTTCTCGCCGAGGTCGCTGGGTCGCACGCTGTGCCCCGCCGCGGCCAGCTCATCGAACAACTCGGCGTGCATCAGGTGCACTTGGCGCAGGTTCGGCTGCGTCGGGTCCTTGGCGACGCGGGAGCGGTGCTTGACGGTGACGCCCGCGTGCACGTCGCCCTCGACGCCGAGCCCGGCGAGCAGCGTGATGCTGTCCCGGTTCGGCTTCGTGAAGGAGTACGTGCCGTTGCTGCTGACCGCCGTGACGGTGCCGTCGTCCATGGCGTGCCCCCTGAGATCCGTGGCCGGTGATCCGCGTCAGCGTACGGCCGGAGAGAATCGGTGGATGCAGCAGGGAACGGTCATGGAAGTGGTCGCGGCCGCCGTCGTCGTCGACGGGCGGTTGCTCGTCGTCAGCAAGGGGGCCGCGCCGGACGTCTTCTATCTGCCGGGCGGGAAGCCCGAGCCGGGGGAGCGGCCGGAGGAGACGCTGGCGAGGGAGTTGGAAGAGGAGCTGGGGGTCGTGCCGCGCGACGTCGAGCGGCTCGCGGTGGTGGAGGACGTCGCGGCGCTGGAGGGCGTGCCGATGCGGATGGAGGTGTTCACCGCCACGCTGTCCGGTACGCCGGTGCCGGCCGCCGAGCTGGCGGCGCTGCGGTGGACCGACGGCCGGGACGGCGTGCGGCTCGCGCCCGCGGTCGGCGGGCAGGTCGTGCCGTTGCTGCGCGGGGCGGGGCGGCTGCCGTGAAGCCGTCCGGGGCCCCGCTGCTCAGCGTTCCAGCGAGCGCTCCGCCACGCCCGCCACGTGCGCCCGCAACGCACCCCGCGGGTCGGGCGTCAGCGTGCCGAGGGCGACGAGCGCCGTCACCACCACGTCGCACAGCTCCGACTGGACGTCGGTCCACGAGTGGCTGACGCCCTTGCGCGGGTTCTGGCCGATCGCCCCGATCACCGCCTCGGAGACCTCGCCGACCTCCTCGGACAGCTTCAGCATCCGCAGGAGCAGCGCCTCCTGGGGTGGGCGGGCGTTGTTGTCGTCGAGCCAGGACCGCAGTCGGTCGATCGTCGTCCACAGCACGTCGTCGGCCGCGGCGGGGGAGTCGGAGTTCGTCGTCACGGGCGACGAGGCTATTCCTCTTCCTTCTCCTCCTGGCGCGCGGCCACCTGCTTGTTGCGGGTCGCCACGACGGCCAGCGCCGCCGCCCCCGCCCCGACCAGCGCGGCGGGCACCATCCAGTGCCGGTCGAGCCGGTGCCCGAGGGCGTGGTCGAGGGAGTACCGGCCCGCCCCGGTCACGGCGAGGCCCGCCGAGACGAAGCCGAGGAACGCCGGGTACTCGTAACCGCCGCCCTGCGCGAAGAACCCGTTCGGCGCGTGCACGGCGGCCGCGCCCGCCATGGTCCCGGCGGCGGCCGCACCGCCCACCGGCGTCGCGAGCCCGAGCGCGAGCAGCACCCCGCCGCCCGCCTCGCCGAGCCCGGCCGCGAGGGCGCTGGCCTTCGGCGGGTGGTACCCCATGGCCTCCATGCCGGCGGCCGTGCCGGACACCCCGCCGCCGCCGAACCAGCCGAGCAGCTTCTGCGCGCCGTGCGCGGCGAGCACCCCGCCGGTGCCGAGCCGCAGCGCGAGCAGGCCCAGGTCACGGCGGCCGGGGCAGGTTTTACGAGACGTACGAAAACGTGAGCAGGTCATGACCTCACCGTCCGGCACTCGTCCGGCCCGCACCCGGTGCGCGGGCCCGTTCGAGTGACCCCAGTGCAGTTGATCAAGACGCACACGGGACACGGCGGACGCCGTGGATCAGCCCCGCCCGATGTACGGCATGTTCGTCGCGAGGACCGTCGCGAACTGCACGTTGGCCTCCAGCGGCAGCTCCGCCATGTGCCGCACCGTGCGCGCCACGTCGGCGACGTCCATGACCGGCTCGGCCGCCAGTTCCCCGTTGGCCTGCGGGATCCCCCGCTGCATGACCTCGGTCATGTCGGTCGCCGCGTTGCCGATGTCGATCTGGCCGCAGGCGATCCGGTAGGGCCGGCCGTCGAGCGAGAGCGACTTGGTGAGGCCGGTCAGGGCGTGCTTCGTCGTCGTGTACGCGACCGAGCGCGGGCGCGGGGCGTGCGCCGAGATGGAGCCGTTGTTGATGATCCGGCCGCCCTGCGGGTCCTGCTCCTTCATCTGCCGGAACGCCGCCCGCGCGCACAGGAACGCCCCGTTGAGGTTCACGTCGACGACCTGCCGCCACGCGTCGTACTCCAGGTCCTCGATGCCCACGCCGCCCGGCCCGAACGTGCCCGCGTTGTTGAAGAGCAGGTCGAGCCGGCCGAACCGGTCGGCCGCCGCGGCGAAGAGGCCCGTCACGTCGTCCGGCGACGACACGTCCGCGCGCACCACGAGGGAGTCGGCGTCGGGCGCGAGGGCCGCGGTCGCCTCCAGGGTCTCGGTGCGGCGGCCCGCGAGCGCCACCCGCCAGCCCGCGCGCAGCAGTTCAAGGGCGACGGCCCGGCCGATGCCGGAGCCCGCGCCGGTGACGACGGCGGAGCGCGGAGCGGTGTCCGTTTGCGAAGCGTTCATGAGGCCGCAGCGTACGGGCCCCGGGGCCACGCGGAGATCATCGATCCGCCATGTGGCTGTTGTGTACGTGACAGTCGGGCGTCGTCCCCGGCCACTGCAATAACGCTTCATGCCCCAGACATCGCAGCACGCAGCCGAACTCCGTGTCGCCGCCCAGCACTTGGGCCGCAGACGCTTCCTGACCGTCACGGGCGCCGCCGCCGCGCTCGCCTTCGCGACCAACCTGCCGACCGCCGGCACCGCTGCCGCCGCCGAGCTCGACGCCCGGAAGATCAAGAGCGACCCCTTCACGCTCGGTGTCGCGTCCGGCGACCCGCTGCCCGACTCCGTGCTGCTGTGGACGCGGCTCGCCCCGTCCCCGTACGAGACCGGTGGCGGGCTGCCCGCCGCGCGCGTCGACGTGGCCTGGGAGCTGGCGGCCGACGCGAAGTTCCGGCGTGTGGTGCGGCGCGGCACCACCACCGCGCACCCCGAGTACAACCACTCCGTGCACGTCGAGGTCGACAGGCTGGCCGCCGGACGCGTCTACTACTACCGCTTCCGCGCCGGGAGTTGGGTGAGCCCCGCGGGTCGCACCCGCACCGCGCCCGCCACCGCCGCCAAGGCCTCCGCGCTCACCCTCGCCGCCGTCTCCTGCCAGGCGTACCACGACGGGTACTACACCGCGTACAAGCACCTCGCCCAGGACGACGTCGACGTCGTCCTCCACCTCGGCGACTACCTGTACGAGTACGCCGTGACCTCCGTCGGCGGCGCCCGCAACTACACCGACCGCGTGCTGCCCGACGTCTTCAACCGGGAGACGACGACGCTGGAGGACTACCGGCTGCGGTACGCCCTCTACAAGTCCGACGAGGACCTGCGCGCCGCCCACGCCGCGCACCCCTTCGTCGTCACCTGGGACGACCACGAGACCGAGAACAACTACGCGGGCGACACCGACGAGAACGGCAACCCGCCCGAGGAGTTCCTGCTGCGCCGCGCCTCCGCGTACCGCGCGTACTGGGAGAACCAGCCGCTGCGCCGCCCGCAGGTCCCGAGCGGCCCCGACATGAAGCTGTACCGGCGGCTGCACTGGGGCAGGCTCGCCCAGTTCGACATCCTCGACACCCGCCAGTACCGCACCGACCAGGCCAACGGCGACGGCTGGAAGACGCCGACGCCCGAGTCCGAGGCCGCCTCGCAGACGCTGCCGGGCTTCACGCAGGAGCGCTGGCTGACCGACGGCTGGCGGGACTCGCGCGCCCTGTGGAACGTCGTCCCGCAGCAGGTCACGTTCTCCCGCCGCAACAACCCGACCGCGGGCAACACGACGCTCTCCATGGACTCCTGGGACGGCTACCCGGCCTCCCGCGAGCGGATCCTCAAGGGCGCCGACGCCGCCCGCGTCGAGAACCTGATGGTCCTCACCGGCGACGTCCACGTCTCGTACGCCATGGACATCAAGCGGGACGCCGACGACCAGGACTCGCGGACCGTCGGCACCGAGATCGTCACCACGTCGATCACCAGCGGCAAGGACGGCTCCGCCAAGCCGTCCAACTGGGCGAACTACCTCGCCCGCAACCCGCACATGAAGCACTACAACGGTCAACGCGGCTACGTCACCGTCGAGTTGGGGCAGGAGGCGGCGCGCGCCGACTTCAAGACCGTGCCCGCCGTGACCACGCCGGGCGCCGCCCTCACCACCGCCGCTTCCTTCGTGACGGCCGTCGGGGAGCCGGGTCTGAAGCCCGCGTAGCGGTCACTCGCCGGGATAGCGGACGCCGACCCGTTCCCTGACGGCGTCGAGCGTCCGCATCACGGCGAGCGTGCCGTCGAGCGGCACCAGTGGCGACTCCGTGTCGCCCGCCAGGATCCGCCGCGTCACCTCGATCGCCTCGTGCCGCATCGAGTCCCGCGGGCCGTCCTCCGCCACCGCGACGAACTCCTCCGGGTCACGCCCGTCCCGGTGCAGCACGAACCGCTCCGGGTAGAAGAAGCCGCCCGGCACGTCGATGCGCCCCGCCGAACCCGTCACCGAAGCGGTCACGCCCGTACCCGCGTTGATCGCGCAGTGCAGCAGCGCCTGCGCCCCGCTCTCCCACGACAGCAGCATCCCGGTCTGCAGGTCCACGCCCTCCTCGGACAGCTGCGCCGACGCCGTCACCCCCGAAGGCTCCCCGAGCAGCAGCTGCGCGAACGACACCGGGTACACGCCGAGGTCGAGCAGCGCGCCGCCGCCCTGCGCCGGGTCGCGCAGCCGGTGCGCGGGCGGGAAGGGGCCCGCGAGCCCGAAGTCGGCCTGCACCGTGCGGACTTCACCGATCGCCCCGTCGTCGACCAGCGCCTTCAGGCGGCGTATCAGCGGATGGCAGTACATCCACATGGCCTCCATCAGGAACACGCCGCGCGAGCGGGCCAGCGTCACCAGCTCCGCCGCCTCCCGCGCGTTCAGCGTGAACGCCTTCTCGCACAGCACCGCACGGCCCGCCTCCAGGCACAGCCCGGCCGCCTCCCGGTGCGCGGCGTGCGGCGTCGCGACGTACACGACGTCGACGTCCTCGTCGGCGGCGAGCGAGGCCCAGTCGCCGTACGCCCGCTCGATCCCGAAGCGCTCCGCGAACGCCTTCGCCGAGGTCTCCTTGCGCGAGGCCACCGCCACCACGTCGGCGTCCGGCAGATCCAGCAGATCGGCCGTGAACGACGCGGCGATACCGCCCGTCGCGAGGATTCCCCAACGCACCCGTTCCGCCATCGCGCCCCACCCACTCCAGATATTGGTCTCGACCGCACCGCCGAGCTGAGAGCATAGGGAATCGCACAGGTGGCCGGGAGAGACGAAGGGAAACGAGGGACAACGGAATGAAGGACAGCGGATGTTCCACCGGGAGCGCCACGGGGGAGAACGCGACCGGTGAGGTCAGGAACGCAGCCCCGAGTCCCGTTCCCAAGGCGGCCGTCGGCGCGGGCGCGAGCCTCCTCGTCACCTTCATCCTCGGCGGTCTGACCGCCGTACCACCGCTCTCCATGGACATGTACCTGCCGGCGCTGCCGCAGGTCACCGAGGTCCTCCACACCTCCGCCGCCACCGCCCAGCTCACCCTCACCGCCTGCCTCACCGGCATGGCGCTCGGGCAGCTCGTGGTCGGCCCGATGAGCGACAAGTGGGGCCGCCGCAGGCCCCTCGTCATCAGCCTGCTCATCTACGTCCTCGCGACCGCGATCTGCGCCTTCGCGCCGAACGCCGCGCTGCTCATCGCCTTCCGCCTGATGCAGGGCCTCGCGGGCTCGGCGGGCATCGTCATCGCGCGGGCCGTGGTCCGCGACCTGTACGACGGCGTCGCGATGGCCCGGTTCTTCTCGTCCCTGATGCTGATCTCCGGCATCGCCCCGATCGTCGCGCCGCTGATCGGCGGGCAGGTGCTGCGGTTCACCGACTGGCGCGGCGTCTTCGTCGTGCTCACCGGCATCGGCATCGCGCTCACCGCCGTCGTGTGGAAGTTCCTGCCGGAGACCCTCGCGCCCGAGCGGCGGCACGGCGGCGGCACCATGGAGGCGCTGCGCACCATGCGCGGGCTGCTCGCGGACCGTGCCTTCCTCGGCTACACGATCGTCGGCGGCTTCGCCTTCGCGGCCCTCTTCGCGTACGTGAGCGCCAGCCCCTTCGTCATCCAGGAGATCTACGGAGCGTCCCCGCAGACGTTCAGCCTCCTCTTCGGGCTCAACTCGATCGGCCTGATCGCCGTCGGCCAGCTCAACGGCAAGGTGCTCGTCGGCCGCGTCAACCTCGACAAGGTGCTCGCCGTCGGCCTCACCCTCGTCGTCCTCGCCGCCACCTTCCTGCTCCTCGCCGCGTCCGGCGTCTTCGGCGGTCCCGACGAACTGGGCCTCGCCCCGATCGCGGCAGGACTCTTCGTCCTCATGGCGTCCATGGCCCTCACCACGCCCAACACCAACGCCCTCGCCCTGATGCGCACCCCGCACGCGGCGGGCTCCGCCTCCGCGCTGCTCGGCACGTCGTCGTTCCTGATCGGCGCCGTCGCCTCCCCGCTCGTCGGCATCGCGGGCGAGCACACAGCCGTGCCGATGGCGCTCGTCCAGCTCGTCTGCGGGCTCGTCGCGGCCCTCGCCTTCGTGACGCTGTGCCGCCCCTGGCGGCGCCGCCCGGCCGAGGAGGTGGCTCAGCGCTGAACGCGCCACGACTGCGCCACGCCACCCCCGAGCGGGCAGGGCTCGACGCGGAGCAGCTCGCGGGCCTCGTCCGCGACGTGCGCGCGCTGAGCGAAGGCCCGCGCCCCTGGTGCGCCGGGGCCGTCGTCCTCGCGGGCCGCGGACCGGTGATCGCCGCCGAGGACGCGAGCGGCTGGGCGGTGCGCTTCTCCGCGTACGACGAGGAGACCGACACCGGGATCGAGCTGCCGCCCGCGGACCGGGTCCCGATGACGGTCGACACCCCCTTCGACCTCGCCTCCCTCACCAAGCTCTTCACCTCGGTCGCAGCCGTGCAGCAGATCGAGCGCGGCAGGCTCGGCATCGACGCGAAGGTCGCGGCCTACG
Source organism: Streptomyces sp. SDT5-1 (assembly GCF_052245995.1). Classification (NCBI taxonomy): domain Bacteria; kingdom Bacillati; phylum Actinomycetota; class Actinomycetes; order Kitasatosporales; family Streptomycetaceae; genus Streptomyces; species Streptomyces sp. SDT5-1. Next base: position 2,913,801 of record NZ_CM125963.1, on the reverse strand, counting down.
TCCCCGAGTGCACGGCCGCGGCCCGGCACGGCATCACGGTCCGCGAACTCCTCACGCACACCTCGGGCCTGCGCCCCGAACTCCCGCTGTACGAGGCCGAGGACCGCGCCGCCATGCTGACCCTCCTCCGGGAGGAGGAACCCTCGTCGCCGCCCGGCGACCACCTCTACTCCGACCTGAACATGCTGCTCCTCCAGCAGGTCCTCGAGCGCGTCACGGACCGGCCGCTCGACGTCCTGATCCGCGAGGGCATCACCCGCCCCCTCGGCATGACCGCCACGTCCTACGGGCCGCGCCCCGACGCCGCCGCCACCGAGGACCAGCGCCGGCCCTGGGCCAAGGCCGACCGCGGCATGCTGCGCGGCGAGGTGCACGACGAGAACGCGTGGGCGCTCGGCGGCGTCGCGGGCCACGCGGGCCTCTTCTCCACGGCCCACGACCTCGCGGTCCTGTGCCGCGCCCTGCTCACCGGCGGCTCCCACGGCACGGCCCGCATCCTCGGCCCCGACTTCGTCGACCTGATGCTCGCGGCGCCCGGCCTCGGCTTCGCCATCGACCAGCCGTGGTTCATGGGCGACCTGGCGGGCCGCGGCGCGGCGGGCCACACCGGCTTCACGGGCACGTCCCTGGTCATCGACCCGGCGACGGACACCTTCCTGGTCCTCCTGGCCAACACGGTCCACCCGCGCCGCCGCCGCGCGGGCTCGCGGCCACGGGCGGCGGCGGCCACCCGCCTCGCCCGTGCGGTCCTCGACTAAAATCGCCGGGTGAACGCCCCCCTCCAGTCGACCTCCGACACCCTCCGCACGGCCCTCGCCGGACTCGTCGACGGCCTCCCGCCCACGCAGGCGGCGAAGGCCGTCGAGCGGCTCATCGCGAACTATCGGGGGACCACCCCGACCGACGCCCCGATCCTGCGCGAGCGGGCGGACGTCGTGGCGTACGCGGCGTACCGGATGCCGGCGACGTTCGAGGCGGTGCGGTCCGCGCTCGACGCGCTGGACGCCGTGTCCGACTGGTCGCCCGCGAGCCACCTCGACATCGGCGGCGGCACGGGCGCGGCCGTGTGGGCGGCGCGGGACGTGTGGCCGGGGGAGCGGGACACCACCGTCGTCGACTGGTCGCAGCCCGCGCTCGACCTCGGGCGTGAACTGGCCGCCGCGGAGGCCGGGTCGAAGGATTCCGTGCGCTGGGAGCGGGGGCGGATCGGCGCCCACGACGCGCCCGCGGCCGACCTCGTCACCATCTCGTACGTCCTGAAGGAACTGACCGAGGGCGACCGGGCGGACGTCGTCGACGCCGCCGCGAGCGCCGCCACCGGCGCCGTCGTGGTCATCGAGCCCGGCACACCGGACGGCTACGCCCGCGTCATCGAGGCCCGCGACCGGCTGATCGCCGCCGGGTTCCACGTCGCCGCGCCCTGCCCGCACAGCGCCGCCTGCCCCATCGTGCCCGGCACGGACTGGTGTCACTTCTCGGCGCGGGTCGCCCGCTCCTCCCTGCACCGCCAGGTCAAGGGCGGCTCCCTCGCGTACGAGGACGAGAAGTTCTCCTACGTCGCAGCGACCCGCTTCGAACCGACCCCCGCCCCGGCCCGCATCGTCCGCAGGCCCCAGATCCGCAAGGGGCAGGTGCTGCTGGATCTGTGCGAGGCGGAGGGGAGCCTGACCCGTGCGACGGTGACCAAGAAGCACGGTGAGGCCTACCGGGAGGCCAGGAAGGCCGATTGGGGCGACAGCTGGCCGTCGCCCTGACCGGCCCCCGGCTCAGCGGAGCTCAAGCGTGCAGCACTTCACCGAGCCGCCTCCCTTCAGGAGTTCGCCCAGGTCCATGCCCACCGGCACGAACCCCCGCTCCCGCAGCGGCTCGAACAGGCCCACCGCCCCCTGCGGCAGCAGCACGTTCAGGCCGTCGGAGACCGCGTTGAGGCCGAAGGCCACCGCGTCCTCCTCGGAGGCGATCAGCGCGTCGGGGAACATCCGGCGCAGCACCGCCCGGCTGCCGGGGGAGAAGGCGCCCGGGTAGTACATGACGGAGTCGCGCGCGTCGTCCAGGACGGCGAGCGCCGTGTCCAGGTGGTAGAAGCGCGGGTCGACGAGGTCGAGCCCGATCACCGGCCGCCCGAAACACTCCTGCGCCTCCCCGTGCGACAGCGGCGAGGCCCGGAAGCCGCGGCCCGCGAGCACGTAGGAGGCGGTGACGGCGAAGTCGCCCTCGCCCTCGTTGACGTGGACCGGCTCGTGGACGTCGGCGTAGCCGTGCGCCCTGAACCACTCCAGGTGCGCCGCGGCCTCCGGCTCCCGCTGCGGATGGGCGAACCGGGCGCCGAGCACCCGCCCGTCCACCACCGTCGCGCCGTTCGCCGCGAACACCATGTCCGGGAGGCCGGGGCGCGGGTCGAGCAGTTCCACGGTGTGGCCGAGCGCCCGGTAGCGGTCCCTGAGGTCCTCCCACTGGGCCACCGCGAGCGGGACGTCGACGGGTTTCGCCGGGTCCATCCACGGGTTGATCGAGTACGTGACCTTGAAGTGTGCCGGTGGGCACATGAGAAAGCGCCGGGGTGTGGCGCGACGTTCGACACGGCGCGGATTACGCAATGAGGGCTCCTCACGACCGCAGGACTTGGGTGAAGCCCATGGTGCGGTCGAGGGAGCCCTCCGGGCTGTGAACCGAACGGGTGGTTCACGCCTGACCCACCCCGCACCAATTCGAGACGGTACGTCTCGGCTCGTGCGCTGCTACATTCGAACCATGTCAGCAGCAAAGAGCCAGTCGGCGGCGAAGAAGACCGCCCCCGACTCCACCCGCCGCAGCGAACGCTCCCGCCGCGCCATCTACGACGCCGCCCTCGCCCTCGTCGGCGAGATCGGCTACCCGCGCACCACCATCGAGGGCATCGCCGCCCGCGCCGGCGTCGGCAAGCAGACGATCTACCGCTGGTGGGGCTCCAAGGCCGAGGTCCTCATGGAGGCCTTCATCGACCTCGGCGAGCGCAACCAGGAGACCGCCGCCGCGAACCACCCCGACTACCCGCTCGACCGCGACGCGCTGCCCGACACCGGCGACATCGAGGCCGACCTCAAGCTGGTGCTGCGCGCCACCGTCGACGAGCTCAAGGACCCCCGCTTCGAGGCCCCGGCCCGCGCCCTCGCCGCCGAGGGCCTCGCCAACCGCGACTTCGCCGAGGACTTCGTCGCCAAGCTCCTCATGCCAGGACTCGACCTGTACGCGGCCCGGCTGCGCGCCGCACAGGACGCCGGGCAGCTCCGCGCCGACGTCGACCCGATCGTCGCCCGCGACCTCTTCTCGGGCCCGCTCGCCCAGCGCTGGCTCCAGAACACGGGCCCCCTCGACCACGCGTACGCGGACACCCTCGTCGAGTACGCCCTGTACGGAATCAGCGCACGCCCGCGCACGTAGCGGACCGGCCCCGAGCGCACTCACCCACCCCGGATGTGGACTGTGGCCACCCGAGGCGCAGGATGGTGGGACACTTTTGGTCCAAGGTTCATCCGGACTCGGCACGACAGCAGTGGCTCGACGGCGATGGTGAGGGGATTGATGGGCGCGGAGCGGGGCCGCCGATTCGGCGGGCGGAGCGGTACGGACGGGCGTGCGGCGGGCGGCCTGATCTCCCGGTGGCTGCGCGGCGCGCGCGGCCCGAAGGACACCGCGGCCGCCGACGCCGACCGCGAGAGCCTGCTGCTCGCCGCCGCGGCGGCGGGACTGCCGCTCGCCCCGGCCGCATACCCGGCCGACTACCGGTGCTCCTGCAACCGCGTCGGCTGTCCCACCCCCGGCAGGCACCCCGTCTCCTTCGCCTGGCAGACGCAGTCCACGACGGACCGCGCGCAGATCGAGCGCTGGGCGAGACACCAGCCGCAGGCCAACTTCGTCACCGCGACCGGCATGGTCCACGACGTCCTCGACGTACCGCTGGAGGCCGGGCACGAGGCGCTGGAGCGGCTGCTCGCCGCCGGGGTCGAGGTCGGTCCCGTCGCCGAGTCCGGCGAGGACCGCATGCTCTTCTTCACCGCGACCCGCGGGACGCCGGACGAGGAGGACGAGTGGTGGCCGTGCGAGCTGGACTGCCACCCCGAGACCATGGACGAGCACCCCGGGCTGCGCTGGCACTGCCGCGGCTCCTACGTGCTGGTGCCGCCCGCGCGGCTGCCGGGGGAGCGGTCCGTGTTCTGGGTACGGGGGCCCGAGCACCCGCTTCCCGACCCGCTGACGCTGCTCGAGACGCTGACGGACGCGTGTGCCCGGTACGCGGGCGCGGAGCCCGACTTCACCTCGGCCTGGCCGTAGCCGGCCCGGCCGGGGTCAGCTGCCCTCGGCCGTCGTGATGCCCTCGACCCGGGACACCACGCTGACCTTGCCCGACGACTTCGGCGGGTCGATGGCCGCCTGGCCCGAGACGTAGCCGTACGTGGCCGACTGCTTGGCCTCGCCGGTCATCAGGGCCTTCACGTCCGCGCCGATCGCGGGCAGGTTCGAGCCGGGGGACGCCGTCAGCTTCTCGTAGCGGCGGGTCGAGAAGAAGACGAGCGCGCCGCCGTTCTTGGTGCGCAGCGCCACGGGCGCGTAGGCACCGGACGTCAGCGGCTCGTCGATGAACTGCATGGCGAGACCGGGGCGGGAGGCGACCTTCTCGCGGGTCTGGCGCCAGCGCGTGGTGTGCGGGCCGTCCGCGAACGCGTCGCCGCCCTTCTTCAGGTACCGGGTGTACTCCTCGCCCATGTCCTTCGGGCGCTGCGCGAGACCGGACGCGTCGAGGTCCACGGCCTCGCCGTAACCGTCCTTGTCCGTCTTGAACTCGGGCACCGTGCCGTCGCGGAGCAGCGACAGGTACGACACCGCCCACGGCGCGCCCTCGGCGTTCCGCGTGAACACCATGACCCAGCGGTAGCCGTCGACCCGGTTGTTGTCCGAGTTCGTCACGAACCAGCGCGGCCAGCCCGCCTTCTTCGGCACCGTGATCTGCGTGTCGGTGAGCTTCAGCGGCGCGTGCTTCGGGTTGCCCGTCGGGTTGATCGCGCGGCCCGCCTTCAGCTTCGCCGCGTCGATCGCGCCGAGCGCCCCCGTCACGTACTTGGCGTCGGCATCGGCGTCGTACGTCCTGTCCGCCTCGTTGTACGCGTCCACGAAGGTGTCGACGGCGCGCGCCGCCTGCGCCTTCGTGGTCGTCGGGACGATCTCCAGCTCGCCGTGCACGGTCACACAGCCGCTCGCCGTGAGGGACAGCACGACCGCGGCCGCCGCTGCCGCGACCGGTCGGCCGATCCTGTTCCTGGCCTCGCTCATGACGTTCGATTCACCTTCCGCTCCCCGGCCCCTGCCACGGGCCCGAACCCTACCGGGAAGAGGAGGCCCGCACTGCCGCGACCCTGCGGGAAAACACTCCGGGAGGAGCGAAGAACAGCGCGAGGGTCGGCACAAGGTAGACGAACCAGACGGTGACCTGGAGAACGGTCGGGTCGGGCTGGAAGTTGAAGACGCCCTTGAGGAGCGTGCCGAGCCAGCCGTCGGGGGAGATCGTGGAACTGATGTCGAAGGCCAGGTTGTTGAGGCCGCCGATGAAGTCCGCCTCCTGGAGGTCGTGGAAGCCGTACGCGAGGACGCCCGCAGCCACGACGACCAGCATGCCGCCGGTCCACGTGAAGAACTTCGCCAGGTTGATGCGGAGCGCGCCCCGGTAGAACAGCCAGCCGAGGACGACGGCCGTGGCGAGGCCGAGCAGCGCGCCGATCACCGGGTCCGTCGTCCCGTTGCTGGTGGCGTGCACCGCCGTCCACACGAACAGGGACGTCTCCAGGCCCTCGCGGCCGACCGCGAGGAACGCCGTCACGACCAGGGCCACCGTGCCCATCTGCAGCGCGCTGTCCAGCTTGCCGTGCAGCTCCGACTTCAGGTGCCGTGCGGTGCGCCGCATCCAGAACACCATCCACGTCACCAGGCCCACCGCGATGATCGACAGCGAGCCGCCGAGCGCCTCCTGCGCCTGGAACGTCAGCTCCTGCGAACCGAATTCGAGGCCCGCGCCGAAGCCGAGCGACACCAGGATCGCGACGCCGATCCCCGCCCAGACGGGCTTCAGGGCGTCCCTGCGCTCCGTCTTCACCAGGTAGGCGACGAGGATGCAGACGATGAGGCTGGCCTCCAGGCCCTCGCGCAGTCCGATCAAGTAGTTCGCGAACATGGCTTCTCACGCCTCCGTCTGCTCGAAGAGGCCGCGGCCCCACCAGTCACTGCCGTCCCGCACACCCGGCGGAATCGCGAACACCGCCGAACCGACGTGCTGGATGTACTCGTTGAGCGCGTCCGTCGCCAGGTTCCGCTGCACCGGGATGAACCCCTTGCGGATGTCCTTCTGGTACGCGAGGAAGAACAGGCCCGCCTCGAGCCGACCGAGGCCGTCCGTGCCGTCGGTGAACGAGTAGCCGCGGCGCAGCAGCGTCGCGCCGTGGTTGGAGTCGGGGTGCGCGAGCCGCACGTGCGCGGTCGGCTTCATCGCCTTCAGGAACGGCTGGTCGTGCTCCTTGGCCTTGCCGACCGGCGCGCCCTCCCGCTTGTCGCGGCCGAACACGTCCTCCTGCTCCTGCAGCGACGTGCGGTCCCAGGTCTCGATGTTCATCCGGATCCTGCGGGCGACGAGGTACGAACCGTCCTTCATCCACCCGGCGTCCGGGGCGTCCACCCACACGTGCTTGTCGAGGCGGTCCTTCTCGGTGCCCGCGATGTTGCGCGTGCCGTCCTTGAAGCCGAACAGATTGCGCGGGGTCTGCGCGCCCGGCGTCGTCGACGACGTCTTGCCGAAACCGAGCTGCGACCAGCGGACGGCGACCTTGCCGAAGCCGATGCGCGCCAGATTGCGGATGGCGTGCACGGCGACCTGCGGGTCGTCGGCGCACGCCTGCACGCACAGGTCGCCGCCGCTGCGGGTCTTCTCCAGGTTCTCGCCGGGGAACTTCGGCAGGTCGACGAGGGCCTCGGGCCGCTTGTCGGCGATCCCGAAGGCCTTGCCGTGCTTCTCGAACAGGGACGGGCCGAAGCCGATGGTCAGCGTGAGCCGGGACGCCTTGAGGCCGAGGGCCTCGCCGGTGTCGTCCGGCGGCGCCTCGGCGAGCCCGCCGTACGCGCCCTCTCCGACGGCCTTGCCCGCGGTCATCCGCGCGGCGGCGGCCGTCCAGTCCTTGAGGAGCTGCACGAACTCCTCGCGGTCGTCCGTCTTCACGTCGAACGCGGCGAAGTGCAGCCGGTCCTGCACCGCCGTGGCGATGCCCGCCTGGTGGGTGCCGTGGAACTCCACGGCGCCGCCCGCCTCGCCTGCGGGCTGCATGTCCGAGGCGTCGTCGGAGCGGGTGAGGGCGACCGCGCCGCCCGCGGCGGCGGCGCCGAGCGCGAGCCCGGCGCCGCCGACCGTGAGCAGGGAACGCCGCGACGGGGAGGGGGAGTTGGAGGTCTCGTCAGGCATGCCGACCCTCTCCTTGTGGTGGTGCGTGGTCACGTCCGCGACTACTCGACGACCGCGGCGGCCAGCTTCGACAGCGGCTCCGCCAGCGCGTTGACCGCGTCGGACAGCTCCTTCTGGTCCGCCTTGCCGACCTTGTCGTAGGAGGTGAACTCGTAGCCGCTCTTGCCCTCGCGGTACTTGTCGAGCAGCTCGTCGAGCGCGGCGAACTGCTTGTCGAGGTCCTTGGCGAGCGCCGGGTCGTTCTTCGACGCGACGGGCTTGAGCAGCTCGTACGCCTTCTCGGCGCCCTCGACGTTGGCCTTGAAGTCGACGAGGTCGGTGTGCGAGTAGCGCTCCTCCTCGCCGGTGACCTTGCCGGTGGCGACCTCGTCGAGCAGTTCCTTGGCGCCGTTGGCCATGGACGTGGGCGTGATCTCCGCCTTGCCGACGCGCTGCTGCCAGTCCTTCAGGTCCTTGTCCAGCTTGTCGGCGAGGGTCTTCTCTTCCTTGCCGATCTTCTTGTCCTGCCACAGCGCCTTCTCCAGGCGGTGCCAGCCGGTCCACTTCTGGCCCTCTTCGAGGCCGTCGGCCCGCACGTCGACCTTCGGGTCGATGTCGCCGAAGGACTCGGCGACCGGCTCGGTGCGCTCCCAGCCGATACGGGACGGGGCGTACGCCTTCTTGGCGGCCTCCAGGTCCCCGTCGCGGACGGCGTCGGTGAAGGTCTTCACCTTCGGCAGCGTCTCGTCGGCCTGGGTCTGGGTGTACGCGCGGTAGTCGGCGACGGCCTTGTCGAGGCGCGGGTCGCGCTTGGCGGCCTTGCCGCCGGTGACCTTCACGTCCTGGCGGTGGCCCTTGCCCTTCATGCCGGGGATGCAGGCGATCCGGTAGTCGCCGCTCTTCACCTCGGCGGTGAGGCTGTGCTTGGTGCCGGGGCCGATGTTCTCGCGCTCGGACACGATCCGGTCGTCGGGGAAGAGGATCTCGACCTCGGTGACGCGCGAGCCCTTGTTCTCGACCGCGAGCTCCACGTGGCCCGCGGGGAACGAGGTCTTCGAGACCTTGCAGCTGTCGTCGTCGGCGGTCACCTTGATCGCACCGGAGCCGGCGCTCTTGGCGTCGCTCTTCTGGGTGCAGCCCGTGACGGCGGTCAGGGCGGCCACCGCCGCGCAGGCGGTGGCAAAGGTGAGTCGGGCGGCTCGCATCCGGGCTCCAAGGGCGTACAGCATTGGTACAGAGGGTGCACAGGGTCAACTAAGGCGCGCCTAACTTATATGAGGCTTACCTCAGTACCGCCCATGGGCAAGTCAGGGATGGGTCAAGGACTGGTCAAGGGGTGTATGTCGCGTGGTTGACTGCCGCCATGAACGAGTACGGCAGCGACTACGACGTGGTGCGGGTCTTCTGTGACGCCGCCGGCCGGCACGGCAACGCGCTCGGCGTCGTCCGCGAGGGCGCCCGCATGCCGGACCCGGACGAGCGGCAGGCATTCGCTTCCAAGCTGGGCTTCAGCGAGACCGTCTTCGTCGACGACCCCGAGCGCGGCGTCATCGACATCTGCACGCCGTCCGCGCGCCTGCCGTTCGCGGGGCACCCGTGCGTCGGCGCGGCCTGGCTGCTCGACGTCCCCGAGCTCGTCGTGCCCGCCGGGATCGTCGGCGCGCGCCTCGACGGCGAGTTCACCTGGATCGAGGCCCGCGCCGAGTGGGCGCCGGGTCGGACGCTGCGGCAGTACGGGTCCGCCGCCGAGGTCGACGCGCTGCCGGTGCCGCCCGAGGGGGAGTGGATCTACGCCTGGGCCTGGGAGGACGAGGCCGCGGGCCGGGTCCGCGCCCGCGCCTTCCCCGGCCGCGGCGACGGCATCGTGGAGGACGAGGCCACCGGCGCCGCCGCCCTCTCCCTCACGGCCCACCTCGACCGCGCCCTCAACATCCGCCAGGGCGCCGGCTCCCAGATCCTCACGGCCCCCCAGCCGGCGGGCCTGATCGAGGTGGGCGGCAGGGTCCGGCTCACCTGAGCCGACGGCCGGTCGAAGGCCTACGCGGCCGACCGGAACTCTTCACCCAGCCCGCGGAACACCGCCGTGTTCAGGGCGAACGCCTCCTTGCACTCCGCCACCACCCGCTGCTTCTCCAGCTCGTCCACGGGGATCCGGTCGAGCAGCTCCCGGTACTCCCGCTTGAAGGCCGCCGGATTGCCCACCCCTTCGAAGACGTAGAACCGCACCCCGTCCCCCTTGCGCGCGAAGCCCCATGTCTTCTCCGCCTTGTCGCGGATGATCTGCCCGCCCGAGAGATCGCCCAGGTACCGCGTGTAGTGGTGCGCCACATATCCGCCCGGCCATTCCCGCGCGCACCGCGCGACCCGCTCCGCGTACGCCCGCGTCTGCGGCAGCGCGGAGGCCGTCTCCCGCCAGTCGGTGCCCCGCAGATGCGCGAGGTCCCGCTCCAGCTCGGGCACGCGCAGCAGCTCGGGCCGGAGGAACGGCCCGGCCACCGGATCGTCGGCGAGGTGCCGGGCGCCGTCCTCGAGCGCCCGGTACACGAACCACAGCTGCTCCGTGTACCGCGCGTACGCGTCCACGCCGAGCCGGCCGCCGAGCAGGTCGCCCATGAACGTCGAGGTCTCCGCCTCGGTGTGCTGCTCGTGGGAGGCGGTGCGGATCAGGGTGGAGAACGGGGTGTCCATGGGACCTCCGGGTTGCCGACAGGCTGTCGGTAAAAGCGTACCCACTGTCCCGATCAAGGGAACGTAAACGGAGAAGCCCGCCCCGGAAAGGGGCGGGCTCGGCGCTCGGGCGGTCTCGGCTACGGCAGCGTGAGGATCTCCGCGCCGGTCTCCGTGACGACCAGCGTGTGCTCGAACTGGGCGGTCCGCTTGCGGTCCTTCGTGACCACGGTCCAGCCGTCCTCCCACATGTCGTACTCGTGCGTGCCGAGGGTCAGCATCGGCTCGATCGTGAACGTCATGCCGGGCTGGATCACGGTGGTGGCGTGCGGGGAGTCGTAGTGCGGGATGATCAGGCCGCTGTGGAACGACGAGTTGATGCCGTGCCCCGTGAAGTCCCGCACGACGCCGTAGCCGAAGCGCTTGGCGTACGACTCGATGACGCGGCCGATGATGTTGATCTGGCGGCCCGGCTTCACGGCCTTGATGGCACGGTTGAGGGACTCGCGGGTCCGCTCGACGAGCAGCGTCGACTCCTCGTCGACGTCGCCGACCAGGTACGTGGCGTTGTTGTCGCCGTGCACGCCGCCGATGTACGCGGTGACGTCCAGGTTGATGATGTCGCCGTCCTTGAGGACGGTCGAGTCGGGGATGCCGTGGCAGATGACCTCGTTGACGCTCGTGCACAGCGACTTCTGGAAGCCGCGGTAGCCGAGCGTGGACGGGTAGGCGCCGTGGTCGCACATGTACTCGTGCGCGATCCGGTCCAGCTCGTCCGTGGTGACGCCGGGGGCGATCGCCTTCGCGGCCTCCGCCATGGCCCGCGCCGCGATCCGCCCGGCGATCCGCATCGCCTCGATGGTCTCCGGGGTCTGCACCTCGGGGCCCGTGTACGGGGTCGGCGCGGGCTTGCCGACGTACTCGGGGCGCCGGATGTTCCCGGGCACGGAACGGAGGGGGGAGATCTCCCCCGGGACGAGCAGGGTGGGCGACGCTTGCGACTGGCCAGACATGCCAGCGAGTGTAACGAGCGTGCGTGGGGGAGCATGGCGGAGAGGAGAGGAGCCGCCGTGGCACTGTTCAAGAAGCGGACCGTCGGAAAGCCGGGCGAGTGGTACTACTGCCTGGAGCACAAGAAGGTCGAGGAGGGGCCCGAGTGCCCCAACAAGGACCGCTTCGGTCCCTACGCCTCCCGCGAGGAGGCGCAGCACGCGATGGAGACCGCGAGAGAGCGCAACGTCGAGTGGGAGTCCGATCCCCGCTGGCACGACAAGCCCGAGGGCTCGGACGAGTAGGCACGCGGAGCGGCGCGGGCGGGCGGACGGCTCACCAGCGAGCCGGCGGCGGCGCCGTCAGGTGATCCGCGAGCCGGGACAACCGGTCCCGGAACCCGCGCCGTCCCCGCGGCGCCCCCACCGCCGTCTCCCCGGCCGCCGCGCTGACCAGATGCTGCACCGTGTCCAGGTCGAGATCCGTGTCCTCGGGCACGCTCAGCCCGTCGTGCGCCATGGCGTGCAGATCGCCCCCGCCGCAGGCACCCGCCTCCAGCGCCAGGATCCGCGCCCCGGCCCGCCGCGCGTCGTGCACGCGCTCCAGGAGCGGCGCCCCGGGATCCGTCGGCGTGACCACGAGCAGCGTCTCGCCCCGCCGCGCCGCCTCCAGGCGCCCGAGGCCCACCGCCAGATGCGCCGGGTCGTCGGGCCGCGCCGCGTGCCGCACCAGCGTCGGCGCGAGCTCCGGCATCCCGGACCAGGCCGCCTCGTCCACCAGATGCGCCGCGAGATGCCACGGCTCGTACGTCGGCGAGCCCACCAGGAGGAGCCCGCCGCCGTGCGCGGCGACGGAGGAGCGCAGCGCCCCCGCGAAACGGCGCGTGGCCGACGGCCACTCGGTCCCGGCGAGCACCTCGCGCAGCAGTGCCACTCGTACGGCGTCCATGGGCCCGCATCGTGCCTCAAGTCACGGGCCCGTTCGCCGCGTTCGGGCGAAGTCCGCCCGTACGAGCCACATACCCTTGAGTAGGGTCGCTGCATGACCTCTACCGATAGCAGCCAGAGCGGCCCGAAGGCCCCCGCCAAGGACCCCTGGGACCTCCCCGACGTGTCCGGCCTCGTCGTCGGCGTGCTCGGCGGCACAGGGCCGCAGGGCAAGGGCCTCGCCTACCGCTTCGCCCGCGCGGGCCAGAAGGTGATCCTCGGCTCCCGCGCCGCCGAGCGCGCCGAGGCCGCCGCCGACGAGCTCGGCCTCGGCATCGAGGGCGCCGACAACGCCGAGTGCGCCCGCCGCAGCGACGTCGTGATCGTCGCCGTGCCGTGGGACGGCCACGGCGCCACCCTCGAAGCCCTCCGCGAGGACCTCGCGGGCAAGCTCGTCGTCGACTGCGTCAACCCGCTCGGCTTCGACAAGAAGGGCGCGTACGCCCTGAAGCCCGAGGAGGGCAGCGCCGCCGAACAGGCCGCGGCCCTGCTCCCCGACTCCCGCGTCACCGCCGCCTTCCACCACCTGTCGGCCGTGCTGCTCGCCGACCCCGAGGTCGACGAGATCGACACCGACGTCATGGTGCTCGGCGAGGAGCGCGCCGACGTGGAGATCGTGCAGGCGCTCGCGGGCCGCATCGCCGGCATGCGCGGCATCTTCTCGGGCCGCCTGCGCAACGCGCACCAGGTCGAGTCCCTCGTCGCCAACCTGATCTCCGTGAACCGCCGCTACAAGGCGCACGCGGGACTGCGCGTAACAGACGTATAGCCACGTACGGGGTGCCTTCCGGCGCTCGCGGGGCATGGGGGACACTGGTCGGCGTACTACCCGTCGTGCCGCCGTCTGGAGCCGAAGCCCCATGCCCCGCATCGCACTGTTCGCCCTCGTCGTCTGCGTCCTCGCGGTCGCGGCGGCCGTGGTCTCCTTCGTCGAGGGCAGCTTCCTCGGGATCGTCTGGGTCCTGATCGCCGGCATCACGTCGAACATGACGTGGTTCTACGTGCGCAGGGCCAAGGCCGAGAAGCAGGCCGCCAAGGGCGCTACTGCGTGAACGTCGGGATCTCCGGCGTGCCCTGCCAGAACCGGTAGAACTGCAGACCCCAGTACGTGTCCCACTCGTGGACGCCGAGCGCGCCGAGCACCCAGTCGACCGCGTCGAAGAACCACTGGTTGATCTCCGGGATCCACAGCACCGCGAACACCGCGAGCAGACCGAACGGCGCGAACGGCTCCACCTGACGCCGCACCTTGTACGACAGCCACGGCTCGATCACCCCGTAGCCGTCCAGGCCCGGCACCGGCAGGAAGTTCAGGATCGCCGCCGTCACCTGGAGCAGGGCGAGGAACCCGAGCGCGTAGCGGAACGTGTCCGGCACCCCGTCCAGCGCGTCCAGCCAGAACGGGGCGGTGCACACGATCGCGAACAGCACGTTCGTCAGCGGGCCCGCCGCCGAGATCAGGCTGTGCTTCCAGCGGCCCTGGATGCGGCCCCGCTCGATGAACACGGCGCCGCCCGGCAGACCGATGCCGCCCATGATCACGAAGATCACCGGCAGCACGATGCTCAGCAGCGCGTGCGTGTACTTCAGCGGGTTCAGCGTCAGATAGCCCTTCGAGCCGATCGAGATGTCGCCGCTGTGCAGGGCCGTGCGCGCGTGCGCGTACTCGTGCAGACAGAGCGAGACGACCCAGGCGCCCGTCACGAACAGGAACACCGCGAAGCCCGGCTGGGACGCGAAGTCCGTCCACACCGCCCACCCGGCCACGGCCGTGATCGCGGCGATGCCGAGGAAGACGGGACTGATCCTGTTGTCGCCGCGGCGTGCGGTGGCGGTGGTCATGGGGTGGGACTCCCGGGTCTGGCTGGTCGACTGGCTCACCGAACGTACTCGCTGTACGCGGGAAACGTGTCGCGGTACGGCGGGAGTTCCGGACAAGGTGGGGGCATGACGATGTGGAACGTCTGGTACGACGACTGGCAGATGGAGTGCTGCGGCACACCGTTCTCCGTGGGCGACGAGGTGGCGTGGCCGCTGCGGCCCCAGAACGGCGAGGACCCCGGGGAGTTCCGGGTCGAGACGCACGGCGACGACTGGCCCGTCACGCGCGGGCGGGTGCGGTTCGTGCACATCGTCAGCCGCGTCTACCGGCAGACCGCGCCGGGCTCGCGCACGTACGAGGCGGTGCCCGGGACGCTGCGGAAGCGGCCCGTCGACTCCTGCCCCAAGTGGTTCACCGGCACCGATCCCACGCTCCGCGACGACGGCGTCCTGGTCGGCCTCGAGGTACCCGACGCCGGGCCCGCGGGACAGCGGGGAGAATAGGCCCGTGCGCTACCGCATCCTCGGCACCACGCAGGCACTCCGCGACGACGGCACGGCCGTCCCGGTCGGCGGGGCGCGGCTGCGCGCCCTGCTGACGGTGCTCGCGCTGCGGCCCGGACGCGCGGTGCCCGCCGCGCTCCTCGTCGACGAGGTGTGGGGCGACGAGCCGCCCGCCGACGCGGCCGGTGCGTTGCAGGCGCTCGTCGGGCGGCTGCGCAGGGCGCTGGGCGCCGACGCGGTCACCTCGTCCGACGGGGGCTACCGGCTGGCCGCCGGCGCCGACGACGTCGACCTGTTCCGCTTCGAGCGGCTCACCGGCGACGGGATCGGGGCGCTCGCGGACGGCGACCCCGCCAAGGCGCTCGACGTCCTCGACGACGCGCTCGCCCTGTGGCACGGGCCCGCGCTCGCCGACCTGCCCGACCGGGGGACCGAGGCGACGCGGTGGGAGGCGCGGCACCTGGACGCGCGGCGGGCCAGGCTCGCCGCCTGCCTCGACCTCGGACGGGGGCCGGAGGCCCTGCCCGAGCTCACGTCCCTCTGCGAGACGCACCCGCTGGACGAGCCGTTGCAGGTGCTGCGCCTGCGGGCGTTGCGCTCCGCGGGGCGGGCGGCGGAGGCGCTGGCGGCGTACGAGGCGCTCCGCCGGGACCTGGCGGACACGCTCGGCGCGGACCCCGGGCCTGAACTCCGTGCGCTGCACGCGGAGTTGCTGACCCCGGCGTCCCCAGCGTCCCCCGCGTCCTCGGGCCCCACCGCCCCCACGCCACGGGGCTCCGCCCCGGACCCCGCGCCTCGATCGACGGCGGGGCTCGTTCTGCCGGAGCCGGCCGACGAGCTCGCCCCCGCCTTGGTGCGGCGCGCCGATATGACGGCCTCCGCCCCGGGGAACCTCAGGGCGCGGCTGACCTCGTTC
The DNA here is from genome assembly GCF_052245995.1 of Streptomyces sp. SDT5-1. Taxonomy (NCBI): domain Bacteria; kingdom Bacillati; phylum Actinomycetota; class Actinomycetes; order Kitasatosporales; family Streptomycetaceae; genus Streptomyces; species Streptomyces sp. SDT5-1. The sequence goes on along the minus strand of NZ_CM125963.1, from coordinate 2,898,461 downwards.
GTCGGGAGGGCGGGGGACATCGAGGCCATTCGGCGCGAGCTCGGCCGCGTACGACTGGTCACCCTGCTCGGGCCCGGCGGCGCGGGCAAGACACGGCTCAGCCAGGAGGCCGCCGAGGGCCTCACCGACACCCCGGACGGCGTGTGGCTCGCCGAACTGGCCCCGGTCAGCGACCCCACCGCCGTGCCGGAGGCAGTCGTCAGCGCCCTCGGCGCCCGCGAAACCGTCCTCCGCGGCGCCGGCGCCGAGGAACTCCGCGCCGCGGGCGACCGCCAGGGCGACGACCCCCTCGTCCGCCTCGTCGAACACTGCGCCGACCGCCGCCTCCTGCTCATCCTCGACAACTGCGAGCACGTCGTCGACGCCGCCGCCACCCTCGCCGACGACCTCCTCGCCCACTGCCCCGGCCTCACGATCCTCGCCACGAGCCGCGAACCCCTCGGCGTACCGGGCGAATCGCTGTACCCGGTCGAGCCGCTCCCGGAGCCGTACGCCCTCCGGCTGTTCGGCGAGCGCGGCGCCGCCGTCCGCCCCGGCTTCACCCCGGACCAGGACCCCGACGCCGTCGGCGAGATCTGCCGCCGCCTCGACGGCCTCCCGCTCGCCATCGAACTCGCCGCCGCCCGCCTGCGCATGCTCACCCCGCGCCAGATCGCCGACCGCCTCGACGACCGCTTCCGCCTCCTCACCTCCGGCGCCCGCACCGCCCTGCCCCGCCAGCAGACGCTGCGCGCGGTCGTCGACTGGTCGTGGGACCTCCTCGACGCGCCCGAACGCGCCACCCTCGCCCGCCTCTCCGTGTTCAGCGGCGGCTGCGACCTGCCCGCCGCCGAGGCCGTCTGCGGCCCCGACGCCCTCGACACCCTCGCCTCCCTCGTCGACAAGTCGCTCGTCGTCGCCGCCCCCGAGGACGACACGGGCGGCATGCGCTACCGGCTCCTGGAGACCGTCTCCGAGTACGCGGCCGACCGCCTCGACGAGTCCGGCGACCGCGCCGACGCCGAGCGCGCCCACCTCACGTACTACCGCGAACTCGCCCGTACCACCGACCCGTTGCTCCGCGGCAGCGGCCAGCGCGCCGCCATCGCCACCATCGAGCGGGACTACGAGAATCTGCGCACGGCCCTGCGGCACGCCGTCGCCGCCGGGGACGAGCAGGAGGCGTTCTGCCTCGTCCTGTCCCTGTCCTGGTTCTGGCAGATGCGGGACCTGCGCACCGACGCCCGTACGTGGACGGGCGAGGCCGCCGCGCTCGGCCCCGACCCGTTCGCGGGACCCGTCCGCCCCGCACCGCCGCTGCACGAGCGCTGCACCGACACCCCGCCCCCGCTCACCGGCGAACTCTTCGAAGAGGCCCGCCGCCAGGTCCACCTGTGCCGCCTCGGCTACATGGACATGGAGATGGACCACTGGCAGAGCGCGGAGGGCCAGGCCCGGCTGCGCGCCGTCATCGAGACGTACCGCGCCGACCTCCCGCAGGCCTGCCGCCCGCCCGGCAACATCTGGTACTTCGCCGTCCTGATGACCGGCGACATGGACAGGCTCCAGGAACTCGCCGCGGTCTCCGCCCGCACCTGCCGCGAACTCGGCTACGACTGGGAGCTCGCCCTCGTCCTCCAGATGCGGGCCAACGTGTTCGCGAACCGCAGCGACTGGGCCGAGGAGGGACTCGCGTACGCCGACGAGTCCCTGGAACTGTTCAGCCGCCTCGGCGACGAGTGGGGCACCGCCGAGGCGCTGTCCGCGCGCGGCGAGGCCCGCGAGAAGCTCGGCGACTTCGAGGGCGCCGCCGCCGACTACAGCCGCGCCCGCGAGGTCGCGCACAGCATGGGCGCCCACTCCCAGGCCGCGATCCTCCAGGTCAGGCTCGGCCAGGCGCGGATCGAGCAGGGGTACACGGAGGAGGGCGAGGCGCTGCTGTGGGAGTCCCTGGAGGACGGCCGCAGACACACCAACGAATCCCGGCCCGCCGCCCGCCTCTTCCTGGTCTCCCACCTGGCGTCCACCGGCCGCACCGCCGAGGCCCGCCACCAACTGGAGCTGCTGCGCGGCGAGTTCAGGGTCGCGCAGATCGGCTTCTTCCACGGCATGACCATCGGCATGGAGGCGATGATCGACGCCGTCGACGGGCACAACGAGGACGCGCTCGGCAACGTACGGCGCTGTCTCGACATCGCGCGGGACCCGCTGTCCGCGCTCGTCATGCCGCAGCTCGTCGGCATGCACCTGTGCACCGGGGCACACGCCCTCGCCCAGCGCGCCGCCGACGGGGACGCGGTGGCCGCGGCGCGGCTCCTCGGCGCCGCCGACGCGACCACCCCCGAGGGCCACAAGCCGGCCCGCCTCGAACGGAATTGGCGGGAGGCGGCCGAGACCGCGGTCCGCGCGCTGCTCGACGAGGCGACGTACGCACGGGAATACGCGAAGGGCGGCGGCCTCTCCCTGGAGGAGGCCACCGCCCTGCTGGGCGACTGACGCCCGACGACTGACGCGGATCGACGGAGGCCGTCGCCCGGCGCGGTCCCGCGTCCGCTCGCTCAGCTCTTCTTGGTGAACTTGCGGATCGCGACCGGCGCCATGACGGCCGTGAGCAGCAGCGACCAGGCGACCGTCACCCACACGTCGTGGGCGGCCGGGCCGCCGACCATCAGGCCGCGGCAGGCGTCCGCGAGGGTCGACATCGGGTTCCAGTCCGTGAAGGCCTGGAGCCAGCCCGGCATCGACTGGGTCGGCGCGAAGATCGACGAACCGAACTGCAGCGGCATCATCACCAGGAAGCCCATGGCCTGCACGGCCTGCGCGGTCTTCATGGTGACGCCGAGCGTCAGGAAGATCCACATGATGGAGGATCCGAAGAACGCGGTGAGTCCGAACGCGGCGAGCAGCCCCACCCAGTTGGTGATGTCGAAGCCGACGAGCAGCGCGACGATCATCAGGATCGTGGTGGCGACGAGCAGCCTCAGGAGCTCCACGGACACCTTGGCCATGAGGACCGAACCGCGCCCGATGGGCAGCGTGCGGAAGCGGTCCATGATGCCCTTGTGGAAGTCCTCGTTGAAGCCGGTGCCCACGCCCTGAGCGATGTTCATGCTCATCATCGCGATCATGCCGGGGATCACGTACTGCACGTACGCGTCCTGGCCGCCGCCCATCGAGGCGCCGATGGAGCCGCCGAAGACGTACACGAACAGGAGCGTGAAGACGATCGGCATGAGCACGGCGTCGAACATCGACTCCGGGTCGTTGCGGATCCACAGCAGGTTGCGCCGTATCAGCGCGCCCGTATGGCGCAGGTGGCCGCGCAGGCCGATCTTGGGGTCGGCCTCGACGGTGATCGTGGGGGCCGCGGCGGTCGGGGAGAGGGTGGTGGCACTCATACGGCGGCCTCCTCGAGTTCGGGCCGGGCGTCCTCCGGGGCGGAGGCCTTCTGGCCGGTGATGGACAGGAACACCTCGTCCAGGCTGGGCAGTTCGGATCCGATCGAGGCGATGGTGATGCCGCGCGCGGTGACCGCGCCGACCACGGCGGTCAGCTGCTCGTCGCTCAGTACGGGGACCAGGACGGCCCCGGACTCGGTGTCCACGGTGGTCGTGGCGAGGCCCGTGAGCCCCATGTCGTCGATCGCGTGCGCGAGCGGGCGCAGCTCCATCGGGTCGGCCGGGCGGATCCGCAGGGTGCGGCCGCCGACCTTCGCCTTCAGCTCCTCGATGCCGCCCGCGGCGATGACCCGGCCGCGGTCGATGACGGTGAGCTCGGAGGCGAGCTGCTCGGCCTCCTCCATGTACTGCGTGGTGAGCAGGACGGTGACGCCGTCCCGCACCATGCTCCTCACCTCGTCCCACACCTCGTTACGGGTACGGGGGTCGAGGCCGGTCGTCGGCTCGTCCAGGTAGAGGACGTGCGGGCGGCCGATCATCGAAGCGGCGAGGTCGAGGCGGCGCCGCATGCCGCCGGAGTACGTCTTGGCGGGCCGGGCGGCGGCGTCGGTGAGGCTGAACCGCTCGAGGAGCCCGTCGGCCCGCGCCTTCGCCTCCTTCCTGGACAGGTCGAGCAGCCGCCCGATCATGTACAGGTTCTCCCGCCCGCTGATCTTCTCGTCGACCGAGGCGTACTGGCCGGTGAGACCGATCACGCGGCGGAGCTGGCGGGGCTGCTGCACGGCGTCGTAGCCGGCGACGATCGCCGTGCCGGCGTCCGGGGTGATCAGGGTGGAGAGGCAGCGTACGAGGGTGGTCTTGCCGGCGCCGTTCGGCCCCAGCACGCCCATCACGGTGCCCTCGTGCACGTCCAGGTCCACGCCGTCCAGGGCCTTGGTCTCGCCGTAGTGCTTGACCAGCCCCCGCACGGACACGGCGACCGGGCGGTGGCTGCCCGGACCGATCTCGGGATTCTTGTCGTTTCGCGTCATGCCCACCAAGCTGCCACCCCCCACCGACAACCCACCGACATCCGTCCGACAGCGGGTGGGCGGTGCCGACAGGGGGCCGACAGGGGGTGGGGCGGGTGGGTCGGGGTGCGCGGCGACGTGGGCTGAGGTGGGTGGGAGATGGGCGGGGGAGAGGGAGAGCCGGGAGCGCGTGGGGCGCACACCCCCCCCGTAACCCCGCGGAGCGAAAGGCGCGGCCCGCCGTTGGGGGAAGACGGCGGGCCGCGGTCGTACCGAATTGGCTCAGCGGACGGGTCGGCCCCGCCCGGGTGCGCCCAGTGGACGAGGCCGTCCCGTCCGGGGTGCGGTCAGTGGACGGAGTGTTGCTCCTGGGGGAACGTTCCGCCGACGACGTCCTCCGCGAACGCCTTCGCCGCGTCGGACATGACCGACCGCAGTTCGGCGTACTTCTTCACGAAGCGCGGCATCTTCCCACCGGTGAGGCCGAGCGCGTCCGTCCAGACCAGGACCTGCGCGTCCGTACCGGCCCCCGCCCCGATGCCGACCGTCGGAATGTGCAGCGCCCGCGTGACCTCGGCCGCCAGCTCCGCCGGCACCAGTTCCAGGACGACGGCGAACGCGCCCGCGTCCTGCACCGCCTTCGCGTCCCGCAGCAGCTGCGCCGCGGCCTCCTCGCCGCGCCCCTGCACGCGGTAGCCCTGCGTGTTGACGGACTGCGGCGTCAGGCCGATGTGCGCCATGACGGGGATCCCGGCGTCGACGAGCAGCTTGATCTGCTCGTGGGAGCGCTCGCCGCCCTCCAGCTTCACCGCTCCGACCCCGGCCTCCTTGACCAGCCGCATCGCGGACCTGAGCGCCTGCGTCGGGCCCTCCTGGTACGAGCCGAACGGCAGATCGCCGACGATCAGCGCGCGGGACGTGCCCCGTACGACCGCCGCCGACAGCATCACCATCTGGTCCAGGGTCACCGGCACCGTCGTGTCGTACCCGAGGTGGCAGTTGCCCGCCGAGTCGCCGACCAGCATCACGGGGATCCCGGACTCGTCGAAGACCGACGCCGTCATCGCGTCGTACGCGGTGAGCATGGGCCACTTCTCGCCGCGCTCCTTGGCGAGGCCGATGTCCCGGACCGAGACCCGCCGCGAGCCCTTGCCCCCGTACAGCACGGTGGACTTCTGGGCACTCTGCTCGCTCGGTGCGCTCTGTGCGTTCTGGGCAGCCGAAAGCTCTGTGGGTTGCGTCATCGCAACGGCTCCTTCTTGTCGTCTCGAGGCGCCCTCACGGCGTCCCCGGATCACCTCCATGGTGGCACCGCGTGCCGCCCTCGCGCCAGGCCCCCAACGCCCGGTAAAGCCTCGGCAAGGCTTTCCGTACGGCTTTCAATACGAGACGGTTCCGTATCGAAATGGGTCTAGGGTCGTTCCCATGACCACTCCCGCCGCCCCTCAGGGCTCCCAGGGTTCCGCCGTGGCGGAGGCCGTGCACCGCCGCCGATGGGTGATCCTCGGCGTGCTCATGCTGAGCCTGCTGATCGTCGTCCTGGACAACTCGATCCTGAACGTCGCGATCAAGACGATCTCGACCCCCGCCCCCGTGGGCCTCGGCGCCTCGCAGAGCGAGCTCGAGTGGGCCATCAACGCGTACACGCTCGTCTTCGCCGGCCTGCTCTTCACCGCCGGACTGCTCGGCGACCGCATCGGACGCAAGAAGGTCCTCATCGGCGGGCTCGTCGTCTTCGGCATCGGCTCCGCGCTCGCCGCCGAGTCCGGCTCGCCCGCCCAACTCGTCGCGTTCCGCGCGGTGATGGGCCTCGGCGCCGCCTTCGTCATGCCCGCCACGCTCGCCGTGCTCATGAACGTCTTCGAGCGGGACGAACAGCCCAAGGCCATCGGCATCTGGGCCGGCGGCGTCGGCCTCGCCATCGCGATCGGCCCGATCACCGGAGGACTGCTCCTCGACCACTTCTGGTGGGGCTCGGTCTTCCTCGTCAACGTGCCGATCGTGATCATCGCCATCGTCCTGATGCTCGCGCTCGTGCCCGACTCCAGGGACCCGAAGCCGGGCCGAGTCGACCTCGTCGGGGTGCTCCTGTCGATCGTCGGACTCGTACTGCTCGTCTACGGGATCATCAAGGGCGGCGACGAGGGCGACTTCACCGGTGCCGAAGTGCTGTCCACGATCGCCGCGGGCCTCGCCGTCCTGGTGGCCTTCGTGCTGTACGAGAAGCGCAGCGACCACCCGTCGTTCGACATCAACTACTTCAAGAACAAGGTGTTCTCGGCCGCCATGGCCGGCATCGCGCTCGTCTTCTTCGCGATGATGGGCGTCACGTTCTTCGCGTCGTTCTACATCCAGAGCGTGCGCGGCTACTCGCCGCTCCAGACCGGCGCGTTCCTGCTGCCGCTCGCCGCCGCCCAGCTGATCTTCGCGCCGCGCGCCCGGCTCGTCGTCGACCGGCTCGGCGTGCGCGTCACCACGACCGGGGGACTGCTGCTGCTCGCGGCGATGCTCGCCGCGTTCACCCTCCTCGACGAGGACACCCCGATCTGGGTCATGGAGGTCATCTTCTTCTTCATGGGTACGGGCATGGCCCACGTCATGACGCCGACCAGCGTCGTGATCATGCAGGCGCTGCCGCGCGAGAAGGCGGGCTCGGCGTCCGCGCTCAGCAATACGTTCCGCCAGGTCGGCGGCGCGCTCGGGATCGCGGTGCTCGGCTCGGTGCTGTCCACGGTGTACCGGAACGGGATCGAGGACCAGCTCCAGCGCCTGCCCGCCGGGCTCAAGGACGCGGCGGGCGCCTCCATCGAGGCCACGCTCAGCGTCGCCGAGAAGCTCGGGCCGCGCGGCGAGCCCCTGGTCGGCGTCGCCAACGGGTCGTTCGTGCACGCCATGCACGTCACGGCCCTCTGCGGCGCGGGCGTCGCCGTGCTCAGCTCGGTGCTCACCGGCCTGTTCCTGCCGCGCAAGCCCAAGGACCCGCCGGCCGAGCAGAGCGGTGAACAGCCGGAGAAGGTCGGGGCGGGCCATTGATCCGCCGCCGACCCGCCGGTTGAGAGAATGCGCCGGGGCCGGCCGGCGGAACGGCCGACCCCGGGCGCGGAGAGAGGCGGACGGCGTGGACGCGGGCACCGAACCGGCAGAGCGGCGGACCCGGCGGCGACGGATCGCCGGGCACGCGGCACGGTCCGCCGCGCCCGCGCGGGGCCGCCCCCGCAGCGAGGCCGTCGAGCAGGCGATCATCGAGGGCGTCATCGACCTCCTCGAACAGGGCGTGCCGCTCACGGAGTTGTCCATCGAGCGCATCGCCAGGACCGCGGGCGTCGGCAAGGCCACCATCTACCGGCGCTGGAGCGGCCGCGAGGCGCTGTTCGTCGACGTCGTCGCCACCATCGAGGAACCCGACCCCGAGCTGCCCGGCACGTCCGTGCGCGACGACCTCGTGCGGCTCCTCGAGCACATGCGCAGGCGCGGCCTCAGCATGCGCACTTCCGCGCTGCTGCACAACGTCCTGGCGCAGATGAAGACCCTGCCGCGGCTCTGGGACGCGTACCAGGAACTCGTCGTGGACCCGCGGCGACGGGCCACGCACGACGTGGTGCGGCGCGGCGTCGAGAGCGGTGAGCTGCCGCCCGACACGGACGTCGAGTTCGCGGCCGACCTGATCACCGGGCCGATGCTGCTGCGCACCGTCATGCGGTCCGACGCGCCGCTGGCCGACGACCTCGCCGAGCGGATCGTCGACACGGTGCTCGCGGGGCTGCGCGCCGGCCGCTGACGCCGCGTGGTGCCGCGCGCGGGTGTGGCGCGTGCCGACGAGGGGACGTCGATGTGCGGGTTTTGTCACAGCGCGCGTTCCGGGGGAGGCTCGCGGAACTCCACGTACCACCGTGTACGTCCCCGTGGTCGTAGAGACATGGAAAGCCGCTGCTCATCGCCTACTGTTTGGCGGGGGCAGCGGGCACGGCAGGCAGTGAGGCGACGACGGCATGGCGCAGGCGTACAAGGGTGGCGGCGGCAACGGTTCCGGGACCACCGGACCGGGGACCCGGCTGCGACGCCAGGGCGGCCCGTTGCGCGGCGACCGCGGGTACTGGCGGCGCGGCATCGTCCTCGCGGTGCTCGCGATCCTGCTGGCGCTCGTCATGGTGCTGCACGCGCAGATCCCCAACACGGTCGGCAACCTCGGATCGCTGACCGAGACGTTCCTGCCGTGGCTCGGCGTCTTCGTGCCGGTGCTGCTCGTGCTCGGTCTCGTACGGAGGTCGGCGACCGCGGTGATCGCGGTGCTCGCCCCCGCGATCGTCTGGTTCAACCTCTTCGGCGGGCTGCTCACCGACAAGACGGGCAGCGGCGGCGACCTCACCGTCGTCACGCACAACGTCAACGCGGAGAACGCCGATCCGGCCGGCACCGCGAAGGACGTCTCCGCGTCCGGGGCGCAGGTCGTCGCCCTGGAGGAGGTGACGGCGCAGGCGCTGCCGACGTACCGGGACGCGCTCGCACGGCAGTACCCGTACCACGCGGTGAAGGGCACGGTCGGGCTGTGGAGCAAGTACCCGCTCTCCGACACGCAGTCCGTCGACATCAAGCTCGGCTGGACGCGGGCGCTGCGCACGACCGTCGCGACGCCGCACGGCAAGGTCGCCGTGTACGTGGCGCATCTGCCGTCGGTGCGGGTGAAGCTGAACTCCGGGTTCACCGCGAGCCAGCGCGACAAGAGCGCGGACGCGCTCGGTGAGGCGATCGCCGACGAGCCGCTGGACAAGGTCGTGCTGCTCGGCGACCTGAACGGGACGATGAACGACCGGGCGCTCAAGGGCGTCACCTCGCAGATGCGGTCCACGCAGGGCGCGGCGGGCTCCGGGTTCGGGTTCAGCTGGCCGGCCGGATTCCCGATGGCGCGGATCGACCAGATCATGGTCAAGGGTGTGGAGCCGGTCACGTCGTGGACGCTGCCGAGGACCGGGAGCGACCATCTGCCGATCGCGGCGCGGGTCGACATCTGAGGTCAGCGGGGGTCGGCGGGCCGACGGCCATCGGTTCGCCGTTCGTCACGGCGCTTTAACCTCCCGGAATAGTCGACGGACGAGGCTTTGTTCCGCACGTAAACTTACGTACTCCGCACGTACGCGTTCACGTACGCACGCACTCCCGCCGTCGCTACCCGAAAGTTGCTCCATGCCCCTCGCCCTGCTCGCGCTCGCCGTGGGCGCCTTCGGCATCGGCACGACCGAGTTCGTCATCATGGGCCTGCTGCCCAACGTCGCCGACGACCTGGGCATCTCGATCCCGGACGCCGGACACCTCGTCTCCGCGTACGCGCTCGGCGTCGTCATCGGCGCGCCGCTGCTCGCCGCGGTCACCGCGCGGATGCCGCGGCGCCGCGTCCTGATCGGCCTGATGGCCCTCTTCGTCGTCGGCAACGCGGTGTCGGCGGCGGCCCCCGACTACCACTCGCTGCTGCTGGCCCGGTTCGTCAGCGGACTGCCGCACGGCGCGTTCTTCGGCGTCGGCGCGGTCGTCGCCACGTCCCTCGTGGCCCCGGAACGCAAGGCGCGCTCCGTCTCCCTGATGTTCCTCGGCCTGACCATCGCCAACGTCGTCGGCGTGCCCGCCGCGACCGCGATGGGCCAGCAGCTCGGGTGGCGCGCCACGTTCCTCGCGGTCAGCGCGATCGGCCTGCTCGCCATCGCGGCGCTGGTGGCCCTCGTCCCCGCGGACCACGGCCACGGCGAGAGCGCCGCCGGTCTGCGGGGCGAACTCCGCGCCCTCAAGTCCCTCCCGGTCTGGCTCGCCCTCGGCACGACCGTCGCCGGATTCGGCGCGCTCTTCGCCGCGTACAGCTACATCACGCCGATGCTCACCGACGCCGCGGGCTACGCCGACGCCTCCGTGACGCTGCTCCTCGCGCTCTTCGGCCTCGGCGCCACGATCGGCAACCTCATGGGCGGCCGCCTCGCCGACCACTCCCTGCGCGGCACCCTCTTCGGCGGCCTCACGTCCCTGGCCGCGGTCCTGGCCCTCTTCCCGCTCCTCATGCGTACGGAGTGGAGCGCGGCGCTCGCCGTCTTCCTCCTGGGCATGGCGGCGTTCACGACGGGCTCCCCCCTCCAGCTGATCGTGATGGAAAAGGCCTCCGCGGCCCCGTCCCTCGCCTCCTCCGCCAACCAGGCCGCCTTCAACCTGGCCAACGCCGGCGGCGCCTGGATCGGCGGCCTCACCCTCGCCGCCGGCTTCGGCACCACGTCCCCGGCCCTCGCGGGCGCCACCCTGGCCGTCCTCGGCGTAGCGGTCGCCACCCTCGCCTACACGGTGGACCGCCGCCGCACCCCCTCGACCCCGGGCCGCCTGGTGGCATCCCACGTCCCGACGGAACAGGAACCGGCGCGACGCTGACGCGTGCGTGACAGCGGACAGAGGGGCGGGGCACACGTCGGTGTGCCCCGCCCCTGCGTGTGTCAGGCCCGGTAGCCCAGGACCGTCATCATGCCTGCCTCCGAGTGGTAGACGTTGTGGCAGTGGAGCATCCAGAGGCCGGGGTTGTCGGCGTCGAAGTCGGCGGTCACCGTGGTGTTCGGGAGGACCACGGCCGTGTCCTTGCGGGGGCCGTCGCCGAGGGTGAACGTGTGGCCGTGCAGATGGACCGGGTGCCACATCGACGTGGTGTTGGTGAACACCAGGCGGACCCGCTCGCCCGCCCGCACCGGGTACCGCTGGTCGGGGTCGTACGGCTTCTTGTTGAACGCCCAGTCGTACTTGGCCATCCCACCCGTGAGCTCGAGCTCGATCGTGCGGTCCGGTTTGCGGGAGGGGAGGGACACCGAGTCGTCGGCCTTCAGTTTGTCCGCTGTCAGGAGGCGGGCGTTCAACTCCTTCGGACGGGTCGAGGGCTTCGGCGGCGCGCCCGTACCCGTGCGCAGCACCGCCATCCCCGACGCCTTCTTGCCCTCCGCGAGCGCCGTCAGCGGGAACACCCCGTCGCCGGCCGTCACCAGCACGTCGTACCGCTCGCCCATCCCGAGCAGCAGCGCGTCCGTCTTCGAGTGCCGCACCGGGAAGCCGTCCGTGTGCGTCACCGTCATCTCGTGGCCGCCGAGCGCCACGCGGAACGCCGTGTCGCCGCCCGCGTTCACGAACCGGATCCTGATGCGGTCGCCAGGGCGGGCGTCGAAGGACGAAGGGGCTTGCGACGTACGGCCGTTGACCAGGTAGTACGGGTACTTCACGTCGCCCGCGTCGCCGCCGAGGAGGTCGCTCTTCGCGCCCATCATCATGCGGGAGGGGCTCTTCTCCTCCCGTGACGACGACGTCATCGACATGTTCGACATGTTCGACATGTCGTGGCCCGAGTGGCCACCCCCGTGGTCCATCCCCGCGCGGAGCTCCTTCAGCACCGCGTCCGGCGTCGAGCCGTCCACCCCGTCGACCCAGTCGTCCAGGACGACCACCCACTCCTTGTCGTAGGAGAGCGGTTCCTTGGGGTCCTCCACGATCAGCGGCGCGTACAGGCCGCGGTCCTGCTGCGTGCCCGAATGCGGGTGGAACCAGTACGTGCCGGGGTGCGGCACCGTGAAGCGGTAGCGGAAGTCGGCGCCCGGCGCGATCGACTTCTGCGTCAGGCCCGGTACGCCGTCCATGTCGTTGCGCAGCGCGATGCCGTGCCAGTGCAGGGACGTCGGCTCGGGCAGGTGGTTGGCGAGCGTGAGGTCGAGCGTGTCGCCGGCCGTGACCCGGGCGGCCTCGCCGGGCAGTTCGCCGCCGTACGACCAGGACGTGACCGTGCGGTCGCCCAGGTCGAGCCGGGTCGCGGCTGCCGTGAGCCGGACCTTCCTGGTCCTGCCGGTGCCGCCGCGCTTCTTCTCGGCCGCGGCGACCTCCTTGCCCGCCGGGTCGACGTAGCCGCCGGGCGCGCTCCCGGCCGAGCCGTGCCCGCCGTGCCCGCCGTGTCCCGAAGAGGAGCCGGCGGACGACGAGCACGCGGCCAGCGTGCCCGTCCCCGCCACGGCGATCGCCGCGCCGAGCAGGGTGCGTCGAGTGGGGGTGCGCGGAGTCTCCTTGCGCATGCGTGTGTACCTCGCTGTCGATGAGGGTGGATCAAGGCGTGCGGAAACGGGCGCAGGCCTAAATGCGCAGCACCGACAGCAGGGACAGGACTCTTCGTGGCGGGGGAGGGTTGGGCCGCTGGGCGAAGGAGAGCCCGCGCGTACGCGGACCGGGCGCCACGGCTGCGAGCAGCGGGCGCAGCACGACCGCCGTGAGCAGGACGAGCAGGGTGAACGAGCCGAGCACGGCCAGGCACACGTTCAGCGGGTCCATGCCGCCGTGGCCGGGGGAGTCGGGGGCGTGCTCGTGGACGGCGGGCGCGTGCGGCGAACCGTCGTGCGCCGCAGACGCCGGCACGGGAGCCGACATGGGCGCCGGCATGGGAGTCGACATGAGAGCCGTCATGGGCGCTGCATTCGTCCCGTGGCCCGAGCCCGAGCCCGCCCCGTGCCCCGACGGATGCCCCAACGTATGCATGCAGACGATCCCGAAGAGCAGCCCGGCGAACAGCAGCAGCCGCTGCCACCGCCCCGCCGCGCTCCTCGCCCTCGCCATGCCCCGCACCCTACCCCCGCCCGGTATCCATCCGGCCCCGAGGGCACACCCGGACACACGTGAGCCCCGGTGGTCCGGGGCGAGCGCCCGCCCGGACCACCGGGGCGTCCGTGACGTCAGCGGCGGTACGAGTTCACGTAACCCGGAGCCGGTGAGCCGACCCCCGTCACGTCGTCGTAGCCCCTGACGGCCTTCAGGGAGGCGTCCTTGCCGAGGCTGCGCACCGACGTGAGCAGGCCCTCGGAGGAGTCGTAGCTGTTCGCGTAGTCGACGCGGGCCACGGCGAGGTCCTTGCCGGTCGGCTTGTCGACGACGTCGTGGTACTTGGCGGTGCCGTACCGGTCGTAGATCGCCGGGTTCGCGAAGCCGAGCGCCTTGCCGCCGCCCGTCTGCTGCGCCAGCGCCTGCACACCGGCGATGACCGGCGCGGCGAGCGAGGTGCCGCCGATGCGGTACTCGTCGTAGCCGAGCGAGCCGTCGGGCAGGGTCTGTGTCTGGCCGACGAGGAAGCCGGTGTTCGGGTCGGCGATGGCGCCGATGTCCGGGACGACGCGGTTCTTGCCGCCGTTGGCGCCCGCCAGCGCGTCCGGCACGACGCCCTTCTGGTAGTCGGGCTGCGCGACGGTCTTGCTGGTGCCGCCGCCCGCGCCGGAGGTGTACGCGCCCGGGAAGTCGGTCCAGCTCTTGCCGTCGGCCGCGAGGTTCGACTTCAGCGTGCCCCAGCCGGTCTCCCACTGGTACGTGTCGCCCTTGCCGACGGCGAGCGAGGTGCCGCCGACGGCCGTCACCCACGCCGAGTTGGCGGGCGTGTCGACCTGCTTCGTACCCGTCGACGCGACGTTGTCGCCGTTGTCGCCCGACGAGAAGTAGAAGCCGATGCCCTCGACGGCGCCCAGCTGGAACACCTGGTCGTACGCGGCCGCCAGCTCGGGCGTCTGGTTGGCCTCGATGTCGCCCCAGGAGTTGGAGACGATGTCGGCGAGGTGCTTGTCGACGATCGTGCCCAGCGAGTCGAGCAGGTCGTCGTCGTAGCAGGAGGCCGCGCCCACGTACGTGATGTCGGCGGCCGGCGCCATCGCGTGCACGGCCTCGACGTCGAGGGTCTCCTCGCCGTACCAGCCCGCCGCGTCGCACTCCTTGATCTTCGAGTACTTCTTCGGCAGCACCTGCTTCAACTGGCCGGTGTTGTAGCCCGCGTCCCCGTGCTTCTTCGCGTACGTCGCCGCGTCCTTGGCGATGGTCGGCGAGGCGTACGCGTCGGTGATCGCGACCTTCACGCCCTTGCCGGTCGCCTTCCCCGCGCCGTACGCGGCCCGCAGCTGCTTGCCGGTGTAGCCCCTCGGGGCGTAGGGGACCTTGGTGCCGTACGCGTCCGGGAGCGTGGTCGCGATGTTCGAGCCGTAGTACGTGGAGAAGGGGCCGGCGTTGCGGAACACGGCGCTCGGCGGCGGCAGTTGGTCCTGCTTCGTCGCCTTGTGCGGGGCGCTGTCGAGGCCGGTGACGGTGAGCACGGCGCCGTCGAGGGAGGCCGGGACGGTGGCGGCGGCGGACGGGGCGCGGTAGGTGTGCCCGCCCTTCTTGTAGTCGTGCAGCTGGGTGCCGAAGGCCTTCTCGGCGGCGGCCACGTCGCCCGACACGGACAGATAGCGCGCGGTGGAGCCGGTCACGGTCAGGCCGGAGGACTTCAGCCAGGCCGTGACCTCGGCCATCTGCTCCTTCGTCGCCCCGAAGCGGCTGTGCGCCTCCTTGGCGCTCAGATACTTCTGGTACCGCTTCGACGACGGGTCGGACACGGCCTTCGCGTAGGCGGCGAGGCCCTTCGCGTCCCGGCCCGCGAGGTAGACGCGCGCGGTGACCCTGCCGCTGTCCGCGGTGTCGCCCTTGTCGGCGGCGCCGGTGGCCCACAGCGGTTTGGTGCCGCTGAGGGTGTCCCGGTCGTGCGGCTGTGCGTGGGCCGGAGCGGCCAGCGCGAGCGCGCCGGCGAGCAGCGGAAGGGTGGCCGCGATGCTCAGGCCGGCCCGTGAGCGGCGTGTGCCGCGGTTCGATCTCATGTGGAACCCCCCTGGATAGAGGTGCTGGCTGTGCCGCGGTGCATGTGTAATGCACACGCAGAGGAGCCCCACTCTTGCCAACAACCGTTCACGCGGGGGAAATGGGTCGATCAAGAAGACGTCAAGTCGGCTCAACTACGGTCGGGATAGGCCGATTTGGGCACGTCGAGGGCCGTTGGGGTGCCCGCGGCGCGGCCCCGTTGTCGACGGTCCGGCGGTACGGGCCGGACGGCAGGCACTATGGCCTGAAGGGGTTCAGCGGGCACTATGAACACAACACCTGCCGATCAAGCACGATCAAGGTCGGCAACGCGCCGGAAACCGGCGTGTGGTGGGATGTGACCACGTCCCCTGTCAGTCACGGGCCGACGTGGGAGCAGTAGGCCTGACCAGCAAGGATGGGTGGAAGCGAGAGATGGACAAGCAGCAGGAATTCGTGCTCCGCACCCTTGAGGAGCGCGACATCCGGTTCGTACGTCTGTGGTTCACGGACGTGCTGGGCTTCCTGAAGTCGGTGGCCGTGGCCCCGGCCGAGCTGGAACAGGCGTTCGACGAGGGGATCGGTTTCGACGGCTCCGCCATCGAGGGCTTCGCCCGGGTGTACGAGTCCGACATGATCGCCAAGCCGGATCCGGGCACCTTCCAGGTCCTGCCGTGGCGCGCGGAGGCCCCCGGCACCGCCCGGATGTTCTGCGACATCCTGATGCCCGACGGCTCGCCGTCCTTCGCGGACCCGCGCTACGTGCTCAAGCGGGCCCTCGCCAAGACCTCCGACCTCGGCTTCACCTTCTACACCCACCCCGAGATCGAGTTCTTCCTCCTGAAGGACAAGCCCCTCGACGGCTCCCGCCCGGTGCCCGCCGACAACTCCGGCTACTTCGACCACACCCCGCAGAACGTCGGCATGGACTTCCGCCGCCAGGCGATCACCATGCTGGAGTCGATGGGCATCTCGGTCGAGTTCAGCCACCACGAGGGCGCGCCCGGCCAGCAGGAGATCGACCTCCGCTACGCCGACGCACTGTCCACGGCGGACAACATCATGACGTTCCGCCTGGTCATGAAGCAGGTGGCGCTGGAGCAGGGCGTGCAGGCCACGTTCATGCCGAAGCCGTTCTCGGAACACCCGGGCAGCGGAATGCACACGCACCTTTCGCTCTTCGAGGGCGACAGGAACGCCTTCTACGAGTCCGGCGCCGAGTACCAGCTCTCCAAGGTCGGCCGCTCCTTCATCGCGGGCCTGCTGCGGCACGCCGCGGAGATCTCCGCCGTCACCAACCAGTGGGTGAACTCCTACAAGCGCATCTGGGGCGGCTCCGAACGCACGGCGGGCGCAGGCGGCGAGGCCCCGTCCTACATCTGCTGGGGCCACAACAACCGCTCGGCCCTCATCCGCGTCCCGATGTACAAGCCCGGCAAGACCGGCTCGGCCCGCGTCGAGGTCCGCTCCCTCGACTCCGGCTGCAACCCGTACCTCGCGTACGCCGTCCTCCTCGCGGCCGGCCTCAAGGGCATCGAGGAGGGCTACGAGCTGCCGCCCGGCGCCGACGACGACGTCTGGGCCCTCTCCGACGCCGAACGCCGCGCCATGGGCATCGAGCCCCTGCCCCAGAACCTCGGCGAGGCCATCGCCCTGATGGAACGCTCCGAACTCCTCGCCGAAACCCTCGGCGAACACGTCTACGACTTCTTCCTGCGCAACAAGAAGCAGGAGTGGGAGGAGTACCGCAGCGAGGTCACGGCGTTCGAGCTGCGGAAGAATCTTCCCGTGCTGTAGGCGCAGGTCAGAGCGGTTTCGCACCGCATCAGGCTTTCGGGGCCGCTGGTCGGGGACCGGCGGCCCCGTCGCGTGCGGTGGGGGCTGGGCCGTGTGTGGGCCGTGAAGTCCGGCCCGAGGTGGCTGCAGCGGGCGGTCGGATGTAGATCCGACGCTGAAGATTGGGCGGGCGCTGCACAGCCACAACTGATCACGGACGGCCGTGACCTGCGGCCGTCCGTGATCAACGCTCTGAACTGCGGCGCACCCGTCGCCAGTTGTCAGCGCTGGTCACCAACGAGCGCCCTTCCACGGCCCCAGGACGGCCCGGGAGGGCGCTTGTGCTGAGCAGCCTGCTAAGTGCTCACTTCCCCTTCGTCGTGGTGGATCTGTTCCCGTTCACAGGGGGCCATGCATGGTCGATGCAGTGGTTTTGTTGAATCGGCTGCGCTAGCTTGTCGCGGTCTCGTAGGCTTCCATCCTGGCCGTAAGTTCTGGTGGGGGGTTCGATGGACGCTGCAGCTCTGGCGCTGGTTACTACGGGTGCCAATTCTCTCGTTTCATTGATGACAAGCGAAGTGTGGGAACAGGTTAAGAGTGGCATTGTGGCCCTCTTCCGGCGAGGTCGTGCATCTGAGGTCGCCTCAGTTGAAAACGCGCTAGACGAGTCCGCGCGTGAACTGAGGGAATCGCTGGAGAACGGCGACGAAGACACACGAGAAGAACTCTCTCAACAATGGCGCGGAAAACTGAGGCGTCTTATTCGCGAAGAGCCGGAGTTGATCGCCGAACTGGAGTCGCTCCTCAGTAGTTGGTCTTCTCTGGTACCGGCTGCAGGGGACATTGCCCCGGGCGTCCAGCAGACCGCCACTGCTAGGGATAGTGGTCGCGTCTATCAGCAGGGAACCGGTACGCAAATTAACTACTGAGGCGATCTGGCGTGGAGCATTTCGAGCACTCCGTTCATCGCGAATTCTTTTCCGGTCGCGCTCAGAAAAAAGGAAGAGTATTCCAGCAGCAATCGGGCGTTCAAATTAATGCCGATTCGCTCATCCTTGCCAATTTGGCGGGAGCTGCTGATGCTGAGCAGGTATCCTTCCCGTTTACAGCCGTCCCGGTATCGGAAGTTACGCCAACTGAGCTCGGTGTGCATCATGCCGCTACTGATGTTGAAGGTGAACTACCGCCCTATGTTGGCCGCCAAATTGACGCAGAGCTGCGCATACGAATAGGTAGAATCCCTCGGAGTGGAGATCCAATCCTGATAGTAGGGGATTCCACGGCCGGAAAGACGAGGGCGGCCTTTGAAGCCCTCAAGGAATGTTTCAGTGAGCATAGTGTTTTTGCTCCCTACGACGGTAATGATCTGGTATCGGCCCTGCCTGCATTGGTTGAGAATAGAGAAAATTGCGTCCTATGGCTCGACAATCTTGAAAGATATATTGGCCCGGAGGGCCTCACGCCGCAGATCCTTGGTCTGTTGCGTAGAGCTCGACTGCCAATCTTGTCCACGATGCGGGCAGAGCAATACCGACAGTTCAATCCCTCCCTTGCCTCAAATGCTCCAGTTGGAAATGACGAGAGTGATAATCTCGGGCGACGCATTCTAGAGCAAATCAATGTAATTGTTCTTCCACGCATGTGGGCTCCTGAGGAGATTGAACGAGCTCGACAGGTTAGCGACCTTCGAGTTCAAGGAGCGGTTGCATTCAGCATGCATTACGGTGTAGCTGAGTACCTTGCGGCTGGCCCTCGTCTCTATCAGGAATGGGTTTTGGCATGGGGTCCTGGGATTAATCCCCGCGGTGCAGCGCTCGTGGCCGCTGCTGTTGATTGTGTGCGTGCTGGCATAACCCATTCAGTCACCCGCGAGCTCCTAGTGAACATGCACGAGTCCTACCTTGCTCGTGTTGGTGGGGCCGCCTCGCGCCCTGAGACGATCGAAGAAGCCTTTGCTTGGGCGACATGTCTGCGGTTTGGCGTGACGAGCCTGCTCATGCCGGCCGTTGAGGACCCGGAGCGCCTAAAAGTATTCGACTACCTTGCGGACGAGTTCACGCGCTCGAATGCTAGGCAACCGATTCCAGGAAACTCGTGGCGCCAAATTCTTGAGTTCGCCAAGCGAGAGAATTCGACGTACTTGGTTGGTTTGGCAGCCGAGGCTAATGGGGAAACGGCAATAGCTGAAGAAGCCTGGAGGGAAAGCGCTAAGCGGGGATCCGGGCGAGCGCTTATACATCTAGGTATTCTGTACATCAACACGGATCGGGAAAGTGAAGCCGTAGAGGCTTGGGTTAAAGCAGCAGAGAGTGGTGAAGTTTCAGCTTACGTCCCGCTGGGGATTTGGTACCGCTCTAATGGTGATACTGATAGGGCCGTGGAGGTATTCCGAAAGGGAGCCAATAACGGCGACATCTTCGCCATCCGCGGCCTAGCTGAGTCGCTAGAATTTGCCAGCGAGGCTGAGCAGTGGTGGGTTAAATTGATAGAGGCGGAGAACGACGCCGACGATCGGCACAATCTCGCCGTCTATTACTTCAGGACCGATCGTAAGGATCTGGCTCGCGAGAATTACCTTCAGGCCGCAGAGGCTGGCGTCGTTGAGGCGATGAATAACTACGGCGCGATGATCGCTGACGAAGATCCCGCAGAAGCGGAAAAGTGGTTTCGGGCAGGTCATGAAGGAGGATCCCGGTATGCGAGCACGAACCTAGCTGTCGCTTTGGCTGATAGAGGGGAATACGCGGAAGCCGAATCTCTTCTTAAAGAGGCAGTCGCATCTGGATATCACGAGGCGAATTCTATTCTGGGTTCGCTTTATCGTAGGCAGGGAAAGGGTGATCAGGCTAAGGCGGCCTGGATCTTGGGGGCGGAAAATGAGGATCAATGGTCGATATATAATCTAGCCCTTGATTTCGAATTGGAAGGCTTTATCGATAAGGCTGCGGAGCTATATCGCAGAATCGCCGATTTCAACGATGACGCAGCCGAGAATCTCGGATTCATTTTGGCTGCGAATGGGCAAACCGATGAAGCCATGCAGTTCCTAGAGCGAGTCCGGGCGCAGATTACGCCAGAGGGGTTTTGCGCCCTGGGTTCTACGTTCTATCTCGTTCGTGCGCGCGATTTGGCTAAATATTGGTTTGGTGTCGCATTGGAGGCTGGTCATTCCCATTCCGGATGCTGGCTTGGAGAAATGGCATTCCAGGACGGTATTTTTGATGATGCTGAACGATATTATCGTGCCTCATTCAATGGCGGTCATGGTCATGCGGCCGAGAGGATGACGCACATGATGATCGAACTCGGTAGGGGTAAAGAGGCTGCTCACTGGTTGCGACTTTCGAAGGGGCTTCCTCCTATTCCTGCTAGGCGGGCTCAGTCGACTAAAGGGCGCCGCGGGAAGAAGAAGCGGTAGTCAGCGGAGGTGTGCCATCAAGGTCGGCGGAGCGGCTTTGGGGCGAGTGATCATGGCCCGTTAAGCTCCTGGCGAGTCGGGCAGTCTGTGGACCTGCCCGTTAAAGCACGACGTTGGGCCATGATCTTAGAGGCTCGCCCCAAAGTGGCTGCCTAAAGCCGTGGAGCCGACCGCCCCAGCCACAGAGGGTGTTTCCTGACCTCGCCCGCATGCGCGCCCGCGCTGTGCGCGGGCCTTGATGGAGTAGTTTCTACCGCGGCAGGCGCTACAGGGTTTTTGTGCTGCTGTACATGCTGTCCACGGCCTTACGGGACCGTCCGTCACTGCTCGGCATCAGATGCGTGTACACGCGGAGCGTGAAGCCTGGATCTGTGTGTCCCAGGTACGTGCTCAGGGCCTTGATGTTCTCGCCTGCGTCCAGGAGTACGGACGCGTAGAAGTGCCTGAGCGCGTGCATGCCGTGTTCGCGTGCTGCCTGATGGCGGGCGCCCGGTTTGGGCTCGGGGATGACGCCGGCCGTTACGAGGGCGGGCTTCCAGAAGCGCGTGTTGAAGTCCGTACGCCGCACGGCGCCGTCACCGTCTGGGCGGACGAACAAGAGCCGCTTGGTGAGTAGCTCGCCGTCAGGGCGCAGCCAAGGCAGCGTGACGTCGACGGGCGGGTGGGTGTCCATGTGTTCCTTGAGTGCGTGCGCAACCGAATCGGCGAGCGGCACGTCGCGCTCCTTGTTGCGCTTCGGCGGCGCGAAAACGAGCTGGCCTTCCGCGACCTTCACTTGGTACCCGACGTGCAGCCAGCCAGTATCGAATCCGATTTCATCTACTGGAAGACCGAAGATCTCGCCTTGTCGCAGGCCGCACCCCGCGCCCAGGTCGACTGTCGCGCGGTACTGCTCGGGGAGCGCGGCGCGCACAGCGAACGTGCGCTCCGTGGTCCATGGGACAACACGACGGTTGTTCGGGCCTGGCGCGCGGACCGTGCTGGCCTTGCAGGGGTTTCGGTGAAGGTGGTCGTCCTCCACAGCGGCCGTGAACACAGCCGAGACGCTGGCGAAGATGACACGGCGGTACGAGGACGCGGGTACTGCTCGTTCCAGCTCCGCTAGCCACTCTCGAATGTGCTCCGGCTTGAACGAACCAAGTGGACGTGTCCCCAGGTAGGGGATGGCGTGGCGCCTGATCTGAACGGAAACGGGCTCTCGTGTAGTCGCGTCGGTCGTCTGCGACTTGAGCCATCTCTCGGCGTACTGGCGGAACGTGGTGCGGCTTGCCTTGGGGTCGACGTACCGGCCGCTGTCCATGTCGGCCTCGATCTTCGTCAGCCACTTCTCGGCAAGCCGCTTCTTGCCGTCAGGGAAGCTCTGGGACTTCTCGGTTCCGTCGGGGCCGATGTAGCGCGCTCGATAGCGCATGCCCGTGCCGTGACGGTCAGTCTTGACGCGGGTGGCCTTGCCGTTGGCGTCGGGCTCGGTCTTGAACCATCGGTCTTGGATGTGGCCTGCCATGAACTGGTGGTCCCTTCTCGACAGCATGCAGGGAGGGCCACCTTGTGGCCCTCCCTGGGAAGTTGAACTGCGGTTCGGCCTGGTGATGTCAGGCGGCGTCGGCGTCGATGCGGCGGAGTTCAGTGACGTATGTCTGTACGTCGGAGGGGTCGTAGCGCAGGTGCTTACCGATACGGAAGCCGGGCGGCCCGGTGCGCTTCTTGCGCCACTGGTAGACGGTTTCGAGGGGGACGCCGAAGATCTCGGCAATGTCGTCGGGGGTGAGGTACCGATCAGGGAGGCCGCCGCGCAGGGTCGCGCGGAGGTCAGGTTGAGCGGAGCGGGGTCGGCTCATGAAGTCCTCGCGAATCGAGTTACGTTGTCGTCGGCTCCGGAGTCCGCGTGTGTCCGAGCTGGGGATTTCTGCGTCATCACGTCATCTGCGTTCGCTGCTGGGTGTGACCTGCGGTTTTGGATGACAGCAGGTGTCGGGGAACGTCATCGGGTGTGTCACACGGCGCGACGGTTGGACGGTGACGCGGATGACGCGTGAGGACGCAGGCCTTCGACACTGCGTCACATCTGTTTTGGCAGGTGAGACCCGGTTTCCGGGGCCGGGTGTCGTGGATGACGGAGTTTCCCTCTCCTTAGGACAAGAGAGAGGGAGCGGTGATCTTTTGTCTGCGGTCGAAGAGCAGAGAAGGTGCCGCTTCGCGGCGCGACCATTGAGGGCGGCGAAGCCGCCAAACAGCAAGAAGAGCACCCGCGGCTGCCCTGCTCGGCGCTCGGCTCGCACTACCGGGTGCTCTTCTTGCCTTTTTGTTCCGCCGGTCGCCCGGCGAGTCAGAACAGCGGGGCGCGCGGGGCTGGCTCAGCAGGTCGGGCGCGGGTGATCTCGATGTAGCGGGCCTTGCTCGTGCGGCCCCAGTCGACGAGGACGCCGCGTGCGGCGAGGGTGGGCTGAATGCGCTTGAGGCGGTCGGAGAGGACCTTGCCGGTGGTGGGCCACCCCTTGGGCAGGGGGCGGCAGTCCTCGCCCGTGTAGAGGCGGGTGAGCTTATCCAGCCACTCCGTCGAGGAAAGCTGGTCGGCCTGCCCCGCTTCCATGGTCTCGGCGTGCCTGAGGGCGGTCTGGGCGAGCAGGTCGCCCTCGATGACGTCGTCGGTGAGGTCGTCCAGGCTGGCCCGGTAGGCGGCCAGGGAGCCGAGGTGGGTCGACGCGTCGAGCTGCGCGCACAGGTGCGCGAAGTCCGCCATCCGGAGGTCCGTCGGGGTCTCCGCCTGCGTGGCCCGGACGGTCACGGTCAGGTCCAGCAGAGAGCCGAGGATCACGGGCAGGACCGGCTCGTACTCGGCCCACAGCTCTGCCTCGGTACGCCGCACCTTGGGACGCTCCAGGCGCAGGGGCAGGAGGCGTTCGGCGAGGTCGGGGCGGATGACGCCGACGTCGATGCCGGTCATGAGCAGGGGGCGGCGGTAGCGGGCGATGGAGACGTCGCCGTCGGTGTAGAGCGCCCGCTTGACGGTCTCGGCGCCGGTCACGATGCAGCACATCGCGTCCGACATGTCCGGGGTCAGGTAGGAGAGGTTGTCCAGGGCGGTGACCCATCCGGCGGCGACTGCCGCGATCAGGTTCTCCTCGTCCCGCGGGGCGCGGCGCAGGTCGCCGCTCATCCCCTCGATGATCCGGGTGAGCATGCGGCCGGCCGTGGACTTGCCCGCGCCCTGGGGGCCGGTGAGGAACGGTGCCGGGACGGGCGAGGTCGGGCTGAGGCAGCCGATCAGCCAGGCGATGACCAGGGATTCGGTTGCGGCGTCGGCGAAGTTGCACAGGCTGAGCAGCTTGTCGATGCCCTTGCCCTGGGTGTCCTTGGCCGGGATGGGGAGTTCGCCGGTGAGCTGGGTGCGGCGCCAGCGGACCTCGTGCGGGTCGGGTACGGCGATGTCCCAGCCGTTGGGGTGGATGCGTACGGACTTGCCGTCGTTGCGGCCGAGGTCGAGCCAGGTCGCGCCGTCGAATCCGGGGGCGACGCGGACGTGTACGCGCTCGACTTCCTCGCGCATGGCCAATGCTTCGATCATGTCCAGTGCCTCCTTCAAGGCGGTGCCGCTGAATGCGCCGTGGCCGTCCTCGAACAGGCCGACCATGAGTTCTTGGCGGTGGCTGCCCGAGGTGCCTTGGGAACGGATCGGTCGGGCGATGGGGTGGCCCTTTTGCTGGGCGTAGACAGTGCCGTCGGCGGTGCGGAAGTAGCGGAAGTGCGATTTGGCGTAGTCGGTGATGACCGCGCGGGCCGGGGTCTTGTCGTCCTCGGGCATGCTCAGAGTCCCAACGTGGCGCGGGCGTTGGCCCAGGCCTCGGTGCAGTGGCGTACGGTCTCGCCCTTGTCCTGCGCGGCGGCGAACAAGGTGGCGACGTGGGCTTCGGTGAGGCAGCCGCAGCGTCCGTGGGTGGACAGCACGGCCAGGAACGTGGAGTAGACCGTGCTGTGCACGGCACTGGTCGCCGTGCGGATGCGCTGCTCTGCCATGTGGATGCCGCGCTGAAGGAAGGCCGGGCTGCGGTGGCGGCACTGCCCGCTCCCGGAGCCCGCGGGCACGGTGAGGGCCGCGGGCGCCACGGGCCGGGCCGGGGTGGGCTCCTTCACTGCCAGGGCGCGCACTGCCTCGGGCAGGTCGGCCATGGTGCCCGTGCCGGGCCCCAACCAACGGGCGTAGGACATCGTTGACTTGATGTCCACGCCGGGCCGTACGCCGTTAGCTGAGGGCATCGTGCCGAGGTAGAGCCAGTGTTCCCCGCGTGTGGTGGGCACGGTCAGCGTCGTGGGCAGGTGCTGGCGGGCCCAGGCGATGGCGTCGGCGTCGTCGAGATCGACGACGGTCAGTCCGGCGCCGCCGGGGTGGTAGGCGACCGCGGCCCCGCACAGCCACGCCCTGCTCCAGGCCTCGGAGGTGATGACGTCCGGGTCGGTGGTGGCGGCGGCCCAGCCGTGGCACGGCGCGGTGCAGGCGCAGGGGCCGGGGGTCTTCATGTTCGGCCGGCCGCCGCAGCTGCTGTAGAGGCAGGAGGGGCAGTTCGCGAAGGGAACCTTCCCGGCACGGAGCGGCAGCACGGGCAGGCCATTCGCAGCCAGGTCGAGAGCCGTATGCAGGTGCTCTCGCAGGGTCGTGGTCGGTTGGGTCATGCTTAGAGACCTCCACAGGTCTGTTGAGGACAGGTGGGCAAGGGCGGCCCCGCGACTTTGGCGAGACGGAGGGGCCGCCCTTGGCGTAGCTAGAACGGGGGCTCGTCGATCCACGGATCGGTGGTGTGGCGAGGCAAACGGCGGCTCGGGAGTGGCAGGATCAGCCAGCGGTACTCCTCGTGCCAGCAGGTGCACGGCCAGCAGTCGGTGCCGGCGTAGTCGCCCGTCGCGTAGTCGGCGTAGTCCTCCTCGAACCACCCATCACCCAGGCACTGCTGGCAGTTGGGGTCGGGGGTGTCGGTCAGCAGCAGACCGGGGCGGGGCCAGCTGGTGCGTTGAACGCGCAGCCGCATGCGGTGCTCCTCTTTCAGGTGTCAGTGAGATGGACTCGGGGACGGCGAGTTGCCGGTCGGGGCAGCGGGCGCGGTGCTGGCGGGGGTGGGTTTGGGGTGGTGCGGTTTGGCGTCGCTGCCGGGGCTGGCGAGGTGGAAGCCGACGATGAGGCCGAGGATCAGCAGGACGATGTGCCGGTTGGCCTTCCACCAGGTCGGCCGGGGCGGTTCGGTCAGGACGCCTATGACGGCGGGACCTTTTGCCATGAGAGGGACCTCCTCAGCGAGGAGCGCAGGCGGGGTCTGCGCTACGGGGCGGGAGTGGGGTCGTGCGTGTCAGCGGCCGGCCGCTTAGGCGGGGCGCTTGGACAGGTCGGCGAGTTGGGTCCAGGTGTGGCGCCACTGGGCGACCTGGTCGGAGCCCATGCCGTGGGCCTTGATGTCCTGGCTTTCGCCGAGTGCGGCGAGGGCGGAGGCTTCCGCGTGGCGGCCCTCGCGGGCGGCCTGGATGGCTTCATCGTGCCGGGCGTCGATGACGTTCGGCGGCATCGGCCAGGCCCATTCCCCGGCCAGCTCGGCATCAGCCTCGGCCGGGATGCGCTGGGCGGCGTCGCGGCGCTTGGAGGTGTAGCAGTGCTTGCGCTCGAAGTCCGTGACGAGGGTCTGGACGAGGTTGATGTGGCGGCCGGTCTGCCAGATGGCCTGGCCGCGTCCCAGCAGCGGGATCTCGTGCACGGCCCAGTCGGGCAGGCCGAACATGCTGCGGCACAGCTCGGCGTCCTCGGGGTCCATCTGGTGAAAGACCCGGGTGGAGGCGAGCCGCATGAGGTCCTTGGCCTCTTCGGACTTGGCGTCCTTCGCGGAGTGCGCGATGGAGATCACCGACAGGGCCTCGCGGCGGGAGTACTTCATCATCCGCTGCAGCAGCGCGGCGGTGGCCGGGTGCTTGAGGAGCTGCCAGGCCTCTTCCACGATCAGCGTGGAGTGCATGCCGTACGCGGCGCCGCCCTGGGCCAGCCACACCGATTCCAGGAACACGCCGACCACGGCCATCAGCGCGGGCAGCGCGACGGAGGTGCGGTCGATGCGGCTGAAGTCGAAGATGGTCAGCCGCTCGTCCAGGGACAGCGACGTCGGGCCGTCGAGCATGCCGCGGGTCGCGGACTGCACGAACACGGAGAGCGCCTTGACGACCTCCTGGCCGAAGCCGAGGAGCTGTTCGTCGGTGAACCGGCCGGGGATCGCGTCGTGGGACAGCGAGGTGACCGCGTGCATCAGCCCGGACAGCGTGGTGGCCTGTGGGCTGTCCATGGCGGCGTCCAGTGCCATGCGGGCACCGGACGACAGCGGCTGTTGGCCGCCGAGCTCGGCGAGGGCGGCGACCAGCTGCACGCGGTGCAGGGGCGGGATCCGCTCGTCGAGCGGGTTCATGCACACGCCCTCGCCGAACCGGACCGGCTTCACGTCGAGCGCGACGGCGATGGAGTCCCATTCGCCGACGCCGTTTTCGCCCTTGGCGTCCAGGACCGCGTAGCGGCGGCCGGTGCGGGCCAGGTCGCGCAGCGCGAGCACCTTGCTGTTGGTGGACTTGCCGCCGCCGAGGGTGCCGAGCAGAGCCGCCCCGGTGCTCGGCAGGACTTCCTGGTCGCAGTCGACGGCGGTGAAGCGGAACGGCGAGCCGTCCAGCAGCGAGGCCCCGATCAGGGCCCCGTCGGTGACCGGCTGGCAGGCGTAGCCAGGGAAGAGCCCGATGGCCTGCCGAGTGGTCGTCAGCATGTGAACTCCCCTCCGGGCAGGGGCAGCGAGGACCGCCACCCTGTCTCGTGTTCGCGGTCCATCCACGTGAGCCGGGCGCCGGCAGACACCGCCGTCTGCTCGAGTTGCGAGCGGAAGGCCTTCAGCTCCTTCTCGGTCGCGGCGTGGACGGTGATCCGGGCGGCGACCTGCACATAGGTGGCGCCGTTCTCCAGGTCCTCCTCGTGCAGATCGGCGGCCCTGCGGCCGGTCCGCGTCGAGGTCTTCTCGCGGCGGGCGTCGTCCGCGCTGCGAGCGGTCGCGGTGCGGAGCATCTCGCCGGTCTCCAGGCGCTTCTCGGCGCGGCGGCGGTCCTGCGGCAGGTACTCGACGACCGTCGTGCGGCGCACGCGGGGCAGGGTGGTGACCATCGGCCGCCAGAACGATGCCGAGCGCTGCCCGCGGCGGAAGTCGCTCACGTCGGCGGTGGCGTGGAGCAGACCGGCGGCCCGGAAGTGGTCCTCGTGGACCTCGAACGGGCCGTCGGTCAGCTCGGGCGGCAGGGCCTGGGACCAGGCCCACATGCCCCACAGAGGGCCGGTCTCCATGCCGCAGGCGCCCGCGTGCTCGTGGGCCGCCTCCAGCCAGCCGTGCTCTTCTTCCAGTTCGTCGCCGTGTGCGGGCACGGACAGCACGATCACGGTGGCGTGGAAGTCGCAGGCCTCGCCGACCATGTCGACGAGCTGCCGGTAGGAGTCGCCCAGCTCGCTCGTTTCGGCGGTGCGGGCTTCGTCCTCGTCGGTGCCGTAGGGGGTGACCTCGTGCACGATCCGCACGCACGCGCCGGGGCAGGTGGCGGCCACCCACTCCAGGAAGGCCGCCAGCTCGTCATGGGCCCGGTACATCCGCGCCGGGTCCTTCAGGGCGGCGCCGTCGGTGATCCACGTGAACGCGGCGAGCGTGCGGCCGTGGGCCTGTGGGAAGGCGGCGCGCTCGCGCGGGTGGAAGCGGAGTTCCTGCACGCCGGTGAAGGCCGCGTGGTGCGGGCTCGGCACTTTGGCGTGCTTCTCGTCGCCGCGCGGGTTGAGTGCGCGGGTGCGGGACTTGTGGCCCAGGCGCCGGCCGATGCGTTCCACGGCCGTGGCGTCGCCGAGTTTGATCAGGGCCCCGGCCCCGGTGATGGCGCCGGGGGCCAGGCTCGCCAGCATCCCGGCGATGCTGCCGGAGGCGGCGAGCATGCCGGTGAAGCTGAGCAGGGCGCCCGAGCCCATGACGATGTAGTCAGCCGCGGTGGGCGGGAGCTTGAGGGTCTCGGTCTCGTACAGCGGGTCCAGCAGGTACGTCCGGGACTCGGACACGTCGGCTCCTCTCTTCAGTGATCGTGGTTGGCCGGTTCACGCGCGGCCGGGGCTCGGCGGCACGCTGCGGCTTGGCGGCCTCTCCCGAGGTGGGCTTGTTCCAGGGCCGGTTGCCGGGGGTATGCAGGGCGGACAGGTTCTTCGCGTGGATCGTGCGCTCGCGGTCGGCGGGCATCTTCGTGACCGTGGTGCGGCCCTGGGTGTGCGCCTTGACCTTCGGCATCCGCGTGATCCGCGCCGTGGCCTTCTGAGCAACCGACGGCAGGTTCACCAGCACATACACGCAGACCAGGCCGGTCGAGGCGGTCAGCAGCAGGTCGGTCACGGCGCCCTTGGGCATCAGGGGCCGGAACATGAGCACGATGGCGACCGGGATGCGCGCGAGGTAGACGACGCAGACCAGGTGCAGCAGGCGCCGCAGGGTCGTCGACTGCAACCAACCGCGGCTCACGCCGAACGCGGCGACCAGCGGCACGAACACCATCGCGGCCAGCACACCGACCTTGGTGAGCTGGCACATCAGCCACAGCGGGCCGACCGACCCGACCACCACGAGCGATTGGGCGATGCGGCCCCAGGGGTTGCCGTCGGAGCCGATCAGCGTCTTTTCCATGCCCTTGAAGGGGTGGTCGGCGATGTCGGCGTAGACGAGGGTGGAGAGCTGGCCGAGCCCGTAGGCGGCGAACGCGATGACGATCGGGGCCGCGGTCGCCAGCAGGATCAGCCCGAGGTAGCGGCCTCCGGCCTGTCCGGCCTTGCGGAAGTTGGGCCCCGAAGGGCGGGCCATCCAGAAGATGATCCCGCCCAACAGGACGATCGTTCCGATGAGCAGGCTCAGGCCCGCCACCGGGTTGTAGACGCCCGCGACGCCGTGGGCGTCGAACCCGTCCAGCGGCGACGCCCCGGACATCATCAGGCGGTCCATCTGCCGGTACAGGGCTGCCGCCTGATCCGACAGCCAGTCGGCGGCGCTGCTGACCGGGTCGAACATGCCGCCCAGCGACGAATCACCGTCGCTGGGCGGCTTCCCGCTCTCGCCGCGCTCGCAGTACTGCTTGGCTCGGCCGTAGATCTCGGCGCACGGGTCAGCCATGTCAGCCTCCCAGCGCGGTCGTCAGGGCCGGGCCGAGGAACAGCACGCCCAGCGCCAGCAGGATCAGCCCGCCGACCGTGATCACGGTCTTCTTCAGGGCTCCACCGTCCTTCTTGAACCCGGCGGCGAACCCGCCGCGGGTCACGGTGACGATCGCGCCGCCGAAGATGACCAGCAGGGCCGCGCCGAGCAGGACCCCGGCGACGATCTGGTACAGCGGCAGCAGGCCGGCCACCGGCTCCAGGTCGGGGCCGGTGTCGCTGATGGTCTTCAGGACGGTCTTGGCGCCCTTCGAGCAGTCCTGGGTGCCGTCGGCCTTCTTGATGCAGCCCTCGGCAGCCCAGATGAACGTGTCGGAGTACTTGCTCATGGTCAGTTCTCCCAACCGGGGTAGGTGTTGCTGGAATTGGCGTCGGAGCTGTTCGGGCCCGCCAACGGCCCGGCCTCGTACTGCGGGTGTGCGCTGGTTTCGGCGCGGAGCCTGCGCATCTCGCGGGCCGCGCGCAGCGCCGACCAGGACGAGAGTCCGGCGACGATCAGGAGCAGGATCACCAGCGCGGACAGCGCGGCGAGGGTGTCGGAATTCCGGGCCGCTTCAACGAGATTGACCGCGCCTTCGTCGGTCACGTAGCACATCAATTGCCCTCCCCTCTCAGGCCTGTTGGGCGTTGTCGGGGTGGACCCGTCCGGCGCCCATGAACGTGTCCCACCACATCGGCTCGATGCGGATCTTTGCGCCGGTGCGCGGGGCGTCGAGGAAGTGCCCGCGGCCGATGTAGATGCCGACGTGGTCGATATCGCGAGGCCCGGCCTTGCCGGACTTCTTCTTCTGGCTGAAGAACACGAGGTCGCCGAGCTGGAGTTCGTCCTTCTCGACGAGGGCGCCCTGCTGTTCCAGGTAGGCGTACTGGTCGTTGGCGACGCGGGGAATCGTTACTCCGGCCTGCGCGAAAGCGGCCTTGGTCAGGCCCGAGCAGTCGAAGCCGCCGTCCTGGTCGCCGTTGCCGCCCCAGACGTAGTCCTTGCCGATCTGGCGGGAGGCGTAGTTCACGGCGTCGACGGCGATGCGGGACTGGTTCGCGACGGGCTGGCCCATGCTCGCGGCCGACTTCATGATGGTCGCGACGTAGTTCTCGGTCTCCTTGTAGGGCGGGATTCCCCGGTATTTCTGAACGGCGCCGGTACCGGCGTTGTATCCGGCAAGCGCAAGGCGCGTCTTGTCTCCGGAAACACCCTTCAGATTCTTGGAGACGGAGCACATGTAGCGGGCCGCCGACGGGATCGCGTCCTCGGGATCCCAGATGTCGCGCTTTCCGTCCTCATTGCCGTCGATTCCGGAGGACTGCCAGGTGCCCGGCATGAACTGGGCGATTCCCTTGGCGCCGACCGGCGAGGTGGCCTTGGGGTTGAAGTTGGATTCCTGTTTGATCTGCGCGGCGAGAATGCGCGGCGAAATGGCGTCGCACTCGTTGCCCCACGCGTTGATGATCCGCTCGTACTGGGCGGGCACCGATCCGGGCTTGACCCGGTCGCCCACCGCGGTCTGCTTGCCGCGCACGGCGGGGTTGCCCTGAAGGCTCATCGCGGTGATGGCGATCAGGGACGATCCGGCCACCAGGATCCCGATCCCGGACCCTTTCATCTCTCACTCCCCCTTCTCCTGTGTTCATGCAGGTCATGAACCGTGCAGGGGCCCGTGCGAGGCACCGTGCGGGCACCGTGAAGCACCGTGCGGCACACGGTGGTTGCACAGGAGCCGCACGGTGCCCGCACGGTGGGTTGCACGGTGGCTAGCGGGCGACGATGTCCCGCAGATGACGGCCGCGCACGCGGCCTTCCTGGGTCGCCGGGATCGGCCGGCCGACGGCCTCGGCCAGCCAGGCGGAGACCGCCTTTCCGGTGGCCGCGTCGTCGCCGTCGGCAATGTTCACACCCAGGGCGCGCAGCCGGGACGCGAATTCCGTGGTGGAAAGGAAATCGTCGTCGCCGTAGGCCTTGCGGACGAGAGCGACGCTTTCCGGCTCGTCCTCGCGCGGCTCATCGAGTCGCGCATCCACGGCCGCGTTGATCTCCTCGTCACTGACCATGAAGCCACGGAATTCGCTGTTCTTGTCCATGACCTGAAGAACAGCGGCGCCCGCGATTCCAGGGAGTTTGGACGCGTCGTATCCGGCCTTGGCGGTGCCGCCCCCGAGGATCACTTCCGACTGGTCACGGTCCGCGCAGCCGAACGCGATCCGCACGCGGTGATTTCCGCGAATGGACGTGTTGATGACCTCGGCCTTCGGGTTCTGCGTCGCCAGCACGATCAGGATCTGCGAGGAGCGGACCTTGCGGGACAGCGTCTTCATGCTCGTCTCGAACTCGGCGCCCTCCTTCTTGGAGTCGGCCTCGTCCGTGTAGGTGCTGACCTCGTCGAGGATGAAGAGCAGCGGCCGGTGCTTCGCCTTCCCGGCGCCCGAGCGAACGGACTCCGAGTTCGCGGCGGCCCGCCGCAGGTGCTCCTTTTCCACGTAGGCGTTGATCTCCATCATCCGCCGGTGGTCCGGAACCTCCTCGTAGATCAGGCAGGCCTTTTCGAGGTACGCGAAGTCCCCGTCGCCCTTGGCATCCACGATGATCAGGTCCCAGCCGAGGATGAGGGCGACGTAGGCGAGCCACTTCAGCTCTTCGGTCTTGCCGCCGCCCGTCGAGCCCGCCACCAGCATCTGCGTCTTCCCGACCGGTGAGGGGATCTCCACGATGCGGCCGTTCATCTCGTAGCCGAGCGGCAGCATGCCGCGCGCGAGGGCCTCGGCCGGGTCCGGCAGCGCCGGAACGCGGCTGTAGAGCGGCTCGTCAAGGACGAGCAGGACGACCTCGCGCGAGCTGGATCCGGGGCGCATCGTGAACTGGTCGTCGGGGACGCCGAGCCACGAGGCGATCCGGGGAGCCTTGGTGGCCACGTCGCCGTACACCCCGGCGGGCGGCAGCTCGATCACCCACTCTTCGCCCAGCTCGACCGGTCCACGACGGACCGTGCGGGGCTTGCCGCCGGAGTAGTCCAGCTTCAGCGCCGCGGCGAGGGCGGGCGCCTCATCAGCGGGCATCGGCTCGC
This sequence comes from Streptomyces sp. SDT5-1, assembly GCF_052245995.1. NCBI lineage: Bacteria > Bacillati > Actinomycetota > Actinomycetes > Kitasatosporales > Streptomycetaceae > Streptomyces > Streptomyces sp. SDT5-1. The sequence continues at coordinate 2,865,966 of NZ_CM125963.1, read as the reverse complement.
CCAGCGCCGGAACAGGATCAGGGGAGGGCGAGGCGAGCCCTTCCGAGCCGAACACGGCGGTCGGCTGCGCGGTGGGCTGCTTCTCGTCGCGCGGTCGCTTGCGGCGGGCCGCACGGACCATGGCGACGACGCAGGAGCCGAGGAAGAGCACGGTCAGGCCGATCAGCCAGACCTTGTTGACGGCGACCCAGGCTTCGATCTCGTCGCGGTAGCGCAGGCCTGCAGCCGGCACCATGACGGCCAGGCCGCCCACGACCCACTTTTCCTCCTCGGACAGCGACCGCATTGGCCGTTTCTGCTTCTTCGGGGCCGTGCTGACCTGCTCGGCTTCCCGGTCCTTGGAGAGTGCGATTCCGGGGGAGTCACCCATGGGCGCATCCCTCCCGGAGCTTGCTGGGGCCGCAGGTGAAGAAGGTGACGATGCCGTCCATGCCGGTGTCCTTGCGGATCACCTGGCGGGCGTAGTTGAGGATGCCCGCGCGGTCTCCGTCCGGCGGCACGAGGACGTTTCCGTCGGCCGAGACGAGCGAGCCGTTGTCGAGCTTCATGGTCAGCACGTAGTGGTACTCCACCTCTCGGGGAGTCCGCGTCGAGTTGGGATTCATCGAGTAACTCCCGTTGCTCTAGAACGGTGTTGCGTCACGGGGTGCTCTCCGTCGCCATCAGCGCCGTCCAGGCCTCCCGGACGCGGTCCTCGGCGCCCTTGAAGCCCTGGCCGCGGAACTCGGCGGCGGCCTGCCGGTAGGACAGCGGCGGGTTGTGCGAGTGCCGCAGGAATCGCAGCACCACGACGAGCTGCTCGTCGGTGAGCGTCGCGCCGGGCTCGGGAACCGTCACACCCGCGACCATCGCCACGTCGGCGAGCGTGACGGCGGGGAGGTGAACCTCCTCGTCCCACGCCTCTTCGGCGTCCTCGGCGGGCGGCTTGTCGGCCGTCGTCACGGGGGCGTCACGCCCCTCGTCACACTCCCCGGCGGCACCATGCGACAGGGCGTTGACCTGCGTGTCTTCCGTGACGTCGGCACTGTCCGATGGCGGCAGGGCCGCCGCCGTCACGGGGGCGGATTCCAGGGGCGTGACGGTCGGCGTGACGGGCGTGCCGAACATGGCGGCCAGAGCCGCGTCCGCGCCCTCGGTCACGCGCTCACGCTGTACGTTCACCAGTCGCGCGCCGAGCGTGACGTCACCGACGCCGACCTTCTCGGCAAGCTTCCACGACTCCCGCTCCGAAGCCGCCTGCACCTTCTCGTCGGGGTGGTTCGCGGCCCGCGCGTGGTGATACGCCAGGGCCTGCACGAGCTCGGCCGACTTGCGCTCGGCTTCCGGGTCGCGGCCGTCACGGTGGACGACGATGCGGCGGGCCAGGAACGCGGCGCCCTCGGCGGACACCGACATGCCCATCGGCGTCAGCGCGTAGATGACCATCCGGGCCGCATCCGGTGCGGCCATCGCGGACATTGCCGACGCCGCGGCCGGCAGTGCCCACAGACCAGCGCGCACCGGCCATGGGGACGCCTGGCCGAGCATCGTCAGCCCGAGCAGGACCAGCGCGAGCACCGCGGTGGCACCCTCACCGGCCGCGACCGCACCGGCCGCCGTGCCCTTGCCGTACATGTGGCTGATGTTGGAGAACGTGCCGATGGCGCCGAAGCCGCCGGTCGCGGCCATTGGCACGAATGCCGCTGTCAGTACGCCTGCCTGACCACGAGTCAGCTTGCGCGTCGACACCGTCGCAGAGGTCCTGGTCATGCGGCGTCACCTGCACGCACCGCGACACCCCGGTTGGACGCCTTGCGACGCTCGGCCAGGACCTTGTTCGTGGCCCGTCGCAGCCGACGCTGCCCCAGCTCCGACACCGGTCGGTCCAACAGGCTGATCTGTACGTCGAGCAGGTCGACCTCGGCGTCGATCAGCGGACGCTCCAGCTCGATGGCGTGCAGGTCCTGCCAGGAGGGTTCCGCGTCGGCCAGATCATCGGTAACGGCCGCCTGAACAGCAACGATGAGCTTCATGGGTCGTGTCTCCCTAGGAACAGGTACGGCCCCAACAGAGCCCCCGGAGTTGCCGCTCCGGGGGCTCGCGCCGTACGAGACGAAGGCCGCCCACGCGGGCGGCGCGGTCGCCGACGGCGACCGGAGTGCCCCGGCGGGAGTCGAACCCGCCTACGACCATCAGGGCTGTTGGATCAGCGGCCGCTCAGGCCACGTGCGGATGAGGCCGCGGCGGTCGCACCGGCAGCGGCGGCTTCGTGCGCTCGTGCTCGTCGCCGGCCATCAACGGCCGCCCCGCGCACGGGCGTCGGCCTGGCTGCGCTGGTTCGCCTCGTGAACCTTCCGGTCCAGCTCGGCGCGCTCCGCATCTGTCAGACTCGTGATCACAGGTGCCTCCCACATAGGTGCCTGTACGCGGTCTCCTCGGGGTGCCACCCGGGGAGACCGCTCCGATTCCTCATCAAACGGGCAGGCCACCGAGGTAACGCCGGCGCCCTGCCCGCATGACGAAGGGCGGGCCCATGGCGGGCCCGCCCTCGTGCTTTGTCCAGCCGCAGATCGTCTCCGACGCTGCGGCCGTGCATCCCGCGACATCGTCCGTTTCGGCTCTCACGCCCAACGTGAGGGTTCGCCTAGTCCGTCCGTGGCGACAGTGGGAAAACGTGCCGCCGCCGTCCTATCCACCGACCGGTCATCGCAGGGAGTCGCCCCCGCTCGGGATTCGGTGTCTCAGTGCCAATGCACTCACGAGCCTGCGAAGTTCGGTTCCGCGCTCGTGGACCGCTGTCCAGGTTGTTCGCACCGGATCTGACAGCCGACGGGCTGTTCTGCCGCTCCCCTACTGGCTGTAGGGCGGTGCTGCTGCCGCTCAGGCCGCGTGTAAGCGGGCCCGGCGAGGCGCTTGCGCACGGCCATGCCGCACCCAAGCGAACCGGCAAGCAACCTAGGTTGCTTGCTGACGACTGAAAGCTACCTAGGTTGCTTTTGGTCGTCAAGCGCAATGCACCTCGGGCCGCAAACGACCTAGGTCAAGTACGCTTTCGGGATGGAGTCAGAGCCGAAGAGGAAGCCCACGTCGCGGGAGATCGCGGCCCACTTCCGGGCCGAGATCGCCGCAGGGACGTACAGCCCTGGGGCCAAGCTCCCTGGAGCCAAGGGGCACGCGCAGAAGCTCGGCGTCGCCGTCATGACGGTGCAGACTGCCTACTCGCAGCTCAATACCGAGGGGCTGACGGAAGGCGTCCCGGGGAGCGGCACTTACGTCCGCGACCCCGCCGCAGGTAAGCAGGGGCCCCGCGAGGCCGCCCAGAGCGTCATCGACCTTCAGGCCGACGTGGCGCGCATGTCGACCGAACTCGCCGGCCTTGTCGAGCGCGTCAAGCAGCTTGAAGACGTCGTGAACTCCATCCGAGAGACGCCGGGCACGTAGGCCTGGCCCAACACCTTGGCCCACTTCCGTGGAGGGCGCATCGAGCGTCATCATCAACTGATGCCGCTCACCTGCCGCCAGAGACATGGACGTGCTCCTTCGTGGTCGTTCCGGGTGTCTGGCTCCCGACAACCACGACGCTATGAGCCGCTCACGAGTAGACCCCGGAAAATCTTTCCGGGGTCTCTCTGCGAACCGAGACGAGGCTGAAGTCATGCGAGGAATGACGCAGCAACTGACGATCGGCGAGCGGGTCGCGTGGTACCGCCATCGCCGCGGAATCTCCCAAGACGTGCTGGCCGGACTCGTCGGCCGCACCGCGGACTGGCTCGGCAAAGCGGAGAACAACCGCATCGAGCTGGACCGACTCTCCGTGATCCGTTCCCTGGCTCACGCGTTGGACGTGTCCATCGGCGACCTCATCGGCGAGCCGACCCTGCTGGAGTGGTCGGCGGACAGTGGACGCCGTACGGTCCCGGCGCTGCGCGAAGCACTCATGGACTACCGCCAGTTGACCCCGCTCCTCGGGGTGCCGGCGGATGGAGAACCCCCGTCGCTGACCGCCTTGAGGTCCGACGTGGGTGAGGTCTGGGACGCCTACCAGGCATCCCAGTACGGCTTCGCGACGCGCCAACTGCCCCTGATCCTCTCGGATGCCCTGCTCGCGGCGCGTACGTATGCGGGCGAGGAGAGGGAAGAGGCCAACGCACTACTCGCCCTGACCTACCAGGGTGCCGCGATGGTGCTCGGCAAGCTCGGAGAGAACGAACTCGCCTGGATGGCCGCGGATCGCGGACTCGCCGCCGCCCAGCAGAGCGGAAACAACGTCGTCGTCGGGTCGCTCTTCCGATCGGTCACGCACTGCCTCCTGTCGACCGGGCGATACGAGACCGCGGTGCAGCTCGTGAGCGACGCGGCCGGCTTCCTTGAGCCGGGCCTGGGCGAGGCGACTCCCGCGTACCTGTCCGTCTACGGAACTCTCTTCCTAACGGGCTCGATGGCAGCGGCTCGTGCCGAGGACCGCGCCACGACGCAGGCCTTCCTGCGTGAGGCCGACGCGATGGCCACACGGCTGGGCGCCGACGGCAACCACATGTGGACGGCCTTCGGGCCCACCAACGTCGCGATCCACAAGGTGGCGACCGCGGGGGAGCTGGGGGACTTCCAGGTGGCGGCGGAGCTGGGGCCGCAGGTCGACACGAGCGGGCTCCCCGTCGAGCGCCGGGTGCGGCACAACCTCGAAGTGGCGCGAGCGCTCACGGCCTGGAACCGCACGGATGACGCTCTCAGCGTGGTCCTGGACGCCGAGGAAATGGCTCCCGAGCAGGTCCGCCACCACTACATGAGCCGAGAGATTGTGCTCGGCTGGGTACGCGGGACCCGTGGCCGGCCGACGCGTTCGGTGGCAGACCTGGCCGAGAGGCTTCGAGTGATCTGATCTGGTTAGGCTCGGTCGGATGAGCGAGACCGAGAACGAACACGAAGCGAAGATGGCGCGCCCGCGCATGGCCTCGGGCGCGCTCTTCTTTGATGCCCAGGGCCGCGTCATGCTCCTTGAGCCGACGTACAAGGACTACCGGGATATCCCCGGTGGCTACGTCGAGACGGGCGAGTCTCCGTTCCAGGCCTGCGTCCGCGAGGTCCGAGAGGAACTCGGCATCGCCCCGGCAGTCGGACGCCTTCTCGTCGTCGACTGGGCGCCGAGCCCCGCCGAGGGCGACAAGGTGCTCTACCTCTTCGACGGCGGTGTTCTGCCCGAGCGGCTCCAGGCCGAGATCGTCTTGCAGGCGTCCGAGATCAAGTCATACGACTTCCACCCCATGGATGCCGTCGACGGCTTCACGATTCCGCGCCTCGCACGCCGTATCCGAGCGGGTGTGGCTGCGCGGGGCGCCGGCAACGTGGCGTACCTCGAACATGGGCTGCCACCGGAGTAACCTCTCGCCGCTACAAGGCGCAGGTCAGCGACCTTGCATCAGTAGATGGAGCAGCGTCATCACCCCGACTCCAACAACGAGGGCGGCTCCGAACGATGGATGCTCAAGAGCGACGTAGACCGTGCCGCAGCCCACGAGCAGAAGCAGTGCCGTCCGCTGGTCTATCTGGCTGTTCATTCGAGGGGCCTCCCTGTGTCTGCGTCGTCTCTGCTGAGACCTGGTGACCGCTGACACAGAGGAACAACGACTGGAAATTGGACAGAATACCCGCGCCGGCCAGGCGTTTTGCTGATCTTGTGGGACACTACCTCGCTCCACGGACGCCTCGGCCCCGGCGAGAGTGTCGCCGATAAAATCGAAAACATGACCGAATCGAGCTTGCCGGAGCGCATCGAGAAGCACCGCACGGTCGCGGCCTGGCTGGAGTACCAGCTCGGGCAGGAGCGGGCCACGATCCAGCGCCTGGAAGGTGAGGCCGTCGAGCAGGAGCGCCGACGCAAGGTCGCCTGGAAGCAGTCCCGCTTCACGGTTCAGGAGCCGCCCCACGAAGCGGCCCCGTACGTGATCCACCGGGGAGGCTGCACGAAGAACCCCAACCCTCTCGACTACTACGAGGCGCCCGACCTGGTCATGATGATGCGCGGGCGGAACGCTTCTCCCTGCCCGATCTGCAATCCGATGCCCGGGCTCCGGGGCACGTGGATCCCCACACCGGACTTCGGCGAGGACGCCTGAAGGTTGGCGAGCCGCTGGTCGCCTGTCGGTGCAGCGCGACTACGAGCTGCTGCGCTTTCGCTGCGCCTCGGCCTTGGCCAGGCATACATTGCACAGTGGGCTCGACGGTCGCCCTGTAGTCGCCGGCCCGTACTTCTGAGCCTGATTCGGGCACCGTGCCGTTGCGCAGGGACCCGCTCCCGAGACCGGGGGTTCGTACGCGACCTCGTCGGGGGCGGGCGTTGTCATGGCGGCGTATCCCTCTCTGTCCGGATTTCAGCGAGATGATACGCCTGTACTCGAACAAACGGTGGAACATCGGGTGCCCGCCGCACAGGCCGCGGGCTCGTGGGGCTGCCGCTGCGGGCCTGTCGTCCGGGCGCCGCAGTTCAGCGCGCGCAGGCGGCGGCATCACCGCAGGCTGACGGGGTGGAGCAACCCGTCAAAGTCGCCCTTGCCGAAGCTGTCGCCGAGCTGCCCGCGGGTCCGGGCTGGTGGTACGAACCAAAGTTCGACGGGCACCGGATGGTCATGCTGCGCACGGACCAAACGGTCGTGTGCCAAGCACGTTCCGGTCGCACCGTCACTGCCGCCTGGATGGACCTCGCTGTGGCCGGCCAAGCGGCGCTGCGTCCCGGCACTGTCCTGGACGGAGAGGCGGTTGTGTGGGCCGAGGAATGCCTGGACTTCTCGGCGGCGCAGGCCCGCGCAAACTCCACTGTGCGCCGAGCGGCGGCACTCGCCGCCGAGTACCCGGCCTCGTACGCCGCGTGGGACTGTCTCGCGGTCGACGGCCAAGACCTACGCGGACGTCCGTACACCGAGCGGCGCGCGGCCCTCCTGAACGTGCTCGTTGACGTGCCTCCGCCGATCCAGGCCGTGCCCGCCACGGATGACGTCACGGTCGCGCGCGTCTGGTTCGAGCAGCTCCAGGCGCAGGGAATCGAGGGCATCGTGGCGAAACGCGCAAGCAGCCCGTATCGCGCTGGCCACATCTGGAAGAAGGTCCGCCACAGCGAGACCGTCGACGCTCACGTTGTCGGCTACGTTGGGCCGCCGTCCCGTCCCCGCCGAGTGGCTGTGCAACTGCCAAACGGGCGGCGGGTCTTGTCCCGGTCGCTGACCGCTCCCATCGCGGCGGAGGTGGCGCGGTATGTCGCGGAGGCGGACCCCGGCCTGCGGGCGGTAACTGACAATGGTGAGGAGTACGCGACGGTTCCTCGTGGTCCCGTGGTCGAGGTCGCGGCAGGGACGACACGACACGCGACTGTCACCGTCACCCGCGTGCGATGACTGAGAGGCGCCGTGCGTGGAGCAAGCCAGAGACTTTAGACCTAGGTTGTTTCATTTAGGGGTAGCTGCTTTCGTGCAAGGACTTCCTTGATCTGGCGGACGGCATGCCCGGGCTCTTCGTGCTCCCAAAAGCGCAGAACGGTCCACCCCCGGCCCGTCAGGTGTTCTGTCAGTTCTCTATCGCGCGCCATGTTCCTGTCCAGTTTGGTGCGCCACCACCCCGCGTTAGCCCGGGGTTTCGTGGCATGGTCCGGGCACCCGTGCCAGAAGCAGCCGTCTACGAAGACGGCAATATTGGCCCTGGGGAAAGCGATGTCGATCCGCTGACGGGGCATGCCTGGCACTGGAAGTTCGATCCGGTAGCGCAGGCCCGCCGCATGTAGGTCTCGTCGAAGTGAAAGCTCGGCCCTCGTGTCGCGGGATATCTGCCGGCTCATACGGGCGGCGACAGCAGCATCAGAGTGTTGAGGGGGCCCAGGAACCTCTCCGCCCATAGCGGCAGCGACGATCTGCGTAGCCAGCAGCACGGGAGTGGAGTTACCGATTTGCTGAGCTTGGCATGGGCCAGACCATGGGTAGTCAGCGGGAAAGCTCTGAAGTAGACCTGCTTCTGCGGCGGTCAAACGTTCTGGCTGGGTGACGCCATCAGACACGACCCGATGGCGGTGAACCTTGCCGGTAACGGTGGGGGCTGGCTCCTCGGAGCTGCGCCGTCCGCGAGCTCTTGGATTGCCACCAGAGCCGTAGGGGGACACCAAGTGGAAGGGCTCAGGCCGCTCCAACACTTCCCCCATGGAGACCCACGGGAGTAAGGGGAGGCCTGATGGATCGTTCCGGGTGCCCTTGAATTGTTGGTGCGTCGGCTCGGGGAGGCGCGCCCTGCCTTGACGCCGCGCGATCAACACGGCTCGGCTGCGGGTCTGAGGGTCGCCAAACTGCTCAGCTCTCAATACTCCACTGGCGACGAAGTACCCTTCGTTCGACAGAACATCACCGATGGCCCGCCAGGCCGGCAGCGCGCTGGGCCCCTGCGTCAGAACGATGGCTTCATACGGGCGACCATTGTCTATGGCTGCAAGTGCCCACCTGAGTGGTTCAAGTACCAATCCGGCCCGCACGTCGGGGAGTTGAGTCACAGCTTCCGTGACGTCTTTGCGCGCGATCATCCGCTGCATCACTGCCAGAACACCGTCGAGGGCGCGCCGCCCCTTACCGGTTCCTGCGGTAGCGAATATTGGGCACGGCGGCCCAGCTGCAAGGAAGTTGGCCACAGGGAACTCGCTCGGCGCGTGGTCCCTGACGTCGCCTTCTATGGTCGCGAGCCCAGCCGCCCGACGCGTGGCACACGTACCCGGGTCCCAGTCGATGCCAACGGCTGAAAGGCCTAGACACTGAGCAGCCAGGTCCAGCGCGCCTGCCCCAGCGAACAGGGTAACGAGCTGGTAGTCGTCCATGATGCACCCCTTCGCGCGCTAACTAGGCCCGGTGTAACGGTAGTTGTCGGCTAGGGATGAGCTGCACTCGGGGTGGTGTCAGTGCCTCATGGGAGGCTGCACTTGTGGTGGCGAAACCACCCACGGAGCCCAGGGCGCGATTGCGCCACGCGGACAGCCGGTCCGCAAAGCAGCCGCGGTGGGCGTCGTTGGCCTCTGGTAGTGGAGGTCGCCAGGCGCACTGTCCGCACCGATTGATGAATTGAGGAGCTTTGGCATGGCGACTGACAAGCTGGGAAATATTCTCAGTTCTGTAGCCAAGAGAATGCGAGCCGATTTTGAGCAGTCGCGGAACTTCAATCATAATGGCGAGGCTGGCACATCGCGCGAAGTCCTAATTCAACAATTTCTCTCCGGCTACCTTCCAGCTCACGTTGAAGCGGTCCACAACGTGGAGGTAATTTCGACTGATGGAGAGGTGTCACCACAGTCAGACATTGTCATCATTGATCGCGGCACGCCGCCATTTACCAGCCTAGCGGGATTTCGCATCATCCCCAATGAGTGTGTTTACGGGATGGTCGAAGTCAAGACGAAGCTCGATAAGCAGCAGCTTCTGGACTCGTGTGAAAAGATCAGCAGGTTGCGGAGGATGCCTAAAAATGCGTATCGCCCCATCCCTGGTGTGATCGCGCGAACCACAGCAGCCTACGGGGATACGTACGATCATTTTCCCACGTCGGGGGTAGTGGTTGCTTTCGATAGCCTTGACCTGTGCACGATCGGGAAGCACCTGATGGAATGGTGTAAGACTCGAAATCCGAGCGAATGGCCGGATAGCGTTTGGGTAGTGGGGAAGGGGTATCTACAGTGGGGAGATCCGCAAACTGGGGTCCTCTATCGGTCCCCAAGGGCCGGGGCTGCGCTCTTTCAAATCGACGCAGACCCCGACCAGGACGTACTTCTCCCTTTGGCGATCCATCTGAACATCCACTTCTCTGAAGCTTGGATGCACCCGCTCAATTTGGCAAACTATGCCGGAGATAGGCCGCTGGGAAAGTACGCTAGGGCATGGAATGTCTAAGAGGATTGCAGTTGCGGTACTGCTGGTCCGACGAATCGGCCATCGTCTGCACGATAAACGACCTGCACTTCGTACCTCTGCAGCAAGGAGTACATGTCCGGGGTAGGTGCGTCCGGTAGCAGGATGACGCGACGGGGCTCGCCCTCATGTTCGGGCATTTTAACGTAACGGCTATAGTCCAGGACCTGCCCTAGGGCCATTCGCACATCCTCACGAGAATTTGATCCCTTAGCTTCGTACAAAACGTGAGCTGTGGCATCGTAGAGATCTGCGCGGAGAGTGGATGTGAGACCTTTCACCTTGATCTGATACGCCCCGGTGCGATGCCCAGCCCTGTCGAGGTGTTCCTTATATGACTGAGTCAACTCGGCCTCGCGCCTGATGGCTACCGTGGCAGCTGTTGCAGCTCTGAGGCTGAGTTGATTACCGAAGGCTTCAGGGAGCACGAAGGACCCACTAGTTTCGGAATTAGGTGCAGGCTTTCGCCTCTTCTTGCCAGATCGGATGCGCTGCGTCGGCAACGGCAGGTTTCCGCTTGTGGCGGGATCACACTGGAATGTGGCTGCTGTAACCGGCTTGAACGGAATGAACTCTCCGTCAGTCTCCTGGGCAGGTGGGATAACATCCTTTTCGTCGCGGAGTACTTCTCCCGCGGCGCGGAGCCTGAAGATAATGACGTTGCGTTCCAAACCGTCTTCGCCAGGGCCCCGGCGCCAGACATAAGGTTCCAGGCTGTCCAGAGTGAAAGAACCCAAGTAGCGGTGGTTCATTGTGTCGCTCCCCGGGGCCCTCCCTGCTGCCTTAAAGACGCGCAGCACCCGACCTTGCTCTGCGTGGCGCAGAATCGCTCGATTTCCCGAGCCGGCCACACCTTCGAAGGTCTGGTCGCCAGATCTGCCTGCGCCGGTGTACTCGAATACGGCCCCAAGGTCGTCTTCCTCGGCTAGCCACCCGTCGTAGTAGCCGTATTGTTCGCCCGCGTCAGGATCTGAGTAGAGGTTGACGCTTTTCTTCTCGACGGAGGCGCAGATCCCGCCTTGGGGGCTCCCCCCGAAGACTGGGCGGATCTGGGCCCGACTACGGACATCTCCGGGGTTGATCACCTCAACGTTTGTGGCCATGAGGTGACCCTAGATCACGGGACTGACAGTCGGTCCCAGCCCATGTGCGAGGCCAAGGGTGAGTAACGGATGGTCAGTTGGAGGGCGCTGGGAGTGCCCCACGTCGTGGGTACGGGGCGGGGCACTCGGCCGTGCGTGTGGGGTCTACTCGAAGATGTTGGGGACGGGGATGCGGTTCACGCGCCGGTTAGCGTTCCAGGCGGAGGCAACAGCCAGGTGAGCGGCCTTGAGGCGCCCCTTGGTGCCATCGGCCCGAGTGTTGTTGTTCGTGGCGGTGGTCTGAATCTTGGCCTTGAAGGAGAGAGGGTCGCCCTGGCGCTTGAGCTTTTGTGCCAGCTCCACAGGCTTGACCAGGTCAGGGTGCTTGTTGAGGACGATGGCGATACCGCCGATGGTGACGGAGTGCCAGGTGTCCGGCGTGCGGCCCCAAGCGCTCTCGGCGATGGCGAGCGACTGGTCCAAAATTTCGGGGCCATACTCCTCAACGATGCTCAGGATCCCCTTGATGCCCCTGACGCCGTTGGTGGTCCGGCTGCCAACCTTCAACTGATGCTTCTCCAGCACCGCGTTGGTGTCTACGAAGAGCGGGTGTCCCGCGAGCACGCCGATCCTGAACTCGTCGTTCGGACCGACCTTCGAGGACTCCTTGTTCTTGATGATGAACAGCGAAGCCTCATTGGCCATCGAAAGACCGGAGTGAACTTCACAGGAGATCTTGTCCTCGATGGCCCGGCGAACTTCCTCCGAGACCGTGACTTTGCCGGCAAGGATGAGCTGGCAGGCGTACACGCGATGCATGCCGTCGACCGCATACAGGCCGTCTTCACGCTGAGAGAGGATGGGCGTCCCGAGCGCGGTAGGGATCAGCTTCTCAGCGATGGCCTGGGCTCGGGACTTATTGAGGTTGCGCTGGGCGCGTGGGTCGAACTTGATCGACCTGGGATCCACCTTGACGTAGCCGATCGGGTGGTCCGGAATGCCGTAGCTGTAGTTCCTGTCAGACATGAGCTCCCCCTCGTGCGTGTGTCAGCACCCCGGTGGGGGTGACGGCGACACATGTCAGCTCCCGTTTGCGGGAGACGTCGACCTGGCGGTGATCAGGTTATAGGGGAAGCGTGTTCAACTAGTGGGGATTTGGTGAAGTGCGTTGTATCTAGCTGCTGTGCGCCGCGATGGCAGTGGGGGCTCAAGGCGCGGGCTGATGCCGCAACGTTCGGTCGGGACAGGGCTCACTCGCAGTCCCGAGTTGGCAGCTCGGCCGGCCGCGCAGGGGGCTAGTCGCCGGGCCGTCGCTGGGCCGTCGGAGGGTGGCCCACAGTGACCACCAACGACCATCAACGGCCGCAGCACCGCAGGTCAGACGGGGGTTGTGGCGGAACGCGGCAGGCCGCCCCAGAGGGGCATCAATTCCTGCGCAACAAGAAGCAGGAGTGGGAGGAGTACCGGAGCGAGGTCACGGCGTTCGAGCTGCGGAAGAACCTGCCGGTGCTGTAGGGCTCCGGTGTCGTAGGGCTACAGGGCGTCCCGCAGCGGCACCGTCCCGCGTTTGCGGTATTCCTGGATGGACCAGCCGTTGCCGTCCGGGTCCGTGAAGTGCATGAAGGTGCCGCCGTCGCCGGGGCCGTACTGGACCGGCTCGGAGACGTCCAGGCCGCGGGCGCGGAGTTCGTCGTACGCCGTCTTGATGTCGGCGACGCACAGTTGCAGGCCGTGGTACGTGCCGGGGGTCGCCGTGCCCGTCGGGGTCGGGACGCCCGTGGCGAGGGTGACCGAGCAGCCGGAGCCGGGCGGCGTGAGCTGGACGATGCGCGCCCCCGGCATCACCTCGCGGTCGACGTCGCAGCGGAAGCCCACCTTGTCGACGTAGAACGCCTTCGCGCGGTCGACGTCGGAGACGGGCAGGCCGATCACTTCCAGGGTCATGTCCATGGGGGAAAGATAGGGGCGAATGCCGGGTTCCGGGCCGGTTCGGCGCGGCTGCCGGCTCAGCGCTCCGAGAGGGGCGCGGGGGCCTCCTGGACCGTCCAGCCGTTGCCGTCCGGGTCGGTGAAGAACATGAACGAGTTCCACACCTCGCCGGGCCCCTCCTCCCAGCCGCCGGGCCCCGCGTGCTGCACCGGACTGACGTCGACGCCCCGCGACACCAGCTCCTCGCGGGCCGCCGCGATGTCCGTGACGCACACCTGGAGCCCGGTCAGCGACCCCGGCGCCATCCGCGGCTGCCCGGGAGCCCCCGGCAGGCCCTCCGCCAGGGACACCGAGCAGCGCGAGCCCGGCGGGGTCAGCTGCACGATGCGGATGCCGGGGGCCACCTGGCTGTCCAGGTCGACCTTGAAGCCCACCTTGTTCGCGTAGAAGTCCTTCGCGCGGTCCACGTCCGAGACGGGGACGACGATCACCTCGAGGGTCCATTCCATGGTCTGTGTCCGTCCTCTCGTGCCACTCACGGGCGCTGTCACGATTCGGCGCTGTCGCGGCGTCATGCGAACCGCCAGCGGGTCTGGGCGAACCGGTCTCCCTTGCTGAAGCCGAAGACCGTGCGCGGCGCGACCGCGAAGACCAGGGCCGGCCCTTCGCGGCCCTGGAACGCGCCGTCGGCACGGACCTCGAAGTGCCAAGCCGGACCGTACTTCGCCTCCCACGCCTTGGCGAGGGAACGCAACCGTTCCGTTTCGGTGACGCGCACCGCCCGCCCCTCCACCGCCACGTCGAACCCCGCGGCCCAGGTGTTCGTGCCCGTGGTGAGGACGACCTCCGGGTTCTCCGCGACGTTGAGCGCCTTGCGTTCGTCGGCGCCGGTGCTGAAGTTCAGCGCGCCGTCCCGCCACACGGCGATGAGCGGGGTCACGTGCGGGCGGCCGTCGGGGCGCACCGTGGAGATCCAGAACAGCTCGGCGCCCGTCAGCAGCCGCTCGGCCGCCGCCCACGGCACGGGCTCCGCGCCGGGGGAGCTGTAGCGCGGATCGATCGACGTCCGTGGCGGACCGGAGCGGGGTTCGTGCGGCATCGCGGGCTTCCTTTCCGCGTACGAGGCCTCTCGTCCACAGGTGGTGACCCCGCACGCCACCACAACTCATCGGTCGAGGCCGGAGCGCAGTAGGCTCAAGGCCACCGTTGATCGAACAGGAGGCCGCACAGATGACGTCGGTGCCGCACGAAGGGGGACGGTGGTGGGAGACGGGCGGCCGCAGGAGCAGCACCTTCACCCGGCTGCTGCGTCACGGCTTCACCGACCCGTCCGCCGCCGAGCGGCTGCTCGACGCCCCCGCCCTGTCCGCGCTGCGCACCGACCCGCTGCTCCTCGACGCGCTCGGCGCCACCGCCGACCCCGACCTGGCGCTGCTCGGCCTGGTCCGGCTCGTCGAGGCCCAGGACGACGAGACGGACCGCCGCGAACTCCTCGACACGCTCCTCGCCGCGAAGCCGCTGCGCGACCGGCTGCTCGGCGTCCTCGGCGCCTCCGAGGCCCTCGCCGACCACCTCGCCCGGCACGCCACGGACTGGCGGGCCCTCGTCACGTACGAGGCCGGTGATCTGCATCCGGGCGTGGAGGAGTTCGAGCGGCAGCTCGCCGACGCCGTCGACGAGGACTCGCTGCGCGTCGCCTACCGGCGCTGCCTGCTGTCCATCGCCGCCCGCGACGTCTGCGGCACCACCGACATCACCGAGACCGCCGCAGAGCTCGCCGACCTGGCGACCGCGACGCTGCGCGCGGCCCTCGCCATCGCCCGTACGGCCGCGCCCGCCGACGCCGCGCAGTGCAGGCTCGCCGTCATCGCGATGGGCAAGTGCGGCGGCCACGAGCTGAACTACGTGTCCGACGTCGACGTCATCTTCGTCGCGGAGGCCTCCGACACCTCGGCCGACGAGGGGAAGGCCGTGCAGGCCGCAACCCGACTGGCCTCGCACATGATGCGGATCTGCTCCGACACCACCGTCGAGGGCACCATCTGGCCCGTCGACGCCAACCTGCGGCCCGAGGGGCGCAACGGCCCGCTCGTGCGCACCCTCTCCTCCCACCTCGCCTACTACCAGCGCTGGGCCAAGACCTGGGAGTTCCAGGCGCTCCTCAAGGCCCGGCCGGTCGCGGGCGACCTCGACCTCGGCGAGGAGTACGTCGCCGCGGTGTCGCCGATGGTGTGGCAGGTGTCGGAGCGCGAGAACTTCGTGCCCGACGTGCAGAAGATGCGCAAGCGGGTCGTCGCCAACATCCCCGTCGGCGACGTCGACCGCGAGCTGAAGCTCGGGCCCGGCGGGCTGCGCGACGTCGAATTCGCCGTGCAGCTCCTCCAGTTGGTGCACGGCCGTTCGGACACCGCGCTGCGCAGCGGCACCACCCTCGACGCCCTCGCCGCGCTCGCCGAGGGCGGCTACGTCGGCCGGGTCGACGCCGTGCAGCTCGACGACGCCTACCGGTTCCTGCGCACGCTCGAACACCGCATCCAGCTCTACAAGCTGCGCCGCACCCACCTCGTGCCGGAGGACGACGCCGACCTGCGCCGCATCGGCCGCTCGATGGGGATGCGCACGGAGCCCATCACCGACCTCAAGCGGGCCTGGAAGCGGCACACGTCCGTGGTCCGCCGCCTGCACGAGAAGCTGTTCTACCGGCCGCTGCTCGACGCCGTCGCCCAACTCGCCCCCGGCGAGACCCGGTTGCGCGCCGACGCCGCCCGCGAACGGCTCGTCGCGCTCGGCTACGCCGACCCCAGCTCCGCCATGCGGCACCTGGAGGCCCTGGCCTCCGGCGTCAGCCGCAAGGCCGCCATCCAGCGGACGCTGCTGCCGGTGCTGCTCGGCTGGTTCGCGGACTCCGCCGACCCGGACGCCGGGCTGCTCAACTTCCGCAAGGTGTCCGACGCGCTCGGCAAGACGCCCTGGTACCTGCGGCTGCTGCGGGACGAGGGCGCCGCCGCCGAGAACCTCGCGCGCATCCTGTCCGCGGGACGCCTCGCCCCCGACCTCCTCATGCGCGCCCCCGAAGCGGTCGCGCTGCTCGGCGACGAGCGGGGCCTGGAGCCGCGCGGGCACGCCCAGTTGGCGCAGGAGGCGCTCGCCGCGGTGCGGCGCGCGGACGGCGGCGAGCAGGCGGTCACGTCGGTGCGCGCGGTGCGCCGCCGCGAGCTGCTGCGCACGGCCGCCGCCGACATCATCGCCTCGTACGGCACCGAGGACACGCCCGCCGTCGCCGACCAGGGCGCCCTCGTGGACCAGGTGGGCGCCGCCGTGTCGGACCTGACGGCCGCGACGCTCGACGGGACGCTGCGGGCCGTGGTCCGCGACGGCTGGGGCGACACCCTCCCGACCCGGTTCGCGATCATCGCGCTCGGACGTTTCGGCGGGCACGAGCTGAGCTACGGGTCCGACGCCGACGTGCTGTTCGTGCATGAACCCCGGGAGGGCGTCAGCGACCACGAGGCCACGCAGGCCGCCAACAAGGTCGTCTCCGAGATGCGCAGGCTCCTCGCGCTGCCCAGCTCCGACCCGCCGCTCCTGATCGACGCCGATCTGCGGCCCGAGGGGAAGTCCGGGCCGCTCGTACGGACCCTCAAGTCCTACGAGGCGTACTACCGGCGGTGGTCGTTGGTGTGGGAGTCGCAGGCGCTGCTGCGGGCGCAACCGGTCGCCGGGGACGAGGAGTTGGGGCGGGCGTTCATCGAGCTTGTCGATCCGTTGCGGTATCCGGCGGAGGGGCTTGGGGACGACGCCGTGCGGGAGATCCGGCGGCTCAAGGCGCGGATGGAGTCGGAGCGGTTGCCGCGCGGGGCAGATCCGACGCTGCACGCCAAACTGGGGCGTGGCGGGCTGTCGGACGTCGAGTGGACGGTGCAGCTGCTGCAGCTTCGGCACGGGTGGGCGGAGCCGGGGTTGCGGACGACGCGTACGCGTGAGGCGTTGGCCGCCGCGTGTGCCGCGGAGCTGATTCCGGCGGAGGACGCGGCGATCCTCGACGAGGCGTGGGTGCTGGCGACGCGGGTCCGCAACGCGGTGATGCTGGTGCGTGGGCGCCCGGGGGACACGTTCCCGTCCGACGCGCGTGAACTCGGCGCGGTGGGGCGCTACTTGGGCTATGACCCCGGTCACGTCGGCGACATGCTGGAGGACTACCGCCGCACCACGCGCCGCGCGCGGGCGGTGATGGAGGCGCTGTTCTACGACGCGTAACCCTGCGGGGCTCGACCGGTCGTCCGTTGCGCGGCCCCGGGGCGCCTGTGCTGTGCCGTGGCCGGCGCCCTTCGCGGGTTCGGCCTGCACCGGGGGGGGGCCGCCTTGCCCACCCTGCCGCCCTGGGGGCCCCGGACGGAGTCTGGGGGAGGCAGATTGCCCAAGGCGGTGACGGCTACCCGTAGCCGTTGCGGTTGCCCGTGGCGTAGGGGCGGGGTGCGTCAGGTGTACGTGTCCAGGAGGGTGCGGCACTGGGTGACGAACCCCGTCAGCGCGAGCTCGAACGCCGCGTCCGTGCGGGCGTCCGGACCCGCCGCCAGCGCCCGCTCGAGATGCGGCGTCGCACCCTCCTCCGACGGCTCCCACATCGTGTCCGGCGCCGCCACGTCCAACGCGGACCCCAGCACCACGTTGTCCAGCGCGATGATCACCGGCATCACGTCCGGCAGCGCGAACCCCGCCTCGAGCAGCAGCGCCACCCCCAACTCGTACTGCGCGAGCACCCGCGGCGCCCGCACGGGATGCGTGGTCAGCAGCGGGATCGCCCTGGGATGCGCGGCGAACGCCGCACGGTACGACCGCGCCCACCCCGCGATCGCCTCGTCCCACGGCAGCCCGGAGGTCAACGGCGTCTCGTCGATCGCGGAGCAGATCCGCTCGCGCAGCAGCTCGACGATGCCGTCCCGCCCGTCCACGTGGTGGTAGAGCGAACCCGCCTGCACCCCGAGCCTGCGCGCCACCTGCGGCACGCTGAACTCGCCCTTCTCGTCGACGATCTCCAGCGCCGCCGTGGCGATCCGCTCCCGGTCGAGGAGAGGTGTGCGCGGCCGCCCCATCGAGGTCCCTTCTCCGTGCCTGCGCCCGATCTTCGAAAAATCGGGTCTTCCCGTATGCCCAACGGGAGGTTACATTGCGAAAACCAAAAGCCTTTAGATTTACGCCCGTCCGCAGCTCGGGCCAGCCGCCAGAAGGGCTCCCTGCCGCATGTCCGTGACCTCCCCGAAGACCGCCCCGCCCAGCGCACCACCCGGCCTCCGCACCGGCACCCTCGGCACGTCCGACATCGCGTTCTTCGTCGTGTCCGCCGCCGCCCCGCTCACCGTCATGGCGGGCGTCGCCCCCATCGCCATCGCCCTCGGCGGCGTCGGAGCCCCCGCCGGCTACCTGCTCGCCGGCATCACCCTCGCCGTATTCGCCATCGGCTTCACCACGATGAGCCGCCACGTCACCGGCGGCGGCGCCTTCTACTCGTACATCACCCAGGGCCTCGGCCGCCCCGCCGGAATCGGCGCCGCGCTGCTCGCGATGGTCGGCTACAACGGCATGGAGATCGGCGTCTACGGACTCCTCGGCTCCGCCACCCAGGACACCGTGCACGCCCTGTTCGGCGCGGACGTGCCCTGGCTGCCCGTCGCCCTGCTCGGCCTGGCCGTCATCTGGTACGGCGGCTTCCGCTCGATCGACTTCGGCGCCAAGGTGCTCGGCGTCCTGCTCGTCGCCGAGACCGGCATCCTGCTGCTGCTCGCGGGCGGCGTCCTCCTCAGGGGCGGCGCGCACGGCCTGACCCTGACCTCCTTCGCGCCGGGCAACGTGCTCGTGCCCGGCACGGCCGCCGTCCTCGCCTTCGCGTTCGCCGCCTTCACCGGCTTCGAGTCGACCGTCATCTACCGCCGCGAGGCCCGCGACCCGAACCGCACCGTGACCCGCGCGACGTACATCGCGGTCGCCTTCCTCGGCCTCTTCTACGCGTTCACCGTGTGGATCGCCATCCAGTCCTTCGGCGACGCCGCCGTCGTGAAGGCCGCGGGCGACGATCCCGCGAACCTCTTCTTCACCGCCATCACCACCTTCGTCGGCGGCTGGGCGGCCGACCTGATGCACGTCTTCATCGTCACCAGCGTCATCGCCTCGCTCCTCGCGTTCCACAACGCCATCAACCGGTACGCGCTCGCCCTCGCCGACGAGGGCGTCCTGCCGCGCGCCGTCGCCCGCATCCACCCCAAGCACCGCTCCCCGTACGTCGCCGGGATCGCGCAGACCGTCCTCGGCGCGGTCGTCGTGCTCGGGTTCTGGGCGGCGGGCGCCGACCCGTACGACCAGCTGCTGCTGTGGGTGAACACGCCCGGAATGATCGGGCTCATGGCGCTCCAGCTGCTCGCGGCGCTCGCCGTGCCGTTCTTCTTCCGGCGGATCACGCACCAGGAGGGCACGCTCCGGACGGTCGTCGCGCCGATCGCCGCGACGATCCTCCTGGCCGTCGCGATCGGCCTCGTGGCCACCCACATCGACCTCTTCACGGGGGCGTCCCCGCTGGTCAACTGGATCCTGATGGCCGTGGCCCCGGCGGTCTTCGTCCTCGGCCTCGCGCTGGCGTGGCGCCTGAAGCGCTCCCGCCCGGAGACGTACGAAAGGTTCGGCCAGTAACGGGCCGACGTCACGGGGCCCTGCCCCGGACCCCGCTGCTCAATCGCCGCAGGGGCTTGATCTGCAGAAACGGAGCCACCCCCACCTCATGTCACACGCCGACCTCCTCCTCACCGGCACCCGTGTCCGCACGCTCGATCCCGCTCGGCCGGAGGCGAGCGCCATAGCCGTGGCCGACGGCCGGATCGTGGCCGTCGGCGACACCCGCGAGCTCGTACGGGACTGGCAGGGGCCGACCACCGAACGGATCGACCTCGCCGGCGCCCACGTCCTCCCCGGCTTCGTCGACTCCCACGCGCACCCCGTCTGGGGCCTGGAGATGGCCACCGGCGTCGACCTCAGCGGTGTGCGGGACCTCGACGGACTCCGCGCAGCCCTGCGCACAGCAGATCGGCTCGGCGGCTGGGTCGTCGGGTGGGGGCTCGACCACAACGCGTTCGAGGGGCGGCCCATCCACCGCGAGCTGATCGAGGACGTGCTCGACGGATCACCCGCCTTCCTGCGCCTCTACGACGGCCATTCCGCCCTGGTCAGCGGCGCCGCCCTGGACGCCGCCGGGATCACCGGGCCGCGCTCCTTCGCCCAGCGCGCCGAGATCGTCTGCGACACCGAAGGACGGCCCACCGGGCACCTCGTCGAGCATGCCGCCATGGACCTGGTGTACGAGGTCGCGCCCCGCGCGTCGGCCGCCGACCGCCGCTCCGGGCTCGTCGACCTGCTGAGCACGATGGCCGCGACCGGACTCACCGGCGCGCACGTCATGGACGGCTCGGGGCTCGACCTGCTGGCCGCCGTCGAGGAGGAGACGGAGCTGCCGATGCGGCTCACCGTCTCGCCGTGGTGCATGCCCGGCGTGGACCGGGACGGGCTCGACGAACTCGTCGCGCTCCAGAAGCTCGGCGGGCGGCGCTGGACGGTCGGCGGCGTGAAGTTCTTCATGGACGGCACCGTCGAGGGCGGCACCGCCTGGCTGGAGCACGCCGACTGCCACGGGCAGGGCACCGACGCGTTCTGGCCCGACCCGGCGGCGTACAGCGCGGCCGTACGACACCTGCACGCGGCCGGAGTCCGCACCGCCACGCACGCCATCGGCGACGCCGCCGTGCGGCACGCCCTCGACACCATCGAGGCGCTCGGCGCGAGCGGCCGCGACGCGCACCGCATCGAGCACATCGAGTCGGTGCCGGACGACACGCTGCCGAGGTTCGCGGCGCTCGGCGTCGCCGCGTCGATGCAGCCCCCGCACACCGCGTACACGAAGGGCGACCACAGCGACGAGTGGTCCAAGCGGCTCGGCGAGCAGCGGGCGGGCCGCGCCTGGCGCACCCGCGACCTGCGGGACGCGGGCGCCGTGCTCGCGCTCGGCTCGGACTGGCCGATCGCCCACTACGACGCCCGGCAGGTGCTCGCCACGGCCCGCGTGCCGCGCGGCGCGGCGGGACCCGCGCAGGGGCTCACCGGCCTGGAGGCGCTGGAGGGTGTCACCTCGCACGCCGCGATCGCCGCGGGGCAGTCCGAGGACGCGGGCCGGATCGCGGTCGGCCTGCGCGCCGACCTCACCGTGCTCGGACTCGACCCGGTCACCGCGCCCGCCGACGAGATCGCCGAGGCCCCCGTCGCCCTCACGGTGACCGACGGCCGGATCACCCACCGCGGCGCCTGACGCACACGACGCAGGGGCGGCACCGACCGGTGCCGCCCCTGCGCACGCCGCCTACACCTTGGCCGGCAACAGCGGTGGCGTCACCAGCTTCGGCAGCGCGTACGGCAGCGCCCCGTACCAGGCCCTCGCCACCGCGAACCCGAACGCCAGGCAGAGCATGCCGCCCACCGCGTCCAGCCAGAAGTGGTTCGCCGTCGCCACGATGACCACCAGGGTCAGCGCCGGGTACAGCAGCCCCAGCACGCGCACCCACGGCACCGAGGCGAGCGCGAAGATCGTCAGGCCGCACCACAGCGACCAGCCGATGTGCATCGACGGCATCGCCGCGTACTGGTTCGACATGCTCTTCAGATTGCCCGAGGCCATCGAGCCCCAGGTCTGGTGCACCGCGACGGTGTCCACGAAGTGGCCGCCGTTCATCAGCCGCGGCGGCGCCAGCGGATAGAAGTAGTAACCGACGAGAGCGACCGCCGTCGTCGCGAACAGCGCGAGACGGGTCGCCGCATAGCGGCCGGGATGGCAGCGGAACAGCCACACCAGCACGCCCAACGTGATGACGAAGTGCAGTGTCGCGTAGTAGTAGTTCATGCCGACGATCAGCCACGACACCGAATTCGCGGCATGGTTGATCGTCTGCTCGACGGCGATCCCGAGACTGTGCTCGGCCCGCCAGATCCAGTCGGCATTGCGCAGCGCCTGCGTCCTCTGCTCCGGGACCGCGTTGCGGATCAGCGAGTACGTGTAGTAGCTCACCGCGATCAACAGGATCTCGAACCAGAGCCGCGGGCGCCGCGGCACCCGAAGGCGACGCCCGGCGCGGTCTTCCGCGATGGGTGATGAAGTGGCCCCTTTGCGGCCTTCACGTGCTGTCACGGTCGTTTCACCCATAGGCACAGAGTCTGCCAGATTGCGACCCCACGTCCGATCATCCCCTGGGCGGGTCACGGGCGCACCCGCTACGCCCTACGGACGAGGCCGAACCCCTACGGAAACCGCTGCCGACGCGGCCGTGGAACCCCGAACCACCAGCTCCGGCATGAACACGAATTCACTCGGCGGCGCGGGCGTGCCGCCCACCTCCTCGAGCAGCGTGTGCACCGCCGCCTGACCCATCGCGTGCACCGGCTTGCGGATCGTGGTCAGCGGCGGATCGGTGAACGCGATGAGCGGGGAGTCGTCGAAACCGACCACCGACACGTCCTTCGGCACGTCGAGGCCGCGCTCGCGCACCGCCCTGATCGCGCCGAGCGCCATCATGTCGCTCGCGCACACCACCGCCGTGCAGCCCCGGTCGAGCAGCGCGGCCGTCGCGGCCTGACCACCCTCCAAGGTGTAGAGCGAATGCTGCACGAGGTCCCGCTCGATCTCGCCCTCCGGCAGTCCGAGCCGCTCCGCCATCGTGCGTACGAAACCCTCGATCTTCCGCTGTACGGGCACGAAGCGGCGCGGCCCGACGGCCAGGCCGATCCGCGTGTGGCCGAGCGACAGCAGATGCGTCACCGCGAGCCGGGCCGCCGCCCGGTCGTCCGGCGAGATGAACGGGGCCGCGACCGCCGGCGCGTACCCGTCGACGAGCACGAACGGGACGCCCTGGCCGCGCAGCCGCTCGTAGCGCCCGGTGTCCGCGGTCGTGTCGGCGTGCAGCCCGGAGACGTAGATGATGCCGCTGACGTCCCGCTCGACCAGCATCTCGGTCAGCTCGTCCTCGGTGGAGCCGCCCGGCGTCTGCGTGGCCAGCACCGGCGTGTACCCCTGCCGGGTCAGGGCCTGCACCACGACCTGGGCGAGCGCGGGGAAGATCGGGTTCTCGAGTTCCGGGGTGATCAGGCCGACCAGGCCCGCGCTGCGCTGCTTGAGGCGCACCGGGCGCTCGTAGCCGAGCACGTCGAGGGCGGCGAGGACGGACTGACGGGTGGCCGCGGCGACCCCCGACTTCCCGTTGAGCACGCGGCTGACGGTCGCTTCGCTGACCCCCGCTTGTGCTGCGATGTCGGCAAGGCGTGCGGTCACGAAACGCGACCTTACCCGTCACTCGCCGCATTGCCCACCGAGCGGGAAGTGCCGTACCGGCAAGCCCGGTTGGGTCGGCCACCCGGGACGGTGAACCGGGCGAAGCGCGAGTCGCCGCACCGGTGCCCGGCGGTAGCGTGGTGCGGCGGGCCGAGGGGGCTCGTCCAGCTCCGTCGCAGCGAGGGGCCTCTCGTGGACGCCATGGCTCAGGGAACAGCGACCGGCACCGGATGCACCGTCCTGGTCGTCGACGACAGCGCCGCCAACCGGTACGCGCTCGGGGCCGTCCTCAGCCGGGCGGGACACGTCGTCGTGCCCGTCCGCTCGGCCGGCGAGGCCCTCGTCGAACTCGACGTACGGCTGCGCGCGGGGGAGCTGCCCGATGTGGCGCTCGTCGACGTGGGGCTGCCCGACCTCAGCGGGTTCGAGCTGTGCCGCCGGGTCAAGGCGCTGCCCACCCTCGCCGGGATCCCCGTCGTGCACTTCTCCGCGCGGCCCTCCGTGCCCGCGGACCGCTGCCGGGCGCTCGACGCGGGCGGCGAGGCGTATCTGACGGTGCCGGCCGAACCCGAGGAGATCCACGCGGTGGTGCGGGCCGCGCTGCGCGGCGTGCGCGAACTCACCGACGCGCAGAGCCAGTTCGAGCACCTCACGCTGCTCTCGCGGGCCGTCGTCGATGTGCAGGGCGCCCGCGGACTCGCCGAACTCGCCCGGGCGGCCGCCACCGCGACGGCCCGGCTCACCGACGGCGACGCCGCCGTCTTCGTCCTCGGGGACAACGGCGCGGTGCACACCGGACTGTCCCGGCGCTCCCCGACGGCGCACGCGCCGGACGCCGCGGCGCGCGAGCGGGCCGTCGAGCTGGTGCGGCAGGTCAACTGCGGTCCTGGCGGCGTCCGCACCACGCTGCAGCCCGCCGCCGTATGGCCGCGCGCCTACTTCGGTCCTGGCGGCGCGCGGCTCACGCTCGCCAGGACCCGCGACGGGCGGCTGCCCGTGTGCCTGGCCACCCCCGGGTTCGCCGACCCCGAGGGGCGGATCGGGCCGCTCGTCGCGCAGCTCGCCCGCGCCACCGCGCTCGCCGCGGAACCCCTCGTCCTGTACGAGCAGGAACGCCATGTCGCCCACACGCTGCAACACAACTTCCTGCCCTCCGAACTGCCCCGCTTCCCCGGCCTCGACATCGACTTCCGCTACGAACCCGCCTCCCAGGAGGCCGAGATGGGCGGCGACTTCTACGCGGCGCTGCCCACGCCCGACGGCGTGCTCGTCGGCGTCGGGGACGTCGTGGGGCACTCGCTCGACGCGGCGACGGTCATGGTCGAGCTCCGGCACGCGCTCCGCGCCTACTGCCTGGAGGACCCGCGCCCCGCGCACCTCGTGGCCCGGCTCGACCGGCTGCTCCAGCACTACCACCCGCAGCTCACGGCGACGCTGTGCCTGGCGCTCGTCGACCCGGCGACCGGGCGGACGAAGGTGGCCAACGCCGGGCACATTCCGCCGCTCGTCGTGCCGGTCGGCGGGGCGGGGCGGTACGTCGAGGCGGCGGGGTCGCTGCTCGGGCTCGGGCTGCCGCGGCCCGAGCCGACCCCGGTCGACCTCGGGGTCGGGGACCGGCTGCTCATGGTCACGGACGGGCTCGTCGAGACGCGCGGCGTCGATCTGGCGGTGTCCCTCGAGGAGCTGCGACGGGCGGCGGGGGCGGCGCCGGCCGCGCCGGGGAAGCTGTGCGACGCGCTCCTCGAACGGTTCGGGCTCGACCGGGCCGACGACATCGCGCTGCTCGCCGTGAGACGCGGTGTCCGCTGGGCGGAACGTGATTGTGCGGTGGGGTGACTCCGGGCGAGGGTGTGATCGCCGACAGGCACGCGTACGTCATACGTCACCTACGTCCCTTGGGAGGGCCCATGCCTCAGATCACCGTCGACCACTCCGCGGACCTCGACGACCGGATCGACCGGGACGGGCTCGCCGCGGCGGTGCACCAGGCCGCGGTGGACACGGTGGCCGCGCGGATCCCGGCGTGCAAGACGCGGTTCCGGCGGGTGGACGCCACGGTGGTCGGGGACGGGGCGGCGTCCCTCGTCCACGTCGAGATCGGGCTGTTGGCGGGCCGGACGGAGGAGGCGAAGGCGTCTCTGGCGGAGGCGGTCCTCGCGGCGCTGCCGCACCACATCAAGTCCGCGACGCCGGTCCACCTCTCCACGGAGATCCGCGACCTGACCCCGTCCTACCGGTCGACGGTCACGTCGTAGCCCGGCTGCCGCACCGTTCCTCCGCCACCCGCCCCCGCAGGCGAAAGCTCCGTCAGGCGGTTCACGAGGGATGTGAAGGGGCCCGACGGAGGTTCGTCGCGGAGGAGGGTGTGGAGGAGGGACGCGAGGGACTCGTCGTGGGTCGCGCTCACCGCCGCCAGCGCCGCGAAGTCGTGGACCAGTTGGAGCTGGAGCTCCTCGCGCGGGATGCGCCGGCCGTCCAACCAGATCAGCGCCGTGGACTCCGCCAGCGAGATCCAGGAGCGGATCACGAGGTCGAGCCGCGCGGACGGTGTCGTCACGCCGAGGTGCCCGAGGATCTGGACGTACGCGGCGTGGCGCACGGAGTCGATCAGGGCGTTGGTCGTGGAGGAGCCGACCGCGGGGCCGCCGCGCATCAGGGCCGAGAACCCGGGGCCGTGTTCGTCGACGAAGTCGAAGAAGCGGCCCATCACCCGCAGCAGCCGCGCCCCGAGCGGCCCCTCCTTCGGCTCCTCGAACCGCTCCGCCAGATCCTGCGCCGCCCGCCGCAACGCGGCCTCGTACAGGCTGAGTTTGCCCGGGAAGTAGTGGTAGACCAGCGGCCGCGAGATGCCCGCGGCGGCCGCTATCTCGTCGATGGAGACCTCGTCGGGGGAGCGGTGGCTGAACAGTTCGAGTGCGACCCCGATCAACTGCCGCCGACGCTCCTCGACTCCCATCCTGCGCCGCACCCCGGTAGTCATGCCGAACACTCTACCGAGCGAAACCGGCCTGCCAACCGGTCCCCGCACAGCGCCCCGTACAGCGCCCCGGACGTCGCCCCTACAGGTCGAGCACGATCCGCTCGCCGCGCGCCCGCGAGACGCAGATCAGCATCGAGTCCGCGCGCTCCGCGTCCGTGAGCAACTCGTCGCGGTGCTCTATCTCCCCTTCCAGGACGCGCTGTTGGCACGTTCCGCAGAACCCCTGCTCGCAGGAGTACGAGATCCCCGGCACCGCGGAGCGCACCGCCGCGAGCACCGTCGTGTCGGCGGCGACGTCCACGACCGCCCCGCTGCGCCGCAGCTCGACCTCGAAAGGCCCGTTGCCCTCGGCCGAATTCCGTGGCGTGAACCGTTCGCTGTGCAGCGCGCAGTGCTCGGGCAGCGCCGCCTCCACGGCAGCCATGAGCCCCTCCGGCCCGCAGCAGTACACGGCCGTGCCCGGCGTCGTGTCCGCGAGCGCCGCGACCAGGTCGGGCCGCCCGGACTCGTCCTCGGCGACGACCGTGACCCGGCCAGGCACCTCGCCGCCCACCTTCTCCACGTCCTCCACGAACGGCATCGAGGCCCGCGTCCTGCCCCCGTACAGCAGCCGCCAGTCCGCTCCTCGCGCCGCGACCTCCCGCAGCATCGGAAGGATCGGCGTGATCCCGATGCCGCCCGCGACGAAGACGTACGCAGGCGCCTCCGCGTCGAGCGGGAAGCGGTTGCGCGGCCCGCGCACCTCGACCTCCGCGCCCGCGCGCAGCGCCTCGTGCACCTCCCGCGAACCGCCGCGCCCGCCCTCGTCCTCGGGGATCAGCCGCGTCGCGACGGTGTACGAGGACGTGTCGTCGGGGTCGCCGCAGAGCGAGTACTGGCGGACGAGGCCCGAGGGCAGTACGAGGTCGAGGTGGGCGCCGGGGCGCCACGACGGCAAGTCGTGTCCCTCCAGGCGGAGTTGGACCACCCCGTCGGCCACCGTCTCGTGGCCGGAGACGAGGAGGCGCAGCGCCCTGGCCCGGGGGCGGCCCGACGTCGGTTCCTCGAGCGCGGGCATCGGCCACAGCGGCGAGCGCCGCACCCGCCGGCGCAGCGCGCGCCGCACGACGACCGCTGCCCCTGCCACCAGTACCGCCTTGCGCACGGCCCGCGCGCTCATCGGCCGGCCTCCGCGCGGGCGGACGTACGGGCGGCGGAGCGCGCGTCCGCGGCGGTCGCGGCCGGCGACGAGGCGAGGTAGGCAACGGCCTGGTCGGTGTCGCCCTCCTGGTCGGGGTGGTAGCTCCGGCTCAGGTAACGGGGGATGGAGCGCACCATGTCGCCGGTCGCGGGCAGCACGCCCCGCTTGCCGCCCCGGTAGAACTCCTTGAAGGAGGCCCTGCCGTCGACGAGCGTCGGATCGTTCTCCATGAAGAACCGGGCGCCGCGCTGCCACAGGAAGACGAGCGCGGTGAACGCGGTGGCCCAGGTGCGCACTCGGCGCCGGTAGCTGCCGTCGAGGTGCTCGAACAGCTCGAAGGCGACGGCCCGGTGCTCGACCTCCTCCGCTCCGTGCCAGCGCAGCAGGTCCAGCATGGTGGGGTCGGCGCCGCGCCGGTCGAGCTCGTCCGCGTTCAGCACCCAGTTGCCGAGGAACGCCGTGTAGTGCTCGATCGCCGCGATCAGCGCGACCCGCTCCATCAGCCACCACTGCCGCGCCTTGCCCGGCGGCAGCGTCCGGTCGCCGAGCAGCTTCTCGAAGAACCAGTCGACCTGCGCGGTGTACGGCGTCGGGTCGAGGCCCTGTTCGCGCAGGTGCGGAAGGACCTCGTCGTGCGCCTGCGAGTGCATGGCCTCCTGGCCGATGAACCCGATGACGTCCTCGCGCAGCCGCTCGTCCGTGATGAGTGGCAGGACCTGCTTGTAGACGTGCACGAACCAGCGCTCTCCCGCGGGCAGCAGGAGGTGCAGGACGTTGATGGTGTGCGTGGTGAAGGGGTCGTCCGGCAGCCAGTGCAGGGGTGTCCTGTCCCAGGCGAAGGAGACCTGGCGTGCCTTCAACGGGACGCGCGTATTAGACATGGCGTCAATGTACTGACGAGTAGGTGCGCTGGACACCCCCTGTGCACGAATTTGTGGATCAGCCCGACCCGGGCGGCCGGGCGCGGGCTACCGCAGCGTGTGCACGGCGGCGCCCCGCGCCGTCCGGCCGCTGAGCGAAACCTTCGTCCCGCGCTCCACCGGCACCGCCAGCACGTTCCCCGTGACCGAACGGCCCGCCGCCGTCACCGAGTTCACCTGAGAGCTGCCCGCCGCCACGAGGTACCACGTGCCCGCCCGGGACTTCCATCGCACGCCCGACAGGACCCGCGGCTCCCGGGGCCCGCACGCGGGCGAGGACTGCGACGTCGACGCGACGACCGCCGCGTCGGCGCCCGAGGCCTGGAAGAGGGCGAGCGTGCGCGGCCCCGTGCCCCGCCACGTCTGCGCCCGCGTGCACGACCACTGCGCGATCCCGTTCGCCTCGGGCAGCTGCTGGCGCGCGTACGCCCAGGAGTTGACGGTGCTGACGCCGTGCGAGCGGGCCGCCGCGAGCGAGCAGGCGCTCGACGCCCAGTCCGTGGGCCGCGCCTCGCGGGGCGCTCGGGGGTTGCCCGCGGTGAGGTGCGCGGGCACCAGCTCGCCGAGGTCGGTGGTGAGCCGGGTGCCGCTCGCGTCGGTGAGCGCGAGCGCGTTCCACGACGTGCAGGAGGTGGCGAGCGCGGGGCTCGGGAACGGAGCCGTGATCCCGTCCTTCGTACGGGACACGGTCCGCGCGCCCGCCTCCGGCTTCAGCAGGTCCCGGGTGGCGGCCGAGGTCACCCAAGGCGCCGTCAGATAGCGGACGTTGCCGTCGGCCCTGTCCATCACCAGGGCCCCGGCGTTCGCGCCGGACGCGCCGTCGACCCGCGCGAAGTCGAGCGCGGCGCCGCTCGTGCCGCTCTTCGGCTCCGCGTAGCGCACCACCCGCATCCCGTCGTAGAGCAGCACGACACGGGCCTGGTCGAGGTCGCCCGCGTACAGCAGCTGTGGCGGTCCCGGCGGCGCGCCCGCCGGGGTGCCCGGGGTCGCCGAGACCTTGACGGAGCCGCCGGGCCGCGCCCACACGGCGAGCGCCCTGCGCAGCAGCTCCTTGTCGCCGGTGAGCGAGCCGCGCGCGGGCCACACCGAGAAGTCCTCGCGGTCCGACGTCTTCCACGCGGTCGGCGACGCCTTCCGCAGCTTCGCCGGGTTCAGGGCGGCCTGGGCCGCCGGGTTCTTCGCGTACGGCGGGGCCGCCGCGCCGTCCGGGGCCCAGCCGTCGCCCGGCAGTCCGAGCAGCGCGCCGCACACGAGGGTCGCGGCGACCGCGGCGATCGCCGCCTTCAGGTGCTGGCGGCGGCGCATCAGATCGGTGGGCCGTGCGTGCAGGGAGCACGGGTCGAACTCGGGGGACTCCAGCAGTGACGTTCCGTCCGCGTCGTCCTCGGCGGCCGTGCTGTCGTCGGCCGCCGTCACCCGCGCCTCGACGAGCGCGGCGGTCGCGTCCTCCTCCGAGCAACCCGCCTCGACGAGGACCGCGGCGACGGCCGCCTCATCGAGCCGCTCCAGGCCGCGCAGCACGTACGCGGCACGGGCGGGCCCGTCGAGCGCGGAGAGCCGCTGGTCGAGGGCGAGTTCGTCGGCGCCCCCGGACTTCGGGAACAGCCGCAGGCCCCACACCTGCGGCAGCAGCGGCGGCAGCTGCGCCCGCTTGGGCCAGGCCAGGCGCTTGAGCGGCAGCCCCGCCTCCAGCGCGCTGCGCAGCACCTTCAGGCGTACGTACGCGTAGCCCGGGTCGGCGGCGCCGCGCTGGGCCGGGACGCGCGTCGGCGCGTCGGCGGTGCGGCCGCGGGGGAGGGCCCGCTGGGCGATCGCGTGGGCGGTCAGCACGCGGCGGTTGCGGCCGAGGCCCGGCGGCAGCACGAGATAGGCCAGTCGGACCAGCCGTGGGTAGTGCTCGACCAGGGCGGCCTCGGCCTGCTCGACGTCGATGACGGCGGCCGGCGCTTCGGACGGGGGCGGGGTTTGCTGCTGCACCTTTGACTGCACGTTCAGCAGAACGAGCGAATGGTGGGATGGTCACAGCCGCCCCGTGCCACGGCCGGCCCGCACGGCCCTATTCGGCCACGAGGAGCGCCTTCGCGTAGTTGGCCATCGACCGTTGGTAGCGGGGCAGATGCGGCGCCAGCGCGCCGAGGACCAGGGCGAGGCCCTCCCGGTCGCGGCCGAGACTCGACAGGCACAGCGCGAGGCAGCCGCGCACCGCGTCGTCCAACTCGTCGCTGGGAGCGGTCAATTCCGGTTCCAGCAGGGCCACGCCGTCCTCGGGGCGCCCGATGTTCCGTAGTGAACTGGCCAGTTGGATCTTCGTGCGGCGGGCCCGGTACCCGCTCAGGCCGAGCCGCAGCGCCTCCTCGTACAGCGGCACCGCCTTGTCGGAGTGCCCGGTCGAGTCGAAGGCGCAGGCCCGCTCGAACGCGGCGACGGGGCTGTCGGCGGGCAGCTCGGCGGCAAGCCCGTCGATCAGCGCCCGGAACTCGCCGGCCGTCGCCTCGTCGTAGTCGTCGATCGTCGCCCAGGCGGCCGCGATCCGCTCTTCCCAGTCACTGCTCTCGGTGCTCACCGGGGCACTCTCACACAGCCGCGCCCCGGTGTCACCGGAGATACGGGGACGGGGTCAGCTCAGCTTCCAGCCGCTGAACTCCACCGTGCCCCGCGTACCGTTCCCGCCGTTCGTCGCGCTCATGAACATGCCGACGCCCTGCGCGGAGGCCAGCCGCATCGCGGGCACCGTCGCCACGGTCCGCCACGTCGCGCCGTCGTCCGTGGAGCACTCCCCGGTGTACGAGTCGCCCGCCCGGGAGAGCCGCAGCAGCACCGGCGCCTTGATCCCGGTGATCCGCTTGTACGTGTCGAGGGTGCCGTCGCCGTTGCTGTCGTACGACAGGACGACGCCGTTGGCGGGGGTGACCGCCAGGTTCGCGAAGCCCATCGTGCCGGAGCCGCCGATGGAGTTGGCGACCATGATCCCTGCGCGCGCCCACGGGCCGGTGACCGCCTGCGTGTCCACGCGGACCGTGGCCACCGAACCGTCCCGGAACGCGTTCGCCCGGTAGAGCGCCCCGAACTCCGCCGTGCCCTTCCACAGGTCGGCGCCGCCGCCGTCGATCGCGTACCGGTCGTCGAGCTGCCCGAAGACGGCCGCGTTGTTGCTGTACGTCCGCCAGCTGTCGGCGAGCGGCCCCGCCTCGAAGAGCGTGCCTTTGTGGACGTACGTGACCCGCTCCTCGCCCGCCGGGCCGTACCGCACGTCGATCGTGTACGGCAGCGGGCGCAGCGGCTCGTCGAGCGGGGTGCCGGGCGCGCTCGCCCGCCACGCGACCTCGCCCTCGCCGGCCGGCGGCACGCTGTCGAGGCGGGTGGCGCCCTCCGGTTCGGCGGTGATGCCCTTGAGCGCGAAGTCGACGCGGCCCGTGGCGCGCAGGCCGTTGACGTTGCGGAACGTGGCCGTCACGCGCGCGTGCCCGCCCGGCGGGAAGGCGGGCGGCTCCGCGGTGACCGTGACCGCGCCCTGGTACGGGGCGCGGGCGAGGACGTCGCGCACCTTCGACGCGGTCCGGTACGGGTCACCGTACGGGCGCAGCGGATAGTCCTTGGGCTCGCGGGTCCACGGCTCCTCGAAGGCGAACCAGTCGACCTTCGCGGGCTCCCGGCCCGCCGCGAGCGCGTCGTCGAGCTCGTCGAGCCACTTCTGCCAGCGCGGCAGGTAGAAGTCGGCCATGAGGCCGTGCCACTCCCGGTTGCCGTACTCGTGGAGGTTGCCCGGGTCGGACGTGGCCCGGTCGCCCCACACCGTGATCAGCGTCTTGGCGCAGCGCTCGAACTCGGCGCGCTCGGCGTCGTTCGTGGCGAGGTTCCTCGCGTCCCGGATCCACGGCCCGAGCAGGAACGCCGGGTGCGTGCCCGTCACGTCGTCCGAGAGCCGCATCAGCTTCAGCCACAGCGCCGACAGCGCCTTGAACGTGTCCCGGTCCTTGTCCGCGTACGCCGCCTCGAGCTGCGGCAGCAGCTGCCGGCTGCGGTGCGCGAGCGCCTGCCGTGCCACGTCCACGAGGTCGTACGTGTACGCCGCACTGCCCCGCAGCTTCCCCGACACGGCGAGCAGCCCGGCGAACGCCGCGTCGAAGCGGGCCGGGTCGTAGGTGAGGGCGCGCGGCGCGTAGTAGGCGGCGCGGTCGGCCGACAGGTCGGGCCGGGCCGCGAACAGCGAGTCGTGCGGGTCGGAGCGCTCCGCCGCCTTTTGTTGGTACGCCGTCTCGTGCAGCGCCTGCCAGGCGGCGCGGGCCCCCTTGTCGCGGCGCCCGTACCGGAAGTCGGCATACCCGGCGAACCATGCGGCCCGGTCCAACGTCCCCTCGGTCCAGGCGAGTTCGGACCACAGCTCGAACGCGGCGGGGTCGCGGTCGGTCGCCTCCGGCATGTACGCCGTACCGGCCAGCGCGCTGTCCGGCTTGTCGCGCCACGCGAAGAACTTCTCCTGCCAGATGTGCGCGCGGGCCCCGATCGTGGTCCGGCCGCCGAAGTTCGGGATCGTGCCGAACGCGTACGGGGTGCCGCCCCAGTCCTTCTCGCGGTCCGTGACCGACGTGAAGCGGTCGGACACGCCGTCGACGATCAGCATCTTCTTCTTGTCGATGGCGTCGATCAGCTCGGGCAGCGGGTTCGCCTCCCAGCCGAGGATCACCCACGTCGCGCCGGGACGGTTCTTCTGGAGCGCCGCCTCGACACCGCGCGCCGCGTCGGGGACGGGCACGTCGCCCGCGGTGCCGCCCTCGTGCAGCAGGTCCATCTTGAAGGCGTCGACCTCACCGAACAGGTCTTTCTGGTGTCCGTAGAACGCCTCGGCGACCTGCGCGAACGCGGTCGTGCGCGGGTCGAGCCAGTCCGGCCGCTCGAAACCGTGCCACACCCCCTGCGGCACCACGTGCGCGTCTCCGCCGTTGCGCTCCACGAAGCCCTTCGGTACATGCCCGTAGTAGCCGGGCATCACCGGCTTCATGCCGAGCGCCCGCAGCCGGTCCACGATCCTGCGCCCCAACGCGGCGCGGCGCGCGATGAGTTCGGGCGAGAGCGGGCCCCCGTACCCGGACAGGTTCTGGAGCAGCCACCACGGCTGGTGGGACGGGGCGGGCAGCCAGGAGCGGGCCTCCGCGTCGCTGTACCCGAAGTCCTTCAGGACCCGGTGGTAGACGGCCTCCATGCCGGCGATGACCAGCACCTCGTTGCAGCCGTGCAGCGCCAGGATGTCGATCTCGCGCTCCCAGTACGACCAGTCGGCGAACGGCGCCGTGTAGCCGTCGTTCGTGTCGTTCAGGGCGAAGCGGTGGGGGAGCGCGGTGCGGCGCTCCAGCGGGGCCGAGGGCGCCGGGAGCCGGTCCGGCAGGTCGAGCTGCGAGCCGTTCCAGGCGATGTGCGCCCCGCACACGTACTTCAGATAGCAGTGGACCCCGGCGAGCAGCGTCGCCGGGGTCGTCCCGTACACCGTGATGCGGCCCGGCGTCCCGGTCACCCGGAAACGGTCCTCCGTGCCGCTCGCGGCCTCCAGTCTGAGCCGGAACTGGTCCGCGTGGTGCGGCAGTTGTCTTTTGAGCGCCGCGTCGGCCGCAGCCGTATCAACAACAGCCACAGGACGCGCGGCCACCGCGCGCGGAGCCGCCTGAGCGGCCGGCACGCCCACCCCCAGGGCCGTGCCGAGCCCGATGGCGCCCGTCGTACCGAGAACCGTGCGTCGCGATGGTGCGGACATACGTGTACCCCCCTGCGTCGGCGGATCGTGCGGCGCACGGTACCAACGGAAGCGACGCGACAGGAGAGCGCGCATGAGGAAACTGCTGGCGGCGGGGGCCCTGCTGGTCGCCGCCGCGACGGGCTGCGGCTCCGGAGGCGCCGACGAGGCCCCGAAGGACGACACACCGAAGATCCCCCGAACGGCCTCCGGAAGCCTGGAACACCTGGCGGACCGCGCCGGCTGCCGTCCCGACATCCAGACCGACGCCGCCGACATCCGCCAGGCCAACTGCGGAACGGGCAAGGGCCGTTACGTACTGGCCACCTTCACCACCGACAAGGGCCAGGCCGAGTGGTTCGACCAGGCCAACGACTACGGCGGCGTCTACCTCGTCGGCCCCAAATGGATCGCCGTCGGCGGCGCCGCACAGCTGACGAAGCTGCGCGGCCGGCTCGGCGGGACCCTGGAGAGGCCGGCCTCGCACCACTCGGGGAGTAGCGGTGGTGGGGGTCACGAGGACGGTGCGCTCTCCGGGCACGAGGGTCGCCGCTGAGCCGGCCGCGCAGCGGCCGGGGCGGGGCGGTCGCTCAGCTGCAGCGATCGCCCCGGTTCAGGCAGTTCGCCACGCGCTTCATCTCGGCGTCGTCGAAGACGTTGATGAAGTCGTCGTGGTCGGTGATCGGCTTGTGCAGCTGCTCGGGGAAGCCGTCCACCGCGAACGGGTTCTTCACCTGCCCGTTCTCGATCGTCGGCGCCTGCACGTCGTACACCAGGCGCATCGTCAGCTGCGGAATCGCCTTGAAGTTGGCCGGGCAATTGCCGTTGCCGTCGGCGAACGCCACGTGGGTGCGGTGGTTGGCGCTGTCGATGTTCTGGCCGTCCCAGCAGCTCTGGAACGCGAAGCTGCGCACCACCTTGGACCCGTCGGGGCACAGCGGGTACTTGTCCGTCAGCTGACGGTCCTCGAAGCCGGTGCAGCTCCAGTGCGCGTTGGCGTTCGCCGTGCCGTTGGTGAAGGCCTTGGCGTCGCCGGTGATGATGCGCAGGAACCTCGGCATCGCCACGACCTTGCCGCGCGGGTTGCCGACGAACTTGATCTGGGCCTTCTCCGCCTGAAGGATCTTTCCTACGTTGCCCTCCTTGCCGCCGCCGTCCTTGTCGGCGTCGAAGTCCTGCGAGCCGTCCTGGACGCGCAGCACCGGCCAGTAGTAGGTCGACCTGTCCTTCTGGTTGCGGCAGCTGGTGTCGGCGTTGGCCAGGTCGTCGTTGCTGGAGAAGGCGTCGTTGTCCTGGTTGCCGACGTAGTCGTGCAGGTGGTGGGCGCCGTTGGCGACGCCGGGCGCCACGATGATGTTGTCGGTGTTGAACTTCTTGTTGTCGTTCACGCCGCAGCGGGTGGTGAAGGTGCCGGTGGAGGCGCCGCGGCCGTTGCGGGGCTTCTGGACGTTCGGCTGGACCTTGGTGATGTCGGCGAAGTCGGCGGCGACGGGGCCGTTGCCCGCCTGCCCGCCGTTTCCGGGCTGCTGTCCGCCGTTTCCGGGCTGTTGACCGCCGTCGCCGCTGGACGACGAGGGGGAGGGCTGCGAGCCGTCGCCGCCCGGCTGTTCCTGCGGCGGCTGGTCCTTCGGCGGTTGCGCGGTGCACTCCGCCATGTCGTTCATGCCGTCGGGGGCCTGTCCGCCGCGGCGTTCCATCTCCAGGCGGATGCGGTCCAGGATCGCGGACCGGTTCTTCTTCAGCGGGTCCAGGATGCTGTTCTGCACGAACCGGGGGTCCCGCGCCGCCGCGTCCCGCGAGGCGGCGAGCCGCTGATAGGCCTGCGTGACCTGGCTGTCCAGGGTGGCCAGTTCACCGTCGACCTCGTCGCGCGCGCCGTCCGGCACGTCGGACAGTTGTGTGCCGACGTCCGGGCAGTCGATGGTGGCCACTTGCTGCGTCTGCTGTGTCTGCGTCCCGCTGCCCGCGCCCTGTCCTTCGGCGGAGTCCTCGTGGGCCGACGCGTACACGTTGACCGCGACCAGCCCACCTCCGCCCAGGAGCAGCGCGGCCGACGCGATGGTCATGCGCGTCGCCAGCGTTGAACGCCGTTTCCGTGAGGTGCGTCCCATGGGACTACGTACGCAACGGGGGCCGACCCCGTTCAATCGGCCCCCGGATTTCACCTCAACCGGTGGTGGGCGGCGTGTACTTGTAGCCGACGCGGCGCACCGTGCGGATGGTGTCGCGGAACTCGGCGCCCAGCTTGCGGCGCAGCCGGGCGATGTGCACGTCGACGGTGCGGCCGTCGCCCACGTGCCCGTAGCCCCACACGGTGTGGACGAGCTGATCGCGGGTGTGCACCCGGTGCGGGTGCGCGACGAGATGGGCGAGCAGCTCGAACTCCAGGTACGTGAGGTCGAGCGGGCGGCCCGCGACGTGCACGGTGCGGCAGGCGGTGTCGACGGAGACGAGCGGATCGGTCAGAAGGGCGTGCGCCATGGTCGGCTCTTTTCGCGCGAGGAGTCGTCGGAAGAAGGACGTACGTCGTGCGCGCGGACCGAAGGCCGGGACGGCTTCGGCGTGACGGCTTTAGAGGGCCCGCGCGTTCCTCACGCGGCGACACACCCGGTCGAAGTCGTGGTGCTGCCGGGACGGCCAGAACGGCTCGAGGTCGTGGGGGCGCCCCCACGAGCTGCTGTTCCGGTCGATGCTGGCCATGTCCTCATTGAAACAGATGCGCAACGCGAACGAGAGGGCGCCCACACGAAGTGGACACCCTCCCGGACGGCGGTTGGCCGGAATCAGACCTGGCCGGCCTTCTCGAGCGCGGAGCAGCAGGTGTCGACGAGGAGCCGCGTCACGACGTACGGGTCGACGTTCGCGTTCGGGCGGCGGTCCTCGATGTAGCCCTTGCGGTCCCGCTCGACCTGCCACGGGATGCGGACGGAGGCGCCGCGGTCCGAGACGCCGTACTTGTACTCGTCCCACGGGGCGGTCTCGTGCAGACCGGTGAGGCGGTCGTCGATGCCGGCGCCGTAGTTCTTCACGTGGTCGAGGGGCTTGGAGCCCTCGCCGAGCGACTCGCACGCGGTGATGATCGCGTCGTAGCCCTCGCGCATGGCCTTGGTGGAGAAGTTGGTGTGCGCGCCCGCGCCGTTCCAGTCGCCCTTGACCGGCTTCGGGTCGAGGGTCGCGGAGACGTTGTAGTCCTCGGCGGTGCGGTAGAGCAGCCAGCGGGCGATCCACAGCTGGTCCGAGACGTCCAGCGGGCCGACGGGGCCGACCTGGAACTCCCACTGGCCCGGCATGACCTCGGCGTTGATGCCGGAGATGGCGAGACCGGCGGTCAGGCAGTGCTCGAGGTGCTTCTCGACGATCTCGCGGCCGTGGATCTCGTCGGCGCCGACACCGCAGTAGTAGCCGCCCTGCGGGGCGGGGAAGCCGCCGACCGGGAAGCCGAGCGGGCGCTCGCCCTCGAAGAAGGTGTACTCCTGCTCGATGCCGAAGATCGGCTCCTGGGAGCCGAACTTCTCCTCGGCCTCGGCGAGCGCGGCACGCGTGTTGGAGCGGTGCGGCGTCAGGTCGATGTTCAGGACCTCGCACATGACGAGGATGTCGTCGCCGCCGCGGATCGGGTCCGGGTACTGGGCGACGGGGCGCAGCACGAGGTCGGAGGCGTGGCCCTCGGCCTGGTTCGTGGAGGAGCCGTCGAAGCCCCAGAGCGGCAGCGTGTCCAGGCCCTGCGGGGTGCCCGCGATTATCTTCGTCTTCGAACGGAGCTTGGCCGTCGGCTGGGTGCCGTCGATCCAGATGTACTCAGCCTTGAAGGTCACGGGCCACTTCCTCATCACGCGGGTCTCGAACTGACCGGAAGCCTGTCACCAGGGCATTTCTCGGCCGTTGCTCGTTTGTGAACCCCGTGTTACCTGAGGGGCGTGGCCCGTGATCCCGTATGCAATCGGCCCCTCACCCCACCTTCTCGACCCGCGCATTGCGGATCAGGAACTTCCCGGGCTCCCTGACCTGTTCGAACGCGGCGTTGTTGAGCAGCACGCAGGAACCGGACGTGGAGGTGACCTCGACGGTCGTCGACCTGTCGTTGTCGAGGTTGGTCACCTTCAGCCGGGTGCCCGCCGGGAACCGGTCGCTGGACGCGGCAGGGGCCCCGCCCTCACCGGAGAGCGTCACCTGCTGCCCGGCACAGACCTGGGAGCCGGCGTCCGCCGGGGCGTCGGGGGTGGCCTCCGCGGCGGCGCTCTCCGACGGCGCGGCGTCGTCCGCAGGGGCGGTCGCGCCCGTGGCGCAGCCCGACGCCTCCTGCTTGCGTCCGATCTCCGCCAGGACCGCCTCGCGGTTGGCGATACGGGCCTCGGACCGGGCGTCCGGGGCGGCCCGCTGGGCGTCGATGAACTTCTGGTTGTTGGCCGCGGCCGTGGCGAGCCCTTCGCACACGGTCGCGTCCCCCGCCTGCGCCGCGTTTCCGGTCGCCGCGAGGGCGAACGCCCCGCCGCCCGCGAGCACCGCGGCCGCCGCCGTCAGGGCAAGACGCTTGCCGGGGCCGAGAGTCCTCCTGCGTGACATGCGCGCCTCCTGTCGTGAGATGCACGTTGTTGCGCACGCCGTTACGTACGAGCGACCGAACCGGTGCGCTCAACGACCACTCGGGCGACTCAAGTAACGTGTCTCACAGGAGAGTTGACGGCATACGGGGGCGTGATGGCCGCGGACGGCGGGTTCTACGAGGCGTACGACAAAGTGCTGGCCAAGTGGCCGGACACCACCGAGCACCGGGACGTCCCCACCCCGTACGGCTCCACCCACGTCCACAGCCTCGGGCCGCTCGACGCCCCGCCGCTGCTCCTGCTGCCCGGCGGCGGCGCCACGAGCGCGAGCTGGTTCGCGAACGTCGCGGCGCTCGCCGTCTCCCGCCGGGTGCACGCCGTCGACCTCGTCGGCGAACCGGGCCGCAGCGTCGCCGAGCCCGCCCGCCCGATCCGCACCGTCGCCGACCTCGACGGCTGGCTGACCGCGCTCCTCGCAGGGCTCGACATCACCGCACCCGTCGACCTGTGCGGACACTCGTACGGCGCCTGGATCGCGCTGCACTGCGCGCTGCGCGCACCGGAGCGGGTCGGCCGGCTCACCCTGCTCGACCCGACCCGCTGCTACGCGGGGCTGCGCCCCGGATATCTGCTGCACGCCCTGCCGACCCTGCTGCGGCCCTCGCCCGCCAGGACCCGCCGGTTCCTGGCGTGGGAGTCCGGCGGCGCCGCGCTCGACGGCGACTGGCTGGCGCTGCAGGAGGCGGCGGCCGGCTTCCCCGCGGCGCGCCCGGTGACCGGTCGGATCCCGTCGCGGGAGACGCTGCGGGCCCTGCACGAGGGGCCTACGCGGGTCCGGGTCGTGCTCGCGGGGGAGAGCAGGGCGCACGACGTGCGGCGGATCGCGGAGCGGGCCGGGTCGGCCGCGTTCACCGTCCCCGGCGTCTCGCACCACGCGATGCCCGTGCAACTCGGCGCCGGGCTCGCCGAGTTGATGGTCTAGCCGCGCTTCAGCGCCTCCCGTACGGCCTCCTCGCTGCGGCCCACCACCGCCGTGCCGTCGTCGGCCGTGATGATCGGGCGCTGGATCAGCTTCGGGTGCGCGGCGAGCGCCTCGATCCACCGCTCCCGGCTGTCCGCGTCCCGCGCCCAGTCCTTGACGCCGAGCTCCTTCGCGTCGGCCTCCCCGGTGCGCGTGATGTCCCACGGCTCCAGGCCGAGCCGGTCGAGCACGGCGCGGATCTCGTCGGGGGAGGGGACGTCCTCCAGGTAGCGGCGCACCGTGTAGTCGGCGCCCTCCGCGTCGAGCAGGGTGAGTGCGCTGCGGCACTTCGAGCAGGCCGGGTTGATCCAGATCTCCATGGGGACAACGGTACGCGAGTGACGCCGCGCGAAGCCCCTCAACCGGCGTCTGGCCAGCGGCTTTTGTCAGTGGTCGGCAGTAGAATAGAAGCAGTGTTCGAGGGCTACGGGGGCTCTCGGACGTTCGCGACAGGAGGATGCCTGTGCCCGCTGCCGCCGCTCCGATGCTGATCGATCTGCCGTACACGCCACTCGCGAAGAGGCCGCTGCCCGCCGGGCGGCCCCGCGACTGGTACATCACCCACAACCGCCGCCTGAAGGCCATGCGGCTCGCGATAGCCCTGCTCGACTCCGGCGTCTACCTCCCCAACCAGGCCCACAACGGGCGGATCCGCGCCACGGCCGAGCTCGTCGGGATCCACCCGCCGTCCGACACGACGTGTCACATGGTGCGGGCGCTGATGCGCTACAGCCGGTAGGCCCGGCTTCGGCGCCCCCTAGCTGCTCAACTCCTTCTCCAGGGGCGTACGGAAGCGCGGTGTCACACGGGTCGTACCGAGCCACGCCGCGAGGCGCTCCGCCTCCGCGGCGACGGCCCGCTCCGCCTTCCGGCCGCCCGACGTGTCCAGGAGTCGCCACACCACCTCGCCGTCCGCCCCCTGACCCCATCCGCCCACGATCCGGCCGTTCCACCACACCGTCGGACCGATGTTCCCGCTGCCGTCGAAGAGCGCGGGGCGCAGCTCCGGCGGGCAGTACCAGTCGCGCTCCTGCCAGCCCATGGCCGTCGGGTCCAGGGCCGGAAGGAGCGCGGCCCACGGCTCCACGCCGCCGTCCGGCGCGTCCACCCGGTCCGGCAGCACGTACCCCGTGCCGCCCCCGTCGAGCGACACCGCGGCCGCCCCCACCGAGGCGAGCGCCTTGCGCACGTCCGTGACCTTCCACCCCGTCCACCACTTGAGGTCCCCCTCCGTGGCAGGACCGCACGCCCCCAGCCAGCGCCGCAGCAGCTCCGCCTGCGCCTCGGCGACCGGCAGCTCCGGATGCGGCGGCGCCACCGCCCACCGGAACTGCGTCGACGTCCACGAGCCGAGCGGCCTGCCCCGCACCACGCGCCCCTCCACCCCGAGCACCCGCATCAGCCGCGACGACACCGTGTGCGGCGCCTCGTAGCTCCTGCCCCGCCTGTACGTGAACCGCTCCTTCAGCCGGGGCTCGTCCACGGTCAGTTCGGACACCGTCGCCTCCCCGCGCCGCTCCAGCGCGGCCAGCGCCGACGCCTCCACCTCCGCGAGCCACTCCGGGGTGAGCCGCCCGTCGCTCCCGCTCACCATGTCCTTGAGCAGGGCGGCCCGCGCCTTCGCCGCCACCGCGAGGCCCGTCGACGCGTGGACCGTCGCCGCGAGCTCCGTGGGGAACGTGAACACCGTGTGCCGCATGCCGTGCATCCGCACCAGCGTCCGGTCCTCGTACAGCGCCCGCTCGACGTCGGCGACGGTCCCCGACGCGTCCGCGAGCCGCGCCCCCACCGCCAGATACACCGTCGCCGGATCCGTGCCGTGCAGCGCCACCAGGGCCCGCGCCACGTCCTGTGCGGCCGCCGCGCGGTCCGCGGGGGAGAGGAGGTGGGCGCGGGCCAGCCGCAGCCGCCGCTCGTCGTCACCGATGTGCCGGACGGTCCCTGTGGTGTTCGAGGTCATGCTGCTCATCATGCCCACCGCCCCGCGGGACCGGTCACCTGTTTGGCCCCCTTGGCATGCGGGCCCGTACGCGCGCACCGTTGACTGAAGCGACCTGGAGTGGCGGTCGAGCGGAGGTGCCGGCGATGGCGGACGTACGACGAGGCGCGCGGGGCGTCCGGGCGGTGGGCGCGGCGCTGTGCGTGGCGGCCCTCGCCCTGACCGCCGCCGGCT
This sequence comes from Streptomyces sp. SDT5-1, assembly GCF_052245995.1. Classification (NCBI taxonomy): domain Bacteria; kingdom Bacillati; phylum Actinomycetota; class Actinomycetes; order Kitasatosporales; family Streptomycetaceae; genus Streptomyces; species Streptomyces sp. SDT5-1. The sequence continues at coordinate 2,824,159 of NZ_CM125963.1, read as the reverse complement.
GCGGCGACGACGGCGACACCCCCTCCGGCGTGGCGTCGAAGGCCGCGTCGAAGGCGTCGGACGTGGTGGCGTCGGCGACCGCGGAGGCGCAGAAGAAGTTCGACGAGTTCAAGGACGGCGTCGACGCCAAGGGCGACGTCGAGGTCGGCGACGTGAAGGCCGACGGCGACCGCAGCACGGTCCCCGTCACCGTCAGCAACGGCGCGTCGGACACCAAGTCGTACATGATCGAGGTCGACTTCAAGAATGGGGACGGCAAGCTCGTCGACACCGCCGTGCTCAAGGTCGACGACGTGAAGGGCGGCGACTCCAAGAAGGCCACCGCCCGCAGCACCCACTCCCTCGACGGCGACATCACCGCCGAGGTCTCCCGCGCCCTGCGCCATTGACCGACGGGGCGCCCCGCCATGAGCAGCCCCGCCGAACGCGCCGCCCAGGGCCGCAGGGCCCGCAAGCACAGCCCCCGCTCCTCGCACGGCCCGTGGATCCCCGCCGCCGACCGCCCCGACCCCGTCGTCACCCTGGAACGGCAGGGCGCCGACCGGCTCCCCGACCTGCTGCCGATCCGCTACGGACGGATGGCGGCGAGCCCCTTCGCGTTCCTGCGCGGCGCCGCCGCCGTGATGGCGGGCGACCTCGCGGCCGTCCCGCACACCGGACTCACCGTCCAACTCTGCGGCGACGCGCACCTGTTGAACTTCGGCCTGTTCGCCGCGCCGGACCGCGCCCTCCTCTTCGACCTCGACGACTTCGACGAGACGTACCCGGGCCCCTTCGAGTGGGACGTCAAACGGCTCGCCGCCTCCATAGCCGTCGCCGCCCGCGACAACGGCCACTCCGACAAGCAGGCCCACCGCGCCGCCCGCACGGCCGTCACCGCGTACCGCACGAACATGCGCAGGCTCGCGGGGCTCGGCGAACTCGCCGTCTGGTACGAGCGCATCGACGCCCACGCGCTGCTCCCGCTCATCCGCTCGTCCCGCTCCCGCCACCGCGCCGAGAACACCCTCGCCCAGGCCACCCGGCGCACCAGCCTGCACGCCCTCGCCAAGCTCACCGAGACCACCCCCGACGGCCGCCGCCGCATCGCCCACGACCCGCCGCTCCTCGAACCGGCCGGGATCTCCGACGCCGCGGCCGTCCGCAAGATGTTCGGCGACTACCGCTCCACGCTCGCCGAGGAACGCCGCCGCCTGCTCGACCGCTACCGCTTCGTCGACGCCGCCCGCAAGGTCGTCGGCGTCGGCAGCGTCGGCACCCGCTGCTTCATCGTGCTGCTCGCGGGCCGCGACGCCGACGACCCGCTCTTCCTCCAGATCAAGGAGGCCGGCCGGTCCGTCGTCGAGGAGCACGTCCCGTACCACGGCCCGTACATCCACCCCGGCCACCGCGTCGTGTCCGGCCAGCGCCTGCTCCAGGCGGCGGGCGACATCTTCCTCGGCTGGATGACGGGGCCGCAGGGCCGCTCCTTCTACTGGCGCCAACTGCGCGACATGAAGGGCTCAGCCGACGTCACCACCATGCCGCCCGACGAACTCCTCGCCTACGCCCGCCTCTGCGGCACCGCCCTCGCCCGCGCGCACGCCCGCTCCGGCGACCGCATCGCCATCGCCGCCTACCTCGGCGGCAAGGACGGCTTCGACCGGGCCGTCGCCGCGTTCGCCCTGCACTACGCCGACCGGACCCTCGACGACCACCGGGCGCTGCGCAGAGCCATCGCCTCCGGCGTCCTGACCGCCGCGCCGGGTGCGTGAGCGACGGCTCCGTCCGCCGCCCCAGTCGACGACAATGACCGGACCCGGCACCCCACTCCCGAGGGAGACGCCATGCCGCACCCCGCGCCCCCGGACAGCTACGCCGTCGTCGCGGTCGCCGCGTCCGCAGGCGGCATCCACGCCCTGGCCACGCTGCTCGGCGGACTCGACGCCGACTTCCCCGTCCCGGTCCTCGTCGTCCAGCACCTGGACCCCCGGCACCGCACCGTCCTCGCCGAGATCCTCGACCGCCGCACGGATCTGGGCGTCAAGCTCGCCGAGCAGGACGAGACGGCCCGCCCCGGCACCGCCCACATCGCCCCGCCCGACCGCCACCTCCTCGTGGGATCCGACGGCACCCTCACCCTGACCCGCAGCGAACTCGTGCACTTCCTGCGCCCCTCCGCCGACCTGCTCTTCGAGTCCGTCGCCGGGGCGTACGACGAGCGCACCATCGCCATCGTCCTGAGCGGCACGGGAAGCGACGGGGCCATGGGTGTCGACGCCGTGAAGTCCCGGGGCGGTACCGTGATCGCCCAGGACCCCCGCACCGCGGAATTCAAAGGCATGCCGGAGGCGGCCGTGGGTACGGGGGCGGTGGACTTCGTGCTACCTCTGGAAGAAATCCCCGCGGTCCTCCGCGGACTTGTCGGCAGCAAGAGGCAGTAGGTAGGCAAAGACGATGAGCGAGGCGCCGCGCGATGTGGAGACCGACGAGGAGCTGGAGGAGCTGCTCCGGTTCCTCAGGGACGCCCGCGGATTCGACTTCACCGGGTACAAGCGCTCGTCCCTGGGCCGCCGCATCCGCAAGCGCATGACCGACGTCGGCATCGATTCGTACGCCGACTACCGGGACCAGCTCGAGACGAACGCCGACGAGTTCAGCGCCCTCTTCAACACCATCCTGATCAACGTCACCTCCGTCTTCCGCGACGCCGACGCCTGGACGTACCTCCAGCGCGAGGTCATCCCCGAGATCCTCGCCCAGCTCGGCCCCGAGGAGGACATCAGGGTGTGGAGCGCGGGCTGCTCAAGCGGCGAGGAGGCGTACTCCCTCGCCATCATGTTCGCGGAGGCCCTCGGCCTCCAGGAGGCACTCAACCGCGTCAAGATCTACGGCACCGACGTCGACGACGAGGCGCTGCGCGACGCCCGCTCGGGCCTCTACCCGGCCAAGACCCTGGAGCCGCTCTCCCCGGAGCTGCGCGAGAAGTACTTCGAGCAGAACGGCTCGCAGTACAGCTTCCGCTCCGACCTGCGCCGCCGCGTCATCTTCGGCCGCCACGACATCACCCGCGACGCCCCCATCTCCCGTCTCGACCTGCTGCTCTGCCGCAACACCCTGATGTACTTCAACGTCGAGGCGCAGACCCAGATCGTCGACCGGTTCCACTTCGCGCTGCGCCAGGGCGGCTTCCTCTTCCTCGGCAAGGCCGAGATGCTGCTCAACGACGCCGACCGCTTCGACGTCATCAGCATGCGCCAGCGCATCTTCCGCCGCCGCCCCGGCGACGCGCAGGCCCCCTACCAGCCGGCCCCGGTCAAGCTGCGCGCCAACATCGGCGGCGAGATGCAGAACATGGCGCGCAACCGGCAGCTGCGCGACCTGATCCTGGACGCCTCGCCCGGCGCTGCCGTGGCGGTGGACGCCGAAGGCGTCGTCGTCCTCATCAACCACCACGCCCGCGTCCAGTTCGGACTGACCTCGAGCGACATCGGGCGGCCCTTCCAGGACCTGGAGATCTCCTACCGGCCGGTCGAGCTGCGCTCTCTGATCGACCAGGCCACGCACGAGCGCCGCTCCCTGCGGGTGAACGGCGCCGAGCGCAGGGTCGGCGACGACGTCCAGTTCTACGACATCCTGGTCCAGCCCCTCGTGGGCGCGGGCGGCATGCCCGCCGCCACCAACATCACGTTCACCGACGTCACCGTGGCCACCCAGCTCAAGGCCGAGGTCAAGCGCGTACGCGAGGACCTGGAGACGGCGTACGAGGAACTCCAGTCCACGAACGAGGAGTTGGAGACGACCAACGAGGAACTCCAGTCCTCCATCGAGGAGTTGGAGACCACCAACGAGGAACTCCAGTCCACGAACGAGGAACTGGAGACGACCAACGAGGAGCTCCAGTCGGGGAACGAGGAACTGGAGACCATGAACGAGGAGATGCGGATCCGCAGCGAGGAGCTGGACGAGACCCGCGCCTTCCTCGAGGGCGTGCTCACCTCCATCGCCGCGGCCGTCGTCGTCCTCGACAAGGACCTCAGGGTCAAGAGCTGGAACCGGGGAGCCGCCGACCTGTGGGGCCTGCGCCAGGACGAGGTCCTGAACGAGGCGTTCTTCGGACTCGACTTCGGGCTGCCCACCAAGGAGCTGCGGGAGGCTGTGGAGGCGTGCATCAGGGACCGTAAGCGGGGCGCCCCCGTGGTGATCGCCGCGGTGAACCGGCTCGGCCGCAGCATCAGCTGCACCGTGCAGTGCAGCCCGTTCGACGGACACCGCGGCGGAGTCGTCCTGTTGATGGAAGAAGGCCGGAGCGACGGCGCGGCCTGACCCGGCGGGCGTACGCTGAGAGACATGGAACCCAGGGGCCGGTCGCCGTCGCCGGAACAGGCGGCAGCCGCCTGGCAGCGCTCGGTGAGTGCGCAGGAGCGTGCCGACCGGGAGTTCCGCCTCGCGGAAAGGTACGAGGACCTCGCGGCGTACTCGGGCGACGACACCCACGTCAGGCTGGCGGCGCTGCACCGGTCCACCGCCACGCGCCATCAGATCGCGGCGCAACTGCTCGCGGGGCACGCCCGACGCGCGTCCGACTCGGTGCGGTCGGGCGGACTGTCACCGCTGTTCATGACCGGCGTCGCCGAGGCCTGCGGCTTCGACAGTGTCGCCGTCACCCTCGTCGACTCCCAGCGCAATCAGCTGGCGACCGCCTCCTCCGACCAGCCGGCCCGTGCGGCGCAGGATCTCGAGTACGTGCTCGGCGAGGGCCCCGCCCACGACTCGGTGCGGGACCTCGCCCCCGTCACGGCGGCCGGGGCGGACGTCGGCGAACGCTGGCCCGGCTTCGGCCCGGCCTTCGAGGAGCTCGGATTCGGCCAGGTGGTCGCCGTACCGCTGCGGACGGCCGAGGCCTGCATCGGCGCCCTCGCCGTCTTCACCCCCGTGTCCGAGACCGCGTCCACCCCGATCGTCAGCAATGTGGCCGCCGCGCTGACCCGCACCGTGTTCCTCGGCCAGGACGCGGTACTCGACCTGTTCGGCGACGTCGACCACCGGGCCGAGGTCCATCAGGCGGCCGGAATGGTGGCCGTCCAGCTCGGCTGTCGCGTCGTGGACGCACTGGAACTGGTCAAAGCACGGTCCTTCGCCGACGGGCGTCCCCTCGGGGACATCGCCCGCGATATCGTCGAGGGCCATCTGAAACTCGGTTGAGAGGTCTCCACCGTGGCGTTGCAGGAGCAGGAAGTCGCGGCGTTCTTCGCCCGGTTGTCCGCGGACGCCGCCCGGGAGCCGAGCGACGTGGGCGCGTTGCTGGCCACCCTCGCGCGCGGCGGCCGCAGTCTGTTCGGCGCGAGCGGGGCGAAGGTCGACTACGCGCCCGACGTCCGCACCCCGGTGCGGTGCGGCGGTACGGATCCGCAGTTGCGCGCCCTGGCCGACGCGGGGGTCCACTGGCAGGAGGGGCCGGGGCACGACGCCCGTACCACCGGCTGTGCCCTCATCGACGTGGACATCACTGCGCCGGCCGCCCACGAGCGCTGGCCGCGCTGGACGCCGCGCGCCAGGGCCCTCGGCCACGGCCGGATCACCGCGCTGCCGCTGCGCGCGGGGGAGAGGGCGACCGGGGCGCTCGTGCTGTTCTGCACACCCGGGAGCACCCTGGACGAGGAGGCCCTCGCCATGGCGCGCATCTTCACGGAGACAGCGGGGCACACGCTCGCGCTCCAGCACGAGCTGAGCGCCTCACGCGTGCTGACGGGCCAGCTGGAGCACGCTCTGTCCAGCCGGATCGTGGTCGAACAGGCCAAGGGCATGCTCGCGGCCCGCCGGGGCCTCTCCCTCGACGAGGCCTTCAACGCCCTGCGCGGCTACGCGCGCTCGCACCAGCGCAAGCTGGCGGACGTGGCCCGCGAGGTCACGGAGGGCGGCCTGGAGCTGCCCGCCTGACCTCGCTTCGGCCGCGTGGGGGTTACGCGGAGGCCTGGGCCTTCGCCTGGCCCTCCTGAAGCATCTCGCGCAGGGCCTCCTCGTCGTCGTTGCTCAGCGAGGTCTGCACCAGCTGGCCGCCGTACGTGGCGATCTCGGGCACGACCTTGTCCTTCGCGGCCTGCTTCACGAGGACGAACAGCGCGGCGGCGCCGGGCCGCAGGTTCTGGCTGAGCTCCTTCATGAAGTTGTCGTTGATGCCGGTGTCCGTGACGGCCCCGCCCGCGGCGCCCGCGGCGGCGCCTACGGCGGCACCCAGGAACGGCACGAGGAAGAGCATGCCGATGACGCTGCCCCACAGCGCGCCGCCCGTGGCACCCATCGCCGTGTGGTTCACGGCCTGGTGGAGCTTGATCTTCCCGTCGCCCTCACGGCGCTCGACGACGACGATGTCCTCGAGCTCGACGAGGTGCTCCTTCGACATCTCGAGAAGCCGCTCGCGGACCTGGTTGGCGGTGGCGAGATCGTTGTAGGCGACGACGAACAGATTGCTCATGGCGGCACTCCTCCGAGACGGGAAAGCGTGTGCGATCTGCCCGAGTTTAAGTCGTTTGCCCGCATTGTGCCCGGCGAGCCCCACCCACCCCGCACACGCCGAGGGCCCGGCCTCCCTGTCGGGAGACCGGGCCCTCGGTCACGAGCGCGTCCGGGTGTACGGGACGGCTTAGATGTCGAAGTACAGCTCGAACTCGTGCGGGTGCGGGCGCAGCTGGATCGGGGCGATCTCGTTCGTGCGCTTGTAGTCGATCCACGTCTCGATCAGGTCGGACGTGAAGACGCCGCCGGCCTGCAGGTACTCGTTGTCCGCCTCGAGGGCGTCGAGGACCGCGGGGAGCGAGGTCGGGACCTGCTGGACGTTGGCGTGCTCCTCGGGAGCAAGCTCGTACAGGTCCTTGTCGATCGGCTCGGCCGGCTCGATCTTGTTCTTGACGCCGTCGAGGCCCGCCATGAGCAGCGCCGAGAAGGCGAGGTACGGGTTCGAGGACGGGTCCGGAGCGCGGAACTCGACGCGCTTGGCCTTCGGGTTCGAGCCCGTGATCGGGATGCGCATGGCGGCGGAGCGGTTGCGCTGCGAGTACACCATGTTGACCGGCGCCTCGAAGCCCGGGACCAGGCGGTGGTACGAGTTCACCGTCGGGTTCGTGAAGGCGAGCAGCGACGGGGCGTGCTTGAGGATGCCGCCGATGTAGTAGCGGGCGGTGTCCGACAGGCCCGCGTAGCCCTGCTCGTCGTAGAAGAGCGGCTCGCCGCCCTGCCACAGCGACTGGTGGACGTGCATGCCCGAACCGTTGTCACCGAAGATCGGCTTCGGCATGAAGGTCGCGGTCTTGCCGTTGCGCCACGCGACGTTCTTCACGATGTACTTGAAGAGCATCAGGTCGTCGGCCGCGGCGAGCAGCGTGTTGAACTTGTAGTTGATCTCCGCCTGGCCGGCCGTGCCGACCTCGTGGTGCTGGCGCTCGACCTTGAGGCCCTGGCGGTCCAGCTCGAGGGAGATCTCGGCGCGCAGGTCGGCGAAGTGGTCGACCGGCGGGGCCGGGAAGTAGCCGCCCTTGTAGCGCACCTTGTAGCCGCGGTTGTTCTCGACGGCGCCGGTGTTCCAGGCGCCCGCCTCGGAGTCGATCTCGTAGACCGACTTGTTGGCGGACGTCTCGAAGCGCACCGAGTCGAAGACGTAGAACTCGGCCTCGGGGCCGAAGAACGCGGTGTCGGCGATGCCGGTGGAGGCGAGGTACGCCTCGGCCTTCTTCGCCACGTTCCGCGGGTCACGGCTGTACTGCTCGCCCGTGATCGGGTCGTGGATGAAGAAGTTGACGTTCAGCGTCTTGTCGCGGCGGAACGGGTCCACGCGGGCGGTGGAGAGGTCCGCGCGCAGCGCCATGTCGGACTCGTGGATGGCCTGGAAGCCGCGGATCGACGAGCCGTCGAAGGCCAGCTCCTCCGTCGGGTCGAACGCCTCGGCCGGAACCGTGAAGTGCTGCATCACGCCCGGCAGGTCGCAGAAGCGAACGTCTACGAACTTGACGTCCTCGTCCGCGAGGAATTTCTTGGCGTCATCGGCGTTCTGGAACATCCAACTCCTCCTACTCCCACACCCTGGGGAGGGGCGGGGTTGCAGCTCGGTTCTGCACGACGATATGCAGGCGTGATTTCTCAAGCATGACCCATTTGTTTCGCCCAAGTTAACCGGAGCGGGGGCCGGGACGGGGCCAGGGGCGCGGCGCAGTACCGTTGATGCGTGGACAACAGGGAAGCAATGGGATCGTGGCTGTCCGGGCCCCGCGAGGCCATGGAACGGGCCGGGGCCGACTTCGGCTACCGCGGTGAACAGCTCGGTCTGCCCGAGCACGGGCCGGGCTCCATCGCCCGCCCGGGGCGCCGCATCGGGGCCATCGCCGTCGACTGGGCGCTGTGCATGCTGATTGCGTACGGCCTGCTCACGCACGGCTACAACCAGGCGACGGGGAACTGGGCGCTGCTCATCTTCTTCGTCCTGAGCGTGCTCACGGTCGGCACCATCGGCTGCACCCCCGGCAAGCGCCTCTTCGGCCTGCGGGTCGTCTCCGAGGCGGGCGGCCGCATCGGCCCCGGCCGGGTCCTGGTCCGCACGGTCCTGCTCTGCGTCGCGATCCCGGCTCTCATCTGGGACCGCGACGGCCGCGGCCTCCACGACCGCCTCGCGAAGTCGGTCGAGGTCCGCATCTAGGCACTGGGGGCGCGGGCGCGCAGCGAGCCGTACACACATGAGGCGGGCCGGAACCCTCGGGTTCCGGCCCGCCTCATTGACGTGGCAACAGCGGAGCGTCACCGCATGCGGCCGCCGCCCTTCGGCATCTTCATGCCCTTGGGCATCGGGCCCTTCGGCAGCGGCATGTTCGACATGAGGTCGCCCATGGCCTTCAGCCGGTCGTTCGTCGCGGTCACCTGGGGACCGGTCAGCACGCGCGGCAGCTTCAGCATGGTGGTGCGGAGCTTCTTCAGCGGAACCGTTCCCTCGGGACCCTGGCTCGTGCCCACCACGAAGTCGTGCACCGGGACGTCCGCCACGATGCGCGCCATCTTCTTCTTCTCGGCCGCGAGGAGCGACTTCACCCGGTTCGGGTTGCCCTCCGCGACGAGCACGATGCCGGCCTTGCCGACCGCGCGGTGCACCACGTCCTGGCTGCGGTTCATCGCGACCGCGGGGGTCGTCGTCCAGCCACGTCCGATGTTGTCGAGCACGGCCGCCGCCGCGCCGGGCTGTCCCTCCATCTGCCCGAAGGCCGCCTTCTCGGCCCGGCGCCCGAAGATGATCGCCATCGCGAGGAAAGCGAGCAGGAGGCCGAGAATTCCGAGGTAGATGGGGTGACCGATCAAGAAGCCGATCGCGAGGAAGACACCAAGGGTGACGATTCCCACAGCCGCGAGTACAAGACCGATCTTGGGATCGACCCTGCGGGTCATCTTGTAGGTCTGGGCGATCTGCTTGAGTCGCCCGGTGTTAGCAGCGTCCGCTGCAGTTTCCTTCCTCGCCATGTCTTGAAGTCTACGTGGCCGGGGAGGCGGGAAGAACCCGCATCGGGTTCCGGTTCGTTCAGAGGTTCGCTCAGCCCTGAGAGACGGCCTCCAGGACGCGCTGGGCCTCGACGCGATCCTTGGCGCGGCGGCGGTCCTCCAGGACGGACGTCCAGGCGTTGCGGCGGGCGGTGCGCTGGCCGCCGCTCATGAGCAGCGACTCGACGGCGCGCAGCGCGTCGGTGACGGTCGGGATGGCGGTGGCGCGGACGGGCGCGGCCTGCATGGTCGGGGTCCCCCCTAGAAGGCTGATCACGGCAGTGGCACGGGATGTACGGGGCGTGATTCCAGAGTCACTGATTGGTGTTACCAGGGCGTGACCGGACGGTCAAACACCCATGAAGCCCCGATGCGCGGGTCCTGAACGAGGAAGCGGCCCCGGTCGTCCCTCTCATCTGCGGGGACGGCCGGGGCCGCGTCATACCGGCCACTACCGGTCAGTAATCTCTTGTGCGCGAATTCACACGGCCTGCGTGGCGCTGAACGAGCCGCGCTTCTCCTTGGCCATCTGGAAGAGGCGGCCCGCACGGTACGAGGAGCGGACCAGCGGGCCCGACATGACACCGGAGAAACCGATCTGCTCGGCCTCGTCCTTCAGCTCCACGAACTCCTGCGGCTTCACCCAGCGCTCCACCGGGTGGTGGCGCACGGACGGGCGCAGGTACTGCGTGATGGTGACCAGCTCGCAGCCGGCGTCGTGCAGCTGGCGCAGCGCCTCGCTGATCTCCTCACGGGTCTCGCCCATGCCGAGGATCAGGTTCGACTTGGTGACGAGGCCGAAGTCGCGGGCTTCGGTGATGACCTTCAGCGAGCGCTCGTAGCGGAAGCCCGGACGGATCCGCTTGAAGATCCGCGGAACCGTCTCGACGTTGTGCGCGAAGACCTCGGGGCGGGAGGAGAAGACCTCGGCCAGCTGCTCCGGGTTCGCGTTGAAGTCCGGGGCGAGGAGCTCGACCTTGGTGCGGCCCTCGGGCCGGTTCGTGGTCTGGCGGTGGATCTGGCGGACCGTCTCCGCGTACAGCCAGGCGCCGCCGTCCTCCAGGTCGTCGCGGGCGACGCCGGTGATCGTGGCGTAGTTCAGGTCCATCGTGACGACGGACTCGCCGACGCGGCGCGGCTCGTCACGGTCCAGCGGCTCCGGCTTGCCCGTGTCGATCTGGCAGAAGTCGCAGCGCCGGGTGCACTGGTCGCCGCCGATGAGGAACGTGGCCTCGCGGTCCTCCCAGCACTCGTAGATGTTGGGACAGCCCGCCTCCTGGCAGACCGTGTGCAAGCCCTCGGACTTCACGAGGTTCTGCATCTTGGTGTATTCGGGACCCATTTTCGCCCGGGTCTTGATCCACTCGGGCTTGCGCTCGATGGGGGTCTGGCTGTTGCGGACCTCCAGGCGCAGCATCTTGCGTCCGTCGGGTGCGACTGCGGACACGACCGGCTCCCTAAAGCTTTGATTCCTCGGCGTACATCAGGGTACGCCCGTGATGTTCATGGCCCTCACGGGTGGCCAACCGGTGGCCTGCGGGGTGCATTCCCCGTACGGGCTAGACCGAGGCCTTCTCGACCACGCGCGGCTTCAGGTCCGCGTTCCCCAGGACGTCCTGCAGATGCTTCTCCGCGATCGGCAGCACCTCGTCCATGGTGACCTCGCGCCCCAGCTCGTACGAGAGCGAGGTCACGCCCGCGTCGCGGATGCCGCACGGGATGATCTTGTCGAAGTTCGAGGTGTCCGGATTCACGTTCAGCGCGAAGCCGTGCATCGTGACGCCCTTGGCGACGCGGATGCCCATCGCGCAGATCTTCCGGTCCTCGTGCCGCTGGCCCGCGTTCGACGGCGCGTACTCGGGGCCGACGAGCCGGTGGTCGAACTCCTCGTCCTCACTGCTCAGCCGCGGGTTGAAGTCGAGCGAGAGCCCGCCGAGGTTCGTCCGCTGCTCGATGGGGTCACCGAGCACCCACACCCCGGCCCGGCCCTCCACGCGCGCGGCCTCGATGCCGAACTCGGCACAGACCGCGATCATCGCGTCCTCAAGGCGGCGCAGATGCGCGACCACGTCCACGGGGCGCGGGAGCTTCTGGATCGGGTAGCCGACGAGCTGCCCGGGACCGTGCCAGGTGATCTTGCCGCCGCGGTCCACGTCGATGACCGGGGTACCGTCCAGCGGGCGCTCCTCGGGGGAGGTGCGGCGGCCCGCCGTGTAGACCGGCGGGTGCTCGAGCAGCAGACAGGTGTCCGGCACCTCGTCCGCGAACCGGGCGGCGTGCACCCGGCGCTGCTCGTCCCAGGCGACCTGGTAATCGACCATGTCCGCACCGAAACCCATGCGGACGAACCGGAACTCACTCACGGCAAGTGCCTCCCTAAGAACCTTCACCGTGCATATAGCGCGCCCGGAGCAACTGTACGGCTCCGGGGTGACGCCGCCGCCGTCCACCCCTTACGCGGTTTGTCACACGATCGGATGAAGGAGGGGTTCGGCTCGGCTGATTGGGGGACGCCGTGTGCGCTCCGTGATAATTTCGGCGCCGTCCGTGAGCGGGAACCGGTCACGGCACACGCCGTTCCATTAAGGAGCCGCGACCAAAGGGGGGCAGTCCATGGCCCCCCTTTATCGCTTCCCAGGGCCCGGAAGGCAATCGCACAGCATGACGGAACGACCTCCGCAGCGCACCCCGAACCGCCAGCTCGCCGCGCTCATCGCGGAGGCCGGGTTCTCCAACGCGGGCCTCGCGCGCCGCGTGGACCAGCTCGGGCTCGAGCACGGGCTCGACCTGCGGTACGACAAGACATCCGTGACCCGGTGGCTGCGGGGGCAGCAGCCCAGAGGGACCACGCCCGCGCTGATCGCCGAGGTCTTCACGCGCCGCCTCGGCCGCCGGCTCTCCGCACAGGACCTCGGGCTCGACGCGTGCGCGCCGGTGTACGCGGGCCTGGAGTTCGCGGGCTCGCCCGAGGAGGCCGTCGACATCGTCAGCGGCCTGTGGCGCAAGGACTCCGGCAGCCACGCCGAACTCCGCAAGATCGCGTTCACCCCGGCCGGACTCGTGGTGCCCAGCCGCGACTGGCTGATCGGGCGGGCCGACGACCGGGTCGCGCACGGGGAGCAGCCGCAGCGGGTGCCCGTACAGGGACGGGCCGCGGGCGCGACCGTCGAGGCGGCCGTCGCCTCCGTGCCGCGCCAGCGCGGGCAGACCGAGCGCGGCCCGGGTCACCGGGTCACGAGCGGTGACATCGCGGCGCTGCGCTCCGTCGGCGAACTCTTCCGCGCCCTCGACCACGCGTACGGGGGCGGGCACGCGCGGCAGGCCCTCGTGCGGTACCTGGAGCACGAGGCGGAACCCATGCTGCGCGGGGCGTACGGGGAGCAGCACGGGCGGCGCCTGTTCAGCGCCGTCGCCGACCTCACCCGGCTCGCGGGCTGGACCTCGTACGACATCGGGGCGCACGGCCTCGCGCAGCGGTACTTCGTACAGGCGCTGCGGCTCTCGCAGGCGGCCGGGGACCGGATGTACGGGTCGTACGTGCTGGTCACCATGAGCCGGCAGGCCGTCTACCTCGGGCACGGGCGGGAAGCGGTGCAGCTCGCGCGGGTGGCGCAGCAGGGGGTGGGCGCGGCGGCGCCGCCCACCGTGCAGGCGCTGCTGCACGCCGTCGAGGCGCGTGGGCACGGGGTGCTGGGCGAGGTGCGGGCGTGCACGGCGTCCCTCGTGCGGGCCGAGCGGGCGCTCGGGGCGGTGCGGCCCGGGGACGAGGTGCCGCCGTGGGCGCGGTTCTTCGACGAGGCGCAGCTGGCGGACGAGTTCGGGCACTGCCACCGGGATCTTCAGCAGTACCGGGCGGCGGCGCAGCACGCGGAGCGGTCCCTGCAGCTGCGGTCACCGGGCTTCGCGCGCAGCCGCCTCTTCTGCCGGGTGGTCCTGGCGTCGGCACGACTCGGCCTCGGCGAACTCGACACCGCGTGTGCGATCGGGGCGGAGGCGGCGGTGGCGGCGGCGGAGATGAGGTCGGTGCGGGCGCACGAGTACGTCCGCGACTTCGAGCGCCGCCTGGAGCCGTACCGCGACGCGGGGCCCGTCCGGGGGTACCGGGAGCGGGTGGCGGCACTGGGGTGAGGTTGCGGTGGGGCGGCTGAGCGTGTGACGTCGGCGGGCCGCCCTCCTGGCCTACCCACCCCTACGCCTCGGGGCTCCGCCCCGGTCCCCGCTGCTCCATCGCCGCAGGGGCTCGATGTACCTGCCGCACCGTCCCCACCAGGTACCCCGCCGCCTGGCCCTTTGGCTCCGCCGCCCAATCTCCCACCCACCCGCCCCCTCCAGGGGCGTAGGCCCCGCGGGGTGCCGCAACCTAATGCAGTCGCCCGCGCCCCGGGAGACGGCTCGCCGCAGCAGGGGCCGTTCGCACAACCTGCCGCCGCCTCCCGACCTGGCATGGCCGACCGCCCCTGGTGAGAGGCGATTCTCGCCGGGGCGCCCCGCCACCCGTTGCGATCGCGCCTCGGCCCGCCTTGGGGCCGCTGCCGCCGCCCAATGTCCCGCCCACCGCCCCCCTCCGGGGGCGTAGGCCCCGCGGGGTGCCGCAACCCACTGCGGTCGTCCGCACCCGTCCCGGCGGCTCGCTGCCGTTGCGGTTGTCTGCAAGACCGCCTTGGGCGGCCTGTTACTGACACGCCTCCCTACCTGGCACGGCCGACTGCCCCGCCGCGAGGCGGCTCTCGCTGGGGCGCCTCGCCCCCGTTGCGGTCACCCCCACCCGTCTCGGGCCGCCCGCCGCCCGAGAACCCGCCGGCCTTCACGGGGGTGCCGCAACGGCTGCGGATGGCCGCAACAACCCGCCTCCGGCAAGCGTCGCCAACACGGCTCTCCTTACCTGTTGCGGCAGACCGTGCCACGCCCCGGGCAGGCGGCCGCCGGAACGGCTTCCCGACCGTCAGTGGAGCCCAGGACGGCAGGGCGGGTGCCGTGCAACTGGGACGGCAGGCGTCGACCCTGGTGAAGTTCAGGGTCGCGGTGCCGCGCGCCGATGCGAGCCCCAGCCGACGGGCCGAGCCTCCGGAGGGGGCGGGTGGGTGGGAGATGGGTGGGTGCCGGGGCCCGGGTGGGCAGGGTGACAGGGCGCTCCGGTGCGGGGCGCCGAGCGGACTGGCGCGGGGGAGTCGAGCGGCTCGGCTCGGGGCGGCTGGGTGCCTTGGCTCGGGGGTGCCGGGGGCCTCGGCTCCCCCGGGCAACAGGCCGTAGGTGGCGGGGGACCGGCGGAGCGGGCGGGTGGGGCCCGGAGGGTGGGGGCGCCCGCCCCCGGAATGGGCCACGGAGGCGGGCGCGGTCGAGGGGGTCAGGCCGCGTTCGGGAGGGCGTGCGGCGACGTGGGGGTGGAGACGCCCAGGTCCCTCAGGAGTGCCCGGGTCGCCCGGCGGGCCGAGTGGAGGGCGCCCTGCACCGTGCTGGTGTCCCGGTGGTCCCCGCACACGTAGAGGCCGTCGAGGAGCCGCACCGGACGGCGCGGGTCGTGCGGGGGTCGCATCGCCGGGACGGCGTGGGCGTCGTGACGTACGGACAGGGTCTCCCACCCCGCCGTCGACGTCCCGTAGAGGACACCGAGGTGGGCGCGGAGTTCGCGGTCCGTGGGCGGCGGTCCGAGGATCGTCGAGGAGACCAGGGAACGGCCCGCGGGGGCGCGGCTCGGGTCGACCTGACTGATCACCGACGTGTGGGCGACCGGCCCGCCACGGTCGGCGTCGAGCAGCAACGCGGGCTCCGCCAGCGGTGGTTCGGGCACGGCGTGGTGCACCACCGTCACCTCGTGGAAGTCGGGGAGGCGCAGTCCGGGAAGGAGCGCCGCCGCCTCGTGCGCCCCGGTCGCCAACACCACGGCCCGGCACGGGATTTCGCCGAGTTCGGCGGTGGTGACGGACGTCGTGGCGATCGCCGTCACCCGTACGCCGGTCTGCACCGTCCCCGCCGGGAGCCCCGCCGCGAGGAGCTCCGGCAGCGCGTCCGCCCCGCCCTCCGGCACGGCGAGCCGGCCGGCGGCGTACGCGTGCAGGGCCAGGTCGGCGCAGCGGCTGGAGGTCGTCAGGTCCGGGTCGCAGAGCAGGGCCGAGAGCAGGGGGCGTACGAAACCGTGGAGGGTGGCGGGCGGTATCCCGCGGTCCAGCAGGGCCTGGTGGGCGGGGAGTTCGGGGCGGGTGAGGAGGCGGGGCGGCGAGGTCGAGGCGATGCGTGCCAGTGCCGCGCCGAGGCGGGCGTGGTCGAGCGGGGTGCCGAGGGTGGGGCGCGTACCGCGCGGAGCTCTGGGGGCGCTCGCCATGGCGCGCGCCGCACTGAGTGCGCCCCTTGTGCGCCGGGGGCCGCCGGGTTCGCCGGCCCGGTGGCGTCGGCCGCCGCTGTGCACGAGCGCGCCGGGGGAGTAGGGGCGCAGAACGAGGGGCGCGAGGGCGGGCGTGCGGCGCAGTTCGGGGTACGCGGTGCACAGCGGCCGGCCGGTCCGGTCGAGGCGGAAGCCGTCGACCTTCTCGGTGGTCATGCGGCCGCCGATGCCCGTGGCGGCCTCCAGGACCAGGGGGCGCAGGCCCGCCCTGGTCAGGTGCTGGGCCGCCGCGAGTCCCGCGACTCCGGCGCCCACGACGACGATGGCTCCCGATGGTGTGTCTGCGGGGTCGAGCACGGTGTGCCTCCGGCGAGTCGGTGGCTGGCGTCCGGGGGCCTCATGCCCTCAACGCGCCTTCGGGATACCTGAGTTCGGCCTCAGGGAACTCGAGACTAGGCCCGCCCACCGCCCCGGTCAGTCGCGCGCGGGGGCGGCACGGAGGCACACCGGTCGCACACCCCGCGAAGGGTCTACCCGACCAGATGCCGCAACCCCCTCGCCGCCAACGCGGACGGCGAACCCGGCCCCGACGTGGGGGAGTCGGTCGTGGACCAGAGCTCCAGGGCCACACGGATCGCGTCCGTGGCGGCCGCAGCCGTGAGGCGGGTTTCCAGGGGGTCCGCCCCGGGGCCCGTCAAGTCGGCGATCACCGGGAGCAGTTGCTCTTCCGACTCCTGGTTCACGCGGTACCAGACCGCCCGCAGCGCCGGGTCCTCCTGGGCCGCCCGCAGCAGCGTCCGCGTGCCGTGCAGGGCCTCCTCCGCCGCCGCGTCCTGCGGCGAGAGGGAGGTCACCGCGGCCGCTTCGAGGGCCTGGAGGAGGGGCGTGCCCGGTTCCGTCGCGGCCAGCAGCTCGCGCCAGCGGGCGCCGCCGGAGGCGAGGAGCGGGCCGACGGCGTCCTGCTTGTTGCGGAAGTAGCGGTAGAAGGTGCGCAGCGCGACCCCCGCGCCGCGCGCGATCTCCTCGGCCGTGGTGCCGTCGGGCCCCTTCTCGGTGAACAGCTCCATCGCCGCGCGGGCGATGTCGAGCTGGGTCGCCGCCTTGCGGCGTTCGGTGAGCGACGGCTGCGAAGGCGACGAAGAGGGCGTTCTGGACTCGTTCACCCGACGTAGCGTAGCCGCACCGGGAATGAATTGGCACGGAACGCCGTTATGGCAAAACGTGCCACCGAAGCGTACGG
This sequence comes from Streptomyces sp. SDT5-1, assembly GCF_052245995.1. Lineage (NCBI taxonomy): Bacteria > Bacillati > Actinomycetota > Actinomycetes > Kitasatosporales > Streptomycetaceae > Streptomyces > Streptomyces sp. SDT5-1. The sequence continues at coordinate 2,807,108 of NZ_CM125963.1, read as the reverse complement.
TGAGCAGCGTGCGAGGACGCACACAGGAACGTGAGGAGACGCCATGAACCACCTGAACCGTTACGAGGGGCGCCGCGCGCTGGTCACCGGTGGTGGCTCCGGCATCGGCCAGGCCACCGTGCTGCGCATGCTGGCGGAGGGCGGCCGCGTCGTCGCCGCCGACGTCAGCGAGGCCGGCCTGAAGGACACCGTCGCCAAGGCCGGCGCCGCCGCCGAGCGCCTCACCACGGTCGTCGTGAACATCGCCGACGAGGCCTCCGTGCGCGACGCCGTCGCCGCCGCCGTGCAGACGCTCGGCGGGCTCGACGTGCTCGTCAACGCCGCCGGCATCCTGCGCTCCTCGCACACCGAGAAGACCACGCTCGCCGAGTTCAACCAGGTGATCGCGGTGAACCTCACCGGCACCTTCCTGATGATCCGCGAGGCGATACCCGCCCTGCTCCAGGGCGACGGCCCCGCCGTCGTCAACTTCAGCTCGACGTCCGCGATGTTCGCCCACCCGTACATGGCGGCGTACGCGGCGAGCAAGGGCGGCATCCAGTCCATGACGCACGCGCTGGCCGCCGAGTACAGCAAGCAGGGCATCCGGTTCACCGCCGTGCAGCCCGGCTCGATCTCGTCCGGCATGACCGACGGTTCGGGCGAGAGCAAGCAGAGCCAGGGCCCCGGTCTGCCGGAGGACACCGACTGGAGCCTGTTCACGAAGCTGGCGCCCGGTCTCGGCGACGGGTTCGCCGGGCCCGAGTCCGTGGCCGGCGTCGTCGCGATGCTCGCCTCGGACGACGGCAAGTTCATCACCGGTACGGAGATCCGTATCGATGGCGGCACGCACTACTGAGCCGCGGGAACCACCCTGAAGCGGTGCCGGTACGCCGTCGGTGTCGTGTCGAGCCGGCGGCGGAACGCCCGCACCAGGGTGTCCGTCGTGCCGAAGCCGCACGCGGAGGCGATCCGGTCGAGCGTGTCGTCGCCGGACTCGAGGAGCTGGCGGGCCCGCTCGACGCGCGCCGACTCCACGTACGCGCTCGGGGTCGTGCCCAGTTCGGACTTGAAGATCCGGGTGAGCTGGCGCTCGCTGACGTGGGCGTGCGCGGCGAGCTCCGCGACCGTGAGCGGCGCCGCGAGGTTCCGGGTGATGTGCTGGCGCAGGTCGTCGACGCGCCGGGTCGTGGCGGCCTGCGCCAGCGGCACGCTGAACTGGCTCTGGCCGCTCGGCCGCTTCAGGTACATCACCAGCTGCCGCGCCACCCGCAGCGCCGTCCGCTCGCCGAGGTCGTCCGCGACCAGCGCGAGCGACAGGTCGAGGCAGGAGCTGATGCCCGCCCCCGTCCAGATGTCTCCCTCACGGATGAAGATCGGGTCGGGGTCGACGTCGATCTCCGGGTGCTCCTCGGCCAGCTGGCGCGCGGTCGACCAGTGCGTGGTCGCCCGCTTCCCGTCGAGCAGTCCGGCCGCCGCCAGCAGATGTGCCCCGACGCAGACCGACGCCACCCGCCGCGCCCGCCCCGCGAGCGTCCGCACCCGGTCGACCACGGCGGGCTCCGCGAGCGCCCGCACCCCGCGCTCCGCGTCGGCCTCCACCGACCCCGGCACCAGGAGCGTGTCGATGGACAGGCGGGCCGCGTCGTCGAAGGTGACGTCGGGCAGCACGCGTACGCCCGCCGATGTCGTGACCGGGTCCAGGGTCTCGGCCGCGAGCAGCACCCGGTAGTCGGCGTCGCCCTCGCGTCGGACCAGCGCGAACACCTCGGGCGGGCCCGTGACGTCGAGCGTGTCGACGCCGTCGAACAGGACGATGACGACGAGTCGTTCGGTCGCGTCGGTCGCGCTCACAGGGGCCCCTCTCACGGTGGCATGTCCGGATCTGCATGTTAGGCGTCATTGCCGACATGGCGGCGCCGCTCGTAGCGTTCCAGACATGCCAACAACGACTCTGCGCACCCTCAACGGACTCGACGAGACGCCCGCCTCGCTCGCCGACGCGACGCTGATCCTGGTCGACTACCAGAACACCTACACCCGCGGCGTGATGGAGCTGGAGGGCTGGCGGACCGCCCTCGACAACGCCGCCGAGCTCCTCGCCCGCGCCCGCGCGGCCGGTTCGACGGTCGTGCACGTCCAGCACGACGGCGGCGAGGGCTCCGCGTACGACGTCCGCGCCGAGATCGGGGCGATCCACCCCGACGTGGCGCCGGTCGAGGGCGAGGCCGTCGTGGTCAAGCCCGCCCCGGACTCCTTCGTCGGCACCGACCTCGGCAAGCTCGTCGACGCCGCGGGCCACAAGGACGTCGTCGTCATCGGCTTCATGTCGCACATGTGCGTGCAGTTCACCGCGCAGGGCGCCTTCCTGCGCGGGAACCGGCCGACCGTCGTCGCCGACGCCTGCGCGACCCGGCCCCTGACCTCGGTCGGCGGCGTCGAGCTGCCCGCCGAGCAGGTGCACCTCGGGGCGATGGCGACGATCACCGACCTGTACGGGGTCGTCGTCCCGACCGGCGCCGACCTCTCCTGAGCCCTACGACTCGACCAGCCGGCCGGTGTCCACCGGGGCCGTCGCCGAAGCCGCCCGCTGCGCGTCGGGCGCCACCTCGTCGGCGGTCAGCACATAGCCCGTCCCGTCGTCCGTCGTGGACCGGGCGAACACCACCCCGTACACCTCGCCGTCGGTGTCCAGGAGCGGGCCGCCGGAGTTGCCGGGCAGGACCGTGGAGCGGATCGAGTAGATGTCGCGGGTGACATTGCCCGAGCCGTAGATGTCCTGCCCGGCCGCCTTGATCGTGTCGTCGACCGTGGCGGCCTGGAGGTCGAGGCCGCCGTCCTGCGGGTAGCCCGCGACCACGGCGGCGTCGCCGCGCGCGGCGGAGTCGTCGAAGCGCAGGGCCGGGGCGTCGAGCCCGGGCACGTAGAGGACCGCGACGTCCTTGTCCGGGTCGAAGAGAACCACCTTCGCCTCGTACGCGCGTCCCGTGCCGCCCACCCGGACCGTCGGGTCGTCGATGCCCGCGACCACGTGCGCGTTCGTCATGACGTGCTGCGACGCGTACACGAAGCCGCTGCCCTCGCGGCCCTGCGTGCCGGACGCGCCCTCCACCTTGACGCTGCTGCGCTGTGCCGCGCTGGTGGCCCTCGCCGTCACGTTGTCACCCGACGGCTCGGCCACCTCGGCGGGCGGCTCGCTCGCGAACGGGTCGAAGACCTGCGGGAAGCCCGCCGACGTGAGCGCGCCCGTGGCCTGCGAGAACCAGGAGGGCGTCGTCGACGGCATGGTGTCCTGCACGGCCCCGAGGACCGTCGAATTGCGGATCGCCTGGTTGAGGACCGTCGAGGAGGAGGCGACCAGGACGCTGCCCGCGACCCACGCCACCACCAGGACGGCCAGCGCGCTCGCCGCGCCGCCGCCCACCCCGTCGGCCACCCGCAGCGGCCCCGGCGCGTGCGACATGCCGCCGCGCACCCGTGCCGCGAGCAGCCCGGCGAGCCCGTGCCCGGCGACGGCCGGCACGAGAACCGTGAGCACGGCGACGACCGTGGCCGAGGTGGTGCCCGGCGTGACCGTCTCCATCAGGAACGGCAGCAGCCAGACGCCGACGACCGCGCCGCCCACGAACCCGGCCAGCGAGACGCAGCCCGCGAGCAGTCCGCGCCGGTAGCCCGAGACGGCGTGGGCGAGGGCCACCACGACCAGCAGCACGTCGAGCAGGTGGAGGTCCATACCGGTAAGAAACGCCCACCGGACCCCGATGGTTCCGCCACCTGGCCCACTGTGGCTGACCGCACAGGCCGCGCCGGGCGGAGTCTTGGAGGCGTGCGCGTCGTACGAAGACTGGTGTGCTGGCTGCCCGGGGCCGTGGCCCTGGGGCTCCTCGTGGTGTGCGCGGCGGCGGTCGACAGACCGGGACCGCAGCGCTTCGCGGCGACGGCACGCGGCGAGCTGCCGGCCGCCGTGCCCGTGAAGCAGGCCGCGGCGACCCCGGGGCGGACATCGGCCGTGCGCCCCCGGATCGTGCCCCGCTCCCGGTGGCTGAAGGACGCCGACACGTACCACCGCGACCCGATCCGCTACGGCGACCGCGTCGAGGCCGTCTTCCTGCACCACACCGACTCGCCGAACGACTACGACTGCGCGGACGCGCCCCGCATCATCCGCTACCTGTACGCGGGCCAGGCCGGCGGCAAGGAGTGGGACGACATCGGCTACAACTTCCTCGTCGACCGCTGCGGCACCGTCTACGAGGGGCGCGCGGGCGGCACCGACCGTCCCGTGATCGGCGCCCACACCCAGGGCTTCAACCGGAACACGGCGGGGATCGCCGCGATCGGCACGTTCACCGAGGGCACCCCCGTGCCGAAGGAGATGACCGACGCGATCGCCGCCGTCGCCGCCTGGAAGCTGGGCCTGTCCGGGATCGACCCGCGCTCCCACGTCCGCCTCGTGTCCACCAACGACCTCGCCCGCTACCGGACGGGCCAGGCCCACGAGTTCTTCGCCGTGTCCGGGCACCGCGACGGCTACGAGACGTTCTGCCCCGGCCTGGCCCTGATGGGCGAGCTGCCCCGGATCAGGGAGCGCGCCGCCGCGCTCCAGGACCGCGGGTAGCCGCCGTCCGCCTACGCCGGCTTGAGCACGCCGCCGCCCGCCAGCTGGTACTTCTTGCCGCGCAGATCGGGGCTCGACGCCTTGTCGTACGTCACCGTGTGACCGTTGCCCACGATCACGTCGGAGACCTTCGCGCCGTCCGCGAGACCGATGCTCTTGAGCGGCGAGTCGCCCGACACGGACCACTCCGTCTTCGGGCCGAGCGTCAGGGACGCCGCGCCGACGATCTTTCCGTCCAGCTTCGTCGAGCCCGTCAGGTCGAGCGTCGCGGAGCCGCCCTTCGCGACGGCGACGCTGCCCTTCAGCTTCTCGTCGCTCGCCCTGAACGCCGCCTTCCCGCCGTCCGAGACCCGCAGCAGCTTGCCGTCCTTCGTCTGCACGTCCGCGCCGCCGTCCAGCGTGATGTCGGCGTCGGCGCCCTGGACGGAGAAGATGTCGCCGTCGGACGCCTGGAGCGCGCCACCCGTCATCCGGTACGAGGCCCGGCCGTCGCCGCGCAGCACCACGCCGCCCGCCGCGGCGGACGCCCGTACGTCCTTCAGCTTCAGCGAACCCCCGGCCTCCACCGTGAACGCCTCCGAGTTCGCCAGGTCGAACAGCGTCTGCGAGAGGGACACCTCGCCCGCCGTCTGCACGCCGGGCGAACCGCAGCCCGCCGAGGTCATCGTGCCGCCCGACACCGTGACCTTCCCGCCGCCGGGCCCGACGGCCACCGGCGCCGCCTGCGTGCCCGCCGTGTCGATCTCCACGTACGTCAGGTCGAGTTCGCCGCCGTGCGCCGCCGTGACGCCGCGCGCGGAGGAGCCGTGCGTCCTGATGCCGCCCGAGTGCAGCGTGGCCCTCGTGTCCTTGCCGGAGGCGAACACGCCGGTCGAGCCCTTGTCCTGGGTGGACATCCGGCCGCCGGACATCGTGAGGGTGCCGCCGTCGCGGGCGAGCACCGCCGCGTTCAGGCCGTGCCCGTCGGACGCGGTGACGGACGACGTGCCGCCGTGCTTGATGATCTTCGCGTCGCGCGTCGTGAGCTTCCCGGATCCGGAGACGAGCAGCACCGACTTGTCGCGCGAGGTCCGCTTGAACCGCTCCTGGGCCTCCGTCTCCACGGACTTGTCGTCGACCGTGTACCCGGCCCACGCGCGCGGCTTCGCGTCGGGGCCGTGGTCGTCGGCCGGCCGGTCCGTCACACAGCGCGCGCCGGTCGCCGTCGCGGCGGGCGACGCGGCGGGCGGCGGATTGGTCGCCCCGTCGTCGTCGGAACAGGCGGTGAGGACGAGCGGCAGCAGCAGTACGGAGGCGGTGGCCGCGGCACGGCGGTGTCCCTGGCGGCGCGGGAGTCCCGGGTTCTTCATGCGCCTACGTTCACACCTCACGTCCCGCGAGGCACGCCCGGGGTCCGCGTGGCGTCGGGAGAGCGCACGAGCGGGGCGAAGACCAGCAGCGTCAGATCGTCCCGCACGGAGCCCGCGAACCGGAGCACGTCCCGCCACACCGCGTCCGTCAGCGCCGCCGGTTCCTCCGCCGCGAACTGCGGGAGCCGTTCACCGAGCGGATAGAACGCGCCGTCCTTGTTCCGCGCCTCCGTCACCCCGTCCGACACGGCGATCAGCCGGTCACCGGGCCGCAGCTCGACCGTGAGCCGCTGCGGCGGCGCCACCTCCGCGAGGCCCAGCCCCAGCGGCGCACCGGACGGCACGTCGAGTTCGGTCACCCGGCCCTCGCGCAGCAGCAACGGGTGCGGGTGGCCGCAGCTGACGACGTGCACGACGGGCGGCTCACCGGGCTCAGGGTCCGGGAACTCGAGCAGCACCGCCGTCGCGAACAGCTCCGCGTGCTCGTCCTGCGCCGTGTCCACGACGAGCCGCCGGTCCAGACGCGCCGCCACGCCCTCCAGATCCCGCTGGTCGAGCACCGCCTCCCGGAACGCGCCGAGCAGCCCCGCCACCGTGCCGACCGCCGACAGACCGTGCCCCTGTACGTCGCCGACGACGGCCCGTACGCCCGTCGGGCCCTTGCGCACGTCGAAGAGGTCGCCGCCGACCAGGGCGCCGCGGTGCGCCGCCCGGTACAGGCCCGCGCAGCGCACGCCGCCCACCTGCTCCGGCAGCGGCGGGAGCACCGCGAACTGGGCGGCCTCGGCGACCGTGCGCACCGTGACCAACTGCTCGTCCCTGCGGCTGCGGACCCACGCGATGACGACGCTGAGCACGGCGACGAAGGTCACGGTCAGCACGTCGCTGTTGCCCGGCCGCCCGAACCCGATCCGCGGCAGGTTCAGGAGCAGCACCACGCAGCCGCCGAACAGCGCGGTGACGGCGGGACCGTACGTCAGGGCCGCGAGCGGCGGGATGGCCCCGAGCAGGAACGCCAGCTCGAACCGGTGCCGCGTCACGGCCTGCAGCGTGTACAACGCCACGAGAAGCACCACGGGCAGCCACCGCACCCACCGCGGCGGCGGGGCCCCACGCAGCCAGGCACGCTGCGACTCGTCCGTACGACGCGCGACGGGCCAGGACATCCGGTCCTGCCTCCCTTCGCGCGACAGCGGTGTCACTTCAGCCTGCTATGACTCGCCACCCGTCGCACGCCGTGACAGGACCGCCTCGCGCTACAGCGCCCGACCCATCAGCACGTCGTCCACGTACGCGCCGTCGAGGCGGAACTCCTCGGGCAGCACGCCCTCGACGACGAAGCCCTCCGCCTCGTACAGCCTCCTTGCCGGGGTGTTGTGGCCGAGGACGCGCAGGGTGATGCGGCGCGCGCCCTGCCGCCGCGCCAGCTCGACCGCGGCCCGCACCAGGGCCCGGCCGACGCCGCGTCCGCGGGCCTCGTCGGAGACGGCGAGCCCCATGATCTGGCGGACGTGCGCGTTCGACTCCAGTGGTGTGGGCAGGCCCAGGCGGACGTAGCCGACGAGCCGGCCGTCGAGCTCCGCGACGAGGTGGTCGCGCGGGCCGAACCGTTCGTTGAAGAACGGCGCGGGCTCCGGTGCGAGCGGCTTCACCGCGTGCAGATGCGACCAGGTGTCCCGGTCGATGCGGTCGAGCGCGGCGCCGTCCTCGGCCACGGCGGAACGTATGCGGGGCTCCGAGCCCTCGGGGGCTGACATGCGGGCGACTGTACGACGGGCAGGATGGGCGTATGACACGTTTCGCGGTGGCGGGTGCGTCCGGACTCATCGGGTCGGCCCTCGTCCGATCCCTGACCGACGACGGGCACGACGTGGTGCGCCTGGTGCGGCGTGAGCCGCGGGCGGCGGACGAGGCGCGGTGGGACCCGAAGGAGGGGTACGTCGACACGGCGCGGCTGGCCGGGTGCGAGGGCGTCGTGAATCTCGCCGGGGCCGGGGTCGGGGACCACCGGTGGACGGCGGCGTACAAGCGGGAGATCCGGGACAGCCGGGTGCGCGGCACCGACACGCTCGCGCGGGCCGCGGCCTCCCTCGACACCCCGCCGCGCGTCTTCCTCAACGGCAGCGCGGTCGGCTACTACGGCGACACCGGCGCCCGCACCGTCGACGAGACGGCACCCGCCGGTGACGGGTTCCTGCCGTCGGTGTGCGTCGAGTGGGAGGCCGCGGCGGCGCCCGCGCACCAGGCGGGCATCCGCACGGTGTTCGCGCGCACGGGGCTCGTCGTGGCCCGCGGCGGGGGAGCGTGGGGCAAGCTCTTCCCGCTGTTCAAGGCGGGGCTCGGCGGGCGCATGGGGGACGGGCGGCAGTACTGGTCGTTCATCGCGCTCACCGACCACGTGGCGGCGCTGCGGCACCTGCTCGACGCGGACGACGTGGCGGGGCCCGTCAACCTGACGGCGCCGCAGCCCGCGACGAACCGTGAGGTGACGGCCGCGATGGGGCGGGTGCTGCGGAGGCCCACGCTGCTTCCGGTTCCCGCCGCAGCGCTGAAGGTGGTCCTGGGCGAGATGGCGGGGGACGTGCTCGGGTCGACCCGAGCCGTGCCCACGCGGCTGCTGGAGTCCGGCTTCGAGTTCGCCCACCCGGGAGTGGACCAGGCGATCCGGGCGGCCTGAGCTACGATCCGGGCGGCCTGAGCTAACCGAACCGTGCCGTCAGACGCGGATACGTGCGGGCCAGGACGCCCTCGTCCTCGAAGTCCAGCGGGGTGCCCTCCGGCTCCGGCGGCGCGGGGGAGATGCCGAGGTCGGGGGCGACCACGCCCGTCAGCTGCTCGTACGCCTCGTCCGCCGCGTAGCCGATCTCCTCGCCGTCCCCGTCGACCTCGTCGTCGAAGTCGTCGAGGAGTTCGGCGAGGGAGTCGGGGTCGTGCAGCGCGCCCTCGAACACCTCCCGGCCCTGACCGATCAGCCAGCACCGGAAGTAGTCGAACGCGTCGTCGCTCGCCCCGTCGAGCAGCACCCACGCCGCGCCCCAGAGGTCCCACCGGTACGCCCGGTTGTACCGGGACTCGAAGTGCCGGGCGAAGTCGAGCACGAAGTCGGGATCGGAGCGCAGCAGGCGCTCGACGAGCAGCTCGGCGTGATCCTCGGGGTCGCCACCCGCGGCCTCACGCGTGCTGTCCACGATCTCCCAGAACTCCGTCTCGTCCATCACGGGACCAGCATCGGCCCTGTACCGACAGGGCGCACGCCGAGCGCACGAGCTGCCCCACTTCGTTATGCATGCACATGCCGAGGGCACGCCCCGTCAGCCGTACCACCCCCGCATCCGCCGCGCCGCCACCGCGAACCGCTCCCGCAGCGCCTCCGGAGCCACCACCTCCGCTTCCGGGCCGAGCGCCATGAGCTGCGTGTACGCCACGTCCTCCGACTCGACCGGCAGCGTCACCTCCACCCGCCCCTCCGCGTCCGCCGGCCCCGCCGACTCCAGTGCCTCGCGCGCGGACGCCGGATCCGTCGCGTACGGCAGTTGACGGACGCCCGACGGCGTGAGCCGCACGACGACCTCCGCCCGCAGCAGTGCCCGCGCGAACTGCGCCGCCCGCTCCTCCCAGAACGCCGGCAGGTCGAACGCGCCGTCCCCCTCGGCCCGCTCGAACCGCTCGTCGCCCGGCGTCACCGCGGTGAACCGGTCGACCCGGTACACCCGGAACGTGTCGGTCCCGCGCACCGCCGCCGCCAGATACCAGACGCCCGCCTTGAGCACGAGCCCGTACGGCTCCAACTCCCGCTCTACCTCGGTGTCCTGGCGCCGGTACGCCACCCGCACCACCCGGTCCTCCCACACCGCCCGCGCCACCGCAGGCAGCAGCTCGGGCGTCTGCGGCTCCTTGAACCAGCCCGGCGCGTCCAGATGGAACCGCTGCGCCGCCGTCCGCGGCGCGTCCCGCAAGGAGGGCAGCAGCGCCGCCGACACCTTCAGGTGCGCCGCCGACACCGCGTCCTCGAGCCCCATCTCGCGCAGCGCCCCCGGCACCCCCGAGAGGAACAGTGCCTCCGCCTCGCCGCGCGCGAGCCCCGTGAGCCGCGTCCGGTACCCGCCGATCAGCCGGTACCCACCGGTCCGCCCCCGGTCCGCGTACACCGGAACGCCCGCCTCGGACAGCGCCTGCGCGTCCCGCGTGACCGTCCGCTCGGACACCTCGAGCTCGCGCGCCAGCTCGGCCGCGGTCATGGACGGCCGGGACTGGAGCAACAGCACCATCTTGATCAGGCGGGCAGCACGCATACGGCCATCATGAACCGCCCCACTGACAACGGACCCCGCTCAGGCAGCGAAGCGCATCACCGAGAACGCAGCGCCCTGCGGGTCGGCGAGCATCGCGAACCGGCCGGGCGTGATCGTCGTGGGCGCCACCAGGACCTGCCCGTTCAGCTCCGTGCAGCGCTCCGCCACCGCGTCCGGGTCGTCCACGGCCACGTACAGATTCCAGTGCGAGGGGACCGCGGGCGGGAACTCTCCGGTCGACATGTCGACCATGCCGCCGAAGGGCTCGTCGGCGACGCTCCACTCCGTGTGGCCCTCGCGCCGCTGGGCGCCCCAGCCGAGCACCGACTGGTAGAAGTCCACCGATCCCGGCCCGTCCCGCGTGAGCAGCTCGAACCAGCAGAAGCTGCTCGGCACGTTCACCACCTCGAACCCGGCGTGCTCCTGCGGCTCCCACAGGCCGAACGCCGCGCCCGCCGGATCCTGGCAGACCGCGAGCCTGCCCTCCTCCTCGACGCCGATCGGCCCCGACACGACCCGCCCGTCGTTCCCGCTCACCCGCGCGGTGACCGCGTCGATGCCGCTGGACTGGAAGTACGGCAACCAGGCCGCGGGCTGCCCGGGGCGCAGTACGGGACCCACCCCCGCCACCTTCGGGCCGTCGGGGCTGTCGAGCGAGAACCTGCCGTACCCGCCCACCGTCGGGTCGTCGCTCGACCGCGTGCGCCAGCCGAACAGGGCCTCGTAGAAGTACCTGGCCGCCTCCGGCTCGGTGGTCGACAGCTCGGCCCAGCAGGGCGCGGAGGGGGTCTTGGAGATCTTCATGTGGAGGTACGCCTCCCAAGACGGCGAACGGACGCGAACGGGTCCCCGGAGCGGACGCGTCCATTCACGCACGCGTGCCCCGCCCCGGCAATCGGGACGGGGCACGCGGAGCCCATGAACTCCAGGTACTACAGGCCGTAGCGCTCGCGCGCCTCCTTCACGGCCGTCGCCTTGACCTCGCCGCGGCGGGCGAGCTGGGCGAGGGCCGCGACGACGATCGACTCGGCGTCGACGCCGAAGTGGCGGCGGGCGTCCTCGCGGGTGTCCGAGAGGCCGAAGCCGTCGGCACCGAGCGAGGTGTAGTCCTGCTCGACCCACTGCGCGATCTGGTCAGGGACCTGGCGCATGTAGTCGGACACGGCCAGCACCGGGCCCTCGGCGCCCTGCAGCGCCTGGCGGACGAACGGCACGCGCTCCTCGCCGTTCAGGAGCGCCTCGTCGGCCTCCAGGGCGTCACGGCGCAGCTCCGTCCAGGACGTCGCGGACCACACGTCGGCGGCCACGCCCCAGTCCTCGGCGAGCAGCTGCTGCGCCTTGAGCGCCCAGTGGATCGCCGTACCGGAACCGATGAGGTTGGTGCGCGCGGCGTTCGCGGCGGGGGACAGGCCCGCGCTCTCCGCCGTGTTGAAGCGGTACAGGCCCTTGATGATGGCCTCGTCGAGACCGTCCACGGCGGGCTTGGCCGGCTGCGGCATCGGCTCGTTGTAGACCGTCAGGTAGTAGAAGACGTCCTGGTCCTCGCCCGGCTTGGCCTCGCCGTACATGCGGCGCAGGCCCTCCTTCATGATGACCGCGATCTCGTAGGCGAACGCCGGGTCGTAGGAGAGCGCCGCCGGGTTGGTGGCCGCGATCATCGGCGAGTGGCCGTCCGCGTGCTGGAGGCCCTCACCGGTCAGCGTCGTACGACCGGCGGTGGCGCCGACGACGAAGCCGCGGCCCATCTGGTCGGCGAGCTGCCAGAACTGGTCGCCGGTGCGCTGCCAGCCGAACATCGAGTAGAAGATGTACAGCGGGATCATCTGCTCGCCGTGCGTCGCGTACGACGTGGCGGCGGCGATGAAGTCCGCGAGCGAACCGGCCTCGTTGATGCCCTCGTTGAGGATCTGGCCGGACTCGGACTCCTTGTAGTACATGAGCTGGTCGCGGTCGACCGGGTCGTACGTCTGGCCCTTGGGCGAGTACAGACCGAGCGACGGGAACAGCGACTCCATGCCGAAGGTGCGCGCCTCGTCGGGGATGATCGGCACCCAGCGCTTGCCGGACGTCTTGTCCCGTACGAGGTCCTTCAGGAGGCGTACGAGCGCCATCGTGGAGGCCACGGACTGCTGGCCCGAGCCCTTGTCGAAGGACGCGAACGCCTTGTCGGCGGGCGCCGGCAGCGGCGCGAGCGGCTGCGTGCGGCGGGCCGGGGCGGGACCGCCCAGGGCGGCGCGACGCTCGGCGAGGTAGCGCAGCTCGGGGGAGCCCTCGGCGGGACGCGCGTACGGCACCACGCCGTCCTCGAACGCGCTGTCCGGGATCGGGAGGTCAAGGAGGTCACGCATGCCCTTGAACTCGTCGATCGTCAGCTTCTTCATCTGGTGGTTGGCGTTCTTGGACTCGAAGCCCTTGCCGAGCGTGAAGCCCTTCACCGTCTGGGTGAGGATCACGGTCGGCTTGCCCTTGGTCTCCACGGCGGCCTTGTACGCCGCGTAGACCTTGCGGGGCTCGTGACCGCCGCGCGAGACGTGGAAGCACTCGGAGATCTTGTCGTCGGAGAGCACCTTGGCCAGCTCGACGAGCGCCGGGTCGGCGCCGAAGAAGTTCTCGCGGATGTAGGCCACGTCGCGCGTCTGGTACGTCTGGAACTGGGCGTCCGGGACCTCGCGCAGGCGGCGAAGCAGGGCGCCGGTGGTGTCGAGCTGGAAGAGCTCGTCCCAGGCGTTGCCCCACATGGACTTGATGACGTTCCAGCCGGAGCCGCGGAACTGGGCCTCGAGCTCCTGCACGACGCGGAAGTTCGGGCGGACCGGGCCGTCCAGGCGCTGCAGGTTGCAGTTGATGACGAAGGTCAGGTTGTCGAGACCCTCGCGGGCGGCGAGCGTGAGCGCCGAGGTCGACTCGGGCTCGTCCATCTCGCCGTCGCCGAGGAACGCCCACACGTGCGAGTTCGACGTGTCCTTGATGCCACGCGCGCTCAGGTAGCGGTTGAACCGCGCCTGGTAGATCGCGGACAGCGGGCCGAGGCCCATGGACACCGTCGGGAACTCCCACAGCCAGGGGAGACGACGCGGGTGCGGGTACGACGGCAGGCCGTTGCCACCCGCCTCGCGGCGGAAGTTGTCGAGCTGCTGCTCGGACAGGCGGCCGTCGAGGAACGCGCGGGCGTAGATGCCGGGGGATGCGTGGCCCTGGATGTAGAGCTGGTCGCCCGAGCCGTCGCCCTCCTTGCCGCGGAAGAAGTGGTTGAAGCCCGTCTCGTAGAGCCAGGCGGCCGAGGCGAAGGTGGCGATGTGGCCGCCGACGCCGGCCTTCGAGCCGCGGGTCACCATCGCCGCCGCGTTCCAGCGGTTGTACGCGGTGATCTTGGCTTCCATCTCCTCGTCACCGGGGTACTCCGGCTCGGACGAGGTGGGGATGGAGTTCAGGTAGTCCGTCTCAAGGAGCTTCGGCAGCGCCAGGCCGCCCGCTTCGGCGCCTTCCAGGGTGCGCCGCATGAGGTACGCGGCGCGGTGCGGCCCGGCCGCCTTGGTAACGGCGTCCAGGGAGGCCTGCCATTCGGCGGTCTCCTCGGGGTCGCGGTCCGGGAGCTGGTCGAGCTCGCTCGGCTGGATGCGCATGGGGTCGGTCATAGTCGCCGCACGCCTTCCTGAGTCGAAAGGGGTTGGGTGGGGGTGCCCGTTGTCTTTGGCAGGACAGGGCTGGGCCCCGGTGGGGACCCGTCGGCGACTGTAACTCCCTGATCGATGATCGATCAAAGGATTCACCCGCAAAATCTCTTCAGATCAAGAAAGTCGGCACAGGGTGTCGCCGCTTTCGACGGCTCAGGGCACGCAGTGCCTGGTCAAAGAAGCGCACGGTGACGCTTCATGCGCGCGGCGCACACCCCAGGACGTGCGCCTTCACGAGCGCCGCGATCTCCGGATCACGCCGCCGGAACGCCGCCACGAGGTCCGCGTGCTCCTCCGCGTACGACTGCTGCACCGTCCCGAGCCAGCGGATGGACAGCGCGGTGAAGACCTCGATGCCGAGCCCCTCCCACGTGTGCAGCAGCACCGAATTGTCCGCCGCCCGCACCAGCGCCCGGTGGAACGCCACCGTGTGCCGCACCTGGGCGGTGCCGTCGGCCTCCTGGTCGGCCCTGTAGAGGGCCTCCACGTGGGGTTCGAGGGCCGAGCAGTCGTCGGCCAGGCGGTCGGCCGCAAGCTCCGCCGCGATGGCCTCCAGGCCCGCCCTGACGGGGTAGGACTCCTCCAGGTCGGCCGCCGACAGATTCCGTACGCGCACGCCCTTGTTCGGCGCCGACTCGATGAGCCGCAGCGACTCCAGCTCCCGCAGCGCCTCCCGCACCGGTGTCTGCGAGACCTCCAGCTCGGTCGCGATCCGGCGCTCCACGATCCGCTCGCCCGGCTTCCAGCGGCCGCTGACGATCCCCTCGACGATGTGCTCGCGGATCTGATCGCGAAGCGAGTGGACGACGGGCGCGGTCATGGGGGCTCCTTGGCAGGGTGGACCCGGTGGGTCGGCGGGGACCCTTAGACAATACGGCCGCGGCCCTGGCCAGGCGGGGTGCGGTCGCGCTTGCGGCGGGTGATGCCGGTTACAGAGAGCGGTTGTCGGGGGCGGGCTACAGAAGGTGGTGCCCGCGCGGACGGGCGGCTACGCACCCCTCCGCGTACACACGACGGCGCCCCCGCCCGGAGTGGTTCCGGGCGGGGGCGCCGTCGGTCACGCGCTGTCTTTACAGGCCGAGTTCGGCGGTGAACTCGCCGGCCTCGAGGATCTGCTTGACCGTGGTCAGGTAGCGGGCGGCGTCCGCGCCGTCCACCAGACGGTGGTCGTAGGAGAGCGTCACGTAGGTCATGTCACGGACGGCGATGGTGTCGCCGAGCTCCGGGTCGGAGACGACGACGGGGCGCTTGACCGTGGCGCCGATGCCCAGGATGGCGACCTGGTTCGGCGGGACGATGACGGTGTCGAAGAGGGCGCCGCGCGATCCCGTGTTGGAGATCGTGAAGGTCGCGCCGGACAGGTCGTCCGGGGCGATCTTGTTGGTGCGGACCTTGTCGGCCAGCTCGGCGGTCTTCTTGGCGATGCCCGCGATGTTGAGGTCACCGGCGCCCTTGATGACCGGGGTCATCAGGCCCTTCTCCGAGTCGACGGCGATGCCGACGTTCTCGGAGTCGAAGTAGGTGATGGTGCCCTCGTCGTAGTTCAGGCGGGCGTTGATGACCGGGTGGGCCTTCAGCGCCTGGACGGCGGCCTTGACGAAGAACGGCATCGGGGACAGCTTGACGCCCTCGCGGGCGGCGAAGCCGTTCTTGGCCTGGGCGCGCAGCTTCATCAGCTTGGTGATGTCGACCTCGATGACCGAGGACAGCTGGGCCTGCTCCTGGAGCGCCTTGTGCATGTTGTCCGCGATGGCCTTGCGGATGCGGGGCAGCTTGACGGTCTGGCCGCGCAGCGGCGAGGCCTCCAGGGTCGGCGCGGCCTTCGCGGCGGCCGGGGCAGCGGCGGCGGGGGCCTGGGCCTTGGCGGCCTCGGCGGCGGCGATGACGTCCTGCTTGCGGATGCGGCCGCCGACGCCGGTGCCCTTGACGGTCGACAGGCTCACGCCGTGCTCGGCGGCGAGCTTGCGGACCAGCGGGGTCACGTAGGCGCCCTCGTCGGCCGGGGTGACCGGGGCGGCCGGCGCGGCCGGGGCGGGCTGGGCCTTCGGCGCGGCCGGAGCCGGGGCCGGGGCCGGGGCGGACGGAACCGGGTCGGGCGCCGGGGTCTCCTGCTGCTGCGGAGCCGGGGCCGAGGGGGCCTGCGGCGCCGGAGCGGGCTGGGCCGGGGCCTCCTGCGCCGGGGCCGGGGCGGCCGGCTGCGCGGGGGCGGCGGCGGCCGGGGCGGCGCCCGGGGCACCGATGACGGCGAGCTTGGCGCCGACCTCGGCGGTCTCGTCCTCGCCGACGACGACCTCGAGCAGCACGCCCGCGACCGGCGAGGGGATCTCGGTGTCGACCTTGTCGGTGGAGACCTCGAGCAGCGGCTCGTCCTCCGCGACCTCCTCGCCGACCTCCTTCAGCCAGCGGGTGACGGTGCCCTCGGTGACCGACTCGCCCAGCGCGGGCAGCACGACGTCGGTGCCGGAGGCGCCACCGGCCGGGGCGGCCGCGGGGGCCTCCTGGGCGGCCGGGGCCGGCTCGGCGGCGGGGGCCGGGGCCTCCTGCGCCGGGGCGGGCTCGGCGGCGGGGGCCTCCTGGGCCGGGGCGGACTCGGCGGCCGGAGCGCCGGAGCCGTCGTCGATGACGGCCAGCTCGGCGCCGACCTCGACCGTCTCGTCCTCGGCGACCTTGATGGACGCCAGCACGCCGGCGGCGGGGGAGGGGATCTCGGTGTCGACCTTGTCGGTGGAGACCTCGAGCAGCGGCTCGTCGACCTCGACGCGCTCGCCCTCGGCCTTCAGCCAACGGGTGACGGTGCCCTCGGTGACGCTCTCACCGAGTGCCGGAAGGGATACGGAAACCGCCATGGTTTCTGTTGCTCCTTAACGAAGTGCAATGCGCGGCAACGCAGTGCGGAAGTCTGTGGTGGTCGGTCGTCGCGCCCGGGTGCGACAGGGGCGGGGGCTCAGTCGTGCGCGTGCAGCGGCTTGCCCGCGAGGGCCAGGTGGGCCTCGCCGAGCGCCTCGTTCTGCGTCGGGTGCGCGTGCACGAGCTGGGCGACCTCGGCGGGCAGCGCTTCCCAGTTGTAGATCAGCTGGGCCTCGCCGACCTGCTCGCCCATGCGGTCGCCGACCATGTGGACGCCGACCACGGCACCGTCCTTGACCTGCACGAGCTTGATCTCGCCCGCGGTCTTCAGGATCTTGGACTTGCCGTTGCCCGCCAGGTTGTACTTCAGAGCGACGACCTTGTCCGCACCGTAGATCTCCTTGGCCTTGGCCTCGGTGATACCGACGGAGGCGACCTCCGGGTGGCAGTAGGTCACGCGCGGGACGCCGTCGTAGTCGACCGGAACCGGGTTCAGGCCGGCGAGACGCTCCGCCACCAGGATGCCCTCGGCGAAGCCGACGTGCGCGAGCTGGAGCGTCGGGACGAGGTCACCGACGGCCGAGATGGTCGGCACGTTCGTCTGCATGTACTCGTCGACGAGCACGAAGCCGCGGTCCATCGCGACGCCCTGCTCCTCGTAGCCGAGGCCCTGGGAGACCGGGCCGCGGCCGATGGCGACCAGGAGGACCTCGGCCTCGAAGGTCTTGCCGTCGGCGAGGGTCACGCGGACGCCGTCCTGCGTGTACTCGGCCTTCTCGAAGAAGGTGCCGAGGTTGAACTTGATGCCGCGCTTGCGGAACGCGCGCTCGAGCAGCTTCGAGCTGTTCTCGTCCTCGACCGGGACGAGGTGCTTGAGGCCCTCGACGACCGTGACGTCGGTGCCGAAGGACTTCCACGCCGAGGCGAACTCGACGCCGATGACGCCGCCGCCCAGGACGATCGCGGACTTCGGGACGCGGTCCAGCTTCAGCGCGTGGTCCGAGGAGATGATGCGGTTGCCGTCGATCTCCAGACCCGGCAGCGACTTCGGCACGGAGCCGGTCGCGAGGAGGACGTGACGGCCCTGGATGCGCTGGCCGTTGACGTCCACGGAGGTCGGGGAGGAGAGCTTGCCCTCGCCCTCGATGTACGTCACCTTGCGGGAGGCGATCAGCCCCTGGAGGCCCTTGTACAGGCCGGTGATGACCTCGTCCTTGTACTTCTGGACGGCGGGCATGTCGATGCCCTCGAAGGTGGCCTTCACGCCGAACTGCTCGGACTCGCGCGCCTGGTCGGCGATCTCACCGGCGTGCAGCAGCGCCTTGGTGGGGATGCAACCAACGTGCAGGCAGGTACCGCCGACCTTGTTCTTCTCGATCAGGGCGACGTCCAGGCCCAGCTGCGCTCCGCGCAGGGCCGCGGCGTAACCGCCACTGCCACCGCCGAGGATCACTAGGTCGAAAACGGTGCTGGCGTCGTTCGCCACGTCACGTCCTCCATGCATGTGCGCCGTACGCCGGTCTCCTGCGACCGGGCGGCGGGGTGTTCGGCCGCTCGTTCTTCGGCCCTGGGTGAGGGCCCTGTCCTGCCGTACCCCATCCTCGCACTTGTCGGCCGGAGTCGGGACGTCGGGCTGGGGGGTGAGACGGCTGTTACACCGGAAACGGCTGTGGCGGACAGGGACAAACACGCGGATTTCGTCGAAAGCGAACAGCCCCCGGTGCGCCGCACCGGGGGCTGAACAGTGACTTTGACCGCTCGACTACGGGTCAGCCGAGGTCGCCGGCCGCCGTCCGCTCCGCGAGGCGGACCAGCGTACGGACCGCGGAACCCGTGCCGCCCTTCGGCGTGTAGCCGAACGGGGCGGACTCGTTGAACGCCGGACCCGCGATGTCGAGGTGGGCCCACGTGATGCCCTCGCCGACGAACTCCTGGAGGAACAGACCGGCGACGAGGCCGCCGCCCATCCGCTCGCCCATGTTCGCGATGTCGGCCGTCGACGAGTCCATGCCCTTGCGCAGGTGCGTCGGCAGCGGCATCGGCCAGGCCGGCTCGCCGGACTCCTCGGCGGCCTCGTGGATCGAGCCGCGGAACGCGTCGTCGTTGGCCATGATGCCGAAGGTGCGCGAGCCGAGCGCCAGCATCATCGCGCCGGTCAGCGTCGCGACGTCGACGATCGCGTCCGGGTTCTCCTCGGAGGCCTTGGCGATGGCGTCGGCGAGAACCAGGCGGCCCTCGGCGTCCGTGTTCAGGACCTCGACCGTCTTGCCCGAGTACATGCGCAGCACGTCGCCGGGGCGGGTGGCCGAGCCCGACGGCATGTTCTCGGCGAGCGCGAGCCAGCCGGTCACGTTGACCTCGAGGCCCAGGCGGGCGGCGGCGACGACCGCGGCGAACACGGCGGCGGCGCCGGCCATGTCGCACTTCATCGTCTCGTTGTGGCCCGCCGGCTTCAGGGAGATGCCGCCCGAGTCGTACGTGATGCCCTTGCCGACGAAGGCGAGGTGCTTCTTCGCCTTCGTGGACTTGTACGAGAGCTTCACCAGGCGCGGGGCCGACGAGGAGCCGGCGCCGACGCCGAGGATGCCGCCGAAGCCGCCCTTGGCGAGCGCCTTCTCGTCGAGCACCTGCACCTTGATGCCGTGCTCCTTCGCCGCGGCCTGCGCGACGGCGGCGAACGACTCCGGGTTCAGGTCGTTCGGCGGGGTGTTGATCAGGTCGCGGGCGCGGTTCAGCTCCTCGGTGAGGGCCAGGGCGCGCTCGATCGCCGCCTTGTACGCCTTGTCGCGGGGCTTGCCGCCCAGGATCGCGACCTCGGCGAGCGGCGCGCCGCCGTTCTTCTTCGGGTCCTTCGGGGACTCCTTGTACGCGTCGAAGGAGTACGCGCCGAGCAGCGCGCCCTCCGCGATCGCACCGGCGTCCTCGGCGTCCTCGATCGGCAGCGCGAACGCGGCCTTCTTCGCACCGGCCAGGGTGCGGGCCGCGACACCGGCGGCGCGGCGCAGCGCCTCACCGTCGTACGCGGCGTCCTTCTCGGGTTCGCCGCCGAGCCCGACCGCCAGCACGAGCGGGGCCTTGACGCCGGACGGCGAGGGGACCTTGGTCGCCTCGCCCTCGCCGCCACTGGCGCCGAGGGTCTCCAGGACGGAAGCGAGCTGTCCGTCGAACGCCTTGTCCACGGCTTCCGCGCCGGGCGCGACGAGCGGGCCCTTGTCGCCCTTGACGACGCCGACGACGATCGCGTCAGCGCGCAGGCCGGTCGCCGCGGCGGTGCTGAGAGTCAGAGCAGTCACGGTGGTGAGGTCCCTCTTTCATCGGGTGGATCGGCTTCTTCGCCGGGGCCGGGGGTAGTTGGCCCGCCCGGGGCGAGCCTACGCCCGTCGTTCTTGTGCTGCTCCGTCCAGGTACGCCCTCCGGCTCGGGCCGACCCCGCTCAGCCCAGAGCCAGGATCACCAGGGACGTGGTCGCGGCGGTTTCGGCGAGGGCGCCGAAGACGTCGCCGGTGACGCCGCCGAAGCGGGAGACGCAGCGGCGGGAGAGCAACTCGGCGGCGGCGCAGCCGAGTACGACCGCGAGCGCGGCCTGGACGGAGAGGGCGGCGCACAGCGCGACCACCGCCACGGCGACCAGAAGTGCCGCCCGCGGCGACACCGTCTCCGCCACCGCGGCTCCCAGCCCTTCCGGCCGGGCCGCGGGGACGCCCCTGCGGGAGGCGAGCGTCAGGGCGAGGCGGGCCGTCACCGCGGAGACGGTCGCCGCGACGGCGCCGTGCCACCACGACTGCCCGAACCGGTCGGCCAGCACCGCGACCTGGGCGAGCAGCGCCAGGACGAGCGTGAGGACGCCGAAGGGGCCGATGTCCGACTGCTTCATGATCCGCAGCGCGTCGTCGGCCGGCTTCCCGCTGCCCAGGCCGTCCGCGACGTCCGCGAGCCCGTCGAGGTGAAGACCCCGGGTGAGCGCCGCGGGGACCGCGACCGCGGCGACGGCGGCGAGCAGCGGGTTCGCGCCGAGGAAGGTCAGCGCCACGCCCACCGCCGCCGCGGCCAGGCCGACGACGAGGCCGGCCAGCGGCGCGCAGAGCATGCCGACGCGGGCCGTGTCGCGGTCCCAGCGGGTGACCTTCACACGAAGGACGGTGAGGGTCCCGAAGGCGAAACGTATGCCGTGCACGGGTGCTAGTCGTCTTCCTTCGGGGCCTCGGCCGTCTCCGGCAGCTCCGCCGCGAGCGCGGCGGCCGCCTGGACCAGCGGGAGGGCGAGGAGGCCGCCGGTGCCGCCGCCGACGCGGACGTCCTGGTCGAGGAGGACGTCCATGGCCATCCGGTCGAGCGCCTTCGCCTGCGCCGGTTCGCCGCTGGCATGGGCCGCGAGCCACCAGTCGGGCGCGCGGAACGCGACGCGCTGGCCGACGAGCGCGCAGGCCGCGGAGACCACGCCGTCGAGGAGCACGGGCGTGCGCCGCACCGCGCACTGGAGCAGGAAGCCGGTCGCCGCCGCGAGGTCCGCGCCGCCCACCGTGGCGAGCAGCTGGAGCTGGTCGCCGAGCACGGGGCGGGCCCGGCGCAGCGCGTCCCGGATCGCCGCGCACTTGCGCATCCACGCGAGGTCGTCGATGGGGTCGCCGCCGCGGCCCGTGACGACGGAGGCGTCGGTGCCGCACAGCGCGGCGATCAGCGTGGCCGCCGCCGTCGTACCGCCGACGCTGATGTCGCCGAGCACGACGAGATCCGTGCCGGAGTCGGCCTCCTCGTCGGCGACCGCCATGCCCGCACGGAACGCGGCCTCCGCCTCCTCGAGGGTGAGCGCGTCCTCGGTGTCGATGCGTCCGGAGCCGCGTCGCACCCGCCGGTCGTCGACGGACTGCGGGAGTTCGTCGGGCTCGCAGTCGAGGGAGAGGTCCACGACCCGGACCCCGACGCCCAGCCGGCGGGCGAGCACCGCGCCCGTGGACGCGCCCTCGACCACCTCCCTGACCAGCTCGGCGGCGCTGCCCGCGGGCCGCTTCGAGACATCGAGCCCGGCCACGCCGTGGTCGCCCGCGAAGAGCACCACGCGCGGGCGCGCGACGGCTCGTACGGGCACCGCGCCCTGGGCGGCGCTCAGCCACTCGCCCAGTTCGTCGAGGCGGCCGAGCGCGCCGGGCGGCACGGCGAACCGGGCCCTGCGCTCCTCCGCGTCGCGGCGGGTCCCGCCGTCGGGGCGCTCGATCAGATCGGTGAAGTCGTCGAGGTTCAGCGAGCTCATTCGCCGAACAGTACCGGCCGTCGCGAACGCCGGGCCCCCGGCCGTCGCGCCCGGCCCCGATGCCCCCTTACGGCGGATTGTCGCGCCCGGTGCCGAGCCGCTTCCGGAGTGTCATGGAGCGCTCCGTCGGTGATCGCTTACGTTCGTTTTCGCGGTGAATTGTCCCCTCGCGTACGGGTGTTCCCGCCGTACGCGCCGCCGCACCGCAGAACCGACAGGAGCCCCCGCGATGTCCGTCCTCACCGCGCAGCCCCCGACGGTCATCGGCGTCACCCCGCACCCGGAACCCGACGCCCGGCTCGCGGCCGACGTCAGCAGGGCGGGCCGGCTCGGCGTGCTCGACCTCGGCCGCGGCGGCGAACCCGCCCGCGCCGCGCTCGCCCTCGCCCGCACCTGGGTCCCCGCCGCGTTCGGCGTCCGCGTCCCCGCCGGCTGTGACCTGCACCCCGACGAGATCCAGGACACCGAGGGCGCGGGCCCGCACACCGTGCTGCTCGGCCCCGGCTCCCCGTGGCGCATCGGCCACGTCCCGGCCCCCTGCGTCCTCGCCGAGGTCACCGCCGTACGACAGGCGTGCGACGCGGTCGCGGAGGGCGCGGCGGGCCTGGTCGTACGAGGGGATGGGCGCGGCGGCCCCGACGCGCTCGGGCTGCTGCGGCGGGTGCTCGCCGAGGTCGGAGGGGCGGGCGACGCCGTGCCGGTGTGGGTGCGCGCGGACACGGACCGCTCCGCCGCCGCGGCCCTGCGCGCGGGAGCCGTCGGCGTCGTCGTCGACGCCCGCCTCGCACTGCCCCTCACGCCGGAGGCCCCACCGAACTCCCCGACCAACAGCAGGAGTTGAGCTCATGGCCGTCACCGCACCCGCCACCGCCACCCGGTCCGTCGCCGAGCGCCGCCCCGCCTACCTCACCGAACTCGCCCAGGGCACCGAACGCTTCCACGAGCCACGCCGCCCCGACTGCCCCTGGTGCGGCAGCAGCCGCCTGCGCACCCGGCTGCGCACCACCGACCTCCTCCAGCACAAGCCCGGCAGCTTCGTCCTCGACCGCTGCGACGCCTGCGGCCACACGTTCCAGAACCCCGGACTCACCCCGCAGGGCCAGGAGTTCTACGGGCGCGACCACCACGACGGCCGCTACGCCGACCACGCCGAGCGGATCTTCGGCGCCCGCGCCGCCGTCCGCCGCTACCGGTCCTGTGTCCGCGCCGTCGCCGCGCACATCGAACCCGAGAGCTGGCTCGACGTCGGCACCGGCCGCGGCCGCTTCGCCGAGGTCGCCAAGGAACTCCTGCCGTACACCGCCTTCGACGGCCTCGACAGCGACGAAGGACTGCAGGAGGCCCGCAGGGCGGACCGCGTCGAGCGCGCCCACCACGGACTCCTCACCGAACTCGCGCCCCGCCTCGAAGGCGGCTACGACGCGCTGAGCATGCTCCACCACCTCGAACACACCCGCGACCCGCGCGAGGAGCTGAAGGCCGCCCGCCGCGTGCTGCGCCCCGGCGGGCACCTCGTGATCGAGGCCTCCGACCCCGACAGCCGCTTCGCGCGCCTCCTCGGCAAGTGGTGGATCGCGTACTTCCAGCCCCGGCGTCGGCACCTCGTGCCGCTCGCCAACCTCCGCACCGAACTGCGCGCCCTCGGCTACACCGTCGTCGCCGTCGACCGGCGTGCGGCGCACATCCCGCTCGACCTCGCCGCGGGACTCGCCCTCTTCGTCGGCGACCACCTGCCCGACACCGACGCGCCCTGGCGCACCAAGGCCCCCAGCGACGCCCAGCGCACCCTGCGCACACTCCTCACGCACGCCGTCGCCCCCGCGCTGCTCGCCGCCAGCACCGCCGACCGGCTCCTCGCCCCGCTCGCCCGCCGCACCCGCTTCCGCAACGCCTACCGGGTGATCGCCCGCCGCGACCCCGACGCCTGACCCGCGGCCCCGACCGTCAGCCGCGCAGCGCCAGCGCCTGCCCGGCGACGACGAGCAGCACGTGCTCGCACTCGGCCGCGAACGCCGCGTTCAGCCGGCCGAGCTCGTCCCGGTAGCGCCGCCCCGAAGCGGTCGCCGGCACGATCCCCGACCCCACCTCGTTCGACACGGCGACGACCGTACGACGGCTGCCACGCACCGCGCCGACCAGCGCGGCCACCTTCTCCCGCAGTGCCCTCTCGCCGCCGCCCGCCCACTCGGCGTCGTCCCAGGCACCGACCTCGTCCATCGCGTACGTCAGCCACAGCGACAGACAGTCGACCAGCAGCGGCGCCGTGTCCTCCGGGTCCTCGAGCAGCGGTACGAGATCGCAGGTCTCGGCCGTCCGCCAGGACCCCGGCCGCCGCTCCCGGTGCGCCGCCACCCGCTGCGCCCACTCCGTGTCCCCGCCGCGCGTCCCGCCGGTCGCCACGTACAGCACATCGGGGAACGCCTCGAGCCGCCGCTCCGCCTCCACCGACTTCCCCGACCGCGCTCCGCCGAGCACCAGCGTCCTGCGCGGCACGTCGGGCACGTCCTCGTACGCGCCGATGACCAGCGTCGTCCCGTCCGGCACGGCCCGCGCACCCGCAGCGGCGAGCCGCCGCGTCAGCTCGGGCCCCGGCGGCACTTCATGATCCACATGCACGGCGACCACGTCCGTCGTCGCCCCGATCGCCCCCGCGGAGCGCAGCCTGGCCAGCGCGTCCGGCCGCCCGACGACATCCGCGAGCACCATCTCGTACGGCGCCCGCGGCTCGTCGAAACCGGCGGGCGCGGTCCCCGGCGGCAGATACAGCAGCCGCTCGCCCTCCGGCCCCGTCACCTCGTAGCCGGTCCCCGGCGCGTCCAGGGCGAGCGCCCGCACCCGATGCCCGCTCATCAACGCCAGCTCCCGACCGTCCGGCACCCGACCGGGCTGCGGAAGCCCCGCGGGCACCTCGACGGCGGGCCCGTCGTGCGGATGCGAGAGCAGCACCTGCCGTACGCCGCCGAGGCTGTGCCCCGAACGGGCGGCGGCGAACGCGGCCCCCGGCGTCAGGTCGAGCAGCAGCGTCCCGTCGATCAGGACCGCCGTCGCGGCACGGGCGTCGCGGCCGAGCGCGGTCGCGCAGGCGGCGCAGGGGCAGTCGGGGCGGGGCAGCCCTTCGGGACCACCGGTGCCGAGCAGTGTCAGTTCCACAGGAAGATCCTCCCGCGCCCCCTTGATCGACGCGCGCCCGGATAGGCTTCCGGTGACAAGCGGCACAGCGGACGTCCGAGACCGGGAGGCTGACATGGCTGCGTGGATGTGGCGGTTCGAGAAGTCCGACGGGACGGAGGTGACTCCGGCGGTCCAGCCCGAGGAGTTCACCACGCAGGGGGACGCGGAGTCCTGGGTCGGCGAGTACTGGAAGCAGCTCGCCGACGGCGGAGCGGACCAGGTCACCCTCTTCGAGGACGACAAGACCATCTACGGCCCGATGAGCCTCCACGCGGAGGACACGTCGGCGTAGCGGCCGTCGAGCTCCGGCGCAGGTGGGCAATTGGAGCCCCTGCAGGGGTACCCCCGGACGGAGTCTGGGGGAGATTGAGCAGCGGGGCCCGGGGCGGAGCCCCCAGCGACCGCGACCACATCCGCCGCGACGGAGCGAGGTCGGCCGAGGCGGAGCCCTCGGTCGACCTCAGCCGCGCACCCCGCACAGGTGCAGCAGCGCCGCCACCCGCCGGTACGGGTCCAGGCGGCCCGCCTTCTCCTCCGCGGCGAGCAGCGTCTGCAGCTCCCCGTGCTCCGGCGCCACCGCGTCGTCCCCCACCTGATCGGTGAAGACCCGCACTCCGTACCAGGAGTGCAGCGGCGCCCCGATCCCGGCGAGCGTCTCCGTCAGCGCGTCGAGCCGGTCGGCCCTGACGTCGAGCCCGAGCCGATTCCGGTACTTCGTCGTCTCGAACGCCCCCAGCGCCGTGATCCAGTCACCGGCGAGCCCGGGACGCATCGCGAGCGCGTCCCCGTTCCGTACGACCAGCGACAGCAGGCCGCCCGGCGCCAGCATCCGGGCCAGACCCGCGAGCAGCGCGTCGGGATCCTCGACGTACATCAGCACACCGTGGCAGAGCACCACGTCGAAGCTGCCCGGCAGGAAGTGCACGCCGGTGTCCATGCCGCTGCCCTGCACGAGCCTGACCCGGTCCTGGACCCCCGCGGGCTCCGTGGCGAGCGCCCGGCCCGCCACGGCGACCATCTCCGGATCCTGCTCCACACCGGTCACCTTGTGCCCGGCGCGGGCGAGCCGCAGCGCCTGCGTGCCCTGGCCCATCCCCACGTCGAGCACCCGCAGCCGCTGACCGACGGGGAACCGGCCGGCCAGCTGCTCGTCGAGCTGCCGGGCCACGAGCTCCTGCCGCACGATGTTGCGCAGCCCCCCGAGCTTGTCCAGCCATGCGTGAACGGCGTCGCCGGCGAAGGCGTCGGCGCCGCTCGCGCGGTCTGGGCTCAGGGCCGCTCTCCGCGCTTGACCTGCGGCTTCGGCAGCCGCAGCCGCTTCATCTGGAGCGTGCGCATCAGCGCGTAGGCGACGGCGCCCTTGCGGTTCTCGTTCGGGAACTTCTCCGCGAGGATCTTCCGCAGCCGGAAACCGGTCACCGCCGAGTCGACGACGATCGCGACGATCACGAACAGCCACAGCAGCAGCGCGATGTTCTGGAGCGAGCCGACGCGGATCATGCTCAGGACGAGGATGACCACCGCCATCGGCAGGAAGTACTCGGCGATCGCGAAGCGCGAGTCGACGAAGTCGCGCGCGAACCTGCGCACCGGGCCCTTGTCACGGGCCGGCAGGTAACGCTCGTCGCCGTTGGCCAACGCCTCGCGCTGGCGCTGCATCGCGGTGCGACGCTCGTCGCGCGAGCGGGCGCGGGCCTCCTTCGGCGACATCTTGGTGTTGGCCACGCTGCGGCGCTGCGTCTGGGCCTCGCTGCGCTTCGGCGTGGGGCGGCCCTTGGGCGCCTGCGGGTCTCGGGGCTGCTTGGACATGGTCACCGGGGCCTGCTTGGCCTGGGCCTTGTCGTCCTTGGATCGGCTACGGAACACAAAAGCCAAGGGTACGTGGTGGACATGCGTGGGACACAGGGCCGTGGGGAACGATCCGACAACACCCGGCGTCCTCCGTCAGGGGTCATCTACTCCTTGCGCCGGAGCAGGGCCGGAAGCAGTCGTCCTCGGGGATGAGCGCATCCGTACCTGAACAGTGCGGTAATAGAGGCAGGACCCGTACTGTGGTTTCTGTCGCAGTGCTGGAGCTGGACCATCGGCTGGATCTGTCAGAAGGGGGCGCGCGAAGCCCATGAGCGGTGTCATGAAGCGTATGGGGATGATCTTCCGCGCGAAGGCGAACAAGGCCCTTGACCGGGCCGAGGACCCGCGCGAAACCCTCGATTACTCGTACCAGAAGCAGCTGGAGCTGCTCCAGAAGGTACGCAGGGGCGTCGCGGACGTCGCGACCTCCCGCAAGCGCCTGGAGCTGCAGCTCGGTCAGCTCCAGTCCCAGTCGTCCAAGCTGGAGGACCAGGGCCGCAAGGCGCTCGCGCTCGGCCGCGAGGACCTGGCCCGCGAGGCGCTGTCCCGCCGCGCCGCGCTCCAGCAGCAGGTCACCGACCTGGAGACCCAGCACCAGACGCTCCAGGGCGAGGAGGAGAAGCTCACCCTCGCGGCCCAGCGCCTCCAGGCCAAGGTCGACGCCTTCCGTACGAAGAAGGAGACCATCAAGGCCACCTACACCGCGGCGCAGGCGCAGACCCGGATCGGCGAGGCGTTCTCCGGCATCTCCGAGGAGATGGGCGACGTCGGCATGGCGATCCAGCGTGCCGAGGACAAGACCGCGCAGCTCCAGGCGCGGGCCGGCGCCATCGACGAACTGCTGGCCTCCGGCGCGCTCGACGACCCCTCCGGCATGGCCAAGGACGACATCCAGGCCGAGCTGGACCGGCTCTCCGGTGGTACGGATGTAGAGCTGGAGCTGCAGCGGATGAAGGCGGAGCTGTCCGGTGGCCCGGCCTCGTCGCAGCAGGCGATCGAGGGCGGCCAGGAGCAGGGACAGGCTCAGCCGTCGCAGCAGCAGCCCCAGGACACCCCGCGCTTCGACAAGCAATAGCTGGAGGCCGACATGATCGTCCGCATCATGGGGGAGGGGCAGGTGGAGTTGGCGGACGACCACTTCACCGAACTCAACAAGCTCGACGACGAGCTGCTCGCGGAGATGGAGAGCGGGGACGAGGCGGGGTTCCGCCGTACGCTCACGGCTCTCCTCGACGCGGTCCGTCGCCTCGGCACCCCGTTGCCGGACGATGCCCTGGAGCCGTCCGAGCTGATCCTGCCGGCGCCCGACGCGACCCTCTCCGAGGTCCGCACCATGCTCAGCGACGACGGCCTGATCCCCGGGTAACCCCTCCGGGGGGTACGGGGACGTGGCCCTCGCGGCGCGGCGGGTCTCCGGGCGACCGGGGTTCGCTCCCGGGAGGGCGGCGACCGGCGGGTTCCGGGTGACCGGGGACCGGCGGTTGGTGGATTTCCGGGCGACCGGGGTTCGGTGGCTTCGGCCGACGCGCCCCGACCGTTTCCGGCCACCCGGGCAGCCTCCCCCCGCCCTTCTCCCACCCACCCGCCCCCTCCGGGGGCGTCGCTCCGACGGGGTTCCGGTCCGGCTGCCGCCGGGGTGGTTGTTGCGCCCCGGGCGTCGCGCCTCCACGCCAGCCCGGCATGCGTTCGTCCCCTCGGACTTGAGCCGCACCGGCCGAACCGGCAGGGGCCCGGGCTTGCTGCCCGTGGTCTGAGGTTCCGCCCCGGTGCACGGCTTTGGGGTCACTGGGCCCCGCGCCCAGCAGCACCGCTCACCGTCACCGGACGGGGCGGCCCTTCGGGGTCCCGGTCCAGTCGGCACCGGCGGGTCTCGGCCCCAGCCCCTGGTCCGAGGACGAGCGCGTTCAGTCGGGCCCAGCAGGGTCCCCTCGGCTGAACCGTTCGTCCTTTGGCGTCGGCCCCTTCGCCGGGAGCTCCGTCCCAGACCCCTTGTCCTCAATCGCCGGGAGAACTTGGATTGCCCATCCGCGCCTAACGAACCGCGTACGGGGGGCCGCTTCGCAACTTGGTTGACCGCGCCCGGCCCATGGGGGCGGGAGGGTGGGAGATGAGCGGGCACGGGAGCGGGACACCGTGCGGGTGTCCGGAACGCTCGGGGCGTGCCCGGCGGTACGGAGGAAGAGGGGCGGCGGCAGCCGCGTCGCAAGCTCCGGCGCAGCCGAGCCCGGTGGCCTCACCACGGCGCCGCGCACCCAACCCCTGACCGTCCCCCGGACAACCCACCCCACCCCCGGTCGACCGAGCCCATCCGCCCCCCGGTCGACCGCCTGCACACGCAGGTGACCCGCTACCGTGAAGCCGGTGAACCGCTTCGTACGGTGGGCCAGGACGCACCCGCTGGCCCTGGACGCCGCCCTCGCCCTCGGCGTCCTCCTCTGCATGGTCGCCGGCTCCTTCGTGGACCCGCACGGCCCGGAGGGAACGTACGCGTGGGGCGCAAGAACCCCGGACGTCCTCAGCCTCGTCCTGATGCTGCTCGGCGCCACCGCCCTCGTGTTCCGCCGCCGCGCCCCCTGGTACGTACTGGCCGCGACGGCCACCGTCTCCGTCGTCGAACTGGTCACGGGCGACCCCCGCGCCCCCGTGGTGATGTCCGCCGTCGTCGCCCTGTTCACGGTCGCCGCGACCACGGACCGCCCCACCACCTGGCGCGTCGGCCTGGCCACCATGGCCGTACTGACCGGCGTCGCGATGTTCGCGGGCCCGCTGCCCTGGTACGCGCAGGAGAACCTGGGGATCTTCGCGTGGACGGGGATGGCCGCGGCCGCGGGCGACGCGGTCCGTTCCCGGCGCGCGTTCGTCACCGCGATCCGGGAGCGCGCCGAACGGGCCGAGCGCACCCGCGAGGAGGAGGCCCGCCGCCGCGTCGCGGAGGAACGCCTGCGCATCGCCCGTGATCTGCACGATGTCGTCGCGCACCACATCGCCCTCGTCAACGTGCAGGCCGGCGTCGCTGCCCACGTGATGGACCGGCGTCCCGATCAGGCGAAGGAGGCCCTCGGGCACGTCCGCGAGGCCAGCCGCTCCGCGCTCAACGAACTCCGCGCCACCGTCGGCCTGTTGCGGCAGACCGGCGACCCGGAGGCCCCCACCGAACCGGCCCCCGGCCTCGACCGGCTCGACGACCTCGTCGACACCTTCCGGCACGCGGGCCTGCCCGTGGAGGTGGCCCGCGCGCAGGACGCCCCGCCGCTGCCCGCCGCCGTCGACCTCGCCGCCTTCCGCGTTGTACAGGAAGCGCTGACGAACGTACAGAAGCACGCGGGCCCCGACGCCAGGGCCGAGGTCAGCGTCGTACGCGTGGGACCGAACGCGGAGATCACGATCCTCGACGACGGGCCGGGCGCGGAACCCGCCGACCGCCCCCGCGACCCCGACGCGCACGGCGGCCACGGCCTCCTCGGCATGCGCGAACGCGTCACCGCCCTCGGCGGCACCCTCACCGCGGGACCGCGCTACGGAGGCGGTTTCCGCGTCCATGCGATCCTTCCGACGAAGGCCCGCCCGACCGCCGGCGGCGCCGGAGCCGACGTCACCGACACCCCCGAGGACGCCACCACATGACCAGCCCCGCCCCCACGATCCGGGTCCTCCTCGCCGACGACCAGGCCCTGCTGCGCAGCGCCTTCCGCGTGCTCGTCGACTCGGAGCCCGACATGGAGGTGGTGGGGGAGGCGTCCGACGGCGCGGAGGCCGTCCGCCTCGCCCGGTCGGAGCGTCCCGACGTCGTCCTCATGGACATCCGGATGCCCGGCACCGACGGCCTCGCCGCGACCCGGGAGATCACCGCCGACCCGGACCTGTGCCACGTGCACGTCGTGATGCTGACGACGTTCGAGGTCGACGAGTACGTGGTGGAGTCGCTGCGGGCCGGCGCCTCCGGCTTCCTCGGCAAGGGCGCCGAGCCCGACGAACTGCTCGGCGCCGTCCGGATCGCGGCCGCGGGCGACGCCCTGCTCTCGCCCGCCGCGACCAAGGGGCTGATCGCCAAGTTCCTCGCGCAGGGGGAGGGGCACGAGGAGGGGGAGCGCCTCGCGGACGGCCGCGCCGAGCGGCTCGCCGCGCTCACGGGCCGCGAGCGCGAGGTCCTGGTGCAGGTCGCGGGCGGCCACTCGAACGACGAGATCGCCGAGCGCCTCGAGGTCAGCCCGCTCACCGTGAAGACCCACGTCAACCGCGCCATGGCCAAGCTCGGCGCCCGCGACCGCGCCCAACTTGTCGTCATCGCGTACGAGTCGGGGCTGGTACGTCCACGGGTGGAGTGACCCCGACGGGGCGCGTACTACGGGCGCAGTACGCGCCGGACGAGAACGGGACCTGGGAGCGACGAATCGGCTCGCACGCATGACCGAGGGTGGACCGTGGGCCCCACGCCTCGCACCGCACCGGTTGTCATGCCACGGGCCTTCATCTTCCGCTCACGTCACGGAGACCAGACCCATGTCCTGGCTGTCGAGATTCAGCCTCGCCCAACGCGCCCTCATCGGGCTGATTTCGATCATCGCGATCGTCTTCGGCGCGATAGCCATCCCTCAGCTCAAGCAGCAGCTGCTGCCCTCGATCGAACTGCCGATGGTCTCCGTCATCGCCCCCTACCAGGGCGCGTCACCCGACGTGGTGGAGAAGCAGGTCGTCGAGCCGCTCGAGAACTCCATCGACGCCGTCGACGGCATCACCGGTGTCACGTCGACGGCCAGCGAGGGCAACGCCCTGGTGATGGCCCAGTTCGACTACGGCACGGACGGCACCAAGCAGCTCGTCGCCGACGTCCAGCAGGCGGTCAACCGGGCCCGCGCCCAACTGCCCGACGACGTCGACCCGCAGGTCGTCGCGGGCTCGACCGACGACATCCCGACCGTCGTCCTCGCCGTCACCTCCGACAAGGACCAGCAGGCGCTCGCCGACCAGCTCGACACGTCCGTCGTGCCGACGCTGAAGGACATCGACGGCGTCTCGCAGGTGACCGTGGACGGCGTCCGCGACCTCCAGGTCGACGTCACGCCGAACGACCGGAAGATGGCCGCGGCGGGTGTCGACCCGCAGGCGCTCAGCCAGTCGTTGCAGGCCGGTGGCGCCACACTGCCCGCGGGCTCGCTCGACGAGGCAGGCAAGAACCGTACGGTGCAGGTCGGCGGCGGCTTCACGTCCCTGAAGCAGATCCAGGACCTGATGATCACGGGTGAGGGCGTCAAGAAGCCCGTACGCCTCGGTGACATCGCCACGGTGAAGCAGCAGCCGTCCACGGCCGACTCCATCACCCGCACCGACGGCAAGCCCAGCCTCGCGCTCGCGGTCACCATGGACCACGACGGTTCGGCCGTCTCCATCTCCAAGGCCGTCAAGGACAAGCTGCCGCAGCTCCGCGACGACCTCGGCTCCGGCGCCACGGTGACCGTTGTCAGCGATCAGGGCCCGGCCGTCTCCAAGTCCATCTCGGGCCTGACCACGGAGGGCGCGCTCGGCCTGCTCTTCGCGGTCATCGTGATCCTGATCTTCCTGGCGTCGCTGCGCTCGACGCTCGTGACCGCGGTCTCCATCCCGCTCTCCGTCGTCCTCGCGCTGATCGTGCTGTGGACCGGCGACCTGTCGCTGAACATGCTCACGCTCGGCGCGCTGACCATCGCGATCGGCCGCGTCGTCGACGACTCGATCGTGGTCCTGGAGAACATCAAGCGGCACCTCGGCTACGGGGAGGAGCGCAAGGAGGCGATCCTCAAGGCCGTGCGCGAGGTCGCGGGCGCGGTGACGTCCTCGACCCTCACCACCGTCGCGGTCTTCCTGCCGATCGGCCTGGTCGGCGGCATGGTGGGCGAGCTGTTCGGCTCGTTCTCCATCACCGTCACCGCGGCGCTGCTGGCCTCCCTGCTGGTGTCGCTGACGGTCGTGCCCGTGCTCTCCTACTGGTTCCTGCGCCCGCCCAAGGCGGCCCGCGGCGTCGACCCGGAGGAGGCCAGGCGCACGGCCGAGGAGAAGGAGGCGCGCTCCTGGCTGCAGCGGAGCTACGTTCCCGTGCTGCGCTTCGCCACGCGTCGCCGCTTCACCTCGCTGCTGATCGCGGTCGTCGTGCTCGTCGGCACGTTCGGCATGGCGCCGATGCTCAAGACGAACTTCTTCGACCAGGGCGACCAGGAAGTCCTCTCCATCAAGCAGGAGTTGAAGCCCGGCACCAGCCTGTCGGCGACCGACGCCTCCGCGAAGAAGATCGAGAAGATGCTCTCCGGCATCGACGAGATCGAGGACTACCAGGTCACCATCGGCTCCTCCGGCTTCATGGCGGCCTTCGGCGGCGGCACCGACACCAACCAGGCGTCGTACCAGATCAAGCTGAAGGACAGCTCGACGTACGAGGCCACGCAGAAGCGCATCGAGCGCGAGCTCGGGCAGCTCTCCGGCGTCGGCACGACGACGATCGCGGCCGGTGACGGCTTCGGCAACCAGGACCTGTCCGTGGTCGTGAAGGCCGCCGACGGCGACGTGCTGGAGAAGGCGTCCGAGCAGGTGCGCGACGCGGTCGCCTCCCTCGACGACGTCACCGACGTGGCGAGCGACCTGTCGCAGTCGGTGCCGCGGATCTCCGTGAAGGCCAACTCCAAGGCGGCCGCCGCCGGGTTCAACGACACGACGCTCGGCGCCTTCGTCACGCAGGCGGTGCGTGGTACCACCAGCGGCAAGGCGACCCTCGACGACACCGAGCGGGACATCGTCGTGAAGTCGGCGAAGCCGGCCACCACGATGGCCGAGCTGAAGAAGCTGCCGGTGGGCCGGGGCGTCACCCTCGGCGACATCGCCACGGTGAAGACGGTCGACGGGCCGGTCTCGATGACCCGGATCGACGGCGCCCGCGCGGCGACGATCACGGCGAAGCCGGACGGCGACAACACGGGCGCGGTCAGCGCCGACCTCCAGACGAAGCTGAACTCGCTCGACCTTCCGAAGGGCGCCACGGCGACCATCGGCGGCGTCAGCGAGGACCAGGACGAGGCGTTCAAGAACCTCGGCCTCGCGATGCTCGCGGCGATCGCGATCGTCTTCATGCTGCTCGTGGCGACGTTCCGGTCGCTGGCCCAGCCGCTGATCCTGCTGGTCTCGATCCCGTTCGCGGCGACCGGTGCGATCGGGATGCTCGTCGCCACGGGGACGCCGATGGGGGTGCCCGCGATGATCGGCATGCTGATGCTCATCGGTATCGTGGTCACGAACGCGATCGTGCTCATCGACCTGATCAACCAGTACCGGGCCCAGGGGCTCGGGGTGGTCGAGGCGGTCGTCGAGGGCGGCCGCCACCGCCTCCGGCCGATCCTGATGACGGCCCTCGCGACGATCTTCGCGCTGCTCCCGATGGCGCTGGGCGTCACGGGCGAGGGCGGCTTCATCGCGCAGCCGCTCGCGGTGGTCGTGATCGGCGGCCTGATCACGTCGACCCTGCTGACGCTCCTCCTGGTCCCGACGCTCTACGCGATGCTGGAACTCCGCAAGGAACGCCGCGCCACCAAGCGCGCGGCCAAGCGCGGTGGCGGTTCGGGGCTTCCGCCCCAGGCCCCGGCTGCCGACCCGGACCCGGAGCCGGCCAACGCCTGACGACGGCACCCCGGTGCGGGGCGAGCGTTCATCCGGCGCTCGCCCCGCTTCCGTTCGTCACGGGTTACGGCAGCGCCAGCATCCGTTCAAGAGCCAGCTTCGCGAACTGTTCGGTTTCGCGGTCGACCTCGATCCGGTTGACCAACTGGCCGTCCGCCAAGGACTCCAGCGTCCACACCAGGTGCGGCAGGTCGATCCGGTTCATGGTCGAGCAGAAGCACACCGTCTTGTCGAGGAAGACGATCTCCTTGCCCTCCGGCGCGAACCGGTTGGCGAGGCGGCGCACGAGGTTCAGCTCCGTGCCGATGGCCCACTTGGACCCGGCCGGCGCCGCCTCAAGAGCCTTGATGATGTACTCGGTCGACCCGACGTAGTCGGCCGCCGCGACGACCTCGTGCTTGCACTCCGGGTGCACCAGCACGTTCACGCCCGGTATGCGCTCCCGCACGTCGTTCACCGAGTCCAGCGAGAACCGCCCGTGCACGGAGCAGTGCCCGCGCCACAGGATCATCTTCGCGGCCCGCAGCTCCTCGGCGGTGAGCCCGCCGTTCGGCTTGTGCGGGTTGTAGACGACGCAGTCGTCGAGCGACATGCCGAGGTCACGGACGGCCGTGTTGCGGCCCAGGTGCTGGTCCGGCAGGAAGAGCACCTTGTCGCCCTGCTCGAACGCCCAGTTCAGCGCGCGCTCGGCGTTGGACGACGTACAGATCGTGCCGCCGTGCTTGCCCGTGAACGCCTTGATGTCCGCGGACGAGTTCATGTACGAGACGGGCACGACGGACTCGGCGACACCGGCCTCCGTCAGCACGTCCCAGCACTCGGCGACCTGCTCGGCCGTCGCCATGTCGGCCATGGAGCAGCCGGCGGCGAGGTCGGGCAGGACCACCTTCTGGTCGTCCCCGGTCAGGATGTCGGCCGACTCGGCCATGAAGTGCACACCGCAGAACACGATGTACTCGGCCTCGGGCCGCGCCGCCGCGTCCCGCGCCAACTTGAAGGAGTCCCCGGTGACGTCCGCGAACTGGATGACCTCGTCGCGCTGGTAGTGGTGCCCGAGCACGAACACCTTGTCTCCGAGCTTTTCCTTGGCCGCGCGCGCCCGCTCCACCAGGTCCGGGTCGGACGGGGAGGGCAGGTCGCCGGGGCACTCCACGCCGCGCTCGCTCTGGGGGTCGGCCTCGCGGCCGAGCAGCAGGAGCGCCAGCGGCGTCGGGGAAACGTCCAGGTCGACGGGGGCCTGGGGGGACTGGGCCGTGGTCACGTCACGCACCCTTTCTTAGCTCTGCTCCGACTTTTCGTCGAAATGACGCTATCTATCATACGTGCTTCACGTCAGTTTGACGATGGTGAATTCGTCGATGTGACGCAATCGCCCGCGGCCGCCCCGTGCCCCGCCCGCGCCCGGTGTGCGAGCATGAAGAGAAGAAGTGCGAAACCCGGAATGGATCCGGGCCTTTGCCGGTTAGCAATGGTCGGCAAGCAGTCTCCGTACAACCCGGGAGAGATGTAGATGTCCGTATCGGACGAGACCACCACCGTCAGCGACGGCATCATCCTGAGCGACGCCGCCGCGGCCAAGGTCAAGGCTCTGCTCGACCAGGAAGGCCGTGACGACCTGGCCCTGCGTGTGGCTGTTCAGCCCGGCGGCTGCTCCGGCCTGCGCTACCAGCTCTTCTTCGACGAGCGTTCCCTCGACGGCGACGTCGTCAAGGACTTCGGTGGCGTGAAGGTCGTCACCGACCGCATGTCCGCCCCGTACCTGGGCGGCGCCTCCATCGACTTCGTCGACACCATCGAGAAGCAGGGCTTCACGATCGACAACCCGAACGCGACGGGCTCCTGCGCCTGCGGCGACTCGTTCAGCTAAGCCTTACGGCTTCGCGGCGAGAAGGGGCGGCCCCAGCTGGGGCCGCCCCTTCGGCGTTCTCGCGTGCTCCGCTCAGCCGCGGGGCGCCGGCTCCACCCCGCCCGGCGCGTTCTTCCGCGCGTGCGGCACGGCGGCTCCGTCGGCCGACACCACCTTCCGCCCGTCGAGCGGCGCGTCGAGCGTCACCGGCAACGTATAGAACTTCGCCATCTGCACGCAGACCGTGCCCTTCTTCTCCGTCTCGGTGACCTTCACCGTCACCCGCCCCGCCGACTCCTCGGCCGACGCCGCGTACGTGGCGCACACCCCGCCCGTGAAGTGCACGGTCAGCGTCTTCCCCCGGTCGCTGTACCCCTGCACCCGCACCGTACGGGTGTCACTGCCGGAGGACGGCGTGGGCGTGGGCGTCGGCGTGCTCCTCGGCGCCGCCAGGTACGTCGGCTCCACCGCCGGATACGCCACCGTGAACGCGGCGTCCGCGCCGGTCGGCCGCACCTCGAACAGCCACGACGGCACCAGCGCCTCGCGCCCCGCGACGGTGTGCGCGGCGAGCCCGAACGTCGCCTTCGTGACGTCGACCGTCGACCGCTCCGGAGGCGGCGCCGACCCGCAGCTCGCGTCCTTGCCGTCGCCGAGCGGCACGGGGCTCGCGCACCCGCCCACCGACACCCGGCCACCGGCCGCCGCTCCGTTCATCCGCTCCAGCGCCTCCCGCGCCCCGACCGTCGGATACTCGGCGCCCTTGGCCGGAGCCTTCAACCGGCCGCTGCCACCGACCACATGGCCGTCCGCGCCGACCTGGATCCCGGTCGACCAGCCGTACGTGGGCAGCCCGCCGACCTCCGGGTCCGCGTTCACCACCCGGGTCGCGCCCATCAACTGCTTCGCGTCCAGCGCCGCGTCGTCCTGACCGAGGGCCTTCAGCACGGGCGCCGCGGCCCGCTTCGCGGCGGCCTCGCTCACCGCGTGCCCGCCGTCCGGGTTCCCGCACTTCGCCACGCCGCCGCACTTGCCGTCGGTGGACGGCGCGTACCGCGCGTAGGTCCAGGTCCCCGGCGCCTTCCGGTTCACCTGCAGCGACGGGCCCGAGCCGTCCTTCGCCGGGCCGATCTTCCAGGCGTCGCCGGACGGCCGCGGCTTCCCCTCGACGTCGAGGGCCTCGGCGAGCCGGGCCGCGTCGGCGGCGGTCACCTCGCCCTGTGCCCGGTGGACCGGGGCCTTCGCGGGGCCGGCCGGGAGGGAGGTGGCCGCCTTGTAGCGGGTGCCGTTCGGGTCCGGCTCCCCGGGCGCGATGCCGGGCGGCGCCGAACCCGCCGGGTCGGACGGGCCGGACGCGGCGGAGCCGTCCGTCCAGCCGTCCAGGGCCAGCGGCGGGGGAGTGCCCCCGCTCGCGCCGCCGGGCCGCGCCGAGGACTCCTCGTCGGAGCCGCCCGACGCGTTCGCCGCCAGATACGCGGCGCCGCCACCGGCGAGCAGGACGGCCGCCGCGACCGACACGACAGCCGCCGTACGCCGTCGCGGGTGCCGGTCCCGCGTCCGCTCTTCGCCGCTCACCGCATCGCTCCTTCGCACCGGGGGTCACCGATGGGACGGGGCGGGGCGCGGCGCGGTTCCCGTCGGGCGTCTCAGTCGTCGAAACCGGCCAGGGAGTCGATCAGACGCGCGGACGACTCGGGCACCACGACCCCGTGGATCCCGGCGGGTCCGGCCGCGGCGGACGTCCGCTCGGCCTCCCACGGCGCCGGTGGCGTCACCCAGTGCGGAAGCATCCGGACGCCGTCGCCGCGCAGCGCCGCGAGCTCACCCTGGATCGTGCCTGACACGTCGTAGGTCATGAAGGAACGGTAGCCCCGAGGTGACATCCGAAGAAAGACCCACTATCAGGCATTTTCCATACTTCAGGCCGGGCGCCCCGAGCGGGTAGCGTGAAGCGTCAACTCCTCCCCTTATTCAGGAAGCGTGCTCACGCCGTGCGAATCGCAGTCACCGGCTCCATCGCCACCGACCACCTGATGACCTTCCCCGGCCGTTTCGCCGACCAGCTGGTCGCCGACCAGCTGCACACGGTCTCCCTCTCCTTCCTCGTCGACGCCCTCGACGTACGCCGCGGCGGCGTAGGGCCGAACATCGCCTTCGGCATGGGACAGCTCGGTACGGGCCCGATCCTGGTGGGCGCGGCCGGCTCCGACTTCGACGAGTACCGCGCGTGGCTCGAGCGCCACGGCGTCGACACGAACTCGGTCCGGATCTCCGAGACCCTCCAGACCGCCCGCTTCGTGTGCACCACCGACGCCGACCACAACCAGATCGGCTCCTTCTACACGGGCGCCATGAGCGAGGCCCGGCTCATCGAGCTGAAGACCGTCGCCGACCGTGTCGGCGGCCTCGACCTGGTGCTCATCGGCGCGGACGACCCGGAGGCGATGCTGCGCCACACGGAGGAGTGCCGCTCGCGCGGGATCCCGTTCGCCGCCGACTTCTCGCAGCAGATCGCGCGCATGGACGGCGACGAGATCCGCACGCTCCTCGACGGCGCCACGTACCTCTTCTCGAACGAGTACGAGAAGGGCCTCATCGAGTCGAAGACCGGTTGGACCGACGAGGAGATCCTCGGCAAGGTCGGCCACCGCGTCACCACGCTCGGCGCGCGCGGCGTGCGCATCGAGAAGGTCGGCGAGGACCCGATCGAGGTCGGCGTCCCGGAGGAGGAGGCCAAGGTCGACCCGACGGGCGTCGGCGACGCGTTCCGCGCGGGCTTCCTGTCCGGCCTCGCGTGGGGCGTCCCGCACGAGCGCGCGGCGCAGGTCGGCTGCATGCTCGCGACGCTGGTCATCGAGACGACGGGGACGCAGGAGTACGAGCTGCGGCGGGCGCCGTTCATGGACCGGTTCCGCAAGGCCTACGGGGACGCTGCCGCTATGGAGGTTGAGGCCCACCTCGGCTGACGCCTTCGGTGGGGCCGCGGCCGTTGCTGTTCTTTCGTCGGGCAGCGCGGCCGCGGTTTCTTTTGTGGTCGCGTTCGCGCAGTTCCCCGCGCCCCTAGATGCCCCGCCGCACCGTATAAAGGGCGCCGCCCGCTTCCCGCTGCTCCGCTCCCACGTACTCGTGGCCCTGGGTGAAGCACCACGCCGGGATGTCCACCGCCGCGACCTCGTCGTCGGCGAGGACGGTGACCGTGCCGCCCACCCGGACCCGGGTGATCGCGCGGCCCAGTTCGATGACCGGCCGCGGGCAGGTCAGGCCCAGAGCGTCCACCGTCACGGAGTCCGCCGAGCCCTCCGCCCCGGCGGTCGGCGCGCCCAGCTTCTCCCGGACCCCGGTCACCACGCCCGGCAGCACGTCGAGGAAGCGGTCGACGTCGGCGGCCGCCGCGCCCAGCGGCAGCGACACCCGTACGTTCCCCTCGCTCACCACACCCATCGCGCGCAGCACATGGCTCGGCGTCAGGGTGCCGCTCGTGCACGACGAGCCGGAGGAGACGGAGAAACCGGCGTGGTCGAGGCCGTGCAGCAGGCTCTCCCCGTCGACGTAGAGACAGGAGAACGTCACCAGGTGCGGCAGCCGGTGCGCCGGGTCGCCGACCACCTCGACGTCCGGCAGCAGCTCGGGGACCCGCGTCCGGATCCGGTCCGTCAGCTCCCTGAGTCGCGCCGCCTCCCCTGCGGCCTCCGCCCGCACCGCCCGCAGCGCCGCCGCGGCGGCCACGATGCCCGGAATGTTCTCGAATCCGGCGGCCCGCCCCGATTCCCGCTCGTCGGCGGGCCCTTGGGGAGCGAACCGGGTCCCCTTCCTCACGACGAGCAGCCCGACCCCCGCCGGGCCTCCCCACTTGTGGGCGCTCCCGGCGAGCAGCGACCAGTCGCCCGGCACCGGCCCCCAGGCCAGCGACTGCGCCGCGTCCACGAAGAGCGGCACCCCGGCCTCCCGGCAGGCGTCGGCCACCTCGGTGACCGGCTGCTCGGTCCCCACCTCATGGTTGGCGGACTGGAGGCAGGCGAGCGCGGTGTCCTCCCGCAGCGCCTCCCGGAACGCCTCGACCGGCACGCGCCCCTCGCGGCCCACGCCGACCTGGGTCACCGTTCCACCGAGGTCCTCGTGCGCCGCCGCCGAATGGAGGACGGAGGAATGTTCGACGGCTGACACCACCAGGTGACGTCCGGCGCGTCGCCGCCCAGCGAGCGCCCCCGCGATCCCGTCGTGCACCGCCCGGGTCCCGGACGAGGTGAACACCAGCTCGTCGGGCCTGCACCCCACGGCCTCCGCGGCCGCCTCCCGCGCGGCGTCGAGCAGCAACCGCGCCCGCCGCCCCTCCCGGTACAACCGGGACGGATCGGCCCACCCTTCGTCGAGCGACGCCTCCAGCGCCTGCCGAGCGACCGCATGCAGAGGAGCGGCCGAGGCCACATCGAAGTACACCACCCCCCAAAGCTACGGGGACCCCAGGACCGGGATACCTCAGGGGCGCGCCCGACCTTCGCCTGTCGGGGCGGCCGGGAACGGCTGCCTCAAGGGGCGCGGGGAACCGCGCACGTCAACCACGCCCGACCTCGCCTGTCGGGGCGGCCGGGAACGGCTACCTCAAGGGGCGCGGGGAACCGCGCACGTCAACCACGCTCGACCTTCGCCTGTCGGGGCGGCCAGGTACGGGTACCTCAAGGGGCGCGGGGAACCGCGCACGTCAACCACGTCCGACCGCACCCCGCGGCGCGGCGACCCCCGGCCCCCTGGGGCTGACCCCCACCCCGACCCACCGTCAGAAACCCACAAACGCCCCCCGATCCCACCCTTCGGAGTGACCCGCGGCGCGTTAGGCACCCTCCCCGCGCGACCCCAAATAGCGTCCAGTAGGGTTTGGTCCGCATAAACATCCAAACCCCTGCCCGTGTGCCAGGGCGGCGAGCGACCAGCGAGATGGCGGCCGTAGCCAACCAAAGAGCGCGGGCGAGACTCTCGGGAAGGCGCTACGTGAGTCCCAACGGCTCCGACCGCTCGTCGCGGCGCCCGATGCGGCGGAAGCTGCCGCAGGTGCTGACTGCGGGCCTGATCCTGGTAACCGCTACCGGTTGCACATACAAGGACTTCCCTCGTCTTGGTATGCCCACCCCGGTGACGGAGGAGGCCCCTAGGATCCTCTCCCTCTGGCAGGGCTCGTGGGCGGCAGCGCTCGCCACGGGCGTGCTGGTGTGGGGTCTGATCCTGTGGAGTGTCATCTTCCACCGGCGCAGCCGCACCAAGATCGAGGTCCCCACCCAGACCCGGTACAACATGCCGCTCGAGGCGCTGTACACGATCGTTCCGCTGATCGTGGTCTCGGTCCTCTTCTACTTCACCGCGCGTGACGAGTCGAAGCTCCTGAAGCTCGACGACAAGCCCGCGCACACCGTCAACGTGGTCGGCTACCAGTGGAGCTGGGGCTTCAACTACGTCGAGAACGTGCCGGGTGTCGACGGTGACGCCAAGACCTCCAAGGAGCTCTCGGCGATCCCGAAGCGCTTCAAGGACGACTTCCCGGCGAACGCCGGCGGCGTCTACGAGGTCGGTACCCCGGGTGAGCGGAACCCGCAGACCAACAACCCCGGCCCGACCCTCTGGCTCCCCAAGGGCGAGAAGGTCCGCTTCGTTCTCACTTCGCGTGACGTCATCCACTCCTTCTGGGTGGTGCCGTTCCTCATGAAGCAGGACGTCATTCCGGGCCACACCAACTCCTTCGAGGTGACCCCCAACAAGGAGGGGACCTTCCTGGGCAAGTGCGCCGAGCTCTGCGGCGTCGACCACTCCCGGATGCTGTTCAACGTGAAGGTCGTCTCTCCTGAGCGCTACCAGCAGCACCTCAAGGACCTCGCCAAGAAGGGGCAGACCGGTTACGTCCCGGCTGGCATCGCCCAGACGGACCACGAGAAGAACCGGGAGACGAAGACAACGTGAGCATCCTCAATGAACCCCAGGGTGCCGCGGCAGCAAGCGACTCGTACGAGAACGAGCTGCCGGCCCGGCCCAAGCGCCCCGGCGCGACGGTGATCAAGTGGCTGACCACCACTGACCACAAGACGATCGGCACGCTCTATCTGGTCACGTCGTTCGCGTTCTTCTGCATCGGCGGCGTCATGGCGCTCTTCATGCGCGCCGAACTCGCTCGACCCGGCACGCAGATCATGTCGAACGAGCAGTTCAACCAGGCGTTCACGATGCACGGCACGATCATGCTGCTGATGTTCGCGACGCCGCTGTTCTCCGGTTTCGCGAACTGGATCATGCCGCTCCAGATCGGCGCGCCCGACGTCGCGTTCCCGCGACTGAACATGTTCGCCTACTGGCTGTACCTGTTCGGCTCGCTCATCGCGGTGGGTGGCTTCCTCACGCCGCAGGGCGCCGCCGACTTCGGCTGGTTCGCCTACAGCCCGCTGTCGGACGCGGTCCGCTCGCCGGGCGTCGGCGCCGACATGTGGATCATGGGTCTGGCCTTCTCCGGCTTCGGTACGATCCTCGGCTCGGTCAACTTCATCACCACGATCATCTGCATGCGCGCTCCTGGCATGACGATGTTCCGTATGCCGATCTTCGTGTGGAACGTGCTGCTGACCGGTGTGCTGGTCCTGCTGGCCTTCCCGGTCCTGGCCGCCGCGCTGTTCGCCCTGGAGGCGGACCGCAAGTTCGGTGCCCATGTGTTCGACGCCAGTAATGGCGGCGCGTTGCTCTGGCAACACCTCTTCTGGTTCTTCGGACACCCAGAGGTGTACATCATCGCCCTGCCATTCTTCGGAATCATTTCCGAAGTCATCCCGGTGTTCTCGCGCAAGCCGATGTTCGGTTACTCCGGCCTCATCGGCGCCACGATCGCCATTGCCGGTCTCTCCGTGACGGTGTGGGCGCACCACATGTACGTCACCGGCGGAGTGTTGCTCCCGTTCTTCTCCTTCATGACGTTCCTCATCGCCGTGCCAACCGGCGTGAAGTTCTTCAACTGGATCGGAACGATGTGGAAGGGCTCGCTGTCCTTCGAGACTCCGATGCTCTGGGCGATCGGCTTCCTGATCACCTTCACCTTCGGTGGTCTGACCGGTGTCATCCTGGCCGCGCCGCCGCTGGACTTCCACATCTCGGACTCGTACTTCGTGGTGGCGCACTTCCACTACGTGGTGTTCGGAACGGTCGTCTTCGCGATGTTCGCGGGCTTCCACTTCTGGTGGCCGAAGTTCACGGGCAAGATGCTCGACGAGCGCCTCGGCAAGATCACCTTCTGGACGCTGTTCATCGGCTTCCACGGCACGTTCCTGGTGCAGCACTGGCTGGGCGTCGAGGGCATGCCGCGTCGTTACGCGGACTACCTCGCGGCCGACGGCTTCACCGCGCTGAACACGATCTCGACGATCTCCTCGTTCCTGCTGGGTCTGTCGATCCTGCCGTTCTTCTACAACATCTGGAAGACGGCCAAGTACGGCAAGAAGATCGAGGTCGACGACCCGTGGGGCTACGGCCGTTCGCTCGAGTGGGCGACGTCCTGCCCGCCGCCGCGGCACAACTTCACGACGCTGCCGCGCATCCGTTCGGAATCCCCGGCGTTCGATCTGCACCACCCGGAGATCGCCGCGTTGGACCAGCTCGAGAACGCCGGTCACGGCGACAAGGCGCTTGCTAAGGAGGCCGGCAAGTGAAGGTCCAAGGCAAGATGTTCCTCTGGCTGAGCCTCTTCATCCTGATCATGGCCGCCGTGTACGGCGTCTGGTCGAAGGAGCCGGTCGGAACCACGGCGCTGTTCCTGTCGTTCGGCCTGTGCATCATGATCGGCTACTACCTGGCCTTCACGGCCCGGCGTGTCGACACCGGTGCCCAGGACAACAAGGAGGCCGACGTCGCGGACGACGCCGGCGAGGTGGGCTTCTTCAGCCCGCACTCCTGGCAGCCGCTCGCGCTGGGCGTCGGCGGCGCGCTCGCCTTCCTCTCCGTCGCCATCGGCTGGTGGCTGCTGTACTTCTCGGCTCCGGTCATCATGTTCGGCCTGTGGGGCTGGGTCTTCGAGTACTACCGCGGCGAGAACCAGAACCAGTGAGCCTCGGCTGACCGGTAGGGAACTCCCGTAGCGGAAAGGGCCCGGACACTCCTGACGGAGCGTCCGGGCCCTTTCGCGTGTCCGGTTGCCCCGTGCGGCTCACTCGCCGCGCTGGACGGGGCGTTCCTTCTTACGGTGAGTGCATGAACCACTCTCCGCGTATCCGCACGGTTCTGGGTTGCACCCTGCTGGTGGCCGCACTCGGTGCGAGCACGGCGGCGTGCGGCAGCTCCGGCCACCCGCTCACCGCCAAGCCGTACGACGCGGCGAGCCAGATCTCCTTCAACGGGCCCGTG
The DNA here is from genome assembly GCF_052245995.1 of Streptomyces sp. SDT5-1. Taxonomy (NCBI): domain Bacteria; kingdom Bacillati; phylum Actinomycetota; class Actinomycetes; order Kitasatosporales; family Streptomycetaceae; genus Streptomyces; species Streptomyces sp. SDT5-1. Next base: position 2,762,232 of record NZ_CM125963.1, on the reverse strand, counting down.
GGCGGCGGCAAGAAGGCCGACCCGAACAAGCCGCTCGAGGTCGAGGCCCAGGGCGACGAGTCCCGCATCACCGACGTCACCGCCCAGGACGCCGCAGGGCGCTACGTGGCGGGCGAACTCTCCGCCGACGGCACCCGGTGGCACACCACGGCCCCGCTGACCGCCGACACCACGTACACGGTCCGGGTGAGCACCGAGGACGAGGACGGCGAACCCGGCCGCAAGGTCCTCAGCTTCGACACGGGCAGTCCGGGCAAGGAGAAGGCCCTCAAGGCCACGTTCGGCCCGCAGAAGGGCACATACGGCGTCGGACAGCCCATCACCGCCGAACTCAACAAGCCGGTCCGGGACCCGAAGTCCCGTGCCCTCGTGGAGCGGTCCCTCGAGGTCGACTCCAAGCCCGCGGTCAAGGGCTCCTGGTACTGGGTGGACAGCACCGAGCTGCACTACCGGCCCAAGGGGTACTGGCCGACCCACGCGAAGATCACGGCCAGCAGCCGGCTCGCGGGTGTGAAGATCCGCGACGGACTGTGGGGCGCCGAGTCGAAGCCGCTGACGATCACCACGGGCGACCGCATCGTGGCCGTCACGGACGCCGCCTCGCACTCGATGACGGTCTACCGCAACGGCAAGGAGATCAACTCCATGCCGGTCACCACGGGCAAGCCCGGATTCGAGACCCGCAACGGCATCAAGGTCGTGCTCGGCAAGGAGTACTACGTCCGGATGCGCGGCGAGACGATCGGCATCGCCGAGGGCTCGTCCGACTCCTACGACCTGCCGGTCTACTACGCGACCCGCGTCACCTGGAGCGGCGAGTACGTGCACGCCGCGCCCTGGTCCGTCGGCTCGCAGGGCTCCGCCAACGTCAGCCACGGCTGCACCGGCATGAGCACCGGCAACGCCGAGTGGTTCTTCGACACCGTGCGCCAGGGCGACATCGTGAAGGTCGTCAACAGCAACGGCTCGGAAATGGACCCGTTCGGGAACGGCTTCGGCGACTGGAACGTCAGCTGGAAGAAGTGGAAGGCGGGCAGCGCGTTGACGAAGAGGGCCGACACGCCCGACCCGGCACTCCAGGCCCGGCTGAGTCCCGAGGTCTGAGCCCGCCCGGAATGATCAGCGGTGTGATGTCCGACTCCCGTACGTCATCGGCGTACGGGAGTCGGCGCGTGCGGGAGCGGACCGGGGGAGAGGGCGTCTCAGGCGCTCACGGCGAGCCGGGAGCGCAGCAGGGAGGCGAGGGCCTCCGCGAACTCCACGGGCTCCACAGGGAGCGTCACAGCCGCCTCCGCGCGGCTCCACGTCGCGAGCCAGGCGTCCTGCGGGCGGCCGATCAGGAGCAGCACCGGTGGGCAGTGGAAGATCTCGTCCTTGATCTGCCGGCACACGCCCATGCCACCCGCGGGAACGGCCTCGCCGTCCAGGACGCAGGCGTCGATGCCGCCCCGGTCCAGCTCCTTCAGGACCGCCGGCAGCGTGGCGCACTCGATGAACTGCACCTCGGGGACGTCGGACGCGGGCCGCCGGCCGGTCGCGAGGCGCACCTGCTCGCGGGTGTTGGCATCGTCGCTGTAGACCAGAACCGTCGCGGTCGACTGCATCGTTCCTCCGAAGACATCGGCGTCTTAAGGGCGTCGTACGGTGATCCGTGTCGCGGAGCCTACTCCTCCCGACACCCCGTCAACAGCGGTTCGCACACGGCTGCGATGGGCCATATGGGCTGGACACACCACCCAGACACTCCGAACGGCACCCCCCGGAGTGAGGGCGAGATAAGGGACCGACATAATGTCGGTCGTGGCGACAGCAACGACAGTAGAAACCGGGCACGCGCACCCGTCGGTCAATCGACCGAACCTCACCAGCGTCGGAACCATCATCTGGCTGAGTTCCGAGCTGATGTTCTTCGCGGCCCTCTTCGCGATGTACTTCACCCTGCGATCGGTGACCGGACCGGATCACTGGAAGGAAATGGCGCATGCGCTGAACCTTCCGTTCTCCGCGACGAACACCACGATCCTGGTGCTCTCCTCACTCACGTGCCAGATGGGCGTGTTCGCCGCCGAGCGCGGCGACGTGAAGAAGCTCCGGGCGTGGTTCATCCTCACCTTCATCATGGGTGCGATCTTCATCGGCGGTCAGGTGTACGAATACACCGAGCTGGTCAAGAAGGACGGGCTCTCGCTCTCCTCCGACCCGTACGGCTCGGTCTTCTACCTGACCACCGGCTTCCACGGCATGCACGTGACAGGTGGCCTCATCGCCTTCCTGTTCGTCCTCGGCAGGACGTACGCGGCCCGGAGGTTCACCCACGAGCAGGCGACCGCCGCCATCGTCGTGTCCTATTACTGGCACTTCGTCGACGTCGTCTGGATCGGCCTCTTCGCCACGATCTACCTGATCAAGTAGTTCGACGATCACAGCATCGGGCGTAGTACCCGACACATTTCCGCAGCACCGACGCAGAAGATCCTGACACCGGGGTAATCCGTGAAAAAGCTCTCCGCACGACGACGCCATCCGCTGGCGGCGGTCGTCGTCCTACTCCTCGCGCTGGCGGCCACCGGGGGGCTGTACGCCGCGTTCGCACCCGCGGACAAGGCGCAGGCCGATGAAACCGCCCAGTCCCTCGCCATCGACGAGGGCAAGAAGCTCTATTCCGTCGGCTGCGCCAGCTGCCACGGAACCGGCGGTCAGGGCACCTCCGACGGGCCGAGCCTGGTGGGCGTCGGCTCCGCCGCCGTCGACTTCCAGGTCGGCACCGGTCGTATGCCGGCCCAGCAGCCGGGCGCGCAGGTCCCGAAGAAGAAGGTCATCTACACGCAGGCCGAGATCGACCAGCTCGCGGCGTACGTCGCGTCGCTCGGTGCCGGTCCGGTCGCGCCGACCGAGAAGGACTACAGCGCCTCGGGCGCGGACGTCGCCAAGGGCGGCGAACTGTTCCGCACCAACTGCGCGCAGTGCCACAACTTCACCGGTGAAGGTGGCGCGCTGACGCACGGCAAGTTCGCACCGAGCCTCGAGGGTGTCGCCCCGAAGCACATCTACGAGGCCATGCAGACCGGCCCGCAGAACATGCCGTCGTTCCCGGACACGACGATGACCAAGCAGAACAAGAAGGACATCATCGCGTACCTCGACGCGGTCAACGGTGACAAGACCGAGAGCCCCGGTGGCCTCAAGCTGGGCGGGCTCGGCCCGGTCAGTGAGGGTCTGTTCGCCTGGATCTTCGGCCTTGGCGGTCTGATCGCCGTTGCCATCTGGGTCGCCGCTCGGACCGCAAAGGCCAAGAAGTCATGAGTAGCCAAGACATTCCAGAAGAGAACCTGCCCGCTGAGCAGGACGCAGACGAGCACGGCTCGGTCGCGGTGAAGGACGAGCCCTTCGCCGACCCCGGCCTGCCGCCGCACGAGCACCGGATCCAGGACATCGACGAGCGGGCCGCCAAGCGGTCCGAGCGCGCCGTGGCCCTGCTGTTCACGGTCTCGATGCTGGCCACCATCGGCTTCATCGCCTCGTACGTCACCATCGACGTCGACAAGAGCATCTACGTCTTCCCGATCGGGCACATCAGCGCGCTGAACTTCGCGCTCGGCCTGACCCTGGGCGTGGCGCTGTTCTGCATCGGCGCGGGCGCGGTCCACTGGGCCCGCACCCTGATGTCCGACGAGGAAGTCGTCCAGGAGCGGCACGCCATCGAGGCGGAGCCCGAGGTCAAGGCGAAGGTCCTGCAGGACTTCGCCGACGGCGCGCGCGAGTCGCAGTTCGGCCGCCGCAAGCTGATCCGCAACACCATGTTCGGCGCCCTCGCCCTGGTGCCCCTCTCCGGTGTCGTCCTGCTGCGCGACCTCGGGCCGCTGCCCGAGAAGAAGCTGCGCGAGACGTCCTGGAAGAAGGGCCTCAAGCTCGTCAACATGAACACGAACGAGCCGCTGCGTGCCTCGGACATCGGGGTCGGCTCGCTCACCTTCGCCAAGCCCGAGGGCCTGGAGGAGCACGACGAGGAATTCCAGACGAAGATCGCCAAGGACGCCCTGATGCTCGTCCGGATCCAGCCGGACAACATCAAGGACAAGCAGGAACTCGAGTGGTCGCACGAGGGTGTGGTCGCGTACTCGAAGATCTGCACCCACGTGGGTTGCCCGATCTCCCTGTACGAGCAGCAGACGCACCACGTGCTCTGCCCCTGCCACCAGTCCACCTTCGACCTCTCCGACGGTGCGCGGGTGATCTTCGGTCCGGCCGGTCACGCACTGCCGCAGCTGCACATCGCCGTTGACAAGGACGGCTACCTCGTCGCTCAGGACGGCTTCAAGGAGCCCGTCGGTCCTGCCTTCTGGGAGCGCGGATGAGTACTACGACCACCAACGACGCGCCTGCGCGCGACAAGGCACCGGCCGGCGAACGCGTCGCCGACTGGGCCGACGGACGTCTGGGGATCTACTCCCTGGCCAAGTCCAACATGCGCAAGATCTTTCCGGACCACTGGTCCTTCATGCTCGGCGAGATCTGCATGTACAGCTTCATCATCATCATCCTCACGGGTGTGTACCTGACGCTGTTCTTCCACCCGTCGATGAACGAGGTCACCTACGACGGCAGCTACGTCCCGCTCCAGGGGCAGCTGATGTCGGAGGCCTTCAACTCGACGATGCACATCTCCTTCGATGTGCGCGGTGGTCTGCTGATCCGTCAGATCCACCACTGGGCCGCGCTGATCTTCCTGGCCGGCATGTTCGTGCACATGATGCGCGTGTTCTTCACCGGCGCGTTCCGCAAGCCGCGTGAGATCAACTGGCTGTTCGGCTTCCTGCTGTTCGTCCTGGGCATGTTCACCGGTTTCACCGGCTACTCGCTCCCGGACGACCTGCTCTCCGGCACCGGTGTCCGCTTCATGGAGGGCGCGATCCTGTCGGTGCCGATCGTCGGCACGTACATCTCGTTCTTCCTGTTCGGCGGCGAGTTCCCGGGCGGCGACTTCGTCGCGCGGTTCTACTCGATCCACATCCTGCTGCTGCCGGGCATCATGCTCGGCCTGATGGTGGCGCACCTGATCCTGGTCTTCTACCACAAGCACACGCAGTTCGCGGGCGCCGGAAAGACCAACAAGAACGTCGTCGGCATGCCGCTGCTCCCGGTCTACATGGCCAAGGCGGGTGGCTTCTTCTTCCTGGTCTTCGGTGTCATCGCGGTGGTCGCCGCGATCGCCTCGATCAACCCGATCTGGGCCATCGGCCCGTACCGCCCGGACCAGGTGTCCACCGGCGCCCAGCCCGACTGGTACATGGGCTTCGCCGAGGGTCTGATCCGTGTCATGCCGGGCTGGGAGATCAACATCTGGGGCCACACGCTGGTTCTCGGCGTGTTCATCCCGCTGGTGATCTTCCCGCTGGTCCTCGGCGCGATCGCGGTCTACCCGTTCATCGAGTCCTGGGTCACCGGCGACAAGCGCGAGCACCACATCCTGGACCGCCCGCGCAACGCCCCGACCCGCACGGCCTTCGGTGTCGCGTGGATCACCGCGTACATGGTGATGCTCGTCGGCGGTGGAAACGACCTGTGGGCCACCCACTTCCACCTGTCGCTGAACGCGATCTCCTGGTTCGTCCGGATCTTCTTCTTCGTCGGACCGGTCATCGCCTTCATCGTCACCAAGCGGATCTGCCTCGGCCTCCAGCGCCGCGACAAGGACAAGGTGCTGCACGGGCGCGAGTCCGGCATCATCAAGCGCCTGCCGCACGGTGAGTTCATCGAGGTGCACGAGCCGCTCGACCAGGAGGCCCTGCACACGCTCACGGCGCACGAGCAGTACAAGCCGGTCGAGATCGGCCCGACGGTCGACGAGAACGGTGTCGAGCGCAAGGCCACGCGGGCCCAGAAGCTGCGGGCCAAGCTCTCGCGCGGTTACTACGGGGAGAACAACCAGATCCCGAAGCCGACCGCCGAGGAGTACAAGGAGATCACCAGCGGCCACGGCCACCACTGATCTCTGAATCCGTCGCTGCAGCCACAGCGGGAGCCCTCGTCCAGTGCCTGGACGGGGGCTCTTTGCCGTCCCCGGACCTGGATAGGGTGGGAGCCGCAGCACCTCTCACCCACAGATGCACACAGGAGCGGCCATGAGCGCTTTGAACCCCGCTGGAGGCGACACCGCGGCGGGCCGTTCCTGGCCCGCCGTCCTGAACGGCCTGCTGGAGGGCCGTGACCAGAGCGCCGACGACACGGCCTGGGCGATGGACCGGATCATGCGGGGCGAGGCCACCGACGCGCAGATCGCCGGATTCGCGGTGGCCCTGCGCGCCAAGGGCGAGACCGTGCAGGAGATCGCGGGGCTCGTACGCGGCATGTACGAGCACGCCAACGTGATCGACGTGCCCGGCGAGACCGTCGACATCGTCGGCACCGGCGGTGACGGCGCCAAGACCGTCAACATCTCCACCATGTCCGCGATCGTCGTCGCGGGCGCCGGGGCCAAGGTCGTCAAGCACGGCAACCGCGCCGCGTCCTCCGCCTCGGGCTCGTCGGACGTGCTGGAGAAGCTCGGCGTCAATCTGGACCTCACGCCGAAGCGGGTGCCCGAGGTCGCCGAGGAAGCGGGCATCACGTTCTGCTTCGCCATCAAGTTCCACCCGGCGCTGCGCTACGCGGGCGCCGCGCGCGGCCAGCTCGGCATCCGCACCGTCTTCAACCTGCTCGGCCCTCTCACCAACCCGGCCAAGGTGAAGGCGCAGGCCGTCGGTGTCGCCGACGCCCGGATGGCGCCCGTCGTGGCCGGGGTCTTCGCCGAGCGCGGCAACTCCTCCCTGGTGTTCCGCGGCGACGACGGCCTCGACGAGCTGACCACCACGGGCACCTCGCGGGTGTGGGTGGTGAGGGACGGCGCCGTGCGCGAGGAGTCCTTCGACCCCCGCGACGTCGGCATCGACATCGTGCCCATCGAGGCGCTGCGCGGCGGCGACCCCTCGTACAACGCGGAGGTCGCCCGGCGGCTGCTCGACGGCGAGCGGGGGCCCGTGCGCGACGCGGTGCTGCTGAACTCGGCGGCGGCCCTGGTGGCGGTGCGGCCCGGCGACGGCACGCTCGTCGAGCAGATCAGGGCCGGCATGGACCGGGCCGCCGAGTCGATCGACTCCGGCGCCGCGAAGGCCGCCCTGGAGCGGTGGGTGGCGGCCAGCAACCGCTGACCGCACGCCGAGTGTGACGCAGGGCGCAGTCCGGATCCTGGACTGCGCCCTTGCCGTTCCTGAGACGTGTGGCAAGATGCTTCCCAAGGTCATGAGTGACAGCGCTGTGATTTTTCACTGCAGAAGGCCCCAGCCCGCTGTCCGGCAACCCTCCGTCCGTGGCGGGGTGCCCTGGGTGAAGACCAGGCCGTACGCAGCAAGGCGTATGGCAAGCGCGGACCCCTCGCCACCCTGGGGTCCTGGTCCTCGAGGGAGCAGTCTCGTGAGCAAGCGAATGCGATAGGGCGTTCCGGCCCCGCCTCCGCCCACCCGTTCTCACCTTTCCTTCCATGCTGTCGAGCGCCGACGCGCGCCGCTCCGGCATGGTCGATTCGCTTACCTCGCCAGGGAGTTCACCCATGTCCGTTTCCGTCGACGCCGCCGCCTGCACCGAGACCATCGCCCCGCTCCCCGTCCTCGGCCGGGACGTCACCGTGCCGCTCGTCACCGGTGGCGAGGTCACGTACGCCGCCCTCGACTACGCCGCCAGCGCGCCCGCCCTCCAGCGGGTCTGGGACGACGTCGCCGCCTACGCGCCGTACTACGGCAGCGTGCACCGCGGCGCCGGGTACCTCTCGCAGCTCTCCACCGACCTGTTCGAGAACTCCCGGGTCGCCGTCGCCGAGTTCCTCGGCTGCCGCGCCGACGACCAGGTCGTCTTCACCCGCTCCACCACCGACTCGCTCAACCTGCTGGCCGCCGTCCTGCCCGCCGACTGCGAGGTGTTCGTCTTCGAGACCGAGCACCACGCCTCGCTGCTGCCGTGGCGCGACGCGCGGGTCACCTACCTCAACGCCCCCCGCACGCCCGACGAGGCCGTCGCCACCCTGGAGCGGGCGCTGGCCGACCGCGAGCCGTACGGCCCCGCCCTCGTCTGCGTCACCGGTGCCTCCAACGTCACCGGTGAGCTCTGGCCGGTGCGCGAGCTCGCGGCGGCCGCTCACGCGCACGGTGCCCGCATCGTGCTCGACGCCGCGCAGCTCGCGCCCCACCACCCGGTCTCCGTGCAGGACCTGGACGTCGACTGGGTCGCCTTCTCCGGGCACAAGCTGTACGCCCCGTTCGGCTCCGGCGTGCTCGCGGGCCGCTCCGACTGGCTGACGGCCGCCGAGCCGTACCTCGCCGGCGGCGGCGCCTCCAAGAAGGTCGCCCGCCGCACCGACGGCGGCGTCGACGTCGAGTGGCAGACCACCGCCGCCCGCCACGAGGCCGGTTCGCCGAACGTCATCGGCGTGTACTCCATCGCGTCCGCCTGCAAGGCGCTCACCGAGGCCGGGTTCGACAACCTCGTCGCCCGCGAGCAGTACCTGATCCGCAAGGTCCGGGAGGGGCTGGCGGAGGTGCCCGAGGTGAAGGTGCTCTCCCTGTTCGGCGACGACGCGCCGCGCGTCGGCGTCCTGTCCTTCGTCGTCGACGGCTGGAACTCCTCGCACTTCGCCGCCGCGCTCTCCGCCGAGTACGGCATCGGGGTCCGCGACGGCCTGTTCTGCGCCCACCCGCTGGTGCGCACGCTGCTCGGCTCCGACCCGCAGCAGCAGGGCGAGTGCGGTGCCCCGGAGGCCGCGCCGGGCGAGAAGTCGCTCAACGCCATCCGCGTCAGCTTCGGCGCCGGCACCCCCGACGAACACGTGGAGCGGTTCGTGTCCGCCGTGAAGGAGCTCGTCCGGGACGGCGCCCGCTGGAACTACCGCACCGAGGACGGCCGCTGCGTCCCGGACACCGCGAGCGCCTGAGGAAGACCCGCGCCGAGGACGATCATGCGCAGGGCCCGCTCGGTGGCGTCCGTGAGGAACTCGCCGCCGCGGCCCAGCGCCTCCGCGAGCGTCACCGGGGCGGGCAGGATCGCGCTGTAGGCGTCGACGCCGGTCGCCGTCACCGTGTGCGCGCCGTCGCCGATGGTGCCCGCGAGAGCGAGGACCGGGCGGCCGAACCGTTTGGCGCGGCGGGCCACTTCGGCGGGGACCTTGCCGCGCGGCGTCTGGTGGTCGAGCGCGCCCTCCGCCGTGACGACGAGGTCGGCGCGGGCTAGCCGGGCGTCCAGGTCGAGGTGGTCGAGGAGGACGTCGAAGCGGGGGAGGAGCCGGGCGCCGAGCGCGGCGAGCCCCGCGCCGAGGCCACCGGACGCTCCCGTTCCGGGGCCGGTGAACAGGTCGCTGCGTACGTCGAGGTCCCGGGTCAGGACGTGCGCCCAGTGTTCGAGGCCCGCCGCCAACTGCTCGACCTGCGTGGGCGTCGCGCCCTTCTGCGGGCCGAACACGCGGGCGACGCCGCGCTCCCCGCACAGCACGTTGAACGGATTGCAGGCCACCCGGATCTCGGTGTCCTTCAGCCGGGCGTCGAGCCCGGACGCGTCGATCCGCCGCAGGTGCGCCAGCTGCCGCCCGCCCAGCGGCAGTTGCAGCCCGTCGGCGTCGAGCAGCCGGGCGCCGAGCGCCTGGAGCGCGCCCGCGCCCCCGTCCGACGTACCGGAGTCGCCGCAGCCGACCAGGATGCGGCGGGCGCCCGCGTCGAGCGCCGCGCGGATCAGCTCCCCGACGCCGTACGTCGTGGTGGCCCCCGGGTCGCGCAGCTCGCGCGGGACGAGCGACAGCCCGGCGACGGCCGCCATCTCGACGACCGCCGTGCCGTCGGGCAGCAGCGCGAAGTGCGTGCCGACCCGCTGGCCGACGGGTCCCGTGGCGGGCAGTGCGACGAGCCGCCCGCCGGCCTCGGCCGCGAGCGCGCGGGCCGTGCCCTCGCCGCCGTCCACGAGGGGGATCAGATCGGTGACGGCGTCCGGGAGCACGCGGCGCACACCCGCGGCGATGGCCTCGGCCGCGGCGCCCGCGGACAGCGACTCCTTGAATCCGCTGGGGGCGATGGCGACATGGGTCAACACGGTCAACTCCAAAAGGGGGTCAGCGGACGGGCACGCCGAGCAGCGGCCACAGGGTGAGCGCGCACAGCAGCACGGCGGCGGCCGTCAGCGGGGCCAGGACGGCGGACAGGCGCAGCAGATCGCGCGGGGTGTAGGTGGGGGTGCCGGGTATCTCGGCGAACAACGTCACCGGCTTCGCGGACGCCGGAAGCGTGTGGCAGAAGCCCGCGGCGGCGGTGGAGGCGAGGGCGGCGGCGACCGGATTGACGCCCGCGCCGACGGCCGCCGCCACGACCAGCGGGACGAGCACGGACGAGCGGGCCGAGCGGGACTGGAGGATCAGGTGCGCGGCCGTGCTCACCGCGATCACCACGGCGAGGAACAGCCACGGAGGCAGCTCCAGCGGAACCCCGCCGACCAGCCACTTCGCGGCGCCCGACTCGGCGAGCGCGACGCCCATCGCCATCGTGGCCGCCATGAACAGGAGCAGCGACCACGGCACCGTACCGAGCGCGTCCTTCAGGCGTACGGTGCCGAGCGCGGGGGACGCCGCGACCACCGCGCCGATGAGCGCGACGACGGCGGGTGGCACCTGGTGCAGCGGCTCGCTGCACCACAGGGCGACGACCGTGGCGAGCAGCAGGGCGCAGCGGGTCTCGGCCGGCTCCCAGGGCCCGGTCACCGGCCGCTCGCTGTGCTCCTGGAGGTCGGCCGTCGTGATCCGCACGGGTCCGGCCCGGTCGGCGCGCCGCGTCGTCGTCAACAGGACGGCCTCCGCCGCCAGGTGGGACGACACCACGGCGAGCGGCAGACCGAGCAGCAGCCACTGCGTGAACCCGATCCGCTCGCCGGTCGCCTCCCACAGCACGGACACCGTGATGAGGTGCGCGCCCGCGCCGATCAGCGTGGCGACGGCGGAGAGCAGGATGACGGTCGGGAAAAGCAGCGCCAGCATCACGACGAGCCGCCGCCGGTCGGCCAGCACCTTCGCCAGCGCCAGGAACACCGGCAGCGCGAGCGCCGCGCGGCCCGAGGTCGCGGGCACGGCGAAGGCCGTGACGACGAGCGCGGCGGTCGTCAGGTGCGTCAACTGCCGTACGCCGCGGGCCCCGCTGACCAGGAACGCCGCGGCCCGGCCCGCGAGCCCCGTGCGGGCCACCGCGGCGGCCAGCACGAACGCGCAGATCAACAGCCACACCGTGGCGTCGCCCAGCGTGCCGAACAGGGTGTCGCTGCTGATCACGCCCGTCGCGGTGAGCGCGAGGCCCGCGCCGAGCGCGATGTACGTGTCGTCGATCGACGTGCCGATCCACGCGCAGGTCGCGAGCGCGAACACGGCGAGCGTGAGCCGCGCGTCACCGGACAGGCCGGGGAAGTTGCCGGGGACCGCGAGCAGCGCGCAGACGCTGAGGGCGATGCACAGGGTCGCGGCGGTGCGAAGGCTCAGGGTCACGCGATTCAGCGTGGTGCGGCGCCGTGAGCTTTCAATGAGCCGTAAATGAAAGGAAATTCACGGACATGCGCGGCTGTCAGCCGGGCAGCCGGTACCCCATCCCGCGGACCGTCTCCACGTGCCGCGCCCCCAGCTTCTTCCGCAGCGCCCGCACGTACACGTCCACGATGTTCGAGCCGGGGTCGAAGTCGTAGCCCCAGACGTGGGACAGGATCTGCTCACGGGACAGGACCTGGCCGGGGTGGCGCAGGAACAGCTCGAGCAGCACGAACTCACGGGCCGTCAGGTCCACCGTCCGCCCCTCCGCCCGCGCCCGCCGCGTCCGCAGGTCGAGCGTGAGATCGCCGCTCCCCAGCATCGTCACCTCAGGGGTGCCGGAGACGGTCCGCAGCCGCAGCCGGACCCGCGCGAGGAGTTCCTCGAAGCGGAACGGCTTGGTCATCCAGTCGTCGGCGCCGCCCTCCAGACCCGCCACCGTGTCCCGCACCGAGTCCCGGGCGGTCAGCACGATCACCGGCGTCGTCACCCGCGCCTCGCGCAGCTGCCTCAGGACTGTGAATCCGTCCCGGCCGGGCAGCCCGATGTCCAGGACGATCAGGTCGAAGCCGTCGGTCAGGGCGTAGTCGTGGGCGCTGTCGCCGTCCCCGACGACCGTCGTCGTGAAGCCGCCGGCACGCAGCCCCTTCTCCACGAAGGAGGCGATGCGCTCCTCGTCCTCGACGATCAGGATGCGGTTCATCTCGGCTCCGTCCTCCGGTTGAGTACGAGGGTGAAGGTGGCGCCGCCGCCGTCGGTGCGGCTCAACGCGGCGCGCCCGCCGTGGCCTTCGGCGATGGCGCGGACGATGGCGAGGCCGAGCCCCGCGCCCGTGCCCCGCGAGCCGCGGCGCGCCGTGCCGCGCCGGAACCGCTCGAAGATCACGGCGGCGTCCCGCTCCGTGACGCCGGGTCCGGCATCGGCGACGTACAGCTCGACGCGCTCGCGCTCGACCCGCGAGCCGATGCCTATCCGCTGTCCAGGCACGGTGTGCTGCACCGCGTTCTGGGCGAGCTGCACCATCGCCTGCGTGATCCGCTGCGGGTCGAGCGCGGCCTCGGCGTCGGCGACCTCGACCAGCTTCCAGTCCCGGTCGCCGAGCGCCCGCGCCTTGACGAAGACGTCGGCGGTCAGCTCGGCGAGCTGCACCGGCTCCGGCGTCACGAAGTCGGGCCGCTCGGCCTTCGCGAGGAGCAGCAGGTCCTCGACGATGCGGCTCATCCGGTCCAGCTCCTCCATCACGATCCGCACCGTCTCCTCGCGCTCGCGCGGATCGTCGCCCATCAGCTCCAGATGGCCGCGGACGATGGTGATGGGCGTACGCAGCTCGTGCCCGGCGTCGTCGACGAACTCGCGCTGCGCCGCGAACGCCCGTTCAAGGCGGTCGAGCATCCCGTTGAACGTCTCGGCGAGCGCCGCGATGTCGTCGCGGCCCTGCACGGGGATGCGCCGCGTGAGGTCCTGCTCGGTGAGCTGCGCGGCCGTCGTACGCACGAGGCGTACGGGGCGCAGGATGCGGCCCGCGACGGCCCAGCCGATGCCGGTCGTCATCAGGAGCGCCACCCCGGAGATCGCCAGCAGCATGTGGAAGACGCCCTCCGCCTTCGCCTGCTCGCGCTCCGGGTGGAACGCCACGACGAACGCCGCGGCGGGCCGCCCCTCGCCCGCCCCGATCTCCACCTTCGACCAGCGGATCCCGCCGCCTGGCCGGTGCAGGGTGCCGGTGGCGGCGGGGGAGGCGAAGACGGCGCGCAGGCCCGCGGGGTCCCGGGCGAGCGCGTGGTCGACGTCGGGGGCCCGCGACTGCTCCTTCTTGGCGGGGGTGCGGTGCGCGCCGCGGTCGACGAGGCCGAGCAGCTCCTCGTCGGGGTCGGCGTACTGCCGCTCCAGGTGCAGCTTGAGGAGGGCGTCGGCGTCGGTGAAGCGCTCGCCGGTGCGTGGGTCGACGCCCTTGCGCACGAAGTTGGCGAACTCGCCGGTCTCCTGCGCGAGCAGCCGGTCCACGCGGTGGTCCACGTCCCGCAGGAGCACCGAGCGGGTGGTGGCGGCGACGGCGGTGAGCGCCGCCGTCATCACGACCAGCAGCCACAGCAGGATGCGGACGCGGGCGGAGAGCCAGCGGTGCGCGGGCTCAGCCGTCGTCGCCGGGCCCGTCGTCGTCCGCGCCGCCGCGGTCGTCGGCCCCGTCGTTGCCGTCGTTGCCGTCGTTGCCGTCGTTTCCGTCGTCGTCCGAGTCGTCCGTGCCTGCTGTGCTGTCATCGGCCGAGGGATTCTCACTCACCGGTGGCGGGGACACCGTCTCGTCACTGGGCGTCGGGCGCGACGACGGGGAGCCGCTCTCCAGCTCCACCTTCGGCGGCGACTTCGGGGGATCCGGGCTTTCGGTCAGGGCGTAGCTGGTCGCCGCGATGCCGAGCGGGATCGCGACGACCGCGGCGAGGGCCGCCATGCGGTGGGAGAAGGCCATGGCAGCCAGGCTCGGCGGCGTACCCGGCCGGCAGGATGAGCCCCGGATGAAGAAACCTTCATACGCGGGCCGGTGCGGCGGGTGTCAGGCGTCGAGGCCGATCGAGAACGCGGCCTCCAGGTCGTGCTGCGAGTAGGTGCGGAACGCGACGTGCGTGTCCGTGCCCTCGACGCCCTGGATCTTGCTGATCTTCCCGGGGATGACGTCCGCGAGGTCGTCGTGGTCGGCGACCCGGACCATGGCGATCAGGTCGTAGGTGCCGGTGACGGAGAAGACCTCGCTCACGTTGTCCAGGGCCGCGATCGACTCGGCGATCTCGGGGATCCGGTCCACGCTGGTCTTGATGAGCACGATCGCGGTGATCACGGCTGGCTGTCTCCCTCGGTGGCCGTGGCTGGTTTCGCCTCAACCTTAGCCCGCTCGCGATAGCGCACCCACGCGTAGAGGAACCCGACCGAGAAGCCCACCAGGTGCGCCAGGTACGCCACCCCGGGCCCCTGGCTCTGCTGCCCCGCCGCCACCCACTGGAGCGCCACCCAGAACGGCAGCACCACCCATGCGGGGAAGCGCAGCGGCAGGAAGAAGAGGAAGGGGAAGAGGCTCGTCACGCGGGCTTCGGGGAACAAGTAGAGGAACGCGCCGAGCACCGCCGAGATCGCCCCCGACGCGCCGACCAGGCTCTGGTCGGAATCGGCGTGCGCGACCGCGTACCCGAAGAGCGCCAGATAGCCGCTGACCCCGTAGAACAGGGCGTACGCGACCCGGCCCATGCGTTCCTCGACCATGGCGCCGAACACGTAGAGGAAGAGCATGTTGCCCAGCAGGTGCAGCCAACTGCCGTGCACGAACAGGGCCGTGAGCGGGGTGAGCAGGGCCCGCGGGGAGCCGCCGAACAGCTCGTCGGGGACCACGCCCCAGCGTTCGAAGTAGGCGCTCTGCGCGGCGAGCAGCCGGTCGCCCGTCCCGTATCCGGGGTTCAGACCGGAGGCGGGGGACAGCACGAAGACCACGCAGCAGACCGTGATGATGCCGTACGTGACCGGTGCGGGGTGACCTCTGAGGAATGCCGTCAGCCTGTCGATCGCGGAGCGCCCATTGCCGATCATGGACAGAGCATGACGCAAGGCGGGGAGCGGACGGCGTACGGCAGGCCGTAGGGTTACGGGCAATAAAGCAAGCACCACGCTCCCCGCACGCATCCGGAAGAAGGCACCACCCGATGACGGTTCCCCTGCCGACCGCCACCACCCGCTGGCGCTGCACCCTGTGCGGCAACCTGACCCGCTTCGACGTCACGCGGTCCTCGAAGGTCGTCGAATACGTCCACCTGGACCTGGCGGGCGAGCCGAAGGTGGAGGAGCGCGACGTGGTCAGTGAGACCATCGAGTCGGTGCGCTGCCGGTGGTGCAACGCGGTGGATCAGGTGGAACTGGTGGACAGGCCGGGCGCCGACTCCTGAGGAGCGGCCCCACAGCGACATTGGGGTGACGGATGGTGGAGAGCACAGGCGGGAGGGCCGAGGATGGCGGCGCCGCCGAGGTGCTCGACCGTCCGCTGCCCGAGGGCGTACGACGCCGGGTCGTGCAGATCGCGTCCGACGGCTTCGGCGGCCTGACGGTGGCCGAACTGCCGCCACAGTTGCGGCAGTATGCCCGCTTCACCCCGACCCGCCGGATGAAGTTCGCCGGGAACGCGATGGCAGCGGCGCTGGAGAGCGACACGCTGTTCCGGCAGCGGATCGGGGAGCGGCTGCGGGACGCGCAGCCCGAGCTGGCCGGCGCCCTGGAGGCGGGATCCCCGCCGCCCGCCGCCGACCCGCTCGACGTGGCGGCGGCCGCGTACGTGCTGCGGCCCGCCGGCTGGGTGAAGCTCGTCGCCGCCGCGGGCGAGGACGCCCAGCGGGCCGACGCCGAGCGTGTCGACGAGGAGACCCGCGCCGAGCTGGAGCGGCTCCGCGCCGAGCTGGCCGAGGCCCGGGCCCACACCAAGACCGAGACGGAACGGTTGCGCGCCGAACTCGACGCCGCCAAGCGCGAGGTCGTCGCCGTCGAGCGCAAGCTGCGGGCCGCGCTCAGCGACGTGAAGCGCGGCGAGGCCGCCACCCGCAAGGCGAAGGCCGAGACCGACGCCGTGCGCGCCGAGAGCCAGGCCCAGGTGTCCGCGGCGGAGAGCGAGTCGCGGCGGCTCAAGGCGCGGCTCGGCGAGGCCGAGGCGGCCCTGGAGTCCTCCCGCCGTGCGGCGCGCGAGGGGCGCAGCATCGAGGACATGCGGGTCCGGCTGCTCCTCGACACGGTCCTGGACGCCGCCCAGGGGCTGCGCAGGGAGCTGGCGCTGCCGCCGGTGTCCACGCGGCCCGCCGACTCCGTGGACGCCGTGGAGCCGGGCAGGATGACGCCGAAGGACATCGCGGCGCGCGCCCTGCACGAGCACGACCCGGCGATCCTCGACCAGTTGCTCGCGCTGCCGCAGGCGCACCTCGTGGTCGACGGCTACAACGTCACGAAGACCGGGTATCCGACGATGCCGCTGGAGAAGCAGCGGCTGCGGCTGCTCGGCTCGCTCTCGCAGCTCGCGGCCCAGACCGGCGCCGAGGTGACGTGCGTCTTCGACGGGGCCGAACTCGCGGCGCCGGTCCTGCTCGCGCCGCCGCGCGGGGTCCGGGTGCTGTTCTCCAAGCCGGGGGTCACGGCGGACGAGCTGATCCGTCAGCTGGTGCGCGCGGAGCCCTCGGGGCGGCCCGTCATCGTCGTCTCCACCGACCGGGAGGTCGCGGACGGCGTCGCGAAGGCGGGGGCGCGGCCGGTCGCCTCCGTGGTGCTCCTGAAGCGGCTCTCGCACGGCTGAGTCTTCACAAAACGGTCGCGAAAACCCTCCCGAGTTACCTATGTCACACCGGCAACATCTGTGTCGTATGCCCGAATTGGCGAAACCTTCACGCAACGTAGCGTCAAGCGCACATCACTGCATGTGAGTTGAGTGCAAAGAATGCAGCGAGTGACTGAGATTTTTCTCTGAGGGATTTGAACTGATCACGAAGAGGTCACTAGGGTCTCGCTCGAACCTCCGCTCGGGTGATCACTCACAAGGGGTGACGGTGGAGGGTCACCGCCCACCGGCGCATCGGTAGGCGGCTGGAGGAAGAAGGAGCTCGCCTTCGTGGCGTCCCACCGTCGACCCAAGCAGCCGAACCGCACGCGCGTGACCGTGCTCACCGCGACCGCCGCCGCTGCCGTGGCCCTCACCTCGCAGGCCGCCAACGCCGCCCCCAAGCCCAGCAAGAGCGAAGTCAAGGCCAAGGTCGACAAGCTCTACGAAGAGGCCGGTGTCGCCACCGACCACTACAACGGGGCCAAGGAGAAGCAGAAGAAGCTCGAGAAGGAGATCGGCGACCTCCAGGACAAGGTCGCCCGCGGCCAGGAGGACCTCAACGAGCTTCGCTCCGGCCTCGGTTCGCTCGCCGGCCAGCAGTACCGCAACGGCGGCATCGACCCCTCGGTCCAGCTCTTCCTCTCGTCCGACCCGGACAGCTACCTCGACAAGGCCTCCACGCTCGACTCGCTCAGCGCCCAGCAGCTCGAGTCGCTCAAGAAGGTCCAGGAGAAGCAGCGCACGCTCGCCCAGGAGCGCGCCGAGGCCTCCCAGAAGCTCAAGGACCTCGCCGACACCCGCACGGAGCTCGGCAAGAAGAAGGACGAGGTCCAGGAGAAGCTCGCCAAGGCCCGCAAGCTGCTCAACACGCTGACCGCCGAGGAGCGGGCCAAGATGGCCGCCGACGAGCAGCGCGCGAGCCGCGACGCCGCGAGCCGCGTGGACCTCGGCAACGACGCGCCCGCCTCCGGCCGCGCCTCCGCCGCCCTCGCCGCCGCGGCCACCCAGATAGGCAAGCCGTACGTCTCCGGCGGCTCCGGCCCCAACTCCTACGACTGCTCGGGCCTGACCCAGTGGGCGTACAACCAGGCCGGCGTCTCCATCACGCGGACCACGTACACCCAGATCAACGAGGGCACCGAAGTGCCCAGGAGCCAGCTCAAGCCCGGCGACCTGGTCTTCTTCAACAACACCGCGCACGTGGGCCTCTACGCCGGGAACAACCAGGTGCTGCACGCCCCGAAGCCCGGCGCCGTCGTGCGCTACGAGTCGATGGACACGGTCGGTCCGTACCAGACCGCCCGCCGCATCTGACGGACGCCGCACCGGATTTCAACGCGCCCTGGAAACGCGCCCGTTCGGGCGAATTCCACGGCCCCGCGCTGACCCCCACGCCCCGCCCATGACCTGCGTCAGAGGCGGGGCGTCGTGCTGCGTGTCCCCTGAACGGTCTTTGGTCAGGGGGTAGTCGCCCGACTACTGTCGGCGCGCATTCCCCCGATCACGGGGGTCCGTCAGCGGAAGGGAGAGCGGCCGACCGTGGGTTCCCATCGCCGTATCTCGTACTCTCGGCAGTCCGGGATCGACCGGACCACACGCGTGACCGTGCTGACCGTGGCCGCGGCATCCGCCGCTGCCGCCCTCGGCACCGCCCCCGCGGGCGCCGCCCCGCAGGACAGGCCGAGCGCCACCAAGGCAGCGGTGGACCGCCTGTACGAGCAGGCAGAGAAGGCCACGGAGGCGTACAACAGGGCCGACGAGCGCGCCGACAAACTGCGCGGACAACTCGCCGACACCCAGGACGAGGTGGCCCGCGGACAGGAGCGGATCAACGCCATGCGGCGCGCGCTCGGCGTGGTCGCGGGCGCCCAGTACCGGTCGGGCGGCATGGACCCCTCGCTCGCCCTGATGCTCTCCTCCGACCCGGACGGCTACCTCGACAAGGCCGGCACCCTGGAGCGGATCGGCGCGCGCAACGCGGACGAACTGCTCGAACTGCGCGCGGCCCAGCGCGACCTGGACCAGCGCCGCGCCGAGGCCCGCACCGAACTCGCCCAGCTCGAAGCGAGCCGCGAGGCCGTCGCGCGGCACAAGAAGAGCGTCGAGAAGAAGCTCGCCAAGGCCCGCGAGCTGCTCAACGCGCTGCCGAGCGGCGAACGCGCCGCCTACGACCGGGCATCGCGCTCCGAACTCCGCCCCGACCTGGCAGGCGCGGGCCCCGCCGCCTCCGCCCGCGCGGCGATCGCCCTCGCCGCCGCCAAGTCGGCCCTCGGCAAGCCCTACATCTGGGGCGCCACGGGCCCCTCCGGCTTCGACTGCTCGGGCCTCATGCAGTGGTCGTACGGGAAGGCGGGCGTCGGCCTGCCTCGCACCTCGCAGGCGCAGCGCTACGCGGGCACCCAGGTCCCGCTCTCCCAGGCGCGGCCCGGCGACCTCGTGGCGTACGGCTCCGACGCCCACCACATCGGCATCTACGCGGGCAACGGCCAGGTGATCCACGCCCCGCACCCCGGCGCCCCGGTGCGCTACGACCCGGTGAACATGATGCCGGTCTCCTCCGTGACCCGCGTCTGACCCCTGCCCGCCCGCTTCGCCGTACGATCGGAAAGATGGCTGGTCGACGGCGTGCGGTGGGCAGGGCGGGGAGTGCGATGGCACTGGGCGCCCTGCTCGTCGGCCTGTCCGCGCTCACCGGGTGCGGCGGGGACCAGGCACCGAAGGGCGCCGACGCCACCGCCGTGCAGCGGGTGCTCGACCAGCGGGCGCACGCCGTCGTCACCAACGACGGGCCCGCCTACCGGGCCACGGGCAGCGCGGAACCCGGGCTGCTCGACGACCTCTCCGAGGTCCCGCTCGGCTCCTGGACGTACAAGCTGACCCACCTGAAGCGCTCCGGCACCCGCGCCACGGCCACCGCCGAACTGCGCTACCGCGTCGACGGCTACGACAAGGCGCCCGTCGTCGCCCAGCGCAGGCTCACCCTCGGGCACGGCGACGACGGCTGGTACGTCACCGCGGACCGGCCCGCGGCGAAGGCCGGCGAGCAGCTGTGGGAGCAGGGCCCCGTGACCGCCGTGAAGGGCACCCACAGCCTGGTGCTCGGCGTCGGCAAACCGCGCTCCGAACTGCGCTCCTACGCCAAGCTCGCCGACGAGGCCGTGCCTTCCCTGGAGCGCTCCTGGGGCAAGGACTGGGCGCGCCGGATCGTCGTCCTGGTGCCCGAGTCCCTTGAGGAGATGGGCGAACTGCTCGGTGCGCCCGCCGCCGGTTACCAGGGCATCGCCGCCGTCACCACCGGCGAGGCGGGCGGCCCGAAGACCGCGCCCGCGGACCGCGTGATCCTCAACCCGGAGGCGTACGGGGTGCTCGGCGAGGTCGGCAAGCAGGTCGTCCTCACCCACGAGACGGCGCACGTCGCCACCCGCCGCGCCACGTCCGCCGCGACCCCGCTGTGGCTCTCCGAGGGGTACGCGGACTGGGCGGGCTACCGGGAGAGCGACCGCACGCCCGCGCAGGCGGCGCCCGAGCTGCGCAGCGCCGTGCAGGGCGGCGACGCCCCCGCCGAACTCCCCGACGACAAGGACTTCGGCTTCTCCGGCGACTCCGCCCGGCTCGCCCGCGCCTACGAGTCCGGCTGGCTGGCCTGCCGGATGATCGCCGACCGCTGGGGCGAGGCGAAGCTCAACGCGTTCTACGCGGCCGTCGGCGGCAGGGGAGAGCGGGCCGGGGCCGTCGAGGGCGCCCTCCAGCGGGTCCTCGGCATGGACGAGCGGGACTTCGTGACGCAGTGGCGCGCGTACGTACGGGCCGAACTCGGGTCCTAGCGCGCGCCCACGGTGTCGTCGTGCGCGGCGGGGGCGGGCAGCGGGTCGAGGGCCGCGCGGCGGGGCTCGGTCACCGTCGCGCGCCACAGGCGGCGGCAGGCGCTCACGGAGGCCACGACCAGCAGGCCGTTGCGCAGGACGAGGAGCGTGACGCCGAGCGGGTCGCTGGCCACCACGTTCCCGAAGTACAGCGGGAACTCCAGGAACGTCATGAACGTCGCCGCGAGCACCAGACACACCGGCCGCGTCATCCGGCTGTCCCGGAACAGCAGGCACACCGCGGCCACGCCCACCAGCCACACCATGTACTGCGGGCTGATCACCCGGCTCGTCGTCGTGAACAGCAGCACCGCCGTCAGGCCCGCGTCCGCGAGCGTCGACGGCTGCCAGGCGCGCGCCCTGAACCGCCACAGCAGCAGCCAGCCGAACGCCAGGGCCGTCAGCACCTGCGCCAGGGTGCTCACCACGTTCACGTACGGGCCGAGGAACTCCACCGAGCCGTAGTTCAGCTGCACCGTGCCGTCCCAGCCGAACCCGCGGGCCACATGGAAGACCAGCGAGCCGAGCGACTCCACCTCCGTGCCGCGGTCGCGCTGGAACGTGAGGAAGGCCAGCGCGCCCGGCATCGACACGGTGAACACGACGAGCAGCCCGAGCGCCGTGAGCACCGCCGAGCCCCACGTCAGCCGGGTGTCACGGCCGCGCCGCGTGCCGAGCAGCAGCAGGGCGGGCCACACCTTGATCATCGCGCCGATCGCCGCGAAGACGCCCGCCGCCCGCGGATGCCGGACCGCCGCGAGCAGCGCCGCGACGGCGACGGCCGTCACCATCACGTCGTAGCGGGCGTAGACGGTCTGTCCGAGCAGCGGCAGACCGATGACCCACACCCACGTGCCGCGCCGCGAGCCGCCGCGCCGCTCCGAGACGTACAGCAGCATCAGCAGGACGACGGCGTCCGCGAGGAACGCGAGCAGGAAGAACGCGGAGGCGTACTCCAGGAAGGGCAGCAGCGCGGGGGAGAGGATCGCCACCGCGGCGGCCGGCGGGTACTGCCACGTCACGTCGTCCAGCGGGAACGTTCCGGTGCGCAGCACGTCGAACCAGCCGTGGTAGATCACGTGGACGTCGCTGGTGACGTCGGGGCCCGGGACGACGATCACCTTGAAGACGCACAGCAGGAGCAGCGCCCGGGTCAGCACCCAGGTGACCAGGAGTCCGGCGGGGGTTCGCGTCTTCATTCGAAACATGATGCCGGGAACTCCTGTGGCCTGGCCATGGACCCCCGCGGCGCGGCGGCCCGCGCCCGACGGGTTCGGTACTGTCGGCGGTGATGCGCCAGACACCGAAGACACTGCTCGTGACCAATGACTTCCCGCCGCGCCCCGGCGGGATCCAGGCCTTCCTGCACAACATGGCGCTGCGCCTGGACCCGGAGCGGCTCGTCGTCTACGCGTCGACGTGGAAGCGGAGCCGGGAGGGCATCGAGGCCACGGCGGCCTTCGACGCCGAGCAGCCGTTCACGGTCGTCCGGGACAACACCACGATGCTGCTGCCGACCCCGCGCGTGACGCGGCGCGCGGCGGGCCTCCTGCGGGCGCACGGCTGTACGTCGGTGTGGTTCGGGGCGGCCGCGCCGCTCGGCCTGATTGCGCCGGCGCTGCGCAGGGCGGGCGCGGAGCGGATCGTGGCCACGACGCACGGGCACGAGGCGGGCTGGGCCCAACTCCCGGCGTCCCGGCAGCTGCTGCGGCGCATCGGTGAGGGCACGGACACGATCACGTACCTCGGCGAGTACACGCGCTCGCGCATCGCGTCGGCGCTCACGCCCGCGGCGGCGGACCGGATGGAACAGCTGCCGCCCGGGGTCGACGAGAAGACGTTCCACCCGGGGTCGGGCGGCGACGTCGTCCGGGCCCGACTCGGCCTGACCGACCGCCCCGTGGTCGTGTGCGTCTCGCGTCTCGTCCCCCGCAAGGGCCAGGACACGTTGATCCTCGCGATGCCGAGGATCCTGGCGGCGGTGCCGGACGCGGTGCTGCTGATCGTGGGCGGCGGCCCGTACGAGAAGGAGCTGCGCAAGCTGGCGGTGGAGACCGGCGTCGCGGACTCGGTGCGCTTCACCGGGTCCGTGCCGTGGGAGGAGCTGCCCGCGCACTACGGGGCGGGCGACGTCTTCGCGATGCCGTGCCGTACGCGGCGCGGCGGCCTCGACGTCGAGGGCCTCGGCATCGTCTACCTGGAGGCCTCCGCGACCGGCCTCCCCGTGGTGTCGGGCGACTCCGGCGGCGCGCCGGACGCGGTCCTCGACGGCGAGACGGGCTGGGTGGTCCCCGGCGGCTCCGAATCCGCGGCGGCGGACCGCATCATCACCCTCCTCCAGGACCCGGACCTGCGCCGCCGCATGGGGGAGCGGGGCCGTGAATGGGTGGAGGAGAAGTGGCGCTGGGATCTGCTGGCGGAGAGGTTGCGGGGGTTGTTGTAGGCGGGGTGTTGTGGCGGGGGCGTTCTGGGTGCGGTCTCGCGGGGTTGCGGTCTCACGGGGTTGCGGTCTCCGGGGTGCCGGGGTGCCGGGGTGCCGGGGTGCCGGGGTGTTGCGGTCTCCGGGGTGCCGGGGTGCCGGGGTGCCGGGGTGTTCGGAGTGCCGGGTGGCCGGTGGCCCGGGGTGCGTCGGGGCTGACGTCGTCCGCAACTGTTGCGCGGTGCGGTTGGCGACCGCCGGCGTCGCCGCCCACCCACCGCCTGCGCTGCGCCTCCCGGCCGACTGGGCCGTCCTCCGCTGACCTCCCACCCACCCGCCCCCTCCGGGGGCTCCCGCCCCGCCGGGGAACGCGTCGGCGCGCGGGGATCCTGGCCGGGAGCCGGGAGCCGGGAGCGGTGTTTGGGTCGTTGGTCATGGGTGCGCGGCACCGTTCTCAGGCCAGGCCGTCTCCCGCTGATCTCCCACCCTCCCGCCCCCTCCGGGGGCTTCGGTCCGCCGGGGAGTGTGCTGGCGCCCGCCGGGATCCTGCCCGGGGGCCGGGGCGGTGTTGAGGGCGTTGGTTATGGGTGCGTGGCACCGTTCTCAGGCCACGCCGTCCGCCGCTGAACTCCCACCCTCCCGCCCCCTCCGGGGGCTTCGGTCCGCCGGGGAGGGGCCTGGCCTGTGCGGGGCCCTGGCCGGGATGTGTGGCGGGCAGTCGTGGTGGGCTGGGCCTGCGGCGGTGATTTCCCGCTGCGTCGTTTCCCGCTGAGCTCGCGCCCTCACGGCCGTTCCGTGGGGGTTCGGCCGGCTGTAGGGGGCCGCGCGCCCATCCCTCCCAACGGCCCCAAGTCCGAGCGGTTCCCTGGCTGCGCCGTTTCCCGCTCAACTCCCACCCTTGCGCTCTCTCCGGGGGGGCTGACCCACCGGGGTTCGGTGTCGCGCCAGCCCTCATGGTTGCGCGGGGCCGTGGGGAACCCCGTCCGGTCTGTCTCCGGTGGAGTCAGGGGAGGCCGATTCCTCAAGGTGGGGCGAGCGTCGCTTGGTTGGGGTGGGAGAGCCGTGCTGGTGGTTCATCGGCCGACGCGGTGGCGGCACCCCGTGGGGCCGAGCCCCCGGAGGGGGCGGGAGGGTGGGAGATGGGCGGCGGGAGCGCCGTCAGGGGCAGCGCCTGCGGATAGGCGGCAGCAATCCAGCCCCTGCGGCGTTTGAGCAGTGGGGTCCGGGGCGGAGCCCCGAGGCCGGAACGCCGGTTCCGGTGTACCAAGGTCGGGGCCAGGGACGGCTCACCGCGGGGTTCCGCCGGTTCCGGTGCGCCAGGCCCTGGGCCCCCGGGAGGGACAGCCCCGCCGGCGATTGAGGCGCGGGGTCCGGGGCGGAGCCCCGTGGCGTAGGGGCCATCCGCCGGAACGAGGGATCCGCCGCGGCGCACAAGGAACGTGCCGCGGCGGATGCCACCCGGTACCGCTACCCGCGGTAGATCGCCTCGATCTCGTCCGCGTAGTCCTTCGCCACCACGTTGCGCTTCAGCTTCAGGGACGGCGTGAGGTGGCCCGAGTCCTCGGTGAACTGGGCGCCGAGGATGCGGAACTTGCGGACCGACTCCGCCTTGGAGACCGCCGCGTTGCCGTCGTCGACGGCCGCCTGGACCGTGGCCAGCAGATCGGGGTCGTTCTGCAGGGACGCCACCGTGGACCCGGCCGGCTTGTCGTGGTCCGCGGCCCACTTGTCGAGGAACTCCTCGTCGATGGTGATGAGCGCGCCCACGAACGGCCGCCCGTCCCCGACGACCATGCACTCCGCGACCAGCGCGTGCGCGCGGATCCGGTCCTCGATGACGGCAGGGGCGACGTTCTTGCCGCCCGCCGTCACGATGATCTCCTTCTTGCGGCCGGTGATCCGGAGGTAGCCGTCCTCGTCGAGCGTGCCGATGTCGCCCGTGTGGAACCACCCGTCGGCCAGAGCTTCTTCGGTGGCGCCTTCGTTGTTCCAGTAGCCGGTGAAGAGGTGTTCGCCGTGCAGCAGCACCTCGCCGTCGTCGGCGATCCGGACGACCGACCCCGGCAGCGGCTGGCCGACCGTGCCGATCTTCTGCCGGTCCCACGGGTTGAAGGCCGTGGCGGCGCAGGACTCCGTGAGGCCGTAGCCCTCGAGGACCGTGAAGCCGATGCCGCGGAAGAAGTGCCCGAGCCGCTCACCCAGCGGCGCACCGCCGGAGATCGCGTACTCGCCGCGCCCGCCGAGGACCGCGCGCAGCTTCCCGTAGACGAGCTTGTCGAACGTCTTGTACTTGAGCTTGAGGGCCAGCGAAGGACCGTTCGGGGTGTCGAGCGCGCGGCTGTACTCGATGGCCGTGTCGGCGGCCTTGTCGAAGATCTTGCCCTTGCCGTCGGCCTGCGCCTTGGCCCGCGCCGAGTTGTAGACCTTCTCGAAGACGCGCGGCACGCCCAGGATCAACGTGGGCCGGAAGGCGGCCAGTTCGTCGGTGAGGTGCTTGATGTCGGGGGCGTGGCCCAGCTTGATCGGGGCCATCAGGGACGCGACCTCGACGAGGCGGCCGAAGACGTGCGCCACGGGGAGGAAGAGCAGCACGGAGCACTCGCCCGTACGGAAGAGGGGGCCGAGGCGCGCCACGATGTTGCCGCACTCCGCGAAGAAGCTGCGGTGCGTGAGGACGCAGCCCTTGGGGCGCCCGGTGGTGCCCGAGGTGTAGACGATGGTCGCCGGGTCGTCGGCCTTGGCGATGGCGCTGCGGTCGTCGACCATCCCGTCGGAGAGCTCGGCTCCGGCGCTGCGCAGCTCCTCGACGCCGCCCGCCTCGATCTGCCACACGTGCTGGAGCTGCGGCAGCCGGTCGCGCACGGACTCCACGGCCGCGGCGTGCGTGGCCGTCTCGACGAGGATGCCGACCGCGCCCGAGTCGCCGAGGATCCACTGGATCTGCTCGGGCGAGCTCGTCTCGTAGACGGGGACGGTGACCGCGCCCGCGCTCCAGATCGCGAAGTCGAGCAGCGTCCACTCGTAGCGGGTGCGCGACATGAGGCCGATGCGGTCGCCGGCCTGCACGCCGGACGCGATCAGACCCTTGGCGACGGCGCGCACCTCGGCGAGGAACTGGACGGACGTGATGTCCTGCCACGTGCCGTCGACCTTGCGGCCGATCACGGCGACGTCCGGATGCTGCGCGGCGTTTCTGCGGACGATGTCGGTCAGATTGCCGTCCGCAGGGACCTCGTACAAAGCGGGAAGGCTGAACTCGCGCAAGACTGCTGCTCCTCATAGGGCGCCGGCGCCACGACTCTTCTGTGATCCGCCGGTGCGGTCCAAGATCGGGCAGGTGCACAGTGCATCAATGAATTGTCCGCCCGAACTCGGCCGAACTCGACGAAACTCATTGCTTGAACTGAACACGACTGGACTGCCCGGACGTTACCCACCGGTACTGCTTCTTCGGTAGGGGGGTCGGACCAGATGTACGCTGCGTCACACGTCGCCGCGACGCTCCGCGCACCCTAGTCCAGAAGTCCACTGACTCGGAAGTAACCGCAGGTCCGGCGCCCTCTACCCATGCGTGGACCCATCGTCCTAGGGTGATCGGCATGCGCGTACATGTGGTCAGCGATGTGCACGGAAACTCCACCGACCTCGCACGAGCCGGGGATGGTGCCGACGCCGTCGTCTGCCTTGGTGACCTGGTGTTGTTCCTCGATTACGCAAATCACGCGCGCGGCATTTTCCCCGACTTGTTCGGAGTCGAGAACGCGGACCGCATCGTTGAACTGCGCACGGCGCGCCGCTTCGAGGAGGCGCGTGCGTTCGGGGCGCAGCTGTGGGCCGGCATAGACCGGGTGCCCGCGATCGAAAAAGCGGTGCGCAAGCAGTACGCGGAGATGTTCGCGGCGTTCCCCACACCGACGTACGCCACCTACGGCAATGTCGATATGCCGCAACTCTGGCAGGAGTACGCGGGGCCGGGCACGACCGTGCTCGACGGGGAGCGCGTCGAGATCGGCGGCTGGGTCTTCGGCTTCGTCGGCGGCGGGCTCAGGACGCCGATGCGGACGCCGTACGAGATCGACGACGAGGAGTACGCCGCGAAGATCGAGGCCGTGGGGGAGGTCGACGTGCTGTGCACGCACATTCCGCCGGAGGTCCCCGACCTCGTCTACGACACCGTGGCGCGGCGCTTCGAACGGGGGAGCAGGGCGCTGCTGGAGGCGATCCGCCGGACGAAGCCCCGCTACTCGCTGTTCGGGCACGTCCACCAGCCGCTCGCGCGGCGGATGCGGATCGGGGCCACCGAGTGCGTGAACGTCGGCCACTTCGCGGGGTCGGGCAGGCCGTGGGCGCTGGAGTGGTGACGGCGGGCGGGCACGCGCGCGATAGCCTTCACGCGACACACACGTAGGCGGGCACGGCGCATCCCTGACCGGTATCTGGAGGAGCCACGGCGATGGCGGAACACACCAGCTCGAGCATCACGATCGAGGCGGCCCCTGCCGATGTCATGGGGGTGATCGCCGACTTCGCCCGTTACCCGGACTGGACGGGTGAGGTGAAGGAGGCGGAGGTCATCGCCGAGGACGGGGCGGGCCGTGCCGAACAGGTGCGGCTCGTCATGGACGCCGGGGCGATCAAGGACGACCAGACGCTCAAGTACACGTGGACCGGTGCGAACGAGGTGTCCTGGACCCTCGTGAAGTCCCAGATGCTGCGCTCCCTCGACGGCTCGTACGTCCTGAAGCCGGCCGGGGCGGGGACCGAGGTCACGTACTCCCTCACGGTCGACGTGAAGATCCCGATGCTCGGCATGATCAAGCGCAAGGCGGAGAAGGTCATCATCGACCGGGCACTGGCGGGCCTGAAGAAGCGCGTCGAATCGGGCGCGTAGCCTCCGGCGGTACGTGACGGTCCCCTGAGTCACCGGTGGGCGCGCCCCGGCCTCGGTGGTGTCGGCGTCACGGGGGTGACGCCTCGGGGCTCCGCCCCGGTCCCCGCTGCTCAATCTCCCCCAGACTCCGTCCGGGGCCCCCCAGGGCGGCAGGGCGGGCAAGGCGGCCCCCGGTGCCGCGCAACCAGAACGACTGGCGTCGGGCACGGCACAGCGGCCCCGGTGCCGAGCAACCGGAATAGCGGGCGTCGGCCACGACGCGCGGCGAACCCCGGTGCCGCGCAACCAGAACGGCTGGCGGCGGCCACCGCGCGGCGAACCCCGGGGTCGCGTAACCGGGCGGTAGGCGTCGGGCGCGGTGCAGCAGCCTCACCCCGGTGCCGCCCGACCGGACGTGCGGCCCACCCCGGGTAACCTCACACACCATGCGCACCCTCCTCGTCACCGGCCCCGGCGGCGCCGGCCGTACCACCGTCGCCGCCGCCACCGCCCAGCAGGCCGCCCGGCACGGGCTGCGGACGAGGCTGATCACGGCGGACCGGGCCGCCCCCGACCCCGACGACGTCGACGTCACCCGCCTCACCCCCGCCGACGACTTCCGCCAGGACCTGCTCGCGTTGCAGGACCGCGCCGCCGCCGGCCTCGAACTCCTCGGCGCCACCCGCCTCGACGCCGACGAGCTCACCCCCCTCCCCGGCAGCGAGGAACTGGCCCTGCTGCGGGCGCTGCGCGACACCGCCGAAGGCCCGTACGACCTGATCGTCGTCGACCTGCCCCCGGCCCCCCGCGCCGTCGCCACCCTCGCCCTCCCCGAACAGCTCCGCCGCTACCTCCGCCGCCTGCTCCCCGCGGAGCGCCAGGCCGCCCGCGCCCTGCGCCCCGTCCTCGGCCGCCTCGCCGGCGTCCCGATGCCCGCGGAGTGGCTGTACGAGTCCGCCGCCCGCTGGGACGCCGAACTCGCCGCCGCGCAGGCCGTGATCGACGCCGACACCACCCGCGTACGCCTGGTCGCCGAACCCACCACGGCCGCCGTGGAGGCGCTGCGCAGCACCCGTACCGGCCTCGCCCTGCACGGCCTCGACGTCGAGTCGGTCGTCGCCAACCGCGTGCTCCCCGACGGCTCCACCGACCCGTGGCTCGCCGACGCCGCCGCCCGCCAGCGCAAGGTCCTCGCCGAGTGGCCGGGCGCGTACGAGCTGCCTCACCTGGGCCGCGACCCGCGCCCCTGCGACCTGGACGTACCGGTCCCGGTGACCGTGCCGGGGCCCCGTACCCCCTGGCCCGTCGAGGACCGGCTCGACGAGGACGGCGTCCTGGTGTGGCGGATACCGCTGCCCGGCGCCGTGCGCGAGGAGCTGAGCCTGGTGCGGCGCGGCGACGAACTGGTCGTCGGCGCGGGCCCGTTCCGCCGCGTCGTCCCGCTGCCCTCCGCCCCCCGCCGCTGCACCGTGGCGGGTGCGGGACTCGTCGACGGGGAGCTGCGCGTCCGCTTCGCGCCCGACCCGGATCTGTGGCCGCAAGGCCGGTGAACGGAGGGCACCCGTTCGGGTAACGTCGAAGGGGTAACCGGTCCAGCTCTCCGCAGGAGTCAGTCGTCATGAGCGACGCCACCGAGCAGCCCGCCCACCAGGCCGACGCCGACGCCTGGGAGAAGGCGTGCGCCGAGGATCTCGAGGCGGAGCGGGCCCGCCGCAGGGCCGAGAGCGGGCCGCCGCCCGGGTCCGCCGCCGAGGAGCTGAAGAAGCTCGTCGACGCCGTCACCGACAAGCTCTCCTCCGTGCAGGCCCCGTTCCTGGGCTCGGTCGCCCAGGGCACGGCGGAGCAGGTCGCCAAGCAGGCCGTCCGCCAGGTCCGCTCCGTCGTCGAGCCGGTCATCGACCGCAACTCCGACGTCTTCGACCACCTGGCCGCCGCCGGCAGCGAACTGCTCGCCGCGTACCGCTCGGCGGTCGAGGGCCAGGAACGCCGCTGGACCCAGCGCACCCAGGCCCCGGAGCCCCCCGCGAAGCCCAAGGACGAGGGTCCTGGCGGGGAGCACATCGACCTCGACTGAGGTGGGGGCCTGCCGTCGCTCGGTTAGGGTGGGCCATAGCGGGGCTCGACCGAACTGAGGGATTCATGGGACTCACCATCGGCGTCGATATCGGCGGCACGAAGATCGCGGCCGGCGTGGTCGACGAGGAAGGCAACATCCTCTCCACGTTCAAGGTGCCGACGCCTTCCACGCCGGACGGGATCGTCGACGCGATCGCCTCGGCCGTGGAGGGTGCGAGGGCCGGACACGAGATCGTCGGCGTGGGCATCGGTGCCGCCGGATACGTCAATCGGCAGCGCTCCACCGTGTACTTCGCGCCGAACATCGACTGGCGCCAGGAACCGCTCAAGGAGAAGGTCGAGGCGCGCGTCGAGCTGCCCGTCGTCGTCGAGAACGACGCGAACGCCGCGGCCTGGGGCGAGTACAAGTTCGGCGCGGGCAAGGGCCACCGCAACGTCATCTGCATCACCCTCGGCACCGGCCTCGGCGGCGGCGTCATCATCGGCAACAAGCTGCGCCGCGGCCACTTCGGCGTGGCCGCCGAGTTCGGCCACATCCGCATGGTGCCGGACGGCCTGCTGTGCGGCTGCGGCTCGCAGGGCTGCTGGGAGCAGTACGCGTCGGGCCGCGCCCTGGTCCGCTACGCGCGGCAGCGGGCGAACGCGACGCCGGAGAACGCGTCGTACCTGCTCTCGCTCGGCGACGGCACCCCCGACGGCATCGAGGGCAAGCACATCTCCACCGCCGCCCGCGAGGGCGACCCGGTGGCCGTCGACTCGTACCGCGAGCTGGCCCGCTGGGCCGGCGCCGGCCTGGCCGACCTGGCCTCGCTGTTCGACCCGTCGGCGTTCATCGTCGGCGGCGGCCTCTCCGACGAGGGCGAGCTGGTCCTCGACCCGATCCGCAAGTCGTACAAGCGGTGGCTGGTCGGCGGGAACTGGCGGCCGGTCGCCGATGTGATCGCCGCCCAGCTGGGCAACAAGGCGGGCATGGTCGGCGCCGCCGACCTCGCGCGGGAGCCCGACCCCGTCATGTGACGTACATACGGATGGCCGGTGCCCGTCGTTCCCCTCGGGGGCGGCGGGCACCGGCGTATCTTGATCTTCATGGACTCCGGCTCGCTCCCCGAAGCACCAACCGAACTCCCCAAGTCCCGTACGGAACCGGACGGTTCGGCCGTCATCCGCGTCCTCAGCTACAACATCCGCTCGATGCGCGACAGCCCGGTCGCCCTCGCCCGCGTCATGAAGGCCTGCGCCCCGGACCTCGTACTGGTCCAGGAGGCGCCCCGGTTCTTCCGCTGGCGCAAGCAGCTCGCCCGGCTCGCCCGCGCCGCGGACCTCGTGATGCTCTCCGGCGGCGGCAGCGCCGCGGGCCCCGCGCTGCTCTGCTCGCTGCGGGCCACCGTCGAGCGCACCGAGGACGTGCTGCTGCCGCTGACGCCCGGACTGCACCGGCGCGGCTTCGCGACCGCCGTCGTACGGTTCGGGGGCGCGCGGCTCGGCGTGATCAGCTGCCATCTGAGCCTCCAGAAGGACGAGCGGTACGCGCAGGGCGGGATGCTGCTCGACCGGGTGGAGACGATGGGCGTCGAGCATGCGGTGGTCGGCGGCGATCTCAACGAGCGGCCCAACGGGCGGACCTTCCGGCGGCTCGCGACGGAGCTCAACGACGCGTGGGCGACCCGGCCCTGGGGCGGCGAGCACACGTCGACTCCGGACGACCCGCATCAGCGCATCGACGCGATCCTCGCCACGAAGGGCGTCGAGGTCCTCGGCTGCGGGGTGCCGGACTTCCTGGACCCGGACGAACTGAGGGCGGCCACCGACCATCTGCCGGTCCTGGCCGCCCTCCGGGTGCCCGCCGAACGCGCCTAGACGACGGCTCCGCGCCCGGGGTCGTCGTCCCCGTCGTCGTCGCCCGGCGACATCCGGGCGACGAGCGTGGCGAAACCGCCGAGGAAGCCGCCGATGCACAGCGTCGCCAGCCACCACGTCATGTCCCAGCCGAGCAGCACCGCGAGGAGCAGCAGGACGGGGCCGCCGACCACGGCGAGCCAGGCGAACTTGGCCGTGACGTCGCCCTCCGGCAGCGGGGGCGGCTCGGGCGGCACGAAGTGGCCCTCGTCGTCCCCGTCGAAGTCGTCGTCCGAGGCCTCGGGCGGCGTGTGGTCGCGCGGGCCGGGCGTGGCCGCGATGCCGGGGGCGAAGGAGACCGAGGAGCCGAGGGGGCGCGCGTCGTCCCCGTCCCTGCCCTGGGAAGCCTTGTCCCGCTTGTTGTCCTCGTCGGTGTCCCGCTTGTCCTGAGCGGGGGAGCCCGGCTTCGCGTCGGCGGCCCCGGAGACGCGCTCCGGCGCGTCGTTCGTCTCCGGCTCCAGCAGGGCCAGGTCCTCCACCGACTTGAACGGCTTGGCGCCCGGCGGGTCCGGCGGCTCCTCCCCGTAGCCCGCGACGATCGCCGCCCACGCCGCGTCCTCGTCGGTCGGCAGGAAGGGGTCGCGCGCCGCCTGCCCGTCGGCGGTGCCCTCCTGCTCGTGCGGCTCCGAGCTGTCCGGCCGCTCGGACCCGCCCCGCTCCTGCTCAGTCACCGGTGCTCGTCCCTTCCACGCCCTCGCTGGGGATCTTGCCGACATCGGGGGCGAGCCGGTCGAAGAACGCGTAGCTCTCCGCGAAGATCCGGTCCGCGTCATGGTCCAACGTCGCCACGTGGTAGCTCTGTTCCAGCAGGATCTCGGTGACGTCCGTGGACGAGACACGGCCGAGCACGCGCGCCGAGTCGGCGGGCGGCACCACATGGTCGGCGACGCTGTGCAGCACCATCAGCGGCTGCGTCACCTGCGGCAGCTCCCGGTCCACCGTGCGGAAGAAGATCCGCAGCTGGTGCGCCGCGTGCAGCGGCACCCGCGGGTAGCCGACCTCCTCCACGCCCTCCTTGGCGATGTCGCTGGTGATGCCCTTGACCGTGCGCACGACGTGCCGGGCGACCGGCAGCGCGTAGGCGGACAGGCCGTGCACCTTGTTCCCCGGGTTCACCAGGACGAGGCCCGCGATCTCGTCCCCGTGCTTGGCCGCGAGGCGCAGGGCCAGCGCGCCGCCCATCGACAGGCCGCACACGAAGACCCGCGGGCAGCGGTCCCGGAGCTCGCGCAGGGCCCGGTCCACCTCCGCGTACCAGTCCTGCCACGCGGTGACGGCGAGGTCCTCCCAGCGCGTGCCGTGACCGGGCAGCAGCGGGAGCGAGACGGTGAGGCCGCGGTCGGCCAGGTACTCGGCCCAGGGCCGCAGCGACTGGGGCGATCCGGTGAATCCGTGACAGAGGAGGACGCCGACGTCGCCGCCGTCACGGCGGTACGGCTCGGCTCCAGGAAGGACCGGCACCTTCGGTCTCCTGTTCGTCAGAAGCGGCGGGGGTCGGGACGTGGACCTTCACGGTACGCGACCGGACTGACACCGACCAGGGTCGTCGGGCCCCCGGGAGCCCCCGCGGGTTAAGGTCGGACCCTCGGACCGGCCCGGGTACGAGGTCCGGGCACTAGGGAAGGCAGAGGGTTGATCTACGGCGCAATGAAGGTGGCCATCGGAGGGCCGCTGAAGCTCGGCTTCCGGCCGTGGGTGGAGGGCCTCGAGAACATCCCCGCCGAGGGGCCCGCGATTCTCGCCAGCAACCACCTCTCGTTCTCCGACTCGTTCTTCCTGCCGGCCGTCCTCGACCGCAAGGTCACCTTCATCGCGAAGGCCGAGTACTTCACCACCCCCGGGGTCAAGGGCAAGTTGACGGCCGCGTTCTTCAAGGGCGTCGGTCAGCTGCCCGTGGACCGTTCGGGTTCGCGGGGCGCGGGCGAGGCCGCCATCAAGAGCGGCATCGAGGTCCTGGAGCGCGGCGAGCTGTTCGGCATCTACCCGGAGGGCACCCGCTCTCCCGACGGCCGCCTGTACCGCGGCAAGCCGGGCGGCCTCGCGCGCGTGGCGTTGTCCACCGGCGCCCCCGTGATCCCCGTCGCCATGATCGACACCGAGAAGATCCAGCCTCCGGGCAAGGTGATGCCGAAGCTGATGCGTCCCGGCATCCGGATCGGCAAGCCGCTCGACTTCAGCCGCTACCACGGCATGGAGAGCGACCGCTTCGTCCTGAGGGCTGTCACGGACGAGGTCATGTACGAGATCATGAAGCTTTCCGGCCAGGAGTACGTCGACATGTACGCGACGGCCGCGAAGCGGCAGATCGCGGAGGCGGAGAAGGCCGCCGAGAAGGCGGCCAAGGCGGAGAAGGCCGAGAAGGAAGCGGCGAAGAAGGCGCTGGAGAAGGAACGGGGCGGCTCGTAGTCGCGTCGTTCCCATGAAGCACCCGGAAGTGCCAACGGTGGGGACAGGGGACATGGGGAACACGGTCGGCCGCGAGCGGGTCGTGCGGATGTCGGTCGAGCAGCCGCTGTGGCGCGCCCTCACCGGGTACCGCCTGCTGACGCTCGTCTACGCGATCGGGCTCTTCGCCTCCTCGTACGAGGTGTACGAGCGCCCGTGGGTCGGCGTGGCCTACTTCGCGGTCCTCACGGTGTGGACGCTGGCGACCCTGCCGCAGGTGTCGGGCGCCCTGCGCTGCACCAAGAGGTTCCTCACCGCCGACCTGACGATCGCCGTCGCGGGCATCCTGCTCTCCCCGGTCGCCGGGCACGAGCGGGCCGTCACCGGAGGGGCCACGCTGCCGTCGATCTGGACGGCGGGCGCTGTCCTCGCCTGGGCGCTCAAGGGCGGCTGGCGCTGGGCGGCGGGCGCGTCCCTGCTGGTCGGCGTCGCCAACGTGGTGCAGCGCGGCGACATCACCCGCGGCCTGATCCACAGCGTGCTGCTGGTCTGCATCGCCTCCGTCGCGATCGGCTACGTCGTCGAGGTGGCCCGCGCCTCCGAGCGCACCCTCGCCCGCGCCCTGGAGATCGAGGCGGCCACCCGTGAGCGGGAGCGGCTCGCCCGCGACATCCACGACAGCGTGCTCCAGGTCCTCGCGATGGTGCAGCGCCGCGGCACCGCCCTGGGCGGCGAGGCGGCCGAGCTGGGCCGGATGGCGGGCGAGCAGGAGGTCGCGCTGCGCACCCTGGTCGCCGGGGGCCTGGTGCCGCCGTCCCGGGTCTCCGAGGACGAGGAGAGCGGCGCGATCGTACGGACCGTGGTGGAGGCGGAGGACCCGGCCGAGGGCGACGACGCGGACGGCGCGGACCCGCGCGATCTGCGCCCCCTGCTCGCCGGGCACGCCGGTGGGCGCATCACTTTCTCGGAGCCGGGCGCCCCGGTGCCGATGCGACCGGACGCCGCCCGCGAGCTGGCCGCCGCTGTCAGTGCCGCCCTGGACAATGTGCGTCGGCACGCGGGCGCGGGCGCGCACGCGTGGATCCTCGTCGAGGACGAGCCGGACGCGGTGATCGTGACGGTGCGCGACGACGGTCCCGGCATCCCGGAGGGCCGCCTCGCGCAGGCCGAGGGCGAGGGGCGGCTCGGCGTCGCCCTGTCGATCAGGGGCCGGCTGCGCGACATCGGCGGCACCGCCGAGCTGATCTCGATCCCGGGCCAGGGCACCGAGGTGGAACTGCGCGTGCCGAAGAAGTAGCTGAAGAAGTAGTTCGGGAAGAGCCCGTACGGGCCACGGGGGAAGGCAGGACAAGGAGCGATGAGCGAACAGCGGCAGGGCGACGGGGGAGCACCGGTCAAGGTCATGGTGGTCGACGACCACCCGATGTGGCGCGACGCCGTCGCCCGCGACCTCGGCGAGGCCGGCTTCGACGTGGTGGCCACGGCGGGCGACGGCGAGCAGGCGGTCCGCCGCGCGCGGGCCGCGAGCCCAGACGTGCTCGTGCTCGACCTGAACCTGCCGGCCAAGCCCGGCGTCCAGGT
The DNA here is from genome assembly GCF_052245995.1 of Streptomyces sp. SDT5-1. Classification (NCBI taxonomy): domain Bacteria; kingdom Bacillati; phylum Actinomycetota; class Actinomycetes; order Kitasatosporales; family Streptomycetaceae; genus Streptomyces; species Streptomyces sp. SDT5-1. The sequence continues at coordinate 2,726,235 of NZ_CM125963.1, read as the reverse complement.
GTGCAAGGAACTGGTCGGCGCCGACCCCAGGCTGCGCGTCCTCGTGCTGTCCGCGAGCGGCGAGCACGCCGACGTACTGGAGGCCGTCAAGTCAGGCGCCACCGGCTATCTGCTCAAGTCCGCGTCCACGGCCGAGCTGATCGACGCGGTGGGGCGCACCGCCGTCGGCGACCCCGTGTTCACGCCCGGTCTCGCGGGCCTGGTGCTCGGCGAGTACCGGCGGCTCGCCTCCGACCCGGCCCCGGCGGGCGACACCGAGGAGTCGGGCGCGGCGCCGCAGCTGACCGACCGGGAGACCGAGGTGCTGCGCCTGGTGGCGAAGGGCCTGAGCTACAAGCAGATCGCCGAACGCCTGGTCATCTCGCACCGCACGGTCCAGAACCACGTGCAGAACACCCTCGGCAAGCTCCAGCTGCACAACCGCGTCGAGCTGGTCCGCTATGCGATCGAGCGGGGTCTGGACGACGGCTGACCCCGCGCGGGACAGTGGCTCCCAACCACCCACCGTGACAAGGGAGTTGCGTTATGAGGGTCGGAGTGCTGACCGGAGGCGGTGACTGCCCCGGACTGAACGCTGTCATCCGGGGCATCGTGCGCAAGGGCGTCCAGGAGTACGACTACGAGTTCGTCGGGTTCCGCGACGGCTGGCGCGGCCCCCTGGAGAACGACACCGTCCCCCTCGACATCCCCGCCGTCCGCGGCATCCTGCCCCGCGGCGGCACCGTGCTCGGCTCGTCCCGCACCAACCCGCTCCAGGCGGAGAACGGGATCCGCCGCGTCAAGGAGAACCTCGCCAAGCAGGAGGTCGACGCCCTCATCGTGATCGGCGGCGAGGACACCCTCGGCGTCGCGGCGAAGCTCTCGGACGAGTACGGCATCAAGGCCGTCGGCGTGCCGAAGACCATCGACAACGACCTGTCCGCCACCGACTACACCTTCGGCTTCAACACGGCCGTCGGGATCGCCACCGAGGCCATCGACCGGCTGCACACCACCGCCGAGTCCCACATGCGGGTGCTGGTCGTCGAGGTCATGGGCCGGCACGCCGGATGGATCGCGCTGCACTCGGGCCTGGCGGGCGGGGCCAACGTCATCCTCATCCCCGAGCAGCGCTTCGACGTCGAGCAGGTGTGCGCCTGGGTGACCTCCCGCTTCCGCTCCTCGTACGCGCCGATCGTGGTCGTCGCGGAGGGGGCGATGCCGCGGGACGGCGACATGGTCCTCAAGGACGAGTCCCTCGACTCCTTCGGACACGTACGGCTGTCCGGTGTGGGGGAGTGGCTCGCGAAGCAGATCGAGAAGCGGACGGGCAAGGAGGCCAGGACGACGGTCCTCGGGCACGTCCAGCGGGGCGGCACACCGTCCGCGTTCGACCGGTGGCTGGCGACGCGGTTCGGGCTGCACGCCATCGAGGCGGTGCGGGACGGCGACTTCGGGAAGATGGTGGCGCTGCGCGGCACGGACATCGTGCGCGTGCCGATCGCCGACGCGACGGCCCGCCTCAAGACGGTCGATCCCGCTCTCTACGAAGAAGTGGGCGTCTTCTTCGGCTGAGGCTTAGGCTCGCGGGCATGGAGATTCTCGCATTCGGTGTGCAATCGGACGAAAAGCCCCTCATCGAGAAGGCCTTCGAAGGTCACCACGACGTCCGCTGCCTCGACGTCTTCCTCAACGAGGACACCGCTCCGATCGCCGCCGGGTACGAGATCATCTCCACCAGCGTCAACGCCACCCTCAACAACCGCGTGCTCCAGACCCTCGCGGCCGGCGGCACGCAGATGATCGCCCAGCGCTCGACAGGCTTCAACAACATCGACCTCCAGGTCGCCGAGCGGCTCGGCCTGACCGTGGCGCGCGTCTCGTACTACTCGCCGTACTCGGTCGCCGAGTTCGCCTGGACCCTGGCGATGGCCGTCAACCGCCGCGTCGTGCGCGCCAGCACCCGCACCCGCGACTTCGACTTCAGGCTCGACGGTCTGATGGGCCGCGATCTGCGCGGCCGCACCGTCGGCGTGCTCGGCACCGGCAAGATCGGCGAGGCCTTCACCCGGATCGCGCACGGCTTCGGCATGAACCTGCTCGGCTGGGACGTCGCCGAGAACCCGAACTGCACGGCGCTCGGCATGAAGTACGTCGACAAGGAGCGGCTCTTCGCGGAGGCCGACGTCATCAGCCTGCACGTGCCGCTGCTGCCCGCCACGGAACACCTCGTCGACGCGGCCGCGCTGCGCGCCATGAAGGACGACGCGATCCTCGTCAACTCCAGCCGCGGCGGCCTCATCGACACCAAGGCCCTCGTCACCGAGCTGCGCGAGGGCCGCTTCGCGGGCGTCGGCCTCGACGTGTACGAGGCGGAGGCGGGCCTGTTCTTCCTCGACAAGTCCCTCGACGTCGTCGAGGACGACACCCTGGCCCGCCTCGTCACGTTCCCGAACGTGCTGGTCACGTCCCACCAGGCGTACTACACCGTGGACGCCGTCGGACAGATCATCGACACCACGGTGCGCAACGTCCTGGACTTTCAGGCGGGCCGCCGCTCGGAGAACGTGCTGGTGCCCGCCGAGCCCACCAGCTGACCGAGCAGCTCCCGCACGATCCCGGCGCCGCGCAGCGACAGCACCGACTCCGGGTGGAACTGCACACCCGCGAAGGAGGGCCCGCGCAGCGCGTGCACCTCGCCCGTCGTCCGGTCCCTGCTGACTTCCACGTCGTGCGCCGCCAGCTCGGCCGCCGCCGCGTCGTCGCAGGACGCCACGAAGCTGTTGTAGAAGCCGACCTTCTCGGTCCGCCCGAACACCTCGACGTCGGTCTGCGCGCCCTGGTACGGCACCTCCTTGCGGACGATCTCCAGGCCCAGCTCCGCCGCGATCAGCTCGTGCCCGAGGCAGACGCCGAGCACGCCGTGCCCGTGCGTGCGGATCACGTCGGCGGTCAGGGCCCGCAGGAAGCGCATCTTCGGGTCGGTGAGGTCCGAGGGGTTTCCGGGGCCGGGCCCGAGGACGACCGGACCCTCGTGCGCGAGGACGGCCTCCCGCAGCCCCTCCTCGTCGTAGCGCCGCACCGTCACGTCGAGCCCCGTCGAGCGCAGCACGTGGGCCAGCATCGCGGTGAACGTGTCCTCGCCGTCGACCACGAGCGCGTGCCCGGACAGCTCGCTCTCGCGGCGCTGCATCCGCAGCCAGAACGGCGCGAGCGCGGCCCTGCGCCCGTCGAGGGCCGCCCGCACCCGCGGGTCGTCGGCGAGCGCGGGCCGCGCGCTCTCCTCGCGCGGGCGTGCGGGGCGCACGCCGAGCGCGGCGAGCACGCCGGCCGCCTTGGCGTGCGTCTCCGCGACCTCGCTCGCCGGGTCCGATCCCCGCACGAGCGTCGCGCCGACGGGGACGCGCAGCCGCCCGGCGGCGTCGATGTCGGCGGTGCGGATCAGAATGGGCGAGTCGAGCGTCTGCGCCCCGCCCGCGTTCCGGCCGACGAGCGCGAGCGCGCCCGCGTAGTAGCCGCGCCCGCCGACCTCGTGCCGCTCGATGACGCGGCAGGCGTTCTGCACGGGGGAGCCGGTGACGGTGGCCGCGAACATCGTCTCGCGCAGTACGTCGCGGACGTCGAGCGTCGACTTGCCGCGCAGCTCGTACTCGGTGTGCGCGAGGTGGGCCATCTCCTTCAGCCGGGGCCCGACCACGACGCCGCCCATGTCGCCGACGGTGCACATCATCTTGAGCTCCTCGTCGACCACCATCGACAGCTCCTCGATCTCCTTGCCGTCGGCGAGGAAGTCGAGCAGGTGCTCGGGCGTGGGGCCCTCGGCCGGGTACCGGTAGGTGCCGCTGATCGGGTTCATGACGACGGTGCCGCCGGACATCCGTACGTGCACCTCGGGGCTCGCGCCGACCAGCGTGCGCTCTCCGGTGTGCACGACGAACGTCCAGTACGCGCCCCGCTCCCCGTCGAGCAGCCGCCGGAACAGCGCCAGGGCGTCGGCCCGCGAGAACCCCTCGATCTCCCCCTCGTACGTCCTGCGGATCACGAAGTTCGCGCCCTCGCCCTGCCCGATCTCCTCGCGCAGCACCCGACCGACGATGCCCGCGTACGTGTCGTCGTCGACGTCGAAGCCGCCGTCGCGCACCCGGACGTCGTGGCGCGGCAACTGCTCCAGGGCCTCGGCGAGCGGGATCTCGTACGACTCCTCGGGGGTCAGGACCGTCAGCGGTGTGCCGTCGTCGCGGACGTCGAAGCCGCGCTCGCGGATCTGCCGGAACGGGACGAGGACGAGGCCCTCCGGGATGTCGGCCAGGCGTTCGTGCTCGCCCACCTGCCCGATCAGGACCTCGACGGTGTCGTGCTCACGGCCGGGGGTGCGGCGGCGGAGCAGTGCGAAGGGGCGGTCGTCGGTGAGCAGTGCGTCCAGCATCGGTTGGTTCCTTCCAGTGACTGGCGGGAGTCGTTCGGGAGGAACAGCCGGCGTCGAAAACACTGAAGGCCGCCCCTCGGGCGGCCTTCGCGGATTCGGATACGCGCAGTCAGTGGGCCGCCGGATGTGCGGTCCACCACCAGGTGCGGTGCAGCGATTGCGCGAACATGGACGTCACCGTACCCGATGCCCGCCGGTGTGGCTCAGACGTGTCGCGTCCGTCTCAAAAGATGAGCGGGGGAATGGACGGGCGACACGACCCCGTAATGTTTACGAGGTGACCGTGAACGCTAAGACCAGCGCGAGCGCTGGCAACACCTGGCGAAACCTGCCCGCGGCGCAGCAGCCCGAGTACCCCGATGCCGAGGCTCTGCGCGATGTGATCGCGGACCTCGAGTCGTATCCGCCGCTCGTCTTCGCGGGCGAGTGCGATCAGCTGCGCAACCGCCTGGCGGCCGTCGCCAAGGGAGAGGCGTTCCTGCTCCAGGGCGGCGACTGCGCCGAGGCCTTCGACGCCGTCTCCGCAGATCACATCCGTAACAAGCTCAAGACCCTGCTCCAGATGGGCGCCGTGCTCACGTACGCCGCCTCGGTGCCGGTGGTGAAGGTCGGCCGGATCGCCGGCCAGTACTCCAAGCCGCGCTCCAAGCCGACCGAGACCCGCGACGGCGTCACCCTGCCGACGTACCGCGGCGACTCCGTGAACGGCTTCGAGTTCACCGAAGAGGCCCGGATCCCGGACCCGCAGCGGCTGAAGCAGATGTACCACGCGTCCGCTTCGACGCTGAACCTCGTGCGCGCCTTCACCACGGGCGGCTACGCGGACCTGCGCCAGGTGCACGCCTGGAACCAGGACTTCGTGAAGTCGTCCCCGTCGGGCCAGCGCTACGAGAAGCTCGCCCGCGAGATCGACAACGCGCTGAACTTCATGCGCGCCTGCGGCACCGACCCGGCCGAGTTCCAGACGGTCGAGTTCTACGCCTCCCACGAGGCGCTGCTGCTCGACTACGAGTCGGCGCTGACCCGCGTGGACTCGCGCACGGGCAACCTGTACGACGTCTCGGGCCACATGGTGTGGATCGGCGAGCGCACGCGTCAGCTGGACCACGCGCACGTCGAGTTCGCCTCGAAGATCCGCAACCCGATCGGGATCAAGCTCGGCCCGACGACGACGGCCGAGGACGCGCTCCAGTACATCGAGCGCCTCGACCCCGACCGCGAGCCGGGCCGGCTGACCTTCATCGTCCGCATGGGCGCCGACAAGGTCCGCGACAAGCTGCCCGAGCTGGTGGAGAAGGTCACGGCGTCCGGCGCGCAGGTCGCCTGGATCACCGACCCGATGCACGGCAACACGTACGAGGCGGCATCCGGTCACAAGACCCGCCGCTTCGACGACGTGCTCGACGAGGTCAAGGGCTTCTTCGAGGTCCACAAGTCGCTGGGCACCCACCCGGGCGGCATCCACGTCGAGCTCACCGGTGACGACGTCACCGAGTGCGTCGGCGGCGGCGACGAGATCTTCGTCGAGAACCTGCACCAGCGCTACGAGACGGCCTGCGACCCGCGCCTGAACCGCAGCCAGTCCCTCGACCTGGCGTTCCTGGTCGCGGAGATGTACCGCGACCAGTGATCCTTTGAGGTCGTACGAACATGCCGTGGGGCGCGGATCACAGAGATCCGCGCCCCACGGCACTTTTGTGCTCCCGCCCCTACGGGTAAGGTTAGGTTAGCCTCACCGATCAATCGGGACGGCACTACCTATGAGTCCCGACGAGAGTCCGACCGGGAGGTGAACCGCGTGTTCGTCTGCAACTGCTTCGGTGTCACCGAGGCGCAGGTCAAGAAGCACGCGGAGGACGGTGCCTGCACCCCCCGCCAGATAGCGTCGGCCTGCAAGGCCGGCACCGACTGCGGCTCCTGCGTCCGCCGCATTCAGGCGCTGCTCGGCCGGGGCGCGTGCCCCCGCAGGGAACTGGTCGAGCAGGGCGAGTCGGCCGCGGCCCTCGAGGCGCCGACGGAGCCGACGGTCCCGGCCCGGCTGCCGGAAGCGGCCTGACGGACTGACGGCCTAGCTGTCCGGCTGCTCGATGAGCTGCGCGATGTAGAGCGCCTCTCCCAGCTTCTCCACCAGCTCCAGCTGCGTGTCCAGATAGTCGATGTGGTGCTCCTCGTCCTCGAGGATCGACTCGAAAATGTTCGCGGACGTGATGTCGCCCTTGCCGCGCATCACCTCGATGCCCCGCTTCAGGCGGTCGATCGCCTCGACCTCGATCTGCCGGTCCGCCTGGAACATCTCGGTGACCGACTGGCCGACGCGCACATGGAAGAGGCGCTGGTAGTTCGGCAGACCGTCCAGGAAGAGAATCCGGTCGGTCAGCACCTCCGCGTGCTTCATCTCGTCGAACGACTCGGAGCGCGTGTACTTCGCGAGTTTCGTCCAGCCGAAGTTCTCCTGCATCTTCGCGTGCAGGAAGTACTGATTGATCGCCGTGAGCTCGGCCGTCAGCTGCTCGTTGAGAAACTCGATGACCTCGGGGTCGCCCTGCATCGCAGAGGCTCCTTCCAAGCGGTAACTGGGCAGGTTCCGCGCATCCTTGCACCGGTGCCGGGACGCGTCCAGTAAGTGCACGCTTAGTAGGAGTTGCCCGAATCAGGGCTCGCGGCGGCTCCCCGAGGGTGGGCGTGGTCACGTCCACTGCTCCTGGTCTGTCAGGATGGAGGCATGGGTCATCCGGTGGGTCGCGAGTCTGAGGGAGCAGTGCAGCCGGAGCTTCCACCGGGGCAGCGGCTCCAGCGCGGCTGGCCCGTCACGCACTACGGACCGGTGCCCAAGTTCCGCCCCGAGCGCTGGGAGTTCAGGGTCTTCGGCGCCACCGCGGACGGCGAGAAGCACTGCTGGAACCACGAGGAGTTCTCGGCGCTGCCGTACGGGACCGTCACGGGCGACCTGCACTGCGTCACGAAGTTCAGCATGCTCGGCGCCGAATGGGGCGGCGTGCGCGCCTCGACGATCCTGGAGCTCGCCCCGCCCGCGCCCGACGTCACCCATGTGATGGTGTGGGCCGAGTACGGATTCTCGTCGAACCTCCGGCTCTCCGACTTCGCCTCCGACCGGGCCATCTTCGCCACGCACAAGGACGGCGAACTCCTCACCGCCGAGCACGGCTTCCCGCTGCGCCTCGTCGTGCCCCATCTGTATGCCTGGAAGGGCCCGAAGTGGGTGCGCGGCGTCGAGTACATGACGGCCGACCGGCGCGGCTTCTGGGAGGAGCGCGGGTACCACAACGTGGGCGACCCGTGGCGTGAGCAGCGGTACTCGTACCAGGAGGAGCCCGGGGAAGGGCCCGAGCTCTAGGGCCTGCGTCCCCGGGCTTCGCTCCGGATACCCCCTGGGGGTCAGTGGTACTGGTGGACGACCGCGTGGCCCTTGCCGCGTCCGATCATCCAGCGGTTGACCGGCGTCGTGACCACGAAGGCGATCGCCAGCGACGCGGCGAGCGCGCCCCAGAACAGGCCGTCCGACAGCTGCGCGTCCATCGCGTTCGGCCACAGGGCGATCACGCCGTTGTCGATCAGCTCCATCACCGCGATGGACAGGGTGTCGGCGGCGAGCGCGACCCGGAAGGCTGTTCCGAAGTCGACGCCCGCCTTCAGGACGCCGCGCAGGGTGAGCGAGTAGCCGAAGACGAAGGCGAGCGCGATCGCGAGGATCATCGTCGGCACGTTTCCCCAGCCCAGCGCGGTGCCGATCACCATGCCGAGGACCTCGCCGATGGCGCAGCCGGTGAGGCAGTGCAGCGTGGCCTGGGAGGCCGTCCTCCAGGAGACCTTGCCGCCCGCGCCGTGCGTTCCGTGGTGCTCGTGCATGTGGTGCTCGTGGTGCTCGTGCCCGGTGTGCGTCTCGTGCTGCATGTGTTCCCCCAGTGCTTGCTGCGGATGCCTGCACCAAGGTAACCCATATACCCCCCAGGGGTATTCCTCAGGCTCGAAGTTTCTTCAGCCGTTCCACGTCGGCCGCGTGGCCCTCCTTGCCGCCGGGCGTCTCGATCACCAGCGGGACGTTCTCCGTCGCCGGGTGGGCCATCAACTCGCGGAACGGCTCCTCGCCGATGTGGCCGGTGCCGATGTTCTCGTGCCGGTCCTTGTGGGCGCCCACCACGTCCTTGGAGTCGTTGGCGTGGATCAGCTTGAGGCGGCCCTCGCCGACGGTGTCGACGAGCAGGTCGAGCGTCTGCTTCATGCCGGCGGGGCCCGTCAGGTCGTGGCCCGCCGCGAAGATGTGGCAGGTGTCGAGGCAGACGCCCAGCTTGGGATGGCGGTCCAGGACGTCGAAGTACGGGCCGAAGTCCCAGGTCCGCGAGCACAGCGACGCACCCTGCCCCGCGGTCGACTCCAGCAGGAGGTACGGGTCGTCGTCGTGGGTCAGCTCGTCGAGCAGCGGCAGCATGCGCTCGCGGACCTGCGCGAGCGCCACCTCGCGCTCCCGGCCGCCGGTCGCGGAGCCGGTGTGCACGACGACGCCGAGGGCGCCGATCGCGCGGGCCCTGCGCAGCGAGTGGCGCAGCGAGTCCACGGACTTGTCGACGGTCGCCTCGGTGTGCGAGCCGAAGTTGATCAGGTAGGGGGCGTGCACGTACGCGGGTATGCCGGCCTCCGCGCACTGGGCGCGGAACTCCTCGTCCTGGCGGGGGTTCCCGGGCGGGGTGGCCCAGCCGCGGGGGTTGGCCACGAAGACCTGGACGGTTTCGGCCTGGAGGTCACGGGCGTAGGAGAGGCCCACGGAGGCGAGGCCGCCGGCCACCGGGACGTGACCGCCGATCGGGTTGCGGATGCTGCTGTTCACCCGGCCCAGGGTGTCATGGGCACTCGGACACCCGGGGCCGGGCCACCGCCACGGCCGTTCCGCCCGGCCGCGCCGGCTAGCGGATGGTGATCGTGATCGTGGAGCCCTTGGGCGCGTCGTCGCCGCCCTCGACCGACTGGGCCTTGACCGTGTCGCCGAAGAGGCCGAGGATGCCGCGGCTCTCCTTCACGTCGAAGCCCGCCGCACCGAGCTTCGCCTTCGCCTCGTCGACCTTCATGTCCGTGACGTCGGGGACCTCGACCATGACGGGGCCCTTGGAGATCGTCAGGGTCACCGTGTCGCCCTCGGCGAGCTGCTTGCCTTCGGCGGGGGACTGCTCGGCGACGCTGCCCTTGTCCTCGTCGGAGTGCACCCGCCGCGTGGCGATCTCGGCCTTGAGGCCGACGTCCTCGAGGTCGGCGATGGCGTCCTGCTCGGACTCGCCGGTGACGTCGGGTACGTCCACGGGGGAGCCCTTGGAGACGACGAGCGCGACCGCGGAACCGGCCCTGCGGGTGGTGCCCGCCGCGGGATCCGTGCTGATCACCGACCCCTGCGCGATCTGGTCGCTGAACTTCTTGGTGACCATGCCGGGCTCGAGCCCGCTCTTCTTGAGCTCGCTCCTCGCCCTGCCGAGCGGCGTGCCGCTGACGTCGGGGACCTTCACGGTCTCCGGGCCCCTGGACACGGTGAGGTCGACGGACGCGCCGTCGCGGATGCGGTCGCCGGAGCCCGGATCGCTGTCCATGACGACGCCCCGCTCGTACGTGTCGCTGTACGCGCGGTCGACCGTGCCGACCTCCAGGCCCGCGTTCCTCAGCCGCTTCTCGGCCTGCGCCTGCGACTGGTTGAGGACCGAGGGGACCTTCGTGAACTGGCCGGAGTTGATGTACCAGACCCCGGTGCCGAGGCCGAGCACGAGGAGCACCGCCGCGACGATCGCGAGCGTGCGCCGCTGCGGACCACGGCCGCCGCGACCGCGCCCCGGCGCGGCGGGCGGCGCGGGCGGCGGCATCTCCAGGCGGCTCGTCCGGTTGAGCCGCGCCTCGTCCATCGGCTGCGCGCTGTCCGTGGGCAGCGGCAGCTGCACCGCCGTGCCGGCCGCGCGCGGGATCACGCTCGTCCGGTCCTCGGCCCCCGCGTGCTCGGTGGCGAGCGCCTGCGGCGGCACCGCGTCGAGCTGCGCGTCGGTGAGCGCCGCACGGGCGTCCCTGGCCTGCGCGAGGAGCGCCACGGCGTCGTGCGGGCGGACCTGCGGGGTGCGGGCCGTCGCCGACGCGACCAGCTCGTCCAGCTCGTAGGGGAGCCCGGGGACCTGCGCGGAGGGCGGCGGCACGTCCTCGTGGAGGTGCTTGTAGAGGATCTGCGCCGGGGACTCGCCCGCGTGCGGCTTGCCGCCGGTGAGCATCTCGTAGAGCACGACCCCGCACGCGTACACGTCCACGCTCGGCGTCGCCGTGCCGTTCTCGATCTGCTCGGGCGCCAGGTACGAGACCGTGCCGAGGACCGCGCCCGTGGTGTTCGTGACCGTGTCGACCGCGCGGACCAGCCCGAAGTCCGCGACCTTCACCCGGCCGTCGTCCCCTATCAGGACGTTCTCCGGCTTCATGTCGCGGTGCACGAAGCCCGCGCGATGGGCCGCACCGAGCGCGGCGAGGACCGGCTCCAGGATGTCGAGCGCGGCGCGCGGCCGTAGCGCCCCGCGGTCGCGCAGCACGTCCCGCAGCGTGCACCCGGCGACGTACTCCATCGCCAGATACACGTACGCGCCGTCGGTGCCCTGGTCGAAGACCCCCACCACGTTCGGGTGCGAGAGGCGGGCCACCGACTTGGCCTCGCGGATGAAACGGTCCACGAACGAGGCGTCGGCGGCCAGCGAGGGGTGCATCACCTTGAGCGCGAGCACGCGGTCGAGGCGGGTGTCCACGGCCCGGTAGACCGTGGCCATCCCGCCGACCGCGATGCGTGCGTCGACGCGGTACCGGCCGTCGAGCACGTGCCCGAGCAACGGGTCCTGAAGGGTCGTGTCCACGCAGGCGAGTGTACGAGGAGTGACCGACAGCCAGCCTCCGTGCCGCAGGACCGGACCCGTACTGCAGCACAGCTGTGACCGGCGCGGGCGTGCGCCCGGGTCAGAACGCGGGGCGCTCCGGGTCGAGGTGCGCGCGCCCCTCCGTGGGCGAGGACGCCTCCGCGAAATGGCGCTTGGGGATCCGGCCCGCGCGGTACGCGAACCGGCCCGCCTCCACCGCGTGCCGCATGCCCTCCGCCATCAGGACGGGTTCCTGCGCGCGGGTGACCGCGGAGGCGAGCATCACACCCGCGCAGCCCAGCTCCATGGCGAGCGTCACATCGGACGCCGTGCCCGCGCCCGCGTCCAGGATCACGGGTACGCGCGCGTGCTCGGTGATCAGCTGGAAGTTGTGCGGGTTGCGGATGCCGAGCCCGGAGCCGATGGGGGAGCCGAGCGGCATGATCGCCGCGCAGCCCACGTCCTCCAGCTTGCGGGCGAGCACCGGGTCGTCGTTCGTGTACGGCAGCACGGTGAAGCCGTCGTCCACCAGCGTCTCCGCCGCGTCGAGCAGCTCGATCGGGTCGGGCAGCAGGGTCCGCTCGTCCGCGATGACCTCCAGCTTCACGAGGTCGGTGCCGAGCGCCTCGCGCGCGAGGCGGGCCGTCAGGACGGCCTCCCCGGCGGTGAAGCAGCCCGCCGTGTTGGGCAGCACCCGGATGTTCAGCTTCTCCAGGACGGAGAGCACCGATCCGTGCACGTTCGCGTTCACGCGGCGCATCGCCACGGTGGTGAGCTCGGTCCCGGACGCCACCAGGGCGCGCTCCAGGACGTCGAGGCTGGGCGCCCCGCCCGTGCCCATGATCAGGCGCGAGGAGTACGTCTCGCCCCCGAGGACGAAAGTGTCGTCGGCCATGGACGGTTCAGCCTCCTTGGACGGCCGTGAGCACCTCGACGCGGTCTCCTTCGGAGAGCGCCGTGGCGGGCCATTGGGTGCGGGGGACGACGGTTTCGTTGAGCGCGGCGGCGACGCCCTTGGGTGCGCTGGTGAGCGTGGTGACCAGGAGGTCGAGCGTGGCGCCCGCCGTCACCGTGCGCGGCTCGCCGTTGACGTAGACGTTCATGCGGGCTGCTCCACGAGGGCTGTGCCGAAGCGCTTCGGCGTGAACGGGCGGGCCTCTTGCGGCAGCTCACCGGTGGTCAGGGCGTGCGCCATGGCGTCGCCGGTGACCGGCGTCAGGAGCACGCCGTTGCGGTAGTGGCCGGTCGCCAGGAGGAGGCCGGGCAGCTCGGTCGGGCCCAGGAGCGGCGCGTTGTCGGGCGATCCGGGGCGCAGGCCCGCGCGGGTCTCGGTGAGCGGGAGTTCGGTGATGCCGGGGACGAGTTCGTGGGCGTCGCGCAGGAGTTCGTAGACGCCGCCCGCCGTCACCGTGGTGTCCCAGCCCAGCTCCTCGCTGGTGGCGCCCACGACGAGCTCGCCGTTGACGCGCGGCACCAGGTACAGGTTGCCGCCGCGGACGACCGCGCGGACGGTGCGGCTGAGGAACGGCGCGTACCGCTGCGGCACCGTCAGGCGCAGCACCTGGCCCTTGACGGGGCGGACCGGCGGCAGCACCGCGTCGGGGACGCCCGCGAGCTGTCCGCCGCGGCTGCCGGCGGCCAGCACGACCTGGTCGGCGGCGAGTTCGGTGCCGTCGGCGAGATCGGCGCCGCACGCCCGGTCCCGTACGACACGGAGCCGTTCGGCCCACGACCGGTGGAAGGCCACCCCGGCGCGCTCGCAGGCCGCCACCAGGGCGCCCGCGAGCCTTCTCGGGTCGATCTGGTGGTCACCGTCGACCCGCAGGCCGCCGCGCACGCCCGGCGCGAGCATCGGCTCCAGGCGGCGGCACTCGCGGCCGGACAGCCACTCGGACTCGAGGCCCGACTTCGTCTGGAGGGCGTGCAGTTCGCGCAGATGCGCGCGGTCGTCGGCGTCGAGCGCGACCGCGAGCGTGCCGCACGCGCGGTAGCCGAGGTCCTGCCCGGTGGCCTCGGACAGCTCGGCCGCGAACTCCGGGTAGCGCCGCGCCGATTCGAGGTTCAGGCCGAGCAACGTCTGCTCGCCGTGGTGGAGTTCGGTGACGGCGGCCAGCATCCCGGCCGCGACCTGGGCGGCCCCGCCGCCCGGCTCGGGGTCCGCGACCGCGACGGAAAGACCGCGCTGCGCGGCCCGCCAGGCGGTGACGAGACCGATGATGCCGCCACCGACGACGAGGACGTCGCAGGTGTGCGAACGGACGGATGGCGTGGACGACATGGGCGTCAAGCCCCTCCCTTCGCCGGTATGACCCGGATCAGGTTCGTACGGTCGAAGGCCGCTCCAGCCTCCCTCTCAGCCCGCTGCGTACGGGCTCCCGCGAGTGCTCTACGTTGGCCACCCTAGCCGTTCACCTCGAACTCCAGTAAGGGAGCCTCCGCTCGTGGCACGATCCCTCGACGGTCTCGTCATGTCCCCCGTCGTCGACCAGGCGCCCGGTCAGGTGGGTACGCAGACCCGCTTCACGTACCACGAGAAGGACGGCCGCATCTCGGCCGACTACGAGGGTGGCGACGTCGTGGAGGGGCACCTCGTGGGCACCCGCTCCGGCGACCGGCTCGACTTCCGCTACGTCCAGCTGAAGACCGACGGCACCACCTCCTCGGGGCACTGCGTCTCGACCGTGTCCGACCTCCCCGACGGCCGGGTCCGCCTCGACGAGACCTGGGAGTGGGAGTCGCAGGAGGGCAGCGGCACCAGCGTGGTCGAGGAACTGCCCGCCTCGGAGTGACCGCCCGGCCTCCCTTGATGGTTTGATCGCTAAACCGCTGACACGTGTGCAGGACGTCACGGCCCGGGAGTGGCCTGTGCCGCTGACCACCGCAAGATCGGGTGCCTAAAGTGATCCCGTGAGTGAGCAGCGGAACGGGAGCGACAGGCCTTCGGGGCAGCGGAACGTCGTCATCGTGGGCGCGGGCATGGCCGGTGTGCAGACCGCCGTGGCGCTGCGCGAGCACGGCTTCACCGGCGGGGTCACGCTGCTCGGCGCGGAGCCCCACCAGCCCTACGACCGGCCGCCGCTCTCCAAGGCGGTGCTGCTCGGCAAGGCCGAGGGCTCCGCCTTCGACGTGGACTTCGAGGCGCTCGGCGTCACCCTGGAGCTGGGCCGCGAGGTGACCGGGCTGCGGCCCGGCGACCACGAGCTGGACACCGCGCGGGGCCCGGTCCCGTACGACGTGCTGGTCGTCGCGACCGGTGCCGAACCGGTCCGGCTGCCCGGCACCCGCGACGTCCCCGGGGTGCACCTGCTGCGCACCCTCGACGACGCGGAGCGGCTGCGGCCCGTCCTCGCCGAGCAGCACGACGTGGTGGTCGTGGGCGCCGGGTGGATCGGCGCCGAGTTCGCCACCGCCGCGCGCGAGGCCGGCTGCCGGGTCACGGTCGTGGAGGCCGCCGAGCGACCGCTGGCCGGGGCGCTGCCCGCGGAGATCGCCGCCCCCATGGCCACCTGGTACGCCGACGCCGGTGCCCAGCTGCGCACGCACGCGCGCGTGGAGCGCATCGAGCCCGGCGTCGTGGTCCTCGACGACGGCACGCGGCTTCCCGCCGGGGCCGTCGTCGTCGGCATCGGCGCCCGCCCCGCCACCCGCTGGCTCGCGGGCTCCGGCATCGCCCTCGGCGACCACCAGGAGGTGCTCGCGGACGAGTGGCTGCGCACGTCCGTGCCCGACGTGTACGCGGTGGGGGACTGCTCCTCGTTCCCGTCCGGGCGCTACGGCGAGCGGCTCATGGTCCACCACTGGGACAACGCCCTGCAGGGGCCGCGCACGGTGGCGGCGAACATCGTGGGCCAGACCCCGACGGCGTACGACCCGGTGCCCTACTTCTGGTCCGAGCAGTTCGGCCGCTTCGTGCAGTACGCGGGGCACCACGAGGGCGCCGACACGACGGTGTGGCGCGGCGACCCGGCCGGTGCCGCCTGGTCGGTGTGCTGGCTGAAGGGCGGCGCCCTGGTGGCGGTCCTCGCCGTCGGCAAGCCCCGTGACCTGGCGCAGGGCCGCAAGCTCATCCAGTCGGGCGTCGCGCTCGACCCGGAGCGGCTCGCGGACCCGGCCCGCCCGCTGAAGTCCGCCGTGGCCTGAGCCCACCGCGCACCGGCGGACGGGGTGAAAAGGAGTAAAACGGGAGGAGTCGTGGCCCATCCGCACCGGCCCGGCTTCCGAGTGTCAGTCCGGGATGGCACGCTTGTCCCGTGACCGAGATTGACGCAAAGATCGATGCTCTCGTCCCCGCCTGGCTCACCCTCCCCGACATCGCGGAGCAACTCGATGTCGAGGTGACGCGTGTGCGGCAGCAGGTCAAGGAAGGCCAGCTGATCGCCGTGCGCCGCGGTGAGAACAGGGCACTGCACGTGCCCGCCGCCTTCATCGACGGCGACAAGATCGTCAAGGGGCTCGTCGGCCTCCTGACGGTCCTGAGGGACGACGGCTTCAGCGACGAAGAGATGCTGGAGTGGCTCTTCACCCCCGACCCGAGCCTGCCGGGCACGCCCGCCCAGGCCCTGAGCGAGAATCGCGGCACGGAGGTGAAGCGCCGCGCCCAGGCGCTCGCCGTCTGAACTGACAACCGTCCGGCGTGCGCACCGCGGCCCTCGCGGTGCGCACGCCACCGACACCGCACCACCCACGGGGGGAATTCCATGGCGGACACCAAGCGCGCTCAGCTCGCCGACGCGCGGCTCTACCTGTGCACCGACGCGCGCAAGCGCCAGGGCGATCTGCCGGAGTTCCTCGACGCCGTGCTGGCCGCCGGTGTCGACATCGTGCAGCTGCGCGACAAGGGCATGGAGGCGGGCGAGGAGCTGGAGCACCTCGCCGTGTTCGCCGACGCGGCCCGCCGGCACGGCAAGCTGTTCGCGGTGAACGACCGGGCGGACGTCGCCCACGCCACCGGTTCCGACGTGCTGCACCTGGGCCAGGGCGACCTGCCGGTCCCCGCGGCCCGCGCGATCCTCGGCGACGACGTGCTGATCGGCCGCTCCACGCACGCCGAGGAGGAGGCCGCAGCGGCCGCCGCCCAGGACGGCGTGGACTACTTCTGCACGGGCCCCTGCTGGCCGACGCCGACCAAGCCTGGCCGGCACGCGCCGGGCCTCGACCTGGTGCGGTACACGGCAGGGCTCGGCACGGACCGCCCCTGGTTCGCGATCGGCGGCATCGACCTGGCGAACCTGGACGAGGTGATCGACGCCGGCGCCCGCAGAGCCGTCGTCGTCCGGGCCATCACGGAGGCCGACGACCCGGCCGCCGCGGCCGCCGAGTTCGCCAAGCGTCTGCGTTCCGTGTGACGCGGGTGAACTCGGGGGAACGGTGCGGACAATGTTCGCTCCCGGCCCCTGTCCGGAAGCTGGACGGGGATTAGGGCCTTTGGATATCGGTCAGTAACCTGCCCGTATGGCCCTAGGTACCGCTTCCACCAGGACTGATCGCGCCCGCACCGTGCGCGACATGCTCGCGCCCGGCAAGACGACGTACTCGTTCGAGTTCTCCGCGCCGAAGACCCCGAAGGGCGAGCGCAACCTGTGGAACGCGCTGCGCAGGGTCGAGGCCGTCTCGCCGGACTTCGTGTCCGTGACGTACGGCGCGGGCGGCTCGACACGCGCGGGCACCGTCAAGGAGACGCAGCAGATCGTCGCCGACACGACGCTGACGCCCGTCGCGCACATCACCGCGGTCGAACACTCGGTCGCGGAACTGCGCAACATCATCGGCCAGTACGCCGACGCCGGGATCCGGAACATGCTCGCGGTGCGCGGCGACCCGCCCGGCGACCCGATGGGTGACTGGATCTCGCACCCCGAGGGCCTCACGTACGCGGCGGAACTCGTCGAACTGATCAAGGAGTCCGGGGACTTCTGCGTCGGCGTCGCCGCGTTTCCCGCGATGCACCCGCGCTCGGCCGACTGGGACTCCGACGTGCGGCATTTCGTCGACAAGTGCCGCGCGGGCGCCGATTACGCGATCACGCAGATGTTCTTCTACCCGGAGGAGTACCTGCGGCTGCGCGACAAGGTCGCCGCCGCGGGCTGCGAGACGCCGATCATCCCCGAATGCATGCCGGTGACGAGCGTGCGCATGCTCGAACGTCTGCCCAAGTTGAGCAACGCGGACTTCCCCCCGGAGTTGAAAGAGCGAATCCTCACAGCGAAAGACGATCCCGCCGCTGTACGCTCCATTGGCATCGAGTTCGCTACGGAGTTCTGCGCCAAGCTGCTTGACGAGGGAGTGCCGGGTCTGCACTTCATTACGCTGAACAACTCCACTGCGACGCTGGAGATCTACGAGAACCTGGGCCTGCACAACGAGCGGGGCTGACTTCGCCGTACCCAGAAGGGCTACGGCCGTACGAGAGGGGCGTACATGGGCTGGGCGGTCCTCTATGTCGCGTTCGGACTGGTGGCACTGTGGCTCCTCGGTGAGGTCCTGCTGCAGTACAAGGCACGGCTGCGCTGGCGGCTGCTCGCCTTCGGAGGCTTCCTCGGCGTCGTGATCGGCGTCCTGCTGCCCTCGGTGTACGTCATCGGGGTCGGCGCCATCGCGTTCGCGATCGGACAGACGTACGTGACGCTGTCGTTCCGCCGCGGGTTCGCCGCGGGCTGGGCCCTCAAGGGCATGCCCGGCGTCCCCGGCATGGGCGGCGGGCGCCGCTCCGAGAAGGAGCTGCACCAGGACCCGACGCTCCAGGTCTCGGACCTGGAGTACGAGCCGGCGCCGCAGGAGTACGCGCCCGTGCCCGAGTCCCCGGCCGAGTCGACCGCCGTGTACGCCCCCGAGCCGATGCCCGACGACACGAGCCAGTACGGCGTCTACCAGGACTCGGCGTACGCCCAGACCGCCCAGGGCGCCCACGGCATGCAGCAGGACTACGGCTACGACACCGGGGCCTACGGCTACGACCAGCAGGGCTACGGCTACGACCCGTCCCAGCAGCCGTACGCCGCCCCGTACTCGGACCCGTACGTCGGCACGCAGACGTACCCGACGCAGCCCCAGTACGGCGACCCGTACGGCACCGGGCAGCAGTACACCGACCCGTACGCGGCGGCCCCCGGCTACGGCGGGGACACGCCTCCCGGCGGCGTCTGGGTGCCGCAGCAGCGCACCGGCGAGGGCGAGCAGCAGCAGTACGGCGGCGAACTCCCGCCCGAGCAGCCGTACCCGACGTACCCGCAGCACGACCCGAACGCCGGGTACGACACGGGCTACAACGAGCAGCAGTACCGGTACTGAACGGCGACCGACCGCCGCCCGTGCCGAGCGGCGGCGGACCGCGCGCCGGGCGTCCGGCGCGCGGGACTCACTGAGAGCCGCGGAACTCCGGGCCCTCCACGATCAGGCCCGCCACCAGCGCCCCCGACATCCCCGCGTGCGGCAGCCCGCCGCCAGGATGGGACCAGCCGCCCACGGTCAGCAGATTCGGCAGCGCCGTGCCGTTCGCCGCGTGCAGCAGCGCGCCGCGGGCCGCCGCGAGCGCGGGCGCGGGCACGGCCCCGCCCTCCGCCCCGGTGGCCGCGGCGATGTCCTGCGGTGTCCCGGTCTCGTGCCACAGCAACCGCTCGCGCAGCTCCGGCACCGCGTGCTCGGCCTGCGCGAGGAGCCGCTCCACGTCGGCCTCCTCCACGCGCGCGTGGTGCGGCACGGTCGCCGTCAGGGTGACCGCCTCGTGCTCGGCGTCGGGCACGCCCGTCGGATCGCCCGTGCGCAGCACCGCCACCGTGGGTCCGCTCGGCGCCGCGCCGCCCTCGAAGAGCCACGCCAGCTCCGCGTCCCGGTCCCGGGCGTGCACGACCGTGCAGTGCGGGGTGCCCTCGGGGCGGGCGCCGCGCAGCGCGAGGTGCACGGTCAGCCGGCTCGGCCACGCCGACTCGCGCTGGCCGGGGCCTCCGGCGCGCGGGGAGCGCTCCGGCAGCAGCCCGGCCAGGACGCCCGGGGCGACGCCCGCGACCACGAAATCGGCGTCCTCCACGGTGCCGTCGGCCAGCTCCACGCCCGCCGCGCGGCCGTCCTTCTCCACGATCCGGGTGACGGCCGAACCGAACCTGAACTCGACCTTGCGCTTCACGCAGCGCGCGTGCACGGCGTCCGCGAGAGCACGCATGCCGCCGGTCACCGCCCACGTCC
Organism: Streptomyces sp. SDT5-1; assembly: GCF_052245995.1. Taxonomy (NCBI): domain Bacteria; kingdom Bacillati; phylum Actinomycetota; class Actinomycetes; order Kitasatosporales; family Streptomycetaceae; genus Streptomyces; species Streptomyces sp. SDT5-1. Next base: position 2,706,777 of record NZ_CM125963.1, on the reverse strand, counting down.
CGAAGGTCTGCTCCATGAACGGCAGCACGGCCGCGCTCGCCGGGGCCGTACGGGGATCGAGCCCCGACGCCAGCGCGTACTGCTCCAGGAGCGCCACGAGGCGCGGCTCCCCGCCAAGCTCCAGCGCGCCGATCTCGGCGAGCGTGCGCGCCGCGCGGTCCTTGCGCAGCACCCGCTTGTGCACCACCGCGGGGTACGGCTCGCGGTCGGCCAGCACCTCCCAGTTCGGCCACAGCGGCTCTTCGAGGAGCGGGCGCCGGGAGCGGTCCCAGGCCTCCCGGGCGCGGCCCATGAACGCCGACCAGCGCGCGCCCGCGCCGGGGCCGACCGCCGCGTCGAGCGCCTCGGCGACCCCACCGCGCCGCGCGTTCGGCAGGTCCGTGGTCGTGCCGTCCGCGAAGACGTGCCGGACGGCGGGCTCGACCTGGGTGAGGCCGACGAGGTCCTCCAGCGACTCCTTGCCGGTCTTGAGGAACAGGTCCCGGTAGACCGCCGGGAGGTGGAGCAGCCCCGGGCCCGTGTCGAACGCGAAGCCCTCGCGCTCGAAGCGGCCCACCGCCCCGCCGTACGTCGACGCGCGCTCGAGGACCACCGGTCGGTGGCCCGCGACGGCCAGCCGGGCGGCGGCCGCCATGGCGCCCATCCCCGCGCCGATCACCGCAATTCGTGCCATGCGAGGGACCTTATCCGCAGCCACTGACAGCGCCGCCGCCTGGGTCTGAGCGCGCAGTCCTGAGTATCCGTACCTAGTCGACGAGATGAGTAGGTGTGCGGATGGGTGCCGACCTGCGGGGACGGGAGAGTGGAGCACACGGAGAGGGGCACGGATGCGGCACCGCCGACACGGGGCGGCGGAACGGATCGAGTGCCTCTTGCCGCTCCTCTCGCCCGCGAGGGCGGGAGTGAGGACGGGGGACCCTGGGGGAGACCGAACGGGGGTCCGACGGGGGAAACGGGGGAACGGGGGATCCCACGGGGGAGACGGGGGATCCACGGGGGATGCGCCGGTCCGGTGAGGCCTGAGAAAGACCACAGGCCCCGCCGGACCGGCGCTTCGTTTCGTTCCGGTCCGGCAGGGCTTTCGCGCCGGCCCTCAGGCCTTTCCGGTCAGCGGCTGCCCGCCGCCCACCCGCCCCTGGAGCAGCAGCGACAGCGCGCCGTGCACGTCGTCGAGCGAGCGCTCCGGCTGGAACGCCTGCCAGTCCAGGGCGGCCACGAGGACCATGCCGACGAGCGCCGCCGCCGTGAGCTTCACGTCGATCTCCTCGCTCAGCTCGCCGCTCTCCACGGCCGCCCGCAGCACGCCCTCGACCACCGCGACCGCGTCCTGGCGGACCACGGCGAGCGTGGACTGCCAGGCACGGTTGGTGCGCCACAGCTCCGCCACGTACAGCTGGGTGAAGGCCGGGTACTGGTCGATGAACTCCAGGCCCGCCCGGATCATCGCGTCCAGCGCGTCGACCTTGCTGCCGCCGCTCTCGTCCGTCCTCTGCGCCGCCTCCCGGAGGGAGGCGGTGAGGAGCCCGACGCCGTGCCGCAGCAGCTCCTCGAAGAGGACCGACTTGCTGGCGAAGTTGTAGTAGACCGTGCCCTTCGCGACCCCGGCCCGCTCGGCGATCTCGTCGACCGTCGTCGCGGAGAAGCCCTGCTCCGCGATGAGCGTGACCGCGGCCTCGTAGAGCTTCTGCCGGGTGGCCTGGCGCCGTGTGCTGCTTTCCATGCCCCTGATTCTCACAGGAGCCGATGTGGGCGCGCTCACAGGCTCAGCTCGGGGTGCAGCCGGTCCAGCGTCCACACCTGCTTGCGGCGCGCCGTCCACGCGGTCAGGGCGAGCGCGCCCACCGTGAACGCCGTGAGCACCGCGCAGGCCTGCCACACCGGGCCGAGCCCGCCGCCGGATATCAGCCGCCGCAGGGCCTCCACGACGTAGCTCATCGGCAGGAACGGGTGGAGGGCGTTGAAGAACCCGGGGCTCGTCTGCACCGGATACGTGCCGCCCGCCGACGTCAGCTGGAGCATCAGGAGGGCCAGGACGAGGATCCGGCCCGCCGCGCCGAAGCGCGCGTTCAGCCACTGCACGATCGCCGCGAAGCAGACCGTGACCAGGCCGAGGAAGGCGACCGTGCCCGCCGCGTGCAGCATCTCCAGGCCGAGCGCCCAGTGCAGCACGGACATCAGGGCCGCCACCTGGAGGAGGCCGAGCGCGGCCACCGGGAGCCAGCCGGCGAACGCCACCCGCCAGGAGGACGAGCCGACGGCGAGGGCCCGCCGGTTGAGCGGCTGGATCAGCATGTAGGCGACCATCGCGCCCACCCACAGGGAGAGCGGGATGAAGTACGGGGCGAAGCCCGTCCCGTAGTTGGGCGCCTTGTGCAGCGACTGGGAGGCGAGCTTGACCGGGTCGGCCATCACCTCGGTGCGCTGGTCGCGGTCCTTCTTGTCGTAGTCGGGGATCTTCTGGACGCCGTCGTGCAGCCCGCCTGCGAGCTTGCCCGAGCCGTCGGCCAGCTTGAACAGGCCGCCGTCCAGGTCGTGCGCACCCGTCGTCAGGCGGCCGACACCGGCGTCGAGTTCGGCGGAACCGGACTGCGCGGTGCCGAGGCCGGTGTGCAGCTTCTTGGCGCCCGCGGCGACCTGTCCGGCGCCGTCGTTGAGCTTGTTGATCTGGGCGACCGCGTTCTCGACGTCCTGGTCGAGCGTCGGGGCGTGCCGGGCGAGGTTCTCGGACTGCTCCTGGAGGGTCGCCAGGTGGCTGTCCATCGCGCCGAGGTCGCCGTGCTCGTCCTGGATGAGCCGGTTCAGGTCGTCGGAGATCGTGGCGACGTCGTTCGCCGCGGTCTTCGCCTTCTTGAGGTCGGGGCAGGCCGGGTCGTCGATGACCGACTTCTCGCAGCGCCTCTCGTAGATCGCGTCCAGGGCGTCGGAACCCGCGTGCGCGCCCGTGCGCGCGGTGGGCGCGATCCGCACCAGGTCGTCCAGGTTGTGCCGGACTCCCTTCGCGGAGTCGGCGACGAGCCGCGCCGTGTCGGCGATGGCCTTCTTGTTGCCCTTCAGGAAGGGCCGCACCTGGTCGGCCGCGCCGTTCACCTTGTCGGCGAGCAACTGCGTGCCGTCGGCGACCTGCCGGGAGCCCGACTCCAGGTCGCCGGCGCCCGTGGTGAGCTTCGTCAGGCCGGACTCCAGGTCGCCGCTGCCCTTCTTGGCGTCCTTCAGGCCGTCGGCCAGGTCCTTGGAGCCCTTCTTGGCCTTGCCGATGCCGCCCTCGAGGTCGTCGGCGCCCTTGGCCGCCTTCTTGGTCGCGTCATGGATGTCGGAGAAGGACACGAAGATCTTGTCGAGGAAGGAGCGCGACGCGTTGCTGGACGCCGCGGAGCGCACCTCGGAGAAGACCGTCCGGGAGATCTGCCCGACGATGTAGTTGTTGGCGTCGTTCGTGCGCACCTGAAGGGCGCCGGTCTCGGGGGAGTCCCCGGAGCTCGACGCGATGCGCTTGCTGAAGTCCTTCGGCATGGTCAGCGACAGGTAGTACGTGCCGTCCTCCACGCCCTTCTCGGCCTGCGCGGAGTCGACCTCGTGCCACTGGAAGGTGTCGCTGTCGTAGAGGCCCTTGGTGATGTCGTCGCCCGCGGTGACCTTCTGGCCCGCGGCCTTCGCGCCCTGGTCCTCGTTGACCAGCGCCACGGGGATCTTGTCGAGTCGCCCGTACGGGTCCCAGAAGGACCACAGGTAGAGCGCTCCGTAGAGCAGCGGGAGCAGCAGGAGCGCGACGAGGGCCGCGCGCGGCAGCTTCCCCCTGCCGAAGCGCCTGAGTTCAAGAGCGGCGAGCTTCGGCGAGCGCATCGGCCGTCTCCTTCGCGGTGTCGCTGGTGGTGTCGTTCGTGGTGTCCGTCGGCTCGGCGGGGGCGGTGGAGACGACGACCGCGCCTTCGGGGGCCTCGCTGCACACGGCGACGACCGTCGTACCCGCGTCGGCGACGGCGCGCAGCTGTGTCCAGATCTCGGCCCGCTCGGCGTCCGCGAGCTTCATGTCGGTGTCGTCGACGCCGATCAGGCGCGGGCGGCCGATGAGGGCGAGCGCCAGGGACAGGCGCAGCGCTTCGAGGCGCTCCAGGTCGCGCACGGAGGTGCGGGAGCCCTTCGGCAGCGTCTCGGTGTCCAGGCCCGCGGCGGCGAGCGCGGCGTCGATCCGCAGGCTCGCCTCGGCGCGCCGCTCGGCGGGGGTGCGCAGCAGTCCGCGCAGCGAGCCGTCGAACCGGCGCTGCAACAGGGCCTGCTCCCGCAGGTGCTCGGCCACGGTGAGGGCCGGGTCGAGCTCCGTCACGCCGGGCACGTGCGCGAGCGCGCTCATCCTGCGTACGGCGGTCATCTGCTTCGGCAGCCGCATCCCGGCGACCCGCGCGGTGCCCTCGCTCGGCCGCATCCGGCCGGTCAGCGCGAGCAGCAGGCAGGTGCGGCCGCTGCCGGACGGGCCCTCGACGGCCACGAGGGAACCGGCCGCCGCGTCGATGTCGACGCCGCGGAAGGCCCAGCCCCGCGGTCCCTTGAGGCCGAAGCCCGTGGCGGCGACGGACGCGCCGCTCGCGGCCTCCCGCTCCCGCGTGCTCGTCGTCCCGCTCGCCGGGCCGTCCATGGTCCCCCCTGGGCACTTCTTTGAACTGACTGGTCAGTGCAAAAGTTAGCCCGAACTGCCGAGCGAAGCAAAATGCCTGGTCAGAGCCGATTGTCAGTGGCGTACCCCACGATGGGCACATACGGCCACAGCGCCGTCACACAGACGACAGGAGGTTCGTCATGGCTGGACGCAAGGCACCCACCACAGCTGCCCCACGCCGCCGCGGCGCCACCGGCCCTGCCCCCGTAACGACCGGCCCCGCGAGCGACGTCCACCCGGTGCTCCGCCGGGCCGGCGCCCCGCCCGCGGCCCTCGACCTGCTCGCCCAGGCCCGCGCGGGACTCGACGAGGCGTCCGTGCTCGAGACCGCGAACGAGCGGTACGCCACGGCCCACCTCGCCGCCCTGCGCACCGCCGCCGCCGTCCTCGCGGCCCGCGGCAGGCCCGAGTCCACGCCCAGGCGCCGCGCCAAGATACGCAGCGCCTGGGAGGTGCTCCCGGAGATAGCGCCCGAACTGACGGAGTGGAGCGCCCTGTTCGCCTCCGGCGCCGACAAGCGCGCCCGCGCGGAGGCGGGCATCCGCGACGCCGCGTCCGCCCGCGACGCCGACGACCTGCTGCGCGACGTGGCGATGTTCCTGCGCCTCGTCGAGCGCACCCTCGTGCTCCAGCCGGTGCTGCCCCAGCCCCGCCAGGAGGACGACGGGCGCGCGGGCCGGACGGAGGTGCCGGACGCCGGGTAGCGCCCCGTGCGCCGATGGGGGGCGGCGCACGGTTGGCGTGGGCGCGGGGCCGCGCCCATTAGGGTGGAGGCGCCCGAACCAGTACATGCTCCGCCGCCGGTCGGAGCCGCCCCGAGGAGTCACCAGCCGTGTCGGATCACCACCCGCGAACCACGTCACAGCGCTCCGACTCCTCGCGGCCCCGCGCCTCCCTCCGTACCGCCGTGGTCTGGGACGTCCTCAAGGACGCGCTCGACCGGCGGGCCAAGACGGCGGGCCGCGAGGCGCTCGACGTCCTCGACACCGGAGGCGGCAGCGGGAACTTCGCGGTGCCCGTCGCCGAGCTTGGCCACCGCGTCACGGTCGTCGACCCGAGCCCGAACGCGCTGTTCGCCCTCGAGCGCCGCGCCGCCGAGGCCGGCGTCGCCGACCGGGTGCGGGGCGTCCAGGGCGACATCTCCGGCCTGTTCGACGTCGTGGAGCGCGACGGGTACGACGCGGTGCTCTGCCACGGCGTCCTCGAGTACGTGGAGGAGCCCGCGGAGGGCGTGCGCAACGCGGTGGGCGCGCTGCGCTCCGGCGGCGTGCTCAGCCTGCTCGCCGCGGGCCTCGGCGGAGCCGTCATCGCGCGGGCACTCGCCGGGCACTTCAAGGAAGCCCGGCAGGCGCTCGACGACCCGGCGGGCCGCTGGGGCGAGGGCGACCCCGTGCCGCGCCGCTTCACCGCCGAGCAGCTCACCGAGCTGGTCGCGGGCGCCGGGGTGGACGTCGGCGCGGTGCACGGTGTGCGGGTCTTCGCCGACCTCGTCCCCGGCGTCCTCGTGGACACCGAGCCGAGCGCCGTGCGGGAGCTCCTGAAGCTGGAGGCGGCCGCCGCGGAGCTGCCCGCTTTCCATGCCGTGGCCACGCAGTTGCACGTGCTCGGTGGGAAGCGAGTGGCCGAGGAGGGCTGACCGGCCGCCGGTCGCTGCCGCTGATCAGCGGCGCAGCGATCGATGGAGTACGCCACAGGCCCCCCGATCGGACGCTCGGAGCCGTATGATCTGAGGTGACGGTTCGGCATGACGGATCGGCCTCAGGGGCATGACGCCCCTGTGAGCCGGGGCGCCGTGTCACGGTCCGCAATGGCGAAGTTGGCGTAGAGGGGCGGGTTTCACGGGGGCGATTCCCTGCCTATCCTGAAGGGGACCCCCGGTCGCCCCGGCGACTGCACGATGAGGAGGACTCCGTGCCGCTCTCGGAGCACGAGCAGCGCATGCTCGAGCAGATGGAGCGAGCGCTGTACGCCGAAGATCCCAAGTTCGCGACAGCGCTTGAGGGAAGCGGGCTGCGTACATACACCCGACGTCGGGTCTACCAGGCAGTCGTGGGCTTCCTGGTGGGTATCGCGCTCCTCATGGCTGGAATGGTCGCGCAGCAGATCTGGATCAGCGTGGTGGGATTCCTCGTCATGCTGGGCTGTGCGGTGCTCGCCGTCACCGGTTGGCGCAAGGCCCCCAAGCCGGGGGAGCAGTCTGCCGCCGGAGCCGCTGGAGCCGTGCCGGGCGCCCAGCCAGGGCGAAGGCAGGGCAAGCAGAAGCGCTCCATGATGGACCGCATCGAGCAGCGCTGGCAGCGCCGCAGGGACGAGCAGGGCGGCGGCGGCCGCTGAGCCGCACTCCGGCCCGCCGCCCCACCACCGACAGCACGGTGGACACGCACCACGAAGACATGCACAAAGGGTGACCGCATCGCGCGGTCACCCTTTCTGCGCAATCGGCCCGCTCAGCCTTCCTGCCGGTTCGGCCGGGCCGACCGGGACAGCCGGCCGAACCGCCCGCGCAGGCCCAGCACGAGCGCGTCCCTGCGCCGGCCGAGCGCCCACACCACCCGGACGGCGGAGCGGGGCGCGAACGTCGCCCGCAGCCGCGTCGACCGGCTGGAGTGCGCGTGCAGACCGTCGTACAGGCGCCGCACGTCCTCGCCGAGACCGGACACCGGCCGGGGTCGCGGCGCGTACAGCACCTGCTCCACCGCCGCCGCCACCCGGCGCACGCCGTCCGCGGCCTCCCGGTCGAGCTCACCGACCCGGACGATGCGGTCCGCCGCCTTCCGCGGGGTCTCCGACTCGTCCGGCCCGATGCCGTGGTCCCACGCCGTGTCCGTGACCTCGCGCCACGCGGCCAGGGCCCGGGCCGCCGCATCGGCGTCCGAGCGGCCCGCGGCGCCGAGCCGCACCGCCCTGACCCGCCTGCGCCACAGCATCGGCAGCAGCGGCACCACGAGGACCAGCAGCGCCACCAGGGACACCGCCACGATCGTGCCGACCGGCGCCCCCTCGTCCGGCGGGCCGCCCACGACGGCGGGCGACGAGCCCTGGCAGCCGCCCTCCTTGCGCTCGGCCAGCGAGCAGCTCTGCGACGACGAGGGCGCGGGCGACGCGGGCGCGGCCGAGGCGGACTCGGTGGGCGCCGCCGGGTTGCTGGAGCTGCCGTCGGGGCTGTTCTCCACCGTGTAGTCCGGGGTCGTGCCGCGGTTCGGCGTCGGCTCGAAGCGGGTCCAGCCGACGCCCTCGAAGTACAGCTCGGGCCAGGCGTGCGCGTCCCGAAGCCCCACCGAGTACGTCCCCTCGCCCGCGGGCACGCCCGGCGTGAAGCCGACCGCGACGCGGGCCGGGATGCCGAGCGTGCGGGCCATCGCGGCCATCGAGAAGGAGAAGTGGACGCAGAAGCCCTCCTTCTGCCGCAGGAACCGGGCGATCGCCGCGGAACCGCTGCCCGCCCGCACCTCCGTGTTGTACGTGAAGCCGCCGTTGACCGCGAACCAGTCCTGGAGCTTCACCGCGCGCTCGTAGTCGTTCGACGCGCCCTCGGTGACCTTCAGGGCCGTCGTGCGCACCACGTCCGGCAGCGAGGCCGGCACCTTCGTGAACTCGCGGATCATGTCGCCCGGCGGTGTCCCGGCCGCGGCGAGCTGCTCGGGCGTCGGCCGCACGATCAGGCTGTCGACGGTGTACGTCTTCCCGCGCGTGGTCTGCCCGTGGTCGCCCACCAGGGTCCGGCCGACCCGCTCGAAGCGCCAGCGCCCGTCGATCCCCACCTTCGTCGCCGGATACGGCATCGGCAGCCAGTCCTGCGCGTACCAGTCGGCCGCCGAGATCGTCGTACGGACCTCGCTCCTGCGGACATCGGCGCCGAGGCCCGGCGGGTCCGGCAGCGGGGACGGCACGTCGTCGATGCTGCGCACCGAGGGGCGCCAGGACGTGCCGTCGAACTCGTCGAGCGCGACGATCCGCAGATACATGTCGGACGTCTGCTCCGCGTTCGTCCGGTACGTCATCACCTCCCGGTCCTCCGGCTGGTTCAGGCTGTTCTGGAGCGAGACCAGCGGATTGACCGCGGAGATCGTCCCGCCGCCACCGGCCCCGCCGCGCACACCGCTGCCCGAAGGGCCGAGCAGCCCGCCGTCCAGGGTGGGCAGCGCGAGCGGCACCACCAGGGCGAGGCCCAGCGCGACCGCGCCGATGCGACGCCCCGTGCGGACCGGCGCGAGCGCCCCGCGCCCGCCGTCCTGGACGGGCGCCGCACCGCCGGGCGCCCGCCCCGCGCCCCCGAAGACCCGGCCCCACTGGGAGAGCCGGTCGCGGCCCTCCGCGAGCAGCAGCAGGAGATAGCCGCCGGCCGCGAGCAGGAACCACAGCCAGTCGGCGCCGCCCTCGGAGAGGCCGCCGGCCACCGAGTACAGGGCGAGCAGCGGCAGACCGGCCGGGGCCGCGCTGCGGAGCGTCACCGCGAGGGCGTCCACGAGCAGCCCGATCACCAGCGCGCCGCCCACCAGCATCAGCCGGATGCCGTCCGTCAGCGGCGCCGGAATCGCGTACCGGCCGACGTCCTCGCCGCCCTCCCGGAGCACCGCGCCGAAGTGCTGGAACGCGTCGGGGCCCGGCAGGAAACCGGCGACCGCCTGCTCGTGGGCGAACAGGAGGGTGAGCAGCAGCAGCGACACCAGGGCCTGCGCCGCCACCGTGAGCGGCCGGGCCAGCGGCACCCGGCGGGCCAGCGCGCCGACCGCCGCCTGCACGACCAGCAGCACCGCGAGCTCCGGCAGCCAGGTCGAGCGGTCGACCAGCGGGAGCAGCGCGCACGCGGCCAGGAACGTGGCCAGCGTGGCGCAGATCGACAGACGGGCACCGCCGCTCATGACCAACCCCCTGAGATGTCCGGGGCGTCGGGGCCGCCGGACGGCGCCGAAAGTCCCGTGCGCTCCCGGTCGGCCTGCCGCCACAGCTCCTCGAGCGATCCGCCGTGCGGCACGGCCACCGCCGTCCACCCGGCCTCCTGGAGCATCCGCAGCCGCTCGGCGCAGCGCTCCGACACCGGCGCCCCGGGACCCCGCGTCCAGGAGTCGCCGTCCAGCAGGAAGGCGAGCGCGCCACCGCTGCGGCGGCGCATCTTCGCGACGACGGAGGCCTGCTCCTCGTCCAGGTCGCCGAAGAAGGCGACCAGCAGCCCCTCGTTGCCGCCGCGCAGCACGTCGTACGCGGCCGAGAGCGTCCCGCTGTCCGAGTGGGCGATCACGGCGAGCGTGTCCATCATCAGGCCCGCCGCGTCGGCGGACTCCTGGCTCGCGCCCGCGAAACCGTCGGCGCCCTCGCCCGGCACCGCGCTGCCGGTGTCCGTCAACAGCCGGACCGAGAAGCCCCGTTCGAGCATGTGCACCAGGACGGAGGCCGCGCCGGACACCGCCCACTCGAACGCCGAGTCGGGGCCCGCGCCGTGGAAGGCGGGGGCACGGGTGTCGAGCAGCACGGTGCAGCGGGCGCGCTGCGGCTGCTCCTCGCGGCGCACCATCAGCTCGCCGTAGCGCGCGGTGGAGCGCCAGTGCACGCGGCGCAGGTCGTCCCCGTACCGGTAGCCGCGCGGGATCACGTCGTCCTCGCCGGCCAGGGCGAGCGAGCGCTGCCGCCCGTCCCCGTACCCCTTCGCCTCACCGGCGAGCCGCACCGGCGGCAGCGCCGTCACGCGCGGGATCACCGTCAGGTTGTCGTACGCGGAGAAGGACCGGCTCAGCTCGCACATGCCGAAGGGGTCGGTGAGGCGCAGCTGCAAGGGGCCCAGCGGATAGCGGCCGCGCAGGTCGGAGCGGACCCGGTAGGACACCTCGCGGCGGCCGCCCGCCTCCACCCGGTCGAGGACGAAGCGGGGCCGCGGCCCGAGCACGTACGGCACCCGGTCCTGGAGCATCAGCAGGCCCGTCGGCAGTCGCGACACGTTGTCCATGCGCAGGTGCACGCGGGCCTCGGAACCCGCGGGCACGCGCGCGGGGGAGAGCCTGCGGCTGCCCGCGACCCGGTAGCGGGTCCGGTACAGGACGCCCGCGCAGACCAGCGGAAGCACCGCGAGCAGCAGCCCGACCCGCAGCAGGTCGCTCTGCCCCAGGACGTACGCGCAGATGCCCGCCGCGATGCCGGCGGCGAGGAACGAGCGGCCGCGCGTGGTGAGCCCCGCGAGGGCGGTGCGCACTCCGCTCCTGTCGCCGACGTTCCGCCCCGCGCCGCCCTCGGCGGTGCCGTCCCCCGGATGCGGTGCCTGCGCCCCGATGTGTCCCCCCGACGTCATCAGAGCCTCCGCGGGCCGGGCGGCCGCTCGCCGTACAGCGGGGGCGTCGTCGCGTCGTAGGTGCGGGCGGCACGCGGCTCGGCGGCCGGGACCGGGGTGCGCTGCAGGATGTCCTGGACGACCTGCTCGGCGGTGCGCCGGTTCAACTGGGCCTGCGCCGTGGGCAGCAGACGGTGCGCCAGGACCGCGACGGCCAGCGTCTGCACGTCGTCGGGGAGCGCGTACTCGCGGCCCGCGAGGGCGGCCGCCGCCTTGGCCGCGCGCAGCAGGTGCAGCGTCGCGCGCGGGGACGCGCCGAGTCTGAGGTCGGGGTGGGTGCGTGTGGCGGCGACCAGGTCCACCGCGTAGCGCCGTACGGCCTCGGCGACGTGGACGGTGCGCACCGCGTCGATGAGCTTCACGATCTCGTGCGCGTGCGCCACCGGCTGGAGGTCGTCCAGCGGGTTCACGCCGCCGTGCACGTCCAGCATCTGGAGCTCGGCCTCGGGGCTCGGATAGCCGATGGAGACGCGGGCCATGAAGCGGTCGCGCTGGGCCTCGGGCAGCGGGTAGGTGCCCTCCATCTCGACCGGGTTCTGCGTCGCCACCACCATGAAGGGGCTGGGCAGTTCGTACGTCTTGCCGTCGATGGTGACCTGGCGCTCCTCCAGGGACTCCAGGAGCGCGGACTGCGTCTTCGGGGAGGCGCGGTTGATCTCGTCACCGATCACGATCTGGGAGAAGATCGCGCCCGGCTTGAACTCGAAGTCACGGCGCTGCTGGTCCCAGATGGACACACCGGTGATGTCCGAGGGGAGCAGGTCGGGCGTGAACTGGATGCGCCGCACCGAGCAGTCGATGGACCGCGCGAGCGCCTTCGCCAGCATCGTCTTGCCGACGCCGGGGACATCCTCGATGAGCAGGTGTCCCTCGGCGAGCAGCACGGTCAACGAGAGCCGTACGACCTCCGGCTTGCCCTCGATCACGGCCTCCACCGACCCGCGCACGCGCTCCGCGGTGGTGGTCAGATCAGTGAGGCTCGCTCGATCGTCATAGGTCGTCACCCGGCCCTCCTCGGCCCGTACGTTCCGGGCCGAAGCGCCATGACGCGAACCGGCCCACCCCGATACACGGACAGCGCGCACGAGATGTTCGCCGCTCGTGCGGTTGTCACACACGCATTCTTGTTGGCGTTACCGGTTCGTGTCACTCGCCTGTGGACAACTGGCCGCGATATGTCAGGGCTTAGGGCCTTTTGTCAGGTTCAGGATGGCGTGATCTCCCGCAGCAGGCCCGTCTTCACGTCGAAGACGAAGCCGCGCACGTCGTCGGTGTGCAGCAGGAACGGAGAGGTCCGCACCTTCTGGATCGACTGGCGCACGTCCTGGTCGACGTCGCGGAAGCCCTCGACCGCCCACGTGGGGCGCTGGCCGACCTCCATCTCCAGGTCGGTCCTGAAGTCGTCGGACAGGCCTTCGAGTCCGCAGTTGCTGTGGTGGATGAGGACCACGCTGCGGGTGCCGAGCGCGCGCTGGCTGATGGTCAGGGAGCGGATCACGTCGTCGGTGACGACGCCGCCCGCGTTGCGGATCGTGTGGCAGTCGCCGAGTTCGAGGCCGAGGGCGGCGTGCAGGTCGAGGCGGGCGTCCATGCACGCGACGACCGCGACGCGCAGCACGGGGCGGGCGTCCATGCCGGGGTCGGTGAACTCCGCGGCGTACCGCTCGTTCGCGTCGACGAGCCGGTCGGTGACGGTGCCGTCGGCCGGTATGGCGCCTTCGGAGGGGGCCTCGGAGGGGAGGTGAGCAGAAGTCGTCATGGCAATGACGGTAGCCGTCACGCCTGGTCGCGGCCCGCTGTGAGAGCGGACAAAGAACATCATTGAGCCTTGTTGTGAGCGACTCCACAGAGCGCTCCCCGCGACCCGTGCGACCTGGGCCGCTCGGGTGAATCCGCCGTCCGCGCGAGCTCCGGGCGGGCCGGCCGCGACGCGCGCTCCGGTTGATCGACCGGTTGATTGACCGGCGGGCACGGTGGACTAAAGTGACGCCGACCCCAGACAACCACGCAACGATGCAACACGGAGATCCCGGAACTGCCGCCCGGCACGTCCGGAAAGCTCCCCGCGTGCGCGGCGCGTACGTACGGCTCGGCCTCCTCCCGCTCCGGTCGGCCGGCGTCCCTTCCCCGGCGCCGACGGACCACCTTCCCCTTCACGAGCGGGCGGGGACCCGGCAGTGCGTACGTCCCCACGCCGGACCTGAGAGGGACCAGGAATGAACGGGCGCGAAGCGCTTCCTCAGAAGGGCGGGGGTGGGCGACGGGAGGGACAGCGACACGTTCCGGTCATGCTCCAGCGCTGCTTGGACATGTTGGCCCCGGCGCTGGCCCAGCCGGGTGCGGTCGTCGTCGACTGCACGCTCGGCCTCGGCGGGCACAGCGAGGCGCTGCTCTCCACGTTCCCCTCGTGCCGCCTCGTCGCCCTCGACCGCGACAAGGAAGCGCTGCGGCTGTCCGGCGAGCGCCTGGAGCCCTTCGGTGACCGCGCCACCCTCGTGCACGCGGTCTACGACGAACTGCCCGAGGTCCTCGACCGGTTGGGCATCCCGAAGGTGCAGGGCGTCCTTTTCGACCTCGGCGTCTCCTCCATGCAGCTCGACGAGGCCGACCGCGGCTTCGCCTACGCGCAGGACGCGCCGCTCGACATGCGCATGGACCAGACGACCGGAATGAGCGCCGCCGAGGTGCTCAACACGTACCCGGCGGGCGAACTGGTGCGGATCCTGCGCCAGTACGGCGAGGAGAAGCAGGCCAAGCGCATTGTTTCGGCCATCGTGCGGGAGCGCGAGAAGGAGCCGTTCAGCACCAGCGCCCGGCTCGTCGAGCTGATCCGCGACTCGCTGCCGCAGGCCGCCAAGCGCACCGGCGGCAACCCGGCCAAGCGCACCTTCCAGGCCCTGCGCATCGAGGTCAACGGCGAGCTGAGCGTCCTGGAGCGGGCGATCCCGGGCGCCGTGAAGTCGCTCGCGGTCGGCGGCCGGATCGCCGTCCTGTCGTACCACTCGTTGGAAGACCGCCTGGTCAAGCAGGTGTTCGCGGCCGGAGCGAGCAACACGGCGCCGCCCGGCCTGCCGGTCGTCCCCGAGCAGTACCAGCCCCGCCTCAAGCTGCTCACGCGCGGCGCCGAACTCCCCACGGAGGAAGAGGTCGCGGAGAACCGCCGGGCCGCCCCGGCACGGCTGCGGGGTGCGCAGCGCATCCGCGAGGATGTCGAGGGGTGACGGCCGAGTGACGTACGCGCGCGTGGAGGGGTGGTCATGAGCGCCAGCAGTGGCTCGAAAGGTTCGCTGCGCGGCAGGGCCGCCCGCCTCGCGCGGCTGCTTCCGCTCGGCTCGTCCGGCGGCACACAGGCCGCGCGCACCCCGTTCGTCCTGCTCGTCGTGCTGCTGCTCGGCGGCGGGCTCATCACGCTCCTGATGCTGAACTCCTCGCTCAACGAGGGCTCGTTCCAGCTCACCAAGCTGAAGAAGCAGACCACCGAGCTGACCGACGACGAGCAGGAGCTCCAGCGGGAGGTCGACTCCTACTCGGCGCCCGACGCGCTCCGGCGCCGCGCGGGCGAGCTCGGCATGGTGCCCGGCGGCGACCCGGCGTTCCTCGACCTGAACGGCACCGTGAAGGGCATGCCGAGCCCGGCCGCGGGGCCGCCCGCCCCGCCGCGCCCTGAGCCGACGCCCACTCCGACCCCGCAGACCCCGGACGCCGCGAGCGCGTCCCCGTCCCCGAGCGCCTCGCCCTCCACCACACCGTCCGCGTCGACGAGTCCGAACTCCTCGGCCACGCCCTCCCCTTCGAGCACCGGCAGGTGACGCCATGACCGACAGGGAGCCCCCGCGCCGCCGCGTGCCAGGCCCCGCGCGCCCGCCGCGCACCGGAAGGCCCGCGCCCAAGCCCGCGCCCAAGGCGGCCGCCAAGGGCCGCCCCGCGCAGCGCCCCGCAGCCCGCCGCCCGCGCCCCGCCCCGCCGAGGCCCAAGCCGAAGCAGAAGGCGCCCTCCACGCTGCGGCTCGGCAGCCCCCGGCCGCGCCTGCGCATGGTGAGCCTGGGCCTCACTCTCGTCCTGCTGGTCTTCGTCGTACGCCTCTTCCAGGTGCAGGGCGTCGACGCCAGCGCGTACGCGGCGAAGGCCTCCCTGAACCGGTACGTCAGCCACTCCATCGCGGCCGAGCGCGGCGGCATCACGGACCGCAGCGGCGTCGATCTCGCCGCGAGCGTGGACGCGTACGACATCACCGCCGACCCGACGCTCTTCACGAAGAAGGCGACCAAGGTCGACGACGCGCCGGAGCAGGCGGCCGCGCTGCTCTCGCCGATCATCGGCGTCGACGCGGACGAGCTGACCAAGAAGCTGAGGACGAAGAACACCCGCTACGTGCGGCTCGCCGCGCGGCAGACGCCGCAGGTCTGGAAGCAGATCAAGGACCTCAGGACCACGCTGAACGAGAAGGCGAACGCCGCGGGCCGCGAGGCGAGCGTGCTCTCCGGCGTCGTCGCCGACCCCAGCAGCAAGCGCGTCTACCCGAACGGCGACCTCGCCGCGGGCGTCCTCGGCTGGGTCAACGCCGACGGCAAGGGCGGCGGCGGCATCGAGCAGCAGCTCGACAAGGAGCTCGCGGGCAAGGCGGGCAAGATCCGCTACGCCCAGTCCGGCGGCCAGCAGGTGCCGACCGCCGGCACCACCGAGCAGCCCGCGGTGCCCGGCTCCGACGTCGAGCTGACCCTCGACCGCGACATCCAGTGGGCCGCCCAGAACGCCATCGACGAGCAGGTCAAGAAGTCGAAGGCGGACCGCGGCTACGTCGTCGTCCAGGACACGAAGACGGGCGAGGTCCTCGCCATGGCCAACGCGCCCGGCTTCGACCCGAACGACCTGGCGGACGCCAAGGCGGAGGCCCTCGGCAACGCCGCCCTCCAGGACGCGTACGAGCCCGGCTCCACCGCCAAGGTCATGTCGATGGCGGCCGTCCTCGAGGAGAAGGCCGCCACGCCCGGCACCCACGTCACCGTTCCCAACCGGCTGCACCGCGGCGACCGGCTCTTCCAGGACGACGTCGACCACCCGACCTGGCACCTCACGCTCAACGGCGTGCTCGCCAAGTCCAGCAACATCGGCACCATCCTGGCGACGGGCCAGCTGGGCAAGACGCAGCCGGCGGCCAACCGGTCGCTCTACTCGTACCTGCGCAAGTTCGGCATCGGCCAGGAGAGCGGGCTCGGCTTCCCCGGCGAGACCTCCGGCATCCTCGCGCCCGCCGACAAGTGGTCCACGTCGCAGCAGTACACGATTCCTTTCGGCCAGGGTTTCTCCATCAACGCGATGCAGGCCGCGTCCGTGTACTCGACCATCGCCAACGACGGCGTACGGGTCGAGCCCACCCTCGTACGCGGCTCCAAGGGCCCCGACGGGCGGTTCACGCCCGCGCCCAAGCCCAAGGAGACCCGCGTCGTCAGCAAGAAGACGGCCAAGACCGTCGCACAGATGCTCGAGTCCGTGGTCGACGACGAAGAGGGCACCGGCACCAAGGCCCGCATCCCCGGCTACCGGGTCGCGGGCAAGACCGGTACGGCCAACCGCGTGGATCCGGCCACCGGCCGCTACAAGGGGTACACGTCGTCGTTCGCCGGTTTCGCGCCCGCCGACAAGCCGCGCGTCACCGTCTACTGCGCCATCCAGAACGCGACCAAGGGCGGCTACTTCGGCGGCCAGATCTGCGGCCCGATCTACAAGAAGGTCATGGAGTTCGCCCTGAAGACCCTTCAGGCCCCGCCCACCGGCGAGAAGCCGGCCCGGCTGCCCGTCACGTTCAAGCCATGACCGCCGGTGATCCTCGTGACGGCCGTCACCCCCGATCCGGGGAACCGCCCCACGCCACGCCCCTCGCTTCGCCCGGCGGGGGGTGGGCCCGGTACGCTCACGCCGTGCCACACGCTGATCAGTCCCAAACCACCCAGAAGGGCGCACCCGTGACGTACCCCGGGCCGCCGCGACCGGTCGAGGTCTCCGCCACACCCCTCGCGGATCTCGCCGATCAACTGGGTGTGACCGCGCCCCAGGCCGCAGCAGAGGTCACCGGCATCACCCACGACTCCCGTGCGGTGCGCCCCGGCGACCTGTACGCGGCCCTGCCAGGAGCCCGCGCGCACGGCGCCGACTTCGCCGCGCAGGCCGCATCGCTCGGCGCCGTCGCGGCGCTCACCGACCCGGCGGGCGCCGAGCGCGTCGCCGAGGCCGGACTCGTGCCGCTCGTCGTGGAGAACCCGCGCAGCCGGATGGGCGAGCTCGCCGCCACTATCTACGGCCACCCCGGCAAGGACCTGCTCCAGATCGGCATCACCGGTACGTCCGGCAAGACCACCACCGCGTACCTCATCGAGGGCGGGCTGAGGACCGTGCGCAGCACCGGTCTCATCGGCACCGTCGAGATGCGCATCGGCGACGAGCGGATCAAGTCCGAGCGCACCACCCCCGAAGCCACCGACCTCCAGGCGCTGTTCGCGGTCATGCGCGAGCGCGGCACCGACGCCGTCGCCATGGAGGTCTCCAGCCACGCCCTCGTGCTCGGCCGGGTCGACGGCTGCGTCTTCGACGTCGCGGTCTTCAACAACCTGAGCCCTGAGCACATGGAGTTCCACTCCGACATGGAGGACTACTTCCAGGCGAAGGCGCAGCTGTTCACGAAGGCACGCAGCAAACAGGGCGTCGTGAACTTCGACGACGAGTACGGACGCCGGCTCGTCGACGAGGCCGAGGTCCCCGTCGTCACCTTCTCCGCCGAGGGCCACCCGGACGCCGACTGGCGCGCCGAGGACGTCGAAGTCGGCCAGCTGGGCTCGACGTTGACCGTCGTCGGCCCCAAGGGCGAGCGGATCACCGCCAAGGCGCCGCTGCCCGGCCCCTTCAACGTCGCGAACACCCTCGCCGCGATCGTCACCCTCGCCGTCGCCGGACTCGACCCGCAGACCGCGGCCGACGGCGTCGCCGCGGTGCCCGGCGTGCCCGGCCGCCTGGAGCGCGTCGAGGCGGGCCAGAAGTACCTCGCCGTCGTCGACTACGCGCACAAGACCGACGCCGTCGAGTCCGTCCTGAAGGCGCTGCGCAAGGTCACCGAGAACAAGCTGCACATCGTGCTCGGCTGCGGCGGCGACCGCGACAGGACCAAGCGGATGCCGATGGGCGCCGCCGCCGCGCGGTTCGCCGACTCGGCCATCCTCACCTCCGACAACCCGCGCTCCGAGGACCCCCTCGCGATCCTCGCCACGATGCTGACCGGTGCCGCCGACGTGCCGGCCCACGAGCGCGGCGACGTCGCCGTCTTCGAGGACCGCGCCGCCGCCATCGCCGCCGCCGTGGCGCGCGCCGAGCCCGGCGACACGGTGCTCGTCGCCGGCAAGGGCCACGAGCAGGGCCAGGACATCGCCGGTGTGGTCCGCCCGTTCGACGACCGCCAGGTGCTCAGGGCGGCCATCGAAGCCACCGTCGACCACCAGAAGACCCAGGGATGAAGTTGTGATCGCCCTCTCCCTCGCCGAGATCGCCTCAGCCGTCGGCGGGCAGCCGTACGACATACCGGACCCGCAGGTCCGAGTCACCGGGCCCGTCGTCATCGACTCGCGCAAGATCGAGCCCGGAAGCCTGTTCGCCGCCTTCGTCGGCGAGCGGGTCGACGGCCACGACTACGCGCGCGAGGTCGTCGACAAGGGCGCCGTCGCCGTGCTGGCCTCCCGGCCCGTCGGCGTCCCCGCCATCGTCGTCGACGACGTGCAGAAGGCGCTCGGCGCGCTCGCCCGGCACGTCGTCGCCCGGCTCGGCGCCACCCTCGTCGGCCTCACCGGCTCGGCCGGCAAGACCAGCACCAAGGACCTGATCGCCCAGGTGCTGCGCCGCAAGGCCGACACGGTGTTCACTCCCGGCTCGTTCAACAACGAGATCGGCCTGCCGCTGACCGCTCTGACCGCCACCGACGAGACGAAGTTCCTCGTCCTGGAGATGGGCGCCCGCGGCATCGGCCACATCAGGTACCTGACCGGCCTCACGCCCCCGAAGGTGGGCGTCGTCCTGAACGTCGGGACCGCGCACATCGGCGAGTTCGGCGGCCGCGAGCAGATCGCACAGGCGAAGGGCGAACTCGTCGAGTCGCTGCCCGAGGACGGCACCGCGATCCTCAACGCCGACGACCCGCTGGTGCGCGCCATGGCCTCGCGCACGAAGGCGAAGGTGCTCTTCTTCGGAGAGGCGGACAACGCCGACATCCGTGCGGAGAACGTCCGTCTCACGGACACCGGACAGCCCGCATTCAGCCTGCACACACCCTCCGGGTGCAGCGACGTGACCTTGCGCCTGTACGGTGAGCACCACGTGTCGAACGCGCTCGCCGCGGCCGCCGTCGCCCATGACCTTGGCATGTCCGTGGAGGAGATCGCCCTCGCGCTCTCCGAGGCGGGCAACCTGTCCCGCTGGCGCATGGAGGTCACCGAGCGCTCGGACGGCGTCACGATCGTCAACGACGCCTACAACGCGAACCCCGAGTCCATGCGAGCGGCCTTGCGCGCGCTGGTGGCCATGGGCAAGGGGCGCCGGACGTGGGCGGTGCTCGGGCAGATGGCCGAGCTCGGCGACGAGTCGCTGAACGAGCACGACGCGGTCGGACGGCTCGCCGTCCGGCTCAACGTCAGCAAGCTCGTTGCGGTCGGGGGCAGGGAAGCGTCCTGGTTGCAGCTGGGCGCCTATAACGAGGGTTCGTGGGGTGAGGAGTCGGTGCACGTGTCCGACGCACAGGCGGCGATCGACCTGCTGCGCAGCGAGCTGCGCCCGGGAGACGTCGTGCTCGTGAAGGCATCCAGGTCCGTGGGCCTGGAGAGCGTGGCACAGGCGCTGCTCTCCGACACGCAGGGTGGGGTTGATGCCTGATGATGAAGCAGATCCTGTTCGCGGGCGTCATCGGTCTCTTCCTGACGCTCGCCGGAACGCCACTGCTGATCAAGCTCCTCGCGCGCAAGGGCTACGGGCAGTTCATCCGTGACGACGGCCCGCGCGAGCACCACAGCAAGCGCGGCACGCCGACCATGGGTGGTATCGCCTTCATCCTGGCGACCCTCATCGCGTACTTCCTCAGCAAGCTGATCACCGGCGCCGCGCCGACCCTCTCAGGTCTGCTGGTGCTCGGCCTGATGGCGGGCATGGGCCTCGTCGGCTTCCTCGACGACTACATCAAGATCGTCAAGCGGCGTTCGCTCGGCCTCAGAGCCAAGGCCAAGATGGCCGGGCAGCTGATCGTCGGCATCGCCTTCGCGGTGATCTCCCTGCAGTTCGCGGACGTGCGCGGCAATACGCCCGCCTCCACCAAGCTCTCCTTCGTGGAGGACTTCGGCTGGTCGATCGGCCCGGTCCTGTTCGTGGTCTGGGCGCTGTTCATGATCCTCGCGATGTCGAACGGCGTGAACCTGACGGACGGCCTCGACGGCCTCGCCACCGGCGCCTCCGTGATGGTCTTCGGCGCGTACACCTTCATCGGTGTCTGGCAGTTCCAGGAGTCCTGCGCCAACGCGCAGACCCTCACCAACCCGGCGGCCTGTTTCGAGGTCAGAGACCCGCTCGACCTGGCTGTGGTCGCATCGGCCCTGATGGGCGCCTGTTTCGGCTTCCTGTGGTGGAACACGTCGCCCGCCAAGATCTTCATGGGCGACACCGGCTCGCTCGCCCTCGGCGGCGCGCTCGCGGGCCTCGCGATCTGCTCCCGCACCGAACTGCTGCTCGCCCTGCTCGGCGGCCTGTTCGTGCTCATCACGATGTCCGTGGTCATCCAGGTCGGCTCGTTCCGCCTCACCGGCAAGCGCGTCTTCCGCATGGCGCCACTGCAACACCACTTCGAACTCAAGGGGTGGTCCGAAGTCCTTGTGGTGGTCCGGTTCTGGATCATCCAGGGCATGTGCGTGATCGTCGGACTCGGCCTCTTCTACGCAGGATGGGCAGCCAAGAAGTGACCACGTTCCAGGACACCTGGCACGGCAAGAACATCACCGTCGCCGGTCTCGGCGTGAGCGGCGTCAGCGCCGCCCGCGCCCTGGCCGGCTTCGGCGCGTCGGTGACCGTCGTGGACGGCGGCGACAGCGAGGCGCACCGCGAAAAGGCCGCTCTTCTTAATGAAGCGGGGATTTCCGTCCAGCTCGGCGACTCGACCACGCTGCCCGACGGCACCGACCTGGTCGTGACGTCCCCGGGCTGGAAGCCCACATCGCCGCTGTTCGCCGAGGCCGCAGCCGCGGGCGTCGACGTCGTCGGCGACGTCGAGATCGCCTGGCGCCTGCGCGGCCCGAACGCGGCGCCCTGGCTCGCGATCACCGGCACCAACGGCAAGACCACGACGACGCAGATGCTCGCGTCGATCCTGGAGGCCGCGGGCCTGCGCACGGCCGCCGTCGGCAACATCGGCACCCCGATCATCGACGTCGTCCTCCAGGGCGACGACGCCTACGACGTGTTCGCCGTCGAGCTGTCCTCGTACCAGCTGCACTGGGCCCCGTCCCTGCGCGCCCACTCCGGCGCCGTGCTCAACCTGGCGCCCGACCACCTCGACTGGCACGGCTCCATGGAGGCGTACGCCGCCGACAAGGGCCGCATCTACGAGGGCAACCAGGTCGCGTGCGTCTACAACGTGGCCGACAAGGCGACGGAGAAGCTCGTCGAGAAGGCGGACGTCGAGGAGGGCTGCCGCGCCATCGGCTTCACCCTCGGTACCCCGGGCCCCTCCGAACTCGGCGTCGTGGACGACATCCTGGTCGACCGCGCCTTCGTCGAGAACCGGCAGAAGAACGCCCAGGAGCTCGCCGAGGTCTCCGACGTCAACCCGCCGGCCCCGCACAACATCGCCAACGCGCTCGCCGCCGCCGCCCTCGCCCGCGCCTTCGGCGTCGAGCCCCAGGCCGTACGCGAGGGCCTGCGCAACTTCCGCCCCGACGCCCACCGCATCGCCCACGTCGCCGACGTCGACGGCGTCGCCTACGTGGACGACTCCAAGGCGACCAACACCCACGCCGCCCAGGCGTCGTTGGCCTCCTACGAGTCCATCGTGTGGATCGCGGGCGGCCTCGCCAAGGGCGCCACCTTCGACGAGCTGGTCACGGGCGCGGCGAAGCGGCTGCGCGGCGTCGTCCTGATCGGCGCCGACCGCGCCCTGATCCGCGAAGCCCTGGAGCGACACGCCCCGGAAGTACCGGTCGTCGACCTCGACCGGACCGACACTGGGGCGATGTCGGCGGCGGTCCAGGAGGCCGCGCGGCTCGCCCGCGAAGGGGACACCGTGCTGATGGCCCCGGCCTGCGCGTCGATGGACATGTTCACCAACTACAACAAGCGTGGCGAGGCGTTCGCGGAAGCGGTCCGCGAACTGGGCGCCACCAGCGTCTGACGGGGCTCGAGAGGGCGCCCGGTGACGCCGGGCACCCTTCGGGAGGGGAACGTGGCAGCGCAGACGTACGGCTCAGCGGTGGGGGACGGTCATGGCCGGTAGCAGCCCTCCCCGCACGACCGGGCGCCCCGCGGCGCCGCCCCGGCGGACCAGCAAGGTCTACCGGGCCCGCGTCAACCCCGTGCGCCGGCTGTACACCCAGGCCAAGCGCGCCTGGGACCGGCCGCTCACCGCGTACTACCTGATCATCGGGGCCGCGCTGCTCCTCACCGTGCTGGGCCTCGTCATGGTCTACTCGGCGTCGATGATCACGGCCCTCCAGATGGGCCTGTCCAGCTCGTACTTCTTCCGCAAGCAGTTCGTCGCGGCCGTGATCGGCGGCGTACTGCTGCTGATCGCGATGCGGATGCCCGTGAAGCTGCACCGGGCGCTCGCCTACCCGATCCTCGCCGTCAGCGTCTTCCTGATGGTCCTCGTGCAGGTGCCGGGGATAGGAGTGTCGATCAACGGCAACCAGAACTGGATCTCGCTCGGCGGCCCCTTCATGCTCCAGCCGAGCGAGTTCGGGAAGCTGGCGTTGATCCTCTGGGGTGCCGACCTGCTGGCGCGCAAGCACGACAAGCGGCTGTTGACGCAGTGGAAGCACATGCTCGTGCCGCTCGTCCCGGTGGCCTTCATGCTGCTCGGGCTGATCATGCTCGGCGGCGACATGGGCACCGCGATCCTGCTCACGGCGATCCTCTTCGGCCTGCTGTGGACGGCGGGCGCCCCGACCAGGCTCTTCGTGGGCGTGCTCTCGGTGGCCGCGGTGATCGGCCTGATCCTCATCAAGACCAGCCCGAACCGCATGGCCCGCCTCGCCTGCCTCGGCAGCTCCGACGCCGGCCCCGGCGACATGTGCTGGCAGGGACTCCACGGGATCTACGCCCTGGCCTCCGGGGGACTCTTCGGTTCGGGCCTCGGAGCGAGTGTGGAAAAATGGGGACAACTTCCCGAAGCGCACACCGACTTCATCTTTGCCATCACCGGTGAGGAACTGGGCCTGGCGGGGACGCTGTCGGTGCTCGCCCTGTTCGCGGCTCTAGGCTATGCGGGTATCCGCGTGGCCGGACGCACGGAGGACCCCTTCGTTCGCTATGCCGCGGGAGGCGTGACGACGTGGATCACGGCCCAGGCCGTGGTCAACATCGGTGCGGTGCTCGGCCTGCTGCCGATCGCCGGAGTCCCGCTCCCGCTGTTCTCGTACGGGGGGTCCGCGCTGCTTCCGACCATGTTCGCCGTGGGACTCCTGATCGCGTTCGCGCGCGACGAGCCCGCTGCGCGGGCGGCCCTCGCCATGCGGCACAGTACGGGAGGCCGGGGGATGAGATGGAACACGATGCGACGGCGCGCCTCAGCGCGTCCGTCCAGAGAGCGGTGAATTTCGGTGCATGTCGTACTCGCCGGTGGGGGGACCGCCGGCCACATCGAGCCGGCGCTCGCCCTCGCGGACGCCCTGCGCAGGCAGGACCCGACCGTGGGCATCACGGCCCTGGGCACGGAACGCGGCCTTGAGACCCGTCTCGTGCCGGAGCGCGGCTACGACCTGGCGCTGATCCCCGCCGTACCGCTGCCGCGCAAGCCCACCCCCGAGCTGATCACCGTGCCGGGGCGGCTGCGCGGCACCATCAAGGCGGCCGAGCAGATCCTGGAGCGCACCAAGGCGGACTGCGTGGTCGGCTTCGGCGGCTACGTCGCGCTGCCCGGCTACCTCGCCGCCAAGCGCGCCGGCGTCCCGATCGTGGTGCACGAGGCCAACGCGCGGCCCGGCCTGGCCAACAAGATCGGCTCCCGGTACGCGGAGCGGGTCGCGGTCTCCACGCCGGACTCCAAGCTGCGCGGCTCCCGCTACATCGGCATCCCGCTGCGCCGCACCATCGCCATGCTCGACCGGGCGCAGATGCGGCCCGAGGCGCGCGCCGCGTTCGGGCTCGACCCGAACCTGCCGACGCTGCTCGTCTCCGGCGGCTCGCAGGGCGCCCGGCACCTGAACGAGGTCGTGACCCGGGTCGTGCCGCGGCTCCAGCAGTCCGGCATCCAGGTGCTGCACGTGGTCGGCCCCAAGAACGAACTGCCGCAGGTCCAGCAGATGCCGGGAATGCCCCCGTACATCCCGGTACCGTACGTGGACCGGATGGACCTCGCGTACGCGGCGGCCGACATGATGCTCTGCCGCGCGGGCGCGATGACCGTCGCCGAACTCTCCGCCGTCGGGCTCCCCGCCGCCTACGTCCCGCTGCCCATCGGCAACGGCGAACAGCGGCTCAACGCCCAGCCGGTGGTCAAGGCCGGCGGCGGCCTGCTGGTCGACGACGCGGAGCTGACCCCCGAGTGGGTCCAGGACAACGTCCTGCCCGTGCTCGCCGACCCGCACCGGCTGTACGAGATGTCCCGCGCGGCCTCCGAGTTCGGCCGCAGGGACGCCGACGACCTGCTCGTCGGGATGGTGTACGAGGCGATCAACTCGCGTCGTTAATGAGCAGACGAAGGTAAGGCAGGGGACAGTGGCCGGACCCACCACGCAGGATCGCGAACGGGACACGTCCGAGGCGTCCGAGCCACCGCCCCTCGCCGCCCGCTGGGTGCGCATGCCGAGCATGCGCACCCTCGTCGTGACCGGCGTGCTGCTCGTGCTGATCGGCGCGGGCGGCAGCTGGCTCCTGTACGGCTCGCCGTGGCTGCGTGTCGAGCGTGTGAAGACCTCCGGCACCCGGGTCCTGACGTCGGATCAGGTGCGCGAGGCGGCCGCCGTGCCGGTCGGCGCCCCGCTGATCTCCGTCGACAAGGGAGCCATCGCGGACCGGCTGCGCCGGAAATTGCCCCGAATCGACTCGGTTGATGTGGTCCGTTCCTGGCCGCACGGAATCGGGCTGAAAGTGACGGAACGCAAACCGGTCCTGATTGTTGAAGACGGCGGAAATTCGGGCAAGTTCGCTGAAGTCGACCGGGAAGGCGTCCGTTTCGCCACCGTCGACAAGCCCCTGAAGAGCGTCCCCCGCCTCGAATTGACGCCGGATCGGTCGAGCGCAGAGGCGAGTCTGCGCCGATTCGACCCGAATCGGCTCGTACGGGAAGCGGTGCGGGTCGCCCGGCAGCTCCCGAAGCCGGTCGCGCGGGACGCGCGGACCCTCAAGGTCCGTTCGTACGATGCCATCTCCCTGGAGCTGTCCGGTGGCCGGACCGTCGAGTGGGGAAGTGCCGAGCAGGGCGCCACCAAGGCGCGTACTCTCACCGCTCTCATGAAAGCCGCCCCGAAGGCCAGGCACTTGGACGTGAGTGTTCCCACGGCCCCTGCCGCGTCCGGGAGTTGACGCACATCGATGCAGGCCAGCACCCTGGTTGGGCATCGACACGGCTGATCACATAGGGTGAAAAGAAAAACGGGAGGTTCGGCGTGTTCGTTGAACGGGCGCCACTTGTCGACTTAGTGTCAGGTTCGGAAGAGTCCAGGAAACAGACACACTGGTAACCCTAAACTTCAGCGTTAGGGTTCGGGTCGGCAGTCGACTAGTAGTCAACTAGTAGTCCGGACCGTCCCAATTCGGCATCAGTCGTCGCACCGTAGAACGCGAGGCGGCGACACGTAACTCGAGGCGAGAGGCCTTCGACGTGGCAGCACCGCAGAACTACCTCGCAGTCATCAAAGTCATCGGTGTCGGCGGCGGTGGTGTCAATGCCATCAACCGGATGATCGAGGTCGGTCTCAAGGGCGTCGAGTTCATCGCCATCAACACCGATGCGCAAGCCCTGTTGATGAGCGACGCGGACGTCAAGCTCGACGTCGGCCGTGAACTCACCCGCGGACTCGGCGCCGGAGCCAATCCGGGCGTCGGACGCAAGGCGGCCGAGGACCACCGCGAGGAGATCGAGGAGGTCCTCAAGGGGGCCGACATGGTCTTCGTCACCGCCGGTGAAGGTGGCGGCACCGGCACCGGCGGCGCACCCGTCGTGGCCAACATCGCGCGCTCGCTCGGCGCCCTCACGATCGGTGTGGTCACACGGCCGTTCACCTTCGAGGGCCGGCGCCGGGCCAACCAGGCGGAGGACGGCATCGCCGAGCTCCGCGAAGAGGTCGACACCCTCATCGTCATCCCGAACGACCGGCTCCTGTCCATCTCGGACCGCCAGGTCTCGGTCCTCGACGCCTTCAAGTCGGCGGACCAGGTCCTGCTCTCCGGTGTCCAGGGCATCACCGACCTCATCACCACCCCGGGCCTCATCAACCTCGACTTCGCGGACGTGAAGTCCGTGATGTCCGAGGCGGGTTCGGCCCTGATGGGCATCGGCTCCGCCCGCGGCGACGACCGCGCGGTGGCCGCGGCCGAGATGGCGATCTCCTCGCCGCTCCTCGAGGCGTCCATCGACGGCGCCCGCGGCGTGCTGCTCTCCATCTCCGGCGGCTCCGACCTCGGTCTCTTCGAGATCAACGAGGCCGCGCAGCTGGTCAGCGAGGCGGCCCACCCCGAGGCGAACATCATCTTCGGCGCCGTCATCGACGACGCGCTCGGCGACGAGGTGCGGGTCACCGTCATCGCCGCCGGCTTCGACGGCGGGCAGCCGCCGAACAAGCGGGAGAACGTGGTGGGTTCCTCCACCGCCAAGCGGGAGGAACCGGCGACGCCGCCGCGGCCCTCGACGCCGGCCCCCGAGCCCGCGCGTTCGAGCTTCGGCAACCTCGGCAGCGTCACCCAGCGCGAGGAGTCCCAGCCGCAGACGCCGACCCCGGCCCCGCCGGCCGAGGCGCCGACCCCGGTGAACGAGGCACCGGCCGCTCCGCCGGCCCCGCCGCAGGTTCCCCGGCCGTCCTACCCGGACAGCCAGGCCGAGGAGCTCGACGTACCGGACTTCCTCAAGTAACCACGCGACAGTGATAGGACAACATCACACTGTGTCTGCTACGAGTGGCGCCCACTTCGCCTTCACCGACCGGTGGGGCGGAGTGAGCGCCGCTCCGTATGAGGAGCTCAACCTCGGGGGCGCGGTCGGTGACGAGCCCGAAGCCGTCCTGCGCAACCGGGAGCTGGCCGCGCGGGCACTCGGCCTCGACGCGTCGCGCGTGGTGTGGATGAACCAGGTGCACGGCCCCGACGTGGCGGTGGTGGACGGGCCCTGGGCCACCGAAGCGGACATTCCGTGCGTCGACGCCCTCGTCACCACGCGGCGCGGCCTCGCGCTCGCCGTGCTCACCGCCGACTGCACCCCCGTACTTCTCGCCGACCCGGTCGCCGGGGTCGCCGCCGCCGCGCACGCGGGTCGCCCCGGCATGGTCGCCGGGGTGGTGCCCGCAGCGGTGCGGGCCATGGTGGAGCGGGGCGCGGAGCCCGGGCGGATCATCGCCCGTACGGGGCCCGCGGTCTGCGGGCGCTGCTACGAGGTGCCGGCCGCGATGCGGGACGAGGTCGCGGCGGTGGAACCGGCGGCGTACGCCGAGACCAGCTGGGGCACCCCGGCCGTCGATGTGACCGCCGGAGTGCACGCGCAGCTGGAGCGGCTCGGGGTGCGTGACCGGGAGCGGTCGACGGTGTGCACACTTGAGTCGCACGATCACTTCTCGTACCGCCGCGACAAGGCCACCGGCCGACTCGGCGGCTATGTCTGGCTGGACTGAGACGACATGACGAACCTTCAGGACCGTACGGCGGAGATCGCCGCGAACCTGGCAGCGGTGGAGGAACGTATCACCGCGGCCTGCGACGCGGCCGGTCGCAAGCGGGAGGACGTGACCCTCATCGTGGTCACGAAGACCTACCCCGCGAGCGATGTGCGGATCCTGTCCGGGCTCGGTGTGCGGCACGTGGCGGAGAACCGGGACCAGGACGCGGCGCCCAAGGCCGCGGAATGCTCGGATCTTCCGCTCACATGGCACTTTGTCGGTCAGCTTCAGACCAACAAGGTTCGTTCCGTGGTGGGTTATGCCGATCTGGTGCAGTCCGTCGATCGCGCGAAGCTCGTCACGGCGCTCTCCAAGGAAGCCGTGCGGGCCGAACGCGAGCTGGGCTGTCTGATCCAGGTCGCGCTCGACGCCGACGCGGACGGCCGGGGGGAGCGCGGGGGCGTCGGCCCCGGTGGAGTAGAGGAGTTGGCCGCACGCGTGGCCGAGGCTCCGGGGTTGCGGCTCGACGGTCTGATGACCGTGGCGCCGCTCACCGGGGACTACGCGGGGCGGCAACAAGCGGCGTTCGAGCGGCTCATGGATTTGTCGACTGCCCTGCGCGCGGCCCA
Organism: Streptomyces sp. SDT5-1; assembly: GCF_052245995.1. Taxonomy (NCBI): domain Bacteria; kingdom Bacillati; phylum Actinomycetota; class Actinomycetes; order Kitasatosporales; family Streptomycetaceae; genus Streptomyces; species Streptomyces sp. SDT5-1. Next base: position 2,678,142 of record NZ_CM125963.1, on the reverse strand, counting down.
TCCGGCTGCGAACATGGTCTCGGCAGGGATGAGTTCGGACCTTGAGCAGGCCGTGGCGGCCGGGGCGACACATGTGCGCGTCGGTACGGCGGTCCTCGGAGTCCGACCCCGGCTCGGGTAACGTCGCGAAGAAGTCGGACCACAGCAGAAAATATGGTCATTCTCGCTGATGGGCGGGGAGACCACGTGGATCGCGGGCACTTTGGTTGACGTCAGCCGATCCACCACAGAGCGGAGGACTCAGAGAATGGCCGGCGCGATGCGCAAGATGGCGGTCTACCTCGGCCTCGTGGAGGACGATGGGTACGACGGCCGGGGGTTCGACCCCGATGACGACTTCGAGCCCGAACTCGACCCGGAGCCCGAGCGTGACCGGCGGCGGCACGAGCCGTCGCATCAGTCACACAGCTCCCATGCCGCCACGGATGTGGAGGAATCGGTCAGAGTGGTGCAGCCTCCGGCTCAGCGCGAGCCGGTGCGCCAACCCGCTTCGCTCCCCGCTGAATCCGGACGTCCGGCACGAATCGCCCCCGTGGCATCCATCACACCTGAACGTCAGAGCCTGGAGAAGAACGCACCGGTGATCATGCCCAAGGTCGTGTCCGAGCGGGAGCCCTACCGCATCACCACTTTGCACCCCCGGACCTACAACGAGGCCCGTACCATCGGGGAACACTTCCGTGAGGGCACTCCGGTGATCATGAATCTGACGGAGATGGACGACACCGACGCGAAGCGACTTGTCGACTTTGCGGCAGGTCTTGTGTTCGGTCTTCACGGGAGCATCGAGCGAGTGACACAGAAGGTGTTCCTGTTGTCGCCTGCTAACGTCGATGTCACGGCGGAGGACAAGGCCCGTATCGCAGAGGGCGGGTTCTTCAACCAGAGCTGAGACGCAGCACTAGTTCAACGACTGGCTCGCCAGTCGCGCAGGCACGAGACACAGGGGAGAGGGAACCACCGAGATGGGCGTGGTTATGCAGGTGCTCTACGTCGCGCTGATGTGTTTCCTCATCGTGCTGATCTTCCGGTTGGTCATGGACTACGTCTTCCAGTTCGCCCGCTCGTGGCAACCCGGCAAGGCGATGGTGGTCGTTCTGGAGGCCACTTACACTGTCACTGATCCACCGCTCAAGCTTCTGCGGCGGTTCATTCCGCCGCTGCGTCTCGGGGGCGTGGCGCTCGACCTGTCCTTCTTCGTACTGATGATCATCGTCTGGGTCCTGATCTCGATCGTGCAGAACGTCGGGATGCGACTGTGAACGATACGGTCTTGCCGAATGCCGACGACAACGTTGAGGTGAAGAGATGCCGTTGACCCCCGAGGACGTGCGGAACAAGCAGTTCACGACCGTCCGCCTCCGAGAAGGCTATGACGAGGACGAGGTCGATGCCTTCCTCGATGAGGTCGAAGCCGAACTGACCCGACTCCTACGTGAGAACGAGGATCTGCGGGCGAAACTCGCCGCAGCCACTCGTGCCGCTGCCCAGAACCAGCAGCAGGGCGGCATGCGCAAGGGCCCCGGCGGACCCGGTGGTCCTGGCGGCCCCGGTGGTCCCGGTGGACCCGAGGGTCCGCAGGACCAGCAGCAGGGTCCGCCGCAGGGCATGCGAGGCCCCGGCGCCCCGGTGCCCGCCGGTATATCGGGCCCGCCGCAGCAGCAGATGGGTGGCCCCATGGGTGGCCCGCCCCAGCTGCCGAGCGGTGCCCCGCAGCTGCCGGCCGGTCCCGGTGGGCACGGTCCGCAGGGTGGCCCGCAGGGTCCCGGCCCCATGGGCCAGGGTCCGATGGGTGGCCCGATGGGCGGTCCCATGGGCGGCCACGGTGGCCCGCAGCTGCCGCAGCCCGGTCAGGGCCCCGGTGGCGACAGCGCCGCCCGTGTCCTCTCGCTGGCCCAGCAGACCGCCGACCAGGCGATCGCCGAGGCCCGCTCCGAGGCGAACAAGATCGTCGGCGAGGCGCGCAGCCGTGCCGAGGGTCTCGAGCGTGACGCCCGTGCCAAGGCCGACGCCCTGGAGCGGGACGCGCAGGAGAAGCACCGCGTCGCGATGGGCTCCCTGGAGTCCGCCCGCGCCACGCTGGAGCGCAAGGTCGAGGACCTGCGTGGCTTCGAGCGCGAGTACCGCACGCGTCTGAAGTCCTACCTGGAGTCGCAGCTGCGCCAGCTGGAGACCCAGGCCGACGACTCGCTGGCCCCGCCGCGCACGCCGGCCACCGCCTCGCTGCCCCCGTCCCCGGCGCCGTCGATGGCTCCGGCCGGTGCGGGTGCGCCGTCCTACGGCGGCAACCAGTCGATGGGTGGCGGCAACCAGTCGCAGGGCGGCCCGTCCTACGGCGGTCAGCAGCAGATGTCGCCCGCGATGACGCAGCCGATGGCTCCGGTGCGGCCGCAGGGCCCGTCGCCGATGGGTCAGGCTCCGTCTCCGATGCGCGGCTTCCTCATCGACGAGGACGACAACTGAGCGGCGCGTGTGCGTAGCGCCTGGTAGTAGCTAGGCGTCGGCATTCATTCAGACCTCGGCCCGGATCGTTTCTGCGATCCGGGCCGAGGTCTTTGCGCTCCGTTTTGGCGTGGGCGTTCAGGTGTACGTCGCGGGTACGAAACGCCGAAGGGGCGGGCGGCCAGAAAAACGTTTCTGGCCGCCCGCCCCTTCGGGTGTACTGCGCCGTGGCTGGACCCCGTGTCCTGGTGCGCGGCACCGGGGGCCGCCTTGCCCACCCTGCCGCCCAAGGCGGCAGATTGCCCAAGGCGGCGGAGCGTCGGCTAGACCTTGCGGAGGGCGAAGGACAGGCTCAGGCCCTCGTCCGTGAAGGCGGAGCCGTACGTGTCGTCCGGCTCGGCCTGGACGAAGTCCGTCGCCAGGACCTCGTCGGAGATCAGCTCCGTGTGCTCGGACAGCGCCGAGATCACCGCCGGGTCCGTCGACGTCCAGCGCAGGGCGATCCGGTCCGCCACGTCCAGGCCGCTGTTCTTGCGGGCCTCCTGGATCAGGCGGATCGCGTCACGGGCCAGGCCCGCCTGCCGCAGCTCCTCCGTGAGCTCCAGGTCGAGCGCGACCGTCGCGCCGGAGTCGGACGCGACCGACCAGCCCTCGCGCGGGGTCTCCGTGATGATGACCTCATCGGGCGCGAGGTCGATCTTCTCGCCGTCGACCTCGACCGAGGCGTTGCCCTCGCGCAGGGCCAGGGACAGCGCCGCCGCGTCCGCGTTAGCCACCGCCTTGGCCACGTCCTGGACCCGCTTGCCGAACCGCTTGCCGAGCGCCCGGAAGTTCGCCTTCGCCGTCGTGTCGACGAGGCTGCCGCCGACGTCGGACAGCGAGGCGAGCGACGAGACGTTCAGCTCCTCCGTGATCTGCGCCCGCAGCTCGTCGGAGAGGTCGGCGAAGCCGGATGCCGCGACCAGCGCGCGGGACAGCGGCTGACGGGTCTTGACGCCCGACTCCGCGCGCGTGGCACGGCCCAGCTCGACGAGCCGCCGGACCAGCGCCATCTGCGTCGACAGCTGCGGGTCGATCGCCGCGCGGTCGGCCTCCGGCCACGACGACAGGTGCACCGACTCCGGGGCGTCCGGGGTGACCGGCACGACCAGGTCCTGCCACACCCGCTCGGCGATGAACGGCGTGAGCGGCGCCATCAGCTGGGTGACGGTGACCACCACGTCGTGCAGGGTGCGCAGCGCGGCCTTGTCGCCCTGCCAGAAGCGGCGGCGCGAGCGACGCACGTACCAGTTCGACAGATCGTCGACGAACGCGGAGAGCAGCTTGCCCGCACGCTGGGTGTCGTAGGCCTCCAGGGCCTTCGTGACCTCGTCCGTCAGCAGGTGCAGCTCGGACAGGAGCCAGCGGTCCAGGACGGTGCGGTCGGCGGGCGCCGGGTCCGCCTCGCTGGGCGCCCACTCCGACGTACGGGCGTACAGGGCCTGGAAGGCGACCGTGTTCCAGTACGTGAGGAGCGTCTTGCGGACGACCTCCTGGATCGTGCCGTGGCCGACGCGGCGGGCCGCCCACGGGGAGCCGCCGGCCGCCATGAACCAGCGCACCGCGTCCGCGCCGTGCCGGTCCATGAGCGGGATCGGCTCCAGCGTGTTGCCCAGGTGCTTGGACATCTTGCGGCCGTCCTCGGCGAGGATGTGGCCGAGGCACACCACGTTCTCGTAGGACGACTTGTCGAAGACGAGCGTGCCGACCGCCATCAGTGTGTAGAACCAGCCGCGGGTCTGGTCGATCGCCTCGGAGATGAACTGCGCCGGGTACCGGGACTCGAACAGTTCCTTGTTCTTGTACGGGTAGCCCCACTGCGCGAACGGCATGGAACCCGAGTCGTACCAGGCGTCGATGACCTCGGGCACGCGCACCGCTTCGAGGGAGCAGCCCTCGTGGGTGCAGGTGAAGGTCACGTCGTCGATGTACGGGCGGTGCGGGTCGAGCGAGGACTGGTCCGAGCCGGTCAGCTCGGTCAGCTCGGCGCGCGAGCCGATGCACGTGAGGTGGCCCTCCTCGCAGCGCCAGATGGGCAGCGGGGTGCCCCAGTAGCGGTTGCGGGACAGCGCCCAGTCGATGTTGTTGTTCAGCCAGTCGCCGAAGCGGCCGTGCTTGACGGTCTCCGGGAACCAGTTGGTGTTCTCGTTCTCCTGGAGGAGCCGGTCCTTGATGGCCGTGGTGCGGATGTACCAGGACGGCTGCGCGTAGTAGAGCAGCGCCGTGTGACAGCGCCAGCAGTGCGGGTAGCTGTGCTCGTACGGGATGTGCTTGAAGAGCAGACCGCGGTTCTGGAGGTCCTCGGTCAGCTGTTCGTCGGCCTTCTTGAAGAAGACGCCGCCGACCAGGTCGAGGTCCTCCTCGAAGGTGCCGTCCGGGCGGACCGGGTTGACGACCGGCATGCCGTACGAACGGCAGACCTTGAGGTCGTCCTCACCGAAGGCGGGGGACTGGTGGACGAGACCCGTACCGTCCTCGGTCGTCACGTACTCGGCGTTGACGACATAGTGCGCCTCGGCCGCGTCCGCCGGGAACTCCACCAGCTCGAACGGGCGTTGGTACTTCCAGCGCTCCATCTCGGCGCCGGTGAAGGACTCGCCGGTCGTCTCCCAGCCCTCGCCGAGCGCCTTCTCGACGAGCGGCTCGGCGACGACGAGCTTCTCCTCGCCGTTCGTGGCGACGACGTACGTGACGTCCGGGTGCGCGGCGACCGCCGTGTTGGACACCAGGGTCCACGGGGTCGTCGTCCAGATCAGGAGCGAGGCCTGGCCCGCCAGCGGACCGGAGGTGAGGGGGAAACGGACATAGACCGAGGGGTCCACGACCGTCTCGTAGCCCTGCGCCAGCTCGTGGTCCGAGAGGCCGGTGCCGCAGCGCGGGCACCAGGGGGCGACGCGGTGGTCCTGGACCAGGAGGCCCTTGTTGAAGATCTCCTTCAGCGACCACCAGACCGAGTCGACGTACTCCGGGTTCATCGTCCGGTACGCGTCGTCGAGGTCGACCCAGTAGCCCATGCGGGTCGTCAGGTCGGAGAAGGCGTCGGTGTGCCGGGTCACGGACTCGCGGCACTTGGCGTTGAACTCGGCGATGCCGTACGCCTCGATGTCCTTCTTGCCGCTGAAGCCGAGCTCCTTCTCGACCGCCAGCTCCACCGGGAGGCCGTGGCAGTCCCAGCCCGCCTTGCGGGCCACGTGGTAGCCGCGCATCGTGCGGAAGCGGGGGAACACGTCCTTGAAGACGCGGGCCTCGATGTGGTGGGCGCCCGGCATGCCGTTGGCCGTGGGCGGGCCCTCGTAGAACACCCACTCGGGGCGCCCCTCGGACTGCTCCAGGGTCTTGGCGAAGATCTTCTGCTCGCGCCAGAAGTCGAGCACCGCGTGCTCGAGGGCGGGCAGGTCGACCTGGGCGGGCACCTGGCGGTACTGCGTCATCAGTCTTCCTCCGGCGGATCTGCCTTCTTCCGTCGGAGGGACGAGAGGCTTCCGCGCCGTGTGCGGCGCGCTCCCGCGGTACCACCCTCCTTGGCCCGCCGGGGCGTGGTGCGCTCCGGTGAGCCCCCTCATTGGGGTCGCGATGCCGGTTCTACTGGCCGCTCGCTGGGCGCTGCGGTGTTCTTCCGGCGGCTCCGGGGTGATCTTCGCGTCGCGCTCGCCACCGGGCTTCCACCGTCCCCGGTTCGCTCTTGGCTGCGTACGCCGCTACTCGGCCCCATCCACGCTTTTCGCTCCGCCCAGTGTACGGCGCCCGTGAGGGGGCGGCCGACCGGTTTTCGCGGGGGCCGGGGCGGGCGCGGGGCGGGCGCGCCGGGTGACCCGAATGGGCATACGCCGAGTGACCGATCCTGGACGGCCGCCGGGCGGTGCGGGGGCGGGCGGGGTGACGGCGGATTACCGGGCGGGGAGCTGGGCACAACGCTTGCAAGCTCGTCGCGGGGTGGCGGCGGGGCCTTCGTTCGGGGCCGGATCCGGTGGTGCGCCCCGTTGCCGCGGGCCTGGAGTCGATTTATCGTCCCAGCACGATTCGCGAGCAAGATCACAAATTGTGAAGGGGCCGCGACCATGGTGGCGAAGAAGACCGCCGTTCAGCAGTCGACGTCCAGCAGAACCACGGGCGCGGCGGCCTCCGGCGGTGCCGGGAAGGACGCGGCGGGAGCGAAGGCGTCGACGACGGCGAAGCCGAAGGAGACGCCCACCGGAAAGAAGAAGGCGACGTCCACGAAGGCGACGGCCGCGCAGGAGGCGTCCTCGGACGCGGGGGAGACGAAGCCGGCACCGAAGAAGACCGCGGCCAAGAAGGCGACAGCGGCGAAGAGCACGACCAAGAAGACGACAGCGGCGAAAAGCACGACCAAGAAGACGGCCGCGGCGAAGAGCACCGCCAAGAAGACGACCGCGGCCGGGGCGGCGGCCGAGGACACGGAGACCCCGAAGACCGCCACCAGGAAGAAGTCCGCGGCCGCGACGGCGTCGGCGGAGAAGGGGGACGGCGCCGGCCGGACCGGCGGGCGCAAGGGCGCGAAGAAGACGGTCGCCTCCGCGGCCGAGGACGCGGCCGAGGCCGCGAAGACGACGGGAGCCACGACAGTGGTTGCGAAGAAGACTCAGGGCACGGCCACGGCCACCAAGAAGCCGGGCGCGGTACCCAAGGCGCGCGGCACCGCCGAGCCCGGCGAGCTGGCGGTCCGGCCCGGCGAGGATCCCTGGACCCCGGAAGAGGTCCAGGAGGCGCGCGCCGAGCTGCAGAGCGAGGCGCTCCGCCTCGGCAGCGAGATCGCCACCGCGGAGGAGGGGCTCGCGGGCCTGATGCGCGACTCCGGGGACGGGGCGGGCGAGGACGACGCCGACACCGGCACCAAGAACATCACCCGCGAGCACGAGATGGCGCTGGCCGCCAACGCGCGGGAGATGCTGCTCCAGACCGAGCGCGCCCTGGAGCGCCTCGACGCGGGCACGTACGGGCTCTGCGAGAACTGCGGGAACCCGATCGGCAAGGCCCGCATGCAGGCGTTCCCGCGCGCGACGCTGTGCGTGGAGTGCAAGCAGAAGCAGGAGCGCCGCTACTGACGAGCGCGCAGCGCCGCCGCCGGGCGGACGCCGAGCCCCCGCGGGCCCCGGCCCATGGGGGTGCGGCCGTGCGTGCCGTACTCTCGTCCTCAGTCAGGTACTAGGTTGAGGGACTCACGTGGCAGAGGCGGAGCGCATCATCGGTACGCCGGATTCCCCGGACGCGGGGGCAACCGAGCCGGAGCAGGCCGAGGAGCAGGCCCAGGAGCGCCCCAGGGGCAGGCGGCGGATCGCCGTGCTGTTCGCCGTGGCCGCGCTGGCGTACGTCCTGGACCTGGGCAGCAAACTGCTCGTGGTGGCGAAGCTCGAGCACCGTGACGCCATCCACATCATCGGCGACTGGCTCCAGCTCGAGGTGATCAGGAACCCCGGCGCCGCCTGGGGCATCGGCGAGGCCTTCACGATCATCTTCACCCTGATCGCGGCCGCCGTGATCGTGGTGATCGCGCGGCTCGCCCGCAAGCTCTACAGCACGCCCTGGGCGATCGCCCTCGGTCTGCTGCTCGGCGGTGCGCTCGGCAACCTCACGGACCGGATCTTCCGGGCGCCGGGCGTCTTCGAGGGCGCCGTGGTGGACTTCATCGCGCCGAAGCACTACCCGGTGTTCAACCTCGCCGACTCGGCGATCGTGTGCGGCGGCATCCTGATCGTGCTGCTGTCCTTCCGCGGCATCGACCCGGACGGCTCGGTCCACAAGGACTGAGTACGGGGATCGGGTCCCGGGGTCACGGGGCTCGGGTTCGGGAGTGTCGGTGGGCTCCTGCATACTCGATGCGTGAGCACGATTCCCGAGATCCGAACCCTGCCCGTGCCCGACGGCCTGGAGGGCGAGCGCGTCGACGCCGCCATCTCCCGCATGTTCGGCTTCTCCCGCACCAAGGCCGCCGAGCTCGCCGCCGCCGGGAAGGTCTCGGTCGACGGCTCGGTCGTGGGCAAGTCCGAGCGGGTGCACGGCGGCGCCTGGATGGAAGTGGAGATGCCGCAGGCGCCCGCTCCCGTGCAGATCGTCGCCGAGCCCGTGGAGGGCATGGAGATCGTGCACGACGACGAGGACATCGTCGTGATCATGAAGCCGGTCGGCGTCGCCGCGCACCCCAGCCCCGGCTGGACCGGCACGACCGTGATCGGTGGCCTCGCCGCCGCCGGGTACCGGATCTCGACGTCGGGCGCCGCCGAGCGCCAGGGCATCGTGCACCGCCTCGACGTGGGCACGTCGGGCCTCATGGTCGTCGCCAAGTCGGAGCGGGCGTACACGTCGCTGAAGCGCCAGTTCAAGGAGCGCATCCCGGACAAGCGGTACAACGCGCTGGTGCAGGGCCACCCCGACCCGATGAGCGGCACCATCGACGCCCCCATCGGCCGGCACCCGAACCACGACTACAAGTGGGCCGTGACCGCCGAGGGCAAGCCGTCCGTCACGCACTACGACCTGATCGAGGCCTTCCGTGCCGCCTCGCTCCTCGACATCAAGCTGGAGACGGGGCGCACCCACCAGATCCGCGTTCACATGTCCGCGCACCGGCACCCGTGCGTAGGCGACATGACGTACGGCGCGGACCCCACGCTCGCCAAGCGCCTCGGCCTCACCCGGCAGTGGCTGCACGCGGTGCGGCTCGGCTTCGAGCACCCGGCGGACGGCCGCTGGGTCGAGTTCGAGAGCGCCTACCCGGAGGACCTCCAGACGGCACTCGACCGGGTGCGCGCGGAGAGCTCGTGAGCGCCGGGTACGTGACGCGGGTCGCCGCGTCGGACCTCGACCGGCAGGCCTGCTTCGCCGTGCGCAAGGAGGTCTTCGTCCTCGAGCAGCGCGTGCCCGAGGACATCGAGTACGACGCGTACGACGCGGGGGCCGTGCACGTCCTCGCGGTGCGGGACGACGGGGAGCCGCTCGGCACGGGCCGGCTCCTGACCGGCGAGGCGGCCGCCGTGAAGAACGGCGGGGCGGCGCACGTCGGCGCCCTCGGGCGGCTCGCCGTGACGAAGGCGGCGCGCGGCCTCGGCGTCGGCGCCGCGCTGGTGCGCGCCATCGAGGAAGCGGCCAGGGAGCGCGGACTGACCGCCGTGGACCTGCACGCGCAGACGCACGCGCTGGGCTTCTACGAGCGGCTCGGATACGTGGCGTACGGGCCGGAGTTCCTCGACGCCGGCATCGACCACCGGGCGATGCGCAAGACGCTGGACTGACGCGGCGGGCGGCCGTGACGACGGTCGCATCACGCCCTCCGGGCGCCCAAAAGACCGATTTGATGTGAAGCGCGTGGCACTCTTGAGGCCGGAACGCACATGATCGTCGAGTCTGGTCGGAGTCCCCGGTGGATCAATTGGCCCTGCTGTTCGTGCTGTTGCTCGGGGCCGTGCTGACCGTCCCGCTCGGGGACCGGCTCGGACTTCCCTCCCCGGTCCTGATGACCCTGCTCGGCATCGCGCTCGCGCTGATCCAGGCGGTGCCGAACGTCGACATCAACCCGGATCTGATCCTGCCGCTGGTGCTGCCACCGCTGCTGTACGCGGCCGTGCACCGCACGTCCTGGCGGCAGTTCGCGGCCAACAAGAGACCGATCTTCCTGCTGGCCGTCGCCCTGGTGTTCGTCACCACGGCCGCGGTCGCCTTCACCGCCGACGCCATCGTGCCGGGCCTGCCGGTCGCCGCGGCCGTCGCGCTCGGCGCCCTCGTGGCGCCGCCCGACCCGGTCGCCGCGACCGCCGTCGCCGGCCAACTCGGGCTTCCCCGCCGCATGGTGTCGATCCTGGAGGGCGAGGGCCTGTTCAACGACGTGACGGCGATCGTGCTGTACCACGTCGCGATCGCCGCGGCCGTCAGCGGCACCTTCTCGCTGCCGCACGCCGGGCTCGACCTGGTGCTCTCCGCGGTCGTCGCGGTCGCCGTCGGCTGGGGGCTCGGCTGGATCGCCAACAAGCTCATCGGCTACCTCGGCGACGCCACCCTCCAGATCGGCCTCACGCTGCTCATCCCGTACGCCTCGTACGTGCTCGCCGAGGAGCTCAAGGGCTCGGGCGTGCTCGCGGTCCTCACCTCGGCTCTGTTCCTGGCCGAGCACGCCTTCGACGCCGACGACGTGTTGACGCGGCTCACGGGGCGGGCCTTCTGGGACGTCGTGGACACCCTCGTCACGGGCGTCGCCTTCGGCCTCATCGGTCTCGAGGTGCACAACGTGGTGCGGACCGCGGAGGGCCGCTGGGGCGAGATGCTGGGCTGGGCGGGCGCGGTCGTGGCCGTCGTGATCGTCGTACGGCTGCTGTGGCTGCTGCCGATGACGTGGGTGACGCGGCGGATGCATCTGCGGCGCGACGTCGACGAGGACATCCCGGTGAGCTGGCGGGAGACGGTCGTCATGTGGTGGGCCGGGATGCGCGGGGTGGCGTCCGTGGCGCTGGCCCTTGCGGTGCCGCTGACCATGGACGACGGTTCGCCGTTCCCCGACAGGGACGAGATCGTCTTCATCGCGTTCGGGGTGATCATGGCGACCCTCGTGCTCCAGGGACTCAGCCTGCCGTGGCTCGTGAGGAAGCTCGGGGTGCGCGCCGACGACACCGCCGAGCGCGAGTACGAGCGGGAGCTCGCGGTGCGCGCCGCGAAGGCGGCCAGGATGCGCCTCAAGGAGATCGAGGAGGTCGAGGAGCTCCCCGAGGAGGTGCAGGAGCAGATGCTGCGCCGCGCCTACGACATCGGGCTGCGCATCAACCCGGAGATCGGCGCGGACGAACGGCGCGAGAAGCAGGCCAAGCGCGTCGCCCGGATCAAGCGGATCCGCCGCATCCAGGCGGAGATGATGTCGGCGGCCCGCCACGAGGTCCTCGCCGCCCGCAGCGAACCGGGCTCCGACCCGGAGATCGTCGACCGGGTGCTGAGGAAACTGGACGTGCGCAGCCTGCGCTGAGGTGCGCGAGGGGTTCGAGCGCGCTCCACGCTCTACGCTCGTGGGTATGGCACGCAACGTGATGATCACCGGAGGCGGCACGGGAATCGGACTCGCGACGGCCAAGGCCTTCGCGGCCGAGGGGGACCGGGTGCTGATCGTCGGGCGGCGGATCGAGGTCCTGGAGAAGGCCGATGTGCCCGGCGCGCTGAGGTACCCGGCCGACCTCGGTACGGTCGAGGGCGCGCGCGGCGCCGCCGACTTCGCCCTGGAGGCGTTCGAGGGCACGGTCGACGTGCTCGTGCACAGTGCGGGCGGCTTCGGCGGCCGGATGCACCCCGCCCCGGAGGGCGGCGATCCGCTCGACGCCGTGGCCCACGACTGGAACACCAATTTCCGGGTCAACACGCTCACTTCGGTGCTGCTGACCGAGGCGCTGCGCGAGCACCTGGCGGCGCCCGGCGGCCGGATCGTCTTCGTGTCCTCGATCGCGGCCCTGCGCGGCTCGAACCAGGGCTCGTACGGCGCGGCCAAGGCGGCCCTGCATCCGTACACGTACGATCTCGCCCGGGCCCTCGGGCCGCGCGGCATCACCGTCAACGCGATCGCGCCCGGCTACATCGAGGACACCGACTTCTTCGGCCCCTCGATGCCGGAGGCCGAGTACCGGCGCCGCGTCGACGCCATCCCGACCGGGCGCGCGGGCACGCCCGACGACATCGCGGCCACGGCGCTGTGGCTGGCGTCGCCGGGCGGCGGCCATGTGAGCGGCCAGATCATCCAGGTCAACGGCGGGGAGCTGCCGGGGCGTTAGCCCCGACCGGTCTGCGGCGCCCGGCCGTTGCGGCTGATCACGTGGTCGGGGAGCGGGGCCGTCTCGTCCGGGGCGATCAGGGCCGTCGCCGTGTTGATCCGCGGCAGCGCGTAGGGGTGCTGCTCGGTCAGCCAGCGGACCAGCTGCTCGCGGACCGTGACCCGCACCGTCCAGATGTCGTCCGCGTCCTTGGCGGTGACCAGGGCGCGGACCTGGAGGGTGCTGGGCGTGGTGTCGGTGACGGCGAGGCCCCAGTCGCGGCCGTCCCAGGCGGCGCACTCGCGCAGGATGTCGTGCAGCTTCTCGCGCATCTCCGGCACCGGCGCGCTGTGGTCGAGGTGGAAGAAGACGGTGCCGGTCATCTGGGCGCCGCCGCGCGACCAGTTCTCGAACGGCTTCGACGTGAAGTACGACACCGGCATCGTGATGCGGCGCTCGTCCCAGGTGCGCACGGCGAGGAACGTGAGGGTGATCTCCTCGACCGTCCCCCACTCGCCGTCCACGACCACGGTGTCCCCTATCCGCACCATGTCGCCGAACGCGATCTGCAGGCCCGCGAAGAGGTTCCCGAGCGTGGACTGCGCGGCGACACCGGCGACGATGCCCAGCAGACCGGCCGAGGCGAGCAGCGAGGCCCCCGCCGCTCTGAAGGACGGGAACGTGAGGAGCATCGCGGCCACCGCGACCACACCGACGACCGCGATGACGACGCGCTGGATCAGGGTGACCTGCGTGCGCACCCGCCGGACCCGCGCCGGGTCGCGCTGGGCGGCGGCGTAGCGGGCGTACGACGACTCGACGACGGCCGACGAGATCCGCACGGCCAGCCAGGCGGTGGCCCCGATCAGCACCAGGCTGAGCGTTTCTCCAATGCCGCTGTAATGGTCCTCGGCGATGCCCGACTGGTCGTACGACCCCTTCAGGAGCGCCGCGCAGAGCACGACCTGGAGGGGCAGTCTGCACCGGCGCAGCAGTCCCCACAGCGGCGTTTCGTGGTGGCGCTGATCGGTGCGCAGCAGCAACCGGTCGACGGCCCACCCCACGAGCAGTGTGAGCACGACCGAGCCACCAATGACGATCAGTGGGCGCAGTACGTTCTCCATGCCACGACGGTATCCGGCATCGGGCGGACCTAACCTGCGGGGGGCCTGGCACCATGGAGCCCATGAACATCATGCTTTTCCATTCGGCGTTCGGTCTGCGGCCCGCAGTGGAGGCCGCGGCCGACCGGCTGCGCGCCGCCGGACACGAGGTGTGGACCCCCGACCTCTTCGAGGGCAACACCTTCGACACCGTCGAGGAAGGCATGGCCTTCAAGGACGAGATCGGCAAGGACGAGCTGCTCAAGCGCGCCGTCCTGGCCGCCGCCCCGTACTCCGACCGTGGCCTCGTCTACGCCGGGTTCTCGATGGGCGCCGCCACCGCGCAGACCCTCGCGCTCGGCGACGAGAAGGCGAAGGGGCTGCTGCTCCTGCACGGCACGTCCGACATCTCCGAGGGCGTCACCGTCGACGAGCTCCCGGTCCAGCTGCACGTCGCCGAGCCCGACCCGTTCGAGACGGACGACTGGCTGACCGCCTGGTACCTGCAGATGGGGCGCGCCGGGGCCGACGTGGAGGTCTACCGGTACGCCGGGGCGGGCCACCTCTACACCGACCCGGACCTGCCCGACTACGACGAGGAGGCCGCCGAGGCCACCTGGCGGGTGGCGCTCGGCTTCCTCGAGACGCTGTAGGACCCCGCTCTACGCGACCGGGGCGTCGGCCCGCTGGACCTTCTGGGTGCCGGTCAGGGTGCGGTACGAGCGCTGCCAGGCGGACGTGGCGTTCCTGTCCGCGCGGTCGGAGACCACGTAGTAGTCCATCTGCGCGCGCTCGGCCGTGACGTCCAGGACGCCGTAGCCGTGCCGGTCCATGTCCAGCCAGCGCACGTGCCGGTTGGCCGCCTTGATGGCGCCCTCGGCGACCGTGGAGAGCGTGTCCGGGGCGACGTGCAGGATGTCGTCCAGGTTGTCGGACGTCACCGACGTGACCACGAACTCCGTCGCGGCCGAGGGCGACAGCGGGTACGTGGCGGCCTTGACCGGTACGTCGTTGGCCCACGCCATGTGGATGTCGCCGGTCAGGAAGACGGTGTCGCGGATGGCGTTGTCGCGCAGGTGGGAGATGAGCTCGGCGCGGTCGTGCGTGTAGCCGTCCCACTGGTCGACGTTGATCGCCAGGCCCTCTTTCGGCAGGCCGAGCAGCTCGGCGAGCGGGCCCGCGATGTGGGCCGGCAGCGAACCGAAGGCGACCGGCGAGATCATCACCGAGGTGCCGACCAGCTTCCAGCGCGCGTCGGACGCGGAGAGCCCCGACTTCAGCCAGTCGAGCTGGGCGCGGCCCGTGATCGTACGCTCCGGGGAGTCGACGGCGCCGTTGCCGACGGTCGACTGCTCCGAGCGGAACGAGCGCAGGTCGAGCAGGTGCAGATCGGCCAGCGAGCCGAAGCGCAGCCGGCGGAAGACCGTGCCCGCGGTGGACGGGCGGACCGGCATCCACTCGAAGTAGGCCTGCTTGGCGGCCTGCTGACGGGCCGCCCAGTCGCCCTCGGCGCCCGGCGTGTGGTTCTCGGCGCCGCCCGACCAGGCGTCGTTGGCGAACTCGTGGTCGTCCCAGATCGCGACGATCGGGTGCGCGGCCTGCATCGCCTGCACGTCCGGGTCGGTCTTGGTCTGGCCGTGCCGGGTGCGGTAGTCGGCGAGCGTGACGATCTCGTGGGTGGGCCGGTGCTGCCGGACCGTGTAGTCGGCGGTCGGGTACTCGCCCGTCTTGTACTCGTAGAGGTAGTCGCCCAGGTGCAGCACCGCGTCCAGGTCGGCGCGGGCGGCCAGGTGCCGGTACGGGGAGAAGTAGCCGGCCTCCCAGTTGGCGCAGGAGACGACGCCGAAGCGCAGGCCGTCGGGGGAGGCGTCGGCCGCGGGAGTGGTGCGGGTGCGGCCGACGGGGGAGTGGGTGCCGTCCACGGAGAAGCGGAAGTAATAGGCGGTCGCCGGGCGCAGGCCCCTTACATCGGCCTTGACCGTGTGGTCGGACGCGGCGCTCGCCGTCACGGTGCCGCGGCCCACGACCCGGCCGAACGCCTTGTCCTCGGCTATCTCCCAGCTCACCGGCACATCGGGGCCGATGCCCGAGCCCGGCTCCGCGGCGGCGATCGGGGTCACGCGCGTCCACAGCAGGATCCCGTCGGGCAGCGGGTCGCCGGAGGCCACGCCGTGCAGGAAGACCGGGGTCGCGGCGGCCTGCGCGGGGACCGCCGAGGCGAGCGGCGCGGCGAGCGCGGCACCGGCGGCCGCGGCCTTGACGACCGTCCGGCGGGTGGGAGCGGATCTCGGGACGGATTCATGAAGTCGACTGGTCACAGCCGGTCAGACTACTGACTGGTACATACAGAAAGCGGGCGAACCCGAAAGGTTCGCCCGCTTTTCCGCGGACCTTCAGCCGGCGTCAGCCCTTCAGGGCCTTGGTCAGCGCCGTCTTGTACTCGGCCACGGTCATCGGCGCGTTCTGGCCGTCCGAACCGGTCAGCTTCTTGCCGTCCATGACGAGGCTGGGCGTGCCGGTGACCTGGTCCTTGTTCGAGTCGAACTTCTTCGACATCTTCAGCGCCCAGTCGTCGTACGTGCCGTTCGTGACGTCCTTCTGGAACGCCTTGTTGCCCTTGAGGCCGTCCACGGTGTCGGCGACCTTGATCAGGTAGTCGTCGTCCTTGAACTTGTCCTCGCTCTCCTCGGGGTGGAACTTCGAGGAGTAGAGCGCGGCCTTGTAGTCGAGGAAGGCGTCCTGGCTGACGTTGAGGGCCGCGCCGAGCGCGCTCAGCGCGTTCTTCGAACCCTCGCCGCGGTTGCCGACCTTGCCCTCGCTGGCGCTGTCGCCGTCGAGGAACGTGGCGCCGATGTACTGGAGCTTGAACTTGCCGGCGTCGAGGTCCTTGTGGAGCGTCGGGCCGACCGTCTGCTCGAACGCGGCGCAGACCGGGCAGCGCGCGTCCTCGTAGATCTTCAGCGTCTTCTTGGCGCTGCTCTTGCCGAGGACGACGGTCGTGCCGTCCTTGCCGGAGGTGTTCGCGGGCGCCTTCACCTTGGCGGGCTTGGCGTCCATCACCTCCTGCCAGTGCGAGGGCTTGTTGGCCTGCATCACCGCGTAGCCGACGCCGCCCGCGATCGCCAGGACCGCGACGATGGAGACGCCGACGACCGCCTGCCGCTTGGTCTTCTCCCGCTTGGCCTGGCGCTCGCGCTCGGCGCGCAGCCGCTCGCGGGCCGCGGTCTTCGCCTGCTGGGTGTTGCGCTTGCTCATGGTGGTGCTCCGTAGATGAGTGACGTGCGGATGGGGGACTGCCGTGCCGGAGCCCGAGCCGGGAAGCGGCTCAGGCGGCCGGGCACGGCGGTCCGCGCCGTCCTACGGAGTGCACCCACAGGCGGGTGCGGGAGGCCGGTACGCGCGTGGCGGGGCGCGGCAGCCGCACACCGGGCTCGCCCCGGGCGGTCACCGCGGCGAACGCGATCAGGAGCGGCCGGAACGCGAAGGCGGCCACCGCGCGCAGCAGCTGGGCCAGGGCCTGCTCGCCGCGCCGCAGCCAGGCGGCCGCCAGCAGCCCGACGGCGACGTGCGCGCCGAGCAGCAGCCAGGAGGCCGCGGGGTCGGTGTGCGCGAAGAGGGCCGCGGCCCGCTCCGAGCCGCCGCCCGTCATCCGGGCCAGCGGAGTGCCCACGTCGCCCGCGCACAGCACGTCGAAACCGAACTGGCGCAGCGGGCCCGCGACGGGGCCGCCCGCCTCGCCGTAACAGACGTGCTGGCCGGTCGTGAAGACCGTGTCCGCCGCCAGTTCGAGCGGGACGAGCAGGGCGGCGATCCGGCCGAAGCCGCGCTCGCGTCCCGCCAGCGCGTACGCGATCACGAACACGGCCGCGGAGATCGCGGCGACCGTCGTGAGCGGCAGCGGGGCCCGGGACAGCAGCACGTGCGACGCCACGGACAGCGTCACGACGCATGCCGTGAACAGCGCCGCGCGCGTCACTCGTAGCTGGGTCCCGGATATGTCGTCCATCGCGGCAGAGTGTGCCATGGGTTCCTGTAAGCGATGCCTAAAGGGGGCTCAAAAGCCGGGTCCGTACGGAGGTCTTCACAGGCCCGGGATCCGGCCGTTGCGGAACAGGTCCACGAAGATCTGGTGGTCCGCACGCGCGCGTGCCCCGTAGGAGTGCGCGAAGTCGACCAGAAGGGGCGCGAAACCGTCCTCGTCGGCGGCGATCGCCGCGTCGATGGCCCGCTCCGTGGAGAACGGGACGAGCGACTCGCCGGACTGGTCGTCCGCCGCCGCATGCATCGTCGCCGTGGCCCGCCCGAGGTCGGCGACGACCGCCGCGATCTCCTCGACGTCGTCGATGTCGCTCCAGTCCAGGTCCACCGCGTACGGCGAGATCTCCGCGACCAGCTGCCCGGCGCCGTCCAGCTCCGTCCAGCCGAGCCACGGGTCCGCGTGCGCCTGGAGGGCGCGCTGCGAGATCACCGTGCGGTGGCCCTCGTGCTGGAAGTAGTCGCCGATCGCCGGGTCGGTGATGTGCCGCGACACGGCGGGCGTCTGCGCCTGCTTCATGTAGATCACGACATCGTTCTCGAGGGCGTCGCTGTTGCCCTCCAGAAGGATGTTGTACGAGGGCAGGCCCGCGGACCCGATGCCGATGCCGCGCCGCCCGACGACGTCCTTCACCCGGTACGAGTCCGGGCGCGCGAGGGAGGCCTCGGGGAGCGTCTCCAGGTAGCCGTCGAACGCGGCGAGCACCTTGTACCGCGTCGCCGCGTCCAGCTCGATGGAGCCGCCGCCCTCCGCGAAGCGGCGCTCGAAGTCGCGGATCTCCGTCATCGTCTCGAGCAGCCCGAAGCGGGTCAGCGAGCGCGCGTCGCGCAGCGCCTCCAGGAGCGGGCCCTCGGCCGTGTCAAGCGTGAAGGGCGGCACCTCGTCGCTCTTGGCGCCCGTCGCCAGCGCGTGGATGCGCTCGCGGTACGCGCCCGCGTAGGTGCGCACGAGGTCGGTGATCTGCTCGTCGCTGAGCGCCTTCGAGTAGCCGATCAGGGCCACGGAGGCGGCGAACCGCTTCAGGTCCCACGTGAAGGGGCCGACGTACGCCTCGTCGAAATCGTTCACGTTGAAGATCAGGCGGCCCGTGGAGTCCATGTACGTGCCGAAGTTCTCCGCGTGCAGGTCGCCGTGGATCCACACGCGGCTGGTGCGGTCGTCCAGGTAGGGCCCGCCGTGCTGCTCGCGCTGCACGTCCCGGTAGAACAGGCTGGCCGTGCCCCGGTAGAAGGCGAAGGCCGAGGCCGCCATCTTGCGGAACTTCACCCGGAACGCCGCGGGGTCGGCGGCGAGGAGCTCGCCGAACGCGGCGTCGAAGACGGAGAGGATCTGCTCGCCGCGCTGTTCAGCGGTGGGCTGGGGTTCCGACATCGCTGGGTGCCTCCTGGTACGGATCGTGCGGTACGCGATGCTGACAAGTGGGACAGATGTTCTGTCCGGTCCAACGCACGACCGTACTCCGGAGTGCCCGACGGTTGTCAGTGGCCGGTCGTAGACTTCCAAGCTGTCCCTCATCCGTCGCCCGGTGTTCGCCATTGGAGGCCCCAACCGTGTCAAAGCCGCCCTTCACGCACCTGCACGTGCACACCCAGTACTCGCTGCTGGACGGTGCGGCGCGGTTGAAGGACATGTTCAAGGCCGCCGGCGACATGGGCATGACGCACATCGCGATGTCCGACCACGGCAACCTGCACGGGGCATACGACTTCTTCCACACGGCCGAGAAGGCCGGCATCACGCCGATCATCGGCATCGAGGCGTACGTCGCCCCGGAGTCCCGGCGGAACAAGCGGAAGATCCAGTGGGGCCAGCCGCACCAGAAGCGCGACGACGTCTCCGGTTCCGGTGGTTACACCCACAAGACGATGTGGGCGGCGAACAAGACGGGCCTGCACAACCTGTTCAAGCTGTCGTCGGACGCGTACGCCGAGGGCTGGCTCCAGAAGTGGCCCCGCATGGACAAGGAGACGCTCTCCCAGTGGAGCGAGGGCATCATCGCCTCCACCGGCTGCCCCTCCGGCGAGCTCCAGACCCGGCTGCGCCTCGGCCAGTTCGACGAGGCGGTCAAGGCCGCCGCCGAGTACCAGGACATCTTCGGCAAGGACCGGTACTTCCTGGAGCTGATGGACCACGGGATCGACATCGAGCACCGGGTCCGTGAGGACCTGCTGCGGGTCGGCAAGAAGCTCGGCATCCCGCCCCTGGTGACGAACGACTCGCACTACACGTATGCGCACGAGGCGACGGCGCACGACGCGCTGCTGTGCATCCAGACCGGCAAGAACCTCTCGGACCCCGACCGCTTCCGCTTCGACGGCACGGGCTACTACCTGAAGTCCACGGAGGAGATGTACGCCATCGACTCCTCGGACGCCTGGCAGGAGGGCTGCCGGAACACGCTGCTCGTGGCCGAGCAGATCGACACGACCGGCATGTTCGAGAAGCGCGACCTCATGCCGAAGTTCGAGATCCCGGAAGGCTTCACGGAGGTCACCTGGTTCCAGGAGGAGGTCCGCCGCGGCATGGCCCGCCGCTACCCGGGCGGCGTCCCCGAGGACCGCCAGAAGCAGGCCGAGTACGAGATGGACATCATCATCCAGATGGGGTTCCCGGGATACTTCCTGGTCGTCGCGGACTTCATCATGTGGGCCAAGAACAACGGGATCGCGGTGGGCCCCGGCCGAGGCTCCGCGGCAGGCTCGATCGTCGCGTACGCCATGGGCATCACCGACCTCGACCCGATCACCCACGGACTGATCTTCGAGCGCTTCCTCAACCCGGAGCGCGTCTCCATGCCCGATGTCGACATCGACTTCGACGAGCGCAGGCGCGTCGAAGTGATCAGGTACGTGACCGAGAAGTACGGCGCCGACAAGGTCGCCATGATCGGCACCTACGGCAAGATCAAGGCCAAGAACGCGATCAAGGACTCCGCGCGCGTGCTCGGCTACCCGTACGCGATGGGCGACCGCCTCACCAAGGCGATGCCCGCCGACGTCCTCGGCAAGGGCATCGACCTCGACGGCATCACCAACCCCGAGCACCCGCGCTACTCGGAGGCGGGCGAGATCCGGGGGATGTACGAGAACGAGCCGGACGTCAAGAAGGTCATCGACACCGCCAAGGGCGTCGAGGGCCTGGTCCGGCAGATGGGCGTGCACGCGGCCGGCGTCATCATGTCCAGCGAGCCCATCGTCGACCACGCCCCGCTGTGGACCCGCCACACCGACGGCGTGACGATCACGCAGTGGGACTACCCGCAGTGCGAATCGCTCGGCCTCCTGAAGATGGACTTCCTGGGCCTTCGCAACCTCACCATCATGGACGACGCCGTCAAGATGGTGGAGCGCAACAAGGGCATCAAGCTGGAGATGCTCGACGTCCCGCTCGACGACCCGAAGACGTACGAGCTGCTCTGCCGCGGTGACACGCTCGGCGTGTTCCAGTTCGACGGCGGCCCGATGCGTTCGCTGCTGCGCCAGATGCAGCCCGACAACTTCGAGGACATTTCCGCCGTCTCGGCCCTGTACCGGCCGGGCCCGATGGGCATGAACTCGCACATCAACTACGCCGAGCGCAAGAACGGCCGGCAGGAGATCACGCCGATCCACAAGGAGCTCGAGGAGCCCCTGAAGGAGACGCTGGGCCTCACCTACGGCCTGATCGTGTACCAGGAGCAGGTGCAGAAGGCCGCGCAGATCGTCGCCGGGTACTCGCTCGGCGAGGCCGACGTGCTCCGCCGCGTGATGGGCAAGAAGAAGCCCGAGGAACTGGCGAAGAACTTCGTGCTCTTCCAGGAGGGCGCCAAGAAGAAGGGCTTCTCCGACGAGGCGATCCAAGCCCTGTGGGACGTCCTGGTGCCGTTCGCCGGCTACGCGTTCAACAAGGCGCACTCCTCCGCGTACGGACTGGTCACCTACTGGACCGCGTACCTGAAGGCGAACTACCCGGCCGAGTACATGGCCGCGCTGCTCACCTCGGTGAAGGACGACAAGGACAAGTCGGCCGTCTATCTCAACGAGTGCCGGCGCATGAAGATCAAGGTCCTGCCGCCGGACGTGAACGAGTCGGTGCACAACTTCGCCGCCCAGGGCGACGACGTGATCCTCTTCGGCCTCGAAGCGGTCCGCAACGTCGGTGCCAACGTGGTGGAGTCGATCATCCGGGCCCGCAAGGCGAAGGGGAAGTTCACCTCCTTCCCCGACTACCTGGACAAGATCGAGGCCGCCGCCTGCAACAAGCGGACGACGGAATCCCTGATCAAGGCCGGCGCCTTCGACGCGATGGGGCACACCCGCAAGGGGCTCACCGCCCAGTACGAGCCGATGATCGACAACGTCGTGGCGGTGAAGCGCAAGGAGGCCGAGGGACAGTTCGACCTCTTCGGCGGCATGGGCGAGGGGGAGAGCGACGAGCCGGGCTTCGGTCTCGACGTCGAGTTCTCCGAGGACGAGTGGGACAAGACGTACCTGCTCGCCCAGGAGCGCGAGATGCTCGGCCTCTACGTCTCCGACCACCCGCTCTTCGGCCTGGAGCACGTGCTGTCCGACAAGGCGGACGCGGGCATCGGCCAGCTCACCGGAGGCGACTTCGGCGACGGCGCGGTCGTCACCGTGGGCGGCATCATCTCGGGCCTCCAGCGCAAGATGACCAAGCAGGGCAACGCGTGGGCGATCGCCACCGTCGAGGACCTCGCCGGTTCCATCGAGTGCATGTTCTTCCCGGCGACGTACCAGCTGGTGTCCACGCAGCTCGTCGAGGACGCCGTGGTGTTCGTGAAGGGCCGCCTCGACAAGCGCGAGGACGTGCCGCGCCTGGTCGCCATGGAGATGCAGGTCCCCGACCTGTCGAACGCGGGCACGAACGCGCCGGTGATCCTCACCATCCCCGCCCTCAAGGTGACCCCGCCGATGATCAACCGGCTCGGCGAGATCCTCACCAACCACCGGGGCGACAGCGAGGTCCGGATCAAGCTCCAGGGACCGCGCAAGACCACGGTGCTCCGGCTCGACCGGCACCGGGTCAAGCCCGACCCGTCGCTCTACGGCGACCTCAAGGTGCTGCTCGGCCCGTCCTGCCTGACGGGCTGAGCCCGGCCGCACGTGCGCGAGGGGCGCACCCGGGAACTCCGGGTGCGCCCCTCGCGGTGTGCCAACCGCCCTGTGAGGCGCCTCAGTTGTGGCCGAAGCGGCGCTCGCGGTGCTTGCGGGCCACGTCGCCGGGAGTGGCCTCCACGGCCGACTTGGCCTGGGCCTCCATGGCCGAGGACTTGGCCTGCTCCTGGGGCTGAGCGGCCTGCGCCGCCTTCTGCTGCTGGCGGTTCTGCTTACTACGGTTCTTGGCCATGGTGATCTGCCTCCTGAAGGGGATCTAGGGGCCAGGGCCGGATTCAGATTCACACAGGCGGACGAAGACCGCATTTCGGGGTATTACCGTTCGTAACGGGCATGGGATCGGGCGGACCCGATCCGGGTTCACGGCTTCCGCCACGCCGAAGATCCAGTTCGGGCCGTTAACCCCCGCGCGGTCGGGCAGACTCGAAGGAAACCCGAAGCGAAGCCGCGGGAGCCGCCCCGTGGAGCGTGTCCGGACTCTGGCAAGTCGGCGGAAAGAGGGTGGATCGCGTGGACCGTTGCATCGTTCTGGTGGATGCCGGGTATCTGCTGGGGGCCGCCGCGAGCCTGCTCGCGGGCGAGCCGTCCCGCTCCCGGATTCATGTCGACCACGCCGCCCTCATCCAGGGCCTGCGCGAGCGCGCCGAGACCGAGACCGGGCGCGAGCTCCTGCGCATCTACTGGTTCGACGGGGCGCCCGACAGGGTGCCGCAGCCCGAGCACCGGCGGCTGCGCGTGATGCCGCGGGTCACCGTGCGGCTCGGCGCGCTGACGCGGTCCGACGGGCGGTGGGCGCAGAAGGGCGTCGACGCGGCGATGCACGCGGAGCTCACCGAGCTGGCGCGCAACAGGGCCTGCTCCGACGTGGTCCTCGTGACCGGCGACGGGGACCTGCTGCCCGGCATGATGGCCGCCAAGGAGCACGGCGTCGCCGTCCACCTGTGGGCCGTGCAGGCCGCCGACGGGGACTACAACCAGTCCGAGGACCTCGTCGCCGAGGCCGACGAGCGGCGGGTGCTCGACCGGGCCTGGATCACCAAGGCCGTACGGGCCAAGGAGCTCGGCGGGATCTGCGCGCCGCCGCCCGTGCCGCGGCCCGAGATCGCGGCGATCCTCTCCGCGCCGCTGCCGGAGTCGGCGCTGGCCGCGGCGGGGCGGACCGCGGAGGAGCCCGGGGACACGGCGCCCGTGCAGCACGCGCCCGCGGCCCCCGCAGCGTCCTCCGATGAGGAGGAACGGAGCGGCGGCGGCAAGAACGTCCCCACCCCCAAGGACCTCGCCGCGCTGCGCGGGCCCGGGGCGCCGGTCGCCCAGCATCCCGCGAGCGCCACGCTGCGGTGGTCGTCCGACAAGGGGTGGGTCGAGCGGTCCGGCGGGGGCGAGCCCGCGGAGGTGGCCTCGCTGCCCACGCTCGCGCAGCTCACCACGGCGGAGCAGCGATGGGCCGACCGCGAGGAGGACATCACCGCGATCGGCGGGGATCCGTACGAGGTCGGGCAGGTGTTCGCGCGGCGGTGGCGGGAGCGGCTGGGGGACCCGGCGCAGCTCCAGAAGCTGTCGACCATGTACCCGCGGGTGCCGCACCGCATCGACGGTGAGCTGCTCCGCTACGCCGCGAGGTTCGGGCTTCTCGCCCACAAGGACGACCAGATCGACGAACACGACCGGTACGCCATCCGCGCCGGCTTCTGGCGCGAAATCGACATCCGCACGACGGAACACGCCGCTGCGGCGGATTAGCGGGCCCCGGACGTAGACGACAGGGACCCGGTCGGCTGCGGAGCGTACGGCGTGCGTGGGAAATGTCCGGCCCCGCGTGCAATCGTGAAGGCCGGACCCCGTAGGCTCGTCCCTCGTGAGTATGCGCACCGATACCGCCGTCCCGACGCGTGATGTCGTGTGCGCGGTGCGGGGCCTCACGAAGACCTACCCCGCCACCCGCGGCCGCCGCGGCGCCCCCGCCACCCCGGAACTGCGCGCCACCGACGACGTACGGCTCGACATCCGCCGCGGCGAGATCTTCGGCCTCCTCGGCCCCAACGGCGCAGGCAAGTCCACCCTCGTACGCCAGCTCACCGGTCTCATGCGCCCCGACGCAGGAAGCGTGGAGATCCTCGGCCACGACATCGTCCGCCACCCCGAGCGCGCCTCCCGCATCCTCGCCTACCTCGGCCAGGAGTCGACCGCCCTCGACGAGCTGACCGTCGCGCTGGCCGCCGAGACCACGGGACGCCTCCGCGGCCTCCCTCTGAAGGACGCCCGCGCCGCCCGCGACGACGTCCTCGACGAACTCGGCCTCACCGCCCTGGCCTCCCGCCCGATCAAGAAGCTGTCCGGCGGGCAGCGCCGACTCGCCTGCTTCGCCGCCGCCCTCGTCGGCGAACGCCCGCTGCTCGTGCTCGACGAGCCGACCACCGGCATGGACCCCGTGGCCCGCCGCGCCGTATGGTCCGCCGTGGACCGCCGCCGGGCCGAACACGGCGCCACCGTGCTGCTCGTCACCCACAACGTGATCGAGGCCGAGACCGTGCTCGACCGCGTGGCCGTGCTCGACCAGGGCCGCGTGATCGCCTGCGACACCCCGGCCGGACTCAAGGATCGCGTCGCCGGAGAGGTACGCGTGGAACTCGTGTGGCGCCAGGAGGCTCCGATGGAGCTCGACGAGGTGGCGCGCCTGCGCGCGCACGCCGTGGAGGCGGGCCGCCGCTGGTCGCTGCGGCTCGAACCGGACGCGGCCCGCGCCGCCGTCGCCGCCGTCACCGGCGGCCCGGCCTTCGACTTCCTCGACGACTTCACGCTCGCGACGCCGAGCCTGGAAGACGTGTACGTGGCCCTCGGCGGCAGCCGCAGCGGCGTGAAGGGCCTGGTGAAGGCATGAGTGTCGTTCCCGTGGAGGCGGCGCCCGCGCGCCCCGCTTCGATTCCCGCAGCGGTCGACGAACCGCTCGCGCCGCGCGCCCGCTTCCTGCCGTCGCTCGCCGCCGTCTACCGGGCGCAGCTCAGCCGCGCCCGCGTGGCCCGTATCCCGCTGCTGTTCGTGGCGACGTTCCAGAGCATCGGCATCATGATCCTGATGCGCGGCGTCGTCGACCAGGGCGGCCGCGAGGCGCAGGCCGTCGTCGCCGGATCCGCCGTGCTCGTCGTCGCGTTCGTCGCGCTCAACCTGCTCGCCCAGTACTTCGGGCAGCTGCGGGCCGCAGGCGGCCTCGACCACTACGCGACGCTGCCGGTGCCCCCCGCATCCGTGGTGCTCGGCGCCGCCGGAGCGTACGCCTCGTTCACCGTGCCCGGCACCGTGGTCACCGCGGTCGTCGGCTGCCTCATGTTCCAGCTGCCGCTCGCCCACCTGTGGGTGCTCGCCGCCGTGATCCCGCTGGCCGGGGCCGCCCTCGCCGGGCTCGGCGCCGCGCTCGGGCTGCTCGCCCCGCGCCCCGAGCTGGCCACGCTGCTCGGCCAGCTCGGCATGTCCGCCGCGCTGCTGCTCGGCGTGCTGCCCGCCGACCGGATGCCGGAGTTCGTGCAGTGGGCACGCGACCTGCTGCCCTCCACGTACGGGGTCGAGGCCTTCGCGCGGACCTTCTCCGCGCACCCCGACTGGGCCACCGTCCTGCTCGACCTGGGCGTCTGCGCGGCCGTCGGCGTCGCCTCGCTCGCCGTGGCCACATGGGCGTACCGGCGGGCCGCCGTCCGGTGACGCGCCGCACAGCGACGCCTGGCACGATGGCAGGGTGACCGCACCGCTGACACCGCCACCCCATCAGCCCCCGCACAACAACGGGCACAGCGACCCCTGGCAGGCCCCCGACCCCATGACAGGACACCTGCCTCCCGCGCCCGCCGCCCCGCAGCCGTACGACGACGGGCCGGGGCTCCGCACCGAACTGCGCGAGGCCGCCGTCGTGGCGATCGGCGTCGCGGTGGTGGGGCTCGCGCTCGGCGCTCTCTGGCTGTGGCTCGCGCCCCGCGTCCCGCTGGTCTCGGACGCCTCGGCGGTCTACCTCAAGGACACCGAGGGCGAGCAGGCCATCGGCATCGACGGCACGTTCGCGCTGCTCGGCCTCGCGTTCGGCGCCGTCACGGGCCTCGCCGCCTTCCTGTGGCGCAGGCGCGGCGGCGTACCGCTCGTCGTCGGGCTCGCGCTCGGCAGCCTCCTCGGCGGCGTGCTCGCCTGGCGGTTCGGCGTCTGGCTCGGCCCGACGCAGAACGTCGCGGCGCACGCCAAGGAGCTCGGCAAGGGTGTGGTGTTCGACGCGCCGCTCGAGCTGAACGCGAAGGGCGCGCTGCTCGCGTGGCCGCTCGCCGCGCTCGTCGTCCACCTCGGCCTCACGGGCCTCTTCGGCCCCCGCGACCCGGACCCGTACTTCGCGACGCCGTACGCGGCCCAGCACGGTGACGGCGGGGCCGCGCCCACGGCGCACTGATCACATCGGGTCGATCGCGCCGGTCGCGCCGATCGTCAGGCGGGCCGGCTCCCGTGGTTGGCCTTGCCCTTCTTGATCCGCCACTTGCGCTTGCGCGTCTTCTTCGACATGTCCTTGGTGCTTAGCCGAGGACACGGCGTACGTCGAGGGGTCACGCACGCCCGACGGGCGCGAGCACCGCGTCCGTGAGGGCCGCCAGGTCCGCGGGGGCCAGCTCCACCTCGAGGCCGCGGCGCCCCGCCGAGACGCAGATCGTCTCGTGCTTCTCGGCGGACGAGTCGATGACCGTCGGCAGCTTCTTGCGCTGCCCGAGCGGCGAGATACCGCCCCGCACGTACCCGGTCGTGCGCTCCGCGAGCGCCGGGTCGGCCATCGTGGCGCGCTTCCCGCCGACCGCCGCCGCCAGCGCCTTCAGGTCGAGCTGTCCCGCCACCGGCACCACCCCGACCGTCAGCCGGCCGTCCACGTCCGCGACGAGCGTCTTGAACACCCGGTCGGGGGAGACGCCCATCGCCTCCGCCGCCTCCTCGCCGTACGAGGGGTGCGCGGGATCGTGCTCGTAGGAGTGGACCGTGAACGGGGTGCCGGCCGCGCCGAGCGCGACGGTGGCCGGGGTGCCGCCGGACTGCCCCTGCTGCTTCTTGCTCTTCTTCGCCAACGCGTCGATCCTCTACGTGAGTTGAGTGAACGTCAGTTGAGGCTGGTGGTCTGCCGGGTCAGATCCGTGGCCGGCAGCGACGGCAGATGACGGATGATCGCGGTCTCCGCGCGCAGCAGCGTCAGCTCCTCGCGCAGCCGGGACGCCACGTCGTCCGCCTGAAGCAGCCGCTGCTTCGTCGGTACGTCGAGGACCGCGGCCGCCGCGACGAGATACGACACCACCGACGGCTCGTCCGGCAGCTCGGCGCCCGTCGTCAGCGAACGCTCACGGGCGCCCGCGAGCCGCTTCTGGTACGAGCGGAACGCGCGCAGCACACCCTCCGCGAGGGCGCCCGCCTCCTCGCCGTCCGGCTCGTCGAGCTCCTCCACCTCGGCCGTCAGATACGGGCCCGAGGCGTCGACCGAGTGCAGCCGCACCCGGCGTGTGCCCGTGGCGAGCACCTCGAAGCTGCCGTCCGCGCGCTCCCTGATCGTGGCGGCGTCCGCGATGCAGCCGACGGCGTGGAAGGACGTGATCGGATCGTCGCCGAAGCCCGCGGCGGGGCCCGCGCCGGCCTCCTTCGTCGCCGCCTTGTCGGGCATGCCGGGCGCGCTCGGGGCGACCTCGTGGCCGTCGCGGATCGCCACGACCACGAACTGGCGCGGCTCGTCCGAGGTGGACGGCTCCGTGTCGGGCTCCGACGGATCGTCGGGCGAGGCCTTCAACAGGTCGCGCATCATGGCGCGATAGCGCTCCTCGAACACGTTCAGCGGGAGCACGAGTCCCGGGAACAGCACCGAGTTGAGCGGGAACAGCGGAAGTCGGACGGTGGTCACGTCGGTCAAGCGTAATGGTCGTCGGACCTGGGCGGTCCGCCGCGCAGCGGCATCGTCGCCGCGACCTCCAACCGGACCTGCCCGCGCAGCTCCATGAAGTGGCCCAGCGGGTCGTCCGTCAGCCGGTCCCACGGGAACGACGTGGCGTACGGGCCGATGAGCCGCAGCTGCTCGAGCGCGTCGTCCCAGCGCTTCAGCTCCACCAGTACGCAGGTCAACAGGTTGCGCACCTCCGCGGGCCAGGGATCGGCGGCCTCGTACGAGCGGGAGAGGTCCACGGCGAGGTCGGCGGCGGCGTCGAGGCGGGCGCGGGAGATGCCGGTCATCGGGGCGCCCGACGTCAGATACGCGAGGGCCGCGCGGGCCGGCAGCGCCTGGAGCAGCGAGCCCGGCAGGGCGTCCTGCGCGGCGCGCTCCGCGAAGTCGAAGCACTCGCGGTGCGAGCCGTACCAGGCGGCGGAGAGATAGCGCAGGGCCGCGACGTGGCAGCCGTAGTGGTGCGGGGAGCGGCGCACCGCGCGGGCCCACAGCTGCTCGAACTCGGTGTGCGGGGCGTTCGTGCCGCGGGCGTGGTCCAGGGCTATCCGCCAGGGGACCGGGTCGCGGGGGTCGGACTCGGCGGCGGCCAGGATCAGCGGGGTGACCTCGCGCAGGAGTTCGGCGTGGGCGGGGGCGGCGAGGGCGCGGGTGACGGCGAGCTCGGCCTTCACCAGGAGCAGGTCGGGGTCGTGCGGCGAGGCCTGCTGCCAGGACTCGAACCACTCGGGGCGGGCGGCGGCGAACGCGGCGAGGCGCTGCACGCCGCGGTCCCGGTTCTCCCACTCGGCGGCCTCCCGGGTCTGGGCGAGGGCCTTCGCGGCGGGGCCGTGGTCGCCGCGGCCGGCGGCGACGAGGGCAGGGGCGAGGCGGTCGTCCGGGGCGTCGAGCAGCAGCTCCTCGTCCGGCGGGAGGTCGGTGCCGAGGGTGGCGGTGTGCCGGAGCATGCGGGCGGTCCGGACGAGGGCGCGCAGAAATGGCACGGGGCCTCCTTCTGCGCCGTGGGGACGTGGTTGCGCTGGGATGACGGTCGAGGTGGCCGGAAGGTTGCACGCGCCGCACCGTTTTTTGCCGTGTCGTGGCCGGGGGCGTTGGTCACGGGTGGGCGGGGTGCGGGGTTGTGCGTGTGGTTTCGGGCGTGCGGCGCCGGTTCCCGGCCCCGCGCCCGTCCCGGCACCCCCCGACGCCCGGTCATCTCCCACCCACCCGCCCCCTCCGGGGGCTTCGGCCCCCGTGGGTCGGGCCGGTGTTCGGCCGGAGCGTCCGTTCGTCGCGGTCGGCCTTTCGGTCCGTACCGGACCTGGGCCGTGGAGGCGGTTTCGCGTCGGCGAGGTGCGGCGTGGGCGAGGGACGGGCCTGACGGGACGGGTTATGCGGTGGCGTCAGGGTGTCGCCGCGCTGGGCTGCCGGGCCGGGCGGGCCGAGCCGAGCCGCGACGGGCTCCGGGGTGTCGCCGGCCTTGGCCCCGTTGCTCGTTCCGGTTGTGCCGCGGCCGCCGTGGCCGGGGTCAGCGGGAGGCGACGGTGAGTGCGAGGAGGTGGGTCGTGGTTGTCTGCGGGGCCACCAGGTGGTGGAAGTGGTGGCCGGGGATGTGGGCCACCGGCCAACCGCGGGCGTGCGCCTCCGCGGCCACGGTGTCGTACGGCGTGCCGAACAGGACGTATGCGCACGGGTGGTCGTCCCAGCCGTCGGGGACCGGGATCCGTTGCTCGTAGTACGACAGCGGCAGCGTGGGCTGCTCCGCGACCACGGCCCGCCGCACCGCCGGATCGGGGAACATCGGCGCGACGTCCGCCTCGTCCCACCAGTCCGTCCATCGCGGCAGCACCCCGTTCACCGCCTTCGGGCGGAGGAAGTCAAGCAGCTCCGGCGGGGCGACCGGTGTCGACCCGGAACGTGCCGGCAGCGCCGCGTCGACGAAGACGGAGCCGGACACCGGCTGGTCGAGGGCCGCGCGGATCGCCGGGAGGAAGAGGCCAGCGTTGCTGTGGGCGACCAGGACGAGCGGGGTGTCGTGGGGGACGGCCCGCAGGTCGTCGCGGACCGCGGCGACCACGTGAGGCCAGAAGGGCGGTTCGGTGGTGGCCACGCGCGACAGGGAGGGCACCCGTGCCCGGTACCCGGCCGCCGTCAGGCGTTCGGCCACCGGGAGCCAGCTCGCCGGCCCCACGGAGGGGCTGTGCACCAGAACGAAGGTCGGCTCCATGCCCCGATCCTGCCGCCGACACCCGCACCGTTACGCCCTTCTCGGCCCACGGCAGAACGCCCCGGCAGCCCGACAGCCCCCTGCGCGGTTCGGTACAGCTGCTCCCGGCTCCCTGGCGCCCGAACCACAAGACCTCGCGCTGCCGGGCTCAGCTCGGGTCCGGTCCGGGGCCCAGTAGAAGCGCAGGGTCAAAGGCACCAGGGGGCGTCGGCCTGGGCAGGGACCCCGTGGGGCCGTAGCCCCCGGAGAGGGGGGCGAAGACGTGGAAGCGGCGGCCCTGGTGGGCGCCACTGCCGACCCACGGCAGAGCGGCGCTCGGGTCCCGGCGTCGAAGCCACGGCAGGCGGGGGAGCCGTCGCCCTGGTCCGGGACCCCGTGGGGGGCGGGCGGGAGATGACCGGGCAGGCGGCAGTGCGCGTGGAGGTGGCGGCCTCGGTGGGCGCCGGCGGCGTGTCTGTCTCGGCCCGCGGCGGTGCGGTGCTCGGGCCCCGGCGTCGAAGCCGCGGCAGGCGTGGGACCCGTCGACGTGGGCCGCACCCCCGTGGGGCCGTAGCCCCCGGAGGGGGCGGGTGGGTGGGAGGTGACCGGGGGGCCGAGCCCCACCGAGACCCCCACCGCACCCCCGCCCCCTAACTCCTGCGGAGCAGCCGCGTCGCGCCCGCCGCCACCGTCGTCGCCAGGATCCAGCCCAGGAGGACCAGGGCCACCGAGGCCCACTGCCAGGCGCCGTGGAGTTGCCAGCTGGCGGCCTGGCCGAGGTCGATGACGGGGAGGAGGAGGTCGAGGGTGAAGAGGGCGGGGTCCCAGACGGGGCCCTCGCCGGGCTTGATGCGCGGGTGCGGCGCCTGCGAGAAGGCGACCGCGCTCAGCGCCCAGAGGACGATCATCCACAGCGCGGCCCGCCCGGGCCGGTACCCGTACGCCACCGTCCAGTCCTGGACGTACCCCCACACCTTGGCCGCCAGCGGCAGCGTCTCGCGGCGCCGCCGCTGCTTGGCGAGCAGCACCTCGCGGGCCTCGGAGTCCTCCCCGCTGTTGCGCAGCACCGTGGCCAGCCGCTCGTACGGCTCCGGGTTGTACTCGGGTGTCGCCGCGGCGAGCCAGTCGAGGCGGCGGGCCAGCGGGAAGGACCCCGTCGGGATGAGGTTCTCGTACTGGAAGCCGCCGAGGCGGAGCTGCCCGGGGCCCGGCCAGCTGGTCGACCGGTCGACGAGGTTGGTGGCCCGCGCCCCGGACAGGACGATCCGGCCGCGCCGCGGCCGCTCGCACAGGAAGCGGAGTTCCGGCGTCTGGACGCGCCGCATGGAGACCTCCTGCTCGTTCTCCATGAGGAAGCGCGCCGACTCCATGTCGACCGCGTCGCCGAACCGCCCGTCGTCGAGCCGCACCCCGCCCACGCACTCGAAGTTCTGCACGCGGGTGCCGCGGGCGGGCGTCCCGCCCCCGTTCTGGAGCGGCCCGCCGATCGCGGCCGGCCCGAGGTACAGGGTCCGCTCGACCGACAGCTGCGGCGCGTTGAGGGCCCGCGCCCCGCGCGTGTTCCGCAGCCGGCTGCCGCGCAGCGACAGCGAGACGCCGACCGTGGCGCCGCGCAGGCTCAGCTCGCCGTGCGTCTCGAGCTGCTCGGCCTGGAGGTCCTGGCCGACGGTGAGCCCGTCCGCCATGATCGATTTTCCGAGCCGGTCGCGGAACACGACGGCCTGGTTGAGCAGCAGGTCGGTGCCGATGTGCGCGTCGGTGAGCCGCACCCCGTTGTGGAAGCGGCAGCGCGCGAGGTGCAGATCGCCCTCGGTGTGCACCCGGGCGCCTTCGAGGCGTGGCACGGAGCAGTCGATGAGCCGCACAGTCGTGAAGTGCGCCTCGGGCAGCCGTACCTCCTTCTCGAAGCGGCAGCCCTTCATCTCCACGTACGGCACGACCGAGCCGCCGGCGAGGTCGAACGCGTCGGTGATCTGCACGCCCTGGAGCTTCAGCGAGGAGACCCGGCCGTCGAGCGCGGGCGGCCCGTCGAGCAGCAGCCACGCCACGATACGGGCCCGCACGCTGCGCCCCGGCCCCCAGGGGTGCCCGCCGTGCGGGTCGTCCCGCTCGGCGTCCCCGGTGCGCAGGTCGTAGACGCTGCCGTTGCGGAACGCCTGCCACATCCCGACCTCGGTTGCGGTCAGCCCGTCCGGCACGTCCCCGTTGCCGTTGCCGGTCGTCCCCTCGACCACGACTGTTCTGCCTTCCCCCGTGACGGTCGTACGTCCCGTACGACCTGTGTGTATGCCTGGTTCGTACAACCGTTCATGCCCGCTGCGTGACGGTCGGAATCCGCTGCGTCTCGACGCCGGTATCAGCCACTGATACGGGGCGCCGAGCGTAAACCCGCATCTGAGAGAATTGTTCTGTGATCTCTCGAATCGATCTGCGCGGCGCCGCCCTCCCCGAGGGTCAGGCCCTGCGCTCGCTGCTGCCCCGAGCCGACTTCGACGTCTCGGCCGCCCTGGAGAAGGTGCGTCCGATCTGCGAGGACGTGCATCATCGTGGCGACGCGGCGCTGATCGAGTACGGGGAGAAATTCGACGGAGTGAAGCTGGAGTCCGTGCGGGTTCCCGCCGAGGCCCTGGCCAAGGCGCTCGCCGACCTCGATCCCGCCGTGCGGGCCGCCCTGGAGGAGTCGATCCGCCGGGCCCGCATCGTCCACCGCGAGCAGCGCCGCTCCACCCACACCACGCAGGTCGTGCCGGGCGGCTCGGTCACCGAGAAGTGGGTGCCGGTCGAGCGCGTCGGCCTGTACGCGCCCGGCGGCCGGTCGGTCTACCCGTCGTCCGTGATCATGAACGCGGTGCCGGCGCAGGAGGCGGGCGTCGAGTCGATCGCGCTCGCGTCGCCGCCGCAGAAGGAGTTCGGCGGGCTTCCGCACCCGACGATCCTCGCCGCGTGCGCGCTGCTCGGTGTCGACGAGGTGTACGCGGTGGGCGGCGCCCAGGCCGTCGCCATGTACGCGTACGGCACCGAGTCCTGCCCTCCGGCGAACATGGTGACGGGCCCCGGCAACATCTGGGTGGCCGCCGCCAAGCGCTACTTCACGGGCCGTATCGGCATCGACGCCGAGGCGGGCCCGACCGAGATCGCCGTCCTGGCCGACTCCACGGCCGACCCGGCGCACGTCGCCTCCGACCTGATCAGTCAGGCCGAGCACGACCCGATGGCCGCCGCCGTCCTCGTGACGGACTCGGCCGAGCTCGCCGACGCCGTGGAGAAGGAGCTGGAGCCGCAGGTCGCGGCCACCAAGCACGTCGAGGACCGGATCGTGCCCGCCCTCAAGGGCGAGCAGTCCGCGATCGTCCTCGTCGACTCGCTCGACGACGGCCTCAAGGTCGTCGACGCGTACGGCGCCGAGCACCTGGAGATCCAGACCGCCGACGCCTCGGCCGTGGCCCAGCGCGTCAAGAACGCGGGCGCGATCTTCGTCGGCCCGTGGGCGCCGGTCTCGCTCGGCGA
This sequence comes from Streptomyces sp. SDT5-1, assembly GCF_052245995.1. Lineage (NCBI taxonomy): Bacteria > Bacillati > Actinomycetota > Actinomycetes > Kitasatosporales > Streptomycetaceae > Streptomyces > Streptomyces sp. SDT5-1. The sequence goes on along the minus strand of NZ_CM125963.1, from coordinate 2,644,050 downwards.
CTACGCGGCCGGGTCGAACCACGTGCTGCCGACCGGCGGCTGTGCCTGCCACTCCTCCGGTCTGTCCGTCCAGTCCTTCCTGCGCGGCATCCACATCGTCGACTACACGAAGGACGCCCTCGCCGAGGTCGCGGCCACCGTGGTGACGCTCGCCGACGCCGAGGACCTGCCCGCGCACGGCGCGGCGATCAAGGCCCGTTTCGGATGGAAGGTGCCCAACAGCAAGTGACCAGGATCGACGACCTTCCCGTACGCGAGGAACTGCGCGGCAAGTCCCCTTACGGCGCACCGCAGTTGGACGTCGCCGTACGGCTGAACACGAACGAGAACCCGTACCCGCTGCCCGAGCCGCTCGTGCAGCGGATCGCCGAGCGGGTCGCCGACGCCGCCCGCGAGCTGAACCGCTACCCGGACCGGGACGCGGTCGAGCTGCGCACCGAGCTGGCGAAGTACCTGACCCGGACGACCGGCCACGAGGTCACGTACGAGCAGGTGTGGGCGGCCAACGGGTCGAACGAGGTGCTCCAGCAGCTCCTCCAGGCCTTCGGCGGCCCCGGCCGCATCGCGCTGGGCTTCGAGCCCTCGTACTCGATGCACCCGCTGCTCGCCCGCGGCACCAACACCGGCTGGGTGAGCGCCCCGCGCCGCGACGACTTCTCGCTGGACGTCCCGGCCGCCGTCGAGGCGATCCGGACGCACCGGCCGCACGTCGTCTTCATCACCAGCCCCAACAACCCGACGGGCAACGCGGTGGCGGCCGAGGACGTCCTCGCGCTGTACGAGGCCGCGGGCCGGGACGCGCTCGTGATCGTCGACGAGGCGTACACCGAGTTCAGCCACGGCTCCTCGCTGCTCCGGCTGATCGAGGGCCGCCCGAACCTCGTCATCTCGCGGACGATGTCCAAGGCCTTCGGCGCGGCGGGGCTGCGCCTCGGCTACCTGGCCGCAGACCCGGCCGTGGTCGACGCCGTCCAGCTGGTGCGCCTGCCGTACCACCTGTCGGCCGTGAACCAGGCGACGGCGCTGGCCGCCCTGGAGTACACCGACACGCTCCTCCAGTACGTGGAGCAGCTGAAGGCCGAGCGCGACCGCGTGGTCGCCGAGCTGGAGGCCCTCGGCTTCGAGGTCACCGTCGCGGACGCCAACTTCATCCAGTTCGGCGTCTTCGAAGACCCGCACGCCGTCTGGCAGTTCATCCTCGACCGCGGCGTCCTGATCCGGGACAACGGCGTGCCCGGCCGCCTGCGCGTCACCGTAGGGACCCCCGAAGAGAACGACGCGTTCCTGGACGCGGCCCGCGAAGTGAAGAAGGCCCAAATGAACAATCAAGGGGGCGGCGCATGAGCCGCATCGGACGCGTGGAGCGTACGACCAAGGAGACCTCGGTCCTCGTCGAGATCGACCTCGACGGCACCGGCAAGGTCGACGTCGCGACGGGGGTCGGGTTCTACGACCACATGCTCGACCAGCTCGGCAAGCACGGTCTGTTCGACCTGACGGTGAAGACCGAGGGCGATCTGCACATCGACTCGCACCACACCATCGAGGACACCGCCCTCGCCCTCGGCGCCGCCTTCAAGCAGGCGCTCGGCGACAAGGTCGGCATCTACCGGTTCGGCAACTGCACGGTGCCGCTCGACGAGTCGCTCGCCCAGGTGACGGTCGACCTGTCGGGCCGCCCGTACCTCGTGCACACCGAGCCCGAGAAGATGGCGCCGATGATCGGCGAGTACGACACGACGATGACCCGGCACATCCTGGAGTCCTTCGTCGCGCAGGCGCAGATCGCGCTGCACGTGCACGTCCCGTACGGGCGCAACGCGCACCACATCGTCGAGTGCCAGTTCAAGGCCCTCGCGCGGGCCCTGCGCTACGCCAGCGAGATCGACCCGCGCGCCGCCGCCGCGGGCGTCCTCCCGTCCACGAAGGGCGCGCTGTGAGCGGCCTCTCCGCGGTGCTGATCTTCGTCGGCCTCTTCCTGGCCGGCGGGGCGTGGTCCTTCCACAAGCAAGAACTCCCCAAGAGCGTCGTGGTGCTGATGGGCATCGGTTCCGCGATGTGCCTCGTCGCCGGAATCCTGCGGTTGGAGTGGCTCTACTGATGTCGGCCGACAAGACCAAGAGCGTCGTCGTCTTCGACTACGGCTTCGGGAACGTGCGCTCCGCCGAGCGCGCCCTGGCCCGCGCGGGCGCCGACGTCGAGATCACCCGCGACTACGACAGGGCCATGAACGCGGACGGCCTGCTCGTGCCCGGCGTCGGCGCGTTCGCCGCCTGCATGAAGGGCCTGAAGGAGGCGCGCGGCGACTGGATCGTGGGCCGCCGGCTCGCCGGTGGCCGCCCCGTGATGGGCATCTGCGTCGGCATGCAGATCCTCTTCGCGCGCGGCATCGAGCACGGCGAGGAGGCCGAGGGCCTCGACGAGTGGCCCGGCGTCGTCGAGCCGCTGAAGGCCGACGTCGTGCCGCACATGGGCTGGAACACCGTGGACGCCCCGCAGGACTCCCAGCTGTTCGCCGGCGTGAACACCGACGAGCGCTTCTACTTCGTGCACTCGTACGCCGTGCAGAACTGGGAGCTGGAAGTCCACAACCCGTCCATCCGCGCGCCCAAGGTGACTTGGTCCACGCACGGCGGCCCGTTCGTGGCCGCCGTCGAGAACGGCGCGCTGTGGGCGACGCAGTTCCACCCCGAGAAGTCCGGCGACGCCGGAGCGCAGCTGCTGAAGAACTGGATCTCCGTACTGTGACCGCTTCCCAGAGCAACAAGCTCGAACTCCTCCCCGCCGTCGACGTCCGCGACGGCCAGGCCGTCCGCCTCGTGCACGGCGAGTCCGGCACCGAGACCTCCTACGGCTCCCCGCTGGAGGCCGCCCTCGCCTGGCAGAACTCGGGCGCCGAGTGGCTGCACCTGGTCGACCTGGACGCCGCGTTCGGCACCGGCGACAACCGCGCCCTGATCTCCGAGGTCGCCAAGGCCATGGACATCAAGGTGGAGCTGTCCGGCGGCATCCGCGACGACGACTCGCTCGCCGCCGCCCTCGCCACGGGCGCCACCCGCGTCAACATCGGCACCGCCGCTCTGGAGGACCCCGAGTGGGTCGCCAAGATCATCGCCGAGCACGGTGACAAGATCGCGGTCGGTCTCGACGTGCGCGGCACGACGCTGCGCGGCCGCGGCTGGACCCGCGACGGCGGCGACCTCTACGAGACCCTGGAGCGCCTGAACGCCGAGGGCTGCTCCCGGTACGTCGTCACCGACATCGCCAAGGACGGCACGCTCCAGGGCCCGAACCTGGAGCTGCTGCGCAACGTCTGCTCGGCCACCGACCGCCCGGTCGTCGCCTCCGGCGGCGTCTCCTCCCTCGACGACCTGCGCGCCATCGCCGAGCTCGTGCCGCTCGGCGTCGAGGGCTCCATCGTCGGCAAGGCGCTGTACGCCAAGGCGTTCACGCTGGAAGAGGCCCTGGAGGCCGTGTCCCGATGACCTCGTCCGACGGCGTGCGGCGTGTGCAGAGCGGTTCTCCCTGGGAGGAGTCCTTCGGCTTCGCGCGCGCCGTCGCCGCCGGGGACCGGGTGATCGTGGGCGGGACGACCGCCTTCAAGCAGGACGTCCTGTACGGGGAGGGCGACCCGTACGAGCAGGCGCGCGTCGCCTTCGCCAACGCCCTCGACGCGATCGCGGAGTTCGGGCTCGGCCCCGAGTCCGTGATCCGCACCCGGATGTACCTCACCCACGCGCGGGACGTCGACGAGGTCGGCCGCGCCCACAACGACGTGTTCGGACAGGTGCGCCCCGCGACGACCCTGGTGGTCGTCACGGGCTTCGTCGACCCGCGCATCCTGGTCGAAGTAGAACTCGAAGCATTCCGAGGAGCCACCCCGTGACGCTCGCCGTCCGAGTCATCCCCTGCCTCGACGTGGACAACGGCCGCGTCGTCAAGGGCGTCAACTTCCAGAACCTGCGTGACGCGGGCGACCCCGTCGAGATGGCGAAGGTGTACGACGCCGAGGGCGCCGACGAGCTGACGTTCCTGGACATCACCGCGTCCTCCGGCAACCGCGAGACCACGTACGACGTGGTGCGCCGCACCGCCGAGCAGGTCTTCATCCCGCTCACCGTCGGCGGCGGCGTGCGCACCGCAGAGGACGTCGACAAGCTGCTGCGCGCGGGCGCCGACAAGGTGGGCGTCAACACGGCCGCCATCGCCCGCCCCGACCTGATCCGCGAGATCGCCGAGCGCTTCGGCCGCCAGGTGCTCGTCCTCTCCGTGGACGCGCGCCGCACCGAGTCGGGCTCCTTCGAGGTGACGACGCACGGCGGCCGCAGGTCCGCGGGCATCGACGCCGTCGAATGGGCCCACCAGGCGGCAGAGCTGGGCGCGGGCGAGATCCTGCTCAACTCGATGGACGCCGACGGCACCAAGGACGGCTACGACATCGAGATGATCGAGGCCGTCCGCAAGCACGTGTCGGTGCCCGTCATCGCCTCCGGCGGCGCCGGACGGCTGACCGACTTCCCGCCCGCCGTCGCCGCGGGCGCGGACGCCGTGCTCGCCGCCTCCGTCTTCCACTTCGGGGACCTGCGCATCGGGCAGGTCAAGGACACGCTCCGCGAGGCGGGCCACCCCGTCCGCTGACGTCCCCACGAGACCGGTGATTTCGCCGATGCGGGTGAGGTGACTCCGGCGCCACCGTGGTCGCAGTCAGAGACCACGGCGGCGCCCCGGGACGGGCTCCGCCCTCCCGAGAGGAACGCGTCATCGTGCAGCAGCACACCAGTGCGGCGCCCCCCGTGCACGGCAGGCGAGCCGCGAGCAGACTCCGCACCCGGCTGATCCGCACGGGCCTCGCCGCCCTGCTGGCCGTCGGCGGGCTCGCCACCCAGCAGTCCCTCACCGCGCACGCCGCGGAGAACCCGTACGAGCGCGGCCCCGCCCCCACCGTCTCCAGCATCGAGGCCTCGCGCGGCCCCTACGCCGTCTCCCAGACCAGCGTCTCCTCGCTGAGCGTCAGCGGCTTCGGCGGCGGCACCATCTACTACCCGACGTCCACGGCCGACGGCACGTTCGGCGCCGTCGCTATCTCGCCGGGCTACACGGCGTACCAGTCGTCCATCGCCTGGCTGGGCCCGCGCCTCGCCTCGCAGGGCTTCGTCGTCTTCACCATCGACACCAACACCACGCTCGACCAGCCCGACAGCCGGGGCCGCCAACTCCTGTCCGCGCTCGACTACTTGACCGAGAAGAGCTCGGTGCGCACCCGCATCGACACGAGCCGGCTCGGCGTCATGGGCCACTCCATGGGCGGCGGCGGCACGCTGGAGGCCGCCAAGAGCCGTCCCTCGCTCCAGGCGGCGATCCCGCTGACCGGCTGGAACCTCGACAAGACCTGGCCCGAGGTGAAGACCCCGACGCTCGTCGTGGGCGCCGACGGCGACACCATCGCGCCGGTCGCGACGCACTCCGAGCCCTTCTACCAGAGCCTGCCTGGCTCGCTGGACAAGGCGTACCTGGAGCTGCGCGGCGCCACGCACTTCACGCCGAACACCTCCAACACCACGATCGCGAAGTACAGCATTTCATGGCTGAAGCGCTTCATCGACAACGACACCCGGTACGAGCAGTTCCTCTGCCCGCTGCCGAGTTCGAGCCTGACGATCGCGGAGTACCGGGGGAACTGCCCGCACACCTCGTGAGGTCCTGAGGCCTTGTGCACGGGACCAGTGCGTGACGGCACCGGTTGGGTTTTCGACCAACCGGCGCTGCGCGTGCGCCGATTCGGGCCTACCGTGCTGCGAGTGAGCGGAAGAACCGTGCTGTTGCTCGCCGCCGCCGCGTACGAGGCCGACCCCGAGGGGCCCGGCGTCGACGCGGCCCTCGTGCTGCGGGCCGCCGCCGCGGCCGGGTTCGGCGCGGACGCCCTGGACGCGGCCGAACGCGCGGGGCTGCGGCGCGGCACGGACGGCCTGTTGCGGCTGCCCGGGCGGCGCGGGGTGTACGAGGCCGCGGCTCCGGAGCGGCGCAGGGCCGCGCACCGGGCGCTCGCCGCCGCCGCGACGGGCGAGCGACAGCGCGCCGCGGGGCTGCTGCACCGGCTGCTCGGCGCCGTCTACCCGGACGCGCGACTCGGCGCGGAGCTCGCGGCGGCCGACGGCGCCCCGCACGGGGAGCGGGCCACCGCCCTCGCGCACGCCGCGCGGCTCGCCGACGACCCCGCCGTACGGGCCGAGCGGCTGATCGCGGCGGCCGACCACGCGCGCCTCGCGGGCCGCCCGCACCTGGCCCGCGAACTCCTGGGCGGGGCAGGGGACGTGGCGGAGCCCGTACGGGGCCGTGCCGCGCTGGTCCGCGGACTGCTGGCGCTGCGCGACGGGCCGGTGGCCGACGCCCGCGAGTCCCTGCTGCTCGCGGCCCGGCTGTGCGCGGGATCCGACGCGGTCGAGGCCAGGCTCGGCGCGGCGGAGGCGTCCTGGGCGCTGGGGGACGCGGCGGGGTACCGGGAGGCCGTCGAGCACGGCGGGAGCGGGCGGGCGGCGGAGTTCGACTACCGGGTCGGCATGGCCGCGTCCCTGGGAGAGCGGGCCGGTGTCGGCCGGGTCGTGCTGCGGCGGGTCGTGGCGCGGTCCGCGGGGGAGCGGGAGCCGGCCGCGCTGCTGCGGGCCGGGGCCGCCGCCCTGGTCGCGGGGGACGTCGACGCCGCGTGCCGCATGGGCAGCCGCGCGCTCGCCGCCGCGCGCGACCGGGACGCGGGCGCCGAACTCCCGCGCGCCCTCGAACTGCTCGCCTACGGTGAGCTGCGCTCGGGGCGGCACGCACGGGCCCGCGCGCACGCCGAGGAGGGGGTGCGGGCCGCGCTCGCTGCGGGGCAGCGCAACGTCCTCGCCCACCAGCACGCCGTCCTCGCCCTGGTCGCCTCGCTCGACCGGGACGTCGACACCGTCGCCCGGCACGCCGCGGCCGCGCAGGAGACCGCCGACCGGCACGGTCTCGTCCAGGCCGCGACCCTCGCCCAGTGGGCGCTGGCCCGCGCCGACCTGGCGCGCGGCGACGCGGCACGGGCCGCCGCCCGGCTCGGCCCGCTCGTCGGTGGACCGCGCCGCGGGCACTTCGGCGTCCGGATGCTGGCCGTGCCGTGCCTGGTGGAGGCGGCCGTGCTCGCGGGCGAGCCCGCGGGGGCGCAGGCGGCCGTCGGCGAGTTCACGGTGTGGGTGGAGCGCGGCCACGACCCGCTGGCCCCGGCCCAACTGGCACGCTGCCAGGCCCTGTTGGCGTCGTCCGACCCGGCCGCCGCCGAATGCAGCTTCGAGGAGGCCCTCGCCCGGCACGAGCGGGCGGGCGGCGACTTCGAACGGGCCCGCACCGCCGCCCTCTACGGGAAGTGGCTGCGCAGGGCCAGGCGCCCGGCGCGCGCCCGCGCGGTGCTGCGCGACGCGCTGGTGGCGTTCGAACGGTGCGGCGCGACGGTCTGGGCGGCGCAGACGGCGGCCGAGCTGCGGGCCACCGGCGAGCAGTCGCCCGAGACCGAGGCGACGGGAGACCTGGTCGGCCTGACACCCCAGCAGCTCCGCATCGCCCGGCACGTCGCGCGCGGCGACACCAACCGCGAGGTGGCCCGCCGCCTCTCGGTGAGCCCCCGCACGGTCGACCACCACCTGCGCAACGTCTTCGCCCACCTCGGCATCCGCTCCCGCGTCGAACTCGCCCGCCTCCTGGCCCCGACGGAACCGGCGGACCATTCCTCGTGACCCGCCGCGGCCCACGGGTCGCCACCTGCGTGTTCGTCCCGAGGGGTGGAGACCGACCGGACGGTATGTCATTCTGCGGGCTCGTGAGCAGAGCCGTGGAGGACCGTCATGCCCGCGCATCTCGTACGTCCCCGACCTCGCGCCCAGGCCGCCGACGCCGTCGCCGTGCTGCGCCGCGCCGCACGGCCGCTGCTCGACCAACTCCCCGCGCTCACCGACCGGTTGACGTGGCAGCTGTACGAGCAGGAGCCCGCCTACCGCGCCGCCATCGACGCCGAGCCCGGCGTCGTACGCGAGGAGATCCAGCGCTCGCTGCGGCACAGCGTCGCCTCGCTGCTCGACCCCGCGCGCCACCGGGACGCCGCCCGCGCCTGCTCCGCCCGGATCGGCGCCGACCGCGCGGCCCACGGCTTCCCGCTCGACGCCGTCTCGCACGCCTTCCGGCTCGGCGGAGCCCTCGTCTGGCAGGCGCTCGTCGACGAGGTCACCCTGCGCCACCCCGAGGACGCCCACCTGCTGGTGCACCTCGCCGTCGACGTGTGGAACTTCGTGGACGAGCACTGCACCCACGTCGCCGACTCCTACCGGCGCGCCGAGCGCGAGCTCACCTGGCGGCGCGAGAACCGGCGCCGCATCCTCACCGCCGCCCTCCTCGACGGCGCCCTGCGCATCGCCGATCTGCCCGACGCCGCCACCGCCCTCGACCTGCCCGAACGCGGGCGGTACGCCGTCGTCGTCGCGGCCGGCACCGGAAGGGACAGGACCGAGCTTCCGGCCGGGCTCCGCGCCGTCTGGCACACCGTCCCCGACGCCGGGACCCGGCGCGGCGTCGTCCTGCTCGGCGACCTCGACGCGGCCCGGCTCGCCGCCGCCCTCGGGGAGCGGCCCGGCCGCCGCCTCGGCGTCAGCCCCGCCGTCGAGGGACTCGCCGCGGTCGGCGGCGCCCGGCGGCTCGCCGAGACCGCGCTGCGCATCTGCCCCGCGGGCGGCGGCACCGTACTCCTCGACGAACAGCTGCCCGCCGCCCTCGTCGCCGCCGCGCCCGCGCTCGGCAGGCTCCTCACCGACCGGGTGCTCGGCCCGCTGCTCGCCCTGCCGCCCGCCGACCGGACGCTGCTGCTCGACACGCTCACGGCCTGGCTGGACTGCGACGGCTCCGCGCAGCGCGCCGCCGCCCGCCTCTACTGCCACCGCAACACGGTCCTCAACCGGCTCCGCCGCTGCGAACAGCTCACCGGGCGCAGCCTCGCCCGCCCCGCCGACCTCGTCGAACTGGGGCTCGCGCTCAGCGCCTACCGGCTGGAGCCGCAGCCCGTCACAGGCCCAGCGCCTTCGTCTCCGTGAGCCGCTCGATCGCCGACTTCTCGCCGTCCAGCTCCACGTCCGCCGACTCCTGTCGCCCGAACGCGAACATCACCAGCTCCGACGGCGCGCCCGTGACCGTGACCACGGGGGCGCCGCGGTGCGCCACCGCCGTCTGGCCGTCCGGGCGGCGCAGCACGAGGCCGACCGGCGCCTTGCGGCCCATCACCCGCGCCATCCGCTCCAGGCGCGACCACAGGACGTCGGAGAAGACCGGGTCCAGCTCGCGGGGCGTCCAGTCGGGCTGCGCGCGGCGCACGTCCTCGGTGTGGACGTAGAACTCGATCGCGTTCGACGCCTCGTCGATCTGCTTGAGCGAGAAGGGCGAGAAGCGCGGCGGCCCCGTCCTGATCAGCTGGATCAGCTCCTCGTACGGCTTCTCCGCGAACTCGGCCTGCACCCGCTCGAGGCGCGAGGCGAGCTGTTTCACGAGGATGCCGCCCGCGGCGTCGGGCCGGCGCTCGCGCACCACCACGTGCGCGGCGAGGTCCCGGGTGTTCCAGCCCTCACAGAGCGTGGGGGCGTCCGGGCCCGAGGCCTCCAACAGATCGGCGAGCAGAAGTCGTTCACGCTTGGCATGGGTCGACATGCCGTCAGCCTACGACCGGCCGCGCCGCACCGGACAGTGGTCGACGCGCCCGGCGCGGCACAATGGTCCGTATGACCAGCGAGCCCGCACCCAGCAGCAGCCTCGACCCGGCCATCGCCGCACGCCTCAAGCGCAGCGCCGACGGCCTGGTGCCCGCCATCGCCCAGCAGTACGACACCGGCGAGGTGCTCATGCTCGGCTGGATGGACGACGAGGCGCTGCACCGCACCCTGACCACCGGACGCTGCACGTACTGGTCGCGCAGCCGCCAGGAGTACTGGGTCAAGGGCGACACCTCGGGCCACTTCCAGCACGTGAAGTCGGTCGCCCTCGACTGCGACGCGGACACCGTCCTCGTGAAGGTCGACCAGGTGGGCGCCGCCTGTCACACCGGCGCCCGCACCTGCTTCGACCGCGACGAACTCCCGGTCAGCGACACCGCAGCGTGATCCGCTGACCGTCCCGGAAGACGATCCCCGCCGGGTCGCCCGGCACCGCCGCCCCGTCGACCTCGGCCCGGCACGTCGGGCGCACGCCCCACTCCGTGAGGAACTGGCCGAGCGTGAAGTCCCGCCACCGGGCCGACTCCACGTGCACGGTGCCGCTGGTGTCGTGGGTGTGCAGCGGGCTGTAGCGGGGCTTCGCGCCCGACCGGTCGATGCCGATGTCCGCGGGCACGGTCACCTGTCGCCCGCCCGCGTACACGGTGAGGTGCGGGTGGATGTGCATGGTCAGCTTCTCGGTGTCCAGCATCTCCAGGCCCGCCGCGTGCACCCGCCCCTCGACCTCCCGCGGCGCGGGCGCCGCCCAGTCGTCGGCGGAGGGGGCGGGAGCGGCGCCGGTCAGCGCGGTCACGGCGACGGCGGCGAGTGCGATGCCGGGCAGGGCGCGCCGGACCGCCGGGTTCTTACGGGTCTTGGTGGTCGTCACCGTTCACTTCTAGCGGGGCGCGTTCCACCACCTGGGCAGGCGCGCGGGGCGGGGGCCCGACGGAAGTAGGCTCGTGCCATGGATCTGGAGACCTTCCGCAAGCTCGCGACCGACCGCCGAGTGATTCCTGTCAGCCGCAAGCTCCTCGCGGACGGTGACACGCCCGTCGGTCTGTACCGCAAGCTCGCCGCCGAGCGGCCCGGCACGTTCCTCCTGGAGTCCGCGGAGAACGGCCGCTCCTGGTCCCGCTATTCGTTCGTCGGCGTGCGCTCCGCCGGCACCCTGACCGAGCGGGACGGGCAGGCCCACTGGCTCGGCACAGCGCCCGTCGGCGTCCCCGTCGACGGCGATCCGCTCGCCGCCCTGCGCGCCACCGTGCAGACCCTGCACACCCCGCGCTACGAGGGCCTGCCCCCGTTCACCGGCGGCATGGTCGGCTATCTCGGCTACGACATCGTGCGCCGCCTGGAGAAGGTCGGCCCGGGGGAGCGCGACGACCTCAAGCTGCCCGAGCTGACGATGCTGCTCACCAGCGACCTGGCCGTGCTCGACCACTGGGACGGTTCGGTCCTCCTCATCGCCAACGCGATCAACCACAACGACCTGGAGACCGGCGTCGACGAGGCCTACGCCGACGCCGTCGCCCGCCTCGACGCCATGGAGGCCGACCTCGCCAAGCCGGTCCAGACGGCCCCGACCGCGCTCCCGGCGTCGGAGCTGCCCCCGTTTGAAAATGGCACAGTCACGGCGCTGTGGGGCGGCAAGCAGTACCAGGCCGCCGTCGAGGACATCAAGGAGCGCATCCGGGCCGGCGAGGCCTTCCAGGTCGTCCCCTCGCAGCGCTTCGAAACCCCGTGCACCGCAAGCGCGTTGGACGTGTACCGGGTGCTGCGGGCCACGAACCCGTCCCCGTACATGTACCTGTTCCGCTTCGACGGATTCGACGTCGTCGGCTCCTCGCCCGAGGCCCTGGTCAAGGTCGAGGACGGGCGCGCCATGGTGCACCCCATCGCCGGGACCCGGCCGCGCGGCGCGACGCCGCAGGAGGACCACGACCTCGCCGAGGAGCTGCTCGGCGACCCCAAGGAGCGGGCCGAGCACCTGATGCTCGTCGACCTCGGGCGCAACGACCTGGGGCGGGTCTGCGAGCCCGGCTCCGTCGAGGTCGTCGACTTCATGAGCATCGAGAAGTACAGCCACGTCATGCACATCGTGTCGACCGTGACGGGCACCGTCGCCGAGGGCCGCACCGCCTTCGACGTCCTCACCTCCTGCTTCCCCGCCGGCACCCTCTCCGGCGCCCCCAAGCCCCGCGCCCTCCAGATCATCGACGAGCTGGAGCCGTCCCGGCGCGGTGTGTACGGCGGCTGCGTCGGCTACCTCGACTTCGCGGGCGACTCCGACACCGCCATCGCGATCCGGACCGCGCTGCTCCGCGACGGCACCGCGTACGTGCAGGCGGGAGCGGGCGTCGTCGCGGACTCCGACCCGGTCGCCGAGGACACCGAATGCCGCAACAAGGCGGCGGCCGTACTGCGCGCCGTGCACACCGCGAACCGGATGTGAGGTGGCGGACGCTGTGAAGTGACGCACGACTCCGGCCCCCGGGTCACGTAAACCGGGACAGGCAGGCGATAGTGGAGTACGTGACTGCTGTACCGCACCCCCGTACCGATGCCGCCGAGTCGGCCGATCAGGCCGCTTCCTCGTCGAACGGCCGGCGCAGCCTCGCCGTCGCCCTGCTCTGCGGGGCCGCCGGGGCCGCGGTCGCCCTGCTCGCGTCCCGGCAGGAGTGGTGCTCGGGCGTCGCCGCCGTCGCGGGCGGCAAGCTGCCGCTGACCGCGAAGGGCAGCGACGTCACGGGCGTCCCCGCCGCCCTCGCCATAGTGGGCCTCGCCGCGCTCGTCGCCGTCTTCGCGGTCCGCAAGGTCGGCCGCCTCCTGGTCGCCGTCCTGCTCACGCTCAGCGGCGCGGGCGCCGTCGCCGCCGCCGTGCTCGGCGCGGGCGACAGCGCCGCGCTCGACGAGAAGGCCGCGCAGGCCGCGGGCGACGCCTCCGCGACCATCCACGCCCTCAGCAGCACCGCCTGGCCCTACGTCTCCGCGGCGGGCGGCGCGCTCATCCTGATCGCCGGCATCCTCGCCGTGATCTACGGTGCCGCCTGGCCGTCGATGGGCGGCCGCTACGAGCGCTCCGGCGCCCCGAAGACCCGCCGCAAGGCCGTCGACCCCGACCGCCCCGAGGAGCTGTGGAAGGCCATCGACCGCGGCGAGGACCCGACGGGCGCCTGACCCCCGCGTACGACGTTCCGCGCGCGTGCGGGACAATGGGTAGGAACGTCGTACGTCATACGTACGCATAGGCCATAAGCAACGAGGAGCAAGCCATGGCGGACAGCAGCCACGGACACACCCCGGCCGCCTGGACCGGTGTCATCATCGCCTTCATCGGTTTCTGTGTCGCGGGCGCCTTCATGGTGATGGGCAGCGTCGCCGGGTTCTGGGCCGGCATCGCCCTGCTCGCGGTCGCCGCGATCGTCGGCGGCGCGATGAGCGCGGCCGGCATGGGCAAGCCGAAGCGTGCCGAGCTGCAGCTCAAGTCCACCGGGGCGACGCAGGCCGCGGGCTCGGAGGCCTGAGCCCTCGTCGTACCAGCGCGAAAGGGGTGGAGCGGCCGACCGGCCGCACCACCCCTTTCGCGTTTCCCGGGGAGCGGCCGCGCGGACACGGATGCAGAATGCACGAGTGACCGTCGAGACGACCGAACCCGCCGCCCGCCCCGGCGCCCTGCGCCGCCTCGCCGTCCCGTTCGGCGTGCTCGGCGGCGTCGCGCTCGCCTTCGCGTACGTCGGCACCGTCGACCCGAACGAGCCGGGCCACTACCCGGCCTGCCCGTTCCTCCAGCTCACCGGCGCCTTCTGCCCCGGCTGCGGCGGCCTGCGCAGCGCCCACGCGATCGTCCACGGAGACCTCGCGGGCGCGCTCGGTGCCAACGCCCTCGCCGTCGTCGGCTACGCCCTGTTCGCCGTGGTGTGGACCGTGTGGGCCGCCCGGGCGGCGCGCGGCAGGGCGGTGAGCCTCGCGCTCGGCCGCGCCCAGCTGTGGGCCGTGGGCGCGGTGGTGCTCGCGTTCACGGTTGTCCGGAACCTGCCCTTCGGTGGCTTCCTGGCACCTTGATCAACGGCAGGTGTCCAGGTAGTGGGACCGACGTCAACCGGATGCGGGACCAAGGCCCCGCGCCGGATACCATTCACAAGGACCAGATGAACACCCAGGGGATGCCCGGAAAGGAGTCCGCTCGCGTGAGTGTGCTCGACGAGATCATCGACGGAGTCCGTGCCGACCTTGCGGAGCGGCAGGCGCGCGTCAGCCTCGACGAGCTCAAGGAGCGCGCGGCGAAGGCTCGCCCGGCGAAGGACGGCGTGGCCGCGCTCAAGGGCGACGGCGTCAAGGTGATCTGCGAGGTCAAGCGGTCCAGCCCCTCCAAGGGTGCGCTCGCCGCGATCGCCGACCCGGCCGCACTCGCCGCCGACTACGAGGCGGGCGGCGCGGCCGTCATCTCCGTCCTCACCGAGCAGCGCCGGTTCGGCGGCTCGCTCGCCGACCTGGAGGCCGTCCGCGCCAAGGTCGACATCCCGGTCCTGCGCAAGGACTTCATCGTCACCTCGTACCAGCTGTGGGAGGCCCGCGCGTACGGCGCCGACCTCGCGCTGCTGATCGTCGCGGCCCTGGAGCAGCCCGCCCTGGAGTCCCTCATCGAGCGCGCCGAGTCCATCGGCCTCACGCCGCTCGTCGAGGCCCACGACGAGGACGAGGTGGAGCGCGCGGTCGACGCCGGGGCCAAGGTCATCGGCATCAACACGCGCAACCTCAAGGACCTCTCGGTCGACCGCGGCACCTTCGAGCGCGTCGCCCCGGACATCCCCGACCACATCGTCAAGGTCGCCGAGTCCGGCGTGCGCGGCCCGCACGACCTGATCGCGTACGCCAACGCGGGCGCGGACGCCGTCCTCGTCGGCGAGTCCCTGGTGACCGGCCGCGACCCGAAGTCCGCGGTCGCCGACCTCGTCGCGGCGGGCGCGCACCCGGCCCTGCGCCACGGACGCTAAACTCACGCCCATGCCCATTGCCGCCCGCCTCGCCCCCGGCTGCCGCCCCCGCGGCTGCCGCGCGCCGGCGAGGCGTGTCCGCGGCCGCCGCGTCCGCTACCACATCGGCGCGGAACCCGGGCAGATCAACGGAATGCGATGGCAGAGCGCCCCTGTAAGGGGCGCGGGACTGTATTGATTTGCGACTCCGTCGCGTGGGCGCAGGTCACCACGGACAACCGTCGCACGCAGTCCCTGACGCCCCACGGCCTTTAGTGATCACACACCTGAAACCGTGAGGCACACGCATGTCCAGCGACTACTTCATCCCTGACCCGGAGGGTCGGATCCCGAGCGCGGAGGGCTACTTCGGCGCGTTCGGCGGCAAGTTCATCCCGGAGGCCCTCGTCGCCGCCGTGGACGAGGTCGCCGTCGAGTACGACAAGGCCAAGAACGATCCGGCGTTCGCCGCCGAGCTCGACGAGCTGCTCGTCCACTACACCGGCCGCCCGAGCGCCCTCACCGAGGTGCCCCGGTTCGCCGAGCACGCCGGGGGCGCCCGCGTCTTCCTCAAGCGCGAGGACCTGAACCACACCGGCTCGCACAAGATCAACAACGTGCTGGGCCAGGCCCTGCTCACCAAGCGGATGGGCAAGACCCGCGTCATCGCCGAGACCGGCGCCGGTCAGCACGGCGTCGCGACGGCCACCGCCTGCGCGCTGCTCGGCCTCGAGTGCAAGATCTACATGGGCGAGATCGACACCGAGCGCCAGGCCCTCAACGTGGCCCGCATGCGCATGCTCGGCGCCGAGGTCGAGGCCGTGAAGTCCGGCTCCCGCACCCTCAAGGACGCCATCAACGAGGCGTTCCGCGACTGGGTCGCCAACGTCGACAACACGCACTACCTGTTCGGCACGGTCGCGGGCCCGCACCCGTTCCCCGCCATGGTCCGCGACTTCCACCGGGTCATCGGCGTCGAGGCGCGCCGCCAGATCCTGGAGCGCGCCGGCCGCCTCCCGGACGCCGCGATCGCCTGCGTCGGCGGCGGCTCCAACGCCATCGGCCTGTTCCACGCCTTCATCCCGGACACCGACGTCCGCCTGATCGGCTGCGAGCCGGCGGGCCACGGCATCGAGACCGGCGAGCACGCGGCGACCCTCAGCGCGGGCGAGCCCGGCATCCTGCACGGCTCCCGCTCGTACGTCCTCCAGGACGAGGAGGGCCAGATCACCGAGCCGTACTCGATCTCGGCGGGCCTCGACTACCCGGGCATCGGCCCCGAGCACGCCTACCTCAAGGACTCGGGGCGCGGCGAGTACCGCGCGGTCACCGACGACGCCGCGATGCAGGCGCTGCGCCTGCTGTCGCGGACCGAGGGCATCATCCCGGCCATCGAGTCGGCGCACGCCCTCGCGGGCGCCCTCGACGTCGGCAAGGAGCTGGGCAAGGACGGGCTGATCATCGTCAACCTGTCCGGGCGCGGCGACAAGGACATGGACACCGCGGCCCGCTACTTCGGCCTGTACGACACGGACGGCGCCGTGGCCGCGAACGCCGACACCGAGGTGGCCGAGATTGAGGGAGACGCCAAGTGAGCGGGAACGTCCAACTGCTGAACGACACCCTGGCCGGCGCCAAGGCCGAGGGCCGCTCCGCCCTCATCGCCTACCTGCCCGCGGGCTTCCCGACCGTCGACGGCGGCATCGAGGCCGTCAAGGCCGCCTTCGACGGCGGCGCCGACGTGGTCGAGGTGGGCCTGCCGCACTCCGACCCGGTGCTCGACGGCCCGGTCATCCAGACCGCCGACGACATCGCGCTGCGCGGCGGCCTCAAGATCAAGGACGTCATGCGCACGGTCCGGGAGGCCCACGAGGCCACCGGCAAGCCGGTCCTCGTCATGACGTACTGGAACCCCATCGACCGCTACGGCATCGAGCGGTTCACCGCCGAGCTCGCCGAGGCGGGCGGCGCGGGCTGCATCCTGCCCGACCTGCCGGTGCAGGAGTCCGCGGTGTGGCGCGAGCATGCCGACAAGCACGGTCTCGCGACCGTCTTCGTCGTCGCGCCCAGCAGCAAGGACGAGCGCCTCGCCACCATCACGGCGGCCGGTTCGGGCTTCGTGTACGCGGCGTCCCTGATGGGCGTCACCGGCACCCGCGAGTCCGTCGGCAACCAGGCCAAGGAGCTCGTCGAGCGCACCAGGGCCACCACCGACCTGCCGGTCTGCGTGGGCCTCGGCGTCTCGAACGCGGCGCAGGCCAAGGAGGTCGCGGGCTTCGCCGACGGCGTCATCGTCGGCTCGGCGTTCGTGAAGCGGATGCTGGACGCCCCCGACGAGAAGGCCGGGCTCGACGCGGTCCGCGCCCTCGCCGGTGAACTCGCCGCCGGCGTACGCGACAAGGCGTAGGAACCACCCGACGTAACAGCGAGTTACGTCACCCATATGGGTGGAAACCGGACCGGGGAGGGACGCTCGTGCCTCCCCGGTTCGTTGGCGCGGGTGTGAGCGAGAAGAATCGAGAGGGAAAGCGCGCGGCCCGCGAGCGCCTGGCCGCCGAGCGCGAGAAGCAGAAGGCCGCCGAGAAGCGGCGCAGGACGTTGATCGTGGGCGCGGCCGTGGTGTGCGTCCTCGGCCTGGCCGCGGTGATCGGGGTGGTCGCCGCGAATTCGGGCGACGACGATTCGAGCGATGCCGCGTCGGGTCCCGTGGTCGCGCCGAAGGGGGCCACCGGCAAGGACGAGCTGGCGATCCCCGTCGGCAAGGCGGGCGCGAAGTCGACCCTGGAGGTCTGGGAGGACTTCCGCTGCCCCGCGTGCAAGTCCTTCGAGGACGGATACCGCTCGACGATCCACGAGCTCGCCGACGCGGGCGAGCTGAAGGTCAACTACCACCTGGTGACGTTGATCGACTCGAACCTGAAGGGCAGCGGCTCGCTCCGCGCGGCCAACGCGGCGGCGTGCGCGCAGGACGCCGGCAAGTTCCGCGACTACCACGACGTGCTGTTCGAGAACCAGCCGGAGGAGACCGACGACGCGTACGCGAGCAACGACAAGCTGATCGAGCTCGCGGGGAAGGTCGGCGGACTCGACACCGGCACGTTCAAGTCCTGTGTGAACAAGGGGACGCACGACAGCTGGGTGAACAAGACGTACAAGGCGTTCCAGGACGCGAAGTACAACGGGACGCCGACCGTCCGGCTGAACGGCAAGGACATCCTGAGCGACCAGACCCTGACCCCGGCCAAGTTCAAGAAGATGGTCGAGGACGCGAACAAGTAGTCGGAGCTGTTACGCAGCCGTTGCCGGGCTGCCCGTCGTGCCCGCGGCCCGGCACGGTAGCGTCGGACCTGCCATGGAACTTGCCTTCATCCCCAGCCCCGAGCGCGGAGTGGTCTATCTCGGACCCATTCCGCTGCGCGGCTACGCGTTCTGCATCATCATCGGCGTCTTCGTGGCCGTCTGGCTCGGCAACCGGCGCTGGATCGCCCGCGGCGGGCGCCCCGGCACCGTCGCCGACATCGCCGTCTGGGCGGTGCCCTTCGGCCTGGTCGGCGGGCGTCTGTACCACGTGATCACGGACTACGAGCTGTACTTCAGCGAGGGCCGTGACTGGGTCGACGCCTTCAAGGTCTGGGAGGGCGGCCTCGGCATCTGGGGCGCCATCGCGCTCGGCGCGGTCGGCGCCTGGATCGGGGCCCGCCGCCGTGGCATCCCGCTCCCGGCGTACGCCGACGCCATCGCGCCCGGCATCGCTCTCGCCCAGGCCATCGGCCGCTGGGGCAACTGGTTCAACCAGGAGCTGTACGGCCGGGCCACCGACGTGCCGTGGGCCCTGAAGATCACCTCGGACACGGACGGCCGCGTGCCGGGCACCTACCATCCGACGTTCCTGTACGAGTCGCTGTGGTGCATCGGCGTCGCGCTGCTCGTCATCTGGGCGGACCGGAAGTTCAAGCTCGGGCACGGGCGGGCGTTCGCGCTGTACGTCGCCTCGTACTGCGTCGGCCGGTTCTGGATCGAGTACATGCGCGTGGACGACGCGCACCACATCCTCGGTCTGCGGCTCAACTGCTGGACGGCGCTCGGCGTCTTCCTGCTGGCCGTGCTCTACATGGTGCTGTCGGCGCGCAAGCGCCCCGGCCGCGAGGAGGTCGTCGAGCCGGGCGCCGGGGACGACGCCGCCGAGACGGACGACGAGGCCAAGGACGAGGTGGAGCTCAAGAAGAGCTGACGGACTTCCGTCCCGAGGGCGCCGGACCGGATGGTTCGGCGCCCTTTGCCGTTACGTGCCGGTCGCGGCCAGCCGCAGCGTTCGGCGCGCTGCCGCCACCACCGCCGCGTCGACGAAGCGGCCGTCCGGGAGCGCGAGCGCTCCGGCGTCCGTGGCCGCCGCGCACACGATCTCCTGGGCCGCCGCCACCTCCGCCTCCGTCGGACGGAACGCCTCCTCGATCACCGGGAGCTGACGCGGATGGATCGCCGTGCGGCCCAGGAAACCGAGCGCCCGGCCCTCCGCGCAGGAGCGGGCTAGGCCCGCCGTGTCGCGGACGTCCGGGTACACGGACTGCGGCGGTGGCGGCAGCAGGGCCGCGCGCGCCGCGACGACCGCACGGCCGCGCACCCACGCGAGGCCCGCCGCGTCCGTGACACCGAGGTCGGCACGGAGATCCGCCTCGCCGAGCGCGATGCCGTGCACGGCGTGGTGCGCCGCGATGTCGTAGGCGTGCTCGACGCCGACCGCCGACTCCAGGAGCGCGTACAGCGGCGGGACCTCCACCGCCCACTCCTGTACGCGGGTCAGATCCGCTGGCCCCGCCACCTTCGGGAGCCGCAGCGCGTCCAGGCCGGGGAGCGGGGTGAGGCGGCGCACCTCGTGCTCGGCGAGCGGCCCGTCCAGCGCGTTGACGCGGACGTGCACCGGCACCCGGTGCTTGTCGGCGAGGAGTTCCGCGGTCGCGTCGAGGGCGTACGCCTTGCGGTCGGGGGCGACCGCGTCCTCCAGGTCGACGAGGACCACGTCCGCGCCCGAGCCGAGCGCCTTGGCGACCACGTCCGGGCGGTCCCCGGGGACGTAGAGCCAGGTCAGGAACACCTTGTCCAGCCGCTCGCTCATACCGATCCCGCCTCCCGCAGGGACGCCACGTCCGCCTCCGACAGGCCGAGGCCGCCCAGGATCTCGTCGGTGTCCGCGCCGTGCGGCCGGCCCGTCCAGCGGATGCCGCCGGGGGTCTCGGAGAGCCGGAACAGCACGTTCTGCATCTTGACCGTCCCGAGGTCGGGGTCGGGGAGTTCGGTGACGGAGTCCAGGGCCCGGTACTGCTCGTCGGCCAGGACGTCGCGGACGTCGTAGACCGGGGCGATGGCGGCCTCGGCCTTCTCGAAGGCGGCCACGACCTCGTCGCGCGTATGGGCGCCGATCCACGCGCCGACCGCCGCGTCCAGCTCGTCGGCGTGCCGCGCGCGTCCCGAGCCCGTCGCGAACCACTCCTCGCCGATGAACTCGGGGTGTCCCACGAGGTGCAGCACCCGCTCGGCGATCGACTGCGCCGAGGTGGAGACGGCGACCCACTTGTCGTCGCTGGTGCGGTAGGTGTTGCGCGGCGCGTTGTTGGTGGAGCGGTTGCCGGTGCGCGGCTGTACGTAGCCGAGCTGGTCGTACCAGGTGGCCTGCGGGCCGAGGATCGCCAGCATCGGCTCGATGATCGCCATGTCGACGACCTGGCCGCGGCCCGTCGTCTCCCGTGCGTGGAGCGCCGTCATGATCGCGTACGACGTGGCGAGCGCGGCGACGGAGTCGGCGAGGCCGAACGGGGGGAGCGTGGGCGGTCCGTCGGGCTGGCCGGTGATCGCGGCGAAGCCGGACATGGCCTCGGCGAGCGTGCCGAATCCGGGGCGGCGGGCGTACGGGCCGAACTGGCCGAAGCCGGTGACGCGGGCGAGGACCAGGCGCGGGTTGGCGGCGCTCAGCTCGTCCCAGCCGAGGTGCCACTTCTCCAGGGTGCCGGGGCGGAAGTTCTCGACGACGACGTCCGCGTCCGCGACGAGCTTGAGGAGGATCTCGCGGCCGCCGGGGGAGGAGAGGTCGAGGGTGAGGTTCTTCTTGTTGCGGCCGAGGGTCTTCCACCACAGGCCGACGCCGTCCTTCGACGGGCCGTGGCCTCGGGACGGGTCGGGCCTGCGCGGATGCTCCACCTTGATGACCTCGGCGCCGAAGTCGCCGAGCATCGTGGCGCAGATCGGTCCGGCGAAGAGGGTGGCGAGGTCGAGGACGCGCAGGCCGGTGAGGGGTCCTCGGGCTGTTTCGGTGGTTTCGTCGTGGGCGGTGGGGGGTGTCATGCGCGGGCCTCCAGGGTGAGCCGGGCCAGTTCGTCGAAGCCGATGCCGTCGAAGCCGGCGACCGAGGTGGCGAGCCGGTTCTTCAGCGGGGCGGTCCAGCGGTCGCCGAGCGCGTCCGGGTGCCCGGCGAGCAGGCCCGTGACCGAGCCCGCGGTCGCGCCGTTGGAATCGGTGTCCCAGCCACCGGACACCGCGCGGCAGATGGAGCCCTCGAAGTCGCCGTCTGCGTGGGTGAGGGCGGCGGCGAGGAGGGCGGCGTTGGGCAGCACGTGGACCCAGTGGTGGTCGGAGTAGGCGGCGTGCAGTTCGTCGACGACGGTGTCGAAGTCGGCGTGGGTGTGGGCGAGTTCGATGCCGCGGTGGACGGCGGCGGCGTAGCGGGAGCGCGGGGGTACGACGGACAGGCCGGCGCGGAGTGCGTCGTGCACGTCGGACGTGCCGTCGGCGGCCGTGGCGATGGCGGCGGCCGTGAACATCGCGCCGTAGACGCCGTTCGCGGTGTGGGTGAGAACGGCGTCCCGGTGGGCGAGACGGGCCGCGTGTCGTGGGTCGCCGGGGCTGATCCAGCCGAAGACGTCGGCGCGGATCTGGGCGCCGATCCATTCACGGAAGGGGTTTCTGTACGTCGCCGTGTGCGGGGGGGCCAGGCCGGTGAGGAGGTTGCGGTAGGCGATGCGTTCGGCGGTGAAGGTGCGGCCTGCGGGGAGTTCGTCGAGCCAGAGTCGTGCGACGTCGTCGGTGGTGAAGTCCGTGCCGTGACGTTGGATCAGGAGGAGGGCGAGGAGGGGGTAGTTGAGGTCGTCGTCCTCCGGCATGCCGTCGATGTTCTCGGCGAGGGAGGTGGGGGCGCTGCGGCGGTTCCAGGGGTGGGCGGCGGCGACCTCCGGGTCCAGGTTCCGTGCGGTCCACCATCCGCTCAGCGGCCAGTTGCCGGTGGACCGGGCGATGGCCCTGATCCCGTCGAGCGTCACCTTCTCGACGGGCTTCCCGAGCAGGCAGCCGGCGGCGCGGCCGAGCCAGGCGGCGTGCAGCCGGTCGACCGGGGCGTTTTCCTCCCCCACCCCACCCCTTCCCGAAACCGGGGCCTCCGCCCCTGGACCCCGCCTGCCTCCCGCCCCCGGGGCTCCGCCCCGGACCCCGCTCCTCAAACGCCGGAGGGGCTGAAATCCCGGCCCTTCCGCTCCCGCGTCTGCGCTCCTTGACGGCTGGAGGGGGTGGGGTGGGGGAGGCGTGTTTGTCGTCGACTCGATCGACGCGAGGTCTGTCGGTTCGGGCAACGGTGAGGGGATCGCGGCGAGTTCGTCGAGGAGGCGCTCGGCCAACGCGCGGAGTTCGGGTGACGCCGGGACGGTGGACGCGCCCGCCCGGGCCGGGGACGGGTGGCCGCCCGCCGCCAGCCAGCGGGACGCGATCGCGGAGGCGTCGCGGCCGTCCTGTTCCGCCTGGCGCAGCTCGTGGGTGATGAGGTCCTCGGGCTGGGTCCAGGTGAGGCGCAGCATCAGAGGCCCGCGATCGCCGCGAACGCGGCTTCGTGGGCGCGGCGCCGGTCGAGGTCCTTCGCGTGGACCTCGCGGGCGACCCGGGAGAGCGAGGCCGCGGGACCGTGCAGGTCCAGTCTGCTGGCCTGCGCCACCTCCGCGCTCCACTCCTTGGGCACCGCCCCCTCCCCGTACAGCGCCCCGACGATCGCCCCGCTCATCGTGGCGATCGAGTCGCAGTCGCGGCCGTAGTTGACGGAGCCGAGCACGGTGTGGCGGTAGTCGCCGCGGCCGACGAGGAGCATGCCGAGGGCGATGGGGAGTTCCTCGATGGCGTGCAGCCGGGAGGGGCGGCGGGCGCCGAGCGACGGCTTGCGGTAGTCGGGGCCGACCGTGTCGAAGGGGGTGACCGCCTCGCGCAGCGGGGCCAGGGCGTCCTCGAAGTCGTCGTAGCGGGAGGCCACTTCGCAGACCGCCTCGATCGCCGAGCGGGTGCCGTCCTTGGCGAGGGCGAGGGCGTCCTCGACGACGGATTCGGGGGTGGCGTCCGGTTTGTACGCCGCCGCGACCGCCGCCGCGAAGACGCCCGCCGCCTCCCTGCCGTACGAGGACTGGTGCGCGCCCGCGACGTCGAGGGCCTCCTCGTAGGCCTTGAGCGGATTGCCCGCGTTGACCGCGCCGACCGGCGCCATGTACATCGCGGCGCCGCAGTTCACGATGTTGCCGACACCCGCCTCGCGCGGGTCCACGTGCCCGTAGTGGATGCGCGCGACGATCCACTTCTCGGCGAGGAAGATGCGCTGGAGGGGGAGGGCCTCGGCCTCGAGCTCCGGGATCCAGCGGGGGGTGGTGATCAGGTCGGGGACGAGGTGGTCGGCGACCGCGTACGCGTCGAGGTGGTCGCGGACCTTCTCGTAGACGCGGACGAGGGCGTGCGTCATCAAGGTGTCGTCGGTGACGTGGCCGTCGCCCTTGTGGTACGGCGCGATGGGCCGTGCCGTCCGCCAGTCGTCCTTGTGGAAGGGCTCCACGATGCCGCGGACGCGGCCCCCGTGCCGTTCCGCGATGGCCTCCGGGGTCCAGCCCTCGACCGGGCCGCCGAGCGCGTCGCCCACGGCCGCGCCGACGAGGGCGCCGGTGGTGCGGTCCTCCAGTGAGACGCTCATGATGGTGAAGTTCCTTCCACTGCAGGGGAGTTGGAGGTGGCGCGGGCGAGGCGTCCGGCGAGGGTCGTCAGACGGGTCCCCGCGAGTTGCGGCAGCGCGCAGCCCGCGAGGATGTCGCAGGCGTTCCGCCAGGTGTCGGGCAGTGCCGCTGCGCCGCCGACGGCTCCGGTGAGGGCGCCGGTCAGGGCGGGCGCCGAGTCCGCGACGCGGGACAGGCAGGCGGCGGTGGGCACGGCCTCGGTGACCGAGCCCGCGGCGGCCGTCGCCACGGCGAGGGCGACGGGGACGGTCTCGGCCGCGGCGATGCCGTAGCTGTAGACGTGGTCGACGATCTCGTGTTCCAGGACGGGGACCAGGGCGAACGCGTTGCCGGGCTGCCCGGGGCGGGCCGCGGCGGCGGCGCGGCCGAGTTCGACGGCGCGGTGGGCGTTGCGGTGGATCTCGGTGCCGGCGGGGAGCTGGGCGAGGGCGGCGTCCACGCAGGCGTCGACGGGGGCGCCGGTGAGGGCGGTGGCGACGGCGGCGGCCATCGCGCGGGCGCCGTGCACGCCGTCGCCGTCCTGGGTGTAGCGGGCGTCGAACTCGGCGAGTTCCGCGGCCTGTTGGGGGTTGCCCGGGTGGACGGTGGCGAGGACGGCGGCGCGGACGCAGGCGGCGTCGTCGAAGTAGTGCGGGTTGTCGTGGCCGGTGGCGGGCGGGCGCAGGCCGGCGGCGAGGTTGCCGAGGCCGGCGCGGACGGAGATGCGGGCGCGCAGCGGGATGTCGGCGGACTCGATCTCGTCGGCGTGGGCCGCGGCGGCGGCGATCTCGTCGGCGAGGGTGTTCCAGGCGAGGGCGAGGGAGGAGCGGACGCGGTGGGTGGGGTCCAGGTCGGTGAGGCCGTCGGCGTGGGCGGCGAGGACGGCGTACGCGGTGAAGGCGGCCCATTCGGCGTCGTCGGAGGGGCCGAGGCGGAGGGGTTCGGGGGGTTGGTTGAGGGCGATGGGGACGGGGAGGGTGGTGGTGGCGTTCTGCTCGGCGAAGGTGTCGAGTTCGCGGGTGAGGCGGCGGGTCCAGTCCGGGAGCCGGGCGGCGCGGTGTCGTCCCGACGGCCACCCGGCGGCGTCCCCCGCGGCGATCCCGAGGAGGAGGCCCTCGATGCGGCCGATGTTCGTGGCGGCGGATGCGGTTGCGCCCGCGGGGCTCTGCCCCGGACCCCGCGCCTCAATCGCCGGCGGGGCTTGATCTTGCCGAACCGGCGTTGCGCTCTCGGGGCTCTGCCCCGGACCCCGCTGCTCGATCGCCGCAGGGGCTTGAATATCCGGACCTGCGCTTGAGTGTCCGGGAGGGGCTTGATTTGCCGGGCCTGCGCTCGAAGAGTGGGCATTTTCAGCCTCGCCGGCGTTTGAGGCGCGGGGGCCGGGGCGGAGCCCCGTGGCGTGATCGGGATTCATGCCACCGCCCCCTCACGGTCCGGCGGCGGAGGCGTCAGGCGGTCTGCCACGTCGAGGACGTGGCGGCCGGCCATCGACGGGAGGCAACTGCCGCGGACCGGCCCGATCGCCGACGCCCAGGGCGAGGGAATCGACGACTCGCCGCACAGGGCACCTGCCAACGCCCCCGCCACCGCCGCCGTCGTGTCCGCGTCGCGGCCCATGTTGACGGCCGTGAGGACGGACTCGCGGAAGTCCCCGCGGGCCACCGCGAACGCGCCGAAGGCCAGGCCGACCGCCTCGGGCGCGAGGTCCGTCCACGGATAGCCGCCGATGACGACGGCCTTGCGCACGGCCCGCTCCATCGAGAGCTGCGTGCCGTCCGGGTCCCTGCGGGCCCGGCGCGCCGCCGCGACCGCGCGGTGCAGGGAGCGGCCCGTCCAGGAGTCCTCAGGGACCACGGAGAGCGCCGCCTGCACCACCGCGTCCGGGTTGTGGCTCACCATCGCCGCCGCCACGCCCGCGGCGACCGCGCGGCCGCCGTGGATGCCCTCCCCGTCGTGCGACACCGTGCCGTCGATGGACACCAGGCGGGCCGCCTCCGCGGGGCGGCCCGCCGCGTAGACCCCGAAGGGCGCCGCGCGCATGGCGAGGCCGTCGCTCCAGGCGTGCCGGTGCTGGGCCGAGATGGGGGCGGCGAGCCCGCGGCGGAGGTTCTCGAGGGTGCCGCGTTCGCTGAACCCGGCGCCCTTGAAGGGGCCCTCGTCGCGGTCGGCGATCCACGTGTGCCAGGCCGCCTCGACGTGCGCGATGGTGAGGCCCGCGCCGTGCTCGGCGAGGAGCAGGCCGGAGAAGATCGCGTACTCGGTGTCGTCCGTGCCCGCGGGGTCGGCGGAGACGAAGCCTTCGATGCGGCCCCAGCGTTCGCGGATCTGGGACGGCTTCATGTTCTCCGCGGGCGCCCCGAGCGCGTCGCCGACGGCGAGCCCGAGGAGCGCCCCGCGGGCGCGGTCCCGCAGGGAGATCGCGGCCGCGGGCTGCGGGTGCGGAACGGTGCGGAGTCTGCGCGGCTGTGCCGGGCCTCCCGAAGGAGGGTCCGGTTCGACGCTGACGCTCATGGTGTGTTCGTGCTCATCTCTGGGGTCGTGCTGGTGCTGGTGGTACCTCAGGTGCTCATCGTTGGTAGCGGTTCAGGATCAGATTGCCGTCGTCCGCGAGGCGTTTGCGTAGCTCTGTTACGCCGAACGCGCCGTTGTAGTACTCCTGGAAGGCCGGGGTGGCGATCTTGTCCTTCCACTCGGCGTAGCCGCGGACCCCGAGCACCGGCGAGGGGCGCAGCGCGGCGGCCAGCTCGGAGCCGGTCCGCCAGCCGTACTTCTCGGTGGTGAGGGACGGGTCCTTCAGGGCCTCGCGGCTGGTCGGCAACAGCCAGTCGCCGCGCGCGAGTTGGACCTGATGGTCGGCCCGCGTGAGGTAGGCGATGAACGCGGTGGCGGCCTTCTTGTGCCGGCTGTCCTGGGACACGGAGAGGGTCTGCGGGGCGACGCCCTGGGCGAGGCCGCCGGAGCCCGCGGGCATCGGCAGGACGGACCAGTCGAAGCCCTTCGGGGCTTGCTGCTGGACCTGCTGCCGGAACGAGAAGTTCAGCGGCAGCATCGCGTACTTTCCGGCGAAGAAGCCGGGCAGGGTGTCGGAGCCCGCCATGCCGAGCGCCGACCTGGGCGCGGTGTGCGCCCGGTCGACCTGCCGGTTGATCACGCGGGCGACGGCCGAGTCGGCGGCGTCGTAGCGGATCTCGTTCCTGCCGTCGGCGTCCTTGTAGAAGATCTTGCCGCCGGTGGACCGGGCGAGGTTCACGGACTGGGTGACGGGCTCCTTCATCGACCAGGCGACCCCGTACCGCTCGGGTTTCCCGTCGTCGTTCCCGTCGTGCGTGAGCTTCTTGCTCGCGCGCTCGAACTCGGCCCAGGACCACGGGTGTTGGACGGTGGGCAGCCGCACCCCCGACCGCTTCAGGAGCTCGGTGTTCACGACGAGCACGCGCGGCTCCTGGAGGAACGGGATGCCGTAGATCTTCTTCCCGTACGTCGTGGTGGCCCAGGACGCCCGCGGGATGTCGGTGCGCAGTGACTTCGGCAGATAGGGGCTCAGGTCGGCGAGGTAGCCGCCGTGCCCGAAGTCGGTGAGGTCGGAGGCGTCGTCGTGGAAGATGTCGGGCGCCTTGCCGCCCTCGAAGGAGGTCAGCAGCTGGTCGTGGATGCTGTCCCAGACGCCCTGGACATACTTCACCTTGACCTTGGTGTGGGTGTCGTTCCACCGCTTGACCAGGGCCTTGTTCGCCTCGATCGACTCCTTCTGCCAGGCGAGGCTGAGGAATTCCAGGGTGACCGTGCCGTCGGCCGACTCCGTGTCCGAGCCGGAGCCCGAGCAGCCCGCGAGGAGGGCGAGGCAGAGGGCGGACGCGGCCGCCGCGGTGGGCTTCCGTACGCGCATCAGCCCTTCACCGCCCCGCTGAGCATGCCGCCGACGAGCCTGCGTTGGAGCAGTGCGAAGAAGACGAGGCTGGGGATCGTGGCGAGGACCGAGGCCGCGGCGAGCGGCCCCAGGTCGGCGACGCCCTCGGCGCCGAGGAAGCGGGTGAGGATGACCGACATCGTCTGGTTCTCCGGGGACTTGAGGAGGACGAGGGCGAAGAAGAACTCGTTCCAGGCCGTCACGAAGCTGAACATCAGCGTCGCCACGAGGCCGGGGGCGAGGAGCGGCAGCACCACGCTGGTCAGCGTGCGCAGGCGGCCCGCGCCGTCCACCGCCGCGGCCTCTTCGAGGGAGCGCGGCACCGCCTTCACGTAGCCCTGGAGCATCCACAGCGAGAAGGGCAGGTTCCAGACGACGTAGACGATGATCAGGCCGAGGATGCTGTCGATCAGGCGCAGGTTCTTCAGGACGAGGAACAGCGGGATGATCACCAGCACGAACGGGAACATCTGGCTGACCAGGATCCAGCCGGTGCCCGCCTGGCTCACACGGGTCCGGTAGCGGACCATCACGTACGACGCCGGGACCGCGATCGCCACCGAGATCACGGAGGCGCTCACCGCGACGACCAGGCTGTTCAGCGCCGAGCGGAGCAGCGGCTGCGCGTCGAACGCGGACCGGTAGTTGTCCAGGCTCGGATGCCGGGGCAGCCAGCTCGGGTCGATCGAGCCCAGCTCCTGCGGCGACTTGAAGGACGTGGAGAGCAGCCACAGGAACGGGAAGGCGAGGAAGACCATGTAGCAGAGCAGTGCCACGTACTGGCCCGCTCGGCCCGCCGCGCGGGGGAGTGTCGTGCTCGCGCTCATGCCGTCGCCTCCGCACCCTCTGCGTCTTCCTTGAGCTTCTTCCGGAGGAACAGCGTGAGCAGGACCGCGATGACCGCGACCATCGCGAGGCCCATCGCGGCGGCGTACCCGAACTGCCCGTACTTGAAGGCCTCTTCGTACGCGAACAGCATCGGGAGCCGGGTCTGGCCGCCGGGCCCGCCCTGCGTCAGCACGTAGACCAGGCCGAAGGAGTTGAAGTTCCAGATGAAGTTGAGCGCGGTGATCGCGACGACCACCGGCCTGATGGCCGGCCAGGTGACGGCCGTGAAGCGGCGCCACAGGCCCGCGCCGTCCAGCTGCGCGGCCTCCCGCAGTTCGACCGGCACGTTCTGGAGCCCGGCGAGCAGCACCACCGTCGTCTGCGGCATGCCCGCCCACACGCCGACCACGATCACGGCGGGCAGCGCGTAGGAGAGGTCGGCGAGCCAGTCCACGTTCTCGTGGATGAGGCCGAGCTGAGTCAGCGTCTTGTTCAGGACGCCCGCGTCCGCGTGGTAGACGAGCCGCCACATGATGCCGACGACGACCTCGGGCATCGCCCACGGGACGAGCGCCAGGGTCCGGGCCAGCCACCGGAAACGCAGGTCCTGGTCGAGGAGCAGCGCCAGGCCGAGCGCCAGCACGAACTGGAGGGCCGTGACGCTCACCGCCCACACCAGGCCGATGCGGAACGACTCCCAGAACAGCGCGTCGTGGCGCAGGTCGAGGAAGTTGTCCAGGCCGATGAACTGTGTGGGGGAGGTCCGCCCGGCCTGCGAGTCGGTGAACGCGAGCGACAGGCCGTACAGGAGCGGGACCACGCTGAGGATCAGGATCGGGATCAGCGCGGGCATCAGCAGGAACCACGCGCCCCTGTCCAGGCCCAGCGCGCGCTTGCGCTGTCCCGGTGTACGGGGCGGTGGGGTGCCGCGGCTGCCGGGGACGGCGCTGTCCCGGGGCGCGGTGAGACTCATGGCAGTCCTCGATGTCTCAACGGTCGGTCGCCGCCGGGCCCGTGGAGGCGCGGACGACGAGGCGGGGAGGGGCGGTGGTGGTGCGGGCCGTGCGGGAGGCGGGGGAGTCGGGTGACGCGGCGGATTCGAGGCGGTGCAGGAGCAGTTCGGCAGCGCGCAGGCCGCGCTCGGTGGAGCCGAGGTCGACGCTGGTCAGCGGCGGCCAGCCGGCCTGCGCGAGCACGCTGTCGTCCATGCCGGCGACGGCGACATCCTCGGGGATCCGCAGCCCGCGCGCGTGCAGGGCGCGGGCCGCGCCGAGCGCCAGCTGGTCGTTGGCGCCGAACACCGCGTCGGGCTTCAGGTCGAGGAGCGCCTCGGTGGCGGCGGCCCCCGACTCGATGCCGAAGTCGGTGTGCACCACGAGGTCCGGGTCGAGGTCGAGTCCGCAGGCGGCGAGCGCCTTGCGGAACCCCTCGCCGCGCTTGCGTCCGGGGACCGTGTCGGCGGGGCCGTTGACGAAGGCGATGCGGCGGCGGCCCGTCTCGTACAGGTGCCGTACGGCGAGCGCGACGCCCGCGACGGAGTCGGCGCGCACGCTGTCCACCGGCACGCCGTTGGGCAGCGAGCCGATGACGACGACCGGTCCTGACGCCGTGCGCAGCGCCTCCACGTGGGCGTCCGTGATGCGGATGGGGCACAGGATCAGGCCGTCGCTCGTGCGGTCGCCGAGGCTGCGCAGGACCGCGAGTTCGTCCTCGGCGACGGCGTCCGTGGAGTGCAGCAGGAGGCGGTACCCGGCGGCCTTCGCGACGGACTGGATGGCGCGGACCATCGCCACGTACACCGGGTTGCCGATGTCGGGCATCGCGAAGGTGAGCTGGCGCGTGCGGCCGTCCTTGAGGGAGCGGGCCACCGCGTTGGGCACGTAGCCGAGTTCGGCGGCGGCGCGCTCGACCTTCTCGACGGTCGCGGGGCGGGCGCCGATCCCGTTGAGGACGCGGGACACGGACGCGATGGAGACGCCCGCGCGCTCGGCGATGGAGATGATCGTCGGCTGTCCGGCCCCCGTGGTCGCCTTCGGCACCGCGCTCCACCCCCTCTGCTGTAAACGTTTTCCGTAGCTGGAAACGTTTACGGATGGTGCTCCCTCGTCACCCGCCCGTCAACGCGCGTTTCATGTGATCCAGGTCACTGGCCGCTTCGGGAAGAGGGAGGTCAGAGCGTTGCGCAGGGTGCAAAACCGCAGGTAAGTACGGCCTTCCTTGCTGGCAGCGAAGATTTTCCGCGCGTACTTTCGGATGCGTAGAACAGCAGTCGAAGGGGAGCGGGGTACACGAGCATGGCCATCATCGAGACCGGGGCGGATCTGCACGACGCCCACCGGGACAACCACACCCACCGCGACGTCAACGGTGGCTGGCTGCGCCCCGCGGTCTTCGGCGCGATGGACGGGCTCGTCTCCAACTTCGCGCTGATGGCCGGTGTCGCGGGCGGCGCCGTCTCGCAGCAGACGATCATCATCACCGGCCTCTCGGGCCTCGCCGCCGGAGCCTTCTCCATGGCGGCCGGCGAGTACACGTCGGTGGCCTCCCAGCGCGAGCTGGTCGAGGCCGAACTGGACGTGGAGCGCCGCGAGCTGCGCAAGCACCCGGCCGACGAGGAGAAGGAGCTCGCCGAGCTGTACGTCTCCCGCGGTGTGGAGCCGAAGCTCGCGCACGAGGTCGCCATGCAGCTCTCCCGCGACCCCGAGCAGGCCCTGGAGATACACGCCCGCGAGGAGCTGGGCATCGACCCGGGCGATCTGCCCTCGCCGATGGTCGCGGCCGTCTCGTCCTTCGGATCGTTCGCGCTCGGCGCGCTGATCCCGGTGCTGCCCTATCTGCTCGGGGCGAGCGCGCTGTGGCCCGCCGTGGTGCTCGCGCTCCTCGGCCTGTTCGCCTGCGGGGCCGTCGTGGCCAAGGTGACGGCGCGCTCCTGGTGGTTCAGCGGGCTGCGTCAGCTGGCTCTCGGTGGTGCCGCGGCGGGTGTGACGTATCTCCTGGGAACGGTTTTCGGGACTTTTGCTGGTTGACGGGTCGGGGCCGTGGCCTGAAGATGCCTATACAGCGCCTTGCATAAGTAGTCGTTACCGCGCGGTTTCGATTACTTGACCACGGGGCATGAGCCGTAAGCGCTGGGGGCAATGAGGCCCGCGGCGCACCCTGCACCACCCCGGCCCTCGGTCAACGATCTGCCCGGCGAGGCCTCTCCCGCCGCCACCCGCGGTGTCCGCATGTTGGAACGAAGTATCCGGTTCCCGAGAACCGCCCCATCATGTAATCTGCACGAAATTTTTTGAGCTGCACTTCTCCGCAGAGGGCCAACGTCGTCCCTCGGCACGTACCTTGCCACGACGACGACGGGAGAGCCGATGCGTACCTCGCGCCAGCCGTCCCAGCATTCCAACAGCGGCCAGACCTGGTCGCACATGGATGCTCGCCCTGCTGCCCAGGGCATGTACGACCCGCGTAACGAACACGACGCCTGCGGCGTCGGTTTCGTGGCCACCCTCACCGGCGAGGCGAGCCACACGCTGGTCGAGCAGGCGCTGACCGTTCTGCGAAACCTGGAACACCGCGGTGCCACCGGCTCCGAGCCCGACTCGGGCGACGGCGCGGGCATCCTGTCCCAGGTTCCGGACGCCTTCCTGCGCGAGGTGGTCGACTTCGACCTCCCCGAGGCCGGTGCGTACGCCGTCGGTATCGCCTTCCTGCCCGAGGAGGGCACGGAGGACTACGTCTCGAAGATCGAGACGATCGCGTCCGAGGAGGGCCTGAACGTCCTCGGCTGGCGCGAGGTCCCGGTCGCTCCGCAGATGCTCGGCTCCATGGCCCGCTCGACGATGCCGGCCTTCCGCCAGCTCTTCGTCGCGGACGGCAGCACTGCTGCTTGTCGGGACATCGCGCTCGACCGCAAGGCGTTCGTGCTGCGCAAGCGCGCCGAGCGCGAGGCCGACGTGTACTTCCCGTCGCTCTCCGCCCGCACGATCGTCTACAAGGGCATGCTGACCACCGGCCAGCTCGAGCCCTTCTTCCCGGACCTGTCCGACCGCCGCTTCGCGTCCGCGATCGCGCTCGTGCACTCCCGGTTCTCCACGAACACCTTCCCGTCGTGGCCGCTCGCGCACCCGTACCGCTTCGTCGCCCACAACGGTGAGATCAACACCGTCAAGGGCAACCGCAACTGGATGCGCGCCCGCGAGTCCCAGCTCGCCTCCGACCTCTTCGGCGGCGCGGACAACCTCGAGCGGATCTTCCCGGTCTGTACGCCGGACGCCTCCGACTCCGCGTCCTTCGACGAGGTCCTCGAGCTGCTGCACCTCGGCGGCCGTTCGCTGCCGCACAGCGTCCTGATGATGATCCCGGAGGCCTGGGAGAACCACGCCTCCATGGACCCGGCCCGGCGCGCCTTCTACCAGTACCACTCCAACCTCATGGAGCCCTGGGACGGCCCGGCCTGCGTCACCTTCACCGACGGCACCCAGGTCGGCGCCGTTCTCGACCGCAACGGTCTGCGTCCAGGGCGTTACTGGGTGACCGACGACGGCCTCGTCGTCCTCGGCTCCGAGGTCGGCGTCCTCGACATCGACCCGGCCAAGGTCGTCAAGAAGGGCCGCCTCCAGCCTGGCCGGATGTTCCTCGTGGACACCGCCGAGCACCGCATCATCGAGGACGACGAGATCAAGTCCGCCCTCGCCGCCGAGCACCCCTACGAGGAGTGGCTCGAGGCCGGCGAGATCGAGCTCTCCGACCTCCCCGAGCGCGAGCACATCGTGCACACGCACGCCTCCGTCACGCGCCGCCAGCAGACCTTCGGCTACACCGAGGAAGAGCTCCGCATCCTCCTCGCGCCGATGGCCAAGGCCGGCGCCGAGCCGATCGGCTCGATGGGCACGGACACCCCGATCGCGGCGCTGTCCGCCCGCCCGCGGCTGCTCTTCGACTACTTCACGCAGCTGTTCGCGCAGGTCACCAACCCGCCGCTGGACGCCATCCGCGAGGAGCTCGTCACCTCGCTGCGCTCGCCGCTCGGCCCCGGCAGCAACCTCCTGGAGCCCACGGCCGCCACGTGCCGCGCGGTCACCCTGCCGTTCCCGGTGATCGACAACGACGAGCTGGCCAAGCTCATCCACATCAACGCCGACGGCGACATGCCCGGCATGAAGGCCGTGACCCTGTCCGGCCTCTACCGGGTGCACGGCGACGGCGAGGCACTCGCCGCCCGGATCGACGAGATCTGCGCCGAGGCCGACGCCGCCATCGAGGCCGGCGCCCGCCTCATCGTGCTCTCCGACCGGCACTCCGACGCCGAGCACGCGCCGATCCCGTCGCTGCTGCTCACCGCGGCCGTCCACCACCACCTCATCCGTACGAAGCAGCGCACCAAGGTGGGTCTGCTCGTCGAGGCCGGTGACGTCCGCGAGGTCCACCACGTCGCCCTGCTCATCGGCTTCGGCGCCGCGGCGGTCAACCCGTACCTCGCGATGGAGTCCGTCGAGGACCTGGTCCGCGCCGGCACCTTCCTCCAGGACATCGAGCCCGAGCAGGCGATCCGCAACCTGATCTACGCGCTCGGCAAGGGCGTCCTCAAGGTCATGTCCAAGATGGGCATCTCGACCGTCGCCTCCTACCGCGGCGCCCAGGTCTTCGAGGCCGTCGGCCTCGACGAGGCCTTCGTCGAGAAGTACTTCAACGGCACCACCACCAAGATCGGCGGCGCCGACCTGCGCGTCATCGCCGAGGAGGTCGCCGCCCGGCACGCCAAGGCGTACCCCGCCTCCGGCATCGCGCCCGCGCACCGCGCGCTCGACATCGGTGGCGAGTACCAGTGGCGCCGCGAGGGCGAGCCGCACCTGTTCGACCCGGAGACGGTCTTCCGCCTCCAGCACGCGACCCGCTCGCGCCGCTACGACATCTTCAAGAAGTACACGGACCGCGTGAACGAGCAGTCCGAGCGCCTGATGACGCTGCGCGGACTGTTCGGCTTCAAGTCCGAGGGCCGCACCCCGATCTCCATCGACGAGGTCGAGCCCGCGTCCGAGATCGTCAAGCGGTTCTCGACCGGAGCCATGTCGTACGGCTCCATCTCGCGCGAGGCCCACGAGACCCTCGCCATCGCCATGAACCAGCTGGGCGGCAAGTCCAACACCGGTGAGGGCGGCGAGGACCCGGAGCGCCTGTACGACCCGGCGCGCCGCTCGTCGATCAAGCAGGTCGCCTCCGGCCGCTTCGGCGTGACCTCGGAGTACCTGGTCAACTCCGACGACATCCAGATCAAGATGGCCCAGGGCGCCAAGCCCGGCGAGGGCGGCCAGCTGCCGGGACACAAGGTCTACCCGTGGGTCGCCAAGACGCGTCACTCGACGCCGGGCGTGGGCCTCATCTCCCCGCCGCCGCACCACGACATCTACTCCATCGAGGACCTGGCTCAGCTGATCCACGACCTCAAGAACGCCAACCCGCAGGCCCGCATCCACGTGAAGCTGGTCTCCGAGGTCGGCGTGGGCACGGTCGCGGCCGGTGTGTCCAAGGCGCACGCGGACGTCGTCCTGATCTCCGGCCACGACGGCGGCACGGGCGCCTCGCCGCTCACGTCGCTGAAGCACGCCGGTGGCCCCTGGGAGCTCGGCCTCGCCGAGACCCAGCAGACGCTGCTGCTCAACGGCCTGCGCGACCGCATCGTCGTGCAGACCGACGGCCAGCTGAAGACCGGCCGCGACGTGCTGATCGCCGCGCTGCTCGGCGCCGAGGAGTTCGGTTTCGCGACCGCGCCGCTCGTCGTCTCCGGCTGCGTCATGATGCGCGTCTGCCACCTCGACACCTGCCCGGTCGGCATCGCCACCCAGAACCCGACGCTGCGCGAGCGGTTCTCCGGCAAGGCCGAGTACGTCGTCAACTTCTTCCAGTTCATCGCCGAGGAGGTCCGCGAGCTCCTCGCCGAGCTGGGCTTCCGCTCCATCGAGGAGGCCGTCGGCCACGCCGAACTCCTCGACACCGAGCGGGCCGTGAACCACTGGAAGGCGCAGGGCCTCGACCTCGAGCCGCTGTTCCACGTGCCGGACCTGCCCGACGGCGCCGTCCGTCACCGGATCGTCGAGCAGGACCACGGCCTGGAGAAGGCGCTCGACAACGAGCTGATCAAGCTCGCCGCCGACGCCCTGGCCGCGGACGACCAGACGGACGCCCAGCCGGTGCGCGCCCAGGTCGCGATCCGCAACATCAACCGCACGGTCGGCACCATGCTCGGCCACGAGGTGACGAAGAAGTTCGGTGGCGCGGGCCTGCCCGACGACACCATCGACATCACCTTCACCGGCTCCGCGGGCCAGTCCTTCGGCGCGTTCGTGCCGCGCGGTGTGACGCTGCGCCTGGAGGGCGACGCCAACGACTACGTCGGCAAGGGCCTCTCCGGCGGCCGGATCATCGTCCGCCCGGACCGCGGCGCCGACCACCTCGCCGAGTACTCGACGATCGCCGGCAACACCATCGCGTACGGCGCGACGGGCGGCGAGCTGTTCCTGCGGGGCCGCACCGGCGAGCGCTTCTGCGTCCGCAACTCCGGTGCCACGGTGGTCTCGGAGGGCGTGGGCGACCACGGCTGCGAGTACATGACCGGCGGCCACGCGGTGATCCTCGGCGAGACGGGCCGCAACTTCGCGGCGGGCATGTCCGGCGGCATCGCGTACGTCATCGACATGGACCCGGACAACCTCAACGCCGGGAACAAGTCGGCCGTCGAGCCCCTCGACGACACCGACAAGCAGTGGCTGCACGACGTCGTGCGCCGCCACCAGGAGGAGACCGGCTCCACCGTCGCCGAGAAGCTCCTGGCCGACTGGGACACCTCGCTGACCCGGTTCACGAAGATCATCCCCAGCACGTACAAGGCAGTGCTCGCCGCCAAGGACGCCGCCGAGCGAGCCGGTCTCTCCGAGACCGAGATCACCGAGAAGATGATGGAGGCGGCGACCAATGGCTGATCCCAAGGGCTTTCTGAACCACGGGCGCGAGGTCGCCGAGACCCGCCCGGTCGAGGAGCGCGTCAAGGACTGGAACGAGGTCTACGTTCCCGGGTCCCTGCTGCCCATCATCAGCAAGCAGGCGTCCCGCTGCATGGACTGCGGCATCCCGTTCTGCCACAACGGCTGCCCGCTCGGGAACCTGATCCCCGAGTGGAACGACTACGCGTACCGCGAGGACTGGGCCGCCGCCTCCGAGCGGCTGCACGCCACGAACAACTTCCCGGAGTTCACGGGCCGCCTGTGCCCCGCTCCCTGCGAGTCGGCGTGTGTGCTCGGCATCAACCAGCCGCCGGTCACCATCAAGAACGTCGAGGTCTCGATCATCGACAAGGCGTGGGACACGGGCGACGTCGCCCCGCAGGTCCCCGAGCGCCTCTCGGGCAAGACCGTCGCCGTCATCGGCTCGGGCCCGGCCGGTCTGGCCGCCGCCCAGCAGCTGACGCGGGCCGGCCACACGGTCGCCGTCTACGAGCGTGCCGACCGCATCGGCGGCCTGCTCCGCTACGGCATCCCCGAGTTCAAGATGGAGAAGCGCCACATCAACCGCCGCATCGAGCAGATGCGCGCGGAGGGCACCAAGTTCCGCACCGGCGTCGAGGTCGGCCGCGACATCGACGCGGCGGGCCTGCGCAAGCGGTACGACGCCGTGGTCGTGGCCGCGGGCGCGACCGTGTCCCGTGATCTCCCGGTCCCGGGCCGCGAGCTGAACGGCATCCACTTCGCCATGGAGTACCTGCCGCTCTCCAACAAGGTGCAGGAGGGCGACTACGTCCAGCCGCCCATCACCGCCGAGGGCAAGCACGTCGTCGTGATCGGCGGCGGCGACACCGGCGCCGACTGCGTGGGCACCGCCCACCGCCAGGGCGCCGCCTCGGTGACGCAGCTGGAGATCATGCCGCGGCCCAACGAGGAGCGGGACACGACCACGCAGCCGTGGCCGACGTTCCCGATGCTCTACAAGGTCACCTCCGCGCACGAGGAGGGCGGCGAGCGCATCTACTCGGCGGGCACCACCCACTTCGAGGGCGACGAGGACGGCAACGTCCAGTGGCTGCACCTCTCCGAGGTCGAGTTCGTCGACGGCAAGCTCGTCAACAAGCCCGGCACCGAGCGGAAGATCCCGGCGCAGCTGGTCACCCTCGCGATGGGCTTCACCGGCACCGACCAGGAGAACGGCCTCGTCTCCCAGTTCGGCCTCGAGCTCGACGTGCGCGGCAACGTCGCCCGCGACGACGAGTTCCAGACCAACGTCCCCGGTGTCTTCGTCGCCGGTGACGCGGGCCGCGGCCAGTCCCTCATCGTGTGGGCCATCGCGGAGGGCCGCTCGGCCGCCCGCGGTGTGGACCGCTACCTGACCGGCGCCTCCGAGCTCCCGGCTCCGATCCGCCCGACGGACCGCGCGCTGGCCGTGTGACGGTCCGCCGCTAGAGACGTCCCGTACAACGGCGTACGGAACAGAGCGCGACGCTCGCCCTACAGTCCCCGACCGGACGCCTGGGCGGGCGTCGCGGTGCGTTCGGCCCGTTCAAGCCGGGATGTGGAAGGTCTCGCCGTAGACCTTCCACGTCAGTGGCGTCTTGAGCGACAGGTTGCCGTCGTAGAGGAACTGACGCTGCGCCGTGTCGATGCGGGTGGTGTCGCGGTCCGCGTTCTTCGACTTCATCGCCTTGCGGCGCAGGTCGAGGAAGATGTCGAGGTACGCCTTCTCGTCGCCGCCCTGGGACGGGGTGTCCGCCTCCTTCATCGCGGCCTCGCGCAGACCGTAGAAGCCGTTCGGGCCCGTGCCGGGGCCGTGCAGCACCATCGCGTCGTAGTAGATGAACTGGCCGAGCGTGCCCAGGCCGTCGAGCTTGGCGAGGCGGACCGCCGGGTCGAAGTAGCCGCGGTCGCGCTCCTTCTCCTGGACGTCGCGGAACGCCTTCCGCTTCGCCTCCTGCTTCCACGCCGTCGTGAAACCGGGGTCGAGGCCCTTGTGGGAGTCGGTGCCGTCGACCTTGCGGAGGGCGGGGAGGTAGCGGGCCAGTCCGTTGTCCGGGTGGGACTTCGTGTAGCGCTCGACCAGGGTGAGGAGGTCGTGGGTGCCGGTGCAGAAGCCGATGATGCCGGCGGTGTAGCCCTGGCCGTCGCCGATGTCCTCGATGTAGCCGTACTGGTCCCGCCAGTTGAGCGTCGAGTTCTCTGCGCTCGCCACGATGCGCTGGGCCAGCTCCTTCTTGGCAGGGGCGGCGAGGCCGGGCGGGAGGCTCGCGATCACCTTGTCGTCGGCCTCGCGCTCCGCTTCCGACTGGTTGCCGGGGTGGGCCGGGGCGGAGGCGGTGGGGCGGGTGCCCGCCCCGTCGTCCTGCTTGTCGTCCGGCGACAGGAAGTAGACGGCGGCCGTGGCGAGTGGGGCCACGGCGACGAAGGAGAGGAGCAGGCAGCCCGCGCGTTTCATGCGGCACAGATTAAGCGAGCGTCTGTGCGACTGGGCGACCGGTGTCCTTGTTGCGCGGAACCGGCGTCACGCCCTCGGGGCTCCGCCCCGGACCCCGCTGCTCAAACGCCGCAGGGGCTGGAATTCCGGCCCCGTGGCCGCTACCCGAGGACCCGGTCGCGGCACGCCGACGGGGTGCCCCACGCGTCCCGCAGAGGGCGTGCCTTGCGGAGCCACAGGGACAGGTCGAGCTCCTCCGTGTAGCCGACCGCGCCGTGGAGTTGGAGCGCGGCGCGCGCCGTAGCGTAGGCCGCCTCGCCCGCCGCCAGCTTCGCCGCCGCGATGTCCGACGACGTCATCGACAGCGCCGCGCCGAAGAGCAGCGGGCGGGCGAACTCCAACCCCACCAGCGCGTCCGCCAGGCGGTGCTTCACCGCCTGGAACGTGCCGACCGGGACGCCGAACTGTTCGCGCTGACGTACGTATTCGACCGTGCGGCGGAGGAGTTCCAGGCCGACCCCGAGCGACTGCGCCGCCGTGAGCAGCGACGCCAGGTCCGCCGCCTCCCGTACCTTCGCGCCCCGCGCCACCACCTCCCCGCCCCCGTCCGGCACGAACAGCCGACGCGCCGGATCCGCCGACCCGCGAAGCGGACCGTGCCCGGCGGCCAGCCGCACCGTGCCGTCGCCGTCCGTCACGAACACCGCGTCCGCCGTGTCCGCGTCCAGGGCGTACGGACCCGAGGCCAGCGTCACCACCACGTCCCCCGCCGCGATCCGCGGCAGCCACTCCTTCGCCGCCTCCGTCCCGTCGAGCAGCGCCGCCACCGCCGCCGTCTCGACTACGGGCCCCGGCACCGCGTGCCGGCCCAGCTCCACGTACGACACCGCCAGCTCGACGGGCAGCGGGCCCACCCCCTCGTACGGTTCCGGGACGGCCAGCGCGAAGACGCCCGCCTCCGCGAGCCGCCCCCACAGCGCCCGTCCGGGCCCCGCGTCGCCGCCCGCCCACGCCCGGATCGCCGCGGGCGTGTCCGCCGCGCCCAGCATCCGGTCGAGCGTGCGGCCGAACTCCGCCTGCTCCGCGTCCAGGAGGAACCTCATCAGCGGCGTCCCTTCGGCAGGCCGAGCAGCCGCTCGGCGATGATGTCGCGCTGGATCTCGTTCGTGCCCGCGTAGATCGGACCGGCGAGCGAGAACACATACCCCTCGGCCCACTCGCCGTCCGCCAACTCCCCGTCCGGGCCGAGCAGTTCGAGCGCCGTCTCGTGCAGCGCGATGTCGTACTCCGACCAGAACACCTTGTTCAGGCTCGACTCCGCCCCGATCCTCTCGCCCGCCGCGAACCGCGACGCGTTGCCGTACGTGAACAGCTGGTACGCCCGCGCCCCGACCACCGCGTCCGCCACCCGGTCCCGCAGCGCCGGATCCGCGCCCCGCTCCCGCCACAGCGCGCGCAACCGGTCCGCCGACGCGAGGAAGCGGCCGGGG
Source organism: Streptomyces sp. SDT5-1 (assembly GCF_052245995.1). Lineage (NCBI taxonomy): Bacteria > Bacillati > Actinomycetota > Actinomycetes > Kitasatosporales > Streptomycetaceae > Streptomyces > Streptomyces sp. SDT5-1. The sequence continues at coordinate 2,603,685 of NZ_CM125963.1, read as the reverse complement.
GAGCGGAGCATCAGGCCCCGCTCGTTGCCCGTCGTCGACATGGCGATCCGCCAGCCGTTGCCGACCTCGCCGATCACGTCCTCGTCCGGCACGAACACGTCGTCCAGGAACAGCTCCGCGAAGGCGGGCTTGCCGTCGATGCGGCCGATCGGCCGGACCGTGACCCCCGGGGCGCGCAGGTCGAACATCAGGTACGTGAGCCCGTGGTGCGGTTTCGCCGCCTCCGGGTCCGTGCGGAAGATGCCGAAGGCGCGGTCCGCGAACGCGGCCCGCGACGACCACGTCTTCTGGCCGCGCAGCAGCCAGCCGCCGTCCGTGCGGACCGCCCGGGAGCGCAGTGACGCCAGGTCCGAGCCGGCCTCCGGCTCCGACCACGCCTGAGCCCAGATCGTCCCGCCGCTCGCCATCGACGGCAGCACCCGCGCCCGCTGCTCGTCGGTGGCGTGGTCGAAGAGGGTCGGGGCGAGGAGGTTGATGCCGTTCTGCGAGACGCGGCCCGGCGCCCCCGCCGCGTAGTACTCCTCCTCGAAGATCAGCCACTTGACGATGTCGACGCCCCGGCCGCCGAACTCCTCGGGCCACGACACCACGGACCAGCGGTCGGCGTACATCTCCGCCTCCCACGCGCGGTGGGCCGCGAAGCCCTCGGCGGTCTCCAGCGACGGCAGCGGATCGGCGGGCACATGGGCGGCCAGCCACGCCCGCGCCTCCTCCCGGAACGCGTCCTGATCCGGCGTGAAGTCCAGGTTCACCGCGTGCCCGCCTCCTTCGTCACGGAGTTCTGCGCGTTGCGGCACCTCGGCCGGTTCGTCGTCACGTACACGACCCGGCCCCTGAGCTCGTAAAGGACTGTTGGCATCGGACACCCTTCCCTAACAAGTGTTTGGTAGGTTAGCTTATGGGCGTGGACAGCGTCGAGGCCTCCCGAAAGAGGTGCGGGTATGAGTTCAGCGGCTCCCGACTACGTGCCAGGGCACCAGCTGCTCGCGGGGCGCACCGCAGTCATCACCGCCGCGGCCGGCGCGGGCATCGGCGGCGCCACCGCGCGCCGCTTCCTGGAGGAGGGCGCCCGCGTCGTCATCAGCGACGCGCACGCCCGCCGCCTCAAGGAGAGCGAGCAGGCGCTCGCCGAGGAGTTCGGCGCCGACCGGGTTTCCGCGCCGGCCTGCGACGTCACCGACGAGGAGCAGGTGCGCGCCCTCTTCGCGCACACCGCGGAGCGGCACGGCGGCCTCGACATCGTCGTCAACAACGCGGGACTCGGCGGCACTTCGGCGCTCGTCGACATGACCGACGAGCAGTGGACGAAGGTCCTCGACGTCACGCTGAACGGGACGTTCCGCTGCGTACGGGCCGCCCTGCGCGCCTTCCGCGACACCGGCCGCACCGGCGTGATCGTCAACAACGCGTCCGTCATCGGCTGGCGCGCCCAGGCGGGACAGGCGCACTACGCCGCGGCCAAGGCCGGAGTGATGGCCCTGACCAGGACCGCCGCGATAGAGGGCGCCGAGTACGGCGTGCGGGTCAACGCGGTGGCGCCGAGCCTCGCCATGCACCCCCACCTCGTCAAGGTCACCTCCGAGGAACTCCTCGCCGAGCTGACCGAGAAGGAGGCCTTCGGCCGCTACGCGGAACCCTGGGAGGTGGCCAACGTGATGGTCTTCCTCGCCTCCGGCTACTCCTCGTACATGACCGGCGAGACCGTCTCCGTCAGCAGCCAGCGCGCATGAGCCCCTCGCCCGAGCGGCGTCGCGAACTCCTCGCCACGGCGGCCGAGGTGTTCGCCGCGCACGGCTACGACGCCACCACCGTGCGCCGGATCGCCGACGCCGCCGGGATGCTCGCGGGCAGCCTCTACTACCACTTCGACTCCAAGGACTCCATCGTCGAGGAGATCCTGCGCGGCTTCCTCGACGAGCTGTGGGACCGCTACGACACCGTGCTCGCCGCCGGACACGGTCCGCGGGAGACGGTGCGCGCCCTGGTCACCGAGTCGTTCCGGGAGATCGACCGGCACGGGCCCGCCGTCGTCATCTACCAGAAGGAGTCCAAGGCGCTGGCCGCACGGGAGCGGTTCGCGTTCCTCGCCGCGTCGCAGCGCAAGCTCGAGCAGACCTGGCTGACCACGCTCCAGGAAGGCGTGGCCGCCGGGGCGTTCCGCGCCGACCTCGACATCCGGCTCACGTACCGGTTCGTCCGCGACACCGTGTGGGTCGCCGCGTCCTGGTACCGGCCCGGCGGCCGGCACAGCCCCGAGGAGATCGCCCGCGAGTACCTGGCGATGGTGCTCGACGGCATAGCCCGACCCAACCATGCTCAACAAGACAGGAGTTGAAGTGCCATGGCCGAGGCCTACATCGTCGACGCGGTCCGCACCCCCGTCGGGCGGCGCAGGGGCGGGCTCAGCGCCGTCCACCCCGCCGACCTGGGCGCCCACGTCCTGAAGGAGCTCGTCGCGCGCAGCGGCGTCGATCCCGCCGCCGTCGAGGACGTCGTCTTCGGCTGCCTCGACACGGTGGGGCCGCAGGCCGGCGACATCGCCCGCACCTGCTGGCTCGCCGCGGGGCTCCCCGAAGAGGTGCCCGGAGTCACCGTCGACCGGCAGTGCGGCTCCTCCCAGCAGGCGGTCCACTTCGCCGCGCAGGGCGTGCTCTCCGGCACCCAGGACCTCGTCGTCGCGGGCGGCACGCAGAACATGTCGATGATCCCCATCGCCTTCGCCTCCCGGCAGGCCGCCGAACCCCTCGGCCTCACCGAAGGCCCCTACCTGGGCAGCGAGGGCTGGCGCGCCCGCTACGGCGACGCGCCCGTCAACCAGTTCCACGGCGCCGAACTCATCGCCGAGAAGTGGGGCATCACACGGCAGGACCAGGAGCAGTGGGCGCTCCGCTCGCACCAGCGGGCCCTGCGCGCCATCGACGAGGGCCGCTTCGCCAAGGAGACCGTCGCCTACGGGGACGTCACCGTCGACGAGGGGCCGCGCCGGGACACGACCCTGGAGAAGATGGCGGGCCTGACCCCGGTCGTCGAGGGCGGCACCATCACCGCCGCCTGCTCCTCGCAGGTCTCCGACGGCGCCGCCGCCATGCTGCTCGCCTCCGAACAGGCCGTACGGGAGCACGGACTCACGCCCCGGGCCCGCGTCCACCACCTCTCCGTACGCGGCGAGGACCCCATCCGGATGCTGTCCGCGCCCATCCCGGCGACCGCCTACGCGCTCAAGAAGACCGGGCTGAGCATGGACGACATCGACCTCGTCGAGATCAACGAGGCGTTCGCGCCCGTCGTCCTCGCCTGGCTCAAGGAGACCGGCACCGACCCCGAGAAGGTCAACGTCAACGGCGGCGCGATAGCCCTCGGCCACCCGCTCGGCGCCACCGGCACCAGGCTGATGACGACCCTGCTGCACGAACTGGAGCGCACCGGCGGCCGGTTCGGCCTCCAGACCATGTGCGAAGGCGGCGGCCAGGCCAACGTCACGATCATCGAGCGGCTCTGAGCGCACCGCCCGGCCGGAGAACAGTCCGAAACAGCGACGGAGTGGGAGGTGCGCCGCGATGACTGAGACGCCGCGAGGGCAACTGGCAGGGACGGTCGCCCTGGTGACCGGGGCCGCCCGTGGAATGGGGGAGGCCATCGCCCGGGAGTTCGTGCGGCGCGGGGCCCGTGTCGTGCTCGGTGACGTTCTCGTCGACGAAGGGCGGAAGGTCGCCGAAGATCTCGGCGAGCACGCCCGGTTCGTGCCGCTCGACGTCACCGACCCCGACTCCTGGGCCCACGCCGTCACCCTCACCCTCGACACCTACGGAACCCTCGACGTCCTCGTCAACAACGCCGCCATCTACACCACCTCACCGATCCTCGACGAGGACCCCGCTCAGCTGGAGCGGATCCTCAAGGTGGATCTCGTCGGGCCGTTCCTCGGGATACAGGCCGCCGTGCCCGCCATGAAGGCCGGGGCGCGGGGCGGGGCCATCGTGAACATCTCGTCGCAGGCCGGGGTGCAGGGGATCTGGGCGCACGGGGCGTACGGCGCCGCGAAGTGGGGGCTGCGGGGGCTGAGCCGGACCGCCGCGCTGGAGCTGGGCGGCGACGGCATCCGCGTGAACGCCGTGCTCCCCGGCGCCATCGACACCGCCATGACCGCGCACCTGGGGACGAGCGAGCACCCCGCCGCCGCGCTCGGACGTATCGGACGGCCGGAGGAGGTCGCGCGGCTGGTCGCCTTCCTGGCCTCCGATGACGCCTCGTACCTCACCGGCGCCGAGGTCGCAGCGGACGGGGGCGCGTCGGCCGGCCGCATGCCCGTGTCGACGCCGAGCGGCGGAGGCGGCAGGGGCGAGGGAGCCGACGAGAAGTGAACCGCCCCCCTGCCGGTCGGCGCCGCGCTGGTAGCTCGTCAACTCCGTCGCCCGGGAGGCCGTTTCCCTCGTCCCGCTGCCGACGACGGATCATGTGCAGGTCGAGTACTGACGAGTACCGGCGAGCACCGACGACTTCGGACACCTGGAGGAGCACATGCCCACGATCGCCGTCACCGGAGCCGGATCCGGCATGGGCGCCACGCTCACCGAGCGGTTGCGCGCCCAGGGCCACACGGTCATCGGCGTCGACCTCAAGAACGCCGACGTCACCGCCGACCTCGGCACCCCCGAAGGGCGTGAGCACGCCGTCGCCGAGATCACCCGGCTCTGCGACGGCCGGCTCGACGGGCTGCTGCCCTTCGCCGGGCTCGCGGGCGGCGCGGGCCGCCCGTCGAGCCTGCTGGTGTCGGTCAACTATTTCGGCGCGATCCGCCTGGTGGAGGGCCTGCGCCCGGCACTCGGCGCCGCCGGGACCTCGTCCGTCGTGCTCGCGTCCTCCAACTCGACGACCACCCAGCCCGACTGGCCGGAACACGTCGCCCACGCCTGTCTCGCGGGCGACGAGACCGAGGCCCGCCGTGTCGCCGACGAGGCGGGCGCGGGCGACGGCGGCCTCGGCGCCTACCCCGCCACGAAGGCCGCCCTCGCCTGGTACGCCCGCACCCGCGCCGCCGACTTCCAGGCCGACGGCATCCGCCTGAACGCGGTCGCGCCCGGCTACATCGACACCCCGATGACCCGCGCCGCCGCCGACGACCCGGCGACCGCCGAGGGCATCCGCCAATTCCTCGCCTCGATCCCGGCGGGCCGAGCGGGACGCCCCGAGGAGATCGCCGAACTCGTCGAGTTCCTGCTCTCCCCGAAGTCCGCGTACTGCGTCGGCTCCGTCTTCTGCGCCGACGGCGGCCTCGACGCCCGCCTGCGCGGCACGGACTGGCCGAAGGCGTGGCACCCGGGCGCGTAGCACCGCCGCGTCCTGCGGCGGCACGTCGGGGACCGCGCCGGGGGAAACCGTGGACCACTTCGCCCAGTGGCTGTGACGCCCGCGACAATGGGCCCGTGCCTACGAAGTCCACGAAGCCCGCCAAGAAGAAGTCCCCTTCGACCAACGCCGCCCCCGAGCGCCGCAGCGAACTGCTCCACACCGCGGCCGAGGTCTTCGCCGAGCAGGGCTACAACGCCACCACCGTCCGCAAGATCGCCGACCACGCGGGCATGCTCGCCGGCAGCCTCTACTACCACTTCGACTCCAAGGAATCGATGCTGGAGGAGATCCTGCGCGGCTTCCTCGACGAGCTGTGGACCGGCTACGACGCCGTGCTCGACGCCGACCTCGGCCCCCGCGAGACGCTGGAGGCACTGGTCACCGAGTCCTTCAGGGAGATCGACCGGCACCGCCCCGCCGTCGCCATCTACCAGCGGGAGGCGAAGGTGCTCGGCGCCCAGGACCGCTTCGCGTTCCTCACCGAGTCCCAGCGGCGCTTCGAGGAGAGCTGGCTGACCACCCTGGAGCGGGGCGTCGCCGACGGCGTGTTCCGCGCCGACCTCGACATCCGGCTCACGTACCGGTTCGTCCGCGACACCGTGTGGGTCGCCGCGTCCTGGTACAGGCCCGGCGGCCGGCACAGCCCCGAGGAGATCGCGCGCCAGTATCTGTCCATGGTTCTGGACGGAATCGCCGCGCGTTGATGGTGCGTGCTAGAGTGGCAGCGTTGCAGTTTTGGTACCCATAGACTTTATGTGCGCCTGACGGGAATGTTCCTCAGGCGCATTATTGTTTTACCGAGGTGTTCTCGGAATGGGAGCTGCTACCTGTTCAAGGAGAACAACATGGCCACCGGTACCGTGAAGTGGTTCAACTCGGAAAAGGGCTTCGGCTTCATCGAGCAGGACGGCGGCGGCGCCGACGTCTTCGCCCACTACTCGAACATCAACGCCTCCGGCTTCCGTGAGCTGCAGGAGGGCCAGAAGGTGACGTTCGACGTCACGCAGGGCCAGAAGGGCCCGCAGGCGGAGAACATCGTCCCCGCCTGACCAATCTCCGCTCGTAGATTCACCGACGCCGCCGGTCCCACCCGGCAGGCGTCGGATCGAGCATCACCGGGCCGGGGCCCGCACCGCGACGGTGCGGGCCCCGGTTCCTGCTGTCCCGTCCCGGAAGGCATCGCCGCATGGCCAGTCCCGCCCGCCCGTCCCGCCGCCGCAGCCCCCGCCCCGCAGCCGCAGGGCAGCGCCGCGCGCCCGAGCAGCGCCGCAGGCAGCAGCCGACGCCGCCGGCCGAGTTCACCATGCCGGAGAACACCACTCCCGCGCTGCCGCCGGTCGCCGACTTCGCGGACCTGGACATGCCGGAAGCCCTCCTGAAGACCCTCGGCGAACAGGGCGTCACCGACCCGTTCCCCATCCAGGCCGCGACGCTCCCCAACTCCCTCGCCGGACGCGATCTCCTCGGCCGCGGCCGCACCGGCTCCGGCAAGACCCTCGCCTTCGGCCTGCCGCTGCTCACCCACACGTACGGCGCCAAGGCCGAGCCGAAGTCCCCCCTCGCGCTCGTCCTCGTCCCCACGCGTGAGCTGGCCCAGCAGGTCACCGACGCCCTCACCCCGTACGCCGCCGCGCTCAAGCTGCGGCTCGCGACCGTCGTCGGCGGAATGTCGATCTCCCGGCAGGCGGGCGCGCTGCGCCGCGGCGCCGAGGTCGTCGTCGCGACGCCCGGACGCCTCAAGGACCTCATCGAGCGCGGCGACGTCGAGCTCGGCTCCGTGCGCACCACGGTGCTCGACGAGGCCGACCAGATGGCCGACATGGGCTTCATGCCGCAGGTCACGGCGCTCCTGAAGCAGGTCGAGCCGGGCGGCCAGACGATGCTCTTCTCCGCGACCCTCGACAAGAACGTCGACCGCCTGGTCAAGCAGTTCCTCAACGACCCGGTGGTGCACTCCGTCGACCCGTCGGCGGGCGCGGTGACGACGATGGAGCACCACGTCCTGCACGTCCAGGACGAGACCGACAAGAAGGCCGTCACCGCCCGCATCGCCGCGCGCGACGGCCGGGTCATCCTCTTCGTCGACACCAAGCGCTCCGCCGACCGGCTCGCCAAGCGGCTCCTCGCCAACGGCGTGTACGCGGCGCCGCTGCACGGCGGCCGCAGCCAGCCGCAGCGCAACCGCACCCTGGAGCAGTTCAAGGACGGCCGGGTCACCGCCCTCGTCGCCACGAACGTCGCGGCGCGCGGCATCCACGTCGACGACCTCGACCTCGTCGTCAACGTCGACCCGCCCACCGAACACAAGGACTACCTGCACCGCGGCGGCCGCACCGCCCGCGCCGGCGAGTCCGGCAGCGTCGTCACGCTCGTCCTCCCGGACCAGAAGCGCGACGTGCAGCGTCTGATGCGCGACGCGAAGATCAAGCCGCGCACGACGCAGGTCCGCTCCACGGACGAGGCCCTGACGACCATCACGGGCGCCCGCGAACCGTCCGGCGTCGCGGTCACCATCGCCGTCCCCGAACCCACCCCCGCGGCCCCGTCCAAGCCCCGCCGCCCGCGCCGCTCCCGCGGCACCGGCAACGCCCAGCCCTCCGGCTCCTCCTCGGGCACCCCCCGCCGCCGCGGCGGCCGCGGCCGAGGCGGCCCCAGGGGGCCTCGCCAGGCGGCGTAGCGGGGCAGGCAAATCCAGCCCCGTCGGCGTTTGAGGCGCGGGGTCCGGGGCGGAGCCCCGCGACGCCGATCACGGTGGGGCGCAACGGGGACACGTCACACCAAGAGGCGTCGCCGAAGCGCCCCCACGACGCCCCGCCCCACCCCGAGCCCCTCACCCACATACCGCCCCAGCCCCCCGAACTCCCTGCGCACCAGCCCCCGCGCGGCGTCCAGATACTCCATCCGCACCTCCTGCACGGGTATCAACAACTCCGGCTCCCGCATCAGCCCGGCCTGCCGCAACCCCTCACGGACCCGCGCGTCGTGGGCCGCGCGAAATGTGTTCGACGCCAAGTAGTCCGCCTCCGCGTCCCGTTCGGACACACCGAGCAGACGCAACGTCACATACGTCAGCCAGCCCGTCCGATCCTTGCCGGACGTGCAGTGGTACAGCAGCGCCACCGGCCTGCCGCACGCCACGTCCCGCAGCGTCGCCCCGAACCGCGCGCGGTTGTCCGCGTCCGTGACGAACATCCGGTACGTGGCCCGCATCCCGGCGGCCGCCCTCCCGTCCCCGAGCACCTCCCGCTGCACCACCGGATCCTTGGACCCGATCGCGGCCGTCAACTGCTCGTACTGGCCCCCGTCCGACACGGCCCGCGAGGTCACCGCGAGCCCCGACGGCAGCCGGTCGGCCCCGTCGGTCCGCACCTCGAACGGCACCCGGAGATCGACTACTTCGGACAGCCGCAGCCCGCCGAGCCGCGCCACGTCCGCGTCGCTCAGGTCGCACAGCGCGTCGGCCCGGTACACGGCCCCGTACCGGACCCGGCCGTGCCCCCGCGCGCGGTACCCGCCGATGTCCCGGACGTTCACCGCGCCGTCGAGCGGCACGCGCCGGATGCCCCCGGCGGCGGGCGCGCCCGGCGCGGCCACGGAGACGGGGGCCGCGGCGAGCGCCGTGACCGCGCCGAGCGCCCCGCCGAGTGCGCGGCGTCGGGTGAGCCCCGTTCTGTACGCGTGCGACATACGTGAACCTCCGGTCGGGGATGGACAGTTGTCGAGGAACGGAGTGCCGGTGTCCGGTGTCGCTCAGGCGGGCGTGGGCAGCGCCTCCAACGTCTTGCGCGCCTCCGCCATCACCCGGTCGACCAGCTCCGCGCAGGAAGGCAGGTCCTCGATGAGGCCCGCGACCTGCCCGGACGCCATGACGCCCAGATCGGTGCGGCCCTCGACCATGGACGCCTTCAGCAGCATCGGGGTGTTCGCGGCCAGCAGCACCTGGCTCCAGGTGAGGTCCTTGCCGTGCTTCATGGCGAGCCCGTCCCGCACCATCTGCGGCCAGCTCAGCCCGGACAGCTTCCGGAACCCGGCGGCGCGCCGCACGGCCTGCAGCAGCGCGCGCGTGCGCCCCGCGTTCTCCAGCGAGTCCACGAGATCCGTACGCAGCATGCGGTGCGGAAGCCCGTCGACGGCGGTCGTCACCGTGACGTCCTTGACGCCCGCCGCGAGGTACTTCGCCTTCACGGCGTCCGGCACGGTCGAGTCGGACGTGAGGAGGAACCGCGTCCCCATGGCGACCCCCGCCGCCCCGTAGGCGAGCGCGGCGACCAGTCCGCGTCCGTCGCGGAAGCCGCCCGCCCCGACCACCGGTATGTCCACGGCGTCCACGACCTGCGGAAGCAGCACCGACGTGGCCACCTCGCCGGTGTGCCCGCCGCCCTCCCCGCCCTGCACGATCACCGCGTCCGCGCCCCACGCCGCGACCTTCTCGGCGTGCCGGCGCGCCCCGATGGACGGGATGACGACGGCGCCCGCGTCCTTCAGCTCGGCGATCAGCTCCTTCGACGGCGCGAGCGCGAACGAGGCGACCTTCACGCCCTCGTCGACGATCACCTCGACCCGCTCGCGGGCGTCCCCGGCGTCGGCCCGCAGGTTCACGCCGAACGGCCGGTCCGTGCGCTCCTTCACCTCCCGTACGGCGGACCGGAGCTGATCGAGCGTCATGGTCGCGGACGCGAGGATGCCGAGCGCCCCCGCGTTCGCCGCCGCCGACACCAGGCGCGGCCCGGCGACCCAGCCCATGCCGGTCTGCACGATGGGATGGCGCACACCGGTCAGCCGGGTCAGCGCCGTGGGGAGGGTGAACGCGCCCGAGTCGGGGGCCGGTTCGGAGGGCGGCGTCATACCGGCTCGACCTCCAGGTCCCGCCGGGAGCCGGGGTCGACGACCTCCCGGATCAGCCGCAGCTCCTCGGCCGTCGGCTCCCGCGTGGCCGGCACCTCGCCGCCCTCCGGGAGGACGAGCGGGAACCCGGTCGCCTCCTGGACCTCCGCCACCGTGACGCCCGGGTGCACGGACACGAGCCGCATCGCGTGGTCCGCGGTGTCGAAGTCGAGGACCGCCAGATTCGTCACCACGCGCGGGATGCGATGGAACCGCGTCGCCGACGGGCCGGCCGCCGCCGCGCTGTCGTAGCCGACACCGCTGATCATGTCGACCTTCTCGACGAACACGCGACGGCTGTGCCTGGGCACCCAGTAACTCACCGGATTGTTCAGCGTGTTGACGGGCGCGCCGCGCACCCCGAGGAGCTGCCGGTCGGGCCGCTCCCAGTCGCCGATGCAGGAGATGTTCTGGTTGCCGAACCGGTCGAGCTGGCTCGCCCCCATCATCACGTGCCGCTTCCCGCCGGTCACCATCGTCAGATGCTGCCGGTACGGGAGCCAGCCCTCCGCCTCGCCGTCGAGCCCGACGATCCGCGCCTCACCGTCGGTCAGCAGCAGCCCGGGGGAGAAGGTGCGCTTGGCGAGCCGCGCCCCCACCGACGGGATCAGGCCCATCGGGCTGGCCAGCACCTCCCCGTTGTCCCGCCAGGCCTCGGCGCACGCGATCACGCAGTACTCGGCGCGGGTCACCTCTGTCGTCGTGACGCTCACTTCTGCTCCTCGTGCCAGGCCTGAACGGCGGACTGGTACTGCTTCTCGTCACCGCCGGGCGGCAGGAACCGCTCGGCGAACTCCTCCCAGGGCGTGCTCGCGTACAGCTTCTGGAAGGCCTCGTCCCGGTCGTAGTCCGGCACGCACGACGTGAAGTGCGCCCCGTGCGGCGTCTCCACGACCCCCGTCACGGAGTGCCGCTTGACCAGCAGCGTCTGCGGCACCGTGTCCGCCCCGAAGCCGTCGACCAGCTGCTCGCACGACACGTACGCGCTGTCCGCCGCCTCGCAGAACAGGTCGTCGAAGTACGGGTCCGGGCCCAGGTACTGGCCGTTGCCCGCGCGGTCCGCCCGGTTCACGTGCACGAGCGCCGCGTCCATCCGCAGCGCGGGCATCGCGACGAACGTCTCCCCGTCCTCGTACGGCGACGTCACCGTCCGCAGCCCCGGATTGACCCGCATGACGTCCGAGCCGATCCCGGCGCGCACGGGCAGGAACGGCAGCCGGTTCGCCGCCGCGTGCAGCCCCCACATGAACATCGCCTCGTCGATCTCCATGAGCTCGAACGCGCCCTTCTGGCGCGCCGCCCTGAAGTTCGGCTCCAGCGGGATCGAGTCGAGCGTCGCGAACGCCGCGACCAGCTTGCGGATCTTCCCGGCCGCCGCGAGCATCCCGACGTCCGGACCGCCGTACGAGACGACGGTGAGGTCCGTGACGTCGCTGCGCAGCAACGCCCTCACGAGCGCCATTGGTTTGCGGCGCGAGCCCCAGCCGCCGATGCCGATCGTCATGCCGCTGCGCAGCCGCCCGACCACCTCGTCGGGCGAAAGTGTCTTGTCGGTCGTGTCCGGTGTGCTCATCGGTCGGTCTCCTGTCCGAAGGTGTCGCGGACCCGGTCGGCGACGCCGCTGAGGTTCGCCTCGAAGGTGAAGCCCTGCTCGAAGCGGTAGCTGCGGTGCACGTCGACGGGGTCGATCCCGTTCAGCGCGGACTTGGCGAGGCGGAGCAGACAGCCGTCCTTGCGGGCGATGTCGCGGGCGAGTTCGAGCGCGGCCCCGCGCAGTTCCGCGCGCGGTACGACCCGCCACACCGAGCCGTGCGCGTGCAGCTCGGCGGCCGTCGCCGTGCGCGACGTGTAGAACAGCGCCCGCATCAGGTGCTGGGGGACGAGGCGGGCCAGGTGCGTGGCCGCGCCGAGCGCGCCCCTGTCCAGCTCGGGCAGTCCGAACGTCGCGTCGTCGCTCGCCACGATCGCGTCCGCGTTCCCCACGAGCCCGATGCCGCCGCCCAGGCAGAAGCCGCCGACCGCCGCGACGACCGGAACCTCGCACTGGTACACCGCCGAAAAGGCCTCGTAGCAGCCGCGGTTGGCCCCGATCAGGGCGCTGTGCCCGCCGCCCGCCGCGGCCGTCTCGCGCTGCATCTCCTTGATGTCCACCCCCGCGTTGAACCCACGGGAGCCCTCGGCCGCGGTCAGCACGACGCAGCGCACATCGGGGTCGCGGCCCGCCGCGCGCACGGCGTCGGCCAGCTCGTACCAGCCGCGCACCGGCAGCGCGTTGACGGGAGGGAAGTCCACCGTGACGACGGCGATGCCCTTTTCGGGTGAGGAGGTGGAGACACCCATGGCGTTCAGCTACCTTTCCACCTAACGTTTGTTTGGTACGTCGATGACGGTAGCAGGCGGCGGGAAGCAGCGGAATGGTGCGGGCAGCGGTCGGGGCACGTGGACCCGAAGGGGTCGGAGAGGGGATCGGGATGGGCCTGAGCGGCCGGGTCGCCGTCGTCACGGGCGGTACGAGGGGAGTGGGCGCGGGCATCGCGAGCGCCTTCGCGAAGGCCGGTGCACGGGTGATCACCTGCGCCCGCAGACCTCCCGAACAGCCGGTGGACGGCTGCGAGTTCCTCCCCGTCGACCTGCGGGACGCGGCGGCCGTGGAGGAGCTGTTCGCGGGCCTCGACCGGGTCGACGTGCTGGTGAACAACGCGGGGGGCACGCCGTACCGGCCGCTCGCGGAGGCCGACGCGGCCCGGCACGCGCGCGTGCTCGAGCTGAACCTGACGGCGGCGCTCACCGCATCGCTCGCCGCCCGCGAGAAGCTCGCCGCAGCCCGCGGATCCATCGTCATGATCGGCAGCGTCAGCGGCAGCCGCCCCTCGCCGGGCAGCGCCGCGTACGGGGCGGCGAAGGCGGGGCTCGAACATCTCGCGCGGTCCATGGCGGTGGAGTGGGCGCCCGAGATCCGGGTGAACACGCTGGTGCTCGGCATGGTCCGCACGGAGCTGAGCGCACTGCACTACGGGGACGAGGACGGCATCGCGGCGGTCGGGGCGACGGTGCCGATGGGCCGCCTCGCCGAGCCCCGCGAGGTCGGCGACGCCGCCGTGTTCCTGGCGTCGGACGCCGCCTCGTACATCACGGGGGCGAGCCTGCTGATGCACGGCGGTGGCGAACTCCCCGCGTTCCTGAACGCGGCAACGGTCAACAAGGAGGCGTGAGATGACGAACGGTACGTCGAGCGGACCGGGCGGACAGCCGACAGGCGAGGGACTGTGCGCGGGACGGGTCGTCGCCGTCACGGGGGCCGGACGCGGCCTCGGCCGCGCACACGCCCTCGCGTACGCGGCCGAGGGCGCGAAGGTCGTCGTGAACGATCTGGGGGTCGGCCTGGACGGCGCCCCCGCACCGGACAGCCCCGCGGCCCACGTGGTCGAGGAGATACGGAGGTCCGGCGGCGACGCGATCGCGCACGGCGGCGACATCGCCACGGCCGAGGGCGCCGCCTCGCTCGTCGCTGCGGCCGTCGACACCTTCGGCCGCCTGGACACGCTGGTGAACAACGCGGGGTTCCTGCGCGACCGGATGCTCGTCAACCTCGACGAGGACGACTGGGACGCCGTCATGCGCGTCCACCTCAAGGGCCACTTCCTTCCGCTCAAGCACGCCGCCGCGTACTGGCGCGCCGAGTCGAAGGCGGGCCGCACCCCGACGGCCCGGGTCGTCAACACCTCTTCCGGGGCGGGCCTGTTGGGCTCGGTCGGGCAGGGCAACTACAGCGCGGCGAAGGCCGGCATCCTCGGCCTGACCCTGGTCGCGGCGGCCGAGATGGGACGCTACGGCGTGCAGGTCAACGCGATAGCGCCGGCCGCCCGCACCCGGATGACCGAGGCCACGTTCGCCGACACCATGGCGGCACCCGGCGCCGGGACCTTCGACGCGATGGCTCCGGAGAACGTGTCGCCGCTCGTCGTCTGGCTCGGCTCCGGCGCCCCGGCCGACGGGGTGACCGGCCGGGTCTTCGAGGTGGAGGCCGGGCGGATCACGGTGATGGAGGGCTGGCGCCCGGGACCGACCGTCGACAAGGAGGAGCGGTGGACCCCGGCGGGCGCGGGGGAGGCCGCCCGCGAACTGCTGGCGAGGGCGGAGGTGCCGGGAGCGGTGTACGGGGCGTCCTGACGCCGGGACCGAATGGCAGCGGGGCCCGGCCGCGCTCTCCCGCCGAACCGGGCGGTCGCGGGATGCCTACGTGTCGCACTCCAGGACCGTCCGGCACAGCCCGCACCGCGCCCGCACCCGGCCCCGCACCGGCACCCGGATCCGCTGATGGCACGTCGGGCACGCGAACGCCACCCGCAGCCCGCCGCCCCGCCCCTGCGGTCCTTCCCCCGCCGAGAAGGCGTAGGGGCCTCCGGGGGCGAGGCCGCGCGGGCCGTGGTCCTGCGCGTACCTGCGGTCCTTCGCGTACCGCCGCCGCCCCGCCCAGCCCGCGGCCGACAGTGGCGGCTGCCGCTCGTCGCGCCGAGCCTGTGCGAGCCCCTTCTCGTACGCCGTGTACGCCTGCGGGCTCGTGAACCACGTCTCGGGCGCCTCGCCGAAGGCCAGCGACCGCTTCGCCAGGACGTACCCGAACTCCTCCGGCGTCAGATACCCCAGCTTCTGCGACGACGCCGCGTCCTCCCGGTACGCGTCGAGGAGCAGCCAGCCCGCCCCCAGATAGGTGGCCGCCGTGTCGGTCAGGATCTCGTTGTCCCGCGTCCCCGGCAGCGACAGGTCGAGGCGGTGCAGATACACATGCATGATCTCGTGCGCGAGCGCCGCGCCGATGTCCCGGCGATGCGTACGGAACCGGTCGTTCAGCTCGATGAAGTACTCGGGCCCCGCCGCCAGTTCGACGCTCGCCGCGTGCCGCATCTCCCGGAAGCTCACGATCATCCGCGCGTCGGGCAGCCGATAGTGCCGCACCAGCTCGCGCGCCACCCGCTGCACACCCAGATACAGATCGTCGTCGTCGGCGAACGCCACGTCCGCGGGGGCCACGCTCGGCGCGAACGAGTGCACCGCGTCGTACGAGATCCGTCGGTAGAGAGCCGTGATCGCCGTCCGCACCGTCTCCAGATGCGGATAGCCGTGCACCACCGGTCCGCCGTCCACCACGCGCGCACCCCCAGGGTCGGCCGGGCCGGGACCCGGCGACTCCAGAGTACGGCCATTAATCCAAGACCTGCCGCCCCTTTGTCCATGGGCCGCCGCACCCCGCCCGGCGCATCGTGATCGGCACGCCAAGCCGCCGTGAGAAGGAGTGCGCCGTGCCCGAGCAGCCCCAAGGCCAGCCGTCGGAGAACCGGGAGAACGCGGAGGACTCGGGGTACGGGGAGGTGTCGCAAGGACCCACCCGCAGGACCCTCGTCGCGGCGGGCGCGGTCGGCGGCGCGGCCGCCGCGCTCGGCCTCGGCCTCACCGGCACGGCCCGCGCCGCGACCACCGCACCCGCCGCGGACGGTGTCGCCGTGCTCCGGTCCAAGGACCTCGACGTCCGCGTCAGCACCGCCTTCCCCGTCGTCGTCTCCTACACCGACCGCGCCACCGGCGCCGTGCTGCACGCCCAGCCGGACCCGGTCACCACGCTCCTGATCGACGGCACCGAGCACACCCCGAAGGTGACGTGCGCGCCCGCCGCCGACCACGCCGACTACCGCCTCGCGCTGTCGGGCGGCACGACCATCGACATCCGCATCGCCGTCGACGGCAAGCAGGTCGACTGGCGCGTCACGAAGATTAGCGACACGGCGCAACTGCGCGTCGGCACTCTCCAGATCCCCGGCCTCGCCCTGCTGTCCGTCCGCAGCGACCAGCCCGGCGCCGCCCTCCTCGCCGCCACCGTGCAGCTCGACAAGGCCAAGAGCGGCGACACCCTCGTCACCCCCACCGCCGACAGCCCCGCCCAGGCGCCCACAGGATGCGCGTACGCCGTCGTCGCCCACGACAAGCTGGCCGGCGCCGTCGAGACCAACACCAGCTACGACAAGCCGACCAGCGCCGCCGGAACCACCTGGGAGAACGGCCGCCTCTGGCGCGAGACCGTCCGCCGCGAGGGCCACACCGCCGCCCGCATCGCCCCGGGCCAGTGGACCCACCGCGCCGCCACCTCCCCGGTCGACGCCACCGAACCCCTCCCGTACGCGACCGTCGTCATCACCGGCGACCGCAATGGTGACGGGAAGGTCGACTGGCAGGACGCCGCCATCGCCTTCCGCGACATCGCCGTGACGCCGCGCGGCGCAGACGAGCAGCACCTGCGGGTCGTCCCGCACATCCCGTTCAACTTCGCCTCGCAGGCCACCAACCCGTTCCTCGCGACCCTCGACAACGTCAAGCGCATCCACCTCGCCACCGACGGGCTGCGCCAGTACACGCTCCTCAAGGGCTACCAGTCCGAGGGCCACGACTCCGCGCACCCCGACTACGCGGGCAACTACAACACGCGCGCGGGCGGCCTCGACGACCTCAACACCCTGGTCCGCGAGGGCAAGAAGTGGAACAGCGACTTCGGCGTCCACGTCAACGCCACCGAGTCGTACCCCGTCGCCAACGCCTTCTCCGAGACCCTCGTCGACAAGACGAACGAGCAGTGGGACTGGCTCGACCAGAGCTACCGCATCGACCAGCGCCGCGACCTCGTCTCCGGCGACATCGTCAAGCGCTTCGCCGACCTGCGCCGCGACGCCGACCCGGCGCTCAACACCCTCTACATCGACGTGTTCCGCGAGTCCGGCTGGACCTCCGACCGCCTCCAGCGCACCTTCCGCGAGCAGGGCTGGAACGTCACCTCCGAATGGGGCCACGGCTTCGAGAGATCGTCCCTGTGGTCCCACTGGGCGACCGAGACCGACTACGGCCCCGACACCTCGCGCGGCATCAACTCGCAGCTCATCCGCTTCATCCGCAACCACCAGAAGGACGTCTTCGCCGACAAGTGGCCGACCCTCCTCGGCATCGCCCGCATGGGCAACTTCGAGGGCTGGACCGGAAAGACCGACTGGGCCGACTTCTACCGCCTGATCTGGACGCACTCGCTGCCCGCCAAGTACCTCCAGGCGCAGCCGATCAGGACGTGGGGCGCGCACGAGATCACGTTCTCCGGCGCCACCCGCACGAGCGTCACCGACACGTCCGGCGCCCGCCGCATCACCACCGACGACCGCCTCGTCTACGACGACGGCACCTACCTGCTGCCGTGGGAACCGCGCCGCGCCACCGACCCGGCGAAGCTGTACCACTACAACCCCAAGGGCGGCAGCACGAGTTGGCGCCTCCCGCGCGCGTGGGAGAGCAGCGGCCGGGTCGCCCTGTACCGGCTCACCGACCAGGGCCGCGTCTTCGTCTCGTACGTCACCGTGTCCGGCGGCAAGGTGACGCTGAAGGCCGACGCCGACCAGCCCTACGTCCTCTATCGGACCCGCACCGACCTCGACCGCGCGCCCGACTGGGGTCAGGGCACGCCGCTGCACGACCCCGGCTTCAACTCCGGCTCCCTGAAGGGCTGGACGGTCTCCGGGCCCGCCACGGTCGAGCTCAGTGACCTCGGCGACTACGAACTCGTCGTGGGCCCCGGCGCCGCCGCCACGGTCTCCCAGCGCCTGGCCAGGCTTGCCCCCGGCTCCTACGCCGCGTCGGTGCAGGTCGAGGTCGGCGCCAAGGCGGGGGAGCGGCGCACGGCGACCCTGGAGGTCCGTACGGCCGACGGCGTGACCGCCACGAACCGCACCGACACCTCCACGGCGGGCAACTACGTGGCCGCCGACCGCAAGCACGGCACCCGCTTCCAGCGCATGACGACGTACTTCACCGTCCCCGAAGGCGGCGGCCCGGTCACCCTCGCCCTGCGCACCGCCGCCGGTTCGGCCCGCGTCCGCTTCGACAATGTACGTATCGTGGCATCGCCCGCACCGAAGCCGCCCGCCGGAACCGTGGTTCACGAGGACTTCGAGCACGTCCCCCAGGGCTGGGGCCCGTTCGTGAAGGGCGACGCGGGCGGCTCCACCGACCCCCGCACCCACATCGCCCAGCGGCACGCCCCGTACACCCAGCGCGGCTGGAACGGGAAGGCGATCGACGACGTCGTCGACGGCACCCAGTCCCTCAAGTCCCGCGGCGAGAACACCGGCCTGGTCTACCGCACGGTCCCGCACACGGCCCGCTTCGAGCCGGGAAAGCGGTACCGGGTGTCCTTCCGCTACGAGAACGAGAAGGCAGGACAGTACGCCTGGATCACGGCGGTCGACGAGCCGGCGGCCAAGGAACTGTCCCGCGAGGCGCTGCCGGTGGCCACCGAACCCGCCGCGCTGACCTACGAGTTCACGGCTCCGGACAAGGGCGAGGCATGGGTGGGCCTGCGCAAGACGGGCGACGACGGCACGGCGGAGTTCACGCTGGACGCCTTCGAGGTGACCGAGGCCGACTGAGCGGATCCCGAGGGCCCGGGGGAGCGCCCCGGGCCCTCGGGCGACCTCACCGGAGCAGAAGCCGCCGCTCCCCGGCCCCGTCCAGCTCCAGGACCCACACCTCGTTCACGCCCTCCCGCAGCACCGGCCCCGGCACGTACAGGGACTGCTGCGGGCCCGCCGACCAGTAGCGGCCCAGGCAGAACCCGTTCACCCACACGAACCCCCGCCCCCAGCCCGGCAGTTCGAGCGCCGCGTCACCGGGCGCCGACACCTCGAACGACCCCCGGTGCAGGCCCCGGCCCTCCCCGTCCGGCACATCGGACGGCAGCGCGGCCACCGCGGAGGCCGTGACGGCGTCGAGGCGCAGCCCCTGTGCCCGTACGCCGTGCAGGAACTGCCGCTCGTGCAGCAGCCCGCGCGTGACGCCCTTCGGCTCACCCGTGCGCGGCCCATAGTTGACGCGCCCCAGGGACTCCACCCACAACTCCACGCGCGCGTGCCCGGGCACCGGCTCGGCGAGCATCGGCTCCTCCTCCGTGAGCATCCCGGCCCGCACCCCGTCGACGTACACGACCGCCAGGTCCCGCAGCCCGCGCGCAAGCAGCGGATACGGCTGCCGGGGCCCCGGCACCACGACCTCGTACCGCACCAGGCCACGGTCCACGTCCAGGTCCTCGAACGACGGCGGCACCGCGTACTCCGCCTCCGGGCCGCCCAGCGCCTCCAGTACGCCGCCCAGGGCCGTGAACGCCGTCAGCTCCGCCGCGACCGGCCCCGCGAGCGCCGCCGGCTGGGGCGGCACGTCCGGCAGCGGCCCCTCCGCGTATCCGGCGAGCACCTCACGGAACAGCCAGAACTTCTCCGTGGGCCGGCCGAACTCGTCGATCGGCGCGTCGTAGTCGTACGACGTCACATCCGGCTCGAGAGGCCCGTCGTGCAGCGCGCCACCACCCCGATTCGCACCCGCCCAGCCACCGAAACTCGTCCCGCCGTGCGCCATGTACAGATTCACCGACGCCCCGCACTCCAGGATCTCCCGCAGCGCCTGCGCCGCCTCCCGCGGATCCCGCCCGACGCGCTCCGCACCCCAGTGGTCGAACCAGCCGCACCAGAACTCCATGCACATCAACGGCCCCGACGGCTGGTGCCCACGAAGCGTCTCGAACGCCTCACGCGCGCGGGACCCGAAATTCACCGTCGCCAGCACCCCCGGCACCGAACCCCCGGTCAGCATGTGGTCCTCGGGCCCGTCCGACGTGAACAGCGGCACACTCACCCCGAGCCCCACCAGAAGATCGGCCAGCGCCCGCAGATAGCGCCGGTCCGAGCCGTAACTGCCGTACTCGTTCTCCACCTGCACCATCAGCACCGGACCACCCCGGTCCACCTGCCGCTCCACGATCTGCGGCAACAACACCCCGAACCAGCGCTCCACCGCCGCCAGGAACGCCGGATCGCTGGTACGCGCGCGTGCCCCCAGCCGACCCGTCAGCCAGTGCGGAAGCCCCCCGTTCTCCCACTCCGCGCAGATGTAGGGCCCCGGCCGCACGATCGCCCACAGCCCCTCGCTCCGGGCGGCGTCCAGAAAGCGCCCCAACGCCCCCACGTCGTGCACCTCACCCGGGCGCGGCTCGTGCAGATTCCACGGCACGTACGTCTCCACACAGTTCAGGCCCATCGCCCGCAGCATCCGCAGCCGGTGCCCCCACTGCTCCTCGTGCACCCGGAAGTAGTGCAGCGCCCCCGACAGCAGCCGCACCGGCCGCCCGTCCACCTCGAACGCGTCCTCGCCCACCCAGAAATCCGTCATCACGTGCTCCTCCGTGCCAGATGGGCCGCATCACCCACCGGCCGCCACCCTCACCTCTGGCGGCCGACGGGGTCCATGGACAAAGATCGGCCGGTGTTGGACGGGGACGCCCGCACGCACCACCACGGGAGGGGAAAAATGCCCACGTACCACACCTGGATGCGGTACTTCACGCCCAGCCCGGCCCACCACCGCCTCGGCCTCGTCTGCCTCGGCGTCGGCCTCCAGCACGGCCTCCTGCCGACCGTCGGACCGCGCACCCTCGACCACCACGTCGCCGTCGTCGTCACCGCAGGCAGCGGCTGGTACCAGGACCCCGAAGGCCACCGCCGCACCGTCACCGCCCCCGCCCTCATCTGGCTCACCCCAGGACGACCCCACCACTACGGCGCCGACCCCGACACCGGCTGGGACGAGTGCTTCGTCGACTTCACGGGCCCCGCCACCACCACGTACACCGAACTCGGCTACATCGAACCCGAGCGCCCCGTCGTCCCGCTCTCCGACGCCGCCCAGGCCCGCGCCGCCGTCGGCCGCATCGCCCGCGCCGCCCGCCGCGGAAATCCGTTGCTGGAGGTCGAGACCGGCGCCGCCGTCCACGAACTCCTCGTCGCCCTGCGCCGCGCCCGCGCCGACCTCGCCCCCGACGGCGACCCCGTCCTCCAGGCCCTCGCCCGCGACGCCTTCCAACCGCTGTCCGTCGCCGCCCACGCCGCCCGGCACGGCATGACCCCCGCCGAACTGCGCACCGCCGTCCGCCGCGGCGCCGGATGCAGCCCCAAGGACTACCTCCTCGGCATCCGCCTCGGCCGCGCCAAGGAACTCCTCGCCGCCACCGAACTCCCCGTCGCCGCCGTCGCCCGCCGCGTCGGCTACGACGACCCCGCCTACTTCTCCCGCCTCTTCACCCGCCGCGTCGGCACCGCACCCGTCCGCTTCCGCGAACAACAGGGCCGCGCCGTCCCCGGCGGCTGGTCCGACAAGATCCCCGACCCCGACGACCCACCCATGCTCCACGTAGGCTGACCCGTCATGACCACCAGCAAGCCCCACGACAAGTCGGCAGTCGACCCGGCCGTGCGCGCCGAGCTCGGCCGCCTGCGCGACAGCATCGACAACATCGACGCCGCCGTCGTCCACATGCTCGCCGAGCGCTTCAAGTGCACCCAGCAGGTCGGCCACCTCAAGGCCGAACACGACCTCCCCCCTGCGGACCCCGCCCGCGAGTCCCGCCAGATCGAACGCCTCCGCCAACTCGCGGAGAACGCCAAACTCGACCCCGCCTTCGCCGAGAAGTTCCTCAACTTCATCATCAGCGAGGTCATCCGCCACCACGAGCAGATCGCAGCTGAGTCCAGCTCCACCGACGGTCCGGCAAGTTAGGCCCGGTTCGGCAAATCAAGCCCCTCCGGCGATTGAGGAGCGGGGTCCGGGGCAGCGCCCCGCGACCGCAACCACGGTGACCCGAAATGATCCACCCTGGCCCCCGCCGGAGGCGTACGGCAGCATGACCGCATGCCCGTACTGACGCGCAGCGAAGCGCAGACCCGAGCCCGGCTCATCGACGTCCAGAGCTACACCGTCGCCCTGGACCTGACGACCGGCGCCGACACCTTCGACTCCCGCACCGCGATCCGGTTCACCGCGCGCGCCGAAGGCGACACCTTCGTCGAGCTCAAGCCCGCCGAGCTCCGCTCCGTCACCCTCGACGGGCAGCCCCTCGACCCGGCCACCCTCACCGACAACCGGCTCCCGCTCACGGGCCTCACCCCCGGCCCCCACGAGCTCCGCGTCGACACCGCCATGCACTACTCGCACACCGGCGAGGGCATGCACCGCTTCACCGACCCCACCGACGGCGAGACGTACACGTACACGCAGCTGTTCATGGAGGACGTGCAGCGCGTCTTCGCCGCCTTCGACCAGCCCGACCTCAAGGCGCGCTTCGACCTCACCGTCACCGCCCCCGAAGGCTGGACCGTCCTCGCCAACGGCGTCACCGAACACCTGGGGGAGGGCACGTGGCGCGCCGCCACGACGCCCCTCCTGTCCACCTACCTCGTCGCCGTCGCCGCGGGCCCCTGGCACTCCATCCGCACCGAACACCGCGGCCTCCCCTTCGGCCTGCACTGCCGCCGCTCCCTCGCGCCGTACCTCGACGCCGACGCCGACGAGATCCTCGACGCCACGCGCGCGTGCTTCGACCGCTACCACGAGAAGTTCGAGGAGCCCTACCCCTTCGACTCCTACGACCAGGCGTTCGTCCCCGAATTCAACGCCGGCGCCATGGAGAACCCCGGGCTCGTCACCTTCCGCGACGAATTCGTCTACCGCTCCGCCGTCACCGACACCGAACGCCAGACCCGCGCCATGGTCATCGCCCACGAGATGGCCCACATGTGGTTCGGCGACCTCGTCACCCTCAAGTGGTGGGACGACATCTGGCTCAACGAGTCGTTCGCCGAGTACATGGGCTACCAGACCCTCACCGAAGCCACCCGGTACACCGACACCTGGATCGACTTCGGCGTCGCCCGCAAGACCTGGGGATACGACGCCGACCAGCGCCCCTCCACCCACCCCGTCGCCCCCGAGGCCGTGCCCGACACGGCCTCCGCGCTCCTCAACTTCGACGGCATCTCCTACGCCAAGGGCGCCTCCGCGCTCCGCCAGCTCGTCACCTGGCTCGGCGAGAAGGACTTCCTCGCCGGCATCAACACCCACTTCAAGCGCCACAGGTTCGGCAACGCCACCCTCGCCGACTTCATCGACTCCCTCGCCTCCGGCACCGACCGCGACGTCCACGCCTGGGCCGACGCCTGGCTGCGCACCACCGGCGTCGACACCCTCACCACGTACGTCACCGAGACCGACGACACCTGGACGCTCACCGTCGACCGCACGGGCAGCCGCCCGCACCGCATCGCCGTCGCCCTCTACGACCGCGCCCCCACCGACCCCCGCGCCTTCGTCCTCCGCGAACGCCTCCACGTCGAGATCCCCGGGGAGAGCCTCACGTTCCACGGCCCCCGCCCCGCCCTGATCGTCCCCAACGACCAGGACCTCACCTACGCCAAGATCCGCCTCGACGCCGCCTCCGAGGAAGCCGCCCTCCGCGGACTCTCCGGCATCCCCGACGCCCTCACCCGCACCGTCGTGTGGAACGCGCTGCGCGACATGGTCCGCGACGGCGAACTCGCCCCCGCCGACCACCTGGCGACCGTCGCGGCCCACCTCCCCGAGGAGAGCGACCTCGCCCTCGTCCAGGGCGTCCTCACCTTCGCCCACACCCAGGTCGCCGACCGCTACACCGACCCAGCCGAGCGGCCCGAGGCCCTCGACCTCATCACCGCCCTCTGCGAGGACTTCATCCGCCGCACCGAGGACGGCGGCCACCCCGGACTGCGTCTCACCGCCGTACGACACCTCATCGACGCCGCACGGCACGCCGACGTCATCCGCGACTGGTACGACTCCGGGGCCGTGCCCGGCGGGCCCGAACTCGACCCCGAGCTGCGCTGGCGCATCCTCGGCCGGCTCAGCGTCCTCGGCGCCGTCGACGAGGCCGTCATCGAGGCGGAGCTCGCCCACGACCCCAGCGCCACGGGGCAGGAGGGCGCGGCCCGTTGCCGCGCGTCCCTGCCGGACCCGCAGACCAAGGCGGAGGCCTGGGCGGCCATGTTCACCACGGACCCCGCCCACGACCTCTCCAACTACCTCTTCACCGCCACCGCCCAGGGCTTCTGGCAGCCCGAACAGACCGACCTCCT
Organism: Streptomyces sp. SDT5-1; assembly: GCF_052245995.1. NCBI lineage: Bacteria > Bacillati > Actinomycetota > Actinomycetes > Kitasatosporales > Streptomycetaceae > Streptomyces > Streptomyces sp. SDT5-1. The sequence continues at coordinate 2,579,434 of NZ_CM125963.1, read as the reverse complement.
GCGGGACTACGTCCCCCGCTACTTCACCGACGCCACCGCGCTCGCCGCGCGCCGGGGCCCCGCGATCGCCGTCGCGGCGGGCCGCGACGCGTTCCCCGTCTACGCCATCACTCCGGAGACGCTCCGGGAGGCCGAGTCCCACGTCCCGACGGCGCCCCCGTCCCTGCGCCGCAAACTCATCGACCAGCTCGACGACCTCACCCGAGCCCTCCGGGTCCGCAACCGGTAGGGGCCTCCTCCGGGGGCCACCGGTTCCACGGTCCGGCGGCGCCGGGGCGAGGCAGCGTGGCTCATGCCCCCGGGCCCTGCACGGGCCCGGGGTTCCGGTACGCCGCGGTGGCCGGTGCCTGCCCTGGTTGCCCGGCGCCGCCCGCCCCGGCTTCCGCCGCTCATCTCCCGCCCGCCCGCCCGCTCCGGGGGCTTCGGCCCCACGAGGTTGCGCCTGTCCCGCAACTCGCACGTTCTCTCGCGCTGCACCGGGACCTGGACGCGGCACCGTGGTGATGGCCCGGGCCCTGCGTGGGAGCGGGGGTTCCGGTGTAGCGCACTTGTCGGGGCCCGTCCTGGATACCCGGCGTCCCCCGGCCTGGTTGCCCGGCGCCGCCTGTCCCGGTTCCGCCGCCCTTCTCCCACCCGCCCGCCTCCACCGGGAGCTTCGGGTTCGGGGGGGGGGCTGCCCCGTGCCAAACCTCGCCGTCCCTCTCACGCTGCACCGGGCAGCGAACGCGGCCACCGTGGCGATGCCCTCCCTGGACCCCACACGGACCCGGCGCTTCGGTACGGCGCCGTGGTCGGCGTCCCGGATGTCCGGCGCCGCCCGCCCCGGTTGCCGCCGCTACCTGCCCCGGCTTCCGCCCACTTCTCCACCGCCTGCCCCTCCGGGAGCTTCGGCCCCCGGGGCTGCCCCCACCACGGCACGCCCCCCCACACTCCCTTCCCCGCGCAACACGTGACACGGGCCGGGGCCATGGCCCTGCGTTCGCGACCCGGGAGGGGGCGAGGAGAACGACAAGCGACCTCGATGCCGGGGCCCCGTGGGCCTAAGCCCCTGGAGGGGGCGGGTGGGTGGGGAGTAGGCGGCGGAAGCCGAGGCAGGCGGCACCGGCCAACCAGGGCCACTCGCCGCACCGAACCGGACCATCGCGCTCGTCCACACGGGGGCGGGGGAGGAGGAGCAGTTCCGCCCCGGCGCACAGTCGACCCGACGGTGGACTGCCCAAGCCCGTCCGGCGATTGAGGACCAGCCCGAAGGACGCCCGGGGGGAACTGGGGCGAAGCCCCAGGGGCCGACCACGGCACGGGCCGAGGAACGGCCGAGCCCCGGGCGGCCGAAACCCCCCGGAGGGGATGGGCCAGGAACAGGCCAGCCCCCGAACCACCCGACACCTGACGACACCCCACCCCGTCGCCGCGAACCCACCCCACCCCCGGCGGACCGCCACCCCACACCGACCCTCGCCCCGCCCCGGCGAACCGCCACCACACCCGCACCCCGCCCCGGCCAACCCGCCCCCGCTCCACCAGAACCCACCCGACCACCCCATACCCCTTTCGGGTCAGCTTCCGCCGTACCGGCGACGTACCACCACCCAAAACGCAAAGCTGATGCCCCACGTACGTCCGCGACCAGAAGGACCCGTATGCGCAACACGCCGCCCCTCGCCGGAGGAGTACAAGGCCCCGACGCCCTGCGGCCGTTGCTCGCCACAGTCCTCGACGCCCTGCACAAGGGCGCCACCCACCGAGGCGGCCCCCTCCCCGCCGGGGGCCCCGCCACCGTGACGGCGCAACTCCACCATCACGTAGGAGAGTTGCTGCCCACCCACGGCACGGGCCCCGAAGAGGCGCTGCGCACCCTCGTCACGGCCCTCGCCGAAGGCGCCGCCGACCCCGCCGACCCGCTCTGCGCGGCGCACCTGCACTGCCCGCCGCTGGCCGTCGCCACCGCCGCGGACCTCGCCGCGAGCGCCCTCAACCCGTCGATGGACTCCTGGGACCAGGCCCCCGCCGCCTCCGCCCTCGAAACCCTGGTCACCACGACCCTCGCCCACGAGGTCTACGGCCGACACGCCCCCGCGGGCGGCGACGACAGCACCCAGCCAGCCACCCCCACACCCGAACCCCACGACGGCCTCGCCCGGTCCGGCCTCACACTCGGGCCCCACGGCCACCCCACCCCCACACCCGACACCGACCACCCCGACCGGGCCCACCCCACGCCCGACCGGGCCCACCCCGCCCCCGACGCCGGCCGCCCCGACCGGGCCCGCCCCACGCCCGACCGGGCCCACCCCGCCCCCGACGCCGGCCGCCCCGACCAGGCCCGCCCCACCCCCGACGCCCTCATCACCACCGGCGGCACCGAAGCCAATCAGCTCGCCGTGCTGCTCGCCCGGGAGGCCGCCGCCCCCGGCGAACCCGTGCACCTCTTCGTCGGGGCCAACGCCCACCACAGCCTCGTCCGCGCCGCCTGGCTGCTCGGGCTGCCCGAACCGGTCGTCGTGCCCGCCCCCGCCGGGACCCTCGACCCGGCCGCCCTCGACGAGGCGCTCACCGACGTACCGGGGCCGAAACTCGTCGCCGCCACCGCCGGCACCACCGACGCCGGGCTCATCGACCCGCTCCCCGAGATCGCCGACGTCACCGAACGGCACGGCGCCCGCCTCCACATCGACGCCGCGTACGGCGGAGGCGCCCTCTTCAGCCCCCGCGAAGCCCCCAAGCTGCACGGCCTGGCCCGCGCCCACACCGTCGCCCTCGACCTGCACAAGCTGGGCTGGCAGCCCGTCGCCGCCGGCATCCTCGCCGTACGCGACACCACCGAGACCACCGCACTCGGACACCAGGCCGACTACCTCAACGCCGACGACGACACCGAAGCCGGCCTCCCCGACCTCCTCGGCCGCTCCCTGCGCACCACCCGCCGCCCCGACGTCCTCAAGACGGCCGTCACCCTCAAGGCCCTCGGCCGCACCGGACTCGCCGCCCTCGTCGACGACGTCACCGCGCTCGCCCACCACCTGGCCCGACTCGTCGACGCCGACCCGCGGTTCGAGCTGTATGACACTCCTACCCTCACCACCGTCCTCTTCCGGCCCAGCGACGCGAACGACGAGACCGTCGCCGCGATCCGCCGCGGCCTCCTCACCGAAGGGCGCGCCGTGCTCGGCCGCGCTCGCATGGACGGCCGGCTGTACCTGAAAGCCACCCTGCTCAACCCGCACGCCACCCCCGAAGACCTCACCGCCCTCCTGGACCTGGTGGAAGGACACACCCCCCGATGACAGCCGCGCCCGCCCGCAAGCCCTCCACACCGCGCAACGAAGCACCCCGCGACCTCGTCGGCATCGGCATCGGCCCGTTCAACCTCTCGCTCGCCGCGCTCGCCCACCCCCTCACCGAGCTCGACACCGCGTTCTACGAACAGCGCCCCGACTTCCACTGGCACCCCGGCCTCCTCATCGAGGGCGCCACCCTCCAAGTCCCGTTCCTCGCCGACCTGGTGACCCTCGCCGACCCCGCCAGCCACTGGACCTTCCTCAACTACCTCAAGACCCGCGAGCGCCTCTTCCCCTTCTACTTCGCCGAGCGCTTCCACATCCAGCGCGCCGAATACGACGCCTACTGCCGCTGGGTCAGCGAGAACCTCCCCGGACTGCACTTCTCCCACCAGGTCGACGCCGTCCGCTGGAACACCGAACGCTCCCTCTTCGAAGTCGACTACACCCAGCTCGACGCCGAAGGCGAAGCCGAGGCCCTCGGCCGCACCTACACCAAGAACGTCGCCATCGGCGTCGGAACCGCCCCCTACGTCCCCGACCCGCTCAAGCCGCTCGTCGACTCGCCCAACCTCCCCGTCATCCACTCCGCCGACTACCTCGCCCACCGCGACCGGCTCCTCGCTGCCGACCACGTCACCGTCATCGGCAGCGGACAATCAGGCGCCGAGATCTTCCTCGACCTGCTCCGCGCCCGCCCCGCGGGCCGCGAGAAGATCCACTGGCTCGCCCGCAGCGAGGCCTTCGCGCCCATGGAGTACAGCAAACTCGGCCTCGAACACTTCACCCCCGACTACAGCCACTACTTCCACCACCTCCCCGAAGCCGAACGCGACCGCCTCGTCCCCGCACAGTGGCAACTCCACAAGGGCATCGACGCCGACACCATCGCCGCCATCCACGAAGAGCTCTACCAGCGCACCCTCGGCGGCGGCTGGCCCGACGCCACCCTCACCCCCGGCGTCAGCGTCCGCACCGCGGGCCGCGTCGCCGCCACCAAGATCGAACTCCACCTCGAACACCGCCAGCAGGCCACCCGCTCCCGCCTCACCACCGACGCCGTCGTCCTCGCCACCGGCTACAAGGAACGCCCCCTCAGCGGCATGCTCGCGGGACTCGACCCCTACCTCCGCCGCGACGCCTCCGAACGCCCCCGCATCGACGATCACTTCCGCCTCGTCCTCGACACCCGCGTCCAGGGCGCCGTCTACGTACAGAACGCCGAACGCCACACCCACGGCGTCGGCGCCCCCGACCTCGGCCTCGCCGCCTGGCGCAGCGCCACCATCCTCAACAGCCTCACCGGCAAGAACCCCTACCCCCAGCCGCGGCGCACCGCCTTCACCACCTTCGGCCTCACCGCACCCGACCGCCGCGCCCCCCTGCCCGGACAGCAGACAGGAGAGCGCGGCACCATGGTCAGGCTCCAGGACTGACCCGCCACCTACTGCGCGAACACCGGCGTCCCGTCCCGCGTCAACCGCCAGTCCACCGACGCGAAATCGGCCGGGTCGAGGACGCCCTTCGCCGTCACCCACTCCGCGATCCGCGTCCGGATCTCCGTCGACTCCGACCACAGCTCCTTCGCCCCCGCCACATGCGGGAACGCGCCGCCGCCGTTCGCCCGATAGTTGTTCACCGCGAACACGAACCGCGCGGCGTCGTCCAGCGGCTTCCCGTCGAACGTCACGTTCTTGATCCGCGACCCCGGCGCCTGCGCGATGTCGATGTCGTACGACAACCCCGACACGTAGTCGTAGTTGTAGTCCGGGCGGTTGTTCGCGTTCGTCAGCTTGTCGACGTCGACCGGCGCCCCCGCCGCCGTCCGCACGAAGTACTCCGCCGAGTACTCCAGGTACGCCCGCACCTGCGCACCCGTCATCTCCTTCGCCACCAGCGTGTTGTCGTACACGTACAGGCTCGACAGATCCCGGATCGTCACATCGCCCGCCGGAATCTCCGACGTCCGCGAGAACGGCGACGCCTGCGACAGCACCGGAAGCGACGCGTACTCCGTCCCCTCCAGCGCCTTCGCCACCACGTCCGCCTGCACCTTGTTGATCAGATCGATGATCGGCGCGTCCTTGTACCGGGCGTCCACCGTCGTCAGCGTCTGCTTCGCCGTCCCCACGACCTGATTGACGTACGCCACCACCGCCTCGTGCTGCTCACCCAGCAGCTTCGAGATCTCCGGGTCGTCCGCCACCGTGTTCGTGTTCCGCAGCGACGCCTTCACCGACTCGACCGTCCAACGGCCCTTGTCCCACACCAGTTCGAAGTCGAGCAGCGTCAACCGCTCGGCGTAGCAGAGGGGTTCGGAGAGGACGACCGTCCTGCCCGTCTTCTCGTTCGTGACCAGCTGCTGCTCGATCTCGACATGCGCGTGGCCCACCAGGATCGCGTCGATGCCGGGCACCTGCTTCGCGACATTCGCCGCCGCGTTCTCCACGTACGGCACCTGATCCCCGTACGACGACTGCCCCGAAGCCCCCGAATGCGCCGACACGATCACCACGTCCGCGCCCATCGACCGCAGCTTCGGCACCCACTTCGCCGCCTGCTCCTCCAGACCGGGGAACTTCAGCACACCCTGCACGTACGCCTTGTCCCAGATCGCGATCCCCGGGTTGGTCAGACCCAGGACCGCCACCTTCACGTCCTTGCCGTGCGGGGTGCGCAGCCGCTTCATGAAGTACGGCGGGAACGCCGGCTTCTCCGTCCTCGCGTCCACCGCGTTGGCCCCGAGCAGCGGGAAGTCGCACTGCGACTCGAACTTCCGCAGCGTCTCGATGCCGTAGTTGAACTCGTGGTTGCCCAGCGCCACCGCGTCGTACCCGATCGCGTTCATCGCCCGCGCCATCGGATGCACCGGACCACCCGACGCCGTGATCGGATCCACCTTCGCGTAGTAGTACGTCAGCGGGGTGCCCTGAATCGTGTCCCCGGCGTCGATGAGCAGGGTGTTCCCCCGACCCTTCTCCTCACGCACCCGGTCCACCAGCGTCGACACCCGGGCAAGCCCCTGCGCGTTGCCCGCCGCGTCCGCGTAGTCCGCGTTCTTGAAGTAGTCCCAGTTGAAGACGTGACCGTGCAGATCCGTCGTCCCCATCACCGTGAACGCGTACCGCTTCTTCGGCTTCTCCGGCTTCGCCCCCGCCGCGGAAGCAGGCGCGGCCACCGCACCCGTCAGGGCCACCCCGGCACCGGACGCGGCCGAACGGGCGAGAAAGGATCTACGGTCCAACGACATCGACGTCTCCTCGTCTACGTGTACGCCATAGCGACGCGCGTAGATTCTTGCTCACCAACCCCAACTCGCAACAGCCTCACAAGGTTTCGTTTCGATGATGACAAGGTGGGCGCATGGCCAACGACCACCAGCACACCGCCACCCCCGACGCCCCACGCATCGCCGTCCGCGGCGAAGCCCACATCGAAGCCGAACCCGAACTCGCCCGCATCGGCATCACCGTCTCCGCCCGCGGCACCGACCGCCGCACCGCCCTCGAAGACCTCACCCGCCGCAACACCCACGTACTCGACCTCATCAAGAGCTACGGCGACGCCATCGACAAAATCGCCACCGGCGCCCTCTCCATCACCCCCGAACTCACCAAACGCGGCCGCGGCGAACGCGTCCGCACCTACCACGGCCGCGTCCACATCACCGCCCACCTCACCGACTTCACCGCACTCGGCGAACTCACCACCCGCCTCGCCGACCTCGACCTCACCAGCGTCGACGGACCCTGGTGGTCCCTGCGCCCCACCTCACCCGTCCACGCCCAGGCCAGGCAACAGGCCGTCCGCGAAGCAGTGCAACGCGCCCGCGAATACGCCGAGGCCCTCGACACCACCCTCGCCGCCCTCATCGAGATCGCCGACATCGGCGCCGACGCCCCCACCACGGCCGACCGCTTCCCGCCACCACCCGGCGCCCGCATGGCCGCCTACGCCGGAGCCGGCGCCGAACCCGCCCCCGCACTCGACCTCGAACCCCAACGACAGCGCGTACGAGCCGAGGTCAACGCCCGCTTTACGATGCACCCACCCACTCTGTGAACCACCCCGGCCGCTCATCAGAGCGCAACGTCGCCCAAATTCAACCCTTGTCAATAGCCCTTCACGCAAAGGTTGTTGAGTAGTCATGACCGACCAATTCTCTACCCGCCGGTAAGGTCTAGGGTCGAAAGCATGCGCCGAGCAAAGATCGTCTGCACCCTGGGCCCAGCCACCGACTCGTACGAGCAGATCAAGGCACTCGTAGAAGCCGGAATGGACGTCGCCCGCTTCAACCTCAGCCACGGCACCTACGCCGAACACGAGGAGCGCTACCAGCGCGTGCGAAAGGCCTCCGACGAGACCGGCCGCAGCGTCGGAATCCTCGCCGACCTTCAAGGCCCGAAGATCCGACTCGGCCGATTCAGCGAAGGACCCGTACTACTCGAACGCGGCGACGAGTTCACCATCACCGTCGAAAGCGGCGTCCAAGGCGACCGCCAGACCTGCGGCACCACCTACGACGGCCTCGCCGAAGACGTCACCACCGGCGAACGCATCCTCGTCGACGACGGCAAGGTCACCCTCGAAGTCACCGGAGTCGACGGACCCCGCGTCCACACCCGCGTCGTCGAAGGCGGCATGGTCTCCGACCACAAGGGACTCAACCTCCCCGGCGTCGCCGTCTCCGTCCCCGCCCTCTCCGAAAAGGACCAGGACGACCTCCGCTGGGCCCTGCGCACCGGCGCCGACGTCATCGCCCTCTCCTTCGTCCGCAGCGGCCGCGACATCGAAGACGTCCACCGCATCATGCGCGAAGAGGGCCGCCACCTCCCCGTCATCGCCAAGGTCGAAAAACCCCAGGCCGTCGACAACATCGAGGACATCGTCGCCGCATTCGACGGAATCATGGTCGCCCGCGGCGACCTCGGCGTCGAAATGCCCCTCGAACAGGTCCCGATCGTCCAAAAGCGCGCCATCAAACTCGCCAAGCGCAACGCGAAGCCCGTCATCGTCGCGACCCAAATGCTCGACTCGATGATCGACAACTCCCGGCCCACGCGCGCCGAAGCCAGCGATGTCGCCAATGCCGTCATCGACGGTACGGACGCCGTCATGCTTTCCGGTGAAACCAGCGTCGGCAAATACGCCATCGAAACGGTCAAGGTCATGGGCCGCATCGTGGAAGCCGCGGAAGAGGACATCCTCGCCAAGGGCCTCCCGCCGCTCACCGAACGCAGCAAACCCCGCACCCAGGGCGGCGCCGTCGCCCGCGCCGCCGCCGAAATGGGCGACTTCCTCGGCGCCAAGTTCCTCGTCGCCTTCACGCAGTCCGGCGACACCGTCCGCCGCCTCTCCCGCTACCGCTCGCCGATCCCGCTCCTCGCCTTCACCCCGGACCCGGCGACACGCTCGCAGCTCAACCTCACGTGGGGCGTCGAGACCTTCCTCGGACCGCACGTCGAGTCCACCGACGCGATGGTGGCGCAGGTCGACGAAGAACTCCTGAAGATCGGCCGCTGCAAGAAGGGCGACACGGTCGTCATCACGGCCGGCTCCCCTCCGGGCGTCCCCGGCTCCACGAACCTGGTCCGCGTCCACCACATCGGCGAGGACGACAGCCCGAAGTAACCGTCAGTCCTTGGGCCCGACGTGGGCGTCCATGAGGACGACCGATCCCTTGCGGGCGACCGAGATGGTGACCGCGGCCCGGCTCTGGCCGAGGCTCTTCCACTCGATGCCGAGCCGGTCGAGGGTGCTGGTGTAGAGCCGGATGATGTCGGCGGACGTGTTGGTGAAGAAGTACCGCGGGTACTCGTAGCGCTTGCGCTCTCCGCCGATGATCCGGGTCGTCCAGTTGGTGACCCGGCATCCGTCGGAGTGGACGAGCCCTCGGACGAACTCCCACGGATGAGCGTCGACGATTTCTTGCTGCCAGGGTTCGAGGTCGATCGCCCGCTCGTGTTTCTTGCCGGGCCCGTGCTGGGGAAAGAGGCAGGGCCAGTGCCGGCTGTAGCCGACGACGGAGGTGTATCCGACGGCCTGGACCCGGGCGCACCGGCCGCTCGGGTTGATGGATCGCATGGCGGTGCAGCACAGCTCGATGAGCCCGGGGTAGGCGTCCGCACATGCGATCCGGAGGAAATATCCGGAGCGCGCCCCGGCGCTGATGCAGCCGTCGCCGAGGTAGAGCCCCAGCAGGTAGCTGTACGCCGCCGCGTCGGCAGGCGGCCCGGGCTCCGGTCCGCATCGGACGCACGGCGCGGCCTGGGACAGCATGCGGGGGAGTGGCTCGATACGGGTCTGCCAGGCGCGGAGTGCGGCTCTGGAGACTCCGGTCTCCTTGCTCACCGAGTTGAGGCTGCGCCCCTGCGCCACCAGATCCAGCGCCCGCTTGCGTGTGCCCATGTCGTACATGTGGGCACTCTGTGTGACCGGGGGCCGCGACACGCAGCAAAAAGCGGATGTTCACGAGAACGTGAGCATCCGCCTCTGGCTGGTAACCTTCGAATCGAAGGAAAAGTGCCCCGGGTCGGACTCGAACCGACACTGTATGGGTTTTGAATCCATTGCCTGCTGCCAATTGGGCTACCGGGGCCCGCAGAATCGAAGGTTTACCTCGACCCGCCGCCCGACCACCATATCGCAGGTAGGTAGGCTCTTGGGAGCAGTACCCCCGCCCTGCCTCACCAAGGAGCGCCCCGCGATGACCGCCCCCGAGTCGCCCCAGCCCGACGCAGTCGACGACGACAAGTCGCACGTCCCGCCGCTGACGACCCGTGTCGTCATCGCCGAGGACGAGGCCCTGATCCGCCTCGACCTCAAAGAGATGCTCGAGGAAGAGGGCTACTCCGTCGTGGGCGAGGCCGGCGACGGGGAGCAGGCCGTCGAGCTGGCCCGTGAGCACAAGCCCGACCTGGTGATCCTCGACGTGAAGATGCCGAAGATGGACGGCATCAGCGCGGCGGAGAAGATCGCCGGTGAGTCGATCGCCCCTGTCCTGATGCTGACCGCGTTCTCGCAGCGCGACCTGGTGGAGCGTGCGCGCGACGCGGGCGCGATGGCGTACCTGGTGAAGCCCTTCAGCAAGAGCGACGTCGTGCCGGCGATCGAGATGGCCGTCTCGCGCTTCACGGAGCTGAAGACGCTGGAGAACGAGGTCGCGGACCTGACGCAGCGCCTGGAGACGCGGAAGCTGGTGGACCGGGCGAAGTCGGTGCTTCAGACGGAGTACGGCCTGACGGAGCCGGCGGCGTTCCGTTGGATTCAGAAGACGTCGATGGACCGTCGGCTTTCGATGCAGCAGGTCGCCGAGGCGGTCATCCAGGACGCCGAGGAGAAGAAGGCGTCGAAGGGCTGAGCCCCGAGCGTACGCAATGTGGCCCGTGTCCCTTCGTGGGGCACGGGCCACATGTGCGTAAGGCACGCAAGGCCGTCAGTCCTCGCCGAGGTAGGCCTTGCGTACGGATTCGTCGTGGAGCAGGTCCTGTCCGGTGCCGGAGAGGACGATGGAGCCGACTTCCATGACGTGGCCCTGGTCGGCGAGGGAGAGCGCGGCTTGGGCGTTCTGTTCGACGAGCAGGATGGTGGTGCCCTGGGACTTGAGTTCGCTGATGGTGGCCATGATCTTCTGCATCATGATCGGGGAGAGGCCCATGGAGGGTTCGTCGAGCATCAGGAGCTTGGGCTGGGACATCAACGCCCGTCCCATGGCCAGCATTTGCTGCTCGCCGCCCGAGAGCGTTCCGGCCGCTTGTTTTCTGCGTTCTCCCAGGATGGGGAACAGTTCGTACGCCCGCTGCATGTCCTTGTCGATGGCCGCTTGATCCTTGCGGAGGAACGCTCCGAGTTGGAGGTTCTCGGCGATGGTGAGGCGGGGGAAGATGCGGCGGCCTTCGGGGGAGTGGGCGAGGCCCATGGCGACGATCTTGTGTGCGGGGACGGTGGCGAGTGGTTGTCCCGCGAAGCTGATCTTGCCGCCTGATGGTTTCAGCAGGCCCGACAGGGTGCGCAGGGTGGTCGTCTTGCCGGCGCCGTTGGTGCCGATCAGGGTGACGACCTGGCCTTCCTCCACGCTGAAGGAGATGCCCTTGACGGCTTCGATCTTGCCGTAGGCGACCTTGAGGTCCTCGACCTCGAGCAGTGCGGTCACTGGTCGTTTCCTTCCCCGCCGGCCTGGGCCTCCGCGGCTTGGACCTCGTCGATGGCGGTGTCCTCGGGGGCGCCTTCGAAGGGGGTGCCGAGGTAGGCGGCGATGACGCGTTCGTCGCCCTGGACGACTTCGCTGGTGCCTTCGACGAGTTTTTCGCCCTGGACGAGGACGGCGACGCGGTCGCAGAGGTTGAAGATGAAGCGCATGTCGTGCTCGATGACGAGGACGGCGATGCCCTTGTCGCGGATGGCGACGACCAACTCTTCGGTGGCGCGGGTTTCTTGCGGGTTCATGCCGGCGGTGGGTTCGTCCAGCAGGAGCAGGCCCGGTTCGCTGGCCAGGGCTCGCGCGATTTCCAGCTTGCGCTGTTCTCCGTAGGGGAGGTTGCGGGCGAGGTGGTCGCGTTTGTGGGAGAGGCCGATGAACTCGAGGAGTTCCATGGCGCGTTCTTCGCTGCCGCGTTCGGCCTTCTTGAAGCCGGGGCCGCGGAGGAGGGCGGACCAGAGGCCTTCCTTGGTGCGGGTGTGGCGGCCGACGAGGACGTTCTCCAGGACGGTCATGTTGGCGAAGAGGCGGATGTTCTGGAAGGTGCGGGCGACGCCGGCCTTGGTGACGAGGTGGGGTTGGGGCGGGAGGACGTTGCCCTGGTAGGAGACCTTGCCTTCGGTGGGGACGTAGAGGCCGGTGAGGCAGTTGAAGAAGGTGGTCTTTCCGGCGCCGTTGGGGCCGATGAGGCCGACGATCTCGCCCTGGTCGACGTGGAGGTCGACGTTGCGTACGGCGGTGAGGCCGCCGAAGCGCATGGTGACGCCGTTGGCTTCGAGCACTGTGGTCATGGTGGTCACGCTCCTGCCTTGGTCGTTGCCGTGGTGGCGGTGCCGGGCAGGCTCGTTTGTTCGGGGATGTCGAGTTGGCCGGTGTCGTGGAATTCGAGTTGCTTGCGGCGGTCGGCGACGAGGCCTTCGGGGCGGAAGCGCATGAGGAGGATGAGGGCGACGCCGAAGAGGAGGAGTTGGTAGTCGCCGATGAACTGGAGTTTCGCCGGGATGAGGTAGAGCAGGGCGGCGCCGATGAGGGGGCCGCTGACGGTGCCCATGCCGCCGAGGATGACGGCGGCGAGGAGGAAGGCCGAGTTCGGCGGGGCGTTCTCGACGAATTTGTACTGGTCGGGGGTGACGGAGTACTGGACGTGGGCCTGGACGGAGCCAGCCATGCCGGCGAGTGCGGCGCCGAGGGCGAAGGCGAGGAGTTTGAGGCGGAAGGCGTTGATGCCCATGGCGCGGGCGGCTGTTTCGTCCTCGCGGATGGCGACCCAGGCGCGGCCGATGCGGCTGGCGCCCGCGCGGCGGAAGACGGTCACGACGATGATCGTGAAGAAGAGCATCAACAGGTAGTAGTTGGCGAAGCGGCCGAGGTCGACGCCGAGGACGGTGTGGGTTTCCCCGAGGTCGAAGCCGAAGATCTTGAGGTCGGGGATGTTGGGGATGCCGTTGGGGCCGTTGGTGACGTCGGGGCCCGAGTCGCCGTCGAGGTTGTTCATGGTGATGCGGAAGATCTCGCCGAAGCCGAGGGTGACGATGGCGAGGTAGTCGCCGCGCAACCGCAGGGTCGGGGCGCCGATGGCGACGCCGAAGACGAGTGAGGCGGCGGCGCCGGTGAGGACGGCTGCCCAGAAGGGGAAGTGGACGCCGATGGTGGAGTCGGGGCTGCCGGAGACGAGGGCCGCGGCGTAGGCGCCGACGCCGAGGAAGGCGACGTAGCCGAGGTCGAGGAGTCCGGCGAGGCCGACGACGACGTTGAGGCCGAGGGCGACGGTGGCGAAGACGAGGATGTTGGCGGCGACGTTGGTGTAGGTGTCGTTGGTCTGGGTGAAGGGGAAGGCGGCCGCGGCGACGAAGGCTGCGGTGAGGCTGATGTTGCGGTGTTTGTTGGTGAGGCCGGTGATGCGGCTGAGGAGGCCGGACTTGGAGAGTGCGGCGGCTCCGAAGGCGACGATGATGAGGTAGCCGACGAAGAGTTCGCCGTATTCGGTGTCGATGCCGTACGTGAAGACGTAGAGGGCGAGGCCGAAGGAGACGGCGATGAGGAGGATTTCGGCCCAGGCGGGGAGTTCGGTGGTGCTGGGGCGTGCGGTGGGCGCCTTGAGTGAGGCGCGGAAGCGGGCCCAGGCGCCCTTGGCCTCGGGGTCGGGGAGGTCGGCGGGGAGGGCGAGGGCGAACACGGTGGTGAGGAGGGCGGCGATGCCGGCGATCCAGGCTCCGGGTTCGAGGTTGACGACGCCGCCGAGCTTCGCGGAGATGGCGCCCATGGTGTAGCCGGTGGTGCCGAGGGTGCCGAGGGCGAGGAGCAGGGTGGGGGCGTTGGTGCCGCCGGGGGTGAGCCATTGGAGGCCGCGGGTGCCGAGTCCTGAGAGGGCGAGGAGCAGGGTGAGGAGGGCGCCGACGAGGGTGAGGACCTGGAGTCCTCCGGGGTAGCCGGTGACGGTGAGGTCGCCGGGGAATTCGTCGGTCCAGGTCCAGGCGAGGAAGGTGCTCGCGGCGGTGAGGAGGGCGCCCGCGGCGGTGCCGTAGCGGGCGGTCCGTTCGGGCAGCGGGACGAGTGCCTTGGGCGTGGTGGCGGTGGTGGTGTCGGTCATGGTGATCACGCCCTGTCCGCGACGCGCTCGCCGAGCAGGCCCTGGGGCCGCAGGAGGAGGACGAGGATGAGGAGGACGAAGGCCCAGACGTCCTTCCAGGCTCCGCCGCCGAGGAGTTCCATGCCGGGGATGTCCTGGATGTAGGCGGTGGCGAGGGCTTCGGCGAGGCCGAGGGCGAGGCCGCCGATCATGGCGCCGTAGATGTTGCCGATGCCGCCGAGTACGGCCGCGGTGAAGGCTTTGAGGCCGGCGATGAAGCCCATCTTGAAGCCGATCTGGCCGTACTTGAGGCCGAAGGCCATGGCGGCGACCGCGGCGAAGGCGCCGCCGATGGCGAAGGCGGTGACGACGATGCGGTCGGTGTTGATGCCCATGAGCTTGGCGGTGTCGGGGTCCTGCGATGTGGCCTGCATGGCGCGGCCGGTGCGGGTCTTGGCGACGAAGAAGGCGAGGGCGGCCATGCAGATGGGGGCGGCGATGATGAGGAAGATGTCGCCGCGCTGGAGGGTGAAGGCGCCGAGGTCGAAGGGTCCGCCTTCGAACTGGGGGAAGGTGCGGTCGGCCTTGGCGTCGGGGTAGAAGGCCCAGATCGCCTGCTGGAGGGCGATGGAGAGGCCGATGGCGGTGATGAGGGGTGCGAGGCGTGGGGCGTTTCTGAGCGGTCTGTAGGCGAAACGTTCCGCGCCGACGGCGATGAGGACGGAGCAGGTGATGCCCATCAGGAGCATGAGGGGCAGGGCGATGGCGAGTGAGGTTCCGCCGGGGAGCCAGAGCCACATGGTGAGGGCTCCGAAGCCGCCGATCATGTAGATCTCGCCGTGGGCGAAGTTGATGAGCTGGATGATGCCGTAGACCATGGTGTAGCCGACGGCTATGAGGCCGTACAGGGCTCCGAGGATCAGGCCGTTGACCAGCTGTTGCGGCAGATCGTGCACCGCTGGGCCTCCGTGGGTGTGGTGTCAAGTACGGGTGCGCGGGGGGCTGTTGGTGGGCCCCCCGCGCTCGGTGCTGTGCTGTGGGGGAGTGGCCGGGGTGCCGGGCTCTCCCGGTGGGTTACTGCTCCAGCTCGCCGGTCTTGACCGGGGTGTGCTTGCCGCTCTTGACCTGGTAGACGGTCAGGGTGCGGTTGGTGGTGTCGCCGTACTTGTCGAAGCCGACGTTGCCGGTGACGCCGTTGAAGGAGACCTTCTGGGTGGCTTCGGTGATCTTCTTGCGGGCTTCCTTGGGGTCGCTGGGAAGCTTGCCGTCGTTGTCGGACATGACCTGCTTGACGGCTTGGATGATGACCCAGGCGGCGTCGTAGGAGAGGGCGCCGTAGGTCTCGTAGGGCTCCTTGTAGCCGGCGGCCTTGTAGTCGGCGATGAACTTCTTGGCGGTGTCGAGCTTCTCGGGCGGGGCGCCGACGGAGGTGGCGAAGTCGCCTTCGGCGGCCTTGCCGGCGAGCTTGGTGTAGTCGGCGCTCTGGAGGGCGTCGCCGCCGACGACGGGGATCTTGGCTCCGGCGTCCTTGATCTGCTTGGAGAGCGGGGCGCCGGCCGGGTATTCGCCGCCGTAGTAGACGAAGTCGGCCTTGGAGTTCTTGATCTTCGTGGCGATGGCGCCGAAGTCGCGGTCGTCGGGGTTGATGTGGTCGGTGGCGACGACCTTGCCGCCGAGCTTGGTGAATTCCTGGCGGAAGGTGCGGGCGAGGCCCGCTCCGTAGGTCTTCTTGTCGTCGACGGAGTAGACGGTCTTCAGCTTCAGGGTGTTGTACGCGTACTGGGCGGCGTACGGGCCCTGGAGGGCGTCGGTGGTGGCGGTGCGGAAGTACGTGTCGAACTGGCGGGACTTGGTGGTCGCGTACTTGGCGCCCTGGGTGAGCTCGGGGGCGGTGTTCGCGGGCGAGACCTGGACGAGGTTCGCGGAGGCGAAGGTCTTCTGCATCGACTGGGCGACGCTGGAGTTCAGGGGGCCGACGACGCCGAGCACCTCGTCGTTGCCGACGAGTTTGGTGGCGTTCTGTCCGCCGGTGGAGGGGTTGGCGACGTCGTCGAGCGGCAGCGTCTTGAAGGTGACGCCGTTGACTTCGTTGTTCTTGTTGGCGATCTTCGCGGCCAGGTCGACGGAGTTCTTGATGCCGATGCCGATGGCCGAGAGGTCGCCGCTGAGCGGGGCGTCGACGCCGATGACCACGGTGGTCTTCTTGCCGCCCCCGGACTTGTTGTCGTCGTCGCGCGATCCGCAGGCGGTGAGTGTGAGTGCTCCGGTGGTGAGCACGGCGGTGAGTGTGAGCAAAGAACGGTGTCGCACGATCATTCCTCTCCCTGGCGCGGTCCCCTGGTCCAGGGGCCGTGTGTCTCGCCGGGCCGTACGGAGTGGTACTGGGCCGTGCAAGTGACGCGCCCGGCGGCGCGGTGACTGGCCGTGACTATAAGCGCAGGTGGGGGGTGGAGCGCGGGTGCGGAAGAGGCTGTGACGTTCTTGTTATGCCGGGGCGTCGGTCGGGCGGCCCCGGTTCAAGATCACCTCAAGTGCCGTAGTGGAACGGGGTGTTCTCAAGATCGACACGCCTGTGACGGCCCCCGGGGTGCGGTCAGGGGCGTGCCGCGCGATGCTCGCATTGCTTCGTTGCCGCAGAGGTAACCGAGTGTTACCGCTGTGTGAGTTCGGTGCCGGGTTTCCCGCAGCGGGAGCGCAGCAGCGCGAGCAGGTCGTGCGGGTAGCGGTCGACGAAGATGAAGCTGTGCTGCTCCCTGGCGCGCGGGTTGGTCAGGGTGAGGTCGAGGTAGGACATGTCGAGGGCGCGGGGCAGGGCGGCGCAGTCGCGCACGGAGATCCGCACGGTCAGGGTGCGGGGTGTGTCGGGGGTGACGGAGACGGGCGGCCTTGGGGTCGTGCGGGACGTCAACCGGGGGTCGCCCGCCTGGATGTGACTGATCGTCACGGGCCCTCCGTGGTCGACGTGGGCGGTGAAGCGGAAGGCCGTGCCGTGCGGTCCGTCGTAGCGCAGGTGGGTGACCTGGGTGGGCCAGGGCGCGGGAGGCGGCGGGGCGGGCCGCTCCGGCTCGGGGAACAGGAGCACCCCCGCGGTCCCGGCCGCGGCGACGGCTCCCGCGAGGAGGCCGCGCCGACCGCGGGGGCCCAGTGACCTCCAACGGTCGTACGGGCGTGGGGAGTCGGCGCCGACGACGTCGGTGGGGTGCGGGGCGAAGGGGTGGCTGTCGGCCGGGTCGTGCGGCTCGACGGGCCCGATGCCGGTCATGCTCGACGGTAGGGCGGAGCGGCGGATTCCGCCAACGTCCGTGCGGGGATGGGTGGTTGGTGAGGCCCTCTGGTCGGCGCGGGCGAGGCGCGGTGGAATACCTCACGTCACCTCCCGTCCCGTGAGTGAACTCCCGAACGCGCCCCTGGAGGCACGATGGCGAGATCCACCGGCAAGAGACGAACAGGTACGACCCTGGTGTGCGCGCTGGTGGCGGCGCTGGCCGCCCCCTCC
Organism: Streptomyces sp. SDT5-1; assembly: GCF_052245995.1. Taxonomy (NCBI): domain Bacteria; kingdom Bacillati; phylum Actinomycetota; class Actinomycetes; order Kitasatosporales; family Streptomycetaceae; genus Streptomyces; species Streptomyces sp. SDT5-1. Next base: position 2,561,894 of record NZ_CM125963.1, on the reverse strand, counting down.
GCGTACGCGGCCCAACCGCCGTCCGAGCGGGCCGAGTTGAAGATCGCGGACCGTGAGACGCAGCCCGTCTTCTCGCGCGCCGACGCGGTGCTTCAGAAGGTCGATGTGCAGACCGAGGCCGACAGCGACGGCGACGGGAAGCGGGACACCGTCCGCATGCGGATCCTGCGGCCCAAGGAGACGGAGTCGGCGGGCCTGAAGGTCGCGACGATCGTCGAGGCGAGCCCGTACTGGGCGGGTGGCAACGATGTCCCGAACCATGTCGTCGACCTGGATGAGGACGGGCTTCCGGAGTCCGGGGGCCGGTTCCAACAGGAGCCGGGAAAGGCCGGGTTGGCGGGTCCTGCCGTGGCGTACGGCGGGTACTACGACAACTACTTCCTGCCGCGCGGCTATGCCGTGGCCGAGGTCGACAGCCTCGGTACGGGCGGCTCCACCGGCTGTCCGACCTCGGGCGGCCGCAACGAGACGCTGGGCGCGAAGGCCGCGATCGACTGGCTGAACGGCCGTGCCAAGGGCTGGGACACCGAAGGCCGCCCGGTGCGCGCCGACTGGTCGACCGGCGACTCCGCCATGATGGGCATCTCGTACAACGGCACCCTGCCGACGGCCGTCGCCAGTACGGGAGTCGAGGGCCTCAAGGCGATCGTGCCGATCTCCGGGATCTCCTCCTGGTACGACTACTACCGGGCGAACGGCGGAGTCGTGGCGCCCGGCACGTACCAGGGCGAGGACACCGACGTGCTCGCCCGGTACGTGTACTCGCGGGCCGACCGGGAGATCTGCAAGCCGGTGCTCGACCGGCTGGAGCGTGATCAGGACCGGGTGACGGGGGACTGGTCGCCGTACTGGCAGGAGCGCGACTATCTGAAGGACGCCCGCCGGATCAAGGCGGCGACGTTCGTCGTGCACGGCCTCAACGACTGGAACGTGAAGACCAAGAACGCCGGTCAGTTGTGGGAGGCACTGAAGAAGAACCATGTGCCGCGCAAGCTGTGGCTGCACCAGGCCGGGCACTCCAACCCGATGCCGCTGCGCATGGAGGAGTGGCTGAGCCAGGTCCACCGCTGGTTCGACCACTATCTGTACGGCATCGACAACGGCGTCACCAAGGAGCCCGGGGTCGACGTCGAACAGGCCGACTTCGGCTGGAAGCAGCAGAAGGACTGGCCGGCCCCGGGCACCCGCTCGACGACGCTGCGGATGCGCGCCGACGGGACGCTCGGGAGCGCGGCGGGCCCCTCGCGGGTGCAGGCGCTCACCGACGCGGGCCGCACCGTGCCCGCCGAGCAGCTCGTGACGTCACCGGACGCGGCGAACCCGAACCGGCTCGCGTACACGACCGGGACGCTCGACAAGGACGTCCGGCTGAACGGGGTGCCCGAGGTCGATGTGCGGGCCTCGCTCGCGGGCACGTCGCCGTACGTGACCGCGCTGCTCGTCGACTACGGGCGCGACACCCGGGCCACGGCGGGCACGGTCACCGACACGTCGCAGCAGGTCTGCTACGGGCAGGGGGTGCCGGGCCTCGCCGGTGAGACGGGCTGCGCGTACCGCACGAAGCACCGCACCGAGACCGCCGACTACAAGATCGTGTCGCGGGGCTGGCTGGACGCCCGCAACCGCGTCTCGTACGAGCGGCAGTCCAAGGTCGTCGAGGGCCGCGAGTACCGGCTGCGGTGGGACATGCAGCCCCAGGACTACGTCTTCAAGGCCGGGCACCGGCTGGGCGTCGTCCTGATCTCGACCGACTACGACTACACCCTGCGGTACCCGGCGGGCACGCGGATGACCGTGCGCGCCGGGGACAGCTCGGTGACGCTGCCGGTGGCGCCTACGCCGTAGGCGCGTTCGGTGCTTCCTTGAGCATGCAGGTCAGGCGGGCCGAGCAGACCCGCCTGTCCTGCTCGTCGGTGATCACGATCTCGTACGTCGCCGTGGACCGGCCGCGGTGCAGCGGCGTCGCGACCCCGGTGACCAGGCCGGAGCGGGCGCCGCGGTGGTGCGTGCAGTTCAGGTCGACGCCGACGGCGATCTTGCCGCTGCCGCCGTGCAGCATCGCGCCGACGGAGCCGAGGGTCTCGGCGAGGACGGCGGAGGCGCCGCCGTGCAGCAGCCCGTAGGGCTGGGTGTTGCCCTCGACGGGCATGGTGCCGACGACGCGCTCCGCCGAGGCCTCCTTCACGTCGATGCCCATGCGGGTGCCGAGGTGGCCCGCGGAGAACAGGGCGACGAGGTCGATGCCGAGCGCGGCGTACTCGTCGATGACCTCTTGAGGGAACTGCGTCCGGTTCTGCTCGCCCATGGGGCCCTGCTCCGTTCCTCGTGCCTGTTCGTGTGTCCCTGATGGCTGAGCAAACGCTCAGTCGGTCCTGGATTGTTCCAGGCGCACCACGACGGACTTGCTGGCGGGTGTGTTGCTGGTGTCCGCGGTGGCGTCCAGCGGCACCAGCACGTTCGTCTCCGGGTAGTACGCCGCCGCGCAGCCGCGGGCCGTGGGGTAGTGCACGACGCGGAAGCCGGGCGCGCGCCGCTCCACGCCGTCCTCCCACTCACTCACGAGGTCCACGTAGCTGCCCTCGGCGAGGTCGAGGTCCTTGGCGTCGTCCGCGTTGACGAGGACGACACGGCGGCCGTTCCTGATGCCGCGGTAGCGGTCGTCCAGGCCGTAGATCGTGGTGTTGTACTGGTCGTGCGAGCGCAGCGTCTGGAGCAGGAGGCGGCCCTCGGGCACGCGCGGGTACTCGACCGGGGCGGCCGTGAAGTTGGCCTTGCCGGTCGTGGTGGGGAAGCGGCGCTCGTCGCGCGGGGCGTGCGGAAGCGCGAAGCCGGACGGGTCGGCGACCTTCTCGTTGAAGTCCTCGAAGCCGGGCACCACGCGCGCGATGCGGTCGCGGATCGTCGCGTAGTCCTTCTCGAACTCCTCCCACGGGGTGAGGGATTCGGCGCCCAGGACGCGGCGGGCGAGGCGGGCCACGATGGCCGGCTCGGACAGCAGGTGGCGGCTCGCCGGGTCCAGACGCCCGCGCGAGGCGTGCACCATGCCCATCGAGTCCTCGACGGTGACGAACTGCTCGCCGCCGCCCTGAAGGTCGCGCTCGGTGCGGCCGAGCGTCGGCAGGATCAGCGCGCGGGCACCGGTGACCGCGTGCGAGCGGTTCAGCTTCGTGGAGACGTGCACGGTCAGGCGGGCGCGGCGCATCGCCGCCTCGGTGACCTCGGTGTCGGGGGAGGCCGAGACGAAATTGCCGCCCATGGCGAAGAAGACCTTCGCCTGCCCGTCGCGCAGCGCGCGGATGGCGCGCACCACGTCGAAGCCGTGCTCGCGCGGCGGGGCGAAGCCGAACTCCTTCTCCAGGGCGTCGAGGAACGCGGGGGCGGGGCGCTCGAAGATGCCCATGGTGCGGTCGCCCTGCACGTTGCTGTGGCCGCGCACGGGGCAGACGCCCGCGCCGGGGCGGCCGATGTTGCCGCGCAGCAGCAGGAAGTTGACCACCTCGCGGATCGTCGGCACGGAGTGCTTGTGCTGGGTGAGGCCCATGGCCCAGCACACGACGGTCCGCTTCGAGGCGAGGACCAGCTCCAGGGTGCGCTCGATGTCGGCGCGGGACAGGCCCGTCGCCGCGAGGGTCTCGTCCCAGTCGGCGTCCCGGGCGGCCCGCGCGAACTCCTCGTAGCCGTGCGTGTGCTCGGCGATGAAGGCGTCGTCGGTGGCGCCGTCCGTGGCGAGGATCAGCTTGTTGAGGAGGCGGAACAGGGCCTGGTCGCCGCCGAGGCGGATCTGCAGGAACAGGTCGTTGAGCGCGGCGCCCCTGGTGAGGCCCTTCGGGGTCTGCGGGTTCTTGAACCTCTCCAGGCCCGCCTCCGGCAGCGGATTGATGGAGATGATCTTCGCGCCGCCCGCCTTCGCCTTCTCCAGGGCGGACAGCATCCGCGGATGGTTCGTGCCGGGGTTCTGCCCGGCGACGATGATCAGGTCCGCCTTGTAGAGGTCTTCGAGCAGGACGCTGCCCTTGCCGACGCCGATCGTCTCCGTGAGCGCGGAGCCGGACGACTCGTGGCACATGTTCGAGCAGTCCGGCAGGTTGTTCGTGCCGAACTCGCGGGCGAACAGCTGGTAGAGGAACGCCGCCTCGTTGCTGGTGCGCCCCGACGTGTAGAAGACGGCCTCGTCGGGGGAGGACAGCGCGGTCAGCTCGTCCGCGATCAGGTCGAAGGCGCGCTCCCACGTCACCGGCTCGTAGTGCGTGCCGCCCTCGTCGAGGAGCATGGGGTGGGTGAGCCGGCCCTGCTGGCCCAGCCAGTACCCGGAACGCGTCGCCAGGTCGGCGACCGGGTGCGCAGCGAAGAACTCCGGCGTCACCCGGCGCAGCGTGGCCTCCTCGGCGACCGCCTTCGCCCCGTTCTCACAGAACTCCGCCGCGTGCCGGTGCTCCGGCTCGGGCCAGGCGCAGCCGGGGCAGTCGAAGCCGTCCTTCTGGTTGACGCGCAGAAGCGTCAGCGCCGTCCGCTTCACGCCCATCTGCTCGCGGGCCATCTTGAGCGAGTGCTTCACGGCGGGGAGCCCGGCGGCATGGTGCTGCGGCGCCGCGACCTGCGGCGCGTCCTGTACCGGGTCGGATGCGGGCGGCTTGCTTGCCATGGGTCGGCTCCCCTTTGAGCGGTCCTGCGATGCGCTGTGCGTGCTCCTGAGCGGTGCTGTGAGCTACGTCTCCGATCTTCGCACGGGGGTGTGACAACGCCGTTGCCGGACCGAGGTGGGCCGCGCTGTCAGTGGGGCGTGGCAGGATCGTGGGCGTGGCAGAGAAAGCAGCAGCGAAGACGGCTAAGAAGACGGTGGATCCGGTGGCGAAGGCAGCAGACGGCAGCTCGGGCGGGCGTCCCCGCCTGATGCTCATGGACGGGCACTCGCTGGCGTACCGGGCGTTCTTCGCGCTGCCCGCGGAGAACTTCACGACGGCGACGGGCCAGCCGACGAACGCGATCTACGGTTTCGCGTCGATGCTGGCGAACACGCTGCGCGACGAGGAGCCCACGCACTTCGCGGTGGCGTTCGACGTGTCGCGCAAGACGTGGCGCTCCGCGGAGTTCGCCGAGTACAAGGCGAACCGGTCGAAGACCCCGGACGAGTTCAAGGGCCAGGTCGAGCTGATCGGCGAGCTGCTCGACGCGATGCACACGCCGCGCTTCGCGGTCGACGGCTTCGAGGCCGACGACGTGATCGCCACGCTCGCCACGCAGGCCGAGGCCGCGGGCTTCGAGGTCCTGATCGTCACGGGCGACCGGGACTCGTTCCAGCTGGTCACGGAGAACGTGACGGTGCTGTACCCGACGAAGGGCGTCTCGGAGCTGACCCGGTTCACACCGGAGAAGATCGAGGAGAAGTATGGAGTCCACCCCTCCATCTATCCGGACGTGGCGGCGATCCGCGGCGACTCCTCGGACAACCTGCCGGGCGTCCCGGGCTTCGGCGAGAAGACCGCGGTGAAGTGGATCAACAAGTTCGGTTCCTTCGACGCGCTCCTGGAGAACGCGGACAAGATCACCGGCAAGGGCGGGGAGAACTTCCGGGCGCACATCGACTCGGTCCGGCTCAACCGGCGGCTGACCGAGATGGTGCGGGACGTCAAGCTCGACAAGACGGTCGACGAGCTCGCGCGCACGGCGTACGACCGCACGGCCATCGCGATGATCCTCGACACCCTGGAGATCCGTAACCCGTCGCTGCGCGAGCGCCTGTTCGCCGTCGACCCGGGCGCCGCGGAGGCCGAGGAGACGCCGGCCGAGCCGGGCGTCGAGCTGGACGGCACGGTGCTCGGCACGGGCGAGGTCGCCCCGTGGCTCGCCGAGCACGGCAAGGCGGTCCTCGGCATGGCGTCCGTCGACACCTGGTCGCTCGGCACCGGCTCCGTCACCGAGGTCGCGCTCGCCGCGGCCGGGGGAGAGGCCGCCTGGTTCGACCCGTCGACGCTCGACGAGGCCGACGAGAAGGCGTTCGCCGCCTGGCTCGCCGACGCCAAGAAGCCGAAGGTGCTGCACAACGCGAAGAGCGTCATGCGGGTCTTCGCCGAGCACGGCTGGACCGTCGACGGCATCACCATGGACACCGCGCTCGCCGCGTACCTGGTCAAGCCCGGCCGCCGCTCCTTCGCGCTCGACGCGCTGTCCCTCGAGTACCTGGGCCGCGAGCTGGCACCGGCGGGCCCCGCCGACGGGCAGCTGGCGTTCGGCACCGACGAGGACGACCAGGCCGAGGCCGACGCCCTCATGGTGCAGGCCCGCGCGATCCTCGACCTCGGCGAGGCCTTCGGCGAGCGCCTCAAGGAGGTCAACGCGGCGGAGCTGCTCACCGACATCGAGCTGCCGACGTCCACGCTCCTCGCCCGCCTGGAGCGGCACGGCATCGCCGCCGACCGCGCCCACCTGGAGAAGATGGAGCAGATGTTCGCGGGCGCCGTCCAGCAGGCGGTGAAGGAGGCGCACGACTCGGTGGGGCACGAGTTCAACCTCGGCTCCCCGAAGCAGCTCCAGGCCGTCTTCTTCGAAGAGCTCGACCTCCCGAAGACGAAGAAGACCAAGACCGGCTACACGACGGACGCCGACGCGCTCGCCTGGCTCGCCACGCAGACCGACCACGAGCTGCCCGTGATCATGCTGCGCCACCGCGAGCAGGCCAAGCTCCGTGTCACCGTCGAGGGCCTGATCAAGACGATCGCGGCGGACGGCCGGATCCACACGACGTTCAACCAGACGGTGGCGGCGACCGGCCGCCTGTCGTCGACGGACCCGAACCTCCAGAACATCCCGGTGCGCACCGACGAGGGCCGGGCCATCCGCCGCGGCTTCGTCGTCGGCGAGGGCTACGAGTCGCTGATGACGGCCGACTACAGCCAGATCGAACTCCGGGTCATGGCGCACCTGTCGGAGGACGAGGGCCTCATCGAGGCGTTCACCTCCGGCGAGGACCTGCACACCACGGTCGCCTCGCAGGTCTTCGGCGTGGGGCGCGACGAGGTCGACGCCGAGATGCGCCGCAAGATCAAGGCGATGTCGTACGGGCTCGCGTACGGACTCTCCGCGTTCGGCCTCTCCGGCCAGCTCGGCATCGACCCGGGCGAGGCGCGCGGCCTGATGGACACGTACTTCGAGCGGTTCGGCGGGGTGCGGGACTACCTGCGGCGCGTCGTCGACGAGGCGCGCGCCACCGGCTACACCGAGACGATGCTGGGGCGCCGCCGCTACCTGCCCGACCTGAACTCGGACAACCGGCAGCGCCGCGAGATGGCCGAGCGCATGGCGCTCAACGCGCCGATCCAGGGCACCGCGGCCGACATCGTGAAGATCGCGATGCTGAACGTCGACAAGGCGCTCACGGAGGCGAACCTCAAGTCCCGGATGCTGCTCCAGGTGCACGACGAAGTGGTGCTCGAGATCGCGCCCGGCGAGGCCGAGGCGGCGGAGGAGCTGGTGCGTCGCGAGATGGCCGGAGCGGTGTCGCTCCGCGCGCCGCTGGACGTCTCCGTGGGCCTCGGCACGGACTGGGAGTCCGCGGCCCACTAGGGCCTGGCCGGCCGGTGCGGGTCGCGTCTTCGCGGCCTGCACCGGCCTTACGTCACGGGGCTCGACGTGTCGGCAGGCTTCGTCGGCGAAGCCTTACGGGCACGGCTCACCAGCGCGTACAGCACCACCCCCACCGCGGCCCCCGCACCCGCCCCGAAGCACAGGGCCGGGATGATTTCCCAGGGCTGCCAAGGCAGGTCGGCCTCGTTCACGTAGGACAGCCAGCGCGTCACCCGGAGGGTGGCCGCAAGGCAGGCGCACGACGTGATCAGGAGGCAGCCGAGCCACCGCGGGCCGCCGACCGGGGCGGGGACGGGGGTGGCCGAGCGCAGGGCCCGCCACGCGAACCACGCCAGGACGGCCAGCGCCACCGCCGAACCCGCGTACTGGGCGTACCAGTACAACGGCGAGCCCGCGAAGGGTTCGTCGAGGATCGGGAAGAGACGCACGCCCCACCGGTCCGGATGCGTGAAGGCGTCCCAGACGATGTGCGTCGTCGCCCCGAGCACCGCCGAGGCGTACCACCACACCGGCCACCACCCCGTACGCGCACGGGGCCCGAGCACCGCCGCGAGCCGTCCCCGCAGCCGCTCCGGCGTGAGCCCGAGCAGCGGGTCGCGGACCAGCCGCCACACCCCCACCAGCGTCACCGCCAGCACCACGTCGACCGTGCACACGCCCGCGAACGAGTGCGTGAACGCGCCGAATTCCATGGCCCCCGGCACCGCGCCCGCCGCGTAGTACGTCAGATCGGGCGCGCACGACCCCGCGACGAGCAGCGCGGGAACGAACGGCCCGCGCCCCGCCCCGTCCCGCCGCACGAACGGCAGCACCGCCGCGGCATGGCTGATGGTGAACGGCACGTGTCCCCCCGCTGTCCCGTACGTGCGAGCGTGGCATCGTACGACACCCGGCACCCGGCCATTCGGTCAATACCGGGCACGAACGGGTGTCTGTGCGGCGGAAGTTGTCGTAGGGTCGGCGGATCGGTGCGCTGGGGAGCGCGCCGGTCCGGGAACGGTCGACACCGGTGGCAGGCGACAAGGGGAGGGTACGCGGCATGGCGGCGGTATTCGGCAGGCGACTGCGCAGGGGTGTCACGACGGCCGCGGTCGCCGCCGCGGCGGTGGCGGCCCTGACCGCGTCCCAGGCACCGGGCGTGAGCACTCCGAGCGCGGACGGCGGCAGGTCCGCGGCGGACCGCTCCGACGACACGCCGCCGGACTCGGCGACGGGCCCCGACTACTACACGGACCTGCCCCCGCTCGACAGCCCCACCGACGAGCCGACGACCCCGCCCGGCGGCTCCGCGCAGAAGGGCGACGACTCCGGCATCCCCGCGACCGTCCTCGACGCGTACAAGAAGGCCGCGGCCGAGATAGGCACCACGAAGCCGGGCTGCAACCTGGACTGGCAGCTGCTCGCCGCGATCGGCAAGGTCGAGTCCGGGCAGGCCCGCGGCGGCGACGTCGACAAGGACGGCAACACGCTGCACGCGATCACGGGTCCGCCGCTGGACGGCAACGGCTTCGCGAAGATCAGCGACACCGACGGCGGTTCCTGGGACGGCGACACGGTCCACGACCGGGCCGTGGGCCCCATGCAGTTCATCCCCTCCACGTGGGAGTGGGCGGGCCGGGACGGCAACGGCGACGGCAAGAAGGACCCCAACAACGTCTACGACGCGGCCCTCGCCGCCGGCCACTACCTGTGCCGCGCCGACCGCGACCTGTCCAACGCGACGGACCTGAACAAGGCGATCCTCAGCTACAACAACTCGACGAAGTACCTCGCCACGGTCCTGTCCTGGCTGGACTACTACCGCAAGCACTCCCACTCGGTCCCCGACGGCACCGGCGTGCTGCCCCGGCACCCGAGCACCGGCGGCGGCAGCGGCGCGAGCCCGTCGCCGACCACCAGCGGCCGACCGTCCGACCGGCCCTCCGGCTCGACGACACCGAAGAACCCGTCCAAGCCCCCGTCGTCCGGCGGCGGCTCCACGTCCCCCGGCGGCGGCTCGACGACGCCCGGCGGGAGCACCGGCGGCAGCACGGGCGGCGGTTCGGACAGCGGAGGCGGGACCACCTCGCCGCCCGTCACCAGCCCCGCCGAATCCGTCACCAAGCTCGCCGACGCAGGCACCGGCAGCCTCAGCACCATGGCGGGCGACCCCTTCACCACCAAGGTCTCGGTCAAGGCCAAGAACGCGGCGGGCTCCGGCGTCGGCTCCGTGAAGATCCGTTTCAGCATCGTCGGTGACACCGACTCCACGTTCTCCGGCGGAGCCACCAGCGCCACCGTCACCACCAGCGGCTCCGGCACCGCCACCGCGCCGGCCCTCAAGGCGGGCGAGAAGACCGGCTCGTTCACGGTCCGCGCCATGGTCGTCGGCCGCTCGGTGGCCCTCGACTACAAGGCGAGCGTCACCCCGCGCGCCGCCGACGAGCTGACCCGCGTCGGTGACGACGAGCTGAGCTGCGAGGCGGGCGGCACCTTCGCCAAGGCCGTCGAGCTGGCGGCCACGTACAAGGGCGCGGTCGCCGACAAGGTCGCCGCGACCGCCACCCTCGTGAAGTCGAAGGACGACGCGACGGAGGCCGACAAGGGCCCCTACTTCAAGGACGCCGACGGCAAGCCGGTCCGCACCCTCAAGGGCCTCGAGACCGACGCCGACGGACACCTCGTGCTGCCCAAGCTGTACGCGGACGACACCACCGGCACCTTCCCGCTGCGCGTCACCACGACGGGCGGCGCGACGATCGTCGTCGACCTGAAGGTGACCGCCGCCACGGCCTCGTAACCCGCCCCGCACAGCCCATGGTTGAGCCCCCGGCCGCACTCGGCCGGGGGCTCAACTACGTCCCGTACAAGCTGTTCTCATTCCCGCTCCGCGTTGCTACGGTGCACCGACCCGGAGGCCTGACGCCTCATCAGATTCCGTCTGTCACAGGGCTGCAGGGAGGTCGGACATGCGTGCCCTCATCGCCGCCGCCATCGGACTCGCCGCGGCACTCGCCCTCGTCCTCACCATGAGCGCCATCGGCGCCCCGCCGGGCGAGACGTCCCCGAAACCGCTGCTGCACTCGGTCCCGAAACACCCGTAGAACCCGTGACACGCCCGTAGCTGAGGAGGGCCGCCGCGATGCGCCGCAAGGCCAGCCTGATCCTGCTCGCCTTCGCCGTGTTCTTCACGGCGCTGTCCCCGCTGATGCGCTGGTACGCGTTCCCGCGCCTGGCGAAGATCCCGCCCAGCCAGTACCAGACGATGGTCCTGGAGGCGAAGAACGCGACGCTCGTCGACTACGGGACCATGAAGGAGAAGAAGGTCCCCAAGCTCAGCATCGTGCAGACCCTCAAGGGCAACGTCGAGGCGTCGGACAAGGTGGAGGAGAGCGCCGGACGCGACGTCGTCGTCTGGGACGGCCTCACCTACGTCGTGGGACCCGACGGCAAGATGGTCTCCCAGATCCCCGAGCGCTACATCTTCGACGCCCACAGCTCCGCCCCCGTGCACGCCAAGGGCGAATCCGTCGACGGCGACCCGGTCAAGCGCCAGGGCATCGAGTTCAAGTGGCCGTTCCTGACGGAGAAGCGGGACTACGAGTACTTCGACGCGCGCGCCCGCGTCACCCGCCCCATCCACTACAAGGGCACCCAGAACTTCCACGGCCTGAGCGTCTACTACTTCGAGCAGACCATCCCGTGGACGAAGGTCCCCTTCCCCAAGAAGCTCCCCGTCAAGGGCATCACCCCGGAGTCCGTCGCCAAGACCGGCACCAAGATGTACTACACGACGGTCCGCAAGTTCTGGGTCGACCCGACGACCGGCGCCCCCGTCTACGGCGAGGAGATCCACAAGGAGGAGATGCGCGGCGGCACGCTCCTCGCCGCCGACCCCGACAAGAAGGTCACCGCGTTCGCCGGCCACGTGAAGATGCGCCCCGACTTCATCGAGTCGACGGTCGACCTGGTGAAGTCCCAGCGCGTCCTCGTCCTCCTCCTGACGTCCTACCTCCCCTGGGGCTTCCTGATCCTCGGCGCGCTGCTGCTCGCGCTCTCCCTGTGGCTGGAGGCCCGCAGCCGGCGCCCCGGCGAACCGGAGGACACCCCGGCGGCCGAGCCCGAACCGGACCCGGTCACCGTCTGAGACGGGCGTTCGTGTGCCGCGTGGGCTCGGCCGTCGCCGGGTCCTCCGGCCACGGATGCTTCGGGTAGCGGCCGCGCAGATCGGCCCGCACGGAGCGGTAGCCGTCGCCCCAGAACGAGGCGAGGTCGGCGGTGACCGCCGCCGGCCGCCCGGCGGGCGACAGCAGGTGGACGAGGACGGGGACCCCGGCCACCCGCGGCGTCTCCCGCAGCCCGAACATCTCCTGCAACTTCACCGCCAGCACCGGCTGTTCGGGATCCGCGTAGTCGACCCGCACCCGCGACCCGCTGGGCACCTCGAGGCGCTCCGGAGCCAGCTCGTCGAGCCGGGCCGCCTCGCCCGTGGCCCACGGCAGCAGCCGCTTCAGCGCCTCCCCGGCGTCGATCCGCCCGAGGTCCGCCCGGCGCCGCGCCGCGCTCAGCTCCGGCTCCAGCCACTCGTCCACGCGCGCGTGCAGCGCCTCGTCGCCCACGTCGGGCCACGGCTCTCCTACGTGCCGCCGCAGGAACGCGAGCCGCTCCCGCAGCGCCACGGCGTCCCTGCCCCACCGCAGCAGCCCGAGCCCCTCCCGCCGCAGCCCCTCGACCAGCGCGTCCCTTACGAGGCCGGGGGCGGGCTCCCTGAGCGGGCGCACGGCCAGCTCGATCGCACCGAGCCGGGTCACGTGCCGCGCGACCACGTCGCCGTCGGCCCATGCCACTTCGTCGCCCTCTCCGAACAGCGGGGCGGCGGCCCGGCGCGCCGTCTCCTCGTCCACCACGGCGCCGAGCCGCACGCGCGCGTGCCCGGCCCCCACCGGCCGGTCGGCGACGGCGACCGCCACCCACTCGGCGTCCCGCAGGGTGGATCCGTCGGGAACGTCGGCGCGGGTACCGGAGACCATGAGCAGCGACCCGCCGGTCTTGCGGGCGACCCGCTCGGGGAAGGCGAGGGCGGCGACGATCCCGGCGACGTAGTCGTCACGACCGGCTCCGGAGCGGCTCACGCCGGCGCCGTCCGCGCCGCCGGTCACCCCGGTGCCACCCGGTTCGGTGGCATGGATGGGTGGGAGGGGCGTCTCCCGCGCCGAAGGCGCGGGGTCCGGGACCAGACGGGCCAGCCGCCGGACTTCTCGGGCCCACCGCCCGGCATACGCGTCCCGCCCCCGCCGCGCGCTCCCCAACGCCCGCCCCAGATCGTCCCCGTACTCGCGCGGAGGCTCCTCGCTCAGCAGCGCCACGACCTCCGCGGCCCGCTCGGCCCCCACCACGGGAGCCGCATCCACGAGCGCACGTCCAAGGCGCGGGTGCACCCCGATCCGGGCCAACCGCCCGCCCCGCCCGGTGGCCCGCCCCGAATCCCCCTCGACCGCACCCACCACGGCCAAAGTGGCCCGCGCCGCCGCCATCGCCCCGCCCGGAGGCGCGTCGAGCAGCGCGAGCCCGGACGCGTCAGGATCGCCCCAGCACGCCACCTGGAGCGCGAACGCCGTCAGATCCGCCACCTTGATCTCCGGCGCGGGGAAGCGCGGCAGCCGCCCGTCCTCCGCCTCGTCCCAGCACCGGTACACCACGCCCGGCGCCTCACGCCCGGCACGCCCCGCCCGCTGCGTCCCGGTCGCCCGAGAGGCCCGTACGGTCGTCAGCGCGCTCAACCCGCGCGCGTGGTCCACCCGCGGCTCACGGGCGAGCCCCGCGTCCACGACGACCCGCACCCCCGGCACGGTCAGCGACGACTCCGCGACGGCCGTGGCCAGCACCACCCGGCGCCGCGCGCCCGGCGCGAGCACCGCGTCCTGCACGGCGGCGGGCGCCCGCCCGTGCACCTGAAGCACCTCGACGTCGTCCGGCGTGCCCAACTGCCCGGCGACCCGCGCGATCTCCCCGACGCCCGGCAGGAAACACAGCACGTCGCCGTCCCGCTCGGCCAGGGCCCGCCGCACCACGGCCGCCACATGCGTGAGCAGCGCCGGATCCACCCGCATCCCGTGCGGCGGCCGCACCGGACGCGCGGGCGGCGCCCACACCACGTCCACCGGGTACGAGACGCCATCGGCCTCGACGACCGGGGCGTCGCCGAGCAGCGCCGACCAGCCCTCGGCGTCCGTCGTCGCCGACGCCGCCACGAGCCGCAGCTCGGGCCGCAGCGTCTCCCGCACGTCCCAGAGGAACGCGGTCGCGGTGTCGGCGTCGAGGTGCCGCTCGTGCACCTCGTCGAGCATCACGACGTCGACGCCGGCCAACTCCTGGTCCCGCTGCAGCCGTTGCAGCAGCACACCCGTCGTCACCACCTCGACGCGCGTACGGGGCCCGACGACGCGCTCGCCGCGCACCGTGTACCCGACGCTCTCCCCGGGCTTCTCGCCGAGCAGCCACGCCATCCGCCGCGCCGCGGCCCGCACCGCGATCCGCCGCGGCTCCGCGACCACCACACGCCGCACCGGAGCGCCCTCGTCGAGCAGCCCGGCCAGGACCAACGGCACGAGCGTCGTCTTGCCCGTGCCGGGCGGCGCGACGAGCACCGCGACGCCGTCCGCGTCGAGCGCGGAGGTCAGCGCGGGCAGCGCGGAACGTACGGGGAGTGCTCGCAGGGCGTCGTCACGGATCACGCGACCAGTGTCCAACGCCGCGGACGGGCGGAACTAACGGCGCTCGCAGACGAAGATCGCCGTGCCGGGGATCAGGTTGCCGCGCAGCGGGGACCAGCCGCCCCACTCCTGCGTGTTCCACTCGGGCCACTCGGGCTCCACGAGATCGACGAGCCGGAAGCCGCCCGCCACGATGTCCCGCACCCGGTCGCCGACCGTCCTGTGGTGCTCGACGTACACGGCACGCCCCTGGTCGTCCTGCTCCACATAAGGGGTGCGGTCGAAGTACGACGCGGAGACCGACAGGCCCTCGGGGCCCGGCTCGTCGGGGAACGCCCAGCGGATCGGATGCGTGACCGAGAAGACGAAGCGGCCGCCGGGCCGCAGCACTCGGTGCACCTCGCGGAGCACCTTCACCTGGTCCGCGACGAAGGGCAGCGCGCCGTACGCGGAGCAGGCCAGGTCGAAGGAGCCGTCCTTGAAGGGGAGCACCCCGGCGTCGGCCTCCACGAGCGGCACCTTGCCGCCGTCGATGCGCAGCGCGTGCTGGAGCTGCCGGTGCGAGAGATCGAGGGCGACGGGGCGCGCGCCCTGCGCGAGCAGCCAGCGCGAGCACTGCGCGGCGCCCGCGCCGATCTCCAGGACGTCCTTGCCCGCGAGGTCGTCGAGCGGGCCGAGCAGCTCGGCCTCCATCTCGTCGAGCCCCTCGGGGCACCACACGAAACGGTCGTCCCCCAGGAACGTGCCGTGCTCGATCTGGTACTCGTCCGCGTTCCTGTCCCACCAGCCGCGATTGGCCCGTGAGCTCTCCGACGTGTCCGCGTCACGGCGGGTCGCCGTGGAGTCGTCGTCGATCGAGGCGGGGGAGTCGTACGCTTCCATTGGTCCGGACTCTTGGATGATCGGCTCCCTCGTAATAGTGTGCGGGCCCTGCGGGGCCACGGCGGCGCCAGTGGCCTCCTGCGACAGGTTTTCTGCCGGGTATGCGGCGATCCGCCCCGGGTGTGCGCGTTCGCGCATTGACCCTGTCCGGCTGCCCCCGTATGCTACAAGTTGCGCTGCGGGCCTGCGCACCTCGGACATAGCAGGCTGTGCTCGCATCTGTTGTATGTCCCCTCGGTTATCGAGGCGCCACCGGTTCCCCAAGGGAAGCCCGGATTCGGCGCTTCCAAGGCTGTCCGGCTTCTTCAGAGCGAAACGGGCTCCCGGCGTAGCAGTACCCACCGACTTTCAATGTCCGCCGGAGCCCTTTCCCACATGACGAGCAGCACCGAGACCACCGCCACCACCCCGCAGGTTGCGGTCAACGACATCGGTAACGAGGAAGCTTTCCTCGCCGCCATCGACGAGACGATCAAGTACTTCAACGATGGCGACATCGTCGACGGCGTCATCGTCAAGGTTGACCGGGACGAGGTCCTCCTCGACATCGGTTACAAGACCGAAGGTGTCATCCCGAGCCGCGAGCTCTCGATCAAGCACGACGTCGACCCGAACGAGGTCGTGGCCGTCGGCGACGAGATCGAGGCCCTGGTTCTCCAGAAGGAGGACAAGGAAGGCCGTCTCATCCTGTCCAAGAAGCGCGCTCAGTACGAGCGTGCCTGGGGCACGATCGAGAAGATCAAGGAAGAGGACGGCATCGTCACCGGTACCGTCATCGAGGTCGTCAAGGGTGGTCTCATCCTCGACATCGGCCTCCGTGGCTTCCTGCCGGCCTCCCTCGTCGAGATGCGCCGTGTCCGCGACCTCCAGCCGTACGTGGGCAAGGAGCTCGAGGCGAAGATCATCGAGCTGGACAAGAACCGCAACAACGTGGTCCTGTCCCGCCGTGCCTGGCTCGAGCAGACCCAGTCCGAGGTGCGCCAGACGTTCCTCACCACCCTGCAGAAGGGTCAGGTCCGCTCCGGCGTCGTTTCCTCGATCGTCAACTTCGGTGCCTTCGTGGACCTGGGTGGCGTCGACGGTCTCGTCCACGTCTCCGAGCTCTCCTGGAAGCACATCGACCACCCGTCCGAGGTTGTCGAGGTCGGCCAGGAAGTCACCGTCGAGGTCCTCGACGTCGACATGGACCGCGAGCGTGTCTCCCTGTCGCTGAAGGCGACGCAGGAAGACCCGTGGCAGCAGTTCGCCCGCACGCACCAGATCGGCCAGGTCGTTCCCGGCAAGGTCACGAAGCTGGTTCCGTTCGGTGCGTTCGTCCGCGTCGACGAGGGCATCGAGGGCCTGGTCCACATCTCCGAGCTGGCCGAGCGCCACGTGGAGATCCCGGAGCAGGTCGTCCAGGTCAACGACGAGATCTTCGTCAAGGTCATCGACATCGACCTCGAGCGTCGCCGCATCAGCCTCTCGCTGAAGCAGGCCAACGAGGCCTTCGGCGCCGACCCGTCGGCCGTCGAGTTCGACCCGACCCTGTACGGCATGGCCGCGTCCTACGACGACCAGGGCAACTACATCTACCCCGAGGGCTTCGACCCCGAGACCAACGACTGGCTCGAGGGCTACGAGACCCAGCGCGAGGCCTGGGAGACCCAGTACGCCGAGGCGCAGCAGCGCTTCGAGCAGCACCAGGCTCAGGTCATCAAGTCCCGCGAGGCCGACGCTCAGGCCGAGGCCGAGGGTGCGGCCGCTCCGCAGGGTGCGGCTCCGGCCGCCTCCGGCGGCGGCTCGTACTCCTCCGAGTCGCAGGACAACTCCGGCGCCCTCGCCTCGGACGAGGCGCTGGCCGCGCTTCGCGAGAAGCTGGCGGGTGGCCAGAGCTGAAACGCTCTGCGCTAGCAGGTAGTTAGCGGTTGGGCCGCACCGGGAGGTGCGGCCCAACCGTTTTTTTTGTGCCCTGGGCCACAGGGGCTCGCCCCGTCGGCCGTGTCACCGGCGAGGTGTTGCGCGCGCGGTTCCCCGCGTCCCCAGAACAGGGAATGTGTTGGCACGCTCCCGTCGTTGTTCGGGTGGAACACGAGGAGGAGCGGTCGCTGTGTTTGATCCGCAGGATTTGTACTCATGGGAGCCGAAGGGGCTCGCCGCCGTGGACATGGCGCTGGCCCAGGAGTCGGCGGGGCTGGTCATGCTCTACCACTTCGACGGATACATCGACGCGGGGGAGACCGGCGACCAGATCGTCGAGCGTCTCATCGACTCCCTGCCGCACCAGGTGGTCGCCCGCTTCGACCACGACCGGCTCGTGGACTACCGGGCGCGACGCCCGCTGCTCACGTTCCGGCGCGACCGGTGGACCGAGTACGAGACGCCGGTCCTGGAGGTGCGGCTCGTGCAGGACGCCACGGGCGCGCCGTTCCTGCTGCTCGCCGGGCCCGAGCCGGACGTCGAGTGGGAACGCTTCGCGGCCGCCGTCGGCCAGATCGTGGAGCGCCTCGGCGTGCGCCTCGCGGTGAACTTCCACGGGATCCCGATGGGCGTCCCGCACACCCGCCCCGTCGGCCTCACCCCGCACGGCAACAGGACCGACCTGATCCCCGGGCACCGCAGCCCGTTCGACGAGGCGCAGGTGCCGGGCAGCGCCGCGGCCCTCGTCGAGTACCGGCTCATGGAGGCCGGGCACGACGTCCTCGGTGTCGCCGCGCACGTGCCGCACTACATCGCCCGCTCCGCGTACCCGGACGCCGCGCTGACCGTCCTCGAGGCGATCACGGCGGCGACCGGAATGGTGCTGCCGGGCGTCGCGCACGGACTGCGCACGGACGCGCACCGCACCCAGACGGAGATCGACCGGCAGGTGCAGGAGGGCGACGAGGAGCTGGTGTCCCTGGTGCAGGGGCTCGAGCACCAGTACGACGCGGCGGCCGGCGCCGACCAGCGCGGCAACATGCTGGCGGAGCCCGTGGACATCCCGTCGGCGGACGAGATCGGCAAGGAGTTCGAGAAGTTCCTGGCGGAGCGCGAGGGCGACGCCTGACGGCACTGCATGATCGGCCCGGCAGGGCCTAAGCTTCCGCTTATGTTGAAGGTGGGGCTGACCGGCGGCATCGGCGCCGGCAAGAGTGAGGTGTCGCGGCTGCTCGTGGAGCGGGGGGCCGTGCTGATCGACGCCGACAGGATCGCGCGCGAGGTCGTCGAGCCCGGGACCGAGGGGCTCGCGGCCGTCGTCGAGGCGTTCGGCGACGAGGTGCTCGCCGCGGACGGGAGCCTCGACCGGCCGAAGCTCGGCTCGATCGTGTTCGCCGACTCCGGGAAGCTCGCCACGCTCAACAAGATCGTGCATCCGCTGGTCGGCGCCCGCTCCGCCGAGCTGGAGGCCGCGGCGGGCGCCGACTCGGTCGTCGTGCACGACGTGCCGTTGCTCACGGAGAACGGGCTGGCGCCCCTCTACGACCTCGTGGTCGTCGTCGACGCGGGCCCCGCCACCCAGCTCGACCGCCTCACCCGGCTGCGCGGCATGACCGAGGAGGACGCGCGGGCCCGGATGGCCGCGCAGGCCACCCGCGAGAAGCGGCTCGAGATCGCGGACATCGTGATCGACAACGACGTACCGCTCGACCGGCTCACGGAGCGGGTCGACGAGGTGTGGGCGGAGCTGGCGCGCCGGGCGCGTGCCGCGACCGCGTGATCGTCCTCGCCGCCTGCACCGCGCTGGGCGGCCTGGTGGCGCTGATGGCGGGCGCGTACGGACTGCGGCGCACGCGCAGGGTCCGGGGCGCGGGGAACGTGGCGCGGGCCCTGGTCAAGCCGCCGCGGCAGGGCTCCGAGCGGCCGCTGCTGCAGTTCGAGACGGAGGACGGCCGGGTCGTCGAGGTGGTCTCGCCCGAGCCGCCCAGCAAACGGCGGCCGCTGCCCGCGGGGGCGCTGGTCAGCGTCGCGTACGACGTCGACGATCCGCGCGAGACCGTGCTGCTGGGCGGGGAACGGCCCGGCGTGGACCGGGCGTTCATGCTCGCCGGGGCGTTGCTCGTGCTCGTCGGCATGGTGCTCACGGTGTCCCTGAGCCGCTCGCGCTGAACAGGGCGCGTGTTCCCCGGGCGGGCCCCGGGCAGGAATAGCCCTTACGGTTCGCGGTGTTGACGTGGTCGACACCAGGAGGGAGTCCGCCGTGCCCGAAGCCACCCCGGAGACGCACGTCATCGACTACCGCGCCGCCGAGCAGCTGCTCGACGCGCGGGATCCGCGTGGAGCAGTGAAGCTCCTGGACGAGGTCATCGCGGTGTACCCCGAGAACACGGCGGCGCGGCTGCTGCGGGCCCGCGCGTTCTTCGCCGCCGCGCAACTGCGGGCGGCCGAGCTGGAGTTCACGATCGTCCTGGAGCGCGAGCCGGACAACGCGTTCGCGCACTTCGCGCTGGCCAGGACGTACGAGCGGGGCTCGCGGCATCAGCAGGCCAAGCGTCACTTCCGGCTCGCCGCGGCCCTCGACCCGAAGCCGGAGTACGTACGGGCGGCCCGCTTCGACGACTGATCCGGCCCGGCCTCACCGCGGCCTGCGGTACGGCGGGATGTCGCGGCCGGGCTGGTAGTGCGGGCCCTGGCGGATGTGCCGCACGATCATGAACAGGTCGACCGTCGTGATCAGCCACAGGATCCCGCAGGCCAGCGCCCACCACGGGCGGTGCGCCAGCAGGAACGCGACCGTGCCGAAGACCGTCCAGGCGAGCCCGAAGAGCGCCAGGCCGAGACGGAGCCGCAGTGGGCTGCGCGCGGTGACCGGCTCGTCACCGGTCCGCACGAAGTGCGCCGGATGCGGCAGGTGGGGCGTGTGATGCGGGTTTGTATGCGTACGGGCCATGGTCGCCATCCCCTCGGCGCGTGCACGACGGGCAGGGGGCCGTACGGGCTCCCTCTTCCAGGGTGCCACGCGCGGGCGGGGAACGGCGGTCGCGGGCGGTTCGTTGGGCGGGCATGGGTCTTGAGATGCGTACGGGATACGAGGGCACGGGACCGGGAGCGATCACGCCGGACGGGTGCGCGGTGGAGCTCTACTCGCGGCTCGCGGTCGAGGGCGAACCGGACGTCGTCGCGGGGGCCGTGGCCGCGGGCGCGAGCCTCCTGGAGCTGGGCTGCGGCGTCGGCCGCGTCACGCATCCGCTGGTCGAGCGGGGCTTCCGGGTGACGGCGGTCGACGAGTCGCCGGAGATGCTGGAGCGGGTCAGGGGCGCGCGCACGGTGCGCGGCGCCATCGAGCGCCTCGACCTCGGCGAGACGTTCGACGCGGTGATCCTCGGGTCGATCCTCGTGCACACCGGGGACGCCGAGGTGCGCGCGGGCATGCTCGCCGCGTGCCGCCGCCATGTCGCGGACGACGGCTGCGTGCTGATCCAGCGGGAGCGACCGGGCGCGCACGAGAACCTGCCGCGGGAGGTGGAGCTGCCCGGCGGGCTCACCATCCGCAAGCTGCACTCGGAGCCGGTCGGCGACGGCGTGCGCTCGGTGAAGGTCGAGTACGAGTTCCCGGACGCCGTGTGGACGCAGACGTACCGGTGCAGGCCGCTGAGCCAGGAGGAGTTCGAACAGGCCCTCGCGGAGGCCGGGTTGCGGATCGACCGGGTGCTGACGGAGGACGGCTCCTGGGTGCGGGCGGTGCCGGCGTAACGGGACGGGGCGTCGGGCAACGGCGGGCGCGCGGCGATGAGTTCGGGACCGGCGGCGGGTCTACCTCTGTGACAGCGCACCGCACCGTGCGGGCCGCGTCCCCCTTCGTCCACCGAGGAGCCCCGTCATGTCGAACGCCACCGCCGTCGCGCCCGTCCGTTCCCGCGCCGCCCGGATCACGCTGCACACCGTCACCGTCGTGCTCGCCCTGTTCTACGGGATCGCGAGCGGTCTGCCGAAGCTGATCGCGCACCCCACGGCCGTCGAGGCCTTCGACGGCATCGGGTGGGGCAGGCCCGGCATGTACGCCATCGGGCTGCTCGAAGTCGCCGGGGCCGTCGGCCTGTTGGTGCCCGTGCTCTCCGGGCTCGCCGCGCTCGGTCTGGGCGTGCTGATGGTCGGCGCGTTCTTCATGCAGGTCGTGGTCTTCCACGGGGAGAACGCGGCGACGCCGGTGATCCTGCTGGTGCCGCTCGCCGCCCTCGCGTGGACGCGGCGGGCGCGGAACCGGGAGCTGCTCACCCTCCTGCGCAGGTGAGGGCGGCCGTGCCCGTGTCGGGCCCCGAGCCGAGGCGCCCACCCGGGCGGCCTCGGCTCACTGCTGCTCGGGCCCCTGCCCGAAGATGCCGCGCAGCCGCTCCAGCTCCCTGCGGTCCCGCTTCGTCGGGCGGCCCGTGCCGCGGTCGCGGACGCCGACCGGGGCGACCACCGCGCGCGGGGGCGGCGGCGGTGAGTTGTCGATGTAGGCCTCGGCGGCGACCGGCGCGCCGACCCGCTTGCGGATCAGCCGCACCACCTTGACCAGGCGCTCGCGCCCGCCGGGCTGGCGCACCCGCACCTCGTCGCCGACGTGCAGCGCGTACGCCGGCTTGACGCTCGTCCCGTTGACCTTGACGTGTCCGCCCTTGCAGGCGGCGGCGCCCGCCGAGCGGGTCTTGACGAGCCGCACGGCCCAGATCCAGCTGTCGACCCGCACGGTCCCGCCGTCACCCGGTGTCTCCGATGCCATGCCATCGACCTTAGCGCCGTTGTCGCGCCCCTCGGCGAGCCCCGTCCGGGTGACTCGCCTCCGCCCCGGATAATCCGGGCGAAAGGCGCGTAATCGACAGCGAGGGGTGCGTACGAGATGGGTGACAGTGACGCCATGGAGCCGACCGGCGAGCTGCGGGAGACGGTCGACCGGCTGATGGACGGGCTGCGGTCCGACCTGGAGCGGCTCGCCGCCATCCCGTCCGTCGCCTTCCCCGGCCACCCGCCCGAGCCGGTGCGCGAGGCCCACGACCTGCTCGTCGGGCTGCTGCGCGACGCGGGCGTGGAGCACGTCGAGAGCCTCGAACTCCCCGACACGGCCCCGGTGATCTTCGGCGAGATCCCGCCGCCCACGCCCGACGCCCCGACCGTCCTGCTCTATTCGCACTACGACGTGCAGCCGCCCGGCGACGAGAGCCTGTGGAAGTCGCCGCCGTTCACACCGACGGAGATCGAGGGCGGGCTGCGGGCCCGCGGCATCGCGGACGACAAGTCGAACGTCATCGCGCACCTCGGCATGCTGCGGGCCTTCGGCGGCCGACCGCCCGTCGGCGTGAAGATCGTCTTCGAGGGCCAGGAGGAGTACGGCAGCCCCTTCGACGAGTACCCGCCGACCGACGCCGACCGGTTCGCCTGCGACGCCATGGTCATCGCCGACCTCGGCAACATCCGCCCCGGCACCCCCACCCTCACCACGGGCCTGCGCGGCGCCGCCGAGGTCACCGTCGAGGTCCGCACGCTCGAAGAGGCCCGGCACAGCGGCGAGTTCGGCGGCGCCGCCCCCGACGCCCTGCTCGTCCTCCTCAAGGCCCTCGCCACGCTCCACGACGTGCACGGCGACGTCGCCGTCGAGGGCCTGCGCCGCGACGAGTGGACCGGCACGAGCTACACCGAGGAGGAGTTCCGCGAGCTCGCCGGCATCGAGCCCGGCCTCCCGCTCCTCGGCAGCGGCACCCTCGGCGAACGCCTCTGGAGCGGCCCCGCGATCACCGTCATCGGCCTCGACGCGCCGAGCGTGGCGGGCGCCGCATCGGCCGTCGTGCCGCACGCCCGCGCCAAGCTCAACCTGCGCTTCCACCCGCAGCAGGACCCGCGCGAGGCCCAGGACCACCTCGTACGGCATCTGCGCTCGCTGCGCCCCTTCGGCGTCGCGCTCACCGTCACCCCCGGCGACACGGGCCCCGGCTACGAGGCCCGGACCGACGGGCCCGCCTACCGCGCCGCCCGCGCCGCGCTCAAGGAGGCCTGGGGCACCGACGCCTCGTACGTCGCCACCGGCGGCTCCATTCCGCTGGTCAACGGTCTCGCGCAGGCCGCACCGAACGCCGAGGTGCTGCTCTTCGGCGCGCAGGACAACCTCTGTAATCTGCACGCCCCGAACGAGCGCGTCCTCTTCTCCGAGCTGCACGCGACCGTCGTCGCGATGTGCGCGTTCGTCCGCGCGTACGCGGCCGACTTCCGGAGCGGCCGATGAGCACCGCCGACACGACCGAGGCGCCCGAACGGCCCCCGGCGAAGAAGAAGTTCAGCTTCCCCAGCGCCCTCACCGTCCTCGCCGTCGTCACGATCGCGATCTGGCTGCTCGCGTTCCTGATCCCGTCGGGGGAGTACGACAGGAACAGCCAGGGCGCGCCGGTCCAGGGCACGTACCAGCGCGTCGAGTCCGGGCAGTCCTTCGTCGACCGGCTCAACGACCTGTTCCTCGCCCCGGTCAACGGGCTCTACGGCATCCAGGACCCGAAGACCTCCCTCGTCTCGCCCGACAACTCCGGCGATCTGTACGGCAGTGCGGGCGTCTTCCTGTTCGTGCTCGCGATCGGCGCCTTCATCACCGTCGTCTTCGCGACCGGCGCCCTCGACCGCGGCATCGGCCGCCTCGCCCACCGGCTGCGCGAGCGCGGGGCGCTGCTCATCGCGGGCGTCATGGTCGTCTTCTCGGTCCTCGGCACCGTCGAGGGCTTCGCGGAGGAGACGCTCGGGTTCTACGGGCTGATCGTGCCGCTGATGCTGGCGCTCGGGTACGACCGGATGACGGCGGTCGGCGCGATCATCCTCGGCGCGGGCGTCGGCGTGCTGTGCTCGACCGTCAACCCGTTCGCCACCGGCGTCGCCTCCTCGGCCGCCGACATCTCGCTGGGCGACGGCATCGCGCTGCGGTTCGCGATGTGGCTCGTGCTGACCGCGGTGACCGCCGCGTACGTCATCCGGTACGCGAAGCGCGTGCAGAAGAACCCGGACCGCTCGCTGTCCGGGTTCCTGCCGGGGGACAGGGACCTCGACGAGACGGCGACCACGGCAGCCGACGTGCCCGAGCTGACCGGGCTGCACAAGTCGGTGCTCGTCGTCACCGCCCTCGTCTTCGCCTTCATGATCTTCTCGGTGGTGCCCTGGGCGAGCGCCCTGACGGGCGACGCCGACGCGACGCCGTACGGCTTCGAGCTCGACTGGTCGTTCCCGCAGCTGGCCGCGCTCTTCCTGGTCGCGGCCGTGCTCGTCGGGATCGTCGCGCGGATGGGCGAGCAGAAGCTCAGCTCGACGATCGTCCAGGGCGCCGCCGACTTCGTGTCGCCCGCGCTGGTCATCCTGCTGGCCCGCGGCGTCACCGTGATCATGAACAACTCGAAGATCACGGACACCGTCCTGCACGCCATCGAGGGCGTCGTGAAGGGCACCTCGTCGGGCGTCTTCGCGATCATCGTGTTCGTCGTGAACCTGCCGCTGGCCTTCCTCATCCCGTCCACGTCCGGACACGCCACGCTCGCCATGCCGATCCTCGCGCCGCTCGCCGACTTCGCCGGGGTGTCCCGCGCGGTCGTCGTCACGGCGTGGCAGGCGGCGAGCGGCTGGATGAACCTGTGGGTGCCGACGACCGCCGTCACCATCGGCGGCGTCGCCCTCGCCAAGGTCGGCTACGACAAGTACCTGCGGTTCGTGTGGCCGCTGCTGGCGATCCTGTTCGTGCTGATCTGCGTGTTCGTCGCGTTGGGAGCCGCGTTCACGTAGCGCCTATCGTCGTCAGGCATGGACGGTCTCGGTGAACTCGACGAGCGGATCACCCACTGCCGGGCCTGCCCCCGGCTCGTCGACTGGCGGGAGGAGGTCGCGCGCACCAAGCGCGCGGCCTTCGCCGACTGGACGTACTGGGGCCGCCCGGTCCCGGGATTCGGCCCGCACGACGCGCCGCTCCTGATCGTCGGCCTCGCGCCCGCCGCGCACGGCGCCAACCGCACCGGCCGGATGTTCACCGGCGACCGCTCGGGCGACGTCCTCTACCAGGCTCTGTACGACATCGGGCTCGCGTCCCGGCCCGACGCGGTGAGCGCTGACGACGGGCTGACCCTGCACGGCGTCCGCATCACCTCGCCCGTGCACTGCGCGCCGCCCGCCAACAAGCCGACGCCCGCCGAGCGCGACACGTGCAGGCCCTGGCTCGTCCAGGAACTGCACCTGCTGCGGCCCACGCTGCGCGCGGTCGTCGTGCTCGGCGCCTTCGGCTGGCAGGCGGCGCTCCCCGCGTTCGCCGAGGCCGGCTGGGAGGTGCCGCGCCCGCGCCCCGCGTTCGGCCACGGCGCCCGCGTCGACCTCGACGGGCTGACGCTGTTCGGCTGCTTCCACGTCAGCCAGCGCAACACGTTCACGGGCCGGCTCACTCCAAAGATGCTGCGGGACGTACTGCGGGAGGCGGCACGGACGGCGGGCCTGCACCCGTTCGGCCCAACTCCGCAGGCTGGTTGATCACCCGCTTCCTAGCGTGGCGGTGTGGCAGCACAGACAGCGCAGGAGACGACGACGGCCAAGCCGCCCCCGGCGGCGTACCGCAACCTCATCGTGGCGACGGTGGGGTTCGCGCTCACGTTCTGGGCGTGGAACCTCATCGCGCCGCTCGGCAGCGCCTTCGGGGAGAAGCTCGGCCTCAGCTCCTTCGAGCAGTCCTTCCTCGTCGCCGTTCCGGTGATCGTCGGCTCGCTCGGCCGGATCCCGGTCGGCGCCCTGACCGACAAGTTCGGCGCCAAGCTGATGTTCCCGCTGGTGACCGCCCTGACCATCATTCCCGTGCTGCTCGTGACGGTGGCCAGGGACTCCTACCTCGCGATGATCCTCGTGGGCTTCCTGCTGGGGCTCGGCGGCACCACCTTCGCCATCGGCGTCCCGCTGGTGAACTCCTGGTTCCCGCCCGCCCAGCGCGGCGCCGCGGTCGGAATCTTCGGCATGGGCATGGGCGGCGTCGCGCTGTCCGGCTACTTCACGCCGCGCATCGCCAAGCACGGCGAGAACCTGCCGTTCTACATCGTCGCCATCGCCCTCGCCGCGTACGTGGTGATCGCCTGGCTCTTCATCAGCGACCACCCCGGCCGCACCATCCCCACCACCTCGCTCGGCGAACGCCTCGGCGAGGCCGGGAAGCTGCGGGTCACCTGGGAGCTGTCGGCGCTCTACGCGATCGGCTTCGGCGGCATCGTCGCGTACGGCACCTATCTGCCCACCTACCTGAAGACCTGGTACGACCTCGACCCCGTCGACGCGGGCACCAAGGCCGCCGGGTTCGCCCTCGTCACCGTGATCTTCCGGCCGATCGGCGGCTGGCTCTCCGACCGGATCCACCCGGCGGTCGTCACGGCGTGGGCGCTCGGCGTCGTCGCGCTGTTCGCCATCGTGCAGGCCTTCAACCCGCACCTCGCGCCCGGCGGCACCGTCGACATGCTGGTGATGGGCGCGGGCCTCGGCACCGCGAGCGGCAGCGTCTTCGCCCTCGTCGCCCAGGTCACCCCGCAACCCCAGGTCGGCTCCGTCACCGGCATCGTCGGCGCCATCGGCGGACTCGGCGGCTTCGTCCCGCCGCTCGTCATGGGCGCCATCTACAGCTCGCAGAACTCGTACTCCATCGGCTTCATGCTCCTGTCCGACCTCGCGCTCGCGGGCTGCGTGTACGCGTACGGGCGGATGCGCGGCATCAGGCCGCAGTAAATCCGGGGGCGGGGCGCGGCGGGCCGGTAGTAGGTTCGCCGGATGCCTCTGTACCCACCGGTCGAACCGTACGAGCAGGGCCTCCTCGACGTCGGGGACGGCAACCGGATCCACTGGGAGGTCTCGGGGAATCCGCGCGGCAGGCCCGCCGTCGTGCTGCACGGCGGGCCCGGGTCAGGGGCCACGCCCTACCCGCGCCGCCTGTTCGACCCCGAGCGCTACCGGATCGTGCAGTTCGACCAGCGCGGCGCGGGCCGCTCCACGCCGCCTGCGAGCGCGCCCGGCACCGACATGAGCGTCAACACGCTGCCGAAGCTGATCGCCGACCTGGAGCTGCTGCGCGCCCACCTCGGCGTCGAGCGCTGGCTGGTGTGGGGCGTCTCCTTCGGCTCCGTGCTCGCCCTGCGGTACGCGCAGACGCACCGGGACTCCGTCACCGGCCTTGTCCTGACGGGCCTCGCCACCGGCAGCCGGGAAGAGGTCGACCTGATGACGCGGGGGCTCGGGAAGGTGTTCCCCGAGGCGTTCGCCGAGTTCGTCGAGGGGGTGCCGCCCGAGGAGCGGGACGGCGATCTCACGGCCGCGTACAGCCGGCTCCTGGAGTCGCCCGATCCGGCCGTGCGCGAGCGGGCGGCCCTCGCCTGGACCGACTGGGAGACCGCGATCGCCTCGCAGCCACCGCGCTCCGTGCCCCGCTACCAGGACCCGGACTTCCGCTACGGCTTCGCGCGCACCGTCACGCACTACTGGTCACGGAACCACTTCCTGGACGCGCCGGACACGGTGCTGCGCGACCTGCCGCTTCTGTCGGGGCTTCCCGCGGTCGTCGTGCAGGGGAAGGTCGACCTCGGCAACCTGCTCGGCATCCCGTGGCGCCTCGCGTCGGCGTGGCCGGACGCCGAGCTGGTCGTCGTGGACGACGCGGGGCACAACGCGGGGGCGCCGGGGATCGCGGACGAACTCGTCGCGGCCCTCGACCGGTTCGCTCAGGACGCCGTGTCCTCCGGGCCCTCCGGGCTCTCGGGGAAGAGCTGACGCACGGTCGAGCGGTAGTTGGTGCGGACGTGGGTGAGCGCCATCGACCGCGCCCGGTCCGCGTCGCGCGCCGCCATCGCCTCGTACAGCTCCCGGTGCTCGGCGAGCTGCTGGGACCACTCCTCGCCGCGCCGGGTCAGCCAGCGCAGCCGGCCGCCGACCGGCTGCATCACGGAGACGATCAGTTCGTTGCGGGCCATCGCCAACAGGCGGTCGTGGAAACGGGAGTTGACGTCGGTGTTGGTCTCCGCGTCGCCCTCCTCGGTGGCGCGGGTGGCGCGCGCGAGCAGCTCCGCGAGCTCCGCCAGGTCCTCGTCGGTGGCGCGCTCGGCCGCGAGCCCCGCGGCGTAGACCTCGAGGGCCTCGCGCAGCTCGTACAGCTCGGTGACGTCGGAGCGGGTCAGGGTGCGCACGACGGCCCTGCGCGGCGTCTCGTACGTCACGAAGCCCTCGGCGAGCAGGGCCCTGATGGCCTCGCGGACCGGGACCCGGGAGACCCCGAACCGCTCGGCGAGGTCCCGCTCGACGAGCCGGTCGCCCGGCCTGCGGCGGCCTCCGATGATGTCCTCGCGCAACGCCGCGAGCACGCGCTCGCGCACCGCGCCCAGGGGCTCCACCGATCCTGCCGTCGTCATGGGTCCATCTTCGTCGATGGCTCGCGCGGGCCGGGGGAGCGGGGTGGATTTACTGAGCTGTAACCGCACGGACATTGCCGGGCGCGGTCGGCAGCGGGACGATCGCGCGGTATTGGTATACCAAACCTTCACGCCGGAGGTCCGCCATGTCCGTGGCCGAACCAGCGCACCCCCAGACCAGCGCCGCGCAGCCGCCCGATCCGCGCCTGACCAACGAGGACCTCGCGCCCGCGGCCGAACGGAAGTGGAAGGTCTACGACCTCTTCGCGCTGTGGATGTCCGACGTCCACAACCTCGGCAACTACACGTTCGCGGCGGGCCTGTTGGTGCTCGGCCTGAACGCCTGGCAGGTCTTCACGTCGCTGCTCGTCGGCTTCGTCCTCATCTACGTCGGCTGCAACGCGATGGGTCGCGTCGGACAGCGCCACGGCGTCCCGTTCCCGGTCGTCAGCCGCATCAGCTTCGGCGTCTGGGGCGCGAACATCCCCGCACTGATCCGCGCCGTGATCGCCATCATGTGGTACGGAATCCAGACCTACCTCGCCTCGGTGGCGGTCAACGTGATGGTCCTCGCGGCCTTCCCGGGGACGAAGGCGTGGACGGAGCACTCCTTCCTCGGCCTGCACGCCCTGGGCTGGGCCTCCTTCCTCCTTCTCTGGCTCGTCCAGTCGCTGATCATCACGCGCGGCATGGAGTCGGTCCGCAAGTTCCAGGACTTCTGCGGCCCCGCGATCTGGGTGGTGATGCTCGCGCTGGCGGTCTGGATCTGGTCGAAGGCGGGCTGGACGATTTCGTTGACGTCGACACCGCATCCGGTCTCCACCGGCGAACAGTTCCGCCAGTGGTTCGGCGCGATCGGCCTGATCCTCGCCACGTACGGCACGCTGATGCTCAACTTCTGCGACTTCTCCCGCTTCGCGCCCGACTACCGCACGGTCCGTCGGGGCAACTTCTGGGGCCTGCCGATCAACTCCACGGCCTTCGTGGTCCTTTCGGTCGTCGTCACGGCGGGCAGCGTCGAGGTCTTCGGGGAGGCGATCACCGACCCGGCGCTGCTGGTGGCGAAGATCGGCAACACGTGGGTCCTGGTCTTCGGCGCCCTGACCTTCGCGATCGCCACGATGGGCGTCAACATCGTCGCCAACTTCGTCTCCCCGGCCTACGACCTGGCGAACGTCTGGCCGCAGAAGATCACGTTCAAGGTGGGCGGGGCGATCTCCACGGTCCTGGCCCTCGTGGTCACCCCGTGGAACCTCTACTCGAACCCGACCGTGGTCAACTACTTCCTGGGCGGACTGGGCGCGTTCCTCGGCCCCCTGTTCGGCATCATGATGCTCGACTACTTCTGGGTGAAGCGCGGCCGTATCGACGACGCCGCCCTCTTCGACGCCCGCCCCGGCTCCCGCTACTACTACCGCCACGGCGTGAACCCCAAGGCCCTGGCGGCCTTCGTCCCCTCGGCGACCCTGGCCGTGATCCTGGCACTGGTCCCGTACTTCGACGCGGTGGCGGCGTATTCGTGGTTCATCGGGACGGTGGTGGGGGCGGGGGTCTACGGGATGGTGTGCCGGCGGGAGCGGGCGGAGGCGGCCGGGACGGGGTCCTGACGCGGAGGGTGCCGTTCGCCTACCGTGCGGGCATGGATGCCGAACTCACCGCCCTCGCCGCCGCCGGAGCCACCGCCCTCGTGCAGCAGATGACGACCGACGCCTGGACGCGGGTGCGGGACCGGGTCGCGCGCATCGTGTCGCGCGGGCGGGGGGCCGAAGAGGGCGCGGTCGCCGGGGAGTTGGAGGAGTCGCGGGGAGACGTCGCCGAGGCCCGGGAGGCCGGGGACGAGGAGGCCGTCGGCGCCGTCGAGGGCGCGTGGCGGTACCGGATGCGGCAGGCTCTGCGGGCCAACCCCGAGGCCGCGGCCGAACTCCGGGAGATCCTGGCCGAGTTGGACAAGGGCGGCGCCGCCGCGCCCACCGTGACGTACCACGTGCACAACAACATCAGCGGCGGCAGCCACGGGTTCACCGTGCAGGCGGGCTCCGTGGGGCGGGTGGAACGCGGGCCGCGGGCGTAGCGTGGGCGCATGCCTGAGTATTCCGACGACGTGTTTCTCGACCGGCTTGCCGGGAGGCTCGCCTCGCTGAGCGGTGTGCGTGCCGTGACCCTGGGCGGGTCGAGGGCGCAGGGGACCCACACCGAGCGGAGCGACTGGGACACCGCCGTGTACTACCGGGGGAGCGAAGGGGTGTTCGCGCCTCGGGAGCTGCGGGACGTCGGGTGGGAGGGCGAGGTGTCCGAGATCGGGGGGTGGGGCGGCGGTGTGTTCAACGGCGGGGCCTGGCTCACCGTCGACGGGCGGCGCGTCGATGTGCACTACCGGGATCTGGACGTCGTCGAGCACGAGATGAGGGAGGCGGAGGCGGGGCGGTTCCACTGGGAGCCGCTGATGTTCCACCTCGCCGGGATTCCGAGCTACCTCGTCGTCGCCGAGCTCGCCGCCAACCGTGTGCTGCGCGGTTCCGCGCCCCGCCCCGACGGGTATCCCGCCGCCCTGCGCAAGGCCGCGCCCGACGTGTGGTGGGGGCGCGCGGCGATCACCCTGGAGTACGCGCGGGCCAACAACGCGCCCCTCGGCGGGCGCACCGAGGTCCTGGGGGCCGTGGCCGTCGCCGCGGCGCAGGCGGCCCACGCCGTGCTCGCGGCGCGCGGGGAGTGGGTGACCAACGAGAAGCGGTTGCTGGAGCGGGCCGGGCTGCGGGGGATCGATGACGTCGTCGCCGACCCGGCGGTCGAGCTGGAGGACGTCGTCGAGCGGGCGCGGGAGCTGCTGGCCGGAGCCGTCGCCGACGCTCAGCGGGCCTGACGCCCCAGTGGGTACGCCCGCAGGTCGCGCCAGCCCGCGCCGTCCGTCACGATCAGCTTCACCGCGTCCACGCGCGCGTACAGCGGCAGCGCACCCGTGAACTCCGCGTCCGGAAGCTCGTCCGTGCCCCAGCCGCTCGCCAGCGTCAGATGCGGGTCGAGGCCCTCGTCGCCGAAGACGCCCCGGTACGGGACGGCCTCCGGCCACCGCTCCCGCAGCGCCTTCATGAGCGCGCGGAGCGGATCGTCAGGGGACGGCGGGAGGTACAGCACTCCGGGCCAGCGGCGCAGTTCCGTGAAGGCGAGGGAGAGGGGCGGGGCCGACGCGAACAGGTCGCGCAGTTCCGCTTCCGTTTCCGACGTGATCCGGTCCAGCGGCAGGAACGGGTAGAGGACCGTCACATGCGCCCTCGACGGCGTGCGGACCAGGGCGTCCGCCTCGGGGACGTGGAGGGTGAGCGCTGTGTCGCCGGCGGTGTCGGGCCAGCCGTCGTCGGCGGGTGGGGTCGTGGGCACGGTCAAGTGTCACATTCCGGAAACCTCGCTGTTTCCCGCCCTCCAACAACTCCGCTTACGCTTGATTCACCAGTCCAGAGCTGGCCGACGGCGTCCGGCACCACCCCCGTGCTCGTACGACAGGAGTCCGTCCGCCGTCATGCGCCGCCCTCACACGCTCCCGCCCTGGCTGAGCCACGCCCTGCGCGCCCAGCGCGCGCCCGTGCCGTGGCCCGCCGTCGTGCGCGGGGCGCTGGCCGGCGGGCCGCTGCTGCTCGCCGCCGTCGCCGCCGGACGCCCCTCCAGCGGGGTGCTGCTCGCGCTCGGGACGCTGCTCGCCGGGGTCAACGACCGGCCGGGACCGCGGCTCGCCGCCGTCACCCGGCTCGGCGGGCCCGCGCTCGCGGGGGCGCTCGGGATGACCGTCGGGAGCCTCCTCGGGAGCGCGCTCCCCAGTGGTGCGCTGATCGCGGTCGTCTTCGGACTGCTCGGACTCGTCGGCGGCGCCTTCAGCGCCGCGGGGCCCGTCGCGTCGTCCGCGGGAACCCAGTTCCTCGTCACCGTCGCCATAGGCGCGGGCATGCCACTGCCGGAACCCGGCTGGCAGCGCGCCCTGCTCTTCGCGGGCGGCGCCGCGTGGCTGATCCTGCTGCGCCTCGTGCTGCCGTCCCCGGCCCGCGGGCAGCGCCTCGGTTACCTGTACGACGGCGAGCGCGCGGCCGTCGCCGCCGTGTACGAGGCCGTGGCCCGGCTCCTCGAAGCGGCCGGCGGACCGGACGCGCAGGCCCGCCGCGTCGCCCTGACCGCCGCGCTCGACCAGGCGCAGGACGCCCTGCGGCCCGGCCGTTCCGCGGCGACCCGGCGGCTGCGCCGCCAGTTCTCCGCCGCGCTGCCGCTCGCCGAGGCCGCCACCGCACTCGCCTGGGCCGGACGGCCGGTGCCCGCACGGGCCGCCGAGGGGCCGCGCCGCCTCGCCGCGGCCGTGCGCTCCGGCGCGGCGCCCGGCGCCCTCCCCGCCCCCGCGCGCGCCGACGCGGGCCTGCGCGCCCTCGACGAGTCCCTGCTGCGGGCCGCCGAGACCTTCGACGGGTCCGGCCCGGGCGCCGAGGCCAAGGCGCCGACGCGGCGGCGCGTGCCCGCGCGTGTCCTGCGCCGCGCCGCGGGACCCGCGGGCCGCGAGTACGGGGTCCGGGTCGGGCTCTCCTTCGGGGCGAGCGCCGCCGTCGCCCAGGCCCTGCACCCGCTGCACTGGTACTGGCTGCCCGCCACCGCCGTCTTCCTGGTCAAGCCCGACCTCGGGCCGCTCGCCTCGCGCGCCCTGTGCCGGGCCGCGGGGACGGTCGCGGGGGCCGTGCTCTTCGCGGGGCTCGCCGCCGTGCTGCCCGATCCGCTCGGACTCGTCGCGCTCGTCGCCGCGTGCGGGGCGCTGATCCCCGTCGCCACCCGGCACTTCGCGGCGCAGACCGCCGTCGTCACCGTGCTCGTGCTGTCCCTCGTGATGGTCGGCGGCGAACCGGAGGCGTCCTGGGGGCGGATCACCGAAACCCTCCTCGCCTGCGCGATCGTGCTGGTCGCCGGGCATCTGCCGCTGCCGCGCGGACACCGGGCCGGCGGGGTCAGGGTGCGGCTCGCCGCCGCGCACGACGCCGCCCACGCCTACGTACGGCACGTGCTCAGCGAAGACGTCCAGGGAGTCGACCGGCACGGGCGGTGGGCGCTGCGGCGCGAGGCGTACCGGACGCTCGCGCAGGCGCGGGCCGCCGTCGACCTCGCCGCCGCCGAACTGCCCGTGCTCGCGCGGTACGCGGACGGCTCCCGGCAGGTGACCGTCGTCCTGGAACGGCTCGTCGACACCACGACCGCGTGCGCCGTGCAGGTCGACGACACCGGGCGGGTGCCCGAGCAGCACGCGCGCAGGATCGACGTGCTGCTCGCGGAACTCGCCGCCTGACTCACGGGCGCAGGTCGACCCAGACGGGCGCGTGGTCCGAGCCCGGCGCGTCCCTGCGCTCCTCGGGATCCGTGCCCACCGACGGCAGCGGCGCGGGCGCGGCGTCCTCCTCGTGCGGCACGCCGGTCCCCGCGCGCACGACGTGGCCCAGCAGCTCGTGCGAGACGAAGACGTGGTCGATCAGCTCCCGGTGGCCCGCCTGCACCCGGGAGTACCGCTGGTCCTCGGGGATCAGCGGCGCCACGTTCCACAGCCGGCGCGCGTCGCCCTTGTCGGCGTGGTCGAACCCCGGCGTGCCGATCTCGGAGCCCGGCGGGCCCTGGAGGATCTGGGTCGTCGCCGCCGACACCTCGTCGTTGAAGTCGCCGAGCACGGCGACGCGTTCGCGGCGGCCGTCCTCGCCGAGCAGCGTGTCCGCGAGGGCGCGCGCCGTCGCGGCCTCCGCGGCCCGCCGCCCCAGCGCGTACGCCGCGTACCGCGCCCGCTCGCCCTCGTCGCGGGGCACGAACCGGCCGCCCGGATAGCCGAGCAGCTTCGACTTCAGATGGCAGACGGCGGCCGTCAGCCACGTCGCCCGCGTCGAGAAGTGCACGGCGAGCACGCCACGGCCCGCCCGGTCCGCCGTCCGCCCCGAGTCGTCGATCTGCACCGGACGCAGCGGTTCGGGGAACGCGGCGGTGTCCGCGACCACGGTCACGGCGACGTCGGAGAGGAAGCCGACCCGGATGCCGCGCTCGTCGGGGTACTGCGACATTGTCGCCGTGTAGCGGCCGTCGAGCAGTTGCACGAGATCGTCGAGCGCCGCCGGGTCACCGACCTCCTGGACGCCGAGCAGGGTGGGCCGCAGACGGTTCAGGGTGCCGGCGAGCGCGGCCAGTTTCGCCTCGTACGTGGCCTTGTCGCGGGGGCCGTAGGGGCCGCCGGGGCGGTAGAGGTTCTCGAGGTTCCAGGTGCCGACGAGCATGGTGTGCTCCGTCCTCTGGCCGGCCCGGACGGGCCGGGGCGGCCAGCCTGCCAGCGGCAGGGCGGGGGAGGACAGGACTCCTCCAGGACTCGTCGCGAAAACTTCGCCCGCGAACGTTCTTCGACGGGACGCCCCGTGAAAAGTTCCTCGGGAAAAACTTCCGCCGCGGCGATGAGTTCCGCGCCGCCCTCCGGTCAGCCCTCCCAGAGACACGACCGAGGGAGGAACCATGGGGCTGCCGAAGGTGGTCACGCGCGAGGAGTGGCGCGCCGCGCGTGAGGAACTGCTCGCCCTGGAGAAGGCGGCGACCCGGGCGCGGGACGAACTCAACGCGCGGCGGCGGGAGCTGCCCATGGTCGAGATCGACAAGTCGTACGTGTTCGAGGGCCCGGACGGCAAGTCGGAGCTGCTCGACCTGTTCGAGGGCCGGGCCCAACTCGTCGTGTACCACTTCATGTTCGCCCCGGACTGGGACGCGGGCTGCCGCAGCTGCTCCGGATTCCTCGACCAGATCGGGCACCTGGCCCATCTGCGGGCCCGGGGCACGGAGTTCGCGGCGGTGTCCCGCGCGCCGTTCACCAGCATCCTGCCGTTCAAGGCGCGGATGGGCTGGACGGTGCCCTGGTACTCGTCCCATCTCAGCGACTTCAACCTGGACTTCGGGGCCACGGTCGTGGGCGAGGACGGCGCGCTCCAGGAGCAGCCCGCGATCAGCTGCTTCCTGCGCGAGGGGGAGCGGGTCTTCCACACGTACTCGACGTTCGCCCGCGGCATGGACCACATCGGGTTCACCACGAACCTCCTCGACCTCACCGCGCTGGGCCGCCAGGAGGAGTGGGAGAAGCCGGAGGGGCGCGCGTCGGCCCTCGGCGCGCCCGCGGGCAGCGCCCGGGTGCGCTATCACGACGAGTACGTGGACTGAACTCCGCCGCGAGCAGGGCCTGAACTCCGCCGCGAGCGCCGCGCGGACGACCTGACCGTGTCTCAACTCGGTGTCGTTCTCGTCACACCGTGAGCCGGAACCGCCCCCACCCGCGTTCTCCCTCATGAAGCGTCCGGACGCACCGGACGCGGCACATCCGCACGATCACGGGGGCAGGGACGAGCGATGATCAACGGACGAGTGGTGCTGCGACGATTTCCCGCGGGCGGGCCCCGGGGCTCCTGGCCCGCGGAGGAGTACGCGAACCGGCGCCGTCAGGAGGGCCAGCCGGCCGAGGTGGTCATGGACCTGGCCACCGACGCGTTCCTGGTGATCGTGCGGGAGCCGACGGCCGAACCGGTGGGCTGACGCCCCGCCCCGGGGCGCCCCGGCCTAGGAGGCGCCGACCGAGCGCGACCACACCGGCGTGGTCCCGGTGACCCGGCACAGCGCCAGGTACAGCGGGATCGGCGGCGTGTACGGCACCGAACCGTCCGGGCAGTGCACGAGCGCGGGCGGCTGCGGCGCGTCGCGCACCACCGCGCCCGCCGTGTAGCACGCGGGCGCGGGCCACTCCAGGGACACGTCGGAGTCCGACGGCACGAGCCACCACCAGTGCGCCCCGTCCGCGTACACACAGCCCATCCGCGGCAGGCGCTTCGCCATCGCGCGGCCGAACTCCTCGGGCACCGCGACGGCGTCGCAGCCGAGCGGCGCGGTCATGCCCGCGGGAACGCTGAGCCGGACGGGCCGCGCGCGGTCCGCGCGGGCGGCGCCCGGCTGCTCGGGCCGCCGGGCAAGGTGTTTGCGAGCCAGGCCGGCCAGCGAGTTCAAGTGCATCGTCCGCTTGCCCGTCGTCACCACGCCCATTCGATCCCGTTCCGCACGTTCGTCCTTCCTGCGTCCGCCGCCCGCGGGCGGCGGACGTTCACCAGGCCCACCCGGCGCCGTCCGACGCGCCGGGGACGGGGCCCGCCGACTCCGGGGCCCGGTCGTCGCGGGGCAGTTCGGCCCAGACCAGCAGTCCGGGCCCGGTCTCCTGGGCGCCCCAGGCGGTGGCGACCGCGGCCACCAGAAGCAGGCCTCTGCCGTGCTCCTCCTCCGGCGCGACCCGGCCGACGCGCGCGTCGCCCGGAATGCAGCCCTCGTCGCGGACCGCTATGCGCAGGCGGTCACCCGCGTCGTCGCGCAACTCGCGCAGCTCGCAGTGGATGCGCCGGCTCGCGGTGTGCACGATCGCGTTCGTGACCAGTTCGGACACGACGAGGGCCGCCGCGTCGCAGGTGTCCTCGCACGCGCCCCACGCATTGAGATGGGTACGCGTCACGCGCCGGGCCTGAGCGGCGGAGCCCGGATGGGGAGCCAGTTCGAAACTGCTGCGGCGGGTCGCCGACGGGAGGGCCCCTGTCGGGGTACCCGAACGGTCACCGAGCGTAGTCTCGCTGGCTTCTGTTCCTAAAGGCGCAGACGGAGTCACGCTTGCCACTATCTCCCCGTCAAGAACACTTGGCAAGGGTCACTCTGAAAAGTGCAGAGTGGCGTATGCCTTGTGCAGTGGACATGGCACACTGCTCGCAGCAGCGCGCCACGCGCCCCCCATGGGCGTGAACCGCAGGGAAACGGCCGGTGAGGATCTCCTCCCAGGCCTTTTCTCATGGCGAAAAGTGGCGGGATTCAGACACCGGGAGCACTGGGAGGTAGGGGTCGTGAGCGAACCGCGGTCCGCGCCGACGGTCGGCCAGGTCGTTCTCGGACGCCGACTCCAGGACCTGCGGGAGAGCGCCGGGCTCAAGCGCGAGGAGGCCGCGAGAGTACTCCGCGTGACCGCCGCGACCGTCCGGCGCATGGAGACCGCCGAGGTCTCGCTGCGGATTCCCTACGTCCAGGTGCTCCTCAAGGCCTACGGGGTCACCGACGAGGAGGCCGCGTCCTTCGTGCAGCTCGCGGAGGAGGCGAACAAGCCCGGCTGGTGGCAGCGCTACCACGACATCCTGCCCGGCTGGTTCTCGATGTACGTGAGCCTGGAGGGCGCGGCCCAGCTCATCAGGTCGTACGACCCCCACTTCGTGCCGGGCCTGCTCCAGACGGAGGACTACGCGCGCGGGGTGCTGGCCTCCGGTGCCATAGGGCGGGCGCTCGCCGAGGACCCCGATGTCGTCGAGCGGCACGTCGCGCTGCGCATGCGGCGCCAGGCGCTGCTCACCCGCGAGGACGCGCCGCGGCTCTGGGTGGTCATGGACGAGACCGCCCTGCGCCGCCCGGTCGGCGACGCGGACGTGATGCGCGGCCAGATCGACCGGCTGCTCGAGGCGATGGAGCTGCCCAACGTGACGCTTCAGGTCGCGGAGTTCGCCGCGGGCCCGCACCCGGGCACGTACGGACCCTTCGTCCTGTTCCGATTTGCCATGTCAGAACTGCCGGACATGGTCTACAGCGAGTACCTGACAGGCGCCGTCTACCTCGACGCGCGCCCTGAGGTGGCCACTCACCTCGAGGTCATGGACCGCATGGCGGCGCATGCCGCGACGGCGCAACGCACAAAGGAGATCCTCCGTGATCTCCGCAAGGAGCTGTGAATGGACTCGATCAAGGACCGAATACGAGGCGTCGACGGCGAGCCGATCTACAACGGCATGCCGGCACGCGAACTCGGCAGCGAGGGCTGGCACAAGCCCTGGAGCGGTGGCAACGGGGGCAACTGCCTCGAAGCCATGAAGCTGGCCGACGGGCGCGTCGCCGTACGCCAGTCGTCCGACCCGGACGGGCCGGCCCTGATCTACACCCTCGGCGAGATCACCGCGTTCATCGAGGGCGCGAAGGCGGGCGCCGCGGACTTCCTGCTTTCGTGACGGGGTCGTCCGAGGCGCGGTTATGCGTGACGTGGTTGTTGCGCGTGGCGTGGTTGCGTGTGGCGCTCAGACGGCCATCGGGCGGTCGTGCGCCCCGATCGGCTCGGGAAGCCGCGTCCGGCCCGTCAGCCAGCGATCGACAGCGGCGGCCGCCGCCCGGCCCTCCGCGATCGCCCACACCACGAGCGACGCGCCCCGCCCCGCGTCCCCCGCGACGAAGACGCCCGGCACGTCCGTGGCGAAGGCGGCGTCCCGCGCGAGACGGCCCCGGTCGTCCAGACCGAGCTCCAACTGTTCGATGAGGCCACCGGCCCGGTTCTCGGGCCCGTGGAAACCGAGCGCGAGCAGCACCAGATCCGCGGGCAGCGTCCGCCCCGTACCGGGCAGCGGACGGCGCGCCGCATCCACCTCCACGAGGTGCAACTCCCGTACATGCCCCGCCGCGTCCCCGGTGAAGCGCAGCGTGGACGCCGCGAACAGGCGGGCGTCCGCGTCAGCCGCCGGGGCCGTGCGCAGCTCACCCGCCTCCTCGTGCGCGGCGGAGAGCCGGTACAGCTTCGGATACGTCGGCCAGGGCTCGGCGTCCTCGTCCCGCTCGTCGCCCGGCCGGTCGTAGATGTCCAACTGGGTGACGGACGCGGCCCGTTCGCGTACCGCCGTGCCCAGGCAGTCGGCGCCGGTGTCGCCGCCGCCGACGATGACGACGTGCTTGCCGGCGGCGCTGAGCGGTTCCGGCGTCTCCGGCGCCTCCCGCGCAGGGCTCCGCCCGTTCTCGTACGTGCGGTTGGCCCAGGTCAGATACGGCATCGCCTGTTCGATCCCGGCCAGTTCGCGGCCCGGGACGTCGAGTTCGCGCCAGGCCGTGGCCCCGGTCGCGAGCACCACGGCGTCGTAGCGGGTCCGCAGTTCGGCGGCCCCGATGTCGCGGCCGATCTCCGTCGACGTACGGAACCGCACGCCCTCCTTGGCCAACTGGTCGAGGCGGCGGTCCAGGTGACGCTTCTCCATCTTGAACGCCGGGATGCCGTAGCGCAGCAGACCGCCCGGCAGGTCGTCCCGCTCGTACACC
Source organism: Streptomyces sp. SDT5-1 (assembly GCF_052245995.1). Taxonomy (NCBI): domain Bacteria; kingdom Bacillati; phylum Actinomycetota; class Actinomycetes; order Kitasatosporales; family Streptomycetaceae; genus Streptomyces; species Streptomyces sp. SDT5-1. Next base: position 2,522,314 of record NZ_CM125963.1, on the reverse strand, counting down.
GCGACCGTGTGCCCGGCCCGCGTCAACTGCTGCGCCGCGGCAAGGCCCGCGGGGCCCGAGCCGACGACGGCGACGGTGCGGCCGCTGTGCCGCTCGGGCGGCTGCGCACCCACGAAACCGTCGTCCCAGGCGCGGTCGGCGATCGCGACCTCGACGTTCTTGATGGTGACGGCCGGCTGGTTGATGGCGAGGACGCAGCCCGCCTCGCAGGGCGCAGGGCAGAGGCGGCCGGTGAACTCGGGGAAGTTGTTCGTGGCGTGCAGCCGCTCGCTCGCCGCCCGCCAGTCGTCGCGCGCGACCAGCTCGTTCCACTCCGGGATCAGGTTCCCCAGCGGGCACGCCTCGTGGCAGAACGGGATCCCGCAGTCCATGCAGCGGTCCGCCTGCGCCTCGATGATCGGCAGCAGTCCGCCGGGGACGTACACCTCGTCCCAGTCGCGGACCCGCTCCTCGACGGGGCGGCGCGGCGCCTCCCGCCGGGGTGTGCTCAGGAAGCCCTTGGGGTCGGCCATGGCCGTCTCCCTACGCCGTGCGTCGTGGCTCTTTCGTCACGATACGTCGGGTCCGGCGCGCCTGCCCGGGATCGGGCGGCTCGGGTCGGGGCGAGGCGGGGGCGAGGGCGGGACGAGGGCGGCTCAGGTCAGGGCCAGGACGAAGAGGGCGGAGGCCGCGGCCGCCGTCGCCGCCCGCACGTGGTTCCACCGCACCCACTCGACGAGATACGTCCGCCACTGCGCCGCCGCGCCCTCGGACTCCTCGGCGCCGGACAGGCCCGCGAGCGCCGCGTTGCGCGGCACGCTCGCCAGAACCGTCACCCCGAACGAGCCCACCAGGTACAGCACGCACCCCACCAGCAGCTCGGCCGTCCCCGGATCGGGCCACAGCACGAACGTCACGACCGCGATCACCGCGCACAGCACCGCGGCACCGAGGAACACCACCATGAACGCGGGCGTCAGCGCGGCGACGTTGATGGCGTTCATCGCCGCGATCCCCTGCGCGGCGGGCAGCGCGCCGAGGCCGCGCATCACGAACGTGGAGAACGCGACGAACACCCCGGAACTCACGCCGCACCAGACAGCCCCCAGCACGACCAGCGCGAAATACGGACCTTCGATCATTCGCCCCCCTATCCGAGAGCGATCATGCCGCAGTTTGTCGGTTGTCGACAGTGATTTCACGATTACGTTGAGCGAACGGTGTCGGCATGCGACGCCTCCCGCCACCCGTCCAGCACCGCCGCCACGGCCTGCGCGACCCGCGCCCGCGCCTCCCGCCGCGGCACGCCCGCCATCAGCAGCCGGTCGTAGGGCGTGTCCACGTGCCGCACGGCGGCCCGCACCGCTGCCTCGACCGCCCCGTCCGCGAGCGCCCGACCCGCCGCGCTCCTGCCCACCCGGCCGCTGCCGCGCTCCCCGGCGTGCGCGGCGATCGCCGCCGCCCGCTCCGCCGGGCAGCCCGGGAACAGCACCCGGATCCGCGCGGCGAACTCCGCCACGAACACCACGTCCCGCGCCGCCCGCCGCGCCGCGTCCCTGGCCCGCCGCCGCGCCCGTGCCTCCGCGTCCGCCAGGCACCGCGCCTCGGCCCGCGCCAGCGCCGCCTCCTCGACGAGCACGCCCTGCCGCTCGTACCGCCCGCGCCGCCGATGGAAGCGCACGACGACCGCCGACAGCGTGCTCTCCTCGCGCGCCCTGCGCGTCAGCGCCGTGTCGCCGCGCGGCAGGAACACGAGGTGACCCAGGTCGGCGCAGTCCAGACACCGCGGCTGCCCGCCCTCCAGGGCCAGCAGCAGGAGCGGCCCCCGGTGGCAGGCGCCGCACCGCTTGCGTTTCACCGGCTGGAAGACGACGAGGCTCATAGGACCGTGATGCCCGCCCGGACGCGCCCGGCATCATTGAGTGCGTGCGACTCGAAGCGATCACCTGGGAACGGCTCGGCGACACCCTCGCCGAGCGGCTGCTCGACCTGAAGCCGGCCGACGGCGGCTCCTGGCCGAAGGTCGCCATCGACGGCGCCCCCGCCGCCCGCCCCGGCGAACTCGCGGCGCTCGTCTCCGCGTCCCTGCGCACCCGCGGCCGGTCTTCGCTCACGGTCGGCACCGAGGGCTTCCTGCGCCCGGCCTCGCTCCGCTTCGAGTACGGCCGCCGCGACGTCGAGGCGTACTACAGCGGCTGGTTCGACACCGGCGCCCTGTGGCGCGAGGTGTTCGGCCCCCTCGAACCGGACGGCACCGGACGCGTCCTGCCCGACCTGTGGGACCCGGTCACGGACCGCGCGACGCGCAGCCCCTATGTTCAACTCCCGCCCGGTGGCGTCCTGTTGATGCATGGCCCCCTCCTCCTGCACCACTGGTTCCCGTTCGACCTGACCGTTCACGTGAGCCTCTCGAAGGGCGCGCTGCGCCGCCGCACCCCCGAGTCCGAGCAGTGGACCCTCCCGGCGTTCGAGCGCTACGACTCCGAGACCGACCCCGCCGCGAGCGCGGACGTCGTCGTCCGGGCGGACGACCCGCGCCACCCGGCGTGGAGCGGCTGAGCCCTCGGCCTGGTCCCGGCGTTACAGCCAGCCGTTGCGCTTGAAGCCCCGGTAGACCACAAAACAGATCACGGCTATCACGGACACCATGAGCGGGTAGCCGAACCGCCAGTGCAGCTCCGGCATGTACTCGAAGTTCATGCCGTAGACGCCCGTGCCCATGGTCGGTACGGCCACGATCGCCGCCCATGCCGTGATCTTCCGCATGTCCTCGTTCTGCGCCACCGTCACCTGGGCCAGATGGGCCTGAAGGATCGAGTTGAGCAGTTCGTCGAAGGCCGCTATCTGCTCCGCCGCCCGCAGCAGATGGTCCGAGACGTCGCGGAAGTACGCCTGTATCTCGGGCGGCACGACGGGGAAGGCGCGGCTCGACAGCTCCTGTATCGGCCGGGACAGCGGCACCACGGCCCGCTTCAACTCGAGCAGCTCCCGCTTGAGTTGGTAGATGCGGCCGGGGTCGACCTTCGCGCCGTTCTGCGCGAAGACAGCCGCCTCGACCTCGTCGATGTCCGACTGCACCTCGTCGATCACCGTCAGGTAGTCGTCCACCACGCTGTCCGCGATCGCGTGCAGCACTGCCGCGGGGCCCTTGGCGAGCTGCTCCGTGTCGGACTCGAGCCGCTCGCGCACCGGGCCGAGCGAGCCGTGCCTGCCGTGCCGCACCGTGATCACGAAGTCCCGCCCGAGGAACACCATCAGCTCGCCGGTGTCCACGATCTCGCTGGTCGCCGTGAGCTCCGCGTGGTCGACGTAGCAGACCGTCTTCAGGACCGTGAACAGCGTCTCGCCGTACCGCTCCACCTTCGGGCGCTGGTGCGCGTGCACCGCGTCCTCCACCGCCAGGGGGTGCAGGTCGAACAGCTCGGCGATGTCGGCGAACTCCAGCTCCGACGGCTCGTGCAGGCCGAGCCAGACGAATCCGTCCGCCGACTTGCGCACCGCGCGCACCGAGTCGACGAGGTCGCTGTCGCCCGACTCGCGCACGCCGTCCCGGTACGTCACGCAGTTCACCACCGCGGAGCCCAGCGGGGAGCGCGCGGGGTGGCTCAGGTCGACCTTGGGCCTGCGCCGTGCGAGCCGCGCGACCTTGCGCAGGCTGCCCACCCTGCGCAGACCGCCGACCTTCCGCAGATTGCCCGCCATCGACATGCTGGGCCCCTTCGATCTCGTTGACCTGGTGGGTCTCGTTGAATTGCAGGAATTCGTTGACTTGGTGGGCCAGTCTGCCAGCGGCCACCGACAGCGCGTCTACCCCTGTGGGAACGGAGGACTCCACTCCGTCGGGCAATGCCCGGAATTGGGTGATTCGACTGGGATGATCGGTTCATGATGCGATCCGGCGAACACGCGTATCTCCTCGACAACCGGCGGCCCGAGGCGGGGGAGCGGTTCGACGCGCTCTCGGCCCTCTTCGACCCCACGACCTTCCGGCACATCGAGCGGCTCGGCATCGGTTCCGGGTGGCGCTGCTGGGAGGTCGGGGCCGGCGGCCCGTCGGTGGTGTCGTGGCTCGCGCGGAAGGTCGGGCCCACGGGGCGGGTGCTCGCCACCGACATCGACACGTCCTGGCAGACCGCGGCGCCCCGCACGCCGGTCGAGGTGCGGCGGCACGACGTGGGGGTCGACGAGCCGCCCGCCGAGAGCTTCGACCTGGTGCACGCGCGGCTCGTCCTGGCCCATGTGCCGGACCGGGAGCGGGCGTTGGCGTCGATGATCCGGGCGCTGCGGCCCGGCGGTCGGCTGCTGGTCGAGGACGCCGACCCGGCGCTGCAACCGCTGCTCTGCCCGGACGAGACCGGCCCCGCGCAGGAGTTGGCCAACCGGCTGCGCCACGGCTTCCGTTCCCTGCTCGCGGAGCGCGGCGCCGACCTGTCGTACGGCCGCAGGCTGCCTGGGCTGCTGCGCGCGGCGGGCCTGCGCCAGGTCGAGGCCGACGCGTACTTCCCGCTGGCGTCTCCCGCGTGTACTGCCCTGGAGACGGCCACGGTGACCCGGATCCGCGACGAGCTGGTGGCGGCGAACCTGGCGAGCCACGAGGAGATCGACCGCCACCTGTCGAACATCGCCACCACTCCGATGGACCTGGCGACGGCTCCGCTGATCTCGGCGTGGGGCAGACGGTAGGCCTCCGGCCGGGACCGGGTGGGAGGCGGGGTCGCGGTGACTGCGGCAGGCATGCGATGTGTCGGCGTGGTGGGCGGCTCACGGGGGACGGGCGCCCACCCGGGTCACCGCCTCGCTTCCCGCGCGGCAGCCCTCGCTCAGGGCCTCCCGCCAGGGTGCTCCTCGGAGGCGGGCTGCGAGGAGTGCTCCGGTGAAGGCGTCGCCGGCGCCCGTGGAGTCGCGTACCGTCACGCCCCGCACCGCGTGCGAGCGCTCCCTTACGACGCCGCCCCGGGCCACGCAGGCGCCCTCCGCCCCCGACTTCACGACCACCACGGGGAAGCGGCCGCTCAGTTTCGCCGCCGCCTCCTCCGGTCCGGCCGCACCGCTCAGCAGCGTCGCCTCGTCCCGGCTGGGCGTCAGCACGTCCACCCCGTCCACCAGCCCGAGGAACCGCTCCACCCCGAGCTCCCGCAGGAACCCCGTGGACGCCGGATCCAGGCTCACCGGCACACCACGCGCGCGTGCGTCGGCCACGGCGGTGGACACCAACTCCCGCCCCGACGCGGAGAAGCACAGGTAGCCGGACAGATGCAGCAGGCCCACCCCGTCGAGCAGGTCCGGCGACCAGTCCTCGGGTCCCACTCGCAGCGACGCCCCGCTGTCCGTCAGGAACGTCCGCTCGCCCCCGGACCCCGTGTCCACGAGGCAGATCACCGCTCCGGTCGGCGCCTCCGCGTCCACCACGAGCCGCGGCCGCACCCCGCACCGTACGAGCTCCGCCTCGTGCCAGCGCGCGGAGTCCGCGCCCACCCGGCCGAGCAGCGCGACGTCCCGGCATCCCGAACGCGCCGCCCAGCACGCCACATTGGCCCCGGCCCCACCCGGCACCGTACGGATGGACGCCACGGTGTCCGTGCCCGTGGACAGTGCCCCTCGGTGCCGCGCGACGACATCCGTGACGACGTCGCCGACCACCAGCAGCGCCCCGCCGTCGCCCCCGGTCACACCGTCGCCCAGGCCGCCGCGATCCGCCCCGCGAGCCGTACGTTCCCGCGCACCGCCGCCAGGTTGGCCTCCAGGGACGCGCCCTTCGTCTGCCGCGCCACGTAGTCCAGCAGGAACGGCGTCACGGCCTGACCGCCGATCCCCTGCCGCTCGCACTCCCGCAACCCGCTCTCCAGCACGCGCGCGTGCAGCGCCGGATCCAACTGCTCCGCCTCCGGTACGGGATTGGCGACGAGCAGCGCGGAATCGCCCGCGTCCAGCTCGTCCTGCGCCCGCATCACGGCCACCACCTCCTCGGGAGAACGCAGCGTCCAGTCGACGGGCTCGCCCGAGTCGGCGAGGTAGAAGCCGGGGAACCGCCCGGTCCCGTATCCCGCCACGGCCACCCCCAGGGTCTCCAGGCGTTGCAAGGTCGCCGGCACGTCCAGGATCGACTTCACCCCGGCGCACACGACGGTGATCCGGGTCCGCGCGAGCAGCCGCAGATCCGCCGACTCGTCCTGCGTCTGCGTCCACCCCCGGTGCACCCCGCCGAGCCCGCCCGTGGCGAACACCCGGATCCCGGCCCGCGCCGCCAGCAGCGCCGTCCCCGACACGGTGGTCGCCCCGCTCGCGCCCGTCGCCATCGCGGGCGGAAGGTCGCGGTGGCTGAACTTGCGGATCCCGTCGTCGTTCGCGACCCGCTCCAACTGCTGCTTGTCCAGGCCGACATGAGGCCGCCCGTCGAGCACCGCGATCGTCGCGGGCACGGCCCCCTCGTCCCTGACGACCTGCTCCAGCTCGTGCGCCACCCGCAGATTCCGGGGCCGCGGCAGCCCGTGCGCGATGATCGTCGACTCCAGGGCCACCACCGGGCGCCCCGCGTCGAGCGCGTCCCGTACCTCGTCCGAAACGATCAGCATGCGTTCGCCTCCGGTCAGTCGGCCTTCACCGTCCCACGCTCCACTGACATCACTGGCGGACGCGCCTCGCCCGCAAACGCCCAAGAGGCTCCGGTGGCAAAGAAATTGGGCTCCACGCGCGCGTGGAGCCCAACATCACCGGACCTCAGACCGGCCGGACGCCGTTCAGCGCGCCGTGCGGGTCGAGGACGTACTTACGGCTCGCGCCATGGTCGAACTCCGCGTAGCCGCGCGGCGCGTCCTCCAGGCCGATCACCGTCGCGTTGACGGCCTTCGCGATGTGCACCCGCTCGTGCAGGATCGCCATCATCAGCCCCCGGTGGTACTTCATCACCGGGCACTGACCCGTCGTGAGCGTGTGGCTCTTCGCCCAGCCGAGCCCCAGCCGCACCTTCAGGGTGCCGCTGCGCGCGTCCTGGTCGACGCCGCCCGGGTCGTCGGTCACGTACAGGCCGGGGATGCCGAGCGCGCCACCGGCCGCCGTGAGCCCCATCAGCGAGTTGAGGACCGTGGCCGGCGCCTCGGGTGCGTCCGGGCCGTGCGCGCGGGCCTCGAAGCCGACCGCGTCGACCGCCGCGTCCACCTCGGGCACGCCGAGGATCTCGGCGACCTGGTCCTCGACGGTGCCGCGCGTCAGGTCGACCGTCTCGCAGCCGAAGCTCCGTGCCTGCGCGAGCCGTTCGGCGTTCAGGTCCCCGACGATCACCACGGCCGCGCCGAGGAGCTGCGCCGACGCCGCCGCCGCGAGCCCGACGGGCCCGGCCCCCGCCACGTACACCGTCGAACCGACCGTGGTGCCCGCGGACACCGCGCCGTGGAAGCCGGTCGGGAAGATGTCGGAGAGCATGGTCAGGTCGAGCAGCTTCTCGCGCGCCTGGTCGGCATCGGGGAAGCGCAGTACGTTGAAGTCCGCGTACGGGATCATCGCGTACTCGGCCTGACCGCCGACCCAGCCGCCCATGTCGACATAGCCATAAGCGGCCCCCGGCCGTGCCGGGTTGACGTTCAGGCAGATGCCCGTCTTGCGCTCCTTGCAGTTGCGGCAGCGCCCGCACGCGATGTTGAACGGCACGGAGACGATGTCCCCGACGTCCAGGAACTCGACGTCCGGGCCCTTCTCCACGATCTCGCCGGTGATCTCGTGCCCCAGGACGAGGCCCTCGGGCGCCGTGGTCCGGCCGCGCACCATGTGCTGGTCACTGCCGCAGATGTTGGTGGCGAGCACCTTGAGGATCACGCCGTGCCGACAGGTCCTGCCCACGTTCTGCGGGGCCACCCCCGGCCCGTCCTTCAGTTCGAGGGTCGGGTGGTCGATGGTCCTGACCTCGACCGTGCCCGGCTTGAGATAGGCGACTGCCCTGTTTCCGCTCATCCCTGATCGCCGTCCCTTCGGCTCCGTGACTCCTCTACGGCGGATGCTCCGGCTGTGCGCACGGCGGAGTCTGCTACCGAATCGGCGTTCTGAGGAGCCCTCACGGGCCGGGTTGTTGAAGCCTCGACGAGCCGTCCAGTCGGCGGGCCCCGAACGGCACAGGCCGTCCAGTGAGAGGAGAGGCGCAGGTCATCTACGGTGACTGCCCATGACCACGAACGACCACCCCACGACCACCCCCGGCTCCTTCGCCGTCCACGTCCCCGACGCGGACCTCGAACCGGAGCCGCTCGACCCCGCCCAGATCGTCTCCGGGACCCCCGAGGTGACCGGGAAGGTGCTGTGGGAGTCGGCCGACGGCAAGCAGCTGCGCGGCATCTGGCAGATCACTCCCGGCGTGGTCACCGACACCGAGGCGAACGAGCTGTTCGTCGTCGTCAGTGGCCGCGCCACCGTCGACGTCGACGGCGGCGGGACCCTGGAGCTCGGCCCCGGCACGGCCGCCGTGCTGCGCGAGGGCGACCGCACGACATGGACCGTGCACGAGACGCTGCGCAAGGCGTACCACATCACCCTGCCCTGACCCGCGGACGAACCCCCGCTCCCGCTACGGCTGTTGGGCGCGCCGCGTGAACAGCGCGAGCGCCCCGAGCGGGAGCAGTAGGCAGGCCGCCGCCAGGTTCAGCCACGCGTAGCTCGCCGTCGCCACCACCAGGCCCGCCGCCGCGCCGCCGATCCCCGCCGACAGGCTCGTCGTCAGGTCGGAGAGCCCCTGCGCGGCGGCCCGCGCGGCCTGCGGCACCGAGTCGGTGAGCAGCGCCGAGCCCGCGACGAGCCCGGCCGACCAGCCGAGGCCCAGCAGGAACAGCGCCGCCGCGCTCTGCCCGTGGCTGCCGCCCGCGGTCCCCGCGAGCAGCGCCGCGCACGCCAGCAGCGCCACCGCGAGCCCGATCACGGTGAGCCGCCCGAACCGGTCCGCGAGCCGCCCCATCACCGGCGAGAACGCGTACATGCCCGCGATGTGCCCACTGATGACGAGCCCGATCAACTCGATGCCCGCGCCGTGGTGTTCGAGGTCCACCGGCGTCATCGACATGACGGACACCATCGCCGTGTGCGACACCGCCACCGTCACCAGCGCGAGCCGGGCTCGCGGGGACGCCGACACGGCCGCGAGCCCCGCCCGTATGGAGCGCGCGGCGGGCGACTGGTCCTCGGCGGGCGACAGGGCCCGCGCGGTCAGCAGCGGGTCGGGGCGCAGCCGTATGTGCACGACGAACGCCGATATCAGGAACACCCCGGCCGCCCAGACGAAGGGGCCCGCCTCCGCGGGGACGCCGAGCCCGGACACGCTGCGGCCCGCGGGCGCCGCGATGTTCGGCCCGAGGACGGCGCCGATCGTCGTCGCCCACACGACCGTCGAGATGGCGCGGGCGCGGTGGTCGGGCGCGGCGAGGTCGGCGGCCGCGTACCGGGCCTGAAGGTTCGCGGACGAGGCCGCGCCGAACCCCATGAGCCCGATGAGCAGCAGCGGAAAGCTCCCGACCACCGCGGCGACGACGGTGACGACGGCACCCAGCGTGCCGATCAGATAGGCCAGCACGAGCCCTGCCCGCCGTCCGCGCGCGTTCATGAGCGCGGCCAGCGGCACCGAGAGCACCGCCGTGCCCGCGACGCTCGCCGTGGACGCGAGCCCGGAGAGCGCCTCGTCGCCGCTGACCTTCTTGGCGAGCACGGCGGCGAGCGCGATCCCGGTGGCGGTGCCGAGCCCGCCGAGTATCTGCGAGGCCACGAGGACCCGCTGCGTACGCCGCTGGAGCGCGTCCGTCCCCGGCCCCGCGTCGGCGGCGCGGCCCGCCGCGGTGGCGCGCGGGTCCTGCGGAGGCATGTCCTCCGGTCGCTCCAGCTGCCCCTCGTCCGTGCTCACCGCACAACCCCCGCCCCGATCGCCCCGCGGACTCCCGCGGCCCGCCCAGCCCCAGGACCGTCTCAGAACAACGGCTCGGGCAACACCCCTTCAAGGGCCAGCAACCGCCGCTTCGTCTCCAGTCCGCCCCCGAAGCCGCCGATCCCGCCGTCCCGCTCCACGACCCGGTGGCACGGCACGACGACCGGCAGCGGATTCGAGCCCATCGCCAGGCCCACGGCCTGCGAGGCCCCCGGCTGCCCGACCCGGTGCGCCAGATCCCCGTACCCGACCACCGCGCCGAACGGCACCCCGGCGGCCAGCTCGCGCAGCACCTCACGGTTGAACCCGGTGATCAGGGACCAGTCCAACGGTACGTCGAACGTGCGCCTGCGCCCCGCGAAGTACTCGTCGAGCTGCCGTATCGCCTCGGCGAGCAGGGGCGAGTCGGGCGCCTCGACGGGCTCGGCCCCGAGCCGGGAGCCGAGCCGGTCGAGCGCCTTGTCCCGCACCGCGTCGGTGGCGTGGAAGACCACGTTCACCAGGCCCGTGTCCGTCGCGGCCAGCAGCAGCGGGCCGATGTCGCTGCGCACGACGGCCCACACGGCCCGCCGCGGTGCGGCGGAGGTGCTCTCGCTTGCTCCAGTGGCGTTCATGCCGACCACGCTACGGCCGGCCACTGACAACGCCGCCCGGATCAGCCCTTGATCGCGTCCCGCACCACGTCAGGGGCGTTGCTGATGATTCCGTCGACGCCGTAGCCCATGACCTTGCGGGCCGTGTCCGCGTCGTTGACGGTCCACGTGAAGACCTCGAGCGGCTTGCCGTGCGGGCCCTTGAGCGCGTGCACCTTCTTGACGTAGTCCGCGGAGATCGTCGTGTGCGACGGGTTGATCTGGTCCGCGAACTTCGCGTACGAGGGCAGGTCCGCCGCCGCGGGCGTGCCGAGGAAGCCCGTCTTGATGTCGGGGCGCCGCAGGTGCACGGCCCGGACGCTGTTCGCGCTGAAGCTCTGGACGATCAGCCGGTTCTTCACGTGCCCGGGGTCGAGCCAGCCGTCCTTGAGGAGCTGGACGAGGATCTGGTCCTCGATGCCCGGGTACAGCTCCGGGGACTTGATCTCCATGAGCAGCTTCTGATCGTTCCGCTCGACGCGCCGCAGGTACTCGTGGAGCGTCGGGATCCGCGCGCCGGCGTACTGGGCGCCCTTCCAGCTGCCCGCGTCCAGCTTGCGGATCTCGGCCGAGGTGAAGTCCGACACGTTCCACGGGGACCGGTCGGGATAGAGCTGCTCGACATTGGTGGTGCGCGCCAGCGTGGTGTCGTGGAGGACGACGAGGGCGCCGTCCTTGGTGCGCTGCACGTCGTTCTCGACCCAGTCGATCCCGAGCGAGTGCGCTCTGTCGACGGCTGCCAGGGTGTTCTCGGGGGCGTACGCGGAGGCCCCGCGGTGGGCGACCACGGTGGTTCTGTCGTTGCCTGCGGCGGCGTGCGCGGTGGTGGGCAGGACCAGGACACCGATGACGACGGAGCCCGCCACTGCGGTCAGGGCGGTTGCTGTGCGTCCGTACACGTGTGCTCCTCATGCGTCGTGGGATCACGGACTGTACGAGATTGACAGCGGAGAGCGAACGAAAAGTAGGCGCAGGATGGTCACGAGTTGAACGGAGTCACTCAAGTGCTGTTGACCCCGGGGTCGAGCGCCCGGCTTCTTTGCCGGAAAATCGTTCGGACGTTCCCGCGTGCGCTTTAATCTCTGCCTCACCAGCGGCCGCCCGGCCGCAGCTCGCGAAGGGACGAGCCGCACATCTCTCGAATCAACAGGCGGAAGGGCTGCCACACATGCAGGGCACGGTCGACGGCTTCAGTTACGGGCTCGTCACCCCGGTGGTGGCGTACCTCATGGCCTGCCTCGGAGGCGCCCTCGGGCTGCGCTGCACCACGAGATCCCTGCTCGTCGCCAACAGCTGGCGGATGGGCTGGCTCGCGCTGGGCTCGGCGGCGATCGGCTCGGGAATCTGGACCATGCACTTCATCGCGATGATGGGCTTCAGCGTGGAGGGCGTGCCGATCCGCTACGACCCGCTGACCACCTTCGCGAGCCTCGGGGTGGCCATCCTCATGGTCGGCATCGGCGTCCTCATCGTCGGCTACAAGGGCGCCACCGGAGCCTCCCTTTTCACCGGAGGCACCATCACGGGCCTCGGCGTGGCATCGATGCACTACCTCGGAATGGCCGGAATGCGCCTTCACGGGACGATCAGCTACAGCACGGTCACCGTGGTGGCCTCCGTGGTGATCGCCATGGCCGCCGCGACCGCCGCCCTGTGGGCGGCCGTGCAGGTGCGCGGCATCGGGTGGAGCATCGGCGCGAGCCTCGTCATGGGGCTCGCCGTCTCCGGCATGCACTACATGGCGATGGCCGGGGTCAGCGTCCATCCGCACGCCGACACCGCGGGCTCGCCCGGAGGGGACTCGGCCGCCGGCATCCTCGGGCCCATGCTCATCGGCCCGCTCGGCTTCCTGCTGCTGGCCGGCGTGGTCGTCATGTTCGACCCCATGCTCGTCACGGGACGCCCCGACTGGCGCGACGCCCGCGCGGCCCAGGACCGGATCGGCACCCCGGCGCCGGCCGTCACCCGGCTGCGCCGCCCGCTGCGCGGGCCCGCCCAGCGCACCCCGCAGGACTGGTGACCCGCGGGCCCTGAGCGGCCCGGAGGCCGGGCCCGACAGCGGTTCGGGCCCGGTTGTCAGTGGTGGGTCGTACGGTTGATTCCATGCGGCCCGTATCCAAGATCGAACGCACGGTGGCGCCCTTCGAGGTCGTCAGCCCGTACCAGCCCAGCGGTGACCAGCCCGCGGCCATCGCCGAGCTGGAGAAGCGCATCACCGGGGGCGAGAAGGACGTCGTCCTGCTCGGCGCCACCGGCACCGGCAAGTCCGCCACCACGGCGTGGATGATCGAGAAGCTCCAGCGCCCGACGCTCGTGATGGCGCCGAACAAGACGCTGGCCGCCCAGCTGGCGAACGAGTTCCGCGAGCTCCTGCCGAACAACGCGGTCGAGTACTTCGTCTCGTACTACGACTACTACCAACCCGAGGCGTACGTTCCGCAGTCGGACACGTACATCGAGAAGGACTCCTCGATCAACGAGGAGGTGGAGCGCCTGCGCCACTCGGCGACGAACTCGCTGCTGACCCGCAGGGACGTCGTCGTGGTCGCCTCCGTCTCCTGCATCTACGGCCTCGGCACGCCGCAGGAGTACGTGGACCGCATGGTCCCCCTGAAGGTGGGCGACGAGATCGACCGGGACGAGCTGCTCCGCCGCTTCGTCGACATCCAGTACACGCGCAACGACATGGCGTTCCAGCGCGGCACCTTCCGGGTGCGCGGCGACACCATCGAGATCTTCCCCGTCTACGAAGAGCTCGCGGTCCGCATCGAGATGTTCGGCGACGAGATCGAGTCCCTCTCCACGCTGCACCCCCTCACCGGCGAGGTCATCAGCGACGACGAGTCGCTGTACATCTTCCCGGCGACGCACTACGTGGCGGGCCCCGAGCGCCTGGAGCGCGCGGCGAACGACATCGAGAAGGAGCTCGAGGAGCGCCTCGCCGAGCTCGAGAAGCAGGGCAAGATGCTGGAGGCCCAGCGTCTGCGCATGCGCACCACGTACGACCTGGAGATGCTCCGCCAGATCGGCTCCTGCTCCGGCGTGGAGAACTACTCGATGCACTTCGACGGCCGCGAGCCCGGCTCCCCGCCGAACACGCTGCTCGACTACTTCCCGGACGACTTCCTGCTCGTCATCGACGAGTCGCACGTCACCGTGCCGCAGATCGGCGCCATGTACGAGGGCGACGCCTCCCGCAAGCGCACCCTCGTGGACCACGGCTTCCGGCTGCCGTCCGCGCTCGACAACCGCCCGCTGAAGTGGGAGGAGTTCCAGGAGCGCATCGGCCAGACCGTCTACCTGTCGGCGACGCCGGGGAACTACGAGCTGTCGCGCGCGGACGGCCACGTCGAGCAGATCATCCGCCCCACGGGTCTCGTCGACCCGGAGGTCGTCGTGAAGCCCACCGAGGGGCAGATCGACGACCTGGTGCACGAGATCCGCACGCGCACCGAGAAGGACGAGCGCGTCCTGGTCACCACGCTCACCAAGAAGATGGCCGAGGACCTCACGGACTACTTCATCGAGCTGGGCATCCAGGTCCGCTATCTGCACAGCGACGTCGACACGCTGCGCCGCGTCGAGCTGCTGCGCGAGCTGCGCGCCGGCGAGTTCGACGTGCTGGTCGGCATCAACCTGCTGCGCGAGGGCCTCGACCTGCCCGAGGTCTCCCTGGTGGCGATCCTCGACGCCGACAAGGAGGGCTTCCTGCGCTCCGGCACGTCCCTGATCCAGACGATCGGCCGCGCGGCGCGAAACGTGTCGGGTCAGGTCCACATGTACGCCGACAAGATCACCCCGGCGATGGAGAAGGCCATCGAGGAGACGAACCGCCGCCGGGAGAAGCAGATCGCGTACAACGAGGCGAACGGGATCGACCCCCAGCCCCTCCGGAAGAAGATCAACGACATCGTGGCGTCCATCGCGCGCGAGGACGTCGACACGGAGGCCCTGCTCGGCACCGGATACCGCAAGGGCGGCAAGGACGGAAAGGGCGCCAAGGCCCCCGTCCCGTCGGCCGGGAAGGCCGGCAAGGCGGACAAGGCGCCGGCCAAGAAGAAGCGCGGCAAGGCGGAGGAGACGGTTCCCACCGACCGGCCCGCGGCCGAGCTGTCCGAGCAGATCGAGGAGCTGACCGAGCGGATGCGCGCGGCCGCCGCGGATCTGCAGTTCGAGGTCGCGGCACGGCTGCGCGACGAGGTGTCGGAGATGAAGAAGGAGCTGCGGCAGATGAAGGAGGCGGGTATCGCCTGACCTGCCACGACGGGCGGGGCGGTCGGGGCGTGTTGCAAGACCGCCACAATTCCCCGCCCGTGCTGGCGGTGGTGTCGGTGCCGCCCTCTAGGGTTTGGCCCAACCGCGCGTTCGCCGCGGCAACAGGGGACCGTACGAGAGGGGACAGTGCGTGGGCATCGACTTGACCAAGGGTCAGGCCATCAGCCTGGAGAAGCAGGGCGGGGGCACCCTCACAGCGGTACGGATGGGGCTCGGCTGGCAGGCGGCCCCTCGGCGGGGGCTGTTCGGCACCCGCACCCGTGAGATCGACCTCGACGCGTCGGCGGTCCTCTTCGCCGACAAGCAGCCGGTCGACGTGGTCTTCTTCCGGCACCTCGTCAGCGACGACGGATCGGTGCGGCACACCGGGGACAATCTGGTCGGCGGCGCGGGACAGGGCGGGGACGACGAGTCGATCGTCGTCGACCTCCAGCGCGTCCCGGTCCACATCGACCAGATCGTGTTCACGGTCAACTCCTTCACGGGGCAGACCTTCCAGGAAGTGAAGAACGCGTTCTGCCGCCTTGTGGACGAGACGACGGGCGAGGAGCTGGCCCGGTACACGCTGGACGGCGGCGGCCAGTACACGGCGCAGATCATGGCCAAGGTGCACCGCGCGGGCAGCGGCTGGAAGATGACGGCCCTGGGCGCGGCGGCCAACGGCCGGACGTTCCAGGACCTGATGCCGTCGATCCTGCCCAGCCTGTAGCGGGCCCACCATGGCCGCCGAACTGGTGAGGGGCCAGAACCACCCCCTCGCCCGGACCCGACTGGAGATCCGGGTGTCGGCGGGCCACCCGGTCGTCGCGGGCGCCACGCTCGCCGACGACCGGGGCGTCGTGCGCGGCGCGGACCGGATCGCCCACCCCGGCGCCCCCGTGCTCCCGGGCCTCGACGTGCCGCGCCAGGCCGCGGCCGACCACCGCATCGCCGTCGACCTGGACGCGATGCCGGGCGACGTGCACCGCGTCACCGTGCTGCTCGCGCTGCCCGTGGGCGGCGGCGGGCCGACCCGGTTCGGCGCGGCGGCCGCCCCGTTCGTCGCCGTCACGGGCCCGGACGGCACGGAGGAGGCCAGCTACACGATCACCGACCTCGACACGGAGTCGGCCGTCGTCGCCCTCGAGCTCTACCGCAGGAACAGCGCCTGGAAGGTGCGCGCCGTCGGCCAGGGCTACGCCGACGGGCTCGCGGCCCTCCTCGCCGACCAGGGACTCGCGGACGCCCGGAGCATCGCCGGGGCCGTCCACGACGCCGTCGCCCGCGAACGGGGCCGCGCGGTGGCGCCCCCGCCGCGTACGACGGACGGGACGCACGTCCGCGCGGCGGCCACCGCGGGCCACGCCTCCGGCGCCCTGCCGCCTCCGACGCCGCAGGCGCCCGCGGGAGGGACCGGCGGCCCCATCGACTACACGCACCCCGGCCGCCGGGATCCCGCCCCGTCCGCGCCCGCACAGCGGCCCGAGGCGCCGGTCGCGGGCGACGCGCCGGGCTGGTCCCCGGAGGAGCGGCTCTACAACCAGGTGTGGGGCATGTTCGAGGACCTGGCCAGGACCACCGCCGCGTACCGCAGCGCCGTCGACTTCGCGGACGCCCGGATGGAGCGGGAGCTGGACGGCGCCCTGGCCGACCCGCGCAGCCGCCTCGGCGGCGCGGGGGACGCCGCCCGCGAGTCCGCCCGTGCCCGGCACGCCGCCCTCGTCGACCGCGCCAAGGAGGCTCTCGACCGGGACCTCGCGCAGCTCGCCGCCGAGGCCGAGGTCGTCGAGCCCGCGCTCCCCGCGGCGTACGCGGACTGGGACAACCCCTGCTGGCAGGCCTACCGCAGCCCCACCGAGCACCCCATGGCGGTCCGCGTCGGTGAGCTGAGCCTGCCCGAGAGCGAGAGCGTGGGGCTGCGCGTCCCGATGCTGCTGCGCCTGCCCCTGGAGCGCGGCCTGTGGGTCGACGCGGGGGCGTCCTCCGCCGACGGCCCCGCCGACGCCGACGCACTGCGCGCGCGTGCCGCCCACACCGCGGTCCTGCACGCGGCCCGGCTGCTCGCGGCCCATCCGGCGGGCGCGCTCAGCGTGCACGTCGTCGACCCGGCGAGCACCGCCGCTGCCGCCCTCGCGCCGCTCGTGGACGCGGGCGTGCTGGCCGCCCCGCCGGCCAGGGGAGCGGCAGGGGTCACGGAGACGCTGACGCGGCTGACCGAGCGCGTCGACCTCGTGCAGATGGCCGTCGCCGCGGGCGCGGCCGACGCGCTGCCGCCCGGCCTGGACACGGCCGAGCAGCTCCTGGTCGTGCACGACTTCCCGTACGGCTTCGACGACCGGGCCATCACCCGGCTGCGCTATCTCGCGGACGAGGGGCCGCGCGTCGGCGTGCACCTGATGCTCGTGGCCGACCGGGAGGACGCCGCCGAGTACGGGCCGCTGCTGGACCCGCTGTGGCGCGCCCTGCTGCGCCTCACGCCCGTACCCGACGACCATCTCGCGGACCCCTGGGTGGGGCATGCGTGGACGTACGGGCCTCCGGTGGTTCCGCGGGGCAGTGGGGTGTTGCGCGACGTGCTCGCGGCAGTGGCGGAAGCCCGTCGGAGGAAGGGACTCTGACCTGCGAACTTGGTGACCTCTTTACCTTTCCCTTTACCTTTCATGGGTGTTTCGAGTACGCTCCTTGACGCGGAGGGGAGTACTCCAACGCGGCGTTCCCGTCAATACGGACGACAGGCCTCGCAGAGCCTGGATCCCGGGGCGCCGGCCCGAGACGCGCCAAGGCGCTCGGGTGGAAGAGACCTCCGGCAGCGACGACGCTGATCAGTAGCCGTACGACGCCGGAGGCGCAGTAGTGGACGTATCAATGAGTGTGTGGGTGCTGACCGTTCTCGGTCTGTGCGCCCTCATCGCGGTCGACTTCTTCATCGGGCGCAAGCCCCACGACGTGTCGATCAAGGAAGCGGGCATCTGGACGGTCGTCTGGATCGTGCTCGCCGCGCTCTTCGGCGTCGGCGTGATGATCTGGGGCGGCGGCCAGGCCGGCGGCGAGTTCTTCGCGGGCTTCATCACCGAGAAGTCGCTCAGTGTGGACAACCTCTTCGTCTTCATCCTGATCATGGCGAAGTTCTCGGTCCCGTCCCACCTGCAGCAGCGGGTGCTGCTCTTCGGCGTGCTGATCGCGCTCGTGCTGCGGGCGATCTTCATCGCGGCCGGCGCGGCGATCATCGCCAGCTTCTCCTGGGTGTTCTACATCTTCGGCGCCTTCCTCCTGTACACCGCCTGGAAGCTGATCAAGGAGGCCATGGCGGACGAGGAAGAGGAGGAGTTCGAGGAGAACCGCATCCTGAAGTCGATCGAGAAGAAGTTCGGCGTCGCGGACCGGTACCACGGCACGAAGCTCTTCATCGTCCAGCACGGCAAGAAGGTCATGACGCCGCTCCTGGTCGTCATGCTCGCCATCGGCATGACCGACGTGCTGTTCGCGATGGACTCGATCCCGGCGATCTTCGGCCTGACCCAGGACCCGTACATCGTCTTCACCGCCAACGCGTTCGCCCTGATGGGCCTGCGTCAGCTGTACTTCCTGATCGGCGGACTGCTCAAGAAGCTGGTGCACCTCAGCTACGGCCTGTCGGTGATCCTCGGATTCATCGGCGTGAAGCTGATCCTGCACGCGCTGCACGAGTCCGGGGTGCACGTACCGGAGGTCTCCATCCCGGTCTCGCTCTCCGTCATCTGCGGCGTGCTGATCATCACGACGATCACCAGCCTCATCGCCTCGAAGAAGCAGGCCGAGCGGGACGCGGCCGAAAAGGCTCAGAAGGACAGCATCGAGGCCTGACCGCGTCGGGCGTAGGAATTACCAGCACCGGGAGCGGTGCGCGGCCGATTGCCGCGTGCGGCTCCCGGTGCTTCGTTGTGCCCTGAGCGCGCTCCGTGCGGGCGCGAGGCACGACGGGGGAGGACCCCATGAAGTTCGTCCAGATCATCGACTTCGAGTCCCAGCGGTTCGGCGAGATGCGTGAGCTCCTGGAGGCCTTCGAGCAGCGGATGCAGGGCACGCCGGGCGGCCCCACGCACCGCATGATGCTCAAGGACCGCGACGCCACGGGCCGCTACCTCGCGGTCATCGAGTTCGAGTCCTACGAGGACGCGATGCGCAGCAACGAACACCCCGAGGTGGTCGAGCTGAACCAGCGCCTGTCGGCCCTGTGCACCCGGCCGCCGGCCTTCATCAACTGCGACCTCAAGGACGTCCGCGAACTCAAGTGACGTACGCGGGCGGCGCCCTGGGCCGGAGGGGCGCCGCCCGGCCCTGAGTCGCGCCCCCGCCGCGTCACCGGCACCATCGATGAATGATCACCAGAGTCCGGGCGTTGAGCACACAGTGGACCGTGGTGGTGCCCCTGGTCGCGGTCGTCCTCCTCGCGTTCACCTGGGGGCGCGACCTGCCGGGCGTCCTGGTCGCCGTGGTCGCGGTGGTCCTCGCGCTGTCGGTGCTCGCGGCCGTGCACCACGCGGAGGTCGTCGCCCACCGGGTCGGTGAACCCTTCGGCTCGCTGGTCCTGGCCGTGGCCGTCACGATCATCGAGGTCGCGCTGATCGTCACACTGATGGCCGACGGCGGGGCCAAGAGCTCCACGCTCGCGCGCGACACGGTGTTCGCCGCCGTCATGATCACCTGCAACGGCATCGTCGGCATCAGCCTGCTCGCGGGCTCCCTGCGGCACCGGGTGGCGATCTTCCAGTCCGAGGGCACCGGCGGCGCGCTCGCCACCGTGGCCACCCTCGCGACGCTCTGCCTGGTCCTGCCGACGTTCACCACCAGCAAGCTGGGCCCTGAGTTCTCCACGTCCCAGCTGATCTTCTCGGCCGTCGCCGCGCTCGTCCTGTACGGGCTCTTCGTCGCGACGCAGACCGTGCGGCACCGCGACTACTTCCTGCCGATCACCCGGCACGGCGAGGTCATCGACGCCGACGACCACGCCGAGGTGCCCAGCACCCGCACCGCCCTGGTCAGCCTCGGCCTGCTCGCGCTCGCCCTGGTCGCCGTCGTCGGCCTCGCCAAGGGCGTCTCGAAGACGATCGAGCACGGCGTGGAGGCGGCCGGCATGCCGCAGGCGGTGGTCGGCGTGATCATCGCGATGCTCGTGCTGCTGCCGGAGACCATCGCGGCGCTCCGCGCGGCCCGCCGCGACCGCGTGCAGACCAGCCTCAACCTCGCGCTCGGCTCCGCCATGGCGAGCATCGGCCTGACCGTGCCGGCCGTCGCCATCGCCTCGTTCTGGCTCACCGGGCCGCTGGTACTCGGCCTCGGGGCCACGCACATGGTGCTGCTCGCGCTGACCGTGGCGGTGGCCACCCTGACCATCGTCCCGGGCCGCGCCACCCCGCTCCAGGGCGGTGTCCATCTGGTGATCCTCGCCGCGTACATCGAACTCGCCGTGACGCCCTGAGCGGTCCGCCCACCGAACGCCCTCAAGACGGGCCGCGGCGCCGTGATAGACCCTCAAGGAGCATCAGCTCGTCTACGGAGGTCCCTCGTGCCGCGCACGCTCGCCAACGCCCCGATCATGGTTCTCAACGGCCCGAACCTGAACCTTCTCGGCAAGCGCCAGCCGGAGATCTACGGCCGCGACACCCTCGCCGACGTCGAGGCGCTCTGCGTGAAGGCGGCCACCGCGCACGGCGCCACCGTCGACTTCCGGCAGTCCAACCACGAGGGCGAGCTGGTCGACTGGATCCACGAGGCCCGCGAGAACCACGTCGGCATCGTCATCAACCCCGCCGCCTACTCGCACACCTCGGTGGCGATCCTGGACGCGCTCAACACGTGCGACGGCATGCCGGTGGTGGAGGTCCACATCTCCAACATCCACCAGCGCGAGGAGTTCCGGCACCACTCCTACGTGTCCCTGCGCGCCGACGGCGTGATCGCGGGCTGCGGCGTGCAGGGCTACGCGTTCGGGGTGGAGCGGGTGGCGGCGCTGGCCGCTCCGGGCGCCGCCCAGGCATAAAAAACGCGACCTCGTAGGCGGGCCGAAACGAAAAGGCCCGCCTACGAGGTCACCAGCCGCGCTCGCGCCACTCCGGGAGGTGGGGACGCTCGGCGCCCAGCGTCGTGTCGTTCCCGTGCCCCGGGTACACCCACGTCTCGTCCGGCAGGGTGCCGAAGATCTTCGTCTCGACGTCCTCGATGAGGCTCGCGAAGGCCTCCGGGTCCTTCCACGTGTTGCCGACGCCGCCGGGGAACAGGCAGTCACCGGTGAACACGTGCGGGTGGCCGTGCGGGTCGTCGTAGATCAGGGCGATCGAACCGGGCGTGTGCCCGACCAGGTGGCGGGCCGTGAGCGTGATCCGGCCGAACTCGATGGTGTCGCCGTCGGCGACGGGTACGTCCGTCGCCACCGGGATCCCCTCGACGTCCTCGCGTCCCGCGTACGTGCGCGCGCCGGTCGCCTCCACGACCTCCTGGAGGGCCTGCCAGTGGTCGCCGTGCCGGTGGGTGGTGACGACCGCCGCGATGCCGTCGTCGCCGATGAGGTTCCGCAGCGTCTCCGGCTCGTTCGCCGCGTCGATCAACAGCTGCTGATCCGTCGCGCGGCAGCGCAACAAGTAGGCGTTGTTGTCCATCGGGCCGACCGCGACCTTGGAGATCATCAGGTCCTGCAGCTCGTGCACGTCCGCCGGGCCGCCGACCTTCACCGCTCCGCTGTACGTCATGGGATTCAGCCTATAGCGGGGGCAGGCTCGGCAGGGAGCCGCGGTCGACGCTCAGGGCGGCACCGTCCCTCCGGCCCGCGAGCCAGCCCAGGAGGTCGGCCTGGCGGCCCCGGACGACGATGCCGAGCTCCACGGGGGCGTCGCCCTTGATCTCGTCCAGGGAGGCCGGCTGCACGGCTCCCGTGGAGATCATCCGGCCGTCGTCCTGCTTGATCAGCAGCGGCGGCAGGCCCGGCTGGTCGCGGAACCGTTTCGCGAGGAAGTTGATCTCCCGCTGGGTGAACTCGGGGGAGAGATCCTCCAGTTCGTAGCCGATCCCGAGGTCCACGTGGTGCAGCTCGACCTCGATCCAGCGCCGGAACGGCACGTTCGACGCCAGGTCCTTCACGCCGTTGCGCAGCTCCACGGTGCGGGCCCAGTCGGCGTCCGCCGCGCCCAGGCGCTGGAGCCGCTCGGCGCTCTCCTGCACGTCGCCGAGCTGCTCGCGAAGGCCGCGCGGGGCGTCCCGCTCGATGTCGGCGTCCCTGGCCTCGGCGCTCGCGTACATGGGGCGGCCCTCGAGGACGTTGACGAGGGCGTCCGCGTTGCGGGCGAGATGGGCGAGAACGTGTCCGCGGGTCCACCCCGGGAGCCGTGACGGCTCGGCCACCGCGGCGTTGTCCAGGGTGCCGACCGCGGCGAGCAGCCGGTCGGTCGCTTCGCGTACTGACGCCAGGTCGCGCACATGATCACTCATGGCGCCGACGATAGCCCCGCCACACGTTTGGGTGAAGGTGGCCGACGGCCCGCTTGAATCGAATGTACGTGCTATATGGTCGAAGGTGGCGTCGGGCATTCTTGATGCTCCTGGTTTGTTACCAACCACGGAATCCGACCGGCGTTGTCAGTGGCTCCCTCTAGTCTTCGAAGGACAGCCTTCTCAGGGCCGCTCCGCCTCGACCGCGGCGTGAGCGCCTCGAGAGTCAGACCTCGAGAGACGGGGGCCCGCCCCTGTCACTTCTCTCAAGAAAGGTGCGGACCGGCGTGGCCGACCGTCTCATCGTCCGTGGCGCGCGCGAGCACAATCTCCGGAATGTCTCGCTCGACCTCCCGCGCGACTCCCTCATCGTCTTCACCGGTCTGTCCGGCTCCGGTAAGTCCTCCCTCGCGTTCGACACGATCTTCGCCGAGGGTCAGCGCCGGTACGTCGAGTCGCTGTCCTCGTACGCCCGCCAGTTCCTCGGCCAGATGGACAAGCCGGACGTCGACTTCATCGAGGGCCTCTCGCCGGCCGTCTCGATCGACCAGAAGTCGACGTCGCGCAACCCGCGCTCCACGGTCGGCACCATCACCGAGGTCTACGACTACCTGCGCCTGCTCTTCGCGCGCGTGGGCAAGCCGCACTGCCCGGAGTGCGGGCGCCCGATCGCCCGGCAGTCGCCGCAGGCCATCGTCGACAAGGTCCTCGAGCTGCCCGAGGGCAGCCGCTTCCAGGTCCTGTCGCCGCTCGTGCGCGAGCGCAAGGGCGAGTTCGTCGACCTCTTCAGCGACCTCCAGACCAAGGGCTACTCCCGCGCGCGCGTGGACGGGCAGACGATCCAGCTGTCCGAGCCGCCGACGCTGAAGAAGCAGGAGAAGCACACCATCGAGGTGGTCGTCGACCGCCTCACCGTGAAGAGCTCCGCCAAGCGGCGCCTGACCGACTCCGTGGAGACCGCGCTCGGCCTCTCCGGCGGCATGGTCGTGCTCGACTTCGTCGACCTCCCCGAGGACGACCCGGAGCGCGAGCGCATGTACTCGGAGCACCTGTACTGCCCGCACGACGACCTCTCCTTCGAGGAGCTGGAGCCCCGCTCCTTCTCCTTCAACTCGCCGTTCGGCGCCTGCCCCGACTGCACCGGCATCGGCACGCGCATGGAGGTCGACCCCGAGCTGATCGTCCCGGACGAGGAGAAGTCGCTCGACGAGGGCGCCATCCACCCGTGGTCGCACGGCCACACCAAGGACTACTTCGGCCGCCTCATCGGCGCCCTCGCGGACGCGCTCGGCTTCCGTACGGACATCCCGTTCGCCGGCCTGCCGCAGCGCGCGAAGAAGGCGCTCCTGAACGGCCACAAGACGCAGATCGAGGTCCGCTACCGGAACAGGTACGGGCGCGAGCGCCGCTACACGACGCCGTTCGAGGGCGCCGTGCCGTTCGTGAAGCGCCGCCACAGCGAGGCCGAGTCCGACGCGAGCCGCGAGCGCTTCGAGGGCTACATGCGCGAGGTGCCCTGCCCGACCTGTGAGGGCACGCGCCTCAAGCCGCTCATCCTGTCCGTCACGGTGATGGGCAAGTCCATCGCCGAGGTCTCGGCCATGTCCATCAGTGACTGCGCCGACTTCCTGAGCGAGCTGAGGCTCAACGCGCGCGACAAGAAGATCGCCGAGCGCGTCCTCAAGGAGGTCAACGAGCGGCTGCGCTTCCTCGTCGACGTCGGCCTCGACTACCTGTCGCTGAACCGTGCGGCCGGCACCCTGTCCGGCGGCGAGGCCCAGCGCATCCGGCTCGCCACGCAGATCGGCTCCGGCCTCGTCGGCGTCCTCTACGTGCTCGACGAGCCGTCCATCGGTCTGCACCAGCGCGACAACCACCGGCTGATCGAGACCCTCGTCCGGCTCCGTGACATGGGCAACACGCTCATCGTGGTCGAGCACGACGAGGACACGATCAAGGTCGCCGACTGGATCGTCGACATCGGCCCCGGCGCGGGCGAGCACGGCGGCAAGGTCGTGCACAGCGGCCCGGTCAAGGAGCTCCTCGACAACGCCGAGTCGATGACCGGCCAGTACCTGGCGGGCAAGCGGGCCATCGCGATCCCCGACGTCCGCCGCCCCGTCGACCCGGGCCGCCGTCTCACGGTGCACGGCGCGAAGGAGAACAACCTCCGGGACATCGACGTGTCGTTCCCGCTGGGCGTCCTCACGGCCGTCACCGGCGTCTCGGGCTCCGGCAAGTCGACGCTGGTGAACGACATCCTCTACACGCACCTGGCACGCGAGCTGAACGGGGCGCGGACCGTCCCCGGCCGGCACACGCGCGTGGACGGCGACGACCTCGTCGACAAGGTCGTGCACGTCGACCAGTCGCCCATCGGCCGCACCCCGCGGTCGAACCCGGCGACGTACACCGGAGTCTTCGACAACGTCCGCAAGCTGTTCGCCGAGACGACCGAGGCGAAGGTCCGCGGCTACCTGCCGGGGCGCTTCTCCTTCAACGTCAAGGGCGGCCGCTGCGAGAACTGCTCGGGCGACGGCACCATCAAGATCGAGATGAACTTCCTTCCGGACGTGTACGTCCCGTGCGAGGTCTGCCACGGTGCGCGCTACAACCGGGAGACCCTCGAGGTCCACTACAAGGGCAAGTCCATCTCCGAGGTCCTGGACATGCCGATCGAGGAGGCGCTGAGCTTCTTCGAGGCCGTCCCGGCGATCTCCCGCCACCTCAAGACGCTCAACGACGTGGGTCTCGGCTACGTCCGGCTCGGACAGCCCGCGCCGACGCTCTCCGGCGGTGAGGCGCAGCGCGTCAAGCTCGCCAGCGAGCTGCAGAAGCGGTCCACGGGGCGCACGGTGTACGTGCTCGACGAGCCGACCACCGGTCTGCACTTCGAGGACATCAGCAAGCTGATCTCGGTGCTGTCCGGCCTCGTCGACAAGGGCAACTCGGTGATCGTCATCGAGCACAACCTCGATGTCATCAAGACCGCCGACTGGATCGTCGACATGGGCCCCGAGGGCGGCAGCGGCGGCGGCATCGTCGTCGCCGAGGGCACCCCGGAGCAGGTCGCGGCCGAACCAGCCAGCCACACCGGCAAGTTCCTCCGCGACGTCCTCGGTGCCGACCGGGTCAGCGACGGCGGCGTGGCCACCACCGCGCGTCCGCGCAAGGCGGCGAAGAAGACGGTGGCGGCGACGAAGGCCCCGGCCAAGAAGACGGCCACGGCGAAGTCGACGACAGCCAAGGCGGCCACCAAGACGACCACCGCCAAGTCGACCGCCAAGAAGACGGCTGCCAAGAAGTCCGCCACCAAGAAGGCGACCGGCCGCTCCACCAAGGCCTGACGACCGCCGGCCGACGGTCCGGACCGGCCCGGCCGACTGGCCCGCCGGGCCGTCGTCCGGTCCGGTCGGGGCGTCCGACATGGCTCAGTTGCCGTCCGGTCCGGTCGGGGTGACCGGCGCGGCTCAGTCGCTGTCCGTCCCGGTCGGGATGACCGGCGCGGCTCAGTCGCCGTCCGTCCCGGTCGGGGCGACCGGCCCCGGGCCAGCCTCGGCCCGACCCGTCGGCCCGAGAGACAGACGCTCGGCGCCCCGTGGGAACTCCCCACGGGGCGCCGCGCGTTCACCTCTCAGCCATGGCCGCGCACCCTCACCAGGCGGGACCCACCAGCTCGTCCGCGTACGGCGGCTCCGCCCCCGCGCGCGAGCACGTGATCGCCGCCGCCCGCGCGGCGAACCGCAGCAGCCGGGACCAGGCGTCGCCGTCCAGCCCGGCGATCGCCGCGGGGGAGAGCGCGTCGAGCCGCGAAAGCCCGTGCAGCAGCGCCGCGTTGACCGTGTCACCGGCGCCGATCGTGTCCACGACGTCGACCCGCTCGCCCGGCACCGTGTGCTCGCCTCCGTCCCGCGTGAAGGCGGTGAGACCGTCCCCGCCGCGCGTGACCACCACGGCCGCGGGCCCCGCCGCCAACCACTCCCGCGGCGTGCCGCCCAGCCACTCCGCGTCGTCCTCGGAGAGCTTCAGCAGGGTCGTCGAGGCGAGCCAGCTCTTGAAGCGCGCCCGGTAGGCGTCCGCGTCCGGGATCAGGCCCGCCCTGATGTTCGGGTCGAGCGCCGTGCACACACCCTGAGCCGCGGCCGAGCGCATCATCTCCTCGTACGCCGTGGCGCCCGGCTCCAGGACCAGCGAGCAGGTGCCGAACGACACCGCGCGCGTGCCCGCGGGCAGCGCCTCGGGCGCCGCGAAGAGCCGGTCCGCCGTCCCCTCCACGTAGAACGAATATCCGGCGGAGCCGTCCGCGCCGATCGAGGCCACGGCGAGCGTCGTCGGTTCCGCACCCCGCTGCACCGGCGCCACGTCGACCCCCGCCGCCCGCAGACCGTCCAGCAGGGCCTCGCCGAAGGCGTCCCGCGACACCCGCGAGCAGAACGCGACGGACGAGCCGAGGCGGCCCAGCGCCACCGCCGTGTTGTAGGGACCGCCGCCGAGGCGCGGCGCGAGGTCGGGCAGCCCGGCGTCGCCGCGCGCGCCCTGCGGGACGAGGTCGATCAGGGCCTCTCCTGCGACGACAATCACGGTGCTTCCTCTCGTACGGGCGGGTCCAGGACGGATGGTGGCGGAAACCGCGCGCGGCGCCGCGAAAACCACACGCCGACGCTAGGCCCTCGCGCCCCGCACGGCACCCGCCTCACCCGAACCGGGCACGCGAGCCGGGAAACCGGGCACCCCGAACTGTCACACACCGCCAGTAGGGTGTCTGACATGGCCGACCCCTCCAGCTACCGCCCCAAGCCGGGACAGATCCCCGACTCCCCAGGGGTGTACAGGTTCCGCGACGAGCACCGCCGGGTGATCTACGTCGGGAAGGCGAAAAGCCTGCGCCAGCGCCTGGCGAACTACTTCCAGGACCTGGCGCATCTGCACCCCCGCACCCGCACCATGGTCACCACGGCCGCGTCCGTGGAGTGGACGGTGGTGTCCACGGAGGTCGAGGCTCTGCAGCTGGAGTACTCCTGGATCAAGGAGTTCGACCCCAGGTTCAACGTCAAGTACCGCGACGACAAGAGCTATCCGTACCTCGCGGTGACGATGAACGAGGAGTTCCCGCGGGTCCAGGTGATGCGCGGCCAGAAGAAGAAGGGCGTGCGCTACTTCGGCCCGTACGGGCACGCGTGGGCGATCCGCGACACCGTGGACCTGCTCCTGCGCGTCTTCCCGGTGCGCACGTGCTCCAAGGGCGTGTTCAAGAACGCGGAGCGCACCGGCCGCCCCTGCCTGCTCGGCTACATCGGCAAGTGCTCCGCGCCCTGCGTCGGCCGCGTCACGCCGGACGAGCACCGCGAACTGGCCGAGGAGTTCTGCGACTTCATGGCGGGGCGCACCGGCACGTACATCCGGCGCCTGGAGAAGGACATGGCGTCGGCTGCCGACGAGATGGAGTACGAGCGGGCGGCCCGCCTGCGCGACGACATCGAGGCGCTGAAGAAGGCCATGGAGAAGAGCGCGGTCGTGCTCACCGACGCCACCGACGCCGACCTCGTCGCCCTCGCCGAGGACGAGCTGGAGGCGGCCGTCCAGATCTTCCATGTGCGCGGCGGACGCGTGCGCGGCCAGCGCGGCTGGGTCACCGACAAGGTCGAGGCGGTCACCAGCGGTGACCTCGTCGAGCACGCGCTCCAGCAGCTCTACGGCGAGGAGACCGGGGACGCCGTCCCCAAGGAGGTCCTCGTCCCCGCGCTGCCCGACCCTCTGGAGCCCGTCCAGGCCTGGCTCACGGAGCGCCGCGGGTCGAACGTGTCGTTGCGCATCCCGCAGCGCGGCGACAAGAAGGCGCTCATGGAGACGGTCCACAGGAACGCGCAGCAGGCGCTTGTCCTGCACAAGACGAAGCGCGCCTCCGACCTCACCACGCGCTCGCGCGCGCTGGAGGAGATCGCGGGGGCCCTCGACCTGGACAGCGCTCCGCTGCGCATCGAGTGCTACGACATCTCGCACCTCCAGGGCGACGACGTCGTGGCGTCCATGGTCGTGTTCGAGGACGGCCTCGCACGCAAGAGCGAGTACCGCCGTTTCGAGATCAAGGGCTTCGAGGGCCAGGACGACGTCCGGTCCATGCACGAGGTCATCACCCGCCGCTTCAAGCGCTACCTCGCCGCCCAGGAGAAGTCGCGCGACTGGTCGGACGAGGAGCCGGCGTCGGCCGAGGCCGCCGAGGCGGTGGACGAGGAGGTCGTCGAGTCGCGCCTCACGGAGGACGACGGCCGCCCCAAGAAGTTCGCCTACCCGCCGCAGCTCGTCGTGGTCGACGGCGGGCAGCCGCAGGTCGCGGCGGCCAAGCGGGCCCTGGACGAGCTGGGCATCGACGACATCGCGGTGTGCGGCCTCGCCAAGCGCCTCGAAGAGGTCTGGGTGCCCGACGAGGAGGACCCCGTGGTGCTGCCCCGCACCAGCGAGGGCCTCTACCTGCTCCAGCGCGTGCGCGACGAGGCACACCGCTTCGCGATCACCTACCAGCGCACCAAGCGGGCCAAGCGCTTCCGGGCGGGCCCGCTGGACGAGGTGCCGGGCCTGGGCGACTCGCGCAAGCAGGCTCTGCTCAAGCACTTCGGGTCGGTGAAGCGGCTGCGGGCCGCCACCATCGACCAGATCTGCGAGGTCCCCGGGATAGGCCGGAAGACCGCCGAGGCCATCGTGGCGGCCTTCGCGCAGGCCGCGCCCGCCGCTCCCGCGGTGAACACGGCCACCGGAGAGATCATTGAAGACGAAGACGAAACGGCCGGGACGACGGACGTGCCGACCGGCGGGGACCCCGTCAGCGCGGGCGCCCCGGAGGAACGACGGGGGCAGGAGCCATGAGCGAGCACGAGAGCAGCGACACCGGCGGCACCCCACGGGGCCCCGCAGCACACGAACAGCCGCAACCACAGCACGGAGCAGAAGTGAGCACGGGCACCGGATCAGGTTCAGGTTCAGAGACGGGTACGAGTACGAGTACGGGCGCCGCGGCCGACGCGGGCGCCGCCAAGGCCGTCGAGGCTCCGGGCGTACCGGACGCCGCCATCCCCGAGCTGGTGATCATCTCCGGGATGTCGGGCGCGGGCCGCTCCACGGCCGCGAAGTGCCTGGAGGACCTCGGCTGGTTCGTCGTCGACAACCTGCCGCCCGCGCTGATCCCCACCATGGTGGAGCTCGGCGCCCGCTCGCAGGGCAACGTGGCGCGGATCGCGGTCGTCGTCGACGTCCGGGGACGGCGCTTCTTCGACAACCTCCGGCAGTCCCTCGCCGACCTGGAGGCCAAGAACGTCACGCGGCGCATCGTCTTCCTCGAGTCCTCCGACGAGGCCCTCGTGCGCCGCTTCGAGTCGGTGCGCCGCCCGCACCCCCTGCAGGGCGACGGCCGCATCGTCGACGGCATCGCGGCCGAGCGCGAGCTCCTGCGCGAGCTGCGCGGCGACGCCGACCTCGTCATCGACACCTCCAGCCTGAACGTGCACGAGCTGCGCGCCAAGATGGACGCCCAGTTCGCCGGCGAGGAGGAGCCCGAGCTGCGGGCCACGGTCATGTCGTTCGGCTTCAAGTACGGCCTGCCGGTCGACGCCGACCTCGTGGTCGACATGCGCTTCCTGCCGAACCCGCACTGGGTCCCCGAGCTGCGCCCCTTCACGGGCCTGAACGAGGAGGTGTCGAACTACGTCTTCTCGCAGCCCAGCGCCAAGGAGTTCCTCGACCGCTACACCGAGCTGCTCCAGCTGATCGCCGCCGGCTACCGCCGCGAGGGCAAGCGCTACGTGACGATCGCCGTCGGCTGCACGGGCGGCAAGCACCGCTCCGTCGCGACGTCCGAGAAGCTCGCCGCCCGCCTCGCCGCGCAGGGCGTCGAGACCGTGGTCGTCCACCGCGACATGGGACGGGAATGACGGGACGCACGCTGCGGCTCACGAGCAGGATCCGCCGCAGGACCTCACCGGTGAAGCCGGGCAAGGGCGCCACGCCCAAGGTCGTCGCCCTCGGCGGCGGCATGGGCCTGTCGGCGTCCCTGGCCGCGCTGCGCCGCATCACGAACAATCTGACCGCCGTCGTCACGGTGGCCGACGACGGCGGCTCCAGCGGCCGTCTGCGGGACGAGCTGGGCGTGCTGCCGCCCGGCGACCTGCGCAAGGCGCTCGCGGCCCTGTGCGGGGACGACGACTGGGGCCAGACCTGGGCCCGCGTCATCCAGCACCGCTTCCAGTCGCAGGGCGAGCTGCACGAGCACGCGGTCGGCAATCTGCTGATCGTCGCCCTGTGGGAGCAGCTCGGCGACCATGTGCAGGCGCTCGACCTCGTCGGCAAGCTGCTCGGCGCGCAGGGCCGCGTGCTGCCCATGTCGG
This sequence comes from Streptomyces sp. SDT5-1, assembly GCF_052245995.1. NCBI lineage: Bacteria > Bacillati > Actinomycetota > Actinomycetes > Kitasatosporales > Streptomycetaceae > Streptomyces > Streptomyces sp. SDT5-1. The sequence goes on along the minus strand of NZ_CM125963.1, from coordinate 2,491,721 downwards.
CCGTCCCGCTGGAGCTCCAGGCGCAGGTCAAGGGGCACGACCCGGACCGTCCGGAGGACATCGGGACGGTGCGCGGGCAGGCCACGGTCGCGCTCACCCGCGGCGAGGTCCAGTCCGTGCACGTCGTGCCGCACGACCCGCCGGCCGTGCCCGAGGCGGTCGCCGCGGTGCTCGACGCGGACTGGGTGGTGCTCGGCCCCGGTTCCTGGTTCTCGTCCGTGATCCCGCACCTCCTGGTGCCGGAACTGCTGGACGCGCTGGTCGAGACGAAGGCCCGCCGGGTCCTCTCGCTGAACCTCGCTCCGCAACCCGGAGAAACTGAGGGCTTCTCACCGCAGCGTCATTTGGAAGTTTTGGGACGACACGCCCCTAAACTCGCCCTGGACGTGGTGCTGGCCGACGAGGCCGCCGTGCCCGATCGCGAGTCCCTGACCGAAACCGCGCGTGAGCGTTTCGGCGCCGCGGTCGAGCTGGCGCCGGTGGCCAGGCCCGACGGGACTCCGAGACATGATCCGGAGCTGTTGGCCGCCGCGTACGACCGTATTTTTCGGATGCATGGAAGGATCGGCCCATGGCGATGACGGCAGCGGTGAAGGACGAGATCTCCCGGCTTCCCGTCACCCGGACCTGCTGCAGGAAGGCCGAGGTATCGGCCATTCTGCGGTTCGCGGGCGGCCTTCACCTGGTGAGCGGCCGCATCGTGATCGAGGCGGAGCTGGACACGGCGATGGCCGCGAGGCGGCTCAAGCGGGACATTCTCGAGATCTTCGGGCACAGCTCGGAGCTGATCGTGATGGCGCCCGGCGGGCTGCGCCGCGGCTCGCGTTTCGTCGTACGAGTGGTGGCGGGCGGCGATCAGCTGGCCCGGCAGACGGGCCTGGTGGACGGCCGCGGCCGCCCGATCAGGGGCCTGCCGCCGCAGGTGGTCTCGGGGGCCACCTGCGACGCCGAGGCGGCCTGGCGCGGCGCGTTCCTTGCGCACGGTTCGCTGACCGAGCCGGGGCGCTCCAGCTCGCTCGAGGTGACGTGCCCGGGCCCGGAGGCGGCCCTCGCGCTGGTCGGCGCGGCCCGCAGGCTGCAGATCGCGGGCAAGGCCCGTGAGGTGCGCGGCGTGGACCGCGTGGTGGTGCGTGACGGCGACGCGATCGGCGCCCTGCTCACCCGGATGGGCGCACACGAATCGGTGCTCGCCTGGGAGGAGCGCCGGATGCGCCGCGAGGTGCGCGCCACGGCGAACCGCCTGGCGAACTTCGACGACGCGAACCTGCGCCGCTCGGCCCGCGCGGCCGTGGCGGCGGGCGCCCGGGTCCAGCGCGCCCTGGAGATCCTCGCGGACGACGTGCCGGAGCACCTCGCCGCGGCCGGGCGGCTGCGCATGGAGCACAAGCAGGCCTCCCTGGAGGAGCTGGGCGCGCTCGCCGACCCGCCGCTGACCAAGGACGCGGTCGCGGGCCGTATCCGCCGTCTGCTGGCCATGGCCGACAAGCGGGCCCAGGACCTCGGCATCCCCGGCACGGAGTCCAACATCACGGAGGACATGACCGAGGAGATGGCGGACAACCTCGCGGAGAACCTGGCGGGCTGACCCGCGGGACCCTCTTTTCGTCAAGCCGGTGGCGGTGCCCGACCAGGGGCGCCGCCACCGGCTTTTCCCTGTCTGTGAACGGTCGTTGAGGCCCCCTTGACTTGACCATGAACGGTCATGATTCTGGCGCTTGTTCGCTTCTGCGGCATCGCGCCACAACCGTGGCAGACAACTGCAAGGGGGGCTCATGCGACGAAGTGTGGGACGAAGAGGGGAACGGGGAGCGGGGCGAAGAGCGAGATCGATCCTCGCCGTCGGCGCGCTCGTCCTGGGGGTGGGAGGCGCCGCACTGGCGCCCGTGGCCCACGCGGACGAAGGACCGGCGGGAGACAGACCCGGCGCGGACGCCGTCAAGGTGTTCCGCGCCGAGGTGTCGAAGGAGCAGATACCCCTGCTCCTCAAGGCGGGCCAGGACGCTCATGAGTTGAGCACTCAGGCGCCGGACAAGGGCACCGCGAAGGTCGAGGTCTACCTCACCGACAAGCAGGCCGACGGTCTGCGCAAGAAGGGCGTCGAGCTCACCGAGCACAAGCTGAGCAGCGCGGCGGCGGCCCGCGTGAAGGCCGCGGGCGACGGCGTCTTCCGCCCGTACAGCGGCGCGGGGGGACTCCAGGAGGAGATCCTGCGCACCGGCCAGGAGCACCCCGACCTCACCAAGGTCGTCTCCATCGGCAAGACGCTCCAGGGCCAGGACATCCTCGCGCTCAAGCTCAGCAAGAACGCGAAGAAGGTCAAGGACGGCGCGAAGCCGTCCGTGCTCTACATGTCGAACCAGCACGCGCGCGAGTGGATCACCCCCGAGATGACCCGCCGCCTCATGCACCACTACCTGGACAACTACTCCAAGGACACCCGGGTCAAGAAGCTCGTCGACTCCACGGAGATGTGGTTCGTCCTCTCCGCCAACCCCGACGGCTACGACTGGACGTTCAAGGCCGCCGCCAACCGCCAGTGGCGCAAGAACCTGCGCGACAACAACGGCGACGGCAAGATCACCACGGGCGACGGCGTCGACCTCAACCGCAACTTCGCCTACAAGTGGGGCTACGACGACGAGGGTTCGTCGCCCGACCCCGCCAACCAGACGTACCGCGGCCCGGGCCCGAATTCCGAGCCGGAGACCAAGGCCCTCGACGCCTTCGAGAAGCGCGTCGGCTTCGACTACGCCATCAACTATCACTCGGCCGCCGAACTGCTGCTCTACGGAGTGGGCTGGCAGGTCGCCACGCCGACCCCGGACGACGTCCTCTACAAGGCGCTCGCCGGCACCCCGGAGAACTCCGCGATCCCCGGCTACCACCCGCAGGTCTCCTCGGAGCTCTACACGACGAACGGCGAGGCCGACGGGCACGCGGGCAACGTCAACGGCATCTCGATGTTCACCCCTGAGATGAGCACCTGCCAGACCGCGTCGAACGTCGACCCCAACGACGCCTGGAACCCCGGCGACTGCGCCTCGGTGTTCACGTTCCCGGACGACGAGAAGCTGATCCAGGCCGAGTTCGCGAAGAACATCCCGTTCGCGATGTCGGTCGCCGAGACGGCGATCCACCCCGACCAGCCCTCGTCCTCGGTCGGCCTGGAGGCACCCGACTTCACCCCGGCGAAGTTCACGACTTCGTACGCGCGCGGCGCCGACCAGGAAGTCGCCGTGACCGCCCGGAAGTCCGTCAAGGACAAGGAGTTGAACTACCGCGTCAATGGCGGTCGTACGCACGACGAGGAATTGCGCGCCTGGAAGGGCGGCGAGACCTACGGCGGCGACGACAATCTGCACTTCGACGCGTATAGAGCGAAGATCGAGGACGCCGATGTGGGCGACAAGGTCGAGGTGTGGTTCACGGGGCGGACGAAATCCGGAAAGCGCACCAGCAGCGAGCACTTCACGTACACCGTCGCCGCCCGCGACAAGGGCGACACGCTCGTCGTCGCGGAGAACGACTCCGCCGGTGTGCAGTCGAGTGCCTACGTGAACGCCCTCAAGGCCGCCGGCCGCTCCCCGGTCGTCTGGAACGTCGCCAAGCAGGGCGCTCCCGACCCGCTCGCGGTCCTCGGCCACTTCAAGGCCGTCGTCCACTACACCGGCGCCGACCGTCCCGCCCTCGCCACGCAGCTCGCCCTGCGCGACTACCTGAACGAGGGCGGCAAGCTCGTCGAGGCCGGCGAGAAGGCGGGCGGCTCCGTCGACATCGGCGACACCACCACGAACGACTTCAGCCAGTACTACCTCGGCGCCTACTCGCGCACGGCCTCCCCGGTCGCCAGCCGCTTCGACGGCTCCGGCGCCCTCGACGGGATCGCCGCGGCCCTCGGCGACGCCCCCGGCAACCCGCTGAACGCGGCGGGCCTGTACGAGGCGACCTCGGCGACGCTGCCGCAGTTCACCAGCGCGGGCGCGGGCCAGTACGAGGGCGCGGGCATGGCCGCCGCGGTGCACACCGACGACGCGTACAAGCGTCTGACCCGCACGATCGACCTCACGCAGGTCACCGCGGCGCAGGCCCCGGCCCTGCGGATGCAGCTCCTGTGGGACACCGAGCCCGGCTACGACCACGTCCTCCTGGAGGCGCACACCACCGGGGCCGAGGACTGGACGACGCTGCCCGACCGGGACGGCTACACGTCGACCAAGGTGCCCACCGAGTGCGAGGCCGGGTTCTTCATCCAGGACCACCCGGCGCTCACCCGCTACCTCACGCCGGACGGCGCCGCCTGCGGCAACACCGGCACCTCGGGCCAGTGGAACAGCCTCACCGGGTCCTCGGACGACTGGAAGACCGTGACGTACGACCTGAGCGCGTACGCCGGCAAGACCGTGGAGGTGTCCCTGAGCTACGTGACCGACCCCGGCACCGGGGGAGAGGGCGTGCGCGCCGACAACGCGTCGGTCGTCGTCAACGGACAGGCCACCGAGACGGCGGACTTCGAGACGTCGCTCGGCGTCTGGAAGGTTCCCGGGCCGCCCGCGGGCAGCCCGCCGGCCGTGAAGGACTGGGCGCTCGCCAAGGATCTCTTCACGACCTACGGCGCGATCAGCACCCCGGACACGGTGTTGCTCGGATTCGGTCTGGAACACGTCACGTCGACAGCGGATCGAAATGCGCTCATCCGAAAGGCCCTGCGCTCAATTAGCGAGTGATCGAGGTCTGAATTACCCGCGAAATACACGGCGGCCCGTACGTTACTGACGAGTACGGGCCGCTGTGCCCTCCATAGAGTCGCTCGATGTCACCCCAAGCCTTTATGGGAGGTAGGGTCGGAGGCGGTCGGGGACATCCCAATAAATCTCGCCGGCGTCGATACTCCGGCGTACCAACGAGGAGATCGGTTCGTGACGATCCGCGTAGGCATCAACGGCTTTGGCCGCATCGGTCGCAATTATTTCCGCGCCCTCCTTGACCAGGGTGCAGACATCGAGATCGTGGCTGTCAACGACCTGGGTGACACCGCGACCACCGCACACCTCCTGAAGTACGACACCATCCTGGGCCGCCTCAAGGCCGACGTGTCGCACACCGAGGACACCATCACGGTCGACGGCCACACCATCAAGGTGCTGTCCGAGCGCGACCCCGCCCAGATCCCGTGGGGCGAGCTGGGTGTCGACGTCGTGGTCGAGTCCACCGGCATCTTCACGAAGAAGGCCGACGCCGAGAAGCACATCGCCGGCGGCGCCAAGAAGGTCCTCATCTCGGCTCCGGCCAAGGACGAGGACATCACCATCGTGATGGGCGTCAACCAGGACCAGTACGACCCGGCGAAGCACCACGTCATCTCCAACGCCTCCTGCACCACCAACTGCGTGGCGCCCATGGCGAAGGTGCTCGACGAGAACTTCGGCATCAACCGCGGCCTGATGACGACGGTCCACGCGTACACGAACGACCAGCGCATCCTGGACTTCCCGCACAAGGACCTGCGCCGCGCCCGCGCCGCCGCGGAGAACATCATCCCGACCACGACGGGCGCCGCCAAGGCCACCGCCCTGGTCCTGCCGCAGCTCAAGGGCAAGCTTGACGGCATCGCGATGCGCGTCCCGGTCCCGACCGGCTCGGCCACCGACCTGGTCGTGGAGCTCCAGCGCGAGACCACGAAGGAAGAGGTCAACGCCGCGTTCAAGAAGGCCGCGGACGGCGAGCTCAAGGGCATCCTGTACTACACCGAGGACCCGATCGTCTCCTCGGACATCGTCGGCGAGCCGGCCTCCTGCACCTTCGACTCCTCCCTGACGATGGTCCAGGAGGGCAACTCGGTGAAGATCCTCGGCTGGTACGACAACGAGTGGGGCTACTCCAACCGCCTCGTCGACCTGACGGTCTTCGTCGGCGGCCAGCTCTGAACCTCTAAGGTTCTGGAGCAGCAAGGCACTCAGATGTGAGCGAAGGGTCCGGACCCGCGCGACGCCGCGCGACCGTCCGGACCCTTCGCACGTCAGCCGTCACGGCTCAGCCTTCAAGGCCGCTACAAAAGAACGTGCACGACCAGCCCTCTCAAGGAGCCCATCCATGAAGACGATTGAGGAACTTCTCGCCGAAGGGGTCGACGGGAAGCGGGTGTTCGTCCGCGCCGACCTCAACGTGCCGCTGGCCGACGGCCTCATCACGGACGACGGCCGCATCCGCGCCGTCCTGCCCACCGTCGAGGCCCTGGCCGAGGCGGGCGCCAAGGTGATCGTCGCCTCCCACCTGGGCCGTCCGAAGGGCGCCCCGGACCCGCAGTTCTCGCTGCTGCCCGCCGCCGAGCGCCTCGGCGAGCTGCTCGGCAAGCCGGTGGCCTTCGCCCAGGACACGGTCGGCCCCGCCGCGAACGAGGCCGTGGACGGCCTGGAGCCCGGCCAGGTCGCCGTCATCGAGAACCTGCGTTTCAACGCCGGGGAGACCAGCAAGGACGACGCCGAGCGCGGCGACTTCGCCGAGCAGCTCGCCAACCTCGCCGACGTGTACGTGGGCGACGGCTTCGGCGCCGTGCACCGCAAGCACGCCTCCGTCTACGACCTCCCGAAGCGCCTCCCGCACTACGCGGGCTACCTCATCGCCACCGAGGTCGGCGTCCTGAAGAAGCTCACCGAGGACGTCAAGCGCCCCTACGTGGTCGCGCTCGGCGGCGCCAAGGTCTCCGACAAGCTCGCCGTCATCGACCAGCTGCTCGGCAAGGCCGACCGTCTCCTCATCGGCGGCGGCATGGCGTACACGTTCCTCAAGGCCAAGGGCTACGAGGTCGGCATCTCGCTCCTCCAGGAGGACCAGATCCCGGCCGTCAAGGAGTACATGGAGCGCGCCGAGAAGAACGGCGTGGAGCTCGTGCTCCCGGTGGACGTCCTGGTCTCGTCCGAGTTCCCGGACCTCAAGGGTAAGACCCCGGCCAACCCCTCGACCGTCGCCGCGGACGCCATCCCGGCCGACCAGGAGGGCCTGGACATCGGCCCCGAGACCCGCAAGCTGTACGCCTCGAAGCTCGCCGACGCGCAGACCGTCTTCTGGAACGGTCCGATGGGCGTCTTCGAGCACCCCGACTACGCCGAGGGCACCAAGGCGGTCGCCCAGGCCCTCATCGACGCTCCGGGCTTCACCGTGGTGGGCGGCGGCGACTCCGCCGCGGCGGTCCGTACCCTGGGCTTCGACGAGAAGGCATTCGGCCACATCTCGACCGGTGGCGGCGCCTCCCTCGAATACCTCGAGGGCAAGACGCTGCCCGGTCTCGCCGCACTGGAGGACTGACCCCGCATGACTGCTCCCGTACAGGGCCGCACGCCGCTGATGGCGGGCAACTGGAAGATGAACCTCAACCACCTCGAGGCCATCGCGCACGTCCAGAAGCTCGCCTTCGCTCTCGCGGACAAGGACTACGACGCCGTCGAGGTCGCCGTCCTGCCGCCGTTCACCGACCTGCGCTCCGTGCAGACGCTGGTCGACGGCGACAAGCTCAAGATCAAGTACGGCGCCCAGGACGTGTCGGCGCACGACTCCGGCGCGTACACGGGTGAGATCTCCGGCCCGATGCTCGCCAAGCTGAAGTGCACCTTCGTGGCGATCGGCCACTCGGAGCGCCGCCAGTACCACGACGAGACCGACGAGATCGTCAACGCCAAGGTGAAGGCCGCGTACAAGCACGGCCTCACGCCGATCCTGTGCGTCGGCGAGGAGCTGGACGTCCGCGAGGCGGGCGAGCACGTCTCCCACACGCTCGCCCAGGTCGAGGGCGGCCTCAAGGACCTGCCCGCCGAGCAGGCCGAGACCATCGTCATCGCGTACGAGCCGGTGTGGGCCATCGGCACCGGCAAGGTGTGCGGCGCCGACGACGCGCAGGAGGTCTGCGCGGCGATCCGCGGCAAGCTCGCCGAGCTGTACTCGCAGGACGTCGCCGACAAGATCCGCATCCAGTACGGCGGCTCCGTGAAGTCCGGGAACGTCGCGGAGATCATGGCCAAGCCCGACATCGACGGCGCGCTGATCGGCGGCGCCTCGCTGGACGCGGACGAGTTCGTCAAGATCGTTCGCTTCCACGAGCAGTGACACGATCAGCGAGTAGGCGCTAGGCGCCATACGTCGTACCCTTGCGGGGCCGAGGCTCTTCGCCGAGCTTCGGCCCCGTCGTCCAAATAAGTCCGAGGAAGTTGGTCCAGCCGTGGTTATGGGGTTCTCGATCGCCCTGATCGTCTTCAGCCTGCTGCTGATGCTCCTTGTGCTGATGCACAAGGGAAAGGGTGGCGGCCTCTCCGACATGTTCGGTGGCGGCATGCAGTCCTCCGTCGGCGGCTCCTCGGTCGCCGAGCGGAACCTGGACCGGATCACGATCGTGGTCGGTCTGCTGTGGTTCGCGTGCATCGTGGTGCTCGGCATCCTGATGAAGATCAACAACTGACTTCCGGGCCCCGGCCGACCGCGTCGGCCCGCCACAACCGCATATCGCTCACGTAAAGCCCCATGTACGGGTACGCGCCCAACAGCGCGGCCTATCATGGGGCTTGCGTCTGGGGAGCGATGTAACTCCAATCACTGGACGCGCGTTGGGCCTTACGTAGACTGAGGCGCTCCGCGGCGAAGCGCGAACGCCGACACGCTTCGCGGCACCATCACGCAGGGAGTTACGACCGTGGCAAGTGGCAACGCGATCCGAGGAAGTCGGGTCGGGGCGGGGCCGATGGGTGAGGCCGAGCGCGGCGAGTCCGCGCCGCGCCTGCGCATCTCCTTCTGGTGCTCGAACGGGCACGAGACGCAGCCGAGCTTCGCCTCCGACGCGCAGGTGCCGGAGACCTGGGACTGTCCGCGCTGCGGCTTCCCGGCCGGGCAGGACCGGGACAACCCGCCGGACCCGCCGCGTACGGAGCCGTACAAGACGCACCTGGCCTACGTCAGGGAGCGGCGCAGCGACGCGGACGGCGAGGCGATCCTCGCCGAGGCGCTCGCGAAACTGCGGGGCGAGATCTGACCGACCGACGGGACGGGCCGGGCACCGGGGAAGGTGTCCGGCCCCTTCTCGTGGTGCCGCGCGCACCCCCTCTCGTCCCTCGTTCGTGTGGACACCGAAAGGCCCGATTCACCCTGATCAATTAGGTTGGGTGGGAGCAGCGGGGCACGTACGTACACGGGTACGAGAGAAGGCTGAAGTTCGAGATGAACGCGTCCGACAAGCAGACAGCACCGACCCAGACGCCCGAGTGGCAGGCGCTCGTCAAGCACCGCGAGCAGCTGGGCGACGTACAGCTGCGGGAGCTGTTCGAGGCCGATCCCGCGCGCGGATCGGAGTGGACCCTCGATATCGGTGATCTGCACGTCGACTACTCGAAGCATTTGGTCACCGACGAGACGCTGCGGCTGCTGCGCGAGCTGGCGCGGGCGACCGACGTGTTCGGGCTGCGCGACGCCATGTTCCGCGGCGACAAGATCAACACCACCGAGGACCGGGCCGTCCTGCACACCGCGCTGCGCGCCCCGCGCGACGCCGTGATCGAGGTCGACGGCGAGAACGTGGTGCCGGGCGTGCACGCCGTGCTCGACAAGATGGCCGCCTTCGCCGACCGGGTCAGGTCGGGGGAGTGGACCGGACACACAGGCAAGCGCATCAGGAACGTCGTCAACATCGGCATCGGCGGCTCCGACCTCGGGCCCGCGATGGCGTACGAGGTGCTGCGCTCCTTCACGGACCGCGAGCTCACCGTCCGCTTCGTGTCGAACGTCGACGGCGCGGACCTGCACGAGGCCGTACGGGACCTGGACCCGGCCGAGACGCTGTTCATCATCGCCTCGAAGACCTTCACCACGATCGAGACGATCACCAACGCGACGTCCGCGCGGAACTGGCTGCTCACCGAGTTGAGGGCCGATCAGGAAGCCGTCGCCAAGCACTTCGTGGCGCTGTCGACCAACGCCGAGAAGGTGTCGGAGTTCGGCATCGACACGGACAACATGTTCGAGTTCTGGGACTGGGTCGGCGGACGTTATTCGTACGACTCCGCGATCGGCCTGTCGCTGATGATCGCCATCGGCCCGGACCGCTTCCGCGAGATGCTCGACGGTTTCCACCTCGTCGACGAGCACTTCCGCACCGCGCCCGCCGAGTCCAACGTGCCGTTGCTGATGGGCCTGTTGGGCATCTGGTACGGGAACTTCCACGACGCGCAGTCGCACGCCGTGCTGCCGTACTCGCACTACCTCTCCAAGTTCACCGCGTACCTCCAGCAGCTCGACATGGAGTCGAACGGCAAGTACGTGCAACGCAACGGCGAGGAGGTCGGCTGGCAGACCGGCCCCGTCGTGTGGGGCACGCCGGGCACGAACGGCCAGCACGCGTACTACCAACTCATCCACCAGGGAACGAAGTTGATCCCGGCGGACTTCATCGGCTTCGCCGAGCCCGTCGCCGATCTGCTGCCGGGCCTCGTCGCCCAGCACGACCTCCTGATGGCGAACTTCTTCGCGCAGACCCAGGCGCTCGCCTTCGGCAAGACGCCCGACGAGGTGCGCGCCGAAGGGGTGCCCGAGGAGCTGGTGCCGCACAAGACGTTCAAGGGCAACCACCCGACGACCACGATCCTCGCCAAGAACCTCACGCCGTCCGTGCTCGGGCAGTTGGTCGCCCTCTACGAGCACAAGGTGTTCGTGCAGGGCGCCGTGTGGAACATCGACTCCTTCGACCAGTGGGGCGTCGAACTCGGCAAGGTCCTCGCCAAGCGCGTCGAACCGGCGCTCACCGAGGGCGCGGACGTGCCGGGCCTCGACGAGTCGACGAAGGCGCTGGTCGCGAAGTACCGCGAGCTGCGGGGACGTTAATACTTATTGGGGTGCGCAAAGTCCTCTCGGCGGGTGAGACTGCCCGTCCGTGACCCTGCCGGGAGGCACCCTGTGGACCAGCTCATGTCGGCGCTCGCCGATCCCGAACGACTCAGGCTCTACGCGCGCATCGTCCTCGACGACCTGCCACCCCGGGAGGCCGACTCCCCGGTCGCCCGCAAGCACCTCGGCAAGCTGATCGCCGCGGGCCTCGTGCAGCGGCTCGACGACGGGTCGCTGCGGGCCGGGCCCGAGGTCTTCCGCCACCATCGCGCGCCCGACACCGCCGCGGGCGTCCCGCGCCACCTCACCGGGTTCTTCTCGCGGGGCCGGCTGACGGCCATACCGGTGCGCCCCGCCGTCCGCCACGACCTCCTCGTGCACCTCACCGGCACCCTCTTCGACGCCGAGCGCACGTACAGCGAGCGCGAGGTCAACGAGGCGCTGCGGACGGTCCACGACGACACGGCGGCGCTGCGCCGCTACTGCGTCATCGACGGCCTCCTCGTACGGGAGAAGGACGGCTCCGATTACCGGGTGCCGCAGCACGCGTAAGGCCCCGCTTCTTGAAGAAGCTCTTCAAGAAGCGGGGCCTCGGTGCCTGCGGAGGGCGTCGTCACGCGACGGCCGGCGGATACAGCTCCGGCGGGAGCTGCGAGGCCGCGGCCGCGTCGAGCAGCCACAGCGTGCGCGAGCGCCCGTAGGCGCCCGCCGCCGGGGCCTGGATCTCGCCCGCGCCGGACAGCGCGATCGCCGCCGCCTTCGCCTTGTCCTCGCCCGCGGCGAGCAGCCACACCTCGCGCGCCGACCGGATCGCCGGGAGCGTGAGCGTGGTGCGGGTCGGCGGGGGCTTGGGGGCGCCGTGCACGCCGACGACCGTGCGCTCCGTCTCACGGACCGCCGGAAGCTCGGGGAAGAGCGACGCGACGTGCGTGTCGGGGCCGACGCCGAGCATCAGGACGTCGAAGGTCGGCACCGGGCCGTGGTCCTCGGGTCCCGCCGCGTTCGCCAGCTCCGCCGCGTACGCCTCGGCCGCGGCGTCCGCCTCGTACGGCCCGTCCGACGCGGGCATGGGGTGCACGCGCGCGGGGTCGAGCGGAACGGAGTCGAGGAGGGCCTCCTTCGCCTGCGTGTAGTTGCGCTCGGGGTCGCCGTCCGGCAGGAACCGCTCGTCGCCCCACCACAGGTCGATGCGGCCCCAGTCGACCGCGTCCCTGGCGGGCGCCGCCTTCAGCGCCGCCAGCAGGCCGTTGCCGTTGCGGCCGCCCGTGAGGACGACGGATGCGGAGCCGCGGGCGGACTGGGCGTCGACGATCCTGGTGATCAGCCGGGCCGCTGCCGCCTGCGCCATCAGCTCCTTGTCCCGGTGGACGACGAGTTGGGGTGCTGCACTCACTTGTCTGCGCTCACTTCGTCGTTGCCTTCTTGGCCGGAGACTTCTTGGCCGCCGCCTTCTTGGTGGTGGCCTTCTTCGCCGGCGCCTTCTTGGCGGCCGCCTTCTGGGCGGGCGCCGCCGAGGGAGCGGCGGAGGCGGCCGACGCCACCGAGTCCGGCACCGTCGTCTGCTCCGCGGGTTCCCCGAGCCGGTCCACGCCGAACCTCAGCGCTGCGGCGTACGTGTCGTCCGGGTCGAGCCTGCGCAGCTCCTCCGCGATCAGCTCGGACGTCTCGCGGCGCTTGAGCGCGACCGCGCGGTCCGGCTGGCCCTGGATGGAGAGCGTGGCCAGGGTGCCGTCGGCCCGGTCGAGCACGATGGGACCGCTGGTGGACTCCATGCGTACGCCGGTCAGGCCGGGGCCCGCCGACAGATTGCGCCGCACCGGGACGTCGAGCCGGTCCGCGAGCCACATCGCGAGCAGCTCGCAGCTCGGGTTGAACTCCTCGCCCTCGACCTCGACCGAGGTGACGTCGGTCGTCACCTGGTCGAGCGCGGCGGCCAGCATGGAGCGCCACGGCGTGATCCGGGTCCAGGACAGGTCCGTGTCGCCGGGGGCGTAGGACTCGGCCCGCGCCTCCAGCTCGTGGATCGGCTGCTCGGCCGCGTACGTGTCCGTGACGCGGCGCTGGGCCAGGGCGCCGAGCGGGTCGTTCGCGGGGTCCAGCGGGGCGTCCACGGGCCACCAGACCACCGTCGGGGCGTCCGGCAGGAGCAGCGGGAGCACGACCGACTGGGCGTGGTTGACGACCTCGCCGTACAGCCGCAGGACGACGGTCTCGCCCGTGCCCGCCTCGGCGCCCACCCTGACCTCGGCGTCGAGCCGGGACTTGGTGCGGTCGCGGGGGGAGCGGGAGACCCGCTTGATGACCACGAGGGTGCGCGAGGGGTGCTCGCGGGAGGCCTCGTTGGCGGCCTTCAGGGAGTCGTAGGCGTTCTCCTCGTCGGTGACGATGACGAGGGTGAGCACCATGCCGACGGCGGGCGTGCCGATGGCCCTGCGGCCCTTGACGAGCGCCTTGTTGATCTTGCTGGAGGTGGTGTCCGTGAGGTCGATCTTCATGGCCGGCGCCAGCTCCGTCCGTCTCGTGCGAGCATTTCGTCCGCCTCGGCGGGCCCCCACGTGCCGGCCGGGTACTGCGCCGGCCTGCCGTGCTCGTCCCAGTAGCCCTCGATCGGGTCGAGGATGTTCCAGGACAGCTCGACCTCCTCCGTGCGCGGGAAGAGGTTGGCGTCGCCCAGGAGGACGTCGAGGATGAGCCGCTCGTACGCCTCGGGGCTCGACTCCGTGAAGGACTCGCCGTACGCGAAGTCCATGGACACGTCCCGGATCTCCATCGACGTGCCCGGCACCTTGGATCCGAAGCGGACCGTGATGCCCTCGTCCGGCTGGACGCGGATCACGATCGCGTTCTGGCCCAGCTCCTCCGTCGCCGTGTGGTCGAAGGGGGAGTGCGGGGCGCGCTGGAAGACGACGGCGATCTCGGTGACGCGGCGGCCGAGGCGCTTGCCGGTCCTGAGATAGAACGGGACGCCCGCCCAGCGGCGGTTGTCCACCTCCAGCTTGATGGCCGCGTAGGTGTCGGTCTTCGACTTGGGGTCGATGCCCTCTTCCTGGAGGTAGCCGACGGCCTTCTCGCCGCCCTGCCAACCGGCCGCGTACTGCGCGAACACGGTGTCGCGGCCGATGTCCTTCGGCAGCTTCACGGCGCCCAGCACCTTGGCCTTCTCCGCGACGAGCGCGTCCGCGTCGAAGGAGGCGGGCTCCTCCATCGCGGTCAGCGCCATCAGCTGGAGCAGGTGGTTCTGGATGACGTCACGCGCGGCGCCGATGCCGTCGTAGTAGCCGGCGCGGCCACCGATGCCGATGTCCTCGGCCATCGTGATCTGCACGTGGTCGACGTACGACCGGTTCCAGATCGGCTCGAACATCTGGTTGGCGAAGCGCAGCGCCAGGATGTTCTGCACCGTCTCCTTGCCGAGGTAGTGGTCGATCCGGAAGACCTGGTCCGGGTCGAACACCTCGTGCACGATCGCGTTCAGCTCCTTGGCGGAGGCGAGATCGTGGCCGAACGGCTTCTCGATGACGGCGCGCCGCCAGGAGCCCTCGGGCGCGTCCGCCAGCTCGTGCTTCTTGAGCTGCTGGACGACCTGGGGGAAGAACTTGGGGGGTACGGAGAGGTAGAAGGCGAAGTTGCCGCCCGTGCCCTGCGACTTGTCCAGGTCGTTGATGGTCGCCTTGAGCTGCTCGAACGCCTCGTCGTCGTCGAAGTTGCCCTGGACGAAGCGCATCCCCTGGATGAGCTGCTGCCAGACCTCCTCGCGGAACGGCGTGCGCGCGTGCTGCTTGACCGCGTCGTGCACCTCCTGCGCGAAGTCCTCGTCCTGCCACTCGCGCCGGGCGAACCCGATCAGCGAGAAGCCGGGCGGGAGCAGACCCCGGTTCGCGAGGTCGTAAACGGCAGGCATCAGCTTCTTACGTGACAAATCGCCCGTGACGCCGAAAATCACCAGACCCGACGGCCCCGCGATGCGCGGGAGCCGTCGGTCCGCGGCGTCACGGAGCGGATTGCGGTTCGCTCCGTGTGCGGTCAAGGGATCAGCCCTCCGAGGGGGCGAGGCGCTTGAGCTCCGCCTCGGTCGACTTCAGCAGGTCGTTCCAGGACGCCTCGAACTTGTCGACGCCCTCGTCCTCCAGGAGCTGCACGACCTCGTCGTACGAGATCCCCAGCTTCTCGACGGCCTCGATCTCCTTGCGGGACTGGTCGTACGTGCCCGCGATCGTGTTGCCCGTGATCTGGCCGTGGTCCGCCGACGCCTCGAGCGTGGCCTCCGGCATGGTGTTCACCGTGCCGGGAGCGACCAGGTCGTCGACGTACAGGGTGTCCTTGTACGCCTTGTCCTTGACGCCCGTCGAGGCCCACAGCGGACGCTGCTTGTTGGCCTGCGCCTTGTCGAGCGCGGCCCAGCGGTCGGAGGAGAAGACCTCCTCGTACGCCTCGTAGGCGAGCCGCGCGTTGGCGAGACCGGCCTTGCCGCGCGCCGCCTTGGCCTCGTCCGTGCCCAGGGCGTCGATCCGCTTGTCGATCTCGGTGTCCACGCGGGACACGAAGAAGGACGCGACGGAGTGGATGTTGGACAGGTCGAGGCCCTTGGCCTTGGCCTTCTCCAGGCCCGCGAGGTAGGCGTCCATGACCTCGCGGTAGCGCTCGAGGGAGAAGATCAGCGTGACGTTGACGCTGATGCCGTTGCCGATCGTCTCGGTGATCGCGGGCAGGCCCGCCTTGGTCGCCGGGATCTTGATCAGCGTGTTCGGACGGTCGACCAGCCAGGCCAGCTGGCGGGCCTCGGCGACCGTCGCCCTGGTGTTGTGCGCGAGGCGCGGGTCCACCTCGATCGACACGCGGCCGTCCTGGCCGCCCGTCGCGTCGAAGACCGGGCGCAGGATGTCGGCGGCGTCACGGACGTCCGCCGTCGTGATCATGCGGATGGCCTCTTCGACGGTGACCTTGCGAGCGGCGAGGTCGGCGAGCTGCTGCTCGTAGCCGTCACCGCTGGAGATCGCCTTCTGGAAGATCGACGGGTTGGTGGTGACGCCCACGACGTGCTGCTCGTCGATCAGCTCGGCGAGGTTGCCGGACGTGATCCGCTTGCGCGACAGGTCGTCCAGCCAGATCGCGACGCCTTCCTCGGAGAGGCGCTTCAGTGCGTCTGTCATGGAAATTGCATCTCCTACAGGTCGTGTACTGGCGTCAGCGCTGAGCCGCGGCGAGAGATTCCTTCGCCTTCGCGGCCACGTTCTCGGCAGTGAAGCCGAACTCCTTGAAGAGGACCTTGCCGTCCGCGGACGCACCGAAGTGCTCCAGCGAAACGATGCGGCCCGCGTCACCGACGAAGCGGTGCCAGGTAAGACCGATCCCGGCCTCGACGGCCACACGCGCCTTCACCGCGGGCGGCAGGACGCTGTCCCGGTACCCCTGGTCCTGCTCGTCGAACCATTCGACGCACGGCATCGAGACGACGCGGGTGGCGATGCCCTCGGACTCCAGCTGCTCACGGGCCTCGACGGCCAGGTGCACCTCGGAACCGGTGGCGATCAGGATCAGGTCCGGGGTCTCCTTGGAGGCCTCCGCCAGGACGTAGCCGCCCTTGGCGGTGTCCTCGTTCGGCTCGTACGTCGGAACGCCCTGGCGGGTCAGCGACAGGCCGTGCGGGTGCGAGACGCCGAACTCCTTCTTGCCGCGACGGAGGATCTCGCGCCAGGCGATGGCCGTCTCGTTGGCGTCCGCGGGGCGGACGACGTTGAGGCCGGGGATCGCGCGCAGCGACGCCAGGTGCTCGACCGGCTGGTGGGTCGGGCCGTCCTCGCCGAGGCCGATGGAGTCGTGCGTCCACACGTAGGTGACGGGCAGCGACATCAGGGCGGAGAGGCGCACCGCGTTGCGCATGTAGTCGGAGAACACGAGGAACGTGCCGCCGTAGATGCGGGTGTGGCCGTGCAGCGCGATGCCGTTCATCTCCGCGGCCATGGAGTGCTCGCGGATGCCGAAGTGGATCGTGCGGCCGTACGGGTCGGCCTCCGGCAGCGGGTTGCCCTGGGGCAGGAACGACGACGTCTTGTCGATCGTCGTGTTGTTCGAGCCCGCGAGGTCGGCGGAGCCGCCCCACAGCTCGGGGATCACACCGCCGAGCGCCTGGAGGACCTTGCCGGACGCGGCGCGGGTGGCGACGCCCTTGCCGGTCTCGAAGACGGGGAGCTTCTCCTCCCAGCCGGCCGGCAGCTCGCCCGCGTTGATGCGGTCGAACTCGGCGGCGCGCTCCGGGTTGGCGGCGCGCCACTCGGCGAGCCGCTTGTCCCACTCGGCCTTGGCCTGCGCGCCGCGCTCCAGGGCGCCGCGCGTGTGGTTGATGACCTCGTCGGAGACCTCGAAGGTCTTCTCGGGGTCGAAGCCGAGGACGCGCTTGGTGGCGGCCACCTCGTCGTCGCCGAGCGCCGAGCCGTGCGCGGCCTCGGTGTTCTGCGCGTTCGGGGCGGGCCAGGCGATGATCGAGCGCATGGCGATGAAGGACGGCTTGTCCGTGACGGCCTTCGCGGCCTCGATGGCCTCGAAGATCGCCTTCGGGTCCAGGTCGCCGTCGGCCTTCGGCTCGACGCGCTGGACGTGCCAGCCGTACGCCTCGTAGCGCTTGCAGGTGTCCTCGGAGACGGCGGTCTCGGTGTCGCCCTCGATCGAGATGTGGTTGTCGTCCCACAGCAGGATCAGGTTGCCGAGCTGCTGGTGGCCCGCCATGGAGGAGGCCTCGGCGGAGATGCCCTCCTGGAGGCAGCCGTCGCCGGCGATCGCGTACACGTAGTGGTCGAACGGGGACTCGCCGGCCGCGGCCTGCGGGTCGAAGAGGCCGCGCTCGTAGCGGGCGGCCATGGCCATGCCCACCGCGTTGGCGACGCCCTGGCCGAGCGGGCCCGTGGTGGTCTCGACACCGGTGGTGTGCCCGTACTCCGGGTGGCCCGGCGTCTTGGAGCCCCAGGTGCGGAAGGCCTTGAGGTCGTCCAGCTCCAGGCCGAAGCCGGCCAGGTAGAGCTGGATGTAGAGGGTCAGGGACGAGTGGCCCGCGGACAGGACGAAACGGTCCCGCCCGACCCAGTCGGCGTCCGCCGGGTCGTGCCGCATCACCTTCTGGAAGAGGGTGTACGCGGCCGGGGCCAGGCTCATGGCCGTACCGGGATGGCCGTTACCGACCTTCTGTACGGCGTCGGCGGCCAGGACACGCGCCGTGTCAACGGCCCGCTGGTCCACATCGGTCCACTCGAAGTCTGTGGTGGTCGGCTTGGTGCTCACCCTGGGTCAGGGCTCCTCTCCACATGTCTCATGCCGGTGACGTCCGTCACCGGCCGGTGTCGAGCCTACCTGCGCTGGAACGTGCTTTTTTTTCGACTCGTTCCAGACTGCCGGGAGTCCGTCGGATCCGCCTCCTGACGCGGATCGGCGGGCTTTCGACACCTGAATACGAACGTGCTCAGATGGGGGCTCATCCGTGCCCGGAAAAGCTCATCCGAAGACGCCTTCCGAGGGGTCCGCGCAGCCCCTTTACGGCATGCGGACCAACACGACCCACCCCCACGAAGGGCTGGGTATGGGCAACGTCTAGAGTGGCGTGGTACGCGCGAGCCTTTACCGGGACTTCACATCAAGTGGTCCGCAACGGGGGCTCGCTGGAGTCTCTGTCAGGGGTGTGCGTGACGGCCGTCGAATCCCGTCCAGCGGGAGCGCTGACGAGCAATAGTCGGGGCCAGCGGCCGTTCGGGGCCCGCATCAAGGCGTTCGTGGCGCTGACCAAGCCGCGAATCATCGAACTGCTCCTCATCACCACCGTTCCGGTGATGTTCCTCGCCGAACAGGGCGTGCCCGACCTCTGGCTGGTGCTGGTCACCTGCCTCGGCGGCTACCTGTCCGCGGGCGGCGCCAATGCCCTGAACATGTGGTACGACCGCGACATCGACGCCCTCATGGAGCGCACGTCGCAGCGACCGCTGGTCACCGGCATGGTCAGCCCCAATGAGTGCCTGGCCTTCGGCATCTCCCTCGCGGTGATCTCGACGCTGCTGTTCGGCTTCGCCGTGAACTGGCTGTCGGCCTGGCTGTCCCTGGGCGCCCTGCTCTTCTACGTCGTCGTCTACACGATGATCCTCAAGCGGCGCACCGCCCAGAACATCGTGTGGGGCGGCATCGCGGGCTGCCTGCCCGTCCTCATCGGCTGGTCCTCGGTCACGAACTCCATGTCGTGGGCGCCGATCATCCTCTTCGGGGTGATGTTCTTCTGGACGCCGCCGCACTACTGGCCGCTGTCCATGAAGGTGAAGGAGGACTACGCGCGCGCGGGCGTGCCGATGCTTCCCGTCCTCGCCTCCAACAAGGTCGTGGCCAAGCAGATCGTCGCCTACAGCTGGGTGATGGTCGCGGTGTCGCTGCTGCTCCAGCCGCTCGGCTACACGGGCTGGTTCTACACGGCGGTCGCGCTGCTCGCCGGCGGGTTCTGGCTGTGGGAGGCGCACGGCCTGCAGAACCGGGCCAAGGCCGAGATCACGGGCGCGAAGCTCAAGGAGATGCGGCTGTTCCACTGGTCCATCACCTATGTCTCGCTGCTCTTCGTGGCGATCGCGGTGGACCCCTTCTTGCGCTGATCGTCCTCGCTGCTCTTTCCTTGTGGGGTACGTGGCCCAGGCCACGTACCCCACTTGTCGCTTGTTTGGCTACTCGTCGGTAGCATCCTGTCCATGGCAGAGACTCAAACGGTGGAGCCGACCCGCGGGGCGGCCAGGGACGAGCGTCGCGCGGCCAAGCTGGCCAAGGAGATCGGCGTGTTCGCCAAGGCGCACGGCGGCGCCGAGGGGCAGCTCGCGTACATCGGCGAGCACGGCACGCGCATCGTGCTCGTCGGCGAGGACGGCGGCTGGGGCGACCTGGTGGCCCGCACCTACGAGATCGCGCAGAAGGCCGTCGAGAAGGCCGGCATCACCGTCCACGAGGACTTCGACGGCGACTTCGCGGCCAAGGTCGAGACGGGCCCGTACGAATGGAAGCGGATGGCGGGCATTCAGCTCGGCGGCTGAACGCAGCCGAATCCGGTGCCCCGGGCAAGCGACCGGGTTTGGAGCAACACCAGTCGCCCGTTCACCCGTTAGGACTGTAGGAGCACGGTCCACTCACGGGAGCCCGGATGATCGAAACGCCGTCCCTCGTGGATCAGTACTGCCACGGGGTGCTGCGTACGGAGCTGGGCCTCGGCACCTTCGAGGCCCACCTCGGCCGGGGCGAGGGCCCGCCCGCCCCCGGCACCACCTTCTTCGACACCCAGACCGGGTTCGCCGTGCGCCGCTGGTGCCCGCCGCTGCTCGGCCTCGAGCCCCACTGCCCGCCCGCCCGCTATCTGGCCAGGCGCCGCGAGCTCGGCGTCGTCGAGGCGGGGCGCAGGCTGCTGCGCGGAAGCGGCATCACCACGTACCTCGTGGACACGGGACAGCCCGACGACCTGACCGACCCGGCCGAGCTGGCCTCGGCCGCCCGCGGCGAGGCCCACGAGATCGTCCGCCTCGAACTCCTCGCGGAACAGGTCGCCGACACCTCGGGGACCGTCGAGTCCTTCCTCGCCAACCTCGCCGAATCGGTGCACGCAGCGGCGTCCGGCGCGGTCGCCTTCACCTCCACCGCCGGCGTCCGCCACGGCCTCGCGCTCGACCCCCAGCCGCCGGGACCCGGCGAGGTGCGCGGCGCGGCGGCCCGCTGGCTGGCCGGGCGGCAGGTCGGCGGCGCCCTCACGGACCCCGTGCTGCTGCGGCACCTGCTGTGGATCGCCGTCGCCACCAGCCGCCCGCTGCAACTGCGCTGGGGCCACCTCGACCCCACCGACCCGGTGACGCTCGCCGACTTCGCGCGCGCCACCGCGGGGCTCGGCACGGACGTCGTCCTGCTGCACGGCTACCCGTACCACCGGCACGCGGCGCACCTCGCGGGAGCCTTCCCGCACGTGTACGCGGACCTGGGGCCCGCGCTCGCCCGTACGGGGGCGCGGGCGGCGGGGCTGCTCGCGGAGTTCCTGGAGCTGGCGCCGTTCGGGAAGCTGCTGTTCTCGACCGGCGCGCGCGGGCTGCCGGAGCTGCACGTGGTGGGCGCACACCTGTTCCGGCAGGCGCTCGGGCGGGTGCTCGGCGAGTGGGTGGCCGACGGGGCGTGGTCGCTGAGCGACGCGCAGCGGGTGGCCGGGATGATCGCGTCGGGGACGGCTCGGCGGGTGTACGGGCTCGGCGCGGACTGAGCCGGCTCCGGAGCCCGTACGGATGTGACCGAGGGGCGTCAGACCGCCGAGAGCTCCTGGCCCGACTGGGACGGCAGACCCGGCTCCACCACCGGGCGCTCGCGCAGCGACAGCACCACGCGCAGCACCCCGATCCACACCAGGGCCGAGCCCAGCATGTGCAGGCCGACCAGGATCTCCGGCAGGTCCGTGAAGTACTGGACGTAGCCGATGACGCCCTGCGCCAGCAGGATCAGGAACAGGTCGCGGGTGCGGTGCAGCGGGCCCTTCGGGGCGTCGACGGCCTTGAGGACGAACCACAGGGCGAACGTCAGGGTCACCACGATCCACGCCAGCACGGCGTGCACCTTCGAGACCGTCTCCCAGTCGAGCGGCATGCGGTGCACGTCGCTGGAGTCGCCCGCGTGCGGGCCCGCGCCGGTCACCACGGTGCCGACGAGGATGAGGAGGCCCGCCGCCACCACCAGGAACCACACCAGCTGCTTGATGGCCTTGCCGACCAGCGGACGCGGCTCCGCGTCGCCCTCACGGGTGCGCTGCCACATCAGGACGGCGACCGTCAGGAGGGCCGTCGTCAGGACGAAGTGGGCCGCCACCGTGTACGGGTTCAGGCCGACGAGGACGACGATGCCGCCGAGCACCGCGTTGCCCATCACGATCCAGAACTGGGCCCAGCCGAGCCGGGTGACCGTGCGCCGCCACGGCTTCTGCGAGCGGGCGGCGATGATGGCCCAGCCGACCGCGGCGCACAGCACGTAGGTCAGCATGCGGTTGCCGAACTCGATGGCGCCGTGGAAGCCCATCTCGCTCGTCGCGGTCAGCGACTGGTCGGTGCACTTGGGCCAGGTCGGGCAGCCGAGGCCCGAGCCCGTGAGGCGCACCGCGCCGCCCGTGCAGACGATGATCACCGTCATGACGACGGCGGACATGGCCGCGCGCTGGACGGTCCGCTGCGTGGGGGTCCAGTACTCGGCGATGAAGGCGAGCGGGTTGCGCAGCGCCCGCGCGGCGTCGGTGGGGGTCAGCTTTGGCACGGGCCCATCGTAGGCCGCCGCTTGTGCACGGCTTCACGAGGGGGACGTAACTGGGCCAACTGTGACGGGGGTTACGTCGCCCGGAGGCGGTCGACCGTCACTCCCAGCGGAAGAAGCGGCCCGCCGCGCCGAGTCCCACGACCGCCCAGGCGGCGAGGATCCCGAGGTCGCCCCACGGCATCGACGCGCCGTGCTGCAGCACGTCCCGCAGCCCGTCGGAGAGCGCCGAGATCGGCAGCAGGCCGAGCACCGACTGCGCGGCGTCGGGGAACTTGTCGAGCGGCACGATGACACCGCCACCGACCAGGAGCAGCAGGAACACCAGGTTCGCGGCGGCCAGCGTGGCCTCCGCCTTCAGCGTGCCCGCCATGAGAAGGCCGAGTCCGGAGAACGCCGCCGTGCCCAGCACCAGGAGGAGCAGAACGGCGAACGGGTTCCCGTGCGGCGACCAGCCGAGCGCGAACGCGATGACCGTGAGCAGGACGACCTGGAGCACCTCGGTGACCAGCACGGAGATCGTCTTCGCGGTCATCAGGGCCCAGCGGGGGAGCGGGGACGCGCCGAGCCGCTTGAGCACCCCGTAGCGGCGCTCGAAGCCGGTGGCGATGGCCTGGCCCGTGAAGGCCGTGGACATCACGGCGAGCGCGAGGATGCCGGGGGCGAGGAAGTCGACGGCCTTGCCTGAGCCGGTGTCGACGATGTCGACGGCCGAGAACAGGACGAGCAGCAGCGTCGGGATGACGACGGTGAGCAGCAGCTGCTCACCGTTGCGCAGCAGCATCTTCGTCTCGAGCGCGGCCTGCGTCGCGATCATGCGGGGGAGCGGGGCGGCTCCGGGGTTCGGGGCGTACGTACCGGCGTTGCGGTGCGTGTCGGTGGCGCTCATCCGCGCAGCTCCTTGCCGGTCAGTTCGAGGAAGACGTCTTCCAGGGTGTGCCGCTCCACGGAGATCTTGTCCGGCATCACGCCGTGCTGGGCGCACCAGGAAGTGACCGTCGCGAGGAGCTGCGGGTCCACCTTGCCGCTCACGCGGTACGAGCCGGGGGTCAGCTCGGCCGCCGCCGCGTCCGCGGGCAGCGCCTTGAGGAGCGAGGCCACGTCGAGGCCGGGGCGCCCGGAGAAGCGGAGCGTGTTCTCGGCGCCGCCGCGGCACAGCTGCTCGGGGGAGCCCTGCGTGACGACCTTGCCCGCGTCGACGATCGCGACGTCGTCGGCCAGCTCCTCCGCCTCGTCCATGTAGTGCGTGGTGAGGATGACGGAGACGCCGTCCGCGCGCAGGTCCCGCACCAGGTCCCACGTCGCGTGCCGGGCCTGCGGGTCGAGCCCCGCGGTCGGCTCGTCGAGGAAGACCAGTTCGGGGCGGCCGACCACGGCCATGGCGAGCGCGAGCCGCTGCTGCTGGCCGCCGGAGAGCCGCCGGTAGGTGGTGCGGCCGCAGCTGCCGAGGCCGAGCCGCTCGATGAGGGCGTCGACGTCCAGCGGATGGGCGTGCAGCTTGGCGATGTGCCGGAGCATCTCGTCGGCGCGGGCGCCGGAGTAGACGCCGCCGGACTGGAGCATCACACCGATCCGGGGGCGCAGCGCCGCGGCCTGCTTGACGGGGTCGAGGCCGAGGACCCGGACCGTGCCGGAGTCCGGCCTGCGGTAGCCCTCGCAGGTCTCGATGGTGGTGGTCTTGCCCGCGCCGTTCGGACCGAGAACGGCCGTGATGCCGGGCGCCGCCGTGAGGTCGAGGCCGTCGACCGCGGTCTTGGATCCGTACCGCTTCACCAGACCGGTGACGTGGACGACTGGCTCGGTTCGCATGGTGCGCCAGTCTAAGGACGCGGCGAGGCCTCCGGATGCCCGGCCCCGGGCAGCTCGTCGCCGTACCCCGATTCTGATCGATCAAAGATCGTTTGCGCAGGTCACGCCGCGTATTCACTTAGGTATGCCTAAGTGACGCAGCGCACCGTGCGGCGATCATCGCGCCGCTTGTCAGGGTCTGAGGAATTACGCAACAATGGCGTTGTGAAAAACGTCGGCGAGGCCCCTGAGGAGCTCACGACCGGGGAGCGGTCCACCCGCAACCGGGTCGCGCGCTCCATCCTGGACCACGGCCCGTCCACGGTCGCCGAGCTGGCGGGACGCCTCGGTCTCACGCAGGCCGCCGTCCGCCGCCACCTCGACGCCCTCGTGGCGGACGACGTCGTGACCCCCAAGGAGAAGCGCGTCTACGGAGCCCGCACCCGCGGCCGCCCCGCGAAGGTGTTCGCGCTGACCGACTGCGGCCGGGACGCCTTCGACCAGTCCTACGACAAGCTCGCCGCCGAGGCGCTCCGCTGGATCAAGGAGCAGGCCGGCGGCGACGAGGCGCTCGTCTCCTTCGCCCGTGCGCGCATCGCCGCGCAGGCCGGGCCCTACAAGGAGGCGATCGAGGCCGCGGCCCCCGAGGAGCGCGCCCAGGCCCTGGCAAGGGCCTTGAGCGCGGACGGGTACGCTGCTACGGCGCGTAGCGCACCGGTCGGTGAGCAGCTCTGCCAGCACCACTGCCCAGTCGCCCACGTAGCCGAGCAGTTCCCGCAATTGTGCGAGGCCGAGACCGAAATGTTCTCGCAGCTGCTGGGCACCCACGTACAGCGGCTGGCCACCATCGCCCACGGCGACGGGGTCTGCACGACGTTCATCCCCAAGAACACCCCCAACACGACCACCAACGCATCTGCAAGCACGGCCGGGAGGAACCCCGCATGACTCTCCCCATCGAGGAGACTGCCCACCCTGAGCTCGAGGGCCTGGGCAAGTACGAATACGGCTGGGCGGACTCCGACGAGGCCGGTGCCTCTGCCAAGCGCGGCATCAACGAGGACGTCGTCCGCGACATCTCGGACAAGAAGTCCGAGCCCGAGTGGATGACCAAGCTGCGCCTCAAGGGTCTGAAGCTGTTCGAGAAGAAGCCCATGCCGAACTGGGGCTCGGACCTGTCGGGCATCGACTTCGACAACATCAAGTACTTCGTGCGCTCCACGGAGAAGCAGGCGGAGTCCTGGGAGGACCTGCCCGAGGACATCAAGGCCACGTACGACAAGCTCGGCATCCCGGAGGCGGAGAAGCAGCGCCTCGTCGCCGGTGTCGCGGCCCAGTACGAGTCCGAGGTCGTGTACCACCAGATCCGCGAGGACCTGGAGGAGCAGGGTGTCATCTTCATGGACACCGACACGGCCCTGAAGGAGCACCCGGAGCTCTTCAAGGAGTACTTCGGCACGGTCATCCCCGCCGGTGACAACAAGTTCGCCGCGCTGAACACGGCCGTGTGGTCCGGTGGCTCGTTCATCTACGTGCCGAAGGGCGTGCACGTCGAGATCCCGCTCCAGGCCTACTTCCGTATCAACACGGAGAACATGGGCCAGTTCGAGCGGACGCTGATCATCGTCGACGAGGACGCCTATGTCCACTACGTCGAGGGCTGCACCGCGCCGATCTACAAGTCGGACTCGCTGCACTCCGCGGTCGTCGAGATCATCGTGAAGAAGGGCGCCCGCTGCCGCTACACGACGATCCAGAACTGGTCGAACAACGTCTACAACCTGGTCACCAAGCGCGCCGTGGCCTACGAGGGCGCGACCATGGAGTGGGTCGACGGCAACATCGGCTCCAAGGTCACCATGAAGTACCCGGCCGTCTACCTGATGGGTGAGCACGCCAAGGGCGAGACGCTGTCCATCGCCTTCGCGGGCGAGGGCCAGCACCAGGACGCCGGCGCGAAGATGGTCCACATGGCGCCGAACACGTCGTCCAACATCGTCTCGAAGTCCGTGGCGCGCGGCGGCGGCCGCACCTCCTACCGCGGCCTCATCGAGATCGGCGAGGGCGCCCCGGGCGCCAAGTCGAACGTGCTGTGCGACGCCCTGCTCGTCGACCAGATCTCGCGCTCCGACACGTACCCGTACGTGGACGTCCGCGAGGACGACGTGTCCATGGGCCACGAGGCGACCGTCTCCAAGGTCTCCGAGGACCAGCTCTTCTACCTCATGAGCCGCGGCCTCTCCGAGGACGAGGCCATGGCGATGATCGTGCGCGGCTTCGTCGAGCCGATCGCCAAGGAGCTGCCCATGGAGTACGCGCTCGAGCTCAACCGGCTGATCGAGCTCCAGATGGAAGGCGCCGTCGGCTGATCCAGCTCCACGGCCCCCTCCGTCAAGCCACTCACGTAAACGAAAGCGAGCACCACGACAGCCATGGCTGAGGCTCAGAACATCCCGGCCGGGTCGACGACCGCCGGACAGATCGCGGTCGCCGCCGAGTCGACCGTCGCCACCCGCATGAGCGCGCCCCCCTCCTACGACGTGCAGGACTTCCCGGTCCCGCACGGCCGCGAGGAGGAGTGGCGGTTCACGCCGCTGGAGCGGCTGCGCGGACTGCACGACGGCACCGCCACCGCGACCGGCGACGGCGTGAAGGTCGACGTCGAGGCCCCCGAGGGCGTCACCGTCGAGCTCGTCGGCCGCGACGACGCCCGCGTCGGCAAGGCCGGCAAGCCCGTCGACCGGATCGCCGCGCAGGCGTACTCGGCGTTCGAGAAGGCGTCCGTCGTCTCCGTGCCCAAGGAGACGGTGCTCACCGAGCCGATCCGTGTCCGCGTGCACGGCGAGGGCGGCGTCGCCTACGGCCACCAGGTCATCGAGCTGGGCGCCTTCGCCGAGGCCGTCGTCGTCATCGACCACACCGGTGACGCGGTGCTCGCCGCCAACGTCGACTACCTGCTCGGCGACGGCGCGAAGCTGACGGTCGTCTCCGTGCAGGACTGGGACGACAAGGCCGTCCACGTGGCGCAGCACAACGCGCTCGTCGGCCGCGACGCCTCCTTCAAGTCGGTCGTCGTCACCTTCGGCGGCGACGTCGTCCGCCTGCACCCCCGCGTCCAGTACGCGGCCACGGGCGGCGAGGCCGAGCTGTTCGGCCTGTACTTCACCGACGCGGGCCAGCACCAGGAGCACCGCCTCCTGGTCGACCACAACACCCCGCACTGCAAGTCGAACGTCGTCTACAAGGGCGCGCTCCAGGGCGACGACGCGCACGCCGTGTGGATCGGCGACGTCCTCATCGAGGCCGCCGCCGAGGGCACCGACACGTACGAGATGAACCGGAACCTGGTTCTGACCGACGGTGCCCGTGTCGACTCCGTGCCGAACCTGGAGATCGAGACCGGCGAGATCGTCGGCGCCGGTCACGCCTCCGCCACCGGCCGCTTCGACGACGAGCAGCTCTTCTACCTGATGGCCCGCGGCATCCCGGCCCACGAGGCGCGCCGCCTCGTCGTGCGCGGCTTCTTCGCCGAGCTGGTCCAGCAGATCGGTGTCGACGACATCGAGGAGCGGCTGCTCGAGAAGATCGAGGCCGAGCTGGAGGCGTCGGTCTGATGGCCCCCGCTTTCGTCCGTGCCTGTGGACTCGCCGAGCTGGAGACCGACACCCCGAAGCGGGTGGAGATCGACGGTACGCCCGTGTCCATCGTGAGCACCGAGGGCGAGGTGTTCGCGATCAACGACATCTGCTCGCACGCGAACGTCTCGCTCTCCGAGGGCGAGGTCGAGGACTGCCAGATCGAGTGCTGGCTGCACGGCTCCGCGTTCGACCTGCGCACCGGCAAGCCGTCGGGCCTGCCCGCCACCCGCCCCGTGCCCGTATACCCCGTGAAGATCGAAGGGGACGATGTTCTCGTCTCCCTCACCCAGGAGAACTGAAGTCCCCATGGCAACGCTTGAAATCAAGGACCTGCACGTCACCGTCGAGGCGGACAACGCCACGAAGGAGATCCTCAAGGGCGTCGACCTGACCGTGAAGCAGGGCGAGACCCACGCGATCATGGGTCCGAACGGCTCCGGCAAGTCGACCCTGGCGTACTCGCTCGCGGGTCACCCCAAGTACACGATCACCTCCGGCACCGTCACGCTCGACGGCGAGGACGTCCTGGAGATGTCCGTCGACGAGCGCGCCCGCGCCGGCCTCTTCCTCGCCATGCAGTACCCGGTCGAGGTCCCCGGTGTCTCCGTCTCCAACTTCCTGCGCACCTCGGCCACGGCCGTGCGCGGCGAGGCCCCCAAGCTGCGCACCTGGGTGAAGGAGGTCAAGGAGGCCATGGAGCGGCTCTCCATGGACCCGTCCTTCGCCGAGCGCAACGTGAACGAGGGCTTCTCCGGCGGTGAGAAGAAGCGCCACGAGATCCTCCAGCTGGAGCTCCTCAAGCCGAAGATCGCCGTGCTCGACGAGACCGACTCCGGCCTCGACGTCGACGCGCTGCGCATCGTCTCCGAGGGCATCAACCGCGTCCGTGAGAACGGCGAGGTCGGCACCCTCCTCGTGACGCACTACACGCGCATCCTGCGCTACATCAAGCCCGACCACGTGCACGTCTTCGCGGGCGGCCGCATCGTCGAGTCCGGCGGCGCCGAGCTCGCCGACCAGCTCGAGGCCGAGGGCTACGACAAGTACGTGAAGGGTGGCGCATCCGCGTGACACAGCTGCCGGGCCTCCTCGACACCGAGGCGATCCGCAAGGACTTCCCGATCCTCGACCGGGTGCTGCACGACGACAAGAAGCTCGTGTACCTGGACAACGCGGCGACCTCGCAGACGCCGCGCCAGGTCCTCGACGTCATCACGGAGTACTACGAGCAGCACAACGCCAACGTGCACCGCGGCGTGCACGTGCTGGCCGAGGAGGCCACGGCGCTGTACGAGGGTGCGCGCGACAAGGTCGCCGCGTTCATCAACGCGCCGAGCCGCGACGAGGTCGTCTTCACGAAGAACGCCTCGGAGTCGCTCAACCTCGTCGCCAACATGCTCGGCTGGGCCGACGAGCCGTACAAGGTCGATCACGAGACCGAGATCGTGATCACGGAGATGGAGCACCACTCCAACATCGTTCCGTGGCAGCTGCTCGCGCAGCGCACCGGCGCGAAGCTGAAGTGGTTCGGTCTGACGGACGACGGCCGTCTCGACCTCAGCAACATCGACGAGATCATCACCGAGAAGACGAAGATCGTCTCCTTCGTGCTCGTGTCGAACATCCTGGGCACCCACAACCCGGTCGAGGCCATCGTGCGCCGCGCCCAGGAGGTCGGCGCCCTGGTCTGCATCGACGCCTCGCAGGCCGCCCCGCACATGCCGATCGACGTGCAGGCCCTCCAGGCCGACTTCGTGGCCTTCACCGGCCACAAGATGTGCGGCCCGACCGGCATCGGCGTCCTCTGGGGCCGCCAGGAGCTGCTCGAGGACCTCCCGCCCTTCCTCGGCGGCGGCGAGATGATCGAGACGGTGTCCATGCACTCCTCGACGTACGCCCCCGCCCCGCACAAGTTCGAGGCCGGTACGCCGCCGATCGCGGAGGCCGTGGCCCTCGGCGCGGCGATCGACTACCTGAACTCGATCGGCATGGAGAACATCCTCCGGCACGAGCAGGCGCTCACCGAGTACGCGGTCAAGCGGCTCCAGGAGGTCCCCGACCTCAAGATCATCGGCCCCACCACGGCCGAGGAGCGCGGTGCGGCGATCTCCTTCACGCTGGGCGACATCCACCCGCACGACGTGGGCCAGGTCCTCGACGAGCAGGGCATCGCGGTCCGGGTCGGCCACCACTGCGCGCGGCCGGTCTGCCTGCGGTACGGAATTCCTGCGACCACGCGAGCGTCGTTCTATCTGTACTCCACGCCCGCCGAGATCGACGCTCTGGTCGAGGGGCTGGAGCACGTACGGAACTTCTTCGGCTGAGGGGTTGGCGAGGAATCGCATGAAGCTGGATTCGATGTACCAGGAAGTCATCCTGGACCACTACAAGCACCCGCACGGGCGCGGTCTGCGGGATGGCGACGCCGAGGTGCACCACGTCAACCCGACGTGCGGCGACGAGATCACGCTGCGCGTGAAGTACGACGGCGAGAAGATCGCGGACGTCTCGTACGAGGGCCAGGGCTGCTCCATCAGCCAGGCCTCGGCGTCCGTCCTCAACGACCTTCTCGTCGGCAAGGAGCTGTCCGACGCGCGGAAGATCCAGGAGACGTTCCTGGACCTGATGCAGTCGAAGGGACAGATCGAGCCGGACGACGACATGGAGGAGCTGCTGGAGGACGCCGTCGCGTTCGCCGGCGTCTCCAAGTACCCGGCCCGAGTCAAGTGCGCCCTCCTGAGCTGGATGGCGTGGAAGGACGCGACGGCACAGGCGCTGGGCACATCAGATGCTCCGCATCGGCCGGAGGAGGCGAAGACCGCATGAGTGACAGCACGGCAGTGGAGATGAAGCCCGCCTCCGAGGACGAGGTCCGCGAGGCGCTGTACGACGTCGTCGACCCGGAGCTGGGCATCGACGTCGTCAACCTGGGCCTGATCTACGGCATCCACATCGACGACGCGAACATCGCGACGATCGACATGACGCTGACGTCGGCGGCCTGCCCGCTGACCGACGTCATCGAGGACCAGGCCAAGTCCGCCACCGACGGCATCGTCAACGAGCTCCGGATCAACTGGGTCTGGATGCCGCCGTGGGGCCCGGACAAGATCACGGACGACGGTCGCGAGCAGCTCAGGGCGCTCGGCTTCAACGTCTGAGTCGAAAAGCCCCTCCGGTTGGAGGGGCTTTTTCATGGGCGCCGTTATGTACACTCGTACACATGGGATATGTGCTGCTGGCCGGCGCCATAGCCGCCGAGGTGGGGGCCACCACCGCCATGAAGTACAGCGAGGGGTTCAGCAGGCTCTGGCCCTCGCTGCTCACGATCGCCGGGTACATCGTGGCGTTCGCGCTGCTCGCGCAGACGCTGAAGACCGTGCAGATCGGCACCGCGTACGCGATCTGGGCGGGCACCGGAACCGCCGTCATCGCCGCGATCGGCATGCTGTTCCTGGGGGAGGGCCTCACGCTCGCCAAGGCCGCCGGGATCCTGCTCGTCATCGGCGGCGTCGTCCTGCTCAATCTGGGCGGCGCGCACTGATGGCCCCCCGCCGCCGCTACGATCCGGAGCGCCGCCAGCGGATCATCGACGCCGCGATCCGGGTCGTCGGCTCGAAGGGCATCGCGGGGCTCAGCCACCGCAGCGCCGCCGCGGAGGCGGACGTGCCGCTGGGCTCCACCACGTACCACTTCAAGACGCTCGACGAGCTGATGGTCGCGGCGCTGCGGCAGGCCAACGAGGGCTTCGCGAAGGTCGTCGCCGCGCACCACGGCATCGAGGACCCGCGCACCGACCTGGCGGCGGAGCTGGCCGCCGTGCTGGGCGATTGGCTGGCGGGGGACCGGGTCGGCGTCGAGCTGGAGTACGAGCTGTATCTGGCGGCCCTGCGCAGGCCCGCGCTGCGGCCCGTGGCGGCCGAGTGGTGCGAGGAGCTGGCCGAGGTCGTCTCGCGGCGCACGGACGACGTCACGGCGCGGGCGCTCGTGGCCCTCATGGACGGGATCTCGCTGCAGGTGCTGCTGACCGGCGGCGAGTACGACGAGGCGTTCACGCGCGCGATGCTGGCGCGGCTGATCCCGTGAGGGCTGCGGCGCCCGGCTGGTGAGACGGGGGTGGGCACCGGTTGGCCTCCGCGGGCCCGCGCCGATTAGGTTTGGCCCCATGACCGACACCACACCCTCCCCCGCAGGTCCTCGCTCCACCGGCGCCGTCGCCGCCGGTCTCGCCACCGTTACCACCGACGGCACCGTGCTCGACACCTGGTTCCCGAAGCCCGAGCTCGTCGCCGAGCCCGGCCCGGCCGGGACCGAGAAGCTCTCCGCCGAGAAGGCCGTCGAGCTGCTCGGGGAGGGCGCGGCGAAGGCCATCGGTCCCGACGCCCGCCGCGGCGTGGAGACCGTCGCCGTCCGCACGGTCATCGCGTCCCTCGACGACAAGCCGCTCGACGCGCACGACGTGTACCTGCGCCTGCACCTGCTCTCCCACCGCCTGGTGAAGCCGCACGGCCAGAACCTGGACGGCATGTTCGGCTTCCTCGCCAACGTCGCCTGGACCTCGCTCGGCCCGGTCGCCGTCGACAACCTGGAGACCGCCCGCCTGAACGCCCGCGCGGAGGGCCTGCACCTCCAGGTGACGTCCGTGGACAAGTTCCCGCGCATGACGGACTACGTCGCCCCCAAGGGCGTGCGCATCGCCGACGCCGACCGCGTCCGCCTCGGCGCGCACCTCGCCGAGGGCACCACGGTCATGCACGAGG
This sequence comes from Streptomyces sp. SDT5-1, assembly GCF_052245995.1. Lineage (NCBI taxonomy): Bacteria > Bacillati > Actinomycetota > Actinomycetes > Kitasatosporales > Streptomycetaceae > Streptomyces > Streptomyces sp. SDT5-1. The sequence continues at coordinate 2,459,401 of NZ_CM125963.1, read as the reverse complement.
GCTTCGTGAACTTCAACGCCGGCACGCTCGGCACGTCGATGGTCGAGGGCCGCATCTCCGCGGGCGTCGTCGTCGGCGACGGCTCGGACATCGGCGGCGGCGCCTCCACGATGGGCACCCTCTCCGGCGGCGGCAACGTCCGCATCGTCATCGGCGAGCGCTGCCTCGTCGGCGCCGAGGCGGGCGTCGGCATCGCGCTCGGCGACGAGTGCGTCGTCGAGGCCGGCCTGTACGTCACGGCCGGCACCCGCGTCACGATGCCCGACGGCCAGGTGGTCAAGGCCCGCGAGCTCTCCGGCGCCTCCAACATCCTCTTCCGCCGCAACTCGGTGACCGGCACGGTCGAGGCCCGCCCGAACAACGCGGTCTGGGGCGGCCTCAACGAGATCCTCCACAGCCACAACTGAGCCCCGCGCACACACGAGCGCCCTCCCGTTCCGTACGGGAGGGCGCTCGCGCGTTACGTGGCTCAGGCAGCGCGCCCCACGCGCCTGCGCCCCCGCAGAGCCTCGAACGTGGCGCCCAGCGCGAGCGACTGCAGCAGCGCGCTCACGGCGAGCCCGACCATCAGCACCCAGTACGGGGCGTCCATGCCCCAGAGCGCCTCGACCCCCGCGACCATCACCAGCGACACGGGCGCGGTGAAGAAGAACGGCCACACCCCCACGAACCCCGGGTCGGACGCCGTGAGCAGCACGACGACCTCGAACACGACGGACGCACCGACGAGTCCGAGGTAGACGGCCGACGCCGGGTTGGTGACGGTCAGGCGCAGCAGGGTGCGGGCATTCATCGGTCGTCTCCCCGTGGGTGAAGGTGTCGTGCTGCCCTCATGGTCACGCCGGGCGCACGACCCCGTCATGAGTATCCGTACCTGGTTTCGGGGCGTGTTCGGGTGAGCGTGTGCGCGATCTACTGGCGCGCCGTCGCGTCGATCAGGGTCGCGTGCGCCGCCCGCAGCGCCGCGACCGTCCGGGCGTCGGCGGGCCGCAACGGCTCGCGGACCGGGTAACCGAGGAGGGACTTGGCGGTCACCGTGCCGGGGAGGCCCGCGTGCATCATCAGGGTGGTCAGGGGGATCGTGAGGCGTTGGCGGTGGGTGGCCTCGGTGGGGTTGGCGTCGTCGTGGGCGTCGATGATGGCGCGGAAGGCGGCGGGGGCGACGTTCGCGACCGTGGAGACGTAGCCCGCGCCGCCGAGGGCGTAGAGGGGGAGGACGTACTCGTCGCAGCCCGTGTAGTAGGCCAGGTCCGTGGCAGCCATGACCTGTTGGGTGGACAGCAGGTCGTACGCGCAGTCCTTCACCGCGACGATGCGGGGGTGGTCGGCGAGGCGGATCATCGTGGCCGGTTCGATGCGGGTGCCGGTGCGGGTCGGGATGTCGTACAGCATCACGGGGAGGTCCGTGGCGTCCGCGACCGTGCGGAAGTGGTGCTCCAGGGCGTCCTGGGGCGGGCGGCTGTAGTACGGGGACACCACCAACAGGCCGTCGGCGCCCGCCTGTTGGGCCTGGCGGGCGAGGGTGATCGTGTGGCGGGTGTCGGGCGTGCCGACTCCGGCGACGATCGTCGCGCGGTCGCCCACCGCCTCCCGCACCGCCCGGACGAGCCGCGCCTTCTCCGCGTCCGTCGTCGTCGGCGACTCCCCGGTCGTGCCGGACAGGACCAGGCCCTCGCAGCCCTCGGACACCAGACGGTCGGCCAGCTCCTGGGCGGCGGCCGTGTCGAGGTCGCCCGTCTCGGTGAACGGCGTGACCATGGCGCACAGGGCGCGGTTGAAGGGGGTGGGGCGGCGGGGTGCGTCGTCGGTCATGTGGGGAGTGTCGGCTTCCTGACCGTGAAGCTCCACTTAATTCTGCTACGAGGTGGTGCGGAGCACCGCTGAACGGTCGTCGAGGTGCGTGTGGTGCGAGACGTGATGGTGGCGCTTGCCGCGCCCGCGGTGATGTGCGCGAGCGGGCTCTACGCGCTGTGCGCCGCCTGGTGGCGCCGCCGGCGTCCGGCCCCCGAACCCTGGTCACAGGCCGGGCTCCGGCTCGCGGGCGAGCGGGCGGTCGCCGTGGCCGAGGCGGTGGTGGCCGACCAGTACGCGCTGCTGACGTGCGACGCGGGACGCACTGGTGCCAAAACCGGGCGTATGCGTCACCATGAGAGGCCGGTGGCCGGCGACCGGGTCACCGAAGGCCGTTCAGGGGAGGCACCATGAGGCTCGGCAAAGCACTCGCCACCGGAATCGCCGAAGAGGAGACGCCGGCCGAGGCCGTCGAAGTCGACGAGCGGGCCGCGGAGTTGACGGCCGACGACGTCGCGCCCGAGCCCGTCGAGGTGCCGGCCGCGCGATGAGGGTGCGGCTCCCGCAGGAGCGCCCCGCGGAGCCGCCCACCGGATACAAGATCGCCCACCCTGCCGTCGACGCGGACGGTGGGCGCGCCGGTTTCCTGGGCGTCTCGCTCGGCGCCGCCGCACCGTACCGGGTGCTCGACGACGCGCGCTGCGTGTACGGGCGCCGCCACCGCGCCCCGCACCGGCGCTGCGACTGCGGCTTCCACTGCGTCACCGAACTCCGGGACGCGCAAGGCATGTTGACGCACGCCGAGCACCGCGCCGCGGTCCTCCTCGACGTCACCGTCCTCGGGCCGTACATCCGCTTCGAGCGCGGATTCCGCTCCGCACGTCAGCGCGTGCGCGCCGCCACCGTCGGCCCCTGCCGGTGCGGGGCCGAGGCCGTCGTGCTCGCCGACGCCGGATGGGGGCGCGCGGGGTGGCGGGTCCTGGAGGCGGCCTGCCCGGGCTGCGTCGGCGGGCGCCCCCGCTGGACCCTCGCCGCGTTCGCCCGGCTCGCGGGGGACGGCCTGCGGGTGCGCGCGGCGCCGGGCGCGGAGCTCCCGGAAGCGGCCCCCGGAATGCCGGAACTGGCCGCGGAGGCGGCCCTCCTCCAGGCCCGACTCGACTGGTTCCAAGCCCAGTTGGCGCGGCTGGGACGGGCGAAGGGCGGTCCGGCGGACGACGCGTCACCGTGACGGGCCCCCTCGCCTGGACGGAGGGTGGGATTCGGGGGAACGTGGGGGTATGCGACGTAGGCGGCGGGTGTGAGCGGGGACCGCGGAGGCGGGAAGCCGTTCGAGGTCGTGCGGGAGTTCGAGGTCGACGCCCCGCCGCGGCGGGTGTGGGACGCCGTCACCAAGGAGTCCGGCGGCTGGCTGCGGCCCATGGAGTACGAGCCGAAGGAGGGCGGCACCGGCCCCTTCCACTCCGTGCTCACCGTCTGGGACCCGCCGCGCCGCCTCACCGCCCGCTCCGACGACCCGGCCGCCCTGCCGCCCGGCCAGCCGCTGAACCAGCTCGACTGGACCGTCGAACCGCGCGACGGCGGCGGCCGGTCCCGCGTGACCTACGTGCACAGCGGCGTCTTCACCGAGGACTGGGCCGAGCGGCACGACGCCACCGAGCGGCACACCGACTTCCACCTGCACACCCTGCGCCAGTACCTGACGTACTTCGCGGGCCGGGCGGTCGCCTTCGCCGGGGTCGAAGGGCCCGCCGCCTCCGCCAACCCCGAGGCGCTCACCGCCGTCGGCCGCGCCCTCGACCTGCCCGTGGACGCCGCCGAGGGGGCGCGGGTCCGCGTCCGGGGCCCGGAAGGGCAGGCCCTGGACGCCGTCCTCGACTACCGCGACGCCGCGTTCCTGGGGCTGCGCACCGAGGACGCCCTCTACCGCTTCTTCGGGCGCGGCCGCTGGGGCGCGCCCGTCGGCATCGGCGTCCACGACTTCGCGGCGGACGCCGACGCCCGGCGCAACGAGATCCAGTGGGGCGACTGGCTGCTCCGCATCTTCGACTGAGCGGCCGAACGACTGGTCGGCGCGGCCCGTCAGGGGCGGAAGCGCAGCACCTGCGGGTCGTGGTCGCTGATCTGGTCGTGGAACTCGCTGTTGATGTGCACGCTGTCGTACGCGAACGCGTCCTTCGCCCGGATCGACGGGCTGATCAGAATCTGGTCGAGGACCTGGCTGTTGCCCTGGTAGTCGTAGGTGTAACGCTCCTGCTTGGGCAGCGACTTGATCGCCGACCAGAGCGCGCCGCCCGCCTCCAGGCGCTGCGCCGTCCCGGAGAACTCGAAGTCGTTGATGTCGCCGAGCGTGATCACGTCCGCGTCGGACTGGGCCTTGAGGATGTCCTTCACGAAGTCGTTCACGACGGTCGCCTGGGCGTGCCGCTGCGTCTCCGACGAGCGGGTCGGCGGCTGGTACTGCGAGGTCAGGGCCTGGTCGCCGCCCTTCGACGCGAAGTGGTTGGCGATCACGAAGACCCGCTTGCCGCGGAACGTGAACTCGCCGGCCAGCGGCTTGCGGCTGTTCGACCATGCGGCGTCCGCGGGCGCCACGCGGCCCGGTGACGCGGTGAGCGCCGCCCCGCCCTTCTCGGTCGTGACGCCCACGGCCGTCGTGGCGTCGCCGCCGGGCCGGTCGGTGAATGACACGCGGTCCGGGTTGAACAGGAACACCTGGCGGATGTTGCCGCCGGGCTCGCCGCCGTCCTTGTTGTTCTCCGGGTCGATCGAACGCCAGTCGTAGCGCGGTCCGCCCGCGGCCACGATCGCGTCGATCAGCTTGCCCATCGTGGCGTCGGCGGCCACCGTGCCGTCGTTCTTCGCGCCGTTGTTGTCCTGGATCTCCTCCAGGGACACGATGTCGGGGGAGCGCAGATTGCCGACGATCGCGGCGGCGTGCGCGTCGAAGGTGGCGTCGGTCGGGTCGAGGTTCTCGACGTTGTACGTCGCCACGGCCAGCTCGCCCGACTTCTGCGCGCGGGTCGTCTCGCGCTCGACGCCGGACGCGCGCAGCGTCCCCAACTCCCGGGCCACCAGCGTGTATCCGCCGTACTGGTTGAAGTCGAGCGGGCCCTCGGTGGTGCCGCCGATGACGTCGCCGACGTCGGCCGCGGGGAAGTCGGCGACCGCCCCGAGCGACTGGATCTGGAGGCGTCCGGCATTCTGGTCGTCGTACGAGGCGTAGCGGGTGCCGCCGCGCCTGGTGCGGTTCTCGTGCGGCTTCACCGTGACCCACAGCTCGGCGTAGGCGTCGGATGCGGTGACGACGCGGGAGGAGCCGATCCGGACGTTCTGGCCCTCCAGGGACTCGTAGTAGTCGAGGGCGTACGCCTTGGGGCGCAGCGGCAGCTTGTTGATCGAGCCGTTCGCCGCGGGGTCGCCCTGCGGGGTGTACGCGGCGGGGACGGACTTGTCGCTGATGGTGGTGACCGGGACGGGGTTGCCGGAGGAGTTCACGGTGACGGTCGGCTTCGTCAGCTCGGTGAGCGACTGGTTGCCGGACGAGGCGCCGCCGGGCACGTACTCGGTGACCGTGCCGGAGACGGTGACCGCGTCGCCGGCCCGCACGGTGGGCGTGGAACTCGTGAAGACGAAGACGCCCTCGCTGGTGGCGGGGTCGTTGTCGGGCCTGGTGTCCTGGAACCAGAAGCCGCGGGACGAGCCGTAGGTTCTGACGCCCGTCACCACCCCCGTCACGCCGGTGACCTGCTGTCCGGTGAGCGGGGATATTCGGGTGGCGCCCTGGATGTCGTGGATGGCGACGTCGGCGGCGGCCGCCGGGTGGGCGGGGACGGTGGCCAGGGTGCCGGACACCGCGGCGCAGGCGACGGCGAGCGCGGCGAGGCGCGACCGCGAGAAGGGATGGGACGTCGATCGGGACAACGGATCCTCCGGGGACGTGCGGCCGGCGGGCGCCGGGACGTGGTGGCGGAGCGGGACTTCTACGCGCGTCAATTTCCGTCCAGCGCGGGCGAGTTGTCAAGGTTCCGGGGATGTCGGGCACATGAGGAGGAGCCGACCGGGGCGTGAACCGGACAGCATCGGTGTAAATCCGTTAGAGCCTGCCCGGCGGATCAGGCTGGACGCGGATGGCCGTGCCCAGGCGGTGCAGGCGAGCGGGGTCTGGTGCGTGCACCTGCAAGGCGGAGGATTGAGGCATCGCGGAGCGATGGTGATTGACGACAACGCCGCAGGTGCGCGTGCCAGGGCACGCGACTCCAGCAGGATCCGCCGGGCAGGCTCTAGGCTGGGCGGTCGCAACGTAGGAGTAGGCCTCATGCACGTCCCCGAGGAGAACCAGCCGATGTCAGACAGCTCCCCCCTGCCGCCGGTGCGGCTGCCCGCCGAAGCGGAGCTGGCGCGGGACGCCCTTGCCACGCCCCTGCTCTCCCGTGCGGTGCGGCTCGCCCGCTGGGCCGGGCCCGACACGCGGGTCGGCGCCGGCGGCGAACTCGACGAGGAGCAGCTGCCCGCCGCGGCGGCCGAGCTGGGGCTCGCCGACGAGGAGGACGGCGCCGCGTACGCGAGCGAGGCCTGGCGCGTCGCCGTCGACACGGGCCTCGTCGAGATCGTCGACGAGGAGGAGGGCACCGTCACGGTCGGCGAGGAGCTCGGCACGCTCACGTCGGGCGGCCCCGCCGACGTGCTCACGGTGTGGCTGGGCGCGCTCGACACCGTCCTCGCCGACGCCAGCGTCCCGGACCTCGACGACATCGTCGACGCCATGGAGGAGGGCGGCGAGATCGACTTCTCGCAGCTCGACTGGGACCCCGAGGCGGAGTCCGAGTTCCTGGAGGGCGTGCTCGGCAATCTGTACCTGCTGACCGTCAGCGACGGCGGGGCGGGCGAGGAGGCCGTTCCGCTGCCCGCGCTCGCCGCCTCGATGATCGTCCCCGACGACATGGGCGAGCCGACGGACGACGTGCTCGAGCAGGTGTCGGACGCGATGATGCGGCTCGACGACCAGTTCCGGGTGCTCGAGCCGATCGGCCTCGTGGAGTTCCAGCCGGTCGACGAGGCGCTGATGGCGGACATCGACTCCGACGAGCCGCCGGCCGAGCCCGTCGACGAGTCCGACGTCTCCCGGTACGGCCTGGTCAGGCTCACCCCGCTCGGCCTGTACGGGGTCAGGGCGCGGATGCTCGACGCCGGTGTGGCGGCCCCGGCGGTCGGCGATCTCGCCGACAAGGGCGCCGACGTACTGCTCGACGGCACGGCCGCGTTCCCGCAGGCCGCGGCGCAGGTCGAGATCGAGGGGTGGCTGGCCCGGCGTGAACCGCTGGCCGCCGCACGGGAGTTGCTGGGCGCGGCGCGCGGGGCCGACGAGTGGGCACCGCTGCGGCGGCTGCGGTGCCAGCAGGCGCTGTCGCTGGTCGGCACGGAGGCCGAGCCGGCGCTGCGGGAGGTCCTCGACGACGCCGAGCTGGGCGGGCTCGCCCGGGTGTGGCTGGCCGAGCACGGGTTCGGGGACGTGCCCGCGCCGTCGCAGGACATGGTGTTCTGGCTGACCGTCGACACGATCGCCGCGCAGCTGTCGCTCGAGGGCAACTCGGACGAGCTGCAGGCGCTGGTCGAGGGGCTCGCGGCGCAGCACAGCGGCTTCTTCGCGGCGGCGTGGCGCGTGGAGCACCCCGCCACGGCGGATGTGCTGGAGGCGATGGGCCGCCTGCACCCGGACAAGAAGGTGGCGAAGGAGGCCCGCAAGGCGGCCTTCAAGGCGCGTTCGGCCGGCGGTAGCTGAGGGGCTCGACACGGAACGGCCCGGCGCCCGCGTGGAAGCGGGGGCCGGGCCGTCGTCGTGCCCGTGCTGCTAGCAGAGATAGCGCGTCGTGTGCTTGAAGGACGAGGACGCCCCGTCGAAGCCGTACGTGCCGCGGTAGGACGCCGGGTTCTGGTACTCGCCGACCACCGTGATGGTGTTGGCGCACGAACCCTGGCCCGCCCGCTTCGCGTCCAGGCGGATGGTGTCGCCGATGAAGCCGCCCGTGATGTCCCACGGCGCGCCGCAGATGCCCGACGTGATCTGGCCGCCGGTCACCACGAACGGGTGGGTGTTGGGGTTGATCTTCGCGGTGATGGCGAAGGTGACCGAGCCGTTGTTGAGCTCCAGCTTGCAGTCGACCGTGAGGGCCTCCGCGGACACCTCGCGCTGCGCGGCGAACGCCTCGTCGCGGGTCTTGACCTCCGCGCCCTGCGGGTTGTGGAAGCGGTGTTCGGAGCGGGTCTGGCCCTTGCCCTTGCGTGCCTGTGTGGTCATGGCGTCTCCGTCACCTCCTATGCCAGTTGCTCGGAGATCTCCACGCGCAGCAGCGCGCGGACGTTCTCGATGTGGTTCTCGACCGTGACCTGGGAGGAGCCGGCGAAGAGCAGGCCCACCGCGACGTTGTCGAGGGATGTGACCAGGGAACCGGAGTCGCCGCCCGCCGACATGTTCGTCGTGAGGATCTGGTCCTTGAAGCGGGCCGTGCCCGCGGTGCCGTAGTTGACGTCGATCGTGGCGTCGACCGCGATGATCCGGCCGAAGGACACGTTCGTCGTGCGGCCCGTCTTCTTCACGAGGTCGCCGACCGCGACGTTCGCCTTGCGGCGCCAGGCGCGCGGCGCGCCGCTGAAGTACTGCTCGCGCGTGGCGTCCTGGAACTGGACCTCGGCGAGCGCGCAGTCGACCACGTTGTTCTGCCGTTCCAGCGGCGTCTGCGGCGCGAACTGGATGGTGATGAAGCGGGACAGCGTGGCGATCCGGTCGGCCGGGTCCGTGCCGCCGTCGAACCGCCCCGGCTGCACGATGGCGCTGCCCAGCTGGGCCCGGTTGGAGTCGGCGAGCACGTGGTTGTTGGAGAGGATGTAGAACTTGGACGGCACGCCGAGCCCGGGTCCCGGCGGGTCCACCGTGGCGCCCGGCAGGAAGTCGTAGACGACGCTGCCGAGGGTGCCGGCGGTGATGGCGACGTTGCCGACGGAGAACCCGGAGGGGCAGGGCCGCATCCGGCGGACGAGCTGCTGCGGCTCGAACTGGCCGAGCCCGCCGATCCGTTCCTCGAGCGACGGCTGGGCGAGGCCCGAGAGCTGCTGGGCGATGCCGCCGTCGGGGCCGTACGAGACCTCTTCGGAGCGGGCTCCGGAGGGGCGGCTCTGCCGGCGCTGGGCGGAGATGTGGCCGACGGCCACGATGTCGGTCGGGGTGCCGTCGTCCATCTGACGCGGGATCACGTCCCGTTCAGGAAGCAGGGACTCGGGCACCTTCTGGGTCACGAAGACGAGGACGGCCTCCTCGCCCGTCGGCTCGCCGTTCGACCACTTCACGCCGTGGCCGAAGCCGACCACGTTGGCAAGGGGCGCCTCGCGCCGCAGGAAGTCGCTGGTCGCTTGCTGCCGGGAGCTGTCGCTGAGCTGTCCCCCGGCCGGTCCGCGCATCAATTCGGGCTGGCGCACGCCAGACCACCTCTATTCCCCTGACTTGCCGTCGGAGTGCGGGGGAGTCTCAGCGCCCGTCGTCCTGGGCGTGCACGTCGCCGATGGCGAGCACACGCACCGGTACCCCGTCGAGCGCTTCGGGTACGACGTCCTCCGCGCGGAGCCGGTCGCGGGGCACTTTGCGGGTCACGAAGACGACGATGACGTCCTCGCCCGTGTGCTCGTCCTTCCCGGTACCGACCCCGGTGACATTGGCCAGCCTCATCAGCCGGCTCTCATGGAGGCCACGTGCCTGGCGTACGTCCATCGGCTCGCCACCCCCCGCAACGGTCTGCTGACGTCTGTCTATTGCCGCGGGATGGTCCGGTCAAGGCGTTCTGCGTGAAATCTTGGGTTTGGGTGCGTGATGCGCCTGTTGACCTTCTTTACGAAGATTTCGGCGCGGGGGAGCGCGGGGTGCCGCCCCGGTCACGTCCGCAGGTACGACGCCCCGTTCAGGTCGAGGACCGTGCCGGAGGCCCATTGCGCGGCGGGCGAGGCGAGCCACAGCACGGCCTCGGCGACCTCGTCCGCCGATGCCACCCGGCCGAACGGGCTCTGCGCGCGCACCTCGTCGGTCAGCCGGTGCGCCACCCGCTCCGTCTCGATGAATCCGGGCGCCACCGACGCCACCCCGATGCCGTGCGGGGCGAGCGCCACGGCGAGGGACTGGCCGAGCGCGTGCACGGCGGCCTTCGTCGCCCCGTACGCCGGGTGGTCGGGCTCGCCCTTGAACGCGCCGCGCGAGCCGACGTTCACGATGCGGCCCGCCGTGCCCTGCCCGATCATGCGGTGCGCGGCGAGGTGGCTGAGGTGCGCGGTGCCCAGCAGGTTCACGGAGACATGGCTCTGCCACTGCCGCACCCACTCCTCGTACGGGGTGGTGGCCGGCGGGTGCGGGGTGTTCACGGCCGCGTTGTTGACCAGCACGTCGAGCCCGCCGAGTCCGTCCGCGGCGCGCTCGACGACGTCCGCCGCGCCGTCGGGCGTGGCGGTGTCGCCGCCGACGAGGACGTGCCCGTCGCCGGTCAGCGCGTCGAGCGTGGCCCGTGCCTCGGCCTCCCGGGAGCCGTAGTGCACGGCCACCCGGTCGCCGTTCGCCGCGAACGCCCGCGCGAGCGCGCGGCCGAGGCCGCGGGACGCGCCGGAGACGAGGACGCGGCGTCCGGTCGGTTCAAGGTTCACGGAAGTCATGTAAGCGGGCCCCTCGACGTCGGACGGTGTTCAACCGCCGTTTATACGCGAGCGAGAACGTATGGCCGAAAACAGGGCCCGTTCACTCTCATCGAACCTCACGGGAGACACCCAGCATGTCGCTCACTCGCAGGGACTTCACCAGACGATCCGCGGCCACCGGGGCCGGCATCGCGCTCGCCGGTTCCGTCGGCTCGCTGGCCACCGCGCCGAACGCCCTCGCCGCCACCGACGACACCACCGTCGACGTCCTCAAGGGCAAGGACCGGGGCATCGGCTACGGACCGCTGATCGACGACCCCGACGGCATCCTCGCGCTCCCCGAGGGCTTCTCGTACACGGTCATCACGTACTGCGGGAAGACCAAGCTGGAGTCCGGCGAGTTCACGCCCTCCAACCACGACGGCACCGCCGCCTTCGCGGGCCCGCGCGGCGCCACGCTGCTCGTCAACAACCACGAGCTGGCCGGCGCCCGCGCCGACTGGCCGCACCCCGTGCCGCTCACCGAGGGTCTCGTCTACGACCCGATGGCGGCCGGCGGCTGCACCGTCGTCGAGGTCCGCAAGGGCGGCGAGGTCGCCGAGTGGGTCGGCATCGCCGGCACCGCCACCAACTGCGCGGGCGGCCACACCCCGTGGAACACCTGGCTGACCTGCGAGGAGACCGAGGACAAGGCCGGCAAGAACGGCTTCACCAAGGACCACGGCTACGTCTTCGAGGTCGACCCGGCCGACCGCCGCGCCAACCGCTCGCCGAAGCCGATCAAGGCCTTCGGCCGGTACGCCCACGAGGCCGTCGTCATCGACCCCAAGCAGGGGCACGCCTACCTCACCGAGGACGCCTCGGGCCCCAACGGGCTGCTCTACCGCTGGGTCCCGCCGCACGGCTTCAAGCACGGCCGCGGCAAGCTGCGCACCCTCGCCGACGACGCGGGCGTGCTCCAGGCGTTCAAGTGCTTCGACTCCGGCGGCCGCTTCGTCGACGACCTCTCGCGCGCCACGAAGATCGGCACGACGTACGGCGTCGACTGGGTCGACGTCCCGGACCGTGACGCCAAGTCGGTCTCCACGCGCAAGCAGTTCAAGGACGGCGAGATCACCCGCGCCCGCAAGCTCGAGGGCATGTGGTGGGGCGACGGCGGCGCGTACGTCGTCTCCTCGTACGCCCGTGAGGAGAGCCCCGTCGCGCACGACGGCCAGGTCTGGTTCTACGACCCGAAGCGCCGCACCCTCACCCTGAAGGTGCTGCTCGGCGTCAACCCGGACCCGTCGAAGGACGGTGCCTTCGACGGCCCGGACAACATCACCGTCTCCCCGTACGGCGGGATCGTCATCTCCGAGGACGGGGAGGGCGTGCAGCACCTGTTCGGCGCGACCGAGAAGGGCCGCACGTACCCGATCGCCCGCAACGACCTGAACATCGGCACCGAGGCGGAGCCGGAGTACAGCGAGATGACGGGTGTGACCTTCTCGCCGGACGGATCGACGCTCTACGCGAACATCCAGACGCCGGGCATCATGGTGGCGATCAAGGGCCCCTGGCGGCGCCAGGGCTGACGACGCCTCACTGGAGCGGGTCCACCGGCGGCGCCTCGCGCTCGGCGGCGATCCGGTGGACCCGCCCCCGCACCGCGTACCAGCCGATCGTCAGGCACGCCGCGATCGGAATGAGCATCAGGACCGTGTCGCGGCCCGCGCCGTCCTTGTCGAACCACATCATCACGATCACGGCGAACAGGAACGCGATCGTGGCCAGCTCGATCCACGGCGAGGCCCACAGCCGGAACGCGGGCCGGTGCACGACGCCCTCCCTGGCGCGGCGCACGAACACCAGATGGCAGAGCATGATCATCACCCAGGTGGAGATGACGCCGAGCGAGGAGACGTTCGTGACGATGGCGAACGCGTCCTCCGGCAGCCACGCGTTGAGCGCGACGCCGAACAGCGCCACCGTCGCCGTCAGCAGGATCCCGCCGTACGGGACGTGGCTGCCGCTCATCCGGGCAGTGAAGGACGGGGCCGAGCCCGCCATCGACATCGAGCGCAGGATGCGGCCCGTGGTGTAGAGCCCGGAGTTGAGCGAGGACATGGCGGCCGTCAGCACGACGAGGTTCATGATGCCGCCGGCCGCGGGCACCCCGATCTTCGAGAGCACCGTCACGAACGGGCTCTCGCCCGCCGAGTACGCGGTCCAGGGCAGCAGCAGCGTCAGCATCACGACCGAGCCGACGTAGAAGATGCCGACACGCCACATGATCGAGTTCACGGCCTTCGGCACGACCTTCTCCGGCTCGGCGGTCTCGCCCGCCGTCACGCCGACCATCTCCACCGCCGCGTACGCGAAGACCACCGTCTGCGTGATCAGAACGACGGGCAGCACGCCCAGCGGGAAGAAGCCGCCGTTGTCGCTGATCAGCGAGATGCCCGGGTCGTACGTGCCGTCGACCGGCTTGCCCGTCACCAGGAAGAAGATCCCGATCAGCAGGAAGAGTACGAGCGCCGCCACCTTCACGATGGCGAACCAGAACTCCATCTCACCGAAGCTCTTCACGGAGATCAGGTTGATGGTGAGCACGATCGCCAGGGCGATCGCGGCCAGCACCCACTGCGGGATCGTCGTGAACATCGACCAGTAGTGCACGTAGAGGGCGACCGCCGTGATGTCGGCCATTCCGGCGGACGACCAGTTCAGGACGTACATCCAGCCGGCCACGAACGCGCCGCGCTCGCCGAGGAACTCGCGCGCGTACGAGACGAAGGAGCCCGACGAGGGCCGGTGCACGACGAGTTCGCCGAGCGCCCGCACCACGAAGAACGCGAACACGCCGCAGATCGCGTACGCGAACGCGAGGGCGGGGCCCGCCTTCGCGAGGTTGCCGCCGGCGCCGAGGAAGAGGCCCGTGCCGATCGCCCCACCGATCGCGATCATGCTGATGTGGCGGGGCCTGAGGCTCTTCGCGTACCCGAGGTCGCCCGCGTCGGCGACACCCTCGGCGGTGGTCGGGTCGTCCAGGTGGGGATCGTCCCCTGTCGGTCCGGTTCGGTGCCCTTTGTGCATGTTCACGACGGGCACTCTCGCAAATTAAATGCCCGGCGTCGCAGCTACGCGCCGCGCACGGACGGGCGAGAAAAGTGCTCGGTAAGGGAACGGTAAAGCGGAGTCGCTCGTTACCTCTGGCATGACAGCTATGACCCCTGGCTCGAACATCCCGCTCACGGCGCAGCGCGTGGCGGTGGACGTCACGGCCCCCGTGCGGCTCGACGTATCGGGCCTGCTGCTCACCGCCGACGGCAAGGTGCGCTCGGACGACGACTTCATCTTCTACAACCAGCCCTCGGGCCCCGGTGTGACCTATACGTCGGGCGGCGGCACGTCCCCCGACTCGATCACGGTCGACACGGCCGCGATCCCGCCGGGCATCGAGAAGATCGTCGTCACCGCGAGCCCGGACGCCGAGGGCCAGACGTTCCAGGGCATCGAGCCGACCGCCACGATCCGCGGTGCGGACGACGGCTCGGTGATCGCGACGTTCACGCCGCCGCAGCTCGGCGCGGAGACGGCGCTCGTGGTCATGGAGGTGTACCTGAGGAACGGCGCGTGGAAGGCGCGCGCGGTGGGCCAGGGGTATGCGAACGGGCTTGCGGGCATCGCCACCGACTTCGGCGTCTCGGTCGAGGAGCCCGCGGCCCCCGCCGCCCCGGCCCCGGCCGCCGCTCCCGCCCCGCAGGCGCCGCCCGCCGCCCCGCCTGCCGCCTCGATGCCCGCGCCGACGACGCCGCCGGTCGACCCGCGGCTCGCGCCGCCCCCGCCGGCCGCCGCGCCCGCCCCCGCCGCGCCGCCCGCCCCGGCGCCGGGCTCCGGGAAGATCAACCTCGACAAGGGCCGGGTCTCCCTCCAGAAGAACCAGACGGTGTCCCTGGTCAAGGGCGGCAAGCCGCTGCTCTCCCAGGTCAAGATGGGCCTCGGCTGGGAGCCGGCGTTCCGCGGCAAGGACATCGACCTGGACGCGTCGGTCATCGCGTACGGGCCGCAGCGCAACCACATCGACAGCTGCTACTTCGGCAAGCTCTCGATCGTGAACGGCGCGATCAAGCACTCCGGCGACAACCTCACGGGCGAGGGCGCGGGCGACGACGAGGTGATCGTCGTGGACCTCGGCCGGCTGCCGCAGGAGGTCACGGGCCTGGTCTTCACCGTGAACTCGTTCTCGGGCCAGAAGTTCACCGACGTCGCCAAGGCGTACTGCCGCCTGCTCGACGCGGCGACGGGCGAGGAGCTGGTCCGCTTCGACCTCACGAACGCGGAGGCGCAGACCGGCGTGATGATGGCCAAGCTCATCCGCCAGTTCTCCGGCGAGTGGGAGATGACGGCGATGGGCGACTTCGTGAAGTCGCGGACGGTGCGGGGGATGGTGAAGCCCGCCGCTCAGGCCCTCTGAGCCCACTGGGAGGTTGTGAACACCAACCGTTCACCCGTATGGCGGTACTCGGCGTTTTCGGCGATGCCCGGCACCGCGGCCCCGCACGGGGCCGCGCGGCTTCTGCGACCAGGCACGACGGCTACGCCGAGTGAAGCTCCTTGTTGCGAACTCCCCGGGTCCATCGCGGGATGGAACAGAGGCACATGGTCCACGCGGCGGCCACCAGCCGCCTCCATGTCCCGAAGGGAGTGATCACGCATGACGCAGAGCGAGATCAACGACCCGAATGCCCTCGTCGGGCTCACCGCCTACGACCGCACCGGGGAAAAGATCGGCAGCGTCGAGCGGGTCTACCTCGATGACAGGACCGGCAAGGCCGACTGGGTGACGGTCAAGACGGGTCTCTTCGGCATGAAGGAGACCTTCGTGCCGCTGAGTGGTGCCACGCACGACGGCGATCGGCTGAACGTGCGGTACACGAGGGAAGCCGTCAAGGACGCCCCGCGGGTCGACGCCGACCAGCATCTCGACGAGTCCGAGAAGAACGAGCTGTACCGGCACTACGGGATGACCCGCCCGTCGGCCGACTCCGGCACCGGGCGCACCGGCATGGCCGGCACGTCGGGCGGTGCATCGGGCGGCATGTCCGGCGGCACGGCGGGAACCGCGGGCGCGGCCGGTACCGCCGGTCTCGCGGGAGCGGGCGCCGGTGCCGGCGCGGGTGCCATGGGCACGCGCTCCGGGGCCGGATCCGAGAGCGGCGGCCGGCACGCGGGCGCCGCCGAGCGCGAGCCCGCCATGCGGGCCGGTGCGGGCGGCGACGGCAAGGCCGACGAGATGATCCGCTACGAGGAACGCCTGCGCGTCGGCGTCGAGGAGCAGGAGGTCGGCCACGCCCACCTGCGCAAGACGGTCGAGACCGAGAACGTCACCACGTCGGTGCCCGTCTCCCACGAGGAGGTCCGCGTCGTGCGCGAGCCGATCCGTGAGGGCGACGGCCACAAGGGCAAGATCAGCGAGGCCGAGACCGAGGTGACGCTGCACGCGGAGCGCCCGGTCGTCCGCAAGGAGACCGTTCCGGTGGAGCGGGTCCGCCTGGAGACCGAGCGGGTCACGGAGACGAAGGAGGTCTCCGACACCGTCCGCAAGGAGAAGATCGAGTTCGACAATCCGAAGGGCGACGGCATGCCCGGCGAGGAACGGGGCCGCCGCGGGCCGCGACACTGACGCGGACCCCACCATGGCGGACAGCGGTGCGGGCCCGGCCGGGAGGCACGGGCCCGCACCGTCGTCATGTCAGGGCACCACCACGATCTTGCGGCCCACGCCGGACGCGAACTGGTCGAGAGCTTGCGGGTAGTTGTCGAGCGGGAGTTGGTCGCTGATGAAGACGGCCGGGTCGAGGACGCCGCCCGCGAACAGCTCGGCCGCCCGCTCGTAGCTGTGCAGGACCGCCATCGAGCCGGTGATGGTGATCTCCTGGTTGTAGATGCGGTACGGGTCGATCTCCACGCGGGTCGCGTAGTCGGCCACGCCGAACTGGAGGAACGTGCCCGCCTTCGCGACCCGGCCGAGTCCGTCCTGGATCGCCGCCGCGTTGCCGGTCGCGTCGATGACGACGTCCCAGCCGGTCGGGCGGTCGAGCTCGTCCGGGTTCGCCGCCGACGCCGAGACGCCGAGCTGCTTGGCCGTCGCGAGCCGGTCCGGGTTGAGGTCCACGACGTCGACGCTCGCCGCGCCGGTCCGCTTGGCCAGCTCCAGCATCATCAGGCCCATGGTCCCGGAACCGTAGATGAGCACGTGCGCGCCGAGCCGCGACTGGAGCACGTCGTACCCGCGCACCGCGCACGAGAGCGGCTCGATGAGCGCGGCGTCCTGCGTCTTCACGTGGTCGGGGAGCGGCACGCAGTTGGCGACGGGCGCGACGGCGTACTGCGCGGCGCCGCCCGCCGTCGACACCCCGATGGCCGCCCACCGCTCGCACAGGTTGCCGCGCCCGGCGCGACAGTAGCGGCACTCGTGGCAGTGCAGGGACGGGTCGACCGCCACCCGGTCGCCGACCCGCAGCTCCGTGACGTCACGCCCCACTTCGGCGATCGTGCCGGCGAACTCGTGGCCGGGAACCACCGGCAGCGTGGGGGCGAACTCGCCCTGCAGGATGTGGAGATCGGTGCCGCAGAGCCCGCAGGCCGCGACCTCGACGATCACGTCGCGGGGGCCGGGTGTCGGGTCGGGCACCTCGCCGACGACGACCTTGCCCACCGATTCCACGATCGCGGCCTTCATGTGCAACCTCCAAAGCACGTACGGGAGTCGTTCACTTCACCGCGCCGAGGGACAGGCCCTGAACGAGCTTGTCCTGGGCGGCGAACCCTGCCGCGAGCACCGGCAGGGAGATCACGAGGGACGCGGCGCACACCTTCGCCAGGAACAGGCCCTGGCTCGTGATGAAGCCGGTCAGGAAGACGGGAGCGGTCTGCGCGACGACGCCGGTCAGCACCCGCGCGAAGAGCAGCTCGTTCCAGGAGAAGATGAAGCAGATCAGGGCCGTCGCCGCGATGCCCGGCAGGGCGATCGGCGCCACCACCCGGGTCAGTACGGTCGGCAGCTTCGCCCCGTCGATCTGCGCGGCCTCGATGACCGCCACCGGCACCTCGGCGAGGAACGACTGCATCATCCACACGGCGATCGGCAGGTTCATCGACGTGTAGAGGATGACGAGCAGCCAGATGTTGTCGAGGAACCCGGTGTTCTTCGCGAAGAGATAGATCGGCAGCAGCCCGGCCACCACCGGCAGCATCTTCGTGGACAGGAAGAAGAACAGCACGTCCGTCCACTTGCGGACCCGCCGGATCGACAGCGCGTACGCCGCGGGGAGCGCCAGCACGAGCACGAACAGCGTCGCGACGACCGAGGCCACCGTCGAGTTGATCAGCGCGGGCCAGGGGCTTGCGCCGCCGTCCGCGCCGAAGAAGTCGCGGTAGCCGTCGAGGGTGAGCGCGGCGGCGAACGACGGCGGGTTGGTGGCGGCGTCCGACTCCGAGTGGAAGGACGTCAGCGCCATCCAGGCGATCGGCAGGAAGAAGACGATGCCGGCCAGCCACGCGAGCAGCCCGAGCCCCTTGCTCCGCAGGAAGGTCGAGAACGTCATCAGCGTGACACCTCCTCGCGGAACAGCGACGACACGACGCGCAGCGCGAACGTCGCGATGATGATCGAACCGATGACGACCAGGACGCCGGCCGCCGAGGCGAGACCGTTCTCGTGGGCCTGGTAGAAGGACTGGTAGACGGTGTACGGCAGGTTCGCGGTGCCGAGGCCGCCGGAGGTGATGGTGAAGACGGCGTCGAAGTTCTGCACGATGTAGATCGAGCCGAGCAGCGCGCCGAGCTCCAGATACCTGCGCAGGTGCGGCAGCGTCAGATGGCGGAAGATCTGCCACGGACCGGCGCCGTCCACGCGGGCGGCCTCCAGGTGCTCGGGGGAGCGGGACTGCAGGCCCGCGAGCAGGATCAGCATCATGAACGGGGTCCACTGCCAGATCAGCGAGATCTCCACCGCGAGCAGCGGCGTGTTGGAGATCCAGTCGGGCTGCGGACCGCCGACGTAGTGCAACAGGCCGTTGAGCAGGCCGTATTCGGGGTTGTAGAGGACGTGCTTCCACAGCAGCGCGGCGGCCACGGGGACGACCAGGAACGGCGCGATCAGCAGCGTGCGGACCAGCCCGCGGCCCTTGAAGCGCCGGTCGAGCAGCAGCGCGAGCGCCAGGCCGATGACCAGGCTCGCCACCACCACCGACACCGTCAGGACGATCGTGGTGAGGACGGACTTGCGCAGATCCGGGTCGGTGAGGACCTCGGAGTAGTTGCCGAACCCGGTGAAGTGCCGGGCGTCCGGGTACAGCGCGTTCCAGTCGAAGAACGAGATCACGAGCGTGGCCACGAACGGGAGTTGGGTGACCACGATCATGAAGACCAGGGCGGGGAGCAGCGGCGCGCGGGTCGCCCAGGCGCGCAGCCTGCTCGGCGCGTTCGGGGTCGCGGGCGCGCGGGTGACAGGGGGCGCGGGAGCGGTCGTCGTGGTCATCGGCCCTCGTACTCCTTCGCGATCTCGGCCGCGAGCTTCTGGGACTTGGCCAGGGCCGTGTCGACCGACTGGCGCCCGGCGACGGCCGCGCTGATCTCCTGCGAGACCTTGGTGCCGAGGTCGGTGAACTCGGGGATGCCGACGAACTGGATGCCGGGCGCCGGCCGCGGCTGCACGCCCGGATCGCCGGGCCGCGCGCTCTCGATGGCGGCCCGCGTCTGCGCCTGGAACGGCGCGGCCTCCTCGCGGTACTGCGGGATGTCGTACGTGGAGGCGCGCTTGCCTGCCGGCACATTGGCCCAGCCGAACTTCTCGCCGACGAGCTTCTCGTACTCCTTGCCGGACGCCCAGGAGATGAACTTCCAGGCCTTGTCCGGGTTGGGCGACGCCTTCTGCAGGCCCCACGCCCAGGTGTAGAGCCAGCCGCTCGACTTCGTCTTCTCGACGGGTGCGGAGACATAGCCGATCTTGCCCTTGACCGGGGACTTGGCCGCTTCGAGGGAGCCCGCGGCCGAGGTGGCGTCGTACCACATGGCGGTCTTGCCCTGGGTGAGGTTGTTGAGGCACTCGGCGAAGCCGGACTGGGCGGCGCCGGACTCGCCGTGCTTGCGCACCAGGTCGACGTAGAACCTGGTGGCGTCCTTGAAGCCCTTGTCGTCGAGGCGGGCCTTCCAGTCCTTGTCGAACCAGGTGCCGCCGAAGGTGTTCACGACCGTCGTCAGTGGCGCCATCGACTCGCCCCAGCCGGGCAGTCCGCGCAGGCAGATGCCCTTCATGCCCTTCTCGGCGCCGTCGACCTTCGCCGACAGGTCCGCGACCTGCTGCCAGGTCGGGTGCTCGGGCATCTTCAGGCCCTTCTTGGCGAAGACGTCCTTGCGGTACATGAGGAACGACGACTCGCCGTAGAAGGGCTGGCCGTACAGCTTGCCGTCGTCGCCGGTCAGCGACTCGCGCATCGGGGCGAGGATGTCCTTCTGGTCGAAGGCCTTGTCCTTGGCGACGTACGGGCCGAGCGAGCGCAGCCAGCCGTTGCGGGCATAGATCGGGATCTCGTAGTTGGAGAGCGTCGCGACGTCGTACTGGCCCGCCTGGTTGGCGAAGTCCTGGCTGATCTTGTCGCGTACGTCGTTCTCCGGCAGCACCGTGAAGTTCACCTTGATGCCGGTCTCGCGGGTGAAGTGCTTGGCCGTGAGCTTCTGGAGCTCGACCATCTGCGGGTTGTTGACCATGAGGACGTTGAGGGAGTCACCGCCACTGCCGAGTCCGCCGGCACCGACCCAGCAGCCGGACAGGAAGGGGGTGAGCAGCGTCCCCGCGGCGGCCATCACGAGCAGGTTGCCCGGTGGCCTGCGGCGGCTCTGGGTTCGCATCGATGCTCCTGGAGTTGTGGGTGTTCAGACGCGGATGACCTGGGGCCCCATCAGCGAGTAGCGGTGGGCCTCCGGCGCGGGCAGCTGGGTGCTGGTGACGATCGCCTCGAGGGCGCCCACCGGGGCGAAGCGGCAGAAGCTGACCGCCCCGAACTTGGTGTGCACGCCCGCGAAGACGGTGCGGCGCGCGGCCCTGATGGCCTGCGCCTTGACCTCGCTGACGGCCGGATCGGGGGTGGTCAGGCCGTGGTCGCGGGAGATGCCGTTGGCGCCGATGTAGGCGAGGTCGACGACGAATCCGGCGAGCATCTTCGTCGTCCAGTGGTCGACCGTCGCGAGCGTGCCCGAACGGACCCGGCCGCCGAGCAGCAGCACGGTCGTGTTGTCGTTCTCCGCGAGCGCGCCCGCGGTGGCGAGGGAGGCGGTCACGACGGTGAGCGGGCGCTCGCGCGGCAGCGCCTCGGCGATGAGCTGGGGGGTGAAGCCCTCGTCGACGAAGACGGTCTCCGCGTCGCCGAGCAGATCGGCGGCGGCCGCGGCGATCCGCCGCTTCTCCGGCACGTGCATCGTGGTGCGGAACGCGAGCGTCGTCTCGAATCCGGCGCTCTCCACGGGGTACGCGCCGCCGTGCGTGCGCCGCACCAGGCCGTGGTCCTCGAGCGCCCGCAGATCGCGACGCACGGTCTCCTTGGCGACGCCGAGCGCCGCCGCGAGTTCGGTGACGTCGACGGAGCCGGAGTGCCGTGCGACCCGCACGATCTCCCGCTGTCGTTCCTCCGCGCTCATCCCCACCGACCTCCGTACCGGCCCTGCCCGTTCGCAACCGTCACTGCCCGTTCGGGCCCGGAAGGACCCGCACCGGAAGTTGTACCGGCGGTTCGCCGAGGTGAACAGGCCCGCAGCGGGCCCGATGGTGCCCGTTCGGGCCCGCTTCACGGGATGCGGGATCGGGCGTGGACCTGCGGGGGAGCGGGGGAGCGTGTGGGTTCGGGCGGCACGGATGCCCGAACAAGGCGGCGGGCGGGCCCGTTCGGTGCCCGCCCGCCGCGCAGTGCCGTGCTCAGTACGGCCAGATCGGCGGGTCGTCGACGAAGCGGCCGCCCATGTAGCGGTGCGCGGGGACGTCGTCGCTGAGCGGCCCGTGCTCGGCCAGCAGCTTCTCCGCGTACACCTCGGAGTCGTCCTGCGGCTCGTAGCCGAGGGCGCGGGCGCTGGAGAGGTCCCACCACAGACGGGTGTTGGCGGAGGAGCCGTAGACGACGGTGTGGCCGACCTTCTCGGCGGACAGCGCCGCGTGGAAGAGGCGGGCGCCGTCGGCGGGGCTCATCCACACCGACATCATGCGGACGTCCGTGGGCTCCCTGAAGCAGGAGCCGATGCGGACGGAGACCGTCTCGATGCCGTGCTTGTCCCAGGCGAACTGGGCGAGGTCCTCGCCGAACGACTTCGACAGGCCGTAGTGGGTGTCGGGGCGGCGCGGGGTCTCCACCGGGACCAGCGGCTCGCCGTCCTCGACGCGCGGGCGCGGCGCGAAGCCGATGGCGTGGTTGGAGGAGGCGAAGACGACGCGGGGCGCGGTGCCGTCGGCGCGGGACGCGGCCTCCGCGCGCACGGCCTCGTACAGGTGGTACGTGCCCCTGATGTTGGAGTCGAGGATCTTCTCGAAGGTCGACTCGACGGAGATCCCGGCGAGGTGCAGCACACCGTCGACGCCGCGCACCGCCTCGCGCAGGGCGTCCGTGTCGTTGAGGTCGGCGACGATCGCGTCGGGCGCGTCGTCGATCGGGCGGACGTCGAGCAGGCGGAGTTCGTAGCCGTACTGGGGGAGCAGCTCCCGCATCAGGGTGCCGAGTCCGCCGGCCGCGCCGGTGAGCAGGAGGGTGCGGGGCATGCGCGTGATCTCCGTGTCTGTGAGCCGTTCACATTCGTGGATGGAAGGAAACGCTATGGAGTGCCGTCACGGCCGTCAAGGGAGCTGCATCGGGCGTGAGTTCGGACGCTTGACCGTGCTCGAAGGGGGTCTTACGGTGGGCGTTCAGAAATGTAAATAACAGTCATGAATGTGACCAGGGAGAGATCGTGACGTCAGCTCCTCTCGCCGCTCGCCTCAGTATTCCCAGCGGGCCGCTCTTCTTCCCCGTCACCGCCTACGGACCCGACGGGGCCGTGGACCTCGACACCTACCGCACCCACGTCGACCGCGGCGTCGAGGCGGGCGCCGCCGCCGTGTTCGCCTGCTGCGGCACCGGCGAGTTCCACGCGCTCACGCCGGAGGAGTTCGAGGAGTGCGTGGCGGCCGCCGTCGAGGCGACGGCGGGCCGGGTGCCCGTCGTCGCGGGCGCCGGCTACGGCACCGCGCTCGCCGTCCGCTACGCGCGCGCGGCCGAACGGGCGGGCGCCGAAGGCCTGTTGGCGATGCCGCCCTACCTCGTCGTCGCCGGGCAGGAGGGACTGCTTCGGCACTACACGGAGCTGGCCGACGCCACCTCCCTCGACGTCGTCGTCTACCAGCGCGACAACGCGGTCTTCACCCCGGAGACCGTCGTCGCGCTCGCCCGCCACCCCAGGATCATCGGCCTCAAGGACGGCCTCGGCGACCTCGACCTCATGCAGCGCATCGTCAGCGCCGTCCGCACCGAGGTGTCGGAGGACTTCCTCCACTTCAACGGGCTCCCCACCGCCGAACTCACCGGGCTCGCCTACCGCGGCATCGGCGTCACCCTCTACTCCTCCGCCGTCTTCGCCTTCGCCCCCGACATCGCGCAGGCCTTCCACGGGGCGCTGAACAGCGGCGACGACACCACGGCCAACCGGCTCATCGACGGCTTCTACCGGCCGCTCGTCGAACTGCGCAACCAGGGGAAGGGGTACGCGGTGTCCCTCGTGAAGGCGGGGGTGCGGCTCGGCGGGCTCGACGTCGGCGGCGTACGGTCGCCCCTGCACGATCCGGGCGAGGAGCACGTCAAGCGGCTCGCCGAACTCGTCGAGCACGGACGCCGGCTGCTGGAAGGAGCGGACGCGTGAGGACTTCGGCCTTCGTCTACCCCTGGGACGTCAACGGCGACCCGGACGCCGCCCGCCGCATCGCCGACCTCGGCGTCCAGCAGGTCACCCTCGCCGCCGCGTACCACTCCACGCGTGCCCTGACACCACGCCACCCACGCCACCGCATCGTGACCGCCGAGCACGCGGCCGTCCTCTACCCGCCCGACCAACAGCGTTGGCAGGGGCGGGAGTTGCGACCGTACGAGTCCGGGGACTGGGCCCCTGGCGACGCCTACGCCGAGGCCGCCGAGGCCCTCGCGGGCGCCGGGCTCGACGTCCACACCTGGGTCGTGCTCGCCCACAACTCCCGCCTGGGCGCCGAACACCCCGACACCTCCGTCGTCAACGCCTACGGCGACCGCTACCCCTGGGCGCCGTGCATCGCACAGCCCCCCACCCGCGCCTACCTCGTCGACCTCGCGGCGGAGGCGGCCACCCGCCCCGGCGCCCGCGGCACCGAACTCGAATCCCTCGGCTGGTACGGCCTCGCCCACCTGCACGCCCACGACAAGACCGCCGGGGTCGGATTCGGCGAGGCGGGCCAGTACCTCATGTCGCTGTGCTTCTGCCCGGCGTGCCGCGAGGGATACGCCGCGCAGGGCCTCGACCACGTCGCGCTCGCCGTGGCGGTGCGGTCCGCGCTGGAGCCCGTGTGGCGGGGCGAGGCGGCGGACGACGGCTGGCCCACGGTCGAGAAGCTGCTCGGTGCCGACACCGCGCGGGCCACCCGCGCCCACCGCGACACCGTGGCCCGGGGCCTGCAGGAGGCGGCGGTCGCGGCGGTGCGGTCCGCGGCCCCCGACGGCTTCCAGGTGCTGTTGCACGCCGACCCGGTGTCGTACCACTGCGGCGCCAACGCGGGCGTCGACCCGGCGCACATCCTCTCCGTCGCCGACGGCGTCGTCGTCCCCTGCACAGGCGGCGCGGGCCTCGTCCGGCCGTTCGCCGACCAGGGCCGGGGCGTGGTCGCCGCCAACCTCACCGTCGTCCGCGGCATGGGCGGAAGCCCCGGCACCCTGGAGTCCGACGCCCGGACCGCACGTGACCTGGGCGCGAACGAACTGCGCCTGTATCACGCCGGGTTGGCGTCGGACGGCGACTTGGAAGCGGTGCGGCGGGCCCTCGCGGCGCTCTGAGCCCGCCTCGGGCCGACCACGGTGGCGGCAACTGGCCCAAGATCAAAAGAAGTTCGGCGGAATTCCTCTGCCGGAAGCGTTGACGAAACATGGCGGCGCTTCTAGCTTCAACGCGTCGTACTTCGTACGTCATATATGAGACGCGATACGCCATACGAGAGGCCCGCATGACCTCTGTGCCCACGCCGATCCCTTCCCGCACCCAGTACGTCCTGGAGGAGATCAAGCGCCGCATCCTGACGGGGCAGCTGCGCCCCGGGCAGGCCCTGGTGGAGACCGACGTCGCCGCGCAGTTCGGGGTCTCCAAGACCCCCGTGCGCGAGGCGCTGAAGACCCTCGCGGGGACCGGGCTCGTCGTGATGAGCCAGTACAAGGGCGTCACGGTGCGCATGGTGGACGCCGACATGGCCCGCGAGGTCTACGACGTGCGGCTGCTGCTCGAACCGGAGGCGCTGCGCCGCACCGTGCGCCGCCGCGCCTCCCTCGACGCCGCCCGCGCCGCCCTGCACAGCGCCGCCACCGCGGACGACACGGCCCAGCGCTCCCTCGCCAACCGGGAGTTCCACCGCGCCCTCTACCTCCCCTGCGGCAACCCCCTGCTCGGCCGGATGCTCGACGAGGTCCGCGACCAGGCCGCCCTGGTGTCCGCCGTGGCCTGGGCCGCCGACCCCTCGTGGGAGCGGGAGGCCGCCGAGCACCAGGAGATCCTGGAGCTCGCCCTCGCCGGCGACGCCCAGGGGGCCTCGCGTGCCCTGCGGGACCACATCGCGTCGTTCGTCGAGCGGGCCTTCCCTGAAGTGCGGGAGGACCGGGAAGAAAAGGGTGAGCGCGACTCATGACGGCGACATCAGCCACACCGGCGACGTTCGAGACCCAGCGGGCCGCGCTCGCCGACGTGGTCGCGATCCCGGTGACCCCGTTCACCGAGGACGGGTCCGTCGACGAGGGCCGGTACCGGGCCCTGCTGCGACGGCTGCTCGACAACGGGGTGCGCACCCTCACCCCGAACGGAAACACCGGCGAGTTCTACGCCCTCACCCCCGAGGAGCGCCGCCTCGTCACCGAGGTGACCCTCGACGAGGTGGGGGAGCGCGGCATCGTGCTCGTCGGCGTCGGCCACGACGTGCCGACCGCCGTCGAGGCCGCCCGGCACGCCCGCGAGCACGGCGCCCACATGGTGATGGTCCACCAGCCCGTCCACCCGTACGTCTCCGAGGTGGGCTGGGTCGACTACCACCGGGCCATCGCGCGGGCCGTCCCCGAGCTCGGCGTCGTCCCGTACCTGAGGAACCCGGCGCTCCCCGGCGCCCGGCTCGCCGAACTCGGCGAGGACTGCCCGAACGTGATCGGCGTGAAGTACGCGGTGCCGGACGCCGCGCGGTTCGCGGGCTTCGCCCGGGACGCGGGCCTCGACCGCTTCGTCTGGGTCGCCGGGCTCGCCGAGCCGTACGCGCCCTCCTACTTCTCCGCGGGCGCCACCGGCTTCACCTCCGGGCTCGTGAACGTCGCGCCGCGCGTCTCCCTGTCCATGATCGAAGCGCTTCGAACCGGGGACTACGTCGCCGCCATGAAGGTCTGGGAGCAGATCCGCCGCTTCGAGGAACTGCGCGGCGCCGACGCCTCCGCCAACAACGTCACCGTCGTCAAGGAGGCCCTGGCCTCGCTCGGCCTGTGCCGCCGCGACGTCCGCCCGCCGAGCAAGGAACTGCCCGAGCCGGAGCGGGCCGAGGTCGCCGAGATCGCGACGAGGTGGTCCCTGTGACCGACGTGCCCAGAGCCCGGCTCGCTCCCGAACAGCTCCGCTCCCACCAGTGGTACGGCACCGAGGGGCAGCTGCGCACCTGGTCCCACAACGCCCGGATGCGCCAACTCGGCTACGAGGCCGAGGAGTACCGGGGCCGCCCGGTCGTCGCCGTCCTCAACACGTGGTCCGACATCAACCCCTGCCACGTCCATCTGCGCGAGCGTGCGGAGGCGGTCAAGCGGGGCGTGTGGCAGGCGGGCGGCTTCCCGCTCGAGTTCCCCGTGGCCACGCTCTCGGAGACGTACCAGAAGCCGACGCCGATGCTCTACCGGAACCTGCTCGCCATGGAGACCGAAGAGCTGCTGCGCTCGTACCCGGTCGACGCGGCGGTGCTGCTCGGCGGCTGCGACAAGTCGACCCCGGCGCTGCTCATGGGCGCGGCGTCCGCCGACGTGCCGGCGATCTTCGTGCCGGCCGGTCCGATGCTGCCGGGACACTGGCGCGGCGAGACGCTCGGCTCGGGCACCGACATGTGGAAGTACTGGGACGAGCACCGCGCGGGCAACCTCACCGACTGCGAACTCCGTGAACTCCAGGGCGGCTTGGCGCGCTCGCCGGGGCACTGCATGACCATGGGGACCGCGTCCACCATGACCGCGGCGGCCGAGGCCCTCGGCATGACGCTGCCCGGCGCCTCCTCGATCCCGGCCGTCGACTCCGGTCACGAGCGGATGGCCGCCGCCTCCGGGCGCCGCGCCGTCGAGCTCGCGTGGACCGCGCTGAAGCCGTCCGGGATCCTCACCCCCGAGGCCTTCGAGGACGCCGTCACCACCGTGCTCGGACTCGGCGGCTCCACCAACGCCGTCATCCACCTGATCGCCATGGCGGGGCGGGCCGGGGTGCCGCTCACGCTCGACGACTTCGACCGGATCGCGCGCACCGTGCCCGTGCTCGCGAACGTGCGGCCGGGCGGGCGGACGTACCTCATGGAGGACTTCCACTTCGCCGGCGGCCTTCCCGCGTTCCACTCCCGGATCGCCGACCTGCTGCACCTCGAACGGCCCACGGTCGACGGGCGGTTCGGCGACCGGATCGAGCGCGCGGAGGTCCACGACGACGACGTGATCCGCCCCCGTACGAACCCGGTCGCAGCCGAGGGCGGCGTCGCGGTCCTGCGCGGCAACCTCTGCCCCGACGGCGCCGTCATCAAGCACATCGCCGCCGAACCGCACCTGCTCAAGCACACCGGCACCGCCGTCGTCTTCGACGACTACAAGACCATGCAGCGCACCATCGACGACCCGGGGCTCGGCATCACCGCCGACAGCGTCCTGGTGCTGCGCGGCTCGGGCCCCAAGGGCGGGCCGGGCATGCCCGAGTACGGGATGCTGCCCATCCCCGACCACCTGCTCAAGCAGGGCGTGCGCGACATGGTCAGGCTCTCCGACGCCCGGATGAGCGGCACGAGCTACGGGGCGTGCGTGCTGCACATCGCCCCCGAGTCGCACGTCGGCGGCCCGCTCGCGCTGGTCCGCAGCGGCGACACCATCACCCTCGACGTCGCGGCCCGCAGCCTCCGACTCGACGTGGACGACGAGGAGTTGGAGCGCCGCAGGGCCGCGTGGACACCGCCCGCCGAGCGCCACGAGCGCGGCTACGGCGTCCTCTACAACGAGCAGATCACGCAGGCCGACACCGGCTGCGACTTCGCCTTCCTGGCCAGGCCGGGCACCGTCCCGGATCCGTACGCGAGCTGAACCCCGCACCCGTACCGCCGTCGCCCGCATCGGCCGACACCCCGAACATCGTCCGGGAAGCGCTTCGATACGTGTCACGTGCAAGCGCTTTCTACGACCGCAGAACCGCACCGACCTGAGCCACCGAGAACGGAGTTCCCGTCATGGCCCAAGCCGCAGCCGTGGCCAAAGCCCCGCAGGGCGCGTCGCCGCCCCGGAGCCGCAAGTCCGCGACCCCGCGCAGGCTCCCGTATCTGCTGATCGCGCCCGCCGGGCTGCTGATGCTGGGCTTCATCGCGTATCCCGTCATCAGCGTCTTCTACTACAGCCTCCAGCACTACAACCCGACCAAGCCCTGGCGGAACGGGTTCGCCGGTCTCGAGAACTTCGTCACCGCGTTCACCAACGACCCGGACTTCTGGCGCACGCTGGGCTTCAGCCTCCAATGGGTCGTCGTCCAGGTGGTGCTGCAACTGCTGCTCGGCCTCGGGCTCGCGCTCGTCGTCAACCAGACGTTCGTCGGCCGCGGCCTCGCCCGCGCCCTCGTCTTCTCGCCCTGGGCCGTCTCCGGCGTGCTCACCTCGGCGGTCTGGATGCTGCTCTACAACTCGCAGACCGGCATCACGCGCTACCTCGCCGACGCCGGCATCGGCGCGTACGGGACGTCCTGGCTGTCCGACACCGCGACGGTCTTCCCGGCCGTCGTCACCGCCGAACTCTGGCGCGGGGTCCCCTTCTTCGCGATCCTCATCCTCGCGGACCTGCAATCCGTCTCGAAGGACCTGTACGAGGCCGCGGAGGTCGACGGGGCGAGCCGTGTCCGGCAGTTCTTCCACATCACGCTGCCGCACCTCAAGGACGCCATCATCCTGTCCACGCTGCTGCGCGCGGTGTGGGAGTTCAACAACGTCGACCTGCTCTACACCCTCACCGGCGGCGGGCCCGCGGGTGAGACGACCACCCTGCCGCTGCGCATCGCGTCCATCGCCGTCGACAGCCACGACTTCGGCTACGCGTCCGCGCTGACGTCCATCGCCTTCGTGATCCTCCTGTTCTGCTCGATGCTCTATCTCCGCCTGAGCAAGTTCGGGGGCGAGGACAAGTGACCGTCAAGGAAGCCCAGTCGACCGCCACCACGCCCGCGCCCGTCGCCGCGTCGTCCGGCGGCGGCCGGCACCGCGCCGACCTCACCCCCGCCGGGAAGGGCCGCTCCTGGGACGACGTGCCGCGCTGGCAGATCTATGTGCCGCTCGGCGTGTACCTGCTGTTCACGCTCGTCCCGTTCTACTGGATGCTGCTCTTCGCCTTCCGGCCCACCGGCTCCACCTCGCTCGTGCCCTGGCCGCTCACCTTCGAGCACTTCGACAAGGTGTGGAACGAGCGGTCCTTCGGGATCTTCTTCCAGAACAGCCTGCTGGTCGGCCTCGCCTCGATGCTGATGACGACGGTCGTGGCGCTCGCCGGCGGCTACGCGCTCGCCCGCTTCAACTTCCGGATCAAGCGGGGCTTCATGCTCGCCCTGCTCTGCTCGCAGTTCATCCCGGGCGCCCTGATGCTGGTCCCGCTCTTCCAGATCTTTGCCAACCTGCGGATGATCAACTCGCTCGGCAGCGTCATCATCGCCGAGACCGTCTTCCAGCTGCCGCTCACGATGATCCTCATCAGCGGCTTCATCAAGAACGTGCCGTACTCCCTCGAAGAGGCCGCGTGGGTCGACGGCTGCGGACGCTTCCGCGCCTTCTGCGCCGTCGTCCTGCCGCTGCTGCGGCCCGGCCTCATCGCGGTGGGCTCCTTCGCCTTCGTGCACAGCTGGAACCACTTCCTGTTCGCCCTGATGTTCCTCTCCAACCAGGACAAGCAGACGATCCCGGTCGGCCTCGCCACCCTCATGGGCGCCGACTCCGTCGACCTCGGCGCGCTCGCCGCAGGCGGCGTCGTGGCCGCGCTGCCCGTCGTGATCGTCTTCGCGTTCATCCAGAAATGGCTCGTCACAGGGTTCAGCGCGGGAGCGGTGAAGGGATGACAAGCACCATGGAGATCAAGTCGATCACGCGGACCCACACCGGCGAACCGGTCACCGAACCCGTCCCCGTCGTCCTCGCGGGCGCCCGCGGACACGGACGCTGGCACCTGGACAATCTGCGCGGGCTCGCGGCGGCGGGCCGGGTCAGGCTCGTCGGGGTGTGCGAACTGCGGCCCCTGGAGGCGGCGGAGCTCGACGGGTTCGACGCCGCAGGGATCGCGCAGTCCGCCGACTTCGGGGAGCTGCTCGACCGCACGGGCGCCCGCGTCGCGATCATCTGCACGCCGATCCCGACCCACACCGACCTGGCCCTGGTGGCGGCCTCGCGCGGCGTGCACCTGCTCCTGGAGAAGCCGCCCGCGCCGTCGTACACGGAGTACGAGCGGATGGCGGCCGGGGTGGCCGAGGCGGGGATCGCCTGCCAGATCGGCTTCCAGTCGCTCGGCTCGCACGCGGTGTCCCATGTACGAGATCTCGTACGGGACGGTTTCATCGGCGAGCCCCTCGGCATCGGCGCCGCCGGTGCCTGGGCCCGCGACGAGGCGTACTACCGGCGCGCCCCCTGGGCCGGGCGCCGCCGCCTGCCCGGCGACGGCGGCAGGACCGTCGACGTCGTCGACGGCGTGCTCACCAACCCGCTCGCCCACGCCGTCGCCACGTCCCTCGCCCTCGACGGCGCGACCGGCGGCGACGACCTCACCTCCGTGCACACCGAGCTGTACCGCGCCAACGCCATCGAGGCCGACGACACCTCGTACGTCGAGCTGACCACCCGCACAGGATCGCGCGTCACCGTCGCCGCGACGCTCTGCGCCGAGCGGCCCGACGAGCCGTACGTCGTCGTGCACGGCAGCCGGGGCCGCATCACCTTCTGGTACAAGCAGGACCGCGTCCTCGTGCAGCGCGCGGGACGCGGCCCCGAGGAGACCGTGCACGGCCGCACCGACCTCCTCGCGAACCTGATCGACCACCTCGCCACCGACGGCGCGACGCCGCTGCTCGTGCCGCCCGCCGCGACCGGCGCGTTCATGCGCGTCGTCGAGGCGATCCGGCGGGCGCCCGACCCGGTGGCGCTGCCGCGCGAGGCGTGGACCGAGGTGCGGGCCGACGGGCCGGGCACCGTGCGCCGCGTGGTGCCCGGCGCGGACGGGCTCGTCGCCGCGAGCGCCGAGCGACTCACCGGATTCGCGGGGCTCGGCGCCCCCTGGGCCGACCCCGCGGCGGAGGCCACGTCGTGACCCGCACCCTGAGCGGCCTCGTCACCGTGCCCCTGACGCTGACCTGCGCCGGCCGCCCCGTCGCCCGGTACGAGCTGCGCCCCGACGTCGAGCGCCGCCTGTCGCCGCGCCCCTGTCTGCACCCGGTCACGACCCTCGCGGGCACGCCCGTCACGGAGTTCGCGCCCGCCGACCACGCGCACCACCTCGGCGTGGGCGTCGCGGTGCCGGATGTCGCCGGGCGGAACTTCTGGGGCGGTCGCACCTACGTCCGCGACCGGGGGCCGACCGAGCTCGACAACCACGGCGAGCAGCGGCACCGCGAGTTCAAGCTGTGCGACCCGGACGGGTTCGTGGAGGACCTGGACTGGATCGCGGACGGCTCCGAGCCGCTGCTGCGCGAGCGCCGCACGGTCGCCGTCACCCCGCTCGCGGACGACGCCTGGGCCCTCGACCTGACCTTCTCGCTCACCAACCCGTCGGACGCCGAACTGTCCATCGGCAGCCCCGCCACGAACGGCCGCCCCGGCGCCGCGTACGGGGGCTTCTTCTGGCGGGCGCCGAAGGGGGCGGCGGCCCCGGCCGTGTTCACCGCCACGGACGAGGGCGAGGCCGCGGTCCACGGCCGCACGGCCGACTGGCTGGCGATGGCGGGCGGCGGCTGGACTCTCGTGTTCGCGGGCGCCACCGCCGAGACCCGCCGCGACCCGTGGTTCGTCCGCACCGACGAGTACCCCGGCGTCGGCTCCTCGCTGGCCTCGACGTCCCGCCTCGCCGTCGCGGCGGGCGGCACCGCCGTACGCCGCGTAGTCACGGTCGTCGCCGACGGCGCACTCGACCGCGCGCGGGCGTCGGCACTGGTCAGGAAGGCGGTGTCGGCATGACGCGCGCTCCGGCCACGACCGGCACGGCGACGGACGCCGCACCCGGCGCCGCACGGTTCACGCACCTCCGCAGCATCACCCTCCCGTTGGATCCAGAAGAAGAGAGCCGACCATGACCATCAGTGCACGCAGAGGAACCCGCAGCGGCATCCGCAGATCCGCACTGCGCACCGGCACCGCCGTCGCGATCAGCACCGTCCTCGCGCTCACCGCCACCGCCTGCGGCGACGACGGCAGCGGCGCGGGCGGCGACAAGGGTGACGAGGGCTCAGGCAAGGGCGAGATCACCTTCTGGGACAACAACACGGCCGTGCGCCGCGACGTCTGGATGGAGATCATCAAGGACTTCGAGAAGAAGAACCCGAACATCAAGGTCAAGTACGTCGGCATCCCCGCCGAGAACGTGCAGTCCAAGTACGACACCGCCATCCAGGGCGGCGGGCTGCCCGACGTCGGCGGCGTCGGCACCGCGATGCTGGCGGGCGTCGCCGCGCAGGACGCCCTGGAGCCGCTCGACGAGCGCATCGCCACGAGCTCTCTGAACGGCAAGCTCAACGACGCGTTCATGGAGTCGGTGAAGGCGGCGGGCGGCGCAGGGGACAAGGTCTACGAGCTGCCGACCTCCGCCAACAACGGTGTCCTCTACTACCGCACCGACCTGTTCGACAAGGCGGGCCTCGACGCGCCGACGACCTGGGACAAGTTCTTCCAGGCCGCGTCCAAGCTCACCGACACCGGCAAGAACGAGTTCGGTTACACCATCCGCGGCGGCGAGGGCTCCATCGCGCAGGCCCTCGACGCCACGTACGGGCAGAGCGGCATCACCTCGTTCTGGGACGAGAACAACGAGAAGACCACGGTCAACGACCCGAAGAACGTGGCCGCGCTCCAGAAGTACGCCGACCTCTACAAGAAGGCGACGCCGTCCGCCGACGTCAACAACGACTTCACGAAGATGGTCGCCCAGTACGACAGCGGCAAGATCGGCATGCTGAGCCACAACCTCGGCTCGTACGGCGACCACGTGAAGGCCTTCGGCGACAAGTTCCGCGGCATCCCCAACCCGACGGGCCCGAACGGCACCCGCGTCCAGGTCTCCAACCCGGTCGACGGTCTCGGCCTGTTCAAGGCGAGCAAGAACAAGAAGGCCGCCTGGAAGTTCATGGAGTTCGCCGCCTCGCACGCCGAGAACAGCAAGTGGAACGAGTCGGCCAAGCAGATCCCGGCCAACACCGAGGCAGCCAAGGACGACTGGGTGCAGAAGTCCGAGCCGACCAAGCTGGCCGCCGAGGCCCTCCAGTCCGGCTCCACCAAGATCGTGCAGCTGCCGTACTACCTGCCCGACTGGAACACCATCTCCAAGGCCGACAACGAGGACGACTTCCAGAAGGTGCTGCTCGGCAAGACGACCGCCAAGACCTTCCTCGACCAGCTCGCCGACCAGCTGAACAAGGCGCAGGCCGAGTGGAAGCAGCAGGCCAACTAGCACGTTCCGTAAGGCCGTTCACTCTAGACCGGGCCGGTGGCGGGACGCCTCGTGCCCCGCTGCTCCCGCCGCCGGCCCCACCACACCCCGGTCACCGAAAGGACGGCACCTCGACGTGTCGACCACCCGAAGAACCGCCCTGGCCGCCCTCGCCGCCGTGCCGCTCGCGACGGCCCTCGCCGCCCCGGCCACCGCCGCCACCGCCCGCCACGACCGGCGCACCCTCTTCGTCGCGGGCGACTCCACCGCCGCCCAGAAGTACCTCGACGCCAAGCCCGAGACCGGCTGGGGCATGGCCCTCCCGCTCTTCCTCTCCGACCGCGTCCGCGTCGCCAACCACGCGGTCAACGGCTGCAGTTCGAAGAGCTTCGTCGACGAGGGCCGCCTCGACACGATCCTCGCCGCGATCCGCCCCGGCGACCTCCTCCTGATCCAGTTCGCGCACAACGACGAGAAGAGCGCCGACCCCGCGCGCTACACCGAGCCCTGGTCGACGTACCAGGACCACCTGAAGCTGTACGTCGACGGGGCGCGGGCCAAGGGCGCCCGGCCGGTGCTCGCCACCCCCGTCGAGCGCAGAAGGTTCGACGGGGACGGCAACTCCCTGCCGACCCACGGCGACTACCCGGCGGCGATGCGCGCCCTCGCCGATGAGGAGGGCGTCGCGCTCCTCGACATCCAGGCCCTGTCCCTCGCGCTGTGGCGCAAGCTCGGCGTCGAGGAGACCAAGACGTACTTCAACTGGACCGCCACCGAGCAGGACAACACGCACGTCAATCCGCCCGGCGCGATCGCCGTGGCCCGCCTCGTCGCCGAGGAGCTGCGCGGCCGGAGCGTGCTGCCCGCCCGCGACGTGCGCCGCCTCGGCGACGCCGTCGACGAGCTCGACCCGGCGTGGCAGTCCCGCCTGACCTGGCTCACCGGCACCACCCCCGCCTGACCCGACCCTCGTTCCCCAGGAGCCGCACAGTGAGAGCACACGGGAAGAGCAAGAAGACCTACGCCGCCGCGCTGGCCGGCGCCGCGGGCTGCACCGCCGTCGTCCTCGCGGTCACCGGCGCCGTCGGCACCGCGGGCGCCGCCGAGCCCCGCGCCCGCGACCTCGCCCGCCAGACCCTCGCCGAGCACGACGGCTGGGCCTCCGCCACCACCGGCACCACGGGCGGCGCCGCGGCCGACGCCGACCACGTCTACACCGTCACCACCTGGGCCGGGCTGAAGGCCGCCTTCGCGGACGGCGGCACCGCCCCGAAGATCGTCAGGATCAAGGGCACGCTCGACGCGGACGGCGCGACCTGCGCGGACTTCGCCGCCGACGGCTACGACCTCGACCAGTACCTCGCCGACTACGACCCGGCGGTCTGGGGCTACGACAAGGAGGTCAGCGGCGCCCAGGAGGACCTGCGGGCCGCGTCCGCCGCCGCCCAGGCCAAGGCCATCAAGGCGAACGTCCCCGCCAACACCACCATCATCGGCGTGGGGAAGAACCCCGGCATCGTCGGCGGCAGCCTCCAGATCAACGGCGTCGACAACGTCATCGTGCGCGGCCTCACCCTCGAGTCCCCGCTCGACTGCTTCCCGCAGTGGGATCCGACCGACGGCGACACCGGCAACTGGAACTCCGAGTACGACTCCGCCGTCGTGTACAACTCCACCCATGTGTGGCTCGACCACAACGAGTTCACCGACGGCGACCACCCGGACTCCACGCTGCCCAGCTACTTCGGCCGCGTCTACCAGCAGCACGACGGCGAGCTCGACATCGTCAAGGGCGCCGACTACGTGACCGCCTCCTGGAACGTCTTCGCCGACCACGACAAGACCCTGATGATCGGCAACAGCAACGGCGCGGGAGCCACCGACCGCGGAAAGCTGCGCGTCACCCTGCACCACAACCTCTTCAAGAACCTCGTCGAGCGCGCCCCGCGCGTCCGCTTCGGCCAGGTCGACGTCTACAACAACTCATATGTCGGCACCGCTGACTACTCCTACTCGTTCGGCATCGGCTTCGAGTCGCAGCTCTACGCCGAGAAGAACGCCTTCACGCTCCCCAAGGACATCGGGGCGGGCGCCGTCCTGCACCGCTGGGACGACTATCCCGTGACAGCCGTCGGCAACCAGGTCGACGGCAGGACGGTCGACCTCGTGGCGGCGTACAACGCGGACCACGCGGACGCCCCGCTGCGCGCGGACGCGGGCTGGAAGCCGACGCTGCGCACCCGCGTCGACCCGGCGAAGTCGGTGCCGAAGGTGGTGGCGCGGGGCGCGGGCCCCGAGCGGCTCGGATGACGTCGCAGTGAATCAGCCCCTCCACCTTCCCAGGAGCCGCTTCATGTCCACCCGCCCCACGAGAAGACGCTTCCTCACGGGCGCCGCCGCGGCGCTCGCCGCGACCGCCGCCGCGCCCCCGTCGTACGCCGCCTCCTCCCGCCCGTTCGGCCGCTACGGCTCGCCGAAGGACCGCCTCACCCCGACCACCCTGTACGTCCACCCCGGCGGCGCCGGCGACCACCGCACCGTCCAGGAGGCCGTCACCGCGGCCGCCGCCCCCGGCCACACCCTCGTCATCGCCCCCGGCACCTACCGGGAGACGGTGAGCGTCCCCGCGACGGCCACCGGCACGACGTGGATCGGCGCGACGGGCGACCCCCGCGACACGGTCGTCGTGTACGACAACGCCGCCGGCACCCCGAAGCCCGACGGCAGCGGCATGTACGGCACCAGCGGCAGCGCCACCGTCACCCTGCGCCCCGACGGATTCACCGCGCGGCACGTCACGTTCGCCAACGACTGGCTGCGCGCCGACCACCCGGGGACCACCGGCACGCAGGCCGTCGCCGTCAAGGTGACGGGGGACCGCTCGGCGTTCCACCAGTGCCGCTTCCTCGGCCACCAGGACACGCTCTACGCCGACTCCGCCGCGCTCACCGCCTTCGCCCGCCAGTACTTCCACGACTGTTACGTCGAGGGCGACGTGGACTTCGTCTTCGGGCGCGGCACCGCCGTGTTCGAGCGCTGCGACTTCCGCACGCTCGACCGCACCGACCTGGCATCGGCGCCGTACGGCTTCGTGTTCGCGCCGTCCACGGCGGTCGCCAACCCGCGCGGCTTCCTGGTGAGCCGGGCGAGGATCGCCTCCACCGCCCCGGACGCGTACTACAAGCTGGCCCGCCCCTGGGTGCCCAGCTCGGACACGACGGCGCGGCCCGCGCTCGTGGTCCGCGAGTCACGGCTCGGCCGCGGCATCGACGCGAGCGCGCCCTACGCCGACATGTCGGCGAACTTCCCGTGGCAGGAGCAGCGGTTCGCCGAGTACCGGAACACCGGGCCCGGCGCGGCCCGCCCGGTCCCGGAGAACCGCCCGCAACTCACCGAGGACCAGGCGGCCTCGCACACCCGGGAGTCGTACCTGGGGGACTGGCGGCCCTGGGCCTGATGGGTACGGCGCGGCGCGTCAGCCGAGGTGCCACAGGGCGTAGGTGACGAAGAGGAGCACCAGGCCCGCGAGGGTGAGCGCCGCGCCGAGCACCCGCAGATAGCCCACCGGGGCCATGCCCCGGATGTCGAACGCCCAGCTCAGGCCCGCCCAGATGGCGACGAGGCCGCCCATGGCGAAGAAGCCGAGGAGCACGGGGGAAGTGGCGCGATCGCCGGAGGCGAGCGGCAGAAGACTCGTCGGGGTCACGGTCACGATGGGGCCTGCATTCTGTGGGTCGTGCGCTTCCTTTGACCCTAGATGGGCGAATTCAAGGCACGGTCAACAGGGCGCCATGCCGGTGCAATGGAGCTTCCATATCGGCGTCGGTATCGATCTGGCAAAGGGGGTCGCGGGACTCCGTGTGATGCGCGTAGACATGCATCCACCTGCACGAAGTCCCCCGTCCACGACGGCCGCACGGCCGTCGCTCCAGAAATGGATCACCGATGCGCAAGCGCCACCTCGCCGCCGCCACAGCGACGGTCGCTTCCCTCGTACTCGCCGGCGTCGTCACCGCGGGCTCCGCCGGCGCGGGTTCCACGAACGCGAAGACCACCGCGGAGCCGCACAACATCGGCCTCCTCACCAAGGAGATCGACTCCTACTACGGCGCGAAGCAGGACGCCGACGGCGTGTGGCAGGCCTCGCCCGACAGCCCGTACGCCGACGACCTCGCCCGGATCGAGAAGGGCGCGAAGCGGCAGATCGCCGCGGCGGCCCGGCAGCACCACGGCAAGGGCGACAGGCCCGCGATCGTCTTCGACATCGACGACACGCTGCTGCTCAGCCTCGACTACGAGAAGAAGACCAACTACGTCTACAACGACGCCAGTTGGAAGGAGTACGTCGGCAAGGCCGACCGGCCCGCCGTCTTCGGCACGCCCGAGCTGATCCGCTACGCCGAGTCCAAGGGCGTCGAGGTCTTCTACAACTCGGGCCTCGGTGAGACGCAGCGCGCGGCCGCCGTGGAGAACCTGAAGAAGGTCGGCATCGACGTCAACCTCGACAAGGGCCACGTCTTCCTCAAGGACAAGGCGAACCCGCCCGCCTACCTGGCCGACTGCGCCACGGCCGCCGCCTGGAACTGCACCACCGTGCAGTACAAGTCGGGCACGCGGAAGCACATCGAGTCCCTCGGCTACGAGATCGTCGGCAACTTCGGCGACCAGGAGTCGGACCTCCAGGGCGGCTACGCCGACCGCACGTACAAGCTCCCGAACCCGACGTACTTCGTGGAGTGACGGCAGGGGTCGGGGGAGCGCGGCCACGCCGGCGGCCGCGCTCCCCGGTCCTGTCAGGTGCTTCAGGTCAGTCGTACGTCAGGTCCGACGCCGAGTACTTGCAGTACGTGCCGTCGGGGCCACTGCCCAGCTCCTTGGGCTCGGCCCCGGTGTCGTTGCCCTGGTAGCGGACGCAGGGCTTGATCTTCTTGCTGCTGTCGCCGTGGATGCGGACGCTGCGCAGCGTCGCCGTGTCGCCGTAGTTCGAGTTGATGCCGACGATCGACTTGCCGGGCGCCGTCACGTCGACGTCGCTGATGGTGACGTTGCGGTTCTTGTACTGCGTCGAGCAGTTGCCGCAGGAGCGGACCAGCTTGCCGAAGTCGGAGACCTGGAACTTCGTGACGGTGAGCTTGCCCGCGCCGTTGAACTGGAAGACCTTGTCGTCGGCCTTCTTCGCACCGCCACCGGTCACCGTGTAGACGGACGACGTCGACTTGCCCTTGAAGGTGGCGGCGTCCTCGCCGACGTCCTCCCACCACACGTTCTGGAGCGTGCAGCTGCCCGCGCAGTGCACGCCGTCGGCCGCGGGGGAGCCGATGACGACGTTCTTGAGGGTGGCGCCGTCCTGCAGGTTGAAGATCGGGTCCTGGCCCTCGTCCTGGCCGTCGCCGCCGAGGTCCCCCGAGCCGTAGAACCGCTTGAGCCCGCCGTCGTACGTGCCCGATACGGAGATCGTGCTGCTGACGGCCTTGGTGCCGGTGGGTGACGGCCAGGCGGACGCGGCGCCCGCCGTGCCGAGCATGCCGCTGACGAGCAGCGCGCCCCCGGTCAGCGTGAGGGCCCCGAGTCCCCCGAGCAGGGCTCTGCGGCGGGTGGTGCGGCGGCGGTGCGAGTGTCGTGTGGTGTTGGTCATGCCCTTCAGTGGTCACGGGCGGGGAAAGGGTTGCCGCCTTCGTCAGGCGAAGTCCCCGCCCACGGAGACCTGTTGCCCGCCGTGCACCCGCCCGCTGACGACGTACCGGTCCGCGCCCGCGTCCCGGCCGCCCTCGGCGTGGTTGTACTGACCGGCGAACACGTGCTGTCCCACCGGGACCGTCCGCCCCGGCCGCAGCACCCACCGGTACACCAGGAACCCGTCCCGCTCGGCGACCGTCTCCTTGAAGTCGTCGGCGGGCAGCGAGCGCCAGTGCCCCGTGCTGTTGACCCCGCCGGTCTGTGCCACCCGCAACTCGACCGTCAGCGCGGTCAGTTCGCGCTTCGTCTTGAACGTGACGTTCGACTGCGCCCAGTACGCGTTGGACCCCGGGTCCACCGAGCCGTCCGCCCACAGCGGGTCCGCCGCCGGCTCCACCGCGACCTGCCGCTGCTGCGGCCCAGGGTCCGGGCGCAGCGCCGAGCCGACCGCGAAGCCCCCGACGGCGAGCGCCCCCGCGGCGCCCGCCGTGAGCGCGGCGATCCGCAGCCAGCCCACCGCCGGCCGCCGCTCGGGCTCGCGCATCCCGCGCTCGACGCGGGCGAGCATCCGCGCACGGTCGGGCCGGTGGGCATCGGCGGCCGCGCGCAACCGCTGCCGCACGTCCTCCTCGCTCATCGACGGCCTCCTTCCGTGGCGTCGAGCGGCGCGCCGACCGACCGTACGCGCCCCGACGCCGGCTCGCCCGACCCGCCGCTGCCGAGCCGTCGTTCCAGCTCGGCCATGCCCTTCGACGTCTGGCTCTTCACCGTACCGACCGAGATGCCCAGGGTGAGCGCGGTGTCCTTCTCGGACAGATCGAAGGCGTGCCGGAGCACCACGCAGGCCCGCTTGCGGAACGGGAGCGCGCGCAGCGCGCCCTGCACGTCGACGACCGCCGACACGTCGGGCCCCTCGGTGCGGTCCTGGCGGCCCGACCAGAAGAGCGCCACGCGCCGCCGCTCGCGCACGGCGCTGCGGATCCGGGTGCGGGCGAGATTGGCGACGACGCCGCGGGCGTACGCGACCGGGTGCTCGGCGGCCCGCACCCGGTCCCAGCGGTGCCAGAGCGCGAGCAGGGCGTCCGCCGCGAGATCGTCCGCGGCGTCCGGCTCGCCCGTCAACAGATGGGCGAGGCGGGCGAGTTCACAGTGGTGCCGTTCGAAGAAGGCATGGAACTCGGCTGCGGCGGAACCGTCCTCGGTGTCCACGACCGTGCTCACGCGACCCCTCCCTCACAGTGGCGACCCGATGGGGGAGGCGTGAGCGTACCAGCGGTGCGTACGAAGCACCGAAGGGTGTCCGTGATTTCGGACACCCTTCGGTGGGACGGGGATTGAGGAGGCGTCAGTTCTTCAGCGCCGCCTCCATCATCGCCTTGGCGACGGGGCCCGCGAGGCCGCTGCCGCTGACCTCGGAGCGGGCCGCGTCCGACTGCTCGACGAGCACCGCCACGGCGACCTGCTTGCCGGTCGAGTCGTCCTTGGCGTACGAGGTGAACCAGGCGTACGGGGTCTCGCTGTTGTTCTCGCCGTGCTGCGCCGTACCGGTCTTGCCGCCGACCGTCGCGCCGTCCATCTGCGCGACGGTACCGGTGCCCTTGGACACCACCGTCTGCATCGCGGACTGCAGCTGCGAGGCCGTCTTCTCGCTGATCACGCGGGTGCTGTCGCCGTCCTCGAAGGACTTGACCGCGTCGCCGTCGGCGTCCGTCACCTGCGACACCATGTGCGGGGACGCCTGCTCGCCGCCGTTGGCGATGGTCGCGGAGACCATCGCGATCTGCAGCGGCGTGGCCGTCACGTCGAACTGGCCGATGCCGGACAGCGCCGTCTGCGCGTCGTCCATCTTCGACGGATAGGTGCTCTTGGCGGCCCGTACCGGAACGTCGGTCTTCTCGTCGTTGAAGCCGAACTTCTCGGCCATCGCCCGGACCTTGCCCTGGCCCAGTTCGGCGGCGAGCTTTCCGAAGACGGTGTTGCAGGAGTACTGCAGCGCCGTGCGGACCGAGGCGTCCTCGCAGGGCATCGAGGTGGTCTCGTTCTTCAGGTACGTGCTCGTGCCCGGCAGACGGTACGGGTTCGGGGTGTCCGTCTTCTCGTCGATCGACGAGACCAGACCGTCCTCGAGCGCGGCCGCCGCGACCACCAGCTTGAACGTCGAGCCGGGCGGCAGCGCCTGCTTGAGCGCCCGGTTCACGGTCGGGGTCTCCTTGTCCTTGGAGAGCTTCTTCCACTCCGCCGCGTCCGAGGAGCCCGAGCCGCTGATCTTCGACGGGTCGAAGGACGGCGTCGACACCATGCCGAGGATCTTCCCGCTGTCCGGGTCGATCGCGACGGCGGCGCCCTTCTTGTCGCCGAGCGCGCTGTACGCCGCCTTCTGCACCCCCGGATCGATCGTCGTGATCACGTCGCCGGGGCTCGTGCTCTTGCCGGTGAGCGTGTCCAGCGGGTTCTTCAGCTCGTTGTCGGTGCCGTCGAGCACGCCCTGATAGATCGACTCCAGCTGGGTGGCGCCGTACACCTGCGAGGTGAACCCGGTCACCGCCGAGTACAGCGAGCCGTCCGTGTACGTCCGCTTGTACTTCAGGTCGCTGGAACCGCCGGTCTTCGTCGAGCCGGTCACCGCCTTTCCGCCCACGATGATGTCGCCGAGCGGGTTCGCGTACTGCGAGATCTTCGTCCGCCGGTTGTCGTCGCTGTTGGCGAGGGCCTGGCCGTCGTAGAACTGCACCCAGGTCGCCCGGACAAGCAGGGCGAACACGAGCAGCAGCGTGAAGACGGAGGCGCGCCTGATCGTCTTGTTCATCGCGTACGGAGAGACGAGCGGGCCGGAGCGATTCGTTCCTGCCCGTGCGATTTCTCACCGTACGTTCATGTGCCGGGCCGGGCTCAGAGCCTGCGCGTTGCCAGGGTCAGGCGGTCGCGGGCGTCGAAGAGCGCGTCCTTGACCATCTGCTCGTGGGCCGGGGTGAGGCGGGCCACGGGGACGGAGCAGGAGATCGCGTCGCGGGCCGGCGTGCGGTACGGGATCGCCACGCCGAAGCAGCGCAGGCCCAGCGTGTTCTCCTCGCGGTCCACCGCGAAGCCCTGCTCCCGGATCTGGTGCAGCTCCTCGATCAGCTTCTCGCGGTCGGTCGTCGTGTGCTCGGTCAGCGACGGCAGCGTCTCCGGGAGCAGCTTGCGGACCTGCTCGTCGGTGTGGGTGGCGAGCAGTGCCTTGCCCAGCGACGTGGAGTGCGCGGGCAGCCGGCGGCCGACCCGGGTGAAGGGGCGCAGGTAGTGCTGCGACTGGCGGGTGGCCAGGTAGACGACGTTCGTGCCGTCGAGGCGGGCGAGGTGGATGGTCTCCGTCGTGTCGTCGGAGAGCCGGTCGAGGGTGGGGCGGGCCGCCGCCACGACCTCGTCGCCGTCGATGTACGAGGTGCCGACGAGGAGGGCGCGGACCCCGATGCCGTACCGGGTGCCGGTCGCGTCCGTCTCGACCCAGCCGAGGTCCACGAGGGTGCGCAGCAGCATGTAGAGGCTGGACTTCGGGTACCCGACGGCCTCCTGGACCGCCGCCAGGGAGTGCATGCCGGGACGGCCCGCGAAGTACTCGAGCAGCTCCACGGTCCGCACCGCCGACTTGACCTGCGCGCCGCCCGCCGCGGCCCCCGTCTCGCCTGCCGACATCGCCCTTGACCCCTTCGTTCGACGAGAAATAGTCTCGGTGAACAGTTCACCATCAGAGACAGCGTTCAGTATATCGAACGCACCTCGTGGCCTCACCCCGTGAGCAGCGAGAAAAGCTGGAGGAATTCGCCGTGGCAGCAACACCAGTCTGGAGTGTCGACCCCCGAACCGGGAAGCAGCGGGAACAGGTCGCGGTCGAGGCCACGGCCCAGGAGGTGGACCAGGCGGTCCGC
This sequence comes from Streptomyces sp. SDT5-1, assembly GCF_052245995.1. NCBI lineage: Bacteria > Bacillati > Actinomycetota > Actinomycetes > Kitasatosporales > Streptomycetaceae > Streptomyces > Streptomyces sp. SDT5-1. The sequence goes on along the minus strand of NZ_CM125963.1, from coordinate 2,416,218 downwards.
GCCGCGGAGGACGCCCGTGGCGCGCTCGCCGACCGCACCGTCCGCGCCGCGTTCCTGCGCACCGCGGCCGACCGCCTCGAAGAGGCCAGGGACCACCTCGTGGAGGCCGCGGACGCCGAGACCGCGCTCGGCCCCGTCCGGCTCACGGGCGAGCTCGCCCGCAGCTGTTTCCAGCTGCGCGCGTTCGCCGACATCGTCGACGAGGGCGCCTTCCTCGGTGTCGTCATCGACCACCCCGACGACACCGCGACGCCGCCCATCCCCGACCTGCGCCGCTACAAGATCCCGCTCGGCGTCGTCGCCGTCTACGCGGCGTCGAACTTCCCGTTCGCCTTCTCCGTGCCCGGCGGCGACACGGCCAGCGCCCTCGCGGCCGGCTGCCCCGTCGTCGTCAAGGCGCACCCCGACCACCCGGCCACCTCCGAGCTGGTCGCCGCGACCATCCGCCGCGCCGCCGCCGAGCACGGCATCCCGGAGGGCGTCCTCGGGCTCGTGCACGGCTTCGAGGCGGGCGTCGAACTGGTCAAGCATCCGCTGGTGTCCGCGGCCGGCTTCACCGGTTCCGTACGCGGCGGACGCGCGCTCTTCGACGCCGCCGCGGCCCGCCCGAACCCGATCCCGTTCCACGGCGAGCTGGGCTCCCTGAACCCGGTCGTGATCACCGAGGCGGCGGCCGCCGAGCGCGCCGACCAGATCGGCACGGGGCTCGCCGGATCCATGACGCTGGGCGTCGGCCAGTTCTGCGTGAAGCCGGGCCTCGTCTTCGCGCCCAAGGGCGAGGCGGGCGACACGCTCCTCAAGTCCCTCACGGCCGCCGTCAGCAACACCGACGCCGGCGTCCTGCTCGACCACCGGATGCGCGACAACTTCGTCGCCGGTGTCGCCGAGCGGGCCGAGCTGCCCGACGTCGAGGCCCCCGTCACGCCCGGCGCGGGCGGCGAGCACACCGTGGCGCCCGGCTTCCTCACGGTCCCGGCCACCCGCCTCGCCACCGAGGGCGGCGCCCACGACCTGCTCCTGGAGGAGTGCTTCGGCCCGGTGACCGTGGTCGCCCGCTACGAGACGGCCGACGAGATCACGGCCGTCCTGAACCGGCTGCCCGGCAACCTCACGGCGACGGTCCAGCTGTCGTCCGGCGAGGCGGCGGGCGAGGGCCGCGGCGCCGAGATCCTCGCCGAGCTGACGCCCCTCGCGGGCCGCGTCCTCGTCAACGGCTGGCCGACCGGCGTCGCCGTCGCCCCCGCCCAGCACCACGGCGGCCCGTACCCGGCGACGACGTCGACGTCCACGTCCGTCGGCGGCACCGCCATCGAGCGCTGGCTGCGCCCGGTCACGTACCAGACGACGCCCGAGGCGCTGCTGCCGCCCGAGCTGCGCGACGACAACCCGCTGGGGCTGCCGCGCCGCTTCAACGGCCGCCTGGAGAACTGACCGTACGGGCCCGCGGGCCCTGCCAGACTGGCGGCATGGATCTCGTCATACCGCCCCTGCCCTTCCCGCTGCGCAGCTACGGACCCGACGGCCACTGGTCGTACGAGGACGGGGTGCTCACCGGGTGGGCGGGGCCCCGGCAGGACCGCTTCGTGCCGCCGACCGGCACCTCGCTCGAACCGGCGTCGGACGCGCCGCGGCTGCTCGGGGAGCCGGACGGCGACTTCCAGCTGATCGCCCGCGTCACCGTCGGCTTCGCCGCTGCCTTCGACGCGGGCGTGCTCTACGTTCACGTGGGTGACCGGGAGTGGGCGAAGCTCTGCTTCGAGCGGTCCCCGGACGAGCCCACCATCTGCACCGTCGTGACCCGCGGCCACTCGGACGACGCGAACGCGTTCGTGGTGCCCGGATCGTCGGTGTGGCTGCGCGTCAGCCGCACCGGCTCGGCCTTCGCGTTCCACGCCTCGACCGACGGCGAGACGTGGACCTTCGTGCGCATCTTCTCCCTCGGCGACGAGAAGTCCGCCTCCGCGGCCCTGGTCGGCTTCCTCACCCAGTCCCCGGTGGGCGAGGGCTGCGTCGTCACCTACGACCACATCGAGTACCGCCCCTCCTGGCCCCAGAACCTGAAGAACGGCTCGTGACGCCGTGGGCCGCCGTGAGCAGTCGGGAATGACCGGAGGCCGTGTCCGGTTGTAGCGGTGGAGAGCGGGCATCCCCGTTCGTCACACCCCCAGCTGGAGCTAGAGACCTCATGCGCGTCGAGATCTGGACCGACATCAACTGCCCGTTCTGCTACATCGGCAAGGCCCGCTTCGAGCAGGCCCTCGACGGCTTCGCGCACAAGGACGAGGTCGAGGTCGTGCACCGGTCCTTCGAGCTCGACCCGAACGCGAAGCCGGGGGAGACCGGGCTCGTCGTGCCCTACATCGCCAAGAAGTACGGCATCAGCGAGGCCCAGGCCGCCGCCAACGAGCAGGGCCTCGGGCAGCAGGCCGCCGCCCTCGGCCTCCCGTACCTCACCGAGGGCCGCGACTTCGGCAACAGCTTCGACCTGCACCGCCTCCTCCACCTCGCCCTCGACAGGGGCGTCCAGGACGAGATGATCGACGCGCTGTACCGGGGGAACTTCGCCGAGGAGTCCTCCGTCTTCGGCGACCAGGAGACCGTCGTGCGGCTCGCCGTCGACGCCGGGCTCGACGAGGCCGAGGTCCGCGCCGTGCTCGCCGACCCCGACGCGTACGCGGACGCGGTGCGCTCCGACGAGCGGGAGGCCGCGGAGCTGGGCGCGAACGGCGTGCCGTTCTTCGTCCTCGACCGCAAGTTCGGCGTCTCCGGCGCCCAGCCCGCCGAGGTCTTCACGCAGGCCCTGACCCAGGCCTGGGACGCCCGCTCCCCGCTCACCGTCATCGACAGCGCCGACGGCGGCGACGCCTGCGGCCCCGACGGCTGCGCGGTCCCGCAGGCCTGACCCCGCCCCACCTGGGAACATAAGCATCGCTTAGGCATACCCCGCAAATATTCGCAATGGACGGGTAGTTGGCGGCGCGGCACAGTGGTGCCATGCAGACTTCCGGTGAGCACCAGGTCCTCGACGCGGAACTCGTCCGCGCCCAGTACAGCCCCGCCACCACCTACCTGAACACCGCCAGCTCCGGGCTGCTCCCGGCGCGGGCGGGCGCCGCGATGCGGACCGCGATCGCCGACATGAGCCAGGGCCGATCGCCCGACTCGCTCTTCGCCGACGTCGAGGAGGCCCGCGCCGCGTTCGCCCGGATCGCGGGCGTCCCCGTGGAGCGCGTCGCGACCGGCGGCTCCGTCGCCGTCTACACCGGCCTGATCGCGGCCTCGCTGCCCGCGGGCGCCGAAGTCCTCACGGCCGAGGGCGACTTCAGCTCCACCGTGAACCCCTTCCACGTCCGCGGCGACCTCAAGGTCCGCGCCGTACCGCTCGACGCGCTGCCCGACGCTGTGCGCCCCGGCACCGCGCTCGTCGCGGTCAGCGCCGCCCAGTCCGCCGACGGCAGGGTGGCCGACGTGCCCGCCCTGCGCGCCGCCACCCGCGCGCACGGCGCCCGGCTCTACGTCGACGTGTCGCAGGCCGCCGGCTGGTACCCGGTCGCCACGCTCGCCGCCGACGCCGACTACCTGGCCTCCGTCGCCTTCAAATGGCTGACCTGCCCGCGCGGCGCCGTCTTCTTCGTCGGCCCCGCCGACCCCGAGGGCTTCGAGGCGCTCGCGCCCGTCTTCGGCGGCTGGGTCTCGGGCGAGAACCCCTGGGACAGCTGCTACGGGCCGGTCACCGAACCCGCCCGCTCGGCCCGCCGCTTCGACGAGTCGCAGAGCCTCATCGCGTACACCGGGGCACGCCAGTCCCTCGCCGTGATCGAGGAGTTGGGCCCCGAGGCGATCCGTGCCCACGACCTCGCCCTCGCCGACCGCTTCCGCGCCGGCCTCGCCCGCCTCGGCCACGAGCCGGTGCACGCCCCGGGCTCCCCGATCGTCTCCGTCCCCGAACTGGGCGTGCGGCAGCCCACGTTGCAGCGCGCCGGGCTCGAACTCTCCAACAGGGCGGGCAACCTGCGAGCCTCGTTCCACCTCTACAACACCACGGCCGACGTCGACCGCCTCCTCGACGCGCTCTCCGGCTGAGGTCCGGAAGACCCCTGGCGCCCCGGCCCCGGTGCCGCTAGGAAGGCACTACGAGGTGGTGGTGCCGGTGGCCCGCACGGACACGTACGACCCCAAGGACGACGCCGAACTGCACCGACGGCTCGTCTACGGCGACGAGACCGCGCTCGCCGACGCCTACGCCGCGTACGGCGGGCTCGTCCGCGGCGTCGCCGTCCGCGTCACCCGCTCGACGGGCGCGGCCGACGACGTCGCGCAGGAGGTCTTCGCCCACCTGTGGGCACGTCCGGGGGCCTACGACGCCCGGCGCGGCACGCTCCGCACCTGGCTCACCATGCTGGCCCACCGCCGCGCCGTCGACTGGGTGCGCAGCGAGGCCAGGCATCGCAAGGCCGCCACCGCGGACGACGCCGCGCTGCACGCCATCCCCGCCGCGGACCCGGGCCCCGACGAGCGGGTCGTCGACCGCGAGCGCGCGCTGCTGCTGCACTCGGCGCTCGCCCGGCTCCCGCAGCCGCAGCGCGAAGTGGTGCACCTGGCGTACTTCGCCGGGCGGACGTACCGTCAGGCGGCGGCGGAACTCGGCATCCCGGAGGGGACCGCCAAGACCCGCCTGCGCACCGCACTGCACCGGCTCGCCGAGACCCTCGCGGACCCGGCGGAGCCGGACCTCGAGGCCCACGAAAGGGGTGCCTGATGGCCCCGGACGCGCGCGACCACGCCACGGTGAGCGAACTCCTCGGCGCCTGGGCCCTGAACGCCCTGCCCCTCGACGAACAGCGCGCCGTCCCCGCGCACTTGGCCGACTGCGAGGAGTGCGCCACGGAGGCCGAACGCCTGCGGTCGACGGTCCGCACCCTCGACGGGGCGAACGGCAACGGGAACCACGCCAACGGCAACGGCCCGGCGCTCCCGTCCCTGCGCACCGAATCGGGGCCGCTCGCCGCCGCCCTCGCCGCCCGCCCTCCGGCGTCCCGCGCCGCCGCCCCGCACGCCCGCCCCTACGCCGCCACCGTCGCCGCGCTCCAGGCGCTGCTCGCCGAGGCGGACGACGCCTGGGACACCCCGGTGGTGCACGACTGGACCGTGCGCGACACGGTCGCCCATCTCATCGCCGCCGACGAGCCGCTCGCCCTGCACCTCGGGCTGCCGGCCCACGAACCGCCGTCCGGCACCGCCGAGGGCGGCGACTGGCGCACCGCCTGGGAAGCGCGGACCCGCGCGGTCATCGCCCACGAACGCGGGCGCGCCCCGGCCGCCACCGTGGCCGCATGGCGGGCGCGGGCCGGGGAACTGCTCGGCGCGCGGGCGGCCCGCGACGCCGAGGCGGCGGCGCAGGCCGCGACGCTGCTCGGCGCGCGGCTGCCCGTCGCCGACCACTTCCTGGTCCGCGCCTTCGAGACGTGGATCCACACCGACGACATCGGGCGCGCCCTCGGCAGGCCGGTGCCCCCGCCGCCCGCGGAGCACCTGTGGCGCCTGGTCCGGCTCGCCGTGCGGATCCTCGGCGCGGCGCTCGGCACCCGGGCCGCGCCCGTCGCGCTGACCGTCGCCGACGGGAGCCGGGCCACGGAGTGGGTGGTCGGCTCGGAGGACGAGCCGGTGCGCGCGGAGGTCACCCTCGACGCGGTCGACTTCTGCCTGCTGTTGGGCGGCCGCGCGGAGCCGGCCACCGTCCCGAGGGTCGCGACGGGCGACGAGGCGGCGGTCAGGGGACTGCTCGACCGTGCGGGCAGCCTGGCCTGGTTGTGAACGCCGAAACGCAAGGTGGGGCGGAGCCGCGAACGGCTCCGCCCCACCTCACACGCGTACGAGCGTCACTTCACCGGCGTGAAGTCCCGCGCTCCGATGAACTCGGGACGCCGCACCGGCGCCGCGAACGGCTCCACCGCCGCGTTCTCCACGCTGTTGAACACGATGAACACGTTCGAGCGCGGGTACGGGGTGATGTTGTCGCCGGAGCCGTGCATGGCGTTGCAGTCGAACCAGGTCGCCGAGCCGGGCTTGCCGGTGAACAGCTTGATGCCGTGGGCATCGGCGAACTTGCTCAGGGCCTCGTCCGAGGGCAGGCCCGCGTCCTGCATCTGCAGCGACTTCTTGTAGTTGTCCTTCGGCGTCTCACCGGCGCAGCCGAGGAACGTCTTGTGCGAACCCGGCATGATCATGAGACCGCCGTTGGTGTCGTAGTTCTCCGTCAGCGCGATGGAGACGGACACCGTGCGCATGTTCGGCAGGCCGTCCTCGGCGTGCCAGGTCTCGAAGTCCGAGTGCCAGTAGAAGCCTCGCGCCCCGAAACCGGGCTTGACGTTGATCCGCGACTGGTGGACGTAGACGTCCGAGCCGAGGATCTGCCGGGCCCTGCCGACGATGCGCTCGTCGCGCACCAGGTTCGCGAAGACCTCGCTGATCTTGTGGACCTCGAAGACCGAGCGGATCTCCTGCGACTGCTTCTCGACGATGGAGCGCTCGTCGGCCCGCATCGCGGGATCGGTGACCAGGCGGCGAAGCTCTTCCTGGTACGTGCCGATCTCGTCGGGGCCGATGAGCTCGTCGATGGCGAGGAAGCCGTCCCGCTCGAACGAGGCGAGATCCGACTGACGAATCGGGCCGCGCGTGCCCTCCGCCGACCAGACGACCGGGTCGACACGTGGCGTGGCGACCTCGGAGGTGCCTCGCGTCGGGTACAGGTCCGTGATGTCGGGATTCGTCGAGATGGCGGTCATCGGGATCAGGCCTCCTCGTCCTCGGTCAGCAGCGGGTAGACGCCGTTCTCGTCGTGGTCCTCCCGTCCGGTCACCGGAGGGTTGAACACGCAGACGCAGCGGAAGTCGGTCTTCGGGCGCAGGGTGTGGCGCTCGTGGCCGTTCAGGAGGTACATCGTGCCCGGCTCGATCCAGTGGGTCTCGCCGGTCTCCCTGTTGGTCAGTTCGGCCTCGCCCTCTACGCAGAGTACGGCCTCGATGTGGTTCGCGTACCACATGTCGGTCTCGGTGCCCGCGTAGAGGATCGTCTCGTGCAGGGAGAAGCCGACCTTCTCCTTGGCCAGGACGATGCGCTTGCTCTCCCAGGTGCCGGACGCCGACTTCACGTGCCGGTCGGTGTTCTCTATCTCCTTGAACGAACGGACAATCACGGTGGGATGCTGCCTTTCCTCGTAACGTGGTGGTGCTTGTCAGGCTGTTTCGCGCACGGCCCGGGTGAGCGTGCGCAGCCCTTCGTCCAGCTCCTCGGGCGTGATCGTCAGTGCCGGAAGCAGCTTGACGACCTCGCTCTCGGGGCCGGAGGTCTCGATGAGCAGGCCGAGCTCGAAGGCCCGCCGTGCTACCTGATTGGCCCGTTCCTTGTCACGGAACTCGATGCCCCAGACGAGGCCGCGGCCGCGGTACTCGACGATGTCGTCGTGGTACTCGAGGCGCAGGGCCTTCAGCACCTCGTCGATCTGCTCGCCGCGCTCCATGGTCTGCTTCTCCATGGCCGAGCCGTCGGTCCAGTACGTCTCCAGGGCCGCGGCGGCGGTCACGAACGCGGGGTTGTTGCCGCGGAACGTGCCGTTGTGCTCGCCCGGCTCCCAGACGTCGAGCTCCGGCTTGAACAGGCACAGGGACATGGGGAGCCCATACCCACTGATGGACTTCGAAACGGTCACGATGTCCGGCGTGATGCCCGCCTCCTCGAAGGAGAAGAAGGCACCGGTGCGGCCGCAGCCCATCTGGATGTCGTCGACGATGAGCAGCATGTCCCAGCGCTCGCAGACGTCGGCGAGCTTGCGCAGCCACTCGGCGCGGGCCACGTTGATGCCGCCCTCGCCCTGCACCGTCTCGACGATCACGGCCGCCGGGGTGTTCAGGCCCGAGCCGGAGTCCTCGAGGAGCCGCTCGAACCAGATGAAGTCCGGGGTGCGGCCGTCGAGGTAGTTGTCGAACGGCATCGGGGTGCCGTGCACCAGCGGGATGCCGGCGCCGGCCCGCTTGAAGGCGTTGCCGGTCACGGCGAGCGAGCCGAGCGACATGCCGTGGAACGCGTTGGTGAAGGACACGATCGACTCGCGGCCCTTGACCTTGCGGGCCAGCTTCAGCGCCGACTCGACGGCGTTGGTGCCCGTCGGGCCCGGGAACATGACCTTGTAGGGCAGGTCGCGCGGGCGCAGGATGATGTTCTGGAAGGACTCCAGGAAGTTGCGCTTGGCCGAGGTCGACATGTCGAGCCCGTGCACGACGCCGTCGCGCTCCAGGTAGTCGATCAGTGCGCGTTTCAGCACCGGGTTGTTGTGCCCGTAGTTGAGCGATCCGGCGCCGGCGAAGAAGTCCAGGTACTCGTGGCCGTCCTCGTCGTACATACGGCTGCCCTGCGCCCGGTCGAAGACGGTGGGCCAGCCGCGGCAGTAGCTGCGCACCTCCGACTCAAGGGTCTCGAAGACGCTCAGGTCCGGCTGGGTGATGGTCACAGCGAAAACTCCTCTAGGGAGGGAAGTTGAGGGGGGTTCGGGGGTGGGTGGATCGAGGGTGCGCTCAGGCCAGCGGGCCGATGCGGTACAGCTCCTCGGGCAGGTGTCCGTCGTCGGGGAACAGGCCCGCGTCGAACAGCACCGTGCGGGCCACGCCGACGCGGTGGCGGCGGGCGAACGCGGTGAACAGTGCCTGCGACGCGGTGTTGTCGGGCGTGATCGTCGTCTCCAGCGTCGTGACCGGACGGGCCGCCGCGACGCGCGCGGCCAGGCCGTCGAGCAGCGCGGCGGCGAGGCCGCGCCCGCGGTGCGCTTCGTCCACCGCGACCTGCCACACCACGAGGATGTCGGGTCGCTCGGGACGGACGTAACCGGTGATGAAGCCGGCCACCTCGCCCTTCTCGTCGCGTGCGATCACCGACGTGGCGGCGAAGTCGCGACACCACAGCAGGTAGCTGTAGGAGGAGTTGAGGTCGAGCACCTTCGAGTCGCGGGCGATACGCCAGATCGCGGCACCGTCGGCCACCTCGGGGTGGTCGATCTTCAGTCCGTCGGGTACCGGGGCCACTTCGGCGACTTCCAGGAATTGCGCTTGTGCGGCGGTCATGCAAATTGAATTTACCGAGCAATTCTTGGGATTGCACCCGCGGCAGGGGTTACATGGAGCGGCCTTCTGTGTTATCGCGCGCAGGTGGGCGCGCGCACGAAATCTCGGCGGTATGCCCCGTTTTGCGCGTGACAAGTCGGGCATAACGAATCTCGTGTGGAGTACGTCACAGACCCGAAACCGGCCAGTGACACGTCCGAATTACGGCGGTTCCCGTTGATGAAATCTCAGTGTTTACGCTGCCAGAAAGCGGGCAGAAGCAGAACGGGAAGCCACCCTGGTGGCCTCGATAAAGTGCGGGATAATTCTGCCTGAATAATTTCTGGATAAAGACAAAGGCGCCGCCCCGAAAAGGGACGGCGCCAGAGCCGAGTGCGCCCTTGTCTGCGCCGGGCGGCTTTTACCAGGCCGCCGCGACCGCCTTTCGCGCCCCTTCGAGGTCGACCTCGAAGCCGGCCTCCGCGAGCGCCCCGCCGAGCGCGGCGAGCGAGGACTGCACGACGCCGCGGGTCGCCTGCGGCCCGTAGTGGTTCACGCGGATCATCTCCTGCGCGAGCGCGCCGCCGCCCGCGACCAGCGGCAGCACCGGGTCCACCGCCAGCGCCTTCGCGACCAGCTCACGGGCGTCCGTGCCGGCCGGGGCCCGCAGCGTCGTGGCGACGGGAGCCGCGTCCCGCGCCTCGTGCACGTACGGAGCGAGCCCGCCGCCGAGCGCGAGCGTGCCCGCGCGCGTCGCGGCCGCGGCCGAGGCGTGCCGCGCCATCAGGGCGTCGAGGCCCTCGCTCTCGATGCGCTCCACGCACGCCTCCAGGGCGAGCATCTCCAGCTGCGCGGGCGCGTGCAGCAGCGCCTTGCGGCCGCCGTCCACCCACCGCTGCTTCCAGTCGAGCAGCGAGAGGTACGAGTGGCGCGGCGCGTTCGGGTTCGCCGCCATCCGCTCCCAGGCCCGCGCGCTCACCGACACGGCGGAGACGCCGGCCGGGCCGCCCATCGCCTTCTGCGCGCCGATCACGCACAGGTCCACGCCCCACGCGTCCGGCAGCACCGGCTCCGCGGCGATCGAGGCCACCGCGTCCAGGTAGAACAGCGCGCCGTGCGCCCGCACCACCTCACCGATCTCCGCGACCGGGTTGGTGTTGCCGGTGGCGGCCTCCGCGTGCACGAGCGAGACGAAGTCGATCTCCGGGTGCTCGGCGAGTGCCTGCCCGATCTGCTCGGCGGTGACGGCCGTGTGGAAGGGCACCGCCAGATCGTGCACGGTGGCGCCGCAGTCCCGCAGCCAGTCGCCGAAGGTCTGCCCGTACGGGCCGGTGATCACGTTCAGCGCGACGGTGCCGGGCCCCGCGGCGGCGCGGATCGCGCCCTCCAGCGGAAGCAGCGCCTCACCCTGCATGATCACGACGTCCTGGGAGGTGTCCATCAGCCGGGCCACACGGTCCTCGATGGAGGCGAAATGCTCGGCGCTCAACGGGGCCAGGTCGAGAAACGGGTGCGTCACGGTGCGGCTCTCTTCGCTCACGGGTTCGTACGGGTGCCGCTGTCGAGCGTACCCACCGCCTCATAGGCTGCCGTCATGAGTCTTGGCGGGGTACTGCACGTGAAGGGCCGGGTCCTGGTCGGGCCCGACGACGTACGCGACGAACTGTGGGTGGTGGACGGCCGGATCACCTACCGACGCCCGGCGACCGCGGGCCTCGACGTCACCACGGTCGAGGGCTGGACGCTGCCCGGACTCGTCGACGCGCACTGCCACGTGGGCCTCGACGCGCACGGCCCGGTCCCCGCCGAGACCGCGGAGAAGCAGGCCCTCACCGACCGCGACCACGGCACGCTGCTGCTGCGCGACGCGGGCTCCCCTTCCGACACCCGCTGGATCGACGACCGCGAGGACCTGCCCCGCATCATCCGCGCGGGCCGCCACATCGCCCGCACCCGCCGCTACATCCGCAACTACGCGCACGAGATCGAGCCCGAGGACCTCGTCGCGTACGTCGCCCAGGAGGCGTGGCGCGGCGACGGCTGGGTCAAGCTCGTCGGCGACTGGATCGACCGCGGCACCGGCGACCTGAGCGCCTGCTGGCCGCGCGACGCCGTCGAGGCGGCGATCGCGGAGGCGCACCGGCTCGGCGCCCGCGTCACCGCCCACTGCTTCGCCGAGGACTCCCTGCGGGACCTGGTCGAGGCGGGCATCGACTGCATCGAGCACGCCACGGGCCTCACCGACGACACGATCCCGCTGTTCGCCGAGCGCGGCGTCGCGATCGTCCCGACGCTCGTGAACATCGCGACCTTCCCCGACCTCGCGGCCGGCGGCGAGAGCAAGTTCCCCGACTGGTCCGCGCACATGCGCCGCCTCTACGACCGCCGCTACGACACCGTCCGCAACGCCTACGACGCCGGGATCCCGGTCTACGTCGGCACGGACGCGGGCGGCGCCCTCGCGCACGGGCTCGTCGCGGGCGAGGTCGAGGAGCTGGTGCGGGCCGGGATCCCGCCCGTCGAGGCGTTGTCGGCGACGACGTGGGGCGCGCGCGACTGGCTCGGCCGACCGGGGCTCGCCGAGGGCGCCTCCGCCGACCTCGTCGTCTACGAGGCGGACCCACGGGCCGACGTCAGGGTGCTGGCGGCGCCGCGCAGGATCGTGCTGCGCGGCAACATCGTGGGTTGACGCAGCGTGACCCCCGCGCCCCGGCGTTCGTTGCACACCACTTGAAGCCGCCCGCGCAGTCAACCCGCGTACACGGGGCGCATCGACAGGACGGGCGACCCCGGGGCGGCATCACTGGGGCGTGGGGGAACGCGCGAGCCCGAAGATTCGAAGACGTGCGCGGAAACGCCCCGTTGGGGTGAACTCACGCCTGGTTGCTGACCGTTCACTCTCAGTGCGTAAAGATTCCCTCATCGATGACCAGTCGGGGCCGTCCCGTCCCGGCGCATGTCCCGGTCTTTCTCTCTCTACTTGGGGGTCCCACCAGCATGCCCAGCTCCACCCTGCCCGGCGCCCTGCGCACGCCCGCCCGCCGCGTCGCCGCGACCGCCGCCGTCACCGCGCTCGCCCTCGGCCCCACGCTCCTCGCGACCGCCGGCCCGGCCGCCGCCACCGAGCACACCGGGGGCAAGGCGAGCGCCACCGTGCTCCGCACCGGACTCGACGTGTCGCTCCTCAACAAGACCGTGAACGTCCCGCTCAAGGTCTCCCTGAACGAGGTGCACGCGCCCAAGAGCGCCGACGAGACCGCGCTCACCGCCCGGCTCGACGGCGTCGACGGCGGAAAGCCGTTCAGCGTGCTGCGCGCCGACGTCGCGCGCTCCAAGGCCACCGTCGAGGGCGCGAAGGCCGAGGGCTTCACGCAGCTCGCCCACGCGAAGGTCCATGTCCCCGGACTTCCGCTGCTCTCCCTGATCGAGGTCGACCAGGTCACGTCCAAGGCGCTGTGCGTCGCGGGCGAGAAGCCGGTCGCGGAGTCGAACCTGCTGGGCGGCGTCACCGTCCTCGGCAAGAAGATCACGCTGTCCTCCGGCGGCACGACGGCCGTCAAGGTCCCCGGCGTCGGCGAGGTCACCCTCGGCCTCTCCAACCGGTCCACGACGTCCACCACGGCGGCCGCGTCCGCGCTCCAGCTCAAGGTCTCCGTCAACCCGCTGAACCTCAACGTCGCCGAGGTCGACGGCGAGGTCACGCTCGCCGAGGCCACCTGCGCGTCCCCGAAGGCGGCACCGGCGCCGAAGCCGCAGGGCGGCCAGGCGGAGACCCCGGTCGAGAAGCCGCACCAGGAGCCCGTCGCCGACAAGCCGAACAAGCCGGACACGCAGGACCTCGCGGAGACGGGCGGCAACGCGATGACGCCGTACATCGCGGGCGGCGCCATCGTGCTGCTCGTGGCGGGCGGCGGCGCGGTGGCCATGGCCCGCAGGGGCCGCAACCGGGCGTAGGGACGTCAGGCCCCGTCGGGGCCCGGTTCGAGGACCCCGGCCAGCGCGGCGACGAAGCCGTCGCTGGTGCGGGGGTCCCGGACCGCGAGCCTGACCCAGTCCGGGCCGAGCCCGGGGAAGGTGTCGCCGCGCCGCACCGCGAACCCGACACCCCGCAACCGCTCCCGCACGGCATGCGCACCGGGGATGCGCACGAGGACGAACGGCCCCTCCGCGGGACCGGCCACCGACACCCCGTACGGGGCCAACTCCCTGAGCAGGCCCACCAGATGAGCCCGGTCCGCCGCGACCGCCTCCGCCGCGGCGCCCGCCTCCGCGACCCCACGCGCCGACACACACGCCTGCGCGGCGACGAGCGCGGGCGACGACACCGGCCACAGCGGCTGCGCCCGCTCGAGCTCCGCCACCACCTCGGGTTCCGCCACCACATATCCGATACGCAGCCCGGCGAGGCCCCACGTCTTCGTCAAACTCCGCAGCACCACGAGCCCCGGCACGTCCGTCCGCCCGGCAAGGGACTCCCGCTCGCCCGGCACGGCGTCCATGAACGCCTCGTCGACGACCAGGAACCGGCCGGGCCGCGCGAGCCCGGCCAGCGCCTGCGCCGGATGCAGCACCGAGGTCGGGTTGGTGGGATTGCCGACGACGACCAGGTCCGCGTCGCCCGGCACGAGCGCGGGATCGAGCCGGAAACCGTCCGACTCGCGCAGCAGCACCCGCCCCACCGCGTGCCCCGCGTCCTCGAGCGCGGCCTCCGGCTCCGTGAACTGCGGATGCACGACGACCGGTCTGCGCACCCGCAGCGCCCGCGCGAGCAGCACGAAGGCCTCGGCAGCCCCGGACGTCAGCAGCACCCGCTCCACCGGCACCCCGTGGTGTGCCGCCACCGCGGCCCGCGCCGCCCGCCCGTCCGGATACGCGGCCAGACCCTCCAGCGACCCGGCGATGTGCTCCCGCAGCCAGGCCGGCGGCGTGCCCGTCCGCACGTTCACCGCGAGATCCGTCAACTTCTCGCCGTCGTCCCTGACTTCGGCGTCCCCGTGATGCCGCAGATCGGGCCCGTCGACCGGCTCCGACGGCCGGGGCGCGGCCGCGCAGCGCACGCTCACCTCCGGGTGCGCCGCCGCCCACCCCACGGTCTGCGGACCGAACCGCTCCTGGGGCAGCGCCTCGTACGGCAGCACGACGATCCGCCGCGCGCCGAGCGCCGCGCACCGGTCGAGCCCCGCGGGCACGTCGGGCGCCGCCGCGGACACGAACGCGGTCTCCACGCCCGCGCAGCCGCTGCCCTCCCACAACAGGCGGGCGGCCGCGACGAGTTCGGCGTTCGCGACGGCGTCGGTCGAACCGCTCCCGACGAGCAGCACCGTCACATCGGCCCGGTCGCCCGGACGGCGCGGCCCGCCGCCCAGGACGTCGTCGAGCCGCCGCTCGAGCGCGGCGAGCAGGGCCGGGGGAGGGGTGTGCATGGACGTCTCCTTGCGGACTGGGGAGAGGAGAGGAGGGGGGAACGGGAGGGCGGCGCGGCGTCCCTACCCGGGGCGGGCCACCGCACACGTCGCCCGGCCAGGGCCCCCGCCGGGACCGGTCGACGTCCGCTTCGGGACGAGCAGTTCACCACCGCGTACGAGCGCGGCGGCCTCCGCCACCGACGGGGTGCCCACGGCCTCGCGGGCCCGCCCCGACGGGTGCGGCACGGGCACGGCGGCCAGGCGCTCGGCGGCGTACGTCTCCAGGGGCACGCCCAGCGCACCGGCCGCCGCGACGATCCCCGGCTCACGGCCCTTCGTGTCGACCGTGGCGAGGGCCAGCACCTCGGGGCCGCCCGCCTCGGCGAGCGCCGCCCTGACCAGGCCCAGCACCTCGTCCGCCGGCACACCCCTGCGGGCGCCGACGCCGACGACGACACCGGGGCCCCGGACGTGCGCGCGGGCCCCCGGATGGGTTAGCAAGGGGCCATGGCCGTGATCGTGGCGCTGAGCGCCTTTCTGATGACCCTGGTCGGTGGCTGGACCGCGCAGCGGGTCACCGACCGGCGGCACCTGGTGCTCGGCCTCGCCGGCGGCCTCATGCTCGGCGTCGTCGGCCTCGACCTGCTGCCCGAGGCCCTGGAGGCGGCGGGCGGCGCGGTGTTCGGGGTGCCGGCGGCGCTGCTGCTGTTCGTCGCCGGGTTCCTCGGCGCGCACATCATGGAGCACCTGCTGGCCCGCCGCCAGGCCGCGCACGGCGCCGAGGAGGGCGCGAACGGCCGGGCCCCGGAGGTGGGGCTCACGGCGGCGTCCGCGATGGTCGGGCACAGCCTGATGGACGGCATGGCGATCGGCGCCGCGTTCCAGGTCGGCGGCGGCATGGGCGCGGCCGTGGCGCTCGCCGTGATCGCCCACGACTTCGCCGACGGCTTCAACACGTACACGATCACCCGGCTGTACGGGAACGCCCGCCGCAAGGCGCTGACGATGCTGTTCGCGGACGCCTGCGCGCCCGTCGTGGGCGCCGCGTCGACGCTCCTGTTCACCATTCCGGAGCAATTGCTCGGCGGCTATCTCGGTTTCTTCGGCGGCGTGCTGCTCTACCTGGCCGCCGCCGAGATCCTCCCGGAGGCCCACCACGAACACCCCGCCCGCTCGACCCTGCTCTGCACGGTCGCGGGCGCGGCGTTCATCTGGCTCGTGGTGGGCGTCGCGGGCTGACCTGTTCACGGCGCGGCGCACCGCTCCACGACGCGCCGCGCGATGTCGGGCAGCGCCGCCCAGTGCGTGTGCAGATAGCTGGCGTGCACGCCGTCCTGCACATAGCCCTCGACGCGCGGCGTCGGCAGCCGCATGCCCCAGGCGGGCGTGGGGCCCGCGCCCGGTTCGAGGACGGTCCGGTGGAACTCGTGGCCGCGCAGCCGGGCCCCGGCCGGTGCCAGCGGGCTGTCGGTCACGGCCACCGCGTCCCGGTAGCCGAGCGTGAGGCGGCCGGACATCTTCGCGTCCGCGTCGAGCACGCCGCACATCGGCTGACCGTCCAGCGAACGCGAGAGGTACAGCAGGCCCGCGCACTCGGCGAGCACGGGGGCGCCGCCGCGCGCCAGTTCGGCCACGGCCTTGCGCAGCCGCTCGTTGGCCGACAGCTCGGGGGCGTACACCTCGGGGAAGCCGCCGCCGATGACGATCGCCGCGGTGGCCTCCGGCAGGGCCTCGTCGCGCAGCGGATCGAACGCCACGACCTCGGCGCCCGCCGCCCGCAGCAGCTCGGTGTGCTCGGTGTACGAGAACGTGAAGGCCGCGCCTCCGGCGACCGCCACGACGGGCTGGGAAAATCCAGCCCCGCCGGCGTTTGAGGCGCGGGGTCCGGGGCGGAGCCCCGCGACGTCACCCCCGGCTTCGCCCGGCGCTCCCGGCCCACCGGGACTCCACACATCCGTACGGAGAGCCGGCGCGCTACGGGCCAGTTCCAGCAACCCCTCCAGGTCGCACCCCTCGCGGACCATCGCCGCGGCGGCCCGCACCGAGTCCACGGCCTCCGAGCTCCGCTCCGCCACCGGCACGAGACCCAGGTGCCGGGACGGCGTCGCGACCTGCGGGACGCGGCGCAGCGCCCCGTACACGGGGACGCCGACCTCCTCCATGGCCTCGCGGAGCAGCGCCTCGTGGCGGTCCGAGCCGACCTTGTTGAGGATGACGCCCGCGAGCCGCACCTCCGGGTCGAACGACGCGAAGCCGTGCACGAGCGCCGCCACGGACCGCGACTGCGACGACGCGTCGACGACGAGCACGACGGGCGCCTTGAGCAGCTTCGCGACATGCGCCGTCGACGCCAGCTCGCCCTCGCCCGACGCCCCGTCGAACAGGCCCATCACGCCTTCCACGACGGCCAGTTCACAGCCCGCGGAGCCGTGCGCGAACAGCGGGGCGACCAGCTCGGGCCCGCACATGTACGCGTCGAGGTTCCGCCCCGGCCTGCCGGTCGCGAGCGCGTGGTAGCCGGGGTCGATGTAGTCGGGCCCCACCTTGTGCGGCGACACGGCGAGCCCGCGCTCGGCGAACGCCGCCATCAGGCCCGTCGCCACCGTCGTCTTCCCGGTGCCGGAGGCCGGCGCGGCCACCACAAGGCGGGGCACACTCACCATTCGATGCCCCGCTGGCCCTTCTGACCCGCGTCCATCGGGTGCTTCACCTTCGACATGTCGGTGACGAGGTCCGCGAACTCCACCAGCTTCTCCGGCGCGTTGCGGCCCGTGATCACGACGTGCTGCTGACCCGGCCGGTTCCGCAGCGTCTCGATGACGTCGTCCACGTCGATCCAGCCCCAGTGCAGCGGGTAGGCGAACTCGTCGAGCACGTAGAGCCGGTACGTCTCCGCGGCCAGGTCGCGCTTGACCTGCTCCCAGCCCTCGCGGGCCTTCTCCTCGTTGTCCGCCTGGTCATCGCGCTGCACCCACGACCAGCCCTCGCCCATCTTGTGCCAGGCCACGGTGCCGCCCTCGCCGCTCGCGCCGAGCGTCTTGAGCGCGTTCTCCTCGCCGACCTTCCACTTCGCCGACTTGACGAACTGGAACACCCCGATCGGCCAGCCCTGGTTCCAGGCGCGCAGGGCGAGCCCGAAGGCGGCCGTCGACTTGCCCTTGCCGATGCCGGTGTGCACGAACACCAGCGGCCTGTTGCGGCGCTGACGTGTCGTCAGTCCGTCGTTCGGTACGACGCTCGGCTGTCCCTGCGGCATTAAGCGGCCCTCCTGATGTTCCGTTCGGATCCCTGTACGTCCTTCACGAGCCCGGCGATGGAGTCCGCCCGCAGCTCGTCCAACGCGACCGCCGTGCCGCCCAGTTGACCGGCGAGCTGCCCGGCGAGCCCGAGCCGCACCATGCCGGTCTCGCAGTCGACGACGACGCTCGCGGTGCCCTCGGCGGCGTGCAGCCCGGCCGCCCGGGCCGCCAGCTTCACCGGCTCGGGGCCGCCCGTCGCCCGCCCGTCCGTCACGACGACCATCAGCGGCCGCCGCGCCGGGTCCCGAAGCCGCTCCACGCGCAGCACGTCGTGCGCCTTCAGGAGTCCGGCCGCCAGCGGGGTGCGCCCGCCGGTGGGCAGCGACTCCAGGCGGGCCGCCGCCGCGTCCACGCTCGACGTGGGCGGCAGCGCCACCTCGGCGCCCGACTTCCGGAACGTCACGAGCCCCACCTTGTCGCGCCGCTGGTAGGCGTCGAGCAGCAGCGAGAGCACCGCGCCCTTCACGGCCGCCATCCGCTGCCGCGCCGCCATCGAACCGGAGGCGTCGACCACGAACAGCACGAGGTTGCCCTCACGGCCCTCGCGGGTCGCCTGCCGCAGATCGTCACGGCGCACGACGAGCCCGCGCCCGGAGCGCCCGCGCGCCCGCTGGTGCGGGGCGGCGGCCTGCACGGTCGCCGCCAGATGCAGCTTCGTCAGGGCGCCGCGCGGCCGGGTGGCACCCGTGGTGCGGCCGTGCTCGGTACGGGCCCGGGACCTGCGCCCCGCCGCGCCCTCGCCGAGCCCGGGAACGCTCAGCATCTTCGTGCGGAAGGGCTCACCGGCCGCCACGGGCTTCTGCTCGGACGCCCCGGCACCGGCCGCGGGCGCGGCGGCGGGCTCCTCGGGGGAGTCGGCCCTGTCGTCACCGGCGGGGGCGTCCTGCGGCGCGTCGCCGGTCTCCTGCGGGGCGTCGTGCGGCCCGTCCTGGGGCGGTACCCCGCCGCCACCGCCGGGGCCGCCGCCGTCGGGGTCGTCGTCGCCGTCGCCCTCGGGGCCCTCCGGCTCCTCCGGCTCGTCCTCGGGCCCGAACTCGTCAAGGGTCTCGTCGAGCTTGTCCTCGTCGAGGCCCGGCGCGTCGAACGGGTTGCGGCGCCTGCGGTGCGGCAGCGCGAGCAGCGCGGCCTGCCGCACGTCCTCCGCGAGCACCTCGGTGCGGCCCGCCCAGGCGGCGAGCGCCGTCGCCGTCCGCGCCATCACGATGTCGGCGCGCATGCCGTCCACCTCGAACGCCGCGCACGTCGCCGCGATCTGCGTCAACGCCCGGTCACCGAGCCGCACGTGGGGCAGCAGCTCGCGCGCGGCCACGATCCTGGCCCGCACCTCGGCCTCGTCGTCGGCCCAGCGGCTCGCGAAGCCCTCGGGGTCGTCGTCGTAGGCGAGCCGCCGCTTCACGACCTCCACCCGCTGCTCCGGCTCCCGCGAGGCGGCGACCTCCACGGTCAGCCCGAACCGGTCGAGCAGCTGCGGCCGCAGCTCGCCCTCCTCGGGGTTCATCGTCCCCACGAGCAGGAAGCGCGCGGCGTGCCGTACGGAGACGCCCTCGCGCTCCACGTACGAGGCGCCCATCGCGGCGGCGTCGAGCAGCAGGTCGACGAGGTGGTCGTGGAGCAGGTTGACCTCGTCGACGTACAGGATCCCGCGGTGGGCGTCGGCCAGCAGCCCCGGCTCGAACGCCTTCACGCCCTCGGACAGCGCCCGCTCGATGTCGAGCGCGCCCACGAGCCGATCCTCGGACGCGCCGACGGGCAGCTCGACCATCCGGGCGTCCCGCCGCGCCCCGGGAGCGTCGGCGTGCGGACCGTCGGGGCACTGCGGATCGGGGTTCGCCGGATCGCACGAGAACCGGCATCCGGCGACGACGTCCACATCCGGCATGAGCGCGGACAGCGCCCGCACGGCGGTGGACTTGGCGGTCCCCTTCTCACCGCGCACGAGCACACCGCCGACGGCGGGCGACACGGCGTTCAACAACAGGGCGAGCCGCAGATCGTCCTGCCCGACGACGGCGGAGAACGGATAGGGGGTGGCCATCAGCCGTCAACCTCCAGTGAGTGGAACGTTTTCAGGGGCGCGGGGAACTGCGCGAAGGGGGTCCGGGGGCGCAGCCCCCGGGGACGGGACGGGAAGGGGCGGCGGGGGCGACTTCCCATCACGGCGCCCCCGGCGGCACGAACGGCAACCCGCCTGGCGCCCCGCCCTCGATCAACCGCCAGAGCGCATCCGTATCCGCATGCCGCTCGATCAGATCCCCGAGCCGGTCGAGCTGCTCCTCCCGAAGCGCCTCGAACGACGTGTCCGGCGCCGGCACGAACCGCCGCCCCGCCGCCGCGGCGACCTCCCGCAGGAACGCCCGCCGGAACCCGTCCGACTCCAGCGACCCGTGCCAGTGCGTCCCCCACACGTCCCCGACCCGGCACCCGTCGAGGAACGCCTCGCCGCCCAGCACCTCGGCGACCCCGTGATGGATCTCGTACCCCTCGACGTGCTCGCCGAGCGCCTCGCCGACCGGCCGCGCGAGCGTCTTCTCGGCCTCGAACCGCACCCGTACGGGGAGCAGTCCGAGCCCGTCGACGACGCCGGCCCGCGACTCGACCTCGTCCTCGATGGTCTCGCCGAGCACCTGGAAGCCGCCGCAGATGCCGAGCACGGGGCGTCCTTCGGCGGCCCGCCGTGCGAGCGCGTCCGCGAGCCCGCGCTCGCGCAGCCAGTCGAGCGCCCGCACCGTGCCGCGCGTCCCCGGCACCACCACGAGGTCCGCGTCGACGAGCTCCTCCGCCCGGTCCACGAACCGCACGACGACCCCGGGCTCGGCGGCCAGCGCGTCCACATCGGTGAAGTTCGACATCAGCGGGATCGCGCAGACGGCGACCCGCAGCACGTCCTCGCCGACCGGCGGCGCCACGACCGACTCCCGTACGGCGCCCCGCAACGACACCCGGAGCCCGTCCTCCTCGTCGATGCCGAGGCCGTGCTGGAACGGCAGCACGCCGTAGGTGTCGCGCCCGGTGAGGGACTTGAGCATGTCGAGCCCCGGCTCCAGCAGGCTCACGTCACCGCGGAACTTGTTCACCAGGTACCCGGCCAGCAGCTCCTGGTCCTCGGGGGCGAGCAGCGCCGTCGTCCCGAAGAACGACGCGAAGACGCCGCCCCTGTCGATGTCCCCGACCACGAGGACCGGCAGCCGCGCGGCCCGCGCCAGCCCCATGTTCACGATGTCGGTGCGCCGCAGATTGATCTCGGCGGGCGATCCGGCGCCCTCGCAGATCACGGCGTCGTGCGTGGAGCGCAGCTCCTCCAGACACCCGACGACGGTGTCCATCAGGGTGGCCTGCCGCCCCCCGTGGTACCCGCGCGCGCTCAGCTCGCCCACGGGCCTGCCCATGAGGACGACCTGGCTGCTGCGGTCGCTGCCCGGCTTGAGCAGCACCGGATTCATCAGGGCGCTCGGCTCCACCCGCGCGGCCTGCGCCTGCATCGCCTGCGCCCGCCCGATCTCGGCGCCCTCGCGCGTCACGAACGAGTTCAGGGACATGTTCTGGCCCTTGAACGGCGCGACCTTCACGCCCTGCCGCACCAGCCACCGGCAGATCCCGGCGGTCACGACGCTCTTGCCCGCGTCGGAGGTGGTCCCCGCGACGAGCAGCCCGCCGCCCGTCATCGCCGCCCCCGCGCTCGTACAGCCAGTCGCGCACCCACACAGACTCCCAACGCCAACAGAGACACCCGCCGTGACAACCGCACGGCCCGATCCACATCACGCACCTCGACCGCCCGCCCCGGGGCGTTCAGGACCGGCCGGTGCTCGACCCGTCCGCCGTACGCCAGCGTCCCGCCGAGCCGCACCCCGAGCGCGCCCGCGAAGGAGGCCTCGACGACCCCCGCGTTGGGGCTCGGATGCCGCCCGGCGTCCGCACGCCACGCGGCCAGCGCCTGCCGCGGCCTGCCGCCGCCGAGGACCGCGAGGGCGCCGGTGAGGCGGGCGCCCGGCCAGCCGGCCACGTCGTCGAGGCGGGCCGACGCCCAGCCGAACCGCCGGTACTTCGGGGACTTGTGACCGACCATCGCGTCGAGCGTGTTCACGGCGCGGAACGCGACCAGGCCCGGCACTCCGCCGAGCGCGCCCCACACGAGCGCGCCCACGACGGCGTCGGAGGTGTTCTCGGCGACGGACTCGACGACGCCGCGCGCGATCCCGTCGGCGTCCAGGCCCTGCGGATCGCGGCCGCACAGCCGGGGCAGCAGCTCACGGGCCAGTTCCACGTCCCCGGCCTCCAGGGCGGATCCGACGGCCCGCGCCTCCCGGCCCAGCGAGGTGCCGCCGACGACGGCCCAGGTGGCGGCGGCCGTCAGCGCGACGGACGCGGTGGGGGAGCGGCGGACGAGACGGGCCGCGGCGGCGGCCGCGGCGGCGGCGCCTCCCGCGCACACCACGGCGTGCAGCGTGCCGGCGCCCCGGTGGTCGCGCCACAGCCGGCGCTCGACGGCCGCGGCGGCCCGACCGAACCCGGCGACGGGATGCCCTCTGCGCGGATCACCAAGAAGAAGGTCGGCGAACATTCCGACGGCGGCACCGGAGGCAAAGACGCGCTCGGGCCGCCGGACGCCGCGCTGGGCGAACATGGCGGTAGGTGTCCTCACTCAGGGTGTCCACGCCCTGGTTCGACGAGACCGGCAGCGAGAGTTCCTGGCTCGCCCCGAGGGAACGGGGCTCACAGTGGCGGGACCGCGCCGGATTCGCACCGGCTTCCTCGAACTGCTGCCGTATATGGCGGGGGAAGTCCACCACGCCCCGAGTTGGCACGTCAACTTGTTGTTCAGTACGCGGATGGGGTGCGGGACGTCGCACGTCCCGCACCCCATCGGTGCGTCATCGGGGCCGGGTCAGGCCACGATCAGATAGATCCCGTAGGCCACGGCCGCCGCGCACAGGGCGAAGCAGACGTAGGCACCGGACGTCGCGACCGTCGCCGAGCCCCCCTCACGCGCCGCGGACTCCCGCTTGGAGAGGCCGACGATGCCGAGGGTGAACAGGCCGACGAGGGCCACGGTGACCACGAGCGAGACACCGAAGACGGAGCCGAGGGCCGCCCAGTCGATCTTCATACCTGTCCTGCTTCCTTACAGCGTGGCGCCGGCGGGGCGCGCGGGGTCGTTGACCGCTCCGGCCTTCGGCCGGTCCGCGGTCCTCGGCTCGGACTCGGCCGACTCGACCGTGCCCGCAGGCGGCGGGGTGACCGAGGCGATCGCGGTCGTCACGACACCGGGGGCCTCGGCGTGCGGCTCGTCGGCCGTGACGTTGGTGTGGTCGATGGAGTTGCGGCGCGACAGCTTCCAGATGACACCGGAACCGAGCACGAGCAGCGCGGCGGTGACGCCGACGCCCCACGGGCCCTGCTTGGTCAGGAACTCGGCGCCCGCGCCCACAAGGCCTGCGGCCGGCAGGGTCAGGCCCCAGGCCATGAACATCCGGCTCGCGGTCGACCAGCGGACGACGCCGCCCTTGCGGCCGAGGCCCGCGCCCATCACACCGCCGGAGCAGACCTGCGTGGTGGAGAGGGAGAAGCCCAGGTGCGAGGAGGCGAGGATGGCGGTCGCCGCGCTGGTCTGCGCCGCGAAGCCCTGCTGCGGCGCCAGCTCGGTGAGGCCCTTGCCCATGGTGCGGATGATGCGCCAGCCGCCCAGGTACGTGCCGAGGGCGATGGCGAGACCGGCCGAGACGATGACCCACATCGGCGGGTCGGCGTCCGGCGCGAGCACGCCGCCGGTGATCAGGGCGAGGGTGATGATGCCCATGGTCTTCTGCGCGTCGTTCGTGCCGTGCGCGAGGGAGACGAGGCCCGCGGAGGCGATCTGCCCGGCGCGGTACCCCTTGGCGGTCGCCTTCTCGTCCGTCTTCTTGCTGATGCGGTACGTGAGGCGGGTGGCCAGCATCGAGGCGATGCCGGCGACGAGCGGCGCGGCCACCGCGGGCAGCAGCACCTTGGTGACGACGGTGCCGCCGTTGACCGAGGACCAGCCCATCGACATGACCGCGGCGCCGATGAGGCCGCCGAACAGCGCGTGCGAGGAGCTGGACGGCAGGCCGAGCAGCCAGGTCAGCAGATTCCAGAGGATGGCGCCTACGAGCGCCGCGAAGATGACCTCTGTCTTGAGGCCGTCCTCATTGATGATGCCGCCGGAGATGGTCTTCGCCACCTCGACGGAGAGGAACGCTCCGACGAGGTTCAGCACGGCGGACATGGCCACCGCCGTCTTCGGCTTGAGGGCGCCAGTCGAGATGGTCGTCGCCATCGCGTTGGCCGTGTCGTGGAAACCGTTGGTGAAGTCAAAGACCAGTGCGGTAACGATCACGATCGCCAGGAGCAGCGTGATGTGTTCCATTTACCCAGGCTTCGGTTGGACGTCAGTGGTTCTTCGGAACGTAAAGAGCCCGAGTGAACGGAAGATGAACTGGGCCGGGCGCCCCGGTGACCCGATCCGGAGGGCCGCCGCTCCGCTTCGCGCGGGACGGCGGCGCCGGTTCCGGTTCGAGACGCCGAAAGCCCCCGGAACCACGGGCTCCGGGGGCCTTCGAAGGGGGCGTCCGCTAGCCCCGCGCGAACCGTTTGAGCTGGTCCAGCGAGCCGTTGAAGAGATTCTGGTCACCCGGCAGCCGGCCGCTCTCGCCGTACTGCCAGAACGTCCAGTAGTTCCAGCCCGCCGGTAGTGCGCCCGCGCTCCGGTCGTACCGGGCGAGCCACAACGCGTGGTTCGCGGCGAAGGCGCCGCTGTTCCCCGTGCACTGCTTCCACCATCGCGCGTTGGTGTAGATGACCGGACGGCGCCCGGTCGAGCGGACGATCTCGTCGCTGAACGACTGGATCCACGAGACCAGCGCGCCCTTGCTCAGCCCGTAGCAGGGGTGCTTGCCCTTGCCGTACGGGTTGTACTCGATGTCGAGCGCGGGCGGCAGCGTCCAGCCGTCGCGCCGCCACGCCCCGCCGTTGCGGACGAAGTACGAGGCCTGTGCCTTGGCGGAGGACTTCTGGGGCAGCGCGAAGTGGTAGGCGCCCCGGACGATGCCCGCGTTGCGGGCCCCGTTGTACTGCTTCGAGAAATAGGGGTTGCGGTAGTTCGTCGACTCGGTCGCCTTCACGTAGACGAACCGGGCTCCCTTGCTCCTCGCCTTCTGCCAGTCGACGTTCTTCTGGTGCGAGGAGACATCGTGTCCGCGCGGCTTTCCGGCTCCCTGGGCGGGGAGCTCCGCGAGCACGGTGCCGCCGACGGTCAGCGCGACGACGGACGTGATCGCTGCGACGCGGGAGCGACGCGGGGACGCGGTACGGGTGCGGGCCATGGGTACCCCCCGAAAGTGACGTGCATGCCGATTCAAGGGGAGATCTCCCAGACAGCGCCGGGACATAATCAAATACCTGGCAAAGATCAGCCAATCGCCATCAGAATCCGATCAATGCCCATATGGGGGATTCCGGAGGAATGGAGTCCGCACTAACCTGCACCGGCTCCGCCGCCCGGCGGCTGGCAGGATGCGCGCCATGACGGAACTCGACGAGTCATGGCAGGAACTCCTCGCGACGGCCCGCCGCACGGTCGCCGACGGACTGGTCGTCGGCACCTCCGGCAATGTCTCCGTCCGCGTGCCCGCGAGCGGCGGCGAGGACGGCCCCGACGGCGACACGGTGCTGGTGACGCCGAGCGGAGTCCCCTACGACGCGCTCGGCCCGGCCGACCTCCTCGCCGTGGGACTCGACGGGAAGCGCCGGGCGGGCCGCCTCGAACCGACCAGCGAACTGCCCATGCACCTCGCGGTCTACCGGCACACCGACGCCCGCGCCGTCGTCCACACCCACGCCGTGCACGCCACCGCCGTCTCCACGCTCGTACCCGAACTCCCGCCCGTGCACTACATGACCGCGGCCCTCGGCGGCCCCGTCCGCGTCGCCCCCTACGCGACGTACGGAACCCCGGAGTTGGCCGAGAACATGCTGCGCGCGCTCGCCGGACGCACCGGCTGCCTGCTCCAGAACCACGGCACCGTCACCTATGGGGACACGCTCGCCCGCGCCTACGACCGCACCGCCCAGCTCGAGTGGATGTGCCGCCTCTGGCTCACCGCCCACTCCGTCCCCGGCCGTACCCCCTCCCTCCTGACGGACGACCAGCTGCGCGAGGTCGAGGAACGGCTGAGCGGATACGGGCAGCCAGGCGGCCGATGAGCGGCCCGCGTCACCCGGGGCCGTCGTCCCACTGGCCGCGGCGGGCCGGGACCCCGACACTGGACGGGTGCGCACCGCCAAAGCGACGGCCGCTGCCGTCACCGCCGCCGTAGGGGCCTCGGCCGCCGCCATCGCCGCGGGCCGCCTGGCCAGCGACGCAGCGCTCAGGGCCCCCGCGGGCCGCCCGCTGCCCACCGAGCCACGCCTCACCGTGCACGCCACGGCAGCGGGCCAGATCACCCTCACCCGCGACCTGGCCTCGCTGCGCCCCGGCACGTACGGGCTGCAGGGCGACGGCTACCACGCGGTCGTCGGCCCCGTGGTCGAGTCGGCGGGCCACTCCGCCGACACCGTCGTACGCCGCCTGGAGCGGGTCACCCACGGCACCCTGGAAGCCGGCGCCAAGGCCTGGCTCACGCCCCAGGTGCACCTCGGCGACCCCAAGTCGGCGCTCGGCCTCGACCACGCCGACATGGACGTGCCGGGCGAACTCGGCGGGCTGCCCGCCTGGTTCCTGCCCGGCACCCGCGACACCTGGGTGCTCACCGTGCACGGCCTCGGCACCACCCGCGAACACCCCATGAACCTCATGGAGTTCCTGCACCGCCACCAGTTCCCCGTGCTCGACCTCGCCTACCGCGGCGACCTCGGCGCGCCCCGTTCCCCGGACGGCCTGAACCACCTCGGCGAGACCGAGTGGCGCGACCTCGACGCGGCGATCCGGCACGCCGTGCGGCACGGCGCCCGCGACGTCATCGTGCTCGGCTGGTCCACCGGCGCCGCGATGGCCCTGCACGCGGCGGCCCACTCGGCGCTGCGCGACCGGATCAAGGGCCTCGTCCTCGACTCGCCCGTGCTCAGCTGGGAGGCCACGCTGCGCGCCCTGGCCCGCGCCCGCCGCACCCCCGGCGTCCTGCTGCCGCTCGCCGTCCGCGCCGCGCAGGGCCGCACCGGGCTGAGCGGCGACCGGCTCGCCGAGGTCGCCGACCCCAGCGGCCTGAAGATCCCCACGCTCCTCGTCCACGGCCCCGACGACCGGGTGGCCCCCTGGGCGCTCTCCCGCCGCCTGGCCGACCGCCGCCCGGACCTCGTCACGCTCCACGAGGTCGACGAGGCACCCCACAACGCCATGTGGAACGCGGACCCGAAGGGCTACGAAGAGGCGCTCAGAAGGTTCCTGACGCCGTTGATGTAGGCCCCCGTTTGGGAAATGGCGGGGTCAACCGAGAGACTGCCCTTCGTGACGTCCCGTACCCCGCGCGACTCCAGGCTCCGACTCGTCAGCCCGCGCCGCCAGCCCCTGGCCGCCCCGACCCCGCGGCCCGTGGCCGCACGCCGTCCCGCGCCCCGGCCACCGGAGGGCACCCCGCCGCCGTCGGAACTCGCCCGCGCGGCCCGCCGCGACCTCGCCGACGCCGTCCGCGTGGCCCGCTGGGCGGACACCAGGATCGGTCCGGGCAACAGCGTCGCCGCCCGCGACGGCAAGGGCACCCTCTCCGACGCGACCGCCCTGCGCGCCGCGGACGAGCTCGCGCTGACGGTCGATCAGGTCCGCGCGCACTGGGACACCGCGCGCCTCGCCGGACTCGTCGAGGTGCACGGCGCCAGCGCCCGCCCCGGCTGGCGGCTGCGCGCCTGGGACCGCGACGACACCGCCGTGCTGCGCGGCTGGGTCGCCCTGTTCGACGCCTGGTCGCTCGTCCACCCGGCCCCCGAAGGCGTCGACCCCGCCGCCGTCGCCGAGGTCGTCGAGGCCGTGCCGCAGCTCCTCAGCTTCCTCCAGCTGATGGCCGACCCGGTGGCCGCGCCGCAGCTCCTCGACCTCCTCGACCAGCGCGTCACCGAGCTGCGCACGGAGCGCTGCGAGATCCCCTTCGGGCCCCAGCCGGAACCGGTCGCCCCGCAGGACACCCCGCTGCTCCCGCTGCTCGAATGGTCCCTGCGCGCCCTCGCCGCCGTCGGCGCGCTCACCTACGAGGACGGGCACGCCAGGCTCACCCCGCTGGGCAGCTGGGCGGTGTGGGTCAAGCTGGAGCAGATCTGCGTCGCCGCCCAGTCCCCGGCGGGGAACATCGAGGTGTCGGCCGAGGACATGCTGCGCGGCTGCGCGCGGCTTCGCCCCAAGGCGGCCCGCGACGAGTACCGGGCCTGGCTCGCCGCCCGCGACATCGGCACCGCCGTCACCGACCTCCTCGACGCCGCCCGCGGCGAGGACGCCCTGCTGCGCGGACTCGCCTTCGAGGCGCTGCGCGTCGTCGGCGCCCCCGCCGAGCCCGAGGTCAGGCGCGCCGCCGACGACGTCCACCTGCGCCCGTACGCGCTGCTGTGGCTCGCCGAACACGAGGGCGCCGACCCCGAGGACGTGCACGGCGTGCTCAGCCGCGAGGAGGCGACCTGGCTGTGGGTGGACACCGCCGCCGCCGTCGCCGACCACGGCGAAGCCCCCCTCCTCGTACGGCACTTGGAGACCGCGGTGCAGCCGACCGTGCCCGCGCTCATCGAGGAGGTGCGCGCCGTCGGGCATCCGCGCACGGTGCAGGTGCTGGTCGCGCTCGCCGCGGCGCACCCGGACCCGGCGCTCGCGAAGGCGGTCCGCAGGGCGGCGTTCCAGGTGCACACCGGCGGGGCGTAGCCCGCCGGCTCAGCGGCTCAGCGGAACGTGTCGCACTGCGCCATGTCGCCGCTCCGGAAGCCCCGGTCGAACCACTGCTGGCGCTGCGCGGCCGAGCCGTGGGTCCACGTCTCGGGCGTCACCCGGCCCTGGTACCGCTCCTGGATCCGGTCGTCGCCGACCGCCGCGGCGGCGTCGAGCCCGTCACGGATGTCGGCGTCGGTGAGGCTGGTGATCAGCGGCCTGCCGGTGGACTCGGTGGGCGTGGTCGTCGCGTGCCGCGCCCACACGCCGCCGTAGCAGTCGGCCTGGAGCTCGACGCGGACCGCGTTGCTGCCCTCGCCCGTGCGCCCGTCCTGGGCGCGGCTCAGCGTGCCCGTCAGGTTCTGCACGTGGTGGCCGTACTCGTGCGCCACCACGTACGCCTGCGCGAAGGGCCCGCCGCTCGAACCGAACTTCGTGCGCAGCTCGTCGTAGAAGCCCAGGTCCAGATAGACCCGCCGGTCGCCGGGGCAGTAGAAGGGGCCCACCGCCGAGGTCGCCGAGCCGCAGGCCGTGGCCACCTGGCTGGTGAAGAACACCGTCGACGCGGGGGAGTACGTGCCGCCCCTGCGCCGGAACTCCGCGTCCCAGAAGTCCTGCACGCTGTTGACCACGGCGACGGTCCTGCAGTCCTGCCTGCTGTTCGCGTCCGCGCCCGTCCGGCACTCCTCCTGGACCTGCGCCTCGCTGGACATCCGGGCCGCCGGGGCGCCGGTGGTGCCGTCCGAGAGCCCGAACTCGTCCGTCCCGAAGAGCAGCCCGAGGACGAGCGCGATCACACCCACGAGGCCGCCGCCCAGCGTGGCCCTGCCACCGGGAAGCCGGCTGCCGCGCACGTCCGACACCTCGGAGGTGTCCAGACGCGCGTCGTCGTCGAACTGCATGCGCACCGCCTTCTCGCCGGTCATCGACCCCCTCATCCTGTTACGCCGCTGGTCGGGGCAGCCGGATCGGAGGGCCGAACGGGGGACGCGGCCACCCGGAAAAAGCGCTTGCACCGCACCGCTAAACTGGCTCGTATGACGTTTCTTCTCTGGGTGCATTAGCGGCGCTGATTGGCCCCCGCCCTGTCAACCAGCCGTTAATCCTGTCCTGGAGTACCTCCCTTGATCACCGCATCGGGCATCGAACTGCGCGCGGGCGCGCGCATCCTCATCGAGAACGCCACCTTCCGTGTCGCCAAGGGCGACCGCATCGGCCTCGTCGGCCGCAACGGCGCAGGCAAGACGACCCTCACCAAGTGCCTCGCGGGCGAGGGCCAGCCGGCCGGCGGCACCATCAGCCGCTCCGGCGAGGTCGGCTACCTGCCGCAGGACCCGCGCACCGGCGACCTCGACGTGCTGGCCCGCGACCGCATCCTGTCCGCGCGCGGCCTCGACGTTCTGATGCGCAAGATGCGCGAGAACGAGCAGCGCATCGCGAACGGCACGGGCGCCACGCAGGCCAAGGCCCTGCGCCAGTACGAGCGCCAGGAGACGGAGTTCCTCACCAAGGGCGGGTACGCCGCCGAGGCCGAGGCCGCCACCATCGCCGCCGCGCTCAACCTGCCCGACCGCGTCCTCGGCCAGCCCCTCCATACGCTCTCCGGCGGTCAGCGCCGCCGTATCGAGCTGGCCCGCATCCTCTTCTCCGACGCGGACACGCTCCTCCTCGACGAGCCCACGAACCACCTCGACGCGGACTCGATCGTCTGGCTGCGCGACTACCTGAAGAACTACAGCGGCGGCTTCATCGTCATCTCCCACGACGTCGAACTGGTCGAGACGGTCGTCAACAAGGTCTTCTACCTGGACGCCAACCGCTCCCAGATCGACGTCTACAACATGGGCTGGAAGCTCTACCAGCAGCAGCGCGAGGCGGACGAGAAGCGCCGCAAGCGCGAGCGGCAGAACGCCGAGAAGAAGGCCGCGACCCTGAACGCGCAGGCCGACAAGATGCGCGCCAAGGCCACCAAGACGGTCGCCGCGCAGAACATGGCGCGCCGCGCCGACAAGCTCCTCGCGGGCCTCGAGGAGGTCCGCCAGTCCGACAAGGTCGCCAAGCTGCGCTTCCCCGAGCCCTCGCCGTGCGGCAAGACGCCGCTCATGGCCGAGGGCCTGTCGAAGTCGTACGGCTCCCTGGAGATCTTCACGGACGTCGACCTGGCCATCGACAAGGGCTCGCGCGTCGTCATCCTCGGCCTCAACGGCGCGGGCAAGACGACCCTGCTCAAGCTGCTCGGCGGCGTCGAGAAGCCCGACACGGGCCAGGTCATCGAGGGCCACGGCCTGAAGCTCGGCTACTACGCGCAGGAGCACGAGACGCTCGACCCGGACCGCACGGTCCTGGAGAACATGCGCTCCGCCGCCCCGGACCTCGACCTCGTCCAGGTCCGCAAGACGCTGGGCTCGTTCCTGTTCTCCGGCGACGACGTCGACAAGCCGGCCGGCGTCCTCTCCGGCGGCGAGAAGACCCGTCTCGCGCTCGCCACGCTCGTCGTGTCGTCCGCGAACGTGCTGCTCCTCGACGAGCCCACGAACAACCTCGACCCGGCGAGCCGCGAGGAGATCCTCGGCGCGCTGCGCACCTACAAGGGCGCCGTTGTCCTCGTCACGCACGACGAGGGCGCGGTCGACGCGCTCCAGCCGGAGCGGATCATCCTGCTCCCGGACGGAATCGAGGACCTGTGGGGCCAGGCGTACGCGGATCTCGTCGCCCTGGCGTGAGTACCGGAACAGCCGTTTCGTTCAACAACTCACTGATCCTCCGACTGTTCAACTCAAAGATCGCCACCTGATCACCGGATGATCGATCGACTGATCAACTGCTTGATCCAGTCACTGATCCACTCGTCTGGATCATTCGGCCGATCCGTGATCCTTCATCTGAGTGAGATCGCCTCACACTCAGGTGTGTCATGCACGGAATTCGGCGTCGCGTGGTCCATGGCGCCCTTGCGGCGCCTGGGCTGTCGCTGACCTGCCGCTTCTTTCCGTGCAGCGCTTTCGGGGCCCGGGAAACCTCCTCGGAATTGCCGACTCCACTCGTGTGGATCCCCGGTCAATCCGGAATTGGAGGTCTATGGACCTTGCCGAATGGGTGGCCAGGAAGCCCGCAAGGGGTGATCATGGGAAATCCAGAGCGCACTTCCCATGAGGAGGCACGGGTGGCCGAGACTCTGAAGAAGGGCAGCCGGGTGACCGGCGCCGCGCGCGACAAGCTCGCGGCAGACCTGAAGAAGAAGTACGACTCCGGTGCGAGCATTCGGGCATTGGCCGAGGAGACCGGCCGCTCGTATGGCTTCGTCCACCGGATGCTGAGCGAATCCGGAGTCACGCTGCGCGGACGCGGCGGGGCCACGCGAGGCAAGAAGGCCACGTCGGCCTGACCTTCGCCGGGCTCGTTCGGCTCACTGGCTCCAACTGACCACCCGGTCGGTCCGCTGTCCGGCCGGGTGGTTACTGTGCAGTCACTTACGCATTTGCGTCGCTCACGACTGCGCAGACCCGGAGGTCCAGATGAACCTGCCCGCACCGCTGCTCGACCAGGACGGCGTCCGGCTCACCGTTGACGACGCGATCGCCACGGTCAGCCTGACCAACCCGGACAAGCGCAACGTGCAGAGCCCCGCTCTGTGGCGGGCGCTGGCCGAGGCCGGGCGTGCCCTGCCGGGGTCCGTGCGGGTCGTCGTGGTGCGCGCCGAGGGCAAGTCCTTCTCGGCGGGCCTCGACCGTCAGGCGTTCACGCCCGAGGGCTTCGACGGCGAGCCGTCCTTCATCGACCTGGCACGCGGCGACGACGCGACCCTGGACGCGACGATCGCCGAGTACCAGGACGCCTTCACCTGGCTGCGGCGCAGCGACATCCTGTCGGTCGCCGCGGTCCAGGGGCACGCCATTGGCGCGGGCTTCCAGCTGGCTCTCTCCTGCGACCTGCGCGTCGTCGCCGACGATGTGCAGTTCTCCATGCGCGAGACCAGCCTCGGCCTCGTCCCCGACCTCACGGGCACGCACCCACTGGTCGGCCTCGTCGGATACGCGCGGGCGCTCGAGATCTGTGTGACCGGGCGCTACGTCCACGCCGACGAAGCGGTGAACACGGGCCTCGCGAACGTCGCCGTGCCCGCGGGCGAACTCTCGGACGCGACGCGTGACCTGGTGTCGGCGCTCGTCGCCGCGCCGCGCGACGCCGTGATCGAGACCAAGGCCCTCCTCCAGGGCGCCTCCACGCGCACCCTCGACGCCCAGCGCACGGCCGAACGCGCCGCCCAGGGCCGCCGCCTCCGCGACCTGGCGGGCGTGGGGGAGTAGGGGGCAAGGCCGTCTCGGCACATCGAGCCCGTCCGGCGATCGAGGACAAGGCGACCCGGGGGCGAAGCCCCCGGGTGATTCAGCCTTCCACCGAGGTGACCAGCACGGCGACGGTCGGCCCGTCGGCGAGCGCCCGGCCCACCGCGGAGCGCACCGCCCCGGCCACCTCCACCGGCCGCACCCCCACCGCCACGGCGACCTCCACCCGCACATGCCGCCGCGGCAGCGCGGCCCCCACCTCTCCCCGCTCCTCGATCCGCACGGCCCGCCCGACGCCACCCAGCGCGCCGGTCAGCCGCACCACCCCCGGCACCCCGAGCGCGGCCTGCTCCACCCGCCCCGCGTCCCCCGCCGGATCACCCGGCTTCGGCGTGGCGGTGGCCCCCGCCCCGCCGGATCCCTCGTCCTCGGCCTCCGCCACCTGATCGGCCTCCAGCAGCCCGGTGACCCGAAGATCCACCTCCGTCACCGCGAGCCCGACCCACTCCGCCGCCCCCGCCAGCGCCTCCCTCAGCCGATCGGCGGCAACCGGCAGCGGTTCGTCCCCCGCAGCCGCGCAGTCCGCCGTGACCCGCAGCGCCCCCGGCGGCAGCGCGCTCGGCGGCGCGGGCACGGCCGACTCCGCCGCCTCGTCCGGATCCGCGAGCCCGATCCGCAGCGACCCGAGCCGCACCCCGGGAACCCCGCGCACGGCCCGCCGCAACGCCCCCGCGGCGGCCGGTTCGGCGATCCACGCCCCGTCCCCCGGCCCGCCCAGCGGCAGCAGCCTGCCGAGCCCGAGCTGCGTACGCACTGCCTGCGTCCATCGATCAGCGGTCATTGACCCAGGCTGCCCCATACCGAGCGCGCCTTCGCGCAACCACACTTAATGTGGGCAAAAGAAAGCAGCACCCCACCGAGATCGCACCTCACCGAGGGGATGGCCCGATGAGTGACACCGCGCAGAAGCCGGGCGAGACGTCGGCTCCCGCCGCAGCCAGGACCAATGTGACGAAGAAGGGTGGCGGCGACCCCGCCAACCGGGGACGCACCACCATCGCCGACGGCGTCGTGGAGAAGATCGCCGGCCTCGCCGCGCGGGACGTCGAGGGCGTCCACGCGATGGGCAGCGGCATCTCCCGCACGTTCGGCGCGGTGCGCGACCGGGTGCCCGGCGGCACCAAGTCCGTGTCGCGGGGCGTGAAGGCCGAGGTCGGCGAGGTGCAGACGGCACTCGACCTGGAGATCGTCGTCGAGTACGGCGTATCGATCGCGGACACCGCGCGCGCCGTGCGGGAGAACGTGATCGTCGCCGTCGAGCGGATGACCGGGCTCGAGGTCGTCGAGGTGAACATCGCCGTCAGCGACGTGAAGCTGCCGGACGAGGAGGACGAGGAGCCGGAGTCGAGGCTCCAGTGAGATCCGTGAGCGTACCGACGGGCAAGGGCTTCCCCAGGAGGAGCGCACGATGAATCTGGCCGTGGTCGGCATGATCGCCGGCATGGCCCTCGGATTCGCCGGATACTTCGGCGGTTTCGGGGCCTTCCTGCTGGTGGCGGCGCTCGGCGCCATCGGCTTCGTCGCGGGACGGTTCCTCGAAGGGGACCTCGAACCCGGCGAGTTCTTCCGTTCGCGCGGCGATCGGCGGAGGTGACCGATGGCGGCACAGGTCGCGCCCGCCGAACGCGGCGCGACCCGGATCGCCGACCGGGTCGTCGCGAAGATCGCCGCGTACGCGGCACGAGAAGCGCTCGATCGGATCCCCGAGGACGGGGCGACGCCGAGCGCCACGGTCGCCGTGCGGCACGACAGCGCGCGGGTCCGGATCAGCCTCGAGCTGGAGTACCCGACGGACATCGGTGCCCAGTGCGGCGCCGTGCGTCGTCAAGTCTCGCAGCGGGTAAGGGAGTTGGCGGGAATGGAGGTGCCCGAGGTGGCCGTCCAGGTGGAGCGGCTGCATTCGGCGCACACCCGTGGCACCGACCGGGAGAGGATCCGATGAGCGAGCCGACCCGGCCGATTCCGGTGGTCGAGCACGACACGGGCGAGCTCGACCAGTCGGCGTCCGCCGCCGCGTACGAGCCGCATCCGACGCTGGAGGGCGAGCCGAAGGCGAGCCGCCTGTGGTCCGCGCGCCGGGTGCCGGCGGCCGTCGCCGCGCTCGTGATCCTGGGCGTCGCGGGGCTCTTCCTCTACGACGTCGCCGCCGTGCGCGCCGGACGCCCGGCCATGCAGTGGCGGCGCACGCTCGCCGACGAGCTGGCCACGCGGCCCCTCGACGACACCGCCGTCCTCGTGGGCGCGGGCGTCGCGGCGGCGCTCGGCCTGTGGCTGATCCTGCTCGCGGCGACGCCGGGGCTTCGGGCGCTGCTGCCCATGCGCCGCACGCAGCCCGGGGTCCGCGCGGTGCTGCACCGCACGGCCGCGGCGATGGTGCTGCGCGACCGGGCCATGGAGGTGTCGGGCGTGCAGTCCGTACGGGTCCGGGTGAAGCGGTCCAAGGTGGATGTGCGGGCGCTCTCGCACTTCCGTGAACTCGACGACGTACGAAGCGACTTGGACGCCACGCTCGGCGAGGGCATCAAGGCGCTCGGGCTCGGCAAGGCGCCCCGCCTCTCGGTGCGCGTGGCGCGGCCGGGGAAGAAGGGGTGAGCGGCGTGCGCAGGAGCGTCAACCGGATCGTGCTGGGGCTGCTGGGGCTCGTCCTCGTCGTGGCCGGCGGCTCGGTGCTCGCCGTCGGGCTCGGGGTGAACCCGCCGTCGTGGTGGATCCACGACGGCCCGGACGACGTGCTGGTCAGCGACGCCGACCGGGCGCGGTGGCACGACGCGGGCTGGTTCTGGCCGACGGTGATCGCCGTGCTCGGCGTCGTCGTGCTGCTCGCCCTGTGGTGGCTCGTGGCCCAGCTGCGCCGCCGCCGGCTGGCCGAGGTGCTGGTCGACAGCGGCGACGGCGAGGGCGCGCTGCTGCGGGGGCGGGCCCTGGAGGCGGTCCTCGTGGGCGGCGCGGAGGCCCTCGACGGGGTCGACCGGGCGACCGTCCGCCTCACCGGCCGGCGCACCGCGCCGCAGGCAGGTGTGACGCTCACCCTGGAACCCCACGCGGTGCCCGACGAGGCGCTGCGCCTGCTCGGCCAGGACTCCCTGAAGCAGGCCCGCACCTCGGCGGGCCTGTCCGAACTCCCCACCGAGGTCCGCCTGCGCGCCACCAAGCACCGCGCGGAACGCGTGAGCTGACCGGCGGTGCGGGAAGCCGTCAGAAGCCGCGGCGGAACCCGCCGTCGACCGGGAGCATCACGCCCGTGAGGTAGGACGCGGCGGGGGAGAGGAAGAAGGCGGCCGCGCGGCCGAACTCCTCCGGCTTCCCGTAGCGGCGCAGCGGGATGCGGGACTCCTGCGCGGCCCGCGCCGCCTCCGGGTCCGCCGCGAGCCCGTCGAGCTCGCGCACGCGGTCCGTGTCGATGCGCGCGGGCAGCAGGCCCACGACGCGGATGCCCCGCGGCCCCAGCTCGTCCGCGAGCGACTTCGCGAAGCCCGCGAGCCCGGGCCGCAGTCCGTTCGAGATGGTCAGTCCGGGGATCGGCTCGTGCACGGAGCCGGAGAGCACGAACCCGATGACCCCGCCCTCGTCGAGCTGCGCCGCCGCGGCCCGCGCGAGCCGCACCGCGCCGAGGAACACCGACTCGAAGGCCGTCTCCCACTGCTCGTCCGTGTTGTCGGCGACGTAGCCGGGCGCGGGCCCGCCGACGCTCACCAGAATCCCGTCGAACGAGCCGAACTGCTCGCGGGCCGCCGCGATCAGCCGCTCGGCGGCGTCCGGGTCGGAGTTGTCGGCGGCGACTCCGTACGCGTTCGGGCCGAGCTCCGCCGCGGCCTCCTTCGCCTTCCGCTCGTCGCGCCCGCTGACGACGACCTTCGCGCCGTCGGCGACCAGCTCGCGCGCCGCGGCGTTGCCGAGGCCCCGCGTCGCTCCGGTGATCACGTACACACGGTTGTTCAGTCCAAGATCCATGGCCCTATCCTCCCTCTCCCTCGCCGGGCGCGCCGAACAGGGTCAGCGCGGTGCCGACGAGCCCGATGTGGCTGAACGCCTGCGGGAAGTTGCCGAGCTGCCGCCCCGCCACCGGGTCGTACTCCTCGGCAAGCAGCCCCACGTCGTTGCGGAGCGCCACCAGGCGCTCGAACAGCTCGCGCGCCTCCTTCGTGCGCCCCGTCATGTGCAGCGCGTCGGCGAGCCAGAACGAGCAGACCAGGAACGTGCCCTCCTGCCCCGGCAGCCCGTCCACCACGGTCTCGTCGGCGCTGTAGCGGCGCAGGAAACCCTCGTACGACAGTTCCTCGCGGACCGCGTCGACCGTGCCGACCACGCGCGGGTCGTCCGGCGGCAGGAACCCGACGCGGGGCAGGAGCAGCAGCGCAGCGTCGAGTTCGGAAGAACCGTAGAACTGGGTGAACGTGCCGCGCTCGGTGTCGTACCCGCGCTCGCACACCTCCCGGTGCACGTCGTCGCGGAGCTTGCGCAGCCGGTCGAGGTCGCCGGGCAGTTCCGGGTCGTCCTCCATGGCGCGCACGGTGCGGTCGGCCGCGACCCACACCATGACCTTCGAGTGCACGAAGTGCCGCTGCGGCCCGCGCACCTCCCACAGCCCCTGGTCGGGTTCGCGCCACGCCTCCTCCAGGAAGTCGAGCAGCGCCAACTGGAGCCGCCAGGCGTGCGGCTGCGCCTTCAGGCCCTCGCGGCGGGCGAGGGCGAGCGAGTCGACGACCTCGCCGTAGACGTCGAGCTGGAGCTGGTGCGCCGCGTCGTTCCCGGCGCGTACGGGGCGGGAGCCGTGATAGCCGTCGAGCCAGCTCAGCTCCTGCTCGGGGAGGCGCCGCTCGCCCGCGAGCCCGTACATGATCTGGAGGTCGGCGGGGTCGCCGGCCGCGGCCCGCAGCAGCCAGTC
Source organism: Streptomyces sp. SDT5-1 (assembly GCF_052245995.1). Taxonomy (NCBI): domain Bacteria; kingdom Bacillati; phylum Actinomycetota; class Actinomycetes; order Kitasatosporales; family Streptomycetaceae; genus Streptomyces; species Streptomyces sp. SDT5-1. The sequence continues at coordinate 2,378,336 of NZ_CM125963.1, read as the reverse complement.
CCGCCACGCCTCTGCCTCGTCGAGATACCCGGCGGAGAGCAGCGCGCCGAGCGTCAGCGTCGAATCGCGCAGCCAGCAGTACCGGTAGTCCCAGTTCCGTACGCCGCCGATCTCCTCGGGCAGCGAGGTGGTGGGCGCGGCGACGATGCCGCCGGTCGGCGCGAAGGCGAGGGCCTTGAGGGTGAGCAGGGAGCGCAGCACCGCCTCCTTGTGCGGTCCTTCGTAGCGGCAGCGGTCCGCCCAGGCCCGCCAGTCCTCCAGGCTGTGCCGCAGCGACTCGTGCGGGTCGACGAGCGGCGGACGCTTCTCGTGGGAAGGGTGCCAGGTCAGGACGAAGGCGACGGTCTCGCCCTCCTCGACGGTGAACTCGGAGTGGGTGCCGAAGTCCTCGCCCCAGGTGTGCACGTTCGGCTCGCTGCGCAGCCACGCCGAGTCAGGACCGGCGACGGCCACCCGATGCCCGTCGGAGCGGCGCATCCACGGCACCACGGAGCCGTAGTCGAAACGCAGCCGCAGCGTGCCGCGCATGGCGACCCGGCCGCCGAGCCCCTCGACGATGCGGACGACGTCGGGCGCCTTGTCGCGCTGCGGCATGAAGTCGGTGACGCGGACGCTGCCGTCCGGCGTCTCCCACTCGGTGTCGAGCACGAGGGAACCGGACCGGTACGCGCGCGTGGTGCAGTGTTCCGCCCCCTTGGGGGCGAGTCGCCAGTGCCCGTTGTCCTCGCTGCCGAGGAGCGCGGCGAAGCAGGCGGGGGAGTCGAATCTGGGCAGGCAGAGCCAGTCGATCGAGCCGTCCCTGCCGACGAGGGCAGCGGTCTGGTGGTCACCGATGAGGGCGTAGTCCTCGATATGTGGGCGCACACGCCATGGGTTCCCCGTCATCGGCCCGGGGTTGCATCAATATTTCGGGTGAGTCCCGTGCGGCGCCCGGGTCAGCCGACGGAGGCCGGTGCCTCCGCCTCGTCGGCCGCGGCCTCCTCCTTGCGCCTGCGCTCCCGCAGCTCGCGCCGGACCAGCACCACCCAGCCCACGGGCACCGCTGCGGCGAACAGCCACCACTGGATGGCGTACGCGTAGTTCAGCGCGGAGTCCTCCTTGCCGGGGGCTCCGACCAGCTCGGGCGTGCCGCCCTTCGGTTCGGGCGCGGTCTGCGCGACGTACCCGCCGAGCACCGTCCTTCCGAGCCGCTCGGCCTGCTCCTTGCTGTTGATCAGCATGATCTGCCGGTCGGGCAGGTCCTTGAGGTCCTTGATGCCGCTGGCCTCGGTCGTCTCGTTCGGCATCAGCCGGCCGGTGACGGTGGTCTCGCCGCGCGGCGGGGCGGGGACCTCCGGGTACGAGGTCTGGGCGCCGGGCGCCGGGATCCAGCCGCGGTTGACCAGCAGGACCCTGCCGTCGTCGAGGACGAAGGGGGTCAGGACGTGGAAGCCGACCTCTTCGTTGGAGTTCACGCGGCGCCGCACGACGACCTCGTCGTCGGTGTCGTAGTGGCCCTTCGCGGTCACCGAGCGGTACCGCTCCTTGCTGGTGACCGTGTGATCGGGGGACGCCAGCTCCTCCACCGGTACGGGCTTCGCGTTGAGCGCGTCCGTGACCAGCTGGTTCCTCGCGTCGCGCTCGTGGTAGCGGTCCATCTGCCAGATGCCCAGACGGATCATCGTGGGGATGAGGACGATGGCGACCAGGGTGAGGATGATCCACTGCCGGGTCAGGAGGAAGCGGTACACCCCATGACCGTACAACTCGCCCATGGGGTGATCTCAGCCGGGTGCTCAGACGCTGTCGACGATGCCCACCTTCCCCTCCGCGCGGGAGCAGTGCGCCCCGCAGAACCAGTGCCCGTCGACCTCGACGCCCTGCCCGATGATGCGGCACCGGCAGTGCTCGCAGATCGGCGCCATGCGGTGGATCGCGCAGCTGAAGCAGTCGAAGACGTGCACCGCGCCCTGCGCGTGCACCTCGAAGGACATGCCGTAGTCGTTTCCGCAGACTTCACAACGTGCCATGCGCCACAGGGTGGGCGCCCGGGGCGGCGCCGGGCGAGCGGTCGCGGGGCGAGTCGCCCCGCGTTCACTCGTCTGCCCGTCCTACTTCGGGTCCGCCGGGGTCACGTCCTGCAGGAGCTGACCGAACGCCGCCTCGTCCACGACCGGCGTCCCGAACTGCTTCGCCTTGACCGCCTTCGACGTGTACGAGTCCGGGTCATTGGTCACCAGGAGGCTGGTCAGCCGGGACAGGCTCGTCGCCACATGGAGGCCCGCGTCGACCGCCCGGTCCTCCAGGAGCTCCCGGTCGACCGACGTGTCGCCGGAGAACGCCACCCGCATGCCCTGCTTGAGCGGCTCGCCCGGCACGTAGCGCCCCGGGTTCGGGTACGGGCAGGCGGGGCGCTTGCGGGAGGGGCGCCAGGTGCCACCGCCGCCCCGGTAGGAGGAGGAGCCGGGCTGGCGCGGCACCGACGACTTCTCGGACCACTCGGTGAGGGGGCGGCACTCCAGGAGCGGCAGCCGCACGTTCCCCGCGGCGGCCGTGCGCAGGCTCGGGCGGAACGCCTCCGCGAGCACGCGCGCGTCGTCCAGCGCGTTGTGCGCGTGCTCCTGGACGACGCCGAAGTGCGCGGCGAGCGACTCCAGCTTGTGGTTGGGCAGCGGCAGGCCCAGCTCCTTGGAGAGCGCGATGGTGCACAGGCGCTGGCGGACCGGGGCGGTGCGCTCCGCCCGCGCGTACTCGCGGGCGATCATCGACCAGTCGAACACCGCGTTGTGCGCGACCAGGACGCGGTCCTCCAGGCGCGCGGCGAACTCCTCCGCGATGTCGGAGAACAGCGGCGCGGCCGTCAGCACGTCCGTCGTCAGACCGTGGATCCACACGGGGCCCGGGTCGCGCTGCGGGTTGACGAGCGTGTACCAGTGGTCCTCGACATCGCCCCGCGCGTCCAGGCGGTAGACGGCGGCGGAGATGATCCGGTCGTCCCGGGACAGGCCGGTGGTCTCCACGTCGACGACCGCGTATCCCTTCGGATACGCGGCCGGCCAGGAGGCTGCGGACGCTGCGGTCGGATGGTCTTCGAGCATGGTCCGAAAGGATACGGGCCGACACTGACACAGCTGTCGGCGCCCGCACCGCGAGCCGTGTCGCGGATCACTCCGTGACTCAAGTGGGCGGATCCAGGAGCGACTTCACCAGGGCGCGCACGGACGTCGTGAAGATCCGCTCCGGGTCGGCGGGCGCGGCGAGCGCGCGGGCGAGCGCGGGATCGCCCTCCGCGTCGCCCGCGGACCAGAGCTCCTCCTCGCGGGGGCGCTGGGCGGGGGCCCGCTCCCTGTTCCGCTCGACGAGGACGTGGCCGACGACCTGGAAGACGACGGCGCGCACGGTCTCGGCGGCGCGCGCCCCGCGCAGGCCCGCGCCGTGCACCTCGTGCACCAGGGCCTGCTGCGCGGGCAGGAACATCCGCTCGGTGAGGCCGCGTTCGTGGACCATCGCGATCAGGTGCGGGTGGGCGCGCAGCCGGCGGCGCAGGGTGCGGGCAATGGAGACGACGCGGTCCTGCGGCGTCGCGCCGCGCGGCCGGAAGCCGCCGAGGTCGGCGACGGTGCGCTCCACGAGGGCGTCGAGCAGGGACTCGCGGTTGCCGACGTGCCAGTAGATCGATGTGACGGCCGTGCCGAGCTCCGCCGCGAGCTTGCGCATGGTGAGCGCCTGCGGCCCGTGCTGCTTGACGAGGTCGGCGGCGACGGCGACGACCTCCTCGCGGGTGAGCGGTGCGCGTGCGGCCACTTCTCGCCCCTCCCGTCGCTGCCCTGTGCGCATGTCTTTACCCTTCATCGCCGCCGGTGTAACTGTGTTACAGGCGCCTCGCGAACGAACCAACCATCGAACGACCCCCAACACGTCTCGTACGAAGGGTGGTACGACATGGCACGCGTACGGTACGGAGCGCGCAGTGAGGCGGAGATCGCCGCCTCGCGCTCGGCGAGCAGCAAACTTCCCGACATCTGGTCCACCGGTGTGGTGGCCGTGTGGGAGTCCGATCCGGACGCGGTGGCCGCCGTGCTGCCACCGCCGCTCAAGCCCACCGGGCGGCCCCTGGTGCGGGCCAACATCAGCAAGGTCGACCTGCCGGGCTACCCCCTGGGCGCGGGTTCGGTGGCCGTCGCGGCGGAGCACGGGGGAGTGGAGGGCTGGTATCCGCTGGTCATGCCGATGACGCACGAGCGGGCGCTGATCGGCGGCCGTGAGGTCTTCGGCGAACCGAAGAAGCTCGGCGAGGTCACGGTGGAGCGCGACGGGCTCGTCGTGCGGGCGGCGCTCGCGCGGCACGGCATCGCGTTCGTCGAGGTGCGCGGCGCCGTCAGCGGCGGCCTGCCGATCCCCGAGCCCACGCAGAAGACCGACTTCTACTTCAAGTTCCTTCCGGGCGTGGACGGTTCGGGCTTCGACGCGGAGCCGGTGCTCGTGCACTGCCTGCGCAACGAGAAGGTCAGGAAGCTGGAGGCGATCACCGGGGACGTCGTCCTGCGCGAGTCCATGTTCGACCCGGTCGCCGACCTTCCGGTGCGCTCCCTGGTCGAGATCACCATCGGCGAGAAGACCACCGACCAGAAGGGCAAGGTCGTCGAGCGGGTCAGCGCCCAGGCCCTGCTCCCGTACATCCACCAGCGCTACGACGACCCGCAGCAGATCCACGACGGCCCGCCCGAGGGGAGCGCCTGATGGAGCTGCGCGAGGGACAGGTCGCCGTCGTCACGGGCGCGGCGAGCGGGATCGGGCTCGCCATGGCGCGGCGGTTCGCGGCGGACGGCCTGAAGGTGGTGCTCGCGGACGTCGAGAAGGGCGCCCTGGAGAGCGCCGCCGAGGAGCTGCGGCGCACCGGGGCGAGCGTGCACGCGCGCGTGGTGGACGTCGGCGAGCGCGAGCAGGTCATGGACCTCGCCGAGGACACGTACGCGACGTTCGGCGCCTGCCATGTGCTGTGCAACAACGCCGGTGTCGGCTCGGGCGCCGAGGGTCGCATGTGGCAGCACGAACCGAACGACTGGAAGTGGGCGTTCAACGTGAACGTGTGGGGCGTCTTCCACGGCATCCAGGCCTTTGTGCCCCGCATGATCGCGGCCGGCGAGCCGGGCCACATCGTCAACACGTCGTCCGGGGACGGCGGCATCGCGCCGCTGCCCACGGCGTCCGTGTACGCCGTGACGAAGGCGGCCGTCGTCACCATGACGGAGTCGCTGTACGCCCACCTGAAGGCGGAGCACGCGCGCGTGGGCGCCTCCGTGCTCTTCCCTGGCCCCCACATGTTGCGCACGGGCCTGTGGGAGTCGCACCGCAACCGGCCCGAGCGGTTCGCGAAGGAGCGCCCGCGCAGGACGCCGTACCGCAGCCTCGACCAGTGGGAGGCCGCCATGAAGGAGGCGGGGAACGAGGTCGAGTTCACGCCCGTCGAGGAGGTCGCCGACTTCGTCGCCGAGGGCATCGCCGCGGACCGGTTCTGGCTGCTCCCTGCGAGCGAGCACAGCGACAAGCAGATCCGGGCGAGGTCGCGGTCGATGCTGGACCGGGCGAACCCGGCGTACCTGGAGAGCTTCATTCTCGACTGAGGGGCACGCACGATGAGCAACCAGGACCCGTACCTGATCATCTCCTCCGACTGCCACGCCGGGCTCCCCACCGAGGAGTACCGGCCCTATCTAAACAGCCGTTTCCACCGCGACTTCGACGCGTTCCTCGGCGAGCGGGACAAGCGCCGCGAGGAGGCGACGCGGCTCGGCATCCGCAACGACGCGTTCGCCGCCAAGTGGTTCGAGGACAACGAGGAGGGCCTGCGCGGCGGCTGGGACACCGCGCAGCGCCTCAAGGAGCTCGACGGCGACGGGGTGGCCGCCGAGGTCGTCTTCCCCGACGCGGACGCCGTGGACAGCCAGACGGCGGCGCCCTTCGGTGTCGGCCTCGGGCTCTCCGGCGACCAGGACCCCGAGCTGGGCATGGCGGGCGCGCAGGCCCACAACCGCTGGCTCGCCGAGTTCGTCTCCCAGCACCCCGAACGGCACTGCGGCGTCGCCCTGTTGCCGGTCACGGCCGACCCGGACAAGGTCGTCGCCGAGATCCACCGCGCCAAGGAGTCGGGGCTCGGCGCCCTGATGATCCCGTCCATGTGGGTCGACCAGGACCCGTACCACGCGCGCCGCTACGACCCCGTGTGGGCGGCGGCGGCCGAGTGCGAGATGCCCGTCGTGACGCACTCGGGTGCGGCGCCGCGCCACGAGTACGGCGACCATCTGGGCATCTACGTCAGCGAGGTGACGTGGTGGCCGGCCAGGCCGCTGTGGTTCCTGCTCTGGTCGGGCGCCTTCGAGCGGCACCCGGGGCTGAAGTTCGGCGTCGCCGAATCGGGCTGCTGGTGGCTGCCGAACCTGCTGTGGTTCATGGACCGCCTCTACCTGGGCGCGCACGGCGGCAAGAAGCTCTCCCCGTTCGCCGAACTGAAGCGCTCCCCGGCCGAGTACCTCGACCGGCAGGTCTTCGTCTGCGCCACCAACACCAAGCGCCGCGAACTCGCCCAGCGCTACGAGATCGGCGTCGACAACATCCTGTGGGGCAGCGACTTCCCGCACCCCGAAGGGACATGGCCCGACACGCGCGCGTGGTTGCGCAAAACCTTCCACGACATCCCCGTCGAGGAGACCCGGCGGATGCTCGGCCTGTCCGCCGCCGAGGTCTTCGGCTTCGACACCGCCAAGCTGGCCCCGCTCGCCGCCCGCATCGGGCCGACCCCGGCCGACCTCGGCCAGGACGCCGACCAGAGCGCCGTCGAGGCGTCCTGGGCGCGCTCGCGCGAGGTGGGGCGGCACTGGCTGACGGAGAACGACTTCCCGCACATCGGGGTGACGCCATGAGTGCCACCGAGGACCGCTACACCGTCATCTCGGCGGACTGCCACGCGGGCGCCGACCTCCTCGACTACAAGCCGTACCTGGAGGCCCGCCACCACGACGCCTTCGACGCGTGGGCCGCCACCTACGTGAACCCGTACGCCGATCTGCTCGCCGACACCGCCGACCGGAACTGGAACTCCGACCGGCGCGTCGCCGAGCTGGAGCGGGACGGCATCGTCGCTGAGGTCGTCTTCCCCAACACCATCCCGCCGTTCTTCCCGTCCGCCTCCCTGATGGCACCCGCGCCGACCCGCGAGGAGTTCGAGCGGCGCTGGGCGGGGCTGCGCGCCCACAACCGGTGGCTCGCGGACTTCTGCGCCGCCGCCCCCGGCCGCAGGGCGGGCGTCTTCCAGATCCTCCTCAACGACGTCGACGAGGCCGTCAAGGAGATCCGCTGGGCCGCCGAAGCGGGCCTCAAGGGCGGCCTGTTGCTCCCCGGCACCCCGCCGGGCTCCGGCCTCCCGGAGCTGTACTCGTCGACGTACGACCCGATCTGGCGGACCTGCGCCGAGCTCGGCGTCCCGGTCAACCACCACGCGGGCTCCGCCTCCCCGCCGCTCGGCGAGGAACCGGCCGCCCGCGCGGTGTTCATGGTCGAGACGACGTGGTTCTCGCACCGCGCCCTGTGGCACCTCGTGTTCGGCGGCGCCTTCCGCAAGCACCCGGAGCTGAGGCTCGTCCTCACGGAGCAGGGCTCGGGCTGGATCCCCGGCGTCCTGGACATGCTGGACTACTACCACGCGCGCCTGGTCAGGGCGGCCACGAAGGCGAACACCGCGGAGTCCAAGTTCGGGGCGGGGCTCGCCGATTCGATGGGCAAGGGCCCTTCGGAGGTGTGGCGGGAGAACTGCTTCGTAGGGGCGAGCTTCATGCGCCCGCACGAAGTGCCGCTGCGGGACCGGATCGGCCTCGAGAAGATCATGTGGGGCAGCGACTACCCGCACGACGAGGGCACCTACCCGTACACGCGCGAAGGCCTCCGGATCGCCTACGCGGGCCTCCCGCGGGACGAGATCGCCGCGATGGTCGGCGGCAACGCGGCCCGCGTCTACGGTTTCGACCTCGGCCTCCTCGACCCGATCGCGGCCCGCGTGGGCCCCACGGTCGCCGAGATCGACGAGCCGCTGAAGGAGCCGCCCGCGGACGCCACGAGCCCGGTGTTCGCTCCAGGGGCGTCGGTACGCGTGTGGTGACGCCCTGGGTGGCAAGCTCACCGCGTGACAGAACCCGGAGCACAGACCACCCATGACGAGTCCCACGGCGGCGCGCTCGGCTCGCGGCTCAACTGGCTGCGCGCCGCCGTCCTCGGTGCCAACGACGGCGTGGTCTCCACCGCCGGCCTCGTCGTCGGCGTCGCGGGAGCCACCGACGACCGCTCGACCCTGCTCACGGCCGGGCTCGCGGGACTGCTCGCCGGATCGATGTCCATGGCGGCGGGCGAGTACGTCTCCGTGTCCACGCAGCGCGACTCCGAGAAGGCCGCCATCGCCATGGAGAAGCGCGAGCTGAAGGAGCAGCCGGACGCCGAACTGGAGGAGCTCACCGACCTGTTGGAGGAGCGCGGGCTCAGCCGCGACGTCGCCCGCGAGGCCGCCGAGCAGCTCACCGAGAGGGACGCGCTGCGCGCCCACGCGCGCGTGGAGCTCGGCATCGACCCCGACGACCTCACCAACCCCTGGCACGCCGCCTGGGCCAGCTTCCTCGCCTTCACGGCGGGCGCCCTGCTGCCGCTGCTCGCCATCGTCCTGCCGCCCTCCGCGTGGCGGCTGCCCGTCACGGTCGGCTCCGTCCTGGTGGCGCTCGCCTTCACCGGCTACAGCAGCGCCCGGATGGGCGGCGCGGCGGTGCGGCCCGCGATGTGGCGCAACGTGGGCGGGGGAGCGCTCGCGATGGGTGTCACGTACGCGGCGGGATCTTTGTTGGGAGCCGCCGGAGTCTGACCCCTACCGCCGGTAATACTTGTCGGTAACCACCTATAGCCGGGGGCAGGTCGGGGCACTTACGGTGCACGCATGCCGACCCCGAACCTGCCCGACGCCGTGCTGTGGTCGATCCCCGCCTTCGTGCTGCTCACGATCGTGGAGATCATCAGCGTCCGGATCCACCCCGACGAGGACGCCGCGGGCTACGAGACCAAGGACGCGGCGACGAGCGTCACCATGGGGCTCGGAAGCCTCGTCTTCGACTTCCTGTGGAAGATCCCGATCGTCGCGATCTACACGGCCGTCTACGAGCTGACACCGCTGCGCGTGCCCGTCCTGTGGTGGACGATCCCGCTGATGCTGCTCGGGCAGGACTTCTTCTACTACTGGTCGCACCGCGGCCACCACGTGATCCGCGTCCTGTGGGCCTGCCACGTGGTGCACCACTCCAGCCGCAGGTTCAACCTCACCACCGCGCTGCGCCAGCCCTGGACGAGCCTCACCGTCTGGCCCTTCTACCTGCCGCTCATCGCGCTCGGCGTGCACCCGGCGGCGCTCGCCTTCTGCTCGTCCGTCAACCTCGTGTACCAGTTCTGGATCCACACCGAGCGCATCGACAAGATGTGGCGGCCCTTCGAGTTCGTCTTCAACACGCCCTCCCACCACCGCGTCCACCACGCCTCCCAGGGCGGCTACCTGGACCGGAACTTCGGCGGCATCCTCATCGTCTGGGACCGGCTCTTCGGCTCGTGGGTGCCGGAGGTCGAGCGCCCCGAGTTCGGACTCACCAAGAACATCGACACGTACAACCCGCTGCGCGTCGCGACCCACGAGTACGTGGCCATCGCCAAGGACCTGAAGGCGGCGTCCGGTTGGCGCGAGCGGGCCGGGCGGGTCTTCCGCGGACCCGGATGGCAGCCGGAGCCCGCCGGGGCGCCGAGCGCCCCGCAGAAGGTCACGGAGGGCGCCGCGTGAGGCCCTCCGCCGTGACGTGGCGCGCCCTGTTCGTCGTGGCCTGCGCCGCCGACCTCGGCGCGCTGCTCGCGGGCGTCGACGGCGCGCACGTCGTCCTCAAGCCCCTGCTCATGCCGCTGCTCGCGGCGTACGTGCTCGCCTGCCGGGGCCCCCGGCTGCTGTGCGCCGCCCTGCTCCTGGGGTGGTGCGGAGACGTGGCGCTGCTGTTCGACCAGGACCTCGTGTTCCTCGCCGGGATGGGCGCCTTCGCCGCCGGACACGTCTGCTACCTGGTGCTGTTCAAGCGGCACGGGACGGCACGCGCGCGTGGTGCGCTGCTCGCGGTCGCGTACGGGGCCGCGCTCGTCGCCACCGTCGCCGCCCTGTGGCCCGATCTGCCGGCGGACATGCGCGGGCCCGTCGCCGGGTACAGCGTGCTGCTGACCTGCATGGCGTTCGCGGCGTCCCGGCTCGGCGTCGCGGCGGGCGTCGGAGGCGCGCTGTTCCTGCTCTCCGACTCGCTGATCGCCACCGGCATCGCCGACTGGCCCGCCCTGCCGCGCCCCGACTTCTGGGTCATGGGCACCTACGTGGCGGCCCAGTCCCTGCTCACCCGGGGCGTGCTCGGGGAGCGGGCGCCGACGCCGGTCCCATGCGGCGTCGAGGCCCGCGCGGCCTGACCGGCCGTCACCAGCGGATCGGCACCGGCAGCGCGGTCAGCGCCGCCGACACGGCCACCACGACCGCGAGGACCACGACCTCCGCGCGGGCGGGCGCGTAGGCGCGCTCGCGGCCCTCCGCCCGGCGCAGCCGCAGCCGGGCCGCCAGGGCGAGCCCCGCGACGACGGCGACGAGCAGCACCTTCGCGAGCAGCGCACGCCCGTACGCCGTCGTCGTCAGCTGGTCGACGACCGTGCCCGGCGGCATCCGGCGCAGGGTGCTGCACACGCCCGTCGCGGTGATCGCCGCCAGCAGCAGCGCGGCCACGCGCGCGTAGCGGCCCAACAGCGCCGTGCCCGCCTCCGGTGCGCTCGTCCGCCACGCGTGCGTCGTCCGCAGCACGTACACGAGACCGCCCACCCACAGCGCCGCGCAGGTCAGGTGGATCAGGGTGAGCCCCGAGCCGAGCAGCGCGGTGTCCTCGGCCGCCGGATGCGCCCGCAGCGCCTCGGCGACCGCCACGGCGGACAGCGGCGCGAGCGCCGTCGCGGGCCGCCTGGTGCGGGCGCACAGGCCCGCGAACAGGAAGCCGTTGACCTCGACGAGCGCGAGCATGCCGTCCCGTGTCCCGCCCAGGCCGCCGATGTCGAGCGCGGCCATGCTGTGCGGGATCAGGTTCCCCGACGCCACGACGGACGCCAGCCCGAGCGCGGCGGCGAACCCGGCCCACGGCACGTACGCCGACCAGGTGGCCGGCGGCTCGCGCAGCGGATCCACCCGGCGCGCCAGGAACCGGCCGAACACCTCGCCCGCCTGCACGCACAGCGCCGCGAACAGGACCGTGCGCAGGAGCGCGATCACGCCGACACCGGGAGCCGCCGCCTCCCCGGTGCCCTCCAGCGCGGCGCGCGGCCCGAGCAGCGGGATCAGCGCGGCCACGGCGACCAGCGCGAGCACGGCGACGGCGCGCCCCGCGCCGGGTCTGCGCAGGGGGACGTCGGCCCCTACGGGAACGGGAGCCTCGGTGGGCGGCGGTATCGAACTCACCACTGGATCTTCACCAGGCCGCCCCGTCCGCGGCAAGCGCAGACCAACAAGTGGGGCACGGCAATCCGGACAGACCGGGCGGCCCGGGGGCTATGCCGCCGGTAGCCAGCCCGGCTCGTCCGTGCCCCAACAGCCGGGCGGTCGCGCCCAGTTCGCGGGACCGCCGTCGAACGACAGCGGCGGCAGGGCGTGCCGCAGCCGCCCGATCGGGCTGTCCGCCTCGGTCAGCCAGGCGGCCGGGTCCGCCGCCTCGTACGGCTCCGCGGGCTCGCCGTGCCCGACCGGCCGCGCCCCGCCCAGGAGCCAGGCCGCCGTGTGCGCGAGCGCGAGCCGCGCCACCCGCGAACCGCCGTCCGCCGTCTGCTCCGTGAGCGCGCGCAGCACCGCTGCCGCCAGCAGATAGCCGGTGCCGTGGTCGAGCGCCTGCGCCGGCAGCGCGCCGGGCCGCTCCGGCGAGCCCTCGGTCGCCGCGACGCCCGCCGCCACCTGCACGAGGCTGTCGAATCCACGCCGCCCGCCCCACGGCCCGTACCCGCCCCACGCCGAGAGCGCCGCCACCACGAGGCCGGGCCGCCGCTCCACCAGCGCCTCGGGAGCAAGCCCGAACCGGTCGAGCGCGCCCGGCCGGTACCCCGTGACCACCACGTCCGCCTCGGCGACCAGCGCGTCGAAGGTCCGCCGGTCCGCCGCCGCCGTCAGGTCGAGCCGGGTCGAGCGCTTGCCGAAGCCGGTGTCGGCGTGCGCGTCGGCGGACTCCGGCAGCTGCGGCGCGTCCACCCGCAGCACGTCGGCGCCGAGCAGCGCCAGGGTGCGCGTGGCGACCGGGCCCGCGATGACCCGCGTCAGGTCGAGGACCCTGACCCCGGCGGCCGGCGACAGCACGCCGCGCGACAGGCGGCGGGGCGGCGCCGCGTCGACCCGGTCGAGCGTCAGGAGCGGCTGGGCCGCCACCCGTGCGCCCTGCGGATGCGCGGCCCACTCCTCGGGCGTGCGCAGCGCGACGGCCAGGCCCCCGGCCGCGTACACCGTCTCCTCGACCTCGAAGGCGGAGCGCTCCGCGATCAGCGCCGCCAGCTCGTCCACGGTCGCGCTCGGGCCGACGCCGATGGCCGCGCGCAGCCGTCCCTCGTGGTGCGGGTAGTTCGCGTGGGTGCGCAGCCACCCGTCCCGCGCGCGCCAGAAGCGGGACAGGGGCGCGAAGGTGACCGGCGCGCGCCCGTCGACGAGCAGGTGCCGCTCGCTGGTGAAGGCGGTGGCGACCGCCCCGTCGTCGACCCGCACCCGCAGGGAGCCGACGGAGTGCCTCGCGCGCGTGGCGGCCAGTTCGGCAGCGGCGAGCGAGCAGCCCGCGACGCAGGCCCTGGCCAGGTCGAGGACGGGCAGGCGGGCGGGCAGCGCACCCGCGCGCGTGCGGTACGAAACGCGGGCGGGCAGGGCGGGGTCGCCACCCAGTGCCGCCCACACGGCCCTGGTGTCGACCGGTGGATGGGGCGCATGTGTCATGTCCGCACTATCGCGCAGCACAGGGCCCCGGCACACGGGGCGGCACGCGGAGGGGCCGAGTGGCGTGCGCCACCCGGCCCCGGTGCCCGCTTCACGCGGAGGACGTCACTTCACGGGGAAGCGGAAGACGTCACTTCATACAGAGGACGTCACTTGACGGCCTTCAGGGCGTCCACGATCCCGTACCCGTAGAAGCCGTTGCGCTGCTCGGGGCCCTCGCAGACCGCGTCGACCGTGCCGTCGCCGTCCCCGTCGTACGCGGTCGGGCACGGCTCCTTGTCGGCCTGCGCCTTCATCAGGGACTGCAGCTGCGCCGGCGACGCCTTCGGGTGCGTCGACTTGAGGAGCGCGGCGACACCGGCGGCGTGCGGCGACGCCATCGACGTGCCCTGGAGCCAGCCGTACTCGCCGCCCGGCAGCGTGGACAGGATGCGGCCGTCCTTCGACGGGGTGTCGGTCGGCTTCTTGTACTTGTCGCCGCCCGGCGCCGCGACGTCGATGACGCCGTTGCCGTACGTCGAGTAGTACGACTTGGCCTTGGTGACGCCCGTCGCGCTCACCGTGACGACACCCGGCAGCTGGGTCGGGATGTCGAAGCAGCTGTGCGGGTCGATCGTGCGGTTCACCGGCGTGGAGTCGTCCGGGCTCGAGTCGTCCAGGATCGAGTCGGCGTCCAGGTCGTGGTTGGAGTTGCCCGCCGACGCCAGGTTCAGGGTGCCCTTCTTCTGGGCGTACAGCTGGGACCTGTTGACCGCGTCGACGATGGCCCGCTGGTCCGGGTCGTCCATGCAGTTGTAGAGCCACGGGTCCACGTAGTAGCTGTTGTTGGTGACCTCGATGCCGTGGTCCGCCGCGAACACGAAGGCGCAGACGACGCTCTCCGGGTAGAACAGCTCGCTGACCGGGTCGGCGACCTTGATGCCGGCGACCTTCACGCCCGGCGCGACACCGGCGACGCCGATCCCGTTGCGCGCGGCGGCGATCTCACCGGCGACGTGCGTGCCGTGGTAGTGGTCCTTGTTCGCGGGCCGCCAGGCGCCCGGCGAGGTGTCCGCCTTGCCGCCGACGCAGTTCGCGGACTGCGAGGCGGAGAAGTTCGGGGCGAGGTCCGGGTGGGTGTCGTCCACACCGGTGTCGATGACGCCGACGGTGACGTTCCTGCTGCCCGGGTTGATCTTGGCGGCCTTGTCGGCGCCCATCGCCCGCAGGTCCCACTGGTCGGCCTCCAGCGGCTCCTGCGCGGAGTCCGCCTTCGCCGCGACGGCCTTGGCCTCGGCCTTGGAGAGCTTCTCGACCGCGCCCTCCTCGGTGGTGCCCGACGGCGTGAACGGCGCGGTGCGGGTCGCGCCCGCCGTGGCCACACCCTTGGCCGCGCGCATCTGCTTGCCGAAGTCGGGGTTCGAGGAGTGGACGACGAAGACGCCGATCTTCGCGTACGTGGCGACTATGGAGCCGCCCGCCGCGGATATCGCCCTGCCCACCGAGGAGATCGTGCGGGCATCGGTGCCGCGCGTGTTCACCACGTACGCGAGCGAGGACTCCGAAGTCGCCGTCGCCGAGGGGGAGTCGGCGGCCGGGGCCGCCGTCGCGGACGGCAGGAAGCCGAACGAAGCCGTCAGAGCGATGCCGATCGGCAGGGCCAGGGCCAGGCGGCGCCGGGACGGCAGGCGTCTGGAAGGCAGATGAGCCATGGGGTCTCCACATCATCCGTCGATTACGGAAATGCCCGGGACATGAGTGATTTCCGGGCAGGTGCATGACGCGTGGTGCGGTGTGAACGTATCTCTGGTCAACGCAGGTCATCAACGAGTTCCGAAAGAAGTTCCGAAAGAAGTTCCGAAAGAAACAAGGCGAGTTGAACCCGGACGACGCCGCTCCCGTGCCGTTGTGCAGGGGGTCGGGTGGCTCTACCATCGCGACCCGGCCCGCGTGATCCACATCACGTCGAGGTTCGAGAGACAGCACCCGCACAGACAGCACCCGCATCGCGAGGAGACTCCGTGGCCACCGACGCACCACCACCGCAGCAGGGCAGCCCGCACGACGGGCCGGCGCTGCCCTCCACCGAGAAGTTCATCGAGGTGCAGGAAGGCGCGGAGTTCGGTGAACTGCGCCGCGCGCACCGCTCGTTCGCCTTCCCGCTCACCATCGCCTTCATCGCCTGGTACCTCGTGTACGTGCTGCTGTCGAACTACGCGGGCGACTTCATGGGCACCAAGGTCTTCGGCAACATCAACGTCGCCCTCGTCCTCGGTCTCGCCCAGTTCCTGACCACGTTCCTCATCGCCTGGTGGTACTCGCGGCACGCCGCGGCCAAGCTCGACCCCAAGGCCGAGGCCATCAAGTCCCGTCTGGAGGGCGGCGCATGAGCCCCGACACGACCCTGATCCCGCTGGCCGCCGAGGCCAGCGAGCACCGGCCGCTGATCATCAGCCTGTTCGCGGTGTTCGTCGTCGCGACCCTCGTCATCACCGTGTGGGCGGGCCGGCAGACCAAGGACGCCGCGGACTTCTACGCGGGCGGCCGCCAGTTCACCGGCTTCCAGAACGGCCTCGCGGTCTCCGGCGACTACATGTCCGCCGCGTCGTTCCTCGGCATCGCGGGCGCCATCGCGCTCGCCGGGTACGACGGCTTCCTGTACTCGATCGGCTTCCTGGTCGCCTGGCTCGTCGCCCTCCTCCTGGTCGCCGAACCGCTGCGCAACTCCGGGCGCTACACGATGGGCGACGTGCTCGCCTACCGGATGCGGCAGCGCCCCGTGCGCACCGCGGCCGGCACGTCGACGATCGTCGTCTCGATCTTCTACCTGCTCGCGCAGATGGCCGGCGCCGGCGTCCTCGTCTCGCTGCTGCTCGGCATCACCTCGGACGCGGGCAAGATCGGCATCGTCGCCCTCGTCGGCGTGCTGATGATCGTCTACGTCACCATCGGCGGCATGAAGGGCACCACCTGGGTGCAGATGGTCAAGGCCGTGCTGCTGATGGTCGGCGCGATCCTGCTGACCTTCCTCGTCCTGCTGAAGTTCGACTTCAACATCTCGGACCTGCTGGGCACGGCCGCGGAGAACAGCGGCAAGGGCGCGGCCTTCCTTGAGCCGGGCCTGAAGTACGGCGTCACGGCCACGTCGAAGATCGACTTCATCTCGCTCGGCATCGCGCTCGTGCTCGGCACGGCAGGACTGCCGCACATCCTGATCCGCTTCTACACGGTGCCGACCGCGAAGGCCGCCCGTAAGTCGGTCAACTGGGCCATCGGCCTCATCGGCGCCTTCTACCTGATGACGATCGCGCTCGGCTTCGGCGCCGCCGCGCTCATCAAGCCGGAGGAGATCATCGCCTCCAACCCGGCGGGCAACACCGCGGCGCCCCTGCTGGCGCTCCATCTCGGCGGCGTCGACTCCAGCTGGGGCGCGATCCTGCTCGCCTCGATCTCGGCGGTCGCCTTCGCCACGATCCTCGCGGTCGTCGCCGGACTGACCCTCGCCTCGTCCTCCTCGTTCGCGCACGACATCTACGCGAACGTCATCAAGAAGGGCAAGGCCACCGAGAAGGAGGAGATGAAGGCGGCCCGCTGGTCCACCGTCTTCATTGGCATCGTCTCCATCGCCCTCGGCGCGCTCGCCCGCGACCTGAACGTGGCGGGCCTGGTCGCCCTGGCCTTCGCGGTCGCGGCCTCCGCGAACCTGCCGACGATCCTGTACTCGCTGTTCTGGAAGCGGTTCAACACGAACGGCGCGCTGTGGTCGATCTACGGCGGCCTGTTCACCGCGGTCTTCCTGGTGCTCTTCTCGCCCGTCGTCTCGGGCAACCCGAAGACGTCGATGTTCAAGGGCGTCGACTTCCACTGGTTCCCGCTGGAGAACCCGGGCATCATCTCGATCCCGGTCGGCTTCCTGCTGGGCATCATCGGCACCTACGTCGCCAAGGAGAAGGCCGACAAGGGCAAGTACGCCGAGCTGGAGGTCCGCTCCCTGACGGGCACCGGAGCCCACTGACCTGCCGCTTTCCCCCGTGCGTGCCGTGCCCGTCGTAGGGATCTACGACGGGCACGGCACGCACTTTGGACGGCACGCGGCCTGCCGCTGTCATACCTGTCACGTAGGCTCGGGATCAGCAGCTGGAAACATGCCGAGGGAGGGGGCCCCGTGCTCATCGACACATTCGGCCGAGTGGCGACCGACCTGCGGGTCTCGCTGACCGACCGGTGCAATCTGCGGTGCACGTACTGCATGCCCGAAGAGGGCCTTCAGTGGCTCGCCAAGCCCGACCTGCTCACGGACGACGAGATCGTCCGGCTCATCCGCATCGCGGTCACCGACCTCGGCATCACCGACGTCCGCTTCACCGGCGGCGAGCCGCTGCTCCGCCCCGGCCTCGTCGGCATCGTGGAGCGCGTCGCCGCTCTGGAGAACCGCCCGAAGATGTCCCTGACGACGAACGGGATCGGGCTGAAGCGCACCGCTCAGGCCCTCAAGGAGGCGGGCCTCGACCGGGTCAACGTCTCGCTCGACACCCTCCGCCCCGACGTCTTCAAGACCCTCACCCGCCGCGACCGGCACAAGGACGTCATCGAGGGCCTCGAAGCGGCGCGCGCCGCGGGCCTCACCCCGGTGAAGGTGAACTCGGTCCTGATGCCGGGGCTCAACGAGGACGAGGCCCCCGAGCTGCTGGCCTGGGCGGTGGAGAACGAGTACGAGCTGCGCTTCATCGAGCAGATGCCGCTCGACGCCCAGCACGGCTGGAAGCGCGAGGGCATGATCACCGCGGGCGACATCCTGGCCTCGCTGCGTACGCGCTTCGAGCTCACCGAGGAGGGCGCGGGCGAGCGGGGCTCCGCGCCCGCCGAGCGCTGGATCGTCGACGGGGGACCGCACCGCGTGGGCGTCATCGCCTCGGTGACCCGCCCGTTCTGCTCGGCCTGCGACCGCACGCGGCTCACGGCCGACGGCCAGGTCCGCACGTGCCTGTTCGCCACCGAGGAGACCGACCTGCGGGCGGCCCTGCGCTCCGACGCGCCGGACGAGGAAGTGGCCCGCATCTGGAAGGTCGCCATGTGGGGCAAGAAGGCGGGCTCGGGGCTCGACGACCCGTCGTTCCTCCAGCCGGACCGCCCGATGTCGGCGATCGGCGGCTGACCGGCCCGCCCCGGAGGGCCGGTCAGCCCTCGGCGTCCCGGTCGTCCCACTCGGCCAGGGCGACGACGTCCTTGAGGAACCCGCGCACGCCGAGGAACTTCGCCAGGTGCTCCCGGTGCTCGTCGCACGCGAGCCACGTCTTGCGGCGCTCCGGCGTGTGCAGCTTCGGGTTGTTCCACGCGAGCACCCACACCGCGTCGGCGCGACAGCCCTTGGCCGAGCACTGGGGAGTTTCGGGCGACGGTCCTGAGAGGTTCGCGAGGTTCACGCGTCAACCTTAGACGCACCGGAAAACGCGCCGGAGAGCCCCCGGAAATGGCGACGCCGAGCAGCCACGGGGGGAGCTGCCCGGCGTCGGTCCGTCGCTCCGACGGGGGATGCGGAGCGCTCACGCAGTATGTCACGGGGGACCCGCCGCCCGGCACCGGAACCACATGATTGATCTGAGCTTTTCTTGAGCTTTGTCTGCGCCGTTCCCCGGCTGTGTCAGCGCCGCTC
The DNA here is from genome assembly GCF_052245995.1 of Streptomyces sp. SDT5-1. Taxonomy (NCBI): domain Bacteria; kingdom Bacillati; phylum Actinomycetota; class Actinomycetes; order Kitasatosporales; family Streptomycetaceae; genus Streptomyces; species Streptomyces sp. SDT5-1. Next base: position 2,359,680 of record NZ_CM125963.1, on the reverse strand, counting down.
CTCCGGGCCGTGATCCGCGGGGTCCGCGGACGGCACCGGCGAGATCATGGGCCGCGACGGCGCGGGCACGAAGGTCGAGGGCAGCGACGGCGCGTTCTCCCGCCCCGCGTTGGCGATGACCACGGCGACGTAGGGAAGGAAGGCGCCGAGCACCAGCGTCACGATGGCGACGTGCCGCTCCACGTTCCACAGCACTGCCGTGAGGATCACCGAAACGGTGCGGATGGCCATCGAGATGATGTACCGGCGCTGCCGGCCACGGACATCGGCGGCGAGCCCCTGCCGGGCCCCCGTGATCCGGAAAACCTCTGCCCCACCGTTGTCCTTGCGCTTCCGCATCACACTCCACCACCCGCCAGCTGGCCGGACTCTCCCCGGACCGGACTGCGTCCACGGTACGCCCGGTATGCGTCGGCTACGAGACCGGGGGCGGGCCTGACCTGGGAGCAGTGTCTGCGCAGTACCACGTACGGAGCTGTCCGACATGCGCCGTATGGCGTACGCGGCAACACTGAACGTGCGGGCAGCCGCACGGCGTCCCGCACTGTGCGAGGAGGCGACAGGCATGAGCTGGTTGTGGGCGATCGTCGTGGGCTTGGTGCTCGGCCTGATCGCGAAGGCGATCCTGCCGGGCAAGCAGAAGATCCCGCTGTGGCTGACGATCATCTTCGGCATCATCGGCAGCGTTCTGGGCAACTGGGCGGCCACCGGCCTCGGTGTCAACGACACCAAGGGCATCGACTGGATCCGCCATGTGCTCCAGCTGATCGGAGCCGTGATCGTGGTCGGTGTGGGCGACCGACTCTGGGTGGCGCTGCGCGGAAACAAGAGCAGGGCCTAGACACACGCGTGCCCCGCATCCCTTTCGGGGTGCGGGGCACGCGCACGTCGCGCTACGCGCTCTTGACCTCCACGGCCGCGAGGTTCTTCTTGCCGCGCCGCAGCACCAGCCAGCGGCCGTGCAGCAGCTCGTCCGCGCCCGGCACGAAGTCCTCGGCGGCGACCTTCACGTTGTTCACGTAGGCCCCGCCCTCCTTCACCGTGCGGCGCGCGGCCGACTTGCTCGCGACGAGGCCGACCTCGGCGAACAGGTCGACGACCGGGCCGAGCTCGGTGACCTCGGCCTTCGGCAGCTCGGACAGGGCCGCGGCGAGCGTGGCCTCGTCCAGGTCCGCCAGGTTCCCGTCGCCCTGGCCGAACAGCGCCTTCGACGCGGAGATCACGGCGGCCGTCTGGTCGGCGCCGTGCACCAGCGTCGTCAGCTCCTCGGCGAGGGCGCGCTGCGCGGCACGGGCCTGCGGGCGCTCCTCGGTCTGCCTCTCCAGCTCCTCCAGCTCCTCGCGGGACTTGAAGGACAGGATCCGCATGTACTTCGAGACGTCGCGGTCGTCCGTGTTCAGCCAGAACTGGTAGAAGGCGTACGGGGTCGTCATCTCGGCGTCGAGCCAGATGGCGCCGCCCTCGGACTTGCCGAACTTGGTGCCGTCGGCCTTCACCATCAGCGGCGTCGCGATGCAGTGCGCCTCCGCCTCCGGCTCCAGGCGGTGGATCAGGTCGAGCCCGGCCGTCAGGTTGCCCCACTGGTCCGAGCCGCCCTGCTGGAGCGTGCAGCCGTAGCGGCGGTACAGCTCCAGGAAGTCCATGCCCTGCAGGAGCTGGTAGCTGAACTCCGTGTAGCTGATGCCCTCCTGGGACTCCAGGCGGCGGGCCACGGAGTCCTTCGTCAGCATCTTGTTGACCCGGAAGTGCTTGCCGATGTCACGCAGGAACTCGATCGCGGACATGCCCGCGGTCCAGTCCAGGTTGTTCACCATCGTCGCCGCGTTCTCGCCCTCGAAGTCGAGGAACGGCTCGATCTGCGAGCGCAGCCGGTCGACCCACAGCTTGATCGTCTCCGGGTCGTTCAGCGTGCGCTCCGCCGTCGGGCGCGGGTCGCCGATCTGGCCCGTGGCCCCGCCGACGAGCGCGAGCGGGCGCAGGCCCGCCTGCTGGAGCCGGCGCATGGTGAGGACCTGTACCAGGTGGCCGACGTGCAGGGAGGCCGCGGTCGGGTCGAAGCCGCAATAGAACGTGACCGGACCGTCCGCGAGCGCCTTGCGCAGTGCGTCCTCGTCAGTGGACTGGGCCCACAGGCCTCGCCACTTCAGGTCGTCGACGATGTCGGTCACGGTTCTTGTTCTCCTTGAACAGGTCTGCTGTAACCCTGCCAGTCTATGGGTGTCACACGCCCTGGCTGACCGAGCTCATGTTGAAGTCCGGCACCCGCAGCGCGGGCATCGCCGCCCTAGTGAACCAGTCGCCCCACTCCCTGGGCAGCGTCTTTTCCGTGCGCCCGGCCTCGGTGGCCCGGCCGAGCAGACCGACGGGCGACTCGTTGAACCGGAAGTTGTTCACCTCGCCGACGACCTCGCCGTTCTCCACCAGGTACACGCCGTCGCGGGTGAGCCCGGTGAGCAGCAGCGTCGCCGGGTCGACCTCGCGGATGTACCAGAGGCAGGTCAGGAGCAGTCCGCGTTCGGTGCCCGCCACCATCTCGTCCAGGGACTTCTCGCCGCCCCCGTCGAGGATCAGGTTGTCGATCGCGGGGGCGACGGGCTGCCCGGTGAGCGCGGCGCTGTGCCGGGTCGTCGTGAGGCGCGCGAGCTTCCCCTCGCGGATCCAGTCGGTGGCGCCCACCGGCAGCCCGTTGTCGAACACCGACGACGCGTCGCTGGAGGAGTGCGCGAGGACGAACGGCGCGCACTCGAGGCCCGGCGCGTGCGGATCGCTGCGCAGCGTCAGCGGCAGCTCGCTGAGCCGCTCGCCGACCCGCGTACCGCCGCCCGGCCTGGAGAACACGGTCCGGCCCTCGGCCGCGTCCCGCGCCCCCGACGACCACATCTGGTAGATCAGCAGGTCCGCCACGGCTGTCGGCGGCAGCAGCGTCTCGTACCGTCCGGCGGGCAGGTCGACCCGCCGCTCCGCCCAGCCGAGCCGGGTGGCGAGGTCGGCGTCCATGGCCGCCGGATCGACGTCCTTGAAGTCGCGCGTCGAGCGGCCCGCCCACGCGGAGCGCCTGCGCCCGTGCGACTTGGCGTTCAGCTCGAGGGTCCCGTCGGGCTGGTCGTGCCGCAGCCGCAGCCCCGCGGACGTACCGAGGTAGCTGCTGGTCAGCTCGTGATTGGCGAACCCGTACAGCTCGCGCCCGCCCGCCCTCGCCCGCGCGAACGCCTCGCCGAGCGCCGGCGCGAAGTCCGCGAAGACGGCGGACGAGGTCTCGGCGGGCGCCTCCGTGAAGTCGGGGGAGTGCGGTACGTCGGCGATCAGCGGCTGCGCGTCCTCGGCGGGCCCCGCCTTGGCGGCGGCCTCCTCGGCGGCGCGCACCAGCGGCTCCAGGTCGTCCGCGGTCACGGCCGAGCGGGACACGACGCCGGACGCCGTGCCCTCCTTGCCGTCGACCGTGGCGACGACGGTGAGGGTGCGCCCGCGCGTCACGCCGTTCGTGGTGAGCGCGTTGCCCGCCCAGCGCAGATTGGCGGTGGACGTCTCGTCGGCGACGACCACGCAGCCGTCGGCGCGCGACAGCTCCAGGGCGCGCTCGACGATCTCGTACGGCTTGCTGGTACGCGGGCTCATCGACCGGCCTCCTGCGTGGTGTTCAGAATGTTGACGCCCTTGAAGAGCGCGCTCGGGCAGCCGTGCGAGACGGACGCGACCTGGCCCGGCTGGGCCTTGCCGCAGTTGAAGGCGCCGCCGAGGACGTACGTCTGCGGGCCGCCGACCGCCGCCATCGAGCCCCAGAAGTCCGTGGTCGTCGCCTGGTACGCGAAGTCCCGCACCTGCCCGGCGAGCTTCCCGCCCCGGATCGCGTACGCGCGCTGCGCGGTGAACTGGAAGTTGTAGCGCTGCATGTCGATGGACCACGACCGGTCGCCGACCAGGTAGAGCCCTCGGTCGACGCCCGCGATCAGGTCCTCCGTGGCGAGCCCGCCCGGATCCGGCTGGAGCGACACATTGGCCATGCGCTGCACGGGGACGTGCCCGGGGGAGTCGGCGTACGCGCAGCCGTTGGAACGCTCGAAGCCGGTCAACTTCGCGATCCGCCGGTCGAGTTGATAGCCGACCAGCGTCCCGTCCCTCACCAGGTCCCAGGACTGCCCGGCCACGCCCTCGTCGTCGTACCCGATGGTGGCGAGCCCGTGCTCCGCGGTGCGGTCACCCGTCACGTTCATGATCTCGGAGCCGTACTTGAGCTTCCCGAGCTGGTCGAACGTGGCGAAGGAGGTGCCCGCGTACGCCGCCTCGTAGCCGAGCGCGCGGTCCAGCTCGGTGGCGTGCCCGATGGACTCGTGGATGGTCAGCCAGAGGTTGGACGGGTCCACGACCAGGTCGTACGCGCCCGCCTTCACGCTCGGCGCGCGCATCTTCTCCGCGAGCAGCTCGGGGATCTCGGCCAGCTCGGACTCCCAGTCCCAGCCGGTCCCGGTGAGGTACTCCCAGCCGCGCCCGACCGGCGGCGCGATGGTGCGCATGGAGTCGAACTCGCCGCTGGAGTCGTCCACGGCGACCGCCGTCAGCTCCGGGTGCAGCCGCACGCGCTGCTGCGTCGTGACCGTGCCCGCCGTGTCCGCATAGAACTTGTTCTCGTGCACGCAGTACAAGGAGGCGTCCACATGGGACACCCCGTCCGCCGAGAGCAGCCGCGCGCTCCAGTCGGCGAGCAGCCCGGCCCGCTCCTCCTCCGGCACGGTGAAGGGATCGATCTCGTACGAGGAGACCCAGGTCTTCTCCGTGTGCACCGGCTCGTCGGCCAGCTCCACCCGCTCGTCCGACCCGGCGGCCTTGATGACCTGCGCGCTCAGCTTGGCCATCGCCACGGCCTGCGAGGCGACCCGCGCCGCGCCGTCCATCGTCAGATCGACACCGGAGGCGAACCCCCACGTCCCGCCATGTACGACGCGCACGGCGTATCCCAGGTCGGTGCTGTCCGACGCCCCGGAGGGCTTGGCGTCCCGCAGCCGCACCGACGCGCCCCGCACCCGCTCCAGGCGGAAGTCCGCGTGCTCGGCACCCAGGGCGCGGGCCCGCGCGAGGGCGGCGTCGGCGAGGGCTCGTAGGGGCAGATCAAGGAACGACTGATCGATCTCATGGGCCATGGGCGGCTTCCCCTTCTGTCACGGCATGCGCGGCACGGTGCGTGTGAGTGAACCACGACGCGTCCTGTCTGTGGGAACCCCACAGACAGCACCCCCTCGACCTGTCGCCCCCGGATTCGGCACCCGGTGCCGCAGGCGGATAGGTTCAAGACGTACCTGACCGCCGATCGAAAGGGTGATCCGTTGAGCCGCTCGGTTCTCGTCACCGGAGGAAACCGGGGCATCGGCCTCGCCATCGCCCGAGCCTTCCTGGAGCAGGGCGACAAGGTCGCCTTCACCTACCGCTCCGGAGAGCCCCCCAAGGAGCTCGTCGACGCCGGCGCCCTCGCCGTCCGCTGCGACATCACGGACACCCAGCAGGTGGACGCCGCGTACAAGGAGATCGAGGAGAAGCACGGCAACGTCGAGGTCCTCGTCGCCAACGCGGGCGTCACCAAGGACCAGCTCCTCATGCGCATGTCCGAGGAGGACTTCGCGTCCGTCCTCGACACCAACCTCACCGGCACCTTCCGGGTCGTGAAGCGCGCCAACCGCGGCATGCTGCGCGCCAAGAAGGGCCGCGTCGTGCTGATCTCCTCCGTCGTCGGCCTGCTCGGCTCGGCGGGGCAGGCGAACTACGCCGCGTCGAAGGCGGGTCTGGTCGGGTTCGCGCGCTCGCTCGCCCGCGAGCTGGGCTCGCGCAACATCACCTTCAACGTCGTCGCCCCCGGTTTCGTGGACACCGACATGACCCAGGCGCTCACCGACGAGCAGCGCGCGGGCATCGTGTCGCAGGTGCCGCTCGGCCGGTACGCGCAGGTCGAGGAGATCGCCGGAGTGGTGAAGTTCCTGACCTCGGACGACGCCTCGTACATCACTGGAGCCGTCATCCCGGTTGACGGCGGACTGGGAATGGGTCACTGATCACCATGGCTGGAATCCTCGAGGGCAAGAAGATCCTCATCACCGGTGTGCTGATGGAGTCCTCCATCGCCTTCCACACCGCGAAGCTGGCCCAGGAGCAGGGCGCGGAGATCATCCTCACCGCCTGGCCGCGCCCGTCGCTGACCGAGCGCATCGCCAAGAAGCTGCCGGAGCCCGACAAGGTCAAGGTCCTGGAGCTCGACGTCTCGAACGACGAGCACCTCGCCCGCCTGGAGGGCCAGGTCCGCGAGCAGCTCGGTGACCGCCTCGACGGCATCGTGCACTCCATCGGCTTCGCGCCGCAGGACGCCCTCGGCGGCAACTTCCTGAACACGCCGTTCGAGTCCGTCTCCACGGCCATGCACGTCTCCGCCTTCTCCCTGAAGTCGCTGACCATGGCGCTGCTGCCGCTGATGACCGAGGGCGGTTCCGTCGTGGGCCTCACCTTCGACGCGCAGTTCGCCTGGCCGCAGTACGACTGGATGGGCCCGGCCAAGGCCGCCCTGGAGGCCACCAGCCGCTACATGGCCCGTGACCTGGGCAAGCAGAACATCCGCTGCAACCTGATCTCGGCGGGCCCGATCGGCTCCATGGCCGCGAAGTCCATCCCGGGCTTCAGCGAGCTGGCCTCCGTGTGGGACTCCCGCTCCCCGCTGGAGTGGAAGCTCGAGGACCCGGAGCCGGCGGGCCGCGGCATCGTCGCGCTGCTCTCCGACTGGTTCCCGAAGACGACGGGCGAGATCGTGCACGTCGACGGCGGTCTGCACGCCATCGGCGCCTGACACCCGCTCACCCGTTCGGCCCACCGGCCGGGCGGGCCGCAGGGACCTCCACGCACGCTGGTGCGAGGAGGTCCCTTTGCGTTTCTCACACCGCGTCGTCCCCGCGCTCGCCGCGCTGACCCTGCTGTTCACGCTGCCCTACGACGCCGTGTCCGACGAGAAGCCGGCCAGGAAACGCGAGCCGTCGGGGGCCGACTGCCGGATAGCGGTCCGCCGCGACCTCGTCAGCGCCGTCTGCCACAACCCGTACCCGACGGTCGACCGCGTGGCCCTGCACATCGAGTGCGCGCGCTGGTGGGACATCGACACGGACTCCCGCCCGAAGGCGGTGTTCCCCGCCGAGACGCTGCGCCTCGACGGCCGGTGCTGGAAGAGCGTGAAGACGGCCTGGGTCAGTCACCACAAGGCGCCGAAGTGAGCCGTCCCGGGCGACAGTCGAACGGGTAGCGCGCGGCCTCCTGCGCCGCGGCCTCCGCGTCACCGACCCGGATCGCGTCCACGAGCGTCGCGTGGTCCATGTGGTTCTCCGCGGTCAGCTCGGCCCCCACGTCCTCGCGCAGCCAGTCCCGCATGACCTCGCCCAGGTCCGCGTACATCGCCGTCAGCACCTCGTTGTGCGACGCGGCCACCACCGCCAGGTGGAACGTCGCGTCCGCCGACACGAACGCCTCGGTGTCCCCGGACGACCACGCCTCCTCACGCCGTACGAGCAGGGCGTCGAGCTGCTTCAGGTCGCGCTCGGTGCGCCGCTCCGCCGCAAACCTCGCCGCGCTCGACTCCAGCGTGGCCCGCAGCTCGGCGATGTCCTGCGGGGCCGCGTCGGCGAACCGCCGCTGCATGACGCCCGCCAGCTCGCTGGTCGCCACCACGTACGTCCCCGAGCCCTGCCGGATGTCGAGCAGCCCGTTGTGCGCGAGGGCGCGGACCGCCTCCCGCACCGTGTTCCGGGCCACGCCCAGCTGCTCCACGAGCTCCGGCTCCGTCGGGATGCGGGAGCCCACCGGCCACTCGCCCGAGGAGATCTGGGCGCGCAGGGCGGAGATGACCTGCTCGGAGAGGGCCGAGCGCCGGGGCGAGGTCAGCGGCATGACGTTCCTTCGGGATCGGATTGGACAGCCAATCATCCCATGAATCTAATATGGGCCTCATGGCTAGTGAGGAAACCCCGACGATGGCACCACCGAGCGCCGCCCACGACACCCCCCTCCGCACGGAACAGCACGCTCCGCGCACCTGGGTGATCCGGCTCGTCACGGTCGGCATCGTCCTCGCCGCGATGAACCTGCGGCCCGCCATCACCAGCCTCGGCGCCCTCCTCGAAGAGGTCCGTGACGGGCTCGGGATGAGCGGCAGCGTCGCCGGACTCCTCACGTCCGTGCCGCCGCTCTGCTTCGCGATCTTCGGTGTGACGGCGCCCCGGCTCGCCCGGCGCTTCGGCCCCAGCGCCGTCGTCTGCGCCGGCATGGTCGCCATCGCCGTCGGCCTCGTCGTCCGCCCCTTCACCGGCGGCACCGCGGGCTTCCTGGTGGCCAGCGCCCTCGGCCTGATGGGCATCGCCGTCAGCAACGTGCTGATGCCGGTCATCGTCAAGCGCTGGTTCCCCGACAAGGTCGGCACCATGACCGGCCTGTACTCGATGGCCCTCGCGCTCGGCACCTCCACCGCGGCCGCCGCGACCGTCCCCGTCACCTCGGCGCTCGGCGGCAGCTGGCAGGCGGGCCTCGCCGTATGGGCCGCGCTCGCCGCCGTCGCCGCCCTCGCCTGGCTGCCGCTCGTCCGCAAGAAGGACACCGCCACCCTGGCCGCCGCCGCGACGCCCGCCGCCGAGACCGGCACGGCCCCCGAGGGCGAGGGGCTGCGCATCGTCCGCAGCCGCACCGCCTGGGCCCTCGCCGTCTTCTTCGGCCTCCAGGCCACCGCCGCGTACATCACGATGGGCTGGATGGCGCAGATCTTCCGCGACTCCGGGGTCTCCGCCTCCACCGCGGGCGTGCTGCTCGCCGTGACCATGGCGATGGGCATCCCGCTCGGCTTCGTCATCCCGCGGATGGCCGCCCGGCTGCCCAGCCAGGGCCCGATGGTGATCGCCCTCGGAGTCTGCGGCCTCGCGGGCTACGCGGGCCTGTACTTCGCCCCGGCCTCGGGCGCCTGGGCGTGGGCGCTGCTGCTCGGCATCTCGAACTGCGCGTTCCCGCTGGCGCTCACCATGGTCGGGATGCGCGCCCGCACCGGCGCGGGCGTCGCCAAGCTGTCCGCATTCGCCCAGTCCACCGGCTACCTGATCTCGATCCCCGGCCCGCTGCTCGTCGGCGTCCTCTACCAGCACAGCGGCGGCTGGGGCGCCCCGATCGCCCTGATGGCCGCCCTGATGGTGCCGCAGATCGTGGTCGGCGTCCTCGCGGGCCGCAACCGCACCGTCGAGGACGAGGCGGCCCCGGCGTCCTGACCCCGGGGGACAGGTGCGACACTTGGCGCATGTCGCCTGTGCTCGAGCCGAACCCCCAGAACGGCCAGAAGAAGCTCCTCCTCGTGCTCGGCGCGATGCTGGCCGTCACGGTCGTCGTCGGCATCATCGCGTCCATCGCCGCGCCCTGACACCGGGGTGGGGCTTTCCCCACCGTCCCCTAGGGGGACAGTGTCAGGGTGAAGTGGGTGGATCACCGGATGGGTCCCGCGCCTCCTGCCGCATACCGTCGAGACCGACGAAGCGCGGTACGGACCACGGACCCCGGAGGCACCCATGTCGGCCCCCACGCACACCCCGCCCCACCAGGCAGCCACGGGGCGCGTCGACATCCGGCTGCCGTGGTGGGCGCTCGTGCTGCCCGCCGTCGCCTTCGTGGCGCTGCTCCTGCTGATCCTCAACCCGTCCGACGCGCATGCCGCCTCCGGTGACCCGAGCATCATCCGCATGCTGGAACACGCCAGGGATCTGGTGCTGCGCTAGCGGCGCCCGACCCGTTCACCCGTGCCGGGCGACCGCGTCAACTCCCTGCGCCCGGCCGAGGGTTTCATGCGAAGCTGGGACGCATGAGCGTCGCAGAACCCCGCAGGATTGTCCTTTTCCGGCATGCCAAGGCGGACTGGCCGCAGGTCTCCGACCACGAGCGGCCGCTCGCCGAGCGGGGCCGCAGGGACGCCCCCGTCGCCGGCCGCAAGCTGGCCGACGCAGGCATCCCCTTCGACCTGGCCCTGTGCTCGACCGCCACCCGTACCCGTGAGACCTGGAAGCTCGCCGTGCAGGAACTGCCCGAGCGGCCGAAGACGGTGTACGAGGAGCGGATCTACGAGGCCTCGCCCGGCGAGCTGATCGCGCTGCTGAACGAGACCCCCGACGACGTGCGCAACACCGTGCTGATCGGCCACAACCCCGGCGTGCAGGCCCTCTCCGAGATCCTCGCCGCGGAGGCCGAGGGCGACGCGGGCCAGCGCCTGAGCCGCCGCGGCTTCCCGACCGCCGCGTTCTCCGTGCTCACGTTCAACGGACCGTGGAAGACCCTGGAGCCCGGCACCGCCACGCTCGTCGACTACTGGGCGCCGAGCGAGTAACCGCCACCGCCCGTCCCGTCATCCGTACGACGAGGGGCCCGGTACCGATCGCCGGTACCGGGCCCCACGCACGAGCCGCTACGGCTCCAGGATGTCCGCGGCCTCGACCTCTTCCCGCGTGATGCCGAGCAGGTAGAGCACCGTGTCGAGGAACGGCACGTTCACCGCGGTGTGCGCGGCCTCGCGCACGACCGGCTTGGCGTTGAAGGCGACACCGAGCCCGGCCGCGTTCAGCATGTCCAGGTCGTTCGCGCCGTCGCCGATCGCCACGGTCTGCTCCAGCGGCACACCCGCCTCCGAGGCGAACCGGCGCAGCAGCCGCGCCTTGCCCGCCCGGTCCACGATCTCGCCGGTGACCCTGCCGGTCAGCTTCCCGTCGACGATCTCCAGCGTGTTGGCCTGCGCGAAGTCGAGCCCCAGGCGCTCCTTCAGATCGTCCGTGACCTGCGTGAACCCGCCGGACACGACCCCCACCTGGTAGCCGAGCCGCTTGAGCGTACGGATCAGGGTGCGGGCGCCGGGCGTCAGCCGCACCTCGCTGCGCACCTTGTCCACGACCGAGGCGTCGAGCCCCTCGAGCAGCGCCACGCGCGCGTGCAGCGACTGCTCGAAGTCGAGCTCGCCGCGCATCGCCGCCGCCGTCACCTCCGCGACCTTGTCCTCGCAGCCCGCGTGCGCCGCGAACAGCTCGATCACCTCGTCCTGGATGAGCGTCGAGTCGACGTCCATCACGACGAGCCGCTGCGCCCTGCGGTGCAGACCGGCCGAGACGACCGCCACGTCCACGCCCAGCTTCGCGGCCTCTATGGCGAGGACCGTGCGCAGCTCCTCGGTCGGGGTGCCGGACACCGCGAACTCGACGGCCGTCACGGGGTACTTCGCGAGGCGGAAGATGCGGTCGATGTTGCCGCCTGTGCCGGTGATGCAGGCCGCTATCGACGCGGTCTGCTCGGCGGTGAGGGGGTGCCCGAGCACGGTGACGTGGGAGCGGCCGGTGCCGCGCGGCCGGTTGTCACCGATGCCGGAGATGATCTCGGCCTGCATCTTCATCGACTCCGCCCAGCTGTGGACGGTCGACCGCAGATCGCCCTCGAGCCCGGCCGGCGGCTGGGTCACCAGGGCGCACAGGACGATCCGGCCACGCGTGACGACCTGCTCGATGTCGACGACGTCCACGGAGTAGGCGGCGAGGGTGTCGAAGAGCCCGGCGGTGATACCGGGCCGGTCCTTGCCGAAGATCTTGACCAGGAGAGTGGGGACGTCCGCCGGAACGTCCACGGAGGGGGCATCAGCGGTGGGCTGGGGCTGCGAAGCGCTCATGATGGGGTCCACGTTATCGGGCACGTGTGCGCCCCCTGCAATCCAGCCCACTCCTTGGGCACCGAGCGCCCCGCGCCGGTTCCCCGGACGACCTTCACCGTCGATAAGGCCGCAGATACGGATTCGTGTCCGGATTGGCCGGCCGATACGGCTGACTCGGCCGGTAAGGACCCGCCGGCCCCTCCGCCGGAGCCCCGGTCACCGGCCGGGCCCTCCCGCTCGCGTACGCCAGCAGCGCCCCGAGGCCCCCCGCCCCCGCGCCCCACGCCGCCCCGAGCAGCACCGCCCACCCGATCCGCCCGTGCAGCTCGATGCCCGCCCCGAACGCGTCGAACCCGAGGACCGAGAGCGACGCCCCCGCCGACACCTCCGTGAGCCACACCAGGAGCGGCACCGCGAGCGCCGTCACGCCCCCCAACCGCACCGCACACCGCGCCGCGAACCGGAGCGCCCCCTGCGGCACCGGCGACCGCACCGCCGTGAGCACCCCCGCCAGCAACATCATCACGGCCACCGCCACCCCCAACAGCCACACCCTGCCGTCGAGTTCCGCGAGCCGCCCCAGCGTCACCGGCTCGTCCGACGACACCCGCAGCAGCTCGTCCAGCGGATCGGGAAGCAGCTTCGCCAGCTCACCCGTCGCCTTGCCATCCCACGGCACGAAGAGGCCGACGGAGACCCCGAGCCACGTCCCGTTCGGCGCCCCGAGCAGCGCGGCGCCCGCGATCCGCTTCGGATGGTCGTCGCCGATCATCGCGTACGCCGCCGCTGCCAGACCCGCGACGACCGCCATCAGGAGAACGAGGACCAGCGCAGACGCGGCGGGGCGGACGGCGCGCAGCAGCGGCGCGAAGGCGCGCGGCAGCGGAGTGCGCCGCGACGCGAGCAGCGCGATCACGAGGACGCCCACCACGAACCCCGCGCCGCCCAGCAGGGAGGGCACCGTGTCCACGGTGAACCCGACGTGCGCCTTCGCGTCGACCAGATCGCCGACCCGGTCCGGCAGCAGCCCGCCGATCCCGCCCGGCAGTTTGTCCGCGATACCGCCCGGAAGTCCCTTGCCGTCGCCCGTGAGGTCGTCGAGCCCCAACTGCTCGCCGTCGATCGTGATCACGTCGTGGCCCGCCCACGCGAGCCCGCCCATCATCGCCACGAAGAGCGCCACCACCGCGCCCGCGCGCGCGAGGAGTTCACCCGGCGTCACCTCGACGCCCGCCACCCGCAGAGACCGCAGGAAGAACCAGCTGAGCGCCAGCGCGCCCACTAGGCCCACGCCGAGCGGCGCGATGTCGATCGCCGTGTGCGCCTGCGCGCCCTCGAGGCCGAACGCGGACACGTCACCGGACGGCGTCACACGCCCGCCCGCCCCCAGCGCCACCACCGCCGCCGTCATCGGGCCGAGCGAGGCCACGGTGTCGGCCTCCAGGAGGTGCAGGCCGAGCGCGGCGACCCCGGCCATGGCGATGAACGCCCAGCTCACCGCGGCCACGGCGGACAGCAGCACATCGCCCGCGCGCGCCCCCGCGCGCCCCTTCGTCCCGTGCCCGCTCTCCGCCAACGCCATCACGGTCCCCCCGAGTTGTGGCGACTACCACTCTCCGGGGCGGTCTCCGTACCGTCAACGGGGCGCGTGCCAAGGGGCGTACAGGAGGTGCGTACGGGCTTCGCGCAAGGCCCGCCTTTCGGTCACGGAGGGCTTCCTGAAATAGTTCCTCACGATGTTCGACATCCCTAGACTCCCCATGTCGGGGGAAAAACTCGGGGGACAACTCAGTGGGGCATGGAGTGCCTGAACTCGTACTGGAATTGAATGGCAGGACCTGGACGCTCGACCCGTCCAGGCCGTACACCCTCGGACGCGATCCGCAGGGCGACATCGTGCTCGACGACGCCCGGGTGTCCTGGCGTCACGCCACGATCAGCTGGGGCGGCCGCAGTTGGGTCGTCGAGGACCACGGCTCGACCAACGGCACGTTCGTGCAGGGGCAGCGGATCCACCAGATGGAGATCGGGCCCGGCTCGTCCGTGCACCTGGGCAACTCCACCGACGGGCCCTGCCTGAACGTGCGGGGCGGCGCCCGCCCCGCCGCGGTGGCCTCGCCGCACCAGGCGCAGCAGCAGGCCGCGGGCCTCACGCAGCAGCCGCCTCCGCAGCAGTACCAGCAGCAGCCGAGCTGGTCGCAGCCGCAGCCGCAGCCGCAGCCGCCCCAGCAGCGCCGCGCGCCGGAGCAGCAGGTCGCAGGCGGGGTCGCGGGGGCCCCGCCCGTGTACGGGGACCGCAGCCCCACGACGTTCCACCAGCTGGCGCTCGGCCGCGTCATGCGCATCGGCCGCGCCCTGGAGAACGAGCTGGTGGTGTCCGACCTCCAGGTCTCGCGGCAGCACGCCGAGTTCCACGCGTCGCCCGACGGCCGCTTCGAGATCCACGACCTCGGCTCGCACAACGGCACGTACGTCAACGGCCAGCCGATCCCCAAGGGCGGCACGGCGCTGCTCGGCCCCACCGACATCGTGGGCGTGGGCCACTCCACGTTCCGCCTGGTCGGCGACCGGCTCGAGGAGTTCGTCGACACCGGCGACGTGTCGTTCTCGGCGCGCCATCTGACGGTGACCGTCGACGGCGGCAAGCAGATCCTCAAGGACGTCTCGTTCGGCGTCCCCGAGAAGTCGCTGATCGCCGTCATCGGCCCGTCGGGCTCCGGAAAGTCCACCCTCCTGAAGGCGCTCACCGGCTATCGGCCCGCCGACGAAGGCGACGTCCTCTACGACAACCGGAACCTCTACACGCAGTTCGCCGAGCTGCGCCAGCGCATCGGTCTGGTCCCGCAGGACGACATCCTGCACAAGGAGCTGACCGTCAAGAAGGCGCTCAAGTACGCCGCCAAGCTGCGCTTCCCCGCGGACACCAGCGAGCAGGAGCGCCAGCAGCGCATCGACGAGGTGCTGCGCGAGCTCAAGCTCGACATCCACAAGGAGAAGAAGGTCACCTCGCTCTCCGGTGGCCAGCGCAAGCGCGTCTCCGTGGCCCTCGAGCTGCTGACCAAGCCGTCGCTGATCTTCCTCGACGAGCCCACGTCGGGCCTCGACCCGGGCATGGACCGCGACGTCATGCAGCTCCTGCGCGGCCTCTCCGACGACGGGCGCACGGTCCTCGTCGTCACCCACTCCGTGGCCGAGCTGGCGCTCTGCGACAAGCTCCTCGTGATGGCGCCCGGCGGCTCCGTCGCCTACTTCGGCCCGCCCGAGGAGGCCCTCAACTTCTTCGGCTACAAGACGTGGGCCGACGTGTTCTCGGCGTTCGAGAACTACCGCGACTACGACTGGGCGGGCCGCTGGAAGGGCTCGCAGCACTACCAGATGTACGCGGCCGACATCGACGCCGTGGCCGCGCAGTCGGTGTCCGTGCCGCCGCCCGCCGCGATCAAGGCGCCCAAGACCCAGCCCTGGGGCTCCCAGCTGATCACGCTGATCCGCCGCTACTGCTCGGTGATCGCCTCGGACAAGGGCTTCATGGGCCTGATGGTGATCCTGCCCGCGGTCCTCGGCCTGGTCTCCGTCGTCATCCCGGCCGACTTCGGGCTCGGCCCGCCCAAGCCGCCGTCCAAGTTCAACGGGGACGCGGGCACCATCATGCTGATCATCGCGGTCGGCATGTGCTTCTCCGCCGCCGCCAACTCGGTGCGCGAGCTGATCAAGGAGCGGGTCATCTACGAGCGCGAACGGGCCACCGGACTGTCCCGCTCCGCGTACCTGATGTCCAAGGTCATCGTCCTCGGCGTGATCACGGCCGTCCAGGGCGTCATCATCTGCGCCATCGGCTTCTCCACGCGCGAGCTGCCGAAGGAGGGCCTGCTGCTGCCGCCGGCCGCCGAGCTGTGCATCTCGATCATCGCGCTCGGCTTCACGTCGATGATGTTCGGGCTGGTCATCTCCTCGCTGGTGAAGACCTCCGAGAAGACGATGCCGCTGCTCGTCATGTTCGCGATCGTCCAGGTCGTGTTCACCGGCGTGCTCTTCCAGATCTACGGGACGGTGGGCCTGGAGCAGTTCGCCTGGCTGATGCCGTCCCGCTGGGCGGTCGGCGCCGCGGGCGCCACCCTGGACCTCGCGCACCTGATGCCGCCGTGGGACCCGAAGAAGCCGAACGACCTCGACCCGCTGTGGGACCACTCGGTCGCCCAGTGGGGCATCGACCTCACGGTCCTGATCGTCCTCGGCATCCTCTGCGGCTTCGCGGTCGCGCGCCTGCTGCGCCGCCACGAGCCGGAGGTCATGCGCAAGTAGCAGGGCCGGCACCGGACACACGAAGGGCGGCACCCAATGGGTGCCGCCCTTCGTGCCGTGGGGGTTCAGCGAGTGCCGGACCTGGAGGTCCCAACTACAGGCATCAGTACGCGCTGTCCACGTTGTCGATGGAGCCGTACTTGTCAGCCGCGTAGTTGGCGGCGGCGACGAGGTTGGCGACCGGGTCGGTCAGGTTGTTCGCCGTGCCGGCGACGTGGTACGCGTCGAAGGTCGGCTGGATGACCTGGAGCAGACCCTTGGACGGCGTGCCGTTGATGGCGTTGATGTCGGTGTTGTTCACGGCGTTCGGGTTGCCGCCCGACTCGCGCATGATGTTGCGGTGCAGGCCCTCGTACGAACCGGGGATGCCCTTCGCCTTCATGATCGAGAGGGCTTCCTTGATCCAGCCGTCCAGGTTGTTGGCGTAGACCGGCTTGCGGGCGGCGGCACGCGCGGCGGCCTCCTTGGCCTCGCGCTCCTTCTTCGCCTGCTCCTCGGCCTTCGCCTTCGCGGCGGCCTGGGCCTCGGCCTTGGCCTTCGCCTCGGCCTCCGCCTTCTTCTTGGCCTCGGCCTCCTGGCGGGCCTTCGCCTTGGCCTCGGCCTGCTTGGCCTTCTCGCTGGCGGCGGCCTGCTGGTCGGTGACGCTGGCGTGCACGTCCTTGATCTGCTTCGCGCCGGCCTCGGTGGTGAAGGCGACCGGGGCGGCGGCGACCGTCTCGTCCTTGGCCTGGGCCTCGGTGTCGTGACCCGGAACCAGCGTGACCGCGAGAGCCGCGGCGCCGAGCGCGGCGACACCGGCGAGCGAGAACTTGTGGGTGCGGGTCAGCTGACTATGGCCGGCGGCGGGGCGGTGCTTGGTCATGAGAATGGGACCTCTCTAAGAACGGAAGTCGCTCGCCTGACCGGGGGACCGGAACGTCGTGTTTACGACACGAACGCCGCGGGTAGAGACCGCGGCGCCGAGCAACGCTGGACATTCTTAGCGGCCGCAAAATGCCGAGGCAAAGGTGTGACCTACGAAGTCGGGTAGTCGCCCCCGGGGGTACGAAAAGGGACAGGAAGCCGATGTCCGACTTCCTGTCCCAGTGCTGTAGCGGGACCTAAGTCCCTTACTCGTCCACTACGGACCTTCGTACGTGACGTGGGCCCTATGGGTGGCGTCACACGCACCCCCGCCGAAACTCACCGGCAGTTGCCACTGCAACGCACAGCGTGAGTCCTCTCCTCCGGAAGGATGAGGTGCACGTCGCCGAACTCGTGCCACAGGTAGCGCCCCCGCAGCGCCTCCTCGTACGCACGGTCGACGGCGGGCCGCCCCGCCACCGCCTCCAGCATCAGAAGGTGCGAGGCCTCCGGCTCGTGCAGTCCGGTGAGCAGCCCGTCCACGACCCGCACCCCGCGCTCGGGCGTCACCACCAGATCCGTCCAGCCGCGCGCCGCCCGCACGACCCCGTCGACACCGACCGCCGACTCGACGGCCCGCACCGCCGTCGTCCCCACCGCGACGACCCGCTGCCCCGCCGCCCGCGCCGCGTTCAGCAGCCGCGCCGACGCCTCAGGCACCTCGAAACGCTCCGCATAAGGCGGCTCGTGCGACTCCGCCGACGCCACCCCCGTGTGCAGCGTGATCGGCGCGAACTGCACGCCCCGGCTCACGAGCCGCGACACGACCGCCTCCGTGAAGGGCCGCGCCGCACTCGGCATCTCCGCACTGCCCGCCCCCGCCGCGTACGGCAGCGCGAACACCGTCTGATAGGCCTCCAGCGGCTGGTCCCGCGCCGTGTACGCGTACCGGATCGGCCGCCCGTACCGGCCGAGCAGCGCGGGCACGTCCCCGCTCGCCCGCACCCACCACAGCCGCTCGCCCCCGGCCGCCAGCGGCTCCTCATATACGAGGCGTACTCCACCGGGGAGCACGACCACCGACCCCGCCAGCCCTCCGGGGCGCGGCCCCGTCGTGCCCCGCTCGTCCGGCTCCCGCAGCTCCACCGCCCAGCGCCCGTCGTCCCCGCGTGTCGAGAAATGCACGACCACGCGCGCGTGCCCGAGCCGCCCGTCCACGGCCGCCGCCAGCGTGGGCGACGTATTGACGACGAGCAGATCCCCGGCCCGCAGCACCGACGGCAGCTCGGGGAAGCGGTGATGGGTGACATCGGTGCCGCGCGACACCAGGAGCCGCACCGCCGATCTGTCCAGACCTGGCCCCCGCTGCTCGGCGGGCACCCGCGCCGACAGCTCCTCCGGAACCCGCACCGCCAGCGCCATCACGCCTCCAGGAGGGACGGGGCCGCGTACCGGCCGCTCGCCGGGCGCCGGTCGAGCAGGCTCAGGAACGCCGGCACCACATCCTCCGGGCGCGGCACCCCGCTCAGGTCCTCCTCCGGCTCGGCCGCCGCCAGCATGTCCGTGCGCATCCCGCCCGGATCGACCGCCCACACCCGCAGCCCCGGCTCCTCCACCGCGAGCACGGCCACCAGCTGGTCGAGCGCCGCCTTCGTCGCCCCGTAGCCGCCCCACGTGCGGTACGCCTCCGTGGCCGCGTCCGAACTCATGCCGATCACCGTCCCCGCGGGCGACTCGCGCAGCAGCGGCAGCGCCTCCTGGAGCAGACCGAGCGGCGCCACCACATTCACCTCCAGGGCCTTCCTGAAGTCGTCGAGCGAATGCCGGTCGAGCGGCACCAGCGGCTCCGCTCCCAGCACCCCCGCGTTGTTCACCAGCAGATCGAGGCCGCCCAACTCCCAGGCCGCCGCGATCAGTTCCACCCGGTGCCCGCCCTCCGTGACATCGCCCGGCACCGCCTTCACCACCCCGCCGTACCCGCGCAACCGCTCCGCCACCTCCTCCAGCGGCCCCGCCGTCCGCGCGTCCAGGACCAGATCCCAGCCCCGCTCGGCCAGCGCCGTCGCCAGCGCCCTCCCGAACCCCCGCGAGGCCCCCGTGATGATCGCTACCGCCATGACAACCGTCCCCTTGAGTCGTGCCGTCCGTGATGCGTCGTGTCCTCAACGTAGGAACGCGGCCGCCCCCGGCACCTCGTGCGCGAGCAGCAAGAACGCAGGGCCCTTCGCCCTACGCCGACGGACCTAGGCGAGGGCCGCCCGCGGCCCGATCCCGCTGTCGCACCCCGCCGGTACGGTGAGGTCATGAGCCAAGGTCCACGCACGGGGCTCGCGGCGGTCAGCGCCGCGCTCCTCGCCATGAGCAGGCACCTCGAGGTGCGCGACGTCCTCAAGACGATCGTGGCCTCGGCCCGCGAGCTGCTCGACGCCGAGTACGCGGCGCTCGGCGTGCCGGACGACCACGGGGGCTTCGCCCAGTTCGTCGTCGACGGCGTCAGCGAGGAGCAGTGGAAGGCCATCGGGCCGCTCCCGCGCCAGCACGGCATCCTCGCCGCGATGCTGCGCGACGCGAAGACCGAGCGCCTCGCCGACGTGCGCAAGGACCCCCGCTTCGAGGGCTGGCCCAGCGCCCACCCGAACATGTCGGACTTCCTCGGCCTGCCCATCAAGGACGGCGAGGAGACCATCGGCGCGCTGTTCCTCGCCAACAAGAACTGCCCGAAGCCGCAAGGCGGTTGCGGCTTCACGCAGGACGACGAGGAACTGCTCGGCATCCTCGCCCAGCACGCCGCCATCGCGCTCACGAACGCCCGCCTCTACGAGCGCAGCCGCGAGCTCACCATCGCCGAGGAGCGCTCCCGGCTCGCCCACGAACTGCACGACGCCGTGAGCCAGAAGCTGTTCTCGCTGCGCCTGACCGCCCAGGCCGCCGCGACCGTGATGGACCGCGACCCGGACCGCGCCAAGGGCGAGTTGCAGCACGTCGCGGAGCTCGCCGCGGAGGCCGCCGACGAACTGCGCGCCGCGGTCGTCGAGTTGCGCCCCGCGGCCCTCGACGAGGACGGCCTGGTGGCCACCCTGCGCACCCAGATCCAGGTCCTCGACCGCGCCCACTCGGCGCACGTCACCTTCACCACCAGCGGCATCAAGGCGCTGCCCGCGGCGCAGGAGGAGGCGGTGCTGCGCGTCGCCCAGGAGGCGCTGCACAACGCGCTGCGGCACTCCGGCGCCGAGAAGGTCCGGGTCACGCTCGACAAGCGCGGCCAGGGCGCCGTGCTGCGCATCACCGACGACGGGGCGGGCTTCGACCCGCAGGCGATCCGCAGCGCGGGCCGCCACCTCGGCCTCGTCTCCATGCGCGACCGCTCGGGTGGCGTCGGCGGCGGGCTCACAGTGGAATCGGAGCCCGGCAAGGGCACCACGATCGAGATGGAGGTCCCCGGTGGCTGACCCAATCAAGGTGTTGCTGGTCGACGATCACCAGGTCGTCCGCCGGGGCCTGCGCACCTTCCTGGAGGTGCAGGGCGACATCGAGGTCGTCGGCGAGGCCGCCGACGGCGCCGAGGGAGTCGCCCGCGCCGAGGAGCTGAAGCCCGACGTCGTCCTCATGGACGTCAAGATGCCGGTCATGGACGGCGTCGACGCCCTGCGCCGGCTCCGCGAACTCGACAACCCCGCCAAGGTGTTGATCGTCACCAGCTTCACCGAACAGCGCACCGTCGTCCCCGCCCTGCGCGCGGGAGCTGCCGGGTACGTCTACAAGGACGTGGACCCGGAGGCTCTCGCCGGCGCCATCCGCTCCGTGCACGCGGGCCACATCCTGCTCCAGCCCGAGGTGGCGGGCGCCCTGCTCGCCCAGGACGAGGGCAACAACGGGCAGGGGAGAGGCGGTTCGCTCACGGAGCGCGAGCGCGAGGTGCTCGGCCTGATCGCCGACGGCCGCTCGAACCGCGAGATCGCCCGCGCCCTCGTCCTCTCCGAGAAGACGGTGAAGACGCATGTGTCGAACATTCTGATGAAGCTCGATCTGGCGGACCGCACCCAGGCCGCGCTCTGGGCCGTTCGCCACGGCGTCACGGGCTGAAGTCACCGCTCCGTTCCGTAATTCATACCGTCGTGTGGATGTCCCTCGAATGGCGCAACTCCTCGCGCGGTGCCGCGTTCTCCAAGGCGTGCTGCGGCGGCCATGCCGCGGCGATCGCTAGGAGGATCCAGAAGTGAAGAACCTGAAGAAGGCCGCGGCCGTCACCCTCGTGGCCGGCGGACTCGTCGCCGCCGGCGCCGGCCTCGCCTCCGCCACCGACGGCGCGCAGGCCCACGGCAAGGCCGTGAAGTCCCCGGGCGTCGGCTCGGGCAACCTGGTCCAGGCTCCGGTCCACATCCCGGTGAACGCCGTGGGCAACACCGCCACGGTCATCGGCGCGCTCAACCCGGCGTTCGCGAACGTCGGCCTCAACCACTGACGCGTGCTCACGGCTCACCGGCCCCCGGGGTTCGCCCCGCGGGGCCGGTCCGCATTGTGCACGTGTTCGCTCGCGCGGTTGGTCGATTCGTCGGCCTATTGATCCAATCGGGCGGATCGAGCACTTGTCCCGTGTCCGTCAGGCCTCCCGCGCGTTTCTCAGCGTGCGACCCCGCGGCTGGGGTCGGAACGCAATATCTGGAGGAACGCTTCTCATGAACATCGCCAAGAAGGCCGCCCTGGTCGTCGCCGTTGCCGGTCTCGCCGGGGGCGCCACCGCCGGTGCCGCCTTCGCCGACTCCGGCGCCGAGGGTGCGGCCGCCAACTCGCCGGGCGTCGGCTCGGGCAACGTCGCGCAGCTCCCGGTCCACGTTCCGGTCAACGTCGTCGGTAACTCCGTCAACGTGATCGGCCTGCTGAACCCGGCGTTCGGCAACGCCGGTTCGAACGGCTGACGTTCACTGCCGCCAAGGCACGGAAAGGCCCCCACGGACACGTCCGTCGGGGCCTTTCCCCTTGCCCGGGTGGATTCCCGGAGGGGCTCAGCCCCGGCCCTTCTCGCGCTCCTCCACGAACGCGTTGTACGCCGCCACCTGCGCCCGCCGGGCCGTCCGCTCCACCGGCCGCAGCGCGACCGCCCGCGCCGCCATCTCCGAAGCGCTCACCGCGCCCCCGTGCCCGCTCTCGTACGCCACGGAGATCAGCAGCCCCACCCGCTGCGCCAGCTCGAGCACCCGCACCGCCCGCCCCGGATACCCCGGCGCCAGCGCCTCGCGGCCCCGCTCGGCCCGCGCCCGGTACGCGTCCACGGCCGCCTCCGACACCGGACCGGAACCAGCCACGTCGAGCCGCGTCAGCACCTCCGTCGCCTCCCGCAGCGCCTCCGCGAGCTCCCGCTCCGCCTCGCCGAGCGACGGCACGTCCGCGGGCGGCGCCTCCCGCACGGGCAGGCAGTGCCACGTCACCTCGACGTGCTCGTCGCCCTCCGGCCCCACCTCGTACACCTCGGGAACGAGACCGAGCGCCGCGCCGTGGCAGACCACCGCCTCCTCGGCCTCCAGCGCCCGCGCGTTGAACTCCGGCGGACCGCTGAGCCCCAGCGGATGCCCCGGCGCGGGCAGCGCCACCCGCAGTCCGCCGACGCCGAGCGCCCGCAGCCGGCCGAGCGCGAGCGTCAGGCCCACGGGCCCGTCCTCGCCCGGAAGCCCCGCCACACGATGCGAGGCGTCCTCGCCGACGATCGCGAGCGCCGCGTCATCAGGTGCGACAAATCCGCCAAGAAGGGCATTTCCCCAGGCCGCGAGGCGCCCCGAGCGTGGTTCAGTGAGCATGCGCCCCACCTTAGAAGCCCCCAATGACACCTAAAGCCCGACCGATGGAATGGACCACCGGGGCAGTGGCGTAGGTTTTCCTTGGGGGCCGCACCGAGCAGGAACTCTGCGAAGGCATGACGGACGCGGCGAACAGACGAGACTGCAATGGGAGACAACGCGCTCATGAGCGATGTACTGGAGCTGGAGGACGTATCCGTGGTCCGCGAGGGCCGGGCTCTGGTGGACCAGGTCTCCTGGTCGGTGAAGGAGGGGGAGCGCTGGGTCATCCTCGGACCGAACGGCGCGGGCAAGACCACCCTCCTGAACGTCGCCTCGAGCTACCTCTACCCGAGCAAGGGCACCGCGACCATCCTCGGCGAGACCCTCGGCAAGCCCGGCACCGACGTCTTCGAGCTGCGCCCGCGCATCGGCATGGCCGGCATCGCGCTCGCCGACAAGCTGCCCAGGCGCCAGACCGTCCTCCAGACCGTGCTCACCGCCGCGTACGGCATGACGGCCGGCTGGCAGGAGGAGTACGAGGACGTGGACGAGCAGCGCGCCCGCGCGTTCCTCGACCGCCTCGGCATGAACGAGTACCTGGACCGCAAGTTCGGCACCCTCTCCGAGGGCGAGCGCAAGCGCACCCTGATCGCCCGCGCCCTGATGACCGACCCCGAGCTGCTGCTCCTCGACGAGCCGGCCGCGGGACTCGACCTCGGCGGCCGCGAGGACCTGGTGCGCCGCCTCGGCCGCCTCGCCCGCGACCCGATCGCCCCCTCGATGATCATGGTCACGCACCACGTCGAGGAGATCGCCCCCGGCTTCACGCACGTCCTGATGATCCGCCAGGGCCAGATCCTCGCCGCGGGCCCCATCGAGCTCGAGCTCACCTCCCGCAACCTCTCCAAGTGCTTCGGCCTCCCGCTGGTCGTCGAGGAGAACAACGGCCGCTGGACCGCCACCGGCCTGCCCCTGAGCTGAGCCCACGCGCCCCCGCGCGCACCGGACGGCCCCTGTCCGCGCGGGAGTTGCGGATCTACCATGGCCGTGTGGCAGACATCGACGCATGGGTGTGGTGGCTGATCGGGGCGGCCGCACTCGGAATCCCGCTCGTCATCACCGCCATGCCCGAGCTCGGCATGCTCGCCGTCGGCGCCGTCGCGGGCGCCGTCACGGCGGGCGTGGGCGGCGGAGTCGTCCTCCAGGTACTCGTCTTCGCGGTCGTCTCGTGCGCGCTCATCGCGGTCGTACGACCCGTGGCCGCGAGGCACCGCGCCCAGCAACCCCAACTCGCGACCGGCGTCGAGGCACTCAAGGGCAAACAGGCCCTCGTCGTCGAGCGCGTCGACGGCCAGGAGGGCGGCCGTATCAAACTGGGCGGCGAGATCTGGTCCGCCCGCGCCCTCGACACCGAAGCGAGCTTCGAACCGGGCCGCCAGGTCGACGTGGTCGACATCGAGGGGGCCACGGCGATCGTCATGTGAACCCCGATGTGACCTGAACCAGCCCCGTCACGTGGGCAGTTCTGACACACTCGACGCGCAAGACCTCATGATCTTTCCGGCGCGAGCGCGTCGGGACCACGACGGTACGAACGGTACGAGGGGCACGGGAGACTCGATGTCAGCGATCATCATCGTCCTGATCATTCTGGTGGTGTTGGTCTTCATCGCCCTGATCAAGACCATCCAAGTCATCCCGCAGGCCAGCGCCGCCATCGTGGAGCGCTTCGGCCGCTACACACGGACACTGAACGCGGGCCTGAACATCGTCGTCCCGTTCATCGACTCGATCCGCAACCGCATCGACCTCCGCGAACAGGTCGTCCCGTTCCCGCCCCAGCCGGTGATCACCCAGGACAACCTCGTCGTCAACATCGACACCGTCATCTACTACCAGGTGACCGACGCGCGGGCCGCCACCTACGAGGTCGCCAGCTACATCCAGGCCATCGAGCAGCTCACCGTCACCACCCTCCGCAACATCATCGGTGGCATGGACCTGGAGCGGACCCTGACCTCCCGCGAGGAGATCAACGCGGCACTGCGCGGCGTCCTCGACGAGGCCACCGGCAAGTGGGGCATCCGCGTCAACCGCGTCGAGCTCAAGGCGATCGAGCCGCCCACCTCCATCCAGGACTCGATGGAGAAGCAGATGCGCGCCGACCGCGACAAGCGCGCCGCGATCCTCACCGCCGAAGGCATCAGGCAGTCCCAGATCCTCACCGCCGAAGGTGAGAAGCAGTCCGCGATCCTCAAGGCCGAGGGTGAGGCGAAGGCAGCGGCCCTGCGCGCCGAGGGCGAGGCCCAGGCCATCCGCACGGTCTTCGAGTCCATCCACGCGGGAGACCCGGACCAGAAGCTGCTCTCGTACCAGTACCTCCAGATGCTCCCGAAGATCGCCGAGGGCGACGCCAACAAGCTCTGGATCGTCCCCAGCGAGATCGGCGACGCCCTCAAGGGCCTCTCCGGCGCCATCGGCAACTTCGGCCCCATGACCGGCGGCGGCGACGGCACACCCCCCGTCATGCCGACCCCGCCCCAGCCCCGTCGCGAACAGCCGCCGATCGACTGACCCCGCCCCGAACGGCCGAGGGCCCGCCGACCATGAGGTCGACGGGCCCTGTGCGTCACGCCCCTACGCCGCGGTCCGCGCCAGCCAGTCCGGCAGCCCGGCCCGGCCACCGGAACCGAGCGACAACAGCATCGCGTCGGCCGGCGTCGGCTCGAACGGCTCCCAGAGCAGCGGCATCCCCGCCTGCTCCGGCGTCCGGTTCGCCTTCCGGTGGTTGTCGTCGGCACACGACGCCACCGTGTTCAGCCAGGTGTCCGTACCACCGTGCGAACGCGGCACCACGTGGTCGACCGTCGTCGCCCGCTTCCCGCAGTACGCACACCTGTGCTGGTCCCTGACCAGCACACCCCGCCTCGACCACGGGGCACGTCTTCGGAACGGCACCCGGACATACCTGCACAACCTGATCACCCGAGGCACCGGAATGTCGATCGCGGCACCGCGCATCCGCAGCTCGGGGTGGGACTGTTCCACGACGGCCTTGTCCTGAAGGACCAGCACGACGGCTCGATTGAGTGTCACCGTGGAGAGCGGCTCGAAGCTCGCGTTCAGCACCAGTGTGTCCCGCACCCTGCCCACCTCCCGTACGCAGCGGATCACCCCTCGGCGTCCGTGCGTCAACTCTGGCCGTGCACGCCGAGATGGACAACGCAATAACTGCATCCCCCAGGGGGACCAGGCAAAAAACTGCCCGCCCCTGATCAATTCCAAGACCAGGGGCGGGCAAACGTTCGGTGAACGCTGGGAAAGCGGATCAGCCCTCGGCGGGCGCCCCGTACTCGGCGATGACCTGGGCCCGCGCGATCGTGTGGAACCGCAGGTTGAACCCGACAAAGGCCGGCGTGGCATCCGAGTCGGGACCGAGCTTCTCCTGGTCCACCGCGTACACGGTGAACACATAACGGTGCGCGGGATCCCCGGGAGGCGGCGCGGCGCCCCCGAACTCCTTCGTCCCGTAGTCGTTGCGCACCTGCACGGCGCCCTCGGGAAGCCCCTCGAACTTGCCGCTGCCGGCGCCCACCGGCAGCTCGGTCACCGAGGCCGGAATGTCGAAGACGCTCCAGTGCCAGAAACCACTGCCCGTCGGCGCGTCCGGGTCGAAGCACGACACGGCGAAACTCTTGGTCTCCGCCGGGAAGCCCTCCCAGCGCAGGTGCGGCGACGTGTTCCCCGCCGCGTACACCTGCGCGTCGCCCAGCGTGCCGCCCGGCTCGAAGTCCTGGCTCACGACGGTGAACGACGGCACCTGCGGATGAAAGTCATGAGGAAGCGAGGCCCTCGTGGGCTGCTCGGTCACAACGACACCTCCTGGATCTACGGAAACGCTGGTCCGGCAGGGCCCGACGACCCTGCTCCTGAAACCCTAGAACCAGTTCCGCTTGCTGCCGACCTCGGACAGCCACTGGTGCAGATACGCCGACCAGTCGGTGCCCTGGAAGTCCTGGTGCCCGACCACGAACGAGCGGAACGTGTCGCTCCCCTCGCTGAACAGACCCGGCTTCTTGTCCATCTCCAGGACGACGTCCATCTCCCGGTCGTCCGCCACGAAGCTCAACTCCACCTGGTTGAGCCCCCGGTACTGCTGCGGCGGGTAGAACTCGATCTCCTGGTAGAACGGCAGCTTCTGCCGCGTCCCCCGGATGTGCCCACGCTCCATGTCCGCGCTCTTGAACCGGAAGCCGAGCCGGATGAACGCCTCGAGCAGCGCCTGCTGCGACGGCAGCGGATGCACATTGATCGGGTCGAGGTCGCCCGAGTCGACGGCCCGAGCGATCTCCAGCTCCGTCGTCACACCGATGTTCATGCCACGCAGCTGCTGCCCGTCGATCGTCGTGACCGGCGTCTCCCACGGGATCTCGAGCCCGAACGGCACGGCGTGCACGGCCTGCGCCTTCAGCTCGAACGCGCCACCGAGCCGCACCTTCGTGAACTCGATGTCCTGCTTCGTCTCCGTGTCCTGGCCCTCGACCTCGACCCGCGCCTGAAGACCGACGGAGAGCCCCTCGATCTCCTGGTCCACGGACCCGCCCTGGATCCGCACCTCACCCTGAACCACACCACCGGGCACGACATTGACCTCGGTGAGCACCGTCTCCACGGACGCCCCGCCCGCACCCAGACTCGCCAACAGCCGCTTGAACCCCATGACCCGATCTCCTCCGTGTGTGCGAACCACTGCTGAATACTGCTGACTACAAACGCGGGACACCCGCGCCCGGTTCCGCCGCGCCGCTTTCCGCCCGCTCCACTACCCTCGGACGGCATGATCGCGGCCCCTGACCGTACGCCCCTCGCACGTGAGTTCTTCGACCGACCCGTCCTCGAAGTCGCCCCCGACCTCCTCGGACGCACGCTGGTCCGCAACGGCCCCGACGGACCGATCGAGCTGCGCCTCACGGAGGTCGAGGCCTACGACGGCGCGCAGGACCCCGGCTCCCACGCCTTCCGCGGGCAGACCGCCCGCAACAGCGTGATGTTCGGACCGCCCGGACACGTGTACGTCTACTTCACCTACGGAATGTGGCACTGCATGAACCTCGTCTGCGGCGAGGAGGGCCGGGCGAGCGCGGTACTGCTGCGCGCCGGCGAGATCACCGCGGGCGCGGAACTGGCCCGTGAGCGTCGACTCTCGGCCCGCCATGACAAGGAACTGGCCAAAGGCCCCGCCCGCCTCGCCACGGCCCTCGCCGTCGACCGCTCCCTGGACGGCACGGACGCCTGCGCCCCCAAGGACTCCCCGCTGAAGGTCCTGCACGGCACCCCCGTCCCCGCCGACCAGGTACGCAATGGTCCGCGGACCGGCGTCTCGGGGGAGGGCGGCGTCCACCCCTGGCGCTTCTGGATCGCCAACGACCCGACGGTCAGCCCCTATCGGGCCCACACGCCACGCCGCCGCCGAACTTGACGCGCCCCTACGGGATCCGTAATGTAGCCCGAGCCGCTGAAACCGGATCCGGCTCTCAGCCGACCACCGGAAGCGGCCAAACCACTCATCACGACTTCCCCCGGCGGGGTCTTTTCGGCGTGCCCGCATGCCGAAATTCGAACTCGCGAAACTCGATTATGAGTTGCCGGGAGAATCGGTTAACGTAGTGGACACGCCGAAAGGCAAAGGCCCTCCAACGGCCACCGGAAATGAACTCCGAACCGGAAACGGAACGGAAAACGGATCTGGTAAGGTTGGAAACACGAAATACCGAAGGGAAGCGCCCGGAGGAAAGCCCCAGAGAATGTTCTGCGGGTGAGTACGAAGGAAGCGTCCGTTCCTTGAGAACTCAACAGCGTGCCAAAAATCAACGCCAGATATGTTGATACCCCGTCTCCAGCATCTGCTGGGACGAGGTTCCTTTGAAAAAGTCCATCCCTTTGGGATGGCGCACAGCGAGGACGCTGTGAACGGTCGGATTATTCCTCCGACTGTTCCGCTCTCGTGGTGTCACCGGGGTATCCCGGAAACATTCACGGAGAGTTTGATCCTGGCTCAGGACGAACGCTGGCGGCGTGCTTAACACATGCAAGTCGAACGATGAAGCCCTTCGGGGTGGATTAGTGGCGAACGGGTGAGTAACACGTGGGCAATCTGCCCTGCACTCTGGGACAAGCCCTGGAAACGGGGTCTAATACCGGATGACACTCCTTCAGGCATCTGGAGGGGTTGAAAGCTCCGGCGGTGCAGGATGAGCCCGCGGCCTATCAGCTTGTTGGTGAGGTAGTGGCTCACCAAGGCGACGACGGGTAGCCGGCCTGAGAGGGCGACCGGCCACACTGGGACTGAGACACGGCCCAGACTCCTACGGGAGGCAGCAGTGGGGAATATTGCACAATGGGCGCAAGCCTGATGCAGCGACGCCGCGTGAGGGATGACGGCCTTCGGGTTGTAAACCTCTTTCAGCAGGGAAGAAGCGAAAGTGACGGTACCTGCAGAAGAAGCGCCGGCTAACTACGTGCCAGCAGCCGCGGTAATACGTAGGGCGCAAGCGTTGTCCGGAATTATTGGGCGTAAAGAGCTCGTAGGCGGCTTGTCGCGTCGGTTGTGAAAGCCCGGGGCTTAACCCCGGGTCTGCAGTCGATACGGGCAGGCTAGAGTTCGGTAGGGGAGATCGGAATTCCTGGTGTAGCGGTGAAATGCGCAGATATCAGGAGGAACACCGGTGGCGAAGGCGGATCTCTGGGCCGATACTGACGCTGAGGAGCGAAAGCGTGGGGAGCGAACAGGATTAGATACCCTGGTAGTCCACGCCGTAAACGGTGGGCACTAGGTGTGGGCAACATTCCACGTTGTCCGTGCCGCAGCTAACGCATTAAGTGCCCCGCCTGGGGAGTACGGCCGCAAGGCTAAAACTCAAAGGAATTGACGGGGGCCCGCACAAGCAGCGGAGCATGTGGCTTAATTCGACGCAACGCGAAGAACCTTACCAAGGCTTGACATACACCGGAAACGTCCAGAGATGGGCGCCCCCTTGTGGTCGGTGTACAGGTGGTGCATGGCTGTCGTCAGCTCGTGTCGTGAGATGTTGGGTTAAGTCCCGCAACGAGCGCAACCCTTGTTCTGTGTTGCCAGCATGCCCTTCGGGGTGATGGGGACTCACAGGAGACCGCCGGGGTCAACTCGGAGGAAGGTGGGGACGACGTCAAGTCATCATGCCCCTTATGTCTTGGGCTGCACACGTGCTACAATGGCCGATACAATGAGCTGCGATACCGCAAGGTGGAGCGAATCTCAAAAAGTCGGTCTCAGTTCGGATTGGGGTCTGCAACTCGACCCCATGAAGTTGGAGTTGCTAGTAATCGCAGATCAGCATTGCTGCGGTGAATACGTTCCCGGGCCTTGTACACACCGCCCGTCACGTCACGAAAGTCGGTAACACCCGAAGCCGGTGGCCCAACCCCTTGTGGGAGGGAGCTGTCGAAGGTGGGACTGGCGATTGGGACGAAGTCGTAACAAGGTAGCCGTACCGGAAGGTGCGGCTGGATCACCTCCTTTCTAAGGAGCATCTAGCGTCCCCTCGGGGATGCCAGAGCCACTACGTCGGCAAACGTTCGACGGTGGATAGCTCATGGGTGGAACGTTGATTATTCGGCACGCTCAGGATGAGGGCTGTTAGTACTGCTTCGGCGTGGAACGCAGATCGTCAACTGGGCGTGTTGGGCACGTTGTTGGGTGTCTGAGGGTACGGCCGCGAGGTCGCCTTCAGTGCCGGCCCCAGTGCACTCGGACTACTGGTTCGGGGTGATGGGTGGTTGGTCGTTGTTTGAGAACTGCACAGTGGACGCGAGCATCTGTGGCCAAGTTTTTAAGGGCGCACGGTGGATGCCTTGGCACCAGGAACCGATGAAGGACGTGGGAGGCCACGATAGTCCCCGGGGAGTCGTCAACCAGGCTTTGATCCGGGGGTTTCCGAATGGGGAAACCCGGCAGTCGTCATGGGCTGTCACCCGCTGCTGAATATATAGGCAGTGTGGAGGGAACGCGGGGAAGTGAAACATCTCAGTACCCGCAGGAAGAGAAAACAACCGTGATTCCGGGAGTAGTGGCGAGCGAAACTGGATGAGGCCAAACCGTATACGTGTGAGACCCGGCAGGGGTTGCGTGTGCGGGGTTGTGGGATCTCTCTTGATCAATCTGCCGGTTGGTCGACGAGTGAGAAACCGTTGATGTAGGCGAAGGACATGCGAAAGGTCCGGCGTAGAGGGTAAGACCCCCGTAGCTGAAACGTCAGCGGCTCGTTTGAGAGACACCCAAGTAGCACGGGGCCCGAGAAATCCTGTGTGAATCTGGCGGGACCACCCGTTAAGCCTAAATATTCCCTGGTGACCGATAGCGGATAGTACCGTGAGGGAATGGTGAAAAGTACCGCGGGAGCGGAGTGAAATAGTACCTGAAACCGTGTGCCTACAAGCCGTGGGAGCGTCGCGCAAGGAACTTGTTCCTTGCGTCGTGACTGCGTGCCTTTTGAAGAATGAGCCTGCGAGTTTGCGGTGTGTTGCGAGGTTAACCCGTGTGGGGAAGCCGTAGCGAAAGCGAGTCCGAATAGGGCGATGTAGTAGCGCGCTCAAGACCCGAAGCGGAGTGATCTAGCCATGGGCAGGTTGAAGCGGAGGTAAGACTTCGTGGAGGACCGAACCCACCAGGGTTGAAAACCTGGGGGATGACCTGTGGTTAGGGGTGAAAGGCCAAT
Source organism: Streptomyces sp. SDT5-1 (assembly GCF_052245995.1). NCBI lineage: Bacteria > Bacillati > Actinomycetota > Actinomycetes > Kitasatosporales > Streptomycetaceae > Streptomyces > Streptomyces sp. SDT5-1. The sequence continues at coordinate 2,328,337 of NZ_CM125963.1, read as the reverse complement.
CAAACTCCGTGATAGCTGGTTCTCCCCGAAATGCATTTAGGTGCAGCGTCGTGTGTTTCTTGCCGGAGGTAGAGCACTGGATAGGCGATGGGCCCTACCGGGTTACTGACCTTAGCCAAACTCCGAATGCCGGTAAGTGAGAGCGCGGCAGTGAGACTGTGGGGGATAAGCTCCATGGTCGAGAGGGAAACAGCCCAGAGCATCGACTAAGGCCCCTAAGCGTACGCTAAGTGGGAAAGGATGTGGAGTCGCAGAGACAACCAGGAGGTTGGCTTAGAAGCAGCCACCCTTGAAAGAGTGCGTAATAGCTCACTGGTCAAGTGATTCCGCGCCGACAATGTAGCGGGGCTCAAGCGTACCGCCGAAGTCGTGTCATTGCAGCATTACGCCCAACGGCGGCTGTGATGGGTAGGGGAGCGTCGTGTGCCGGGTGAAGCAGCGCCGGAAGGTAGTTGTGGACGGTTCACGAGTGAGAATGCAGGCATGAGTAGCGATTCACACGTGAGAAACGTGTGCGCCGATTGACTAAGGGTTCCTGGGTCAAGCTGATCTGCCCAGGGTAAGTCGGGACCTAAGGCGAGGCCGACAGGCGTAGTCGATGGATAACCGGTTGATATTCCGGTACCCGCTGTGACGCGAAAGACATCGAATCCAGTGATGCTAAGGCCGTGAAACCGCCCGCGCCGGCTTTGCCGGTGGTGGGAGTGGTGGAGCCGCTGACCCAAGTTGGTAGTAGGTGAGTGATGGGGTGACGCAGGAAGGTAGTCCAGCCCGGGCGGTGGTTGTCCCGGGGTAAGGGTGTAGGACGTGATCCAGGTAAATCCGGTTCACATGAGTCTGAGACCTGATGCCGAGCCGATTGTGGTGAAGTGGATGATCCTATGCTGTCGAGAAAAGCCTCTAGCGAGTTTCATGGCGGCCCGTACCCTAAACCGACTCAGGTGGTCAGGTAGAGAATACCGAGGCGTTCGGGTGAACTATGGTTAAGGAACTCGGCAAAATGCCCCCGTAACTTCGGGAGAAGGGGGGCCACTTCTGGTGATCACTCTTGCAGTGTGAGCTGGGGGTGGCCGCAGAGACCAGCGAGAAGCGACTGTTTACTAAAAACACAGGTCCGTGCGAAGCCGTAAGGCGATGTATACGGACTGACGCCTGCCCGGTGCTGGAACGTTAAGGGGACCGGTTAGTCACATTTCGGTGTGGCGAAGCTGAGAACTTAAGCGCCAGTAAACGGCGGTGGTAACTATAACCATCCTAAGGTAGCGAAATTCCTTGTCGGGTAAGTTCCGACCTGCACGAATGGCGTAACGACTTCTCGACTGTCTCAACCATAGGCCCGGTGAAATTGCACTACGAGTAAAGATGCTCGTTTCGCGCAGAAGGACGGAAAGACCCCGGGACCTTTACTACAGTTTGATATTGGTGTTCGGTTCGGCTTGTGTAGGATAGGTGGGAGACTTTGAACCCGGTACGCCAGTATCGGGGGAGTCGTCGTTGAAATACCACTCTGGTCGTGCTGGATGTCTAACCTGGGTCCGTGATCCGGATCAGGGACAGTGTCTGATGGGTAGTTTAACTGGGGCGGTTGCCTCCCAAAGGGTAACGGAGGCGCCCAAAGGTTCCCTCAGCCTGGTTGGTAATCAGGTGTTGAGTGTAAGTGCACAAGGGAGCTTGACTGTGAGACCGACGGGTCGAGCAGGGACGAAAGTCGGGACTAGTGATCCGGCGGTGGCTTGTGGAAGCGCCGTCGCTCAACGGATAAAAGGTACCCCGGGGATAACAGGCTGATCTTCCCCAAGAGTCCATATCGACGGGATGGTTTGGCACCTCGATGTCGGCTCGTCGCATCCTGGGGCTGGAGTCGGTCCCAAGGGTTGGGCTGTTCGCCCATTAAAGCGGTACGCGAGCTGGGTTTAGAACGTCGTGAGACAGTTCGGTCCCTATCCTCTGTGCGCGTAGGAATATTGAGAAGGGCTGTCCCTAGTACGAGAGGACCGGGACGGACGAACCTCTGGTGTGCCAGTTGTTCTGCCAAGGGCATGGCTGGTTGGCTACGTTCGGGAGGGATAACCGCTGAAAGCATCTAAGCGGGAAGCCTGCTTCGAGATGAGTATTCCCACCCCCTTTGAGGGGTTAAGGCTCCCAGTAGACGACTGGGTTGATAGGCCGGATCTGGAAGCACCGTGAGGTGTGGAGGTGACCGGTACTAATAGGCCGAGGGCTTGTCCTCAGTTGCTCGCGTCCACTGTGTTGTTCCCAGACAACGAACAGTTGTGCTGGCAGAACAGTTTCACTTATCAATTGAAGAGTGTGCTAGTTCGCCGCCCTGTTCACATGTCCCTTGCGAGGGATGTCTGAAAGGGTTTCGGTGGTCATAGCGTGAGGGAAACGCCCGGTTACATTCCGAACCCGGAAGCTAAGCCTCACAGCGCCGATGGTACTGCAGGGGGGACCCTGTGGGAGAGTAGGACGCCGCCGAACTATTTTTGAGAGGACCCTTGGTCCCGGCACACATGCTGGGACCAAGGGTCCTTTTTGTTTTACCTATTTCACAGAGCTCTTCTCGGAGCGCGCCGGCACCCCGGTTGCGCGAGAATGACTGCGGTACCGAAGACAGGAGTCAACCGATGGCCACCAACTCTCCCGACGATCGCGATCGACCGGAGCGCGATCAGCGCCGACGGGACAGTGGTGACCGGGGCGCCCGGGGCGAGCGGGGCGGATTCCGCGGCGGCAGCGGTGGCGGCGGACCGCGCCGTGACCGGCGCGACGGCGACCGGGACCGTCCCTCCTACCGGCGCGACGACCGCGACCGCGGACCGCGTCGGGACGACCGCTCGTACGGCGACCGGGATCGTGACCGCGACCGCGGCGGCCGGCCCTCGTACCGGCGGGACGACCGTCCGTACGGTGACCGGGACCGCGACCGTGGGCCGCGCCGTGATGACCGTCGGGACTTTCGGCGTGACGATCGCCGTGATGACCGGCGTGACGACAACCGTGGCGGTGGCTTCCGGGACCGGCGCGACGACCGTTCGTACGGCGACCGCGACCGCGGGCCGCGACGCGACGACCGGCGGGACGACCGCCGCGACTTCCGCCGTGATGACCGGCGCGACGACCGTCGGGACTTCCGGCGTGACGATCGCCGTGATGACCGTCGGGACGACAACCGTGGCGGTGGCTTCCGCGACCGGCGCGACGACCGTCCGTACGGTGACCGGGACCGCGACCGCGGGCCCCGTCGTGACGACCGCGGCCCGCGCAGGGACGACAACCGCGGCGGCGGCTTCCGCCGTGACGACCGCGACCGTGACCGTGGGCGCGGTGGACCGCGGCGCGACGACCGGGGCGGCCGTCCCGGGGGGTTCCGCGGGCGCGACGACCGCCGTGACGACCGGCGGGGCGACCGTCGCGACGACCGGCGCGGTGGCGGGCCCCGGTTCCGGGACGACCGCGAGCGGGACCGCGAGCCGATCAAGCGGCTGCCGATCCCCGAGGACGTCTCCGGTGCCGAGCTCGACAAGAGCGTGCAGCAGGAGCTCCAGTCCCTGCCGAAGGGCCTCGCCGAGGACGTCGCCAAGAACCTGGTGATGGTCGCGCGGCTCATCGACGAGGACCCGGAGGGCGCCTACGCGTACTCGCGGATCGCGCTGCGGCTCGCGTCGCGCGTCGCCGCCGTGCGGGAGGCCGCCGGGTTCGCCGCGTACGGGAACCAGAAGTACAGCGAGGCGCTCGCCGAGTTCCGGGCCGCGCGGCGGATGACCGGGAACGTCGACCTGTGGCCGCTCATGGCCGACTGCGAGCGCGGGCTCGGGCGTCCCGAGAAGGCGCTCGACATGGCCGGTGCGCCCGAGGTGTCGAAGCTGGACAAGGCCGGGCAGGTCGAGATGCGGCTCGTGGCCGCCGGTGCCCGCCGCGACATGGGGCAGCTCGACGCCGCCATCGTGACGCTCCAGAGCCCGGAGCTGGCCTCGAACGCGACGCAGCCGTGGACGGCGCGCCTGCGCTATGCGTACGCCGACGCCCTGCTCGAGGCCGGGCGCGAGGGCGAGGCGCGCGAGTGGTTCGCCAAGGCCGTCGAGTCCGACAAGGAGGGCAGCACCGACGCCTCCGACCGGCTCGCCGAGCTGGACGGCGTCGAGTTCGTCGACGCGTTCGACGACAGCGAGGACGACGGCGCCCCGGCGGCGCCGAAGGACGGCCAGTAGATAGATAGTCAGAGGCAAAGAGGGGCGGCGGGAACCCACTGGGTTCCCGCCGCCCCTCTTTGTCGTTTCCGGCTAATCGTCCGTCAGCGTGCGCAGGACCAGGCCCGTGGCCGGCTTCGGGCCGAACGACGTGGACTTGCGGGGCATCGTCACGCCCTGGCGGGCGAGTTCGCGGACGACCTCCTCGCGGACCGGATGCATCAGGACCGCCGTGCCGCCGTCGCGGCGCGCCTTGTCGACGGTGGCCTGGGTGTCGTGGATGTACGCGATGTCGGCGGGCGAGTCCTCGGGGATCTCCCAGACGTGGCCGAGCAGCGTCGAATGCAGGACGGTCGCGTCGAGGGTGCGCCAGGCCTCCGGGCGGTCGCCGGGGATCGTGGCGGCCAGGAGCGCCGGATCGGGGCGGTCCAGAAGGTGGTACGTGTCCTCGGTGCCGGTCAGGAGGAAGGCGTTGCCGTGCGCCGCCGCCTCGGCCAGGGCGTCCATGGCGTGCGGGAGCGGGCCCGCCACCTCGCGTACGCGGAAGTGGGGGCGGGCCGCCGCGAGCGCTCGGTCGAGGGGGAGGCGGCCGAGGAGGCGGTGGATGGCGCGGACCCGGAGCGGGTAGCGGGCCGTGTCGACGAGGAGGACGAGGCCGTAGTCCCAGGGGGAGTCTGCTGCCGCCGGGTGTTCGCCGCGCAGGCGCAGGTACGTGGCCCAGCGGTGGTGGCCGTCCGCGATCAGCGCCTGGTGGGCGGCGAGGCCCTCGCGGACCTGCTGCTGGTCGGCGGGGTCGGTGAGTGCCCAGAGGCGGTGGCTGTAGCCGTCCTCCGTCGTCGTGGAGAGCAGTGGTGCGCGGCGCACCGTGCGTTCGATGACGGCGGTGGCGCCCGTCGCGTTGCCGTTGCCGCGGTAGGTGAGGAGCAGCGGTTCGAGGTTCGCGGCCGTCGTGCGCATCAGCCCGGCACGGTCCTCGACCACATGCGGCATAACGTCCTCGTGGGGGAGGACCACACCTTCCGAGGCGTCGGAGAGGTGCAGGGCGCCGATGATGCCGCGCTGCAGCATGTCGCCGTTGCGCTGCTCGTACACGTAGTAGGCGGGTTCGGCGTCGGGCGCGAGGACGCCCTCGGCGAGCCAGCGGCGGAGGGTGTCGGCCGCCAGGTCGTTGCGGGTCCGCGGCTCCACGGCCTGCGGGAGGATCAGGCGGACGATGTTGTGCGGGTCCGCGTTCTCCAGGTGCAGCAGCCCGTCGGGCCGCACCACCACGTCGTACGGGGGTGAGGTCACGGCGGCGAGGCTGCCGACCCGTTCGGGGACGTAGCGGACGCCCCGGAACGGGATGAGGTCCAGGCCGTTGCTCTCCGTCTGTGCCGTGCGACCTGCAGTGTTCATCCCCGCATCGTACGAGTGTCAGTGGCGTGGGGGATGATCGGGGGAGTGGGATCGAGCGAGGAGCGATGCGGAATGAGCCAGGCCCAGAAGGCGACCGGTGCGGGCGACGGTGGGGCCCGGCTGCGCCCCGGCGCGAGCGCGCGGGCGCTGAGCGAGGCGTACGACACGGCGCTGCTGGATCTCGACGGGGTGGTGTACGCGGGCGGGCACGCGATCGCGCACGCCGTCGAGTCGCTTGCGGTGGCCCGGGACGGCGGGATGGGGCTCGCGTACGTCACGAACAACGCGCTGCGGACGCCGGACACGGTCGCCGATCATCTGACGGAGCTGGGGATCCCGACCGGGGCGGACGACGTGATCACGTCGGCGCAGGCCGTCGCGCGGCTCATCAGCGAGCAGGTGCCGAGCGGGTCGCGGGTGCTGGTGATCGGCGGCGAGGGGCTGCGGGTGGCGCTGCGCGAGCGGGGGCTCGTGCCGGTGGAGTCGGCGGACGACGATCCGGTGGCGGTCGTACAGGGGTACGGGGGGCCCGACCTGCCGTGGGGGCGGTTCGCGGAGGCGTGCTACGGGATCGCCAAGGGCCTGCCGTGGTTCGCGTCCAATACGGACCTGACGATTCCGAGCGCGCGCGGCATCGCGCCGGGGAACGGGGCGGCGGTCGAGGTCGTCCGGATCGCGACGGGTGCCGAGCCGCAGGTCGCGGGGAAGCCGCTGCCCCCGATGCACCGGGAGACGATCCTGCGGACCGGTGCGAAGACGCCGCTGGTCGTGGGGGACCGGCTCGACACGGACATCGAGGGGGCGTTCAACGGGGAGGTGGATTCACTGCTGGTGCTCACCGGGGTCACGGACGCGGCGCAGCTCCTCGCGGCTCCGCCGGAGCACCGGCCCACGTATGTGGACGTCGATCTGCGGGGGCTGCTGACCGGTCAGCCGGAGGTCGAGGCCGTCGAGGACGGCGGAGGCGGGTTCCGGTGCGGGGGCTGGACCGCCGTCGCCGGTGACGGGGAGCTGCGGCTCGAAGGTGACGGGGAGGCGATCGACGGGCTGCGGGCGCTGTGCGGGGCGGCGTGGAGCGCGGCAGGGGAAGGTGTGTGCGAGCTGGAGAGCGGGAAGGCGGTCGCACGGCTCGGGCTGTAGCCCGCGGTGTGTTCCCGCGGGTACGGGGGTCGGGCGGGCCGTGCTCAAGATCGGCAGGGTAGGCTAACCTAACCTCGTGTTGGTCGACAGTCCTCCCGAAGACAGCGCGGTGACCGCTCCCGCGCCCCCCGACCGCCGTGCGGCGATACGCACCGTCGGGCTGCTCGCGTCTGTCCTGGTGCTGGTCGCCGTCCTCGTGGCGAGCATCGCCGTGGGGGCGAAACCGCTCTCCCTCGACCAGGTCTGGCACGGCCTGTTCCAGGACACCGGGAACTACGCGGACGTGGTCGTCGGTGAGCGCGTCTCGCGCACCCTGCTCGGTCTGCTCGCCGGCGTCGCTCTCGGCCTCGCCGGCGCGGTGCTCCAGGCGCTGACCCGCAACCCGCTGGCCGACCCCGGCATCCTCGGCATCAACATGGGCGCGTCGGCCGCCGTGGTGTCCGCCATCAGCTTCTTCGGGGTGACCTCGCTCCAAGGCTACGTATGGTTCGCCTTCGCGGGCGCCGCCGCCGTGGGCGTCCTCGTCTACGCGCTGGGCGGCACCCGCAACGCGACGCCCGTGCGGCTCGCCCTCGCCGGCACCGCGATCAACGCGGCTCTCTCCGGCTATCTCTACGCGGTGATGATCACCGACGACATGGCCCTGAACCGGATGCGATTCTGGCAGGTCGGCTCGCTGGCCACCGCATCGATGCACACGATCCAGCAGGTCTGGCCGTTCATCGTGGTCGGCGCCGTCCTCGCGCTGCTCCTCTCCCGGCCGCTCAACGCGATGGCCATGGGCGACGACACCGCTCGCGCGCTCGGCGCCCACCTCGGCCGCACCCGCGCCCTGAGCATGATCGCCGCGACGCTGCTGTGCGGCGCCGCCACCGCCGCCTGCGGCCCCATCGCCTTCGTGGGCCTCATGGTGCCGCACATGGTGCGCTCGTTCACCGGCCCCGACATGCGCTGGATCATGCCGTACGCGGCCGTTCTCTCGCCCGTCCTGCTGCTCGGCGCCGACGTCGTCGGCCGGATCGTCGCCCGCCCGTCCGAGCTCCAGGTCGGCATCGTCACGGCCGTCATCGGCGCGCCGGTCTTCATCGTGCTCGTACGTCGCCGAAGGATGGCCCAGCTGTGACCGCCACCGAGACCCGTACCAAGAAGCAGAGGACCAAGGCGATACGCACCCCGGGCGGTCTGTCCGTCCGGCTCGACCTCCGCTCGCTCCTCGTCGTGGTCGTCCTCCTCGTCGCCGCGCTCGCCGCGAGCGTCTTCCTCATCGGCACCGGCGACTTCCCGATCCCGGTCCCCGACGTGCTGCGCGCCCTCGCGGGCAACGGCAACGCGGGACAGGAGTTCATCATCAACGACCTGCGGCTGCCGCGGGTCCTCGTCGGCCTGCTCGTCGGCGCCTCGCTCGGCCTGTCCGGGGCGCTCTTCCAGACCGTCTCCCGCAACCCGCTCGGCAGCCCCGACGTGCTCGGCCTCGGCCAGGGCTCGACCGCGGGCGCCCTCGTGATGATCGTGATCTTCGGCGGCAGCGCGGGACAGGTCGCGATCGGCGCGCTCGTCGGCGGCCTCGTCACCGGCCTCGCCATCTACGTACTGGCCTGGAAGCGGGGCGTGCACGGCTACCGGCTCGTCCTCGTCGGCATCGGCGTATCCGCCTTCGTGACCGCTGTCAACGGCTATCTGCTCACCAAGGCCGACTTCGTCGACGCCGCCCGCGCCACCGTGTGGATGACCGGTTCGCTCAACGGCCGCGACTGGGCCCAGGTCTGGCCGCTGCTGATCATGTTCGCCGTCCTGATCCCGGTCGTCGCCGCGTACTCACGGCCGCTGCGGATGCTGGAGATGGGCGACGACGCGGCGGGCGGACTCGGCGTCCGCGTCGAGCGCACACGGCTGCTGCTCCTCACGGCCTCCGTCGTCCTGACGGCGGCCGCGACCGCCGCCGCGGGCCCGGTGACCTTCGTGGCGCTCACCGCCCCGCAGATCGCCCGGCGCCTGACCAAGTCGCCCGGTCCGAACCTCGCGGCGTCGACGATCCTCGGCGCGGCCCTGCTGATCGTCGCCGACCTCGTCTCGCAGCGGGCGTTCGGCGCCGACCAGCTGCCGGTGGGCGTGGTCACGGGCGTGGTCGGCGGCGTCTACCTGCTCTGGCTGCTGGTCACCGAGCGCAAGGCAGGCCGGATATGAGCGCGCCCACCTCTCGTACGAACCAAAGGAGCACCGCAGTGAACAGGCTCATAGCCGACGACGTGACCCTCGGATACGACCAGCGCGTCATCGCCGAGAAGCTGTCGGTGGAGATCCCCGACAACTCGTTCACGGTGATCGTCGGACCGAACGCCTGCGGCAAGTCCACGCTGCTGCGCGCCCTGTCGCGGATGCTCAAGCCCAGCTCCGGCCGGGTGCTCCTGGACGGCAGCGTCATCCAGTCGATGCCCGCCAAGAAGGTCGCCAAGACGCTCGGCCTGCTGCCGCAGTCGTCCGTGGCGCCCGACGGCATCACCGTCGGCGACCTCGTCGCCCGCGGCCGCTACCCGCACCAGGGCCTGCTGCGCCAGTGGTCGTCCGACGACGAGCGGATCGTGCAGGAGTCCATGCGCTCGACCGGCGTCGCCGAACTCGCCGACCGGTACGTCGACGAGCTGTCCGGCGGCCAGCGCCAGCGCGTGTGGATCGCCATGGCGCTCGCCCAGCAGACGCCGCTGCTGCTGCTCGACGAGCCGACGACGTACCTCGACATCCAGCACCAGATCGACGTCCTCGACCTCTGCGCCGAGCTGCACGAGGAGCAGGGCCGCACGCTCGTCGCCGTCCTGCACGACCTCAACCACGCGGCCCGCTACGCCACCCACCTCATCGCCCTGCGCGGCGGCGAGGTGATCGCCGAGGGCGCGCCCAAGGACATCGTCACCGCCGACCTGGTCGAGCGGCTCTTCGGCATGAAGTGCCAGGTCATCGACGACCCGGAGACGGGGACCCCGCTGGTGGTGCCGGCCGCGCGGCAGGCGCGCGGCAAGAAGGCGGTCGCTACAGCAGCGTCCTGAGCCGCAGCAGATCGCGGAACGAGGCCTCCAGGCGGACCCGCCCGGAGGCCCATGCCTTCGCGAAGTTCAGCTCGCCGTTCACCATCGCCACCAGGTCGTCCCCGGTCATCGCGAGCCTGATCTGCGCCTTCTCGGCGGGCGGCCCGGAGCGGGTGTCGAGGACCTCGATCCGGCCGTCCTGGAGTCGGCCGGAAAACGTCACGTCGAGGTCGGTGATGCGGCAGCTCAGCGAGCGGTCCAGGGCCGCTGCCGCGCGCACGTCGCCGTCCGCGCCCGCCATGTTGTCCGAGAGTTTGTCGAGCGCCGCCCGGCACTCCTCCGTCGTCGCCATCGTGATCGACGGTACACCGGCGCTTCGCGGTAGCGTCGGGGCATGAGCGAGACGCCCCCCGACGTGCCCGAGCCCGAGGCAGAGCCTTCGTACGACCCCGCGGCCCCCGCCCCGCTCGGCATCGAGCGCACCCCCACGGGGAACGCCGAGGTGGACGCCCAGCTGGAGCGGCTCGGCGATGTGGACCACCTCGCGGCGGACGGGCACGGCGAGGTGTACGAGGATGTACATCAGGGGCTGCGGAACGCGCTGACCGCGCTGGACGCGCCGAGCCCTTCCCCCACCCCGTCCTCGTTCGACAACAGGAGCTGAACCACCGTGGCAGGTGTGGCACGTCGCCGCCTCGACGCCGAACTCGTCCGCCGGAAGCTGGCCCGCTCGCGCGAGCACGCGAGCCAGCTGATCGCCGCGGGCCGGGTCACGGTCGGCAAGACCGTCGCGACGAAACCCGCGACGCAGGTGGAGACGGCCGCCGCGATCGTCGTCAAGCAGGACGACAGCGACCCCGACTACGTCTCGCGCGGCGGGCACAAGCTCGCGGGCGCGCTCGCCGCGTTCGGGCCGCAGGGGCTGGAGGTGAAGGGCCGCAGGGCGCTCGACGCGGGCGCCTCCACCGGTGGCTTCACCGATGTGCTGCTGCGGGCGGGCGCCGCGCACGTCGTCGCCGTCGACGTCGGCTACGGGCAGCTCGCCTGGTCCCTCCAGAGCGATGAACGCGTCACCGTCAAGGACCGTACGAACGTACGCGAATTGACGCTGGAGGCGATCGATGACGTACCCGTGGACATCGTGGTGGGGGACCTGTCCTTCATCCCGCTCGGCCTGGTGCTGCCCGCCCTCGCGCGCTGCGCGGCGCCGGACGCCGACCTCGTGCTCATGGTCAAGCCGCAGTTCGAGGTCGGCAAGGAACGGCTCGGCAGCGGCGGCGTCGTGCGCAGCACCGCACTGCGCGCCGAGGCCGTGCGCGGGGTCGCCGACCAGGCATGGAAGCTCGGATACGGCGTGCGCGGGGTGACCGCGAGCCCCCTGCCGGGGCCGTCCGGGAACGTCGAGTACTTTCTGTGGCTGCGTGCCGGTGCCGATCAGCTGGACCCGGCCGACGTAGAGCGTGCAGTTGCGGAGGGCCCCCAGTGACAGAGCTGACACACCGGCCAAAGACCCCGGCCCGTACGGTCTTCCTGCTCGCCCACACGGGCCGCCCGGCCGCGATCCGCAGCGCCGAGCTCGTCGTGCAGGGGCTGCTGCGCAGCGGCCTCGGGGTGCGGGTCCTGGAGACGGAGGCGGTGGACCTGCCGCTGCCCGACTCCGTGGAACTGGTGAAGGAGTCGGAGGCGACGCCGTCCTGCCTCGACGGCTGCGAGCTTCTCATCGTCCTTGGTGGCGACGGCACGCTGCTGCGCGGCGCCGAGTTCGCGCGGGCCTCGGGGGTGCCGATGCTCGGCGTGAACCTGGGCCGCGTCGGATTCCTCGCGGAGGCGGAGCGCGACGACCTGGACAAGGTCGTCGACCGCGTCGTCACCAAGGAGTACGAGGTCGAGGAGCGCATGACGATCGACGTCGCCGTGCACCGCAACGGCGACGTCGTGCACCGCGACTGGGCGCTCAACGAGGCCGCCGTGCAGAAGATCGAGCCCGAGCGGATGCTCGAGGTGGTCCTGGAGATCGACGGCCGGCCCGTCACCGGCTTCGGCTGCGACGGGATCGTGTGCGCGACCCCGACCGGATCCACCGCCTACGCGTTCTCGGCGGGCGGGCCCGTGGTGTGGCCCGAGGTCGAGGCACTGCTGATGGTGCCGATCAGCGCGCACGCCCTGTTCGCGAAGCCGCTCATCACCTCGCCCGACTCGGTGCTCGCCGTCGAGGTGCAGCAGCACACGCCGCACGGCGTGCTGTGGTGCGACGGGCGGCGGACCGTGGAGCTGCCGCCGGGCGCGCGCATCGAGGTGCGGCGGGGCGGTGTGCCGGTGCGGCTCGCCCGCCTCCACCACGCCGTGTTCACCGACCGTCTCGTCGCGAAGTTCGCGCTCCCGGTCGCCGGGTGGCGCGGCGCCCCGCACTGAGCGGCACGAACGAGTGACGGCGGCGTGAAGGTTTGTCGCCGCACCAGCGCTCCCACCTGCGCAATCGGCCCCGGGGGCCAGGGTCCGTCGCACGGAGGGCCCCCGACCTCGTAAGGTCAGAGGCGTGTTGGAGGAGATGCGGATACGGTCGCTCGGAGTCATCGACGACGCCGTGGTCGAGCTTTCGCCCGGCTTCACGGCGGTCACCGGTGAGACGGGCGCGGGCAAGACCATGGTCGTCACCAGTCTCGGCTTGCTGCTCGGCGGGCGCGCCGACCCCGCCCTCGTACGGATCGGTGCGAAGAACGCGGTGGTCGAGGGGCGCGTCGCCGTGCCCGCCGACTCGGGCGCGCTCGCCCGTGCCGAGGAGGCGGGGGCCGAGCTCGAGGACGGCGTGCTGCTGCTGAGCCGCACCGTCTCCGCCGAGGGGCGCTCGCGGGCGCACCTGGGCGGGCGGTCCGTGCCGGTGGGCGTGCTGAGCGAGCTCGCCGACGACCTCGTGGCCGTGCACGGCCAGACCGACCAGCAGGGGCTGCTGAAGCTCGGCAGGCAGCGGCAGGCACTCGACCGGTACGCCGGTGACACCGTCGCCGCGCCGCTCGCCAAGTACCGGGGCGTCCACAAGCGGTTGAAGGCGGTCAACGCCGAGCTGGAGGAGATCACCACGCGCGCCCGCGAGCGGGCGCAGGAGGCGGATCTGCTGCGCTTCGGTCTCGAGGAGATCAACGCGGTGGAGCCGCGGGCCGGCGAGGACGTGGAGCTGGCCGACGAGGCCTCCCGGCTCGGCCACGCGGAGGCGCTGGCATCGGCGGCCGCCGCCGCGCACGCCGCGCTCGCGGGGAACCCCGAGGACCCGGAGGGCGTCGACGCGCAGACGCTGGTGGGTGGCGCGCACCGGGCCCTGGAGGCCGTGCGCTCGCACGACCCGGCGCTCGGGACGCTCGCCGAGCGGATCGGCGAGGTGCAGATCCTGCTCACCGACGTCGCCGCCGAACTCGCGGGCTATTCGGACAACTTGGACGCCGATCCGCTGCGGCTCTCCGCGGTGGAGGAGCGGCGGGCGGCGCTCACCGCGCTCACCCGCAAGTACGGCGAGGACGTCGCCGAGGTGCTGGCCTGGGCCGAGAAGAGCTCCGCGCGCCTCCTCGAACTCGACGGCGACGACGAGCGGATCGGCGAGCTGACGGCCGAGCGGGACGCGCTGCGCGGCGAACTCGGCGTCCTCGCGCAGGAGCTGACGCACGCGCGCGTGGAGGCGGCGGACCGGTTCGCCGCCGCCGTCACCGAGGAGCTGGCCTCGCTGGCGATGCCGCACGCGCGGGTGTCGTTCGACATCCGGCAGACCGAGACCGACGGGCCCGAGGGCGTCGAGGTCGACGGCCGCACGGTGGCCGCGGGACCCAACGGCGTCGACGAGGTCGAACTGCTGCTCGCCCCGCACCCCGGAGCGCCGCCCCGGCCCATCGCCAAGGGCGCGTCCGGCGGTGAGCTGTCGCGCGTGATGCTCGCGGTCGAGGTGGTCTTCGCGGGCAACGACCCGGTACCTACGTATCTCTTCGACGAGGTCGACGCGGGCGTCGGCGGCAAGGCCGCGGTCGAGATCGGCAGGCGGCTCGCCAAGCTCGCGAAGTCGGCGCAGGTCGTGGTCGTCACGCACCTTCCGCAGGTCGCGGCGTTCGCCGACCGGCAGCTCCTGGTCGAGAAGACGAACGACGGCTCCGTCACCAGCTCCGGCGTCACGGTCCTGGAGGGCGAGGACCGGGTCAGGGAGCTGTCCCGCATGCTGGCGGGCCAGGAGGACTCGGAGACGGCGCGGGCGCACGCGGAGGAGCTGCTGTCCGCCGCGCGGGCGGACGCGTGAGGATCCGGGCGCGGTCGGCCGTATACGGACACCGGGTGGTCCGGGCGGTGCGGGTGTCGGCTCGGTAGGCACATACGTAAGCAACGGGCTCCTGAACTCACCCATGCGGGTGGTCCCGTGTGCCGTGTTGCCCAGGCCCGCGCGGTGCGGGGCGGCGATCCGTGCCGGAACGTCCGTGCGGGCTGGCATCCTTGGGGACCGACGGTGTACCTACCCCAGAGCCCGTACGCTCCGTATACCTAACGCCTCTTCCGTACCTACCGAGTTCGCCGACACCCCTCAGGAGCCCGGCCGCGTGAGCCACCCCAGCAGCCAGTCAGCGCACGGCCAGCCGACGCTGCGCACCGTGCAGGTGCTGGGCGGCGGCAGCGCGGGCAGCAGCGCCCATGTCCGGTCGCTGACCGCCGGGTTGGTGGCCCGCGGGGTGCGCGTCACGGTGTGCGCGCCGATGGCGGCCGAGCGGGCGTACGGCTTCGCGGACGCCGGCGCCCACCATCTCCCCGTACCGCGCCGCAGCGACCCGGCGTCCGTCGCCGCGCTCCGCGTCGCCTGCACCGACGCCGACCTCGTGCACGCGCACGGGCTGCACGCCGCGCTGCGCGCCTCCCTCGCGCTCAGCGGCCGCCGCGTCCCGCTCGTCGTCACCTGGCACACCCGCTCGTACGCCGAAGGGGCCCGCGCCCATCTGCTGCGGGCGCTCGAGCGGCGCGTGGCCAGGGCGGCGGCCGTCGTCCTCGGCACCTCGTCCGACCTGGTCGACCGGGCCCGGGCGCGTGGCGCGCGGGACGCCCGGCTCGCCGCGGTGACCTTCCCGGCGCAGCGCGCCCCGCTCCCGGAGGGCGAGGAGGCCGAGCGCACCCGCAACAAGACGCGGGCCGAACTGGGCTGCGTGGACCGCCCGTTGCTGATGGCCGTCGGCAGCCTGGAGCGGCACCGCGGCTACGACGTGCTGCTCGACGCCGCGCACGCCCTCCTCGGGCTCGACCCGGTGCCGCTCCTCGTGATCGCGGGGGAGGGGCCCCAGCGGGCCGCGTTGCAACGCCGCATCGAGACGGAGGGACTCCCGGTGCGGCTCGCGGGCCGCCGCGACGACGTCGCCGAACTGCTGCGCGCCGCCGACGTCGCGGTGCTGCCCAGCAGTTGGGAGTCGCGTTCGCTGCTCGCCCAGGAGGCGCTGCACGCGCGCGTGCCGCTCGTCGCGACCGACGTCGGCGGCATCCCCGAACTGGTCGGCGACGGCGCCGAGTTGGTGCCGTACGGCGACGCGCCCGCGCTTGCCCGCGCGATCCGGGCCCTCATCGCCGACCCGCGCCGCCGCGCGGAACTCACGGAGCGCGGCGCCGCGCAGGCCGCCACCTGGCCCACCGAGGACGCGACCGTCGCCCAAGTCCTCAGCGTCTACGACGAGCTGACGGGCTTTTACTAGCGGCGCCGCCGCGCCGGATCAGGGCGCGGGCGTGTGCCGGCGCGCCCGCAGCGCCAGGCTCAGCGCGAGCACCGTCTGCGGATCGTCCAGGTCCGTGCCGAGCAACTCGCCGATCCGGGCGAGCCGGTTGTAGAGCGTCTGCCGGTTCAGGTGCAGCTCGCGCGCCGTCTCCGCCTTGCGGCCCGCGTGCGCCAGATACGTCTGGAGCGTGGGCAGCAGCGGCGGCTTGGCCCGCCGGTCGTGCTCCTGGAGCGGGCCGATCGCCCGGTCCACGAACGCCGCCAGGTCCGGATGGTCGCGCAGCCGCCACAGCAGCAGGTCGATGTCGAGCCGCCGCGCGTCGAACCACGGCCGGTCGTCGAGGCCCTGCGCCGCCGCGGCCGTCTCCGCCGCGTGCCGCAGCCCGGCCGCCGCAGCGGCCCAGCCGCCCGCCCCGCCGACCACCACGACCGGCGGCTGCCCGCCCGCCCGCTGCATCCCGGCCCGCGCGACCCCCGCCCGCAGCGCCGCCGCGACCCGCTCCGCGACCGCCGTACGCTCCGACTCCGTGCGCAGTCCGAGCAGCAGCGGCACCCGCCCCTCCACGGGACGTACGCCGAGCAGCACCGGCACCCCGACCGAGGCCAGCTCCTCCGACACGGCCCGCGCGAGCACCGCCCAGCCGCCGCCGGGGGCCAGGCTCATCGTCGTCTCCGGCAGCCGCATCACCACCGGGAGCAGCGGGCCGCTCCCGGCCGGCTTGAACCCGAGGACGCGGGCCTGCGCGGGCGCGTCGTCCGGCGCGATCCGGCCCTCCGCGAGGTCGGTGAGGAAGTCGCCCCGCCCGCGCGCCGCGAGCTCCTCCTCCTGGCGGGCCTGCATCAGCACCACGGCGAGCGAACCCGCGGCCCGCTCGGCGGCGATCCGGTGCACCGGCGCGAGCGCCGCCGACACGGGCAGCAGCACGAGCCGCGCCCGCACGGACCCCGCGCCGGGCCCGCCGCCCGGCACGTCCACGAGGACGGCGCCCGCGGGCGGCTCGTCCTTGTGCGCGCCGCGCAGCCCCTCCCACACCTGGAGCGGATCGGTGATGTCGCCCTCGGCCCCCGCCGCGTACAGCAGCTGCCCGTCGGCGGTCTCCAGGAACACCGGGTTCCCGCTGAACTCCGCCAGGATGCCGAGGACCTGCGGCACCCCGCCGCCACCGAGCAGCGCCTCGGTGCAGCGCCTGTGCACCTCCTCGGCCCGCCGCAGCAGCGTGTAGTGGCCGTTGACGATCTCGGTGTGGATCTCCTCCGTCACCGTCACGAACGGCACTTCGCGGTGCAGCTGTACCAGCGGGAGGCCGGCCGAGCGCGCCGTCTCCACGAGGGCCGCGGGCAGCCGGGAGAACCGCTGGCCCAGCTCGATGACGAGCGCCGCGATGCCCCGCTCGGCCAGCTTGCGCACGAACGCGCGCTGTTCGGCGGGGCGGGTGCCGATCCCGTAGCCCGTGGTCAGCAGCAGTTCGCCGCCCTTGAGCAGCGACGCGATGTTCGGCACCTCGCCCGCGTGCACCCAGCGCACCGTCCTGTGCAGCCGCTCCCCGCCGGCGACGACCTCGGGGAGGCCGCTGCGCAGCCCCGGCAGTTCCAGGGCGCGCCGCACGGTGATGCCGCCGGGCGAGGAGAAGGCGGAGAACTCGGGGGAGGTGCTGTCCATGACACGGACGCTACCGGCGCGCACGCCCGCGCAACATCTCCGCCCTTGTTCCGCCCTCGGCCACCCCGGCCCCGCTAGCCGCCGTACGCGCCCGAAGCCGTCAGCCGCAGCGCCGTGTCGATCAGCGGCACGTGGCTGAACGCCTGCGGGAAGTTGCCGACCTGCCGCTGGAGCCGCGGGTCCCACTCCTCCGCCAGCAGCCCCAGGTCGTTGCGGAGCGCGAGCAGCTTTTCGAACAGCTTCCTGGCCTCGTCGACCCGGCCGATCATCGCGAGGTCGTCCGCCATCCAGAACGAACAGGCCAGGAACGCGCCCTCGTCGCCCGGCAGCCCGTCGACACCGGCGTCGTCGCCGTCCGTCGGGTACCGCAGGATGAAGCCGTCCGGCGTCGACAGCTCGCGCTGGATCGCCTCGATGGTGCCGATGACCCGCTTGTCGTCCGGCGGCAGGAAGCCCATCTGCGGAATCAGCAGCAGCGAGGCGTCCAGCTCCTTGCTGCCGTACGACTGCGTGAAGGTGTTGCGCTCCTTGTCGTAGCCCCGCTCGCAGACGTCCCGGTGGATGTCGTCGCGCAGATCGCGCCACTTCTCCAGCGGGCCGTCCACGTCACCGGACTCGATGAGCTTGATCGTGCGGTCCACGGCCACCCACGCCATGACCTTCGAGTGCACGAAGTGCCGACGCGGGCCCCGCACCTCCCAGATGCCCTCGTCCGGCTCGTCCCAGTGCCCCTCCAGGTACTGGATGAGCTTGAGCTGGAGCATCGACGCGTAGTCGTTGCGCGCCAGGCCCGTCATGTGCGCCAGGTGCAGTGCCTCGGTCACCTCGCCGTACACGTCGAGCTGGAGCTGGTGCGCCGCCCCGTTCCCGACCCGGACGGGCGCCGAGTTCTCGTACCCGGGCAGCCAGTCCAGCTCCGCCTCGCCGAGCTCCCGCTCGCCCGCGATGCCGTACATGATCTGCAGGTTCTCCGGGTCGCCCGCGACCGCCCGCAGCAGCCACTCGCGCCAGGCGCGGGCCTCCTCGCGATACCCCGTGCGCAGCAGCGACGACAGGGTGATCGCGGCGTCGCGCAGCCACGTGTACCGGTAGTCCCAGTTCCGTACGCCGCCGATCTCCTCGGGCAGCGACGTCGTCGGCGCGGCGACGATGCCGCCGGTCGGCGCGTACGTCAGCGCCTTCAGGGTGATCAGCGAGCGGACCACGGCCTCGCGGTACGGGCCGTGGTACGTGCAGTGCTCGACCCACTCGCGCCAGAACTCCTCGGTCGCCGTGAGGGCGTTCTCGGGGTCGGGCACCGGCGGCTGGTCCTTGTGCGAGGGCTGCCACTGGATGGTGAAGGCGACCCGGTCACCGGGCGCCACCGTGAAGTCGGCGTACGTCGTGAGGTCCTTGCCGTACGTCTCCGCCTCGGTGTCCAGCCACACGGAGTCGGGCCCCGCCACGGCGACCGTACGGGCGTCCACCTTGTGCACCCACGGGGTGATCCGCCCGTACGAGAAGCGCATGCGCAGCGCCGAGCGCATCGGGACGCGCCCGCTCACGCCCTCCACGATCCGGGTCAGCTGGGGCGCGCCGTCGCGCGGCGGCATGAAGTCCGTGACCCGGACCGTGCCGCGCGGCGTGTCCCACTCCGACTCCAGGACCAGCGAGTCCCCGCGGTATCTGCGCCGCGCCGCCGTCGGCGGCTCGGCATCCTCGGCGTGCGCGGGTCCGAGGCGCCAGAAGCCGTGGTCCTCGGTGCCGAGCAGCCCGGCGAAAATGGCATGCGAGTCGAAGCGGGGCAGGCACAGCCAGTCGACTGTGCCGTCCCGGCAGACCAGGGCAGCGGTCTGCATGTCTCCGATGAGTGCGTAATCCTCGATGCGCCCGGCCACGTGCATCTCCAGTCGAACGGCCACGGTTGGAGTGAAAATTGGAGTGAAAAGACGACGGATCGTGTTGTCCCGTTGATACGCCGTCCGGATACGTCGTTGTCAAACGAACTGACGAGTCGGTTGTTCCGGGTGGGGTTCGCGGCGAAACGGATGAGGTGCTCCGATGAACGGTGGGGAACGGGCGGGGGTGTTGCCGTCGTGACGCCGTTTTCCGTTGTGACTCGCCAGCCGAGTGTCCGAGCAGGATACGACGCGCTCAAGTGATCCGCGTGCCGCTCAGTACAACGCGTCTCGGCCGTACGGGTGACCGTGGCACACTCGTCCCACCTGGGGTGGTGGCCCGTAAGCGGAGCGTGGCCGGAAGCAGCCTCGTCTCGTCGCTGATACCCTGGTAGCCCGTGAGCCGGTGGTCATCGAACCCCCGAACCGCAGCGACGGCGCCTCCCGAGAAGTCGGGTGAGCGCGTCGGCCCGCACCCCACGACCGCGACCACGGGAGCCCCCTCTTGGCCATGCAGCCGAAATCCTCGACGACCAAGCACATCTTCGTCACTGGGGGTGTCGCCTCGTCCCTCGGCAAGGGCCTCACGGCCTCCAGCCTCGGCATGCTGCTCAAGGCCCGTGGCCTCCGGGTCGTCATGCAGAAGCTCGACCCCTACCTGAACGTCGACCCGGGCACGATGAACCCGTTCCAGCACGGCGAGGTGTTCGTCACCAACGACGGCGCCGAGACCGACCTGGACATCGGCCACTACGAGCGCTTCCTCGACATCGACTTCGACGGCTCGGCCAACGTGACGACCGGCCAGGTGTACTCGCAGGTCATCGCCAAGGAGCGGCGCGGCGAGTACCTGGGCGACACCGTCCAGGTCATCCCGCACATCACGAACGAGATCAAGCACCGCATCCGCCGCATGGCGACCGACGAGGTCGACGTCGTCATCACCGAGGTCGGCGGCACCGTCGGCGACATCGAGTCGCTGCCGTTCCTGGAGACCGTCCGCCAGGTCCGCCACGAGGTCGGCCGGGACAACGTGCTGGTCGTCCACATCTCCCTGCTGCCGTACATCGGCCCGTCGGGCGAGCTGAAGACCAAGCCCACCCAGCACTCGGTGGCCGCCCTGCGCAACATCGGTATCCAGCCGGACGCCATCGTGCTGCGCTGCGACCGCGAGGTCCCGACCGCCATCAAGCGCAAGATCAGCCTGATGTGCGACGTCGACGAGGCCGCGGTCGTCGCCTGCCCCGACGCCCCCTCGATCTACGACATCCCGAAGGTCGTGCACTCCGAGGGCCTCGACGCGTACGCCGTCCGCAAGCTGGACCTGCCGTTCCGCGACGTGGACTGGACGACGTGGGACGACCTGCTGGACCGCGTCCACAACCCCGACCACGAGATCGTCATGGCGCTGGTCGGCAAGTACATCGACCTGCCCGACGCCTACCTGTCGGTGACCGAGGCGCTGCGCGCGGGCGGCTTCGCCAACAAGGCCCGCGTGAAGATCAAGTGGGTCACGTCGGACGACTGCAAGACGCCGGCCGGCGCCAAGAAGACGCTCGGCGACGTCGACGCGATCTGCATCCCCGGCGGCTTCGGCGACCGCGGCGTGTCCGGCAAGGTCGGTGCGATCCAGTACGCCCGCGAGAACAAGATCCCGCTGCTCGGTCTCTGCCTCGGCCTCCAGTGCACGGTCATCGAGGCCGCGCGGAACCTGGCCGACATCCCGGACGCCAACTCCACCGAG
Organism: Streptomyces sp. SDT5-1; assembly: GCF_052245995.1. Taxonomy (NCBI): domain Bacteria; kingdom Bacillati; phylum Actinomycetota; class Actinomycetes; order Kitasatosporales; family Streptomycetaceae; genus Streptomyces; species Streptomyces sp. SDT5-1. Next base: position 2,307,592 of record NZ_CM125963.1, on the reverse strand, counting down.
TTCGACGCGGCGACGGCCCACCCGGTCATCTCGACCATGGCCGAGCAGCTCGACATCGTCGCCGGTGAGGGCGACATGGGCGGCACCATGCGGCTCGGCATGTACCCGGCGAAGCTCGCCGAGGGCTCCATCGTGCGTGAGGTGTACGACAACAAGGAGTACGTCGAGGAGCGCCACCGTCACCGCTACGAGGTGAACAACGCGTACCGCGCCGAGCTGGAGAAGAAGGCCGGACTGCAGTTCTCCGGCCTGTCGCCCGACGGCAAGCTCGTCGAGTACGTCGAGTACCCGCGCGACGTCCACCCCTACCTGGTCGCCACGCAGGCGCACCCGGAGCTGCGCTCGCGCCCGACGCGTCCGCACCCGCTGTTCGCCGGGCTGGTGAAGGCGGCCGTGGAGCGCAAGGTGAAGGCGGCGCAGGGCGGTTCGGCCGGTTCCGCGGGAGCCAAGAAGGGCAAGTAAGGGCGCGCAAGGGCTCTGAGGGGCTTGTAACACAAGCGATGTACGGTTACCGGGGTGTACGCCTTTTGCGGCGTGCGCCCCGGTTTCTTGTGAGCACCGCTCATGCGTACGTAGGAGGGCTTTCGGTATGACGGCCAACACGCCGCCGCTCGTGGACACGGCCGAGGAGTGGGAGGTGCGGGCGACCGCGACCCCCTTCGTCGGCAACAAGACCTCCGTACGTACGGACGACGTCGTCATGCCGGACGGGACCGTGGCCCGGCGCGACTACCAGGTGCACCCCGGTTCGGTGGCGGTCGTCGCGCTCGACGACCAGGACCGGGTCCTGCTCCTCAAGCAGTACCGGCACCCCGTGAACATGAAGCTCTGGGAGGTGCCGGCGGGGCTCCTCGACATCCCCGGCGAGAATCCGCTGCACGCCGCGCAGCGGGAGCTGTACGAAGAGGTGCACGTCAAGGCGGAGGACTGGCGGGTGCTCACGGACGTCTACACGACGCCCGGTGGGTGCTCCGAGGCGGTGCGGATCTTCCTGGCGCGGGATCTCTCCGAGGCGGAGGGGGACCGGTTCGAGGTGGAGGACGAGGAGGCGGACATGGAGTTCGCCCGGGTGCCGCTGGCGGAGCTCGTCCGGGGCGTGCTCGCGGGTGAGCTGCACAACAACTGCCTTGTGGTGGGCGTGCTTTCGCTTGCGGCGGCGCTTGCGGGGGACGGTCTCGACGCGCTCCGTCCGGCGTTGGCGGAGTGGCCGGCGCGGCCCTTCGAGGTGTAGCGGGTTCCTGGGGGTCGGCGCTGTGCGGGGTGGTTGCGCGGCGCCGCCGGTTTTGCGTCGACCGGGGGCGGCGCCTGACGCGGGTGCGGCCTGCGCCGGGGGGGGCTTTGCCGTGGTCGGCGCGTGACGTCCGGGTGAGCGGTGTTGTGCTTCCCGTGGTCGGGGCCGTCGTCGGGGTGCGCGGCACGGTGCTTCCCCGTTGCCCGGCTATCTCCCACCCGCCCGCCCCCTCCGGGGGCTGGGCCCCCGTGGGCCTGGGGGCTGCGCCGGGGTGGCGCTCGTCGTTTCCGTGGCGCGGGTCGGGGCCCCCGACGTGGTCTGGCATCGATGGCCGTGCCTGGCCGTTCTTCCGGGTTGCGCGGGATCGTGCTTCCTGGCTGCGCCGATGCGGTTGTTTGCCGTGGCGCGTGTCCGGCGCCTCGGTCGGGCTTTCCCCGTTGCTCGCTTGTCTCCCACCCTCCCGCCCCCTCCGGGGGCTGGGCCCCCGTGGGCGTGGGGTCTGTGCCGGTGCGGTGCTCGTCGTTTCCGTGGCGCGGGCCGGGGCCGCCCCCGACGTGACCTGGCACCGATAGCCGTGTACGACCGCTCTTCCTGATTGCGCGGCGCCGTGCTTCCCGGGGCTGCGCCGGGGCAGGTGTCCGCCGTGGCGCGGCTGCGGCGCCGCGGGCCGGCCAAGCCCCCGTTGCTCGCTTGTCTCTCGCCCTCCCGCCCCCTCCGGGGGGGCTTGGGCCCCGTGGGTGGCCGAACTCGAGGGCTCGCGGCCTGTCCGCTTCGGTGTGCTGCACCGGGCCTGGTGGCCGGCGTCGGGGTTGGCGCCTACCGCCGGTGCGGCCTGCACCGGGGCGCCTTGCCCACTCTGCCGCCCTGGGGGTCCCCCGGACGGAGTCTTGGGGGAGGCAGATCGCCCAAGTCGGGTGCGGCCGAAACGCGGCGGATGGGAAGCCGTTCCTGCGGTCGCTTGCCGGAGGTGGGGTGCGGTCAGCCGCAACGGGTGGGCAGCCGCCCCTGCGGTCGTTTCCTCGACGCGGGTGCGGCTGACCGCAACGTGGTCGGACGTTCCGGTGGCTGCTTGCCGGAGGCGGGGCGCGGTCGGCCGCAACGGGTGGGCAGTCGTTCCCGCGGAGCCTGCGGCGGCTGCCGATTGCCTTGTGGAACCCCGTGGGGCCTACGTCCCTGGAGGGGGGCGGGTGGGTGGGAATTCGGCTGGGGCAACGGGCCCCGCGTCGCGCGGGCCCGGTGGGACGGAGAGGGCGGGTGATCCGAGCTCCGGGGCGTAACCGATGGCGGGGTGGGTCCATCGTGCCCGTTGCGCGGCACCGGGGGCCGCCTTGCCCACCCTGCCGCCCAGGGCGCGCGTGCGGCTGCCCGCAGCCGTCGCGGCACCTCGGGGTGCCGACGCCCCCGGAGGGGGCGGGGGGTGGGATCTTGGGTGGCGGCAGCGGCCTCAAGGGGCGGTGCCGGTAGGTAAATTGAGCCCCTGCGGCGCTTGAGCAGCGGGGTTCGGGGCGGAGCCCCGGGGCGTCGGGCGCGAGTGGCGAAGTAAGCGGAGGGGCGGAGCACCCCAGGGCGTGGCGAGCGTGTTGCAAGGACCATCCCGCCGGCGCTTGAGGTGCGGGGGCCGGGGCGGAGGCCTATGGCGGCGGGCGTGGGTGGGCGAATTCGGTGGCAGGGCGGAGCCCCGGGGCGTACGGCCGGGTAGGTGGATCGGGCGAGGCGGGAGTCGGATCATCGGGTGAGCCGATCAGGGGACTTGGGCGTGCCGCCCGCCAGGGACGACGACGCACCCTCAACTAGGCTCGGAAACGCCCCCTGCCGACCCCCGGAGGGGATGGGTGAGACGGAGCGTGGCCCGTGACGGATCAGGCGGTCGAGTCGGACGACGTGACGGAGGCCGAATCGGCCCCCGGACGGTCCCGCAAGAGGCGTCGCACCCGTCGGGGACCTGAGGTGGCCGAGCGTCAGTTCCTGGGGCGCAAGAGGGAGTTGTCGCAGCTCCGGTCCGACATCGAGCGGGCCGGACTCGACACGCTCTCCGGGCGGAAGGCGCCACGTGCCCGGGTGCTCCTGATCGCGGGACGCCCTGGCACGGGGCGCACCGCCCTGGCCGAGGAACTGCTGCGCACGGTCGCCGACCAGTACCCCGACGGCACCCTGCGCACCCGCCTCACCGCACCCGACGGCACCCCGATCCCCACCGAACGCGTCCTGCGCGACCTCCTGGACGCCCTCGAACTCCCCGCCCCACCGGGCGAGAACGCCGACGACCTCTCCGAGCGGCTGCGCGAGGGCCTCGCGGTGCGCCGCGTGGTGCTGCTGCTCGACGACGCGGGCAGCGCCGAACAGGTCGACCCGCTCCTTCCCGACACCCCGGACTGCCTCGCCGTGGCCGTGTCGGAGGGCCCGCTGACCGGCATCCCGGACGTGCGGCCCTGCACGCTCGGCGGCCTCGACACCAAGGCCGCGCTCGAATTCCTCACCCGGCACACCGGCTCGGTCCGCGTCACCTGCGACCCGCGCTCGGCGGAGTCCCTGGTGGAGCTGTGCGGTGCCGAACCCGCCGCCCTGGAGATCGCCGGCGGCTGGCTCGCCGCCCGCCCCAAGGAGTCCGTCGCCGACCTGGCGAAGCAGCTGCACGCCCTGGAGCCCGACGGAACGGCCCTCGCCCGCGTGTTCCGGTTCGCGTACGAGGCGCTGCCGGGCCCCGCCGCCCGGATACTGCGCTATCTCTGCCTCGCCCCCGAGGGCCACGTCGACCCGCACACCGCGTCCGCCCTCGCCGGCTGCTCCGTCGCCGCGGCCCACAGCACCCTCGACGCCTTCGTCACGCTCGGCCTGGTCCGCGGCGTGGACTCCGATCTGCCCCAGTACGAGGTGCCCGGCTGCCTCGCCCCGTTCCTGCGCGGCCTGACCGAGACGGTCGACCGGCCGGGCGAGGTGCAGCTGGCCCGCGCCCGGATGCTGGAGCGGACCGTGCGGCTGCTCACCTCGTGCCGCGCGGTCACGGAACCGTACGACTCCCCGGCGCGCAAGAAGCTCGCCGGGCTGCCGAGCGCCCTGCGGTTCGCCGACCGGGAGGCGGCGGCCGCCTGGCTGCGCGTGCGCAGGCCCGCGCTGCTCGCGTCGGCCCGGCTCGCGGTCGCCGACGGGGAGCTCGACACCCTCGCGCGCCGCTTCATCGCCGCGCTGGTCCGGGCGATCGTGGCGCACCGAGGGACCGAGGACGCCGCCCCCGACCTGTACGGGCTCCACCGCCTGGTCCTCGACGTCGCCGAGCGCCGCGACCTGCCGAGGGAGCGGGCCGCCGCCCTGCTGAACCTCGCCGACCTCGACGCCAGGACCGGCCGCACCCACGAGGCCCTCACCCGCTACCGGGCCGCGCTCGACGCCGGACGCGCCGCCCGCGACCCGTACGCGACGGGCCGCGCGATGGAATCCGTAGGCGGCGCCTACCAGGAGCTGGGGGACTGGCAGCGGGCCGCCGACTGGTACGGCCGCGCCCTCGCCCAGCGGCTCACGCGCGGCGAGCGGTCCGACGCCGCGCGCCTGCACGGACGTATCGCGGGAGTCCACACGTACGCGGGCCGCTACGGCGAGGCGCTGCGCTCCCTGCGCTCGGCGCTCGCCGGGTACCGCAAGGAGGGCGATGTGCCCGCGCAGGCCCGCGCGTTGAGTGAACTCGCACGGGTGCTCGAGTACGCGGGCCGGCCCGAGGAGTCGCTGCACACCTGCCAGGAAGCGGTCGAATGGGCGCGCAGGGCCGGGGACGTACGGCTGCAGGCCGCGCTGCAGCTGCGCCTCGCCGACACCCTCGACCGGCTCGGCGACCCCGCCGCCGCCAAGCTGCACCGCGGTGCGGCCGAGCGCATGCTGGGAGAGGAGCTGGCGGCTCCGGAGGGGGCGGAGGCAAAACCTTCGGAACAGGCCGCTAACACCTGCGAAATCCGTAGCGCATCCGCTGAAGATTGATGCATCGAAAGGCTAGACAGCTCAATAACCTTCATTAGACTGGCTCTGCCGCGGTCATCCGTGGCATCTCCCGGCACGTCCAATGTTGTGCCGGTCTGTAGTGCATTGCCCGTTTAATCCCTGAGCCAAGGACCGTGATCGACGATGAAGGTCGGCATCCCCCGCGAGGTCAAGAACAACGAGTTCCGGGTGGCCATCACCCCCGCCGGCGTCCACGAGCTGGTACGCCACGGCCACCAGGTCTTCGTCGAGCAGAACGCCGGTGTGGGCTCCTCGATCACGGACGGCGAGTACGTCTCGGCCGGCGCGCAGATCCTGCCCACCGCCGACGAGGTCTGGGCCACGGCCGACCTCCTGCTCAAGGTGAAGGAGCCGATCGCGGAGGAGTACCACCGCCTCCGCAAGGACCAGACGCTCTTCACCTACCTGCACCTCGCCGCCTCCAAGGAGTGCACGGACGCGCTCCTGGAGTCCGGCACGACCGCCATCGCGTACGAGACGGTCGAGACCGCGAACCGGCAGCTGCCGCTGCTCGCCCCGATGTCCGAGGTCGCGGGCCGCCTCGCCCCGCAGGTCGGCGCCTACCACCTGCTCGCCGCCAACGGCGGCCGCGGAGTCCTCCCGGGCGGCGTCCCGGGCGTGCACGCCGGCAAGGCCGTCGTCATCGGCGGTGGCGTCTCCGGCTGGAACGCCGCGACGATCGCCATCGGCATGGGCTTCCACGTGACCCTGCTCGACAAGGACATCAACAAGCTCAAGGAGGCCGACAAGATCTTCGGTACGAAGATCCAGACGGTCGTCTCCAACGCCTTCGAGCTCGAGAAGGCCTGCCTCGAGGCCGACCTCGTCATCGGCGCCGTGCTCATCCCGGGCGCCAAGGCCCCGAAGCTGGTCACCAACGAGCTCGTGTCCCGCATGAAGCCCGGAAGTGTCCTTGTCGACATCGCGATCGACCAGGGCGGCTGCTTCGAGGACTCGCACCCGACCACGCACGCCGAGCCGACCTTCAAGGTGCACAACTCGGTCTTCTACTGCGTCGCCAACATGCCCGGCGCGGTCCCCAACACCTCCACGTACGCACTGACCAACGCGACGATGCCGTACATCGTCGAGCTGGCGAACCGCGGCTGGGCCGAGGCCCTGCGCCGCGACCCGGCGCTCGCCCTGGGTCTCAACACCCATGACGGCAAGGTCGTTTACAAGGAGGTCGCCGAGGCCCACGGTCTCGAGCACGTCGAGCTGGAGAGCCTGCTCGGCTGACGTCAACCGAAGTCGTCAATCTCACGCCTACGGCCGGACCTTGTCAGGGGTCCGGCCGTAAGTGCATGGGTACGGACATGGTCAACTCGCCTTGTACGTAACCCTTTAACCGATTCGCGCAGCGACGAAATGCACCGAAGAGCCGTCGTACGCCCTTGACATGAGGGTGTTTCGTTACCGACACATCGTGCCGGGTCCGGCGGATTGTGTTGCTGCGGAGCGGTGACACGCCATAGAGTCGCCAACCGTCGGCATGGTGCCACGCTGACCTATCGATAAATGTTCCTGGTCATATCCAAGGAGGTAAGACGACTTGTGAATGAGTCGACATTTACTCCCGGAGGTGGCCAGCCAGGCGGACAGGTTCCCGCGGGGCTTCAGGCTGTCGGCCCCGTCGCTGTGCGTACCTTCGCTGCCCAGCAGCAGAGCAGTTATCAGGGCATCCCCCAGCAGACGCCGACGCAGACAGCAGACCAGAGCATGGATGGCCATCACGTGAACGCCATGGCCGGCGACCGAAGTGGCGACACACACAGCCACTTCGCCGACTACGACGAACTGCCCGAGGGGCACTTCTACGACCCCGACGCCGAATACGAGCCCGACCCCGAGTACGCGGCCACGCTCGCACCCGACGCTGCCCGCCAGCGCCGCGAGCGAGTCGGCCCCACCGGACGTCCCTTGCCGTACTTCCCGATCCCAGGACCGCTCACCGATCACGGGCCCGCGAAGATCATCGCGATGTGCAACCAGAAGGGCGGCGTCGGCAAGACCACGTCGACCATCAACCTGGGTGCCGCGCTCGCCGAGTACGGCCGCCGGGTCCTGCTCGTCGACTTCGACCCGCAGGGCGCGCTCTCCGTGGGCCTGGGCGTCAATCCGATGGAGCTCGACCTCACGGTCTACAACCTGCTCATGGAGCGGGGCATGGCCGCCGACGAGGTGCTGCTGAAGACGGCCGTTCCGAACATGGACCTGCTGCCCAGCAATATCGACCTGTCCGCCGCCGAGGTGCAGCTGGTCAGTGAGGTCGCGCGCGAGTCCACGCTGCAGCGGGCGCTCAAGCCGCTGATGGCCGACTACGACTACATCGTGATCGACTGTCAGCCCTCGCTCGGTCTGCTGACCGTGAACGCGCTGACGGCGGCTCACAAGGTCATCGTGCCGCTGGAGTGCGAGTTCTTCGCGCTGCGTGGTGTGGCGCTGCTGACCGAGACGATCGAGAAGGTCCAGGAGCGGCTCAACCCGGACCTGGAGCTCGACGGGATCCTCGCCACGATGTACGACTCGCGGACCGTGCACAGCCGCGAGGTGCTCGCGCGGGTCGTCGAGGCGTTCGACAACAACGTGTACCACACGGTGATCGGGCGGACCGTGCGCTTCCCGGAGACCACGGTCGCCGGTGAACCGATCACCACGTACGCCTCGAACTCGGTCGGTGCCGCGGCCTATCGCCAGCTTGCCAGGGAGGTGCTCGCCCGGTGTCACGCCGAGTGAGTCTGCCGGGGGCCGACGAACTGTTCCGTACGACCGGGGGCATGGCACTGCAGGCGTCCTCGCCGAGACGTCCGGCGAACGGTGAGGCCCGGGTTCCGGGGCCCGCCGGGGAGTCCGACGAGGCGGCGGCCGCCTCCTCGGAGGGTGACGCGGAGGCGGCTCCCGCCTCCTCGGGGTCCGGTGAGCACTCCGCCGCGGACGCCGAGTCGGATGCCGGGTCGCGGACCCGGGGTGCGGCCGCCGACGGTGCGGAGAAGGCGGGCCGCAGGGCCTCCGGCGGGGCGCAGGAAGGTTCCGGTGGGCGTGGGTCCGGCGGGGCGGCGCGGAAGCGGTCGTCGCGGGCGGCCAACCGGCGGCCCAGTGGGCGTGAGCGGCACGACGAGAAGATCACCGTGTACGTGTCCGCCGAGGAGCTGATGGACCTCGAGCACGCGCGGCTCGTGCTGCGCGGGGAGCACGGGCTCGCGGTCGACCGGGGGCGCATCGTGCGTGAGGCGGTCGCCGTGGTGCTGGCCGACCTCGAGTCCCGGGGGGACGCGAGCATTCTTGTACGCCGGCTACGGGGGCGCTAGCCGCTGGGCGGGTAGCGTCCTGCGTTGATGTCCGTGAACGAACCCTCTGGTCCGCCGCCGTCGGGCGCCCGTCGGCGCGCGCTCGGCCGCGGTGCGCTCTCCGCCCCGGAGCCGGAGCCCTCCGATCCTTCGGCCGGAACCGGGGGCCGCCTTGCCCACCCTGCCGCCCAGGGCGGCATGTTGCCCAAGTCGGAGGAGCCGGTGGAGCCGCAGGGGGCGGTCGAACCGGGCGAGGAAGCCGAGACGGCGCCGGAGCCCTCCGATCCTTCGGGCGGTACCGGGGGCCGCCTTGCCCACCCTGCCGCCCAAGGCGGCATGTTGCCCAAGGCGGAGGAGCCTGCGGAGCCGCAGGGGGATGGCCCCGAGGTGGCGGAGGGGGACAGTGGGAAGTTCACGGTTCGGCTCGAGAACTTCGAGGGACCGTTCGATCTGCTGTTGCAGCTCATCTCGAAGCACAAGCTCGATGTCACCGAGGTCGCGCTGTCCAAGGTCACCGACGAGTTCATGGCCCACATCAGGGCCATGGGGGCCGACTGGGACCTCGACCAGACGACGGAGTTCCTGGTCGTCGCCGCGACGTTGCTCGATCTGAAGGCCGCCCGACTGCTGCCGGCGGCCGAGGTGGAGGACGAGGCGGATCTGGCGCTGCTCGAGGCGCGGGACCTGTTGTTCGCGCGGCTGCTCCAGTACCGCGCGTACAAGCAGATCGCCGACATCTTCAGCGGACGCATGGAGGACGAGGCGCGGCGCTACCCGCGCACCGTGGGGCTCGAACCGCACCACGCCGAGCTGCTGCCCGACGTCGTGATCAACATCGGCGCGGAGGGGTTCGCGAAGCTCGCCGTGAAGGCGATGCAGCCCAAGCCGAAGCCGCAGGTGTACGTCGAGCACATCCACGCGCCGCTGGTGAGCGTGCAGGAGCAGGCGCAGTACGTCGTGGCCCGGCTGAAGGAGGTCGGCGAGGCCCCGTTCCGGGAGCTGGTCGCCGACACCGACGACACGCTCACCGTTGTCGCCCGGTTCCTCGCGCTGCTCGAGCTGTACCGGGAGAAGGCCGTCGGCCTCGACCAGGAGACTCCGCTGGGGGAGCTCATGGTGCGCTGGACCGGCGGCGAGGGCGAAGCCGACCCCGTGGTGACGGACGAGTTCGACCGGGCGCCCGAGGTGCCCGAGCAGAAGGAGGCTGCGACGTGAGCGAGCCCGAGGCCGGCACGGTGGCGGAGCTTGACCTCAAGCCCGCCCTGGAGGCCGTACTGATGGTGGTCGACGAGCCGGCCACCGAGGAGCGCCTCGCCAAGATCCTGCAACGCCCCCGGCGGGCCGTCGCGGACGCGCTGCAAGAGCTCGTCGACGAGTACCGGACGCAGGGCCGCGGTTTCGAGCTGCGGCTCGTGGCGGGCGGCTGGCGGTTCTACACCCGCCCCGAGTACGCCGCCGCCGTCGAGGGCTTCGTGCTCGACGGCCAGGTGGCGAGGCTCACCCAGGCGGCTCTGGAGACCCTCGCGGTCGTCGCGTACCGGCAGCCGGTCAGCCGTTCCCGGGTCTCCGTGGTGCGCGGAGTGAACTGTGACGGGGTCATGAGGACCCTGTTGCAGCGGGGGCTCGTGGAGGAGGCGGGCGCGGAACCCGAAACAGGTGCGATCCTGTACAGGACGACGAATTACTTCCTGGAGCGGATGGGCCTGCGCGGCCTGGACGAGCTGCCGGAACTCGCGCCCTTCCTCCCCGAGGCGGACGCGATCGAGGGCGACACGCAGGAGGGCCTCCCGTCGTTCGACCCGGACGCACCTGACGCGCCGGGCACCGAGGACGTACACGAGCAGACGGAACTTTGATGCGAAGCAGCAGCAGCGGAAACAACGGCGGGAGCCGTGGTGGCAACAGCCGCGGCCGCGGCAGGACCAGTGGCGGCCGCGGGAACTACCGCGGCGCCGGAAACAACCGGGACGACAAGCAGGGCGCGGGCCGTCCCAAGAAGCCGCGCCCCGAGGAGCGGCTCTACGACGTAGGCCCGAACGCCTCGAAGGAGGGCCCCAAGTCGGGCCGCGGCGCCTCCGCGCGCGGCGGCGCCAAGGGCGGCCCCAAGCGCGGCCAGCAGCAGTCGGGCGGCCGCGGCGGCCGCACGGCCCCCTCGCGTTCGCGCGAGTACGAGGCCCGCGCGGAGGAGCGCAACCGCGAGCGGTACGCGGGCAAGAAGGACGTCAGGCCGCCGAAGACGTTCCCCGGCGCCGAGCAGGAGGGCGAGCGGCTCCAGAAGGTGCTCGCCCGCGCCGGCTACGGCTCGCGGCGCGCCTGCGAGGAGCTGGTCGACGAGGCCCGCGTCGAGGTCAACGGGGAGATCGTCCTCGAGCAGGGCATGCGCGTCGACACCGAGAAGGACGAGATCAAGGTCGACGGGCTCACCGTGGCCACGCAGTCGTACCAGTTCTTCTCGCTGAACAAGCCGGTCGGTGTCGTCTCCACGATGGAGGACAACGAGGGGCGGCAGTGCCTGGGCGACTACGTGCAGAACCGCGAGACGCGGCTCTTCCACGTCGGGCGTCTCGACACCGAGACCGAGGGCGTCATCCTGCTCACCAACCACGGTGAGCTGGCCCACCGCCTCACGCACCCCAAGTACGGCGTGAAGAAGGTCTACCTCGCGCACCTCGTGGGCCCGATCCCGCGCGACCTGGGCAAGCGCCTCAAGGACGGCATCCAGCTGGAGGACGGGTACGCGCGCGCGGACCACTTCCGGGTCGTCGAGCAGACCGGCAAGAACTACCTGGTCGAGGTCACCCTGCACGAGGGCCGCAAGCACATCGTGCGGCGGATGCTGGCCGAGGCCGGCTTCCCGGTCGACAAGCTGGTGCGGGTCGCCTTCGGCCCGATCACGCTGGGCGACCAGAAGTCGGGCTGGCTGCGCCGCCTGTCGAACACCGAGGTCGGCATGCTGATGAAGGAGGTCGACCTGTAGGTCGACCGACAGGCGACACCGCCGAAGGGTTGTCCGCGGCGACCCCCTCCCTTTAAAGTCGATGAGACCAATAAGGGAGGGGGTCTTCGCATGTCCGTGCCCGGATACGACAAGTACGCCTACGAGCCCTTCGCCGTCACCGTCGACCTGGCCGTGTTCACGCTCCGCTCGGGGCGGCTGCACATCCTGCTCGTCGAGCGCGGCCACGAGCCGTACGCGGGACGCTGGGCGTTGCCCGGCGGATTCCTGGAGCCGCACGAGGCCGCGGAGAGCGCGGCGCGCCGCGAGCTGGCCGAGGAGACGGGGCTCACCGACGTCCAGGGACTGCACCTGGAGCAGCTGCGCACCTACAGCGAACCGGGGCGCGACCCCCGGATGCGGGTCGTCTCCGTCGCCTTCGCCGCGCTCGTCCCCGACGCCCCGCAGGCCCACGGCGGCGGCGACGCCGCGCGGGCCGCCTGGATGCCGTACGGGACGCAGGGCGCGCTCGCCTTCGACCACGACCGGATCCTCGCCGACGCGCACGAGCGGATCGGCGGCAAGCTCGAGTACACCTGCCTCGCCACCGCGTTCTGCCCGCCCGAGTTCACCCTCGGCGAGCTGCGGCAGGTCTACGAGGTCGTGTGGGGGACCGACCTCGACCCGGCGAACTTCCGCCGCAAGGTGCTCGCGACGCCCGGATTCGTCGAGCAGATCCCCGGCGCGTCCCGGCTCACCGGTGGGCGCGGCAAGCCCGCCGCGCTGTACCGGGCGGGCGGCGCCACCTCGCTGCACCCGCCCCTGCTGCGCCCCACGCACGAGCCGACGGAAGGAAACCGCCCATGACCCGCAGCCCCGCCACCGGATCGCTGCTCGGCCTCGCCCTCGGGGACGCGCTCGGCTTCCCGACCGAGTTCAACGACGTACCGGCGATCCTCGCCAAGTGCGGGCCCTGGCGGGAGATGGAGCTGCCGGGCCACCCCGTCGCGTACATCACCGACGACACGCAGATGGCGCTCGCCACGGCGCGGGCGCTGCGCACCGCCACGAGCCGCGGGACGCTCGGGCCGAAGCGGTTCGAGCGGCCGCTGCGCGAGGAGTTCGTCGACTGGTACCAGTCGCCCGACAACAACCGGGCACCAGGCAACACCTGCCTGCGCGCCTGCGCCCTCCTCAAGACCGAGAGCCGGCCCTGGCAGGAGGCCAGCCAGATCCACTCCAAGGGCTGCGGCGCCAACATGCGGGTCACGCCGCTCGGCCTCGTGCCGGGACTCGACGACGAGCAGCGCGCGGGCGCCGCCCAGCTGCAGGCCGGGCTCACCCACGGACACCCCACGGGCCTCGCCGCCGCCGACCTCACCGCGCACGCCGTGCGGCTGCTCGCGGCGGGCGCCGAGCCGACGGGCCTGGTCGGCATGCTCCGTTCGTACGCCTACGAGAACCGCGGGACGTACCACGAGCGGTGGCTCGGCGACCTGTGGAAGCGCGGCGACGAGCCGACGCCCGAGCGGTTCATCGCGCAGGGCTGGGACGAGTGCCTCGCCGTCCTCGAACGCCTGGAGGCGGCGCTGCGCGAGGCCAACCCGGAGGTCGACCCCTGCCTCGCCACGGGCGCCGGCTGGATCGCGGAGGAGGCGCTCGCCACGGCCCTGCTCTGCTTCCTCCAGTTCGTCGACGACCCGGTGCTCGCGCTGCGCCGCGCGGCCTGCACGTCCGGCGACTCGGACTCGATCGCGGCCCTCGCCGGGGCGTTCGCGGGAGCCCACCTCGGCGCCGACGCGTGGCCGAAGGAGTGGGTGTCCCGGATCGAGCACCGCGACGAGCTGCTCGACTTCGGCGCCGAGTGGGACGCCCCGGTCACGGGCTGAGCGCGGCGGAGGCCCGCCTCGTACGGACCAGGAAGTCCTCCACGCGGGCGCGGTCCGGCTCCGCAGGGAGCGGGGTGCGGGCCGCGGCCTCCTCCGCCTGCGCGGCGAGCCGGGCCATCCGGCGGTCCACCTCCGCCCACGGCACCTCGCCCCGCTTCACGGCGAGCAGCGGCTCCCTGTGCTCACCGACGTCGATGACCAGTTCACCCGAACGCAGCAGGTCGCGGCAGGAGATCAGCAGGCGCAGCAGGTGCATCGCGTGCTTCCAGCGCGGCGCGCCGTGCGTCCGGACATCGGCCTCCAGCTTCCTGCGCTGCCCCACGGCGTACCGGGTGAACGTCTCGTACGCCTGCCGGGACAGGAACGCGCCACGCAGCGAGAGCAGCTCGCGGCCCGTGTCGGTGAGGTGCTCGACGAGCGGGGAGTGCAGGCACTCCAGGACGTTCGGATTGGCGCGCAGCGCCAGCTCGCAGAACCTCTCCAGCTCCCAGGAGAACTGTTCCTCGGCGGGCCCGTCGACGTGCGTCGGCGGCTTCTCGAAGCGCCAGAACAGCGGCGTCGGCGCCAGGAAGACGCCCCGGCGGTCCGTGTCGCTCGCGTCCGTGGCAAGGCCGAACGCGCGCGAACCCATGACGCAGGAGTAGATCGTGTGGTCGCGCACCAGGTCCTCGGGGTTCATCCCCGGAGCGTAGGCCGTCCCCTCACGCCAGCGTGATCGAATTTCCGGTGACCTCGATGCCGCGCGGGTCGAGGGGGCGCGGAGCGGGGCCGCCCGCCACCGAGGCGTCGGCGATCCTGAACCTCGAGCCGTGGCACGGGCAGTTGATGGTGCCGCCCGACACGTCCTTCACCGTGCAGCCCTGGTGCGTGCAGACCGCGGAGAACGCCTTGAAGTCGCCCTTGGACGGCTGCGTCACGACGACCTTGTCGGCGGGGAAGACCCTGCCGCCGCCGACCGGCACGTCGGAGGTCTTCGTCAGCTCCTTGGCGGCGGGCGGCTTCTTCCCCGAGGCGGACGGCTCCGCCGCCGACGACGAAGGCGGCTTCGTGGACGCGCCCCCGCCGCCTGCGCCGCCCTCGTCCCCGTACTTGCTGCACCCCGCCGCAAGCGCCGCCGTGCCCGCGACGAGCACGCTCCTGCGCGAAGCCGAGCCCCTCACGTCGTCACCCCCGTCGTCCGGAAGAACCACAGGGCCGACGTCAGCCACAGCAGCGTCAGGACCGCGAACGCGAGGCCGCCCACCACCGGCAGCAGCCAGCCCGGCAGCCGCTCCGCGCGCAGCAGCAGCATCTTGGCGCTGAACGCCCCGAAGAAGAAGCAGCCCAGGAACGAGTGCCACAGCACCCGCGTCGAGTACGTCTGATAGCCCAGCGCGTAGAGGCAGTGCACCGCCACCGGCACCGCCAGCAGGAACGCGATCCGCCCCGACCAGCGGTGCAGCGCGGGCGCCCACGACGGGCCGCGCAGCCTCCCGTACACCATGAACGCCGAGACGACCTGGACGAGCGCGAAGGCGAAGGCCGCCGTCGCCAGCCAGGACTTCACGGCGCCGGTGCTGGAGAACCCGGCGAGGTTGAAGGCGGTGCCGGCCGGGTCGTGCACCCTGCCGTAGGCGCCGAGCGCCACGGCCACCGCGGCCGCCACCAGGGCGGGCACCAGATAGCGGGCCGCGGAGGGGCGGCGGTGGTCCGGGCTCGGGAAGCCCTGCGTGGCGGCGTTCGGGTCGACGGTCATGGGAACCCCTCAGGGAACGACGGGCCGGGCCGTCAGACGGTCGCCCTCGACCGTGACCCTCCCCGTCTCCGGGTCGATACGGGGCGCGGCGGACGGCTCGTCGTCGCGGCGCACGATGCCCACCTGGCGGCCGCCGGGCAGCACGATCCAGCCGCCGTCGATCTTCGCGCCGCGCACCTCGGCGGTCGCCCGGTACAGGCCGGACGGCTTGACGGCCTTCTTCGCCGTGAAGCCGTAGGGGCGCTCGTCGACGGTCGCGGTGCCGCGCACCCGGTCGCCGGAGAGCCGGCCGTCCAGCTTCGCGCCGTGCCTGCCGGTCAGCCGCATCGTGCCGTCGTCCTCGACCTTCCCCTTCAGCCACGACTCCTTGGAGCGGCCGTCGCAGAAGTAGGCGATCGCCTTGTCGCCGCGCACGGAGATGGACACCGCGGACGTGTCGTCGTCGGTGCGGCCCGCGTAGCTGGTCTTCCCCCGCGCCCGGCTCTTCGAGGCGGAGGGCGACGGCGAAGACGACGGGGACGGCGACGCGGTCGGTGAGGCCGAGGCCCGCGGCGAGGCGGTCGCCGCGGGCTGCTTCCCGTACGAGGAGGTGCCCTCGCCGGTCGTCGCGTTGAGCGAGAGCACGAACAGGCCGAGTGCCAGTCCGGCGAACAAGGTGTACAGCGGGCCGGAGCGCTTCATGACCGGCCTCCCCCCGAGGCGGCAGCGGTACCGCATCCATGCAAGCAGCTCCGGCCGGACCGCGACAGGGGCCGTCCGGGCCGTCTCGGCAGACGGGCGCCGCGCACCCGCGCGGCCTGCCTTGATTACGCTGGCCTCCTATCCCATTGCACGTACATGGAAAAGGGGCAGTGACGTGGCGGTACGAGCGGTCCGGGGCGCCGTCCAACTCGAGCGGGACGAGGCCGCGCACATGGACGAGCAGGTCAGCGAGCTGCTCACCGCCGTGCTCGAGCGGAACGAGCTGACCGCCGACGACCTGATCTCCATCTGGTTCACGGCCACGCCCGATCTGCACTCCGACTTCCCGGCCGCGGCCGCCCGCAAGCTCGGCATCGTCGACGTGCCCCTGATCTGCGCGCAGGAACTCGACATCGAGGGCGCCCTGCCCCGCGTCGTCCGGATACTCGCGCACATCGAGACCGAGCGGACCAAGGCCGAGGTCGCGCACGTGTACCTCGGCGCCGCGGCCACCCTCCGCAAGGACATCGCCCAGTGAGAACCGCACTCGTCATCGGCACCGGCCTCATCGGCACCTCCGCCGCCCTGGCCCTCGCGTCGCGCGGCGTCACCGTGCACCTCGCCGACCACGACCCGGCGCAGGCGCACACCGCCGCCGCGCTCGGCGCAGGGACCGACGAGGCGCCCGAGGACACCGTCGACCTCTGCGTCGTCGCGGTGCCGCCCGCGCACGTCGCCGCCTCGCTCGCCGACGCCATGCGCCGCGGCGTCGCCCGCGCCTACATCGACGTCGCCAGCGTCAAGGGCGGCCCGCGCCGCGAGCTCGAGGCGCTCGGCCTCGACCTCACCGCGTACATCGGCACGCACCCGATGTCGGGCCGGGAGCGCAGCGGACCGCTCGCCGCGAGCGCCGACCTCTTCGAGGGACGGCCGTGGGTGCTCACCCCGACCCGCGAGACCGACACCGAGGTCCTGAACCTCGCCCTGGAACTCGTCGCCCTGTGCCGCGCCGTCCCCGTCGTCATGGACGCCGACGCGCACGACCGGGCCGTCGCCCTCGTCTCGCACATGCCGCACCTCGTCTCCAGCATGGTCGCGGCCCGCCTGGAGAACGCCGAGGAGGCCGCCGTACGCCTCTGCGGGCAGGGCATCCGCGACGTGACACGGATCGCCGCCTCCGACCCCCGGATGTGGATCGACATCCTGTCCGCGAACCCGGGCCCCGTCGCCGACCTGCTCTCCGCCGTCGCCGGCGACCTGGAGGAGACGGTGCAGGCGCTGCGCTCCCTCCAGTCCTCCGACGACGCCAAGCGGCGCGAGGGAGCGGACGGCGTCGAGTCGATGCTGCGGCGGGGCAACGCGGGCCAGACCCGCGTCCCCGGCAAGCACGGCGCGGCCCCGGCGGCGTACGAGATCGTGGCCGTGCTCATCTCCGACCAGCCGGGCGAGCTGGCCCGGATCTTCGCCGACGCGGGCGCGGCGGGCGTGAACATCGAGGACGTCCGCATCGAGCACGCGACCGGGCAGCAGGCCGGCTTCGTCCAGCTCATGGTTCAGCCCGCGCAGGCGCCCAAGCTGGCCGCCGCCCTGCGCGAGCGCGGCTGGGCGATGCGCCAGTAACGGGGCCGCTGGAGGCACGTAAGAAGGGGTCTTCCGGAGCCAGTAACCTTGTACGGGGCGTTTCCGCGCCCCGTACCCATGCCCCCGTGCACTGAGAAAGGTGTCCGTCACCTATGGAAACCGCCGCGACCGCCGCCACGGCAGCAGTGATCGTCGCCATCGACGGACCCTCCGGCACGGGCAAGTCGAGCACCTCGAAGGCCGTCGCCGCCCAGCTCGGCCTCAGCTACCTGGACACCGGCGCCCAGTACCGGGCGATCACCTGGTGGATGGTGAACAACGGCATCGACCTGGACGACCCGTCCGCGATCGCCGCCGTCGCAGGCAAGGCCGAGATCGTCTCCGGCACCGACCCGGCCGCCCCCACCATCACGGTGGACGGCACCGACGTGTCCGCCCCGATCCGCACCACCGAGGTCACCTCCAAGGTCAGCGCCGTCAGCGCCGTCCCCGAGGTGCGCGCCCGGATCACCGAGCTCCAGCGCACCATCGCGCTCGGCGCCGAGAAGGGCATCGTCGTCGAGGGCCGTGACATCGGTACGACGGTGCTGCCCGACGCCGACCTGAAGATCTTCCTCACCGCCTCGCCCGAGGCCCGCGCCGCCCGCCGCTCCGGCGAGATCAAGGGCTCCGACGTGAAGGCCACGCAGGAGGCGCTGATCGCCCGCGACAAGGCCGACTCGAGCCGCAAGACGTCGCCGCTGGCCAAGGCCGACGACGCCGTCGAGGTCGACACCAGCGACCTCACGCTCCAGCAGGTCATCGAGTGCGTCGTCACGCTGGTCGAGGAGAAGCGGGCCTCCAAGTGACCGATGCGCCCTCCGAGCGAGGCGCCGAGGTGGGTCGGCGCATCGGCGTCGGCCTCATGTACGGGCTGTGGAAGCCGCGGGTCCTGGGAGCCTGGCGGGTCCCCGCGGCCGGCCCGGTGATCCTCGCGGTGAACCACTCCCACAACATCGACGGCCCCATGGTCATGGGCGTCGCCCCGCGCCCGACGCACTTCCTGATCAAGCAGGAGGCGTTCGTCGGACCGCTCGGCCCGTTCCTCGACCGGATCGGGCAGGTGAAGGTCGACCGCACCAGCGCCGACCGCACGGCCATCACGCGGGCGCTCGGCGTGCTCTCCGACGGCGGCGTCCTCGGGATCTTCCCCGAGGGCACGCGGGGCGAGGGCGACTTCGCGTCGCTGCGGGCCGGACTCTCGTACTTCGCCGTGCGCAGCGGGGCGCCGATCGTCCCGGTCGCCGTCCTGGGAAGCACGGAGCGGTCCGGGCGGTTGATAAAGGGGCTGCCCCCGCTCAGGAGCCGGGTCGACGTCGTCTTCGGCGACCCCTTCGAGGCGGGCGACGGCAGCGGGCGGCGCACGCGCAAGGCCCTCGACGAGGCCACCGTGCGCATCCAGGAGCGGCTCAGCGGCCACCTGGAAAACGCCAGGCGCCTG
Organism: Streptomyces sp. SDT5-1; assembly: GCF_052245995.1. Classification (NCBI taxonomy): domain Bacteria; kingdom Bacillati; phylum Actinomycetota; class Actinomycetes; order Kitasatosporales; family Streptomycetaceae; genus Streptomyces; species Streptomyces sp. SDT5-1. The sequence goes on along the minus strand of NZ_CM125963.1, from coordinate 2,288,786 downwards.
ACCGGGCGCTGAGCGAGACTTTCAGTAGTGCACCGGCCTCCCTCGGGAAGCGGGCGCACCGATCACCACGAATGAACGACGAGGTACGGACTTCATGAACGACCAGATCCAGCCCGAGGGCTCCCCGGAACACGAGCACGGGGAGCTGGGCGACGCTGAGTACGCGGAGTTCATGGAGCTCGCCGCGGAGGAGGGCTTCGACCTCGAGGACGTCGAGGGCGCGATCGACGCGGCGGGCCACGGCCCGCTGCCCGTGCTCGCCGTCGTCGGCCGTCCGAATGTCGGCAAGTCGACGCTCGTGAACCGCATCATCGGCCGCCGCGAGGCCGTCGTCGAGGACAAGCCCGGCGTCACCCGCGACCGCGTCACCTACGAGGCCGAGTGGGCGGGCCGCCGCTTCAAGGTCGTCGACACCGGCGGCTGGGAGCAGGACGTCCTCGGCATCGACGCGTCCGTGGCCGCGCAGGCCGAGTACGCGATCGAGGCCTCCGACGCCGTCGTCTTCGTCGTCGACGCCAAGGTCGGCGTCACCGACACCGACGAGGCCGTCGTGCGCCTGCTGCGCAAGGCGAACAAGCCGGTCGTGCTCTGCGCCAACAAGGTCGACGGCCCCAGCGGCGAGGCCGACGCCGCGTACCTGTGGTCGCTCGGCATCGGCGAGCCGCACCCGGTCTCCTCGCTGCACGGCCGCGGTACAGGCGACATGCTGGACGCCGTCCTCGAGGCGCTGCCGGAGGCCCCGCAGCAGACCTTCGGCGGCGTCGGCGTCGGCGGCCCCCGCCGCATCGCCCTGATCGGCCGCCCGAACGTCGGCAAGTCCTCGCTCCTCAACAAGGTGGCCAACGAGGACCGCGTCGTCGTCAACGAGCTGGCGGGCACCACCCGCGACCCGGTCGACGAGCTGATCGAACTCGGCGGCGTCACCTGGAAGTTCGTCGACACGGCGGGCATTCGCAAGCGCGTCCACCTCCAGCAGGGCGCCGACTACTACGCCTCGCTGCGCACCGCCGCGGCCGTGGAGAAGGCGGAGGTCGCGGTCATCCTGATCGACGCCTCCGAGTCGATCTCCATCCAGGACCAGCGGATCGTCACGATGGCCGTCGAGGCGGGCCGTGCGGTCGTCCTCGCGTTCAACAAGTGGGACACCCTCGACGAGGAGCGCCGCTACTACCTGGAGCGCGAGATCGAGACGGAGCTCGGCCAGGTCGCCTGGGCGCCCCGCGTGAACGTGTCGGCGCGCACGGGCCGCCACATGGAGAAGCTGGTCCCCGCGATCGAGACGGCCCTCGAGGGCTGGGAGACCCGCATCCCGACGGGCCGCCTGAACGCCTTCCTCGGCGAGCTCGTCGCCTCCCACCCGCACCCGGTGCGCGGCGGCAAGCAGCCCCGCATCCTGTTCGGCACGCAGGCCGCGTCGAAGCCGCCGCGGTTCGTGCTCTTCGCCTCCGGCTTCATCGAGCACGGCTACCGCCGCTTCATCGAGCGCCGCCTGCGCGAGGAGTTCGGCTTCGAGGGCACGCCGATCCACATCTCCGTGCGCGTGCGCGAGAAGCGCGGCAAGAAGAAGTAGCCCTCAGGGGTATGTGAGAAAGCGAACGCCGCCGGTGGAGGAATCCACCGGCGGCGTTCGTCGTGTACGGGCGGGAGGTCAGTGCTCCCGGCGCGGCCCCGGCGGCAGCGCCGCGGGGAAGTGCCGGCCCGTCGTGTGCGGCGGCTGCGGATACGGCTGCCAGCGCGGCGGGTGGTGCGGACGCGGTCCGTGCAGCGGGTCGAAGCCCCTGAAGCCCAGATCCTCCTCGCCGCTGCGGTCGCCGGGCAGCGTCCGGAAGGAGCGGCGCCACTCCGCGTACAGGGCGTCGTAGATCGGGGTGGCCGAGCGGCCGCCCGCCGCGTGCCCGCCCGGCTGCTCCTCGGCGGGGCGCATCGACGGGATGGGACTCGGATACTGCTGGTGCCTGCGGGAGGCGGAGGCCGAAGCGGACGCGGTCGATGAGGTGGGGTCATAAGGGTGCACGTATGTGCCAACGAACCGGACCCCCTACGGATGCGCCCTTGGCCTGCGCTGTTGCGGGCTGTCAGCGGTGTGACCGGCGCGTTCGCGGGGGTCCGGTGCGGGGGTGGGGAGGCTCAGGTGCCGGCGAGGGGGAGCGCGGCACCCACCAGACGCCCGTTCGCCGCCGCCTTGTCGAGGGCCTGGCGCAGCAGGTCCTCGCGCGGCTGGCTGCCGATCGAGCCCGCGGAGCCGGCGAAGACGAGCACCTTCTGCGTCTTGTTCGCCGCGGCCCGCCAGCCCTCCGTCACCAGGAGCGGCTGATGCGCCTGCCACCAGGCGACCTGGGAGGGGGCCCCGCCGATGCCGGGCTGCAGGATGGCGTGCAGCTGGCCCATGGCGAGCAGCACCGACCACCCGTTCAGCTCCGAGGGGGCCTCGGAGAGGTCGGAGAGCGGCAGGAAGCCCTGCTCGATCAGGAGGGGCAGGAAGTCGTCCCCGTCCGTGGTGGTGCCGGGGCGGGCGATCGGGCCCGTCGGCTCGACGACGAGGGCCGGGTGCACGGTGTCACCGATCAGCACGAGGCCGCTGGTCACGCCGAGCACGGCCTGCGCGGGGGCGGCGGCCGGGCCGCCGCTCTGCTGCGCCGGCACGGCGGGCTGCTCGCCGCCGTCGGTGAGGGACTGGACCGCGCCCTGCAGCTGGTCCTCCGCGACCCTGACGACCTGCGAGGGCAGGCAGGCGGCGTGCGCGAAGGCGAGGACGGCGGTCTCGTCGCCGATGAAGAGCACGGTGCTGGTCGGCTGGTGCTGCGAGTCGCCCGGCGTGCGGCAGGAGGTGCAGTCGTAGTTGCCGGGGGCGTTCTCGCCGGCGAGCAGCCGGTCGGCTTCTTCGTCGCCGATCTCGGCGCGTACGTCGTTGCTGACGTCGAGCAAGCGCGGCACGGGGGCTCCTTGGGATCTGGTGGACCGATCGGGATGATCGGCCACGGTCAGGCGAGTGCTTATGAAGACAACGGACGATCTGTGTCCTCGGTCACGCCCGGATCCGAACGGAATCACCCCATCCGGCGCACACCGTGAACGACCGCCCGGAATCCGTCACTCCCCGCCAACTTGTTGGTTTTCCAAGGAAGTTGGACCGGTGAAGTGGGTCACAGATCGTCAGGGCGACAGGTCGACAAATGTGGAAATCCCCGTATCTATCGGTTGGCCGAATATCGTCGATACCACGGGTAACGGCGAACTGGCCTGGCGGGACGAGCCGTTGGTTGCCGCGGCCGACGTGAGCTGCCTAGATTCCAGCGCCGTCCGCAACGAGCAGTCCACGAGAGGGATTCTCATGTCCGCGCCGATCCGTACGGCACGCACGACAGCGGTCCTCGCGGGGGCGGTACTCGCCGCCCCGCTCGGTCTCCTCGCCCTCGCCGGCCCCGCACCAGCGGCCGACGGCGGCGTCTGGGACCGCATCGCACGCTGCGAGAGCGGCGGCAACTGGCACACCAACACCGGGAACGGCTACTACGGCGGGCTCCAGTTCTCCGCCGGCACCTGGCGCGCGTACGGCGGAGGGGCCTACGCCGCGACGGCCGACCAGGCCACGAAGCAGCAGCAGATCGCCGTCGCCACGAAGGTGCAGCGGGCGCAGGGCTGGGGCGCCTGGCCCACCTGCGCGGCGCGGGCCGGGGCGTACGGCAGCGCACCGGGGGCGCCGAGCGTGCGTTCGGTGCCCAAGGCGGCACCCAAGGCGGCACCCAAGGCCGCGCCCAAGGCGGCGCCGAGGTCCGTGCCCAACGCGGCTCCCTCGGAACCGCGCGTTTCCGGCCACCCGGACCGCGGTGCCACCCGGGGCGGCGGCTACGTCGTCCGCGAGGGCGACACTCTCGGCCGTATCGCCGCGGCGCACGGCACGAACTGGCAGCGCCTCTACACCGTCAACAAGGCGGTGATCGGCGACGACCCCGACCTGATCCTGCCCGGCCAGCGGCTGCGGCTCGGCTGACCGCCCGGCCCGCCGGCCGGTGCGCCACGCGGCCCCATCCGGTCCACACGACCGGGTGGGGCCGTGGCGCGGTCGCGGCGCGGCACGACGGGGCGCCGCGCGTCGGCTGCCTAGCGTCCGCGCCATGGATCCGACCCCGGTGAGTACGAAGACGTACGGCGCGCGGCGGTGGGCGGCGGCCCTGCTCGGCGCGCTGCTCGCACTGGGCGGCGCACCTGTCGCGGCGGCCCCGGCCCTCGCGGCCGGTGAGCCGTACGCGTGTGCCAAGAGCGGGTGGCCGTGGTCGTGCCTCGCCGAGTGCGAGAGCGGCGGCGACTGGGACGAGAACACCGGGAACGGCTACTACGGCGGCCTCCAGTTCCACCAGCCCACCTGGGAGGAGCACGGCGGCCTGAAGTACGCGCCGCGCGCCGACCTCGCCACCCGCGAGGAGCAGATCGCGGTCGCGGAGGAGGTGCTGCGCACGCAGGGCTGGGAGGCGTGGCCGCAATGCTCGAAGCGGTACGGGCTGAAGGGCCGGGCCCATGTGGTGCAGCCCGGAGACACCCTGGCGTCCGTCGCGCGGCGGTTCCACGTACGGGGCGGCTGGGAGGCGCTCTACGAAGCCAACCGGGACGTCGTCGGGCCCGACCCCGACCGGCTCGACCCCGGGGCGATGCTCGTCATCCCCGACTGAGCTCGCCCGCCTCGCCCCGGAACACGACCGCGCCGCGGCGCAGTTCGTGCACGAGGACCGGCGGCCCACCGGCCGTGCGGAGGGCGGACGGGAGGCGCTGCTCGGCGACGACCACGCAGGCGTCGAGGCGGCGCAGGAGCCCGTACGTGCGGGTGGCGACCGGTGGGGCCATGCCCTGCGTGGGCTCGTCGAGCAGGAGCACGCGGGCGGGGGAGAGCAGCGCGGCGGCGACGGCGAGCATGCGTTGTTCGCCGCCGGAGAGGGTGCCGGCGCGGCGGGGGAGGAGTGGGCGCAGTTCCGGGTACGCGGAGAGGGCGGCCTCCATGTCGTCGTCGCGGGGCTTCGCGAGCCGCAGGTTCTCGGTGACGGTGAGGCCCGCGAAGACGGCCTGCCGGTCCGGTACGAGGCGCAGTCCCGCGGCGGCGCGGGCGTGGGCGGTGTGCCGGGTGATGTCGACGCCGTCGCGGACCACGGATCCGGCGGTCAGCCGTACGGTTCCGGCGAGGGCGCGCAGGGCGGTGGTGCGGCCCGAGCCGTTCGGGCCGAGCAGCACGGTGAGGGCGTGGGCGGGGGCGGCGAGGGTGATGCCGTGGAGGGCCTCCAGGGGGCCGTAGCGGACGCGGGCGTCGCGGAGCTCGACGGTGGTGGTCATGGGGTGCCGTCCAGGGGGTGGTCGAGCACGGAGCCCGGTGGGCCCGAGCGGACGATGCGGCCCGCGTCCATCACGTGCACGGTGTCGGCCAGTTCGGCGACGAGGTCGAGGTCGTGTTCGACGACGAGCACGGCCACGCCGTCCGCTGCGAGGGCCCGCAGGAGGCGGGAGAGGGCGGCGACCTCGGCGGGGTCGAGGCCCGCGGTCGGCTCGTCGAGCAGCAGGACGCGGGGGTCGCCGGCGAGGGCGCGGGCCAGTTCGATCCGGCGCAACGTTCCCGTGGGCAGGCCGTCCGTGCGTTGCTCGCCGCGCAGGTCGAGGAGTCGCAGCATGCGCGGGGTGGCCGCCGGGTCCCGTACGCGGCCGTGGTCGGCTCCGACGCGGATGTTCTCGGCCACGGTGAGGGTGGGGAAGACGGCGAGCTGCTGGAAGGTGCGGGCGATTCCTCGGCGCGTCCGGGCGTGGGCCGGGAGGCGGGTGACGTCCCGTCCGTCGAGCCTGACCCGTCCGGCGTCGGGCCGGACGGTGCCGGCGAGGCAGTGGAACAAGGTGCTCTTCCCGGCCCCGTTCGCCCCGACCACGGCGGCGACCTCCCCGCGACGAACGCCGACGCTCACGTGCCGCACGACGCCGCGGCCTCCGTAGGCGACGCTGACCTGGTCGGCCTGCAGCAGGGATTCGGCGCCGACGTGGTGCCTCGCGGCGCGAACCGTGGGCCTCGCGGCGCCATCCGTGGCACCAGGCCCTGCGGCGCCGCCGACGGGTGCCCCGCCGCTCCTCGCTCCGGTCCCTCGCCCATCTCCCACCCGCCCGCCCCCTCCGGGGGCTTCGCCCCGCTGTGGTGTGGCTTCGGTTTGTTCCGTGTGTGCTGGTCGCACGGCCTGTGTGCCACGTGGCTCTGGCTGCGCCGCTGGCCTGTCGCTCTGCGCTCCGGTGCCCGACCTGTCTCCCACCCGCCCGCCCCCTCCGGGGGCTTCGCCCCCAAGGCCCGCCCCCGGCGCAGGCCCCGACCCCGCCGCCACACCGCCCCCCAAGGCCCACCCCCGCCGCAGGTCCCACCCCCGCCCCACCGCCACCCCCAGTACGCCGATCGCCAGCGTCGCCGCTCCGCCCTGGGGTCCTGCGTCCAGGGGGACCAGGAGGGCTGCGGCCGCGAGGGCTGTGAAGGGGGTGTCCGCGCCGAGGACGACCACCGCGGCGAACCACAACAAGCCCCGCACCGGGTCGTACGCCTCCGGTGTGAACGTGCCGAGGCCCAGCGTGAGCAGGCCGCCGCCCAATGCCGCGAGCCCTGCCCCCACCACGAACACGGCCACCTTGAGCCCCGGCACCCCGACCCCCGCCGCCGACGCCCCCGCCTCGTGATCCCGCACCGCCGCGAGCGCCCGCCCCACCCTTCCCCGGCGCAACCCGCCCACCATCACCAACGCCCCGGCCAGCACCACGAGTTCGAGCGCGTAGAACGCCCTGTCGTCCCCGAGCCCCGCCGGCCGCGACGGCGCGAGCCCCGCCGCGTAGGGCTGCGCGAAGACGAAACGGCTCACCCCGACCCCCACCGCGAACGTCGCCAGCGCCAACGCCAGACCTTGACGCCGGATGGCGGGCGCGGCCGTCAGCAGCCCGAGCGGCGCCACCACCGTCACCCCGACCAACAGGGCCAGCAGGCCAGGGAGTTGCGGAACGCCTGGGACGCCGCCCGTCGCGAGGAGCGCCGTGAACAGTGCGCCCAGGCCCGCGAACGCTCCCTGACCCAACGCCAGTTGACCGGCCCGCCCCGTCACCACCACCAGCGACAGCAGGATCAGCGCCATCGCCGGGACCTGGACCGACGTCCTCAAATCCGTGCCCGCGAACCCGAAGGGGAGCAGGAAGAGCACCCCCGCCACCAGCCACACAGGCGGAGCCACCCGTACCCACCCGCGCGTCACCTTCAACGGCACCGCATCCGCCCCGCGCGCCGACCCGGCCCCCACCCCCTTCATCACCACCACCGCGACCACCAGCGCCACCACGAACAGATTCGCCCCCACCGCCTGCACCAACGGCTCCGCCCAGCCCCCCGGATGCAGCCGCGTCAGCTGGCTCTGGGCCACGGCGATCGCGAGCGCCGCCCCCACCGCCACCCCGAGCCGCCGCATGCCCGCCGCGACCGCCACCGCCACGACCTCCATCACCAGCAGCGGAAGACCGTACGGGTCGAGGCGTACGGAGGGGGCGAGGAGGACCCCCGTAAGACCCGCCGTGAACGTGCCGAACACCCAGCCCACCGCCGCCACCCGGTCCGCGTCGACCCCGCCGAGCACGGCCAGCGACCGGTTGTCGACGACCGCCCGCAGCTCCCCGCCGAACCGCGTCCAGCGCGTCACCGCCCACACCCCGGCCCCGATCGCGCAGGCCACCGCCAACTGCCCCCACGGCTCCCCGCCGATCAGCGTCGGCGCGTCCTCCCGCGCCCCCGTGCCCCACACCAGCGCCACCGCCCCGACCAGCAGCACGAAGACGCCCGTCGACGCCACCAGCGTGCGCGCCGGGTCGCCGCCCGACCGGGCGAGCGGCGCGAACACCCAGCGATCCAGGGCGAGTCCGAGCCCGGGCGCCGCCACGAGCAGCACGAGTGCCGCCGCGGGCCACAGCGGCACGCCCCACTCCACCACCAACTGCCGCAGCAGGTAAGCGCACAGCATCGCGACCGCTCCGTGCGCGAAGTTGAGGACCCCGGTCGCCCGGTAGGTGACGATCAGGCCGATCCCCGTGAGCGCCGCCGCCGCGCCCACGGACAGCCCCGCGAGCGTGAGGTCGTACGTCAGTGACGACATCGCCCCCCTCCCTCCCGCTGCCGACTCAACTCGTGGCGGGAGGCTCGCAGATGGGGCACGGGGCGAGTTCCGTGTCCCCTGGCCCTACCGGCGCCGCCTGTGGTTTTCCCTCCACCAGCGGACAGTCCGCGCGGTGCCACAGCGTGCCGCCCGGCACCCGCAGCAACCGGTCGCTCGAGGCGAGTGGCGGGGCGGCCTCCGAGGGGCCCGGGTCGGGGGACGCCATGGCCGGCGGTTCGTACCGGCGCTCCACGCGCGACACCGCGAGCAGCACCGCTCCCGCGACGATCAGCGCCGCGCCCGGCACCGTACAAGAGGCCAGATAGGGGAGTTGGCGTTCGGCGAAGCGTTCACCCGACACGCCGTACCAGCCGATGACGCACAGCACCGCTCCGGCCGCGAGTGCGGCGCACCCGGCCCACAGGGCGGGGTGCGCGGTACGTGGTCGGGCAGTCCGCATCGCCGGCCCCCACTGGTGTGCGCGCGTGTCTGGCCTTGTCCGCCGATCGCTTGCACTATGCCTTCTGGAGCCCAACTCGGAAAGTTCCGTGGACAGTTGGCCGCACGGGCGCGGCGCTGCACGGACCGACAACCGGCGGTGAGCCTGATGGTCATCGGGAGCACGACGCGCGCGGCTCGCGGGCGGGGCACGGCCCTCGCCCTTGCCTGTGCCCTGTTCTCCGGGTCTCTCCTCGTGGCCTGCGGGGACGACAGCGGCGGGGGCGACAGCAGGCCCCCGACGCCCGCCTCCGCATCGCCCACGAGCGGCGAGCCGTCCAGCGCGGAGCCCTCGTCGGCGCGTCCGAGCGGCAACGACCCCGAGCAGCGGGCCGCCGCGGAGAAGGAGATCAGGACCAACTGGAAGAAGTTCTTCGACCCAGAGGTGCCGATGAAGGAGAAGGAGACCGTCCTGGAGGACGGCGCGCGGATGCGGCCCGTCCTGAAGAGCTTCAGCGGTGACAAGCGCGGCGGCCAGGTCGAGGCCACCGTCACCAGGATCGCCTTCACCTCGGACAGCGAGGCCGACGTCACGTACGGGCTCGCCCTCAAGGGCGCCACCGTGCTGCCCGACGCCAAGGGCACGTCCGTCGAGCAGGGCGGCACGTGGAAGGTGTCCGTCAAGACCCTGTGCGCGCTGGTGCAGCTGAGCGGCAATGCGTCGCCCGGCCCCGGCTGCTGAGACGCTGGGCGCGCTCGCCGCCGGGCTCGCCCTCGTGGCCGTCGCCGCCTGCGGCTCGCGGCTCCCGGAGAGCGACTTCGAGGACCGCACCGCGCCCGCCCCGCACTCCACGGCGCCGCTGCGCGTCGGCATCGTCACCAGCGCCACCAGCCCCGTCGGCGGCGCCGCCTTCACCGACACCCGCGACGGCGCGCAGGCGTACTTCAGGAACCTGAACCGGCACGGTGGCATCCAGGGGCGCCGCGTCGAGGTGCACCTGTGCGACGACGGCGGCAGCGGCGTCGGCAACACCGCCTGCGTGCACAAGCTCGTCGACGAGCGGAAGGTCGTCGCCCTGGTGGCCACCACGGCGCTCGACTACGCGGGCGCGGCACGCGTCTCCCGCGCGCGCGTGCCCGACATCGGCGGCCAGCCGATCGGCGCCGCCTACGACACGTACCCGCACCTGTACGGCATCTACGGCAGCCTCGCGCCGCGCGACGGCACACCGGGCTGGCACGGCAAGCTGTACGGCGGCACCGAGGTCTACCGCTACTTCAAGCGCGAGCACGGCGCCCGTACCGCCGCCGTCGTCTCCTACAACCAGGCCGCGTCCGCCGCGTACGCCCGCCTGGTGACACGCGGACTGAAGGCCGAGGGCTACCGCGTGATCACCGAGCAGCTCGACTTCGCGCTGCCCAACTTCCGGGCCGCGGCCGCCGACCTGAAGGACCGGAAGGCCGACCTCGTCTTCGACGCCATCGACGCGCACGGCAACGCGCGGCTCTGCGAGGCCATGGACCAGGTCGGCGCCCGCGTCATCGCGAAGGTGACGAACGTGCAGAACTGGTCGTCGACCGTCCGCTCCGCCTACAAGGACGCGCCGCGCTGCCGGGCCTCGCTGTGGGCCACCGGCGCGAGCCGCAACTTCGAGGACACCGGGCACCCCGCCGTGCGCGCCTTCCGGGACGCGACGCGGAACCTGCGGACGCACTCGCAGTGGCAGTTGGAGGGCTGGGCCGCCGCGATGTGGTTCACGGACGCCGCGCGTTCCTGCCGGGACGTCACGCGCGCGTGCGTCGACCGTTTCATGGAGCGCGGCGCACGGTACTCGGCCGACGGGCTGCTGCTTCCCGTGACGTTCGAGAAGTACGCCGAGCCGCCGAGAACTCGAAAGACGTGTCTGTCGGTCGCGAGATGGAGCGACGCAAAAGGCTGGGTGACCCAGGGCGGCGGAATGACGCGCACCTGTTTCGACGTCCCGCAGCTCTCCTACCAGCCCTGACGGGCATTCCGGTGTTTTGGTTCCCGAAAACGCCTATCAATCCGGCATCCGTTCAGGAACAACATGATGATGAGGAACAACCCTCCGAAGGTCATCTCCGTCTAACTGTCCGGTAGGCGGAGAAGACGGACTGTTCAGACAGATACGAGGGCGCATGCAGATTTCTTTCCTGATTCACAATGCGTACGGGATCGGAGGGACGATCCGCACCACGTACAACCTCGCCAGCGCGCTTGCCGACCACCACGACGTGGAGGTCGTGTCCGTCTTCCGGCACCGGGACGAGCCGGTGTTCGCGCCGGACCCCCGGGTCCGCGTGCGCCACCTGGTCGACCTGCGCAAGGGCACCGCGGGGTACGAGGGCGACGACCCGGAGTTCCGGCGGTCCGCCGCGGTCTTCCCGCGCAGCGAGGGGCGCTACGAGCAGTACAGCGCGCTCACCGACCGGCGGATCGCCGAGCACCTGGGCTCGCTGGAGGCCGACGTCGTCGTCGGCACCCGGCCGGGACTCAATGTGCACCTCGCCCGGGACACCCGGCGCGGCGTGCGGCGCGTGGGCCAGGAACACCTCACCCTCGACACGCACTCGCCGGCGCTCCGCCGCGAACTGCGCGGCGTCTACCCGCGGCTCGACGCGCTGACCACGACCACAGAGGCCGACGCGTACGCCTACCGGCAGAAGATGCGGCTGCCCGGCGTCCGCGTCGAGGCGATGCCCAACCCGGTGCCCGAGCCCGGCGTCGCGCCCGCCGACGGCAGCGGCAAATGGGTCGTGGCGGCCGGCAGGCTCGCGCCCGTGAAGCGTTACGACCTGCTGGTCCGCGCCTTCGACAAGGTGCGCGCCGAGCGGCCCGACTGGCGGCTGCGGATCTACGGGGGCGGCAAGCAGAAGGACAAGCTGCGCACCCTCATCGACGAGCTGGGCCTCTACAACCACGTGTATCTGATGGGGCCCGCCCACCCCATCGAGCCGGAGTGGGCGAAAGGTTCCCTCGCCGCGGTGACCTCGACGTACGAGTCCTTCGGCATGACGATCGTCGAGGCCATGCGGTGCGGGCTCCCCGTGGTCTCCACCGACTGCCCGCACGGCCCCGGCGAGATCATCGACAACGGCGTGGACGGCCGTCTCGTCCAGGTCGGCAGCGTCGACTCGATCGCCGGCGGACTGCTCGAACTCATCAACGACGACGACCTGCGCCAGGAGATGAGCGCCCGCGCCCTCAGCCGCTCCGAGCGCTTCGACCCGGCACGGATCGCCGAGCGCTACGAGGACCTGTTCGGCTCGCTGACCGCGCGCGGCGGCTCCGTGAGCCTGCTGCACCGCGCCCGCGGCTCGCTCCTCGGCGGCGCCTACGCCGTGCGTGACGCCTTCGGACCGCAGCGGAAGGGACACCCCGCATGACAGCCCCCACGGCCCCGCCCCCGCCGTGCTACGGCCCCGACGACAGCGACAGGAGCGCCCGCATGCCGCCCCGAGCCGACTGCATCGCCGACTCCGCCGGCGGCCTCACCTTCGACGTCACCGACCACGGGTCGCCCGACCCGGCCCACCTGGTGCTCGTCGACCGGGCGTCGGGGCAGTCGGTGCGGCTGCCGCTCACGCCGACCGGCGAGGGCAGGCTGCGGGCGTCGCTGCCGATAAGCGTCGCCCTGCCGGAAGGCCGCTGGGACGCGTACGCGCAGGTCGCGGGGGACGAGCCGGTGCGCCTCGTGCCCGGGGTCAACGATCTGCGCTCCCTCGTGGACCGGGCGCCCAGCGGCTCGCGCGGCTACGTCGCCGTGCGCATCCCGTACGCCACCAAGCACGGCAACCTCAGCGTGCGCAGCTGGCTGCGGGCCCCGCACGCCGAGGCCGGCGAACTGCTCATATCGCACGGCGAGTTGACCGTGCACGGGCGGCTCTACGGCACCTCCTTCACGGCGAAGGCGTACGCGGAGATCCGCTCCCGCGCCGTGCGCGGCCCCGTGCTGCGCGCCGAACTCGCCTGCGAAGGACCGCGGTTCACCCTCCGCATCGGCTACGACGAGCTGCGCGAGGGCCGCTGGGACCTGTGGCTGCGCCCCGCGGGGGACGACGGGCCGCAGGTGCGGCTCGCCCGGCTGCTCGACGACGTCGCCGACAAGAAGCCGATCTTCACGTATCCGGTGGAGCGGGTGACCGTCCCCGGCCGCGGTGAACTCGCCGCTGAGGCCTACTACACCCGCGACAACGACCTCTCCGTGCAGGTGGCAGCGGCCCAGGACTAGGGCCTGGCAGCCGGGGGGGGCTCACGACCTCCGCTCGGCCTCCAGCGGGTGGTCCTCGAAGGCCGCGAACTCCGGGTGGTGCAGGTCGAACGCGGGGGACTCGGAGCGGATCCTCGGCAGCGTGACGAAGTTGTGGCGCGGCGGCGGACAGGCCGTCGCCCACTCCAGCGAACGGCCGTACCCCCAGGGGTCGTCGACCTCGACCTTCACCCCGTACTTCGCCGTCCGCCAGATGTTGTAGAGGAACGGCAGCGTCGACAGGCCCAGCAGGAACGCGCCGATCGACGACACGGTGTTGAGCGCCGTGAACCCGTCAGCCGCCAGATAGTCCGCGTACCGGCGCGGCATGCCCTCGGCGCCCAGCCAGTGCTGCACCAGGAACGTCGTGTGGAAGCCGACGAACAGCGTCCAGAAGTGGATCTTCCCGAGCCGCTCGTCGAGCAGCTTCCCCGTCAGCTTCGGCCACCAGAAGTAGAAGCCGGCGAAGGTCGCGAAGACGACCGTTCCGAAGACCACGTAGTGGAAGTGCGCCACCACGAAGTACGAGTCCGTGACGTGGAAGTCCATCGGCGGCGAGGCGAGGATGACGCCGGTCAGGCCGCCGAACAGGAACGTGGTCAGGAAGCCGATCGACCACAGCATCGGCGTCTCGAAGGACAGCGAGCCCTTCAGCATCGTCCCGGTCCAGTTGAAGAACTTCACGCCCGTCGGCACCGCGATCAGGAACGACATGAACGAGAAGAACGGCAGCAGCACCCCGCCCGTCGCGAACATGTGGTGCGCCCACACGACCACCGACAGGCCCGTGATCGCCATCGTCGCGCCGACCAGCATCGTGTAGCCCCAGATCGGCTTGCGGCTGAAGACCGGCAGGATCTCGCTGATGATCCCGAAGAACGGCAGCGCGATGATGTAGACCTCCGGATGCCCGAAGAACCAGAAGAGGTGCTGCCACAGCAGCGCACCCCCGAACTGGGCCTCGAACACCACGGATCCGAACCTCCGGTCCGCCTCCAGGCAGAGCAGCGCCGCGGCCAGGACGGGGAACGCGAGCAGCACGAGGATCGACGTGAACAGCGTGTTCCACGTGAATATCGGCATCCGGAACATCGTCATGCCGGGCGCCCGCATCCCGATGATCGTGGTCAGGAAGTTGACCGAGCCGAGGATCGTGCCGAAGCCGGCGAGCGCGAGCCCCATGATCCACAGGTCGGCCCCGATGCCGGGGGAGCGCGTCAGGCTGTTCAGCGGCGCGTACGCGAACCAGCCGAAGTCGGCGGCCCCGCCCGGCACCACGAGCGAGCTGAGCACGATCAGCCCGCCGAAGAGGAACAGCCAGTACGAGAACATGTTGAGGCGCGGGAACGCGACGTCGGGCGAGCCGATCTGCAGCGGCATGATCTCGTTGGCGAAGCCCGCGAAGGTCGGCGTCGCGAACAGCAGCAGCATGATCGTGCCGTGCATCGTGAACAGCTGATTGTACTCCTCGTTGGAGATGACCTGCATCCCGGGGCGGGCGAGCTCGGCCCGCATCAGCAGCGCCATCATGCCGCCGACGAGGAAGAACACGAACGACGTGATCAGGTAGAGGTGACCGATCTTCTTGTGGTCGGTCGTGGTCAGCCAGTCCACGACGATCCGGCCCGGACGTCCCTCGCGCGGCGTCCCCACCGTCGCGGGCCCGGCCTGCACCCCGGTCGTTCCCATCGCTTGCCCCCTCGCTGCTCTGCTGCGCGCCTCGGGCCTGCTGCGGACTCAGGCCATGATGCGCGCGCGGGTACCCACCGCGACAGAGGTCGTACCCCTGTTTCTGGCATGGACGGGTAATTCCCGGACGGCCCCAACTCGTCGGCGGCGCCGTTGGATTCGGAATGCACGGAGAATTGCGCGGGCATGTGAGGACGTCGTGACGACGGCCCGGCGGAAGGTTTATCGCGGGCCGCCGCAATTCCATAGGGCGGGGCGTGATGCCCGAATGTAAGAAGCGAGTAAGAGCCGAAAAGCGCCCGAACGTGTGAGGAAGTTCTATCGGGCAACTGTCGTGATCTTGTGACAAAAGCGTGACCCGCGGCCTACCGTGGCCGCATGGCACCCATCCCCACACCTCCGGCGGAACCACAGGACGATCCGGACGCGTACGTCGGCCTCGAAGCGGCGGGCGCGGAGTCGCAGGCCCGCGGCCGCGGCTGGTCGACCGTCAGGCAGTTGCCGCCGGGAGCGATCATCACCATGGAGTACCTGGCGGGGCGGCTGAACTTCGAGGTCACCGACGGACGGGTGACGCGCTGCTGGAAGGGCTGACGGCCCACCGATTGGCCCCGTGAGGACGTGCGAAGGCCCCCGAACCCGCAGGTGGTTCGGGGGCCTTCGCGGTGCGGGGCGTTGGCTGTGCGTACCGATGCCCCGCCGTCCGTGGCCGCGCTAGGACACCGTTCTCGTCGACGGCGTCCCGCGCGTCAGTCGTTCCGTGGTCGGGCGGCGGCTGCCCGCCGGGGTGATCGGCGTGCGCTCGCCGCGCGGGGTGTGCGGACCCTGCGGGAGCAGCTGCCTGCCGCCCCTCGTGTGGCCGCCGGCCTCCCGGCCGTGCGGCGCCGTCAGCGCGGGCACCGGCACCGGGTCGGACTCCGGCTGCGGCAGCGCGGCGCCGGTGCGGCGGGCCCGCCAACGGTCGCGCAGGGCGAAGACCCAGGCCTCCGCGCGGGCCACCAGCGGCTCGAACCAGGGCAGCGCGAGCAGGATCAGCAGGCCGGCGGCCCAGCCGAGCAGCACGTCGCTGAGCCAGTGCGTACCGAGGTAGACCGTGGTCAGGCCGACGCTCAGCGAGATCACCGCGGAGACCGCGGAGAGCCAACGCCTGGCGCGCGGGGTGGAGGCGAGGTAGGCGAGGATGCCCCAGGTCACCACCGCGTTCGCGGTGTGACCCGAGGGGAATATGTCGCCGCCCTGCCACATCTCGCTCGACCCGATGGCCGTGGCGTAGTGCGGTCCCGCGCGGCCCATGCCGTACTTGGCGGCGCCCACCGTCACGTTGAGCAGCAGCAGCGCCGTGCCGAACATCAGCAGCGGTCGCAGCGTGTGCTGCCGCCACGAGCGCCAGCCCAGCCACGCCGTCACCATCACGGCCGTCGGGCCGCGCTGGCCGAGGACGACCCAGTAGTCGAGGAAGGCGTGGATGTCGGGCCACTGCTGGTACGGCCGGAAGAACATGACCTGCCAGTCCACCGCGACCAGCCAGGACGTGGTGAGCACCGCCACGACGATCGTCAGGTAGAAGGACAGGGTCAGCCCGAAGAGCACGACCCGGTGCCGGCTCATGTGGGGGATGTCCACATGGGTCGGTCGTTCGGGCTCGCGATCGAGCCTGGCGAAGACCCGCTCCACCCGGCGGGTCAGGTTTCGTTCGGTACGCACCCAATCGACGCTACAGCGATCGCGAGGTGGACCAGAACGAAACAGGGGCTTTGTGATGACGATGTGATGTGGGATTGCTCTCAGATGGCCGATTATTCCTGCGATTTCGGCCGCCCGGAAGGAAGCATTCCCGAATTCAATGATCGTTTCCGTGTCTCATTGTATGACGCTTATGAATGCGTTCACCTGATACCCCTGCGGAATTGGCCGTTCACTCACCGCTCACGGCGGTCCCGAACCGTTCAGCCAGAACGCTCCGTAGACCGCCGACAACACTGCGAGACCGCCGAGTACCCATGCCGACCTGCTCGTACGCCACCGGGCGAGCGCCGCGGCGAGCGGCAGCAGCAGCGGGAACGCGGGCAGCAGCAGTCGCGGCTTCGACCCGAAGTACCCCGACGCGCACAGCGCGAGCGCCACCACGATGCCCGTGTAGACGAGCAGCGGCGCCGGCTGCCGCTGCCGCACACCGACGACATACAGCCAAACCACCAGCGCCACCCCGACGATCAGGCCCACTCCGCCGAGCGCCCCCAGCGGCGACGTGAACTGCCCGGCGACGAAGCGGGCGAAGGCCACGCCCCCGTCGAAGCCGTTGCCCCACTGCTCCTGCACGTCGAGATAGCCGAGCAGCCCGCCGCCGGTCCGCCGCCCGACCCACAGCACGTACGCCGCCGCCCCCAGCGGGGCCAGCAGCACACCCGCCACGAGCCGCCAGGAGGCCCGCCGCTCCCGCCGCACCCACAGCGCGGCCGCGACCCACACCGCCGCCACGACCGCGGCGCCGATCGGCCGGGTCAGACCCGCGCACGCCGCCAGCAGCCCCGCCGTCACCCAGTGCCGGCGCAGCACCGCGTACAGCGCCCACGCCGCGAGCGCCGTGAACAGCGCCTCGCTGTACGCCATCGACGCCACGACGCCGACCGGCAGCGCGCCCCACAGCACGGCGAGACAGACCCCGGCCTTCCGCCCGTGCAGCAGATCGCCGACCGCGAAGATCCCCCACGCCGCCGCGAGCGAGGCCGGCACGCTCACCACGAGCCCGGCGTCCGCGTACGACAGCGGGCTGATCGCGGCGCCGAAACGTTCGAGCCACGGCAGCAGCGGAAAGAAGGCCAGATTCGAGTGGACCGTGCCGTCCGGCAGCGTCACCGACCAGCCGTAGCCGTGCTCGGCGACCCGCGTGTACCAGAGCGAGTCCCAGCGGGCCGTGAGCAGCGTGTGCGCGCTCTTCCCGCTCGCCGCGCTCCATACCGTGAGTACGAGCAGGCCGAGCGCGCGCACCGCGGCGTATCCGAGCAGGGCGGGAGCGGCGTACCGCGGCGAGGGTCGATGTCGAGGGTCCACGTCCGTCACGGCCCCGATTATCGGCGTCCGCCCCACGGGCCCCACCAGCAGGTCCTCGCCCCTGGAGTGGTGCACGCCACACCCGCTCGACTGTCCCTTGAGAGGTCCGCCACGTGTCATTGGCGAGAACTCGCGTACGCTGACGGCTTACTCGCCTTGTCGCCGCGGGGCCGGGAGACCGCTCCTCCCGAGCCGGAGACCGAGGACAACCCCAGTCCTGGGATCCGCCGAACGCGAGGACCACTGGGAGGTACGCACATGTCCGGGACGAACACGGCCTCCGGGCGTCCGCTCGGGCGCCTGGCCGCAAAGGGCGCCCGCACCAATCGCTGGGTCGTCCTCGTCGTCCTGTGCACAAGTCTCCTTCTCGTCGCCCTCGACTCGACCATCCTCTACGTCGCGCTGCCCGCGGTCACCGAGGACCTCAAGCCCACCTCCGTCGAGCTGCTGTGGATCGGTGACGCGTACCCGTTGGTGTGCGCCTCGCTCCTCATCCTGTTCGGCACGCTCGGCGACAGAGTGGGCCGCCGCAGGATCCTGCTGCTCGGCTACGCGCTGTTCGGCGCGGCCTCCGCGCTCGCCGTGTTCTCCGACACCGCGCAGGTGCTCATCGTGGCCCGCGCGATCCTCGGCATCGGCGGCGCGATGATCATGCCCGCGACGCTCTCGATCCTGCGCGACGTCTTCCCCGACCGGCACGAGCGGGCCGTCGCCATCGGCGTGTGGACCGCGGTCGCCGCGGTCGGCGCCGCCACCGGGCCCGTGCTCGGAGGCTTCCTCGTCGAGCACTTCTGGTGGGGCTCGGTCTTCCTGATCAACATCCCGCTGATGCTGATCATGCTGCCGCTGTGCCGGGTCCTCGTGCCCGAGTCCAAGGGCCGCAGCGACGGGCCCTGGGACCTGTTCGGCGCGCTGCTCGCCGCGCTCGGCGTCCTCGGCGTCGTCTACGGCATCAAGGAGCTCGGCACCAAGCGCGACCTCCTCGACGCCGAGGCCGTGCTGCCGTTCCTCGCGGGAGTCGTGCTGCTCGCCCTCTTCGTGCGCCGCCAGCGCCGTCGCGAGCACCCGCTCATCGACATGACGCTGTTCTCGCGGGCCGCGTTCTCCACGTCCGTCGGCTGCATCGTCATCGCCATGCTCGCCCTCGTCGGCCTGGAGCTGATCGCGGTCCAGTACCTCCAGCTGGTGCTCGGCCTCAGCCCGCTCGAGACCGGCCTGCGGATGCTGCCGCTGACCTTCGCCGCGATGACCGCGGGCGTCATGGGCTCGGCGAACCTGCGCCGCTTCGGCCCGCGCGCCATGGTGTCGACCGGCTTCGCGCTCACCGCCTGTTCGGTCCTGATGCTCTGCGCGATGGGCGAGCAGGACAAGCCGTGGCTGCTCGGCCTCGGCTTCATACTCCTCGGCTTCGGCTTCCAGACCACGCTGTTCGGCGCCTACGAGTCGATGCTCACGGAGGCGCCCGCCGACGACGCCGGGGGAGCGGCCGCGATCGGCGAGACCTCGTACCAGCTCGGCGCGGGCATGGGCATCGCGCTGCTCGGCTCGGTGATGAACGCGGCGTACGCGCCGGGGCTCGGCAATGTGCCGGGGGTCTCGGACGGCACGTCGACGGCCGCGGGGCACTCGCTGGGGGAGGCGTACCAGCTCGCCGCGCGGCTCGGGGGCGCGGCGGGCGACGCGCTGCGGGAGGCCGCGCGCTCCGCGTTCGTGCACGGTCTGCACGTCACGCTGGTGGTCAGTGCCGTTCTGTTGTTCCTCGGGGCGCTCGCCGCGCTGCGGCTGCCCCGGCGGATGGAGTGCGAGGCGCCCGCGGCGGACGACGCGGAGGACGTGGCGGCGCCGCGGCGGACCTCGTCACGGGCCGACTCCTCGGCGTCCTCGGCCGCGTGATCCGCGGTCCGGGGGGAGGACCCCGAACCGCTCTCAGCTCTGGTTGAAGAAACCGTCCGTCGGTTCCTTGACGTCACGGCCCGACACGATCTGCGTGTCCGCGGGGCTCAGCAGGAACACCCGGGTGGCGACCCGGTCGATCGAACCCCGCAGGCCGAAGATGAGGCCCGCCGCGAAGTCGACGACCCGCTTGGCGTCGGCCGGCTCCATCGACGTCAGGTTCATGATGACCGGCACCCCGTCCCGGAACATCTCACCGATGCGCCGGGCGTCCCGGAAGGTGTCGGGGGTCACCGTGCCGATCCGGCGGCCCTTCTCCTGGGCCTCCTCGGCGGCGACCTTCACGCGCGGGTCCGTGACCCAGGCCGCGTCTGCGGCGGCGGCGGGCTCGGGCCCCTCGTCGTAGTCGTCGTCGTAGTAACGCTCTTCATCGTTGTCGTCGACGAGGCCAAGCCAGGCACTCGCCTTGCGCACCGATCCCATGGACGCCTCCTCTCACCGCGGTTCCTCTGCGTTCCGCATGTTCGTGCATCCCCAATGTTCGTCCATGATGCAGATGCGACGCCAAGGGGATAGCCGCCGCGCGGGGTTTTCGTGACGGTACTGGTGCACAGTCAACGCGGTGTTGTCCCCCAGTTCCCAAGGGTTGTACGGGATACGGCTGCTGATGGTGAGTGAAATATGATTCTTCACGGCGTATGGGTGACCTTCGGTGCGTACGGGTGAACGAAGTGCCCGCGCAAGGGCTCGATACGATGCCGTGACGGGGCGGCCGAGTTGACGAGCCGTCATTCGGAGGACGGGGGAGTCTTCTTGTTCGGCATGGTCAGACCCTGCTCGCATCGGCTCGGCGAGAGCCTCAGGACCCAGTGGATGGCGCACCTCTGCGGGCTGTGCCTGGCGCTGCGCGGCGACCACGGGCAGTTCGCCCGGGTCGTCACGAACTACGACGGTCTGCTCATCTCGGTTCTGACGGAGGCTCAGAGCGAGCGGGCGGGCTCCGGCGGTGCGTGGCGGCGGCAGGCGGGGCCGTGTCCGCTGCGCGGCATGCGCGGCGCCTCCGTCGCGCGCGGCGAGGGCGCGCGGCTCGCCGCCGCCGTCTCGCTCGTGCTCGCGTCGGCGAAGGTGCGCGACCACGTCGACGACCGGGACGGCCTCTTCGCGCGCAGGCCGGTGGCCGCGGCGGCGCGGAAGGTCGCGGCGGGCTGGTCGAGGGCCGGGGCCCGTACCGGATCCGACGTCGGGTTCGACACGGCGGTCCTGCTCGACGCCGTCGAACGGCAGGCCGGTGTCGAGGCCCTCGCGGGGCCCGGCAGCTCCGTGCTCGCCGTGACCGAGCCGACCGAGACCGCGACCGCCGCCGCCTTCGCGCACACCGCGACGCTCGCCGGGCGGCCGGGGAACGCGGAACCGCTCGCCGAGGTGGGCCGGTTGTTCGGGCGGCTCGCGCACCTCCTGGACGCCGTCGAGGACCGGGAGGCCGACGCCGGGTCCGGCGCCTGGAACCCGCTGACCGCGACCGGCACGTCGCTGGACGAGGCGCGGCGCCTCGCGGACGACGCCCTGCACGGCATCCGCCTCGCGCTGCGCGACGTCGACTTCGTGGACGCGAAGCTGGCGCATCTGCTGCTCGCGCACGAGCTGGGGCGCTCGGTGGACCGGGCGTTCGGGACGGGGGCCTGCGCCACCGCCCACGCGCACTCCGGCTCGGCGTCGACGCCGCGGCACGGCGACGACGCGCCGTACGGCTCCGGGGGCGCGGGGGCGTACGGACCCCAGCATCCGTACGACGGCGGCAATCCGTACGCGGGCGGTGGCTCCGGCGGGCCGGGCGGTCCCGGAGGGCCCGGCGGCCCCGGAGGCGACCCGTTCGGGAAGTCGCCGAAGCCGGGGAAGCGGGGCCTGCTCGCCGGGTGCGCCGTCGCGATCGGGCTGTGCTGCACGTGCAAGGTGTGCTGCGCCGAGGAGTACGAGGGGGCCTGGTCCCGGAAGAAGCGCGAGGGCTGCTGCCGCAACTGCGACGGGCCGGACTGCTGCGACTGTTGTGACTGCTGCTCGTGCTGCGACTGCGGGGCGTGAGGTCCTGGCCCTGTATACGGCCACGGGGCGGCCCGAACGTGTGACGGGGCACCACCTGCGCGCCTTCCGCGGCGCTGTTTCCAGAACGTAAAACCATCATCTGATCCGGTGACCGGGGTCTTCGAGGGCTCGTTGGCCCGGCGCGGGAAGCACCGTTTCCGCACCGTCAACTGGCCCTCTCCATAAGGCATTTCCGTGGACCTCGTCTCGTCGGTGACGGCATTCGTCACCGCCTCATCCCGACCCAGAACCATCCGCACACGACTCCTGCGCATCCTCGCGCTGGCCACCGCCGTACTCCTCGCCCTCCTCGGCTTCTTCGCGGCCGAGCAGATCTCCGGCTACCGCAGCGCCTCCGCGACCGCCGCCGACGCCCGCCTCGAGGTCACCCTCCAGGGGCTCGTCCACGAACTGCAGAAGGAGCGCGGCCTCACCACCGGTTACGTCGGCGGGGTGCGGCAGTTCAGCGCCAAGCTGCCCGCCCAGCGCAAGGCCACCGACGCCGCGCGCGTCGCACTCCAGGACGCGTACGAAGAGCGCGGCACCTCCGCCGCCGCCCACGACGCGCTCGGTCGACTCGACTCGCTCCCGGGCATCCGCAAGAGCGCGGACGACGGCTCCGGGCAGGTCAAGCCCACCTTCGAGTACTTCACGCGCACCATCGCCGAACTGGTGGGGCTCGGCCGGGGTCTCGACGACGTGGCCGACGGGCCGCTGCGCGACGCCTACCAGTCGCTCCAGGTACTCGGCCGCGCCAAGGAGTTCATGGGGCAGGAACGGGCCATCGTGCTCGGCTCCGTGCGGGCCGGCGGACACTTCCGCAGCGACGACTACAGCACCTTCATGGAGATCCGCGCCGGCCGGCTCGCCGCCCTCGACGCGTTCCCGCGCACCGCGACCGCCGCCCAGGAACGCCGCCTGGACGCGGCTCTCGCCACGCCCGACGCCGAGCGCGCCCTGTCCTACGAGTCGACCGCCGCCCACGGCGCGGGCCGGCTCGGCCCCCGCGACGTTCCGCCCTCGGCCTGGTGGGACACGATGACGTCGACCATCAACGGCCTGCGGGACGTGCAGGTGTCCATCGGCGCGGACGTCGAGCACCGCGCCGCGGAGCTCGAGGCCTCCGCCCAGCGCGACCTGCTGCTCTTCGGCATCCTCGCGCTCGCCGTCGTCGCCGCACTCGCGGCGCTCGCCCACGACTGCGTACGCTCCGTCTCCGCGCCGCTCACCGGGCTCGCCCGGCAGGCGCGGGAGCTGGCCGAGGCGCGGCTGCCACGGGCCGTCGCCGCGGTGCAGACCTCCGGGGACAGCGCGCCCGAGCCACCCGCCCCGCTGACCCCCGACCCCCGCGCGGGCGCCGAGGTCCGGGAGGTGGCCGAGGCCTTCGACCGGGTGCAGAACGTCGCGTTCGACCTCGCCACCGAGCAGGCCGTGCTGCGCCGCAACGCCACCGATTCGCTGGTCAGCCTCGGTCGCAGGAACCAGAACCTGGTGCGCCGACAGATCGGCTTCATCAACAGGCTGGAGCACCAGGACGCCGACCCCGACACCCTCGCCAACCTCTTCGAACTCGACCACCTGGCCACCCGTATGCGCCGCAACGCCGAATCCCTGCTCGTGCTCGCGGGGGAGTCGAGCCCGCGCACCTGGTCGACCCCGCTGTCCGTCACGGACGTGCTGCGGGCCTCGCTCTCCGAGGTCGAGGAGTACCGGCGGGTCACCCTGCGGCGCGTCGAGCCCGCCCACATCTCCGGTTCCGTCGTCGCCGAACTCTCGCATCTGCTCGCCGAGCTGGTGGAGAACGCGCTGACCTTCTCGCCGCCGGACGCCGACGTCGAGATCGAGGGGCGGCGCACCAGCGAGGGCTACCTCGTGGCCATCGTCGACCACGGGCTCGGCATGGACACCAAGTCCCTCGCCGAGGCCAACGTCCGGCTTTCGGGCAACGCCAGCTTCATGGCCGAACCCACCCGGTTCCTCGGCCACTTCGTGGTCGGCGCCCTCGCCCGCAAGTGCGGCATCGAGGTGCGGCTCGGCGAGGCGCCCGCCGCCGGCGTGGTGGCCCGGGTGCTGGTGCCCGCGGGGCTGCTCACCGAGGCCAAGGCCACGGCGGGCTCGCCCGCGAGGCCCGCCGTGGAGCCCGGGCACAAGTCCGAGGAAAAGTCCGGTCGGGCCCCCGCGGAGCAGGCCAAGGTGCCCGTTCCGCGCAAGGAGGCACCGGCACCGGCCCTGTCGGGCGCCGGGACCACATCTCGTACGGCGCACTCCGGTTCCGCGTCCCGTACCCGTAACGGCCTGGTCAAACGGCCGCAGCGGAGCGCCATCTCGAAGGCGGCGCACGAGAGCGGCCCTTCGACGCGGCCCGCGCCCGAGGCGCCCGCCGCCGAGCGCACCCCCGAGGGGGTGTCCGGGATGCTGTCGGGCCTGCGCAGCGCGCACCTGCGCGGCTCCATCAGCGTCGAGAAGGAGCGCGAGGCCCGGGAGAAGGCCGGCGCACAGCAGAGGACCGAGGCCGGGGACGGCGCCGAAGGGCAGGGCGACACCAAGTGACCACCGTCGACACGCGGGGCGAATCGCAGACCTTCAACTGGCTGCTCGCCAACTTCGTCCGCACCACCGACGGCGTCCGCGACGCCGTCGCCGTCTCCTCCGACGGGCTGCTCATCGCGGTGTCGGACGGGCTCGACCGCACCGAGGCGGACCGGCTCGCCGCGATCGTGTCGGGCCTGTCCAGCCTCGCCCGCAGCGCCTCGAAGCGGTACAGCTTCGACGGCGTGAAACTCATCATGATCGAGATGGGGCGCGGCTTCCTGCTCGTCTCGGCGATCCGCGACGGCAGCTGCCTCGGTGTGCTCGCCGACAGCAGCGGTGAACTCGGCCTCGTGGGGTACGAGATGGCCGTTCTCGCCGAACGGGCGGGAGACCTCCTCACGCCGACGCTCATCGCCGACCTGCGGGAGACGCTGCCGCGATGAGTGAGCCGTCCCGGGAACAGGAGCGGGAACAGGAGCCGGAGGACGGCCAGTTCGTCCGTCCTTTCATCATCACCGGCGGACGCGCCCTGCCCGCGCAGGCCGATCTGCGCCTGGAGACCCTCGTCGTCGCGCTCGACGCGGCGGAGGGGGCCGCGCCGCTCGCGTTCGAGAACCAGCGCATCGTGGCGCTGTGCCAGGAACCCACCACTGTCGCGCACATCGCGGAGGCGGTGGGGGTTCCGCTCGGAGTCGCCAAGGTGCTCGTCGCCGACCTCGTCGTCGGCGGACGCCTGGCGTGCTCGCAACCCGCGGAGCTGCCGCTCCACACCCTCGAAAGGATCAGGGACCATGTCAGGGCGCTCTGAACGCATCGCCCCGCTGGCCGTGAAGATCGTGGTCAGCGGAGGTCTGGGCGTCGGCAAGACCACGTTCATCGGGGCGGTGTCGGAGATCGAACCGCTGGACACCGAGGCCTCCATCACCCAGGTCTCCGTGGGCGTCGACTCGCTCGCCGGGGTGGCGGACAAGACCACGACCACCGTGGCCCTCGACTTCGGCCGCATCACGCTCGATCCGACCCTCGCGCTGTACCTGTTCGGGACGCCCGGGCAGGACCGGTTCTCGTTCCTCTGGGACGACCTGGTGGAGGGCGCGCTCGGCACCGTGGTGCTCGTCGACACCCGGCGCATCGAGGACTGCTTCCCCGCGCTCGACTACTTCGAGGCGCAGGGGGCGCCGTTCGTGCTCGCCGTGAACCGGTTCGAGGGCGCCGAACGGTTCGAGATCGGCGAGATCCGTGAGGCGCTGGGGATCGGGGACGAGGTGCCGGTCGTCGAGTGCGACGCGCGCACCCGGTCCTCCGTGCGGGATGTGCTCGGCGCGCTGATGGACCAGGTGATCGGCGTGCGCACCCGGCCGCGGCGCATGCCGGCGCTGTCCCGCTGAACCGCGAGCGCCCCCGCCCCCGCTCCTCCTCCGGCGGGGCGGGGGCGGTTGCGAAGAAAAGGGGGAAGTCTGAAAGGCCCTCTTGTGCGTGGCGGTTCGACCGGCGAATACTCCCGTCAGCGATTGTCAGGAGCACGACGTGTTCGGAATCCGGACCGACGTCCTGATCCTGACTGCGCCTCACGGGCCCCACCCCACGAGGGCCCCCGACTTCCTACGGGAGGAACGAGCAGTGAGGATCAAGCGCAGCACCCCCCGCAGCGGCAGAACCAGATCGACCCGGCTGATCGCCGTCGGCTCCGGTCTGCTCGCCGTGGCAGCATTCGCGATCCCCTCCGCCAACGCGTCCGAGGCACCCCAGACGTTCAGCGCCGCCGAACTCACCCAGACCCGTGACGCGGTGCGCTCCGCGGACGTCGCGGGTACCGCCTGGGCCGTCGACGCCAAGACCAAACAGGTCGTCGTCACCGTCGACAGCACGGTCTCGCAGGCCGAGATCAACAAGATCAAGAAGGAGGCCGGCGACACCGCCGGCGCCCTCAAGATCGAACGCACGGCGGGCACCTTCAAGAAGCTGCTCTCCGGCGGCGACGCCATCTACGCGAGCAGCTGGCGCTGCTCCCTCGGCTTCAACGTCCGCAACAGCTCCGGGGCCTACTACTTCCTGACCGCCGGTCACTGCACCGACGGCGCCGGGACCTGGTGGTCCAACTCCTCGCACACCTCCACCCTCGGCTCCACCGCCGGGTCCAGCTTCCCCGGCAACGACTACGGCATCGTCAAGTACGCGAGCGGGGTCTCCACTCCCCCCGGCACCGTAGGCAGCCAGGACATCACCAGCGCGGCGACCCCCTCCGTGGGCACGACCGTGTACCGCCGCGGCTCCACCACCGGCACGCACAGCGGCCGGGTCACCGCCCTCAACGCCACCGTGAACTACGGCGGCGGCGACATCGTCTCCGGCCTCATCCAGACCACGGTCTGCGCCGAGCCCGGCGACTCCGGCGGCCCGCTGTACGGCGGCACCAAGGCCTACGGCCTCACGTCGGGCGGCAGCGGCAACTGCTCCTCCGGCGGCACCACGTTCTTCCAGCCGGTGACCGAGGCGCTCAGCGCGTACGGCGTGAGCGTCTACTGATCCGAGCGCGCCACCCCGCGGCACCCTCCGCGGTCGCAGCCAGCGGCGCGAGCCCCCGTCCGGCCATTTCGGCCGGGCGGGGGCTCTCCCTTTGTCCGCCTTACGGGCCTACCTTCGAAGTACACGCCTTTTGCGCCCACTTCGGACCCTGGGGGGCCGTGAGATGGTCGAGGAACTGGTGACGGCGGGAGTGACCGTCGCATGTGCCGGAGCCGTGTACGTGATGGCGGCGGCGCGGGTCGTCAAGCAGTACGAGCGCGGGGTGGTGTTCCGGCTCGGCCGGCTCACCAAGTCCGTGCGCGGCCCGGGGTTCACGATGATCGTGCCGTTCGTGGACCGGCTCCGTAAGGTCAATCTGCAGATCGTCACGATGCCGGTGCCCGCCCAGGACGGCATCACGCGGGACAACGTCACCGTGCGCGTCGACGCCGTCATCTACTTCAAGGTGGTCGACGCGGCCGAGGCCGTGGTGCAGGTCGAGGACTACCGGTTCGCCGTCTCCCAGATGGCGCAGACCTCGCTGCGCTCCATCATCGGCAAGAGCGACCTCGACGACCTGCTGTCGAACAGGGAGAAGCTCAACCAGGGCCTGGAGCTGATGATCGACAGCCCCGCCGTCGGCTGGGGCGTGCAGATCGACCGCGTCGAGATCAAGGACGTCTCGCTGCCGGAGACGATGAAGCGTTCGATGGCGCGGCAGGCCGAGGCCGACCGGGAGCGCAGGGCCCGGGTCATCAACGCCGACGCCGAGCTCCAGGCGTCGAAGAAGCTGGCCGAGGCGGCCGGGGTGATGTCCGACCAGCCGGCTGCCCTGCAACTGCGCCTGCTGCAGACCGTGGTGGCGGTCGCGGCCGAGAAGAACTCGACGCTGGTGCTGCCGTTCCCGGTCGAACTGCTGCGCTTCCTGGAGCGGGCCACGCCCGGCGACGCGGTCCACGCGGCGCAGGCCGCCGTCACGGAGCTCGCCGAGGGGGCGCTGTCGATCGGCGAGCGGAGCGAGCAACCAGGGGCGAAATCCGGACAGGCGTAGACCTCACCCTCCGCCCACCCCTGGGAGCCCGGAGTGTTTGCAATGGGGATCGACGTGCGGCGCGATGGCGCTTTCGAGTGAGGGGGAGCGTACGAGAGTTGACGAACGCGCGTCCGGAAGTCGACCTTGTGTGTTCCCTGTGACGGTCGGGATAGTGGCCGGGTCAGCCTCACGGAGCCGGTCCGACCCCACTCGTACCGGTCATCCCAACCCCCCACAGGAGGACGTGAGTTGAAGCACCGACGCATACCCAAGCGGCGCGCCGCCGTGGCCGGAGCGGGCATCCTCGCCGTGGTCGCCGCGGGCATCACCTTCCAGACCGCGAACGCCAGCACGGACGCCCCGGAGCTCGTCCCCCAGAAGCTCTCGATCGCCAAGGCCGGAACTCTCGCCTCGAGCCTGACCAAGGACCTGGGCGCGGACGCGGCGGGCAGCTACTACGACGCCAAGGCCAAGCAGCTCGTCGTCAACGTCCTGAACGACGAGGCCGCGCAGACGGCGCAGGCCGCCGGCGCGAAGGCCAGAGTCGTGCAGAACTCGCTCGCCGACCTCAAGGGCGCGCGTACGACGCTGAAGCAGGACGCGACCATCCCGGGCACGTCCTGGGCCGTCGACCCCGCCACCAACAAGGTCGTCGTCACCGCCGACCGCACGGTCAAGGGCGCCGACTGGAAGCAGCTCAGCGGCGTCGTCGACAAGCTCGGCGGCAAGGCGGAGCTCAAGCGCAGCCAGGGCGAGTTCAAGCCCTTCATCGCGGGCGGCGACGCCATCAGCGGGGGCGGCGGCCGCTGTTCCCTCGGCTTCAACGTGACCAAGGGCGGCGAGCCGTTCTTCCTCACGGCGGGCCACTGCACCGAGTCGATCTCCACGTGGTCGGACTCCAGCGGCCAGGAGATCGGCACGAACGCCGACTCCCAGTTCCCGGACAACGACTTCGGCCTCGTGAAGTACACGGCCGACGTCGACCACCCGAGCGAGGTCAACCTCTACAACGGTTCCGCGCAGCAGATCACCAAGGCGGCGGACGCCACCGTCGGCATGAAGGTGACCCGCTCCGGCTCCACCACGCAGGTCCACGACGGCACGGTGACCGGCCTGGACGCCACCGTGAACTACGGCAACGGCGACATCGTCAACGGCCTCATCCAGACCGACGTCTGCGCCGAGCCCGGTGACAGCGGCGGCTCGCTGTTCTCCGGCGACTCGGCGGTCGGCCTCACCTCCGGCGGCAGCGGCGACTGCACCTCCGGCGGCGAGACCTTCTTCCAGCCGGTGACCGAGGCGCTCTCCGCCACGGGCACCGAGATCGGCTGACCGGCCGACGACCGGAACGAGCGAGAGGCCCCGCCCCGGACATCGGGGGCGGGGCCTCGTCGTGCGTTCGAACGCCGGGCGTCAGACCTCGGCGGGCCGGGCCTCGGTGGCCCCCGCGCGGCGCCGCTTGTCGCGCACGCCCGCCACGAGCAGGGTGCCGACGACGCCCACGACCGCCCACGCCGACAGGACGAGCAGCGACTGGGTGAGGTCGTTGCCCTTGAAGTAGGCGATGGAGCGGGCCGCCCAGGTGCCCGCGCCCGGTGGCAGCCAGGGCCCGATCGCCTGCCAGAACGGCGGCAGCATCGGCAGCGGGAAGGCGCCGCCCGCGCTCGGGTTGCCCGCGATGACGATGAGCAGCACCGCGAGGCCGATGCCGACGACGCCGGTGAGTTCCTCCAGGGCGAGCGTGATCGCGCCGACCGCGAAGGTGACCAGGGCGCCGAGCCCCGCGAGCCCCCAGAAGGACCCCGGCAGCGCGCTCAGGATCGAGTCGCCGATGATCAGAGAGCCGCCGATGCCGCCCACGATCGAGAAGACCGCGAGCGAACCGAGCCGGATGGCGGCCCGCTGTGGGCTCGCGGGCCGGGACCCGGCGCTGATCGACATGATCGAGGCGCACAGATAGCCGCCGACGCACCAGCCGACGACGAGGTAGAAGGCGGACAGGCCGTCGAAGTCCTGCGCCGACGCTGGCGCCACGTCGACGGTCCGCACGGTGCGCTGCTGCTGGGCGTCGATCGTGGTGGCCAGGCCCTCGAGCGCGGACGCCAGGACGGTGCCGCCGCCGGACGCGACGTAGAGGGTGTCCTGGGAGCCCTTCGCCTTGAAGACCAGGGCGCCGTCGATCTCCCGGTTCAGGACCTGCTCGCGCGCCGTCCGCGCGTCCGCGACCACCCGGGTGTCGAGCGGGGAGCCGGGCAGCTTGTCCAGCTGCTGCGCGAGCTGTTTCGCCGCCGCGGGCTGCGGCGCGACGACGCCGAACGGGACGTCCTTCGGCTTCGGATTGTGCAGCGCCCCCACGTAGGAGGTGATGAACAGGAGCTGGAGAGCCAGGACGCCGATGACTAGGAGCGCGGCTCTCGGCGTGACGGCGTTCTTGAACTCTTCGGCGAACTTCATGCCTCAACGCTCGGGCGCGGCCCCGGCTCGTGCAGTCGGGGAGGGCCGAACGAGTGGGGCGACTCCCCGTATGACTCCCCGCACGGTCCGCCACCTCGCGTTTCGACTCGCACAAGTATTCGAACATGGTTTACGGTGAGGGCATCGGTCCTGATGAGGCTGATGTGGCAGGTCGTACAGAGGGGGGAGTAGTGGCGAGGTGGTTCGGATGCGGGGTTTTACGCATCTGCACACCGCCTCAGGGTTCTCCCTGCGGTACGGGGCCTCGCACCCGGACGCGCTCGCCGAGCGGGCCGCCGAGCGCGGCCTCGACGCCCTCGCCCTGACCGACCGGGACACCCTCGGCGGCGCCGTCCGCTTCGCGAAGGCCGCGGGCCGGGCCGGGATCCGCCCGCTGTTCGGCGTGGATCTCGCCGTGGCGGCACCCGCGGAGACGGTCGAGCGCACCGAGAGGCGGCGCACCCCCGCCAGGGGAGGAGCCTTCGTCGACGAGTCGGCGCAGCGCGTGGCGTTCCTCGCCAGGGACGGCGCCGCCGGCTGGGCCGAGCTGTGCCGCCTCGTCACCGCGGCGCACCGGGACGCGGGAGGCGACCGCCGTCCGCTGCTGCCCTGGGACGCCCTCGGGGCGGACCACGTCGTCGTGCTCCTCGGCCCCGACTCCGACGTCGGCCGCGCGCTCGCCGCGGGGCGCCCCGACCGCGCGGCCCGGCTGCTCGGGCCCTGGCGGGAGCGGTACGGCAGCGCCGCGCTGCGCATCGAGGTCGTCTCGCACGGGCTGAGCGGCACCGGGCCGGGATCGCTGCGGCACGCCGCCCGCTCCCTCGGCTTCGCCGCCGAGCAGGGGATCCTCCCCGTGCTCAGCAACGCCGTCCGGTACGCCGACGCGGGCCAGGGTCCGGTCGCGGACGTGCTCGACTCCGCGCGCCGCCTGGTGCCCATCGACCCGCGCGGTGCCCTCGACAGCGGCGAACGCTGGCTCAAGCCCGCCCAGGACATGGCCGACATCGCCCTGAAGGTGTCCGAGGCCGCCGGCTACCGCGAGAACACCGCCCGCCGCCTCCTCACCGTCACCGAGGAGACCGCCCAGTCCTGCCGCGTCGACCCGGAGGACGACCTGGGGCTCGGCCGCGTCCACTTCCCCGAGCCCGGCCTCGTCGGCGCCGCCCGCCGCACCCCCGAGCGGGTGCTCCGCTCGCGCTGCGACGCCGCGATGCTGGCTCGCCGCTACGACTACAAGCGCCGCTACTGGGAGCGCCTGGAGGACGAGCTGCGCCTGATCGAACGGCAGGGCTACGCCTCGTACTTCCTCACCGTCGCCCAGGTCGTGGAGGACACCCGGGGCCTCGGCATCCGGGTCGCCGCGCGCGGCTCCGGCGCGGGCTCGCTCGTCAACCACCTGCTCGGCATCGCCACCGCCGACCCGGTCGAACACGGGCTGCTCATGGAGCGCTTCCTGTCCGAACAGCGCATGGAGCTGCCCGACATCGACATCGACGTGGAGTCCGCCCGCCGCCTGGAGGTCTACCGGGCGATCCTGGACCGCTTCGGGGCCGAGCGGGTCGCGACCGTGTCCATGCCGGAGACGTACCGGGTCCGCCATGCCGTACGGGACGTGGGCCTCGCCCTCGGCATGGAGCCGGCCGAGGTGGACCGGCTCGCCAAGTCCTTTCCGCACATCCGCGCCCGCGACGCCCGCTCCGCGCTCCAGGAACTCCCCGAGCTGCGCGGCATCGATCCCGAGGCGCACGGCGGGAGCCGGATGTGGGACCTCGTCGAGGCGCTCGACGCGCTGCCGCGCGGGATCGCCATGCACCCGTGCGGCGTGCTGCTCTCCGACACGTCGCTGCTGCGCCGCACCCCGGTCGTGCCGACCAGCACCGAGGGCTTCCCCATGTCCCAGTTCGACAAGGAGGACGTGGAGGACCTCGGGCTGCTCAAGCTCGACGTCCTCGGGGTGCGGATGCAGTCCGCGATGGCGCACTCCGTCGCCGAGATCGAACGGTCGACCGGGGAGCGGATCGACCT
The DNA here is from genome assembly GCF_052245995.1 of Streptomyces sp. SDT5-1. NCBI lineage: Bacteria > Bacillati > Actinomycetota > Actinomycetes > Kitasatosporales > Streptomycetaceae > Streptomyces > Streptomyces sp. SDT5-1. The sequence continues at coordinate 2,256,681 of NZ_CM125963.1, read as the reverse complement.
GGACGACCCGGAACAGGTGCCGCCCGGCGACCCGAAGACGTATCAGCTCATCAAGCAGTCGCAGACGCTGGGCTGTTTCCAGACCGAGTCGCCCGGCCAGCGCGATCTGCTCGCGCGGCTCCAGCCCGAGACCTTCCACGACCTGGTCGTGGACATCTCGCTGTTCCGCCCGGGGCCCGTCGCGGCCAACATGGTCGACCCGTTCATCAAGGCGCGGCACGGCAGGCAGGCGCCCGTGTACCCGCACGAGGACCTGAAGGGCGCGCTGGAGGAGACGTACGGCGTCGTCGTCTTCCACGAGCAGATCATCCGGATCCTGCACGTCATGACCGGGTGCAGCCTCGCCTTCGGCGACTACACGCGGCGGGCGCTCTCGAAGGCGGACCAGGTCGGGCGGGTGCGCGCCTGGTTCGAACAGCGGGCCCGCGAGCGCGGCTACGAGGAGGAGGTCGCGGCACGGACCTGGGAGATCGTCGAGGCGTTCGGCGCGTACGGGTTCTGCAAGGCGCACGCCGTGGCGTTCGCCGTGCCCTCGTACCAGTCGGCGTGGCTGAAGGCGCACCATCCGGCGGCGTTCTACGCGGGGCTGCTCACGCACGATCCCGGCATGTACCCGAAGCGGCTGCTGCTCGCGGACGCGCGGCGGTGGGGGGTGCCGGTGCTGCCGCTCGACGTGAACGCGTCCGACGCGGCCTACCGAATCGAACTGGTGTCTGACATAAATGGTGGGGAGGGGGCATCTTTGGTGCACGGCATCCGGCTCGCGCTCGCCGACGTACGCGGCATGAGCGACGCCGAGGCGGAGCGGATCGTCGCGGGCCGCCCCTACGTCTCCCTCCAGGACTTCCTCTCCCGCGCCCGCCCCTCCCGGCCGGTCGCCGAACGCCTCGCGCAGGTCGGCGCGCTCGACGCCTTCGGGAAGAACCGGCGGGACCTGATGCTGCACATCGCCGAGTCGCTGCGGGCCCAACGCAGCGGCGCGCAGGGCCAGTTGGCGCTCGGTGAGACGGGGGAGGCGCCCGCGGAGGTGGCCCCCGCCCAGCTGCCCGACCTCGACGACGTCGAACGGCTCGGCGCCGAACTCGGCGTGCTCGGCATGGACACCTCGCGCCATCTCCTGGGCGACCACCGGGAGTTGCTCGACGAACTCGGCGTGGCCTCCGCGCGCCGTCTCAAGGACCTGCCGCACGGACAGGTGGTCCTGGTCGCCGGCGCGAAGGGCGCCGTGCAGACGCCGCCCGTCCGCTCCGGCAAGCGCGTCATCTTCACCACGCTCGACGACACCTCCGGGCTCGTCGACTGCGCGTTCTTCGAGGACAGCCACGACGCGGCGGCGCACACCGTCTTCCACTCCTGGCTGCTCCTCGTACGCGGAGTGGTGCAGCGCCGCGGCGGCGGCAGCGGCAAGGCGCTCTCGGTCACCGGATCCGCCGCCTGGGACCTCACCGAACTCGCCGAACTGCGCCGCACCGGCGGCCTGTCCGCGGTCACCGACCGGCTCACCGAACAGCGCCCCGCGGCCGCCGACACGACGGAGAGCCGCAGCATCCGCCTGGAGACGGGCTACGACCTGCACCCCTGGGCGGACCTCCAGCCACCCGGCGAACCCGTCAAGCAGAGCCGCAAGCTGTGGCACCAGAGCCCGGGGAGCGCGGGATGACGAGAGAGGGCGAGGAACACGTGCCGCAGATCCTCTACATCCACTTCCACGACCTCACGGACGAGCAGCTCTACCGCCGTCTGCTCGCGCTGCTCGCCGAGTTCACGCCCCTCGTGCAGGCGCTGCCGCCCGACGCCGCGCTGGTCGACGTCACGGGCGGCCTGCGCTACTTCGGCACGGACGCCCCGGCCCTCGCCGAACGGATCAGGGCCCGCACCGGTGGTCTGTACGGGATCCGGTCGACCGTCGGCGTCGCCACGAATCCGATGCTGGCCCGCATGGTCGCCGCCGACGGGCCGCCGTCGGCCGTCCGCGAGCTGCCCGCCGACCTGGACGCGGTCACCGCCTTCCTCGCCCACAAACCGGCCGCCGCGCTGTACGGCGTGGGGCCCGCGACCGCCCGCACCCTGTCCTCGTACGGCCTCGACAGCGTCGGGAGGATCGCCGCAGCGCCGCTCGGCACCCTGCAACGCATCCTCGGCGCCGCCGCGGGCCGCCGCCTGCACGACGCCGCCCGCGGCCTCGACCCGACCCCCGTGGTCCCGGCGGCGCCCGCCCGCTCGATCCGCGTCGAACACGGCTTCCCGCAGGACGAGTTGGACCGCGACCGGCAACGCGCCGCGCTGCTCGCCCTCACCGACCGGCTCGGTCTGCGCCTGCGCTCCGAGGAGCAGACGACCCGGTCCCTCGCCCTCACCGTGCGCTACGCGGACCGCAGCACGACCACGCGCACCCGCACCTTGGCCGAGGCCACCGCCCATACCCCGGCCCTCACCGCGGCCGCGTACGACCTCCACGACCGCCTCGCCCTGCAACGCGCCCGGGTCCGCTCCTTCACCCTCCGCGCCGACCAGCTCGTCGCGGCCGAACAGGCCTCCCGCCAGCTCCTGTTCGACCCGACCGACGAGCGGGACCGCCGCATCGAGGAGGCGGTCGACCGCGCCCGCAGGAAGTACGGCCCGGACGCGGTGCGACCCGCGGCGGCGACACCCCCCGCGGCCTGAGCCCTACCGGGCCCACGGCGGGGCGATCCGGGTCCCGTCCGCGAGCTCCGCCTCCAGGCCGATCGGCGCCGTCACCCACATCGAGGCCGGCTCGTCCGTCGGGTTCTCCACGCCGAGTGTCGTGCCGGCGTGGGCGATCGCCGTGTCGCCGGCCGTGAGGGTGTGGGGAGTGCCGTCGAGGCTGAGGACCAGGGTGCCGCCGAGCACGTGCAGGACCTCCTCGCGGGAGATCGTGTGCGCGGGCCCCTTCATGCCCGCGGGGATCTCGCTCCGCCAGGCCGCCAGCTCCTTGCTGCCGCTGGTCGACGAGGCGTACGAGACGAAACGGGCGCCGTGCAGTTCGTGGACGACGGCTTCCGGGGCGCGGACGACCGGCATGGCTTCTCCTTCATGGTGGGCTGACGCCCGTGGGTGGGCCGGTGCCGCTCGCCCAGATGGTCAAGCGGCTTGACCATATAGTCAGGCTGCTTGACCATCTTGTCAAGGGTGTTTGAATGACCGCGTGCAGAACGCCGACGCCATGAACCTGACCGCCGCCCTGCTCGCCGCCGCGAGCGAGCTGACGCGACGCATCCACGAAGGCGTCGTGGCCAGGGGGTTCGACGGACTGCGGCCCGCGCACGGCTTCGCCTTCGCACGGCTCGCCGCCGGCGGCGCCACCGGCACCGAACTCGCCGCCCACCTCGGCGTCACCAAGCAGGCGGCGAGTCAGCTCGTCGACGAGCTGGTGCGCAAGGGCTACGCCGAGCGGCAGCCCCACCCGCGGGACGCGCGGGCCCGGCTCGTCGTCCTCACCGAGCGCGGGTGGGCCTGCACCCGGGCCGCCGAGGAGGCCGCGGCCGAAGCGGTACGGCCCTGGGCGGAGCGGATCGGCGAGCGAGAGGCCCACGCGCTGACGGAGCGGCTGCTCGCCCTCGCGCCCAACGGCCCGATCAGGCCCACCTGGTGAAGGTCAGCGACCGTGGCGGCCGCTCGTCGCGCGGCGGCGCATCGAGGTGAGCAGGGTGGCCGCACCGATCGCGAGGGCCGCCGCGCCGCCCATCGCGACGTACGGGGTGGCGGAGTCGCCGCCCGTCTCCGCGAGGTTCTGCTTCTCGGTGGTGCCGCCCTGGGCCGCGGGGGCGTTGGCCGGCTCGTGGGTGGCGTGGTCCTCGCCCATGTCCATGCCGCCGTGGTCGATCGTCGACTTGTCGGCGTCCGCGGCGATCTGCCGGTCCGTGGGCTCCGAGGCCGTCGTGGCGGTGGACGTGCCGCCGTACGTCACGTCGGAGCAGGAGTAGAAGGCCTCCGGGCTGTCCGAGCGCTGCCAGATGCCGTAGATCAGCTGGCGGCCCGTGCGGTCGGGGAGCGTGCCGGAGAACGTGTAGTAGCCGTTCGACGCCGTCGGGTCCGTCTTCGTCGCGACCGGGTTCTCCAGGTCGAGGTCGGACCACTTCAGCGGCTTCGACGGGTCGTAGCCCTGCTTCGTCATGTAGAGGTTGAAGGTGCCCTTGTGCTGGGCCGTCACCTTGTACTTGAAGGTGTACGAGCCCGCCGAGACCTTCGTCGCGGGCCAGTCGTCGCGCGCCAGGTCCATGCCCTTGAACTCCTCCGAGTTCGCCGAGCACAGCTTGCCGTCCGGGATGTTCTCCTGGTGCTTCCCCGCCGCCTCGCCGTCCCGGATGCCGTTCCAGTCGTACAGGGCCTGCGGGCCGCCCTCGGCGACCGCCGCCTTGCACGCCGCCGACGTCGGGCTCTCGGCGCCCTCCGCGTAACAGGCGGCGACCCGGCTCACCGGGTCGCCGAGCGTGCCGTGCGCTGCCGCGGGCGCCGCCGACAGGGCGGTCAGCGCGAGGGGGAGCGCGCCGAGCGTGGCGAACGCGGTGACCTTGCGACGGGATGCGGGCATGGGTGTGCTCCTTGATCGAGTGCAATCACGTGCATTGGGGGGTGCGGCAAGGAAGTTAGCCCGGAAAAACAGCCTGATCGGCGCCGAACAGCGCTCCGAGTGGATCTTTATGGCCCCCTTAAGGTGCCACTCAGACTCCCCTCAGGACACCCCTTCCGACGCCCCCTCGTACCGGCCTCAGGACACCCACCGGTACCGCCGCTCCGGGCGGCCCGTCCCGCCGTAGCGGAGCGACACCCGCGCCCGGCCCGTACCCGCGAAGAACTCCAGGTACCGGCGCGCACTCACCCGCGACAACGACCCCGCCTCCTGCGCGCACTCCGTCGCCGACAGACCGTCCGGATGCGCCCGCAGCGTCCGCTCCACCAGATCCGCCGTGTGCGCCGCGAGCCCCTTCGGCAGCTCCCGCGACCCCGGCGGCCTGGCCCCGAAGATCTGGTCGACGTCCTCCTGCCGCGCCTCCCCGAGATCGTCGAGCCGCGCCCGCAACGCCGCCACGTGCCGCAACTGCTCCTGCAGCGCCGCCTGGTTGAACGGCTTGATCAGATAGTGCAGCGCCCCCGCCCGCAGCGCCGCCCGCACCACGTCCGCGTCCCGCGCCGCCGTGATGAACAGCGCGTCCACCGGAACACGCCCCGGATCCCGCTCCTCCTCGGCCCGCAGCGCCCGCAGCACCTCCACGCCGTCCATGTCGGGCAGGTACACGTCGAGCAGTACCAGATCGGGCCGCACCGCCGCCGCGACGCGCAGTGCCTCCTCGCCGCTGTGCGCCACCCCGGCCACCACGAACCCGTCCATCGCGGACACGTACCGGCTGTGCAGCTTCGCGACCATGAAGTCGTCGTCCACGATCAAGACCTTGATCAAGACCTTTGTCACGGGCGCAGGTTAGGCACGCGACCACAAGGACCACAACGTTCGTTGCTTGCGGAAGAGAGACAGCTTGTTAACGCGTGGGCAACATGTGGGCCACCTCACAACCAACCCGTCCCCAAAACGAACCCAAGAAGTAGGTGGCACACGTGCGCCTGCGCACACCCCTCGCCCTGCTCGGGTCCGCCCTGCTCGTCCTGGTGGCGCCCCCGCTGCTCACCTCGGGCAGCGGCGCCGACACCGGCACCCGGATCCCCGGCCTGCGTCTCATGGTCCCCAACACGCCCGGCGGCGGCTACGACATCACCGCCCGCACCGCCGCGAAGAACGCCGAGGACGCCGAACTCACCCACAACATCGAGGTGTTCAACCTGCCCGGCGCCGGCGGCACCGTCGGCCTCACCCGCCTCGTCGGCGAGCACGGCAACGGCAAGCTCGCCATGTCCATGGGCCTCGGCGTCGTCGGCGCCGCCCGCTCCAACCACTCCCCGAAGACCCTCGCCGACACCACGCCCATCGCCCGGCTCACCGAGGAGTCCGACGTCGTCGTGGTCGCGAAGGACTCCCCGTACAAGAACATCAAGCAGCTCGTCGACGCCTGGAAGAAGCACCCCGGCAAGCTGCCCGTCGGCGGCGGCTCCTCGCCCGGCGGACCCGACCACCTCGCGCCGATGCTGATGGCCCGCGCCGCCGGCATCGAGCCCAAGAAGGTCAACTACGTCCCGTTCGACGGCGGGGGCGAACTCCTCGCCTCCATCCTCGGCAACAAGGTCGCCTTCGGCGTCTCCGGCGTCGGCGAGTACCTCGACCAGATCAAGAGCGGCGAGCTCCGCCTCCTCGCCGTCACGGGCCCCGAACGCGCCACCGGACTCGACGCGCCCACCCTCAAGGAGTCCGGCTACGACGTCGACTTCACCAACTGGCGCGGCATCGTCGCCCCGCCCGGCATCTCCGACGCGCAGCGCGCCAAACTCACCAACCTCGTCAAGAAGTTGCACGCCTCCAAGGAATGGAAGAAGTCGCTCGAGGTGAACGGCTGGGACGACGCCTTCCTCGTGGGCGACGACTTCGGGACGTTCCTCGACGCCGAGGACAAGCGTGTCGTGTCCGTACTGAAGGAGCTGGGCCTGTGACCGCCACCGACACCCGCCCGGCCGAGCGCACCCGCGCGTCCTGGCTGCGCGAACACTCCGAACTCGGCGTCTGCGTCCTGCTCCTGGCGCTCGGCGTGCTCGTCCTCACCGACGCCCTCACCATGGACGTCGACATCTCCCAGCGCGGGCCCGTGGGGCCCAAGACCGTGCCGATCGTCGTCGGCATCGGGCTGCTCCTCGTCGCCGTGCTGCTCGCCGTCGACGTGCTGCGCGGCGGCAGGGGAGAGGCCGAGGCCGGCGAGGACATCGACCTGTCCGAACCCGCCGACTGGCGCACCGTCCTGCTGCTCGCCGGCGTCTTCCTCGCCACCGCCGTGCTCATCGAACCGCTCGGCTTCCCCGTCGCGGGCGCCCTGCTGTTCTGGGGCGCCGCCTACGCGCTCGGCAGCCGCAACCTCACCCGCGACCCCCTGATCGCGGCCGGGCTCGCCCTCCTCACCTTCATCGTCTTCAACAACCTGCTCGGCGTCCCCCTGCCGGGCGGCCCCCTGATGGGAGTGCTGTGACCCGATGAACGCCCTCAACTCACTCCTCGACGGGTTCGGCACCGCCCTCACCCCGATCAACCTGCTGTGGGCCGCCATCGGCGTGCTCCTCGGCACCGCCATCGGCGTCCTGCCCGGCATCGGCCCCGCCATGGCCGTCGCCCTGCTCCTCCCGGTGACGTACGGACTCGAACCCACCGGCGCCTTCATCATGTTCGCCGGCATCTACTACGGCGCCATGTTCGGCGGCTCCACCACCTCGATCCTGCTCAACACCCCCGGCGAGAGCGCCGCCGTCGTCGCCGCCATGGAGGGCAACCCCATGGCGAAGTCCGGACGCGGCGCACAGGCCCTCGCGGCCGCCGCCGTCGGCCACTTCGCCGGCGGCATGATCGGCACGATCCTGCTGGTCGCCCTCGCCCCCAAGGTCGCCGCGCTCGCCGTCGACATCGGCGCGCCCGACTACTTCGCCATCATGGTCCTCGCGTTCATCGCGGTGACGTCGGTGCTCGGCTCCTCCCGCGTACGCGGACTCGCCTCGCTCCTCATCGGCCTCACCCTCGGCCTTGTCGGCCTCGACCAGATGACCGGCCAACAGCGCCTCACCTTCGGCTCCTTGCAGCTCGCCGACGGCATCGACGTCGTCATCGTCGCGGTCGGCCTCTTCGCCATCGGCGAGGCCCTGTGGGTCGCCGCCCACCTGCGCCGCACCAGCGGCGACGCGATCCCCGTGGGCCGCCCCTGGCTCGGCCGCTCGGACGTCCGCCGCACCTGGAAGTCCTGGCTGCGCGGCCCCCTCATCGGCTTCCCGTTCGGCGCGATCCCCGCGGGCGGCGCCGAGATCCCCACGTTCCTCTCCTACGTCACCGAGAAGCGCCTCTCCAAGCACAAGGACGAGTGGGGCAAGGGCGCCATCGAAGGCGTGGCGGGACCCGAATCGGCCTCGTCGGCCTCGGCGGCGGGCACGCTCGTCTCCATGCTCACCCTCGGCCTCCCGACCACCGCGGTCGCGGCCGTCATGCTCGCGGCCTTCCAGCAGTACGGCATCCAGCCCGGCCCGCTCCTCTTCGAACGCGAACCGGAGCTCGTCTGGGGCCTCATCGCCTCGCTGTTCGTCGGCATGGTGCTGCTCCTCGCCCTGAACCTGCCGCTTGCCCCGGTCTGGGCGAAGCTGCTGCGCATCCCGCGCCCGTACCTCTACGCCGGCATCCTCTTCTTCGCCGCCGTCGGCGCCTACGCGGTGGGCGGCGAGGCCGTCGACCTCGTCATCCTCCTGATCGTCGGCCTCATCGGCTTCGGTATGCGCCGCTACGGACTGCCCGTGCTGCCCGCCGTCATCGGCGTCATCCTCGGCCCCAACGCCGAACAGCAGCTGCGCCGCGCCCTCCAGATCAGCGACGGCAGCGTCGGCGGGCTCGTCGACACCCCGTTCTCCGTGACGGTCTACGCCGTCGTGCTGCTCATCGTGGCGTGGCCGCTCGTCAAGAAGCTGGTGGTGCGCGGGAGGGGGAGTGACGTAGACAGGACGGCATGACAGACGAACGCCATGAGCCCGTGATCCGGCGGGCGACCGCCGCCGACGTGCCCGCCGTCAAGGCGGTCACGGACGCGGCGTACCACCACTACATCGCCCGCATCGGTGTCGTGCCCGCGCCGATGGAGGCCGACCACGCGGCGAACGTCGCGGCGGGCCGCGTCCATGTCACCGGGGAGCCGGACGTCGTCGGCCTGGTGGTCGTCGAGGCACGGGACGACCACCTCTTCCTCGACAGCATCGCGGTCCACCCCGAGGCGCACGGCCGGGGCCTTGGCCGCCGCCTGCTCGCGTTCGTGGACGAGCACGCCCGCGCCCTCGGGCTCCCCGAGGTGCGGCTCTACACGAACGCCCTCATGTGGGAGAACCAGGAGCTGTACCCGCGCTACGGATACGAGGTCGTGGAGCGCCGCACGGACGGCCCCTACGACCGCGTCCACTACCGCAAACGGCTCGCTCCCGGCGCCGTCTGACCCGCACCGCTCACTCGTCCGGCCACCAGGTCTTCCGGACGTCCTTGCGCACTTCGGGGCGCTCCCGCCCGCGCTCGGCCGCATCCTCCCGCAGCCGGCGCGTGATGGTGCTCGCTCCGGTCGGCTTGTGCATGGTCACTCGGCGCATGGTGCCTCCTGTACCTACACGGGTTCCAACGTGGTGCCGTTGTAGACCTGTTCCCGGAGGGTCCCCCTTCGAAGCGCAATTGTCAGTGGCCGTTGTCACGATGGGGGCATGACGACACATGGGGGCACGACAGAGGGACCGGTCGACTGGGACGCGGAGGCGGACGCGTTCGACGACGAACCGGACCACGGCCTGCGGGGTCAGGACGTAAGGGCCGCCTGGGCGGGGCGGCTCGCGCGGTGGCTGCCGGAGGCGGCGGGACACGTCCTCGACCTCGGGTGCGGGACGGGCAGCCTGTCACTGCTCGCGGTCGAGCGGGGGCACCGGGTGACCGGCGTGGACAGCGCGCCGCGGATGCTGGAACACGCGCGCCGCAAGCTCGCGGGGCGTGACGCGGAGTTCCTGCTCGGGGACGCCGCGCGACCGCCGGTCGAGCCGGGATCGTACGACGTGGTGCTCGCGCGGCACGTGCTGTGGGCGCTGCCCGACACCGGGGCCGTGCTGCGGCGCTGGGTCTCGCTGCTGCGGCCCGGCGGGCGGATCGTGCTGGTGGAGGGCGTGTGGGGCGAGGTGAGCCCGGCCGGGATCCCGGGGGCGTGGCTCACGGACGCGCTCGCGCCGCTCGTCGCGGCCGTCCGCCACGAACCCCTCTCCGGGGACGCCCGGCTGTGGGGCCGGGCCGTCACGGACGAGAGGTACGCGGTGGTCGGGACCGTCTGAGCGGCTACCGGCCGAGCAGGGCGGCGAGGCCCTCCCGCTCGGCCAGGCGTTCCAGGTCGTCGAGGGCGCGGACCGCCGCCCGCGCGGCCTCCGGGTCCCGCTCGGCGAGGCCGCTGTCGGCGAACTCGTCCTCGTCGAGCCGCAGCACCTCGCCGCCGTCGGCCGACACCCACAGGTCGAGATCGAGGTCCTCGGAGACGATGTCGCCCTCGTCGGTGCGGACGGCGGGCCGGGTGATGTCGCAGTACCAGCCCTTCAGCGTCCCGTCGGCGGTGCGGACCTCCTTGACGGCGTACCAGCGGTCGCGCCAGTAGTGCTCGGTGAACACGTCGCCGGGGGCGAACCGGACGAAGCCGAAGTCGCGCACGCCGTCGCCGGCCCAGGGGGCGCGGACCGTGATCCGGGTGCCGTCGTCGTGCAGCAGGTCGACCGGGTAGCGGATCTTCGTGCGGCCCGCCTTGCGCAGGTGCACGTGGCGGACGCCGTCAGTGGGGGAGGGGGCGGACATGGCGGATCTCCGTCGTGTCGAGTACGTAGCCGAACCACTTGTTGATCGCGAGCATCGGCTCATTGCCCGCGTCGTTGCCGGTGAACGCCACGGTGACGCCGGCGGCGCGGGCCCGGTGCAGCGACGCGTTCTTGGCGAGCTTGGCCAGTCCCCGGCCGCGGAAGGCGCGGGCGGTTCCGGTCATGCCCGACACATAGCGGCCCTCACCGTCCGTCAGGGCGGCGGAGAACGCGGCGGGGACGCCGTCCACGACGGCCACCGTCGTCAGCTCGTGGTCGAGCAGGGGCTGGTGCCAGGTGTCGGCCAGCCACTGTTCGTAGTCGGTGAGTTCGGCCTTGATGTCGCTCGGCTCGTCGCTCGTGGCCTCCGCGTCCAGGACGAAGAGAGGGCGCGGGTCGGCGGCGTACGTGGACGCGGTGCGCAACTCGACGCCGGGCGGCACCGGTTGAGCGGGCGGGAGGGGGCGGGTCGCCAGGTCGAGGCGCAGGAAGTGGGCGCTGCGGCCGCGACGGTAGCCGCGGGCCGCGGCCCAGGCGAGGTTGCGCGGGGCGTCCAGGGCCCAGCAGTGCACCTGGGTCGCGCCGTGCTGGGCGAGGTGCTCCTCCGCCGTGCGCAGCAGCAGGGTGCCGGCGCCGCGGCCGGTGCGGTCCGGGTGGACGTACACGTTCGCGTAGCCCTGGCCCGGCTCCGGGCTGTCGTGGGCGATGCCGACCTGCGCCGTGCCGATCACCTCGCCGTCGCCGGTCTGCGCGACCAGCTGGCGGTAGTGGGCGTCGGGGTGGGCGTGCGCGGCGTCGTACGCGACGGAGGCCGGGGTCGCGAGCATGGCGGGGAGACAGGCGCGCCGGACACGGGCGAAGGCCGCGGGGTCGGACGGCTCGTCCAGGCGCAGCGTGCGCACGATGACGGTCATGGGGGCGCACGCTACGCGCCGCGCGCCACCGGGTGCCTCCCATTTTTCGGCGCTGCGGGAGAATCGACGGCGTGACCTTGAAGATCCGCATTGACGACAGTGGGGCGCCGTACGAGCAGGTGCGGGCCCAGATCTCCGAGCTCGCCCGGTCCGGGGCGATTCCCGTCGGGTACAAGCTGCCCACGGTGCGCGGCCTCGCCGAGGAGTTGGGCCTCGCCGCGAACACGGTGGCCAAGGCGTACCGGGCCCTCGAGTCGGACGGGGTGATCGAGACGCGGGGCCGCAACGGGACGTTCGTCGCGGCGGCCGGGGACGCGGCGGAGCGGGAGGCGGCGTCCGCGGCGCAGGCGTACGCGGAACGGGCCCACCGCCTGGGCCTCTCCGAATCGGCGGCCCTCTCCGCCGCGCGGGACGCTCTGCGCGCGGCGTACGCGTAACCGGGGCCCGGTCGTCCGGAGTGCGGCGCGGTGGCCGGGCTCTGTCGTCCGGTTGCGCGGCACCGTGCTTCCCCGTTGCGCGCCGATCTCCCACCCACCCGCCCCCTCCGGGGGCTCGGCCCCCGTGGGTGCGGGGTCTGCGCCGAGACGGCGCTCGTCGTTTGTGTGGCGCGGGGCCGCTGGGCCTGCCCGACCGCTCTTCCTGATTGCGCTGCACCGTGTTTCCCGGCTGCGCCGGTGCGGGCGTCTGCCGTTGCGCGTCTGCGGCGCTGCGGCCCGGCTTTCCCCGTTGCCCGGCTATCTCCCTCCCTCCCGCCCCCTCCGGGGGCTTGGCCCCCGTGGGCCTGGGGCCTGCGATGGGCCCAGGTCGTCGTTTCTGTGGCGCTGGGGCGGTGCTGTTCCCTGTCGTGATGCGGCGCCGTTGGCCGTGCGCGCGGCCGCTGGTCCCGGTTGCGCGGCGCCGTGCTTCCCGGCTGTGCCGGGGCAGGTGTCTGCCGTGGCGCGGCTGTGGCGCCGCGGGCCGGTCGTTGTTCCCGTTGCTCGCCTATCTCCCGCCCTCGCGCCCCCTCTGGGGGCTCGGCCCCTGTGGGCGTGGGGCCTGTGCCGGGGCGGCGCCTGTCGTTGCCGTGAGGCGGCACCGCTGATGCCGCCGGGCCCGGCTCCACGGTTGTGCGGCACCGCCGCATGCTCCGAATGCCCCGCCTACGTCCCACCCGCCTGCCCCTCCGGGGGGCTTGGGCCCCGCGGGTGGCCGAATTCGAGGGCTCGCGGCCTGTCCGCTTCGGTGTGCTGCACCGGGCCTGGTGGCCGGCGTCGGGGTTGGCGCCTACCGCCGGTGCGGCCTGCACCGGGGCGCCTTGCCCACTCTGCCGCCCTGGGCCTCCCCGGACGGAGTCTGCGGGAGGCAGGTGGCCCGCGGCGGTGAGGGCTGCCCGTCGGGGCGGGCGGGCCGTTCCGGCGGCTGTTTTGCCCACGGCGCGGTTCGGCCGACCGCACCGGGCGGGAAGCCGTTCCGGCGGTCGTGTGCTCGAGGCGTGGTGGGGGCGGCGCAGTTTCGGAGGACGCGTGCCTGAGGCGGGTGTCGGTTGGCCGCGGTGCGGCACCCCGTGTGGCCTACGCCCCTGGAGAGGGCCGGCCGGGGGGCGACCCAGGGCCGCGGTCGACCGCAATGGTGGGGGCCGTTCCGGTGGTGCGAGTGCGGGTGCGGCTGGCCGCAACAGGCGACTCCCCGGGGTGGCAACGCTCCTGGAGGGGCGGGTGGTGGGGGCTTGGGCGGCGGCAGCGGCCCGAGCGCCGGTGCAGGTAGGTGAAGTGAGCCCTTGCGGCGTTCCACCCTCGGGTTCGGACGGAACCCCGAGGGTGGAACGCCGGTTCGGCATGACGGCCCCGCCCACGATCGAGGCGCGGGGCCCGGACCCGCTACAGGTACAGGCCCGCGTCCGCGCCGCCGCGGGGGTCGGGGACCGAGGAGGGTGGGGTGATGCCGCGGCGGAGGGCGTAGAGCTCGGCGAGGGTCGCGCCGTCGCGGCCGATGCCCTCGTCCGTGCCCAGCCACTCCGTCGCCTCACGCCGCGTCAGCCCCGACACCTCGATCCGCGCCAGGCAGCGGCCGGGCCGCACGACCGCGGGGTGCAGCCGCTCCAGGTCCTCGTTCGTCGTGACCCCGACCAGTACGTTGCGTCCCTGCCCGAGCAGCCCGTCCGTCAGGTTCAGCAACCGCGACAGCGCCTGACCCGCCGTGTGCTTCGCCTCCCCGCGGATCAGCTCGTCGCAGTCCTCCAGGAGGAGCAGGCGCCAGCGCCCGTTCGCCGAGCCGTCGTCCTCGCCGATCGCGATGTCCATCAGGTAGCCGACGTCGGAGAAGAGCCGCTCCGGGTCCAGGACGCAGTCGACCTGGCACCAGTCCCGCCAGGAGCGGGCCAGCGTCCGCAGGGCCGACGTCTTGCCCGTGCCCGGCGGCCCGTGCAGCAGGAGCAGCCGGCCCGCGATGTCCTCGGGCCGCGTCTTCATCAACTCGTCCATGGCCTCGGCGACCGGCGCCGTGTAGTTGGGCCTGACCTCCTCCCACGTACCGGCGGAGATCTGCCGCGTCGTCCGGTGCGGCCCGCGGCGCGGGGACACGTACCAGAACCCCATCGCCACGTTCTCCGGCTGCGGCTCCGGCTCGTCGGCCGCGCCGTCCGTGGCCTGCTTCAGGACCTTCTCCGCCAGCTCCGCCGTCGTCGCCGTCACGGTGACGTCCGCGCCCCTGCTCCACCGGGAGATGAGCAGCGTCCACCCGTCGCCCTCGGCGAGCGTCGCGCTCCGGTCGTCGTCGCGCGCCGAGCGCAGCACCCGCGCCCCCGGCGGCAGCAGCGTCGCCGCCGAGCGCACCCGGTCGATGTTCTTCGCGTGCGAGAAGGGCTGCTCGCCCGTGGCGAAGCGGCCGAGGAACAGCGCGTCGACGACGTCGGACGGCGAGTCGCTGTCGTCGACGCCCAGCCGGACCGGCAGCACGTCGTAAGGGTTCGCAGACATGCCGCCATGATCCGGCACGAAGGGGTCGACCGCACGGAATTTCCGCAGCGCGTCCCGGCCGACACGCCCGTGTCAGCTGTCGAACCTCGTTACGAGTCCGTGGCAACGGAGCTGGTCCTTCCGCCAACTCACCTCGTTACTCTTGTCCTTGATGGGACGTCATGGGTGGGAATCGGGGGCGCGGCGATGGCGACTCATCGCCCTGCTCGGCGTGGGGATGGCCGTACTGGCCCTGGTGCTGACGGTGATCAGCACGCTTCCGAGCGGCGGCCACGACACCGCGGGCACGACGCCCGACGGCGCGAAGGTGCACGACACCCCTGGTGAGCCGCCGAAGAAGCTGGGGCCGCAGGTCGGCTGGGGGTTCACCCACACCCAGTTCTCCGCCGACGAGGGCGCGTCGAGCGCGACGGAGCGCGCCGAGAAACTCCTGGGCGAGCGCCCGCTGCCGCAGAACCAGCACATCATGGGCTGGGGCGCGAGCAACCCGGAGCCGGTGAAGGGCCGTTACCAGTTCGAGGAGATGGACCGGCGGATCGACTTCATCCGCAAGTCCGGCGGCACCCCCGTGGTCACCCTGTGCTGCGCGCCCGACTGGATGAAGGGCGGCAAGGCGGGCGTCGGCAACACGGACTGGAGTCGGGCCAGCCTGGAGACCGCCCCGTCGCCCGACCACTACAAGGACTTCGCGAACCTCGCGGCGACGGTCGCCAAGCGGTACCCGTACGTACGGCACTTCATCGTCTGGAACGAGTTCAAGGGATTCTGGAACGACGACGAGGCCCGCTGGGACTACGAGGGGTACACGAAGCTCTACAACCTCGTCTACAAGGCGCTGAAGGGCGTCGACAAGGACATCATGGTCGGCGGCCCCTACCTGGTCATGGACAGCGTCCACCCGAAGCAGGACGACGGCGGGTCCGACGCGGTGAAGGGCGCCTGGGGGCGCCTCGACCAGCGGATCGTCGACGCCTTCACGTACTGGAACAGGAACAAGGAGGGCGCAGACTTCGTCGTCGTCGACGGGTCCAGCTACACGAACGACGACGAGATGCTGCCGGACGAGTTCGCGGCCACCGACAAGTTCACCGCCGTCGGCCTATGGATCGAGCGGCAGACCGGCGATCTGCCGCTGTGGTGGGCCGAGTACTACGTGGAGCCCGCCGACAGCCGCGACGAGCGGCAGGGCTGGAGCGAACCGCACCGCGTCGCCGTGCAGGCCTCCGGGATGATCGCGATGGTCAGGGGCGGGGCCAGGTCCGGCTTCTACTGGAACCCCGAGGACGAGAAGGGCGCGGGCTGCGCCGGCTGCCTGTGGCGCCCCACGGACCGCGCGTCGGGCGGCGGCAAGCTGCCGATGTACGACCTGGTGTCCCGCTTCAACGAGGAGTTCGGCCCCGGCACCACGTTCGAGAAGGTGTCGGTCGCCCCGGACGACGTGCCGAACGTACGGGTCCTCGCGACCGACAGGACCGTCCTCGTCGTGAACATCCTGAAGCGCCCGATCAGCGCGAAGATCGACGGCAAGCGCTTCGAGATGGGTGCCTACGAGGTGAAGTGGCTGCGCCGCTAGCCGGGCGCCGCAGCCCTCACCTCCGTACGGTCAGTTGAGCCCCATCGTGATGAACCGCTGGATCAGCGAGGCCAGGACCACCGCGAGCAGCGGCAGCGAGAACCAGAACGTGCTCTGGAGCCACCGGAGTTGGCGGGTGCTGGGGCGCACCGCCACCCGGACGACCTCGCGGGCCGTGAGGAGCACGATCAGGGCGACCGCGGCGAGCGCCCCGACCAGCGACCACGGCGTCCAGGTGATCTGCGGGCCGATCGGCCCCGGATCGGCCTTCGGCGCCTTGCCGGCCGGCTCGTCGCGGAGCTGGTACATGGTGACGTCGGCGTTGACGTAGACCTTCTTCAGCTCCGTGCGCCGGTCCAGGTTCTCGACGAGGCGCGCGGGCCAGGACGTCGAGTAGCCGACGTCCATCTGCAGGTAGACGATCTGGCTCTTGTTGAGCATGAGGTACGAGTTCGGGCCCGCGTCCTTGAGTGCCTTGACGAGGCCGCCGACCAGGACCGGGTCGGCGGGCGCGAGCGTCGGGACGTAGTTGACCTTCTCCATGTCGCGGGCGCCCCACGGCATCGCGGGCGTCACGTTGTTCACCGTGTCATTGCTCATCCACAGCAGCCGCACGGTCGGCTCGTCGTGGGCGTAGACGTACTCCATCGCCGCGACCTCGCCGGGCCGGATCCGCTCGAACGGCTCGTTGCCCCAGCGGGCCACCAGGAAGCCGCCCATGAGCAGCAGCCCCGCCATGAGCGCGGCCAGCGGCGCGAGGCTGATGCGGTCCTTGTCGCGCTCCTTCGCCGTGACGCCGGTGCGCGGGAAGAGCGCGAGCCCTGCGAGCAGGGCGGAGCCCGGGAGGGCGAACATGAAGACGCGCAGCGCCATCTCGCCGCCGTACGACTGCATGCCGAAGCCCAGGAACGGCACGAAGGCGAGGACGAGCAGCGAGCGCTCGCGGTACTTCCAGTCGCGCCGCCGCCACCAGCCGTAGCAGGCGAACGCCATGACGGCGCCTGCCAGCAGCACGCGCGTGTAGAGGACCAGCTTGTGGGTCGAACTGCCGTCCTGGATACGGCCGGACACGGACGACGTCACGTTCCCGCCGACGCCGCCGACGCCGCCGAACAGGTCGTTGAAGTGACCCGACCAGTACGGCTCGGCGAGGAAGCCCAGCCATACGACGACGATCACGCCGAAGAGGAGCGGCAGGCCCCGCAGTTCGGACCGGCCGACGAGGACGAGGACCGCGAGGACGCCCAGCATCACGAACGGCGTGAGCTGGTGCGCCGGGACCGTCGCCGCGAACAGGGCGATCAGGACGACGAGCAGCACCGCGCGCTGCCGTCGGTCGGTCCCCCCGACCTCCGCCTCGCCGGGGCGCCGCTTCGCCCACAGCACGCGCGGCGCCCGGAAGTACACCAGCAGGATCGCCACGAAGACCAGATAGAGGAGGTACGTGAAGCCCTGCGGCGAGAAGTAGTCCTGGCCGACCCAGCCGCTCAGGACGAAGATCCAGAGGCCGGTCCACTTGGCCCGCCAGCTCGCCCGTATCGAGCGCAGCAGCAGGAACATCGGGGCCAGGTAGAGGAGTTGGATGACGGTCGGCCACCAGCGGATGACCTCGGTGAGGTCGTTCACCCCGCAGGCCTTCGCGAGGAACGCGGCGGTGGCGAAGAAGCCGGGCCAGCTCCAGCGGGCGTCCAGGTCGGGGACCGCGGAGCCGGTGCGGTCGATGTAGTCCATGAAGCCGAGGTGCTGCCAGGCCGTCGCGAACCGCGGCTCGGCCTCGATGACGGCGGGCAGCGCGTGCAGAGAGACGACGGTGGCGAGGAGCGTCAGCAGGAGCAGCCGCTTGTGCGGGCGTTCGAGCCACAGGAGCGAGGCGAAGACTCCGATGAGCAGGGCCGCGCCGAGCAGCGTCACGGGGGACAGGACGGAGATCAGGCCGAGCCCGCCCATCCGGTCCAGGTCTGCCTCGCCCATCCCGAGCACGGGCCCCCAGTAGAGCCCGACCGCCGCGACGAGCAGCAGGGCGAGCACGACGACGGAGGGCGTGAGCCGGGGACGCCGGACCGGTGCCGGTGCCGGTGCCGGGTCCGGTTCCGGTCGCGGTTCGACGGGGGCGGATCCGTCCTCGCCGTGTTCATCGCTGGAAGCCTGAGAAGCGGACGGCTGGGAGAGGGACGCCTGAGAGGGGGACGACGGCGCGCCGGGACCGGTCGCCCACGTGGGCATACGGGTGCCCGCCGCCGGCGTCACGGGCCCCGGACGGACGTCCGGCCTGCGCTCCTGGTGGTCCAGATTGAGCTGCACCGCGAGCCGCAACGTGTCCGAGTCCATCGCGTCCCGCAGCGCCCACTTCGGCCCGTCGCCCGCCACGGCCGGCACCTTCGGCACGCCCAGGTCGGCGAGGTCCCCGTCCGGCGGCGCGTCCTGCGGCACCGGGGCCGCGGGCGCCGCGCGCACCACACGCCACAGCTTCGGCGCGGCGATCGCCACGATGACGGCGAGCGAGGAGATCTCGGCGACGCCCGCGCCCGTGAGGCCCATCCGGGGCAGCAGGAGCAGCGTCAGACCGAGCACGAGCACGCACAACAGGCCCTGGAGCCAGGCGAGTCCGGAGGTGCGGCTCTGCGCGCGCAGCACCGCGAAGTACGTCTCCATGACGACCCGGAGCGCCGCCCCGACCGCGAACCAGCGCAGCAGCGGCGTCGCCGCCTCCGAGTAGTCCTGCCCGAACACGTGCAGCACGTACGGGGCGAGGACGAAGAGGAGCCCGCAGATCGGCAGCATGATGCGGGCCATGCGGCGCAGCGCGGCCCGGGTGTTCGCGGCGAGCTGCGCCGGGTCGTGCGAGCCCTCGACGGTCAGCGAGGCGCCCATGTTGATGGCCAGCAGGTTGACCGTGCCGCCGATCGTGGTCGTGATGTAGAAGTACGCGTTGTCCGCCGAGCTGACCTGCGAGGCGATGATCACCGGCACCAGGTAGACGACGGCGAGCGAGAACAGCGAGCCGGTGTAGTCGCCCGCGAGGAACCGGCCCATCTCCCGCAGCGACGGCGGCTCCGCCTTCCCCGCGGTGGCCTCGATGTGCCGCGGCACGAGCCGCCGGAACACGAGCAGGCCGAGCGGGATCACGGAGAACGCGATCGCGACGACCCACGACACGAACACCCCGGTCGTCGCGAGCGCGGTCGCGAAGGCGACCAGCAGGCCCAGCTTGACCAGCGAGAACACCGTGTTGCCCACCGGCACCCAGAGCGCGCTGCGCAGCCCGGTCAGCACCCCGTCCTGGAGCGTGAGCAGCGACCAGGCGATGACGGCCGCGATGAACCCGAGCCCGTGCAGCGTGCCGTGCAGGAAGCGGTACGAGGGCCCCCACACGTCGAGCGTCAGCAGGAACACGAGCGCCGCGAACGCGACGGCCGCCGAACTCCCCGCGTACGTACGGAAGATCAGGCGGCCCGTGGCGCGGCCCGCGACGGGGATGAAGCGGGCGAGCGCACCCGTCAGCGTCACGGCGGTGAGGCCCGCGAGGAACTTCATCGCCGCGATCGCGGCCGACCCCTGACCGACCGCGTCCGCCGTGTAGTAGTGCGCGGCGGCCAGCCAGAAGCCGACGCCGAGCACTCCGGAGATGCCGGTGTTCAGCATCAGCGCATACGCGTTCCGGAACAGCTGGCTACCGCCCCCCGACCCGCCCATGCCGTCTTTGCTGCCCTTCTTGCCGCGCCCCATGCCGGGCAGCCTGAGCCTGCGGCCGGCCTGCCGCGGTCCGGTGTCGGTCGTGGCCGGATCGGCCTGGGCGGGGGAGGTGGTCGTGTCAGACACGGATTCGCGCTGCCTTCCGGCGGGCCTGTCGGGCTCTGCGGACCACGGCGTAACCCTTGGTGAGGGCACGGTCCCTGGCGAAGGTGCGGCCGATGTCGCGGCCGTCGATCAGTCGCTCGAACTCGGTGACGTCGGTGGAGCGGCGCACGGTGACCCGCCGCAGGGCGTAGGGGCCCTGGCGGCGGCGCGCCAGCGCGTTGCCGACCGCGAGCGACTGGGTGAACCCGATCGCGCGCACCGCCCGCCGCACCCGCCGGTCGGAGTGGCCGTACGGGTACGCGAAGGAGCGCGGCGCCCGGCCCAGCTCGCCGGTGACGATCTCCCGGCAGCGCAACAGCTCGAACTCCAGGTCGGCGTCGTCGAGTTGGTCGAGCTGCGGGTGCGTGTGGCTGTGCCCGCCGATCTCCACGCCCTGTCCGGCGAGCGCCCGCACCTGGTCCCAGTCGAGCATCGCGTCGAGCCCGCCCCCGGTGTCGTACGCGCCGCGCAGCCAGCCCGTCGAGACGAACAGGGTCGCCGCGAAGCCGTGCTTGGCGAGCGCGGGCAGGGCGTGCGTGTGCACGCCCTCGTAGCCGTCGTCGAAGGTGATGAGGACGGGCCGGTCGGGGAGCGTGCGGCCGTCGCCGCGCCAGATCGTGGCGAGCTCCGCGGTGGTCAGCGGGGTGCGGCCGTGGTCGGCGAGCAGCTCCATCTGCTCGGCGAACTGGCTGGGGGAGACGGAGAGTCCACGCGTCGCGTCGTTCGGGTGGGAGGAGACGGCGTGGTACATGAGGATCGGCACCGCCGCCTCGTGCCGCGCGCTCATGCCACCGCCTCCGCTCTCCCGGTGCCGTCGACGACCGCACCGTCGGCGGCGGGCGGGCCGGGTGCGGCGATCTCCGGTACGGCGAACGTGGCGCCGCCGCCCCGCGCCCGCCACGTGCCGAGCGCGTAGCCCCCGGCTGCCGCGAGGACCCCGGTGACGATCGCACCGGCGCGGCCCGCGCCCCCGGCCCTGCCGAGCGCGAAGTCCCGCACGCCGCGCGCCGCCCCCGCGGGAAGCACCCGCGTCGTGTACGCCCGCTCGGTCTCGAGCCCCTTGTCCGCGCCGACGCTGCGCGCGACGAGCGCCTTGGACAGGCCCTCCGCGTACGCACGGGTGCGGAAGTACCCGAAGCGCTCGCGCCCGGCCGGCACCCGGTGGTGGATGACGGCCCGGTCGTCGATCAGCAGCACCGCGTCCGGCCTGGCCCGCGTGATCCGGATGCACAGCTCCGTCTCCTCGCAGCCGAGCGGGCGCTTGTCGCCGTCCCTGCCGATGCCGGTCGCGAAGCCGCCCGCGATGTCGAACGCGCCGCGCCGGAACGACGCGTTGCCCCCGAGCACATTGCGCACCCTGACCTTGCCGCGCGGCAGCCCCTTGTACGTGCAGCCCACCACCCAGTCGAACTCCTCCGGGAACCACGGCGGCCTGCGGCCCGAGGCCCAGATCGGTTCGGTGCGGCCGCCGACCGCGAGGACGCGCGGGTCCGTGTAGCCGGCGGCGAACCAGTGCAGCCAGTCCCGCTCGGCGACGGCGTCGTCGTCGAGGAACGCGATGATCTCGCCGCGCGCGGCGGCGATCCCCGTGTTGCGCCCGGCGGACAGTCCGCGCGGCCCGGCGTTCGCGAGCACCCGCACGTCCGCCGCGTCCCCGAACTCCTCGCCGAGCCGGTCGAGCAGCGCCGGATTGTGGTCGACGACGAGGAGCGTCTCCAGCGCGGCGTACGACTGCCCGCGCACGGAGTCGACGGCGGCGAGGATGTCGCTCCAGCGGTCTTCGGTGTACACGCAGATGACGACGGACGCCGTCATCCGCGTGTCCTGTCGCTCCGTCAAGACCCGTCCCCCCGCACGAGGCCGAGCTTCGTGGGGGCCTGCCTGCTGCGCAGGGCGCGGCGGTTGGAGCGCTCCTTCATGATGACCTTGAGGACGCGCAGCCCGTCGCGGACGGCGCGCAGATTGCTGGCGCCGTGGATCCGCAGATACTCGTGGCTCGGTATCTCCTGGACCTTGAGGCCGGCCTTGACGACCCGGATGTTCATCAGGGTCTCGACCTCGAAGCCGGTGCAGTCGAGGTCGATCTCGTCGAGGCAGTGCCGCCAGAACGCGTTGTACCCGTAGCACAGGTCGGTGTAGCGGGCGCCGAACTTGGCGTTGACCGCCGAGCACAGCGCCCAGTTGCCGAGCTTGCGAATGGGTGTCATGTCGTCGGTGCCGCCGCCGTTGGCGAACCGCGAGCCCTTGGCGAAGTCGGCGCCGGAGACGAGCGCGGAGACGTAGGAGACGATCTCCTGGCCGTCGGCGGAGCCGTCCGCGTCGACCATCACGATGATGTCGCCGCCGCACGCCTTGAAACCGGTGATCAGGGCATCCCCCTTGCCCTTTCCGCGCTGCGGGACCACCACGACGTCGGGCCACAATTCGCGGGCCACTTCCACGGTGTCGTCGGTCGAATTTCCGTCCACGAGAACCACTTCGTGGATCCACTCGGGAAGGGTCTTGAAGACGTACGGAAGATTCTCCGCCTCGTTCATGGCCGGAATGACCACGCTGACCCGCGGCGCGATCGCCAGGTGCGTGGAAATGGCCCGGTAGCGGGCGGGAATTCGGCCTTCCGGAGGTGTCCCCTCGGGTATCACCGGAGGCACAACGGAACTGCTCATGAGTCTGGTCCCTCTCGTCCGGTGGACCGCCCGCCCCCGGGCGGTCCGGCTTCGTGTCCGGTTCGAAAGGGGGGTTCTCACTGACGGCCGTGCCGGAAGAGCTCTCCGTACGGGCCGGGTGAGCTGGCAATACACACCGGTCTGTCGGACCGGTCGCGCGGCACGCGACCCGGAGACCCAGGACGCCGAAGCGAGCGGCTCACCGGAACGCGGCACCCCCCTGCCGCGCCCCGCCCGGACCCTTCGCGACCTCGGTCCCTCCCCTTGATCGCTGTTCGTGCCGGCCCGATGCGGGTGGATGTACGACGGTATTGATGATTGAGACTGTATGGCAAGACCTGGAACGAGGCCTCACGTTTTTATTGTTTTGGCCATTCTCTTTACTTGCGTCCCTCCTCAGTGGATTTTCCCGATCCGCTTACGGATGTCCGGCAGTGCGCCCCCGCGCAGCCGTCGGACGAGCCATTGCAGAAGAAAAGCGGAAGCGCTGAGCGCCCCAATGGCGATCACTCCGCCGTTCACCGACCAGCGGTGAACGGCGAGCATTCCCTGGGCGACGAGCATGACGACCGCGACCGCGCCCGCGGCCGAGGCGAGCGTCCGGGCCCACGGATCGAGGCCGCGCAGCGCCGCGGCGAACGCGGCGCCGGGCGCGGCGAGCAGGAAGAAGAGCGCGAGCGGTCCGCGCAGCGGGGTGTCGGCGCCCGAGAGCGCGAGCAGCAGGCCCGCGCCTCCCGCGACGGCGCCCGCCCCCGCGAGCAGATATGGGCCGTCCGATGGAGACGGCTTGATGCCGATGGTCTGCATTGGCGACTTTGCCCCCCGAAGCGCCGGATGCCGGGCTTCAATGTCGCGCAGCCGCCGGGGCGACGTCAAGGTGCCGCGTCGGGCAACTCCGGGCCCGCGGCGTCCAGTTGGAGAAGGCTCTACGGGCGTAGCGCCGTTGAGCTGAGGGTATGTCATACCCCTGACATGAACCTGCAACAACGGCGGTCGGCAGAGACCCTGCTGATCCTGCTAAAGGGAGGTTCCATGAGATCTTTCCGGATTGCGGCCTACGTCTCCTCCTTCGCCCTCGCCGCGGTCGCCGCCCTGACAGGGGCGACGGCCGCACAGGCCGCCGACTCCGCGGCCCCCACGGGCTACGTGGCCCTCGGCGACTCCTACTCCTCCGGCGTCGGCGCCGGCAGCTACGACGGAAACAGCGGTGACTGCAAGCGCTCCACCAAGGCGTACCCCGTCCTGTGGGCGGCCGCCCATTCACCCGCGAGCTTTAATTTCACCGCGTGCTCGGGCGCTCGTACGGGTGATGTCATCGCCAACCAGCTCGGCCCGCTCGGCTCGGGCACCGGACTCGTGTCGATCTCGATCGGCGGAAACGACGCGGGCTTCGCCGACGTCATGACGACCTGCGTCCTGTACTCGGAGTCGACCTGCGTCAACCGCGTCAACGAGGCCCGCGCGTACATCACTTCGACGCTTCCCGGAAAGCTCTCCGACGTCTACTCGGCGATCAGCACCAAGGCGCCGTCCGCCCACGTCGTCGTCCTCGGCTACCCCCGCTTCTACAAGCTCAGCGGCAGCTGCGTCGCAGGACTGACCGAGACCGAGCGCTCGGCCATCAACGGCGCCGCCGACCTCCTCAACTCCACCATCAAGCAGAACGCCGGCACCCGCGGCTTCTCCTTCGGCGACGTGACCACCACGTTCACCGGGCACGAGATCTGCTCCGGCGACTCGTGGCTGCACAGCGTCAACTGGTCGAACATCGGCGA
Source organism: Streptomyces sp. SDT5-1 (assembly GCF_052245995.1). Lineage (NCBI taxonomy): Bacteria > Bacillati > Actinomycetota > Actinomycetes > Kitasatosporales > Streptomycetaceae > Streptomyces > Streptomyces sp. SDT5-1. The sequence goes on along the minus strand of NZ_CM125963.1, from coordinate 2,232,516 downwards.
GTCCTACCACCCCACGGCCGCCGGACAGTCGGGCGGCTATCTGCCCGTGTTCGCCTCCGCCGCGTAAAGCGGAATCCGGAACGCGGACCTCAGTACGTGGGTGAACCGGTGGTGGCGCCGCTCGTCGGCGTCACCACCTTGCATGTGATCGCGTACGACACGTAGTTCGAGGTCGCCGCCACCGGGCTGCGCACCTCGACGCCGATGCTGTCGCGCAGCGTCCCGCCCTCCTCGTACTTCGTCTGCGTGGTCGTGACCGAGCCGTTCGTGTCGCCCTTCGGGATCTTCAGCGTCTTCCAGCCCGGGTCCGACGCCTCGCCGTTCCGCACCACCCAGCGGTACTGCACGGAGACCGGGGCGCGGCCCACGGTGATCGTCGCGCTGAACGAGGGGGCCGCGCCGGACGGCGGCGGGCACGGGCCCGAGTAACTGCCGCGCACCGCGTGCACGCTGACGCGCACGGACTGCGCCGGGGTCGTGGTGTGGCCGCCGCCTCCAGAACCGCCGTTCCCGCCGCCGTTGCCGCCGCTCGACGAGCCGCCCCCGCCGCCGTTGTCGCCGCCGGTGGTTCCGCCGCCTCCCGAGCCGTTGCCGTCGTCCTTGCCGCCGTTGGAGCCGCCCGTGCTCTGCCCGCCGCCCGAACCGCCGGACGAGCCGCCGGACGAGCCGCCGCCGTTGTTCGCCGACCCGTTGGGGTCGTTCGTGTCCCGGTTCAGCAGCGCGTACGTCAGTCCGCCGATGGCGAGGAGCAGGACCACGATGCCGGCGATCAGGGCGGTGGAGGCGCGGCGCGGGTAGCCGGGGCCCGGCTCGGTGGTGACCGGGGCCGTGCCCGACGTCCCGGCCGCGCCCATCGGCACCGGCGTCGGCGGAGGCGTGGACACCGGCGACTGGAGCGACGTCATCGTCGGCGCCGAGGCCAGCGGTGACGCCTGCACGGGGCCCGCGCGCAGCGTGCCGCCCGAGCCGACGATGCGCAGATCCCGCTCCGCGTCGGACGCCGGGGTCCGCTCGGCCGGATCCTTGCGCAGCAGCCCCTCGATCACCGGAGCCAGCGGGCCCGCCCGGCGCGGCGGCGGCAGCTCCTCGTCCACGATGGCCCGCAGCGTGCTCAGCGGGGTGTCCTGCCGGAACGGCGAGTGGCCCTCCACGGACGCGTACAGCAGCACGCCGAGCGACCACAGGTCGGACTCCGGGCCCGGCGTGCGGCCCAACGCGCGCTCCGGCGCGAGGAATTCGGGCGAGCCGATCACCTCGCCCGTCATCGTGAGCGCCTGAGTGCCCTCGACCATCGCGATGCCGAAGTCGGTGAGCACGACCCGGCCGTCGTTCGACAGCAGTACGTTTCCGGGCTTCACGTCGCGGTGCAGCACGCCCACGTCGTGCGCGGCGCGCAGCGCGGCGAGCACCTCGGCGCCGATGTGCGCGGCGCGGGCCGGCGGCAGCGGCCCGTCCGCGTCCAGCTGCTCGGCGAGGGAGACACCGCGGATCAACTCCATGACGACCCAGGGCCGGTCCCTGTCGGTGGCCACGTCGTACACCGTCACCACGTTGCGGTGCGTGACCCGCGCCGACGCCCACGCCTCCCGCTCCAGGCGCGCGTACATCCGCTGCACCTCGGCGTCCGGGAGCCCGGCGGGGGCGCGCACCTCCTTGACGGCGACCTCGCGGCCGAGCACCTCGTCGCGGGCCCGCCACACCGTGCCCATTCCGCCCTCGCCGAGCGGATCGAGCAGCCGGTACCGTCCGGCGACCACACGCTCCACCACGGGCGCCCCCATTCGTGGCAATACCAGTCGGTGCGGCAAGACAAGTACGAACAAAAGTAGCTCAACCGAGCGCCGTTGCCGCCCCCTTGAACACCAATCCGCAGCCGAGTACCACGACGACGCACGCCGAACCGAACGGCACCGCTCGGCCCAGGGCGCGGCGCAGCACGGTGCCGCGCGGGCCGTGTCCCGGGCGGGAGGCGTCGGTCAGGGCGCGGGTGATCCGGCCGCCGACCCGGACCACCGCCAGGCCGACCGCGGTGAGGGTGAGCGCGAGCCCGGCGCCGTAACCGAGGACGAGCAGCAGGCCGAACCACGCCTTGCCGAGGGCGGCGGCGCCGACGAGCACGACGACGGCGGAGGGGCTGGGCACGAGTCCCCCGGCGAAACCGAGGAAGAGGGTGCCGCGGAGGGTGGGGCGCGGCATCGGGTGGTGATGGTGGTGCTTGTGGTCGTGCGTGTGGGGGTGGTCGTGGGCGTGGGTGCGGTGGTGCCACGCCCGGCGCAGCAGGCCCACCCCCGCGAACGTCACCAGCACCCCGCTCGCCAGGCCCAGCCAGGCGATCACCGACGGCGTCGCCGCCGAACCGGCCGTCACGAGCACCCCGAGGGCGATCACGCCGAGCGTGTGCGTGACCGTCACGGACGCGGCGAGCGGCAGCACGTCCCGCACCCGGGCCTGATGGCGGGCCGCGGCGGCCGCCGCCATCAGGGTCTTCCCGTGGCCGGGCGCGAGCGCGTGCAGCGCGCCCAGCAGCAGGGCGATGCCGAGGGCCAACGCCGCGAAGCCGGGGCCCAGTTCGTGCCGTGACACCAGGCCGGTCAGCTTCTCGGTCCAGCGGTCCGCGCCGCGCGGCAGCACGTCGGAGCCGGCCGGCCGGTCGCGGGAGGCGCCCGCCGCCGGGCCACCCGGCACCGCCGTGACAGATGCCGACACCCGGTCGGGCGGCGACGACAGCAGGCCCTTCGGATAGCGGGTCAGCCGGTCGGACGCCGACGCGGCGGGCACGTCCGAGCGGGTCAGCGTCGTCCGGTCGCCGCGCGCCGTGACCTCACGCCAGCCGGGCCCCTGCCCGGCGCCCGTACGCAGCGCGACGCGCACCTTCTCGCCGCGCGGCAACGGCGCGGCGAACGCGCACTCCACCCGCAACGTCCGCAACCCCGCCTGCCCGGGCCGCAACACGGCATCCGCCGCCCGTACGTCGAGTGCGCGACGCCGCCCGTCGACCTCCACGCGCATCCGCCCGGCGGCGCCCGCACACCGCTCCCGCGCCCACCGTTCCCGCCCCCGCTCGTCGAGTGCGTCCCTGACCTGCCGCGTCGGAATCTCCGCCAGATCCTCCACGTGGTCGACGCGCAGGACGCCGGGGCCGACGAGCAGCCCGTCGTAATGGTTGACGGTGAAGTTCCCCAGCGGATGCGCGGACGCCCGCGGGGCGCCGTTGATCAGCAGCCCGCCCGCGCCGACGCCGACCACCGCGCACACCACGACGTACCGCATCCAGCACCTCGCCGCCCGACTCCCGTTCCGACGGCGACCGCCGCCCGTGTCGTCCTCGGTGGCGTACCGCGTTCGGTGCCTCATCGGGCCGATCCCTTCTCGGCGGCCAGTGCCGCTCGCGCCGACTTCGCGCCCAGGGGGGAGAAGGCCGGGTTGCGGTCGAGGGCGCGGTGCAGCAGGTGTCGGCCCTCGGCCCTGTCGCCCGCCGCGAGTTCGATCACGCCGCGGTGGTAGAGGAACGTGGCCTCGTCGTAGCCGGTGGCCGTGGCGCGGCGGGCGTAGGGAAGGGCCTGCTCGGAGTGGCCCGTGGTGTGCAGGGCCCAGGCGAGGGCGTCCGCCGTGTGGACGGTCTGTCGGCGGTGCCACTCGGCGCGGGCCGCCTTCAGGCCCGCCGCCCGGTCGCCGTGCTCCGTGGCCGCCAGGGCCGTGTCGAGGTCGACGTCGACGCCGCCCGCACGGGCGAGACGGAGCCACGTGTCGACGAGGGCGTACTGGCGCTTCGCCGCCGCGCGGTCGCCCCGGGACTCGTACAGTTCGCCGAGTTCGACGAGGACCGCGGGCAGCGGGGCGCGGGCGACCACCGTCTTCAGGTCGCGGATCCCGGCCGACGTGTCTCCGCGTGCCGCCCGGGCCCTGCCGCGTCCTTCCAGGGCGGCGATGGACGTCGGGTCGGCGCGCAGGGCCGTCGCGTAGTGGCGGAGCGCGGCCTTGTAGTGGCCCTGGCGCCACGCCAGTTGGCCGAGGGCCGTCGCCACGTACGAGACGTCGCCGGGGGCCGTGGCACCGGCCAGGGCGCGCTCCAGGACCTTGCGCGCGGTCGTGGCGTCGCCGCGCAGTTCGTGGACGTAGGCGAAGCGGGTGAAGACCGGGATGCCGGGGCGACGGTCGTCCGCCTCGTCGACGGCGCGCGACGCCCGCTCGTAGTGGCCGAGTTCGACGAGCGCGTCGACGCGGAGCGCCAGCGCCGCCTCGTTGTACGGGTTGACGTCGAGGGCCCTGCGGGCGAGGCGGAGCGCGCCGTGGAAGTCGTGCCGGGCCGCCGCGAGCGCCGCCTGCCCGGCCAGCGCCGGGTCGTTGCCCGGCCGCAGCCTCAGGGAGCGGGCGAGCGCGCGCTCGGCCTGCGGGTAGCGGGACGGGTCCGCGCTCACCCGCGCCTGCTCGACGTACGCGGTGCCGAGGGAGGCCCACGACGCGTGGTCCTTGGGCTGCGCCTCGAGGTGCTTCTGGAGCGCGGAGATCCCGCGGCCGATGTCCCCGGAGGCGAGCCGGGCAGGGGCCGGGTTCGGGGCCGTGCTCGCGGTGGACTGCGGCGGCGGGTCGTCGTGGGCGACGAGGGCGCCCGCGGTGAGGGCGAGGGCGAGGGCGGCGCCCAGGGCGAGCAGCCGCCCGAACCCCCGGCCGAACAAGGTCTGCATGCGCGCTCCTTGGCGGTTTCCAGTGAGGACGAGGGGAGGCGCGGCCCGCGCCGTGGAGGAAGGAGAACGCGGGCCGCGCCGGTCCGGGGGACGGGTCACGGGGAGAACGGCGTGCCGAACCCGTTCCGCCGCCTGCCACGGGCCCGCCACCACAGCAGCCCGGTCCCGATCAGCAGGAACCCGGCGCCCGCCGCTGCGACGGAGGCCGCCACGAGGGTGCTGTCGTCACCGGACCCCGAGGGCGTCGAACTGCCGGTCAGCTGGTCGCGGACCTCGGTGTCGCTCTGCGCCTTGCTCTTGGCGAGCGGTCCGCGCGAGCCCTCCGTGGGCAGCGCCACGTACGGGAACGCCGACTCGAACTTCTTGTCGTTCGTGTTCACGGCGTCGCCCAGGTCGTTCTTCTTGCCGAGGAGTTCGCCCTCGACGACCTGGAGCTCGGCGTCCACGACGTCGTCGGAGAGCCGTCGTCCGTTCGGGAAGCCCGCCTTGTCGCCCTCGAGGACACCGAGACGCTTCGGTGAACTCGTCGGCGGGATCGACGTGTTGAGGCGCAGCATTTCCGAGGGACGCACGCCCGGGGGCTGGTTGAGGCCCTTCACGCCCTTCAGGAAGACGTCCACCAGGTCGTTGCGCGGCGTCTTCGGCGCCTTGATCTTGTAGATCGACTCGATCAGCTTCGGCAGCTCGGGCTCGGTCACGAACGGCAGGAACTGGCTGTCGTTCCACGGCGCGGACGCGTTGAAGCGGTCCTTGACCCGCTGCGGGTTCACGACCTCGTTGACCAGCGGGCTGCCGAGCCGCGACACCTGTGTCCAGTCGCCCTTCGCGTCCTTGCGGGAGGTCGTCGACCACACGCCGATGACGGGCTGGTCCTTCGACTCCGTGAGGAACGCGGTGGGCACCTGGAGGGCGACCGTGTTCACGTTGTAGCCCTTGAGCGTGTCCCGGCCGACCTCGGAGAGGTTCCCGCCGTACAGCAGGTCGAAGACGCGCAGGTCGAGGAAGAACGGGTCGTCGGCCTGGCCCACGTACGAGGTGACGCCGCCGCCGAGCTTCTTCACCGCCTGGTCGCGCAGCTTCTTGTAGTCGGGCATCGACGCCTTGCCGACGTTCGAAGGGGCCACCGGCTGATCGTCGGCGATCTTCGACTTCGACACGATCCGCTGGTCCTTCAGGCGCAGCAGATCGATGTCGTACGTCTGCGTGACGTTGAGGTTCGGGTCGTCGAGGCTGTTCACCGGGCCGGTGTTGTAGAGGAACGTGTCGCCGTTCCTGGTGTGTGTCTTGAACGTCCACCGGTAGAGCAGGTCGCCCTGCGCGTCGCCGTCGCTGTCGATGTGCAGGTCGTAGTGGGCGTCCTCGGGGAACGGGTAGAAGTTCGGGCCGCCGGCCGGCTCCTCGAACGGCGTCCAGTTCGCCACCAGGGTCGTGGTGTCGGGCTTGTCGGGGCTCACGAACGCGTACACGTCCGTGTTGTCGTACTGCGGCTGGCCCGAGATCAGCGGGGCCTCGCGGTGGCTGGACGCCTCGGCGCGCTGCGGGCCGATGCCGGGGGCACCGGCGGCCGCGAGCCCGCCCGCGGCCAGGGCGCCGCACACCAGGAGCGCCATCGTTGCCGAAGCCCGCCGGGGCTTCGCTGACAGAGAGGTCATGGGTCCGTCCTCACGCGGTGCGTGCACGAAGTGCGGTTGACGCCAAGCCATTCGGCGCGCCGCGCCCGGCGGATTGGTCGGACGCCGATCGGCCGTCCGGCGATTGGCAGGCCGCCGGTTGGGCGCCACGGCCCCGCCCGCCCGTACTCCCTTCACGAAACTTCGCGGCGCACCCGATCCGGACCGGGCCCGGCCGCGAACGACCCAGTGGGGGCGGCGCGGCACCGGGCCGCGCCGCCGAGCGGGAGGGGAACCGATGCGGGCGGACAAGCTGCTGCCGATGGTCGGCCGGGGCGACGTACGGGCGTACGAGGAGTTGTACGAACTGGTGTCGGGGCCGGTGTACGGGCTGGTGCTCCGGGTCCTGCGCGACCCCGCCCAGTCCGAGGAGGTGACCCAGGAGGTGTTCCTCGAACTGTGGCGGGACGCCGCCCGCTTCGACCCCCGCAGGGGAACCGCCATGGCCTGGGTCCTCACGCACGCCCACCGCAGAGCGGTCGACCGGGTGCGGCAGGCCCGCGCCGCCCGGGAGCGCGAGGAGCGGGCCGCGAGCCGCTGGCACCGCACCGCGTTCGACGAGGTCGCCGAGCAGGTGGAGACGAACCTGGACCGTGAGTGGGTGCGCCGCTGCCTCGAAGGCCTCACGGACCTTCAGCGCCGCTCCGTGACCCTCGCCTACTACGAGGGCTACACCTACCGGGAGGTCGCGCAGCGCCTCGCCGTGCCGCTCGGCACCGTCAAGACCCGGATGCGCGACGGCCTCAGCCGGCTCCGCGCCTGCCTGGGGGAGGCCGCATGAGGCTCCCCAGGCTCCCCTTCCAATCCGGCTCCCGCGCCCACTCGCTGGCCGCGCCCTACGCCCTCGACGCCCTCGACCAGCGCGAACGCGCCCGGTTCGAGCGGCACTTGGCCCGCTGCGACGCCTGTGCCGACGAGGTGCGGGCGCTGACCGAGAGCTCCCTGCGGCTCGCCTGCTCGGCCGCGGTGGCGCCGCCCGCCGCCCTGCGGGAGCGGGTGCTGACCGCCGTACGGCTCACCGCCCAGGCCCCGGCGGCCGTGGCGGACGCCCCACCACGCGCGCGTGGACTGCTGATTCCGGTCGGCGTCGCCACGGGCGCTGCCGCTCTCACCGTCGCCGCGCTGTTCGCCGTGCAGCTGGAGCGCACGGCGGACCGGCTCGACGCTCAGCGGGCCGAGGCGCGCGCCGTGGCGCGGGTGCTCGCGGCGCCGGACGCGCGGGCGGTGCGCGCCGACGGGCTCGGGGCGGTCGCGTCGGACGAGCTGCGCAGCGCCGTGATCACTGTCACAGGGCTCGGCGCGGCGCCGCCCGGCCGGGTCCACCAGTTGTGGCTCATGACGCCGTCGGCGCCGCCGCGTTCCCTCGGTCTGCTGCCCGACGAGGGGCCCGACACGCCCACGGTGGCCTCCGGCTTGACTGCGAGCGGCTCATCACTCGCTGTGACAACCGAACCCGCGGGCGGCTCCCAGAGGCCCTCAGGAGCCCCACTTGTCCAACTCGCCCTGGATTAAGCAGTATTCGGAGAGTGATCGGTTTCGAACCGTCAACCCCCTTACGAGGGAGGTGAATACTGCGACCGGGATACACGAGTGTCGGGCGGGGGCGATAGGGTTAACCTGCCCGGGCCGGGTGCCCTCGTACGGGTGGGGAGTGACATGGAACAGATAACAGTGCGCAGCAGGCCACGTGTGCCTGCGATCACCTGCGGGAACAGTGCGACCAGTTCGCGCCTCGACCGCCATCTCTCGGTGCTCGGCGGCCCTGCCGTCCCGCAGCGCGAGACGGTCGAGGCGACGACGCTGATGCGCGAGCTGACCACGCGGGACACAGCGCACGAGCGCAGCGGCAGGCGCGCACGCGTGCGGAGGGTCTCCCTCTTCGCGCCCCTGCGGCGGCTTCGCCGCTCGCTGTTCGGCGGCCACTAGCAGTCCGGCCGCCTCAGTAGAAGACAAGGCCCGTATCGCGCCTCCGCGCCGTCCGGTGCTCCGCCGCGCATCAAAGCGACCGTCATCCCCACGGCACGCGGTGGACACTCCGGCGAGGAGGTCGATGCGGGCCTTTGTCGTGCCCGCCGTTCCGCACCTCGCGTAACCGGCTTGTCACGCACGGATGTTGACGGGGCAACCTCCAGGGTTCAATGTGGCGCCTGATCGTCGTTGGCAGTTACAGCTACAGCAACCTCACCCCCGGAGGTACGCGTGTGTGACCTGCACGACCACCACGAGCACGAGATGCCCCAGGCGACATCGGGCCCGCAGATCAGCAGACGCCGCATCATGCAGATGCTCGGCGCCGCCGGAGTGACCACCGCCGCCATGACCGCGCAGGCCGACCCGGCGATGGCCGCCGCATCGGACGCCGCGGCCGCGACGCCCGCCGACTACGAGGCGCCGGAGGGCCTCGCGAAGGACAGCCCCGCCAAGACCTCGGCCCTCGCCTGGATCGGCGCCAACAGCTCCCGGATCACCGGCCTCAACGAGGAGATCTGGGAGCACGCCGAGCTGTCGCTGCGCGAGTGGAACTCCTCGCTCGCCGAGGCCGGCTTCCTCGAACGGGCCGGATTCGACGTGAAGTTCGGCACGGCCGGCTTCCCGACCGCGTTCACCGCCACCTTCTCGTACGGCAGTGGCGGCCCGGTGCTCGGGTTCAGCGGCGAGTACGACGCGCTGCCCGGCCTCTCGCAGAACAAGGGCGTGGGGCACCACGACCCCCGTGAGTACATCCACGACCCCTTCACCCCGAGCTACGGTCCCGGCCACGGCTGCGGGCACAGCGCGCTCGGCACGGCGGCCGCCGCGGCGGCGGCAGCGGTCGCCCAGGCCGCGAAGAAGCACAAGCTCCCCGTCACGGTGAAGTTCTTCGGCTCCACCGCTGAGGAGACCCTGATCGGCAAGACGTACGCGGTCAGCAAGGGCGTGTACGAGGGCCTCGACGCCTTCCTCGACTGGCACCCCTCGACCTCCAACGCGACCGGCTGGGGCACCAGCAACGCCATGACCGCCGTGACCTTCACGTTCCTCGGCGTGGCCGGGCACGGCGGCACCCCGCTCGGCAACAAGTCGGCGCTCGACGCCGCCGTGATGATGGCGACCATGTCGGAGTTCCTGCGCGAGGAGAACATGGCGCCGAGCGCCCGCCTGCACTGGGTGATCAACAACGGCGGAGACATCCCCAATGTCACTCCGGAGATCGCGGAGATCTCCTACTACGTCCGCGAAGGCAGCACCGCCCGCGTCCAGGTGCTGCTCGACAAGGTGATCGCCATCTCCGAGGCCGCCGCCAAGGCATCGCAGACGAAGGTGCAGCACCGCATCACCTCCGCCTGCTGGAACCAGCTGCCCTCCAAGTCCTTCGCGGAGCTGCTGCACGACAACATGCGGCAGATCGGGCCGCCCGAGTTCAGCGCCGAGGCCCACCAGTTGGCGAAGGACCTCCAGAAGTCGCTCGGGCTGCCCGAGGCCGGCATGCACGACAAGGTCGCCGAACTCAAGCCGCCGGACCCGGTGTTCCTCGGCGGCGGCTCCACCGACGTCGCCGACATCAGCTGGAACGTGCCGACCGTGTCGATGGGCTCCGCGCTCGCCCCGATCGGTACGAAGATGCACACCTGGTCCACCGCCGCCTGTGCCGCAGCGGCGCCCGGACAGGCCGCCGTGCTGGCCGCCGCGAAGTACCTCGCGGCCACCGCCGTCGACCTGATCACCCAGCCGGAGCGGCTCAAGGCCATCAAGGACGAGTTCAAGGACCGCACCAAGGACGTCGAGTGGAAGACGGCGATCCCCGACGGCTATGAGCCGCCCATGTACGAGCCGCCGGAGTGGTTCCTGAAGAAGACCGGCCAGAAGTGGCCGCCGAACAACATCACCTGGCCGCCGAAGCGGGTCGTCTCCCAGGAGAAGTTCTCCTCGCTCGGCCCCGCCCTCGAACCCCAGAAGTAGCCGCCGCGGAAAGCCTGTTCACCGTCCGCCGCGCGCGCAGCGGCGGACGGCGAGCGGCACGGACACCGCGAGCAGCACCGCGCACCACACCAGGGAGCCCGCCACCGGATGCGTCACCGGCCAGGCCGCGCCGTGCGGCACCGGCGCGTTCCCGAACAGCTCGCGCACGGCCGTGGCCACGGCGCTGATCGGGTTCCACTCGGCGAGCGTGCGCACCCACCCCGGCATCCCGTCGGTCGGGATGTACGCGTTGGACAGCAGCGGCAGCATGAACGTGGCGCTGCCCAGCTGACCCGCCGCCTCCTCGCTCTGCGACGCCAGACCCAGCAGGATGCCCACCCACGTCGTCGCGAACCGGAAGAGCAGCAGCAGCCCGAACGCGCCGAGCGCGCCCGGCAGCCCGCCGTCGATCCGCCAGCCCATCGCGAGCCCCACGAGGACCAGCGGCACCAGGCCGACCGCCGCCGTCAGCAGATCCCCGACCGCCTGCCCGACCGGCACCGCCGCGCGGCTCATCGGCAGCGCCCGGAAGCGGTCCATCACGCCCCGGTGCGCGTCCTGCGCCGCGCCGAACATCCCGGTCATCAGCCCGTTGGCCGCCGTCGCCACCAGCATCCCTGGCACCAGGAACGCCCGGTAGTCGCTGCCCGGCATGGCGAGCGCGGAGCCGAAGACGTAGCCGAAGAACAGCAGGAAGACGACCGGCATCGTCTGCGTCAGGATCGGGATCGCCGGGGCGTTCCTGACCCGCTGGAGGTGTCGGCCGAGCATGGCCGTGCCGTCGTACAGGATCGCGGTGCTCATGCGGCGACCTCCTGGGTCGTGGTGGCGGTGAGGCGCAGGAACACCTCGTCGAGGGTGGGCGGGCGCAGCGCCGCGTCGAGCAACGGGACGCCGGACGCGTCGAGTTCGCGCACGACGCTGGGGAGCGTGACCGAGGGGTCGAGGACGACGGCGCCGACGGTGCGGCGCCGGGCGTCGAGGCGGGGCCGTGACCCGGTCAGCTGGTCGAGGACCACGGCGGCGGCGTGCAGCGCCCGCTCGCCCGCCTCCTCGGCCACGACGACCTCCGCGTAGTGGCCGATCTGCGCCTTCAGTTCGGCGGGCGTACCGGTGTGGGCGGCGCGGCCCTCGTCGATCAGCACGATGTCGTCGGCGAGCCGGTCGGCCTCCTCCAGGTACTGCGTGGTGAGGACGACGGTCGTGCCCTCGCGGGACAGCTCGCGCACGGCGTCCCAGATGCCGTTCCTGCTGTGCGGGTCGAGTCCGGTCGTCGGCTCGTCGAGGAAGAGCACGGCGGGCCGGGTGAGCAGGCTCGCCGCCAGGTCGAGGCGGCGCCGCATGCCGCCGGAGTACGTACGGGCCGCGCGGTCGGCGGCGTCGGCCAGGTCGAAGCGTTCGATCAGCTCGTCGGCGCGGGCCCTGGCGCGCGGCGCGCGCAGCAGGCGGGCGAACAGGCGCAGGTTCTCGCGGCCCGTGAGGTCCCCGTCGACCGACGCGTACTGCCCGGTGACGCCGATGCTGCGGCGCACCGCCTGCGGGTCCGCGGTGATGTCGTGCCCGGCGACACGCGCGGTGCCGGCGTCCGGGCGGAGCAGCGTCGTCAACAGCCGGACCGCGGTCGTCTTGCCCGCCCCGTTCGGCCCGAGCAGTCCGCAGACCGTGCCCTCGCGCACCGCCAGATCCAGGCCGCGTACGGCGTGCACGGCCTTCGCGCCCTTGCCGAAGCTCCGCTCGAGACCCTGACTCAGTACAGCGTACGTAGTAGTCATGGTCCCACCGTAGCGCACTACGTACGGTGTACGTAACTAGGATGGTGCGCGAGGTGATGATCAATGGCGGGCCGAGCGGCCGAACCCGAAGTGATCTGGGCGCGCCCCGAGCGCGCCGGGCGGGGGCCGAGACCCGCGCACAGCAGAGCCGACATCGCGGCGACCGCGGTCCGCGTCGCCGACGCGGAGGGCATCGACGCGGTCTCCATGCGGAAGATCGCCGGCGAGCTTGGCATGGGCACGATGTCGCTCTACAACTACGTGCCGCGCAAGGAGGACCTGTACGAGCTGATGGTCGACGCCGTCAGCGCCGAGTACGACTTCCCCGAGCCGAGCGGCGACTGGCGGGCCGACGTGCTCGGCCTCGCCCGGCAGACGCGCACCCTGATGCACCGGCATCCCTGGCTGCCGCGCCTGATGTCACCGGTCTACGGCTTCAGCCCGAACGCCCTTGCGTACCTGGAGTACTGCCTGAGCTGCCTCGACCCGCTCGACCTGCCGTCCGGCACGAAGATGGAGCTGATCGCCGCGGTGACCGGCGTGGTCACGACGTACGTCGCCAACGAGATCGCCACCGCCGAGCGCACCCGCTCCCTGCCGTGGAGCGCCGAGCAGGAACAGGCGGCGCGCATCGCCTACCTGGGCGGTCAGCTGGCGTCGGGCCGCTATCCGCGGCTCGCCGCGTCGTTCGCCGAGGACGCGGGGCCCATCGACCTGGAGGCCGTGTTCGAGCGGGCGCTGCGGCGGACGCTCGAGGGGTTCGTGGCGGGCTGAGGACGGCTCACAGGAACGCGAACTGGCCGCCGGGGCCCTCTTCCTGGTGGTCCAGGACCGAGGCCGGACGGCGGGCGGACTCCGGGACCGGAAGGACGTGCGCCTTCTCCAGGTCCTCCGGCGTGATCGGGTCCGCGAGGGCGGCGGCGCGCAACTCGGACCGCGCCGGGTCGAGTTCGGCGAGCAGGGTCAGGACCGTGACCAGTTCCAGGAGTTGCGAGGTCCACGGCTGCGGCCAGGTCTTCGGGCGCACCGCCGCGAGCGTTCCCGGCTCGGACGGGGCCGTGCGGCGCGCGAACCACTGCTCCAGGACGCCGACTCCGCTCACCCGGAAGTCCCAGGCCGCCGCGGGCACCGGCGAGACCCGCCCTTCGCCGATGAGCAGCGCCTCCTCGTCGCGGTCGTAGTGGAGCTCCGTCGGTCGGGCGGGCAGCGGGGCGCGGACGTAGGGGCGGCGGCCGCCGGGCAGCTTCGGGCGTTCGGAGCCCGCACCGCGCCGCTCCAGCCACAGGACGCGGCGCCCCAGGTCGACCCCGCGCGCCCAGACGTCGGCGTCGTCCGGCAGCGGCACGCGGACGTCGGGGGAGCCCGCGCGGGCCCCGACGGCCAGGATCCACGCGAACAGGTCGGCGGCCGTGACCTCGCGGTCGTACGTCCCCGACAGATGCGTGAGCAGGCCCGGCGCCACGTTCGGCTCGGCGCCGCCGGGGCGGCGGTACAGCGGGCGGATGCGGCCTGGGCGGCCCGCGGGGGAGCGGCCCTCCGGGAGGACGGCCGACGCGAGGAGGGCGGGGCCGCCGGCGTCGGGCACGTACCCCTGCTCGACGAGGAACAGCTGCCGCTCGTCCGCGACCCGCCACAGCTCGGGCCGCGCCGCGTCGAGCAGCCGCTGGTCCGGGATCAGCCACTGCTCGTCGAACGGGCCGTGCAGCAGCGGCACGGGCTCGGGGCAGGGCCCTTCGGCGTGCGCGAGCGGTTCGGTGCCGGTGCGCTGGCCCGGCAGCTGGGCGGCGGCGGTGTGCAGGGTGCGGGCGCGGGACGGCTCGAGGAGCGCGGCGCGGGCGTCCCCCTCCGCTCGTACGAAGGTGTCCCAACGAGCCTTCAGGGACGCGGTGTCCGGGGCGACGGGCCAGCCGCGGCCCGTGCGCAACGGAGCGACGGACCAGGGCATGAGGTCCGTCAGCCGCGTCGCGTCACCGAGCCGGTCGTTCGTCACCACGCCCGGCATGCTACGTCCCCCCATGGGCCTGTTCCGTCTAGTCCGCGTCCAGCGTCACCGTGAACGAGAAGCGGTCGCCCCGGTAGTGGATGACCGCCACGTCGAGGACCCTGCCCTCTTCGTCGTAGGTGATGCCGGTGTAGTGCAGGATCGGGCTCAGGAGGGGGACTTCGAGGAGGCGGGCCGTCTCCGGGTCCGCGAGCCGCGCCTGCACCGAGTCCGTGATCCGGCTGATCCGGACGCCGACCACGTCCCGCAGCACCTTCGTCATCGGCCACCGCTCCAGGTCCGCGACGTCGACGCGGGCGCCGATGTCGGGCCGCAGATAGTTGCGGGCGTGGTTGGTGGGCTCGCCGGTCTTCTCGTCGCTGCGCAGCCGGTGGTACGCGGGCACGGTCGAGACGCCCGGGAAGTGGTCGGCGAAGGCCACGGGGACCGGCGTCGTGCCGTGTTCGAGCAGTCGCGTGGTCATGCCGGACTGCTGCGCCACGATCGCGTCGACCGAACCGAGCAGCCGCACCGGGGCTCCCTCCCGCGCGTCCGGCTCGATGAACGTGCCGCGCCGCCGGTGCCGGGTGATGAGGCCCTCGTCCTCCAGCTCCTTCAGCGCCTGACGCATGGTGAGCACGGAGACGCCGTAGTGACCCGCAAGCTGCTCCTCCGTGGGCAGGCGCAGCGGGTCCTGCGGCGATCTCCCGAGTATCGAGGCGCGCAAGGACTGCGACACCTGATACCAGAGCGGCAATTTGCGGTTCAGGACGATCGAGTCCGGGGCGAATGACGTCACGGGTTATCCGTACCGGTCGTGGGGGGAGTGGTGCAATGTGGCGAACCTCTTGGTCAGCCGCGGAAGTGGCGTTCCAGACCGCGCCACACGTCGTCGTACCCGCGCTGGAGATGTCCGGCCGTCGCCGCCTGCGGGGCGAGCGTGACGGGCCAGCGGGTCTCGAACATGAACGCGAGGCCGTCGTCGACCTTCTGCGGCTTCAGCTCGGCCGCGCTCGCCTTCTCGAACGTGTCCCGGTCCGGGCCGTGCGCCGACATCATGTTGTGCAGCGAGCCGCCGCCCGGCACGAACCCCTCGGCCTTCGCGTCGTACGCGCCCTCGATGAGGCCCATGTACTCGCTCATCACGTTCCGGTGGAAGTACGGCGGCCGGAACGTGTCCTCGCCCACCAGCCAGCGCGGCGCGAACACGACGAAGTCGACCCCGGCGAGCCCCGGCGTGTCCGAGGGCGACGTGAGCACCGTGAAGATCGACGGGTCCGGGTGGTCGTACGAGATGCTCCCGATGACGTTGAAGCGGCGCAGGTCGTATACGTACGGGACGTGGTTGCCGTGCCAGGCGACGACGTCGAGCGGGGAGTGGTCGTAGGTGGCTGTCCAGAGGTTGCCGCAGAACTTGCTGACGACCTCCACCGGCTCGTCGGTGTCCTCGTACGCGGCGACCGGCGCCCGGAAGTCCCGCGCGTTCGCCAGGCCGTTGGCGCCGATCGGGCCGAGGTCGGGGAGCTGGAACGGGGCGCCGTAGTTCTCGCACACGTACCCGCGCGCCGTGTCGTCGAGCAGCTCCACGCGGAAGCGGACGCCGCGCGGGATCAGCGCGACCTCGCCGGGATCGGCGGCCAGCACGCCGAACTCGGTGCGCAGCAGCAGCCCGCCGTGCTCGGGGACGATCAGCAGTTCGCCGTCCGCGTCGCTGAACACCCGCCCCGTCATGGGGGAGTTGGCGTGGTAGAGGTGTACCGCCATGCCGGAGCGCTGCGTCGCGTCGCCGTTCCCGCCGAGCGTCCACAGGCCGGCCAGCCAGTCGGTGCCGGGAGCGGGGGCCGGAAGCGGGTTCCAGCGGCGGCGGTTGGGGTCGGGGACGGCCTCCGTGAAGGGGGCCGTGCGGATCGCGCCGTTGTCGGCGCGGGTGAACTCCGGGTGCGCCGCCGACGGGCGGATCCGGTACAGCCACGAGCGCCGGTTGTGCGCGCGGGGCTCGGTGAACGCGGTGCCGCTGAGCTGCTCCGCGTAGAGGCCGAGCGGGGCGCGCTGCGGCGCGTTCCGCCCCTGCGGAAGGGCTCCGGGCACGGCCTCCGAGCCGTGCTCGTTCCCGAAGCCCGACAGGTAGCCGAGGCCCTGGGCCGTCTTGCGTGCGTCCCCGCTCATCATCGCTCCCTCGTCAATGATTCCTATGGGACACCGTAGGATTCCGGGGTGGGTGGCGCAAGACATCACCGCCCGTCGGCCCTCCGCCGCACGGCCTACGCGGGCGCCGCAGCCTTCCTCCCCGAGGGGGATCCGCCGACGTCAACGGTCCTCTAGCGTCCGGTGCATGCCCTCCGTCCGCCGTTCGATCCGCGCCGCCGCCGCGCCCCTGCTCACCTGCGCCCTGCTCGCGGGCGCCGCCGGATGCGGGGACGACGACGGCGGACGGCGCCACGCCGGAGAGGTCATCGACCGCACCGATGACGAAGGGCGCCACTACCGCCGGATATCCGACGAGGACGCCCCCGAGGTCGGCGTGATCGTGAAGCCGCGCACCGGACCCGCGGGCGGCTGGGACGTGCGGATCTGGATCCGGCGCTTCCGGCTCAGCCCGCCGGACGCCCCCGCCCGCGCCGTGGCGGGCCGCGGCTACGCCCGCCTCTACCTCGACGGGCGCTGCCTCGCCCGGCTGCGCGCCGTCGACTACCGGCTCCCCGGCGACCGCGTCGGACGCGGCACCCACCACCTCACCGCGCGCCTGTACGCCGACGACCACACGGTGTGGGCCGTCGCCGACGAGCCGGTCGAGGCCACGGCGGACCTGACGGCGTCACCGTAGGGTGACCCCATGGCCGAACCAACGTCCCTGCGCCGCATGCCCGTTCAGCGGCGCAGCGCCGAGCGACTGTCCCGGATCCTCGACGCCTGCGCCGAACTCCTCGACGAGACCGGCTACGACGAGCTGAGCACCCGCGCCGTCGCCCAGCGCGCCGAGGTGCCGATCGGCTCGGTCTACCGCTTCTTCGGCAACAAGCGGGCCCTCGTCGAGGCGCTGGCCGAGCGCAATCTCGACCGGTACGTGCGGCGGGTCACCGCCCGCCTGACCGCCGTGCCCGAGGGCGACTGGCGGGCCGCGATGGACGCCGTGCTCGACGAGTACCTGGCGATGAAGCGCACCGCGCCCGGCTTCTCCCTCGTCGACTTCGGCACCCAGATCCCCGTGGGCACCTCCGACGCCGACCCCAACCACCGGGTCGCCGACACCCTCACCGAACTCCTCGCCCCGCGCATCGGCCGCGAGCCCGACGCGGACCTGCGGCGCGCCTTCCTCGTCGCCGTCGAGTCCGCCGACGCCCTGGTCCGGCTCGCCTTCCGGCTCGACCCGGCGCGCGGCGACGAGGCGGTCATCGCGGAGGTCCGGACGCTGCTGCGCTCCTACCTGGCCGAGGTGCTCGCCTGACCAAGGCTGTGACCTGGAGTTTTGCGCTTATTGCTCACGCGTCAACATCTTGTTAACGCTTCTCGCGGCCACCTAACGTCGCGCTGGTCGTCACCCCCAGGGCGGCAGTTCGAAGGCGAACGCAACGTTAGGGACCTCTCCATGCTGACCATCCTCGGATTCGGGATGATCGCCACCTTCCTGGTGCTGATCATGATGAAGAAGGTGTCGCCGATCGCGGCGCTCGTGCTCATACCGGCGCTGTTCTGCGTCCTGGTGGGCAAGGGCGCGCACCTCGGCGACTATGTGATCGCCGGTGTGGGGGACCTCGCGCCGACCGCCGCCATGCTGATGTTCGCGATCGTCTACTTCGGCGTGATGATCGACGTCGGCCTCTTCGACCCGATCGTGCGCGCCATCCTGAAGTTCGCGAAGGCCGACCCGGTGCGGATCGTCGTCGGCACCGCCGTGCTCGCCGCGATCGTCTCCCTCGACGGGGACGGCTCCACCACCTTCATGATCACCGTCTCGGCGATGTACCCGCTCTACAAGCGCCTGAAGATGAGCCTGATCGTGATGACGGGTGTCGCCGCGACCGCGAACGGCGTCATGAACACGCTGCCCTGGGGCGGCCCCACGGCCCGCGCCGCCACCGCCCTCAAGGTGGACGCGAGCGACATCTTCGTGCCGATGATCCCCGCCCTCGGCGTCGGCCTGCTCTTCGTGTTCGCCCTCTCGTACGTCCTCGGCCGCCGCGAGCGCAAGCGCCTCGGCTATCTGTCCATCGACGAGGAGCTCACCGTCACCGAGACCGCCGAGGAGAAGGTCCTCGTCGGCGCGGGCAGCGGCAGCAAGGGCTCGGCCTCCGGCGGTGGCGCCGCCGCGACCGGCGGCCCCTCGTACGAGAACGAGGAGGGCGAGACGTTCTCCGGGCTCGACCCGAACCGGGCCACGCTGCGCCCCAAGCTGTACTGGTTCAACGCGCTGCTGACCGTGGTGCTCCTCACCGCCATGATCATGGAGTGGCTGCCGATCCCGGTCCTCTTCATGCTCGGCGCCGCGCTCGCCCTCTCGGTCAACTTCCCGCACATGGCCGACCAGAAGGCCCGGATCGGCGCGCACGCCGAGAACGTGCTGAACGTCGCGGGCATGGTCTTCGCCGCCGCCGTCTTCACCGGCGTGCTCCAGGGCACCGGCATGGTCGACCACATGGCGAAGTGGGTCGTGGGCGGCATCCCCGACTGGATGGGCCCGCACATGGCGCTCGTGACCGGCGTCCTGTCCATCCCGTTCACGTACTTCATGTCCAACGACGGCTTCTACTTCGGCATCCTGCCGGTGCTC
This sequence comes from Streptomyces sp. SDT5-1, assembly GCF_052245995.1. Classification (NCBI taxonomy): domain Bacteria; kingdom Bacillati; phylum Actinomycetota; class Actinomycetes; order Kitasatosporales; family Streptomycetaceae; genus Streptomyces; species Streptomyces sp. SDT5-1. Next base: position 2,213,701 of record NZ_CM125963.1, on the reverse strand, counting down.
GCCGAGGCCGGACACGCGCACGGCGTCTCCACCCTGGAGATCGCCCGCGCCTCGCTCGCCGGCCAGCCGCTGCACATGTCGAGCCCGCTGGTGCCCGCCGTCTACGTGCTCGTGGGCATGGCCAAGGTCGAGTTCGGCGACCACACCAAGTTCACCGTGAAATGGGCCGCGTTGACCGCGCTCGTGGTCCTCGGCGCCGGTCTGTTGTTCGGCATCGTGTGAGTCCTGTTAGCTCATGACCATGAGTCGTACCTGGCTGCTCCGCCTCGTCATCGCCTTCAGCTTCGCGCAGGGGGCGGTGTCGATGGCGCGGCCCGCCGTCTCGTACCGGGCGCTCGCGCTCGGCGCCGACGAGCGGGCCGTCGGCGTGATCGCGGGTGTCTACGCCCTGCTGCCGCTGTTCGCCGCGGTGCCGCTGGGCCGCCGCACCGACCACGGGCGCTGCGCGCCGCTGCTGCCGGTCGGCGTCGCGCTCATCGCGGGCGGCTGCGCGCTCAGCGGCGGCGCGGGATCCCTGGTGTGGATGGCCGCGTGGAGCGGCGTCATGGGCCTCGGCCACCTCTGCTTCGTGATCGGCGCCCAGTCCATCGTGGCCCGGCAGTCCGCACCCGAGGACCAGGACCGCAACTTCGGCCACTTCACCATCGGCGCCTCCCTCGGCCAGCTCGTCGGCCCGATCGCGGCCGGCGCCCTCATCGACGGCTACGACATGGCCGCCACCAGCGCGCTCGCCCTCCTCGTCTCCGCCGGCGTCTGCGCGCTGTCCTTCACCTCGCTGTGGCGCATCGAGACCCGTCGTACGGGGGAGGGGGCACGCCCCAAGGAGGCCTCCAAGGTCCCCGTGCACCGCATCCTGCGCACCCGCGGCGTGCCCGGCGGCATCTTCATCAGCCTCGCCGTCCTGTCGGCCACGGACATCCTCACCGCGTACCTGCCGGTGGTCGGTGAGCACCGCGGCATCGCGCCGTCCGTGATCGGCGTGCTGCTCAGCCTGCGCGCGGGTGCCACGGTCGCCTGCCGCCTCGTCATGACCCCGCTCATCAACTGGCTCGGCAGGACCGCCCTGATCGCGACGACGTGCCTGCTCGCGGCGGTGCTCTGCGCGGGCATCGCGCTGCCGGTGCCGGTGTGGGCGCTCGGCGTGATGCTGGTCGTGCTCGGCTTCTGCCTCGGCGTCGGCCAGCCGCTGTCCATGACCACGGTCGTGCAGGCGGCGCCCGACGAGGCCCGCTCCACCGCGCTCGCGCTGCGGCTCACGGGGAACCGGCTCGGGCAGGTCGCGGCCCCGGCCTCGGCGGGTCTGATCGCGGGCGTCGCGGGCACGGCGGCGCCGTTCGTCATGCTGGGCGGTCTGCTGTTCGTGGCGGCCGGGCTCGGCGTCAGGGGCGGCCGCGGGCGGGGCGCGAAAAGCGGTGTGGCACAAGGGCGGAAGGCCCCCGCGCCGCGGTCCGGGCAGCCCGAGGGAGAGCGTCAACGGCACTGAACCGGCACCCGGTACCCCTGGACCCCAGAAACTAGCGGCGCTAGTTTGGGGCGCCAGGACGTACCTGATGCTGAGGGAGTGCCATGAAGGCCCACGACGGGATGTACATCGACGGCGCCTGGCGCCCGGCCGGGGGCGGCGACACGATCGCCGTCGTGAACCCGGCGGACGAGCAGGTCATCGGCCATGTCCCCGCGGGCACCGCCGAGGACGTGGACGCGGCCGTGCGCGCCGCCCGCGCCGCGTTCCCCGCCTGGGCCGCGACGCCGCCCGCCGAGCGCGCCGCGCGCATCGCCGCGCTGCGGGACGTGCTGGTGGCCCGCAAGGACGAGATCGCCGAGACCGTCACCGCCGAGCTGGGCTCGCCCGCCCCGTTCTCGCAGACGGTGCACGCGGGCGTCCCGATCCTGGTCTCCGGCTCGTACGCCGAACTCGCCGCCACGTACCCGTTCGAGGAGAAGGTCGGCAACTCCACGGTGTACGCGGAGCCGGTCGGCGTCGTCGGCGCCATCACGCCCTGGAACTATCCGCTGCACCAGATCGTCGCGAAGGTCGCCCCGGCCCTCGCCGCGGGCTGCACGGTCGTCCTCAAGCCCGCCGAGGACACCCCGCTGACGGCCCAGCTGTTCGCGGAGGCGGTCGACGAGGCCGGGGTGCCGGCCGGAGTCTTCAACCTGGTCACCGGGCTCGGCCCGGTCGCCGGACAGGCGCTCGCCGAGCACGCGGACGTCGACCTCGTCTCGTTCACCGGCTCCACCGCGGTCGGCCGCCGTATCGGCGCGACGGCGGGCGCCGCCGTCAAGCGCGTCGCCCTCGAACTCGGCGGCAAGTCCGCCAACGTGATCCTGCCCAGCGCCGACCTCGCCAAGGCCGTCAACGTCGGCGTCGCCAACGTCATGGGCAACTCGGGCCAGACGTGCAGCGCCTGGACCCGGATGCTCGTGCACACCTCCCAGTACGACGAGGCCGTCGAGCTCGCCGCCGCCGCTGCCGCCAAGTACGGCGACCGCATCGGCCCGCTCGTCAACGCCAAGCAGCAGGCCCGCGTGCGCGGCTACATCGAGAAGGGCGTGGAGGAGGGCGCCCGGCTCGTCGCGGGCGGCGCCGAAACCCCGCACGACAGGGGGTACTTCGTGGCGCCCACCGTCTTCGCCGACGTCACGCCCGAGATGACCATCGCCCAGGAGGAGATCTTCGGCCCCGTCCTGTCGATCCTGCGCTACGAGGACGAGGAGGACGCCCTGCGCATCGCCAACGGCACCGTGTACGGGCTCGCCGGAGCGGTCTGGGCGGCCACCGACGAGGAGGCGGTCGCCTTCGCGCGCCGCATGGACACCGGCCAGGTCGACATCAACGGGGGCCGCTTCAACCCGCTCGCCCCGTTCGGCGGCTACAAGCAGTCGGGCGTCGGCCGCGAACTCGGCTCGCACGGCCTGTCCGAGTACCTCCAGACGAAGTCCCTCCAGTTCTAAGGAAGTTGGCACTCATGGTCCGCGCCGCTGTACTGCCCGCCGTCGGCTCCCCGCTGGAGATCGCCGACATCGAGCTGCCCGACCCGGGACCCGGCCAGGTCCGCGTCGAGCTCGCCGCCGCCGGGGTCTGCCACTCCGACCTGTCCCTGACCAACGGCACGATGCGGGTCCCGGTCCCCGCGGTCCTCGGCCACGAGGGCGCGGGCACCGTCGTCTCCGTCGGCGAAGGCGTCACGCACGTGGCGCCCGGCGACGGCGTCGTCCTCAACTGGGCGCCCTCGTGCGGCGCCTGCCACGCCTGCGCGCTCGGCGAGGTCTGGCTGTGCGCCAACGCCCTCACGGGCGCGGGCGACATCCACGCCAGGCGCGCCTCCGACGGCAGCGATCTGCACCCCGGCCTGAACGTCGCCGCGTTCGCCGAGGAGACGGTCGTCGCCGCGAACTGCGTGCTGCCCGTGCCGGACGGCGTCCCGCTCACCGACGCCGCCCTCCTTGGCTGCGCGGTGCTCACCGGCTACGGCGCGGTGCACCACTCGGCCCGCGTACGCGAAGGGGAGACGGTCGCCGTGTACGGCGTCGGAGGCGTCGGCCTCGCGACCCTCCAGGCGGCGCGCATCGCGGGCGCGTCGAAGATCGTCGCGGTCGACGTGTCGCCGGAGAAGGAGGCCCTTGCGCGCGCCGCGGGCGCCACGGACTACGTGGTCGCGTCGGAGACGACCGCGCGCGAGATCCGCGGCCTCACGGACAAGCAGGGCGTCGACGTGGCGGTGGAGTGCGTCGGCCGCGCCGTCACGATCCGTACGGCCTGGGAGTCCACGCGGCGCGGCGGCCGCACCACGGTCGTCGGCATCGGCGGCAAGGACCAGCAGGTCACGTTCAACGCCCTGGAGATCTTCCACTGGGGCCGCACGCTGTCCGGCTGCGTCTACGGCAACTGCGACCCCGCCGAGGACCTGCCGGTGCTCGCCGAGCACATCAGGGCGGGCCGCCTCGACCTGAGCACGCTCGTGACCGAGCGGATCGCCCTGGACGGCATCCCCGCGGCGTTCGACAACATGGTGGCGGGCAAGGGCGGCCGCGCGCTCGTCGTCTTCTAGTACCGCTCCCGCCGATGAGTTCCCGAGTGGCAGCCGGTCTGCAGGAGGAGAAGCCTGAATGGCAGACCGGCGCCACGGGCGCCGCAGAGGGAACCCGGAGGCACACCATGTCCGACGTCCAGAAGATCCGCCCCTGCCTGTGGTTCGACGGCAAGTCCGAGGAGGCCGTCGCGTACTACATGTCGCTGTTCCCGGACGGCGACAACGAGGTGCTCGAGGTGCTCCGCTTCGGCGAGGAGGGCGTCCAGGAGCCCGGCTCCGGGGTCGTCGTGTCGTTCCGCCTCGCGGGCACCGAGTACCAGGCGCTGGACGGCGGCCCCCAGTTCACGTTCAACGAGGCGGTCTCGTTCGCCGTCGACTGCGCCGACCAGGCCGAGGTCGACCGCCTGTGGGACCGCATCACGGGCGACGGCGGGGAGCCGGGCCCGTGCGGCTGGTGCAGGGACAAGTACGGCCTGTCCTGGCAGATCGTCCCCCGCACCCTGCCCGACCTGCTCGCGGGCCCCGACCGCGACCGCGCCGCCCGCGTCATGTCCGCGATGATGAAGATGGGCAAGCTGGACGTGGCGGCGCTGGAAGCCGCCTGAGTTCTCCGGGGGTTCAGGCCGACGCCGTCAGCCGCGGGAACGACCTCGCCGCGACCAGGAACACCAGCGTGGTCAGCGCGAACGGCCACGTGAACATGTGCCCGCCCACCGGCTTCGCGAGCGCGCCGAACGCCGGTGCGCACACCGTCGCCGCCACCGCCCCTGCCACCGCGTACGCGGCCGTCCGCGGCGTCGCCTTCAGGAACACCCCGCACAGCGCGAGCGCGACGAGCACCGCGTTGTACGCGGACGTCCCGTCGGCGAGCTGCGCCGCGGGCTCGCCGAGGGCCCACGCGGTCACCATGCCCGCCACGTTCCCGAGGCAGGCGACCCCGGCGACCCGCGGCCCCGCCACCAGGAGCCCCGCGAGGACAAGGGCTCCCGCGTACCACTGCGGCATCAGGAAGATCTGGCCGAAACCGGCGAAGAAGCCCCGCACGGCGTCGTCGAACCCGATGCCCGTGCGGGCCCCCGACACCGCCCGCGGAAACGCGGCGATGCCGCCCCCGCCGGTCCACACCCGCGCGAACCCGGGCGCGGCCAGGGTGACCACGCTCGCCACGAGGCAGAACGGCAGCGTGAGGGCGGGCAGCTCCCACGCCGCGAGCGCCCGCCCCACGGCGGCGGTGGCCACGGTCGCGGCGGTGCAGCCGAGCAGCGCCACGAGCACTGACGACAGCCGGTCGGGGTTGAGGAAGACCGCGCAACTGACGCCGACGAGGCAGGAGTTGAAGCCCTCCATGCCGACGGCGAGCCGCTCCTTGTCCACGCCGAGCAGCGCCGCGACGACCGTGCCGACGGCCGCGCCCCCGATCCCGTAGAGCCCGTACTCCCACCCGGCGGCGAAGAGGGCGGAGGCGAACAGCAGGCCGGTCAGCGCGCGCGGCAGGAATGTCACCTGGCCGATGCCGCGCAGGACGCGCAGCGCGAACTCTCTGCACGCGGCGGCCCGGATCCGCCCGAGTGTCCGCCCCATCGCGGCATCCGCCGTCTGCGTCATGCGCCGACCCGCTCCCGTGTTACGAAGATGTTTCCCAGTACAGCTGGTGTACGTTACAGCTAATTTCTGGGAGAGGCGGTGCCGGGGGCGCGAACAAGCCGGTCAGTGCGGCAGCGAGACCCCCAGCTCCGCGCGGAGCGCCCGCTCCCCGGCCCCGGTCACCCGCACCGCGCGCTCGGACCCGATCCGCTTGATCCACCCCGCCGCGAAGGCGTGCGCACACAGCGCGGCGCCCGCGCGGCCCGCGAGGTGCAGCCGGCGCTCCGTCCAGTCGAGGCAGCCGCGCGTCAACGGCCGCCGCGCGCCGCCCTCCAGCGGCACCCCGAGCCCTTCGAACCAGCCGCGCCCCGCGTCGGTGAGGGCGAAAGTCGACGAATCGACGTCCGGTGCCAATAGCCCCCGCCCGACCATCCCATCGGTGACCTCGATCCCGAGCCGCCCCGCCAGGTGGTCGTAACAGGTCCGCCCGCGCGCCATCGCCGTCCGCGCCGAGGCCGCCCGCAGCGTGGCCGGACGCTCGCCGCCGCCCGGCGCCGCGTACCCGGCGAGCCCCTCGACGAGCTGCGCGACCTGCGCGTCGGCGAGCCGCAGATACCGGTGCCTGCCCTGCCGTTCCTCCGCGAGCAGCCCGCCCGCGACGAGCTTGCCGAGGTGCTCGCTCGCGGTCGACGCGGCGACGCCCGCGTGCCGCGCCAGCTCGCCCGCCGTCCAGGCCCGCCCGTCGAGCAGCGCGAGCAGGCAGGCGGCGCGCGTCTCGTCGGCGATCAGCGAGGCGAGCGCGGCGAGGCGCGGGGCGCCGGGTTCCTTGGACTCCTTGAGGGCGGCCATGTGCCCAGGATGCCCCGGACACCCTTCGGCGCGCGCCGAAAGGTCAGCGCGCCTCCGGCTCCGCCGCCACCTGCGCGTACTGCACGGCGAGCCCGTCGAGCAGCGCCGTGAGGCCGGTCTCGAAGGCCCGGTCGTCGACGATGTCCTGCCGCTCGGCGAGCAGGTGCGCCTGCCCGAGGTGCGGATAGTCGGCGGGGTCGTACGCCGCCTGGTCGTCGGGGAAGCCGCCCGCGAACGAGCCGAGCGCCGAGCCCGTCACGAAGTACCGCATGAGCGCGCCGATCGACGTGGCCTGCGGCGGCGGCCAGCCGGCGTCGACCATCGCGCCGAACACCGCGTCCGCGAGCCGCAGTCCGGCCGGGCGGTGCCCGGGGCCCCGCGCCAGCACCGGGACGATGTTCGGGTGGGCGCGCAGCGCCGCCCGGTAGGAGACGGCCCAGTCGTGCAGCGCGGTGCGCCAGTCCCGCTCGTCGTCGGCGTCGAACATCGACAGGTCGACCTGTGCGCTCACCGAGTCCGCGACGGCCTCCAGGATCTGGTCCTTGGTGCGGAAGTGGTTGTAGAGCGAGGGCCCGCTCACCCCGAGCTCGGCGGCGAGCCGCCGCGTCGAGACGGCCGCGAGGCCCTCGGCGTCGACGAGCGCCCGGGCCGCTTCGACGATGCGGTCGGTGCTCAGGAGGGGCTTGCGCGGTCGGGCCATGCGGCACATAGTAGGGCTGCGAACTAAAACTAGCAGTGCTAATTAAGCGCTGTACGCACACGGACTACGCGGGAGTGGCCATGAACCTGGAACTGAGCGAGGAGCAGACGGCGGTGCGCCGGCTCGCCAAGGACTTCGTGGACCGCGAGATCGCGCCGAACGTCGTGACGTGGGACCGCGCGGAGGAGGTCGACCGGGGCATCGTCAAGAAGCTCGGCGAGGTCGGCTTCCTGGGTCTGACCATCGACGAGGAGTACGGCGGCTCGGGCGGCGACCACCTCTCGTACGTGCTGGTCACGGAGGAGCTGGGGCGCGGCGACTCGTCCGTGCGCGGCATCGTCTCCGTCTCCCTCGGCCTGGTCACCAAGCCGATCCAGCAGTGGGCGAGCGAGGAGCAGAAGCGGCACTGGATACCGAAGCTGACCGCGGGCGACGCGCTCGGCTGCTTCGGCCTCACCGAGCCGGGGCACGGCTCGAACCCCGCCGACCTCCAGACCCGAGCGGTCCGGGACGGCGACGACTACGTGATCAACGGCACGAAGATCTTCATCACGAACGGCACCTGGGCCGACGTCGTCCTCCTCTTCGCCCGCACCAACGACACCCCGGGCCACAAGGGAATCTCCGCCTTCCTGGTGCCCACCGACACCCCGGGGCTGACCCGCAACACCATCCACGGCAAGCTCGGCCTGCGCGGCCAGGCCACCGCCGAGCTGGTCCTCGAGGACGTCCGCGTGCCCGCCTCCGCGATGATGGGACCGGAGGGCAAGGGCTTCTCGATCGCGATGTCCGCGCTGGCCAAGGGGCGGATGTCGGTCGCCGCGGGCTGCGTCGGCATCGCCCAGGCCGCCCTCGACGCGGCGGTCGGCTACGCGGGGGAGCGCGAGCAGTTCGGCAAGCCCATCGCCTCGTACCAGCTGGTGCAGGAGCTGATCTCCGACATCTCCGTCGACGTGGACGCGGCCCGCCTGCTGACCTGGCGCGTCGCCGACCTCATCGACCGCGGCGAGGACTTCGCGACGGCGGCGTCCAAGGCGAAGCTGTTCGCCTCCGAGGCGGCCGTGCGCGCGGCGAACAACGCCCTCCAGGTCTTCGGCGGCTACGGCTACATCGACGAGTACCCCGTCGGCAAGCTGCTCCGCGACGCCCGCGTCATGACCCTCTACGAGGGCACGAGCCAGATCCAGAAGCTGATCATCGGCCGCGCTCTGACGGGGGTGTCGGCGTTCTGAGCGCACGGGCGTTCTGAGTACGTGGATGAGTACCGGAGCGGATAGGGGTACCGCCCCTTCCGCCCGATGCTTCCTCCATGAGTGAGACACCGGTCAAGCAGCAGAACACCGTGGCCTTCTACGGACAGGCCGTCGCGTCCTTCGTCGTCGCCCTCGCCGCGACGGCCATCGGGATCTACAGCCTCGACGTCAGCGGCTGGATCAGGGCCTTCCTGGCCATCGCCGTGCTCTACCTCACCACCTCGGCGTTCACCCTCGCCAAGGTGATCCGCGACCGCCAGGAGGCCGGGCAGATCGTCAGCCGGGTCGACCAGGCCCGCCTGGAGAAGATCCTCGCCGAGCACGACCCGTTCAAGCCGGTGGCGTGACGCCCTAAGCGCGCGCTCACCCCGGAGGGTATGGTGTGGCACCAGCCCCGCGGGAGGATGTGAGTGCAGCGATGACGCAGGACGAACGGGTCGAGGACGCCCTCGACGAGATGCCGTGGGCCGACGTCACGCCCGACGCGGCCCGCCGACTGCTCGTCGCGGCCGTGGAGGCGTTCGCCGAGCGCGGCTACCACGCGACGACCACGCGCGACATCGCGAGCCGCGCCGGGATGAGCCCGGCCGCGCTCTACATCCACTACAAGACCAAGGAAGAGCTGCTCCTCAAGATCAGCCGGATCGGCCACGAGAAGGCCCTGGCGATCCTGCGCCGCGCGGTCGAGAGCGACGGTACCGCCGCCGAACGCCTCACGGAGGCCGTCCGCTCCTTCGTCCGCTGGCACGCGGGGCACCACATGACCGCGCGCGTCGTCCAGTACGAGCTGGACTCGCTCGGCGAGGAGAACCGGCCGGCGATCGTGGCGCTGCGCCGCGAGAGCGACGCCTCGGTGCGGGAGATCATCAACGACGGCGTGAAGGCGGGCGAGTTCGACGTCCCCGACGTGCCGGGCACCACCGTCGCCGTGCTGTCCCTGTGCATCGATGTCGCCCGCTGGTTCAACGCCGAGGGCAAGCGCACGCCCGACGAGGTCGGCGCGCTCTACGCCGACCTCGTGCTGCGCATGGTGGGTGCGCAGAGGCGCTAGCGGGCCTCAGAGGTAGTAGCGGGACACCGACTCCGCGACGCACACGGGCTTGTCGCCGCCCTCGCGCTCCACGCTGAACGCCACGCTCACCTGCACGCCGCCCGGCACGTCCTCGACGTTCGTGATCTTCGCGGTGGCGCGCAGGCGCGAGCCGACCGGGACGGGGGCGGGGAAGCGCACCTTGTTCGTCCCGTAGTTGACGCCCATCTTCATGCCCTCGACCGCCATCAACTGCGGGCCGAAGAGCGGCAGCAGCGACAGGGTCAGGTACCCGTGCGCGATGGTCGTCTTGAAGGGGCCCTCCTTCGCGCGCTCCGGGTCGACGTGGATCCACTGGTGGTCGCCCGTGGCCTCGGCGAACGTGTCGATCCGGCTCTGCTCGATCTCGACCCAGTCGCTGTACCCGAGCTGCTCGCCCACGGCGCCCTTCAGATCGTCGACGTCCTTGAAAACGCGCGGCTCAGCCATGTTTCCGTGACCTCCCAGGTAACTTGTCTAAGCGCTTGCTCAGACCACTGGGCATGCTAACAACGCGAGGCCGCGCCGACTAGGCTCGGCCGGGTGCCACAGATTCCGGAGAAGGTTCATGAGCTCACCGTCGGGCAGGTGGCGGCGCGCAGTGGGGCCGCCGTGTCCGCGCTGCACTTCTACGAGTCCAAGGGCCTGATCAGCAGCCGCCGCACCTCGGGCAACCAGCGCCGCTACAGCCGCGACACGCTGCGCCGCGTCGCCTTCATCCGCGCCGCGCAGCGTGTCGGGATCCCGCTCGCCACGATCAGGGACGCCCTCGCCGAACTCCCCGAGGAGCGCACCCCGAACCGGGACGACTGGGCGCGCCTCTCGGAGGTCTGGCGCTCCGAACTGGACGAGCGGATCAAGCAGTTGGGCCGGCTGCGGGATCATCTGACCGACTGCATCGGCTGCGGCTGCCTGTCCCTGGAGACCTGCGTGCTGTCCAATCCGGACGACGTGTTCGGCGAGCGCCTCACGGGCTCCCGTCTGATGGGGGAGCGTCGGGAGCGTCCGGCGTAGGCGCGAGCTTCGGGCCGAGCGCCCGGAAGACCGCGCTGAGGACGACCGCCGCGATCGCGCCCGCCGCGACCCCGCTGCCGAACAGCGTGCGGGCCCACGTCGGCAGCTCCGCGTACATCTCCGGCGCCACGATCGGCAGCATGCCGACGACGAGCGCCAGCGCGATGACCACGCTGTCCGTGCCGTGCGAGAGGTCCGTGCGGGACAGCATGCCGAAGCCCATCACGGCGATCACCGCGTAGATGACGAGCCCGGCCGCGCCCACCACCGGCTCAGGGATGGCCGCGAGCACCCGGGTCAGCGGGGTGATCAGGCCGCACACGATCAGCAGCACACCGGCCGCCGCCGTGACGAACCGTGAGCGTACGCGCGTGAGTTGGACGATGCCGATGTTCTCGGCGCTGGTCACCATCAGCGACGTACCGAACAGCCCCGAGCCGAGCGAGACGAGGGCGTCGGCGCGGGCGATGCGCGGCACGTCGCGGCCCGCGTCCGGAGTGCGGCCCACGGCCTCGCTGTTGAGCACGGTCTGCCCGGTGGCCTCGGCGAGCGAGGCGAGCGCGAACACCAGGAGCGGGATCGCGGCCAGCAGATCGAAGTGCGGCGCCCCGTACGGGAAGGGGTCCGGCAGCGCGAACGTGCCGCCGTGCGCCACCTCCAGCTCCGTCCCCGACAGCACCGCGATCAGCGTGCCGCCCAGCAGCCCGAGCAGCACCGCCATCTGCCGCCACACGCCCCGCAGGACGAGGAAGAACACGGCGATCACGCCGAGCGTCGCGAAGCCGAGCCCGGGGCCCGAGGCGACCATCGGCGCGGTCACCTTGATCATGTTGATGCCGATGAGCACGACCGTCGTGCCCATCACCAGCGGCGGGAAGAGCCGCACGAGACGCCCGTAGAACGGCAGGACGCAGAGCAGGAACGCGGCGGCGACCAGCACCGATCCGGAGGCCGTCGCGGGCCCGTACTCCTGCGCGATCTGGAGGAAGATGGCCACCGCCGCGCCGCCCGGCAGCATCAGGAACGGCAGCCGGGCGCCGACCCGCAGCGCCGCGACGCCGAGCGACTGGAGCAGCGCGCCCACGCCGCACAGCACGAGCGTCGCGCTGAGCAGCGAGGCCGTCTGCGTCGTCGACAGCTTCAGCGTCGTCGCGATCAGGATGACGGAGGAGACGGGGGCCGCCACGCCCGCAAGCACGTGCTGGCAGGCGAGGGGGACGAGCCGCTTCAGGGGAAGCCGCTCGTCGACGGGTGCCACGGGTGGTGCTGCGGTGGCGGTCACCGGTTCAGCCACGGCAGCTCGGCCGCGGTGTAGCGGTAGGAGCGGAACACGGCGTTGGGCTCCGACGGGAAGAGCTTGCGGACCTCTTCCTCGGAGTAGCCGCCGAAGAACGGCACGATGTACTCCCAGCACAGGTAGCCGTCCTCGGTCACCTCGAAGAGGCGGCCCGCGGGGGAGTCGGTGACCAGCGTGTTGCCGTTCGGGAGGCGCTGGGCGCTGCCCATGAACGGCGCGAAGAAGGACTCGCGTGCCGGGTCGTGGTACTCCCAGACGATCTTGCCGCTGGACCGCTCGATCTCGATGACGCGGCTGAACGGCACGTCCCAGTGCGGCCGGAAGACGCCGTTGTCGAAGACGAGGAAGTTCCCGTTCTCCAGCTCGGTCGGGCAGTGCTGCTGCGAGACGACGCCCGGCTCGGAGCGCCAGATGATGTCACCCGTCGCGCGCTCGATGACGACGACGGCCGACACGGAGCGGAAGCTCGCGAGGATGTTCCCGTCGGCGAGCGGCAGCACGCTGTTGATCAGCGGGTAGTGCTCGCGCGCGTAGTCCGGGTGGAGCGGGAAGTCCGCGCGGTCCAGGCGCTCGGAGACCTTCCACTCCCAGGTCGTGTTCCCCTCGGCGTCGACCTCGACGATCGTGTCCGCCCAGATCTTCCCGTCCACGCCCTCCGAGCCCGGCACGCCGCCGCGCACGGCCGCCGCCGCGTCCCCGGTCAGCGGCTCGAGGGCCGTGTAGAGGATCCGGCCGTCGCCGTAGTGGTGCGCGTCGTGGTGCTGGAGCGGGTCGCGGTGCTCGCGCACGACCGTGCCGTCCGGGGTGATCTCCTGCATGAGGCCGCCGCGGTACTTGTGCCACATGGGGAAGAGGGCCGGCTCGTCGGGCAGCACGCCGTTGTAGGCGAGGTTCCCGTTGGCGAGGATGCGGGCGTGCCGGCCGGGGCGGTTCGGCAGGTTCCACTGGTGGACGACCTCGCCGCGCAGGTCGATCAGGTACACCTCGCCGGTGCCGGTGAGCGGCGCGAACAGCGTGTAGCCCGGGGACGCGGCGTCCTCGTCGAGCGCGATGAGCCCGGTGCCGCGGCGGCGGCGCTGGTTCTGGTCCACACGAGCCATGGAGGCCCTCCGTCCAGTGGTCGGCAGGTCAACCCGGGATCTCCCGTGGTTAACTTTTTTAAGTACTGGTTAATGAGTTAACCACGACGGTAGGCTGCGGGGGAACAGGGGTCGGAGCGAAAGGGCGTTACAAGTTCATGAACGTGGGACCCGGCATCCGGCGCAGGCGCCGCGCCCTGGACCTGACCCTCGCCGAGGTGGCGCGCAGGGCCGAGGTCTCGGTGCCGTTCCTCAGCCAGGTCGAGAACGGGCGCTCGCGCCCCAGCATGGCCTCGCTGCAGCGCATCGCCGACGCCCTCGACACCACCGCCGTCGAACTCCTCGCCTCCGCCGAACCGCCGCGGCCGGTCGACGTCGTGCGCGCCGCGGAGAAGCCCGCGATGGCCGACGGCGCCCGCCCGCTCGTCCGCGGCGAACAGCGGCTGCACGCCCTGGAGTTCACCGGCGACCACGACTGGGACCGGGTCTTCCGGCACGCCGGGGACGAGGTCATGTACGTCGCCGACGGCTCCATCGAGACCGAGGTCGACGACACCCACTACGTGCTGGAGCGCGGCGACACCCTGTACTGCGCCGCCGGACTCGCCCACCGCTGGCGCCCGCTGGAGCCCGGCACCCGCGTCCTCGTCGTGGGCATCGCCGCGCCGTAGCCGACGAAACCCCTTGTCGGCGACGGCCGTTGGCGTCACCATGCGTCGCATGACAGTGGCGGTCGTTTCGCTCAAGTACGAGTCGGCCCGCACGGGACGGCAGACGCTGGTCTACGACGCCGACGGCTACCACCTGGTGCGCTTTCCCTACGAGGCGGACGAGGAGTCGTACGACCCGTGGGGCATGCACGACCCGGCGGGCGGCGGCGGTTCGTCGACGTACCCGGACGCCCGCTCGGGGCTCATCTGGCCGAGCCACGACGGCTGGGGCACGCTCTCCGCGCTGGTCTTCTGGGGCCCCGACGACCGGGCGACCGAGTACCGCGCCCGCTTCGTGCGCGACCCGCTGAACGTGGCGGGCGGCTACGACTCGACCGCCACCACCGACATCTCGCCGACCGGCGGCGGCCAGTACCGCTCGTACACCTGGCAGATGTTCGTGCACCCCGGCACGCCCGTCGGCCTCAAGGTGTCGGCCCGCTCCGGCGGCAGCCTCGTGAAGCCGCCGATCACGCTGGCCGAGTTCAAGCTGGCGATCCAGACGGACGTGATCACGCCCTGACGCGGCCGCGGAACCGGTTCGGGTGCGTCTTCGCCGTTGGCCCGCAGGACACGGTGTCCGCCTCGTAGAGTCGCACCCGTGATGGAGAACGACGCCCCGGATTCGCATCTGCCCATGCTCGCGACACCGCAGGCCGAGCGGCTCAGGGCGCTCGTCGCCGAGAGCGTGCGCGCCCGGTACGGGGCGGAGACGGGCCTGGTCCTGGCCCCCGACGCCGTCGAGCGCGCCGGACACCTGTTCCCACTGGCGAACCTCGCGCGGCGGTGCGCGGAGGCACCCGACGCCGACTGGCCGGGGCTCGTCGACGCCCACGTCGCGGCACTCGCCGAGGCCGCGCCCGGCGGCGAGAGCGCCGCGGAACTGCTCGCCGGGGCCTGCCTGCGGCTCGTGCCCGCGGACGAGGCCGCGGGGCTCGCGCACCCGCGCGAGGTCGCCGAGGGCCTGCGCCTCGCCCTCGCGCTCGCGTCCCCCGACTCCGTACGCCTGTTGACCGACGAGGAGGTGGCGCGGGCCGGCGCCGACGAGCTGTGGCGCGCGGGCCGGCGGGCGCTGACCCGGGAGCCGATGCGCCACGAGGAAGTGCGGCTCGAGGGGCATCCGGTGCTCTGCTCCGTGTACGGCGACTCCCCGTTCGTGGCGAGCAGGGCCGTCCTGCTGCCCGAGGTCGTCGCCGAGGTCACGGGGCGGCGGATGCCGGACGCGGGCGCCCTCGTGGCGATGCCCACGCGGCACCTGCTCGCCTTCCACCCGATCGTCGACGGCGACGCGGCCGACGCGCTCACCGACCTCGCCACGTACGCGGCCCGCGCCCACGCCGAGGACCCGGGGCCGCTGTCGCCGCGGGTCCACTGGTGGTACGACGGCCGCCTCACCGCCATCGACGACGCCCGGCGTCCGCCCCGGGAACTCGCCGACGTGCTGCGGGCGTTGAGCGCCCTCGACCAGGCGGGACGGCTCGCCTCCGCCGGGTCGACCGCCCCGCCGGGAGAGCCCTTCGCCGCCGCGCTCGCCCACGCCTTCGCGCTCGCGGAGAGCGACCCCGACGCCGCGCGCGCCGAGACGTGGGACGCCTGGCTCGCGGCGCAGGACCGCGGATGCGCCCTGTTCCCGCACGGCAAGGACGGCGAACCCCCGGCCGCCGAGGCCGTGCCGGAACCGGTGGACGACCCCGCCCGCGCCTGGCTCGACGCCTTCTACGTCACCCTCGTCACCCGGGACCGCGAGCGCACCACGCGGTTGTGCGAGGTGCCGGCCGAGGCGCTGCGCGGCGGCGCCCCCGTGGACGACTACGTGCTCCACTGGGCCGAAGTGCTGCGCGGCCACTGGCTGCGGCGGCCCGTCGACGACGTCGTGGACCTGCTCGTCACCACCATCAAGGCCTCGCACCCCGACGCCGAGACGCTCGCCCCGAAGGACTTCCTCAACCTCGTCGACTACCAGCCGGTCGCGCTCTTCCACCGGCTGCTCACGCACGACCACGAGGCCTTCGGCGAGGCGCTCGCCGAGTCCCTCGTGCGGCACGCGGGGCACTGGGGCGAGTCGTCCGCGCCGCGCGCCCGCGTGGCCCTCGGCCCGCTCGCCCTCGCCTGTCTCGCCTACGACATGGACTTCCCGGTCCGCACCGACCTCCCGTACCTGCCCAAGTACCTGCTCAACCGGCAGCGCCTGGAAGTCGCCCCGGACCGCTCCTAGTTCCGGGGGTGCGCCGATGTCGGGGCCGCACCCCCGTCGTGCCTAGGCGGAGACGAGCAGGCGTGCGAGGCGGGCCTCCGCGAGGGCCGTGGGTGTGAGGACGGGCCGCGGCACGACGATGCCGCAGCTGGTGCACACGGGACCGGATGACGGTTCGTGCGCCAGATCGTGCTCCCAGACCAGGCGGGTGCCCGAGCAGACCGGGCAGCAGTCGCCCGGATCGCGCTCCAGGGCCGTGATGAGCCGGCGCAGCACTTCAGCCAGCGGCTCCGTGGGGTGCACCGACGGGTCGTCGCACCAGGCGACTCCGAAGCCGCCCCAGGTCAGCCGGTGCCAGTCGTCCACGCTGCCCGGGCGGCGCAGCCCGTCGTGCTTCTCCTTGCGCCTGCGCTCCGCGAAGGCGACTTCGTACGCGAGCCAGACGGCCCGCGCCTCCTCCAGCTCCTCCAGGGCCGCGACGAGGCGGGCCGGGTCGGGGGAGCGGTCCTCGGGGTCGAACCCCGCCCGGGAGCAGAGGTGGTCCCAGGTCGCTCGGTGCCCGTAAGGGGCAAATCTCTCAAGGCACTTGCGCAGTGAGTACCGCCGCAGCGCCAGATCGCTCAGCGGATCGCGCACCTGTCTCGCCAGACTTCGGAATCCGGCCATCGCCCTGCACCTCCGTCACACGTACGTCGGCGTCGCCGCGGCAAGGAAGCGACGTCGCCGAATAGACGTATCGACACGCGATTCGGATCCCCCCGAAGGCCACCGGGTCCCATCCGATTTCCGATGGGGCCCATCACCGTCACCTTCTGAGGCCGGGGAGTACCTGAGTGATCCCTGTGCTGATTCCGAAAACGTGACGCATGTTCATCTTCTGTCCGCGGCTAACCGTCGGTAACCTCCGGCTCACCATCGTCGGGAGGACCAGGCATGCGACGACGCATTCCACGCACCACCCTGTACAGAAGCCTCACGAAGAGAGTTACGGCCGTCGCGGCGCTCGTGCTCACCGCCGGACTGCTCTCTCCCGTCTCGACGGCGGGCGCCTCGACCGCGACCGCCGCCGACGAACCGAATCCGGCCGCCGACTACTGCAAGGGGCAGTGCGCGGACATCCTGCCGCCCGGCGCGAACGGCAGCGCCACGCTCGCCCAGATCCTCGGCAACAAGCTGCTGGGAACCCAGCCGCCGCACGCCGACGATCAACTCGGTCCTTATGACGCGCTGTCCTCCGGGTATCCGTCTCTGACCGACGACACACTTACGAACTTCTTCAACGATTCCTCCTTCGGCGTCAAGGACGATCAGGTCGCTTCCGTCACCCGCCCCCGCGAGGACGTCACGATCACCCGTGACAAGAAGAACGGCGTACCCCACATCAAAGGTTCCTCGCGCTACGGAACAGAATTCGGCGCGGGCTACGCCGCAGGTCAGGACCGCCTCTGGCTCATCGACCTGTTCCGCCACATAGGCCGGGGCGAATTGACGTCCTTCGCAGGCGGCGCCCTCGCGAATCAGGGACTCGAGCAGGAGTTCTGGCCGCAGGCCCCGTACACGGAAAAGGATCTCGAACAGCAGGTCGAGTACATCAAGAAGACCGGCGGCGCTCGCGGCGAACAGGCCATGGCCGACGCGCAGGCCTACATCGACGGCCTCAACGCCTATCGCGAGAAGTCGAAGAAGGGCCGCTACTTCCCCGGCGAGTACGTGCTCACCGGCAAGGTCGACGCGATCACGAACGTGGGCGAGATCCAGCCGTTCAAGGTGACCGACATGATCGCCCTCGCCTCCGTGGTCGGCGGACTCTTCGGCAACGGCGGCGGCGGAGAGGTCGACGCCGCGCTCTCCCTCCTCAAGGCGCAGGAGAAGTACGGCGTAGAGAAGGGCACCCAGGTCTGGGAGTCGTTCCGCGGCCGCGACGACCCGGAGACCGTCACCACGATCCACGACGGCACCCGCTTCCCGTACGGCGAGAAGCCCGAGCACGCGCGCGGGCAGGCGCTCCCCGACAAGGGTTCGGTCGAGAAGGAACCCCTCGTCCACGACCGGCAGGGCTCGGCCGCGACGAAGACGACGTCCCTGAAGAAGGACCCCGTCAAGGCGCCCGCCAAGCTCAAGCCGCTGCAAGGCATGTACGACGACGGGGTGCTGCCCTCCGACCTGTTCACCCGCTCGGCGTCCAAGAAGGGCATGTCGAACGCCCTGCTCGTCTCCGGCAAGCACACCGCGTCCGGCAACCCGGTCGCCGTGTTCGGCCCGCAGACCGGCTACTTCGCGCCCCAGCTGCTGATGATGCAGGAGCTGCAGGGCCCCGGCATCAGCGCGCGCGGCGTCTCCTTCGCGGGCGTCGGCATGTACGTGCAGCTCGGCCGCGGCCAGGACTACGCGTGGTCCGCGACCTCCGCGACGCAGGACATCACCGACACCTACGCCGTCCCGCTGTGCGAGCCCGACGGCTCGACGCCGAACCGGCAGTCGAACTCGTACCTGTACCGCGGCACCTGCACGCCCATGGAGAAGATGGAGAAGAAGAACTCCTGGAAGCCGACGATCGCCGACTCCACGGCCGCCGGCTCCTACCGGATGCAGGTCTTCCGCACCAAGTACGGCATCGTCAGCCACCGCGCCACCGTCGACGGCAAACCCGTCGCCTACACGGCACTTCGCTCCACGTACCGCCACGAGGCCGACTCGATCCTCGGCTTCCAGATGCTGAACGACCCGACCTACGTCAAGGACGCCGCGTCCTTCCAGAAGGCGGCCCAGCACATCAACTACGCGTTCAACTGGTTCTACGCCGACTCCCGCGACATCGCGTACTACAACAGCGGCCGCAACCCGGTGCGCGCGAAGGACGTCGACATGTCGCTCCCGGTGCGGGGCGAACAGGCCTACGAGTGGAAGGACTTCGACCCGACGGACAACACCTCCGCCGAGACGCCGCCCTCCCAGCACCCGAACTCCGTCGACCAGGACTACTACGTCTCCTGGAACAACAAGCAGGCCAAGGGCTTCTCCTCGCCCAACTTCAGCATGGGCGCGGTGCACAGGGCCGACCTCCTGAACGACCGCGTCAAGAAGCTCACCGAGCGCGGCGGCGTCACCCGCGCCGCGCTCACCCGGGCCATGGAGGAGGCCGCCGTCACGGACCTGCGCGGCGAGCAGGTGCTGCCGGAGCTGCTCGAGGTCGTCCGCAGCAAGCCGCTCGGCGACCTCGGCAACCCGGAGCTGACCAAGGCCGTCCAGCAGCTGGAGGCATGGGAGAAGGCGGGCGCGCAGCGCAACCAGACCTCCGCGGGCTCCAGGACGTACGCGCACCCCGACGCCGTACGGATCATGGACGCGTGGTGGCCGCTGCTGGTCGAGGCCGAGTTCAAGCCGGGGCTCGGCGACGACCTCTACACGTCGCTCACCGCTCAGCTCAGCGTCGACGAGGCGCCGTCCGCCGGACACGGGCCGACCGGCTCGCACGCCGGATCGGCCTTCCAGTACGGCTGGTGGGGCTTTGTCGACAAGGACCTGCGGTCCGTGCTCGGCGAACCGGTGAAGGGCAGGCTCGGCGCCGCGTACTGCGGCTCCGGAGACCTCTCGGCCTGCCGGGACGTCCTCCTCGCCACGCTGGCCGAGGCCGCCGCGAAGCCGGCCACCGAGGTGTACCCCGGCGACGACACCTGCAAGGCGGGCGACCAGTGGTGCGCGGACAGCATCGCCCACCGCGCCGTCGGCGGCATCACCCACCGCAGCATCCAGTGGCAGAACCGGCCCACGTACCAGCAGGTCGTGGAGTTCCCGGCACACCGATAGGGGGCAGGGGCGGGTCGCCTACCGGGTGATCCGCCCCGCGCCGAGCACCACTCGCGCCAGCTCCGCGTGGCAGATGTCGCTGTGGGCCCCCGACGGCGGGGGCCCGTCGCGCACCACCTGCGCCGCGTCCACGCTCACACAGCCCGCGCCCGGCACCCCGGCGCGCAGCACGTCCGCCAGGGTGAAACGGACCGCGCCGTCGACGTCCTTGAAGCCGTCGTGGCCGAGCGCGCCCCACCGCTCGCCGAGGTCGACCAGCGCCCGGTCGTCGCCCGCGAGCCGGGAGGCCAGCGGGTACATCACGCTCAGCGCGGTGTCGTGGCGCGAGAAGCACGCCACGAGGGGGCCGTCGACACGGGACTGCCGGCCGTTCAGGGCGCCGCGGCGCGCGAACACGTAGTGCGAGAAGGCGCCCTGAAGGAGCGTCACGGACTTCACGTTGTGGGCCGACTTCGGCATTCCGGCGAGCGCGAACGAGACGAGCCGCGCGCCGAAGCTGTGCCCGACGAGGTGCACCCGCAGCCCCGGCGCCTCCTCGGCGAGCCGGCCGAGCGCCGGGCCGAGCCCCGCCTGACCGACCTTCCCCGCCCGTCGCTTCATCGCGAAGTACGTGGCCTGACGCAGCAGTTCGTGGGCCCCCTTCCACGCCTTCGCGAGCCCGCCGGGCAGGGTGAAGGCCGCCGCCGCTTCCGGGCCCGCGGCCGTCTCCAGGGCCGCCGCGAACTCCAGGCACATCGCCCGGGTGTCCTCGTGCAGCATCGCGGGCATGCCGTGCCGGCCGCCGTCCTCCGTGGTGTCGGATCCCGCCGTCGCGGGGCCGACCCCGACCAGCTGCCGTACCAGGCCGCCGAACTCGTCGAACGCGGACGACGCGTCCCGCTGCTCCTCCAGGCGCCGCGCCAGCAGGTCGACGACGGGCGCGCCGCGCGGGAAGACTTCGGCGAGCGCCTGCCGGGTGCCCTTGTCGAGCGTGGTGCGCGGCACCGGGGACGCGGCCGACCGGTCGAAGTCCGGGATCTTCTCGTCCGTGAACCGCATCGACGGCCAGAACACCCCCACGTACCCGACGGAGGCGCCGGGCGCGAGGGCCGGGAACGGGGCGAGGAAGCGGTCGTAGAGGCGGGTCGCGATGGAGTGGTCGTTGTTCCAGCCGTGCGCGAAGACCACCAGGTCGCGCACCTGATGGGCCTGGCGCAGCAGACGCGCGAGCTGACCGACGTCCGGATCGCCGTCGGCGTCGAACGTCAGCTCCCAGTACGGCCGGACGTTGACTTCAGGAGCCTGGGATGCGGACATGGCGAAACCCCCGTGGAAGGCGTCGTACGACAACGCGTGCCGCGCATCGTCCCGCCGCCCCAGGGGGTTGGCCAGATGTTCCGCCGTCAAAGGGCGGACAACTCAACCGAGTTGACGCTCCCGCGTCTCCGGGAGCCCCAGCACGCACAGCAGTGACACGATGGCCATCGCGCTGACGTACCACCCCACCGACGAGGACCCGAGCGCCCCCTGGAGCCGCGTCGCGATCAGCGGGGACACCGCGCCGCCGAGCACACCGCCCAGGTTGTACGCGAAGGAGGCCCCGGAGTAGCGGACCTTCGCCCCGAACAGCTCCGGCAGGTACGCGCCCATCGGCCCGTACACGACGCCCATGCAGAACAGGGCGCCGCCGAGCGCGAGCGCGATGAGCAGCGGCTTCTCGGTGTCCATCAGCGGGAACAGCACCAGGCCCCACACGATCGCGAGGACCGAGCCACCGAGCACCATCCTGCGCCGCCCGCCCGCGTCGGAGCGCGTCGCCGCGAGCCAGGTGCCGGCCGCGAGGAACAGACAGGCCACCAGCGACACGGCGAGCATCGTGGAGCGCGGGACGCCGAGCGTCGCCGTGCCGTAGGCGAGGCAGTACGTCGTGGCCGTGTAGAAGAGCCCGTACGCGATGATCATGCCGCCGGCGCCGAGCAGGATCTCCTTCGGGTGCCGCTTGAACACCTCGAGGGCGGGCGCCTTGCTGGCCTCCTGCTCCGCCATCACCTTCGCGAAGACCGGCGTCTCGCTGATCTTCAGACGGACGAACAGGCCGACCGCGACGAGGAGGAACGACAGCAGGAACGGGATGCGCCAGCCCCACGAACGGAACGCCTCGTCCGAGAGGGACTCGGAGAGCAGCCAGAAGATGCCGGTCGCGGCGAAGAAGCCCACGGACGGGCCGAGTTGCGGGAACGCGGCGAACAGTCCGCGCTTGCCGCGCGGCGCGTGCTCCACCGCGAGCAGCGCGGCCCCGCCCCATTCGCCGCCGAGCCCGACGCCCTGGAGGAAGCGCAGCAGGACGAGGAGGATCGGCGCCCAAAGGCCCAACGTGCCGTATCCGGGCAGCAGTCCGACGAAGGCCGTCGACAGGCCCATCAGGAGCAGCGAGGCCACCAGGACCGACTTGCGGCCGATCCGGTCGCCGAAGTGACCGAAGACCAGCGAGCCGATCGGGCGGGCCGCGAACGCGACGGCGTACGTCGAGAACGAGGCCAGGGTGGCGTTGATCGGGGTGAGGTTCGGGAAGAACGCGGCGTTCAGGACGAGCGCCGCGGCCGTTCCGTAGACGTAGAAGTCGTAGAACTCGATGGCCGTGCCGATGAAGCTGGCCACGGCCACGCGGCGCAGGCTCTCCGGTTCGGAGGCCGGGGCCGCCGCGGCCGTGGCGGCGTCTTCCCTGGTCGATTCGTCTTTGAGCACGAGCAGACTGTCGTTGTCCGTGTACGGCCCAGTCAATATCCCGGAACGCCCGTCCCGGATGCCGAGATGGCGGTCACTTGTACATGAGGTATCCGCGGCGGACCGCGCGGAACGCGGCCAGTTCCTCCTGCCACGCGCCGACGATCTCGTCCGTGGAGGCGCCCGCGTCGACCATCGTGCGCACCCGCGTGGAGCCGGTGAGGCGGTCGATCGCGTTGTCCGGGCGCCAGCCGAAGCCCTTCCACGTCTTCTTGGCCGTCACGAGCAGGCCGATGCCGGTCCGCACCGGCTCGAACGCCTCGCGGTCGTCGACGTGGATCTGGACGCCGCCGATCGTCTTGCCCTGGAACTTGGAAAATGTCGGCGCGAAGTACGCCTCCCTGAAGTGCACACCGGGGAGGCCGAGTTCGTTCGCGGCGGCCGCCCAGCCCGCGTCGATGCCCTCGGCGCCGAGCAGCTCGAACGGGCGGGTCGTGCCGCGGCCCTCGGAGAGCAGCGTGCCCTCGAACATGCAGGTGCCGGAGTACACGAGCGCCGTGTCGGGCGTCGGCATGTTCGGGCTCGGCGGCACCCACGGCAGGCCCGACGCGTCGTAGAAGTCGCGCCGCTTCCAGCCGGTCATGGTGACCGTCTCCAGCTCGACGGGGTGCTCCAGGTACTCGCCGTTGAACAGGCGGGCCAGCTCGGTGACCGTCATGCCGTGCGCCTGCGCGATCTCCCTGCGGCCCACGAAGCTCGCGTACTTCCGGTCCAGGATCGGCCCGTACGCGTCGCGGCCGGTGACCGGGTTCGGGCGGTCGAGCACCACGAACCGCTTCCTGGCCAGCTGCGCCGCCTCCATGCAGTCGTAGAGCGTCCAGATGTACGTGTAGAAGCGCGCGCCGACGTCCTGGATGTCGAAGACGATCGTGTCGACGCCGGACTCCGTGAAGATGTCGGCCAGCGCCTGACCGCTCTTCAGGTACGTGTCGTAGACGGGCAGTTTGGTGGCCGGGTCCTCCGTCTTGCCCTCCGAGCCACCGGCCTGCGCCGTGCCGCGGAAGCCGTGCTCGGGCCCGAACACCGCCTTCAGATCGACCCGCTCGTCGGCGTGCATCACGTCGACGATGTGCCGGACGTCGCGGGTGACACCGGTCGGGTTGGTGACCATGCCGACCTTCTGGCCCGCGAGAACCGCGTAGCCGCTGTCCACCAGGCGCTCGAACCCGGTACGCAGGCGGGGACCGCCGATGCCCGGGGCGGCGCTCGCCGTCGCGCCGCCCACGCCCAGGCCACCCGCGACGCCCGCACCCGCCGCGAGCAGCCCTCGTCTCGACACCTTCATGGGTGAACCTCCGTGATCTTCGGGACCGGATGGTCACGCACGCTAGTCGCGGAATGCCCCCCGCGGAACGAGCCGACGCCGTGAAGGTCTTTCCCGGCGACATACCGACTGGTTAGTCTGCCGGGGCAGCCGGAGCATTCGGGGAGCTTTCGAAGGAGATCGATGGTGCACGATTCGCAGGGACAGACCGGTTCGATCTACGCGGCCAGGCCCTGGCTCGCCGTCCTCAACGAGGCCCAGAAGGCCCCGGTCGACCCGGCCGCCACCGTCGTCCACGCGTTCGCCGACGCGGCACGCAGGGCCCCGGACCGCACGGCCCTCGCCTACTTCGACGGCCGCCTCTCGTACGCAGACGTGGACGCGCTCTCCGACTCCGTGGCCGGCCACCTCGCCGCGCGCGGCCTGGAGCGCGGCGACCGTGTCGCGATCATGCTGCAGAACTCGCCGCACTTCGTGCTCGCGCTGCTCGGCGCGTTCAAGGCGGGCGCCGTCGTGGTGCCGGTCAACCCGATGTACAAGGCGGGGGAGGTGCGGCACGTCCTGCACGACGCCGAGGTCACCGGCATCGTCTGCTCGGACCGGGCCTGGGAGTCGTACCTGCGCGAGACCGCGGCCGACTCGCCCGTGCGCATCGCCCTGACCGCCTGCGAGCTGGACCTCCAGACCCGCAACGACGAGCGGGTCCTGAACTTCGAGCGGGTCGAACCGGCGGCGTCCGACGCGGACGACCTCGTCGCGGTCGCGCACGCCGGTCACAAGGCGCCGGAGGGCCGCGAACTCACCGGCGACGACATCGCGTTGATCAGCTACACGTCCGGCACGAGCGGCACTCCGAAGGGCGCCACCAACCTGCACCGCAACATCACCTTCAACGCGGAGCGCCAGCGCACGGGCCTCGGCCTCCCGGAAGGCGCCGTCTACTTCGCACTCGCGCCGCTCTTCCACATCACCGGCATGGTCTGCGAACTGGTCGCCTCCTTCGCCAACGCCGGGACGCTCGCGCTCGCCTACCGCTTCGAGCCGGGCGTCGTCCTCGACGCGTTCACCGAGCACCGGCCCGCGTACACCGTCGGCCCCTCGACCGCCTTCATGGCGCTCGGGGCTCAGCCGCAGGCCACCCGCGAGCACTTCGTGTCGTTCCACTCGATCTCCTCGGGCGGCGCGCCCGTGCCGCCCGCCCTGGTCGAGAAGTTCCGCGCGTCCTTCGGCCCGTACATCCACAACGGCTACGGGCTCACCGAGTGCACCGCGCCCTGCGCGTCCGTGCCGCCGGGCGTCGAGGCGCCCGTCGACCCGGCGTCGGGGACGCTCGCGGTCGGCGTGCCGGGGCCCGACTCGGTGGTCCGGATCGTCGACGACAACGGCGCGGACGTCCCCTTCGGTGAGCAGGGCGAGATCGCGGTCCGCGGCCCGCAGGTCGTGCCCGGCTACTGGCGCCGCCCGGAGGCCACCGCCGAGGGCTTCCCCGACGGGGAGCTGCGCACCGGCGACATCGGCTTCATGGATGCGGACGGCTGGCTGTACGTCGTCGACCGCAAGAAGGACATGATCAACGCGTCCGGGTTCAAGGTCTGGCCGCGCGAGGTCGAGGACGTCCTCTACGGTCACCCGGCCGTGCGCGAGGCGGCGGTCGTCGGCATCCCCGACGCGTACCGGGGCGAGAGCGTCAAGGCGTACGTGAGCCTGCGCCCGGGAGCCGAGGCGAGCCCCGACGAGCTGTCCGCGTACTGCAAGGAACGCCTCGCCGCGTACAAGTACCCGCGCGAGGTGGAGGTCCTTTCCGAACTGCCGAAGACGGCAAGTGGGAAGATCCTCCGGCGGGAACTGCGTTCCCCGTCAGTACGAGGCTGAGAACTACGGAAAGGCAGGTGGCGGCAGTGCCCAGGACGACCGACGGCGACGGCACGCCCGTCCCGCAACGACTCCTCGCGGCCGCCACCCGGCTGTTCGCCGACCGCGGCTACGACCGCACGTCGGTGCAGGAGATCGTCGAGGCGGCGGGCGTCACGAAGGGCGCCCTCTACCACTACTTCGGGTCGAAGGACGATCTGCTGCACGAGGTGTACGCGCGCGTGCTGCGGCTCCAGCAGGAGCGGCTCGACGCGTTCGCGGACCGGGACGAGCCGGTGGACAAGCGGCTGCGGGAGGCGGCGGCCGACGTCGTCGTCACCACCATCGAGAACCTCGACGACGCGTCGATCTTCTTCCGGTCCATGCACCACCTCAGCCCGGAGAAGAACAAGCAGGTGCGGGCCGAGCGGCGCCGCTACCACGAGCGGTTCCGCGCGCTGATCGAGGAGGGCCAGCAGGCCGGGGTCTTCACCACGGAGACGCCGGCCGATCTGGTGGTCGACTACCACTTCGGCTCGATCCACCACCTGTCCACGTGGTACCGGCCGGACGGGCCGCTGACGCCGCAGCAGCTGGCGGACCAGCTGGCCGACCTGCTGCTGCGCGCGCTGCGGCCGTAGCGGCGGGCGGGCCTCAGCCCTGCTTCAGGGTGCGCAGGCCGTGGTCGATGAAGACCGGGACCAGCTCGCCGATGCGGTCGAAGCCGGCGCCGACCGTCTGGCCGAGGGTGTAGCGGTAGTGGATGCCCTCCAGGATCACCGCGAGCTTGAACCAGGCGAAGGCGGTGTACCAGGAGATCGCCGAGACGTCGCGGCCCGAGCGCTCGGCGTAGCGCTCGATCAGCTCGGCCGGGGTCGGGTGGCCCGGCGCGGACGCCGTCGTCGAGATGGGGGAGTCGGGCATGTCCAGCTTCGCGCTGTACATGGCCAGCAGGCCGACGTCGGTGAGCGGGTCGCCGAGCGTCGACATCTCCCAGTCGAGGATCGCCTTGATCCGGTCGACCCCGTCCGGGTCCTGGCGTACGAGGACGTTGTCGAGCCGGTAGTCGCCGTGCACGATCGTCGGCGCGGGCGACGTCGGCAGCTCGCGGCCGAGCGCGGCCTGGAGCTCGTCGATCCCGGCGAGGTCCCGGTTGCGGGAGGCGTCCAGCTGCTTGCCCCAGCGCCGCAGCTGCCGGTCGAGGAAGCCGTCGGGACGCCCGAAGTCACCGAGCCCCACGGCCTCCGGGTCCACGGCGTGCAGGTCGACGAGCGTGTCCACGAGCCCGAGCACGGCGGCCCGGGTCCGCTCGGGGCCGAGCGGCGCGAGCTGGTCGGAGGTCCGGTACGGCGTCCCGTCCACGAACTCCATGACGTAGAACGGCGCCCCCAGCACCTCCTCGTCCTCGCACAGCAGCACCGGCTCGGGCACCGGCACGTTCGTCGGGTGCAGGCCCGCGATCACCCGGTGCTCGCGCTTCATGTCGTGCGCGGTCGCGAGCACGTGCCCCAGCGGCGGCCTGCGCACCACCCACTTCGTGGTCCCGTCGGTCACCTGGTACGTCAGGTTCGAGCGACCGCCCTCGATGAGCCGCCCGGTCAGCGGGCCCGCGACCAGGCCGGGGCGCTCCCGGTCCAGATGGGCGCGCAGCCGGTCGAGGTCGAGGCCTTGGGGGTGACTCATCGCGGTCCTCCGAGAATCCGGGCAACAGTGGTGGACCATCATGCCGACCAGTCGGTATGGCGTCCAGGGTCTCCAGGAAACGTGATCGTTCTTACGGCCTTCCCCGCGCGGCGCCCCGTTGACCCGCCCGGCCCCGCCCCGCATGCCCGCGCCCGCCGCCCGTGGGAGCCTCCGGCCATGAAGGCGATCAGCTACCACTCGTACGGCGGCCCCGAAGTCCTGGAGTACGGCGAGGTCCGCGACCCCAAGGTGGGCCCGGACTCGGTCCTGGTGAAGGTGCGCGCCGCCGCCGTGAACCCCGTGGACCGGCACTGCCGCGCCGGCCACCTGGACGCCCTGCTCGACCCCGTGTTCCCGGTGATCCCCGGCTGGGACGTGTCCGGTGTCGTCGTCGAGCCCGGCGTCGCCGTCACCGAGTTCGAGCCGGGCGACGAGGTGATCGGCTACGTACGGGAGGACTTCCTGTCGCGCGGCACCTTCGCCGAGTACGTCGCCGCGCCCGTGCGCACCCTCGCCCGCAAGCCCCGCAACCTCACGTTCGAGGAGGCGGCGGGACTGCCGCTCGCCGGGCTCACCGCGTACCAGGTGCTGACCGGCGGCCTCGAGGTGCGGGAGGGCGACGTCGTCCTGGTGCACGCGGCGGCCGGCGGCGTCGGCTCGTTCGCCGTGCAGCTCGCCCGGCACTTCGGCGCCCGCGTCATCGGCACCGCGAGCGAGCGCAACCACGCCTACGTGCGCGAACTCGGCGGGGAACCCGTCTCGTACGGGGAGGGCCTCGCCGAACGGGTCAGGGCGCTCGCCCCGGAGGGCGTCGACGCGGCCTTCGACACCGTGGGCGGCGACACGCTGCGGGTCTCCGCCGAACTCCTCGCGCCCGGCGGCCGGCTCGCGTCCATCGCCGACGGCGACGTCGTCGGGCTCGGCGGCCGCTACTGCTGGGTCCGCCCCGACGCCGACGACCTCGCCCGCCTCTCGGCCCTCGCCGAGGCCGACGTGGTGACCGTGCACGTCGACGAGACGCTCCCGCTGCACGAGGCGGCCCGCTCCCACGAACTGATCGAGACCGGCAGGACGAGGGGGAAGATCGTGGTCACGGTCCCGTGGGACGAGTGAGCCTTCCAAGCCGTCCGGGCGTCACACGATCAGGGCCGCCGCGCACAGCGTGATCGCCACCGTGCACAGCGCGGCCGTCGCGGCCTGCCGCCGGGTCATGACGGGCGGCGCCGCCTCGTTCCGCGCGAGCCCGGTGATCCGCTGGTGCGCGACCGCCACGAACCCCAGCCAGAGCAGCAGGCACAGCGCCGTCGCCACGAACCGGACCACGCCCGCGTCGCTCGCCAGCGTCGCCTTGAGCGCGAGCACCGCGGCGACCGTGCCCGACAGCGTCGTACGCCGCCACGCCAGGCGGGTCCGCGCGGGCTGAAGTCCCGGGTCCCGGGAGGGCGGCGCCGCCTCGCTCACCCCTCCCACCCCACGAACACGATGACGACCATGGCCACCGAGACCAGGGCCACCACCACGCCGAGCACCGCGGGGAACCGCGACACCGGCAGGTCCTCGCCGCGCCGCATCGCCAGCTCGCTGCGCACCCAGTGCCCGACGGCCCGCAGCGAGCACAGCGCGCCCGCCCCGAGCAGCGCGAGCGCGAGCCCGACCCGCCAGCCCCAGCGCAGGTCCGGCAGGAACTGGTCCACGGCGAAACCGCCGCCGATCAGCGCGAGCGCGGTGCGCACCCAGGCCAGAAAGGTGCGCTCGTTGGCGAGCGAGAAGCGGTAGTCGGGAGTGTCGCCCTCCTCCCGGATCCGCTCGGGAGCGAACCAGAGCCGGATACTGCGTACGAAATCGATCACGCGCGGCACATTACCTTCAGGCCACTCCGGGCCCCCGGCTCACCTGTGCGCCTTCCACCGCTCGTACGCGGCGAGCCCGTCGGGCGTCCAGTCCCACTCGCCGATCCGCCGCTCCAGCTCGGCCGGGCTCAGAAAGGCGTGCCAGTCGATCTCCTCGGCCTGCGGGCGCACCGGCAGATCGAAGACGACCTCGTAGACGTACGACCACCAGGACTGGCCGGCATCGCCCTCGTACAGGAACTTGAACAGCGGCGTCGGCTGCGGCAGGCCGCTCACGCCCAGCTCCTCCTCGGCCTCGCGCAGCGCCGCCGCGTCGTACGTCTCGCCCGCGCCGACGACCCCGCCGACGAACATGTCGTAGTGCGAGGGGAAGACCAGCTTGGTGGGGGTGCGGCGGTGCACGAAGATCTCGCCCGCCGGGTTTCTGGCGAGGATGAAGGCGCAGCGGTGGCGCAGGTTCCGCGCGTAGGCCTCGCCGCGCGGCGACTGCCCGACGACACGGTCCTGCTCGTCGACGATGTCGAGGATCTCTTCCGAGGGGTTCACTCCGGCGGGGTTCATACCCCGCAGGTTAGAGGGACCGGAAGGATCAGAGCGGCGCCCCGACCCGGTCCCTGCCGGTCGTCGCCGTCCCCGGCATCGCCGGGTGCAGGCCCAGCAGGACGACGCCCACCACGACCCCGGCGAGCCCCGCCGCCTCCCACGCGAGCGCCGCCGTGTCCGTGCGCAGCCGGTCGCCGAGGAAGCCCACGCCGCACGCGATCCCGGCCAGCGGCTGCGCCGCCGTCAGCGCGGGCAGCGACATCCGCAGCGGCGCCGTCTCGAACGCGCTCTGCACCAGGACGAGCCCCGTCACCCCGAGCACGAGCACCCCGTACGGCTGCCAGCCGCCGAACAGCTCCGCCCAGCCGCCTGCGGAGAACCGCTGACCGCTCACCCGCGTCAGCGCGTCCTGCACCCCGTACAGCATCCCCGCCGCGACCGCGAGCAGCGCGGGGCCCGCGCTCAGCCGGGACCGCTTGGCGAGCGCCGCGAGGCCCAGCGCCCCGCCGACCATCACGCCGATGATCAGCCAGTGCCGCAGCGGATCGGTGACCGCGCTGCCGCCGTGCGGCTGCCCCGCCACGATGAACGCCGTGACGCCGCCCGCGAGCAGCAGCAGACCCGCCCAGCCCTGCCGGCCCAGCGGCTGTCTCGTCTGCCGCCGCGAGAGCAGCAGGGCGAACAGCAGATTCGTCGCGAGCAGCGGTTCGACGAGGGTCACCTCGCCCCGCCCGAGCGCTATGGCGCCGAGCACCATCCCGCACACCATCAGGCCGATCCCGCCGAGCCAGCGCGGCACCCGCATCAGGTCGAGCAGCAGCCGGGGCGAGAGGAAGTCACCGAGCGGGGCCCGCGCCGCCGCGTTCTGCTGGAGGACGAAACCGATGCCCAGACAGAACGCCGCGCTCACGGCGAGGACGAGGACGACTACGGACACGCTCCCGACGATAGCGGCCGCCGGGACCCACCGCGCGCGAGCGCACCCGCCCGTGCGTACCACGCCCTAACTCGCCAGCGTTTTCGGCGAGTTGGTGAGCTGTGTCACCGATCGCCCTTGACGCGGACACCTCCGGACCGGTTTGCTGTGCGTGATCATCGACCCGCCGTCCACCCCACCCACATCTGAAGATTCGTAAGGACCCCGCCGCGGTGCCCCCACCCCCGCCTCCGCTCGGGCGCTCCCGCAAGAAGCCCGCGCACCCGCACGTCTTCGGCGACCCCGCGCTCGACGACACCGAGCTGGTCGCCGCCCGATCCGCCCTCGCGCGAGGACGCTGGACCGAGGCCCGCTCCCTGCTCCGCGCCACCGGCTCCGACTGGGACCTGCGCGGCCACCGCGTCCTCGGACTCGCGGGCGAACCCACCGCACGGATCTGGGCCCGCGACTGGCTGCTCGCCGAACCCGACTCCACGGACGCCGTCGTGCTGCTCGCCGTCGCGGGCGTGGTGCGCGCCGTCGAGGGCCACAGCCGTCCCGAGAAGGCGCGCGCCGCCTGCGCCGAAGCGGCGGAACGCGTGCCCGACGACCCGACGCCCCTGCTCGGACTGATGCTCCTGGAGCGCGAGTTGGGCAGCGAGGAGGACGTCGTACGGCTCTTCGACGAGGTCAGGCTGCGGCATCCGGGCCACCACCACGCGCACCACCTGATGGTCGCCCGGCTCGCCGAGCGCCGCGCCGACGTCGGCCAGGACCCGCTGCACGAGGTGTACGACTTCGCGTCCTGGGCCACCGAACAGGCCCCGCCCGACTCGCCGCTGGCCGTGCTGCCGGTCGTCGCGCACGCCGAGCGCTACCGGGTGCTCGCCCGCGCCGGAGTCCTCGCCGACGACCCGAAGGCGTCCGGGCACTGGTCGGGGCGGCGGGCCCGCGGCGTCCTGAAGGCCGCGTTCGACTGGTGGCTGGAGTGGGGCGCGGCCCGCGAGCGGCCCGACGCGCCGCACCCGCGCGGCCGCATCGACCTCAACTACCTGGCACACGCGAAGTACTGCGAGGGCCGGCCCGCCGAGGCCGCCGCCCTCTTCCACCGGATCGGGCGGCACAGCACGCCGCACCCCTGGTCGTACCCCGACCGCGATCCCTACGAAGCGTTCCGGGTCGCGCGCGGCGCCGCGCTCGGCTCGGTGTAGCACCGCACGTCACACCTCACCAAGGAAGGGACCTCCGCCCATGAGCGCCAGCGAGAGACCGCCCGAGGCCACGAAGGACCCGGCCATTCACACGTACCTGGGCGAGACGAGCGCGCTGCGGGCCGGGCGGCTCGGCACGGCGGGGCTGCTGCTCTCCGTGCTGGCCGCGACCGGGCCGCTGCTCGTCGTCGCGGGCGTCATGCCGACGACGTTCGCGGTGATGGGGGTGGTCGGCATGCCGCTCCTCTTCCTCCTCCTCGGCGTCGTCCTCGCCCTCTTCAGCGTCGGCTACGCGGAGTTGAGCCGGCACGTGCACAACGCCGGCGCCTTCTACGCGTACATCGCCCGCGGCCTTGGCCCGACGGCCGGCTCCGCGGCGGCCCTCGTCGCGCTCGTCGCCTACAGCGCGCTCCAGGTCGGCATCTACGGCCTGTTCGGCTACGAGGTCGCGGGGCTCGCCCAGCAGTATCTGAGCGTCGAACTCGCCTGGTGGATACCGGCGTTGGTGGCGGTGCTCGCCGTCGGCGCGCTCGGGCTGCTGAAGATCGACGTCAACGCCAAGGTGCTCGGCGTGCTGCTCCTCATCGAGGTGGCCGTCGTGGTCGTCTTCGACATCGCCGCCATCGGCGACCCCGGCGCCCAGGGCCTGTCCCTGCACGCGTTCAACCCGGAGACCCTGTCGGGCGTCGGGCTCGGCACGGCGCTGTGCTTCTGCATCGCCGCGTTCACCGGCTTCGAGCAGGCGCCGGTGTACGCGGAGGAGACGAGCAGGCCGCACGTCCTGGTGCCGCGCGTGATGTTCCTCGCCGTCGGCGGCGTCGCCCTGTTCTTCGCCTTCAGCTCGTGGGCGATGACGGTGGCCACGGGCCCCTCCGGCATCGTCGGCGCGGCCCGCAAGCAGTCGGCGGGGCTCCTCTTCGGGCTCACCGAGGACCGGCTCGGCGGCGCGTTCACGGACGTCGTCCACGTCCTGTTCGTGACCGGCATGTTCGCGGCGCTGCTCAGCTTCCACAACGTGGTGGCGCGGTACGCGTTCGCGATGGGCCGTGAGGGGCTGCTGCCCGCCACCTTCGGCCGGACGAACACGGTGAGCGGGGCGCCGGGCACGGGCTCGGTGCTCCAGTCGGTGATCTCGCTCGTCGCCGTGATCGGCTTCGCGGTGGCCGACGACGGGCCCTTCGGCGACCCGACGGCGCCGGTGCTGCACCTGTTCACGTGGGGCGGCAACGTGGGGGCGCTCGGCGTCATCGTCCTGATGGCCACGGCGTCCCTCGCGGTCATCGTCTTCTTCGCCCGCCGCGGCGCGGCGGCGGCCCAGGCGTGGCGTCTCGCGGCCTCCGCGGTGGCGGGCCTCGCCCTCCTCGTGATCGCCGTCTACACGGTCAAGGACTTCGACGTCCTGGTCGGCTCGGGCCCCGACTCCGCCCTCAACTGGCTCCTCCCCGGCCTGATCGCCCTGGCCGCGCTCGCAGGCGCCGTCCACGGCGTCCTCCTGCGACGCCGTTCCCCCCAGGCACACGCCCGCATCGGCCTGGGCAACGAGGCCTTCCAACTGGACCAGAAGTCGACCCGATCAAGCCCCTCCGGCGATTGAGGAGCGGGGTCCGGGGCGGAGCCCCGAGGCCGTGACACCGCTGCCGCACAACACAACGGCGATGGGCGCCCACCGAGTGGTGGGCGCCCATCGCCGTCGTAGGGTGCGGTCGGCCGCTAGATCACCAGCGACAGCAGCAGCACCAGCGCGCCTGCCACGACGGAGATGATCGTCTCCATCACGGACCACGTCTTCACCGTCTGACCGACGCTCAGCCCGAAGTACTCCTTCACGAGCCAGAACCCCGCGTCGTTGACGTGGCTGAAGAACAGCGAACCCGCGCCGATGGCGAGCACGAGCAGCGCCGTGTGCGAGTCGCTCATGTTGGCCGCGAGGGGCGCGACCAGACCGGCGGCGGAGACCGTGGCGACCGTCGCCGAACCCGTGGCGACGCGGATGACGACCGCGATGAGCCAGGCGAGCAGCAGCGTCGGGAGACCCCAGTCCTTGGAGATCTCCATGATCATCTCGCCGACGCCGGAGTCGACCAGGGTGCCCTTGAAGCCACCACCGGCACCGACGATGAGCAGCACGCCCGCGATCGGCGCGAGGGACTTCTCGGTGGTGGCGAGGAGCTTGCCCCGCGTGAAGCCGGCAGGCCGGCCCAGCGTGAACATGCCGACGACGACGGCGACGAGCAGCGCGATCATCGGGTTGCCGACCACGTCGAAGACGCGCTGGACGGTGGCGTCCGGGTTGTCCACGATGACGTCGACGAGCGCCTTGGCCAGCATCATCACGACCGGGAGCAGGATCGTCGCGACGGCGGCGCCGAAGCTCGGACGCTTCTCCAGGTCGTCGGAGGCGCGGGCCGGGATCATCTTCTCGGGGGCCTGGACGTCGACCCACTTGGCCGCGTACTTCGAGAAGACGGGTCCCGCGACGATCACCGTCGGGATGGCGACGAGGATGCCGAGGGCCAGCGTGAGCCCGAGGTTGGCGTCGACCGCGTCGATGGCGACGAGCGGGCCGGGGTGCGGCGGGATCAGACCGTGCATCACGGAGAGGCCCGCGAGGGCCGGGATGCCGATCCGCATCAGCGAGTAGTTGCCGCGCTTGGCGACCATCAGGACGACGGGGATCAGCAGGACGATGCCGACCTCGAAGAAGAGCGGCAGGCCGATCACGGCCGCGATGAGCACCATGGCCCACGGCATGGCCCTGCCACCGGACTTGCCGGCCTTGGCGAGGATCGTGTCGACGATCTGGTCGGCGCCGCCGGAGTCGGCGAGCAGCTTGCCGAGGATCGCGCCGAGCGCGATGAGCACGCCGACGCCCGCGACGGTGTCGCCGAGCCCGCCGCTGAAGCTTTCGATCACCTTGTCCAGCGGCGCCCCGGCGAACGCGCCGAGCGCGAGCGAGCCGATGGTCAGCGCCAGGAAGGCGTGCATCTTGAACTTGGTGATGAGCAGGACGATGACGGCGATGCCCGCGAGCACGGCGATCCCGAGCTGGGCATGGCCCGCGGACGTGATCGGCTCGACGGTGTCCGCTGCCAGCATCTCGACGCTGAGTCTGGTCACGGTCTTATCCCTTGAACGAGTGGGGGGGGGAGGACGGGGGGAACTTGCCGGTGTGGGGTTCCGGTGCGGGGGTTACGGCGTCGCGGCGGTGGAGTCGAGCTCCGCCAGGGCCGCGACGGCCCGGTCCGCGATCTCCTCGGGCGTGCCCGAGACATCGACGGCCACGCCTGCCTCGTCCGCGGCGAGCGGCTGGAGCGTGGCGAACTGCGAGTCGAGCAGCGACGTGGGCATGAAGTGCCCCTCCCGATGACCCATCCGGTCCTCGATCAGCTCGCGCGAGCCGGTGAGGTGGACGAAGACGGCGCCGGGGGCCTCGGCGCGGAGGCGGTCGCGGTAGCTGCGCTTGAGGGCGGAGCTGGAGACCACCCCGCCGAGTCCCGCGCGGCTGTGCGCCCAGCGGCCGATGGCGTCGAGCCAGGGCCAGCGGTCCTCGTCCGTCAGGGGGGTGCCGGCCGACATCTTCGCGATGTTGGCCTCGGGGTGGAAGTCGTCGCCCTCGGCGTAGGGGACGCCGAGCCGTTCGGCGAGCAGGGGACCGATCGTGGTCTTGCCGGTTCCTGCGACGCCCATGACCACGACGACGTGGGGGGTGCTCATCGGGTACTGCCTCGTTTCGCTGTCTTCGTCGACATCGCTGTGACACCACACTGAAACTCAATAGGTCTGATTAATTCAAGAGGGTGTGACATAAAAGTCAGACCATTGAGTCCGGCGCTAGGGTTGTCCCATGACCACAGAGGGCCGGGGCCTGCACGCCCGCGTACTGGACAGCCTCGGGCCCGCGATCACGGCCGGCGAGTACCCCGCCGGTAGTGTCCTGCGCACGGATGAACTCGCTCAGCGGTTCGAGGTGTCCCGCTCGGTCATGCGGGAGGCGGTGCGCGTCCTGGAGTCGATGCACCTCGTGGCCTCGCGGCGGCGGGTCGGCGTCACGGTGCGGCCCGCGGAGGAGTGGAACGTCTACGATCCGCAGGTCATCCGGTGGCGCCTCGCGGGCTCCGACCGGCCGCGGCAGCTGCGCTCGCTGACGGTGCTCCGTTCGGCGGTGGAGCCGGTGGCGGCGGGCCTCGCGGCGCGGAACGCGAGCGCGGAGCAGTGCGCGGCGCTCACCGAGTGCGCGCTCGGCATGGTGGCGACGTCACGCGGTCAGCAGCTGGAGGCCTACCTCGGCCACGACGTCGAGTTCCACCGCATCGTCCTGAATGCGTCGGGCAATGAGATGTTCGCCCACCTCGGCGACCTGGTGGCGGAGGTCCTCGCGGGCCGCACCCACCACCAGGTGATGTTCGAGGACCCGGACCCGGCGGCGGTCAGCCTGCACGTCAAGGTCGCGGAGGCGGTGCGGGAGCGGAACGCGGAGCGCGCGGAGGAGCTGACGCGCGAGATCGCGGTCGGCGCGCTGCAGGAGCTGGACATCCTCGCGCCCTGAACTCCCGCGAACTCCCGCGCCCCGCACGGGGGTTACTCGACGAAGTCGCCGTCGACGTACACCCACGCGCCGTCCACCCGGGAGAACCGGCTGCGCTCGTGCAGCACACCGCCCCGGTAGTGGGCGCGGAAGGTGACGGTGCCGCGCTGGTGGAAGGCGGAGCCGTCCGTCGCCTCGACGATCTCGAGCCCGGCCCACCTCGGCGCGTCCGCGAAGTCGATGCCGGGCGGCCGGGTGTCCGGGTGCCAGGTCCGCAGCAGATACGGCCCGTCCTGCCGCACGAACGCGGCGTACCGGGACCGCATCAGGGCCTCGGCGGTGGGGGCGGCGGCGCTGCCGGAGTGGTAGCGCCCGCAGCAGTCTTCGTACGGGGCCGGGAGCCCGCAGGGGCAGGCGGGGGAGGTGCGTGACATGGGGTCATTGTGCCAACGGGACAGCTCACGCCTGTTCGGCCCTGAACCCCGCGGGTGACACCCCCACATGTTGCTGGAAGAACTTCGAGAAGTTGGCCGAGTCCGCGAAGCCGACCGCCACCCCGATGCGCCCCACGGGCAGTTCCGTGTGCGCCAGCATCCGCTTCGCCTCCAGGACCACCCGCCGGTCGATGAACGCCTTCGGGGTGAGACCCGTCGCCGCCCGCACCGCCCGGACCAGCGTGCGGCGCGAGTACCCCAACTCGTCGGCGTACGCGCTCACGCTGTGGTTGGACGTGAACCCCTGCTCGACCGCCGTGCGGAACCGGGTGAAGGTCGTGTCCTGCTGCGGCGTCCCGTCGTCCTCCGCCGCGGCCTGCGCCGACACATGCGCCACCCGCAGCATCAGCGCCGTCAGGGTGTGCCGCAGCACCGCCGTGTGCAGGCTCAGGGGCAGCGTCGACGTGTCCAGGTACTCGCGCCGCAGCTGCACCAACGAGGCGTCGATCGCGGCGAGTTGGTCCGGATCGGGGTGGAGCAGCGGCGGCCGGTCGTAGCGGTAGAGCCCGGTCGCCTCGACGATGGCCCGCGGCAGGAACCCCGGCTGCATGGTGAGCGCGGTGCCGACGTACGGCTCGTCCGTCGAGAACCCGTGCACCTGGCCCGGCCGGATCCACAGCACGTCCCCGGCCCCCACCTCGTACTCCGTGAAGTCGATCATGTGGTGGACCGGGCCCTCGCGGAAGAACAACAGGACGTGGAAGTCGATGCGGTGCACGCGCCGCGAGAGGCCGACGCCGCCCGCCCACGGACCCTCCGAACCCATCGGTCCGACCTGGATCCCGACGCCCGAGAGGCTCGCGCTCGGGTCGAACGGATACGTGCGGATGTGCGCCCCCGATCCCAGATGTGCGCTCGTCTGTGAGGGGTCCTGCTCCGTCATCCACTGTCCTTGGCTCGGCCCGTTGTGCGTGTCCCATTTTCACCGAACGCTGGCACGGGGGCACCTGTCGAGCCAAAAGTATGACCTTTACATTCGTAGGTGGTTCGACCTGGGACTTTGGGCCCGGTCGGGCGGTGCCTTTCGGCACCTCGGCAGGACAACGGATGCGAAGGAAGCTGTACAGATGAGCACGCAGACACCGGACGGACTCGACCCCTTCGAGGCCCCCTTCGAGTGGACCGAAAGCGACCAGCGTGCCGTCGACACCGCGCGCCTCCTCGCGGCGGACGCCGTGCAGAAGGTCGGCAACGGTCACCCCGGCACCGCCATGAGCCTCGCCCCGGCCGCGTACACGATCTTCCAGAAGGCCATGCGGCACGACCCGGCCGACCCGGAGTGGACCGGCCGCGACCGCTTCGTGCTCTCGCCCGGCCACACCAGCCTCACCCTCTACACCCAGCTCTTCCTCTCCGGCTACGAGCTGGAGCTCGACGACCTGAAGGCGTTCCGCACGCAGGGCTCGAAGACGCCGGGCCACCCCGAGTACGGCCACACCGCAGGCGTCGAGACCACGACGGGTCCGCTCGGCCAGGGCGTCGCCAACGCCGTGGGCATGGCGATGGCCGCCCGCTACGAGCGCGGCCTCTTCGACCCGGAGGCCCCCGAGGGCACCAGCCCCTTCGACCACACCATCTGGGCGATCGTCTCCGACGGCGACCTGGAGGAGGGCGTCTCCGCCGAGGCCAGCTCCCTCGCGGGCCACCAGAAGCTCGGCAACCTCGTCTTCGTCTACGACGACAACCACATCTCGATCGAGGGCGACACCGCGACCGCGTTCTCCGAGGACGTGCTGAAGCGCTACGAGTCGTACGGCTGGCACGTGCAGCGCATCGAGCCGACCGCCGAGGGCGACGTCGACCCGAAGGCCCTGTACGAGGCGCTGGCCGCCGCCAAGGCCGTCACCGACAAGCCGTCGATCATCGCGATGCGCACGATCATCGCCTGGCCCGCCCCGAACGCCAAGAACACCGAGGCCTCCCACGGCTCGGCGCTCGGCGCCGAGGAGATCGCCGCCACGAAGAAGGTCCTCGGCTTCGACCCCGAGCAGTCCTTCATCGTCGAGGACGAGGTCGTCGCGCACACCCGCAAGGCCCTGGACCGCGGCGCCGAGGCGCACGCCGCCTGGGACAAGAAGCTCGCCGAGTGGCGCGGCGCCAACCCGGAGCGCTCCGCGACCCTCGACCGCGTGCTCGCGGGCCGTCTGCCCGAGGGCTGGGAGGACGCGCTGCCCGTCTTCGAGACCGGCACCAAGGTCGCCACGCGCGCCGCGTCCGGCAAGACCCTCCAGGCGCTCGGCCCGGTGATCCCCGAGCTGTGGGGCGGCTCCGCCGACCTCGCCGGCTCGAACAACACCACCATCGACAAGACGTCGTCCTTCCTCCCGAAGGGCAACCCGCTCCCGGAGGCCGACCCGTACGGCCGCACCGTGCACTTCGGCATTCGCGAGTTCTCGATGGCCGCCGAGATGAACGGCATCGCGCTGCACGGCAACACCCGCATCTACGGCGGCACGTTCCTCGTGTTCTCCGACTACATGCGCAACGCCGTCCGCATGTCCGCCCTGATGCAGCTCCCGGTCACCTACGTGTGGACCCACGACTCCATCGGCCTCGGCGAGGACGGCCCGACCCACCAGCCCGTCGAGCACCTCGCCGCGCTGCGCGCCATCCCCGGCCTGAACGTCGTCCGCCCGGCCGACGCCAACGAGACCGCCATCGCCTGGCGCGAGATCCTGAAGCGTGGAACCGAGAAGCCCGCCCCGCACGGCCTGGCCCTCTCCCGCCAGGGTCTGCCCACGTACGAGGCCAACGACGACGCGGCCAAGGGCGGTTACGTCCTGGTCGAGGCGTCGAAGGAGACCCCGGACGTGGTCCTCATCGCCACCGGCTCCGAGGTCCAGCTCGCCGTCGCCGCCCGCGAACAGCTGGAGGCCGAGGGCATCGCGACCCGCGTCGTCTCCATGCCGTCCGTCGAGTGGTTCGAGGAGCAGGACGCCGACTACCGCGCGTCCGTCCTGCCGCCGTCCGTCAAGGCCCGTGTCGCCGTCGAGGCCGGCATCGCCCTGACCTGGTACCGCTACGTCGGCGACGCCGGCCGCATCGTCTCCCTGGAGCACTTCGGCGCCTCCGCCGACGCCGGCACCCTGTTCGCCGAGTTCGGCTTCACCGCCGAGAACGTCGCCGCCAAGGCCAAGGAGTCCCTGGCCGCCGCCCGCGCCTGACCCTTACGCAAGCACGTACGTACGAAAGAAGATGAAGCAGACCATGAGCAACGCCGTCGCCCCCCTCAAGGCCCTTTCCGACGAAGGCGTTTCCATCTGGCTGGACGACCTGTCCCGCACCCGCATCGAGTCCGGCAACCTCGCCGAGCTCATCGCGGACAGCCACGTCGTGGGTGTCACGACGAACCCCTCGA
This sequence comes from Streptomyces sp. SDT5-1, assembly GCF_052245995.1. Classification (NCBI taxonomy): domain Bacteria; kingdom Bacillati; phylum Actinomycetota; class Actinomycetes; order Kitasatosporales; family Streptomycetaceae; genus Streptomyces; species Streptomyces sp. SDT5-1. The sequence goes on along the minus strand of NZ_CM125963.1, from coordinate 2,173,653 downwards.
TCTTCCAGGCCGCCATCGGCAAGGGCGAGGGCTACGAGGAGCAGCTCGCCGACCTGGCCGTCCGCAAGGTCACCGTCGACGAGGCCGTCCGCATGATGACCACGCAGGACGTGCGCGCCGCCGCCGACATCCTGCGCCCGGTGTACGACGCCACGAACGGCCGTGACGGTCGCGTCTCCATCGAGGTCGACCCGCGCCTCGCCCACAACACCGAGGCCACCATCGCCGAGGCCAAGCAGCTGGCCTGGCTCGTCGACCGCCCCAACGTGATGATCAAGATCCCGGCCACCCTCGCGGGCCTCCCGGCGATCACCGAGGTCATCGGCCTCGGCATCTCGGTCAACGTCACGCTGATCTTCTCCCTCGACCGCTACCAGGCCGTCATGGACGCCTACCTGGCGGGCCTGGAGAAGGCCCACGAGCGCGGCATCGACCTCTCCTCGATCCACTCGGTCGCCTCCTTCTTCGTCTCGCGCGTCGACGCCGAGATCGACAAGCGCCTCGACAAGATCGGCACGGACGAGGCCAAGAACGCCAAGGGCAAGGCCGCGCTCGCCAACGCGCGTCTCGCCTACGAGGCCTTCGAGCAGGTCTTCGGCTCCGAGCGCGCCACCAAGCTGGAGGCCGCCGGCGCCAACAAGCAGCGCCCGCTGTGGGCCTCCACCGGCGTCAAGGACCCGGCGTACAAGGACACCCTGTACGTCGACGAGCTGGTCGCCCCCGGCACCGTCAACACCATGCCCGAGGGCACCCTCAAGGCCACCGGCGACCACGGCGAGATCACCGGCGACACCGTCACCGGCCGCTACGAGCAGGCCCGCGCCGAGCTCAAGGCCGTCGACGCGCTCGGCATCTCGCTCGACGAGGTCACCCAGCAGCTCGAGGACGAGGCCGTCGCCAAGTTCGAGGCCGCCTGGAACGACCTGCTCTCCACCGTCTCCTCCCGCCTGACGGAGGCTGAGTCCAAGTGAGCTCCACTGCTTGGCAGAACCCGCTGAGGGACCCCCGCGACCGGCGCCTGCCGCGCATCGCGGGCCCCTCCGGGCTCGTCATCTTCGGCGTCACGGGCGACCTGTCCCGCAAGAAGCTGATGCCGGCCGTCTACGACCTCGCCAACCGCGGCCTGCTGCCGCCGGGCTTCTCGCTCCTCGGCTTCGCCCGGCGTGAGTGGGAGGACCAGGACTTCGCGCAGGTCGTCCACGACTCGGTCAAGCAGCACGCCCGCACCCCCTTCCGCGAGGAGGTCTGGCAGCAGCTCGCCGAGGGCATGCGCTTCATCCCCGGCGACTTCGACGACGACACCGCGTTCTCCCAGCTGCGCAGCGCCGTCGACGAGCTCGACGAGAAGCGCGGCACCAGCGGCAACTACGCGTTCTACCTCTCCGTACCGCCGAAGTTCTTCCCCAAGGTCGTCCAGCAGCTCAAGAAGCACGGCCTCGCGGACGCCCCCGAGGGCTCGTGGCGGCGTGCCGTCATCGAGAAGCCGTTCGGCCACGACATGGAGTCGGCGCGCGAGCTGAACGCGATCGTGCACGACGTGTTCTCGCCCGAGCAGGTCTTCCGCATCGACCACTACCTCGGCAAGGAGACCGTCCAGAACATCCTGGCGCTCCGCTTCGCCAACCAGATGTACGAACCCATCTGGAACCGGTCGTACGTCGACCACGTGCAGATCACGATGGCCGAGGACATCGGCATCGGTGGCCGCGCCGGCTACTACGACGGCATCGGCGCCGCCCGCGACGTCATCCAGAACCACCTGCTCCAGCTGCTCGCCCTCACGGCGATGGAGGAGCCGGCCGCGTTCGACGCCGAGTCGCTGGTCAACGAGAAGCTCAAGGTCCTCAAGTCCGTGCGGCTCCCCGCCGACCTGGAGAACTCCACCGTCCGCGCCCAGTACGCGGCCGGCTGGCAGGGCGGCGAGAAGGTCCGCGGCTACCTCCAGGAAGACGGCATCGACCCCAAGTCGAAGACCGACACCTACGCCGCCGTGAAGCTGGAGATCGACAACCGCCGCTGGGCGGGCGTCCCGTTCTACCTGCGCACCGGCAAGCGCCTCGGCCGCCGCGTCACCGAGATCGCCGTCGTCTTCCAGCGCGCCCCGCACTCCCCGTTCGACTCCACCGCCACCGAGGAACTCGGCCAGAACGCCGTCGTCATCCGCGTCCAGCCGGACGAGGGCATGACGGTGCGCTTCGGATCCAAGGTGCCGGGTACGTCGATGGAGATCCGCGACGTGTCCATGGACTTCGCCTACGGCGAGTCGTTCACCGAGTCCAGCCCGGAAGCGTATGAACGACTGATCCTGGACGTGCTGCTGGGCGACGCCAACCTCTTCCCGCGCACGGAGGAGGTCGAGGAGTCCTGGCGCATCCTCGACCCCGTCGAGGAGCACTGGGACAAGGTCGGAAGGCCCGCCCAGTACGCCTCGGGCAGCTGGGGCCCGAGGGAAGCGGACGAGATGCTCGCACGAGACGGACGGAGCTGGCGCAGGCCATGAGGATCGACCTGACCGACACCACGGCAAGCAAGATCAACAAGGCGCTCGTCGAAGGGCGCCGGGCCATCGGGACGCCCGCCGTGGGCATGGTCCTGACGATGGTCATCGTCACGGACGAGGAGAACGCGTACGACGCGACGAAGGCCGCCCAGGAGGCGTCCCGCGAGCACCCCTCGCGCACCCTCGTCGTCATCCGGCGCACCAAGCGGCTGCCCCGCGACCGGCACGGCAACCGCCTCGACGCGGAGGTCAGGGTCGGCTCCGAGGCCGGCACCGGCGAGACCGTGATCCTGCGCCTGTACGGCGAGACCGGCCAGCACGCCGACTCCGTCGTCCTGCCGCTGCTGCTGCCCGACGCCCCGGTCGTCGTGTGGTGGCCCGTGGACGCCCCCGACGAGCCCGCCAAGGACCCGCTCGGCGCCCTCGCCGCCCGCCGCATCACCGACCTGTACGCCGACGAGGACGCGCTCGCCGCCCTCGACCGGCGCGCCGCCCACTACGCGCCCGGCGACACCGACCTGGCCTGGACCCGGCTCACCCCGTGGCGCTCCATGCTGGCCGCCGCCCTCGACCAGGCGCGCGCCGACGTGGTGTCCGCCGCCGTCGAGTCCGAGGCCGGCAACCCCAGCGCCGAACTGCTCGCACGCTGGCTCGGCGCCCGGCTCGGCGTCCCCGTCGAGCGCGTCACCACCCCGGGCCCCGTCGTCACCGCGGTCCGCCTCGGCACGCCCGGCGGCGACATCCGCATCGACAGGCCCGAGGGCCCGCTCGCCACGCTGACCCTGCCGGGCCAGCCCGAGCGCACCCTCGCCCTCAAGGTCCGCTCCACCGCCGAGCTGATCGCGGAGGAACTCCGCCGCCTCGACGCCGACGAGATGTACGCGGTCGCGCTGCAAGCCGGCACCTCCGCACCCAAGGAGTCCGTTCAACATGCCTGACAGCACCCCCTTCCTCACCCGCCGCCCGCAGTGGACGGCCCTCGAGGACCACCGCGCGAAGTTCAACGGCACGCACCTGCGCGACCTCTTCGCGAAGGACCCGCAGCGCGCCGAGCGCTACACCCTGAACGTCGGCGACCTGCACATCGACTACTCGAAGCACCTGGTCACGGACGAGACCCTCGCCCTGCTCCAGGAACTGGCCACCGCCACCGACGTGTTCGGGCAGCGCGACGCCATGTTCCGCGGCGACAAGATCAACACGACCGAGGACCGCGCCGTCCTGCACACGGCCCTGCGCGCCCCGGCCGACGCCGTGATCGAGGTCGACGGCGAGAACGTCGTGCCGAAGGTGCACGCCGTCCTCGACCAGATGGCCGTCTTCGCCGACCGGATCCGTACGGGGGAGTGGACGGGCCACACCGGCAAGCGGATCAAGAACGTCGTCAACGTCGGCATCGGCGGCTCCGATCTCGGCCCCGCCATGGCCTACGAGGCCCTGCGCCCGTACACCGCCCGCGACCTGACGTTCCGCTTCGTCTCGAACGTCGACGGCGCCGACCTGCACGAGGCCGTCCGCGACCTCGATCCGGCAGAGACGCTCTTCATCATCGCGTCCAAGACCTTCACGACGATCGAGACGATCACCAACGCGAAGGCCGCCCGCGCCTGGCTCCTCGACGGGCTCGGCGGCGACGACAAGGCCGTCGCCAAGCACTTCGTGGCCCTGTCGACGAACGCCGAGAAGGTCTCCGAGTTCGGCATCGACACGGACAACATGTTCGCGTTCTGGGACTGGGTCGGTGGCCGCTACTCCTTCGACTCCGCCATCGGCCTCTCGCTGATGATCGCGATCGGCCCCGACGCCTTCCGCGAGCTGCTCGACGGCTTCCGCCTCGTCGACGAGCACTTCCGCACGGCCCCCGCCGAGGCCAACGCGCCGCTGCTGCTCGGCCTCCTGGGCGTCTGGTACGGCAACTTCCACGGCGCGCAGTCGCACGCGGTGCTCCCGTACTCGCACTACCTGTCGAAGTTCACCGCCTACCTCCAGCAGCTGGACATGGAGTCCAACGGCAAGTCGGTGGACCGCGAGGGCCGCGGCGTCGAGTGGCAGACGGGCCCGGTCGTCTGGGGCACCCCCGGCACCAACGGCCAGCACGCCTACTACCAGCTCATCCACCAGGGCACGAAGCTGATCCCCGCGGACCTCATCGGCTTCGCGCAGCCGGTCGGCGAGCTGAGCGAGGACCTCAAGGGCCAGCACGACCTGCTGATGGCCAACCTGTTCGCGCAGGGCCAGGCCCTCGCCTTCGGCAAGACCGCCGACGAGGTGCGCGCCGAGGGCGTCGCGGAGGAGCAGGTCGCCCACCGCACGTTCAAGGGCAACCACCCCACCACGACGATCCTGGCCCGCGAGCTGACTCCCTCGGTCCTCGGCCAGCTCATCGCCCTCTACGAGCAGAAGGTCTTCGTCCAGGGCGCCATCTGGAACATCGACTCCTTCGACCAGTGGGGCGTCGAACTCGGCAAGGTCCTCGCCAAGCGCGTCGAGCCCGCGCTGACCGAGGGCGCCGAGGTCCCCGGCCTCGACGCGTCCACGCGGTCCCTGGTCAACACCTACCGCGCGCTGCGCGGCCGCAACTAGCCCTTACCAGCACGGAAAGTAGTGAACTGACATGCAGCTCGGTCTCATCGGTCTCGGCAAGATGGGCGGCAACATGCGCGAGCGCATCCGCCGCGCAGGCCACGAGGTCGTCGGCTACGACCGCAACCCCGAGGTCTCGGACGTCGCCTCCCTCGCCGAACTCGTCGAGAAGCTCGAAGGCCCGCGCGTGGTCTGGGTGATGGTTCCGGCCGGCGCCGCCACCCAGTCCACGGTCGACGAGCTGAAGGAGCTCCTCTCCGAGGGCGACGTCGTCGTCGACGGCGGCAACTCCCGCTGGACCGACGACGAGAAGCACGCCGAGGAGCTGGCGGCCAAGGGCATCGGCTTCGTCGACGCCGGTGTCTCCGGCGGCGTCTGGGGCCTCGAGAACGGCTACGCCCTGATGGTCGGCGGCTCGGACGAGAACGTCGCCCGCGTGAAGCCGATCTTCGACGCCCTCAAGCCCGAGGGCGACTACGGCTACGTCCACGCCGGCAAGGTCGGCGCGGGCCACTTCTCCAAGATGGTCCACAACGGCATCGAGTACGCCATGATGCAGGCCTACGCCGAGGGCTGGGAGCTCCTGGAGAAGGTCGACTCCGTGGACAACGTCCGCGAGGTCTTCCGCTCCTGGCAGGAAGGCACGGTCATCCGCTCCTGGCTGCTCGACCTCGCCGTCAACGCCCTGGACGAGGACGCCCACCTGGACAAGCTGCGCGGCTTCGCGGCGGACTCCGGCGAGGGCCGCTGGACCGTCGAGGCGGCCATCGACAACGCGGTGCCGCTCCCGGCGATCACGGCCTCGCTCTTCGCCCGCTTCTCCTCCCGCCAGGAGGACTCCCCGCAGATGAAGATGATCGCCGCTCTGCGCAACCAGTTCGGCGGCCACGCGGTCGAGTCCAAGTAACCCGGCCCACCGGCACACGAAGCCCGCGCGACCCCGTGGTCCCGCGGGCTTCGTGCTGTCCTGCCTACTGGGCGGCGGCGCGCCACACCTTTGCGTCGAGCGTCACGTTCTTGCCTTCGGTCTTGCCGCGCAGCGTCAGCAGCGCCACGTTCCCCGAACCGCTGGTCAGACAGAGCCGCTGGCCCACCGGCAGCTCGTACACCCAGTACGCGTCCTGGCCCGCCCCCGCGCCCCTGCACGCGTCGAGCGTGGCCGGCTGGTCGGCAGGCAGCAGCGCAAGCGAGGCCCCGGACGCGGTGCCCGGCGACAGCTTCGCGCCGTTGCTGAACACGGCGTAGTGGAGATCCTCGTCCACCCGCCCGTCGTCGGGCTTCGCCCGCACCGGATCGTCCGCGAGATACAGGTCCTGGCCGTCCGTCATCAGGATGCCCGGGTACGTCGCCGCGGGCGGCGGCTCGGACGTCGGCGCCCCACTCGTTTCGGGCGTCGAGGGCTCGTCCCCGCCGCCGTCCGCCGGAGCCCCCGAAGGCGCGGGCGCCACCGCCGACCTGGACGCCTCCGGAGCGGCGGAGGAACCGGGGGAGCGGGACGCCTTTCCGCCGGGGGAGGCCGACGCGGAGGCCGACCGCGTCACGTCCGCGCGGGCCGACGTCGCGGGCCCCGCGGCCTTGCCGTCAGGGCCCCCGCCCCGCGGCACCAGATAGAACACCGTCGCCGCCGCGCCGCACGCCACCAGCACCACTCCGGCCGCCGCGAGCCAGGCCCGCGCCCGCTTGCGCGGCGGCCGCGTGCCCACGGCGGCCGTCTCGGCACCAGCGGGGCCCGCGACCGGGGCCCCGGCCGGCGCGACGGGAGCCGCCTCGCTCGGCGGCTCCGCGGGCCCCGTCGGCTCCGCCCCCGCCACCCGCGCCCCCTCGGCCCGTACGGCGATCCCCTCGGCGACCTCGCCCGGCAGCCACGCGTCCGTGGCGGGGGCCGGACCACCGGGCAGGGACTCACGTATGGAGTGGACCTTCTCGATGACCTCCGTCACCGAGGGCCGGTCCTCCGGCTTCTTGCTGAGGCAGCCGGACACCAACTCCCGCAGCGGCTCCGGCACCTGCGACAGATCCGGTTCCTCGTGCACCACGCGGTACAGCACCGCGTGCGCCTCGCCCTCCCCGTACGCGGTGCTCCCGGTCGCCGCGAACACCGCGGTCTGCCCGAGCGCGAACACGTCGGCGGACCCGCTCGCCGAACCGCCGAGCACCTGCTCGGGAGCCATGTACGCGACCGTGCCCACGGTCGTCCCGCTGCTCGTCACGGACGTCGCGTCCGCGGCCCGCGCCACACCGAAGTCGATGACCCGGGGCCCGTCCGAGGCCAGCAGCACGTTCGACGGCTTCAGGTCCCGGTGCACGATCCCCGCGTCGTGCACGGCCTGCAGCGCCTCCGCTATCCCGGCCGTCATCCGGAGGACCGTGTCCACCGGCAGCGGCCCGTGCTCCCGCACCGCCTCCGCGAGCGAGGGCCCGGGGACGTACGCGGTCGCGCACCACGGCACATCGCTCTCGGTGTCGCTGTCGACGACCGGCGCCGTGTAGAGCCCGTGCACCTTGCCCGCGGCGGCGACCTCGATACGGAACCTGCGGCGGAACTCGGGGTCCTCGGCCAGCTCCGGTCTGATCACCTTGACGGCGACGGCACGGCCGCCCGGCGTGTGCGACAGATAGACCCGGCCCATGCCACCCGCACCGAGCCGTGCGACCAGGCGGTACCCGCCCGCCGTCCGAGGATCGCGGTCGTCCAGTGGGCGGAAACCGTCCGCCCCGGGCCCACCGTTCGCCAACACGCCGTACGCCACCCCTGTTCCCTCTCGTGGCCGACCATTGCATCACGCGCCACTCGGGCCACAGGGAGCCAGCTCCCCCGGAAACGCAAAAGACCCCAGATGAACTGGGGTCTTTCTCTGTGTCCGAGGGGGGACTTGAACCCCCACGCCCGATAAAGGGCACTAGCACCTCAAGCTAGCGCGTCTGCCATTCCGCCACCCGGACAAGGTGTCTGCCGCTCTGTGCGGGGTGCTCCCCGCGGCGACACAGAGAACATTACCAGGGATTCGGAGTGCCTCGATCAGCCCCCCGCCCGACGGCCCCGCGACTGTGAACGGCACGTGACGCCGGGCGCCCGGCCTTGGGTCCCGAGGCCGAGGAGAGAGAGGATGAGGGAATCCACGGCAAGAGAGGAAGCAGCGTGAGCGAGCCGAGCACGGGCAGGGCGGTCTCCGGGCAGGACGAGGTCGTCGACCTCTGCCGCGAACTGATCCAGATCGACACCAGCAACTACGGCGACCACTCGGGCCCGGGCGAGCGCAAGGCCGCCGAGTGGACCGCCGAGAAGCTCGCGGAGGTCGGCCTCGACCCGCAGATCTTCGAGTCCCATCCGGGCCGCGCCTCCACGGTCGCCCGGATCGAGGGCGAGGACCCCTCGCGGCCCGCCCTCCTCATCCACGGGCACACCGACGTCGTCCCGGCGAACGCGGCGGACTGGACCCACCACCCGTTCTCCGGCGAGGTCGCCGACGGCTGCGTCTGGGGCCGCGGCGCCGTCGACATGAAGGACATGGACGCGATGACCCTCGCGGTCGTCCGCGACCGGCTGCGCACGGGCCGCAAGCCCCCGCGCGACATCGTCCTCGCCTTCCTCGCCGACGAGGAGGCCGGCGGCGTCTACGGCGCCCGCCACCTGGTGCGCAACCACCCCGACCTGTTCGAGGGCGTCACCGAGGCGATCAGCGAGGTCGGCGGCTTCTCGTTCACCGTCAGCGAGCAGCGCAGGCTCTACCTCGTGCAGACCGCCGAGAAGGGCATGCACTGGATGAAGCTGACCGTGGCCGGCACCGCCGGACACGGCTCCATGATCCACCGCGACAACGCGATCACCGAGCTGTCCGAGGCCGTCGCCCGGCTCGGCCGCCACAAGTTCCCGGTCCGCGTCACCAAGACGCTGCGCGCCTTCCTCGACGAGCTCGGGGACGCGCTCGGCACCGAGCTCGACCCGGAGGACATGGAGGAGACGATCGCCAAGCTCGGCGGCATCGCCAAGCTGATCGGCGCCACGCTCTCCAACACCGCCAACCCGACGCAGCTGGGCGCCGGTTACAAGGTGAACGTGATCCCCGGCGAGGCCACGGCCAACGTCGACGGCCGCTTCCTGCCCGGCCACGAGGACGAGTTCCTCGCCGACCTCGACCGGATCCTCGGCCCGAAGGTGCGGCGCGAGGACGTGCACGCGGACAAGGCCGTCGAGACCACGTTCGACGGGGCGCTCGTCGAGGCCATGAAGACCTCCATCGAGGCCGAGGACCCGATCGGCAAGGCCATCCCGTACATGCTCTCCGGCGGCACCGACGCCAAGTCCTTCGTGGAGCTCGGCATCCGCAACTTCGGCTTCGCACCGCTCCAGCTGCCGCCCGAGCTGGACTTCGCCGGAATGTTCCACGGCGTCGACGAGCGGGTGCCGGTCGACGGCCTGAAGTTCGGCGTGCGGGTCCTCGACCGTTTCATCGACGCGTCCTGAAATCGTTCGCGTGTACATGGTGAACCGGAACGAGTGAACCCGTCCTGACGCTCGTAGCCCCATTGGTTGTTCCTCGTTACAGGGAGTGCAGTCCGCGGCTGGGACTGCATTTGCCAACAAGGAGGAATAATGATCAAGAAGGTCGTCGCTGCTGCGGCTGCCACTGGTGGTCTGGTTCTCGCGGGTGCGGGCATGGCCGTCGCCGACTCGGGCGCTCAGGGTGCTGCCGTGCAGTCCCCCGGCGTGCTCTCGGGCAACGTTGTTCAGGCTCCGATCCACGTCCCGGTGAACGTGTGCGGCAACACGATCTCCGTGATCGGTCTGCTGAACCCCGCCTTCGGCAACACCTGCGCCAACGACTGACGTCGTTGTGCCTCACCCCTTGAGGGTCTGAGCCCCCGGCCCCGGAGCGCGTGTCCACGCACTCCGGGGCCGACGGGTTGGGCATCGTTCCAGGGCAAGACTTCTAGGCAAGGCAGGAAAACCTATGCGACAGGTCATGCGGAAGGGCCTGATCACCGTGGCGGCCGCGTCCGGCGTACTCGCCGTCACCGGGGGCTACGCGCAGGCCGACTCGGGCGCGAGCGGAAGCTCGTCGGACTCTCCGGGCGTCCTGTCCGGCAACTCCGTCGAGGCTCCCGTGGACGTACCGGTGAACGCCTGCGGCAACACCATCAACGTCGTCGGACTGCTCAACCCCGCGTCGGGCAACGACTGCTCGAACGACTCGGGCGACTCGGGCGACAAGTCCGGCGGCTCGCAGGCGAGCGGAAGCTCATCGGACTCGCCGGGCGTCGGTTCCGGCAACCATGTGTCGATCCCGGTGCACGTGCCGGTCAACGCGTGCGGCAACTCCGTCGGTCTCGGTTCCATCGGGAACAGCACGACGGGCAACGACTGCTCCAACGGGGGCGACAGTTCGACCCCGCCGCCGTCGGACTCGCACACCCCGCCGCCCTCGCACCACGGGCAGCCGCCGGCCGACACCCCGCACGACGGCGGGGGGAACACGCCGAACGAGCCGGGGACGCAGACGGTGTCTCAGCCCAAGGGCGAGTCCCAGCTCGGCCCGACCGGCAGCCCCCGGGCGACCGGCACGCTCGCCGAGACCGGAAGCTCGGTGCCGCTGGGCGCGGCCCTGCCGCTCGCCGGCGGAGCGCTGCTCGCGGGCGCGCTGCTGTACCGGCGGGCGAACGCCGCGGCCTGACATCGGGCGGTACGAGAGAGTGGTTCGAGACGGAGCGGGTCCCGCGCGACGGGGCCCGCTCCGTATTTCTTGATCTCTGGCGGCTTCTCTTCTTCTCGTACGGCTTCTCGTACGGCGTCAGGTCACCATGTCGCCCGTACCTGGCGGATGATCCGTCGGCGCAGGCGCACGCGGCGACTGCCGTCGCGGCGCAGGCTCAATCGGTCCAACTCCCAGTGTCCGTACTCGGCATGGTCCGTCAGCAGACGCGTCGCCTCCTTGCGGGAGACCCCGCGCGGTACGTACACGTCGACAAATTCGTATTCCGGCATCGCATCTATTGTGCGGGCAGCGGCCCGGTACGGATAGCGTCTGCACTATGTCTGATGCTGCGCAGCCCACCGCTGCCGAGGTACGCGCCGCCGCTGAGGCGGTCAAGGCTGCGCTCGACGCCCACTTGGCGGCCGTCGAGCGCCGGTCGGGAGAAGACGACCCGGCCGTCTACGAAGCGTTCAACGAACTGGCCGCCGCGGCCGAGGAGTACGACGAGCTCCTCTACGACCGCTACGACGAGGTCACCCCCTTCGAGATCCCCGGCGGCGAGGACTCGCTGCCGCCGTACGCGGGGCCCGAGGAGCCGAACGCGCTGAGCGTGCTGATCCGACGCGACTACGCCGTGGTCGAGCCGCAGCGTCTGCTCTCCCAGGCCGGGCGGGTCGCCGACCTGGACGAGGACGGCTCCGCCGGGAACGGGGCGGGGAGCAGCGTGCACGCCGCGCTCGGCGTCCTCTTCGGCGAGTTCGAGCCCGACGAGATCGCCACCCGGCACAAGGAGTTCGGCCTGGAGGAGGGCGACTCCACGCTCTGGGTCACGGCATCGGACGAGCCGGCGGAACCGGGGGAGTGGCTGGAGTCCCCCTTCGACCAGGTCGACCCCCAGCAGGTCGTCTGCCGCTTCGACGTGAGCGCGGTCTTCGACGACGACACCCTCGACCCGGACGACCCGCCGCTGGACCCGGGCGTGTAGCGGGCGGTGCGGCTGCTGGCGGCGGGCCGCCCCTCCGGGGGGCGTAGGCCCTACGGGGTGCCGCAACGGCTGGGGTCAGCCGCCACCGCCTCGGGCGAACGGCCGCCGGGGCGGCTGCCCCACCCGTTGCGGTCGCCGCGCGGCCTACGGGCTGCTGCCGCCGCCCAAGATCCCACCCCCCGCCCCCTCCGGGGGCGTAGGCACCCCGGGGTGCCGCAACGCCTACGGGCAGCCACCACCGCCTTGGGCAACGTGCCTCCCCCAGACTCCGTCCGGGGGGACCCCCAGGGCGGCAGGGTGGGCAAGGCGGCCCCCGGTGCCGCGCAGCGGGTACGAGGGCGCGAACCACGGCGCGGTCAGGCGCCAACACCAACCAGGGCGCACCAGGCGGCAAGCCCAGCCACGGCGCGGCAGGGCCGAACCCCAACCACGGTGCGGCAGGCGCCAACCCCCGGTCCCCCGTGGAGCGGGAGCGCTACGGAGACGGGACCTGGGCTCGGACCAGGGGGCGCAGGCGGGTTGTGCGGGGTTTCGGGGGGACCGAGGAGACCGCTCGGGGGAGGGCCGCGTCCGCGCCGTGGACCACCGAGAGGTGACGCTCACCGCGTCCGAAGGCCGTATAGACCCAGGGACGACTGAGCGCCTGCGTCGCATCGCCCGGCAGCACCACGACGGCCGCGGGCCACCGCACCCCCACCGCCTGATGCCCGGTGATCGCCCACCCGTGCCGCACCGCGCCCCGGTCCACCTGCTCCTTCGGTACGAGGACCGGCGCCCCGTCGCACTCGATGCGCAACCCTTCCGCGTCCGCCCCGACCACCACACCGGGCCGAATCCGCCCGCGCCCGGTCACGTACACCACCCGGTCCCCGGGGTCGAAGCCCCCGAACCGTCCAGGCCCGGGGTTGAGCCGCTCCTTCAACGCCTCGTTCAACGCCCGCGTCCCCGCCGCACCACCGTGCCCCGGCGTGATCACCTGCGTCTGCTCCGCCGGCACCCCGATCGCCCGCGGCACCGAGTCCGCCACCAGCTGCACGGTCCGGTGGATCGCCTCCGCCGCGTCCCGCACCGGAACGATCACGACCTCCTTGCCCGGCGCCTCCACCTGGTTCAGCTCACCGATGCCGATACCGGAGACCAGCTCGCCGATCGGCCCGAAGTCCGGCGTACGGGAGGCGATGCGCGGGCAGATCTCCGCCGCCGCGACGTCCGCGAACACCCGGCCGGGCCCCGCCGACCACAGCGTCCCCGGATCGCCGCTCAGGACGAGGCACGTGCCGTCCGCGAGCAGCTCGACGAGCATCGCCGCGTCGCCCACCGTCAGTTGCGGCGCGTCCAGGACCACCAGCACGTCGAGGGCGAACGCCCCGTCCCGGTCGAGCCCCGGTCCCTCCGCCTGCGCGAGCAGCCCCGCCACCGTCGCCGTCGCCGACTCGGGGGCGTCGGGGCCGAGGAGTTCGGCGGCGCGGCGGCGGCCGTCCGTGCTGTGCGCGGCGACGCACACCCGCAGCCCCAGCCGGCCCGCGGCCTCCGCCGCCGCGACCGGCTCGGCACGGGCGGCCTCGCCGCCGGTGTGCAGGACGAGGCGGTGCGCGGCGATCGCCCGGATCAGCTCGGCCGTCGTGCCGCGCGCGGCAGCCGCCGCCTCCTCCAGGCCCGCGGCGGCGGGACCTCCGTCCTTGGGCGCGGCGTTGATCAGCCGCGCGAGGCCGTCGGCGAGGCTCTCCTCCGCGAGCGCGTACCGCTCGAGCCCGACCAGGACCCGTACGGGGCGCTCAGCCTCTTCCTCCTCCTCGCCGTCCTCCTCCGCGGCGGCAGGGGTGGGCGCGGGGGCGTCCTCCAGGGGGTCGTGGAAGATCAGCGCGTCGCCCTCCGCGACGGCGCTCTGCACGGCCTCCTCGGGGTCGGGCACGCCGCGCTTGCCGAGCGCCTCCGCGAGGACCGGGAGGTCGAGGGCCGTGTGGCCGGCGTCCGCGGCCTGTTCGAGGAGCCAGACGGTGACGGCGCGGCCCCGCCGCTCGTCCTCCGGACCGCATTCGGCGCCGAGCAGCGCCCGCGCGAAACCGTCCGCCTGCTCGGGCCTGACCCCGCTCACCCGCAGCAACTGCCACGGGTCCGCGCGCAGTTCTTCGCCCGCTCCCTCGCCGAGGGTGGCGGCGGCCGCGTCGGCGAGCGTCTCGGGCGCGCCGCCCTCGACGAGCACGGCACGCACGGCCGCGACGGCCTCGGGGGCAGGGCCCGCCTGGGCGTCGGCCCGCGGCCTGGGCGGGGCCTCGGCGGCGGCCCGCTGCGGCTCGGGGGTGGGCTCGGGGCGCGCGAGTACGGGGGCGGTGACCGGCTTCTCGCCGCTCTCCACCGCGCGTACGGCGGCGAGCAGGTCGGCGGCGGTGCCGCTCAGCTTCGTCCCGGCCTCGATCGGCCCGTCCTTGGCGGCCTTCCGCTGCGCGATCCGCTCCCGCAACTCCCGCTGCGCGGCCAGCTCCGCCTCGGCCTCCGACATCTCCCCGGCACCGTCCCCTTCGGCACCGCCCGCCTCGGCGGCCCCGTCGGCCGACACTTCGACCCCGGCTCCGTCGCCTTCGGTAACGACCGGCTCGGCCCCCTCGGAAGCACCCTCGGCGGCCCCGTCGGCCGACACTTCGACCCCGGCTCCGTCGCCTTCGGTAACGACCGTCTCGGCCCCCTCGGAAGCACCCTCGGCGGCCCCGTCGGCCGACACCTCGGCCCCGGCTCCGTCGCCCTCGGCAGCGACCTCCTCGGAAGCACCCTCGGCGGCCCCGTCGGCCGGCACCTCGACCTCGGCTCCATCACCTTCGGCAGCGATCGCCTCGGCGGCCTCCCCGGACGCGACCTCGGCGGCCCCATCCACCGACGCCTCGCCCCCGGCACCGTCGCCATCCGCAGCGCCCGTCTCGGCCCCCTCGGCGGCCCCGCCCGCCGACGCCTCGGCACCGGCGCCGGCCTCGGCGGTGTTCTCCAGGGGCGCGGTGTCCGTGCCGGCGCCCCCCGACGGGCCCCCCGGGTTCGTGTCCGGCCCCGTGTCGGGGCGGGCCCCTGACTCGTTCTCCGCGGCAGCGGACTCCGTACTCACAACGTGCTCCAGTCCTGATCGGGGTAGCGGTGCACGGGCGCCGACACATCGTCGAGCGCCTGGCAGATCTCGTCAGGAAGACTAAGCGCCTCCACTGACAACGCCGCCGTGAGCTGCTGCGCGTTGCGCGCGCCGACGATCGGCGCGGCCACCCCGGGCCGGTCCCGCACCCACGCGAGCGCGACCTGGAGCGGCGTCACGGCGAGCCCGTCCGCCGCTATCGCCACCGCGTCCACCACGTGCGCCGCCGCCTCGTCGAGGTACGGCGCGACGAACGGCGCCATGTGGTCGGAGCCGCCCCGCGAGTCGGACGGCGTGCCCGTGCGGTACTTGCCGGTCAGGACCCCGCGGCCGAGCGGCGACGACGGCAGCAGGCCGATGCCCAGGTCCAGGGCGGCGGGCAGCACCTCGCGCTCCACGCCCCGCTGGAGCAGCGAGTACTCCATCTGCGTACTGGCGAGCCGCGTCCGCATCCCGGGCGCGGCGAGCTGCCACGTGCCCGCCTTGGCCAGCTGCCAGCCGCAGAAGTTCGACACTCCCGCGTACCGCGCGCGCCCGCTGCTGACCGCGATGTCGAGGGCCTGGAGCGTCTCGTCGAGCGGGGTCGCCGGGTCGTACGCGTGCACCTGCCACAGATCGACGTACTCCGTGCCGAGCCGGGACAGCGAGGCGTCCAGCGCGGCGAGGAGGTGGCCGCGGGAGCCGTCGAAGCGGCGGTCGGGGTCGGGCACGCTGCCCGCCTTCGTGGAGATCACCAGGTCGCGCCGCGGCACCAGGCGCTCCATGAGCCTGCCGAGCAGATACTCGGACTCCCCGTCCCCGTACACGTCGGCCGTGTCGACGAGGGTGCCGCCCGCTTCCCAGAAGGCCTTCAACAGGTCGGCGGCGTCGTGCTCGTCGGTGTCCCGGCCCCACAGGAGGGTGCCGAGCCCGATCCGGGACACACGCAGGCCGGTGCGGCCGAGATGCCTCTGCTCCATGGGCGCTGAGGTTACTGGCCGAAGGTCAGGAACGGGGCTCCTGTGGATATCTGTCGCCGGGGTCCGCGGGTTAGGGTGCCGGTCGAGGCACCTTACCCATGGGTAATTCACCGGATTCGGTACGGCGTTAAGGGGATGTGGTCAATGAAGCTCGGCATCAACCTCGGCTACTGGGGCGCGGGGATGGACGCGGACAACCTGGCCGTGGCGAAGGAGGCCGACAAGCTCGGATACGCGGTGTGCTGGGCCGCCGAGGCCTACGGCTCCGACGCCGCCACCGTCCTCGCGTACGTCGCCGCCCAGACGGAGCGGATCGACGTCGGCTCTGCCATCTTCCAGATCCCGGCCCGGCAGCCCACGATGACGGCGATGACGGCCGCGACCCTCGACTCGCTGTCCGGCGGCCGCTTCCGGCTCGGCCTCGGCGTCTCGGGCCCGCAGGTCTCGGAGGGCTGGTACGGCGTCAAGTTCGACAAGCCACTGGCGCGCACCCGCGAGTACGTGGAGATCATCCGCAAGGCCATGAGCCGCGAGCGGGTCTCCCACGACGGCGCGCACTGGACGCTGCCGCTGCCCGACGGGCCCGGCAAGCCGCTCAAGCTGATCGTGCACCCGGAGCGCGAGCGGATCCCGCTCTACATCGCCGCGATCGGCCCGAAGAACCTGGAGCAGACCGGCGAGATCGCCGACGGCGCCCTGCTGATCTTCCCGGCGGCCGAGCACCTGGAGGAGACCGCGCTGCAGCACATCCGCGCGGGCCGCGAGAAGGCCGGCAAGACCATGGAGGGCTTCGACGTCTGCCCCACGGTCCCGCTGGCGCTCGGCGAGGACAAGGACGTCAGCACGCTCGCCGACATGTTCCGCCCCTACACGGCCCTGTACGTGGGCGGCATGGGCAGCCGCAAGCAGAACTTCTACAACCAGCTCGCGCAGCGCATGGGCTACGAGAAGGAGGCCGCCGAGATCCAGGACAAGTACCTGGCGGGCGACAAGGAGGGCGCGGCCGCGGCGATCCCGCAGCAGCTCATCGACTCCACCACGCTGCTCGGTTCCGTGGACCGCATCGCCGACCGGATGCGGGCCTACGCGGAGGCCGGTGTCACCACGCTGACCGTCAACCCGGCGGGCCTCACGCTGGACGAGCGGCTCGCCTCGCTGCGGGCGGGCACCGAGGCTCTGGAGCGCGCCGGACTGGCGTAAAGCCTCGGGGAGATTTCTGCGGCCGTGGTGGGGGCTCGGGGGGTCTTCCCCGCCACGGCCGTCACAGAGCACAACGCGTCACGCGGGGCCGGGTTACGGCCTGGTTCCGCGGCCGGGGTCCCCCGTTCGGACGAGTTGGCCCGCACAGCTGTTGCCCCACCCCATGTCCCGCATTTGACTCGGACTTTGCAGTAGTGGGAGTCCGGCGCGGCGAGATGGAGGTCGCAGATGCTGTCGGCCAGGAGTCTGTTCCAAGAGATCATCGACAACGACGAGTCGTTCCGACTGTTCTGTTCCATCGCCGCCAGCGGCGAGTCCCAGGGCGGCTGGGAGAACGGGCGGATCGCCGCCCTGGTCCCCGAGAGCGAGCACGGCCTCGCCCCCAAGATCGCGCGGCACGGCGCGGACGAGGACAAGCACGGGCGGATCTTCAACGCCCTCATGAAGAAGCGCGGCCTCGAACCGGTGCCCGTGCCCCCGGAGACCGACTACACGATGCTCCTGGAGCGGCACGGCATCGGGCTCGCGCACGAGCAGCTCAAGCGCGACGTGCGGCTCTCGGTGCAGGACATCGTCACGTACCTGGCGCACAGCAGGGTCACCGAGCAGCGGGCCTCCGAGCAGATGGAGATGCTCCGCAAGCACTTCGCCGACGATCCGGATCTCGGCCGCGCCGTCAGGATGATCTCGAACGACGAGGACAACCACCTCGCGTACTGCCACGAGGAGTTGCTGCGGTTCGCCTACGCGGGGCACGGGCGCACCATCCAGCGGATCCTGCGCGAGTGCGCCCTGGCCGAGATCGCGATCTACCGGGACGTGAGCCTCGCCGTCATGGCGCACATGGGGCGCGTACTGGGCTGGTCGAAGCCGAAGGCCGCCGCGCTCGCGGCGGGGATCCAGGCCATGTACGTGTACGAGCGCCTCGGCGGATGGCGGCGCATGGTGTCGCTGAGGATGCCGGAGCGGCGTGACGCGCTGGGCGGCCCCGCGAGCACGTCCGTCGAGTTCGCCTGAGCCGGAGCCCGAGGCGGACTACAGCCAGCCGCGGCGTTTGAACATGCGGTACAGCAGGAGTTCAAGCGCGGCCATCACCACGATCACCGCCGGGTACGCCCACACCCAGTGCAGCTCCGGCATGTGGTCGAAGTTCATGCCGTAGACGCCCGCGATCATCGTGGGGACCGCCGCCATCGCCGCCCACGCCGAGATCTTCCGCATGTCGTCGTTCTGCCGCACGCTCATCTGCGCCAGGTGCGCCGAAAGGATGTCCGAGACCAGGCGGTCGAGGCCGTCCACGGACTCGTTGACCCGCGTCAGGTGGTCGTTCACGTCCCGGAAGAACGGGCGCGCCTCCTCGTGCACGAACGGCACGGCGGCCAGGCCCCAGGGCCCGACCCCCGCGAGCCGTTCCAGCGGCATCGCCAGCGGCCCGGTGGCCCGCCGGAACTCCAGGATCTGCCGCTTGAACGTGTAGATCCGCTCGGCGGTGTCCCGGGTGCCGCCGCCCTGCGGCGAGAACACCTCGGTCTCCAGCTCCTCCAGGTCCGTCTGGAGCTCCGCCGCGACCTCCAGGTAGTGGTCCACGGTGGCGTCCGCGACCGAGTACAGGACCGCCGTGGGCCCTTGCTTCAGGAAGTCCGGCTCGGCCTCCAGGCGCTGTCGTACGGCCTTCAGGGGCGCGCCCTCGCCGTGCCTGACGGTCACCACGAAGGAGTCGCCGAGGAACAGCATCAGCTCGCCCGTGGACACCTTGTCGCTCTTCGGCTCGTACACGACCGGCTTGAGGACCACGAACAGCGAGTCGTCGTAGATCTCCAGCTTGGGCCGCTGGTGTGCCTTCATGGCGTCCTCGACGGCCAGCGGATGCAGCCCGAACTCGTGGCTGACCCGGTCGAACTCCTCCTCGCTCGCCTCGTGCAGCCCGATCCACACGAACGCGTCCCCGGCGGCCCGCGCCTCGTCGAGCGCGACGGAGAAGTCCGCGGGCCGCTCGATGCGGCGCCCGTCCCGGTAGATGGCGCAGTCGACGATCACGAGGCGAATTCTTCCCAGGACCGGCCACTGCCGCACGTCGTCGTGTGCTTAGGCTGGGGCACATGCCCACGCTCATCCTTGTCCGGCACGGCCGGTCCACCGCAAACACCTCCGGTGTGCTCGCCGGCCGGATGCCCGGTGTGGCGCTCGACGAGCGCGGGTCCGCGCAGGCCGCGCGGCTGCCCGAGCGGCTCGCGGGAGTGCCGGTCGCCGAGGTCGTCACGAGCCCCCTGCAGCGCTGCCGGGAGACCGTCGCACCGCTGCTCGCCGCCCGGCCCGAGCTGACCGCGCACACCGACGAGCGGATCGGCGAGTGCGACTACGGGGACTGGTCCGGCCGCAAGCTCGCCGAGCTGACCGACGAGCCGTTGATGCAGGTGGTGCAGCAGCATCCGACGGCCGCCGCGTTCCCCGGCGGCGAGTCGATGCGGGAGATGCAGCACCGGGCGGCCGAGGCGGTGCGGGAGTGGAACGCGCGCGTGGAGCGCGAGCACGGCGAGGACGCCGTCTACGTCATGTGTTCGCACGGCGACATCATCAAGTCCCTTGTCGCGGACGCCATCGGGCTGCATCTGGACCTCTTTCAGCGGATCTCCGTAGAGCCGTGTTCCATCACGGCGATCCGTTACACCCGCCTGCGCCCCTTTCTCGTACGCCTCGGCGACACCGGCGACTTCGCGTCCCTGGCGCCGCGCGAGACGCCGCAGGGGCCCGACGCTCCCGTCGGGGGCGGCGCGGGCGCACCGTGATCGTCGGCCGCAGTAGGGTGAAGCAGCCGTAAGCACAGTCGGCCCGGTCGCGCATGACCGGTTCAAGCCAGTCGATCCCGATCCCATGGAGACAGGACGTGTCCCGTCAGGTGTTCCTCTACGACCCTCCGGAGCGCTTTGTGGCCGGTACGGTCGGTCTCCCCGGGCGCCGCACCTTTTTCCTGCAGGCCACGGCAGGAACGCGGGTCACCAGCGTCGCCTTGGAGAAGACCCAGGTGGCCGCGCTCGCCGAGCGCATGGACGAGCTGCTCGACGAGGTCGTGCGGCGCAGTGGTGGCAACGCCCCGGTGCCCGCCGTGGCCCCCAGCGAGATCTCCGACACCGCGCCGCTTGAGGCGCCGGTCGAGGAGGAGTTCCGCGTCGGGACGATGGCGCTCGCCTGGGACGGCGACGAGCAGCGCATGATCGTCGAGGCGCAGGCCCTCGTCGAGCTGGACGCCGAGTCCGACGAGGACCTGGCCGAGGCCGAGGAGCGGCTCCTCCAGGACGAGGAGAACGGCCCGCCGATGCTCCGCGTCCGCCTCACCGGGAACCAGGCCCGCGCGTTCGCCAAGCGGGCGCTCGACGTCGTGAACGCGGGCCGTCCGCCGTGCCCGCTGTGCAGCCTGCCGCTCGACCCGGAGGGACACGTATGTCCGCGCCAGAACGGATACCGGCGCGACGCGTGAGCGACCGGGACCTGCTCGCCCTCGGTGAGCTGCATGTGGAAGGGCAGATCCGCGAGGCCTCGAACGCGGTGCTCCTGTGCACCGTCGCCCACGAGGGCCGCGAGGCGACCTGTGTCTACAAGCCGGTGCGCGGGGAGCGCCCCCTGTGGGACTTCCCCGACGGCACGCTGGCGCAGCGCGAGGTCGCCGCGTACGAGGTATCGGAGGCGCTGGGCTGGGGCCTGGTGCCGCCGACCGTGCTGCGCGAGGGGCCGTACGGCGAGGGCATGGTCCAGCTGTGGATCGACGGCCCCGACGAGGAGGACGAGGCCGGGTCCGAGGGGCGGGAGCTGCTGGCTCTCGTCGACCGTGAGGAGCCCGAGGAGGGCTGGAAGGCGATCGGGTTCGCGGAGGTCGGAGAGGGCCGTACGGCGCTTCTCGTGCACCGCGACGACCCCCGTCTGCGCCGGCTCTCGGTGCTCGATGCCGTGATCAACAACGGTGACCGCAAGGGCGGGCACCTGCTCGTCGACGCCGAGGGTCACCTGTACGGCATCGACCACGGTGTGACGTTCAACGCCGAGGACAAGCTGCGCACGCTGCTGTGGGGGTGGGCGGGGGAGCCGCTCACCGAGGAGGCGACGGTCGCCCTGGAGGGGCTGCGGGCGGCCCTGGGCGAGGGCGAGCCGCTCGCGGCGCGGCTCGGTGAGCTGATCACCCCGGTGGAGCTCGACGCCGTACGGGAGCGGGTCGCGGGCCTCCTGAAGACCGGCCGCCATCGCGAGCCGGGCGGCGACTGGCCCGCGATCCCCTGGCCACCGGTGTGAGCCCGAGGGCCCTAACGCCTCTCGCATGATCGCGCAAGAGGGCCGGTTCGGCCATTACGCCTGGTCCGGTTCGTATACGGAAGCAGCATCCGGTTAGGCTCGATGCATGCATGCCTGGCCCGCTTCTGAGGTCCCCGCCCTGCCCGGCAAGGGCCGCGACCTCCGGATCCACGACACCGCGACCGGTGGGCTCGTCACCCTCGACCCCGGTCCCGTCGCCCGTATCTACGTCTGCGGCATCACGCCGTACGACGCGACCCACATGGGTCACGCGGCGACCTACAACGCGTTCGACCTCGTGCAGCGCGTGTGGCTCGACACCAAGCGGCAGGTTCACTACGTCCAGAACGTGACGGACGTCGATGATCCGCTCCTGGAGCGGGCCGTGCGCGACGGCATCGAGTGGGAGGGCCTCGCCGAGCGCGAGACCGCCCTGTTCCGCGAGGACATGACCGCCCTGCGGATGCTGCCGCCGCAGCACTACATAGGCGCCGTCGAGGCGATACCCGGAATCGTCCCGCTCGTCGAGCGGCTGCGCGACAGCGGCGCCGCCTACGAGCTCGAGGGCGACATCTACTTCTCCGTGGAGGCCGACCCGCACTTCGGGTCCGTCTCGAACCTCGACGCCGAGGCGATGCGGCTGCTCTCCGCCGAGCGCGGCGGCGACCCGGAGCGCCCCGGCAAGAAGAACCCGCTCGACCCGATGCTGTGGATGGCCGCCCGCGAGGGCGAGCCCAGCTGGGACGGCGGAACGCTCGGCCAGGGGAGGCCCGGCTGGCACATCGAGTGTGTCGCCATCGCCCTCGACCACCTCGGCATGGGCTTCGACGTCCAGGGCGGCGGCTCCGACCTCGCCTTCCCGCACCACGAGATGGGCGCCTCGCACGCCCAGGCGCTCACCGGCGAGTTCCCGATGGCCAAGGCGTACGTGCACGCCGGCATGGTCGGCCTCGACGGCGAGAAGATGTCCAAGTCCAAGGGCAACCTCGTGTTCGTGTCGCAGCTGCGGCGCGATGGCGTCG
The DNA here is from genome assembly GCF_052245995.1 of Streptomyces sp. SDT5-1. NCBI lineage: Bacteria > Bacillati > Actinomycetota > Actinomycetes > Kitasatosporales > Streptomycetaceae > Streptomyces > Streptomyces sp. SDT5-1. Next base: position 2,151,318 of record NZ_CM125963.1, on the reverse strand, counting down.
ACCCCGCCGCCATCCGGCTCGCCCTCCTCGCGCACCACTACCGCTCCGACTGGGAGTGGACCGACCAGGTGCTCGCCGACGCCGTGGCCCGCCTCGACCGCTGGCGCGCCGCCGTCTCCCGCCCCGACGGCCCGTCCGCCGAGGCCCTCGTCGAGGAGATCCGCGAGGCGCTCGCGAACGACCTGGACGCCCCGGCCGCGCTGACCGCCGTCGACCGCTGGGTCGAGGCCCAGTCCGCCGAGGGCGGCACGGACGAGGGCGCCCCCGGCGTCGTCTCGCGTGCCGTGGACGCCCTCCTGGGCGTGGCGCTGTAACACCTCCTCCGTAGGCATCGAGGGCGTCTCCCGTGCGGGAGGCGCCCTCTTCACGTCGTCAGACGCGCTGCACCCTGACGCTGCGCAGGACCGTCGGCGAACCCGTGTCCCAGACGCCGACCACCTGGTGGCCGAAGGCGAAGGCCTCCTGGATCTCGTCGTGCGCCTGCGGGGTCGGGTTGTTGAGGACCCGGAACTGGTTGTTGATGCGCAGGAAGATCTGGCTCGGCTGGCCCGGCAGCGGCTGCACGATGTCGATGTAGCCGTCCGCGACGCCCGCGGCCAGCGCCTGCTGCTGCACCTGCTGGTGGGACTGCTGGATCGCGGTCCGCTGGATCTGCTGGAGCAGCTGCTGCGTCTGCTGCTCCATCTGCTGCGCCTGCTGGTCCTGCTGCTGCCCGAACTGCTGCTGGCCGTACTGCTGTTGCTGGCCGCCGAACTGCTGCTGACCGTACGGCTGCTGCTGGCCGCCGAGCTGCTGGAGCAGCTGCTGGTACGGCTGCTGCTGGCCGAGCTGCTGGAGCTGCTGCTGCAACTGCTCCTGGCCGAAGGGCTGCTGCATCTGCTGGCCGTACGGCTGCTGCTGCGGGCCCATGCCCTGCTGCTGGTGGGGCGAGGTGCTCGGGAACTGCTGCTGACCCGTCTGCGGTGTCATGCTCATGCGGGTGTCACCTTCCATCAACGGTTGGTGCTGTCGTGCCTCAGCCCGTGACGACCAGGCCGACGACCTCGTCGTCCGAGAACCACACGCGTACGTCGGGCCGTCCTCCGCGGAAGGCGGCGTGCACCGCCTGCCGGATGTCGGGGGACGGGTCGGTCAGATTGCGCCAGGATCCGGCCACGAAGAGCCGCAGCCGGGGCGGGAGTTCCGGCGGGTACGGGATCAGCTCGTCCCAGTACCGCTCCGCCTGGCCCGAACCGACCGTGGAGGGCAGCAGATTGGTCACCGCCCCCTTGATGTCGGGCCGGTTGCCGATCCGCTGCGACGCGGGCCGGCCGGGGGCGTCCTGCTGCGGGGAGCCGGTCGCCCTGAGCACCTCGCGGGCCCGCCGTGACGTCATCGGGCGCTGACCGCCTGCCTTGAGCATTCCCTGGAGGGCGGCCAGCGCGCCGACGACCACCGGGGAGGCGGACGAGGTGCCGGAGAAGGTGTCGGTGTACCAGGCGATCTCCTCGGCGCCGCCCTGCAGATCGCCGGGCCGGTCCCAGGAGCCGCCGGTGGTGGTGACCTCGCGGCCCCAGCCCTGGGCGTCCACGCGGGCGCCGTAGTTGGAGAACGCGAGGCGCGAGCGGTCCGGGCCGTGGTCGCGGCCGTGCGTGCCGGGTGGCGGCGCGCCCGCGCCCACGAGGACCGCGTCGGTCGAGCGGTTCGACGGGTTGAACGGGTTGTGCCACCACGCCGGGAACTCGTCTGGACGCCGCTCGTACACCGCGTCGTCGAGGGATTCCGCGCCGTTGCCCGCCGCGCCGACGACCACGATGCCCTTGGCCGTCGCGTACGCGATGGCCGCGAAGTCGTCGGGCCACCACTCCAGGGCGATGTAGCCGCGCTGGTCGTCGCGCGGCTCGAAGTCGAACCGCGGCCCGGGGCGGTGCAGTTCGATCAGGATCACGTCCCCGGGGCTCAGCCGCTCGGCCGCCGCGTGGATCGCCGCCGCCGTGCCCACGCCCTGGAAGGAGGCGGCCGCGGTGACGGCCTCCGGCACGATGCCGGTGATGCCCCGCTCGTTGCGGTCGCCGCCGATCACGCCGAGGACGGCCGTGCCGTGGTTGCGCCACGCGACGTCCGCGAGCGGGGTGCCGACCACGATCCCCGCGAGCTTCGCCGACAGGTCCTCGTGGCCCAGCTGCCAGGCGCCCTCCACGTCGACGACGGTGACGCCCTCGCCGCTGCCGCCGAGCCGCCGCCACGCCCAGTGCGCGTCGATGCCGGCGGGCGCGGGCCCCAAGTAGCCCTGGCGGCCCGTGTAGTCGGGCGTCGCGGCCGTCTTCTCCTTGAGCCGCCGCGCCTCGTCGAAGTTCTCCGGGGACGGCGAGGGCGACGGCGCGCGCGCCGGGACCGCGCCCGGCTTCACGTACGCCGTGTCGATCTCCGGGAGCGCCGCCATCCGCGCCCGCAGCTCCTGCGCCCGGTCGGCGCCGCCGCGCACCCGGTAGAACTGCGCCAGGTCGGGCACGTCGGCGCCGGGTGCCGCCGCCTCCTGGACCCGCTCCTCGCCGCCGAACAGCGGTTCAAGGGCGAGTTGTTCGTCCCCGAGGAACATGTTCAACGCCGAGACGTCGGCGCCCGCGGCGGAGCGCACGCCGTCCGCCTCGGCACGCAGCCGGGCCTCCGGGCGCGCCACGACGATGAGTTCCTCTTCGGCTCCGCGATAGGTGAAACCGGATCCGTCCGGTCCGGGACCCGCCGCTCCCGGCCCCTGCGCCGGGCCCGCGTGCTGGTCTGTCATCGGTCCACAGCTCCCCTCGCCACATCCGGTCGTACGGGTCGTCTGCTTGTGCCGTGTGCCGTCGAGACTCGTCGGGTCGCAAATCGCTGTCACGCCGCAAACCGGCCAAGCCTGCCGCGCGGACACGACGGAGGGCGGGGCGCTCGTCGCCCCGCCCTCCGGTCATGTCGTCTCTACTCGTCGCCCTCGTCGCCGTCCGGGCGCGGCGGCTTCGGCGGCCTGGTCCTGCCGCTCGGGTTGTCCCGCAGGTGCGAGGAGCCCTCGCCGCCGTCCGTCGCGTGACCGCCGGGGCCCGCGCCCGGATCGCGGCGCCGCAGATAGCGCTCGAACTCGCGGGCGATGGCCTCGCCGGACGCCTCGGGCAGCTCCGCGGTGTCGCGGGCCTCCTCGAGGGACTGCACGTACTCGGCGACCTCGCTGTCCTCCGCGGCCAGCTGGTCCACGCCCAACTGCCAGGCGCGCGCGTCCTCGGCCAGCTCGCCCAGCGGGATGCGCAGGTCGATCAGGTCCTCGAGGCGGTTCAGGAGGGCCAGCGTCGCCTTCGGGTTCGGCGGCTGCGACACGTAGTGCGGGACCGCCGCCCACAGCGAGACCGCGGGGACGCCCGCGTGCGTGCAGGCCTCCTGGAGGATGCCGACGATGCCCGTCGGACCCTCGTACTTGGTCTCCTCCAGGTTCATCCGCGTCGCCAGGTCCGCGTCCGACGTGACGCCGCTGACCGGCACCGGCCGGGTGTGCGGGGTGTCGCCGAGCAGCGCGCCGAGCACCACGACCAGTTCGACACCCAGCTCGTGCGCGAAGCCCAGCAGCTCGTTGCAGAACGAGCGCCAGCGCATCGACGGCTCGATGCCCCGCACCAGGACCAGATCGCGCGGCTTGTCGCCGCCGACCCTGACCACCGAGAGCCGCGTCGTCGGCCATGTGATCTTTCGCACGCCGTCCTCGACGAACACCGTCGGGCGGTTGACCTGGAAGTCGTAGTAGTCCTCGGCGTCCAGCGCCGCGAACACCTCGCCCTTCCACTCCTTGTCGAGATGCGCGACCGCGGTGGAGGCGGCGTCGCCGGCATCGTTCCAGCCCTCGAACGCGGCCACCATGACCGGGTCGACCAGCTCGGGAACCCCCTCGAGCTCGATCACCCAGCGCCTCCTTCCAACGTGCCCTCGCGTACCTGCCCACCTTACGGCGTCGGCGGGGGCCCTCCGCATCCCCTTGTGGGCGCGGACTGCCCCGAACACTGCCCCGCGGTGGAGTGGTCCACTCCACCCGGCGGGCCGGCGTTACGCCCGGGCGAGGGACGCGGCGTCGGGCGCGTCGGCCGGTGTCTCGCGGATCGGCCTGAGCAGCAGCCATGCCCCGCACAGCAGGGTCAGCGCCTGCGCCCCCGCGAGGAGGGTGAATCCGGCGCCGAAGCCGTGGCCGCCGCTCGCCGCGATGGCCGCGCCCATGAGGGTGGGCATGAACGCCGACACGAGGTTGCCGACGCCGTTCACGACTCCGTAGGCGCTGCCGACGAAGTGCGCGGGCGCGCAGTGCTGGACGAGGGTGGGGATGGCCGGGCCCTGAAGGCCCCAGAAGCCGCCGGCCAGGATCAGCCCGGTGGCCGCGAGGCCGTCGCTGTCCGCGCCCGCGACGAGCAGCACGCAGACCGCCGTGCCCGCGGAGCCCACGACGAACGGCAGCGCGAGCAGCCGCCGCGGCAGCCGGTCGAGCACCAGTCCGCCGAGGAACCCGGAGACGAGCGACATCAGGAACGGCAGCGCGGAGACGATCCCCATCGCCGACAGCGAGAAGTGCCGCTCGCGCAGCAGGTACGACGGCAGCCAGGCGCTCGACCCCCACAGGTACGCGAGCGTGGCGATCTCGATGACCAGGATCGGCGCCAGGCGTGGCATCCGCAGCGCGCCCTTGAGCGTGGCCCCGAAACCGGGGCGCTCGGCGCCGCGCACCCCACGTCCTCGTACGAAGAGGAGGATCAGCGGGAGGCCGATGACCGCGTTCAGGGCCGCGAGGGCGATGAACGAGGTGTGCCAGTCGAAGCGGTAGACGAGCCACGTGATCAGGGGCAGGCCCGCCGCCGTGCCCAGGGAGACGCCCATGGAGCTGACGGCGTTCGGGCGGCCCGCCTCGTGCGGCGCGAAGTGCTCGCGCACGTACATCGTCTTGAGCGAGAACAGCGGCCCCTCGGCGGCGCCGAGCAGGGCGCGCAGCACGGTCAGCGTGAGCGCGCCGAGCGCGTACGGGGACAGCAGTGTCATCAGCGACCACAGGGCGACGCTGACGACGAGCCCGCGCCGCACCCCGAGCGACGTCTCGTAGAACGGGGTGAGGACGAACGCCGCGATGCCGTACCCGACGAGGAACACGGTCGACAGGGCGCCCTGCGCCGTCGGGTCGCCGGTGATGCCGAAGTGGTCGGTGAACGCCTTGTCCGTGATGAGGACGGAGACGTTCACCCGGTCCACGTAGCTGATCAGGACGATGACCAGCAGGCTGAGGACGCCCGCCCAGCGGGCCCTGGTGCTCATGCGCCCGCGGACTGCTTCTCGGCCTCGCCGCGGTACATGCGACGCAGGCGCACCACGCCGAGGTCGTGCTGGTAGAGGTTCTCCTGCTGGTCGGCGTCGGCCGGCATGGCCTCCAGCATGGTGCGGTCCTGCTCCAGGACCTCCCAGTGGCGCTCCTCGATGAGCGTCTTGTAGAGGAAGCGCCAGGTGTCGCGCTGCCAGTCCTGGACCTTGCGGTAGCGCCAGAAGAAGACGGCGCAGCGCTCCTCGTCGACCGGGCGCACCATGCCGACGATGCCGAACGGGCCGCCGGGGCCCGCGGACGGCGGGTACGGGATCGACAGGTCGACCCAGTCCACGCCCGTGCGGCACAGCTCGACCCAGTCGAAGTTGACGCCCCGCTGGTCGGTCTTCTCGAAGAAGTAGCCGCGATCGGTCTCGCGGATGCGGAACTTGGCGGTGGTGTCGCCGTCGAACATCGTGTGCGAGTCGTGGTGCAGGAACTGGCCGTGCATCGGGTCGAGCAGGTTCTCGACGCCGAAGCGCCACGGCACCTCCCACTCGGCGTAGCACAGGAACGCGTCGATGTCCGGGTCGGTCAGCGGGTCCGGGAGCGTCAACTCGACGGGCTCCGGGTGCTGTTCGTCGCCGAAATACGCGAGGACGGCGCCCGCCACCTCGCGCACCGGCAGCGACGTGACGAGCTTCTTGCCCTCCAGGTTGCAGCCGGGCAGACCGGGCACCGAGGACACGGTGCCGTCGGTCTCAACCTCGACGCCGTGGTACCAGCAGGCCACCCGGTCGCCCAGGTGCTTGCCGAGGGAGAGCGGGGCGCCGCGGTGCGGGCAGCGGTCGGCGAGCATGCTCAGGGTGCCGTCCGAGCGGCGGAACAGCAGCCACTGCTCACCGAGGACGGTGACCTTGCGCATGGCGCCGGGCGCGACGAAGGAGGACGGGACGACGGGGTGCCACTGGTTGCGCAGGCCGGTCGCGTAGATCTTGTCGGCGGTCAGAGCCATGGTGCGTCACGCTCCCAGTCGGTGCATCTCGGCGCGGAAGGATTCCTCGGTCCACGGCTGCCCGTCGGGGGCGTGGACCTGACGGGCGTTCAACCCGGTCACGACGTCGGCGAGTTCGTGGCCGACCTTGGTGAAGACCTCTTCGAGCGTCGCCGCGAGCTTGTACTCGTACGGGCTCGGCTCGTGCGTGCGCGACTGGTGGACCTCCAGGTAGGGCCAGTCGGTGGTCGGGGTGCTGCTCATGGGTGTCTCCTACGGATTCCAGGAGGGGATTACAGGTCCAGGACGAGGCGGGAGCCGGCGGCGCAGCGCGAGACGCAGATCATCATCGAGGCGTTCGCGGCGTGCTCGGCCTCCGACAGGAGGAAGTCGCGGTGGTCGGGGGCGCCCTCGATGACGCGGGTCTCGCAGGAGCCGCAGATGCCGTCGCGGCACGAGCTGGACACGTCGATGCCCGCGGACTCGGCGGCCTCCAGGATCGAGGTGTCGGCGCCGACGGTGAGGGTCTGCCCGGAGGCCCGGCACTCGACCTCGAACTCGCCGTCGTCCGCGGACCGTTCGACGACGGGCGCGGCGAACCGCTCCAGGCGCAGCCGCTCGGCGGGGCAGCGCTCCTCGACGGCGGCGAGCAGCGGCTCGGGCCCGCACGAGTAGACGAGGGCCCCTTCCGGCAGCTCCGCGAGCGTCGCGTCCAGGTCGATGTGCCCCTGCTCGTCCTGCGGTACGAGAGTCAGGTCGCCGCCGAGCGCGGCCAGCTCGTCGGTGAACGCCATCGAGGCGCGCCCCCGGCCGCCGTACACCATGCGCCAGTCGGCGCCGCGCCGCGCGGCCTCCCGGGCCATCGCGAGGATCGGCGTGACGCCGATGCCGCCCGCGACGAACACGTACGCCGGGGCGTCCTCCAGGGCGAAGTGGTTGCGCGGCTCCGACACGGTGACCTGCTGGCCGGGGCGCAGCTTGGTGTGCACGTGCCGCGAACCGCCGCGCGACGACGGCTCGTTGAGCACACCGATGCGGTACGTGCCGCAGTCGGCCGGGTCGCCGCACAGGCTGTACTGGCGGATCTGGCCGCCGACGTGCACGTCGAGGTGCGCGCCGGGCTCCCAGGTGGGCAGCGGCTTGCCCTCGGGGTGGGCGAGCTCGACGGACAGGACGCCCTCGGCCTCCCAGGTCATCCGCCGGACCAGCAGATCCATTCGACGCTCTTCGGTCATGGTGGTGGGCCTCCTTACGCGCCGGGGATCTTCACGGGCGGGGTGAACGGGTTCTTCATCGGGCCGAGCGCGGCCAGGTCGACCTCGACGAGGGTCGGGCCGTCGGAGGTCACGGCCTGCTCCAGGACCGGCCGGGCGTGCTCGGCGTCGGCGATCCGCAGGTAGGGCAACCCGCAGGCGCGGGCGAGGAGTTCGAAGTCCGGCGTCGCGAGGTCGACGCCGGAGCGGCGCTCGCTGTATCGGTCCTGCATGTTGCGCAGCACGCCGTAGCCGCCGTCGTTGAAGACGAGGACGGTGAGGCGCGGTCGCTCCTGGGCGACGGTGAGCAGCTCGCCGAGGTGCACGGCGAGGCCGCCGTCGCCGACGATGACGACGGTGGGCCGCTCGGGGTCCGCGAGCGCGGCGCCGATGCCCATGCCGAGGCCCTGCCCGATGCCGCCGCCGCGCGGGAACACGTTGGAGCGCGGGTCGTACATCTCCAGGAGCCGGTTGCCCCAGCTGCTGGACGGGATGGTGACGTCGCGGGCGACGACGGCGTCGCGGGGCAGCACGGCGCGCAGCGCGTCGCAGATCGCGGCCTGCGGGCCGATGTTGTCGTGCAGCGTGGCACGGACCTCGGCGCGTACGTCCTTGATCCGTCGCGTCCACGAGGCGTCGGCCGGGCGGGCGTGGGGGAGCAGCGCTGTGAGGGCGTCGGCGGCGTCGGCGTGCAGGGTGTGCGCGGCCGGGTAGACGCGGCCGAGGGCGGCGGAGTCGACGTCGATCTGGATGTGCCGCTCGGCGTCCGGGAGCCTCAGGCCGTAGTCGGCGGTCTCGTTGGACCGGAAGTGGGTGCCGACGGTGAGGAGCACGTCGGCGTCGGCGAGCAGGGCCCGCCCGGCCGGGGTGGTCGCGAAGTTGCCGATGACCTGCGGGTGGTCCTCGGGGACCGCGCCGCGCCCGGAGTTCGAGGTGAGCAGGCCCGCGCCGGTCGCCTCGACGAGCGCGGTCAGCTCGGCGCCCGCGCGGGCGGCGCCGCCACCTGCCCAGATCAGGGGACGTTCGGCAGTGGCCAACAGGGCGGCGGCCGCGGCGAGTTCGACCGAAGGAACCGACGTGACGGTCGGCTCCACCGCGACGGGAGCGTCCGTCTGCGCCGCGTACTGCAGGTCGATCGGCCACTCCACGCTCGCCGGGCCGCCGGGCGAGGCGAGCGCGGCGCGGGCGGCGGCGCGCAGCACGTCGCCCGCCTCGTCGGTGGAGCGCACGGTGGCGGCGTACGCGGAGACGGCGTCCAGCATGCCGAGCTGGTCCTTCGTCTCGTGGATGAACCCGCGTCCGCTGCCGAGGAACTCGGCCTCGACCTGGCCGGTGACGTGCAGCACGGACGTGCCGGATGCGAGCGCCTCGATGAGCGAACCGGCCGCGTTGCCCGCGCCCGTGCCCGTCGAGGTGAGCGCGCAGCCGATGGTGCCGCGGGCCCGGCCGTAGGCGTCGGCGGCGTTGACCGCGCTCGCCTCGTGCCGCACGGGCACGAAGCGCAGCTCGCGGTCGACGGCCTCGACCAGCGGCAGGTTGTGCACGGACACGATCCCGAAGACCGTGTCGACGCCCAGTTCCTTGAGGACGGCGACGAGGAGGTCACCGCCGTTGGCGTACGCCGTGGATGTCGTATCGGACATGCGAACTCCTCAGAGAATGCCGCGGCCGACGCCGCCGCAGACATCGATGCCGGTTCCGGTGATGTACGAGGCGCGCGGCGAGAGCAGCGCGACGATCGCGTAGGCGACCTCCTCGGCGCGGCCGAGCCGGCCGAGCGAGACGCCGCGGTCGGCGGCGAGCTCCGCCTGCCAGTCCTCGTACGACATCCCGGAGCCGGCGGCGGCGTGCCGGCGCGTCCACTGGCCGGTGTCGACGAGGCCGAGACAGACCGAGTTGACCCGGATGCCCTCGGGGGCCAGCTCCTGGGACAGGGACTTCGAGAGGTTGAGGATGCCGGCGCGGGCGGCGCTCGTCGTGATGAGCCGCGGCTCGGGCTGCTTGGCGAGCACCGCGTTGACGTTGACGACGGAGGCCGCGTCGGACGCCTTCAGATACTTCCGCGCCGCCTGCAGCGGGTTGAGCACGCCCGCGAACTTCAGCTCAAGCTCGTCGCGCCAGTCGTCCTCTGTGGTGTCGTCGAGGCGCTTCATGCGGGACTGGCCCGCGTTGTTGACCAGCCCGTCGACGCGCCCGCCGAACGCCTGGGCGGACGCCGTGACGAACCCGCGCACGGCGTCGGCGTCGCGCACGTCGCAGGTCGCGGTGTAGAGCCGGTCGTGCGTGCCGATCCTCTTCAGGCGGTCGGCGTCGCGCCCGCAGGTGGCGACGTTCGCGCCTTCGTCGAGGAGGGCGCGGACCGTGGCCAGGCCGACGCCCGAGCTGCCTCCGGTGACCACATAGGTCCGGTCGGCGAGGCCCAGATCCATAACTACGTTCTCCAGTAAGGCAGTTGGGTCAGTTCATGGTGAATCCGCCGTTGACGGCGATCACCTGTCCGGTCAGATAGCGGGACTCCTCCGAGAGGAGGAAGGAGGCGAGCCCGGTGAGGTCGTCGGGCTGCTGCGGCCGGGAGATCGCCCGGTTCGCGGCGTACAGGCCGTGCCGCTCCTCGGGGACCGACTCGGTCGCCTCGCACTCGGTGAGGCCCGGCGCCAGCGCGTTCACGGTGATGCCGCGTTCGCCCAGCTCCCGCGCCATGGCCCGGGTGAGGGCGATGACCGCGCCCTTCGACGTGATGTAGTGGGCGAGCCGCGGGGATCCGTAGAGGGCCGCGTCGGACGCGATGTTGACGATGCGTCCCGTGGGGCCGAACAGCGGGTGCAGCGCCTTGGACACCAGCCAGGGGCCGCGCGCGTTCACCGTCATCAGGCGGTCCCAGGTCTCGATGTCGATGTCCTGGAACTCCTTGCCGCCGACGCCGTTGGCGAGGGCCGCGTTGTTGACGAGCCCGTAGAGGCCGCCCAACTCCCTTACGAACACGGCGAGTTCCTCGACCGACGCCGGGTCCGCCACGTCGCAGCGGGCGAAGTGCGCGTCGTGTCCTTCGGCCCGCAGTTCCTCCGCCGCGCGGGCGCCGCGCTCGGGGTCGAGCTCGGCGACGACGACCCGGAAGCCGTCCTCGCCGGCCCGGCGGGCCATGGCCAGTCCCAGGCCACGGCCCGCCCCGGTCACGACGACCGTGCGCGCGTCACGCGCTTCAGTCACGGGTGACGCCGTGCATCGGCGAGTACTCGGGGTACGAGGGCACCTGCGGCTTCTGCGTGCCGATGACGACGCAGAACAGGGCGTCGGTGTCGCCCTCGTTCTTCAGCGAGCGGGTCACACCGGCGGGCACCACGATCATGTCGCGGTAGCCGAGGGTGCGGTACTCGACCTCGTCAGGGCCGCGGTGGATGCCGACACGGACCTGGCCCTCCAGGACGAAGAAGGCCTCTTCCACGTCGTGGTGGGTGTGGGCCGGGCCCTCGGCGCCGGGCGGCAGCAGCATGTTGGAGAAGGTGAAGCCGCCGGACGGGAGGATGCGGCTGTCGCCCTCGTGGTTGCCGGTGGCGCCGGAGCCGACGTAGCGGATCTGGCCGCGGCGGTACTGCGGGCCCGCCTTCTCCTGGAAGGAGAGCGTGTCGAAGTCCGCGACGCGGGACTCCTTCGTGGCGATCAGCGAGTCGGTGTACTTGCCGAGGTCGCCGCCGTTGTCGTACTCGGTGGTGGTCAGAGGCATGGTGTTCCGTCCTTCGGTCAGGCGGTGGCGATGTGCAGGTGGGACAGGACCCAGGCGTTGAACCGCTCGGGCTGTTCCTGGTTGGCCAGGTGACCGGCGTCCTTGACGATCACGTAGGCGGTCTTGTGCAGGCCCCCGGCGATGACCTGGGAGGCCTCGACGCCGGTGACCTTGTCGCGGTCGCCGCAGATCACGAGGGTGGGAGCGGTGACGGCGGACAGTTCGGGGCGCAGGTCGGCGCTCGCCATGGCCTCGGCGGCGTACCCGTAGCCGGGCAGGCGCACGGAGGTGGCCATGGTGTCGACGACCCGCTCGACGAGCTCGGCGGGCGCCAGCTCGGAGACGAGGCGGGGGCCGCGCTTCTCGGCGAACGCGCGGGGCCCGGCCTCCGCCAGGTCCGCGGCGCGGGCCCGCATGCCGTCGGCCTTCGCCGGGTCGGTGCCGGAGCCGACGCTGGAGTCCGCGACGATCAGCGAGTCGACGAGGTCGGGGTGCCGGGTCGCGAGCCGCAGCGCGACGACGCCGCCCCACGAGACGCCGAGGACGTGCGCGGACGGGCCGTACGAGCGAATCACGTCGGCCGCGGCGTCCGCGAACCCGTCGAGGTCCAACGGCCCTTCCGGGTCGGCCGACTTGGCGTAGCCGGGCGCGTCCCAGGCGACGACGCGGGCGTGCGGCGCGAGCCCTTCGAGCTGCGGGGCGAACGCGGCCGACGAGGACCCGATGCCGTGCAGGCACAGCAGCAGGGGGCCTTCGGTGCCGGCTTCTTCCAGGTGGATCACAGGATCTGCCCCGAGCGGCCGGCCAGCGCGGCGAGCGAGCGCAGCACCGCGTACGGCACGACCTGGCTGGTCGCCGGATTCTCCGGGTCGGGGCGGTGCGCGACCTCGAAGCGGTACGCGCCGTGCTCCCCGGAGGCCTCGATGACGTGCCGGGTGCGCGCGGCCCCCGGATCGGCGACGACCTCGACCCGCACAGCGTCCAGGTCGCCGACGGCGAGGGCCACGGAGGCGGCCACGTTCGTCGACTTGGGGAACTTCACCGGCACGTCGCGCGCCGTGCCGGACATCACCGTGACGGGACCGGTCGCCGCGCGCATGCGGCCCAGCAACTCCTCGTCCATCCACGGCTGTTCCAGGGTGGACGGCAGCTTCGTGGTGGTGAGCCGGACGTCCTCGATCGGCCCCAGGGTCCGCACGGCCTGGAGCAGATCGAGGCCGCCGACCGCGCCGCCCGTGAAGAACACCCGGCCGGGACCGGCGGCGAGCAGCTTCTTGGCCAGCTCGTCGTCGGTGAGGGCCCCGGTGGATGCCACGAGCAGATCGGTGCCGGAGGTGAGGACGCGCTCGCCCCACTCCCGTACGACGCCCTGGCCCGCCGCCTCGACGATCAGGTCGCAGCGGTCGATGGCCTCCTCGAAGGTGACCTGCGCCGCGGGCGCCGCCTCGCCGAGCGGCCGGTTGTCGACGACACACGTCAACTCGGCGCCCTGGATGTCTCCCTGGGCGAGGGCGGTGCCGACGACGCGGCCGATGGCGCCCCAGCCGACGAGTCCGACCTTCAGCGTGCTCATACCTGAATCCCTTCCGGCGAACCGGCCATGTGACAGCGGATCTCCTTCGACGGCGGCCCCGCCGTGCCCCAGAGGTCGGACAGCTCGGGAACCCGCCGCCACACCTTGGCGATCCACTGGTCCTCGACGATCTGCGCGACCTCGGACGTGTACTCGCACACGAGCCCCGTCGGGTCGGTGAAGTAGGAGAAGGTGTTGTTGCCGGGGCCGTGCCGCCCGGGGCCCCACTTCGGGACGATCCCGTGGTGCCGCAGCCGGCCGAGCCCACGCATGAAGTGGTCGACCGAACTCATCTCGTACGCCACGTGGTTGAGGGACACCCACTCGGCCTGGTTGAACGCGATGCAGTGGTGGTCGGCGTTGCAGCGCAGGAACGCCATCTGGTGCTCGGACCAGTCGGAGACCCGCAGGCCGAGGACGTCGCAGTAGAAGGCGACGGCGGCGTCGATGTCCGGGGTGTTGAGGACGGCGTGCGTGACACCGACCGGCACGGCCGCGTCCCGGCCGCGCGGGGCCACCGCCCACGTCTCGGCGGACAGCTCGACGAGCCGGCCCTCGTGGTCGTGGAAGCGCAGGCCGTAGCCGCCGCCGACCTGGTCGAGCGGGCCAGGACCCGCGACGGGCACGATGCCGCGGGCCTCCAGGCGGCGGGCCGCCTCGTCGATCTCGGCGGGCGTGGTCACGGCGAACACGAGGCGGCCGAGGCCGGTGCGCTCGGAGCGGGTGAGCTGGAGGGCGTGGTGCTGCTCGCCGGTGCCGCGCAGCCAGCTCGCGCTGTGCTCGGACTCGACGACCTCCAGGCCCCACGCCTCCTCGTAGAAGTCGGTGGCCTCGGCGAACGAGGGGGTGAGCAGCTCGACGGAGCGCAGCGCGCGCAGCCGGGCGATCGGGGGGTGGGACATGAGAACTCCGTTGCGGGGGTGGTCAGTTGGCCCAGGGGAGCGGGGCTTCGGACGTGCCCCAGTACAGGGACTTCTGGCGTTGGTAGGCGCGGATGGCGTCACGTCCCTTCTCCGTGCCGAGGCCGCTGTCCTTCATCCCGCTGAACGGGGTGGACGCGCTGAACTGCTTGTACGTGTTGATCCAGACGGTGCCCGCGTCGATCCGGCGGGCCAGGTTCCAGGCGGCGCGGTGGTCGCGGGTCCAGATCCCGCAGGCCAGGCCGTACACGGAGTCGTTGGCCTGCGCGACCAGGTCGTCCTCGTCGTCGTAGGGGAGGACCACGAGGACCGGGCCGAAGATCTCCTCCTGGCAGGTGCGGGAGTCGTTCGCGAGGCCCGCGAGGACGGTCGGCAGGTAGTACGCGCCGTTCTCGTACGCGGGGCCCTCGGGGGCGGCGCCGCCGCACAGCACGTCGGCGCCCTCGGAGCGGGCGAGGTCGACGTAGGCGGCGACGGAGTCGCGGTGCTTGTGGTGCACCAGCGGGCCGACCTGGGTGTCGGGCGCGGTGCCGGGGCCGACCCTCAGCTTGCGGACACGGGCGACGAGTTCGCCGACGAACGAGTCGTACAGCGACGCGTGCACGAAGAGCCGCGAACCCGCGATGCAGGACTGGCCGCTGGAGGAGAAGATGCCGAACATCACGCCCGCCAGGGCCTGTTCGACGTCGGCGTCCTCGCGCACGATCGTCGGCGACTTGCCGCCGAGTTCGAGGGAGGCGGGGATCAGCTTGCGGGCCGCGATCTCCGCGATGTTCCGGCCCGTCTCCGTGCCGCCCGTGAAGCCGATCCGGCCGACGAGCGGGTGCTTGACGACGGCGTCCCCGACCACCCGTCCGCTGCCCGGGAGGACCGACAACAGGGCGGTGGGCAGGCCGAATTCGGTGAGGGCGCGGGTGATGATCCGGCCCAGCCTCAGGGAGACCAGCGGGGTCCAGGCGGCGGGCTTGAGCAGCACCGCGTTCCCCGCGGCGAGCGCGGGCGCGATCTTCTGCGCGTCGCTGGCGACCGGCGAGTTCCACGGGTTGATCGCGCCGACCACGCCGATCGGCTCGTGCACGCTCATCGTGACGTACGGGCCGCGGGACGGGGTGATCGGATCCTCGGCGGTCTCCAGGGCGGCGCCCATGTACCGGAAGGTGCCGGCCGCGCTGAGCGCCAGGGCCTTCGTCTCGGTGAGGGTCTTGCCGGTGTCGGCGGTCTGCGTCGCCGCGAGCTCGTCGGCGGACTCCTCGGTCAGCTCGGCGATCCGGTACAGGAGCCGGGCCCGCTCGTGGGGGAGGAGGCCGCGCCAGGCCGGGTCGGCCGCCGCTTCGGCCGCTGCCCGCGCCGCCTCGTCGACCTCTTCCGCCGAGGCGGTGCCGACGGTGGCGATCACCTCTCCGGTGGCGGGGTCGACGGTGTCGAGGGGAGCGCCGGCGCCGTGCCGCCACTGGCCCGCGACAAGGATCTCGGTGGGGTGGTGGGACACGGCATGACCTCCGGCGAACGGGAGTTGACTTGCTGAAGCACTAGAAAGCTAAGCGCTTAAATGTTTCTCCGCAAGACCCTTCCGTCGGGGTCTTCGTCCTTCGTCTCGTCTTCAGATCTCTAAGTGGCTAACCATTGACCGCTTAGGAGTTGCCTTCTACTGTCGCCGGAACTCCTCTTGCTCGTCCCCGGTACAACACCCCGCTCGTCCCCCAGCTCACGTGTTCGCGGAAGGACCCCTCCCATGACGACTGTGGCCGGAAAACAGGGCCTCGGCTCGATCGCGGCCAGGCTCGAACGGCTGCCGCACTCCCGCTGGCACGTGAAGGTGCGCTTCCTCATCGGCGCCGTGACCTTCTTCGAGGCCTTCGACCAGCTGCTCGCCGCCTCCGCCCTGCCCGTCCTCATCAAGGACTGGCACCTCACCACGGGCCAGGCGACCTTCGCGGTCACCACGGGATCCGTCGGCATGCTGCTCGGCGCCCTGATCGCCGGGTGGCTCGGCGACCGGATCGGCCGGGTGCGCACCGTGGCGCTCGGCGTCGCGATCACCGGCCTCGGCAGCCTCGCGGTGGCCCTCGCGAACGGGATCGAGCTGTTCTCGCTCTTCCGCTTCGTCCAGGGCCTCGGCATCGGCGGCGTCGTCCCGGTCGCGGCCACGTACATCAACGAGATCTCCCGCTCCGACAAGCGCGGTCGCTTCGTGCTGCTCTACGAGATGATCTTCCCGGCCGGTCTCGCCGCCGCCAGCCTCGTCGCCGTGTGGGTCGTGCCGAACCTCGGCTGGCGCGCCATGTTCGTGCTCGGCGCGCTGCCGGTCCTGATCGCCGTGGCGCTGCCGAAGTACGTCGCCGAGTCGCCGCGCTGGCTGCTGTCGCAGGGCCGGGTCGAGGAGGCCGAGCGGGCCATCGCGCGGATCGAGGCCGAGGTCGAGCGGGCCGTCGGCGAACCGCTCCCCGCGCCCGGCGGCACGCCCGACGCGAAGCTGTCCAGGGGCCGCCTGCGCGACCTGTTCACCGGCCGCTACCTGCGCCGCACCGCCGTCCTCTCGGCCCTCTGGTTCGTCGCGTACTACGTCAACTACGGCATCGCGAGCTGGCTGCCGTCGCTCTACACGAAGAACTTCGGCCTCGACCTGACGACGTCGCTCGCCTACACGATGCTCGGCAACGTCACGGGCCTCCTCGGCACCTTCGTCGTCGCGATGCTCATCGACCGGATCGGCCGGCGGCCCGCCCTGGTCGCGGGGCTCGGCGGCGCGGCCGTCGCGCTCGGCGTGCTGGCGCTCGCGGGCGTCACCTCGGGCCTCCAGGTCGCCCTGTTCGCGTCCTGCACCACGTTCTTCGTCTACGCGATCAACGCGAGCCTCTACCTGTACTCGCCGGAGCTGTACCCGACGGCGAACCGGGCCACCGGCGCGGCCTTCGGCGGCCTGTGGAACCGCCTCGGCGTGATCCTCGGCCCGATCGTGGTCGGCGCGATCCTCGGCTCCGGCGGCGGGCTCGGCCTGGTCTTCGCCCAGCTCGCGGGCATGGCCGTGATCGGCGCGGTGATCGCCCTGTTCGCGGTGGAGACCAAGGGGAAGACGCTGGAGGAGCTCAACGCGTGACGGCCCCGTGGGGTTGTCGCGGCGCCGGGCCCGGTGGGGTCCGGCGTCGTCGTCGTACCAGGGGCTACGCGCCGGGCGGCGGGTCCGCGAGCGCGTCGCCGAGCGTCCCCAACAGGGCCCGCAGCTCCCGCCGCTCCTGGGGGCGCAGCCCGCCGAGCAGCTCCCCGTGTGGCCCCCTGCATGCCGGGCGCGGTCCTCGACACCCTTGAAGGCGACCGCTTCACCGGCCGCGTGAAGGTCAAGGTCGGCGCGGTGCAGATGAGTTACCGCGGCGAGGGCACGGTGACCCGCGACGAGGCGGCCCGCAGCATGCGGCTCGACCTCAGCGGCAGCGAGATCCGCGGCGCGGGCACGGCCTCCGCGACCGTCACCGCCGAACTCCTCGCCGACCCGGCGGGCACCCGCGTCCGCGTCCGCACCGACCTCGACATCACGGGCCGCCCCGCCCAGTTCGGGCGCGGCATCATGACGGAGGTGGGCGACCGGATCGTCGGCCAGTTCGCCGGCCGCCTGGCGGAGTTGTTGTCCACGCCGCCGTCGGAGGCCGCGGCCCCCGCGGAGCCGGAGGCCGTCGACCTCGGGGCCGTCGCCCTGCCCGTACTCCTGAGGAAGGCCGCGGTTCCGGCCGCCGCCGCGCTCGCCGTGGTGATACTGGTGGGAGTGATCGGCAGGCGCCGACGCGGATCATTTGAGGGGTAGAATTTTCAGGGGCGTACGATTTCGCGTCCGCCCGCGGGAAAGCGCACGAGGGGACGGGGATGGCCGAGCGGAAGGCGAAGCGGCAGGACGCCGTGACACAGATCGTGGCGGACTGGGCGCGCGAGCGGCCCGAGCTCGACACGGGACCGCTGGAGGTGCTGGCCCGCCTGCACCGCTCGTTCCTGCGCTACAACACCAAGCTCAACGCGTCGATCGAGCGGCACGGCCTGTCCGTCGCCGGTTTCGACGTGCTGACCGCGCTGCGCCGCGCGGGCAAGCCGTACCGGCTCACCGCCGGGCAGCTCGCCGACTCGGGGCTCGTGTCGTCGGCCGGTGTCACGTTGCGGATGGACCGTCTGGAGAAGGACGGCCTGATCGTCCGCGAGCGCGACGCCGACGACCGGCGCGTCGTCTACTCCCGCCTCACCGACCTCGGCCTCGCCACGGTCGACGAGGTCTTCACCGACCACCTCGCCAACGAGGAGCGCATGCTCGCCGGCATCACCCCTTCGGAGCGCCGCCAACTGGCGCGGCTGCTCAACAAGTTGGAGTGCTCCATCCTGGACGCGGACGACGAATGACGGCGGCCGCGTGACGGCGGTCGACACGTGAAAGGGGCGGCTCCCCCCGCGGGAGCCGCCCCTTTCACGCGTTCACAGGGCCTACTTCTTGTCGAGCAGGTCCTGCACCTTGGACCGCACGTCGTCCGTGTCGAGGCCGCGGATCGTCAGCGTCGTCCGGCGGCGCAGCACGTCGTCCTGCGTCTCGGCCCACTCGTTGTCGCGGGCGTACACGACCTGCGCCCAGATCTCCGGCGCGTCCGGGTGCACCCGCTCGGCCAGCTCCGGGTTCTCGTTCGCCAGCCGCGCGATGTCGAAGGACAGCGAGCCGTAGTGCGTCGCCAGGTGCTTCGCCGTGTCGGCGGCCATCCGCGGGCCGGGCGCCGGGCTGTCCACCAGGAGCCGGTGCGCGACGGCACGCGGGTTGGCGATGCCCGGCAGCGGCAGCTTGCTCGGCAGCGAGCTGATCGGCTCGTAGTCGTCACCGAGCGGGTGGCCCGGCAGCGACTCCAGCTTCTTCATGACCGTGCGGCCGATGTGCCGGAACGTCGTCCACTTGCCGCCGGAGACCGACAGCATGCCGCCCTTGCCCTCGGTGACGACCGTCTCGCGCTTGGCCTTCGACGTGTCGCCCGGACCGCCGGGCAGCACCCGGAGACCGGCGAACGAGTACGTCATCAGGTCCCGCTTGA
The DNA here is from genome assembly GCF_052245995.1 of Streptomyces sp. SDT5-1. Taxonomy (NCBI): domain Bacteria; kingdom Bacillati; phylum Actinomycetota; class Actinomycetes; order Kitasatosporales; family Streptomycetaceae; genus Streptomyces; species Streptomyces sp. SDT5-1. The sequence goes on along the minus strand of NZ_CM125963.1, from coordinate 2,132,534 downwards.
GCTGCTGGTCGCGCACCGAGAACGCGGCCTCGTCCAGGATCTGGTCGATGTCCTTCTCGGTGACCGAGACGTCGGCCGGATCGCCCTCGTACTCCTCGTCGGTGGTGCCGAGGAGCAGCATGTCCTCCCAGGGGAGGGCGAACGTGATGCGGTACTTGTCGATGGGGGTCGCCAGCGCGGCCTTCCACGGCGAGGTCCGCTTCATGACCAGGTGCGCGCCCTTGGACAGGCGGATGGACGGAGCCGAGTTCGGGTCCTCCATCTTGCGCAGGTGGTCGACCCACGGTCCGGTCGCGTTCAGCACCAGCCGGGCGTTGACCCCGAACTCGTCACCGCTCGTACGGTCCTTGAGCTCGGCGCCCGTGACCCGGCCGTTGGTGAAGCGAAGGCCGGTGACCTCGGAGTGGTTGAGGACGACGGCGCCCGCGTCGACCGCCGCGCGCACGGTCATCAGGGCCATCCGCGCGTCGTTCATCTGGTCGTCGCCGTACACGGCCACGGCCTTGAGGTTGTCCGTACGCAGCTCGGGCACGTCCTGCTGCGCCTTGGCGGGGGACAGCAGGTGCCCCACGCCGTCGCCGAACGCGGACAGCGCCGAGTACGCGAACACGCCCGCGCCCAGCTTGGCCGCGCCGTGCGGGCCGCCCTTGTAGACGGGCAGGTAGAAGGTCAGGGGGTTGGCGAGGTGCGGGGCCACGTTGCGGGACACCGCGCGCCGCTCGAAGTGGTTCTCCGCGACCAGCTTCACCGCACCGGTCTGGAGGTAGCGCAGACCGCCGTGGAGCAGCTTCGATGACGCCGAGGAGGTGGCGCCGGCGAAGTCGCCGGCGTCGACCAGGGCCACCCTGAGACCGGACTGCGCCGCGTGCCAGGCAGTGGAGATGCCCAGGATGCCGCCGCCGATGACCAGGAGGTCGTACGTCGCCTTGGAAAGCTGCTCGCGGGTCTCGGCGCGGCTCGGGTTGGAACCGGCGACCGGGTGCGTTCCGAGGGCAGGCACGGTCTGCAGGGTGGACTGGGTACTCATGGTGGGGTGTTACTCCTCGACAGAGCTGTCTTCGAGCCAGCCCATGGACCGCTGCACGGCCTTGAGCCAGTTCTTGTACTCACGGTCGCGGGTGTCCGCGTCCATGCGGGGGGTCCACTCGGCGGCCCGGCGCCAGTTGGCGCGCAGCTCGTCGGTGTTGGACCAGAAGCCGACGGCGAGGCCGGCGGCGTAGGCGGCGCCGAGGCAGGTCGTCTCGGCGACCATCGGGCGCACCACGGGCGCGTCCAGGAAGTCCGAGAGGGTCTGCATCAGCAGGTTGTTGGAGGTCATGCCGCCGTCGACCTTGAGCGCGGTCAGCTCGACGCCGGAGTCCTTCGTCATGGCGTCGGTGATCTCGCGGGTCTGCCAGGCGGTGGCCTCGAGTACGGCGCGCGCGAGGTGCGCCTTGGTGACGTAGCGGGTCAGGCCCGCGATGACACCGCGCGCGTCGGAGCGCCAGTAGGGGGCGAACAGGCCGGAGAAGGCGGGCACGAAGTACGCGCCGCCGTTGTCCTCGACGCTGGAGGCCAGCGTCTCGATCTCGGCGGCCGACTTGATCAGGCCCATCTGGTCGCGCATCCACTGCACCAGGGAGCCCGTGACGGCGATCGAGCCCTCGAGTGCGTAGACCGGCTTCTGGTCGCCGATCTGGTAGCCGACCGTGGTCAGCAGGCCCGAGTACGAGTTGATGGCCTTGTCGGCGGTGTTCATCAGCATGAACGTGCCGGTGCCGTACGTGGACTTGGCCTCGCCCTCGGCGAAACAGGTCTGGCCGAACAGGGCGGCCTGCTGGTCGCCGAGCGCGGAGGCGACCGGGATGCCGCCGATGAGGTCGCCCAGCTTGCCGCCGGTGACCTCGCCGTAGACCTCGGCGGAGGAGTGGATCTCCGGCAGCATCGACATCGGGACGCCGATGGAGGAGCAGATCCGCTCGTCCCACTGCATCTCGTGCAGGTTCATCAGGAGGGTGCGGGAGGCGTTGGTGACGTCGGTGTAGTGCTTGCCGCCGTTGACACCGCCCGTCAGGTTCCAGATGACCCAGGTGTCCATCGTGCCGAACAGGATCTCGCCGCGCTCGGCGCGCTCGCGCAGGCCCTCGACGTTGTCGAGCAGCCAGCGGGCCTTGGGACCGGCGAAGTACGAGGCCAGCGGGAGGCCGGTCTCGCGGCGGAAGCGGTCCTGGCCGACGTTGCGGCCCAGCTCCTTGCAGAGCGCGTCGGTGCGGGTGTCCTGCCAGACGATGGCGTTGTGGACGGGCTCACCGGTGTTCTTGTCCCAGAGCAGCGTCGTCTCGCGCTGGTTGGTGATGCCGATGGCCTTGATGTCGTCGCGGGTGATGCCGGCCTTGGTGATGGCACCGGCGACGACCTCCTGGACGTTGGCCCAGATCTCGTTCGCGTCGTGCTCGACCCAGCCCGGCTTCGGGAAGATCTGCTCGTGCTCCTTCTGGTCGACGGAGACGATCCGGCCGTCCTTGTCGAACACGATGCAGCGGCTGGACGTGGTGCCCTGGTCGATCGCCGCGATGAAGGGGCCTGTGGTGTGTGCGTCGGTCACGGTGTGCTCCTCGTGGTGCGTGGGTGGTCTCGGTCTGCGGCGTCGCTCAGAACAGCTTGTAGATCAGTCCGGCGAGGGCGCCGCCGATGAGCGGGCCGACCACCGGGATCCAGGCGTACGACCAGTCCGAGCCGCCCTTGTTCGGCAGCGGGAGCAGTGCGTGGACGATGCGCGGGCCGAGGTCACGGACCGGGTTGATGGCGTACCCCGTCGGGCCACCGAGGGAGAGACCGATGCCGACCACGACGAGCGCGGTGATCAGGGCGCCGAGGACACCGAGGCCGTTGCCCTCGTTGTTGAGGCCCTGGGTGAGGATCGCCAGGACCAGCACGACCGTGGCGATGATCTCCGTGAGGAGGTTCTGCCAGGCGATCCGGATCTCCGGTCCCGTGGAGAAGATGCCGAGCACGGGGCCCGCCTCGGGCGCGGCCTTGGGGTCGACGAGACCCTCGTCGCCGTCGGTGCCGTTGTGCGCGGCCAGCACCTCACGGTCGGTGAGGTGGGCCTGGAACTGCCCGTAGTAGGCGAGCCAGACCAGCGCCGCGCCGATCATGGCGCCGAAGAGCTGGGAGACCAGGTAGAGCGGTACGTCGCTCCACTTCGTGCCGCCCTCGATGGCGAGGCCGACGGTGACGGCGGGGTTGAGGTGGGCGCCGGAGACGCCGCTGGCCAGGTAGGCGCCGGTGAGAACCGCGAAGCCCCAGCCGAACGCGATGGCGACCCAGCCGGCCTCGAATGCCTTCGAGCGCTTGAAAGTGACGGCGGCGCACACGCCACCGCCCAGCAGAACCAATATGGCGGTACCGATGGTCTCGCCGAGGAAGATGTCGTGGCTGGACACCCGCGACTCCTTTGTCCTTCGTCCAGGGGAAAACCCGAGTAACGAACCTCCCGGGTCCCTTTCCGGTGGTCCGAGCCCTCAGGCGAGGGTCGGGTCCGGTCTGGCCTGTTCACACTCTAACGCGTATTGCCGGTAGGTGTTCGACAATGCCGACCGATGGACGCGAGTCTCGCTCCGGGGTTCCCGGCTCGTCAAGGGATCTCTTGTCGAATGCGCGATCGTTATTGATCGCCTTGAGTTGTCGGCCTGCGGCGGTGGGCGGCAGCGCCGTGGGGCGTCCAACGATGGTCGCCCGGAATGGTGTGGTCTGCACCTTGAGTCACCTGAGGCGGTGACCAGAGGGCGCGCGGCGACCCTGCGGGCTCAGAAGCGGGAGGCGCCCAGGTCCCGCGACACGGCGCGGGCACAGTCGCGTACGGCGGCGATCAGCTCGGGGCGCAGCGCGGTCGGGGTCCCGTCATCGGCGTCCCGGCACACGCGCTCCACGGCGCCCGTGATGCCCACGGCGCCCACCGGCATCCGGTGCCGGTCGTGGATCGGGGCCGCGACCGAGGCCACGCCCTCCCACGTCTCCTCGATGTCGGCGGCGTACCCGCGCGCCCGGGTGAGGTCGAGGACGCCCTCCAGGTCCACCGGATCGCACACCGTACGGGCCGTGAAGTCCTTGCGCTCGGCCTCCAGGACCTCGCTGTGCGCCACCGGGTCGTACGCGGAGAGCACCTTGCCGAGGGCCGTGGAGTGCAGCGGCTGCATCGCGCCGACCTCCAGGACCTGCCGGCTGTCGTCGGGCCGGAACACGTGGTGCACGATCAGCACGCCCTGCTGGTGCAGTACGCCCAGGTAGACCGCCTCGCCGCTGGAGCGGGCCAGGTCGTCCGTCCACACCAGCGCGCGCGCCCGCAGCTCGTGGACGTCCAGATAGCTGTTGCCGAGGCGCAGCAGCTCCGCGCCCAGCTGGTAGCGGCCCGAGGTGGAGTCCTGCTCCACGAAGCCCTCGGCCTGCAGCGTGCGCAGGATGCCGTGGGCCGTGCCCTTGGCGAGGCCGAGCGCCGCCGCGATGTCGGAGAGGCCGAGCCGCCGCTCGCCGCCCGCGAGCAACCGGAGCATGGCCGCGGCCCTTTCGAGCGACTGGATGTTGCGTGCCATCGCAGTCCCTTCCTCCCTCGGTTCTTCTCGCGACAGGTCGCAGGCTGGAGTTGCCATGCAACGTTCGGCAATGCTGAACAGTATCGGTCGTTGCCGACCTCCTGCGAGCGCGGCGTGCGCCAATATTTCCATCGCACGCTTTCGGCCACGACACGCACACGCCGTTCCGGACCGTGGACGCCCTCACGACGGGACCATCGTCCCGGCTACCCTGACCGGGTGCGCCTCCGGGAGTGGAGCCGCAAAGCCGACAGCCGTCGCACCTCTGGGAGAACTTTCATGGCCTCGTTGCCGACGCCCGCCACCGATTCCCGCGCCCGCGTGGACGCCCTCCGAGAAGCCCTCGCCACCCGTGTCGTGGTGGCCGACGGGGCGATGGGCACCATGCTGCAGGCGCAGGACCCGACCCTCGAGGACTTCGAGAACCTCGAGGGCTGCAACGAGATCCTCAACCTCACCCGCCCCGACATCGTGCGCTCCGTGCACGAGGAGTACTACGCCGTCGGTGTGGACTGCGTCGAGACCAACACCTTCGGCGCCAACCACACGGCGGCCAGCGAGTACGACATCGCCCACCGGATCCACGAGCTGTCCGAATCCGGCGCCCGCATCGCCCGCGAGGTCGCCGACGAGTTCGCAGCCAAGGACGGTCGGCAGCGCTGGGTGCTCGGCTCCATCGGCCCCGGCACCAAGCTGCCCTCGCTCGGCCACATCGACTACGCCACGATCCGCGACGGCTACCAGCAGAACGCCGAGGGTCTGCTCGCGGGCGGCGCCGACGCGCTGATCGTCGAGACCACGCAGGACCTGCTCCAGACCAAGTCCAGCCTCATCGGCGCCCGCCGCGCCATGGACGCGCTCGGCGTCAGCGTGCCGCTCATCTGCTCGCTCGCCTTCGAGACCACCGGCGTGATGCTGCTCGGCTCCGAGATCGGCGCCGCGCTCACCGCCCTCGAACCGCTCGGCATCGACCTGATCGGCCTGAACTGCTCCACGGGTCCCGCCGAGATGAGCGAGCACCTGCGCTACCTCGCCCGGCACTCCAAGACGCCGCTGATGTGCATGCCGAACGCCGGCCTGCCCGTCCTCACCAAGGACGGCGCGCACTTCCCGCTGACGCCTCCGGAGATGGCCGACGCCCACGAGACCTTCGTGCGCGACTTCGGTCTCCAGCTCATCGGCGGCTGCTGCGGTTCGACTCCCGAGCACCTCCGCCAGGTCGTCGAGCGCGTCCGTGGCACCGAGCCCACCCCGCGCACCCCGCAGCCCGAGCCGGGTGCCGCCTCGCTGTACCAGACCGTGCCGTTCCGGCAGGACACCGCGTACCTGGCGATCGGCGAGCGGACGAACGCCAACGGGTCGAAGAAGTTCCGCGAGGCCATGCTGGAGGCCCGCTGGGACGACTGCGTGGAGATGGCCCGCGACCAGATCCGCGAGGGCGCGCACATGCTCGACCTGTGCGTCGACTACGTGGGCCGCGACGGCGTCGCCGACATGCAGGAGCTGGCCGGGCGCTTCGCCACCGCCTCCACGCTGCCGATCGTCCTGGACTCGACCGAGGTCGACGTCATCCAGGCGGGCCTGGAGAAGCTCGGCGGCCGCGCCGTGATCAACTCCGTGAACTACGAGGACGGGGACGGCCCCGAGTCCCGTTTCGCGAAGGTCACCAAGCTCGCCCAGGAGCACGGCGCCGCGCTGATCGCGCTGACCATCGACGAGGAGGGCCAGGCCCGCACCCCCGAGCACAAGGTCGCCATCGCCGAACGGCTCATCGACGACCTCACCGGCAACTGGGGCATCAACGAGTCGGACATCCTCATCGACTGCCTCACGTTCACGATCTGCACCGGCCAGGAGGAGTCCCGCAAGGACGGCATCGCCACCATCGAGGCGATCCGCGAGCTCAAGCGCCGCCACCCGGACGTCCAGACGACGCTCGGCCTGTCCAACATCTCGTTCGGCCTCAACCCGGCCGCCCGCATCGTCCTGAACTCGGTGTTCCTCGACGAGTGCGTGAAGGCCGGGCTCGACTCGGCGATCGTGCACGCCTCGAAGATCCTGCCGATCGCCCGGTTCGACGAGGAGCAGGTCAAGGCCGCCCTCGACCTGATCTACGACCGGCGCTCCGAGGGCTACGACCCGCTCCAGAAGCTGATGGAGCTGTTCGAGGGCGCCACCGCCAAGTCCCTCAAGGCCGGCAAGGCCGAGGAGCTGGCCGCGCTCCCGCTGGAGGAGCGCCTCCAGCGGCGCATCATCGACGGCGAGAAGAACGGCCTGGAGGCCGACCTCGACGAGGCGCTGCGGGACCGGCCCGCCCTCGACATCGTCAACGACACCCTCCTGGAGGGCATGAAGGTCGTCGGCGAACTGTTCGGATCCGGCCAGATGCAGCTGCCGTTCGTGCTCCAGTCCGCCGAGGTCATGAAGAACGCGGTCGCCTACCTCGAACCGCACATGGAGAAGTCCGACGCCGAGGGCAAGGGCACCATCGTCCTCGCCACCGTGCGCGGCGACGTCCACGACATCGGCAAGAACCTCGTCGACATCATCCTGTCCAACAACGGCTACAACGTGGTCAACCTGGGCATCAAGCAGCCCGTCTCCGCGATCCTGGAGGCGGCCGAGGAGCACAAGGCCGACGTGATCGGCATGTCCGGGCTCCTCGTGAAGTCGACCGTGATCATGAAGGAGAACCTGGAGGAGCTCAACCAGCGCAAGCTGGCCGCCGAGTTCCCGGTGATCCTCGGCGGCGCCGCGCTCACCCGCGCGTACGTCGAGCAGGACCTGCACGAGATCTACGAGGGCGAAGTCCGCTACGCCCGCGACGCGTTCGAGGGCCTGCGCCTCATGGACGCGCTCATCGCCGTCAAGCGCGGCGTGCCCGGCGCGACGCTTCCCGAGCTGAAGCAGCGCCGCGTGCCCAAGCGCGACGTGGTGATCGAGGAGCAGCCCGACGAGGGGCCCGTGCGCTCCGACGTCGCCGTCGACAACCCGGTCCCCGAGCCGCCGTTCTGGGGCACCCGCGTCATCAAGGGCATCCAGCTCAAGGAGTACGCCTCCTGGCTCGACGAGGGCGCCCTGTTCAAGGGCCAGTGGGGCCTGCGCCAGGCCCGTACCGGCGACGGGCCGACGTACGAGGAGCTGGTGGAGACCGACGGCCGGCCGCGGCTTCGCGGCTGGCTCGACAAGCTGCACACGGAGAACATGCTGGAAGCGGCCGTCGTGCACGGCTACTTCCCGTGCGTGTCCAAGGGCGACGACCTGATCATCCTGGACGACGCGGGCAACGAGCGGACCCGGTTCACGTTCCCCCGCCAGCGCCGGGGCCGCCGCCTGTGCCTCGCCGACTTCTTCCGCCCGGAGGAGTCCGGCGAGACCGACGTCGTCGGCCTCCAGGTCGTCACCGTCGGCTCGCGGATCGGCGAGGAGACGGCGAAGCTGTTCGCGTCCGACTCCTACCGCGACTACCTCGAACTGCACGGCCTGTCCGTGCAGTTGGCGGAGGCGCTCGCCGAGTACTGGCACGCCCGCGTCCGCTCCGAGCTGGGCTTCGCGGGCGAGGACCCGGCCGAGATGGAGGACATGTTCGCCCTGAAGTACCGGGGCGCCCGCTTCTCCCTCGGCTACGGCGCCTGCCCGAACCTGGAGGACCGCGCGAAGATCGCCGACCTGCTGGAGCCGGAGCGGATCGGCGTGCAGCTCAGCGAGGAGTTCCAGCTGCACCCCGAGCAGTCCACCGACGCGATCGTCATCCATCACCCCGAGGCGAAGTACTTCAACGCGCGGTAATTCCGAACAGTCGTACACTGGTCGGTCCAGCGCAGGCCGGTTGCCCCTTGTGTTCGAAAAGGGGCGACCGGCCTCTTCGTCCCTCATGGAGGTGTACGGATGACCAGTACGGTCCCCGCACTCGGTACCCGAACGGCCGAAGGCTCCACCCTTCAGGCCGTGCTCCTCGACATGGACGGAACACTCGTCGACACCGAGGGATTCTGGTGGGATGCCGAGGTGGCCGTCTTCGCCGAACTCGGCCACACCCTCGACGACTCCTGGCGGCATGTCGTCGTCGGCGGCCCCATGACCCGCAGCGCCGGCTTCCTCATCGAGGCCACCGGCGCCGACATCACCGTGCCCGAGCTGACCGTCCTCCTCAACGAGGGCTTCGAGAAGCGCATCAGCCGCTCCCTGCCGCTGATGCCGGGCGCCGCGAGACTCCTCGCCGAGCTGGCCGCGCACGATGTGCCCGCGGCCCTCGTCTCGGCCTCCCACCGGCGCATCATCGACCGCGTCCTGCACTCGCTCGGAGCCGACAACTTCCGGCTCACCGTCGCGGGTGACGAGGTCTCACGCACCAAGCCGCACCCCGACCCGTACCTCCTCGCCGCCTCCGGCCTCGGCGCCGAGCCCGCCCGCTGCGCCGTCATCGAGGACACCGCCACCGGCGTCACCTCGGCGGAGGCGGCCGGCTGCCACGTCGTCGCGGTGCCGTCCGTCGCCCCGATCGACCCCGCGCCCCGGCGCACCGTCGTCCGCTCCCTCGAACACGTCAACGTGCCTTTCCTCCAGGGCCTCATGACGCCGTGAAGCCTTGCCGAGTGGCCGAATCGGCTCCTACAACCACCGTGTCCGAGGTGTGACCTTTCCCACTTGCATGAGGGTCGACAGGTGCCCGAGTGCGTGCTGGTTGACCGCTTTACGTGCCCGGGGGAGTGCCCTTGTGTCCCGATTGGGCACCCCCTGCGCCGAACCTTCCTCCTGAGGTGTTTTCGGTGCGTCCACGCCTGATTCCACAGCGTGATGGGCGCCCCGCTCCCGCGCCCGCGAACCGTGACGGCACGCCCATTAATGTCGTCGCGAGAACATCGCCGTACCCTCCCGTCGCCCAGGCGTCCCACCCCTCACGCCGGAACCGACGGGTTCAACAGCTCTGGAGAATTTCGAGCATGAACCGCAAGACTTTGGTGCTGCCGGCCGTCATCGGTCTGCTGGCCCCCGTGCTCGCCGCGTGCGGCGGGTCCGACAGCGGCGACGCGGGCGGCGACGCGATCAAGGTCGGCACCACGGACCGGTTCATCGCCTCCGGCAAGGTGCCCGCGCCCTTCGACCCCGCGTACGCCTACGACACCGGGTCCTGGAACGTGCTGCGCCAGACCGTGCAGACGCTCATGGCGATGCCGCGCAGCGGCAGCGGCGACCCCGTGCCGGAGGCCGCGGAGAGCTGCATCTTCTCCGACAGCGGCAGTGAGCGCTACGCCTGCAAGCTCCGCAAGGGCCTGAAGTTCTCCGACGGCAAGCCCGTCACCGCGGCCGACGTGAAGTACTCCATCGACCGCGTCCGCAACATCAAGAGCGACAGCGGCTCGTACGGCCTGCTCTCCTCGATCGACACCATCGAGACGCAGGGCGACCGCGAGGTGATCTTCCACCTCAAGTCCCCGGACGCCACCTTCCCGTACAAGCTGGCCACGCCCTCCGCGGGCATCGTCGAGCCCTCCAAGTACCCGAAGAACAAGCTCCGCAACGGCTTCGAGGTGAGCGGCTCCGGCCCGTACACGCTCAAGGCGCAGGTCAAGAACGACGCCGTCGTCAAGACCGTCTTCACCAAGAACCCGCACTACAAGGGTCAGTTGAAGCCGAAGAACGACAAGGTCGAACTGGACTCCTTCACCAGCTCCGACGCCATGGGCGAGGCGCTGGAGAAGGGCAAGATCGACATGATGTCGCGCTCCATGTCGCCCGAGCAGATCAAGAAGTACTCCGACGACGCGCCGAAGAACGTCAACCTGGTCGAGATGCCGGGCATGGAGATCCGCTACCTCGGCTTCAACACCCGCGCGACCACCGTCGAGGACAAGGCCGTCCGGCAGGCCATGGCGCAGCTCGTCGACCGCGGCGAGATCGCCTCCAAGGTCTACGGCACCGCCGCGGAGCCGCTGTACTCCCTCGTCCCCAGCGGCATCACGGGCCACCAGAACTCGTTCTTCAACAAGTACGGCAACCCCAGCACCTCCAAGGCGCGCTCGATCCTCCAGCAGGCGAACATCAGCACTCCGGTGAAGCTGACCCTGCACTACACGAGCGACCACTACGGTCCGGCGACGAAGAAGGAGTTCGAGCTCCTCCAGAAGCAGCTGAACGCCAGCGGGCTCTTCCACGTCGACATCAAGGGCGACGTCTGGGACACCTACCGCGACGCCCAGCTCAAGGGGAAGTACGACGTCTACGGCCTCGGCTGGTTCCCCGACTTCCCGGACGCCGACAACTTCCTCGCGCCGTTCCTCGACAAGGACAACTTCCTGTCGTCCCCGTACGTCAACGGTCGGATCCGCAGTGACCTGATCCCGGCCGAGCGCCGCGAGGCCGACCGGCTCACCGCCTCCAAGAGCATCCAGCAGATCCAGAACATCGTCGCCGACGACGTGCCGGTCCTCCCGCTGTGGCAGGGCAAGCAGTACGTCGCCGCGCGCGACGACATCACCGGGGTGGAGTGGGCGCTGTCCGCCTCCTCCGTCCTCCAGCTGTGGGAGCTGGGCCGCGGCGTCAGCGGCTGAGCCCACCCGGGGCCGGTCCACTCGCGGGCCGGTCCCAGCCCGTCCGCTCGAACGACGACAAGGCACGTACGTGAGAAAGCGCAACAAGTGGCTGGCCATGCCCCTCGGCGCGGGACTCGCCGCGGCACTCCTGACCGGCTGTGGCTCTGATGAGAGCAACTCCGCCGACGGCGGCAACGCCGTCGTCATGGGAATGTCCGACGACATCCAGGCCACCGACCCGGCCTCCGGCTACGACCCCGGCTCGTGGCTGCTGTTCAACAACGTCTTCCAGTCGCTGCTCAGCTTCCCCAACGGGGGCACCGAACCCCAGCCGGAAGCCGCCAAGGAGTGCCACTTCAGCGACAGCGCCACCAAGGTCTACCGGTGCACGCTCCGGTCGGGACTGGAGTTCAGCAACGGGCACGCGCTCACGTCGAAGGACGTCAAGTTCTCCTTCGACCGGATGATGAAGATCAACGACGAGGCCGGCCCGGCGATCATGTTCCCGATGCTGGACAAGGTCGAGACCCCGGACGCCAAGACCGTCGTCTTCCGGCTGAAGTCCGCCGACGCGACCTTCCCCAGCAAGATAGCCTCGGGCGCCGGATCGATCGTCGACCACACCGCGTACCCCGCCGACAAGCTCCGCACGGACGGCAAGGCCGTCGGCTCGGGCCCGTACAAGCTCGACTCCTTCGGAAAGAAGCAGGCCGACTTCTCGGTCAACGCGAAGTACCAGGGCACCGCCAAGGTCAAGAACCACGGCGTCACCATGAAGTTCTTCCACGGCGACCAGGCGGGCCTCAAGAAGTCCCTGCTCGGCGGGAAGCTCGACCTCGCCTACCGCGGTCTCGCCGCCAAGGACGTCGCCGACATCCAGAAGTCCGGCACCAAGGACATGGACGTCATCGAGGGCACCAGCGCCGAGGTCCAGCACCTCGTCTTCAACATGGACGACCCGGTCGCGGGCAAGATCGGCGTCCGCAAGGCGATGGCCTACCTGATCGACCGCGACGCCCTCATCGACGACGTGTACGACCAGACCGCCACGTCGCTGTACTCGATCATTCCGGCGGGCATCACCGGCCACAACACCGCCTTCTTCGACAAGTACGGCGCCCGCCCCTCCAAGAGCAGGGCGGCGGCCGCGCTGCGCGCCGACGGCATCAGCACGCCGGTCAAGCTCACGCTCTGGTCCACGCCCGCGCGCTACGGTCCCGCCACCGACGCCGAGCTGAAGACCATCGCCAAGCAGCTCAACGCCAGCGGCCTCTTCGACGCCGACGTGAAGTCCGTGGAGTTCGCCCAGTACGAGCGGGACATCAAGTCCGGCAAGTACGGCGTCTACGTCAAGGGCTGGGTGCCGGACTACCCGGACCCGGACAACTTCACCCAGCCGTTCTTCGGCAAGGGCAACGTCCTCGACAACCGCTACGACAACCGGACGCTCAGCGACAAGATCATCCCGGAGACCGGCGCCCAGAGCGACCGCTCCGCGACGACGCCGCGCTACGAGCAGCTCCAGAACATCGTCGCCGACGAGCTGCCGATCCTGCCGGTCTGGCAGGCCAAGCAGTACGCGGTCGCCAAGTCCGACGTCTACGGCCTGGAGAACTGCCTCGACGCGTCGACGGTCTTCCGCTTCTGGGAAATCAGCAAGGGCTGACCCCCGACGTCAAACCGCCCCGGCCCGTGTGGGGCCGGGGCGGTTTGCTGTGGCCCTGGAGGGGGCTGCGGCCTCCCGGACGGCGACGAGGCGACAGGACCGGAGGCGCGCCGGGACGGTTTCCCGGGGAGTTTCCGCCTGCGGCGCGTTGCCTTGCCAGGCGCCGACGGGGCGGCAGGCGTGCCGGGTTACTGGGCGCCGGGGCGGACCAGGCCGCTCTCGTACGCGTAGACCGCCGCCTGCACCCGGTCGCGCAGGCCGAGCTTGGTCAGGACGTGGCCGACATGCGTCTTCACGGTCGTCTCGCTCACGAACAGATCCGCGGCGATCTCGGCGTTCGACAGGCCGCGCGCGACCAGCTTCAGGACCTCCACCTCGCGCTCCGTCAGCGTGTGCAGCGTGTCCGGGACCGGCTCGTCCCCCGACGGCAGGTGGTCCGCGTACTTGTCGAGCAGGCGGCGCGTGATGCTCGGCGCGAGCATCGCCTCGCCCGCCGCCACCACCCGGATCGCCTGCACCAGCTCGCCCGCCGGCGCGTCCTTCAGCAGGAAGCCGCTCGCGCCGGCCTTCAGCGCCTCCACCACGTACTCGTCGAGATCGAACGTGGTCAGCACCAGGACCTTCGCCGGACCGTCCTTGCCGGGACCCGAGATCTGCCGGGTCGCCTCCACGCCGTCCATCCGCGGCATCCGGATGTCCATCAGGACCACGTCGGGCTGGAGGGCACGGACCTGGTCGAGGGCCTGAAGACCGTCCCCGGCCTCACCGACCACCGCGATGTCCTGCTCGGCCTCGAGAATCATGCGGAAGCCCGTACGGAGCAGCGGCTGGTCGTCGACCAGTAGGACGCGGATGGCCACGAAAATCTCCTTCGATAGACCGGGCGGCCCATTCTGCCCTGCTATGCCTGCGCGGCGTCCCGCGCCCCGGCCGCCGGTGCCACCGACACCTGGAGCGGATACGGCGGGGGAGTGCCACCGAACTCGGGGCACACCGCCTGGTGGTCGCACCACCCGCACAGCTTCGTCGGTCTCGGCCGCCAGTCCCCGGTCTCCGTGGCCTGCTGGATCGCCTCCCACAGCGCGTGCAGCTTCCGCTCCACCCGCTCCAGGTCCGCGACCACCGGGTCGTACGTCACCACGTCACCGCTGCCGAGATACACCAGCTGAAGACGGCGCGGCACGACGCCCTTCAGGCGCCACACCACCAGCGCGTAGAACTTCATCTGGAACAGCGCGCCCTCCGCGTACTCGGGGCGGGGCGCCTTGCCCGTCTTGTAGTCGACGATGCGGACCTCGCCGGTCGGCGCCACGTCCACCCGGTCGATGATCCCGCGCAGCTTCAGTCCCGAATCCAGCTCGGCCTCGACGAACAGCTCCCGCTCGACGGGCTCGAGCCGCGTCGGATCCTCCAGCGTGAACCACCGCTCCACGAGCCGCTCGACGTCGCCGAGCCAGCGCGTCATCCGCTCGCCCGCGGCCGCCTCGTCGTCCTCCGCGAACAGCTCCGCGAGCTCGGGCCGCGACTCCCGCAGCCGCTCCCACTGCCCGGGGATCAGGGACGCGGCGCGCGGCGCGGTCCGCTCCGCCGCGGGCGCGTCGAACAGGCGCTCAAGGACGGCATGGACCAGCGTGCCCCGGGTCGCCGCCTCGCTCGGCTTCTCCGGCAGCTTGTCGATCACCCGGAACCGGTACAGCAGCGGGCACTGCATGAAATCGCTCGCGCGCGACGGCGAGAGCGACCGCGGCGGCGCTGCGGCGGCCGGAGCGGGCTCCTTCTCGGTGCTGGTCTCCATGCCGTAAGACGATACGGGTCCGCACTGACAGTCAGGCATCTGCACGAGGGCCCGCGTCTTGCGTAGCGTGGCGCGGGGGAGTCGACGGGGGCCCGTCGACACTGTCCGCATACCATCGACGCCAGAACGTCCCGCCGGGCGGCGGGAGACGCTTCGAAACGAGGGGACCGAGGGATCACCGTGGACGAGAGCGGGCAGCCGCAGTCCGGCACCGGCGAGGCGACGCCGCCCCGGCCGGCGGCCGCGGTCGAGCCGGACGCGACCGAATCCCGCGAGACCAGTGAGGCCCGGGAGCCGACCGAACGGGAGACGCCCCGAGCGGCCGAGGACCCGAAGGACCGCCCCACGGCGGAACCCGACAGCGCCACGGGAGGCGCGACCGACAGCGCCGCGGGAGGCGGTGCGGGCAGCACCCCGAGCGCCACCGACGAGCCGTCCGACACCCCACCCGCCCCTGCCCCGCTCGACGACGCGCCCCCCTCCCACCCCCACGACCTCCACCCCGAGCGGGCCGTCGCCTCGTCCGGGAAGCGGAAGGGCGTCACCAAGGGGCCCACCAAGCGGCCCGAGCCGCGGGGCGGGCTGCTCATGGGACGGCCGTTCGGCGTGCCCGTGTACGTCGCCCCCAGCTGGTTCCTCGTCGCCGCGCTCATCACGTGGGTGTTCGGCGGCCAGCTCGACCGCGTGCTGCCCGAGCTCGGCGCCGCCCGCTACCTCGTCTCCCTCTTCTTCGCGGTCGCCTTCTACGCCTCCGTGCTCGTCCACGAACTCGCCCACACCGTCGCCGCGCTCCGCTTCAAGCTGCCGGTGCGCCGCATCCAGCTCCAGTTCTTCGGCGGCGTCTCCGAGATCGAGAAGGAGTCCGAGACCCCCGGCCGCGAGTTCGTGCTCGCCTTCGTGGGCCCGCTGCTGTCCCTCGTCCTCGCCGGCGTCTTCTACGCCGCGGGCAAGGCCGTCGAGCCCGGCTCCGTCCCCGGCGTCCTCCTCGCGGGCCTGATGATCTCCAACCTGATCGTCGCCGCGTTCAACCTCCTGCCGGGCCTTCCCCTCGACGGCGGCCGCATGCTCCGCGCCGTCGTCTGGAAGATCACCGGCAGGCCCATGAGCGGCACCGTCGCCGCCGCCTGGGTCGGCCGCGCCCTCGCCATCAGCGTCCTCATCGGCCTGCCCCTGCTCACGCAGACCGGCGCCCTCGGCGAGGGCGCCGAACAGTCCGGCGGCATGGACACCCTGATGGACGCGCTGCTCGCCGCGATCCTCGCCGCGATCATCTGGACCGGCGCTGGCAACAGCCTGCGCATGGCCCGCCTGCGCGAACACCTCCCGGACCTGCGTGCCCGCGCCCTCACCCGGCGCGCCGTCCCCGTCGAGCCCGAGACCCCGCTCTCCGAGGCCCTCCGCCGCGCGAACGAGGCCGGGGCCCGCGCCCTCGTCGTCGTCGACCCGGACGGCGACCCGCACTCCCTCGTGCGCGAGGCCGCCATCGTCGGCGTCCCCGAGCACCGCCGCCCCTGGGTCCCCGTCAGCGGACTCGCCCAGGAGCTGACCGACGGCATGCGGGTCTCCGCCGAGCTCGCCGGCGAGGAACTCCTCGACACCCTGCGCGCCACCCCCGCCACCGAGTACCTGGTCGTCGAGGAGAACGGCGCCATCTACGGCGTCCTGTCCGCCGCCGACGTCGAGCGCGCCTTCGTCAAGGCCATGGCCCGCCCCTCGTAGCAGCCCTGGAGGCCGCACTGTGGTCGGCGGCCCGCGCGCGGCCCGGTAGTCTGTTCACATGTCCGAACCGACCGGTGCCGCCCGCAGGCGCGGGCCCTTCAAGGTCGGGGACCAGGTTCAGCTGACCGACCCCAAGGGCCGCCACTACACGTTCACGCTCGAAGAGGGAAAGAACTTCCACACCCACAAGGGTTCCTTCCCGCACGACGAGCTGATCGGCGCACCCGAGGGCAGCGTTGTCCGCACCACCGGAAACGTCGCCTACCTCGCGCTGCGCCCCCTGCTCCCCGACTACGTCCTGTCCATGCCCCGCGGCGCCGCCGTGGTCTACCCCAAGGACGCGGGGCAGATCCTCGCCTTCGCCGACATCTTCCCCGGCGCCCGCGTCGTGGAAGCGGGCGTGGGCTCAGGCTCGCTCAGCAGCTTCCTGCTGCGCGCCATCGGCGACCACGGCATGCTGCACTCCTACGAGCGCCGCGAGGACTTCGCCGAGATCGCCAAGGGCAACGTCGAGCGCTACTTCGGCGGCCCCCACCCCGCGTGGGAGCTGACCGTCGGCGACCTCCAGGACAACCTGGTCGACACCGACGTCGACCGCGTCATCCTCGACATGCTCGCCCCCTGGGAGTGCCTCGACGTCGTCAAGAAGGCGCTCGTCCCCGGCGGCATCCTGTGCTGCTACGTGGCCACCACCACGCAGCTCGCCCGCACGGTCGAGTCCATCCGCGAGATCGGCTGCTTCAACGAGCCGACCTCCTGGGAGTCGATGATCCGCAACTGGCACGTGGAGGGCCTCGCCGTCCGCCCCGACCACCGGATGATCGGCCACACCGGCTTCCTCCTCACCGCCCGCCGCCTCGCGGACGGCGTCGAGCCGCCCATGCGCCGCCGCCGCCCCGCCAAGGGCGCCTACGGCGAGGACTACGACGGCCCGAACGCCGACGGGGGCAACCGGGGCCGCTGAGCCACCGCCACCCGTACCACCGCACAACGTGAAAGCGCCGCCGTCGAGTTCCCCCGCACCAGCGGGAACTCGGCGGCGGCGCCCGTACGTTGGCGAAGCGGCAGCACCAGGACCGGACATCACCGCAGAAAAGAACGGACCCCGCCGTTCCCGCGCACTGTGACGTATGGCACGATGCTGGCCACCCCCACCGGCACAGCCCTTCACAGGAGACGCTCCTCGTGCAGCAACCCGCCGTCCCGGAACTGGCGCACACCACCACCCGCCCCATCCACTGGCTGGCCACCGCGGCCGCCCTCGCCGCCGTCGTCGCGGCCTCCGGCTTCCTCCAGCCCGACGCCGCCACCGCGGCCCAGTCCGACGGCAAGGCGCCCGCGCACAAGCCCGCGGCCGTCGCCCCGCCCGATCCCTCCGCCGTCCGCTTCCCGCTCGACTGCGGGCCCGTCAAGACCAAGGTCGTCCAGAAGGCCACCGGCGACCTCGACGGCGACGGACGCCCCGAGACGGTCGCCGTGGTGCGCTGCGACGCCGGCGTGGGCACGCCGCCCAGCGGCATCTACGTCGTGACCCAGCCCGCCGGTGCCAAGCCCCGCGTGGTGGCCACCCTCGTCACCCCGAAGGACGACTACTCCGCGACCGCGCTCGCGATACAGGACGGCTCGGTCCTCGCCGACCTCGACGGCTACTCCTCGCCCTCGGTGCCGCGCTACCGCCCCGACGTCCACGAGAAGGCCAAGTGGCAGTGGAAGGACGGGGCGTTCGTCCGCTCCACGCCCTCCGAGGCCCGCGCCGCCTGACACCACGTACAACGGGCCCTGTCCGCCGGAAACCGGCGGACAGGGCCCGTTCGCACACGATTCGCTACCGCGCGTTCACTCCGCGTCCGGCCCGTGCACCTCGACCTTGTCCGAAACGCGCCGCACATGGATGCAGTCCCCAGGACATTCCTTCGCCGAGGCCACCACATCGGTGAGAAGCGGAAGCGGCACGGGCGTTGACGCGCCCACGTCCTGCAACAGCTCGTCGTCCGCGCTCTTCACATACGCGAGACCGTCGATGTCCAGCTCGAAGACCTCCGGAGCGTACTGCGCGCAGATACCGTCCCCGGTGCACAGATCCTGGTCGATCCACACCTCCAGCGGAACGCTGCTGTCGGTATCGGATCCGGCCTCTTGCCGCACGGTCATGTCTCCTGCCGTTTCCTGCGTCGCGGCCCCCGAAAACCTCCTTCAGAGGAGCAAGTCCGGCCAAGCCTGACGGGTGTTGAACAGTTCGACCCTACAACCGGCCGCTTTCCGATGTTGTTGGGTGGGTATTCCCCTGGCGTGAGGGAGAGCGCAAGGGTGAAGATCGGACACACCCCCACCGTCTTTTTGATCTAGGGGTTTCAATCGACACCCGCCCAGGTAGGGTCTGGAAGCGTCCAGCTCCCCTTGGAGGAGGTGAGGACCGTGGCAGCCCACGACGACGACATCAACCGCGGCATCCGCCCGGGACGAGGGTCCGACGACCCGGCCGGGCAGGTTGCCTATCTCGAGCAGGAAATCGCCGTCCTGCGGCGCAAGCTCGCCGACTCTCCGCGTCACACGAGGATTCTCGAAGAGCGGATCGTCGAGCTGCAGACCAACCTGGCCGGCGTGTCCGCCCAGAACGAGCGGCTCGCCAACACGCTCCGTGAGGCCCGCGACCAAATCGTGGCCCTCAAGGAAGAAGTCGACCGGCTCGCACAACCACCGGCAGGCTTCGGAGTCTTCCTCTCGGCGAACGAGGACGGCACCGCCGACATCTTCACCGGCGGCCGCAAACTCCGCGTGAACGTGAGCCCAAGCGTCGAGCTCGAAGAGCTCCGGCGCGGCCAGGAACTCATGCTCAATGAAGCGCTCAACGTGGTCGAGGCCATGGAGTTCGAGAGCGTCGGTGACATCGTCACCCTCAAGGAGATCCTCGAGGACGGCGATCGAGCCCTCGTGGTCGGGCACACCGACGAGGAACGGGTGGTACGGCTCGCCGAGCCGCTGCTGGACGTCACCATCCGCCCCGGCGACGCCCTCCTGCTCGAACCCCGATCCGGCTACGTTTACGAAGTCGTACCAAAGAGTGAAGTAGAGGAACTGGTCCTCGAAGAGGTCCCGGACATCGGCTACGACCAGATCGGCGGCCTGGGCAACCAGATCGAACTGATCCGCGACGCGGTCGAGCTGCCCTACCTCTACCCGGACCTCTACCGGGAGCACGAACTGCGGCCGCCGAAGGGCGTCCTCCTGTACGGGCCCCCCGGATGCGGCAAGACACTGATCGCCAAGGCAGTGGCCAATTCCCTCGCCAAGAAGGTCGCGGAAGTGACCGGACAGGCGCAGGGCAAGAGCTACTTCCTCAACATCAAGGGTCCCGAGCTTCTCAACAAGTACGTCGGTGAGACCGAGCGGCAGATCCGCCTCGTCTTCCAGCGCGCCCGTGAGAAGGCCAGCGAGGGCACTCCCGTCATCGTCTTCTTCGACGAGATGGAGTCGCTGTTCAGGACCCGTGGCTCGGGCGTCAGCTCGGACGTGGAGAACACCATCGTCCCGCAGCTGCTGGCCGAGATCGACGGTGTGGAGGGCCTCCAGAACGTGGTCGTGATCGGTGCCTCGAACCGCGAGGACATGATCGACCCGGCCATTCTGCGCCCCGGACGACTCGACGTGAAGATCAAGATCGAGCGCCCGGACGCCGAGGCCGCCAAGGACATCTTCGGCAAGTACCTCACCGAACGTCTCCCGCTGCACCTCGACGACCTCGACGAGCACAGCAACGACAAGGCGGCCACCGTCCACGCCATGATCCAGACGGCCGTGGAGCAGATGTACGCCGAATCCGAGGAAAACCGCTTCCTCGAGGTGACGTACGCCAATGGCGACAAGGAAGTCCTGTACTTCAAGGACTTCAACTCCGGCGCAATGATCGAGAACATCGTCGGCCGCGCCAAGAAGATGGCCATCAAGGCCTTCCTCGACCAGAACCAGAAGGGGCTCAGGGTCTCCCACCTCCTCCAGGCTTGCATCGACGAGTTCAAGGAGAACGAGGACCTGCCCAACACCACCAACCCCGACGACTGGGCCCGAATCTCCGGCAAGAAGGGCGAGCGGATCGTCTACATCCGCACGCTCGTCACCGGAAAGCAGGGCGCGGACACCGGACGCTCCATCGACACGGTGGCGAACACCGGTCAGTACCTGTAAAAGACAGGGTGGCTGCGGGTGCCCGAACCGGGTACCCGCAGCCGACTGTTTTGCGGAGCGAATTCAATGAGGCAAATGATCTCCCCACCAGCGCAAAGGCGTTCTAGGCTCTTCCATGCCGCCGGGTCGCGCAGTGCGGGGACGGGCACCGCACGCGCACCGGAGAACCAGCGGTACTTGAGCGACGCCCCCGACCGAGGGCGCTGCCGGGCAAGGAGGGCCGCATGACCGTACGGCGAGTAATGGGCATCGAGACGGAGTACGGGATCTCCGTCCCCGGCCACCCCAACGCCAATGCCATGCTCACCTCGTCCCAGATCGTCAATGCCTACGCCGCGGCGATGCACCGGGCCCGCAGGGCCCGCTGGGACTTCGAGGAAGAGAACCCGCTGCGCGACGCGCGAGGCTTCGACCTCGCGCGCGAGGCCGCCGACTCCAGCCAGCTCACCGACGAGGACATCGGCCTGGCCAACGTGATCCTCACCAACGGGGCGCGGCTCTACGTCGACCACGCGCACCCCGAGTACAGCGCGCCGGAGGTCACCAACCCGCGCGACGCCGTGCTCTGGGACAAGGCCGGCGAGCGCATCATGGCCGAGGCCGCGGAGCGGGCGGCCCAGCTGCCCGGCGCCCAGCCCATCCACCTCTACAAGAACAACACCGACAACAAGGGCGCCTCCTACGGGACGCACGAGAACTACCTGATGAAGCGGGAGACCCCGTTCTCGGACATCGTGCGCCACCTGACGCCGTTCTTCGTCTCGCGCCAGGTCGTGACGGGGGCGGGCCGCGTCGGCATCGGCCAGGACGGCCACGAGCACGGCTTCCAGCTGAGCCAGCGCGCGGACTACTTCGAGGTCGAGGTGGGCCTCGAGACCACGCTCAAGCGGCCCATCATCAACACCCGCGACGAGCCGCACGCGGACGCCGAGAAGTACCGGCGGCTGCACGTCATCATCGGCGACGCCAACCTTTCCGAGATCTCGACGTACCTCAAGCTCGGCACCACGTCACTCGTTCTGTCCATGATCGAGGACGGATTCATCGCGGTCGACCTGGCCGTGGACCAGCCGGTCCGCACCCTCCACCAGGTCTCCCACGACCCGTCCCTCCAGCACCTGATCA
Organism: Streptomyces sp. SDT5-1; assembly: GCF_052245995.1. Lineage (NCBI taxonomy): Bacteria > Bacillati > Actinomycetota > Actinomycetes > Kitasatosporales > Streptomycetaceae > Streptomyces > Streptomyces sp. SDT5-1. The sequence continues at coordinate 2,110,943 of NZ_CM125963.1, read as the reverse complement.
CGCTCCGTAGCGGCCGGACACTCACCGCGGTGCAGCTCCAGATGGAGTACTACGAGCTCGCCAGGAAGTACGTGGAGGAGCGCTTCGGGGCCGACGCGGACGACCAGACCAAGGACGTCCTGGCCCGCTGGGAGGACGTGCTCGGCCGCCTGGAGTCCGATCCGATGAGCCTGTCGGGCGAGCTCGACTGGGTCGCCAAGCGCTCTCTCATGGAGGGCTACAGGCGCCGGGACAACCTCGAGTGGGACGCGGCCAAACTGCACCTCCTCGACCTCCAGTACGCCGACGTACGGGCCGAGAAGGGCCTCTACAACCGTCTGGAGGCCCGCGGAAAGATGAAGCGGCTGCTGGACGAGACCGAGGTCGAGAACGCCCGTACGAAGCCGCCGGAGGACACCAGGGCGTACTTCCGCGGGCGCTGCCTGGAGCAGTACGCGGACGACGTCGCGGCGGCCTCCTGGGACTCGGTCATCTTCGATCTGCCGGGCCGGGACTCGCTCCAGCGGGTCCCCACCCTGGAGCCACTGCGCGGCACGCGGAACCACGTGAAGGAGCTCCTGGACCGCTGCCGCACGGCCGAGGACCTGGTCCGGGTGCTGTCGGGGCAGTGACCGCGGGCCGATCCACCGCTGATCAATCACCGATCCGCGGCTGAAAAGTCGGCGGCAGGGGAATCACAGAGGTGGGCCCCGCACGTTGGACGAAGTGCGGGGCCGATGTCAGAGCCGACGCGTAGGGTTCTGATCACGAACGACCTGAGCGAACCACGTCGTCCCCGGCGTGGATGTCGAACCGAGCGGGGTGAGCTGGACATGGCAACCAAGGACACCGGCGGCGGACAGCAGAAGGCGACGCGCTCCACCGAGGAGGTCGAGGAGCAGTCGGTCGACGAGCAGTCGACCGAGGACCTCAAGGAGCGCCAGGAGAAGCTGAGCGACGACGTCGACTCCGTCCTGGACGAGATCGACGACGTGCTGGAGGAGAACGCGGAGGACTTCGTGCGGTCCTTCGTTCAAAAGGGTGGAGAGTAGTCCACGTACGTGAACGGCGGCGGGTGTGCCGTCCTCACGCCACTCGGGTGATCGCGACGGGCGCAGGGCCTCGCAGGTCCTGCGCCCACGCGCACCGAAACCACATGTGGATCATTGCCACGAGACGGGTAGGGTCCGTGGCGTACTGTGCTTCAACTGCAATTCGGCCACCGGCGAGTTGGGATCCGATCCCGGCACCGTCCGTCGGGCCACCGCCTACTTGGAAGGAAACGCGTGGAAGCCAACCCTCGTAGCACCGGGCGTCTACCGGCCGCCTTCCTGACGCCTGGATCGTCGTCGTTCATGGACTTCCTGTCCGAGCACCAGCCCGAAATCCTGCCGGGCAACCGGCAGTTGCCGCCGACGCAGGGCGTCATCGAGGCCCCGCACGGCACGACCATCGTCGCGACCACGTTCCCCGGCGGCGTGGTGCTCGCCGGTGACCGCCGCGCCACGATGGGCAATGTGATCGCGCAGCGCGACATCGAGAAGGTCTTCCCGGCCGACGAGTACTCGGCCGTCGGCATCGCCGGCACCGCCGGTCTGGCCGTCGAGATGGTGAAGCTCTTCCAGCTGGAGCTGGAGCACTTCGAGAAGGTCGAGGGCGCCCAGCTGTCGCTGGAGGGCAAGGCGAACAGGCTGTCGACCATGATTCGGTCGAACCTCGGCATGGCCATGCAGGGCCTCGCCGTGGTGCCGCTGTTCGCCGGGTACGACGTGGATCGTGAGAAGGGGCGGATCTTCTCCTACGACGTCACGGGCGGCCGCAGCGAGGAGCACGGCTTCGCCGCCACCGGCTCCGGTTCGGTGTTTGCGCGTGGGGCGATGAAGAAGCTCTACCGCGAGGACCTGACGGAGGAGCAGGCGACGACGCTGGTCGTGCAGGCGCTGTACGACGCGGCCGATGACGACTCGGCGACGGGCGGCCCCGACATGGCGCGGCGGATCTTCCCGATCGTCACGGTGATCACGGAGGACGGCTTCCGGCGTCTCTCGGACGACGAGTCGTCGGCGATCGCCCAGTCGATCCTGGAGCGGCGTCTTCAGGAGCCGGACGGCCCGCGGGCCGCTCTGCTCTAGCCGACCGCCTGTTTCTTGGTTGCCTACTCATCGAGCCACTGACAGAAAGGGACGGATAACAGGTGTCGACGCCGTTCTATGTCTCACCCCAGCAGGCGATGGCCGACCGCGCGGAGTACGCGCGCAAGGGCATCGCCCGCGGTCGCAGCCTGGTTGTGCTGCAGTACGCCGACGGCATCGTGTTCGTCGGCGAGAACCCGTCCCGTGCTCTGCACAAGTTCAGCGAGATCTATGACCGGATCGGCTTCGCGGCCGCCGGCAAGTACAACGAGTACGAGAACCTCAGGATCGGCGGCGTGCGCTACGCGGACCTGCGTGGATACACGTACGACCGCGACGATGTGACGGCGCGTGGCCTGGCGAACGTGTACGCGCAGACGCTGGGCACGATCTTCTCGAGCGCGGGGGAGAAGCCGTACGAGGTGGAGCTGGTGGTCGCCGAGGTCGGCCAGTCGGCCGAGGGCGACCAGATCTACCGGCTGCCGCACGACGGCTCGATCGTGGACGAGCACGGCTCGGTCGCGGTCGGTGGCAACGCGGAGCAGATCAGCAGCTATCTGGACCAGCGGCACCAGGACGGCATGACGCTGTCGGAGGCGCTGAAGCTCGCTGTGACGGCGTTGTCCCGCGACACGAACGGCGGCGAGCGGGAGATCCCCGCGGAGCGCCTCGAGGTGGCGGTCCTGGACCGCACGCGTCCGCAGCAGCGGAAGTTCAAGCGGATCGTGGGCCGGCAGCTGTCGAACCTCCTCACGGCCGAGGGGGCTGCCGCGACCACGGAGGCGGAGTCGGAGGCGGTCTCCGACGACGAGGGTCCGTCCTCTTCGGGCTCCTCCGGTTCCTCGGAGTCCTCGGAGGACTAGTTCGGTTCGTGCGTGTGCCCCGGCCGGGTGGTGTTCCGGCCGGGGCACAGGTGTGTCAGGGGCGGGGCGCGGCAGGGCCGGTGGAGCCGCGGACGATCAACCGGACGGGGAGCGGGGCCGTTTCGGCGGCACGCCCGTCGAGCACCGCGAGCAGGGCGCGCATGCCGTGGGCGCCGAACTCCTCGGCCGGGAGCCGGACGGTGGTGAGCTCGGGGTCGATCGCGGTGGCGAGCGACAGGTCGTCGAAGCCGGTCACGGACAGGTCGTCGGGGACCCGCAGGCCCATGCGGCGGGCGGCCTTGCAGGCGCCGGCGGCCAGCTTGTCGTCGTCGCAGATGACGGCGGTGGGCTCGACGAGGCCCGATGTGCGCAGGGCGCGTTCGGTGGTGGCGCGGGCGTCCTCGACGGTCAGGGCGGAGCGGACGGTCCGCACGGTGGTGCCCGGCGAATCGGCGGTGCGGGCGGCGAGTTCGCGGGCGCGGACGTCGAACGTCCAGGAGTCGACGGCGGACGCAAGGTGCAGGAAGTGCTGGTGGCCGTGCGCGCGGAGGTGGTCGACGAGCTGCCGGATGCCGTCGGCCAGGTCCAGGTTCACGGTCGTGGCGCCGGGGCTGCCCGCGGGGTCGCTGTCGAGCATGACGAGCGGCAGGTCGTCGCCGCCGCGCAGATCGGTGAGCGCGTCGGCGGCCATGGAGGAGGCGAGGACGCCGTCGAGGGCGGCGCGCGCGTTGGGGAAGGGGTCCCGGGCCGGGCCGATCCCGTCGGGTGACGGGTAGAGGACGACCCCGAAGTCGTGCTCGGCGGCGACGCGGGCCGCCCCGGTGTAGACCCCCGCGAAGAACTCGTTGGTGAGGGCGGGGACGACGAGGAGGGCGGTGCGGGTGCGGCCGGTGCGGAGATTGCGGGCGGCGAGGTTGGGCCGGTAGCCGAGCCCCTCGGCCGCCGCGCGCACGCGCTCGGCGGTGGCCTCGGAGACGCGGCCGCGCCATTTGCCGCCCATGACGAGGGAGACGGCGGCCTGCGAGACGCCTGCCGCGCGGGCGACGTCCCTGCTGGTGGGGCGCGCGGTCGTGGCGCCGTCCTGACCGCTGGTCACAGGTGCCTCCGTGGGTGTCGTTCAGAGGTGGTCGACGTTATCGGGCTGGTTCCGCGTGCGGGCACGTGGTACGTATAACGCCAAGACGTTATACGTAAAACCTCACAGCGGGGGCGGGCGATGGCCGCGGGCTATGCGGAGATTCTCAGGGCGCGGCACGCGATGCGGCTGCTGACGGGGACGCTGGTGGGGCGGCTGCCCAACGCCACGGCGCCGATCGCGGTCGTGCTGTTCATCCGGGCGGAGGGCGGCACGTACAGCCTGGCGGGCGCGCTCGCGGCGGTGTACGGGGTGGCGAACGCCATCGGGCAGCCGGTGCTCGGGCGGCTCGTCGACCTGCGCGGCCAGCCGAAGGTGCAGCTGCCCGCCGCGGTCCTGTCCGGGCTCGCGATGACGGTCTTCGCGTTCGTGGGCACGGACGTGCTCCCGGTGTCGTACGCGGCGATGGCCCTGGCGGGACTCTTCACGCCGCCGCTGGAGGGCGGCCTGCGCGCGCTGTGGCCGAGCGTGCTGCCGCGCGAGGAGCAGGTGCACACGGCGTACGCGATGGACGCGATCGCGCAGGAAGTCATGTTCACGGTCGGACCGTTGCTGGTGACCCTGTGCGTGTCGCTGTGGTCGCCGCAGGCCGCGCTGGTCGTCCTGAACGTGATCGGGGTCCTGGGCGCCCTGTCGGTGGTGGTGTCGAAGCCTTCGCGGGAATGGCGTTCGGCTCCGCGCGAGGCGCACTGGCTGGGCGCCCTGCGCTCGCCGGGCCTCCTGGTGCTGCTCGCCGCCTTCCTGTTCATCGGGATCGCCCTTGGCTCCATCACCGTGGCCGCGATGTCGTACGCGGAGGGGCGCGGCGGCGACGTCGTGTACGGCTGGCTGATGGCGGCCATCGGACTCGGCGCGCTGGTCGGCGGCGGCGTCTACGGCGCGCGGCAGTGGAGTGGTGTGCCGGAGGCGCGACTTCGGTGGCTCGTGGCTCTTCTGACGGTGCTCTACGTGCCGTTGACGCTGATGCCGGGACCCGTGGCGATGGTGGCGCTCACCGCGGTGGCGGGCGTGTTCCTGGCGCCGTCGATCGCGTGCGCCTTCATCGTGGTGGACCGGCACGCACCGCGCGGCACGGTCACGGAGGCGTTCTCCTGGCTCGTGACGACGTTCATGGTGGGCTCCAGCGTCGGAACGGCCGTGGCGGGCCCCGTCGTCGAATGGGGCGGCACCCGGTGGGGCTTCGCCGTGCCGGCGGTCAGCGGAGCGGTCGCGCTGGTCGTGCTGCTGACGACGGGTCGGGTCCTCGCGGAGCCGCGCACGTCCGGGCGTGTCGCACGCTCGTCGGAAAATGATCCAAACCGTGCCGTCGAACCCCGTTTCAGCTCGGGGGATCGGGCGTAATGTTCAGTCATGGACCGCCGCATTTTCGGGCTGGAGAACGAGTACGGCGTCACATGTACGTTCAGGGGACAGCGCCGCCTGTCTCCTGACGAGGTGGCGCGGTACCTCTTCCGCCGTGTCGTGTCATGGGGCCGCAGCAGCAATGTCTTTCTGCGGAACGGCGCCCGCCTTTACCTCGATGTCGGGTCACATCCGGAATACGCAACTCCCGAATGTGACAACGTGACCGAGCTGGTCACGCACGACAAAGCGGGCGAGCGCATTCTGGAAGGCCTGCTCGTCGACGCCGAACGCCGCCTGCACGAGGAGGGAATCGCGGGCGACGTATATCTGTTCAAGAACAACACCGACTCGGCGGGTAACTCCTACGGCTGCCATGAGAACTACTTGGTGGCGCGGCACGGGGAGTTCTCGCGGCTCGCGGACATTCTCATCCCCTTCCTGGTCACCAGGCAGCTGCTGTGCGGCGCGGGCAAGGTGCTCCAGACGCCGCGCGGTGCGGTGTACTGCGTGAGCCAGCGCGCCGAGCACATCTGGGAGGGCGTCAGCTCCGCGACGACGCGCTCCCGGCCGATCATCAACACCAGGGACGAGCCGCACGCCGACGCCGAGCGCTACCGCCGGCTGCACGTCATCGTGGGCGACTCGAACATGTCGGAGACGACGATGCTCCTGAAGGTCGGCGCGACCGACCTCGTGCTGCGCATGATCGAGGCGGGCACGGTGATGCGGGACCTCACCCTGGAGAACCCGATCCGGGCGATCCGCGAGGTGAGCCACGACATCACGGGCCGCCGCAAGGTGCGCCTCGCCAGCGGGCGAGAGGCATCGGCGCTCGAGGTGCAGCGCGAGTACTACGAGAAGGCCGTGGACTTCTGCGAGCGCCGGGGCATCCGCACCGGCACCGTCGAGCAGGTCCTCGAGCTGTGGGGCCGCACGCTCGACGCGATCGAGACGGAGGACCTGGACCTCGTCGCCAACGACATCGACTGGGTCATGAAGTACAAGCTCATCGAGCGCTACCGCGCGAAGCACAACATGACGATGTCGCACCCGAGGGTCGCGCAGATAGACCTCGCGTATCACGACATCCACCGGCAGCGCGGTCTCTACTACCTCCTGGAGAAGAAGGGCCAGGCCACGCGGATCTGCAACGATCTGAAGATCTTCGAAGGCAAGTCGGTGCCGCCGCAGACCACGCGCGCGAGGCTGCGCGGCGACTTCATCCGGCGCGCCCAGGAACAGCGTCGTGACTTCACGGTCGACTGGGTGCATCTGAAGCTGAACGATCAGGCGCAGCGCACGGTGCTCTGCAAGGACCCGTTCCGCAGTGTCGACGACCGGGTGGAGAAATTGATCGCCGGTATGTAGGCGGTCGCACACGCTGAGCAATCCGGCCAGGGACCTCGTACGAATCATTCGTACGAGGTCCCTGGCCGTACCTTGGAATGTCGGGGCGAGGGCCTAGAGTGGCCGGACCGTATTCGAGCGACTTGAGGACCACTGTGCGACGCCGACTTGCAGCTCTACTGATCGTGCCGGCACTGGCGCTGACCGCGACGGCCTGCGGCAGCGACGACGGCAAGAAGGATTCGGCGGACAAGGCCGACTCGTCCTCCTCGAAGGCGGCCGCGGTCCCGAAGCCGGTCGACAAGGCCGACCCGATGCCGAAGGTCTCGGGCGCGTACGGCAAGCAGGCGAAGATCACGCTGCCCAAGGGCGACCCGAGCGACAAGTTCGTCGTGCACACGCTCTCCGAGGGCGACGGACCCGCGGTGAAGAAGAACGACCTGGTGTCGATGAACTTCACGGGCAAGGTCTGGAAGGGCGCCAAGGACCTCGGTTCGACGTACGGGGCGCAGGGCGGCGGCGACCAGATGGTGACCGCGGGCGCCGAGGGCCAGCTTCCCGCGTTCGCGCAGGCCGTGCTCGGGCAGAAGGAGGGCAGCCGGGTCCTCGTCGTGGCGCCCCCGGCCGCGGGCTTCGGCAGCCAGGGCAACCAGCAGGTGGGCATCAAGGGCACCGACACGCTCGTCTTCGCCCTGGACGTCGGCAAGGTCATCCCGAAGAAGGCCGAGGGCAAGCAGGCCGCGATCCCCTCGGACCTGCCGCAGATCCAGGCCGACAAGGAAGCCCCCGCGACGATCTCGATCCCGAAGAGCGACCCGCCGAAGGACCTCGTCGACAAGGTCCTGATCCAGGGCAAGGGCAACGAGGTCAAGAAGGGCCAGACGGTCACCATGCAGTACAGCGGTGCCGCCTGGAAGATCAACGAGGGCAAGAAGAAGGCCGAGCTGTTCGACTCGTCCTGGAAGAGCGGCCAGCCGTTCACGACGCCGATCGGCGCCGGTCAGGTCATCAAGGGCTGGGACAAGGGCCTCGTCGGCAAGCACGTCGGTGACCGCGTCCTGCTGGTGATCCCGCCGGACCAGGCGTACGGCAAGAAGGCGCAGGGCAAGACGCTGCCGGCGAACTCGACGCTGGTCTTCACGGTCGACATCCTCGCCGCTCACTGAGCCGTCACGCACCGCCCCGCGGAAGATGGCAGACTGTCCCGGTTGCAGAGCAGTCAACACAGCAGGAGCACTTCACGTGAACATCGACAAGCCCGAGGTCGACTTCCCGATCGGCGACGCGCCGACGGACCTTCAGATCGAGGACCTCTGGGAGGGCGACGGCGCCGAGGCCAAGGCCGGCGACTTCGTGAAGGTCCACTACGTGGGCGTGTCCTTCTCCACCGGCGAGGAGTTCGACGCCTCCTGGAACCGGGGCAAGCCGCTGGAGTTCCAGCTCGGTGCCGGTCAGGTCATCGCGGGCTGGGACAAGGGCGTGCAGGGCATGAAGGTCGGCGGCCGCCGTCGGCTGACCATCCCCGCGCACCTCGCGTACGGCGACCGTGGCGCCGGTGGCGGCCGCATCGCCCCCGGCGAGACGCTGATCTTCGTGTGTGACCTGATGGGCGTCTGAGTCCGGTCACACTCCGACCGCGAGCGGTCAACGGAAGGCCCATGCCGCCTGGCATGGGCCTTCGGCTTTTGCCAGGACACGCCCGAGCGGTACGGTCGTCCGTCGGGAGTCATCTGATGAAAGGGCGTCGATGGCGATTGCCAAGGCCGAGCGGCTGATGAATCTGGCGCTGTGTCTGCTCGGGACGCGCCGCCCGCTGAGCAAGCGTGAGCTGCGCGGTTCCATCGAGGCCTACCTCGAAGCGGCCAACGACGACTCCTTCAACCGGATGTTCGAGCGCGACAAGGACGATCTGCGCGAACTCGGCCTGGTCATCGAGACCGTGGAGAACCTGGACGGCGAGGTCGGCTATCTCGCGGGCCGCGACAGCAACCGCCTGCCGCCCGTCACGCTCGACGCGGAGGAGGCCGCCGCCCTCGGCCTCGCCGCGAAGGTCTGGCAGCAGGCCCGCCTCGCCGGCGCCGCGTCCGGCGCGCTCCAGAAGCTGCGCGCGGCCGGGATGCCCGAGGACGTGGACCCGTACGAGAGCCATGGCGCGCTCGAGCCGCGGATCCCCGCGCACGAGGCGGCCTTCGAGCCGCTGATGCTGGCCTGCCGCGACCGCCGCCCCGTCGTCTTCGACTACCGCAAGGCCACCGCCGCCCGGCCCGAGCAGCGGCACGTCGAGCCGTGGGCCCTGGAGTGCTGGCGCGGCCATTGGTACCTCGCGGGCTGGGACCGCGACCGGCAGGCCGAGCGGGTCTTCCGGCTCTCCCGGATCACCGGCAAGGTCCGCTCGCGCGCCGGACAGTTCACGGCGCGGGTGCCGGACGTCGTGACCGTGCGGGAGACCGTCGCGGGCTGGGCGGGGGAGACCGCCGACCGGTCCGCGCTGATCAGGCTGCGCGCGGGCGCCGGCTACCCGCTGCGCGCCAAGGCCGCCTCCGTGCGCGAGCTCGGCGACGGCTGGGACGAGGTGGAGATCCCGTACGGGCACGGGCTCGACGCCTGGCTCGTGGAGTTCGGCCCCGACGTGGTGGTGCTCGAGCCCGCCGAGCTGCGGGCCGACGTCGTGGACCGGCTGCGCGCGGTGGCCAAGGGCTGAGGGGGAGTACGCACACACATGGCTGCCAACGCCATCGACCAGACCCGCCGGATGCTGTCCCTGGTGACGTATCTGCGCGAGCGCCCCGGCGCTCGCGTGGAGGACGTCGCGCGGGCCTTCGGCATCACGCAGGACGAGCTGATCTCCGACCTGGACGTGCTGCCGCTGTGCGGGACGAGCTTCCGCGGCGGCGATCTGCTCGACATCGACACCGACGGCGACCGCATCTGGTGGCACAACCCGGACGATGTCGCCGAGCCGCTGCGGATCGCCGCCGACGAGGCGACCGCGCTGCTCGTGGCCGCCCGCGCGGTGGCGACGCTGCCGGGCCTGCGGGAGAGCGACCGGCTCGCGCTGCTGCGGGCGACCGCGAAGCTGGAGGCCGCGGCCGGCGAGGTGGCCGGGGCCAGTGCCCGGCTGAGCGTCACGTTCGAGTCGGAGGGCGGCGTCTTCGCGGACGTCGACCGGGCGATCTCGGAGCGGCGCCGACTGTGGATCCGCTACTACTCGCCCGCGCGCGACGAGGTGACCGAGCGGGAGATCGACCCGATCCGGCTCGTCTCCGTCGGCCACACCTACGTAGAGGCGTGGTGCAGGCGTTCGGAGGCGCGGCGGACGTTCCGGCTCGACCGGGTCGCCGAGATCAAGGTGCTCGACGAGCCGTCGGCCCCGCCCGAGGTCGAGCTGCGGGACCTGTCCGAGGGGCTCGTGCAGCCCGCGGCCGAGGACCCCGAGGTGGTCGTCGAGGTCGGACCCGGCGGGCGCTGGGTCGCCGAGTACTACCCGCACGACAGCGCCGACGAGCTGCCGGACGGCGGACTGCGGATCACACTGCGCACCCCCGACCCGTCCTCGCTGCGCAGGCTCGCGCTGCGGCTCGGCAGGGACGGGCACATCGTCGCGCCCGCCGAGCTCGCCGACAGCGCGCGGGACGCGGCGCGCGAGGCGCTGGCGGCGTACGACGGGGTGGCGTGAGGGAGTTGGACGCGCCCCGGATCCCCGGCGACGAGGTGCGACGTACGGTGCACAACGGACAAAAGGTATGAGGTGTGTGACATGACTGGTGTGGCCGGTTTCACTGACATTGCCGAAATGCCCGCCACGGCGTCCACCGTGGCGCCCGTCGTCTTCAGGGCCGCCTGCCCCGACTGTCGCGCCCGCTTCGAACTGGCCGCCTCGGCGATCCGGTTGGCGATCGGGGGCAGCAGCCGCACCACCTTCTACTCGTTCACCTGCCCCGAGTGCGAGACCTCGGTACGCAAGCCCGCGGGTGAGCGCATCGTCGAACTCCTCACCGGTGGCGGGGTCAACACCCTCCGCCTCCACCAGACCGTCTAGGCTCGGCGCATGTTCTGGGCGATGCTGGCGGTTGCTGTGGGATTCGTGGGGCTCGCCGTGCTGGCGGTCCTCGCGGTGCGGGTCTTCGCCGAGGCGCAGCGCCTCGGCCGTCAAGTGGCCGACACCACACAGCGGATCAACCGCGCGGCCGAGGACCTCGAGCGGGCCGCCGTGGGCGTCGCGAAGGCCGGCGGCGACGTCGTCTGAGACCCCGCCCGGCGCCCCGCCTGACACGCCGTCGGCGTTCCGGGAGAGGGTGTGGAAAGCGCTTTACCGCCGCGGCCTGTCCCGTTGTCGGGGTCGACGGGTACGCTCCCTTAGGCGGTCCGAAAGTGAGGCGCGGTCCGCAATTGGGTGGACGCATGGGCATTGCCTCATGTTTACCCCCACGGGATACGATCGCTGCCAGCACGGTGGTCGGACAACAGTCCGAGGTCCGATCGGTACCGGCAGCCCCGCCCCCTGCCGCCTCAGTGAGAAGGTAAACGGATATGTTCGGAAGGCTCGGTGCACCCGAGATCATCCTGATCCTCGTAGTGGTCATTCTGCTGTTCGGCGCGAAGAAGCTTCCCGACATGGCGCGTTCGCTGGGCAAGTCCGCCCGCATCCTCAAGAGCGAGGCCAAGGCCATGAAGAGCGAGGGCGGCGACAAGTCGGCCGCTCCCTCCGACCCGCCGCAGGACGCCCAGACGCCCGCGCAGCGCACCATCCAGGCGGCCCCGGGCGACGTCGACAGCTCGCGTCCCGTGAACGAGCAGACGAAGACGACCAAGAGCTGATCGAAGGCCGCCCCCGCAGGCAGCCTGCCGCACGAGATGAGGACGTGGGTTGATCAAGTCTGCCCGCAAACAGGAGAAGGATCCCGAGGGGCGGATGCCGCTCGCGGAGCACCTGCGCGAGCTCCGCAACAGGCTCGCGAAGGCGCTCCTGGCCATTGTCGCGATCACGGTCGTCGCCGCGTTCTTCTACAACGACATCATCAACCTGATCACCCGGCCGATCCTCGACTCGGTCGGCTGTGAGCAGTCGTTCTCGGAGCTGGCCAGGTCCACCTCGGACAAGCCCTGCGCCCAGATCACCCTCAACGGTCTGCTGACCCCCTTCACCCTCGCGCTGAAGGTGTCGTTGATGGCCGGTGTCGTGGCCGCCTCCCCGGTCTGGCTGTACCAGCTCTGGGGCTTCGTGGCGCCCGGACTGCACAAGCACGAGAAGAAGTACGCGTACGCGTTCGTGGGCACGGGTGCCCCGCTCTTCGTGGCCGGCGCCTACTTCGCCTACTCGGTACTGCCGACGACGGCGAAGGTCCTCATCGAGTTCACCCCGGGCAATGCCCAGAACCTGCTGCCGCTCGACGACCTGCTCGACCTCGTGCTGCGCATGGTGCTCGTCTTCGGCCTCGCCTTCGAGCTGCCGCTGCTGCTCATCTTCCTCAACCTGATCGGGGCGATCACCGGCAAGCGGATGCTCGGCTGGTGGCGCGCGATGATCATGGGTATCACCGTGTTCGCCGCCATCGCGACGCCGAGCACCGACCCGCTGACCATGCTGGCGCTCGCCGGCCCGATCTGGGTCCTCTACTTCGCGGCGGTGATCTTCTCGCTGCTCAACGACCGGCGCAGGCGGCTCACCGAGGCGGCGGGCCCCGGCGACGACGAGGCGTCCGAGCTCGACCTGACGCCCGATGACATCGGCGAGATCGAGCCCGTACCGGCGAGCCGTGCGCTTCCGGAGCAGGCCACGGCGGAGCGCGCCGAGGGAACGACCCGCACGGACCGGGTCAACGGTTACGACGATGTGACCTGAGGTAACTCCAGTTCACGGCCGGGCACTTGTTAGTGTCCGCCCGTGAGCAGTGAGATCACCCTCTTCGTCAATCCCACCGCGGGACGCGGCCGGGGCGCGCAGGCCGCGCAGCCGGCCGCTTCGGCTCTGCGGGCCGCGGGCTTCCAGGTGCGGACCGTCGTCGGGACGGACGCCGACGACGCCCTGGTCCGCGCGCGTGCGGCGGTGGCGGAGGGGACGGGGGCCCTGGTGGCCGTCGGCGGGGACGGACTAGTGAACCTCGCGCTCCAGGCGGTCGCCGGGACCGGAACGCCGCTCGGCGTCGTCGCGGTCGGTACGGGGAACGACTTCGCCCGCGCCCTCGGGCTTCCGATACGGGACCCGGCCGCGGCCGGGAGACTCGCCGCCGACGCGCTGAAGGGCGGGCGGACCCGCGCGGTCGACCTCGGCCGGATCGGCGACCACTGGTTCGGCACCGTGCTCGCCTCCGGATTCGACTCCCGCGTCAACGACCGCGGCAACCGGATGCGGCTCCCGCTGGGCCGCTTCAAGTACGACCTGGCGATCGCCCTCGAACTGGCCACCTTCAAGGCCGTGCCCTTCAAGCTGACCCTCGACGACGGGACCGTGCGCGAGGTCGCCGCGACCCTGATCGCCGTCGGCAACGGGACCTCGTACGGCGGCGGCATGCGGATCTGCGCGGACGCCGACATGGGCGACGGACTGTTCGACGTGACCGTCGTCGGCGACTGCTCCCGCACCACGCTCCTCAAGGTGTTCCCGCGCGTCTACAAGGGGACCCACCTCGACCACCCGGCGGTCACCGTGCACCGGGCCGCGCGCGTCGAGCTGGCCGCGGAGCACATCACCGGGTACGCGGACGGGGAGCCCGTCGGCGCGTTGCCGCTGGTCGCGGAGTGTGTGCCGGGAGCCGTGCGGATCCTCACCGGAGCCGCCTGAACAGGCCTTCCCGGATAATGATCGTCCGTTGTCAGTGGTCGTCGGTAGGCTGGAAAGCACGATGACAGAGGACCTCTCACCGGCCGAGCGGTATGCGGCAGCCCGTAAGCGGGCCGCCGAGCAGGCCACCGCACTCGCGTCCTTCCGCGAGATGTACGACTTCGGCCTCGACCCCTTCCAGATCGAGGCGTGCCAGGCGCTGGAGGCGGGCAAGGGCGTCCTGGTCGCGGCGCCCACCGGCTCCGGCAAGACGATCGTCGGCGAGTTCGCCGTGCACCTCGCCCTCCAGCAGGGCAAGAAGTGTTTCTACACGACCCCCATCAAGGCGCTGTCGAACCAGAAGTACCAGGACCTCGCGAAGCGCTACGGCGCGGAGCAGGTCGGCCTGCTCACGGGCGACAACAGCGTGAACAGTGACGCGCCCGTGGTCGTCATGACCACCGAAGTGCTCCGCAACATGCTGTACGCGGGCTCCCAGTCGCTCCTGAACCTCGGCTATGTGGTCATGGACGAGGTGCACTACCTCTCCGACCGCTTCCGCGGCGCCGTCTGGGAAGAGGTGATCATCCACCTCCAGGAGTCCGTGACCCTGGTATCCCTGTCGGCGACGGTGTCGAACGCGGAGGAGTTCGGTGACTGGCTGGACACGGTCCGTGGCGACACCGAGGTGATCGTCTCCGAGCACCGGCCCGTGCCGCTGTTCCAGCACGTGCTCGCCGGGCGCCGGATGTACGACCTGTTCGAGGAGGGCGAGGGCAGCAAGAAGGCCGTCAACCCCGACCTGACGCGGATGGCCCGCATGGAGGCCAGCCGCCCCTCGTACCAGGACCGCAGACGCGGGCGGCACATGCGCGAGGCCGACCGCGAGCGGGAGCGCAGACAGCGCTCCCGGATCTGGACGCCGGGGCGCCCCGAGGTCATCGAGCGGCTCGACTCCGAGGGCCTGCTCCCCGCCATCACGTTCATCTTCAGCCGCGCCGCGTGCGAGGCCGCCGTCCAGCAGTGCCTGTACGCGGGCCTCCGGCTCAACGACGAGGACGCGCGCGCCAAGGTGCGCGCCATCGTCGAGGAGCGCACGGCCGCGATCCCCGACGAGGACCTGCACGTCCTCGGCTACTACGAGTGGCTCGAAGGCCTGGAGCGCGGGATCGCCGCGCACCACGCGGGCATGCTGCCGACCTTCAAGGAGGTCGTCGAGGAGCTGTTCGTCCGGGGCCTGGTCAAGGCCGTGTTCGCGACGGAGACGCTGGCGCTCGGCATCAACATGCCCGCGAGATCCGTGGTCCTCGAAAAGCTCGTGAAGTGGAACGGGGAGCAGCACGCCGACATCACGCCCGGCGAGTACACGCAGCTCACGGGCCGCGCGGGCCGCCGCGGCATCGATGTCGAGGGCCACGCCGTGGTGCTGTGGCAGCGCGGCTTCAGCCCCGAGTACCTGGCGGGCCTGGCCGGTACGCGCACGTACCCGCTCCGCTCCAGCTTCAAGCCGTCGTACAACATGGCGGTGAACCTGGTCGAGCAGTTCGGTCGGCACCGGTCCCGTGAACTGCTCGAGACGTCCTTCGCCCAGTTCCAGGCGGACCGCTCGGTCGTCGGCATCTCGCGGCAGGTGCAGAAGAACGAGGAGGGGCTCGCGGGCTACAAGGAGTCCATGACCTGCCACCTCGGCGACTTCGAGGAGTACGCCAGGCTGCGGCGCGAACTCAAGGACCGCGAGACCGAGTTGGCGAAGCAGGGCGCGGCGCAGCGGCGCGCGCAGGCCGCGGCGGCGCTGGAGAAGCTCAAGCCCGGCGACGTGATCCACGTGCCGACGGGGAAGTTCGCCGGCCTCGCCCTCGTCCTCGACCCGGGCCTGCCCGCGGGCCGGTCCAACGGGCACCGCGGATTCGAGCACCACGACGGCCCCCGGCCGCTGGTCCTCACCGCCGAGCGGCAGGTCAAGCGGCTCGCGTCCATCGACTTCCCGGTGCCGGTGGAGGCCCTGGAGCGGATGCGGATCCCCAAGTCGTTCAACCCGCGCTCGCCGCAGTCCCGGCGCGACCTCGCGTCCGCGCTGCGCACGAAGGCCGGCCACATCGTGCCCGATCGGCACAAGAAGAAGGGCCGCTCGCAGGCCGCCGACGACCGGGAGATCGCGCGGCTCCGTGCCGAGCTGCGGGCGCACCCGTGCCACGGCTGCTCCGAGCGCGAGGACCACGCCCGGTGGGCCGAGCGCTACTACCGGCTCAAGCGGGACACCGGTCAGCTGGAGCGCCGCATCGAGGGCCGCACGAACACCATCGCGCGCACCTTCGACCGGATCGTCAAGCTCCTCACGGAGATGGACTATCTGCGCGGCGACGAGGTCACCGAGCACGGCAAGCGGCTCGCCCGGCTCTACGGCGAGCTGGACCTGCTCGCCAGCGAGTGCCTGCGCGACGGCGTCTGGGAGGGCCTGAACCCGGCCGAACTCGCCGCCTGCGTCTCGGCGTTGGTGTTCGAGGCGCGCGCGGCGGACGACGCCCTCGCGCCCAAGCTGCCCTCAGGGAAGGCCAAGGCGGCGCTCGGCGAGATGGTCCGGATCTGGGGCCGGCTCGACGCCCTGGAGGAGGAGTTCCGGATCAACCAGGCGGAGGGCGTCGGCCAGCGCGAGCCCGACCTCGGCTTCGCCTGGATCGCCTACCAGTGGGCCTCCGGCAAGGGGCTCGACGAGGTGCTGCGGGAGGCCGAGATGCCGGCCGGCGACTTCGTCCGCTGGTGCAAGCAGGTCATCGACGTACTGGGACAGATCGCGGCGGCCACGCCGACGGACTCGACGGTGGGGCGCAACGCCCGCAAGGCCGTCGACGCCGTACGCCGAGGGGTCGTGGCCTACTCGTCCGTCGGGTAGCGCGTCGGGGTTTCGCACAGGTGCCCGCGCCCTCAAGGGGGCGCGGGCACCTGTGCGTTCGGGCGCGCGGACGGCATTGCTCCACGTGTGCGAATCGCGACCCAGCGTGCAAATGGAGCGAGTGTATTCCTGTCGCGGGGCCGATTTCAGGGCCTTGCTGAATATGACACGGCGATGATCCGGTCGGACTAAGCTCGCTCGCAGCGCACCGAGTTGAGATGGATTCGGCCGCTTGTTCCCTTATGCGCCGAAGCTCCTCGATGCGGCGCGTCTCCAGGGTGCCGAACCGTCCCGAACCACCCCGAATTTCCCCGACCCGACCGTTCAGAGGGCATACATGGTGAGTGTTCAATCGCCTCCCGGTGGCCGAGAAGTCCCCTATCTGCGCGTGCTGTTGCTGCCCGCCATGGTCATGGCGGCCGCCACCGGAGCGGCCGTCGCCCTGGTCACGGAGCCCGCCCGGCTCGCCGTCGCCCTGTGCGGTGCGCTCGGCGTGCTCCTCGTGCTCGCCGTCTCCGCCGAAGCGGTCCGCCGCGGCCGCGTCAACAGGGCGCAGCGAGCCCAGTACACCCAGCACGTCGCCGAGTTGGAAGCGCACATCGCGGCCCAGGAACACCGGACGATGCGGGTGGCCAAGGAGGTCTTCCCGCACGCCCTGTACCGGATGCACTGCGGCGACCGCCCCTACGACGCCGTCCGCAACACCTGCGACTCCGAGCCCGCGTTCCGCGATGTCACCCCCGGCGAGCGCGAGTTGATGGGCATCGCCCTCAAGGAGATCGACACCGAGATCACGATGCGGGACGCCGCGCAGCGCGCCTTCGTCTCCATCGCCCGCCGCGTCCAGGCCATCGTGCACAAGCAGGCAGAGGAACTCCGCGAGATGGAGGAGGACCACGGCCGCAACCCCGAGGTCTTCGACGACCTGCTCCGTGTCGACCACGGCACGGCCCTGATCGGCCGCCTCGCCGACTCCGTCACCGTCCTCGGCGGCGCCCGCCCCGGACGCCAGTGGCCCAAGCCCGTCAAGCTCTACAGCGTGCTGCGCGGCGCCATGTCGCGCATCCTGGAATACCCGCGCATCGACCTGCACGCCATCTGCGACGTCGCGATCAAGGGCGTCTCCGTCGAGCCCGTCATCCACGCCTGCGCCGAACTCCTCGACAACGCGACCCGCTACTCGCCGCCCACCACCCGCGTGCACGTCACCGCGGTCGAGGTGCAGACCGGCGTGGCCATCGAGATCGAGGACGGCGGCGTCAGCCTCAGCGAGGAACAGCGCCGCAAGACCGAGGGCATGCTCGAGAAGGCCAAGGCCGGCTACGACCTCAACGACCTCGGCGAGAACCCGCGCCTCGGCCTCGCCATCGTCGGCCGGCTGTGCGCGATGTACAACATGCAGATCTCGCTGCGCCAGTCCGCGTACGGCGGCGTGCGCGCGGTGCTCGTCGTGCCGCGCGACATGATGAGCACGCAGCCCGCGCCCGGTCTCGCCCACGGCATCGGCGCCTCCGCCGTGCCCCGCGTCGACCACAACGGCGTACCGGTCAAGGAGACTCCGCGGCTCAAGAAGACGCGCCGCCCCACCACGGGCCCGCGCCCCGCGGCAGCCACCGGACCGCGCCCCTCCGCACCGCTCGTCGCCGCGATGGAGGACGACGTACCCGTGGTCACCGAATGGCGGCCCAACGGCCTGCCGCAGCGGCGCAGGAAGTACGACACGAAGGTCATCGAGGACCAGATCATCGTGACGCCCCGCAACCCGGACCTCACCACGCCGCCGCCCGCGGAGCCGGACCGGCACGACGGGCCCGAACAGCCCGAACCCGGCCTGTGGGTCGAGGCGTTCATGAACGGACTGAAGCCCGAGGGGGGCCAGGCCGGGACGGCCGACGCGGTGGGGGAGACCGCGGCGGGCGCGGAGGGCTCGGCCAAGCCGCATGACGACGCGTACAACCAGCAGGTCGACGAGGGAGACCGCCAGTGATCCAGCAACGGGCCAATTTCGACTGGATGCTCAAGGAGCTCGCCGAGTGCGTGCCCAATGTGAAGCAGGTGGTCGTGCTCTCGTCGGACGGCCTGCGGATCGCCCGCTACGGCGGTGACCCGGACGCGGCCGACCGGATCGCCGCCGCCTGCGCGGGACTTCAGTCGCTGGCCTCCGCCGTCGCCACGGAGATCCCCGAGAGCAGCGGCAAGATGAACATGGTCATCATCGAGGTCGACGGCGGCTTCTTCTATCTGATGGCCGCGGGTAAGGGCGCGTATCTCGCCGTGCTCGCCGACCAGTTCGTCGACGCGGGGCTCGTCAGCCACCAGATGCGCGATCTCGTCATCCGGATCGGCGCCCATCTGACGAGCCCGCCCCGGCACAACGGCCAGACCGTATGACGCACCGCCCACCCGAACCCCCGTTCAGGGAACCGCCGCCCAAACGCGAGCGCCGCGCGCCGCAGGGCGACGGAAAGCCCGACCCCGAGCGCCTGTACGTCATCACGGGCGGCACCGACGGCAGCGAGCGCGCGCCCCTCGACCTGGTGACCCTGATCGTGGCGCGCGGCGACCCGCCGCCTTCGGCGCCCCCCGAACAGGCCGCCGTCATCCGACTGTGCAGGACGCCCCTGTCGACGGCCGAGATCTCGGCCTACCTCCAACTGCCGTTCAGCGTGGTCACCGTGCTGCTCGGCGAACTCCTCGCGGCCGAGCTGGTGCAGGCGCGCGCGCCGGTGATCCGAGGCGCGGTCGCGGACCGTTCCCTTCTCGAAGCGGTGATGCATGGACTACAGAAGCTCTGACAGCCCGGCCGGTACCGACACCGCCGCGATCGGGAGCGTGCACATTCCGGGACCCCGGGCCGAGGAACGACTGCCCGACACGGTCACGTCCGCCGTCAAGATCGTCATCGTCGGCGGCTTCGGCGTCGGCAAGACCACGATGGTCGGCTCCGTCAGCGAGATCCGCCCGCTGACCACCGAGGAGACGATGACGCAGGCGGGCATCGGCGTCGACGACAACTACGGCTCGGACACCAAGACCGCCACCACCGTGGCCATGGACTTCGGCCGCATCGGCATCACCGAGGAACTCGTCCTCTACCTCTTCGGCACGCCGGGGCAGGAGCGGTTCTGGTTCCTGTGGAACGGCCTGTTCGAGGGCGCGCTCGGCGCCGTCGTCCTCGTCGACACCCGCCGTCTCGAGGTCAGCTTCGACGTGATCGGGCGCCTGGAGGAGCGCGGCGTGCCGTTCGTGATCGCCAACAACACGTTCCCCGACGGCCCGCGCTACCCCACCGAGGAGCTGCGCAAGGCCCTCGACCTCGACCCCTACGTCCCCATCATCGACTGCGACGTGCGCCGCAGGGCGTCGAGCCGCGAGGTGCTGCTCACGCTGATGCGCTTCCTGCACGAGATGGCACTGCACCGCGCCTGACACCCCGTACGCCTCTTCATCCGCTGAATCCAGCTGAAAATCCCGCTGAATCCCGTCGAATTCCGTCGAACCACACCGACCGGAGCATTCCCGTGACGTCACCCTCCCAGCCTCCACAGTCGCCCACCGCATTCGACGCCCTCGGAGAGTCACCGCTGGAGCCGCCGCCGGGCTGCCCCGCCCACGCCCTCGGCCCCGGCGGACTGCGCAGGCTCTACGGTCCCGAGGCCGACGCGGACATCGCCGGCGTGTACGAGAAGCTGCGCGCCGAGCACGGCCAGGTGGCCCCGGTGCTCATCCACGACGACGTGCGCATGTGGGCCGTGCTCGGGCACAGCGAGAACCTGCACATGGTGACGTCCACCGGTCTGTTCAACCGGGACTCCCGCAACTGGACGGAGCTGCGCAACGGCAACGTCAAGCCGACGCACCCGCTCGCCCCGGTCTTCGGCTGGCAGCCCATCACATCCTTCAACGAGGGGCAGACGCACCGGCGGCTGCGCGACGCCGTCGACAGCGCCGTGGAGACCATCAACCACCGCGACCTGCGCCGCTCCATCAACAAGGCCACCCAGGAGATCATCAACCGGTTCTCCGAGCGCGGCGAGTGCGAGGTCGTCAGCGAGTTCGCCGAACACCTCCCGATGATGGTCCTGCTGGAGATCATCGGGGCGCCCGAGGCCTACAGCGAGCGGTTCGTGCAGGCCGCCCGCGACATGATCAAGGGCACCGAGACGGCGATCGCCAGCAACGAGTTCATCATGAGCGTCCTCATGGAGCTCACCCACCGGCGCCGCGCCCAGCCCGCCGAGGACCTCACCAGTCACCTCATCACCCACCCCGCGGGCCTCAGCGACGACGAGGTCGGCCAGCACCTGCGGCTCATCCTGATCGCCGCGTACGAGGCGACGGCCAACCTCATCGCGAACGTGCTGCGCGTCGTCCTCACCGACCCGCGGTTCAGGGCGCGGCTCAACGGCGGGCAGATGACGGTGCCCGAGGCGGTCGAGCAGTCGCTGTGGGACGAACCGCCGTTCAGCGCCATGGTCGGCTACTTCGCCAAGACCGACACCGAACTCGGCGGGCAGCGCATCCGCGCGGGCGACGGCCTGATCTTCGGCATCCAGCCCGGCAACGCCTGCCCGGTGATCCGCCCCGAGCCGGGCGCCCACATGCAGGGCAACCGCTCGCACCTGGCGTTCGGCGGCGGGCCGCACGAGTGCCCGGGACAGGACATCGGGCGTGCCGTCGCCGAGATCGGCGTCGACGCCTTCCTGATGCGTCTGCCCGATGCCGAACTCGCGGTGTCGGAGGCCGAGTTGCGGTGGGTCTCGACGATCCTGTCGCGGCATCTCGTGGAGCTGCCCGTGGAGTTCAGCCCGCGGGCGCAGCAGGACGTCACCGCCAAGCCGAGCATCGGCACCCCGAGCCGCTACAACTGGGAGATCTCCTCGGAGGGCGCCCCCACGCCGCCGACGCCGGGCCCCGGGCACGCCGCGCCGCCCGCGCCCGCCGCCTCCGTGCCGGGCCCGCGGCTGACGGCCGAGCCGCCCCGGGAGACCGTCAGGCTCGGCGTCTGGCAGCGGTTCCTCCGCTGGTGGCGCGGTGAGTGACGGGCTGCCGGTCTAGGCGGGTCCCCGCTCCCACTCCTCGTACGAGGACCAGGCCGCGAGTCGCCGTCCGCTCACGAAGCGGTGCTCGCGGCCGGTCACCGGGTCCGTGAACTCCAGGGTCCGGGAGAGCAGTTGGAGGGGGCGGCGGAAGTCGTCGTCCGCCACCCGCTCGGTCTCGTACGGAAAGAGCGGATCGCCGAGGATCGGCAGGCCGGCGCGGTTCATGTGGAGGCGCAGCTGGTGCGTGCGGCCCGTGTGCGGGGTCAGGCGGTAGCGCCCCAACCCGCCCCGGTGCTCCGCGAGTTCGATGGTGCTCTCGGCGTTCGGTTCGCCGTCCGGCACCTCGAACGCGGCGAGCCTGCCGGGCACCTTCTCGATCCGGCCGCGCAGGGTGACGGGCAGCTCCACCGCCGGGTCGTACGCGGCGACCGCCTCGTACTCCTTGGTGACGCGGCGGTCGCGGAACAGGGTCTGGTAGCGGCCGCGCTCCTCGGGCCGCACCACGAACAGCACGAGCCCGGCCGTGAGGCGGTCGAGACGGTGGGCCGGGCTCAGCCGTTCGAGGCCGAGGTCGCGGCGGAGCCGGGCCAGCACCGTCTCGGTGACATGGCTGCCGCGCGGCGTCGTGGCGAGGAAGTGCGGCTTGTCCGCGATCACGATGTGCTCGTCGCGGTACACGACCTCGACGGGGAACGGCACGGGGACCTCGGGGGCGAGCTCCCGGTGGAACCAGACGCTGCCGCCCACCACATAAGGGCTGTCCGCGGTGACGGGGCGGCCGTCCGCCGTCACGAAGGCACCCCGGTCGATCATCCGGTCGATCACCGTCGCCTCCGCGGGCAGCCGCGCCACGAGGTGGTCCCGGACCGTGCCGCCCTCCCCGGCGCCCTCCGGCATCCGGACGCGCACGGCGTCGATGCCTTCGCGCTGCGGGAGCGGGGAGGGGGGAGGGGCGGGGCGCTTGCGTCGTCTCACATCGGGCAAGCGTACGGCGTACGGGTCAGGCCGAGGTCTCCTGCTCGGCCTCCACCTGCGCGTTCCAGTCGCGCTTCGAGGCCTGCCAGCCGTCCTCGTTGTGCCCGAGGCGCCAGTAGCCGGAGATCGACAGGTCCTCGCGGGGGATCTCCCGGTCGATCCGCAGATGGCGGCGCAGCTCCTTCACGAAGCCCGCCTCGCCGTGCACGAACACCTGCGGACGGCCCGCGGGGAAGTCGAGTCCTGTGACCGCCGCGATGAGCGCCTGGCCCACCGGGCGACCCGCGCGATGCAGCCAGGTGACCTCGACGGGGGAGTCGATCTTCTGCTCCTCCTCGGGGCCCTCCACCTCGATGAAGGCGTGCGCCCGCGCGCCCTCGGGCAGCGCTTCGAGGGCGGCGGCGATGGCCGGCAGGGCGCTCTCGTCACCGGCGATCAGATGCCAGTCCGCCGTGGCGTCCGGGTGGTAGGCGCCGCCGGGACCCATCAGGTGGATGGTCTCGCCGCCCTCGACGCGCGCGGCCCAGGGCCCGGCCAGGCCCTGGTCGCCGTGGACCACGAAGTCGAGGGTCAGCTCGAGCGCCTGCGGGTCCCAGGCACGCACCGTGTACGTACGCGTCACGGGCCACTGGTCGCGGGGGAGTTCCTCACGGATCCGCGCGATGTCGAACGGCTCGTCGTAGCTCACACCGGCCGGCGGGAAGAGCAACTTCACGTAGTGGTCGGTGTGTTCGAGCTCCCGAGGGAAGTCCGCGAGCCCCTCGCCGCCGAGCACCACCCGCCGCATGTGGGGCGTGAGGCTCTCGGCGCGCACGACCTGTGCGAAGCGGGCCTTGCGGGGCGGGCGTGCGGGGCGCTCGGCCATGTGGCGGTCTCCCTCGATCCACAGTTGGTTAGGTATACCTAAGCTAACACCTCATTCTGAGAGGGTGGTGAGAAGGCGCTGCAAAGAACCTCCCAAGCCCCACCGCTCCGCCAACGCGTCGAGCGCCTCGGCGTCGCGCGGCTCGCGCGGCAGCGCCGTGTCCACGTCCGGCAGCGGTACGTCGCCCGCGACGCGCACCACCGTCGGCGCCACCGCCAGATACGGGCGCGCCTCGTCGAGCCGCTTGCGCTGGGTCGGCGTCAGCTTCGACTTCGGGTCGTCGACGGCCGCCATGATCCCGGCCAGGTCCCCGTACTGCGCGAGCAGCTTCGCCGCCGTCTTCTCGCCGACACCGGGCACGCCCGGCAGACCGTCGCTCGGGTCGCCGCGCAGCAGCGCCATGTCCGCGTAGCCCGCGCCGTCCACCCCGTACTTCTCGCGGAGCAGGTCCTCGTCGGTGACCTGGAGCGTGCCGACGCCCTTGAGGGGATAGAGGACGCGCCGCTCCAGCTTGTCGTCGACCAGCTGGAACAGGTCCCGGTCGCCCGTGACGATGTCGACGGGGCCCTCGGCGCGCCCCGTGAACGTGCCGATCACGTCGTCCGCCTCGTACCCCTCCACGCCCACGCGCGCGATGCCCAGCGCGTCGAGGACCGACTCGATGACGGGGACCTGCGGCGAGAGGGTGTCGGGGATCTCCTCCTCGTCCGGCGTCCCGGCCGCCGTCTCCTCGGCGACCCGGTGCGCCTTGTACGAGGGGATGAGGTCGACGCGCCACTGCGGGCGCCAGTCCGCGTCCATGCACGCCACCAGATGGGTGGGGCGGTGGTCGTGCACGAGGCGGGTGATGAATTCGAGGAGTCCCCGCACCGCGTTCACCGGCGTGCCGTCCGGGGCCTTCACCGAGTCCGGCACCCCGAAGTAGGCCCGGAAGTACAGAGATGCGGTGTCGAGCAGCATCAGGCGCCGGTCCGCCGCCGCTCCTGTCGTGGATGTCGTCTGGGTCACGTTCGCATCATGCCTGACACCACTGACAGTCACCGAACGTGAGGGCGTGATCGTCATGAGTGAACACGCTGTGAACTGGGTAACTCCCCGGTTTGTTTCAGATAAACGAGGGCAGGCGCGGCCACGGAGCGGTGCCGGTTCGCACTTCAACCATTGAGGGGTGACCGGTCAAGCGGACGGATCCGTATCGCTCTACGGCCCGCCGGCGGGGGAGGCGGGCCGTGTTGTTTCGACCCGAGAGGTGTATGTGTCCAGGCTTGAAGCCGAAGACCTGTACAAGGTATTCGGCAGACGACCCGATGAGGCTGTGGAGAAACTCCGCAGCGGTGCAGACCGTGAGGAGCTGCGCGCCGAGGGAACCACCGCCGCTGTGATCGACGCGTCGTTCACGGTGGAGTCCGGCCAGATCTTCGTCGTCATGGGTCTGTCTGGTTCGGGGAAGTCCACTCTGTTGCGCATGCTGAACGGACTTCTGGAGCCGACCGCGGGACACGTCCGTTTCGACGGGCAGGATCTGACGGAGCTGGCTCCCAAGGAGCTGCGTGCGGTGCGTTCGCACAAGATCAGCATGGTGTTCCAGCACTTCGCGTTGTTCCCGCACCGTTCGGTGATGGAGAACGCCGCGTACGGGCTCGAGGTGCAGGGTGTGGCCCGTGCCGAGCGTGAGAAGCGGGCGGTCGAGGCGCTGGAGCTGGCGGGGCTGAAGGGCTGGGAGAAGTCCTTCCCCGACGAGCTGTCGGGCGGTATGCAGCAGCGTGTGGGTCTGGCCCGGGCGCTGGCCACGGACGCGGATCTGCTGCTGATGGACGAGTCCTTCAGCGCGCTGGACCCGCTGATCCGCCGCGACATGCAGGATCAGCTGCTTGAGCTGCAGAAGACGCTGAAGAAGACGATCGTCTTCATTACGCACGACCTCAATGAGGCGATGCGGCTGGGCGACAACATCGCGGTGATGCGCGACGGTCGGATCGTGCAGATCGGTTCGGCCGAGGACATCCTGGTCACGCCGGCCAACGATTACGTGGCCTCCTTCACGCAGGACGTG
Source organism: Streptomyces sp. SDT5-1 (assembly GCF_052245995.1). Classification (NCBI taxonomy): domain Bacteria; kingdom Bacillati; phylum Actinomycetota; class Actinomycetes; order Kitasatosporales; family Streptomycetaceae; genus Streptomyces; species Streptomyces sp. SDT5-1. Next base: position 2,085,558 of record NZ_CM125963.1, on the reverse strand, counting down.
GACCGTTCCCGGGTGCTGAGCGCGCGGGCGATCATGGCGGAGCCGGAGGCGGGTTACACGCTGGCGAAGGCTCCGGCGAAGGTGCATCAGGATGCGCCGATCATCGATCTGTTCACGCCGTGCTCGATGAGTGAGATACCGGTGGCCGTGGTGGACGACGAGGGCGAGCTGCAGGGCGTCGTGCCCCGCGAGCGCCTCCTCGCCGTGCTCGGCGAGCCGATGAAGACCGTCGAGGACGACGCCGACAAGGGCGAGGCCGCAGGCGTCGTCGAGGACAAGCAGGACACCGTCCCCTCGCCGCACGGCGAGGGCGACGAGCCCGCCGAGAAGGTGAACGCCGGTGCCTAGGATTCCCTTCGGTGACTGGGTCAACGACGTCGTCCAGTGGATGCTGACCCACCTCGACTGGCTGTTCGGCTTCTTCGAGGACATCTTCAACGGCGTCTACAACGGCCTGAGCGACGTGCTCCAGGCCCCTGAGCCCCTCCTCATGGCGGGCATCTTCGCCGTGATCGCGTTCTGGCTGCGCGGCACGCTCGGCGGTGTCCTCACCTTCATCGGGTTCTGGTTCATCCAGAACCTGGAGCTGTGGGACGACGCGATGCTGACGCTGTCGCTCGTCCTCGTCTCGACGCTGATCGCGTTGATCATCGGTGTGCCGCTGGGTATCTGGGCGGCGCGTTCGAACCGGATCAGCAATCTGTTCCGTCCGGTCCTGGACCTGATGCAGACGCTGCCGGCGATGGTCTACCTGATCCCGGCGATCCTGTTCTTCGGTTCGGGTGCGCCCGCGGGCATCGTGGCGACGTTGATCTTCGCGGTGCCGCCGGGTGTGCGCATGACCGAGCTGGGCATCCGGCAGGTCGACAAGGAGCTGGTGGAGGCGGCCGACGCGTTCGGTACCAAGCCCAGCAACACGTTGTGGCGGGTGCAGCTGCCGCTGGCGCTGCCGACGATCATGGCGGGTGTCAACCAGGTCATCATGCTGGGTCTGTCGATGGCCGCGATCGCGGGCATGGTCGGTACCGGTGGTCTGGGCGGCGCGGTCAACGAGGCCATCGGCCAGCTGAATGTCGGTCTGGGTGCCGAGGCCGGTATCTCGATCGTGATCCTGGCGGTCTACCTGGACCGCATGACCAGCTCGCTGGGTCAGCAGGTGTCCCCGCTGGGCCGTCGTGCACTGGCGAAGCTGCGGGCCACGCACGGCCTGAAGATCTGGTCGTACCGTCCCCGTCCGGCCGTGGCCGTGATCGGTGTCGTCGTCCTCGCGCTCGTCGCGGGCGGCATGGGCATGTTCGGCCAGAACAGCGGCGGGGCCTCCCCGACCGCCGCCTCCACCAACGTGGGCCAGGGCAAGAAGATCTCCATCGGCTACATCCCCTGGGACGAGGGCGTCGCCTCCACGTTCCTGTGGAAGGAGATCCTCGAGCAGCGCGGCTTCAAGGTCGAGGCCAAGCAGTTCGACGCCGGCCCGCTGTACACCTCGCTCGCCAACGGCAGCGTGGACTTCCAGACCGACTCGTGGCTGCCGACGACGCACGCCCAGTACTGGAAGAAGTACGGCAAGAAGCTCGAGGACCTGGGCGCCTGGTACGGCCCGACGTCCCTGGAGCTGGCCGTCCCGTCCTACATGAAGGACATCAAGTCCATGGAGGACTTGAAGGGCCAGGCCGACAAGTTCGACGGCAAGATCACCGGCATCGAGGCGAGCGCCGGCGAGACGGGCCTGCTGAAGAGCAAGGTCCTCAAGGAGTACGGCCTCGACAAGGAGTACAAGGTCGTCGACAGCTCGACGCCGGCCATGCTGGCGCAGCTGAAGCGCGCGTACGCCGCCAAGAAGCCGATCGTGGTTCCGCTGTGGTCGCCGCACTGGGCGTACAACGACTACAAGCTGACCAAGCTCAAGGACCCGAAGGGTGCCTGGGGCAAGGGCGACGGCGTGCACTCGCTGGCCCGCAAGGGCTTCGGGAAGGAGTTCCCCGAGGTCGACAAGTGGGTCAAGAACTTCAAGATGAGCGAGAAGCAGCTCACGAGTCTTGAGGCCGAGATCAACAAGGCCGGCAAGGGCAAGCAGCAGGACGCCGTCAAGACGTGGCTGAAGCAGAACCCCGGCTTCGTCGACAAGGTCGCCCCGGTCAAGCAGGGCACCCCGGCCGAGGCCAAGCGCCCGGTGAACGTCGCCTGGTTCCCCTGGGACGAGGACATCGCCGTCACGCACCTCTGGAAGCACGTTCTGGAGAAGAAGGGCTACAAGCTCAACCTGAAGCAGATGGAGGTCGGCCCGGTCTACACGAGCCTCGCCTCCGGCGACATCGACGTGAACTTCGACGCCTGGCTGCCGCACGCCCAGTCCAACTACTGGAACAAGAACAAGAAGAACCTCAAGGACCTGGGCAGCTGGTACAGCCCGACCTCCCTCGAGGTCTCGGTTCCTTCCTACGTGAAGGGCGTCAAGTCCTACGAGGACCTGAAGGGCAAGTCGAAGCTCTTCGACGGGAAGATCGTCGGTATCGAGGCCGGTACCGGTGAGATGAACCTCCTGAAGAAGGACGTGCTCCCGGCCTACGGCCTGGACAAGGAGTACAAGGTCGTCGACGGCTCCACGCCGGCGATGCTGGCGCAGCTGAAGCGCGCGTACGCCAAGAAGGAGCCGATCGCGGTCGTGCTCTGGTCCCCGCACTGGGCGTACAGCGACTACAAGCTGACGAAGCTGAAGGACTCCAAGAAGGCCTGGGGTCCCGGCGACAAGATCCGCACGATCTCGAACAAGGACTTCCCCAGCAAGTACCCGCAGCTCACGAAGTGGTTCAAGAACTTCAAGATGAGCGAGGACGAGCTGGCGAGCCTGGAGTCCGAGATCAAGAGCGCGGGCCAGGGCCACGAGGAGGACGCCGTGTCCAAGTGGCTCGAGACGCACCAGGACGTCGAGAAGCGGATGACCGCTTCCTGACCTCCGTAGAGGCGTGAACGACCGTGAGGGGCGGGTTCCCATGAGGGAGCCCGCCCCTCACGGCATGTCCGGGGACGTGCCCGGGCCCGATCGTGACCCACCGCTTTCCCCCGCTCACATGAAACCGTGGGGTGAACATGCGTAGGGTGCTGTCAAACGAACAGGACAGCAGCACGGCGCGACCGGCGGGAGGGAGCGGAAGCCATGGACGAACACAAGGAATCACTGCGCGTGGGCGCGGCCGTCCGGCGCCGCCGCCGTGCGCTCGAGCTGACCCTTTCGGCCGTCGCCGAGCGCAGCGGGCTCTCCGTGCCGTTCCTCAGCCAGGTCGAGAACGAGCGGGCGAGGCCCAGCCGCCGCTCCCTGGAGAAGGTGGCCGACGCGCTCGGCACCACCGCCGTCGAACTCCTCGCCGCCGCCGACCCGGCCCGCACCGTCGACCTGGTGCGCGCCGACGACCCCACCGCGGCCGATGACGGCACGGACTTCGTCGTACGGTCCCTGGTCCGCGGCCACCACCAGATGAACGCCCAGGAATTCGTCGGCGACCACGACCCGGGCCGCGAGTTCCAGCTCCGCAACGACGTGCTGATGCACGTCACCGAGGGCGCCGTCGAGGTCGAGGCGGAGGGCCGCGCCTACCGGCTGGTGCGCGGCGACACCCTGTACCTGACCGGCGGCGTGCGGCACCGGTGGCGGGCGACCGTGCCGGACGCGCGGGTGCTCGTCGTCGCGGTCGCCGAGCACATCGACGCGGTCGACGAGCCGGGCCCGAAGTAGGCCCGGCCGCCGTGCGCGTCGTCTCGCTCGTGCCGTCCCTGACCGAGGCGGTCGCCGTCACGCTGCCCGGGGTGCTCGTCGGCGCGACCGACTGGTGCACGCATCCCGCGGACCTGGCGGTGGCCCGGATCGGCGGCACCAAGAACCCCGACGTCCCGGCGATCGTCGCGCTCCGCCCCGACCTCGTCGTCGCCAACGAGGAGGAGAACCGCCCCGCCGACCTCGCCGCCCTGCGCGCCGCGGGCATCGAGGTCCTCGTCACGGAGGTGCGTGAACTGCCGCAGGCCGTACGGGAGTTGGGCCGGGTGCTGCGGGCGTGCGGGGCGGCCGGGCGGCCCGGCTGGCTGGACGAGGCGGAGGCCGCGTGGGCCGAACTCCCGGTGCCCGGACGCCGGTCGACGGCCGTCGTGCCGATCTGGCGGCGGCCGTGGATGGTGCTCGGCCGCGACACCTTCGCCGGGGACCTGCTGGCGCGGCTCGGCGTGGACAACCTGTACGCCGGCCACGCCGAGCGCTACCCGCGGATCCCGCTCGACGAACTCCGCGCGCGCGAGCCGGACGTCGTGGTCCTCCCGGACGAGCCGTACCGCTTCACGGTGGACGACGGCCCCGAATGCTTCGACTCCCCTTCGGCCCTCGTCAGCGGCCGCCACCTGACCTGGTACGGCCCGTCGTTGACGGAGGCGGCGGCCGTGCTCGGCGGGGTGCTTTCGCGCGCGGCGGGGGAGCGGTGAGCAGGCGTAGGTACGTGGCCCGCGGGGTGCCCGGCGGCTACCGGATCTGGGACAACCGGGGCAGGCGCTGGTGGGGCGACCTGTACGAGCTGTGCCCCGACGACCTGCTGACCGAGCTCAACGGGGCGGCGGACCCGGCCCGCCTCTCGGCGCTGCTCAAGCGGTACCGGGCGCTCAAGCGCTGACAGGGGCCGGGGCGGGGGACGCGGGGCGGGATGGCAGCAGGCGGCCCGTCAGGAGGCCGCGGGCCGTGTGGCCCGCCGCCAGCGTCCAGGCCGTGACCAGGCCCGCGTACAGCGCCAGCGCGAGGGCGTCGAAGGCCGCGAGGCCCGTGTGCGCGCCCAGGCCCTCCGCGCCCGTCACGCACGTGCCGAGCGGGAAGGTGAACGCCCACCACGTCATCGCGAACCCCATGCCCCGTCGCCGCGCCCGCACCACCATCGCAAGGGCGAGCGCCAGCCACATCAGGGCGAAGCCCATCACCGGCGCCCCGTACAGGACGGCGAACGCCGGGAAACCGTGCGCGTACGAGGTGGGGAGCACGCCCGGCGCGGCGTCGGCGAACTTGTTCGCGGCGGTCGTCGACTGGCCCAGCGGGCCGAGCACCAGGAACAGCGTCGGCGTGAGCGCCAGGGGCAGCGGACCCGCCGTGACGAGCCGCGCGAAGATCACCGGCAGCATCACCAGGGTCGCCAGCAGGCTCACGCCGAACATCGCGCAGCAGGCCAGGAGCAGCGTCTGCTGCGCCTGCCCGGCCGGCAGACGCGGTACGAGGAGCGGACCCACGGCCGCCGACACCATCGGCGCGACCACCGGAAGCAGCCACACCGGAGACGCCTCGTCGGCGGCGATCCGGTGCCGGACCACCATCAGGTACGGGATGGCGACCGCGGCGCCGAGGCCGACGACCGTGCCGGCCGTGAACAGGACGGCGTCCACGGCGACCGCCGCGGGCTCGCCGATCCAGTCCCGGCCGACGAGCAGCGTGCCCGCGCCCACCGCGAGGAGCGCCATCGACAGACAGCCGTAGAACGGCGCGGCGGCCGGGTCGAGCAACTGCTCCCTCGCCCGGTCGGAGTGGTGCCGCCAGTGCAGGGCGCGGGCGGCCAGGAGGACCAGCAGCAGCACGAACGACAGGGCCCACACCGCCGTGAGCGCCGACCGCAGGCCCGGAATCCGTACGGGCAGCGTGGCGCCCGCGTTCGCGACGATGGCGGTGCCCATGACGGACGCGTACCAGTTGGGTCCGAGCTGTCGGACGGCGGCGGTGACCATGGTCCTACGGTCCCGCCCGACGAAGGCCCCCACCAGGGACGTTCCCGCTATGAGGGCATAACCTGGGCTTATGAGCCAGGAGGAGACGCCGGACACGGCCGCGACAGGGATCACCGAGCACGCGACGGACGCGGGACTCGCCCACCGGGTGCCCGAACTCGGCGCGCTGCAACTGCTCCTCGCCGTCGCCCGGCTCGGCAGCCTCGGCGCCGCCGCCCGCGCCCTCGGCATCACGCAGCCCGCCGCGAGCAGCCGGATCCGGTCCATGGAGCGGCAGCTCGGGCTCGCGCTCGTCGACCGGTCGCCGCGCGGCTCCCGGCTCACCGACAGCGGCGCGCTCGTCACGGACTGGGCGCGGCCCATCGTCGAGGCGGCGGAACAGTTCGACGCGGGGGCGTCCGCGCTGCGGGACCGGCGGGACTCGCGGCTGCGGGTCGCGGCGAGCATGACGATCGCCGAGTATCTGCTGCCGCGCTGGCTGATCGCGCTGCGCGCCGAACGGCCCGACACGGCGGTGTCGCTGCTCGCCGGGAACTCGACGGTGGTCGCGGAGCGGCTGCTCGGCGGGGAGGCGGACCTCGGGTTCGTGGAGGGGGTCTCCGTGCCCGCGGGGCTCGACTCGGCGGTCATCGCGCACGACCGGCTGATCGTGGTCACGGCCCCGGGGCATCCGTGGTCGCGGCGGCGCAAGCCCCTCGCGGCGGAGGAGCTGGCGGCGACGCCGCTCATCCTGCGCGAGGAGGGGTCGGGGACGCGGCAGGTCCTCGACGCCGCGCTCGGCGGGCTCGCGCGACCGTTGATCGAGCTGTCGTCGACGACCGCGGTGAAGTCGGCGGCGGTGAGCGGGGCGGGGCCCTCCGTGTTGAGCGAGCTCGCGGTGGGGGAGGAGCTGGCGGCGCGGCGCCTCGTGGAGATTCCGTTGGAGGGGGCGAGGCTGGCGCGCGATTTGCGGGCGGTGTGGACGACGGGGCATCGGCCGGTCGGCCCGGCGAGGGACCTGCTGTCGCTGACCCGTTCAGGTTGACCGGCACCGGGGTTGCGCTCCTGGGGGCCCTGCCCCCGGGCCCCCGCCACACACCGGGCTTGACGTCACGGGGCTCCGCCCCGGGCCCCGCGCCTCAATCGCCGGCGGGGCTTGGTGTGTGTTGCTCGCCGCCGATGCGTCCTGGGGCTCTGCCCCCGGGTCCCGGCCGCACACCGGGGTTGACGTCGCGGGGCTCTGCCCCGGGCCCCGCGCCTCAATCGCCGGCGGGGCTTGGTGTGTGTTGCTCGCCGCCGATGCGTCCTGGGGCCCTGTCCCCGGGTCCCGGCCGCACACCGGGGTTGACGTCGCGGGGCTCTGCCCCGGGCCCCGCGCCTCAATCGCCGGCGGGGCTAGATTTGTCTCGCCCGCCGCCGATGCGCCCTGGGGCTCTGCCCCAGACCCCGCTGCTCAATCGCCGCAGGGGCTTGATTTGCCGAACCGGGGCTGCCCCCCCCACCGCACCGCACACGCCGAAGCGCCCCCGGCGGGACGGGAGTTGAGGGTTAGAAGCCGTGGGGGGTGCCGGCTGCGCGGATGAGGCCGTCCGTGAGGCGCGCGTCCTCGCCCATCTCGGGGTGCCACTGGACGCCCATCACCCAGGACATGCCGGGGAGTTCGACCGCCTCGACCGTGTCGTCGTCCGCGTGGGCCGAGGCGACCAGGCCCTTGCCGAGGCGGTCGACGCACTGGTGGTGGTAGGTCGGGACCTCGGTGGGTTCCGGGACGAGGTCGCCGTAGCGGGTGCCGGGCACCGGGGTGACGGTGTGGGTGCCGAAGACGCCCGTCTCCTTCACGTGGCCCTCGATGTGCTGCGTCAGCGTCCCGCCGAGCGCGACGTTGAGGAGCTGCATGCCGCGGCAGATGCCGAGCAGCGGCGTGCCGGACGTCAACGCCGCCCGGATCAGGGCCAGTTCCCACGCGTCCCGCTCCGCCGCCGCGGGCCCGGTGCGCGGGTCGCGCTCCGCGCCGTACCGGGCGGGGTCCACGTCGGCGCCGCCCGCCACGATCACCCCGTCGAGCCGCGCCACGACCGACGGCGCGTGCTTCGGGTCGTCCGGGGGCGTCATCGCGGCGAGGCCGCCCGAGCGCTGCACCAGGCGCGGGTAGCCCGCGGGCAGCAGCGCCGCCGGCAACTCCCAGATGCCCCAGGCGGCCTTGTCCTCCAGGTAGGTGCTGATGCCGATCAGCGGCCTGCTCACCATGGTGCGCGCTCCCCGATGCCGTACGTGCCGAGCACCCGAGCGTACGAGATCGCGCGGCGCCGCACCGGGGCGTTCAGCATGCGGGCAGCGCCACCGGGGCAGTGTCCTTGCGGCGTGCCCCGTGGCTGCTTCCCTGGTGGCGGTGCGGAGATTACGTTGTGGCTTCCGGTTGACCTGAGGAGGAACGTCCCGTGGCAGACCGCACACCCCCGCTGAGCGTGGAGGAGCTGCACGCCCTCGTCCGCAGCGGAGAGCTCGACACCGTGGTCCTCGCGTTCCCCGACATGCAGGGCCGGCTCCAGGGCAAGAGGTTCGCCGCCCGCTTCTTCCTCGACGAGGTGCTCGAACACGGCACGGAGGGCTGCAACTATCTGCTCGCCGTCGACACCGACATGAACACCGTCGACGGCTACGCGATGTCCTCCTGGGAGCGCGGCTACGGCGACTTCGCCATGCGTCCCGACCTGTCCACGCTGCGCCGCGTGCCGTGGAACCCGGGCACCGCCATGGTCACCGCCGACCTCGCCTGGGAGGACGGCTCCCCGGTCGTCGCCGCGCCCCGGCAGATCCTGCGCCGCCAGCTCGACCGGCTCGCAGAGCTCGGGCTCACCGCCCAGGTCGGCACCGAGCTCGAGTTCATCGTCTTCAAGGACACGTACGAGCAGGCGTGGGACGCCAATTACCGGGGCCTGACCCCGGCCAACCAGTACAACATCGACTACTCCGTGCTCGGGACCGGGCGGATCGAGCCGCTGCTGCGCCGCATCCGTACGGAGATGGCCGGCGCGGGGCTCACCGTCGAGTCCGCCAAGGGGGAGTGCAATCCGGGGCAGCACGAGATCGCCTTCCGCTACGACGAGGCCCTCGTCACCTGCGACCAGCACGCCATCTACAAGACGGGCGCCAAGGAGATCGCCGCGCAGGAGGGCTGCTCGCTCACCTTCATGGCGAAGTACAACGAGCGGGAGGGGAACTCCTGCCACGTGCATCTCTCGCTCGCCGACGCCGACGGCGCGAACGTGATGGCGGGTCCTGGCGGTGACGGCATGTCCGAGGTCATGCGGCAGTTCCTCGCCGGGCAGCTCGCCGCGCTGCGCGAATTCTCCCTCCTGTACGCGCCGAACATCAACTCCTACAAGCGGTTCCAGCCAGGCTCCTTCGCGCCGACCGCCGTCGCCTGGGGGCACGACAACCGCACCTGCGCGCTGCGCGTCGTCGGCCACGGCCGCTCGACCCGCTTCGAGAACCGGCTGCCGGGCGGTGACGTGAATCCGTATCTCGCCGTCGCCGGGCTCGTGGCGGCGGGGCTGTACGGCGTCGAGAACAAGCTGTCCCTTCCCGAGGCCTGTACGGGCAATGCCTACACCGGCGGCTACGAGCACGTGCCCGCCACCCTGCGCGAGGCCGCCGAGCTGTGGGAGAACAGCCCGATCGCCAAGGCCGCCTTCGGGGACGAGGTCGTCGCCCACTATCGCAACATGGCGCGCGTCGAACTCGACGCCTACGACGCCGCCGTGACCGACTGGGAACTCCGCCGGGGATTCGAGAGGCTGTGAAAGGGAGCGCATTGCTGCACGTACTGAACCCGGCCACGGAGGAACACGTGGCCACCGTCCCGTCCGTCACCCGCGCCGACGTCGACACCGCCGTCGTCCGCGCCACCGGGGCCCAGCGCGCCTGGGCCGCGGCCGCCCCCGCCGACCGGGCCCGCCTGCTGCGCCGATTCGCGGCCGTCGTCGACGAACACCTCGAGGAACTCGCCCAGTTGGAGGTCCGCGAGGCGGGCCACCTCATCGGCAACGCCCGCTGGGAGGCCGGCAACGTACGCGATCTCCTCGACTACGCGGCCGGGGGAGTGGAAAGGCTGACAGGACGCCAGATCCCGGTGCCCGGCGGGCTCGACGTCACCCTGCTCGAACCGCTCGGCGTCGTCGGCGTCATCGCGCCGTGGAACTTCCCGATGCCGATCGCCGCCTGGGGCACCGCCCCGGCCCTCGCCGCGGGCAACGCGGTGCTCCTCAAGCCCGCGGAGACCACCCCGCTCACCGCCCTGCGGCTCGCCGAACTCGCCCTGGAGGCAGGGATTCCCGAGGGCGTCTTCCAGGTCCTTCCGGGCGAGGGGACCGTCACGGGCGACGCCCTCGTCGAGCACCCGGGCGTCGCGAAGATCGTGTTCACCGGGTCCACGCGCGTCGGCAAGCAGATCATGGCCAAATGCGCCGACCAGGTGAAGCGCGTGACCCTCGAACTCGGCGGCAAGAACCCGAACATCGTCTTCGCCGACGCCGACCTCGAGGCCGCCGCGCTCGCCACTCCGATGTCCTTCCTCGACAACGCGGGACAGGACTGCTGCGCCCGCACCCGCATCCTCGTCCAGCGGTCCGTGTACGAGCGGTACCTGGAGCTGCTCGCCCCGGCCGTCGAATCGGTCGTCGTCGGCGACCCGGCCGACGAGAAGACGCAGATGGGGCCGCTCATCTCCAAGGCCCAGCTGGAGCGGGTGCGCTCCTACGTCCCGCTGTGCGAGCCCGCGATCCGGGGCGTGGCCCCGCAGGGCCCCGGATTCTGGTTCCCGCCCACCGTCCTCACCGGCTCCGCCCCCGACGCCCGCGCCGCCGTCGAGGAGGTCTTCGGCCCGGTCGCCGTCGTCCTCCCCTTCGACGACGAGGCCGACGCCGTGCGGCTCGCGAACGCCACCGACTACGGTCTCTCCGGCTCGATCTGGACCCGCGACGTGGGCCGCGCGCTGCGCGTCTCCCAGGCCGTCCGCGCCGGGAACCTCTCCGTCAACTCGCATGCCAGCGTGCGCTACTGGACCCCGTTCGGCGGCTACCAGCAGTCCGGGCTCGGCCGCGAACTCGGGCCCGACGCCCTCGCCGCCTTCACCGAGACCAAGAACGTCTTCATCAGCACGGAGGCCTGAACCCCTTATGAGCGAAGAGACTGCTACATCTCCTGGGGGTTCCCCCCAGACCCCCGGCTGCCGCCGCCTCGTCGGCCGCACCGCCGTGATCACCGGCGCGGGCAGCGGCATCGGCCTCGCCACCGCGCGCCGCCTCGCCTCCGAGGGCGCCCGCGTCGTCTGCGGCGACATCGACCCGGTGGCGGGGAAGAAGGCCGCCGACGAGGTCGGCGGCACCTTCGTCCAGGTCGACGTCACCGACGCCGAGCAGGTCGAGGCGCTGTTCAAGGCCGCGTACGACACCTACGGCAGCGTCGATGTCGCGTTCAACAACGCGGGCATCTCGCCGCCCGACGACGACTCCATCCTCGACACCGGCCTCGAGGCGTGGAAGCGGGTTCAGGACGTCAACCTCACTTCCGTGTACCTGTGCTGCAAGGCGGCCATCCCGTACATGCGGCGGCAGGGCAGGGGCTCCATCATCAACACGGCGTCGTTCGTCGCCCGGATGGGCGCCGCCACCTCGCAGATCTCGTACACCGCCTCCAAGGGCGGCGTCCTCGCCATGTCACGGGAGCTGGGCGTGCAGTTCGCGCGCGAGGGCATCCGGGTCAACGCCCTGTGCCCCGGCCCGGTGAACACCCCGCTCCTCCAGGAGCTGTTCGCGAAGGACCCGGAGCGGGCGGCGCGCCGGCTCGTGCACATCCCGGTCGGCCGGTTCGCCGAGGCGACCGAGATCGCGGCGGCCGTCGCCTTCCTCGCCAGCGACGACGCGGCATTCGTGAACGCCACCGACTTCCTGGTCGACGGAGGCATTTCCGGCGCGTACGTGACACCGGTGTGAGAACCCTGTGAGCATCGCGCTCACGCGTGTACGGTCCACTCACATGCGTAACAGACATGTTGCCGCGTGGACCTCGGTCGCGGCCGCCGCCCTGATGGCGGCCGCGAGCCTCACCACACCCGCGGCCGCCGCCACGTCCGCACAGCCGGCCTCCGCGCACTGCCCCCAGCTCTCGGAAAAGCTGCCCTGGTACGGCCAGAACCGGGCCAAGCTCCAGCGCATGATCGACGAGCGGGGAATCTGCGGCGGGCACAAGGGCCCGCGTCCCGTCGCCGCGTTCGACTGGGACAACACCGTCAGCAAGAACGACGTCACCGACGCGACCATCGCCTGGTCGCTCAGGCACGACAAGATCCTGCGGCCCGCGAGCTGGAAGAAGACCAGCAAGTGGATGACCGACGACGCCGACAAGGCGCTCACCGCCGCCTGCGGCACCGACGTCCCCGTCGGCGCCCCGCTCCCCACCTCCACCGACACCGACTGCACGGACGAGATCTTCAACATCCGTGAGTCGGGCAAGACGATGAGCGGCGCCGCCGCCTTCGCGGGCGAGTGGAACCACCGCCGCACCGTGCCCCAGTACGCCTGGGTGCCCCAGCTCTTCGCGGGCCACACCGTCCCCGAACTGGAGTCGTACGCCGCCGCCGCACGCGAGGAGGCGCTCGCCGCGCCCGTCGGCGCCACGCAGAAGCTGGGCACGCACACCATCCCCGGCTACGTGCGCTACTACGAGCAGCAGCGCGACCTCATCCGCACGCTCCAGCGGGCCGGATTCGACGTCTACATCGTGTCCGCAGGGTCCGAACCGGTGACCGAGGTCTGGTCGAAGGGCGTCGGCATCGACCGCGACCACACCATCGCGATCCGTTCCGTCCTGGACTCCCGGGGCCGCATCACCACGTACAACGAGGGCTGCGGCGGCGTCGGCGCGAACCAGGGCGAGGCCATCCCGTACATCGACGGCAAGCGCTGCTGGATCAACCAGGACATCTTCCACATCAAGGGGAAGGCGGCCTGGGAGAAGCAGAAGTGGGGCAAGCGCATCGCGCTCGGCGGCGGTGACGCCGACACCGACGTGACCTTCGTCGGCGACGCCACCGGCGCCCACCTCGTCCTCAACCGCAACAAGCCCGAGATCATGTGCCGGGCCTACGACAACGCCGACGGACGCTGGGTCGCCAACCCGATGTTCATCGAGCCGCTGCCGCAGAAGTCGGGCACGTACCCGTGCTCCACGGCCGGTTACAACAAGCCGGAGGGCGGCTTCGGCCCGCTGCTCAGGGACGACGGCTCGGTCGTCCCCGACCAGGTCGACTCCATCCACGGATAGGTCCACCGGAGGCGGGGGCTACAGGAACGTGTAGCCCTCGCCCCGGTACGTCGGCACCGTCTCCACGACGCGGTCGCCCGACACCAGGTGCAGCGTCTCGAACCGCTCGCACAGCTCCCCGGCCTTCGCGTGCCGGAACCACACCTTGTCCCCGATCAGCAGATCGTCCGCCGCCGAACCGAGCAGCGGCGTCTGCACCTCGCCCGGCCCCTCCTGCGCGTCGTAGCGCAGCCCCTCCGGCAGATACGGCACCGGCAGCCGGTCAGCGCCCGCCGCACCGGAGGCCGGATACCCGCCACCGAGCACGGTGACGACACCGACGCCCGGCCTGCGCACCACGGGCTGCGCGAACAGCGCGGCGGGGCGCCCCGTGAACGACGTGTAGTTGTCGAAGAGCCGCGGGACGTAGAGCCCCGAACCCGCCGCGATCTCGGTCACGGCCGCCTCCGCCGCCGTGTGCTGCACGCTCCCCGTGCCGCCCCCGTTCACGAACTCCAGGTCGGGCGCCACGGACCGCACCGCCCGCACCACCTCGGCCCGCCGCACCGCCAGCTCCTTGCGGGCCGCGCCCTGCATCAGCCGGATCGCCCGCGAGCGCACGGGACGCCCGGCCAGCGAGTCCCCGACGCCCGCGACATGACCCTCGTACGCCATGAGCCCCGCGAGCCGGAATCCCGGGCGACGGGTCACGACGCGGGCCAGGTCCGCGAGTTGGGACGGCGTACGCAGCGGGGACCTGAGCGCGCCGATCCTGACCCGGCCGCCGAGCGTCCGCCACGACGTGTCCAGCTCCAGGCAGACCCGGATCTCCTCCCGGCCCCCGTCCCGCGCGCCCTCGATGAGCCGGAGCTGCGCCGGGTCGTCGACCATCACGGTCACGGCGGCCGCCAGCTTCGGGTCGTGCGCCAGCTCCGCGAAACCGGAGCGGTCGGCGGACGGATAGGCGAGCAGCACGTCCTCGAACCCGGAGCGCGCGAGCCACAGCGACTCGGCGAGGGTGAACGACATGATCCCGGCGAACCCCGGCCTCGTGAGCACCCGCTCCAACAGGGCGCGGGAGCGCACGGACTTGCTGGCGACCCGGATCGGCTTGCCTGCGGCCCGGCGCACCAGGTCGTCGGCGTTCGCGTCGAACGCGTCGAGGTCGACGATCGCCAGAGGGGCGTCGAGATGAGCGGTGGCCCGGTCGTACCGGGCCCGATCGGCGGCGCGCGGTGTCATGGCCGAAGCCTGCCAGACAGGATTACCGCAGGGTAGGGGGACGGATGGTGATGGAACGGTCGATCCCGTGTGCGGGTCGCGCCGCGACCTCGCCGCGCCCGTTAGAGTGACGCGCAGGTTTGCTCGAGAAGACGGGGGAGGCATGAGCACGCAGGCCCGACGCGTCCCACCGCGCCCCACCACGCCTCCCACCCCCACCCAACTTCCCCCCACGGCCCCACCGTTGCCTCCCACACCCCCGCCTCCGTCCCCGTCGACGCGCCTCCCGGACGCACCTCCGGCCTCCACCGGCACCCCTCTCCCGCCTGAGGTCCCCGCCGTCGAGTCGACGACACGTCTGCGCCCGGTGCCGCCGACTGCGGGTGGGCAGAATCAAGCCCCTGCGGCGACTGAGCAGCGGGGCCCGGGGCAGAGCCCCGCGACGGCGCCCCCATTGCCGCCGATGCCACCGGCACCACCAAAACCGCCCCGCCGCCCCATAGGCACGGTCGACCTCACCCCCCGCCCGGAAACGGCCGGCAGGCCCTTCGTCCGGTTCGCGCCCCCCGAGCACTACGACGACCGCACCACGCTCCTGCGCCCCATCGGCGCCCGCCTGAAGCCCCGCACCGCCGCCATCGCCGCCTGCCTGATACTCGGCCTCGGCCTGATCGGCGGCGCCACCACCGGCACCCTGCTCACCGGCGACGACGGACCGCCGTCCGTGCAGACCGCCTACCGGGAGGCCGGGCAGCTCTGGCACGGCGTCCCCGTCGACCGCCTCTTCCCGCGCACCCTCAAGGGCGAGGGCGCGGGACCCGGCCGCGCCGACCGCACCTGGACCCGGATCGCCGTCGCCCCCGACGGCACCTGTGCCAAGGCCTTCGACCCGCTGCTGCACAAGGCGCTGCGCTCGGCCGGCTGCCTGCGCCTGCTGCGTGCCACGTACACCGACGCCTCGCAGAGCAACGTCACCACGGTCGGCCTGATGTTCACGAAGGCCGACGCGGAGGCGACCCAGGCGCTGCGCTCCCGCTTCATGGAGCAGGGCCTCGACCGGCGCGACGACCTCATGCCCCGCCCGTACGCCGCCAAGGGCACCGCCGCCGAGAAGTTCGGCGACCGCCAGCGCGCGTCCTGGACGATCAACATCCTCACCGACGCCCCGGTCGTCGTGTACGCGGTGTCCGGCTTCGCCGACGGCCGCGCCGTCAGCGAGCCCGAACCGGCCGCGGAGGCCATGAAGAGCGGCGCCACCAGCGCCCCCGCCCAGGCGGGCCTCGGCCACGACGCGCAGGGCGTCGCCGACCGCATCGAAAGGGACCTGCGCAAGACGGTCAAGCAGGCCGCCGACCGGGACACGGAGCAGTAGCCGTCATGAAGCGCCACCACACGATCGCCGCGGCCACCACCGCGGCCCTCATCGCGCTGCTGCCCACCACCGCGGCCCACGCCGACACGGTCCGCTCCCAGCAGTGGGGCCTCACCGCGCTGCACACCGACGACGCCTGGAAGACGACGCGCGGCAAGGGCGTCACCGTCGCGGTCCTCGACACCGGCGTCGACGACGAGCACCCCGACCTCGAGGGGAACGTGCTGGAGGGCAAGGACCTCGTCGGCTTCGGCGCGCAGCGCGGCGACCGCCCCTGGGCCCGGCACGGCACCGCCATAGCGGGCATCATCGCCGGCCACGGACACGGCAAGGACGACGGCGACGGCGTCATGGGCGTCGCCCCCGAAGCACGGATCCTGCCGGTGCGGGTGATCCTGGAGGACGGCGACCCGGCCCGCGCGAAGGCCCGCGAGACCCGGGGCAACGCGCTCGCGGACGGCATCCGCTGGGCCGCCGACCACGGCGCCGACGTCATCAACCTCTCCCTCGGCGACGACTCCAGCACCGCGCACCCGGAGGCCAGCGAGGACGCCGCCGTCCAGTACGCGCTGAAGAAGGGCGTCTCCGTCGTCGCCTCCGCGGGCAACGGCGGGGAGCAGGGCGACCACATCTCGTACCCCGCCGCGTACCCCGGCGTCATCAGCGCCACCGCCGTCGACTCCACGGGCGCCCGCGCCTCCTTCTCCACCCGCCGCTGGTACGCCTCCGTGGCCGCGCCCGGCCGGGGCATCGTCACGGCCGACCCCGACCGCAAGTACTACTCGGCGTGGGGCACCAGCGCTGCCTCCGCGTTCGTGTCCGGCGCCGTCGCCCTGGTCCGCGCCGCCCACCCGGGGCTGAGCCCCGCCCAGATCAAGCGGCTCATGGAGGAGACGGCCGACGACCCGCCCTCCGGCGGCCGCGACGACTCGCGCGGCTTCGGCCTCGTCGACCCCGCCGCGGCCATCGACGCGGGCGCCAAGCTGAAACCGCAGCGCCTGACCCCGGCCTCGTACGGCAAGGAGTACTTCGGTCCCGGCCCCGACGACGACTCGGACGAGGGCCTCGCGACCTGGGTGGCGGCGCTGGCGGCCGGTGTCGGCGTGGTGCTGCTCGGTGTGGGCGGCCACCTGTGGCGCGGCCACCGCCTCACGCGGCGCCGCTGACCACCGGCACCGCGGCCTTCGCCACCGCCTCGACGAGATCGACGCCCGCCTCCTTGGTGGCGCTCCCCCGGGAGACGACGGCCACCAGGTACGAGCGCCCGTCGACGGTCACCCGCCCCACGCTGTTGATGACCCACAGGCCCGTGGTGCTGCGCTTCAGCCACCCGTTCTTCAGCGCCGCGGCGCCGTCCCCCGCCGCCGAGACGCCCCACGCCTGATCGCTCTCCACGTTGCCCATGAGCCCCTGGACGTACGCCCGCGCGTCCGCGCCCAGGACGAGGTCGTCGCCGACCCCGAACACCTGCTTGAGCAGGGTGAGCTGATCGGCCGCCGTGGTCTGCGTCAGCCCCCACAGCGCGCCTTCGCCGCCGCTGGTCCGGGTCAGGCCCAGGCGCTCGTTCGCGGCGTCCAGGCCGTCCGCCCGCCCGATCTCGTCCCACACCGCGGTCGTCGCGTCGTTGTCGCTCCGCTCGATCATCGCGGCGGCGTACGTCCGTTCCTGCGCGGTGAGCGAGCGCCCCTCGTCCGCGGCCCGCAGCAGCAGCGCCGCCAGCACGTCGACCTTCACGATGCTCGCGGTGTCGTACGTGCCGCCGTCCTCCGACGCGTACGAGGCGCTCGTCCCTCCGGCAGCGTCGAGGACCGCGACGGAGACCCCGCCGTCGTGGCCCGCGGCCGCCTTCTTCACGGCCTCGGCGAGCTCGGTGTCCGGATCCACGGTCGTACTCTCCTCGGGCGTGGGGGAGGCGTGCGAGACGAGGGCGGTCGCACCGGTGTGCGGCCACGCCTTCGCACCGACCGTAGCGCCGGCGGCGAGGGCGACGACGAGCGCCGCGGCGACGTGGAAACGCCTTCGACGGACTCTGCGGGCTCTGCGGGACATGCCGCGATGCTCGGCCGCCGCCCTGTGCGCACCATGAGCCCCGCCTCAGGGTCCGCTGAGAATCCGCCCCCGCCGCCTCGGTAGGCTCCCTGATCGTGGCGAACAAGAACATTCCCGACCCCGGCTTCTCCGACGACGACGGCACGGCCGACCCGCGCCTGACCGAGGCCCTGGCCGCGTGGTCGGAGGACCGCACGGCCCACGGCCCGGTCCTGGCGGCGCTCAAGGACGCCCGGCTGCTCGTCCCCGTGGTCGCCGTGCTCGGCGAGGTCGAGGAGGACGAGAACGGCCTGCGCCGCGAGAAGACGTCCGACATGGCGGTCCCGACCCTGAAGGCCGCGGGCCGCAAGGCGCTGCCCGCCTTCACCTCGACCGCCTCGCTCGCCCTGTGGGACCCCGAGGCCCGCCCCGTCGCCGTACCGCTGCACCAGGCACTCCAGGCCGCCGCCCACGAGCAGGCCGACACCGTCGTCCTCGACGTCGCGGGCCCCGTCCCGTACGAGCTGACGGGCGCCGCCCTGTACGCCCTCGCGGAGGGCCGCACCGACGCCGACCCGCTCGCCGACCCCGCCGTCAGGGACGCGGCGCGCGCCGCGGTCGCCGCCGAGCCGTCCGTCGCCCGCGCCTACCTGGGCCCCGGCCAGGCGGACGGCACCCTCGCCCTGGTCCTCGACGCGGACACCGACGTGCAGGCCACCGCCCAGGCGATCGCGGGCCGCATCGCCGCCGACGAAACACTGAGGGCCCGCCTGGTGCGCGGCCTCGACCTGGCACTCCTGCCGGCCGAGGCGACGCCACCGGGCGAGCCCCTCTACGTACGCGGGTGATGCGGGCGGGCGCCGTCAGCCGTAGACGGCGCCCGTGTACTTCTCGCCGGGGCCCTTGCCGGGCTCGTCCGGGACGACCGAGGCCTCGCGGAAGGCGAGCTGCAGCGACTTCAGACCGTCGCGCAGGGGAGCGGCGTGGAAGGAGCTGATCTCCGTCGCGCTGCCGTCGAGCAGGCCCGCGAGGGCGTGGATCAGCTTGCGGGCCTCGTCGAGGTCCTTGTGGGCGTCGCCCTCCTCGGTGAGGCCGAGCTTCACCGCGGCGGCGCTCATCAGGTTCACCGCGACCGTCACGATGACCTCGACGGCGGGAACCTCGGCGATGTCGCGGGTCAGCGCGTCGTAGTCGGGATTTTCGGTTGCGGGGGTCGCGTCACTCATGGCCCCCACGATATGTCGCGCGCACTCGATTGGGCGCACCCCCCAAGTCCTGCTAACCTTGTGTGACGACCGGCCGGAAGCCCACGTCCTCACGGACCGAAGGCCCCGGCCCACAAGTGGAGGCTCCGATCTCCCACCTGACCGCCCGACCAGGGCGGTGGGTCACCGGTCAGACGGTCACCGTCGTTCCGTACGGACGACGGAACCGTCCGAGCTTGCGCCCCGCGGTTCACCGTGGCGGTGTTCCGGTAGTCCTTGGAGCCCCGCGTGTGTACCGTCCGGGGCATTTTTTGTGCTTCGGCGCGGTTGGTACTTACGTCACAAACGTACGCGGCGGTCCGCCAGGCCGTCGTGTGGTGCTACCGAGGAGGATCCATCAGCGCCGAGCCCCGCATCAACGACCGGATTCGCGTTCCCGAAGTGCGACTTGTCGGTCCCAGCGGCGAGCAGGTCGGGATTGTTCCGCTTGCCAAGGCCCTTGAGCTTGCTCAGGAGTACGACCTCGACCTCGTCGAGGTGGCGGCGAACGCCCGTCCGCCCGTATGCAAGCTCATGGACTACGGGAAGTTCAAGTACGAGTCGGCCATGAAGGCCCGTGAGGCGCGCAAGAACCAGGCGCACACGGTCATCAAGGAGATGAAGCTCCGGCCGAAGATCGACCCGCACGACTACGACACCAAGAAGGGTCACGTCGTCCGGTTCCTCAAGCAGGGCGACAAGGTCAAGATCACGATCATGTTCCGTGGTCGCGAGCAGTCCCGTCCGGAGCTCGGCTTCCGGCTGCTGCAGCGTCTCGCGGAGGACGTCCAGGACCTCGGGTTCGTCGAGTCGAACCCGAAGCAGGACGGCCGCAACATGATCATGGTCCTCGGTCCGCACAAGAAGAAGACCGAGGCGATGGCTGAGGCCCGCGAGGCCCAGGCCGCCCGCAAGGCCGACGCGAAGGCCAACCCCGGACGTTCGCAGAACGCAGCCGAGGAGCAGCCCGCGGAGGAGCAGCCCGCCGAGGCATGATCCGGTGGCGTGCAGCCCGCACGCCACGGATACCAACTGACACAACTGACGTTTCCCAGCGGCCGGTTCGCGCCCATGGCACGGACCGGTCGGGAACGCCACTGACGAGGAGAGAACGGCGCCATGCCGAAGAACAAGTCGCACAGCGGTGCCAGCAAGCGCTTCAAGGTCACCGGCTCCGGCAAGGTGCTCCGTGAGCGCGCCGGCAAGCGCCACCTGCTCGAGCACAAGTCGTCCCGCGTGACGCGTCGCCTCACCGGCAACGCCGAGATGGCCCCGGGCGACGCCGCGAAGATCAAGAAGCTTCTCGGCAAGTGATGTACGGGCGCACTCGCGCCCTGTACGTCGGCTGGACCGGGACTATTCGAATTCGGGTCGGGTGAAGACAACCCCGGCCCCGCTACAAGGAGTTAACAAGTGGCACGCGTCAAGCGCGCGGTGAACGCGCACAAGAAGCGTCGGGCGATCCTCGAGCAGGCCAGCGGCTACCGCGGTCAGCGTTCGCGTCTGTACCGCAAGGCGAAGGAGCAGGTCACCCACTCCCTCGTCTACAACTACAACGACCGCAAGAAGCGCAAGGGCGACTTCCGTCAGCTGTGGATCCAGCGCATCAACGCCGCTGCCCGCCAGAACGGCATGACGTACAACCGCCTCATCCAGGGTCTGAAGGCCGCCAACATCGAGGTGGACCGCAAGATGCTGGCCGAGCTGGCCGTCAACGACAGCAACGCGTTCGCCGCGCTCGTCGAGGTCGCTCAGAAGGCGCTTCCGGCCGACGTGAACGCGCCCAAGGCTGCGTGAACGCTCCGCTGAGCCGCATGTGACGTGGGACCCGCAAGCCAACGGGCTTGCGGGTCCCACGTTGTTCGGGGCTCCGCCCCGGACCCCGCTGCTCAATCGCCGCAGGGGCTTCGACAGCCCACCCGCCGCTTGAAACGCACATCCATCCCGAAAGTTAGGCGCATGGTCGCAACGCCCGAGTTGATCTCTCCCAAGTCGCCCCGCGTGAGCGCCGCGCGGCGGCTGGCCAAGCGGAACTTCCGGGGCAAGGAGCGGCTGTTCCTCGCGGAGGGGCCGCAGGCCGTGCGGGAGGCCGCCGCGCACGGCGGGCTCGTCGAGATGTTCGCGACCGTCGACGCCGCGGAGCGCTACGCCGACATCGTCGGGGAGGCCAGGGACGCGGGCGCCCGGGTGCACCTCGCCGAAGAGGCAGTGATCGGCGACATCTCCACCACCGTCACGCCGCAGGGGCTCGTCGGTGTGTGCCGGTTCCTCGACACGCCGTTCGAGGAGATCCTCGCGGCGCGGCCCAAGCTCGTCGCCGTCCTCGCCCACGTGCGCGACCCCGGAAACGCCGGCACCGTGCTGCGCTGCGCCGACGCCGCGGGCGCCGAGGCCGTCGTGCTGACCGACGCCTCCGTGGACCTCTACAACCCCAAGGCCGTACGGGCCTCCGTCGGGTCCCTGTTCCACCTGCCCGTGGCCGTCGGCGTCCCCGTCGAGGAGGCCGTCGCCGGGCTCAAGGAGGCGGGCGTCAGGATCCTCGCCGCCGACGGCGCGGGCGAGGACGACCTCGACGCCGAACTCGACCAGGGCTCCATGGGCGCCGCCACCGCGTGGGTGTTCGGCAACGAGGCGTGGGGCCTCCCGGAGGAGACCCGCGCGCTCGCCGACGCCGTCGTGCGCGTGCCCATCCACGGCAAGGCCGAGAGCCTCAACCTCGCCACGGCCGCCGCCGTCTGCCTGTACGCCTCCGCGCGTGCGCAGCGCGCCCCCGGAGGGTGCCGCTCCGTCACTCCCGGCTAGTAGGGTGACTCTTCCGGATCGACCGCCGGAAGGGGGAGCGCGGGAGATGAGCGTCGTCGACGGCAGCGGCTCGCGCGGCCTGAACGGATCCGACGTGTCCGGTCCCGACGGACTCGCGGCGCTCGGCGTCCACCCCGACGACCTGCCCGACGGACTCGTCGTCGCGGACGAGCGCGGCCGTGTCATCTGCTTCAACGCCGCCGCGCAGCGCATCACCGCGGTCCGCGCGGACACCGCCCTGGACGCCCCGCTGGAGCGCGCGCTCCCGTTGGAGGACCTCGAGGGCCGCCGCTGGTGGCAGCTCACGGACCCGTACGGGGGGCTCGCGACGCGGGTCGGGCAGCCCGAGCGGAATCTGCTGCTGCCGGGCGGCCGCGAGGTCCTCGTCACCGCGCGTTACGTACGCACCCGCCCCACGGGGCCCGTACGCCGCGTCGTCGTCTCGCTCCGCGACACCGAGGCCAGGCGGCGCACCGAGCGCAGCCACGCGGAGCTGATCGCCACCGTCGCGCACGAGCTGCGCTCCCCGCTCACCTCGGTCAAGGGCTTCACCGCGACCCTCCTCGCCAAGTGGGAGAGGTTCACGGACGAGCAGAAGCGGCTGATGCTGGAGACCGTCGACGCCGACGCGAACCGGGTGACCAGGCTGATCGCCGAGCTGCTCGACATCTCCCGCATCGACTCCGGGCGGCTGGAGCTGCGGCGCCAGCCCGTCGACGTCGCGGCCGCCGTCTCCCGGCACATCCAGGCGCACGTCGCCGCAGGTCAGTCGGCCGACCGCTTCCTGCTGCGGGTCAAGCATCCGCTGCCCGACCCGTGGGCCGACCCGGACAAGGTCGACCAGGTCCTGAGCAATCTGCTGGAAAACGCCGTGCGCCACGGCGAGGGAACCGTCACCATTGACGTAGAGCCCACCACGCCGAGCGGCGCGTCGGTCACCGTGTCCGACGAGGGCCCCGGCATCCCGGAGGAGTCCATGAACCGCGTCTTCACCCGCTTCTGGCGGGGCAGCAAGCGCGGTGGCACGGGCCTGGGGCTCTACATCGTGAAGGGCATCGTCGAGGCCCACGGCGGGACGATCACCGTCGGCCGCGCGCCCGGCGGCGGCGCGGAGTTCCGATTTACGTTGCCCGTGGCGACACCGGCGTATCTCACCAGCTGACCGAAGCAGCTGCCGTCGGGCACCACGGGCGCATTCGCACACCTCACCCCCGTTAGACTCGTCCTTTGGCACGTTTGCGTCCAGCACACCCGACGGCCGTCGACGCGTCTGCGGGACCTCAGCCAATCCAATCGGAAGCACGGGAAGAGATGTCGGCACCGAACAAGTCGTACGACCCTGTCGAGGTCGAGGCACTGAAACCGGAAGAGATCGAGCGCGTCCAGAAGGAGGCGCTCGACGCCTTCGCCGCCGCGGACTCGCTCGAGGCGCTTCAGGAGGCCAAGGTCGCGCACACCGGCGGCACGTCGCCGCTGGCGCTCGCCAACCGCGAGATCGGCGCGCTGCCGCCGCAGGCCAAGGCCGCCGCGGGCAAGCTCGTCGGGCAGGCGCGCGCCGCCGTCGGCCGGGGCCTCGCCGCCCGCCAGGCCGAGCTCGAGGCCGAGCGCGACGCGCGCGTCCTGGTCGAGGAGGCCGTGGACGTCACGCTGCCCTACGACCGTCAGCAGGCCGGCGCCCGGCACCCGCTGACCACGCTCTCCGAGCGCATCGAGGACGTCTTCGTGGCCATGGGCTACGAGGTCGCCGAGGGCCCGGAGATCGAGGCCGAGTGGTTCAACTTCGACGCGCTGAACATCGGCCCCGACCACCCCGCCCGCGGCACCCAGGACACCTTCTTCGTCCAGGGCGCCCAGGAGGCGAAGGGTGACGACGAGGCCGGGCTCGTGCTGCGCACGCACACCTCGCCCGTGCAGATCCGCTCGATGCTGGACCGCGAGCCGCCGGTCTACGTGATCTGCCCCGGCCGCGTGTACCGCTCCGACGAGCTGGACGCCACGCACACCCCCGTCTTCAACCAGGTCGAGCTCCTCGCCATCGACGAGGGCCTCACCATGGCCGACCTCAAGGGCACCCTCGACCACATGGTCCAGGCCCTGTTCGGCCCGGACATGAAGACGCGGCTGCGCCCGAACTTCTTCCCGTTCACCGAGCCGTCCGCCGAGATGGACATGGTGTGCTACGTGTGCCGCGGCGAGTCCGTCGGCAACCCGGACCGCCCCTGCCGCACCTGCTCCTCCGAGGGCTGGATCGAGCTGGGCGGCTGCGGCATGGTCAACCCGAAGGTGCTCGTCGCCTGCGGTGTGGACCCCGAGAAGTACAGCGGATTCGCCTTCGGGTTCGGCATCGAACGGATGCTGATGTTCCGCCACAACGTCGAAGACATGCGAGACATGGTCGAGGGTGACGTCCGCTTCACCCGACCGTTCGGGATGGAGATCTGATGCGTATCCCGCTTTCCTGGCTGCGGGAGTACGTCGACCTCCCCGCCTCCGAGACCGGCCGCGACGTGCAGGCCAAGCTCGTGTCCGCGGGCCTCGAGGTCGAGACGGTCGAGCAGCTCGGCGCAGGTCTCAAGGGCCCCCTCGTCGTCGGTCAGGTCAAGACCATCGAGGAGCTGGAGGGCTTCAAGAAGCCGATCCGCTTCTGCACCGTCGACGTCGGCACCGCCAACGGCACCGGTGAGCCGCAGGAGATCGTCTGCGGCGCCCGGAACTTCGCCGTCGGCGACAAGGTCGTCGTCGTCCTGCCCGGCGCCGAGCTCCCCGGCGGTTTCGCGATCTCCGCGCGCAAGACGTACGGCAAGACCTCGCACGGCATGATCTGCTCCAGCGACGAGCTGGGCATGGGCGACGACGGCACGCACGGCATCATCGTGCTGCCGCCCGAGCACGAGGTCGGCACCGACGCCATCGAGCTGCTCGAGCTGGTCGACGAGGTCCTCGACATCGCCGTCACCGCCAACCGCGGCGACTGCCTGTCCATCCGCGGCGTCGCCCGCGAGACCGCCATCGCCTACGGCCTGCCGCTGCGCGACCCGGCGCTCCTCGACGTCCCGACGCCGAACGCCGACGGCTACCCGGTACGGATCGACGACCGTCTCGGCTGCGACCGATTCACCGCCCGCACGGTCGGCGGCCTGGCCCCCGAGGCCCGCTCGCCGATCTGGCTGCAGCGCCGCCTCCAGAAGGTCGGCATGCGCCCGATCTCGCTCGCCGTCGACGTCACGAACTACGTGATGATGGAGCTCGGCCAGCCGCTGCACGCCTACGACCGCTCCCTCGTACAGGGCGCGATCGGCGTCCGCCGCGCCGAGCAGGGCGAGGTGCTCACCACCCTCGACGGCGCCAAGCGCACGCTCGACGCCGAGGACCTGGTCATCACCGACGAGCGCGGCCCCATCGGCCTCGCCGGCGTGATGGGCGGCGCCAACACGGAGATCGCGGACCACGCCGAGGACGCCGGCACCACCGACGTCGTCATCGAGGCGGCGCACTTCGACGCCGTCTCCATCGCCCGCACCGCCCGCCGCCACAAGCTGTCGTCCGAGGCCTCCAAGCGCTTCGAGCGCGGCGTCGACCCGCAGGCCTCGTCGGCCGCCGCCCAGCGCGCCGTCGACCTGCTGGTGCTGCTTGCGGGCGGCCGCGCCGAGCCCGGCGTCACCGAGGTCGTCGCCCCGTCGGGGCCGCACACCATCACGATCCCGGCCGACCACCCGGACAAGGTGGCCGGCGTGGCGTACGGCCGCGAGACCGTGGTGCGCCGCCTCCAGCAGGTCGGCTGCGACGTGTACGGCCAGGACGCCCTGACGGTCACCGTGCCGTCCTGGCGCCCCGACCTCGCGGACCCGAACGACCTGGCCGAAGAGGTCATCCGCCTGGAGGGCTACGAGAACCTGCCCTCCACGCTGCCGAAGCCCCCGGCGGGCCGCGGCCTCACCGCGCGCCAGCGCCTGCACCGCCGTGCCGGCCGCGCGCTTGCCGGAGCCGGGTACGTCGAGGCGCTCAACTACCCGTTCATCGGCGAGGGCGTCTTCGACCAGCTCGGCCTGGAGGCGGACGACGCCCGCCGCAAGGTCGTCAAGCTGATCAACCCGCTCAACGACGAGGAGCCCGCGCTCCGCACGACGCTGCTGCCGGGCCTGCTGAACGCCCTGCGCCGCAACGACGGCCGCGGCAGCCACGACCTGGCGCTCTTCGAGACCGGCCTGGTGTTCCGGCCGACCGGCGAGGAGACCGCCCCGGTCCGCCTCCCCGTCGACCGCCGCCCGACCGACGAGGAGATCGCGGGCCTCAACGCCGCGCTGCCCGCGCAGCCGCGCCGCGCCGCCGTCGTCCTCGCGGGCGCCCGCGAGCAGGCCGGCTGGTGGGGCAAGGGCCGCCCGGCGGACTGGGCGGACGCCGTCGAGGCCGCGCGCACCCTCGCCCGCGAGGCGCACGTGGAGCTCACGGTCCGCGCGGACCAGCACGAGCCGTGGCACCCCGGCCGCTGCGCCGCCCTGTACGCGGGCGACCAGCTGATCGGTCACGCAGGCGAGCTGCACCCGCGCGTCGTCAAGGCGCTGAGCCTGCCGGAGCGCACCTGCGCGATGGAGCTCGACCTCGACCTCCTGGAGCAGGCGGGCACCGGCATCGTCGAGGCGCCGCGGATCTCCACGTTCCCCGTCGCCACGCAGGACGTCGCGCTGGTCGTCGACACGAAGGTCCCGGCCGGCGAGGTCGAGAAGGCGCTGCGCGAGGGCGCAGGCGAACTCCTCGAGTCGCTGCGCCTGTTCGACGTGTACGAGAACGCGGAGCAGCTCGGCGAGGGCAAGAAGTCGCTCGCGTACGCGCTGCGCTTCCGCGCCTCCGACCGCACCCTGAAGGTCGACGAGGCGTCGGCCGCCCGCGACACCGCGGTGGCACTCGCCGCCGAGCGCACGGGCGCGGTGCTGCGCGGCGCGTAACAGCGCACGAAACCGCATGTGAGGGGCGCGTCCGGGACACCGGACGCGCCCCTCACGCTTTCCGGCGGGCACCCTCCGCCCCCTCTCACTCATTCGGGTGAGGATTGCCGATGATCCGGTCCCGAACGGGCAGGCGGTCGACAGAATCATTGCGGCCGCCGGGCCGACCGGTGAGCGCGCTGTTCGTGGGCCGAGGGGGCCGTCGGCATGATCCGTATCAAGACCAAGGCGCCCACCGGACCCGAACCCCGGCGCGCCCGGCGCACATTGATGCTGGGCCTGCCGACCGTCTGGGGCGCGGTCGCCGTCACGTACAAGCTCGTCTGTCCGTTGGCCCAGCTCGACGGGATCGGGGCGCGGATCGCGACCAGCGCCGTCTTCTTCGCCGTCGGTACCGGGCTCATATTGCGCGTACGGCACACGCTGATGCGGGAGTTGAGCGAGACCAGGACCGTCGCGGCCGCCGCCCAGTCGGCGCTGCTGCGCCCGCTGCCCGACCGGCTCGACGGGCTCGCGCTCGCCGCAGGACAGCTCTCCGCCGACCGCGGCGCCAGCGTCGGCGGCGACCTGTACGACGTCGTCGCCACCGAGCACGGCGTCCGCGTGGTCATGGGCGACGTGCGCGGGCACGGGATCGCCGCGCTCGGCACCGTGGGCGCCGTCCTCGGCAGCTTCCGCGAGGCCGCGCACGACGAGGACGAGCTGGGGCCCGTGCTGCGCAGGCTGGAGCGCGCGCACGCCCGTTATCTGCGCCAGCGCGCCCGCGACGAGCACCCGGCCGCAGGACGGGGCGAGCCCGAGAACCCGCTCGCGGAGGAGTTCGTGACGGTGCTGCTCCTGGAGATCCGGGGGGGACGGCGCCGTGCACGCCCTCAACTGCGGGCACCCCTGGCCGTACGTGCTGCGGCCCGGCGCCGCCCGCTGCGTGGAGCCGATGAGCGGCGGCGACCCGCTGCCGCCGCTCGGCCCGTTCCCGCTGCCCGCCGAGCTGCCGCCGGTGCGCTGCGGGCGGATCCGCCCGGGCGAGGGACTGCTGCTGCACACCGACGGGGTCGAGGACGCCCGGGACCCGCGCGGCCGGTTCTTCCCGCTGCGCTCCACGCTCGACGCCTGCGTGCGGCGCGGCACCGTCGTCCCGCAGTCCGTCGTCCACACCGTCTGCAGCCGGCTCCAGGGCCACGTCGGCGGGCGTCTCTGCGACGACGCGGCGCTCCTCGTGCTGCGCAACGACCGGAGCCGGGTGCCGGCCCAGCACCCCGGGCCGACCGTGCGCGCGGCGCACAAGGTCCTCTGAGGCCGGGGGCCGCGTCGTCCGCCCGCCGCGGAGTGTGTCGGGCAGGCGAGCGGGCGGACGACGCGGGTACGGGCCGCCGCGCTGTACGAGGGGGAGCCGGCGGCCCGGCCGGCCTCTTGCGAGGCAGTTCAGTCAACCGGGTCGATATCAGCCACAACAGCGCGCACACGCCACGGAGTTGGGCATTCCGATCACACCCCGTGTGAACGCGGCTCCACTAGGCTGGCGACACCGAGCCAACGGAGGGCAACGGAGGCTCTCGATGCAGCCCAACACCCTGCTCGACGCGATTCTCGACGAGGCCGGGATCTCCCACGCGGGACTCGCGGCGCATGTGAACCAGGCGGGCAAGGCGCGCGGCCTCGCCCTCCGCTACGAACACACCGCGGTCGCCCGCTGGCTCAAGGGCCAGCGCCCGCGCGGCCAGGTGCCCGACCTGATCTGCGAGGTGCTCGCCGCCCGGCTCCAGCGGCACGTCACCCTCGACGACATCGGCCTCGGCATCTCCTGCGAGCCCGCCGCCGCGCACGCCACCACGCTCTCCGGGTTCGTGGAGCGGGCCACCGCGCTGTGGCGCTCCGACCAGCAGCAGCGCCGACACATCCTGGACGCGCCCGCCGTCACCGGCACCCCGGCCGTGATGCCCGTGTGGGAGTGGGAGAACCCGCCGGAGGACACCGACGTCTCGCGCGGCGGCCGGCACCCCGTGAGCGTCGCCGACCTGGAGATGATGCGCTCGGCCCGCGCCCACTACGAGCAGATGTACCGCAAGGCCGGCGGCATCGCGACGCGCAGCCGCATCGTCGGCTTCCTCAACACCGAGGCGGCGCCGCTCCTTCGCGGCAGCTACACCGACGACACCGGGCGCCAACTGCACCGCGCCACGGGCGGGTTGGTGGCCATCGCGGGCATCTGCGCGTACGACTCCGACGCGCACGGGCTCGCGCAGCGCTACTTCCACCAGGCGCTGCGGCTCGCGAAGGCCAGCGGCGACCGGGGGCTCGGCGCGTACGTCATCGCGCTGCTCGTCAACCAGTCGCTGCACATGCGCGACCACCGGCAGGCCGTCGCGTTCGCGGAGGCCGCGCTGCGCGCCGCGGGCCGGCACATCTCGCCCGCGCTCGCATCCGATCTGTACGCGATGCAGGCGAAGGCGTACGCACACCTCGGCGACGGTACGAGCGCCCTGGAGTGCATCCGGCGTGCGGAGTCCGCCGCCGACCGCATCCGGCGCGGTCACGAGCCGGACGAGACGGGCTACGTGCAGCCCGGATTCGTCAACGTACAGGTGGCGGAAGCCCTGTTGAGCCTCGGGGACTACGCCGCCGCGAAGGAGCACGCGCAGGAGGCCGTGCACACCCCGGCGCACGACCGGGGCCGGGTGCACCGGCTCGCGGTGCTGAGCCAGATCCAGCTGAGACAGGGGAACGCGGAACAGGCCGTGGCCACCGCCGTGGAAATGGCCGAGACCGCTCGGGGCATGGAGTCGCAGCGCCTTCGCGACAGACTCCGGGCGGTGCGCGAGCACCTCGTGCGCAGCGGATGCGCGGGTACGGCCGAGGCCGCCGAACTCATCGACGGGGCACTGCGCGTGCCCCTGTGAGCCTTTACGCGGGGCGCCCGCGAACGCCACTGCTGCGATATTGCCATCAACTCGGCGGAAGGTGGCAGAACCGTGCAGTGGACGAAACAGAACGAACAAACTGTGTATGCAAACCGATGGTTCAGCGTCAATCTGGCAGACGTGGCGCTGCCGGACGGCCGGCATCTCGACCACTTCGTGATACGTCTTCGCCCCGTGGCGGTCGCCACGATCGTCAACGAGGCGCACGAAGTGCTCCTGCTGTGGCGGCACCGCTTCATCACCGACAGCTGGGGCTGGGAACTGGCCGCGGGTGTCGTCGAGGACGGCGAGGACATCGCGTACGCGGCGGCGAGGGAACTGGAGGAGGAGACCGGCTGGCGGCCGGGACCGCTGCGGCACCTGATGAGCGTCGAACCGTCCAACGGCCTCACGGACGCCCGGCACCACATCTACTGGACCGACGAGGGAACGTACATCGGCCACCCCCAGGACGACTTCGAGTCGGACCGCAGGGAATGGGTCCCGCTCAAACTCGTCCCCGACATGATCGCTCGTGGAGAGGTCCCGGCCGCCAACATGGCGGCCGCACTGCTTCTCCTGCACCACCTCAACCTCGGCTAGCGCCGTGGCGGGTCAGTGCCCGAGTGCCTGCCAGACCGCGATGATCAGCGCGCCGACCGAGGTCAGCGCGGCCACCGCGGGCAGCGGCCAGCGGCTGTGCTCCAGCGCGCTGAGCCGGGTGTTCAGGTCGTCCTGATCCTTGGCGGTCTGGTCGTCGCGGTGCGTGAGCAGGGCAAGTTGACCGTCGATGCGGGCCAGCTGGACCTCGAAGACCCGTCGTAACTCTGCGAGTTCTTCGGGGATCACCGGATGATCCGGGTCGGTGGTCACGAGTCGGCTCCTTTCCGTAGGCGTGACATCCCTTGATGTACGCACCGGAAGTCAACTCGCCTGGTGGGCGCCGCGGGAGCGTGTGCGAACGGCATATGCGGGTCACCCGCGCACTCCCCGTGCGAACGCGATGGGCCCGGTGTTCCGAAGAACACCGGGCCCACTCGCGGACTACGCAGCGTGGTCAGGCGTAGGTGTAGAAGCCCGAACCGCTCTTGCGGCCGAGCCGGCCCGCGTCGACCATCCGCTGCAGCAGCGGGGGAGCGGCGTACAGCGGCTCCTTGTACTCCTCGTACATCGAGTCCGCGATGGAGACGATGGTGTCGAGGCCGATCAGGTCGGAGAGCTTCAGCGGACCCATCGGGTGCGCGCAGCCCATCTCCATGCCGTTGTCGATGTCCTCGCGGCTCGCGATGCCCGACTCGAACATGCGGATGGACGACAGCAGGTACGGCACCAGCAGCGCGTTCACCACGAAGCCCGAGCGGTCCTGCGCGCGGATCGCGTGCTTGCCGAGCGTCTTCTCCACCAGCACCTGGGCGCGGCTGATCGTGCCCTCGGAGGTGGTGAGCGCCGGGATCAGCTCGACGAGCTTCTGCACCGGGGCCGGGTTGAAGAAGTGGATGCCCACCACGTGGTCGGGGCGGGACGTCGCCACGGCCAGCTTCACCAGCGGGATGGAGGAGGTGTTCGAGGCGAGGATCGCGTCGGGACGGGTCACGACCTGGTCGAGGACCTGGAAGATCTCCGTCTTGACCTGCTCGTTCTCCACGACGGCCTCGATCACGAGGTCACGGTCGGAGAACTCGCCGAGGTCCGTGGTGAACGTGAGGCGCTCCTGCGTCTCCGCCAGCTCCTCCTCGGTGATCTTGCCGCGGGAGGCCGCCTTCGCGAGCGAGCTGAGCAGCCGCGTGCGGCCGTACTCCAGGGCCTCGCCGGTGGTCTCCGCCACCATCACGTCGAGTCCCGCACGAGCGCAGACCTCCGCGATCCCTGCGCCCATCTGGCCGCAACCCACCACTCCGACGCGCTGGATGTCCGTCAAGGGGTCCGTCACCTCGTGCCTTTCGCTCTTCTTCCCGGGGTACGGGCGCCAGGGGCGCGCGTGTCTCTCCGGGGGCTTCCGGAACCGCACGTTACCCCGTAGACATGAGTGGGGTGGAGCCCGGGTTAACGCCTGTTCATGCGGGCAACACCGTGGCACATGAGATAGGGGGGAACCTATGGGACGTATCTCACGTATGTCGCGACGCAGATTCACGCTCGGTGCGGCGCTGGTGCTCGCCGCGGTCACGGCGCCCGACGCGGTGGCGTCGGTGCCGGTGCGGCGGGAGCTGCGGGGCATGTGGCTGGCCACCGTCGCCAACCGGGACTGGCCTTCGCGGTCCGGTCTGAGCGCCGAGCAGCAGCGCGCGGAGCTGATCGCGCACCTGGACACCGCCGTACGCCGACGGCTGAACACGGTGATCTTCCAGATCCGGCCGACCGCCGACGCGCTGTGGCCGTCCCCGTACGAACCGTGGTCGTCCGTCCTCACCGGCACCCAGGGCCAGGACCCCGGCTGGGACCCACTGGGCACGGCCGTCGAGGAGGCGCACGCCCGCGGCCTCGAACTGCACGCCTGGTGCAACCCGTACCGGATCGCCAACCACACCGACCCCGGCCGCCTCGTCCCCACCCACCCGGCACGGCAGCACCCCGAGTGGGTCGTCGCGTACGGCGGGAAGCTCTACTACAACCCCGGGCTTCCGGAGGTCCGCCGCTTCGTGGTCGACGCGATGCTGGACGCGGTCGAGAAGTACCCCGTGGATGCCGTGCACTTCGACGACTACTTCTACCCGTACCCCGTCGCCGGCCAGACCTTCGACGACGACGCGGCCTACGCGCGGTACGGCGGCGGGTTCCCCGACCGGGCGGCCTGGCGGCGCGACAACATCGACCGGCTGATCCGCGAGATGGCGGCGCGCATCAAGAAGACCAGGCCGCGGACCCGCTTCGGCATCAGCCCCTTCGGGGTGTGGCGCAACAGGGCGACCGACCCGCTGGGCTCGGACACCACGGCCGGCGTGCAGACGTACGACGACCTGCACGCGGACACGCGCAAGTGGGTGCGGGAGCGGTGGATCGACTACGTGGTGCCGCAGGTCTACTGGAACATCGGCTTCGCCGCCGCCGACTACGCGAAGCTCGTGCCGTGGTGGGCGGAGGTCGCGCGGGGCACGGGCGTGCGCCTCCACATCGGCGAGGCGCTCTACAAGGCGGGCGATCCGGCGCAGCCCGCCGCCTGGCAGGACCCGGCCGAGCTGTCCCGGCACCTCACGTTCGCGGACCGCTTCCCTGAGGTGCGGGGGCACGTCTTCTTCTCGGCCAAGGAGGTCGGGCAGGACAGGAACGGCGCGATGGCCCGCGTGGTCGCGGACCACTACAGCTGACCGTCCCGGCCGGGTCAGGACTTCTTGGGGGCACCGTGCCGGACCACGGAGTCCGGGCCCGGCGACATGATCGCCTCGTGGCCGTCGTCGAAGCGCACCCGGAACGGCGGCCCGCCGTCCGCGCCGAGCACTTCGACGATCCGGGCCACCCGGTCGTGCTGCCCGACGATCCGGCCGTGCACCAGGAGTTGATCGCCTACGGTTGCGCGCATCGGGAGTGACCTCCTCTACGGACCGTGCTGTGCCGCCCAGTTTACGGCGCGGGGCCCCGGGGGGAACCTCCCTCAACCGCGTGCCCGTTGGGTGGCCGCGATGCACAGCAGGACCGCCACCGCGGTGAGCGGCGCCGCCACCGGCAGCGCCTCGCCGAGCAGCACCACCGACCACAGGAGCGTCAACAGCGGCTGCGCGAGCTGGAGTTGGCTCGCCTTCGGGATGCCGATCATCCCCATGCCCTTGTACCAGACGACCAGGCCGAGGAACTGCGAGCCGACCGCCACCCAGACGAGCCCGGCCACCGCGTGCCCGGTCAGGTGCACCGGCTCGTACGGCAGCGCGACCGCCGCGCCCGCCACCGCGAGCGGCAGGCACAGCACGAGCGCCCACGCGATGACCTGCCAGCCCGGCATCACGGACGCGAGCCTGCCGCCCTCCGTGTAGCCCGCCGCGCAGATCAGCAGCGCCGCGAACAGGAACAGGTCGGCCCGCGTCAGGGCGCCGCCGCTCTGCTGCACCGTGAACGCGATGACCGCCGCCGCGCCCACGCACGCCGCGATCCAGAACGTCCGCGAGGGCCGGGAGCCGGTCCGTATCGACGAGAGGACCGCCGTGGTCAGCGGAAGCAGGCCCACCACGACCGCGGAGTGCGCGGTGGTCGCGGTCTCCAGGGCGAGCGTGGTGAGCAGCGGGAACCCGAGCACCACACCGGTCGCGACGACCGCGAGACCCGCCCAGTGCCGTCGCTCGGGGACGCGGACGCGCAGCGCCAGAAGACAGGCGCCCGCGACGAGCCCCGCGAGGACGCAGCGGACGCTGATCAGGGAGTAGGGGCCGAAGCCCTCGAGGCCCCAGACGGTGGCGGGGAAGGTCAGCGAGAAGGCGGTGACGCCGAGGGCGGCCAGCAGCGTTCCGGCAACCTTGACCGGTCGGTCGGCGGGCGGGGTCCCAACGGCCCCGGAGACCTTCGGCCGGTCGGTGACCGCTACCCGGCTGTGCTCGATAGCGCTATTCTGTGCTCTCATGCAACAGAGTAGCAGCGTGAGTGAACTGGCGAAACAGCTCCGATCCGAGCTGAACCGCTACTCGCCGGGCGAGAAGCTGCCGTCGAGCCGCTCCCTCGTCGACCGCTTCAAGGTCAGCCCGGTCACGGTCTCCCGCGCGCTCGCCCAGCTGGCTGCCGAAGGGCTCGTCGTCACGCGGCCCGGCGCCGGAGCCTTCCGTGCCGAGGCCCGCCCCGCGGCGGCGCCCGTCGGCGACACGTCCTGGCAGGAGGTCGCGCTGAGCGCCGACGCCGCCACCGAGGTCGTGCCGCGCGCCGTCGACGCGGCGGGCGTCCTCGTGACGCTCTCCCCGCCACCGCCCGGCGTCATCGAGCTCAACACCGGCTATCTGCACCCGGTGCTCCAGCCGGGCGCCGCGCTCTCCGCCGCCCTCGCCCGCGCCGGCCGGCGCCCGGGCGCCTGGGCGAAGCCGCCGGTCGACGGACTCCCCGAACTGCGCGAGTGGTTCGCCCGCGGCATCGGCGGCGCGATCTCCGCGTCCGACGTGCTGATCACCTTCGGCGGGCAGTCCGCGCTCACGACGGCGCTGCGCGCGCTCGCCCCGCCGGGGGCCCCGGTGCTCGTCGAATCGCCCACGTACCCCGGCATGCTGGCGATCGCCCGCGCCGCGGGGCTGCGGCCCGTGCCGGTGCCCGTCGACCGGGACGGGGTGCGGCCCGAGCTGCTCGCGCAGGCGTTCAGGGCGACGGGCGCCAGGCTCTTCGTGTGCCAGCCGCTGTTCCAGAATCCGACGGGCGCGGTGCTCTCCGCCGACCGCCGCCCCGAAGTGCTGCGGATCGCGCGGGAGGCCGGGGCGTTCGTCGTCGAGGACGACTTCGTGCGCCGCCTCGTCCACGACGACGCGGGACCGCTGCCCAGGCCGCTCGCGAGCGACGACCCGGACGGCGTGGTCGTGCACGTCTGCTCGCTCACCAAGGCGACCTCGCCGAGCCTGCGCATCGGCTGCCTCGCCGCCCGCGGCCCGGTCCTCGAACGGCTGCGCGCGATCCAGGTCGTCGACCACCTCTTCGTCCCGCGCCCGCTCCAGGAGGCCACGCTCGAACTCGTCGGCTCCCCGGCCTGGCCGCGCCATCTGCGCACACTGGCGGGCGAGTTGAGGGCGCGGCGCGACATCCTCGCCGCCGCGGTCACCACCGAACTTCCCGGGCTCGACCTCACCCACATCCCGGCCGGTGGCTACCACCTGTGGCTGCGGTTGCCCGACGGCAGCGACGAGACGGCGCTGGTCACGGGCGCCCTCCGGGCCGGCGTCGCGGTCGCCCCCGGCCGCCCGTACTTCTCCGCCGAACCCCCGGCCCCGCACATCCGGCTCAGCTTCGTCGGCGTCGCGTCGAGCGCCGAGATCACCGAGGGCGTACGTCGCCTCAAGGCGGCCTGCGACGAGGTCCTGGCCCCGAATCCGCTCGACGCGCCCGCGTCCGACCTGTGAGGATCCCGGAATGACCAGCACACTGCCCGACGGCTACACGCTCTCGACCGACCCCGGCCGCCTCGACACGGACCGCGTCCACGCATGGCTCTCGCAGGACGCGTACTGGGCGCTCGACCGGCCGCGCGCCCGGCAGGACAGGGCGGTCGCCGGCTCCCTCAACTTCGGGGTGTACGACACCGCTTCGGGCGAACAGGTCGCCTACGCGCGCGTGGTGACGGACGAGGCCGAGTTCGCCTGGCTCTGCGACGTCTACGTGGACCGCTCGGTGCGCGGCAAGGGCATTGGCGGGGCGATGGTGGCGGCGGTCCGCGACCATCTGGAGGCCCTCGGCATCCGCCGCATCCTGCTCGCCACGAAGGACGCGCACGGCGTCTACGAAGAGGTGGGCTTCAAGCCCCTCGAACACCCGGACCAGTGGATGGCGCTCTACTTCCGGTAGTCGCGGCGGTAGTCCGTCGTGAGCAGCAGGTCCTTGGCGGGCCCCTTCACCCGCCACACGGTCCGCCACCTGTCCGGGTCGTAGGCGCTGAACTCGCCCCGGTAGAGGTCGGCCGAGCACGGGTGGTCGGCGACGTGGTGCCCGGAGCGCAGGTCGAGGCCGTGGAAGAAGCGGCCGTCGGCGAAGTGCACCACGGCGGCGCCGGGGACCTCCGGGGACGGCAGATAGCGGAGGGTGCGTTCGGCGGGGCGCGCGGTGCCGCGCCACTCGAACGTGCCGGACTCGACGTGCAGCAGCCCTTCGCCCTCGGCCGTGAAGTCGGTCGTCCCGGTGAACGTGCCTGTCAGGTCGTCCGCCAGGTCCCGCACCGTCCGCTCGACCCGCCAGCGTCCCGCCAGGAACGCCAACGCGTCGGAAACCGGCCAGACTTCGTCCGCCACGGACATCACTCCCGCTCACCTCTGCGCGAACCGTTGACGCGCGTACCGACGCTTCCTATCTTGCCGTTCGCAGTTTAGGACGCCGTACGGGATATCGAACAGAACTGGGGAGTGCGCATGACGCGTGGACGACGCAGGCGCTGGAGATTCGGGCTCGGGGCCGCGGTGGGCTCCCTGCTGGTCGGCACCGCCGTGCTGCCGACGTCGGCGGCGGAGGCCGATGTCACCGACTACTCCGTCACCGTCGACCCGAGCCGCTCGGGCGCGGCCATCGACGACACGATGTACGGCGTCTTCTTCGAGGACATCAACCGGGCCGCCGACGGCGGGCTCTACGCCGAACTCGTGCAGAACAGGTCCTTCGAGTACTCCACCGCCGACAACGCCTCGTACACCCCGCTCACCGCCTGGAAGACCAGCGGCACCGCGAAGGTCGTCGACGACGACGGGCGGCTGAACGCCCGCAACCGCAACTACCTCGCGCTGGGCGCCGGTGCGAGCGCCACCAACTCCGGCTACGGCACCGGCTACACCCTCGAGAAGGGCGCCACGTACGACTTCTCCGTCTGGGCGCGCGGCGAC
Organism: Streptomyces sp. SDT5-1; assembly: GCF_052245995.1. Lineage (NCBI taxonomy): Bacteria > Bacillati > Actinomycetota > Actinomycetes > Kitasatosporales > Streptomycetaceae > Streptomyces > Streptomyces sp. SDT5-1. The sequence goes on along the minus strand of NZ_CM125963.1, from coordinate 2,048,553 downwards.
TCCGAGCTGACCGCGACCCTCGGCGACGCCGACGGCGCCCTCGCGACGCCGCGCAAGGTCCGCACGCGCGGCGGCTGGGCCCAGTACCGGGCGACGTTCACACCGAGCCGGGACACCACCACGGGCCGCCTCACCGTCGCCACCACGAAGGACGCCGCGCTCGACATGGTGTCGCTGTTCCCGCGCGACACCTACAAGGGCCGCAAGAACGGCCTGCGCAAGGACCTGGCGCAGAAGGTCGCCGACCTCAAGCCGGGATTCGTGCGCTTCCCCGGCGGCTGCCTCGTCAACACCGGCTCCATGAAGGGCTACGACGAGGCGTCCGGCTACGAGCGCAAGCGTGCGTACCAGTGGAAGGACACCGTCGGGCCGGTCGAGCAGCGCGCCACCAACTCCAACTTCTGGGGCTACAACCAGAGCTACGGCCTCGGCTACTTCGAGTACTTCCAGTTCGCCGAGGACATCGGCGCGATGCCGCTGCCCGTCGTGCCCGCCCTCGTCACCGGCTGCGGCCAGAACAAGGCCACCGACGACGACGCGCTCCTGAAGCGGCACATCCAGGACACCCTCGACCTGATCGAGTTCGCCAACGGGCCGACCAGCAGCAAGTGGGGCAAGCTCCGCGCCGACATGGGCCACCCGAAGCCCTTCCACCTCACGCACCTCGAGGTCGGCAACGAGGAGAACCTGCCGAACGAGTTCTTCGCGCGCTTCAAGGAGTTCCGCTCCGCCATCGCCGCCACGTACCCCGACGTCAAGGTCATCTCCAACTCCGGCCCCGACGACAGCGGTTCGATCTTCGACACGGCGTGGAAGCTCAACAAGGACGCCAAGGTCGCCATGGTCGACGAGCACTACTACAACAGCCCGCAGTGGTTCCTCCAGAACAACGAGCGCTACGACTCCTACGACCGGCAGGGCCCGAAGGTCTTCCTCGGCGAGTACGCCTCCCTCGGCAACCAGTGGTCCAACGCCATGGCCGAGGCCGCGTACATGACCGGCCTCGAACGCAACGCCGACGTCGTCAAGCTCGCCTCCTACGCACCGCTGTTCGCGCGCACCGACACCGTGCAGTGGAAGCCCGACATGATCTGGTTCGACGACCAGAAGTCGTGGGGCTCGGCCGACTACGAGGTGCAGAAGCTCTTCATGCGCAACGTCGGCGACCGCGTCGTCCCCTCGAAGGCCACCGCGACCCCGTCGACACTGGAGCCGATCACCGGCGCCGTGGGTCTTTCGACATGGGCGACCAGCGCCGCGTACGACGACGTGAAGGTCACGGACGCCGACGGGAAGACCCTCCTGAGCGACGACTTCAGCGGTGACGCCGGGCAGTGGACCGGCAGCGGCAAGGGGGCGTGGGCCGTCCAGGACGGCCAGTACGTGCAGTCCGACGCGGCCGCCGAGAACACCCTGGTCACCGCGGGCGACCCGAGCTGGCAGAACTACGACCTGCACGTGAAGGCCACCAAGAAGTCCGGCAAGGAGGGCTTCCTCGTCGCCTTCGGCGTCAAGGACACCGGCAACTACTACTGGTGGAACCTCGGCGGCTGGAACAACACCCAGTCCGCCGTCGAACAGGCCGTGAACGGCGGCAAGTCGACGCTGATCTCCAAGGCGGGCTCGATCGAGACGGGCCGCGCCTACGACGTCGACATCAAGGTCCGGGGCCGTCAGGTGACGCTCTACCTGGACGGCCAGGAATGGGGCTCCTTCAAGGACGACAAGCCGGCCGAGCCGTTCCGCCAGGTCGTCACCACGGACAAGAAGACGGGTGACCTGATCGTCAAGGTCGTCAACGCGCAGGACTCCGCGGCCCGTACGAAGATCGACCTCGGCGGTGCCGACGTCGCGGACTCGGCGGCGGTGACGACGCTGACCGCGGCGCCCGACGCCGAGAACACGGCCACCGAGCGGCCCGTGAAGCCGACGACGTCGACGTTCGACGGGGTCGCCGACCGGTTCACGTACACGTTCCCGGGCAACTCGGTGACGTTCCTGCGGATCAAGAAGGGCTGAGCCCGAGCGTCGCTCAGCCGTTGACGAACCGCATGCTGTTCGCGTCGTAGCGGTCCCCGGCCACCTCGGTGGCGGGGGCCGCCGCGTCGATCGCGGCCAGGTCGTCGGCGGTCAGGTCGAGCGTGGCGGCGGCGACGTTCTCCTCCAGGTACTTCTGGCGGCGGGTGCCGGGGATCGGCACCACGTCGTCGCCCTGGTGCTGCACCCAGGCGAGCGCCAACTGGCCCGCCGTGACGCCCTTCCCGGCCGCGAGCTCCTCCAGGCGGGCGACGATCGCCAGATTGCGCTCCAGGTTGCCGTCCGTGAAGCGCGGCTGGTGGCGGCGGAGATCGCCCTCCTGGAACTGCTCCGTCGACTTGTAGGCGCCGGTGAGGAAGCCGCGGCCCAGCGGCGAGAACGGCACGAGCCCGATGCCCAGCTCCCGGCACACCGGCAGGATCTCCGCCTCCAGATCGCGCGTCCACAGCGAGAACTCGCTCTGGAGCGCCGCGATCGGATGCGTCGCGTGCGCGCGGCGCAGCGTGTCCGCGCCCGCCTCCGACAGGCCCAGGTGGCGGACCTTGCCCTCCTTCACCAGCTCGGCCATCGCGCCCACGGTCTCCTCGATGGGCACGCTCCGGTCGACGCGGTGCAGGTAGTACAGGTCGATGTGGTCGACGCCGAGGCGGCGCAGCGAGGCCTCGCACGCCTCGCGCACGTAGGCCGCGTCGCCGCGGATAGCGACGGGCTCGCCCAGCTTGTTAGCGAAGCCGAACTTCGTGGCCAGGACGGCCTGTTCGCGGCGGCCCGGGGTGGCGAGGGCGCGGCCGATCAGCTCCTCGTTGTGCCCGGAACCGTAGAAGTCCGACGTGTCGAGCAGGGTGACGCCGAGGTCGAGGGCACGGTGGATCGTGCCGATCGACTGCTCGTCGTCGGACGGGCCGAAACCGTGGCTCATGCCCATGCAGCCGAGCCCCTGCGCGGAGACGGCGAGCGCGCCCAGGCGGCGAGTGGGAAGGTTCGACATGGGTGTGCTGCCTCCAGGTGTGGTGCCGGTGCCGTACGCGCTCGACCGTATGGCTTGGAGCGCACTCCAGGGCAAGCGCCGCGCTCCCGGGTACGCTGCCCGCGCGCCGGGCACGCCGGCGGGGCGACAAGGGGGAGTGGTCATGGGCACAGCGCGGATCCGGGGTGGAGGGGCGGCGGTGTGCGCCGCCTTCGCGGCCTCCCTGTTCGCCCTCGCGGGGTGCGGGGCGCCCGGCGGCGGGCAGGCGAAGGCACCGGACAAGGCCGCGTCCACGGCCGAAAGGCCGGCGGCCGAAAAGCGGGGCCCTGCCTGGACGTTCGCGCACATCGCGGACTTCAACGGCGAGCTGACCGACGTCGCGGTCCTCGCCGAGGACGACATCTGGGCGACCGGCGCCGAGAACGACGGCACGTACGCACCCCTCCTGCTGCACTACGACGGCGAGAAGTGGAGCCGCGAACCCCTCCCCGACGCGCTCGGCGACGACGACGGATATCCGCCCGCCCTGGAGGAGGTCGGCGACAAGGCGCTGTGGATGCGGTCCGTGCCGCGCCAGGGGGCCGCCGGGGGAGAGGGCGTCGCGTGGGCGCGGTGGGACGGCACCCGCTGGTCCCCGGTGCCGAACCCGCCGCCCGGCGCCGCCGCCGACCTCGACGCCGCGTCCCCCGACGACATCTGGACCCTCACCGGCGAGCGGACCGCCGCCCACTGGGACGGCACGCGGTGGACGACGACCCGGCTCCCGTACGCGACGGTGGACCTGGCCGTCGCGGGGCCCGACGACGTGTGGGCGGTCGGCAGCCGCTCCACCGGGCCGGGGACCGAGCTGAACGGCGGCGAGCGCTACGCCCAGCCCGCCTCCGCGCACTGGGACGGCACGTCCTGGAAACCGGTCGACACGCCGCAAGCCCGTTTCGAGGAGCCGATACCGCCCGAACCGGGCGCGGGCCTGACCAAGGTCGTCGCCCTCGAAGGCGGCGAGGTGCGGGCCTACGGCATGAACTCCTTCAACCACGGCGAGGTCGAGCCCGAGCCGCAGGACGAGTACATCCGGCTGCGCAGGGACGGCACGAAGTGGGTCGACCAGGACCCGGCCCCCGGCCAGTGCGAGCAGCGGATCCCGGTGGGCCAGGACGAGGGCGGCCTCTTCCTGGACGGCAACTGGTACCTGACCGACGACAACCGCTGCCTCAAGATCCAGCGCCCCCGGCTGCCCCTGTCGACCGGCGCCCGCAAGGGCTCGCACCAGACGCTGTGGCTCAAGGAGATCCACCGCGTGCCGGGCACCGACGACTGGATCGGCGCGGGAAAGGTGGAGGTCAGCCAGTCCGGCGATCCCTTCGGCGCCCCCGTCGTCGTACGCCTGGAGCGGTCGCCCCGCTGATCACCGTCCGGTGTCCACCGATCACCGCCTCCGTATTCACTGATTGCATAAACGTGCATCGCGACGTATAGTCATGCCATCCAAGAGGAGGGTTCCATGGCGGTACGCGCAGCAGTGGCGGGAGCGAGCGGATACGCGGGCGGCGAAGTGCTGCGCCTGCTGCTCGCCCACCCCGAGGTGGAGATCGGCGCCCTGACGGGCAACTCGAACGCGGGGCAGCGCCTGGGCGCGCTCCAGCCCCACCTGCGACCGCTCGCCGACCGTGTCCTCCAGGAGACCACCGCCGAGGTGCTCACCGGACACGACGTCGTCTTCCTGGCGCTGCCGCACGGGCAGTCCGCCGCCGTCGCCGAGCAGCTCGGCCCGGACGTCCTCGTCGTCGACATGGGCGCCGACTTCCGGCTCGAGGACGCGGGTGACTGGGAGAAGTTCTACGGCAGCCCGCACGCCGGCACCTGGCCGTACGGCCTTCCCGAACTTCCGGGTGGCCGCGCCGCGCTGGAGGGGTCCAAGCGCATCGCGGTGCCCGGTTGCTACCCGACGGCCGTCTCGCTCGGCCTCGTCCCCGCGTACGCGGCGGGGCTCGTGGAGAGCGAGGCCGTGATCGTCGCCGCGTCCGGCACGTCCGGCGCGGGCAAGGCGGCCAAGCCGCACCTGCTGGGCAGCGAGGTCATGGGGAACATGTCGCCTTACGGGGTGGGCGGTGGTCACCGGCACACCCCCGAGATGATCCAGAACTTCAGCGCGGCGGCCGGGGAGCGGGTCTCCGTCTCCTTCACGCCGACGCTCGCGCCGATGCCCCGCGGCATCCTCGCCACCAGCAGCGCCAAGGCGAAGCCCGGCGTCACCGCCGAGGCCGTCCGCGCCGCGTACGAGAAGGCGTACGGCGACGAGCCGTTCGTGACGCTGCTGCCCGAGGGCCAGTGGCCGCAGACGGCCGCCGTGTACGGGTCGAACGCGGCGCAGATCCAGGTCGCGTTCGACGAGGCGGCTTCCGAAACGGGCCGCGTCATCGTCATCAGCGCGATCGACAACCTGACCAAGGGCACCGCCGGCGGTGCCATTCAATCCATGAACATCGCCCTCGGTCTCGACGAGACCACGGGCCTCTCGACGATCGGAGTCGCGCCGTGAGTGTGACGGCAGCCAAGGGATTCCAGGCCGCGGGCATCGCCGCCGGAATCAAGAACAGCGGGAACGCGGACCTGGCCCTCGTGGTCAACCGCGGCCCCCGCCTGGCGGCCGCGGGCGTGTTCACCTCCAACCGCGTCAAGGCCGCCCCGGTCCTCTGGTCCGAGCAGGTCCTCAAGGGCGGCCTCGTCTCCGCCGTCGTCCTCAACTCCGGTGGCGCCAACGCGTGCACGGGCCCCAAGGGCTTCCAGGACACGCACGCCACCGCCGAGAAGGTCGCCGAGGTCCTGGAGCTGAACGCCGGGGAGGTCGCCGTCGCGTCGACCGGCCTCATCGGCGAGCTGCTCCCCATGGACAAGGTGCTGCCCGGCGTCGAGACCGCCGCCGCCCAGCTCTCCGAGCACGGCGGCGAGAAGGCCGCCATCGCCATCAAGACCACCGACACCGTGCACAAGACGGCGGTGTACCAGGGCGAGGGCTGGACCGTCGGCGGCATGGCCAAGGGCGCGGGCATGCTCGCCCCCGGCCTCGCCACGATGCTGGTCGTCCTCACCACCGACGCCGACCTCGACAGCGACGTCCTCGACAAGGCGCTGCGCGACGCCACCCGCGTCACCTTCGACCGGGTCGACTCCGACGGCTGCATGTCGACGAACGACACGGTGCTGCTGCTCGCCTCCGGCGCCGCCGAGGTCACCCCGGAGTACGAGGAGTTCGCCAAGGCCGTCCGCCTCGTCTGCGACGACCTCGGGCGCCAGCTCATCGGCGACGCAGAGGGCGCCAGCAAGGACATCAAGGTCGAGGTGATCAACGCCGCGAGCGAGGACGAGGCCGTCGAGGTGGGCCGCTCCATCGCCCGGAACAACCTCCTCAAGTGCGCCATCCACGGCGAGGACCCCAACTGGGGCCGCGTCCTGTCCGCCATCGGCACCACCAAGGCCACCTTCGAGCCGGACCAGCTGAACGTCGCGATCAACGGCGTGTGGGTCTGCAAGAACGGCGGCGTCGGCGAGGACCGCGACAAGGTCGACATGCGCTACCGGGAGGTCGTCGTCACCGCCGACCTCGCCGCGGGCACCGAGACCGCGACGATCTGGACCAACGACCTGACCGCCGACTACGTCCACGAGAACAGCGCGTACTCGTCATGAACCAGCCCACCGCGCGGAAGCACACCGCGCTCCCGAAGGCCCAGACGCTCATCGAGGCGCTGCCCTGGCTGACCCGGCACAACGGCAAGACGGTCGTCATCAAGTTCGGCGGAAACGCCATGATCGACGAGGACCTGAAGGCCGCTTTCGCCCAGGACGTCGTCTTCCTGCACCACGCCGGGCTCAAGCCCGTCGTCGTGCACGGCGGCGGCCCCCAGATCAGCAAGGCGCTCGACCGGCACGGCATCGTCAGCGAGTTCAAGGCGGGCCTGCGGGTCACCACCGAGGACGCCATGGACGTCGTACGGATGGTGCTCGCCGGACAGGTCCAGCGCGAGCTGGTCGGCCTGCTCAACCAGCACGGGCCGCTCGCCGTCGGCATCACCGGCGAGGACGCGCACACCATCACCGCCACCAAGCACCAGCCCCGCATCGAGGGCGAGCTGGTCGACATCGGTCGCGTCGGCGAGATCACCGAGATCGACACCGGCGCCATCGAGGCCCTGCTCGCCGACGGCCGCATCCCGGTCGTCTCCTCGATCGCCCGCTCCCAGGACGACTCGCATGTCTACAACGTCAATGCTGATACGGCGGCTGCGGCACTCGCTGCTGCGCTGGACGCCGAGACACTGATGGTCCTGACCGACGTCGAGGGCCTCTACGAGGACTGGCCCAACTCCGACGAGGTCATCAGCCGGCTCACCGCCACCGAACTCGAGAAGCTGCTCCCCGAGCTGGCGAGCGGCATGGTCCCGAAGATGGAGGGCTGCCTGCACGCCGTGCGCAACGGCGTGCGCACCGCCCGCGTCATCGACGGGCGGGTCCAGCACTCGATCCTGCTGGAGATCTTCACCGACGAAGGCATCGGCACGATGGTCATGGCCGACACAGAGGGGGAGGACACCGCATGAGCGGCAACCAGGAGCTGACGGAGCGCTGGCAGGGCGCCCTCATGAACAACTACGGCACGCCGAGGCTCCCGCTGGTCAAGGGCGCGGGCGCCACACTGTGGGACGCCGACGGCAAGGAGTACCTGGACTTCGTCGGCGGCATCGCGGTCAACGCGCTCGGGCACGCCCACCCCGCGATCGTCGAGGCCGTCTCCACGCAGATCGCCTCCCTCGGCCATGTGTCGAACCTCTTCGTCGCCGAGCCGCCCGTCGCGCTCGCCGAGCGGCTGCTCCAGCTCTTCGGCCGGGACGGCGCGGTCTTCTTCTGCAACTCGGGCGCCGAGGCCAACGAGGGCGCGTTCAAGATCGGCCGGCTGACCGGCCGCCCGCACATGGTCGCCACGACCGGCGGCTTCCACGGCCGCACCATGGGATCCCTCGCCCTGACCGGCCAGCCCGGCAAGCAGGACGGCTTCACGCCCATGCCCGGCGACGTCACACACGTCCCGTACGGCGACGTGGAGGCGCTCAGGGCGGCGGTCACGGAGCAGACGGCCTTCGTCATCATCGAGCCCATCCAGGGGGAGAACGGCGTGGTCGTGCCGCCCGCCGGCTACCTGAAGGCGGCCCGCGAGATCACCCGAGCCACCGGCACCCTCCTCGTGCTCGACGAGGTGCAGACCGGCGTCGGCAGGACCGGGCACTGGTTCGCGTACCAGGCGGAGGAGGGCATCGACCCCGACGTCGTGACGCTCGCCAAGGGCCTCGGCGGCGGCCTCCCGCTCGGCGCCACGGTCGCCTTCGGTGAGACGGCGAAGCTCCTGAAGCCCGGACAGCACGGCACGACGTTCGGCGGCAACCCTGTCGCCTGCGCCGCGGGCCTCGCCGTCCTCGACACGATCGCGGGCGAGGGCCTCCTGGAGAACACCAAGGCGGTCGGCGAGCGCATCAAGTCCGGCGTCGAGGGTCTCGGCCACCCGTTGATCAGCCACGTCCGGGGCGAGGGCCTGCTGCTGGGTATCGTGCTCACCGGGCCCCGCGCACCGCAGGTGCAGCAGGCGGCCCAGGAAGCGGGCCTCCTGGTGAACGCTCCCGCACCCGACGTCGTCCGGCTGATGCCGCCGCTGAACCTGACCGACGCCGAGGCGGACGCGTTCCTCGCGGCGCTGCCCGCCGTACTGGACACGGCGTCGGCCGACGCGGAAGGACGATCCTGAGGAATGGGACGACGATGAGCAGCAAAGCGGAGAGAGACGTAGCCGCGGCGACGAACCTCGCGCACGCGGCGGCGGCAGCGGTGCCGCAGACCCGCGCCGCGCGCCACCGCCGCATAGTGGACATCCTCAACCGTCAGCCGGTGCGCTCCCAGAGCCAGTTGGCGAAGCTGCTGTCCGACGACGGGCTCACGGTCACCCAGGCCACGCTCTCCCGCGACCTGGACGAGCTGGGCGCGGTCAAGATCCGCAACACCGGCGGCGAGCTGATCTACGCGGTGCCCAGCGAGGGCGGCTTCCGCACCCCGCAGGCCCCGCTCGGCGAGTCGGCCAAGGAGGAGCGGATGCGCCGCCTCGCCGGCGAGCTGCTCATCTCGGCGGAGGCCTCGGCCAACCTGGTCGTCCTGCGCACACCGCCCGGCGCGGCCCAGTTCCTCGCCTCGGCGATCGACCAGGCCGAACTCCACGTCATCCTCGGCACGATCGCGGGCGACGACACGGTGATGCTGATCAGCCGCGACCCGGCAGGCGGCCAGGCCCTGGCGGACCACATGCTCCGCTTGGCGCAGAACGAGCACTGACCGACGGCCCGTACGAGAGGGCGGGCTGGGGGAACGGAATCCCTCAGCCCAGCCCGGCCGCCCGTGCTCCGTCGGGCCCGAGGAACGCCGCCAGCTCGCCCGCGGTGGGCGCGGTGGCGGGTCCCCGCCGGGTGACGGCCAGCGCCGCCGCCGCATTCGCGCCGCGCGCGGCGTCGACCGGTGGAACTCCCCGCCCCAGCAGCGCCAGGAACGCCCCCACGTGCGCGTCCCCGGCCCCATTGCTGTCGACGGCATCCACCGGGAATCCGGGCACGTGCACGACGTCCGCCGCACCGGGCGGAGCCACCCAGCAGCCGTCCTTGTCGGCCCGCAGCACGACACCGCCTCCCTCCCGCAGCCGCGAGCGCAGCGCCTCCGCCGCCTCCCGGGGCCCTTCCACCCCGGTCATGAGGAAGGCCTCGCGCGAATTGCAGCTCAGCCAGTCCGCACGGCCGAGCACCGGCTCGATGACCCCCGCCGGGATGTCGGCCACCAGGGGCGCCGGATCCAGACACACCCGTACGTCGTCGGGCAGGCCCGCGACCAGGGCGGCGAGCAGCGGACCGTTGACCTCCATCACCAGGCCGTAGCCGGAGACCTGCACGAGATCGCCGCCGCGCACGGCGGCGCCCACCGCGGCGGCCTCCTCCTCCGTCATCCGCGCGTCGACGCCGAAGCTCGTCACGAACGTCCGCTCGCCGCCGCCGTCGACGAGCGCCACGCAGAACCCGGTGTCGCCGTCCGTCCGCACCGGAAGGACCGTGCCGATGTCCTCCGCCGCGAGCGCGGCGCGCACCAGCTCGCCGTAGGGCCCCGAGCCGTGGACGCCCGCGTAGACGGCCTCGGCGCCGAGCCTGCGGGCCGCGGTGAGCGTGTTGAAGCCGCCGCCCGCGTACAGCTCGGTGCGGGTGCCGATGACGTCGCCGCCGCGCTCGGGCAGGGCGGGCACGTCGATGACGAGGTCCGCGATGACGTTCCCGGCGAGGACCACACGCGCCCCGCTCATCGCGCGGCCTCCTTGTCGGCACCGGAACCGGAGGCGGAGTCCATCGCACCCGGCTCGCCGAGGGTCACCGAGGACCTGCGCCCCAGTACCCCGTACACCGCACCGCCCACGAGGATCGCGACCAGCCACCCGAGCCCGTTCACGCCGAACCAGGAGTCGGCGAGCGGCCCCTCGAACCACACGTCGTCCGCGCTCGTCGCGGCCTTCGTGAACAGCAGGCCCGCCGCGATCGCCGCCAGCCACGCCACGACGGCCGAGGGCTGGAATCCGCCCCGGTACCAGTACCGGCCGCCGGGGCCGGTGTCCATCAGGGCCTCGGGGTCGTACGCGCGTCCGCGCAGCATGTCGACCGCGATGATGCCGATCCACGCCGAGATCGGCACGGCGAGCAGTGTCAGGAACGTGCTGAACGGGCCGTAGAAGTCGTCCGCGATCAGCATGAAGTAGACGCCGCCGAGGAACATCAGCACGACGTCCAGGCAGACCGCCCAGGCACGCGGCACCCGCAGGCCGAGCGTGATCATCGTCAGGCCCGCGGAGTACGTGGACAGGTGGTTGGACATCAGCAGTCCGCCGAACGCCGCGATCAGATACGGCACCGCCATCCACGAAGGCAGCATCGCGTTGATCGCCGCGACCGGGTCGGAGGACGTCGCGAGCGTCGGGTCGCCCGCCGTGAGCAGCGAGCCCAGCGAGATCAGCAGCACCAGCGGGATGCCGGCGCCGAACGCCGAGGCCCGCACGAGACGCCCGCCCGGGATCGCCTTCGGCAGGTAACGGGCGTAGTCCGCACCGGCGTTGGCCCAGCCGATGCCGGTGCCCGACGCGATGAACCCGATGCCGGCGATGACGCCCGAGACCGGCCCGGCCGGCGCGTCGAGCACCTTGGACCAGTCGACGGTGGCGACGAGGAAGCCCATCACGACGAGGTTCAGGACGCCGAAGACGACCGTCGCCCACTTGTTGATCCACATGATCGTGGCGTGCCCGAGCCCGCTGATCAGCAGCGTGCAGGCGATGAACACCAGAAGGCAGACGAGGGTGAGGACCGTTCCCCTGCCGACCCCGAACACCGTCTTGAGCAGGGCGAGCAGCGCGTACGCCGCCGTGGTCGTGGTGATCGTCTCCCAGCCGACCCGGCTGAGCCAGCTGATCAGCGTGGGGCCGTGGTTGCCGCGCTGCCCGAAGACGGCCCGCGACAGGGTCAGGGCCGGTGCCCCGCCCTTGCGGCCCGCCAGGCTGAGCGCGCCGACCAGGGCGAACGAGCCCACCGAGCCGACGGCCGCGACGAGCACGGCCTGCCAGATGTTCAGGCCGCGGAAGGCGACGAGCGTCGCGCCGAGCGGCAGCCCGAGGATCGAGATGTTGGCGGCGAACCACGTCCAGAACATCTGGCTCGCGTGGCCGTGCCGCTCGCTGTCGGGGATCGGTTCGATCCCTCGGGTCTCCACGGTGCCGACGCGGTCGTTCTCCGTTGAAGCGGCCATCGCGGAACCTCCTTGGTGCGGGGAAGGGCAGGGGTCAGGCAGTGCGGTGGGTGAGCAACTGGCGGGTCAGCGGCTCCAGTTCGAGGCCGTTGACCTCGCGCAGGGTGCGTACGGCGTCGGCAGGAAGGCCGCTCAGGCCGTGCACGGAACCGGCGACGGCGCCCGCGATCGCCGCGATCGTGTCGGAGTCGCCGCCGAGGTTCGCGGCGAGCAGCGCGGAGCGCCACGGGTCGCCGCCGGTCAGCGCGAGCACCGCGAAGGCCGCCGGGACGGACTCCTGGCTGGCGACGCTGGTGCCGATCAGGGCGTCGATCCGGTCGAGGGCCGCCGCCTCGTCGAGGCCCGCGACCAGGTCCCGTACGGCGGCGATCCGCGCCGAGACGGAGGCGCCCGCGATCCAGTGGCCGCGTCGGGAGCCGGCCGCCGAGGCGGCGACGGCGGCCTCGAAGACGTCGTCCAGGGTGCCGCCCGCGATCCCGGTGGAGACGGCCGCAGCGACGGCCGAAGCGCCCGCGATGCCGACCGTCGTGTCGTGCGTGACCTGGCAGGACTCCACGACCCTGTCGAGGAAGGCGTCCGTGTCCCCGGGGGCGTAGGAGAAGGCGATGCCGACGGGGGTGACGCGCATGGCGGCGCCGTTCGTGGTGCCGTGCTTGCCGGCCTCCTTCGGGTCCGTGCCGCGCGCCACGGCGTCGAGCGCCGCCTTGGTCGAGGGGCCGAGCAGGTCGAAGGAGCCCTTGGCCTTCATCTCCTTCTCCCAGGACAGGAGTTCCTCGGCGAACCGCAGCGGGTCGACGTGCCCGCCGCCCTCGACGATCAGCCGCGCCACGATGACCGCCTGGTCGGTGTCGTCGGTGACGGACCCGGCCGGCATCCCGGCGCTCACCGGGTTGTCGGGGCGGGCCGGTTCGAAGCCGGTCAGGGTGCCGTACACGCGCACGACGTCCGCGCGGGGCATCACCTGCGTCGGCATGCCGAGCGCGTCACCGAGCGCGAGCCCGTGGAAGGCGCCGAGGGCGCGGTCGAACAGGGGGGTCTCGGTCACGGGTGGCCTCCTCGGCCGGAACGTACGTGCAGTTGGAACCGCCCGGGATCGAGGAGGCTCGTGACCTGCTCGACCACGCTGCCGTCGGCGGCGCGGAACACCTGGGCGACGCGCAGGAAGGACTCGCCGGGGGAGCGGTGCAGCCGGTCCGCCTCGTGGGCGGCCAGGCCGACGACGGCGATATGGGCGTCGCCGGAGTCGGGGACGCGACCGGCGGCGGTCAGGGTGCGGCTGAGCGAACCGCCGTCGAGGCCGCGCTCGGCGAGATCGGCGAGCGCGCCGACGGCCGGCACCCGGCTGAACTCCAGCGAGACGCCCTGCCCGTCCGGCAGTCGCCGAACGCGGTCGAGGGCGGTGAACTCGGCGCTGTCCAGGCCGAGTTCCGCGGCCAGCTCCCGGTCCGTGACGCGCGCGAGGCGGAGCGTCTCCGTGGTCAGCTCCGTGCCCTGCGCGGCGAGCGCCCGGGTCCAGCCGAGCCGCTGGTCGAGCGGTGTGCCGTCGAAGGTGACGATCGAGCCGATCCCGGCGTGCGTCTCGATGAGGCCCTGCTCGCCGAGGACGCCGAGGGCCTGCCGCACGGTCGTCCGGCTGACCCCGAACCGCTCCCGCAGCGCGTACTCGCCCGGCAGCTTGCTGCCGTCGGCGTGCACGCCCGTGCGGATCTCCTCCGCGAGGACATGGGCGATGCGGTGATGCTTGTGAACCTGTCCAGGCATGTCTAGAAGGTAGACACGAAGAAGCCGACCTGTCTACACCTGTCCAGTCACGATCCCTGGTCCAGTGTCGACGCGGTCGGCTTCTCGTGCGTGCGTACGCGCTGCTTCGGTTGGCGGGACTAGGCCTGCTCCGCCTTCCGCGCCCGATACGACATCCACGCCGCCACCAGCGCTCCCGACACGTTGTGCCAGACCGAGAAGACGGCGGCGGGGAGGGCGGCCAGGGGGCTGAAGTGGGCCGTGGCGAGGGAGGCGGCGAGGCCCGAGTTCTGCATGCCGACCTCGAAGGCCATCGCGCGGGACGCCGGCTTGCCGAGACGGCCGAGCTTGCCCGCGCCGTAGCCGAGCGCGAGGCCGAGGCCGTTGTGCAGCACCACCGCGACCACGACGAGCGCGGCGGCCGACTTGATGGCGTCGGCGCTGCCCGCCACCACCACGGCCACGATCACGGCGATGGTCAGCGCCGACAGCCACGGCAGGACGGTGAGCAGCCGGTCGACGTACCGGCCGAGCACCAGGCGCACCACCAGGCCCGCGATCACCGGGAGCAGCACCGTCTTCAGGATGTCCGTCATCATCGACCCGGCGTCCACCGGCAGGTACGCGCCCGCCAGCAGCAGCGTCAGCGGCGGCGTGATGAGCGGGGCGAGCACCGTGGAGACGGTCGCCACGGACACCGACAGGGCGACGTCGCCGCGCGCCAGATAGGTCACGACGTTGGACGCGGTGCCGCTGGGCGCGCAGCCGACGAGGATGACACCGGCCGCCAACTGCGGGGACAGGCCCAGCGCGTGGGCGATGGCCCAGCCGAGCCCCGGCATGATCACGTAGTGCGCGACGAGGCCGAGACCCACGGCCCACGGCCGCTGCGCCACGCCCTTGAAGTCCGCGAGGGTCATGGTGAGGCCCATGCAGAACATCACGACGCCGAGCAGGTACGGCACATTGGTGCCCCAGCCGGCGAACGTGCCGGGCGAGGCGAGGCCCAGGGCGCCGGCCACGAGGACGAGCACCGGGAAGACGGTGACGGCGAGCCGCGCGGCTCGGTCGGCGGTCCCGCCGGTCGCCTGGGGTGTGGTCTCGGCAGGAGTCTCCGCCGCGGGGGAGTCGGGGGACGTCTGTTCGGATTCGCTTCGCACCGGGCGATGCAACGCCTCGGCGTCGAACGCGCGCAACCCCGTCTCGTTATGTGGTCCTTACACGGGACAGCGCCGTGGCGCCGCCCGCCGTCCCGATCGCGATGTGCGGGGACCGCTCGGGGCGCACCCAGGTGAGGATCCGGCGCATGGCGTCCGCGGGCACTGACACGCATCCGGCCGTCGCCCCGCGCCCGTTGACGTGCAGGAAGATCCCGGCGCCCCGGCCGTGCACGGGCCGGTGGTAGTTGAAGCCGACCACGAGCGCGTGCGCGTACTGCGTCGGGTAGTCGGCGAGCCGCTCCGACTCGGCGGCGCGGCAGTCCCGGGGGCGCGGCTCGGTCCAACGGTTGTACGCGCGGGACGCGTTGTCCTCGCACCACCACGAGTCGCGGTGCACGCGGCGGTACGGCGTGGTGGTTCCGGCGGGCGCCGCCGCGTTGCCGAACGCGAACGGCAGGTCGTAGACGCCGGTGGGCGTGGTGTTCGTGCCCTGCCTGCGCTTCGTCCCCGCCACGAGCCCTTTCGCGCCGAACCGCGCGGGCGCCGATCCCGCCTTCGCCCAGCTGCCGTCCGCGCGCCGGTCCCACCAGGTGACGGTGCCGGTGGTGGAGGACGTGCGGGGCGCCTGCGCGGTGATCAGCTGGCGGCCGCCGCCCGTGTCCGCCATCCGTGCGGGCAGCGGGTCGGCGGCGGGAGCGGCGGAGGCGGCGGGGACGGCGCCGAGGACGGCGCAGGCGGCGACGACACTGGCGATACCTGCTCGAAAGGGACGCATGGCTCAGAACGTAGCGGGCGGCAGCGGCAACGGCAGCCCGGGCAGTCCGTCCAGGCTCGTCGCGATGTACTCCTTCTTCTGGAAGTACGCGTCGAGCCCCGCGTCGTCCTCCCGCTCGAACCGCCTGCCGTGCAGGTCGCGGTCCTCGTCGTACGTCATGAAGGGCACGGCGTAGCCGCAGGTGTCGCGGATGTGCTCGGCGTGCACGACGATGATCGCGCGCAGCCCGTTCCGGGTCGGGTCGATGTCGGGGAAGTGGCCGAGCAGTTCGGTGAAGCGCGGGTCGTCGCGGAACACGGGCTCGCCGCGGCCGTGCACCCGGACGATGTTCGGCGGGCCCTGGAAGGCGCACCACATCAGCGTGATCCGGCCGTTCTCGCGCAGATGGGCGATGGTCTCCGCGTTCGACCCCGCGAAGTCCAGATAGCCCACGGTCCGTTCGTCGAACACCGCGAACGAGCCCTTGAGCCCCTTGGGGGAGAGGTTGACCGTTCCGTCGTCGGCGAGCGGCGCGGTGGCGGTGAAGAACACCGGCTGCTCCTCGATGAAGGTGCGCAGCCTTCCTTCTATGCGTTCATGGCTTTTTCCCATACGGGAATCATGCCCGAACCGCCCTTGATTCAGGGGGAGTCGGAGGTCGGCGTCCGCATCGCGAAATACCCGCCGGCCAGCAGCAGCGCACAGCCCGCGAGCTGCAACGGCGCGGGACGTTCGCCGAGCGCCACGGCCCCGAACACCAGCGCGCCGACCGGCGTGAGCAGCAACAGGACGGCGCCCACATGGCTCGCGAGCCGGGGCGAGTGCACCGCGACGAGCAGCCACCCCACGACGCCGCTGCTCAGCGAGGCCCCGGCCAGCCATCCGACGGCCGCCCACCCCGGCGCGAACTCCACGCCCGACCACACCGCGCCGGCCGCGAGCGAGACGAGGCCCGCCGACGCGGTGACCGTCAGATACGTCTGCCGCACCTGCCCGGTGAGGCCGCCGCGGCGCAGCAGGAAGAGGAACCCGGAGTAGCAGACCGCGGCGAGCAGCGCGTGCACGGTGCCGAGCAGCGGCTCGTCGCCGACCGCGTGGGAGAGCACGCCGCCGGTGAGCGCGACGCCGACGACGAGCGGCGGCAGCCACAGCAGGAAGCGCCGGGTGACGCGCTCCCCGTCGACCAGCCACGCGAGCAGCGGGACGAGCACGACCTGCACATTGACCAGGACCGTGGAGAGCCCCGCCCCGACCTCCCCGATGGCCGCGGTCCACAGCAGCATGTCGCCCGCGAACAGCGCGCCCGCCAGCACGGCGAGCCCGAGGTGGCGGGCGTCGGGCGTGCCCTCCCTGCGGCGCTCGGGCGCGCACAGCAGGGCGAGCAGCGGCAGCGCCAGGACGCACCGCAGATACGAGGCGGTGCCCGGAGACGTACCGGAGAGGTCGATGAAGACGGGCGCGAGGGAGAGGGACAGCGCGCCCACGCCCATGCCGATCAGGGCGCGGGCGTGCGTCGGTACCTCGGGCCGCTTGATCATGAGACCGCCGGGTACCCCTGGACCGCCCGCCCATGCGGCACCTCGCCGTGGTGCACTCGAGGTCGCCGACGAGGCGATTGACGAATCATGCATGACCCTGCATAATCATGCACAGCGACAAGCCCACAGGACTTGTGTCCACCGGCCCGAGGAGCAGAGCACGTGAGCAGCAACACCGGCGATGTCCGCCTCTGGGGCGGCCGGTTCGCCGACGGCCCAGCCGAGGCCCTGGCGAAACTCTCCGCCTCCGTCCACTTCGACTGGCGCCTCGCCCCCTACGACATCGCGGGTTCGCGTGCCCACGCGCGCGTGCTCAACAAGGCGGGGCTGCTCACCGAGGACGAGCTGACCCGCATGATCGCCGGCCTCGACCAGCTGGAGTCCGACGTCGCGGACGGCTCCTTCGTGGGCACCATCGCCGACGAGGACGTGCACACCGCCCTCGAGCGCGGCCTGCTCGAGCGGCTCGGCCCCGACCTGGGCGGCAAGCTCCGCGCGGGCCGCTCGCGGAACGACCAGGTGGCGACGCTCTTCCGGATGTACCTGCGGGACGAGGCCCGGGTCATCGGCGGCCTCATCGCCGACCTCCAGGAGGCGCTCGTCGGCCTCGCCGAGGCGCACCCCGACACCGCGATGCCGGGTCGTACGCACCTTCAGCACGCCCAGCCGGTGCTCTTCGCGCACCACGTCCTCGCGCACGTCCAGTCCCTGTCCCGGGACGCCGAGCGGCTGCGGCAGTGGGACGAGCGGACGGCCGTCTCGCCGTACGGTTCCGGTGCCCTCGCGGGCAGCAGCCTCGGCCTCGACCCGGAGGCGGTGGCTCGCGACCTCGGCTTCGAGCACGGCAGCTCCGCGAACTCCATCGACGGCACGGCCTCCCGCGACTTCGTCGCCGAGTTCACCTTCATCACCGCGATGATCGGCGTGAACATCTCGCGGATCGCCGAGGAGGTCATCCTCTGGAACACGAAGGAGTTCTCCTTCGTCACGCTCCACGACGCCTTCTCCACCGGCTCGTCGATCATGCCGCAGAAGAAGAACCCGGACATCGCCGAGCTGGCGCGTGGCAAGTCGGGCCGCCTCATCGGCAACCTCACGGGCCTGATGGCGACGCTCAAGGCGCTCCCGCTCGCGTACAACCGCGACCTCCAGGAGGACAAGGAGCCGGTCTTCGACTCCTGCGACCAGCTGCGGCTCCTGCTCCCGGCGTTCACCGGCATGATGGCCACGCTCACGGTCAACCGGGAGCGGATGGAGGAGCTGGCCCCGGCCGGCTTCTCGCTCGCGACCGACATCGCCGAGTGGCTGGTGCGCGAGGGCGTCCCGTTCCGTGTCGCGCACGAGGTCGCGGGCGAGTGCGTCAAGGTCGCCGAGGCGGAGGGCAAGGAACTCGACGAGCTCAGCGACGAGCAGTTCGCCAAGATCTCCGAGCACCTCACGCCCGAGGTCCGCACGGTCCTGAACGTCCCCGGCGCCCTGGCCTCCCGTTCGGGCCGAGGCGGCACGGCGCCGAGCGCGGTCGCCGTCCAGCTCACCGAGGTCAAGCAGGACCTTGCGGTGCAGCGCACCTGGGCCGACGCGAAGAAGTAACCGCGCCCACCCGCCCGTAGCCCGAAGGGCCCGGTTCGTCCATCCGTGGACGGGCCGGGCCCTTCGGCGTATCCGCGTACGGGGTCAGCGGCGGGCCCGCGCCCCGCCGCCGTAGCTCGACAGATCGAGCAGCAGCCCGAAGAGGATGACGACCCAGCCGATACCGCGCACGCCGACCACCGGCGCGTACGCGATGACGTATCCGAGCGTCGTCCACGGCAGCAGGATCAGGCCGATGAGCGGCAGCAGGACGCCGTTGAAGGCACGGTCCACGAGGTTGGTGAACAGCCACGTGATCACCAGGGCGACGCGCGGGCCGATCGCGGCCATCGCGGCGAAGATGCAGCACCCCATGCCGATACCTCCAGAGACTCACTCCGACGTCCCGACAGTCGTAACACTGGGTGAGCGGGCGGGCCACTGGAGAGTTCGGGGGCTCGGGGAGCCGGCAGAGGGGGCGAGGGGGAGACGGTGGCGCCTCCCATGAGACGTCAATGTCTCATTCGGTGTACTCTCGTCTCATGCCAGTCGATCGAGCCCAGGTGCTGCACAGCGCCGCCGCCCTGCTCACCCGCAAGTCCACGGCCACCATGGACGAGGTCGCGCGGGCCGCCGGTATCAGCCGCGCGACCCTGCACCGCCAGTTCGCGAGCCGCGACGCGCTGGTGCGCGCCCTCGAGGAGCTGGGCATCGCCGAGTGCGAGAGCGCGCTCGACCGCGCCCGGCCCGACGAGGGCCCCGCGGCGGACGCGCTGCGCCGCCTCATCCGCGAGATCGAGCCCGCGGCGCCGCTGCTCGCCTTCCTCGTCACCGAGAACCAGCTGTTCGAGGGCGAGCAGCAGCACGAGGGCTGGGCCCGCCTCGACTCCCGCATCGAAGCGCTGTTCCGGCGCGGCCAGGAGACGGGCGAGTTCCGGATCGACCTGACGCCCGCCTGGCTGACCGAGGCGCTCTACGGCCTGATCGGCAGCGGGGCATGGGCGGTGCAGGACGGCCGCGTCGCGGCCAAGGACTTCCAATTCATGATCGTCGAGCTGCTGCTCGGCGGCGCACTACGGAGAGTGGAACCATGACCAGCACACCACAGCGCACTCCTGCGGCGGAGGTGGTGGAGTCCTCGCGTCCCGCGCGGTGGCTCGCCCTCTCCGTCCTCGTGCTGGCCGTGCTGCTCGTCGCCGTCGACGCGACCGTCCTCGGCCTCGCGACCCCGTACATCAGCGAGGACCTCAAGCCGTCCGGCACCCAGCTGCTGTGGATCGGCGACGTCTACTCCTTCGTGATTGCCGGGCTCCTCGTCTCCATGGGCAGCCTCGGCGACCGCATCGGCCGCAAGAAGCTGCTCCTGACGGGAGCGGTCGCGTTCGGCGCGGTGTCCGTGCTCAACGCGTACGCGACGACGCCGGAGCTGATGATCCTGGCGCGCGCCCTGCTGGGTGTCGCGGGCGCGACCCTCATGCCGTCCACGCTGGCCCTGATCCGCAACATCTTCCACGACCCGCGCGAACGGTCCCTCGCCATCGGCATCTGGGGCGCCATGGCCTCCGCGGGCGCGGCGGTCGGCCCGGTCGTCGGCGGCTTCCTGCTCGAACACTTCTGGTGGGGCTCGGTCTTCCTGATCAACCTGCCGGTGATGGCGATCCTGGTCGTCGTCGGAGCGAAGCTCATCCCGGAGTCCAAGAACCCGGTGCCCGGCCCCTGGGACCTGCTGAGCGTGGGCCTGTCGCTCATCGGAATGATCGGTGTCGTCTACGCGGTGAAGGAGGCGGCGGCGCACGGCTTCGGGTGGGGCGTCGCGGCGTCCGCGGTGGTCGGTGCGGCTGCCCTCGGCGGGTTCGTCCGGCGCCAACTGACGCTCGAGACGCCGCTCCTGAACATGCGCTTGTTCCGCAACCGCGGCTTCTCCGGCGCGGTCCTCGCCGACCTGCTGACGATCCTGGGCCTCGCCGGGCTGGTCTTCTTCCTCTCCCAGTTCCTGCAACTGGTGCAGGGGCGTGAGCCGTTCGAGGCGGGCCTCGCCGAACTCCCGGCCGCCATCGGGGCCGTGGCGGCGGGACTCGTCGCCGGCACGGTGGCGCGGCGGTTCTCCGTACGATCCGTGGTCGCGGGCGGGCTCGCGGCGGTGGGCCTCGCCCTGGCGGCGCTCACGACGCTCAGCCAGTCGACCGGGTATCCGCTGCTCGGGACGGTGCTGCTCGTGGTCGGCGTCGGCGCGGGCTTCTCGTTCACCGTCACGGCGGACGTGATCCTGTCCAGCGTGCCGAAGGAGCAGGCGGGCGCGGCGTCGGCGGTGTCCGAGACGGCGTACGAACTCGGTACGGCGCTGGGCATCGCGCTGCTCGGGTCGATCGTGACGGGCGTGTACGGCGGTTTCACGGTGCCGGCGGGCACGCCGGACGAGGTCGCGGTCGCGGCGCACGATTCGCTCGGCGGGGCGGTGGAGGCGGCGTCCGCGCTGCCGCGGGGGCAGGCGGAAGCCCTCCTGGCCGGCGCCCAGTCGGCCTTCGTGGACGGCCTCCAGGTGGCGGCGGGGGTCGGAGCGGTGGTGCTTCTTGCTACGTCGGTGGTGGCGTGGGTGTTGCTGCGGGGGCAGCGGTTGGAGCAGTAGTGCCCGGGGGCGGATGGGGCGCGGCGGGCGCCGGTATGCGCCGCCGCGCCCCCACCTCCGGGGGCTCTACGCCGCCTTCGCCTTCGACGCGTACATGTCCACGTACTCCTGCCCCGACAACCGCATGACCTCCGCCATCACGGAATCCGTCACGGCCCGCAGAACGTACCGGTCGCGGCCCATCCCGTCGTAGCGGGAGAACTCCATCGGCTCGCCGAAGCGCACCGTCACCCGTCCGGGCCGCGGCATCCCCGCGCCGCCCGGCTGCAGCTTGTCCGTGCCGATCATCGCGAAGGGGACGACGGGCGCGCCCGTCATCAGCGTCAGCCGGGCGATCCCGGTCCGGCCGCGGTACAGCCGGCCGTCGGGGGAGCGGGTGCCCTCCGGGTAGATCCCGAAGATGTTGCCCTCCTCGAGGATCCGACGGCCCGTCATGAGCGCGGCCACGCCCCCGTTCGCCCCGTCGCGGTCGACCGGGATCATGCCGACCCCGGTGAAGAACCACGCCATGAGGCGGCCCTTGAGGGACTTCCCGGTGACGTACTCGTCCTTGCCGATGAAGTAGACCTGCCGGTCGCAGACGAGCGGCAGGATCATCGAGTCGATGAACGTCAGGTGGTTGCCCGCCAGAATGACGGGGCCGTTCCCCGGAATGTTCTCAGCGCCTTCCACACGTGGGCGGAACATCAGGCGCATGATCGGACCGAGCACTGCCTTGATGAGCGCGAAGCGGGACAACGAGCCCTCCGATGTCAAGGAATGGGTGAAGGAGCGTACTGACGAGTCTGTGCAGGTGAGGACGATACTCGCGCCCGGGTACCCGTTGCACATCGGGTTCACCGACTGGATACGCCGAGTTGACCGAAGTTTTCGCCCCGTTGATGTGTTCGCAACGCCCAGACGCCACGCCGCATCACCCTGCCGTTCCGTCCGAGGTCTCCCACTCGTCACTCGCCCACCCCTACGATCGAGCTCGCTTTGACAGGTGCAAGGCAGTACTTGGTGGGAGGAGTGCTCCATGGGGAACAAGGGGAACGAGAAGTCACAGGTCGCGCAGGGCGCGCAGCAGCCCCGCGGCACCGGAGGGTTCGGCCGGCGCTCGCTGATCGGCGCCGCAGTCCTCGGCGCGGGCGCGACGGCCCTCGGCGGGGCCGGAACCGCAAGAGCCGCCGGCAGGGAAAGTGGCGCGAATAACACCGGCCGCGGCCTCGCGGGCCTCCCTGTGCCCACGGTCATCGCGCACCGGGGCACCAGCGGCTACCGGCCGGAGCACACCCTCGGCTCGTACCAGCTGGCTCTCGACATGGGCGCGCACATCATCGAGGCGGGCGACCTCTGTCCGACCAAGGACGGGCATCTCGTCTGCCGTCACGAGCCGGAGATCGGCGGCACGACCAATGTGTCCGAGCACCCCGAGTTCGCCGACCGCAAGAAGACGAAGAGCCTCGACGGGGTGGCGACCACCGGCTGGTTCACCGAGGACTTCACGCTCGCCGAGCTGAAGACGCTGCGCGCCAAGGAGCGCATCCCCGGCACCCGCCAGCACAACACGATCTACGACGGCCGCTGGGAGGTGCCCACCTTCGAGGAGGTCCTTCGCTGGCGCGCCGAGCAGAGCAGGAAGCTGGGCCGCGAGGTGTGGATCTACCCCGAGCTCAAGCACCCCACGTACTTCCGCAAGCAGAACCTCGCCCTGGAGGAGCGCCTCGCCAAGGTGCTGCGCGCCCACGGCCTGCACCGCAAGAACTCGCCCGTCATCATCCAGTCGTTCGAGCCGACGAGCATCCAGCGCATGAACAAGCTGGTCGACAACCCGCTCGCGGTGCTGCTCTCCACGGCGAAGTCCCGCCCGTACGACTTCGTGGACAGCGGCGACCCGCGCACCGTCGCCGACCTGATCACGCCGAAGGGCCTCGCGGAGATCGCGTCGTACGCGAACGGCATCGGCCCGACGCTCGACCTGATCATCCCGAAGGACGCGAACGGCAAGCTGCTCGAGCCCACCACCCTGGTGCGGGACGCGCACAAGGCGGGCCTCGTGCTGCACCCGTACACGATGCGCAACGAGAACACCTTCCTGCCGGCCGACTTCAAGAAGGGCACGGACCCGAACGCGTACGGCGACGCGTTCGGCGCCTTCAAGGCGTACTACGAGACCGGCATCGACGGCATCTTCTCCGACAACTGCGACACGGCGCTCCTCGCCCGCGAGGACTTCGTCAACGGGTGATCCCCGGGCGCCGATTGGAGTGAGACGAGGCCGCCCCGGCAACCGGTCGCAGGGGCGGCCTCGTCGCGCAGTGCATGACGTACGACTCCGTGATCGCGTCCCTGCGCCCCCTCCTCGCCGCCGAGGTCCGCGCCGAACTGCCGAGCGCCGCCGCAGACCCCGGCGACCTCGAACAGGCGGTCTGGGTGCGCCTGCTCGAGCACCTGCGCACCGAGGGCCCGCCGGCGGAGCCCGCCGCCTGGCTCCGCCGCGCCGTCCGCGCGGAGGCCCGCCTCCAACGGCGTACCGCGCTGCGAGAACTTCCGTACGGGCTCGAACCCGCCGCCGACCCGGACGCCGTGGACCCCGAGCGCCGGGTGCTCATCGGTGAGCGGGACCGGGCGCTGCGCAGCGCCGTGCGCCGGCTGCCGGGACGCTGCCCCCGGCTCCTCGGTGCGCTCTTCTCCCCGCACGACCTGACGTACCGGGAAATCGCGGGCGAGTTGGGTATGTCACAGGGCAGTCTTGGGCCGGAACGTTCCAGATGTCTGGGTTGCCTGCGCAGAATCCTGCCCTCCGAGGTTGCGCTCACGGCCCGCCGGGGAAAAGGGTGAAGGACAACCGGCGAACAGGTGAGCGGGAGGCATGCACACATGGGCATGAGCGTGACCATCTCTGCGGCGACCGAAGCGGATGCCGAGCAGATTCTGAAGCTGCAGTACCTCTGCTACCAGAGCGAGGCGCAGCTCTACGGGGACTACTCGATCGAACCGCTCACTCAGACCCTGGCCTCGATCAGGGCCGAGCTCGACGGCGGCACGGTGCTCGTCGCCCGGCTCGGCGACGAGGTGGTGGCGTCCGTGCGCGGCACCGTCGACGCCGACGGCACGGCGCACATCAACAAGCTGATCGTGCACCCCCGGATGCAGCGCCACGGCCTGGGCGGCCGGCTGCTCGCCGCCGTGGAGACCGCCCTCGGCGCGGCGGGCACCGCCAAGCGCTACCAGCTGTTCACCGGCCACCGCAGCGACCACAACCTGCGCCTGTACCGCCAGCACGGCTACGCGCCGGTGTCGACCGAGCGCGTCGACGACCGGCTCACCGTGGTGACGCTGGCCAAGGACATCGAGGCGAAGGCCTTCGCGGCGAGCGCCTGACGGTCAGCCCTCCGGCTGCTGCCGCTGCAGCACGCCCTTGCGCAGCCAGTACATGGCGCTCAGCGGCAGCAGGATCGGGATGAAGAGATAGCCGACGCCGAAGTCCGACCACACGGTCGCGTCCGGGAACGCGGACGGCTCCACCAGCGTCCACGTACCGACGATCAGCACGCCCGCCAGCTCAAGGCCGCAGCACACGAACGCGGCCCGCCGCGCCGTGTCGCCGCCGCGCACTAGCGAGTACGTGATGAAGGCGTACACGAGCCCCGCCACCGCCGACAGCGTGTACGCGAGCGGCGCCTTGTCGAACTCGGTGGAGATCTGCACGGCCGAGCGGGACACGGCCCCGACCACCATCACGCCGTACAGCCAGACGAGCAGCATGCCCGGGCCGCTGATGAGGCGGCGGCGCTTCTTGTCGGTCCCCGGCTTCTCGTTCTTCTCCGGTGCGGCCACGGCCACCTCAGCCTCCCCAGATGTCAAAGAGCCGTACTTCGAGCACGGCAAGGACGACGCCGCCCGCGGCGACCGTCACCGAACCCCAGCGGGTGCGCTCGGCCAGCGACATGAAGCCCGCCGCCGGCACGCACGCGAACGCGCCGATCAGATACGCGACGAAGATCGTCGTGCCCTGGTCCGGCTTCTCGCCCCGCGCGAGCTGCACGATCCCGACCACCAGCTGCACCAGCGCGAGCACCGACACCACGGCCATGCCGATGAAGTGCCAGTCCTTGGTCGGCTGGTCGCGATAGGCGGCGAAGCCGCACCAGGCCGCGAGCGCCAGCGCGGCGAGACCCGTCACCAGGGTCAGGACATCAAGCATGGCCGTGAGCCTATTACGGGCCAAAAGACCCGATGCGCTCGGCCCCGGGGTCGCCCTTAGCCTTGGGACACATGAAGATCACCGCTGACGCCCTGCTGTTCGACAACGACGGAACGCTGCTCTCGTCCATGGAGTCGGTGTACCGCTGCTGGACCCGCTGGGCCGAGGAGTACGGGATCACCGCCGAGGACTTCGCCGCCGTGGAGCTGCACGGCCGCCCTGCCGCCGAGATCGCCGCCGACCTGCTGCCCGCCGAGAAGGTGGCCGAGGCAGTGGCCCGTATCGAGGAGCTCGAGGTCGAGGACGTGCCCAACGGCGGCACTCACGTCCTGCCCGGCACGAAGGAGCTGGTCGATTCGCTGCCCGACGGGCGCTGGGCCGTCGTCACCTCCGCCACCCGGCGGCTCGCGGAGGCCAGGCTCGCGGCCGTCGGCATCGAGCCGCCGCTGCTGATCGCCGCCGACGACATCACGCGCGGCAAGCCCGACCCCGAGCCGTTCCTGCTCGCCGCCGAGAAGCTGGGCGTCGACCCGGCCCGCTGCGTCGTCTTCGAGGACGCCCCCGCCGGTCTCACGGCGGGTCACGCGGGCGGCATGAGGACCGTGGCGTTGACCACAACGCACGAGGCGGGGGAGCTGGTGGCGGACGTCGTGGTGAAGGACCTCTCCGCCGTGTCCGCGCAGGTCACGGACGCGGGCGTGGAGATCGTCGCCACGCCCTGAGCGGGCGAGGACCAGGGGCCCGCGCTGTCCGAATAGCGGACAGCGGGGCTCTGCCGCGTCCTCACGTCTGCTTTACTTGCCGACATGACCACGACGAGCAGCCGCACCCTTGCGACCGAGGCGACCATGACGCCCGGTGCTGCTTGTATGTGTCGAATGTGCGCCTTCTGAGGGCCCCCACCACGCCTGTTCTCGCGCCCCGAAGCGAGACCCGCGCGCCCTGTTCCGTAGGGAGTGACTCCGCAGGGAGAAACAGTCCGCCTACGTGACCGGGCCTGCCCCGCGCACAGCTTCTCCTCACGGGTTCACCCGCCTCTGCGAGACCTGTCGCGCGCCCGGAAACTTCGCAAGTTCCCGACCGAATGCCCCGTGCCCGGCGCCACCCGCGCCGCGCACTCGACAGCTACGGAAACCCACGTGATCACCACTCAGGGCCTCACCAAGGTCTACCGCTCGCGCGGCCGCGAGGTCACCGCCCTCGACGGCGTCGATCTGCACGTGCGCGAAGGCGAGGTGTACGGCGTCATCGGCCAGTCGGGCGCCGGCAAGTCCTCGCTGATCCGCTGCGTCAACCTCCTGGAGCGTCCCACCTCCGGCACCGTGACGGTGGCGGGCCAGGACCTCACCGCCCTCGCCGGGCGCGGACCCCGCGCAGGCAAGGAGCTGCGCGAGGCGCGCAGCCGGATCGGCATGGTCTTCCAGCACTTCAACCTGCTGTCCTCGCGGACCGTGCAGGACAACATCGAGCTGCCGCTCGAAATCCTCGGAAAGTCGGGGAAGGAACGTTCCACCAAGGCGCTGGAACTGCTCGACCTCGTCGGCCTCGCCGACAAGGCCAAGTCCTACCCCGCGCAGCTCTCCGGCGGCCAGAAGCAGCGCGTCGGCATCGCCCGCGCCCTCGCCGGCGACCCGAAGGTGCTGCTCTCCGACGAGGCGACCTCCGCCCTCGACCCGGAGACCACCCGCTCGATCCTCCAGCTGCTCCGCGACCTCAACCGGCAGCTCGGCCTGACCGTCCTCCTCATCACCCACGAGATGGACGTCGTCAAGACCGTCTGCGACTCCGCCGCCCTCATGGAGCGCGGCCGGATCGTCGAGTCCGGCACCGTCAGCGAACTCCTCGCGACGCCGGGCTCCGAGCTCGCCTCCGCGCTCTTCCCCGTCAGCGGCGAGGCCGCGGGCCCCGACCGCACCGTCATCGACGTCACCTTCCACGGCGAGTCGACGACCCAGCCGGTCATCTCGCAGCTCTCCCGCACCTACAACGTCGACATCTCGATCCTCGGCGCCGCGATGGACACCGTCGCGGGCAAGCAGGTCGGCCGCATGCGCATCGAACTGCCCGGCGGCTACGACGAGAACGTGGTCCCGATCGGCTTCCTGCGCGAGCAGGGCCTCCAGGTCGAGATCCAGGGCCGCCAGGCCGAGACGCCCGTGCTGCAGAAGGAAGGTGTCAGCAAGTGACCTGGTCGGAGATGCAGCCGCTGCTGTCCCAGGCGTGTTGGGACACGCTCTACATGGTCGGCTGGTCCACGCTGATCGCCGTCGTCGGCGGACTCCCGCTCGGCGTCCTGCTCGTCCTCACGGACCGGGGCGGACTGCTCCAGAACGCGTTCGTGAACAAGGTCATCGGGCAGATCGTGAACATCGTCCGCTCGATGCCCTTCATCATCCTGATGGTCGCCCTCATGGGCTTCACGCGCGCCGTCGTCGGCACCACCATCGGCCGCGACGCCGCGATCGTGCCGCTCGCCATCGGCGCCATCCCGTTCTTCGCGCGGCTCGTCGAGACGTCCGTGCGCGAGGTCGACCACGGCCTCGTCGAGGCCGTGCAGTCGATGGGCGGCAACACCTGGACCGTCGTGCGCAAGGTCCTGGTGCCCGAGTCGCTGCCCTCGCTGATCTCGGCGACCACCACGACGATCGTCGCGATCATCGGCTACACCGCCATGGCGGGCACCGTCGGCGCCGGCGGCCTCGGCGACCTCGCCATCCGCTACGGCTACCAGCGGTTCGAGACCAGCATGATGTGGACGATCGTGGCGATCCTCGCCGTCGTCATCGCCGTCATCCAGTTCGCGGGCGACAGCGGTGCCCGCGTCCTGCACCGCCGCGCGGGCAAGGGCGGAGACCCGATCCGCTTCCGCGCGCTCCTCGGCTTCCTGCCCGGCGGCCCCGCCGCCGCGGACGCCAAGACCCGCTGACCCCCGAACTCCCGCCCCACCAAGCGGGTTGCACCACGATGGAGAAAGGCACTTTTCGTGCGTAACACCACCAAGATCACCGCAGCTGTCCTCGCCACCGGCGCCCTCACCCTGGGCCTCACGGCCTGCGGCAGCGACAAGGCCGACACCAAGGCCAAGGCCTCCGACCCGCTGGTCGTCGCCGCGACTCCCGTCCCGCACGCCGAGATCCTCGACTACATCAAGAAGGACCTCGCGCCGAAGGAGGGCCTCAAGCTCGAGGTCAAGGAGTTCACGGACTACGTCACGCCGAACAACGCCACCGAGGACGGTTCGGTCGACGCCAACTACTTCCAGACGACGCCGTACCTGAACGACTTCAACAAGAAGAACGGCACGCACCTCAAGTCGGTCGCCACCGTCCACCTGGAGCCGCTCGGCCTGTACTCGCAGAAGGCCAAGAAGCTCGACGGCATCAAGAAGGGCGGTACCGTCGCCCTCCCGAACGACGCCGACAACGAGAGCCGCGCCCTGCGCTTCCTCGCCGCGAACGACCTCATCACCCTCAAGAAGGGCTCCGAGGCCACCGCAACCCCGCAGGACGTCGCCAAGAACCCGAAGAACCTCCAGTTCAAG
Source organism: Streptomyces sp. SDT5-1 (assembly GCF_052245995.1). Lineage (NCBI taxonomy): Bacteria > Bacillati > Actinomycetota > Actinomycetes > Kitasatosporales > Streptomycetaceae > Streptomyces > Streptomyces sp. SDT5-1. Next base: position 2,019,567 of record NZ_CM125963.1, on the reverse strand, counting down.
GAGGTCGAGGCGGCGCAGACCCCGCGCTCCCTCAAGGACGTCGACGCCGCGGTGATCAACGGCAACTACGCCATCGGTGCCAAGCTCAACCCCGCCAAGGACGCCCTCGCCCTGGAGTCCACCAAGAACAACGAGTACAACAACGTGCTCGCCGTCAAGGACGGCAACCAGGACGACCCGCGCGTCAAGAAGCTCGCCAAGCTCCTCACCTCGCCCGAGGTCAAGAAGTTCATCGACGACAAGTACAAGGGCTCGGTGCTCCCCTCCTTCTGAGGGGCCGTCCGCGCTCTCCCATGGGGGCCGCACCCGGCAACAGGGGCGGCCCCATGTGCAGTTACGTGCCTTCATGCTGCATGCTGGGCACTTCACCAGGCCGACACGAAGGTAGAAGGCCAACGAAGGTTACGGAGAGCGGCGCATGACGAACACCTTCCCGGAAGTCTCCATCAGCACGGAGCGCCTGGTGCTGCGACCGCTCGACGAGGACGACGTACCGGCGCTCGCGGAGATGATGAACGACGAGCTGGTCGCCGCCTGGACCTCGGTGCCCCAGCCGTTCACCGAGGAAGGTGCCCGGGGCTGGATCTGCGAGGACGCGCCCAAGGAGCGGGAGGCCGGCACCGGACTCACCCTCGCCATCACGGAGTTCCTCACCCAGCGCCTCGTCGGCGTCCTCCAACTGTCCAAGGCCAACTGGCACGTGCGGTCCACCGAACTCTCCTACATCGTCGCCCCCTGGGCCCGCGGCGAGGGCTACGCCTCGGAGGCCGCGCTCGCCGCCGCCCAGTGGCTCTTCCGCGACCAGCGCCTGGAGCGCATCGAGTTGCGCACCGCCGCCGACAACACCGCGTCCCAGCAGGTCGCCCAGAAGATCGGCTGCATCAGCGAGGGCGTCCTGCGCAACGCCTGCATAGCACGCACCCGCACCGAGGACGGCGGCCTCGCCGAGGTCCGCACGGACTTCATCGTGTGGAGCCTGCTGCCCGAGGACCTGGAGGGCGTCACCGAGCAACTGGCCGAGGCCGGGGGTTTCACCGCCTTCTCCGACTGGAACTGACCCCACGGGCGACCCGAAGGGCGGTTGGGTACGCTCACGGTGCCCCGTCCCGGGCGGCGCACCGACCTCAGTGCCGCATGGGCACGTACGTACCCGAGCACACCCAGGAGACTGACGACGATGGCCGACCGGGTCACGGTGATCGGCTGGGACGGTTCGCCGCTGACGGACGCGGCCCGCTCAGCACTCGGCGCGGCCACCCTCGTGGCGGGCGCCGCCCACCACCTGGCGCTGCCCGAGGTGCCCGCACAGGCCGAGCGCGTCCGGCTCGGCAGCGTGGCCCTCGCCGCCCGCCGCATCGCGGGCCACCGCGGCACGGCCGTCGTGCTCGCGGACGGCGACCCCGGCTTCTTCGGCGTCGTCCGCACCCTGCGCGCACCCCAGTACGGCCTTGAGGTCGAGGTCGTGCCCGCCGTCTCCTCCGTCGCCCAGGCGTTCGCCCGAGCAGGCATGCCCTGGGACGACGCACAGGTGGTCGTCGCACACCGCCGCACCCTGCGACGCGCGGTGAATGTGTGCCGCGCCCACACCAAGGTCGCGGTTCTTACGTCGCCGGGCGCCGGCCCCGCCGAACTCGGCCTGCTCCTCGAAGGCGTCCACCGCACCTTCGTCATCTGCGAGGAACTCGGCACCGACCGCGAGCAGGTCTCCGTCGTCACCTCCGACAAGGCCGCCGACCACGCCTGGCGCGACCCCAACGTCGTCATCGTCATCGGGGGCCCCGTCACCGGCGCCCCGGAGAACGGCAACTGGCTGGCGGGCGGCGACCCCGACGCGGGCCCGCGCGGCTGGGCACTGCCCACCGAGGAGTACGCGGGACCCTTCGGCGAGGGCGAGACCGAACAACTGCGCGCGGCCCAACTCGCCCGGCTGGGGCCGCGGACGGGCGACCTCGTGTGGGACATCGGCTGCGGCAGCGGCGCGTTCACCACCGAGGCCGGGCGGTTCGGCGCCGCCGTCATCGCCGTCGACCGGGACGCCGACGCCTGCGCCCGCACCCTCGCCGTGGCCCGCCGCTTCGGCGTCCAGGCGCAGATCGTGCACGGCACGGCCCCGCACGCCCTGGAAGACCTCCCCGAGCCCGATGTCGTACGCGTCGGGGGCGGGGGAGCGGCCGTCGTGTCCGCCGTCGCCGACCGGCGCCCCGCGCGGATCGTCACGCACGCCGCGACACGCGACGACGCCGAGCTCATCGGCCGGGACCTCACCGAGCACGGCTACGACGTCGAGTGCGCCCTCCTGCAATCCGTCGAACTGGACACTCGCGCCTGGACGGAGAAGGAGCGGACCGTCGGCTTCCTGCTGTCCGGAAGGCTCCAGGAACGCCACCCGTGACCTGACGGCGCGCCGCGCGCGGTAGGCTGGCCGATCGTTGTACCGCACCGCGACGTCGGGTCCTTCGTACGCCAATGTCCGGAAAACGCACCAGTCTTGGGGCGTGTGTGGTACGGCAGCGACCGGTGGACGCGCAACGTGGCGCAGTCCACAGAAGGCCATGGTCGAACTACGTTCCGTGGCCGCGGTCCGACCGGGACAATGCCTGTTGTCCGGGGCGGTTCGTGCCGCGCGGCGCGTGTGCTCGTTGTCCCCTGTGGGCGGTCCACGCGTCGCTCCGGGTAGCGAAACAGTGAATTGTGAAGGTGCTCGCAGTTCCGGCGGACGGCCGGGGGCGGCCAGGAAAGTTCTCATTCGATGGGCGAGGGGTAGGCATGACCGACACCGGTCGGGTTCCGGGCGAAGGGCTGCCGGAGGACGCAGGCACGGCGGAGCAGCCGGGCGTTCCCGCACCCGGCGCGTACACCTACCTCGATCAGCCCGAAGGCGCGGCCGAGGAGGACGAGATCCTTCTGATGCCCGGGGCGCAGGGCGCCTGGGGCCAGCCGCAGCACGGCATGGACCACAGCCAGGGGCAGGGCCAGCCGTACGAGCAGCAGCACGAGCAGTACGCGCAGGCCCAGGCCGCGCAGGCCGCCCAGGCACAGGCGCAGGCCCAGGCCGCCCGGCGTCCGCTGCACATGGGCCCGGCCGTTCCGGAGACCGGCACGGGACCGGTGCGCTCGCTCGCCGACCGCGGCCCCGCGCAGCACACCCCGCCGCCGGCCCGCCAGTCCGGCCCGCCGACGACGGGACCCGAGTACCTCGACATCCCGCCGCAGGGCGCCGCCCCGTGGGAGCCCGCGCAGGCGCAGCAGACAGCAGAAACGGTCGCTCCGCAGTACGCGCAGCCCGAAGCGCCCGCCCACGCGCAGGAGTTCGCCTACGCGGGCCAGGCCCCGTACGCGGGCCACGAGCAAGCCGCGGGCGGCCACGAGCACCCGCAGCAGCCGCTCGACGCGCAGTACGCGGAGCAGTCCCTCGGCCAGGCCGACCAGACCCTCGGCCAGTTCGTCCCGGTCGACGGCATCGTTCCCACGACCCCGCACCTGGCCCCGACCCCGCCGCAGGCGATGGTGGTCCCGCCGCTTCCGGAGGAGACGGCCGAGCAGGCCGGGCAGCAGGACTTCCCGGAGCAGCAGGTCGCCGATGTTCCGCAGGGCGGCGTCGAGGAGCAGGGCGTTCCGGCCCAGCAGGAGCCGGTCGCCGTTCCCGAGGAGGCGCACACCGGGCAGCAGGCCGTGGCTCAGGAGCCGGTGGCCGAGCAGCCGGTGGCCGAGCAGCAGGTCCCGGAGCAGCCGCAGGCCGTCGTCGAGGACCGGAGCCTCGCCGGTCAGGCGCCCGTCGAGCAGTCCGTGCCCGTCGAGCAGCCCGCGCCCGTGCAGCCCGCCGAGGTCGCGCCGCAGGCCGAGCCCGTCCAGCAGGACGCGGCCCCGGTGGCCCCCGCGCCCGAGGCCCCCGCGCCCGAGGCCCCCGCGCAGGAGGCCGAGCCCGCCCCGCAGCCCGTGGCCGCTCAGCAGCCCGAGGTTCCGCAGGAGCCCGCGCCGCAGCAGCCCGAGGCCGAGCAGCAGGTCGTCGCGGACGAGCACGTGGCCCCCGAGCAGCAGCCCGAGGCCGTCCAGGCACCCGCCACCCAGCCGGTGGAGCCCGAGCCCGAGGCCGTCGACGTCCACCAGGACGCCGCCACCGTCCCCGCCCCGCGCGAGGGCGACTCCGGCGCCGTGCTCGTGATCGAGGACGCCGAGGACGAGGAGCCCGCGGAGCAGACCGTCGCCCCCGCCGAGCTGACGGGCGAACCCGAACACCTGTCCCCGGAAGCCGAGGCCGAGACCGCGCCGGAGCCCGCCCCGCAGCCGGAAGCGGCGCCGGAGCCGGAGGCCGCCGCGGAGCCGACCCCCGCCGCCCCCGCCTACGACGACCCCGAGCGCGAGGCCGTCCTGCGCGTGATGCGCGAGCGCCGCGACATCCGCAACGGCTTCCGCAGCGACCCCATCCCGCACGAGGTGCTGCTGCGCGTCCTGGAGGCGGCCCACACCGCGCCGTCCGTGGGCCACTCGCAGCCCTGGGACTTCGTGGTCATCCGCTCCGCGGACACCCGCCGCGCGATGCACGAACTGGCCATGCGCCAAAAGGACGCGTACGCCAAGTCGCTCCCCAAGGGCCGCGCGAAGCAGTTCAAGGAACTGAAGATCGAGGCCATCCTCGACACCCCGGTCAACATCGTGGTGACCGCCGACCCGACCCGCGGCGGCCGCCACACCCTGGGCCGCCACACGCAGCCGCAGATGGCCCCGTACTCCTCCGCGCTCGCGGTCGAGAACCTGTGGCTCGCGGCCCGCGCCGAGGGCCTCGGCGTCGGCTGGGTCAGCTTCTTCGACGAGCGCGAGATGGTCCGCTCCCTCGGCCTCCCCGAGCACCTGGAGGTCGTCGCGTACCTCTGCGTCGGCTACGTCGACGAGTTCCCGGAGGAGCCGGAGCTGATGCAGGCCGGCTGGTCCAAGCGCCGCCCGCTGTCGTGGGTCGTGCACGAGGAGACGTACGGCCGCCGCGCCCTGCCCGGCGAGGACCCGCACGACCTGCTCGCGGAGACCGTCGCCAACATCCGCCCGCTGGACGCCAAGGCGCTCGGCGAGGCGTGGGAGCGGCAGAAGCGGATGACGAAGCCCGCGGGCGCGCTCGGCATGCTGGAGATCATCGCCGCTCAGCTGTCCGGTCTGTCCCGCGTCTCGCCGCCGCCGATCCCGGAGCCCGCGGCCGTCGCGATCTTCGCGGGCGACCACGGCGTGCACGCCCAGGGCGTCACCCCCTGGCCCCAGGAGGTCACCGGCCAGATGGTCGCGAACTTCCTGGGCGGCGGCGCGGTCTGCAACGCGTTCGCGAACCAGGTCGGCGCCGAGGTCTGCGTCGTCGACGTGGGCGTCGCCGGCGAACTCCCGGCCACCCCTGGCCTGCTGCCCCGCAAGGTCCGCGCGGGCACCGCCGACATGACGACCGGCCCCGCCCTGACCCGCGAAGAGGTCAAGGAGGCCATCGAGGTCGGCATCGAGACCGCCCGCGACCTCGTGGCGGCGGGCAACAAGGCGCTCCTGACCGGCGAGATGGGCATCGCGAACACCACCGCGTCCGCCGCCCTGATCTCCGTCTACACCGAGGCCGACCCCTCCGAGGTCACCGGCCGCGGCACCGGCATCAACGACGAGACGCACGCCCGCAAGGTCGAGATCGTGCGCCGCGCCCTCGACGTGCACCAGCCGGACCCGGCCGACCCGATCGGCGTCCTCGCGGCGGTCGGCGGCCTGGAGCACGCGGCCATGGTTGGCCTGCTGCTCGGCGGCGCCTCGCTGCGCACGCCGGTGATCCTCGACGGCGTCAGCGCCGGAGCGGCCGCCCTGGTCGCGCGCGCCATCGCCCCCGAGGTCCTCGCGGCCTGCATCGCGGGCCACCGCAGCGCCGAGCCCGGCCACGTCGCCGCGCTCAACAAGCTGGGCCTGCGCCCGCTGGTCGACCTCGACCTGCGCCTCGGCGAGGGCACGGGCGCGCTCCTGGCGCTCCCGATCGTCCAGAGCGCGGCGCGGGCGATGCACGAGGTCGCGACGTTCGACTCGGCGGGCGTGACAGAGAAGTAACCTCCGCGCACCATCGCCGGAGGGGCTTGATCCGCAAGCCCCTCCGGCGACTGATGAGCGGGGGTCCGGAGGGCGGAGCCCCCGGTTCGTGAAACATCCCCGTCACGCCCACGACGTACGCTCACACCCACAAGCACCCGCACGCCAGAGGACACCGCATGCCCGCCGCCGACCACCCCGCCTACCCCGTAGGGCTCCGCCTGACCGGCCGCCGAGTCGTCGTCCTGGGCGGCGGCCAGGTAGCCCAGCGCCGGCTCCCCGCTCTGATCGCCGCGGGCGCGGACATCACGCTGATCTCGCCGTCCGCGACCCCCTCCGTGGAGGCGATGGCGACCGCGGGCGAGCTGACCTGGACGAAGCGCCGCTACCAGCCGGGCGACCTCGCGGACACCTGGTACGCCCTGGTCGCCACCAGCGACGCGGAGGCGAACGACGCGGCCTCCGCCGAGGCCGAGGCGGGCCGTGTCTGGTGCGTCCGCTCCGACGACGCCGACGAGGCGACCGCCTGGACCCCGGCCACGGGCCGCGCCGACGGGGTGACCGTCGCCGTCCTGACGACCTCGGCCGCGGACCGCGACCCGCGCCGCACCGCCGCCGTCCGCGACGCGATCGTCGAGGCCCTCCACGACGGCACGGTCACGGTCCAGCGCACCCACAAGCCCGGCGTCGCCCTGGTCGGCGGCGGCCCCGGCGACCCGGACCTGATCACCGTGCGCGGCCGCAGGCTCCTCGCCGAGGCCGACGTCGTGATCGCCGACCGGCTCGGCCCGCGCGACCTCCTCGACGAACTGCCGCCGCACGTCGAGGTCATCGACGCCGCGAAGATCCCGTACGGCCGCCAGATGGTCCAGGAGGCCATCAACGACGCGCTGATCGAGCACGCCAAGCAGGGCAAGGCCGTGGTCCGCCTCAAGGGCGGCGACCCGTTCGTCTTCGGCCGCGGCATGGAGGAGGCCCAGGCGCTCGCCGCCGTCGGCATCCCGGTCACCGTCGTCCCCGGCATCTCCAGCTCGATCTCCGTCCCCGGCGCGGCCGGCATCCCGGTCACGCACCGCGGCGTCGCCCACGAGTTCACCGTCGTGAGCGGCCACGTGGCGCCGGACGACGAGCGCTCGCTGGTCGACTGGGAGGCGATGGCGCGGCTCACCGGCACCCTCGTGATCCTCATGGGCGTCGACAAGATCGCAAAGATCGCCGAGGCCCTCGTCTCGTACGGGAAGAGCCCGGACACCCCGGTCGCGCTCGTCCAGGAGGGCACCACCGCGGCCCAGCGCCGGGTCGACGCCACCCTCGCGACGGTCGGCGAACGTGCCGTGTCCGAAGGGGTCAAGCCGCCCGCCGTCATCGTGATCGGCGACGTGGTGCGCGAGGGACCGGAAAAGTAACCAGCGGTAACACAACTCGTCCAGAGCCGTTGGCACCACACCCAGAACAAGGCAGTATCGACCCGTGGCTGAAGCTGAACCTCGAGGGATCATCACCATCGATGACCCCGACGACCCGCGCCTGTCCGACTACACGGGCCTGACCGACGTCGAGCTGCGTCGCAAACGCGAACCGGCCGAGGGCCTGTTCATCGCCGAGGGCGAGAAGGTCATCCGGCGGGCCAAGCTCGCCGGGTACGAGATGCGGTCGATGCTGCTGTCCGCGAAGTGGGTCGACGTCATGCGCGACGTCATCGACGAGGTCCCCGCCCCGGTCTACGCCGTCGCCCCCGACCTCGCCGAGCGGGTCACCGGCTACCACGTGCACCGCGGCGCCCTCGCCTCCATGCAGCGCAAGCCGCTGCCGACCGCCGAGGAACTCCTCACCACGGCCCGTCGCATCGTCGTCATGGAGTCGGTCAACGACCACACGAACATCGGTGCGATCTTCCGCAGTGCCGCCGCGCTCGGCATGGACGCGGTGCTGCTCTCGCCCGACTGCGCCGACCCGCTCTACCGCCGCTCCGTGAAGGTCTCCATGGGCGCCGTCTTCTCCGTGCCGTACGCACGCCTGGAGGCCTGGCCGAAGTCCCTGGAGACGGTCCGCGACGCCGGCTTCCAGCTCCTCGCGCTGACCCCGGCCGAGCAGGCCAAGTCCCTCGACGAGGTGGCGCCGCACCGCATGGACCGCGTCGCGCTGATGCTCGGCGCGGAAGGGGAGGGCCTGTCCACCAAGGCGCTGATGGCCGCGGACGAATGGGTCCGCATCCCGATGGCCCACGGCGTCGACTCGCTCAACGTGGGCGCGGCGGCGGCCGTCGCGTTCTACGCCGTGGCGACGGGCCGCCCCGAACTCTGACGGCCGGCCGCCGTCAGCTCTCCGGAAGCGGCAGCGTCCCTGCGGCCGACGTCGTCCGCTGTCCTTCACCGCCGCCGAGGCCGCGGGTCGGACCCTGGCAGCCCTGCGCCGCCGCGATGGCGAGCGCCACCAGCAGCGTCACCACCACGAACACGAACAGACGCTGCCGCAGAAGCCGCGGGTTCGCGGGCCGCAGCTTCTTGCCCGAGCCCGTGCCGTTCGTGCGCGGCGCCGGACGGCCCGCACCGCTGCGCGGCCCCGGCCTGCTGCTGCCCGACCGGCTGTTGGTGTTCCGCGCGGGCGCCGACCCGTTGCTCCTGCCGTTGCTGGGCCGGGGCGTCGGCGTCCCCGACTGCGTACGCCGCTGCGTGCGCTGACCCTCGTACGAGCCGTGCGTGTCGGCGAGTCGGCCCGTCGGCCTGTCCTGCTCGGCGGTGCGCGGCGCGGGCGGTCGCGCCTCCGTCACCATGCCCTGCGCCTCGCGGGCCGCGATCTCCTTGAGCCGCAGCGACAGTTGCAGCGTGCTGGGCCGCTCCTCCGGGTCCTTCGCGAGACACGCCCGCAGCAGCGGGGCCAGCGCGTCCGGCACCCCGGCGAGCTGCGCCTCCTCGTGCACCACCCGGTAGAGCATGACCTCGGAACTGCCGTGCCCGAACGGCGAGTCGCCCATGGCCGTGTACGCGAGCGTGGCCCCCAGGGCGAACACGTCGGTCGCGGGCGTCACGGCGGCGCCGCGCACCTGTTCGGGCGCGAGGAAGCCGGGGGAGCCGACGGCGGTGCCCACATGGGTCAGCGTCGAGGCGCCGGTCGCCCACGCGATGCCGAAGTCGATGATCCGCGGGCCCTTCGGGGACAGCAGAATGTTCGACGGCTTGAGATCGCGGTGCACGACCCCCGCCTCGTGGACCGCGACGAGCCCCTCGGACAGCGCGGCGCCCACGGCGGCCACGTCCGAAGCGGCCAGCGGGCCCTCCTCCGCCACCTTGTCGTGCAGCGAGGGGCCCGGCACGTACTGCGTGGCGAACCACGGGCGGTCCGCCTCCAGGTCGGCGGCGACCAGGCGCGCGGTGCAGCCGCCCCTGATCCGGCGCGCGGCGGACACCTCGCGCGCGAACCGCGACCGGAACTCCTGGTCCTCGGCCAGGTCCGGCCTGATCACCTTGAGCGCGACCCGCTGGCCGCGCCGGTCCGAGCCGAGATAGACCACGCCCATCCCGCCGGCCCCTAGGCGTCTGTGAAGCCTGAACGAGCCGACGACGCGCGGGTCCTCGCGCCTCAGGCGCATCATCGCCATGTCCATCCCCGCTGCTGCCCGGTCCGTCTGACGAGCCACAGCTTACGTTTTCGCGCACGGCGGCGCGCAAAGGCCGCGCCCTCACGGCCGATTCGATTGTCAGTGCCCGGTGCGAGACTTGAAGAGTGGTCAGGCGGTGCGGCGGCGGGGCGCCTTGTGGCGGCCCCGTGAGCCAACAGGGCGGTGCTGAAGGGGGATTGGACCCATGAAGGGCGACCGGGTCGAGATAGTCGTGGACGCAGGGGACACGACGCGCACGTACGAAGTGGCGGCGAGCAGGGCGGGCCGGAGGGTGGAGACGGCCGTGCGCAGAGGGGTGGTGGAAGTGAGCGAAGTCACCCGATCCGGATCCGTGGTGCGCACCGCGCGCTTCATGGCGACCAGGGTCCTCGCCCTGGTAGAACACCCCGTCCCGCGCGAGGAGCCCACCGAACGCGAGGCCCGCCTCACCCGCCCCCTCGGGGTCATCCCCGAGGCCTAGGTCCTGTTCTCCACCCAGGGGAGTACGCGGGGTGGTGCCGGTCATCCTCCGGGAGGCCCGGCATTCGGTACGAGGGCATGACGTCCGGGGGGCCCGCCGCTCGTAGATTTGAGGTCAAGCGGCGGGTGCGGCACTCGTCCCCCGAGGTCAGGCACTCGCCGCTTGCCAGACAAGTGAACTCAAGGATTTCGACCGGGAGAGGACCATGGCGGACACGGCGCCGCGGACGACGTTCCGCACAGTGGCCCGCAGGACGGGCCTTTTCGGTGGGCCCGTGACCGGACGCCGGCACCCGCTGGTGGCCACGGCCATGGTTCTCCCTCTCGCGGCCCTTCTCGTCGTCGTGTTCGGCGGCTGGGACGCGGTGGTCACACAGGCGTCGTCCGTGGGCGTGATGCTGGGGCGCTGAGCGGCGCTCCCAGGCCCGGAAGAGCGGTCCGGGCGGGGACATCCGGCCATGAAACCCCGTGGGGACGGGGGTGCGGCGGACGGCACAAATGCTGCGCGCAGCTGGGGAGCTGCGCGCAGCATTATTTTGTGCCCGCGCCGCCGTAGGCTGCGGCGGTGACCACGCACATCCTTCCCGCGCTCAGGGCCGAGGCCCGGGGCGCGGCCCACCCGTCGGACCCGGCCTGCGTCTGCGGCGCCGACACCCTCGCCGACCGCGCCGACGCCACGGTGGTCCGGCACGGCGACACCGTCGCCAAGGCGCACGCCCCCGACACCGACCCGGCCGAGCTCGACCTCCGCCTCGCCGTGACCGCCCACCCCGACCTGGCCGGCGTGCTGCTGCGCCCGCTGCGACCGACGGCGCTCCCCGTGCACGGCCGGCTCGTCACGCTCTGGCCGCGCGGCCTGCCCGTCGACCCCGAGCATCCGGAGCTCGCGCCCTGGGAGGCCGTCGGCGCCCTGCTCGCCCGCCTGCACACCGTCCCCGCGCACACGCTGCCGCCCGGTCTCCCGCCGATGCGCGGACCGCTCAAGGCCGCCCGCGCCGTCGCCCGCCTGCGCGCGGCGGCCCCCGACCATCCGGCGGCCCGCCCGATCCTCGCGGCCTGGCGCACCCTCCCGCCCTGGGCCCGCGCCGAGACCCCGTACGCGCACGCCCGCGCCCTGTGCCACGGCGACCTGCACCTCGGCCAGCTGGTCCGCCACCCCGCCGACTCCGGCGCGTGGACGCTCATCGATGTCGACGACCTCGGAGTGGGCGACCCCGCCTGGGACTTGGCGCGGCCCGCCGCCTGGTTCGCCTGCGGCCTCCTCGCGCCCGACGACTGGGCCCGTTTCCTCGGCGCCTACCAACGCACGGGCGGCGCAAAGCAGCTGACCGTCCCCGACCCGTGGCCGGCCCTGGACGTGCCGGCCCGCGCCCTCACCGTGCAGACCGCGGCGCTCGCCCTCGCGAAGGCCACCGCCGCGGGCCGTGCGCTCGACGAGGTGGAGGAGTCGGTCGTCGACGCCTGTGCCCGAATGGCATCCGTCCCGCCGCAGTTGGAGAACGGCCCCGCCAAGTAGGGTGCCGGAGACGGAAGCCGGGGCAGGATCCCGGCGAAGCAGTACCGAACGGCAGGGAGTTGAGTCGAGCATGCAGTGTCCGAAGTGTCACGCACCGATGCACACGTACAACCGCAATGGCGTCCAGATCGAGCAGTGCAGCGGTTGCCGCGGGATATTCCTGGACTACGGCGAGCTGGAGTCGCTGACCCGCCTGGAGGCGCAGTGGAGCCAGCAAGCCCCGCCGCCCCCGCCCGCCCCGCAGGGCTATCCGGCCCCGGCCCCCGCCGCCCCGGCCTGGGGCGCCCCGCACCACGGCGGTCACCACGGCCACCACCACGGTCACCACAACCGTGGCTTCGGCCGGATGCTCTTCTCCTCCTGAGCTGTCGGGGGGGGCTGGGCCACCAGCCCCCCGGAGCACGAAGAAGCCCCCGGTCCTCGGACCGGGGGCTTCTTGCTGGTGCGCGATACTGGGATTGAACCAGTGACCTCTTCCGTGTCAGGGAAGCGCTCTCCCGCTGAGCTAATCGCGCGGGGACCCTTGCGGATCAGTGGACGATACTGGGATTGAACCAGTGACCTCTTCCGTGTCAGGGAAGCGCTCTCCCGCTGAGCTAATCGTCCGGGATGGAAGCCTTGCGGCTCCAGTGCGCGATACTGGGATTGAACCAGTGACCTCTTCCGTGTCAGGGAAGCGCTCTCCCGCTGAGCTAATCGCGCTTGGAGGTGGAGACGGGATTTGAACCCGTGTAGACGGCTTTGCAGGCCGTTGCCTCGCCTCTCGGCCACTCCACCAGGAGCGTGGGGGTTCGGGAAGATCCCCCACATCCTGAGCGAACGACCGGGTTCGAACCGGCGACCTCAACCTTGGCAAGGTTGCGCTCTACCAACTGAGCTACGTTCGCGTGTCTTTCCGGTCCGCTTGCGCGTCCCGGCGACGTGTTGAACTCTAGCGGATTCCTGGGGGAGGTCCAAAACGCGTTTGCGCAGCGTGCTGCGGTGCCACCGGCGAAGGTCCTGCTCAGGTGGGTCCACCGACACCCGCCATAGACTCGAAGGTGTGCACGACCTCCCTCCTCTGGCCCGCTTCGGCGGGCTCGTCGCGACCGATCTGCGCGACGTCACCAGCGATCCCGCCGCCCTGGACTCCACCGGCTTCTGGGCCGTCTGCGCGGACTTCGAGGGCCGCCTGACCTGCGCCCGCTTCGGCGAGGTCCGCGAGGAACCGGTGCCCGCCCCGCGCCCCGGCGCCTGGCGGGGGCCCGCCCCGGCCGACTGGACGTCGTCGCTCGACCACACCGCGTACACGGACGGCGTGCGGAGCGTCCGCGCGCGCATCGCGACCGGCGAGGTCTACCAGGCCAACCTCTGCCGCGTGCTCTCCGCGCCGGTCTCCCCGGACGCGGACGTGGACGCGCTCACCGCTCTGCTCGCGCGCGGGAACCCGGCGCCCTACGCGGGAACGATCCGGCTGCCCGAACACGGGGTGCAGGTCGCCACGGCGTCGCCGGAGCTGTTCCTGCGCAGGGACGGCCGGACCGTCGAGTCCGGGCCGATCAAGGGGACCGGGCGGACCGAGGACGACCTCCTCGACAAGGACCACGCCGAGAACGTGATGATCGTCGACCTGGTCCGCAACGACCTGGGCGTCGTCTGCGCCACCGGCAGCGTGACCGTCCCCGAACTGTGCGTGGTCGAGAAGCACCCCGGACTCGTCCATCTCGTCTCCACCGTGCGCGGCGAGCTGCCGGAGGACGCCGGCTGGCCCGAGCTGCTCGACGCCGCGTTCCCGCCCGGCTCCGTCACCGGCGCCCCGAAGTCCAGCGCCCTGCGGATCATCGACGAGCTTGAGACGGCGCCGCGCGGCCCCTACTGCGGCGGCATCGGATGGGTGGACGCCGACCGGCGGCGCGGGGAACTGGCCGTCGGGATCCGCACGTTCTGGATCGACGACGGCGTGCTGCGCTTCGGCACGGGCGCCGGCATCACCTGGGGCTCGGATCCGGAGCGGGAGTGGCGGGAGACCGAGCTGAAGGCGGCGCGCCTGTTGGCGGTAGCGTCGGGAACGTACGCACTCGAACAGTGAGAGGCAAGAACCCGTGAAGATCTGGCTCGACGGCCGGCTGCAGGACACCGAGGCGGCGTGCGTCTCCGTCTTCGACCACGGGCTCACCGTGGGCGACGGCATCTTCGAGACGGTCAAGGCCGTCGAGGGGAAGCCCTTCGCGCTCACCCGGCACCTCGACCGGCTCGCCCGCTCGGCCCGCGGTCTCGGCCTGCCCGAACCCGACCTCGACGAGGTGCGCCGCGCCTGCGACGCCGTCCTCGAGGCCAACCCGATGCCGCTCGGCCGCCTCCGCATCACCTACACCGGCGGGCTCTCGCCGCTCGGCTCCGACCGCGGCGACCAGGGCACCACCCTCGTCGTCGCCCTCGGCGCCACCAAGCGGCGCCCCGACACCACCGCGGTGATCACCGTCCCGTGGACCCGCAACGAGCGCGGCGCCCTCGCGGGCCTGAAGACCACCTCGTACGCGGAGAACGTCGTGGCCCTGGCCCGCGCCCACGAACACGGCGCGACCGAGGCCCTGTTCGCGAACACCGTCGGGCAGCTGTGCGAGGGCACAGGATCCAACGTCTTCGTCGTCCTCGACGGCGAGATCCACACGCCGCCGCTCACCGCGGGCCCGCTCGCCGGCATCACGCGCGCCCTCGCCGTCGAGTGGACCGGCGCGAAGGAGACGGACCTGCCGCTCTCCGTCCTGTCGGAGGCCGACGAGGTGTTCCTGACGTCGACGCTGCGCGACATCCAGGCCGTGCACCGCGTCGACGACCGGAACCTGACGGACGCGCCCGGCCCAGTCACGGCGAAGGCGATGCGCGTGTGGGAGGAGCGGGCGGCAGACCGCCTCGACCCGTAAATCCCTTGTCGCGTGCGGGGTGCGGGCGGGTACAACTCCCGTGATGACCACGACCCTGCGGCCGACCGAGCCGCTCCAGCGCACTCCCGACGGCGCGCGCTCGCGGCACTACGCGGTGTGCGTGAACAGCCGCCCCGTCGGCACCCTGCACCTCGCCACGCACCCGGTCTTCGGCCCCTCCGTCGCCCAGATCCTCGACCTGCGCGTCGACGAGAAGGACCGGGGGCGCGGCCGCGGCACCGTCGCCGCGCTCGCCGCAGAGGAGGTCGCCCGCTCCTGGGACTGCCGCCGCATCGAGGCCGCGGTCCCCGCGGAGGAGACGGGCCTGCTCCGCCTCGCGGGCGCCCTCGGGTACCTGGAACGCAACCGGAACATGGCGAAGCCACTGCCCGACACGCCGCCCGCCCTCCCGGAGGGCAGCGTCGGACGGCGCATGACGGAGGCCGAGTACGGGCCGTGGCTCGCCCACACCAAGGAGGGCTACGCGCGCACCTGGGTGGAGCGCGGCGTCACCGAGGAGGAGGCGCGCCGCAAGGCCGAGCGCGACCACGCCGCGCTGCTGCCCGACGGCGTCGCCACCCCGGACGTCCTGCTCAGCGTCCTCGAGCACGCGGGGGAGCGGGTCGGAACCCTCTGGCTCGCGCAGCGCCCCGACGGCGCGTTCGTCTTCGACGTCGAGGTGGCCGACGAGCACAGGGGGAGGGGCCACGGCCGCTCCCTGATGCTGCTGGCCGAGGCCGACTCGATCGCCGCGGGCGCCACCCGGATCGGCCTCAACGTCTTCGCGCGCAACACGGCCGCGCTCGGCCTGTACGCGTCGCTCGGCTACGAGCCGACCACGTACTACCTCTACAAACAGCTGCTCTGAGTTACTCCTGCTCGGCCAGGAGCCGGTCCGCGATCTCCTCGATGCGCTCCCGCAGCCCCTCCTGGCTCTTGCCGCCGTGCAGCAGCTCGCCACCGATCTCGTACGTCGGCGTGCCCGTCACGCCGATCACCTTGCCCTCGGCCTGGTCGGCGTCGACGATCAGGATGTGCCGGCCGTCGACCAGCGCGGTGTCGAACTCCTCGGCGTCCAGGCCCAGTTCGCCCGCCACCTCGACGAGGAACTTCTCGCCCTTGCGGTCGAACTCCTCGACGCGGCCGAGCACGGCCTCCACGTACGGCCACCCCTTGCCCTGCGCGAACGCCTCCTCGGCGGCCTGCGCGCCGGCGAAGGAGTGCTTGTGCTTCTCGAGCGGGAAATGCCGCAGGCGCAGCTCGACGCGGTCGCCGTAGCGCTCGCGCACCGCGCGCAGGTCGTCCAGGGCGGAGCGGCAGTCGGGGCACTGCAGCTCGCACCACACGTCAAGGATCGGGTTCGGGGCGTTCATGGCGGCCAGTCTTCCAGGACCGGCCGCCGGGCCCCAACCTGGACCTGCGGAGGAGCCGCGACCCCGAGATGTCCCCCAGATGTGGCCGGGGAGGGCCCGAGGCGTGGCCCGCGGGACCCCGGCAGGTGCAGGATGGAAGGGGCGAAGCGCCCCGAATGCGCTCCATCGCCCTGTGGCGTCCGAACTCGGGAGGACCGGATGATCGCCGAGACCGTGTGTTCCGCCGTCGCCGTGGCGGGCCTGGGCATCTCCGGAGTCCTCGCCTTCCGCAAGCGGTTCCTCAAGGCCGCCCGCACCGCCGCGTACGCGCTCGTCCCCCTGGGCCTGGTGATGACGGGCGCGGTCGAGTGGGTCGTGGACACGGCGTTCAGCCCGACCGCCTGGGCCGGCTTCGGTGTGCTCGGCGCGGCCTGGCTGCTCTTCATGGGCACGCGCGCCGTCGAGCGGCGTCGCGCCGCAGTCGCGGGCGGCAAGGAGCGGGAGGCGGTCGCCCCCGCCGCGTCCGCGCCCTCGCTCGGCGAGAGCCGGCGCGCCACCCCCGCAGCGCAGCCCAAGCGGTCCGCGCAGCCGAAGACCGAACCGGCCGAGGACTTCAGCGACATCGAGGCGATCCTCAAGAAGCACGGCATCTGAGCGAGCAGGACCTCTGGGCGAGCAGGGCATCTGGCGACAACAGGTGCAGGCGCCCCGCCGTCACGGGTCGGGCCGAACTGCCCCTCGAAAGTGGTGCGTTGAGTGACCGTCACGCGGTGAGTGCGTCATCATCGCGGCGAGATGCTGGACACACCGCAGCTGCCCGATCAGCTGGACGCCGAACCGCCCGTACCGACCGAGACCCCCGAGCAGCCGGCCGAGAATCCCCGCGGCTGTCTGTTCGCGCTCTCCCAACCCCCGCTGATGATCTTCCTGGGGGTGATCGGCGGCCTGCTCCTGATGGCGGCGCTGCACGATCTTCTGCTGCTGTGACCGGGGCCGCGCGAGCGCCGCGGGTGAACGGTTTCAGCCGGTGGCTTCCTTGCGGCGCGCCCGGTACGCCGCGACGTGCAGTCGGTTCCCGCACGTACGGCTGTCGCAGTAGCGGCGGGAGCGGTTGCGGGACAGGTCGACGAACGCGAACCGGCAGTCCGGCGCCTCGCAGCGGCGCAGCCGCTCCTGCTCTCCCGCGACGACGAAGAACGCCAGGGCCATCCCGCAGTCGGCCGCCAGGTGGTCGGCCACGGAGGCGCCCGGGGCGAAGTAGTGCATGTGCCAGTCGTAGCCGTCGTGGTCGGTGAGCCGGGGAGTGGTGCCGGCCTCGGCCACCAGTTCGTTGATCACGGACGCCGCGGACCGCTGGTCACTCGCCGCGAACACGGCCGCGAACCGCTCACGCACCGTGCGCACCGACCGAAGATCGTCTTCCGTGAGCACCCCGACATCGCTGACATCGTTCCTTCGTACGAAATCCGTCAGCGCGGGCAGACTGTCGAGGCCGTCCGCCTTCGTCTCGCCGTCCGGTGTCGTGTTCACCAGATCGACCACGGTGTCGAGCGCGCACCGGGTGTCGTGGGTGATCAGCACGATTCGCTCCCTGGCCTGGGGTAGGGCTCCCGCCCGCCGATGCTGGCCGAGCCTAGTACCTGCGGGCCCGTGGGAACGCACCCGCGCCGCCTCCGTGGTCGCTCCCACGGCGGCGGCGCCGGTGTATGCCGTATGCGGTTGTCCCGACCGAATGCCGCGTGTCTCCCCGAGTGGACGACACGGCACGCTCTCGCGCTGCTCTCGCCGACCGGCTGCCGGCGGGGGCCTCCTCGTGTGCGGCGCTTAGCTTTCCGCGAGGATGTGCGAGAGCTCCTGGTCGAGGTCGAAATGGCGGTGCTCCGTGCCGGGTGGCACGGCGGCGTCCGTCCGCTTGAGGAACGACTCCAGGGCCCGCGCCGGGGCCTCGAGCAGAGCCTCGCCCTCGGGAGAGCTCAGGGCGATGCAGACAACGCCCTGACCGTGGCTCCGGGACGGCCAGACTCGGACGTCTCCGGTGCCGGTCGGCCTGTGGAGGCCTTCGGCGAGGAGGTCGCGGGCAAACACCCATTCGACTGTCTCCTCGGCTCCGGTGTGGAAGGTGGCGTGCACGGCATACGGATCGGCCGTGTCATACCGCAGACCTGCGGGAACGGGCAGTGAGGACTCGCTCGACACAACGAGGCGCAGGTGCAGCTCGCAGCTGACCGTGGTGTTCATAAGCGCCAGGGCCTTTCGCTCAGTGTGCGCTCGGGGATTCGCACGTCGGCGAAATCGACATGCCACCTACGGTGCCGTTGTAAACCCCTCTGAGTGTTTTGAGCGTCTTTTGGTAGCTCGTACGGCCGAGTCTTATCCGTACGGGAACGCCCATTCCAGTGACCTGAAAGAGTCCGGTAGGTTTGAGTGCATGAATACGGGGAGTGACAAGGGGGCCAAGGAGCCCGAGGCGGCTGAGGCGACCGAGGCGCCCGAGCCGGCCAAGCCGCTGGGCTCGCGCGCGCCGGGGTTCATCCAGGCCAGAAGGACGCTGCACCTGAGCTGGCAGGTCGGCGTCTTCATCGTGGGTCTGGCCGTCGTGGTGGGCGGCGTGATCATGCTGCCGCTGCCGGGGCCCGGCTGGCTGGTGATCTTCGGGGGCATGGCGATCTGGGCGACCGAGTTCGTCTGGGCGCAGCTGGTCCTGCGCTGGACGAAGCGGAAGGTCACGGAGGCCACGCAGCGCGCGCTCGACCCGAAGGTGCGGCGGCGCAACATCATCCTGACGACGATCGGCGTGGTGGTCATCGCGGTGCTCGGCGGGGTCTACGTGTGGAAGTTCGGCCTCGAGATGCCGTGGAACATCAAGCAGTGACCGAGGGCGGCGCAGGGTGGTCCCAGGCACCCCCTGACATGGGGTAATGTTCTTCCTGCGCCCGGGCGATTAGCTCAGTGGGAGAGCGCTTCGTTCACACCGAAGAGGTCACTGGTTCGAACCCAGTATCGCCCACCCGGACCGAGGGCCCCGGAGACTGTCGAGTCTCCGGGGCCCTCGGCGTTTTTCGGCCGCCACCTGCGGCTTCGAGGGGCTTCGGGCCCCAACTTTGTCCGAACTGTTGACGCACCCCCCACCCGTCTCTACTTTTGCTCGGCAAGCGCTTACCTAAAACGATTCAATGCGCGGGTGGAGGGGCGAGCTGTGCCTATGAACAGGGATCTCGACAGACGTGGCCTGCTGAAGGCGACGGGGGCGTCGGTGGCCGTACTCGGCCTCACGGCGGCCGGCTGCGGCGGTGACGGTGGGTCAGGAAGCGCCGGAGACGCGGACGGTCCGGCGACGCTGCGGTTCGCGTGGTGGGGAGGCGAGCCGCGCGCGGTGAAAATCAAGAAGGCGATCGCGCTCTTCGAGAAGAAGAATCCGAAGATCAAAATCAAGCCCGAATTCACCGATTACCAGGCATTCTGGGAGAAGTTCCAGACGCAGGCCTCGGGCGGAAATCCTCCGGATGTATTCCTCAACTCCGTTGCCTTCCTGGCGAAGTACGACAAGCGCGGAGTTCTGCTCGACCTCAAGTCCCAGGTGGACGCGGGAAATCTGAACCTGAAGAACTTCCGCGGCGGCGTCGAGGCGGCCGGACAGGTCTCCGGCGGCAAGCAGGTCGCGGTTCCGGTCGGCGCCAACACCATGGCGCTCGTCATCGACAAGAAGGCCTGGGACAAGGCGGGCGTGCAGCCCACGTTCGGCTGGACCTGGGACGAGTACTTCGACTCGCTCCAGACCGTCCAGGACAAGCTGAAGATCTCGGGCGACACCGGCTACGCGGGCGTCATGTACCTCTACGACCTGTATCTCCGTCAGAACGGCAAGGCGTTCTTCAAGGACGGCAAACTCGGCTTCACCCAGGACGATCTGATGCAGTGGTGGTCCGACTACTACAAGCGCGTCAAGTCCGGGATCGTCGCGGACCCCAAGAAGATCGAGCAGGTCAAGCCCAAGTCCGGGCTCTCCGCCGGGCTCGCGGGCGCCGAGTTCACCTGGGACAACTTCTCGGTCCGCTACGAGGGCGAGGGCGACTCCGACTACGCGCTCGCGCCGATCCCCACCACCGACGGCAAGGACACCGGCCAGTACCTCGGCTCGCTGATGCTGTCGATCTCCACCAAGTGCAAGGCCCAGGCGCAGGCCGCCACATTCATCGACTTCATGGTCCACGACCCCGAGGTCGGCAAGATCCTCGGCTACGACATGGGCGTCCTCGCCACCCAGGAACAGTTCGACGCGTACAAGCCCGGCGCCGAGACCGACAAGGCGGTCGCCGAGGCCAACAAGGGCATCGCCGCGTACGAGACCGAGGTCGACAAGGCCGGCGTACTCGGCAAGATCACCCCGCACCCGTCCGGCGCCGACGTCGTCGAGGCCGCGTTCCTGCGCATCGCCGGCGACGTCGCCAACGCCAAGCAGAAGGTCCCCGCGGCCGTGAAGCAGTTCTTCAGCGAGGCCGAGGCCGCCTTCCAGGCCTGACAGCCCCTACGTTTCCGAGGGGAAACAGCACCATGTCGCTCGTCAAGGACGCCACAGTCCTGGCCGACGAGAGGAACATCGTCCGACCCGTCGCACATAAGCGACGGGGGCGGCGCGACACCCTCGCCGGCTATCTCTTCATGTCGCCGTGGCTCGCGGGATTCCTGCTGCTCACGGCGGGCCCGATGATCGCCTCGCTCTACTACGCGTTCACGGACTACAACCTGTTCGCGGCGCCGAAGTGGGTCGGCCTCGACAACTTCACGGCCATGTTCGACGACCCGCGCTGGCAGAAGTCCGTGCAGGTCACCCTCAAGTACGTGGTCATCGGCACCCCGCTGAAGCTGCTGCTCGCCCTCGGCGTCGCCCTGCTGCTCAACCAGAGCCGCCGCGGCCAGGGCCTGTACCGGGCCGCCTTCTACGCGCCGTCCCTGATCGGCGCCAGCGTCTCGGTCGGCTTCGTGTGGCGGGCGATCTTCTCCGACAACGCCGTCGTCGACAAGGGACTCGGCTCCCTCGGCCTCGACCTCGGCGGCTGGATCGGCGACCCCGACCTCATCCTCTACTCCCTGGTCGCGCTCACCGTCTGGCAGTTCGGCGCGCCCATGGTCATCTTCCTGGCCGGACTCAAGCAGGTCCCGAAGGAGCTGTACGAGGCGGCCGCCGTGGACGGGGCGGGACCGCTGCGCCGATTCTGGAACATCACCCTGCCGATGATCTCCCCGGTGCTCTTCTTCAACGTCCTGCTGGAGTCGATCCACTCGTTCCAGATCTTCGGCTCCGCGTACGTCGTCTCCAACACGTTCTGCGGACCGGCCGACGCCACCCTCGTCTACACCTGCTACCTCTACCAAAAGGGCTTCCAGCAGTCCCAGATGGGCTTCGCCTCCGCGATGGCCTGGATGCTGCTGCTCGCCGTCGCCCTCGTCACCGCCGTCCTGTTCTGGTCCCAGAAGAAGTGGGTGCACTACGAGGAGGACGTCAAGTGACCACCGTCGCACCAGAGCTGCCGCGCGGGACCAGCCCGCGCAAGCGCACCGGATCGATCGTCTGGCACGTCTTCGCGCTCGCCGTCCTCTGCGTCGTCCTCTACCCCGTCGTCTGGGTGATCGGCGCCGCCTTCAAGCCCGGCAAGCAGATCATCGGCTCCCTCGACCTGTTCCCCGCGGACCCGATCCTCGACAACGTCAAGGGTCTCGCCGACGGTATCGCCGGCGTCTCCATCGGCACGTTCTTCACCAACTCGCTGCTCTACGCGGGCCTGGCCGTCGTCGGCGTCGTCATCTCCAGCTCGCTCACCGCGTACGCCTTCGCGAAGATCCCCTTCCGGGGCCGCAACCTGCTCTTCACGATGATGATCGGCACCCTGCTGCTGCCGTACCACGTACTGCTCATCCCGCAGTACGTGATGTTCCAGAAGCTGGAGCTCATCAACACGTACGTGCCGCTGCTCGCCGGGAAGTTCCTCGCCACCGAGGCCTTCTTCGTCTTCCTCATGGTGCAGTTCATGCGCGGACTGCCCCGCGAACTGGACGAGGCCGCCCGCCTCGACGGCTGCGGCCACCTGCGGATCTACTGGTCGATCGTGCTGCCACTGTGCAGGCCCGCCCTCATCACCAGCGCGATCTTCACCTTCATCAACGCCTGGAACGACTTCATGGGCCCGCTGATCTACCTCAACGAGCCCTCCAAGTACACCGTCTCGCTCGGCCTGATGATGTTCCGCGACCAGCAGGGCATCTCCGACTACGGCGGTCAGATCGCCATGGCGATGATGGCGCTCATCCCGGTCATCGCCTTCTTCATGGCCTTCCAGCGCTACCTCATCGACGGCATGGCCACATCGGGGCTCAAGTGAGGCGCGCGGCGGCACCCGTGGCGGAGTCGCGGCGCCGCGTCGGGTTCGCCGTCTTCGCCGAGTGCCTGCTCACCGGCGTGTGGATCGCCCTCGCCTCCGTCCCGCTGGTCACCGCGCCCGCCGCCTTCGCCGCCGGGGCCCGGCACCTGCGCCGCCGCGTCGGCGAACAGGCGGGCGGGTGGCGGGAGTTCGCCGCCGACGTCCGCGCGGCCGCCCGCCGCGGCTGGCTCGTCGGACTCGCCGGGATCGGCGCCCTGCTCGCCGTCTGGATCGACCTGCGCGTGGCGCGGGCCGGGCTCCCCGGCGGCCGGCTCGCCGCCGCCGTCGGCATCTTCGCGCTCATCGCCGGCGCCGTGACCGTCCTGCGGGCCGCCGCCCGCTGGGAACCGGGCCGCACCTGGCGGTCGCTGCTCGCCGACGCCGCCCGCCGCTCCGTCCGGGACCCCGGCGGCTCGCTGCTCCTGGTGTGCGGCATCGCGCTCGTGATCCTCGGCGCCGAATTCCTCACGCCGCTCGCCGTCCCGGTGCTCGGCATCCTCGCCGCGGCGGCCGTCGCCGTGGAGGAGCGCGCCCGCAACCGCTGACGCCGCCGCCCCACCCCTTCTCGTACAGCACGTCTCGTACCCCACGTTTGGCATGCACGGAAAGGAACGACGATGTCCCCCATTCCCCGCAGGTCCCTCCTCAAGGCCGCCGCGGTCGCCGGCGCCGCCGCCCAGTTCAGCTGGGCGCTCGGCCGAAAGGAGGCCGAGGCCGCACCGGCCGCCGCCCCCGCCGACGCCGAACCGGTCACCCTCGGCTGGCTGGAGGACGGCGGGCTCGGCGCCGCCCCCGGCTCCACCGTCGGCGTGCCCTGGCCCAAGGGCGCGTACGAGAAGGGACAGGAGTTCGCGCTCACCACCGAGGACGGCAAGCAGGTCCCCGTCCAGACCTGGCCGCTCGCCCAGTGGCCCGACGGCTCCCTGAAGTGGACCGCGCACGCCGTCGGTCCCGGCGCCGGGGCGGGAAAGCTGAAGCTCGCCGCCGGAACCGCCGCCGCGCCCGACAAGAAGGTGACCGTCTCGACCAGCGGGGGAGTCGTCACCGTCGACACCGGCGTCGTCGTCGCCAAGCTCGGCAAGAGCGGATCGAGCCTGGTCAAGACCGTCACCCGCGGCTCCACCGAGATCGCCAAGGACGGCCGACTCGTCCTCCTGCGGCAGGGCGAGATCGAGGACGGCGACCAGGGCACCCAGAAGTACGAGCGCTTCGAGTCCGTCATCGAGGAGACCAAGGTCGAACAGGACGGGCCCGTCCGCGCCGTCGTCCGCATCGACGGCAAGCACCGCAAGGGCACCCGCAGCTGGCTGCCCTTCTCCATCCGCTGCTACTTCTACGCGGGCGCCGAATCGTTCCGCATGGTGCACACCATCACGTACGACGGCACCCAGGAACCCGGCAAGGCCTCCGGCGACTTCATCCGCGGGCTCGGCGTCCGCTTCACCGTGCCGATGCGCGACAAGGCGTACGACCGGCACATCCGCATCGGCGGCGAGGGCACCGGCATGCTCCGGGAGGCCGTCCAGGGCATCACCGGGCTGCGCCGCGACCCGGGCGCCGCCGTGCAGGCCGCACAGTTCGCCGGCGAGAAGCTGCCCGACCCCTCGACCTGGGACCAGCGCGTCACGACCCGCCTCCAGTACATCCCGGAGTGGGGCGACTACAGCCTCTCCCAGCTGTCGGCGGACGGCTTCACGCTCAAGAAGCGCACCAAGAAGGGGCACGGCTGGATCGGCGCGGGCGGCGGCCGCCGGGCCAGCGGATTCGGCTACGTCGGCGGCCCCAGCGGCGGACTCTCCTTCGGCCTGCGCGACTTCTGGGAGAAGCACCCCGCGGGCCTCGACATCCGCGGCGCCCAGACCGACGAGGCCGAGGTCACCCTCTGGCTCTGGTCACCCGAGGCCCAGCCCATGGACCTGCGCTTCTACCACGACGGCATGGGCCAGGACACGTACGCAGAACAGCTCGAGGGCCTCAACATCACGTACGAGGACTACGAACCCGAGTTCGGCACCCCGTACGGCATCGCCCGCACCAGCGAGCTGATGTTCTGGGCGAACGACGCGACGCCCAAGCCGGAGACGTTCGCCCGGCAGGTCGAGGCCGTCCGCGTCCTCCCGCAGCTCGCCGCTCCGCCCGAGCAGCTCATCAAGGCCAGGGTCTTCGGCCCCGGCCTCTACTCCGAGCCCGACCGCTCCACCCCCGCCAAGGCGAAGATCGAGGACCACCTCGACTTCCTCTTCACCTACTACAAGGACCAGGTGGAGATGCGCCGTTGGTACGGCTTCTGGGACTACGGCGACGTGATGCACTCCTACGACCCGGCCCGCCACCAGTGGCGCTACGACGTCGGCGGCTACGCCTGGGACAACTCGGAGCTGTCGCCCGACATCTGGCTCTGGATGGCCTACCTGCGCTCGGGCCGCGCCGACATCTTCCGCTTCGCCGAGGCCATGACCCGGCACACCGGCGAGGTCGACGTCTACCACCTCGGCAAATGGGCGGGCCTCGGCACCCGGCACGGCGTCCAGCACTACGCCGACTCCGCCAAGCAGCAGCGCATCGCCAACACCACGTACCGCCGCTACTACTACTTCCTCACCGGCGACGAACGCGTCGGCGACCTCATGCACGCCAACGTCGACTCCGACGAGACGTTCCTCGTCCTCGACCCGCAGCGCAAGGTCCGCCCCGACCCCGACTACAAGCCCGACCCGCACGCCCTCTCCATCGGCTTCGGCACCGACTGGAGCGGCCTCGTCTCCGCCTGGCTCACCGAGTGGGAGCGGCGCGGGCCCAAGTGGGAGAAGGCGAAGGCCCGCGTCCTGTCGACCATGGAGACCATCGCCGCGCAGCCCAACGGCTTCGTGCAGGGCAGCGGGCTCTACGACCTCGACACCGGAAAGTTCGCCATCGCCGACAAGCCCGCCGTGAGCGTCTCCCACCTCTCCGCGGTCTTCGGCCTCAACGAACTGTGCGCCGAACTCATCGACCAGGTCGACATGCCGAAGTTCGAGGAGGCGTACTACGACTACTGCCGCTACTTCAACGCGACGAAGGCCGAGCAGAAGGCGCGCTACGGATCCGACTTCGGCTCCCTCATCCTCTTCCAGGGCCACTCGCGCCTCGACGCCTACGCCGCCGTGCGCACCGGCGACGACAAGCTGGCCAAGCGGGCCTGGGAGAAGTTCTTCAAGAGCGACGGCTACACCGAGTCCTCGCCCTGGAAGACCGAGAAGGTCGACGGTCCTGTGACGCTCGTCGCCGGCACCGAGGCGAACTGGGTCTACACGAACGACACGGCCCTGTACGGCCTCGCCGCCATCGAGAACCTGGCGTTGGTCGGGGACAAGATGCCCTGACCCCGGCAGACTCGGCCCATGGACTGGAAGGCCAGGGACTGGAAGGCCAGGGACTGGAACCACTACCGCTTCCGCAGCGTGTGGGAACTCCCGGCGCCGCCGGGCGCCGTGTACGCGGTGCTCGAGCGGGCCGAGGAGTACCCGCGGTGGTGGCCCCAGGTGCGCTCGGTGACGCCGCTGGACGGAAGCGAGACCAGCGGCGCCGCCGTCTTCCGGTCCTTCCTCCCGTACGAGCTGCACGTCACGGCGTGCGAGAAGCGGCGCGACCCGGCCGCCGGGGTCCTGGAGGTCGCGATGACCGGAGACCTGGAGGGATGGGCGCGCTGGACGCTGACGCTGCTGCCGGGCGGCGGCACCCGAGCCGTCTACGACCAGGAGGTCGAGGTGAGCAAGCCGCTGATGCGCCGCTTCGCGGTGGCGGGGCGGCCGGTGTTCCTCGCCAATCACGCGTGGATGATGCGCGGCGGCCGGCGCGGGCTCACCGCGTATCTGCGGCCGGCGTGACCGGACCGGTTTGAACAGAGGGCGCCGCGACCTGTATTGTTCAACGCGTTCCCGGGCGATTAGCTCAGTGGGAGAGCGCTTCGTTCACACCGAAGAGGTCACTGGTTCGAACCCAGTATCGCCCACCCGGAGAATGACCGGTCCGCCAGATGTGGCGGGCCGGTTTTTCGTTTCTGCCTCCGGGGCCCCAACGGGGGAACGCTCAGGCCGCCGCCGGAAGTTCCGGACGCAGCGGCCACGCCGGGTCCACGATCTCCGGACTGCCGCTGCGGGCGAACCAGGCCTGCAGGCCACGGGCCTGCGCCGCGTGCCACACCGCCTGGAGCGTGTGCAGCTCGGCGGGCGAGAGCCGGTCCAGGCGCGCCGCGAACCTGCGGCCCACCGCCCGCACCACGTCGAGCGCCGCCTGCGCGTCCGCCGCCGCGTCGTGCGCGCCCGCGAGCTCCACCTCGTAGTGCTCACAGAGGTCCGTCAGCGTGCGGCGGCCCTTGCGGTACCGGTCCAGGTGCTTGTCCAGGACCCGCGGGTCGACCACGCACAGGGACGCCGTGGCCAGATAGCGGGACAGCGACGACGCCCGGTGCCGCCGCAACTCCCGGTCGAGCAGCGTCAGATCGAACGGGGCGTTCATCACGACCAGCGGACGCCCCGCCGCGGCCTGCTCGGCGAGCGCCCTGCCGACCTCCTCCATCACCGGCGCGGGCCACCGCCCGTTGCGCTGGAGGTGCTCGTCCGTCAGACCGTGCACCTCCGTCGCCCCCGGCGGCACCGGCACCCCGGGGTTCACCAACCAGCGCGACACCCGAGGACGGGTGCCCGCGGCGTCCTGCACCACCACGGCGGCGGAGACGATGCGATCGTTCTCCACGTCCACGCCGGTGGTCTCCGTGTCGAAAGCGGCCAGGGGGCCTTCGTACCAGCACGTCATGATGACTCAACTCCTGGATCCCGCGCGGCAGATGACGTCCCGTCGACCGATGTCCCTGCCCCAAGCGGTGATACCCGCGCTGTTTGCGTCGTACGCCGAGCGGTGACAACACAGGTACGAGTCATGGCAGTTCAGCGGGGTGCCGATCAGCGCGAACCCGCTTTCCCGGAAGGCCAGTTGCACCATGGCGCTCGCGCGGCCCGAACGAGGCGGGCTGCTGCCCGAGCGGATCGCACCGCCGCGCGGCACTCTCGCCACCACCGCCTGCATGGAGACCCTTCAGGTGGGCTATCTGCACGCCGTGACCGCCGCAGCGGGCTGCTCGCTCTCCCAGCCGTTCCCCGACAACGGCATCGACTGGCACGTCAGCCACAGCTCGCCGGGACACGCCATCGACGACGAGGTCACCATCAAGGTGCAGCTCAAGGCGACGTACCAGGTGGCGCCCGATCCGCCGGGCCCGACCTTCGCGTTCACCCTCGACAACGCGCACCTGGAGAAGCTGGCCCGCACCCCCGTCTCGGTGCACAAGATCCTCGTCGTGATGATCGTGCCGCGCTCCCAGGACGACTGGCTGCGGGCCGGCCACGACCGGCTCGACCTGCGGCACTGCTGCTACTGGATCAACCTCGCCGGACACCCCGTCACGGGCCGGCGCAGGACCACCGTGCGGGTCCCGACGGCACGGATCTTCGACGACCGCGCGCTCTGCGACATCATGACCAGGGTGGGCGCGGGAGGCCGGCCCTGACGGGTGCGACCCGGAGCGGGCCGAAGGGAGTTGTGTGATGCAGCATCGCCCCATCGACGAGCCCCTGCGCCCGCTCGGCGCGGGCCGCGGCCACCCCGTCGACCTCGCGGGACCCGAACCGGGGCAGGTCGACCCCGCGGTGCTCAGCGCCCTGCTCGACCGGCACGGCTGGCGGCGGCGCGGCGGGGCCGCCGGGCGGTACGCGCGCTGGACGCTGCCCGGGGCGGGGGAGCGGACCAGCCTGCTCGTGCCGGAGAGCCGGGCCTTCCCGGACAGCGAGGAACTCCTCGGCGAGGCGCTCGTCGCGCTGGAGCGCAGCGGCACGCCGTCCGCGCGCGAGGTCCTGGTCTCGCTCGCCGTGCCCAGCGACGAGATCCGCTGGACGCGCGACGTTCCGGCAGGGCCCGCGGGCGCCTCGTCGTGGACGGCGGAGGAGCAACTGCGGGGCGCGGCGCGGCAGATGCTGCTCGCCGGGGCCCTCGCCGCGCGCGGCCGGGCAGGGTACTACGGGGCCCGGCACCGGCGGCCCGCCGCCGCGGCCCTGGAGAACGTGCTGGTGCAGACGTCGTCCGGAGGCCGCCGCCTCACCGCGTTCGTGCCCGTCGCCACCGGCCGCTCGCTCGCCGTCCGGCTCCACCAGGCGCTGTACGCGGCGCGGGAGGCCATCGACTACCGGCGGGCCACCGGCGGCATGGACGCCTTCGACGGCGCGATCGAGGCGGGCGTCAGCCACGAGCTGACCGAGGCGCTGGTCGCGCTGGTGCGGGGCACCGAGGGCGCCCGCGTCGGCGTGGCGTGGGCGCCGGCGGCCGGGGTGCCGGGGGAGTGCACGGACGGCGACGCGCCCGTGGAGTTCTCACCGGGCGACCTCGACGTGCTGCGGGAGGCCGGGGCCCGCTACCGGTACGCGGAGCCCGCCGTCTCCGTCCGGGTCACCGGCACCGTCGTGCGGATGCGCAGGGCGGGGCCGCGCGGCGCGGGCACGGTGCGGCTGCGGGTGCTCGCGGGCGCCGACGTGCCGCACGTACGGATGACGCTGGACGAGGAGGCGTACCGGATCGCGGGGCACGCGCACCTGGTGGGCCTGCCGATCCGGGTGCACGGCCACCTGGAGAGCCGGGGCGGCTTCCGCCGCCTCACCGACGCGGCCGGTGTCGTACCGGTGCAGGTGGAGGAGGCCGAGCGGGACCGCCTGATGAAGTCGCTCCAGGAGAACCTGGACTTCTTCGAGGAGGCGTGCGCGGGCGACGACTAGCCGGTCGGGGGCCGGTGCGCGTACAGGTCTCTGAGCAGCGCGATCTCCGCCGTGTGGTGCAGCATCTCGCGGTTGATGTGCAGCACGAGCGTCGCCATCGGCTCCTTCTCGTACGGGCCCTCGGCGGGGCCGCACGGCCGGGCCAGGCCCGCCTCGTCGAGGCCGCGGACGCCCGCGATCCACTGCCCGTACGCCGCGTCGAGCCGGTCCAGGGCCTCGGCGGCCGTGCCGGGATAGTCGTACGACATGTAGTCCACGGGCTCCGCCCCGAAGTGCGACGCGTTCCGCATGCCGAGGACGCCCACCAGGATGTGGCCGAGGCGCCACGCGATCGTCGTCACGGGAGCGGGGACCGGCTCAGGGAACTGGAAGTCGATCGTGAGATCCCCCGAGCCGCCCTGGATCGCGGCGGTCCCGGTGCCGCGCGGGTGCAGGGTCCAGCAGCCCGCCACCGGCTCCCAGAAGTACTCGTCGTCGGTCAGCCCGGCCAGCCGGTCGCGGAGCTGGTGGCGCCAGTGCCAGTCGAGCTGGTCGGCGAGGAGCGTGTTCCAGTCGAGTGTCATACGTCTCACGCTAGGGGGCGGCACTGACAGTCGCCCGGCGTGCGCACCCTGGCCCCGGTCAACCGTTTCGCGAGCGGTCCCGGTGACTCGGTACGATCGTTGCTGCACGCGTCACAGGTAATGGCGCGGCGTTCCATCTTCAGGTAGGAGAACCCGGTGTCTGACGTCCGTGTGACCATCCAACGCGATTCCGAGCGGGAAGAGCGCGTGGTGACGACGGGCACTACGGCCGCCGAGCTCTTCCCCGGCGAGCGCACCGTCGTCGCCGCCCGCGTGGCCGGCGAGCTGAAGGACCTCGCGTACGAGGTCGCCGACGGCGAGACCGTCGAGCCCGTCGAGATCTCCTCCGAGGACGGTCTCAACATCCTGCGGCACTCGACCGCGCACGTCATGGCGCAGGCCGTGCAGGAGCTGTTCCCGGAGGCCAAGCTCGGCATCGGCCCGCCCATCAAGGACGGCTTCTACTACGACTTCGACGTCAAGGAGCCCTTCACCCCCGAGGACCTCAAGCGCATCGAGAAGAAGATGCAGGAGATCCAGAAGCGGGGCCAGAAGTTCTCCCGTCGCGTCACCACCGACGAGGACGCTGCGGTCGAGCTCGCCGACGAGCCGTACAAGCTGGAGCTCATCGGCCTCAAGGGCAACGCGGCGCAGGCCGCCGACGGCGCCGACGCGGAGGTCGGCTCCGGCGAGCTGACCATCTACGACAACCTCGACGCGAAGACCGGCGAGCTGTGCTGGAAGGACCTCTGCCGGGGCCCGCACCTGCCGACCACCCGTGTCATCCCCGCGTTCAAGCTGATGCGCTCCGCCGCCGCGTACTGGCGGGGCAGCGAGAAGAACCCGCAGCTCCAGCGCATCTACGGCACCGCGTGGCCGTCGAAGGACGAGCTCAAGGGCTACCTGGAGTTCCTCGCCGAGGCCGAGAAGCGCGACCACCGCAAGCTGGGCGCCGAGCTCGACCTGTTCTCCTTCCCGGACGAGCTGGGCCCGGGCCTCGCGGTCTTCCACCCCAAGGGCGGCGTGATCCGCAAGGTCATGGAGGACTACTCGCGGCGCCGCCACGAGGCCTCCGGCTACGAGTTCGTGAACACCCCGCACATCTCGAAGGAAGCGCTCTTCGAGACCTCGGGCCACCTGCCGCACTACGCGGAGGGCATGTTCCCGCCCATCCAGTTCGACGAGCAGAACTACCGCCTCAAGGCGATGAACTGCCCGATGCACAACCTGATCTTCAAGTCCCGCGGCCGTTCCTACCGTGAACTCCCGCTGCGGCTCTTCGAGTTCGGCACCGTGTACCGCTACGAGAAGTCGGGCGTCGTGCACGGCCTGACCCGCTCGCGCGGCTTCACCCAGGACGACTCGCACATCTACTGCACCAAGGAGCAGATGGCGGAGGAGCTCGACAAGCTCCTCACCTTCGTCCTCGACCTGCTGCGCGACTACGGCCTGACCGAGTTCGAGCTGGAGCTGTCCACCCGCGACGACTCCGACAAGTTCATCGGCACAGACGAGGACTGGGCCGAGGCCACCGAGGCGCTGCGCTCCGCCGCCGAGAAGCAGGGCCTGCCCCTCGTGCCCGACCCGGGCGGCGCCGCGTACTACGGCCCGAAGATCTCCGTGCAGGCCAAGGACGCCATCGGCCGCTCCTGGCAGATGTCGACCCTCCAGGTCGACTTCAACCAGCCCAAGCGGTTCGGTCTCGAGTACACGGCGGCGGACGGCTCGCGCCAGCAGCCCGTCATGCTGCACCGCGCCCTGTTCGGCTCCATCGAGCGGTTCTTCGGCGTGCTCCTGGAGCACTACGCGGGCGCCTTCCCGGCGTGGCTCGCCCCGGTGCAGGCCGTCGGCATCCCGATCGGCGACGGCCACGTCGCGTACCTGGAGGAGTTCGCCGAGAAGGCGCGCGCCCAGGGGCTGCGCGTCGA
Source organism: Streptomyces sp. SDT5-1 (assembly GCF_052245995.1). NCBI lineage: Bacteria > Bacillati > Actinomycetota > Actinomycetes > Kitasatosporales > Streptomycetaceae > Streptomyces > Streptomyces sp. SDT5-1. The sequence goes on along the minus strand of NZ_CM125963.1, from coordinate 1,987,975 downwards.
GGTCGACAAGTCCTCGGACCGCATGCAGAAGAAGATCCGCAACCAGCAGAAGGCCAAGGTGCCCTTCATGGTCATCGCGGGCGACGAGGACATGAACGCCGGTTCGGTGTCCTTCCGCTACCGCGACGGCTCGCAGGAGAACGGCATTCCGGTCGACGAGGCCATCGCGAAGATCGTGAAGGTCGTCGAGGAGCGCGCGCAGGTCTGACCAGGTCAGTCCGTACGGTGTGAGGCCCCCGGGGAGTCCCCCGGGGGCCTTTCCGTCCCCTGCTCGTCCTCCCGCGCGAACACCTGCAGCAGCCACGACGAGAACGAGCCGGTGACCGCGCCGAGCAGCGCCAGGCCGCAGGCCATCACGCCCACCGCCACGAGCCGCCCGAGCGGGGTCACCGGAGCGAGATCGCCGTAGCCCACCGTCGACAGCGTCGTGCACGTGAACCACACCGCGTCGCCGTACGTACGGATGTTCGCGCCCGGCGCCGTGTGCTCCTGCTGGTACAGGGCGAGCGAGCCCGCGAAACCGAGCAGCGTCACCGACAGGCCCGCGTACGCGATCACGCGCGCGTGCAGCGAGAGCCGCGGCTCGTTCCGCCGGCGCTGCACCGTCTCGTAGGCCTGCACGATCCGGACGGGACGCAGCAGCGGAAGCAGCAGGACCAGCGTGTCCAGCCAGTGCGTGCGGACGAAGCGCGGCCAGCGCTGTCCGCTCAGCCGCCGGCGCACCACGTAGTCCACGAGGAACACCGCCCACGCGGCGAGCGTGAGGGCGAGGCACAGGTCCCGCAGGGCGCCGGGCAGGGCCTGGCCGAGGACCCGGACCGCGTACCCGGCGAGGTAGACGAGCGAGGCCACCGCGAGGGCGACGCCGTTGTGCCGCTCCCAGCGGGCGAGTGGGGTGTCGGTCATGCCGACAGCATCACCCGGGCCGGCCGGGGGCGGCACCCGGCGACACGCCTCCGGAAGGCGACGCCATATGCTGCATTGCATGACGAGTGAGCCGGAGCAGCAGGTCGGTCCAGTGGGTGAGCCGGACGGGTTCGGGCGGCTGTGGACCCCGCACCGCATCGCCTACATCCAGGGCGAGGGCAAACCGACGGGCCCCGGAGCCGACGACGGCTGTCCCTTCTGCGCCGCTCCCGGCAAGTCCGACGACGACGCGCTGATCGTGGCGCGCGGCGAGCACGTCTTCGCGATCCTCAACCTGTACCCGTACAACGGCGGGCACATGATGGTGCTGCCCTACCGGCACGTCGCCGACTACACGGACCTCGACCAGGACGAGACCGTCGAGCTCGCCGACTTCACCAAGCGGGCCATGACCGCACTGCGGGCCGCCTCGGGCGCGCACGGCTTCAACATCGGCATGAACCAGGGCGCCGTCGCGGGCGCCGGCATCGCCGCCCATCTGCACCAGCACATCGTGCCGCGCTGGGGAGGCGACACGAACTTCATGCCGGTCGTCGGCCACACCAAGGTGCTGCCGCAGATGCTCGCCGACACCCGCACGGCCCTCGCGAAGGCCTGGCCCACCGACTGAGCCGGGGCCCGCGCCGCGCGCGGCCCCTCACGCGTTGTACGTGTCCGCCTTCCCCGGCGTCGGGTCCTGGACCTGGCCGCTGAGGAAGCCGGAGCGGGTGCCGAACTTCTCGGTGTCCACGCCGTGCTCGTCCAGCACCCGGATGGCCGCCGCGTGCACCACGCGCAGCACCGGTGTGGCCGTGCGCAGCGCGTCGTCCGCCATGAAGCGGTGCCGCCACGGCTGGTCCGCCCAGGCGTGCCGCAGGCCGAACGGCTCGGGCAGCACCAGCTTGCCGCCGAGGTGGTCCAGGAGCGGCGGGTACCAGGTGAACGGGGCGCGGACCGCGATCCGGACCGCCTCGTCCGAGGTGATCAGCGGCAGCGTCTTCTCCGTGGTCTCCCAGAACCGTATGGGCTTGGAGATCACCTTCGTCCGCGGCTCCGGCTTCGACGTGAACAGCGAGTGCACCGGGCCCAGCGCGTGCCCCGTCACCTCGATGCGCAGCGTCTGGTGCAGCACCGTCACCGTGATCAGCATCGTGATCACCAACTGGCCGTCCCAGAGGGTGAACTGGACGCCCAGATAGTGGCGGCTGCCGCCGCCGAACTGCTGCTCGTTGCAGATCCGCTCTATCTCGTGCTGCTTCGTCTCGAACGCCTCGACGTTCACGCCCGAGGGGCGGCTCACCGCCTTCGCGTTCTCCCCGATCGGCGACACGATCCAGTGCTTCACCGACGGCGTGGGGAAGCCGCCCGTGTGGATGGGCTTGCGCTCCAGGAGACGCAGCTGATCGTGGATCGCGCGTATGACGTCCCAGCTGCGGAACGGGTGGATGTCCTTGCCCGGCTCCTTCGACACCAGGTCCTCGGCCAGCTGCCAGCCGCCCCAGCGCGTGCCCATGCCGAGGATGCCCTTGGGCCCCGCGTAGAACACCGAGTTCGACTGCTGCTCGGCGGACAACTTCGCGAGGTTCTGCCGCAGTTGCTCCGCGGCGGTCTCGCCCGGGCTGCCGGGGACGGCCTCCGGGATCTTCGCGCCGATGCCGCCGCCCGACAGCAGCCCGCCCCAGCGGTCCCGCAAATCCCGCGCCGTGCGCTCGCAGATCCGCCGCGCCCAGAAACCGCCGATCACCGGCGCCACGAACGAGGCGCGCAGATACCAGGTCCAGCCGCTGGTGGAGGGGAGTCTGATGAGGACGATCACGACGGCGACGAACACGACGGCCATCACCGACATGGTGAGGGCCGCCCGGCCGCGCGCCGCGCGCTCGCGCTTCTTCGCCTCGCGCTTCTCCTTGGCGCCCTTGCCCTCGGCCTCCTTGACCTCCTTCTCCGCCTGGGTCACCCGGATGGTGTCCCTGCGGCGGATCTCGAAGGCGGTCACCCAGAGCAGGAAACCGGGCAGGAAGAGGAAGCCGAACACGACCGTGACCAGCGTGAGCAGGCTGTCGCGCTGGCGCCTGATCCGGTTCGCCGCGAGGCAGTGCTCCACGACGACCTGCGGCTCCGTGCCGAACGACTGGATGAGGGGCTTGCGGGCACCGCCCAGCATGCGCACCTGCACGGCGCGCGCGAACGCCTCGCCCAGATTCGGCGCGAACAGCGACCAGATGCCCTTCTTGACCTCGGACTTGTGCCACTCGTTGTTCGTGTCCTCGATCTTCGAGGCCGGGTCGTCCCGGTACGCGGCCGAGGCGATGGCGAACGTCGCGGCGGTCTGGCCCGCCGACCCCTGGAGCGGGATCTGCGCGCCCGGCCGGAAGTCGAATACGCCGTCGGCCGAAGCCGGCTTCATCGTGTCCGCCACTGCCACTGCCACCCCCATCACCGCACGCCGTCGCTGCGGCTTTTCCCGACTTCCGGTCCCCGCACACCTGTTGAGCGCGCCGTCGGCCGGATTCGGCTGATCATCGACCAGCCTAGCCGCCACCACCGACACCGGCCCCGGGGAACGGAAAGCCGGGGCCGGCGCGCGGGGCCGGGTCGACTACGGGACGTCCTGGGCCTGTTCGCGGATCCGCTCGCTCAACTGCGGGGGCATCGGCTCGTGACGGGCGTACGCGCGGCTGAAACGGGCGGTGCCGTGCGACAGCGACCGCAGGTCGACCGCGTACCGGCCGATCTCGATCTCCGGCACCTCGGCCCGCACCAAGGTCCGCCCACCGGGCGCCTGTTCGGTTCCGACGACGCGGCCGCGCCGCCCCGACAGATCGCTCATCACGGTGCCGACGTAGTCGTCGCCGACGAGGACCTCCACCTCGGCCACCGGTTCCAACAGGTGGATCCGCACGTCGGACGCCGCCTCCCGCAGCGCGAGCGCCCCCGCCGTCTGGAACGCGGCGTCGGAGGAGTCCACCGAGTGCGCCTTCCCGTCGAGCAGTGTCACCCGCACGTCGATCAGCGGATACCCGGCCGCGACGCCCTTCGCAGCCTGCGCCCGCACGCCCTTCTCCACGGACGGGATGAACTGCCGGGGGACCGCGCCGCCGACGACCTTGTCCACGAACTCGATGCCCGAGCCGCCCGGCAGCGGCTCCACCTCGATCTCGCAGATCGCGTACTGGCCGTGGCCGCCGGACTGCTTCACATGGCGTCCGCGTCCCGCCGACTTCCCGGCGAACGTCTCCCGCAGGGAGACCTTGTGCGGGACGACGTCGACCTGCACGCCGTACCGGCTGCGCAGCCGCTCAAGGGCGACGTCCGCGTGCGCCTCGCCGAGGCACCACAGCACCAACTGGTGCGTGTCCTGGTTCTGTTCGAGGCGCATCGTCGGGTCCTCGGCCACGAGCCGCGACAGGCCCTGCGACAGCTTGTCCTCGTCGGCCTTGCTGTGCGCCTGGATGGCGAGCGGGAGCAGCGGGTCGGGCATCTCCCACGGCGACATCAGCAGCGGATCGTCCTTCGCCGACAGCGTGTCACCGGTCTCCGCCCGGCTCAGCTTCGCGACGCACGCCAGATCGCCCGCGATGCAGTGGGCCAGCGTGCGCTGCTGCTTGCCGAAGGGGGCCGAGAGCGCCCCGATCCGCTCGTCCGCCTCGTGCAGCGCCCTGGTCTCGTGCCCGTGGTCGGTGAGGCCGTGGCCCGACACGTGCACCGTCTCGTCCGGGCGCAGGGTGCCGGAGAAGACGCGGACGAGCGAGACCCGGCCGACGTACGGGTCGGACGCCGTCTTCACGACCTCGGCCACCAGCGGCCCCTCGGGGTCGCAGGCGTGGATGTCGAGTTCCTTGCCGTCGCGCTTGCGGACGCCGGGCGCGGCGCGCTCCAGCGGGGTCGGGAAGCCGCCGGTGATCAGTTCGAGGAGTTCGACGGTGCCGATGCCCTGCCGTGCGCCCTCCGCCGCCGGGGCCGCCGCGAGGACCGGGTGGAAGACGCCGCGCGCGACGGCCCGCTCCAGGTCGTCGACGAGCGTCTTGACGTCGATGTCCTCGCTGCCCAGATAGCGGTCCATGAGGGTCTCGTCCTCGCTCTCCGCGATGATCCCCTCGATGAGCCGGTTGCGGGCCTCCTCGATCAGTGCGGCCTGCTCCTCGCCCGGGTCCGACTCCTTGCGTTCGCCCGACGCGTAGTCGAACAGGCGCTGCGAGAGCAGCCCGATCAGGCCCGTCACCGGCGCGTGCCCGTCGGGCGCCCGCTCGCCGCGCAGCGGCAGGTACAGCGGGAGCACGGCGTCCGGGTCGTCGCCGCCGAACACCTCGGCGCAGGTCCGCGTCATGTCCTCGAAGTCGGCGCGCGCCGCCTCCAGGTGCGTGATCACGATGGCGCGCGGCATGCCGACCGCGGCGCACTCCTCCCACACCATGCGGGTCGCGCCCGCCATCGTCTCCGGACCGTCGGCGGCCGAGACGACGAAGAGGGCCGCGTCCGCCGCGCGCAGACCGGCCCTCAACTCCCCGACGAAGTCCGCGTAACCGGGGGTGTCCAGAAGATTGATCTTGAATCCGTCCCACTCCAGCGGGACGAGCGAGAGCTGGACCGAGCGCTGCTGGCGGTGCTCGATCTCGTCGTAGTCGGAGACGCTGGTGCCGTCCTCGACACGCCCCGCCCTGTTCACCGCCCCCGCGGTCAGCGCGAGGGCCTCCACGAGCGTGGTCTTGCCCGATCCGCTGTGGCCGACCAGCACCACATTCCGTACGGACGCGGGATGGTCGGCCGTCGCCGCCCTGCCGGCGGCTCCGGGGTGTCCGTTGTTCTTGTCGCCCATGCCTTGCCTCCCGGTTTACTGCTCGGTGAGGTCCTGAAGGGCGCGGACACGCGAATCCGCGTGCGGAGGCGGCTTCGGCGACGCCCGCGGTGTCTTCGAGCTTTCCACTCGGGTCACTGTGCGTCCATACGTCGTACGGGATCGCACGCGCGCGTGGCGGCCCGTCCGCGTTCTACGCGCGCTCCTGGCTACGATGGGCCAGCCGGTGGCCAGAGGGGCCGCGCGGCCACCGACCCTCGGGAAGGCCATGCTGAACAAGTACGCGCGTGCATTCTTCACGCGTGTCCTCACACCGTTCGCCGCGTTTCTCATCCGCCGCGGAGTCAGCCCCGACGCGGTCACGCTCCTGGGCACCGCCGGAGTCGTGGCCGGTGCGCTGGTCTTCTACCCGCGCGGCGAGTTCTTCTGGGGAACCGTCGTCATCACGCTGTTCGTGTTCTCGGACCTCGTGGACGGGAACATGGCGCGCCAGCTGGGCCGCTCCAGCCGCTGGGGCGCCTTCCTGGACTCGACGCTCGACCGCGTCGCCGACAGCGCCATCTTCGGCGGCCTGGCGCTCTGGTACGCGGGCGGGGGCGACGACAACGTGCTGTGCGCCGTGTCGATCTTCTGCCTCGCCAGCGGCCAGGTCGTGTCCTACACGAAGGCGCGCGGCGAGTCGATCGGCCTGCCCGTGGCCGTGAACGGCCTCGTGGAGCGCGCCGAGCGGCTCGTCATCTCGCTCGTCGCGGCGGGCTTCGCGGGCCTCCACAAGTTCGGCGTGCCCGGCATCCAGTACCTGCTGCCCGTCGCCCTGTGGATCGTCGCCGTCGGCAGCCTCGTCACGCTGATCCAGCGCGTGGTGACGGTGCGCCGCGAGTCCGCCGAGGCCGACGCCGCCGCCCAGGAGGGGGCCGCCTCGTGAGCGGGACCCAGGAGCGGATCACGGACGCGCTGTACGGGCTCGGCTGGTCGACCGTCAAGAAGCTGCCCGAGCCGGTCGCCAAGCGCCTCGGCCGCACCATCGCCGACGCCGTCTGGAAGAAGCGCGGCAAGGGCGTGCTGCGTCTGGAGGCCAACCTCGCGCGCGTGGTGCCCGACGCCACGCCGCAGCGCCTGCGGCAGCTCTCCCAGGCGGGCATGCGCTCGTACCTGCGCTACTGGATGGAGTCCTTCCGGCTCCCCGCCTGGAGCAAGCAGCGCATCAAGGAGGGCTTCACGCCCAAGGACGTGCACTACCTGACCGAGGGCCTCGACGCCGGCAAGGGCGTCGTCCTCGCGCTGCCCCACATGGGCAACTACGACCTGGCGGGCGCCTGGGTCACCACCAAGCTCGACACTCCGTTCACCACCGTCGCCGAGCGCCTCAAGCCGGAGACCCTGTACGACCGGTTCGTCGCCTACCGGGAGGGCCTCGGCATGGAGGTGCTGCCGCACACCGGCGGCGCCGCCTTCGGGACCCTCGCGCGGCGGCTGCGCGCGGGCGGCCTGGTCTGCCTGGTCGCCGACCGGGACCTGTCGTCCTCCGGCGTGGAGGTCAAGTTCTTCGGCGAGACGACGCGGATGCCCGCGGGGCCCGCGATGCTCGCTCAGCAGACCGGCGCGCTGCTCCTGCCGGTCACCCTCTGGTACGACGAATCGGAGATCATGCGGGGGCGCGTCCACCCGCCGATCGACGTGCCGGAGACAGGTACGCGGGCCGAGAAGACGTCTGTCATGACGCAGGCGCTGGCCGATGCCTTCGCCACGGGGATCGCGGACCATCCGGAGGACTGGCACATGCTGCAGCGGCTGTGGCTCTCAGACCTGGGCAATTTCGAGGAGCGGCCGGCGTGAGGATCGGAATCGTCTGCCCGTACTCCTGGGACGTGCCGGGCGGCGTCCAGTTCCACATCCGCGATCTGGCGGAGCACCTCATCGCCCTGGGGCACGAGGTGTCCGTCCTCGCGCCCGCGGACGACGAGACCCCGCTGCCGCCGTACGTCGTGTCGGCGGGGCGCGCGGTCCCGGTGCCGTACAACGGCTCGGTGGCGCGGCTCAACTTCGGCTTCCTGAGCGCCGCGCGCGTCCGCAGGTGGCTGCACGACGGCACGTTCGACGTGATCCACATCCACGAGCCGGCGTCGCCCTCGCTCGGCCTCCTGACGTGCTGGGCCGCCCAGGGACCGATCGTCGCCACGTTCCACACGTCCAACCCGCGCTCGCGCGCCATGATCGCCGCGTATCCGATCCTCCAGCCCGCCCTGGAGAAGATCAGCGCGCGCATCGCGGTGAGCGAGTACGCGCGCAGGACCCTCGTCGAGCACCTGGGCGGCGACGCGGTCGTCATCCCGAACGGCGTCGACGTCGACTTCTTCGCCCGTGCCGAGCCCAAGGCCGAGTGGCAGGGCGACACGATCGGCTTCATCGGCCGCATCGACGAGCCCCGCAAGGGCCTGCCGGTGCTCATGAAGGCGCTCCCCAAGATCCTCGCCGAGCGCCCGCAGACCCGCCTCCTGGTCGCGGGCCGCGGCGACGAGGACGAGGCGGTGGCCTCGCTCCCCAAGGAGATGCGCGACCGCGTCGAGTTCCTCGGCATGGTCAGCGACGAGGACAAGGCGCGCCTCCTGGCGAGCGTCGACGTCTACGTCGCGCCCAACACCGGAGGCGAGAGCTTCGGCATCATCCTGGTGGAGGCCATGTCGGCGGGCGCGCCCGTGCTCGCCTCCGACCTCGACGCCTTCGCCCAGGTCCTCGACCAGGGCGCGGCGGGGGAGCTGTTCACCAACGAGGACGCCGACACCCTCGCCGTCGCCGCGCTGCGCCTCCTCGGCGACCCGGAGCGCCGCGCCGAACTACGCGCGCGTGGCAGCCGGCACGTCCGCCGCTTCGACTGGTCCACGGTCGGCGCCGACATCCTCTCCGTGTACGAGACGGTGACCCAGGGTGCGGCCGCGGTGGCGGCGGACGAGCGGACGGGCCTGCGGGCGCGGTTCGGTCTGGCGCGGGACTGAGCCCCCGCGCCACCCCGGTAGCCTTGCCGCCCGTGACCGTCACCCTCATCTGGATCGCCGTAGCCCTCTTCGCGATCGGGCTCTACCTGAGCTGGACCGCGGGGCGGCTCGACCGCCTGCACGCCCGCATCGACGCGGCCCGCGCCGCCCTCGACGCCCAACTCCTGCGCCGCGCCTCGGTCGCCCAGGAACTGGCCACGTCCGGCGTCCTCGACCCGGCCGCGTCGATCGTGCTGTACGAGGCGGCGCACGCCGCGCGGCAGGCGGAGGAGGAGCAGCGCGAGGTCGCCGAGAGCGAGCTCAGCCAGGCGCTCAGGGCCGTCTTCAGCGAGCCCGACCAGGTCGAGGCGGTCCGGGAGGCCCCCGGCGGCGACGAGGCCGCGGAGGAGCTCGCCCAGGCGGTTCGCCGCGTCCCCATGGCCCGCCGCTTCCACAACGACGCCGTCCGCGCCGCCCGCGCGCTGCGCCGCCACCGCAAGGTCCGCTGGTTCCGGCTCGCCGGACACGCCCCGTTCCCCCTGGCCTTCGAGATGGACGACGAGGCCCCGGCGGCGCTCGCCGATCGCGCCACCGCGTAGCGCCGCGCAGAAGGCCCGTACGAGGCCCGCACAACCGGATCGCAGGCCAAAAGGAGCCACCGCCTGCTCATTGGCCCTTGTAGTGGCCTGCTCCCCAGAGGTTTCCTCGGTGCTGCAACAGCCTTCTTCACCGAGTGAGGTCACCCGTGTCCACTTCCGAAAACACCGCCACCGGCACCGCCCGCGTCAAGCGCGGCATGGCCGAGCAGCTCAAGGGCGGCGTCATCATGGACGTCGTCACGCCCGAGCAGGCGAAGATCGCCGAGGACGCCGGCGCCGTGGCCGTGATGGCCCTGGAGCGGGTCCCGGCCGACATCCGCAAGGACGGCGGTGTGGCCCGGATGTCCGACCCGGACATGATCGAGGGCATCATCGACGCGGTGTCGATCCCGGTGATGGCCAAGTCCCGCATCGGCCACTTCGTCGAGGCCCAGGTGCTCCAGTCGCTCGGCGTCGACTACATCGACGAGTCCGAGGTACTCACCCCCGCCGACGAGGTCAACCACTCCGACAAGTGGGCGTTCACCACCCCGTTCGTCTGTGGCGCCACCAACCTGGGCGAGGCCCTGCGCCGCATCGCCGAGGGCGCCGCGATGATCCGCTCCAAGGGCGAGGCCGGCACCGGCAACGTCGTGGAGGCCGTCCGCCACCTGCGCCAGATCAAGGGCGAGATCGCCAAGCTGCGCGGCTGCGACAACAACGAGCTGTACGCCGCCGCCAAGGAGCTGCGCGCGCCGTACGAGCTCGTCCAGGAGGTCGCCGAGCTCGGCAAGCTGCCGGTCGTGCTGTTCTCCGCCGGTGGCGTCGCCACCCCCGCCGACGCCGCGCTGATGCGCCAGCTCGGCGCCGAGGGCGTCTTCGTCGGCTCCGGCATCTTCAAGTCCGGCGACCCGGCCAAGCGCGCCGCCGCCATCGTGAAGGCCACCACCTTCTTCGACGACCCGAAGATCGTCGCCGAGGCCTCCCGCAACCTCGGCGAGGCCATGGTCGGCATCAACTGCGACACGCTCCCCGAGGGCGAGCGTTACGCGAACCGGGGCTGGTGATGACCACTCCCGTCATCGGAGTGCTCGCGCTCCAGGGCGACGTACGGGAACACCTCGTCGCCCTGGCCGCGGCCGACGCCGTGGCCCGCCCGGTGCGGCGCCCCGAGGAACTCGCCGAGGTCGACGGGCTCGTCGTCCCCGGCGGCGAGTCGACCACCATCTCCAAGCTGGCCCACCTCTTCGGCCTGATGGAGCCCCTCCGCGCGTGCGTGCGCGAAGGACTGCCCGTCTACGGGACGTGCGCCGGCCTGATCATGCTCGCCGACAAGATCCTCGACCCGCGCTCGGGCCAGGAGACCATCGGCGGCATCGACATGATCGTGCGGCGCAACGCCTTCGGACGGCAGAACGAGTCCTTCGAAGCGGCGGTCGACGTGCGCGGCGTCGCGGGCGATCCTGTGGAGGGCGTCTTCATCCGGGCCCCCTGGGTGGAGTCCGTGGGCGCGGAGGTGGAGGTGCTCGCCGAGTACGAGGGCCACATCGTCGCAGTTCGGCAGGGCAACGCCCTGGCGACGTCGTTCCACCCCGAGCTCACGGGGGACCACCGGATCCACGGCCTGTTCGTGGACATGGTGCGGGCGAAGGACGCCTCGGGTTCCTTGTAGGATCTCTGGCGTTCGTTCATTGGTTACGCGAAGGAGACAGGCAGATGTCCGGCCACTCTAAATGGGCTACGACGAAGCACAAGAAGGCCGTGATCGACGCCAAGCGCGGCAAGCTCTTCGCGAAGCTGATCAAGAACATCGAGGTCGCTGCGCGCATGGGCGGCACCGACGTCGAGGGCAACCCGACGCTGTACGACGCCATCCAGAAGGCGAAGAAGCAGTCGGTTCCCAACAAGAACATCGACTCCGCGGTCAAGCGCGGCGGCGGCCTCGAGGCCGGCGGCGCCGACTACGAGACGATCATGTACGAGGGCTACGGTCCCAACGGTGTCGCGGTGCTCATCGAGTGCCTCACCGACAACCGCAACCGCGCCGCGTCCGACGTGCGTGTCGCCATGACGCGCAACGGCGGCTCGATGGCCGACCCGGGCTCGGTCTCGTACCTCTTCAACCGCAAGGGCGTCGTGATCGTCCCCAAGGGCGAGCTCTCCGAGGACGACGTCCTGGGCGCCGTCCTCGACGCCGGTGCCGAGGAGGTCAACGACCTGGGCGAGTCCTTCGAGGTGCTCTCCGAGGCCACCGACCTCGTCGCGGTCCGCACCGCGCTCGTCGACGCCGGGATCGACTACGACTCGGCGGACGCCAACTTCGTCCCGACCATGCAGGTCGAGCTCGACGAGGAGGGCGCGCGGAAGATCTTCAAGCTCATCGACGCGCTCGAGGACAGCGACGACGTGCAGAACGTCTTCGCCAACTTCGACGTCTCCGACGAGGTCATGGAGAAGGTCGACGCCTGACGTGACATCAGCGGCGGGCCGATGGGACACACCCCATCGGCCCGCCGCTTTGTCAGTGCCACCCGATAGCCTGCACGAACAGGCAGAGGGAAATGGGGGCGAGGCGTGCGCGTACTGGGCGTGGACCCGGGTCTGACCCGGTGCGGTGTCGGTGTGGTCGAGGGGGTCGCGGGGCGGCCGCTGACCATGCGCGGCGTCGGCGTCGTGCGGACACCGCCCGAGGCCGAGCTCGGCCACCGCCTCGTCGCCATCGAGCAGGGCATCGAGCAGTGGCTCGACGAGCACCGGCCCGAAGTCCTCGCGGTGGAGCGCGTTTTCAGCCAGCACAACGTGAGCACGGTGATGGGCACCGCCCAGGCCAGCGCCGTCGCCATGCTGTGCGCCTCGCGCCGCGGCATCCCCGTCGCGCTGCACACGCCCAGCGAGGTCAAGGCCGCCGTCACCGGCACGGGCCGTGCCGACAAGGCACAGGTCGGCGCCATGGTGACGCGCCTGCTGCGGCTCGACGCGCCGCCCAAGCCGGCCGACGCGGCCGACGCCCTCGCCCTCGCCATCTGCCACATCTGGCGCGCCCCCGCGCAGAACCGCCTCCAGCAGGCCGTCGCCCGTCACGCGTCGAGCACGGCCAGGACACCGAAAGGCCGTACCGCATGATCGCCTTCGTCAGCGGCCCCGTCGCCGCCCTCGCCCCCGACGCCGCGGTGGTCGAGGTGGGCGGTGTCGGCATGGCCCTCCAGTGCACGCCGAACACGCTGTCCACACTCCGCATCGGCCAGCAGACCAAGCTCGCCACCTCCCTCATCGTCCGCGAGGACTCGCTCACCCTGTACGGCTTCGCGGACGACGACGAGAAGCAGACGTTCGAGCTGCTCCAGACCGCGAGCGGCGTGGGACCGCGCCTGGCCCAGGCGATGCTCGCCGTGCACAGCCCCGACGCGCTGCGCAGAGCCGTCTCCACCGGCGACGAGAAGGCGCTCACCGCCGTCCCCGGCATCGGCAAGAAGGGCGCCCAGAAGCTGCTCCTCGAGCTGAAGGACCGGCTCGGCGAGCCCGTCGGCACCGGCGGCGGCGCCATCGGCACGGCCGTCACCAGCGGCTGGCGCGAGCAGCTGCACGCCGCCCTGATCGGCCTCGGCTACGCGACGCGCGAGGCCGACGAGGCGGTCGACGCGGTCGCCCCGCAGGCCGAGGCCACGGACGGCATGCCGCAGGTCGGCCAGCTCCTCAAGGCGGCCCTCCAGACCCTGAACCGCACCCGCTAGATCCGGCCATTCCGGCCGCGCACCGCAAGCCGACCGCCCCTCCGAATCCGTAACGCGAGGCACCACACATGAACTGGGACGAGACCACCGAAGACGCCGCGCCGCCGCAGGCCGACCGGCTCGTCGGTGCGTCCGCCGACCATGAGGACCAGGCCGTGGAGGCGGCGCTGCGCCCCAAGGACCTGGGCGAGTTCATCGGCCAGGAGAAGGTCAGGGAGCAGCTCGACCTCGTGCTGCGCGCCGCCCGCGCGCGCGGGGCCACCGCGGACCACGTCCTGCTGTCCGGCGCCCCCGGCCTCGGCAAGACCACCCTCTCGATGATCATCGCGGCCGAGATGGGCGCCCCGATCCGGATCACCAGCGGCCCCGCGATCCAGCACGCGGGCGACCTCGCCGCGATCCTCTCCTCCCTCCAGGAGGGCGAGGTCCTCTTCCTCGACGAGATCCACCGGATGTCCCGGCCCGCCGAGGAAATGCTCTACATGGCGATGGAGGACTTCCGCGTCGACGTGATCGTCGGCAAGGGCCCCGGAGCCACCGCCATCCCGCTCGAGCTGCCGCCCTTCACGCTCGTCGGCGCGACCACGCGCGCGGGGCTGCTGCCCCCGCCGCTGCGCGACCGCTTCGGCTTCACCGCCCACATGGAGTTCTACGGACCGCCCGAGCTGGAGCGCGTGATCCACCGCTCGGCGGGCCTCCTCGACGTGGAGATCGACACCGAGGGCGCCGCCGAGATCGCCGGACGCTCCCGCGGCACCCCCCGTATCGCCAACCGGCTGCTGCGCCGCGTCCGCGACTACGCGCAGGTCAAGGCGGACGGCCAGATCACGCGGGACATCGCGTCCGCCGCCCTCGGCGTCTACGAGGTGGACGGCCGCGGCCTCGACCGCCTGGACCGCGCCGTCCTCGAGGCGCTCCTCAAGCTGTTCAGCGGCGGACCCGTCGGACTTTCGACACTGGCCGTCGCCGTGGGGGAGGAGCGTGAGACGGTGGAAGAGGTCGCCGAGCCCTTCCTCGTCCGCGAGGGACTCCTGGCGCGCACGCCCAGGGGACGCGTGGCGACTCCCGCCGCGTGGGCCCACCTGGGACTGACCGCACCCCAAGGGAGACCTGGGGCAGGCGGACAACAAGACCTGTTCGGGGCATGACGGCGTTGGTACTCGCCGGGGCTGGAACCCCGGTGCCATGCTGAGCGTTGTTCCCACCGTGCGGACTCGCTTAGACTCCGCCGACGTCGCCTTTGCGGCGGCGTAATACCCCATCATCGACACGGCCGCATTTCGACGCGGCCGAATGAAGGAAGTTCCTACCCGTGAGTCTCGTGACCCTCCTCCCGTTCATCGTGCTCATCGGGGCCATGTTCCTGATGACCCGGTCTGCGAAGAAGAAGCAGCAGCAGGCCGCACAGATGCGCAATGAGATGCAGCCCGGATCCGGCGTCCGCACGATCGGGGGCATGTACGCCACGGTCAAGGAGGTTCACGACGATGCCGTGCTCCTCGACGCCGGCCCCGGCGTCCACCTGATGTTCGCGAAGAACGCCATCGGCGCCGTGCTCTCCGATGACGAGTACAACCGCATCGTTCACGGCGAGGAAGTCGTTGACGATGACGAACTGACCAACGACGCCGTCGTGCCGGACGACGCGTCCTCCCTCACCGAGACCGACGAGACCGCCGCCGCCGACGACTCGCGCATCGACCTCGGCAAGAAGGACGAGCCTGTCGAGGCCGAGAAGGCCGACAAGGCCGACGACGCCGAGGTGAAGAAGACCGACGGCGAGTCCGACGCGAAGTAGTACGACCGGAACCGTGGGGCCTCCGTTCGCTGTGCCCCGCGGTTCCTGTTCGTGCGTGACCCGCGCGGACTCTCGACCATTTCATGGCCGTCCTGGCACCCCACCCCGATGCCGGACGGATGGAGAGGGAGTACGAGAAGGTGGCCACACCTAAGAAGAGCCGAGGGGCGGGTGCCCAGTCGAAGCCGGGCCGTGCCCTGGCCCTGATCGTGATCATCATGGTCGCGCTCGTCGGGGGGATGTTCGCCTCCGGCACGTTCACCCCGCGCCTTGGCATCGACCTCGCGGGCGGCACCAGCATCACGCTGGAGGCCAAGAACGAGCCGGGCAAGCCCAACGCGATCAACCAGACGAACATGAACACGGCGGCGGACATCATCAACCGCCGCGTCAACGGCATGGGCGTCTCCGAGGCCGAGGTCCAGACGCAGGGCAAGAGCAACATCATCGTCAACATCCCGCGAGGGACGAACGAGAAGCAGGCGCGCGAGCAGGTCGGCACGACCGCTCAGCTCTACTTCCGTCCGGTGCTCACGATGACCTCCGGCCAGCCGGCCGGCAAGGGTGACAAGACCGCCACCCCGTCCCCGAGCGCCTCCTCCGGCGACAAGGCGACCGACAAGGCCACCGGCTCCGACAAGGCGACCGACAAGGCGACGGCCACGCCGACCCCGAGCGCCACCACGCAGGGCCGCGCCGTCACCGACAGCCTCAAGGCCGACGCCACGCCGAGCGCCTCCGCGAAGGGCGACGACGCGAAGGCCAGCCCGAGCGCCAGCACCGACCCGGCGACCAGCGCGCTGCAGAAGAAGTTCATGCAGCTCGACTGCACGGACAAGGCCGCCCGCACGAAGATCAACGAGGGCGCGAAGTCCACCGACCCGATCATCGCCTGCGGCCAGAACCAGGGCCAGTGGCAGAAGTACATCCTCGGCCCGTCCGAGGTGGGCGGCAAGGACGTCAAGAAGTCCCAGGCGGTCATCAACCAGCAGTCCGGCCAGTGGGTCGTGAACATGGAGTTCACGGGCGCGGGCTCGAAGAAGTTCGCTGCGACGACCAGCAAGCTCAAGAGCCAGCAGTCGCCGATGAACCAGTTCGCCATCGTCCTCGACGGCGACGTGGTCTCCGCCCCCAGCGTCAGCTCCACCCTGAGCCAGAACGCCGAGATCTCCGGCTCCTTCACCCAGGAGTCCGCCCAGGACCTCGCCAACGTGCTGTCGTACGGCGCCCTGCCGCTGACCTTCCACGAGCAGAGCGTCACCTCCGTGACCGCCGCGCTCGGCGGTGAGCAGCTCGACGCCGGCCTGATCGCGGGCGCCATCGGCCTCGCGCTCGTCGTGATCTACCTGGTGGTCTACTACCGGGGCCTGTCGCTCATCGCGCTCGCCTCGCTGCTGACCTCCGGCATCCTCACGTACACCCTGATGACGCTGCTCGGCCCGGCCATCGGCTTCGCGCTGAACCTGCCGGCCGTCTGCGGTGCCATCGTGGCCATCGGCATCACCGCGGACTCGTTCATCGTGTACTTCGAGCGGATCCGCGACGAGATCAGAGAGGGCCGCACGGTGCGGCCCGCCGTGGAGCGCGCCTGGCCGCGGGCCCGGCGCACCATCCTGGTCTCCGACTTCGTGTCGTTCCTCGCGGCCGCGGTGCTCTACATCGTGACCGTCGGCAAGGTGCAGGGCTTCGCGTTCACGCTGGGCCTGACCACCCTGCTCGACATCGTCGTGGTGTTCCTCTTCACCAAGCCGCTGATGACGCTCCTGGCCCGTACGAAGTTCTTCACCGGCGGGCACAAGTGGTCCGGCCTCGATCCGAAGCGCCTCGGCGTGCAGCCCCCGCTGCGTCGCACCCGCCGCGCCACCCGCCCTGTCGACCCGAAGGAGGCGTGAGATGTCGAAGCTGGGCAATCTCGGCGCCAAGCTGTATCGCGGTGAGGTCGGGTACGACTTCATCGGGAAGCGCAAGATCTGGTACGGCGTCTCGATCCTGATCACCATCACGGCCATCGTCGGCCTGGCGGTGCGCGGCCTGAACATGGGCATCGAGTTCGAGGGCGGCGCGATCTTCACGACGCCCAAGACCAGCGTCTCGGCCCAGAAGGCCGAGGAGTACGCCGCCGACGCCTCGGGCCACCCGGCGGTCGTCCAGGAGCTCGGCTCCGGCGGCCTGCGCATCCAGGTCGCGGGCGTCGACACGGCCAAGTCGGACCAGATCAAGGCCGAGCTGTCCAAGGACATGGACATCAAGGCCGACGACATCAACGCCGACCTGGTGGGCCCGAGTTGGGGCGCGTCGATCGCGAACAAGGCCTGGCAGGGCCTCGCGATCTTCATGGTCCTCGTCGTGATCTATCTGGCGATCGCCTTCGAATGGCGGATGGCACTCGCGGCACTGGTCGCCCTGATCCACGACATCACCATCACCGTCGGGATCTATGCCCTGGTGGGCTTCGAGGTCACCCAGGGCACGGTGATCGGTCTGTTGACCATCCTCGGTTATTCGCTCTACGACACGGTCGTCGTCTTCGACTCGCTCAAGGAACAGACCAAGGGCCTGGAGAAGCAGACGCGCTGGACGTACAGCGAGGTCGCCAACCGGTCGATCAACAGCACCCTGGTCCGCTCGATCAACACCACGGTCGTGGCGCTCCTCCCGGTCGCGGGCCTGCTGTTCATCGGCGGCGGCTTCCTCGGCGCGGGCATGCTGAACGACATCTCGCTGTCGCTCTTCGTGGGTCTCGCCGCCGGTGCCTACTCGTCGATCTTCATCGCCACTCCGCTGGTCGCCGACCTCAAGGAGCGCGACCCGAAGATGAAGACGCTCAAGAAGCGGGTGCTCGCCAAGCGGGGCGCCGCCGCGGCGAAGGGCGACACGGCCGTCGTCGGCCACCAGGCCGACGGCACCGTGGACACCGACGCCGAGCCGCAGGACGCCGCCGCAGCGGGCGCCGGATCCGGCCCGCGCAACCAGCCGGTCCGCAACCGCGGCCGCGGCCGCCCCTCGGGCAAGCGCCGCTGACCCGGACCGCACCGGTCGTCACCAGGGCGCCAGGAGCCATCGGGCTCCTGGCGCCCTCGGCGTTCCCCGTCGGTGGCGACTGTTAGTGTTTGGCGGTCGCGCAAAGCGGTCGAAAAGTCCGGACACCCCCTTACCCACTCGCTGAGGTGCAGAAATGACCGACATCAAGGAGCTGCTCCTCAGCCGCATTCGCGACGTGCAGGACTACCCGGAGCCCGGTGTCCTCTTCAAGGACATCACCCCGCTGCTCGCGGACCCGGCCGCCTTCACCGCCCTCACCGACACCCTCGCGGAGCTCTGCGTCCGCAGCGGCGCGACGAAGATCGTCGGCCTGGAGGCCCGCGGCTTCATCCTGGGCGCCCCCGTCGCCGTCCGCGCGGGCCTCGGATTCATCCCCGTACGCAAGGCGGGCAAGCTCCCCGGCGCGACGCTCGCGCAGTCGTACGACCTGGAGTACGGCTCCGCCGAGATCGAGGTGCACGCCGAGGACCTGGGCGGCGACGACCGCGTCATGGTGATCGACGACGTGCTGGCCACCGGCGGCACCGCCGAGGCCGCGGTCCGCCTGATCCGCCGCGCGGGCGCTGAGGTCGCGGGCTGCGCCGTCCTCATGGAGCTGGGCTTCCTGCCGGGCCGCGAGCGCCTCGAATCCGCGCTCGACGGAGCCCCCCTCGATGCCCTGCTCGTCGTGTAGAACGCCAGCTCACAGCCGTCCCGGCGGGCCCGGAGGAATCCGGCGCCCGCCCCCGGTGTTTCAGGAGTACGACGTCGTCCCTCCCGCCCAGGGCGAGCCGACGGCGCCGGATCGATACCATGGGCTCTCCGGGACCTGAACGGGGGACCCGTCGTGCACGAGGAGCGCCGTTGCCAGACGAGGCCAAGCCACTTACCGCCGCCGCGCACGACCAGCAGGCCGACCGGTCCGCGGCTCCCTCCGGCGCGCCCTCGAAGGACGCGAAGGCCCCGAAGCCCGCACCGCCGTCCGGCGGCTCCGCTGCCGCCGCGCCGCGCCCCAAGCCCCCGACCGAGCAGCAGCGCCCCACGCCGCCGCCCGCGATCCGCGCGGCCACGAACCAGCCCGCGGCCCGCTCCGGCTCCTCCAACCGTGTCCGCGCCCGCCTGGCCCGCCTCGGCGTCCAGCGCTCCAACCCGTACAACCCGGTCCTCGAGCCGCTGCTGCGGATAGTGCGCAGCAACGACCCGAAGATCGAGACGTCCACGCTGCGCCAGGTCGAGCGCGCCTACCAGGTCGCCGAGCGCTGGCACCGCGGCCAGAAGCGCAAGAGCGGGGACCCGTACATCACGCACCCGCTCGCCGTGACGACGATCCTCGCCGAGCTGGGCATGGACCCGGCCACCCTGATGGCGGGCCTGTTGCACGACACGGTCGAGGACACCGAGTACGGCCTCGACACCCTGCGCCGCGACTTCGGCGACCAGGTGGCCCTCCTCGTCGACGGCGTCACCAAGCTCGACAAGGTCAAGTTCGGCGAGGCCGCGCAGGCCGAGACCGTGCGCAAGATGGTCGTCGCGATGGCCAAGGACCCGCGTGTCCTCGTCATCAAGCTGGCCGACCGCCTGCACAACATGCGCACCATGCGCTATCTCAAGCGCGAGAAGCAGGAGAAGAAGGCCCGGGAGACGCTGGAGATCTACGCTCCGCTGGCGCACCGCCTGGGCATGAACACCATCAAGTGGGAGCTGGAGGACCTCGCCTTCGCGATCCTCTACCCCAAGATGTACGACGAGATCGTGCGGCTCGTGGCCGAGCGCGCGCCCAAGCGCGACGAGTACCTGGCCATAGTGACCGACGAGGTGCAGTCCGACCTGCGCGCGGCCCGCATCAAGGCGACCGTCACGGGCCGCCCGAAGCACTACTACAGCGTCTACCAGAAGATGATCGTCCGCGGCCGTGACTTCGCGGAGATCTACGACCTGGTGGGCATCCGCGTCCTCGTCGACACGGTCCGCGACTGCTACGCGGCACTGGGCACCGTCCACGCCCGCTGGAACCCGGTTCCGGGGCGGTTCAAGGACTACATCGCGATGCCCAAGTTCAACATGTACCAGTCGCTGCACACGACGGTGATCGGCCCGAACGGCAAGCCCGTCGAGCTCCAGATCCGCACGTTCGACATGCACCGCCGTGCCGAGTACGGCATCGCCGCGCACTGGAAGTACAAGCAGGAGGCCGTCGCCGGCGCCTCCAAGGTGCGCACCGACGCGCCGAAGTCGTCCGGCAAGGGCAAGGACGACCACCTCAACGACATGGCGTGGCTGCGCCAGCTGCTCGACTGGCAGAAGGAGACGGAGGACCCCGGGGAGTTCCTGGAGTCCCTGCGCTTCGACCTCTCCCGCAACGAGGTCTTCGTCTTCACTCCGAAGGGCGACGTCATAGCGCTCCCGGCCGGGGCGACCCCGGTGGACTTCTCGTACGCGGTCCACACCGAGGTCGGCCACCGGACCATAGGAGCACGCGTCAACGGACGCCTGGTCCCGCTCGAATCGACCCTCGACAACGGCGACCTGGTCGAGGTCTTCACGTCCAAGGCGCAGGGCGCGGGCCCGTCCCGCGACTGGCTGGGCTTCGTCAAGTCGCCGCGTGCGCGCAACAAGATCCGCGCGTGGTTCTCCAAGGAGCGCCGCGAGGAGGCCATCGAGCAGGGCAAGGACGCCATCGCGCGGGCCATGCGCAAGCAGAACCTGCCGATCCAGCGCATCCTGACCGGCGACTCCCTGGTGACGCTCGCGCACGAGATGCGCTACCCCGACATCTCGTCGCTGTACGCCGCGATCGGCGAGGGCCATGTCACGGCGCAGTCCGTCGTGCAGAAGCTCGTCCAGGCGCTCGGCGGGGAAGAGGCCGCCAACGAGGACATCGCCGAGAGCGCACCGCCCTCGCGCGGCCGCTCCAAGCGTCGCTCGAACGCGGACCCCGGTGTCGTGGTCAAGGGCGTCGACGACGTCTGGGTGAAGCTGGCGCGCTGCTGCACGCCGGTGCCCGGCGACCCGATCATCGGCTTCGTCACGCGGGGGAGCGGCGTATCGGTTCACCGCAGCGACTGCGTGAACGTCGACTCGCTGTCCCGCGAGCCGGAGCGGATCCTCGAGGTCGAGTGGGCGCCGACCCAGTCGTCGGTCTTCCTGGTGGCGATCCAGGTGGAGGCGCTCGACCGGTCCCGGCTGCTGTCCGACGTGACCCGCGTTCTGTCGGACCAGCACGTCAACATCCTGTCCGCGGCGGTGCAGACCTCCCGCGACCGGGTGGCCACCTCCCGCTTCACCTTCGAGATGGGCGACCCGAAGCACCTGGGCCACGTCCTGAAGGCGGTGCGTGGCGTGGAGGGCGTGTACGACGTCTACCGGGTGACGTCGGCGCGCAGGCCATAACGATCAAGCCCCGCCGGCGATTGAGGCGCGGAGTCCGGGGCAAATCCCCGAGACGCAAGTACGGCCCCCGAGCACAGTGCTCGGGGGCCGTACTTGCGTCTCGGGTGGCCGCTAGCCGCCGAACTCGTGCAAGCCCTTCAGCGCCTGGTCAAGAAGCGCCTGGCGTCCGTCGAGCTCCTTCTGGAGCTTGTCCGCCTTCGCGTTGTTGCCCTGCGCGCGGGCCTGCTCGATCTGGCCCGTCAGCTTGTCGACGGCCGCCTGGAGCTGGCCGGTGAGGCCCTCCGCACGCGCCCGCGCCTCCGGGTTCGTACGCCGCCACTCGGCTTCCTCGGACTCCTGGATGGCGCGCTCCACGGCGTGCATCCGGCCCTCGACCTTCGGGCGGGCGTCCCGCGGCACGTGACCGATGGCCTCCCACCGCTCGTTGATCGAGCGGAACGCGGCGCGCGCCGACTTCAGGTCCTCGATCGGCAGCAGCTTCTCCGCCTCGTCTGCGAGCGCCTCCTTGAGCTTGAGGTTCTCGCCCTGCTCGGCGTCGCGCTCGGCGAACACCGCGCTGCGGGCCGCGAAGAAGACGTCCTGGGCGCCCCGGAAGCGGTTCCACAGGTCGTCCTCGTGCTCGCGCTGCGCGCGGCCCGCGGCCTTCCAGTCCGCCATCAGGTCGCGGTACCGGGCGGCCGTGGCCCCCCAGTCCGTCGAGTTCGACAGCGACTCGGCCTCCGCGACCAGCTTCTCCTTGGTCTTGCGGGCCTCCTCGCGCTGCGCGTCGAGCGAGGCGAAGTGGGCCTTGCGGCGCTTCGAGAAGGCAGAGCGGGCGTGCGAGAAGCGGTGCCACAGCTCGTCGTCCGACTTGCGGTCGAGGCGCGGCAGACCCTTCCAGGTGTCCACCAGGGCGCGCAGCCGCTCGCCGGCCGCCCGCCACTGCTCGGACTGCGCCAGCTCCTCCGCCTCGGTGACCAGCGCCTCCTTGGCGTGCCGCGCCTCGTCGGACTGCTTGGCCTTCTGGGCCTTGCGCTCCTCGCGGCGGGCCTCGACGTTCTCCACCAGCTTGTCGAGCCGCTTGCCGAGCGCGTCCAGGTCACCGATCGCATGCGCGTCCGTGACCTGCTCCCGCAGGTGCTCGATCGCCGTCATGGCGTCCTTGGCCGACAGGTCCGTCGTCTGCACCCGGCGTTCGAGGAGCCCGATCTCGACGACCAGGCCGTCGTACTTGCGCTTGAAGTAGGCAAGGGCCTCGTCGGGAGACCCGGCCTTCCACGAACCGACCTCACGCTCGGTGCCGTCGGCATTACGCACGTACACGGTCCCCGTCTCGTCGACGCGGCCCCACGGGTCGCTGCTCACAGCGCCTCCTCCACATGATGCCCGTGCGGGGCGTGGCGCCCCCGGCATCGTCCACAGTTTCCTGGCGGGCCCGGCCCGCCCTCCACAACGCGGCTCGAATCCGCGCTGTACGAAGCCAATCTAGGCGAACGGCCACCCCACTGTCCGCACTCAGCGCGGCTCAATTCCTGCGTACGCGCGCGTGGGGTGGCCTGCGGCCTCACTTCTTGGTGACGGTGGCCTTCTCGACCTTGACGGCCTTCTTCGGCGCCCCGTCCCCGGAGCCACCGGTGACACCCTTCGCGGCGACGTCCTGGACGACCTTCAGACCCTTGGCGTCCATGGTGCCCACCGGGGTGTACGTCGGCGTCAGCTTGCTGTCCTTGTAGACGAGGAAGAACTGGCTGCCGCCGGAGTCGGGCTGCCCGGTGTTGGCCATCGCCACCGTGCCCGCCTTGTACGTCACCGAGCCGTCCTTGGCCGGCTTGCCGAGGCCCTTCAGGTTCTCGTCCGGGATCGTGTACCCGGGACCGCCCGCGCCCGTGCCCTCCGGGTCGCCGCACTGCAGGACGTAGATGCCCTGCGTGGTGAGGCGGTGGCACTTCGTCCCGTCGAAGAAGCCCTTGTCGGCGAGGTGCTTGAACGAGTTCACGGTGTGCGGGGTCTTCGCCGCGTCCATGGCGACCGTGATGTCGCCGGCGCTCGTCTTGAGGGCCATGTCGTACGCGGCCTTCTTGTCGATCGCCATCTTCGGCTCGGACGCCTTCTTGCTCGGCGAGGCCGACGGGCTGGCCTCCGCGCCCGCGGTGTCCTTCTTGTCGTCACCGCTGAAGGCCCCGGCGGCGTACGCACCACCGGTGCCGAGGACGGCCACCGCGAGCACGGAGGCGATCACGGTGTTGCGGGTGCGCGCCTTGCGTCGAGCGGACTCGCGCCGCTGCTGCTGGCGCAGGAACTTCTCCCGGGCGAGCTGACGCTGCCGCTGATCCTTGCTGACCACCGGGTCTTCTCCTCGTACGTCTCGTGACCTCGTGGGGCCCCTGTTGGTGCCCCGTACCGTATACGGGTTCGCTGTGGAAACGGCCGCGCCGGTAGGCTCTGAGGCGCCGCATTCCGTTTGGACGACGGTTCCACGACATACGAAGGACGATTGTGCTGATTGCCGGGTTCCCCGCCGGGGCCTGGGGCACCAACTGTTATCTGGTTGCCCCCGCCGCGGGTGAGGAGTGCGTGATCATCGACCCGGGCCACCAGGCCGCCGAGGGAGTCGAGGAAGCGCTCAGGAAGCACCGCCTCAAGCCGGTGGCGGTCGTCCTCACGCACGGGCACATCGACCATGTCGCCTCGGTCGTCCCGGTCTGCGGGGCGCACGACGTCCCGGCCTGGATCCACCCCGAGGACCGCTACATGATGAGCGACCCGGAGAAGGGCATCGGCCGCGCCATCGGCATGCCGCTCATGGGCGAGCTGTCCGTGGGGGAGCCGGACGACGTGCGGGAGCTGTCCGACGGCGCCGAGCTGAAGCTCGCCGGGCTCGACTTCAGCGTCGCGCACGCGCCGGGCCATACCAAGGGGTCGGTGACCTTCAGGATGCCCGAGGCGGCGGACGTCCCGTCCGTCTTCTTCTCGGGCGACCTGCTGTTCGCCGGCTCCATCGGACGCACCGACCTTCCCGGTGGCTCCATGGACGACATACTCGAATCGCTGGCCCGCGTGTGCCTGCCGCTCGACGACTCGACCGTGGTGCTGTCCGGACACGGCTCCCAGACGACCATCGGCCAGGAGCGCGCCACCAACCCGTATCTGCGGCAGGTGGCCGCCGGCCAGGGACCCTCCACCGGTCCCCGACGAGGAATGTGACGAGAAACCTCCCGTGAGTACCTTCCAGGCCCCCAAGGGCACCTACGACCTGCTTCCGCCGGACTCCGCAACGTACCTCGCGGTCCGCGAGGCGATCTCCGCCCCGCTGCGGAACTCCGGCTACGGCTACATCGAGACGCCCGGCTTCGAGAACGTCGAGCTCTTCGCGCGCGGTGTCGGCGAGTCCACCGACATCGTCACCAAGGAGATGTACGCCTTCGAGACCAAGGGCGGCGACAGGCTCGCCCTCCGTCCCGAGGGCACCGCCTCCGTGCTGCGCGCCGCCCTGGAGGCCAACCTCCACAAGGCGGGCAACCTCCCGGTCAAGCTCTGGTACTCGGGCTCGTACTACCGCTACGAGCGCCCCCAGAAGGGCCGCTACAGGCACTTCTCCCAGGTCGGCGCCGAGGCCATCGGCGCCGAGGACCCGGCCCTGGACGCCGAGCTGATCATCCTGGCCGACCAGGCGTACCGCTCGCTCGGCCTGCGGAACTTCCGCATCCTGCTGAACTCGCTCGGCGACAAGGAGTGCCGCCCCGTCTACCGGGAGGCGCTCCAGACCTTCCTGCGCGGCCTCGACCTCGACGAGGAGACCCTGCGCCGCGCCGAGATCAACCCGCTGCGCGTCCTCGACGACAAGCGGCCCGACGTCCAGAAGCAGCTCACCGACGCACCGCTGCTGCGCGACTACCTGTGCGACGCCTGCAAGGCGTACCACGAGCAGGTGCGCGAGCTGCTCACCGCCGAGGGCGTCGCCTTCGAGGACGACGAGAAGCTGGTCCGCGGGCTCGACTACTACACCCGCACCACCTTCGAGTTCGTCCACGACGGCCTCGGCTCGCAGTCCGCGGTCGGCGGCGGCGGCCGCTACGACGGCCTCTCCGAGATGATCGGCGGCCCTTCGCTGCCGTCCGTCGGCTGGGCCCTCGGCGTCGACCGTACGGTCCTCGCGCTCCAGGCGGAGGGCGTCGAGCTCGAACTGCCCGCCACCACCAGCGTGTTCGCGGTGCCGCTCGGCGACGAGGCGCGGCGCGTCCTCTTCGCCAAGGTGACCGAGCTGCGCAAGGCCGGGATCTCGGCCGACTTCTCCTTCGGCGGCAAGGGCCTCAAGGGCGCCATGAAGAACGCCAACCGCTCGGGCGCCCGCTTCACGCTCGTCGCCGGCGAGCGGGACCTCGCCGACGGTGTCGTGCAGCTCAAGGACATGGAGTCCGGCGAGCAGGACGCCGTCGCGGTCGACGACGTCGTCGGCGTGCTCACCGCGAAGCTGAAGTAGCGCCCCGCGTACGGCTCACAGCCGGCGCACAGCCTGTGTTCGAGGCCCCGGAACTCTGTTCCGGGGCCTCGAACAATTTCGCCCCGTGAGGCGTACATGCTTATGTCCAACGAACGGTGGACACGGGGGCCGGTGCGGCACAATGAGCACGACCGCAGCACCCCACTCGCGTACTCACCTACGGATCGGCGTGATGAGCAAGACGACCCCAGCAAGCGACACCGTGTCCCGCGACAGCGGTGCGTCCCGCGACAGCGGTGCCGAGCCCGCATCCCGCTCCGTCGGCGGCAGCATGGCCTTCGGGCTGCTGCTGGTGATCACAGGAGCCGCCGGGCTGCTCGCCTCCTGGGTCATCACCCTCGACAAGCTCAAGCTGGCCGAGGACCCGAACTTCACGCCGGGCTGCTCCATCAACCCGGTCATCTCCTGCGGCAACATCATGAAGAGCGACCAGGCGACGGCGTTCGGCTTCCCGAACCCGTGGCTCGGCCTCGTCACCTACGGCATCGTGATCTGCGTCGGCATGAGCCTGCTGGCCCGCGCCCGGTTCCCGCGCTGGTACTGGCTGACCTTCAACTTCGGCTGCCTCTTCGGCGTCTGCTTCGTGTCCTGGCTGCAGTTCCAGTCCCTGTACCGGATCAACGCGCTGTGCCTGTGGTGCTGCCTGGCCTGGGTCGCCACCATCCTGATGTTCTGGTACGTCACGTCGTCCAACGTCCGCAACGGTTTCCTGCCCGCGCCGCGCGGGGTCCGGACGTTCTTCGAGGACTTCACCTGGGCGCTGCCCGTCCTGCACATCGGCATCATCGCCGTCCTGATCTTCACGCGCTGGGGCTCCACCCTCTGGGCCTGAGCGGCCCGCGCCCGCGGCGTTGTCAGTGGCGTGACTTAGGGTTTTGACCGTGGAAGCCGACCTGTTCACCGCCGCAGCCGAAGACCGCCAGGAGAAGGACCCGTCCGCCAGCCCCCTGGCCGTCCGGATGCGCCCGCGCACCCTCGACGAGGTCGTCGGCCAGCAGCACCTGCTCAAGCAGGGTTCGCCGCTGCGCCGCCTCGTCGGCGAGGGCGGGTCTGGCCCCGCCGGAGCCTCCTCGGTGATCCTCTGGGGCCCGCCCGGCATCGGCAAGACCACGCTCGCGTACGTGGTGTCGAAGGCGACGAACAAGCGGTTCGTGGAGCTGTCCGCGATCACCGCGGGCGTCAAGGAAGTACGCGCCGTCATCGAGGGCGCCCGCCGCGCCCTGGGCGCGCACGGCAAGGACACCGTCCTCTTCCTCGACGAGATCCACCGCTTCAGCAAGGCCCAGCAGGACTCCCTGCTGCCCGCCGTCGAGAACCGCTGGGTGACGCTGATCGCGGCGACCACGGAGAACCCGTACTTCTCGGTGATCTCCCCGCTGCTCTCCCGCTCCCTGCTGCTCACGCTCGAGCCGCTCACCGACGACGACCTGCGCGGCCTCCTCGACCGCGCGCTCACCGAGGACCGCGGCCTCGACGGAGCGGTCACCCTCGACGAGGACGCGCGGGACCACATCCTGCGGGTGGCCGGCGGCGACGCCCGGCGGGCCCTCACCGCCCTGGAAGCGGCGGCGGGAGCGGCCATCGCCAAGGGCGAGGAGACCATCACCCTCGAAAGCGTCGAGGAGTCCGTCAACCGCGCGGCGGTGACGTACGACAAGGGCGGGGATCAGCACTACGACGTGGCGAGCGCCCTCATCAAGTCCATCCGCGGTTCGGACGTGGACGCGGCGCTGCACTACCTGGCCCGGATGATCGAGGCGGGCGAGGACCCCCGGTTCATCGCCCGCCGCCTGATGATCTCCGCGAGCGAGGACATCGGCCTCGCCGACCCGACGGCCCTGCCGACCGCCGTCGCCGCCGCCCAGGCCGTCGCGATGATCGGCTTCCCGGAGGCGGCGCTCACCCTCAGTCACGCGACGATCGCCCTGGCCCTCGCCCCGAAGTCCAACGCGGCGACGACCGCGATCGGCGCCGCCATGGAGGACGTCCGCAAGGGCCTCGCGGGCCCCGTCCCCCCGCACCTGCGCGACGGCCACTACAAGGGCGCCGCCAAGCTGGGCCACGCGCAGGGCTATGTGTACCCGCACGACGTGCCCGGCGGCATCGCCGCCCAGCAGTACGCCCCGGACGCCATCGCCGACCGCCGCTACTACCAGCCGACGCGCTACGGGGCGGAGGCCCGGTACGCGGACGTGGTGGAGCGGGTCCGCGAGCGGCTCAAGGGCCCGGGGACGGAGGGGTCCGCCTGATCCGGTAGACTGCTGCGAAGTGCTGTGTCCCGTGCCCGGGATCCCGAAAGGGAGACCGGCACCACCAGAGCGGGACATCAAGCCGGATCCCCCGAACCGCACGGCGTAGAAACCGCGCGGCACAGGAGATCCAGGAGCGTCGCGCACCTTCGAAGGTGTCGCGGGCAGCCCACCACCCGTTCCGCCCGCGAGGGCCGGGGACACGGTCGGTGGGCCACTCGCGTGCTGCACGTATGTGCCCAGATCCGGGAGCGGCTGCCCTGTTCACCTCGGTGAGAAGGGTTTCCCGGGCTGCGGATGCGACCTCCCCGAACCCTGGTGAAGCCGTATTCGCATCAGAAACATGAGGTGTTTGGTTCATGGCGAACCAGTCCCGCCCCAAGGTCAAGAAGTCGCGTGCCCTCGGCATCGCGCTGACCCCGAAGGCCGTCAAGTACTTCGAGGCCCGCCCCTACCCGCCGGGCGAGCACGGCCGCGGCCGCAAGCAGAACTCGGACTACAAGGTCCGTCTGCTCGAGAAGCAGCGTCTGCGCGCCCAGTACGACCTGAGCGAGAAGCAGATCGCGCGCGCCTACGAGCGTGCCAAGAAGGTCGAGGGCAAGACGGGCGAGGCGCTCGTCGTCGAGCTCGAGCGTCGTCTCGACGCCCTGGTTCTCCGTTCGGGCATCGCCCGCACGATCTACCAGGCCCGTCAGATGGTCGTGCACGGCCACATCGAGGTCAACGGCCAGAAGGTCGACAAGCCCTCGTTCCGTGTCCGTCCCGACGACGTCGTGATGGTCCGTGAGCGCAGCCGCAACAAGCCGCTGTTCCAGGTCGCGCGTGAGGGCGGCTTCGCCCCCGAGGGCGAGACCCCGCGTTACCTCCAGGTCAACCTGAAGGCCCTGGCCTTCCGCCTGGACCGTGACCCGAACCGCAAGGAGATCCCCGTGGTCTGCGACGAGCAGCTCGTCGTCGAGTACTACGCCCGCTAAACCGGATCCCCGGTTCGCGGACGTAGTACCACCTGCGTTTCAGCCCGCCGTCTCCCCGCCCCTACGGGTGCGGGAGGTGGCGGGTTCGCGTGTGTCGGGGACCGGTTCCGCGGGTCGGGGCCGTGGCACCGCCGCGGCCCGAGCGGGCCGCCGACCGCTGCCGAGCGCCCGCGCCACCGCCTCGTCGAGCCCCAACTCCTCGCCCGTACGCGCCAGTTCGGCGAAGCGGGCGTCGCCGAGCGCCTGCCGCGCCCGCCTCTCGCACCGCTCGTGCGGCGCGTTGTAGTGCGCCGAACCGAACAGCGGCAGCCCCACCGACGTCCACATCCGGGCCGCGGCCCCCTGGAGCACCGCGGCCTCCGCGGCGTCCCCCTCCTCGACCGTGACCAGCGCGAGCAGCTCGAGCGCCAGCACCGTGCCCAGCAGATCGTGGAACTCGTGGTCGATGGCCAGGCACTCGTCGAGCAGCGCCCGCGCCTGACCGAGCCGGCCCTCCGTCCACCGCGCGTACGCCAGCACGTACAGCGCGTACGCGAGCGTCCAGCGCTCCCCGTGGTCCTCGCACACCTGCCGTACGTCCGTGCACAGCGCCACGGCCTGCGCCAGGTCGCCCTGGAACGCGACCGCCATCGCCAGCTCGACCTGACCCATCAGGACGTTGCTGTTCAGCTCGCCGATCTCCCGGTAGTCCGCGAGCGCGCTGCGCAGCCACTCCTCGGCGCGCGGCAGATCGTCCGTGACCAGCGCGAGACAGCCCGTGCGGTGCACCGCGTACGCGAGCGCCGTCGCGTCGCCCGCCCGCTCCGCCTCCTCGCGGCACTCCTGCAGCGCGGCGAGCGCGGGCACGGTGTCGCCCTGGAGGATCGCGACGTAGCCGAGCACCCACAGCGCCTTGAGGCGCGAGGCCTCGTACTCCAGGTCCCCGGCACCGGGCCCGCCGCCGTCGGGGTCGGCGTCGCGCCCCACGCTGCGGTCCAGCCAGTGCCGCCCCTCGGCGAGCCGCCCGCAGCCCGCCCAGTAGAACCACAGCGTGCCCGCCAGGTACTGGCCCAGATACGTCTCGCCCGGCTCGGTCAGGCAGTGCTCGAGGGCCGCCCGCAGATTCGGCAGCTCCGCCTCGATGCGGGCCGCCACCTCGCTCTGCCGCGGCGAGAACCAGTCCAGCTCGCACCAGGTCGCGAGCCCCATGTACCAGTCGCGGTGCCTGCGCCGCATCCGGCGGCCGTCGCCCAGGTCGTCCAGCCACTCCGCCCCGTACGCGCGGACCGTGTCGAGCATCCGGTAGCGCGCCCCGCCCCGCGCCTCCTCGCGCACCACCACGGACTGCGCGAGCAGCGCGTCGAGCACGTCGAGGACGTCGTCCGCGGCAAGGCCCTCGCCCCCGCACACGTACTCCGCCGCCTCCAGATCGAACGAGCCGGAGAACACCGACAGGCGCGCCCACAGCAACCGCTCCCGCGGCGTGCACAGTTCGTGGCTCCAGCCGATCGTGGTGCGCAGCGTCTGGTGGCGCGGCAGCGCGTCCCTGCCGCCGCCCCGCAGCAGCCGGAACCGATCGTCGAGCCGCTCCACCAGCTGCCCCGGCGACAGCGCCCGCAGCCGGCCCGCCGCCAGCTCCACCGCGAGCGGCAGCCCGTCCAGGCGGCGGCACACCTCCAGCACGTCGACCCGGGTGCGCCCGTCCCGCTCGAACCACGGCAGCAGCGCCGCCGCCCGGTCCGCGAACAGCTCGGCCGCGTCCGCCGGCGTCAGCGGTGCCAGCGGGAACACCCGCTCCCCGTCGACCGCCAGCGGCCTGCGGCCCACCGCGACCACCCGAAGCCCCGGCGCCGCGCGCAGCAGATCCCGTACGAGCGCGGCGCACGCGTCGACGAGGTGCTCGAAGCCGTCGAGCACCAGGACGATCCCGCGCTCCGCGAGATGGTCGACCAGGACCTGCCGGGGCGGGCGCGTGGTGTGGTCGGTCAGGCCGAGCGCCTCGGCCAGCGTGTACTCGACGAGCTCCGGGAGCCGCACATCGGCCAGCTCCACCCGCCACACCCCGTCGGGGCACAGCTCCCTCGGCACGTGGGCCGCGGCGCGCGCGACGAAGCGGGACTTGCCGACGCCCCCGACCCCGGTGACGGTGACGAGGCGACCGGCCTCCAGGGCCGCCACCAGCGCGGTGACCTCGGCGGCGCGACCGACGAAGCGGTTCACCTCGTGGGGCAGATTGCCGGGGCGCGGGGGACTCGCGGGGACATCGGTGGGGTGCGAAGGGCGTCGCATAGACCACAGAGCGTACTCAGCCGTGTGCGGCCCGTACAATCGCTCTTTCGATTCACCGCCGCCCGGGAGGCGAATGCGGTACGGAGCGCGGCGGTGGGCGCGATAGGCTCGGGGCACGACTTTTCGATGTTCAGCAGCTGTGCGTTCGTACAGAGCTTTCGGCAGAGCTAGGGAGCGGTGCCAAGTGTCCGGTGGAGAGGTTGCCGGGATCCTGGTGGCTGTCTTCTGGGCGATCCTGGTCTCCTTCCTCGCGGTGGCGCTCGTGAGGCTGGCCCAGACGCTCAGGGCCACCACCAAGCTGGTCGCGGACGTGACCGAACAGGCCGTCCCGCTGCTCGCCGACGCGTCCGCCGCGGTGCGCTCCGCGCAGACCCAGATCGACCGCGTCGACTCGATCGCCTCTGACGTCCAGGAAGTCACGTCGAACGCGTCGGCGCTCTCCTCCACCGTGGCCTCCACCTTCGGCGGCCCGCTGGTCAAGGTGGCCGCGTTCGGCTACGGGGTGCGCCGCGCCATCGGCGGCCGGGGCAAGGACGCGCCCGCCAAGCAGCCGCGTCGTACCGTGATCGTGAAGAGGGACTGACCGACGACATGTTCCGCCGTACGTTCTGGTTCACCGCGGGCGCAGCCGCCGGCGTCTGGGCCACCACCAAGGTCAACCGCAAGCTCAAGCAGCTGACGCCGGAGAGTCTTGCGGCCCAGGCCGCCAACAAGGCGGTCGAGGCGGGGCACAAGCTCAAGGACTTCGCCCTCGACGTCCGCGACAACATGGCGGAGCGCGAGGCCGAGCTCGGCGACGCGCTCGGCATCAGCGAGCGCCCCGAGCCGGACGAGCTGCCGCAGCGCCGCTTCGCGGTCATTCAGAACACCAAGCAACCCAAGTACCTCGAGAACACCAGGTACTCGATCAACAACCGGAATGAGGACCACTGATGGAGTCGGCTGAAATCCGTCGCCGCTGGCTGAGCTTCTTCGAGGAGCGTGGCCACAAGGTCGTGCCCTCGGCGTCGCTCATCGCGGACGACCCGACTCTGCTGCTCGTCCCCGCAGGCATGGTCCCGTTCAAGCCCTACTTCCTGGGCGAGGTCAAGCCGCCCGCGCCGCGCGCCACCTCGGTGCAGAAGTGCGTGCGCACGCCGGACATCGAAGAGGTCGGCAAGACGACCCGCCACGGCACGTTCTTCCAGATGTGCGGCAACTTCTCCTTCGGCGACTACTTCAAGGAAGGCGCCATCAAGTACGCCTGGGAGCTGCTCACCACGCCCCAGGACAAGGGTGGTTACGGCCTGGAGCCCGAGAAGCTCTGGATCACCGTCTACCTCGACGACGACGAGGCCGAGCGCATCTGGCACGAGGTCGTCGGCGTGCCGAAGGAGCGCATCCAGCGCCTCGGCAAGAAGGACAACTTCTGGTCCATGGGCGTCCCCGGACCCTGCGGCCCGTGCTCGGAGATCAACTACGACCGCGGCCCCGAGTTCGGCGAGGAGGGCGGCCCGCTCGTCAACGACGAGCGCTACGTGGAGATCTGGAACCTGGTCTTCATGCAGTACGAGCGCGGCGCCGGCATCGGCAAGGAGGACTTCGAGATCCTCGGCGACCTGCCGTCGAAGAACATCGACACGGGTCTCGGCCTCGAGCGTCTCGCCATGATCCTCCAGGGCGTCCAGAACATGTACGAGACGGACACCCTGCGCGTCATCATCGACAAGGCCACCGAGCTGACCGGTGTCCGCTACGGCGAGAAGCACGAGTCGGACGTCTCGCTCCGCGTCGTCGCCGACCACATGCGCACGTCGACGATGCTCATCGGCGACGGCGTCACGCCCGGCAACGAGGGCCGCGGCTACGTGCTGCGCCGCATCATGCGCCGCGCCATCCGCAACATGCGCATCCTCGGCGCCACCGGTCCCGTCGTGCAGGAGCTGCTCGACGTCGTGATCAACACGATGGGGCAGCAGTACCCGGAGCTGATCACCGACCGCAAGCGCATCGAGCAGGTCGCGCTCGCCGAGGAGGCCGCGTTCCTCAAGGCCCTCAAGGGCGGCACGAACATCCTGGACACCGCCGTCACCGAGACGAAGGCCGCCGGCAAGACGGTCCTCGCCGGCGACAAGGCGTTCCTGCTCCACGACACGTGGGGCTTCCCGATCGACCTCACCCTCGAAATGGCGGCCGAGCAGGGCCTGTCCGTGGACGAGGACGGCTTCCGGCGCCTGATGAAGGAGCAGCGGGAGCGCGCCAAGGCGGACGCCCAGGCCAAGAAGACGGGCCATGCGAACGTCGGCGCGTACCGCGAGATCGCCGACGCCTCCGGTGCCACGGACTTCATCGGCTACTCCGCCACCGAGGGCGAGTCCCGCGTCGTCGGCCTCCTGGTCAACGGCGTCTCCTCGCCCGCCGCCACCGAGGGCGACGAGGTCGAGGTCGTCCTCGACCGCACCCCGTTCTACGCCGAGGGCGGCGGCCAGATCGGCGACACCGGCCGCATCAAGCTCGACAACGGCGCGGTCATCGAGGTCCGCGACTGCCAGAAGCCGGTCCCCGGCGTGTACGTCCACAAGGGCACCGTCCAGGTCGGCGAGGTGACCGTCGGCGCCCCCGCCCAGGCGGTCATCGACGTGACCCGGCGCCGCGCCATCGCCCGCGCGCACTCCGCCACGCACCTCACGCACCAGGCGCTGCGCGACGCGCTCGGCCCGACAGCCGCGCAGGCCGGCTCCGAGAACCAGCCGGGCCGCTTCCGCTTCGACTTCGGTTCCCCGTCCGCCGTCCCGACGGCCGTGATGACCGACGTCGAGCAGAAGATCAACGAGGTGCTCGCCCGCGAGCTCGACGTCCAGGCCGAGGTCATGGGCATCGACGAGGCGAAGAAGCAGGGCGCCATCGCCGAGTTCGGCGAGAAGTACGGCGAGCGCGTCCGCGTCGTCACCATCGGCGACTTCTCCAAGGAGCTGTGCGGCGGCACCCACGTGCACAACACCGCCCAGCTCGGCCTGGTGAAGCTGCTCGGCGAGTCGTCGATCGGCTCCGGCGTGCGCCGCATCGAGGCCCTCGTCGGCGTCGACGCGTACAACTTCCTCGCCAAGGAGCACACGGTCGTCGCCCAGCTCCAGGAGCTGATCAAGGGCCGCTCCGAGGAGCTGCCCGAGAAGGTCTCCGCGATGCTCGGCAAGCTGAAGGACGCCGAGAAGGAGATCGAGAAGTTCCGCGCGGAGAAGGTCCTGCAGGCCGCCGCCGGTCTCGCCGAGGGCGCCAAGGACGTCCGCGGCGTCGCCGTCGTCACCGGCCAGGTCCCGGACGGCACCACCGCCGACGACCTGCGCAAGCTGGTCCTCGACGTGCGGGGCCGCATCCAGGGCGGCCGCGCCGCTGTGGTCGCGCTCTTCACCACGGTCAACGGCAAGCCGCTCACGGTCATCGCCACGAACGACGCCGCGCGCGACCGCGGCCTCAAGGCCGGCGACCTGGTCCGTACGGCCGCGAAGACCCTCGGCGGCGGTGGCGGCGGCAAGCCCGACGTCGCGCAGGGCGGCGGCCAGAACCCGGCCGCGATCGGCGACGCCATCGACGCCGTCGAGCGCCTCGTCGCGGAGACCGCGAACTGATGCGCCGAGGCCGCCGGTTGGCGATCGACGTCGGCGACGCCCGGATCGGGGTCGCGTCCTGCGACCCCGACGGGATCCTCGCCACGCCGGTGGAGACCGTGCCGGGACGCGACGTCCCGGCCGCCCACCGGCGGCTGAAGCAGATCGTCGAGGAGTACGAGCCGATCGAGATCGTCGTCGGGCTCCCTCGCTCCCTCAAGGGCGGCGAGGGGCCCGCGGCCACGAAGGTCCGCGGCTTCGCGCAGGAACTCGCCCGGGGCGTGGCACCCGTTCCAGTGAGATTGCTGGACGAGAGGATGACCACAGTGACGGCCAGTCAGGGGCTGCGCGCCAGCGGCGTTAAGTCCAAAAAGGGCCGCTCTGTCATCGACCAGGCCGCCGCCGTCATCATCCTCCAGCAGGCCCTGGAGTCCGAACGGGCGTCAGGTAAAGCTCCGGGCGAGGGCGTCGAAGTGGTCATCTGATCGCGATACGGTAACGTTCCGCGCGACCGGCGGTGTTCGAATAGCCGCCGCACAGCATCAAGAGGCGGAACGGTTGCCCTTCCTGGTCGGGCCATCCTGATCGGACACCGGCGCACCCCCGCCTCGCGGCTTGTAGGGGACCGATGACTGAGTATGGCCGGGGCCAAGGCTCCGAACCGTGGCATCCCACGGACCCTCTCTACGGGGACCAGGGATGGGGGCAGCAGGCCGGACACGGCCAGGCTGCCTACGGCGGCCAGGGGCAGTACGACCCGCAGCAGGCATACGGCGGTGACTGGGACACCAGCGGTCAGCAGGGCTACGGCTACGGCCAGGACCCCGGTTACGGACAGCAGGCGTACGGCGGCGGGCAGGGCCAGGGCGGCCAGGGCGGCTGGGACACCGGCTCCCAGGCCCAGCCCCCGTACGGTGTGGACCCCGCCGATCCGTACGGCACGGGGCAGCACGCCGCGTACACCGGCGAGGAGCCGGACTACTACCACACGCCCGGCGCCTACCCGCCGCCGGAGCCGCCCGGCAGGCGCCGCCCACCGGAGCCGGACACCGGCTGGGACGCGGGCCCCGACCAGGGCGAGGAAGCGTTCTTCAACGGCGGGGGCGACGACGAGGACGAGTACGACGAGGGGCGCGGCGGTCGTCGCGGCCGCGGCGGCAAGAAGCCCAAGAAGCGGCGCAGCGGCTGCGCCTGCCTGGTCCTGACGGCCATCTTCGCGGCCGGCGTCGGCGGCGTCGGCTACTTCGGCTACCAGTTCTACCAGGACCGATTCGGCGCGGCCCCCGACTACGCGGGCAGCGGCAACGGCGAGCAGGTCACCGTCGTCATCCCCAAGGGCTCCGGCGGCTACACCATCGGCCAGAAGCTCAAGGACGCCGGCGTCGTGCAGAGCGTCGACGCGTTCGTCGCCGCCCAGTCGGCCGACCCCAAGGGCAAGGCGATCCAGGACGGCGCGTACGTCATGGAGAAGCAGATGTCCGCCGCGAGCGCGGTCGACATGCTGCTCAGCCCCACGGCCCGCGCCAACCTCACGATCCCCGAGGGCACCCGCAACGCCGCGGTCTACGCGCAGATCGACAAGAAGCTGAAGGTCGCCAAGGGCACCACGGCCAAGGTCGCCAAGAAGGACTACAAGGACCTCGGCCTGCCCGACTGGGCGACGAACCGCCCCGGCGTGAAGGACCCGCTGGAGGGCTTCCTCTACCCGTCGAGCTACGCGGCCGCCAAGGGCATGAAGCCCGAGGAGGTCCTGAAGGACATGGTCGCGCGGGCCAGCGACAAGTACGAGAAGCTCGACCTCGAGGGCGAGGCCAAGAAGCTCAAGCTCGACAACCCGTGGCAGGTGCTCACCGTCGCGAGCCTCGTCCAGGCCGAGGGCAAGACGCACGACGACTTCCGCAGGATGGCCGAGGTCGTCTACAACCGCCTCAAGCCGACGAACACGGAGACCAACCAGCTCCTCCAGTTCGACTCGACGTTCAACTACCTGAACAAGCAGAGCAACATCAACATCAGCGAGTCCGAGATCAACAGCAACAAGGACCCGTACAACACCTACACGCGCAAGGGACTGCCGCCGGGCCCGATCGGCAACCCCGGCGACGTCGCCCTCGCCGCGACGCTCAACCCGACGAGCGACGGCTGGATCTACTTCGTGGCGACCGACGGCATGCACAAGACGGAGTTCGCGAAGACCAACGCCGAGTTCGAAAGGCTCAAGGAAAAGTTCAATGCCAGCCAGGCCAACTGACGTGCGCAGGGCGGCGGTTCTCGGATCGCCCATCGCCCACTCCCTCTCGCCGCAGCTGCACATCGCGGCGTACCGGGCGCTCGGCATGGACGACTGGAGGTACGACCGGTTCGAGACCGACGAGGCGGCGCTGCCCGCGTTCCTCGCCGGACTCGGCCCGGAGTGGGCGGGCCTCTCGCTGACCATGCCGCTCAAGCGGGCCGTGATCCCGCTGCTCGACGAGATCACCGAGACCGCGCGCTCCGTCGAGGCCGTGAACACCGTGGTGCTGCGCCCCGACGGACGGAAGGTCGGCGACAACACCGACATCCCCGGGCTCGTCGCGGCGCTGCACGAGCGCGGCGTGGAGAAGGTCGAATCGGCGGCGATCCTCGGCGCCGGCGCCACCGCGTCCTCCGCGCTCGCCGCGCTCTCCCGGATCTGCACCGGCGAGGTCGTCACCTACGTACGCAGCGAACAGCGCGCCGACGAGATGCGCGGCTGGGGCGAGCGCCTCGGCGTCCAGGTCCGCACCGCCGACTGGTCCGACGCGGCCCGCGCCTTCGAGTCGCCGCTGGTCATCGCCACGACACCGAAGGGTGGCACCGACCACCTCGCGGACTCCGTCCCCGACGGCGTCGGCACCCTCTTCGACGTCCTCTACGACCCGTGGCCCACGCCGCTCGCCGCCGCCTGGCAGGCCCGCGGCGGGGCGGTGCTCAGCGGGCTCGACCTCCTCGTCCACCAGGCCGTCTTCCAGTTCGAGCAGTTCACGGGGGACACCCGCCCCGTGCTCGACGCCATGCGCGAGGCGGGCGTGAAGGCGCTCGGCTGACCCTCCGCGCCGGGCCCTGGCGTGTGGCACGCGTCTCACGGGGCGTCCGCACCCCGGACACCCGAAACGCCGGGCTCCGCGGACGTGGGAGGATCGTTCCCATACACAGAGCGCGAGCATGAGGAGCACCGTTGAGCAGGTTGCGCTGGCTGACCGCGGGGGAGTCGCACGGCCCCGCACTCGTCGCGACGCTGGAGGGACTTCCCGCCGGCGTTCCGATCACCACGGAGATGGTGGCGGACCACCTGGCACGGCGCCGCCTCGGCTATGGCCGCGGAGCCCGGATGAAGTTCGAGCGCGACGAGGTCACCTTCCTCGGCGGCGTGCGCCACGGCCTGACCCTCGGCTCCCCGGTCGCGATCATGGTGGGCAACACCGAGTGGCCCAAGTGGGAGCAGGTCATGTCCGGTGACCCGGTCGACCCGGAGGTCCTCGAGGGCCTTGCCCGCAACGCGCCGCTGACCCGTCCCCGGCCCGGCCACGCCGACCTCGCCGGCATGCAGAAGTACGGCTTCGACGAGGCCCGCCCGATCCTGGAGCGCGCCTCCGCCCGCGAGACGGCCGCCCGTGTCGCTCTCGGCGCCGTCGCCCGGTCGTACCTCAAGGAGACGGCCGGCATCGAGATCGTCTCCCACGTCGTCGAGCTGTGCTCGGTCAAGGCCCCGCAGGGCGTCTACCCGACCCCCGCCGACGTCGAGAAGCTGGACGCCGACCCGCTGCGCTGCCTCGACGCCGACGCGTCGAAGCAGATGGTGGCCGAGGTCGACCAGGCCCACAAGGACGGCGACACGCTCGGCGGCGTCGTCGAGGTCCTCGCCTACGACGTGCCCGTCGGCCTCGGCTCGCACGTGCACTGGGACCGCAAGCTCGACGCCCGCCTGGCCGGCGCCCTCATGGGCATCCAGGCCATCAAGGGCGTCGAGATCGGCGACGGCTTCGACCTCGCCCGCGTGCCCGGCTCCAAGGCCCACGACGAGATCGTGAAGACCGACGAGGGCATCCGCCGCGTCTCCGGCCGCGCAGGCGGCACCGAGGGCGGCCTGTCCACCGGCGAGCTGCTGCGCGTGCGCGCCGCGATGAAGCCGATCGCGACCGTGCCGCGGGCCCTGCAGACCGTCGACGTCGCCACCGGCGAGGCCACGCAGGCCCACCATCAGCGCTCCGACGTCTCCGCCGTGCCGGCCGCCGGCATCGTCGCCGAGGCCATGGTCGCGCTCGTCCTCGCCGACGCGGTGGCCGAGAAGTTCGGCGGCGACAGCGTGCCGGAGACCCGGCGCAACGTCACCTCGTACCTCGACAACCTCCAGATCCGGTGACCGCCCCGCAGGTCGTCCTCGTCGGACCCATGGGCGTCGGCAAGTCGACGGTGGGCGCGCTGCTCGCCGAGCGGCTCGGCTGCGGCTACCGGGACACCGACGAGGACATCGTCACCGCACAGGGCCGCACCATCGCCGACATCTTCGTCGACGAGGGCGAGGCGCACTTCCGCGCCCTGGAGAAGGCGTCCGTCGCGACGGCGCTCGCCGAGCACGAGGGCGTGCTCTCGCTCGGCGGCGGCGCGATCCTCGACGCCGACACCCGCGCGCTGCTCAACGGGCACACCGTCGTCTACCTCTCGATGGACGTCGAGGAGGCCGCCAAGCGCACCGGCCTGAACGCGGCCCGCCCGCTGCTCGCCGTCAACCCGCGCAAGCAGTGGCGGGAGCTGATGGAGGCGCGCCGGCATCTGTACACCGAGGTCGCCCGGGTGGTCGTCGCCACCGACGGCCGCACCCCCGACGAGGTCGCCGAAGCCGTCCTCGACGCACTGGAGTTGAAGCAGGCATGAGTGAGGAAGTGACCCGTATCCACGTCGGCGGCACCGCCGGCACGGACCCGTACGAGGTCCTGGTGGGGCGCCAACTCCTGGGCGAGCTGGGCTCGTTGATCGGCGACAAGGTCAAGCGCGTCGCCGTGATCCACCCCGAGGCGCTCGCCGAGACCGGCGAGGCCCTGCGCGCCGACCTCGCCGACCAGGGCTACGAGGCCGTCGCCATCCAGGTGCCGAACGCCGAGGAGGCCAAGACCGCCGAGGTCGCCGCCTACTGCTGGAAGGCGCTCGGCCAGTCCAACTTCACCCGCTCCGACGTCGTCGTCGGCGTCGGCGGCGGCGCGACCACCGACCTCGCCGGTTTCGTGGCCGCGACCTGGCTGCGCGGCGTGCGCTGGATCGCCATCCCGACCACCGTGCTCGCCATGGTGGACGCGGCCGTCGGCGGCAAGACCGGCATCAACACCGCGGAGGGCAAGAACCTCGTCGGCTCCTTCCACCCGCCGACCGGCGTCCTGTGCGACCTGGCCGCCCTCGACTCGCTGCCCGTGCACGACTTCGTGTCCGGTCTCGCCGAGGTCATCAAGGCCGGGTTCATCGCCGACGAGCGGATCCTCGAACTCATCGAGGAGGACCCGGAGTCGGCCCGCACGCCCACCGGCAAGCACACCGCCGAGCTGATCGAGCGCGCCATCCGGGTCAAGGCCGAGGTCGTCTCCTCCGACCTCAAGGAGTCGGGCCTGCGCGAGATCCTCAACTACGGGCACACCCTCGCGCACGCCATCGAGAAGAACGAGCGGTACAAGTGGCGGCACGGCGCGGCCGTCTCCGTCGGCATGCACTTCGCCGCCGAACTCGGCCGCCTCGCGGGCCGCTTGGACGACGCGACGGCCGACCGCCACCGCACGGTCCTGGAGTCCGTGGGGCTGCCCCTGTCGTACCGCTACGACCAGTGGCCCAAGCTGCTGGAAACCATGAAGGTCGACAAGAAGTCCCGCGGCGACCTGCTGCGCTTCATCGTCCTCGACGGCCTCGGGCGGCCCACCGTCCTGGAGGGTCCCGACCCCGCGGTTCTGCTCGCCGCGTACGGCGAAGTGGCGGAATAGTCCCGTCCGTTCACGTTCGGGCACGTCGTGACGTCCCCGGCCGTTCACACAACGGCGGCCGGGGACGGTACCGTTCAGTAGCGCCCCGTTCGCCGGCGCCCAAGTGACCGTCGTACGAGATGGAGTGGCACCGGATGCAGCATGCTGGGGGATCTCCGCTGCCGCCGCCCCACAGGCCGGGGCACGCGCAGGCCGGACCCTCGCCGCAGGCGAGCCACGCGCAGCAGCCGCCGCACATGCCGCCCGGGTTCACCGGGGCGCCGCCGCAGCATCCGCCGGCCCAGCCGCCGCACATCCAGGCGCCGCAGGCCCCCGCGCCGCCTCCGCCGCAGCCGCCGCGGGCCTCGCATCCGCAGCCGCAGCAGCCGCGCGAGAACACGGGGCACCTGCCGCTGCCGCCCGGCGCACCCGTCGCCGTGCCGAGCCCGCCGCCCGCGCAGGCGCCCGCCGATCCGACGTCGACGACGCTCGCCGTGCTGCTCATCGGGCCCGCGGGCGCGGGCAAGACGAGCGTCGCCAAGCACTGGGCGGAGAGCCGTCGCGTTCCGACGGCGCACATCAGCCTCGACGACGTACGGGAATGGGTCCGCTCGGGCTTCGCCGACCCCCAGTCGGGGTGGAACGACAACAGCGAGGCGCAGTATCGGTTGGCCCGCCGCACCTGCGGGTTCGCGGCCCGGAACTTCCTGGCGAATGGAATCTCCTGCATCCTCGACGACGCGGTGTTCCCCGACCGGCCCGTGGTGGGCCTGGGCGGCTGGAAGCGGCACGTGGGGCCTGGGCTTCTTCCGGTCGTCCTCCTTCCCGGCCTGGAGATCGTCCTGGAGCGCAACGCGCGGCGCAGCGGCAATCGCCGCCTCACCGACGAGGAGGTCGCCCGCATCCACGGCCGCATGGCCGGCTGGTACGGCTCGGGCCTCCCGATCATCGACAACTCCCAGCTGGACGTGCGGGGTACGGCGCAGGTCCTGGACGAGGTCCTGTCCCGGGCGATCACGAGCCCGCCGAAGTGGTGAGGGCGGGGTAGCGGGGGCGTTACGGGTGGCCGGGCGACCTGGCCCCGGGAGCCGGACCCGGACGGCCTGGGCCGGGTGCCGGGTGCCGGGTGCCGGGGTGCCGGGTGGCTGGGGCGGATGGCCGCGGTGCCGGGTGGCTGGGGGGTGAGGTTGCCCGGCGGGCGGTTCCAGGGAGCGGTTCCGGCGGGGCCTGAGTGGCAGCCGGCCATCCGAGGGCTACGGCCCCCGGCTCAACGTCTGCTTCCCTCCCCTTCGGGGCCCGCCCATCTCCCACCCTCCCGCCCCCTCCGGGGGCTTCGCCCCGATGGGGTTGCGCGGGGTGCGAGCGGAGCGTGCCGCCTGCGCAACCGGGCCGTCGAGCGACCGCCCCTTCCAGGTCCTGCCGGGTGGGCGCGGCACGTGTGTCGGTCAGGCCTACGGTTCCCCGGCTCGCCCCGTCGGCTTGTGTCGGCCGCGAGCGGGTCCGGCCGCCGGCGAACCGGCCCGCCGAAC
This sequence comes from Streptomyces sp. SDT5-1, assembly GCF_052245995.1. NCBI lineage: Bacteria > Bacillati > Actinomycetota > Actinomycetes > Kitasatosporales > Streptomycetaceae > Streptomyces > Streptomyces sp. SDT5-1. Next base: position 1,945,740 of record NZ_CM125963.1, on the reverse strand, counting down.
GACGGTGCCTCGGCGTGGCGGGGCCGGTTCCTTCACTTGTCTCCCACCCTCCCGCCCCCTCCGGGGGCTTCGCACCGATGAGGTTGCGCCGGGCGTGAGTGGAAGCCGTCGCCTGCGCACCGGCCCACCGTGGGAACGGGCTTGCGTTGCGCCGAGCCCGAGGGGACAGCGCCGGGCCTGTGCAGTCCTGCGGCCAATCTTCCACCCGCCCCCCAACGGGGCTCGCCGCGTGTGAGTTGCCACCGCCGGTTACGGACAACGCCCGCTGGTCCGTGGAGCCTCAATCTTCCCGCCTACCTGCAGACCTGGTTGCGTCGGCAGATGGCCACGCTCGCCGGAGGGGGCGGGCGGGTGGGAGGTGAGCGGCGGAGGCGCAGTCCGGGGTGGGCGGGCCCCGGTCGCGTCGCGGTCGGCGACGGCCCCGCCCCCGACCCCGTACCACCCAATCCGTACCCCGGCCCGCCCCACCTGCCTCACCCGCACCCCGTACCACCCCACCTGCACCCCGGCCCCGGCCCACTTCACCCACACCCCCGGCCCACCTCACCCACCCCACCCGCCCCCGGAGGGGCACCCCATCCGGACGCGCTGGACCGGCCCCCCGCCGGAGGCGCTCGTACGCTCGGGACATGGCAGAGGTGTACGCGGCCCGACGGGACCGGCTCAGAGAGCGCGCGATGGCTGGCGGCAGCGCGGCCGCCCTCGTCTCGCGCCCCGCCAACGTCCGCTACCTGGCGGGAACGGCCCCCCACGGCGCCGTACTCCTCCTGGGCAGGGGCGACGACGACCTCCTCCTGTGCGCGCGAGCGCCCAGCGGGGAACCCGCCGACGGCCGCCCCGACGAGGCCCTGCGCGTCCAGGTCCTCGACGGCCCCGCGGGCGACCCCGCCGTCGCCGCGGCCGACCTGGCCACCGCCCGCGGCGCCGACTCCCTCGCCGTCGAGGAGCACCACCTGACCGTGGCCCGGCACCGCGCGATCGACTCCGTCGCCCCCGGCCTCCGCCTCACCGACCTCAACGGCGGCGTCGAACAGCTCCGTCTCGTCAAGGACGAGGACGAGATCTCCTGCCTGCGCATCGCTGCGGAGATCGCCGACCAGGCCCTCGGTGAACTCCTCGAGTCGATCCTCGTGGGCCGCACGGAACGCCACCTCGCCCTCGAACTGGAACGTCGACTTGTCGACCACGGCGCCGACGGACCCGCCTTCCCCACCTCCGTGGGCACCGGACCGAACTCCGGCCGCCTCGCCCACCGCCCCACCGACCGCCGCGTGGAGGAGGGCGACTTCCTCTCCGTGTGCCTGGGCGCCGCGTACCGCGGCTACCGCTGCGAGATCGGCCGTACGTTCGTCATCGGCACCTCGCCCGCCGACTGGCAGATCGAGCTGTACGAACTGGTCTTCGCCGCGCAACGGGCCGGCCGCGAAAGCCTCGCCCCCGGCGTCGAGTGCCGCGAGGCGGACAGGGCCGCCCGGCACGTGCTCGACGCGGCAGGGTATGGTGACGGGCTCGCACCGCTGACCGGACACGGTGTGGGACTCGAAATCGACGAGGACCCGCAGTTGGCCCCCGCAGCCATGGGTAAACTGGACACTTGTGTGCCGGTCACCGTCGAGCCGGGGGTCCACCTCCCGGGTCGGGGCGGGGTCCGGATCGATGACACGCTCGTCGTCCGCCCCGAAGCGGACGGCGGACCAGAGCTACTCACCATCACGACCAAGGAGCTGCTCGCGCTGTAGCCCGTAAGGCTGCTCGCGTGCCCCCGGGGTCGTCCACGTCAGTCCAGGAGATTCCGCAACCGTGGCTTCCACGAACGACCTCAAGAACGGCATGGTGCTCAAGCTCGAAGGCGGCCAGCTGTGGTCCGTCGTCGAGTTCCAGCACGTCAAGCCCGGCAAGGGCCCGGCCTTCGTGCGCACCAAGCTCAAGAACGTGCTCTCCGGCAAGGTCGTCGACAAGACGTTCAACGCCGGCGTCAAGGTCGACACGGCCACCGTTGACAAGCGCGACATGCAGTTCTCGTACATGGACGGCGACTACTTCGTCTTCATGGACATGGAGACGTACGACCAGCTGCACGTCGACAAGAAGGCCGTCGGCGACGCCGCCAACTTCCTGATCGAGGGCTTCGAGGCCACGGTCGCCCAGCACGAGGGCGAGGTGCTCTTCGTCGAGCTGCCGGCCGCCGTCGAGCTGGTCATCAAGGAGACCGAGCCGGGCGTCCAGGGCGACCGCTCCACCGGTGGCACCAAGCCCGCCATCCTGGAGACCGGCCACCAGATCCAGGTGCCGCTCTTCGTCACGCAGGGCGAGAAGATCAAGGTCGACACCCGCTCCAGCGACTACCTCGGCCGGGTGAACAGCTAACCGTGGCTGCCCGTAACACGGCCCGCAAGCGCGCCTTTCAGATCCTCTTCGAGGCCGACCAGCGCGGCGCCGACGTCCTGACGGTCCTCGCGGACTGGATCCGGCACTCCCGCAGTGACACGCGGCAGCCGCCGGTCAGCGAGTACACGATGGAGCTGGTCGAGGGGTACGCCAAGCAGGCGTCCCGGATCGACGAGCTCATCTCGCAGTACGCCGTCGGGTGGACCCTGGACCGGATGCCGGTCGTCGACCGCAACATCGTGCGGATCGGCGCCTATGAGCTGGTCTGGGTCGACGGGACCCCGGACGCCGTGGTGCTCGACGAGGCCGTTTCGCTGGCCAAGGAGTTCTCCACCGACGAGTCTCCGGCGTTCATCAACGGACTTCTGGGTCGCTTCAAGGACCTGAAGTCGACCCTGCGCCGCGACGAGGCCTGAGCCCCGGTCGCGACGCGGAGGACAGCACCGTTCCGGAGGCCCGGAGCAGAACATGAACAATGTTCTGCTCCGGGCCTGGTGCGTTCCCTGGGATCTTCACTAGGTTCTGGCCATGTCACCGACAGGCCCGGACTCCCGCCCCGCTGCCCCCGCGCTTCCCGCGCGTGTGCGCGTCGGCTACGGGCTCGGCTCCCTCGCCACCGGTACCTTCGGCACGGTTCCCGGCCTGTTGCTGCTGTACTACCTCACCGACGTGCTGGGCGTCGGCGCGGGCCTCGCCGGGTTCCTCGTCTTTCTGCCCAAGGCGTGGGACGTGCTGTTCAATCCGTGGGTCGGGGCCCGCTCCGACCGCAGCACCCGCGCACGGCTCGGGCCGCGCCGCTCCTGGATGCTGCTCGGCGCCCTCACCCTGCCGGTCTGCTTCGCAGGCATGTTCGCCGCGCCCGCGGGCCTCGCCGGCGGTCCCGCCGCGGCGTACGTCGCCGTGCTCTTCCTGCTCAGCGCCTCCGCCTACGCCTGCTTCCAGGTGCCCTACGTCGCACTGCCCGCCGAGCTCACCGGCGATCCGGACGAACGGGCCCGCGTCATGGCCTGGCGCGTCGCCTTCCTCGGCGTCGCCATCCTGCTGTCCGGCTCCCTCGCGCCGGTCCTCGCGGGGGCCACGGGTGACGACCGGGGGAGCGCGGGCGGCTACCGGCTGATGGGCGTCGCGATCGGCGCCCTGCTCGCCGTGGGCATGCTGGCGGCGGTCCTCGCCACGGCGGGCGCGCCCGGAACCGCGCCGCGAACCCGGGGCGTCATACGTACAACGCGCCGGGCCGCTGCGGCCGCGTCGGACGTCATACGTAAAACGCCCGCGACCTCATCTGCCACACCCGACGTCATACGTACAACCACCGAGAGCAGCCTGCGGGCGCAGTTGCGGGCCGCGTGGGGGCACGCGCCCTTCTGGTGGCTGTTCGGCGCGTACGTCGTGCAGGCCGCCGCGTCCGGCCTGATGCTCGCCGGCACCCAGTACTTCGCGACGTACATCCTCGACCGGCCGAGCGCCACCACCGTCCTCTTCGCCTGCCTCATCGTTCCCTCGCTCCTCGCGATGCCGCTGTGGCTGGCCGTGGGACGCCGCGTCGGCAAGCGGAACGCCGCGCTCGCGGCCTCCGTGTGCTTCCTGCTCGGCGCGGTCGGCGCGGCGGCGGGCCGCGCGCTGCCGACCGTGGCGGTCTACGCCGCCGTGGCCCTCGCGGGCGTCGGCTACGCGGGCATGCAGATGCTGCCGCTCGCGATGCTCGGCGACGCCATCGCCGCCGACGCCTGCACCGGCCGGAGGCGCAGCAGAGCCGGGGTCTTCACCGGCCTGTGGACCGCGGGCGAGACGCTCGGACTCGCCCTGGGGCCCGGCCTGTTCGGCCTCGTCCTCGCCGTCGGCGGGTTCGTGTCGTCCGACGCCACCGACCGCGTCGCCCAGCCCGAATCGGCGCTCACCGCGATCGTCGTCGGCTTCGGCGTGCTGCCCGCCCTGCTGCTCGTCCTCAGCCTCCCGCTGCTGGCCAGGTACCGCCTCACCGAGGCCGCCCTGGTCCGTATGCGCACCGATGCCGAACAAGCGCCCACTCAGCGAGACGAGGAGTCCGCATGACGACCGACGACCCGATCCTGGCGCGGCTCGCCGCGCTGCGCGCCGGTGATCTGCCCGTGCACGGCGGCCGCACCATGGCGTACGTCTACGACTCCGGGCTCGAGGGGCTCGACGAGCTGGCGAACGCCGCGCAGGCCGCGTTCGCCGGGGTCAACGGGCTCGACATGACCGCCTTCCCGAGCGTCGTCGAGCTGGAGAACGACCTGGTGCGGCGCGCCACCGCGCTGCTCGGCGGCAGCGCGGGCACGTTCACCAGCGGCGGCACCGAGAGCTGTCTGCTCGCCGTCCTGACCGCGCGCCAGTACGCCCGCAAGGAACGCGGGGTGACCGAGCCCGAGCTGGTGCTCCCGGAGACCGCGCACGCCGCCTTCCACAAGGCCGCCGACCTCTTCGGCCTGCGCGTGGTGAGCGTCCCCGTCGACCCCGACACCTTCAAGGCGCGCCCCGCGGACATGGCGGCGGCGATCACCGAACGCACCGCCCTGGTCGTCGTCTCCGCCCCTTCGTACGCACACGGCGTGATCGACCCGGTCGCCGAGGTGGCGCGTGAGGCGGAGCGGCGCGGGGTGCCGTGTCACGTCGACGCGTGCATCGGCGGCTGGTACCTGGGGCATCTGCGGATCGCGGCGAAGGAGCTCCAGGACGGCGAGGGCGCACCGCACGTACCGGAGTTCGACCTGACCGTCCCCGGCGTGACGTCCCTCTCCGTCGACCTGCACAAGTACGCGTACACCGCGAAGGGCGCCTCGCTGCTGCTCTTCCGCGACGCGGGCCTGCGCCGCCACGGCTGGTTCGCGCACGCCGCCTGGCCCGGCTACCCCGTCGTGAACTCCACGCTCCAGGGCACCAAGTCGGCCGGACCCCTCGCGGCGGCCTGGGCGGTGACGGAGCGCGTCGGGGCGGAAGGTTACGCGGTGCTGTCGACGCGCGTACACCGGACGACTCGCGCGCTCGCCGAGGGTGTCGAGCGGATCGCGGGGCTGCGGCTCGCCGCGCGGCCCGAGGCGTCGCTCGTGGCGGTGGCCTCCGACGACCCGGACATCGATGTCTTCGTGGTGGCGGACGAGATGCGGGGGAGCGGCTGGTATCTGCAACCGCAGCCGGCGTTCGGCGCCTCACCGGCCACCCTGCATCTCACGGTGACGGCGGCCGTGGCGGACGAGGAGACGGTACGGCTGCTGCTCGCGGAGCTGGAGAAGGCTGTGGCGCGGGCCCGTGAGCTGGGGCCCGTCCGGGTGGACCCGGAGGTCGTGGAGGCCGCCGCCACGCTCGATCCGGAGGCGCTGACCTCGGAGGAGGTCGAGCTGGCGCTCGCGCTCGCCGGGGTGGGGGAGGGCGGCCGGCTGCCGGAGCGGATGGCGCCCGTGCTCGCGGTGCTCCAGGCGCTGCCTCCGAGGCTGAGCGCCCGTCTGCTGCCCGAGGTCATCGGCCGCCTGTACCGGGTCTGAGCGGCGGCGCGGCCCCGGGAACGCCTGAGGGGGCGGAGCCGTGCGGCTCCGCCCCCTCAGGGCTGTGACGTTTCTGCGGTGCGCGTCCGGATCAGACGTCGTCGTGCGCCACGGCGCGGCGCGCGTCCGCGTCGAGCACGCCCCAGCTGATCAGCTGCTCGGTCAGGACCGAGGGCGACTGGTCGTAGATGACGGCGAGGGTGCGCAGGTCGTCCTGGCGGATCGACAGCACCTTGCCGTTGTAGTCACCGCGCTGCGACTGGATCGTGGCGGCGTAGCGCTGGAGCGGGCCCGCCTTCTCCGGCGGCACGTGGGCAAGGCGCTCCAGGTCGAGGCGCAGCTTCGGCGGCGGCTCGGCGGCGCCACCCGGGGTGGTGCCCGGCAGCAGCTCCTGCACCGGCACGCCGTAGAAGTCCGCCAGTTCGGCGAGGCGCTGCACGGTCACGGCACGGTCGCCGCGCTCGTACGACCCCACGACGACCGCCTTCCAGCGTCCCTGGGACTTCTCCTCGACACCGTGAAGGGAAAGGCCCTGCTGGGTACGGATCGCGCGGAGCTTGGCCCCGAGCTGTTTGGCGTATTCGCTGGACATATAGCTCCCCGGACACTGCATCACTAAGCGGCTGCGCCGCGTGGCTGTAACTCACTGTGAGGTTACGCAGCGTTACTTGGCCGCGTCAAGCCGAATGGTCCGTACCGACCTTCTCGTGAATTCCGGGGTCTCGCACCTCCAGAAGTCCGCGGGGCGTACCCCCAGGCGGGTGATCAGCGACGTTGTGAGGGCTGGTAGAGTTGACGACGCAAATTCGACGTCCTTTAAGGTCCGTCCCGTGAGGCGGAGAAGGAGGTCCGTTTCGTATGGACACGCAGCATTCCGATGCTCGGCCGGTGCTCGAAGGCCCTGACATCGCGCGGGTACTGACCCGTATCGCCCACGAGATCGTCGAGCGCGCCAAGGGCGCCGAGGACGTGGTCCTCCTGGGCATTCCCACGCGGGGCGTCTTCCTCGCCCGCCGCCTGGCCGAGAAGCTCGAAGAGATCACCGGCCGCGCCATCCCCGTCGGCTCGCTCGACATCACGATGTACCGCGACGACCTGCGCATGCACCCGCCGCGCGCGCTCGCCCGCACCGAGATCCCCGGTGACGGCATCGACGGCCGGCTCGTCGTCCTCGTCGACGACGTGCTCTTCTCCGGGCGCACCATCCGCGCCGCCCTCGACGCCCTGAACGACATCGGGCGCCCGCGTGCCGTGCAGCTCGCGGTCCTCGTCGACCGCGGCCACCGCGAACTCCCCATCCGTGCCGACTACGTCGGCAAGAACCTCCCCACGTCGCTGCGGGAGACGGTCAAGGTCCAGCTCGCCGAGGAGGACGGCCGCGACGCCGTGCTGCTCGGTGCCAAGCCGGACACCAAGGCGGCCGAGCAGTAGCACCCCTTCCCGCCGTACGCACGCACGCGCGTACGGCCCGAAAGGTGTGCCCTCGCGCGCTCGTATGTCCTGAATCTCCTGAACTGCCTTACGGAGCACCCCAGATGATGCGACACCTCATCTCGGCCGCCGACCTCTCCCGCGACGATGCCGTGCTCATCCTCGACACCGCCGAGGAGATGGCCCGCGTCGCCGACCGGCCCATCAAGAAGCTGCCCGCGCTGCGCGGCCGCACGATCTGCAACCTGTTCTTCGAGGACTCCACGCGCACCCGGATCTCCTTCGAGGCCGCCGAGAAGCGCCTGTCCGCCGACGTCATCAACTTCGCCGCCAAGGGGTCGAGCGTCTCCAAGGGCGAGTCCCTGAAGGACACCGCCCAGACCCTCGAGGCCATGGGCGTCGACGCCGTCGTCATCCGGCACGGCGCGTCCGGCGCCCCGTACCGGCTCGCGAACTCCGGCTGGATCGACGCGCCCGTCATCAACGCGGGCGACGGCACCCACCAGCACCCCACGCAGGCGCTGCTCGACGCCTTCACCATGCGCCGCCGCCTCGTGGGCCCCGACGCCGGCATCGGCCAGGGCCTCGACGGCAAGCGCGTCACGATCGTCGGCGACGTCCTGCACAGCCGCGTCGCCCGCTCGAACGTCGACCTGCTGCACACGCTCGGCGCCGAGGTCACCGTCGTCGCGCCGCCCACCCTGGTCCCGGTCGGCGTCGAGACATGGCCCTGCGAGGTCTCGTACGACCTCGACTCGACGCTCACCAAGTCCGATGCCGTGATGATGCTGCGCGTCCAGCGCGAGCGCATGAACGCCGCGTTCTTCCCGACCGAGCGCGAGTACAGCCGCCGCTACGGCCTCGACGGCGACCGCATGGCGAAGATGCCGGAGCACTCCATCGTGATGCACCCAGGGCCGATGGTCCGCGGCATGGAGATCACCGCAGAGGTCGCCGACTCCGACCGCTGCACGGTCATCGAGCAGGTCGCCAACGGCGTGCACACGCGGATGGCCGTCCTGTACCTGCTGCTCGGCGGCAACGAGCCCGCCGTGTCCCACTCTCGTACCGAGGAGACGAAGTAATCATGAGCAAGACCCTGATCCGTGGTGCGAAGGTGCTGGGCGGCGAGCCGCAGGACGTCCTGATCGACGGCGGCGTCATCGCCGAGGTCGGCACAGGGCTCTCCGCCGACGGCGTCGAGACCGTCGTCGAGGCCGAGGGCAAGGTCCTCCTGCCGGGCCTCGTCGACCTGCACACCCACCTCCGGGAGCCCGGCCGCGAGGACTCCGAGACCGTCCTCACCGGTACGCAGGCGGCCGCCTCCGGTGGCTACACGAACGTGTTCGCGATGGCCAACACGTTCCCCGTCGCCGACACCGCCGGCGTCGTCGAGCAGGTCTACCGGCTCGGCCAGGAGCACGGCTACTGCGACGTGCAGCCCATCGGCGCCGTCACCGTCGGCCTTGAGGGCGAGAAGCTCGCCGAGCTCGGCGCCATGCACGAGTCCGCCGCCGGCGTCACCGTCTTCTCCGACGACGGCAAGTGCGTCCACGACGCCGTGATCATGCGCCGCGCCCTGGAGTACGTGAAGGCCTTCGGTGGCGTCGTCGCCCAGCACGCCCAGGAGCCCCGCCTCACCGAGGGCGCCCAGATGAACGAGGGCACCGTCTCCGCGGAGCTGGGCCTCGGCGGCTGGCCCGCCGTCGCCGAGGAGTCGATCATCGCCCGCGACGTGCTGCTCGCCGAGCACGTCGGCTCCCGCGTCCACATCTGCCACCTGTCGACCGCCGGCTCCGTCGAGATCGTCCGCTGGGCCAAGTCCCGCGGCATCGACGTGACCGCCGAGGTCACCCCGCACCACCTGCTCCTCACCGACGAGCTGGTCCGCTCGTACAACCCGGTCTACAAGGTCAACCCGCCGCTCCGCACGGAGAAGGACGTGATGGCCCTGCGCGAGGCGCTGGCCGACGGCACGATCGACATCGTCGCCACCGACCACGCCCCGCACCCGCACGAGGACAAGGACTGCGAGTGGGCCGCCGCCGCCATGGGCATGGTCGGCCTGGAGACCGCGCTCAGCGTCGTGCAGCAGACCATGGTCGAGACCGGCCTGCTCGACTGGGCGGGCGTCGCCGACCGGATGTCCGTCAAGCCCGCCGAGATCGGGCAGGCCAAGGGCCACGGACGCCCCGTCTCGGCTGGTGAGCCCGCGAACCTCGTTCTGGTCGACGCCGACTACCGTGGGGACGTGGACCCCGCGGGCTTCGCCTCCCGCAGCCGCAACACCCCGTACGAGGGCCGTGAGCTGCCGGGGCGCGTCACCCACACCTGGCTGCGGGGCAAGGCCACCCTCGCCGACGGGAAGCTCGCGTGACCTCACTGCTCTACCTCGCCGCCGAACAGAAGTCGGCGGACGTGACGGACTGGCCCGACAGGATCGGCTGGATCGTCGGACTGCTGCTCTTCATCGCGCTCGTCTACTGGCTGATGCGCCAGGGCTGGAAGTGGCGCGGCACCCTCCAGGGCGACCTGCCGGAGCTGCCCACCGCGCCGAGCGAGCAGGGCCCGGCGAAACTGGAGCTGAGCGGTCGCTACCACGGCTCCACCAGCGCCGGGCAGTGGCTCGACCGCATCGTGGCGCACGGCCTCGGCACCCGCAGCCGCGTCGAGCTGACGCTCACCGACGCGGGACTGGACGTCGTACGCCCCGGAGCGAGCGACTTCTTCGTGCCCGCGGCCGCGCTGCGCGAGGCCCGGCTCGAGAAGGGCATCGCCGGCAAGGTCCTCACCGAGGGCGGCCTGCTCGTCGTCACCTGGGAACACGGCGACAAGCTGATCGACTCCGGGTTCCGCGCCGACCACGCCGCCGACCAGGGCGCCTGGGTCACCACCATCAACGACATGATCAACACGACGGAAGGCACCGCACGATGACCACCTCCACCAGGGGAACCGCGAACGTTCCCGCCGTGCTCGTCCTGGAGGACGGCCGGGTGTTCCGCGGCCGCGCCTACGGGGCCGTGGGGGAGACCTTCGGCGAGGCCGTGTTCTCCACCGGCATGACCGGCTACCAGGAGACCCTCACCGACCCGTCGTACGACCGCCAGATCGTCGTCGCGACTGCCCCGCAGATCGGCAACACGGGCTGGAACGACGAGGACGACGAGTCCGGTCGCATCTGGGTCTCCGGCTACGTCGTGCGCGACCCCGCGCGCGTACCGTCCAACTGGCGTGCCAAGCGCAGCCTGGACGACGAGCTGGTCGCGCAGAACGTCGTCGGCATCTCCGGCATCGACACCCGCGCCCTCACCCGCCACCTGCGCGAGCGCGGCTCCATGCGCTCCGGCATCTTCTCCGGCGAGACGCTGGCCACCGACGCCGAGCTCGTCGAGAAGGTCAAGGCGCAGCCTCAGATGAAGGGCGCCTCCCTCTACGAGGAGGTCGCCACCAAGGAGGCGTACGTCGTCCCGGCGATCGGCGAGAAGAAGTTCACCGTCGCCGCCGTCGACCTCGGCATCAAGGGCATGACCCCGCACCGGATGGCCGAGCGCGGCATCGAGGTGCACGTCCTGCCGGCGACTGCGACCCCTGAGGACGTGTACGCCGTGAATCCCGACGGCGTGTTCTTCTCCAACGGCCCGGGCGACCCGGCCACCGCCGAAGGACCGGTCGCGCTGATGACCGCCGTCCTGGAGCGCAGGACGCCGCTGTTCGGCATCTGCTTCGGCAACCAGATCCTCGGCCGCGCCCTCGGCTTCGGCACCTTCAAGCTGAAGTACGGCCACCGCGGCATCAACCAGCCGGTGCAGGACCGCACCACCGGCAAGGTCGAGGTCACCGCCCACAACCACGGCTTCGCCGTGGACGCGCCGCTGGACAAGGTGAGCGACACCAAGTTCGGCCGCGCCGAGGTCTCCCACGTGTGCCTCAACGACAACGTCGTGGAGGGGCTCCAGCTGCTCGACCAGCCGGGCTTCTCCGTCCAGTACCACCCCGAGGCGGCGGCCGGTCCGCACGACGCCGCGTACCTGTTCGACCGCTTCGTGTCCCTGATGGAGTCCGCCCGTGCCTAAGCGCAACGACCTGAAGTCCGTCCTCGTCATCGGCTCGGGCCCGATCGTCATCGGCCAGGCCGCGGAGTTCGACTACTCCGGCACCCAGGCCTGCCGGGTGCTGAAGAAGGAGGGCCTGCGGGTCATCCTCGTCAACTCCAACCCGGCGACGATCATGACCGACCCGGAGATCGCCGACGCCACGTACGTCGAGCCGATCACCCCCGAGTTCGTCGAGAAGATCATCGCCAAGGAGCGCCCCGACGCGCTCCTGCCCACCCTCGGTGGCCAGACCGCGCTCAACACCGCGATCTCCATGCACGAGCAGGGCGTCCTCGAGAAGTACGGCGTCGAGCTCATCGGCGCCAACGTCGAGGCGATCAACAAGGGTGAGGACCGCGACCTCTTCAAGGAGGTCGTCGAAGAGGTCAAGAAGAAGATCGGCCACGGCGAGTCCGCCCGCTCGTACATCTGCCACTCCATGGACGACGTCATGAAGGGCGTCGAGGAGCTCGGCGGCTACCCCGTCGTCGTCCGCCCCTCCTTCACCATGGGCGGCGCGGGCTCCGGCTTCGCGCACGACGAGGAGGAGCTGCGCCGCATCGCCGGACAGGGCCTCACGCTCTCGCCGACCACCGAGGTGCTCCTGGAGGAGTCCATCCTCGGCTGGAAGGAGTACGAGCTGGAGCTGATGCGCGACAAGAACGACAACGTCGTGGTCGTCTGCTCCATCGAGAACTTCGACCCCATGGGCGTGCACACCGGTGACTCGATCACCGTCGCCCCGGCGATGACCCTCACCGACCGCGAGTACCAGCGCCTGCGCGACATCGGCATTGCGATCATCCGCGAGGTCGGCGTCGACACCGGCGGCTGCAACATCCAGTTCGCGGTGAACCCCGAAGACGGCCGCATCATCGTCATCGAGATGAACCCGCGCGTCTCCCGGTCCTCCGCGCTCGCCTCCAAGGCCACCGGCTTCCCGATCGCGAAGATCGCCGCCAAGCTGGCCGTCGGCTACACGCTGGACGAGATCCCGAACGACATCACCGAGCAGACCCCGGCCTCCTTCGAGCCGACGCTCGACTACGTCGTCGTCAAGGCCCCGCGCTTCGCCTTCGAGAAGTTCCCGAGCGCCGACGCCACGCTGACCACGACCATGAAGTCGGTCGGCGAGGCCATGGCCATCGGCCGCAACTTCACCGAGGCGTTCCAGAAGGCGCTGCGCTCCCTGGAGAAGGCGGGCTCGCAGTTCTCCTTCGTCGGCGAGACCGGCGACAAGCAGGAGCTCCTGGAGGCCTCGGTCCGCCCGACCGACGGCCGCATCAACACGGTCATGCAGGCGATCCGCGCCGGTGCGACGCCGCAGGAGATCTTCGACTACACGAAGATCGACCCGTGGTTCGTCGACCAGCTCTTCCTCATCAAGGAGGTCGCCGACGAGCTCGCCGCGGCCCCCGAGCTGACCAAGGACCTGATCGCCGAGGCCAAGCGGCACGGCTTCTCCGACCAGCAGATCGCCGAGATCCGCGGACTGCGCCAGGACGTCGTCCGCGAGGTCAGGCACGCCCTCGGCGTCCGCCCGGTCTACAAGACGGTCGACACCTGCGCCGCCGAGTTCGCCGCCAAGACGCCGTACTTCTACTCCTCGTACGACGAGGAGTCCGAGGTCGCGCCGCGCGAGAAGCCCGCCGTGATCATCCTCGGCTCGGGTCCGAACCGCATCGGCCAGGGCATCGAGTTCGACTACTCCTGCGTCCACGCCTCCTTCGCGCTCAGCGACGCCGGCTACGAGACCGTGATGGTCAACTGCAACCCGGAGACGGTCTCCACGGACTACGACACGTCCGACCGCCTCTACTTCGAGCCGCTGACCCTCGAGGACGTCCTGGAGATCGTCCACGCGGAGTCCCTCGCGGGCCCGATCGCGGGCGTCGTCGTCCAGCTCGGCGGCCAGACCCCGCTGGGCCTCGCGCAGGCGCTCAAGGACAACGGCGTGCCCGTCGTCGGCACGCCCCCGGAGGCGATCCACGCCGCCGAGGACCGCGGCGCCTTCGGCCGCGTGCTCGCCGAGGCCGGCCTGCCCGCGCCGAAGCACGGCACCGCCACCACGTTCGCCGAGGCGAAGACGATCGCCGACGAGATCGGCTACCCGGTCCTCGTCCGTCCGTCCTACGTGCTCGGCGGCCGCGGCATGGAGATCGTGTACGACGAGGAGCGCCTCTCCGCGTACATCGAGGAGTCGACCGAGATCAGCCCCTCGCGGCCGGTCCTCGTCGACCGCTTCCTCGACGACGCCATCGAGATCGACGTCGACGCGCTCTACGACGGCGAGGAGCTCTACCTCGGCGGCGTCATGGAGCACATCGAGGAGGCCGGCATCCACTCCGGCGACTCGGCGTGCGCCCTGCCCCCGATCACGCTCGGCGGCTACGACATCAAGCGGCTGCGCGCCTCCACCGAGGGCATCGCCAAGGGCGTCGGCGTGCGCGGCCTGATCAACATCCAGTTCGCGATGGCGGGCGACATCCTGTACGTCCTGGAGGCCAACCCGCGCGCCTCGCGCACGGTCCCCTTCACCTCCAAGGCGACGGCCGTGCCGCTCGCGAAGGCCGCCGCCCGCATCTCGCTGGGCGCCACCATCGCCGAGCTGCGCGCCGAGGGCCTGCTCCCGAAGACCGGCGACGGCGGCACGCTCCCCATGGACGCGCCGATCTCCGTCAAGGAGGCCGTCATGCCGTGGTCGCGCTTCCGCGACATCCACGGCCGCGGCGTCGACACGGTCCTCGGCCCGGAGATGCGCTCCACCGGCGAGGTCATGGGCATCGACTCCGTCTTCGGCACGGCGTACGCCAAGTCGCAGGCGGGTGCCTACGGGCCGCTGCCGACGAAGGGCCGGGCGTTCATCTCCGTCGCCAACCGCGACAAGCGCTCGATGATCTTCCCGGCGCGCGAGCTGGTCGCCCACGGCTTCGAGCTGCTCGCCACGTCCGGCACGGCCGAGGTCCTCAAGCGCAACGGCATCAACGCCACGGTCGTGCGCAAGCAGTCCGAGGGCGAGGGCCCGAACGGCGAGAAGACGATCGTCCAGCTGATCCACTCCGGCGACGTCGACCTCATCGTCAACACCCCGTACGGCACCGGCGGCCGCCTCGACGGCTACGACATCCGTACGGCGGCGGTCTCCCGCTCCGTGCCCTGCCTGACCACGGTCCAGGCGCTCGCGGCGGCCGTCCAGGGCATCGAGGCGCTGGGCCACGGCGACGTGGGCGTGCGCTCCCTGCAGGAGCACGCGGAGCACCTGACCGCGGCCCGCGACTAAGGATCCAGTAGCAGCCCAGGAGGGGGACACCACACCGGTGTCCCCCTCTTCATGAGGCCACCGCCTCATGAGGACCTATAGGACTTCAGGCATGTACAAGCTGTTCTTCAACCTCGTCTTCAAGCGCATGGACCCCGAGAAGGCGCACTACCTGGCCTTCCGCTGGATCCGCCTCGCCGCTCGCACGCCCGTTCTGCGCACCTTCGTGGCCGCGTATCTCGCGCCGCGCTACAAGGAGCTGCGCACGGAGGCCCTGGGCCTGCGCATGCACGGCCCCTTCGGGCTCGCCGCCGGCTTCGACAAGAACGCCATCGCCATCGACGGCATGTCGATGCTCGGCTTCGACCACGTCGAGATCGGCACCGTCACCGGCGAGGCCCAGCCCGGCAACCCCAAGAAGCGCCTCTTCCGCCTCGTGCAGGACCGCGCGCTCATCAACCGCATGGGCTTCAACAACGAGGGCTCCCTCGCCGTGGCGGCCCGCCTGGCCTCCCGCAACCCGGTCTTCAAGACGACGGTCGGCGTGAACATCGGCAAGACCAAGGTCGTGCCCGAGGAGGAGGCCGCCGCCGACTACGTGAAGTCCACCGAACGCCTCGCCGCGTTCGCCGACTACCTCGTCGTGAACGTCTCCTCGCCGAACACCCCCGGCCTGCGCAACCTCCAGGCCACCGAGGCGCTGCGCCCGCTCCTGAGCGCCGTGCGCGAGGCCGCGGACCGCACGGTCAAGAGCCGCCGCGTCCCGCTCCTCGTGAAGATCGCGCCCGACCTCGCCGACGAGGACATCGACGCCGTCGCCGACCTGGCCGTCGAACTCGGCCTCGACGGCATCATCGCCACCAACACGACGATCACCCGCGAGGGCCTCGCCACCAAGGGCGACGTCGTGAACGAGACGGGCGGCCTCTCCGGCGCCCCCCTCAAGGAGCGCTCCCTGGAGGTCCTGCGACGCCTCTACGCGCGCGTGGGCGACCGGATCACCCTCGTCGGCGTCGGCGGCATCGAGAACGCCGAGGACGCCTGGCAGCGCATCCTCGCCGGGGCCACGCTCATCCAGGGCTACTCGGCCTTCATCTACGAAGGCCCCTGCTACGCCCGCGCGATCCACAAGGGCCTCGCCGCCCGCCTGCACAGCTCCCCGTACGCCACGCTCGCCGACGCGATCGGCGCCGACGTGAGGAAGAAGGCCTCCGCATGACCTCGATGGATCCGTTCGGCGCCCGCCTGCGCCGCGTCATGGACGAGCGCGGCCCGCTCTGCGTCGGCATCGACCCGCACGCCGCCCTGCTCTCCTCCTGGGGCCTGAACGACGACATCGCGGGCCTCGAGGCCTTCACGCGCGCGTGCGTGGAGGCACTGGCCGACACGGTCGCCGTGGTCAAGCCGCAGATGGCGTTCTTCGAGCGGTTCGGCTCGCGCGGCGTCGCCGTCCTGGAGCGGGCGGTCGCCGACCTGCGCGAGGCCGGGACGCTCGTCGTCATGGACGCCAAGCGCGGCGACATCGGCTCCACCATGGCCGCGTACGCGGAGACGTACCTGCGCAAGGACTCCCCGCTGTTCTCCGACGCCCTCACGGTGTCGCCGTACCTCGGCTACGGGTCCCTGAAGCCGGCCGTCGACCTGGCCCGCGAGTCCGGCGCGGGACTCTTCGTGCTCGCGCTCACCTCGAACCCCGAGGGCGGCGAGGTCCAGCACGCGGTGCGCGCCGACGGCCGCAACGTGGGGGCGACGATGCTCGGGCACCTCGCCGAGGAGAACGCGGGGGAGGACCCCATGGGCTCCTTCGGCGCGGTGGTCGGCGCGACGCTCGGCGACCTGTCCTCGTACGAGCTGGACATCAACGGGCCGCTCCTCGCGCCCGGCATCGGGGCGCAGGGTGCCACCGCGGCCGATCTCCCGTCGGTGTTCGGCGCCGCCGTGCGCAATGTCGTGCCGAACGTGAGCCGCGGCGTCCTGAAGGCGGGACCCTCGGTATCGGCGCTGCGGGACGCCTCCGTACGCTTCGCGGACGAGGTGCGGGAAGCGGTTTCGCGCGAGGTTTAAGGGTGGCACTCCGTGCCGACCTTGGGTTTTGCGTCCGAAACCTGTCCAGATTCTTGGTCGATTTGTCCAAAATGCACGGCTCGACAGAGGCTGACCAGGACTTTTCGTCTGTTCTCGCTGACTCTGACGGCCATGCCCGCTAGTCTCCGTCGAGAGTCAACGGTCAACTGCACGCCAGCGGGTTGTTCGTTGCTCCCCAGGTGTGGGGCGACTAGGTTCCTCACCGGTCCGTATCCGACAGTTCGACATCCGAGGTGACGTAGGCGTGGCTCTTCCGCCCCTTACCCCTGAACAGCGCGCAGCCGCGCTCGAAAAGGCCGCCGCGGCTCGCCGGGAGCGGGCCGAGGTCAAGAATCGACTCAAGCACTCCGGCGCCTCCCTCCACGAGGTCATCAAGCAGGGCCAGGAGAACGACGTCATCGGCAAGATGAAGGTCTCCGCCCTCCTCGAGTCGCTGCCGGGCGTGGGCAAGGTCCGCGCCAAGCAGATCATGGAGCGTCTCGGGATCTCCGAATCCCGCCGGGTGCGCGGTCTCGGTTCCAACCAGATCGCCTCCCTGGAGCGCGAGTTCGGCAGCACCGGCGCCTGAGCGACCGCGACCGCCCCGGGCCGAATCCCGGGGCTGGTCCGGGCACTCCGGAACAACTGGAATAATCGCTGCATGAGTGAACGTCCGCGGCTGACCGTGCTCTCCGGCCCCTCGGGGGTCGGCAAGAGCACGGTTGTCGCCCATATGCGCAAGGAACACCCCGAGGTCTGGCTCTCGGTGTCGGCCACGACCCGCAAGCCGCGCCCCGGCGAGCAGCACGGTGTCCAGTACTTCTTCGTCACGGACGAGGAGATGGACAAGCTGATCGCCAACGGTGAGCTCCTCGAGTGGGCAGAGTTCGCGGGGAACCGCTACGGCACCCCGCGCCGTGCCGTGCTCGACCGCCTGGAGGCGGGGGAGCCCGTGCTGCTCGAGATCGACCTCCAGGGTGCCCGTCTTGTCCGGGAGTCGATGCCGGAGGCGCAGCTGGTCTTCCTGGCCCCGCCGAGCTGGGAGGAGCTGGTCCGCCGGCTCACCGGGCGCGGGACGGAGGCGCCGGAGGTCATCGAGCGTCGTCTCAAGGCCGCCAAGGTGGAGCTCGCCGCCGAATCGGAGTTCGACACCACGCTTGTCAACACCTCCGTCGAGGGTGTGGCCGCCGAGCTGCTAGCCTTGATGAAAGTTCTTTGATCTTTAGCAGTCTTTACCCCATCGGAAGGCAGAGAGTGTCCTCTTCCATCACCGCGCCCGAGGGCATCATCAACCCGCCGATTGATGAGCTTCTTGAGGCCACCGACTCGAAGTACAGCCTGGTCATCTACGCCGCCAAGCGCGCGCGTCAGATCAACGCGTACTACTCGCAGCTCGGTGAGGGCCTGCTCGAGTACGTCGGCCCGCTGGTGGACACGCACGTCCACGAGAAGCCGCTCTCGATCGCCCTTCGTGAGATCAACGCGGGCCTGCTGACGTCCGAGGCCATCGAGGGCCCGGCGCAGTAACGCCCGTCGTTTCGGTACTTACAGGCCCGGCAGTACATCTGCCGGGCCTGTGGTGTGTCATGGAGTCGTACGTTTTCCAGGCGTACGTTTCCGAATCAGGGGAGAGCCGGTGTCGTCGAAGCCGAAGGTCGTACTGGGGGTCAGCGGTGGAATCGCCGCCTACAAGGCGTGTGAGCTGCTGCGGCGCCTGACGGAGTCCGGCCACGACGTGCGCGTCGTGCCGACCGACTCCGCGCTGCACTTCGTCGGCGCCGCGACCTGGTCCGCGCTCTCCGGCAACCCGGTCTCCACCGAGGTCTGGGAATCCGTCCACGAGGTGCCGCACGTCCGCATCGGCCAGCACGCCGACCTCGTGATCGTCGCCCCCGCCACCGCCGACATGCTCGCCAAGGCGGCCCACGGCCTCGCCGACGACCTCCTCACGAACACGCTGCTCACCGCCCGATGTCCGGTCGTCTTCGCGCCCGCGATGCACACCGAGATGTGGGAGCACCCGGCCACCCAGGAGAACGTCGCGACGCTGCGCCGCCGCGGCGCCCTCGTCATCGAGCCCGCCGTCGGCCGCCTCACCGGCGTCGACACCGGCAAGGGCCGCTTCCCCGACCCGGCCGAGATCTTCGAGTACGTACGCCGGGTGCTGGCCCGCGGGGAGGCCTCGCAGGACCTCGCGGGCCGCCACGTCGTCGTATCGGCCGGCGGCACCCGCGAACCCCTCGACCCGGTCCGCTTCCTCGGCAACCGCTCCTCCGGAAAGCAGGGCTACGCGCTGGCCCGCACCGCCGCGGCCCGCGGCGCCCGCGTCACGCTGCTCTCCGCGAACGCGACGCTCCCCGACCCGGCCGGCATCGACGTCGTCCACGTGGGAACGGCCGTGCAGCTGCGCGAGGCCGTCCTCAAGGCGGCCGAGGACGCCGACGCCGTCGTCATGGCCGCGGCCGTCGCCGACTTCCGCCCCGAGACGTACGCCACCGGGAAGATCAAGAAGAAGGACGACGAGGGCCCCGCGCCGATCGCCCTCGTCCGCAACCCCGACATCCTCGCCGAGCTCTCCGCCGACCGGCCGCGCCCGGGACAGGTCGTCGTGGGCTTCGCCGCCGAGACCGACGACGTGCTCGCGAACGGCCGCGCCAAGCTCGCCCGCAAGGGCTGCGACCTGCTCGTCGTCAACGAGGTGGGGGAGCGCAAGACCTTCGGCTCCGAGGAGAACGAGGCCGTGATCCTGGGCGCCGACGGGCACGAGACCCCGGTCCCGCACGGCCCGAAGGAAGCGCTCGCCGACCTCGTCTGGGACGAGACCGCGCGCCGCCTCGGGCCCCTGACGACCGGCTGAACCTTGGTGGAACACGCGCGGAATCCCTCCGCCGCGTGAATTTCACATCTGACGCTTCGGGATCGTCCAAAGCCCGAAAACACGCTAATTTCGGGCGAGCAGTACCCTTCCGAAGACCGATCGTCGTATCGCAGAATGCGGTGTCGCAGGTCACAGCCCTCCCATTGGGCGAGACACGTGGCCCGACGGCCGAGCACGACCGATAAACTGTTCCCGGACGGTGCCGGGCGCAGCCCCCCGCACCAACCGTCAAATGATCAGCCAGCAGCCGCTGCAACCACAGGGAGCGTTGTGTCCCGTCGCCTGTTCACCTCGGAGTCCGTGACCGAGGGTCACCCCGACAAGATCGCTGACCAGATCAGCGACACCATTCTCGACGCGCTGCTGCGTGAGGACCCCTCGTCCCGCGTCGCCGTCGAGACGCTGATCACCACCGGCCTCGTGCACGTGGCCGGCGAGGTGACCACGAAGGCGTACGCGCCGATCGCGCAGCTCGTGCGCGACAAGATCCTCGAGATCGGTTACGACTCCTCGAAGAAGGGCTTCGACGGCGCTTCCTGCGGTGTCTCGGTCTCCATCGGCTCCCAGTCGCCCGACATCGCGCAGGGCGTCGACACCGCGTACGAGAAGCGCGTCGAGGGCGACGAGGACGAGCTCGACAAGCAGGGCGCCGGCGACCAGGGCCTGATGTTCGGCTACGCGTGCGACGAGACGCCGGAGCTCATGCCGCTCCCGATCCACCTCGCG
Organism: Streptomyces sp. SDT5-1; assembly: GCF_052245995.1. NCBI lineage: Bacteria > Bacillati > Actinomycetota > Actinomycetes > Kitasatosporales > Streptomycetaceae > Streptomyces > Streptomyces sp. SDT5-1. Next base: position 1,925,397 of record NZ_CM125963.1, on the reverse strand, counting down.
CACCGCCTGTCGCGCCGCCTCTCCGAGGTCCGCAAGAACGGCACGATCCCCTACCTGCGTCCCGACGGCAAGACCCAGGTCACCATCGAGTACGACGGCGACAAGGCCGTCCGCCTCGACACGGTCGTCGTCTCCTCGCAGCACGCGTCGGACATCGACCTGGACTCGCTCCTCGCCCCCGACATCCGCGAGTTCGTCGTGGAGCCGGAGCTGAAGGCCCTCCTCGACGACGGCATCAAGCTGGAGACCGAGGGCTACCGCCTGCTGGTCAACCCGACCGGCCGCTTCGAGATCGGCGGCCCGATGGGCGACGCCGGCCTCACCGGCCGCAAGATCATCATCGACACGTACGGCGGCTACGCCCGCCACGGCGGCGGCGCCTTCTCCGGCAAGGACCCGTCCAAGGTCGACCGCTCCGCCGCGTACGCGATGCGCTGGGTCGCCAAGAACGTCGTGGCCGCGGGCCTCGCCGCGCGCTGCGAGGTCCAGGTCGCGTACGCCATCGGCAAGGCCGAGCCGGTCGGTCTCTTCGTCGAGACCTTCGGTACGGCGACGATCGACACGGACAAGATCGAGCAGGCCATCTCCGAGGTCTTCGACCTCCGCCCGGCCGCGATCATCCGCGACCTCGACCTGCTCCGCCCGATCTACTCCCAGACGGCGGCCTACGGCCACTTCGGCCGCGCGCTCCCCGACTTCACGTGGGAGAAGACGGACCGCGTGGAGGCGCTCCGCAAGGCGGCGGGCCTGTAGGCACCCGACCTCTCCGTTCCTACGCCGGGGCCCGGAGTTCTCTCGCGAGAGAACTCCGGGCCCCGGCGTTTTCACATACCCTCAGGCTCCCCTGCCGGGCCGGCGCCGTTGGCGCGAGCGCCGAATGCCGACGCGGCGAAGCGCCGGCGTATCTCCTCTGCGGACATGTGGTCCTTAAGAGCCACGGCCATGGCCACTTGCTCCGCCAGAAGCGTCACGTCCTCGTCACCGGGGCCGAAGCCGATGCGGCGAAGGAACTCGCCGAACACGTCTGCCGGGGACGGTTCTGGCGGTGCCGACTCGGGGGTGTCAGTCACGTCGACGTCGGGCGCAAGGATCGGTGTGAAGGCTTCCGGCACCAGATAGCGAAAATGTTCGTCGACGTCCTTGTCGTTTGCCGCCGAGGCGAGTTTCGCCAGTAGGCCGAGATCCTTGACCGTCTTCTCGACGTGATCATCGTTCTTGGCGAGCCACCAGACCACAGCGCTGCCCGTGCTCTGCAGTACATCACCACCGAGGTAGGCGCGCTTGTTCTGTTCGTACGCCCGCTCTTCCTCCCAGACGGCCACGTCCTTGCGGATCGCTGAGAGCCGGTCCAGACGGGACTGGTCAGCTTCGGAGAGCGTGAGTTCCACGTCCAGGGCCATGGCGAGAACGTGCCCCTCGCGGACCGGTTCCATAGAGGCGAGGAATCCGCTCAGTTCGTGCTGGACCAGTGAGGCTCTGCTCGGTTCCATCGTGGCGGTGATCGCGGAGGCGCGCTGAAGGACCGATTCCACGGCGATGGCCCCGGGGTTGACGGCAACGGCACCCGCTGCGGGGTCCGCAGGGCACCACCGAACATTGGCGCTGAACCGGAAGTCGTAATCTTCGACGCTGCTCGGGAGTGACACGCGATGGACACGTACCTCCCGGCGCTCGACAGGGGGAGCCGGCCGCTCCGGCAGCATGTGGTCGGGGAATGGCTCGCGCAGGGCGGTTCGCCGGGTCAGCACCACCGTGGTGGTACCGGCCGCGCACAACACCGCGATGGCGCTCAGCCACGTCCACACCGGCCAGTGCAGCCAGAGCCCGAGGATGAGCGTGAGCAGCGCGCCGATGACACTGGCGAAGACAGAGACAGTCTTCTGGCCCGAACTCATGTAACAGGCACCTCCGGATTGCGGGCTTGGGTGGCGAACGCCATGCATTGGGCCTGGTTGATCGCGTGCAATAGACGTGTGGCGAGTACGGGCGACGCGACCCGCCTGGCATCCGCGTACAGCCGAGAGACGATGGCGTACTTCGAGACCGACGCACCGGTCAGGACTCGCAGTACGGCCTCGGTGAGGTCGTCGTCCCGAGCGTTGTCCGCCTGCAGCAGCAATGCGCGGGCCGCAGGCCGCCAATCAGCGGGCTCGAGCTGGAACACCCTGCTCCAGCACACGGTCAGCCACTCATGAGGCGAACGCTGGAGAAAAAAGACCTCCGGAAGGTCCGGGATCTGCAGAAAGAGCTTGGCGTCGGAGCGGTGATGGTCGGAGTTCCGAGTCGTGGCAAGCCGGAAGAGCAGACGGCGTTGGATCCCCGCGTCCTGGCTGACGAAGCGCAGGAGGGCCTTCGTACCGGAGCCGCCGGGAATGTGCGACTCCCGCCGTGCGAGGTGGTGCAGTCGGACCAGAGCGGCATCGGGGTGATGGATCGAAAGGACCTTCTCGCAGACCTCGATCAGGACGTCACGCAGCGGATCCGTCGCCGGGGACCGGCACCAGTCGTACATCTGCCTGAGAAACGCCCGACCGTGCTCCTCATCAAGGACTCCTTGCCTGAGTGCCTGTGCCGCGGCCGTCACTTCGGTTGCTCGGGGTGAAGTGGGCCCGGTCCACTGCTCGATCAGACGCACGACCACGCCGATCTCACCGACCGACAGGCACAGGGTGGTGAAGCGGCCCACCATCTGTGCCCGCATTTCGTCGGGCAATGCTGTTCTCCTGAGGGTGGTGCAGAACCACTCGCGCATGGCCTCCCGGAAATGCGGGAGGTTGGCCCAGAAATAGCGCAGCGTGGCTTCGGCGAAGCCACGGCGGAGGAATCGAACGCGGCCGTCGGCGGTCAGATGCGCGTGGAACGGGCGGAGGCGCTCGGTCAGCCCTGAGTGCTCCAGCATGGGGCGGTCGTCGTCCGCGGATCCGACCCGACTCAGAAGGAGTGCTGTGGACTCATGGACGGCTTCCGCTGGCGTGTCCTCCAGCAGGGCAGAAGCAAGGAGCAGGGCCCGTTGTCTCCCCTCTGGCAGTTCGGGCAGGAGGTCGTCGAGTTCTGCGCTGTGGTCCGCCGCGCTCGCGAGCGCGAGACGCAGCCAGTCGATGAAGGTGTCGGAGGGGCGACCCGCCGCCCGCGCCTCTGCGACCCGCCCGACAAGCTGGGCGAGTTCCCCCATCGCGGGATGCGTGGCCAGATGCGCGAGAGCCTCTTCGGGCAGCGGGGCCCAGAGTGCGTCGTCGATGCCGTGACTGCGCAGGTGCCGAGCGAAGGCTTCTTTCGCATCGGGTCGGCCGATCCAGGTCCGGACGAACTCGTTCGGAAGATCGTTCTCAAGATGATGAGGAAGTACGACGGCCAGGTAGGCGTCCCTGCTCAGCAGCCTATGCCGGAACCCGGACAGTTCTCGACGGACTTCCCTCCAGAGGGGCTCGTCCGCAGTCGACAGGTCCAGCAGAATGCGGTCCCCCGTGCCGATCAGGTCGGCCGACAGGCAGGAGCTTTCGCCGTCCGTCATCTCCGGGCTCAGTTCGTGGTACGTCCCGCGCTCTGACGGAAGCTCGCACAGAAGGACACGGGCCGCGGCGCTGCGGCCGCAGCCCGCTGGTCCGTGAAGGAATACCGTGCGCTCCGACTCCAAGATGTCGTACGCCGTGTTCATGCGCTCAGGGCGGGCGAACTGCCTTTGCAGTCGCTCCAGTTGGTCTTCGGCCACCAGTCGAGGTGAGGCCGAGGGCGGGGCGAGGAGTGGAACGCCGTTGACGTAGCTGTAGTAGGTGTCGCCACTCATCGACGATCATCGTCCCTGCGCCCGAAGGTGTGATGGTTGGTGTTGTCTCCCTCGGCGTAGCTGGCGCCATCCCCGGATTGGTTGACCGTTCGATGGGTGGGCCCGATATGGATCCGGTTGTGGTGAGGGCTGTTGCTGTTGAGGTCGCCTGCCACGGAGTCCGACTGGACGAGGAAGCCGCTGTTGCCGCCGGTTGCCGTATTCGTGGTGGCGTCTGGAGAAGGCTGCCGCGGTGGGCGCTCGCTGTCGTTGGCGGCAAGCTGAGGTACCAGCGTGGACAGTGCGTCTCCGATGCGCTTGAGGTCGTGGGCGTTGGACTGGTGGTCGTAGCGCAGAGTCTGGCAGTCGGCCAGATGGGCCATGGGGCCTGGCAGCTGGTCACGAGTCGGCCGTTCCGTCTTGCGCCCGACCAGGATGGGTATGACGCGGATCCCGTGGGCAAAGGCTTCCAGGATTTCCTTGCGTACCCAGTCCTCCGGCCGTCGGAGGCCGGGGTGTTCGACCCAGCCCGGGCCGATGAGGGCGAGGAGAGCACCGCTGCGCCGTACACCGTGGATCAGGCTCTGGTCGAAGGGCGCGCCTGGAGGGATGTCCTTGCTCGCGCGGAACACACGGTCGGCGCCGAACCGTGCCGTGAGTGCGCTCTCGAGAGTGGCAGAGAACTGTTCTCCGTCACCGGTGCGGTAGTTGATGAAGACATCGGGCATGGCGAAGTCGCCTCCTGGTTGAGTGAGTGGGAGAGAGTGGTGGGCCCTTCCGGCAGCAGTGCCGGTGCTCAGGTGGGGTCGACGAGAGCCACAGCCGCGAGACGCGGTGCGATCGCCCTGTAGGCGGGGTGCTGGTGATAGCGAGCCAGGGTCCGGTTGAGCCGACGGACGTCCAGGGACACGGTCGCCGAGGCGACTGTTCCGAGGGTCGGCAACAGGGCTGCTGTGTGCTCGCACGCCGTGTCGATGTCTCCGGCCAGAGCGTGTGCCAGGGCGCGTCGCGTGCTGTACCGGGCCTGCGTGCGCAGCGCTGAGGCCGGAACTTTCAAGAGTTCTCGGTCGAGGACGTGGGCGGCAGCCCGGGGCCGCCCAAGATCGACTAGACACCATCCGGTGGTCATGGACGCGGGGTCGGTCAGATGTGAGGTGCCCAGGAGGGCACCACGTGCGGGATCGGCCACTGCGGTGGCGTCGATGCTCAGGAGTGCGCGGGCGGTGTCGAGGTCGCGCATGCAGGCGTCGTAGTCGCCCGACAAGGCGTGTCCCTGTGCTGCGCGTTGGGCGGCAAGACCGCGGATTCGCGGAGGAAGTCGGCCGTTGCGGGCGGGCTCGACGAGGGAGACGGTTTCGGCGGCCTCTCCGCGGTAGTACGTGATCAGAGCCCGGCGCACGCGGGCGTAGGCCGCCAGGTCGTGGTCACCGCCCGCAGCGGAGAGTTCCACGGCGTCGGTGGTCCAGCGGAGTGCTGCGTCGTCGTCACCGGCCTCTTGTGCCATCCACCCGGTGTACTCGGCGAATCGGGCGGCAGCTCGATACAGAGCCTGGCCGGTACGGCTGCTTGCGTCCGAGGCGAGTGTTGCGAAGGACCGTGTCTGCTCGGCGAGGGGCGACAGCAATGCTGTGGGCGGAGCGACCTGCCCCATGCGCCGGTAGTGGGCGAGGAGCGAGTGCGCGATCTCTGGAAGTGACGTCGCCGCAGCAACGCTGTCATGGACAGCCGCAGACCGCGGCGCCGAGCCCAAGGCCAGGAAAGAGGCCGCGCCTACGGTCATCACGCCACGTCGGGACGGTGGTGTGCCGAGCGGTACGAGTGCGACCAGCCGACCGCCGGTGCCGAGGACGGCGTCGCAGAGCTGGGCGAACTCGATGGTTGCCCGCTTGTGTCCCGTTTCGACCTTGCTGATCTGGCCTTTGCTGTAATGCACAGCGGAAGCGAAGTCGGCCAGCGACAGCCCCGCGGCCATCCGTAAGCGGCGCAGTTCGACGCCGAACGCAGACGCCCGTTCCAGCATGTTCCCCCTCAGCTCCGACACCGGTGACGCACCGGAATGCTTGTTGGCGCAAGCCAGAGTCGACTCCCATCGGTGACACGAGCAAGGCCGCGGGCGGTGTTTCCCGTTTCCAGTTCAGATACCGGGCGGGTGCGGAGCGCGACGCCCGTGGGTACCGCGTAGTCCGGATAGCTGGCGGATTTGGCTGGACATGCGGTGTTGCGGGAGCGGCCGGCACGTGATGGGGCACGGACGCGGTGGGAAGGCCCGCTGTCAGTGGGCTCTGGTAGGAATGCACGTGTGAGCAGCGAGAACGGCAGGGGTGGCGAAGGCGGGGAGCCGGAGCAGCTTGCGTTGATTCGGGAGAGTGTGCGGGCTGCGAAGGTGCCGAAGGCGAAGCCGCGGACGTGGCGGGGGGCGCCGTTGGCGGATGAGTTGCCGGTGGCGCGGGTGCTGGTGGACAAGGGGGTGCTGCATCTCGACCGGTACTTCGAGTACGCGGTGCCGAAGGAGTTGGACGCGGCCGCGCAGCCGGGGGTGCGGGTGCGGGTGCGGTTCGGTGCGGGGAACCGGAACGTGCGCGACGGGCGGCGCGAGGGGGGTGGACTCATCGACGGGTTCATCGTCGAGCGGGTGGCCGAGGCGGAGTATCAGGGGCCGCTCGCCGCGCTGGCGCAGGTCGTGTCGCCCGAGCGGGTGCTCGACGAGGAGTTGCTCGGCCTGACGCGGGCCGTCGCCGACCGGTATGCGGGGAGCCTCGCCGATGTGTTGCAGCTGGCGATTCCGCCGCGGCATGCGAAGGCGGAGGCCAGGGAGTTTCCGGCGCCGCCCGCGCCGCCTTCGGCTCCCGAGGCGGGGTCCTGGGCGCGGTACGAGCGCGGGGCGGATTTCGTGGCGGCGTTGGCCGCCGGGGGTGCGCCGCGCGCGGTGTGGACGGCGCTGCCGGGGCCGGAGTGGGCCGACGAGATCGCGCGGGCCGTGCGGGCGACGCTCGCGTCCGGGCGCGGGGCCCTGGTCGTCGTGCCGACCGTGCGGCTCGCGGCGCGTGTCGATGCCGCGCTGCGGGCGGAGTTGGGCGAGGGGCAGCACGCGTTGCTGACCGCCGACGCCGGGCAGCAGCGGCGGTACAGCGAGTGGCTCGCCGTGCGCCGGGGAGCCGTGCGGGCCGTGGTGGGGACGCGGGCCGCGATGTTCGCTCCCGTACGGGATCTGGGGCTCGTGGTCGTGTGGGAGGACGGGGACCAGCACCACAGCGACGACCATGCGCCGTTCCCGCATGTGCGGGAGGTGCTGGAGCTGCGGGCCACGCGGGACAAGTGCGCTTTTCTGTTGGGGAGTTGGAGCTGCACCGTCGAGGCGGCGCAGTTGGTACGGAGCGGGTGGGCCGCCGCCGTGAGCGCGTCACGGGATGTCGTACGGCGGGTGGCTCCGCTCGTACGGACGGTGGGGGATCGGGATGTGGCGCGCGACGAGGCCGCGCGCGCCGCGCGGTTGCCGAGCCTCGCGTGGGAGGTCGCGCGGAACGCGCTGCGGGAGGGGCCCGTGCTGGTGCAGGTGCCGCGGCGGGGGTACGTGCCGCGGCTCGCGTGTCAGCGGTGTCGTGAGCCCGCCCGGTGCCGGCAGTGCGCGGGCCCGTTGGAGGCGCGGGAGGCGACAGGGGGGCTCGCGTGCGGGTGGTGCGGGCGTGAGGAGGAGCGCTGGCAGTGCGCCGAGTGCGGGGGGACGCGGTTGCGGGCACAGGTGGTCGGGGCGCGGCGTACGGCCGAGGAGTTGGGGCGGGCGTTCGCGGCGGTGCCGGTGCGGACGTCGGGGCGCGAGCAGGTGCTCGACACGGTGCCGGGGACGCCTGCCCTGGTCGTGAGTACGCCGGGGGCCGAGCCCGTGGCCGAGGGCGGGTACGCGGCGGCGTTGCTGCTCGACGGGTGGGCGATGCTCGGGCGGGCCGATCTGCGGGCGGGTGAGGAGGCGTTGCGGCGGTGGATCGCGGCGTCGGCGCTGGTGCGCTCGCAGGAGGCCGGGGGAGCGGTGGTCGTGGTGGCGGAGCCGACGTTGCGGCCTGTGCAGGCCTTGGTGCGGTGGGATCCGGTGGGGCATGCGGTGCGGGAGCTCGGGGAGCGGGCGGAGCTCGGGTTTCCGCCGGTGTCGCGGATGGCGGCGGTTTCCGGGACGGCGGAGGCGGTGGCCGGATTCATGGGGGCGGTGGAGCTTCCGGGGGATGCGGAGGTGTTGGGGCCGGTTCCGGTGCCCTCGGCGGTACCGGGCGGAGCGTCGCGGCGGGGTGGGGCGCCTGTGGGGGAGGAGTGGGAGCGGGTGTTGGTGCGGGTGCCGCCGGGGAGTGGGGCGGTGTTGGCGCGGGCGTTGAAGAGGGCGCAGGCGGCGAGGATGGCGCGGGGGGCCGGTGAACCGGTGCGGGTTCGCGTGGATCCGCTCGATATCGGGTGACTGGTGGGCCGGGGGTGCGCTGCGAAGTGCGACGGTGACCGGTGGGTCGGGTTTCCGCGCGCGGCGCCGTGGCTGGGGCCGTCCGTATCGGTGCGCGGCACCGGGGGCCGCCTTGCCCACCCTGCCGCCCTGGGGGCCCCGGACGGAGTCTGGGGGGGCAGATTGCCCAAGGCGGGTGGGAGGCCACTCGCTGGTGCTGCCGCGCCGTGGCCGGGCATGCGGATGCCTCCCCGCATGGTGTGCGGGGAGGCATCGGGAGGAGGGCGTCAGCCGTGACGGGGGCCCGGGAAGGGGGTGGGGCGGGGGTCCTCGCGGATCGCGGCGGTGCCTGCCGTCGGCTGGGTGGGCAGCGCCCGCGCCGCCGGCACCAGGGGACCCGCCCCCATCGGCACCGCGGGACGCGCGGGCGGCACCGAGGCCGTCGACGTGTCCGTGCCGCGCTCCGCCTCGGCCGCCGCCTGCGTCGCCGCGCGCCGCGCCCCGTACCGGCGGTGCACCGCCTGCTTGGTGACGCCGAGCGCGGAGCCCACCGCGTCCCACGAGAAGCCCAGCGAGCGGTCGAAGTCCACGGCCGCGGTGACCAACGTCTCGACGCTGTCGCGCAGTTCCTGGGCGAGACGGACGGTGGGTGCGGGTGCCCTCCCGTAGACGACGAACCCCGCGGAGGGGCCTGAGCGGCGCGGGCGGTAGACGTTGCCCAGCTGTGCGGTGAGGGTGCGCAGTGCGTCCACCTGACGGCGGACCCGCTCGATGTCCCGCACAAGAAGATGCAGGCTGGCCCGTGCCTGGGCGTCGTGGGTTGCGTGGTCGGCCATGAACAAGCCTCTCGAACCGGCGATGTAAAAGGAATCGGGCCACCCTCGCGTCAAGCGACACCGAAGAAGGGCGACGAGTGACTGATTGCGGCCCATTGACTGGTCAACTCTTTCTTGACCAACGCGCCATTCGGTGTGGGGTCACGCTGTTCGGGCGTATCCGCATATTCGAGGGGCGCACGTCATGACGTGCGCCCCGTACGCGCCCGCCGCACGGCGCCCATAGACTGGTGCGCTGCCCGTGACCCTGCCCCGAGAGGCCGTAAGCCACCGATGAAGCTCGTCTTCGCAGGCACCCCCGAGGTCGCCGTTCCCGCCCTGGACGCCCTGATCGCCTCCGACCGGCACGAGGTCGCCGCTGTCGTCACCCGCCCCGACGCCCCGGCGGGCCGCGGCCGACGGCTGGTCGCGAGCCCGGTCGCCGAGCGGGCCGCGGAGGCCGGCATCGAGGTGCTCAAGCCGGCCAAGCCGCGCGACGAGGAGTTCCTGGCACGGCTGCGCGAGATCGGCCCGGACTGCTGCCCGGTCGTCGCGTACGGGGCGCTGCTCCCGAAGGTCGCGCTCGACGTGCCGGCCCACGGCTGGGTCAATCTGCACTTCTCGCTGCTGCCCGCGTGGCGAGGCGCCGCGCCCGTGCAGCACGCGGTCATGGCGGGCGACGAGATCACGGGCGCGTCGACGTTCCTGATCGAGGAGGGGCTCGACTCCGGGCCCGTGTACGGGACGGTGACCGAGGCCGTCCGGCCCACTGACACCAGCGGCGACCTGCTGACCCGCCTCGCGTTCGCGGGCGCCGGACTGCTCTCCGCCACGATGGACGGCATCGAGGACGGCACCGTGCAGGCCGTTCCGCAGCCCGCCGACGGCGTCACCCTCGCCCCGAAGATCACCGTCGAGGACGCCCGTATCGACTGGAACGCGCCCGCCCTGCGCGTCGACCGTGTCGTGCGCGGCTGCACGCCCGCGCCCGGCGCCTGGACCGAGTTCCGCGGCGAGCGCCTCAAGGTGCGCACGGCCGCCCTCGCGCCGGACCGCACCGACCTGGCGCCGGGCGAGATCAGCGCGGGCAAGAAGAACCTCTACGTCGGCACGGGTTCGCACGCCGTCGAGCTGCTGTGGGTGCAGGCGCAGGGCAAGAAGCCGATGGCCGCGGCCGACTGGGCGCGCGGTACGCGGATCGCCGAGGGCGAGACGCTGGGCTGACGGTCCGGAGCGGACCGCTGTGGGGGCCTGTCGGCGCCGGGACGTACCCTGGGAGGGTTCATTCCGGCGCCCGACCTGTGCGTAGCGCCCGTACGACCCCACCAGCGGAGCACCTTTGAGCGACCAGCCCGGCCGGCCCCCTCGCAAGCCCGGCAAGCCCCACCGCCGTCCGAAGAAGGACCCCGTGCGCATCCTCGCCTTCGATGCGCTGCGCGCGGTCGACGAGCGGGACGCGTACGCGAACCTCGTGCTGCCGCCGCTGCTGCGCAAGGCCCGCGAGAAGGGCGACTTCGACGGGCGCGACGCCGCGCTCGCGACCGAGCTCGTGTACGGGACGCTGCGCAGGCAGGGGACGTACGACGCGATCGTGGCGGCCTGCATCGACCGGCCGCTGCGCGAGGTCGACCCGCCGGTGCTCGATGTGCTGAACCTCGGTGTGCACCAGCTGCTCGGCACGCGCATCCCGACGCACGCCGCCGTGTCGGCTTCGGTCGAACTGGCGCGCGTCGTGCTCGGCGACGGACGGGCCAAGTTCGTCAACGCCGTGCTGCGGAAGGTCTCGCAGCACGATCTCGACGCGTGGGTCGAGCGGGTCGCGCCGCCGTACGACGAGGACCCCGACGACCATCTCGCCGTGGTGCATTCGCATCCGCGATGGGTCGTCTCCGCGCTGTGGGACTCGCTGGGCGGCGGGCGTGCCGGGATCGAGGATCTGCTGGAGGCCGACAACGAGCGGCCCGAGGTGACGCTTGTGGCGCGGCCGGGGCGGACCACCGCCGAGGCCGTACTCGCCGAAGTGGGCGAGGACTCCGGGCTTCCGGGCCGCTGGTCGCCGTACGCCGTCAGGCTCGCAGAGGGCGGCGAGCCGGGCTCGTTCGACATCGTGCGGTCAGGGCGTGCCGGTGTGCAGGACGAGGGGAGCCAGCTGGTCGCCCTTGCGCTCGCGAACGCTCCGCTCGAGGGGCGCGACGAGAAGTGGCTCGACGGGTGCGCGGGCCCCGGCGGCAAGGCGGCCATGCTGGCCGGGCTCGCCAGTGAGCGCGGCGCGACGCTGCTCGCCTCCGAGAAGCAGCCGCACCGGGCCGGCCTCGTCGCCAAGGCGCTGGCCGGGAACCCGGGGCCTTACCAGGTGATCGCCGCGGACGGTACGCGGCCGCCGTGGGGGCCCGGGACGTTCGACCGGATCCTGATGGACGTGCCCTGTACGGGACTTGGAGCGCTGCGGCGGCGTCCCGAGGCGCGGTGGCGGCGGCGCCCCGAGGATCTGGAGGGGTTCGGGCCGCTCCAGCGGGGGCTGCTGCGCAAGGCGCTGGAGTCCGTACGGGTCGGGGGTGTCGTCGGGTACGCGACGTGCTCGCCGCACCTCGCGGAGACGCGGGCGGTCGTGGACGACGTGCTCAAGCAGTTCGGCGCGGCGGAGCTGATCGACGCGCGGCCGTTGATGGACGGGGTGCCGGGGCTCGGCGAGGGGCCGGATGTGCAGCTGTGGCCGCATCTGCACGGGACCGACGCGATGTATCTGGCGCTGATCCGGCGTACCGCGTAAGTCCCGTTCCGGGAGGCGGGGTTGACGGCCCGGGGCTCAGGCCCCGGGCCCCGCTCCTCAGTCGCCGGACCGGCCCATGCGCTCGTGCCCCAGTTTGCTCGGCCACCACACCCGTGACCCGACATCCAGGAACAACGACGTCACCAGCACCGACCGCACCACGAACGTGTCCAGGAGGACTCCCACCGCCACCGCGAAGCCGATCTCGGCGAAAGCGACCATGGGGAGCGTGCCGAGGGCGGCGAACGTGCCCGCCAGGACCAGGCCCGCCGACGTGATCACCGCGCCGGTCGCGGCCAGGCCCGTGACGACGCCGGGGCGGGTGCCCTGGCGGGCGGCCTCCTCACGGATGCGGGTCGTGAGGAAGATGTTGTAGTCGATGCCGAGCGCCACCAGGAACACGAAGACGAACAGCGGGAAGTCCGTCGACTCGCCCGCGTAGTCGAAGACGTGCCGGAAGGCGAGCGCGCTGATGCCGAGGGCCGCCGCGAACGACAGGACGACCGTTCCGATCAGCAGCAGCGGTGCCACCAGGGCCCGTAGCAGCAGGCCCAGGATGAGCAGGACGACGACCAGGACCAGCGGGATCACCAGTTTGTTGTCGTGCGCGGTGGCGCGGTCCATGTCGAGGAGGGCCGCCGTACCGCCGCCGACCTTCGCGTCCGCGCCCGCCACGTCGTGCACCGCGGCCCGCACCCGGTCCACCGTGTCCTTGGCGGCCTGACTGTCGGACGGCGCGGTCGTCGTCGCCTCGAACAGGACCCGGTCGTCGTGCACGGGCTTGGTGTTCGGGGGTACGCCGATGCTGCCCCGGACCACGCCCTCCGTCGTCGCGACCGCGCGCCGCACCTGCTGAGCCAGGTCCTGGTCCGCGACGACCACCAGCGGGTCGCCCGTGCCCGCGGGGAAGTACTCGGCGGAGACCTCCTGGCCCACGATCGAGTCGGGCTTGTCGGTGAACGAGTCGGCGTTGCTGATGCCGGCCGCCCGCAGTTGGATCAGGCCGAGGGAGAGCAGCGCGAGCGCCGCCGCCGTCGCGATCCAGACCAGGCGCGGACGGTGTGCGATACGGCGCCCGGCGTGCGCCCACACGCCCCGCTCGGTGGGCTCGGGCGAGCCGAGATGCGGGATCACCGGCCAGAACAGCCAGCGGCCGAAGATCACCAGCAGGGCCGGGAACAGCGTCAGCATCGCCAGCAGCGCCACCGCCACACCGATCGCGGCGACCGGGCCGAGACCCCGCGTCGAGTTCATGTCGGCGGTCAGCAGGACCAGCATGCTGAGGACGACGGTCGCGCCGGACGCGAGCACGGCAGGGCCCGCCCGGTGCAGGGCGAGCGCCATCGCCTCGTGCCGGTCCTCGTGGCGGCGCAGCTCCTCGCGGTATCGGGCGACCAGGAGCAGCGCGTAGTCCGTCCCCGCGCCGAACACGAGCACCGTGAGGATGCCCGCGCTCTGCCCGTTCACGGTGAGCCCCGCGTGCTGGGCGAGGAGATAGATCAGCGCCTGCGCCGTGAACAGCGCCGCCACCACGCTCAGCACCGGCACGAGCAGCAGGGACGGGCTGCGGTACGTGAACAGCAGGATCACGATCACGATGCCGAGGGCCGAGAACAGCAGCGTCGAGTCGATGCCCTCGAAGGCCTTCGAGAAGTCCGCCGACGTGCCGCCCGGACCCGTGATGTGGATCTTGAGGCCGTCCGTGGAGGTGCCGGTGCGGTCCCGGATGGAGTCCACCGCGGGCGCGATCCGCTCCCAGCCCTTCGCGTCCATCGTGATCGGAACGTAGATCTGGGCCGCCGAGGGGCCCGGCCGCTTGTCGAGGAGCGGGCCGCGGGTCTCCGAGCCCCGCACGCCGTGCGCCGTCAACCTCTTGATCTGGGCGACGTCGGTGGCGATCCGGGCCCGGTCCGCTGCGGTGAGCCCGCCCTCGCGCGCGTAGACCACCACGGCGGGGATCGTCTCCGGCCGGAAGTCCTTGGACAGGTCGAGGACTTGAGTGGATTCGGCGGAGCCGGGGAGCCAGGACTGCGCGTCGTTGTCCTGCGCGTCCGTGAGTTTCTGGGCGAGCGGCGCCGTGCCCACGATGACGACGAGCCACAGGAGCAGCACCAGCCACTTGCTGCGCCGCCCGCACACCAGCCACGCGACGCCGCGCCGCCCGGTCGCACCGCCGTCCACTCCGCCGCGACCGTCGCGCCGCTCGTCGGTCCGCTCGCCGCTCTGCCTGTCCGCCATGGCGTCCCCCGCCGCGTCCCGCGCGGTGCTTCCCCCGGGGCCCGTGCCGGCCCCTCCGCGAGCCGCCAAGAATGGCACGCGGGGGCACGGCTCGGTATCGGTCTCACGTCTTGGTCCGGACCGATAGGGAGCGGGCGGGCCGGGCATGGCACGCTTGGGTCATGGCCGTGCAGATCAACCCCAGCATCCTGTCCGCGGACTTCGCCCGCCTTGCCGACGAGGCAAAGGCCGTCGAAGGCGCCGATTGGCTCCATGTCGACGTCATGGACAACCACTTCGTCCCGAACCTGACCCTCGGGGTTCCGGTCGTAGAGTCGCTGGCGCGCGCGACGGACACCCCGTTGGACTGCCATCTGATGATCGAGGACCCCGATCGCTGGGCCCCCCAGTACGTCGAAGCGGGTGCCGGTTCCGTCACCTTCCACGCGGAGGCCGCCGCCGCGCCCGTCCGCCTCGCGCGCGAGATCCGCGCCAAGGGCGCCCGCGCCTCGATGGCCCTCAAGCCGGCCACGCCGATCGAGCCGTACGAGGATCTGCTGCCCGAGCTCGACATGCTGCTGATCATGACGGTTGAGCCGGGATTCGGCGGGCAGGCGTTCCTGGACATCATGCTGCCCAAGATCCGCCGCACCCGTGAGCTGATCGGGAAGCACGGTCTGGAGCTGTGGCTGCAGGTCGACGGCGGAGTCTCCGCGGCGACGATCGAGCGGTGCGCGGAGGCGGGAGCCGACGTCTTCGTCGCCGGTTCGGCGGTCTACGGCGCGAAGGATCCGGCGGACGCGGTACGTGCACTGCGCACCCAGGCGGAGGGCGCCACGGCGGCCGCCGCATGGGCGTGCGACCACTGAGCCACAGGTACGTGAACGGCGGCCATCGAGGCTGATCAACGGCGTCGGATCTGCAAGGATGAACGGCGTATCCAGGTTGTGAGCAGCAGTCGTTTTCGTGAGCAGCAGTCGATTCGTGACTGAAGAGAAGTGAGGAGAACGCCGTGTCCGCATCATCGGCGGGACGGGCGGCCCTGCGGATGGGACCCGCGGAGCTGGTGCAGGCGGCGGCCATGGCCCGTCGCTTCTACCTCGAGGGCAAGTCCAAGATCCAGATCGCCGAGGAGTTCGGCGTGAGCCGCTTCAAGGTGGCACGGGTCCTCGAGACCGCCCTCGAGCGGGATCTCGTACGCATCGAGATCCGGGTCCCTGCCGAGCTGGACGCCGAGCGTTCGGACGCGTTGCGCGCCCGCTACGGACTGCGGCACGCGGTCGTCGTCGAGTCGCCCGCCGAGGTCGACGAGTCGCCCGACCCCGAGAACCTGGGCGAGGTCGCCGCGGACCTGCTGGGCGAGCTGGTCACCGAGGGCGACGTCCTCGGCCTCGCGTGGGGCCGCTCCACGATCCACATGGCGGCCGCGCTCGACCGGCTTCCGCCGTGCACGGTCGTGCAGTTGACGGGCGTGTACGACGCGGGGACCGCGGAGCGCGGCTCCGTGGAGGCCGTGCGGCGGGCCGCGCAGGTCTCGGGCGGCGACGCACACCCCATCTACGCCCCGATGCTGCTGCCGGACGCGGCGACGGCGGCGGCGCTGCGCAACCAGACCGGGATCGCGCGCGCCTTCGAGTACTTCGACAAGGTCACCGTCGCGTGCGTGTCGATCGGCTCCTGGGAGCCCGGCATCTCGACCGTGCACGACATGCTCAGCGACGAGGAGCGGGCGCACTACGCGTCCCTGGGTGTCGCCGCGGAGATGTCCGCCCACCTGTTCGACGCGCAGGGGCGGCGGGTCGGGCGGGACCTCGGGGAGCGGTGCATCACCGTCGAGGCGGATCGCCTCCGGCGGATTCCGGAGGTCGTGGCGATCGCGGGTGGCCAGCGGAAGGCCGCAGCCATCGACGCGGTGCTGCGGTCGGGCCTCGTGACCAGCCTGGTCACGGACACGGCCGCGGCGGACTTCCTGCTGGCGGCCGGGCCCGCCCCGAAGCCGGCGCTCCAGCGGGCGGACCCGGACGGCGTGTGACGGCCGACCGGCGTTGACGTCTCGGAGCTCCGCTCCGGGCCGCGCGCCTCCGGTTCTGGTGGCAGCATCGGCGCATGAGATGTGTGTTGCGAGTGGTGCTCGCCTGCCTGCTTGTGTTCGTCGTCGGCGGGTGTGCCGGGGAATCCGGGCAGCAGGCCTCCGGGGACGCGCCCTCCTGGGCGCGGGGCATGGCCACCGTGGCCGTCGGCGAGTTGCCGGAGGAGGCGCGGGACACGTTGGAGCTCATCGACGACGGTGGGCCCTTCCCGTACGAGAAGGACGGCAGCGTGTTCGGGAACTTCGAGGGGGAGCTGCCGAAGCAGCCCCGCGGGCACTACCACGAGTACACCGTGCGCACCCCGGGCGAGGACGACCGCGGCGCCCGCCGCATCGTCACCGGCACCGACGGGGAGACGTACTACACCGATGACCACTACGAGTCGTTCAAGGCGGTGCTTCGATGAGCGGGCTGCCCGCGTCCCCCGACCTGTGGACCGTCCGGCAGGTCGACCTGACCGGCGCCACGGACAAGACCGCCTTCATGGACCGCTGCGCCGCCGCGCTCGGGCTGCCGGAGTGGTTCGGGCGGAACTGGGACGCGCTGGCTGACTGCCTGTCCGATCCAGGGGTGTGGCCCGCTTCCGACCGGACGCTCGTGGTCGTCGTCTCCGGGTGGCGGGACTTCGAGGGGCGATGCCCTGACGTGTGGGGGACCGCGCTCGACGTGTTCGAGGACGCCGTCGGGCGGCGCGAGGACTCCGAGCCCGCACTCGGCGTCCTTCTGGCATTGCGCTGACCCGGATCCCGGTAAAGTCGTGCACTGAGCGCAAGTAGCGTGCACAGGGAGGGCGTGGAATGCCGGCGGACGCGGGGACCAATCAGAGCGTGGAGCGAGCGGTGGCGGTGCTGCGCGCCCTGGGGGAGGGGCGCCCCGAGCTGCGGGTCTCCGACGTCGCGGCGGCCGCGGGCCTCGGCGCCTCGACCGCGTCCCGGCTGCTCGCGACCCTGGAACAGCTCGACCTCGTCGAGCGCGACCCCGTGAGCAACCTCTACCGGCTCGGCCTGGGAACGCTGCCGCTCGCCGCCGTCGCCGTGAACCGGCACCCCGTCCACCAGGCCGCCCGCATGGTCCTGCAGCGACTGGCCGCGACCACCGGCCTGGGCGCGAACGTGGCGGTGCGCCGCGGGGACCAGCTCATGTTCCTGTGCAACTTCGAGGGCACCAAGACGCCCAAGGCCCAGACCCAGGCCGGGCACACCGCCCCCCTCCACGCCACCGGCATCGGCAAGTGCCTGTTGTCCGGGATGAGCGGGCGGGAGCGGCGCAAGCTGCTCGGCGACTCGTTGGCCGAGCACACGGAATTCACCCTCACCCGGCACGAGGACCTGGACACGGCGGTCGACGAGGTGCGTCGCAGCGGGTTCGCCGTCGAGGCGGAGGAGCGTGCCCTGGGGCGGGCCTCCCTGGCCGCGCCCGTGCGCGACGCCGAGGACCACGTGGTCGCCGCTATCTCGTTGTGGGGACCGGCATCGGAGCTTGGTCTGCCCGCGGGAGGCGAGACCCCCGACAGCCGCGCGGCCCTCGTGCGGCAGGTCATCGAGGCGGCGGACGCCGTGAGCCAGGGACTCGGGGCGCGCTGAGCCTCCCACCGGCACGTCCACATCGTGCGTGCGGCCTGCGGCCCACCCCTGGGTGGGCCGCAGGCCGCAGGTGTCGACCCCGAGGATGCTCAGTCGGCGTACACGCGGATCGCGTGGATGTGCGCCCGCTGAGCGCCGTGCGTGGCGTCGGCGAGCACACGCAACGCGTTCGTACGGACCGGCTCCCCGTCCTCGAACCGGTGCACCCGATGGCGGCGCCGGTTGTCGGTGACCGTCGTGAGGGTGCGCCACGTGCCGTCGGCTTCGAGGGCCTGCAGCCGGTAGCCCCGCAGCAGCTCCGGCATGACCTCGAAGGGCGTGCGGTGGCGGTGCAGATTGTTCAGGTACTCGTCCACGTCGTCGTCGAGAACGAGGTGCACGGTCCGCACGTCCTGTTCCGTGTTCCAGGTCAGCTGGAGGTGCTCCCGTACGTCTTCGGGGTCGTCGACGGTGGCCGACGACCACATCTGGGGGCCTCCGTACGGTCGCTGGTACCCGTTCACCGTCTTGTCGGGGGCGAACGCGGCGGTCGCCGGTGCGGCGCGGAAGGCGAACGAGCGGCGGCGCAGCTCGCGGGCCGACCACTCGATGACCGACTGGCCCTCCTCCTCCGGGATGTCGTGGTCCACGGCGGCGTCGCCCTCGGCCTTGCGCTGCAGGGCCAGGACGCCGTCGGTGCGCCACGGCAACAGGTGCAGGGCGACGCCCGGGGACCTGCGAACGAGCACGACCACGTTCTCCGGCGTCGAGGGCCGGTGGTCGAACCGTGCCGTGACCCAGCTCGGGGCGTCGTCGGCCGGCACGGTCACCGTCGTCGTCGCGAGGTGGTCGAGCGGCACACCGTTCTCCGGCAGCCGGGTGGACCAGAGCTCCACGGTGAGCTCGCCGCCGTCGGCCGAGGACGCCAGCAGGTCGACGGATTCCAGGCGGGGGTCGACCGGCAGCAGCAGGCCCACGTCGCGGGTGAGCGGGTACGGCTCTGGGGGCTGCCCGTCCGCGGGCTCCGCGGCCAGACGGTGCAGGTGGCTGGAGGCGGTGACGCGGGCGCGGGGAGCGAGGTCCGCCGGGTCGATGTCGCGGACACCGATCACGGACGCGTCCTGGCGCAGCAGCACCCGCCTGACCAGGTCGGTGCGCTGCGTGGCCAGGGTGCGCGGGTCGGTCTTCTCGGAGACGCACAGGGCGGCCGCGGTCCCGGCGGCCTCGCCGAGGGTGGCGCAGGTGGCCATGACCCGGGTCGCACCGAAGGCGATGTGCGTGGCGGAGATGTTGCGTCCCGCGAAGAACAGATTGCGGACGTTGACGGAGTACAGGCTGCGCAGCGGGATGTGGAAGACGCCGTCCGCGTACCGCTGGCGGGCGCCCGGCTCGTCCGCGTACATGCCCTGCACGGGATGCAGATCCACCGACCAACCGCCGTACGCGACCCGGTCGTCGAACTGGCGCTGCGTCAGGATGTCGTTCTGGGTGAGGACGTGGTCGCCGATGAAGCGCCGGTACTCCCGCTTGCCCGGGAGGCTGCCGACCCACTCGAGGGTGAGGTTGTCCGCGTCGAACTCCCCGGAGTTCTTGATGTGGTCCCAGATGCCCATGACGGCCGCGTGCAGCTCGTCGCGGATCGCCTCGTTGTCCTCGACGGTGTCGAGTTCGCCGCCCCACTCGACCCACCAGTAGTCGCAGCCGTTGTCCCCGGTCCGCAGGACACGGTTGCGCAGGATGGGAGTGGTGGACAGGTCCTTCGCGTAGGACGGTGGCACGAACTTGACCGGGCGGCCCGCGTCCTTCGTGTAGAAGAGGATCGTCGAGCCGAGCAGCTCCCCGTCCGCCTCAGGCGGGGCCCACGGTTCGTCGAACTCGCTCCGCGCCTCCCGGCCGATGCGGTGGCGGGCCCCGGCGAGGTGGCCGACGAGGCCGTCCCCTGTGCAGTCGAGGAACTGCTGCGCGCGGAAGGTGATCCGCCGCTCCGAGCCCATCATCCAGCCGGTGACCGACCGGACGACCCGCTCGTCCTCGGGGCCTTCGGCCTCGACCTCCCGCACGTCGGTGTTGAGGTAGAGGTCGATGAGCGGCTCGGCGAGGACCGCGTCGAGGACGACCTGGTCCCAGTAATAGGGGTTGCCCTCCGGGTTCCGGTACTGGTTCTCGGTGTAGAGCTCGCCCATGATGCCGGTCTCACGGGCGTAGCGGTGCACACCGTGTGCGGTGGCCCCGCACACCCACACCCGTACCTCGCTGCTGCTGTTGCCGCCGAGCACGGGCCGGTTGTGCACGAGGGCGACGCGGCGGCCCAGCCGGGCGGCGGCGACGGCGGCGCAGACGCCGGCGAGGCCGCCGCCGATCACCGCGATGTCGTGTTGGATCTGTTCGTCACGCATGAAGGTCGTTCCCTGTAGTCCTGATGGTGCGGGCCGAGCGGTGCTCAGGCGCCGTCGTGCCGCCGCTTACGGGCCTCGACGGCCTGCGCGACCATCTCCTCGGCCCCGATCCGCTGCCGGAAGCCGAGGAGTTCGCGGGCCCGGGCGTTGAGGGTCCAGTAGTCGGCCGCGGTGTTCGGCACGGTCACGTCGACGACGGGCAGCCCCGCCGCCGCGCCGAGGGCGCGGGCGAACTCCGCCAGGTCGGTGCTCTCGTCGGGGCCGAGCCCGAACACGCCGTCGACGGACGCGTCGGCCTCAAGGGCGAGGACGACGCCGCGCGCCAGATCCTCGGTGGCGAGGATGCCCATGCGCACGGGGCGGCCGTCGGCCCGCCGGGGTGCGATCAGGGCCTCGCCGCCGTCCCATGCCTCCAACTGCCGCACCACATCGGTGTTGCCCGCGGCCCGCTCCTTCTCCAGCCTGCGGTGCAGGAAGAACCGGGGGCCGGAGAAGAAGCTGTCGGGGTCGAGGAGCTCGGCCGGGTCCTGCGTGTGCGCGAAGCGCAGGGTGGTGACCGCCATGCCGTACTTGCGGCCCGCGAAGTCGGCGAGGTCCTCGCTCAGTACCTTCGTCATCCCGTAGTGGGTGGTGGCGTTCCGCGGGTGCGCCTCGTCGAGCGGCAGGTAGGCGGGGGCGTTCTCCGGGTAGACCTCGCCGGTGCTGGCCAGGACGAGGCGGCGCACGCCGTGCGGGGCCGCCGCCTCGATGAGCCGGAAGGTGCCGACGACGTTGGCCTCGAACATCGCGGCCGCGTCGGCGTCCCGCCACGACATCATGGCGCCGAGATGCGCGACGGCGTCGATGCCCGCGAGCCGCTGGTCTCCGGGCTCCAGTTCGGAGAACGCGGCCGTGACGTAGCGGACGCCTTCGACGGGGGAGGCGGGGCGGGCCATGTCGATGCCGGTGACCTGATGCCCGCGCTCGACGAGTTGAGCGGTGACGGCCCGGCCGACGCGGCCGGCGGCTCCGGTGACGACGATGTGCATGAGGGTTCAGTCCTTCTCGAAGAGGGCGTGCTGGTGGTCGGGGAGGGGCTCGGTCAGACGTCGCGCAGCGAGGTACCGGCCGTTTCGCGGGCCCGGGCGACCGTGACGAGGGTGATCAGCGCGCAGAGCGAGATGTAGAAGGCGGGCGCGAGGTTGTTGCCCGTGCTGCCGATCAGCCACGTCGAGAAGTACGGCGTGGCGCCGCCGAAGACCGCGACGGCCAGGTTGTAGGCGATGGCCATGGAGCCGTAGCGGATCGATGTCGGGAACAGCTCGGCCATCGCCGCGCTGGACGCCCCGTCGAACGCGGCGATCAGGCAGCCGAGGACGAGCATCGCGGCGAGCGCTCCCCAGGCGCTCCCCTGCGCCATGAGCAGGAACGCCGGGTACGAGAGCAGCACGATGCCCGCGCAGGCGCCGAGCATGACGGGCTTGCGACCCACCCGGTCGGACAGCATCCCCATGAACGGCACGGCCACCGCGATCGCCAGCAGTCCGACGGTCGTCACGGCGTACGAGGCCGTGCTGGAGAAGCCGAGCGTCGTCTGGAGGTAGCTGGGCATGAAGCTCTGCAGGCTCCAGTGGCCGACGGCCTTGATGACGACGAAGCCGCAGCAGAAGAGCATCGCCGCACGGCCTGTGCGCAGCGCGGTGCGCAGCGGGCTGCGCTCGACGGAACCCGTCTCCTCCAACTTGCGGAAGTCCGGCGTGTCCTCGAGCTTGCGCCGCATGTAGAGGCCGACCAGGCCGAGCGGCCCCGCCAGCAGGAACGGCAGGCGCCATCCCCAGGTGTCCATGCTGTGGTCGCTCAGCACGCTGGTGAGCAGCAGGACGAGACCCGAACCGGCGACGAAGGCCAGGAAGCCGAAGGTGTCCACGAAGCTGGAGAAGTAGCCGCGCCGCTTGGGTGTGGCGTACTCGGCGAGCAGCGCGGTGGCGCCGGAGCTCTCGCCGCCGGCGGCGAATCCCTGCACGAGGCGGACGAGCACGAGCAGCACCGGTGCCGCGAGCCCGATCGCCGAGTAGGTGGGCAGCAGCCCCATCACGAAGGTGGAGCCCGAGGTGAGCAGCACGACCATGGACAGCACGGCCCGGCGCCCGATCCGGTCGCCGAGCGGGCCGAAGAACAGGCCACCGAGGGGACGTACGACGAAGCTGGCGCCGAAGACGGCGAAGGAGGCCAGCAGGGAGGTCTGGGGGTTGTCGGACGGGAAGAAGTGCTTCCCGATCACGACGGCCAGCGTGCCGTAGAGCCCGAAGTCGAACCACTCGACGAAGTGCCCGACGCCGGCCGCGGCGAGCACCCTGCGGCGGGCTCCGCGCCGCTGCTCATCGGGGGAGTCGTCCGCGGCGCCGGTGGGGACGGGGGCTTCGTTGCTCACATCCATAGCTTTCGACATCGAACGTGCCTTCCTGGCGGCGGCCGCGCTGGGCGGCCTGCGCGACGGGTGTCCTGTCACTCGAAGTGCACTGTCCGGTGGTGACATCCACATAGTGCACGTGACTTGCGTACTCCGCAGTCTTGGTTCGGAGGCACCCCATGTCAAGAGGTGGAATGAAGGACGCATCGCGGCGGCCAGGCTTGGGTGATCAACCAATCGGGCGTTCTGACCTTGGGATGTTCGGCCCGGAGACGTGGATTCGGGTGGCGTGGGAAAATGAAGTACGTGCTTTGTGCCCCGGGAGCAGACTTCTGGGGCCCCCTTCTACCGACTGGGATGTCCGCACGTGCGTTTCCTCAATGACATCAAGCCCGCGTACGACCTGACGTACGACGACGTCTTCATGGTGCCGAGCCGGAGCGCCGTCGGCTCCCGGCAGGCCGTGGACCTGTCGTCGCCGGACGGTACGGGCACCACGATCCCGCTGGTCGTCGCCAACATGACCGCGATCGCCGGGCGTCGGATGGCCGAGACCGTCGCCCGTCGTGGCGGGCTCGTCGTCATTCCGCAGGACATCCCGATCGAGGTCGTCACCGAGGTCATCTCGTGGGTGAAGACCCGCCACCTCGTGCTCGACACCCCGATCGTGCTCGCCCCGAGCCAGACCGTCGCGGACGCCCTCGCGCTGCTCAACAAGCGCGCGCACAACGCCGGTGTCGTCGTCGACGGCGAGCAGCGGCCCGTCGGCGTCGTCACCGACCAGGACCTGACCGGCGTCGACCGCTTCACGCAGCTCTCCGAGGTCATGTCGAAGGACCTGCTGCTGCTCGACGCGGACATCGACCCGCGCGACGCCTTCAACAAGCTGGACGGCGCCAACCGCCGCTACGCCCCGGCCGTGGACAAGGACGGCAAGCTGGCGGGCATCCTGACGCGTACCGGCGCCCTGCGCGCCACGCTCTACACCCCGGCCACCGACGCGAACGGCAAGCTGCGCATCGCCGCCGCCGTCGGCATCAACGGCGACGTCGCGGGCAAGGCCAAGCAGCTGCTCGACGCCGGTGTCGACACGCTCGTCGTGGACACCGCGCACGGCCACCAGGAGTCGATGATCTCCGCGATCAAGGCCGTCCGGGCGCTCGACCCGCAGGTGCCGATCGTGGCGGGCAACATCGTGGCCGCGGAGGGCGTGAAGGATCTGATCGAGGCGGGCGCCGACATCATCAAGGTCGGTGTCGGTCCCGGCGCCATGTGCACCACGCGCATGATGACCGGCGTCGGCCGCCCGCAGTTCTCCGCCGTCCTGGAGTGCGCCGCCGAGGCCAAGAAGTACGGCAAGCACGTGTGGGCCGACGGTGGCGTCCGGCACCCGCGCGACGTCGCCATGGCGCTGGCCGCCGGTGCGTCGAACGTGATGATCGGGTCCTGGTTCGCCGGGACGTACGAGTCGCCGGGCGACCTGCAGCACGACGCCCAGGGCCGCGCGTACAAGGAGTCCTTCGGCATGGCCTCCGCGCGCGCCGTGAAGAACCGGACGAGCGAGGAGTCCGCGTACGACCGCGCCCGCAAGGCGCTCTTCGAGGAGGGCATCTCCACCTCGCGGATGTTCCTCGACCCGCAGCGTCCCGGCGTCGAGGACCTGATCGACTCGATCATCGCGGGCGTCCGCTCGTCCTGCACCTACGCGGGCGCCAACTCGCTCGCCGAGTTCGAGGAGCGCGCCACCGTCGGCATCCAGTCCGCCGCCGGCTACGCCGAGGGCAAGCCGCTGCACGCCAGCTGGAGCTGACCCCTCCCGCGCCACCGCTTCGAGACCCCGCGTCCCTCTCCGGAGGGGCGCGGGGTTTTGTCGTTTCCGGACCATTCGCGCGCAATGAACCAAACGTCGCGCGCAATGATCGTTCACCTCGCGGAATGTAGCGCAACGATCATGCGCGACTGCGCAAGGTTGCTGCATTACACCTGAGAAGAGAACTCCTCTAAAGTCATCCGCTGTACGTTGCGTGGCGGGGGTTCGGCCTGCTCGGCGGGACCCGTTTTCGGGTGTGCTCCGCCGCGTCCCCCTCGCTGCGGTCAACCCCACCCGGCAGCGATCAAGGAGCCAGCCCGTGCTCGACCACGGCGCACCCCCGCGCACCCCGCAAGCCGACCCCGCGCCCGCGGGGTTCGGTGCCCGCCTCATGCGGCGCAAACCGGTGGACCTGCTGGTCGCGGAGGGCGGCCAGGGCGAGGGCGGCTCGCTGCGGCGCTCCCTCGGGCTCTGGCAGCTGACCATGATCAGCATCGGTGCCACGCTCGGCACCGGCATCTTCGTGGTGCTCGGCGAGGCCGTCCCGAAGGCCGGTCCCGCCGTCACGCTGTCCTTCGTGATCGCCGGTCTCACCGCGCTCTTCTCGGCGCTCTCGTACGCCGAGCTGGCCGGCACCATCCCGGTCGCCGGCTCCTCCTACTCGTATGCGTACGCAACGATGGGCGAACTTCTCGCCTGGGTCTGCGGCTGGTGCCTGGTCCTCGAGTACGGCGTCTCGGTCGCCGCCGTGGCCGTCGGCTGGGGCGAGTACCTCAACGAGCTGCTCGACGGGACGATAGGCGTCACCATCCCGGCGGCCCTGTCCGCGCCGCCCGGCGACGGCGGCATCTTCAACCTGCCGGCGCTCATCGTCGTCCTGCTCGCCATGGTGTTCCTGCTCGGCGGCGCCAAGGAGTCGGCGCGTGCCAACACCATCATGGTCGCCGTGAAGATCGCGGCGCTGCTGCTCTTCTGCGTCATCGGCTTCATGGGCTTCAAGTCCGGCAACTACGAGAACTTCATGCCGCTCGGCATGGCGGGCGTCAGTGCCGCCGGTGCCACGCTCTTCTTCTCGTACATCGGCTTCGACGCCGCCTCCACCGCCGGTGAGGAGGCCAAGAACCCGCAGCGCGACCTGCCCCGCGCCATCATGCTGTCGCTGATCATCGTCACCGCGCTCTACGTCCTCGTGGCCGCCGTCGCCGTCGGTGCCCGCAAGTGGACCGGCTTCACCGACTCCGAGGCGACCCTCGCCGCGATCATGAAGGACGTCACCGGGCAGCCCTTCTGGGGCACGGTCCTGGCCGCCGGCGCCGTCATCGCCATCGCGTCCGTCGTGCTCACCGTCCTCTACGGCCAGACCCGCGTGCTGTTCGCGATGTCCCGCGACGGCCTCGTCCCCAAGGTCTTCGCCAAGGTCCACCCGAAGACCGGCGCACCGCGCGCCAACACGATCATCGTGTCCCTCTTCTGCGGTGTCCTCGCCGCGGCGATCCCGCTCGGCCAGCTCGCCGACGCCACCAGCATCGGCACGCTCTTCGCGTTCGCCCTGGTCAACATCGCCGTGATCGTGCTGCGCAGGACGCGCCCCGACATGAAGCGCACGTTCCGGGTGCCGCTCTCGCCGATCCTGCCGATCGCCGGATTCGGGTTCTGCGTGTGGATGATGGGCAGCTTGTCCGCGATCACCTGGATCGTCTTCGGTGTCTGGATGGCCGTCGGTCTCGTGTTCTACTTCTGTTACGGGATGCGCCGCTCCCGTCTCGCCGAACCCGCAGCCCAGAAGTGACACACCTGCCTTGCTGAACGATCTCGACGAACGCATCGTGCACGCCCTCGCCGAGGACGCCCGCCGCTCCTACGCGGACATCGGACAGATGGTCGGCCTCTCCGCGCCCGCCGTGAAGCGGCGCGTGGACCGGCTGCGGGCCACCGGCGCGATCACCGGCTTCACGGTGCGGGTCGACCCGGCCGCGCTCGGCTGGGAGACCGAGGGGTTCATCGAGATGTACTGCCGCTCCAACACCTCGCCGGAGGCGATCCGGCGGGGCCTGGAGCGTTATCCCGAGGTCGCGTCCGCCTCCACCGTCACCGGTGAGGCGGACGCGATCGTCCAGGTCTTCGCCTCCGACATGCGGCACTTCGAGCGGGTCCTGGAGCGGATCGCGGGGGAGCCCTTCGTCGAGCGCACGAAGTCGGTGCTCGTCCTGTCGCCGCTGATGCGCCGCTTCACGTCCGGTTCGCCCACGTAACGGGCCCCGCGGGCCCCGCGCAACGAATCGCCGCGGGAGCCGAGAATCGCGCAACGAACAGCTCGCCAGCATGCAACAGGTGCTTCTTGTCCACGGGTGGCGGCCGACCGTAACTTCTAGGTGACCCCCGAACCCACCCGTACCGGTTGAGGACACCCATGCGCACCGCCCTGCTCCAGAGCTCAGGACACCTCGGCTCGACCGCCGCGAACCTGAAGGTTCTCGACGCCGCCGCGGGCCGGGCCGCCGCCGCGGGCGCCGGGATCCTCGTGACCTCGGAGCTGTTCCTCACCGGGTACGCCATCGGGGACGACGTCGCCCGGCTCGCCGAGCCCGCCGACGGGGACGCCGCCGACGCGATCGCCGAGATCGCCCACCGGCACGGCCTCGCCGTCGCCTACGGCTACCCCGAGCGGGACGGCGACACGGTCCACAACTCCGTACAGCTGATCTCAGCCGACGGCACGCGCCTCGCGAACTACCGCAAGACCCACCTCTTCGGCTGCTTCGAGCGCGAGCAGTTCACGCCGGGCGACCAGCCGGTCGTGCAGGCCGAGGTGAACGGTCTGCGGGTCGGCCTGATGATCTGCTACGACGTCGAGTTCCCGGAGAACGTACGGGCGCACGCCCTCGCCGGCACCGACCTGCTGCTCGTGCCGACCGCGCAGATGCACCCCTTCCAGTTCGTCGCCGAATCGGTCGTCCCGGTGCGCGCCTTCGAGAACCAGATGTACGTCGCGTACGTCAACCGGGTCGGCGCCGAAAGCGAGTTCGAGTTCGTCGGGCTCTCCACGCTCGCGGGCCCCGACGGGGTCGCCAGGGCCCGCGCGGGCCGGGCCGAGGAGCTGGTGTTCGCCGACGCCGACCCCGACTTCCTCGCCGCCTCCCGTGCGGCCAACCCCTATCTGAGCGACCGCCGCCCGGCGCTGTACGGCCCGCTCACCTCCTGAGGCCCCGCCCCCGGCCCCGCCTCAACTCCCGCTTCCTGCCCAGCACTTCAGCACCCCGCAAGGAGTCCGCACCCCATGACGTCCACGGTGCCCACCGCAGCCCAGCACACCGAGGGCCAGCCGCCCATCACCATGTTCGGGCCGGACTTCCCGTACGCGTACGACGACTTCCTCGCCCACCCGGCGGGCCTCGGTCAGATACCCGCGACCGAGCACGGCACCGAGGTGGCGATCATCGGCGGCGGCCTGTCCGGCATCGTCGCCGCGTACGAGCTGATGAAGATGGGCCTCAAGCCCGTCGTGTACGAGGCCGACCAGATCGGCGGCCGGCTGCGCACGGTCGGCTTCGAGGGCACCCCCGCCGGGGCCTCCGACCTCACCGCCGAGATGGGCGCGATGCGCTTCCCGCCGTCCTCCACGGCGCTCCAGCACTACATCGACATGGTCGGCCTGGAGACGAAGGCCTTCCCGAACCCGCTCTCCGAGGCTACGCCCTCCACCGTCGTCGACCTCAAGGGCGAGTCCCACTACGCGGAGACGCTCGCCGACCTTCCGCAGGTCTACCGGGACGTCGCCGACGCCTGGAACAAGTGCCTCGACGAGGGCGCCGACTTCTCCGACATGAACCAGGCGATGCGCGAGCGCGACGTGCCGCGCATCCGCGAGATCTGGTCCAAGCTCGTCGAGAAGCTCGACAACCAGACGTTCTACGGCTTCCTCTGCGAGTCAGAGGCCTTCAAGTCCTTCCGGCACCGCGAGATCTTCGGCCAGGTCGGCTTCGGCACCGGCGGCTGGGACACCGACTTCCCCAACTCCATCCTGGAGATCCTGCGCGTCGTCTACACCGAGGCCGACGACCACCACCGCGGCATCGTCGGCGGCTCCCAGCAGCTGCCGCTGCGCCTGTGGGAGCGCGAGCCGCAGAAGATCGTGCACTGGGCGCCCGGCACCTCGCTGTCCTCCCTGCACGCCGACGGCACGCCGCGCCCCGCCGTGACCCGGCTGTCCCGCACCGCGGGCAACCACATCACCGTCACGGACGCCGACGGCGACATCCGCACGTACAAGGCGGCGATCTTCACCGCGCAGTCGTGGATGCTGCTGTCCAAGGTCGACTGCGACGACGAGCTGTTCCCGATCGACCACTGGACGGCGATCGAGCGCACGCACTACATGGAGTCCAGCAAGCTGTTCGTGCCGGTCGACCGGCCGTTCTGGCTGGACAAGGCCGTCGACGACAGGGGAAATCCGACCGGCCGTGACGTCATGTCGATGACGCTCACCGACCGGATGACCCGCGGCACCTACCTCCTGGACGACGGGCCGGACAAGCCCGCCACCATCTGCCTCTCCTACACGTGGTGCGACGACAGCCTCAAGTGGCTGCCGCTGTCCGCGAACGAGCGCCTCGAAGTGATGCTGAAGTCGCTCGGCGAGATCTATCCCAAGGTCGACATCCGCAAGCACATCATCGGCAACCCGGTGACCGTGTCCTGGGAGAACGAGCCGTACTTCATGGGCGCGTTCAAGGCGAACCTGCCCGGCCACTACCGCTACCAGCGCCGCCTGTTCACGCACTTCATGCAGGAGACGCTGCCCGAGGACCGGCGCGGCATCTTCCTCGCAGGCGACGACATCTCGTGGACCGCCGGATGGGCCGAGGGCGCCGTGCAGACCGCGCTCAACGCCGTGTGGGGCGTCATGCACCACCTCGGGGGCGGCACGGACGCCTCCAACCCCGGCCCCGGCGACGTGTTCGATGAGATCGCGCCGGTGGAACTCCCGGAGGACTGAGGGCTCTCCGGGGTCTACACCCCGGCCGCCCGCGCCTTCTCGTACAGCTCGGCCGCGACGTCCTTGAGTTCCTGGGCGTCGCGGGCCTGGCCCTGGAGTTCGATCAGGATCTCGTCGAGGCCCACCTCGTCGTGCGCCACCAGGTCCTCGACGATCTGGTCGACGCTGCCCTGGAACGGGCGGCGGTCGTCGCCCGTGTACGGCTCGCGGGTGTGGACGGTGTTGGCCCGCAGCACCGTCTGGAGCGGAGCCGTACGCCCACGCTCCTCGGCGAGCGCCTGGAGATCGGCCCACTGCTGCTTCAGGTTCTCCGCGCCCATCGCCGCAGGCATCCAGCCGTCCGCCCTGTCGACCAGCCGGCGGGCGGCCTTCGGGCTGTTGGCCGGAAGCAGGATCGGCAGCGGCCCGGCCGGCTTGGGCCCGACCACCGACGGCGCGATCGTCGTCAGCTCCCCCTCGTACGACACCGGGTCGGGGCCCCACACCGCGCGGCACACGTCGATCAGCTCGTCGAGCACCTTGCCGCGCCGCTCGAACGGCGCCACGCCCGCCGCCGCGTACTCGTCGTGCGACCAGCCCGTGCCGACCCCCGCGACGACGCGGCCCCCGCTCGCCGCGTCGAGCGAGGCCAGGGAGCGGGCCAGCTGGAAGGGGATGTGCAGCGGCGCCACCAGCACGCTCGTGCCGAGCCGGGCCCGCGACGTGGCCGACGCCGCGAGCGCGAGGGTGACCAGCGGATCGGCGACCGAGCGGTACTGGTCGGGCCACGGCAGGCCCGGAATCCCGTACAGACCCTGGGTCGCGGGCTCGGGGAACAGGACCCGCTCGAACACCCACAGGCTGTCGTAGCCCACCGCCTCCGCCGCGCGCGCCACGTCCGGGACGTCCCTGCCGATGTCGTACTGGCGCATCTGGGGCAGTCCGAGGCCGAGTCGGGTCGTCTTCGCCATGCTCGTGCTCCTTCGCTCGACAGCGCGTGTCCGACTGTCAACGTCCGGACGCGGCACGGGTGTTCCCGGCGTGCCGGACGGGCAGGTCGGGGGCTCAGTCGGGCAGCGGGGTCAGCAGCATCCGGCCCACCAGACCCACCGACGTGTCGAGGCGGTGCGTGAACTCGGCCGCCACGGACGGCAGTTCGCGCAGCGCCCACAGCGCGCGGGCCGCGCCCCACGCCCCGTCACGGGCCCGCTCCAGGCTCCACGAGCCCAGCAGATGCGTCAGCGGATCGGCGACCTGGAGCAGATCGGGGCCCGGCATCAGCTCTTCGCGGATCCGCTCCTCCAGCGTCACGAGGAGGTCGCCCACGCGCTCGAACTCGTCCTCCAGGGCATCCGGTGCGCAGTCGAGCGTGCGACACGCGTCCACGACGGCGAGCGCCAGATCGTGCCCGATGTGCGCATTGACGCCCGCGAGCGCGAACTGCAACGGACGTACGCCGGGATGCCGCCGGAACTGGAACAGCGGCCGCCAGCAGGCGGGCGGGCGCGCGCCGTGCGCCGCCGCGTCGACCGCCACGAGATACCGCTCCGCGAACCGGACGTCCAGCGTGACCGCGGCCGCCGCGTCCGGAAAGCCGCCCGCGGGGCCCTGCGCGACGGCCCTGCCGACCGCCTCCGTGACGGACAGATAGACCCGGTTGAAGACGGCCACACCGTCCCGCGGCGGCAGATCCGCGCCGAGCGCGCGCATTCTCGCGATCACGATGTCGACCCCGTGAGCGGGGACCCGGGCCTGTGCGAACCGCTCCAACTGCGCCATGGACGCAGCGTCTCAGCCGTAGCCTTGCGCGGACGTCGGCGGGCCGGGGGCTTCCCCAGAACGAGGGAACGGCGGACCAGGAGGGGGAGGGGTGCGGTGTCGGGCTCACGTGCGCGGCGACTGGCCGAGCGGCGGACCGAACGCAGACGCAGGACCGTGCGCGGCGCGCTCGCCGCGGCGGCCTCCACCGTGGTCGCCGTCGGCACCGTGGCGGGACTCGTCTCCGCGCTCGACGACGGCGCGGGCGGCACCGAGGCGGCCCGCCCGACCGCGAGCGCGACCCCGAGCCTGCGCCCGCTGCCCGCCGTGCCGACACCCACGCCGTCCCGCGCGTCGCCGTCCCCGTCGAAGAGCGCGAAGCCCTCGCCCCGCCGCACCACCCGCGCACCGAAACCGGCGCCCAAGTCGCCCGCCGCGAGCGGGCTCTACCGCTACGGCGACTCCCAGGTCCTCGACTGGGTGCGCGCCAACCGCTCCGACCCGCGCCGCCCCCTCATCGAGTCCCGGATAGCGAACCGCCCCGCAGCCGTCTGGTTCGCCGACTACGCGCCCGCCACGATCACCGCCCGGGTGCGCGCCGTCACCTCGGCGGGCGCGCGCGCGGGACAGGTGCCGGTGCTCGTCCCGTACGCGATCCCGGAGCGGGACTGCGGAGGCCGCTCCGACGGCGGGGCGCCCGACCTCGACGCGTACGGCGGCTGGATCGAGCGGTTCGCGCGCGGGCTCGGCACCCGCGAGGTCATCGTGATCCTGGAGCCCGACGCGCTCTCCCAGACGGAGTGCCTGTCCAAGGGGCAACAGGCCGACCGCTACGCGGCGTTGGCACGCGCGGGCCGCACCCTGAAGGCCGCGAACCCGCGCGCCCGCGTCTACTACGACGCCGGGCACTCCGCCTGGAACCCGCCCGGCACCCAGGCCGCCCGGCTGCGCGCCGCCGGAGCGGGAGCGGCAGCGTCGTCCGACGGCGTGTTCACCAACGTCTCCAACTTCTACCGGACGTCGGACGAGATCGCGTACGCCCGCAAGGTGCTCGCCGCGCTGGGCGGGCCGAGCGGCCTCGGCGCCGTGATCGACACCAGCCGCAACGGCAACGGCGCCCCGGCCGACGGCGAGTGGTGCGATCCGGACGGCCGCAAGCTGGGGCAGGCCCCGACGCTGCGCACCGGGGAGCCGCGGATCGACGCGTACCTGTGGGTGAAGCTGCCCGGCGAGTCGGACGGCTGCAAGGGCGAACCGGGCACGTTCACGGCGGACTACGCGTACGAACTGGCGGACTGAGCCGACGGCTCGCGCTCCCGCTCCCGTAAGTCCCGTACGTACATGAGGGGTTGACACTTCCAGTGGCCGGAATATGTTGCATGCAATGTGAAACATGGCCGATGCCCGAGATCCCTGGACCCTGGAGGCTCGATGGAATCCGTGCGGCAGCGCGACCCACGCGAATGCGACCTTCTCCTCACCGGTGGCCACGTGGTCACCGTCGACGACACGAGGAACGTGTACGAACCCGGCGCCGTCGCCGTGTCGGGCGACCGGATCGTGGCCGTCGGCTCCGCGGCGGAGATCGAGGCCGGGTGGCGGGCAGCGCGGGTGCTGGACTGCCGGGGCCGGGCGGTGCTTCCGGGGTTCGTCGACGGCCACAGCCATCTGTTCCAGGCGCTGGCCAGGGGGCTCGGCGAGGGGCAGTCGATCTGGCCGTGGCTCTGCGCGTTCATGTGGCCGTACTCCATCGCCGTCGACCCCGAGGACGCCCGGGTCGCGGCGACGCTCGGCGCGGTGGAGGCGCTGCGCTCGGGCATCACCACGGTCGTCGACAACCACTACGCGCCGACCGACGCGGAAACGGTTCTCTCGGTGGCCGACGCCATCGAGTCGACCGGTCTGCGGGGCGTCGTCGCCCGCGGCATGGTCGGCCACAAGACCGCCGTCGCCGCGGCCCGCGGACTGCCCGACGCCCTCTTCCGGTACTCCGTCGCCGAGGAACTCGACATCACCCGCGACTGCATGCGCCGCAGGCCGCCCGGCTCCGCCGTCGAGATCTGGCCCGCCCCGCTCAACCTCAGCTACGGCGACCAGGACCTGATACGCGGCGCCGCCGAGCTGGCCCACGCCTTCGGCGCCCGCTGGCACACCCACTGCAGCGAGGGCGCCAAGGACCCGGCGAGCTACCTCGACGCGTACGGCGTCAGGCCCGTGAGCTGGCTCGCCGCGGAGGGGCTGCTCGACGAGCGCGCCACCCTCGCGCACGCCGTCTGGCTCGACGACGCCGAGGTCAAGGCCGTCGGCGAACACGGCGCCCGCGTCGCCCACAACCCGGCCTCCAACGCGTACCTCGCCTCCGGAGTGATGCCGCTGCGCCGGCTCCGCGAGGCCGGGGCCGTCGTGTCGCTCGGCACCGACGGGCCCAGCGCCGGGCACCGCCAGGACATGTTCGAGGTCATGAAGCAGACCCTGTTCGCGCAGCGCCTCGACACCCTCGACCCGGCGGTCGCCCGCTGCGAGGAGGCCCTGGAACTCGCCACCAGGGAAGGCGGCCGCTACGTCGGATCCGGCGCGGGCGTGCTCGCGCCCGGCGCCCCCGCCGACCTCGTCGTGGTCGACCTCGACCGGCCCCATCTGCGCCCGCTGCACCGCACGGTCGCCGCGCTCGTGTACTCCGCGCGCGGCGGCGACGTCGAGACCACCGTCGTCGGCGGGCGCGTCGTCGTCGAGGACGGCCGCTGCACCCTCGTCGACGAGCAGGCGCTCATGGCCGAGGCCCAGGAACGGGCCGAACGCCTCGTCCACCGGGCCGGACTCGCTCCGCTCACCACCCCCTGGAACACCTGAAAGCCACAGGTCACGGCCGTCCGTCCACGGCCCCGGTACATGCGCAACGAGACAACACCCGCAGCGCCGGGTGGAGGGAGCAACGCACATGTCCGAGAAGGAAGTTCAGGGCGGGACGGCGGAAGCGGAGGCCTCCGGGGCGCCGCGCAAGGACGCCGTCGACTCCGTGCCCGCCGTGTGGCGCCTCGTCGTCTACGGATTCCAGCACGTGCTCGCCTTCTACGCGGGCGCCGTCGTGATGCCGCTGCTCGTCGCCGAGGGCATCGGCATGAAGGGCGAGGACATCGCCCTGCTCGTCAACGCCTCACTGCTCACCTGCGGCCTCGCCACCCTGCTCCAGTCCGCGGGCCTGCCGGGCATCGGCATCCGGCTGCCGGTGGTGCAGGGCACGTCCACCACCGCCGTGCCCTCGCTGGTGTCCGTGGGGCTCGCCGCGGGCGGGGCCGAGGCGGGACTGCCGACCGTGTTCGGGGCGGTGATCGCGGCGGGGCTCGCCCTCTTCGTCGTCGCGCCCGTCTTCAGCAAGCTGGTGCGCTTCTTCCCGCCGCTGGTCACCGGCACCATCGTGACCATCGTCGGGATCACGCTGCTCGCCGTCGCCGCGCGGCAGGTGGGCGGGGGAGACCCCAGCCGCGGCTCGTTCGGCTCGCCCGCGCACCTGGGGCTCGCCGCCGTCACGCTCGTCGTCATCCTGCTCCTGCACAAGCTGTCTCGGGGCTTCCTCGCGACCGTGGCGGTCCTCGTCGGCCTGTTCGTGGGCACGGTCGTCGCCGCGATCGCCGGATTCGCCGACTTCTCGGGCATCGCGTCCACCCCGTGGGTGGGGACGGCGGCGCCGCTGCACTACGGGGCGCCGAGGTTCGACGTCGTCGCGGTGCTCTCGATCGTCCTCGTCATGGTCATCATCGCTGTCGAGTCCATCGGGCAGTTCTTCGCCGTCGGCGAGATCGTGGACCGGAAGGTCGAGGGCAAACACGTCACCCGCGCCCTGCGGGCCGACGGCCTGGCCACCGCGGTCGCCGGAGTCTTCAACTCCTTCCCCAGCACGGTGTACTCGCAGAACATCGGCCTCATTCGGCTGACCAGGGTGAAGTCCCGCTGGATCGTCGCCTCGTCCGGCGTGATCATGATGGTGCTCGGGCTCGTCCCGAAGGTCGGCGCGATCGTCGCCGCGATGCCGGCCTCCGTCCTCGGCGGCGCCACCATCGTGCTGTTCTCCACCATCGCCGTCGTCGGAGTGCAGATCCTCTTCCAGGCCGACCTGACCGACCAGCGCAACACCATCCTCGTCGCCGCGAGCGTCGGCGTCGGGTTCCTGCCGACCGCGTTCCCGCAGTTCGCCGAGCAGATGCCCGGACGGCAGCTGCACGCGCTGTTCGAGAGCGGCATCATCCTCGGCACGCTCACCGCCGTCCTCCTCAACCTGTTCTTCCACCACCTGCGCATCCCCTTCGGGAGGCGGCGAGGAGACCGGTCGAAGGACGCGAAGGACGCCGGATCCATTGACGGGCCCGAACATTACATGCAACATGTTTCCTCAACGGGCAAGAGCTGAGGGGGAGTTGAGATGAGCGCAGAACGTGCGGTCAATCCGGTCGCGGCCGGCAGCCTCCTGGCCGACCGGGCGTACGAGGAGCTGAAGGGCGCCGTCCTCGCGAACCGGCTGCGCCCCGGCGACGCCCTCTCCGTGCCCGCCCTCGCCGCGCAGCTGAGCATCAGCCGCAGCCCGGTGCGCGAGGCCGTGCAGCGCCTCATCCACGACGGACTCGCCACGCACGTCCCGCACAAGGGCGCCGTGGTCGCCACCGTCGACGTCCACGACGTGCGCCAGCTGTACGTCGTCCGCGAGGTCATGGAGGGACTCGCCGCCCGCCTCGCCACCGAGCGCCTCGACGCCTCCCGGCTCGCCGAACTCCGCGACCTCCTGGAGCGGCACGAGCGTGAGGTCGGCACCGGAGTCGACGAGCGCACGCACATCGAGATGGACATGGCCTACCACCGGATGATCCGCGAAGTGGCCGGCAACCCCCATCTCACCGCGGCCCTCGACACCATCCAGGGCCGCGCCCACCTCGCCCTGCACCAGCTGTGGCGCGGCCAGGAAGCGCCGCGGCTCGCCGTCGCCGAGCACCGCCGGATCTTCGAGGCGATGACCTCCGGCGACCCGGACGCCGCCGACCTCGCGGCCCGCGACCACATCCGCAAGCTCCGCATCCGCCTCTCCCAGGCGGTCGCTCCGGGCCCCTCGGAATCCGCGGAGCCCGGCCGCGTACGCCCCGTCGACTAGCGCCACAGCAGCTCGTTCGCACGATCAACTCCCGTTCAGCGCAAGCCAGAAGGGAAGTGAACGACCGTGAGCACCGCAACCGGCCCCGCCACCGCTGTCCGTGACGGCGTCGGCGCCAGCAGCACACGCCCCGACGGCCGACTCAAGGTCAAGGGCGACTTCGCCTACTCGTCCGACCTGCGGGCCGAGGGCATGGTGTGGGGCGCCACCCTGCGCTCCCCGCACCCCAGCGCCCGCATCGTCCGGCTCGACACGACCGCGGCGCTGCGGCTGCCCGGAGTGGTGGCGGTGCTCACCCACGACGACGTACCCGGACGGTCGACGTACGGCATGAAGGTCTCCGACCAGCCCGTACTCGCCGCCGACCGCGTCCGCTACCAGGGTGAACCGGTCGCCCTCGTGGCCGCCGATCACCCCGAGACGGCCCGTAGGGCGCTCGCGCTGATCGACATCGCGTACGAGGAACTGCCCGCGCTCACCGACCCCGAGGAGGCCGTACGGGGCACGGGCCCGCTCGTCCACGCCGAGCGCGTCGACGGCAAGCGCGGCAACGTCGTGCGGCACGTCCGCATCCGGCACGGCGACGTCGCGGCGGCCCGCGCGGAGGCCGACGTGATCGTCAGCGGCACGTACGAGGTCGGCATGCAGGACCAGGCCTTCCTCGGCCCCGAGTCGGGCCTCGCGATCCCGGCCGACGACGGCGGAGTCGACGTCTACGTCTCCACGCAGTGGCTCCACGACGACCAGCACCAGATGTGCGCCGCACTCGGCCTGCCGCCCGAGAAGGTACGGCTCACGCTCTCCGGCGTGGGCGGTGCCTTCGGCGGGCGCGAGGACGTGTCCGTGCAGATCCACGCGGCGATGCTCGCGCTGCGCACCGGCCGCCCGGTCAAGATGAGCTACAACCGCGAGGAGTCCTTCTACGGACACGTGCACCGCCACCCGGCGCGCATGTGGTTCGAGCACGGGGCGACGCGCGAAGGACGCATCGTGTTCGTACGGGCGCGGCTGCTCTTCGACGGCGGCGCCTACACATCCACCTCGCAGGTCGTCATCGCCAACGGCTCGTACTTCGCGGCCGGAGCCTACGACGTGCCGCACGCCGAGATCGACGGCTTTTCCGTCTTCACCAACAACCCGCCCTGCGGCGCGATGCGCGGCTTCGGCGCCGTCCAGTCCTGCTACGGCGTCGAGTCGAACCTCGACAAACTCGCGCGCGAACTCGACATGGAACCGGTCGAGTTGAGGATCAGGAACGCCATGACGACCGGGACGGTGCTGCCGACCGGACAGGCGGTGGACGGCCCGGCGCCGGCGGCGGAACTCCTGGAACGCCTGCGGGCGCGACCGCTGCCCGAGGCGGGCGAAGGACCGTTCGGGAAACCGGGCGGCCTCAACAACACCAGCCGCGGGGAAGGCGTGCGGCGCGGCGTCGGATACGCCATCGGGGTCAAGGCCATCGGCTTCTCGGGCGGCGTCGACGACCGCTCCGTCGCCCGCGTACGGCTCGTCCTGAACGGCGGCGAACCCGTCGCCGAGGTGCACACCGCCGCCGCCGAGTGCGGCCAGGGCATCGTCACCGTCCAGACCCAGATCGCCCGGACGGAGCTGGGCGTCGAGCGTGTGGTGGTGCTCCCCGCCGATACGTCCGTCGGGGACGCGGGCTCGTCGTCCGCCTCGCGCATCACCTGGATGAGCGGGGGAGCGGTGCAGGGCGCGTGCAAGGCGCTGCGCGAACGGATCGCGGAACTGGGCGACCGCAGGGCGCTGCCCGAACTGCTCGCTGAATACGGCCCGTTGGAGGCGGAGTACGAGTACGCGCACCGCCGCACGTTCCCCATCGACGACGAACGGGGGCAGGGCGACGCCCACATCGCGTTCGCGTTCGCCGCGCACCGGGCGGTCGTGGACGTCGACACGGAGCTCGGGCTCGTGAAGGTGGTGGAACTGGCCACCGCGCAGGACGTCGGCCGGGCCATGAACCCGCTCGCCGTGGAGGGCCAGATCGAGGGCGGCAGCGCGCAGGGCCTGGGCCTCGCCGTGATGGAGGAGCTGCGGGTCGAGGACGGGCGGGTGCGCAATCCGTCGTTCACCGACTACTTGATCCCCACCATCGCCGACATGCCGCACGTGCCGATCGACCTACTCGAACTTCCGCACCCGGACTCGCCGTACGGCCTCAACGGCGTCGGCGAGCCGCCCACTCTGTCCTCGACTCCGGCGATCGCGAACGCGCTGCGTGCCGCGACCGGCCTGGAGCTGGCGAGGGTGCCGGTGCGGCCCGAGGACATCGCCGCCGAGACGGAAGGGAGGTGAGGCGGGCCCTGCCCTGGGTCCCCAAACGGTCCACCAGTGAACGAACACGGTTGGAACCAGCTGGGAAGGAAGCATCACCTTGATCATCGACACCCATATGCACCCGACCAACATCGTCGACCAGGCGTGGCGGCACGACGGCTCCCCGTTCACGGGCGAGCGCACGCTGGAGATGATGGACGGCCCGTACATGATCAACGGCAAGCCGCGCCGCATCGACTACGGCTGCATCATGCCGCCGCCCGGCAACTCCGTCTGGCAGGACGGGATGCGCACCGGGC
The DNA here is from genome assembly GCF_052245995.1 of Streptomyces sp. SDT5-1. Lineage (NCBI taxonomy): Bacteria > Bacillati > Actinomycetota > Actinomycetes > Kitasatosporales > Streptomycetaceae > Streptomyces > Streptomyces sp. SDT5-1. The sequence goes on along the minus strand of NZ_CM125963.1, from coordinate 1,886,698 downwards.
GCGAGGGCATCCGCGACTACATGTCGTACATCACCGAACTGGTCACCACGTACCCCGACCGGTTCATCGGGAACTTCATGTACAACCCGCGCTTCGGGCCCGAGAACGGGGCGAAGGAGCTGGAGTTCCACGTCAAGGAGTACGGCTACAAGATGCTCAAGCTGCATGCCAACATGCACGCTTACCGGCCCGACCGGGCGCTCGACTGGCTGCGGCCCGTGCTGCGCGTCTGCGACGAACTGGGTGTCGTCGTCCTCATCCACACCGGGGACGGGCCGTACTCGATCCCGACGCAGTTCTACCCGATCATCCGGGAGTTCACCAACGTCAACTTCATCCTCGCGCACTTCGGGGTGCAGACCGGCGGCGTGTACTGCTTCGAGGCGCTCTACATGATCCTCGACTCTCCGAACGTGTACGGGGAGTCCGGGTGGCTGCTCCAGTCGCGGATCGTGGAGTTCGCGCAGCAGATGGAGAAGCACCAGCTGGTGTTCGGGACGGACTCGCCGCCGAACGAACCGGGCATGTGGGCGCGGGAGTTGGAGGTGCTGTGCGGGCCGCCGCCGCAGGGCATGAACCTCTCCGAGGAGGACCTGGAGGGGTACCTCGGCAACAACATGGCCAAGCTCCTCGGCCTGAAGCCGACGCCGCCGCCGCGGAACCAGGAGGAGGCGCAGCTGCGGCTCACGGACACGTATGCGTCGCTGGATCGGGTGGCGCGGGCGTGAGGTGACGTGGGGGTGGGCGGGGGCGGTTCGGCCTGCGGCGGGGCCGCGCCCGCGGCGTTCCCACGGGGCTCCACCCGCCCCCGCTCGCATAACCCACCCGTCCCTACGCCTCGGGGCTCCGCCCCGGCCCCCGCTGCTCAATCGCCGCAGGGGCTCGATCTGCCCCACCCGCCCCCCTTCAGGGGTGTAGGCCCCACGGGGAACCGCAACTGGTGCGGTCGTTCCCGCGTCGGACGCCGTGTGAACGGGCCGCACCCGCCTCGGGCAAGCAGCCGCCGGAACGGCTCCCAGCCCGTGACGGTCGACCGCCACCGCCTTGGGCAGTCTGCCGCCCAGGGCGGCAGGGTGGGCAAGGCGGCCCCCGGTTCCGCGCAATCGGCGGGAGGCTTCGGCCACGGGTATGAGCCGCGGCGCCGCGCGGCGGGAACGGTCGAGTGGGGCCCCGGCCCCGGTGCGGCTCAGTGGAACGGTGCGGCGCAAGGGCACGTCCGTCGCCCACGGGGGCCGAAGCCCCTGGAGGGGGCGGGTGGGTGGGAGATAGGCGGGCCACGGGGAGTCGCCGGGCTGGCGGTGCCGCGGGAGGCGCGGCGTTCGCGTGACGTGACGCGTGCGGCCGGGACGGGACCCGGTGCGGCCCCGGGGGGAACGGCGCAGCCACCAGGAGCCCGTTGCCGCGCAACGGTCACCACAGGCGTCAACCCGGCCCCCGCCGCGGCGCAACGCCGTCCGAAACCACGACCCGCCCCACCGACCACCACCACGACCCACCCCACCCCAACCCCGCCCCACCGAAACAGACAGGACCCGTAAAGAAATGCAACGTATCGGTCACCTCCTCCCCGCCACCTCCCTCGGCGCCGACCGCTGGACCACCCAGATCTGCGCCCCCGTTCAGGTGGACATCGCCCACCCGACCGCCCGCGCCCTGCTCCCGGAATTCCAGTACGGCCCGGCCCTCCCGCCCACCCACACCGCGGAACTGGAGCGCGGCGCCGAACAGTTGGCCCAGGCCGGCGCCGACGCCATCGTGTGGCACGGCACGTCCGCCGGACTGGACGGCGCCGCCCACGCCCGCACCGTCGCCCGCCTCATCGAACGCACCGCCGGCGTCCGCGCCTCCACCGTCACCCTCGGCCAACTCGACCTCCTGGCCCGTTCCGCCACCCACTCCATCGCCCTGATCACCGCCGGCTCCGAGCAGCAGGCCGGCCGCCTCGCCGACACCTGCCTCGCCGCGGGCCTCCGCATCGCGTCCCTCACGGCCCTCGACCTGGCCACCCCGCGCGAGGCCGCCGAACTCCCCATGTCGAAGGTCCGCCGCATCCTCCTGGACGCCGATTCCGTGGACGCCGAATGCCTGGTGGTGGCCGGCACGGAACTCCCGGTCGCCCCCGTCGCCGCCATGGTGGAACGCGAATTGGGCAAGCCCGTGCACGACGGCGCCCGGGTCGCCGTCCGTACCGGCCTCGATCTGCTCGGCACGGGCGTCGAAGCACCCGCGTGGGGCGACCTGTTCACCGGCGCCGTACCCGCGGGAGTCTGCTGTGACAGCCACTGAGGACCGGAGCCGCCTCGTCCACCACCAGGACCTGCACCACTTCCTCGACGTCTACCGCGCCGCCCACCCCGAGGACATCCTCACCGTCGACGACAAACTCGACGGCGAGGACGTCGCCGCCCTCGTCGCCGAACTCGCCGCCCGAGGCCGCGCCGAACTCCTGGTCTGCTCGCACGTCGCAGGCCTCGACGGCACGCCCCTCGTCACGAATCTCTTCGCCGACCGCACCCGCGTCGCCCGCCTCCTCGGCACCGACCCGGCCGGCCTGCACCACGCGTACCAGCGCGCCGCCGCCCGCCGCACCGAACCCCGCGTCGTCCCGACAGGACCCGTACTCGACACGGTCGCCGAGGGCCCGGACGTGGACCTGACCACGCTCCCGTTGCTCAAGCACTTCGACTCGGACCGCGGCCCGTACATCACCAGCGGCGTCATCACGGCGGAGGCACCGCCGGACACCCCGGGGCGCTCCGGAAACCTGAGCTACCACCGCGCCCTCGTCCACAGCCGCACCGAACTCGCCACCAGCCTCCACTCCCGCGGCCACCTGTGGCAGCTGCTCCGCCTCGCCGAGGAGCGCGGCGAACCGCTGCCCGTCGCCATGGTCGTCGGCGCCCACCCCCTCTTCCAGCTCGCCGCCTCCGCCCGCGTCGGCCCCGACGTCGACGAACGCACCCTGGCGGGCGGCCTGTTGGGCGCACCCCTCGACGTCGTCCGCACGCCACGCCACGGCATCCGCGTCCCCGCCGCCGCCGAACTCGTCCTCGAAGGCGTCATCGACCCGGCCCGCACCGCGCCCGAGGGCCCCTTCGGAGAGTTCTCCGGCTACTCGTCCGACCGTTCCACGAACAACGTCCTCACCGTGCACACCGTGCTGCGCCGCCGCGACGCGGTCCTCTTCGACGTCGTCGGCGGCAACAGCGCCGAGCACCTCAACCTCGCCCGCATCCCGCGAGAGTCGGAGATGGCGGAACAGCTCAGGTCCCGGTTCCCCGAGGTCACGGCGCTGCACTACCCGACGTCGGGCACGCACCTCCACGCGTACGTCGCCCTGCGCCAGGCCCGCCCGGGACAGGCGAGGCAGATCATGCTGGCGCTGCTGGGCTGGGACCCGTACCTGAAGACGGTCGTCGCGGTCGACGAGGACGTGGACGTCACCCGCGACGAGGACGTGCTGTGGGCGCTGGCCACCCATTTCCAGCCGCACGCCGACCTGTTCACTGTCGACGGGCTGCCCGGAAGCCCCCTCGACCCCTCGTCCACCCCGGACGGCACGACGTCCCGCATGGCCCTCGACGCCACCCGTGCCCCGCACTTCGACGCCGTCCGCATCCGCACGGACCCCACCCGCGTCGCGCGCGTCCGTGAACTCCTCGACCGGGGCGCGCCGTGAGGCTCGTCGTCGGGATGACCGGCGCGACGGGCGCCGTCTACGGCATCCGCCTCCTGGAGGCCCTGCGCGCGCTGCCCGACGTCGAGACGCACCTGATCCTGACCCGCTGGGCCCGTACGACCATCGAGCTCGAGACGGACCGCACGGTCGCCGACGTACAGAAGCTCGCCGACGTCGTGCACCGCCCCGGCGACCAGGCGGCGGCCGTCTCCTCCGGCTCGTTCCGCACCGACGGCATGGTGATCGCTCCGTGCAGCATGAAGACCCTCGCGGGCATCAGGGCCGGCTACGCGGACGGCCTGCTCGGCAGGGCGGCGGACGTGACCCTGAAGGAACGCCACCCCCTCGTCCTCGTCCCCCGCGAGTCCCCGCTCCACGAGATCCACCTGGACAACATGCTCACCCTCACCCGCATGGGCGCCCGCATCGTCCCCCCGATGCCCGCCTTCTACCAGCACCCGAAAACCATCGAGGACCTGGTCGACCACACGGTCGCCCGGATCCTCGACCAACTCGGGCTGCCCGGCCCGGACATCGAGCGATGGGGATAGGCGAGCCCGTTCGCCGGAGTCCCCGGAGATGTTTCTGAAAAGGGTGACACCACGGTGTCGCGGGCCCCTGCGAGGTTGGTGCCATGACGCCGATCACGGATCAGGACTGCCTCTCCGAAACTCTGAAGTTCAACGAGCGGTTCGAGGCCGCCGCGCCGCCCCGGCCGGCCCTCGACGCGGCCGCGCTCGCCCGCCTGCGCCGCAATCGCCTCGGCGGCGGCACCCCGCCCGTGCGGTTGCCGCAGGGCCGCGACCGCACCGTGGCGGGCCGGGTCCCGGTCCGCGTGTTCGTGCCGGACGCCGTCGACGGCGTGCTCCTCCATCTGCACGGCGGAGGCTGGACCTTCGGGTCCGCGGACGGGCAGGACGAGCGGCTGTGGGGGCTCGCGCAGGAGGCCCGGATCGCCGTGGTGAGCGTCGGATATCGGCTCGCTCCCGAGCACCCGTTCCCCGCGGGGCCGGACGACTGCGCTGCCGCCGCCCGCTGGCTGGTGCGGCACGCGGCGGCTGAGTTCGGCAGCGAGCGCCTTCTCATCGGAGGTGAATCGGCCGGCGCCCACCTCAGTGTCCTCACACTGCTGCGACTGCGGGACGAGGACGGCGGAGCCGGGGCGTTCCGGGCGGCTCATCTGCTCTTCGGGGCTTACGACCTGTCGATGACGCCGAGCCAGCGCAGGTTCGGGGCCCGCCGGCTGCTCAGCGACACCGAGTCGCTGCGCGGTGCGTACGAGCGGTTCACACCGGGACTGGGGGCCGAACAGCGGCGCAGCCCGCGGATCTCGCCGCTCTTCGCCGACCTGTCGGGACTGCCGCCCGCCCGGATGGTCGTCGGTACCGAGGACCCGTTGCTGGACGACTCGCTGTTCCTGGCCGCGCGCTGGCGGGCGCCGGTGGAACTCGGCGTCGTCGCCGGGGCGATGCACGGTTTCACACTGTTCCCGCTGACGATCGCCGAGCGCGAGCGGCACCGACAAGCGGCGTACTTGGCCGCCGCCGTTCGGCAACGGCTACCGTCTCCCGCATGAACCGCACTGCCCGGCTCTACGCGCTCGTCGAGGAGCTGCGCGCGGCGGCGCCGCGGGCGGTGACCGTCGGCGTGCTCGCCACACGGTTCGAGGTCAGCGTCCGCACGGTGCAGCGCGACCTCCAGGCCCTGATGCACAGCGGGGTTCCGGTGCGTGCGGTGACCGGGCGCGGCGGTGGCTGGGCCATCGACCCGCGGACCACGCTGCCGCCGATCCGGCTGACCGCCGACGAGGCATCCGCGGTGACCGCCGCGCTCGCAGCCGTCGACGAGGCCACGCCCTACGCGGGAGCGGCCCGGACCGCCGCCCAGAAGATCGCCGCGACACTGACGGGGCCGGGCTCGGAGGCGGCCAGGGACCTCGCCGCGCGGATCGTCGCCCTGCGGCCGAGCCATGACGGCTCGGTCCGCACGGCGGTGGAGCGGTCGCTCGCGGAACAGCTCGTCCTCCGACTCACGTACACCGATGCGGCCGGTGAGGAGAGCCGTCGCGACGTCGAGCCCGCCGGGCTGCTCACCGCGGGGCGGCACTGGTATCTCATCGCGTGGTGCCGCTCCCGGCGGGCCGGGCGAGGCTTTCGGCTCGACCGGATCAAGAAGGCCGTGCCGATCGACGAGCCGGCCGGGGCGCACGATCTGTCAGCGCTGCTGCGCGGCTCGGCGGGGGCGGGGGCCGACCGGCCCGACGCCCTGTCCGAGCTCGCTACTGCCGCTCCGACGGGGACTCGTCGTACGACGACGTCCCCTCGTCCAGGAGGGGCTCCTGCGTCTTGAGGTGGGCCGGGGCCAGGGCGCGGAGGACGTGGTAGCCGGTGATCACGACGATGGTGCCGAGGGCGATGCCGCTCAGGGAGAAGTTGTCGGTGAACTTCAGGGAGACGTCGCCGATGCCGATGATGATGCCCGCGGCGGTGGGGACCAGGTTCAGGGGGTTGCGGAGGTCGACCTTGGCGTTGATCCAGATCTGCGCGCCGAGCAGGCCGATCATGCCGTAGAGGATGACGGTGATGCCGCCGAGGACGCCGCCCGGGATCGCCGCGACGATCGCGCCGAACTTCGGGCAGAGGCCGAAGAGGAGGGCGAATCCGGCCGCCGCCCAGTACGCCGCCGTGGAGTAGACGCGGGTCGCGGCCATGACGCCGATGTTCTCGGAGTACGTGGTGTTGGGCGGGCCGCCGACGGCCGTGGAGAGCATCGAGCCGACGCCGTCCGCGGAGATCGCCGTGCCGAGCTTGCCGTCGAGGTTGTCGCCGGTCATCTCGCCGACGGCCTTGACGTGGCCCGCGTTCTCCGCGATCAGCGCGATGACGACGGGGAGCGCGACCAGGATCGCCGACCACTGGAAGGAGGGGGCGTGGAAGGTCGGCAGGCCGAACCAGTCCGCCTTGCCGACGCCCGACAGGTCGAGCCGCCAGTGGTCGACGGCCTTGCCGCCGCTGTTCGGCGAGTGGATCTGCCCGAAGACCTTGTCGAGGACCCAGGAGAGCGCGTAGCCGAAGACCAGGCCGAGGAAGATCGCGATCCGGGACCAGAAACCGCGCAGGCAGACCACGGCCAAACCGGTGAACAGCATGACGAGCAGCGCCGTCCACTGATCGGTCGGCCAGTACGTGGAGGCCGTGACCGGGGCGAGGTTGAAGCCGATCAGCATCACGACCGCGCCGGTCACCACCGGCGGCATCGCCGCGTGGATGATCCGCGCCCCGAACTTCTGCACCGCGAGCCCCACCAGGAACAGCGCGACGCCCACGACGAAGACCGCGCCCGTGACCGTCGCGCTCGTGCCGCCCTGCGCCCGGATGACGGCCGCGACCCCCACGAAGGAGAGCGAACAGCCCAGGTAGCTGGGCACCCGGCCGCGCGTCGCGAGCAGGAAGATGATCGTCGAGACGCCGGACATCATGATCGCGAGGTTCGGGTCGAGCCCCATGAGGACGGGCGCCACGAACGACGCCCCGAACATCGCGACCACGTGCTGCGCGCCGAGACCGACCGTGCGCGGCCAGGTCAGGCGTTCGTCGGGGCGGACGACCGCGCCGGGGGCCGGCGTGCGCCCATCGCCGCCGTGCAGTTTCCAGCGCACGCCGAGGTCCATGAGAGTTTCCGCCTTCTGTGGTGGCCGTGAGGTGGGTGGTGCCTGTGCGGCTCGGAATGATCGCTTCATGCTAATGCGACGCACGTGCGAACTCGCACCGAGCCGGCCCCGCCCCGACGGTCCTACGAGGCGTGGTCCGCTGCCCGCGTCCCGCTCGGCTCCGTCGCCCCGGCCCGCGTACGGTCGCCGCCGCGCAGCACCTTCGCGAACACCACGAGCCCGCACGCGAGCGCCGTGACCAGGCCGAACGACACCACGAGGCTGGTCGCGTCGGCGATCGTGCCGATCGCCGACGGAGCGATGAGACCCGAGGTGTACGTGATGGTGGCGACGCCCGCGATGGCCAGGCTCGGGTTCGGGCCGCTGCGCCCGGCGGCCGCGAAGCACAGCGGCACCACGACCGCGATACCGAGGCCGACCAGACCGAATCCGGCCATCGCGACGCCCGGGTTCGGTGCGATCACCACGAGCAGCGCCCCGACCGTCGCCACGACCCCGCTCAGCCGCACGGTGCGCACCGCGCCGAACCGGTCCACCACCGCGTCGCCCGCGATCCGCGCCACCGCCATCGTGAGCGTGAACGCCGTGGTGCACGCCGCCGCGAGCCCGGCCGACGTACCGAGCACGTCCCGCAGGTACACCGCAGACCAGTCCAGGCTCGCGCCCTCCGCGAACACCGCGCAGAACCCGACCGCCCCGATCAGCACCGCCGACTTGGGCGGCAGGGCGAACCGCGGCGGCGCCTCCTCTTCCTCGGTCGGGCGTACGTCGAGGACCCAGCGGCAGACGATCAGGCCCGCCACCGTCAGGACGGCCGCCGCGAGCACGTGGTGCAGCCGCGCGTCCGAGCCGAGGTGCGCGGCGAGGGTGCCGCCGAGCGAGCCGATCAGGGCGCCCACGCTCCACAGCCCGTGCAGCCCCGACATGATCGACTTGTCGAGCCGGGTCTCGATCTCGACGCCCAGCGCGTTCATCGCCACGTCCGACATGCCGGCCGTCGCCCCGTAGACGAGGAGCGCCGCGCACAGTGTGAGCAGATTCGGCGCGAGCGAGGGCAGGACGAGGGCGAGCGTCCACAGCGCGAGCAGCCCGCGCAGTCCCGCGCGGGCGCCGAAGCGGTGGGTGACCGTGCCGGCCAGCGGCATCGCGAGCGAGGCGCCGATCGCGGGGAAGGCGAGCGCGAGGCCCAGCTGTCCCGCGCTCACGCCCGCGTGCTCCTGGATCCACGGCACGCGCGTCGCGAACGACCCGGTCACCGAGCCGTGGATGCAGAAGACGGCGGCGACGGCGTACCGCGCCCGCCGCAACTCCCTTGGTGCGTACGTCGGTTCCTGCATTCCGCGGGCCCTCCCCGAGTCTCCCTTGCGTGCCGCCGTAAACTATCAGGAAGCCTGCCTGATAATGCCAGTGTTTTCCGCGTAGGATCCCGCCATGCCCGCATCCCCGAGAACCGCCCGAGCCATCAACGACCGGCTCGCGCTGCGCCTCCTCCAGGAGGAAGGGCCGCTCACCGCGGGGCAGTTGAAGGAACGCACCGGCCTCTCCCGGCCCACCGTCGCCGACCTCGTCGAGCGGCTCACCGAGGCGGGGCTCGTCGAGGTCGTCGGCGAGGCGGGTGCCCGGCGGCGCGGACCCAACGCCCGGCTGTACGGCATCGCCGCCGACCGCGCCCACCTCGCCGCGCTCGACGTACGCACCGGGGGCGTCCGCCTCGTCGTCGCCGACCTGCTGGGCACCGTGCTCGCCGAGGCGTCCGTACCGGTCGCGGCGGGGGAGGAGGCGGGCGCCGCCGTCGAGCGCACCGTCACGACGCTCGAGCGCACCGCGAAGGAGGCGGGCGTCGAACGGCTGCACACCGTCGGCGTCGGCGCACCAGGCCTGATCGACCCCGCGACCGGCGAGCTGCGCGACTCCTCCGGGCTGCCGGAGTGGCACCGCGGCCTGGTCGCCGCCCTCCAGGAACGGCTGCCCGCGCGGGTCCTCGTGGAGAACGAGACGAACCTCGCCGCGCTCGCCGAGCGCCGCGACGGCGCGGCCCGCGACCGCGACACGTTCGTCCTGCTGTGGCTCGGGCTCGGCATCGGCGCCGCGGTCGTCCTCGACGGAAAGCTCCGACGGGGTGCCTCCGGCGGCACCGGTGAGGTCGGCTTCCTGCCGGTGCCGGGGACCGCCGGGCTGCCCTCCCGGTCCGGCTGCGACGGCGGTTTCCACTCGCTGGCCGGGTCCGCGGCGATCCTCGACCTGGCCGCCGCGCACGGACTCGTCGACCCCGGTGAGCCGCTGGAGCGGGCCGCCGACGTGGTGCGGGCCGGGGACGAGGCCTTCCTCGACGCGCTGGCCGACCGGGTGGCGCTCGGCGCCGCGGCGGTCGTCGCCGTCCTCGACCCCGGCTGCGTCGTGCTCGCGGGCGAGGTCGGCCGCGCGGGCGGCGCGGCGCTCGCGGACCGGGTGGCGGACCGCGTCGCCGCGATGTCCCCGCTGCCGACCGAGGTCCGCGCCGGTGAGCTGGGCGGCGCGGCGGTGCTGCGCGGCGCCCTTCTGATGGCCCGGGAGGCGGCCCAGGAAGCCGTCTACCCACGCGAGGCGCGCATGTCCAGCCCCGGCGGCGATTGAGCGGCGGGGTCCGGGGCAGCGCCCCGAGGCGTAGGAACCGTCAACGCCGAGCCAGATACTCCGCGAACGTCACCTTCCCGGTCCGCCGCCCCGGCGCCAGATGGCCGCCCGCCCGGAACGCCCGATACGCCTTCCCCGCCAGCGGGACCGAGACGACCGCGCGCCGCTTTCCCGCCGCCCTGAGATACGTACGCGCGAGATCCGTGAACGGGAGCACCTCCGGCCCGCCCATGTCCTCGACCCGCCCCGCCGGAGGCGCCTGCGCCAACTCGGCCAGCCGCTCCGCCACTTCCGCCACCTCGACCGGCTGATCGCTCACCCCGGCGGGCAGCACCACCACCGGCAGCTTCGCCGCGACCCGCACGATCGTCGCCACCAGATCGTGGAACTGCGTCGCCCGCAGCACCGTCCACCCGAGCCCCGACCCCTCGACGAGCCGTTCCACCGCGAGCTTCGCCTTGTAGTACGGGAACGGCACCTCGTCCACGCCGACGATCGAGATGTAGACGAGGTGCGGGACCTCCGCCCGCCGCGCCGCCGCGATCAGGTTCGCCGCCGCCTTCTCGTCCCCGCCCGTCTGCGTCGTCGCGCAGTGCACGATCACGTCCACGCCGGTCACGGCCCGGTCCAGCGCGGGACCGCCCTCCCGCAGATCCACGGCGTACGGCTCGCTGTGCCTGCTCAGCACCCGCACCTCGTGCCCGGCCCCGATCAGCCGTTCGGTGACGAGCCGGCCGAGCGTTCCCGTTCCGCCGGTCACCAGGATCGTGGTCATCGCCGCATCAGCTCCTTCGCAACCGGACGTCCCCCTGCGGAACGCCCGTCGTCAACTGAGAACCGGCGGCCCCGCGCGTTTGTGACAGCCGTAGGTTCGCTCCTACGCGGCCGCGGCCAGCTGACGCGTCACGAACCCCAGCTTGTCCGGATTCAGGATCGTCCGCCCCACCGAAACGCGCCCGTCCCGCGCCTCGAAGCAGACCACCGCGAACAGTCCGCCGTCCGGGCGCCGCGCGACGATCCCCGGCTCCCCGTTGATCTCCTCGACGTACAGCTCCACGCCCACCAGGTACTTCTCCGCGACCCCGACCAGGAACCGCAGCACCTTCTCGCGGCCCGACACCGCCTTGCGGGCCGCGCTGACCCTGCCGCCGCCGTCGCCCCACCACTGCACATCCGTGGCGAGCATCTTCTCCAGGCCCGCCAGATCCCCCTCGCGCGCCGCCCCGACGAACGCCTCGACCAGCTCCCGCCGCACCCGCTCCGACGGCTCGAACCGCGCCCGCTCCTCGTCCAGGCGCGCCACGGAACGCCGGTACAGCTGACGGCAGTTGGCCTCCCCGAGGTCGAGCACCCCGGCGATCTCCCGATACCCGTACGCGAACGCCTCCCGCAGCAAGTACACCGCCCGCTCCGTCGGCGTCAGCCGCTCCAGGAGGACGAGCAGCGCGCAGGACACCGAGTCGAGCTGCTCGGCCGACTCCAGCGGGCCGAGCGTGCCGTCCGAGGTGAGGACCGGTTCGGGCAGCCAGGGGCCCACGTACCGCTCGCGCTGGACGCGCGCCGACGACAACCGGTTCAGACAGAGGTTCGTGACGACCTTGGCGAGCCAGGCGCCCACGTGTTCGACGGACCCCGGCTCGGTGGCGCGGAACCGCAGATACGCGTCCTGCACCATGTCCTGGGCCTCGTCGGCGGAGCCGAGCATCCGGTAGGCGAGCCCGAACATCCGGCCCCTGTGGCTCTCGAACTCGGCGGCGCGCTCCGTGCCTTGCGTGCTGGTCACGCCCTCAGACTGCCAGAACGGCCGCGTATTCCCGCGCGCGGGCGAAGACCAGCCGCACGGGCTGTGAGTCAGCCCACAGCATTCGCATGCGTGCACGTCGAGCGAACGTGGCAGACTGGCGGTGTACCAGAAGCAGCGCACTCCGGGGTCGGTGAAAGTCCGAACCGGCGGTTACAGTCCGCGACCCGGTCACGCACCTTGTGACCGGTTGACCAGGTGAAATTCCTGGACCGACGGTTAAAGTCCGGATGGGAGGCAGTGCGCGGCGGGCGGGCACGTGAGTGCGCGTCGCCGGCTGTTTCAGCGGTCCCTCCAGGGGACCGGTGTCGAACGCGGCGTCGCCCCCGGTGTCGCGGTCCGCACGTTCTGTCGTCGTCGTACGACAGTGCCCCGGAGTCCAGGCCCGTAGAGGGAGGACCCGGGAAGTGTTCACCGGAATCGTCGAAGAGCTGGGCGAGATCACCGCCGTCGAGAATCTCGATGACGCCTGTCGCTTCCGCGTCCGCGGCCCCGTCGTCACCGAAGGCGCCAAGCACGGTGACTCGATTGCCGTCAACGGCGTGTGCCTGACCGTCGTCGAGCACGAGAACGACGAGTTCACCGCCGACGTCATGGCCGAGACCCTCAAGCGCTCCAGCCTCGGCGCGCTGACCACGGGCTCCCGCGTCAACCTCGAACGGCCGATGGTCGCCGACGGCCGCTTCGGCGGGCACGTCGTGCAGGGCCACGTCGACGGCACCGGCACGATCGTCGACCGCACACCCTCCGAGCACTGGGAGATCGTCAAGATCTCGCTGCCCGCCGAGCTGTCGAAGTACGTCGTCGAGAAGGGCTCCATCACCGTCGACGGCGTGAGCCTGACGGTCGTCGAGGCCGCCGACGACTACTTCACCATCAGCCTCATCCCCACCACCCTCGCCCTGACCACGCTCGGCGTGAAGCAGGCCGGGGACCCGGTCAACCTCGAGGTCGACGTCATCGCCAAGTACGTCGAGCGGATGCTCGGCAGCCAGGGGGCGGGCAAGTGAACTGGCTCAACACCGAAGCCTTCACGATCTTCGGCCAGCACATCCTCTGGTCCGACATGATCGGCAACACGATCGGCCTGATCGCCCTCGCGCTCGGCTGGCGCCGCTCCATATGGACCTGGCCCGCCCAGCTGATCTCCGGCGCGATCCTGCTCACCGCCTTCGCCACCGCCCACCTCTCGGGCAGCGCGGGCAAGCAGCTCGTCGTCATCGCCGTCGCCCTCTACGGCTGGTGGCAGTGGAACCGCGGCAAGGGCCAGGCGCAGGACGGCTCCATCGCGGTCCGCTTCGCCACCTGGCGCGAGCGCGGCTGTCTGATCGGCGCGGCCGCTCTTGGCACCCTCGCCGTCGGCGGCCTGTTCACCGCTTTCCCGACGCTGTCCTGGGACCCCTGGCCGGACGCGTACATCTTCGTCGGCACCGTCGTCGCCATGTACGCGCAGGCCCGCGGCATGGTCGAGTTCTGGTTCGCCTGGCTCCTCGTCGACCTCGTCGGCGTCCCCCTGAACTTCGCCAACGGCTTCGCCTTCTCCGGCTTCGTCTACGTCATCTACGGCGCGCTCGTCCTGTGGGGCATGCGCGACTGGTGGCTGCGCTCCCGCGCCGCCGCTACCCCCGCCCCGGCCATGGAAGGAGCCCGCGCATGAGTACGGCACCCAACCTCTACGAGGTCGAGGACCTGTCGCTCGACCCGGTCGAGATGGCGATCCGCGACATCGCCGCCGGACGGCCCGTCGTGGTCGTCGACGACGAGGACCGCGAGAACGAGGGCGACCTCGTCGTCGCCGCCGAGAAGATCACGCCCGAGATCGTCGCCTTCATGATGAGCGAGTGCCGCGGCCTGATCTGCGCCCCCATGGAGGGCGCGGAGCTGGACCGGCTCGAGCTGCCGCAGATGGTCGGCAACAACACCGAGTCGATGCAGACCGCGTTCACCGTCTCCGTCGACGCCTCCGCCGAGCACGGCGTGACCACCGGCATCTCCGCCGCCGACCGCGCCAAGACGCTCCGCATGCTCGCCTCCGGCACCGCCGCGGCCGGCGACTTCGTCCGCCCCGGCCACATCTTCCCGCTGCGCGCCAAGGAGGGCGGCGTCCTGGTCCGCGACGGCCACACCGAGGCCGCCGTCGACCTCGCCCGCCTCGCGGGCCTGCGCCCCGCCGGGGCCATCGTGGAGATCGCGGGCGAGGACGGCGTGATGCTGCGCCTGCCCGAGCTCGTCCCCTTCGCCCGCCGCCACGGCCTGACGATCATCTCCATCAAGGACCTGATCGACTACCGCCGCACCTCCGAGCCCACGGTCAAGCGCGAGGCGACCGTGCAGCTCCCGACCGCCTTCGGCGAGTTCACGGCCTACGGCTACCGCTCCACCGTCGACGGCGTCGAGCACGTCGCCCTCGTCCACGGCGAGATCGGAGACGGCGAGGAGGTCCTCGCCCGCATCCACTCCGAGTGCCTCACCGGCGACGTCTTCCACTCGCTGCGCTGCGACTGCGGCCCCCAGCTGGAGGAATCGATGCGCCGCATCGTCGAGGAGGGCCGCGGCGTCGTCGTCTACCTGCGCGGACACGAGGGCCGCGGCATCGGCCTGCTCTCCAAGCTGCGCGCCTACGAGCTCCAGGAGCAGGGCCGCGACACCCTCGACGCCAACCTGGAGCTCGGCCTGCCCGCCGACGCGCGGGACTACGCGGCGGGCGCCCAGATCCTCGGCGATCTCGGCGTGCGCAGCCTGCGCCTGATGACGAACAACCCCGACAAGACCGAGGCCCTCACCCGGCACGGCCTCAAGGTCACCGAGCGGGAGCCGATGCCCGTCACGGTGGGCGAGCACAACCTGCGCTACCTGCGCACCAAGCGGGACCGCATGGGCCACGACCTGCCGTGGCTCGACGCCCCGCACGCGTCCGCCTGCAACAACCAGTAACGACCGACAGTTGATCTACGTACGTACGAGGAGAAGCGCGTGAGCGGCAAGGGTGCACCCGAACTGAGCGTGAAGAACTGCGGCGACCTGCGCGTGGCCGTCATCGCGGCCCAGTGGCACGAGCAGGTCATGGACGGACTCGTGAACGGCGCGCTGCGCGCCCTGAACGAGCTGGGCATCAGCGAGCCCACCGTCCTGCGCGTCCCCGGCAGCTTCGAGCTGCCGGTCGTCGCCAAGGTCCTCGCGGGCCGCGGCTACGACGCGATCGTCGCGCTCGGCGTCGTCATCCGCGGCGGCACCCCGCACTTCGAGTACGTCTGCCAGGGCGTGACGAACGGGCTCACCCAGGTCTCCGTCGAGACCGGCGTCCCCGTCGGTTTCGGCGTCCTGACCTGCGACACCGAGGAGCAGGCCCTCGATCGCGCCGGAATCGAGGGCTCGAACGAGGACAAGGGCCACGAGGCGGTCACCGCGGCCGTCGCGACCGCGACCACGCTCCGTACGATCGCCGAGCCCTGGCGTTAAGGGCCGGCCCGGGACGCGTAAAGTAGACGCCACCATGTCCAATAAGACGTTCGAGGAGCTCTTCACCGAGCTCCAGCACAAGGCAGCCAACGGCGACCCCGCCACGTCCCGCACCGCAGAGCTGGTCGGCAAGGGCGTCCATGCCATCGGCAAGAAGGTCGTCGAGGAGGCCGCCGAAGTCTGGATGGCCGCCGAGCACGAGGGCAAGGACGCCGCCGCCGAGGAGATCTCGCAGCTCCTCTACCACGTCCAGGTGATGATGGTCGCCCGCGGCATCTCCCTCGACGACGTGTACGCGCACCTCTGAGCCGTACGCAGCCCACCGCCACCCCAACGCACCACCTACGCAAAGGAATCCGACCTCATGCTGCGCATCGCCGTCCCCAACAAGGGTTCACTCTCCGGACCTGCGTCGGACATGCTGCATGAGGCCGGATACCGGCAGCGCAAGGAGTCCAAGGAACTCGTCACGGTCGACCCGGACAACGAGGTCGAGTTCTTCTACCTCCGCCCCAAGGACATCGCGATCTACGTGTCCTCGGGCAAGCTCGACATCGGCATCACCGGCGAGGACCTGCTGATCGACTCCGGCGCCCAGGCCGAGACGATCCTGCCGCTCGGCTTCGCCCGCTCCACGTTCCGTTTCGCGTCGCGTCCCGGCGCGGTCAAGGACGTCGCCGACCTGGCGGGCAAGACGATCGCCACTTCCTACGAGGGCATCGTCGCCAAGTACCTCTCCGAGCGCGGCGTCGAGGCCAACGTCGTGCACCTCGACGGCGCCGTCGAGACCGCCATCGAGCTCGGAGTCGCCGAGGCCATCGCCGACGTCGTCGAGACCGGCACCTCGCTGCGCAACGCCGGCCTGGAGGTCTTCGGCGAGCCGATCATGCGCTCCGAGGCCTGCGTCATCCGCCGCAAGGGCGACACCTCGGACGACCCCAAGGTGCAGCAGTTCCTGCGCCGCCTCCAGGGCGTCCTCGTCGCCAGGACGTACGTGATGATGGACTACGACTGCCGCGCCGAGCACCTGGAGAAGGCGGTCGCCCTCACCCCCGGCCTGGAGTCCCCGACGGTCTCCCCGCTGCACAACGAGGGCTGGGTCGCCGTCCGCGCCATGGTCCCCGCCAAGGACGCGCAGCGCATCATGGACGACCTGTACGCCCTCGGCGCCCGGGCCATCCTCACCACGGCCATCCACGCCTGCCGCCTCTGAGGACCTGCGATGTCGGACACCCCTGACCTTCCCGTCACCTTCCGTCCGGGGCGCACCCGCGCGATCCTGCACGCCCTCGGCGCGGCGTCCTTCGTCGTGATCACGATCGTCGCGCTGCTCCTCGCGGGCCTGAGCCCGGGGGAGAAGGCGAGCTTCGTCTTCACCGGGGCTCTGTTCTGGGCCGTGCTGGGGCTCCTGGCCCGCCCGAAGGTCGTCGCCGACGCGGACGGCGTCACGGTCGTCAACGTGGCCCGCAGCCGCCGCCTGGCCTGGGCGGAGATCGTCAAGGTCAACCTGCGACCCGGCGACCCCTGGGTCTTCCTCGACCTGACGGACGGCACGAGCATGGCCGCCATGGGCATCCAGCCCGGCATCGCCAAGCAGTCGGCCATCCGCGACGCCAAGGCGCTCCGCGCCCTGACGGAGTCGGCCCACGCATCGACAGGCAGGTAAAGCCCCTGCGGCCGGGCGCAGCCCCTGACGCACAGGCCGCCCGCTTGATTAATCTGGTGCCGGGGCGTGCCCACCGCGCCGCCCCGCCCCCGCCCGCCGAACCGGCGGAGCCAGGGGGCTCCTGCTGACCAAGGAGTGACTCCCTCCAGCGATGGACGGATCGTCCGGTAGTACCTGCGCCGCCCCCTCCCGACACAGCGCCCCCGAGGCGCACATGTCCCCGGAGGCGGCGGCATGACCATCCCGTTGCTGCTCCTCGCGGCCGCCTTCGTCCTGATCCTCGCCAACGGCTTCTTCGTCGCGGCCGAGTTCGGCCTCGTCACGGTGGAGCGCCCCGACGCCGAGAAGGCCGCGGCGGCGGGCGACAAGCGCGCCCGCACCGTCGTACAGGCCCTCAAGCAGCTGTCGTTCCAGCTGTCCGGCACCCAGCTGGGCATCACCATCACCTCGCTGGTCGTCGGCATGCTCGCCGAACCGGCCCTGGCCGAGCTGCTCAACGCCCCCTTCACCGCGATCGGCATCCCGGAAGGGGCCGTCGGCGGTGTCTCCGTCGTCGTCGGCATGCTCCTGGCCTCCGCCGTGCAGATGGTGGTCGGCGAACTCGTGCCGAAGAACTGGGCGGTGTCGAAGCCGCTCCAGGTCGCCCGTTTCGTGGCGGGACCGCAGCACGCCTTCTCCCGCCTGTTCCGCCCGGTGATCGCCCTCCTCAACGCGGTGGCGAACCGTCTCGTCCGCGCCCTCGGCGTCGAGCCAGCCGACGAGCTGGCCTCGGCCCGCACGCCCGGCGAACTCGTCTCGCTGGCCCGCCACTCCGCGCAGGCCGGCGCCCTCGAGCAGGACACGGCCGACCTCTTCGTCCGTACGCTCTCGCTCGCCGAGCTGACCGCGCAGCACGTCATGACGCCGCGCGTGAAGGTCAGCGCGCTCCAGGCGTCCGCGACCGCGCAGGACGTCGTCAACCTGACGCGCGCCACGGGCCTGTCCCGCTTCCCCGTCTACCGGGAGCGGATCGACGAGATCATCGGCATGGTCCACCTCAAGGACGCGCTCGCGATGCCGGCGCACGAACGGTTGCGCACGCCGGTGAGCCGGATCGCGCAACAGCCGCTCCTGGTCCCCGAGACCCTCCCCGTACAGCCCCTGCTCGCCCGTCTGCGCAGCGAGCAGCCGATCGCCGTCGTCGTCGACGAGTACGGCGGCACGGCCGGGGTCGTCACCCTGGAGGACATCGTGGAGGAACTCGTCGGCGAGGTCCGCGACGAGCACGACGGTCTCGACCTGCCCGAGCTGGCCGCCGCCCCGCCCGAGGACGGCCGCCCCGCCTGGGACGCCGACGGCGGCTGCCGCGTCGACATCCTGCGCCGCATCGGCCTGGACGTCCCCGAAGGCCCGTACGAGACGGTGGCCGGCCTGGTCGCCGACCTCCTGGGCCGCATCCCGGCCCCCGGCGACAAGGCCGAACTCCCCGGCTGGCGCCTGTCGGTGCGGGCCGTCGACCACTACCGGGCGGAACGCGTCCGCATCGTCCGTACGTCGGACGCCCCGAAGCCGGCGCTCCTGGGGGCGGCCCGATGAGCGCCCTGCAACTCGTCTTCGCGGCCCTGCTGGTCCTGGCCAACGGCTTCTTCGTCGGCGCGGAGTTCGCCCTCGTGTCGGTCCGCCGCAGCCAGATCGAGCCGATCCCCGGCAAGCGCGCCAAGCAGGTCCTGTACGGCCTGGAGCACCTGCCGCAGATGATGGCGGCGGCCCAGTTCGGCATCACGGTCTGCTCGCTGACCCTCGGCGCGGTCGCCGAACCGACGGTGGCGCACCTCCTGGAACCCGTCTTCGAGGCGGCCCACGTCCCGCACGGCATGATCCATCCGCTCGGGTACGTGATCGCGCTCGCGGCCGTGGTCTTCTTCCACCTCGTCATCGGCGAGATGGTGCCGAAGAACCTGGCGATGGCGGCGCCGGAGAAGACGGCGCTGTGGTTCAGCCCGGGACTCGTCGCCTTCGCCCGGCTCTGCAAGCCGGTCACGGTGGCCCTCGGCGCCTGCGCCCGCCTGATCCTCAAGCTGTTCCGGGTCGAGCCGAAGGACGAGGTGGAGGCGGTCTTCACGAGCGAACAGCTCAACCGGCTCGTGGAGGACTCCGGCCAGGCCGGCCTGCTGGCGCCCGAGGAGCAGGAGCGCCTCGACAACGCCCTGGAGCTGGGCTCCCGCCCGGTGACGGACGTCCTGATCGCTCGCGCCTCACTGGTCACGGTGGGCCCGGGGGTCACCCCGGCCGAGATCATCGAGCTCACCGGCCGGACGGGCTACTCGCGCTTCCCGATCTGCTCCGACGACGGCGCGTTCATGGGCTATCTGCACGTCAAGGACGTCCTCGACCTGATCGAGGGCCCCGACACGGACCGCGCGGTCCCGCAGCAGCTGTGGCGCCCGATGGCGACGCTCCGCTCGGAGCTTCCGCTGGACGACGCCCTCACGGTGATGCGCCGCGCGGCCACCCATCTGGCCCAGGTCGCCGACGCCTCGGGACGCACCCTCGGCCTGGTCGCTCTCGAGGACGCCCTGGAACTCCTGGTGGGCGAGGTCAACGACCCGACCCACCGCGCTCCGGAACCCACCGGCATCCCCTCCTCCCGCAAGCGCGAGGAGGCGTTGGCGTAACCCGTCGGGGCCAACCCATCGGGGCCGTCCGCGCCGGTCAACCGCCGGACGGCCCCCGCCCCGACAGCACCTCGCCGTAGGCCTGCATGAGATCCGGCAGCCGCAGCGTGGCCAGGTCGTCCCGCGTGGGCTCGACCGCGTACCCGGTCAGCCGAAGGTCGCGGTACGCGCACGACTTCTCGTACAGCGTCCGCAGGAACCGCCCGTTCCCGAGCTCGTCGATCCACCCCTGGTCGACCACGTGCCCGGCGATGGACCGCAGCTCGTCCAGCGCCTCCTCGTCCCACACGTCCCCGTTCTCCGCCGCCAGCACCTCACCGATCGAGGTGAGTTCGAGCGGCCGGTACGACGGGAAGTCGACCCGCGTCGTGAACCGCGAGGAGAGCCCGGGGTTCGCCGCGAGCAGCCGGTCCATGCCCTCCGGGTAGCCGGCGAGGATCACCACGAGGTTGTCCCGGTTGTCCTCCGCCCGCTTCAGGAGCACCTGAAGCGCCTCGTCGCCGTACGCGTCGCCCTTCCCGTAGCCGGAGTTGGACAGCGCGTACGCCTCGTCGACGAAGAGCACACCCCCCAGCGCGGAGTCGATCAGCTCGTTCGCCTTCACGGCGGTCTGCCCCAGGTACTCGCCGACCAGGTCGGCCCGCTGCGCCTCCACGAGGTGGTCCCCGCCGAGCAGCCCGAGCGCGTAGAAGACCCGCCCGAGGATCCGCGCCACGGTCGTCTTGCCCGTGCCCGAAGGGCCGGAGAAGACGAAGTGCCGCTTGGGCGGCTGCACCGGAAGCCCCTGCCCGGCCCGCAGCCGCGCCATGTTCAACTGCGCGGACAGCGCCTTCACTTGGCGCTTCACGGGCTCGAGGCCCACCATCCGCTCCAGCTCGGCCAGCGCCTCCTCCAGGAGCACCGGATCCGTGCTGGAGGCGGGCGGCGGCGCGGGCACCGGCACCACGGCCTTCTCCCGCACCACGTCCGCGTCGTCGCCGCCCGCGCCGCCGGTCGGCGGCAGATCGGGCTCGGACACCTTGAGGTCCCGCCCGTCGCTCTCGTACAGCGGATCGCCGGTGTCGGTGTCGAGCCCGTCCTGGTACCCGGTCATGGACAGCGTCGCGAGGTCCGAGCCGTCGCCGAAGTCCCCGTACCCGTCCCCCTCCGCGATCGCGGCGAGCCGCGCGGAGGTGTCCATGAACGCCGGGTCGACCCGGTGCACCGCCCGGTACAGGGGGAGCGCCGCCGCCGAACGGCCTGTGCCCTCATGGGCCCTGGCCAGCCAGTACCGCAGCTCCTTGCGCTGCGGCTGCTCGCTGCGGCAGCGCATCAGGGCCGACGAGAGCAGCGGCTCCGCCTGCCCGAACATCTCCAGGCGCACCCGCGCCATGCCGCCGAAGAGACCGGCCTCGATGCCGAGCATCGGGTCGTCGGTCAACGGATCGGTGTGCCGGACCAGTTGCTCCCAGTCCTTCACGAGATACGAGCGGCAGGCGTGCAGGAACCGCACCTGCGGGTCCGCGTCGAACGGCGGCAGCGTCGCCAGCGCCCGGTCCAGGTCCGGGACGTGCCGCCCGTCCAGCCAGTGCGAGGCGTGCGCGAGCAGCAGATCCCGCGGGTGCTCGAGGACCGGCTGCACCCACCAGCCCAGCCAGTACCAGGAGTTGAGCGTGCGACGGTGGCGTACGCGCTGCTCGCCGAACCGCTCGCGGTGCCGGAACATGCGCAGCAGCGCCGTCGTCGTGTCGACGCGCAGGGCGTGCAGCCCGAGCCAGCCGTCGGCCATCCCCGGGTCCATCCGTACCGCCGTGCGGAATTCCTCCTCCGCCTGCGGATAGGCGCCCATGGTGTAGGCGTCGACGCCTCGCAGCCAGGCGAGGTCGGCCGGGCCGGCCTGTGCACCGGTGCCGAAGTCCATCACGTCCCCCACAAACCGTGCCCCCGATGAACCGCTCTGTCATGGACGGGAGTTGTCACGATGCGGACAGCGAGCCGTCCGTAGACCGCACCGAGGGCATCGTACCTGCGGGGGCGAGGTGGACCGTAGGGCGCAAGCCGGACGGATCGGGGCGCGGCGGGGGTGATTCGGCGCAGGTGAGCGCGGCGCGCGGTGGTGACCCAGGGTGAGCGGGGAACGCCTCGGCGCGCTCGGTAAGGGGCATTGCGGGCAGAACGAAGCCCCCGATCACGGGGGAACAACCGGGGGCTTCGCGTCTGCGGGCGGTCTCGAAAGGCCGCACATTGAGAACGTAAGTCCTGTACGGCCCCCCGGTCAAGCAGAGTTGAGGCTCTCGTGGAAAGTGGCGGAAGGGTGTTTCCAGAGGTTCACCGCACCGCTGGCGGTCCGTCACGGTGAGTGACGGACGCCTTCAAGGGTGGGATCCCGCCAGGCCCTTCCCGCACCTCGTACCCCTCTGGACACTCCCGTACCAGGAGGTGCGCGAAGGGGAGCGACGGGTTCTCTTTGAAGTGCCTGCGTTCCGCTGGGATCCAGCCGTCCCAGAACGTCCGCTGCGCCTCTCCGTCCCGCGCCCTGCCACGCGCCCATGCCGTCTCTTCGGCCATGTCCAGCCACGCCAGCAGCGCCAGCTCCGGCCGCACCTCGCGGCGCCCCGCTCCCACGCCCTCGACCAGGACGACGTCGGCGGGCGGCAGTTCGCGCTCGGCGGTGAACCGGCGCGCGGTCCAGTCGTACGTCTCGTAGCGCGCGGTCGCGCCCCGGGAGAGCGGGTCGAGGACCTGGGCGCGCAGCCGGTCCGTCCAGGCGAAGAGGGCGTCGTGGCTCGCGATGTCGTCGAGTCGCAGGACGGGCGCCCCGCCGAGGGCCTCGGCGAGCCGGGTCGCGAAGGTCGACTTGCCGGAACCGGCGTGCCCGTCGATGCCGACGAGGCGCACGGGGCCGCACGAGGGCGGCAGCCGGCGGATCCGGGCGGCGCAGTCGGCGAGGGGCACAGGGTGGTAGCTCACGGCCGCAAGGGTACGACGGGGGCCGGATCGGTTTCGCGCACGCCGCCGCAGGTCATGCCAGTGGTGAAGACCAATATTGGTGCCGGTGGTCCGGCGCGAAACGCTGGTGGAAATCCCGCCCCGGCGGCCATAGTTGGCGCACTCTGTCACGTCAGTCTCCGTCTCCGTCACGTCCTTCCGACCCGACGACCGAGGGATCAGCAGATGACCCGACCCGAAACCCCGTCCCCGCTCTCCCGCAGAACCGTTCTGGCGGCGGCCGCGGGCGCCGCGCTCGCCACGACGGCCGCGGCCGGCACCGCCCGCGCCGCCGCCGGCTCCCAGGGATCCGCCCCGACCGCCCGGAAAGCGCCCGTGAACCGCCTCGTGGACAACCGCACCTGGACGACGGCCGTCGACTGGCGCTCCGGCACCGCGCACGGCACGCGCGTCGTGGGCGGCGCGCGCCCCGGCGTGACGATCGACGCGCCCGCCGGTACGACGACGTACAAGGACCCGCACCTGAACAGGACGGCCGAGTGGGAGTACGCCGAGTGGCTCTCCCCGATGCACGCCCTCTCGGTCCCCGCCACGGAGGTCATCACCTCCTGGAACGCACGCACCCCGAAGGGCACCTGGATCCAGATCGAGCTCCAGGGCACATACACGGACGGCGCCGAGACGCCCTGGTACGTGATGGGCCGCTGGACCGCGGGCGACGACAAGGACGCCGACATCCGCCGCACGTCCGTGGACGACCAGTCCGACGGGAAGTCGAGCATCTGGACGGACACGTTCTCCATCGACGACGCCGCCTCGGGCCTGCGCCTGGTCTCGTACCGGCTCCGTCTGCGGCTGCTGCGTGCTCCGGGCTCCAAGGCGGCGCCCACGGTGTGGCGGCTCGGCGCGATGGGCTCGGACGTCCCCGACCGCTTCACGGTCCCCGCGTCCACGCCGGGCCTCGCCAAGGAGCTGAAGGTCCCGCGCTACTCGCAGAACATCCACGCGGGCCAGTACCCGGAGTACGACAACGGGGGCGAGGCCTGGTGCAGCCCCACGTCCTCACAGATGATCATCGAGTACTGGGGCAGGAAGCCGACGGCGGAGCAGCTCGCCTGGGTGAACCCCGCGTACGCCGACCCGCAGGTCTGCCACGCGGCCCGTCATACGTACGACTACCAGTACGAGGGCTGCGGCAACTGGCCGTTCAACGCGGCGTACGCGGCGACGTACAAGGACCTCCAGGGCGTCGTCACCCGGCTCTCCTCGCTCACCGACCTGGAGACGCTGATCGCGGCCGGCATCCCGGCCATAACGTCCCAGTCGTTCCTCAAGGAGGAGCTGACCGGCGCGGGCTACGGCACGTCGGGGCACCTGATGACGGTCATCGGCTTCACCGCCGAAGGCGACGTGATCGCCAACGACCCGGCCTCGCCCGACGACCCCGCGGTGCGTCGCGTCTACAAGCGGCGCGAATGGGAGAACATCTGGCTGCGTACGAAGCGCTACAACGCCTCGGGGAAGGTCGTCTCCGGCACCGGAGGCGTCTGCTACCTGTACTTCCCGGCGCACCCGACCGAGAAGCAGCGCAAGGCGCTGGCGGCCGTGGGCGTGCGCTGACCGCCCGGTGTGGTCTCCTCGCGCGCGTGCCGCGCCGCGAGGAGACCACGAGGCGCCTCAGCCGGTGACGACGGGCTTCACCACCCAGTCCGGACGGCCCGGCATCGGCGGGGTCTTCGCGCCGTACAGCCACGGGCGCAGGAAGCCCGTCAGGTCCTGGCCCGCGACCTTCGAGGCCAGCTTCATGTAGTCGGCCGTGGACGCGGTCTTCCCCCGGTACCGGGAGATCCAGGCCCGCTCGATCCTCCCGAAGGTGTCCGCGCCGACCTGCTCGCGCAGTGCGTACAGGACGAGCGCGGAGCCGTCGTAGCGCATGCGCTTGAAGAGGTTCGGCTCGGTGGGCTCGGCGGGGGCGCCGTAGTCGTGGCGCCACTGGTCGTGGTTCTCGTAGGCGGTCTTCATGGCGGCCTCGAAGCTGTCGCCGCCGTGCTCCTCGGAGTACCAGCGCTCGTAGAAGCGGGCGTGGCCCTCGCTGAGCCACAGGTCGGACCAGCTCGCGATGCCGACGCTGTCGCCGAGCCACTGGTGGGTCAGCTCGTGCACGAGATTGCGCTCCGCGTCGACCTTGGTGCCGAGCAGGTCCGCCTTGGGGACGAGCGACAGCGTCTGCGTCTCCAGGGCGACCCCGAGGTCCGTGTCGCCGACCAGGACGCCGTACCGGTTGAAGGGGTAGGGGCCCAACTTCTCTTGCAGCCAGGTCAGATGTTCGGGCGTGAGGTCGCGGTACTGCTTGGTCGGTGCCACGAGATCGTCGGGCACGACGTCGCGCAGCGGCAGCCCGCCGGGGCCCTTGCTGTCGATCAACGTGAACTTCCCGACGGCCAGTTGGACCAGCTGGGTGGCGATCGGCTGCTCGGACTCGTACGTCCAGCGGATCCGGCCGTCGGCGCGCGCGGTGCGGTCGACGAGGCGCCCGTTCGCGACGGCCGTGCGGTCGGCCGGGGTGGTCACGCGGAAGGTGAACGGGGCGCGGCTGCTCGGATGGTCGTTCGCCGGGAAGATCATCTTGGCGCCGTTGGGCTGCGGGTACAGGACCGTGCCGTCGGGCGTCGGGATCCAGCCGTAGTCCTCGATCGCGTCGTCGCGGTGGCGCACCTGCGTCGGATCGGCCGTGTACGCGACCTTCACGGTGAAGGCGGCGCCCTTGGGGATCGGCGCTGCGGGCGTGACGACCAGCTCGTCGCCGTCCCGCCGGGTCTCGGCCGCGCGGCCGTTCACGGTCACCGAGCGCAGCTCGTTCCCGGCGAAGTCGAGGTCGAAGCGGGACAGCGCCTGGGTGGCGGTGGCCCTGATCGTGGTGGCGGCGGCGAACGGGGTGCGCGGAGCCTGCCAGTCGAAGTCGAGCGTGTAGTGGCGCACGGTGTAGCCGCCGTTCCCGTCGAGCGGGAACATCGGGTCGCCGAGGCCCGCCGCGCCCGGCGTGGGCGTGTCGGTGGCCGCCCGGGAGACGGCCGCCGGGCCGGTGAGCGCCGCGGCGACGGTGATCGCGGCGGCGAGGACGAGACGGGTTCTGCGGCGTGGTGTCCGGTACGTCATCGGGAACCTTCCGGTCGGACGGAACGCGTCGCAGTGTGGGACGCACGATCCGGCGGCCCGGTTGTACGTGACCAAGCTCTCGGCCGCACCCCTGCGATCCGATGGCAAGGTGGAAGTGCGCGCCACAGGGGGCACGGGCGCAGCCGGGGGAGTCAGGACCAGCACCGCGACCCGAGCGAGACACCATGACCGCAAGCTCTGCCACCGCCTCGACCACGACCGCGCGCGCCCGCACCGGCGGTCCGGACGACGACGGTCCCAAGATCCTCGAACACGTCATGGGCTGGACCCTCGTCGTGGTCGTCGCGATGCTCGTCACGCAGCTCGGCTGGATGTGACCCGCCCGTCGCCCACGGCGACGTGACGCCCCGCCCTCACGGCCCCGTCCGGGCCGCCGTGAGGGCGCCTCGGAACCGGCGCGGAAAGTGCCATACTGCGGCTTCCGCAGGAGCTTGCCGAGACCAGGGCCGGAAGTGAACACCAGCCATCAGCGGGAGCGCGCGACCGACCGCTCCACCGCCCGCCGCGCCGAACTCATCGCCATCGGCCGCAAACTGTTCGCCGACACGTCCTACGACGCGCTGTCCATGGACGACATCGCCCGCCACGCGCGCGTGGCGAAGGGATTGATCTACTACTACTTCGCGTCCAAGCGCGGCTACTACCTGGCGATCATCCAGGAGTCCGTCGGCGCCCTCGTCGACGGCGCCAGCAGCGTCGGCGACCTGGCGCCCGTCGACCGCGTGCACCGCACGGTCGACGGCTATCTGCGCTACGCCGAGCGGAACCAGGCGGCGTACCGCACGATCGTCACCGGCGGCGTGGGCTTCGACGCCGAGGTGCAGGCCATCAGGGACGAGGTGCGCGACGCGCTGATCGAGACCATCGCACGGGCCGCGTACGGCACCCCGCACGTGCCACGGCTCGCACGGACCGCGCTGCTCGGCTGGCTGTGCGGCGTCGAGGGCATCACGCTCGACTGGATCGGCCACCACGAGCCCGAACGGGACGCCGTGCGCGCCCTCCTGGTCCGCACGCTCGACGGCACGCTGCGCGTCATCGAGGAGTTCGAGCCCGCGTATCCGGCCCCGGTGCTGCACCGCGCGGGCCGCTCGTGGAAAAACTTTGAGTAAGCGGTCGTTAACCAGTGACGTGACGCTCCGGATCGGGAATACTCAACACGCCGCGGCCGCTTGGTCTGCGCTTTCCGTGATCCGGGAGGGCAGCATCGGCCCGGCAGTGACCATCCGGCGCCGCCCGCTCACCCGGCGGGTGCCGCCGCAGGGCCCGCCCAGGGAGGAGAGCGTCGCCATGCCGGAGCCAGGAGTCGAGCGTCAGCTGCCGACGGACGAAGCTCAGGATCTGATGCGGCTCGTCCGCGACATCGCGCAGCGGGAGATCGCCCCGCGCGCGGCCGACGAAGAGGAAGCCGGCCGCTTCCCGCGCGAGACCTTCGGACTGCTCTCCGAAGCGGGCCTGCTGGGCCTGCCGTACGACGCGGAGTTCGGCGGCGGCGAGCAGCCGTACGAGGTGTACCTCCAGGTCCTGGAGGAGCTCGCGGCCGCCCGTCTGACCGTCGGTCTCGGGGTCAGCGTGCACTCGCTGGCCTGCCACGCGCTCGCGAACTTCGGGACCAAGGAGCAGCGCGCCGAGCACCTGCCCGACATGCTGGGCGGCGGCCTGCTCGGCGCCTACTGCCTGTCCGAGCCCGCATCCGGCTCCGACGCGGCCTCCCTTCGTACGAAGGCGGTGCGCGAGGGCGACGACTGGGTGCTCACGGGCACGAAGGCCTGGATCACGCACGGCGGCGTCGCCGACTTCTACACGGTGCTGGCCCGCACCGGAGGCGAGGGCGCGCACGGCATCACGGCGTTCCTGGTCCCCGGCGACGCACCGGGCCTGAGCGCGGCCGTCCCCGAGAAGAAGATGGGCATGAAGGGCTCGCCCACCGCCCAGATGCACTTCGACGGGGTGCGGGTGAGCGACGCGCGCCGGATCGGGGACGAGGGGCAGGGCTTCCAGATCGCCCTCTCGGCGCTCGACTCGGGCCGGCTCGGCATCGCGGCCTGCGCGGTCGGCGTCGCGCAGGCCGCGCTCGACGCGGCGGTGGAGTACGCGAGGGGGCGCGCCCAGTTCGGCCGGCCGATCGCCGACTTCCAGGGGCTGCGCTTCATGCTCGCGGACATGGCGACCCAGATCGAGGCGGGTCGCGCCCTGTATCTGTCGGCGGCCCGGCTGCGGGACGCGGGGCGGCCGTTCTCCAAGCAGGCCGCCATGGCGAAGCTGCTGTGCACGGACGCCGCGATGAAGGTCACCACGGACGCGGTGCAGGTCCTCGGGGGGTACGGCTACACGGCCGACTTCCCCGTGGAGCGCCTGATGCGGGAGGCGAAGGTGCTCCAGATCGTCGAGGGCACCAATCAGATCCAGCGGATGGTCATCGCCCGCCACCTCGCCGGTCCTGAATCGCGCTGAACTCGCCCGGGCGCACGGTGGGCGCGACGAGCCGCGCCCACTCCGGGTCGTCGCGCCCCGGCAGTGTCCTGCCGCGCTCCGTCCAGGCCGTGATCATCTGCTGGTAGATCGGCGGATTGTGCGGTCGGAGCCGCGGCGGCTGCGGCTGGGACGGCCGGGCCTCCTGGGGGCGGGGCGGCTGCGGCCGGGGGAGTGGCTGCGGTCCCGCCGGCTGGAGCGCGGGCGGCTGCGGGGCGGGGGCGACCGGTGCGGCCTGCGGGGCGGGTGCGCCCTGTGGGGCCGGAGCGGCCTGAGGGACCGGTGTGGGCTGTGGGGTCGATGCGGCCTGCGGGGCGGATGCGGCCGCCGGAGAGGCCGGGGCGGCCGGGAAGGACGGTGAGCCCGCCCCGGCGGGGGGCGTCGCGGGCCGCGGGGACGATGCGGCCTGCGAGCTGCGCTGAACCTGTGACGTGTGCGGGGACTGCGGTTCCTGTGGCACCTGCTGGGCCTGAGGGAGCGGGTGGGACGTGGGCGACGTGGGGGACTGGCGGCCCTGCTGAACCGATTCTGCGGTAACCGGCACCAGGATGCGCCTGCGTCGTCCCGTGGGCGCAGGTGCCGAGGTCTGCGTCGAGGTCATGCCCCTTCAACGAAAGGGGGACGGCGGGGTCACTGGTTGACGAATTCGAGCGTCAGTTCATGCCCTCCCCGTACGCGTGGCGCGGAGCGTCGAACATCTGGCCAGTGGCAGCGAGCTGACGTACCGTCAACTCCGCCGCCGGGCGGGCCGCACCCCTACCGGGCGACGTCAACGACCGTGCGCCCAGGGAGGTTTGCCCGTGTCCGCAGACGAGGCCGTCGACCGTCCCGTCGCCTTCGACGAGTACCCCGTGCACCAGGTCCCGCTGTCGATGAAGCACGTCGCCACCAGCGACCGCAACGCCTACGACCGCTGCATCTTCCATGTCGTCGACCCCGACGGACGGTTCCTGCTCATCCTCGGCCTCGGCGTCTACCCGAACCTCGGAGTGATCGACGCCTACGCCACCCTGCGCGTCGGCGACACCCTGCACGCGGTCCGGGCATCGGACGCCCTGCGCGACGACACCCGGATGAGCATGCGCGTCGGCCCCCTGCACATCTTCGTCGAGCGCCCCCTCAAGGACTTCGTCCTCTCCTGCGCCGCAGACCCGGACGACCCGGACGGACTCTCGTACGAGATCAACTGGAGCGCCGACTTCCCCGCACTGTGGGAACCGCACCACACCCAGCGCAGGGGCGCGCGGCTCACCCTGGAGGGCAAGCGGTTCGTGCAGGCCGGGCGGTGCAGTGGGTGGCTGAGGATCGGCGGCCGTGAGGTCGGTCTCGACCGCTGGACCGGTACCCGCGACCGGAGTTGGGGCGTGCGCCCCGTGCCGGGGGAGGAGGGCGGCCGAATCGCGCAGGAGCACCCCACCGAGGGCTTCCACTGGATCTGGTCGCCGATCCGCTTCGACGACCGCTTCCTCATGGTCATCACCCAGGAGGACGCCGACGGCTACCGCACGCTGAACGACGCCACGCTCGTCCGTGAGGGCCACCGCGACCGCCAACTCGGCTGGCCGCACACCGACATCGCCTACCGCCCCGGCACCCGCCACCCCGAGAGCGCCGTCATCCACCTCGTGGATCCCGTCGGCCGCAAGCCCGTCGAGGTGGGCGTCGAGATCCTCGCTTCCTCGCCGCTGGCCGTCGGCGCGGGCTACCCGCCGGCCGACGACTGGCAGCACGGCACCTGGCGCGGGCGCGACTGGTGCGACCGCCGCAGCTACGACCTCTCGGACCCCACGGCCCACCCGCGCGCCGCGTACGGGGTCGTCGACCACGCGGCCCGCTTCACCCTCGACGGGCAGGTCGGGCACGGCATCTTCGAGCACGGCAGTTTCGGCCGCCACGACCCGAGCGGCTTCACGGGCTTCGACTCGGTGGCCCCGGCCGAGGAACGTCCGTAACCACCCGCCACGGACAGGGAGTCAGGCGATGGCGACAGCCCCCCGACAGTCAAGGCCCCGCACCTCCACCCGCGAGCCCGAGGAGATCGCCAGGCGGCTCACCGCCTGGCTCGGCCGTCGGCTGCCGGGCGCGAAGGCGGTGAACGTCACCGTCCCCGAGTCCAACGGCATGTCGAGCGAGACCCTCCTCTTCGACATCGAACACCCCGAACCACCCGTACGGGCCTGCGCGTTGCGGCTCGCCGCCGACCCGTCGGCGTACACGATCTTCCCGGTGTACGACATGCCGCGGCAGTACCGGACGATGCGGCTCGCCGCCGAGCGCACCGGGATTCCGGTGCCGCGCGTGCTCTGGCTGGAGGAGGACGCCGGGCCGCTCGGCGCGCCCTTCTTCGTCATGGAAGGGGTCGCGGGCCGGGTGCCGCCCGACGTCATGCCCTACACGTACGAGGGGAATTGGCTGCACGAGGCGAGCGACGCCGACCGGGAGCGACTGGAGGCCGCGAGCGTCCGCGTGCTCGCGCGGCTGCACGACGGCGTGCCGGCGTCCGAGGCGGACTTCCTCGAACTGCCGGGGCCGGGCAGCCCGCTGCGCCGGCATGTCGAGGCCCAACGCGCGTACTACGCCTGGGTGGTGGCGGGCCGAAGCCCCTCACCCCTCATCGAGAGCGCCTTCGCGCGCCTGGAGGAGCTGTGGCCGCGCGAGGAGGGCCCCGCGGTCCTCAACTGGGGCGACGCCCGGATCGGCAACATCATCTATGCGCAGGACGGCTTCGAGCCCGCCGCGGTCCTCGACTGGGAGATGGCCGCGCTCGCCCCGCGCGAGGTCGACCTCGGCTGGACGATCTATCTGCACCGCTTCTTCCAGGACCTCACCGAGACCTTCGGCCAGCGCGGACTGCCGGACCTCCTGCGCCGGGACCGCGTCGAGAGCCGGTACGCGCGACTGACCGGCCACACGCCGCGCGACATGGACTTCCACACGCTCTACGCGGCCCTGCGGCACGCCGTCGTGATGCTCCGCGTCGCCTACCGGCAGATCCACTTCGGCGAGGCCGTCGAACCGGCGGACCCGGACACGCTGATCCTGCACCACGACAGTCTGCGGGCCATGGTGCGGGGCGACTACTGGGCCGAGCGGCGGTAGCGGATCAGGCGGCGGCTCGGCGGTAGGGCTGGTCGGGCACCCGGATGGGCCGCGAGCCGGGACCGCCGACGTGCGAGAACGGCTGCGTGCGCCAGTCCAGCCCCTGAGGGAGCGTCAGAAGGAGCGCGGCGTCCTGCTCCTGAGCGCCCGCCAGGTCGTCCGTGGGCAGCGACTCCGCGACGGTTCTGCCGCTGCCGGCGCACACGGTCAGCCCGAACGGGTCCCAGGGGGACGTGACATAGGCGTGCTCCGGCAGTACGTCCTCCTCCGCGAGGAGGGCGATGGCCTTGCCGCAGTCAGGGCAGGCCACCCGGTACATCTCGAACGTCTCGTAGCCGTCCGCGTCGTCCCCCTCGGCGTCGAAGAGGACGGGTTCGACGCCCTCCGGCTGGGGCTCGGTGACCGCCTGCTGGCGACCGCGCGCGCCAGGACGTCCGGAACGCTTCACACTCTGCATGGGATTCTCCCCCTCGGGTGGGCCGGCCGCTGATGTCCATGGGTGGCGGCCTCGGCCACAGCAAGCATTTCCCGCCCGGTCGTCGAGGTAATCGCCGCATGCCGGTGGACACGGTCGGATGCCTGTGGCGTTCGTCACATGTCGAATGCGCTTGCCCGTCCCGCGGTAGACGTATCGCCCATCTCGCCGCCGTCTGCCGCTTTCCGGTATCCGCGAGGATCAAGGGGCGGGTAGGTTCGGCGGCATGGAGGAGCTCGACCGACAGATTGTGCAGCTGCTCGTCAAGGACGGGCGGATGAGCTACACCGACCTGGGCAAGGCCACCGGCCTGTCCACGTCCGCGGTGCACCAGCGGGTGCGCCGCCTCGAACAGCGCGGCGTGATCCGTGGCTACGCCGCGGTCGTCGACCCCGAGGCGGTCGGGCTGCCCCTGACGGCGTTCATCTCGGTGAAGCCGTTCGATCCGAGCGCCCCCGACGACATCGCGGAGCGCCTCGCGGGCGTGCCGGAGATCGAGGCGTGCCACAGCGTGGCCGGCGACGAGAACTACATTCTCAAGGTCCGCGTGGAGACCCCGCACGGCCTGGAGGACCTCCTGGCCCGCGTCCGCTCCCTCGCCGGCGTCTCCACCCGTACGACGGTGGTCCTCTCCACTCCGTACGAGGCGCGGCCCCCGCGGATCTGAACTCCGCCCGCCGCGACGCGGGCGGAAAAGGGACACCCCGGTCGTGGCCGCGGGCCGCGGGCACGGGAAACTGTCTGCATGAGCACGCCCCCCAGCCCCCGCACCGTACTCCTGCGCAGAGGCGAGATTCACAGCCCCGCCGACCCCTTCGCCACCGCCATGGTCGTGGAGGCGGGCCATGTCGCCTGGGTCGGCTCGGAGGGCGCGGCGGACTCCTTCGCGGACGGCGTGGACGAGGTCGTCGACCTCGACGGCGCCCTGGTCACCCCGGCGTTCACCGACGCGCACGTGCACACCACGTCGACCGGCCTCGCCCTGACCGGTCTCGACCTCACGGCCGCCCGCACCCGCGCCGAGGCCTTGACCCTCGTCCGGGACCACGCCGCGGCCAACCCCACCGACCGCGTCCTCCTCGGCCACGGCTGGGACGCCGCCCGCTGGCCCGACCGCGCGCCCCTCACCCGCGCCGAACTCGACGAGGCCACCGCGGGCCGTCCCGTCTACCTCACCCGCATCGACGTGCACTCGGCCGTCGTCAGCACCGCCCTTCTCGACCTCGTCCCCGGCGTCGCCGACCGCCCCGGATTCGACGCGGAGGGCCCGCTCACCCGCGACGCCCACCACGCCGTGCGCGCCGCCGCGTTCGCCGCCGTGGGCCCCCAGCAGCGCACGGAGGCCCAGCGCGCCGCCCTCCAGCACGCCGCCTCGCTCGGCATCGGCTCGCTCCACGAGTGCGCGGGCCCCGACATCTCCTCCGAGGACGACTTCACCGGCCTCCTCGACCTCGCCCGCTCCGAGCCGGGACCGCGCGTCGCCGGCTACTGGGCGGACCGCGACATCCAGCGCGCCCGCGGCCTGGGCGCGCTCGGCGCCGCCGGGGACCTGTTCGTCGACGGCGCCCTCGGCTCCCACACGGCCTGCCTGCACGAGCCGTACGCCGACGCGTCGCACCAGGGCACCGCCTACCTGTCGGCCGACGACATCGCCGCCCACGTGGTCGCCTGCACCGAGATCGGCCTCCAGGCGGGCTTCCACGCCATCGGCGACGCCGCCGTCACCGCCGTCGTCGACGGCATGCGCGCCGCCACCGAGAAGCTCGGCCTCGCGCGCGTGCGCGCAGCGCGGCACCGCGTCGAGCACGCCGAGATGCTCAGCCCCGAAACCGTCGCGGCGTTCGCCGAGTTCGGCCTCACCGCCTCCGTGCAGCCCGCCTTCGACGCCCTGTGGGGCGGCGAGGACGGCATGTACGCCGACCGCCTCGGCGCCGAGCGGGCCCGCACCCTCAACCCGTACGCGGCCCTCCTGAAGGCCGGTGTGCCGCTCGCCTTCGGCTCCGACAGCCCGGTCACCCCGCTCGACCCGTGGGGCACCATCCGCGCCGCCGCGTTCCACCGGACGCCCGAACACCGGGTCTCCGTACGGGCCGCCTTCACCGCCCACACGCGCGGCGGCTGGCGCGCGGTCGGCCGCGACGACGCGGGGATCCTCGTCCCCGGCGCTCCCGCGGACTACGCCGTGTGGCGTACCGACGAGCTGATCGTGCAGGCCCCGGACGACCGTGTGGCCCGCTGGTCGACCGATCCGCGCTCCGGCACGCCGGGACTCCCGGACCTCTCGCCGGGCTCTCAACTCCCGGTCTGCCTGCGGACGGTGGTGTTCGGTCAGACCGTGTTCGTACGGCCGGACGAGTGATAACCGCGCCGCCCAGGACTTCGATCTTGGCGCGGCACGGTCCCGTACGACCTGCGAATCCTCGGCGCTGACCAGGGGAGTTCGCGGAGAGGCGCAGGTCGAACGGCTGTTGACAAGGCGCCGAGGTCGACGGGTAGGTTCGGCCGAGTCCACCACCTCCAGGCACGACCGGGGAAGTCCAGGCAGTCGTTGAACGCAGCTGGGTCAGGGGGTGGTGCGCCGCACCGGCGCACCGCCACTGGGAGCCAGGCTCAGCGCCCGCGCCACGGGGCGCTGGAACGTTCCGGCCGGTCGGCCAGGTGCGACCCGGGTGGGGCCCGGGCGTTCAGTAGACAACGGCTTTCGGTCGACCCGCAGCCAGCGGGCCCCAGGTCGGCCCGAAGGACGCCCGGCCCCGATCCGCAGTCCCCCAGCCCATGTCTCCTCGGCCCGTCCAGGGCGCCTTATCGGCGTGAACTGGGGTGCTCGCTATGGTGGTCCCCTTGTGGACGGAAGTTTTAAGGGGAAGCTGTGAACGACGGCGGTGGGCGGAAGTTCGGCCCTCTCGGCACGACCTTGGTGATCATCCCGACCTACAACGAGGCGGAGAACATCAAGCCCGTCGTGGGCCGGGTCAGGGAGTCCGTGCCCGCTGCACACGTCCTGATCGCCGACGACAACAGCCCCGACGGCACCGGAAAGCTCGCCGACGAGCTGGCGGCCGACGACGATCACGTCCACGTCCTGCACCGCACCGGCAAGGAGGGCCTGGGCGCCGCGTACCTCGCGGGCTTCGCCTGGGGCATGGAGCACGGCTACGGCGTCCTGGTCGAGATGGACGCCGACGGCTCCCACCAGCCCGAGGAGCTGCCCCGCCTGCTGACCGCGCTCAAGGGCGCCGACCTGGTCCTCGGCTCCCGCTGGGTGCCCGGCGGCCGGGTCGTGAACTGGCCCAAGCACCGCCAGTTCATCTCCCGCGGCGGCTCCACGTACTCCCGGCTCCTCCTGGACGTCCCGATCCGCGACGTCACCGGCGGCTACCGCGCCTTCCGCCGCGAGACCCTGGAGGGACTCGGCCTGGAGGAGGTCGCCTCGCAGGGCTACTGCTTCCAGGTCGATCTCGCCCGGCGCGCGGTGCAGGCCGGCTATCACGTCGTCGAGGTCCCGATCACCTTCGTGGAGCGCGAGCGCGGCGACTCCAAGATGAGCAAGGACATCGTCGTGGAGGCCCTGTGGCGGGTCACCACGTGGGGCGTCGGGGCGCGGGTCGGCAAGGTGGTCGGCCACAAGCCGGACGATCGCTCTGAGCGATCTTGATCCCCCGCTTACGCCATTCGGACCCGGCCCCAGGCAGACTGGGGGCATGACCACTGGCACTCCGCCTCGCAACCCGTCCTCCGGAGCCCGTCGCTCCGGGCTCCGCCGCTATCTGCCGCTGTGTGTCGCGGCCTGGATGGTCCTGGAGATCTGGCTGCTCACCGTGGTGGCGGGCGCGATCGGCGGATTCACGCTCGGCATCCTCCTGGTGGCCGGGATCGTGCTCGGCGCCGTGGTGATGAAGTCCGCTGGGCGCCGCGCGTTCAAGAACCTCACGGAGACGCTCCAGCGCCAGCAGAGCGGCGTCCAGGACCCCGCCAAGGCCGCGGAGCAGCGCTCGCAGGGGAACGGGCTGCTGATGCTCGCCGGGCTCCTCCTGATGATCCCCGGGCTCGTCTCGGACCTGCTCGGCCTGCTGCTGCTCGTGCCGCCGCTGAGGACGGCGCTGAGCAAGTACACGGAGCGCACCATGGAGCGGCGGATGGGCGCCGCGGCGGGCCGCAGCCCGTTCGGGGACGCCTTCCAGCAGGCCCGCATGCGGCAGCCCGGCAGCACCGTGATCCAGGGCGAGGTGATCAGGGACGACGAGCGGCCGGGACCGCGTGGCGACGACACGGACCCGCGCCCGCCGCTCACGCCCTGAGCGTCGGGAACATGCGGAACGGCCGGGGGCCGGACACGTGACGTGTCCGGCCCCCGGCCGTTCTGTGCGCGCTGCGCGCCGCGTGGGTCAGGCCGACTTGCGGCTGTCCCGCGGGTGCACCGCGATGTTCATCGCGCCCGAGCGCAGGACCGCCAGGCGCTCCTCGAGGACCTCTTCGAGCTCCTCGCGGGTGCGCCGCTCCATCAGCATGTCCCAATGCGTACGGGCCGGCTTGCCCTTCTTCTCCTCAGGGCCGTCACCGTCCACGAGAAGTGCCTGGGCCCCGCAGACCTTGCACTCCCACTCCGGCGGGATCTCGGCCTCCACCGAGAAGGGCATCTCGAAGCGGTGCCCCTTCTCGCATGCGTACTCCACGGCCTGGCGCGGGGCCAGGTCGATGCCGCGGTCCGTCTCGTAGCTGGTCACTACGAGGCGCGTACCGCGAAGAGCTCGCTCACTCATGAATCGTGCCTCCCGGGCTTGTCGCCCACAGGACAGGTGTCGCTGTCGTCGTCATCCGGTCAACGTCCGGTCGGCGGTAAAGATTCCCGGTTTCCGGGTTATTGCGTCGCCGTCGTAGCCGCCCCTTGTTGTACCCACCGG
Organism: Streptomyces sp. SDT5-1; assembly: GCF_052245995.1. NCBI lineage: Bacteria > Bacillati > Actinomycetota > Actinomycetes > Kitasatosporales > Streptomycetaceae > Streptomyces > Streptomyces sp. SDT5-1. The sequence continues at coordinate 1,850,104 of NZ_CM125963.1, read as the reverse complement.
TGACCGCTTTGTCACATCTCACGCAGGATGTCACCCAGCGTTTCGCGATCTAGACGTGCAGTAACGGTACGCCTGGCAGGCCAACCGCGTACACTACCGGGCTTTGCCTTCAGGTGCTAAATCCGGGCGGGCACGGAATTGCCCGCGTCGCGCACCGCGCGTTGCACCGGAACCCGTGCGAGCAGGACAAAACCGATCGCGAAGAAGGCCACAAGCGACACGATCGCGTCACGGTAGCTCCCGGTCAGCTGGTACGCGAGACCGAACACCAGGGGCCCCACCCAGCTCATCCCGCGGTCGCTCATCTCGTACGCCGAGAAGTACTCGGCCTCCTTGCCCGCCGGGACCAGATGCGAGAACAGCGAGCGGGACAGCGCCTGCGTGCCGCCCAGGACGAGCCCGATGCCCGCGGCGAGCACGAAGAACCACGCGGGCTCACCGGCCGGCAGGAAGTACCCGGCCCCGATCGTCGCCGTCCACGCGACGAGGGAGCCGAGGATCGTGCGCTTCGCGCCGTACACGCGCGCGAGGCGGCCCATTCCGAGCGCGCCCGCCACCGCGAGGATCTGCACGAGCAGCACCGCCACGATCAGCGTCGACTGGCCGAGCCCCAGCTCCTCGGAGCCGTACACGGAGGCCTGCGAGATCACCGTCTGCACGCCGTCGTTGTAGACGAGATAGGCCAGCAGGAAGGAGAGCGTCAGCGGGTGGCGGCGCATGTCCTTCAGGGTGGCCAGCAGCTGGCGCGGGCCCGATGCCGTGCCGCCCGCCGCGGGCTGTGCGCGCCGGTCGCGCAGGCGGCGCAGCGGCACCAGGGTGAACGCGCCCCACCAGACGCCCGCCGACGCCAGACAAATGCGCACCGCCGTGGCCTCGGAGACGCCGAAGGTGTCGTGGGCCGTGTAGAGCACCAGGTTCGCCAGGAGCACGAGCGCGCCCGACGCGTATCCGAAGGCCCAGCCGCGTGAGGACACCGCGTCGCGCTCCTCCGGAGGCGCGATCTGCGGCAGGTACGCGTTGTAGAGCACCATCGACACGGCCAGCGAGGCGTTCGCGACCACGAGGAGCAGCCCGCCGAGCAGATAGCGGTCGCCGTCGAGGAAGAACATCCCGGTCGTCGCCGCCGCGCCCAGATAGGCGGAGAGTGCCAGCAGCGGCTTCTTGCGGCCCGTCCGGTCGGCGGCCGCGCCCGCGAGCGGCATCACGAAGATCGCCAGGATGACCGAGAGGGACACCGAGTACGCGAAGAAGGAGCCGGCGCTGACCGGGATCCCCAGGGGGTGCACATAGCCGTCGGCGTCCGCCGCGGCCTTGGCGACCGAGGTCAGGTAGGGGCCGAGGAACACCGTCAGGACGCTGGTCGAATAGACCGAGCACGCCCAGTCGTAGAAGTACCAGCCGCGCTGCTCGCGCTTGCGCTCGGCGGCGGGTGACGCCTCCGGCGCCGCCTCCCGCGCGATCTCGGTGCCCACCCGTGTCCCCTTGCCGTGCCGTTCCGGCCGTCAGACGTCGCGGGATGTGGCGGTCAGACCCACGCCCCCCGGTCCTTGAGGACGTCCCGCAGCGTCTCGATGTGATCGGAAACTATGCCATCGACCCCGAGGTCGAGAAGACGTCGCATCTGACTCTCGTCGTTCACCGTCCACACGTGGACCTGCAGCCCGCGCGCGTGGGCCGCCTGCACGAAGCGGTGGTCGACCACCCGGACCCGCCCGTGCGTCACCGGCACCTGGGCGCAGACCGCCGAGCGGCGCAGCGCGGTCGGCATCCCGTACGAGCGCAGGCGCAGCCCAAGGACGCCCCGGGTGCCGTACGACGTGGCGAGGCGGGGGCCCGCGAGGGCCTGCGCGCGGGCGACGCGCGCCTCCGAGAACGAGCCGACGCAGACGCGGTCCCACGCGCGCGTGCGGCGCAACAGGTCGAGGAGCGGGTGCAGCGCGGGCTCCGCCTTCACGTCCACGTTCCACCGCACATCGGGGAACGCCTCGAGGAGGTCCTCGAAGAGCGGCACCGGTTCCGTGCCCGCCACGCGCGCGTGCCGGACCGTCGACCAGGGGAGGTCGGCGATCCGGCCGCTGCCGTCGGTGACCCGGTCGAGCGTGGTGTCGTGGAACGCGACCAGACGCCCGTCGGACGTCGCGTGGACGTCGGTCTCGATGTACCGGTAGCCGAGGTCCACGGCGCGCCGGAACGCGGCGACGGTGTTCTCCAGGCCGTCCGCCGCCCCGCCCCGGTGGGCGAGGGCGAGCGGCCCCGGATGGTCGAGGTAGGGGTGGCGTACGTGCGTGGTCACCGTCGCAGTATGGCCCGCCCGGGTGAGCCGCCGGCGACCGCGGTGGAGCCGGCGGGCGACGCGGGGACGGCGAAGAAGCGCAGGAAGAACTGGGCCAGCGGGCCGATCGCCAGCGCGTACAGGACCGTGCCGACGCCGATCGTGCCGCCCAGGAGGAATCCGCTGACGACGACGGCGACCTCGATGACGGTGCGCATGAGGCGGATCGAACGGCCGGTGCGCTGGTGCAGGCCCGTCATCAGGCCGTCGCGCGGCCCCGGGCCGAACCGGGCCGCGATGTAGAGCCCGGTCGCGACGCCGTTGAGGACGATCCCGGCCAGCATCAGCGGAATGCGCACCCCGTAGGAGTGCGCGTCGGGGACGACCGCGAGCGTGCCGTCGATCGCGAGACCCACCACGAAGACGTTCGAGACGGTGCCCAGGCCGGGACGCTGCCGCAGCGGGATCCACAGCAGCAGCACGATCGCACCCGCGATGATCGACACGACGCCGATGGAGATGCCGGTCAGCTCGGCGAGCCCCTGATGGAGCACACCCCAGGGCTCCAGGCCGAGGCCCGCCTCCACGAGGAGCGCCGAACTGGCGCCGTACAGCGCGAGACCCACGTAGAGCTGCGCGAGGCGGCGGACGAGCGGGCCGCCGGGCGACAGAGCGGACGGTGACGCGGACAAGAGGAGCCCCCTGTAGTGGTAGTGGCCTGACGCATGACACTCTGTGGCGTGGAATCGGATGCCAACCATGGCCAATTCCGGGAAGGTGGACTGGCTCCCATGGCCCAGTGGACTTCGGCGATCGGCTCGACCCAGCTCGCCCGGCTGCTCACCTCGCAGCAGCCGCGCCCCGCGGGACCCGGCACCCGCCGCCCGCCCGCCTACCGCGCGCTCGCCGACGGCATCCGCCTCCTCGTCCTGGAAGGCCGCGTCCCGGTGGCCACACGGCTGCCTGCCGAGCGCGAACTGGCCCAGGCGCTCTCGGTGAGCAGGACCACCGTCGCGGCCGCCTACGAGGCGCTGCGCGGCGAGGGCTTCCTCGAGTCCCGCAGGGGAGCGGGCAGCTGGACCGCCGTGCCCGCCGGGAACCCGCTGCCCGCGCGCGGCCTCGAACCGCTGCCGCCCGAGGCCCTCGGCTCCATGATCGACCTCGGCACCGCGGCCCTGCCCGCGCCCGAACCCTGGCTGACCCGCGCCGTCCAGGGCGCCCTGGAGGAACTGCCGCCGTACGCCCACACCCACGGCGACTACCCGGCGGGGCTGCCCGCGCTGCGCACGATGATCGCCGAGCGGTACACCGCGCACGGCATCCCGACCATGCCCGAACAGATCATGGTCACGACCGGCGCCATGGGTGCCATCGACGCGATCTGCCACCTCTTCGCGGGCCGCGGCGAGCGCGTGGCGGTGGAGTCACCCTCGTACGCGAACATCCTCCAGTTGATGCGCGAGGCGGGCCTGCGGCTCGTGCCCGTCGCCATGGCCGACGGGCTCCAGGGCTGGGACCTCGACCGCTGGCGGCAGGTGCTGCGCGAGGCGGCGCCCCGACTCGCCTACGTGGTCGCCGACTTCCACAACCCGACCGGTGCGCTCGCCGACGAGGAACAGCGCCGCTCGCTCGTCGACTCCGCGCGCGCGGCGGGCACCGTGCTCGTGGTCGACGAGACGATGACCGAGCTGCACCTGGAGGCGGACCTCGACATGCCGCGCCGGGTCTGCGCGTTCGACCCCGCGGGCTCCACGGTGATCACGGTCGGCTCGGCCAGCAAGGCGTTCTGGGCGGGCATGCGGATCGGCTGGGTGCGGGCAGCGCCCGACGTCATCCGCAGCCTGGTCGCCGCGCGCGCGTACGCGGACCTCGGCACCCCGGTCCTCGAGCAGCTGGCGGTGAACTGGCTCCTGAACACCGGCGGTTGGGAGGAGGCGGTCGCGCTGCGGCGCGGGCAGGCGCTGGAGAACCGGGACGCGCTGGTGGCCGCCGTGCGCAGGGAGCTGCCCGACTGGGAGTTCGACGTGCCGAGCGGCGGTCTGACCCTCTGGGTGAGGGCCGGGGGCCTGTCCGGCTCGCGCCTCGCCGAACTGGGGGAGCGGGTCGGTGTGCGCGTCCCCTCGGGACCCCGGTTCGGCGTCGACGGCGCCTTCGAGGGGTACGTGCGGCTGCCGTTCACCGTGGGCGGCGCGGTGGCGGACGAGGCGGCGGCCCGTCTCGCGTCGGCGGCCCGCCTGGTCCGCGAGGGGCAGAGCGCGGGCGGGGACGTGCCGCGCACCCTGATCGCGTAGATCTCTTCGAGGACGCACGACGAGGGCGGCCCTCTCCGGGTGGAGAGGGCCGCCCTCGTCGTGCGGTCAGCGCTTGGAGAGTGCCTCGGCCTCCTCGGGGACCGCCTCGACCGGCGACTCCACGGCCGCGTCCGCCGGGGTGCTGCGCTCCGGGAGGAGCGCCGTGACCGCCTGCCGGTGGGCCTCGCTGGTCGCGTCGTCGTACGGGTCGGGGGTCGCGGGCACCTGGAGGCGGTGCACCTGGCCCGTGCCGAGCCGGGCGTAGCCGCGGCCCGCCGGGACGTCGGCGGTGGGCGTCGTCTGCGGCACCGTGCCGAGCACGTCCCGCAGCTCCTCCGGGGAGGCCGGACCGAGCACCACGCGCGCGCGGGTGTGCTGGCGGACCGGTTCGATCAGGGCGTCCAGGCTGTCGAACTGCTCGGCCACGACGACCGTGACACCGGCCGCGCGCCCGTGCCGCAGCGGCACCTGGAGCAGCGTCTGCGGGTCCTTGCGGCCGTCCGCCGCCGCGAGGTGCCCGAGGGCGCCGGGCCGGTCGACCAGGATCCACAGGGGGCGCTTGATGTCGTCCGGGGTGGGGTGCCCGGCCTGACGCGCCCGGTTCGCGGCGATCAGCCGCCGCTCCGTCTCGTGCGCGGCCCATTCGAGGCTGGTCAGCGCCCCGGCGAGCCCGCACTCCACGGCGAGCACCCCGGACCGGCCGACCAGGCACGCGTAGTCGCCCGTCCCGCCGCCCTCGACGATCAGCACGTCGCCGTGGCGCAGGGCCTGGAGCGCGACGGAGCGCATCAGGGACGTGGTGCCGCTGCCGGGCTGGCCCGCGATGAGCAGGTGCGGCTCGGTGGAGCGGACGCCGGTGCGCCACACGACGGGCGGCACGTCGCGCTCCTCGTCGCCCGCGAGCACCGGGAGGGTGCGCTGGACGCCGGTGCCGTCGGTGAAGCCGAGCACGGTCTCACCGGGAGAGGTCACGAAGCGCTGGGCGGCGATGTCCGTGGGCAGCGGGTCGAGGACGCTCACCGTGAGGTGGTTGCCCTCCTCGTCCCAGGCGAAGTGGTACTCGCGGCCCCGGCCGAGCTTGGCGTGCAGCAGCTGCTCGATACGGGCCCTGGACTCCGCCTCGCCGTCCGTGAAGTAGGCCGGGTAGCGGATGTCGATCCGGTCGAGCCGGCCGTCGCCGTCGAAGTCGTACGTGGAGAAGGCCTTCTCCCACTCGCCCCCGTGCGCGTACAGCGGGCTCGGGTCCTCGGGGACGGAGAAGTAGGGGACCAGCGCCTCGTAGAGCGACGAGAGGCGCTGGACCTGCGATGCGTTGGGGCCGGTCTGCTCCGGCGGCTTCGGATCGCGCCCCTTCCATGCGGCCGCCGCCATCAGGGTGATGAGCGCCAGCAGCGGACCGTACGGAATGAACACCACGACGAGGACCAGGGCGGCCACCAGGAAGAGCAGCGGTCCGCGCTTCTCCTTGGGGGTGTTCGTCCATTTGGCCCGCCCGGCCCCCGCCAGTCGGCGCAGACCACGGCTGATCGTGATGAGGGGGTGGAGTACGTCGGTGGCACCGTCGGCGGCCGTCCGAGCCATGTCCCGGCTCCGGGCGATCGTGGCGCTGCCGTTGCTCAGAATGCGGGGGAGTGGGCGCCTGGCCACGTCGTTCTCCTGATGGTGTGTGCGGGTGAGGGGTCCGTCAGAACTTGATCCCGCCGAGCAGGCTGGCGAGGCTCTGGCCGCCCGCCTTGATGCTCGGGGCGATGGCCGTGCCCGCCAAGTAGAAGCCGAAGAGGGCGCAGACCAGTGCGTGCGATGCCTTCAGGCCGTCCTTGCGGAAGAACAAGAAGACGATGATGCCGAGCAGCACGACGCCCGAGATGGACAGGATCATGAGGGTTCTCCTGGTTGATGGGGACAGTCACCATGAGTTCTTCCAGGCTCACAGCATGTATCTATACGACAAAAGGTGCAAATGGGTGGAAATTCGTATCTTTCACCCGTTCGACGAACCTCTGGTGAGCTGCTCGAGCGTGCTGCCGGACGGTCGTCCGCACTCTTCGTGATCTTTGCCTCGGTGGGGTCCGACCATGTACCGAGGCGGGCAGTACCCTGTCGATTCACTCGTACGGCCGCACGGTCGTACCAGCACGTAGGAGAAAGGCGGTCCGGCCGATGAGCGAAGCCCCCGACCCGGAGGTCGTGGAGCTGGCCACCAAGATCTTCGACCTCGCGCGACGCGGCGAGACGGAGGCTCTCGTGGGCTATGTGGACGCCGGTGTTCCGGCCGATCTCACGAACGACCGCGGCGACACGCTCGTCATGCTCGCCGCCTACCACGGGCACGCCGCGGCGGTCCGCGCCCTCCTGGAGCGCGGCGCCGACGCCAACCGCGCCAACGACAAGGGCCAGACCCCGCTCGCGGGCGCCGTCTTCAAGGGCGCGGACGACGTGATCAGGGCGCTGCTCGACGGGGGAGCCGATCCGGCCGCGGGGACCCCTTCGGCGGTCGACACGGCCCGCATGTTCGGCAAGGCGGACCTCGTGGAGCTCTTCGGAACCTCCTGACACACCGGCTCCGACCAGGCGAAACGGGGGTGCGCGAAATGTGGTCGCGGTGGGCTGAGCCGCTGGGTCATGATGACGGCGTGATTTACGGACGCGATGCCGGGGCAGGTGGTGCCCACGGGCAGAGCGGGCCGTGAACGGCCCGATCCGGGCCTTGGACGAGAGGCAGAGAAATGGCTGACAGCAAGCAGAAGACGGCGGGCGCTCCGACGTGTTGTCGCGTGGCCAGGTAGGTGAGCATCCCCGGTTGCGTCGACGCTTGATGTGAGGCTGTTTCCCATGTTCGAACCGGTCATAGCGCCCAGCGGTACGCTGCTCGGCCTGCTGCAGCGGGGCCGCGGCGACGGCACCCTGCACGCGCTGACCGCGCCGCGCCACGAGGCGCTCGCGGCTCTCAACCACTGTGTGCTGAGCGATCCCCGCCACGACTGGCAGGTGGAGAACCGCTCGCTCTACTACGCCCGGCTCTACGTCGATCTGCACGGCGGACTCGACGAGATCGAGCGGCACCTCTTCGACCCCGACGACCTCCTCGACACCGAGGAGTCGCGCACGGGCCTCGCGCTCGCCGTCCTCGGCCACCTCGCCTCCTACGGCAGGCAGGACGCCCTGGAGCTGCTGCGCAAGTACGCCGCCCTCGGCGGCAACTGGGCGTGGGCCCTCGACGAGCTGGCCCTGCGCGACGACGACGCGGGCCTGCGCGCCCTCGCCGAGCCGATCCTCGCCCGGTTCCCGGCCGGCGCGGAGGCCGAGCTCGCCGCCGTCGTGCGCGACGCCTTCGAGCCGCGACCCTGGCGGCTGTGGGCCGAGGACCCGCGCCCGCACGTCGGAGCACGCGTGCGTGCCGCACAGGAAGCCGGCTCCTTCGACCGCTGGCAGCGTCAGATGCGGCCGTCGGGCCCGCGCCCCGAGTGGAGCGTGCAGGCCGTCTTCGACTGGGCCCAGGAGGGCTTCGAGCGGGGCGCCGTCCTGTACGTGCCCGCCGCCCGCTGTCTGACCGCCGTGGCAGGTCCCGAGGACCGCGCCGAAATCCTGCGGGCCGCGCAGAACGGCACCGACGGGGCGCGCTGCACCGCCCTGCGCTACCTCGCCGACACCCACGACCCCGTCGTGCTCGACCTCATCGAGGCCGCCGTGGAGGCGCCCTCACGCCCCGTCGTGGACGCCGCCCTCGACGCCTTCGAGCGGATGTGCGGCGCCACCGTCGTGGAGCGCGCCCGCCAGTGGGCGCCCAGGCCCGACGCGCTCGGCGCCGCCGCGGGCCGCATGCTCGCCTGTCGGGGCGGCGCCCAGGACGGCGAGCTCGTCCTCGCCTCCCTCCGGGAGGCCGTACGGGGCGACGGCCCCGACGCCCCCACCCTCTGGCCGCTCGTCGACGGGGCGGGACGGCTCGGCATCGCCTGCGCCGCCCCCGTACTGCGGCACATCTACCGCGAGACCGCCTCCTCGCATCTGCGGGGCCGCGCCGCCCGCGCCCTCGCCGCCACCGATCCCTCCTTCGCCGCGGGCTTCGCCGTCGAGTGCCTGTGGGACTGCGAGGAGAGCACCCGCGAGGTCGCCGCGCGGCACGCCGAGACCGGCGACGCCCGCGTCGTCGACCAGCTCCGCCGCCTCGCCGCCGACCCGGCCGAGGAGGACGAGGTGCAGACCGCCGTCCGCAGCAGGATCGGCCCCGACGCGCCGGCGTTGTGACGCGCTGGTCGCCCGGGGGCGGCCCTTCGGTGAGGGGCGGTCTCCTCTCGTGGTGAGAGGCGGTCTCCTCCCGTGGTGAGGGGCCGTCTCCTTCCGTGGTGAGAGGCGGTCTACTCCCGTGGTGAGGGGCCGTCTCCTTCCGTGGTGAGAGGCGGTCTACTCCCGTGGTGAGGGGCTGCCCCCTCCCGCGGTGAAGGGCTGTCTCCCTCTCGTGGTGGGGGCGTCTCCTCTCGTGAGGGGCCGTCTCCTCTCGTGGTGAGGAGGGGGCGTCTCCTTCCGTGGTGAGCCCGTGGTGAGGGGTGCGTCTCCTGCCGCCGTGGGGGCCGTCTCCTCCGATGTGAGGGGTCGTCTCCTCCGCGTTCACCCCCGGTTCCCGCCGGTGGTCAACGCTCACGGGCCGTTCCTCGCCCGGAAAGATCCACTTTGACGTGGGCACGTCCACGGCGGGGATCCCTGGGGCATGCGTGTCGTCATCGTGACCGAGTCCTTCCCTCCCGACGTCAACGGCGTGGCGCACTGCGCCCTCCAGACCGCGCGGCACCTCGCCGCCCGCGGACACGAACCCCTCGTCGTCGCCCCCGCCACGCCCGCGGGGCCCACGTCCGACGCCGCGGCGCCCTGCCCGGTCGTCCGGGTGCCGTCACTGCCCCTGCCCGGCTATCCGCAGGTCCGCGTAGCCCTGCCGGGGCGGCGCCTCGCGCAGGCGGTCGCCGAGCACCGGGCCGAACTCGTCCACCTCGCCGGGCCCTTCGTGCTCGGCGTCCGCGCCATGGCGGCCGCCCACCGCCTCCGGGTGCCCGCCGTCGCCGTCTACCAGACCGACCTCGCGGGCTACGCGCGCACGTACGTGGGGGCCGGCGAGGGCGCCGCCTGGCGGCGGATCCGCGCCGTGCACAGCGCCGCCGACCGGACGCTCGCGCCCTCCACCGCGGCCCGGCACGACCTGGAGGCGCACGGGGTGCCCAGAGTCCGACTGTGGCCGCGAGGCGTCGACGCCGTGCGGTTCAGGCCCGAGCGGCGCTGCGAGCTGCTGCGCGCCGAACTGGCGCCGCGCGGCGAGCTGATCGTCGGCTACGTGGGACGGCTCGCGCCCGAGAAGCACGTCGAGCTCCTCGCGCGCGTGTGCGGCCTCGACGGCGTCCGGGTCGTCGTCGTGGGCGACGGGCCGAGCGAGACCGCGCTGCGGGGCGCGCTGCCCGGAGCGGTCTTCCTGGGCCGCCGCACTGGCGACGAACTCGCCCGGATCTTCGCCTCCTTGGACGTGTTCGTGCACACCGGGCCCTACGAGACGTTCTGTCAGACCGTGCAGGAGGCCATGGCGAGCGGCGTGCCGGTGATCGCCCCGGCCGCGGGCGGACCGCTCGACCTCGTCGCCCACGGCAGTACAGGGCTCCTGGTGCCGCCCGGCGACCCGGACGCGGTGCGCGACGCCGTGTGGGCGCTCACGGCCGACCCCGCGCTGCGGGCCGCGTACGGGAGCGCGGGGCGCGCCGCCGTGGCCGGGCGCAGCTGGGAGGCCGTGGGCGACCTCTTGGTCGAGCATTACGCCGAGGTGCTGCACGCGCGGGCGGCGGGGGTGGCGGCATGAGCGGGCGGCTGCGGATCGTGCGGCTCGCGAACTTCGTCGCCCCCGCGTCGGGCGGCCTGCGCACCGCGCTGCGCGAGCTGGGGGCGGGCTACCTGGCCGCAGGCCACGAACCGGTGCTCATCGTGCCGGGGGAGCGGCTCTCGGACACCGAGACTCCTCAGGGGCGCGTCATTACGCTGCCGGGGGCGCCGCTCCCCGCCAGCGGCGGCTACCGGGTCCTCACCGAGCGGCACCGGATCGCCCGCCTCCTGGCCGACCTGCGCCCCGACAGGCTCGAGGTCTCCGACCGCACCACGCTGCGCTGGACCGGCGCATGGGCCCGCCACGCGCGCGTGCCCGCCGTGATGGTCTCCCACGAGACCGCCCACGGCGTGCTGCGCACCTGGGGCCTGCCCGAGACCGCCGCGCGGCGCGCCGCCGACGTCCTCAACTCCCGTACGGCGCACTCCTACGCGCGCGTGGTGTGCACCACGGAGTGGGCCGAGCGCGAGTTCCTGCGGGTCGGGGCGCGCAACGTGGTGCGGGCCCCGCTCGGCGTCGACCTGACGCGGTACGGGCCCGGCGCCCGGAGCCGTGAGCTGCGTGCGCGGTACGCGCGCGTGGGCGAGGTGCTGCTCCTCATGTGCACCCGGCTCTCCGTGGAGAAGCGTCCTGGCATCGGCCTCGACACCGTGGCCGCGCTGCGCGGGGCCGGTGTGCCCGCGCGGCTCGTCGTCGCCGGCGACGGGCCCCTGCGGGCGCGGCTCGAACAACGCGCGCGGGCCCGGCGGTTGCCGGTCGACTTCCTGGGGCACGTCGCCGATCCGGCCCTGCTGGCCGCGCTCCAGGCCACGGCCGACGTGGGCCTCGCACCGGGACCGGCCGAGACCTTCGGCCTCGCGGCACTCGAAACCCTGGCCTGCGGCACCCCGGTCGTCGTCAGCGCGTCCTCGGCGCTGCCGGAGGTGGTCGGCACGGCCGGAGCGGCGGCCGACGACAACGGCCCGGCCTTCGCCTCCGCCGTCCGCGACGTACTCGGCCGCCCCGCATCCACTCGCCGCGAGGCGGCACGCGCGCGTGCCGAACGCTTCGGCTGGGACGCATCGGTGGCGGCCTTCCTGGCGGCGCACGACGCGCCCGTGCGGGTGCGGGCAAGGGGTGCGGCGTGAGGCCTTCAGGCATGGCGACTCGCGGCGGCGTCTCACGCGGGGCGCGCTCCGAGGGAGCGGCATGAAGGCCGCTTGGTGCCGCGAGCCGCGGGGCGGATCGAGCATCGCCGGTAGCGGCACACGGTGGGGTGCGGCATGAAGGGCTTCGCGTACGACGGTCGGCCAGAGGCGGAGCCCCTGCGGTTCGCCGCGCTCGGGGACTCGCTCACCGAAGGGATCGGTGATCCGGTCGGCGGTGGGTGGCGGGGCTGGGCGGCGCTGCTCGCCGACGGCCTCGCGCCCGCCGGATCGCCCGTGGATTTCCGCAACTTCGCCGCCGGCGGGGCGCAGACCGGCGACGTCCTCCACCGCCAGCTGCCGGAGGCCCTGGACTTCGCCCCGGATGTCGCCTCCGTCGTGGTCGGCGTGAACGACACGCTGCGCGCCGCGTTCGACATCCACGCCGTCGCCGCCCGACTGGACACCGCCTACGGTGCCCTCGCAGGCCGAGGCGCCCTCCTGCTCACCGCGTGCCTGCCCGACCCCGGCGCCCTGCTCGGCCTGCCCGGCGTCCTGGCGCGCCCGCTCGCGCGCCGCCAGCGGGCGGTCAACTCCGTGGTCCACGCCCTGTCCGCACGCCACGCGGCGGCGCATCTGCACGCCGCCGACGCGGCCTGGACGAACGACCGCGCCCTGTGGAGCGCGGACCGCCTGCACCCCGGCGAGCTGGGCCACCGCAGATTCGCCGCCCGGTTCCACGCCGTGCTCGCCGACGCGGGCCACGCGCGGGGCCCGGCACCCGGCACCGAAGCGGACCGGTCGGCGCCGACCCGCGCGGCGGGCATGTGGTGGCTCGCCACCGCCGGAACCGGCTGGGTCGCGCGCCGCTGCACCGACCTGCTGCCCGGACTGCTCGCGCTCGCCGCCGACGACGTACGGCACGGACTGCGCGGCACGCGCGCGAGGCTCGACATACGGGCATCGGCCGGGGTCGCGGCGGCGCTCGCATCGGTACCGGGCCTGGAGCCGCCGCCACCCGCTTGCGATCATGTGGCGGGAGTCGCGGCAGCGGCTCCGGGCACGAGCCAGCCGCGCGAGGCCCGCCCCTGACGGGGCGGCCCCGCTTCGCCCACGGACCACAGGAGTTGAGACATGGCCCTCGACATCGCCGCCATCCGCGCCCAGGTACCCGCCCTGAAGTCCGGCACGGCCCGCTTCGACGCGCCGGGCGGCACCCAGACCCCGCAGCCCGTCATCGACGCCGTCGCCGCCGCCCTGACCGGTCCGCTGGCGAACCGGGGCCTGACCACCGAGGGCGAGCGCAACGCCGACCGCATCGTCGTCGAGTCCCGCGCGGCCCTCGCCGACCTGCTCGGCACCACACCCGACACCGTCGTCTTCGGACGCAGCGCCACACAGCTCGTCTACGACCTGTCCCGCACGCTCGCCAAGACCTGGCGACCCGGCGACGAGGTGGTCGTCACCCGCCTCGACCACGACTCCAACATCCGGCCGTGGATCCAGGCGGCCGAGGCCGCGGGCGCCACCGTCCGGTGGGCCGATTTCGACCCGGAGACCGGCGAGTTGCGGCCGGAGCACCTCGAGGCGGTCCTCTCGGAGCGCACCCGCCTGGTGGCCGTCACCGCCGCGTCCAACCTGATCGGCACCCGCCCCGACCTCCCGGCCCTCGCCGACCTCACGCACGCGGTGGGCGCGCTCTTCCACGTCGACGCCGTGCACTACGCCTCGCACGCCGCCGTGGACCTCGTGGCGCTCGGCGCGGACACCCTGGTCTGCTCCCCGTACAAGTTCCTCGGCCCGCACCTCGGCGTGCTCACGGGCCGCGCCGAACTGCTCGCATCGCTGCGCCCGGACAAGCTCCTGCCGTCCAGCGACGCCGTGCCCGAGCGCTTCGAACTCGGCACGCTGCCCTACGAGTTGCTGGCCGGCGCCAGGGCGGCCGTGGACTTCCTCGCGGGCCTCGACACCGATGCCCAAGGCAGCCGCAGGGAACGCCTGGTCGCGTCCTTCGTCGCCCTGGAGGAGCACGAGGACGCGCTGCGCCTGCGTATGGAGCAGGGCCTCGCGGACCTCGGCGGCGTCACCCGCTACGCGCGCGCGGAGCGCCGCACCCCGACCCTCCTGTTCACCGTCGAGGGCCACGAACCGGCCGACGTCTCCCGGCATCTGGCCGAGCACGGAATCGACGCCCCTGCCGGGTCGTTCTACGCGCTGGAGGCCTCGCGGCGGCTCGGGCTGGGTGACACTGGCGGCGTCCGCGTCGGGCTCGCGCCCTACAGCTCAGATGAGGACGTGGAGCGGCTGCTCGCGGCGCTTCAGGCGCTCAGGTCCTGATCGGGGCCGAGGCCGGGGCCGGGGGCCGGGCTCAGGGCCCGAAACCCGCGATGACCTCGTTGAACGATCCGCGGATACCCACGTTGTCTCGTCCCGCGAACTGCGCTTGAATGCGGCCGTGGCCATGGACGAACTCACCGATCTCGCGGACGACCGCGCGCTGCTGGGCCGCACCAGCACCGCGGAGCGCGTCGCGGACATCCTGCGGAACCGGATCGCGGAAGGCTACTTCCCGCCCGGCACCCGCCTCTCGGAGGACAGCATCGGCGGCGCCCTCGGGGTGTCCCGCAACACGCTCCGCGAGTCGTTCCGGCTCCTCACGCACGAGCGACTGCTCGAACACCAGTTGAACCGCGGGGTCTTCGTCCGTGTCCTGAGCGTCGACGACGTCGAGGACATCTACCGGATCCGGCGCATGGTCGAGTGCGCCGTGGTCCGCTCCCTCGGCGACCCGCCGTACGCCCTTGACCGGGTCGCCGAGGCCGTCGCCGACGGGCACCGGGCCGCCGAGCGGCGCGAGTGGAAGGGCGTCTCGACCGCCAACATCCACTTCCACCGCGAGCTCGTCGCCCTGGCCCGCAGCGAGCGCACCGACGAGCTGATGCGCAGCGTCCTCGCCGAGCTGCGCCTCGCGTTCCACGTCGTGGACGATCCCCGACGCCTGCACGAGCCGTACCTGGCACGCAATCGGGAGCTCGTCGAGATGCTGCGCGAGGGGCGCAGGGACACCGCCGAAGCGCTGCTCGGGGCCTACCTCGACGACTCGCGGGACGGGCTCGTCGAGGCGTACGGGCAGCGGATGCCGAAGGACGCGTAAAGTCCTCCCGGCGCCCGTCACGGGCGGGCCGGCGAGCCGTCGCATCTGCGCCGTTTCGACCGTTGTCAGACCCAGCGCATACCCTGTGCTCCGTGACTTCGCCTGCCAGCACGGAATCCGTTCCGCCCCAGCTCAGCGCGGGGCCGCGCCCCGCACCGGGCCCGGCCGCCGACGAAGGGCTCGCGCGGCGGCTCCGCGCGCTCGCCTGCACCGCCCCGCTGCACGACCTGGACGTGCGCAAGGCCAATCTCGCGGGCGAGTACTCGACGTACGGGATGGCGGAGGTGGCCCTGGCCGCCATCGACCTCGTCACGCTGAACATGGACTTCGACACGGGCGCCGACCACGAGCAGATAGTGGCCAGGCTCGTGCCCCGCATCGCCGCCCAGGCCCCGCAGCGCCCCGCCGCCGAGCACGAGCGGGTGGCGCGCTGGGTCCTGGAGAACCTGATCAACGTCGGCAGCGTCGACCGCGGCTTCCGCGCCGTGTACGGCACGTTCGCGCCGGACGGCTCCTACGTGCGGCGCGACTACGACTTCAAGCTGATCGAGGAAGTCCCCGGCTACGGCGGCAGCGTCTACCTCCGCACGACGGACGAGGCGGTGAACGTGCTCGTGGGCGCCCTCGACACCGACGTCACCAGCGCGCAGATCGCCGCCGAGGTCAAGCTGGAGGTGCTGATCAGCCGCGGCCGCCTCGCGGACGCCCAGCTCGCCGCCGAGCAGGCCAGGTACCGGACCGTGCAGTACTCGGAGACCCTCCGCAAGGCCCTCGACGCCACGCGGCGCAACGTCCGCGCGGTCGACTGGCTCCAGGCCGTCCCCGACATGATCGCCGAGGCGCTCGACCACGTGGCGGACCGCTACCGCCATGAGAACGCGATCCTGACGAACATCCGCAAGGCCCGGGACGAGTCGGAGGAGCCCGAGCACAAGCGCCGCGCCGCCGAGCTCGTCGACATCGTCAAGGACTGCATCCGCCGCCACACGCAGTTGCAGTCCCGCCTCCTGGAGGCGGGCCCGCTGTTCCGCGCCGAGCAGGACCGGCAGGCCTTCACCACGCCCTCCGCGCGCGCGGGACTCGACCTGTACGGGCAGCTCCTCGCGCCACTGCTGCCGCTGCCCGTGGAGAGCGCGACCAAGGCGACCGACGCGTTCTTCGCGCGCGGCACCGGTCTGCGTACGCCCGTGTCCGTACGCGTGGGGGACCTCGTCGACATACTGCTGACGCCGCCCCAGGAGCGCGAGCACCTCGGCGCCGAGATGCCCGAGCCCGACCTCATCGCCACGCCCGACGACAGCCGGTTCAGCGAGGAACAGCTCGCGGGCGCCATGGAGCTGCTCGACCTGCCCGCGGACGCGCCGCGCCGGCTCTCCGGGCTGCTCGCCGACGCCCGCGAGCGCGATGCCGAACTGCCGTACCTGGTGGCCCTGTTGGCGGTGCACGCCGCGAGCCCCCCGGTCGGCACGGCCTACCGGCAGGGCGAGGAGAAGCTGCTGTTCGCCGTGGACGACGGCACCGAGCTCGACGACCCGGAGTTCGGCGGCGCCGACCTCATCGTGGGCACCGCCCTGCTCGACGCGGTCGGGATGGCCACGGACCGGACGGAGGCCGCGTGATGCCGAGCAGCGTCCCCGTCCACCCCGCAGAACCCATGAAGGAGCACCACCCGTGACCGAGTACGCCGAAGAGCACGCCGAATGGGGCGAGCCCGACGCATCGGGCGCGGCCAGGACCCAGACGCCCGTCACCCCCGCCGATGCCGCGGACGCGGCCCGGCTCGTCTCCTTCGGGCTGCAGCCCAAGCTCCAGCCCTCCCGCGACCAGGAGTACGGCGAGCTGCTGCGCCGGTACCGCGAGGACCCGCCGTTCGCCCGGCTCGCCGACGCCGTGGCCACCGGGCTCGGCCTCGTCGTCCTGGAGGTGTCCCCGCGTGCGGGGATGGCCGTCACCGCCGCCGAGGACTCCGTGTTCGCGGTCCGCATGGGCGACTACGCGCGCAAGGCGGCCACCGACTCCACCGACCGCTTCCTGCACGGCCTCGCCCACCTCGCCGTCGCCGCGCTCGCCTTCCCGCGCCCCGAGGACCTCGCCGACGACGGCTACATCGGGCGCGTGAGTGTCAACGGCGTGGACGCGTTCGTCCGGCAGGCCTGCCGCAAGCTGGAGGAGCGCGCCGAGGAGACCGGCGAGAACACCGACCCGGCGACCGAGGCCCCAGGACTCGAGGCCGCCTGGCGCATCTGGGCCCGCCGCAGCTCCACGGGAGCCACCAAGGACACCCGCCGCCTGGCCAGTTCGACGACCGGCATCGTCGGCAAGGCCGTCGCGTTCCTCACCGACTCCGGCTTCCTCCAGAGAACCGGCGACGACGCGGGCGGCACGTACCGCACCACCGCGCGCTACCAGCTCCAGGTCCGCGACATGGCCGGCACGGCCGCCATGGCTGAACTGCTCGAGCTGGGCGTCGTGCCCGTCACCGACGGGACCGCGAGCCTGGTGCCGCCCATGGACGAGGAAGCGACCGAGCTCGCCGCCGACGCGGGCCTGCCGTTCCACTCCTGACCTTCTGAACGTCCGTACCTACCACGAGAGTCCGCCATGTACGAGCTGTCCCGGGTTCGCCTCTACTCCATCGGGCCCGCCGGCGCGCGCTACGCCGACACGGTGCTTGACCTGCGCGGAGTCGGCGAGCCCGTGCCCGACCCCGCGCCCACCCAGGCGGAGTTCTTCGAGGACGAGCCCGTCGGGCCGCCGCGCCGCCCCGCGCCGGCCGGCGTGCTCTTCCTGGAGAACGGCGGCGGAAAGTCGGTCCTGCTCAAGCTGATCTTCTCGGTGATGCTGCCGGGCCACCGGAACACGCTGGGCGGCGCCAGCTCCGGAGTGCTGCGCAAGTTCCTCCTCGCCGACGACTGCGGGCACGTCGCCCTGGAGTGGCAGCACACGCTGACCGGCGAGTGCGTCGTCGTCGGCAAGGTCAGCGAGTGGCGTGGACGGCAGGTCTCGAACGACCCGCGGAAGTTCGCCGAGGCCTGGTACTCGTTCCGGCCGGGCCCCGGATTGAGCCTCGACTCGCTGCCGGTCGCCGAGTCCAGCGCCGTCCGTCCCGTCGCCGAGGGCGCGTCGGGCGCGCAGGGCCGACGCCGCACCATGAAGGGCTTCCGCGACGCCCTCATGGACGCCGTGAAGGCGTACCCGCACCTGGAGGTGCACTGGGAGGAGATCCACGACCGGTGGAACGAGCACCTCGGTGACCTCGGTCTCGACCCCGAACTCTTCCGCTACCAGCGGGAGATGAACGCGGACGAGGGCGAGGCCGCAGGCCTCTTCGCCGTCAAGAAGGACTCCGACTTCACCGACCTGCTGCTGCGCGCCGTCACCGACACCCGCGACACGGACGGCCTCGCCGACCTGGTCAGCGGGTTCGGGAACAAGCTGGGGCGGCGCGCCGAACTGATCGCCGAGCGCGACTTCACCGCCGGCTCCGTCGACCTGCTCACCCGCATCGTGGAGGCCGCCGACACGCGAGCACGCGCGCGGGACATCCACACCGCCGCCGAGCGCCGCACGCGCACGCTGGCCCGCCGCCTGTCCGCCCGCGCCGCCGTCGAGCGCGGCCGCGCCGGGGAGCTGGCCCAGCAGGTCACCGCAGCCGCGCACACCGTCACCGAGGCCGAGTCGGCGCGCGAGCGCAGCTCCCTCATCGCCGCCGAACTCGCCTACCGGCACGCCTCCCTGGCGCTCGCCGGAGCCGAGAAGGCCGCGGCCGCGCAGAAGCGCGAGCTGGCCGACGCCCGCACCCTGTACTCCGCCTGGCAGGCCGCCGAGGCCGTCCTTCGGCACCGCGCCGCCGCGGACCGCTCCGCGCGCGTGGCCGTCGCCATCCGCGAGGCCGAGCGGGACGCCGCCCCCGCGCTCGCGGCCCGCGCCAAGGCCGCCTCCGAGCTCGTACGGGCCCTGCACAGCGCCGCCGAGCAGTCCGAGAACCACGCCAACGAGGAGGAGGAGCGCTCCGCCGTCCTCCAGGAGGCGGGCGAGAAGGCGCACCACGACGCGACCGTCGCCGCCACCGAGGCACAGCGCGCCCGCAGTGAACTCGGGCACCTGCGCCAGCGGTTGACCGAGGTCGAGCAGGAGACCGCGGAGGCCGTCCGCGCCGGGTGGATCGACGACAGCGCCCCCGACGCCGACCCGGCCCGCGCGGCCCTCGCCGCCGCCGACGCCGAGAAGACCACCGTCGCCGCGTGGGACACCGCGCGCGAAGCCGCCCGCCGGGCGTCCGAGCACGCGCGCGAGGCCGCCGCCACCGAGGCCCGCGCCGAGCTGACGGCGGCCCGCGCCGCCGACGCCGCGAGCGCCGCCGAGCAGGCCCACCGCGCGGAGGAGCGCGCCGCCGCGGCCCTCGCGGGGGAGGAGCGCATCGCCGAACTCCTCGGTGTGGGCGGGCAGTCCGCCGATCCGGACGGGGACGACGAGCCGGGCTCGGACGCCACCGGAGGCCCGCTCAGCGCCGAGGACCTGGACCGCGCGGCCGACGACCTCAAGGCGCTGCTCGACGACACCGTGTCCTCCGCCGAGCGGCAGCTGTTCGACCTCCGTACGGCCGCGGCCGACGACTCCCGGATCCTCGGCGCCCTCGGTGACGGCGGCCTGCTGCCGCCGGGACCGGACGTGCTGGCCACCGTCGAGTTCCTCGGCGAGCACGGCATCCCGGCCCTTCCCGGCTGGCGCTACCTCGCGCAGTCGGTCGATCCGACGGACCACGCGCGCGTGCTCGCGGCCCGGCCCGAGCTGGTCGACGGCGTCGTGATCACCGACGACGCCGCCCACGGCCGCGCCCGTGAGGCCCTCGCGGGGGCGGCCCTGCTGCCCCGCTCCGCCGTCGCCGTCGGCACCGCCGCCGCCCTGCTCGCCCCGACCCCGGCCGAGAACGCGTCGGACGAGAACGTCTTCCTCGTGCCGCCGAACCCGGCCATGCACGACGAGCACGCCGCCGACGAGGAGCGACAGGCCCTGCGCGAGCGCGCCGCCCGCCGCGACGAGGAGATCCGGGCGCTCGCGAGCCGCCTCGGCAAGGACCGCGAGCTGGCGGCCCGCCTCGCCTCCTGGCGCTCCGGCTGCCCCGCGGGCCGCCTCGCCGAACTCGCCGCGGCCGCCCACGAAGCCCGTACGTTCGCCGAGGAGTCCGAGGCCGAGCTCGCCGAGGCCCGCACGGTGCGCGCCGAGGCCGACGAGGCCGCCGCCGAGGCGACCCGCGTCCGCGACGAGCGGCAGGAGGCGGCGCAGAAGGCCCGCCGCGCCGCCGACGCGCTCGCCGGTCTCGCGTTCCGCCTGCGCGAGCGCGCGGGCTGGCAGGCGAAGGTCCGCGAACTCGCCGACGAGGCCGTCGAGTCGGAGGCCCGCGCCCAGACCTGCCTGGAGCACGCCCGCTCCGCCGACGAGGACCGGCGCGCGGCCCAGCGTTCCGCCGACGACGCGCGCCGCACCGCCCGCACGCTGCGCGCCGAGCGCGCCGAGATCGCCGGCGCCCCCGACGACGTACCGGAGGGCGAGCCGCCGCAGGCCTCGCTGCCCGCCCTGCGCGAGGCGTACCGCGCCGCGTCCCAGGTCTACGAGAAGGTGGGCGTCGGCGCCGACCTGCGCGCCGAGCAGGCCCGCGCCGAGTCCGACGAGTCCGCCGCGCTCGCCGAGCTGGACCGCCTCAGCAACAAGGTGCGCACCCGCGCCGCCGCCCTCCTGGAGACCTCCGAGGGCGCCGACGGACCGTCCCGGCAGGCCGCCGCCGCCCGCGCGGAGGAGCTCGTGCAACTCCTGGAGACCCGCGCCTCCACCGCGAGCGAGCAGCTCGGCCGACTGCGCGGCGAGGCCGAGCGGCACGCGCCCGAGGACGGCGACGCGCACACCGAGCTGCCCGACGACCTCGTCCCCTCCGACACCGAGCACGCCCAGACGCTGCTGCGCACGGCCACCACCGAACTGGCCACGCGCACCGAGGCGTTGAGCACCGCGCGCGCCGCCCATGCCGAACTCGTCGACGCCCACCGCGCCGCCGAGGACGGGGCAGGCGGCTTCGACGAGACCGCCGCGCTCCTGCGCGACCTGCTGCGCGACCACGCGGACCCGGCCGAGGACCAGGAGGAGCCCGAGCCCTACCCGGGAGCCCTGGAGGAGGCCCGCCGGACGGCGGCCGAGACCCGGCGCTCGCTGCGCGGCTGCGCCGCCGACCTGTCCGCGGCCGAGGCGGCCGTCCGCGAGGCGAGCGACATCCTCGTACGACACGCCAACTCGACGCGGTACGAGCAGGTGCGCACGCCCGCCCGGCAGCAGATCCGGGAACTGCCCGCGTCCGCGCTGCCCGAGCACGCGCAGAAGTGGGCCGACGCGTTCGCGCCCCGGCTGCGCGTCCTCACCGACGAGCTGGCCCAGCTGGAGCGCAACCGCGACTCGATCGTGGACCGGCTGCGCGGCCTCGTGGAGTCCTCACTGGCCACCCTGCGGTCCGCGCAGCGCCTCTCGCGCCTGCCGGAGGGGCTCGGTGAGTGGTCGGGGCAGGAGTTCCTGCGGATCCGCTTCGAGGAGCCCGACCAGGCCACGCTCATCGCGCGGCTCGGCGAGGTCATCGACGAGGCGACCCGCGCGGCCGTGAAGAAGAACTCCGACCTGCGCCGCGACGGAATGTCCCTGCTGCTGCGCGGCGTCAGCGCGGCGCTCCAGCCCAAGGGCGTCGCCGTCGAGATCCTCAAGCCGGACGCGGTGCTGCGCGCCGAGCGGGTCCCGGTCGGACAGATGGGCGACGTGTTCTCCGGCGGCCAGCTGCTCACCGCGGCCATCGCCCTGTACTGCACGATGGCGGCGCTGCGCTCGAACGACCGGGGCCGCGACAAGCACCGGCACGCGGGCACGCTGTTCCTCGACAATCCGATCGGCCGCGCCAACGCCACGTACCTGCTCGAACTACAGCGCGCGGTGTCCGACGCGCTCGGCGTGCAACTCCTCTACACGACCGGCCTGTTCGACACGACGGCGCTCGCCGAGTTCCCCCTTGTGATCAGGATGCGCAACGACGCGGACCTCCGGGCCGGGTTGAAGTACATCAGTGTGGAGGAGCATCTGCGTCCCGGGCTGCCGCAGCAGGACCCCGAGGGCGAGACGGTGCACGGCGAGATCACGGCGACGCGGATGTACAAGCGGCCGGTCGACGCCTGACCTCGTCCTGGAGGCGGGGCGGCCCGGCGCGGCGGCTCAGCCGTGCGTCAGCTGCCCGGTCCGGCGACGGCCGCGTATGTCGACCGCGTCGGGCCGGGCGGCGCCGCCCCGTGACCGCGCGGCACGGCGGGCCTGGCGGCGCTCCTTGCGCAGCTGCCGCGCCGTGCTCGCAGGGACCGAGACCACGCCGTGCCGCTGGTTCCACACCTGGCGCGTCACCCAGACGTCCAGGACGCCCCACGTGGCCACCACCGTGCTGCCCACGCTGCTGAGCACCATCGGGAAGGCCAGCCAGGAGTCGGCCAGCGTGGAGAACACGGCAATCATGGCCTGGATCAGGGTGAGCGCGACGATGAGGACGGCCCGCACGGCCGACGTCCGTACCGGATCGGGCATGCGGCGCCGACGCGCCGGCTCCTCGACCCACAGTCCATTTCGCTCCGCCGTGCCCATCGCCACGTCACTCCCCGCCGATCTCGGGCCCCTCGGGACCCTCAAACCGATGCCTCCGCACCGGCACTGCACAGTGACTGCCCGAATTGCCGTGCTTTACGCCGTCGGGTCGGCTGCCCTCTCTTGAAGACGAACGGAGGGCCGCGAAGATTCCCGTTCCCCCGAACTCCAGTGATCCGAACAGGGCGCGCGGAGAGTTCCGGCCAACTCTCGTAGGGGGCAGGCCGATTGTGATCGTCGCCCCTGCCATGAGCGGGCGGCGGGAATCTCCCGCAATGCCGGACAACTCATGACGTCAGGGCCCGAGTTCGGAAGGACAGCATCCGGACAGGTCTTCGAGTTGCTCGTGTCTCAGTAGTAGGCTCGCGCCGTTTGTTGACGCACATGTGTGCCCCTTGAGGCAGAGGGGACGATCTTGGGGGAGGCCGTGCGCTTTCGCGGGAAGTCCATCCGCCGGAAGATCGTGGCGTTGCTTCTGGTGCCGTTGCTGTCCCTGACGGCCATCTGGGCCTTCGCCACGGTGATCACCGGGCGCGCCGCCGTCCAGCTGATCTCCGCGGGCAAGGCGGTCGACTCGATCGCCTCCCCCCTGGTCGCCACGAGCCGCGCGCTTCAGGTCGAGCGCCGCCAGACGCTCGTCTACCTCGCCGACCCCCGCGCGTCCGACGCCCAGTCGGCCCTGCGCGTCAAGCGGACCGACGCCGACGAATCGATCAGCCGGATCAAGGAGAGGGCCCGCGACGGAAGCGTCAGGGACGATCTGGACCCCGACGCCCGCGCCTCCCTCGACACCGCCATCGAGGGCCTCGAGGGCATCGCCTCCCTGCGCCGGAACGTCGACGAGGGCACCGTCACCCGCGCCCAGGCCCTCGAGTTCTACAACCGCCTGATCGCACCGACGTACGACTTCCTCCTCGACCTCACCGCACTCGACGACGCGAAGGTGGAACGCGAGGCACGCGCCCTCGTCGGTATCGTCAAGGCGCGCGAACTCCTGTCCCAGGAGGACGCACTGGTCGGCTCGGGTCTCGTCGCCCGCCGGTTCACGCAGGAGGAACAGCGCCAGGTCTCCGACCTCGTCGCCCAGCGCTCCCTCCTCTACGAGACCAACCTCGCGCTGCTGCCCGACAGCGAACGCTCCCGCTACCAGCGGTACTGGCGCAGCCCCGAGACCAACCCGCTGCGCACCGCTGAGGAAGCGGTCGTCAGCGGCGCCCCCGGGACACCGAGAGGCGTCACCGCCCGGAGCTGGGACAAGGCATCCCAGCCGGTGCTCGCCGAACTCGTCGACCGGGACTCCGCCGCCACCGAGCGCTACCAGGACCGGGCGCGCCCCGAGGCCGTCGGCGTCCTG
Source organism: Streptomyces sp. SDT5-1 (assembly GCF_052245995.1). NCBI lineage: Bacteria > Bacillati > Actinomycetota > Actinomycetes > Kitasatosporales > Streptomycetaceae > Streptomyces > Streptomyces sp. SDT5-1. The sequence continues at coordinate 1,826,396 of NZ_CM125963.1, read as the reverse complement.
CTGCGGGCCGGCGTCGCCGGCGTGCTCGGCCTGCTCGCCCTCCTCGTCTCCCTCTACCTCTCCGTACGCATCGGCCGCGGCCTCGTCCGCGACCTGCGCCGACTCCGCCTGGAGGCCCACGAGGCCTCCGGCGTCCGGCTGCCCGGCGTGATGCGCCGCCTCGCGGCGGGCGACCAGGTCGACGTCGAGACCGAGGCGCCGCGCCTCGAATACGACAAGGACGAGATCGGCCAGGTCGGCCAGGCGCTCAACACGCTTCAGCGCTCCGCCGTCGAGGCCGCGGTCAAGCAGGCCGAACTGCGCCGCGGTGTCTCCGAGGTCTTCGTCAACCTCGCCCGCCGCAGCCAGGTCCTGCTGCACAAGCAGCTGACCCTGCTCGACACCATGGAGCGCAGGACCGAGGACACCGACGAACTCGCCGACCTGTTCCGCCTCGACCACCTCACCACCCGCATGCGCCGCCACGCGGAGGGCCTGGTCATCCTGTCCGGCGCCGCCCCGTCCCGGCAGTGGCGCAGGCCCGTGCAGCTCATGGACATCGTCCGCGCGGCCGTCGCCGAGGTCGAGGACTACGAGCGCATCGAGGTCCGCCGACTGGCCCGGATCGCCGTGACGGGCCCGGCCGTCGCCGACCTCACCCATCTCGTCGCCGAACTCGTCGAGAACGCCACCGTGTTCTCGCCGCCGCACACCGCCGTCCAGGTGCTCGGCGAGCGCGTCGCGAACGGCTTCACCCTGGAGATCCACGACCGCGGCCTCGGCATGGCCCCCGACGCGCTGCTCGACGCCAATCTGCGGCTCGCCGAGACACCGGAGTTCGAACTCTCCGACACCGACCGGCTCGGCCTGTTCGTGGTCAGCCGTCTCGCCCAGCGGCAGAACATCCGCGTCTCCCTCCAGCCGTCGCCGTACGGCGGCACCACCGCCGTCGTCTTCATCCCCGACGCCCTGCTCACCGACGCCCCCGACACCGAGGGCGCGGGCTTCCGCCTCGACCGGCCGAACGCGCCGCGCCGCACGCCCGGCACGGGACCGCACGCGAAGTCGGGCGGCGTGGCCGGTCTCCCCGGTCTGCCGGCCTCCGTGCTCGACGGCCCCGTCGAGCTGGAGGCCCCGCTGACGACCTCCGACATGACCGAGTTCCCCGGAGCCCTGGGCGACGACGACAGTGAGCGCGGCGGTCTGTTCCGCCCCCGCCGCGCCATGACCGGTCCTTCCGGCGAACAGCACCAGCAGGCCCAGGACGACGGCGCCGGGAGCGACGGCGCTCCGGACGGCCCGCTGCCGCTCCCGCGCCGGCGCGTGCCCAAGCTCGTCAGCTCGCACGGCAGGCCCGTCACCCACAGCCGGCCCGGTGAGGCCGACCGCGCCCCGGCCGAACCCGGCGAGCGGCACGACCGGGGGAGCGGCGAGGCGGGCGGCGGCCCGTCCCTGCGCGGCGAGGTGCGCGGCTCCACCCCGGCAGGTCTCCCCAGGCGCCGCCCGCGCGCGGCCGAGGAAGCCGGGCCCGTCCGCGAGACCTCCGAGCCGACGACGGACGCGACCGAGGCGACCGAGCCGCCCACCCGCGACGCCGGTCCCTCCGGCGGCACCACGCCCGGCGGCCTGCCCCGCCGCGTCCGACAGGCCAACCTGGCCCCGCAGTTGAAGGACGGCCCGGACCTGCGCGGCGAAGGCACGGCACCGGCCGAAGACAGGACACCCTCCGCCCTCCCCGCCGACCGGGACGCCGACGAGGTGCGCAGCCGTATGGCCTCGCTCCAGCGCGGCTGGCGGCGCGGACGGGCGGAGAACACCGCGGGCGATGAGCGCGCCGACGGTGCAGCACGAGGAACGAACTCTGAGGGGGACGGTCGATGACCGCGCCGAAGGCCAATCCGCAGACCACCAACGGCGTCGTCAGCGAGCTGAACTGGCTCCTGGACGACCTGGTCGAGCGTGTCGCCGGTGTCCGCAAGGCGATGGTGCTCTCCGGCGACGGACTGCCGACAGGCGCCTCCGAGGGCCTCAGCCGGGAGGACAGCGAACACCTGGCCGCCGTGGCCTCCGGGTTCCACAGCCTCGCCAAGGGCGTGGGCCGGCACTTCGAGGCGGGCGGCGTCCGGCAGACGGTCGTCGAACTGGACGAGGCCTTCCTGTTCGTCACAGCGGCGGGCGACGGCAGTTGCCTCGCCGTGCTCTCCGACGCGGACTCCGACGTCGGCCTCGTCGCGTACGAGATGACCCTGCTGGTCAAGCGCGTCGGGGCGCACCTTGGCACGGCCCGGCGCACGGACCTGCCCGCCGGAGGGTAGTGGGTTGGCATGAGACCAGACGGTCAGGACACGCATCACTGGTTCGACGACGACGCGGGACCCGTCGTCCGTCCCTACGCCATGACCCGCGGCCGCACCACCAGCGCGGCCCAGCACCGGCTCGACCTGATCGCCGTCGTCGTCGCCGAACAGCGCGAGAGCGACGCCGCACGGGACCAGACGCTGTCGCCCGAGCACGTCGACATCGTCGAGCTCTGCCAGGACAGCCCGCAGTCGGTGGCGGAACTCGCCGCGGAACTCGACCTTCCGATCGGCGTGGTGCGCGTCCTCATAGGCGATCTCGTCGACGACGAACTCGTCCATGTGACGCGGCCCGTCCCACCTGCGGAACTGCCCGACGCGAGTATTCTCCGCGACGTGATCGACGGCCTCAGAGCGCTCTGATCCGACAGCGGAGCCCGCGAGGCACAGGAACGGGGCGGACGGCAGGAGACACACGTGGCAGGCTGGCAGTTCTGGATCGACCGAGGCGGCACCTTCACCGACGTCGTGGCCCGGCGGCCCGACGGTCGCCTCGTCACGCACAAGCTGCTCTCCGACAACCCCGCGCGCTACCCGGACCCGGCCGTCTTCGCGATCCGTGAACTGCTCGGCGAGGACGACGGGCCGATCGACTCCGTCCGGATGGGCACCACCGTCGCCACCAACGCCCTCCTGGAGCGACGTGGCGAGCCCACGGCCCTCGTCATCACCCGCGGCTTCCGCGACGCCCTGCGGATCGCGTACCAGAACCGGCCGCACATCTTCGCCCGCCGCATCGAGCTGCCCGAACTGCTCCACGAGCGCGTCATCGAGGTCGACGAGCGTGTCGACGCCCAGGGAGAGGTGCTCACCCCGCTCGACCTCGACGCCCTCGAGGCGGACCTGCGGCGCGCCCACGAGGACGGCATCCGCGCCGTGGCCGTCGTCTGCCTCCACAGCCACCTCCACCCGGCCCACGAGCGCGAGATCGGCGCCCTCGCCGAACGCGTCGGGTTCCCGCAGATCTCGCTGTCCAGTGAGGTCAGCCCGCTCATGAAGGTCGTGCCCCGCGGCGACACCGCCGTCGTCGACGCCTACCTCTCGCCCGTCCTGCGCCGCTACGTGCGCCAGGTCGCCGACCAACTGCCCGACGTCCAACTGATGTTCATGCAGTCCAACGGCGGACTCACCGAAGCCGGACAGTTCCGCGGCAAGGACGCCATCCTGTCCGGCCCCGCCGGCGGCATCGTCGGCATGGCCCGGATGTCCGAGCGCGCAGGCTTCGACCGCGTCATCGGCTTCGACATGGGCGGCACCTCCACCGACGTCTCGCACTACGCGGGCGAGTACGAGCGCGTGCTCACCACGCAGATCGCCGGCGTCCCGCTGCGCGCCCCCATGCTCGACATCCACACCGTCGCCGCGGGCGGCGGCTCCGTGCTGCACTTCGACGGCAGCCGCTACCGCGTCGGTCCCGACTCGGCGGGCGCCGTCCCCGGACCCGCCTGCTACCGGGGCGGCGGCCCCCTCACGGTCACCGACGCCAACGTCGCGCTCGGCCGCGTCCAACCCGCCCACTTCCCCTACGTGTTCGGCCCCGAAGGGGACCAGCCGCTCGACGACGCCCTCGTCCGCGAGCGCTTCGCCGACCTCGCCACCGAGATCCGCGAGAGGACCGGCGACGAGCGCACCCCCGAGCAGGTCGCCGAGGGCTACCTCCAGGTCGCCGTGGCCAACATCGCCAACGCGGTGAAGCGGATCTCGGTCCAGAAGGGCCACGACATCACCCGCTACGCCCTCACCACCTTCGGCGGCGCGGGAGGCCAGCACGCGTGCAAGGTCGCCGACGAACTCGGCATCCGCACCGTCCTCGTACCGCCCATGGCCGGTGTCCTCTCCGCGCTCGGGATCGGGCTCGCCGACACCACGGCCATGCGGGAGCAGTCCGTCGAGGCCACCGTGGACGCCGCCGCCATGCCGCACATCCTCAAGACGGCCGACGACCTGGAGAGCGCCGCCCGCGAGGAACTGCGCGCCGAGGACGTCCCCGAGGAGCGCATGCGGATCGTGCGCAGGGCCCAGCTCCGCTATGACGGCACGGACACCGCGCTCACCGTGGAACTCGCCGAACCCGACGCCATGATCCGCGCCTTCGAAGAACGTCATCGCGCTCACTACTCCTTCACCCTGGACCGACCGCTCGTCGTCGAATCACTCTCCGTAGAAGCCACTGGTCTGACCGATCCCCCCGATCTCTCCCACCTCGCACCCCGCGTCACCGCCCCGACCGCCTCCGCGCCCGCCACCGTCCGCCTGCACACCGGCGGCGCCTGGCGGGACGTCCCCCTCCACCACCGGGGCGAACTCCCGCCCGGCGCACCCGTCGACGGGCCGGCGATCATCGCCGAGGACGGCTCCACGACCGTCGTCGACGACGGATGGCGGGCGGCCCTCGCGGACGACGGCCACCTGATCATGGAACGGGTGGCGGTTACGGAGAGTTCCGATCCGGGCGCGGAAGTCGATGCTTCACTCGATCCGGTGAGGCTCGAGGTCTTCAACAACCTGTTCATGTCGATCGCGGAGCAGATGGGCGCCCGCCTCGAGTCGACCTCGCAGTCCGTCAACATCAAGGAGCGCCTGGACTTCTCCTGCGCCCTCTTCGACCCCGACGGCAGCCTCGTCGCCAACGCCCCGCACATTCCCGTGCACTTGGGCTCGATGGGCACCAGCGTCAAGGAAGTGATCCGCCGCCGCGGCGCGACCATGCGCCCCGGCGACACCTACGCCGTCAACGACCCGTACCACGGCGGCACGCACCTGCCGGACGTCACCGTGATCACCCCGGTCTTCGACACCGACGGCGACCGCATCCTGTTCTACGTCGCCTCCCGCGGCCACCACGCCGAGATCGGCGGCATCGCCCCCGGCTCCATGCCCGCGAACAGCCGCACCATCGACGAGGAAGGCGTGCTCTTCGACAACTGGCTGCTCGTCGAGGCCGGCCGGTTCCGCGAGGAGGAGACCCTGCGCCTGCTCACCGGGGCCGCATACCCGTCCCGCAACCCGCGGACCAACCTCGCCGACCTGCGCGCCCAGATCGCCGCGAACCAGAAGGGCGTCGACGAAGTCGCCCGCATGATCGACACCTTCGGCCTCGACGTCGTGCTCGCCTACATGAAGCACGTGCAGGACAACGCCGAGGAGTCCGTACGGCGCGTCATCGACGCCCTGGAGGACGGCGAGTTCGCCTACGAGACCGACTCGGGCGCGGTCATCCACGTGCGCGTGAGCGTGGACAGGGAACGCCGCGCCGCCACCGTCGACTTCACCGGCACGTCCGACCAGCTCCCCACGAACTTCAACGCCCCGTTCGCCGTCGTCAACGCCGCAGTCCTGTACGTCTTCCGCACGCTCGTCGGCGACGACATCCCGCTCAACGACGGCTGCCTGCGACCCCTGGACATCGTCGTGCCGCCCGGCTCCTTCCTCTCGCCCGAGCCACCCGCCGCCGTCGTCGCGGGCAACGTGGAGACGTCCCAGGCCATCACCGGAGCTCTCTACGGAGCCCTGGGCGTGCAGGCCGAGGGCTCCGGAACCATGAACAACGTCACCTTCGGGAACGCCCGGCACCAGTACTACGAGACCGTGGCCTCCGGCTCCGGCGCCGGTGACGGCTTCCCCGGAGCATCGGTCGTACAGACCCACATGACCAACTCCCGACTCACCGACCCCGAGGTCCTCGAGTGGCGGCTGCCCGTCGTCCTGGAGGAGTTCGCGGTGCGGCGCGGCAGCGGGGGAGCGGGCCGCTGGCCCGGCGGCGACGGCGCGGTGCGGCGCATCCGCTTCCGGGAGCCGATGACCGTCTCCACGCTCACCCAGCACCGCAGGGTGCCGCCCTACGGGATGGCGGGCGGCGCTCCCGGAGCCCTCGGCGCCAACTCCGTGGAACGCGTGGACGGCACCGTCACCCGCCTCGACGGCAGCGACACGGCCGACGTGGCCCCTGGCGACGTACTCGTCGTCGAAACGCCCGGAGGCGGTGGCTACGGGCCGCCCGAGGAGCACAGCAGTACCCGCAACGGCGACACCAGTGAGGCAGGAGACAAGTCATGATCTTCGGGCGTTCCGATCGCCGCAAGGCCCCCGTCGAGCCCGTGACGCTCAAGATCCTGGTGGCCGGCGGCTTCGGCGTGGGCAAGACGACGCTGGTCGGCGCGGTGAGTGAGATCCGGCCGCTGCGCACGGAGGAAGTCCTCACGGAGGCCGGCCGCCCCGTCGACGACACGGCGGGCGTCGAGGGCAAGAACACCACCACGGTGGCGATGGACTTCGGCCGCATCACACTCCGCGAGGACCTGGTGCTCTACCTCTTCGGTACGCCGGGGCAGGACCGCTTCTGGTTCCTCTGGGACGAGTTGGCGACCGGCGCGCTGGGCGCCGTCGTCCTCGCGGACACCCGCCGCCTGGAGGACTGCTTCGCCGCCGTCGACTACTTCGAGAAGCGCTCCATACCCTTCGTCGTCGGTGTCAACTGCTTCGACGGCGCCGACCGCTACCCGGCCGAAGCGGTCCGGCAGGCGCTCGACCTGGATCCGGACGTCCCGGTGTTCCTGGGTGACGCGCGCGACAAGGAGTCGGTCAAGGAAATCCTCATCGGCGTCGTCGGACACGCCGCGGAGGCCGCCGAGCGCCGCCAGCCCGCGACGACCTGAGCCCCCCGAACGCGCAGCGGCGATCCGCACCTCCGCCGACCGGGGTGCGAACCGCCGCCCACGCGCGTGCATGGCCGTACGTCACCACGCGCGCGTGCACACGCGCGTGGCCGTCGCCTACGCGCCGTCTCCGTCCTCGTGCCAGCCGAAGCTCTTCTCCACGGCCTTGCGCCAGTTGTGGTATTCACGGTCCCGGGCGCCCGCGTCCATCGCCGGGGTCCACTCGGCGTCGCGCTGCCAGTGGGCCTTCAGCTCGTCCAGGTCGTTCCACACGCCCGTCGCGAGCCCCGCCGCGTACGCGGCGCCCAGACAGGTCGTCTCGGAGACCCTGGGCCGGATCACGGGCACGCCGAGGACGTCGGCCTGGTGCTGCATCAGCAGATTGTTCTTGGTCATGCCGCCGTCGACCTTCAGGGTCGTGATCTGCACCCCGGAGTCCTGGTACATCGCGTCGACGACCTCGCGGGTCTGCCAGCTCGTCGCCTCCAGGACGGCACGCGCCAGGTGCGCCTTGGTGACGTACCGGGTGAGGCCCGTGACGACACCCCGCGCGTCGGAACGCCAGTAGGGCGCGAACAGGCCCGAGAACGCCGGGACGATGTACGCGCCGCCGTTGTCGTCCACGCTCGCCGCGAGCGTCTCGATCTCGTCGGCCGTCTTGATGATGCCGAGCTGGTCGCGGAACCACTGCACCAGGGCGCCGGTGATCGCGATCGACCCTTCGAGGCAGTACACGGGCGCCTCGGAGCCGATCTTGTACCCCATGGTGGTGAGCAGGCCGCTCTTCGAAGGCACCGGCCTGTTGCCGGTGTTGAGCAGCAGGAAGCTGCCCGTCCCGTACGTGTTCTTCGCGGTCCCCGTGTCGTAGCAGGCCTGCCCGAACACGGCCGCCTGCTGGTCACCGAGCGCCGAGGCCACCGGCACGCCCGCCAGTTGCCCGACCGCGGTGCCGTACACCTCGGCGGACGAGCGGATCTCCGGGAGCAGCGACTCCGGGACGTTCATCGCCGACAGGATCGACGGGTCCCACTGAAGGGTCTCCAGGCTCATCAGCATGGTGCGACCGGCGTTCGTCACGTCGGTGACGTGCACACCGCCGTCGGTGCCTCCGGTGAGGTTCCAGATCAGCCAGGAGTCGATCGTGCCGAAGGCCAGCTCGCCGCGCTCCGCCCTGGCGCGCAGGCCCGGCACGTTGTCGAGCAGCCAGGCCGCCTTGGGCCCGGAGAAGTAGCTCGCCAGGGGCAGCCCGGTCGTCTCCCGGAAGCGGTCCTGGCCGTCGGCGCCGCCCAGTTCGTTGCAGAGCGCGGACGTCCGGGTGTCCTGCCACACGATCGCGTTGTGCACGGGCTTTCCGGTGGCCCGGTCCCAAAGGACCGTCGTCTCGCGCTGGTTGGTGATGCCGAGCGCGCTGAGCTGGTCCGCGCGCAGCCCCGCCTTGGCGATCGCCCCCGCGACCACGGCCTGGACCTTGGACCAGATCTCGGTCGCGTCGTGCTCGACCCAGCCCGGCTTCGGGAAGATCTGGCGGTGCTCGCGCTGGTCGACGGCGACGATCTCGCCGTCCTGGTTGAAGATGATGCAGCGGCTCGACGTGGTGCCCTGGTCGATGGCGGCGACGTACTTCACGGAAGCGTCGGGCATGGCTCCCCCTTCTTAAGAAGACGGTCGAAACTGCTTCTGCGCTTCAGAACGCTGCGTTGTAGATGGCCCCCGCGAGCGCGCCGCCGATCAGCGGTCCGACGACCGGCACGAGGGCGTAACCCCAGTCGGACGTCCCCTTGTTGGGGATCGGCAGCAGCTGGTGCACGATGCGCGGCCCCAGGTCGCGCGCGGGGTTGATCGCGTAACCCGTCGGCCCGCCGAGCGACAGACCGATGCCGACGACCAGGAGCGCCACGATCAGCACCTGGGTGCCGGATTCGCCGAGCCCCTTGGTGAGTCCGAACGCGAGGATGGGCAGCACCAGGCCGATCGTCGCGATGATCTCGGTGATGAGGTTCGCGGCCAGGTTCCGGATCTCGGGGATCGTCGAGAAGATGCCGAGCGTCGGTGTCGGGCCGTCCTCAGCGGACTCCTCGCCGGAGCCGACGTTGGCGTTGAACTGCGCGAGATACACCAGGTAGGCGAGGACGGCGCCGAGCATCGCGCCGACCATCTGGCCGAGCAGATAGACCCAGACCTTGTCCCACTTGCCGGTGTCGACCGCGATGCCGATGGTGACCGCGGGGTTGAGATGACCGCCCGACAGCGGGGCGGCCGTGTAGGCGCCGGCCAGCACGCCGAAGCCCCAGCCGAACGCGATGACGACCCACCCGGAAGCCTTCGCCTTGGAGTGTTTCAGGGTGACGGCGGCGCAGACGCCCGCGCCGAACAGGATCAGAATGCCGGTGCCGATGACCTCACCGATGAAAATGTCTCCGTTGCTCATGGCGGCTCCTAGGCCCTCGCCCGGGACAGTGCGCCCCGGTCCTCCGTGCAGGGTGCGTTTCCATGGCTGGTTCCGAACCGCGGCCGCCGTGAGCAGGGGAGTCCCGCGCCCCGCCCGGCAGCCGCGACGAGTGGGCGCGCACAGCCGGAACCACATGTGGGGAAGCGGCCGTGACCTGCCGCAATCCGGCAGGAGAGCGCGCCCAGGGCAGTCCGGACCCCGAGCGGCGGTGGGCCGATGTGCGGCGATGCCGACTGACACCGGAAGTGTTCACCGGCGGTACTGGAGCGTCAAGGTCGCGGACGGCAACGGTTAACCGGTGGTGGGCGCTCCTCCTCGCGCGCACGCGGCCGCCGTGGCGCGTGCGCCGCGGCGCACATCGAAGCCCTCGCGCCCCGCCTGCCCGCACACCCAACTCGCCCCGGAGCGCGCCTTCGCGGCCTTCTTCAGCGGGGCGAGCAGCGCCGCCGCCTGCCGGTGGTCCAGGACGCTGCCGGGCGGGCAGACCACCGTGGCCAGCGAGAGCGTCACCGCCTCACCGCCCGCGGACCAGGGCGCGTCGAGCACCGCGGCCGCCAGCGGACCGAGCCGCTCCGGATCGGCGAGGACGAGGAAGTCGTCGCCCCCGATGTGCCCCACTCGCACGGCGTCCGATTCCGCCCGCGCGAGAGCCTGCCCCACCGAACGGATCAGCTCGTCCCCTGCCGCGAACCCGGCGCTGTCGTTGACCTGCTTGAATCCGTCGATGTCCAGCCAGCTGAGGGCGAACGCGCGGCCCTGCGCCACCCACCGATCCAGCTCGCCCGTCACGGCGTCCGAACCGGGCAGCCGCGTCAGCGGATTGAGCCCGGCCGCCTCCTCGACCCGACTCTCGGCCAGCGCCCGTACGAGGTCGGTGAGGCGTACGACGCCGACGCAGCGCCCGTCGTCGTCCACCACCGCGACGTCGTCGGCGGTGCGGGTGTGCTCGCCGTCCGCGACCACGTCGAGGACCTCCCAGGCGGTCGCGGTGACCCCGACCGTGCGCGGCCGGTCGCCGAGCCGCGCGGCGGGCCGGTCGGCGTACAGGGCGTGCCCGTAGCGCGTGGAGAGCGACAGCAGGAAGCGGTCCCGCTGCACCGACCGCACCGGTACCCCGGCGGCGTCGACGAGCAGGACGCCGGTGACCTCGGCCGCCCCGGTGAGCCGTCGCCGCACCTGCTCGGCGGACGCCGTCTCGGGCAGCAGTGCGGCGGGCCGCACGAAGTCGCGCACGGTGGGGCCTGCCGGCCGTTGCGCGCGGACGGCAGGGCGCAGTTCGGGCACGTACACCTTGGCGGCCGGCAGCCGGGCGGCGGGCGCGAACAGGTCGCCCTGCGCGAGCTGCGCCCCGGCGTCGAGGGCCGCCGCGCACTGGGTCTCGGTCTCCACGCCCTCGACGGCGAGCAGCGCGCCGATCTCCTCGCACAGCGTCCGCATGGCCCGCACCGTCGCCCGACGCGACAGCAGTGAGGCGTCGAGCTTGATCAGGTCGGGCGCCAGATCGTCGAGCAGCCGCAGCGGTACGTCGCCGTCGCCCACGCCGTCCGCGCTGACCCGGAAACCCTCCTTGCGCAGCGCGTCGACGCCCTCCAGGAGCGCGCGGTGCGGCACATGCGTGAACGGCGGCCCCACATCCACCGTCACCTCCCACGGCAACCGCCCCGCCTCACGCACGGCACGCCGCAGCGCGTCGAGCCCGCCCAGATCGGCGAGCGTCCCCGCGAACACGTTCACATGCAGCGGCAGCAGCGACTCCCGGCGCGCCGCGTCCCGCAGCGCCAGGGCGGCCAGATCGCCGTCGAGCTCGGGCTCGCGCTGCGCCCGCGCGAGCACGTCACCCGACTCGGGACGGGCGAGGATCTCCAGGGCCGCCGCCGCGCCCGTGGCCAGATTGACCACGGGCTGGAAGGCGAAACGGAGGCTGTCCGACCAGGTGTGCACGCCAGCATGATGGCCCCACGCGCGCGCGATGAGGGCCGGTTCACGCGCTGTTCACGCAGGATTCCCGCGCGGACACGCTGCGTACAGACGCCGCGGGTGGGCGCACGGTCGCGACGGCGGTCAGCGCACCGCCACGACCGAGGAACCGTGCCCGAACAGGCCTTGGTTGGCCGTGATCCCCGCCCGGGCCCCTGCCACCTGCCGGTCGCCGGCCGTGCCCCGCAACTGCCATGTCAGCTCGCAGACCTGGGCGATCGCCTGCGCGGGCACCGCCTCCCCGAAGGACGCCAGTCCGCCGCTGCTGTTCACGGGTATGCGCCCGCCGGGCGCGGTCGCGCCGTCCCTGAGCAGCTTCGCGCCCTCACCCTCGCCGCACAGCCCCAGGTCCTCGTACCACTGCAGTTCGAGGGCCGTCGACAGGTCGTAGACCTCCGCGAGGGACAGGTCCTCGGGGCCGATGCCCGCCTCCTCGTAGGCGGCGCGCGCGATCGAGGCGCGGAAGGTGGGCCCTTCGGGCGCGACGCCGGCGGCCGAGTCCGTCGCGATGTCGGGAAGGTCGAGCACCGTGTTCGGATACGTCGGCGTCACCGTCGACACCGCACGGATGCGGACGGGATCCGCGGCGCCGTGACGGCGCGCGAACTCCATGCTGGACAGCACCAGCGCGGCCCCGCCGTCCGACGTCGCACAGATGTCGAGCAGGCGGAGCGGATCGGCGACCACGGCGGAGGCCGCGACCTCGTCGGCCGTCACCGTCTTGCGGTAGCGCGCGTTCGGATTCAGCGCGCCTGAGGCGGCGTTCTTCACCTTGACCTGGGCGAAGTCCTCCAGGGTGTCCCCGTGCACGGCCATCCTCCGGCGCGCGTACAGCCCGAAGTACGTCGGGTTGGTCGCCCCCAGGGCGCGGAAACGCAGCCAGTCGGGATCGTCGGGCCGGTCGCCGCCCGCGGGCTTGAAGAACCCCTTGGGCGCGGCGTCGGCGCCCACCACCAGTACCACGTCCGCGAGCCCCGCCAGGATCTGCGCCCGCGCCGTGCCGACGGCCTGCGCGCCCGAGGCGCACGCCGCGTAGACGCTGGTCACGCGCGCGCCCTGCCAGCCCAGCGCCTTCGCGAACGTCGCCCCCGACACATAGCCGGGGTATCCGCCGCGCACCGTGTCCGCCCCGACGATCGACCCCACGTCGCGCCAGTCGATCCCCGCGTCGGCGAGCGCCGCCCGGGCCGCCGCCACCCCGTACTCGACGAATCCGTGCCCCCACTTGCCCCAGGGGTGCATGCCCGCTCCGAGAACCGCCACGTCCGCCGTCATGCCGTCACCCCCGTCGGCCGCCAGTGCCACGTCGTCCACGTCGTCCCGGTCTCTTCGTCCCCCTCCTCGTCGAGTACGCCCGGTACGACCTCCACCTCCATGCCGACCGCGAGATCGGCGGCGGAGACTCCCGGAGCCCCCTGGCCGAGCACGACCATGCGCTCGGCCTCGAGCTCCACAGCGATCAACGCGTAGGGCTCCCACGGGAGTTCCCGATCCGACACGTACGGTTCCGGCGGTCGGTACCGGGCGTCCGTGTACGACCAGATCCGCCCGCGCCGCGAAAGCGGCACTTCGACGAGCTCACCGCCCGCGCACGCGGGATTGCGGCACGCCGTGTCCTCGCGTGGGAAGAACACCGACGCGCACGCGGCGCAGCGCGTGCCCAGAAGGCGGAAGTCGTCCCCCTCTCCGGCGAACCAGTCGGCCACGACAGGTGTACGCGTGCGCGCCACAGTCCCTCCCCGGCATTGGATCTGACGGAACGTCAGAAGTGTGCCACGGGGAACCGGACGACGTCACCGCCCCGTCAGCGACCTCCTGGAGACCGGGAAGTCGAAGTAGGTGTCCGGGTACCGCTCCGGCTTGTACGTGTAGTGCCACCACTCCTCGGGGAGATTGACGAACCCCTGCGCGCCGAGCGCGTCCCGCAGCAGGTCACGGTTGGCCCGCTGGACGCCCTTGATGCGCGGGTCGTCGGTGTGGGCGAGCGTGTCGAAGCAGTCGAAGCCCGTCCCCATGTCCACCGAGTTGTCCGGGAAGCGCTCGGCCTTGGGCCCGTAGCAGGGTGTGAGCTGCTCCCCGGGTACGTACGGACGCGTGGGCACCGCGGGCAGCTTCACGACGGTCAGATCGAGAGTGGAGCCCCGGCTGTGGCCCGACTTCTCCGCGATGTAGCCGTCCTCGAAGAGCCGCGTCTTGTCCACGCGCGGGTAGAACTCCGCCTTCATCCGCTGGTCGTCGAGGTCCTTCGCCCAGCGGACGAAGTGGTCGACCGCGCGCTGCGGCCGGTAACAGTCGTACACCTTGAGGGAGTAGCCCCTCTTCAGGAGGCCCGCCTGCGCCGTGTGCAGCGCCCGCGCGGCCGGTCTCGTGAGGATGCACATCGGCTTCTTGTAGCCGTCGACCGGCTCACCCATGAAGTCGTGCTCCGTGTAGTAGCGCATCTCCTGGATGATCGTGGGGTCCACATCATGGAGCGCCACGAAGTCCTTGGGCGCCTTGGGGTCGGGCGTCGCCTGCGCGGCAGAGGGCGCGGCGGCCACGCCCAGAAGCGCGGCTGCGGTCAGGGCGGCGAGTTTCCGCAGAGCGGTGGTGGCTCGAGTCATGGATCAGCGTCTATCAGGCGCCGACCCCACCGGGGAAGACCGCGGCCGAGTGATCGGATACAGTCCGCGCCGTGTCCGCATCAACCCACCCCACGCTCAACCCCGTTCCGGATTCCCACTGTTCGAGCTGTGGGACCGCCTACGGGGCCGAGGCGCACGGCTGGCCGCGCACCTGCGGGGCCTGTGACTCCGTGGCCTACCGCAACCCGCTCCCCGTGGCCGTCGCCCTCCAACCGGTCTACGACACGGTGGGCACGGCGCTCGTCGCCATCACCCGGACCATCGCTCCCGCGCGCGGGGAGCCCGCTCTGCCCGGCGGCTTCATCGACGACCGGGAGGACTGGCGGCGGGCCGTCGTCCGCGAACTCCAGGAGGAGACCGGCATCGTCGCCCAGGCCCGCGACGTACGCCTCGCGGACGCCATGAGCGCCCCCGACGGCCACCTCCTGCTCTTCGGTCTCCTGCCCGAGCGCCCCGCCGGGTTTCTGCCCGACAGCGTGGCCACGGACGAGACCGACGGCTGGCACCTGCTGCGCCGTCCGGCCGAACTCGCCTTCCCGCTCCACACGCTGGCAGCCAAGGCATGGTTCGAGGGCCGCTACCTCTAGGCCGCCAGACCCCTCAGAGCCCGCGCACGCGGACGGGGTACGACGGCTCCACGTCGCCGTCCTCCCCGTCCCACTCGACGACCACTCGCCCCTCGTTCCAGCGCACCCGGAACCGGTCGATCCGCGGCTCCTCCCAGCCGTCCCCGACGTCCCGCGCCACATGGCCGCCTCCCGTCCGCCCGGGAGCGGGCGCCCACGCCTCCAGGACGACGCCGCCATCCCGGTCGCGCACCGGGAGAACCGCCCCACCACGCGCGAGGACCGGAATACGCGACAAGGGCGCGTCCACGGCGACCTGCCCCGGACCGTCGAACACCGCACCGGTCACCGTGTCGTACCAGCGCCCGGGCGGCAGCTGCACGGCGCGGCGCTTCACGCCCCGGTCGAGGACCGGCGCCACCAGCAGACAGTCGCCCAACAAGAAGGCGTCCTCGCAGTCCCGCAACGCCCGGTCCTCCGGAGCGCCCCACCACAAGGGCCGCACATAAGGAGCGCCGGTACGCCGAGCGAGGTGCGCGAGCGTCATGAGGTACGGGTGGAGCCGCCGCCGCTCCCGCAGCACCACGCGCGCGTGGTCGAGCACCTCCGCCCCGAACGTCCAGGGCTCGCGCCGCCCCGCCCGCAGCGCCGAATGCGTCCGGAACAGCGGCATGTGCGCGCCCAGTTGGAACCAGCGCAGAAACAGCTCCGGGGACGGCTCCCCGTCGAACCCGCCCACATCCGGCCCCGAGTACGGCACCCCGCACAAGCCGAGCCCCAGCACCAGGGAGAGCGAGGACCGGAGCCCCTCCCACCCGGTGGCGACATCACCGGACCACGTCCCTCCGTAGCGCTGAAGACCCACCCAGCCCGACCGCGAGAACAGGAAGGGCCGTTCCTGGGGCTGCAATTCACGCAACCCCTCATAGCCGGCCCGCGCCATGCACAGTCCGTAGACGTTGTGCGCCTCCCGATGGTCGCCGCCGCGCCCCTCGACCGCGTGACGGGCCGAACGGGGGAGCGTGGGCTCCCCGAAGGCGGCGAAGGACACCGGCTCGTTCATGTCGTGCCAGAAGCCCGAGAAACCCTGCGCGAGGCGCTCCTCGTAGAGACCGCCCCACCACTTGCGCACGCGCTCCGCCGTGAAGTCCGGGAACACGGACTCGCCGGGCCACACGACACCGCGCACCGGACGGTTCGCCGCGTCCCGCACAAAGGCGTCGATCGCCCGCCCGCCGTCGTACAGGGCATTGCCGCGCTGCGCCTTGACCGCCGGATCGACGATCGACACCAGCCGGACGCCCTCGCCCCGCAGGTCCTCGGCCAGCCGCGGCAAGGAAGGAAACCGCTCACGATCCACCGTGAAGGCCTGCCGCGCCGCGAAGTGATCGATGTCCAGGTGCACCGCGTCCAGAGGCAGATCGCGCTCCTTGTAGCCCGCGACGACCCGCCGCACCTCCTGCTCGCTCCCGAACCCCCACCGCGCGTGCTGATGACCGAGCGCCCACCCAGGAGGCACGGCCGGAGCGCCGGTCAACCGCGTCCAGACACTCAACACGCGCGCGGGAGCGCCCACCACCACCCAGGAGCGCAACGGGCCGCCGTCCATGCGCACTTCGGAGGTCCCGGCGCAGTCGTGCCCGGACCCCTCGCCCTCGCAGCCCTCCCGGAGCGCGACCGTGCCGTCCCAGGTGTTGTCGTGGAACACCAGATGCGTCCCGGCGTCCGCGACGACCATCTGCACCGGCATCGTGAGCGACAGGGGATCGTCATGCCGGCCGAACGAGCCACCAGGATCCGTGTTCCACAACCGGTACGTCCCGTTCCGCAGCCGGGGCCCCGACGCACGCCCGCCGAGCCCGAAGAACCGCGCGTCCGCGGCCACCTCGCTCCGCTGCGCCCAGCGCGCCTCACCGCCGCCCTCCGGCTCCCACCACCGGGGCGGCAGCTCACGCCGCAGCAGCACCCCGCCCGGCGTCCGCACCTCCAACGCGCCGTGCCGCGACACCACCACGGTCATCCGCTCGGACACCACCCGCCAGCCGTCGTCCTTGTCCGGCTCCAGGACCGCCCGCGGGTCCGCCTCCGGGCAGATCCCCGCCAGCGCGTACGAGGGCTCGGGCTCGGCGCCGTCCCAACCCCAGAACACCGCGCCGCTCGCCGTCACGGTGATGCGCAGCCGGGACCGCGTGAACCGCACCAGGCCGCCACCCGGTTCCGGCGTCGCGTCGACCACGGAACCCGGCACCCGGGCCCGCTCGACGCCACGCCGGGGCAGCCCCGCGGCATCCGCGCGCCGGTGCCGCCACGACGCCCGAACGGCGCGCAGCCCCTGGGCCGACCCCACGGAAGAGACCGCCTTCGCCAAGCGCACCAGGTCACGACCATCCATGCTGCTCAGCCTGCCACCGCGACGCGCGCGTGAGGGCCCCGTTCAACTGCCGTTCACCCGTGGTCCCAGCACATCTACGAGAGGTCGACTATGTGGGGCACACCCTGGTGCCGAAGTCGATCACGTGGCATCGTCCTGTGAGCCGCGTCAGGCGTCCGCTCCACGGAGCGCGCCAGCGACGCACACGCCGCGCACGACCTTTCTGGAGCCGCATCATGTCCACCGTGAACCCGTCACCGCTCTGGCAGCCCGACCGGCAGCAGATCGCCGACGCCCAGATCACGCGGTTCCAGGCCTGGGCCGCCGAGCACCACGGCGCGCCGGCCGACGGTGGCTACGAGGCGCTGCACCGGTGGTCGGTCACGGACCTCGAAGCCTTCTGGAAGGCCGTCACCGAGTGGTTCGACGTGCGCTTCACCCACCCCTACGCGCGCGTGCTCGGCGACCGCTCCATGCCCGGCGCCGAATGGTTCCCCGGCGCCACCGTCAACTACGCCGCCCACGCCCTGCGCACTGCCGACGACCCCGCCCGCGCGGACACCCCCGCCATCCTCCACGTGGACGAGACGCACGAGCCCCGCCCGGTCACCTGGGCAGAACTCCGCAGGCAGGTCGGCTCCCTGGCCGCGGAACTGCGCGCCCTCGGAGTACGCCCAGGCGACCGCGTCAGCGGCTACCTGCCCAACATCCCGGAGGCCGTCGCGGCCCTCCTCGCCACCGCGGCCGTCGGCGCCGTGTGGACCTCCTGCGCCCCCGACTTCGGCGCCCGCAGCGTCCTCGACCGCTTCCAGCAGGTGGAACCCGTCGTCCTGTTCACCGTCGACGGCTACCGCTACGGCGGCAAGGAGCACGACCGCCGCGACACCGTCCAGGAACTCCGCGACGAACTGCCCTCCCTGCGCGCGGTGGTGCACATTCCGCTCCTCGGAACCGACGCCCCCGAAGGCGCCCTCGAGTGGTCCGCCCTCACATCGGGGGACACGGCGCCCGTCTACGAAGACGTGCCGTTCGACCACCCACTGTGGGTGCTCTACTCCTCCGGCACCACCGGCCTGCCCAAGGCCATCGTCCAGTCGCAGGGCGGCATCCTCGTCGAGCACCTCAAGCAGATCGGCCTGCACTGCGACCTCGGCCCCGACGACCGGTTCTTCTGGTACACGTCCACGGGCTGGATGATGTGGAACTTCCTGGTCGGCGGCCTGCTCACCGGCACCACGATCGTCACCTACGACGGCAGCCCCGGCTATCCCGAGACCGGCGCCCAGTGGGCCGTCGCCGAACGCACAGGCGCCACACTCTTCGGCACCTCCGCCGCCTACGTCATGGCCTGCCGCAAGGCCGGCGTGCACCCCTCGCGCGACCACGACCTGTCCCGCGTCAAGTGCGTCGCCACCACCGGCTCCCCGCTGCCGCCCGACGGATTCCGCTGGCTGCACGACGAGGTGCGCGACGACCTGTGGATCGCGTCCGTCAGCGGCGGCACCGACGTCTGTTCCTGCTTCGCGGGCGCCGTACCGACGCTCCCCGTCCACATCGGCGAACTCCAGGCGCCCAGCCTCGGCACCGACCTCCAGGCATGGGACCCCGAGGGCAACCCGCTGACCGAAGAGGTCGGCGAGCTCGTCGTCACCAACCCGATGCCGTCCATGCCGATCCGCTTCTGGAACGACCCCGACGGCAGCCGGTACCACGACAGCTACTTCGACACCTACCCCGGAGTCTGGCGCCACGGCGACTGGATCACGCTCACCGAGCGCGGCTCCGTCGTCATCCACGGCCGCTCCGACTCCACCCTCAACCGGCAGGGCGTCCGGATGGGCTCCGCCGACATCTACGAGGCCGTGGAGCGGCTCCCCGAGATCCGCGAGTCCCTCGTCATCGGCCTGGAACAGCCCGACGGCGGCTACTGGATGCCCCTCTTCGTCCACCTCGCCCCGGGCGCCACCCTCGACGACGCGCTGCGCACCCGCATCAAGCAGGTCATCCGCGAGCAGCTCTCCCCGCGCCACGTGCCCGACGAGATCATCGAAGCCCCCGGAGTCCCGCACACCCTCACCGGCAAGCGCATCGAGGTCCCCGTCAAGCGCCTGCTCCAGGGCACACCGCTGGAGAAGGCCGTCAACCCGGGCTCCATCGACAACCTCGACCTCCTCAAGTTCTACGAGGAAATCGCCCGCAAGCGCGCCTGACCCACCGGCCGGAGCGGCCCCGCACGGTCACCGATCGTCGCGTTGTCAGTGCCCCTGATTACTCTGAGTGAGCATCGACGGATCGCACTCAGGGGGAATCATGGGGCACACGCACGACAGCACCACGACCGGCATGCGCAGCGTCCTGCGCCGCGAAGTGGCGGGCACCATCGGCCTGTTGGCCGACGAGCAGGACTTCGCGGCCATGCGGCACTACCGCAGCTTCACCTTCGACGACCACACGACCTACCTGAACCAAGTGGAGGGCCTGCTCAAATCCCTCGCGGAGGCGGGCGGGCACACCACCGTCACGCTCTTCGACCCCGCCGAGTTCACCGAATTCTGCGCGGCGGAGGGCATCGACCCGGACGACGCCGGCAGCCGCACCCGTTTCACCGCGGAGCTCGCCTCCACCGGCCCCGGCGTCGCCTACCAGGGCCAGCCCATGGCCGACCTCGTCCCCGAACTGGTGGAGGAGGCCGTCCGCCAGGCCACCTGGGAGTACGCGACGTCCATCCTTTCCAAGACCGGACTGTGCACCGTGTGCGGACAGGACGTCGGACGGATGGCCTTCGCCAGGGCCTCCTATCTGGTCGCCCGCATGATCGAGGCTCTCGGCGACGGCGCCCACCACTGGGTGTGCAGCGTGCTCACCGACAGGGAGCCTCTGCACGCCGTGCTCCACGTGGACGCGACCGAGACCGACACGGTGAAGCTCGACGAGTCGGCGGCCATGGAGGTCACCGCCGTCATCGCCCTCGCCATCGTCACCCGACGCGCCTGCGCGGTCATCGTCCGCAGCTCGGTCGCGGGCCAGGAGGACCGCGTCCACGGCTGGCACCTCAAGGACGAGGGACTCCGCCCCATCCCCGCGAGCCGGGTCTTCGACGCCTACTGCACCGACGCGAACTCTGGAGACCTCTCGGCACCGGAACCCGGCGTGAACTACTGCACCGCGCCGGACGTCGCCGACACCGAACAGGACGGGAGGCACACCCACTAACCCGCCGAACAGACGCGAAGGGCGCCCCGCCCAAAGGCGGAGCGCCCTTCGAAAAGGCACCGATCGTGCTCGACTACTCGCCCGAAAGCACGGCCTGAGCGGCGTTGCGCGCTTCCTCGGCGGACTCGGCGGCACGCGCCGCGGAAGCCGCACGCTCGCACTGCGCCAGCGTGTACTTGGCGAGCGTCGCCCGCACGTACGGAATCGACGCCGCACCCATGGACAGGGAGGTGACACCCAGACCGGTCAGAACACACGCGAGCAGCGGGTCGGACGCCGCCTCACCGCAGACGCCACAGCTCTTGCCCTCGGCCTTCGCCGCCTCGGCGGACAGCGACACCAGGTCGAGCAGCGCGGGCTGCCACGGGTCCTGCAGACGCGACACCGCACCGACCTGACGGTCGGCGGCGAACGTGTACTGGGCCAGGTCGTTGGTGCCGAGCGACAGGAACTCGACCTCCTGCAACACGGACCGGGCACGCAGCGCGGCGGACGGAATCTCCACCATCGCACCGAACTTCGCCTGCAGCCCGGCCTCGCGGCAAGCGTCGGCGAAGGCCTTGGCGTCGGCACGGTCGGCGACCATCGGCGCCATGACCTCGAGGTAGACGGGGAGCCCCTCGGAAGCCTTCGCCAGCGCGGTCAGCTGCGTGCGCAGCACCTCCGGGTGGTCGAGCAGCGTCCGCAGACCCCGCACGCCCAGCGCCGGGTTCGGCTCGTCGCCCGGCGTCAGGAAGTCGAGCGGCTTGTCGGCGCCCGCGTCGAGCACACGCACCACGACACGACCCTCGGGGAACGCCTCGAGCACCTGCCGGTACGCCTCGACCTGCTTCTCCTCGGACGGCGCGTTCTTGCTGTCGTCCAGGAAGAGGAACTCGGTACGGAACAGGCCGACGCCCTCGGCGCCCGCCTCCACCGCGGCAGGCACGTCGGCGGGACCGCCGACGTTGGCGAGCAGCGGCACCTTGTGGCCGTCGGACGTGGCGCCGGGACCGGTCGACGCGGCCAGCGCCGCCTTGCGCTCGGCGGCAGCGGCCTCCATGGCGGCGCGCTTCTCGGCGCTCGGGTCAACGAAGATCTCACCGGTGCTGCCGTCGACGGCGACCACGGAACCCTCGGCGAGCTCACCGGCACCGGGCAGGGCCACCACGGCCGGCACGCCGAGGGCGCGGGCCAGGATGGCGCTGTGGCTCGTCGGCCCGCCCTCTTCGGTGATGAAACCGAGCACGAGCGCGGGGTCGAGCAGCGCGGTGTCCGCGGGAGCGAGGTCCCGGGCGATCAGCACGTACGGCTTGTCGCTGTCCGGAACGCCGGGCATCGGCACACCGAGGAGACGGGCCACGATGCGGTTCCGCACGTCGTCGAGGTCCGCGACTCGTCCTGCCATGTACTCACCGGCGCCGGCGAGCAGTTCGCGGTAGTGCGAGAACGCGTCGTAGATGCCGCGCTCGGCCGTGCTCCCGACGGCGATACGACGGTCGACATCCGCGATGAGCTCGGGGTCCTGAGCGATCATGGCCTGGGCCTCGAGCACCGCCTGGGCCTCGCCGCCGGCCAGATTGCCGCGCGCCATCAGGTCGGCCGCGACAGCCTCGACGGCCTGACGGGCGCGCCCCTGTTCGCGCTCCGCCTCCTCCGCCGGGATCTGCTTGGCCGGCGGCTCCAGCACCGCCGTTCCCATGTGCCGAACCTCGCCGATCGCGACACCGTGGCTTACGCCGACGCCTCGCAGCGTTGTCTCCATCTCACCGTCTCCGATAGTGCGGCGAGCCGTGCCGCCGCGTTGATAGTCCTGCTGGCCGTCAGTGACGGAGCGTGTCACTTCCAGCTGAAGAGCGCGTCACCGGCCTTGACGTCCCCGTCCTCGACGACGTCGGAGAGGGACTCGGCGGTGGCCTCCAGGGCGACGACCGGGCAGATCGGCGACTTGCCCGCGGCCTCGACGGCGGCCGGGTCCCAGCGGACCACGGACTGACCGCGCTGCACGGTGTCGCCCTTGTTGACGAGCAGCTCGAAGCCCTCGCCGTTCAGCTGCACGGTGTCGATGCCCAGGTGCGTCAGCACCCCGTGACCCTGCTCGTCCACGACGACGAAGGCGTGCGGGTGCAGGGAGACGACGATGCCGTCGACGGGAGCGACGGCGTCCGACGCCTCGCGCGCGGGGTCGATGGCGGAGCCGGGGCCGACCATCGCACCGGAGAACACCGGGTCAGGAACGGCGGAGAGCCCGATGGCGCGTCCGGTGAGCGGGGACGTCACACTGGTCATGGCAAGCCTCCCAGGGGCGGAGATTCGGGGTCGCCGTCACTGCCTGTCCTGGACGGCGCACTGTTCAGAAGCGTAAGTCATAAAAAGTCCCGGTTCCCTACGAGAGGTCCCGGTTGGCGGACGTAGGGGCCGCGGGCAAACGATTTGCGCCGAAGCTCGGGCCCGATGTACTGTCGTACCCCTGCTGAGGGCCAACAGACGTCAACGAGCGTCCACCACCCCGGCAGCATCTATCAAGTCCTAAGTCGCATTGTGAACCGTGCTTCTGCATGTCTGCGGAGCGTGGCAAGCGGGCCGAAAAAAGACTGATAGTGTTTGACCTCGCCGAAGGAAGAACTGCGAAAGCGGAAATTCCAAAGGCATGCGTCAATCCGAGGAAATCGGCCGGTGAAACGGTCTGATAGAGTCGGAAACGCAAAACAGCAAGACCGAAGGGAAGCGCCCGGAGGAAAGCCCGAGAGGGTGAGTACAAAGGAAGCGTCCGTTCCTTGAGAACTCAACAGCGTGCCAAAAATCAACGCCAGATATGTTGATACCCCGTCTCCAGCATTCGCTGGGACGAGGTTCCTTTGAAAAAGTCCTGTCGGTCTTTGATCGGTAGGCGCACAGCGAGGACGCTGTGAACGGTCGGATTATTCCTCCGACTGTTCCGCTCTCGTGGTGTCACCCCGATTACGGGGAAACATTCACGGAGAGTTTGATCCTGGCTCAGGACGAACGCTGGCGGCGTGCTTAACACATGCAAGTCGAACGATGAAGCCCTTCGGGGTG
Source organism: Streptomyces sp. SDT5-1 (assembly GCF_052245995.1). NCBI lineage: Bacteria > Bacillati > Actinomycetota > Actinomycetes > Kitasatosporales > Streptomycetaceae > Streptomyces > Streptomyces sp. SDT5-1. The sequence continues at coordinate 1,803,166 of NZ_CM125963.1, read as the reverse complement.
GATTAGTGGCGAACGGGTGAGTAACACGTGGGCAATCTGCCCTGCACTCTGGGACAAGCCCTGGAAACGGGGTCTAATACCGGATGACACTCCTTCAGGCATCTGGAGGGGTTGAAAGCTCCGGCGGTGCAGGATGAGCCCGCGGCCTATCAGCTTGTTGGTGAGGTAGTGGCTCACCAAGGCGACGACGGGTAGCCGGCCTGAGAGGGCGACCGGCCACACTGGGACTGAGACACGGCCCAGACTCCTACGGGAGGCAGCAGTGGGGAATATTGCACAATGGGCGCAAGCCTGATGCAGCGACGCCGCGTGAGGGATGACGGCCTTCGGGTTGTAAACCTCTTTCAGCAGGGAAGAAGCGAAAGTGACGGTACCTGCAGAAGAAGCGCCGGCTAACTACGTGCCAGCAGCCGCGGTAATACGTAGGGCGCAAGCGTTGTCCGGAATTATTGGGCGTAAAGAGCTCGTAGGCGGCTTGTCGCGTCGGTTGTGAAAGCCCGGGGCTTAACCCCGGGTCTGCAGTCGATACGGGCAGGCTAGAGTTCGGTAGGGGAGATCGGAATTCCTGGTGTAGCGGTGAAATGCGCAGATATCAGGAGGAACACCGGTGGCGAAGGCGGATCTCTGGGCCGATACTGACGCTGAGGAGCGAAAGCGTGGGGAGCGAACAGGATTAGATACCCTGGTAGTCCACGCCGTAAACGGTGGGCACTAGGTGTGGGCAACATTCCACGTTGTCCGTGCCGCAGCTAACGCATTAAGTGCCCCGCCTGGGGAGTACGGCCGCAAGGCTAAAACTCAAAGGAATTGACGGGGGCCCGCACAAGCAGCGGAGCATGTGGCTTAATTCGACGCAACGCGAAGAACCTTACCAAGGCTTGACATACACCGGAAAACCCTGGAGACAGGGTCCCCCTTGTGGTCGGTGTACAGGTGGTGCATGGCTGTCGTCAGCTCGTGTCGTGAGATGTTGGGTTAAGTCCCGCAACGAGCGCAACCCTTGTTCTGTGTTGCCAGCATGCCCTTCGGGGTGATGGGGACTCACAGGAGACCGCCGGGGTCAACTCGGAGGAAGGTGGGGACGACGTCAAGTCATCATGCCCCTTATGTCTTGGGCTGCACACGTGCTACAATGGCCGATACAATGAGCTGCGATACCGCAAGGTGGAGCGAATCTCAAAAAGTCGGTCTCAGTTCGGATTGGGGTCTGCAACTCGACCCCATGAAGTTGGAGTTGCTAGTAATCGCAGATCAGCATTGCTGCGGTGAATACGTTCCCGGGCCTTGTACACACCGCCCGTCACGTCACGAAAGTCGGTAACACCCGAAGCCGGTGGCCCAACCCCTTGTGGGAGGGAGCTGTCGAAGGTGGGACTGGCGATTGGGACGAAGTCGTAACAAGGTAGCCGTACCGGAAGGTGCGGCTGGATCACCTCCTTTCTAAGGAGCATCTAGCGTCCCGCAAGGGATGCCAGAGCCACTACGTCGGCAAACGTTCGACGGTGGATAGCTCATGGGTGGAACGTTGATTATTCGGCACACTTGACCTGCTCTGGTCGCGAGTACTGCTTCGGCGTGGAAAGCGAGATGGAGGGGCGAGGGTGTCGGGCACGCTGTTGGGTGTCTGAAGGTACGGCCGCGAGGTCGCCTTCAGTGCCGGCCCCGGTGAAGCGCCAAGGTTCTTGGTGTGTGACGGGTGGTTGGTCGTTGTTTGAGAACTGCACAGTGGACGCGAGCATCTGTGGCCAAGTTTTTAAGGGCGCACGGTGGATGCCTTGGCACCAGGAACCGATGAAGGACGTGGGAGGCCACGATAGTCCCCGGGGAGTCGTCAACCAGGCTTTGATCCGGGGGTTTCCGAATGGGGAAACCCGGCAGTCGTCATGGGCTGTCACCCGCTGCTGAATATATAGGCAGTGTGGAGGGAACGCGGGGAAGTGAAACATCTCAGTACCCGCAGGAAGAGAAAACAACCGTGATTCCGGGAGTAGTGGCGAGCGAAACTGGATGAGGCCAAACCGTACACGTGTGAGACCCGGCAGGGGTTGCGTGTGCGGGGTTGTGGGATCTCTCTTCCATCGTCTGCCGGCGATGGGACGAGTGAGAAACCGTTGATGTAGGCGAAGGACATGCGAAAGGTCCGGCGTAGAGGGTAAGACCCCCGTAGCTGAAACGTCAGCGGCTCGTTTGAGAGACACCCAAGTAGCACGGGGCCCGAGAAATCCTGTGTGAATCTGGCGGGACCACCCGTTAAGCCTAAATATTCCCTGGTGACCGATAGCGGATAGTACCGTGAGGGAATGGTGAAAAGTACCGCGGGAGCGGAGTGAAATAGTACCTGAAACCGTGTGCCTACAAGCCGTGGGAGCGTCGGATATGTGCTTGCACATATCTCGTGACTGCGTGCCTTTTGAAGAATGAGCCTGCGAGTTTGCGGTGTGTTGCGAGGTTAACCCGTGTGGGGAAGCCGTAGCGAAAGCGAGTCCGAATAGGGCGATTCAGTAGCGCGCTCAAGACCCGAAGCGGAGTGATCTAGCCATGGGCAGGTTGAAGCGGAGGTAAGACTTCGTGGAGGACCGAACCCACCAGGGTTGAAAACCTGGGGGATGACCTGTGGTTAGGGGTGAAAGGCCAATCAAACTCCGTGATAGCTGGTTCTCCCCGAAATGCATTTAGGTGCAGCGTCGTGTGTTTCTTGCCGGAGGTAGAGCACTGGATAGGCGATGGGCCCTACCGGGTTACTGACCTTAGCCAAACTCCGAATGCCGGTAAGTGAGAGCGCGGCAGTGAGACTGTGGGGGATAAGCTCCATGGTCGAGAGGGAAACAGCCCAGAGCATCGACTAAGGCCCCTAAGCGTACGCTAAGTGGGAAAGGATGTGGAGTCGCAGAGACAACCAGGAGGTTGGCTTAGAAGCAGCCACCCTTGAAAGAGTGCGTAATAGCTCACTGGTCAAGTGATTCCGCGCCGACAATGTAGCGGGGCTCAAGCGTACCGCCGAAGTCGTGTCATTGCAGCTATACGCCCAACGGCGGCTGTGATGGGTAGGGGAGCGTCGTGTGCCGGGTGAAGCAGCGCCGGAAGGTAGTTGTGGACGGTTCACGAGTGAGAATGCAGGCATGAGTAGCGATTCACACGTGAGAAACGTGTGCGCCGATTGACTAAGGGTTCCTGGGTCAAGCTGATCTGCCCAGGGTAAGTCGGGACCTAAGGCGAGGCCGACAGGCGTAGTCGATGGATAACCGGTTGATATTCCGGTACCCGCTGTGACGCGAAAGACATCGAATCCAGTGATGCTAAGGCCGTGAAACCGCCCGCGCCGGCTTTGCCGGTGGTGGGAGTGGTGGAGCCGCTGACCCAAGTTGGTAGTAGGTGAGTGATGGGGTGACGCAGGAAGGTAGTCCAGCCCGGGCGGTGGTTGTCCCGGGGTAAGGGTGTAGGACGTGATCCAGGTAAATCCGGTTCACATGAGTCTGAGACCTGATGCCGAGCCGATTGTGGTGAAGTGGATGATCCTATGCTGTCGAGAAAAGCCTCTAGCGAGTTTCATGGCGGCCCGTACCCTAAACCGACTCAGGTGGTCAGGTAGAGAATACCGAGGCGTTCGGGTGAACTATGGTTAAGGAACTCGGCAAAATGCCCCCGTAACTTCGGGAGAAGGGGGGCCACTTCTGGTGATCACTCTTGCAGTGTGAGCTGGGGGTGGCCGCAGAGACCAGCGAGAAGCGACTGTTTACTAAAAACACAGGTCCGTGCGAAGCCGTAAGGCGATGTATACGGACTGACGCCTGCCCGGTGCTGGAACGTTAAGGGGACCGGTTAGTCACATTTCGGTGTGGCGAAGCTGAGAACTTAAGCGCCAGTAAACGGCGGTGGTAACTATAACCATCCTAAGGTAGCGAAATTCCTTGTCGGGTAAGTTCCGACCTGCACGAATGGCGTAACGACTTCTCGACTGTCTCAACCATAGGCCCGGTGAAATTGCACTACGAGTAAAGATGCTCGTTTCGCGCAGAAGGACGGAAAGACCCCGGGACCTTTACTACAGTTTGATATTGGTGTTCGGTTCGGCTTGTGTAGGATAGGTGGGAGACTTTGAACCCGGTACGCCAGTATCGGGGGAGTCGTCGTTGAAATACCACTCTGGTCGTGCTGGATGTCTAACCTGGGTCCGTGATCCGGATCAGGGACAGTGTCTGATGGGTAGTTTAACTGGGGCGGTTGCCTCCCAAAGGGTAACGGAGGCGCCCAAAGGTTCCCTCAGCCTGGTTGGTAATCAGGTGTTGAGTGTAAGTGCACAAGGGAGCTTGACTGTGAGACCGACGGGTCGAGCAGGGACGAAAGTCGGGACTAGTGATCCGGCGGTGGCTTGTGGAAGCGCCGTCGCTCAACGGATAAAAGGTACCCCGGGGATAACAGGCTGATCTTCCCCAAGAGTCCATATCGACGGGATGGTTTGGCACCTCGATGTCGGCTCGTCGCATCCTGGGGCTGGAGTCGGTCCCAAGGGTTGGGCTGTTCGCCCATTAAAGCGGTACGCGAGCTGGGTTTAGAACGTCGTGAGACAGTTCGGTCCCTATCCTCTGTGCGCGTAGGAATATTGAGAAGGGCTGTCCCTAGTACGAGAGGACCGGGACGGACGAACCTCTGGTGTGCCAGTTGTTCTGCCAAGGGCATGGCTGGTTGGCTACGTTCGGGAGGGATAACCGCTGAAAGCATCTAAGCGGGAAGCCTGCTTCGAGATGAGTATTCCCACCCCCTTTGAGGGGTTAAGGCTCCCAGTAGACGACTGGGTTGATAGGCCGGATCTGGAAGCACCGTGAGGTGTGGAGGTGACCGGTACTAATAGGCCGAGGGCTTGTCCTCAGTTGCTCGCGTCCACTGTGTTGGTTCTGAAACCACGAACAACCGTCGAAGCCGTCAAGGCTGCGGCTCCGGTTGTGTGTTTCATAGTGTTTCGGTGGTCATAGCGTGAGGGAAACGCCCGGTTACATTCCGAACCCGGAAGCTAAGCCTCACAGCGCCGATGGTACTGCAGGGGGGACCCTGTGGGAGAGTAGGACGCCGCCGAACTCATATTGCAAGGAAAGCCCGGACCGGGATACGGTCCGGGCTTTTCTGCGTTTAATGGGGAGGCGCCGACCGCCCCCCTTGCTCTCGCCCCTCGACACGGAGGGTAAAGTCAGGGGGCATCGTTGGTTCGTTCCCCACAGGAGGCCCCCGGGTGGAGGTCCAGGAGACCCGTGTTCAGACGGACAGGGTCCTCACCATCCCGAACATCCTCAGCATGGCGAGGCTCGTCGGCGTACCCCTCTTCCTGTGGCTCATCCTGCGCCCTGAGTTCGGGGGCCCCAAGAGTGACGGCTGGGCGTTGCTCGTGCTCGCGCTGAGCGGCGTCAGCGACTATCTCGACGGGAAGCTCGCGCGGCGCTGGAATCAGATCAGCAGCCTTGGGCGGCTGCTCGACCCGGCCGCCGACCGGCTCTACATTCTGTCCACTCTGGTCGGTTTGACCTGGCGTGACATTCTGCCCATTTGGTTGACCGCCGTACTTTTGGCGCGTGAACTGGTTCTTCTGGTGATGGTGGGGATCCTCAGGCGGCACGGCTATCCGCCGCCGCAGGTGAACTTCCTCGGGAAGGCCGCTACGTTCAACCTGATGTATGCGTTCCCCTTGCTGCTTCTCAGTGACGGATCGGGATGGATCCACGAACTCGCGGCCGTTTTCGGGTGGGCGTTCGCCGGATGGGGTACGACACTGTATTGGTGGGCAGGGATCCTCTACGTAGTACAGGTCCGCCGGCTTGTCCGGGCGGACACCAAGGCCGATTGAGCTCGCCATTGCGCGTTGGCGGAGGCCAGATGGGCCGCAGTGAGAACTGCGGGCCATTCCGGACGGGCGAAGTCGGCTAGACCGTCGTCTCTTCAAGGAGGACGCTTCCGACATGAAGGCCGTCGTGATGGCCGGAGGCGAAGGCACTCGTCTTCGCCCCATGACCTCGAGCATGCCCAAGCCGCTCCTGCCGGTGGCCAATAGGCCGATCATGGAGCATGTACTCAGGCTGCTCAAGAGGCATGGGCTCAGCGAGACCGTGGTCACCGTGCAGTTCCTGGCGTCTCTCGTCAAGAACTACTTCGGTGACGGCGAAGAGTTGGGAATGGAGCTCACCTATGCAAACGAGGAGAAACCGCTCGGCACCGCCGGCAGCGTGAAGAACGCCGAGGAAGCGCTGAAGGACGACTCTTTCCTCGTCATCTCGGGTGACGCCCTCACCGATTTCGACCTCACCGAGCTCATCGAATTCCACAAGGAGAAGGGTGCGCTCGTCACGGTCTGTCTGACCCGAGTGCCCAACCCGCTGGAATTCGGAATCACCATCGTCGACGAGGAAGGAAAGGTCGAGCGCTTCCTGGAGAAGCCGACCTGGGGGCAGGTCTTCTCCGACACGGTGAACACGGGCATCTACGTCATGGAGCCCGAGGTCTTCGACTACGTCGAACCAGATGTTCCGGTCGACTGGTCCGGAGACGTCTTCCCCCAACTGATGAAGGAAGGCAAGCCCATCTACGGCTATGTCGCCGAGGGCTACTGGGAGGACGTCGGCACACACGAGAGCTATGTGAAGGCGCAGGCCGACGTTCTCGAAGGAAAGGTCGACGTCGAACTCGACGGGTTCGAGATCTCGCCCGGCGTATGGGTCGCAGAGGGCGCGGAGGTGCACCCCGACGCCGTGCTCCGCGGGCCGCTCTACATCGGCGACTACGCCAAGGTCGAGGCCGATGTCGAGATCCGCGAGCACACCGTCGTCGGCTCGAACGTCGTCGTGAAGAACGGCGCCTTCCTGCACAAGGCCGTCGTGCACGACAACGTCTACATCGGGCAGCACTGCAATCTGCGCGGCTGCGTCGTCGGCAAGAACACCGACATCATGCGGGCCGCGCGGATCGAGGACGGCGCGGTCATCGGCGACGAGTGTCTGGTGGGCGAAGAATCGATCGTCCAGGGCAATGTGCGGGTCTACCCGTTCAAGACCGTGGAGGCCGGCGCCTTCGTCAACACGTCGGTGATCTGGGAGTCGCGCGGGCAGGCCCATCTGTTCGGGGCCAGGGGCGTCTCCGGGATCCTGAACGTCGAGATCACGCCCGAGCTGGCCGTAAGGCTCGCGGGGGCGTACGCGACGACCCTGAAGAAGGGGTCGACCGTCACGACCGCGCGTGACCACTCGCGTGGTGCGCGGGCGCTCAAGCGGGCCGTGATCTCCGCGTTGCAGGCCAGTGCCATCGACGTACGGGACTTGGAGAACGTGCCGCTGCCCGTGGCGCGGCAGCAGACCGCGCGGGGCAGCGCCGGCGGGATCATGATCCGTACGACGCCGGGGGTGCCGGACTCCGTCGACATCATGTTCTTCGACGAGCGCGGAGCCGACCTGTCGCAGGGCAGTCAGCGCAAGCTCGACCGCGTGTATGCGCGGCAGGAGTACCGCAGGGCGTTCCCCGGGGAGATCGGTGACCTGCACTTCCCGTCGAGCGTCTTCGACTCGTACACGGGTTCTCTGCTGCGGAATGTCGATACGACGGGGATCGCCGACGCCGGTCTCAAGGTCGTCGTCGACGCGTCCAACGGCAGCGCCGGGCTCGTGCTGCCCAGCCTGCTCGGGCGGCTCGGCGTCGACTCGCTGACGATCAACCCGGGGCTCGACGAGTCGCGGCCCACCGAGACCGCGGACTCGCGCAGGGCAGGGCTCGTACGGCTCGGGGAGATCGTGGCGTCGGCCCGGGCCGCGTTCGGCGTGCGGTTCGACCCGGTCGGCGAGCGGCTCTCGCTCGTCGACGAGAAGGGGCGGATCGTCGAGGACGACCGGGCGCTGCTCGTGATGCTCGATCTGGTCGCCGCGGAGCGCAGGAGCGGGCGGGTCGCGCTGCCCGTGACCACGACACGTATCGCCGAGCAGGTCGCGGCGTACCACGGGACGCAGGTCGAGTGGACGACGACGTCGCCCGACGACCTGACGCGCGTGGGGCGCGACGACGGGACGATCTTCGGTGGTGACGGCAAGGCCGGGTTCATCATTCCCGAGTTCAGCAGCGTGTTCGACGGGGCCGCGGCGTTCGTGCGGCTCATCGGGCTCGTGGCCCGTACGCAGTTGACGCTCAGCCAGATCGACGCGCGGATTCCGCGGGCGCACGTGCTCAAGCGGGATCTGGCGACGCCGTGGGCCGTCAAGGGCCTGGTCATGCGCCGCGTCGTGGAGGCGGCGGGCGAGCGGTCCGTCGATACCACCGACGGCGTGCGGGTCGTGGAGGCCGACGGGCGCTGGGTGATGGTGCTGCCCGACCCGGCGGAGGCGGTCACGCATCTGTGGGCCGAGGGCCCGGACGACGCCTCGGCCCAGCAACTCCTCGACGAGTGGTCGGCCGTGGTGGACAGCGCGGGACGCTGACGCGCGGATACCCGCTGCTCGGCGCCCATTTCGGGCGCCGGGCAGCCGGTCGGTGGCGTCGTCGGGTGCTACCAGTGGGGTCGTTGGGTAGTGGGGGCCACGACGTGCGACGATGTGCGGCATGCCGCAGCAGCCCCCCAATCGGAGCACCCCAGAGCGCCCCTCGCGCCCCGACGCCTCCATGTCGCTGCTGACCAACGTCATGGACCACAGCCTGGACGACGGGTACGCGGAGGCCACCGCGCGCAAGAAGGCGCTGGGGCAGAGCGGTCTCCCGAAGACGCTCCGGGCGAAGTTGGGGCTCGCGGCGGGTCTCGTACTCGCGGCCCTCGTGGTGACAGTCGGTGCGGCGCAGGCCCGTGTGGCCGCGCCCGTGGTGGCCAAGGAGCGCGAGGAACTCATCGACCGTATCGACAAGGAGACCGAGTCCGCCGACAGGCTGGAGGGCGAGGTCGACTCCTTGCGCGGTCGGGTGGGGGAGATGCAGCGCGAGGCGCTGAAGAAGCACGGCGGCGAGCAGGGCGAGTTGGCGGGGATGCTCTCGGGCGCCGTCGCCGTGCACGGCCCCGGAGTGAAGCTCGTCGTCGACGACGCCAAGTCGGCCTCCACGGGCGACGGGAGCGGCCCCCGCGAGAGCAACGGTTTCTCCGACACCGGCCGGGTACGCGACCGGGACATGCAGCGGGTCATGAACGGCCTGTGGCAGTCCGGCGCCGAGGCCATCAGCATCAACGGGCAGCGCCTCACGTCGCTGTCCGCGATCAGGGCGGCGGGTGACGCGATACTGGTCGACAACAAGCCGCTGGTGCCGCCGTACACGGTGCTCGCGGTGGGGGACGGGCAGAAGCTGAGCACCCGGTTCCAGAACAGCCCCGACGGTCTCTATCTGCACGCGTTGCAGGAGAACTTCGGGGTCAGGACCAGCATTTCGGTTCAGGACGACGTCCGACTTCCCGCCGCACCCAGCGTGATCGTACGTACAGCACAGCCGAGAGCAGAGCAGAAGGGCACATCGTGATCGCCGTACTGGGCCTCGTCGTGGGAGTCGTGGTCGGTCTTTTCGTCCGGCCCGAGGTTCCGGCGGTTGTTGAGCCTTACCTTCCGATCGCCGTCGTAGCGGCGCTCGACGCGGTGTTCGGCGCGCTGCGCGCCATGCTGGACGGGATCTTCGACGACAAGGTGTTCGTCGTGTCGTTCCTGTCGAACGTGGTCGTGGCCGCGCTGATCGTCTTCCTGGGCGACAAGTTGGGCGTCGGCGCCCAGCTGTCGACCGGTGTCGTCGTGGTGCTCGGCATCCGCATCTTCTCCAACGCGGCCGCGATCCGGCGGCACGTGTTCCGGGCGTGAGGCCGATGAGTCAGGACGAGAACGCAGAGAACGCCGAGAACACGGAGTCCGCGGAGAGCCGCGAGAACCGTCAGGACGGCGAGGGCCGCGAGCAGTTGCGCAGGGAACTGCCGGCGGAGGTCCCGCCGGAGGCCCGTACGGAGAAGGCGAAGGCGCAGCAGGTGCCCGAGCCGGAACCCGAGCCCGCGCCGGCCGAGCGCGAGGAGGCCGAGGCCGAGCGGCCAGACGCGGCGGGTTCGCACGTCGAGGAGCCGGAGCTGACCGGAAGGCAGCGGCTCGTGAAGGGTCTGTGGCCGCCGCGCGCGTCGCGCGCCCAGCTCATCATGGCCGTGCTGCTGTTCGTGCTGGGGCTCGGGCTCGCCATCCAGGTGCGGTCCACCAGCGACAACAGCGCGCTGCGCGGTGCCCGTCAGGAGGATCTTGTCCGCATTCTCGATGAACTGGACGATCGAACTCAGCGTCTTGAGGATGAGAAGCAAGGTCTCGAGGACCAGCGGTCCGAGCTGGAGAGCAGTTCGGACCAGGCGAACGAGGCCCGCAAGCAGACGGCCGAGAAGCAGAAGCAGCTCGGCATCCTCGCGGGCACGACCGCCGCGCAGGGCCCCGGGATCACCATGACCGTCACTGACACGAAGGGGGCCGTGGAGGCGGACATGCTGCTCGACGCGGTCCAGGAGCTGCGCGCTGCGGGCGCGGAGGCGATCCAGGTGAACGGGGTCCGCGTCGTGGCCAACACGTATCTGACGGACGGCAGTGGCGGGAAGGGGGTCAGTGTGGACGGGCACGACATCAGTCGCCCCTACCGGTTCAAGGTCATCGGCAAGCCGCAGGACCTCGAGCCGGCCCTGAACATCCCCGGAGGTGTGGTGCAGACGCTGGAGAAGGAGCAGGCCACGGTGGACGTGCGCCGTTCGGACAAGATCGTCGTAGATGCCTTGCGATCCGCGCAACGGCCTGATTACGCTCGGTCGTCCTCCGAGTGAGGCGGAGGTGCATGGTGAACACCGTGCGAGGGCATGACGTTGCGGGGGGTCGCCGCAGCAAGGGTGGGGTGCGTGGTGGAAACTGTTTGGCGGATACGGACGTTGTGAGGGTGTCCGTGTCATTGATGTACGCGATGTACGCCGATGTGTGCAGTCAGGGTTCGTCCTGCCCCACGGGCGGGTCTGTTTCGGTCAAGGGGAATCGCCCGTGAAGTTGTTTGCGAAGTTGTTCGGCAAGAGCGCACGTGAGGACAACCGTCATCGTGCGCCGCGCCAAGGAGACGCGCCGGAGACCCAGGTGGGCGAGCGCCCGCTGTTCCGCGACCAGGTCGCGGGAGACAATTCGGGCGGACAGGGCGCGTCGTCTGTTGACCCTGCCGGTTCCGGCCGCATAGGTTTCGGAGAACCGTCAACCTCAAGTACGGGTGGAGAGTTCGGCATGTCGGCCCTGGTGTGTACGAGGTGCGGAAACCGGAACGGGGAGAACAGCCGGTTCTGCTCCAACTGCGGTGCGCCGCTGCGCGGTGGCGCGGCGCCGGAGGGGCCGTCCGAGACGACGTCCACGATCTCCATCTCCGGCCTCGAGTCCTACGACCCGGAGGCGACGGGCCAGACGCAGCTCCCGGCCCTCTCGCCCGAGGCGCAGGCTGCCGTCGACGCCCTGCCGCTGGGCTCGGCGCTCCTGGTGGTGCGGCGCGGTCCGAACTCGGGCAGCCGCTTCCTCCTGGACGGCGAGCTGACCACCGCGGGCCGGCACCCGCAGAGCGACATCTTCCTGGACGACGTGACCGTGTCGCGCCGCCACGTGGAGTTCCGTCGCCTCCAGGACGGCTCGTTCACCGTCGCCGACGTCGGCAGCCTCAACGGCACGTATGTGAACCGTGAGCGCATCGACTCGGTGACGCTGAACAACGGGGACGAGGTGCAGATCGGCAAGTACCGGCTGGTGTTCTACGCGAGCCAGCGCGGTATCTGAACCGTCCGCGACCCTTCAGGAAGGTCCATGCTGCACACGACGAGTGGCGGCGCCCCGAGCGGCGCCGCCACCACGGACAGTCGGCTGATGAGCATCGGCACCGTACTGAACGTGCTCCGAGAAGAGTTTCCCGAAGTCACGATTTCCAAGATCCGGTTCCTGGAGTCCGAGGGCCTCGTCGAGCCCCGGCGCACGCCTTCCGGGTACCGGAAGTTCAGCTCCGACGACGTCGAGCGGCTGGCCCACGTGCTGCGCATGCAACGGGACCACTACCTGCCGCTGAAGGTCATCAAGGAGCAGCTCGACGCCATGGAGCCGGGCGAGAGCCTGACCGTGCCCGCGCCGGGACGCCCCGGCGACGCGGAGGGCGGCGCCGAGGTGCCGACGGCCGCGCGGGTCGGGCGGGACGAATTGCTGGCGGCCGTCGGCGTCGAGGAGCACGAGCTCGACGAATGGGAGTCGTACGGGCTCCTCACTCCACTGCCGGACGGCGGCTACGACGCGTCCGCCGTGTCGGTCGCCGAGCTGATCGGCGAGCTGGCCCGGTTCGGCATCGGGCCGCGCCACCTGCGGGTCATGCGGGCGGCCGCGGACCGCGAGGCGGGCCTCGTGGACCAGGTGGTGGCGCCGCTGAAGGTGCACCGCAACCCGCAGACGCGGGCGCACGCGGAGGCCCGCGCGAAGGAGCTGGCCGGCCTCACGGTGAAGCTCCATTCCGCCCTCGTACAGACCGCGCTCGGGGTGCGTCTGCCCTGATCGTGGGCGCGGGTGAGCGCCGATGGCCCGGCCCTCGGTGGATCCCCGACTACCCAAACCGGCCGGGCACGTCCTAGGGTTGCTGTGTGAACGAGCTCGACGTCGTAGGTGTCCGGGTCGAAATGCCCTCCAACCAGCCGATCGTGCTCCTGCGTGAAGTGGGAGGCGAACGGTACCTCCCCATCTGGATCGGACCGGGGGAGGCGACCGCGATCGCCTTCGCCCAGCAGGGCATGGCGCCCGCGCGTCCGCTGACGCACGACCTGTTCAAGGACGTCCTTGAGGCGGTCGGCCAGGAGCTCACGGAAGTGCGCATCACGGACCTGCGCGAAGGCGTCTTCTACGCGGAACTGGTGTTCGCGAGCGGGGTCGAGGTCAGCGCCCGCCCGTCCGACGCCATAGCCCTCGCGCTGCGCACCGGAACGCCGATCTTCGGCAGTGACGGGGTCCTGGACGACGCGGGGATCGCGATCCCCGACGAGCAGGAGGACGAGGTGGAGAAGTTCCGCGAGTTCCTCGACCAGATCTCTCCCGAGGACTTCGGCACCAACAGCCAGTGACCGTGCGGCCGGCGACCGGCTTCCGGTCGTCGAGCGGCGGCTGCCTCAAGACATTCGGCTAGCCTTTCCCGGCGGTGGGTCACGGGAAACCACTCTTAGGGTGATTATCACTCGGCGTGCCGAGTGTGGCGTTCGTTGACGCACCCCCTGTGACTGCCTACCGTCGATGAGGCAGGTCAAAGAGGAGGTCGGCGTGAGAAGCAGCGGCGACGGTACGGCGACGGGCGGTCCGTACCGGTTTCACGGCAGCGCGGCCGATCACACTCCGCAGCGCCCGCAGGCCGTGCCTGTGGTGGCGGGGGACAGCGGCTCGGTCGCTTCGCAGCAGCTGGGATACCGGGGACCGACCGCGTGCGCGGCGGCCGGCATCACCTACCGGCAGCTCGACTACTGGGCCAGGACCGGACTCGTCGAACCGTCCGTGCGCGCGGCGTACGGATCGGGGACGCAGCGGCTCTACAGCTTCCGGGACGTCGTCGTCCTCAAGGTCGTCAAGCGCTTCCTGGACACCGGCGTCTCGCTCCAGAACATCCGGACCGCGGTGCAGCACCTGCGCGAGAGCGGCTTCCGGGACCTGGAGCGGATGACGCTCATGAGCGACGGCGCGACGGTCTACGAGTGCACGTCGCCCGACGAGGTGCACGATCTGCTCCAGGGCGGGCAGGGCGTCTTCGGGATCGCCGTCGGCGTCGTCTGGCGCGACGTGGAGGCGGCGCTGTCGCAGCTCCACGGAGAGCGCGTGGACACCGGCGAGACGATCGTGCCGCCGAACCCCACGGACGAGCTGGCGAGGCGGCGCAACCGGGCCGTGTGAGGGCCGATCGGCCGCGTTGTCAGTGCCGTAGGGCAGCATCGGACATGTGAGAACAGCGCCCACGATCCTGCATCTCGACATGGATGCCTTCTACGCCTCGGCGGAGCAGGCGGCCAAGCCGAGCCTGCGCGGGAAAGCGGTGGTCGTGGGCGGCCTCGGCCCGCGCGGCGTCGTGGCCACGGCGTCGTACGAGGCGCGGAAGTTCGGGGTGCACTCGGCGATGCCGATGGGGCAGGCGCGCCGGCTCGCCCCGCATGCCGCGTACCTCGTGCCGCGCTTCCGGCTGTACCGGTCGATCAGCGAGCAGGTGATGGGCCTCCTGGGGGCTCTCTCGCCGTTGGTGGAACCCCTGAGCCTGGACGAGGCGTTCGTGGATCTGGAGGCCGGTGAGGCGGCCTGGGACGCCGATTCCGCGGAGGCCGTCGGGTACCGGCTGCGGGCGGACATCCGGCGGGTGACGGGTCTGACCGGTTCCGTGGGGCTCGCCGCGTCCAAGATGCTCGCGAAGATCGCCTCAGAGGAGGCCAAGCCGGACGGTCTCGTGCTGATACGCCCCGGCACCGAGCGCGAGCTGCTCGGCCCGCAGTCCGTGCGGATCCTGCCGGGTGTCGGGCCCGCGACGGGGGACCATCTGCGGCGTGCCGGGATCCTCACCGTGCAGGAGATCGCCGAGGCGGGCGAGGACGAGATGGTGCGGCTCCTGGGCAAGGCGCACGGCAGCCACCTGTACGAGATGGCGCTGGCGCGCGACGAGCGTCCCGTGGTCGCCGAGCGGGACTCGAAGTCGGTCTCGGTCGAGGACACGTACGACGTGGACATCCACGACCGGGTGCGGGTGCGCATGGAGGTGCGCAGGCTGGCCGACCGGTGCGTGGAGCGGCTCAGAGCCGCCGAGCGGTCGGGGCGGACGGTGGTGCTCAAGGTGCGGCGCTACGACTTCTCGACGCTGACGCGGTCGGAGACGCTGCGCGGGCCGACGGACGATCCGGGAGTGGTGCGGGAGGCGGCCGCGCGGCTCCTGGAGTCCGTGGACACGACGGGTGGCGTGCGGCTGCTCGGGGTCGGCGTCAGCGGCCTCGCGGACTTCACGCAGGAGGACCTGTTCGCGCAGTTCGCCGCGGCCGAGGAGGAGGCCGCCGCGGCAGCGGGGGAGCCGGAGGGCGCCGAGGTGCCGGCCGAGCCCGTGCAGGCGGTCGAGCCGGAGCCCGAGCCCGCCGAGCGGCGGTGGCTGGCCGGGCACGACGTGCGGCACACCGAGTTCGGGCCCGGCTGGGTGCAGGGGAGCGGCCTGGGGCGGGTCACGGTGCGCTTCGAGACGCCGTACGCGGCGGTGCCGGGCCGCGTGCGGACGTTCCGGGTCGACGATCCGGAGCTGGTGCCCGCGGAGCCGCTGCCGCTGGTGGAGGGCGGCGAAAGGGAGAGGGCTCAGGCCGGGTCGTCGTCGGCGCCCGCGACCTTGCCGAACGTGACGTCGGACGACTGAGGGGCCGTGATGTCGAGACCGTAGTGGTCGTAGAGCTGGAGTTCCTGCTCGGGGGAGAGGTGGCGGCCCACGCCGAAGTCGGGGGAGTCCTTGATGAGGGAGCGTTCGAAGGGCACCCGGAGCGTGCCGTCGACGAGTTCGCTGGGCTCGAGCGGGACGAAGGCGTCGCGGCTGAACAGGCCGGTCCGTATCGCCGCCCACTCGGGGACGCCCGTGGCGTCGTCCAGGTACACCTCGTCGATGGTGCCGATCTTGGCCCCGTCGCGGTCGAAGGCCTTGCGGCCGATCAGATTGCGCGGATCGACATCGGTCTGCACGGGCCCTCCAACTGATCGCGCGGATCGCAATGACCGCAACTGGTCTGTAACCACTACGAAAGAGCACATTGGGGAAGGCGGCCACTCGAGGGCTCGGGCCATGTCGCCGCTGGTAGGCTGGCAGATGGCTGTTGACCCCGTGCGGGAGAGTCCTCCGGCAGTCGTCGGGGGCGCCGAAGGAGCAAATCCTCCCCGGAATCTCTCAGGCTCACGTACCGCACGGACGAGGTCACTCTGGAAAGCAGGGCGGGGTGCACGGTTTCCGCTCTCACCGACGGTGCAAGCCGGTGTGTTCCGTGTTCTCGCGGGGTGGGCCGGTGAAGCTCTCAGGTTGAGATGACAGAGGGGGAGGCCGTCCGGGTACCCGCGCCGTGGTGCCCCTCGTAGGTCGCAATGACCAGGAGGCCTCCGCAATGACCGCCAACCGTATTCCGCTCTCCCACCTGGAGCGGGGAATCCCCTTCGAGCAGCGTCACATCGGTCCCGACGACGCCGCTCAGGCCAAGATGCTCGCGCAGGTCGGTTACGGCTCGCTCGACGAGCTGACCGCGGCCGCGGTGCCGGATGTGATCAAGAGCGCCGAGGCGCTGAACCTTCCGGACGCCCGCAGCGAGGCCGAGGTGCTCGCCGAGCTGACGTCGCTCGCCGAGCGCAACCAGGTGCTCGGCTCGATGATCGGCCTCGGCTACTACGGCACGTTCACGCCGCCGGTGATCCTGCGCAACGTCATGGAGAACCCGGCCTGGTACACGGCCTACACGCCGTACCAGCCGGAGATCTCGCAGGGCCGCCTGGAGGCGCTGCTCAACTTCCAGACCATGGTCGCCGAGCTGACCGGGCTGCCGACCTCGGGCTCCTCGCTGCTCGACGAGGGCACCGCCGCCGCCGAGGCCATGGCCCTCTCGCGCCGCGTCGGCAAGGTCAAGAACGGCGTGTACGTCGTCGACGCCGACGCCCTGCCGCAGACCATCGCCGTGATCCAGACGCGCGCCGAGCCCACGGGTGTCGAGATCGTCGTCGCCGACCTGAGCGAGGGCATCCCCGCCGAGGTCGCCGAGCGCGGCGTCGTCGGCGTGCTCGTGCAGTACCCGGGCGCCTCCGGTGCCGTCCGCGACATCAAGCCCGTGATCGACCAGGCGCACGAGCTGGGCGCCATCGTCACCGTCGCCGCCGACCTGCTGGCTCTGACGCTGCTGACCTCGCCCGGTGAGCTGGGCGCGGACATCGCCGTCGGTACGACGCAGCGCTTCGGCGTCCCGATGGGCTTCGGCGGTCCGCACGCCGGATACATGGCCGTGCGCGAGAAGTTCGCGCGCTCCCTGCCGGGCCGCCTCGTGGGCGTCTCCGTCGACGCCGACGGCAACAAGGCGTACCGCCTCGCCCTCCAGACCCGCGAGCAGCACATCCGCCGCGAGAAGGCGACCAGCAACATCTGTACGGCGCAGGTGCTGCTCGCCGTCATGGCCGGCATGTACGCCGTCTACCACGGACCCGACGGGCTGAAGTCCATCGCGCGGCGCACCCACCGCTACGCCACCCTGCTCGCCGCCGGGCTCACCGCGGGCGGCGTCGAGCTCGTGCACGGCGCGTACTTCGACACCGTCACGGCGCGCGTGCCGGGGAAGGCCGCCGAGGTCGTCTCCGCCGCGCGCGAGGCCGGTGTCAACCTGCGCCTCGTCGACGCCGACCACGTCTCCGTCGCCTGCGACGAGACCACCACGCGCGAGCAGCTGGGCGCCGTGTGGAACGCCTTCGGCGTCGAGGCCGACATCGAGGCGCTGGACGCCGAGGTCGAGGAGGCGCTGCCGGCCGGGCTGCTGCGCGAGGACGAGTACCTCACGCACCCCGTCTTCCACCAGTACCGCTCCGAGACCGCGATGCTGCGCTACCTGCGCCGGCTCGCCGACCGCGACTACGCGCTCGACCGCGGCATGATCCCGCTGGGCTCGTGCACCATGAAGCTCAACGCGACGACCGAGATGGAGCCGGTGACCTGGCCCGAGTTCGGCCAGCTGCACCCCTTCGTCCCGGCCGAGCAGGCGCAGGGCTACCTGACGCTCATCCGTGAGCTGGAGGAGCGGCTCGCCGAGGTCACCGGCTACGACAAGGTGTCGCTCCAGCCGAACGCCGGTTCGCAGGGCGAGCTGGCCGGTCTGCTCGCGGTCCGCGGCTACCACCGGGCGAACGGCGACGAGCAGCGCACCATCTGCCTCATCCCGTCCTCCGCGCACGGCACGAACGCGGCGAGCGCCGTGATGGCCGGCATGAAGGTCGTCGTCGTGAAGACCGCCGACGACGGCGAGGTCGACATCGAGGACCTGCGCGCCAAGATCGAGCAGCACGCCGAGCAGCTCGCCGTCCTGATGATCACGTACCCGTCGACGCACGGCGTCTTCGAGGAGCACGTCGCCGACATCTGCGCCGCCGTGCACGACGCGGGCGGCCAGGTCTACGTCGACGGCGCGAACCTCAACGCGCTGGTGGGCCTCGCCAAGCCGGGCCGCTTCGGTGGCGACGTCTCGCACCTGAACCTGCACAAGACCTTCTGCATCCCGCACGGTGGCGGCGGTCCCGGTGTGGGCCCGGTCGGCGTCCGCGAGCACCTCGCCCCGTACCTGCCGAACCACCCGCTCCAGCCGGCCGCGGGCCCGGAGACGGGCGTCGGCCCGATCTCCGCCGCACCGTGGGGCTCCGCCGGCATCCTGCCGATCTCCTGGTCGTACGTGCGGCTCATGGGCGGCGAGGGCCTGAAGCGGGCCACGCAGGTGGCGGTGCTCTCCGCGAACTACATCGCCAAGCGCCTCGAGCCGCACTTCCCGGTGCTCTACACGGGACCCGCGGGACTCGTCGCGCACGAGTGCATCGTGGACCTGCGCCCGATCAGCAAGGCGACCGGCGTCAGCGTCGACGACATCGCCAAGCGCCTCATCGACTACGGCTTCCACGCGCCGACCATGTCGTTCCCGGTCGCGGGGACGCTGATGATCGAGCCGACGGAGAGCGAGGACATCGAGGAGCTCGACCGGTTCTGCGACGCGATGATCGCGATTCGCGGCGAGATCGAGCGGGTCGCGTCCGGCGAGTGGCCCGCCGAGGACAATCCGCTGCGGAACGCTCCGCACACGGCGGGGATGCTCGGCGGCGAGTGGGACCACGCGTACAGCCGGGAAGAGGGTGTCTTCCCGGCCGGTGTGGTCGCCTCGGACAAGTACTGGCCGCCGGTCCGGCGCATCGACCAGGCGTTCGGCGACCGGAACCTGGTGTGCTCCTGCCCGCCGATCGACGCCTACGAGGGCTGATGTTCAAGGGGACTGCGCGGCCCTCGGTCGCGCAGTCCCGCTCGGCGGCCCGCTAGGCCGCCGTCACCACCGTGCCCAAGGGGCGGTGCGGGGCGATGATCCTGCCGTTGGGCAGCAGTTCGCCGGTGTCCTCGAAGAGCAGGACCCCGTTGCAGAGGAGGCTCCACCCCTGCTCGGGGTGGTGAGCCACGGGGAGCGCTGCTTCCCTGTCCTCGGATTCCGCTGTCGGGCAGGATGGCTGGTGCTGGCACATGGATGGGATCTTTCGCTGCGAAGTTGTCTCTATGACGTGGGCTGTGCTTGCTGTGCTGATGGTGCTCGACGTGCCGCGGCTTGAAGGAATGTTCATGGCCGCCCCCCGATGTCGTGAGTTCTGGAACCCAGTGTTGCCCTGTGGACGTCAATCCGCAGGGATTTCCTTGCAGCGGTCCTCATAGGTGGGAGACGCATCACCCGTGCGGACGGTTCAGTCCAACTCGACTGACCCTTCGGGTGGTTAGGAGTGGTCGGTACGGGCTAGTCCGCCCGGGCAGGGCTGTGCCCCGCGACCGGACGGCGGACGGTGCGGGGCACAGGCTTCGTGCGACCGGGGTCGTCGGCGGACCCCGGCCGGATCAGGCGAGCAGACCCAAGGGGGCCGGCGTGAGCCGGTGGGTGAGGACCGGCAGCAGCTCCGCCACCCGGTGCGGGCGGTACGGGGCGATGCCGGGCGGGGCGGGCGCCAGCGGGATCAGGATGTCGTCGGCGGCCGGGTGGCCGCGCTCGGGATCGGCGGCCGGATCGCCGTGCAGCCACAGCGTGAGCATGTAGAGCTCGGGGACCGAGAGCAGCCGGGGCTGATGGGCCTTGGGCAGCGCTTCGGCCTGGCGCAGGGCCCGCTCGGTCGAGCGGATGTACGGGCCCTCGAAGAAGTGCGAGAAGGCCCAGCCGTCGGGTGTGAGCATGGTGTCGGCCGCCGCCACCGCGCGCTCTCCGCAGCGGATCAGGAAACGCCAGCCGGTCAGCCGGGCCCTGGACGGCCCGGTGGCCTCGGTGATGTGGTCCAACACATGGAGCGGCAGGGGGAGTTCGGGGGTCGCGGGTCCCTGTGCGGCGCGCAGGGACGGGGTGCGGGCCTCGCGGACGGCGGTGGGGGAACCGAGGGCCGTGAGGACGCTGCGCAGGGCGGGCGCTGGGGTCGGTGGGACGTGCAGCGGCATGGTGGGTCGCCTCTCATTCGACAGGCACGTGACACGTGGTGCGAGGGCGGTGCGGGACGAGCGGACGGCGCTGTCTGCTGCGGGTGCACTGGGATGCGCGGGGCAGAGGGGGCGGGGCTCAGGACCGGACCCGGACCGAGGGTGCCAACTCTCTGTCTCGCCAGCGGAGTTTATACGACGCGTGTTCACAGGGTGTTTCCGCTAGCACGCCCCGTGAAGACCGCAAGACGCTATTCGGGCGTGTTCTCGCGGGGTTTTGTGGGTATTCTCCCCATATTCGCCGGTGCCGCCGTCCGTGACCTCGATGTCTTTCGGTCGAGCGGACGGCCTGTTCTTGTCGGCGTTTTTCACCAGGGCCGCGGTCCGAAGAATCTGCGGTCGGCCGCATGCCTAAGGAATGTGCCCGTGGGTAACTGGGTCGAGAGTACTGCCCCGCGGATCCGCGCGGGGCGTTATCGATCACATTGCCGGGGCATCATCCACCGTGACACGCGGCCGGACCGACGAGCCGCCCGCGCGAGGAGGGACGCTTCCATGGGGGAGAAGGTCGATGCGGAGTCGGTCGACCTGGCCGACCCGCGCAGCTATCGGGAGAAGCTCGGCGAGTGCCTGGAGGGGCTCGGGCGGCTGCTGGACGAGAAGCGCTTCGACCGCCCGCAGAATCTCATGGGCCTGGAGATCGAGCTGAATCTCGCCGGGCCCGACGGGCTGCCGAGAATGATGAATGCGGAAGTTCTCGAGCGGATCGCGAGCCGCGATTTCCAGACCGAACTCGCGATGTTCAATCTCGAAGTGAACATTGCCCCGCACCGGCTCGGCGGCCGCGTTCTCGACCAGCTCGCCGAGGAACTGCGGACCGGGCTCGGATATGCGCACCGCAAGGCGAACGAGGTGGACGCGGGCATCGTGATGATCGGCATTCTGCCGACGCTGAGCGCCGACGACCTGGTCTCCGCGAACCTGTCGGACGTCGACCGCTACACGCTGCTCAACGACCAGATCACGGCCGCGCGCGGTGAGGACTTCACCCTCGACATCGCCGGTGTCGAGCGGCTGACCTGCACGTCCTCCTCGATCGCGCCCGAAGCCGCCTGTACGTCCGTGCAGTTGCACCTCCAGGTGACCCCGGGCCGCTTCGCCGACGTGTGGAACGCGGCGCAGGCGGTGGCCGCCGTGCAGATCGCGCTCGGCGCCAATTCGCCGTTCCTGTTCGGGCGTGAGTTGTGGCGGGAGTCGCGGCCGCCGCTGTTCCAGCAGTCGACGGACACCCGGCCGCCGGAGCTCGCGGCGCAGGGGGTGCGGCCGCGCACCTGGTTCGGGGAGCGCTGGATCGATTCCGCGTACGACCTCTTCGAGGAGAACCTGCGGTACTTCCCGCCGCTGCTCCCGATCCTCGACGACGAACGGCCGCTCGACGTCATCGCCAAGGGCGACACCCCGAACCTCGCCGAACTCGTGCTGCACAACGGCACGGTGTACCGCTGGAACCGCCCGGTGTACGGCGTCGCCAACGGCGTGCCGCATCTGCGCGTGGAGAACCGGGTGCTGCCCGCGGGACCCACCGTCGTCGACGTCATCGCCAACACCGCGTTCTACTACGGGATCGTGCGCGCCCTGGCGGAGGACTCCCGGCCGGTGTGGTCGCGGCTGCCCTTCGCCGCGGCGGCCCGCAACTTCGACGCCGCGTGCCGGTACGGCATCGACGCGCGCCTGGAGTGGCCGCGCAGGGGCCGGTTCGGCGGCACGGAGCGGGTCCCCGCGGTGCACCTCGTACGGGACGAGCTGTTGCCGCTCGCGGCGGCCGGGCTCGACGCGTGGGGCGTGGAGCCGGCCGACCGGGACCTGTACCTCGGCGTGATCGAGGGGCGCTGCCGGCAGCGGATGAACGGTGCGGCGTGGCAGTCGGCGACGTACCACCGGGCGCTGGAGAGCGGGCTGGCGCGGGACGCGGCGCTCGCGGCGACCACGCGCCGGTACTGCGAGCTGATGCACCACGGCGATCCGGTGCACACCTGGCCGGTCGGGCTGCCGGAGCCGACGGTTCCGCTGGGCTGAGGTCCCGGCGGTCAGTTCGCCTTGGCGCCCGCCTCGATGATCGCCTTCAGGATGACCTTCTGGATGTCCGCCGGGTCGGTGACCTGGTGCCCGGAGCCGCCCGTGGCCTCGGCGAGCTGTTCGACCTCGTGCTTGTCGGTGTCGGGCCCGACGGCGATGACGATCAGCGGGACGGGGTGCTCCGGGTCGCTGAGGTCGCCGAGCTTCTCGATGAGGCGCGCGCGGGAAATCGACCCCTCGTCCTCGTTGACGCCGTCGGTGACCACCACGACCGCGTTGAACCGACCGCTCTTGTACGAGGACGTGGCCGCCTTGTACGCCGCGAGCGTGGTGTCGTACAGGCCGGTGGCCCCGCCCTGCACGGGCTGGAGCGCGGTGAAGGCGGCCGAGAGGCGGTCGCGCTGGGTGCCGGAGCCGACGTGGTCGCCCAGCCGCTCGGTCGGCACGAGCTTCTTGTAGTCGCGCTCGCCGTCGAGGAACGTGGAGAACTCCCACAGGCCGATCTCGTCCTCCGGCGTGAACGTCGAGAGGGCCGCCAGCATCGACGCCTTCGTCACCTCCATGCGGGACTCGCCGCGGTTCGGCACGATGTTGCCCATCGAGGCGGAGGCGTCCACCACCGTCGTGATGCGGGCGCTCTGCACGGTGATCGTCCACATCCCGAGGGTCTCCTCGAGCTGCTCCTCGGTGGGCGTCTCGGCCGCCGCCTGCTCGTACGGCTGCGGGGAACGGCCGCCTGCGCGGGAGGCGACGTTCTCGGGGGAGCGCTCGTTCGGGGTGCGGAAGCCGTGCCGCTCCAGGATCGCGCGGCCCTCGGGGGCGCCGAGCAGCGTCATGAGGCGGACGGCGGCGCGGCTCTCGTCGGTGCTCAGCGTGTCCTCGCCGACCAGCGAGAACGGGTAGTCGAGGGCGGGCGATCCGTCCTTCGGGTAGAAGAGGTCGACCGAACCCGCCTCGCCCGCCTCCTTGTTGTGCGCGTACGCGGCCTGCTCGGACAGGATCAGCGCCTCGTTGCGCCGCGGATTGCCCTGCTCGGTGCCCGAGCCGTCGCGCGGCACCGTGTCCATGAGCTGCGCGTCGCTGTCGGACGTGCGCTGCGACAGCGCCTTCGCCATCGACGCGGCCTGCGTGCTGTCGCCCTTCTTCGTCGTGGCGGCCAGCTTGGTGAGCGCGAGGAGTCCGCTGGCGCTGCGGGCGGGGTCGGCGGCGCCCAGGCGCAGCTTGTCGCTCTCCAGCGCGGCGCCCGTCAACTGGGCCCAGGTGTACGTCTTGCGCGGCCAGCCGAACGACTTCGCTGCGGACGGCACCATGCCCACGCCGACCGGCGACGAGGCGATGTTGCCCGCGGGGGTGACCTGGGCGGCGCCCGAGCCCGAGGCGACGCGCTGCACCCAGACGTCCGAGTCCGGCACCCACACCTGGAAGTCAGCGCGGCCCTCGCCCGCGCGCAGGGTGTCGGCGACCTTGTACGCGTCGCGGGCGGTGACGGCGACGTCGAGGCAGTTGCCGTCCGACGTGACCTTCTCCTTGCGGGCCTGCGTCGCCGCCTCGCGCAGCGCGGGGGCGATGTCGGGGGAGGCCACCACGTCGAGGTGGACCTCGTCCTCGCAGCCGCCCCCGAGGCCGATGAGGTCGGGGCGGGCCACCGCCGCCGTGCCCGCCGCGGCCACGACGACGAGCGCGGTCGCGACGGCGACGGTGCGGCCGCGCGAGCGGGGACGGGGTGCGGCGTCCGCCGTCCCGTACGCGTCGGGCATGCTGCTGTGACGTCCCATGGCGATGGAGCCCCTCCCTGAGCCACAAAGGCTGTTGCGGTATAAGCGGTGGAGCAGCCAAGGGGGGAGCGGTGCGCCGAATTGCGTCGCCTCGGCCCCCTCGGCCTGTCGCACGCGATCTTCGTACCTGCATTCGAGACCCTAGCGGGGCGCTGTTGCGGATGCGGCGGGAATGACCAACTGGAGGCAGGTGTGCAGGTGGAGGCGGAGCCGATGCCCGGTTCTTGTCCCGAAGGGCGGCTCTCACGGCGCTTTTTGCGGGACGAGACGCTGCTCGTTCTGGGGCTTTCGCTCGGTGCGAGCGGAGTGTCCGCGCTCATCAGCTTCGTCGGCTCCGTCACGAAACCCGGCGGCCTCAAGGACCAGGCGGCGACGCTCAACGCGTCGGCCGCACCAGGCCGCCCGTGGCTCGACCTCGCCTGGCAGCTGTTCGGCATCGCGAGCGCGCTCGTGCCGGTCGCGCTCGTCGCGCACTTCCTGCTCAGGGAGGGCGAGGGGCTGCGCACGATCGGCTTCGACCGGAAGCGGCCGTGGTTCGACACGGGGCGCGGGGCCGCGGTCGCCGCCGTCATCGGCAGCACCGGCATCGCCTTCTACCTGGCGGCGCGCGGCCTCGGCTTCAACCTCACGGTGGTGCCTGAGGCGCTGCCCGACGTGTGGTGGAAGTTCCCCGTGCTGATCCTCTCCGCGGTGCAGAACGCCGTGGTAGAGGAGGTCATCGTCGTCGGGTATCTGCTGCGCAGGCTGGGGCAGTTGGGGTGGACGCCGGGGACGGCGCTCGTCGCGTCGTCCGTGCTGCGCGGCTCGTACCACCTGTACCAGGGCATCGGCGGCTTCTTCGGGAACCTCGCGATGGGCGTCGTCTTCGTCCTCCTCTACCGGCGGTGGGGGCGGGTCGGGCCACTGGTGGTGGCCCATTCCCTGTTGGACATCGGCGCGTTCGTCGGATACGCCCTGCTGGCGGGCAAGGTGGGCTGGCTGCCGACGGCCTGACCCACCTGTCCGTCGCGAACTACACGTTGAGCTCGCCCTCGATCGTGGTGACCGCGTGTCCTGTCAGCAGGGTGCGCTCGCCGCGCAGCGCCACGCGGACCAGTCCGGTGCGGGCGGAGGCCTGGAGCCCGGTCAGCTCGTCGCTGCCCAGGCGCTCGGCCCAGAACGGGGTGAGCGCGGTGTGCGCGCTGCCGGTGACCGGGTCCTCGTCCACCCCCACGTTCGGGAAGAAGCAGCGCGACACGAAGTCGTAGCCCCGCGCGGGGTCCTCGGCCCGCGCGGTCGCGATGATGCCGCGCTTGGAGTGCTTGGCGAGCCCTCTCAGGTCGGGGGCGAGGGACCGCACGGTCTTCTCGTCGGCGAGCTCGACGAGCAGGTCCCCGACGCTCGCACCCGTGTCGTGCACGGAGAGCGGGGTGGCGCCGAGGGCCTCCGCGAGCCCCGCGGGCACCGGCTCCTCCGTGAGCGGGGCGGTCGGGAAGTTCATGGTCAGCGCGCCGCCCTCGCCAGGCGTCGCGACGAGCACACCGCTGCGCGTCGCGAACCGTACGGGGCCGTGCGTGAGCCCGGTGGTGTGCAGCACGTGGGCCGTCGCGAGGGTGGCGTGCCCGCACATGTCGACCTCGGCGGCGGGCGTGAACCAGCGCAGCGCCCAGTCGGCCTCCCCGCCCTCGGGCAGAGGGTGGGCGAAGGCGGTCTCCGCGTGATTGATCTCGAGGGCGACGCTCTGCAGCCAGGCGTCGTCCGGGAAGGCGTCCAGGAGCAGCACGCCGGCGGGATTGCCGGCGAACGGTCGGTCGGTGAAGGCGTCGACGATACGAATACGCATGTCAGGGACGGTAGCCGCACCCACTGACAACGGCCCAAGGCCAATTCGGGACGCCTGGCCTTGCCTTCGCGGCACTCGATCATTCGCCGGGGCTTGCCGTCCGAACAGTTCCGATATATCGTTGAGGCATCGCGATCGGTTGAAGATCGCGCAACGTACGAAAGGACTGATTGCCATGCGTACTCATGGATACGAGCCCGGACACGGGCATGGACACTGCGGCCCCGGCCATCAGGGCAGGGGCGGATTCGAGCGCGGCGGCTTCGAGGGTCGCCGGGCGGCGTTCGGGCCGTTCGGGCCCGGATTCGGCGGACCGGGCGGCCCCTGGGGCCGTGGCGGTCGCGGCGGCGGGCCCCGCGGACGGGCGCGGCGCGGAGATGTGCGCGCGTCGATCCTGGCCCTCCTGAAGGACCGCCCGATGCACGGCTACGAGATGATCCAGGAGATCGCCGAGCGCAGCGGTGGCGCGTGGAAGCCGAGCCCCGGCTCGGTCTACCCGACGCTTCAACTGCTCGAGGACGAGGGTCTGATCGCCAGCGCGAGCGAGGGCGGCAAGAAGCTCTTCTCGCTCACCGACGACGGCCGCACCGCCGCCGAAGAGGGGCCAGAGGCTCCTTGGGAGGAGGCCGGCAGGGGCGTCGACTGGGAGGCCATGAACGAGATCCGGAGCGCGAGCTTCGGCCTCATGGAGGCCTTCGGCCAGGTCTGGAAGACCGGCAGCAAGGATCAGCGCGACAAGGCGATCGGCGTCATCAACGAAGCCCGCAAGAAGCTGTACCTGATCCTCGCCGACGAGGACTGAGCCCCGTGCGGGCCCAGGAGTCGGACAGAGCGCATGAGAAGTGCCCCGTACGCGCGCGTACGGGGCACTTCTCCGTGTGTGTCGCCCTGGCTCTCAGGTCACCAGGCCGTTCAGCTTGCGCAGTGACTCGTCGAGCGCGGCCGTTGCCGAGTCCTTGAGCTTGCCCGCCATCAACGACACCGCCGCGCCCGTGAACTCGCCCTTGATACGCGCCGTCGTCGCGTCTCCCTCCGGGGTGAGCGAGTAGTGCATGAACAGGTTGACGCCCATCGGGCCCTTGCCCCGGATGGCGAACGTGCGGGCGGTCTCCAGCTCCTCGATGGTCCAGGTGACCTCGGCGGGGAAGCCCATCAGCTTCATGTTCTCCTCGAACTGCCCGCCCACTTCGAGCGAGGCGGGTCCGCCCTTGGGGAAGTCGGTGTGGGTGGCGTTCCACTTCCCGTACGAGGAGAAGTCGGTGAGCTGCGCCCAGACCTTCTCCGCGGGCGCTTCCATGCGTGCTTCCGCGCTGACTTCGGCCATGTGGCCACCCCTTTGAGTCGAGAGCCATGACGGGCTTCGGTGTCGCGTCGTCGCGGAAAGTAGCCGCCTGGCCTCGAACATTCAATACTGATGAACCGTCAGTTCTGGGACGGGTTGTCCGGATCCCCTCGGGGGAGAGTGGCGTGATCTCATCCGTAAGGAGGAGATGTCCCGGATCGGTGCCCAACTTGTGTCGGACACGAGAATGCTCCTCACCGTGGATGTTCCGGAAGGCCCGCGCTGATGGGGTGGGGACTGTGCATAGCTCAACCCCGTCCGACGCCGACGCGCTCGGCCCCACCAGTGAAGATCCCGCAGCAGCCCAGCTGAGCGACGAGCTCGCGGCGGTGGTCGCGGGGGCTCGGCGGCGCGCGGTCAGGGACGGGGACCGGCAGATCGACACCGCGCACCTGCTGCACTCGCTCCTGGAGTCGGACCCCGACGTCCGCGCGGCGTTCCCGGACGGCGCCCAGGTGGCGCGGCTGCTCGGCTATCTCGTGCAGCGCAGCATCGGCTACGGGCTGCGCTGGCAGGGCTCCGTGGAGGACTCCGGAGCCGTCCCTCTCGTGCCCTCGGCGCCCGGCTGGTCGCCCGTCGCGGCCGCCGCGATGGAGGCGGGCGTGGAGCGGGCCGCGGCCCGCGGCGACGAGCGGGCGCGCGGCGTCGACGTGCTGGCGGCGCTCGCCGCGGACATGGAGTGCCGCGCCGTGGAGGTGCTCGGCCGGGCCGGGGTCGATGTCGAGGGGCTGCGCGACCGGCTCAACCGACCCGTGTGACACGGCGGGGCCGCGGGGCGTCCACCTCGTGAGACAGGGGTCAACGGGGATGACGGTCCTGACGCCGACTGCCATGATGTGCCGGTGCACGAGTCAAAGACGTCTTCTGCGAACCAGGCCACCCGCACGCGCGGCATGGGCCTCGGCCTCGCCCTGCTCTCCGCGCTCGCGTTCGGCGGCTCGGGGGTGGCGGCCAAACCGCTGATCGAGGCCGGCCTCGACCCGCTGCACGTGGTGTGGCTGCGCGTCGCGGGCGGCGCGCTCGTCATGCTGCCGGTCGCCTGGCGACACCGCGCGCTCGTGCTGCGCAGGCCCGCGCTGCTCGCCGGTTTCGGACTGCTCGCGGTCGCCGGCGTCCAGGCCTGCTACTTCGCCGCGATCTCCCGCATCCCGGTCGGCGTCGCCCTGCTCATCGAGTACCTGGCGCCCGCGCTGGTGCTCGGCTGGGTCCGGTTCGTGCAGCGCAAGCCCGTGACGCGGGCCGCCGCGATCGGCGTGGTCATCGCCGTGGCGGGACTCGCCTGTGTCGTCGAGGTCTGGTCGGGGCTCGGCTTCGACGCCCTCGGCCTGCTCCTCGCGCTCGGTGCGGCCTGCTGCCAGGTCGGCTACTTCGTGCTCTCCGACCACGGCGGCGACACGACGGAGGCGCCCGACCCGCTCGGCGTGATCGCGTACGGGCTCCTCGTCGGCGCCGCGTTGCTCACGGTCATCGCCCGCCCCTGGAGCATGGACTGGTCCGTGCTCGCGGGCGACGCCTCCATGGACGGCGCATCCGTCCCCGCCTGGCTGCTCCTGTGCTGGATCGTCCTCCTCGCCACGGTCGTCGCGTACGTCACCGGCGTCGTGTCGGTGCGCCTCCTGTCGCCCCAGGTGGCCGGAGTGGTGGCCTGCCTGGAGGCGGTCGTCGCGACCGTCCTCGCCTGGATCCTCCTCGGCGAACACCTCTCGGCCCCGCAGCTGTTCGGCGGGGCGATGGTCCTGGTGGGCGCGCTGATCGCGCAGTCCTCGAAGGCGGAGCAGGCGCCGCCGACGCCGGCCGAAGCGGCGCCGGAGAGCGTGCTCTCGCGCTCGGGCGGCGCCGTCTAGCTACACCGGCTGACGCCGTCGGCCGCGCTGCATGGCGAGGGCGCCGGCGTCGCGGGGGGCGCCGCGCTCGGCGAGGCCGGCCGCGATCCGGTCCTGGACCTCCTCGGGCTTGTGGGTCGCGTACTTGAACTTGGCGCGGACGTCCGTCACTTCGAGGAGGAGGGCGCGGATCCCCGGGAGCATGCGGCCGTACGGCGGGTCGCCCGCGGTCACCGGGACGGACGTGCCGGGCTGCTGGAAGTGGGCGACCTGGCGGTTCAGGAGGGCCGCCTTCTCGTCCGGATCGTCGACCACGCGCGCGGTGCAGCGCAGTTGGACCGCGGCGTAGACGCTGGTCGGTGTGCCGTGCTCCGGCGGGACGTCGGGCGGCGCCTGCCAGGGGCCGGGCACGAACGCGTAGTCGTCGACGACGCTCAGGAGCACCTCGGGGTGCGCGTCGAGCGCGGGCCACAGCGGGTTCGGGCGGGCGAGATGGGCGACGGCCTCGCCGTACGGGCCAGCGCCCTCGGGGTCGTACGCGAAGTGCATGGGCTGGACGAACGGGGGCTCGCCGGCCAGGCCGTTCACGGCGAGCTGGCCGAAGTCGTGGGCGGCGAGCCACCGCTGCCACTCGGCGGTGTCGCGAGCCGCGTCCCAGGGGTGGATCAGCATCAGAGTTCCTTGAGGTAGGACGGGACGTCGATGCCGTCGGCGAGGTCGTCCGACGGCAGCAGCGCGCCGTAGCCGCGCTGTACCGGGACCACGCCCGCCCAGTGCGGCAGGTCCATGTCCTCCGGCTCGTCGTTCGGGCCGCCCGCGCGGACCTTCGCCGAGACCTCGGCGAGGTCGATGCGGAGCACGGCCGTCGCGGCGAGCTCCTTCGCGTTCGCGGCGCGGGAGTCGGCGGAGCGGCCCGCCACCACGTGGTCGACGATCGCGTCCAGGGCGAGCCGCTTCTCCTCGGGGTCCGTGACCTGGTGGGCCGTGCCGTGCACCACCACGGAGCGGTAGTTGATGGAGTGGTGGAAGGCGGAGCGGGCGAGCACCAGGCCGTCCACGTGCGTCACCGTCAGGCAGACCGGGAGGCCCGGGTCCCGCTGTCCGGCCATCCGCAGGGGGCGCGAACCGGTGGACCCGTGCACATAGAGCCGCTCGCCGACCCGGCCGTACAGCGTCGGCAGCACGACGGGGGCGTCGTCGCGGACGAAGCCGAGATGGCAGATGTACGTCTCGTCGAGTATCGAGTGCACCAGGTCCTGGTCGTACGCGGCGCGCTCCTTGGCGCGGGTCGGGACCGTGCGCTCCGTCGGGGCGTAGGAGGTGGCCGGCTGTTCCTGGGCGACGCTCATGTTGCGAACTCCATTGCACTAGTGCATAGTGTGGTTTGTGCTAGGAGAGTATCGGATCAGTGGGCGTCGCGCAGCAGAGATCTGCGCCAGCGTCGAGCGCGGGGTGATCGCGGGAGACCTGGAGCCGGGTCAACTGCTGCCGCCGATGCGGGAGTTGGCCGAGCGGCTCGGCGTGAATCCGAATACGGTCGCGTCCGCGTACCGGACACTGCGCGAGCGCGGGGTCATCGAGACGGCCGGGCGGCGCGGCAGTCGGGTGCGGTCGAAGCCGGCGATCACCGCGCGCGAGGCGATCCGCGTGGACGTGCCGGAGGGCGTGCGGAACGTGTCGGACGGCAACCCCGACACCGCGCTGCTGCCCTCCCTGGAGGAGGTGTTCGCGGCGGCGGCGCGCGTCGCCGACAAGGAGCCGGTGCTGTACGGGGACGACTCGCTGGAGCCGGGGCTCGTGCGCCGCGCGCGCGTGGACCTCGACGCGGACGGCGTGCCGGACGGGCCGCTGGCCGTGACCTCGGGGTCGCTCGACGCCATCGAGCGGGTGCTCGCCGTGCACCTCAAGCCGGGGGACTCGGTCGCCGTGGAGGACCCCGGCTGGGGCAGCATGCTCGACCTCGTGCCGGCGCTCGGGCTGCGGACGGTGCCGGTCGGCGTGGACGACGAGGGGCCGCGGCCGGACGACGTGGAGCGGGCGCTGCGTGCGGGGGCGCGGGCGCTCGTCGTGACCGACCGGGCGCAGAATCCCACGGGGGCCGCGGTGAGCGCGGCGCGGGCGAAGGCCCTGCGCGCGATACTCGCCCGGAGCGAGGAGGTCCTGCTCATCGAGGACGACCACGGGCACGGCATCGTCGACCTGCCGCTGAGCCCGCTCGCCGGGGCGACGCGGCAGTGGGCGTTCGTACGCTCCGTGGCGAAGGCCTATGGGCCCGACCTTCGGCTGGCCGTGCTCACCGGCGACGCCGGGACGGTGGACCGGGTGCGCGGTCGGCAGCGCCTGGGCCCCGGCTGGGTCAGCCGGATCACCCAGCGGGCCGTGCTCGGTCTGTGGGAAGCGGGAGCCGTGGACGCGGCGGCCGTCGCGGCGTCCTACGGGGAGCGGCGCGACGCGCTGATCGCCGCGCTGGCCGAGCGCGGCGTCGAGGCGCACGGCCGCAGCGGCATGAACGTGTGGGTGCCGGTCCCGGACGAGACGGGCGCGGTGGCGCGCCTGCTGCACGCCGGATGGGCGGTGGCCCCGGGAGCGCGCTTCCGGATGGAGGCGCCGGCCGGAGTCCGTATCACCGTGTCACGCCTGACGGCCGCGGACGTGGGAGCGGTGGCGGACGCGGTGGTGGAGGCGGTGCGGCCGGGGCCGCGGAGGCACTACGCGTAGGGCGGACCCGGTGGGACGCCCCCACCGGGTCCGCCCCGCCGCCCCACGCCTAGCCGCGCCCCTTACGCCTCTCCTGCGTCAGCGCCGCGCCCGCCAAGATGATCGCCGCGCCCACCGGGGTCGACCAGGAGAGGGATTCGCCGAGGACCGCGACGCCCGCTGCTGTTGCGATGACCGGGACGAAGTAGGTGACCATTTGGGCGGTGGTCGGGCCGACCTCGGCCACCAGGCCGTACTGGATGAGGAAGGCGATGCCCGTGCCGAGTGCGCCCAGGGCGGCGATCGCGAGGAGGGGGCCGAGCGTGAAGGTGGTCGGCCAGGAGGTGAAGAAGGGGGTCACCAGGGCCAGTTGGACCGTGGCCAGGAGGAGTTGGGCGCCGATCATCGAGACATTCGACTCGCCCGTGTTCGCCAGCGTGCGGCGGACGTAGATCCAGCCGATCGGGTAGCACAGGGAGGCGAGCAGGGCCATCGCCGTGCCCGCGACGTCCAGGCCGTGGAAGCCCTGCCAGACGCCGAGGACCGTCAGGACGCCCAGGAAGCCGATGCCGAGCCCCGCGACCCGGCGCCGCGTCGGCCGGTCCTCGGAGAGCGCGACCAGCGACAGCGCCATGCCCCACAGCGGCGACGTCGCGTTCGCGATGCCCGCCAGCGTCGAGGGGATGGTCTCCTCGGCGAACGCGAAGAGCGAGAACGGCAGCGCGTTCAGGAAGAGCGCGGCGACCGCGAGATGCCCCCAGGTGCGCGCCCCGCGCGGCAGCCGCTGCCGCTTCACGACCATGGCCACGACCAGCACCGCGGCGCCGAACAGCAGCCGCCCGAGCGTGACCTGGAGCGGCGCGTACCCCTCCGTGCCGACCTTGATCAACAGAAAGCTGAAGCCCCAGATGAGGGCGAGTACGCCGAAGCGGATGCGCCAGTCGAAGGCGCGGCGAGGAGAGGCAGGAGGGGCCGGGGTCTCGGTGACTCGGGATGCGGTCGTCGTGCTCATGGGGACCAGAGTGCGGCCACCGGTCTTCGTAGCACAAGCGAGATTATGTGCGCGATACCGCTTAGCATCGCTTACATGTTGAACCTGGAGCGCCTGCGGGTCCTCGACGCCCTGGCCCGGCACGGATCGGTGAGCGGCGCGGCCGAAGGACTGCACGTCACGACGTCCGCCGTCTCGCAGCAGATGGCCAAGCTGGAGCGCGAGGCCGGGCAGCAGCTGCTCGCCAAGCGCGGACGCGGCGTGCGTCTCACCGACGCGGGCCGGCTGCTCGCGGAGCACGCCGCGCGCATCCTCTCGCAGGTCGAGCTGGCGCAGGCCGACCTGGAGGCGCAGCGCGGTCAGGTCGCGGGGGAGCTGCGACTTTCCGCGTTCCCGACCGCGGCGCGCGGACTGTTCCCCGCCGCACTCGCCGCGCTGCGCGCCGAGCATCCGCAACTGCGCGTACGGTCGCAGGAGTTGGAGCCCGAGCACGCGGTGGCCGGGGTGATCCGCGGCGACCTCGACCTCGCCGTCGTACTCGACTGGTACAACAAGCCGATGCCCATGCCCGACGGCCTCGTCAAGGCGAGCATCCTCGACGACCCGGCCGACATCGCCATGCCGGTGGACCATCCGCTGGCGGGGCGCGACGAGGTCGGCCTGGAGGAGTTCGCCGACGACGAGTGGATCACGTGGGGGCAGGGCGAGTTCTGTCACGAGTGGCTGATGTTCACGCTGCGCGCCAAGGGGGTCGAGCCGCAGGTCGGCCACCGCGCCGCCGAGACCCATACGCAGCTGGGTCTGGTGGCCGCGGGCCTCGGCGTGTGCGTCGCGCCGCTGCTCGGGCGCCACCCGATGCCGGAGGGCGTGGTGACGGTGCCGGTGCGGCAGAAGGTGCGCCGGCACGTGTACGTCGTGTGGCGCGCGGACGCCGACCGGCGGCCCTCGATCCGGGCCGCCGTGCGGGCGCTGCAGAAGGTGGGGGCGGACCTGGGGCGGCTCGCCGACGGATGATCCCGCGGGACCGGTCGGCTCAGCCGCCCAGCTTCCGGAAGTCCCACGACGTGATCTTGTCCGGCGTCAGCCGCGCCCACGCGTGCCGGCCGTCGTACACCATCTCCGGCAACCCGAAGTTCTTCTGCGCGAACATCCGCTCGGGCGCCTCGAGTTCGGGGCACGGCTCACCGGACCGCGGGGACTCGCCGACGAACTCGACGCGCCCGGACAGCTCCACGCCGCGCAGCTCCCCGTAGTCCTCGCCCGCGTCGACCACCACCGCCATCCGGCCGTCGGCCCGCAGATCGGCCCACCGGCGGCTGCGGTTCAGTGAGTACAGCCACAGCGACGCGCCGTCCCAGAGGAACCAGAGCGGGCTGACGTGCGGCGTCCCGTCCGCCGCCACCGTGGCGACGCGGCAGGTGCGCTGCTCGGTGAGGAACGCGTCGCGCTCCTCGGGGGACATCATGATCCTGCGGCCGCGGCGCTGGCTTGCGGTGGTCATACGGGCTCCCTGTGTCCGGCATCCGGTGCGAACCGACGCGGCCGGCGCACGCCGAGGTGAGCCGAACGCGAGCTGACGTCGTATCAGAAACGCAGCATGCGGCCTCTTCCTTGCCCACGCAATGGTGGCTACCCTCCAGCCATGTCGCCGGAGGAGCTGCTCGACCCCGCGCACACCGTACTGCTCACCGTCGAATGCCAGCAGGGCGTCGTCGGCACACAGAGCGCGCTGCCCGAACTCGCCGAAGAGGCCCGGTCGTCGGGGGCCCTCGCCAATGTGGCCCGCCTGGTGGACGCCGCCCACGCGAGCGGAGTCCAGGTGCTGCACGCCGTCGCCGAGCGCCGCCCCGACGGCCGCGGCGCGAGCCGCAACGCCCGGCTCTTCCGGGCCACCGAACGCCTCCCCGTGAAGCAGCTCTCCGGCACCGACGCCGTCCGCGTCGCCCCGCCCGTCGAGGTCGCGCCCGAGGACCTCGTCGTACGCCGCCTGCACGGGCTCTCACCGATCGCCGGGACCGACGTCGACGCGCTGCTGCGCAACCTCGGCTGCCGCACGCTCGTCGTCACCGGCGTCTCCGCCAACGTAGCCGTCCCGAACGCGGTGTTCGACGCCGTGAACCTCGGCTACACCGCGGTCGTGCCCCGGGACGCGATCGCGGGGGTGCCCGCCGACTACACCCCCGCGGTGATCGACAACACGCTCGCCCTGGTCGCCACCGTGACGACGACCCCGGACGTGCTGGACGCCTGGAAGCGCCCTTAGCCGCGCGGGAGTTACGCCAGCTCGATCGAGTCGCCGCTCACCTTGAGCTTCCTCTCCTCCAGCGCCTGCGTGGCCGGCGGATGCGCCACGCTGCCGTCCTTGATGGAGAACTTGCTGCCGTGGCAGGGGCAGTCGATGGTGCCGTCGGCGACCTTGTTGACCTTGCAGCCCTGGTGCGTGCAGACGTTCGTGAACGCCTTGAACTCGCCCGCCTTCGGCTGCGTCACCACCACCCCGGCGTCGGCCAGGATCTTTCCACCGCCCTCCGGGATGTCCGAGGTCTTGGCGATCTCCTCGCCCTTCCCGCCGCCGCCCTCCGACGCGTTGCCCGCGGGCTGCGACGTGTCGCCGTCGGAGCCGCCGCACGCGGTCAGCGCCGCGGCGAGCCCGGCGGCGCCGACCGCCGTGACGACGGTGCGGCGCGACGGAACATGGCTCATGGGTGCCGACTCCTGCGAAGAGGTGGAAGAGGTCATGGGGTGGTGGTCCCTTCATCGGTAGGTCTGGTCGAGGGGACGAGCTGGATCCCGTGGGGGTTCCTTCAGGGGTACGTACGGTGATCCCTGGACGTTCAAAGCCATCCTGATCTCATAACCTTGGCCCATGCTCACCGAAGTCACCGCGACCCGCTACGTCACCCCATTGAGGGAAGGCGGATCGCTGCCCGGTCTGGTCGAAGCCGACGACCTCCTCCCGTACGTCATGAAGTTCACGGGCGCCGGGCAGGGGCGCAAGACGCTCGTCGCCGAAGTGATCTGCGGCCGGCTCGCCCGCGCGCTGGGCTTTCGCGTGCCGGAGCTCGTCACCATCGACCTGGACCCGGTCATCGGCCTCGGCGAGCCCGACCAGGAGGTGCAGGAACTGCTCAAGGGGAGCGGCGGCACCAACCTCGGCATGCGGTTCCTGCCGCGCGCGCTCGGCTTCGACCCGCTCGCGTACGTCGTCGACCCGGTGGAGGCGGGCCGGATCGTCTGGTTCGACGCGCTGATCAACAACGTCGACCGGTCCTGGCGCAACCCCAACATGCTGGTGCAGGGCGGCGAGCTGTGGCTCATCGACCACGGCGCCAGCATGATCTGGCACCACAACTGGCGGGGCGCCGCGGCCTGGGCCGACAAGCCGTACGACGCGAGCGACCACGCCCTCGCCCCCTTCGGGCCCGATGTCGCGGCGGCCGCCGCCGAGCTGGCGCCGCGCGTCACCGACGAGCTGCTCGCCGAGGCCGCCGCCGACGTACCGGACGTATGGCTGGCCGACGAGCCGGGCTTCGACACACCCGACGCGGTGCGGCGCGCCTACGTCGAGACGCTACGCGCGCGTGCCGCCACGATCCACGAACGCGTCACCCTGCCCGAGGCGACCACCCCGAGCGCCGGAACCCCCGGCTGGGTGACCGAAGGAGCGGCCCGATGACCGAACGCCATGTCTTCGAGTACGCGCTGCTGCGCGTCGTGCCGAGCGTCGAGCGCGGCGAGCAGATCAACGCAGGGGTGGTCCTGTACTGCCGCGCCAAGTCGTTCGTCACGGCCCTGACCCACCTCGACGAGAAGCGGCTGCTCGCCCTCGACCCCGAGGCCGACGTGACCGGGGTGCGCGCCGTGCTCGGCGCCGTCGAGCGGCACTGCCGCGGGGGAGACGCCGCGGGACAGGCCGCCGAGGACGACGCGGGGCGGCGCTACCGCTGGCTCGTCGCACCCCGCTCCACCGTGGTCCAGCCGGGCCCTGTGCACACCGGGCTGACCGCGGATCCGGCCGCGGAGGCGGAGCGGCTGCTCGACCTGTTGGTGCGCTGAAAGCCCTGGTCGTGGGCGGCACGTGAGCTGCGGCACCTGATCCGCACGTTGACACCGGGTGCCAGGCCTTCTAGCGTCGCACGCACAAGGTACTAAGCGGTTGCTCACCCGCACCGGACAGGGCGGCCGCACCTCTAGGGCGAGGAGACCGAAGAGCATGTCCACCACTGAGCAGCGCGTAGCGATCGTCACGGGAGCCGCGCGCGGCATCGGCGCCGCCACCGCGATCCGTCTGGCCGAAGAGGGCCGCGCCGTCGCCGTGATCGACCTCGACGAGGCCGCCTGCAAGGACACCGTCGAGGCGATCACCGCCGCCGGTGGCAAGGCCCTTGCCGTCGGCTGCGACGTCTCCGACGAGGCGCAGGTCGAGGCGGCCGTCGCGCGCATCGCCGAGGAGCTCGGCGCCCCCACGATCCTCGTGAACAACGCGGGCGTGCTGCGCGACAACCTGCTGTTCAAGATGAGCGCCAACGACTGGGACACGGTCATGAACGTGCACCTGCGCGGCGCGTTCCTGATGTCGAAGTACGTGCAGAAGCACATGGTGGACGCCAAGTTCGGCCGCATCGTGAACCTGTCCTCCTCCTCGGCGCTCGGCAACCGCGGCCAGGTCAACTACTCCGCCGCCAAGGCAGGACTCCAGGGCTTCACGAAGACCCTCGCCAAGGAGCTCGGCAAGTTCGGCGTCACCGCCAACTCCGTCGCCCCGGGCTTCATCGTCACCGAGATGACCAAGGCCACCGCCGAGCGCGTCGGCATGGGCTTCGAGGACTTCCAGGCCGCCGCCGCGACCCAGATCCCGGTGCAGCGCGTGGGCCGCCCGGAGGACATCGCCAACGCCATCGCCTTCTTCACCGGCGAGCAGGCCGGCTTCGTCTCGGGCCAGGTCATGTACGTGGCCGGCGGCCCGCTCAACTGAGGCCGGGGGATCACGACATGACCACTTCCGAACTCCCCGAGCCCACCGGCAGGGTCGCGCTCGTCACGGGCGCGAGCCGCGGCATCGGCTACGGCATCGCCGAGGCCCTCGTCGCGCGCGGCGACCGCGTGTGCATCACGGGCCGCGGCGAGGACGCCCTCAAGGAGGCCGTCGAGCAGCTCGGCCCCGAGCGCGTGATCTACGTGGCCGGCAAGGCGCACGACGAGGCGCACCAGGCCGCCGCCGTCGAGCGCACCATGGAGGCCTTCGGCCGCGTCGACTACCTCGTCAACAACGCCGGTACGAACCCCGTCTTCGGGCCGATCGCCGAGCTCGACCTGAACGTCGCGCGCAAGGTGTTCGACACGAACGTCGTCTCCGCGCTCGGCTTCGCGCAGCAGACGTGGAAGGCGTGGCAGAAGGAGAACGGCGGCGCGATCGTCAACATCGCGTCCGTGGCCGGCGTCTCCGCCTCGCCGTTCATCGGCGCGTACGGCGTCAGCAAGGCCGCCATGGTCAACCTGACGCTCCAGCTCGCGCACGAGTTCGCCCCTGTGGTGCGGGTCAACTCGATCGCCCCGGCGGTCGTGAAGACCAAGTTCGCCGAGGCGCTGTACGAGGGCCGGGAGGCCGAGGTCGCGGCCACCTACCCGATGGGCAGGCTCGGCGTGCCGGAGGACATCGGGGGCGCCGCCGCGTTCCTCACCTCCGAGCAGTCCTCCTGGATCACCGGGCAGAACCTCGTGGTGGACGGCGGCAAGTTCCTCAACGCGGGCGTCGAGTGAGCGGCCGCTGACCGCTCGGCCCCGAGGTCAGATTCCGGACGTTGAAGACAACGTCCGACAAACGTCCTCGCTCGCCAAATACCCCGTCGGTTGCAGCAGTTGAACCGGCGGGGTGCTGCGATATTGTCGGCCGACCCTGGCATGGCTGATCGAGGAGCGTGCGCGTGTTCAACCGGTTCCTTGCCCCTCGCGCGTGGGCGGCATTCGCGTCGATGACCCTGCTCGCCGGGTGCGGGCTGATGACCACGGGCGAGGACTCCGACGAGCAGCCCATCGTGGTGGGCACCACCAGCGCGCCGAGCACGCTGGACCCGGCGGCGTCCTGGGACGGCTCGTGGGAGCTGTTCCGCAACGTGTACCAGACCCTGGTCTCCCTGCCGTCGGGCGCGGCGGAACCTCAGGCGGACGCGGCCGAGTGCCGCTTCGAGGACTCCGCCAACCGCGTCTACCACTGCGAGCTGCGGGAGGGCATGAAGTTCTCCAACGGGGACACGCTCGACGCCAAGGCCGTGAAGTACTCCATCGACCGGATCCGCAAGATCGGCGTGGAGGGCGGCCCCGCCGGACTGCTCGGCAGCCTCGACCGGGTGGAGACGCAGGGTGAGCGCGGCGTAACGTTCCGCCTCACCAAGCCGGACGCCACCTTCCCGTTCGTGCTCTCCACGCCCGCCATGTCGATCGTCGACCCCGCCGACTACCCGGCGACGTCCGTGCGCAAGGACGGCAAGGTGACGGGCTCGGGCCCGTACGCCCTCAAGTCCTACGTCGACGGCAGCAAGGCCGAACTCGTGCGCAACGAGAACTACGAGGGCTTCGCCGACCGGAAGAACGACGCGGTGACGATCCGCTACTTCCAGTCGTCCGCCGCCATGGTCGGCGCCCTCAAGGCGAAGAAGATCGACGCGACCTTCCGCGGGCTCGCCGCCGACGACATCGTGAGCCTCCAGGACCAGCACGGCGGCAACGGCCTCCAGCTCGTCGAGGGCGCGGGCATGGAGATCAGCTACCTGGTCTTCAACCCCAAGGACCCGTGGGCGGGCAAGCGCGCCGTGCGGCGGGCCGTCGCCCAGGTCGTCGACCGCGGGGCGATCGCCGAGAAGGTGTACGCGAACACCGTGGAACCGCTGTACTCCATGGTCCCCAGGGGTCTCGCGGGCCACACGACCGACTTCTTCGACGAGTTCAACAACCCGAGCGCCACGAAGGCCGCCGAGATCCTCTCCAAGGCGGGCATCACCGCGCCCGTTCCGCTCACCCTCTGGTACACGTCCGACCGCTACGGCTCGGCGACCAAGCCCGAGTTCGAGGAGCTCAAGCGGCAGCTGGAGGCGTCCAAGCTCTTCGACGTGACGCTGAAGAGCCGCCCGTGGAAGTCGTTCGAACAGGGCTACAAGAAGGGCGAGTACCCGGTGTTCGGGCGCGGCTGGTTCCCCGACTTCCCGGACGCCGACAACTTCATCGCGCCCTTCGTCGGCGAGAAGAACGCCCTGAGCACGCCGTACGTCTCGCCGGAGATCACCGACCGGCTCCTCCCGCAGTCCCGCAAGGAGCGCGACCGGGGCGTCGTGGTGCGGCAGTTCGAGCAGGCGCAGCACATCATGGTGCGCGACGCGCGGCTGCTGCCGCTGTGGCAGGGCAAGCAGTTCATCGCGGCGAGCGAGGAGATCTCGGGCGGGGAGCGGGCGCTCGACCCGTCGACGATCATGATGATGTGGGAGCTGCACCGCAAGACCAGTTGGTGAGCCGGGTGACCTGGGTGGTCCGGTGAGCCGGCGGTCTCGTCGGGTGCGGGCGTCGAATGTCAGTGGGCGCCGGTAGGTTTCTGGGTGTCGATGCGACCGCGTCCCCGGCACGGTGGGGCGCGGGCGCGCACTTGCCCGTACCCCGGAGGTTGTTGACGTGACCGACACCGCGATGCTGCCCGAGTCCTGGCGCGGCGTCCTCGGCGACGAACTGCAGAAGCCCTACTTCAAGGAGCTGACCGAGTTCGTCGAGGAGGAGCGCGCGAAGGGTCCCGTCTACCCGCCGCGCGAGCAGGTCTTCGCCGCCCTCGACGCGACGCCCTACGACAAGGTGAAGGTGCTCGTCCTCGGCCAGGACCCGTACCACGGGGAGGGGCAGGGGCACGGACTGTGCTTCTCCGTGCGGCCCGGCGTGAAGACGCCGCCGTCCCTGCGGAACATCTACAAGGAGATGCAGGCCGAGCTCGGCACCCCGATCCCCGACAACGGATATCTGATGCCGTGGGCCGAGCAGGGCGTGCTGCTGCTCAACGCGGTGCTGACGGTGCGGGCCGGCGAGGCGAACTCGCACAAGGGCAAGGGCTGGGAGAAGTTCACTGACGCCGTGATCCGCGCCGTCGTCCAGCGGCCTGACCCCGCGGTGTTCGTGCTGTGGGGGAACTACGCGCAGAAGAAGCTGCCGCTCATCGACACGGAGCGGCACGCGGTGGTGAAGGGCGCGCACCCGTCGCCGCTCTCGGCGCGGAAGTTCTTCGGCTCCCAGCCGTTCACGCAGATCAACGAGGCCATCGCGGCGCAGGGGCACACGCCGATCGACTGGACCATCCCGGACCTGGGCTGATCCGTGGTCCGGCTCGCGGGGGAGTCGCGCTTGAGCGGGATTGTCAGTGGCGGCGGCTAGCGTCGTCGCATCGGACATCGTGGTCGGGCGCGCCGGGCGACCGGGCTTGGAGGAGACAGTGGCACAGCAGCGTGAGCAGGCGGCGGACGACGCCATGATGAGCCGCATCGGGCAGGCGGTCATGCTGCATCACGGCGGCGACCGCGAGGAGGCGCAGGGCCGGTTCCTCGGCCTGTGGGCCGAGATCGGGGAGGACGGGGACGCACTGCATCGGTGCACGCTCGCGCACTACATGGCGGACACCCAGGACGACCCTTCGGACGAGCTGGCGTGGGACCTGCGGGCGCTGTCGGCGGCCGACTCCCTGACCCAGGAGCGGCTCTCGGCACACGAGTCGTCCCTCGCGCTGCGGGCGTTCTACCCGT
Organism: Streptomyces sp. SDT5-1; assembly: GCF_052245995.1. Taxonomy (NCBI): domain Bacteria; kingdom Bacillati; phylum Actinomycetota; class Actinomycetes; order Kitasatosporales; family Streptomycetaceae; genus Streptomyces; species Streptomyces sp. SDT5-1. The sequence continues at coordinate 1,761,718 of NZ_CM125963.1, read as the reverse complement.
CGCTGCATCTCAACCTGGCGGCGGACTACGTGAAGTTGGACCGCCCAGACGCGGCCCGCAGCCACCTCGCGAGGGCTCGCGCGGCGGCGGGGTCACTGGCGGACGACGGCTACGGAGAGGGCGTCCGCGCCGCCCTCTCCCGCCTCGAGGAACGGGTGGCGGCGATGGGGGCCGGGTCCGGCGAGCCGGGAGAGGGGGACGGGGGGCACTCCGGCGGCGAGCCGCTGGGGCCGCCGCGGAGCGGGTCGTAGGGGCGGGCACACGCCGGACCGCGGCGCGGCGGCCGGCCCGCGCCGGGCCGCTGCGGAGTGTGCCACCGCGCGGCCCAGGCAGAGGCGAGGGTCCGTCAACCGCCGTACGCGTCGTGGCAGATGGCGGACTGGGGGCTGTCCGGGTCCCAGCCGCCGTACTTGCGGCCGAGTGCGCAGACGTCGGTCTGGGCCGGGACCTTCGGGGGCTTGTGGGCGTTTCGGGGGTGGGGGTGCCTCGGAGGCTTCGGGCCCGCCGGGGGTTCGGGGTCGGCGGCGCCGTGTCGGGCGGCGCCGGGGGCGGGTTTCCGGTCCGTCGCCGGGGGTGCGGGCTGCTGCGGCAGGTCTTCGGCGTCGTGCTCCCGCGCGTGCGGCGCGGTGGTCGGCTTCGTCCGCTCCAGGGACTCGCGGCCCGGGGACGGGACGACCGGGGAGCCCGCGTGACCCTCCGGGCGGGGCGCCCGGGCGGAGGCCGATGGGGAGGAGGGTGACTTCGGAGTGGCCGACGGGCCGACGCTGACGCAACCGGAGGCGGTGGCCGCGGTGAGGGCGGCGACGGCAGCGGTCAGCAGGATCGTGGCTGAGCTGGAGGTTCTTGGCACGAGGTCACTGTGTGCGACGACGGGGGCGCGGGCGGGCGAACCGGGGGAGGTTGCCCCGCACGGGTGAAGGCGGGGCCCGGGGTTCACCCCCGGAGGCCGGGGCGCTCAGCTCGACGGGTGCGGGCCCAGCATGCCGTGCAGCAACTCGCCGAAGCCCTCGCGCAGTTCCGCGAGCGTCGGGACCGACGCGTGGAAGGAGCCCGCCACGCACGAGAACATGATGCCCTCCGTCCACGCCACCAGGGACAGCGTGTGCCGCTCGGGGGCCCGGGAACCCGCGGCCCGGAGCAGATCGGTGAGCGGTTCGCGGAACTGGCGGCCCGTCTCGTCGAAGAACGTCCGCAGCTCGGGCCTCCGGGTGGCCTCCAGGGCCAACTCGTAGCGGCAGACGAGCAGTTGGGGGTGGCGGGTGAGGTAGCGGTGCAGGGCGAGCGCCATGCCGTCGACCAGGGAGTCGAGCCCGCCCGCCGGACTCGGCAGTTCGTCGACCGAGAGCACCCGCCCCTCGCGCACCGCGAGCCGCCGCACCGCCGTCTCCAGGAGGGCGAGCCGGGTGCGCGCGTGGTTCGAGGTCGACCCCTGCGGCAGCCCGGCCGTCTCGTCGACCGCCCGATGGGTGAGGCCGCGCATGCCGCGCTCGGCGAGCAGCGTCAGTGCCGCGTCGGCGATCCGGTCGGCGCGCGTGGGCCCGGAGTGATTGCTGCTCATGGGGCCAATCTACACCCCGCGACTACAGCTGTAGTACGGTCGTGTCATGCGTTCACTACAGCTGTAGTGAACGGGGTCAGGGCCACTTGGGAGGCGTCATGTCAGGACAGCCCCGTGCCGTCGTCGTCGGAGGCGGGATCGGCGGGCTCACCGCCGCCCTCGCGCTGCACCTGCGCGGCTGGCACGTCACCGTGCTCGAGCGGGCCGACGGGCTCCGGCCGGTCGGCGCGGGCATCTCGCTCGCGCCCAACGCGCAGCGCGCCCTGGACATCGTGGGGCTCGGCGCGGAGATCCGCTCGCTCGAAGCCTGGGAGGGCGACGGCGGACTGCTCACACCCGCGGGCCGCTGGCTCTCGCGCGCCGACCCGAAGCACGCGGCCGAGCGGTTCGGCGGCTCCATCGTGCTGCTGCACCGGGCGACCCTGATCGACCTGCTCGCGGCCCGGCTCCCCGACGACACCGTGCGCACGGCGTCGGACGCACGGCTCACCGACCCCGGCGTCCAGGGCGATCCCGCCCGGCCGGCGCGCGTCGCCACCCCGGACGGCGACCTGGAGGCGGAACTCGTCGTCGGCGCCGACGGCATCGACTCCGCCACCCGTCGCACGCTCTTCCCCGACCACCCCGGCACCGCGTACACCGGCTTCACCACCTGGCGCGTGCTCGTGCCGCCGCTCGGCCGCCCCTTCACCCAGCACGAGACCTGGGGCCGCGGGCAGATCTGGGGCACCCACCCCTTCGCCGACGGCACGATCTACGCGTACGGCGCCGCCATGGCCCCGGCCGGACAACGGGCGCCGGGCGGCGACGAGAAGGCGGAGCTCCTGCGCAGGTACGGGAGTTGGCACGACCCGATCCCCGCGATCCTCGACGCCGTCGAACCGGGGCAGGTGCTGCGCCACGACGTCCACCAGATCGCCGAGCCGCTCCCCGCCCTCCACCGCGGGCGCGTCGCCCTGCTCGGCGACGCCGCGCACGCCATGGCGCCCACCCTCGGCCAAGGCGGCAACCAGGCCATCGAGGACGCCGTCGTCCTCGCCCACCACGCCGCCCCCGACACCCCGCTCGACCTGCCCGGCTACACCGCGGCCCGGCTGCCCCGCACCACGGCGATCACCCGCAAGGCGCTGACCGTCAGCCGCGTCAACCTCACCGCGAACCGGCCACTGATCGCCCTCCGCAACACCGCGATCCGGGCCGTCGGCGCCCTCGGCCCCACGTTCCTGCTGCGCGGCATGGACGGCATCGCGGACTGGCGCCCGCCCCAGCGCGAGCCCTACCAGGACCCGTATGCTGCACGGACCCGGGAGGGGACCGGCGCGGCGGCCCGCCCGTCGCAGCAGTCGCAGGACAGGAGCACACAGACGTGAAAGTCGGCGTCATCGGACTCGGAGACATCGCCAAGAAGGCGTACCTGCCGGTCCTGGCCTCGCAGCCCGGACTCGAACTGCACCTTCAGACCCGGACGCCCGCGACCCTCACCGAGGTCGCCGACCAGCTCCGGGTGCCGGAGCCGCAGCGCCACGCCGACCTCGACGCGCTCCTCGCGCAAGGCCTCGACGCGGCCTTCGTGCACGCACCCACCGTCGCGCACCCGGAGATCGTGACGCGGCTCGTCGAGGCGGGCGTCCCGACGTACGTCGACAAGCCGCTCGCGTACGAACTCGCCGACTCCGAGCGGCTCGTGCGGCTCGCCGAGGAGCGCGGCGTCAGCCTGGCCGTGGGCTTCAACCGCCGGTACGCGCCCGGGTACGCGCAGTGCGCCGAGCACCCGCGCGAGCTGATCCTCCTGCAGAAGAACCGCGTCGGGCTCCCCGAGGAGCCGCGGACGATGGTCCTCGACGACTTCATCCACGTCGTCGACACCCTGCGGTTCCTCGCGCCCGGCCCGATCGACGACGTGAGCGTGCGCGCCCGCGTCGCCGACGGACTCCTCGAACACGTCGTGCTGCAGCTCGCGGGCGACGGCTTCACCGCGCTCGGCGTCATGAACCGGCTCAGCGGCTCCACCGAGGAGATCCTGGAGGTGTCGGGCCAGGACTCCAAGCGGCAGGTGCTCAACCTCTCCGACGTGATCGACCACAAGGGGCAGCCCACGGTGCGGCGCCGCGGGGACTGGGTGCCCGTCGCCCGCCAGCGGGGCATCGAGCAGGCCGTCCTCGCCTTCCTGGACGCGGTGCGGGCCGGGAAGGTGCTGAGCGCGCGGGACGCGCTCGCCACGCACGAGCTGTGCGAACAGGTCGTACGCGAGGTGCGGCGAGCGGCCTGACCTCAGCGGGGCTGCGGGCTCGGCGCCCGCCTCCGGACTCCGCTGCTCAGCCGCCGCAGCGGCTGGAGCACGGCCAGCGCCACGAGGACCGTGACCGCCCCGTGCACCGGCCAGTCGCCGAAGCGGACGTACAGCGTCGTGCCGTGCGCGGTCGGCACGTCGTAGACGCGGGCCGCGCTCGCCGACGTGCCGAGCCAGGCGCCGGCCCGTGATCCGTCGGGGCCGTACACGGCGGACACCCCGGTCAGCGTCGCGTGCACCATCGGGCGGCCCGTCTCCGCCGCCCGGAGCGCGCCGAGCGAGGCGTGCTGCTCGGGCGCCCAACTGCGCTGGAACGTCGACGTCGAGGACTGCGCGAGCAGCACCTGCGCCCCGTCCTTCGTCAGCTGCCGCGTCATGTCGGGGAACGCGGACTCGAAGCACACCAACGGGCCGACCCGCAGCACCTGCCCGCCGTGCCGCACGTCCATCACGACCTGCCGCGTGCCGCGCATCCGGTCCTCGCCCGCCGCCCTGCCGACCGAGGTCGCCCAGCCGAGCAGCGAGCGCGCGGGCACGTACTCGCCGAACGGGACGAGCCGCATCTTGTCGTAGTGGTCGCCGGTGAGGCCGCCCGCGCCGACCAGCACGGAACTCTTGTATATGCCCTGGCCCGAGCCGTCGCTCGCACGCCGCCGGGCGTCGACGTTCACGAGGATCTCCGCGTCCACCTCGCGGGAGAGCGCCGCGAGGCGGCGGGCCAGGTCGGGACGGCGCGGCAGGTCGTGGCCGACGCTGCTCTCGCCCCACACGACGAGGTCGGCGCCCCGGTCGGCGAGCTGCCGGGTGAGCCGGACCTCCGTGTCGAAGCGGCGCTGGACGCTGCCGTACCCGTCGACGATCCCCGGCTGCACCACCGCGATCCGCGCACGCCCGTCGGTCTCGGGGCGCGGCGCCCACGCCCACGCGGACCCGGTCACCGCGACCGTCGCGACGAGCCCGGACACCGCCACGGGACGCGCCCCGCGCGCGACGACGAGCAGCGTCACCGCGGTGTTGACCGCCACCACGATCAGGCTGAGCAGCCACACGCCGCCGACCGACGCGAGCCGCAGCGCCGGCGCCACCTGCCACTGACTGGATCCGAGCAGCCCCCACGGACCGCCCAGGCCTTGCCAGGAACGGACCAGTTCGACCATCAGCCAGCACGAGGGGACGGCGACGAGCGCGGCCGCAGCCTGCCACGGCGTCGGCCGCCCGCCGACGAGCCGCCGCACGAGCCACCCCCACGGCGCCCACAGCGCGCCGAGCAGCGCCGCGAGCACCACTGTGAACACGTGCAGGCTCGGCAGCAGCCAGTGGTGCACCGCGAGCATGAACCCGAGGCCGCCCAGCCAGCCGTCGAGCGCCGCACGGCGCGGCGTCCCCGCCGAGCGCGCGAGCAGCATCCACGGCACGAGGGCGGCGTACGCCCACCACCACAGCGAGGGCGCGGGGAACGCGAGCGCGGGCAGGGAGCCCGCCACGACCGCCGCCGCGCCCCGCCACCACGGCGACGCGTCGAGCCGCTGCCGCCACCGCCCCATCCGCCGCGCCTCCCGACCCGAACTCGTCCGTGCACGTCCTTCGCCCCGCGCCCCCAGTGTGCGCGCCGTCGCCGGGCGACGACAGTGGGCGCCGTCGGAGCCGGTCAGCTGCCGCCGACGGGCCGCTCGGGCAGCCGACGCCACTTCTCGTGGACCGTCACCCGGTGCAGCCGCCAGCCCTGCGGCGCGCGCACCAGGTCGAACGCGTACCGGCCGCCGCAGATGAAGTCGGGCGCGGACGAGTCGCCGTCGTTCGCGAAGCGCATGGGGTTGAAGTAGTCGGCGCGGACCCGGGCCGTGTCACCGATCTCCCGGTCGACGGTGTCGAAGCGGACCCGCCGGTTCACGATCAGGTGCTGGCGCATCGGGAACAGCTCCATCGTCTTCGCCAGCCACTGCGCGATCTCCTCGGCGCTGCCCTCGACGCCGCCCGCCTCCCGGTAGTCGGCGCGGCCCGCCGGTTCGAACAGGGCGCGGTACGCCGACCAGTCGCCGTCGTCCACGGCCGCGGCGTAGTCGGTCACCACCTCGTCCACGGCGAGCCGGTCGAGGACGGTCGCGAGTTCCACACGCTGCGTCATCGGCTCAGTGTCGGGCCCCGGGCGCACAGATCCAAGAGGCGTGCGCCGCCCGGGCCGAAAACGCCTGGGGGACGCGCCGCAGCCGCTGCTACCTTCACGCCATGTCAGCTGATCCGAACACCCCAAGGACGGGCCCCGTCACGGCGGACGACGTGGCGCGCTCCGTCGAGCTGCTGGTCGACGCGCTGCGGCCCGCGCTCGACGCCGACTGGCACGTCCCGGCGGGCACGCTGGAGTGGACGTGCTGGGAGACCGGCGAACACCTCGCGGACGACCTCTTCTTCTACGCCGCGCAGATCGGCTCGTTGCGCCCCCTCGCCGACGACTACGTGCGCTGGGGGTACAGCAGGCGCCGCCCCGAAGGGCCCGAGAACACCATCACCGTCGACATCGAGGCGGGTCCTGGAGCGCTGCTCGGCGCCCTGGAGGCGGGCGGCGGCATCCTCGCCGCGGTGGTGCGGTCGACGCCGCCGACCGCCCGCGGCTTCCATGTCTTCGGCGCCTCCGACCCCGAGGGCTTCGCCGCGATGGGCGTCGTCGAGACGCTCGTGCACGCGCACGACCTGGCGCAGGGCCTCGGCGTCGACTTCGCGGCCCCCGCCGACCTGTGCGCGCGCACGCTGCACCGCCTCTTCCCGGACGTGCCGGTTGACGGGGACCCGTGGGCGACGCTCCTGTGGGCCACCGGGCGCGGCGAGCTCGAGGGCCGGGAGCGGCGCGAGAGGTGGCGCTGGTACGGTGCGCCCGGCGCGACATGATCAACGTCCCCCGCGGCCCCAACCCGGCCCACGGGGACGCCCCCTGACCAGGAGGTCCCCTTGACCCGCCCCATCACGCTCGTCACCGGCGGCAGCCGCGGCATCGGCGCCGCCACGTCGGTGCGGCTCGCGCGCGAAGGTCACGACGTCGCGCTGTCGTACGTGAGCGACAAGGACGCCGCCGAGCGCACCGCGCGGGCCGTGCGCGAGGCCGGCGCCCGCTGCCTCGTCGTGCGGGCCGACACGTCCCAGGAGGCCGACGTGGAGCGGATGTTCGACGAGGTGGCTGCCGAACTCGGGCCGCTCACGGGCCTTGTGAACAACGCGGGGGTCACCGCGCCCGTCGGCCCGTTCGCCGAGGCGCGCACCGAGGACTTCCGCCGCGTCCTCGACGTGAACGTGCTGGGCGTGCTGCTGTGCTGCCGCCGCGCCGCCCGCGACATGACGGCGGCGGGCGCGGGCGCCGTCGTGAACGTGTCGTCGGGCGCCGCCACGCTCGGCAGTCCCGGCCAGTACGTGCACTACGCGGCGTCCAAGGCGGCCGTCGACACGATCACCGTCGGCCTCGCCAAGGAGCTCGGCCCGGCGGGCGTGCGGGTCAACGGCGTGGCGCCGGGCATCGTCGACACCGAGATCCACGCCACCAGCGGCACGCCCGACATCGCGTGGGAGGCCGCGCCCGGCATTCCGATGCGGCGCCCCGGCACGGCGGACGAGATCGCCGCGGCCGTCGCCTGGCTGCTGTCACCGGACGCCTCGTACGCGACGGGGACCGTGCTGCGGGTGGCGGGCGGACGCTGAGCCGGGCGGTTCAGGCCGCTTCGACGACCTGCGCGCGCATCGCGGCGGCCCACTCCGTGACCAGGTGCGCGTACTCGCTGCGCTGCTCGCCGGTGAGCCGGCCGCCGGAGCGCAGCCACAGTCCGCGGATCTGCTCGTTGACTTCCTCGGCAGACCGCACGGGACGGGATGAGGCGGGCGGCATGTGCCAAGGCTACGTTCGCGGTGGCCGGTTGGGAACCCTGAGCGAGCGGTCCTGTGCGTCAAGTGACCAATGCTGTAAAGGAGTTGGCTCCGTGACCGATCAGGCGCCGACGAGCGTCGGCAGCACCGTCGTCTCCAACCGCGTGAGCCGGTCCGCGTCCGGGGTGCCGGGCTCGGCCGTGTAGAGCATGACCCGCAGGTCGTCGCCCGCCACCGTGAGGATGTCGCAGTCCAGCGTCAGCGGGCCGACCTGCGGGTGGTCCACCGTCTTGCGCGCGGCGGCGTGCCGGCCCACCGCGCCCGACTCCCACAGCTCGGCGAACCGGGGGCTGCGCGTGCGGAGTTCGTCCACCAGCGTGTAGAGGCGCGGGTCGAGCGGGTAGCGGGCCGCGGTCGTGCGCAGGTCGGACACCAGCGCCTCCTCCATCGCCTGCCGCTCGTCCGGGGTCTGCCTGACCCGGCTGGGCGGGCCGAGGAACGTCCACCACACGGCGTTGCGCCCGTGCCCGCCCCACTCGGGCCGCTCGCCGAGCAGCGCCGTGTACAGCGGGTTCGCCAGGAGCAGCGTCCATGCCGCGTCGAACACGGCGGCCGGTGTCCCCGACAGCCGGTCCAGAAGCCTGCGCACGCTCGGCGTGAGCCGCCCCGGCACCGTCTCCAGGCCGGGCGGCGCGAGCCCCGCGAGCCGGAACAGGTGCTCACGCTCCGCGTCCGTCAGGCGCAGCGCGCGGGCGAGCGCCTCCACCACTTGGTCCGACGGGTTCACGGCGCGGCCCTGTTCCAGTCGGGTGACGTAGTCCGCCGAGATCCCCGCGAGCAGCGCCAGCTCCTCGCGGCGCAGCCCCGCCGCCCGCCGGGGCCCCACGGCGGCGATCCCGACGGCCCGCGGCGGGACCCGGTCCCGCCAGCGCCGCACCGCATCCCCGAAGTCGCCGAGCTCCGCATGTGCCATGTCACCACTGTGCCCCGTCCCGGACGGATCTTCCTGGTACCGCTGGTCCCAGGAAGACGGGACGACTGGGCGCGGCCCCGATCCCGGCGCAGTCTGGACGCATGACCACCACACTCATCACCGGGGCCAACAAGGGCCTCGGGCACGAAACCGCCCGCCGTCTCGTCGCCGCAGGTCACACCGTCTATGTCGGCGCCCGCGACCCCGAGCGGGGCCGCCGCGCCGCCGAGGATCTCGGCGCCCGGCACGTCGTCATCGACGTCACCGACGACGCCTCCGTCGCGGCGGCCGCGAAGACCATCGAGGCGGACGGCGGCCTCGACGTACTGATCAACAACGCCGGGATCGAGGGCCGCACCGAGGGCAACGGCATCGTGCTCCCGGCCGACGAGACCGTGGACACGCTGCGCCCGCTGTTCGAGACGAACGTCTTCGGCACCGTCCGCGTCACGCACGCCTTCCTGCCGCTGCTGCGCCGCTCCGCCGCCCCCGTCGTCGTCAATGTCAGCAGCGGCCTGGCGTCCCTGGCCGGGGCGACCGATCCCGCCAACCCGGCGTCGGCGTATCCCGGCCTCGCCTACCCGGCCTCCAAGACGGCCGTGAACATGCTGACCGTGCAGTACGCCAAGGCCTTCCCCGAGCTGCGGATCAACGCCGTGGAGCCCGGATTCACCCGCACCGACCTGAACGGCAACACGGGCGTCCAGACCGTCGAGGAGGGCGCCGAGATCATCGTGCGGATGGCGCTCGTCGGGCCGGACGGGCCCACCGGCACGTACGTCTCCGCCGAGGGCCCGCTGCCCTGGTGAGCGGCTACGGCCGCAGCACGATCTTGCCGTGGGTGTGCCGCTTCTCCAGCTCCTCGAACGCCTCGCGCACCTGCTCCAGCGGGTAGCCGCTGGCGATCGGCACCTCCAGCTCGCCGCGCGCCGCGAGCCGGGCCAGCTCGCCGAGCACGACCGCGCTGGCCGCCGCGCCCTCCCCGTACGTCCGCGCGCCGACCCGGCCCGCGACCTCCCAGTCCCGGATGGTGTTGATCCGGCCGGGGGCCACGCCGAGCTCCACGGCCAGCTCGACGTACCCGGTGCCGTACGTGTCGATGAACGCGTCGACGCCGCCCTCGCCCGCGGCCTGCCGGATCCGCTCCCGCACCCCGTCCCCGTACGCGAGCGGGAGGACGCCCTTCTCCTTGAGCCAGCCGTGGTTCGGCTCGCTCGCGAGGCCGATCACGGTGGCACCGGTGCGGCGGGCGAGCTGCACGGCGAAGGAGCCGACGCCGCCCGCCGCGCCGGACACCACGACCGTGTCGCCGGGCCCGAGGTCCACCGCCCACACACAGGCGTACGCGGTGGACCCGGCGACGTACAGGGAACCGGCCACGTCCCAGTCGAGGCCCTCAGGCTTGTGCACGAGGTGCACGTCGTCGACCGTGACGTACTCGGCGTGGCTGGCCCTGCGGTGCGTGAACCCGACGACCTCGTCGCCCACCGTGAAGTCCCGTACGTGCGAGCCGACGTCGACGACCACACCGGCCAGATCGCTGCCCTGCCCCGAAGGGAACGTGGCCGGCCAGCGCGCGTGCAGGAACCCCGTCCTGATGCTCACCTCACCGGGCTGGATGCCCGCCGCCCGCACCTCGACGAGCACCTGGTCGGCCGCGGGAACGGGCCGGGGCACGTCCTCGACCCGCAGCACATCGATCCCGCCGTACTCGTGAAACCGCACCGCTCGCATCGCACGCCCGTCCTGTCGGCTCAACTCGGATGTGGAGCGGAACACTTGGGAAGGACGGTCTCTTCCCGGCCCGGCACGTCAGCCCGCCGACTCCGCCGCGTGCGGGCTCAGGACGCCCACGCTCACCAGGATGAACAGGGCGATGCCGAGGGCGATCCGGTAGTAGACGAACGGCATGAAGCTGCGCGTCGAGATGAACTTCATCAGCCAGGCGATCACCGCGTAGCCGACGGCGAAGGCGATCAGCGTCGCGAAGATCGTGGGCCCCCAGGAGACATGGCCGCCCTCGCCCGCGTCCTTCAGCTCGAAGACACCGGACGCGAGGACCGCCGGGATCGCCAGGAGGAACGAGTAACGGGCCGCCGACTCCCGGGTGTAGCCGAGGAACAGGCCGCCGCTGATCGTGGCGCCCGAGCGGGAGACGCCGGGGACCAGGGCGAGCGCCTGGCACAGTCCGTAGATCAGGCCGTCCTTGACGTCGAGGTCCTTCAGCTCCTTGCGGGAGCGCGCCGCGCGGTGCCGGCCGCCCGCCTCGTCGCGGGCCGCGAGCCGGTCCGCGACGCCGAGCACCACGCCCATCACGATCAGCGTCGTCGCGGTCAGCCGCAGATCGCGGAACGGGCCCTCGATCTGGTCCTTGAACGTCACGCCGAGCACACCGATCGGGATCGAGCCGACGATCACCAGCCAGCCCATCTGCGCGTCGTGGTCGCCCCGCATCGTTCGGTCGGTGAGGGACCTGAACCACGACGAGACGATCCGCGCGATGTCCTTGCGGAAGTAGATGACGACCGCCGTCTCGGTGCCGAGCTGGGTGATCGCAGTGAACGCGGCGCCGGGGTCGTGCCACCCCGCGAACGCGGCCGTCAGCCGCAGATGGGCGCTGGACGAGATCGGCAGGAACTCGGTGAGCCCCTGGACGAGCCCGAGGATGAACGATTCGAACCAGGACATGAGGTGACTACGCGATCCAGGGTGCTCGGCGGAACCGGCCGCGAAGGCGGGCCGGGCGGGGCGGTGCGTACAACCGTCGCTCCACGCCCGGGTGTTCGCGTGGGGCAGAGTAGCGTTCGAAAGTGAAGCGGACACCACGGGGGAGTGAGCGGAAGGTTTACGCGCCCGGCCGTTGCGCGGCGAGGAGCGCGTCCCCGGTGGGCGTCCGGAAGTAGAGCACCGAGCGGCCCGCGCGGCGCCGCTCGACGAGCCGCGCCTCGTGCAGCACCTTCAGATGCCGGCCCACCGAACCCAGCCCCTGCCCGGTGAGCGCCACCAACTGCGTCGTCGTCAGCGGCTGTTCGAGCAGGACGAGCACCTGGGCGCGGGCCGTGCCGACGAGTGCGGCGAGGCCGTCGGGCGGCGTCGTCCGGCCGGCGTCCGCGAGGGTGCCGGCGCACGGGTACACCAGCGCGTACCGGTCCACGCGCGGTCCTTCGGGCCACGACACCCAGCCCTGTTTCGGAGTGACCGGGACGAACAGGAGCTGTGCGCCCGCGAGATCGCGCGGCGGATGGTCGTGCGCGTTGATCCGGAGCAGGCCGTCGCCGAGCCAGCGCATCGTGGGCCGCATCCCGCCGAACGCCGCCGCCCAGCCGCCGCGCGTCAACTCCCGGGTCCTGGCGACGACATCCGCCTCGATGATCCGGCGGCGGCGCGGCCACTCCGGAAGCACCGTCTCCCACCACACCCACGCGAGCACGTCCGCAGCGCGCTCCGCCAGGTCGTCCGCGTCCGCGAGCGCGCGGGGCAGCGGGCCCGGCGAGGACACCGCGAGATGCGCGCGCACCACGTCGGGCGGTGTGGCGCGGATCCGGGCGAGGCCGTCCGCCAGATCGTCCTCGCGGACGCCGTCCGGGGTCGGCGTCAGGAAGTCGGCGATCCAGTGCGCGCCGAAACCGGCGTCGAGCAGCAGCGCCGTCACGGGGTCCGCGGCGAGCCGCGCCCGGTAGGCCGGCAGATGGGCGTCGAGCCAGCGCCGCTCCCCGGGGTGCGCGGCGACCGGGTCCGCCAGCTTCCGCAGGCTCGCGGTCGCCTCGCCGAGCCGCGACACGACGAACCGGCTGCCCGCGAGCGTGTCCGCCCCGACCCGCCACACCCCCACGCCTCTTCGCCTCCCGCCCCATGCCCCGTCGTTTCGCAGGTGCGCGAAACATTAACGCCCGCCGGCGCGCACGCCCCAGCCTCCCCGCATGCACACCTACCGGGACCTGTTCCGCACGCCCGCCTTCACCGCCCTCTTCGGCGCCGCCTCGCTCCAGGTCGCGGGGCAGACCGTCGGAGGGCTCGCGCTCGGCTCGCTCGTGTACGCGTCGACCGGGTCGCCGCTGCTGTCCGCGCTCGCCATGTTCGGCCCTTCGCTGGCCCAGGTCGTGGGCGCCCTCACGCTGCTGTCCGCCGCCGACCGGCTGCCGCCGCGCGCCGCGCTCGCGGGCCTCGCGCTCTTCCTCGGCCTGGCCACCGCCGTACAGGCGACGCCGGGTCTTCCGACGGCCGCGGCGCTCGCGCTCGTCATCGCCCAGGGCGTGCCCGCCGCGCTCGGCGGCGGCGTCCGCTACGGGCTGCTCACCGAGATCCTGTCCCGCGACGGCTATCTGCTCGGCCGGTCCGTGCTCAACATGAGCGCGGGCGTCTGCCAGATCCTCGGCTACGCGCTCGGCGGGCTGCTCGTCGCCGTCCTGTCGCCGCGCGGCACCCTCCTCGTCGCCGCGTCCCTCTACGCACTCGCCGCCCTCGTCGCCCGCGCCGGACTGCCCCGGCGCCCACCCCGCGCGGCCGGACGCCCGTCCCCACGCGAGACGATGCGCGGCAACGCCGCCCTGTGGTCATCGGTCCCGCGCCGCTACGTGTACCTCGCGCTGTGGGTGCCCAACGGCCTGATCGTCGGCTGCGAGGCGCTGTTCGTCCCGTACGACCCCGGGCACGCGGGCGTCCTGTTCGCGGGCGCCGCCCTCGGCATGCTCGCCGGGGACGTGCTCACCGGCCGCCTCCTGCCGCCCCGTCTGCGGGCCCGGCTCGCCGCGCCGCTGCGGCTGCTGCTGGCCGCCCCGTACCTGGTGTTCGCGCTGCGGCCCGGTCTGCCGTACGCCGTGGCCGCCGTCGCGCTCGCGTCGGTCGGCTTCTCCGCGAGCCTGCTGCTCCAGGAACGGCTCATGGCGCTGACCCCGGAGACGTCGAGCGGGCACGCGCTCGGCCTGCACACGGCGGGCATGCTCACGACGCAGGGCCTCGGCGCCGTCCTCGCGGGCGGCATCGCCCAGGCGACCTCACCCGCGACCGCGATGACGGTGCTCGCCGCGGCCTCCGTCGCGGTGACGCTGCGCCTCGGCAGGGGACTGCGGGGCGAACCCGTCAGTCCGACGTCCGCTTCCCCAGGTGGTGACGCTTGCACCACGCCACGACCGCGCCCGCGCACCCCGTGACGACGATGAAGCCCATCGCGATCAGGAAGACGGGCGACGTGGGCGTCGACGCGCGGGCGCCCGCCACCACGTACGCCGCCGTGTTCGGGATCGAGCCGAGCGCCGTCGCCAGCAGGAAGGGGACGATGCTCATCCTCGAGATCGACGCGCAGTAGTTCGCCGCCCAGAACGGGATGCCGGGGAACAGCCTGGCCGCCAGCATCGACCGGAACGCGTGCTCGCTCAGCTGCCCGTCCGCCGCCTTCAGCCAGCGCCCGCGCAGCAGCGGCCGCAGCGCGTCCTGACCGAGCACCCGGCCCAGTACGAAGGCGAGCCCGGCGCCGAGCGTCGTCCCCGCGATCGCGCCCGCGAGCCCCAGCTGGGAGCCGAACAGCGCGCCCGCCGCCAGATTGAGCAGCGGCCTCGGCACGAACGCGACCGTGCACACCCCGTACGCCACCGCGAACAGGACGACCGCCGCCGCCCCGTTCACCTGCGGCGGCCAGCCCTGCGTGAGCAGCCGCTGCGGCTCGAAGAGCAGCACGCACGTCGCACCCGCGGCCAGCAGCATCACAAGCAGCGACAGCCGCGACCACGGCGACAGCAGGGCCTGGCCGCAACGGGCGGCGAACCCGGCGGGACGGGCGGGGACGGTCTCGAACATCCGGGGAGACTAACCGACCCCCACATAAGATCGCCGTAGGTTGTGTCTCACTTTCCCGGCTCTTGCCCCAGTTGCGAGGAGCGTCACGTGCCCGCCACCGCGCCGCCGCCGAGCGTTCTCGCCGACACCCTCCTCGCCCGGCTCCCCGAGGTGTACGGGGCGGCGGCCGACCCGGAGCGGGCGGCAAACATGCGCGCGTACATGAAGGACGTGGCGCCCTTCCTCGGCCTCGCGTCCCCCGTCCGCAGGGAGCTGAGCCGGACCGTGCTCGCGGGCACGGCGCGCCCCGACGAGCGGGACCTCACCGCCGTCGCGCTGCGCTGCTGGGCGCTGCCCGAGCGGGAGTACGCCTACTTCGCGATCGACGTCCTGCGCCGCCACGTCACCGCCTTGACCTCCGGCTTCCTGCCCGTCGCGCGCGAGCTGATCACGACCGTGCCGTGGTGGGACACCGTCGACCACCTGGCCGCGCACATCGTCGGCGGGCTCGTCGCCGCCGACCCCGCACTGCGCGCCGACATGGACGCGTGGATCGAGGACGACGACCTGTGGGTCGTCAGGACCGCCCTCCTCCACCAGCTGCGCCACAAGGACGCCACCGACACCGACCGGCTCTTCGCCTACTGCCTGCGCCGCTCCGACCACCCCGACTTCTTCGTCCGCAAGGCCATCGGCTGGGCGCTGCGCGAGTACGCGAAGACCGACGCCGACGCCGTACGGTCCTTCGTCGCCGCCCACCGCGACGCCCTCTCCCCGCTCTCCGTGCGCGAGGCCCTGAAGAACATCGGAGCGTAAGTCCCGCCGGGCGCGCGGAAAATGAGTCGACGCGCGGCGCCCCGTCGGAGAGGATCTGCCTCATGTTCCGGCACGCCTTCATCGCAGCTACGCCCGCAGTCGCGGGCGCTGCTCGGGCTGCCGCTCTCCTGATCGCCGCAGCAGCAGACGGCGCGCGAAGCTGACCCTCTCCGGACATTCCGGCGGACCCCGCAGGGGGAGGGTCGGTCCGGCTCAGGGGTCCCCGCCTCGGCACCAGGAGGCTTCACTTTTCTTGTTCCGGAAAGGAACACGGCCAGCCATGCCCAAGACGGCATACGTGCGCACCAAGCCGCACCTCAACATCGGCACCATGGGTCACGTCGACCACGGCAAGACGACCCTGACCGCCGCCATCACCAAGGTCCTCGCCGAGCGCGGCGCCGACAGCGGTACCCAGTACGTCTCCTTCGACCGCATCGACAAGGCGCCCGAGGAGGCCCAGCGCGGCATCACCATCAACATCGCACACGTCGAGTACGAGACCGACACCCGGCACTACGCGCACGTGGACATGCCGGGCCACGCCGACTACGTCAAGAACATGGTCACCGGCGCCGCCCAGCTCGACGGGGCGATCCTCGTCGTCTCCGCGCTCGACGGGATCATGCCGCAGACCGCCGAGCACGTGCTGCTCGCCCGGCAAGTGGGCGTAGACCACATCGTCGTCGCGATCAACAAGGCGGACGCAGGCGACGAAGAGCTCACCGACCTCGTCGAGCTCGAGGTCCGCGAGCTGCTCTCCGCGCACGGCTACGGCGGCGACTCCGTGCCGGTCGTCCGGGTCTCCGGGCTCAAGGCCCTGGAGGGCGACCCGCGGTGGACGGCGTCCGTGGAGGCGCTGCTCGACGCCGTGGACACGTACGTGCCGATGCCCGAGCGGTACGTGGACGCGCCGTTCCTGCTGTCGGTCGAGAACGTGATGACCATCAGCGGACGCGGCACCGTCGTCACCGGCGCCGTCGAGCGCGGCCGGATCCGGGTCGGCGACCGGGTGCGGGTGTACGGGCCCGTCGAGGAGGTGGAGACGGTGGTCACCGGCGTCGAGACCTTCGGCAAGCCGATGGAGGAGGCGCAGGCGGGGGACAACGTGGCGCTGCTCCTGCGCGGAGTGGCCCGCGACGCGGTGCGCCGCGGCCACGTCGTCGCCGAGCCGGGCAGCGTGCGCCCCGCCCGCCGCTTCACGGCGCAGGTGTACGTCCTGTCGGCGGCGGAGGGCGGCCGTGCCACGCCGCTGTCCACCGGGTACCGGCCGCAGTTCTACCTGCGCACGGCGGACGTGGTCGGGGACGTCGACCTCGGCGACGCGGCCGTCGCGCGGCCCGGCGACACCGTCACGATGACGGTCGAGCTCGGCCGTGACGTGCCGCTGGAGGCCGGGCTCGGCTTCGCGATCCGCGAGGGCGGGCGCACCGTCGGCGCGGGCACGGTGACCGCCGTGGAGTGAGACGGGGGAGGGGCCGGGACCGTACGGGTTCCGGCCCCGACCCGGCACAATGTGCGGGTGACCGAACCCGAGCCGATACCCGTCACCCGCGACGTCGACCACGGCACCGCCAAACTGCTGCCCGACGTGGACCGCAGGCGGGCCTGGCTGCTCACGGTGGACGGGGCGCCCCAGTCGTACGTCGACCTGGACGACCCCACCCACCTGGAGTTCGAGTACGCGCGCCGGCTCGGCCACGTCCTCGACGGCCTCGGCGAGGAGGGCGCCCCACTCGACGTGCTGCACCTGGGCGGTGGGGCGCTGACCCTGCCCCGGTACGTCGCCGCCACCAGGCCCGGATCGCGGCAGCAGGTCGTCGAGGCGGACTGCGGGCTGCTGGCGCTCGTCGCCGAACATCTGCCGCTGCCGGAGGGCTCGGGCATCGGCGTGCACGGCGCCGACGCGCGGGCCTGGCTGGAGTCGGCGCCCGACGCCTCGGCCGATGTGCTGGTGGGCGACGTGTTCGGCGGCTCCCGGGTCCCCGCGAGCTTCACGACTCTCGCGTACGCGCGTCAGGTGGCGCGGGTGCTGCGGCCCGGCGGGACGTACGCGGCGAACCTCGCGGACGGCGCGCCCTTCGCGTTCCTGCGCTCGCAACTGGCCACGTTCCTTGCCGTGTTCCCGCACGTCGCGCTGGTCGCGGAGCCCGCGGTACTGCGGGGCAGGCGGTTCGGCAACGCGGTGCTGCTCGCGTCCCGCGAGGAGCTGGAGGTGGCGGAGCTGGCCCGGCGCACGGCCCGCGACGCGTTCCCGGCGCGCGTGGAGCACGGCGCCGCGCTGCGCCGCTTCGTGGGCGAAGCGAAGCCGGTGGCGGACGCGGACGCGGTCGAATCGCCGGAGCCGCCGGGCGGCTCGTTCAGCGTGGGGTGACCTCGGCCTGCGGTGTCCCGCCGCCCTCGGCGACCTTGCCGCCGTCCTCCGGGGCGCGCCGCCGCAGGTGCCGTACGTCGGGCACGAAGAGCACGGCCGACGTCGCCACGACGACGAGCGCCGCGCAGCCCCACAGCGAGGCCGTCCGCCCGAACGCGGACTCCGCGGGCCCGGCGAGCGCCGTCGCGAGCGGCACCATCGCCACGGAGCCGAACCAGTCGTAGGCCGACACCCGGGACAGCTTCTCCTCCGGGATCTCCTGGTGCAGGGCGGTGATCCAGGAGACGCCGAAGATCTCGATGGTGACGCCGCTGACGAACATGACCGCGATCAGCACGCCGAGCGGCACGGGGACCGCGAGCGCCGCCGACGGCAGGGCGAGCGAGAACACCGAGAGCGTCGCCGCGAACAGCAGCCGCTGCGGCTTCCAGCGCATCATCAGCAGGCCGCCGAGGATCGTGCCCACGCCGAACGCGCCGAGCGCGAGACCCCAGGGGCCCGCCCCGCCCAGTTCGTCGCGCGCCACCAGCGGGCCGAACACCGACTCGGCGGCGCCCACCACGGCGACCACGACCGCGAACTGGGCGACGATCGTCCACAGCCACGGGCGCCCGATGAACTCCCGCCAGCCGTCCCGCATGTCGGCGAGCAGCCCGCCGCCGGGCTCGCGCGGCGGTATGTGCTTGACGTCGAGGAACATCCGCAGCGCGCCCGCGACCAGGAACGCCGCCGCGTCGACGGCGAGCACCCAGCCCGGCCCGATGGCCGCGACCAGCGCACCGCCGAGCGCGGCGCCGCCCACGCCGGCCCCCGACATGCCCATCCGGAACAGGGCGAAGGCGCGGCTGGCCTGCTCGCCGGTGACGGAGGCCATGAGCATGCCCTCGGCGGCGGGGTTGAAGAAGGCCTGCCCGGTGCCGCCGAGCGCGCTCAGCGCCATCATCTGCCACAGCTTCGGATCGCCCTGGAGCACGATCAGCGCGAAGGCGCCCTGGGACACGAAGTTCAGGGCGTTTGCCGCGACCATCACGTGGTGGCGCGGAAGCCGGTCCGCGACGGCGCCGCCGACCAGCAGGAACACCACGAGGAACAGCGTGCGGGCCGCCGCCACCAGGCCGACGTCGCCGCCGTCGCCGCCCGCTTCGAGGACGGCGAACGCGGAGGCGATCAGCGCGCCGTGCGCGCCGAGCGTCGTGACGACCGCCGAGACGGAGAGCAGCGTGTAGTTCCGTCCGGCCCACGCGGGTCGCAGGCGGGGGCGCTTCGGTTCGGCGGCGTCGGCAGAGGTCACGGAGGGACTATCGCCGCCCGCGACCGAATCGACAAACCGTTTCCGCGGAGACCGGGGGATTGGTCGGCCGATGTTCCGAATCTGCGGTTTGTCCGTGCCGCACACGGGGATGGCCAAGCTTGCTACTGGTGGGTAACATTCGGGCATGAGCGCAGATCAGATGTCCATCGGCGAGATGCTCGCCGCCACGGTGCCGATGGCCCGCACCCTGAACCTCGAGTTCCACGAGACGACGCCCGAGAAGGCGGTCCTCTCGCTGCCCGACCAGGCCGAGTACCACAACCACGTCGGCGGACCGCACGCCGGTGCGATGTTCACGCTCGGCGAGTCCGCGAGCGGCGCCATCGTGCTCGCCGCCTTCGGCGACCAGCTCTCCCGCGCCGTGCCGCTCGCCGTGAGTGCCGACATCGCGTACAAGAAGCTGGCGATGGGCCCGGTCACCGCCACCGCGACGCTCGGCCGTCCGATCGCCGACGTGGTCGCCGAGCTGGACGCGGGGCAGCGCCCCGAGTTCCCGGTGAGCATCGCGATCACCCGCGAGGACGGGGCCGTGACCGGCGAGATGACCGTCCTCTGGACGCTGCGTCCCAACAGCTGAACCGTCCGCACCGTGCGAGGGGCGCCGACCGATTCCGGTCGGCGCTCCTCGCGTTTCTCGTTCGATCCATTGACACGAGTCAATGACGGTCATAGTTTCCGCTTCGGTTTTGCGGTGTCTAACGATGCGTCAAGTCCGTTTTGTCGCACAGTGCGTTTAGTGCTCGAACGCAACGAGGAGAGACAGCCCATGCCCCACAGCGGAAACAGCGCGGACGGAGTCTCCAGACGCGCGGCCCTGCGCCGGATGGGCGGCGCGATCATGGTCGCGGCCGCCGTCACCACCGGCCTCCCGAGCCCCGCCCGAGCGGCGGCCCCGCCCGCCCGTGGCGCGGGACCGCGCGTCGAGTCCCTGCTCGGCCGGCTCACGCTCGACGAGAAGCTCACCTTCCTGCACGGCGCCGACGACCCGCACGACCTGGGCCAGGCCGGCTACGTCCCCGGCGTCCCCCGCCTCGGCATCCCGCCGCTGCGCCTCGCCGACGGTCCCGCAGGCGTCCGCGTCACCAAGCACGCCACGGCGCTGCCCGCCCCCGTCCTGCTCGCCGCCACCTTCGACCCGGCGCTCGCCCGCCGCTACGGCGAGGTCATCGGCCGCGAGGGCCGGGCGCTCGGCCAGGACGTGCTGCTGTCGCCGATGGTCAACCTGATCCGCACCCCGTACGCGGGCCGCAACTTCGAGACGTTCTCCGAGGACCCGCTGCTCTCCGCCGACATGGTCACCGAGGAGATCCGCGGCATCCAGGGCCAAGGGCTGATCGCCACCGTCAAGCACTTCGCGCTCAACAACCAGGAGAAGAACCGCACCTCGGTCGACGTGCGTGCCGACGAACAGACCATGCACGAACTGGAGCTGCGCGGCTTCGAGGCCGCCGTCGCCGCGGGCGCGGGCTCCGTGATGGGCTCGTACAACAAGGTCGACGGCACATACGCCTGCGAGAACAAGCAGCTGCTCGGCGACATCCTGCGCGACCGGTGGCACTTCGCCGGCTGGGTGATGACCGACTGGTACGCCGCCCACACCACCGTCGCCGCGATGGCCGCCGGGCTCGACATGGAGATGCCGGGCGAGCAGGCGTTCGGCGCCGCGCTCAAGAAAGCCGTCAAGGACGGCACCGTGCCCGAGGCGCAGGTCGACGCGGCGGTGCGGCGGATCCTGACGGTGATGGACCGGTTCGGCCTCCTCGCCGCGAAACCGCCGCCACGGCCCGGCCGGGACGCCGCGGCGGGCGCGGCCGTCGCCCTCGACATCGCCAAGGCGGGCGCCACCCTGCTGCACAACAGGAACCGCACCCTGCCGCTGCCCGCGCACGCCTCCGTCGCCGTCATCGGGCCCACCGGGTACGTGCCGTTCGTCAGCGGCGGCGGCAGCGCGCACGTCGTCCCCGACCACGCCGAGAGCCCGTACCAGGCCATCAAGTCCCGGATGCGCCAAGGAGGTTCGGTCGGCTACGCGCTCGGCGCCGACATCTACGGACGGGCCCTGCCCGGCGGCGCCCTCGCACCCGCGGCGGACCTGGAGGAGCGCACGGTCCCGGCCGGGAGGACGTGGACGTACGAGGGGAACCTCACCGTCGACGAGGACGACGCCTGGACCTTCGCCGTCCACTACTCGGGCGAGCGCCCCGAGGTCGTCCTCGACGGCACCGAACTCTTCCCCAAACTGCCGGGCAGCGCCGAGCACTTCAGCGGCGGCCTGGTCGCGGTGGCCCCCGACGGGCTCACGGTGCGCCGCGCGTCCCGCACCCTCGCGGCCGGCCGGCACACGCTCGAGATCACGGCGAAGGGCGGCGCCGAGGGCCAGACGTTCCGGCTGCGCCGGGTGACGGGTGCGACCCGCGCCGACGACGTCGCCGCGGCGGTGCGGGCCGCGCGCGGCGCCGACCACGTGGTGCTCTTCGCGTACGAGGACGCCACCGAGGGCACGGACCGCACCTCGCTCGCGCTGCCCGACCACCAGGAGGCGCTGATCACGGCGGTGGCGCGGGCCAACCCTCGTACGACCGTCGTCCTCAACAGCTCGTCCGCGATCACCATGCCCTGGCTCGACGAGGTCGGCGCCGTGCTCCAGATGTACTACCCGGGCCAGGAGGGCGCCGCCGCCACCGCCGCCGTCCTGTACGGGGACGTCGACCCCGGCGGCCGGCTCACCCAGACCTTCCCGACCTCCGAGGACACGCACCCGATGTCCGGCGACCCTCGCCGCTACCCCGGCGTGAACAAGGTCGAGGAGTACTCGGAGGGCATCCACCTCGGCCACCGCTGGTACGCCGCACAGAATGTCGAACCGCTGTTCCCCTTCGGTCACGGCCTCTCGTACACCACCTTTGCGTACGAGGAATTGGCCGCGCGCTGGACCGGGCGCGCGCTCGACGTCGAGTTCACCGTCCGCAACACCGGGAGCCGGGCGGGCATCGCGGTGCCCCAGGTGTACGTCGGCCCGTCGCCCGACCTCGACGTCGACCAGGCCGTCCGGGTGCTGGGCGGCTACCGGAGGCTCGCCCTGGACGCGGGGGAGCGGCGCCGGGTCACCGTCCGCGTGACGCCCCGGACGCTCTCCTCCTGGGACACGGGACGGCACGACTGGGTCCTCGGCACCGGACGCCGCACCGTATGGCTCGGCGCCTCCGCGGGTGACCTGCGCGGCAGCACGGACGTGACCGTCGGACAGCGGAAGGGGAAGTGACATGAGGCGAGGTCACATACGCACGGTGCTCGCGGCCGTGGTGGCGCTGACCGCCGCGGCCCTCGTGCCCGCGCACGCCGAAGGAAGCGCCGACGGCACGCTCGTGCGCACGGCGTCCGGCTGGGTGCGCGGGCAGCACACCGGCGAGGGGCGGCAGTTCCTCGGCGTCCCGTACGCCGAGCCGCCCGTCGGCGAACTGCGCTGGCGCGAACCGCGTCCCGCCGAGCCCTGGCGGGGCGTGCGCGACGCCACCCGGTTCTCCGACCGCTGCGTGCAGACGTCGAGCTGGGACCCCGGATACGAGCGGCCGACGTACACCGAGGACTGCCTCGACCTGAACGTGTACGCGCCCGACGGATCGGCGGGCAGGCCCGTCATGGTGTGGCTGCACGGTGGCGGGCTCACCGCGGGCGCGGGCGCCGACATCGTCCCCGACACCTTCGCCCGCAGGACCGGCACGGTCGTCGTCACCGTCAACTACCGGCTCGGCGCGATGGGTTTCCTCGCCTCTGCGGGACTCGACGAGCAGGCGTCCGACGGGGTGTCGGGCAACTTCGGGCTCCAGGACCAGCAGCAGGCGCTGCGCTGGGTGCGCGCCAACATCGGCCGCTTCGGCGGCGACCCGGCGCGGGTCACGATCGCCGGAGAGTCGGCGGGCGGCCGCTCGGTCTGCACCCAGCTCGCCTCGCCGACCGGCCGCGGCCTCTTCCGGGCCGGGATCATCCAGTCCGGCGCGTACGGCGACTGCGCGGCCCGCGCGCACGAGGCGGCCGTCGCCGAGGGCGCGAGGTTCGCGGAGAAGGCAGGGTGCGGATCGGCCGCCGACACGGTGGCCTGCCTGCGCGGAAAGTCCGCCAAGGAGATCCTGGAGGCGCAGTCCGGATTCGACTGGGCGCCCGTCGTCGGCGGCGCGTTCCTGCCCGAACAGCCGGCGACCGCCATCGCCGCGGGCCGCTCGGCTCACGTCCCCGTCCTCAACGGCGCCAACAAGGACGAGGGCACCCTCTTCGCCTACGGCGCGTACGACGGCCAGGGCACACCCCTCACCGCGGAGGCGTACCCGAAGGCCCTCACCGACACCTTCGGCAAGGCGACGGGCGAGAAGGCCCTGCGCGCCTACCCCCTCGCCTCCTACGCCTCGCCCACCCACGCCTACGCCGCCGCCCAGGGCGACCAGCTCATGGCCTGCCCGGCGCTCCGCCTCGACCGGCGGCTCGCGGCGAGCGGACCGCCCGTCTACGCGTACGAGTTCGCGGACCGCACCTCGCCCCCGTTCGCCTCGATCCGGGAGGCCGGCCGGACCTTCGACTTCGGTGCCACCCACGTCAACGAGGTCCAGTACCTCTTCAAGCACTTCGGGCTCGACTCGCCGCTCGACACCGAACAGCGGGCGCTCGCCGACCGGATGGTCCGGTACTGGGGCTCCTTCATCAGGGGAGGGGCGCCGCGGGCCGACGGCGCGCCCGCGATGCCCGACCAGCGCCGCGACCCCGGTCACGTGCTGTCACTGAGGACATCGGGTGTGGGCGGGATCACGCTCTCGACGCAGGTTCATCGCGAGCACCACTGCACCTTGTGGGACGCGGCCGCGTCCTAGGGAGCAGGTAGGCTGCCCGGCGTGCGCACACCTGGAGGGGAGCGCACGCCGGGCAACACATTCGGTGGGTAGCGGGAGGCGACGTCGGTGCACGTCCAGGAATGGCTCGACACGATTCCGGCGGTCGCCGTCTACGCCCTGGTGGCCGGCGTGATCGGCCTCGAAAGCCTCGGCATTCCGCTGCCCGGCGAGATCGTGCTGATCTCGGCGGCCCTGCTCTCCTCGCAGCACGGCGACGTCAATCCGGTCGTCCTCGGCGCCTGCGCCAGCGCGGGCGCGGTCGTCGGCGACTCCATCGGGTACGCGATCGGCCGCAAGGGCGGACGCCCGCTGCTCGCGAAGATGGGCCGCAAGTTCCCCAAGCACTTCGGGCCGGGCCATGTGGCCACCGCCGAGCGGTCCTTCGAGAAGTGGGGCATGTGGGCCGTCTTCTTCGGCCGGTTCATCGCCCTGCTCCGCATCTTCGCGGGCCCGCTCGCCGGCGTCCTGCACATGCCGTACTGGAAGTTCCTCACGGCGAACCTGCTGGGCGGCGTCGTCTGGGCGGGCGGCACGACCGCGGTCATCTACTACGTGGGCGTGGTCGCGGAGGAGTGGCTCAAGAAGTTCTCCTACGTGGGCCTCGGCATCGCCGTCCTCATCGGCCTGGCCTCCATGCTGATCGTGAAGCGCAGGGCGGCGAAGATGGCGGCGGAGCACGAGGCCGCGGAGGCGGAGCCCGAACCCGCTCAGTGACCCCGCCCCGGCCGACGTCTACGCGTGCGCGGCCCGGTGCGCCTTGGCCAGCTCCACGTAGTGCGTTCCGTTGAGCGTCACGACCTCCCGCTCCTCAGCGGACAGCTCCCGCTTGACCTTCGCGGGCACCCCCGCCACGAGCGAACCCGGCGGAACCACCATCCCCTGCGGCACCAGCGCGTTCGCCGCGACCAGCGAACCCGCCCCGATCACCGCGCCGTTGAGCACCGTCGCGCCCATCCCGATGAGGCAGTCGTCCTCCACGGTGCAGCCGTGCAGCACCGCGTTGTGCCCGACGGAGACCCGCTCGCCGATGGTCGCGGGGAACCCGAGGTCGACGTGGACCGTGCAGTTGTCCTGGATGTTGCTGTCGGCGCCGAGAGTGATCGGCTCGAACTCGGCGCGCAGCACCGCGCCGTACCAGACGCTCGCGCCGGGGCGCAGCGTGACGTCGCCGACCAGCACGGACGCCGGGGCGACGAACGCCTCCGGGGCCACGTTCGGTTCCTTGCCGTTGATGCCGGTGACGAGCGGCTCGTGGGACATGCGGTCGGTGCTCCCTAGCTGTCGTACGTACGTGGATCATGCATGGGTCGTGCCGGAGCGAACCGTACCCGTGGGGCGAAGATCACAGGTCACCGAGGTGGGGGCCGACGATACGCGTGGGTAACGTGACGCCGTGCCGATGAAGCGGAACGACAAGGGTGGGCTCGGCCACCGGCTGGTGCAGGCCGGTTGGCGCTGGGCGCAGCGCAAGGGCGCGGTCACCGCGCGGCAGCCGGGCGGGCACCGGTTCGGCGCGATCGGGCACGGCACGAAGCTGGCGTTCCCGCAGGGCACGGTGTTCGGCGAACCGTGGATCCGGCTCGGCGCGCACTGCATCATCGGCGAGCAGGTGACGCTGACGGCGGGCCTGATGCCGGACCTGGACCTCGGCCCCGACCCGATCCTGACGATCGGCGACGGCGTCGTGATCGGCCGCGGCAGCCATGTCATCGCCGACACCACCGTGACCATCGGCAGCGACGTCTACATGGGCCCGTACGTCTACATCACCTCCACCAACCACTCGTACGACGATCCGCACGAGCCCATCGGCAAGCAGTGGCCGCGGATGGAACCGGTCGAGATCGGCCCCGGCTGCTGGATCGGCACCGGCGCCGTGATCCTGCCCGGAGCCCGCATCGGCCGGAACGTGGTGGTCGCCGCCGGGGCCGTGGTGCGCGGCGAGGTGCCCGACCACGCGGTGGTCGCGGGCGCCCCCGCACGCGTCGTGCGCAGCTGGGACGCGGAGTCCGGCTGGCAGCCACCGCTGCGCACACCGGCGCCGCGGGCGATACCCGAGGGGGTCACGCCCGACCAACTGCTCGCTCTGTCCGAACTCGACGACGACGCCTGGGACACTGAACCCCGGACCGGATAGATGTAGCGAGCAATCAGGGAAGCCGTGGACACGAGCGAGACGAGAGACGACAGCAGGCCGAGCGACGGGGAGACGACGGCGGAGGCCAAGCCGCGCGGCTGGCGGCGCTGGGCGATGGACACCCGGCCGCTGCGCATCCCCGCCTACCGCAGGCTGTGGTCGTCGACCATCGTCACGGCCGTCGGCAGCCAGCTCACCGCCGTCGCCGTGCCGAAGCAGATCTTCGACATCACCGGCTCGTCGGCGTGGGTCGGCGCCGCGAGCATGGCGGGGCTCGTGCCGCTCATCGTGTTCGCGCTGTGGGGCGGCGCCATCGCCGACCACATGGACCGCCGCAAGCTCCTCCTGATCACCAACAGCGGCATCGCCGTGACCTCGGTGCTCTTCTGGCTGCAGGCGATATCCGGGCTCGACTCGGTGGCCGTGCTCATGGTGCTGCTCGCGATGCAGCAGGCGTTCTGGGGGCTCAACGCGCCCGCGCGGAACGCGTCGATCGCGCGGCTCGTGCCGGAGAGCCAACTGGCGGCGGCGAACGCGCTCGGCTCCACGGTGATGCAGACAGGACAGGTGGTCGGCCCCCTCCTGGCGGGCGTCCTCATCCCGGTGATCGGGCTGCCGGAGCTGTACCTGATCGACGCGCTGGCGCTCTGCGTCACCGTGTGGGCCGTGTACCGGCTGCCGTCGCTGCCCCCGCTCGCGGCGGCGACGAAGAAGATCGCGGGAGTGCGGGCGATCGTCGACGGCTTCCGCTACATGTCCACGCACAAGGTGCTGCTGCTGTCGTTCCTCGCGGACATCATCGCGATGGTGTTCGGCATGCCGCGCGCACTGTTCCCGCAGCTCGCGGCGGAGACGTACGCGCCGTACGGGGAAGGGCTCGCGCTCGGCCTGCTGTTCGCGGCGATCCCGATCGGCGCGGTGGTCGGCGGGCTGTTCTCGGGAACGTTCTCGCGGGCCGAGCGGCACGGCTGGATGGTCATCGGGGCGATCGTGGCGTGGGGCCTCGCGATCACCGGATTCGGCCTGAGCGACAGCCTGTGGCTCGCGGTCGTCTTCCTCGCGGTGGCCGGGGTGGCGGACATGGTGTCGATGGTGTTCCGCGGGGCGATCCTCCTCTCGGCCGCGACGGACGAGATGCGCGGCCGCATGCAGGGCGTGTTCACCGTGGTGGTCGCGGGCGGCCCCCGCCTGGCCGACGTCCTCCACGGCACGGCGGGCTCCACCTTCGGCCCCCAGCAGGCGGTGGCGGGCGGCGGAGTCCTGGTGGTCGTCACGATGCTCGCCCTGGCCTTCGCGGTGCCCGCGCTGCGGCGGTACCGCGTCTGAGGCGCTGCGCGCACCGTCACCCGGCAGCCAGCAGCACGCTCCCGACCACGGCGAGCCCTGCCCCGGCGGCCTGCACCACGCGCAACCGCTCCCTGAGCACACCCCGCGCCGCCACCGCCGTGACCACCGGATACAGCGACGCCAGCACCGCCGCCACGGTGACAGGACCCCGCTGCGCGGCGATCGCGTACGTCCCGTTGGCCGCCACGTCCGCGAGCCCGACGAACGCGAGCGCCGGCAGCGCGGCCCGCACGACCCGCCACCCGCCGTCCTGCGGCAGCACCCGCCCGCCCCGCCGCGCGGACACGTACAGCGCGGCCCCGCCCGCCACGACGTTCGTCACCCGCTGCACGAACAGCGCGAGGAAGAGCCCGGTCACCGTCGTCGACGCCTCCGCGATCAGCGCCATCACGGCCCCGAAGCCGAACGCCGCAAGCAGCGTGAGCAGCACCGCCTGCCGCTGCACGGGCGCCCCCGTGAACTGCGGACCGCCCGCGAGCACCACGCCCACGACGGCGACCAGGATGCCCGCGAACTGGAGCACTCCCGGCCGCTCCCCGAGCACGAGCCCGACCCCGACCGGCACCGCGACGCCGATCGAGCCGAGCGGCGAGACGACCCCCATCGGCCCGAGCGCGAGCGCCTTGTAGAAGGCGAGCATGGCGACGGGCCCGACGAGCCCCGCCGCGACGGCGAACCACAGCTTCGGCCCGGCCTCGGAGAACGCGCCCGTGGCGGCGACGACGACACCGAGCACCGCCACCGCGATCGACTGGGAGACGACCACCACGGTCAGCGCGGGCGTACGTCGCGTCAGCAGCCCGCCGCCGAAGTCGGCCAGGCCCCACATGAGGCTCGTGACCAGGGCGAAGAGTGCTGTCATGACGGACCTCGCAGTACAGTTTGCTGGACGCTTTGGTGCACCACACCGTAGTCCAACAAGCTGAACCACGTCACCCAAGATATTGCACTGCACCCCGACCCAGGACGGAACGTGTCGGACCTCGACCTCCTGAACCAGGCGCTCGCGCGCAACGTCAAGCACTGGCGCGCCGAGCGCGGCTTCACCCTCGACGCGCTGGCCGCCCGGGCGGGCGTCAGCCGCGGCATGCTCATCCAGATCGAGCAGGCCCGCACGAACCCCAGCATCGGCACCGTCGTCAAGATCGGCGACGCGCTCGGCGTCAGCATCACCACGCTGCTCGACTACGAGCAGGGCCCCAACGTCCGCATCGTCACCGCCGACCAGGCCGTCCGCCTCTGGCACACGGACGCCGGCAGCTACAACCGGCTGCTCGCCGGGACCGAGGCGCAGGGCCCGCTGGAGATGTGGGACTGGCACCTCGTGCCCGGAGAGGGCAGCGACTCGGACCCGCACCCGCAGGGCACCTTCGAGCTGGTCCATGTCACGGCGGGGGAGCTGACCCTGGTCGTGGACGGCGTCGCGCACGCGGTCCCCGCGGGGGCGAGCGTCTCGTTCGAGGCGAGCACCCCCCACACGTACCGCAACGACGGGGCCGAGGCCGTCGAGATGATCATGGCCGTGTCGGTGCCTTTCGTACGCTGAGACGCCCGTCTCCCGTGCGCGCGGCGGCTGTTAGCGTGCCGCCATGCGCGCACCCATCGGCACCTTCGACCATGTACTGCCCGCCCCCGAGGCCCTCGACCTGCTCACCCGGCCGGTCGCCGACGCCGTCCGCGACTGGCGCGGCACCGTGCCGGCCCGCGACCTGATCCACGTCGACACCGACCCCGCGTGGGCGGACACGGCGACGTTCGTCGAGCACTACGGGCCCGAACTCCTCGAGTCGTCCGCCAACTGCGTCGTCGTCGCGGGCAAGCGCGGCGGCGAGACCACCCTCGCGGCCTGCGTGGTCCTGTCCGCGACGAAGGTCGACGTCAACGGCGCGGTGCGCCGCCAACTCGGCGCCCGCAAGGCGTCGTTCGCCCCTATGGACACCGCGACCGGCGAGTCCGGCATGGAGTACGGCGGCATCACCCCGATCGGCCTGCCCGCCGACTGGCCGATCCTGGTGGACGCGGCCGTCGTCGACCTGCCCCACGTCCTCATCGGCAGCGGTACACGGCGCGGCAAACTCATCGTCCCCGGCAAGGCCCTCACCGAACTCCCGGGCGCGGTCGTGGTGGAGGGCCTGGGCGTCGCCGTCTGAGGCGCCGGGCCCCGGTCACCCCCGCCGCGCCGCCGCCGTGCTCTCCCGCACCACCAGCCGCGTCGGCACCAGCGTCGTGCCCTGCTCCGCCTCGCTCTGCCGCACCTGGCGCAGGGCGCTCTCCACGCAGCGGCGGCCGACCTCGGCGAAGTCCTGGTGGACCGTGGTGAGCGGGGGCTGGAAGGAGCCGGAGTCGGGGATGTCGTCGAAGCCGATGACCGAGACGTCGTCCGGGACCTTGCGGCCGCGCTCCTCCAGGGCCCGCAGCAGACCGAGCGCCATCTGGTCGTTCGCCGCGAACACCGCGGTGCAGTCGGCCTGTTCGGCGAGGCGCAGGCCCGCGCGGTAGCCGGACTCGGCCGACCAGTCGCCGCGCACCGGCGGCGGCACGGCGCGGCCCGCTTCTTCAAGTGCCGCGCGCCACGCGTCCGTTCGGCGCTGCGCCGCGAACGAGTCGGACGGCCCCGCGAGATGCCACACCGTGCGGTGGCCGAGGTCGAGGAGGTGGCGCACTGCGTCGCGGGTGCCACCGGCCTGGTCCGTGTCCACCACCGCGTACCGGTCGCCGGCGTCGGAGTCGGCGACCACCACCTTCACGTGAGGCGGCAGCGACAGCTTCGCCGAGTCGAGCAGGTGCACCTCCATGATCACGACGACCGCGTCCACGGCCAGCTCGCCGAGGCGCGAGAACGCGCCGCGCACCTCGTCCTGTGTGGGCACCGCCACCGGCAGCAGCGTGACCGCGTACCCCTCCTGCGCCGCCGAGGTCGCGATCGCCTCCAGCGTGCGCATGTTGCCCGTCGTGGACAGCGTGAACGTGATGACGCCGATGGTGCGGAAGTCGCCCCTCTTCAGCGCGCGTGCCGCGCTGTTGGGCCGGTAGCCCAGCTCCTTCATCGCGGCGAGGACCCGCTCGCGGGTCTCCTCGTTGACGCCGGGGAAGCCGTTCGAGACGCGGGAGACCGTCTGGGACGAGACCCCCGCGACCCGGGCGACGTCGGCCATCGACGCGTTCTGTGTGCGGCGCCTGCCGCGCCGCGGGGTGCTCTCCTGGGTTGTCACCGTGTCCCTCACCGACTCTTGACCGTCCTCCTCGGGGCAGTGTAGACATGCCGCCACCGAATGTTTACGCAAACATAACAGCCCAAGGGGCCTTCACGCCCCGGGATGTTTACGCAAACATCGCGAGCCGTGACGCGAGGACGAGTGAGGGACGCGAGATGACCACGCTGCAACCGCCGGTCGCCGTGAGGCGGCGCCGCTCGTGGACGGGATGGGGGTTCATCGGCCCCTTCGTGCTCGTCTTCGCCCTGGTCTTCCTCGCGCCGCTCGCGTACTCGGTCTATCTGAGCCTGTTCCGTACACAACTCATCGGCGGCACCACCTTCGTGGGCCTCGACAACTACCAACAGGCGCTCCAGGACGGCCAGTTCTGGGAAGGTGTCGCCCGCGTCGGCCTGTTCCTGCTGATCCAGGTGCCGATCATGCTCGGCATCGCCCTGCTCGTCGCCCTCGCCATCGACAGCGGCCGGCTCTACGGCAAGGACTTCTTCCGCATCACCGTCTTCCTGCCGTACGCGGTCCCCGCCGTCGTCGCCACCCTCATGTGGGGCTTCATGTACGGCACCCGCTACGGCCTGGTCGGCGATCTGAACGACGCGCTCGGCACGAAGCTGCCGGACCCGCTCTCCGCCGACCTCGTCCTCGCCTCCCTCGGCAACATCGTGACCTGGGAGTTCGTCGGCTACAACATGCTGATCTTCTTCGCCGCGCTGCGCGTCGTACCGCACTCCCTGTACGAGGCCGCCGAGATCGACGGCGCCGGGCAGTGGCGCGTCATCACCGCCATCAAGATCCCCGCGATCCGCGGCGCCCTCGTCATCGCCACGATCTTCTCGATCATCGGCAGCTTCCAGCTCTTCAACGAGCCGGCCATCCTCCAGAAGCTCGCGCCGAACGCGATCACCACCGACTACACGCCCAACTACTACACGTACTCGCTGTCCTTCGCCGGCCAGCAGCAGAACTACTCCGCGACGGTCGCCATCGTCATGGGCGTGATCACGATGGTCGTCGCCTACGTCGTCCAGCTGCGCGGCATGCGCAAGGGAGCGTGACCGCGATGACCACCACAAGCCCCGCCCCGACGACGACACCCCTCAAGTCCGCCGCCCCGCGCCTGCGTGCGCCGCGCAGGGCGACGCCTGGCCGCCCCCGGCGCAGCCTCCTGCTCACCGTGCTGACCGGCGTCGTCCTCGTCTACAGCCTGCTGCCGCTGGTCTGGCTCCTGATCAGCGCCACCAAGTCGCAGCAGGGGCTCGCCCGTTCGTTCGGCCTCTGGTTCGACTCGGACTTCGACCTCTGGCACAACATCGCCGAGACCTTCACGTACCAGGACGGCGTCTTCGGCCGCTGGCTGCTCAACACCCTCCTGTACGTGGTGGTGGGTGCGGGCGGCGCCACCTTCCTCGCGGTGCTCGGCGGGTACGCGCTCGCCAAGTTCGACTTCCCCGGCAAGCGCGCCGTGTTCGCCGTCGTCATCGGCGCGGTCGCGGTGCCGGGCACGGCGCTCGCCGTGCCGACGTTCCTGATGTTCAGCAAGATGGGGCTCACCGACACCCCCTGGGCCGTCATCATCCCGTCGCTGATCTCGCCGTTCGGGCTCTACCTGATGTGGGTGTTCGCCACCGAGGCGATCCCCACCGAACTGATGGAGGCCGCCCGCATCGACGGCGCGAGCGAACTGCGCACCTTCTTCCAGGTCGCCCTGCCGCTGCTCGCGCCCGGCACCGTCACCGTGCTGCTCTTCACCACCGTCGCGACGTGGAACAACTACTTCCTTCCGCTGATCATGCTGAAGGACCCCGACTGGTATCCGCTCACGCTCGGCCTCGACTCCTGGAACAAGCAGGCGCAGACGGCCGGCGGCGAGGCCATCCCCCATCTCGTGCTCACCGGCTCGCTGCTCACCATCGTGCCGCTGATCGCCGCGTTCCTGCTGCTCCAGAAGTACTGGCAGTCCGGTCTCTCCGCCGGAAGCGTCAAGGAGTAGACCCCGCTCGGCCCACCCTCCGTAGGACCACGAAGAAGTGGAAGCATGCCCATGCCCAAGAACTCCCGCCGTGCGCTGCGCGGCCTCGGTCTCCTGTGCGCCCTCGCCCTCGGCGCGACCGCCTGCGGCGGCTCCGGCGACGACTCCGCCGACAAGAAGGTCGGCTCGTCCGACATCCGGTCGGCGTTGAAGAAGGGCGGCACCGTCACGGTCTGGGCGTGGGAGCCCACCCTGAAGCAGGTCGCCGCCGACTTCGAGAAGAAGTACCCGAAGGTCGACATCAAGCTGGTCAACGCGGGCACCAACAACGACCAGTACAAGGCCCTGTCGAACGCGATATCCGCGAAGAAGGGCGTCCCGGACGTCGCCCAGATCGAGTACTACGCCCTCGGCCAGTACGCCCTGACCAAGCAGATCACCGACCTCAAGGCGTACGGCGCCGAGAAGCTGGCGGACTCGTACTCGCCCGGCCCGTGGAACTCGGTGAAGTCCGGCGACGGCATCTACGGCCTGCCGATGGACTCGGGGCCGATGGCGCTCTTCTACAACAAGAAGGTCTTCGACAAGTACAAGATCGCCGTCCCGACCACCTGGGACGAGTACGTCGAGGCCGCCCGCAAGCTCCACAAGGCGAACCCGAAGGCGTACATCACCAGCGACGTCGGCGACGCGGGCCTGACCACCAGCCTGCTGTGGCAGGCCGGCTCGCACCCGTACAAGGTCGACGGCACCAAGGTCGGCATCGACTTCACCGACGCCGGTGCCAAGAAGTACACCGACACCTGGCAGAAGCTGATCGACGACAAGCTCGTCTCGCCCGTCACCGGCTGGACCGACGACTGGTACAAGGGCCTCGGCGACGGCACCATCGCCACCCTGCCGACCGGCGCCTGGATGCCCGCCAATTTCGCCTCCGGCGTGAAGGGCGCCGCCGGTGACTGGCGCGTGGCCCCCATGCCGCAGTGGGAGAAGGGCGCGAACGTCAGCTCCGAGAACGGCGGCAGCTCCCTCGCTCTGCCCGAGCTCGGCAAGAACAAGGAGCTCGCCTACGCCTTCGTCGAGTACGCCAACTCCGGTGCGGGCGTGCAGACCCGCATCAAGAACGGCGCGTTCCCCGCGACGACGAAGGACCTGAACTCCTCGTCGTTCCAGAACACCGCGTTCCCGTACTTCGGCGGCCAGAAGGCCAACAAGATCTTCGCCGAGTCCGCGAAGAACGTGCCCACCGACTGGAAGTACCTGCCGTTCCAGGTGTACGCCAACTCGATCTTCAACGACACCGTCGGCAAGGCCTACGTCTCCTCGACCCAGCTCACCGCCGGGCTGAAGTCGTGGCAGGACGCGTCCGTCAAGTACGGCACCGAGCAGGGCTTCACCGTCGACAAGTAGCCCCGCGCCCCCTCTTCGTGACCGCATCCCCGGAAGGACGTGCATGACCGCCCCCCTCACCTCCCGCTTCCCGTACGCGAAGGGCTCGGACGGCGCCCGGCGTCTCGGCTACGGCGCCGACTACAACCCCGAGCAGTGGTCACGGGAGGTGTGGGCGGACGACATCCGGCTGATGCGCGAGGCCGGGGTGAATGTCGTCTCCCTCGCCATCTTCTCCTGGGCCAGGATCCAGCCCACGGCCGACACCTGGGACTTCGGCTGGCTCGACGAGATCATGGACCTGCTGCACGCGGGCGGCATCGGCGTCGACCTGGCCACCGCCACCGCGTCCCCGCCGCCCTGGCTGACCGCCGCGCACCCCGAGATCCTGCCGGTCACCGCGAGCGGCGAGACCCTGTGGCCCGGCGCCCGCCAGCACTGGCGGCCCACCTCACCCGTCTTCCGCGAGCACGCCCTCACCCTGGTCCGCAAGCTCGCGGCGCGCTACGCCGACCACCCGGCACTCGTCGCCTGGCACGTCAACAACGAGCTGGGCTGCCACAACGTCTACGACCACTCCGACGACGCGGCCCGCGCCTTCCGGCTCTGGCTGCGCCGCCGCTACACCACGCTCGACGCGCTCAACGACGCGTGGGGGACGGCCTTCTGGTCCCAGCGGTACAGCGACTGGGAGCAGCTGCTCCCGCCCCGGCTCGCCGCCTCGCACCCCAACCCGACGCAGCAGCTCGACTTCAAGCGGTTCTCGTCCGACGCGCTCAAGGAGCATCTGCTCGCCGAGCGGGAGATCCTGCGCGAGCTGACCCCGGACACGCCCGTCACCACCAACTTCATGGTGATGCCCGGCACCAAGGGCATGGACTACGCGGACTGGGCCGACGAGGTCGACTTCGTCGCCAACGACCACTACGTCGTCCCGGGACCGCAGGACCGCGACGAGCTGTCCTTCTCCGCCAACCTCACCAGCGGCGTCGCGGGCCACCGCCCGTGGTTCCTGATGGAGCACTCCACCAGCGCCGTGAACTGGCAGCCCGTCAACCTGCCCAAGAAGCCGGGGGAGCTGGCCCGGGACTCGCTGCTGCACGTGGCGCACGGCGCCGACGCCGTCTGCTTCTTCCAGTGGCGCCAGTCCGTGGCCGGCGCCGAGAAGTACCACTCGGCGATGGTCCCGCACGCCGGGGCCGACAGCGAACTCTTCCGCTCCGTCGTCGAGCTGGGCGCCACCCTCGACGCGCTCGCCCCGATCGCGGGCAGCCGCCGCGAGCCCGCCCGCGTCGCGATCCTCTTCGACTGGGACTCCTGGTGGGCGAGCGAGCAGGACTCGCACCCGACCACCCGCCTCGACTACCACCGCGAGGCCCTCGACTGGTACTCGGCGCTGCTCCGCCTCGGCGTCCGCGCCGACGTGGTGCCCGCCCGGCGCACCGACCTGTCGGCGTACGACGTCGTGATCGCGCCCGTCCTGCACGTCGTGCCGCAGCCGCTCGCCAAGGAGCTGACCCGGTACGTCGAGGGCGGCGGCCACCTCGTCACCACGTACTTCTCGGCGATCGTCGACGAGAACGACCACGTGTGGCTCGGCGGCTACCCGGGCGCCCTGCGCGACGTCCTCGGCATCCGCATCGAGGAGTTCGGGCCGCTGCTCGACGGCGACACCGTCGACCTCGACAACGGCACCACGGGCAGCCTGTGGACCGACCGGATCTCCGTCACCGGCACGGACGTCGAGGTCCTCGCCGGGTACCGCACCGGCACGTACGCCTCACGCCCGGCCGTCACCCGGCGGGCCACGGGCGGCGGCTCGGCCGGCTACGTCTCCACCCGGCTCGGCGCCGAAGGACTCGCCGTGCTGCTGCCCGAACTGCTCGCGCCCGCCGGGGTGACCAGCGAACTCCCGGAGGAGGCGCGAGGCCGGGTGGAGCTGACCGTGCGGCGCGACGACACGCACCGCTACCTCTTCCTGGTCAACCG
The DNA here is from genome assembly GCF_052245995.1 of Streptomyces sp. SDT5-1. Lineage (NCBI taxonomy): Bacteria > Bacillati > Actinomycetota > Actinomycetes > Kitasatosporales > Streptomycetaceae > Streptomyces > Streptomyces sp. SDT5-1. The sequence goes on along the minus strand of NZ_CM125963.1, from coordinate 1,725,854 downwards.
GACGGACGAGCGGGTGGCGGTGCCCGGCCTCGCCGGCGACGTCCTCCTCGGTCCCGCGGGCGACGCACTCGTCCTGGCGCCCCGCCAGGTCGCGGTCGTGCGGCAGCCCGCCTCCGCCTAGCACCACCACCGTTCGGCACCACCAACACCCCACTCACACCCCTGCGTTGGGAGCACACGTTGGCGCGCTTGACCCGCAGACGGTTCATCGGCATCGCCGCCGCCACGGCGGCCGCCGCCGGAACCCAGATATCGGCCGGACAGCTCGTCGCCGCGGCCACCACCGCGGCGACGGTCACCGTCACGCCCGACCCCTCGTACCGGCACGACCGGTTCGAGGGATGGGGCACCAGCCTCGTCTGGTTCGCGAACGCGACCGGGCACTACCCCGACGAGATCCGCGAGCGCATCGCCGAACTCGTCTTCGGCCGCGACGGACTCGCCCTGAACATCGCCCGCTACAACATCGGCGGCGGCAACGCCCCCGACGTGCCGGACTACCTGCGGGCGGGCGGCGCCGTCGAGGGCTGGTGGAAGGCGCCCGAGGGCACCACCCGCACCGACACCGACTGGTGGGACCCGGCGGACCCGGACCACTGGAACGAGGACGCCGACGCCACCCAGCGCTGGTGGGTCGACCGGATCAAGAAGGACATCACCCACTGGGAGACGTTCTCCAACTCGCCGCCCTGGTTCATGACGGTCAGCGGCTATGTCTCCGGCGGTTTCGACGCGTCGAAGGAGCAGCTGAAGGAGGCGTCCGTCGACGACTTCGCCGCTTACCTCGCCGGGGCGACGCGGCGCCTTGAGCAGGCGCACGGCATCAAGGTGAAGACCGTCGACCCCTGCAACGAGCCGAACACCGATTACTGGGGTACGAAGCTGGGGTCGGACGGCAATCCGACCGGCGGCCGCCAGGAGGGCTGCCACATCGGGCCCGCCCTCCAGCAGAAGATCGTGTCCGCGCTCGACGCCGCGCTGAAGAAGGCGCGGACCACGGCCGTCGTCTCGGCGATGGACGAGACGAACCCGACGACCTTCGTCACCAACTGGACGAGCTACCCGGCCGACGTGAAGGCCCGCGTCGCCCAGATGAACGTCCACACGTACGGCACCGGCGGCCGCACCTCCGTCCGTGACCTCGCCAAGGCGGAGGGCAAGCCGCTGTGGATGAGCGAGGTCGAGGGCGACTGGGGCGACGGGCAGTCCTTCACCGACATGCGGCCGGGCCTCGGGCTCGCCCAGCACATCGTCGACGATCTGCGCGAACTGGAGCCCAGCGCCTGGGTGTTCTGGCAGCCCGTCGAGGACTGGGACAACATGAAGCCCGGCGGCGAGTCCGCCAAGGGCGGCAACTGGGGAGAGATCCAGGTGTCCTTCAGCGCGGGACCGGACGACACCCTGGAGACCTGCCCGGTCTACACGAACACCAAGTTCGACACCGCGCGGAACTTCACGCACTACATTCGCCCGGGCGACCACCTCGTCAGGACGGACGACACCAACAGCACGGCGGCCGTGACCCGCGGCGGCAACGGCGCCACCGTCGTCCACGTCAACGGCACGACGAGCGCGCGCACGGTCGTGCTCGACCTGTCGAAGTTCGCCACCGTACGGTCGGGGGCCACCGTCACACCGGTCGTGACCAGCGCGGACGGCAAGCTCGACACGAAGGCACCGGTGGCGGTGAAGGGGCGCAGGGCCACGATCACGGTGCCCGCGCAGTCCGTCACCACGTTCGTGGTCAAGGGCGTCTCCGGGGTCGCGCGCGACGCCGCGCTCCTGCGCAAGGGGCGCACGTACGAACTGACCGGGGTCCAGAGCGGCAAGGACCTCACCGTCGCCGACGACGGAACCCTCGTGATCAGCACGGCGGCGGAGGCGGCCGGGCAGCGGTGGCGGCTCGCCACGATCGGCGGCGACGGGCCGACCAACACCCGCCGGCACGTCTTCACCAGCGCCGCCGACGGCCGCCGCCTCGCCGTACGGGACGGGGCGCCGGTCGTCGAACCCGACACGGACGAGCGGGACCCGGCGGCGCAGTGGATCCTGTCGACCACGGGCGACGGCACGTACACGTTCGTCAACGCGGGGACGGGCCGCCTGCTCGACGTCGGCGGGCAGGCCACGCACGACGGGGCGCCCGTCGGGACGTGGACGCCCAACTCCGGCGCCAACCAGCGCTGGCGGGTCACCGACGTGACGGCCTGACCGGCGTCCCGGAACGCGCGCCCCGCGGCCCGTGCCGCGGGGCGCGTCCGCGCGTCAGGCCGGGGGAGCGGCGGCCTCGGCGAGGCCGTCCATGAGGGCGGCGGCCCAGCACGCGTAGTCGTGGCCTCCGGTGTAGACGTGCAGGGAGGCGTCGAAGCCGCGGCGGGCCATCAGCGCGTGCAGGCGGCGCAGGTCGTCGACCATCGGGCCCTCGTTGCGGCCGACGTCCATACGGATGCGGACGTCGCCGACGGGCGCGGCGGCGGCCCGCTCGTACAGCCAGGTGACGGCGTCCTCGTCCCACTGCCGGGGCCGCGCCGTCATGCCGGGGCGCCACCACGTGGACGCCGAGTGGGCGAGGACCGTGCCGAAGGCGTCGGGCCTGCGCAGGGCCGTCGCGAGCGCGGTGAGTCCGCCGAGGCTCTGCCCGCACAGCATGATGTTCCGGCGGTCCGGGGCGCGGGGCAGACCGCGGACGACGTACGGCAGCAGCTCGTCGGCGAGCATGTCGATGAAGCGCGGGTTGGCGCCCAACTGCCGCATCCGCGACGGCACATCGGGCCCCGACTCGACGCCCACGACGGCCAGCGGCGGGATCCGGCCCGCCGTGACGGCGGCCGTGACCGCGGCGACGATCCCGTACCGGTCGAACCACTGCTCGGCGTCGCACACCACGAGGAGCCCCGGCGGGGCGCCCGTGCCCGGGTCGTCCGGCACGAACCGCCGCACGCGGTGCACGGAACCGTCGGCGGCGGCGAAGTCGAACGCCTCACCGCGATCCGTGGGGCGGGCGGTCGGCCACTCGGCCAGCGAGGGCGCGCCGGGCAGCTCGATCAGGGAGCCGAAAGGACCGTCCGCGTGCCGGTTCAGCGGATCCACCCGGTCGTCCGGCAGCTCCCGGAACGTGCCGCCGCGCGGCCCCTCGGCCGTCAGACAGGGGTCGTCCGCGTCGAACGGGTGGATGCGGTAACCGCAGCGCAGCCCCAGCGGCAGCCGCAGCGTGACGTACCAGACGTCCGTGCCGGGCAGCGGCCGCATCAGGCCCTCGCGGAACCGGTGCTTGTCGGTGACCCGGTTCGCCAGCACGTACACGCCCTCGACGGGCCGGTCCTGCCGCCACACCACCGTCACCAGACGCTCGTCGGCGGAACCCGGTACCGGCTCGGTCAACGGCGCGCCCGCAGCGGCGAGTTCACGCCAGAATCGGTCGACCGCCGCGCGGCCGTGGGCCCGTGTCTCGGCCACGAGCCGTGCCAGGCGGGGGCTCTCGATGTCGGCCGGGGCCGTCGTGCGGGTCATGCGGTGATACCTCCCGGAAGAAGACGTGTGACGTGCTCAGACGTGCCGCGCCCGGCGCTCGCGCAGCAGGAGCCAGGCCAGGAACAGTCCGCCGGCCACCCCCGTCACCACGCCGACCGGCATCAGCGCCGAGCCGGTCACGCGCTGCGTCAGCAGATCGGCGGCCGTCACGAGGAGGGCGCCCATCCAGGCGGCGGGCAGCACGTTCGGCCCGGTCGAGCGGGTGACGCGGCGGGCCAGCTGCGGGGAGGCCATGGCGAGGAAGGGGATCGGGCCGGCCGCCGCGACCGCCAGTGCGGTCAGTCCCGTGCCCGCGCACAGCAGGATCAGCCGGCTGCGCTCCGGCGGCACCCCGAGTGCGCCCGCCGTGTCGTCGCCCATCTCCAGCATCGTCAGTCTGCGGCCGTATGTCAGGACGACGGGGACGCAGAGGAGCAGGCCGAGCGCGGCCGTCCTGGCCTCGGCCCAGCCCCGGTCGTTGAGCGAGCCGATCATCCAGCTCGCGGCCTGCGCCGCCTTGCCGATGTCGGCGCGGACGTACAGGAAGCTGGTCGCCGCGCCCAGCACGGCGGACACCCCGATGCCGACGAGGACGAGCCGGTAGCCGTGCACGCCGCGCCGCCAGGCCAGCAGATACACGGCGGCGGCCGTGGCGAAGCCGCCGACCAGGGCGCCGAGCGCGGTCTGCGCGGCCCCCGCGTCGAGCACGATGATCGCGACGAGCGCGCCCGCCGACGCGCCGTTGCCGAAGCCGATGATGTCCGGGCTGCCCAGCGGATTGCGGGTGAGCGACTGGAAGACGGCGCCCGCCATGCCGGTCCCGAATCCGACGAGGACGGCCACGACCGCGCGCGGCAGCCGCAGGTCGAGCACGATGAACCCGGCGCCGGGCGGACCGTCGCCCGCGAAGGTCCGCACCACCTCCACCGGTGACAGTTCGTACGTTCCCGTGCCGACGGACAGCACGACCAGGCACGCCGTGAGCAGGATCAGCGCCAGGCAGACGAGCAGGGCGCGCGGGCCGAAGCGCACCGAGAACCGGCCCGCCCGCACCCGCCCGCGCCGCAACTCGGCCGCGCGGGCCCGGGGTTCGCTCTTCACGAGGGTCACAGCTGCGCCACCTTCCGCTGCCGCACGAGGTGGACGAAGAGGAGTCCGCCGAGGAACGACGTGACGATGTCCGCCTGGATCTCCGAAGGCGACACCACGACCCGGCCGAGCACGTCGGCCACCAGCAGCAGGGTGGGAGCGAACAGCGCGCAGTAGGGGAGCAGCCAGCGGGGATCGGGTCCGGTGAAGGCGCGGACGGCGTGCGGGATCATCAGGCCGACGAAGCCGATGGGCCCGCACACGGCGGTGGCGCCGCCGCACAGCAGCGTGATGGCCACGATGGACAGCAGCCGGGTGCGGCGCACCGAGGTGCCGAGCGCGCGGGCGTGGTCCTCGCCGAGCGAGAGCGCGCCGAGCGGCCGTGCCAGGGCGAGGGCGAGCAGCGCGCCCGCGATCAGCAGCGGGAGCGCCTGGAGCAGGAGGTGCGGATCGCGCTTCTCCAGCGTGCCGACGGACCAGTGGCGCATCGAGTCGAGGGCGTTCAGGTCCCACTGCTGGAGCCCGTTGACGTAGCCGAACAGCGCGGCGTTGACGGCCGTTCCCGCGAGCGCGAGGCGGACGGGAGTTGCCGAGCGGGTGCCGCCGAGCGCGTTCACGGCGACGGCGGCGACGGCGGCGCCGATCAGCGCGAACCACAGGTAGCCGGTGAACGACGTGATGCCGAGCACGCTGATCGCGGTGACGACGGCGGCCGAAGCGCCCGCGTTCACGCCCAGCAGGCCCGGGTCGGCGAGCGGGTTGCGGGTCAGCACCTGCATCACGCCGCCCGCCAGGCCGAGGGCCGCGCCGACGGCGATGCCGATGAGCGTCCGCGGCAGCCGCAACTCCCTGACGATGTTGTCGCTCGCGGAGCCGGAGGGCGTGAAGAGCCCGCTCCAGACCCGGCCGGGCGCGAGGTGTTCCGTGCCGACCGCGAGCGAGAGGGCCGCCGCCGCGACGAGCAGCACCAGACCGATGACGAGTCCCGTGGCGCGGGGTGGGCGGCTGCGCGGCTCGGTGGCCGGGAGTTGCTGTGTTCCGCCGGGGCGGAGTCGTATTCCTGCGGGCATGTGGTTAGCTTAGGCTAACCTAAGCTCGACTGCTGACAATTGTGTCGACGAAAGTCGCCTGTCGTCGGTCGTGGTTGTCGTCGTGCCGGAGGAAGCCCGGAGGAAGAGGAGACATGAGCGTCCAGTCCGTCGCCGCCCTGCCGGACCACCGTCCGGAGCGCGTCACCGGCGCCCGCGTCGCGCGCCTCGCGGAGCGCTGCGCCGCGGCCGACGCCGCCGGACGCGCCCTCGCAGTCGACGCGTTCTGGCGGGAGGCCGCCGCCCGCGGCACCCCGCTCGTCGAGGAGCTCGACGGCGACCCCGACCACCGGGCCGTCACCTTCCTGTGGCGCGGCCACCGCGCCACCCGGCAGGTGCTGCTCCTGGCCAACCGCATCGGCGACCGCGCCCGCCTCGCCGACTCCCTCATGGAGCGGATCCCCGGCACCGACGTCTGGCACCTCGGCCTGCGGCTGCGCGCCGACCATCGGGGCTCGTACCGGATCGCCGCCGACATCTCTGCCAAGGAGCCGCCGCGGGACCCCGCGGTGCTCCAGGCGCGGCTGCGCTCGCTCGGCGTGCACGCGGCCCACGACCCGCTCAACCCGCGCCGCCTGCCCACCCGGTGGGGCGGGAGCGACAACTCCGTCTTCGCCCTGCCCGAGGCCCCCGCCCCCGCCTGGTCCGAACGCCGCGGCGACACCCCTGCAGGACACGTCGAGCGCCACCGGGTGAACGCCACGGCCCTCGGCGCGGAACGGGACGTCTGGGTCTACACGCCCCCGGGCCCCCGCGCCGACGGAGAGCGGCTGCCCGTCCTCGTCCTCTGCGACGGCGACATGTGGTTCGGCCGCATGGGCCTTCGGCACACCCTCGACGCGCTGATCGCCGACCGGACGCTGCCTCCCCTTGCCGTGCTCGCGCCCGATGCCGTCGACCGGCAGACCCGCAACCGTGAACTCGGCGCCCGGGACGCCTTCGTGGAGTTCCTCGCCGACGAGCTGCTGCCGTGGGCCGCGGGCCACTGGCCCCTCACCACCGACCCCGCGCGCACCGTCGTCGCGGGCCAGAGCCTCGGCGGCATGGCCGCGCTGCACGCGGGACGGCTCCGCCCCGACCGCTTCGGCCACATCCTCGCCCAGTCGCCCTCCCTGTGGTGGCGGCCGTCGCTGCCGCCCGGCGTCGTACGGAAACAGGTCTTCGGCACGCCGTGGCTCGTCGCCCGGTTCGCGGAGGACCCGCCGGCCCCGATCACCGTCCACCTCGACGTGGGCCTGCACGAGGGCGACATGGTCGACCACTGCCGCGCGCTCCACGACGTCCTGCACTCCGCCCGCTACCGCGTCACCCGCAACGAGTTCAACGGCGGCCACGACTACGCCTGTTGGCGCGTGGCCCTCGTCGACGCGCTGATCCGGCTGCTCGGCGGCCCTGAAGCTTCCGCCTAGGGCGGTTCCCCACCCCGTAGACATCTCTGTTCCTCAAGGAGCGTCACTCACATGTCCACCCTCAGAGCCCGTCACGCCGCCCTCATACCCGCCGTCGCCGGAGCGCTGCTCCTCAGCGGCTGCGGCGGCGACGGCGGCGACGACGCCGACAGCGCCGCGAAGGCCGGATCGGCGGCGAAGACGCGGCAGCTCACCGACGCGCAGGGCCGCAAGGTCGAGGTGCCGAGCGACCCCAAGAAGGTCGTCGCGCTCAGCGAACCCACCCTCGACGCGGCGCTCGCCCTCGGCGTCGAACCGGTCGGCACCACCGCGGGCCGCGGCCAGAAGGGCGTGTCCTCGTACCTCGCCGACAAGGCGGCCACGTCGAAGGTCGTCGCGTCCGTCGCCGAGGCCGACATGGAGAAGCTCGCCGCGCTCCAGCCCGACCTGATCCTCCTCGACGAGACGACCGGCGCGAAGAAGTCGGTCGCCAAGCTCCAGGAGATCGCGCCGACCGTCGTCACCGCGAAGCTCAACGAGGACTGGAAGAAGGCCTTCACCGACACGGCCGACGCCCTCAACAAGAAGTCCGACGCCGAGAAGTGGCTCGCCGACTTCGACACCCGGGTCGCCGCCACCAAGAAGGACCTCGGCAAGAACGCCGGCGCCTCCGTCTCCGTCATCCGCTGGCAGGACGGCGCCCCCTCCGTCGTCGGCAAGGGCGCCGGACACGTCGGCTCGACGCTCAAGGCGCTCGGCATGGACCGCCCGAAGGACCAGCAGGGCGCGAGTACGGGGCACAGCGAACCCGTCTCCCTGGAGAAGCTCTCCACCATCGACGGAGACTGGCTGTTCTTCGGCGCCCTCGGCAGCGAGGACGACAGCGAGAAGGCCTACGCCGAGGCCCGGAAGGTCACCAACTTCGGCAAGCTGAAGGCCGAGAAGGACGGGCACGTCGTCGTCATCGACGGCTCCGCCTGGAACAGCGCGGGCGGCCCGCTCGCCGCGCGCACCGTCCTCGACGACATCGAGGAGGCGCTCGCCAAGTGACTTCCCCGACCACAGGCCAGGACCTGGCCGGCCGGCTCGCCCTCGTCACGGGGGCGGGCCGGGGGATCGGCGCGGCCGTCGTCGCCGCGCTCGCCGCCCGCGGTGCCCGCGTCGTCGCCACCGACCGCGACGCCGACGCCGTCGCCGAGACCGCCGCCCCGTACGCCGAGGGGCAGGTCGTCGCCCGTCCCCTCGACGTCACCGACGCGGCCGCTGTCGACACGCTCGTCGCCGACACCGAGGACACCGTCGGCCCCCTCGACATCGCCGTCAACGTCGCCGGCGTCCTGCGCGGCGCACCCGTCGTCGACCTCACCGACGAGGACTGGGCCGCCTGCTTCGCCGTCAACACCAACGGCGTCCTGCACGTCTCCCGCGCCGCCGCCCGGCGGATGACCCGGCGGGGGAGCGGCAGCATCGTCACCGTCGCGTCCAACGCCGCGGGAATCCCCCGGCAGGGCATGGCCGCGTACGCCGCGTCGAAGGCGGCCACCGCGATGTTCACCAAGTGCCTCGGCCTGGAGGTCGCCCCGCACGGCGTGCGCTGCAACACCGTGTGCCCCGGCTCCACCCTCACCGACATGCAGCGCGGCATGTGGGAGACGGGCGCGGGCGAACGCTCCGTCATCGAGGGCGACCTCGCCGCGTACCGCACCGGCATCCCGCTCGGGCGCATCGCCGAGCCGGAGGACGTCGCGGAGGCGGTCGCGTTCCTCGCGTCCGACCGGGCGCGGCACGTCACGATGCAGGACCTGTACGTCGACGGAGGCGCCACCCTCCGGGGGTGACCGGGTGCCCGTTCCCCCCGTCGCGGGGCTCCGCCCCGGACCCCGCTGCTCAAACTCCCCAGACTTCGTCCGGGAAACCCCCAAGGGGCTTTTCGTACCCCACTTTTGGAGACCACCCATGACCACGGTCGTCAGTCCTCGTGTGCCCGAAATCGTCTCGCCCGGATCCGCCACCGCGCTCCTCGACGCGTACCTGCCCGCCACCGACCGGTTCCTCGCCACCCCGCACCGCACGCTCCTCGGGCGTGGTGTCGTCGCCGAACTCCCTTACAGAGATGGGGTGTTGAGTGCGCGCGTGCGGGCGCTGCTCGACGCGCGGCGGCGCGGCGGGGATCCGGACCCCGTCGTCATGGGCGCGATCCCGTTCGCGCCCGACGCGAGGCCCGCGCTCGCCGTGCCGGAGAGCGTGCGGTGGGCGGCGCCGCTGCGGGAGGATCCGCTCATAGCCCTGCCAGTGGCGCCGGTCGACCTGGAGTGGGCGATGCGCGAGGTGCCGGAGCCGGAGGTGTACGGCGCCGCCGTCGCCGCGGCCGTCGACCGGATGAAGGCCGGCGAGTTCGACAAGGTGGTGCTCGCCCGCACCCTCGAACTGACCGCACGGCGCGCCCCGGACCTGCCCGCCATGCTGCGCCGCCTCGCCCGCCGCGACCCGGCCGGCTACACCTTCGCGGTGCCCAGCGCCCCCGGCCGCACGCTCATCGGCGCCAGCCCCGAACTCCTCGTGTCCCGCACCGGAGCCACGCTCACCGCCAACCCGCTCGCCGGTTCCGCGCCGCGCTCCGCCGACCTCGCCGAGGACGTGCGCCGCGCCGCCGCGCTCCTCGAATCGGCGAAGGACCTGCACGAGCACGCCGTCGTGGTGGACGCCGTGCGCGCGGCCCTCGCCCCGTTCTGCCGCACCATCGACGTACCCGCCCGCCCCACCCTCGTACGCACCGCCGCCATGTGGCACCTGTCCACGACCGTGACCGGGGAACTCGCCGACCCGGGGCGCATCACCGCCCTGGACCTGGCCTCCGCCCTGCACCCGACCCCGGCCGTCTGCGGCACCCCCACGGACCTCGCACGGCGGGTCATCGCGGAGTCCGAGCCCTTCGACCGCGGCGCCTACACCGGCATGGTCGGCTGGCAGAACGCCGAAGGCGACGGCGAGTGGGTCGTCACCATCCGCTGCGCCGAGGCCGAAGGCAATCTGCTGCGCCTGTTCGCCGGCGCGGGCGTCGTCGCCGAGTCCTCGCCCGAGGCGGAGACCGCCGAGACCGGCGCCAAGTTCCGTACGTTCCTGAACGCCGTGGGAGCCACCCTGTGACCGCCGCCGACTCCCTCACCCCCGGCGTCGACGCGCCCACCTGGCCCGCCGAGTTCGCCGAGCGGTACCGCGCCGCCGGGTACTGGCGCGGCGAAACATTTGGCGGCGTCCTGCGCGAGCGGGCCGCGAGCCATCCGGACCGGGTCGCCCTCGTCGACCCCGCGCCGCAGCGGCGCACCTGGACGTACCGCCAACTCGACGAGCGGGTCGACCGGTTGGCCGCCGGGTTCGTCGCGCGCGGCATCGGCAAGGGCGACCGCGTCGTCGTGCAGCTGCCGAACGTCGGCGAGTTCGTCGAGGTCGTCTTCGCCCTGTTCCGCATCGGCGCGCTGCCCGTGTACGCGCTGCCCGCGCACCGCGACAGCGAGATCACGTACTTCTGCTCCTTCACCGAGGCCGTCGCCTACGTGATCCCCGAGCGGCACGCCGGGTTCGACCACCGGGCGCTCGCGAGCAAGGTGCGGGCCGAGGCGCCGAGCCTGAAGCACGTGTTCGTCGTCGGCGGCGATCCCGGTGAGCACACCGCGCTCGATGACGTGCCGCACGAACCGGTCGCGTTGGACGGGCCCGAGCCGCATCAGCTCGCCTTCCTCCAGCTCTCCGGCGGCACCACCGGACGGCCCAAGCTCATTCCGCGCACCCACGACGACTACCTGTACTCGCTGTGGGGCTCGAACGAGATCTGCGGCGTCGACGCCGACACCCGCTTCCTCGTCGTGCTGCCCGCCGCCCACAACTACCCCATGAGCAGCCCGGGGTGGCTCGGTGTGCTGTACGCGGGCGGCACCGTCGTGCTCTCGCCCGCGCCCGACCCCGAGACCGCGTTCCCGCTCGTCGAGAGCGAGCGGATCACCATGACCGGGCTCGTCCCGCCGCTCGCCCTCGTCTGGACGGACTCCGCGGCCGGCACCGCCCACGACCTGTCGACCCTGGAACTCGTCCTCGTCGGCGGCGCGAAGTACAGCGAACAGGCGGCCCGCCGCCTCGAACCCGCGCTCGGCTGCCGGCTCATGCAGGTCTTCGGCATGGCCGAGGGACTCGTCAACTACACGCGGCTCGACGACGATCCCGAGACGGTCGTCGCCACCCAGGGCCGCCCCATCTCCCCGGACGACGAGGTGCGCGTCGTCGACGACGCCGACCAGGACGTCCCCGACGGCGACTTCGGGCATCTGCTCACCCGCGGCCCGTACACCGTCCGCGGCTACTGGCGCGCCCCCGAGCACAACGCCCGCTCCTTCACCGCCGACGGCTTCTACCGCACCGGCGACATCGTGCGCCGCACCCCGACGGGGCACCTCGTCGTCGAGGGCCGCGCCAAGGACCAGATCAACCGGGGAGGCGAGAAGATCGCCCCCGAGGAGATCGAGAACATCCTCCTCGCCCACCCCGCCGTGCACGACGTCTCCGTCGTCGGCGTCCCCGACGAGTACCTCGGCGAGCGCTCCCTCGCGTACGTCATCCTGCGCGCGGACGCCGCACCGCTGAGGCCCGTCGCCGTGAAGCGCTTCGTAAGGGAGCGGGGCGTGGCCGCGTACAAGGTCCCCGACCTCGTCGAATTCGTCGACGCCTTCCCGCAGACCGGCATCGGCAAGATCAGCAAGAAGCATCAGCGGTCCGCCGCCGAGCAGCACTGAGAGGTTCACCCCCACCATGGCCCTGCCCGCCATCGCCGCCTATCCGCTCCCCACCCCCGACGAGCTGCCCGCGAACCGCGTCCCGTGGACCGTCGACCCGGCCCGCGCCGTGCTGCTCGTCCACGACCTCCAGCAGCACTTCCTCGCCGCGTACCCGCAGGACGAACAGCCGTTGACCGGCATGCTCGACAATGCCGCGCGCCTGCTGAAGGAGTTCCGGGCTCTCGGCGTGCCCGTGTACTACTCCGCCCAGCGCGGCGGCCAGACACCGGAGGAGCGCGGGCTCCAGCTCGACTTCTGGGGGCCCGGCGCCGCCGACGACCCGGCCGCCCTCGCCATGCCGGACGCCGTCGCGCCCCAGGACGGCGACACGGTCCTCACCAAGTGGAAGTACAGCGCGTTCGTCCGCACCGAACTCGAGCACCTGATGCGGGAGTCCGGCCGCGACCAGCTGGTGATCGTCGGCGTGTACGCGCACATCGGCGTCATGATCAGCGCCGCCGACGCGTGGATGCGGGACATCCAGGCGTTCGTCGTCGCCGACGCCGTCGCCGACTTCGGCCGCGAGGACCACGACATGGCGCTGCGCTGGGCCGCCGGCCGCTGCGCCGCCGTCACCACCACCGACCGGCTCATCGAGGAGGTGCGCGCCGCATGACCACCCTCACCGTGCAGAAGATCCGCGAGGACGTCGCCGACTGCCTCGGCGAGGACCCCGCCGACATCCCCGTCGACGAGAACCTCGTCGACTACGGGCTCGACTCCGTACGCGTCATGACCCTCCTCGAGCGCTGGCGCAAGGACCACGGCGTCGAGGCGTCCTTCGTCGACCTCGCCGAGCGGCCCGCCGTCGAGGCCTGGGCCGAGCTCCTGGGGGTGGTCGCCTCATGACCGCCCTCATCGGCGCGCCCACCTCCGTCGGCGACCTCGTCCTGCCGCTCACCGCCGCCCAGTCCGGCATGTGGTTCGCGCAGGCCCTCGACCCGCTCAGCCCCGCCCAGAACACCGCCGAGTACCTGGAGATCGACGGCGAGCTCGACCCGGACCTCTTCGCCGCCGCGCTGCGCCGCGTCGTCACCGAGGCCGACGCGCTGCGCGTCCGCGTCGAGGACACCCCCGACGGGCCGCGCCAGCGCGTGTGCGGCAGCGTCGACCTGCCGTTGACCGTGCGCGACGACCTGAGCGAGGCCGAGGCGCTCGAGTGGATGCGCGCCGACCTGGCCGCGCCCTGCGACCTCGCCGCGGGACCGCTCTTCGGTCACGCCCTGTTCCGGGTGGGGGAGCGGCGCTGGCTCTGGTACCAGCGCATCCACCACCTCGTCATCGACGGCTTCGGCTACTCGCTGCTCGTGCGCAGGACCGCCGACGTCTACACGGCCCTCGTCCGCGGCGACGATCCGGGACCCCGCCCCTTCGAGACCCTGGCCGACCTGCTGGCCGTCGACGCCGAGTACCGCGCGTCCGACGCGTACGCCGCCGACCGCGCGCACTGGGCCGAGGCGTTCGCCGACCGCCCCGAGGCGCCGCGGCTCGCCGGACGCGGGGCCCTGCCGTCCCGCACCTTCCGCCGCCGCACCGCACGGCTCGCGCCCGGGACCACCGAGCGGCTCAAGGAGCTCGCCGCCCGCACCCGCGCCACCTGGCCCGACGTCCTCATCGCCGCGCAGGCCCTCTACACCTCCCGCGCCACGGGCCGCTCCGACGTCGTGCTCGGCCTGCCGATGATGGGCCGCATGGGCTCGGTCGCGCTGCGCGTCCCCGGCATGGTCATGAACGTGCTGCCGCTGCGCCTCACCGTCACCCCCGACAGCACGTTCGCGGAGCTCGTCCGCCAGGTCGTCCTCGGCGTCCGCGCGGTGCGACGCCACCAGCGGTACCGGTACGAGGACATCCGCCGCGACCTCGGCCTGCTCGGCGAGAGCCGCGGCCTCGTCGGGCCCCTCGTCAACGTCATGCCGTTCGACTACGGCACCGAGTTCGCCGGCGCCCCGGCCCGCGCCCACAACCTGTCGGCGGGCCCGGTCGACGACCTCACCGTCAACATCTACGACCGCGCCGACGGCCGCGGCCTGCGCATCGACCACGACGGCAACCCGGCGCTCTACGAGGACGAGGACCTGGCCGCGCACCAGGCCAGGTTCCTCGACCTCCTCGGCCGGCTCGCCGACGCCGACCCGCACGGACCGCTCGCCGCGCACGGCATCGCCACGCCCGCCGAACTCGCCCTCGTCCTCGACGAGTTCAACCGCACCGAGCGGGCCCTGCCGCCCACCACCCTCATCGGCCCCATCGAGGCCCAGGCCGCCCGCACCCCCGACGCGACGGCCCTCGTGCACGACCGCACGGTGCTCACGTACGCGCAACTCAACGCCCGCGCCAACCAACTGGCCCGCCACCTCCAGAAGCTCGGCGCCGCGCCCGGCGGGCTCGTCGCCGTCTCCGTGCCGCGCTCGGCCGAGCTGATCGTGACGCTGCTCGCCGTGCTCAAGTCCGGCGCCGCGTATCTGCCGCTCGACCCCGACTACCCCGAGCAGCGCCTCACGTACATGCTGCGGGACGCCGCCCCCGTCTGCGCCGTCACCGACACCGCCGACCGCCTGCCGGCCGACGCAGGCACCCCGCTGGTCGCCCTCGACGGACTCGACCTCTCCGCGTACGCCACCGTGGACCCGGCCCGCGCGCTGACCCCCGCCCACCCGGCGTACGTCATCTACACCTCCGGGTCGACGGGGAAGCCGAAGGGTGTCGTCGTCCCGCACTCCGCGATCGACAACCGGCTGCGCTGGATGCAGCACACGTACCGGATCGGCGCCGCCGACGTCGTCCTCCAGAAGACACCGTCGTCGTTCGACGTGTCGGTGTGGGAGTTCTTCTGGCCGCTGCGCGAGGGCGCCACGCTCGTCGTCGCCGCACCGGGCGGCCACAAGGATCCCGCGTACCTGGCCCGCCTGATCCGCGAACAGGCCGTCACCACCTGCCACTTCGTGCCGTCGATGCTCCAGGTGTTCCTCGCCGAGCCCGCCGCGCCCGCCTGCGCGGGGGCGCTGCGGCGCGTCTTCTGCAGCGGTGAGGCCCTGCCCCGCGAGACGGCGAACGCCTTCGCGCGCACCCTCCCCGGCGTCGCGCTGCACAACCTGTACGGCCCGACGGAGGCCGCGGTCGACGTCACGTACCACGCCTGCGAGCCGTCCGCGTCCGGGCCCGTGCCCATCGGCCGCCCGGTCTGGAACACCCGCCTGTACGTCCTCGACCCTGCCGGGCAGCCGTGCCCGCCCGGCATCGTCGGCGAACTGCACCTGGCGGGGCGGCAGTTGGCCGACGGCTATCTGAACAGGCCCGAGCTGACCGCCGAACGCTTCGTCCCCGACCCCTTCCGCGGCGGCCGCATGTACCGCACCGGCGACCTCGCCCGCTGGACGGAGCACGGCGAGGTCGAATACCTCGGCCGCACCGACCACCAGGTCAAACTGCGCGGCCAGCGCATCGAACTCGGCGAGATCGAGGCCGAGCTGGCGGCGCGGGAGGGCGTCGACGGGGCGTGCGCGCTCGTCCTCGACGACCGCCTCGTCGGCTATGTCACCGGAACCGACGTCGACCCTGCGGCCGTCCGCGCCGCGCTCGCCCGGACCCTGCCCGAGCACATGGTGCCGACCGCGATCGTGCCGCTCGACGCGTTCCCGCTCAGCCCCAACGGCAAGCTCGACCGCCGCGAACTCCCGGCCCCCGTCTTCGGCGCGAGCGATGACACCAGGCGCCCCGCCGGCCCCCGCGAGGAGACCCTCACCCGCCTCTTCGCCGAGGTCCTCGGCGTCGAAGGAGCGGGCCCCGACGACGCGTTCTTCGACCTCGGCGGCACCTCCCTGCTCGCCGTGCGCCTCGTCCACCGGGTCCGCGAGGAACTCGGCGCCGACCTCACCATCGGCTCCCTCTTCGCCTCGCCCACCCCCGCGGCCCTCGCCGCCCGCATCGACGACGCGTCGCCGGTGTCCGCCGACGCACTCGGCGTCGTCCTCCCGCTGCGCCGCGAGGGCACACGCCCGCCGCTCTTCGCGATCCACCCGGCGGGCGGAATCTCCTGGTGCTACGCGGGCCTCACCGCACGTCTCGGCCCGGACCAGCCGGTGCACGGCATCCAGGCCCGCGGCCTCACCTCCGACGACCCGCTGCCCGGCACCCTGTGGGAGCAGGCGGCGGACTACGTCGACGAGATCCGCCGCATCAGCCCGCACGGCCCCTACCGGCTGATCGGCTGGTCCGTCGGCGGCATCCTCGCGCACGCCGTCGCCGTACTGCTCCAGGAGGCGGGGGAGACGGTCGAACTCCTCGCGCTGCTCGACGCGTTCCCCGCCGAGCAGTGGCGCGAGCGCCCCGCGCCCGAGGAGGGCGACGCCCTCACCGCCGTGCTGCGCATGGCCGGCTTCGAACGCACCGACGAGGCCTGCCGTGAGGACGTCCTCGCCACGCTGCGCAAGGCGGGCAGCCCTCTCGCCGGGCTCACGGACGCGACGCTCTCCCGGATCGTCGACATCGTCCCCAACCACGCCCGCATGATGCGCGCCCACACCCACCGCCGCTTCGAGGGCGACGCCCTGTTCTTCACGGCGGCCGCCCCGCGCCCCGAGGACTGGCTCACCCGCGAGGCGTGGCGCCCGCACATCACCGGACGCATCACCAACCACGACCTGCCCTGCACCCACCCCGAGCTGCTCAGGGAGGAACACGTGGAACGGATCGCCGAGGCGCTCTCGGCCCGGCTCGCGGAGTCGGACGGCTGACGGGCGCGTAGCCTGCGGCCGGTGACCGACACCGAACGCGAACGCCTGCGCCGCACCTTCACCCAGGAAGCCGAGCGCTACGACCGCGCCCGACCCGGCTACCCGCCCCGGATGTTCGACGACCTCCCCGGGGCGGGGCCCGGCTGCCGCGTCCTCGAGATCGGCTGCGGCACGGGCAAGGCGACCGTGCCGCTCGTCGAACGGGGCTGCCGGGTCGTCGGCGTGGAACTCGGCGCCGAGATGGCCGCCGTGCTCCGCGACCGGCTCCCCGGCACCACCGTCCACGTCGTGGCCTTCGAGGACTGGCCGCTGCCCGCCGAACCCTTCGACCTCGTCCTCGCCGCGACGTCCTTCCACTGGATCGACCCCGCCGTCCGCGTCGCCAAGAGCGCGGACGCGCTGCGCCCCGGCGGCACCCTCGCCACCGTCTCCACCCACCATGTGGCGGGCGGCACCGAGGACTTCTTCACCGAGGTCCAGCGCTGCTACGAACGCTTCGACCCCACCACCCCGCCCGGCCTCCGCCCCACCCCCGCGGCCGACATCCCGCACGACAGCCAGGAGGCCCCGAACCGCACGGTCGACCAGCGCACCACCGCACTCCCCGGCGCGGACCGCTTCGAAGCCCCCGTCTTCCACCGCTACGAACGCGACCTGACGTACACCACAGCCGCCTACCTCGACCTCCTCCAGACCTACTCCGGCACCCTCGCCCTGCCCCCGAAGCTCCGCGCGGCCCTCCTCGACTGCATCGCCTCCCTCATCGACACGCGCTACGGCGGCACCGTGACCAAGCGCTACCTGACGGAACTCCGGCTCGCCACAAGACGGGCGCGCTGACGGCGTCCGGGTGTCGCCGGATGTCGCCGGGTGTCACCGGCATTGCAAGGTCGTGAAGCGGTGCCGGACCTCCTTGACCAGGTCAACGGCGGCTGGACAAGCTCCTGTTGGCACCAAGCCGGCACTCCCGCCCCCACCCGCCCAGTGAAGGGGTTCCCGCCATGACGTCCACCGCAGCCACCGTCACCGCAGCCACCGAGGTCACCGTCGAGAAGGTCGGAGGGCGGCTCGGCGCCGTCGTCTCCGGGGTCCGACTCGGCGGCGACCTGGACGAGGCCGCCGTCGCCGCCGTCCGCGCCGCGATCCTCGAGCACAAGGTCGTCTTCTTCCGCGACCAGCACCACCTCGACGCCGACAGCCACGAGGCGTTCGCCCGGCTCCTCGGCACCCCCGTCGCCCACCCCACCGTCCCGTCCGTCGACGGCCGCTACGCCCTCGGCATCGACAACGAGCACGGCGGGCGAGCCAACCAGTGGCACACCGACGTCACGTTCGTGCCCGCCTAGCCCGCCTTCTCCATCCTGCGCGCCGAGGTCGTCCCGCCGTACGGCGGCAACACCCTCTGGTCGAACACCGCGGCCGCCTACGCCGAACTCCCCGAACCGCTCCGCGCGTTGGCCGACAGCCTGCGCGGCGTGCACACCAACGACTACGACTACGCGGCCGCCCGCCCCGACGCCCCTTCCACGGCGCTCGAACAGCACCGCAAGGTGTTCACGTCGACCACGTTCAGGACCGAGCACCCCGTCGTGCGCGTGCACCCGGAGACCGGCGAACGCACCCTGATCCTCGGCAACTTCCTCCAGAAGCTCACCGGGTTCGACGCCCGCGACTCCCGCGCCCTGATCGGCGTCCTCCAGTCGCACGTCGAGCGTCCCGAGAACACGGTCCGCTGGCAGTGGCGCGTCGGCGACGTCGCCATCTGGGACAACCGCGCCACCCAGCACTACGGCGTGGACGACTCCGACGCCCACACCCGCACCCTCCGCCGCGTCACCGTCGACGGCGACGTCCCGGTCGGCGTCGACGGCCGCCGCTCCACCCTGCTGGCCCCCGACTCCGTCCCCGAGCCCGGCTACGGCATCGCCTCCGGCGCCTCCACGGACGGCGTGAGCGCCGAGGCGTAGGAAGGAACGCGGCGGATCAGCCGAGGCGCGGGATCTCGATCGCCGGGCACTTGTCCATCACCATGGCCAGACCGGCCTCCCGCGTCCGCTCGTACGCCGCCTCGTCGACGACCCCGAGCTGGAACCACACGGCCTTGGCGCCGATCGAGGCGGCCTCGTCGGCCACCGGGCCCGCGAGGTCGCTGTTCACGAAGACATCGACCACGTCGACCGGGAACGGGATGTCCGCGAGCGAGGCGTACCCCTGCTCGCCGTGGACGGTCTCCGCCTTCGGATGCACCGGCACGATCCGCTTGCCGAACCGCTGCAGCACCTCGGCCACCCCGTACGCGGCGCGCGCCCGGTTCGACGACAGGCCGACGACGGCCCAGGTGTCACCGCTCTCCGTGAGGATCTTGCGAACCGTGTCGTGATCGCCGTACATGGTGGCCTCCTAGGGGCGGATCGTCTCTGCGTACGGGTAACTCCGCACGCGCCGCGAGGATTCCTAGCCGACGTGGACCCGGGGCCGGCGCGCCGGGTCGGGTTCCGCGCGGCGCAGGACCTCGCGGGTCACCGGGGCCACCTCGCCGTCGCCGAACACCAGGAAGCGGAGCAGGTGGCCGAGGGGGTGGCCCTCGGTCCAGTTGAAGTAGGCGTGCGGGACGCCGCCGGTGCGCTCGCGCAGATCCATCAGGACGGCGGCGGCCGTGTTCGGGACGCCGGGGCCGCGCACCCGCAGCCGCCGCACGCCGTGCTTCTCGTCGCCGTGCACCAGCAGGTCCTCGGTGAAGTCGGACGAGTCCTGCACGAACACCTCGAGGAACAGCACCCGGCCGTCCTCCGGCATCGGCGTGTCCTCGCGCTGGCACCGTTCCTTCGCCCGGTAATCCTCCGCCGTCTCCTCGTGCGGCTCGTTCGCGATGATCCGCAGTGGTCCCCGCGCCGCCGCCTCGTCGATCAGCCGCAGCGCCGTGTCGTCGTACGAGACCGCGCCCGCGCGCAGCTCGAACGCGCGGTGGACGCGGGAGGCGAAGGAGGTGATCAGGATCGCCGCGATGAAGATCAGCGCGATGCGGATGCCCTCGGGGCGCTCCACGACGTTCGTGACCAGGGTGTACGCGAACACCGCGGTGATCGTCCCGAAGCCGATCGTCGCACCGCGGTGCCCGTACCGGTGGACCGCGGCCGTCGACGCGAACGCGGCCGACAGCATCAGGACGAGGACACCGGTGGCGTACGCGCCGGACTGGTCGTCGACGTTCGCGTTGAACCACAGCGTGATCACGACCGCCGCCGCCATGAACGTCAGCACCAGCGGCCGCACCGCCCGCGTCCACTCCGGCGCCATCCCGTAGCGCGGCAGATAGCGCGGCACCAGATTGAGCAGCCCCGCCATCGCGGAGGCCCCGGCGAACCACAGGATGCAGATCGTCGACACGTCGTACACCGTGCCGAAGCCCTCGCCGAGGTAGGCGTGCGCGAGATACGCGAGCGCCCGCCCGTTCGCCGAGCCGCCCGACTCGAACTCGTGCTGCGGGATCAGGATCGTCGTGGCCAGGCTCGAAAGGAGCAGGAACCCGCTCATGATCAGCGCGGCCGTCGTGAGCAGCCTGCGCGTCTCCCGGATGCGCCCCTTCGGCCGCGCGTACGTGTCCGCGGAGTCGCCCTTCACCTGCGGCATGACCGCGACCCCGGTCTCGAAGCCGGACATGCCGAGCGCCAGCTTCGGGAACACGAGCAGCGCGACGCCGATCATCACGAACGGCGAGGAGTGCTCGGCCGTCATCGCGTCCCACCAGTTGCCGATCTTGACCGGCTCCGTGAACACATGCACGGCCGCCGTGATCAGCACCACGACGTTCAGCGTCAGATACGCGCCGACCAGCAGCACGGCGACCCGGATCGCCTCCCGGAACCCCTTGAGGAACACCGCGCCGAGCGCCGCGAGCAGCGCCAGCGTGATCCAGGTGTTCGCCCCGTGCAGGGAACTCGGCGCGAACGGGTTCTCCACGACGTGCGCCGCCGCGTCCGCCGCCGAGAGCGTCATCGTGATCATGAAGTCGGTCGCGGCGAAGCCGAGCAGCACGAGCACGAACAGCTTCCCCGCCCACCACGGCAGCAGCCGCTCCAGCATCGCGATCGAACCCTCGCCGTGCGGCGACTCCTTCGCGACCCTGCGGTACACCGGCAGCGCGCCGAGCAGCGTCAGCGCGATCAGGACGAGCGTCGCAAGCGGCGACAGCAGGCCGGCGGCGAGCGCCGCGATGCCCGGCTGGTAGCCGAGCGTCGAGAAGTAGTCGACACCCGTCAGACACATCACACGCCACCACTTGTGGCCCTTGTGCTCCTCGGGAGCGTGCCCGTGCGGACCCTGATGGCGGGCCGTCTGCTCGCTCAGCCCCTCCAGCAGCCACGACCGCCAGCGGCTCGTGGAGGCGGCGGAGGTCTCGGCCGGAATGCCGGTCATGTGCGGGTGCTTCCTGTCGGGCGGCTCTCAGGGACGACGAGCGAGTATCCATCACATCGTCACCTGTGCACCGGGCGGGGGCGAGCCCGGCGCCACCTGCGCATACGCTGGTCGGATGCAGGACGAGTACCGCACGGTGGCCCGCGAGGGCGTGCACGAGACAGAGATCAGCCGCTCCCGGTTCCTGTGCGCGCTCGCGCCCGCCGCGACCGAGGAGGAGGCCCAGGCCTTCGTCGCGCGCGTCCGCAAGGAACACCCGACGGCGAACCACAACTGCTACGCGTACGTCATCGGGGCCGACGCCTCCGTCCAGAAGGCCAGCGACGACGGCGAGCCGGGCGGCACCGCGGGCGTCCCCATGCTCCAGATGCTCACGCGCCGCGACATGCGCTACGTCGTCGCCGTCGTCACCCGCTACTTCGGCGGCGTGAAGCTGGGCGCGGGCGGCCTCATCCGCGCCTACGGCGGCGCGGTCGGCGAGGCCCTCGACGCGCTCGGCACGGTCACCCGCCGCCGCTTCCGCCTCGCCACGGTCACCGTCGACCACGCCCGCGCGGGCAAGATGGAGAACGACCTCCGCGCCACGGGCTGCGAGGTCCGCGACGTCCAGTACGGCGCCGCCGTCACGATCGAGATCGGCCTCCCCGAGTCCGACGTGGACCGCTTCCGCGGCTGGCTCGCGGACGCGACGGCGGGCACGGCGAGCTTCGAACTGGGCGGGGAGGCGTACGGGTGAGCCGAGGGAGCGCCTGCGGCGGTTGAGCAGCGGGGTCAGGGGCGGAGTCCCGAGACGTCAGAACGGCCGACCGCGACACGTTAGCCTCGTTCCCCATGAGGCTGCTGCACACGTCCGACTGGCACCTGGGCCGCTCGTTCCACCGCGTGAACATGCTCGACGCCCAGGCCACCTTCATCGCCCACCTCGTCGACACCGCCCGTGAGCGGGACGTCGACGCCGTGGTCGTGTCGGGCGACGTCTACGACCGCGCGGTCCCGCCCCTCGCGGCCGTCGAGCTGTACGACGACGCGCTGCACCGCCTCGCCGACCTCGGCGTGCCCACCGTGATGATCTCCGGGAACCACGACTCGGCCCGCCGCCTCGGCGTCGGCGCGGGACTCATCGGGCGGGCCGGCATCCATCTGCGCACGGAACCGGCGCGCGCGGGCGAGCCGGTCGTGCTGCCCGACGCGCACGGCGACGTCGCCTTCTACGGGCTGCCGTACCTCGAACCCGCCCTGGTCAAGGACGAGTTCGGCGTCGCGAAGGCGGGCCACGAGCAGGTGCTCGCCGCCGCCATGGAGCGCGTACGGGCCGACCTCGCGACGCGCCCCGCCGGCACCCGGTCCGTCGTCCTCGCGCACGCCTTCGTGACCGGCGGCGCGCCCAGCGACAGCGAGCGGGACATCACGGTCGGCGGCGTCGCAGCGGTCCCCTCCGGGGTCTTCGACGGCGTCGACTACGTGGCACTCGGCCATCTGCACGGCAGCCAGGTCATCGCCGACCGGGTCAGATACTCGGGCTCACCCCTCCCGTACTCGTTCTCGGAGACCGACCACCGCAAGAGCATGTGGCTCATCGACCTCGACGCCGACGGCGCGGTCGGCGCCGAGCGGATCGACTGCCCCGTGCCGCGGCCCCTCGCCCGGATCCGCGGCGACCTCGACGACCTGCTCGCCGACCCGGACCTCGCATGCCACGAGGAGTCCTGGGTGGAGGCCACGCTCACGGACGCGGTCAGGCCCGACGACCCCATGGCCCGTATCGCCGAACGCTTCCCGCACACCCTCAGCCTGCTCTTCGACCCGCGCCGCACGGACGAAGACGAGCCGGACGCCACCTACGCCGAGCGCCTCAAGGGGCGTGACGACCACGAGATCGCGGAGGACTTCGTGACCCACGTCAGGGGCACAGGGCCCGACGACAGCGAGCGGGCGGTGCTGCGGGCCGCCTTCGACGCGGTGCGCGCGGACGACGTGGTGCGCGAGGTGGCGCGTTGAGGCTGCACACCCTCACGATCACGGCGTTCGGACCCTTCGGGGGGACGCAGCGGGTCGACTTCGACGAGCTGTCCGCGGCGGGCCTCTTCCTGCTGCAAGGACCGACCGGCGCCGGCAAGACCTCCGTCCTCGACGCGGTCTGCTTCGCGCTGTACGGGTCCGTGCCCGGGGCCCGGCAGAGCGGCAGCGGCCAGGGGCAGAACCTGCGCAGCGACCACGCCGAACCGGGCGTGCGCACCGAGGTGTCGCTCGACCTGACGGTGGCGGGCCGCCGCCTCGAGATCACCCGGCAGCCGCCGTTCCTGCGCCCCAAGAAGCGCGGCACAGGTTTCACCACGGAGAAGGCGCAGAGCTGGCTGCGCGAGTACGACGCCGTGGCCGGGGCGTGGAAGGACCTCAGCCGCTCCCACCAGGAGATCGGCGAGGAGATCACGCAGCTGCTCGGCATGAGCAAGGACCAGTTCTGCCAGGTGGTCCTCCTTCCGCAGGGCGACTTCGCGCGGTTCCTGCGGGCCGACGCGGAGGCGCGCGGCAAGCTGCTCGGTCGGCTCTTCGACACGCACCGGTTCGCGGCGGTGGAGCAGCGGCTCGCGGAGGACCGCAAGGCGGCGCAGAAGCAGGTGGCCGCGGGGGACGCGGAGCTGCTGGCTGACGCGCACCGTATGCAGCAGGCCGCCGGTGGCCTGGTGGAACTGGACCCGGTCGACCTGGCACCCGGCGACCCGGGCCTGGCCGACGCCGTCCTGACGTGGGGGGCCACGGCCCGCTCGACCGCCCGCGAACACTTCACGCACGCCCATCTCGCCCTGGACGCCGCCGAGTCGGCGCGGATCGCGGCGCAGCGCGCACTGGCCGAGGAGACGGAGACCCACCGCCTCCAGCTCCGCTTCGCCCAGGCCCGCGAGCGTGAGGCGGCCCTGGCGGACCACGCGGACGAGCACCGCGCCCTCCAGTCCCGCATGGACCGCGCCCGCAAGGCGGCAACGGTGGAACCGGCCCTGGCCCTCCGTGAAGAATCCGACACGGCCCACCGCACGGCCTTGGAGGAGGACCGCAGGGCACGGCGTGAGCTGGGGGAGGCGTGGCCGGGCAGCAGTGACGTCCCCGTGTCGCCGGAGGCGCTGTCGCAGGCCGCGCGGCGTGTCGCGCAGGAGCTCGGGGGACTGGACGCGGCGCGGCGGGCGGAACGGCGGCTCGCCGAATTGACGCGGGAGCGCGCCGAACTCGACCGTGAGGAGCGCGCCGACGCCGAACTCCTCGCCGACACCGAGGGCTGGCTCGACGGCTGGGAGGCCCGCCGCGCCGAGCTCCAGGCCCGCGTCGACGAGGCCCAGGACGCCGCGACCCGCGCCGAACACCTCGCGGGCCAGCTGGAACCGGCCCGCAAGCAGGCCCGCGCCGCCGTCGACCGCGACCGGCTCGCCGAGCGCGTCGAGACCGCGGACGCCGACGCGTTGCGGGCCCGTGAGCGCTCGGCGACCGCCCACGAGCACTGGCTCGGCCTCAAGGAACGGCGCCTGCGCGACGTCGCCGCCGAACTCGCCGAGGCCCTCGCCGACGGCGAACCCTGCACCGTGTGCGGCGCCACCGAACACCCCGCACCCATGCGGAAGTCCGAAGGCCACGTCGACCGCGCCGCCGAGGAGGCCGCCCTCGCCGCCTACCGCGCCGCCGACGAGCGCCGCGCCGAGGCCGAGCGCGCCCTGGGCGACGTACGGGAGGAACTGGCGGCGGCGAAGGCGGCGGCGGGCGACGCGCCGGCCGCGCAACTCGCCGACGCCGTCCGTGATTTGGGGGAGCGACACGCCGAGGCGCACGCCCTCGCGGCCACCGCGCACGCGGCCCGCGAGGCCCTCACGAGGGAGCAGAGCGAACACGACCGGCGCCTCGCCGCACGGCAGGAGGCGGCGCAGCGCACCGCGGCCCGCGCCTCCCTGCGCGATGCGCTCGACCGCGAACAGGCGAGCCTGGAAGGGGAGTTGGCGGACGCGCGCGGCGGGGCCGAGAGCGTCGAGGCGCGCGCGGCCCAACTGGAGCGCCAGGGCGCGCTGCTCACCGAGGCCGCCGACGCGGCCCGCGCCGTCGAGGACACGGCCCGACGCCTCAAGGAGGCGGAGGGGCGACTCGCCGACGCGGCGTTCCGCGCCGGGTTCGACACGCCGGAGGCGGCGGCCGCCGCGCTGCTCGACGACGCGCACCACCGGGAGCTGCAGCACCGCATCGACGCCCGGCAGTCGGAGGAGGCGGCCGTGCGCGCCGTGCTCGCCGAGGAGGACACCGCGGCGGCCGCCGCCAGGCCCGCGGCCGACGTGACGGCGGCCGAGTCCGCCGCGCGGGCGGCCGACACGCGCGTACGGGCGGCGGCCTCCGCCCGCGACGCCGCGCAACGCCGCTGCGCCGAACTCGACCGGCTCTCGCGGCGCGCCGCCACCGAGGCCCGCCGCCTCGGCCCGCTGCGCGAGACGTACGACCGGGTGGCCCGCCTCGCCTCCCTCGCGGCCGGAACCGCTGCCGACAACGAGCGCAAGATGCGTCTGGAGTCGTACGTACTGGCCGCCCGCCTGGAACAGGTGGCGGCCGCGGCGACGGCCCGCCTGCGCCGGATGTCGTCGGGCCGCTACACCCTCGTGCACTCCGACTCCCTCGCGGGACGCGGCCGTTCGGGCCTCGGCCTGCATGTCGTCGACGCGTGGACCGGCCGCGAGCGGGACACGGCGACGCTCTCCGGCGGCGAGACCTTCTTCGCCTCCCTGGCCCTGGCGCTCGGCCTCGCCGACGTCGTCACGGACGAGGCGGGCGGCGTCCGCCTCGACACCCTCTTCATCGACGAGGGCTTCGGCAGCCTCGACGACCAGACCCTCGACGAGGTCCTCGACGTCCTCGACTCCCTGCGCGAACGCGACCGCAGCGTCGGCATCGTCAGCCACGTCGCCGACCTCCGCCGCCGCGTCCACGCCCAACTGGAGGTCGTCAAGGGCCGCGAGGGCTCGGTGGTGCGCCAGCGAGGGGCGGATGCCGGATAGCGGGGCGCGCGGTGGACGCCGACGAGATCGCGCTGACCTACGACGACGCCGCGTGGGCGCGTGCCCGTGAACTGGCGCGGGAGGCCCTCGTGGTCGAGGGGCCGCCCGTGGGCCGTCAGTGGCCGATCGGGCGGCGGGGCAGTGGTGAGGAGTAGACGACGCTCGTCGTCACCGAGCCGAGGGCGCCGATGCGGCCCGAGACCTCTTCCAGGTGCCGCATGGAGCGGGCCGCGACCTTGATGACGAAGCAGTCGTCGCCCGTGACGTGGTGCGCCTCCAGGATCTCCGGGGTCGCCTCGACGAGGTCGTGGAACGGCTTGTAGTTGCCGTTCGGGTAGCGGAGGCGGACGAAGGCCAGGATCGGGAGGCCGAGGCGTTCGGGGACGACCACCGCCGTGTACCCGGCGATCACGCCGGCCTCCTCCAGCCTGCGGACCCGCTCGGTCACGGCGCTGGGGGACATCGACACGGTCCTGGCCAGCTCCGCGTAGCTGGCGCGGCCCTCGTCCTGGAGGGCCTGGAGGATGCGCCAGTCCGTGGCGTCGGGGACGTAGGGGGAGGCGGGTGTGGAATCGGCGGCCATGTGGGACAGATTGCCGGGGAATCCCCGGTCCGGCAAGGGAGTTCCCGTGGATCGGGCCTTCAGGTGCCGGCCCCGTGACCGTAGATTTTCGGGCATGACCACCACCACGTACGCCTCGCCCTCCGCCGCTGCCGCCTACTTCGGCGCGAGCCTCGCCTTCCACACGGACGTGTCGGACGTCGCCGCGGCGCTCGCCTCCGGCGGCGACCCCGGGTTCGTCCTGATCGACTCCCGGTCCACGGAGTCGTGGGACCAGGGGCACATCCCCGGCGCGCTGCACCTGCCGACCGCGCTGATCGCGGAGCAGGCGGAGCGGCTGCTCGACAGGTCCGTGCCGGTGGTCACGTACTGCTGGGGCCCCGGCTGCAACGGCGCGACCCGCGCCGCCCACGCCCTCGCCCAACTCGGCTTCCAGGTCAAGGAGATGCTCGGCGGATTCGAGTACTGGGCACGGGAGGGATTCGCCTACGAGACGTGGGAGGGCCCCGCGCGGCGCGCCGCCGATCCGCTGACGGCGCCCCTGGAGGCGGAGAGCTGCGGCTGCTGATCGGGCCGCGTCGAAAAGGACGGGCGGCGGCACGCACGGGTTGGCATGATGCGCCGCATGCCCAGAATGCCTCACCCCACCCCCGCCGAACTCCGCCGCGACCCGCACCCCCTGCGCGGACGCACCGCCCTCGTCACCGGTGCCAGCCGGCGCGGCGGGATCGGGTTCGCCGTCGCGAGGAGGCTCGCCGCGTACGGGGCGAGCGTCTATCTGCACCATCATGTGGCGCACGACCAGGAGATGCCGTGGGGCGCCGACCGGCCCGACGAGGTCGCCGCCGCCGTGCGGGACGCGCGCGGTGACGACGAGGCCGTCGTCGTCCACGGGCCCGCGGACCTGACCGCGCCCGACGCGCCCGCCCAGCTGATCAGGGACGCCGCGGACGCGCTCGGCGGCCGGCTCGACATCGTCGTCGCCAACCACGCTCTCAGCGGCTCCGACGGCACGCTCGACACGATCGACGCCGCGATGCTGGACGCGCACTGGGCCGTGGACGCCCGCTCCGTGGTGCTGCTCGTCCAGGCCTTCGCCCGGCACCGTGCCGCCGTCCCGGACGAGCCCGGAGGCCGCGTCGTCATGATGACGTCGGGGCAGGACATCGCCGACGGCATGCCCGGCGAGATCGCGTACGCCCTGCAGAAGGGCGCACTCGCCTCCATCACCCGCTCCCTGGCCACCACCCTCGCGCCGCGGTGCGTGACGGTGAACACCGTCAACCCGGGCCCCGTGGACACGGACTACATGGACGGCGAGGCGTACGACGCGATCGCCGGCCTGTTCCCCGCCAAGCGCTGGGGCATGCCCGACGACCCGGCGCGGCTCGTCGCGTGGCTGTCCACGGACGAGGCCGCGTGGATCACCGGGCAGGTCATCGACTCGGAGGGCGGCTTCCGCCGCACCCTCGTGTAGCCGCTACAGCTTCGACAGCTCGTCCACCAGGTCGTCCAGGCCCAGCGAACCCTGCGAGAGGGCCGCCATGTGCCACGCCTTCGCGTCGAAGGAGTCGCCGTGCGCCGCCTGTGCGTTGGCGCGGCCGATGAGCCACGCCCGCTCGCCCAGCTTGTAGCCGATCGCCTGGCCGGGGATCGAGAGGTAGCGGGTCAGCTCGCTCTCCACGAAGTCCGCCGGGCGGCTGCTGTGCGCCCCGAAGAACTCCTGCGCGAGCTCCGGCGTCCAGCGCTCGCCCGGGTGGAACGGGGAGTCGGCGGGGATCTCCAGCTCCAGGTGCATGCCGATGTCGACGATGACCCGGCAGGCCCGCATCATCTGCGCGTCCAGGTAGCCGATCCGGGTCTCCGCGTCCGTGAGGAAGCCCAGTTCGTCCATGAGCCGCTCCGCGTACAGCGCCCAGCCCTCCGCGTTCGCCGAGACGATGCCGAGCGTCGCCTGGTAGCGGGACAGGTCACCGGCGACGTGCGCCCACTGCGCGAGCTGGAGGTGATGCCCGGGAACGCCCTCGTGGTACCACGTCGACACCAGGTCGTAGACGGGGAAACGGGTCTGGCCCATCGTGGGCAGCCAGGTGCGGCCGGGGCGGGAGAAGTCCTCCGACGGCGGCGTGTAGTACGGGGCCGCAGCGCTGCCCGCCGGGGCGATGCACGACTCCACGCGCCGCACCCGGTCCGCGAGTTCGAAGTGCGTGCCGTCGAGCGCGTCGATCGCCTCGTCCATCAGCTTCTGGAGCCACTGTCGCACCTCGTCGACACCCTCGATGTGCCGCCCCTGCTCGTCGAGGTGCGCGAGCGCCACCCACGGCGTCTCCGCTCCCGGCAGGATCTTCTCGGCCTCCGCGCGCATCTCGGCCAGCAGCCGGTGGAACTCGCTCCAGCCGTACGCGTAGGCCTCGTCCAGGTCGAGGTCCGTGCCGTTGTAGTAGCGCGACCAGCGCGCGTACCGCTCGCGCCCCACCACGTTCGACGCGCCCTCGATGGCCGGCGCGTACACGTCCCGCACCCAGTCCCGCAGTTCGACGGTCGCGGCGTCCGCGGCGACGGCGGCCTCCGTCAGCTCCTCGCGCAGCGCATCGGGGCCCGCGCCCGCGAACTCCTGGAACCAGCCCTGCCATTCGCCGAGCTGCCCGACGAACGTCTCCGTGGGACGCGGCGCCGCGTACAGCTTGCGGTCGAGGCCCAGCGCGAGCGTCTCCTGGTACCCGGCGAACGCCGCCGGAACCGCCCGCAACCGCTGCGCGATCGCCGCCCAGTCCTCGTCGGTGTCGGTCGGGGTGACCGTGAACACCTCGCGCACGCCGTGGATCGGCGAGCCGAGGTTGGAGACCTCGCGCAGGTGCTCGTCGGCGTCGTGCACGGCGAGCGCCGCGGTCAGCCGCTCGCGCAGCAGCCGGGCGCAGCGCCGCTCGACGTCGCTGTCGGCGCCGGGCTGCTGCTCCGCCTCGTCGAGCCGCGTGAGCGTCTCGCGCGCGAGGTCCGCGACGGCCTCCAGACCGGCGGGGGAGAGGTCGGGCAGCTTGCTGTGGGACTCGCGCACGCCCAGGTAGCTGCCCTCGACGGGGTCGAGGGCGACCAAGGCGTCGACGTAGGCGTCGGCGACCTGCCGGGGCAGCCGGGCGGCGGAGTGCTGTGAGCTCGCGGTGTGTGGCATGTGACACATCCTCGTACGAGTCAGGGGCCCGCGTCACCATGATTCGCCGCGGGCGGAAGCAGCGGTCCGCACTCCCACTGCTGGAAGATCAACCGGGTCTCGACGCGGGCCACTTCGGGGCGCGCCGTGAACGCGTCGAGCACGAGCCGCTGGAGGTCCGCCATGTCGCGCACGGCGACATGCACGAGGTAGTCGTCGGGCCCGGTCAGATGGAAGACGGTGCGGGCCTCGGGCAGCGCGCGCACCCGCTCCACGAAAGGGCCGACGAGCTCGCGGCGGTGCGGGCGCACCTGCACCGACAGCAGCGCCTCGAGGCCGCGCCCCAGCTTGGCCGGGTCGAGCCGCAGGACGTGCCCGAGGATCACGCCGCAGCGCCGCAGCCGGTTCACCCGGTCGAGACACGTGGACGGCGCGACTCCGACGTGCGCCGCCAGATCCCGGTAGGTCGTACGGGCGTCGTTCTGCAACAGCCGCAGTATGTCCAGGTCGACCGGATCGAGTACGACGGAGTCGGTCATCGGCCGAACGTAGCACGGGAGTTGCCCCATCGACCCCGCCCGTTGTTCAGCATGCGGGGCATGGATACGCACTGGGACATGAGCACCGCCCGCACCCGGGCCTTCGCCACCGAAGCCGTGCACGCGGGCCGCGACGATCTCGCCGCCCTCGGCCTGCACGCCCCGCCCCTCGACCTGTCCACGACCTACCCGTCGGCCGACACCCGCGCGGAGGCCGCCCGCATCGACGCGTTCGCCGCCGAGGGCGCCCTCGACGACGGACCGCCCGTCTACGGCCGCCTCGGCAACCCGACCGTCGCCCGCTTCGAGACCGCGCTCGCCCGCCTCGAAGGCACCGAGGCGGCCGTCGCGTTCGCGAGCGGGATGGCGGCGCTGACCGCCGTGCTCCTCGTACGGGGCGCCGCGGGCCTGCGCCATGTCGTCGCGGTCCGCCCGCTGTACGGGTGCAGCGACCACCTGCTCACCGCGGGCGCCCTCGGCTCGGAGGTGACCTGGGTGGACCCGGCGGGGATCGCCGACGCGGTGCGCGCCGACACGGGCCTCGTGATGGTGGAGTCGCCGGCCAACCCGACGCTCGCGGAGGTCGACCTGGCGGCCGTCGCGCACGCCTGCGGCTCGGTGCCGCTGCTCGCCGACAACACCTTCGCGACGCCCGTCCTGCAACGCCCCGCCGAGAGCGGCGCCCGGCTCGTCCTGCACAGCGCCACCAAGTACATCGGCGGGCACGGCGACGTCCTCGGCGGCGTCGTGGCCTGCGACGAGGAGTTCGCCCGCGAGCTGCGCAAGATCCGGTTCGCGACCGGCGGCGTCCTGCATCCGCTCGCCGGCTATCTGCTGCTGCGCGGCCTGTCGACCCTTCCGGTACGGGTGCGGGCCGCGTCGGCGACGGCCGCCGAACTGGCCGCGCGGCTCGCCGACGACCCGCGCGTCACCCGCGTCCACTACCCGCGGATCGGCGGCGCCATGATCGCGTTCGAGGTCGCGGGCGACCCGCACGACGTGACCGCGGGGGTCGGGCTCATCACCCCCGCGGTCAGCCTCGGCAGCGTCGACTCGCTCATCCAGCACCCGGCGTCCATCAGCCACCGGGTGGTCGCGGCGGACGACCGCAGGGCCGCGGGCGTCGTCGACAAGCTGCTGCGCCTCTCGGTCGGCCTGGAGGACGTCGAGGACCTGTGGGCGGACCTGGACCGGGCGCTCGGCAGCCGGCCCGGGTCCGCCCACGCCGTCAACGGCGCTGCTCGGCCGGGGCGTACCCGTCCTCGTGGGCGTACGGCAGCGGCGACGTCACCGGCGCCGCGTCCAGCCGGGCGGTGATCACCAGGGTGCCCTCCTCGATCTGGTAGTCGAGGGGCAGGCCGAGGCCGCGCATCGCCGCGACCATGCCCGTGTTGGCCGACCGCGTCACCGCGTACACGCTGGCGCAGCCCGCCTCGATCGCCATCGTGACCAGGCGGCCGAGGAGTTCGGCGCCGATGCCGCGGCGCTGCCAGTCGTCCTCCACGAGCAGCGCGACCTCGGTCTCGTCGCCGTCCCACAGCAGGTGGCCGAGGGCGACGATGCGGCCCGACGCGGTCTGCGCGGTGAGCGTGCGGCCGAAGCGGGGGCTCAGCAGGTGGTCGAGATAGCGGTCGGCGTCGGCGACGGGACCGTGGTAGCGGCTGGCGAGCGTGGCCTGCGAGCAGCGCTCGT
The DNA here is from genome assembly GCF_052245995.1 of Streptomyces sp. SDT5-1. Lineage (NCBI taxonomy): Bacteria > Bacillati > Actinomycetota > Actinomycetes > Kitasatosporales > Streptomycetaceae > Streptomyces > Streptomyces sp. SDT5-1. The sequence continues at coordinate 1,693,842 of NZ_CM125963.1, read as the reverse complement.
GCATGGCCTTGGCCAGGGCGAGGTCGCCGGAGTCGGCGCGCCGCACCGTGATGTCGTGGCCCTCCGGCAGCGTCAGCGTGTCGCCGCCGTGCGGCACGCGGGGGCCGAGCCGGTTGTCCAGCTCGACGAGGGCGCGGGCCCGCGCGAACTCGGTCGGCGTGAACGGCAGATGGGGCCGCTCGACCACGATCACCCCGCCCTCCGGGGTGCGCAGCCGCAGCACCGTGTCGTCGAAGCCGCCCTCGACCGGCGCGTCACCGGACGCCGTGGCGGACCGGGCGGGCAGCGACCTGATCGTGCAGCGGCCGAGGAGCTGGCGCAGGGCGAGCGGGAGTTCGGCGGCGTCGAGCGCGGTGCGGGTGGCGAGGCCGAGCACCCGGGTCGGGGCGTCCACCAGGTCGTGGGCGTCGGCCCGCTCGACCCAGGTGTCGGCGCCGCCCGCGCCCGCGACGGCCTCCGTCAGCTCGGCGGCTGCCAGATCCTCGGGCGCGCGCAGCAGGAACTCGTCCACGGTGCCCTCGGCCAGCGGGTGCGTCTGGAGGCTCAGGATGTCGACCCGCCGGTGGGCGAGCACCGTGCACAGCGCCGCCAGGGAACCGGGCTCGTCCCTGACGGTCGTGCGCATCCGCCACAGCGCGCTGCTCGCCGGGTCGAGCGGCCCGGCCGCGGCCTCCTCGGCGGAGGCGGACGGCCGGGCGCCGGTATCCGCCCGCGGTGGGGCGTGCTCCTTGCGTCGTGACCACAGCAAGCGGAACCCGGCGGCGGACACCGCGAGGAGCGCCGCGGCGCAGCAGAGGACAACAGCGACAACTTGCGTCTCATTACTCATGAGTCCACTGTGCCGGACCGGTGTTGCGTGATCACAAACGCTTTGTGACCGACGGGTTAAGCGTGCTTATGTCGGATTTCGGCCAGCCTTCGGGCCGGGCCTCACTGGCCGACACGGCCCGGCTGCAACGTCTGCGCGAACAGCACGTCGCCGCCCTCCTGCCGCAGCCGCACGGTGAGCTCCCCGCTGCCGCCGTCGATCTCCACCTCGCCGAAGTACGGCGGGGTCTCGGCCGGGGACGTGTTGTTCCGGTCGGGCGCCTTGACGAAAGCCTGGCGCGGGCCGAACGTGCCGTCCAGCTTCAGCGCCTTGAAGCCGCCCGCGGCGAGCGGCCCCGACACGAACTCCCAGAACGGCTCGAAGTCCTTGAACGCCGCGTTCGCCGGCTCGTAGTGCTGCGCCGACGTGTAGTGCACGTCGGTCGTCAGCCACAGCGTGCCGGTGATCCGCTGATGCTTGATGTGCCGCAGCAGCTCGGCCAGTTGCAGCTCGCGCCCGAGCGGCGCGCCCGGGTCGCCCTGGGCCACCGCCTCGAAGTTCGCGCTGCCGTCGGGGACGACGAGGCCGAGCGGCATGTCGGAGGCGATCACCTTCCACACGGCGCGCGAGCGCGACAACTCCCGCTTCAGCCACGCCAGCTGCTCGGCGCCGAGGATGCCGGTGGCGTCGTCGGCCTGCCGGCCCGGCGAGTTCGCGTTCCGGTACGTGCGCATGTCGAGCACGAACACGTCGAGCAGCGGCCCCTGGTGCAGCACGCGGTACACGCGGCCCTCCGCGTCGCCGGGCGGCAGCGTGGAGATCGGGAAGTACTCGCTGAACGCGCGCAGCGAGCGCGCCGACAGCACGTCGACGTTCTTCTCCGTGTACCGGTCGTCGCTGAGGATCTGGCCGGGGTACCAGTTGTTGTGCACCTCGTGGTCGTCCCACTGCGTGATCGTGGGGACCTGCGCGTTGAAGCGGCGCAGGTTCTCGTCGAGCAGGTTGTACCGGAACGCGCCGCGGAACTCGGCGAGCGTCTCGGCGACCTTCGACTTCTCCTCTGTGGTGACGTTGCGCCACACGCGGCCGTCGGGCAGCGTCACGCTCGGCAGGATCGGCCCGTCGGCGTAGATGTTGTCGCCGCTGCACAGGAAGAAGTCCGGGTCGAGGGCGCGCATGTCCTCGTACACGCGGTAGCCGCCGCGGTCCGGGTTGATGCCCCAGCCCTGCCCGGCGATGTCGCCCGACCACAGGAACCGCACGCCGTCCCTGCGCGACACCGAAGCGGTGCGGAAGGTGCCCTCGACGGGCTCGCCGGTGCGGCGCGGGTCGTCGGGGTCGGCGAGCAGCACGCGGTAGTGGATCTGCTCGCCGGGCGGCAGACCGCGCAGCCGGGTCGTGCCGGTGAAGTCGGTGTCGGGGCCGACGAGCGGGCCCCGCCATCTGGTGACCTTCTTGAACGAGTCGGTGGCCGACGTCTCCACGACCATCCGTGCGGGCCGGTCGGAGCGCACCCACACGAGTCCCGAGTGCGCGCCCACGTCGCCCGCCTGGACGCCCCAGCCGGCCTTCGGCCGCCCGGAGAGCGCGAACGCGGGCGCGGCGGCCCCGCCGATCGCCGGCAGGGCGAGCGCGGCGGACGTGGCGAGCGCGCCGCGCAGCACCCCGCGGCGGCCGGGCAGGGGAGTTTCCGAACGGTCTGACATGGACGCCTCCAGTGACGGTCTCGACGACAGTGCGGTGCCTGGCCCACGCGAGGCGCCGCGCAGCCACTCCTACTGCCGTGCCGCGGCGCACACGCGAACCCCAAGTGAACAACCGCCCCCGCCGTCAGGGGAACGGGGCGCGCGGCGCCGCGTCCGCCAGGAGGCGTATCCCTTCGGTGATGCGGGCCGGTGACAGGTGCGCGTAGCCGAGCACCAGGGACACGCCGCCGCCCGCGCCGCCCCCGTAGTGCTCCAGCGGACGGACCGCCACGCCGGCCGCCGCGCACCGGTCCACGAGCTCGCGGGACGGGCCGAAGCGGTCGGGGAGGGTCGCGATGGCGTGCAGTCCTGCCGCGATGCCGGAGACCTCGGTGCCGGGGATGTACCGGTGCAGCGCCGTCACGAGGGCGTCGCGGCGCTCCTGGTAGGCGCGCCGGCAGCGCCGCAGCTGGCGGTCGTAGTCGCCGCGCTCGACGAACCGGGCCAGGACCGCCTGGTCGAGCGCCGGATTGCCGAGGTCCATGTAGCGCTTGCGCGCCACGACGTCGTCGGCCAGCGCGTCCGGGACGAGCAGCCAGCCGAGCCGCAGCCCCGGCGCCAGCGACTTGCTCACCGAGCCGGTGTACGCGACGTGCTCCGGGTCGAGCCCCTGCAACGCTCCGACGGGCGCCCGGTCGTAGCGGAAGTCCCCGTCGTAGTCGTCCTCCACGATCAGCCCGCCCGTCTCCCGCGCCCAGTCGAGGAGCCGCGTCCTGCGGTCCGCCGAGTACGCGATGCCCGAAGGGAAGTGGTGCGAAGGGGTGGTGACCACCGTGCGCACCCCGGACTCCCGCAGCGGTCCCGGCGCGAGCCCCTCGTCGTCCAGGGGGAGGCGCACCGCCCGCGCTCCGACCGTCGCGAACAGGTCCTCGTACTGCGGGCTTCCGGGGCTCTCCACCCCGAAGTCGCGCTGCCCGCGCGCGCGGAGCACGATCCCGAGCAGCGTCACCGCCTGCGTCACCCCCGAGCACACGACGATCCGCTCCGGATCCGCGACCACGCCGCGCCGCCGCGTGAGGAGTTCGGCGAGCGCGGTGCGCAGGCGGGGCAGGCCGCGCGGGTCCGGGTAGCCCAGCGCCTGGTGCGGAAGGTCGGCGACGACCGCGCGCTGCGCCGCCGACCATGCCGCGCGCGGGAACAGCGCCAGGTCCGGGCTGCCCGCCACGAAGTCGGCCCGCACCCCGGTCGCGGGGCGCGGCGCCAGATCGCTCGCGCCCGGCGCCGCCGCCCGCACCCCCTCGCCCACCCACGTGCCCGCGCCCCGCCCGGCCCGCAGATACCCCTCGGCGGTCAACTGCTCGTACGCCTCCGTGACCAGGCCCCGCGACACCCCGAGGTCGCGCGCCAGATCGCGGCTCGACGGCAGCCGGGTGCCCGGCGCGAGCCGCCCCGACCGCACCGCGTCCCGCAGCGCCGACCGCAACGAGCGACCACGCGCGCGTGCCGGGGCGTTCGTCGCGGGCAGCAGCAACTCCCAGGCGGGCGACCGAGTCATACCGGGACCCTACGGCGGAGCCCGGCCATCCGGGATTGGTCCCCGATACGGGCCCGCGAATGGACCTCGTGACGGACCACCGCGCTTCCTAACGTCGGCCCCATGAACGCCACTTCACTCCGCGGCTCCCTGCTCGCCGCCCTCGCCTGCGTCCTCGTGGGCGGCTCGTTCACCGCCAACAGCGTGCTGGGCCACTATCCGTACGCGGGCGGCCAGTTCCTGCGCTACGCCGTCGCCTGTCTGCTGCTCGTGCCGCTCGTCGGTCGGGGCGGCCTGCGCCCGCTGCGGCGGCTCGCGCCGCGCCAGTGGGGGAGGCTCGCGCTGCTGGCGGCCGTCGGCATGGTCGGCTTCAACCTCGCGATCCTCGCCGCGGAACGCTCCGCCGAACCGGCCGTGCCCGGCGTCTTCGTGGGCTGCGCCCCGGTCGTCGTCGCCGTCCTCGTCCCCCTCCTGAGCGGCGCACGCCCCCAACGGGCCGTGCTCTACGGGGCGTTGCTCGTGGCCGCAGGTGCCTTCACGGTCCAGGGGTGGGGGCGTACGGACGCCGCGGGGATCGCGTTCTCCGTGGGCGCGCTCGCCGGCGAGGTCGGCTTCTCCGTGCTCGCCGTGCCGGTGCTGCGCCCGCTCGGGCCGCGGCTGCTGTCCTGCGCGGTGTGCGGGATCGCGGCTCTGGAGTCGGCGCTCGTCGGGATCGTCGTGGACCGCGGCGGCTGGCTGCGGATGCCGGACGGCGCCGAGTCCGCGGCCCTCGTGTGGCAGGCCGTGGTCGTCACGGTCGTCGGCTTCGTGTGCTGGTACATGGGGCTGCAACGGATCGGCGCCGAGCGGGCCACCTTGTTCTCCGGGCTCATCCCCGTCGCGGCCGCCGCCACCGCGCCGCTGGTCGGCACGGGTACGTACGGCGTCGCCCAAGGCGCGGGCAGCGCGCTCGTCGCCGCCGGGGTCGCCCTGGGCTCGGGAGTGTTCGCGCGGCGCTCAGCGGCTGCCGTCGAGGATCACGCGGGCGACGAGCGCCGGGTCGTCGTTCATCGGGACGTGCCCGCAGCCGGGCAGCCTCACGAGCCGGGCCCGCGGAAGGACCTGCTTGGCGCGGACGCCCTGACGGCGCACGAGCAGCCGGTCCCTGACGCCCCACGCGATCGTGACCGGCAGCTCCTGGATGTCGTCACGGAACAGCACCGAACGTCCCGCCTCCAGCGTCTCCCTGAACCCGGCGGCGTCCCGCAGCGCCAGCGTCTCCGCGACGACCGCCTCCGGTGAACGGCGGCCGGGCCGCGCGTAGATGGTGCTGGTGAGCGCCGCGCGTCCGGCGGCGGAGCGGGACAGCCGCTCGATCGCCGGCACCGGAAGGGCCCGCGCGCCCGCCCGCATCGCCAGCAGCGTCCCGAAGGCGTACCGCCGCTCGGCCTCGCTCCAGAACCCGGCGGGGGAGAGCGCGGTGACGGACCGCACCCGCTTCTCCCGCGCGAGGTCGAGCGCGAGCAGCCCGCCCAGCGAGTTCCCCGCCACGTGCGGCCGCTCGACCCCGAGGTGCCGGCAGAACGCGTCCAGTATCGGCACCACGCCCGCCAGGTCGTACGCGACCCCCTCGGGCAGCGCGGGCGAGTCCCCGAACCCCGGCAGATCCACCGCGATCACGTCGCGGTCCGCCGCGAGGATCGAGAGGACCGGCTCCCAGGCCTGCCAGTGGTGGCCTATGCCGTGCAGCAGGAGCAGCGGCTCGCCCGCGCCCCTGCGCTCGTACGCGAGACGCACCGTGCGGGGGCCTCCGGCGCTCTCGATGGTGAAGGACGCCTCTGTCGCCATGTCGCTCGCTCCCTGTCCCCGCCACGCCCCGACGGTTCCTTAGACACCTTGTCAGCAACAATTACCGCTCGGTAGCCCCCAGTTCAAGTGCCCGCGTCGAAGACGATCCGCGCCCGCTGGACAGCGCCCCGCGCTTCCTATGGGATGGACGGGTGGCCACCGACAGCGAGCTCGACCGCATCCATCCCACCGACGACAGCGACGACTTCGAGGAGCACCGCCCCGTCCTCATGGGCGTCGCCTACCGCATGCTGGGCCGCGTCGCCGACGCCGAGGACGTGGTGCAGGACGCCTGGCTGCGCTGGTCCCGCGCCGACCGGGCCGACGTCCGCGAACCGCGCGCCTATCTGGTGCGGATCACCACCCGCCTCGCCATCGACCGGCTGCGCCAGGTCCAGTCCCGGCGCGAGTCCTACGTCGGGCCCTGGCTGCCCGAACCGCTCGTCACCGACTTCGGGCCCACGGTCCCCGACACCGCCGAGCAGGCCGTGCTCGCCGACTCGGTGTCCCTCGCGGTGCTCGTCGTCCTGGAGTCCCTCTCGCCGCTGGAGCGCGCCGTGTTCGTGCTGCGGGAGGCCTTCGGCCTGTCGTACGCGGAGATCGCCGGCACGCTGGAGCGGGGCGAGGCGGCCGTGCGGCAGCTCGCGGCCCGCGCCCGCAAGCACGTCGACGAGCGCAGGCCGCGCTTCGACGTCGACCCGGCGCAGCAGCGCGACCTCACCGAGCGGTTCCTGGCCGCGGCGTCGGACGGCGACCTCGACGGGCTGATGGCCATGCTCGCCCCCGACGCCCGGCTCGTCGGCGACAGCGGCGGCAAGGCGAGGGCGCCGCTGCGGGTCGTCGAGTCCGCCGACAAGGTGGGCAGGTTCGTGCACGGCGCCGCGCGGCAGGGCGCGGGCGAGGGCTTCGAGCTCGGCCTCGTCGAGTTCAACGGCGCGCTCGGCGTGCTCGTCACCGGGCACGGCAAGCCGGACGCCGTCATCCAACTCGGCGTGCGCGACGGCCGGATCCAGGAGATCTACATCGTGCGGAACCCGGACAAGCTGGGCTCGATCGGCTGACCACTCCACCGAGGCCCGCCCCCGACGCGCAGCCGGGGGCGGGCCTTCCGCATTCCGGCGCGTGGGCTGCCCCGGGCGATTGGTATTGACCAAGTTCCGAGGGCGGTCCTACTCTCGCAGGGATAAGGCAGGAACCTTTAATAAACAAGGGCGCTAAAAAGCCGCCCGGGCGCGGTTGTTGCGGAGGACAGGGTGGGGACCACGCAGTTGGAAGCGGCTCCGGAGCCGAAGTACTGGCACCTGAAGACCGTGCTCAGCGACGCGCTCGACTCCGAGTTCGCGGTGGGGGAGATCCTGCCGAACGAGCGGGACCTCGCGGCGCGCTTCGGCGTCGCCCGCGCCACGCTCCGGCAGGCGCTCGAGCAGCTCGAGCTGGAGGGCAGGCTGCAGCGCCGGCGCGGCGTCGGCACCACCGTCGCGCCGCCCCGCATGGGCGTCCCCGTCGCCTCCGACGACCGGGACTGGCCCGGTGGCAGCGCCGACGCCTGGCAGGCCGTCGACTGCTCCTTCGAGGCGCCGCCCGGCTCGGTCGCCGCCGCGCTGGAGACCGGCCCCGACACCGAGGTGCACGTCCTGCGCCGCACCCGGGTCTCGCACGGCCAGCCCGTCGCGGCCGAGCTGCTCTACGTCCCCGTGACCTCGGCCCCCGACCTCACGGCCATCGAAGCGGCGTCCGGCGCGGCACGCGCGCGTGCGGTTCTGCGCGAGCTCCAGCGCCTCGGCCTCGACGGCGAGGACCGCGCGGTCGAGCTGGGCTCGGCGCGCGCCGACGACGCGAAGGAACTGGACCGCCTCCCCGGCGCCCCCGTCCTCGTCGTCACGACCCGCTACTTCCGCCACGGCACGACCGCCGCGGTCTCGGTGGCCACCTACCGCGCCGACACCTGCCGCCTCACCTTCGGCGACACCCCTTCCGTCCAACTCACCCACACCCCCCACTCCCGCGCGTCCTAAAGACCCCCGCCCACCTGGGGCGCGGGGAACCGCGCACGGTACCTCCGGGTGACGCGCACGCCCGGTCGACCGAGAGGATCAGGGGCGCGGGGAACCGCGCACCGTACCCCCGGGTGGCATGCACGCCCGGTCGACCGAGAGGATCAGGGGCGCGAGGAACCGCGCACCGCACCCCCGGTCGACCGCAACACACGGGCGACCGGTCACCGGCGGGCCGTAACCGCCCCCTCCGTAGCGAACAACTCACCCTCGACGAAGTCCAACGCAAGGCGCAACGCCCCCGTCGCCACCGCCGCCTCCCCCAACTCCGACAACGCCACCCGCGGCGGCCGCAGGCAATACCGCTCCAGCTCCCGCCGCAACGGATCGAGCACCCCGTCGAGCCCCGCAGCCCACCCACCCACGACGACCAGCTCCGGATCGAGCGCGAGCACCAGCGCGGCGACATCGTGCACGAGCCGCTGCAGGAACCGCTCGACCGCCGCCGACGCCCGCTCGTCGCCCTCCCGCGCCAGCGCGAACACCCGCGCCACCGCGATCTCGTCCAACGGATGCAAGGGCTCGTCCGTGGTGGACAGCAACGCCTCGGGCCGCACCTCACGCCCCAGCAGATGCAACGCCCCGATCTCCCCGGCGGCGCCCCCGTACCCCCGGTGCAGCCGCCCCCCGATCAGCGCGCCGGCCCCGGGGCTGAGCCCCGCCATGACGAACACCATGTCGTCCGTGTCCGCACCGGCACCCTTCCAGTGCTCGGCCACGGCCGCCGCGTTCGCGTCGTTCTCCACGAGGACCGGGCACTTGAAGGAGCGCCGCAGCCGCTCCCCGAGCGGCAGCCCGGTCCACCCCGGCAGCGCCGTCCCCAGCCGCACCGTGCCGTCCGCCTGGACGATCCCCGGACTGCCGACGCCGACCGCCCACAGCTGGTCACGCGCCACACCCGCCCGGCGCAGCAGATCGGCGACGGTGCCGCGCAGCTTCTCCAGCCGCTCGTCCGCCTCCGCGGTCTCGTCGACCTCCTTGGACGCCGAGTCGAGCACCCGCCCGTCGAGCGCGGAGAGCACCGCGGCGACCCGGTGCGCGCCGATCTCCAGGCCCAGCAGATGCCCGGCCTCGGCCCGGAAGCGGAACTTGCGCGCGGGCCGCCCCTGCCGCCGCGCCCCCGGCTCGTCGACCATCGTCTCGACGACGAACCCGACCTCGATGAGTCCTTCGACGACTCCCTCGACGGTGGGCCGCGAAAGCCCGGTCACTCGGGTGATCTCGGTGAGCGTCGCGAAGTCGGTGGCGCGCAGCGCCTGCAGTACCACCACGGAATTGATCCGCCTGAGCAGAGAGGGGTCTCCGCCGGTCAGCCGCCCCACCGTCGTCCTCCCGCAGTCGCGCGTGTTCGCCGGATGGTACCCGCAGGGAACGACACCGGCGAGAGCCGGGTGCACTTCTGGGCCGCGTGGTGCTCAGCCGCGCACCCCCCGGCCGAACCTCAGCGCGGCGCCACGAACCCCGACTCGTACGCCGCGATCACCGCCTGTGTCCGGTCCCGCGCGCCCAGCTTCGTCAGCACCGCGCTGACGTGCGATTTGACGGTCTCGGTGCCGACGACGAGGTCCGCCGCGATCTCCGCGTTCGACAGGCCGCGCGCCATCAGCCGCAGCACCTGCCCCTCGCGCTCGGTCAGCGCCGCCCGCTCCAGCGCCTCGCGCGCGGCCGAACTCCCGTACTCCGCCGCCAGTTTGCGGACCGCCGCGGGGAAGAGCAGCGACTCGCCTGCCGCGACGAGCCGCACCGCGTGCACGATCTCCTCGGGCCGTGCCCGCTTCAGCAGGAACCCGTCGGCGCCCGCGCGCAGCGCCCCGTACACGTACTCGTCGTTCTCGAAGGTGGTGATCACGAGGATCTTCGGCGGGCGGTCCGCGCCGCGCAGCACCGCGCGCGTGGCCTCGATCCCGTCGAGGAGCGGCATCCGGACGTCCATGGCGACGACGTCGGGCCGCAGTTCGCGCACCAGCGGGACGACCGCCGCGCCGTCGGCGGCCTCGCCGACGACCGTGATGTCCGGCTGCGCCTCGAGGACCGCGCGCAGCCCGGCACGGACCAGCGGTTCGTCGTCCACGAGAAGCACGGTGATCGGCACGCCGCCAGACTAGGTCACGCGACCGGCAGCTCGACGCGCACCTGCCACTCGTCCCCGACCGGGCCCGTACGGGCGTGGCCGCCGAGCAGCGCCGCACGCTCCCGTACGCCGCGCAGCCCGCTGCCGGTGCCGCCGTGCCCGGTGCCGCGCTCGGGCGGCAGCGGATTGCGGACCTCCAGGACGAGCCGCGCGTCCGCCACCCGGAGCGTCACCGCGACCGGCACCGTCCCGCTGTGCCGCAGCACGTTCGTGAGCGCCTCCTGAAGAATGCGGTAGCCCTCGCGCGTGACGGGCCCCGGCACCTTCTCCAGCGGCCCCGACACCTCCACGTCCACCTTCGCGCCCGCCGCCCGCGCCGAGTCGAGGAGCCGGTCGGCGTCCTGGAGCGTCGGCCGGGTGCTCGCCGGGCGCTCCGACTCGCGCAGCACCACGAGGACCCGCTCCAGGTCGTCGAGCGCCGCCCGCCCCGTCTCCTCGATGGCGTCCAGCGCCCGCTCCGTGAACGCCGGATCGCCCGCCGCCCGCGCCGCGCCCGCCTGCACGACGGCGACCGTCAGCGCGTGCCCGATGGAGTCGTGCAGCTCGCGGGCGATGCGGTTGCGCTCCAGGAGCTGCTCGGTGCGCTCCTCCAGGGCGGCCAGGCGCTCGGCGGCGGAGGGCCCGAGCAGCAGCGGCGCGAGACGGGCCATCGCCCAGCCGGCGCCCGCCACCCCGTACAGCATCGCCACCAGGACGACGGGGATGCCCGCCGCGTACCACCAGCCGGTTCCCGTGACCGCGAAGCGCCACGTGGAGTCCACGTGCTGACCGACGCTCGCCCCCGCCAACTCCAGTACCAGCGCCATCGCCTGGCCCGAGAACAGCGCCACGCTCAGCCCCAGCAGGTGCCGCAGCACGAGCCACAGCGCCGTCCTGCCCCGGTCCCGCCACGACGCCGAGGGCGCCACCGAGACGCCGTCGGCCTCCCCGCTCCCCGCCACGCGCGCGTGCCCACCCGGGAACAGCATCAGCCGCGCCTGCAGACCCTCGGCCCGCCGCACCACCGGCACCAGTCCCGCCGGCACGAGCAGCGCCACGGGAATCGCGTAGATCGTCAGCCAGTCCCCGAAGTCGGGGTCCACGAGCCCCGGGTACACGAACGAGCACGCGAAGCCGACCACCGACGCGCACAGCAGATGCAGCCAGCGGGTGTACGTGACCGCACGCGCGAGCGGTCTCCAGAAGCGGGGCATGCCGTCATCGTGCCAGCCACCGCCCACGGCCCGGCTCCCCCGCACGGGGGAGGCGAAGCCCGCCGGCGGGGGAGGACCGCGCCCCGGCCCGCCCGCGAGGCTGATGCCATGACCAGCATCGACGTCAAGGACCTCACCAAGGAGTACGGGGCGACGCGCGCCGTGGACGGCCTGACCTTCACGGTCGGGCCCGGCCGCGTCACCGGCTTCCTCGGCCCGAACGGCGCCGGAAAGTCCACCACCATGCGCCTCGCCCTCGGACTCGACCGCCCCACCTCGGGGAGCGTGCGCATCGGCGGCAGGCCCTACGCCGCGTACGACGAACCGCTGCGCGTCGTGGGCGCGCTCCTCGACCCGCAGGCGGCGCACGGCTCCCGCACCGCACGCGACCATCTGCGGGCGCTCGCCGTCAGCAACCGGATCCCCGTCGCGCGCGTCGACGAGGTCCTGGAGCAGGCCGGGATCGCCGCCGTCGCGAAGAAGCGCGTCAGGACGTTCTCGCTCGGCATGCGACAGCGCCTCGGCATCGCGGCGGCGCTCATCGGAGACCCCGAAGTGGTGCTCCTCGACGAGCCGTCGAACGGGCTCGACCCCGAAGGCATCATCTGGATCCGCGAGTTGATGCGCGACCTCGCCCGCGCGGGCCGCACCGTGCTGGTCTCCAGCCACCTCATGAACGAGACGGCGACCTTCGCCGACCACCTCGTCGTCCTCGGCCGCGGCAGGCTCCTCGCCGACACCCCGATGCCGGAGTTCATCGCCGCGCACAGCGCGCGCCGCGTACGGGTGCGCTCCACGGACCCCGCGCGCCTGCGGGCCGCGCTCGTACGCGCCGGGCACACCGTGACGCTCGCCGCCGACGGCCGCTGCGACGTGGAGGGCGCCACCGCCGCCGACGTCGGGGCGCTCGCCGCGGCCGAGGGCGTACCCGTCATCGAACTCGCCGACGAGCGGGCCTCGTTGGAGCAGGCCTATCTCGCCCTCACCGCGCACGACACCGAGTTCGCCGCCACGCCCCTCCAGGAGGCCTGACCATGTCCGCCATGTCTCCCACCGCCGTACTGCGCTCCGAGTGGATCAAGGTGCGGTCGCTGCGCGGCAGCTTCGGCTCGCTGCTCGCCGTCTTCGTCGCGACGCTCGCCGTCACCACCCTCGCGTTCGCCACGGTCGGCCAGGCCGAGGCCGACAACGGCGGCGACCTGCTCTTCGGCGCCTTCTACGCCCTCAACTTCGGCCAGATCGCCGCCATCGCCTTCGGCGCCACCGCGGTCTCCGCCGAGTACCTGAACAACGCGCTGCGCGTCTCGCTGGCCGCCGTCCCGCACCGCACCCTCTTCTACGCCGCCAAGACCGCGGTCATCGGTGCCTGCGGGCTCGTCGTCGGCCTGCTCACGAGCTTCGCCGCGTTCCTCGTCGGGCAGGCGTTCATGGGCCCGTACGCGCTGGACCTCGGCGATCCGGGCGCGGTGCGGGCGTGCGTCGGGGGCGGGGTGTACCTCGCGCTGATGGCGCTGCTCGCCGCGGGGCTCACGGCCGTGCTGCGCAGCGCGGTGGCCGTGCTCGGCATCCTCGTGCCGTTCCTGCTGATCGTGTCGTTCGTCGTCGGGGACGTCGCCGGCTCGGCCGCCGACTATCTGCCCGACCGCGCGGGCCAACAGGTCCTGTACCAGCACGCGCAGGGCTCGCTCGGGCCATGGTCCGGGCTCGCCGTGAGCGCCCTGTGGGCCGCGGCCGCGGTGCTCGCCGGGTGGTGGGCGGTGCGGCGCAGGGACGCATAGGGGCGGCCCCGGCGGACATCATCGAACTCCCGTGCCAAGATGGGATCTTGAGCCGATACCGGCAACGCACGAGGGAGATCGCATGACTGACGCCGACGGGGCCGCGCCGGAAGGCCGGATCTCCAGCCACATCGCGCACAACGCGCGCGTCTGGAACTACTGGCTGGGCGGAAAGGACCACTACGAGGTCGACGAGAAGGTCGGCGACATGGTGACCTCCATGTACCCGAGCATCGGCGAGGTCGCCCGCGCCGACCGCGCCTTCCTCGGCCGCGCCGTCTCCTACCTCGCGGGGCAGGAGGGCGTCCGCCAGTTCCTCGACGTCGGGACGGGCCTGCCCACCGTCGACAACACGCACGAGGTCGCCCAGCGCATCGCGCCGGACGCGCGCGTCGTCTACGTCGACAACGACCCGATCGTCCTCACCCACGCCCGCGCGCTGCTCACCAGCTCCGCCGAGGGCAGGACCAACTACGTGGACGCGGACGCCCGCGACCCGCGGGCGATCATCGAGGCGGCCTCCGAGACCCTCGACTTCGACCAGCCGGTCGCGATCATGCTCCTGGGCATCCTCAACTTCGTGCTCGACACGGAGGAGGCCGCGTCCATCGTGCGCGAGCTGGTCGCCGCCGTCCCCTCCGGCAGCTACGTGGTGCTCACCCACCCCACCCTCGAACTGGGCGGGGAGGGCAACGAGGAGGCCATGGCGTTCTGGAACGAGAACGCGAAGCCGCCGATCACCGCCCGCACCGGCGCCGAGATCGCGGCGTTCCTCGACGGCCTGGAGTTCGTCGACCCCGGCCTCGTCTCCTGCGCCCGCTGGCGCGACGACGAGGCCACCCAGGTCGCCCAGTACGGCGTGGTGGCCCGCAAGCCCTGACGCTTACGCCGCGGCCTCGCGCAGGCGGGCGTATTCCTCGGCCATCGTCTGCGCCGTCCAGTGGGCGTTCAGGCCACTCGGGTTCGGCAGCGCCCACACACGGGCGCCGCCGATCGTCCGGTCCTGGGGGCCGATCTTCGCCCTGGGCTCGCCGAAGGCCGACCGGTACGCGGTCACGCCCACGACGGCGAGCCAGTGCGGTCGCAGCTCGGCGACCTTCGCCTCCAGCAGGCGACCGCCCTCGCGGTACTCGTCGGCGCTCAGCTCGTCCGCCCGCGCCGTGGCCCGCGCCACGACGTTCGTGATCCCGAGCCCGTACGAGAGGAGCTCCTGCTGCTCCGACGGCTTCAGCAGGCGGGGCGTGAAACCGGACAGGTGGAGGACCGGCCAGAAGCGGTTGCCGGGGCGGGCGAAGTGATGGCCGGTCGCGGCGGTCATCAGGCCGGGGTTGATGCCGCAGAACAGAACCCGGAGGCCGCTCGCGACGACGTCCGGAACGAGACGGTCGCGAGCGGCCTCCAGGTCCGCTTGGGTCAGCCGGGTCAGAGGATCGCTCCCGGCGTGTAGCCGGCGGCCTCCGGGTGCTGCTTCACGATCTCCTCGACGCGGGCCACGAGCTGCGCGACCTGGCCCGCGGCGGCGCCCGTGAACGACAGCTTGTCCGCCATCAGCTCGTCGAGCTGCGCGCGGTCCAGCGGGATCCGGGAGTCGGCGGCGAGCTTGTCGAGCAGCTCGTTGCGCTCGACGCCCTGCTCGCGCATCGCGAGGGCCGAGGCCACCGCGTTCTCCTTGATCGCCTCGTGGGCCTCCTCGCGGCCGACGCCCGCGCGCACCGAGGCCATGAGCACCTTCGTGGTGGCGAGGAACGGCAGGTAGCGGTCCAGCTCGCGGGCGACGACGGCCGGGAAGGCGCCGAACTCGTCGAGGACGGTGAGGAAGGTCTCCAGGAGACCGTCGAGCGCGAAGAACGCGTCCGGCAGCGCGACCCGGCGCACGACCGAGCACGACACGTCGCCCTCGTTCCACTGGTCGCCCGACAGCTCGCCGGTCATCGACGCGTAGCCGCGCAGGATGACCATCAGGCCGTTGACGCGCTCGCAGGAGCGGGTGTTCATCTTGTGCGGCATCGCGGACGAGCCGACCTGGCCCGGCTTGAAGCCCTCGGTGACCAGCTCGTGCCCGGCCATCAGGCGGATCGTCTTGGCGAGCGAGGACGGCGCGGCGGCCAGCTGCACCAGCGAGGTCACGACCTCGTAGTCGAGCGAGCGCGGGTAGACCTGGCCGACGGAGGTGAAGGCCTGCGAGAAGCCCAGGTGCTGGGCGATCCGCTGCTCCAGGTCGGCCAGCTTGTCGGCGTCGCCGCCGAGCAGGTCGAGCATGTCCTGCGCCGTGCCGACCGGGCCCTTGATGCCGCGCAGCGGGTAGCGGTTGAGCAGCTCCTCGACCCGGCCGAACGCCACGAGCAGCTCGTCGGTCGCGGTCGCGAAGCGCTTGCCGAGCGTGGTGGCCTGCGCCGCGACGTTGTGCGAGCGGCCGGCCATGACCAGCTCCCCGTACTCGCCGGACAGCTTGCCCAGGCGCGCGAGCACCGCGACGGTACGGTCCCGGATCAGCTCCAGGGAGAGCCGGACCTGCAGCTGCTCGACGTTCTCCGTCAGGTCGCGGGACGTCATGCCCTTGTGCACCTGCTCGTGCCCGGCGAGCGCGTTGAACTCCTCGATGCGGGCCTTCACGTCGTGCCGCGTGACCTTCTCGCGCTCGGCGATCGAGGCCAGGTCGACCTGGTCGAGCACGCGCTCGTAGTCGGCGATCGCGGCGTCCGGGACGTCGATCCCGAGGTCCTTCTGGGCCTTCAGCACGGCGAGCCAGAGCTGCCGCTCGAGCTTCACCTTCTCCTCGGGGGACCAGAGGGTGGCGAGCTCGACGGAGGCATAGCGTCCGGCGAGGACATTCGGGATACGGGGCTTTGCAGGCGCAGTCACGTGCACGAAGTTTACCGGCCGTCCCTACAGGCTCCGAACCGTCGTCCGAATGTAGGAACGTACAGGCGGCGCGGCGGGGTACGAACCGGGGTGATCGCGAGTCCGGGAACGGTGAACGACAAGGAGCACAGCATGCGCGCAGTGGTCGTCGGGAGTGGGATCGCCGGGGCGGCAGCCGGGTACGAGCTCGCCAGGGGTGGGGTCGACGTGACCCTCGTGGACTCACGGAGGCAGGGGCGTGCCACGTCCGCGGGGGCCGGGATCGTCTGCCCGTGGTCGTCGCGGGTCGACGACCCGGACTGGTACCGGTTCGCGGTCGCGGGCGCCGAGTACTACGAGGGTCTGCGCGCGGCGCTCGCCGCCGACGGGGAGACCGACCTCGGGTACCGCAGGGTCGGCTCGCTGCGGCTCACCACCGAGGACGACGCCGAGGCCGTGCTGCGGCGCGTCACCGAACGGGCGGCCGGGTCCCCGCTCGCCGGCGACGTGGAGCTGGTCGACGCCCGGCGGGCCCGCGCGCTCTTCCCGCCGCTCGGGCACGAGGGGCCCGCCGTGCACATCCCCGGCGCGGCCCGCCTCGACGGGCGGCTGGTGCGGGACGCGATGTGCGGGGCGGCGGCGCGGCACGGCGCCCGCCTCGTCGAGGGCACGGCCTCGCTCGAGGCGGACGACGGCGGCGTGCGCGGCGTGCGGGTCGACGGTGAGCTCATCGGCGCGGACGCGGTGGTCGTGGCGGCCGGCGCCTGGGCGCCCGAACTGCTCGACCCGGTCGGCGTGCACGTACGGGTCGAGCCGCAGCGCGGGCAGATCATGCACGTGCGGCTGCCCGGCACGGACACCGCGGACTGGCCGGTCGTCCTGCCGATGTCCCGGCACTACCTGCTCGCCTTCGACGACTCCCGGGTCGTCGTCGGCGCCACCCGCGAGGACGGCAGCGGCTTCGACCACCGGGTCACCGCCGCCGGGATGAAGGAGGTGCTCGACGAGGCGCTGGCCGTCGCCCCCGGCCTCGCCGACGCCACCCACGTCGAGACCCGCATCGGCTTCCGCCCGGTCGGCCCCGACATCCGCCCGCTGCTCGGCACGGTCCCGAAGGCGCCGGGGCTCGTCGTCGTCAACGGCCTCGGCGCCTCCGGCCTCACCATGGGCCCGTACGCGGGCTCCGTCGCGGCCCGCCTGGCGCGCGGCGCGGACCCGGGCCTCGACCTGGCGGCGTACGACCCGGTGCGTTGAATGCCGGTGCGGGGGCGGGGGCGGGGGCGTGGTCGCGAGTCCGGTGTCGGGTCCCTTGGTCCCCGGCGCGAGCACCGTGGCGCCTCCGGGGCCTGGCGGCGTACGACCCGGTGCGTTGAACGCCGGTGCGGGGGCGGGGGTGTGATCGTGAGTCAGGTGGCGGGCTCCTCGGCTCCCGTCGCGAGCACCGTCGCGCGGAACGACGTGACGATCGGGCGCAGGTCGACCCGGTGCCACGTCGCCCAGAGGCGAACAGACCGGCGGAACCAGGGGAGTTCGCGCACCGCGATCCCCGCCGTGCGGCCCGGCAGCATGCTCCGCTGCACGAACGCCAGGCCGAGTCCCGACGCCACCAGGCCCACCGCGGTGAGCGGTTCGGGCGCCTCGAAGCGGATGTCGGGGGTGAACCCGGCGGCCGCGCACGCCGCGACGAAGTCGTCCCGCCACACGTGGTCCTGCCCGTCCTCCACGGCGATCCACGGCAGCCCGTCGAGATCGCCGGGGGGCACCTCGTCGGCCTCCGCCAGCGGATGGGAGGCCGGGACGGCGAGCAGCAGCGGGTCCTCCAGGAGGAGCGTGCTGTCCAGGTCCGGGTCGTCCGCGGGCGGCGCCTCCGGGACGAGCGCGATGTCCAGGCTGCGCTGGCGCAGGCCCTCGAACTGCTCGTGCGCGGTCATGTCGTACAGGGCGACATGGATGCCGGGGCGTTCCTCGTTCAGCGAGCGCAGCGCCTTCGGCAGCAGCCCGGTGTGCATGGCGTCGCCGACGTAGCCGACGCACAGGCCGCCCTCCTCGCCCCGGCCGAGACGGCGGCCCAGGTTCTCGAGGCGGGCGGCGTGCCGCAGCAGCGCCGTCGCCTCGGTGAGGAAGACGCGCCCGTCGGAGGTGAGCCGGATGCGCTGCTGGCTGCGCTCGAACAGGGTCAGGCCCAGGTTCTTCTCCAGCTGCGCGATCTGCCGGCTCAGCGGGGACTGCGAGATGTGCAGCCGCTCGGCCGCCCGGCCGACGTGCTCCTCCTCGGCCACGGCCACGAAATAGCGAAGTTGTCGCAGGTCAAGCATGTTGGACCTCGGGGGACTCAAGTGTGTCCGAGCAAGTCTTGGACAGTCTTACCCGTCGATCCTAACCTCGGAGGAGCAAGAGGCGCGGAACAGGAGAAACCCCAAGAAAACTCCCGAACGCCGCGTACGCACCAAGGCAAGGAACGATCTTCATGGGCCTCAAGCCCTTCCTCCCCGGCAAGCTCGGCTTCGGCACCGCACCCCTCGGCAACATGTTCCGCGCGATCCCCGACGACGAGGCCCGCGCCACCGTCGAGGCGGCCTGGGACCACGGCATCCGCTACTTCGACACCGCCCCCTTCTACGGCGCGGGGCTCGCCGAGGAGCGCCTCGGCGAGGTGCTGTCCATCAAGCCCCGCGACTCCTACGTCCTGTCCACCAAGGTGGGCCGCGTCATCCTCGACGAGCACGAGACGGACGTCCCCGACTTCGGCGAGAAGGGCGGCCTGTTCGAGCACGGCAACCCGAACAAGATCCTGCACGAGTGGACGGCCGACGCCACCGAGCGCTCCATCGAGCAGAGCCTCGAGCGCCTCGGCACCGACCGCCTCGACATCGTGTGGGTCCACGACATCGCCCAGGACTTCCACGGCGACGACTGGATCCAGAAGTTCGAGGAGGCCCGCACCGGCGCCTTCCGTGTCCTGTCCCGGCTGCGCGACGAGGGCGTCATCAAGGCCTGGGGCCTCGGCGTCAACAAGACCGAGCCCATCGAGCTGACCCTCGCCCTCGACGAGCCGAAGCCCGACGGCTTCCTGCTCGCCGGCCGCTACACCCTCCTCGACCACGAGCACGCCCTGACCCGGCTGCTCCCGATGGCCCAGGAGCAGGGCGTCGACATGGTCGCCGGCGGCCCCTACAGCTCCGGCATCCTCGCCGGCGGCACCCACTTCGAGTACCAGGAGGCCCCGCAGGAGATCGTCGACCGCGTCGGCCGCCTGAAGGCCCTGACCGAGAAGCACGGCATCGGCATCAAGTCCGCCGCCCTCCAGTTCTCCCTCGCCCACCCGGCCTCCGCCGCCGTCATCCCCGGCGCCACTCGCCCCAGCCGCATCGCCGAGGACACCGCCGCCCTCGCCGAGGAGATCCCCGCCGCGTTCTGGACCGACCTGCGCGCCGAGGGCCTCGTCAGCCCGGCCGCCCCGCTCCCGAACAACGCCTGAAACCCAGCCAGTTGAAAGCGAGGCCTCTCATGGCTTCCACCACCACCTCCCTCGACATCCCGCGGAGCCCCGACCACGTCTGGCGGCTCATCGGCGGCTTCGGCTCCCTGCCCGACTGGCTCCCGTACATCCCGCAGAGCGAGCTCGGCGAGGGCGGCCGCGTACGCCGCCTGACCAACCAGGACGGCGGCGTCATCGTCGAGCGCCTCGTCGCGTTCGACGACGCCGAGCGGCGCTACAGCTACGCCATCGAGCAGGCACCGTTCCCCGTCACCGACTATCTCTCCACCCTCACCGTGCACGCCGTCCCCGGCAGCCCCGACGCCTCCCGCGTCGAGTGGTCGGGCTCGTTCACCCCGGCCGGGGTCGGCGACGCCGAGGTCGAGGAGCTGTTCCACGGCATCTACGCCGACGGACTCGCCGCGCTCCTGACGACCGTTCAGGGCTGACGCGCGCCGACGCCGGGTGCCGGAGGCGGAATGCCTCCGGCACCCGGCGATCCGTATCCTTGCCTCGACCCGACCCGGAGGTAAGGACCCATGGCGCGGCGGCCGACCGTCACCAGCGTGCAGATCGCCCGCGAGGCCGGAGTCGCGCAGTCGACCGTCTCCCGCGTCCTGAACGGCGGCAGCGTCGCCCCCGAGACCCGCCGCCGCGTCCTCGACGTCGTCGCCAAGTACGACTTCCAGCCCAGCCAGGCCGCCCGCAGCCTCGTCGGCTCCCGCTCGGGCCTGATCGGCGTGGTCATCCGCGATCTGACGAACCCGTTCTACCCGGTCATGGTCAAGGCGATGGAGCGCGTCCTGCACGAGCGCGGCCTGCGCCTGACGCTGGTCACCGACGTGATGACCGCGGAGGAGGGGCTCGCGCAACTGCGCCGCGACGGCGTCGACGGCGTCGTGTTCACCTCGGCGCTGCACGACGAACCCCTCGCGCACCGGATGGCCGACCACGGCATCCCCGTCGTGCTCGTCCACCGCACCCTCGAAGGCTTCCCCGCCGACCAGGTCGAGGCCGACAACGCGACGGCGGGCGAGCTCGCGGCGGCCCACCTCCTGGAACTCGGCCACCGGCGCATCGCCATGGTGCGCGGCCTCGCCGGTTCCAGCACGGCCCAGCAGCGCGGGCGCGGATTTCGCGACCGGGTGGCGGCCGTCGAAGGCGTCACCCTCACCGAACTCGACGGCGACTACGACTACGACGTCGCGTACGAGGCGGTGCGGACCCTGCTCGCCTCGCCCGAGCGGCCGACGGCGCTCTACTGCCACAACGACGTGATGGCGTACGCCGCGCTCAACGCCGCCGCCGCGGCGGGCGTCGCCGTGCCCGGCGAGCTGAGCGTGGTCGGCTGCGACGACGTGCCGCTGTCCGCGTGGGAGCGGATCGATCTGACGACCGTGCGCCAGCCGCTGGAGCGGATCGCGCGGGTCGGCGTGGAGCTGCTGCTCGGCCGCCTGGACGACCCCGAGCTGCCGCACCGGCACGAGGTGCTGCCGGTGGAGTTCGTCGGCCGCTCCACCACCGGCCCCGCGTAAATCTCCTCACCCACCCCTCTTGACCGTCCCACGGTCCGTCTCCCATTCTGTGGATACGTATCCAATGGATACGTATCCATCACGAGTGAGGAGCTGGGCGTGTCCCGCACCATCAAGGCCGCCGCCACCCCGTCCACCGCCCCGTCCGGCAACGACACCGTCGGGCAGGCCGTCCGCGAGCTGATCGCCGACGTGCGCACCCGCGGCGACGCCGCCGTCCGCGAGCTCTCCGCGCGCTTCGACCGCTGGGAGCCGGAGTCCTTCCGCCTGGACGAGGGTCGGATCGCCGAGATCATCGGCACTCTCGACCCGCAGGTCGTCGAGGACATCAAGACGGTCCAGGCCAACGTCCGCCGGTTCGCCGAGGCCCAGCGCGACTCGATGTCCGAGATCGAGATCGAGACCGCGCCCGGCGTCTTCCTCGGCCACCGCCATGTACCGGTCCAGTCCGTCGGCGCCTACATCCCCGGCGGGCGCTATCCGCTGACCGCCTCCGCGCACATGACGATCGTGACCGCGAAGGCCGCGGGCGTGCCGCGCGTCGTCGCCTGCACCCCGCCGATCCGCGGCGAGATCCCCGCCGCGACCATCGCCGCCATGCACTTCGCGGGCGCCGACGAGATCTACGTCCTCGGGGGCGTGCAGGCCGTCGCCGCGATGGCCGTCGGCACCGAGACCATCGGCAAGGTCGACATGCTGGCGGGGCCCGGCAACGCGTACGTGGCCGAGGCCAAGCGCCAGCTGTTCGGCGAGGTCGGCATCGACCTGTTCGCCGGGCCGACGGAGATCCTGGTCGTCGCGGACGAGCACGCCGACCCGTTCGTCGCCGCCGTCGACCTCCTCTCGCAGGCCGAGCACGGCCCCGACTCGCCGGCCGCCCTCATCACCACGAGCGAGCGCGTCGCCGAAGAGGTGCAGCGCCACATCGAGGAGATCCTGCCCGGCATGCAGACCGGCGACATCGCGGGCCCCGCCTGGCGCGACCACGGGCAGATCGTCCTGGTCGACGACCTCGACGAGGCGTACCGCGTCGCCGACGAGTTCGCGTACGAGCACGTGCAGATCCTCACCGAGAACCCCCGCGAGGCCCTGGACAGGATGCGGGCCTACGGCGCCCTGTTCCTCGGCGAGGGCACCTGCGTCTCCTACGGCGACAAGGTCATCGGCACCAACCACGTGCTGCCCACCCGCGGCGCCGCCCGCTACACCGGCGGCCTCTGGGTCGGCATGTACCTGCGCACCGTCACGTACCAGGAGGTGCGCGAGGAGAAGTCCTCCGCCGAACTCGGCGAGCTGTGCGGCCGCGCCGCCCGCGTCGAGCTGTTCGAGGGCCACGCCCGCTCGGGTGACGTCCGCGCCGCCAAGTACGCCGGCGCGCAGCTGCCGTGGACCGACCACTACGCGTCCGACCGCGCCTGACACCCGGCGACCGCACCCCCGCTCACCCCGATCAACGGAGATCCCCATGCCCACCGCCGCCACCCCGACACCGGAGCAGCTACGGCGCCGGTCGTTGCAGTCCGGCACCATCGGCGCGATCGTCGAGTGGTACGAGTACACGATCTACGGGACCGCCGCGGCGCTGGTCTTCGGGCAGCTGTTCTTCCCGAACCTGTCGCCCGGCATCGGCCAGATCGTCTCGCTCGCCTCGTTCGGCGTGGGGTTCCTCGCCCGTCCGATCGGCGCGTTCGTCGCCGGGCACCTCGGGGACCGGATCGGCCGCAAGTCGACGCTGATCCTCACGTTCTCGGTCATGACGGTGGCCACGGCGGCGATCGGCCTCGTTCCGACGTACGAGCAGATCGGCGTCGCGGCGCCGCTGCTGCTGTGCGTGCTGCGGCTCGCGCAGGGCTTCGCCGTCGGCGGTGAATGGGGCGGCGCGGCGATCGTGGCCGTGGAGAACGCGCCGCGCGAGCGCCGCGGTTACTTCGGCGCGTGGCCGCAGATCGGGGTCTCGGCGGGACTGCTGCTCGGCACGGCAGCGGTGTCGCTCGCCTCGTGGCTGTCCGGCGACGCCTTCGACGAGTGGGGCTGGCGGCTGCCGTTCCTGCTCAGCGTGGTCCTCGCCGGGGTCGGCTTCTTCATCCGGCTGCGGGCCACGGAGAGCCCGGCGTTCCTCGCCGAGAAGGAGAAGATGGACGCCGAGCTGGAACGCCGCAAGGCGCCCGCGGCCGTCGTCTTCCGCGACCACCGCAAGGCCCTGCTCATCACGGTCTTCGGCCGCTTCGCCGAGGCGGGCAACTACTACCTGTTCACGACGTTCATCCTGTCCTACGTCACCAGCACGCTCGGCGCGCCGAAGAGCTACGGCCTGACGGCGTCGATGATCGGCGCCGTGGTCAACATCGTGATGATCCCCGTGTTCGGCGCCGTCTCCGACCGCATCGGCCGCGTCCGCACCTTCCTCGTCGGCGGCGCCCTGATCGTCCTCACCACCTGGCCGGTCTTCGCCCTCGTGCACACCGGCCGCCTCTGGGCGATCGTCGCGGGCGTCGTTCTCTTCCTCGCCCTCGGCCACGCCATGGTCTACGCGCCGCTGCCCGCCCTGTACTGCGAGCTGTTCCCCACGGCGGTCCGCTACTCCGGCATCTCCATCGGCTACCAGATGGCCTCCATCCTCCTCGCGAGCTTCACGCCCGCGCTGGCCGGAGCGATGGTGCTGTGGGCGGACGGCAGCCTGTGGATGGTGATCGCCTTCGCGATCGTCACGACCCTGGTCGCGATGGCGGCCATCGCGTTCGCCCCCGATCTGCGGGGGCGGGAGCTCTCGGAGATCGGGGGCGAGGGGGAGCGTACGGAGGCGGCCCAGGCCGTGGCCGCGCGCTGATCCCCTCAGGCGGAGGGGAAGTGCGGCAGCACCGTCTCCGACAGTTCGGTCAGGACCTCGTCGATCGGGCGGTCGCTCGGGCGGAGGTTCAACGAGACGTGGGCGACGCCCAGTTCGCCCATGGCCCTCAGATGGTCCACCAGCGCCTCGCGACCGGTGCTGAGGCCGAGCCGGATCGCGGCCGCGGGAGCGGCCGGGTCCGGCAGCAGGTCCAGCATCATCGGCGTGAGATACGGCTTCGGGGCCCCGCCCGTGAGTCGGTGCCACTCCTGCGTCTTGAGGCGCAACGCCCCCAGCGGGCGGGGGTAGTTGAGGGACGCGTCGGCGTTCCGGGAGATCCACTCCGCCGACTGCCGGGCGCTCCCGGCGACGGCGATCGGAATGGACGGGCCGGTCGGCTTGGGCAGCACGTCCAGGCGGCGGCCGGCGTCGAGACCGAGTCCGGGCAGGCTCATGCCCTCCTCGCCCGTCCGCCCGGCCCAGGCCTCCCGCAGGAGCTCCACGCCCTCGCGGAACGTCGTGCCCCGCGCCTCGAAGTCCGCGCCGAACAGCGGGTACTCGACGGGCCTGTCCCCGCTGGCGAGGCCGAGCACGAACCGGCCGCCGGACAGTGCGTCGACCGTGGCCGCCGCCTTCGCGACCAGCAGCGGCTGCCGCAGCGGAAGGACGACGGCCGCGGTCCCGAGCACCGCCCGTTCCGTGACGGCCGCAAGATGTCCCAGGTGCGTGAACGTCTCGAACACCGAACCGGCGTCGCCGAAGTGCTCGGGGTCGTACAGGGGCACGTCCCGCACCCAGAGCGCCGCGAAGCCCAAGGTGTCGGCGAGCCGGGCGAGTTCGGCGTGCCGGCTCAGGTCGGGGACGCCGAAGGGGCGCCCCGCCGCCCGGTCGGCCCGCAGCCGGGTGCGGCCCCAGTCGTGGTCGAGGGGGAGTTCGAGCCCGAGGGTGGGCAGCCCGCCCGTGGGGTTCACGAGCCGGTCGAGGGCGGTGGGGGCGGTCGTCGGGGCAGCGGACATCACAGGTGACGCTTTCGAGGAGCGGTTTCGGTCGGCCGGATCAGTTGAGCTCGTCCGGGTGCGGGCCCGTGCGCAGGTCGCGGTCGAGGCCGGCGATCGCGGCCATCTCCTCGTCCGTGAGCGTGAAGTCGAAGACGTCGAGGTTCTCGCGGATGCGGGCGGGCGTCACGGACTTGGGGATCACGACGTTGCCGAGCTGGAGGTGCCAGCGCAGCACGACCTGGGCGGGGGACTTGCCGTGCCGCGCGGCGATGGTGGTGATCGCCTCGTCGCCGAGGACGGCACCCTGCGCGAGCGGGCTCCACGCCTCGGTGGCGATGCCGCGGTCGGCGTGCACGGCGCGCAGCTCGCTCTGCTGGAGGCCCGGGTGCAGCTCGACCTGGTTGACGGCGGGGACGAGGTCCGCGCCGGCGATGAGGCGCTCGAGGTGGTCAGGCTGGAAGTTGGAGACGCCCGCGGCGCGGATCCGGCCGTCGGCGACGAGCTTCTCGATGGCCTTCCAGGACTCGCGGTACAGGTCGCGCTGCGGCGTCGGCCAGTGGATCAGGTACAGGTCGACGTGGTCCAGGCCGAGCTTCTGCAGCGAGGCGTCGAAGGCGGCGAGCGTGGCGTCGTACCCCTGGTCGGCGTTCCACAGCTTCGTCGTGATGAAGAGGTCCTCGCGGGGGATCCCGGACTCGGCGACGGCGCGGCCGACGCCGGTCTCGTTCCCGTAGATCGCGGCGGTGTCGATGGAGCGGTAACCGGCCTCGAGGGCGGCGGCGACCGCGGCGGTGGTCTCGTCGTCCGGCACCTGGAAGACGCCGAAGCCGAGCTGCGGAATCTCCACGCCGTTGTTGAGGGTGACGGTGGGAAGGGTGGACGGTGCCATGATGCGGGCGGCCTTTCCGGTGGTGCGGTGGCTTACGTCGTACGACGGTAATTGCAGACGCGGGATAAATGCAAACGCATGTATCGGTGGAGTGCGGTAACCGCCGTGTGCAACCATTGGCCGCATGAGAGCGATCACCCTGAACGGATACGGCGGCCCCGAAACCCTGCAGCTCAGCGAGGTGCCCGACCCGAAGGTGGCGCCCGGCGAGGTGCTGATCCGGGTCGAGGCCGCCGGGGTCAACCCGGTCGACTGGAAGCTCGCGGCGGGCGGCCTCGACGCGCTCATGGAGACGCACTTCCCGCTGATCCCCGGCTGGGACGTCGCCGGGGTCGTCGAGCGCGTCGGCTTCGACGTCGAGGAGTACGCGCCCGGCGACGAGGTCTTCGGCTACATCCGCAAGGACGCCGTCCAACTCGGCGCCTACGCCGAACGCGTCTGCGCGCACGTACGGATGCTGGCCCGCAAGCCCGCCGCGCTCAGCTGGGAGCAGGCCGCGGGCGTGCCGCTCGCCGGGCTCACCGCGTACCAGGCCGCGAAGCGGGTCGGCGTCGGCGCGGGCGACACCGTTCTCGTGCACGCGGCCGCGGGCGGCGTCGGCTCCTTCGGCGTTCAGATCGCCGTGGCCCTCGGCGCCCGCGTGATCGGCACGGCGAGCGAGCACAACCACGCCTTCGTACGGGAACTGGGCGCCGAACCCGTCGCCTACGGGCCCGGACTCGCCGACCGCGTACGGGAGTTGGTGCCCGGCGTCGACGCGGCCCTCGACTTCGTCGGTGGCGCCGAGGCCGTCGACGCCTCGCTGGACCTGCTCGGCGGGCCCGAACGCCTCGCGTCCATCGTCGAGGCCGATGTCGCCGAGAAGGGCGGCCACTACGTGTGGGTGCGCCCGGACACGGCCGACCTCACGGCGCTCGCCGAGCTTGCCGACGCGGGGAGGCTGACCGTGCCGATCGACCGCGTGCTTCCGCTCGCGGAGGCGGCGGAGGCGTGGCGGCTCAACGCGGAGGGGCACACGCGCGGCAAGATCGTGCTTTCCGTGTAACCGGGGGCTTTGTCCCGCGCTTCGTGCCAGGGTGGGGCGCATGACCTTCGAAGTGCGCCCCGCCTCGGTGTTCGAGGACGTCCGAGCCGTGCTCGGCCCGAAGTCGCCCACGGCCAACGTGTGTTGGTGCCTGAGCTACCGGATCCCGTCCAAGCTCAACGACGAACTCCGCGGGCCCGCGCGCGGCGCCTACGTCAGTGAGCTGTGCGCCGCAGGCACGCCGCCGGGCGTCCTCGCCTACGACGGCGACGAGCCGGTCGGCTGGGCCGCCGTCGCGCCGCGCTCCGACACCTCGTTCGCCCGCAGCCGCACCATCCCGCACGTCGACGACCTGCCGGTGTGGTCCCTGTGGTGTGTCCGCAGCCGTCCAGGCCACCGCAAGCAGGGCGTCTCGCACGCCCTCATCGCCGGGGCCGTCGACTTCGCCCGCGCGCACGGAGCGCCGGCCGTCGAGGCGTACCCGCTCGACAACGGCGACGCCCGCGTGGACACCACCATGGCGTACGCCGGCCTCCGCAAGAACTTCGAACGCGCAGGCTTCACGCACGCCGCCGACACCACATCGGTCCTCGCGGGCCACCCCCGCGTCCTGATGCGGCTCGACCTGCGCGACTAGGAGCGCGGGTCCTCCGGGACGAGGTCCGTGTACGGGGCGAGCTCCGCGCGCTTCGGGGCGCGGCCGTCTCCCGAGGAGCGGCCCGTCAGCCGGCGGCCGATCCACGGCACCAGGTGCTGCTTGGCGAAGCGGGCGTCGGCGACGCGGCGGGCCGCCCAGTTCGGCGGGGTGGCGGGCGGCAGCGCGGCCCGCCAGTCGGACTCCGGCTCGTAGCCGAGCGACTGCCAGACCGCCTCGGCGACCCGGCGGTGCCCCTCCGCCGTCAGGTGCAGCCGGTCCACGTCCCACATCCGCTGGTCGGCGAGGGCCGGCGCCCCGTACAGGTCGACGACGAGGGCGCCGTGCTTCTCGGCCAGCTCGTCGACGCAGGCGAACAGCTCCTCCATGCGCGGCCGGAACCGCTCGAGCACCGGGCCGTTCCGCCCCGGGCTGCGCATCAGCACGAGCTGCCCGCAGGACGGGGCCAGCGTCTCCACGGCCCGCGTCAGCAGATCGCGGACGCGGACCATGTCGCACTTGGGGCGCAGGGTGTCGTTGAGGCCGCCGACCAGCGTCACGACGTCGGCCTTCATGGCGGCGGCGACATCGATCTGCTCGTCGACGATCTGGCCGATGAGCTTGCCCCGTACGGCGAGGTTCGCGTACCGGAAGTCCGGGGTGCGCGCGGCCATCCGGGCGGCGAGCAGGTCGGCCCAGCCGCGGTAGGAACCGTCGGGGAGCAGGTCCGACATGCCCTCGGTGAAGGAGTCGCCGAGCGCGACGAGGCTGGTGTGGTGAGGGTTCGTGTGCATGGCTGCCCAGATCGTATCCCGAGGCAACGAACCCGTGTGCGCCGCAGGTCTGTGCAGCCGCCCCTGGCAGCGGTATGCCAGGAGCGGGCACCACGAACGGGGGAGTACGACATGTGGACCATCGGATTCTGGAAGGCCACCGCCGAGCGCGCCGTCCGCACCTTCGCGCAGGCGCTCGCCGCCGTGCTCGTCGCGGGCGCGACCAACCTGCTCGACGTCGACTGGGCGGCGGCCCTCGGCACCGCGGGCCTCGCGGCGCTGCTCGCCGTCCTCACGGCGGTGGGCACGGCGGGCGTCGGGCCGCACGGGCCCGGCGTCCTCGAAGCACCCACTCCGGACGCCGAGCCGTCGACGGGACCGCCCGCCGCCCGGAGCTGACGGCTCCGCCGGGCTGACCGCTCAGACGGGCTGGCCGAACAGCTCCCGCAGCACGTCCTCCATGGTCACGAGGCCCGCGAGGCGGCCGTCCGCGCCGAGCACCGCCGCCACGTGCGTACGGCTGCCGCGCATCGCGGTCAGCACGTCGTCCAGCGGCGTCGTCTCGCGCACCCGCGCGATGGACCGCATGTCCGGCACCCGGAACGGCAGATCGCGCGGCGTCGCGTCGAGGGCGTCCTTGACGTGCAGATAGCCGACGATCCTGCGGCCCTCGTCGACCACGGGGAAGCGCGAGAAACCGGACTCGGCCGACAGCCGCTCCAGGCCCTCGGGCGTCACGCCCACGCGCGCGTAGACGACCTTCTCGATCGGCAGGACGACGTCCTTGATCGGGCGCCGCCCCAGTTCGAGGGCGTCGTGCAGGCGCTCCTGCGCGCGGTCGTCGATCAGGCCCGCGTCGGAGGAGTCCTTGACCATGCGGGCCAGCTCGTCGTCCGAGAACGTTGCCGCGACCTCGTCCTTCGCCTCCACGCGCAGCAGCTTCAGGAGCCCGTTCGCGAAGGCGTTGATCGCGAAGATCACCGGGCGCAGGGCGCGCGCGATGGCGACCAGCGGCGGGCCGAGCAGCAGCGCCGAGCGCACCGGCTCGGCGAGCGCGATGTTCTTGGGCACCATCTCGCCGAGCAGCATGTGCAGATACGTCGCCACGGTCAGCGCGATCACGAACGAGATCGGGTGGACCAGGCCGTGCGGCACCCCCACCGCGTCGAACGCGGGCTCGAGGAGGTGTGCGATGGCCGGCTCGGCCACGATGCCGAGCACCAGCGTGCACAGCGTGATGCCGAGCTGCGCGGCGGCCAGCAGCGCCGACACGTGTTCGAGGCCCCAGAGGACGCTGCGTGCCCGCCGGTCGCCCTCCTCGGCGTGCGGCTCGATCTGGCTGCGGCGCACCGAGATCAGCGCGAACTCGCCGCCGACGAAGAAGGCGTTGACGAGCAGTGTCGCCAGGCCGATCAGCAACTGGACCGCGGTCATCGGGCCGCCCCCTTCTTCTCGTCGGCGGCCGGCCTGTCGGCCTTCGCCTCGTCCGCCCTGCGGCGCTCCTCGGTGTCCAGGATCAGCGGCGCGTGCAGCAGCACGCGCGCCGCGCGGTGCCCGTGCGCGTCCACGACGTCGAGCCGCCACCCGGCGACCTCGACGCTGTCGCCGATGTCCGGGATCCGGCCCAGCTCGGTCGCGACGAGCCCGGCGAGCGTCTCGTACGGTCCGTCCGGCGCCCGCAGTCCGACCCGCGCGAGCTGGTCGGTGCGGGCCGCGCCGTCCGCGGAGTACAGCGAACGGCCCTCGGGGTCGGTGCCCGCGGCGGCGATGTCGGGGGTCTCGTGCGGGTCGTGCTCGTCGCGGACCTCGCCGACGACCTCCTCGACGATGTCCTCGAGCGTGGCGACACCGGCCGTGCCGCCGTACTCGTCGATGACCACGGCCATCGTGCGCTTGCCCGAGAGCCGGTCGAGGAGCCGGTCCACGGTCAGCGTCTCCGGCACGAGCAGCGGCTCGCGCAGCAGATCGGCGACGCCCTTGCGGGCCCGCTGCTCGTCGGGGACGGCCAGCACGTCCTTGATGTGCACGACGCCGACGACGGAGTCCAGGCTGTTGCGGTACACGGGGAAGCGGGACAGGCCGGTGGCCCGCGTCGCGTTCGCCACGTCCTCGCAGGTGGCCTGGATGTCGAGGGCCATGACCTGGACGCGAGGCGTCATCACGTTCTCCGCGGTCAGGTCGGCGAGGTTCAGGGTGCGCACGAACAGCTCGGCCGTGTCCGGCTCCAGCGCGCCCTCCTTCGCGGAGTGCCGGGCCAGCGCCATCAGCTCCTGCGGGCCGCGCGCGGACGCCAGCTCCTCGGTCGGCTCGATGCCGAAGCGGCGCACGAGTCGGTTCGCCGTGTTGTTCAGGTGCGTGATGAACGGGCGGAACGCGGCGCTGAACCAGCGCTGCGGCGTTGCCACCCGCTTCGCCACCGCCAGCGGCGAGGAGATCGCCCAGTTCTTCGGCACCAGCTCGCCGACGACCATCAGGAACACCGTCGACAGCGCGGTGCCGAGGACCAGGGCGACCGAGGTGGACGCCGCCTCCGACAGGCCGATCGACTCCAGCGGCCCCGCCAGGAGCTTGGAGATCGACGGCTCGGCGAGCATGCCGACGACCAGGTTGGTCACGGTGATGCCGAGCTGGGCGCCGGAGAGCTGGAAGGTGAGGTTCTTGACGGCCTTCAGGGCGCCGGCCGCGCCGCGCTCCCCGCGGTCGACGGCCTCCTCCAGGTCCGCGCGCTCGACGGTCGTGAGCGAGAACTCCGCCGCGACGAAGGCGCCGCAGGCGAGCGACAGCAGGACCGCGACGGCGAGCAGCAGCACTTCGGTCATCGGGACGTCACCTCCGTCCCATGGTCGGCCAGGGCCGGGACGGATGCGCGCTCAACGGGGCCGCGCGGAGGCTGACAGCGGGGACTGGGGGGCTCGCCCATGGGCGGACGCTCACACCTTTCGCAGAGTTCGAATGACCCATCCATGGTAAAGGACCGGCAAAGCGTGTTTTCCGGGCTGTGGAAACCGTCAGCCCTGGTCGTCGCCGAGCGGCTTGACCCAGCGCGACCACTGCGGCTGCGGCGCGTACCCCGCCGCCTTCCACGCATGGTGCGCCCGCTCGTTCCTGTCCAGGACCATCGCGTCCCCGCGCCGCCCGCCGAGCGCCACGAACCGCTCCTCGGCCGCGGCGAGCAGCGCGGACCCGATGCCCTGCCGCCGCGCGTCGGGGTGCACGGCGAGCCGGTACAGATGGCAGCGCCAGCCGTCGAACCCGGCGATGACGGTGCCCACCAGCTCTCCGTCGCGCTCGGCCAGCAGCAGCGCCTGCGGGTCCCGCGCGACGAGCCGCTCCACCCCGGCACGGTCGTCGCTGATGCTGGTGCCCTCCGCGGCCTCCTTCCAGAACGCGAGCACGGCGTCGAGATCGTCGGGTCCTGCGGCACGCATACGAAGATCACTCATGGCCCGATCCCACCACCGCGGCCCGGCGCGCGCCGCGGATTCCACATGGCGGACGCTCAGCGGTCCCGCAGCCCCGCGATCACCTCCCCGAACGCCTCCATCGACGGCTCCAGGACCGTGATGTACGAGAACCCGAACCGCTCGCGCCGCTCCAGGAGCTGCTCGGTGATCTCGTCGACGGTGCCGACCAGGAGGAGCGGCGAGTCGAGGACCTGCTGCTCGGTCATCGAGGGCAGGCGTTCGAGCAGTGGCTGGACGGCGGCCCGGCGGTCCTCCGTGATCGCCACCAGCTGGACGAGCAGATTCAGCTCGGCCGGCTCGTCCCGAGCACCGGCGAACTTCCGGTACGTGGCGACGCGCTCCTCCAGCTCGTCCCCGGACAGCGGTTCGAGCCCGCCCGCGTTCCGCGCGTTCGCCCGTGCCCCGGTGAACGCCGCGATGTCGGCGCGCTCCGCCGTCAGCCGCAGCATCCGGTCGCCGTTGCCCCCGATCAGGAGCGGCGGCCGGGGCCCCTGGTCGGGCGCGGAAAGCAGCCGGTCGAGCTCCGCGACGGTGCGCTCGAGGTGGTCGACGCGGCTGCCCGGCGTGCCCCACTCCAGACCGGCCTGCTCGAACTCCTCACGCACGTACCCGGTGCCCAGGCCGAGCTCCAGACGGCCGCCCGTGAGCGCGACCGTCGTGGTGACCTCGCGGGCGAGCAGCACCGGATTCCAGAACGCGCAGTTCAGGACGAACGTGCCCACCCTCGGCCCGCTCGTCGCCTCGGCCGCCGCCACGAGCGAGGGGAACGGCGACGGCGCGCCCAGATGGTCGGGCACCAGGATCACGTCGTAGCCGAGCTCCTCGGCCCTGCGGCACTTGGCGCGCCACGCGTCGTCGGGGGCGGGGGAGACGAGGTTGACACCGAAGCGGAACGGCCGCGCTGTTTCCGAACCCATGAACTCTCCTGAACTCTCCTCGATACGTGGACAGTTGCCGATGTCCGACCCTACGGCCACACCGGTCTCCGCACGACCGCACCAGCCTGCGACTCACGGCCGCACCGGCTACTCGTGCGCGATCGCCGCCAGCACGTTCATCCGCGAGGCCCGCAGCGCCGGCAGCAGCGCTGCCGCGAGACCCACGACCACGGAGCCGACCACCACCGCGACGATCGTCGACCACGGGATCGCCAGCGCCTTCATGCCCTCGAGCGCCAGCACCCGCTGCGCGACCACGCCCCACACCAGTCCGAGCGCGAGGCCGAGCACCGCGCCGAACACGGCGATCACCACCGACTCCAGGCGGATCATCCGCCGCAACTGGCGCCGCGCCAGACCTATCGCCCGCAACAGGCCTATCTCCCGCGTGCGCTCCACCACCGACAGCGCCAGCGTGTTCACCACGCCGAGCACCGCGATCACGATGGCGAGCCCGAGCAGCGCGTACACCAGATACAGGAGCACGGCTATCTGCCCGTGGATCAGGTCCTTGTAGTCGGCGAGATCGCGCACCTGCACCTGCGGATAGGGATCGAGCGTCTTCTCCAGTCGGGCCCGCAGCGTGTCCGGCGACGTACCGGCCGCGGCGTTCACGTACACCGCCGAGTCCTGGCCGCCCGGCGCGTACCGCACCAGGGTCGCCATGCCCATCGCGAAGCCGCCCGTCATGCCGAAGTCGTTCGCCTCCTGGTCGGTCAGGGCGCCCACGGTCAGCTCGGCGCGCCG
Source organism: Streptomyces sp. SDT5-1 (assembly GCF_052245995.1). Classification (NCBI taxonomy): domain Bacteria; kingdom Bacillati; phylum Actinomycetota; class Actinomycetes; order Kitasatosporales; family Streptomycetaceae; genus Streptomyces; species Streptomyces sp. SDT5-1. Next base: position 1,660,684 of record NZ_CM125963.1, on the reverse strand, counting down.
ACCGCCGGGGAACTCCACGGGCAGCACGCTGCCGACCCGCGCCCGGTGCTCGTCCGCGAACTCCTTCTGGAGCAGGACGCGTCCGGGCGCCAGCCCCGCCGCGCTGCCGCCCCGCGCGTACGTCACGTGCGCGACGTCGTCGACACGCGGGTCCCAGCCGGCGGCCGTCGTCTTCACCCGCTTCCCGTCCGGCATCCGCACGGCGAGCGCGGTGAACCGCTGCCGCACGGCCAGGCCGACCCCGTCCGTCGCCCGTATCTTCCGCGTGACTTCCTGCGGGAACGGCACGAAGTTGGCGTTCTGCACCGTGAAGTCGGCACCCAGCGTCTTGTCGATCTGCTGGTCGAACGATCTGCTCATGGAGGCGCTCGCCACCGACATCCCCGCCACCAGGGCGAGCCCCACCATCAGCGCGGCGGCGGTGGCTCCGGTGCGGCGCGGGTTGCGCAGCGCGTTGCGCTGGCTCATCCGGCCGACCGAACCGAACACGGCGGGGAACGCGCCGCCGAGCACCCGGATCACGGGACGGACGAGCAGCGGCCCCGCGACGACCGTCGCGATCAGTGTGAGCACGATGCCGAGCCCGAGCAGCGAGGCAGCGGGACCGGTCTCGTCCGCCACCCAGCACCCGATGAGGGCCGCGGCGCCGGACGCCCCGATGACCGCCCCCACCAGGGCCCGCACCCGCAACGGCCGCCCCACACCCGCGATCTCGGCGTCCGCGAGCGCGGCCATCGGCGACACCCGCGCCGCACGCCGCGACGGCAGATACGCCGCCACGAACGTCACTCCGACGCCGACCACGAACGACGCCACCGGCGTGCCCCAACCCACCACCATCTCCGTGGACTTGAGGTTCATCCCGAAGACGGCCATCAGCTTGATCAGCCCGAACGCGAGCCCCACGCCGAGCGCGAGCCCGGTCGCCGAACCCACGAGCCCGAGCAGCACGGCCTCCGTGAGCACCGAGCGCCGCACCTGCCTGCGGTCCGCGCCGAGCGCCCGCAGCAGCCCCAGCTCCCTGGTCCGCTGCGCGATCAGCATCGAGAACGTGTTGACGATCAGGAACACCCCGACCAGCACGGCGATCCCCGCGAACCCGAGCATCACGTACTTGATGACATCGAGGAACCCGCCCAGGTCCTCGGCCGCCGACTTCGCGTCCTCGTCGGCCGTCTTCAGGTCGTACGCCGTGCCCAGCTCCTGGCCTATGCGCCGCTTGAGGGTCGCGTCGGCGACGCCGGGCGCCGCGTCCACCGCGATGCTCGTGGCCCTGCCGGTGCCGCCGAGCAGTTTCCGCTGCGCGGTCCTGGTGTCCAGGAAGACGAGGGCCGCGCCCGGGTTCGTCGTGCGGAACGTGGCGATGCCGACGACCTCGACCTTGAACGAGCCGGGCTTCGCCAGCACCGTCAGCGGGTCCCCGACGCGAACGTGCTTCTTGTCGGCCGTGTCCGCGTCGAGCAGTGCCTGCCGGGGTCCGCGCGGGGCGTGCCCCGAGGTCAGGCGCACCGGGCTGCGGTCCGTCGGCTCCCAGTTCGTGGCGATCGTGGGCGCGCCCGTGGTCGGACCCACCGACTTGTTGTGCCGGTCGACCACCGTGATGTTCTCGACGCCGGCATCTATGTGCGTGGCCGCCACCCCGTCGACCCGGTCGATCCGCGCGGCCAGCGACGCGGGCACCGTACGCACCGCGCCCGACGGCACCGACTCGTCGAAGTCGTCCTCCTTCGGCCCCACCCGGACGTCCGCCGACGTCGAGGCGAAGAGCCGGTCGAAGGTGCGGGACACGGTGTCCGAGAAGATCAGGCTGCCCGCGACGAACGCCACCGACAGGACGACGGCGAGCGCGGACAGGACCAGGCGTCCCTTGTGCGCGAGAAAGCTCCGTAGCGTCGCCTTCAGCATGGCTACGTCCTCGGTCCCGGCTTCTCGGTGACGGCCTGGCGCACCACGTCGAACCGCTTCATGCGCTCCAGGACCGCCTCCGCCGTCGGCTCCCGCATCTCGTCCACGAGCCGGCCGTCGCCGAGGAAGAGCACCAGGTCGGCGTGGGCGGCGGCGCCCGGGTCGTGGGTCACCATCACCACCGTCTGCCCCAGCTCGTCCACGGACTGCCGCAGGAAGCCGAGCACCTCGAGACCGGCGCGCGAGTCCAGGTTCCCCGTCGGCTCGTCCGCGAAGATCAGCTCCGGGCGTGCGGCGAGCGCCCGTGCGCAGGCCACGCGCTGCTGCTGGCCGCCGGACAGCTGGGCGGGCCGGTGCTCGAGGCGGTCCCGCAGGCCCAGTGTGTCGATGACCTGCTCCAGCCACTTGCGGTCGGGGGGCTTGCCCGCGATGTCCATCGGCAGCGTGATGTTCTCCGCCGCGTTCAGCGTCGGGATCAGGTTGAAGGACTGGAACATGAACCCGATGCGGTCCCGCCGCAGCCGGGTCAGCTCCCGCTCCTTCAGGCCCGTGATCTCCGTGTCCCCCAGCCACACCTGTCCCGCGGAGACCGTGTCGAGCCCCGCCAGGCAGTGCATCAACGTGGACTTTCCCGAGCCCGAAGGGCCCATCACCGCCGTGAACCGGCCGCGCGCGATGTCCACGTCCACCGCGTCCAGGGCGAGCACCTGCGTCTCGCCCGCTCCGTACGCCTTCGTCAGGCTCCTGGCCCGCGCGGCGACAGCATCGTCCACCACACCCGTTCCCCCCACCCCAACTCCCTTACGTCGTAAGCCAGTTGGACGTCGAGCCGTGAGGCCCGACATCGGATTTCCGAGAATAGCCGCTGGGTCTGACAATGCCCGGAGCTTGCCGGTGCTAGCATCCCGGCGCTAGCGTGGCGGCATGGCCAAGACGCAGCTGAACGTCCGGGTGGAGGAGGGCACCGCCCGCGCCGCCCGTGAGCGTGCCCTCGCCCGCGGGGTGAGCGTGAACCGGTACATCGAGGAACTGGTGCAGCGGGACGCCGGCGAGCAGGGCAAGACGTTCGTCGACGCCGCCGCGGACTTCATGAAGCAGTACGAATCGGTGTTCGCCGAGGAATTCGGCGCGGAGAACGAAGGTCGGCGCCGTCCCGTTGAGTGAACCGCCGCAGCCGCCGCATCTCTCGGTCGACCTCGCCTGGCTGCTCATGATCGCGGAGCAGAAGACGCCCGGTGACCCGCAGGTCACCGACTGGGGCGCGCTCGTCTCCGCCGTCGCCCGCCACCGGGCCGTGATATTCGACGTCCCGGTCTACGACTCGCCGCACGCGCGGGCCGCGGCGCTCCTGCAACTCCTCATCCAAGTACCGGCGTTGGAGCGGTCGAACGTCATGTACGCGACGGCGGTCGCCTACGCGTACCTCGTCGCCAGCGGGCTGAAGATCGCCACCTCGCCCGAGCAGATCCGGGATCTGGCGCGGCTCGTGAAGACGGGGGCGGCGAGCGTCCACGACATCGAGAAGGAACTCCGTACGTGGTGTCTGTGACGCGGACGCGATGACGCGACAGCGCGGTGACGCTATGACTCGATGTCGGCCGGAGCGGGGCGGCGGGCCGTGCCCAGGACGCAGTACGACATCGGTTGGCGGGGGCCGTGGCCCGGCATCGTCAGGGCGCGGTGCGTGACGAGGTCGAAACCGGCGGCGCTCAGGGCCGCGAGGGCGTCGCGGCGCAGGTGGCAGCCGCCCACGCACCACGGCCACACGGTGCGGTCGAGGGCGCCCTGGACGAACCGCATGCCGCGACCGGGGGCGCGTACGTGTTCGAAGAAGCGGACCTCGCCGCCGGGGCGGAGCACGCGGTGGACCTCGGCGAGGGCGCGGTCCACGTCGCGGACGCTGCACAGGACGGTGCTCAGCACCACGGCGTCGTACGCCTCGCTCTTGACCGGCAGCGCCTCGGCCGCGCCGGGCACCACGTCGACGGGGACGTCCGCGCGTCGCGCCGCGTCGACGGCGAGGCGGCGCAGGGTGCGCTCCGGCTCGATCGCGACGACCTCGGAGACCGTGGTGGGGTAGTGGGCGAAACCGGCCCCCGTGCCGGCGCCGACCTCCAGGACGCGGCCGGTGAGGCCGGCGACGAGTTCGCCGCGCACCGGGCGCATGGCGGGCTCGACCCGTTGCACGGCCTGGGCGTAGTAGCGCGCGAACACGGGGTGGTGGACGACGTCCCGGCGTGGCCGGGCAGTCCTGGCGAACAGTGCCTGAGCCTTGACCACGATGCGCCTCCTCGGCCTCCGGCCCCCTCCCCACTTTCTTCCCCGCCGACCGGCGGAACCACCGCAACGGCTGCGGGCAGTCGGAACGACGGGCCCCCGCTACCGCACCGGCGGCGCCATCGCTCGCGCGAACGTACCCCCGTCCCACCTCCCGCCCAGCGAGGACGACAACCACCCCGCCGCCTCCGACCGGAACACCTCAGGGGCCCACGATCCCGCCCCCTCCGGCACCGCCCCCACCACTTCCGCCCCCGCCGCCACCGGCAGGTCGCCCACGTTGCAGCGCTCCGCCAGCCCCGGTTCCCCCGGCCAGCTGCCGATCACCACGCCCGACTGGCGCAGGCCGCGGGAGCGCAGCGCCTCGCCCGTCAGCTGGACGGAGTTGAGGGTTCCGAGGCCCGCCGCCGCGACGACCAGGACCGGCGCCCCGAGCAGCCGCGCCGCGTCCGCCAGCGTGCCGCCCTCCTCGTCGAAGCGGACCAGCAGCCCGCCCGCCCCCTCGACCAGCACGAGGTCGTGCGACGCCGCCAGCTTCTCCGCCGCCTCCGCCACCTGCGCAGGACGCACCGGCGCGAGACCGGCACGCGCCGCCGCCGTCCCCGGCGCCAACGGCTCCGGATACCGCGCCAGTTCGACCCCGGTCACGGTGCCGCCCGCGAGCCGCACCACCTCGTCCACGTCACCCGGTTCCCCGGCCGCGACCCCCGTCTGCGCCGGCTTGAGCACGGCCACGGACCGCCCGCCCCGCGCGGCGACCGCCGCCACCGCGGCCGTCGTCACGGTCTTGCCCACCTCGGTACCGGTCCCGGTCACCACGAGCACACCCATGTCGCACCCTCACCCTTCTCCCGCGGCGGCCGCCACCGCGCACACCGCTCGACCGATCCGTGCCACGTCCTCGTCCCCGGTGACGTACGGCGGCATCGTGTAGACGAGGTCCCGGAACGGCCGCAGCCACACACCCTCCGCGACCGCGGCCCGCGTCGCCGCCGCCATGTCCACCTCCCGGTCGAGCTGGACGACCCCGATGGCGCCGAGGACCCGTACGTCCCGCACCCCGGGGAGCGACGCCGCGGGGGCGAGCCCCTCGTGCAGGCCCGCTTCGATCCGCTTGATCTCGCGGCGCCAGTCCTGCCCGAGCAGTACGTCGATCGACGCGCACGCGATCGCCGACGCCAGCGGATTGCCCATGAACGTCGGCCCGTGCGCGAGCACCGGCACCTCGCCCCGCGAGATGCCGTCGGCCACCCGCGCCGTGCACAGCGTCGCCGCCATCGTCAGATAGCCACCGGTCAACGCCTTGCCCACGCACATCACATCGGGCGACACCCCCGCGTGGTCCGCGGCGAACAGCTCGCCCGTGCGTCCGAACCCCGTGGCGATCTCGTCGAACACCAGCAGCACATCGTGCGCGTCGCACGCCTCCCGCAGCACCCGTAGATACGCGGGGGAGTGGAACCGCATCCCGCCCGCGCCCTGCACCACTGGCTCCACGATCACGGCCGCCACCTCGTGCGCGTGCCGCTCGACCGTCTCCCGCAGATGCTCGGCGTACGACTCCTCGTACGCGTCGAAGCCGCTCGGCGGCGCGTCCGCGAAGACCTGTTCGGGCAGCACGCCCGACCACAGCCCGTGCATGCCGCCCACCGGGTCGCACACGGACATCGGCTGCCAGGTGTCACCGTGGTACCCGCCGCGCCACGTCAGCATCCGCCGCTTCTCGGGGCGGCCGAGCGAACGCCAGTACTGGAGGCACATCTTCAGCGCCACCTCGACCGACACCGAGCCCGAGTCGGCCAGGAACACATGCTCGAGGCCCTCGGGAGACATGTCGACAAGGCGCTCCGCGAGCCGCACGGCGGGCTCGTGCGTGAGCCCGCCGAACATGACATGGCTCATCCGCCCCAACTGGCCGCGCGCCGCCTCGTCGAGCACCGGGTGGCTGTAGCCGTGGATCGCCGACCACCACGAGGACATCCCGTCCACCAGCTCGCCGTGGTCCGCGACCCGCAGCCGCACCCCGGCCGCCGACTCGACGACCAGGGGCTCCTGCCGGCCGGGCATCGGCCCGTACGGGTGCCAGACATGCCGCCGGTCGAGGTCGAGCAGTTCCGCCACGTTCGGGTCAGGCATTGGGCGCCAGATCCGTCCCCGCGCCCCGGCGGCGTACGGACACGAGGTCCGTGCGGGCCTCGCCCGCCACCGATTCCGGCTCCGTCTCCGACACCGCCTCCGGTGCGCAGGCCGAGCCCGACCCGCAGCCGCTGCCGGCCCGGTGCTCGGGCAGTGTCACCCGGTCGGTGCCCTCGACCTCGAAACCGGCGTCCGCGATCATGTCGAGGTCGGCCTTCCCGGCCTGGCCCTCGCTGGTCAGGTAGTCGCCGAGGAAGATCGAGTTGGCGATGTGCAGGGCGAGCGGCTGCATCGACCGCAGATGCACCTCGCGGCCGCCCGCGATCCGCACCTCCACGTCGGGGCAGACGAACCGCACCATGGCCAGGATGCGCAGACACCGCTGCGGCGTCAGGTTCCACTCCTTCGCCAGGGGTGTCCCCTCGAACGGGATCAGGAAGTTCACCGGCACCGAGTCCGGGTCGAGTTCACGCAGCCCGTAGACGACGTCGACCAGGTCCTCGTCGCTCTCGCCCATCCCCGCGATCAGCCCGGAACAGGCCGAGAGGCCCGCCGCGTGCGCCTTCTTCACGGTGTCGACACGGTCCGCGTAGGTGTGCGTCGTCGTGATGTCGCCGTACGTCGCCTCGGAGGTGTTGAGGTTGTGGTTGTACGCGTCGGCGCCCGCGCCTCGCAGGCGCTCCGCCTGCCCCTCGTCGAGCAGCCCGAGACACGCGCACACCTCGACGCCCTCGTTCTCCGACTTGATGGCGTCGATGGTCTTCGCGACCCGGTCCACGTCCTTGTCGGTCGGGCCGCGCCCGCTCGCCACCAGGCACACCCGCTTGGCGCCGCCCGCGACACCCGCGGCGGCGGCCTTCGACGCCTCGTCGGGCTTGAGCCACGTGTACTTGAGGATCTCCGCCTTCGAGCCGAGGCGCTGCGAGCAGTACGAGCAGTCCTCCGGGCACAGACCCGACTTGAGGTTCACCAGATAGTTGAGTTTCACCCGCCGCCCGAACCACTGACGGCGCACCTTGCCGGCCGCGGCCACCACGTCGAGCAGTTCGTCGTCGGACGTCGCGAGCACCGCGAGCGCCTCTTCACGGCTCGGCAGTTCGCGCCGAAGCCCCTTGTCCACCAGCGTGTTCAGCAGGTCCATGGCCCCTGATCCTTACCTATCCCGGCGCTCCGGGGAAAGGAGACTCCCTACAAAGGACCGCGGAGGACGTGTGGGTATTGCCACACCCTGCCCCTGTGGCCCGACGGCTAGTGTCTGTGCATTACCTACAAACCCAGGGACCCGACGGGGGAGCCATGACGACGGCCCACACACGCGCGTTCGACTGGATCGGCGCGCAGCGGAGCGCCCGCGAGGCCGCCGGACTCGTCCGGACCCTGCGCCCCCGCCCGGCGGACAGTCCGGTCCTCGACCTCGCGAGCAACGACTATCTGGGACTCGCCCGGCACCCCGAGGTGATCGAGGGCGCCGCGGCGGCGGCCCGCCGGTGGGGCGGTGGTGCCACCGGTTCACGCCTGGTGACGGGCAGTACCGAACTCCACGCCGAACTGGAGCGCGAGCTCGCCGAGTTCTGCGGCTTCGAGGCCGCCCTGGTGTTCTCCTCCGGCTACGCGGCGAACCTCGCCGCCGTGACGGCGCTCGCCCCGCACGGCTCGCTGATCGTGTCCGACGCGGGCAACCACGCCTCGCTGATCGACGGCTGCCGCCTCGCCCGAGGTGTCACGCAGGTGGCTCCGCACGCGGACCCGGCCGCCGTGCGCAAGGCCCTGGGCACACACGAAGGCCCCGCCGTCGTGGTCACCGACTCGGTGTTCTCGGTGGACGGCGACCGCGCCCCCGTGGGCGAACTGGCCGATGCGGCAAGGGAATGCGGCGCCGGTCTGGTCGTCGACGACGCGCACGGGCTCGGCGTGGTGGGCCCCGGAGGCCGTGGTGTCCCGTACGCGGCCGGGCTCGCGGGCGCGCCGGACGTCGTCGCCACCGTCACCCTGTCCAAGTCCCTGGGCGCCCAGGGCGGCGCGGTGCTGGGCCCGGCCCCTGTCATCGACCATCTCGTCAACGCGGCCCGCACCTTCATCTTCGACACCGGGCTCGCCCCCGCGGCGTGCGGCTCGGCGCTCGCGGCGCTCGGGCTCCTTCGCCGCGAGCCGGAGCGCGCCGCGCACGCCCGGCACGTGGCGACGACCCTGCACCAACGTCTCGTGGCGGAGGGGCTGTTGGCCGTACGGCCCGACGCGGCGGTGGTGTCCGTGCGGGCGCCCTCGCCCGACGCGGCGGTGCGCTGGGCGGCGGACTGCCGGGACGCCGGTCTCTCGGTGGGGTGCTTCCGGCCGCCGTCCGTGCCCGACGGCATCGCACGACTGCGGCTGACCGCCCGCGCCGACCTGACGGCGACCGAGGTCGCCGAGGCCGTACGGGTGATCAGCCGCAGTGCTCCGAACGGTGCCGCTACCGCAGGGAGTTGACGAACCTCCGCCAGGTGGCGGACGTGAACAGGAGCGCGGGTCCCGCCGTGTGCTTGGAGTCACGGACGGCCAGCAGATGGGCCGTCGTGCCCGAGCTCAGCGGGGCCGCCTCCACACAGTTGTTGGCGCCCGTGCTGCGGCTGCTGCGCCGCCATCGGACGCCGCGGAGCGATGTGCTGCACGCGACGGTAGGAACCCACGGAACATACCGAGGCATTGTGGTCATGGTGCCTCCTCACGCGGAGCCGGCGCACGACGAGGTGTCGGCGACCTCGCTTACCCGGCAATCTTTGCGATGAATTCGAGTGAATCCTCGGGTGACCTGGCATGGAGCAGAAGAGCGTCGAAGGCGTCCGTGTACGCCTTGAGGTCTTCTTTCCGTTCGAGGTAGAGGCTACTCGTCAAATGGTCGAGAACAACCACATCCAGATCAGATGTGTTCGGAAAAGAGAACACAACGAAAGGTCCCGTCAGGCCGATATGGCCTCCCGACGAGAACGGCAGCACGTGAATCCGGACATGTGGCATCCGCGCCGCCTCGGCCAGATGTGCCAACTGCCGCCGCAGCACACCGCGCCCGCCCACCTCCCGGCGCAGCACCGCCTCGTCGAGCACGGCGGTCAGCCGCAGCGGTGGATCGGCGCGCAGCACGTCCTGGCGGGCCAGACGCACCTCCACCAGCGCGTTGATGTGCCGGTCCGGCGCTCCGTTCAGCACCGAACGCGTGACCGCGTGCGCGTACTCGGGGGTCTGGAGGAGTCCCGGCACGACGCTCGTCTCCAGGGTCCTGATCCGGCACGCCTGTGACTCCAGGCTGATGAAGTCGCGGTACGCGGGCGGCAGCAGCCCCCGGTACGCGTGCCACCAGTGGTGCCCGCCGGCGTTGTCACCGCCGGCCAACGCGACGACCAGTTCCCGCAGTTCGGGATCGCGTGCCTCGAACGCGTCGAGCAGCCGCAGCACATCGGACGGCTTCACGCCGCTGCGCCCTGTCTCGATCCTGCTCACCTTCGACTGGTGCCAGCCGACGAGCCGGGCGGCCTCCCCGCTCGTGAGGCCGGCCTGGACGCGCAGCGCCCGCAATTCGGCACCGAGCTTGCGACGACGTACCGCGGGACCGTACTTCATGGAGGACTCCTCGGGGCTCCTCGCGCCACCCGGCCGGGCTCCCTCCCGGCCCGCACGGGGCGTGTGTCAGAGCAGACGGTAGAGGACGGAACGCGCCGTGGCCCAAATACGGTCCGCCACCGCAGAGTTCACCGCATCGAGCGACAGATATATGCATATCTTGGGGGATCGCCACCACAGTGGGACGTCCAAGTGGCAATCTGGCGCGAAGCAGTTGCCGGGGCCCGCGCGCGAGCGATCCGCGAGGCCGGACGAGCCACCTCGGCGGGAAAGGGACACGTCGTCATGGCAGATCACCAGGAAGCATCCGTCACGCTGCCGAGCGATCCCGCCTCGGTCTCGGCCGCCCGCAGGTACGTCGGCACGGTACTCGCGGAATGGGGCATGCCGTCGGGGACCGAGGCGGCGGACACCGTCCGCCTGATCGTGTCCGAGCTCGCGACGAACGCGGTGCAGCACACCCTCGGCCAGTCACCCACGTTCACCGTCGACGTGGAGCTGGAGCGGGACGAGCAGCTGCGCATCGGTGTCACCGACAGTCACCCGCGCTATCCGAAGCGGCTGCCGGCCGCGGTCCAGCAGGACAACGGGCGGGGGATGGTCATCATCCGCTGTCTCACCGCGGAGTGCGGCGGCACCCTGACGGTCCGCCCGACCCCCGAGGGCGGCAAGACCGTGTGGATCGAGCTGCCGTGGGTGGCCTCGGTCAGTCGTCCCGCCTGAGCAGCTCGCGCCGCATCAGCCACGGCATCACGCCCCACAGCCCCGCGCACACGCAGAAGGTGCCGGCGCCCGCGGCGATCCCGCCCGCCCTGCCGACGGTCACGTCGACCACGAGCAGCACGGATCCGCTCAGCGCGAGCACCAGCGCGCCCATGCCGCACGCGGCGAGCCGCGAGGACACCCGCACGATCTGCCGCTTCGCACCCAGCTGGAACAGCATCCGGTGCACCGCGGCCGGCGCCGTGAACAGCGCGGCCGCGATGACCGTGAGAAGCAGCGTCGTGACGTAGGTGGCCCGCTGCGTCGTGTCCAGCGACGGGAAGCGCGGTGTGAACGCCAGCGTCAGCAGGAACGCGAACAGGAACTGCACTCCGGTCTGGGTGACCCGGAGCTCCTGAAGGAGCTCGCCGAAGTTCCGGTCGGCGCGCTCCAGGGGTGTCTCGTTGCGCTCGTGCATCTCCTACGAGTATCCGCTCACGGCGGCCTCAAGCGCGAGCGCTGCCGGTCACCGGACCCGGCCGTACAGCACGCTGTTCGACCAGATCCGCTCCAGACGCACCACGGCGCCGGTCTTCGGGGAGTGCCAGATGCGGCCCTTCCCCGCGTAGATGCCCACGTGGTAGATGCTTCGGCCGTTGCGGAAGAACACCAGGTCGCCGCGTTGCCTGGACGACCTGGAGACGTGCCTGGTCTTGTTGTACTGCTGGGCCGCCGTACGGGGGAGCTTCTTGCCCGCTCGCTTGAACGAGTAGAGCGTCAGGCCCGAGCAGTCGAACCGGTGCGGCCCCGCGGCGCCCCACTTGTACGGTGCACCCTTCTTGGACGCGGCGATGTGCAGTGCCTTCACGGATGCCGTGGCCGCCGATGCCTCGGTGGCGGCGCCGGGGACCATGAGCCCCGCGCCGGCGACGGCGATCGACAGGGCGGAAGCGGTGCCCGCCCGGGTCAGCAGCGACGGAACACGATTGAGCGCAGTCATGCGCAACCCTTCGTCAGCCGCCTGTGAAGGATGACCTGTCGGGTTCGGGCCGGCGAAGTTGCCCGGCCGCATGCTGCGGCTTCACCCCAAGGGCCGTCCGTCGCGGCCTCTGACGAGGCGCGGCGGGGGCCCGTCGTGCTCGGGTCCTCCACTCCTGCCGATGCACTTCTGTCGACCTGGCATCCGCACGGCGGCAGGACTCGGCGTCCGTGCGGACCGCCCCGCCGCTGTGGCGGGGGCTTGTCGTCGCAACGGATCTTCACGCACGGGGAAGGCGAAATCCGAGTTGAACCGGCGGTAAGTGAGGCTCGTCACGCTTGGCCCGTTCAGGTGGACAGTGCGGCTTTCGCCCCCGCCCGGCGAGGCCTGACGAGCCTCGTACCAGCGGCGGAACATCGGATTCCGGCGTGCGTCTCCACCGCATGCGCAACTTTGCCGGTCCGATCTGTCCACCGGTTGCTAAGCCGTCCGGGGTACCCCGTCCGGGTCGTTTGGGTCGCGGCGAAACGGTTCGGGGCTCGGGGTGACCGCTTTCGACATCAACTGACGGGTTCTGGCGGAAGAGCGACCCGACTGGTGCGGCGCTCACCGTCCAGGACGCGCAGGGCGCGCGCCAGGGTGCTCGCGTGCACCCGGCTCTCGCCCCGCTGATGCATCAGGGTCAGCGCGTCCCGCAGCTCGGCCGCCCGGCTCACCAGCGCCTGCGCCGCGCGCAGCCCGCTGTAGGTGTCGTCGCAGCGGGCCGGGTTGATCCGCGCGACGAGGTCGACCACCTCCAGATAGCGGTCCACGAGCTCGCACTCGGCGCGGGTGAGGGCGGGCAGCGGCGGAAGCTCGGGTGGGTACATCGGCCGATCACCTCGACCCGGGGGAGCGCAGCGTGGCGGTCCTGTTCTGCACGACGTGGTCGACCAGGCCGTAGTCGAGGGCCTGTTCGGCCGTCAGGACGGTGTCCCGCTCGATGTCCGCGCTGACCCGCTCCTTGTCGCGTCCGGTGTGCCTGGCGAGCAGCTGCTCCAACTGGTCGCGCATCCGCGTCAGTTCGCTCGCGTAGATCTCCAGGTCGCTCGGCTGGCCCTGGGCCGGCTCGGGCAGCGAGGGCTGGTCGATCACCACGCGCGCGCCGGGCAGCATCATCCGCTTCCCCGGAGCCCCCGCGGCGAGCAGCACCGCAGCCACCGACGAGCACTGCCCCAGGCAGGTCGTGGCGACGTCGCAGCCGACGTACTGCATCGTGTCGTAGAGCGCCGTCATGGCGCTGAACGAGCCGCCCGGCGAGTTGATGTACAGGGAGATGTCCCGGTCGGGGTCGAGGTACTCGAGGTGCATGAACTGCGCCATCACATCGTTCGCCGAGATGTCGTCGATCGGCGTCCCGAGGAAGACGATCCGCTCCTCCAGGAGCTTCGAGTAGGGGTCGAGGGTGCGGCTCCCCGAACTGGTGCGCTCGGTGAACTCGGGCAGGACATAGCGGCCGGTCGGACGGGTCATGGTGCCTCCTCAAGACGCTGCTTCAAGGACCTGCTCTGTAAAAATGTACAGGACGTACATGACGTACGATGGTGAGCATGGCCTACGAGATTCCGGTGACGCAAGCCAGGGCTGAGCTCGCCGACCTGATCAACCGCGTCGTGTACGGCGGGGAGCGCGTGGTCGTCACGCGGCACGGCAAGCCGCTCGCCGCCCTGGTCTCGGCCGCCGACCTGGAGCGACTCGAGGCGATGAACGAGCCGGCGGCCGAGTCCGCGGATGAAGCTGTGATCACGTCTGTGTCACGGATCGGCTCCCTGACGTCCGCTCCCGGCGAACAGCAAAGGTTCGGTATTGCCGCCGAGCACCGCGGGCCCGAGATCAGGTAGCGCGGTCGGCGTTCAGCAATAAGACGGTCAAGCGTCGGTTAACGCCGTTGAAACTCCGCACAATTAGCCTTCAGTCCCAGGTCATCGGCCGCTTTTCATGGCAGGGGTCCGCACGGTTGTCCGATTTCCGTGTGTGTTACATCTAGACCCGTCGCGGTGGCCGCGGCAGCCGGGCCCGCACGGCCCGGCATGAAGGACTGTGAGGTGGATCGTGCAACTGACCCCGCACGAGCAGGAAAGACTGCTCATCCATGTGGCATCCGACGTCGCCGAGAAGCGTCGGGCCCGGGGTCTCAAGCTCAATCATCCCGAGGCGGTCGCCCTGATCACCTCGCACATTCTCGAAGGCGCCCGGGACGGGCGCACGGTGGCCGAACTCATGGCGTCCGGCCGCAAGTTGCTCACCCGTGACGACGTCATGGAGGGCATCCCCGAGATGATCCACGACGTGCAGGTCGAGGCGACGTTCCCCGACGGCACCAAGCTCGTCACCGTCCACGAGCCGATCGTCTGACGGGGGGAGCGGAAGCCATGATTCCCGGAGAGATCCTCTTCGCCGACGAACCCGTCGTATACAACGAGGGCCGCGACGTCATACGTATGACGGTCCTCAACTCCGCCGACCGTCCCATCCAGGTCGGCTCCCACTACCACTTCTCCGAGGCCAACCCCGGCCTCGACTTCGACCGCGCCGCCGCCCGCGGCAAGCGGCTGAACATCGCCGCGGGCACCGCCGTTCGCTTCGAGCCCGGCATCCCCGTCGACGTCGAACTCGTAGCCCTCGCAGGCAATCGCATCGTCACCGGCCTGCGCGGCGAGACCGGAGGTGCCCTCGATGCCTGAGCTGTCCCGCGCCGCATACGCCGACCTGTTCGGCCCCACCACCGGTGACCGGATCCGCCTGGCCGACACCGACCTGCTCGTCGAGATCGAGGAGGACCGCTCCGGCGGGCCTGGACTCTCCGGCGACGAGGCCGTCTTCGGCGGCGGCAAGGTCATCCGCGAGTCGATGGGCCAGTCGCGCGCCACCCGCGCCGACGGCACCCCGGACACCGTCATCACCGGCGTCGTCATCATCGACCACTGGGGCATCGTCAAGGCCGACGTCGGCATCCGCGACGGCCGCATCACCGCCATCGGCAAGGCCGGCAATCCGGACACCATGGACGGTGTGCACCCCGAACTGGTGCTCGGTCCCGACACCGAGGTCATCGCGGGCAACGGCAAGATCGTCACCGCGGGCGGCATCGACACCCACATCCACTTCATCTCGCCGACCCAGTTCGACGAGGCGCTCGCCTCCGGTGTCACCACGCTCGTGGGCGGCGGCACGGGCCCGGCCGAGGGCTCCAAGGCCACCACCATCACGCCGGGCCCCTGGCACCTCGCCCGGATGTTCGCCGCGATGGAGAACAGCCCGGTCAACATCGGCTTCCTCGGCAAGGGCAACACCATGTCGAAGGACTCGATGCGCGCCCAGCTGCGCGGCGGTGCCATCGGCTTCAAGATCCACGAGGACTGGGGCGCGACCCCCGCCGTGATCGACGCCTGCCTGGACGTGTGCGAGGAGTCCGGCGTCCAGCTCGCCATCCACTCCGACACGTTGAACGAGGCCGGGTTCGTCCAGGACACCTTCGACGCGGTCGCCGGGCGCACCCTGCACGCCTTCCACGTCGAGGGTGCGGGCGGCGGACACGCCCCCGACATGATCACCGCGGTGTCGCTGCCCAACATGCTGCCGTCGTCGACGAACCCGACCCGGCCGCACACCGTCAACACCGTCGAGGAACACCTCGACATGCTGATGGTCTGCCACCACCTCAACCCCGCGGTGCCCGAGGACCTCGCCTTCGCCGAGTCCCGCATCCGGCCCACCACCATCGCGGCCGAGGACATCCTGCACGACCTCGGCGCCATCTCCATCATGTCCTCGGACTCGCAGGCCATGGGCCGCGTCGGCGAGGTCATCATGCGGACCTGGCAGACCGCGCACGTCATGAAGCGCCGCCGCGGCTTCCTGCCCGGCGACACCCGCGCCGACAACCTGCGCGCCCGCCGCTACGTCGCCAAGTACACGATCAACGCGGCCGTCTCGCAGGGCATCGACCACGAGGTCGGCTCCATCGAGTCCGGCAAGCTCGCCGACCTGGTGCTCTGGGACCCGAAGTTCTTCGGTGTGAAGCCGCAGCTCGTCATCAAGGGCGGCCAGATCGCCTACGCGCAGATGGGCGACGCCAACGGATCGATCCCCACGCCCCAGCCGGTCCTGCCGCGCCCGATGTACGGGGCGTACGGCAAGTCCCCGCAGGCCAACTCGGTGAACTTCACCAGCGAGTGGGCCATCGAGGACGGGCTGCCCGAGCGGCTCGGGCTCGGACGCTCGTTCGTGCCGATCCACTCGACGCGTGGCCGCGGCAAGTCCGACATGATCAACAACGACGCCCTGCCGCGCGTCGAGGTCGCCCCGGACTCCTTCGCCGTCACCATCGACGGTGAGCTCGTCGAGCCCGCCCCCGCCGCGGAACTGCCGCTCGCGCAGCGGTACTTCCTCTTCTGAGCGGCCCGGTACGCACACCATGTCCCGTGCCGCACTGCTCGTCCTGGCCGACGGCCGCTTCCCCGCCGGTGGGCACGCCCACTCCGGCGGGGCGGAGGCCGCGGTCAAGGCGGGCCGCATCACCGACGCGGCGACCCTGGAGGAGTTCTGCCGGGGCCGCCTGCACACCAGCGGTGCCGTGACGGCCGCCCTCGCCGCGGCGGCCGCGCTCGGCATCGACCCCGGCGCCCTCGACGCGGCCGCCGACGCCCGTACGCCGTCGGCCGCGCTGCGGGTCGCCGCGCGCAAGCTGGGGCGGCAGATGATGCGGGCCGCCCGCGCCACCTGGCCGCATCCCGAACTCGACGCCCTCGCGCGGCGGTTCCCCAAGGGCGCACACCAGCCCGTCGTGCTCGGGCTCGCCGCCCGGGCCGCGGGGCTCGGAGCCCAGGACGCCGCGTACTGCTCCGCGTACGAAGGAGTGAGCGGGGCCGCGACCGCCGTCGTGCGGCTGCTGAGCCTCGACCCGTTCGACGCGACCGGGGTGCTCGCGCGGCTCGCGCCCGAGGTCGACCGGGTGGTGGCCGATGCCGTGGAGGCGGCCGGACGGGCCGTCGAACTCGGCGTCGACGTGCTGCCCGCCGGGTCGGCGCCGCTGCTCGAGATCGGCGCGGAAGCGCACGCGGCGTGGCCGGTGCGGCTGTTCGCATCCTGAAACGCCGGACGGGCCGATGGCACACGTCGGCCGGCCGGTGACACCTGAATTTTTGGAGCTGTGATTTCCATGCACCTCGGACACACCCACGACGAAGCCTCCGCCGTGTCCGCCGACGCCCACCGGCCCGACGGGACGCGGCGGGCGCTGCGGATCGGGCTCGGCGGGCCCGTCGGGTCCGGAAAGACCGCCACCGTCGCCGCGCTCTGCCGCGCGCTGCGCGAGGAGCTGTCCCTCGCCGTCGTCACGAACGACATCTACACCCGCGAGGACGCCGCGTTCCTGCTGCGCGAGGCCGTGCTGCCGCCCGAGCGGATCGCCGCCGTCGAGACCGGCGCCTGCCCGCACACGGCGATCCGCGACGACATCTCCGCCAACCTGGAGGCCGTCGAGGACCTGGAGGACGAGGTCGGTCCGCTCGACCTGATCCTCGTCGAGTCCGGCGGCGACAACCTCACCGCCACCTTCTCCAAGGGCCTCATCGACGCGCAGATCTTCGTCATCGACGTCGCGGGCGGCGACGACATCCCGCGCAAGGGCGGCCCCGGCGTCACCACCGCCGACCTGCTCGTCATCAACAAGACGGACCTCGCCCCCTACGTCGGCTCCGACCTCGCGCGGATGGAGGCCGACGCCAAGGAGGCGCGCGCCGAACTCCCCGTGGTGCTCCAGTCGCTGCGCTCCGAGGTCGGCGTCGGTGACGTCGCGGCCTGGGTGCGGGCGCAGCTCGCCGCGTGGACCGCGTGAGCGCCGGAGTCCGGTCCACCGCCCGGATCGTCGCGCGCGGGAACGGGCGGGGCGGGACCGCGCTGCCCGTCCTCGAGGGCGAGGGTTCGTTCGCGCTGCGCCGCACCCGCGGCGCGGTCCCCGCCGAGTCCCGCGTCATGCTCGTCGGTGCCATGAGCGGTCCGCTCGGCGGCGACCACCTCACCGTGGAGGCGCGCGCCGAGGAGGGCGCGCACCTGCACGTGGGGTCCATCGCCGCGACCATCGCCCTGCCGGGGCAGGCCAAGGACGCGGCCCAGTACGACGTGCGGCTCGAGGTCGCCGACGGGGGCCGACTCGACTGGCTGCCCGAACAGTTGATCTCGGTGGGCGGCAGCGATCTGCGCGTCACCACGCGCGCCGACGTCGCACCGGGCGCGCGCCTCGTGCTGCGCGAGGAGCAGGTGCTCGGGCGGGCGGCGGAGGAGCCGGGGCGGCTCACCAGCCGGCTCACCGTGTACCGCGCGGGACGCCCGCTGCTCGACCAGGAGCTGGCCTGCGGCCCGGGCGCGCCCGGCGGCTGGGACGGCCCCGCCGTGCTGGCGGGCCACCGCGCCCTCGGCCAACTGGTCGTCGTACGACCGGAATTCGAGACGGAGAAGCCGGCCGCGACCGTCCTCGACGAGGCGGGAACGGTGGCCCTCACCCCGCTCGCGGGCGCCGCGGTGCTGGTCACGGCGGTGGCTCCGGACGCCCTGCGGCTGCGTGGACACCTCGACGAGGCGCTGAAACGGCTGGACTGATCCGCTCACCGGGCGAGTTATACCGTTTATCGGATTGGTAAAGAACACCTGCTGTCTCTGTTGCCAGGGGCCTCCCACGCGTCAGGATCCGCGTACCGATCAGCAACACGATCGACGTACGGATCGAATCGATGTGCGGGAGGCCTGACTTGAGACGGACCAGACAGATTGCGCGCGGCAGCCGGAAGGCGGTGATCGGCTCCGCGGGCGCGTTCGCCGCGGCGGCGCTGATAGCGGGCGCGGTCACCGCCCCCGCCGCGCAGGCCGACGCCCAGAAGTCCGGTGCGAGCACCGCCAACCTGCAGGCGCGCGGCGCGGCCATCGCCGCCGCCAAGGCCGCGAAGGCCGGCATCGACTGGAAGGACTGCCCCGCCGACTGGGGCATCGCCAAGCCCATCCAGTGCGGCTGGGTCAGCGTGCCGCTCGACTACGCGAAGCCGAACGGCAAGCAGATCAAGCTCGCCGTCGACCGCATCGGCAACACCGGCACCAAGGACGAGCGGCAGGGCTCCCTGGTCTACAACCCGGGCGGCCCCGGCGGCTCGGGCCTGCGCTTCCCGACGCGCGTGACCACCAAGAACCCGATCTACGCGAAGATGGCGAAGGCCTACGACTTCGTCGGGTTCGACCCGCGCGGCGTCGGCCACTCCGCGCCGATCTCCTGCGTCGACCCGCAGGAGTACGTCAAGGCGCCGAAGGCCGACCCGGTGCCCGACTCCGAGGCCGACAAGCTCGCCCAGCGCAAGCTCGCCAAGGAGTACGCGGACGGCTGCTACGAGAAGAGCGGCGAGATGCTGCCGCACATGACGACGCCGAACACCGCGCGCGACCTCGACGTCATCCGTGCCGCCCTCGGCGACAAGAAGCTCAACTACCTCGGCGTCTCCTACGGCACGTACCTGGGCGCCGTCTACGGCACGCTCTTCCCGGGCCACGTCCGCCGCATGATCGTCGACAGCGTCGTCAACCCGGCGAAGGACAACATCTGGTACCAGGCCAACCTGAACCAGGACATCGCCTTCGAGGGCCGCTGGAAGGACTGGCAGGACTGGGTCGCCAAGAACGACGCGACCTACCACCTCGGCGACACCCGCGCCAAGGTGCAGCAGCAGTGGGAGACGCTGCGCGCCGCCGCGAAGAAGAACCCCATCGGCGGGCTCGTGGGCCCGGCCGAGCTGATCGCCTTCTTCCAGAGCGCCCCGTACTACGACTCGGCGTGGGCGTCCACCGCCCAGGTGTGGAGCAAGTACGTCGCCGGCGACACGCAGGCGCTCGTCGACGCCGCCGCCCCCGACATGTCGGACACCGCGGGCAACGCGTCGGCGGAGAACGGCAACGCGGTCTACACGGCCGTCGAGTGCGCCGACGCCAAGTGGCCCACCAGCTGGTCGAAGTGGGACAAGGACAACACGGCGCTGCACAAGCAGTACCCGTTCATGACGTGGTCCAACGCGTGGATGAACCTGCCGTGCGCCACCTGGAAGACCAAGCAGCAGACGCCGCTGGACGTGAAGACCGGCAAGGGCCTGCCGTCGGTCCTCATCGTGCAGTCCACGCGGGACGCCGCCACCCCGTACGAGGGCGCCGTCGAGCTGCACAAGCGCTTCAAGGGCTCCCGCCTGATCACCGAGAAGGACGCGGGCTCGCACGGTGTCACCGGCCTGACCAACCCGTGCATCAACGACCGGGTCGACACGTACATGCTCACCGGCAAGACCGACAGCAAGGACGTGACGTGCGCCCCGCACGCCACCCCCAAGCCGTAGGCACCGCCTTCTAGCGCTACGCGGCCGAGGACTCCAGCCAGGCGTCCTCGGCCGCGTAGTCGAACAACCCGGTCGTGTACGACGCGACCATCTTCGGGAAGCTGGACTCCCAGTCCCGCTCCCGCAGCCGCGCGACCAGCCACTCGACCGTCTCCGGGAGCGCCTCGGCGTACGTCGTCACCGGCTTGTACCCCAGCTCCCGCTCCGCCGCCGACATGTCGAGGACGAACGGATGCGGCAGCGACCACGGCGTGTCCCCGACGGTCTCCGCGGGCGGCGGCCCGTCCACCAGCACCGTCTCCGTCTCCACGCCCATCAGCCCGTCGACCAGCGCGCCGATCTCGGCGACGGTGGGGGAGTCGGGGTCCGCGCCGTTGAGCACCCGCGAGCCCGGCCGCGCCGCCGCGAGCCGGATCAGCTCCGCCAGGTTCCGCGTGCTCGCCGGGTGGAACCGGCTCTCCCCGTTGTACGCGAGTACGCGCCTGCGCCGCCCGTCGAGGTTCCGCTTCACGAAGTACAGCTCGCGCGGCGACCGACAGTGCGGACCGTGCACGGCGCCCGCCCGCAGCAGCGTGGTCGGCAGCGCGTCCCCGAGCGCCAGGAGATCCCGCTCGATGCGCACCTTGCGCGTCCCGTACGTCGCCCCGCCGGGCGCCACCGTCCGGTCGGTCTCCTCGACCGGGCCGTCGTAGCGCGGCCAGCCGTCCGGCTCGGCCTGCGTGTCGAAGCTGCGCCCCGCCGCGTCCTCGTACACGGCGCCGCTGGAGATCACCACCGCCGATCCGACCCGGCCCGCCAGGCCCGCGAGCTGCCGCCCGTGCTCCCGCGTGAAGGCCACCATGTCGACGACGAGGTCGACGCCGTCCCCGACCAGCTCCCCGAGCGCGCCGCCGTCCTCCCGGTCGAGCCGCACCGCCCGCACCCCGTCCGGCCAGCCCGCGTCCCGGCCGCCGCCGCGCGAGGCCGCCGTCACCTCCCAGCCGTCCGCCGCGAGCGCCCGCACCGCGGGCCGCCCGATCTGCCCTGCCGCACCGATCACCAATGCCGTCTTCATGGCCGGACCGTACGTCGGCTCCGGGCGCCGGGGCCCGGGAATCTGCTCAGCGCAGAGAACGGCACCACTCCGCGTGGATCAACTCAGCGGCATCCGCGGGAACCTCCGGGCCTTCTCCTCCTCGGCCTCCGCCTTCACGACGGCCGCGTACTTGTCGACGTACTCCTGCCCGGACAGCTCCAGGATCGCGTACATGATCTCGTCCGTGACGGCCCGCAGGATCGCCTTCTCGCCGTCCATCCCGACGTACCGCGAGAAGTCCAGCGGCTTGCCGAAACGAATCGTCACGCGGTGCATCCTCGGGAGCTTCTGGCCCGGCGGCTGCGCCTCGAACGTGCCGATCATCGCGCACGGGATCACCGGCGCCTGCGCCTTGAGCGCCATCGCGGCGACCCCGACCTTGCCCTTGTAGAGCCGCCCGTCGTGCGAGCGCGTGCCCTCCGGGTAGATGCCGAGCAGCTCGCCCCGGCCCAGCACCCCGAGGCCCTCGCGGATCGCCGCCTGCCCGGCCTCCTTGCCGGACCGGTCGACCGGGATCTGGCCCGCGCTGCGGAAGAACGCGGCGGTGAGCCGGCCCTTGATGCCGGGCCCCGTGAAGTACTCGGCCTTCGCCAGGAACGTGATCCGCCGCTTGATGATCGCGGGCATCACGAAGTGATCGGCGAACGACAGATGATTGCCCGCGACGATCGCCGCACCCGACTCCGGTATGTGTTCCGCACCCTCGATCCGGGGCCGGAACACCAGCCGCAGCAGCGGCCCGAGAATCACGTACTTGAGCAGCCGGTAGAACATGCCGATCGCCTTCCCCCACGAACCACTTGGACCGCTTGTGCCGCCGCGTGCGTGCGCACAGTAACCAATCGTCGGCGCCGACGCGAGAGCTCGATCGGGTGCACTCCGGGGACCCTTCGGCGTGTCCGCTGGGCGGCGGCGGTCCGGGCGGGTGCTCTGTTGTCACCCTGGCGGCCCCGCGCCGTCCCAGCACCGTCTCTCTCAGTACCGGAGGACTTCCGTATGCGCCCCGCCCACGTGGTCGCCGCCGCGCTCCTGTCGCTCGTCGCTGCCGCCCCCGCCCACGCCGCGACCGTCGACACCGAGCAGCCGAGCGACCTCTTCCTGACCGTCTCCGGATCCGAGCGCACCTGGATCCGCGGCGTCCACCTGAGCTGCGCGCCCGAGCCCGCGGGCCGGCACCCGTACGCCGCCGAGGCCTGCGCGGCGCTCGACGCGGCGGACGGCGACCTGGACGCGCTGCCGGTCGAACATCAGATGTGCACGCAGGTGTACGCCCCCGTCACGGTCGCGGCCACCGGCACGTACCGCGGCAAGGCCGTCGACTGGCGCAAGACCTACGGCAACCGGTGCGAGATGGAGGCGTCGACGGGCCCCGTCTTCCGCTTCTGAACCCCCTGCGGCCCGCCCGTCAGCTGCTGCGGGACGCCACCATCGCCACGGTCAGCAGGCCGAGCACGACCCAGCCGAACCACAGCCACCCATTGCTGCCGAGCGCCACCGTGTAGGCGGTCACGGCCACCAGGCCGCCCACGGTGAACGCACCCATCGTCTTCGTGGAACCGGGCATCACACACCCTCCTCCCAGCAGCCGGACGGCGTACGTGAGGCGTGCGGCGCCCGAGCCGCGACCAGGAGGCCATATTCACCCGTAACGGTGCAGGAGCGCTACTGCCCGCGCCGAACGGCTACTGACCGCGCGCGTGGAGCGACGCCAGATAGGCGTTGTACGCCTCCAGCTCCTTGTCGCCGTCCCGGTCCGCGGCGCGGTCCTTGCGGCGCGCCTGGCGGTCCTCCGACTTCTTCCACTGGAAGAGCAGGGCGAGCAGCACCAGGACCGAGGGCACCTCGCTGAACGCCCAGGCGATGCCGCCCGCCGCCGTCTGGTCGGCGAGCGGATCGATGCCGAGCGAGGCCGGCGGGTTCTCGAAGGTGCCGACCATCGTCGTCGACGCCATCATCAGCGCGATGCCGAAGAACGCGTGGAACGGCATGCCGGCGAACAGCTCCAGCATCCGCATCACGTAGCCCGGCCGGTGCGGACCCGGGTCCACGCCCATGATCGGCCAGAAGAACACCAGGCCGACGGCGAGGAAGTGCACCATCATCGCGATGTGGCCGACCTTGGAGCCCATCAGGAAGTCGAAGAGCGGCGTGAAGTACAGCGCGTAGAGGCTCGCGATGAACAGCGGGATCGTGAACGCCGGGTGCGTGATGATCCGCATGTACCGGCTGTGCAGCAGCCACAGCAGCACCTCGCGCGGACCCTTGCTGCCGCGCTTCGACGCCACCGGCAGCGCCCGCAGCGCGAGCGTGATCGGGGCGCCCATGAGCAGCAGGATCGGCGACAGCATGCTGATCACCATGTGCTGCACCATGTGCACGCTGAACATGACCATGCCGTAGTCGTTGAGCTTGGTGCACATCACCAGGCCGATGGTGAGCACGCCGACGACGAACGAGATCGTCCGGGACACCGGCCACGCGTCGCCGCGCCGCGCGAGCCGCACGACGCCCCATCCGTAGAGGGCGAGCGCCAGCAGGCACCCGACGAGGAAGAAGGGGTCGGCCGACCATTCCAGGCCACGCCCCAGCGTGAACGGCGGCAGATCCATGTTCATGCCGTGCCCGCTGTGATCCATCCGCCTGGCTCCTGTTGCTCGTTTCGTACGGATTGTGCGCACCCAGAGTAGAACTGCCCCCGGCCGTCGTATCGGCCGGGGGCAGTTATGAGCGCTGGTGTGGCGCGTGGGTCAGAGCACGCACTCCGCCTCGGCGTACCGCTCGTCGGGCACGGTCTTCAGCGTTTCGACGGCCTCGGCGAGCGACGTCATCACGATGTCCGTGCCGCGCAGCGCCGTCATCTTGCCGAACTCGCCGCGGTGCGCCGCCTCCACCGCGTGCCAGCCGAACCGCGTCGCCAGCACCCGGTCGTACGCGGTGGGGGTGCCGCCGCGCTGCACATGGCCGAGGATCACGGGGCGGGCCTCCTTGCCGAGGCGCTGCTCCAGCTCGACGGCGAGCTGCCGGGCGATGCCCGCGAACCGCTCGTGGCCGTACATGTCCTTGCCGCCCTCGTCGAACTCCATGGAGCCGGCGCGCGGCTTGGCGCCCTCCGCGGCGACGACGATCGCGAACTTCTTGCCCGCCTCGAAGCGCTCGCCGACCTTCTTGGTCAGCTCGTCGATGTCGAAGGGGCGTTCCGGCACGACGACGGCGTGCGCGCCGGCCGCCATGCCGGAGTGCAGCGCGATCCAGCCGGTGTGCCGCCCCATGACCTCGACGATCAGCACGCGCTGGTGCGATTCGGCGGTGGTCTTCAGGCGGTCGAGCGCCTCGGTGGCGACGCCGACGGCCGTGTCGAAGCCGAACGTGACGTCGGTGACAGCGATGTCGTTGTCGATCGTCTTCGGTACGCCGACGATCGGCAGCCCGTTGTCCGACAGGAGCCGGGCCGCCTTCAGGGTGCCCTCGCCGCCGATCGGGATGATCGCGTCGAGGCCGAGGTCCGCGACGTGCCCCTTGGCCCGCTCGACGCCGTCACGCAGATGCGCGGGCTGGACGCGGGAGGAGCCGAGGATGGTGCCGCCGCGGGCGAGGATGCCGCCCACCGCGTCGAGGTCCAGCTTGCGGTAGTCGCACTCGAGGAGGCCCTTCCATCCGTCGTGGAAGCCGATGACCTCGTCGCCGTGGTCGACGACGGCACGGTGCACGACCGAACGGATCACGGCGTTCAGGCCGGGGCAGTCGCCCCCGGAGGTCAGGACACCAATACGCATAAGCCCGGAATACCTTTGCAAACGTGGGCCGATGACCGGACTGCGTCGTCCGGCTGGACCCCCGTACCTTATCGGCGTTCGGGGGTCCGTCCGCACCGGGCGTCCGACTGGTGGACCGGCCTGCTCACATGGGCGCGAGGCCGCCCTAAAGGGCTATGCGGGCTGTGCCGTGGCCGCCGCGATCCGCTCCTTGCGCAGCTCCTCGTACCAGCGGTCGTCGACCGGCGGCAGCGCGTTCACATCGAGCGCCAGCTTGATCAGCAGGTCGGCGATCTGCGGGTTGCGCGCGAGCACGGGGCCGTGCATGTACGTGCCGAACACCGTGTCGTTGAAGGCGCCTTCGGTGCCGTCCCCCGTCCCGTTGCCCTTCCCGAAGCGGGTGCGGGCGAAGGCGCGGGCGGACGGGCCGAGGTGCGTGACGCCCTGGTGGTTCTCGAAGCCGGTGAGCTGCGGGAGGTTCAACTCCGGGTCGATGTCGGCCAGGACGTCACCGACGCAGCGCTCGCCCTCGCCGCGCGTCGACACCACGTCGAGCAGGCCGAGGCCGGCCTCGCGCTCCCCGAGGTCGTTCACGAACTCGTGGCCGAGGATCTGGTACCCGGCGCAGACGGAGAAGACGATCGCGCCGTTGGCCACCGCGCGCTGGAGGCCGCCGTCGCGGCGCAGCCGCTCGGCCGCGAGGCGCTGCGGCCGGTCCTCGCCGCCGCCGATCAGGTAGATGTCGCCGGAGGTCGGCACCGCCTGGTCGCTGCGCACGTCGTAGCGCTCGACCTGGAGGCGGCGCTGCTGGGCGCGGCGCTCCACCACCAGTGCGTTGCCCTGGTCGCCGTAGGTGCTCAGGAGGTCGGGGTAGACCCACACGAGACGCAGGCTGTTGTCACTCATGCTCATGATCCTTCGCTGGTCCTCGTAGCGCCCGGCTCAGTTGCCCACACGGCGGCGGACGTCCTGGAACGCGGTGTAGTTGGCGATCAGCTCGATGCGGCCCTGCGGCGACATCTGCACCGCCTCGTCGAGCGTGTCGCAGACCCGGAAGTCCAGGCCCGCGACCTCGAGGCGGACCGCGAGGTCGAGCCGGCGGTCGCCGATCACCGCGATCGGGTGCCCGGCCAGACGCGTGTAGTCGACGTCCCACAGCCAGGAGGTGTCGGTGCCGTCGGCGCCCCGCGCGTTCACGGACAGGATCACCGGGGTCGGCGGCGGGTCGATGAGCGTGAACGTCTCGAGCCAGCCCGCCGGGTTCTTGGCGAGCAGCAGCCGCAGGTCGCGGTCCTGGAACTGCACCACGTCGTAGCGCCCCGCCACGGCCTGCACCTGGTACATGCGCTCCAGGGCGACCTGCGGGGGCACGCCGAAGCAGGCGGCCACGGCGGCGGACGTCGCCGCGTTCGCCTTGTTCGCGCGGCCCGGCAGCTGGAGGTGGATCGGCCAGGCCGAGCCGTGCGGGTCCACGACGTGGTCGCCCTGGAGCGCCCAGCTCGCCGTCGGGCGGCGGAAGCCGCACTCGCCGCAGAACCAGTCGTCACCGGGGCGCTGCATGACGCCGCCGCACGCCGGGCACGACCAGGCGTCGTCCTTCCACTCCTGGCCCGCGGCGACCCACACCACGTTCGGCGAGGAGGAGGCGGCCCAGACGATCAGGGGGTCGTCCGCGTTCGCGATCACGATCGACTTCGAACCGGCCAGGCCCTCGCGCCACTTCTCGGCGAGCATGCGGGTCTCGGCCGCGCGGTCCAGCTGGTCGCGCGAGAGGTTGAGCAGCGCGATCGCCTTCGGGTCGGTGTCGCGGGCGACTCCGGCCAGGTACTTCTCGTCGACCTCGATGACGCCGTACTTGGCCTCGCCGCCGCCCGCGAGAGCGGAGGTGATGCCCGCCGGCATGTTCGCCCCCAGCGCGTTCGAGACGACGGGGCCGCTGGCGCGCAGGGCCTCCGCGATCAGGCGCGTGGTGGTCGTCTTTCCGTTCGTGGCCGAGACGAGCACCACGTCGAGGTGCTGGGCGACCCGCGCGAGCAGCTCGGGGTCGAGCCGCAGCGCGACCTTGCCGCCGATCACTGATCCGCTGCCGCGGCCCGCCGCCCGCGACACCGCGGCCGCGGCCCGGCCGGCCGTCACGGCCAGCTTGGCGCGCGGAGTCATCGGCTCCGAGTTGCCTGCCATCTTCCTGGGTCCTCCTTGCGTACGGCGCCGCGCCTGCCCCCGGCATCGTTTACGTGCTCAGCCTATCGAGATCCTCTGACAAGCCCGAACAGCGGCACCACCAGCGCATCGTGGGGCCCGTGGGACCGTACCCTTACGGGCATGCGACACGGCTCGATCCCGGGCGCCTCAGGGCGCGTACGACCCCTGACCCTGCTCGGCGACCCGGTGCTGCACCAACCCTGCGCGCCCGTCACGGAGTTCGGTCCTGAGCTCGCCCGGCTCGTCGAGGACATGTTCGCCTCGATGTACGCGGCGCAGGGCGTCGGCCTCGCCGCGAACCAGATCGGCGAGAGCCTTCGGGTCTTCGTCTACGACTGTGAGGATGACGACGACGTGCGCCATGTCGGCCACGTCGTGAACCCGCGTCTGGTCGAGGCCGACGGCGAGGTGATCCGCGGCCCCGAGGGCTGCCTGTCGCTCCCCGGACTCGAGGCGGGCACCCCGCGCTTCGACCACGCGCGCGTGGAGGGGTACGACGTCGAGGGGGAGCCGGTCGTGATCCACGGCACCGGCTGGTTCGCCCGCTGCCTCCAGCACGAGTGCGACCACCTGGAGGGGCGTACGTACACGGACCGGGTCACCGGGTGGCGGCGCCGCCGGGTGCTGCGCCAGGCGGCGAGGGCGTCGTGGGCGACGGGGGCCGTGGGCTCCTGAGGCGGGGCCGGAGCCCGGGTCAGAACCCGGGGCCGCCCACCTTGTCGCCGGCCGCCGCGAGGCGTCCCCACAGCAGATCCGCGAGGCCGCGGACCAATTCGGCCCGCTCGCAGGGCCGTTCGCCGAGCCACCAGTCGCCCGCGGCGTGCATCATGCCGACGATCCCGTGCCCCCACACGCGTGCCAGCTGCTGGCTGTGCGGGCCGAGGTCGACTCGCTCCTCGATGACCTCGGCCAGCTCCTCGCCCATCCGTCGCAGCAGGGGCGCCGAGTGGCGTCCCACGTCGAACCCGGAATCGGCGGGGGAGCCCTCCGACGGATGCATCAGGAAGCGGTAGACCTGGGGGCGGGCCTCGATGGCGGCCAGGTAGGTGTCGAGCGTCGCCTCCACGCGCTCGCGGCGCTCGGCGGGGGCGTCGAGGGCGGCGCGCAGCGAGGCGAGCAGCGCGTCGGTGTGGCGCGTGGCCAGCGCGGCGTAGAGACCGCCCTTGTCGCCGAAGTGCCGGTACAGGATCGGCTTGGTGATCCCGGCCTCGGCGGCGATCGCGTTCATCGAGGCGCCGGGCCCGTCCCGGAGCACCACGCGGTCCGCGGCCTCCAGCAGCTCGCGCCGCCGACGCTCGGCGGCGGACTGCTGGTCCGCGCGCTGATCGGTCCGCTGTGTGGTCTCCATGAGCTCTCCCCGCCCCGTGCGATTGCCTGACGCACGCGAAAGGTAACACCCCATGGCTATTCGGTATCGAACGCGCACTCGGAGGTTGACATGGGCTACTCGCCAGTAACAGACTCGGGTTACCTTAAGTAACACAGTAGTGCGTGCGCCCTGGAGGGGTTATGGCCGAGTTCACCATGGATCTCAACGACGAGCAGAAGGAAGTCCGTGACTGGCTTCACGGCTTCGCCGCCGATGTGATCCGCCCCGCGGCCGCCGAGTGGGACGAGCGCGAGGAGACTCCCTGGCCGGTCATCCAGGAGGCGGCCAAGCTCGGAATCTACTCCCTGGACTTCTACGCGCAGCAGTTCTTCGACCCGACCGGGCTCGGCATCCCGATGGCCATGGAGGAGCTGTTCTGGGGCGACGCGGGCATCGGCCTGTCCATCGTCGGCACCGGCCTCGCCGCCGTCGGCGTCCTCGCCAACGGCACCGAGGAGCAGATCGGCACCTGGATACCGCAGATGTATGGCGACGTGAACGACGTGAAGGTGGCCGCCTTCTGCTCGTCCGAGCCCGACGCCGGTTCCGACGTCGCCTCCATGCGCACGCGCGCCGTCTACGACGAGGCCAAGGACGAGTGGGTCCTGAACGGCACCAAGACGTGGGCGACGAACGGCGGCATCGCCAACGTCCACGTGGTGGTCGCCTCCGTGGACCCGGAGCTCGGCTCCAAGGGCCACGCCTCCTTCATCGTGCCGCCGAACACCCCGGGTCTGTCCCAGGGCCAGAAGTTCAAGAAGCACGGCATCCGCGCCTCGCACACCGCCGAGGTCGTCCTGGAGAACGTCCGGATCCCCGGCTCCTGCCTGCTCGGCGGCAAGGACAAGCTCGACGAGCGCCTCGCCCGCGCGCGTGAGAAGGCCAAGAAGGGCGGCGAGCGCGTGAAGAACGCGGCGATGGCCACCTTCGAGGCCTCGCGTCCCGCCGTCGGCGCCATGGCGGTCGGCACCGCACGCGCCGCCTACGAGGAGGCCCTGGAGTACGCCAAGACGCGCGAGCAGTTCGGCCGCCCGATCATCGACAACCAGGGCGTGGCCTTCCAGCTCGCCGACATGCGCACCCAGATCGACGCCGCGCGTCTCCTGGTGTGGCGCGCCTCCTGGATGGCGTCCACGGGCAAGAAGTTCGAGAACGCCGAGGGCTCCATGTCCAAGCTGTTCGCGAGCGAGACCGCCAAGAAGGTCAGCGCCCAGGCCGTCCAGATCCTCGGCGGCAACGGCTTCACGCGCGAGTACCCCGTGGAGCGCATGCACCGCGACGCCGCGATCTACACGATCTTCGAGGGCACGAGCGAGATCCAGCGCCTGGTCATCGCCCGCACCCTCTCCGGGATGCCGATCCGCTAGCCGCCTGCCCGGCGAGGGCTACGTGTCCTCGTCGGCGGCGCCGAGCGCGCCGGCCAGCGCGGAGGCCGGGTCGGACGCCGCGGGGCCCGCAGGGGCCCACCGGCCGCGCTGCTTGCGGTACGGCCACCAGCGCCCGTCCCGGCCGATCCGCAGCTGGGCCCGGCCGTCCGCGGTGCTCCACCGGCCGCGGGCGGCCTTCAGTGCGGGGCGCTCGTCGTCGTCCCACGCCGCGTCGATCGCGGCACGCGCGCGTGCCAGGCCGTCCGCGTCCGGCGTCCACCCCTCCTCCAGTACGTCGAGCGCGGCGGCGCCCCCGTACTCCCAGGCGCGCACGGCGAGCGCGAGTCCCTCCCTGCCGCGGCCCTCGACCTGGGCGAGCCGGTCCCGGATGTGCGGGGCGGGCCCCGCGGCGGCCAGGCGCACGGCGTCGTGGGGGAGTGCCAACTCGGGCGCGACGGGCCGCTGTTCGTGCCCCGGCGTCAGCGCGTCCGCGAGCAGCCGGTGCGCTTCGGCCGCCGCCCGCGCGCCCAGGAAGCCGAGCGCTTCGATGTCGGCGGTGCCCGCGGGAGGCGGTGTCTCCGTGTCGAGCGAAGGCGGAAGACCCGGCTCGTCCGGCAGCGGCGGCGGGCCCGGCAGCGGCGGCAGCACGATCGCCGACGCGTACGCCTCCGCCGCGTCCACCCCCTCGGTCTCCTCGTCGGCGGGCCGCGCCTCGGGCTCGGCCCGCGCGGCGCTGCGCACCTGGAGCTCGTCGAGCAGGGCCCGCTCGCCGCGCCCGCGCAGCAGAAGCAGCACGAACGGATCCTGGTCGAGGAGCCGGGCCAGCTGATAGCTCAGCGCGGCCGTGTGCGCGCAGTGGTCCCAGGCGTCGCAGTCGCAGTGCGGCTCCAGGTCGCCGATCCCCGGCAGGAGTTCCACACCCGAGCCGGAGGCGTCCTCCACGAGGTGCGGCGGCATGTCCCGGTCCAGGAGCGCCGCGATGTGCCCCGCGCGTTCGGCCGCCATCGTCAGGAAGCGGTCCCACTCGTCCTCGTCGAGGCACTGAAGCAGCACGTCGGAGCGGTGCGTGGCGCCGCCGCGGTCCTCCACCACGGCGGTGATGCGCCCTGGGAGGACCGACACCGCGCCCACCGCGCCCGCGCGCGCGAGCCTGCGTCCCGCCTTCAGTTGCGCGGTGTCGAGCGCGGTGTCCTCCAGGGCCTTCAACCAGGCCTGCCCCCACCACGTCCGGGCGAAGGCCCGCCCGCGCGCGGGCGGCAACGCGGAGAACGTGCGCATGTCGTCTTCGGTGTGGCTCATCGGGTGCCCCCTCGCAGCGCGACCAGATCCGTCAGTTCCGCGTCGGTGAGTTCGGTGAGGGCGGCCTCACCGGAGCCGAGCACGGCGTCCGCCAACTCCCGCTTGCGCAGCAGCATCTCCGCGATGCGGTCCTCCACGGTGCCCTCGGCGATCAGCCGGTGCACCTGCACGGGCCGGGTCTGCCCGATGCGGTACGCGCGGTCGGTGGCCTGCGCCTCCACGGCCGGGTTCCACCAGCGGTCGTAGTGCACGACGTGCTCCGCGCGCGTGAGGTTGAGCCCCGTACCGGCCGCCTTCAAGGAGAGCAGGAACACCGGCACCTCGCCCTCCTGGAAGCGCCGCACCATCGCCTCGCGCTCCGCGACGGGGGTGCCGCCGTGCAGGAACATCACGGGGACGCCGCGGGCCACCAGATGCCGCTCCACGAGGCGGGCCATCTGCACGTACTGGGTGAAGACCAGCACGCTCGCGTCCTCCGCCAGAATGGTGTCCAGGAGTTCGTCGAGGAGTTCCAGCTTCCCGGAGCGGCCGGTGATCCGCGGCTTGTCCTCCTTGAGGTACTGCGCCGGGTGGTTGCAGATCTGCTTGAGCGCGGTGAGCAGCTTGACGATGAGGCCGCGCCGCTCGAATCCGTCCGCCCCGGCGATCTCCGCGAGCGTCTCGCGCACCACGGCCTCGTAGAGCCCGGTCTGTTCGGGTGTGAGGGACACCGCGCGGTCCGTCTCGGTCTTCGGCGGCAGCTCGGGCGCGATGCCGGGGTCCGACTTGCGGCGGCGCAGCAGGAAGGGTCCGACGAGCTTGGCGAGGCGCTCCGCGGCGGCCGGGTCCTTGCCGCCCTCCACCGCCTGCGCGTAGCGCGTACGGAACGTGCCCAGGCGTCCGAGCAGGCCCGGCGTCGTCCAATCGAGGACGGCCCACAGCTCGGAGAGGTTGTTCTCGACCGGGGTGCCGGTGAGCGCCACGCGCGCGCGTGCGCCGATGGTGCGCAGCTCCTTGGCCGTCGCCGAGAAGGGGTTCTTCACGTGCTGCGCCTCGTCGGCGACGAGCATGCCCCAGGGCACGCCGCCGAGCCGGGCGGCGTCGAGGCGCATCGTTCCGTACGTGGTGAGCACGAACTCGCCGTCGGCGATGTCGTCGAGGGAGCGGCGGCCGCCGTGGAAGCGGCGGACCGGGGTGCCGGGCGCGAACTTCTCGATCTCCCGCTGCCAGTTGCCCATCAGGGACGTCGGGCAGACCACGAGCGTGGGCCCCGCGCTCTCCGGCGAGGTCTGGCGGTGCAGGTGGAGCGCGATCAGCGTGATGGTCTTGCCCAGGCCCATGTCGTCGGCGAGACAGGCGCCCAGGCCGAGCGAGGTCATGCGGGCGAGCCAGTTGAGACCGCGCAACTGGTAGTCGCGCAAGTTCGCCGCGAGAGCCGCGGGTTGGTCGACGGGGTCCATGTCCTCCGGGTCGGCCAGGCGGTCCCTGAGGGCCGTGAGCCAGCCCGTCGGCCGCACATCGACCCGGCGGCCGTCGACCTCCGCCGAGCCCGTCAGAACGGCGCTCAGGGCGTCGACGGGGGTGACCTTGCGGTCCTGGTGGGAGCGGGCGCGCCGGGCCTCCTCGGGGTCGATCAGGACCCACTGGTCGCGCAGCCGCACCACCGGGCGGTTCGCCTCCGCGAGGACGTCCAGCTCCTCGCGGCTCAACTCCTGGCCGCCGAGGGCGAAGCGCCAGTCGAACGCGAGCAGGGCATCGGCGGACAGGAACGACGGTGTGTCGGACGAGAGCCCGTCGGGGTCGTCGCCGCCCGCGGGGCCGATCACCGCGCGGGCCGTCAGCTTCCGCGCCAACTCCTTCGGCCAGTGCACCTCGACACCCGCCGCCGACAGCGACCGCGCGCCCTCGCCGAGCAGTTCGGTGACCTCTTCGTCGGCCAGTTCCAGGGCGTCCGGCACGCCGGCGGAGAGCAGCGGCGCGAGCGGCGACCACGCGCGCGTCGCGCGGCGGAGCGCCAGCAGCGCGTCCATGTGGGCGCGGTCCCCGAACGCTCGGCCCGCCGCCCCGGTCCCGGCCCACACCTCGGCGGCGTCCGCGACGAGCGTGGGGTCGCTGACGCTGTGCAGTTGCAGCACGGCGCGGAACGGGGCGCGGCTCTCGTCGTCCATGCTCCGCTCCAGGCCGGGCACCTCGACGCGGAGCGAGATCCGCACGCCCGCGTCGTGCCCCGCCGCGACGTCCGCCGCCCACGGCCGCAGTTCGGGCACCCGCCGCGGAGCCCGCGCGGCGAATGCCGGGCCGCCGGCCGCGTGCTCGGCGGCGGGGGAGCGCGGCAGGGCGTCGGCCACCGCGTCGAGGAACGCGCGGATCAGCTGCTCCGGGGCATGCAGGCGCGGCGGCTCGTGCCCCTCCAGGGGCGCCGCGTGCGCCTCGGGCGGCATCGCGGCGGCCAACTCCCTGACCCGGTCGAGGTCGTTCGCCCCCAGTGGTCCCGCCCGCCAGGCGTCGTGGCCTTCGGCGCTCACGCCCGGCAACAGCAGCCCGCGGGCCACCAGTTGCAGTGCCAGCAGCCCGGCCGCGCCCCAGAAGGCCGCCGTCGGCTCCGCGTCCGCTCGGGCACGCGCGCGGGTGAGCACCGGGAGCGCCTCGCGTACGGGCAGGGCGACGGCCGGCACCGTCACCGGTTCCACGGAGTCGTCGCCGGGCAGGACGAGCCGCAGGTCGGTGCGGGTGCCCACGTCCGGCAGCGGAAGTTCGCCGCCGTTCGGCCGCCAGAAGGCCACGGTCGAGGTGCGGGCGGGATCGGCGGGGACGAACACGGCGCCGCAGCGGGCGAGTTCGGAGGTCTCGGACGGTGTGGGCGGGGCGGTACGGGTGTGCTGGGAGATGGCGAATTCCTCGTATTCATCAAACTTGACTACTCACCCTGAAGGCGCCGAGAGTACACCCCCGGATCCACCGGAAGCGCCTCCTCATGTCGTGATCTGAATCACCTGACCCTTAAGGGTGGGGCTTACCCCCCTTCGGAGGTGGGGTCGGCCCGGGCGGCACTGGGGTGGTGGCGCCATGGTCGATCAAGGTCCGTGATCCATAGGTTTCCAGTGGTCGGGCGACGCGTAGCCCGCCGCGTCGACCTGACCCATCACAGACCGGAGAACCGTCATGCCCTCCGCCGTCGGAACCCTGCCGCAGCCCGCCACCATACGGGTACCGCCCGAAACGGGAAGCGAGTTCACGCCCCTGCTGCGCGCCATCAAGGGGCAGGGCCTCCTGGAACGGCGCACCGGCTGGTACGCGCGCACCATCGCCGTCAACGCCCTCTGCCTCGCCGCCGTCGTCACGGGCATGGCCCTCGTCGGCGGCTCCTGGTGGGTGCTGGCCCTCGCCCCCGTCCTCGCGGTCCTGGGCGCCCGCACGGCCTTCATCGGACACGACGCCGGCCACGCCCAGATCACCAGCAACCGCTCGGTCAGCCGGGCCATCGGGCTGATCCACGGCAATCTGCTCCTGGGCATGAGTTACGCCTGGTGGAACGACAAACACAACCGCCACCACGCCAACCCGAACCACATCGAGAAGGACCCCGACGTCGCCGCCGACGTCCTCGTCTTCACCAGCAAGCAGGCCGCCACGCGCGCGGGGTTCCGCGGCTGGCTCACCCGCCACCAGGCCTGGCTCTTCTTCCCGCTCACCCTCCTCGAGGGCCTGGCCCTGAAGCTGTACGGCTTCCAGGACCTGCGCCGCCAGAGCGGTCGCGAACGCCTCGTGGAGGGCGCCCTCCTGGTCGCGCACGTCGCCGGGTATCTCACCCTGCTGCTCACCACCATGCCGCTCGGCCACGCCCTCGCCTTCGCGGCGCTCCACCAGGCGCTGTTCGGACTGCACCTCGGCATGGCCTTCGCCCCCAACCACAAGGGCATGGAGATGCCCGACCCGAACGGCGACAAGTGGGGCCACCTGCGGCGTCAGGTCCTCACCTCGCGCAACATCAAGGGTGGCGCCCTGACCGACTGGTTCCTCGGTGGTCTCAACTACCAGATCGAGCACCACCTGTTCCCCAGCATGCCCCGTCCCCACCTGCGCCTCGCCCAGCCCATGGTCAAGGCCCACTGCCGCGAACTGGGCATCCCCTTCACGGAGACCGGGCTCGTCGACTCCTACCGCCAAGCGCTGCGCCACATGTATGAAGTGGGGGAGCCGCTGCGGGCCGACATCTGACGACCGCCCGTCTCGGGGCGCGGAATCAGGGATGTATCAGGGTCACCCGAAGGAACTGCGGGCGACGTGGGCCCGTTTTTCACAGCAGAGGACGGGCCCGCCCCACTCAGGCGAGGGCGGGCCGCCCCGAAGGAGGCCACACATGTCGAGGAACGCGAAGATCGCCGCGGGAGGCGTCGCGGCCGGCATCATCCTGCTGATCTGGCTGCCCTGGTGGGCGGCCCTGCTCATCGTCCTGGGCGCGCCCACGGCGGCGTACCTGATGCTCGACCCGTCGCAGCGGCGCAGGCTGCGCCGCGTCTCGCGCAAGGAACTGGGGCGCTGAGGCGGGACGTCGGGGGCCGTGCGGGGCGCGGACGCCCGGTGCGGCCCCCGCGGCTCACGTAGGACGCACGGCCATCTTGTCGAGCGCCTCCAGGAGACCGGGCAGCTCCCGGCCCCTGCCGACCGGCAGCACCTCGCCGGGCTCCTCGTCGAGGAGGACGAACGCGATGTCGTCGGTGCGCGCGACCATGGACCAGCCGGGGCCGTCGGCGCGCAGTGTCCGGGCGTCGCCGGAGGCGAACGCGGAGCGCACGCGGCCCAGGGGCGGCGGCGCGTCCACGTATCCGCGCGCCTCCGTGAGGACCCGCCG
Organism: Streptomyces sp. SDT5-1; assembly: GCF_052245995.1. Lineage (NCBI taxonomy): Bacteria > Bacillati > Actinomycetota > Actinomycetes > Kitasatosporales > Streptomycetaceae > Streptomyces > Streptomyces sp. SDT5-1. The sequence continues at coordinate 1,624,791 of NZ_CM125963.1, read as the reverse complement.
GATGCCCGCGTGCGAACCGCTCGCCGCGGTCTCCGCGCCGTCGCCCTCCTGAGGGTCCTGTGCGTCCTCCTCCGTGGCGAACTGCGAGTCGTCGAGCTGTTCCCGCCACACGGCCCACTGGAGGGCTATCTCGTCCGCTCCCAGGCGTCGTTGGGCCGGACCCCACGTCTCCGTGTCGGGCGGGGTCAGCGGCGGCGTGTCCGCGTACTCGGGGTCGGGCTCCGGGTCGTGCGGTGCGGGGACGCCCGGCGCCGCCACGGCGAGCGCGAGCGGCCAGCCGGGCAGCGCCGCGACCATGCTGTTCTCGTCGGGCGACAGCTCGTACTCCATGCCGCAGTCCCACGACGCGATGGCGACGGCGACCAGCGACACGTCGTCGACCACGACGGTCCAGCGGGCGCCCTGGCCGTCCTGGCCGAGCACGAGCCCGTACCCCTCGGTCACCGGCGTGAGCCCGAGGGCCTCGCAGGCCTCCGGGTAGTCGTCGCCGAGCACGCTCGGGAACTTCGCAGGTGTCAGCAACACCGCCGTCAGCACGTAGAGCGCGTCGTCCCCCTCGACCGCTGCTTCGTCCACTCCGGCCACGCCAGCCTCCCCTGAACCTCGTTCCACCGGCGAGACCTTAGTCACTGGCGGACGGCGTCGTACAGGGGGGTCCAGGGTCGATGACCAGGAAATTCGCCGACAGTTGGAATCCGGGCGTCCAGTGGTGGACGGTCTGTCGACACGGGGTGTGTGCTTTGTGTGCCTCGCGCGCGGGTCGTTCGCGTCGGCCGACCGGTCCGGGTCAGCCGACGGGCAGCCCGAGAAGACTCCGGGCGACCGCCCTGGGTGTTTCGTCGCGCTCCCGGGCGAGGGCGATGACGGCGCGGCAGGCCAACTCGTTCACCCCGAAGACCAGTGCGCTCGGCTCGACCCAGCCGGCCGCCTCGTCGGCGCGCTCCTGGTCGTCCTCGACGCACGCCACCACATAGGTGGCAGCCGCGTCGAAGAGGTTGTGCGCACGCTCTCTCGCGGCCGGCGCCCCGTCGCTCTCGCGCCACGTCTTCCATGCCTTGCGGACTCGGTCGATCATGGGCGCCACCGTCCCCCTGTCCGGAACCGCCGACGTGTGTCGCGCAGTTGCAGCCATGGTGACAGAACGGGCCGCGCGGCGGATCCCGTGCGGGAGGGCCCGATCGCGGCCGGTCGCCCGCCGCCTGCGCCCGCTCTCATCCCTCCCGCACCGCGAGCGCCAGGAAGCGCTCGTCCTCGTCGACGTACGTCGTCAGGCGCCAGCCCGCGCCCGCGAGCAGGGGTCGCAGATTCGGCTCGGCGCGGAGGTCGTCCGGGGTGAGCTCACGGCCGTGCCGGGCCGCCAGCGCGGCCCGCCCCACGGGGTGGAAGAGCGCGAGCAGCCCGCCGGGTCGCACCACGCGCGCCAACTCGCGCAGATTCTCCGCCGGTTGCGGCAGGTGCGAGATCAGGCCGGCGCCGAACACCGCGTCAAGGACGCCCGCGCGCAGCGGCAGCCGGCCCACATCGGTGTGCAGCAGCAGCCCCTCGGCGTCCCGCCCCGCCCGCACGGCCCGCTCCAGCATGGCCAGGGTCAGATCGGCGCCCAGGACCGTGCCGGAGGGCCCCACGGCCGCGCGCAGCGGCGCCAGCGCCCGCCCCGTGCCGCAGCCCGCGTCGAGCACACGCGCCCCGGGACGCAGCTCCAACGCGGCCACCGCCGCCGCGTAGGCGGGGCCGTCGTCGGGGAACCGGGTGTCCCAGTCGGCGGCTCTGGCGGCGAAGAACTCCTGCACACGTGTGGCGTCATCGTTCATGCGCTCCATGATTGCGCAGCGCACCGACAGCGGCGCCCAGGCGCGTGCCGTCACACGAGTGGGGGACGAAAGATCGAAAGGTCCCGTTCTCCGTCGAAGACATCGCATGCACGTGCGGTGCGCATGTTCGACACTCACGCGACCGTTCCGCATCGCATATCTGCCGTATTCCAAAACCTTTCGAACTGCGCCCCTTCCGCACGCCCCCACCGGCATACCGTCCCTGACCCATGGGACACCTGGACCAGGCCGCCTTCGGCTGGCTTACCCCCGTGCTGTCGTACGCGATGGCCTGCATCGGCGCAGCCCTCGGACTGCGCTGCACCGTGCGCGCCCTGAACACCACGGGACGCTCGCGGCGCAACTGGCTGCTCACCGCGGCCTCCGCCATCGGCACCGGCATCTGGACCATGCACTTCGTCGCGATGCTCGGGTTCAGCGTCACCGGCACCGAGATCCGCTACAACGTTCCGCTGACCATGCTCAGCCTGCTCGTCGCGGTGGCCGTCGTCGGCGTCGGCGTCTTCGCGGTCGCCCACCACCGCGAGCGCGGGCGCGCCCTCGCGCTCGGGGGCCTCACCACGGGCGTCGGCGTGGCGAGCATGCACTACCTCGGGATGGCCGCGCTGCGCCTGCACGGGCGCGTCGACTACGACCCGCTGCTCGTCGCGCTCTCCGTGGTGATCGCCGTCGTCGCGGCCACCGCGGCACTGTGGGCGGGACTCAACATCAAGACACCGGTCGCCGTCGTGGCCGCCTCCCTCGTCATGGGCGGCGCGGTGACGAGCATGCACTACACGGGCATGATCGCCGTCCGCGTACACGTCGTCCCGTCCACAGCGGAGCTCGCCGGCGTCACGACGATGCAGTTCATCTTCCCCCTCGCCGTGGGGCTCGGTTCCTACCTCTTCCTGACCGCCGCGTTCGTCGCGCTGTCCCCGACCGCGGACGAGAAGGAGGCCTCCGAGTCGGCCCAGCGCCCGCTGGAGCACCTCACCCCCTGAACGACGACCAGACCGGCCCGGCACCGGTACGTGAAGGTGCCCCGATCCCGATCGAGGAGGCCATGCGCCCGCCCCGCAGCACCACCGGTTCCGGCCCTCCGCAACCGAGCCCGACCCCGGCGCGCGGGCGACGCGCGCACGCCGGTCCGCCCGCCGAAGAGGACGTCCTGGTGGAGCCGGAGCCCCGCAAGGAGGCACCCACGCGCGTAGCGGCCAGAAACCTCCGTCCTCGCACGGTCCGGGCGAAGGTCATCTGTCTTCTCATGGTGCCCGTCGTCTCGCTGCTCGCCTTGTGGGGCTACGCCACCGTGACCACCGCCCAGGACGTCGCCCGCCTGCGCCAGTTGCAGCGTGTCGACCAAACGCTGCGCGAACCCGTCGGCGCGCTCGTCGCCGCCCTCCAGGCCGAGCGCACGGCCGCCGTCGCCTACGCCACGAGGCCGAGCGCCGAAAGGCAGGACACCCTGCAGAGGCGCGCCGCCGCCACCGACCGCGCCGCCTCGGCGCTGCGCGTCGGCGAGGACGGCACCGTCGCGGACGGAGCGGGCCTCCCGCGCGCGGTGGCCGCCCGTCTGGACACGTTCGTCGCGGGCGTGGAACACCTGAAGGGCGTGCGCAAGGCCGTGCAGGAACGGCGTACCGGCTGGGACGACGCGTACGGGCAGTACACGAAGGCCGTCGACGACGCCTTCGCGGTCGGCGGCTCGCTCACCGGCATCCAGGACGCCGAACTCGGCTCCGACGCGCGCGTACTGCTCGAATTCGGCCGCTCCACCGAGATGCTCGCCCGCGAGAACGCGGTGCTCGTCGGCGCCCATCTCGCCGGCACCCTGGCGGACGAGCGGCTGCGCCTGTTCACGGGCGCGGTGGCCACCCGCAGGAACCTCGTCGACACGGCCGCGACCGACCTGCGCGGCCCCGAACGCGCCGCCTTCAAGAAGCTGGCCGCGAGCGGCGCCTACGGAGACGTGCGCGCCGTCGAGGACCGCACCCTCATCGCGGACCCCGGAGCGAAGGCCCTGGCTGCGGCCTCCACCGAGGCCTGGAACCCGGCCTACGCGACCGTGCAGGACCGCCTGCACGCCATCGAGACGGACGCGGCGCGCGGCGCCGCCGACCGCGCGGACCCGTTCGCCCGCGGACTGCTCACCCCGGCCGGCGGGGCGGTCCTGCTCGGCCTCGCCGCCGTGATCGCCTCCCTGGTGATCTCCGTACGCATCGGCCGCGGCCTCGTCGTCGAACTCGTCGGCCTGCGCAACAGCGCACTGGAGATCGCTCGCCGCAAACTGCCCCGCGCCATGCGCAGGTTGCGGGCCGGCGAGGAGATCGACGTGGCCGCCGAGGCGCCCCAGGGCCCACCGGCGGAGGACGAGACCGGGCAGGTGTCGGAGGCGCTCACCACGGTGCACCGCGCGGCCCTGTACGCCGCCGTGGAGCGCGCCGAGCTCGCCAGCGGCATCTCCGGGGTCTTCGTCAACCTCGCCCGCCGCAGTCAGGTCCTCGTCCACCGCCAACTCGGCCTCCTGGACAGCATGGAGCGCCGCGCCGACGACCCGAGCGAACTCGGCGACCTGTTCCGGCTCGACCACCTCACCACGCGCATGCGCAGGCACGCCGAGAGCCTGATCATCCTCTCCGGCGCCGCCCCCGGCCGCGCCTGGCGGCACCCCGTCCCCCTGACGAACGTCGTACGGGCGGCGGTCTCCGAGATCGAGGACTACGCGCGCGTGGAGGTGCGCCAGCTCTCCGACGCCCAGGTCACCGGAGCCGCCGTCGCCGACCTCACCCACCTCGTCGCCGAACTCGTCGAGAACGCCGCCCAGTTCTCGCCCCCGCACACCAAGGTGCGCATCAGCGGCGAGCCCGTCGGCAACGGGTACGCGATCGAGATCGAGGACCGCGGCCTCGGCATGGGCAAGGAGACTCTTGCCGAAGCGAACCAGCGGATCGGCCACTCCGAGGCCCTGGACCTGTTCGACAGCGACCAACTGGGCCTCTTCGTGGTCAGCAGGCTCGCCAAGCGACACGACATCAAGGTCCACCTGCGCACGTCCCCCTACGGAGGCACCACCGCCGTCGTGCTGCTGCCGACCCCCTTGCTGCACAAGGACGGAGAGGTCGGCCCGAGCGCCCACGATCCGCACCAACCGCCCCCGGAAGAGCGCCGCTACGCGCGCGTGCCCGAGCCCGAAGCAGCGCCGATGAACGAAAGCCACCCCGTCCCCGCACCGACCCCGCGCCCGGCGCTCGCCCCCTCGGCCGAACGCGAGGAACCCCGGCATCCGCCGGGCGTCACCGCGCTGCGCCTGCGCACGACACCGGACCCCGAACCCGCCGAACACCCCGGCGGCCCCGGGCCCGACGACCCACCCGAACACGACACGGCACTGTCCCCCGACGGCCTCCCACGCCGTGTACGCCAGGCCAGCCTCGCGCCCCAACTGCGCGAACGCCCGGCCGAACCGCCGTCCCCCGCGCGCGTACCCGCAGCGGACGAGCGCACCCCCGAACAGGTCCGGGCCCGGATGACCTCCTTCCGGGACGGCTGGGCCAGAGGCGGTGGCCGGCCGCCCGGCACCGACACCCATGAAGGAGACCCCGCATGATCAAGGAACCGAGCACGACGGGCACGGCCCACGGTTCCGGCGAACTCGACTGGCTCCTCGACGACTTGGTGCTGCGAGTGCCCGAACTGCGGCATGCCGTGATCCTCTCCAACGACGGGCTCGCCGTCGGCTCCTCCAGCGGACTGCGCAGGGAGGACGCGGAACATCTGTCCGCCGTCGCCTCCGGCTTCAACAGCCTGGCCAAGGGCACGGGGCGGCACTTCGGAGCGGGCGGCGTGCGCCAGACGATGGTCGAGATGGATGAAGGTTTCCTCTTCGTGGCGGCCGCCGGCGACGGCTCCTGCCTCGCCGTCCTGAGCACCGGCATCGCCGACATCGGTCTCGTCGCCTACGAAATGGCCCGTCTGGTCAAGCGGGTCGGCGAACACCTCTACACGGCCCCGAGAGCCGCCGGGCAGCCGCCCACCGCGGGCTGACGGGCACGGGCGCCGACATGAACGACAACGACCCCGGCAGCCAGTGGTTCGACCAAGAGGCCGGCCCGCTGGTCCGCCCGTACGCGATGACCGGCGGGCGGACCGCGCCGGGGCCCCAGGGCGTGCACTTCGACCTGATCGCCCTGGTGTCGCTCGACTCCGCCGCGCCCGCCGCCGACGACGACACCGCGCTCGGCCCCGAACACCGGTCGATCATCGAGCTGTGCCGCACGGAGACGCAGACCGTCGCCGAACTCGCCGCGGGCACTGACCTGCCCGTGGGCGTGGTGCGGGTGCTCCTCGGCGATTTGCTCGAACTGGCCTGCGTCAAGGTCAGCAGGCCGGTGCCGCCCGCACAGCTACCCGACGAGAAGATCCTGAGAGAAGTCATCGATGGGCTCAGAGCACTCTGACACCACGGCACACGCCGACACCACGGCGGCGGAACCCACCCCCGCCCTGGCCCTGAAGATCCTGGTCGCGGGTGGCTTCGGGGTGGGCAAGACCACCCTGGTCGGCTCGGTCAGCGAGATCCGGCCGCTGCGCACCGAGGAACGACTGAGCGAACTGGGCCAGAACGTGGACGACATCGGGGCGGTCGAACGCAAGACGACCACGACCGTCGCCATGGACTTCGGCCGCATCACCATCAGGTCGGGCCTGTCGCTCTACCTGTTCGGCACGCCGGGGCAGGACCGCTTCTGGTTCCTGTGGGACGAGCTCTCGCAGGGCTCGCTCGGCGCGGTCGTTCTCGCGGACACCCGACGGCTCGAGGACTGCTTCCCCGCCGTGGACTACTTCGAGCACCGGCACATCCCGTTCGTCGTGGCGGTGAACTGCTTCGCGGGCAGCAAGGCCTTCGGAGCGCACCAAGTGGCCCGCGCCCTGGACCTCGACCGCGGTACCCCCGTGGTGCTGTGCGACGCGCGCGACCGCGACTCGGGAAAGGAGGTGCTGATCAGACTGGTCGAGTACGCCGGGCGCATGCACGCCGCCCGGCTGCTCGACTCGGTGGGCTGACACCCGTGGGCGACCGGCTCAGCCCGTCATGTCGCCCAGCGCCACGACCTTCTCGACCCGGACACGGACGACGAGTTCGCCCGGCACCGCGTTGCGCCGGCCGAACTCCTCGGCGCGGTCCGCGCCCATGTACCGGCCGCCGATCCGGGTGGCCGAATCCAGCAGTTCGTCCGGGTCCTCGCTGAGTTCGGCGCGGCCCTGGATGGACACGAAGGAGAACGGCGGGCGCTCGTCGTCGACGCACAGGGCGACTCGCCCGTCCCGCGCCAGATTGCGGCCTTTGACCGTGTCCTTCCCGGTGTTGAAAACGATGTCGTCACCGTCGAGGACGAACCAGACGGGCGCGATGTGCGGGCTGCCGTCGGCCCGGACGGTCGACAGCTTCGCGGTGTGGGTGCCCTCGGAGACGAAGGCCTTCCATTGCTCATCGGTCATCTTGTGTGCCATGTCCCCATTCTTCTTGCCCGGACGTCGACCGTGGGGGAGGCTGGCGAATCAGATCCTCCGGGTAGGGGAGCGGACTCTCTCCCGGGGTGGGGAGCCACACGGAAACGGGGACAGGGGATCATGGGGCAGCAGTACGAAGGGCTCGGTTGGCTGCTGGACGACCTGACGCAGCGCGTCGAACACGTGCGGCACGCGCTGGTCCTGTCCAACGACGGGCTGGTGGCGGGGGCGAGCGAGGGCCTGCGCCGCGAGGACGCGGAACACCTGGCCGCGGTCTCGTCCGGCCTGCACAGCCTCGCCAAGGGGTCCGGCCGGTACTTCGGCACCGGCGGCGTGCGGCAGACGATGGTCGAGTTCGACGACGCGGTGCTGTTCGTCACCGCTGCGGGCGAGGGCAGCTGCCTGTGCGTGCTCAGCGCGGCCGAGGCCGACATCGGGCAGGTCGCGTACGAGATGACGCTGCTGGTGCACCGCGTCGGCGAGCACCTGACCGTCGACGCCCGCAGCCCCGAGCGAGGCCCGCTCGCAGACCTCTGACCTGCGCAGACGCCCCGCTCGCCAAGGTTATCCACAGGCCCGCACGCGATCGGTCGATCCCCGCTACGGTTTTTCCAGCGGTCACGGAGAGTGACTGCGTCTGAACCGCAGACGGGGGAGAACCATCGTGCAAGGCGACACCATGACCAGGCCCCAGAGCAGCGCGGCACGCGAGCTGGGGCTGAAACGAGGCGAGTTCGACCTCGCTGTCCGACTGGGCTGCATCCGCACCGTCCCGGCGCCCGGCGGCGGCCGGCGCCGGGTCCCGCGCGAGGAGATCGAGCGTCTCCGCGAGGCCGAGGGATTCCCGGACACGCTGCGCGCGCACGTCAGGGTCGTGGGCACGGCGGAAGGCGCCGAGCTCATGGACATCCCCTCGACGCGCTTCACGCGCCTCGCCCGCGCCGGAATGCTGACGCCCGCGAGCTTCTACGTGAACCGGTACCGCACCGTGGTCTGGATGTACCTGGCCCAGGAACTGCGGGAGTTCGCGGCGGCGGAGGTCAACGGCCCATTGCTCACGGGACGCGCGCCCGACCGGGTACGGGCCAGGCTCAAGGCCGGGGAGGATCTGCGGCCGAAGAACTGGCGGGCCCGGCACGCCGGATACCTGCTCGGCCAGGCCGAGGGCCCGTGGGAGCGGGCGGCCGCCGTCGCCACGTTCCTGGATCCCGTGCAACTGGCGGAGCTGGTGGAGAGTCCCTACGAGCGGGCACACCTGAACCGGCTGCGCCCCGACGAGTTCTGGCACGGCACACCGGAGTCGCCGAACGCCGCGATCGTCCAGCGCATCATGACCGCCGACGACCCGAACGAGATCAGCTGGCTGCGCGGGAACCTGCTGCTCAACCTGCAACAGGCGCGACGCCGACTTCCGGCGCCCCGACCCTCGTCGCCCATGGGGTACGAAGAGGTGGCCGAGGCGGTCGAGGCCACGCCGGAGCCAGTGCCCGAGGCGGCGCCGTTGCCCACGCCCGTACAGGCACCCGCTCGGTCACGGCCTGGACTGTGGGCGCGGCTCGTGGGCAGGGGAGGATGAACTCCCGGGCCCGCCAAGCCCGTTGGCCCGCCCGTCAGCCCTCGAGCTTGCGGAACAGGCCCTCCTGGACGACCGAGACCAGCAGGCGGCCCTCCGTGTCGTAGATACGGCCACGGGCCAGACCGCGGCCGCCCGTCGCGATCGGCGACTCCTGGTCGTACAGGAACCACTCGTCGGCACGGAACGGGCGGTGGAACCACATGGCGTGGTCCAGCGAGGCCATGTCGAAGCCGCGCGGACCCCACAGCGGCTCGATCGGCAGCCGCACCGCGTCGAGCAGCGTCATGTCGCTCGCGTAGGTGAGCGCGCACGTGTGCACCAGCGGATCGTCACCGAGCGGGCCCACGGCACGCATCCACACGGCGCTGCGCGGCTCGGCCGCCTCGATGTCCTCGGGCGACCAGCGCAGCCGGTCGACGTAGCGGATGTCGAAGGGCTGGCGGCGGGCCATCCGCTCCAGGGCATCGGGCAGCGCACCCAGATGCCCCCGCACCTCGTCGGCGATCGTCGGCAGCGAATCCGGGTCCGGCACCTGCCGGGCCGGCGGCAACTGGTGCTCGAAGGCACCCTCTTCGGGCTTGTGGAAGGAGGCGGTGAGATTGAAGATCGTGCGGCCCTGCTGCACGGCGGTGACGCGCCGCGTGGTGAACGAGCGCCCGTCGCGCACCCGCTCGACCTGGTACACGATCGGCACGCCCGGACGGCCCGGGCGCAGGAAGTACGCGTGCAGCGAGTGCACGGGGCGGTCGCCCTCGGTGGTGCGTCCCGCCGCGACCAGCGCCTGCCCCGCGACCTGCCCGCCGAAGACGCGCTGGAGGGACTCGTCGGGGCTGAGTCCGCGGAAGATGTTGACCTCGATCTGCTCCAGGTCGAGCAGGTCGACGAGCTTCTCCGCAGGATTCGTCATGGGTGGTTCTCTCTCGTGTGTGCCGCCGGACCGCTCCGGCGCGGGGACGCGGCCGGAATCTACCGCCCGGCCGCCATCGGATCTACAACTGGCCGACGTCCGTGACGCGGACGACGGCGCGGCCCTCGGCGTCGGACGCCTCGAGGTCGACCTCGGCGCTGATGCCCCAGTCGTGGTCGCCGTTCGGGTCCTGGAAGGTCTGGCGCACCTTCCACAGGCCGTGCTCCGGATCCTCCTCGATCATGAGCAGCTTGGGTCCGCGCGCGTCGGGGCCCGTGCCCAGGTCCTCGTACTCGTCCCAGTACTTGTCCATCGCGTCGCCCCAGGCGTCCGCGTCCCAGCCCGAGTCGGCGTCCATCTCGCCCAGCTCCTCGACGTTGTCGAGCGCGGCGAGTTCGACGCGGCGGAACATGGCGTTGCGGACGAGGACCCGGAAAGCCCGCGCGTTCGCCGTGACCGGCTTGACCTGGTCGGCCTTCTCCTGGGCCTCCTCGGCGGTCATCTCCGCCGGGTTGGCGAGCTGCTCCCACTCGTCCAGGAGGCTGGAGTCGACCTGGCGCACCATCTCGCCCAGCCAGGCGATCAGATCCTCCAGGTCCTCCGACTTCAAGTCGTCGGGCACGGTGTGGTCGAGCGTCTTGTAGGCGCTGGCCAGGTAGCGCAGGACGATGCCCTCGGTGCGAGCGAGCTCGTAGAACGACACGAACTCCGTGAAGGACATGGCCCGTTCGTACATGTCGCGGATCACGGACTTCGGCGACAACGGGTGGTCGCCGACCCACGGATGGCTCATCCGGTACGTGTTGTACGCGTGGAACAGCAGCTCCTCCAGAGGCTTGGGGTAGCTGATGTCCTGGAGCCGCTCCATCCGGTCCTCGTACTCGACCCCGTCCGCCTTCATCAGGGCGACGGCCTCGCCGCGCGCCTTGTTCTGCTGGGCGTGCAGGATCTGCCGCGGGTCGTCCAGCGTGGACTCCACGACGGACACCATGTCGAGGGCGTACGACGGCGACTCCTTGTCGAGCAGGTCGAACGCGGCGAGGGCGAACGTGGACAGCGGCTGGTTCAGCGCGAAGTCCTGCTGGAGGTCGACGGTGAGGCGCACGATGCGGCCCGTGGCGTCCGGCTCGTCCAGCTTCTCGACGATGCCGCCGTCCAGGAGCGAGCGGTAGATCGCGATGGCCCTGCGGATGTGCCGCAGCTGCGCCTTGCGCGGCTCGTGGTTGTCCTCGAGCAGGTGCCGCATGGCCTCGAAGGCGTTGCCCGGCCGTGCGATGACCGAGAGCAGCATCGTGTGCGTCACCCGGAAGCGCGAGGTCAGCGGCTCGGGGTCGGACGCGATCAGCTTTTCGAAGGTGTTCTCCGTCCAGGCGACGAAGCCCTCCGGCGCCTTCTTGCGCACCACCTTGCGGCGCTTCTTCGGGTCGTCACCGGCCTTCGCGAGCGCCTTCTCGTTCTCGATGACGTGCTCGGGCGCCTGCGCCACCACGAAGCCCGCGGTGTCGAACCCGGCGCGGCCCGCGCGCCCCGCGATCTGGTGGAACTCCCGCGCGCGCAGCGTCCGCACGCGCGTGCCGTCGTACTTGGTGAGGGCCGTGAACAGGACCGTACGGATCGGCACGTTGACGCCGACGCCGAGCGTGTCGGTGCCGCAGATGACCTTGAGGAGGCCCGCCTGGGCGAGCTTCTCCACGAGACGGCGGTACTTCGGCAGCATGCCGGCGTGGTGCACGCCGATGCCGTGCCGAACGTAGCGGGAGAGATTGCGGCCGAACTTGGTGGTGAACCGGAAATTGCCGATCAGCTCGGCGATCTGGTCCTTCTCCTCGCGCGTGCACATGTTGATGCTCATCAGCGCCTGCGCGCGCTCGACGGCCTGCGCCTGCGTGAAGTGCACGATGTAGACGGGCGCCTGCTTGGTCTCCAGCAGCTCCGTCAGCGTCTCCGTGAGCGGCGTGACCCGGTACTCGTACGAGAGCGGGACGGGGCGCGTCGCCGAGCGGACCACCGACGTGGTCCTGCCGGTGCGGCGCGTGAGGTCCTTCTCGAACATGGAGACGTCGCCGAGCGTGGCCGACATCAGGATGAACTGTGCCTGCGGCAGCTCGAGCAGCGGGATCTGCCAGGCCCAGCCGCGGTCCCCCTCCGCGTAGAAGTGGAACTCGTCCATCACGACCTGGCCGATGTCGGCCTGCGCGCCGTCGCGCAGCGCGATCGATGCCAGGACCTCGGCGGTGCAGCAGATGACGGGCGCGTCCGCGTTCACGGAGGCGTCGCCGGTCAGCATGCCGACGTTCTCCGTGCCGAACAGCTTGCACAGCTCGAAGAACTTCTCGGACACCAGCGCCTTGATCGGCGCCGTGTAGAAGGTGACCTCGTCCCGGGCCAGCGCGGCGAAGTGCGCACCCGCAGCGATCATGCTCTTGCCGGACCCGGTGGGCGTCGAAACGATCACGTTCGCGCCCGACACCACCTCGATCAGCGCCTCCTCCTGGTGGGGATAGAGGGTGAGCCCACGCTCCTCGGCCCACGACTCGAAGGCGTCGTAGAGGGTGTCCGGGTCGGCGGTCTGCGGGAGCTGATCGATAAGGGTCACGGAACCATCTTGCCTGCCATCCGGCTCGATCCGGCAATCGGATGTCCGAGCGAAGATCACGAAGGCTACGCTGGGTCGCCGACGGGGCGTCAGCACGCGCGCGGCCCCCACGGGGCAGCTCGGCGCAGCAACACGGGACATGTCGGTACATCGCGCGCGGCCGGCAGTGCGGAAACAGGGGCGGAACACACACATGATGGGACCGGCACACTCGCTGTCAGGAGCGGCCGCCTGGCTGGGGGTGGGAGCGGCGACGGCGGCAGCCGGGTACCCGATGCCATGGCCGGTCCTCCTCGTCGGAGCGCTGATCTGCGCGGGCGCCGCGCTGGCCCCCGACCTCGACCACAAGTCCGCGACCATCTCGGGCGCCTTCGGGCCGATCTCCCGGGGGCTCTGCGAGATCGTCGACAAACTTTCCTACGCCGTCTACAAGGCGACCAGGAAGCAGGGCGACCCCCGGCGCTCGGGCGGCCACCGCACGCTCACCCATACGTGGGTGTGGGCGGTCCTCATCGGGGCCGGTACCTCGGTCGCGGCCATCACCGGAGGCCGCTGGACGGTCCTCGGGATCCTGTTCGTGCACATGGTGCTCGCCATCGAGGGCCTGCTGTGGCGGGCCGCCCGCGGCCACAGCAGCGACCTCCTGGTCTGGCTGCTGGCCGCGACCAGCGCGTGGATACTCGCCGGGATCCTGGACCAGCCGGGCAACGGCTCGGACTGGCTGTTCACGGACCCCGGCCAGGAGTACCTGTGGCTGGGCCTGCCGATCGTGCTCGGCGCCCTGGTGCACGACATCGGGGACGCACTCACGGTTTCGGGCTGCCCGATCCTGTGGCCCATCCCGATCGGCCGCAAGCGCTGGTACCCGATCGGACCGCCGAAGCCCATGCGGTTCCGGGCCGGCAGCTGGGTCGAGCTCAAGGTGCTCATGCCGGTGTTCATGCTCGCCGGCGGCGTGGGCTGCGCGGCCGCGCTGAACTTCATCTGACCCGAGGTCGTCCGCGGCGGCGCGGGGCGTCAGCCGTTCAGCTCCGCGGACGACCAGACCCGGCCGGAGTCGTCCAGGAGGTCGACCCGGTCGATGGAGCCCACCGAGCCGTGGGCGATCCAGGTGGCCTGCCCGGACGACGGCAGCCACCAGTGGCCCGCGTCGCGGACGGTGCCGTCCTTCAGCAGCAGCCGGCACGTGTAGTAGCCGCCGGGGGCACCCTTCGCGATCTGCATGACCACCACGTCCCGATCGCCCACCCGGCTGGGCTCCACCGTGCCCACCGTCGTGCCGGAACCGGTGACGAGCCGGGCCCCCCGGTCGCTCGCGCTGACCGCGGGCGGGCTCTCGTGGCCCGGCTGACCGAGGACCGTGACGCCGGCGCCTCCCGCGCACACGCCGGCGATCACGGCCGCCGCGACGAGCAGGGCCGGGCGCAGCGCGCGGCGCCGCTTCGGCCGTTGCACGTCGAGGCGTTCGATGACCCGCGCGTCGAAGCCCGCGGGGGCCGCGAGCGCGGGGGCCGCGGGCAGCACGCTGTCGACGGCCGCGGCCAGGTCGTCGTACGTGGCGCGGCAGTTCGCGCACACGGAGAGATGGCTCAGCAGCTCGTCCTGCCCCTCGGAGAGCGTGCCGAGAGCGAGGGCGACCAGCTCCTCCTCATCGGGGTGGCGTGCCATCGCGGCTCTCCTCCTTCGACGCCTCACGCAGCCTGCGCAGGCCGACCCGGATCCGGGACTTGGCGGTGCCCAGCGGAATGCCCTCGTGCCGGCCCACCTCCCGCGCCGTGCAGCCGCCGAGCACCGCGAGCGCGACCGCACGGGCCTGCTCCACGGGCAGGGCCCGCAGCCGGCGCAGCGCGCGTTCGCTCTCCAGCGAGACGAGGGCCAGACGTTCCGGGCTCTCGCTCTGCAGGCTCACGTCGAGCAGCCGCTCCAGCGTCTCCGCGAGCACCGGCACGGGCTTGCGGGCGCGGACTGCGTCGATGGCCGCGTTGCGTGTGATCGTCAGCAGCCAGGTCAGCGCCGAGGCCCTGCGGGCGTCGTAGCTGCCCGCGGCCCGCCAGGCCCGGACGAACACCTCCTGGCTGACGTCCTCGGCGAGGGCGGCGTCGCGGGTCACCGACAGGGCGAGGCCGTACACCGCGTCCTGGAAGCGGCGCACGAAGGCCACCGCCGCCTGCTCGTCGCCCAGGGCGAAGCCCGCGACGAGCGAGGCGTCGTCGGCGCGATCCGCCCGCGAGAACAGTTCCACGCTCCCTTATACGTACGAGAGAGGTGAAGGGATTGAACCCCGTCTCCGTGTTCCGTCGGGTGGCGCAATCCGTCGGCCCGCCGTGGCCGTACAACCTTCGTGAGAAGGGACGGAACGATCATGAAGAAGATCAGGATCGCCGGGGCCGGGTGCACCCTCGTGGCCGCCCTGGCGTTGGCAGGCTGCTCGAGCGGCGGCGGTGGCGGCTCAGGTGGTGGCACACCCGCCGCCAAGGACCCGACCACGCTCAGCACGAGCGACTCGCCGATGGGCAAGATCCTCGTCGACGGCAAGGGCCGCACGCTGTACCTGTTCACCAGCGACGGCAAGAACACCAACTCCATGAAGTGCGACGCGGAGTGCGTCAAGGAGTGGCCGCACATGAAGGGCAAGCCGAAGGCCGGCGACGGCGTCCAGGCGAACCTCATCGGCACCACGAAGGGCGGCGGCACGCCACAGGCGACGTACGCCGGGCACCCGCTGTACTACTTCGCCGACGACCACAAGGCGGGGGACACCAAGGGCCAGGGCATCGACAAGATCTGGTACGTCGTCGACCCCCACGGCAAGGCGATCAAGAAGGCCGCGTCCAGCGGCGGCGGTGGTGGCTACGGCTACTGAGGCGACACCGGCCGGGAGCCACCCCCGAGGGAGGACTCCCGACCGCCGCCGCCGTCCGGGCGTCAGCCGTGCCAGGACCGCCACAGCGCCGCGTACGCCCCGTCGGCCGCGACCAGCTCGTCGTGGCTCCCGAGCTCCCGGATCCGGCCCTCCTCGACCACGGCGATCACGTCCGCGTCGTGCGCGGTGTGCAGCCGGTGCGCGATGGCCACGACGGTGCGGCCGTCGAGCACCCGGCCGAGAGAACGCTCCAGGTTGCGGGCCGCGCGCGGGTCGAGCAGCGACGTCGCCTCGTCCAGGACCAGCGTGTGCGGGTCGGCCAGGACGAGGCGGGCCAGCGCGATCTGCTGCGCCTGCGCAGGAGTGAGGGCGACGCCGCCCGAGCCGACCTCGGTGTCGAGGCCGTCGGACAGGCCACGGGCCCACCCGTCGGCGTCGACGGCGCCGAGGGCGGCCCACAGCTCGGCGTCCTCGGCGCCGGTGCGGGCCAGCCGCAGGTTGTCGCGGAGCGACCCCACGAACACGTGGTGCTCCTGGTTGACCAGTGCCACGTGCGAGCGCACGCGCTCCGCCTGCATCCGGGACAGCTCCGCGCCACCCAGCGTGACCTGCCCGGCGCGCGGGGCGTAGATCCCGGCGAGCAGTCGGCCGAGCGTCGACTTCCCCGCGCCCGAGGGGCCGACCAGGGCGAGCCGGGTGCCGGGCGCGACCTCGAGGGACACCTTGCGCAGCACGTCGACGCCCTCGCGGTAGCCGAAGTGCACCCCGTCCGCCTGGACGTCACGGCCGTCGGGCCGCACCGAGGCGTCGCCCGCGTCCGGCTCGATGTCCCGCACACCGACGAGCCGGGCCAGCGACACCTGGGCGACCTGAAGCTCGTCGTACCAGCGCAGGATCAGGCCGATGGGATCCACCAGCATCTGCGCGATGAGCGCACTCGTGGTCAGCTGCCCCACGCCGATCCAGCCCTGGAGGACGAAGACACCGCCGACCATGAGCACCGACAGCAGCACGAGGACGTGCACGGCGTTGATCACCGGGAAGAGCACGGAGCGCAGATACAGGGTGTAGCGCTCCCACGCCGTCCACTCCTTGACCCGCCGCTCCGACAGCTCGATGCGGCGGTCGCCGAGCCGGTGCGCCTCGACGGTGCGCCCGGCGTCCACGGTTTCGGCGAGCGCCGCGGCGACCGCCGCGTACCCGGCCGCCTCCGAGCGGTACGCCGAAGGCGCCCGCTTGAAGTACCAGCGGCAGCCGAGCACGAGGACCGGCACCGCGATGAGCAGCGCGGGCGCCAGCGGCGGCGCGGTCACCGCGAGCCCTCCGATGAGCAGGGCCGCCCAGACCACGCCGATGGACAGCTGGGGCACGGCCTCCCGCATCGCGTTCGCCAGCCGGTCGATGTCCGTGGTGATCCGGGACAGCAAGTCGCCCGTGCCGGCCCGCTCGAGCACGCCGGGCGGCAGGCCGACGGACCGTACGAGGAAGTCCTCGCGCAGGTCCGCCAGCATCCGCTCGCCGAGGACCGCCCCGCGCAGCCGCACCTGCCGGATGAACACGGCCTGGACGACCAGGGCCAGGGCGAACAGGCCGATGGTGCGGGCGAGTTCGGTGCCTTCGAGCGCGCCGACGCCGCCCGGGTCGTCGGACACGTCCTGGACCAGGCCGCCGAGCAGGTACGGTCCGGCCATCGACGCGACGACGGCGACCGTGTTCACGCCGATGAGCAGGAGGAACTCGCGCCGGTGGCGCCGGTACAGCTCGCGCACGTAGGCACGGACCGTGGCCGGGGCGCCGACCGGCAGGGTGTTCGCCGTGGTGGGGGCCGCCGGATCGTAGGCCGGTGGCGCTACGCCGATCATGCCGTCTCCTCGATGTCGATCTCGGTGTCACGTGCGGTGGCCGCGCCTGCATGGGTGCCGGGGCCGGTGTTCGTGCGGGGACCCGTGCCGATGACGCCCGGCCTGCCGCCGCGACCGGGCCCCGGATCGGCGCCCGGGGCGGCCTCGGCGGAAGGCTTCTCGTCGTCGGTCTCGCGGGTGACGACCGCGCGGTACCGGGGCTCGGTGCGCACCAGTTCGCGGTGCTCGCCGACCGCGGCGACCTCCCCCTCGTGGACGAACACCACGCGGTCGGCGCGGTCGAGCACCAGCGGCGACGAGGTCAGCACCACCGTGGTGCGGCCGCGGCGCAGGGCGCGCACGCCCTGGGCGATACGGGCCTCGGTGTGCGAGTCGACGGCGGACGTCGGCTCGTCGAGCACCAGAGTCGCCGGGTCGGTGACCAGGGAGCGGGCGAGCGCGAGACGCTGGCGCTGGCCGCCGGAGAGTGACCGGCCGCGTTCGGTGATGATCGCGGTCATCGGGTCCTCGTCCACGGAGGCCTGGGTGAGCGCGTCGAGCACGTCGGAGCACTGGGCCGCGGACAGGGCCTCCTCGGGCGTGACGCTTCCGGAGGCCGGTACGGCGAGGAGCTCGGCGAGGGTGCCGGAGAGCAGCACCGGGTCCTTGTCCTGGACGAGCACGGCCGTACGGGCGACGTCCAGCGGCAGCTCGTCGAGCGGCACACCGTCGAGCAGCACGGACGGTGCCGCCTCACCGGAGCCGGAGCCGGTGCCGGTCGCCGGGTGGCCGCCCAGCCGGTCGGCCAGCCGGCCCGCCAGGTCAGGGTCGCCGCAGACCACGGCGGTGAGCCGACCCTCGGGGGCCAGCACGCCGGTCGCCGGGTCGTACAGATCGCCGGTCGGCACCTTCGCGTCGCGCAGCCCGCCGTCCGGATCGGTGACGCGCTCCAGCGACAGCACCCGGGACGCGCGCTGGGCGGACGGGCGGGAGAACGAGTAGGCCATGGCGATCTCTTCGAAGTGACGCAGCGGGTAGTTCAGGAGCATCACGCCGCTGTAGACGGTGACGAGTTCGCCGACGGTGATGCGGCCCTCGCGCGCGAGATGGATGCCGTACCAGACGAGGGCGATCGTCAGCAGGCCGGGAAGGAGGACCTGGATCGCGGAGATCAGCGACCACATGCGCGCACTGCGCACGGCGGCCCGCCGCACGTCCTGGGAGGCGCGCCGGTACCGGTCGAGGAACAGCTCCTCGCCGCCGATGCCGCGCAGCACGCGCAGGCCAGCGACGGTGTCGGAGGCGAGTTCGGTGGCGTGACCCGCCTTCTCCCGCTGGTGGTCCGCGCGCCGGGTGGCGCGGGGCAGCAGCGGCAGCACGGCGAGGGCCAGGACCGGCATGCCGAGCGCGACGACCACGCCCAGCGCGGGCTGGTAGATCAGGAGGCCGATGGAGGCGAGCACGACGGTGAGCGCGGCGGCGGCGAAGCGGGAGAGCGCCTCGACGAACCAGCCGATCTTCTCCACGTCACCCGTGGACACGGCGACGACCTCGCCCGCGGCGACCCGCCGGGTCAGCGCGGCGCCCAGCGACGCCGTCTTGCGGGCCAGGAGCTGCTGGACGCGGGCGGCGGCGGTGATCCAGTTGGTGACGGCCGTGCGGTGCAGCATCGTGTCGCCGACCGCGACACCGAGGCCGAGCAGCACGATCAGCGCGCCCGCCTTGGCGAGACCGGCGCCGGAGCGGTCGACGACGGACTGCACGGCGTGCCCGACGCCGTACGCGAGACCGGCGACGGAGACGAAGTGGATCAGGCCCCAGGCAAGGGACTTGGCCTGCCCACCGAGCTGGTTCCGGCCGAGCCAGAGCAGGAACCGGGGGCCCGAGCGTGCGTCCGGCACGCCCGGGTCTGGATACGGAAGGTCGGAGATCTGCATGATGTCCCAGGACTCGAAGCGGGGTGGATCGAAGAAGCGGACTCAAGGGCAGCAAACCGTGAAAGGTTCGCGTCCCGGGCCGAGCCGAGGCAAACGGTTTTACGGCGCCGGGCAAAGATTCGGCCCGGATTGTCCGGGGTGCTCAGGGTCGATCCCGAGTTTCGCGAACGGTGGTGCGACCATGGAACGCATGCGGAGTGCGGGTGTGATCAGGGTGGGCGTCGCGATGGCGGCCTGCGGTGTCCTGCTGACGACGGTGACGGCCTGTGGCGCCGACGGCGGCGGCAGCGGGAAGAAGAGCACGGAGGGGGCTACCGCCTCGGGCGGTGAGTCCCAGGGCTCCGAGGCGCGCGCGGTGGACCTCAAGCGCATCCCGGACGTGGGGGAGCGCTACCAGAAGCAGATCCCGGCGAACAGCCGGCAGGTCGTCGCCGTCTACGGGGACGGCAAGGACGCCGCGGGCTCCACCATCGCGCTCTTCACGAAGTCCGGCGACACCTGGAAGAAGCAGCGCAGCTGGTCCGGGCACAACGGCAAGAAGGGCTGGACGACGAACCACCGGGAGGGCGACAAGCGCAGCCCCGTCGGCGTCTTCACGCTCACCGACGCGGGCGGCGTGCTTGCCGACCCGGGCGCGAAGCTGCCGTACACGCAGTCGTCGTCGTTCCAGGCCCCGCACTACTGGGCGAAGTCGCACTGGAACGACTTCGACTACGTGATCGCCATCGACTACAACCGGGCCAAGGGCACGCCGCCCAACGACCCGACCCGGCCGCAGGGCCAGTCGAAGGGCGGCAGCATCTGGCTGCACATGGATCACGGCAGCGGCACGTCGGCCTGCGTGAGCCAGTCGAAGTCGGACATGGAGTACCTGCTCAAGACGCTGGACCCGAAGCAGCACCCGGTGGTGGTCATGGGCGACAAGGCCGAGCTCAAGGCCTGAACCGCCGCCCCTCCCGGCTCAGGCCTCCTTCGGCTTCTCCGAGTCGACGCCGCCGCGTGACTTGCGCCAGCCGCCGCGCGTGAAGTCGGGGATCTGCTGCGGCGCGCCCTTTGCCTTGATCGAGAGGTGGCTCAGCGGCACCGGCGAGGTCCAGGTGGCGGCGTCGTACACGTCGAAGTCGGGGACGAGGCCGAGGCGCATCGTCTGCATCAGGCGGAACACCATGATGTAGTCCATGCCGCCGTGCCCGCCCGGCGGGTTCGCGTGCTCCTTCCACAGCCAGTGGTCCCAGTCGGCGTACTTCGCGAAGTCGCCCCAGGCGTCGTCGGTGTGGTCGGGCTCGATGTAGATGCGCGCCGGGTAGTCCTCGAACACGCCCTTCGTCCCACCGAGTTGGTTGATACGTGAGTACGGATGCGGCGTGCTGACGTCGTGTTCGAGGCGGATCACCCGGCCCTTCGCCGTCTGGACCAGGCTGATGGTGCGGTCCGACTCGATGTACGTCTCCTTCCAGCTCGGGTCGCCCTTGGGCATGTGCGCCTCGCGGTACTCGGCGAGGCCCAGGGCGGGGGTGCCGAAGCTGGAGATGTGGGTGACGCGGTCGCCGCGGTTGATGTCCATGTAGTTGGCGACCGGGCCGAAGCCGTGGTTCGGATACAGGTCGCCGCGCAGCCTCGTGTGCCACAGGCGGCGCCACGGGCCCTCGTAGTAGTCCGGGTCGAACATCAGGCCGCGCAGGTCGTGGTTGTACGCGCCGGCGCCGTGCAGCAGATCGCCGAACTTGCCTGCGTGGGCCATTCGCAGGACGCGCATCTCGTTGCGTCCGTAACAGCAGTTCTCCAGCTGCATGCAGTGTCTTCGGGTGCGCTCGGACAGGTCCACCAGCTCCCACAGCTGGTCGAGTTGGAGCGCGATCGGGCATTCGACGCCGACGTGCTTGCCGTTGAGCATCGCCGTCTTCGCCATCTCGAAGTGCCAGTCCCAGGGCGTCGCCACGTACACGAAGTCGATGTCCCCGCGCTTGCAGAGGTTCTCGAAGTCGTGATCGCCCTTGACGTACGTGGCGGGCGCGGGCTGGCCCGCCGCCGTCACCTTCGCCGCCGCCTTGGCGGTCTTGTCCTTGACCGGGTCGCACAGGGCGAGGACGCGGACGCCCGGGATCGCCAGGAAGAGGTCGATCATGCTGCCGCCGCGGTTGCCGAGCCCGACGATGCCGACGCGGACCGTGGACCGGCCCTCGAACGGCACGCCGATCATCGTGTCGCCCTGCCGCGCCGGTGCGGCCGCCGTCGTGGCCTCGGCCGTCCCTGAGTCGCCGGAGGCCTGCGCTGCCTGGGCCGGCGAGGCCGATCCCAGCGCGCCGAGCCCGAGTCCCGCACCGGCGACGCCCGCGGCGCGCAGCACGTCGCGGCGGGACCGGCCGTCGGGTTCGGGGGATTCGAGAGGGCTGCGCTCGTTGTCGTGCATCGGACCTCCAACAAGGTGGGTGCGGTGCCGGGAGCAAGCGCAAGCCACCCTGCTGGGAGTGCGAGCAGGGACGCAAGAGGGCGGTGTGGGCGGGCAGTTGGACTTCTGGGGTCGAACCTTTGGACTCGTGTGGCGTGCTCTCAGGGGCGGGGTGCGGCGCGGCGCGTCGCCCGCTCCAGTTCCACCAGGACCGAGTAGTACGAGCGGCCCGTCGCATGATCCATGCCGACTTCGCACATCCGGTTCGCCGACAGATGCGCGTCGTACGCGCGGGACGTCACGTCCGCCGCCTCCTTCGCCGTCGCGGACTCGGTCAGCTCCTTGTGGAGCATGCCTCGGTCGCCCGCGAATCCGCAGCAGCCCGCGTCGTCCGGGATCACCACCTCGTCGGCACACGCCTCTGCGACGGCTCTCAACTGCGCCACATCGCCCAGGTGTTCCATCGAACACGTCGGATGCAGCACGGCGGAGCCGATCGTGCGCTCGACGGTGAGCCGCGGCAGCAGCTCGTCGGCGGCCCACACGAGGGAGTCCACGATGGTCAGCTCCTCGTGCAACTCCCTGTTGTCGTCGGTGAGATACGGCACCACCTCGTGCGCGATGCCGAGCGTGCACGAGGAGGCGTCCACGACGAGGGGCAGCCTGCCGCCGGCGGTCCAGCCCCAGGCCGCTTCGACGATCCGGTTCGCCATGACCGTGTTGCCCTCGTCGTAGCCCTTCGAGTGCCAGATCGTGGCGCAGCACGTGCCCGCCACGTCGTCCGGGATCCACACCGGTCGGCCCGCGCGCGCGGAGACGGCGACGACGGCTTGCGGCAGCGATACGTCGCCGGGGGTGCCGAAGATGCGGTTCACGCACGCCGGGTAGTAGACGGCCGACGCGCCCACGCGCGCGGTGCGCGGCAGCTTCCGGGCCGCCGCGGCGGGCACCTCGGGCAGCCATTCCGGCACCAGATCGGGCCGGACGGCCTTGCGCGCCGCGCCCGTCACCGCGGTGAGAAGCCGGTCACCGATCTTGTCGGCGGCGGCCACAGCGAGCCGGGCCGAGGCCTCCACCGCCTTGAAGTTCTTCGCCGCGAGCGCGGCCGTCCGCTCCTCGCGCGGCGAGTGCCGGGCGTGCCGGAAGCCCTTCATGAACGCGCCCGTGTCGATGCCGACCGGGCAGGCCAGCTTGCACGTGGAGTCGCCGGCGCAGGTGTCCACGGCGTCGTACCCGTACGCATCGATCAGCTCGTCCTCGACCGGCGAGCCGGACGGCTGGCGCATCATCTCGCGGCGCAGCACGATCCGCTGGCGCGGCGTGGTCGTGAGGTCCTCGCTGGGGCACGTGGGTTCGCAGAAGCCGCACTCGATGCACGGGTCCGCGATCAGCTCCACCTTGGGGATCGTCTTGAGGCCCCGCAGATGCGCCTTCGGGTCGCGGTCGAGCACGATGCGCGGCGCGAGCACCCCGTCGGGGTCGATCACCTGCTTCGTGCGCCACATCAACTCCGTCGCCCGCGGCCCCCATTCGAGCTCCAAGAACGGCGCGATGTTCCGGCCCGTCGCGTGCTCCGCCTTCAGAGAGCCGTCGAACCGCTCGACCGTGAGGCGGCAGAAGTCGTCCATGAACGCCGCGTACCGCTCCACGTCCTCCGGCTTGCCCGCGTCGAACGCCAGCAGGAAGTGCAGATTGCCGTGCGCGGCGTGGCCCGCCACCGCGGCGTCGAAACCGTGCCGCGTCTGGAGGTCGAGCAGCTCCTCGCAGGCCTCGGCGAGCCGCGCGGGCGGCACCGCGAAGTCCTCCGTGATCAGCGTCGTGCCCGAGGGGCGCGAGCCGCCGACCGCCGTCACGAACGCCTTCCGGGCCTTCCAGTAGCCTGCGATCGTCTTGTTGTCGCGCGTGAACGCATTGGTCACCGAGGCGACCGGCGCGACGAGTTCGAGCCCTTCCAGGGCCCTCGCCGCCGCCTCCTCGTAGTCGGCCTGCGCCGCTTCGTCCGGGGCGCGGAACTCGACGAGCAGCGCCGTCGTCTCCTTCGGCAGCTCCGCCCAGTCCTGCGGCACGCCCTGCACGCTGACCGAGGCGCGCAGCGTATTGCCGTCCATCAGCTCCACGGCGAGCGCCCCCGCCGCGTTGAACACGGGGACCGCCGCGGCGGCAGCGGGCAGCGAGGGGAAGAACAGCAGCGCCGTCGACACCTTCCGGTCCAACGGCAGCGTGTCGAAGACGACGTCGGAGATGAAGCCGAAGGTGCCCTCGGAGCCCACCATCAGCCCGCGCAGGATCTGCACCGGCGTCTCGCCGTCGAGGAAGGCGTCGAGCCGATACCCGTTCGTGTTCTTGATCTCGTACTTGGCGCGGATCCTGCGCGTGAGCTCCGCGTCCGCCTCGATCTCCCGCTTGATGGCCAACAGGCCCTCGCACAGCGCCGGTTCGGCATGCGCCAGGTCCTCGTCCGCGCGCGGGTCGCCGGTGTCCACCACCGTCCCGGACGGCAGGACGAAGGTGAGCGAGGAGACCGTCCGGTACGAGTTACGGGTCGTGCCCGCCGTCATCCCCGACGCGTTGTTCGCCACCACGCCGCCCACCGTGCAGGCGATGGCGCTCGCGGGGTCCGGGCCGAGCACGCGGCCGTGCCGCGCCAGCGTCGCGTTCGCCCGCACGATCGTGGTGCCCGGGCCGATCCGGGCGCGCGAACCGTCGCCGAGCACCTCGATGCCCGCCCAGGACTTCCGCACGTCGACGAGGATGTCCTCGCCCTGCGCCTGCCCGTTCAGCGACGTGCCCGCCGCGCGGAAGACGACCTCGCGGCCCCTGCCGTGCGCGTAAGAGAGAACGGCCGACACGTCGTCGATGTCCTCGGCGACCACCACGACCTGCGGCACGAAGCGGTACGGACTCGCGTCCGACGCGTAGCGCACCAGGTCCGAGACCTTCGTGAGCACCTTGTCCGCGCCGAGCAGCTCCGTCAGCTCCGAGCGCAGCGGCTCGGGCGTGCCGCCCGCCTGCCGGTCCGGGACCCGGTCGGGCGCCGGACCCGACGAGCGGGGTCCGGGACGCAGGGCTTCCGGCTTCGGCTCCAGCAGCGGCATGGCCTCTCCTCGCTCAGCAGTCGCGGTCGTGCGGGGACCCGAACAGCGTGTTCAGCAACACCGTCAGCTGCGCCCGCTGCTCCTTGTCCAATGGGGCCAGGATCTCCTCTGCCGCCGCGCGGCGCGCGCTGCGCAGCTCCCGCAGGGCGGCCCGGCCCTTGTCGGTGAGCTCGATCCGGATGACCCGGCGGTTCGTGGGATCCGGGACGCGGCGCACCAGGTCCGCCGACTCCAGGCCGTCCACCGTCGTCGTCACGGCCCGCGGAACCACCTCAAGGCGCTCGGCCAGATCGGCCATGCGCGGCGGCGTCTCGTAGTGCACGAGCGTGCGCAGCAGCCGGGACTGCGCGGGCGTGATCCCGACCGGCTCCAGCTGGCGGCGCTGTATCCGCTGCAGGCGGCGCGTGAGCCGCAGCAGCTGCTCGGCGAGGAAACCGTCGGCGTCCGGTGTCTTCATGCCGGGAACATTATCAGGACCCCGTGCATTGTGAATAGAGGTAACAATGCACTATGCTCCTCGAAGTCGAATCCCAGAAGTGCCTAGGAGGCCCATGCGCAGCCCCGAGATCCCCTGGACGCCGCCCCCCGATGCCCGCGCGTCGGACCAGCCGCGGCAGATCCGTCGCATCCTGTCCCTCTTCCGCCCCTACCGCGGCCGGCTCGCCCTCGTCGGGCTGCTCGTCTGCGCCGCGTCCCTGGTCACGGTCGCGACCCCGTTCCTGCTCAAGGAGATCCTCGACGTCGCGATCCCGCAGGGCCGCACCGGGCTGCTCAGCCTGCTCGCCCTCGGCATGATCGTCAGCGCCGTCGTGACGAGCGTCTTCGGCGTGCTCCAGACGCTGATCTCCACCACCGTCGGCCAGCGCGTCATGCACGACCTGCGCACCGCCGTCTACGGCCGGCTCCAGAGCATGTCGCTCGCCTTCTTCACCCGCACCCGCACCGGCGAGGTCCAGTCCCGCATCGCCAACGACATCGGAGGCATGCAGGCCACCGTGACCTCCACGGCGACCTCCCTCGTCTCGAACCTGACGAGCGTCATCGCGACGGTCGTCGCGATGATCGCCCTGGACTGGCGCCTCACCGTCGTCTCCCTGCTCCTGCTGCCGGTCTTCGTGTGGATCAGCCGTCGCGTCGGTCGCGAGCGCAAGAAGATCGCCACGCAGCGCCAGAAGCAGATGGCGGCGATGGCCGCCACCGTCACCGAGTCGCTCTCCGTCAGCGGCATCCTGCTCGGCCGCACCATGGGCCGCGCCGACTCCCTCACCAAGTCGTTCGCCGACGAGTCGGACCAGCTGGTCGGCCTGGAGGTCAGGTCGAACATGGCGGGGCGCTGGCGGATGGCCGTCATCAGCATCGTCATGGCCGCCATGCCCGCGGTCATCTACTGGGCGGCGGGCATAGCCCTGCACTTCGGCGGGCCCACGGTCTCCATCGGCACGCTCGTCGCGTTCGTCTCGTTGCAGCAGGGCCTGTTCCGGCCGACCGTGAGCCTGCTCCAGACCGGCGTCCAGATCCAGACCTCGCTCGCTCTGTTCCAGCGCATCTTCGAGTACCTGGACCTGCCGGTCGACATCACCGAGCGCGCGGACGCCACCCGCCTCGACACCGTCAAGGGCGAGGTCCGCTTCGAGGGCGTCGATTTCCGCTACGACACGGACGACGAGCGGCAGGCCCCGATCCTCGACGGCATCGACCTGACCGTCCCCGCGGGCGGCAGCCTCGCCGTCGTCGGCCCCACCGGCTCGGGGAAGTCGACGCTCAGCTATCTGGTGCCGCGGCTCTACGACGTCACGGGCGGGCGCGTCACGCTCGACGGGGTCGACGTGCGGGACCTGGACTTCGACACCCTCGCGCGCGCGATCGGCGTGGTCTCCCAGGAGACGTACCTCTTCCACGCCTCCGTCGCCGAGAACCTGCGGTTCGCCAAGCCCGACGCCACCGACGAGGAGCTGTACGCGGCGGCCCGCGCGGCACAGATCCACGAGCACATCGCGTCCCTGCCGGACGGCTACGACACCGTGGTCGGCGAGCGAGGCCACCGCTTCTCCGGAGGCGAGAAGCAGCGCCTGGCCATCGCCCGCACCATCCTGCGTGATCCGCCGGTGCTCATCCTCGACGAGGCGACGAGCGCCCTGGACACCCGCACCGAACACGCGGTGCAGCAGGCCATCGACGCGCTGTGCGCCAATCGCACCACGCTGACTATCGCCCACCGTCTCTCCACGGTCCGCGGCGCCGACCAGATCGTCGTCCTGGACTCCGGCCGCATAGCCGAGCGCGGCACGCACGAGGAACTGCTCGCCCGCGACGGCCGCTACGCCGCGCTCGTCCGCAGGGACGCACGCGTGGAGGCAGCCGCGTGACCCGGCCTCGGCGATGACATCGGGGCGAACAGTCCGCACAGAGACGGTGAGGGAGTCAAGGAGGCGGGAGATGTGTCCGGGATGCTCCGACGCAGGCGTTAACGTGCCCGCATGCAGACCGAGACCCGGGAACGGAGCACGATGCGACTCACGCGCCGAGGACGCGTCGCCATGACGGTGACGGGTGCGGTCGTGGCGGCCACCGCCGTCGCGGTGCCGCTCGCCCTGGCACGCGAGGACGGATCGGGCCGGACCCTCACGATCCCGGAGGGCTGGCGCTCCGGCCAGGTGTACGAGGCCGTCGACAAGGCCCTCGACGTACCGGCCGGCAGCACGAAGAAGGCCGCGCGCACGGCCCACCTCAAGCTGCCCGGAGACGCGGGAGGCAACGCGGAGGGGTACCTCTTTCCGGCGACGTACCCCCTGGACGACGAGGCGACCCCGCAGTCGGTCCTTGCGTACATGGTCGACACGGCGAACAAGAGGTTCGGCGGCAGCGGCACCACGGCCGGCGCCGGAAGCTCCGAAGGCTCCGGGACCACCGCCGGTGCCGAGCGGGACGCCGTCAACCCGTACCAGCGGGTCATCATCGCGAGCATCGTGCAGGCCGAAGCGGACAACAAGGAGGACATGGGGCGCGTCGCGCGGGTCATATACAACCGGCTCGACCACGGGATGCCGCTCCAGATGGACTCCACCATCAACTACGCGCTGGGCCGTTCCACCCTGGACACCACTCACGACGACACCCGGATCAACAGCCCGTACAACACCTACGCGCGCAAGGGACTGCCGCCCACTCCGATCGGCAACCCGGGTGAGGAGGCGATGCGGGCGGCGACGCGGCCGACGGCGGGGGACTGGCTGTACTTCGTGACGGTGAAGCCGGGGGACACCCGCTTCACGGCGGACCTGCGGGAGCAGGAGAAGAACGTGGCGGAGTTCAACAAGATCCAGGCGAAGGGCAGGGAGGCCGGCTGACGGCGACCGCTCTCAGGTCGCAGCCCTGCGCTACGGGGTGCCCCGCCCAGCGCCTTCTCAGGCCCCGACGGTCGCTGCCGACGGCACCCGCTTCCGCCCCAGGAGCCGCTGAATGTCGCGCACGGCCGCGCGCCCCGCGCGGTTCGCGCCGATCGTGCTCGCCGACGGACCGTATCCGACCAGATGGATGCGCGGATCGAGCGCCGCGTGCGTGCCCTCCATGCGGATGCCGCCGCCCGGCTCCCGCAGCCTCAGCGGCGCCAAGTGCTCGATGGAGGCCCGGAAACCGGTGGCCCAGAGGATCACGTCGGCCGCAACTTCGTGCCCGTCGTCCCAGGCCACACCGGTCGGCGTGATCCGGTCGAACATCGGGTGACGGTCGAGGACACCGTTCGCACGGGCCTCGCGCACCGCGTCGTTCACCGGAAGCCCGGTCACCGACACCACGCTCAGCGGCGCGAGCCCCTGACGCACCCGGTCCTCGACCAGCGCCACGGCGGCCCGCCCCTGCTCCTCGCCGAACGGCCCCTCGCGGAAGACGGGCGGCCGACGGGTCACCCACGTCGTCCCGGCGGCGTACGGCGCGATCTCCATCAGGTGCTGCGTCCCCGAGGCGCCGCCGCCCACCACCACGACCCGCTGACCCGCGAACTCCTCGGGCCCCCGGTACTGAGCGGTGTGCAGCTGACGCCCGCGGAACGTCTCCTGCCCCGGGTAGCGCGGCCAGAACGGGCGGTCCCAGGTGCCGGTCGCGTTGATCAGCGCCCGCGTCGACCACACCCCCTCCGAGGTCTCGACGAGCAGCCGCCCGCCGTCCCCCTCACGCACCGCACGCACATCGACCGGCCGTCGTACGCGCAGGTCGAAGGTCTCCTCGTACGCGGTGAAGTACTCGCCGACGACCTCGGAGGACGGCCGGGCGGGGTCGGCGCCCGTCAGCTCCATGCCGGGCAGCGCGTGCATCCCGTGCACCTTGCCGTACGTGAGCGAGGGCCACCGGAACTGCCAGGCGCCGCCCGGCCGGGGCGCGTGGTCGAGGACGACGAAGTCCCGCTCCGGCTCGAAACCCACGCGGCGCAGGTGGTAGGCGGCGGACAGACCGGCCTGACCGGCCCCGACGACCACCACGTCGACCGCGCGCGGCGCTGTGGCGGAGATGGCGTCTCGTGCCCCGATGTCGTTCACGTTTCTACTAACTCCACCAGGGGTCGAGATCTTCCCGCGTGATCGGGCCGGGACGGCGAAATGGATCAGCGCCCGTCGGAGCCCGCTTCGTACGTACGCGGCGCGGTGGACGACGGCGGCAGCTCGCCGTTGAAGCGCGTGTCGACGAACTTCGAGAAGTCGACCTTGTGGGGGATCAGCTTCAGCCGGGCGAACGTATCGGCGATCTCCTGCTCGGAGCGGACCACGTCCTTGTCGACCGCGACCGTGACACGGGTGCCGTTGGTGCGCTTCACGGCGTCGTACGCCACCTCGTACGGCAGTCCGGTGTCCTTGGCCCACACCTTCGCCCACGCCTGCGGATGCTTGTAGACCCAGTTCTGGGCGCGCCGCAGCCGGTCGAGGTAGTCCTTGATCGCGGCGGACTTCTTCTTGTCCGCGAGGGCGCCCGGGGCGGCGACCTGGAAGGCGAGCCCGTTCGTGACGCCGTCGCCGTCGGTCAGTACACGGCCGAGCTTCCCGCGCAGCGCCTGCGAGGTGTACGGGTCCCAGACGGCCCAGGCGTCGACCTTGCCCGCGGTGAACGCGGCCAGCGCGTCCGCCGGTTGCAGGTACTTGACCTTGATGTCCTTCAGGCCGAGCCCGACCTTCTTGAGCGAGGCGACGAGTTGGTAGTGCGCGGACGAGCCCTGCGCCACCGCGACCGACCTGCCCTTGAGCCCCGCCGGGCTCTTCAGCTTCGAGTCCTTCGGGACGAGGATCGTGTCGCCCTTCGCGGTGCCGTGGCTCGCCGACACCACCTTGATCTTCGAGTCGGCGCCGGCCGCGAAGACCGGCGGTGTGTTGCCGACGCCGCCGACGTCGACGGCCTTGGCATTGATGGCTTCGAGGAGCGGCGGACCGGAGGTGAAGGTGGACCAGCGGATCTTGTAGTCCAGGTCGTCGAGTTCCCCGGCAGCCCTCAGTACGGCCTCCGAACCACCCTTCTGGTCACCGACGTTGAGGGTGAGCGAGCCCTTCCCGTCGGTGTGACCACCGCTGCCGCCGCTTCCTGTGGAGGTGCTGGCGGTGGAGGCGCCGTTGCAGGCGGCGAGGAGGAGGGCGAGAGGGGTGACGAGGGCGCCGGCTATCAGAGGGCGTCGCATGACAAGTCCGTTCGCAGTGAGGGGAGGTGCGGTCATCGAAGAGTGGGACGGGATCAGTGCTCGGTGGACTCGTCCACGCCAAGGCGTCGCAGCAGCTCCGCGCGGAGTTCGGCGAAGCGCGGGTCGGTGAGTTCCCGGGGTCGTTCGAGGTCGATGGGTGTCTCGTGGGCGATGACACCGTCGTCCATGACGAGCACCCGGTCGGCGAGCAGCACGGCCTCCTCGACGTCATGTGTCACCAACAGCACGGCGCAGCCCCGCTGTTGCCACAGTTCGCCGACGAGTCGCTGGGCCTTGATCCGGGTGAGCGCGTCGAGCGCTCCGAACGGCTCGTCGAGCAGCAGCAGGTCCGGTTCGCGCACGAGGGCGCGGGCCAGCGAGGCGCGCTGGGCCTCGCCGCCGGAGAGCGTCTTGGGCCAGGCGTCCACGCGATGCCCGAGCCCGACCTCCTCCAACGCCCGTTCCGCCACGGCCCGTTCGGGTGTGCCGGGCAGCCCGAGCAGTACGTTGCGCCACACCCGCTTCCACGGCATGAGCCGCGGCGCCTGGAACGCGACGGCCTTGCGGCGCGGCACGAGCACGGTGCCGTCGATGTCACGGTCGAGACCCGCGAGGATGCGCAGCAGAGTGGACTTGCCGCAGCCGCTGCGCCCCAGCAGGGCAACGAACTCGCCTGGCCGTACGTCGAGTTGAAGATTGTCGATGACGGTACGTCCGTCGAACGAGCGGGACAGCCCCTCGACGCGCACGGCGGAACCGGTGTCGACGGAGGAGGCGGCGGGCGCGGGGGTCACCGGCCCGTGAACGTCGGTCGCCATTGCAGCAGCAGCCTTTCGAGGGAACGGACGACGAAGTCGGCGAGCAGGCCGAGGAAGGCGTAGACGACCAGGCAGACGACGATGACGTCGGTCCGCAGGAAGTCCCGGGCCTGCACCATCAGGAAGCCGATGCCGGCGTCCGCGTTGATCTGTTCCGCGAACACCAGGGCCAGCCACGCGATGCCGAGCGAGTACCGCAACCCGGTCATGGCTCCGGGCAGCGCCCCCGGCAGCACCACATGCCGTACGAGACCCCAGCGGCTGAGGCCCAACGACTCGCCCGCCTCGATGAGTTGGGAGTCGACGCCGCGGATCCCGGCGTACACGTTCAGATACAGCGGGAACGACACGCCGAGCGTGATGATGGCGATCTTCGGCGCCTCACCGATCCCGAACCAGATGATGAACAGCGGGATGAGCCCGACGAAAGGCACCGTCCGCAGCATCTGCACACTCGCGTCGACGAGATCCTCGCCGACCCGGAACAGCCCGGACAGCAGCGCGAGCCCCGTCCCGACGACGACACCGCAGAGCAGCCCGACGGCGACACGTTGCAGCGAGACACCCATCGCCGCGGGCAGTGACCCGTCGGAGACGAGATCCGTCCCGACCCGCGCGATGGTGCCCGGCGACGCGAGCACCTCAGGCGTCAACACCCCTGCGGACGTGAGGACTTGCCACAGTACGAGGAGCAACAACGGCCCACTGGTGCGGCGCAGCCAACGGGGCACGCGGGTGCGTCGGGTGGAGGAGGGGACGAGGGGGACGAGTTCGGGCGACGGGCCGGACGCCTTCTCTGGCGAAGGTGTCCGCGGCGCCGACGAAACGGGCGGGGCATGACTGATGCTCATGGCGCTCCATGGCAGGCGAGGGCACGCCTCGGCGTCGGCGGGCGCGCGTCAGCGGCGCGCCGGCACGGACGAACGCCGAAGCAGCGACGAGAAACGAAGAGGGTGCAGAGAAGAGGAGCGAGAAACGCTCAAGCAGGGAGAGTGGGCGTCAGCGGCCGCAGCGACACGCGGCAGAAGCCACCCGCAGCAGGTCGATGTGACCGCGCGTGGTGAGCAGGGCTGAACGCAACATGCCGCAGAACGTATCCAGTTGCCGCCCCATGGTCAACGGTGTCTCACCGTGTGGACCAGCGAGGATGGCTCCACGGACAGCGCCGCCATGCGCCCAGTCGCCCCCTCGGGGGACAATGTCCGCATGTCAGACGTCTTCACGACCCGAGTCCTCGACCTCACCACCGGTTCCAGCGAGCGCGTCGTCGACCTCACGCGCGACTGCGAGTCCTTCCTGCGCGAGGTGGCCCGAGGCCGCGACGGCCTCCTCAACCTCTTCGTCCCGCACGCCACCGCGGGCATCGCCGTCATCGAGACGGGCGCCGGCAGCGACGACGACCTCCTCGCCGCCCTGCACACCCTCCTGCCCGCCGACGACCGCTGGCAGCACCGCCACGGCTCCCCGGGCCACGGCCGCGACCACGTCCTCCCGGCAATCGTGCCCCCGCACGCGACGCTGCCGGTGGTGTCGGGGGCCCTGGAGCTGGGGACGTGGCAGTCGGTTTGTCTGGTGGATACGAACGTGGACAACCCCGACCGTCACGTCCGATTGAGCTTCATGGGGTGACCAGGAGCCGAGCAAGATTGTTCTGAGGGGCTGATCCGGGTTACCGGCCGGCGTTGCTGCCCTGCGTCGACAGATAGCGCGGTGCCCGCCAAGCCGCGAGGCGGCGTTCCATCGCCGCACCGAGCGACAGCAGCTTGCCGTCCTCGTGGTTTCCGGCCATCAGCAGGATGCCGACCGGCAGTTCTCCCACGAAGCCCGCGGGCACCGACAGGGACGGGTATCCGGACACGGCCGCCGGAGTGGACGACGGGATGACGTCGTTGTCGCCGCGGGCGCAGTCGGTCGTCCACGCGGGCGGGTTGGTCGGGGAGGCGATGGCGTCGAGGCGGTGGGCGGCCATCGTTTCGTCGATGGAGCGCCGGGAGAGGTCCTTCAGTTCCGCGCGCATGGCCAGGTATTCCGGGTCGGTGGTCGACGGCGCGGCGAGGGCCTGCTCGAACAGTTCCTGTCCGGCGAAGCACGTCTGTTCTTGGGGGTGGGTGCGGTTGAACTCGACGAGCGCGGCGAGATCCCGCGGCCCGTTGCGGGTCGAGAGATAGGCGTCGATGTCCCGGTGGAACTCGCTCAGCAGCGCCGGGAACTCGAGCTCGGCGAGCCGCTTCTGGTACGGCGGCGTCACCTCGACGACGTCGGCGCCTGCCGCACGCAGCTTCTTCGCCGTACGGGTCATCAGGGCGTCCACGCCGGATCCGAGCGACGGCAGCCGCCACAGGCCGATCCGCTTGCCCCGCAGGCCGGCGGGACCGGGCAGCGCGTCCGTACGGCCGGCCGTCGTACCGCCGGTGTCGCCGCGGATCACCGCCAGGGTCAGCGCCGTGTCGGTGACGTTGCGCGCCATCGGTCCCGCCGTGTCCTGCTCGGCGGAGATCGGGACCACGCCGTCCTGGCTGACCACACCGAGGCTCGGTTTGTGGCCGACGACTCCGTTCATGCCGGCGGGGCACACGATGGAGCCGTCCGTCTCGGTGCCGATCGCCACCTGTGCAAGGGACGCGGCGAGCGCGGCGCCCGAACCCGCGGAGGACCCGCAGGGGTTGCGGTCCAATACGTACGGGTTGTTGGTCTGCCCGCCCACCGCCGACCACCCCGAGGTCGGTTTCGCGGCACGGAAGTTCGCCCACTCGGAGAGGTTGGTCTTGCCGAGGACGACCGCTCCGGCCTTGCGCAGCCGTGTCACGAGGTCGGCGTCGGTACGGGGCGGTTTCCCGGCCAGTGCCAGGGATCCGGCCGTCGAGGACAGTCCGCGAGTGTTCACGTTGTCCTTGATCAGAACGGGGATGCCGTCGAGGGGGCCGCGGACGGTGCCCTTGCGGTGGCGGGCGTCACTGGCGGCGGCCTGGCGCAGCGCCGTCGGGTCGATGCGCAGCACCGCGTGGATTGTGGGGTCGATGGATCTGATCCGCTGGAGGTAGGCAGTGGTCAGCGCCGACGGGGTCAGCGAGCCCTTCGCCATCCGCGCCTGTAGTTGCGGGATGGTCACCGTGTCGAGGTCGACGCCCAGGGGCGTGCCGGTGTCGGCTGCCGAGGGGGACGGTGCGGTGACAGCGAGGGGTACCGCGATCAGGAGGGCGCCCAGTGTGGTGACGCCCTTCTTTCTCAGGTTCGTCATGGGGCGTAGGGCACTACACACGGATGCCGTCCCGCAAGGCCACGGCATCGGCCACAGCCATCCGGTCACGCCCGGCGGCCCCCGGTCAGCTCTCCACCAGGCGAAGCCTCCCGTCGTACCGTGCCGTGGTGCCCTTGGCCATCGCCACGTGGACGCTGAGGTCCCGGTACCGCAGGGTGGTGTCGCGTCCGGCGAGCGAACGGACGGTGACCGCCGTGAGGGCGCCGTCCGCCCATTGCACATCCAGCTCGAACCCGCCACGGGCACGGATGCCGGTGAAGGTGCCGGTCGGCCACTGCTCAGGGAGTGCCTTGAGCAGGTCGATGTGCTTCCACGAACTCGCGGCGATCGCCTGGACGAAGGCCCTCGCGCCACCGATGTTGCCATCGATCTGGAACGGCGGGTGGGCGTCGAACAGGTTGGGGTAGACGCCGCCGTGGTAATTCATGTCGACGTCGCCGTGGTCGGAGGTGACCGGCTGCGTGAGGTTCCTCAGCGCCTGCATGGTCTTGTCCGGGTCGCCGAGGGTCGCCCAGAGGTTGGCGTTCCAGGCGGCCGACCACCCCGTCGGGCCGATGCCCCGCGCGGCCAACGAGACGCGCGCGGCCTCCGCCAGCTCGGGGGAGGCGTCGGTGGTGAGCTGGCGGCCGGGGAAGAGCCCCCACAGGTGGGAGACATGGCGGTGGTGGTTGTCGGGGTCGTCGCGGTCGATGTACCACTCCTGCAGCTGGCCCCAGCTGCCGACCGCGGGCACGTGCAGTCGCTCGCGCAGGGAGGCCACCGTCGCGCGGTAGGCGGCATCGAGCCCCAGGATCCGGGAGGCCTCGATGAAGTTGCCGAAGACGTCCCAGGCCAGCTCCTGGTCCATGCTCACGCCGTCCTCGTACGGCCCCATCTCGGCCCCCGCCTCGAAGCCGACGCGGGTGACCCGCCACGGCGAAGCGACCGTCTGCTCCGGTGTCCACGTCTCGGGCACCACCAGCCGGCCGGCTCCGTCGTCGACGAGGAGGTCCTCGAAGTACTGGCAGACCTCCTTCAGGACCGGGTAGGCACGTTCGCGCAGGAAGGTCTCGTCCAGCGTGTACGTGTAGTGGTCCCACAGGTGCCAGGCCAACCAGGCACAGCCCGCGGGAAGCCAGTCCCAGCCCAGACCGCCGGAGACGTTGCTCGACACCCGGACGGTCCAGCCGCGCACCGGACGGGTGGTGCCCGGCTTGTGGACTGCCGCCCGGGTCGCGCGGCGCCAAGCGGGGATCTGGACGTGCAGGTAGTCCACCAGCGGGTCGATCGTGCCGGGCAGGTTGCCGGGGTCGGAGAGCCAGTAGCACATCTGGATGTTGATGTCGTGGTGGTAGTCCGAGCTCCACGGCGGGGAGTCGGAGACGTTCCACAACCCTTGCAGGTTGAGCGGGAGCCCGCCGGGACGCGAGGTGGAGATCACGAGGTAGCGGCCGAACTGGTAGTAGAGCGCGTACAGTTGGGGATCCGGAGTGGTCCGATTGTCCTCCACTCGTTGGAATGTCGGTGCCGCGAGCTGGGCCTCGTCCGACCCTTCGAGGGTGATTCTCTGCCGCGAGAAAAGGGCACCGAAGTCGTCGAGATGCCTGCGCCGCAGGGACCGCACCTCACGCGCGAGCGCCGCCGTCGTGTCGCGGGCGGCCTCGGCGAGCGGGTCCACGGAGGACCGGAAGGACCTGTCGGCATCGGGGACATAGGTGGTGCGTGCGCCGACGATCACGGTCAGGCTGGTCGCACCGGCGAACGACGTCGAGGCGGTGGCCTGCTCCGCGGAGGTGGAGCGGGCCCCGGGCGCGTCCACGAGCACCTGCCACCCGTACCGCACGCCGCCGCCCCCGATGCCGCCCGAGACGGACAGTCGGCCCGGCCGGGACACGGTGGACCCCGACGTGCGGCCGCCGCCGTCGGCGACCCGTACGGACCCCGACAGGGCGTGCTTCTCGGAGGTCGTGACGGTCGTGACCACGACCTGGTCCGCGTAGCTGGCGAAGGTCTCCCGGACGTAGGCGCGGTTCTCGTACGTGTAGTTGACCGTGACGACGCCTGTCTCCAGGTCGAGTTCGCGGCGGTACCCGCGGATCAGCGCAGGGTCGTGGCCGAGGTCGATGTGGACGTCTCCCAGCGCCTTGTAGCTGCCCATCGAGCCGTAGTCGCCGGTGGGGTTCTCGCCTCCGCTCCACAGGGAACCCTCGTTGAGGGCGAGGTGTTCGCGGGCGCCGCCGCCGACCAGGGCCGCGAGGCGGCCGTTGCCGACCGGGAGCCCCTCCATGAGGATCCGGTCGCTGTCGGCCGCTCCCGCCATGGCGACCCGCAGGGCCCCCGCTGTTCCCGCACCGTCTCCGGCAGGCTGCGCGGCCGCCGCGCCGGGGTCACCGATGTACGTCGCGATCACGGGCGCGGTGACCGCGAGGCCTCCGAGCTTGAGGAAGGTGCGTCGGTCGGGTCCCGAAGACCGGGGCTCGTTCATGATGATCGTCCTCTCTGGTCGGCTGCGGTGCACGGACGACGGGTGGGCGGATCCCGTCGTCCTCCGGCTCCGGTCCTCCGTCACATGGGCGACGCCTGGCCTAGGGCCCTTCTGACGGATCTTGCTGGAGTCGCGGGCCCTGGCACGCCCATCTGCCGCGTTGTCGTCGGTTGCCAACGCTCCGCGTTGACGCCCTCCTCCGCCTTGCAGCTGCACGCACCAGACCCCGCTCATGGAGCCGGGTGCTCCCGGCCACCCGCATCCAGCCTGATCCGTCAGAAGGGCCCTAACTCCGTTCGGCCTCCCGCCGGGTGTCGGCGGCTCCGCTCGCCGCGGTCTCGGCCAGCTCGAACACCTGGGCCCGATGCCCGTCAGGAATCTGCTGAACGAGACCGGTGCCGTCGATGACGGCGACCATCCTGGTGACGGCGTTGGTCAGGGTCACGTCGCCGTGGGACGCGGCGACCTCCCACCGCTGCAGGCGATTGTTCGTGTCGCAGTCCTGCAGGGTGATGGCGCTCAGCGGCTGGAGGGGTGTGTTCAGCTGCCGGTCGCCGAGCCGCGTCTCCAGGCAGCGGCCGGTCCGCCGATCCCCGATGGTGTAGTAGCCGTCCGGGGTGGGCGCGAACCGCAGCGGGGTGCCCCGGGAGCCCAATACGACACGCGCCCCGTCCTCGGAGCCCTCACCGGTCAAATAGCTCTTGCCTGCGGCCACGAGATAGTCGCCGGAACGGATCGGTGTGCGCTCGACGTTGTCGAACCCGGGGGCTCGGCCCACGGCCTCGGCGCGCTCTTCGAACGCGCGGTACGTCGCGTCCGGAGCGGACTGCCCCCACGTGGCCTGCGCGACGAAGCGCAGCGGCATCCGGACGTCGTCCTCGACCTCGTTCTCCGTGTTGCCCGAGGCGTTGTCCGGCCACATGGAGATCTTGGCGCCGCGGATCCCGTCCGCACTCGTCACCTTCTCGCCCTCGAAGGACTGCGGCGTCCAGCCCTCGTCGTACAGGCGCTCAGTGTTGATCGTGTAGGTGCCCCGCACGTGGTACAGCGCGTTCGCCGCGTTCATCACCTCGTACCCGTCGGCAATCAGTTGAGACGGCTTCACCTCGTCGTTGGTCCAGTGCTCGACGAGGATGTCCCGGTCCAGCGGCACGGTCGCGTTCGGTGATATCCCGTCGTTCCAGATCCGCAGTCGCTTGCCCTTGGCCTTGACATAGGCGTTGACCCGGTTGATGAAGTCGTTGAACGCGTCCTCGGGCACCGCGTCCGGGCCGAACTTCTGCTTCGCGTACGTCTCCATCTGCGGGAAATCGGAGTACTCCAACCCGCCGATCAGGTACTCGTCGGCGCCCATGTGCCAGTACGGGGTGTCGAAGACCTGGAAGTACTCGTCGATGATCGAGGTGACGAAGTCGAACGCCTCGGGCTTGGTGATGTCGAGGCCCGACGGGTGCTTGACACCGTCGGCATCGGTGAGCTGAAGGTCGGGGCGGTTGCGGATCCACGGGTCGATGTGCCCGGGGGAGTTGACCTCCGGAACCAGCTGGACGTGGTACTTGTCGGCCAGCTTCTGCAACCGCTCGACCTCCCGAGGTGTGTAGTAGCCCCACTCGTTGGCCTCGGGGTGGGCCGTGCTCTTCACCTTGAGTTCCAGCCAGAGCTGGTTGAGCTTGAGGTAGGAGGCG
The DNA here is from genome assembly GCF_052245995.1 of Streptomyces sp. SDT5-1. Classification (NCBI taxonomy): domain Bacteria; kingdom Bacillati; phylum Actinomycetota; class Actinomycetes; order Kitasatosporales; family Streptomycetaceae; genus Streptomyces; species Streptomyces sp. SDT5-1. The sequence continues at coordinate 1,586,380 of NZ_CM125963.1, read as the reverse complement.
TCCTTGATCAGACGCTCGAGCCAGGGCATCGACACGTGGATGTAGCAGGCGCACACACCGACGCCGCGCTCCGCGTACTTCGGCACATCAACGGCCTGGCCGGCGGGCACCGGGGTTCCCTTGCGGAGCAGTTGGAGCACGGTCCGCGTTCCGAGAAACACGCCGTCCCCTGTACGCCCGGTGATCCTGATCGTGCTGCCGACGCTGAGAGCGACGCCCTCCCGCCCGAGCGCTGTGCGTGCCGAGTCGACGTCCAGCACGATGTCGCCCGCCTTCGGTGCCACGGCGGTGGTCTTGACCGGAAGGGTGCGTCCCAGCTCGTCGGCCAGGTCGCCGACGAAGGTCGCCGCGTCGTCGGCCAGCGTGTCGTCGCGGACCAGGACGCGGCTGGTTCGGGTCAGGGTGAAGCTGCCGACTGCCGGCTTCCAGTCCGACAGGGCGGGAACCGTCGCCGGGTTGCCCGCCGCGGTGAGTTCGGTCGGCGCTGGTATCGCCGGTGCGGCGGTTGCGGTGGTGCCGAGGGCCAAGGGCAGTGCGCCGAGCAGCAGGGCTGCTGCGGCTCGGGCGATGCTGCATGTTCGGAGCATGACAATCCTCTCTCGGTCGAGGCGAGCGCTGAAGACGTGCAGGGGATACGCCGCCGCTGACGGTCAGCCCGACGACGGGTTGCCGAGGGTGGAAGTGAGGTGTTCGGTACCGGGGCCGACGCCGAGACGACTCACCCCGTCCATGAACTCCTCGTAGGTCTGCCCGGGTTCGACGCCGCGCCACATCTTCTGAGCCAGCAGACCGAAGGTCGGTTCGACCAGACGGTGGACGTCCTCACTGCCGTAGTCCGCGTGGACCAGGTCGTTCCACACCGCCGACATGGCTCCGTCAAGGCCGGGGGCCATCGGCTCGACCCGCTGCGTACGGGAGACGTGGGGTTCCCAGTTCTCGAAGAGCCAGGGCCCGTCGAGGCCGGTCTTGCCGTGGTAGTAGTCCGCCAGCGGCACGATGTAGAGGTTGGAGTCGTCGGTGTTGACGTAGTGGTAACCGTCTTCGAGCGCCATGGCCGGGGTGTACCAGTCCTCGCTCCACATGCTGAGCAGCACGTCGCGGACGTACCCCTCGGCCGTCCCGGTCATCCACTTCATCGAGCCCCACGCCATCGGCTGCTTGCCCAGCGAGTGCAGGTGGGCCGCGATGGCGTTGAAGTAGTCGCGGTACTGCCGGGCGTGCTCCTTGGGGTATTCGTCGGCGCCGAAGTGGACGATCGGGCTGCGGAACCAGGGCACGAACTCGTCGAAGACCGACTTCATGAACTCGGTGGTCCCGGGCTTGGCCAGGTCGAGGTGGTCGGAGCTCCCGCCGTCGAGCCCGAGTTCGGGTTTGAACTCGATGAAGGCGCGGGCGTGGGCCGGCGCGTCGATCTCGGGGATCAACTGAACGCAGTGGTCGGCCGCCACGTCCTCCAGCTCGTTCCACATCCGCCGGGTGAAGGCGCCGTCCGTGGCGGCCAGCCCGGTGAACCCGGGGTGGTCCGAGGCCAGCCGGAAGGCCGAGTAGGCCTTGCTCCAGTCTCCGTCGGGCGGGCTGATCTCGTTGTCGTTGAGGTGGATCTGGAAGGTGTTGTACTTGAACCAGCTCAGGTAGCGGACGTAGTCACGCACGAAGGACGGCTCGAACCACCGTCGTCCGACATCGAGTACGAACCCGCGTCGCGCGTAGGCGGGCCAGTCGACGGCGGTGCCGGCGGGGAGGGCGCGGCGGCCTCCGCCCACGAGGATCTGCAACAGGCTGCGGGTGGCATGGAAGGCGCCGGTGTGGGCGGGTGCCGTGATGTGGATGTGCCGTGGGGTGACGGCGATCCGGGAGCCCTCGGTGCGGTAGCGCTCGCCTCCGGCCGGGTGGCTGTCCGTTGGGTCGATCCTGATGTGGATCTCGCCGTCGCGCGCTCCGTCGCCGACCCGGGGTGGACGGAGGTGGACGCCGGTCAGCTCGGCCATCTCGCCGGTGACCTTGTGCGCGAGCCGGATCAACCGTCGGTCCCCGCGGGGCACGGTGATCCGGCAGTCCGGGCGGAGCCGGAACTCACCCTCCGCGCCGACCCATTCCCGCAGCGCCGGTACGACGAAGGGGGCGCCCGACGTGTCTCTTCGGGCCGCGTACGGGGCTGTGGTGCGTGGAGCCGCGGCGGCCCGGGCGGGCGACCCGATCAGGCCGGCTGCCGCAGCGGCCGCGGTGGCGACGGTGAAGTGCCGTCGTGTGAGTCGGCGCCTGTCGTCTTCGCTCATACCAGCACTCCTGCGGGTAACGGGGTCAACTCCTGTCCGACAAGAGTGGTGTATACCACTTGCCGCAGCACCTCCGACACCCCTCTGGCAGCTGTATTCGTCGGACCACATTGCTGTGATGACTCTCATCTGCGGGAACTTTCCCCGGAGTTGGAGGCAAGTGATCGGACCACTGGCGACCGCGGGCTCGCGCGGGACCGTCGCGAGTTCCTCGCCTTGTAGGCGCGGGACAACCTCGCGGACGCCCGCACGCATCACGAGCAGACCATGAGCCGACGCGACATCGTGTCGGTGCAGAAGGTGGCCCCATGAAGCGTCCGCCGGGCGTCGGCATCGAGCAGATCGGCGAGGGCGCCCTACGAGTGACCGTGGGGCTGACTAGCGGCTCGTCTCCGCCCGTCCGTCCGGATTGCACGCAGGGGAGGGGGAGGTGTGGGGGCGGGGCCCCGCCTTCCCCCGGACCCGCTCAAGACATGTGATACGCCGACGTATTGCGCTTCGCCTCGTCGCGGGCCAGGACCGCCAGCAGGGAGGCCACGCTCACGTCCGCCTCGGCCGGGTGGCGGAGGATCTTCGAGGGGTCGATCGCGTAGACGTTGCTGCGCCCCTCGCGGCGGTGGGAGAGGTAGCCCGCCTCTTCGAGGTCGGTGATGATCCGCTGCACGGCCCGCTCGGTCAGTCGGCAGTGCGCGGCCAGGTCCCGGATGCGGACCTGATGGTTGTCGGCGATGGCTGCCAGGACCCGGGCGTGGTTGGTCAAGAACGTCCACCCGGTGTGCGACGTGGTCTGCTCCTCCATGCGCCCACTATAGGGCCTCCCGGCCATACGAATCACGAATTTTGTTTCAGGTATTGGTTGACGTGATTCAGAGTTCGTACCAAGCTGTGTGCCACTCGACGGGCCGAGCGGGGAGGTGGGGCGGTGCTGGACGGCATGGATGCTTCGACCGCCACGTGGACGTCGCTGCAGGTCAGCGGCGATGCGCGAACCGCCCGTGCCGCTCCGTCGGCGCCCGTCGTCGAGGTGTTCGAGCGTGGTGACCGCGTCGCCGCGGCGGTGTACGGCGAGATCGACTTCGACATCGCCCACGCCCTCCAGGACACCCTGCGCACCGCCCTCGCGCGGTCGATCGCGGGCCTCGACCTGGAGCTGGAGCGCCTGACGTTCTGCGACGGCGCGGGACTCAGGGTGCTGCTCCGCTTACGGCAGGAGGCCCTGGCGGTGGGGAAGACCGTGCGGCTGTGCTCGGCCAGTGCGCCGGTCGCGCGGTTGCTCCGCATCACCCGCACCCACGGGCTGTTCACCCCTGCGGAAGAAGGGCCCGAGACAGCGCGGGCGAACATCCTCGACCCCACATTCGCCAGCACAGTTGCAGAGGGGCATCCTCATGAACACTGAGACGGCACACCAGCTCGCATCCGACGCGGCATCGCGGCCTCAGCGGAGGCTGATCGAGCGGGCCTGCGTGGACCCGGGCTCGATAGCGCCCCGCGATGCGCGTGATGTGGGCAAGTACTTCTTCGAGAGGCTCAGCCGCCTCGAGGAGGGGACCCGTGAGCATCAGTACGTGCGGAACGCGCTGATCGAGATGAATCTGTCCTTCGTGAAGTACGCCGCCTCCCGCTTCCGGCACCGGGGGCAGGAGGAGATGGAGGACATCATCCAGGTCGGCACCATCGGCCTGATCAAGGCGATCGACCGGTTCGAGCTCTCGCGGGAGGTCGAGTTCACCTCCTTCGCGCTGCCGTACATCACCGGCGAGATCAAGCGGTTCTTCCGCGACACCACCTGGGCGGTGCACGTCCCGCGCAGACTTCAGGAGGCCCGGGTCGAACTGTCCAAGGCCACCGACGAGTTGCAGTCCCGTCTCGGCCGGCAGCCCACCACGGACGAGCTGTCCGAGCTGATGCAGCTGGAGCCGGCCGAGATCGCCGAGGTGCAGAAGGCCGCCAACGGCTACAACGCGGCGTCCCTCGACGCCTCCCTCACCGGCCAGGAGGCCGACGGGGAGGACGGCAGGCTCGCCGACGTGATCGGCGTGGAGGAGGACACGTACGAGCTGATCGAGAACTACCGCTCGCTGGCTCCGCTCGTCGCCCGGCTCGACGAGCGCGACCGCCGGATCATCCACCTCCGCTTCGTCGAGGAGCGCACGCAGCAGGAGATCGCGGACGCCCTCGACATCTCCCAGATGCACGTCTCGCGCCTGCTGTCCCGTCTCCTCACCAAGCTGCGCACCGGGTTGTTGACGACCGCGTAGGCGACGGGTGTGTGCGTGCGGCCCCGCCCTCCGTGCGTCGGATCGGAGGGCGGGGCCGCACGTGGTCAGGCCGCTTCCTCCGCCCGCTTCCGCAGCAGCTTCTTGTCCGGCTTGCCCGCGTCCGTCAGGGGCAGGGCGTCCACGAAGGTGATGGCGGACGGTTCGTACATCGCGCCGCGCTGGGCGCGGACCGCCGCCCGCAGCTCCTCCGGCTCCACCGTGACGCCGGGCGCGGGCACGATCGCCGCGTGCACCTGCTCCATGCGGTCCGCGTCGCGTACGCCGAAGACCGCGCTCTGGAGCACCTTCGGGTGCGAGTTGAGCAGGTCCTCCAGCTCGGTGGTGTACACGTGGCCGCCGACCACCACGATCATGTCCTTGAGGCGGTCGACCACGGTGATGTAGCGGTCCTCGTCGAGGAATCCGATGTCACCGGTGTGCAGCCAGCCGTCCCGCAGCACCTCCGCGGTCAGCTCCGGCTGCTTCCAGTAGCCCGTCATCGTGCCCTCGGACCGTACGCAGATCTCGCCCAGCTCGCCGGTCGGCAGGTCCCTGCCGTCGGTGTCGCGGATGGCGACCTCCACGCTCGGCAGCACCTTGCCCGCCGAGCGCATCCGCTCGGGCCGGTCCAGGTCGTGGTCCTCGGGGGTGAGGACGCTGATGCCGCCCGCCTCGTTCTGCCCGTAGAACTGGAGGAGCACGGGGCCGAAGCGGCGCACCGCGTCGGCGATCCGGGCGGGCGAGGCCTGGCAGCCGCCGTACGTGAGACCGCGCAGGCTGCTCAGGTCACGGTGCTCGGAGTCCGGGTGGTCGAGCAGCTGGTACACGAGCGGCGGCAGCAGGAACAGGTGCGTGATGCGCTCGCGCTCGATGGTGGCGAGCACCTCGCCGGCGTCGAAGTCGTCGTGCAGCACGACGCAGCCGCCGGACTGGATCACGTTGTCCGCGAGCATGCCGGCGGCGTGCGCGAGCGTCGTGCACGCGAGCTGGCGCGGCGCCTCCTGCTCGGCGGGGCGCGCCTCGGCCACCATCCGGCGCATCCGGTTGACCTGCTCGAAGGTCGTGACGATGCCCTTGGGGTGGCCCGTGGTGCCGCCGGTGTGCCGGATCGTGCAGATGTCGTCGGGCCGGGCGCGGGAGACGAACGGTTCGTCGGGCTGCTCGGCGGCGAGCGCGAGCATGTCGCGGCCGAGCTCGCGCTTGCTCTCGCCGAGGACGAGGACGTGCGGCACGGGCGCCGCCGCGGTCAGTTCCGCGGCGCGGTCGGCGTACTGCGGGTCGACGATCAGGGCCTGCGTCTCGACGTCCTGGACGATCGCTGCCTGCACGTCGGCCGACAGCTTGTTGTAGAGGTGGTTGACGCGGCAGCCCACGAGGTTGGCGGCGTAGCGGGCCGCGAGGGTCTCCGGCAGATTGCCGCTGAGGAGGGTGACCGTCGTGCCGCGCTCGACGCCCTGCGCGGCGAGGGCTTGGGCCATGCGGTGCACCAGGGAACGGAATTGACCGGCCGTCAGGCGGCGGTCCTGGTACACGAGGAGTTCGCGGTCGGGGTGGTCCGCGAGGGTGTCGAGATTGTCCTCGACGAAGGTGCGGAAGCGGTGCGGCTCTTCTGACGTGGCGTCGGATATCGCCGGGTTCTGCGAAGTGGCCTCGGGCGCGTGGGGAGTTGTGGGGGTGGCTGCGGATGCCTCGGCAGGCATGGATCGTCCTCCTGGCGTCACCGGCCCGCTGGTCTTGGGGCGTGCCGGTGGTCGTGCTGTTGGGTGTGGGGGTGGAGGTCCGGGGTCGTCGGCGCATGGCGCCGCGCCCGGCACAAGTGGCGCCCGCCCCGGGTCATTGGTTGCCCCAGACAACCAAGATCCAGGCTAACCCCCTTCATGATCCAAACATGCCTCGGGTTGGCCTGCTCCGGCCGCCTTGACTCCTTCTTTTCCTTTGTTCTTCCTGGATTTGACCTACGTATGGGAGCGCAGAACGAGCAGCGTGATCTCGCTCGGGGCGAAGACACGGAACGGCGGGCCCCAGAATCCGGCGCCGCGGCTCGTGTAGAGGAGCGTGCGCGCGCCGTGCCGGGTGAGTCCTGCGAGCGCCGGCTGGTCGAGGCGGACCAGGTGGTGGAATGGCCAGATCTGACCCCCGTGGGTGTGCCCGGAGAGCTGGAGGTCGACGCCGTGTGCGGCCGCCCTGTCGACGAACTTCGGCTGGTGGGCGAGGAGAAGCACCGGCAGCTCGGGGTCGGCGCCGTCGAGGGCGCCGGCGAGGTGCGCGCGGTGGCCCGCGAGCCCCGACGACTCGGCGGTGACGTCGTCGACCCCCGCGACGACGAGCGTGTCACCACCCCGTTCGAGCAGCACATGCCGGTTGCGCAGCGGCTCCCAGCCCAGCTCGCCCATCAGGTCCACCCAGCCCTGGGCCTCGCTGTAGTACTCGTGGTTCCCGGTGACGTAGACCCGTGCGTGCGTCGCCCGTACGGTGCCCAGCGGCAGCGCCTGCGCCCGGCGGCGCTCGGCCGTGCCGTCGGCGATGTCACCGGTGTGGCAGACGAGGTCGGCCTCCAGGGCGTTGACCGTCGCGCACATCCGCTCCGACCAGCGGACGCGGTCGAGCGGACCGTAGTGGGTGTCGGTGATCAGGACGACCCGCGTGCCGTCCAATCCGGCGCCCAGGCGCGGCAGTCGTACGTCGAGGCGGCGCACCCGCGGCACCCGGCGCGCCTCCGCGTACCCCCAGGCGAGCAGCACGGCGGTGACACCGAGGACGGCCCACGTGACGAGACGCGCCCGCTCCTGCCCTTCCCCGATTCCGGCCACGGTCAGGGCGATCCGCAGCAGGACGCCGAGCAGAACGGACCACGTGAACAGCACCCACACGCCGCCCAGCAGGACGTCACCGACGATCGCCGCCCGGTCTCGCTGGCGCTTCCCGTGGCCGCGCACCATCGCGAGCGGCATCCCGACCAGGCCGAGGACGCACACCGCGGTGCCGGTGAGGGCGACGGTGAGCGGCCAGTCCTGACCCGCGTACAGGAGGACCCAGCAGGGCACGGCCCAGAGCAGGACCGGGGCGATCAGCGGGATGAACCGCATCAGGCGGTGCAGGAGGCCCGGCGGGGCGGCGGGCACCTCGCTGTCGGCGGATCGGGTGTCGCTGGTGTCGGTCACGCTGCCCCTCCTGCGGTGCTCTCCGGCGGGTCGTCGCCGTGGCGGCGCCGGGTGGTGTGGTGCTTGCCGGAGAGTCTGTCAGAAGCGCAACTCGCCGCTCTGGAGAGGTGTTCGCGTCTCCGGAGCGGCCGTTCACACCACCTCGAAGTTGGCCATCATCGCCATGTCCTCGTGCTCGAGGTTGTGGCAGTGGAGCATGTAGCGGCCCCGGTGCCCCGTGAAGCGGGCCAGGACGTCGACCACCTCGTACGGGCGGACGTCGACCGTGTCCTTCCAGCCCGCGTCGGTGGCGCGGGGCGGCCGGCCGTCGCGGGCGACGACCTGGAAGTGGGCCAGGTGCAGATGGACCGGGTGGTGGAAGTCGCTGGTGAAGCGCCAGCGTTCGACCGTGCCGAGGCGCGGCTGGGCCAGCACGTCGGACACGGAGAAGGGGCGGCCGTTGACCGTCCACATGGCCCGGTCGTCCCCGGCGTTCGTGCGCCGGAAGTCGAACCGGCGGACGCGGACGGCGGACGCCGGGTCCAGGGGTTCGGCGGTCGTGGACAGCCGGGTGGGCACATGAGTGTCGTCCCGCTCGCGGCGGACGACCCGGAAGCGCATGACCTGCCGCATGCGGCCACGGCCGAGCGTGTTCTCCAACGTGACCTCGGTGCCGACCCGGTGGCCGGAGAAGTCGACGACCACGTCGTGGCGTTCGCCGGGCGCGAGCGGGATCTCCCGGTGCCCGCGCGGCCGGGCGAGGAGGCCGCCGTCGCTGCCGATCTGAGTGAAAGGCACGCCCTGCCGCGGGCTGGGGGAGAGCGTCAGACGGTAGCGGCGGGCGTTCGACGCGTTGAGGAGGCGGAGGCGGTGGCGCGTCGCCGACACGTCGAGCACCGGCCACGGCGCGCCGTTGACCAGCTGTACGTCGCCCAGCACACCGTCCATGAACTCCGCACGCACCCCGGGTTCGCCCATGCAGTCCGGCGCCTTCGCGGGGTAGCGGAACTCGCCGTCCTCGGCGAACGCCCGGTCGCACAGCAGCAGCGGCACGTCCTTCTCGCCGCCGGGCAGCGGCAGCCGCTCCTCCTCGTCGTCGTGCACGAGGAAGAAACCGGCGAGGCCGCGCCACACCTGCGGGGCGCTGAAGTCCATCCGGTGGTCGTGGTACCAGAGCGTGGCCGCCCGCTGCTCCAGCGGATACTCGTACGCCTTGGAACCGGGGGAGAGGCGCCGGGCGGCGGACGGGGTGTGCATGCCGTGGCCCGCCCGCAGCCGTTCGCCGCAGCGTTCCGTGGGGACGACAAGGTCGGTCGGGTGGCCGTCGGAGTCCGGTGGGGTGACTCCGCCGTGCAGATGCGTGGAGGTGGGCACCGGAAGGCTGTTGAGGACATGGACGACGGCCCCGCGTCCGGTGCGGCCGGTGAAGGTGGGGCCGGGGAACACGCCGTCGTACCCCCAGATCGTCGTCCGGCGGCCCGGGATGATCTCCACCGAGGCCACCTTCTGCTCGACCTCGAAGCGGTCCGTGCCGTCCTCGCGCCCGACGGGGCGCGCGGTCGGCGGGATCGGCAGCGGCACGGCGAACCGGGGGACGGGCGGCCCCGCGCTGGTCAGTGTCCTGCCGGTGGTCTGCCCGCCGAGCCGGGCCCCGGCGGTGGCGCCGACGGTCGTCGCCGCGACGCCCGCGCCCGCCGCGACACCGAGGAAGCGCCGGCGGCCCAGCGCACCACGCGGAGCCGTCACGGACCGACCTCCTCGTGCCCGGCGGCCGGCAGCGCGCAGGCCCAGTACGCGAGGACCGTCGCGAGCCCGAAGACCGTCATGCCCAGCGGCAGATGACCGCCGAGCTCCCGGGACTCGCCGAGGCCGTGCTGGAGGAGGACCGCCGCGACGAGCACGGCGCCGAGCAGTGCGGGCCACCCGCTGCGGCGGCCCGCACGCCACACGAGCACGGCGGCGCCGCACACGAGGACGGCCAGGAGGCCGACCACCTGCGCGTTCGCCGCGTGCCACGCCAGCAGTGAGACGTCGCCAGTGACGAAGAGACCGGCGAGAGCGGCCTGGAGCAGGACGTCGAGCACGAGCAGCACGGACAGGATCCGCAGGCAACTGCCGCCGAAGCGGGCCCAGTCGGCGCGTCCGGAGGAGGCCGGGCGCGGCGGTGCGGGAGCGCGGAGGCCGGGTGTGGAGGTCGTCATGAAGTGTTCCCGTTCGGTCGTGGGACGCGTCGGGGCCCGGGCCGGGTGGACCGGCCGCGGGCCCCGACGGCAATGGATTCGGTCAGGCCGCCGTCGTGCGCCGTCGCGGCGCGGTCAGCGCGGGCACGACGACCAGCGCCGCGACAAGGACGGTCAGCGCCCAGAAGGCACGGTCGCCCGAGCCGGAGGACGTGGCCAGGACGGCGGTGAGCGCGGCGATCCCGTTGACGCCGAGCGCCGAACCGACGTTGCGCAGCATCGTCGCGGCGGACGTCGCCACCCCGAGCTGTTCGGCCGGGGCCTGGTCCTGGAGCAGCGCGAGCGTCGCCGCCGTGACGGCGCCCGTGCCGAGCCCCGCCGTCGCTCCCGCGAGCCACGGCAGTGTCCCGGTCGCGCTGCACACCGTGCTGACCAGCAGCGCCACCGAACCGGCCGCCATCGGGGGCCGGTAGCCGTGCTTGGCCACGACGCCCCCGGTCACCGCGCTGCCGAGCACCCAGCCGACCGCCGACACACCGACGATCACCGCGATCCGCGTCGTGGACGCGCCGTGCGCGGCGAGCCGCACCGGCAGCACCGTCACCGTCGCGTACATCACCACACACGCGCCGACCGTCGCCAGCGCGGCGCCCGCCGACGGCGTCCGGCCGAACACCTGCCTAGGCACCAGCGCCCCGCCGAACCGGCGCAGCAGCGCGAGCGCCCCGAGACCGGCCACGACCGCCGCGCCCGCGCCGAGCGCGCCGAGCCCGAGCGACGACCCCTGGAACCCGATGAGGAGCAGCACGGCGCCGCCCGTGACCAGCGCGTACTCCGTGGCGGGGAATCCGCGTGACGGCTGCCCGGCACCGGAGCCCGCCGCCCGCTTCGGCAGCGCGAACGCCACCGCGACGGCCACCGCGACGCACAGCGGTACGTTCATGAAGAACACCCACCGCCAGCCCCAGGCCCCCGTGACCGCCGCCCCGACGACCGGGCCGAGCACGGCGGCGAGGCCCCAGACCATGCTGAGCATGCCCTGCGCGGCGGCGCGGCGCTCGGGCCCGTAGAGGCGCCCCACGATCACGTAGCTGGAGACGACGATCGCTCCTGCGGCCAGGCCGTGCAGGACCCGGGCCGCCACCAGGACGCCGAACGAGCCGGCGAGTCCGGCGCCCGCCGACGCGGCGAGGAAGGCGAGGGTGGCGCCGACCGCGAGCACCCGGTCGTCGAGGCGGTCGGCGATCCAGCCGGCCAGCGGCGTGCCCGCCACCTGGGCCAGCATGAAGCCGGAGACCAGCCAGGCGTAGCCGCCGCCCGAGCCGCCGCCGACGTCGGAGAGGACATCGGGCAGCACCGTGCCCATGACGGTGGCGTCCATGGCGGCGAGCAGCAGGGCGAGGACGGCGGCGGCGACACCGAGCCGGTGCGTCGCCGCGCCGGACCGCGCGCGTCCCGGCGCGTGGGCGGCGCCGACCGTGGACGAGGTCATCGGACGGCTCCCGCCGGGCTCGGCACGGCGGCGGACAACTGCGGAGCGTCCGCCCCGTGCACGCGTCCCACACCGGCGAACCGCGTGATCAGCTCGCGCAGTTCGTCGTCGAGCACCTCGTCCACGGTGTGCAGGGTGCCGTCGGGCGCGAAGATCCGCTCCGCGAACCCCGTCGTCATCCGCAACTGCACGGCCGCCGACGGGTTTCCGGTCACGAAGTCGATGCCGAGGGCCTCGGTCGTGGCCTCCTGGAAGGCCAGCGCGAGCTGCCGGTTGAGGTCCTCGATCTCCGCGAGCAGCACCCGGACGCGGCCCTGCTGCTCGGCCGTCAGCGCCGGGTGGAGCAGCTTCATCGCCACGTGGTCGATCTTCACGTGCCGCGCCTCGTCCAGACCGTGCGTGTGCAGCAGCCGCGTGAAGAACCGGTCGCGCCGCGGGTCGAGGCTGTCGGTGCGGTGCTCGAACACCGTGATCACGGACTCACCCACGTACGCCGAGCAGCACAGCGCCACCAGCTTCACGTACGGGTGGTCGTCCGTGCGGAAGACGTCGAGCCGCGCGTCGAACAGGGCGCTCCGCACTCGGGGTTCGATGCCGCTGAGGGCCCGCACGTAGCGGTAGAACGTGTTGGCGTGCTGGATCTCCTCCGCCGCGAAGCAGGAGAGCGCGTGGTGCAGCTCGTGCCCCACGTTCACGGGGTCGCGCAGATCGTGCAGCTCGCCCATGACCAGGGCCATGACCGTGCTGACGTGCCGCTCGATCTCGGCGAGCTGCGCCAGCTCCTTGGTGATGTACGCGACCGCCTCCGCCTCGTGGCCGGGCTCGCCGTGCACCACCGTGGACAGATGGGCCAGCTCGGTGGGGGAGGCCGCCTCCGACCAGTCGAAGGCGTTCGGGTGGAACGTGTTGACGTGCGCGAGCCGCGTCACCGAGGCGAGTTCGCCGCGGATCTCGTCGGCGACGGCCGCGAACTGCTCAGGCGTTGTCATGCTCGTACTCCTTGTAGCCGTCCGGGACGCCGATGGTGATGTCGTGGATGCGCACCCAGCCGCGCGCGATGAAGTCGCTGTCCCGCAGGCCCTCGACGAAGTAGTAGTACGCCTGAAGGTCCTCGGTCTCGATCAGCAGGAAGTCCGAGTAGTCGGCGGTGAACGCCTCGGCGTCGAAGTGCCGGACGGTCAGCCGGTCGACGTAGGGGCCGACGATCTCCTTCTGGAAGACGTCCTCGTACGCGCGACGCTCCTCCCTGCTGAGCCGCAGCCACGCGGGGTCGAACTGGTAGCGGATGACGATGCCGTATTTCATGTCAGGTCCTCGCGTAGCTCTGGGAGTTGAGAATGGTGCGGTCCGGGTCGGTGATGGCGCGGCGCCGTGCATGACCCGGGAGTTGTCGATGAGGACGATGTCGCCGTCCGCCCACGCGATCTCCTCGGTCACCGCCTCCGTGACCTCGGTGTACTCGGCGACGACGGCGTCCGGCACGGGGCTGCCGTCGGCGAAGCGGATGTCGGGCGTCTCGTAGTTGAAGGACGGGCCCAGCAGGCTGTTCGCCCAGGCCGTGCGCGTGGACCACTTGGTGGGGTGCGCCGCGTACACCTGGTAGTCGTAGCGCAGGCTGCCGTCCGCGTTCTCCGTGAACTCGACCTTCGCGCCGGGGTTGGCCTGGGCGTACAGGTCGGCGACGGACATCTCGTCGAGGCCGCGGCCGTCGCCGGCCATGAACGCGGCGAGGCGCCGCCACAGCTCGGCCGGCACGGTCCTCGCGTACCGGATCGGCTGCGCGGTGAAGGCCTCCTTCGCCCGGTCGGAGAGCGCGTCCCAGACTCGGTAGCCGTCGCAGACGGTGGTCTGGGAGCCGGACCTGGCGGCCTTGACGCAGTGGAACCAGAGGAGTTCGGGCGCGAACGGGGTGCCGCCGTTCTCCAGGTGCAGGCCGATCGGGGCGTGCCCGGAGTCGACCTTCTGCGCGGCGGAGCCGTGGAAGACGCGGGCCGGGTCGAGCGTGGTGCGCGAACTGTACTGCCGCACCAGCTCGTTGAAGTCCTCGACCGACGGGTCGAAGCCGCGGATCAGCAGGTGCCCCGCGTCGGCGAGCAGCCCGTCGAGCCCCGCGTCGAAGAGCGCGGCGAAGGGCGTGCCCTCGGTGCGCGGAGTGATCAGCATGCCGTCGCCGTCCCCTATGGACGCGAGGCGGAGGCTGTGCTGCGTGGTGGTCATGTCATCCCCCATGGAAGTGTCGGGCCGAGCGGTGTCGTCAGCGCGTGGTCGGCGCGGGCGTGACGAGCTCGGCGAGGATCAGGTCGCGTCTGGGGCGTCCTGTGACGGTGAAGTACCGCTCGCGCAGCGACGTTTCGTCCGGCAGCGCGATGAAGTGCTCGGGTCGGTCGGTCTCCGCGAGGTGCTCCGCCGCGTAGGCGCGGGCCTGCCGGACGACCTCGCCGTCGGCCGCCGCGGCGGCGTCGGAGGTGACGAGGACGGCGGTCAGATACTCCATGCCCTCGCCGAAGAGCACCGCGTCGACGACGGAGGGGCAGGTGCGCAGGCGGCCCTCGACCCACTCCGGCGACACGTTCCTGCCGTGCCCCGTGATGATCACGTTCTTCAGGCGGCCGAGGATGCGGATGCTGCCGTCGGGGTCGATCTCGGCGCGGTCGCCGGTGTGCAGCCAGCCGTCCTCGTCCACCGGGCGGCTGGTGGGGTCCTCGACCGTGTATCCGGCGAACAGCGAGGTCGACCTGACCAGGAGTTCGCCCCCGTCGGACAGGCGGACCTCGCAGTGCGGCAGGGGGCGGCCCACGGTGCCGGGGCGCCAGTGGTCGGTGGTGTTCCACGAGACGACCGAGCTGTTCTCGGACAGCCCGTAGCCCTCGTGGATCCGCAGGCCCGCCGCGTCGAGCCGGAGCAACGCCGCCGCGTCGACCGGGGCGCCGCCCGCCATCAGGAAGGGCCTGCGTCCCGCCCCGAACACGGTGTCGGCGTCGGCGCCCGAGCCCCGTACCGCCTTGTCGAGCGCGCTGACCACGGCGGGCGGCAGCACGGCCGCCGTCGGCCGGCCCGCCCGCAGCCACCGCAGCGCGTCGTCGGCGCGTGAGCCCGCGGTGCCGAGCAGCGACACCGACTCGGGAAGCAGCACCATGCGGCCGCCGCGCACGATCGGCAGATACACCGCGGTGACCTGCTCGATGAGGAGGCTGAACGGTACGAGCGACAGATAGCGCTCGAAGATCCCCTGCGGGCAGACGGTGTCGAGGGACTCCAGGAGCGCGAAGAGACCGGCGGAGCGGATCTTGACGCCCTTGGGGGCGCCCGTCGTGCCCGAGGTGTGGATGACCTTGATGATCCGGTCGGCGTCGGACACCGGCTCGTTCAAGTCGCCTTCATGGTCCGGGACTTCGCCGCCTGTCGGCTCCACGCGGATCACGGCGGCCGAGCCGTCGAGCCCCCATTCCTCGAGCCGGGCCGCGCCCGCCGCGTCGGCCAGGCAGACGTCCACGCCGCGCAGCAGGGAGGCGGCCTGCTCGGCGGAGAACGCCAGCGGGACCGGCACCTCCACGAGCCCTTCGGCCAGCAGCGCGAGGTCGGCGGCGACCCACTCCGGGCCGTTCCCCGCGACGAGGCCGACGCGGCTGCCGGCGGGGACGTTCCGCGCGCGCAGTTCGCCCCGGACGAGGTCGCTCCAGGCGTGCATCTGTGCGTATGTGTAGGTCTCGGGCGGCGTCCCGTCGGCGGTGAGCCGTTCGACGAGGACCCTGCTCCGGTTCGCGGGCGCGGCGAGCGCCGTCAGGGCCGCTCTCATCGGGCACCCGCCGTCGCGACCGCGGGCGTGCGCCGCGCGTCCTGTGTCCGCTGTCCCCAGGTCACGGCCATGTGGTAGCCGAGCTCCGCGCGTTCGCTGATCTCCGCGCCGAAGTGCCGGAGGTCGACGTAGCCGGCGATGGGGTCGGTGGCGTAGTACGTGCCCCAGCGGCCCCGCTGCTCGGGCGGCAGGAGGTCCTCGGTGGCCGGGGCCAGGGGTGTGAAGCCGATGCCGATGCGGGCCAGCATCGCGGACAGCGGCCGGGTGATGGTGCAGAGCGCGAACGAGGCGCCGTTGCACCAGCAGAAGGCGGGCAGCATCCGCATGAGGGCGAGGCCCGCGCCCGCCTCGATCGAGGCCAGCGGGCCGATCTCCAGCAGGGCGGTCGGCTCGCAGTGCTCGCCGGTGTGCTCGGCGACGACGCGGTCGGCCGGGCCGCCGAAGTAGTTCTCGATGAGGAGCCCCCGCGTCCCCCCATGCGTGAGCCCTGCGCAGGCCAGCGGCGCCCCGTCGGGGCCGTCCGCGGGTCTCAGGGCGATGAAGCAGTCGGGCGTGGGCTCGATCCGGGCCCCGTAGTCCCGTGCGTAGCGAGTGCGCGCCAGCTCGGCACACGCCTCCCATAAGGCGCTGCCTCGTCGGGCGATGGTGATGCGCATATCCCCTCCGTTCGCATCCGCCCGGCCCTGATCGGACCAGGCGCGAAGAACGTTATGACCATCGGTCGTTTTTTGACAACCAGTTCACATGAACACGTCGTGAACGCGCCACAGCGGAGCGTGGGGCTCCGCCGGCGGGGCGATCACGGAGGGTGATGCGGGTGCGGTCGCGGATGCGGTCAGGCGCGTGCGTCGGCGGCCTCGACGATGTCGGCGACGGCGCGCTGGATCGGCACCATCTCCTCGGCGTCGAGGCGCGGCCAGCCGAGGCCGTGGACCATCGACGCCAGCACCAGGAGGCGGTCCCGCGGGCTCTCCTCCGCGGCCCACAGGAAGCGCCGGGACAGCAGATGCATCGCCGCGTAGCCGAGGATGGAGGAGCGCAGGGCGTCCACGGCCACGGCGGGGGAGATGTGCGGGTTGTCGAACGGGCCCTCGGTCACGGCCCGTTCGACGATGGATCCGACCACCTGCGACATCTGGGCTTCGACCAGGTCACGGCGTTTGAGGCGGGCCTCGGACGCGGCCCCGCAGACCGCGTCCGTGCGGGCGGTGATGCTGCACTCGAACAGGATCGGGGCGACCTCGGCGTGCCGGATGTAGGCGAGCATCAGGCCGTACAGCGCCTGGACGCCGCCCCACGCGAGGTCCGCGATGTTCTGGTAGTAGAGGAGTTGGCGCCGCGCGCTCTCCGTGGACAGCTCGATGAGCAGGTCCTCGCGGCTCCGGAAGTGGTTGTAGATGGTTCCCTTGGAGTAGCCGGCCTCCGCGGCGAGGCGCCCCAGGGTCAGGTTGTGGAACCCGTCCCGCTCGACCATCTCCAGTGCGAGCCGCACCAGGGACTGGTCACGCTCCGCCACTTCTTTGGCTTTTCTTTGCACAGTACGCATGGCGCAAGTATGGATGACACGAGGTCAATAATCGACCGTTGGTCAAAAAACGGCCCGCGGGGCCGTCGCCGGGCAGGCCGGACCCGCCCGACTGGCATGATGGGCGCCGACATGGGCGACGGCGGGCCGAGGAAACCGGTGCGATTCCGGTGCGGTACCGCCACTGTGATCGGCGAGCGGATCCCGAACGAGCCACTGCCCCGCATGGGGCGGGAAGGCCGGGACGAGCGCGGACCCGAGAGCCAGGACACTCACGCCGCCGCCCCCTCGACGTACTCCGGGGCGGATCTCCCCGGCGAGAGGAAGGAACGCGGCATGCCCAAGAGGTCGGCCGACGCCCGCCGTGAACGCTCCGTGCCGTGCAGGCTGGTGGTGTGCCGCGACTGCTGCTGCGGCACGGTCAAGGTGAACGGCGACCATGCCGCGCAGACGGCGCGGCTGCGCGCGGCGGCGCCCGTGCAGATCTCCGAGTGCCTCGACGTCTGCGAACAGGCCAACGTCGTGGTGGTGCAGCCCTCTTCGGAGGGCCGCGCGGCCGGCGCCCGACCCGTGTGGCTCGGCCTCGTCAACGACCCGGACGCGAACGACGACATCGCGGAGTGGGTACGGGCGGGAGGCCCCGGTGTCGCGCCGATGCCGGAGATGCTCGACTTCTACACGATCAGGCCGCCCCGCCGCGTACGGGCGCAGCAGCCGTGAGCACGGACATCACGCACGCCCTGCGCGAAGTGTCCGCCCTCGGCGGCTTCTTCACCCTCCCCACAACCGTGCACCGCGCCCCCGATTCCGCCCTCACATCCCCGAACTCCCCCTCCCACTTCACCGGCCTGGCCCGCTCGGTCACCGCGCGCTACGCCACGGACGAGACCCGGGTCGGCGTCTCCATCGCCCACCTGGGCCTCGCCGCACGCGTCTGGTCACCGACCCTGGCCTGCGCGCTCCTGTACGGCATCGTCCCGGACCTCGACGGCCTGGAGTGGACGGGCGAGGGCGCCGCCCTGCGCCTCGCCGCGCCGGCCGCCCTCCCCACCGAGGCCCTCTTCGACCAGGTCGACGGCGTCCTGCGCCACGTGGAACGCACCCTGCCGGTCAAGCTCGCGCCCCGCCTCCTGGCCGGAAACATGGCATCGGCCCTCGCCGGCACGGCCTCCGTCCTCTCCCGCACCCGCCCCGACCTGCACCCCACGATCCTCACCCGCACCCGCCACCTCCTGACCCAGGGCCGCCTCCACAACACCGGCCACCTCACCCCGGGCCCACCCCTGACCTTCCACCGCCGCAGCTGCTGCCTCTACTACCGGGTCCCGGGCGGCTCGGTGTGCGGGGACTGCTGCTTCGCGGGCTGAATCAGCGCAGGCCCGCGAACAGGTCGTTCTCGGGGAGAGGGGCGTTGGTGGTGTCCTTGACGCGGACGAAGGTCTCGAGGCCCATCAGGTCGGCGAAGCGGGGCTTGCCCATCTTGAGGAAGAAGATGTTCTCGCCCTGGCTGGCGTGGGCGGCCAGGGAGTCGAACTTCTGGTCGCTGTAGGCGGACGTGTCCACCCACGTGGTGATCTCCTCGTCGGGGAGGCCGATCTTCTCCATCTCGGCGACCTCGGCCGGGTCGGGCTCCGGCATGTCCTCGTTGAACTCGCGCATGATCTCGCCGAACTTCCGCATGCCCGAGTGCGGCATCGTCGTCCAGTACACCTTCGGCGAGAAGTCGATCAGGTCGAGGGCCGCCATCGTGATGCGGTTGGCCTGGATGTGGTCGGGGTGGCCGTAGAAACCGTTCTCGTCATAGGTGACGACCACATCGGGCTCGTAGCGGCGCATCAGGTCCGCGAGCCGGGCGGCCGCCTCCGGGACGGGGGTCTGCCAGAAGGAGCCGGGCGCCTCGTTGCTCGGCCAGCCGATCATTCCGGAGTCCGCGTAGTCCAGGGTCTCCAGGTGGCTGATCCCCAGGACCTCGCAGCTCGCCTTGAGCTCCTGGGCGCGCATCGCGGCGACGGCCTCGGGATCGTGCCCGTGTTCGCCGGGCTTGACGCCTCCCGGCCCGTCACCGCAACCGCCGTCGGTACAGGTCACGAGCACCGTACGGACGCCTTCCGCCGCATAGCGGGCGAGCACGCCGCCGGTGCTGGTGGCCTCGTCGTCGGGGTGGGCGTGCACGGCCATGAGCGTCAAGGGTCGTTCGGTCATCGGAGGTCCTCCTGCGGACGGTCGTCGGAGAACCTCGCGTTCTCCCCGGAGGTGCAACGGCGTCGACCCGACCGCCTGTTCCCGAGCACCTCACTTCAGTTCGTCGGCCAGCAGGTCCATGAGCAGGCCGTCCTCCCACACCCCCGTCCGATGGTTGCGCCAGTACGACCGCATGACCCCCACCGGCTCGAACCCGACCTTGCGGTAGCTGCGGATCGCCGCCGTGTTGGCCGCCGCCGGGTCGATGGTCAGCCGGTGGTGGCCCCGCTCCCGCACCAGCCACCGGGCCAGCGTGCGCACCGCGTCGGGGCCGAGCCCCTGCCCGCGGTGGCGCGCCGACAGGAAGATGTCGATGCCGGCGCGGCGGAACTCCGGGTCGTTCTCCTCGGCGTACTGGATCGCGCCGATGACCTCGCCGTCGTGGACGATCGCGAGCATTTTGTCGTAGTCGTCCGGTGGCGGCCACCACGCCGCCACCTCGGGTTCCCGCACGATCCCGGCGAGGATGTCGACGTCGTCGCTCGTCACCGGGCGCAGGAGGACCTTGTCGCCTTGGAGGAGGAGTTCCATGCCGGTCATCATCGCCCGGCGGAACTCTTCCGTGTCACCACCTCACAGTGCTTCGGTCACCGCCGCGATCAGCCGGTGGTTCTCCTGTGCCCCGCCGCCACCGCCCGCCGAGAAGCGGCGCCGCGTGTAGCTGTACGCGAGACCGGTGTCCGGATCCGCGAACGACTGCGCCCCGACCGCGCCGCTGTGCCCGAACGCCCGCGCGCCCAGCGCCTCGTACCGCACCCCCTGCGCCTCGAAACCCAGCAGGAAGTGGTCCGGCTCCCCGGTGACGAGGTCGACGCCGGGGGAGTGCGGCGTCGTGAACTCCGCGAGCGTGCCGGGCGCCAGGAGCGGCGCGCGGTCGTCGACCGTGGAGATCGCCGCGGCGTACATCTTCGCCAGGCCGCGCGCCGTGCCGACGCTCCCCGACGACGCCGGGCCCCGCGCGCGGACCGCGCGCGTATTGGCGTACGACACGAGGTCGGTCGGCGCGTTGAAGGCGAGGGTCGTGAGTCCGGTGGGCGGTGACTGGCCCGGGACCGCCGGCTGCGGCTGTGCCGGCAGATAGCGGGGCTCCTCCGACTCCGGCAGGCCGAGGTGGAAGTCGAGGCCGTACGGGATCCGCAGCCGCTCCGCGTAGTGCTCCTGGAGCGTGCGCCCGGTGACCCTGCGCACGACCTCGCCGGTCAGCGCGGCGACGGTGAACGCGTGATAGCCGTACCCGGTGCCCGGCTCCCAGGCGGGTGACAGTGGCGCGAGGCGTGCCGCGAGCCGTGGTTCGTCGGAGAGTTCATCGGTGCTCAGGCCCCCGGCGACGCCGAGCAGGCCGGCCCGGTGGGCCAGCAGATCGCGCAGCGTGAGACCGCCCTTGCCGCCCGCGGCGAACTCGGGCCAGTCGCGGACGACGGGCCGGTCCAGCTCCAGCACGCCGTCCTGGACGAGCAGCGCCGTGACGAGGTGGGCGGCGCCCTTGCCGGAGGAGTAGAGGGCGAGCAGCGCGTCGCCGGTGATGTCCTGGCCGGTCCACAGGTCCACGACCGGCCGGCCGTGCAGGCGCACGGACAACTGCGCGCTCAGACCGGGCTCTTCGCCCGCGACGGCCGCGAACGCGTCGCGCACGCCGGTGAATCGGGCGTCGACCGTGCCCCGCACGGGAGCGATGGCGGTGGTCATCGGTGCCCCAGCGGCAACTGGGCGCGCACCGAACCGAAGTTGGTGGGCGCGGCGCCGGTCGGCACGCCTGGCACCGAGTAGTTGAACTCGGGCGTGGCGATCAGCAGGGCGTCCGCCGCCGCGGTCCGCTCGCGCAGCAGCGCGGTGTTGTGTGAGTCGGGGCGCAGGCTGCCGGAGGCGGTGAGGACGTCGATCGGGCGCATAGGGATTCAGCTCCGTTGGGGGCGTCGAGCGGGGGAGCAATCTGAACTGCACAGTACAGTTCATATGAAGTGAACTCAACTGTTCAGTTCAGCCCGATTGCTAGGATGCGACCGATGAAGGGCTTGAAGGACATGAGCGACAACGCGGTGACCAGGCAGAAGCCGTCGGGGGAGCGTGCCGCCCGGAAGCGCGTGGCGATCATCGAAGCGGCCAGGGCGCAGTTCCTGCAGCACGGTTTCGGGGTCGGTGTGGACCAGATCGCCACCGCCGCGGGCGTCTCCAAGGTGACGATCTACAACCACTTCGGCAGCAAGGAGGACCTGTTCACCGAGGTGGTCGGCGACGCACTCGAACAGGCCCTCGGTGAATCGGCCCGCGCGATGAGCCGCCGCCTGACCGCCGACGACGACATCCGCGACGTGCTCACCGGTGCGGCCCGCGGCTGGGTCGAGGGCATCGCCCAGGACGAGGTGCTGGCGCTGCGCGCGCTCATCGCCGCCGAGTCGCACCGCTTCTCGCAGCTGGGCCGCGCCTGGCGCGCCCAGGGTCCCGACCGCTTCGCGAAGCCCCTGGCCGCCGCCCTCGAGTCCTGCGCCGACCTGCGCATCGACGACATGGAGGTGGCGATCCTCCAGTTCTACGCGCTGGTGCTGTACCCGCACATCGTCCACAGCGCGTACGGCGAGCGGCTCGCGCCCGACCTGGCCGAGCGGCTCGTGGAGCGCGGCGTGGACATGTTCCTGGCGTACTACGGCTGAGGGGCGCGCGGGCCCGCTCAGTACGGGCCGGGGCCACGGTCCTTGCCGGCGATCACGGGGCTGAGCGTGCGCAGGGCGAGGCCCGCGGCGATCAGGGTGAGGCAGCCGACGACCAGGCCCAGGAGGGCCAGCGGGCTGAGGCTGCCGGTCATGGCGAGGGCGCCGGTGCCCGCGCCGCCGAGCATCGCGGCGCTGGTGGGGTTCGCGTACATGGGGCAACTCCTTGGTGGGGTTCGGTGGTTGAGGCGGGGAGAGGGGTGGCTTCAGGTGGCGACCCAGTGGGCCTCGCGGCGCAGCACCAGGTCGACGAGCGAGCGAACGAAGACGGCCTGCCGGAACACGTCGTACAGCAGCTCCGGTATCAGGGGCAGCGCGAGCAGCGTGGCCCGCCAGCCCAGGCGTCGTACGGTCAGCGTCCGCTCCACGACGAAGATCAGCATGATCGAGGACCAGAACAGGGACAGTCCGCCCCAGCCGACGATCGCCAGGTTCAACACGGCGAACAGGAAGAACAGGCCGAGCGCGAGCGCGCCGACGCCGAGCATGAACTGCTGGCCGAAGTATTTCCGGGTGACCGGCGTCCAGCCGTAGTCGCGCAGGTTCTCCAGGGCGCCGCGCTGCCAGCGCAGCCGCTGGTGCCACAGCTTGCCCACCGACGGCATCACCTCGGTGACCAGCCAGCAGCCGTCGGGCGAGACGGTGCGGTACCCGAGCGTCTTGACGGCCTTCGTGATCTCGTCGTCCTCGGTGAGCGAGGCCAGCGAGTAGTAGCTCTCGCCGCCGCCGATGACCCCGTCCAGGCGCGCCCGGCGCACCTGGCGCAGCACACCCGCGCGGAACAGGCTGCCGGTGCCGGTGAGGACGACGGCCTCGTTGTTCTTGCGGCGGATCTCCAGGGCGTAGCGCTGGTACTCCATGCGCTGGAGCTGGCCGAGGAGGCCGCCGCCCGGCTCGCCGTAGAAGATGCCGCCGACGGCGCCGATCGTCGGGTCCTCCATGGCCTCGACCGCGCACCGCACGAACTCGGGGTTGAGGACGGTGTCGGCGTCCTGGACGAGCACCAGGTCCTCGTCGGCGAGGTCGGCGATCAGCGGGGCCATCGCCTGATTGAGCGCGCCGGCCTTCTTGTCCTTGTTGTCCGTCGGCTCGAAGACCTCGGCGCCGCAGTACGCGGCGATCCGCGCGGTGCGGTCCGTGCAGTTGTCGGCGACGACGACGATGCGGTCCGGGCGGACCGTCTGGCGGTACAGGCCCGCGAGGGTGGCGACGATGCGGTCCTGCTCGTTGTGTGCGGGGATGAGTGCGACGAGTGTCATTGACGAGCTGTCCCTTGCCCTGTCGTGGACTCTCGCAGGCGGGGCGCCGTGCGATGTCTACGACGATGGGCGGGCCAGGGGGCGGCGAGGTCGTGGCGAGGTTGCGCGACGGTTGCGGCGCGCGCCGCGGCCCGGTTCGGGACCTTCGGCCCGGGACCTACGCCGGGTCGGGGGCGGGCTGAACGTACCGGTAGCCGACCCCGCGCACGGTCTCGATCGGCGCCGCGCCGCCGGTCGCCCGCTCGATGCCGCGTCGCAGCCGGAGCACGGCGTACTTGACCTTGCCCGGGTCCCCTTCGGCATGGCCGCGCCACGCGTGGTGCAGCAGCTGCTCCGGGGTGAGCACCTGCCCGGGATTGCGGGCGAAGACGTGCAGCAGGTCGAATTCCAGCGGGGTCAGCGGCACGTAGTGCCCGCCCATGGTCACCTCGTGGGTGGCGAGGTCGATGCGGACGGAGCCGTCCTCCAGGAGCTGCTCGGGACGCGCGGCGGGCGTCGCGCGGCGCAGCCGGGCCATCACCAGGGCCCGCGGCAGCCCCTCGGGCAGTCCGTACCAGAGCACGTCGTCCGCGCCGGACTCCAGTGCCCGCACCGCGTCGTCCCGGTCGAGGCGCGGGGCGGCGACGATGACGTGCAGGTCCTCCGTCATCTCCCGGACCCGCCGCAGCACCTCCCAGAGCCCCGGGTCCCGTACGCGCATCCCGAGGACGAGCAGGTCCGGCCGGTAGCGGTACAGATCGCGCAGGGCCTCCCGGCCGCTGTGCACCATGCGGTACGAGAAGCGGGGGTCGTCCAGCTCGGCCAGCCAGTCGAGCGAGACGTCGGACGCCGCCGCCACCAGGAGCAGCGGCAGCGCCCGGCCTCGTGGACCACGGGGGGATGCGGGTGCCTGCATATCCCACATGCTCGGGCCGCGGCGATCATGTGTCGACCGGACCCGCGGCCGGGTCACACCCCGGGGTGGTACTTCCGCTCGACGTGCCCTGCCAGCTCCTCCGGGTAGAAGTACACGGGGCGCAGGTCGCCGCTCGCGTACCGCTTGACCTGGTCGCCGAAGTGCGGGGAATCCGGGTGGCCGCTCGCGCCGCCCGCGGTCACGGCCCACGCCCGCACCTTCGGGCCGAACTCGACGATCGCGACGAAGCTGTTGCCGCTCGTGCCGTAGTAGCGCTTCGTACCGGGGTAGCGCTTGGCGCCGAAGGAGGCGAGGGAACCCCACTGGGCGGAGGTGAACGGGACGGGGTGGCTGGGCTTGGCGTCGTCGAAGGTCTGGGTGATGGAGCCGTCGTTGCGCTGGTAGCGGTTGATCTCCGACCACGGGACGCGCCAGTCGCCGAAGTCCTGCGTCAGACGGTCCACCGCGGAGTCGAGCGCAGTGAGGCGCTGCGCGTCCGTGGCGCGGTCCGCCGCGTAGTCCCACACGGACAGGCCCGCGTCCGCGGCGGCCTTGGACACCAGGGCCCAGAGGGCCTCGCCCCAGAACACCGCGAGCGAGGTCGCCGTGGACCTCGCCGACCAGCGGAAGTCCCAGTCCCGCAGCAGCCCGATCGGCGCCGCGAGCCGCCTGCGCCGGGCACTGCTCCTCGGCAGGCCGTCCCAGGCCTTCGCGAGACCGGGGACCAGGCGGGCGAACGCCGTCAGGTACGGGTCGAACGCGCCCTCCATCAGGGTCTGCGGCGTGAATGTGTCGCGTGACGTGAGGACGCGGATCGCGTGCGGGCCGCGCGGATTCTCGCCCGCCTTGTCGAAGTAGCGGGGGTAGTCCTCCTTGTGCGGGCTGTCCGCGCCGGCCGCGGTCCAGGGCCAGTTGTTGCTGTTGAACGCCCAGCCGCTCTTCGGGTTCACCGCACGAGGCATGCTGTCCAGGGAGTGCAGGCCCTGCCAGTCGGTCGCAGGGTCGCTGCCGTCGACCGGCTTCATGTAGTCGAAGCGGTCGTCCCGCACCGGCATGAACTGCGGCATCAGGAAGGCGATCGAGCCCTTCGAATCCGCGAACAGCGTGTTGTTGGAGCTGTTCGCCTTCAGCTCCGCCACCTTCATGTACGCGGCGTAGTCCTTCGTCGTCGTCCGCAGATAGCTCTGCTTCAGCGCCTCGACCGGCTTGTTCATCAGGGCGCACGCGATCCACTTGCCGTCCGCCGCGCGGACGATCGGGCCGTGGTGGGTCGCGTACGTGGTGAAGGTGTGCCGCTCCTGGCCGCCGCTCTCCGTGCGGCACGACAGGGTGACCTCCCGGGTGGTGACCGGGCGGTTCTCCTTGCCGTAGCGGTACGTGTACGAGCCGTCGGCCGCGCGGTCGACGGTCTCCGCGAACTCGTCGATGTTGTCGACGCCGCTGGAGGTGTGCATCCAGCCGGTGTTCTCGTTGAAGCCCTGGTAGATGAAGAACTGGCCCCAGGTCGCGGCGCCGTAGACGTCGAGGCCCTCCTCGCTCGTCACGTGCTGTTCCGAGCGGAAGAAGAAGCTGGTGTGCGGGTTGATGAGGAGGAGGGCGTGGCCGTCGCGGGTGCGGCTCGGGGCGAGGGAGATGCCGTTCGAGCCCGACGGTTCGCGGAACGTCAGGCCGCGTTCCTCGTCGGTCGGCGGTATCTCGCGGTCCGTGTAGAACGCCTCCAACTGGCTCAGGGCGATCGACTCGATGTCGCCGCCGATGCTGCCCTCGGAGAAGCTCAGCGGCATCCACGGCTCGAAGCGGGTGAGGACGCGGGGGCGTACGTCGGGGTGGGTGGCCAGGTAGTGGTTCAGGCCGTCGGCCCAGGCCCGCATGAGGGCGCGCAGCCAGGCGGGGCACGTCGCGTACTGCTTCTTCAGGTCGTCCGGGTCGATGTACAGGCGCTGGCGGAGGTCCTGCCAGAGCGCGCTCTTCCCCTCGGACTCGGCGAGGCGGCCGAGGCTGACCAGGTAGTTGCGCTCGATGCGGTTGAAGTCGTCCTCGGCCTGCGCGTACATCATGCCGAAGATCGCGTCGGCGTCGGTCTTTCCGACGACGTGCGGGATGCCCCAGTCGTCGCGGGTGATCGTCACGCGCTCCGCCTGTCTCTTCCAACGGGCGCGCTCCGTGGGGGAGAAGGAGGCGGGGGCGGCGGAGGCCGGGGCGGATGGCAACGTTGTCGAGACGACGGCGAGGGCGGCGGCGCCGCCGATCACCGTGCGGCGGCGGGGGCCGGTGTGCTGTGCCTGATCTGCGTGACTCATACGGTGCTCCACCTTCGTCAGGGCTGCGACGGGTCGAGCCTAAGAAGCTCCCCGGTGGTGATCAACAGTGCGGACGGGACCGCTGATGGGGGATTTCCCCACCCCCCTCACCCCTGCGGAGCGATGCCGTGGTGGGGCGGCGTGCCGATCCTGTGGGCTACCAAGTCCGGTGCGCTCGGGGGGACTCGCTCATGACGTGGAACGTTCCGCTCGTGGTCCGTGGCCGATCCGGGGTCGCGCCCGTCGTGGTGCGGCGGGTGGCCGACCTGGTGGTCATCGAGGTACGTGGCGCCATCGAGCCCGCGGCGGAGGCCCGCATCGGGAGGGTGCTGCACGGCGCCATCCGGCGCGGCGGCGCGGGTGTCGTGGTGGACCTGCGGCAGGTGGACGACCTGGGGGCCAGCGGCCTGAGCGTGCTGCGCCTGGCCCGCCTGCTGGCGGCGCAACGCTGCGTCCCCTTCGCTTTCGCGGGAGCGGTACGCCGTGTTCCCGAACTCCCGTCGGGGTGAATGGGGTTGGCGGGCTCCTCCTCACCCGCCGCGGAGGATGCCGAGCGTCCGGACCGCTGCTTCGGTCGCGGCATGGTCGAGGTGAGCGCGGGCGGCACCGTCGAGGTGGCCGGCCGAATGGCGCGGACTCTGCTCGGCGCGCTGCGCGAGGCGCCGCGCCTGGTGATCCGCAAGTCGGTCGACGTGGTCCTCGACTGCGTCGACCTGAACGCGGTCGTGGCGCGTATCGATGTGAACGCGGTGGTGGCGAGGGTGGACGTGAACGGGGTGGCGGATCGGGTGGATGTGGAGCGGGTCGTGCGGCGGGTGGATGTGGGTGGGGTGGTCGACCGTGTGGACCTGGACGCGGTCGTCGCGCGGGTGGACATGAATGCGGCGGCGGACCGGGTGGATGTGGACCGGATCGCGCGCCGGGTGGACGTGGATGCCGTCGCCGACCGAGTCGATGTCGAGCGGGTCGTGCGTCGCGTGGACGTGGACGGGGTGGTTCGGAGGGTGGACGTGGGGGCGGTCGTGGACCGTGTGGATGTCGATGCCATTGCCGCCCGGGTGGACGTGAACGCTGTTGCGGCGCGGGTTGATGTGGATGCGGTTGCTGATCGAGTTGATGTGGATCGGGTCGCCTGTCGGGTTGATGTGGATGCCGTCGCCGATCGGGTGGATGTGGATCGTGTTGCGCGGCGCGTGGATGTGGACGCGGTTGCTGATCGCGTCGATGTGGATCGGGTCGCCGGCCGGGTCGACGTCGATGCCGTCGCCGATCGGGTCGATGTTGATCGCGTGGCGCGGCGGGTGGACGTGGATGCCGTCGTTGAGCGGGTTGATGTGGGGCGGGTCGTTCGCAGGGTTGATGTGGGGGAGATCGCCGGGGTCACCCGAGGGGTGCTGCGGGAGGTTGATCTGGGGCGGATCGTGCGGGACACCGGGGGTGGGCTGACCGTCGAGGCGGTCGAGGGTGTGCGGGCGCTGGGGCGGCGGGGGGATCGGAACGTCGAGCGGTTCGCGGGGCGGGTGTTGCGGCGGCGTGCGACGTGAACGGAGCGGCCGGGATCGTTTCGCGTGGGCTCGCCGCGCTGGTTGATGTGCTGGTTCTCGCTCTGGTCGGGCTGTTCCTCGAGGTGGCGGCGGGCTGCGCGCGGATGATGGTCGTCGGGCCGCCGTTTCGGATGCCGGACGCGTCGAGCTGGGTCGGCGGGGTGCTGGGGTGGGCCCTGGCGGTCTGCTACCTCGGCGGCTCGTGGGCGCTGGTCGGGGCTACGCCGGGCGCGCGCCTGATGGGCGTGCACGTGGCGGACAGGGCGGGGCGGAGGCTGCGCACGGTCCGCTCCCTCGCGCGGGCCGCGCTGTCCGTGAGCGTGCCGCTTGGCCTGCTCTGGATCCCGTTCAGCCGCCGCGGCGCCGCGCTTCAGGACCTGGTGGTGCGCAGCGCGGTGTCGTACGACCGCGGCTCCGAGGACTGACCGGGTGTCCACCCGCTGATCCCGTGTTCGGCGACCCTGCGGGAACGGCGCCGCTGTCTGAGGCGAATGGCACCGCCTGCATCGCCTCGTACGACCGCAGTGCCGACGGCTCACCCGGCACCCATCGCCCGCGTGGCCGGGCCGCCGTCAGACACCGGGCGCGCCCCCGTGGCCTCGTACGACCGCGGCCTCAACTGGGCCTGTGCTCGGCGGCCGTGCGGCCGGAGTGCCGCCGCGTACGGGCTGACGGTGGGCGCGCCCCCGTATCGGCTCGTACGGCCGTGGCTACGGCTGGTCCGCCACCCCTGCGAGCCCGAGGTCCCGTGACCGCGCGGTCCGAGGGTGGGCCCGTGCCCACCTTCAGCCCGTGCGGACCCCGCTACGACGCTCCCTCCGTCCCCCTCCGTCCTTTCGGCAGCATCGCCGCCGCCCCCAGACCCACCAGGCCGATCGCCGCCAGGACCGCCAGGGCTGTCGCGTAGGGGCCGACCGCGGGGTTGGCGACGAGGATGGTGCCGGCCAAAGCCGTGCCGACCGAGGAGCCGAGGTTGGAGATGCTGCGGGAGAGGCCGGAGATCTCGCCCTGGAGGTCCTCGGGGAAGCTGGACTGGACGACGTTGACGGACGGCGTGAGCATGAGGCCGAGGCCCAGGCCGATCAGGAGGAGGCCGGGAGTGGAGGCCCAGGCCTTCTGGGAGGCGTTGGCCAGGGCGAGGAGGATGCCGATACCGCACACCGTGACGATGAAACCGGCCATGATGAGCGTACGTTGCTCGCGCCGCTCGGCGAACCGTTCCGCGCCGAGCGAACTGATGAGCAGCCCCACCGTCGAGGCGGTGAAGATGACGCCCGTACCGATGGCGTCGTAGCCGCGGACGACCTGGAGGTACGCGGCGACCACGAACGACACCCCCATGAGCATCAGCCACTGGGTGTGCTGGGTGATCAGGCCGAGGTTGGACGTCCGGTTCTTGAACAGGCTCGTGGGGAGCAGGGGTCGGGAGCCGGAACGCTCCCGTCCGCGTACCCAGCGGAAGAAGGCGAGGAGGACGAGAGCCCCGGCCACGAGCAGCGCCCCCATGAGCCAGGCGTTGTCGTCGGCCGCGAGGATGCCGAGGACGACGAGCACGAGGCCGGCCGCCGACAGGATCGCGCCCACCGTGTCGAAGTCGCGCCCGCGGTCCGCCGGAAGCGGATCGTGCAGGCTCCTGCTCAGCAGGATGATGACCGCGACGACGGCCGCCTGGAACACGAACGCCGCCCGCCAGCTGATCGCCGACGTGATGAGCCCGCCGAGCAGCGGCCCCGTCGCGGCGCCGATGCCGCCGAGCGCCATGATGGCGCCGAACGCCCGCGCCCGCCGCGTCACTTCGGTGAACAGGAGCGTGGTGAGGATGTAGACCGGCGGGATCAGCAGCGCCGTCCCGATGCCCTCCAGGATCGAGTTGCCGAGGATCAGCACGCCGAGGCCGGGCGCCGCCGCGCTGAGCAGCGCCCCCACCCCGTAGATCGCGAGCCCGGCGACGAGGCAGCGCTTGCGGCCGTAGCGGTCGGCGAGGATCCCGCCGGGGATCATCAGCGCGGCCATGACCAGCAGGAAGACAGTGATCGCCGTCTGGACGCCCTGCACGGTGGTGTCCAGGTCCTCGCTGATGTCGTGGATCATCACGTTCATGTTCGAGCCGGCGAAGCTGCAGATGAACTGGGCCAGCGCGAGCGGCGCGAGGACCCGGCGCCGACGGCCGCCGCCCCGCTCGGGACCTTCGTCGCCGCCCGGCCCTCGGCCGTGGGCCGCCTCGGGAGTGCTTGCCACGCTCATCGCCTCGCTTCGCGTCGCGGGCCGGACTCCGGACAGCCTCCGGGCGCCGCCCGCCCGGGTCGTCACCCCCGAAGGGTGACGACTCGCGCTCCGTGGGGCCCCGACACTCGGCGGCACAGCGGTGCAATCGGCACCCTCCTCACACCTGGGGGTCCTGTGATGGCCACCTCGACCACTTCGCAGCACGGCATGGGCAGCGCGAAGGACGCGGCCGCCGGAGGGGTCACCGTCTTCGCGGCGGTGATGCTCTTCATCGCGGGCGCCATGGATTTCTTCCGCGGTCTGATGGCGGTCCTGGAGGACGACGTGTTCCTCCGCACGCCCGACTACACCTTCCAGTTCGACCTGACGGCCTGGGGCTGGATCCATCTGATCCTCGGCGTGGTCGCCGTGGTCGTCAGCCTCGGCCTGTTCGTCGCCATGAAGTGGGCCAGGGTGCTCGGCGTGGTCCTCGCCGTCCTGATCATGATCGGGAACTTCCTCTCCATCCCGTACTACCCGTTCTGGTCCCTGACGCTGATCGCTCTCGACGCCCTGGTGATCTGGGGCCTGTGCACCGTGAAGCGGGACACGCTGATCTGACCGGCCGGCTCCCCGGCGGACACGGACCGAGGTGGCTCATGAAGGACGGACGGGCGCGCCCGAGGGACGAACGGGCCGAGCGCATCGCCGAGTTCATCGCACCCCTGCGGGTCGAGCCGGGGGAGAAGGTGCGCCTGTCCAAGGACTTCGACCCCGGCAGCACGTCGGGCCTGAAGAACAAGCGGCAGGGCAGGGAACTGCTGAGCGAGGGCGTCGCCCTGCTCGCCGACCACCAGCGCCGCCTCGCCGCCGACGGCACGCACGGAGTGCTGCTCTGCCTCCAGGCTCTCGACGCCGGCGGCAAGGACGGCACCATCCGGCACGTCATGAGCGGGGTGAACCCGCAGGGCGTGCGCGTCGCCGGCTTCAAGGTGCCCTCGCACGACGAGCTGAGCCACGACTACCTGTGGCGCTACACGTGCGCGCTGCCGCGCCGCGGCGAGATCGGCATCTTCAACCGCTCCCACTACGAGGAGGTCCTGGTGGTGCGCGTGCACCCCGAACTCCTCGACCGGCAGCGGCTTCCGGGCCGTGAGCGGCACGGCAAGGAGCTGTGGCGGCGCCGCTACCGCGAGATCAACGAGTGGGAACGGTATCTGACGGACAACGGCTTCAGGCTCGTGAAGCTGTTCCTGAACCTGTCCAAGGAGGAGCAGCGGATCCGCTTCCTCAAGCGCATCGACGTACCCGAGCGGAACTGGAAGTTCTCGGCGGCCGACGCGCGCGAGCGGGCCCGCTGGGACGACTACCAGGAGGCGTTCGACGACATGCTGTCCGCGACGAGCACCCGCTGGGCCCCCTGGTACGTCGTGCCCGCCGACCACAAGTGGTACGCGCGGATCTGCGCGGCGGCGGTGCTCGCGCACACCCTGATGGACATCGGCCCGCGCTACCCGGTCATCCGCGAGGAGACCCGCCGGGAACTGGAGCTGGAGAAGCGCCGGTTGGAGAAGGAGGCGCCCGCCGGGGCCGCGGCCGATCCGTACGGCACGAAGCACCGGAGGCGGGAGCGGTGACCGCGTCGGCGCACCTGTGGCACGCCGAACCCGCCGAATCGGTCGCGTACGAACTGGGCGTCGACCCGGCCGTGGGGCTCGACTCCGCGCGGGCGACGGCGCGCAGGGCCGAGGCCGGGCCGAACGCGCTGCCCGAGGAGCGGCCGGTCCCCGCGCTGCGCCGGATCCTGGGCCAGTTCACCTCGTACATGCAGATCATCCTGGTCGCGTCCGCGATCGTCTCGCTGCTCATCCAGGAATGGGGCACGGCCGTGGTGCTGCTGGCCCTGTCCGTCGTGAACGCGGTGATCGGACTGCGCCAGGAGGGCAAGGCGGACAGCGCCATGAACGCCCTCAAGGCGATGACGAAGGCCACCGCGCGGGTGCGGCGCGACGGCAAGGAGGCCGAGATCGCCGCCGAGGACGTGGTCGTCGGGGACGTCGTGCTGCTCGCCGCGGGCGACGAGGTCCCGGCGGACGGGCGGCTCGTCGCGGCGACCGCCCTCCAGATCGACGAGTCGGCGCTCACCGGCGAGAGCGTGCCCGCGGCCAAGGACGCCAACCCGGTGACCGGCAAGGAGGTCGGCCCCGCCGACCAGAGCGACATGGCGTTCATGTCCACGCCGGTGACGCACGGCAGCGGCGTGCTCCTCGTGACCGCCACCGGCGCCGCCACCGAACTCGGCCGGATCTCCGGCATGTTGACGGCCGCGCGGCGCGAGATGTCGCCGCTGTCCAAGGAGTTGAACCGGCTCACCCTGTGGATCGTCGGGGCCGCCGCGCTCACCATGGTCGTGATGTTCGCGCTCGGCCGGGGACGCGACGAGCCCTGGGACGCGCTGTTCATCAGCGCCGTCTCGCTCGCCATCGCCGCCGTGCCCGAGGCGCTGCCGACGGTGACACAGACGATCCTCTCCATGGGCGGGCTCGACCTGGCGAGGCGGCACGCGATCGTCAAGGACCTGCCGTCCGTGGAGACCCTGGGCTTCACGTCGGCCGTGAACTCCGACAAGACCGGCACCCTGACGATGAATCAGATGACCGTCGTCGAGGTCGTCGACGCCTTCGACCGGTACACCGTCTCCGGCACCGGCTACGGCCTCGAGGGCCGGATCCACCACGCCGCTGGCAGCTCGCCCGGCATCGAGGACGCGATCCTGCCGCACCTCGTCGCCAGCGACGCCGCGCTGGTCGACGGCGAGGTGGTCGGCGACCCAACCGAGGGCGCGCTGCTCGTCCTCGGCCACAAGGCGGGCCTCGACGTGGCCGCCACCCGGGAGCGGCTGCCGCGCCTCGCCACGCTGCCCTTCGACCCGGCGTACAAGCTGATGGCCACCTTCCATGCGGCGCACGACGGGCAGGGTCGGCCCGTCGTGCGCTGCTTCGTCAAGGGCGCGGCGCCCGCCGTCCTCGCGCGCACGACCACCGCCCGTTCGGACGGCGCGGACATCGTTCTCGACGCCGGGCTGCGGAGCCGGGCCGAGGGAGAGGTCGAGCGGATGGAGCGGGCCGGCCGCCGGGTGATGGCCGCCGCCACCCGCGACCTGGACCCCGCCGCGTTCGCACCGGACGGCGATCTGCTCGACCTGGTACGGGAGTTGAGCGTCACCAGCCTCGTCGGCATGGTCGACCCGCCGCGCCCCGAGTCGCGGGACGCCGTGGCCGCCGCGCAGGCCGCCCACATTCGCGTACGCATGGTGACCGGGGACGACGTCATCACGGGCGCCGCGATCGCCGAGCAGGTCGGCATCCGCGGCGAGGCGATCCTCGGCGCCGACTTCGCGGCGCTGCCCGAGGAGGAGCGGCTCGCCCGCATCGACCGGATCGGCGTCCTCGGCCGGGTGGCGCCCGAGCACAAGGTGCTGCTCGCCGAGACGCTGAAGAAGAAGGGCGACGTCGTCGCCATGACCGGCGACGGCGTCAACGACGCGCCCGCCATCAAGGCCGCCGACATCGGAGTGGCCATGGGGTCGGGCACCGAAGTGGCCAAGAACGCCGGGCGGATGATCCTGTCCGACGACAACTTCGCGACGATCGTCCACGCGGTCGAGCAGGGCCGCAAGATCTACGACAACCTCACCAAGTACATCCGCTTCGTCCTGATCCTGCTCGTCGTGTTCGTGCTCACCTTCCTCGGCGCCTCGCTCTTCGACATCGCCGACGCGGAACCCTTCAACCCCGCGCAGGTGCTGTGGATCCACTTCGTCGTCAACGCGGCGTTCGGCTTCTCCCTCGGCTTCGACCGCGTCGGCGCGGGCCTCATGACCCGCAAACCGCGCCCGCGCGGCGAGCCGGTGATGACCCCGGCGCTGATGCTCACCGTCGGCCTCGTCGGCGCGGGCATCGCCGTCGCGCTGCTGAGCCTGATCAAGCTCGGTGAGGCGCGCTACGACAGCGTCCGGATCGGCAACTCGATCGCCTTCGCCGCGTTCGCGTTGTGCCTGATCGTGGCCGCCGTCGAGTGCCGCAGCCAGACCGGGACCGCGCTCACCGTCGACACCTTCGACAGCAAGCAGCTCAACTGGACGATCCTCGCCGAGTTCGTGCTCGCCGTGCTCGTCACGCAGACCGACGCCTTCAACCGGCTGCTCGACACGGTGCCGCTGGGGCTCGGCCAGTTCGGCTGGGCGCTGCTGCCCGCGCTCGCGCTCCTCGCGCTGTGGGAGCTGGGCAAGCTGATCGCCCGGCGGAGGTGAACCACCGGTGCCGAAGGCCCTGCCGGTGCCGCCCGGTGTGCAGACCCTGCGGGAGTATCGGCGGTCCTGGCTGGTCAAGGATCTCGTGGCGGGCGTCGTCCTGACCACGCTCCTGGTGCCGCAGGGCATGGCCTACGCCGAACTGGCGGGGCTCCCGGCGATCACCGGGCTCTACACGTCGGTGCTCTGCCTGCTCGCCTACGCCGTCGCGGGCCCGTCCCGGATCCTCGTGCTCGGGCCCGACTCCTCGCTCGGGCCGATGATCGCGGCGACCGTGCTGCCGCTGGTCGCGTCCGACGGCGACAGCGGTCGCGCGGTCGCCCTCGCCTCCGTGCTCGCCCTGATGGTCGGCGCGATCACGATCCTGGCGGGGGTGGCGCGGCTCGGCTTCGTCGCCGACCTCATCTCCAAGCCCACGATGATCGGCTACATGAACGGGCTCGCCCTCACCATCCTCGTCGGGCAGCTGCCGAAGCTGTTCGGGTTCTCCGTGGACGCGGACGGGCTGATCGGAGAACTCGAGGGGCTCGTACGGAAGCTGGCCGACGGGGCGGCCGT
Organism: Streptomyces sp. SDT5-1; assembly: GCF_052245995.1. Taxonomy (NCBI): domain Bacteria; kingdom Bacillati; phylum Actinomycetota; class Actinomycetes; order Kitasatosporales; family Streptomycetaceae; genus Streptomyces; species Streptomyces sp. SDT5-1. Next base: position 1,551,691 of record NZ_CM125963.1, on the reverse strand, counting down.
GCCGGCGGCGGTGGCCGTGGGATCGAGCTGCATCGCGCTGATCCTGCTGCTCCAGCGGCTGCTGCCGAAGGTGCCCGCCGTGCTCGTGATGGTGGTGCTCGCCATCGGCGCGACCGTCGTGTTCGACCTCGGGGAGCACGGGGTGAAGCTCGTCGGGCGGCTGCCGGAGGGGCTGCCGCCGTTCACCGTGCCCGACGTCCGCTGGGACGACCTCGGGCCGCTGTTCGTGGGCGCCCTCGGCATCGCGCTCGTCTCCCTCGCCGACACCATCTCCAACGCGTCCGCGTTCGCGGGCCGCAGCGGGCAGGAGGTCCGCGGGAACGACGAGATGATCGCCATCGGAGCGGCGAACGCGGCGGCGGGGCTCTTCCAGGGCTTTCCCGTCAGCACCAGCGGATCGCGGACCGCGGTCGCCGAACGGGCGGGCGCCAGGACGCAGTTGACGGGCCTCGTGGGCGCCGGGCTCATCCTGCTGATGCTCGTCCTCCTCCCCGGTCTCTTCCGTGATCTGCCGCAGCCGGCGCTCGCCGCCGTCGTCATCACCGCGTCGTTGTCCCTGGCGGATCTGCCGGGCATGGCGAAGCTGTGGCGGCAGCGCAAGGCCGAGTTCTGGCTGTGCGGGGCCGCGTTCCTCGGGGTGGCGCTCCTGGGGGTCCTTCCGGGGATCGCGGTCGCCGTCGGCCTGTCGATCCTCAACGTGTTCCGGCGGGCGTGGTGGCCGTACAGCACGGTGCTCGGGCGGGTGGCCGGGATCGAGGGCTACCACGACGTCCGCTCGCATCCGGGGGCGCGGCAGTTGCCGGGGCTCGTGGTGCTGCGCTTCGACGCGCCGCTGTTCTTCGCCAACGCCAAGTCGTTCCGGGACGAGGTGCGGGGCGCGCTCCGCTCGGCCGACGAGCCGCGGTGCGTCGTGGTCGCGGCCGAGCCGATCACCGACGTCGACACGACCGCGGCCGACGTCCTGGAGGAGCTGCGGGAGGCGCTCCGCGGGCAGCGGGTCGACCTGGTCTTCGCCGAGCTGAAGGACCCGGTGCGGCGCAAGCTCGAACGCTACGGTCTGACCCGCGCGTTCGGGCCCGACGCGTTCTTCCCGACGGTCGAGAGCGCGGTGGAGGCGTTCCGTTCCCGCGCGGGCGTGGACTGGTGAACCAGCCTCAAGAGGCGGACAACATGTGCGTGCCCCACGCCGGGAGGTCCACGTACAACCCCGTGTCGAGGAGTTCGGCGCCGGTGCGTTCGTAGCGGTCCGCGCCGAGGAGGCTCGTCAGCTGCCAGGGGCCCGGGCCGAGGTCGGGCCACGGGAGACGGATGCGGCCCTGGGCCGGGTGGTCGGAGAGGTTGACCACGGTGAGGAAGCGGCCCGCCGGGCCCGTCCAGCACGACGCGACCAGTGCGGCCGCCGAGTCGTTGTCGGGCCAGCCGGTGCAGTCGAGGAGCCGCCAGGTCCCGGTGCGCATGCCGCTCTGGCGCACCGCCGACAGCAGCCGCTCGTGGAAGGAGCGCAGCTCGTCGTCGGCCGGCTCGTCGGGCCGCCGGTCGAGGAAGACCGGCAGCTGGACGCGGCGCCCGGTGAACTCGCCCTCGTGCCACAGCGTCGCGCCGGGCAGCGTCGCGATCAGGGCCGCCGCCGCTCGCTCCTTCGCCGGGGCCATGGTGTGCGCGGCGCGCGGTTCGTCGTGGTTCTCCAGGAAGCGGACGAGCCGCCGCTGGTACGTGACGTCGGCGGCCAGGTGGGCCCGCACGGACGCCGCGTCGTGGGCGAGGATCCGGTCGTAGAGCCGCTTGTCGTAGCAGAAGTCGAAGCCCTGCTGCTGGAGCGCCCATTCGAGGTCCCAGTACGCCTCCGCCGCGAACAGCATGTCGGGCCGCTGCTCGTGCACCGCGCCGAGCACCTCGACCCAGAACTCCTCGCCGGGACGCTTCCCGGCCCGCTCGCCCCAGGTGCGCTCGAACACGTCGTTGGTCAGGAGCATCGCCATGTCGCAGCGCACCCCGTCGCAGAACCGGCCGATGTGGTCGAGTACCTCGACGGTCGAGTGCCGCAACTCGGGTGCGAACGCGTTGAGTTGGACGACGTCCGGCCACGGCGGGAAGAACGGGTCCCGGCCCCGCGCGAGCACCGCGCGCCCGGTGTCCAGGAAGCCGTCCGGATCCCGCCGCAGGTCCTCGGCGTCGCCGCGCACGAACAGCTCCGGGTGCTCGCCGACCCACGGATTGTCGGGGGCGACGTGGTTCGGCACGTAGTCGAGCAGCAGCCCCACGCCCCGCCGGTCGAGTTCGGCGCGCGCAGCGGTGAGCCCGACGGCTCCGCCGAGCGCGCCGTCCACCTCGTAGCGCCGGATGCAGTACGGGGAACCGGCGATGTCCTGCTCGCCGATGCCGGGGACGGCCGCCTCGAACGCGGCCCGGAGGTTCGGGTTCCGCAGGGCGATGTCCCGCCCCTGCGGGCTGCGCTCCCACACGCCCATCAGCCACACGACGTCGACGCCCGACGGGGTGATCTCGTCCCAGACGTCCTTGGGCACGTCCGCGAGACCGATCTCGCGGCCGAGCCGCCGCCCCGTCTCCTTGAGCCACACACGGGTGTTGACCTCGTGGATCACGGGCTGTGCCGGCACTGTGGCCATCGCTGTCACCTCTTCGTGGTCCGCGGCCGGAAGGCGTCGGGGCCGAGCGTGCCGAAGATCTTCATCAGGGCGGCGACCAGGCCCGTCCAGCCGGTCTGGTGGGAGGCGCCGATGCCGGCGCCGTTGTCTCCGTGGAAGTACTCGTAGAACGAGACGAGGTCCCGCCAGTGCGGGTCGTCGCGGAACAGCGGCTGGCCGCCGTAGACCGGGCGGTGCCCGTTCTCGTCGCGCAGGAAGATCCTGGTGAGCCGCGTGGAGATCTCCTCGGCGACCTCGAACAGGTTCTTGCGCACCCCGGACCCCGTCGGGCACTCCACGGTCAGCTCGTCGCCGTAGAAGCCGTACAGGTGCAGCAGGGAGCGGATGACGAGGGCGTTCATCGGCAGCCACACCGGGCCGCGCCAGTTGGAGTTGCCGCCGAACATGCCGGTGTCGGACTCGGCCGGCAGATAGCCGACCCGGTACTCCTCGCCGTGCACCCAGAACGTGTACGGGTGCTCCTCGTGGTACTTGGACAGCGCCCGGATCCCGTACGGGCTGAGGAACTCGTCCTCCGACAGGAGCCGCGACAGGACGCGCACCAGCTTCTTCTCGTCGACGACCGAGAGGAGCCGCGGCCCGCCCGCCCTCCCGGCCTGCGCCTGCGACAGCGTCACGGACAGCGAGGGGTGCCGCGCGGCGAACCGCTGGAGCCGCTCGCCGAGCCCGGAGAGCCGCTCCAGCTGCTGCGGCTGGAAGACGGTCGACGCGCACAGCGGCAGCAGCCCCACCATCGAGCGCACCTTGAGGCGGACCGCCTGCCCGTCCGGCAGCCGCAGCACGTCGTAGAAGAACCCGTCCTCCTCGTCCCACAGCTCGTCGCCGAGGTCGCCGATCCGGTCCATGGACGCGGAGATCCACAGATAGTGCTCGACGAACTTCAGGACCAGTTCCTCGTACGCCTCGTTCCGCTCGACGAGTTCGAGGGCGATCTGGAGCATCGACTGGCAGTACAGGGCCATCCACGCCGTGCCGTCGGCCTGCTCCAGGGAGCCGCCGGTGGGCAGCGGGGCGCTGCGGTCGAAGACGCCGATGTTGTCGAGGCCGAGGAATCCGCCCTGGAAGACGTTGCGTCCTGTGGGGTCCTTGCGGTTGACCCACCACGTGAAGTTCGTGAGCAGCTTCTGGAAGGTGCGCTCCAGGAACGCGTGGTCGGCGTGCCCGGTCGTCTCCTTCTCCACCGTGTACACGAAGTACGCGGCCCAGGCGTGCACCGGCGGGTTGACGTCGCCGAAGCTCCACTCGTAGGCCGGGATCTGCCCGTTGGGGTGCAGGAAGGAGTCGCGCAGCAGGAGTTCGAGCTGCTCCTTGGCGAAGCCGAGGTCGACGGCCGCGAGCGCCACCGCGTGGAAGGCGAGGTCCCAGGCCGCGAACCACGGGTACTCCCACTTGTCCGGCATCGACACGATGTCGTCGCTGACCATGTGGAACCACTCGCGGTTGCGCACGCCGGTCCGCGGCAGGCTCCACGGCGTCAGATCGTGCTCCGCGAGCCATGTCTCCAGGTCGAACGCGTAGTACTGCTTGGACCACAGCATCCCGGCGAGCGCCTGACGCAGCACTCGCGCCTCGTCCTCGCCCGCGCCCTTCGGCGTCAACTCCCGGTAGAACGCGTCCGCTTCGGCGATCCTGTCCTTGAACACCGTGTCGTAGCCGCGAGTGAGGGAGAGCTGGGCACCGGCGGGTCCGAGACGCAGCCGCAACGTCTCGGACCCGCCGGCGGGCACGGTGAGCGTGTGGTGGGCGGCGGCCTTGGTGCCCACGCGGTCCGGGTTGACGGTGTGCGGCTCGCCCTCGACGACGTGCCGGCCGATGCCGTCCTTGACGTACGGGGTGTCGCTCGCGGTGCCGAACAGGCGTGCCTTGTCGGTCTCGTTGTCCGTGAACAGCAGCTCGGCCCCGGTCGAGCAGCGCAGGTCGTAGCTGCCGAGCTCCGGATGGTCGGCCCGGATCGTGCGCGTGTCGTGCGGACCCTCCGCCTCCCGCAGCACGGGCTTGGTGGCAGCGGTGGCGTGCTCGCCCCACGACCAGGTGTTGCGGAACCACAGCGTCGGAAGGACGTGCAGGGTCGCCTCGTCGGGGCCCCGGTTGTCGACGGTGATCCGCATCAGGACGTCGTCGTGGTCCGCCTTGGCGTACTCCACCGTCACGTCGAAGTAGCGGCGCTCGTCGAAGACGCCCGTGTCGAGCAGCTCGTACTCGAACTCCTGGCGCGTGCGACCGCCGTTGACGGCGACGAGCTCGTTGTACGGGTACGCGGCCTGCGGATACTTGTAGAGGTATTTCAGATAGGAGTGGCTGGGCGTGGCGTCGAGGTAGAAGTAGTACTCCTTGACGTCCTCGCCGTGGTTGCCCTCCGCGTTGGTCAGACCGAAGGCACGTTCCTTCAGGATGGGGTCGCGGCCGTTCCACAGCGCGAGCGCCAGGCACAGCCGCTGCTTCTCGTCGCAGATGCCGCCGAGGCCGTCCTCCCCCCAGCGGTAGGCGCGCGAACGCGCGTGGTCGTGCGGGAAGTACGACCACGCGTCGCCACCCGGGCTGTAGTCCTCGCGCACTGTCCCCCACTGCCGCTCGCTCAGGTACGGGCCCCACAGCCGGGAGCGTCCGCTCGAGTCGCCGGTCGGCCCGACGCGCGATTCCTTCTTCATGTGACCCTCCCACGTGCCCCTCGGTCAGCCCGGGGCGCCAGTCTCGGCAGGGGGCCGCGGAGGCGCCTCACCTTCCGGGGGTGAGCCGCCGGCGCGGGCCGCGAGCGTGACCGCGATCTCGTACGCGGCGAGCAGCACGGCGATCACCAGGAGCGCCGTCCACGACGACAGCAGGATCGACACCAGGGCCGCGACGACGGCCCCGCCGACGCGCAGCACGTCCGCGTGCCGGGCGATCCACGGCCGCAACTGGCGGTCACGCACGAGGCGTTCGCCCGCCCGCGTCATGCCGTGCCAGGTGGCACGCGCGCCCTGGACGGTCCAGCGGCGCAGGGCGGACGGCAGCCGGCCGGGTCCGACGAGATAGCAGAGGACGGCGACGGCCACGCCGATCCACAGGAGCTGATCGCCCCTCTCCCGCAGCGTCGTGAAGACGGTCCACAGCGCCGAGCGCAGGCCCTCGCGGTAGACGCCCTCCGGCAGCTGTCCGAGCAGTTGGTTCCGCACGCCCCGCAGGACGGCCGTGAGGACCGTGACGGTGACCACCAGCCACAGGCCGAGCTGGAGCAGGGTGCGCCGCCGGTTCGGCGACACCCACAGGGCGAGAGCGAGCACGACGGGCACGCCGATGAGCAGGCCCACGAGCGCCCGCTTGAACAGCACGACCGCGTCCTGGAGTTGGCCGAGCGTGTGCCGGTCGTAGAGCCGGATCTGCGCGAAGTCCTCGGGCAGGTCCCTGCCGAGCGCCTTCTCGATCCGCTGGTGCAGGCCCGGCGGCAGCTCCCCGGAGGACAGCGTGGGCAGGTCGAGCTTCTTGCCGAAGACGTCCGGCAGCTCGTTCTCCAGGGCGTTCAGCAGGTTGTTGACCACCGGCAGCAGATTGAGGGTGACCGTGTCGCCCCTCACCCGGATGTTCTCGTTGCGCTTCTCCAGGAGGGCGACGATGCGTTCGTGCGCGAACCGGTTGGTGGTCCGCCACAGCTCCTGGAACCGTTCGTCCGCGATCAGCTGCGAGACCTTCTCGCGCATGAAGTCGTGCACGGCGCCCGTCACCGGGCCCGCGAGGAACGCCGCGCGCGGCGGCAGCGCCTCGGAGAGCCGCTGCTCGACGTCGAGCTGGTCGAAGATCTCGTCCGCGAGATACTTCGAGACCGCGGCGTTCACCTTCGGATCCTCGGGCAGCGCGCCCACCGTGGCGATCCAGCGGTCCGTGTTCAGGGTGGTCCGCGCACCCCACACGCCCACCACGGAGGTGACCGCCAGCACCGCCACCAGCGCGATCAGCACCGCCGCGACCAGGCGGCGCAGCGCGAACGTGCGGGCCCTGCGGCGGCGTTCGGTGCCGGCCCGGTCGCGCAGCGCCTCGACCTCGGCACGCAGCCGCTCCAGCTCCGACTCTGTGGCGGACGGGGGACCGGTCGCGGGCTCGCCGGGACCGGGGGCCTGTTCCTCGCTCATGGCGCGACACCTCCCGCGGTCAGCGTCGCCGCGGGCCGCGGCACGTTGCTCACCTGCGGCGGGTGACGCGCGGCGCGGGCGGCGCCGCTGTGATGCCGGTGGAGACGGACGTCGACAGTCGGAGGGAGACACCATGGCGGTCATCGGACCGGTCCAGCTGCTCACCATCGAGTTCGGGCCCGACGCCAAGTTCGAGGGGCGGATCATCGAGGAGCTGGCGATCCTCGAGGCGAACGAACAGATCCGCGTCCTCGACCTGCTCTTCGTCGGCAAGGAGCCCGATGGCGGCCTGGTCTCCCTCGACTACCAGCAGGAGGGGATGGGCGAGACCGTCGCCGCCCTGCTCGGCATCTCCAGGGAGCGGATCCGCGCGGTGCGGGACACGTACCCGAGTCTGACCGAGGGCAGCGCGTTCGGCCTGAGCACCGGCGACATCCAGGAGATGGCCGCGTCCCAGGACCCGGGCACGTCGGCGGCGTACATCCTGCTCGAGCACGTCTGGGCGAAGTATCTGCGCAAGGCGGTCAGGGACGCGGGCGGCGTACCCGTCGCCGAGGGCTTCCTCACCGAGGAGGCCCTGGAGCCCGTGGTCGTCGAACTCACCGCCGCGGCCCGCCGCCTGGGCGAGCCCGTCGGGCCCGAAACCGATCCCACACCCCAACCCGGAAACCGTCGCAGGAGGACCTGATGGCCGAACTCGTCGTACTCGGATTCTCGGACAAGGAGAAGGCCGAATCGGTGCTGCGTCTCGCGGGCGAGCTGTCCCGGCAGGAACTGCTCGAGCTCGAGGACGCCGCGGTGGCCTGGCGCACCATGGACGGAAAGATGCACGTCCACCAGACGCACAGCACCACCGGGGCCGGAGCGGCCGGCGGCGCCCTGTGGGGCTCGCTGTTCGGACTGCTCTTCCTGATGCCGGTGTTCGGCGCCGCCGTCGGCGCGGCCACCGGAGCCGTCGCGGGCAAGCTCACCGACATCGGCATCAACGACGCCTTCGTGAAGGAGACCGCGCGCGCCCTCGAACCCGGCCGCGCCGCCCTCTTCGCGCTCGTCCGGCGCACCACGCCCGACCGGGTGCAGGACGCGCTGCGCCCCTTCAACCCGACCGTCATCCACACTTCCCTGACCAAGGACAGGGAAGAGGAACTGGTGAAGGCCCTCCAGTCCCAGTAGCCCTCCGGCCCGGGCAGCCCTCCCGTCCCAGCGGTCGCCGGGACCGGGAACTTCACCCGGGTGAAACCCCGCCTGGCATGTGCCGGGCGGCGTGCGCGGGGCCACACTTGCCTCCACGGGGGTGGGTCCACGTCGTCGCGAGAGCGGGGGTCACCATGGGCGAGTGGTCGCACCGCACACCGTCAGGAGGGCGCGGCACGGAGCCGGGCGACACCGTGCCGGCGCTGCCCGACTGGATCGTGCCGCGCCCCCGGTTGACCGACCAACTGGCCAGGGGCGTGCGCGGTCCGCTCACCGTCGTCGTCGGACCGGTGGGCGCGGGCAAGACGGCGCTCGCCCTGGAGTGGGCCCACACGCGAAGGCCGCCCTGGCCGCTCGCCTGGGTCACCTGTGACGGCTCCGCCGAACACCCCGATGTCTTCTGGCAGCGGGTGTTCGGCGCGCTGCGCTCCGCGGGCGTCGCGGTGCCCGAACCGCGCGCGGGCGAGGAGGGACCGCTCCTCGTGGCCGCCCTCGCCGACCGCCTGAACGAGCGGACCGAACCGGTGGTCCTCGTCCTCGACGACTTCCAGCCCGCCCTCGAATCGCCGGTCGCGCGCGGCGTCACCCACCTGCTGCGGCACGCCCCCGACCGGCTGCGGCTCGTCGTGCTCGCCCGCCGCGACCCGCCGCTGCACCTGCACCGGGGGCGGCTCACCAGCGAGGTCGCCGAGGTGCGCACCGCCGACCTGGCCTTCGACGACCGGGAGGCGGCGGCCCTCCTCGCCCAGCACGGCATCGACGTGACGCGGCAGACGGTGAGCACGCTGCGGCGGCGCGCCGACGGCTGGGCCGCCGGCCTTCGGCTCGCCGCGATGTCCATGGAGCGCAGCGGCGATCCCGAACGCTTCGTCGAGCGGCTCGTGGGGGACGACGAGGCGATCTCCAGCTACCTCGTCGAGGAGGTGCTCGACCAGCAGTCGCCCGGCATGCGTCGGCTGCTCCTCACCACGAGCATCCTGGACCGCGTCAACGCGGAGCTGGCCGCCGAACTCGTCGGCGACGCCGACGGCGCCCTGTTCGCCGCGCTCGTGCGGGAGAACTCCTTCCTGCGGCCCGTGGGCCACGGCTGGTACCGCTGCCACCAGATGTTCGCCGACGTGCTGCGCACCTGCCTGCGCCACGAGACACCCGGCCTCGTGCCGCACCTGCACCGTACGGCCGCCGCCTGGCTCGCCGACCACGGGCTGCTCGCCGATGCCGTGCGCCATCTGCTCGCCGCGGGGGACTGGAACGAGGCGGCCCGGCTCATCGTGCACCGCCTCGCGATCGGTCAGGTTCTCGGCCTCACCCGGTCCAGACTGCCTGTCGACACCGACCCGAGGGCGACGGCCGAACCGCCCGCGGACGAGCCGGAGGCCGTGCTGCTCGCCGCGGCCGTCGCCCGCATCCGCAGGGACGACCAGGCGTGCACCAGGAACCTGGAGCGCTCCGCCCAACTCCTCGACCGGTTACGGCCCGAGGAGGAGGACCGCGTCGCCCGCTGCCGGCTCGCCCACGCGGTGATCCGCATGGAGCGGCTGCGCTGCCGCGACCCGCGCAGGGCGGGCGCCGCCGCGGCCGACGCCGAGTCGGCGGGCCCCCGCGTGCCGCACACCCTGCTCGCCGAGCGGCCCGAGATCCCCGCCCTCATCCTGTCCGTACGCGGCAGTGGGGAGCTGCGGGACGGCAGCCTCAAGGCAGCCGAGGTCTCCCTCACCCGGGGACTCAAGGCGGCGGGCGCCGCGGGCAACGGGGCGCTGCGCAGGGACTGCCTCGTCGAACTCGCGCTCCTCGAAGCGCTGCGCGGCCGCTTCCGCGCGGCCGACGAACTGACCGCGCAGGCCGTCCAGCCCCCGATGCCGCCGTGGACCATGGGCGAACCGGCGCGCGCCACCCTGCACCTGGTGCGCGCCTGGGGCGCCCTCGCCCGCGGCGAGCCCGGCCGGGCCCGCGACGAACTCGCGCACAGCGACGGCGTGCTGGGCAAGGTCCCCGACTCCTTCCTCGCCGAGATCGGCGGGGTCGTCGCCCGCGTCGCCGCCACCGTGGAGCACGGTGGCCGGGGCCCCGAGGCCGTCGCGGACGCGGTCACGGTCTCCCGGCTGCCGCAGACGGTGCAGCGGACGGTGGCGCCCACCTGCGCCCGGCTGCTCGGCACCGCGCACCCGCGGCGTGCCGGCGCCGCGCCGGCCGAGCGAGAGGAACCCGCCGCGTCGCCCACGGAACGGCTCAGCGCCCGCGAGCGCGACGTGCTCGATCGGCTCGCCCAGATGATGACCACCGAGGAGATCGCCCAGGAGCTGTACCTCTCGGTGAACACGGTGAAGACGCACCTCAAGAGCGTCTACCGCAAGCTCGCCGTGTCCCGCCGCTCCGCCGCGGTCCGCAGGGCCCGCGAGCTCCAGATCCTGTGAGCCGCCGGGTCAGACGAGGCCCAGCTCCTGCGCGCGGGCGAGCGCCTCGGCCCGCGAGCGTGCCCCCAGTTTCCGGTACACGGCGCGCGTGTGGCTCTTGACCGTGTTGTACGAGACGTAGAGGCCGTCCGCGATCTGCCGGAGCGAGACCTCCTCCTGCAACTGCTTGAGCACCGCCAGTTGACGGTCGGTCAGTCGTTCGTCGGACGGAGCCGACGCGTCGTCCGGCGGGACGGGCACCGCGGCGAGCGCGACCGACGCGCGGTGCACCAGGGCGCCCGCGGCGCGCGGGTCGGCCACGTCTCCCGCGACCTCGACCAGGACTTCGGCGACCCACATCAGGCACGCTGTCAGCGTGGCGTCCGCCGGCGCGCTCTCCTCGCTGAGCCAGCTCAGTCGCAGACGGAGCGCACCGATGTGCTCGGCGGTCACCGGATCGTCGGTCGTGCGCGGGCGGAGTGTCGACTGCAAGCCCCTCACCTCCCCATGTGGAGGGCATGACGCCACCCACGGTGGCGCTCGGGCGCGCGGCGCGTAAGGGGCCTTCCGCGCCGATTTCGGAGCGGTCGGGCCCCTTGCGGGGACCGCGAGGACCTCACTCGCGCGCGTCGCGCGGCCCGGGGAGCCTGCGCACCTCGAGGAGTTCGAGACCGAGGCCCTGGATGCGGTCGAGGATCCCGTACAGGGCCGCCTGGTCGAGACCGGCGCCGAGCAGCACGGTCTCCGCGGGCCGCAGCACGACGGTCAGCTCGTCGAACGCGGACCGGAACGCGTCGCCGATCCGTCCCCTGATCCGGATCTCGAAGTCGCCGCCGGAGAGCGGCCCGACGGGCTCGGGGCCCGGACCGGTGTACGACCCGCCCATGGCGTCACCTCCTGTGCGAGCTTCACCCCGCAGGCCATTGTCCCGGCGGCCGTACGGGTGCGGGCATCACCTTGGGCGGGTGACAGCGGCCCGCGGCCGTGCGCTCATCCGCTGCGGGTGAACCGGTGCGGGCGGCGCGGGCCGCATGCTCCGGGTGCATCGAGTCCGGTTCGGCACAGAGCGAGGAGGAGGGTCGACATGGCGGAGCAGATGTCGCCGCGCGCGGCGCGTTCCGGAGCGCCGGAAGCGGAGCCCCATGTCCGTCCGGTCGCCGTCGGGGGAGTGGTCTTCGCGGCGTTCGTGATGGGCATCATCGGCGCCTATCACGCGATCGCGGGACTCGCCGCGATCCTCAACGAGAACTACTACCAGGCGCAGAACGACTACGCGTTCGACTTTGACACCAACGCCCGCGGCTGGGTGCAGCTGATCACCGGAGTGATCGTGTTCGCGGCGGCCGTGAGCCTGTTCAGCGGCCGCACCTGGGCCCGCGTGGTCGTCATGACCATCGCCGCGATGAGCGCGATCGAGAACTTCTTCTTCACCCCGTACGAACCGGTGTGGTCGGCGATCCTGATCGCCCTCGACATCCTGGTGATCTGGTCGCTCGCCGTGTACGGCCACCGCGAGGCCCACAAGGTCTACGGCACGCCGCTCTAGGGACCGCGGACCGTACGGGCGAGCGCCGTGACGCCGCGCCAGTCCAGTGGCGGGCGCTCCCGGTACGTCCCCGGGCGCTGCCGCGGCACGATCACCCGCAGCGCCCCGGGCCGCACCTCGATGCGCACGGGGACCGCCATCCGCACCGCCTCCCCGTCGAGGCCGACGGGGATCGTGTCCCGGTCCGCGTCGACGACCACCGAGGTCGCGGTCCGCGCGGTGAGCCCCGCGGACCTGCCGCCGCGCAGCAGCCCGGCGGCCCGGGCGGCGCTCGTGACCCGCACACCGACGCAGCCGAGCACCCCGCCGTCGAGGCGGGTGCGGCGGCCGAGGCCCGCGACGTCGTGCGCGCCGTACGGGTTGTTGCTCACCAACAGCGCCTGCGGGTCGGCGACTTCGTCCCCGCCGACGCGGGCCGTCAGCGTCGCGCCCCTGTGCCGGACCAGCAGATCGGGCAGCAGCTCCAGGGTGGTACGGGTCTTGCCTTCGCGGTAGGCGGGGCTCTGCACCACCTCGGCGTACGCCCCGAACGACACGTTGTTGACGAACGGGTGGCCGCCCGCCCGGCCGAGGTCGACCCGCAGTTCCACGCCGTCGGCCAGCGCGTCCAGGGCCTTCGCCGGGTCCTCACGGTCGAGGCCGAGGTCGAGCGCGAAGTGGTTGCGGGTCCCCGCGGGGATCACCAGGAACGGCAGGCCGAACTCGGCGGCGACGTCTGCGACGAGCGCCTGCGTGCCGTCGCCGCCCGCGACACCGAGCAGATCCGCCCCGGCCGCCGCCCGCTCCCGGGCGAGCGCCGCGACGTCCACCGCCTCGGGCCCCTCCAGCAGCACCACGTCGGCCCCGAGCCGCTCGGCCTTCGCGCGCAGCCCGAAGCGGTCGACCTTGCCGCCGCCCGAGCGCGGATTCATGATCAGCACCGGCCTGCGGACGGCGGGCGCGGGCGCCTCCGGCATCGGTGCGGGCGCCCGGCGCGGCCCGAGCGCCGCACGGCCCGTCCCAGCCGCGAGCAGCCACAGCCCGCCCGCGACCAGCACCACCCACACCAGATGCGCGCGGGCGTACGCGACCAGCACCCACACCGGCGCGGCCAGCGCCAGGAGCAGCGCCAGATATCGCACCGGGCCCCGCCTGCTGAGCACCCACCACACGGCGGCGGCCGTCACCACGGTCCCCAGGACCCCCACGCCGAGCAGCGCGAAGGTCCGCAGCCCCGCGAAGGCGGCCAGGACCAGCACGGCGCCCGCCGCGGCGGCCAAGGAGGCGCGCGCCAGCCACCGTTGCCCCCGCACCCGTTCCCGCGTCGTCTCCCGCGTCGTCGGTTCCATGACCGGGAGTCTGCGACCGGCCGCGACTGCCGGGCTCACCCCCGGGAGGCGACCTCACACCGTCGGGGTGACGTGGCGGCGCCCCGCCCGGCGCACGGTGGGGCCTCACCGGGAAGGAGCCCGCCATGACCGAGACGACGAGCAGGCACCCCACCGCGCGCGAGCGGGCGAGCGCGGGCCGCTCGGCCCGGTCCCGCGTCCCGCGCTCCGGGCACGCCGTGTACGTTCCCGCCGCCGACCGCCCCGACCCCGTCCGCATCCTGGAGGAGCAGTCCGCGACCCGGCTCCCCGAGCTGATCCCGATCCGCTACGCACGGATGCTGGAGTCGCCGTTCCGGTTCTTCCGGGGCGCCGCGGCGATCATGGCGTCCGACCTGGCGGGCACCCCGGCCACCGGCCTGCGCGCCCAACTCTGCGGCGACGCCCACCTGTTGAACTTCCGGCTGCTCGCCTCGCCGGAGCGGCGCCTGATGTTCGACGTGAACGACTTCGACGAGACGCTGCGCGGCCCGTGGGAGTGGGACGTCAAGCGGCTCGCCGCGAGCCTCGTCATCGCGGGCCGCGGCAACGGCTTCGGAAAGGACGAGCGCGCCCGCGTGGTGCGGGCCACGGCGGCCTCGTACCGGCAGTCGATGGAGCGGTTCGCCGGGATGCGCACGCTCGACGTGTGGTATGCGCGGATCGAGGCGGACGAGCTGTACGCCGCCGTGTCAGGGAAGCTGGACACCCGCAGTCGGCGGCGCATGGCGCAGGCGCTCAGCAAGGCGCGCGGCCGCGACCACCTCCAGGCCCTCGACAAGCTCGCACACGTCGTGGACGGCGAACTGCGCATCGCCGCCGACCCGCCGCTCGTCACCCCGCTCGACCAGCTCCTGCCGGGCGTCGAGCGCAAACAGCCGGAGGCGCAGCTCATCGACCTGATCGAGCGGTACGCGCGCACGCTCACCGCCGAACGCAGGGCGCTGCTCGGCCAGTACCGGGTCGTCGACATGGCACGCAAGGTGGTCGGGGTCGGCAGCGTGGGGACCCGCTGCTGGATCATCCTGCTGCTCGGCCGCGACGACCACGATCCGCTGCTGCTCCAGGCCAAGGAGGCGCAGACGTCCGTGCTCGCGCCGTACGCGGGCGCCGGCGCCCACACCAACCAGGGCGAACGCGTCGTCGTGGGGCAGCGACTCATGCAGGCGGCGGGGGACATGTTCCTCGGCTGGGAGCGGGTGGAGGGCCTCGACGGGCGGCAACGCGACTTCTACATAAGGCAGTTGCGGGACTGGAAGGCGATCCCGCAGGCGGATCTGATGTCGCCGCGCGTCATGGGCCTGTTCGGCCGGGCCTGCGGAGCGACGCTCGCCCGCGCCCACGCCCGCTCCGGCGACCGCATCGCCATCGCCGCCTACCTGGGCGGCTCCGACCGCTTCGACCAGGCCCTGGCCCGCTTCGCGGAGGCGTACGCCGACCAGAACGAGCGCGACCACGAGGCGCTGGCCGCGGCCGCGCGGGACGGAAGGGTGCCGGTCGCGTCAGCGTGAGCCCGTGGCCGCCGCGCCGCCGATCCTGCTCCGCAGGAACTCCTCCTGCGCGAGGACGCGGCCGACGGCCACCCCGAACACCACCGTGGTGAAGAACAGGATCAGCCAGGACAGCACCGTGAACACCGAGCCCAGGGCCCCGTAGCGCTCCACGCTCATCCGCAGCGCCCTGGGCAGCCACAGGCCCGACACCCCGCAGAACGCCACCGCGCCCGCCGCGGTCAGCAGCGCCCCCGGCAGCAGCGGAAGCCACGGCACCCGCCCGGCGAGCAGCAGATGCTGGGTCCACCACCACATCAGGGCGGCCGCAGCGAACTGCAACGGATAGCCGAGGAGCGCGCCCGCGCCGAACGCCCGGTGCAGGGCGCCCTGCACGATCAGCATCGCCACCCACACCAGCAGCCACACCGCCCAGCGCCACGCCACGAGTCGCACCCCGGAGTGCGGCAGCTCCCACGCCCGCTCGCACAGCCGCTGCAACGCCCGGGTGAACGCGGTGGCCGAGAGCAGCGCGACCAGCACGCCCGCGGCGCCCCAGCTGTGCAAGGTGGCGTCGCCGCCCCCGGTCAGCTCCTCGGCCTGCGCGACCACGGGCCCGCTCGTGCCGATCAACGTACGCAGCGAGGCGAGGAGTTCGCGCCTGACCGCCCCCGGACAGAACGACGCGAGCGCGATCAGCATCGGCAGGGCGGCGAGGAACGCCTGCGCGGCGAGGCGTGTCGCCATGTCGAGGATGCTGACGTGCACCAGTTGCCGCACGATCCGGCCCGTCAGGGGCCGGGCGGCGTCCGTGATCGTCATGACAACGCCCTCCCGGACGGGGAACACGCTCCTGCCGAGCACTGTCGGGCCGACCGCCCGAGCGCACGTCGCCCGCGCCGGGTGAGCGCGCCCGACCATCGCCAGGTTTGCTTAAAGGTGATCGAAACAAGCCTTGACCCATCAACTTCGAGCAAATAGCGTCCTTGCATTCCGGTCGACCCTTCACCAGGAAGGCTCCCTGTGCGCAGGCGCTCTCTCCTCGCCGCGGCCGCCACGACACTCGCGGCGGCGCCGCTCGCGTCCGGCTGCGGCCTCTCCTCGTCGAACGCCCCGAAATCCTCGAACGCCGGGTCCGGCTCGCGGCGCGGCCACCTCACGTACGGCGTCTGGGACGTCTACCAACTGCCCGCCATGCAGCGCGCCGCGCGGGCCTTCGAACGGGCGCGGCCCGGCGTGACCGTCGACGTCCAGCTCACGCCCAACGGCACGTACTGGACCAAGCTGCGCACCGCCTGCACCGGAGGCTCCGCGCCCGACGTGTTCTGGATGAACGGGCCGAACTTCGGCATGTACGCCCAGGCGGGCCAGCTGCTGCCGCTCGACACCGAGGGCGACGACGCCGTGGTCCCCACCGCCGACTTCCCCGACGACCTCGTCTCCCTGTACCGCTGGAAGGGCACCCAGTACGGCGCCCCCAAGGACTTCGACACCGTCGCCCTCTGGTACAACAAGGAACTCTTCGACCGCGCCAAGGTGCCCTACCCGGACGCGCGTTGGACCTGGCAGGACCTCATCGAGAACGCCCAGCGGCTGACCGACCGCAGGCGCGGGATCTACGGCGTCGGCGCACCCGTCCGCGCCCAGGAGAACTACTACAACTCCGTGCCGCAGGCCGGCGGCTGGGTCATCTCGAAGGACAAGCGGGAGTCCGGATACGCCGAGGAGCGCACCCGCGAGGGCCTGCGCCTGTGGGTCGACCTCATCCACCGCTACCGCGCCTCGCCCACCCTCGAGCAGATGGCCGACACCGACCCCACCCAGATGTTCCAGTCGGGCACGCTGGCCATGACGTACGAGGCGTCGTACAACGCCGCGACGTTCTACGCCGACCGCGAGCTGCGCGCCAAGGTCGACGTCGCGCCCATGCCCAAGGGGCGCCGCCGCGCGACCGTGCTGCACGGACTCGCCAATGTCGTGTACGCCCGCACGCCGCAGCCCGAACTCGCCCGCGACTTCGTCCGGTTCCTCGGCACCGAACGCATCTCCCTCCTCCAGGGCAAGTACGGCACCGCGATCCCCGCACGCAACGGCACCGCCGAGCCGTGGGCCGCCGGCATGCCGCGCTTCAACCTCCGGACCCACCTGGACGCGCTCGACTACGCCGTGCCGTTCCCCAGCTCCGCCAACACGGCCGCCTGGTCGCACAAGGAACAGATCTGGCTCGCGCGGGCCTGGAGCGGCGTCGAGAGCCTCGAAGGCGCCAGCGGCTCGCTCGCCGACGCCATGAACCAGCTCCTCGCTCAGGAGCGGAAGGGCCGGGCCTGATGAGCGTCGACACACGGACGGCTGTCGCCGTACCCGCGCAGCGAGGCAAGCCGAAGCCGCTGGACCAGAAGGAGCTGAAGCGGCGCGAGCGGCGGTTCCGCCACCGCGACAAGTGGTGGGGCTACGCCCTCATCGCCCCCGCCGGGCTCGGCCTCGCCGTCTTCTACCTGTGGCCCGTGGTGCAGACCCTGTACTACAGCTTCACCGAGTGGGGACCCTTCGGCGGCACGACCTGGATCGGGATCTCCAACTACCGCACCCTCGTGGGCGACCCGGAGTTCTGGCAGTCCCTCGGCAACACCGCCGTCTACACCGGGCTCGTCCTCCTCGGCATCCCGCTCTCGATGGTCGTCGCCGTCCTGCTCAACCTCAAGGGACTGCGCGGCACCGGCGTCTACCGCACCCTCTACTTCCTGCCGGTCGTCACCATGCCCGCCGCGGTCGCCGTGGTCTGGCGTTGGCTCTACAACGGCGACGCCGGCATCCTCAACCACGCGCTGTCCACCGTCGGCATCGACGGCACCGCCTGGGTGTCCGACCCGCACACGATCCGCTTCGCGGTCGCCGCCGTCGGCGTGTGGATGACCGTCGGCTACAACATGATCCTGCTGCTCGCCGGGCTCCAGTCCATCCCCGGTGACTACTACGAGGCCGCCGCGCTCGACGGCGCGGGCCGCGTCCGGCAGTTCGTCTCCGTGACCCTGCCGCTGCTGAGCCCCACGCTGTTCTTCACCACCGTGCTCTCGGTCATCCAGTCGCTCCAGGTCTTCGACCTCGTCTATCTGATGCTCGGCGCCAACACCCAGAACGCGCTGCAGAACCCCGCCTACGGCGAGGGCCAGACGGTGGTGATGCTCTTCTTCCAGAAGGCGTTCTTCGACAACCAGCGCGGCTACGGCGCGGCCATCGTGTGCGTGCTCTTCGTCCTCATCATGGCGCTCACCGCCGTCCAGTTCCGGCTGCAGAAGAAGTGGGTCCACTATGCGTAAGACGGCCATCCGGCAGGGGCGGATCTGGCCCGCCCACGTGCTGCTCGTGCTCGGCGCGGTCATCACCGTGTTCCCGCTCCTGTGGGAGCTCCTGACCTCCTTCAAGACCTTCGGCGAGTCCGTGCGCGTACCGCCCACGATCCTGCCCGAGCACTGGGACTTCTCGAACTACGCGAAGGTCTTCGACGGCGTCCCGTTCGGGCGGCAGTTCGTGAACACCGTGATCATGGCGCTGCTGCGGACCGCGGCCCAGCTGCTGCTCTGCTCCATGGCCGCCTACGCCTTCGCCCGGATCCGCTTCCCCGGACGCGGGCCGATCTTCCTCGGGTTCCTCGCCGTGCTGATGGTGCCGGGCCAGCTCTTCCTGCTGCCGCAGTACCAGATCATGCAGAACCTCGGCTGGCTCGACTCCATGCAGGCGTTGGTCGTCCCCGGCATGTTCTCCGCGTTCGGGACGTTCCTGCTGCGGCAGTTCTTCATGGGGCTTCCCGAGGAGCTGGAGGAGGCGGCCCGGCTCGACGGCGCCAACCCGTTCACCGTCTTCTGGCGCATCGCGCTGCCGCTCGCCCGGCCCGGCCTTCTCGCACTCGGCATCCTCACGTTCCTGTGGTCCTGGAACGACCTGATGTGGCCGCTCATCGTCAACACCGACCCGGCCAAGATGCCGCTTTCGGCGGGCCTCGCCTCGCTCCAGGGCGCCCACCTCACCGAGTACCCGGTGCTGATGGCGGGGTCCCTGCTCGCCACGCTCCCGGTGATCGTGGTGTTCGTCGCGATGCAGCGCCAGTTCATCCAGGGCATCGCTTTCTCCGGAATGAAGGGCTGAACCAGGCATGACCACCGAACTCCGTACGGACGAGCCGCAGCACACCCCCACCCCCACCCCCACCCGCGACCTGCGCCTGGGCGTCATCGGGCTCGGCTTGCGCGCCACCGTCGCCCGCGAGGCCCACCACCCCGGCGAGGGCTCCTCCGTGGTGGCCGTCGCCGACACCGCGCCCGGCATGTTCGACCGCGCCCGCGAGTGGTTCGGCGGCGACGTGCGCACCTACGAGGGCCACAAGGCCATGCTGGCCGCCGAGGACCTCGACGCCGTCTTCGTCATCACCCCCGACCACACCCACGAGGAGCTGGCGGTCGACCTCCTCGAAGCCGGGGTCGCGGTCTTCGTGGAGAAGCCGCTCGCCATCACCACCGAGGGCTGCGACCGCGTCCTGGAGGCCGCCCGCGCCTCCGGCTCCCGGCTGTACGTCGGCCACAACATGCGCCACATGCCCGTCGTCCGCGTCATGCGGGAACTCATCGAGCGCGGCGAGATCGGCGAGGTCAAGGCCGTGTGGTGCCGCCACTTCGTCGGCCACGGCGGCGACTTCTACTTCAAGGACTGGCACGCCGACCGCCGCAACACCACGGGACTGCTCCTCCAGAAGGGCGCCCACGACCTCGACGTCATCCACTGGCTCGCCGGCGCCTACACCGAGCGTGTCAGCGCCCTCGGCGGGCTCACCGTCTACGGCGACATCACCGACCGCTCCGGGCAGGCGCCCGGCGCCACGATGCCCGACTGGTACGACCCCGAGAACAACTGGCCGCCGCTCTCCCTCACCGGACTCAACCCGGTCGTCGACGTCGAGGACCTGTCGATGATGGTGATGCGCCTCGAAGGCGGCATCCACGCCAGCTACCAGCAGTGCCACTACACGCCCGACTACTGGCGCAACTACACCGTCATCGGCACCGAGGGCCGCCTGGAGAACTTCGGCGACCACGGCGACACCGCCGAGGTCCGCGTCTGGAAGCGGCGCAGCGGCTACCGCGCCGACGCCGACCTCGTCGTGCCGATGCCGGCGCCGGGTGAGGGCGGGCACGGCGGCTCCGACCCGCTGCTCGTCGCCGAGTTCCTGCGCTTCGTGCGCGCGGGCGGCGCCACCGACACCAGCCCCGTCGCCGCCCGCGAGGCGGTGGCCGCGGGCGTCGCGGCCACCGAGTCGCTGCGGGCCGACGGGCGTCCCGTGACGGTGGAGCGGCTCGCGCCCGACCTCGCCGACTGGTTCACGAACGGCCAGAGCTGACCGGCCCCGGAACGGTCACCCGGTCCACGACCAGTTCGCGACCTCCGGCAGGTCCGTGCCGTGCTCCCGGATCCACGCGTGGTGCCGGGTGCGCGCGTCCGCCATCGTCTGGCGCACCGCGGCGGCCCGCACGGCGAGCCCCGGCACCCGGTCGATGACGTCCATGACGAGCCGGTACCGGTCCAGGTCGTTGAGCACGACCATGTCGAACGGCGTGGTCGTGGTCCCCGACTCCTTGTACCCGCGCACGTGCAGGTGCTCATGGCCCGTGCGCCGGTACGCGAGGCGGTGGATCAGCCACGGGTAGCCGTGGTACGCGAAGATCACCGGCTTGTCGGCCGTGAACAGCGCGTCGTACTCGAAGTCCGGCATGCCGTGCGGGTGCTCGCCCTTCGGCAGCAGCCGCGTCATGTCGACGACGTTGACGACGCGCACCGCGAGTTCCGGCAGATGCGTGCGCAGCAGGCTCGCCGCGGCCAGGACCTCCTGCGTCGGCACGTCACCGGCGCAGGCGAGCACGACGTCCGGGTCCCGGCTGCCGTCCTCCGTGCCGGCCCAGTCCCACACCCCGGCGCCGCGCGCGCAGTGGGCGCGGGCCTCGTCGAGCGAGAGCCAGTCGAAGCACGGCTGCTTCCCGGCCACCACCACATTGACGTAGTCCCTGCTGTGCAGCACGTGCTCGGCGACCGAGAGCAGCGTGTTGGCGTCCGGCGGCAGATAGACCCGTACGACGTCGGGGCTCTTGTTGAGGACGTGGTCGACGAAGCCGGGGTCCTGGTGCGAGAACCCGTTGTGGTCCTGGCGCCACACGTGCGAGGTCAGCAGGTAGTTGAGGGAGGGCAGCGGCGCACGCCACGGCAGCCCGCGCGAGGTCTTCAGCCACTTGATGTGCTGGTTCACCATCGAGTCGACGATGTGCACGAACGCCTCGTAGCAGGAGAACAGTCCGTGCCTGCCGGTGAGGTTGTAGCCCTCCAGCCAGCCCTGGCAGAGGTGCTCGGACAGCACCTCCATCACCCGGCCGTCGTGTGCCAGGTGCTCGTCGGTGGCGAGCGTGCCCGCCTGCCACGCCTTGCCGGTCGCGTCGTACACGGCCTGGAGCCGGTTGGAGGCCGTCTCGTCCGGGCCGACGAGGCGGAAGTCGCGGCGGTCCGCGGTGTCCCGCATGATCTCGGCGAGCAGATCACCGAGCACCCGGGTGGGCTCGTGCAGCGCGGTGCCCGGCTTGTCGACCTGGACGGCGAAGCGCTCCAGCGGGGGGATCGGCAGCGCCCGGGTGAGCAGCCCGCCGTTGGCGTGCGGCGTGGCGCCGAGCCGCCGGTCGCCCTCGGGGACGTACGCCAGGACCTCGTCGGTGGGGCGGCCCTCGGCGTCGAAGAGTTCCTCGGGGCGGTAGGAGCGCAGCCAGGCCTCCAGCTGCCGCAGGTGCTCCGGGTTCTCGCGGACGCCGGGCAGCGGCACCTGGTGCGAGCGCCACGTGTCCTCGACCGGTTCGCCGTCGACGGTCTCCGGGCCCGTCCAGCCCTTCGGGGTGCGCAGCACGATCATCGGCCACCGGGCGCGCTCGGTGGTCCGTCCGTCCCGTGCCTCGCGCTGGATGCGGGCGATGCGGTCGAGGGCCTGGTCCATGGCGCGGGCGAGGTCGCGGTGGACGCGCAGCGGATCGTCGCCCGTCACGTGCAGCGGCTCGTGCCCGTAGCCGCGAAGCAGCTCGTCGAGCTCGGCGTCGGGGATGCGGGCGAGCACCGTCGGGTTGGCGATCTTGTAGCCGTTGAGGTGCAGGATCGGCAGGACCGCGCCGTCGTGCACCGGGTCGAGGAACTTGTTCGCGTGCCAGGACGTCGCCAGCGGCCCCGTCTCCGCCTCGCCGTCGCCGATCACGCAGGCGACCAGCAGGTCCGGGTTGTCGAGCGCGGCGCCGTAGGCGTGCGCGAGGGAGTAGCCGAGCTCGCCGCCCTCGTGGATCGAGCCGGGCGTCTCGGGCGCGACATGGCTGGGCACGCCGCCGGGGAACGAGAACTGCTTGAACAGCCGGCCCATCCCGGCGGCGTCCCGCGACACGTCCGGATAGACCTGCGAGTACGTCCCTTCCAGCCACGAGTTCGCGAGCACGGCGGGCCCGCCGTGGCCGGGACCCCACACGCACAGCGCCTCGATGTCCCGCTCCTTGATGACGCGGTTGAGATGGGTGTGCACGAGGTTGAGGCCGGGGGACGTGCCCCAGTGGCCGAGCAGGCGCGGCTTGATGTGTTCCGGGGACAGCGGCTCGGTGAGCAGCGGGTTGTCGAGGAGGTAGATCTGGCCCGCCGCGAGATAGTTGGCGGCGCGCCAGTGCGCGTCGAGTGCGGCGGCCTGGTGCTTGGACAGATCCTTCGCCATGGCAGCTCCATCGGTAGCGGCAGCGGTGTGCTCTGCGCCGCCAGTCTGCCGCCCGTCCCGGCCACGCGCGAAGAGCCCTTGTGGCCATGGTGCGGGGTCCCCGTAGCGACCCGCCCCGGGGGAGGGGCGAGTCGGGTGACGCACGGCTACGGGGAGACCGCGGGGCCCCGGCCGCTCGCACCCTCGTTCTCTCGGCGCTCTCAGTCGCCGTTCAGCGTCTGGAGGGGAGCGCGCCCGTACGCCTCCCGGTAGAGCGCCGCGAAGCGGCCGGTGTGGTGGAAGCCCCAGCGTGCGGCGATGTTCGTGACCGTCGCGTTCGACGGATCGGCGGCCCGCAGGTCGTCGTGCGCGTGCGCGAGCCGGACCTGGCGCAGATACGCCAGAGGCGTCGTGTCCAGATGGCGCCGGAACGCGTACTGGAGCGCCCGCACCGTCACATGGGCCGCAGCCGCGATCTCCCGCACGGTGAGCGGCTCCTGGGCGTGCGCCTCGATGTGGGCGACGGCCCGGCGCAGCGTGGCGGAGTGGGCGTCGTGCCGGTCCGTCCCCGTCGGCCGCGTCCGCGCCGTGCTGGGGAAGGCGCCGAGGACGCTCGCGGCCAGGTACTGCGCGGCCGTCGACGCCACGAGCGGCTGCGCGGCGACCTCCGGGTCGGCGAGGACGTGGTCGCGCAGATGCACGATGGTCCGCTTCAGGTGGAGGGCGGCCGCTTCGGAGACGGGCCGGTGCCCGGTGAGCCTGACCGGTCCCGGCTCCGCGCCGGGGGCCGTCGCGGCGACCTGGGTCAGCAGATCGGGGTCGAGCATCGTGATGTTGTACCGGGCGCCGCAGATCCGGCCCTCGTACGGCAGCTCGGGCGGCGCGAAGGACACCATGTCGCCCGGCCCGAACGCGTCCTCGACCCGCCCGAAGGAGTGGTCCTGGATGGTGCCCTCGTGGACGAGGCACAGGCAGATCTTCTGGAGCGGCGTCACCTCGTACCGCATGTCGAAGTCGAGGTCGAGCTCGTCGACGGTCACCCCGGGCAGCTCGTCGCGCCGGATACGGGCCCGGCTCGACTGCGGTGTGCCGTTGCCGATGCGCATCCGGGCGTAGTGACGGCTCAGGAAATCCTCGGTGACCTCGATGTCACTGCTGTCGAAATGCACCGTGCCCATGGGACTGGCCTCCCGCTGACCGAATATGCCCGCGCGCGCAGCCTACGGGCCGGTACGGGGCGGTTGCCACGGCGTTGACCGGCAGGGTCGCGCAGTTGACGCGTTTCGTTCCGTGGATGACGCGGGACCGACGCTTCGTTCCGGGGACTGCGCACCGTGTGTGGCAGGCCCGAGCATCGAGATGTCGGCCCCTCCCGGGTGCAAGTACCGTGTGGGAGACGGGTCGAGAGCGTCGCAGCCGACGCTCCCGCCGAAGTCCGAGAAAGGTGAACGTCCTGCCCGCTCCCGCGTCTCCCGCGTCCCCCTCTGGTGGCCCCATGGCATTCTTCATGCTGTCGTCGTCGCGGCCGCTCGCTCTCCTGTCCGCCACCGACCTCGCCAAGGAGTACGAACGGCTCCAGACCGAGGTCGCCCAGCTGAAGCAGGCCGTCACCTCGCACGCCCTGGTCGACCAGGCCATCGGCGTCGTCGTGGTCCTCGGCCAGATCCCGCCCGAGGACGCGTGGCGCGTGCTGCGCGACGTGTCCCAGCGCAGCAACGTCAAGCTGAACCAGGTGGCCCGGCACATCCTCGACTTCGCCCAGGGCGCCGAGCTGCCGCCCGACGAGCGCACCGAACTCCAGCGCGCCATCGACCGCTACGCCGCGCTGCGGCCCGGGCCGCAGGAGCGGGCCGAGGGCTGAGCGGCAGGGGGGCGCCCCGCCCGTGATCAGCTCAACTGCCGCCGCATGAGCGTCAGATCGAGCCAGCGGCCGAACTTGGTGCCGACCTCGCGCACCGTGCCCGCGTGCTCGAAGCCGTGCCGCTCGTGCAGCCGGATCGAGGCCGCGTTGCCCGACTCGATGCCGGCGATCATGACGTGCAGGCCCGCGGCGGTGGCGGAGTCGACGAGCGTCGACAGCAGGGCGGAGCCGATGCCGGCGCCCTGGTGGCCGCCGGTGACGTAGACCGAGTTCTCCACGGTGTGCCGGAAGCCGGAGTACGCCTTCCAGGGCCCGTAGACACCGAAGCCGACGACCTCTCCGCCCAGCTCCGCCACGTACGCGGAACCGCGCTCGAGGTGCGCGCCCAGCCAGGCCGCGCCCTCCTCGCGGGACTGCGGGGTGTCCGTCCACAGCGCCGTGCCGTGCTCGATGGCGTGGTTGCGGATGGCGAGGACGGCGTCCAGGTCGTCCTCGTGGGCCGGGCGGACCTTCACCGCCGGGGCCCGTGTCTCGTATCGTGGATCCATGTCCAATATCGTAGACCCCCTGGTGGAGCGGATCGGTGCCCGGATCCGGGAGGAGCGGGACCGGCGGCGCTGGACCCTCGCCGAGCTGGCCGACGAGTCCGGGGTGTCACGGGCGATGATCCACCGCATCGAGCGCGGCGAGAGCAGCCCGAGCGCCGTGATCCTCGGCAAGCTGTCGGCGGCGTTCCGGCTCAGCGTGGCGACGCTCATCGACCCCGAGCCCGAGCCCGCGGGGGAGCGGGTGCGGCGCGCGGAGGCGGCGCCACGCTGGCACGACCCGGAGACCGGATACGTACGACGACAGGTCTCGGGCCCCGATTTCCCCGCGGAGGTCGCCGAGATCCGGCTGCCCGCGGGCGCCGAGGTCCCGTACCCGGCGGCGGCGTTCGCCTTCCACCGGCAGGTCATCTGGGTCATCGAAGGCCACCTCACCTTCCACGAGGGCGACACCGTCCACGAACTCGACCCGGGCGACACCGTCGAGCTGGGGCCGCCCGCCGCCTGCGTCTTCGCCAACACCACCGACACCGACTGCCGCTACGCCGTCGTGCTCGTGCGCGCCGAGGCCCCGTGAGGCTGCCGCGCGGCGGCGTCGCCGTGCTCTCCTGCACCGCGGGAGTGGCCCTCGCCAACAACTACGCGATCCAGCCCGCCCTCGGCGACGTCGCCCGCGACACCGGAGCGTCCGCCGCCGCCATCGGCCTCGTCACGACGGCCGCGCTCGCCGGATGCATCGCCGGATTCGCGTTCCTGCTGCCGCTCGCCGACCGGGCCGCGCCCCGCCGCCTCGTGGCCGGACAGCTCGCCCTGCTGACCGTCGGTCTGCTGCTCGCGTCCCGCGCACCGGGCCTGGGTGTGCTGCTCCTCGCGTACGTGATGGTGGGCGCGGGGGCGAGCGTCAGCGCCATGGCCTCCACCATCGCCGGGCGCGGTGTGCCGGGGGAGCGGCGCGGAGCGGCCGTCGCCGGGGTCGCGGCGGGCATGTCGGCCGGGATCCTGCTGAGCCGGCTCGTCGGCGGGGCGCTGGCCGACGCCTTCGGGTGGCGCGGCATGCTGCTCGCGTTCGCTGCGCTCGTCGTGGTGTGCGGGGCGGCGGCGTGGACGCGGCTTCCGGGGGAGCGGCCGGAGGGTGGGGGCGGGGGCTACCTGGGGACGTTGGCCGCGATGCCGGGGCTGCTGCGCCGCCACCGCGAACTGCGGAGCGCCGTCCTGGGCGGCAGCCTCTGGTACCTGGCGTTCAGCCTCGTCTGGGTCGCGCTCACGGTGCGGCTCGCCCGCCCGCCGTACGGGCTCGACGCCGCGGCCATCGGTCTCTACAGCCTCGCCGGAGCCCTGGGGTTCGCGGCGCTGCCGGTGGCCGGGAGGCTCGGGGACCGGTACTCGCCGCGGAGCGTGATCGCCGGGAGCATGGCCGTCGCGGTGTGCGGGGCGGCGCTGCTGTGCACGGGGCTCGACCGGCCCGTCGTGACGGCGGCGGGGCTCGCGCTCGTCGACGCGGGGTGCTTCACGGCGCAGGCCGCGAACCAGACCCGCATCCTCTCCATCGACCCGCGCCGCAGCGGCAGCCTCAGCGGGGTCTACCTGCTCCTGTACTTCCTGGCGGGCGCCCTCGGCGCGGCGCTCGCGGCGCCTCTGGTGTCGTGGGGCGGTTGGGGCGCGGCGAGCGGGGTGGTGTGCGGGGTGCTGGCGGTGGCGGGTCTTGCCGCGACCATGGGCCGCGGGATCGAGCCCGTCCGGCGATGGAGGACGAGCCCGAAGGGCGACGGGGGCCCGGGGGCGTAACCCCCGGAGCGCAGCCCCGTCGCAGGCCGAGCGTCAGTCCAGGTCACCCGCGGCGCGCCTCGCCCGCTTCTCCGCCTGCTCCGCGTGGAGCTTCTTGATCCGGACGTTCTCCTTGCGGACGTCGGCCTGCGTGGCGCGCTCCGCCTGGAGCCACTCCGGGTTCTCGTCCTTGATGGCCTCGATCTGCTCCGTGGTCAGCGCCTCCGTGACGCCGCCGCGGGCCAGACCCGAGATGGACACGCCCAGCTTCTGGGCGACCACGGGGCGGGGGTGCGGGCCGTTCGCGCGCAGGTCGACGAGCCACTGCGGCGGCTCGGCCTGCAACGCGTTCAGCTCCGCGCGCGAGACGGTGCCCTCACGGAACTCGGCGGGCGTGGCCTCGAGGTACACACCCAGCTTCTTCGCCGCGGTCGCGGGCTTCATGGTCTGGGTGCTCTGCTGCGAACTCATGAGGTCAAGGGTATCGAGCGCGGCGGGGCCCGCCGACCACGGCGGGTAGCCTTGGCCGGGTGACTGGCACGCAAGACACCCCCGCACCCGCTCCGGAACCCGGCTTCAGGCTGGCCTACGTTCCCGGGGCGACGCCCGCCAAGTGGGTGCGGATCTGGCGCGAGCGCTTCCGGGACGTACCGCTCGACCTCGTGGCGGTCGCCGCGGCCGAGGCGTCCGACGTGCTGCGCGCCGGGGACGCCGACGCCGGTCTCGTACGGCTGCCCGTGGACCGGACGTACTTCAGCGCGATCCCGCTCTACACCGAGAAGACGGTCGTCGTCGTCCCGAAGGACCACCTGATCACGGCGGCGGACGAGGTCACCCTCGCCGACCTCGCCGACGAGATCGTGCAGCACCCGCTGGACGACGTGCTCGGCTGGGAGACGCCGCCGGGGCAGCCCGCCTTCGAGCGTCCCGCCACCACGGGCGACGCCATCGAGCTGGTCGCGGCCGGCGTGGGCCTGCTCGTCGTGCCGATGTCGCTGGCCCGCCTGCACCACCGGCGCGACCTCACCTACCGCACGGTCACCGACGCGCCCGAGTCGAGCGTGGCGCTCGCCTGGCCGGAGGAGCGCACCACGGACCGCGTCGAGGACTTCATCGGCATCGTCCGGGGCCGCACGGTGAACAGTTCCCGCGGGCGGACGCAGTCGGAGCCGGACAAGAAGCGGTCCGACAAGAAGAAGCAGCAGCCGGCGGGGAAGAAGCCGTTCGTGAAGCCGGGGCGCCTTCGGCAGGACGGTCGACCGCAGTCGAAGCGGAGCGCGAACAAGCCGCGCCGGCGCCCCTGAGCCGACCGGTCAGTTCACGGCCGGCCGCCCCGGCGCTCCCGCGCGCAATCCGGCCATCACCAGGTCCAGAAGGCGGCCCGCCTGGGACTGCCAGTCGGAGTGCGGGTCGATCAGCCAGAGGCCCGCGATCGCGAGCATGAAGTCCTCCGGTGTGACGCCGGGGCGGATCGTGCCCGCCTTCTCGTTCGCGTCCAGGAGGCGGGTGACGGCCTCCGTGAGGGGGCCGTGGGCGAGCTGCTTCATCGTGCCGCGCGCGCTCGTCGCCTCCCGCAGCGCGTCCGCGAGGCCCGCCTTGGCCATCGCGTACTGGGCGAGCCGGTCCATCCATTCGCGCAGCGCCACGTCGGGCGGACGGCAGCACAGCAACTCGCAGGCCGTGGCGGCGACCTGCTCCACCTCGTAGCGGTACACCTCGAGGACCAGCGCCTCACGGCTGGGGAAGTTGCGGTAGAACGTGCCCTGCCCGACCCCCGCCTTCTTCGCGATCGCGCTCAACGGCGTGTCCGCGGAGCGCGTCAACTCGGCCAGGGCCACTTCGAGGATGCGGTCGCGGTTGCGTTGCGCGTCCGAGCGCAGCGCGGCCGGCTTCTTCGAGTGCCCCACGCGAGTTCTCCTCCTCCGGCCCGTGGCGGGGAATAGTCCTTGCTGAGCGGACAGTTGTCCACTACGTTCGTTCTCCGTTGAACGGACAGCTGTCCGTTTAGGGTTGACACCCTAGTGGGTGCGGGCCACGGGCCGCACCTCGGACCGCCCCGCCGACCACCCTTCGTACAGCGCCGATTCTCCACGTACCAGACACGCGAAAGAAGGCTGCACACATGTCCCCAGCCGACATCGGCGGCACGACTGTGTCCGACCCGTCCACGTCCAGCGTCGTCACCCTGAACATCAACGGGGAGAAGCACACGCTGCCCGTCGACCACCGCACCACCCTGCTCGACGCCCTGCGCGAGCGGCTCGATCTCACCGGCACGAAGAAGGGCTGCGACCAGGGGCAGTGCGGCGCCTGCACCGTGCTCGTGGACGGCCGCAGGACCGTGTCCTGCCTCCAGCTCGCGGTCGCCGCGGAGGACCGCGAGATCACCACCATCGAGGGCGTCGCGGGCCCCGACGGCGAACTGCACCCCGTCCAGGAGGCGTTCGTCGACCTCGACGGCTACCAGTGCGGCTACTGCACGCCGGGCCAGATCTGTTCGGCCCTCGCCGTCCTCGACGAGCACGCCGCCGGCTGGCCCTCCGCCGCCACCGACGACGTACGGCCCGAGGCGGGCCCGCCGCCGCTCACGGCGGACGAGATCAGGGAACGCATGAGCGGAAACCTGTGCCGCTGCGGCGCGTACGTGTCGATCGTACGGGCGGTCGCGCAGGCCGCCGCGCAGACCCAGGACGACGCGAAGGAGACCGTGGCGTGAGGGAGTTCGGATACGAGCGGGCGGCCGACGTGTCGGGCGCGGTGGCGGTGCTCGGCGCCGACCCCGAGGCCCGATTCCTGGGCGGCGGCACCAACCTCGTCGACCTGATGAAGATCGGCGTGGAGCGCCCCGCGCGCCTCGTCGACGTGCGCGAGCTGCCCCTCGACACCATCGAGGCGACCGCCGACGGCGGGCTCCGCATCGGCGCCACCGTCACCAACAGCGACCTCGCCGCCCACCCCGAAGTCAGGCGCCGCTACCCGGCGTTGACGCAGGCCGTCCTCGCGGGCGCCTCCGGGCAGCTGCGCAACATGGCGACCGTCGGCGGCAACCTGCTGCAGCGCACCCGCTGCGGCTACTTCACCGACGTCAGTAAGCCCTGCAACAAGCGGGAGCCCGGCACCGGCTGCCCGGCGGTCGAGGGCGAGCACCGCAACCACGCCATCCTCGGCGCGAGCGAGCACTGCGTCGCCGTGCACCCGTCCGACATGGGCGTCGCGCTCGCCGCGTTCGACGCCGTCGTCGAGTACGAAACCGCCGAGCGGAAGGGGGAGTTGGCGCTCGCCGACTTCTACCTGCCCGTCGGCGACACTCCGCACCTGGAGACCGCGCTGCCCGCCGGCGCGCTCATCACCGCCGTCACCCTGCCGCCCGCGCCCGTCGCCGCGCACTCCAAGTACCGCAAGGTCCGCGAGCGCGCCTCGTACGCCTTCGCGATCGGTTCCGTGGCCGCCGCCGTCGACGTCAAGGACGGCGTCGTACGGGACGCGCGCATCGCGCTCGGCGCCGTGGCGTCCCGGCCCTGGCGGGCCCGCGCCGCCGAGGCCGCGTTGATCGGCAAACCGGCCACCGGCGAGACGTTCGAGGCCGCGGCCGACGCCGAGCTCGCCGCGGCGAAACCCCTGCCCGACAGCACGTACAAGGTGTCCCTGATGCGCAATCTGATCGTTGCGATGCTCACCGAACTCAGCTCGGAGGCGACCCGATGACGACCACCACCACGGCCGCAGGACGGACCGCAGCGGACTCGGTGGGCGTCGGACGCAGCCGCGTCGAGGGCCGCGAGAAGGTCACGGGCGCCGCCCGGTACGCGGGCGAGTTCCCGTTCACCGACCTCGCGCACGGCTGGCTCGTGCTCTCCACCGTGGCGCGCGGCCGGATCCGCTCCGTCGGCGAGGAGGCCGTGCGCGCCATGCCCGGCGTCCTCGCGGTCATGCACCACGGCAACGCGCCCCGGATCAACACCGATTACCTCACCCTGATGGGCCCGCCCGACGGCATCCTGCACGTCTTCCAGCACGACCAGGTGCTGCACGCGGGCTGGCCCGTCGCGCTCGTCGTCGCCGAGACGTCCGAGCAGGCGCGGGAGGCCGCCGAGGCGCTCGTCGTCGAGTACGACGTCGAGCCGCACGACATCGCCTTCGAGGCCGACAGGCCCGGCACCTACGCCCCCGAGGGCTCGGAGGTCGCCAAGGGTGACCTGGAGGCCGAACTCGCCGCGTCCGCCGCCGTCGTGGACGAGCGGTACACCACGCCCGAAACCCACCACACGGCCATGGAGCCGCACGCGGTGACCGTGCGCTGGGACGAGGGGCGCCTGGAGGTGTTCGACGCCAACCAGGGCAGCAAGGCGGTCGCCGACCAGCTCGCGGCGACCTTCTCGCTCGACCCGTCCGCCGTGCGCGTCCGCTCGGAACACGTCGGCGGCGCCTTCGGCGGCAAGCTCGTGGCGGCGCACCACATCGCCGCAGTGATGGCCGCGACCGAACTCCAGCGCCCCGTCCGCCTGGCGATGACGCGACGTCAGGTCTTCGCGCTCACCACCTACCGCAGCCCCACCACACAGCGGGTACGCCTCGGCGCCGACACCGACGGACGGCTTCGCGCGTTCGGGCACGACGCGCAGTCGCTGACCTCGAACATCCGCGAGTTCGTCGAGGCGAGCGCCGGGTACGGCCGCGTGATGTACGCGTCCGACGCGCACCTCTCCGTGAACCGTGTGGTGCCCGTGGACCTGCCGACCCCGGGGTTCGTGCGGGCGCCCGGCGAGGCCCCCGGCTCCTACGCCGTGGAGTCGGCGCTCGACGAGCTCGCCGAGAAGCTCGGCATGGACCCGGTCGAGCTGCGCGTGCGCAACGAGCCGGAGGTCGGTCCCGTCTCGGGCCTGCCCTTCAGCAGCCGCAACCTTCTCGGCTGCTACGAGGAAGGTGCCCGTCGCTTCGGCTGGGAGGGCCGAGACCCGCGACCCCGCGTGCGCCGCGAGGGCCGTTGGCTCCTCGGCACCGGCGTCGCGGCGGCCTCCTTCCCGTCGGGTGTCGCCCCGTCGACGGCGTCCGTCACCGCCGAGCACGACGGTACGTTCACCGTCCGGATCACGGCGGCGGATGTCGGTACGGGCGCCCGCACCGCGCTGACCCAGATCGCCGCCGACGAACTCGGCGTCGACCAGGGCCTGGTGCGGGTGCGCATCGCCGACAGCGACTTCGGGGAGGCCTGGCTCTCGGGCGGCTCGATGGGCACCCGCTCCTGGGGCTGGGCCGTGATGGCGGCCAGTCGTGAACTGCGCGACCGCCTGTCGCCGACCGCCGCCATCCCGACCGAGGGCCTCACGGTCCGCACCGACACCACCGAACTGGTCGGCGCGCTCGCGCAGAAGGAGCGCTACTCGTACGGCGCCCAGTTCGCCGAGGTCGCCGTCGACGTGGCGAGCGGCGAGGTCCGGGTGCGGCGGCTGCTCGGCGTGTTCTCCGCGGGCCGCATCATCAACCCGCTCACCGCGCGCAGCCAGCTCGTCGGCGGCATGACGTGGGGCATCTCCATGGCCCTGCACGAGGAGGCCGTCCGCGACGAGGCGAGCGGCGGCCACGTCGGCGCCGACTTCGCGGGCTACCACGTCGCGGCCAACGCGGACGTGCCCGTCGTCGAGGCGCACTGGGTCGACGACACCGACCCGGACGACCCCGTCGGCATCAAGGGCGTCGGCGAGATCGGGATCGTGGGCACGGCCGCCGCGATCGGCAACGCGGTGTGGCACGCGACCGGCGTGCGCCACCGCGACCTGCCGCTGCGGCCGGACCGGATCCTGCTGGCCGAGGCGCAGCGAAGCCATGCTTGATCTCGCCGCCGAACTGAGCGAATGGGCCGCGCAGGGCCGGGAGTTCGCCGTCGCCACCGTCGTCTCGGTGAGCGGCAGCGCGCCCCGGCCACCCGGCGCGGCCCTCGCCGTGGACACCGGCGGCGAGGTCATCGGTTCGGTGTCCGGCGGCTGCGTCGAGGGCGCGGTGTACGAGCTGTGCGTGCAGGCCCTCGAGGACGGGGCGCCCGTCCGTGAGCGGTTCGGGTACAGCGACGACGACGCGTTCGCCGTGGGGCTCACCTGCGGCGGCGAGGTCGAGGTGCACGTCGTGCCGGTGCGGCTCGACTCGCCGTCGCGGGCGGCCGTGCTCTCGGCGCTCGCCGTCGCGGCCCGCGGCGAGGCGGTCGCGGTGGCGCGCGTACTGGCGGGTCCCGGCGAACTCGCGGGAACCGGCGGCGTGTTGACGGTCCGGCCCGACGGCTCGTACGAGGGGAGTCTCGCCTCCGGCGACGACTCCGGGCTCGCGGCGCAGGCCCGCGCGTACCTCGACCTCGGCCGCACCGGACTGTGCGAGGTGCCCGAGAGCAAGGCGCGCTGCGAGGGCGACGTCACCCTGTTCGTGGAGTCGTCCGTGCCGCCCGCCCGAATGATCGTGTTCGGCGCGGTGGACTTCGCGGGCGCCCTCGTGAAGGTCGGCAAGCTGCTCGGCTTCCACGTCACCCTCTGCGACGCGCGCGGCGTCTTCGCGACGCCCGCCCGCTTCCCCGAGGCGGACGAGGTCGTCGTGGAGTGGCCCGACCGCTATCTGCGCTCCACGACGACCGACGAGCGGACGGTGCTGTGCGTGCTCACGCACGACGCCAAGTTCGACGTGCCGCTCCTGGAGGTGGCGCTGCGCATCCCCGCGGCGTACGTCGGCGCGATGGGCTCGCGCCGCACGCACGACGACCGCCTCGAGCGGCTGCGCGAAGCCGGCGTCACGGAGGCCGAGTTGGCGCGCCTCAACTCGCCGATCGGCCTCGACATCGGCGGGCGCACCCCGGAGGAGACGGCGATCTCCATCGGAGCGGAGATCGTGGCGTCGCGCCGGGGCGGCAGCGGACAGCCGCTGCGGGAGGGGGCCGGGGCGATCCATCGCGAGGCCTGAGCGGCGGGACGGCCTACAGCGCGTCCCGCCGCACCGACTCGTTCCACGTGCGGGAGAAGACCCGGCGGTCGTTCTCGTACGCGTCGAGCGTCGCGTTGACGTGGAACGTGTCCGCGTCGCACGTCAGCGTCGTGGACGTGCGGATCCGGACGTCCCAGTCGGCCCGCCGGAACCGCATCGTCCACGTCGACTCGCCCGCGGTCGACGCGAAGTCGTCCGCGGTCGACGTGTACCGCTCGTGCGCGCGGCAGCCCACGTCGATGTCGGCGGCGTCGAAGCGGATCGTGCCGCGGTCCTTGACGATGTCGAGCGCCGCGCCGTAGTCGATCAGGTCACGGGTCACGTCCCAGCGCTCCTCGGGCGGCGTCACCTGCGTCGTCCGGATCGGCGGCGCCCCCTCGGGCGGCCCGTAGTCGGGCGCGTCGTCCGGCGCGGAGACGGGCCGCACCGGCAGCGTCAGACGACAGCCCTCCTCGTGCACGGTCAGCAGCGTGGGCTCCGGCGGCGGCCAGGCCAGCGGCCAGTACGACGTCGACAGCGAGAGCCGGATGCGGTGGCCGGGCGGGAACGCCTGCGCCACCCCGTTGAGTTCGAGGACCGCGCGGTACCTGCGGCCCGGTTCGAGGGGCTCGGGTTCGTCGCCGCCGTCGCGGCGCGTCAGGTTCAGGATCCCGTACGTGACCCGGGTCGCGCCGCCGTCGGGCGCCACGTCCGACAGGCGCGCGGCGACCGTCGCCACCGGGCGGTCCGCGCTCACCTCCAGCTCCACGCGCGGCGAGCCGAGGATCTCCACCCGCTCGGTCAGCGGCCGGGTCTCGAAGACGAGCGAGCCGCCGTCCTCCTCGCGCTGGTCGTAGGGCAGGTCGGGCGGCGCGTTGTACGAGGCCCACTTCCCGGCGAACTGGCCGACGGACAGCGGCGACCTGACCTCGGGCGCGCCCGGTTCACGGGCCGGTTCGCCGGGCCCCGTCAGATGCCGTTCGCCGAGCCGGTACGGCGTGTCCTCGATGCGCGGCGACGGCCACGTCGGCTCGCCGACCCAGCGCCCCGGCCGCTCCTCGTACGCGGTGGACGGCGGCATGCTCTCCTGCATCCACGCGCTGAGCATCGGCCCGTCCAGCACGCCGTTGTCCTCGCCCTTGAGCCAGTGGTCCCACCAGCGCACCACCTCCTGGAGGTAGCCGACCGCGGGCCCCGGCTCGCCGAGGTGCGGGTACTTGTGCGACCACGGGCCGACCAGGCCCTTGCGGGGGACGTCGAGGTGGGCGAGGAGCCGGGCGACGGCGTTCGAGTAGCCGTCCGCCCAGCCGCTGGAGGCCAGCACGGGGCAGGCCACCGCCGCGTAGTCCTCGCACACCGACGCGTGCCGCCAGTACGCGTCGCGACGCTGATGCCGCAGCCAGTTGAGCACCCACGGGTCGACGGCCGAGAGCCGCTCCCGCCACATCGAACGCCATCGTTCGCCGACGACCGCCGGGTCGGGAGGGCACGTCGAGTACGCGAACATCGTGCCCGCCTCGGCGAGGTTGTCCGAGAGCAGCGCGCCGCCCATGTAGTGCATGTCGTCGGCGTACCGGTCGTCGGTGAACGAGGAGATGACGATCGCCCGCAGGGACGGCGGCCGCCGCGCAGCCACCTGCAACGCGGCGAACGCGCCCCAGGAGATGCCCATCATCCCCGTCGACCCGTCGCACCACGGCTGCTCGGCGAGCCAGGCGAGCACCGCCTCGGCGTCGGCCTGCTCCTGCTCCAGGTACTCGTCGGTGAGGACGCCCTCGGAGTCGCCGGTGCCGCGCACGTCGACGCGGACGCAGGCGTAGCCGTGCCCCGCGATGTACGGGTGGTGGATCGAGTCGCGCACGGAGCTCAGGTCACGCTTGCGGTACGGGATGTACTCCAGGACCGCGGGGACGGGTTCGGTGTCCGAGGAGACCGGACGCCAGACGCGGGCCGACAGCCGGACGCCGTCCGGCATCGGGATGGTGACGTGGTCCTCTTCCTTCGTCGGGTGAGGGAGGTTCTCGATGTGTCGCATGGTGCGTGGCTCTCTCAGGACGGGGTCGCATCCGGGGTGCCGAGGCCGAGGCCGAGCGCGGCCACACAGCGGTCGTACTTCTCGCGCAGCTCGGCCTCGCTGTCGCCGCCGGTGAAGATGTGCGCCACCTCGTAGCTGTAGCTGTCCTGCTGATCGCTGTCGGAGAGGCGCTGCGCGGCGTCGGGCACCAGGTCGATGCGGACGCCGGGTATGTCGCGCTCGATCGCGGCGATCTCGCGGTCGCTGGGCAGCTCGTGCACGACGCCGTCCGTGAACCAGCGGTAGTACCACTTGGCGGCAAGGTCGTACGGGCCCTGGCGGTGCGGGAGCGCCGGGTCGCGGCCGAGCGCGAGCGCGAGCATGCAGTGGTGGTTCGGTGCCCCGTCGACGTACTGGAACAGCTCGGCGTGGGACTGCGAGTGGCGCGGGTTGATCTCCAGGAGGGCCGTGGTGTCGGTGGCCGGGTCGTGGAAGAACTCGATGCTGAAGGTTGCCTCCGACCAGCCGATGCGCCGCATCACCCGGTCGGCGATCGAGCGCAGCCGCGCCTGCACGGGCTCGGGCAGCGCCGACGGGTACTGGTGGCGCAGAAAGCTGGTGGAGTCCGGGTAGTTGATCGAGTCGAGGACGCCGTACACGGTGACCTCGCCGTCGTGGACGTAGCCCTCGACGGCGACCTGCACCCCGTTCAGCGTCTCCTCCGCGAGGCACACCTGCCCGCCGACGCCGGCCATCTCCTCGGGCAGGTCGAGCCGGTCGAGGATGTACTCGAAGGGGCGGCCGACCCGGTGGATGCCCTTCTTGATGGCGTCGACGGCCTGCCGGAACTCGTCCATGTCGCCGACGCCGTAGGCGAGTTCGGAGGAGTACGAGAGGGCCGGCTTGAGCCACATCGGGAAGCGGACACCGTCCGGCGGGCGCGGGTCGTCGGCGGTCAGATCGACACGGCCGAAGCGCGGATGCTCGCTGATCACCTCCTGCTGCACCAGCCGGCTCCAGTACTTGTGCTCGCACTTGACGATGGACTCGAGGCTGGTGGCGCGGGTCCCGTAGCGCTCGCCGAGCAGCGGGACGAGCGTGCTGACGGGGAAGTCCCAGTAGCCCACGATCGCGTCGACGGGTCCGTCGAAGGCGTCGAGGACCCGGTGGGCCCGGTCCAGCAGATCGGGCACGGACACCTCCCCGCTCTGCAGCTCCTTGATCGTGAGCAGCGGGTGGAAGGCCATGTCATCGGCGCCGGGCACGGCGCGCAGCGTCGGCAGGTTCGCCTCGTCGAGGCCGAGGACGAAGACGTTCAGCGGGCGGTCGGTCACGGACGGCTCCTGAAGTCGGTGGTCGGGACCGCCGCCGTGTACCCCTCCGCCTCAGGGGCACACGTCGCAGTGCGCCCACCAGGACGTACATCCAGGTATCGACAGACAAGTCCGGAAGGTGTGATGGTCATGTCAGGCAAGCGGATCGTGGTCACGGGGGCCACCGGGAACGTCGGCACGAGCGTGGTGCGGCAGCTCGCCGAGAGCCCCGAGGTCGACTCCGTCGTGGGGATCGCGCGGCGGGTGCCCGACTGGTCGCCGCCGAAGACCGAGTGGCGGGCCGTGGACCTGGGGGACCTGAAGGAGGGCGACGGACTCGTCGAACACTTCCGGGGCGCCGATGCCGTCGTGCACCTTGCCTGGCGGTTCATGCCGGCCCGTGACCCCGCGCTGACGTGGCGTGTCAACGTCCTGGGCGGCGTGCGGGTCTTCGACGCCGTCGCGGAGGCGGGCGTGCCCGCGCTCGTGTACTCCTCGTCCGTCGGCGCTTACTCGCCGGGGCCGAAGGACCGCGCCGTCGACGAGTCGTGGCCCACGCACGGCTGGCCCGAAGCCGCCTACACCCGCGAGAAGGCCTACATGGAACGGGCGCTGGACAGCTTCGAGCAGCGCCATCCCGAGGTGCGGGTGGCGCGGATGCGGCCCGCCTTCCTCTTCAAGGAGGAGTCCGCGAGCGAGCAACGGCGCCTGTTCGGCGGCCGGTTCGCGCCCGGGCAGCTCGCCCGGCCCGAGCTGCTGCCGCTGTTCCCCGACATTCCCGGTCTGCGGGTGCAGACCCTGCACACCGACGACGCCGCCCGTGCCTTCCGCATCGCCGCGCTCGACGACGACGCGCGCGGCGCCTTCAACCTCGCCGCCGACCCGCCGCTCGACGCCCAGGTGCTCGGCGAGCTGTTCCACGCGCGGGCGGTGCCGCTGCCGCGCGTCGCGGCCCGCTCGGCGCTCGCCGCCGCGTACGGGCTGCACCTGGTGCCCGCGTCGCCGCAGCTGTTCGACGCCGTGCTCCGGCTGCCGCTGATGGACTGCGCGCGCGCCCACGAGGTCCTGGGCTGGCGGCCCGAGCGCACCTCCGTCGAGGCCGTCGAGGAACTGCTGCGCGGACTGCGCGCGGGCGCGGGCGCCGACACGCCGCCGCTGGCGGGCAGCGCCGTCGGGGCGTGAGGTCCACCGGGTTCACACCCGCCACATGAGGGCACCCGTGCGACGCACGCGCAGACCGTCGGAGAGGAACCACGCCATGAGCAGGAACAGCGCTGACGCCCTGCCGCTGCCCGACTACGACGAACTGCCCATCGGCTCCCTCGAGCACCGGATCAGGTCCCTCGACGGGGACGAGGTGCGGCAGCTGATGCGGTACGAGGACGAGCACGCAGGCCGACCGGCCGCGCACGCCGTGCTCGCCGCCCGGCTCGACCAGCTCGACGCCGGGGCCGAGCCCACCGGCGGCGACCCGGACGCCGTGCGACCCGAGCACGGGCACCACGCCGCCGGTTCGCCTGTCACCCCGGCGTCCTCGCCGGAGCCGCGGCACTCGCCGCCGCACGGCACGCTCGACCAGCCGGGCCGGCCCAAGGGCAACAGGCCCTAGGGCCTGTCGTCAAACTCCCGTCTGCGGCGCGACGCCTGGCACGCACTCCCCCAGCCTTCGGCCGGGGGGACCCCCAGCGGCGTTGCCGAAAGACCCGAGTAGCTCCGCTACTAGGATCTTCCGGCGCCTTGCGATCGCACGCACCAGACGCCGCGCCGCCGCCCTTCGGGCGACGACGGGAGTTTGACGACAGGCCCTAGACCGCGCTCCGTCGGGTTGCGGCCCGGCGGCGCAGGCGGGGCGGCCACTTGCGGGTGTCGCGGGGTTCCACGTACGGCTCCTCGCTCTCCGGGTGGCCGCCGCTGATGGCGCGCTGGCGGGCCAGCTCCGCGTCGAACTCCAGGCCGAGCAGCAGCGCCAGGTTCGACAGCCACAGCCAGATCAGGAACACGACGACACCGGCGAGGGTGCCGTACGTCTTGTTGTACGAGCCGAAGCCGGCGACGTACAGCGCGAATCCGCCGGACGCGGCCAGCCACAGCACCACCGCGAGCACGCTGCCGGGGCTCAGCCAGCGGAATCCGGGACCCCGGACGTTCGGGGCGCGCCAGAACAGCAGCGCCACCATCAGCACCACCAGAACGAGCAGCACCGGCCACTTCGCGATGTTCCACGTCAGGAGGGCCGCGTCGCCCACCCCCAGCGCGTCGCCCGCACGCTTGGCCAGCGGCCCCGTGAACACGACGATCGTCGCGCTCAGCGCCAGCAGCACCATCAGCGCCACCGTCAGGCCGAGCCGCAGCGGCGTCAGCTTCCACACCGGACGCCCCTCCGGGGTGTCGTACACGGCGTTCGCGGTGCGGATGAACGCGGCGACGTAGCTGGACGCCGACCAGACGGCGGCCAGCAGGCTGACCGCCGCGACCACACCGCTCGCGCCCCCGGCGTCCTGCAACTGCCGTACCGCGTCGTTCAGCAGATCCCGCACGGGGCCCGGCGTGAGGTGGCGCAGGTTGTCCAGGACGCCCTGCGTCGCCCGCTCACCGATCACCCCGAGCAGGGACACCAGGACGAGCAGCGCGGGGAACAGGGACAGGACGCCGTAGTACGTCAGCGCGGCCGCCCGGTCGGGCAGGTCGTCGTCGAGGAACTCCTTGCCGGTGCGGCGCAGCACCGCCCACCAGGAACGGGCGGGGAGTTCGGTCGGATCCCTCGGCTCCTCGTCCGGTTCACTCGTCGTCACGCGCCTGCTCCTGCGCATGCTCGTTGGGGGTGATGGCGTCGCCGCTCTCCCCGGCGCGGCGGTCCTTCTCCTCGCGGTGGCGCGGGTCGGTCTGGGACTCCTCGAACTCCTCCAGGACGCTCTCCGCCGCGGTCTCCGCGGACGGCTCGTCGGTGTCCTGGCGGTGCTGTTCGTGCTTGTGGTGCGTCATGGCTCTCCCCTCGGGTTCGGAAATCCCGTGGCTTCACAGGTCCCGCGGCTTCAGCGGGCGGGTGGCGGGGCCCTGGACGACCTGTCCGTCGATGTCGAAGCGGGAGCCGTGGCAGGGGCACTCCCAGGCCCGCTCCGCGGCGTTGAACGCGACCAGGCAGCCCAGGTGGGTGCAGCGCGCGGACAGGGCGTGCAGCTTGCCGTCCGGATCCCGGTACACGGCGCTGCGCCCGCCCTGGGTGCGCAGCACAGCGCCGGTGTCCGGCGGCAGTTCGTCCACCGAGCCCACGCTCGGGGGCCGCAGCCGGTCGCCGACGAAGTGGGTGGCGACATCCGCCTGGTTCTTCAGGAAACGCGGCGCCTCGCGCAGCACCGAGCGCACCCGGCTCGGATCGTAGACACCGGCCCATTCGGGCTTGGCGTCGCCCTTGATGAGCGCCGTCAGCAGGGTCCCGGCCATGATGCCGCCGCTCAGGCCCCAGCCGCTGAAGCCGGTGGCGACGTACGTGTGCCGGGCCGCCGGGTGCAGCGGACCGACCAGCGGTGTCGTGTCGCAGGGGAACGTGTCCTGCGTCGCCCACCGGTAGCGGGGCTCGACGCCGGGGAAGTGCCGCCGGGTCCATTCCGCGAGCCGCTCGAAACGCTCGGTGGTGTCGCCGGTGCCGGGCGTGAACTTCTCACCGGTGACGATGAGCAGCCGCTGCCCCTCCGCGTACGGCGCGGTGCGGACCGACCGGGTGTTCTCCTCCGGCGTGATGTACATGCCCCGCGGATCGCGGTCCGCGTCGATCGGCCCCGCCACCACCAGCTCCCTGCGGGGCGCGAGCCTGGCGAACAGCAGAGCCCGGTCGAAGATGGGGTAGTGGGTCGCCACGACCACGTCGCGCGCGGTCACCCGGGCGCCGGTCTCCGCCGTCACATGGCAGGCGTGGTCCTCCTCCAGGCCGAACACCGGCGTGTTCTCGTGCACCAGCGCCCCGTGGGCCCGCAGGTCGTCGGCGAGCCCGAGCAGATACTTGCGCGGATGGAACTGGGCCTGCCCCGTGACCCGTACCGCCCCCGCGACGGGAAACGGGAGGTCGGTCGTCGTCACGAACGACGCGGGGAGCCCCGCGGCCTGTGCCGCGCCGGCCTCGGCCCGCAGCGTCGGCAGGTGGTGGCCCTCGGTGGCGTACGTGTAGGCGTCGCGGCGCTCCAGGTCGCAGTCGACGCCGAGGAGTTCGGACACCTCGAAGGCGTGCTCCACGGCCTCCGACTGGGAGCGTGCGTAGTGCCGGGTCGCCTCGGCGCCCCGGGTGCGCCGCAGCCGCTCGTAGACGAGGGTGTGCAGGGCGGACAGCTTCGCCGAGGTGTGCCCTGTGACGCCCTCAGCGATGCGTCCCGCCTCCAGGACCGCCACGCTCAGGCCCGCGCGCGTCAGTTCCCACGCGGTGCTCAGCCCGGCGATGCCCGCGCCTATCACGGCGACGTCCACGTCCACGTCCTGTTCCAGCGGCGGGAACCGCGGTCCCGGCGCGGACTCGATCCAGTACGAACTCCGGAGCGCTGCGCTGTCGGTCATGGCGCACGGGTCCCCCGGAACGTGCTGCTCAAGCCTGGCATCCGGGTACCCGCCCCGAGCCCCCTTCCGCGAGGAGCCCCGATGACCACCTCACCGCGCCTGCGGGCGCTGACCATGAACGT
The DNA here is from genome assembly GCF_052245995.1 of Streptomyces sp. SDT5-1. Classification (NCBI taxonomy): domain Bacteria; kingdom Bacillati; phylum Actinomycetota; class Actinomycetes; order Kitasatosporales; family Streptomycetaceae; genus Streptomyces; species Streptomyces sp. SDT5-1. The sequence continues at coordinate 1,510,103 of NZ_CM125963.1, read as the reverse complement.
GCTCGCCCCCGAGTACGCCGACGGGCCGGCGCGCCGCCGCGCCCTCGCCGCCGCACTGGCCGAAGCCGCGCCCGACGTGCTGGCGCTCCAGGAGGTCGTGCGGGACGACGTGCGCGCCCTTCAGGCCGGCGGCTGGCGGGTCGTCCCCCATCCGCGGTACGGGCCCGACGGCGTCGGCGCGGTCCTCGCCGTCCGCGCGCCGCTCGGCCGGGTCCGCACCGACCCGCTTCGGGTCACGGACCGCACCGAGCGCACGCCGTGGTGCGGGGTGGCCGCGGCCGAAGTGACGTACGGCGAGCCGTTCGGCGGCGTCCTCGTCGTCCACCACAAGCCGAGCTGGCCCTACGGCTTCGAGGCCGAGCGGGAACGGCAGGCGCGGGCCGCCGCCCTCCTCGCCGAGGAGATGCTCGCCGCGGGCGCCGGACGGCTGCGGCACGTCCTGGTCCTCGGCGACTTCGACGCGGGCCCGGACAGCGCGAGCCTGCGGTTCTGGCGCGGGCTCCAGTCCCTGGGCGGAGCGAGCGTCTGCTACCAGGACGCGTGGGAGGCCCGGCACGCCGACGCGCCAGGACTCACCTTCAGCCCGGACAATCCGCTGGTGCGGGCCGGCGACATGCCGCTGGAGCCGGGGCGCCGCATCGACCACGTCCTGGCGCGCTGCGGCCCGCACGGGCCGACCCTGCGCGTCGAGTCCTGCGAACGCTTCCTCGTCGCGCCGGTCGACGGGGTCCAGGTCAGCGACCACTACGGCGTGTGCGCCGACTTCTCCGTGCCGGAGCGGGAGCCGGGGGGCTGGGCGGAGTGATCCGTCGCCGCCTCCAGGTCGTCCAGGAGCCGGGTCGTCACCGTCGTCAGCTCGCCGAGCGCCGCGAAGCCGCGGCCGTCCGGGTCGGACAGGTGCGCGGCGAACCGCCGGGCGGCGGCGCGGGCCGCCTCCAGGGCCTCCACGGGCTGCTCGGCGTCCTGCCTGCCGACCCGGTCGGCGTCCGTGGCGCACGCCTCGCCCGCGGACCTGAACAGCTCGGCCAGCTCGCGCAGCGCCCGCGGTGGTGGCGTCTCGAACGGCGGCGTGTCGTGCGCGGCCTCCGTCAGCGAGCGCAGCGCCGTCGCGAGATGGTCGGCCACCCGGTCCCAGCGGTTGTCGCGGGACGGCGGTGCGGGCCCCTGACGGCGCAGCCTGCGGCCGGGGTTGAGGCGGCGGCTCTCGTCGGCGTGCCTGCGGGCCGTGCGCAGCTCGGCGACGGTGGCGCCGAGCCGCAGCGCCCGGCCGTGCCACTCCTCGGCGTCGGCCGCCTCGTAGCCGTCCTCCACGCCGTCCGCGATCTCCCGCAGCAGCTCCGCGCAGTCGGCCGGCACCTGGGCCCGCAGCCGCCGCACGTCGCTGGTGTGCACGGGCGGCAGCACCAGAGCGTTGACCAGCACACCGACGACCGCGCCGAGCAGGGTCTCCATCAGCCGGTGCCCGATCTCCACGGGCGCGTACGAGCCGTACGTCACCACGAAGAGCGCCGCGCTCGGCGCGTACCAGCCCTGGTCGCCGAAGCGTCCGTACGAGCCGATGAGCACGGTCAGCGGCAGCGCGATCGCCATCCCGGCCAGCACGTTGTGGGTGAGCGACATCGCCCCGGAGGCGATCAGCGTGCCCACCGCGACCACCAGGAACTGCTGCGCCGCGGAGCGCACCGAGCGGTACACCGTGCTGTGCACGAGGACCACCGCGGTCCACGGGGCGAGCAGCGCCATCGGCGCGTTCCACCACCAGCCGGCGAGGCTCCACGCCACGATCGCGGCGGCCGCGGCCTTCAGGGCCTGCACGGCCGTGGCCCGCTCGGGACCCGGCACCGTCACGGCGCGGCGGGCCGAGACGCCGATGGCCCGGGCCTCTTCCACGATCGCGCGCCCGGGCATGTGGGGCATCGGGCGTCCTCCGGAAACGTCGGGTCGGCAAGGTCCGCTCACTTCGGCGCCGCGCCGGGTTCCCGGGTGGTGGCGGATGAAACGTCGCAGGCCGGGAGTGGTGCGGGAGGGTGGGGGTACTCGGCGGCCATGACCACCTATGCCCCTGCTCCACCGCCCCCGCGCGGCCCGGTGTCGGCCGCCGTGCTCGGGCGGCTGCGCGAGACGGACCACCCGCTGCCGACACCGGAGGAGATCGCCGCGGCGCCTCCGCTGGGCGACGACGCGCAGCTGGCCCTCCACCTCTGCTACGAACTCCACTACCGGGGTTTCGCGGGCGTCCCCGACAGCCTGGAGTGGGACCCGGACCTGCTGCGCGTACGCGGCGGGCTCGAGCGGCGCATGCTGGCCGAGCTGCGGGACCGCGCGACGGCCCACAAGCACGCGCACGAGGCCCTCGACGACCTGCTGGTGGAACCGGCGGACGGCGACAGCCTCAGCCATCGGCTCAGCGAGAAGGGCGAGTTGTGGCAGCTGCGCGAGTACGCGGCGCACCGCTCGATCTACCACCTGAAGGAGGCCGACCCGCACGCCTGGGTGTTGCCCCGGCTGTACGGGCGGCCCAAGGCGGGCATGGCGGCCGTCGAGTACGACGAGTACGGGGGTGGCCGCGCCGACCGCATCCACGCCCAGCTGTTCGCGGACCTGATGGCGGACCTCGGCCTGGTCACCGACTACGGTCACTACCTCGACGCGGCGTCCGCCGAGGCGCTCGCCCTCGTCAACCTGATGTCCCTCTTCGGCCTGCACCGCTCCCTGCGGGGCGCGCTGGTCGGACACTTCGCCACCGTCGAGACCACGTCGTCGCCCGGCTCCCGACGCCTCGCCGACGCGCTGCGCCGCGTCGGCGCGGGGGAGCGGGCGGTGTTCTTCTACGACGAGCACGTCGAGGCCGACGCGGTGCACGAACAGATCGTGCGCCACGAGGTCGTGGACGGCCTCCTCGACCAGGAACCAGGACTCGACGCGGACATCGCCTTCGGTGTCGACGCCACCGAACACCTGGAGGACCGCTTCGGCCGGGCGCTCCGGGCGGCCTGGGACGCGGGCGAGTCGTCCCTGCGCTCGACCGCGGCCGCCCACCCCGGGAGCCCGGCATGACGAGCCCACTGCTGACCTTCCCCGGCGTGTACGCACCGCAGGACGACACCCGGATGCTGGCCGACGCCCTGCTGAACGAGCCGCTGGCGCCCGGCGCCGACGTGCTCGACGTCGGCACGGGGACGGGCGCCGTCGCCCTGTTCGCCGCCGGGCGCGGCGCGCGGGTGACCGCCGTCGACGTGTCCTGGCGCGCCGTGCTGACCGCGCGTCTGAACGCCCGCCTGAACCGGCTGCCGCTGCGCGTCCTGCGCGGCGACCTGCTCGCGCCCGTCGCGGACCGCCGCTTCGACCTGATCGTCGCGAACCCGCCGTACGTCCCCGCGCCCGCGGCCCGCGCGCCGAGCCGGGGCGCCGCGCGGGCCTGGGACGCGGGCCGCGACGGACGGCTCGTGCTCGACCGGATCTGCCAGGGCGCGCCGCCGCTGCTGCGGGCCGGAGGCGTGCTCCTGATCGTCCAGTCGGCGCTCAGCGACGCCGACCGCACCCTCGACCTGCTGCGCTCCCACGGACTGCGCGCGGACGTCGTGGGCCGCCGCCTGATCCCGTTCGGGCCCGTACTGGAAGAGCGCCAACAGTGGTTGCGCAGCCGCGAGTTGCTGGCGCCCGACGCCTCGACGGAAGGACTGGTGGTCGTCCGTGCCGAACGAACCGACTGAGCGGCCCGCCCGCGACGACGACGTCACCCGCATCACCGCGCGCCGCACGGGGCCGCTCCTCGTGGAGGGCCCCGTCGAGGTCACGCTCGACGACGGCACGACGGTGCGCTCCGACCGCTTCCAGGTCGCCGTGTGCACCTGCCGCCGCAGCCGCCGCTACCCGTGGTGCGACACCAGCCACCGCCGCGTCCGGCGCGACTGAGACGGCTCGGCCTCAGCCCCGCTCGGCGAGCGGGCTGTCGTCCAAGTGCCGCAACAGGTCGGCCGGGTCCTGGTAAAGGGCCCGCGCCCCGGCCTCCCGCAGCGCCTCCGCGGGAATGCCGCCGCACAGCAGCCCCACAGGAGTGACACCCGCCCGTACGGCGGCTTCCATGTCCCACACGGTGTCGCCGACGAACACCGCGCGCTCCGGCGGCACGTCGGCCAGCTCCACCGCCTGCTGGACGGGGTCGGGTGCGGGCTTGCCCTCCGCCACGTCGTCCGCGCTCGCCGCGCCCGCGATCACCTCGTCGGCGTCGATGGCCCGGCGCAGTGCCTTCAGTTCGGCGCCGCCCGCCGACGTGGCCAGCACGATGCGCCGCCCGCGCTCGGCGAGGGCGCGCAGCAGATCGCCCGCAGCGTCGAACGCGGGCAGCCGCTCGAAGTACGTGGCGTACAGCGTCTTGTGCGCGGCGCTGATCTCCGCGTCGGCGTCCCGGTCCCGGTCGGGGCCGAGGAGGCGCTCGACGAGATCGCCGCCCCCGAGCCCGACCGAACGGTGCACATCGTGCATGGTCACCCGGTGACCGGCCTGGCGGAACGCCTCCCACCAGGCCGTCACATGCAGGTGATTGGTGTCGACGAGGGTGCCGTCGACGTCGAAGAGCGCGGCGCGCGCGGGCGTGTTCACGGCGGCCTCAGATCCGCACCTGGGGGCGGTCCCAGTGCCGGTGCGCGGCCACGGCCCGGGTGAACTCACGGACGAATTCCTCGCCCGCCGCGCCCGGCGCCGGATCCGTCACGACGCCCTGGTCGGCGACGACGCTGCCGGTCTGCGCCGACACCCGCACGCCGTCCGGGACGACGGGCGTGAGCACGCCGACGCCCGAGCCGAGCGCGCCGACCGGTTTGCCGTGCCGGTAGGCGTCGCGCACGAACCGTACGGCGTCCGGGTCCTGGGCCACGGCCGGGGTGCCGACCGGGCCGCCGGGCACCAGCACGGCGTCGTAGAGCACCGCGGCGACGGTCGGCAGCGCCCGGTCGACCTGGTACTTCTCGCCGTCGGCGCCGGTCACCTCGCCGTCCGTCGGGGCGATCGCCTCGACGATCGCGCCCTCGGCGGCCAGCGCCTCGCGCACCGACGTCACCTGCGCCGCGTCCACGCCGTCCGTCACCAGGACCGCGATCTGCCGTGTGCGGATCGACCCGTCGCCGGGCAGCGCCTCCAGGCTCAGCGCGGGCGAGGCCGACTTGTGGGGGCCGGGCTCCTGGCCGCCGTCCGGCACGGGGACACCGACGCCCCGGGCGACCTCCTGGGCCAACTCCGTGTTCACGTGCGTCAGTTCCTCGACCGTGCGGGCCCGCACCGCGAGCGCGTTCACCTTGCCCAGCTCGAAGCGGAACGCCGAGACGATGTGCTCCTTCTCCCAGTCCGCCATGCTGTGCCAGAACAGCGCTGCCTGGCTGTAGTGGTCCTGGAAGCTGGGGGAGCGGCGCCTGATCTTCGCGCCGTCGACCCGCTCGGCGTAGTGCGTGTACGCGTGCCCGTCGGCGCCGGACACCGCGGGGCAGCCCGCGCCCAGCGAGTTCTCCGAGTAGTTCGTGCCCCGGTGGATCCGCGACTGGTGGTAGCCGTCCCGCTGGTTGGTGCGCACGGGGGCGATCGGCCGGTTCACCGGGATCTGCGTGAAGTTCGGGCCGCCGAGCCGGATCAACTGCGTGTCCAGATAGGAGAAGTTGCGGGCCTGGAGCAGCGGGTCGTTCGTGAAGTCGATGCCGGGCACGACGTTCGCCGTGTGGAAGGCGACCTGCTCGGTCTCCGCGAAGAAGTTGTCCGGGTTGCGGTTCAGCACCATCCGGCCGATCGGCCGCACCGGCACCTGCTCCTCCGGGATGATCTTCGTGGCGTCCAGCAGGTCGAAGTCGAAGGCGAACTCGTCCTCCTCCGGCACCAGTTGGACGCCCAGCTCCCACTCCGGGTACTCGCCGGCCTCGATGGCGTCCCACAGGTCACGCCGGTTGAAGTCCGGATCGCGGCCCTGGCACTCCTGCGCCTCGTCCCACACCAGGGAGTGCGCGCCCAGCTTAGGCTTCCAGTGGAACTTCACGAACGTGCCGCGACCCGCCTCGTTCACGAACCGGAACGTGTGCACGCCGAAGCCCTGCATCATGCGGTAGCTGCGCGGGATCGCCCGGTCCGACATCAGCCACATGATCGCGTGCAGCGTCTCCGGCTGGAGCGACACGAAGTCCCACAGCGTGTCGTGCGCGGACGCGCCGGTCGGCATGTCGGTGTCCGGCTCCGGCTTCACCGCGTGCACGAAGTCCGGGAACTTGATGCCGTCCTGGATGAAGAAGACCGGGAAGTTGTTCCCGACGAGGTCGTAATTGCCCTCGGACGTATAGAACTTGGTGGCGAACCCGCGCACGTCGCGCACCGTGTCGGCGGACCCCTTCGGGCCCTGCACGGTCGAGAACCGTACGAAGACGGGGGTGCGCACCGACGGGTCCTGGAGGAACGCCGCGCGCGTGAACTCGGCGCAGGACTCGTACGGCTCGAAATAGCCGTATGCGCCCGCGCCCCGCGCGTGCACCACCCGCTCCGGGATCCGCTCGTGATCGAAGTGGGTGAGCTTCTCCCGGAAGTGGAAGTCCTCCATCAGCGTGGGACCGCGCTCGCCCGCGGCGAGCGAGTCGTCCGTGTGGTCGACGGCCACGCCCTGGTCGGTGGTGAGCGGCCCGGACGCCGGGTCCTCGGCGCGTGCCTCTTCGCGCTGCTCCTGCTTGCGGTCGGTGGTCACGACTGGCTCCTCACATGCTGGGTGGGGGTGGGGCGGTCACGGCGCGACGAAGCCCTGACGCGGGCTCGGCTCCGCCCTGCTGACGTCCGCGAGGGCCGAATCCGGGTCCCGGTGCCGCGCGAGGTCGCCCATGCTGACGACGCCGACGGGCACACCCCCGCTGACCACGGGCAGCCGGCGCACCGCGTGCCGCCGCATCAGGGCCGCCGCGTGCTCGGCCTCCTCGTCGGGGCCCACGCACAGCGGGTCGGGCGTGCACACCATGCCCGCGTCGATGACGCGCGGATCGGCCCCGTCGGCGACGACCCGCAGCGCGATGTCACGGTCGGTGATCACTCCGAGCAGCCGGTCGCCCTCGCAGACCAGCACATCGCCGATGTTCTCGTCGCGCATCCTCTGGGCGGCCTGGCTGAGCGGGGTGTCCGGGGGGACCGCCGTCACACCCTGGGTCATCACGTCCCGGACCATGCCGGTCATGTCACGTCCTCCGTCCCTGCGGATCGGTGGCTGGGGTCACTCGGCGCGGAGTACCCCCGCCCGGGGGACTCATTCGGGCCGAATCGGATCCGCGCTGCTCACCGGACACATGGACCGCGGAAAACGGGTGACTCGTCGGGCATGCCCACCCCCACACCCCCGGTTCTCGACACACCGCCGGCCGCCGAGATCGAGACGGCGAGCCGCCGGTTCCTGCTGTACGGGCTGCTGCCCCTGTGGGTGGTCCCCGGAATCGCCGACTGGTGGATGCACCGGCGCACCCGCATCGAGCACACCACGGGCGTGCGCGAGTCGGCGGTGCACGCGCTGATGATGACGGAGGCCGGCGTCCCCGTCGCCCTCGGCCTGCTCGCCCGCATCAACCCGCTCGTCCTGTCCGTCATGGGCGGCGCCGCCGCCGCGCACGGGGCGACCGCCCTGTGGGACGTCCGGATGGCCGTCGACGCCCGCGACGTACGCCCCATCGAGCAGCACATCCACAGCTTCCTCGAGGTGCTGCCGCTCACCGCGCTGTCCTACGTCGCCTGCCTGCACCCCGACGCCGTGCGCGCCACCCTGCGCGGCGGGCCAGGCGCCGACGACTGGCGGCTGCGCGCCAAGAGCCCCCGCCTTCCGAAGCGGTACCTCGCGGCGCTCGCCGCCACCATCGGCGCGGGCGTGGCCCTGCCGTACGGCGAGGAGCTGAAGCGCTGCTTGCGGGCGGCCCGCTTCGCGCGCACCGATGGAGGAAGGGCATGAACAGACCCGAGCCCCGGTACCCGGACCCCATGGACCACACCCGCGCCCCCGTACTGGAAGCCCTGGACTCCTACCACGCGAACGGCAGGCTCGCCTTCACACCACCCGGCCACAAACAGGCCCGGAGCGTCGACGAGCAGGCCAGGCGGGTGCTCGGCGACGCCGTGTTCCACTCCGACGTGCTCGCCAACGGCGGCCTCGACGACCGCCGCATGCGCGGCCACGTCCTCAAGGACGCCGAGGAGCTGATGGCCGACGCGGTCCACGCCGAGCACACCTTCTTCACCACGTGCGGCAGCTCCCTCTCGGTCAAGGCCGCCATGCTGAGCGTCGCCGGGCCCCAGGAGCAGCTGCTCATCGGCCGTGACGCCCACAAGTCCGTGGTCAGCGGGCTGATCCTGTGCGGCATCGACCCCGTGTGGGTGGAACCGCAGTGGGACGCGGAGCGCGGCCTCGCCCATCCGCCGTCCCCGCAGGCGTACGAGGAGGCCTTCGAGCGGCATCCGGACGCCCGCGGCGCCCTGGTCACCAGCCCCACCCCGTACGGGACCTGCGCCGACCTGCGGGCGATCGCCGACCTGTGCCACGCGCGCGGCAGGCCGCTGATCGTCGACGAGGCGTGGGGCGCACACCTGCCGTTCCACCCGGACCTGCCGAAGTGGGCGATGGACGCGGGCGCCGACGTCTGTGTCACCAGCATCCACAAGATGGGCAGCGGCCTGGAGCAGGGCTCGGTGTTCCATCTGCGCGGCGACCTCATCGACCCGGCCACGCTCACCCTGCGCGCCGATCTGCTCGGCACCACGAGCCCCTCCGTGCTCATCTACGCGGGCCTCGACGGCTGGCGCCGCCAGATGCGGCTGCACGGCCGCGAGCTGCTCGGCGACGCCCTCGACCTGGCGGCGGAAGCGCGGCGGGCGATCGACGCCGTCGACGGCATGCACGTGTACGGGCGCGACGACCTCGCCGGGCCCGGGCTCGGCCACGACCTCGACCCGCTGCCGATCCTCATCGACGTCGCGGACCTCGACACCACCGGGTACCGCGTCGCCGACTGGCTGCGCTCGCACCGCTCCCTCGACGTGCACATCGCCGACCACCGCAGGATCGGCGCCCAGCTCACCTTCGCCGACTCCGCGGCCACCCTCGCCCCGCTCCTTGACGGACTCCGGGACGTGGTCGAGCACCGGGACGAGCTGCGCGGGGCGCCGGAGGTCGCGGTGCCGAAGCCGTCCGAGCTCCGCCTGGAACAGGCCGTGCTGCCCCGAGACGCCTTCTTCGGCCCCGTCGAGGACGTCCCGCTGGCCGACGCCGCGGGCCGGATCGCCGCCGAGATGGCCACCCCGTACCCGCCGGGCATTCCGGCGGTGCTGCCGGGGGAGCGGCTGAACCAGCAGGTCATCACGTATCTGCGCACCGGCCTCGACGCGGGGATGAACGTGCCGGACCCGGCGGACCCGTCGCTCAGGACGATCCGGGTGGTGGCGCGGGGTGCTTCGGAGCGGGAGCGTCCCGCTTGAAGGCCCACGCCATCTCGGGCTCCATCGCCCAGTGGAAGGCCCACCGCACGGGCCGTGTGCACAGCGCCGTGATCACCGCGGCCGCGATCACGGTCACGGTGATCTCGCCGAGCGGGGTGTGCACCCAGTCGTGGTCGTACCAGCCCCAGAAGCGCGAGCCCTTCGCCAGGAAGCCGTGCAGCAGATAGCCGTACAGGGTGCCCGCGCCGAGGGCCGTGCACCACATCCGGCGCCCCGGCACCCACGCGAAGAAGCAGGCCATCAGGATCACCGAGCAGCCGAACAGGGCCAGCGTCATCACGACCCCCGTCCAGCCGGGGGCGCCCAGTTCCTGCGCGCTGTCCCTGCGGTAGAACCAGGCGGCGGTCATCCGGGGCGCCGCCCAGTAGGCGACGAGCAGGGCGCCCGCGAACACCGGGACCGCCGCGATCCGCGCGGCGCGCTGCCGCACCAGGGCGAAGTGCTCGGGCCGCAGACACAGGCCGAGCACGAAGAACGGCAGGAACTGGAGGACCCGCTGGAGGTCGAGGTCGTCGCCGATGTCGGGGGAGACGGCGGCGAGCACGGCGATCGCGAGGGCCAGCGGCAGCGGCGCCCTGACGACCTTCCACAGCGGCGTGGTGATGCGCCAGATGAAGAGCGCGATCAGGAACCAGGTCAGGTACCAGGGGTCGAGCAGGGTGATCGGGTAGTCGGGGTCGTCGCCGACCGTGCGCTTGAAGAACGTGTACGCGAGCTCGAAGATCACGTACGGCACCAGCACGCCCGTGACCAGGCGTTTCATCCGGCGGGGGCTCGCGTCCCAGGAGCGTGAGAAGTAGCCGGAGATCACGATGAAGGCCGGCATGTGGAAGGTGTAGACGGTGAAGTAGAGGGCGGCGGCCGCCCGGCTGTCCCCGCGCAGCGGCTCCCAGGCGTGGCCGAGCGCGACGAGGACGATCGCCAGGTACTTGGCGTTGTCGAAGAACGCGTCGCGGCCGTCCGCCTTCATGCGCCCTCCGTGCCTGGTCGACGACTCCCCGCCGTCACGCTTCCCGGCTCCCCGAGTCTTCAAAACGCCCCCTGTATCCTGATTAACCTCATCTGCCCCATTTGCTGACTTTGTCGTCGGAAGGTGGTCCGGTGCCCAGCACGCCCGCGACCGGAGCCCACGCGCTCCCCGTCTTCGAGCCCACCCGCCCGGCTTCCAGGACCCGCCGCCTGGTCGCCTTCGGGCTCGGCGCGCTGCTCTGGGTGGGCTCCGGACTCCTCGGTGTGGCCCTGCTCGGGCACACCGGCATCCTCGTCCGGCTCCTCTTCGTCACCGTGATCTCCTGCGCCTTCTTCTCCCTCGCCCTCGTCTGGGCCATCACCCTCAGAGGGCGGGAGGAACGCCGTGAGCGTCCTTGACATCGTCCTCGTCTTCCTCGCCTTCTACCCCGTCGTGACCGCCGCCGCGTGGATGGTCGGCGGCGTCGTCTTCCGGGTGCGCGAGGAGAGCCCCGAGATCGTGACGCCGGAGGGCGGCTGGCCGGGCGTGACCGTCCTCGTCCCCGCGTACAACGAGGAGAAGGTCATCGCGCGCTGCGTCGAGGCGCTGCGCGAGGTCGACTATCCGAAGCTCGAGATCCAGATCCTCAACGACGGCTCCAAGGACGCCACCGTCGCCGTCGCCCAGGCGGCCGCCGCGGGCGACCCCCGCATCACCGTGTGGGACGACGGCGTCAACCTCGGCAAGGCCGACCGCCTCAACGACGGCTTCCGCAGGGCCCGCCACGCCCTCGTGCTGGTCACCGACGCCGACACCCATCTGCACCCCCAGGCCATCCGCCACCTCGCGATGGGCATCAGCCGCTCCCCGCGCTACGCCGCGTTCGCCGGCAGCCCCCGCGTCACCAACCGGCGCGGCGTCATCACCGTCATGCAGATGCTGGAGACCGCCTCCCTCATCGGCCTGATGCGCCGCACCCACGCCCTCGCCGGACACGTCGGCACCGTCGCCGGAGTCCTCGGCCTGTTCCGGCGCGACGCCGTTCTCGACGTCGGCGGCTACGACCCCACCATGGCCACCGAGGACATCGAGCTGACCTGGCGCCTCATGGAGGCCGGACACCTCACCGGCTTCGCCCCGCACGCCCTCGTCGGCATGGAGGTGCCGCAGGACCTCCGCGGCATCTGGGCGCAGCGCACCCGCTGGGCCCGCGGCCAGGGCGAGGTGCTCCGCACCCATCTGCGCACCGTGTTCCGGCTCCGCAACGCCGCGCTGTGGCCGATCGCCGCCGAGGCACTGCTCTCGTACCTCTGGGTCGTCCTGATGCTGTTCACCATCGTGTTCAGCTCCGTGCGCTACGCCGTCGACCCCGAGGACGCCCACTTCAAGGCGATGCTCGCCTGGGGCATCGGCATCGCCGTCATCGCGATGATCCAGGTCGCCGTCGCCGCGCTCGTCGACCTCCGGCTCGACCCCAAACTCCCGTACGCCTGCCTGCTGCTGCCCCTCTACCCGCTCGCGTACTGGACCATCAACGCCCTCGCCGCCCTGCGCTCGCAGACGCCAGGGCTCTTCCGCGGCCCCCGCAAGAAGCGCGTGGTGTGGGACCTGGAGCGCAGCGCGCCGTAGCGGCTACACGGGCAGCAGCCGGCCCACGAGCGCGCTCAACTGCCGTGCGTTGCGGCACTCGTGCATGTCGACGAGCGCCGCGTACGTGGACGCCGCCGAGTCGCCCGTGTCCCACTGGGAGCGGGGCTCCGGATTGAGCCAGTACGTGCGGCGGGCGGCGCGGGTGATGCGGCGCAGCGCGGGCAGGTTCGGATTCTGCTGGTTGTTGCGGGCGTCGCCGAGGACGAACACGGTGGAGCGGGGGCCGATCGCCGACTCGTAGCGCTCCACGAACTCGCCGAGCGCCGTCCCGTAGTCGCTGCTGCCGTGCCAGCCGGTCAGCGTGGCCTCGGCCGCGATCCGGGCGCCGAGCCCCTCCGCGTCCGCCGCGCCGTGCGCGATCAGCTCCGTGACCTCGTCGATCCGGTTGACGAACGCGAACACCCGGATCTTGTTGAACTGGTCGTGCAGGGCCTGCACCAGCAGCATCGTGAAGTTCGCGAAACCCGCCACCGAACCCGACACGTCGCACAGCAGCACCAGTTCGGGACGCGAGGGACGGCGCTTGCGCAGCACAGGCCGCATCGGCACGCCACCCGTCGACAGCGAACCCCGCAGCGTGCGGCGCAGATCGATGTGACCGCGCGCCGCCCGCCGCCTGCGGGCCGCTAGGCGCGTCGCCAGCTTCCGGGCCAGCGGATGCACCGTGCGCCGCAACTCCGCGAGCTGGGCCTTGTCCGCGTACAGGAACACCGTGCGGTCCGGCGTGTGCACCGGCATCCGGCGGGCCAGCTCGTCCCGGTCGCGGGCCTCCGCCACCCGGCGGCGCGCCTCGCCACGCACCCGCTCCCTGAACTCCTCGATGCGGCGGCGGATCTCGTCCGCCTCGATCCGGTCGGTGAACGCCCCGGACTGCCCGCTGCCGCCCGCCCTGATCGCCGACATGACCGGTGCGAGCAGCGTCTGCGGGCGCAGCCGGTCCAGGGTCTGCTGCGAGGACCAGCCGTTCGCGTCGTAGCCGCCGAGCGAGTCCACGGCATCGGCCGCGATCCGGGCGAGCGCCGCCCTGTCGTTCGCGACCAGCGCCTCCGTGAGCCGCTCCCGCAGCGTGTCCCGGTCGGCGGCCGAGCCCGGCGCGCCCACGGTGTGCGGGAAGTACACGTCGAAGACCGGGTCGAACACCGCGCGCTGCCCCTGGTCGTGCAGCAGCGCGGCCGCCAGGCCCTCGCGCAGGTGCTCCCGGCTGTCGAGGCCGAGCGCCGCGACGGCCCGCGCGGCGTCCACGCTCTCGCCCGTGCCGATCCGCACCCCGTGCGCGCGCAGCGCCCGCACCAGGGACGTGACGCGGTCCGCGACCGAAGCGGTGCTCACACCGCGTCCAGGTCGAGCTTGGCCGCCGCCGTGTTCACGTCCTCCTGATGCTTGAGGACGACCCCCAGCGACGCCCGTACGACCTCCTCGTCGAGCCGGTCCGCGCCGAGCGCGAGGAGGGTGCGCGCCCAGTCCACCGTCTCCGCGACCGACGGCACCTTGCGCAGGTCCATCGCCCGCAGCGCGCCCACGACCCGTACCAGGGACTCCGCGAGCACCGCGTCGAGCTCCGGCACCTTCAGGGCGACGATCTCGCGCTCCAACTCCTCCTCGGGGAAGCCGATGTGGAGGAACAGGCAGCGGCGGCGCAGCGCCTCGGACAGCTCACGGCTCGCGTTCGAGGTGAGCACCACGAACGGGCGCCGGGCGGCGGCGATCGTGCCCAGCTCGGGCACGGTGACCTGGAAGTCGGAGAGCACCTCGAGGAGCAGCCCCTCCACCTCCACGTCGGCCTTGTCCATCTCGTCGATGAGCAGGACCTTCGGATCGTCGCCGCGGATCGCGGTCAGCAGCGGGCGCGAGAGCAGGAACTCCTCGCTGAAGATGTCCGTGCGGGTCTGGTCCCACGTCTCGTCGCGGCCCGCCGTGATCCGCAGCAACTGCTTGGCGTGGTTCCACTCGTAGAGCGCGCGGCTCTCGTCCACGCCCTCGTAGCACTGGAGGCGGACGAGACGGGCGTCGGAGATCGCCGCGACCGCCTTCGCCAGCTCCGTCTTGCCGACACCCGCGGGGCCCTCGACGAGCAGCGGCTTGCCGAGCTTCGCGGCCAGGAAGACGGTGGTCGCCACGGCGGGCGAGGCCAGATAGCCGGTGCCGGCCAGGCGCGTGGTGACTTCGTCCACGGAAGCGAACAACGGGGCCTCCTGCTCGGTGCGTTGTAGGACTCCAGGTGATCAGCACAAGGGCCCGCCCACAATGGGCGCGCGCCGTTCATGGCGAACGTCACTCCGCCGGTCGCCCGCCGTGGCCTCCTCGGTCTCGTACGGAGACCCGGCCCCGCCGCCTTCGTATCCTTGCGGTCATGAGGCGCACATCCTTTGCCGACTGGCCCTGCTCCATCGCCCGCACCATGGACCTCCTGGGGGACTGGTGGACGCCGCTGGTGCTGCGCGAGGCGTTCTACGGGATCACCCGGTTCGACGTGTTCCAGCAGGAGCTCGGCATCGCCCGCACGACCCTCGCCGAGCGGCTGCGGCGGCTCGTGGAGGCGGGGCTGATGGAGAAGCGCGCGTACGACACCGCGCCCGTGCGGCACGACTACGTGCTCACGGAGAAGGGCCGCGACTTCTTCGGCGTCCTCGCCGCCATGAACGCGTGGGGCAACCGCTGGCTGTCCGGCGATGAGGGCGCGCCCGTCGTCTTCGAGCACGACCGGTGCGGGCACCAGGCCGAGGCCGCCGTCGTCTGCGGGCACTGCGGCGACCCGATGACCGCCTACGACACGCACGCCCGGATGGGCCCGGGCTACCCGGAACGGCTTGCGCACCGCCCCGAGATCGCCCGCCGCTTCACCCGCTGAACCGCCGCGCTCCCTGCGGGCGTGCCTCTTGACGTAGTGAGTCCAACTACGAAACTCTCAAGGTCACAGCCGTTCTACGGAGAGGTGGAGCACGATGGAGTGGACGGGCGCCCGGTACGCGGACCTGCCGACCGTCGAGGTGCGGCGCACGATCGACGCGCCGCCGGGCCGGGTGTGGGAGCTGGTGACGGACATCGGCCTGATGCCCCGTTTCAGCGCCGAACTCCAGTCGACCGAGTGGCTCGGGGCGGAGCGCGGCGTCGGCGCGCGCTTCCTCGGGCGCAGCAGCCACGAGGCGTTCGGCGAGTGGGAGACCACGTCGTATGTCGTCGAGTGCGCGGCGGGCCGGGTGTTCGCGTGGGCCGTGGGCGACGCCGAACAGCCCAGCGCCGTCTGGCGGTTCAGCCTCGCGGAGCGGGCCGACGGCGGCACCGAGCTGACGCAGTGGGCCCGCATGGGACCCGGCCGCTCCGGACTGTCCTACGCCATCGACCGGATGCCGGAGAAGGAGCAGAAGATCGTCCACGTACGGCTTCAGGAGTGGGAGCGGAGCATGGGTGCGACGCTCGACGGCCTCAAGGCGCTGGCCGAGAACGCGGTCGGGGGCGAGGCGCGATGAGGACGGCGACCACCGTCGAGGCGTCCGGCGGGGACTGGCGGGAGACCGTCGAGTACGTCACCGAGGCCGAGAAACTGGGCCTCGACATCTGCTGGGTCGCCGAGGCGTGGGGCTCCGAAGCGCCGTCGCCGCTCGGCTATCTGGCGGCGCGCACGGACCGCATGCTGCTCGGCTCCGGGATCATCCAGCTCGCCACCCGCACGCCCGCGGCCATCGCGCGGGCCGCGATCACCTTGTCGAACATTTCCGACGGCCGCTTCCTCCTCGGCCTCGGCCCGTCCGGGCCGCAGGTGATCGAGGGGCTGCACGGGGTTCCGTTCGCGCGTCCGCTGACGCGGATGCGCGAGACCGTCGAGATCGTGCGGATGGCGGCGACCGGCGAGAAGATCGCCTACGAGGGGCGGGAGTTCACGCTGCCGTTGCCCGGCGGGGACGCGCGGCCGATGCGGCTCTCGATGCGGGCGGAGCACGAACTGCCGATCTATCTGGCCACGTTGTCGCCGAAGATGCTGCGGCTCACCGGGGAGGTGGCGGACGGCTGGCTGGGCACGAGTTTCGTCCCGGAGGGTTCGAAGGAGGCCTACTTCGACCACCTCGACGCGGGACTGGCCGCGTCCGGCCGTAAGCGGGACGACCTCGACATCTGCCAGGGGGCGGAGGTGAACTTCGTCGAGGACGAGGCGGAGCTGGCGGCCGTCGTGGGCAGCCGCAAGAAGGAACTGGCGTTCAGCCTCGGCGGAATGGGCTCCGCCACGACCAACTTCTACAACCAGGCGTACAGTCGGCAGGGTTGGGCGGACGTCGCCGCGGCGGTACGGGAACGGTGGCAGGCCGGCGACCGGGCGGGGGCGGTCGACCTCGTCACGGACGACATGGTGCTGGCGACGACGCTGATCGGCACGGAGCCGATGGTCCGCGACCGCCTCAAGGTCTGGCGTGCGGCAGGCGTCACCACGGTCCGCCTCTACCCGTCGGGCCCTACGCTGCGCGCCCGCCTGACGACCTTGGCCCGCGCGATCGACCTGGTCCGGACGACGTAGGCGCTGCCGGTTCCCCGTGGTCCCGCGGCCACGGGGGCGTCCTGGTTGCGCGGTAGGGGGGCAGCGGTTCGGTTGCGCGGGACCGGGGTTGCGGTTCGGTTGCGCGAGACCGGGGGTTGCGGTTCGGTTGCGCGGCACCGGGGTTGCGGTTCGATTGCGCGGGACCGGGGCCGTGGTCCTGATTGTGCGGCACGGGTACTGCGGTCCGGTCGAGTGGCGCGGGGTGCTTCTGTCCCGTTGCGCGGGACCGGGGTTGCGGTTCCGCTCGCACGGTGCCGGGGTCTGCCATGCCGTTTGTGCCGCGCGCGGGGCCTGGCCGTGTACGCGGCCGTCCCGGCCCTCGCCCAATTTCCCACCCGCCCGCCCCCTCCGGGGGCGTCGCCCCGAATTCCGTGGCTGGGGTCGTTGTCGCGGTTGCGGGTGCCGGAGGGGTGTTGTCGCGGTTCCGTGGTGCCGGGGCCGTGGTCCTGGTCGTGCGGCACGGGTGCTGAGGTCCGGTCGAGTGGCGCGGGGTGCTTCTGTCCGGTTGCGCGGGACCGGGGTTGCGGTTTGGTTGCGCGACGCCGGGCCGTTGTCCTGCTCACCCGGTGCCGGGGTCTGGTATCCGGGCTTGTGCGGCGCCGTGGCCTAGCCGGGCACACGGCCGTTCCGGCCTTCGCTCATCTCCCACCCACCCGCCCCCTCCGGGGGCGTCGCCCCGATCTCCGTGGCGGGGGCTGTTGTCGCGGTTCCGCGGTGCCGGGGCCGTGGTCCTGGTCGTGCGGCACCGGATGCTGCGGTCCGGTTGCGCGGGACCGCGGTTGCGTGACGCTGGGCTGTTGTCCCGCTGCCCTGGTGCCGTGGCCCGGCCCTGCACGCGGCTGTTCCGGCCTTCGCTCAATTTCCCACCCGCCCGCCCCCTCCGGGGGCGTCGCCCTGATCTCCGTGGCGGGGGCCGTTGTCGCTCGCGGTTGCGGGTGCCAGAGAGGCGTTGCCGCGATTGCGCGGTGCCGGGGCCGTGGGCCGGGTTGTGCGGTGCCGGGGCCTGTTCGTGCACGCGGCCGTTCCGCCCCTGCCCACCCAACACCCACCCGTCCCCTCCGGGACGCCGCCTCGACTCCCATGGCCGGGCCAGCCGTTCTGGTTGCGCTGCACCGGGGCAGGGTGGGCCAAGACGGGGTCGGCTGACCGCAACGGGTGGGAAGGCGTGGCGGCGCCGCGTGTTCAAAGCGGTGGCGGTTGCCTGTCCCCGGGCGGGAACCGTTCCGGCGTTGCACAGCCCGAGTCGCCGAAGTGCGCGTCAGGGGTGGGAGGCCGTGGTCATGCTTCGGTTGCTCAACCGTTCCGGTGGCGGATCGCCCAAGGTGGTGAGGGCTGCGCGTCATCGGCGGGGGAGCTGAACCGCTGGAGTTGGCTTGTCGCGCGGGTGGCCGGCCGAGGCGCTGGGCGTCCCCTGGACCGTGTGGTCGGCCGGGGTGGTTGTGGGGCCCCGTGGGGCCTACGCCCCCGGAGGGGGCGGGTGGGGGGGGGGATATTGGGCGGCGGTAGTGGGCGGTGCGGGCAGGTGGGTCCAGCCCCTGCGGCGCTTGAGCAGTGGGGGCCGGGGCTGAGCCCCGTGTCGTCGAGCACGGTGCAGGGCAAGCCATTTGAGCCCGGGGCGTAACAGGCAAGGCAAGCCGGGGGCGTCAAGGGGCGGTGCGGGCCGGTGGGGCCAGCCCCTGCGGCGATTGAGCAGCGGGGGCCCGGGGCAGAGCCCCGGCGTGCAGGTCAAGCGCCGTCGGTCGGCGGCGGGCGGATCCCTAAGCGCAGGTCAAGCGCCGACGGCCGGTGAACGGCGGAGCCCTGGGTGCAGGTCAAGCGCCGTCGGCCAGTGACGGGCGGAGCCCTGTCGTGGGGGTCAGGTGGAGCGGGGGATGCGGGGGCGTGGTCCAGCCTTCGTCGCCCTCGATGCGGCGGAGCAGGATGCCCTCGCGGATGGCCCACGGGCACACCGTGAGCTCGCGGATGCCCATCAGCTTCATCGCCGTGTGGCCCACCAGCGCCCCCGCCAGGGACTGCCCCGCCCGCGGCGCCGAGATGCCCGGCAGCTCCGCCCTGCGTTCCGCCGGAAGGACCGCCAGTTCGCGCACCGCCGCGCCCAGTGCCTTCCGGCTCAGGCGCCGCGGCACGAACGGCCCGTAACGCCCGGGAGGTGCCCCGCACAGCCGTGCCAACTGTGTGAACGTGCGGGACGTGGCCGCGGCGGTGAGAGGTCCCTCCCAGCGGATGCGCGCCGCCACGTCCCGGAGTTGATGGCGCACATGCCGCCGCAGCGCCTTCAGCTCCTTCTCCGACGGCGGTACCCCGTCCCCCGGAAGGTGCTCCCGCGTCAGCCGCCCCGCCCCGAGCGGCAGCGATATCGCGAACTCGGGCAGCCGCCCACGCCCGAACGCCACCTCCAGCGACCCGCCGCCGATGTCGAGGACGCCGAGCGGACCGGCCCGCCACCCCATCCAGCGCCGCGCCGCGAGGAACGTGAGCTCGGCCTCCACCTCGCCCGGCAGCACCCGCAGCCGCACCCCGGCACCCTGCTCGACGGCGTCGAGGACCTCGTCCCGGTTCGGCGCGTCCCTGACGATGGCCGTGGCGAACGCGAACGGCTCGTCGCTGCCCCACCGTTCGGCCTCCTCGACCGCCGCCCGTACCGCGTCGACGAGCCGCGCGACGGCCGCGGGCCCGAGCCTGCGGTCGTGGTCGACGAGCTCCGAGAGACGCAGCCGCCGCTTCGCCGTGTGCACGGGCAGCGGCGCCCCGTCGCGGGCGTCCGCGATGGCGAGGCGCACGGTGTTCGAACCGACATCCACCACACTGATACGCATGATCGTCCGAGTACCCTCTCCGAGCCGTCTCAAAGCGCGGACACGCCCGGCACATCGAGTGCCGACATGATCCAACTCCGGGAATCCGCCGGATCGATGACCGCGTCGATCTCCAGGGCGGCCGCCGCGTTCACCGCCTTTCCGTGCTCGTACATCTCGGCGACCCGCGCCTCGAACGCCCGCTCCCGCTCGGCGGGATCGGCGATCGCCTCCAGTTCGCGCCGGTAGCCGAGCCGCACCGCGCCCTCCAGGCCCATCCCGCCGAACTCCCCGCTGGGCCAGGCAGCCGTGCCCCGCGGCGCCCGCGTCGAACCGCCCATCATGGCCATCGCCCCGAGCCCGTACGCCTTGCGCAGCACCAGGCACACCAGGGGCACGCTGAGGCGCGCCCCCGCTACGAACAGGTCAGCGAACTGCCGTACCGTCGCGGTGCGTTCGGACTCCGGGCCGACCATGAACCCCGGCGTGTCGCACAGCGAGACGACCGGAAGCCCGAACGCCTCGCACAGCCGCAGGAACCGCGCCGCCTTGTCCGCCGCGTCCCGGTCGATCGCGCCACCGAGGTGCCCCGGGTTGTTGGCGATCAGGCCCGCCGGCCGGCCCTCGACGCGGACGAGCGCCGTGATCACGCCGACGCCGAACCCGCGCCGCAGTTCGAGCACGGAGCCCGTGTCGGCGAGCCCGTCGATCGCGGCCCTGACGTCGTACGCGCGCCGCCGGTTCTCGGGCACGACGTGCCGCAGCAGCCGCGGGTCCGGCGCCTCCCAGTCCTGCCGCGGGCCCTGGAAGTACGACAGGTAGGCGCGGGCCGCGCCTACCGCCTCCGCCTCGTCGGCGACCGGCAGATCCACCACCCCGTTCGGCACCTGCACGGACAGCGGCCCGATGTCCTCGGGCCGGTGCACGCCGAGGCCGCCGCCCTCGATCATCGCGGGGCCGCCCATGCCGATGTTCGCCTCGGGCGTCGCGATGATGACGTCGCAGCAGCCGAGCAGCGCCGCGTTCCCCGCGAAGCAGCGCCCGGACGCGATGCCGACGAGCGGCACCTGCCCGTTGAGACGGGCCATTTGATGGAACGTCATGACGTCGAGGCCGGCGACGGACGTCGTGTCCGTGTCGCCGGGACGGCCGCCGCCGCCCTCCGCGAACAGCACCACGGGCAGCCCGCGCTCCTCGGCGAGGTGCAGCATCCGGTCGGTCTTGCGGTGGTTGTTGAGCCCCTGCGTCCCGGCGAGCACCGTGTAGTCGTACGACATGGCGACCGCGGGCGCGCCGCCGATCCGCCCCGTGCCGGTGACCATGCCGTCGGCGGGCGTCGAGCGGATCAGGTCGTCGAGCGCGCGGCGCCGCCGCTGGGCCGCCACCGCGAGCGCCCCGTACTCGGTGAACGTGCCGGGGTCGCACAGGTCCTCGATGTTCTCGCGGGCCGTGCGCCGCCCCGCAGCGTGCCGCTTGGCGACGGCCTCCGGGCGGTGCTCGTCGAGCCCGAAGGCATGCCGCGCGACGACCTGCGCGAGGTCGGGGCGCACCGCGTCGAGGTCGACCTCCTCGGCCGTCTCCAGGCCGGCTCCCTCGTCGTCGGCCGGGTCGAGCAGCACCAACTCGGCGTCCTCCGTGACGGTTTCACCGACGGCCGCGCCCACGGACCGTACGACGCCCGCGTGTTCGGCGCGCACGACGTGCTCCATCTTCATCGCCTCGAGGACCAGCAGCGTGGCACCGGCCGCGACGTGCTGTCCCGGCTCGGCCTCGACCGAGACGACCGTCCCTGCCATCGGGGCCTTCACCGTCCCCGGTTCCGCGTCGCCGGCGTTCTGCGGGTCGGAAGGCGGTACGAGCTCGGCGATGTGGCGTTGTACGAAGCCGGTGTCGAAGCCGCCCGCCGTGAAGCCGGGGTGGTCGAGCAGCCGGGCCAGGAACGGGATGCCGGTCCGCACGCCCTCCACCGTGAACTCGTCGAGCGCCCGCCGCGCCCGCGCGCACGCCGCCGCGAAGTCGCCCGCCGGGGCGTGCGCGACGACCTTGGCGAGGAGCGAGTCGTAGCGCGTGCCGAGCTCCGCGCCGGTCCTGGCCGCCGTGTCGACGCGCACACCGGGCCCGGTCGGCACGTCGAGGCGCGTGAGGCGGCCCGCCGACGGGCGCACCCCGCCGTCCGCCTCGGTGACCTCCGCGTTCACCCGCAGCTGCACCGCGAATCCGCGCGGGGCCGGCGGCTCCGCCGCGAGGCCCAGGTCCGCGAGGCGTTCCCCGGCCGCGATCCGCAGCTGCGTCGCGACGAGGTCGACCCCGGTGACCTCCTCCGTCACCGTGTGCTCCACCTGAAGGCGCGGATTGGCCTCCATGAACACGAACGCGTCGCCCCGCACCAGGAATTCGACCGTGCCGACCCCCGCGTACCCGGCGGCGCGGGCCAGGCGCAGGGCCGCGTCCACGAGCCGGTCGCGCAGCGCCGCGTCGAGCCCCGGCGCGGGCGCGATCTCGACGAGCTTCTGGTGGCGGCGCTGTGCGCTGCAGTCCCGCTCCCACAGATGACTCACCGTCTCGCCGTCGCCGACGACCTGCACCTCGATGTGGCGCGCGCCCTCCCAGAGCCGCTCCACGTACAACTCGCCGCGGCCGAAGGACTGTTGGGCCTCGGAGGCGCACCGCCGCCACGCCTCGTCGAGCTCCGCCGCCTCCCGTACGACCCGCATCCCGCGCCCGCCGCCCCCGCCCACGGCCTTCACCATCACGGGTCCGTCCGCGAGGAGCGCCCGCGCCTCGTCGAGCGTGGTGTCGCCCTCCGTGCCCGGTAGGACCGGCACCCCGGCCTCCACGGCGAGCGCCCGCGCCCGCGCCTTGTCCCCGAACAGGTCGAGCACCTCGGGCGAAGGGCCCACGAACGTGACGCCCGCCTCCGCGCACCGCCGCGCGAGCGCCGCCGACTCGCTCAGGAAGCCGTACCCGGGATGCAGACACGTGCACCCGGTCCGCCGCGCCGCCGCCACCAGGGCCTCCGCGTCGAGATAGCCGCCCGCCGCGAGCGGCACGGCCTCGTCCGCCCACGCCGCGTGCGCCTCGTCGCCCGGCTCGTGCACGGCCACCGTGCGCAGCCCCAGTTCGGCGGCGGCGCGCAGCACCCGGACGGCGATCTCCCCACGGTTGGCGACGAGTACGGCGGCAGACCCCATGTGTCCCTCCGGAAGTCGAACTCGGATTCAGGCTCGGATTCCGTCATGCTCATTGACACTGACGTCAACGTCAATACTCTGGCGCTGTGGCACGCAGTCAGCAGGCACAACAGGAATGGGCCGTCCGCACGGCCCGCGACCGGACCGACGCCCCGGCGCGCGGACGGCTGCTCGACGCGGCGGAACACGTCTTCGCGCGGCTCGGCTACGGGCCGACGACGATCGCCGACATCACGGCGCGCGCCGAGGTGTCCCGCGCCGGGTTCTACGTCTACTTCGCGTCCAAGGAGGAGATCTTCCGGGTGCTCGCGGGCCGCGTACGGGACGCGTTCCTCGCCGCCCAGGACGTGCCCGGCGTCGACACCGACGACGTGGCGGCGGTGGCCCGCGCCTCGACCGCCGCGTTCATCGCCGCCTACGCGCGCCACCTGCCGCTGCTCGGTCTCCTCGACCAGCAGGCGCGGGGCGACGCCGAGGTGCGCGCCCTGTGGGAGGAGATCCGCGAGCGCCCGGTCCGCCGCGCCGCCCGCTACGTCCGCCGGGTCGCGGCCGAGGGCCGGGCGCACCCGGTCGTCGACCCGCTCACCCTGTCCCGCGCCGTCGGCGGCATGAGCGTCGAGTTCGCCCGGCTCGTCGCCGACGACCCGGCCGCGTACGACACGGCGGTCGCCGACGTGACCGCCATGTATCTGCACCTTCTCGGTATCGGAGCAGCACCACAGCAGTAGGGAGCCGCACGTTGTCCACCGGCACAGCCATCGAGGCACATCTGCACGACCTGCGGGCCCGCCAGTCCGCGTCCAGGTCCGGCCGCCAGCCGACCGAAACCCGCCACCCGGGCGGCGAGCTGACCCTCCCCGGGCATGTGGCCCGGTGGGCCGGGATCAATCCGGACCGGCCCGCGATCGTCACGGCCGCGCAGACGCTGAGCTACCGTCAACTCGACGACCACAGCGCACGGTTGGCAGGTTGGCTCATCGACCGGGGCGTGCGACCGGGCGACCGGGTCGGCGTCTTCCTGCCGAACGGCGCCCGCTTCGTCGTCGCCCTGCTCGCCGTTCTCAGGATCGGCGCCGTGCACGTGCCGGTGAACCCGATGTTCCGCGCCGCGGAACTGCGCCACGAACTCAACGACGCGGAACCCGAGGTGCTGATCACCCAGGACCCGCTGCTGCCCGCCGTCGACGAGGTGCGCGCCGACACCCCCGTACGCACCGTGCTCGCCGACGCCGACTGGCCGGCCGCCCTCGCGCACGCACGCCACGAACCGATCGCCGACGACCTCGACGCGCTCGCCGCCCTCAACTACACCGGCGGCACCACGGGTCTCCCCAAGGGCTGCGAGCACACCCAGCGGCACATGGTCTACACGGCGACCGCCATCGACAACGGCCGGATGCCCACCGAGGCGGAGCGCGAGCGCGGCATCGTCTCCGTCTGCTACCTGCCGATCTTCTGGATAGCCGGCGAGAACCTCGGCATCCTCGCCCCGCTCGTCTCCGGCGGCACCAGCATCCTGCTGCCCCGCTGGAACGCGGCCGAGGTCCTCGACGCCATCGAGACCCACGGCGCCACCACCATGGCGGGCACCGTCGAGAACTACCTGGAGCTCCTCGACCACCCCGACTTCCCGCGCCGCGACCTGACGAGCCTGTCGACTCCGCTCACCGTCTCCTTCATCCGCAAGCTCACCCCGGCCCTGCGCGCCCGCTGGAAGGCGGCCGTCGGCGAGCACAGCGTGCTGCGCGAGGCCTCGTACGGGATGACGGAGACGCACACCAGCGACACCAACACGCTCGGCTTCCAGGACGACGACCGCGACCTGCTGAGCGACCCGGTGTTCTGCGGACTGCCCGTGCCCGGCACCGACTTCATGATCGTCGACTTCGCCACGGGGGAGCCGCTGCCGCTGGGGGAGCGGGGCGAGATCGTGGTCCGCGGCCCCTCCGTGCTCACGCGCTACTGGCGGGCGCCCGAGGCCACGAAGGAGGCGCTGCGCGACGGCTGGCTGCACACCGGCGACATCGGCGCCCTCGACGAGGAGGGCTGCCTGCACTACCTGGGTCGCGACAAGGACATGATCAAGGTGAAGGGCATGAGCGTCTTCCCCACGGAGGTGGAGACGCTGCTCGCCCAGCACCCCGACGTGCTCGCCGCCGCGGTCGTCGCCGTCGAGGACCCGGAGAGCGGTCAGCGGCCCCACGCCTTCGTCCGTACGGCGCCGGGGGCCGCGCTGACCGGCGACGAGCTGCGCGCGTGGGCGGCCGGGAACATGGCGACGTACAAGGTCCCGGGCGTCGTGGAGATCCTCGACGAGCTGCCGCTCACCCCCACCGGGAAGATCAGGAAGACGGAGCTGAGCGCTCGAGCCACTCGCACGCGGCCCGCGCCGTGAACTCCTCCTGACCGCCCTTGAACAGCAGGTCGGCCGTGGTGAACGCCGGGTCGTCCGCCTGCGCCGCGACGTACGGCAGCGCGATGCAGCGCATGCCGGCCGCGTGCGCGGCGGCCGCCCCCGGCGCCGCGTCCTCCAGGACGACGCAGTGCGAGGCCTGCCTGCCGAGCCGGTGGGCCGCCTCCAGGAACACGTCGGGGGCCGGTTTCCCGTGCTCCACCTCGTCCGCCGACACGAACAGCGGCAGCTGGGCGATCAGCCCCGTACCCGTCAGGATCGCCTCGATCGCGGCGGGCGAGGAACCCGACGCGACGATCATCGGCACGCCCGCCGCGTGCAGATGCTCCACGAAGAGCCGCATCTGCGGGAAGACGTGGGTCTCGGCGCGCGCCAGGTCCAGGTACCGGGTGTTCATCTCCTCGAGGAGGTCTTCGGCCGGGGCGTCGATCCCGTACCGGCGCTTCCAGATCTCGATGGACTCGAGAGTGGAGATGCCGACGTACTTCTCGTGGTCGGCCCACGTGAAGTCGGTGACGCCCTGCCGGGCCAGCGTGCCGAGGGAGGCCCTGAAGTAGTTCGGCTCGCTGTCGACGAGGGTGCCGTCGAGATCGAAGACGACCGCGGTGTCTCCGAAGTGGTACGAGGGGTGGTTCGCGTCGCTCATGTGACCCAGGATGCAGGACCCGGGTCACCGGATCATCCGCGCGTCGGCGCCGTCGCCCGGCCGATCGACCGGACCAGCGGCAGCACCCGGTGCGGCACCCGCTCGCGCAGCGCCACCTCGGTGCGGGTGCGGACGACCCCGGGCAGCCGGTTGAGCTGCTGGATCACGTCCTCCAGATGCTCCGCGTCGCGGGCCGCCACGCGGGCGAGGAGGTCGCCGCCGCCGGTGGTGGAGTACGCCTCGATGATCTCCGGCACCCCGGCCAGCTCGTCCCCGACGTCGCCCAGGTGGCCCTGCGTCGTCTCGATGTGCACGAACGCGAGGACCGGGTGGCCGAGCGCGGCGGGGGAGAGGGACGGCTGCACACCCGTGATCACACCGTCCCGCTCCATGCGGTCCAGGCGGGCCTGGAGCGTGCCGCGGGCGACGCCGAGGATGCGGGCGTACTCGCGGACGCTGGTGCGGGGCTGTTCCAGGAGGAGGGTGAGGATTCGGGTGTCCAAGTGGTCTACCGGCACGGGTTGGAGTGTACCAATGGCACAGTTTCGCGGCGCCGGTGTTGCGGTCGCGGGGCGCTGCCCCGGACCCCGCTCCTCAAACGCCGGAGGGGCTTGAATGGCCGCCGGAGGGGCCTGATCGCTTCGACGAGGTCGAGCCGCGCACCACCAGTTCCGGCATGAAGACGAACTCGGTGTGCGGGGCCGGGGTGCCGGCGATCTCCTCCAGGACGGTGCGGACCGCCGCCTGGCCCATCGCCTGGACCGGCTTGCGGATGGTCGTCAGGGGCGGGTCCGTGAAGGCGATCAGGGAGGAGTCGTCGAAGCCGACCACCGAGATGTCGTCCGGCACCTCGAGGCCCCGCTGGCGGGCCGCGCGGATCGCGCCGAGGGCCATCATGTCGCTGGCGCACACGATCGCGGTGCAGCCCCGGTCCATCAGGTCGTTCGCCGCCGCCTGCCCGCCCTCCAGGGTGTAGAGGGAGTGCTGGACGAGGTCCCGCTCGACGACGTCCGCGCCGAGGTCGAAGCGGTCCCGCATCGCCCGGACGAAGCCCTCGATCTTCCGCTGCACCGGCACGAACCGCTTCGGCCCCAGCGCGAGGCCGATCCGGGTGTGGCCGAGGGAGGCGAGGTGGGTGACCGCCAGTTGCATGGCCGCCCGGTCGTCCGGCGAGATGAACGGCGCCCGTACCTGCGGCGAGAACCCGTCCACCAGGACGAAGGGCACGCCCTGTGCGCGCAGTTGCTCGTAGCGGTGCATGTCCGCCGTGGTGTCGGCGTGCAGCCCCGAGACGTAGATGATGCCGGTGACGCCCCGGTCGACCAGCATCTCCGTCAGCTCGTCCTCGGTGGAGCCGCCCGGGGTCTGGGTCGCGAGGACCGGCGTGTAGCCCTGCCGGGTCAGGGCCTGGCCGATGACCTGGGCGAGCGCCGGGAAGATCGGGTTCTCCAGCTCCGGGGTGATCAGGCCGACCAGGCCCTCGCTGCGCCGCCGCAGCCGCACGGGCCGCTCGTACCCGAGTACGTCGAGCGCCGCGAGGACGGACTGGCGGGTCGACGCGGCGACGCCCGGCTTGCTGTTCAGGACCCGGCTCACCGTCGCCTCGCTCACGCCCGCCTGCGCCGCGATGTCGGCGAGGCGCGCGGTCGCGGGCGGCTCCTGGGCCGGCCTGCGGTCGGCCTGGGCGGGCAGCTGGGTCATCGCACTCCTTGTGGGGGCCAAGAGCTGGGCAAGACCCCCGATGATCCCTGGGACGCCGCCCCGTGGCAAGAGCTTGCAGAGCTTTGCAACGCCGCACAAGCCCACGTAACCGCCCATAACTACCCGTCGAGTGCCGCAACTTGGAGGTCACGAACCCGTAACCTCCGGCCGTGGCTGCAATTTTTTTCAGCAAGGTCTTTCCTCCGGCTTGCAGCGCTGTTACGTTCACGTCGCTCAGTCGGGCATTAACCCTCTAGGAGATCTCATGCGGCGTGGCATAGCGGCCACCGCGGTGGTGGCGTCCCTCGCTCTCGCGGCGACGGCCTGCGGCGGTAGTGACGACAGCGGTGACAAGGCGTCCGGCCCGGTCACCATCACCTGGTGGGACACGTCGAACGCCACCAACGAGGCGCCGACGTACAAGGCCCTGGCCAAGGAGTTCACGAAGGCCAACCCGAACATCAAGGTCAAGTACACGAACGTGCCCTTCGACCAGGCGCAGAACAAGTTCGACACCGCGGCCGGCGCCAGCGGCGCCCCCGACGTGCTGCGCGCCGAGGTCGGCTGGACCCCCGCGTTCGCCAAGAAGAGCTACCTGCTGCCGCTGGACGGCACCGAGGCGCTCGCCGACAAGGACAAGTTCCAGGCGTCCCTCATCAAGCAGGCCCAGTTCGACGGCAAGACGTACGGCGTCCCGCTCGTCACCGACACCCTCGCCTTCGTCTACAACAAGGAACTGTTCAAGAAGGCGGGCATCACCGAGGCGCCCACCACGTGGGAGCAGCTGAAGAAGGACGCCGCCAAGGTCAAGGAGAAGACCGGCGCCGACGGCTACTGGGGCTCCACGGCCGGCTACTACGCCCAGCCGTTCCTCTTCGGCGAGGGCACCGACACCGTCGACGCCTCCGGCAAGAAGATCACCATCGGCTCCGCCGAGGCCAAGAAGGGCCTGAAGGAGTGGCAGGGTCTCTTCGACGGCAAGGGCCTGCACAAGGCCGACGCCACCGCGGACGCGTACGCGCACATCCAGGACGCGTTCGTGAACGGCAAGGTCGCCTCGATCATCCAGGGCCCCTGGGAGATCACGAACTTCTACAAGGGCTCGGCCTTCAAGGACAAGGACAACCTGGGCATCGCCACCGTCCCGGCCGGCTCCGGCGGCAAGCCCGGCGCCCCGACCGGCGGCCACAACCTGTCCGTGTACGCGGGCTCGGACAAGGCCCACCAGGAGGCCTCCCTCAAGTTCGTGAAGTGGATGACGTCGGCGAAGACGCAGGAGCAGATCGCCCTGAAGAACTCGACGCTGCCCACCCGCGAGGACGCCTTCACCGCGAAGGTCACCGCCGACCCGGGCATCGCCGGATACCAGAAGGTGCTGCCCGCCGCCCAGCCGCGCCCCGAGCTGCCCGAGTACAGCTCGCTGTGGACGCCCATGGACCAGGAGCTGCCGAAGATCGCCACCGGCAAGGAGTCCCTCGGCCAGGGCGTGAGCGGACTGGAGACCTCGTTCGCCAAGCTGCTGCCCGGCTTCTCGAAGTGACCTGCTGACACCGGCCGGTCCGTGCCCCGGAGGGGAGGGCGCGGACCGGCACACACCTGCCGCAGCCCCCATCAGGCAGCCCGAAATCAGAAGGTGCCCCGCATGACCCTTGCCGTCGACCGACCGGCCGCGAAGAAGCCCGCGCCGCGCCCCGGACCGATCCGGCGCCTCAAGGACTCGTACCGGAAGTACTGGTACGCGTACGCGATGATCACCCCGGTCGTCGTCGTCCTCGGCGTCCTCGTCCTGTACCCCCTGGTACGCGGCTTCTATCTGACGCTCACCGACGCCAACAGCCTCAACTCGGCCCGCACCATCGGCGTCAACCAGATCGAGGCCACCTACAAGTTCATCGGCCTCGACAACTACGCCGACATCCTGTGGGGGCCATCGGCCTACGACCGCTTCTGGTCGCACTTCGTGTGGACCATCGCCTGGACCGCGATCTGCGTCGCCCTGCACTACTGCATCGGGCTCGGCCTCGCGCTGCTGCTCAACGAGAAGCTGCGCGGACGCACCTTCTACCGGCTGCTGCTGATCCTGCCGTGGGCGGTCCCGACGTTCGTCACCGTGTTCGCCTGGCGCATCATGCTCGCCGACTCCGGCATCATCAACGTCACCCTCGGCTCCCTGCACCTGCCGCAGCCGAGCTGGCTCGAGGACCCCACCTTCCAGCGGATCGCCGCGATCCTCGTCAACACCTGGTGCGGCGTCCCGTTCATGATGATCTCGCTGCTCGGCGGCCTCCAGTCCATCGACGCCTCCCTGTACGAGGCCGCCGAGATGGACGGCGCCAACTCCTGGCAGCGGTTCCGGCACATCACCCTGCCCGGCCTCAGGTCGGTCAGCTCGACCGTCGTCCTGCTCGGCATCATCTGGACGTTCAACCAGTTCGCGATCATCTTCCTGCTCTTCGGCAACACGGCACCGGACGCGCAGATCCTCGTCACCTGGGCCTACCGGCTCGGCTTCGGGCAGCAGCCGCGGGACTTCGCGCAGTCCGCCGCGTACGGCGTGCTGCTCCTGTCGATCCTCACCGTCTTCACGTCCTTCTACTACCGCTGGTTGAAGCGCAATGAGCAGCTCGCCGTCTGACGCCGCAGGAGCCGACACCATGCCCACTCTTTCGTCCCCGTCCGCTGTGCAGGTGCCCGCGCCGCGCTCGGTCCGGCCGCCCACGGAGCCCAAGCGCCCGGTGCGCCGACGCGGCGAGCGCAGCCCGCTCGCCCGCGCGCTCTCGCACGGCGTGCTCGCCGTCGCGAGCCTCGTCGCGCTGTTCCCCGTCGTCTGGCTGGTGTATCTGTCGGCCGGCCCCGACAAGGACGACTACCTGCACCCCGGCGGCATCGTCGGCAAGGCGACGCTGGACAACTACGCGTACGTCCTCCAGCACACGAACTTCTTCAAGTGGGCGGAGTCCACGCTGATCGTGGCCTTCGGCACCACGATCGTCGGCGTGCTGTTCGCGGCGACCACCGGCTACGCCGTCTCCCGGATGCGCTTCCCCGGCTACCGCTCCCTGATGTGGGTGCTGCTGCTCACGCAGGCGTTCCCGATCGCCGTTCTCATCGTGCCGATCTACGAGATCTTCTCCGAGCTCGGCCTCATCGACACGTACCAGGGCCTCATCCTCATCAACTGCACGACGATCGTGCCGTACTGCACCTGGCTCCTGAAGGGCTACTTCGACACCATCCCGGCCGACATCGACGAGGCCGGCCGGATCGACGGGCTCAGCCCCTTCGGCACGTTCTGGCGGCTCATCCTGCCGCTCGCGAAGCCGGGCATCGCCGTCGCCGCGTTCTACGCCTTCATCACGGCGTTCGCCGAGGTCGCCTTCGCCAACACGTTCATGCTCAGCGACACCAAGTACACCTTCGCGATCGGCCTGTCGAGCTTCGTCAGCGAACACGACGCGCAGTGGAACCTGATGGCCGCGACCGCGGTGTTGATCGCCATCCCGGTGACCGCTTTCTTCTACCTTGTCCAGAAGCACCTGGTCACCGGCCTGACCGCCGGCGGGACCAAGGGCTGAACCCGGCTACGCAGCAAGGACATCATGAGTCAGCACTCCACGGACCAGTCGGTGGCGTCCGCCACCACGACCCGCGAGCCCGCCGAATGGTGGCGGGACGCGGTCATCTACCAGGTCTATCCGCGCAGTTTCGCGGACAGCGACGGTGACGGCACGGGCGACCTCGAAGGCATCCGCCGACGCCTGCCGCACCTGCGCGAGTTGGGTGTCGACGCGGTGTGGCTCTCCCCGTTCTACGCCTCGCCGCAGGCCGACGGCGGCTACGACGTCGCCGACTACCGGGCCGTCGACCCCATGTACGGCACGCTGCTCGACGCCGACGCGGTGATCCGCGACGCGCACGCCCTGGACCTGCGGATCATCGTCGACCTCGTCCCCAACCACTCCTCGGACCAGCACGAGTGGTTCAAGCGGGCCGTCGCCGAGGGCCCCGGATCGCCGCTGCGGGACCGCTACCACTTCCGGCCCGGCAAGGGCGAGAACGGCGAACTCCCGCCCAACGACTGGGAGTCCATCTTCGGCGGCCCCGCCTGGACCCGGCTCGCCGACGGCGAGTGGTACCTGCACCTCTTCGCGCCCGAGCAGCCCGACCTCAACTGGGAACACCCGGCGGTCGCCGACGAGTTCCGCTCCATCCTGCGCTTCTGGCTCGACATGGGAGTCGACGGCTTCCGCATCGACGTCGCGCACGGCCTCGTCAAGGCGGCCGGGCTGCCCGACCTCGGCGGCGCCGACCAGTTGAAGCTCCTCGGCAACGACGTGATGCCGTTCTTCGACCAGGACGGCGTCCACGACATCTACCGCTCGTGGCGCACGATCCTCGACGAGTACGACGGCGGCCGGATCTTCGTCGCCGAGGCGTGGACGCCGACCGTCGAGCGCACCGCCAACTACGTGCGCCCCGACGAGCTGCACCAGGCCTTCAACTTCCAGTACCTGGGCGCTCCTTGGGACGCGGCGGGCCTGCGCGAGATCATCGACAGCTCGCTCGACGCCATGCGCCCGGTCGGCGCCCCCGCGACCTGGGTCCTCTCCAACCACGACGTCACCCGGCACGCCACCCGCTACGCCAACCCGCCGGGCCTCGGCACCCAGATCCGCACACCCGGCGACCGCGAGCTCGGCCTGCGCCGCGCCCGCGCCGCCACCCTCCTGATGCTCGCCCTGCCCGGCTCGGCGTACATCTACCAGGGCGAGGAGCTCGGCCTCCCCGACGTCACGGACCTGCCCGACGAGGCCCGCCAGGACCCGGCGTACTTCCGCGGCGCGGGCCAGGACGGCTTCCGCGACGGCTGCCGCGTCCCGATCCCGTGGACCCGCACGGGACCCTCGTACGGTTTCGGCGACGGCGGCAGCTGGCTCCCGCAGCCGGACACATGGGGCGAGCTGAGCGTCGAGGCGCAGACCGGCGACCCGGACTCGACGCTCGAGATGTACCGCTCCGCGCTCGCCGTGCGCCGCGCCACGCCCGGCCTCGGCGCCGGCGACAGCGTGAAGTGGCACGAGGAGGCCCCCGAGGGCGTCCTGCACTTCGAGCGCCCCGGCTTCGCCTGCACGGTGAACACCACGGGCGCCCCGGTGCGCCTCCCGGCCCCCGGCACCGTGCTCCTCGCCTCCGCCCCGGTGACGGTCGCCGACGGCCACGTCGAGCTGCCCGCCGACACGGCGGTGTGGTGGGAGATCGCCTGACGCCTGGCAACCGCGCAAGGGGGCGGCACCCGGCCGGGTGCCGCCCCCTTACGCATAGGCTCCCGGATGTGACGGCACAGGGGAGGGGTGGCCGGCGTGCGGGTCCGCGCCGGGCCGTGCGGGTTGCGGTGTGGGCGGCGGTGCTCGTCGCGTTCGCGCTGCCGCTGCGGCACGGGCTGCTGGCGACGCGTGCGTACCTGGACGGGTACTGGGCGACGGCGGACCAGGTCGGGGACCGGAACACCAGCGAGACGTTCCGCTGGAGGACGCCGCGCGGCGAGGCCGTGCACGGTGTCGTGCACGGCCTCGGGGAGAAGGGGTACTTCGACGAGCCGGTCGAGGAGGACGCCGAGAGCTACCCGGTGCGCATCTGGGTCTCGGGTGCCGGTTCGGCCCACTACGACGAGGCGCCGCCCGAAGCCGCGATGGTGTTCGGCTACGGGGCGGCGCTCGCCGTCGCGGGCGCGACCGCCTACGTCCTGTGGGCGGTGCGGCGCGCCCGCGACCCGCGCTGAGCGGCTACGACGTGTGGAAGGCGACCGCGCCCTTCGCGGGCACCGTGAGCTCCACCTTGCCGCCGGAGACGGTCACCGAACCGTCGCCGACCACGTTGTCGTACGTGCCGTCGGGCACGCTCGTCGTGTACGTGTGGGTGTGCGCGGACGACGAGTTGTTGAGGGCGACGAAGCCGACGTCGCCGCGCCCGAAGCCGATCACGTTCGACGCGGGCGACTGCCAGTCCGCGACCGGCTTGCCGGCCGCCGCGTTGTGCCAGCCGACCATTCCGGTGATCGCGACGTCCCGGTCCAGGCAGGCCCAGGCGCCGGAGCAGTCCGTGTCGCTCACGAAGCCGTCGCCGTCGCCGGGCGGCGCCTGGTCGCTCTGGTCGAACTTCCAGGCCGCGTAGACCGAGGGCCGCCCGTAGCCGCGCGCGAGCTGGAACACGTTGGCGAGGGTGGCGGTCGCGCCGTCCTTGTAGCTGAGCGTGTCGCCGTTGCGCTCGGTGTCGTGGTTGGTGACGAAGGTGTTGGAGTGCTCCTCGTCGGCCAGGCCCCAACTGCTGCCGAACGACGACAGGTTGGCGATGTCGCCGCCGCCGAACTGGGACTTCATGGCGGACGCGTACGTGAAGTCCAGCACGTCGCCGTTGTCGTAGTAGTCGCCCGTGGCGGGCGGTGTGCCCGGATACACCTCCTGCGTGATGTACGGGGCGTCGCCCGCGCCCGTGGTGTGCAGCGCGCCGACGATCGCGTTGAGGTCGGCGGTCTCGATGTGCTTGGCGGCGTCGATGCGGAATCCGTCGACGCCCAGGTCGATCTGCTTGTTGAGGAACCCGGCGATCTTCTCGCGGACCCCCGACTCGGACGTGTCGAGGTCGGGCAGGCCGAGCAGCTCGCAGTGCTGCACCTCGTGCTGGTCCGACCAGTTGGAGATGGTCTTCGTGCAGTCGTCGCTGTCGGCCGGGTCGTAGTCCGGGGTGTCGTACTTGTTGGTGATGGCTGTGCCCGCGTACCCGGTTCCGGTCTGCGCGGACGTGTGGTTGATGACGGCGTCCGTGTAGACCTCGATGCCGGCGCCGTGGCAGGTGTCGACCATGGACTTGAAGTCCGCGGCGCTGCCGAAGCGGCTGTCGAGCTTGTACGAGTACGGCTGGTAGACGTCCCACCAGTAGTGGTCGGCCTGGCGCAGCGACTCCTGCGGCGGGGCCACCTGGACGGCGCCGTAGCCCGCGGGGTCGAGGGTGTCGGTGCACTCCTTGGCGACCGAAGCCCAGTTCCACTGCCACAGGTTGGCGATGACATCACCGTTCGGTGTGCCGGTGTCCGCGGCTGCGGCGGACGGGCTGAACGTGAACACGCCGCCGAGGCTGAGCGCGGCCACGGCCAGCGGCAGGGCGGTGCGATGTTTGGGGGGCATGTCGCGGCTCCTGAATGTGGGGTCCCCGGCCTGTGTGGGGTGGCCGGGGTGTCGGATGACGCGTCGTGAGCGTGTGTCAGTTGAGAAGGTCACGTCAAGACCGGTGCTGAAAATTCTTGCCGTGTCTTTCAAGACTCTTGCAGCAAAGTTGCCGCAAGCGATACCGTCACGCGGCGCGCACCGGGGCCGCCTCCCCGGCCCCGGGCCGCGCACCCAAGAGCCCTGATTCCGCGAGGAGTTCACGCCTTGAGCCGCAGATCCCGCCGTACGACTCCGAGACGGGCCGCCGCGTACACCGCGGCCGCCGCGCTCCTCGTGACGCTTGCCCAGCCCCTGGCGGCCCGCGCCGCCGCGCCCCCGGCACCGCCCTCCGACGCGAAACTCGCCGCCGAACCGGCGCGCCACGACCTCACCCGCGAGCAGTACTACTTCGTGCTCCCGGACCGCTTCGCCAACGGCGACACCGGCAACGACAAGGGCGGCCTCACCGGCTCCCGCCTCGCGACCGGCCACGACCCCACCGACAAGGGCTTCTACCAGGGCGGTGACCTCAAGGGCCTGACGGACCGCCTCGACTACATCAAGGACCTCGGGACGACGGCCATATGGCTCGCCCCGATCTTCAAGAACAAGCCCGTGCAGGGCGAGGGCAAGGACGCATCGGCCGGCTACCACGGCTACTGGATCACCGACTTCACCCAGGTCGACCCGCACTTCGGCAGCAACGCCGACCTCAAGACCCTCATATCCAAGGCCCACGCCAAGGGCATGAAGGTCTTCTTCGACGTCATCACCAACCACACCGCCGACACCGTCGACTACGCCGAGAAGAAGTACGGCTACCGCACCAAGGGCGCCTACCCGTACCTCGACACCAAGGGCCGCCCCTTCGACGACAGCAAGGGCGTGACCGCCAAGGTCGACCAGGACTCGTTCCCGTACACGCCCAAGAACACCGGCGAGATGGTGCCGTCCTGGCTCAACGACCCGACGATGTACCACAACAGGGGCGACTCCACCTGGGAGGGCGAGTCGACCACCTACGGCGACTTCTCCGGCCTCGACGACCTGTGGACCGAACGCCCCGAGGTCGTCTCCGGCATGGAGAAGATCTACGAGAAGTGGGTGCGGGACTTCGCCGTCGACGGCTTCCGCATCGACACCACCAAGCACGTGAACATGGGCTTCTGGACGCAGTGGGCGACGGCGCTCGACAAGTACGCCGCCGCGCACGGCCGCAAGGACTTCTTCATGTTCGGCGAGGTCTACTCCGCCGACACCGACGTCACCTCCCCGTACGTCACCCGGGGCCGCCTCGACGCGACGCTCGACTTCCCGTTCCAGGACGCGGCCCGCGCCTACGCCTCGCAGGGCGCCTCCGCCGACAAGCTCGCCAAAGTCTTCGCCGACGACTACAAGTACGCCACCGACAAGGCGAACGCGTACGAGCAGGTCACCTTCCTCGGCAACCACGACATGGGCCGCATCGGCACCTTCCTGAAGTCCGACAACCCCAAGGCGTCCGACGCCGAGCTGGTGAAGCGGGACCGGCTCGCCAACGAGCTGATGTTCCTCTCGCGCGGCAACCCCGTCGTCTACTACGGCGACGAGCAGGGCTTCACCGGCGCGGGCGGCGACAAGGACGCCCGCCAGACGATGTTCGGCTCGAAGGTCGCCGACTACCTCGACGACGACGAGCTGGGCACGGACCGCACGCACGCCGACGACGCGTACGACACCAAGCACCCGCTGTT
This sequence comes from Streptomyces sp. SDT5-1, assembly GCF_052245995.1. Lineage (NCBI taxonomy): Bacteria > Bacillati > Actinomycetota > Actinomycetes > Kitasatosporales > Streptomycetaceae > Streptomyces > Streptomyces sp. SDT5-1. Next base: position 1,473,806 of record NZ_CM125963.1, on the reverse strand, counting down.
CAGGTCGATCGCCGCCCTGTCGAAGCTCCGCAAGGACAACCCGGCGCTCGCCGACGGGGCGCAGAAGGAGCTGTACGCGAAGGACTCGGTGTACGCCTTCTCGCGCACCGGCGACGACCGCGAGTACGTCGTCGCCGTGAACAACGCGAACGAGGCGAAGACGGTCGAGCTGCCGGTGGAGTCGGCCAAGTTCCGTACTCTGTACGGCGGTTCCGGCGTCGAGTCGGCGTCCGGCGGCCGTGTGAAGGTCACCGTGCCCGCCCTGTCCTCGCTGGTCCTGCGCGCCGAGTCGAAGCTCCCCGCGCCGGCCGTGCAGCCCACGCTGTCCCTGAAGGCCCCGGCCGCCGGGGCCACCGGCACGGTCACGCTCTCCGCCGACCCCGGGGACACCGCCTCGGCCCGCGTCGTCTTCGCCGCCCAGGTCGGCAACGGCGCATGGCGCACCCTCGGATCCGTCGACCACGCCCCGTACCGGATCACGCAGCACATCGCCGACACGGTGTCCGCGGGGACGCCGCTGCGGTACAAGGCAGTCGTGGTGGACCGCGCCGGACGCACCGCGAGCGCCCTCGCCGACACGACGGCGGGGCAGCCGCCCGCGCCCGAGAAGCCGACGGCCGTCGACCGCGATCACGCCGTCGTCCACTACAAGCGGGCCGACGGCGACTACGACGACGTGCGCCTGAAGTCCGGCGACACCACCGCCGAGTTCGTCGGCCGTGACGCCTACGGCGCGTTCGCCTGGGTGAAGGTCCCCGACGGCGCGAGCTCGGTGACGTACACGATCGAGAAGTCCGGCACCGCCGACGGGCCGCAGCGCACCATCGAGCTGGGGAAGACCGGCGAAGTCTGGACCGAGCAGGGCAAGGAAGGGCAGGAGACCGCGCGGCCCGACGGTGTCCATCCGCCGCAGGACGCCAAGAAGGCCGTCATCCACGTGCATCGCCCCGACGGCGACTACGACGGCTGGGGCCTGCACACCTGGACCGGCGCCGCGAACCCCACCGACTGGTCGAAGCCGCTCGAGCCCACCGGCAAGGACGCCTACGGCCTGACCTTCGAGGTGCCGCTGGCCGACGGCGCGACCTCGCTCAGCTACATCCTCCACAAGGGCGACGAGAAGGACATCGCCACGGACCGCTCCCTCGACTTCGCCACCTACGGCAAGGAGGTGTGGCTGAACTCCGGTGACACCAGCTACCTCCTCCCGTCCGTGGGATCCGGCGCCGACCTCGACCTGTCGAAGGCCGAGGCGCAGTGGATCGACGCCGACACCGTCGTCTGGAAGGTGAAGGCCACCGCCGCCACCAGCCAGCAGCTGGTGTACGCGCCGGAGGGCGGCATCGGCGTGGAGGACGGGGCGCTGACCAGCGAGGGGCGGTGGCTGCGCCTGAACCCCGGTGACCTGACCGACGCGCAGAAGGCGAAGTACCCCCACCTCAAGGACTATCCGGCGTTCACCGTCGACGCGCGCGACCGCGACCGGGTGCGCGAGGCGCTGCGCGGCCAGCTGATCGCCACGCAGCGGGCGGCGAACGGGGCGCTCCTCGCGGCCACCGGCGTGCAGACCGCGGGCGTCCTCGACGCCACGTACGGAGACGCCGCGCAGAAGGCCGCCCTCGGACCGGTCTTCAAGAACGGCAAGGTGACCCTGTCGGTATGGGCGCCGACCGCCCGCGACGTCTCCCTCGAACTCGGCGGCAAGCCCGTCGCGATGCGCCGCGACGACAGGACCGGCGTATGGGCCGTGACCGGCAGCGCGTCCGCGTGGCGTGGCGAGGAGTACCGGTACGCCGTGAAGGTGTGGGCGCCCAGCGTCCAGAAGCTCGTCACGAACAAGGTGACCGACCCGTACTCCGTGGCGCTCACCGCGAACTCGGAACGCAGTCTGGTCGTCGACCTGGGTGACAAGTCACTCGCCCCCAAGGGCTGGTCCGGCCTCGCCAAGCCGAAGGCCGTCCCCATGAAGGACGCCCAGATCCAGGAACTCCACGTCCGTGACTTCTCGGCCGAGGACGCCACGACACCGGCCGAGGACCGCGGCACGTACAACGCCTTCGGTGACAAGAACAGCGACGGCTCGAAGCACCTGCGCGCCCTCGCCGAGTCCGGCACCTCGTACGTGCACCTGCTCCCGGCCTTCGACATCGCGACGATCCCCGAGAAGAAGTCCGAACAGTCCACGCCCGACTGCGACCTGAAGGCGTACGCGCCCGACAGCGACAAGCAGCAGGAGTGCGTCGGCAAGGCGGCTGCGAAGGACGCCTACAACTGGGGCTACGACCCGTACCACTACACCGTCCCCGAAGGCTCGTACGCGAGCGACCCCGACGGCACGCAGCGCACCGTCGAGTTCCGCGACATGGTCAAGTCGCTGAACCAGGACGGACTGCGCGTCGTCATGGACGTCGTCTACAACCACACGGCCTCGGCAGGACAGGACAAGACGTCCGTCCTCGACCGGATCGTGCCCGGCTACTACCAGCGGCTCATGGCGGACGGCTCGGTGGCGAACTCCACCTGCTGCTCCAACACGGCGCCCGAGAACACCATGATGGGCAAGCTGGTCGTCGACTCGATCGTCACCTGGGCCAAGGAGTACAAGGTCGACGGCTTCCGCTTCGACCTCATGGGCCACCACCCGAAGGCCAACATCCTGGCCGTCCGCAAGGCCCTCGACGCTCTGACCCTGGAGAAGGACGGCGTCGACGGCAAGAAGATCATCCTCTACGGGGAGGGCTGGAACTTCGGCGAGGTCGCCGACGACGCCCGCTTCGAGCAGGCCACGCAGAAGAACATGGCCGGCACCGGCATCGCCACGTTCTCCGACCGGGCGCGCGACGCCGTGCGCGGCGGCTCCCCGTTCGACGAGGACCCGGGCGTCCAGGGCTTCGCCTCCGGCCTCTACACCGACCCCAACTCGTCGAAGGCGAACGGCACGTCGGCCGAGCAGAAGGCCCGGCTCCTGCACTACCAGGACCTCATCAAGGTGGGCCTGTCGGGGAACCTGGCGGCGTACGAGTTCACCGACACGGCGGGGGAGAAGGTGAAGGGCTCCGGCGTCGACTACAACGGCGCGCCCGCCGGATACGCCGCCGCGCCCGGCGACGCCCTCGCCTACGCCGACGCGCACGACAACGAGTCGCTGTACGACACGCTGACGTACAAGCTGCCCGCGTCGACGAGCGCGGCGGACCGCTCCCGGATGCAGGTGCTCGCGATGGCGACGGCCGCCCTCTCCCAGGGGCCCGCGCTCTCGCAGGCGGGCACCGACCTGCTGCGCTCGAAGTCGCTCGACCGCAACTCGTTCGACAGCGGCGACTGGTTCAACGCGATCCACTGGGACTGCCGCGCGGGCAACGGCTTCGGCCGCGGCCTGCCGATGGCCGCCGACAACAAGGCCAAGTGGCCGTACGCGAAGCCGCTGCTGTCCTCGGTGAAGGTGCCGGGCTGCGCGGAGATCGAGGGCGCCTCCGCCGCCTACCAGGACCTCCTGAAGATCCGCACCGCCGAGCCGGCGTTCCACCTGTCGACGGCGGCCGAGGTCCAGAAGGCGCTGTCCTTTCCGCTCTCCGGCAAGGACGAGACACCGGGCGTCATCACGATGCGGCTCGGCGACCTCGTGATCGTGTTCAACGCGACGCCCGAGCGGCAGAAGCAGCGGGTCGCCGACGCGGCGGGCACGGCGTACCGGCTGCATCCGGTGCAGGCCGACGGTGCGGACGACACCGTGAAGTCGTCCGCGTACAGCAAGGACACCGGCACGTTCGAGGTGCCCGCCCGCAGCGTGGCGGTGTTCACCCGCTGACCCACGGGACGGATGATCGACAGCCAAACTGTGCAGCCAAGGTTGCACAGTCTTGGCTGTCGATCTAGCGTGGAGGCATGAACGACGACAGCGCGACGGTCGAGGAGCTCGCGGTCCGGGCGACCGACGAGGTGTGGGTGATCATCAGCAGGCTCCGCCGCAGGCTGATGGCGCTCGACGTGGATCCGGAGGGCGAGCTGTCGCCCGCGCAGGCCTCCGTGCTCTCCCGGCTCGACAAGTACGGGCCCGCCACCGCCAGCGACCTCGCGGCGATCGAGAACGTCCGGCCGCAGTCCATGGCCAAGCACGTCATCGCCCTGGAGGAGCGCGGCCTCGTCGAGCGGCACCAGGACCCCGAGGACGGCAGGCGCCGCGTCGTCGCGCTCACCGACGCGGGGCGCGAGCGCCGACAGGGCGTGCGCAGGGCCCGCCAGGCGTGGCTCGCCGGGCGGCTCGCCGAGCACGGCAGCGCGGAACAGCTGCGCGCCGTGATCACCGCGATGGCGCTGCTCGACGAAGCGACGCAGGCATGAGCGGCATAGCCCAGCGCGTCCGCGGCGCACGGAAGCGGGGCGCGGTCGACGGATTCGACCGGCGTCTCGTCGCGCCGATGATCCTCGGGTCGATCCTCAACCCGATCAACTCGTCGATGCTCGCGGTCGCGCTCGTCCCGATCGGCCACGCCTTCGGCGTCCCGCCCTCGCAGACGGCCTGGCTGGTCTCCGCCCTCTACCTCGCCACCGCCGTCGGCCAGCCGGTGATCGGCCGGCTCGTCGACGCGTTCGGGCCGCGCAGGCTCTATCTGCTCGGCACCGCGCTCGTCGGCGTCGCGGGCCTGCTCGGCGTGCTCGCGCCGAGCTTCTGGGTGCTGATCGTCTCCCGTGTCCTCCTCGGCTTCGGCACCTCCGCCGCGTACCCGGCCTCCATGTATCTGCTGCGTACCGAGTCCGAGCGCACCGGCCTGAAGAGCCCCAGCGGCATCCTCGCCGCGCTGTCGGTCTCCAACCAGGTCATCGCCGTCATCGGCCCGACCCTCGGCGGCGTGCTCATCGGACTCGGCGGCTGGCACCTCATCTTCGCCATCAACGTGCCGCTGGCCCTCGCCTGCCTCGTCCTCGGCGCGCTGCGGCTGCCGAGATCCGTCCGGGCGGGCCGTGACACCGACGCCGTGGCGTCGGCGGACGTGCCCGGCATGCTGCTGTTCGCCGGCTCGCTCACCGCGTTCATGCTCTTCCTCACGGCGCCCGGCACCGCGCACTGGTACCTGCCGGTGATCGGCCTGGCCGCCGGAGCCGTCTTCGCCCGCAGGGAGCTGGCCTCCCGCGACCCGTTCATCGACCTCCGCGTCCTCATCGGCAACACCCCGCTGCTCGCCACGTACGCACGCCAACTCCTCGCCTACACCACGTCGTACGCCTTCCTGTACGGCTACAGCCAGTGGCTCCAGGACGGCCGCGGTCTCGGCCCCGAGCAGGCCGGTCTGCTGCTGCTCCCGATGTCCCTCATGGCCATCGGCGTCACCGTCCTCACCGGACGCAGCCCGCAGGTGCGGGGCAAGCTGTACGTCGGCGGCATCGCCCAACTCGCCGGTGTCACCGCTCTGCTGGGCCTCGGCTCCGACAGTCCGATCTGGCTCCTCGTGGTCGTCGGCGCGCTCTTCGGTGTCCCGCAGGGTCTCGTCGGGCTCGCCAACCAGAACGCCCTCTACGCGCAGGCCGACCCCGAGCGCACCGGCGCCTCCGCCGGGCTCCTGCGCACCTTCAGCTACCTCGGCGCGCTGCTCGCCTCCGCCGCCAACGCCGCCTTCTTCAAGGGCGGCGCCGACACGGCGGGACTGCACGAACTGGCGTGGACGCTCGTCGTCGTCTCCGTGCTGCTGCTCCTGGTGACCTCGGTCGACCGGGCGCTGCGCCGCGTGGGCCGGGACTGAAACCCCGTCCCCACCCTCTCAACCCGCCTCGTACCAAAGGAACGTCACGTGCCTCTCACGACCCTCGACCCCAGGACCGCCCTCGTCGTCGTCGACCTCCAGAAGGGCCTCATGGGCGTGTCCGGCGCCCCGCACCCCGTGTCCGACGTCGTCGACCGCAGCGCCCGCCTCGCCGACGCCTTCCGCGCCGCGGGGCTCCCCGTCGTCCTCGTCCGCGTCACGTTCGCGGCCGACGGATCCGACGCCGTACCCGGCCGCACCGAGACCCCCGGCAGCGGCCGCGCCATGCCCGAGGGGTGGGACGAGATCACCGACGCGCTCGCCGGGCACCCGCAGGACATCACCGTCACCAAGCGGAACTGGTCGGCCTTCTACGGCACCGACCTCGACCTCCATCTGCGTCGCCGCGGCATCACCCAGGTCGTCCTCACCGGCGTCGCCACCAGCATCGGCGTCGAGTCCACGGCCCGCGCCGCCCACGAACACGGCTACCACGTCACCCTCGCCACCGACGCCATGACCGACCTCGACCCGGAGGCGCACCGCGGCAGCGTCGAGCGGATCTTCCCGCGCCTGGGGGAGACCGGCACCACCGACGACGTCCTGAAGCTGCTCGCCCCGACGCACTGAGCCGCGCCCCGGTCCCTCACAGCCCGTCGGTCGCGCCGTACGCTGCGTGTGTTCGTAGCGGTCGACGGAAGGTGAGTTGCGGGGCATGCGGTTTCAGGAACGTACGAGGGTCGGGCGGTTGGCGCGGGCGGTGGCGCCCGCCGCGCTCGCGGCGCTGCTGCTCACGGGCTGTCAGGGCGTGGACGGCGGCGGGTCCGAGGACTCGGCGCACGGCGCGGAACCCTCGAAGTCGGCCGGCGCGGGCTCCGGCGGCGCTGCCCAGGAGGGCACCCTGCCCGGCGTGCCCGGCGCGGACCAGGCCCGCGACGAACTCGCGGAACTGAAGGTGGCGCCGCACGGATCGATGTCCGGCTACAGCCGCGACAAGTTCCCGCACTGGGCCGAGCAGGGCGACAACTGCTCCACCCGCGAAGCCGTCCTCAAGCGCGACGGCAAGGACGTGAAGACGGACGACGAGTGCCGCGCCGTCTCGGGGAACTGGGTCAGCGTCTACGACGGAGAAAGGTTCACTCAGTCCGAGGACCTCGACATCGACCACACCGTGCCGCTCGCCAACGCCTGGCGTTCGGGCGCCGACAAGTGGACCCAGGAGGAGCGCAAGGCGTTCGCCAACGACCTGGAGCACCCGCAGCTCCTGTCGGTGTCCGCGCACTCCAACCGCTCCAAGGGCGACCAGGGCCCCGACGAGTGGCAGCCGGAGTCCAAGGACTACTGGTGCACGTACGCCCGCTCGTGGGTGTCGGTGAAGTCGACGTACGAACTGACCGTCACCGACGCGGAGAAGAAGGAGCTGACGACGATGCTGGGAACGTGTTCCGCATGAGCGCCGACAAGGACGGGAAGGCCGAGTCCCTCACCGGCCAGGTGCACGCGGGCCCCGGCGGCGCCATGACCGACGAGGTCGGCGTGATCACCGGGGACCTCACCGTCAGCACGATCCGCGAGTCCGGCGACCGGGCCCGGATCGCCATCCAGTACACCGACGCCGACGAGTGGTACACCCTCACCGGCAGCCCCGCCGCCGTGCCGGAGGACGGCCTGGCCGCCCTGCACGAGACGGTGCTGCGCGACGTCGAGCGCGGCGGCGGCGCCGTCACCCCCGGGTCTCGAAGCTCCGACGGGGATTGACCCGCAGGATCGTGTCGATGTCGTCCTTGGACACCCCCTTCTCGGCGAGGGCGGGCAGCACGTCCTCGCTGATGTGCCGATAGTTCCAGTGCGGGGCGACCTCGGCACGGTCCACGTCGCCGAACCAGTCGATGACGCACGAGGCGTCGTGCGAGATCGTGATCCGGTCCGTGTAGCCGCGGCGCACCAGCTCGACGATCGTGTCCACACGCTGCTCGGTGGTGAGCGGGGCGTCGAGCCCGAAGCGGTCCATGCCGAGGTACGAACCGGCGTCGGCGAGCCGCATCAGATAGTCGAGGTCGTCGCTGTCCCCGGAGTGCCCGACGATGACGCGGGACAGGTCGACGCCCTCCTCCGCGAGCACCCGCTGCGCGACGAGCCCCGACTCCGACGCCGGATGGGTGTGCACCGTGATCGGCGCCCCGGTGGCCACCGACGCCTGCCCGACCGCCCGCATGGCGCGCTCCACGCCGGGCGTGAGGCCCTGCTCCTCGATCGCGCACTTGAGGAACGCGGCGCGCACACCGGTGTCCGCGATGCCCTCGGTGAGGTCCTTCACGAACAGGTCGACGAGCGGCTCGGGACCGCCGAACAGCGTGCCCGGTCCGTGGTAGTGGAACTGGAACGGCAGATCGTCGTACGTGTAGAGGCCGGTCGCCGGGACGATGTTGAGGTCGGTGCGCGCGGCGATCGTCTGGATGCGGGGGATGTACCGGCCGAGGCCGAGCACCGTCGGGTCGAGGATCGTGTCGATGCCGAGCCCCTTGAGCTCGTTCAGCTGGGCGACCGCGTCGTCGACGACGGCCTGCTCGTCCCATCGCGCGTAGTTCTGCCGGAACTCCTCGCCGACGATGACGACGTGTTCGTGGACGAGTACGTTCCCGAGTTCGCTGGAGTCGATCGGTCCGCGGACCGTCCAGACCTCCGTCATCGGCACACCTCTCGACGGGGACGTCGGAGTTGACGTCGGATTCAAGGTGAGCCGAGCGTGCAGCCGGGCTCCCGCGGCCGTCAAGGTGCGCGACGGGAGTGATCGCGATGTGGCCCGCCGGGCGGAGTCTCCAGGGCGGTGGGGGCGCCCCGAAGTCCGGCCGACGAGCGACTCAGAGGCGGCGGATCCAGGCGGCGGCGCCGTGGCCCACCACGAGGTAGATCACCGCGGGCAGCGCGTTGTTGAAGAAGACCCGCAGTCCCTCGGTGTCCATGGTGAAGATGTCCTGCGCCCAGCCGGACAGCCAGTCGGCCATGTCGTGCACGAACTCGACGAACACGTTCGCCTGGTTGGCGTCCAGCAGGTACAGCACGATCCACAGGCCGAGGAAGACCGCGGCGATGTCGGCGAGCGTGTGCACCAGCAGCGCGAGCCGGTCCTGGCCGCGCCCGCTGCGGTTGCGCACCGGACGGCCCGACGGGGTGAACCCGGAGTTCTGCCCGTAGCCGGTGTGCGGCACCGGCTCGTACGGGATGTCGGGGTCCTGGCGGTACGCGGACTGCTGCCGCGGGGGCGGCGGCGGGCCGTCGTACGGACGGGGGCCGTGCTGCGGCGGCGGTGCGTCGTGCGGACGCGGGCCGCCGTACAGCGGGGCGGTGTCGCCGCCTTGAGAGGGGTATGGGCCGTTGTGAGGCGGCCTGTTCGGGCCGGGGCCGTATGGGGCATTGTTGGGTATGCCGTCGTTGGGGTGAGTCACGGGCGGCATGTTGCCCGTCGCGCGCGGTCGAAACCCGCTTCACCGCCACTTCACAGACACCGCGCATCGCGGGGTTTCCGGTCGGGCGCGGTGACCGGTTGTGCCGACTGGGCAGATGGTCCGGCGGCGGGCCGTGACACCGAGCCGTCGCTGTGCCAATGGCCCAGTGGATCCGGCCACTGTTGAACCACAGGCCCCTCTGCTGCTGAAATGGAGGCGTCGATGGCGCTGCGGACCCCGGGAGGGTCTCCGCGGCGCCTTTTCCATGTCGGGAGCACGCGCGGTACGGAAGGGGCGGGGCACTTGCTGAAGAGGGCGTTCGTGGCGGCGGACCCGGGACGGATACGGCTGCGCTTCGCGGCGCGAGCAGTTCTGGGGATCGGGCTCGCCGTCGCGCTGTGCGGCGCCGTCGGACACTCGCTGCCGGGCGCGATCACGGGCGGGCTCGCCGCGCTGCTCGCGCTGTTCACGGTCACCGACGCGACCGTGCGCGGGCAGGCCGTCACCACCGCGCTGCTGCCGGTCGTCGGCCTGCCGGTGCTCGCGCTCGCCGCCGCCCTGCACGACGCCCCGGTCGCCCGCGACCTCGCCTTCCTCGCCGTCGTCGGAGCGGGCGTGTACGCGCGGAGGTGGGGGCCGCGCGGGCACTCGCTCGGCGTCTTCGCGTTCATGACGTTATTCGCCGCCCAGTTCCTGCACACCGTGCCCCGGATGCTGCCCGAACTGTACGTCGCCGTGCTGCTCTCGCTCGGCGCGGCTGCGACCGTACGGTTCGGGGTCTGGTGCTACGAGCGGCGGCTCCCGGCACCCGTCGCCGTGCCCGCGCCGACCGGGGGGACGGGGCTCGCGCGGATCACGACGCGGCAGGCCGTGCAGGCGACCGCGGGGGCGGCCTTCGCGCTCGGCGTCGGGCAGCTGCTCTCGGACCAGCGGTGGTACTGGGCCGTGGGCGCCACGTGGTGGGTGTTCGTGGCGACGACGTCGCGCGGCGAGACCGTGGTGCGCGGATTCCGCCGGTTCCTGGGCACGGTGCTCGGCATCGTCCTCGGGTTCCTGGTCGCCGTGCCGCTGCACCACCACGCGGTGGCCGCCGCCGTCATCGTCGCGATCAGCGTCTTCGGGATCTTCTACACCGCCCACGTCTCGTACACGTGGATGATGCTCGCGGTCACCGTCATGGCGAGCATGCTGTACGGGCTGCTGGGCGTGCTCGACCCGGCGCTCCTCGCCCTCCGGGTGGCGGAGACGGCGGTCGGGTCGCTGGGCGCCGTGCTCGCGGTGCTGCTCCTGCTGCCGGTGACCACGCACTCCGTGACCGAGGCGTGGGTCGAGCGGGCCCTGCGGTGCGTGCACGCGTGCACGGCGGAGGCGGCGGCGCGGCTGGGCGGCGACACGAGCGCGGACCCCGCGCCGCGCGTCGCCGAACTGGAACACATCCTCGGGCGCGTCCGGCTCTCGCTGTCGCCGCTCGTGCATCCGCTGAGCCTGATGAAGGCGCGCAAGGGACGGGCCCGGCAGGTGCTCGCGCTGCTCGACGAGTGTGCGCGGGAGGTGCGGGGGCTCGCGTCCGTCGCGGCCGACCCGGAGGCGTCGCACGACGTGCGGCTCGCGGCGGCGTGCCAGCGGGTGGAGGCGGCGGTCGAGTCCCTCACGGCGCCCGCGCCGAACGGGGGTGTGGCGGTGCCGCCGGCGGTGGACGTGGAGCATCCGGTGCTGGCGCATGTGCATGCGCTGGAGCGCGCCTTGGCCGAACTGGCGGTTCCGCTCCGCCGGGCGTAGCGGTTTCCTGTCGCGCGGCGCCGCGCTCGCACCCCAGGGGCTCCGCCCCCGGCCCCCCTGGTCCTCAATCGCCGGACGGGCTTGGATTGTGGTCCCGCGCCGCCGATGGGCCTGGTCACCCTGCGGGCTTGTCCTCAATCGCCGGGCGGGCTTGATTGTGTGGTCCTGTGCCGCCGATGGGTTGGTCGGGCCCGGGGTTTGTCTTCGAACGCCGGACGGGCTCGATGGTGATCTCGCACTGCCGTTCGTCCCGTCGGCCCCGGGGGCTCCTCAGTCGTCGAACGCCGAGCCGGCTTGACCTGGTGGTCCCGCGCGGCTGATGGATCTGTCGCCCGGGCGGCCTCAAGCGCCGGGCGGGCTTGATTCGGTGGTCTCGCGCCGCTGACCGGTCTGTCCTCCATCGTGGGACAGGCTTGAGTTGCTGGTCTCGCGTCGATGGCCGGTCTGTCGCCCGTCGGGCCCGCGTTCACGTGCCCAGCGGGCTTGAAGTCGGGGGCCCGTACGCGGGTGTCCGCCGGGCCGGGGCTCGTGGTCCTAGACGGTCGACGCGGGTGGAGGCGCGGTCGCCGTCAGGACCTTCTGGAGGCCGGTCTGGAGGTCCCGGGTGAAGTACGTGGGGCGTTCCAGGGACGGGAAGTGGCCGCCGGATGTGGGTTCGGTCCAGTGGACGATGGTGCGGTAGCGGTGTTCCGCCCAGGGGCGGGGGGTCTTCTCGATGTCGCGGGGGTACATGGTGATCGCCGCGGGGACGTCGACGCGGAGGCCGGGGTCCAGGGACGCGTGGCTCTCGTAGTAGATGCGGGCCGCCGACGCGCCGGAGCGGGTCAGCCAGTACAGGGTGACGTCGTCGAGGATCCGGTCCCGGGAGATCGTCTCGAAGGGGCTGTCGACCGTGTCCGACCAGTCGGCGAACTTGTCGAGGATCCACGCGAGGAGCCCGACCGGCGAGTCCACCAGCGCGTAGCCGATGGTCTGCGGTCGGCTCGCCTGCTGCTTCGCGTACGCCGCTCGGTGGTGCCAGAAGTCGTGGGTCTCCTCGGTCCAGCGGCGTTCGGTCTCCGTGAGGCCCTCCGTCGACAGGCCGGGCGGCGCCTCCGCGAAGAGCGTGTGGACGCCGATGACGTGGTCGGGGTGACGGCCGCCGAGCACCGTGGTGATGTTGCCGCCCCAGTCGCCGCCGTGCGCCAGGAAACGGTCGTACCCGAGCCGCCCCATCAGCTCCACCCACGCCGCCGCGATCCGCTCGGTGCCCCAGCCGGTCGTGGCCGGCTTGTCGCTGTAGCCGAAGCCCGGCAGCGAGGGCGCCACGACGTGGAACGCCGGCGCCTGCGCGTCTTCCGGATCCGCCAGCTCGTCCACCACGTCGACGAACTCCGCGACGCTTCCGGGCCACCCGTGCGTCATGAGCAGGGGAGTGGCGTCCGCGCGCGGCGACCTGCGGTGCAGGAAGTGGATGCCGAGGCCGTCGATGGTCGTCCGGAACTGGCCGATCCGGTTGAGGCGGGCCTCGAACGGCCGCCAGTCGTACGTCGTCCGCCAGTACGTCACCACGTCGGTCAGGTCGGCGAGGGGGACGCCCTGCGACCAGCGGTCCGGGCCAGGATCCGCACCCCGCACCGTTTCGGGTTCCGGCAGGCGTGCGGCGGCGAGGCGGGCCCGCAAGTCGTCCAGCTCGGCATCGGTCGCTCGCGCTTCGAACGGTTGTACGTCCATCACGGCCTCCTGGCCTCCTGGCGTCGTGGAACCGGCTAAGACGGTTCTAGCAAGGTTCCGCGCCGCACCGCAACCGCCTAAGGTGGTTCCATGCGTGCTGAGTTCCCCGAGTTCCGCCTCGGGAAGGTGCTGGCGACGAGCTTCACGGCGACACTGACGGAGCGCCGCGGCGAACCCGTCGAGCGGATCCCCGTGCCCCAGCGGCTCGTCGACTGGCTGGCGGTGTACGGCCTCGACGTGGCGTCCTGCACCGACGCCCAGCTCGATCGCGCCCGCGAGCTGCGGGAGGCGATCCACGCCGCCGCCACCGCGGGTGCGCTCCAGGAACCCCTCCCCGCGCCCGCCGTCGACGTCATCAACGCGTGCAGCACGCAGGGCGCGGCCGCCGCCGTCCTGACGCCCGACGGCGAGCGCCGCTGGCGGCTCGGCCCCGACGCCCGCGTGGAGGACGCTCTCGGCGTGGTCGCCGCCGACGCGATCGACATCCTCGCGGGCGAACGCGACGGAAAGCTCGCCCTGTGCGCGTCGCCCACCTGCCGCGCCGCCTTCTTCGACGCGAGCCAGAGCAGGTCCCGCCGCTGGTGCGAGATGAACACCTGTGGCAACCGGCAGAAGAAGGCGCGGTTCAACGCCAACAGGCGCGGGAGGCAGGCCGAGGGCTGAGGGGGCGTGTTCGAGGCGTCGCGCGCCCCCGAACAGTTCCTCGCGCTCCCGGTGCCTGCGGAACCCGCCGCCCGCCGCACCCGACTTGTGGTTGTCTCGCGCCAACGACCAGCTGGGAGTGCACCATGCGTAGCAACCTGCGCCGGAACGGCACGCGAGCCGCCGAGAACGCCACGGACCGGAGGGACGCCGCACCGCCCGACGCCGCCGGCTGGCTCGCCCTCGCCCCGCACCGGAACCCCGCATCCCGCACCCCCGAAACACCCCGCCACGACCGCTGCCCGGTCACCGCCGACGGCGCCCGCCCCCGCCCCGCCGCCCCGCGCGGCACCGGCGAAGTCGCCCACGCCGCCGCCGCGTTCATCCGCAGGCACCACGCCGAGCAGGACCTCGGCGACCCCGCACCCCGCATCGCCGAGGTCGACGCGGAGCTCGCCGCCACCGGCACGTACACCCACACCCCGCGCGAACTCGCCTTCGGCGCCCGCGTCGCCTGGCGCAACGCCAACCGCTGCATAGGCCGCCTCTACTGGCAGTCCCTGCGCGTCCGCGACCTGCGCCACCTCACCACCGCCGAGGAGATCGCCGAGGCCTGCGCCGACCATCTGCGCGAGGCGGCGCCCGGCGGCCGGATCCGCCCCCTCATCACCGTCTTCGCCCCGGACCTGCCGGGCCGCCCCGGCCCCCGCATCTGGAACGAACAACTCGTCCGCTACGCCGGATACGTGCAGCGCGACGGCCACGTCGTCGGCGATCCGCGCGGCGCGGGACTCACCGCGTACGCCCGCGACCTCGGCTGGCGCGGCGGCGACGGCACCCCCTTCGACGTACTGCCGCTGCTCGTCCAGGACGACCCGCACCGCCCGCCCCGCTGCTTCGACCTGCCGCCGGACGCCGTCCTCGAAGTGCCGCTCCACCACCCGGAGTTCGACTGGTGGTCCGGGCTCGGGCTGCGCTGGCACGCGGTCCCCGCCCTCGCCAACATGTGCCTGGAGATCGGCGGCGTCTGCTACGGCGCCGCCCCCTTCAACGGCTGGTACATGGGCACGGAGATAGGCGCCCGGAACCTCGCCGACACCGACCGCTACAACCTGCTGCCCTACCTCGCCGACCGCCTCGGCCTCGACACCTCCACCGACCGCTCCCTGTGGAAGGACCGCGCGCTCGTCGAGCTGAACCGCTCCGTGCTGCACTCCTTCGACGCCGCGGGCGTCACCATGACCGACCACCACACCGAGTCCCGCCGCTTCCTCACCCACGTGGCCCGCGAGGAGTCCCGCGGCCGCACCGTCGGCGCCGACTGGTCCTGGATCGTGCCGCCGCTCTCCGGCTCCACCACCCCGGTCTTCCACCGCACCTACGACGACGCGCCGAGCACCCCCGGCTACGTCCACCACCCCGAAGCCCTCGCCCGCGCCCGCGGCGAGGCACCGCCACAGGAACCAACCGCGCGGCCCTGGCGGGACCTGCTCTGACCCTCCCCGCGCACCCCGCTGCTACCGTCGGCGGCACGGGCGCCCGGCCCGTACGCCGAAAGGGGACGCAGTGACCGCGAGTCAGACAGGGCGGGCCTACATCGGATCGTTCACCGCGGCCGGCGGGCGCGGCATCGTGACCGCGGCGCACGACCGCAGGGACGGCTCGCTCACCCTCCTCGACGCCACGGACGAACTCCCCGACCCGTCGTACCTGACGCTGTCCCGCGCGGGCGACCTGCTGTACGCGGTGAGCGAGACGGAGGACGGGGCGGTCGCCGCCTTCCGCACGGACTCGGCGCCGCTCGCGCTCGCCGCGCCGCCCGTCCAGGTCGACGGCGCGAGCCCCACCCACCTGTCCGTCTGGGACGGCCACGTACTGACCGCCAACTACGGCTCGGGCAGCGTCAGTTCCGTCCCGCTGCGCGCCGACGGCATCCCCGGGACCATCGCCGCTGCCCACCGGCACACCGGCTCGGGCCCGCATCCGCAGCGCCAACAGGCCCCGCACGCCCACCAGATCCTGCCCGACCCGACCGGCACCTGGGCCCTCGCCGTCGACCTGGGCACCGACTCCGTCCACACGTACGCGAAGGGGCCCGAGGGCGACGGACTGCGCCCGCACCACGAGACGGCCCTGCGCCCCGGATCGGGCCCCCGCCACCTGGCCTTCCACCCCTCGGGCGACTACGTGTACGTGCTCAACGAACTCGCCCCGACGCTGACGGTCTGCGCGTGGGACGCCACGGACGGCGTGCTGAAGCCGCTCACCGAGATCCCGGTCCTGACGGGGGCGCCGGCCGGGGACGCGTACCCTTCGGCGATCGTCGTCGACTCCGACGGCCGCTTCCTGTGGACGGCCACGCGCGGCGCCGACCTGCTCTCCCTCTTCGCCCTCGACACGAGCGGCGAGCAGCCGACGCTCCACGGCACCGTCCCGTGCGGCGGCAACTGGCCGCGCGACCTGGCCCTCGACCCGTCGGGGCGCTACCTCTACGCCGCGAACGAGCGCTCGGGCGACGTCACCTGGTTCGCCCTGGACCACGCCTCGGGCGTCCCGGTCCGCGGCGGCAGCGTCCCCGTACCGTCCCCGTCCTGCGTGGTCTTCGCCTAGACCGCGGGCTCCGCCACGCCGAGGAGGTAGTTCTCGGAGGCGGGGCGCACCGTGGCCGCCCAGCCGAGGGAGGCCAGGTCGCCGGTGAGCGCCTCGGCGTCGTGGAAGACCTTCACGATGCGGTACCGGCTGCCGTCGTCCAGCTCCCGCACGGCGGCCGGGCTCGACTCGCCCGTCAGCAGCTCCTCCTGCGCGGCCATCGGCGGGCCGTCGTCGACGAATACCACCTTGCCGCCCGGGGCGAGGGAGGCGGCGACCGAGCTCCAGAAACCCGGCATCCGGGCGGGCGGCACGTGCGACAGCCAGAAACCGAAGAACACGGTGTCGTAGCGCCGCTGAGGCCGCCACTCGAACAGATCGGCCTGCTCGAAGCGGACGTTGGGCGCCGACACCCGCTCCCGTGCGATGGCCAGGACCTCCGGCGACGCGTCGACCGCGGTCACGGACGTCACCCGCGGCGCGAACAGGGCGGTCCACTGCCCCGTCCCGCAGGCCAGCTCGAGCACGTCCCCGCCGACCGGCCACTGCGCACTGGACCGCATCAGCTCCCGCAGGTCGGCGCGTTCCGCATAAGGCCGGTCGTACTCGGGCGCCCTTGCCCGGTAGTAAGCCATCTGTTCCGTCACCAAGGCGTCATCGAGGCTCATCCCCCGACCGTAACGGCCGAAGATCACCGTCGTCAGCCATAGGCAGAACAAAGGGGCCCGGGACACCGTCCCAGGCCCCACCCCCCGACCGCTCAGCCGCCGGAGGCAACCGGCTGGGGCGTGATCCCCAGCGCCGTCGTGTACTTGGCCAGCGCGAGCTTGCCCATCGCCGGGTACGCCCCCAGCGGCTCCGCCACGGCGCACCCCGCGTCCTTGGCGGCGGCCTCGAGGACGGCCGGGTCGAGCTCGGGCCCGACGAGATACGGCGCGAGCGCCAGCTGCTGCGAACCGGAGCCGCGCAGCTGCTCCGCGGTGGCGGCGACCGCCCCCTCCTCGTCGAGCGCGGCGGCCATCACCGGCACGGCGAGCCGCGCGGCGAGCAGCATCCCGGTGATCCCGGCGGCCTGCACGGCCTCCTCGCCGCCTATCGACGCGAGGATGATGCCGTCGGCCGCCGTGGTCACGGCGAACAGCCGGGCGCGGTCGGCGCGCGCCAGACCGGCCTCGGACAGCCGCACGTGCAGCGCCTCCGCGAGCAGCGGGTGCGGGCCGAGCACGTCGGTGAGCTCCGCGGCGACGCGGCTGTCGGCGATGGCCTGCCGGATCTGCCGCAGCTGGGCGTTGTCGGGCCCCGCGAGCAGCGGCACGACGACCCCGACGGGCCCGGCCGGCTCCTGCGCCTCGACGCCGGCCGCGAGCGCCTGCTCGTAGCGGGCGGTGCGCTCCTTCGCGGCGTGCGCGAGCACGGACGCCAGCGAGGGGAACTCCGCGGAGATCGGGAAGTCGGTGAGCTCGCCCTCCACGAAACCGACCCGCGCGTCCAGGCCGGGCAGCTCGGAACGGGCGATGCTCACCACCTCGTCGGCGAGCATGCGCGTGGCGGCGCTGGGCGTGCCGGGCACCGCGAGCACAAGGGACGGCGCGCCCTCGGGGGCGGCCACGGGTTCCGGACGACGGTGGCGTCCGGGCTGTCGGGGTCGCGGCATTCGTACGGGCAGGCCGGATGCGGGCCCAGTGGGGGTGCTCATGGCGCCGCATGCTACTGGCTCGACCGGCTTCGTTGTTCGGTCAGGGTGCAGCTGAGCGGTATCCGTCCGAGATTGTCCTTTCAGTTACGAATTCTGCAAGTGTCCTGGTCCGGAGGGGTGTGCGGCGCATTGAAAGTGAATTACGGCACATGCAGCAGGCGCGGATCGAGCGGCAGTCGCAGACCGTCCTCCGCGAGCGCGGAGGCGATCACGAGGGAGCCGTGCAGCGGGTCCCCGGCCGCGCTCACCACGGTGGCGCGCGGCAGCTGCCCGGCGAGTTCCACGCGCAGCGGCCCGAGCAGTGGCTCGCCGGTCCTGAACAGCCCGCCGGTCAGCGCGACCTCGCCGCCGTCGGCCGGGCAGACCGCCGCGGCGGCCTCCGCGATGTGGACGGCGGCGGCGCGCAGGATCTCCGCGGCCACGGGGTCCCCGTCGGCGGCGCAGCGCGCCACGTCGGGCGCGAAGGAGGCGAGCGCGGCGGGGCGGTCGGTGCGCGGGTAGATCAGGCCCGGCAGCTCGACGGCGGGCCCGAACCGCTCCTCCGCCGCCGCGAGCAGCGCCTTGCTCCCGCCGCGCCGCCCGTCGAAGGCGCGCATCGCGGCGCCGAGCCCGCACTGCCCGATCCACGATCCGCCGCCGCAGTCGCCGAGCAGGTGTCCCCACCCGTCGGCCCGCCGCCAGTCCGTGAGGTCGGTGCCGAGGGCGATCATTCCGGTGCCCGCGGCGACGACCGCCCCGCGTCGCTGCCCGAGCGCGCCCGCGTACGCGGTGACGCCGTCGGCCGCCAACGCGAGCCGTTCCACGTCGAGTTCACGCGCGAGGGCCCCGGGCAGCTCGGCCCGCAGCCCGTCGCCGAGCGTCGCCATCCCGGCGGCCCCCAACGCGACGCCACCGAGCGGCACGTCGCCCACCCGGCCGAGCAACTCCCGCGCCATCGGCACGAGTTGCCCGACCATGTGCTCCGGGTCGATGCCCGCGCCCGACGTCCGTACCGGCACGGCGGATGCGGTGGCGACCGCGCGGCCGAGGTCGTCGGCGGGCGCGAGCGCGACGCGCAGCCCCGAGCCGCCCGAGTCGACCCCGAGCACCCACGAGGCGCCGCTCACGACAGGCGCCAGTCGATGGGCCGCGCGCCCTGGCGTTCGAGAAGGTCGTTGGCCCTGCTGAACGGCCGGGACCCGAAGAAGCCGCGGTCCGCCGACATGGGGGAGGGGTGCGGCGACTCGACCGCCGGGTAGTCGCTGAGCAGCGGCCGCAGATTGCGCGCGTCACGGCCCCACAGGATCGACACGAGCGGCGTCCCGCGCGCGGCGAGCGCCCGGATGGCCTGCTCGGTGACCTGCTCCCAGCCCTTGTCGCGGTGCGAGGCCGGACGCCGCGGCGCCACCGTCAGCGCCCTGTTGAGGAGCAGCACGCCCTGCCGGGTCCACGGCGTCAGGTCGCCGTTCGACGGCTGGGGCAGGCCCAGGTCCGTGTTCAGCTCCCGGTAGATGTTGACGAGGCTGGGCGGCAGCGGCCGCACGTCGGGAGCCACGGAGAAGCTGAGCCCCACGGCGTGACCCGGCGTCGGGTACGGATCCTGCCCGACGATCAGCACCCGTACGTCGTCGAACGGCTGCTGGAAGGCGCGCAGCACATTGGCGCCCGACGGGAGATAGGTGCGCCCGGCGGCGATCTCCGCGCGGAGGAATTCCCCCATCGCGGAGATCTGCCCGGCCACGGGCTCGAGGGCCTTCGCCCAGCCCGCTTCGACGATTTCATGCAGAGGTCGTGGTGCCACGCGGTCACCCTACTGCCGCACCGACACCCCGCCTCAACCGCCCGTCGATCAACGTCCGGCCGTGGTAAGGGCGGTGCGCAGCGCCCACGGCGTCGCCGCCGCCCACGCCTGCGGGGAGCAGGAGTGCGGGTAGGGCACGGGGCGCGCGGCGGCCGCGCGGGCGTATCCGCCGAGGACCTCGGGGAGCCGGTACCCGTGCCGGGCCGCCGCGTCGACGAGCCCGGACGCGAGGCGGCGCAGCTCGTCGCGGAGCCCGTGGCGGGCGAGGCCGAGCGCGATGACGCCGTTGTCGTGCGGCCAGGCGCTGCCGCGGTGGTACGACAACGGGTGATAGGGCCGCTGGCCCGCGGCGAGCGTGCGGATCGCCCAGCCGGAGAAGAAGTCCGGTTCCAGGAGCCGCCGACCCACCCGGCGCGCGCGGTCCTCGTCGAGGATGCCCGACCACAGCAGATGCCCGGCGTCCGAGGCGAGCGCGTCGACGCGGCGGCCCGCGCCGTCGAGCGCGAGCGCGGGGAAGTCGTCCTCGTCGAGCCAGAAGTCGCGCGCGAACCGCTCCCGCAGGGCGTCGGCGAGCCCGTCCAACTCCCGTGCGAGCTCCGGACCCCGCCACACCTCGGCGGCGAGCCGGGCCGTGCGACGCAGCGCGTCGTACGCGTAGCCCTGGACCTCGCAGACGGCGATCGGGCCTTCCGCCTGGGCGCCGTCCTTGAAGCAGATGGCGCCCGCGGAGTCCTTCCAGTTCTGGTTGACAAGACCGTTCGGATCCGGCTCGTACACCAGGTAGCCGTGCTCGCGCAGGCCGCCGTCGCCGAGCATCCAGTCGACGGCGGACCGGGCGTGCGCCTCCAGACGGTCGGCGAGGTCCGGGTCCTTCGTCGCCTCGTAGTGGGCGTGCAGCAGCACCAGGAACAGCGGCGTCGCGTCGATCGTGCCGTAGTAACGCCCGTACGGGACCTGCCCGAAGTGCGCGAGCTCGCCGCGCCGTGTCTCGTGCACGATCCGGCCGGGCTGCTCGCCGCGGAACGCGTCGTACTCCCGGCCCTGCACGGCCGCCAGCGCGCTGAGCGTGCCGGCCGCCAAGGCGGGCCGGTAGGGGAGCATGAAGTACGAGGTGAGCAGCGAGTCCCGGCCGAACAGGGTGAGGAACCACGGCACTCCGGCCGCCGGGACGCTGACGGGCTCGCCGTCGAGGCCCGGCACGGCGATCGTCAACAGGTCGAGATCCGACAGCCCTTGCGCGCACGCCTTGTCCAAGTCGTCCGGCGCGTCGCGGAGTCCGTGCTCACCTCCGCGTACCGGCTCCGCCGCGAGCTGCGGACCGCCGTGCGGGTGCGCCGTGACCGTCAGCCGCAGCTCCGCCTCACCGTGCGGCTCCAGGCGCAGCCGCCATACGAGGTCGGTGCCGCGCACGTCGTCGGGAGCGGGCGACGCGGACACGGTGGTGCGGGCGTGCCAGTCCGCCCTCCGGTAGCCGAACTCGACGCCGTCGCCGGTGCGTCGCACGGACCGTTCGGCGCCGGGCTTCGGGTAGGCGCGCTCGTCCGCCCGCAGCTCGAAGGTGTCCGCGAAGTCGGCGTCGGCGGCGACCACGACCTCGGCGACGAGCGGGTCCGCGCTGTTGCTGACGAGGCGCAGCGTGTCCGTGAACTCGCCGGCCGCCACGGCCTGTTGGCGGAACACCGTGTATGCGGGAGGCGCGTCGCGGGTGCCCTCAGGGGTGAGCACGCACGCGCCGGCCGGGTCGACGGGGGAGAGGACGGCCGGGGCGGCGCCGTCGACGGTGAGCAGCCAGCGGCTCAGGTGCCGGGCGTCGCGCACGAACAGGCCGTCGGGGACGGCGCCGCGCGTGCCGGTGATGCCGCCGTCGGGGTCGAGGTGCGCGAACGTGGCGTCGCGCACGAGCTGGATGCGGGGGGCCGCGCCGCTCATCGGGGTGTCTCCTCGGGGGTGAGCAGGTCGAGGGCGAGCGCCGCCGTCCAGGAGAACGACCGCGCGCCGCGTGCCGCTCCGGTGGTCGGATCGACGTACTCCGCGAAGCCGGACGCGCCCGCCGTGTCGAGGAGCGCGGCGCGGATCCGGTCGGCGCGGGCGTGCAGGCCGTGCGTGCGCAGGCCGCGCTCCACGAGCCACGCCGTGTTGAACCAGGCGGGTCCGCGCCAGTAGCGGGTCGGGTCGAAGGCCGGTCCCGTGAGGTCGTAGCTCGGCACCAGATCGGTGGCCGTGGCCCGGAACGACGGACCGGCAAGCGTCGCCACCAGGCGCTCCACCACGTCTCCCGGAAGGCCGGGCGCCAGCAGCGGCACGAGCCCCGCGACGCTGCGCGCCGGGACGAACGTGTCGTCGACCAGGTCACGGGCCAGGAACAGACCCGCGTCCGCGTCCCACAGGCGGGCGACCAGCGCCTCGGTGAGCCGCGCCGCGCGCGCCTCGTGCGCCGCCGCGTCACCGTCCACGCACCGCGCGATCTCCGCGAGCGCCAGCTCGCTCGCGATCAACAGGGCGTTCACGCACGGATCCTCGAGCCGGAACGGGTGCGCGGCCGCCCGGTCGTCGTAGCCCGCGTCCCGGTAGTCGACGGCGAGCCGCACGTAACGGCCGTAGTCGAGGTCCGTCGGGCGGTCGGCCGGGTGTCCGTGGTCGAGGTCGGCGCGCCGGTAGCTGCCCCGGTCGGCCGGGGCGATCCGGGCCAAGGCCCCGTCCCAGCACGGGCTGTTGTCCATGCCGGGCTCCCACGGGTGCACGACCGCCGCGAGGCCACCGCCGCCCAGGTCGCGCCGGTCGAGGAGATAGCGGTGCCACGCCACGAGCCGCGGGTACACCCGGCCGAGGAAGCCGCGGCGCCGCGACTCGGCCGGGTGGGCCCGGTGCACGAGCCACGCGGCAAGCGCGTGCACCGGCGGCTGCACGATGCCCGACGTCTCCAGGGCGGCCGGCGCGCCCACGCCGGCGCCCGCCGTGGACGAGCGCCAGAAGTCGGGGCTCGGGAAGTACGCCCCGTTCGGCACCGCCGGGTTGAACACGATGTGCGGGATCCGCCCGTCGCCCCACTGCGCGGCCAGCAGCGATTCCAGCTCGCGCTGCGCTCGGCGCGCGGACAGGTGCCGCAGGCCGATCGCGATGAACGCGGAGTCCCAGCTCCACTGGTGCGGATAGAGGGTCCGGGACGGCACGGTGCTCGTCCCCGCCCAGTTGTCGATGAGCACCCGGCCCGCACCGCGCCGCAGGGTCAGGTCCGCGGCGGCGGTGCGGGCGGGCCGGTCGAGGAGTGCGGTCACGCGCCGGACCCCTTGAGGAACGCGGGCACCGAACGGACCGCCTCGACCGGGTCACCGGTCAGCCGGCACTCGGCCGCGAGATACCCCTCGTACCCCGCGGTGTGCAGGGCGCCCAGCCAGGCCTGCCAGTCGAGGTGGCCCGCGCCCGGCTGGAAGCGGTTGGAGTCCGAGACCTGGGCGTGCCCGATGTACGGGGCGTGGGTGAGGATCGCCTGCGCGGGGTCGGACTCCTCGATGTTCATGTGGTAGCTGTCGATGCCGATCCGGACCGAGTCGAGGCCGACCTCCTGGATCAACTCGGCTGCCTGCTCCAGGCGGTTGACCATGTGGTCCTCGTACCGGTTGAGCGGTTCGAGGTAGAGCGTGACGCCCTCGGCGGAGGCGTGCTCGCCGAGTTCGGTGAGGCCTTCGAGCAGGATCTCGCGGTCCTCGGCCTCCGAGCGCGGCGGCTCGAACGGCGGCAGCCGCCGCGAGAACATCCCGTACGAGGCCGGGGTCTGCGCCCCGAGCCCGCCGATCTCGGCGATGACGGAGAGCTGCGACTTCATCTGGACGAGCGCGTCGCGGCGCAGCTCGTCGTCGAAGGCGCCGAAGAAATGCAGCATCTCGACGCACACGGTCGGCATGACCACGCCGTCCTTGAGGGCCTGCTTCAACTCCGGGAGCCGGGAGGCGAAGTGCAGATCGCCCTTGGCGCGCAGCTCGATGGCGTCGTACCCGGCGCCCTGCGCGAACTCCCACTTCTGCTGCAGCGTCTCGCCGGGCAGCAGCTGTTCCTGGGCAGCGAACTTCAGCATGTTTCGGGGAACCTCTCAGAACTCCAGGACGACCTGGAGGGCGTCGGCGGGGCGCTCGTCGAGCAGGACATAGGCGTCGGCGGCGTCCGCGACCGGGACGACATGGCTGACGAGGGACTCCACGTCCACCTGCCCCTCGGCCACCAGACGCAGGAAGGTCTGCTGCAGGCGCTCCACCGTCCAGCGGCCCGACAGCTGGGAGGGCACGCCGCCGATCTGGGAGCAGACGATCTCGACGCGGTTGTGGTGGAACTCGTCGCCGAGCCGCAGGCCGATGCCGTCGCCCTGGTAGAAGCCGGAGGCGACGACCCGGCCGCCGACGGTCACCGAGCGGACGGCCGTGTGCAGCGCCGGGTAGGCGCCGCTGATCTCGATGGCGAGGTCGGCGCCGCGGCCTTCCGTGGCCTCGCGGACGCGCTCGGCGACGGCGTCGGTGCGGGCGTTCAGGGTGGTGTGGGCGCCGTACTTCTTCGCGGTGTCGAGGCGGCCGGGGAGCGCGTCGACCGCGGTGACGCGGGCGCCGCTGAGCCGGGCGAGGCGGGTGGCGATCAGGCCGATGACGCCCTGGCCGAACACGGCGACGTCCTCGCCGAGGTTGATCCCGCCGGCCAGGACCGCGTTGTACGCGATGGCGCCGACGCGGGCGAAGGCCCCGGCCAGTGGTTCGAGGCCCGCGGGGAGGGTGTGCCCGATCATCCGCTCGGCCGGGACGATGCCCTCGCTGCGGTGGCCCCAGATGCCCCAGACGAGGTCGCCGACCTCCGGCATGCCGGGCGTGCCGGCCAACTCGGGGGAGACCTCGGTGACCTCGCCGACCTCGGAGTAGCCCCAGCCGACGACCGGATAGCTGATGCCGGCCTCGTCGTCGCGGAAGAGCCGGGCGTCGGCGTCCCAGGTGCGGGTCAGATACGGGTTCGTGCCGCGGTAGGCGGTCAGCTCCGTGCCGGCCGAGATGCCCGAGTAGCGCGTGTGGACGCGGAGGTGGCCCGGCGGCAGCTCCAGGCGCTCGTGCTCGGCCACCTCCACCTGGCGGGGACCTGTGAATTGAACGACGCGTTCCACGGACGACTCCGAAAAGGGTGGTGCGGCTGTTGGTTGAGTCGACAATATCCGCAACTTATGTCTTGTCAACATGCAAAAGTAGTGCTGAGATGCGTGCTTGACAGACGTAAGTCGGCGATGAGGACGGGCAATGCGCATCAGGACGCGACGGTCGAGGGCGACCGCGGTCGGTGCCGCCGCGGCGCTGGGCATCGGGCTGCTCAGCGGCTGCGCGAGCAGCACGGGGCCGGGGAAACCGGACCGTGAGATCACCGTGTGGTCCCAGGAGAACCTCCCGGACCGCGTCGCGGCGACGCAGAAGATCATCGACGGCTTCGAGAGGAAGACCGGCGTCAAGGTGCACCTCGTCGGCGTCGACGAGGGCCAGATGCCGCAGCTGATCATGTCGGCCGCCGCCTCAGGACACCTGCCCGACGTGATCGGCGCGGCCCCCATGGGCCAGACCTGGCAGATGTACAGCAACGGCCTGCTCAACACCGACATCCCCCGGCAGATCGTCGACAAGCTGGGCCGCGGCACGTTCGACAAGAACGCCCTGAAGCTGACCAGCGACGACGGCACCGCTCTCGGCGTCCCCTCCGACGCCTGGCTCCAGCTGCTCGTCTACCGCAAGGACGACTTCGCCAAGGCCGGCCTGAGCAAGCCCGACACGTACGCCAAGCTGGTCAAGGCCGCCAAGAAGCTCACCACCAAGGGGCACGACGGCGTCTCCGCCGCCACCGACCCCTCGGACGTCTTCACCTCGCAGAGCTTCGAGAGCCTCGCGCTTGCGGGCGACTGCCAGCTCGTCGACGGCCGAGGCAAGGTCACCCTCGACTCCCCGCAGTGCGTCAAGGCCTTCGACACGTACGACCAGCTGGCGCGCGAGTACGGGGCGCCCGGCACCCAGACCGTCGACTCGACGCGCGCCACCTACTTCGCGGGCCGCTCCTCGATGATGATCTGGTCCTCGTTCCTCCTCGACGAACTCGCGGGCCTGCGCAAGGACGCGCTGCCCAGCTGCCCGCAGTGCGGCAAGGACAAGCAGTTCCTCGCCGACAACACCGGCATCGTCACCGCCCTCAGGGGCACGGGGGCGAACAAGGCCGCCCAGTTCGGCGAGATCACCTCCTGGGTCACCACCAAGACCGCCGAGACCGACGCCTCCCGCCAGTTCATCGAGTACATGATGGGCAGCGGCTACGAGGACTGGTTCGGCCAGGCCCCCGAGGGCAAGATCCCCGTGCGCCGCGGCACCGCCGCCGAGCCCGAGAAGTACATGGCCGCCTGGCGGCACAGCAGCATCGGCGTCGGCGAGCGCAAACCGCTCGACGAGGTCTACTCGCCCAAGGTCCTCGACCAGCTCGCCGACGGCATCGGCGACCTGCGCCGCTGGGGCATCGAACAGGGCGAGGGCGCCCTCGTCGGCGCCACCAACGGCGAACTGCCCGTCCCCAAGGCCATCGGCGCCATGACCGCGGGACAGACCTCGCCCCGCGAGGCCTCGCGCGAAGCCGAGGAAGAGGTCGCCGCCCTGAAGAAGTCGCTCCAGTAGCGGCCCGCCGCACCCCGCCCACTCCCCGTCGGAAGCGTCGAAAGCCCTGCCATGACCACTGCCACTTCCCGCGCGACGAAGCGCCCTGAACCGCCGGACGGATCACCCACCCCGCCCGGACGCCGCACCCGCAAGCCCATGACGGCGAGCCGCCGCGAGGCCCGCGCGGGCTTCGCCTTCGTCAGCCCGACCTTCCTCGTCGTCCTCGTCGTCGTGGTGCTGCCGATCCTGTGGACCGTGCTGCTCGCCTTCCAGCGCGCCAAGCTCGTCGACATCCAGGGCATGGGCCTGTTCGGCAACTGGAGCCTGCGCAACTTCACGCAGGTCTTCGAGTCCGCCGGCTTCTGGTCCAGCCTCGGCACCACTCTCACCTACACCGTCGGCGCCACCTTCGGCTCCGTCGCCCTCGGCCTGCTCGCCGCGCTCGCGCTGCGCACGCCGTTCCGCGGACGCGGACTGCTGCGCGCGGCGATGCTCCTGCCCTACGTGGCCCCGGTCGTGGCCGTCGCGTTCGTGTGGGAGGTCGCGCTCAGCCCGCAGTACGGCATCGTCAACGAGTGGGGCCAGAAGCTGTTCGGCTGGGACGACCCGATCGCGTTCCTGTCCACGCGCTCGTACGAAGTCCATGTGCTCGGGGCGCACTTCGACATCCCGCTCGCGCTGCTCACCGTGATCGCCTTCGAGTGCTGGCGCTACTTCCCGTTCGCCTTCCTCTTCATCCTCGCCCGCCTCCAGGCGGTCCCTGACGGCCTGGAGGAAGCCGCGAAGGTCGACGGCGCGACGCCCACCCAGCGCTTCCGGCACATCCTGCTCCCGCAGCTCATGCCGGTGATCGCGCTCCTGTGCGTGCTGCGCTTCATCATGACGTTCAACAAGTTCGACGACGTCTACCTGCTGACCGGCGGCGGCGCCGGCACCGACGTCGCGGCCGTGCGCGTCTATGACTTCCTGACCTCGCGCTACGACGTCGGGGCCGCGGCGGCTCAGGCCCTTGTCCTGGCCGTCGTCCTGATGGTCCTGCTGGGCCTGTACTTCAAGTTCTTCGGCAACAAGGTCCAGGAGGAGTCGTGACGAGCACGCATACGGGTCCCGGCAGGCGGACCATGACGCGCGCGCAGTTCGAGGAGCGGTTCTTCGGCGTCGCCCGCTGGGTGGTCATCGCGTTCCTCGCGCTGATCACGATCGTGCCCTTCTACTACATGCTGCTCCTGTCGGTGAAGCCGATCGACGCGCTGCTCCTCGACCCCGGATCGCTGTGGGTGTCGGCCAAGCAGTTCACCCTCGACACGTACACCGAAGTGCTGCGCTCCACCGACCACGGCGGCCAGGGCTTCCTCCAGCTCCTGCGCAACTCGGCGCTCGTCTCGCTCGGCACGGTGTTCCTCACCCTCCTCGCGGCGGTCCCCGGCGCATACGCGATCAGTCGCCTCAAGTTCTTCGGAAACCGCCAGGTCAGCGCCCTGTTCCTCGCCGTCTACATGTTCCCGTCGACGCTGCTCGCGGTCCCGCTGTTCGTGATGTTCGCGAAGATGGGGCTCTCGTCGAGCCTGGTCGGCCTGGCGATCGTCTACGTGGCCCAGACCGTGCCCGTCGCGATCTACATGCTCAAGAACTACCTGGTCACCATCCCGTACTCGATCGAGGAGGCCGCCGCCCTCGACGGGTGCAGCCGCCTCCAGACCGTCCGCAAGGTCATCCTGCCGCTCGCGCTGCCGTCCCTGATGGCCACCGGCCTCTACGTGCTGATGATCGCGTGGAACGAATTCCTCTTCGCCCTCCTCTTCCTGGCCGCCGACCCCGACAAGTGGACGGTGTCGCTCGGCCTCGCCCAGCTCTCCAACGGCATCGAGGTGTCGAAAACGGTGCTGATGGCCGGGTCCGTGGTGCTGACGATCCCCGTGGTAATTCTGTTCTTCGCCGCGGAACGTCTGCTGACCGAGGGCCTCACCGCCGGCGCCGACAAGAGCTGACCGGGGGAACGACTCAGGTGAACAGGGGAAGACGACGATGAGCACGCCCAGCCCGGCGAGCGCGGGCCGACTGCTGCAACTGATCCGCGGCGGCCAGGCCACCACCCGTGCCGAGCTGCAACGCGCGACCGGCCTGTCCCGCTCGACGGTCGGGCTCCGCCTCGACGAACTCGCAGGGGCGGGCTGGCTGCGCCAGGACACCGGCACCTCCACCGGAGGCCGCCCCTCGCACCGCATCGCCTTCGACACCCGGCACGCGGCCGTCCTCGCCGTCGACCTGGAGACCCGGTACGCGCGCGTGGCCGTGCTCGACCTCGCGGGCACGGTCCTCGCCGAGCGGGCCCTCGACCTCGACATCGGCGACGGCCCCGACCGGGTCCTCGACCGGCTGGCCCGCCGCTTCCCCGAACTCCTCGCCGAGTCCGGCACGGCGGCGGACCGGATCTGCGGCATCGGCCTCTCGGTCCCGGGCCCCGTGGACTGGGAGACCGGCATGATCGTGCAGCCGCCGATCATGCCCGGCTGGGACCGCTTCCCGGTCAGGGAACGCATGCGGGAGGCGTACGCCGAGCACGTCGGCGCCTCCCTGGAGGACCCGACCGGCCGTGCGGTCCCCGTCTTCGTGGACAACGACGCCAACCTGATGGCCCTCGCCGAACAGCAGGCGGGCCACCCCGACTGCGCCGCCTTCGTCCTCATCAAGGTGTCCACCGGCATCGGCGCGGGCGTCGTCGTCAACAACGAGATCTACCGCGGCATCGACGGCGGCGCCGGCGACATCGGCCACATCCGGCTCCACGACCGGCCGGACGCGCTGTGCATGTGCGGGTCCTACGGCTGCCTCGCGGCGGTCGCCAGCGGCCGGGCCCTCGCCAGGGACCTCTCCGCCCAGGGCATCGAGGCTGCCACCGGAGCCGAGGTCAGGGCCCTGCTCGAACAGGGCCACCCGGACGCCGTCCGGCTCGCCCGCGAGGCGGGACAGCGCGCCGGCGAGGTCCTGGCCACGGTCGTGACGCTCCTCAACCCCGGCGTCCTGATGCTCGCCGGCGACCTCGCGAGCATCCCCTTCCTCACCGGCGTCCGCGAACTCCTCTACCAGCGCGCCATGCCCCGCACCACCGCCCACCTCGACGTCGTCACCTCGCGGCTCGGCGAACACGCGGGCCTGACCGGCGCCGCCGCGATGGTCGTCGACGTCCTCTACGCCCCCGACCGCGCCGACGCCCGCCTGCGCGCGGCGGCCGCATCCTCCGCCGCACCGGCACCACCCCAAGGAACCCCGTGACAGACACCCCCGCATGGCCGCACGCCCCCGTCCGCGTCGGACTCGTCGGCGCAGGGCCCTGGGCCCGCACCATGCACGCCCGGATGCTCGCCGCGGGCCCCGAGACCCGCCTCACCGCCGTCTGGGCCCGCCGCCCGGAAGCGGCCCTCGCGACGGCGGAGCCCTACGGCGCCGCGGTGGCGGCGAGCTTCGACGAACTCCTCGACGGCTGCGAGGCCGTCGCCTTCGCCGTACCGCCGTCCGTCCAGGCGGAGTTGGCGCCGCGCGCGGCGAAGGCGGGCAAGGCCCTCCTCCTGGAGAAGCCCCTCGCCCTCGACCTGGCGGCGGCCGAACGCCTGGCGGACGCCGTCGACGAGGCGGGCGTCGTCACCCAACTCGTCCTGACGAAGCGCTACCACCCGACGACCCGCGCCTTCCTCGACCGGGCACAACAGATGACGGTGACGGGGGCTCGCTCCTGCTACCTCCACGGCGCCTTCCTGGGCGGCGACTTCGCCACCTCCTGGCGCCTCGAACAGGGCGCCCTGTACGACCTGGGCCCGCACCTCCTCGACCTCCTCGACGCCGCGGTCGGCCCCATCGCCTCGATCCGCGCGACGGGCGACTCCCGCCGCTGGATCGAGCTGACCTGCGAACACGAGAACGGCGCGGTGAGCCAGGCCTCCCTCTCCGGCTCCGTCTCCCGCCCCCGCGCCCTCACCCGCGTCGAACTCTTCGGCCCCGGACCGGAACTGGTCTACGACACGGCGGACATCGACCACGACGAGTGCTGGCCGATCCTCCGCCGCGAGTTCGCGGAGTCCGTCCGGGCGGGGCGGTCGGGTGAGCTGGATGTGCGCAGGGGGGTGCGGTTGCAGCGTCTGTTGGCCGCATCGAGTCCGGCAGTGGCTTGAGGCGCCCCGCGACGCCGACCCCGTCCCACCGCAAGCATTGACCCCCACACCCCGGCGTGGCATCGTTCCCACATGGGATCGATGCCACACTCGGGGCCAACAGAGAACGTCTTCCGCTTCGAGGACACCTGCCACGTCTACGCCCTCCGCGACGGCCGCGAGGCCGTCCTCGTCGACTTCGGCTCGGGCCGGATCCTCGACCACATCGGAGACTTCGGCATCGACCGGGTGACGGACATCCTCGTCACCCACCACCACCGTGACCAGGTCCAGGGCCTGGCCCGAGCCGCCCGCGAAGGCATCCGGATCTGGGTGCCCCCGGTCGAGCGCGACCTGATCGACGCGGTCGACGAACACTGGCGCACCCGCCCCCTGGACAACGACTACGACGTACGACAGGACCGCTTCTCGCTCCTGAACCAGGTCCCGGTCACCGGCACGGTCGCCGAGTACCGCACCGCACGCCACGGCGCGTTCGACGTCCACACGCTGCCGCTGCCGGGCCACACGGTCGGCTCGGTCGGCTACCTGGTGGACATCGACGGCCGCCGCCTCGCCTTCACGGGCGACCTGATCCACGGCGAGGGCCGCGTCTGGTCCCTGGCCGCGACCCAGTGGGCGTACACCGGTTTCCACCCCAACGCGGGCATGGAGGGCGCGGCCGCGACGGTCCTGTCCTGCGCCCAACTCCTCGACCACGCCCCGGACCTGCTCCTGCCGTCCCACGGCGACACGGTCACCGACCCGCCCGCCGCGGTGGCCCGTCTGCGCGACCACCTCCAGGAGCTCATCGACATGCGGCGCGCCACCCCGTGGCGGCCCGAGCCGATGCTCACTCACCCCTGGAAGCCGGTCACCCCCCACCTGCTGCGCAACGTCACCAGCATGGCGAACTCGTACGCCCTGCTCTCCGACAGCGGGACCGCCCTGCTCATCGACTTCGGCTTCGATCTGACGACCGGCCTGCCGGGCGGCCACGACCGTTCCTCCCGCCGTCCGCTGCTCACCTCCATCGAGTCGCTGCGCCGCGACCACGGCATCGACCGCGTCGAGGTCGCCCTGCCGACGCACTACCACGACGACCACGTCGCAGGCTTCAACCTGCTCCGCGAGGTGCACGGCACCGAGGTCTGGGCCCCGGAGCACATCGCCCCCGTGCTCGCCGCGCCCACCCGCTGGGACCTGCCCTGCCTCTGGTACGACCCGATCCCGGTCGACCGTGCCCTGCCGGACAACGGCACCGTGCGCTGGCGCGAGTACGAGATCGGCGTCCACGAGCTGCCCGGACACACGCTCTACGCGGCCGCATACGCCTTCACCGTCGACGGCCGCCGGGTCATCGCCACGGGGGACCAGCAGAACACCGCGTGGAACCCGGACGACAGGCAGCCGGAACTGCTCAACTACCAGTACCGCAACCGCTTCCGCGTCGACGATTTCGTGCGCAGCGCCGAGCTGTACCAGCGGCTGCGCCCCGAGATGATGATCAGCGGGCACTGGCACCCCTTCGAGGTGACCGACGCGTACCTCGACATGCTGACGACCGAGGGTGCGCGCCTGGCCCGGCTGCACCGCGAACTCCTCCCGCGCGACGTCGACTTCGAGGCCGAGGGGTTCGGCGCGCGCATCTTCCCGTACCGCAGCGTGCCGCCCCGGGGCGGCACGCTGCCGCTGACGGTCGAGGTCCGCAACCCGTTCGACCGGGCGGAGACGGCACGCCTCGAACTGGTCGTGCCACCCGGCTGGCAGGCCGATCCACCCGTCCGGGACATCGGGCTCTCCGCACACCAGGTGACCGAAACGGAGTTCGCCCTGCGCGTGCCCACAGACGCGCCGCCGCAGGAGCGGACACGGGTCGCGGTGGACCTGACCGTGGGCCGGACGGCTTTCGGTCAGCAGGCGGAGGCGCTGGTGAGCGTGCGATGACGACGGCACACATCCAGGGCGAGTACGTCGACGGCCGCGTGGACGTACGGGCACCGGGCTGGCGGCTCACCGTCGCGACGGACGGGCAGACCGCCACGCTGCGCAGGACCGACACCGCCGTGCCCCACCGCCCCGTCCACATCGAACTCCCCGGCGCCCTCGACCGCACCGACCGTACCGACGAGACCCTGTCGGTCGACGCCCCCGAACTCGACACCACAGGACCGCACCCGGTCGTCACCATCTCCCGCCGCAGCACCGCATGGCGCGCGGCCCGCACCCGCATCGAGTGCACGCCGGAAGGGCCCGTCCTCACGTGGGAGGTCGAGGGTGAAGGCAGGCTGCGGCAGAGCCTGTTGCTCGCGCAGCGGGCCGCGCTCGGCGGTCGCGGCGGCGGCCTGCGTCCGAGCGGCCATGCCTGGCGGACGCTCTTCACCCCCAACCCCGGACCGCCCCGCCGCCTCACCAGGGGCGCCGGCGAGAGCGCCGCCGTCGGAGTGTGCGGCGATGCCCGGCCCGGCCGGGGCCACTGGTTCTTCACGCCGGCGCCGCTCGCCCTCGCCCTGACCGAGGACCGCGTGGACGAGGCGGTCGATCCGGCCGCCGCCGAGACCCCGCACGGCTGGTGGACCGTGTCGGCCGGGGCGCCCGTCGACGACCTGACCTTCACCGAGCTCACGTACGTGCCGTCGGACGGCGGCTTCCACCTGGCCCTCGCCCACGAGGGGCACACCCGTGTCGACGGCCGTCACCACTCACCCTCGGTGCTCCTCTCGCCGGGGCATCCGGACCCGTACAGCGGACTGCGGGCGCATCGCGCCTGGCTGGAGCGCGAAGGCTGGGCCGCGCGCCCACGCACCGCCCCGGAGGACCGTCCCGCGTGGTGGACCGAGCCGATGTTCTGCGGCTGGGGCGCGCAGATGGCCCGATCCCGTACCACCGGCACGCCCGCCCCCGCGTTGAGCACCCGTGCCGAGTACGACGCCCACCTGAACCACCTCGAAGCCCACGGCCTCGTGCCGGGGACCGTCGTGATCGACGACAAATGGCAGCAGGCGTACGGGCGATGGGAACCAGACCGCGTCGCATGGCCGGAACTCCGCGAATGGATAGCCGATCGGCACGCCCGCGGCCAGAAGGTCCTCCTGTGGTGGCGGGCCTGGGCGACCGAGGGCGTACCCGACGCGTTGTGCGTGCGCACCGCCGACGGCCTTCCGGTCGCGCTCGACCCCACCCACCCCGAGGCCCGTGAACTTCTCGCCGGGAACATCCGCGCCATGCTCTCGCCGGACGGCCTCGACGCCGACGGACTGAAGATCGACTTCACGGCGGACACCCCGTCCGGCGAGAGCCTGCGCGCCCACGCGAGCGACACCTGGGGCATCGCGCTGCTGCACGCCCACTTGAAGGTCCTGTACGACGCCGCCAAGGCCGCGAAGCCGGACGCCCTCGTCGTCACCCACACCCCGCACCCGGCCTTCGCCGACGTCACCGACATGATCCGGCTCAACGACATGCTGCGCCTCGACGACCCGGAGCCGTACGCGCGGGTGGTGCCGCAGATGCGGCTGCGCGCCGCCGTCGCCGCGGCCGCATGCCCGGACACACCCGTCGACACCGACGACTGGTGCGCTCCCGACCGCGCGCAGTGGCGCGCGTACACCGAGGTCAAGGATGAACTCGGCGTCCCGGCGCTGTACCTGAGCAGCCATGTGGACCGGACGGGGGAGCCGCTGGAGGACATCGACTACGCTGCGTTGCGGACGATGTGGGCTCGCTGGCGGAGCCGTGACCAGCCCAGGAGCGGGCCGGCGGGGGCGAAGGGAAGGACGGCCTGATGGCGAACGGGGCGGCGGCGGTGCGCGGCGGCGGTTCGGGCGGCAAGCGCGCGCGGGCGACCCTGCGGGACGTCGCCGAGGCCGCGGGGACCTCGCGCTCCACGGCATCCCGGGCGCTCGGCGGGCACGGGTACGTCGCCGACCACATCAAGGAGCGGGTCGAGGCCGCGGCCGAGCGGCTCGGGTATGTGCCGGACGTGTCGGCGCGCACCCTGAAGGGGCGCAACAGCGGACTCGTCGGCGTGCTCGTCTCCGACCTGCGCAACCAGTTCTACGCGGAGCTGGCCGCGGGGGTCGAGCACACCCTGTCCGCGGCCGGGTACCAGATGGTGCTCGTCGACGACCACGGCGACGACGAGCGGGCCGCCGCGGGCGCGCGCGCCTTCCTGTCGATGCGCGCCGACGGAGTGCTGCTGACGCCCGTCGCGCGGGGCGCCACCGAGACCCTCGTCGGGCACGGGGTGCCGGTCACGGAACTGGACCGCAGGTCGGGCGTGCGCGGTTGCGACGCCGTGGCGATCGACAACGAGCGGGGTGCGCGGCTCGCCGTGGAGCACCTCGTCGGGCTCGGGCACCGTGACATCGCCATCGTGGTCGACGAGGTCCAGTGGGACACGGGGCGCAACCGCCTCAAGGGCTATCGGGCGGCGCTGCGGGACGCGGGGCTTCCCGTGCCGCGTCGGCACGTCCTCGACCTGAGCCAGGGCGAGGGCGATCAGGCGGCGCAGCTCGCCGCGTTCCTCGACGGAAACCCGTCGCTCACCGCCGTGTTCGCCGCGAACAACGTGATGGCCGAACTCGTGTGGCAGGAACTCAAGCGGCGTGGCGTCACGGTTCCCGATGACTGCTCCGTCGTCTCGTTCGACGACCTGGCATGGATGAAGATGGTCGAGCCTGGCCTGAGCGCCGTGCGCCAGCCCGTGTTCGACCTTGGTGGCAGGGCCGCCGAGCTGCTGCTCGACCGGGTCGGGCGAGAGGGTGCGGGGCGGGCCGAATCCGTCGTTCTGCAGCCCGAGTTGGTGCTGCGCGGGTCCACCGCGCCGCCCAAGAGCTGACCCCGACCGCACCGACCGATCGATTCCGGCAACTGCCCGGCCGAAAACCGTTGACGCCCGCACCGGACGTGGTTACGTTCTCATGTGGGATCGATGCCACACCGCGGACGTCGCCACGACGCCGGTGGAACAGAGCCGCATCCCCCTTCCCCCTCGTGTAGCTCGCCACTCAAAGGAGAGACGATGGCGGCACCACCCCAGCGCATACGCCGCAAGGCGGCGGGACTCGCCGCGGCGTTCGCCCTGCTGCCGGCCCTGTCCGGCTGCGGCGGCGTGAGCGTGGCAGACAGCGGGAACTCCACCTTCACCACCATGGGGTTCATGCAGTCCGACGCCCTCGCGCGCGACCGCATGGACGCGGCCCGCAAGGCGCTCGCACCCGACGGACTGCACATCCAGGTCAACGAAGGCGCCTTCGACTCGCAGCAGTTCCTCTCCGCGGTCGCCGCGGGCGACGCCCCCGACGCGGTCGTCATGGACCGCACCCTCGTCGGTGGCTACGCGGCCCGCGGCGCGTTGATGCCGCTGACCGACTGCCTGAAGCGCGAGCACATCGACACCGACGGCTATGTGAGGACCGCCATCGACGAGGGCTCCCTCGACGGCACGGTGTACGCGCTCCCGGACTCGTACGACAGCCGGTTGCTGCTCACCAACGACAAGGTGCTCAAGGACAACGGCACCAGCGCCGCCGAGTTCTCGACCGGGAACTGGAAGAAGCTCGAGGAGGCGACCCGGACGCTGCAACGGCGCAGCGGCGGCAAGCTCACCCGGATCGGCTTCGACCCCAAGATCCCCGAGTTCTTCCCGCTGTGGGCGAAGGCCAACGGCGCCGACCTGATCAGCGCCGACGGCCGCACCGCCGAGCTGAACGACCCGAAGGCCGTCGAGGCGCTCACGTACGCGGTGAAGCTCGTCAACGCGCAGGGCGGCTGGGGAAAGTTGAAGGCGCTGCGCGACTCCTTCGACATGTTCGGAGCGAAGAACGAGTTCGTGCGCGAACAGCTCGGCTCGTTCCCGATGGAGGACTGGTACGTCAACGTCCTGGCCGGTGCCTCACCCAAGATCGACCTCGCCCCCGACGTGTTCCGCGGCCGTGACGGAAAGCCGCTCAACTGGTCGTCGGGACTCGGCTGGGCGATCCCCAAGAACGCCAAGCACCCCGACGCCGCCTGCACGTTCGTCAAGACGATGACGGCGACGAAGACCTGGGTGCACGCCGCGCGGGCCAAGGCGAAGGAGACGCGCAAGAGCGGGGCGCCCTACACGGGCGACGTCACCGGCAATCTCGCCGCGGACCGGATCATCGAGCACGACGTCTGGAAGCCCACCGGCAACAAGGCCTTCGACAAGGCCACCCGGATCGTCTTCGACCTCTCCCGCAAGGGCTTCGCGGTCCCCGCCAACGCGGCGGGCAGCGAGTTCAAGGACGCGTGGCAGTCCGCGGTGAACCGGGTCCTGTCCGGCGAGCAGACCCCGCGGCAGGCCCTCGACCAGGCGCAGCGCAAGGCGCAGAGCGCGCTCGACATCGCCAACGAAGGACGTGAGTAGCCATGCAGTCCGTCCTCACCCCGAAGCCCTCGAAGTCCGCCAAGCGCCGCAGGCCCGCCGGCTCCGTCGGTTCCGCCGTCGGAGGGGAGAAGCCCGGCGGCCGGGCGCGGCGCCGCGAGATCTGGGCCGCCTACGGATTCATCTCGCCGTGGATCATCGGCTTCGTCGTCTTCACGGCCGGGCCGATGCTCGCCAGCCTCGTGCTGTCCTTCACCGACTACGACGCCATCGGCTCGACCCACAACGTCGGCCTCGCCAACTACCGTCAGCTCTTCGAGGACCCGCAGGTCGCGAAGTCCCTGATGAACACGCTGATCTTCGCCGTCCTTCGCGTGCCGCTGTCGATGGCGTTCGCCCTGGTCCTCGCGATGCTGCTGCTGAAGGTCGGCCGCAGCGCAGGGTTCTTCCGCACCGTGTTCTACCTGCCGGTGATGACGCCCCCGGTCGCGGTCGGCATCCTCTTCCTGCTGCTGTTCAACGGCAACGTCGGTCTGATCAACCACGTCCTCGGGTTCTTCGGGATCGAGGGCCCGTCCTGGACCACCGACAGTCTCTGGGTGAAGCCGGGCCTCGTACTCACGAGCCTCTGGTCCGTCGGTTCCACCGTCGTCATCTACTTCGCCGCACTGCGCAACGTCCCCAAGGACCTCTACGAAGCAGCCGATTTGGACGGCGCGAGCCGCTGGACGTCGTTCCGGCACGTGACGCTGCCCCAGATCTCCGGCACGCTGTTCTTCACGCTGATCGTCAACACGATCGCCTCGCTGCAGACGTTCACGGAGGCGTACACCGCGTTCTTCGGAACCGCCACCACGCAGTCGTACAGCAGCGACGCGGCGCTGTTCTACGTCGTCTACCTGTTCCAACAGGCCTTCCAGTACATGCACATGGGCTACGCCTCAGCGCTCGCATGGCTGCTGTTCCTGGTGATCCTCCTCATCACGGTCGTCCAGGCCAAGGTCAGCAAGCGGTTCGTCTACTACGAGGGTGACCAGCGATGACCCAGCTCACGATGCGACCCGACACGAAGGAAGGCCTGGTCAAGCGGGCGCTGCGCGTCCTCGGCGTGCTGCTCGCCTCCGTCGTCTTCCTCTACCCGTTCGTCTGGCTGATCAGCGCCTCGCTCAAGCCCTCCACGGACGTCTTCGACAACGCGCTGATCCCGCACGTGGTGCAGTGGGCCAACTACCAGGAGCTCTGGAAGGCGCTGCCGCTGCTCACCTGGATCGGCAACAGCGTCGCGGTGACCCTCGCGGCGGCCGTCACCGTCACGATCAGCAGCGCGGTCGTCGCCTTCGGCTTCGCGTACTTCCGCTTCCCGGGCCGCGACGCGCTGTTCGCGCTGGTCATCGGCACGATGATGCTGCCGGCCGCCGTCACGATGGTGCCGCAGTACATGGTGTGGAATTGGCTCCACCTCGCCAGCTCCCAAGTGCCGCTGTGGGCGCCGAACCTGTTCGGATCCGCGTTCTACATCTTCCTGCTCCGCCAGTTCTTCCTCGGCCTGCCGCGCGAGCTGTTCGAAGCGGCCAGGGTGGACGGAGCGGGCTACTGGACGCTGTTCTGGCGGATCGCGGCGCCGCTGTGCAGGCCCGCACTCATCGTCACCTTCATCTTCGAGGTGCAGGCCTCCTGGACCGACCTCGTCCGACCCCTCATCTATCTGCGCGACCCCCAGCTCTACACGGTGCCGCGCGGTCTCAAGGCGGTCCTCGACCAGTTCGGCGACGGCGGCGAGATGCGCTGGGAGATCGTCTGCGCGGCGAGCGTCGTGGTCACCGTGCCCATGATCATCGCCTTCTTCGTCTGCCAGCGGCACTTCACGCAGGGCATCGCCACCACAGGAAGCAAGGGCTGAACAGTCACATGACCAACTCAAGCGTGCTCGCGCTCGACATCGGCGGCACCAAGCTCGCGGCCGGTGTCGTCGGCGAGGACGGCGGGACGCTGTCGTTCCTGACCGTGCCCACCCGCGTCGAGGAGGGCCCCGACGCCTGCCTCGACCGGCTCTTCACCCTCGGCCGCGCCGCCCTGACGGCCGCGGGCGTGGACCCGGACGAGGCGCCGCGCGCCCTGCTCGGCTGCGGCATCGGCTGCGGTGGCCCCCTCGACTCGGCCACCGGCGTGCTCGTCGCACCGCCCCACCTGCCCGGCTGGCTCGACATCCCCATCACCCGGCTGACCCGGGAGCACTACGGACTGACCTCCGTCCTCGACAACGACGGGACGGCCGGCGCCGCGGGGGAGTGGCGCTTCGGTGCCGGACGCGGCACCCGGAACCTCGTGTACCTCACCGTGTCCACCGGCGTCGGCGGCGGCTTCGTCGTCGACGGCCGCACCTACCGCGGCGCGGCGGGCAACGGGGGCGAGCCGGGCCACATCACCGTCCGCTCCGACGGGCGGACCTGCAAGAGCTGTGGCCGGGCCGGCTGCCTGGAGGCGTACGCCTCCGGTACCTCGATCGCCGAACGTGCCCGCGAGGCCCTGGCCCGCCGGGGTCGGGGGTCCGTCCTCGCCGACCTGCCCGCTCACGAGATCACCGCCGCCGACGTGGCGCGTGCAGCCGGCGAAGGCGACGCCCTCGCCACCGAACTCTGGGACGAGACCTGCGAACTCCTCGCACAAGGTCTCGCGTCCATCGTCAACCTCTACGAACCGGAGCTCGTCGTCCTCGGCGGCGGCGTGACCCGGTCGGGCGACCGACTCCTCGCCCCCGTACGCGAAAGGGTGGCGCGG
Organism: Streptomyces sp. SDT5-1; assembly: GCF_052245995.1. Taxonomy (NCBI): domain Bacteria; kingdom Bacillati; phylum Actinomycetota; class Actinomycetes; order Kitasatosporales; family Streptomycetaceae; genus Streptomyces; species Streptomyces sp. SDT5-1. The sequence goes on along the minus strand of NZ_CM125963.1, from coordinate 1,434,501 downwards.
CTCGCCATGGGGCCCGCCGCGAACGCCGCCCGCGTCGTCACCGCGACCGGCGGCGACCGGGCCGGGGTGCTCGGCGCCGCCGCCATCGCCTTCGAACGACTCGCCCACCACGAAGGGGCGGGCGCGCCCCTGCCCACCCTCAGCTGACCGCCTGCCGCGCACCTCTGGAGCTCCATGTCCGCCCCGCCCACCGCCCGCCTCAGCCCGACGACCCAGATCGCCGAACACATCGCCGCCGCGCAGCGCCTGGAGGAGCTGCTGCCGACCCTGCGCACCGTCGGCGACGCACTCGTCGAGGTGTTCCGCCGCGGCGGTCGCCTCTACACCTTCGGCAACGGTGGCAGCGCCGCCGACGCCCAGCACCTTGCCGGCGAGTTCATCGGCCGCTACCTGCGCGAACGCCGTGCGCTGCCCGCGGTCTCGCTCGTCACGGACCCCTCCGTCGTCTCCTGCATCGGCAACGACTACGCGTACGAGGAGGTCTTCGCCCGCCAGGTCGAGGCCCTCGTCACCGCCGACGACATGGTGGTCGGCTTCACCACGTCGGGCCGGTCCGCGAACGTGATCCGGGGCCTGGAAGAGGCCGGGAAGCGGGGCGCCCGCACGGTGCTCTTCGCGGGCGGTGACAACGATGGCATGCCCGCCGCCGCGCACGCCGAGCACGTCCTCGTGGCCCCCGCCGCCACCACCGCCCGTATCCAGGAGATGCACCTGACCCTGCTGCACCTGCTCAGCGAGCACGTCGACGCCTGGGCCGCGGGTCCGGACGTCGCCGACCAGCCGTACGACCACCGCCCGGAGGCCGCCGTATGACCACCGCCAAGCCCAACTCCCGTGACCGCACCCTGCATCTCGTCGGCAACGCGCACATCGACCCGGTGTGGCTGTGGCGCTGGCCGGAGGGACTCCAGGAGATCCGGGCCACCTTCCAGTCCGCCGTCGACCGCATGGAGGAGTACCCCGACTTCGTGTTCACCTGCGACTCCGTCATGTACCTGGAGTGGATCGAGAGCCACGACCCCGAGCTGTTCGCCACGATCCGCAAGCGCGTCGCCGAGGGCCGCTGGCAGATCGTCGGTGGCTGGTGGATCGAGCCCGACTGCAACATCCCCTCCGGCGAGTCCTTCGTCCGCCAGGCCCTGTACGGGCAGCGGTACCTGATCGAGAAGTTCGGCGAGGCCGCCACCATCGGCTGCAACCTCGACCCGTTCGGGCACAACGCGACGATCCCGCAGATCCTCCGCAAGTCCGGGATGGACGGGTACATCTTCCTGCGGCCCGGCCCGCACGAGCAGGTGCTGCCCGGCCAGTTCTTCCACTGGGAGGCGCCCGACGGCTCCCGCGTGATGGCCTACCGGCTGCCCAACGAGTACTGCACGCCCGGCAAGGACATCGGCAACCACCTCGACAAGTCCCTCGCCATGATGCCGCCGGACGAGCCCGAGCTGATGGTGTTCTACGGCGTCGGCAACCACGGTGGCGGCCCCACCAGGGCCAATCTCGACTCCATCGCCCGCCTCGACGCGCTCGGCGGCCTGCCCAGGCTCGAACTCTCCCACCCGGCACGGTTCTTCGACCGGCTCCGCGACCGCGAGGACGTGCCCGTGCACACCGGCGAGCTCCAGCACCACGGCCCCGGCTGCTACTCCGCGCACTCCGGAGTCAAGGCGTGGAACCGCCGCGCCGAGAACGACCTCCAGCGCGCCGAGAAGTGGGCCTCGGTCGCGGCGGCCGTGGCGGGGGAGACGTACCCCGTCGAGAAGCTGACCGAGGCCTGGAAGCTGGTTCTGTTCAACCAGTTCCACGACATCCTCGCGGGGACGTCGATCCGCTCGGCGTACGACGACGCGCGCGACGACTATGGCCGCGCCCGCTCGATCGCCGCCGACATCTTCAACCGTGCCACCCAGGCCATCGCCCGCCGCATCGACATCCCGCTCGCCGACGGCACCGTGCCCGTCGTCGTCTTCAACCCGCACCCCTGGGAGCTCGAACAGGACGTCGAGGTCGAGTTCGCCCAGGCCGCCACCGTGCGCCTCACCGACGAGAACGGCGACCCGGTGCCGGCGCAGCTCACCCGCTCCGAGGCCAGCATGATGGGCAGCCGGGGCCGCCTCGCGTTCCGGGCCACCGTGCCGCCGCTGGGGCACCGGGTGTACCACCTGGTGCCGGGGGCGGACTCCGCCGAAGGGCCGGTGCGCGCGACCGACACCACGCTGGAGAACGAGCACCTGCGCCTGGAGGTCGACCCGGCGAGCGGCTGGCTCACCTCGTTCGTCGACAAGTCGACCGGTGCCGAGCTCATTCCCGCGAACCCCGGCCCGCACGCCGTCGTCGTCGACGACCGGAGTGACACCTGGGGACACCGCGTCCGCGCCTACGACCAGGCCATCGGCTCCTTCACGGGGCGTCGCGTCCGGCTCGTCGAGTCCGGTCCTGTGCGTGCGGTGCTGCGCATCGAATCCACGTACGGCGCCTCGCGGATGGCCGAGGAACTCGTCCTGTCCGCGGGCGCGAGGAGCGTCGAGGTGCGCACCGCCGTCGACTGGCACGAGCAGCTCAAGACGCTCAAGCTGCGCTTCCCGACCTCGCTCACCGACCCCACGGCCACGCACGAGATCCCGTACGGGTTCGTCGAGCGCACCCCGGACGGCACCGAGGAGCCCACCCAGGCCTGGGTCGACGTGACCGGCACCCTGCCCGGCGGCATGCGCGCCGGGCTGACCGTCGTCAACGACAGCAAGCACGGGCACGACGTCACCGGCGCGGAGATCGGCATGACGGCGCTGCGCAGCCCCGTCTACGCCTGGCACGAGCCGAAGATCCTCGACGAGGACGGCGTCTACGAGTACCTCGACCAGGGTCGCCAGGAATTCCGCTACCTGCTGCTCCCGCACGGCGCCGACTGGCGCGCGGTCGACCCCGCGCGGCGCGCCGCCGAGCTGAACCAGCCGTCCTTCGCGCTCATGGAGACCTTCCACGAGGGCCCGCTCGGGCAGCGCGCGTCCTACGCCGACGACGGCGCGGGCAGTGTCCTCGTCACCGTCGTCAAGGGCGACGAGGACGCCTCCGGAGATGTGATCGTGCGTGCCTACGAATCCCGCGGTGCGGCGGCTTCGGCCCGGATCGGACTGCCGATGCTCGGCGAACAGCGCCTCGTCGAGGCCGAGTTCGGCCCGCACGAGATCAAGACGTTCCGCGTGCCGGCCGACCCGGCGGCACCCGTCACCGAGACGGACCTGCTCGAACTGCCGGTGGAGGCCTGACTTCCGTGCACGTGCTCGACGACGGCTGGGAGCTGCGCGGCTGCCTGGGGGACACCTGGCGCTGGCTGTGCGGCCCCGGCCGCCCGGACGGAGAACCGGGCTGGTTCCCCGCACGGGTCCCCGGCTCCGTCCTCGACGATCTGCGAGTGGGCGGGCAGATCCCCGACCCGTACGTGGGCACCGACAGCCTGCTGACCGAATGGGTGCCGCAGCGCGCCTGGCTCCACCGACGCACCCTGGAGCTGCCCCGCCTGGCGTCGGGCGAGCGCGCACTGCTGCGCTTGGAGGGCGTCGACCACGAGGCGACCGTCCTCGTCGACGGCCACGAACTGGCTCACCACGAGGGCATGTTCGTGCCTTTCGAGGTCGACGTGAGCGCGTACGCGGACGGCGGCCCGCACGTACTCGCCGTCGTCGTCCACCCCGCACCGCCCGGGGAACCTCAGGTGGGCCGCACGGACCGGGTGCGCACTCACAAGACGCGCATGAACTACGGCTGGGACTTCTGCCCACGCCTCGTCCACCAGGGCATCTGGAAGCCGGTCCGGCTGGAGATCGCGGGGCCCGTGCGGCTCAAGGACGCGGTGGTCGGTGCGGACGGCTCCGGGAGCGTGCGGGTCGACGCCGAGGTCGAGGCGGCCGAACCGGGGACGCTCGAGGTGACCGTGCACGCCCCCGACGGCGCGCTCGTCGCCGAGCGGCACGTCCCGTTCGGTGCGGGGAACGGCACGGTGGTGGCGGAAGCGGTCGTGTCGCAGCCGGAGTTGTGGTGGCCCAACGGCCACGGTGACCGGCCGCTGTACACCGTGACCGTCCGGGCGTCGGGCGGAGAACCCGTCGTGCGCACGGTCGGCTTCCGCACGGTCCGGCTGGTGCCGAATCCCGGAGCGCCCGCCGATGCCCTGCCGTACACCGTCGAGGTCAACGGCCGCCGCGTTTACGCCAAGGGCTGGAACTGGGTGCCGCAGGACGCGCTCCACGGGGTCCCGCGCCCGGAACGGCTGGCGCATCTTCTGAACCTCGCCGCCGACGCGCACGTCACGCTGCTGCGGGTGTGGGGCGGCGGACTGATCGAGACCGAGGAGTTCTACTCCCTCTGCGACCGTCTCGGCCTGCTGGTGTGGCAGGAGTTCAGCCTCTCCAGCTCCGGCATCGACTCCGTCCCCGCGACCGACGACGCCTATCTCGACCTGATGGAACGTGAGGCGCGGACGATCGTGCCCGCACTGCGCCATCACCCGGCGCTGGCCCTGTGGGGGCCCGGCAACGAGCTCCACGACACGGCGACCGCCACACCGCTCGACGAGAAGTCCTCGCCGGTCGTCGGCAGGCTTGCCCGCGTCGTCGCCGAACTCGACCCCGATCGCTGCTGGCTCCCCGGCTCGCCGTCGGGGCGCGACTTCCTCAACACACGGGAGAACATCGAGCGGGCGCCGGACGGCCAGCACGACGTGCACGGCCCCTGGGAACACCAAGGGCTCGACGCCCACCAGGAGCTGTACGACGCCGGGACCAGTCTGCTGCACTCCGAGTTCGGTGTGGAGGGCATGGCCAACCGGCGTACCTGGGACGCCGTCGTGCCCGCCGAGGCCCAGTGGCCCACCGACCGCAGCAACCCCGTCATGGAACACCTCGGCGCCTGGTGGAACAACGCGCCGCTGGTGCAGCGCACGTTCGGCGGCCGGCTCGACAGCGTCGACCGGATGCGCCGGGCCAGCCAGCAACTCCAGTACGACGGCCTGCGGTACGCGGTGGAGGCGAACCTGCGGCGGGCGCCCCGCTCGTCCGGGGCCGTCCCCTGGCAGTTCAACGAGCCGTTCCCCAATGCCTGGTGCACGGCCGCCGTCGACCACCGGGGCGACCCCAAACCCGCGTACCACGGCGTGCGCCGCGCGTACCGCCCCGACCACGTGTGCGCGTCGTTCGCCACGCAGGCATGGGCGGGTCACGAGCGGTTCGCGGCACGGGTGCACGCGTGGCGCTCCGGGACGACGCGCGCGCGGATCGTGGCACTCGACGGGAGCGTGGTGCGGGAGAGCCGGGGCGCGGAGCTGACCCTGGAGACCGTGCAGCTGCCGGGTCCGCTCTTCCTGCTCGACCTCCAACTCCGTTCGAAGCGCGGCGAATTCGTCGCGGGGAACCGGTACGTCCACGCCGTCGGGCCCGACCTCTCCGCCTACCTCGACCTGCCCCCGGCCCACGTCACCCTCGACTGGACCCGCGACCGCCGCGCCCTGCGCCTCGCCCATGTCGAGGGCCCCGCCGCCCTCGGCCTCCACCTCACCGACGCCCGCCCCGTCGAAGCCCCTGGATGGGCGGTCTTCGGGGACAACATGCTCGATCTGCTGCCCGGTGAGACCGCCGAGGTGCCCGTCGCATGGCGCGACGCCCCCGAAGCGGGCCGCGCCGTACTGCTGGAAGGCTGGAATGTCGATGCCCGAGTCCTTGACTGAGCCGCTGGTGCTCCGCGGCGAGGCCGACGGCCTCCTGGAACTTCCCTACGTCGTCGCCCTGTTGACCGCAGACGGTGCCTGTCTTCCCGTGCCCGCGACTGGCGGCGACGGTGCGACGACCGTCACCGGACGGGCCCACGGCTTCCACGCCGCCCTCCGGCTCACCGGCGAGGGCTCCGCCCGCGCCGCGGAACTCACCGTCCGCCACGAGGGCACCGAACCCTTCGACGCCGGACTCCGCGTGGAGCTGCGGCTCGGCGCGAGCGACGACCCAGGCTGGCTGATCCCCGGCGCCTTCTACGGCGAGAACCGGCGAGCCGACTGCGCCCGCCCCTACCCGCGCTACGCCGCGGACGGCACGGACCCCACGGGCCTCACCGCATCCGCCTGGTCGTTCCGCGCCGACCGCTGCGGCACACCCGCCGTCTTCGCCCGCGACCGGCACGGCGGCGCCGCACTCGCCCTGGCCGAGACCGGACCGCTGGGTGAGCAGGGAGTCGGCTTCGCCCTCCTCGACGGCGACCGCCCGGCGCTGCGGCTGCACGCCCCGTACCGAGAGGAACCCGTCACGTACTACGGCTCCGGCACACCGCGGCCCGCCGACACGCCGCCGCACACCTGGCGCCCCGGCGAGGAACACACCCTGCGCTTCACCGTGCACCTCCTCGACACCGACCCGCACGCCTACGCGCCCGTGCTGCGCGCCCTGCACCAAGCCGTACCGGAGGGCGCGCCCGCGGCCTGGGTCGGCATCGACGAGGCCGCCGCGCTGTCCGCCGAGGGGCTGCACCGCTGGCACTACCGCAGCGATCCACCCGTCCTCCTGGAGACCGCCGCCTTCGACCGCGAAGCGCTCGGGGACGACGGAGACCGGCAGGCGATGCACGTCTCCTGGATCAGCGGCGTGCCCTACGCCCACGCCCTGCTGCTGCACGCACGACGGGTCGGCGACACCGACCGGGCCGCGGCGGCCGAAGCCGTCATCGACCACATCTGCGCCCACCGCACACCGGGCGGCACCTTCTGGGGCCAGTGGTCCCGCTCGCGCGGCTGGTCCGCCGGCTGGACCGGCGACGCCGACCGGCTGCACGCCCGCACCCTCGGCGACGCGACCCTGTTCACGCTGCGCGCCCTCGTCGCCGAACGGGCCCGCGGCCACGATCATCCGGACTGGGAGGCGGCCGTCCGCGACAACCTGGCCGCCGCGCTCGCCGGCCAGGACCCGAGCACCGGGCGCCTCGCCGCCGCCCACGACGTGCACACCGGCAAGGCACTCGACCACGAGGGCGCGGCGGGGCTCGCGTTCGTCGGCGCGCTGGTCGAGGCCGCCGAGGCCTTCGGGGAACGCGGCTACCTGGAGGCCGCCCGGCGCGCGGGCGCCGCGTTCGCCGACGACGTGCGCTCGGAATTCCTGTGCGGCGCCCCCGAGGACGTCTCCCTCGCCCCCACCTCCGAGGACGGCTACAACGCGATCATCGCGTACACGCTCCTCCACGAGGCAGGGGACCCCGACGGACGCTGGCTCGACCTGGCGCGCCGCGCCGCCGACTGGACGCTCACCTTCCGCTACACCTACGACGTCCACTTCGACGAGCACACCCTCCTCGCCCGCTACGGATTCCGCACCCGCGGCGCCGACCAGGCCTCGCCCTCCAACCAGCACCTGCACGCCTTCGGCCTGATCTGCCTGCCCGAGGCCGTCCGCCTCGCCCGGCACCTCGACGACCCGTACTACCTGCGTGCCACCCGCGAGAACCTCGACTGCTTCCGCCAGTTCGTCGCCCGCGCCGACGGAGACTTCAACGCCTACCGCGGCATGGTCAGCGAACGCTTCTACCAGACCGAGTGCTTCCAGGCGAAGGGCATGCTGCTCACGCTCTCCCACGCCTGGTCGGCGGGCGTGCTCCTGTACGCCTGCGAGCACGCCCGTGAACTGCCCGAGTTCCAGGAGGCACTGTGACCACGCCCGGAGCATCCTTCCCCGCCGGCTTCCGGTGGGGCACCTCCACCTCCGCGTACCAGGTCGAGGGTGCCGTCGACGCCGACGGGCGCGGTGAGTCGATCTGGGACCGGTTCTGCCGCGTGCCCGGCGCGATCGACGGCGGCGACACCGGCGACGTGTCCGTCGACCAGTACCGGCGCCGAGCCGACGACACCGCGCTCATGGCCGAACTCGGCACCAACGCCCACCGGTTCTCCCTCGCCTGGCCGCGCATCCTCCCCGAGGGCGTGGGACGGGTCGAGCAGCGGGGGCTGGACCACTACGACCGCTTCATCGACGGGCTGCTCGAGCGCGGCATCGAGCCGCTCGTCACCCTCTACCACTGGGACCTGCCTCAGGCCCTCCAGGAGCGCGGGGGCTGGCGGAACCGGGAGACCGCCGAGCGGTTCGCCGACTACGCGGCCCTCTGCTTCGACGCGTTCGGTGACCGCGTCCGGGACTGGGTCACGATCAACGAGCCCTGGATCGTGGGCCTCCTCGGGCACCAGCTCGGCCTGCACGCACCGGGCGAGAAGGACCTCAAGACCTCCGTCACCGTCATGCACCACCTGCTCCTCGCGCACGGCCTCGCGGTGCGCGAGCTGCGGAACACGGACCGGCCGGACTCGCGCGCGGGGATCGCGTACTCCCTGTTCCCGCACACCCCCGACGACCACGCGAGCACCGCCGACCGGGCCGCGGCCGAAGCCTCCGACGGCTACGTCAACCGCTGGTTCCTCGACCCCGTGCACGGCCGCGGCTACCCCGCGGACATGCGCGCCCACTGGGAACGGGCCGTGGGGGAGCTCGACTTCATCCAGGAAGGCGACCTCGACACGATCGCCGCGGGCAGCGACTTCATCGGCGTCAACTACTACACGCGCCGCATCGTCAGCGCCCGAAGCGGCGACGGCCCGTGGCCCTGGAAGGTCGAGGAGGGACGTCCCGACACCGAACGCACCGACCTCGGCTGGGAGGTCGTCCCGGGCGACCTGGAAGCGCTGCTCGTGCGCCTGCACCGCGAGCACCCGGGCGTGCCGCTCCTGATCACCGAGAACGGTGCCATCCACGGGGACGAGCCGGGTGACGACGGCCGCGTGCGCGACAACCGACGGATCTCCTTCCTGCACGCCCACCTCACCGCCGTGCACCGGGCGATGGCCGCGGGCGCCCCCGTGGAGGGCTACTACCACTGGTCGCTCCTCGACAACTTCGAGTGGGCGATGGGGTACTGGCCGCGCTTCGGGCTCGTGCACGTCGACCGCGAGACCCAGCGCCGCACGATCAAGGACAGCGGCCGCTGGTACGCGCGGGTGGCACGCTCGGGCGTGCTGCCGCCGCTGGACGCGGCCGGGCGATGAGCGGGGAGCCGCTGGCCGGGCTCGACATCGGCACGACCCATGTGAAGGCCGTGCTGTGCGACGCGGACGGGCGGGTCCTCGCCCGCGCCACGTCCCCGACCCCGTACGGAAGCACCCCTCACACCCACCCGGCGGACGGCCTCGTCGCCGCCGCGCTCGGGGCTCTGGCGCGGTGCGTACGGCAGGCCGGGCGCGCTCCCGCGGCCGTCGGGGTGACCGGGATGGCGGAGGCGGGCGTGCCGCTCGACGCCGACGGGCACGCCATCGGGCCCGTCCGCGCATGGTCCGACCCGGAACCGGCACCGCACGCGACACGTCTCGCCTCGGCACTCGGCGCACATCGACTCCACGCCCGCACGGGGGTGCTGCCCAGCCCGAAGGTGCCGCTCGCCAAGTGGTGTGCGCTGGTGGCCGATGATCCGGGACTGCCCGCGCGCATGCGGACGTGGGTGGGGGCCGCGGATCTCGTCGCCCACGCGCTCACGGGGGCGGTCGGCACGGATGCCACGTTCGCACAGCGCACCATGGCCTGGGACCCCGTCGAGCGGCAGTGGATCCCCGAACTGCTGGCGGAGGCCGGGCTCCGCGACACGCACATGCCCCGGGTGCGGGGAGTGGGCGAGCCCGTCGGACATGTCATCTCGCGGGTCACCGGTGAGACCGGGTTGCGCGCCGGGACACCTGTCGTCGTGGCCGGACACGACCACCTCGTCGGCGCGTGGGCCGCCGGAGTGCGCGGGCCCGGGCAGGTCGCCGACTCCATGGGCACCGCCGAGGCCGTCCTCACCGTCACAGCGGACCCGCCGGACCGGGCCGGTGCCGCCGCCGAAGGCATGTCCTGGGGCCGGCACGCCGACGGCACCCACTTCATCGTCCTCGCGGGCGCGGCCGGATCCGGTCTCCTGGTGGAGTGGTTCTGCGACCGCTTCCTCGACGCCGGCCTGCAAGGGGCGGACCGCTACGAGGAGTTCGCCCGGCTCGTCGCGACGCTGCCGGCGACCCCGTGCGGCCCGACCATCACCCCGTACGCCCGCGGACGCAGCGCCCCGAGCCCCGACCCCGACGCCCGGCTCGCGGTGCACGACCTGCGGATCGAGCACGGACCCGCCCACATCGCCCGCGCGATCCTGGAGGGCACGGCGCACCAGGCGCGATGGATGACGGACGTGCAGGCGCGACTGTGCGCGGCGGCGCCGGAATCGGTGACGCTGCTCGGCGGGTCGACCCGGCTGGCCGCCTGGACCGCGCTGAAGGCCGCCGTCGGGCCCTGGCCCACGCGGGTGTGCGCCGAGCCGGAGGCGCCCGGGCTCGGAGCGGCGCTGCTGGCGGGGGCGGCGATCGGCCTCGATCGCGCCCCCGCGGCGCCGTCGCGCCCCGTCGTCGCGGACGAGGCCACGGCACGGGCCCACCAGGCCCATCACCTGGACCGGTTCCTGCCGTTGGCGACCGGCGCCCCCGCGCCACGGCTCCGTGGCCGGACGACCCCACCCACCTTTCCGCAAACCAACCCAAGGAACGCACACCCATGACCCGCACCCCCGCCGTCGCCCACCTGGCCCGGGAGACCGGTACGTTCGCGATGGTCGCCGCCGATCAGCGCGACTCCCTGCGCACGATGATGGCCGAGCGCGCCGGCGTCCCCGGCAGGGACATCCCGGACGACCGGCTCACCGACTTCAAGCTCGCCGCCGCCCGCGAACTCGGCCCGTACGCCTCCGCGTTGCTCATCGACCGGGACTACGGCTACCGCCGCCTGATCGACGACAAGGTGCTCCCCGCGACCTGTGCCCCGATCCTCGCGGTGGACGTGCTCGACCAGCAGCCGGGCGGCCCCGTGGAGGGCACGTCCCTCGACGCGTCCGTGGACACCGCCGCCGTCGTCGCCGACGGCACCCGCGGCCTGAAGCTCCTCGTCATCTGGCGCCCCGACGACCAGCGCGAGCGCCGCGTCGCACTCGCCTCCCGTTTCATCGACCTGTGCCGCTCCGCGGGCCTCGCCTCCGTCCTCGAACCGGTGGCACGCCCGGCCCACGGCGACGAGGCGGCGTTCGACCTCAACGACGCCATCGTCGAGGCCGCCCGCGAACTCGCCCCGCTGCGCCCCTCGCTCTACAAGTGCCAGGTCCCCGACGGCGGCGTCGGCGGCCTCGCCCACCTGACCGAGCAGTCCGCCCGCATCGACGCCGTCGTCGACGTCCCCTGGGTCGTCCTCTCCCAGGGCGTCACGGCCCGCGACTTTCCGACGGCGGTGGAGGCCGCCTGCCGCGCCGGCGCCTCGGGCTTCCTCGCGGGCCGCGCCCTGTGGACCGACGCCCTCACCGGCGACCGCGACGCGGCGCTGCGGGGCCCGAGCGCCGACCGGCTCCGCCTGCTCGGCGACATCGTGGACGCCCACGGCCGCCCATGGTGGGACACCGCGGCGGTCCGCACGGAGGGAGCGGCATGAACACCGGCACCGCCCCGCGCGTCTGCGTTCTGCACACCGTCGCCTCCCTCCCCGCGACCTTCGACCCGCTGCTGCGCGAACTCGCCCCGCACGTACGCCCGTATCACGTCGTGGACGAGAGCCTGCTCGCAGACACCGTCGAGCACGGCCCACTGCCCCGCACGGCGGCCCGCCTCGCCGCCTACGTCCACCAGGCGGAGACGGCGGGCGCCGACGCCGTGCTCGTCACCTGCTCGTCCGTCGGCCCCTTCGTCGAACAGACGCGACCGCTCGCCGGGATCCCGGTGCTCCGCATCGACGAGCCGATGGCCGTCGAGGCCGTCCGCACCGGCAGCCGCATCGCGGTCCTCGCCACGCTCGAGTCGACACTCGCCCCGACCGCCGACCTGGTGCGCCGCGCCGCCGCCGACGAAGGCCGCAGCGTCACGCTGACCACCACCGCCTGCCCGGGCGCGTACGAGGCACGGACCGGCGGCGACCAGGACCGGCACGACGCGCTCATCGCCGCCGAGGCCCGCCGCCTCGCCGCCGACCACGACGTCCTTGTCCTCGCCCAGGCCTCCATGGCCGACGCACTCGCCGCTCTGCCGGCCGACGCGGTCGTCGTCCCCGTGCTCACCTCGCCGCGCTCCGGCACGGCCCAACTCTCCGCCCTGCCCCACAAGGGAGCCGACCTGTGAACCCGGACGACCCCTGGTGGCGCTCCGCCGTCATCTACCAGATCTACGTCCGCAGCTTCGCCGACAGCGACGGCGACGGCATCGGTGACCTTCCCGGCATCACCGCCCGTCTGCCGCATGTCGCCGACCTCGGCGCGGACGCCGTCTGGCTGACCCCGTTCTACCCGTCACCGATGCGGGACGGCGGCTACGACGTCGCCGACCACCGGGACGTCGACCCCCGCTTCGGCACGCTCGCCGACGCGGACGAACTCCTCGCACGCGCTCACACGTTGGGGCTGCGCGTCATCATCGACATCGTCCCCAACCACACCTCCGATCAGCATTCCTGGTTCCAGGGCGCCCTCGCCGCAGAGCCCGGCAGCCCGTCCCGCGCCCGCTACGTCTTCCGTGACGGCCGCGGCGCCGACGGCACCGAACCGCCCACCGACTGGCAGTCCGTCTTCGGCGGCCCCGCCTGGACCCGCGTACCCGACGGCCAGTGGTACCTCCACCTCTTCGACACCACCCAGCCCGACCTGGACTGGACCCACCCCGAGGTCGTCGCCGAGTTCCACGACGTCCTGCGTTTCTGGCTCGACCGCGGCGTCGACGGCTTCCGCTTCGACGTCGCCCACGGCATGGCCAAGGACCTCGCCGCACCCCTCCGCGACCTCGGCCCCGACCAGGTGCACCACCGCATCGTCGGCGACGGATGGCACGGCAGCCATCCGTTCTGGGACCGCGACGAGGTGCATGAACTGCTGCGCGGCTTCCGCCGCGTCACGGACTCCTACGCCCCGCCCCGCGTCACCGTCGCCGAGTCCTGGGCGGCCCTCGACCGACGCGGACACTACGTCCGCCCCGACGAACTCCACCAGGCCTTCAACTTCGACTTCCTCGGCACCGACTGGGACGGCGGCACGCTGCGCGCGACGATCGACCGCTCCCTCGCCCTCGCGGCCGAGGCCGGCGCCGCCCCCACGTGGGTTCTCTCCAACCACGACGTCGTACGCCACTCCTCCCGTCTCGCCCTGCCTCCCGGCACGGACATCGAGTCCTGGTTGTGGTCGGGCGGCACCGAGCCCCACGTGCCCCCGGCCACCGCCACTCGCCGGGCCCGCGCCGCCGCCCTGCTGCTCCTCGCCCTGCCCGGCGCCGCGTACCTCTACCAGGGCGAGGAACTGGGTCTCCCCGAGGTCGCGGACCTGCCCGCCGCCGTCCTCCAGGACCCGGTGCACCACCGCTCGGCGGGCGCCCGCAAGGGCCGGGACGGCTGCCGCGTACCGATCCCCTGGGAGCGTGCGGGCCCTTCGTACGGATTCGGTCCGGCCGCGTCCTGGCTGCCGCAGCCGCAGTCCTTCGCCGCGCTCTCGGTGGAGGCCCAGCGGGACGACCCCACCAGCACGCTGTCCCTCTACCGCGAGGCCCTCGGACTGCGCCGGGCACTGCTCACCGCGGACACCGCCCTGACCTGGAACTCCGCCGAAGCGGACCCCGTACTCGACTTCACGGTCGGCGCCCTGCGCTGCGTCGCCAACCCCACTCCCGAACCGGCCCTCCTCCCCTTCACGCCGGAGACACCCCCGGCCCTGACCAGCCTTCCCCTCCCGCCGACGGCCCGCCTGCTGCCACCGGACGCCACGGTGTGGTATCGGGTCGACGACGGCGAAGAGACATCAAGGGAGGGAGAGCCCGGGAGCTGAGCGGACCCCGGCTCCCACCCCCACGCGGCAGCCCGTTCCTCAGCCCACCACCGCCGCCCGCACACACAACACATCCGGCAGATGCGATGCCACCTGGTCCCACGTGTCGCCCTCGTCCGGGGACGCGTACACCTCGCCGTTGCGGTTGCCGAAGTAGATGCCCGCCGGGTCGTTGTCGTCCGTGCAGAGGGCGTCGCGGAGGACTGTGCCGTAGTGGTCGCCCTCGGGGAGGCCGTAGGTGAGGGGTTCCCAGGTGGCTCCGGCGTCCTGGGTGCGGTAGACGCGGCAGCGGTGGTCGGCCGGGACGCGGTCGATGTCCGCCGTGATGGGGAAGATGTACGCCGTGTCGCCCCGGTGCGGGTGCGCGGCGGCGGCGAAGCCGAAGGTGGAGGGGAGGCCCTCGCCGATGTCGAGCCACTTGCCGCCGCCGTCGTCGCTGCGGTACACGCCCCAGTGGTTCTGGAGGTAGAGGCGGTCGGGGTCGGCGGCGTCCCGCGTCACCTTGTGCACGCACTGGCCGAACTCGGGGTTCGGGTCGGGCAGGAAGACGGCCGCCACCCCGTTGTTCGCGGGGGACCAGCTCTGCCCGCCGTCGCTCGTGCGGAAGACGCCGGCCGTGGACACCGCCACCGTCACCGCGCGCGGGTCGCGGGCGTCCGTCAGAATCGTGTGCAGGCCCTCACCGCCGCCGCCCGGCACCCACTGCGAGCGCGTGGGGTGCTCCCACAGCGGGCGACACAGCTCGAAGGTCTCGCCGCGGTCCTCCGAGCGGTACAGCGCCGCGGGCTCCGTGCCCGCGTACACCACGTCCGGTTCGGAGGCGGAGGGGTGCAGCTGCCAGACCCGCTCGAGGGACGTGCCCGTGAACTCGGGGAACTTGACCGCGGGTTTGGGTGGCTCGGTCCAGGTGCGGCCCAGGTCGTCCGAGTGGAACACCGAGGGGCCGTAGTGCGCGCTGTCGCCGCCCGCGAGGAGCCGTGGCCGCTCCCCGCGGGTGTCGATGGCGACCGAGTACACCGCCTGCGCGTTGAAGTACGGGCTCTCGTCGAACTCGAACGGGTCCCCGTCGCGCTTGCGGCCCAGGAAGAGGCCCTTGCGGGTGCCCACGGCCAGTAGTACGTCCGTCATGCCGATACCTCCGAAACGTCGTTGTCTCCAGGTATCGGTCAGTCTGCACCCCACCACTGACAATGGCCCCCGCATCGGGCATCGCCGCAGGTCAGGCGGTTTGTCCCGCCTCCAGACCGGCCCCGTCGCGCGCCGTCAGCGGAAAGTGGCACGCCACCCGGTGACCCGCCGCGGCCGGCTCCGACACGGGCGGCTCCTCCGTCGCGCACACGTCCCGCGCGATCGGGCACCGCGTGCGGAACCGGCAGCCCGACGGAGGCTTCGCCGCCGACGGCGTCTCGCCGGTGAGCGGCGTGCCCACGGTCTCCGCCTCCGGGTCGGGCACGTTGACCGTGTCGAGCAGGCCGCGCGTGTACGGGTGCAGGGGATGCGCGTACACCTGCTCCGCCGGGCCCACCTCCACCAGCTTGCCGAGGTACATCACGCCGACCGTGTCCGCGAGGTAGCGGACCACCGCGAGGTCGTGCGAGATGAACAGATAGGTGAGGCCGCGTTCGCGTTGCAGTTCCCGCATCAGGTTCAGGATCTGCGCCTGGACCGAGACGTCGAGCGCCGACACCGGTTCGTCGGCCACCACCAGGTCCGGCGACAGAGTCAAGGCCCGTGCCAGGCCCAGGCGTTGGCGCTGGCCGCCGGAGAACTCGTGCGGGTAGCGGTGCACCGCGCCGCGCGGCAGGCCCACCGCGTCGAGGAGCTCGCCGATCAGCTTCTCCTGCTCGGCCCTGTCGCCGACGCCCTGGATGACGAGCGGCTCGCGCAGGATCTCGCCCACGCGCATGCGCGGGTCCATCGCCGCCGTCGAGTCCTGGAACATCAGCTGCACGTCGCGGCGGTGCGCCCGCCGTTCCGAGCGGGACAACGAGGCGCGGTCGCGGCCGGCGAACCGTACGGAACCCGACGTCGGCTCCTCCAGGCCCGCCACGATCCGGCCCAGCGTCGTCTTTCCGCAGCCGGACTCGCCGACCATGCCGAACGTCTCGCCCTTGCGGATGCTCAGCGACACCCCGCCGACGGCGCTGACCGTGCCGCGGCTGCGGGAGAACGGGCCGCCCTTGAGGGGGAACTCCTTGACCAGGGAGTCGAGTTCGACCAGGACGTCGCCGGGCGCCGACTGCGCGGGGATCGACGGCGGCGCGATCACCTCGTCGGCGTCCACCGCGGCCGCCTCGTGCGGCACCGGGTGGAAGCACGCGAACCGGTGCTCGGCCCCCTGCACCTCGTCCTCCTCCAGGAACGGCTCCAGGGTCCGGCAGTCGTCCGTCGCGAACAGGCAGCGCGGCGCGAACCGGCAGCCCGTGGGCCGCACCGTCAGGCTCGGCGGCAGGCCGGGGATGGTGTGCAGCTGCGTCTCGTTGTCCGCCGCGCGCTCGGGCAGCGCCGCGAACAGCGCCTCCGTGTAGCGGTGCCGCGGGCGGGCGAACAGGCCGCGCACGTCCGACTGCTCCGCCACCTGGCCCGCGTACATCACCGCCACCCGGTCGACCCGGTTCGCGATGACGCCGAGGTCGTGCGTCACCAGGATCATCGCCATGCCGAGCCGCTCGCGCAGGTCGTCGATGAGTTCGAGGATCTGGTGCTGGGTCGTCACGTCGAGGGCGGTCGTCGGTTCGTCGGCGATCAGCAGCTTCGGCTCGCAGACCAGGGCCATCGCGATCGCGACGCGCTGCCGCATGCCGCCGGACAGCTGGTGCGGGTACGCCTTCATGCGCTCCGCCGGCTGCGGCATGCCGACCAGGCGCAGCGTCTCCTCGGCGCGCGCCCACGCCTCCTTCTTGGTCACGCCCCGGTGGAGGAGCAGCGGCTCCGCGACCTGCGCGCCGATCGTCATGGTCGGGTTGAGGGAGGTCAGCGGGTCCTGGAAGACCATGCCGATGGTGTTGCCGCGGACGTCCTGGAGGACCGGGGCGGGCGCCGCCGCGAGGTCCTGGCCGTCGAAGAGGATGCGGCCGCCCGTGACCTCGCCGCCGGACGGCAGCAGGCCGAGCACCGACAGGGCCGTCATGGTCTTGCCGCAGCCGGACTCGCCGACGATGCCGAGGGCCTCGCCGGGCGCGAGGTCGAGGGAGACACCGTCGAGGGCGTGCACCGTGCGGTCGCGCGTGGCGATGTCGACGCGGAGGTCCTCGATGCGGAGCAGGGGAGTCGTCATGGTCGTGGTGCGGCCCTTCTCGCCGGTCGGATGCCGTGGTGCGTACGTCACTTGCGCAGCCGTACTTCGAACGCGTCGCGCAGCCCGTCGCCGATGAAGTTGAACGCGGCGACGACCAGGACGATCGCGATGCCCGGCGGGAAGATCAGCCACCAGTAGCCGTTCTGCGTGTAGGTGATGCCGGAGGACAGCATCGAGCCCCAGTCGGCGGACGGCGGCGGGATCGACAGGCCGAGGAAGGCCAGGTAGCTGACGTAGAGGATGGCGTCGGCGATCTGGAACGTGCAGTTGACGATGACCGTGCCGATGGCGTTCGGGACGATGTGCTTGAAGACGGCGCGGGCGCCGCCACCGCCCATCATCCGCATCGCCTGGACGTACTCGCGGTTGCGCAGCGACAGCGCCTCGCCGCGCACCAGGCGGGCGGGGGAGAGCCAGGCGACGCCCGCGATGATGAGGATCAGGATGCCCTTGCTGGGCGTGATGATCGCGGCGACGACGACCAGGAGGAACATCGCCGGTATGGCGAGCGCGGCGTCGGTGACGCGCATCATCGCGGCGTCGACCCAGCCGCCGAAGTATCCGGCGACGGCGCCGTAGACGGTGCCGAAGAGGGTCGCCAGGAGGCCGGCCGCGAGGCCGATCTCCAGGGACGTCTGCCCGGCGACCATGAGGCGGCCCACCATGTCGTAGCCGAGGTCGGTGGTGCCGAGCAGGTGACCGGAGGCGCCGGGCGCGAGGTTCGCCTGGGAGAGGTTCGTGTGCACCTGCTCGGTGGGGTGCAGCAGCGGGCCCAGGTAGCAGAAGGCGAGCAGCAGGACGAGCAGCACGACGCCGCTGAGGGCGAGCTTGTTGCCCGTGAACACGCGCAGGGTGCGGCGGGCCAGCGAGGGGGTGGCCTGCGCGGCCTCCTCGTGCCCGGGTATCGCAGAAGTAACAGCGGTCGTCATGCCACGCTCCGGATCCGCGGGTCGAGGACGGCGTACAGGATGTCGGTGAGCAGCGAGCCGAGGACGGTCGCGATGCCGACGACGAGGGTGACGCCGAGGAGGACGGGGAAGTCCGAGCCCTGCGCGGCGTTCCAGAAGAGCAGCCCCATGCCGGGGTAGTTGAACATCGACTCGACGACGAGGGCGCCGCTGAACAGCGTCGGGAGGTAGAGGCCGAGGAGCGTGGCGAGCGGGATCAGGGCGTTGCGCAGCACGTGCTTGACCATGATCCGGCGGCTCGACTGGCCCTTCGCCATGGCCGTGCGCACGTACTCCTCGGTGAGGTTGTCGAGGACGGCCGAGCGCATGTAGCGGCTGAACATGGCCACGATGCCGAATGCCATGGTCACGACCGGCAGGATCAACCCCGGTATGTCCCCGAGGAGTTCCCCGATCGTCTCGCCCTGCGGGGCCTCCGCGGGGAAGATCGGCAGCACCTGCGCGAACAGGATGATCATGATGAGGCCGAGGAAGAACACGGGCGTCGCGTACATCAGGAACGCGAGACCGGTCAGCGCGTAGTCGGACGCCTTGCCGCGCCGCACCGCCTGGAGCAGTCCGAGCGGCACCGCAATGACGACGGCGAGGACGGTCGACAGCACCGTCAGCAGCAGCGTCTTCGGCAGCCGCTGGGTGAGCAGGTCCAGGACCGGCGAGTTGAGCTTGTACGACTCGCCGAGGTCGCCGGTCAGCAGCCGCTTGAGGTACATCAGGTACTGCGTCGGCAGCGAACGGTCGTAGCCCTGCTGGTGGTTGAAGTGCGCGATCTGCTCCGGTGTGCCCTTGGGGCCGAGGATGGCCCGCGCGGGGCCGCCCGGCAGCAGGTGGAGCAGCGTGAAGACGATGATCGACACGAGGAACAGGACGACGAGCGCCTGAAGGAAACGCTTGACCAGAAAGCCGGTCACTGCGCGGCTCCCTTCTTGACGTTCTTGGAATCCTTGACGAAGTACCAGTGCGACGGCTGGAACGTCACGGTCGGGTTCTGTTCGATGCCGCGCAGATCGTTCCTGATCACCGACACCTGGTAGGCCGGGTTCGGCATCCACATCACCGGCAGCTGCTCCGCGAGGTACTCGCCGTACGCGTGCACGGCCTTCATGTCGGGCGCGTACTGCACGGCGCGGATGAGGCGGTCGGCCTTCTCGTCGCTGTAGTTGCCGAAGTTGGAGGAGGCGCCGGTGGAGAAGAGCTGTTCGCCGCTCGGGTTGAGCGGGTAGTACCAGCTGCCCGCGGTGCCGAAGAAGGACATGTCCCAGTTGCAGCCCGGGTCCTTGGCCTTGCACGGAACGGAGTTTCCGAGCACGGAGTTCAGCGGCTGCTGGCGGACCGTCAGGTCGATGCCGGCCTTGCTGAGCGAGGACTTGAGCTCCTGCATCATGTTCGTCGTCTCGGTCGAGCCGGACTGCGAGAGCAGGGTCAGCTCCAGCGGGTCGTTCTTCCCGATGCCCTTGCCGCACTCGTCGTCGCCGGTGCCGGGCCGCACGCAGCGCGCCGTGCCGTCGACCGTCCGCCAGCCGTGCGCCGTGAGCAGCGCCTTGGCCTTGGCGACGGAGAACGGGTACTGGTTGTGCGCCATGTCCTTCGACAAGTACTGGCTCTTCGGCGTGACCGGCACCGGGCCCAGCGTCGGTGTGGCGCTGCCCTGCCAGACGACGTCGCTCATCGCCTTCTGGTCGACGAGGTGCTGCATCGCCCGCCGGATGTAGAGCTGGTTCATCGCGGGCCCGGCGTGCGTGGAGTTGAAGTTGTAGACGATGTAGGTGACCGCCCAGCCCTCCCACGGGTCGACGCGGTACCCCTTGCCCTCGAACTTCTCCTTCTGCGCCATCACCGACGGCGGGATGTAGCCGTAGTCGACGCCGCCGGAGCGCAGCACGTTGTACTCGGAGTCGGCGGTGGTGAACGGCTTGAAGACCACCTTGTCGAGGTGCGGGCGCTCCGACTTCGGGCCGGTGTACTTCTCGTTCGGGACGAGTGTCACCTGTCCGTTGTCCCGCCATCCGGCGAGCTTCCAGGGCCCGTTGACCGTCTTCCACAGCGGGTCGCTGCCGTACGAGCCGAGGCTCTTGGCGTGCCGGGTGAGGCGGGCGAAGACGGCCTTGGCGCCCTTGGTGGTGCGGTCGAAGTCGCCGACCTTCCCTCCGTCGGTCTTCGCGTCCCACGCGTGCTGGGGGAGCGCTCGCATCAGCGAGAGCTGGTTGGCGGTGAACCAGTCCGGGTTGTACGCGCGGTCCAGGTGCAGCCGTACGGTGTGGTCGCCGACGGCCTCGAACCGCTTGACGTTGTCGGGCATGGTGCCGACCGAGTAGCTGCCCCAGTCGGCTTTGTTCGCCTTGACGAGGTTGAACCAGAACTCGAGGTCGCGGGAGGTCACTTCGGTGCCGTCGGACCACGTCACGCCCTTGCGCAGCGGCACGGTCACCGTCTTGTTCCCGTCGCTGTACTCCGGCTCCAGGCCGAGCGTGCTCGGTCCGTGCGTGACCAGCTCGCCCTTCTTCTGCACGGCGTCGTACACCGGCATGAAGAGCTGCGACTGGATGCCGTAGTTGTACGAGGCGCCGTAGCCGGGCGCGCCGATCGGGAAGATCCAGTTCGGCGTGGCCGCGGGCGGCAGGGCCATGGTGGCCGTGCCGCCCTCGACCGGGGTGCCGCCCGTCGGGCCCATGGCGATGCCGCCGGCCTCACGCGTGCAGCCGGTGAGCGCCACGAGCGCCGCCGCGAGGGCGAGCGCGGCGGGCGCCTTTGACCTGAGGGAACGCATGCCGAAGGGCCTCCAAGGGGACGGGATCCAGCCCCGTGTGAAGATTCGACGAGGGGCGCCCGAACGCTAAGTCGACCGTTCGAAGCAAGTCAATAGGTTCATTCGGAAAGTAGTGCAAAGTCCGGGTGGGTCTGGCGGACTTGATTCGGAGGTGGTTAATGTTCAGTCCGACCTCGAACAAACCGATCGAAGCAAGTACGCAGCGAAGCAAGTCTCCAGGGGGACGTGATGGCGGACACCGCGCACGAGGGCGAGCCGGGCTCGGCCCAGCACATACTGCGGCTCGTCTCGTCCGGAGCAGCGGCCTCCCGCGCCGACCTCGTCAGGGAGCTGGGCCTCGCGCCCTCCACCGTCTCGCTGCGCGTGCAGGAGCTGGTCGCGGCGGGCGTGCTCACCGAGTCCGGCGAGGGCGCATCGCGCGGCGGGCGCAGGCCCCGGCTGCTCCGGGTGAAGGCGCAGGGCGGCGTCGCGCTCGCCGCCGACCTCGGCAGCCGGCACGCGCGGCTCGGCGCCGTCGACCTCGGCGCCGAGGTGCATGACGCCGTCGACCTGCCGCACGACATCACCGCGGGACCCGAGTCCGCCGTCGACTGGCTGTGCGAGCAGGTGGCCCGGCTCGCGGACAAGCAGCGGGAATCGGGGCGTACGGTGCGGGCGCTCGGGGTGTCGTTCCCCGGCCCCGTCGACCCCGCAGACGGCCGGGTCCTGAGCCCGTCGCGGATGCCGGGCTGGCACCGCTACCCGCTGCGCGACGTCCTCGCCGAGCGGCTCGGCATGCCGGTGACCGTCGCCAACGACGCCACGATGATGGCGGTCGGCGAGCACCGCACCTCCCGGCCCGAGCTCGACCACATGGTCGTGGTGAAGGCGGGCCGCGGCATCGGCAGCGGCGTCATCGTCGCGGGCCGCCCGCACGACGGTGCGAACGGCAGCGCGGGCGACATCAGCCACGTCCGCGTCGAGGCCGCGGGCGAAAGGCCCTGCTCCTGCGGGAACATCGGCTGCCTGGAGACCGTCGCCAGCGGCGCCGCCCTCATCCGCGAACTTGCCGAGCAGGGCGTCGAGGTGGCGAACACCACCGAACTCCTCCAGCTCGTCGCCGACGGCGACCCCGTCGCCACCACCCTCGTCCGCGCCGCGGGACGCCACATCGGCACGGTGCTCTCCGTCGTCGTGAACTTCTTCAACCCGCGGGCCGTCGCCATCGGCGGCGTCCTCGCCACCGCCGAACCCCTCGTCGCCGCCGTGCGAGGCGTCCTCTACGAGCGCTGCCTGCCGCTCGCCACGGCGGACCTCGAGATCACAACGACGGCCGCGGGCCGCGACGCGGGCCTGCTCGGCGCGGGACTCACGGCGCTGCACACCCACCTGTCGACCACCGCCCCCGCCCCGAAGGAAGAGAGCGTCCACGCATGACGAGCACCACCCCGCCGATCACCGGCCGCCGCCTGCGCATCGGCATCGGCGGCATCGGCATCGAGTCGTCCACGTTCTGCCCGCACCGCTCCACCACCGACGACTTCCGGCAGACGCGCGGCCAGGACCTCCTCGACCGCTACACGTGGACGCGGTCCGGCTCGGACCTCGCCGATCTCGTCGAGTGGGTGCCGCTGCTGCACGCCACGTCGCTGCCCGGCGGCCCGGTGGAGGCCGAGTCGTACCTGATCCTCAAGAACGAACTCGTCACCCGGATACGCGAGGCGGGCCCGCTCGACGGGCTCGTCTACGACATCCACGGCGCCATGAGCGTCATCGGCCTCACCGACGCCGAGGGCGACCTCACGGAAGCGGTCCGCGCGGCCCTCGACCACAACGGCACCCCCGACGACCCGGCAGCGGGGCGCCCCATGATCTCCACGGCGATGGACCTGCACGGCAACGTCTCACGCCGCTTCGCCGAGCCCGTCGACCTGCTCACCGCGCACCGCCTCGCCCCGCACGAGGACGCCTGGGACACCCGCGAGCGCGCCGCCCGCAACCTCGTGCGCT
Organism: Streptomyces sp. SDT5-1; assembly: GCF_052245995.1. Lineage (NCBI taxonomy): Bacteria > Bacillati > Actinomycetota > Actinomycetes > Kitasatosporales > Streptomycetaceae > Streptomyces > Streptomyces sp. SDT5-1. The sequence continues at coordinate 1,411,610 of NZ_CM125963.1, read as the reverse complement.
GCCTGCGCGAGGGCGTCCGCCCGCACCGCGCCTGGGTCCAGGTCCCGGTGCTGCTCCCCGGCGAGAAGACCAGCACACGGCTGGAGCCCGCCAAGTCGCTCTACGCCTCGCTCGCCGACATCGAGCAGAAGGACGGCATCCTCGACGCCGCCATGTGGGTCGGCTACGCCTGGGCCGACGAGCCGCGCTGCAAGGCGGCCATCGTCGTCACCGGCGACGACGCCGAACTCGCGGCGCGGGAGGCCGAGTCCCTCGCCCGCCGCTACTGGGACGCCCGCAAGGACTTCCTCTTCGTCGGCCCGACCGGCAGCGCCGAGGAGTGCATCGAGCAGGCCGTCGCCTCCGACCGGCGCCCCTTCCTCATCAGCGACTCCGGAGACAACCCGACGGCGGGCGGCGCGGGCGACCTCGCGTACATGCTCGGCAAGCTGCTCGAGAACGACGCGATCCGCACGGGCAAGGTCACGGCGGTCCACCCCGGCATCACCGACCCCGTCGCCGTGGCGGCCTGCTTCGAGGCCGGGGTCGGCGCCGAGGTCACGCTCTCCGTCGGCGGCAAGGTCGACGCGAACCACGGCGGGCCGTACGAACTCACCGGAACCGTCGAGGCGTTGCAGCGCGCCACCGACCAGAAGGACCGCGCCGAGGGCGGGGCGTACGACCGGGGCGTCGACATGGCGGCCGTCCGCGTCGGCGGCCTCACCGTGATCCTCGTCGAGCGCCGCAAGCCGTTCCACACCCTCGCCGACTTCATGGGACCGGCCGACGGCGGACTCGGCATCGACCCGCGCACGTACGACGTGGTCGTCGTCAAGATCGGCTACCTGGAGCCGGAGCTGCACGACATGGCGGCGGACTGGCTGCTCGCGCTCACCCCCGGCGGCGTCGACCAGGACCTGCTGCGCCTGGGACACCACCGGGTGGAGCGCCCGCTGTACCCCTTCGACGAGGACGCGTACGAGACGGGGCCGGGCCCCGACCTCACCGCGACTCTGTTGTAGGTCTCAGTCCAACCACTCCGACTCGTACTTCTCGTACGTGCCGTCGTGCGTCGTCAGGTGCACGAACTGGTCGACGTACTCGTGGAAGTCGCGGTCGCCGCGCGGCGTCGCGTACGCCTTCTCCGCGAACGTGAACGGCTTGTCGGGGTGGACCGAGCACAGCTCGGGGTGGAGCTTGGACTGGTAGAGCGTCTCGCTCGCGTCGGTCATCATGACGTCCGCCCGGCCCGCCACGATCTCGTCGAAGATCGTGCGGTTGTCCGGGTGGAGCTTGATGGTGGCGTTCTTGATGTTCGCCCGGGCGAACTGCTCGTTCGTCCCACCGGGGTTGACGATGACGGTCGTCCCCGCCTGGTCGATGTCCTTCAGCGTCTGGTACTTGTCCTTGTCCTCGCACCGCACGATCGGCGTCTTGCCGTCCTCGCGGGTCGGCTCGCTGAAGTACACCTGGCGGGCGCGCGGCAGAGTGATCGAGACACCGCCGACGGCGACGTCGCACTTCCCGGCCGACAGGTCGGAGGCGATGTTCGCCCAGGTGGTGTCCACCCACCGGGCCTTCGCGTCGAGGCTCTTGGCGAGCTCCTTCGCCATGTCGATGTCGATGCCGCTGTACGAACCGTCCTTCAGGTCCTTGTACGTGAACGGCTTGTAGTCCCCGGTCGTGCACACCCGCAGCACCCCGGACTTCGGCACCGAGTCGAGCAGACTCGCCTTCTTACCGGTGGCCTTCTGCACCGCCGACGGCGCGGCGGGAGCGGCGGCGGTCAGGCCCAGCAGGCAGACCAGGGCGGACAGGGTGGCGACACGTTGTCTGGACGTGCGGCGGCTCATCGCGACTACTCCTCGACAGTTGATTGCAAGCTGAACGAATCGTCCAGCGGCACACCCTGTCAGAAGAGTTCACACCGGTGAAGACGGTGTCCACGGCTCGGAAGGGCCGCGGACACCGGCTCTCTCCGCTACGCCGCGGCCGCCAGCCACAGGTCAGGGCCGAAGACCTCGTAGTGGATGTTCGACGGGGAGACGCCCTTGGCGAGGAGTTGTTCGCGCAGGGTGCGCATGAAGGGGAGGGGGCCGCAGAGGTAGGCGTGGGTGCCCGAGGGCACGGGGACGGTCGTGAGGTCGGCGAGGCCCGCGTGGTGGTCCGTCGGTGCGCCCTCCTCGTACCAGAAGTGGGCCGTGGCGTCCGGGAGTTTGGCGGTGAGGGCCGCGTGTTCGGTGCGCAGGGCGTGGGTGGCGGGGGAGCGGTCGGCGTGCACGACGGTGACCGGGCCCGTGTGCCGGGTGGCGGCGAGATCCTCCAGCATGGCGAGGATCGGGGTGCAGCCGATGCCGGCGGAGGCGAGCAGGAGGGGCGCCTCGACGGCGGTCAGGGTGAGGTCGCCGTACGGTGCGGAGACGCGCAGCCGGTCGCCCTCGTGGACGTGGGCGTGCAGGTGGTTCGAGACCTCGCCGTCGGGCGACGGCGCGTCGCCCACGACCCGCTTCACCGCGATGGAGCGGACCGTGGCGCCGGGCGCGCCGGTCAGGCTGTACTGGCGTATCTGGCGTGCCCCGTCCGGGAGTTCGACCTGTACGGAGACGTACTGGCCCGCCTTGAAGGCGGGTCCGGGGGCACCGTCGGCCGGGCGCAGCAGGAAGGACGCGACGTCGGGCGTCTCCTCGGCGCGCGACACCACCTCCCACTCGCGCCACACGTCGCCGTCGACCGCGCCCTGCTCCGCGTAGAGCCGCTTCTCGATGGCGATGAGGGCGTTCGCCATCAGCCAGTACACCTCGTCCCAGGCGGCGGCGACCTCGGGGGTGACCGCGTCGCCGAGCACCTCGGCGATGGCGGCGAAGAGGTGCTCGTGCACGACCGGGTACTGGTCCGCGCGCACGCCGAGGGAGGCGTGCTTGTGCGCGATGCGGGCCAGCATGACGTCGGGGCGGTCGTCCGGGTGGTTCACGAGGTGCCCCGCGAACGCGGCGATCGAGCCGGCGAGGGCCTGGCGCTGGGTGCCGGCCGCCTGGTTGCCGCGGTTGAACAGGTCGCGCAGCAGCTCGGGGTGGGCCGCGAACAGCTTCTCGTAGAAGAGGCCGGTGATGTCCTCGATGGCGGCGCCCACGGCGGGGAGGGTGGCGCGGACGACGGCGGCCGACTGGTCGGTGAGCATCGACGGGACTCCTTAAGTTGCATCTCAGATTCATATTTAAGCGTGCGGGTGGTTCCCGGCTCGCTGGGGGTGGGGGCGGGCGGCTGCCCGCACTCATGGTGTCGGAGTCAGCCGGTCGGCGGAGGGGGCGAGAGGGACACCAGGAGGGGGCCGGTCGGGTCCTTGACAAGGTCGTCGAGCGTGAGCGGGTCCAGCGTCCTGAAGAACGCCTCCTGCGCCTCGCGCAGCGCGCCGCGCAGCCGGCAGGCCGAGCGCAGCGGGCACGGAGTCGCGCCGTCGCAGTCCACGACGTCGCCCGGCCCCTCGAGTTCGCGCACGAGTCCGCCGATGGAGGCCGAGCGGCCGCCCGCGGTGAGGGCGAGTCCGCCGCCCCGGCCGCGCCGCGCCTCCACGAGCCCCATCCGCTGAAGCTTCGCGACGACCTTCGCGGTGTGCGTGTACGGCACCTGCATGGCGCCCGCCACCTCGCGCGTGGTGGGCAGTTCGCCCTCCTCCACCGCGAGACGCATCAGGACGCGCAGGGCGAGGTCCGTGAATCGCGTCAACCGCATAAATGCACAGTATAAATGTTGCATCTGGAATGCAAATTATCGGTTTCCGTTCCCGAGGTCGGCGCTCCCGTCCCGCAGACCGGCCGCCGTCTCGGCCAGTGTCCGCAGCATCAGCTCCGTCACCGGCGCCGACTCGTGCCCCGCCAGGACGTACGCCGACACCCGGCGGCTGCTCGCGGGCTCCGGAGGACGGGCCACGACCTCGGGGTGGCGCAGGAACGACAGCGCCATGCCGGGCACCAGCGCGATCCCCGCGCCCGCCGCCACGAGCCCCCGCACCGCCAGCGTGTCGTCCGTGGTGAAGGCGATGTCCGGCGCGAAGCCCGCCTCCGCGCAGGCCGCGACGACATGACCACGGCAGCGGGCGCAGCCCGCGATCCACCGCTCCCGCTCCAGACGCGCGAGCGCCACCCGTTCGCTCCCGGCGAGCGCATGCCCGACCGGCAGCAGGACCAGCAGCTGATCGTCGAGCAGCGGCACCTCGACAAGCCCCTCCTCGGCCCCCCGGCCCGTCGCGCCGTCCTCGGGCGCGAACGCGAGCGCCAGGTCGCAGCGGCCCTCGCGCAGCGCGCGCAGCGAGTCCGGCGGCTCCTCCTCCGACAACTCGACGCGGATTCCGGGGTGTTCGGCCGCGACCCGGGCGACGGTCGCGGGAAGCAGCGCGGCGTTCGCGCTGGGGAAGGCGCAGACCCGTACCCGCCCCGACTCCAGGCGCGTGATCGCCCTCAGCTGACCATGGGCCGTCTCCAGGGAGCTGAGGATGCCCGTCGCGTGCCGGGCCAGCAACTGCCCCGCGTCCGTGAGCCGCAGCCCGCGTCCCGCGCGAATGAACAGCGGGGTGCCCGCGGCGCGTTCGAGCGCCTTCATCTGCTGACTGATGGCGGGCTGCGTGTACCCGAGGTCCCGCGCGGTCGCCGCGTAGGAGCCCGTGCGCACGACCTCGGCGAACGTCTGGATGTGCCGCGAGTCAAACATGCGTACAAGCTATGGAGTTCACCCCGCAAGTCAAGATCGATAAGAGTTTCTTGGGGGTGCCAAAGAAACGCGATGTGGACCTCGCGGCGCCCGTGCGTCAGTGTGTCCGAACCCCCGTGTTTCCCGAGGTCAGTGCCGGTCCCACACCCCGGACCGACGCTCTCGGGCGTCCGTGCAGCGCACCACTCGTCCCGCCACGACCCAGGGAAGTCACGTGACCTCAACCGCACGCATCGCCCGCCGCTGTGTCCCGCTCGCCGTCACGGCCTGCCTCGTGGCCCTGACGACCTCGTGCAGCAAGAGCTCCGACGTCACGACGACCGCGGGCGGGGTGAAGCTGGTCCACAAGGGCAGGCTGACCACCTGCACCCACCTGCCGTACGCGCCCTTCCAGTCGGAGAAGAACGGCAAGGTCGTCGGCTTCGACGTCTCCCTCATGGACCTCGTCGCGAAGAAGCTCGACGTGAAGCAGGACATCATCGACAAGTCCTTCGAGACCATCAAGACGGGCGCCGACCTCAACGCGGGCCTGTGCGACGTCGCCGCCGCCGGCATGACCATCACCGACGAGCGCAAGCAGAACCTCGACTTCTCCGACCCGTACTTCGACGCCGACCAGGCGCTGCTCGCCCGCAAGGGCGTCGAAGCGAAGACCCTCGACGACGTCAAGGCCAAGAAGCTCAGGCTGGGTTCGCAGGCCGCGACCACCGGCGAGGACAAGGCGCACGCCACGGGCGTCGACCCGCAGTCCTTCGAGAGCTCCGACGCCGAGCTCAACGGGCTGCGCACCGGCCGCGTCGACGTCCTCATCCAGGACTACCCGGTCGTCCAGAACTGGCTCAAGGACTCCTCCGTCGCCGCCAAGTTCGAACTCCTCGGCACCGTCCCGACCGGTGAGCGGTACGGCTTCGCCGTGAAGAAGGGCGGCAACCCGAAGCTGCTCGCCGCCATCAACGACGCGATCGGCGCGGCCAAGAAGGACGGCACGTACAAGAAGCTCTACGAGAAGTGGATCGGCCCGATGCCGAAGGGCGCCGACAAGTGAGCACCGTGAAGTCGCCCTCCGCAGACGGCAGTTCGCGGGAGGCGGCCACGCCCCGCAAGCGCATGTCGCCACGCCGCAGGCGCAAGGTGACGCGCGTCGTCCAGTACGTGGTCCTGGCCGCCGCCGTGCTGCTCGCCGCGACGCTCGCCGACTGGGGGCAGCTCCAGCACCAGTTCCTCGAACCGTCCGTCGCCCGCCGGATGTTCCCCGACCTGATCACGACGGCGCTGGTCAACACGGTGATCTACACCCTCACCGGATTCGGCGTCGGCCTCGTGCTCGGCCTGGTCATCGCCCTGATGCGGCTGTCGTCCGTGGCGCCCTACCGCTGGCTCGCCTCCGTCTACATCGAGTTCTTCCGCGGCCTGCCCGCCTTGCTCATCTTCATCTTCATCGGCGTCGGCGTGCCGCTCGCCTTCCCCGGCACCGCGCTGCCCGGCGGTGTGTACGGGCAGGTGGCCATCGCGCTCGGCCTGGTCGCCGCCGCGTACATGGCCGAGACGATCAGGGCCGGCATCCAGGCGGTGCCCCGCGGCCAGTTGGAAGCCGCCCGCACGCTCGGCATGTCGCAGGCCCTCGCCATGCGCTCGATCGTCATCCCGCAGGCCTTCCGCGTCATCGTGCCGCCGCTCACGAACGAACTGGTGCTCCTGTTCAAGGACTCCTCGCTGGTCCTCTTCCTCGGTGTCTCCCTGGAGACCCGCGAACTCACCAAGTTCGGCCGGGACCTGGCCGGCGAGACCGCCAACAGCACACCCATCTTCGTCGCGGGCCTGTGCTACCTCCTCGTCACCGTCCCCCTCGGCTATCTGGTGCGCCGCCTCGAAGCGCGGCACGCGAAGGCCAGGTGACACGCGCCATGACATCCGACACCAAGGACGGGGACACACCCATGACCGCGGCCATCGAGATCCAGGGACTGCACAAGTCGTTCGGCGACCTGGAGGTGCTGCGCGGCATCGACTTCACCGTCGAGCGCGGCGAGGTGGTGTGCGTCATCGGCCCCTCGGGCTCCGGCAAGTCCACCCTGCTGCGCTGCACCAACCTCCTCGAGGAGCCCACCTCGGGGCGGGTGGTGGTGGCGGGCGCCGACCTCACCGACCCGGACCTCGACATCGACCGCGTGCGCCGCCGGATCGGCATGGTGTTCCAGCAGTTCAACCTCTTCCCGCACCTGAACGTCCTGGAGAACCTGACGATCGCGCAGCGCCGGGTGCTCGGCAGGGACCGGGCCGAGGCCGAGCGGACCGGGCGCGCCCACCTCGAACGGGTCGGCCTCGCCGACAAGGAGACCAGCTATCCGGCGCAGCTCTCCGGCGGCCAGCAGCAGCGGGTCGCCATCGCCCGCGCCCTGTCGATGGGGCCCGAGCTGATGCTGTTCGACGAGCCGACGTCCGCGCTCGACCCCGAACTCGTCGGCGATGTGCTCGGCGTGATGCGGTCCCTGGCCGACGAGGGCATGACGATGATGGTCGTCACCCACGAGATGGGCTTCGCCCGCGAGGTCGCGGACCGCGTGGTGTTCATGGACGACGGCGTGGTCGTCGAGGAGGGCCGCCCGGACGAGGTGCTCGGCAACCCCCGCCACGAGCGCACCCGTTCGTTCCTGGCACGGGTCGTCCACCCGGCGCAGGCGCCGACCGCGGAGGCGTAGCGCTCAGGAGGCGTCCCGGTCGATCGAGCCCCAGGCCCGCGCCGGCCGCTGAGGCGCGGGGGAGTGCGGGGCCGGGGCGGGCGCCCGCCGTGTGCGGTTCCGGTGCGCGCGGCCTCCGATCAGGCCCGCCACGCCGCCGATGACGGCCGGGAGCAGCAGGAAACCGGCCATCACCAGGAGGCCGACGCCCCCGTCGTCCCCGGCCCGCAGCGCGCGGACGCCGGACACGACGAGGATCGTGACGAGGGTGACGGGCGGCAGGGCCCACGGCCACCAGCTCGGCTCCCGGGTCCCCTTGAGCGCCGCGTGCCAGTAGCGGGCGCCCCACCACGCGACCGCGAACGCCGACACCGCCACCGCCGCGAAGGCGGCGAGCGACAGCGGGCTGTCGGCGGAGTTCACGGCCACGACGGTGAACACCACCCCGAGCAGGGCCAGAAACGGGGTGAGGATCCCGCCCATGACGAGGCGGTTGCGGCGGGACCCGGAGAGGGCGCTGTTCGAGATGTACATGCCACGACACCCTAGGTGACGTCGCGTCGGGTCAGGCGCCGGGCACCTTGTCCAGGAAGCCGCGGACGTCCTTGATCCGGCCGTCCTCGTCCAGGATCAGCACGTCGAAGCCGACCGCCAGCGGTTCGGCGCCATCGGGCCCGAGACCCCACTGGAACCGCAGCTGCCGGTGGTGCGCGTCCACGGCGCCGACCGGCGTGAACACACAGCCGGGGAACTGCTCGTGCACCCCGCCGATCAGCGCGTCCAGCGCGTCGTGCCCCGCGACCTCGGCCAGCGGGTCGGTGTACGTGGCGTCGGACGCCCAGTGCTCGGCGATGAGCTTCGTGCGCTGCTCGCCCCGCGCGTTCCAGGTGGCGAGGTAGGCGTCGACGGCGTGGTGGGTGGTCATGGTCCGAACCTCCGCTGGTCTGTGGTGTGTTGACGCCCACCACGGTGGCCGGGCGGCGGCGGAACCTCCATGACCTCACAGGTCATGGCGAGCGCGCCTCGCCGTCGTAGGCTGCCGTCATGACCACCGTCGTGGACCCCGTGGACACCCGCGCCGTCGGACCGCTGCTGCGCGGCTGGCGCGAGCGCCGCCGCTTCAGCCAGCAGGAGCTGTCGAACCGCTCCGCCGTCTCCACGCGGCACCTCAGCCGCGTCGAGACCGGCAGGGCGCATCCGACGCCGGAGATGATCCTGCACCTGGCGGACCACCTCGACGTTCCGCTGCGCGAGCGCAACCGGCTGCTCCTCGCGGGCGGTTACGCGCCGCAGTACCGTGACCGCGACCTGGCGGACGCCTCGCTCGCCGTCGTCATGGACGGGCTGCGCGAACTCCTCGACGCCCATATGCCGTACCCGGCGCTGCTGTTGGACACCTACTGGGACGTCGTCGACGCGAACGACGGCGTGGGCGCGCTCCTCGAAGGCTGCGCGCCGGAACTCCTGGAGCCGCCCATCAACGTCATCCGCCTGTGCGTGCACGAGCGCGGCCTCGCCCCGCGCATCCGGAACTTCACGGAGTGGGCCTCCCACCTGCACCACCAGCTGGTCCACCGCGCCGAACGCAGCCACGACCCGCGGCACTTCGCCCTCGCGGAGGAGACCGCCCGGCACCTCGCGTCCGTGCCCCGCACCGCCCCGACCGGCAGCCCCGTCCTCACCCTGGAACTCACCGTCCCCGGCGCGGACCCGCTGCGCTTCTTCAGCACGTCGGCCCAGCTCACCACGCCCACCGACGCCGCGCTCGAAGGCCTGCACCTGGAGACGTTCCTCCCGGCGGACGAGCCGACCCGCCGCCGCTTCCAAAACAACTCGTAGCCACCGGGCGCCACTTGGTAGGACTGGACGATGACCAAGGACACCCCGGCCGACGACCCCCTCGACCCGCTGGACCGCCTCCTGGCGGAGCGCGCCTGCGAGCGCCTGATCCTGGAGCTGGTCCGCCGCCTCGACCTGGGCGACCCGGCGACGGTCGCCGAGCTCTTCACGACCGACGGTGTCTGGGAGTGGCCCTACGACGACCGCAGGATCGCGGGCCGCGACGCCCTGCGCGCCTACTTCGGCGGCCGCCCCGCCGACCGCCTGTCCCGTCGGCTGTGCACGAACATCCTGGTCACCGTCGACTCACCGGACACCGCGCGGGCCACCACGTACTTCGCGACATACCGCGTCGACGGATACCCGGGCCACGGCTACGTCCCGCCACCGCCGCCCGCGAACATCGGCCACTACGAGGACACCTTCCGCAGGGTGGACGGGCAGTGGCTGATGGCGAGCCGGACGCTGGTCCTGCCGTTCGGCGGTCCGACGCGGAACCTGGGCGAACCGGGCCCGGCACGCTGACAGCCCTGTCCGGGCCGCCGGCCCGCTGAACCGCACGTCAGGCCGGTTGCCAGACCCGGGCCAGTGCCGCGTCCGTCAGGACCTCGTCGGGGCGGCCCTGCCCCGCGAGGAGGCCGTCGCGCAGCAGCAGGCACGCGTCGGCCGAGCGTGCGGTGTCCAGGTCGTGGGTGGCCTGGACGACGGTGACGCCCTCGGCCGCGAGGTCCGCCAGGAGTGATCCGATCCGGTCCCTGGCCTCCGGGTCGAGGCCCGTCGTCGGCTCGTCCAGGAGCAGCAGGTCGGACTCCTGGGCGAGCCCCTGCGCGATCAGCGTCCGCTGCCGCTGCCCACCCGACAGCTCGCCCAACTGACGCCCCGCGAGGGCGCCGACGCCGAGCCGGTCGAGCGCCTCGTCGACCGCCGCCCGGTCGCGCCGCGTCGGCCTGCGCCACACCCCGAGCCCGCCCCAGCGCCCCATCTCCACCGTCTGCCGCACGGTCAGCGGCAGTTCGTCCCCGACGGCGCCGCGCTGCGGCACGAACGCGGGCCGCAGCTCCCCGCCGTGCACCACCTCGCCGGATGTAGGACGGATCACACCGGCGAGCACACCGAGCAGCGTGGACTTCCCGCTGCCGTTCGGTCCGACGAGCGCCGTGCTGCCCAATGCCCGTACGTCGTAGGTGAGTTGGTCGAGCACCGGGCGGCCCGGATAACCCGCGCAGAGGCTGGTGAGTCGCACGCGGACGCCCGGAGCGGGGTGCCGCTGCGGTGGGACGGTCGGTTTGTTGAACATGGTTTTCATTGTACTGTCCTCCGCATGGAGTGGTTGACGGCCCCCTTCGAGGTGGCCTTTGTGCAGCGCGCCCTGTGGGGCGGCATCCTGGTGTCCGCGATCTGCGCGCTCGCCGGGACCTGGGTCGTGCTCAGGGGGATGGCCTTCCTCGGCGACGCGATGTCCCACGGCCTGCTGCCCGGCGTCGCGCTGGCCGCGCTGCTCGGCGGGAACCTGATGCTGGGCGCCGTCGCGAGCGCCGCCGTGATGACGGCGGGCGTGACCGCCCTCGGCCGGACCAGAAGGCTCTCGCGGGACACCGGCATCGGACTGCTCTTCGTCGGCATGCTGTCCCTCGGCGTGATCATCGTGTCGCGCTCGCAGTCCTTCGCGGTGGATCTGACCGGCCTCCTCTTCGGCGACGTCCTCGCCGTACGCGACCGGGACCTCGTGCTGCTCGGCGGTGCGCTCCTCGTGGCGCTCGTCGTGTCGGCGCTCGGCCACCGGGCCTTCCTCGCCCTGACCTTCGACGCCCGCAAGGCGCACACCCTGGGGCTGCGGCCGCGGCTCGCGCACGCCGTGCTGCTCGGGCTGCTCGGACTCGCGATCGTCGCCTCGTTCCACATCGTGGGCACGCTGCTCGTGCTCGGACTGCTGATCGCGCCGCCCGCCGCCGCGCTGCCCTGGGCCCGCGGAGTACGCGGGGTGATGGCAGGCGCGGCGCTGCTCGGGGCCGCGGCCACCTTCGGCGGGCTGCTGCTGTCCTGGCACCTGGGGACGGCCGCGGGGGCCACCGTGTCGGCGCTCGCCGTGAGCCTCTTCTTCCTCTCCCACCTCGCGTCGGGCGTGCGGCACCGGCGTGTGTCACGCGCCGCCGCCCCGGCCCCCGTACCCGAACTCGACCGAAGCACGTCGGAGGCAATGTCTTGACCGCCAGAACCAGCGCGGCGAAGTGGGCCCCGGTCCCGCTGGCCCTCACCGCCCTGCTCGCCACGGGGTGCGCCTCGGGCGAGTCCAACGACCCGAAGTCCACCGCGAGTTCGCCGTCCGCCGCCCCGCACGGCTACGTCCCCGGCGCGAAGGAGGGCGCCGAGCAGCAGTCCCGGCTCGTCCTCAACGACCCCGACAGCGGAGACACCCGCGTCCTCGACCTCATCACCGGCAAGGTGACCACGACCGACCGCGTCGCCGACGCCACGCGCCTCACCACCGACGGCCGCTTCGGCCACCTCCACACCCCCGACGGCACCCACCTGGTCGACGGCGGCTCCTGGACCGTGGACCACGGCGACCACGTGCACTACTACCGCGCCGCGATACGCGACGTCGGCGAACTGCCCGACAGTCGCGACGCGTCGATCCGCGGCGACGCCGCCGTGACCGCGGTGACCGGCGAGGACGGAAGGACCGTCCTGTACGACCGCGGCAAGCTGGAGAAGGGCGACATCGCCCGCACCCGGACCCTGCCCGGCACCCGCACAGGACCCGTCGTCCCGTACGCGGAGCACCTGGTGGGCCTCGCCGACGACGACGGCACCACGAAACTCACCGTCCTGGACCGCAAGGGCAAGCGCGTCATCGCACCCGACGCGACGTGCGACGACCCGAAGGGCGACGCCGTCACCCGGCGCGGCCTCGTGCTCGGCTGCGCCGACGGCGCCCTGCTCGTCCGCGAGGACAAGGGCACCTTCACCGCCGAACGGATCCCGTACGACGAGGACGTGACGGACGGCGAACGCGCCGTCGAGTTCCGGCAGCGCCCCGGCAGCGACACCCTCACCGCGCGGGCAGGCGACGACGCCGTATGGGTCCTCGACGTCGGCGAGCGCGACTGGAAGCGGATCGACACCGGGCCCGTCGTCGCGGCCAACACCGCGGGCGAAGGGGCACCGCTCCTCGTCCTGGAGACCGACGGCCGGCTGCACGGCTACGACATCGGCACCGGCAAGGAGACCGCCCGTACGAAGAAGCTGCTGACAGGGAAGCCGGACGCCCCGGTCGTCGAGGTCGACCGCAGCCGCGCCTATGTCAACGACCCCGACGGCAAGCGGGTGTTCGAGGTCGACTACAACGACGACCTGCGCATCGCCCGCACCTTCGACCTCGACATCGAACCCGCGCTCATGGCGGAGACCGGCCGATGAGCGCGGGCGAGGCCAAGAAGCGCGTACGGGTGGGCGCCGCGCGGCTGCGGAGCCTGCTGCTCGGACTGCTGGCCCTGGCCGCGTTCGCCACGGTGACCGGCTGCGCCACCGGCGGCGAGCGGCCCCGGATCGTCGTCACCACGAACATCCTCGGCGACGTCACCCGGCAGATCGCGGGCGACCAGGCCGAGGTCACCGTCCTCATGAAACCCGACGCCGACCCGCACTCCTTCGGCCTGTCCGCCCGGCAGGCCGCCGACCTGGAGCGCGCCGACCTCGTCGTGCACAACGGCCTCGGCCTGGAGGAGAACGTGCTGCGGCACGTCGACGCCGCCCGCGAGTCGGGCGTCGCCACCTTCGAGGTCGGCAGGGCCGTCGCCCCGCTCACCTTCCACACGGGCGACGGCGCGGGTGAGGGGCAGCCCGACCCGCACTTCTGGACCGACCCCGAGCGCATGCGCAAGGCGGCGGGACTCATCGCCGAGCAGATCACCGAGCACGTCGGCGGCGTCGACAAGAGCGCGGTACGGGCCCGCGCCGCGCGCTACGACGGACAACTCGCCGACCTCGCCGCGTGGATGCGGAAGTCCTTCGACAGTGTCCCGGAGGACCGCCGCTCCCTCGTCACCAACCACCACGTCTTCGGCTACCTCGCCGACCGCTATGACCTGCGCGTCATCGGCGCCGTCGTCCCCAGCGGCACCACCCTCGCCTCGCCCAGCTCCTCCGACCTGCGCTCCCTCACCGAAGCCATGGAACGGGCGGGCGTGAACACCGTGTTCGCCGACTCCTCGCAGCCCACCCGCCTGGCCGACGTGCTCCGCAAGGAGATGGGCGGCCGGGTCCAGGTAGTGCCGCTGTACTCGGAGTCCCTGACGGCGAAGGGCGAGGGAGCGGACACGTACCTGCGCATGATGCGCGCCAACACCACCGCGATGACCAAGGGCCTCACCGCCCGCTGACCCCACCAGCTCCCACCCGGAAGGATCACCCGTGAACACCACCACCCGCAGGAGAGCCCTCGGCGGAACCGCCTGCGCCCTGGCCTTCGCCACCGTGCTGACCGCCTGCGGCAACGAGGACGACACGAAGAAGAGCGCCGCCAAGGGGGCCCGCGCCACACCCGCGCAGGCGGTCGACGACCCGCTCGTCGCCGGATTCGACGGCGGCCTCTACATCCTCGACGGCACAACCCTGAAGCTGGGCGGCACGATCGACCTGCCCGGCTTCAACCGCCTCAACCCGGCCGGCGACAAGGACCACGTCGTCGTCTCCACCGACAGCGGCTTCCGTGTCCTGGACGCCACCGGAAAGCGCCTCACCGACATTACGTACAAGGGCTCCGAGCCGGGCCACGTCGTGCGGCACGCCGGGAAGACGGTGCTGTTCACCGACGGCACCGGCGAGGTCAACGTCTTCGACCCCGCCGACCTGGCAGGCGGCGAGAAGCCCGAGGGCCGCACGTACACCTCCGCGAAGGCCCACCACGGCGTGGCCATCGAGCTGAAGAACGGACAGCTCCTCAGCACGCTCGGCGACAAGGAGAAGCGCACCGGCGTCCTCGTCCTCGACAAGGACAACAAGGAGATCGCCCGCAACGAGAAGTGCCCCGGCGTGCACGGCGAGGCCGCCGCCCAGGGCGAGGCGATAGGCATCGGCTGCGAGGACGGCATCCTCGTCCACAAGGACGGCGAGTTCACGAAGATCGACGCTCCGGACGACTACGGCCGCATCGGGAACCAGGCCGGCAGCGAGAAGTCCCCTGTCCTCCTCGGCGACTACAAGACGGACGCCGAGGCCGAGTTGGAGCGGCCCACGCGGATCTCCCTCGTCGACACGGAGAAGAAGAAGCTCCGCCTCGTCGACCTCGGCACCAGCTACTCCTTCCGCTCCCTCGCGCGCGGCCCCGAGGGCGAGGCACTGGTCCTGGGCACCGACGGAAAGCTGCACGTCATCGACCCGGACACCGGCAAGGTCGAGAAGCGGATCGACGCGGTCGGCGAGTGGCGCGAGCCCCTCGACTGGCAGCAGCCCCGGCCGACCCTGTTCGTCCGCGACCACACCGCGTACGTCTCCGAGCCCGGCGAGAAGGCCCTGCACGCCATCGACCTCGACAGTGGCAAGAAGATCACGTCCGTGAAGCTGCCCAAGGGCACGAACGAGCTGTCGGGTGTGGTGGCCGGACACTAGGGCCTGTCCGCCCGGCCCCCAAAACGCGTACGCCCCCGCGATCCGTGGTCACGCGGGGGCGTACGTGCTGCTGGGCTCAGACCGAGCGGTGGTACTGGTCGGGGACGTGGCTCTCCGCGCCCAGCTCGCGCGCCGCGTGGCGGGCGAACGACGGGTCGCGCAGCAGCTCGCGGCCGAGCAGGACCGCGTCGGCCTCGCCGTTCGCGAGGATCTTCTCCGCCTGCTCGGCCTCGGTGATCAGGCCGACGGCGGCGGCCGGGACACCGGCCTCGTTGCGGACACGGGCCGCGAACGGCACCTGGTAGCCGGGGCCGACCGGGATGCGGACGCCCGCCGCGTTGCCGCCCGTCGACACGTCGATCAGGTCCACGCCGTGCTCCTTCAGCTCGGCGGCGAACCGGACGGTGTCGTCGGCGGTCCAGCCCTCCTCGCCCTCCAGCCAGTCCGTGGCGGAGATGCGGAACAGCAGCGGCAGCTCCTCGGGCCACACGGCGCGCACCGCGTCGACGACCTCCAGCGCGAAGCGCGTGCGGTTCTCGTACGAGCCGCCGTACGCGTCGGTGCGCTTGTTGGAGTGCGGGGAGAGGAACTCGCCGATCAGGTAGCCGTGGGCGCCGTGCAGCTCGATCACCTGGAAACCGGCGTCGAGGGAGCGCTTCGCGGCGGCCACGAACTGGTGGACGATCTCCTTGATGCCGTCGACCGTCAGCTCGGTCGGCGTGGGGTGCTGCTCGTCGAACGGCACGGCGCTCGGCGCGACGGGCTGCCAGCCGTGCGCCTCGGGGCCCACCGGCGCGCCGCCCTTCCAGGGCCGGTCGGTCGACGCCTTGCGGCCCGCGTGCCCGAGCTGGATGCCCGGCACGGTGTTCTGCGACTTCAGGAACGAGGTGATCCGCCGGAACGCCTCGACCTGCGTGTCGTTCCAGATGCCGAGGTCCTGCGGGGAGATCCGGCCCTCGGGGGAGACGGCCGTCGCCTCGACGATGATCAGGCCGGTGCCGCCGGCGGCGCGCGCCCCGTAGTGCTGGAAGTGCCAGTCGTTCGGCGCACCCGTGAGCGGGCCTTCGGGAGCCGCGCTGTACTGGCACATCGGCGGCATCCACACGCGGTTCGGGATGGTCAGGGACCGCAGGGTGTAGGGCTCGAACAGTGCGCTCACGGCGGACTCCATTCGGTGTGGATCGCGGAAATGGCCTCGAGGGGTGCGACGAGGACCTGCTTCGTACGATAGCCATCGTAGTACGGCAGATGTCAAACTACGAGAGGTCTCGTACAATGAGCCGTGACGCGCCGTACGCGTCGAGCCGCACGCACCGCGAAGGGGAGTCGTCCATGACGACCGCAGCACCGCACACCGGGACCGCCGTCGGCGGCCGCACGCTCGCGCACCCCGAGCGCGAGGAGATCCGGCTCGAGGCCGTGTTGCACGCGCTGTCCGACCCGATGCGGCTCGCCGTCGTCCGCGAGATGGCGACGTCGGAGGAGGCCGAGCTGTCCTGCTCCGCGTTCGACCTGCCCGTCACCAAGTCGACGACCACGCACCACTTCCGGGTGCTGCGCGAGGCCGGCGTGATCGTCCAGGTCTACCGGGGCACCGCCAAGCTCAACGGGCTGCGCAGGGACGACCTGGACGCGCTCTTCCCCGGCCTGCTCGACGCCGTGCTCGACGCCGCCGACCGGCAGGACGCGCGGCTCGGCGAGGGCTGACCCCGCCGGGCGCTACGCCTCGCGCGCGACGCTCAGCAGCCCGTCCCAGTCCGGGATCTTCACGGGCCCGCGCCCGAGACCCCGGCCGAGTTCGGCCTCGGCGCGCTCGATCGCCCGCCACCCGTCCCACAGCACGGGCCGCGCCCCGGCCTCGATCAGCCCGGCCAGCGGATCACGGGCCCGCCCGCCGCCGCGTACGAGCCCGGGGGCGTCGTCCAGGAGCGAGGTGACGGTCTCCTTCGCGCACGGGCGGTTGGTGCCGATCACGCCGGTCGGGCCCCGCTTGATCCATCCGGCGACGTACTCGCCGGGCGACACGCGCCCGTCCCGCAGCACTCTTCCGGCCTCGTGCGGCACGGTGCCGGTGGCCTCGTCGAACGGCAGGCCCTTCAGCGGCACCCCGCGATAGCCGACCGACCGCAGCACAAGACCGGCGTCGATGTCCTCGAAGGCGCCCGTGCCCACCACGCCGCCCCGCCCGTCGGGCCGCGTCCGCTCGAAGCGCACCCCGGCCACCCGCCCGTCGCCGCCCGCGAGGATCTCCACGGGGCGCAGGAAGAAGCGCAGATGGATCCGGCGGCCCGTGTTCCGCCCGGGGGCGGCGGCCCAGCCCCGCAGCACCTCCACATTGCGCCGCTGCGCCGCGGTAAGCCCGGACGGATCGACGTACGCGGGGTCGAGCGCCAGCTCCCGCTCGTCCAGGACGATCCCGGTGTCCGGGAGCCCGCCCAGCTCCCGCAGCTCCTTTGTGGTGAAACGGGCCTGCGAGGGGCCGCGCCTGCCCACCATGTGCACGTCCCTGACCTCGCTCGCCGCGAGGGTGCCGAGCGCGGCGTCCGGCATGTCGGTGGGCAGCAGCTCGGCGGCGCCGCGCGCCAGCATCCGCGTCACGTCGACCGCGACATTGCCCACCCCGACGGCCACCGCCGCGCGCACGCCGCGCACGAAACCGCCGTCGACCGCGTCCGGGTGCGCGCTGTACCAGGCCACGAAGTCCGTCGCCGACCAGCTGCCCGGCAGATCCTCGCCCGGCACCCCGAGCCGCCGGTCGGCCGCCGCGCCCACGCAGTACACCACCGCGTCGTACAGCTCCAGGAGTCGGGCGGGCGGCAGCGCGGGGCCGATCTCCACGCCCCCGACGAAGCGCACCCGCTCGTCCTCCAGGACCGAACGCAGACTGCCCTGGAGCGACTTGATCTTCTCGTGGTCCGGCGCCACCCCGTACCGCACGAGCCCGTACGGGCACGGCAGCCGGTCGAGCACGTCCACGCGCAGGTCCGGGACGCGGTCCTGCCGCACCAGGCCCTGCGCGGTGTAGACCCCGCTCGGGCCCGAGCCGACGACGGCGATGTGCGGCACTGGAGGCTCCCTCCGCCGTGGTGCTCCTGACCTCCAGCATGACACCGGGAGCCGCGGCGGGGGAGGGGTGCGGCCGTGGCTCAGGACATGTCGCGCATCCGGGCGATCTCCGTGGTCTGCTGCGCGATCACGTCGTCCGCCATCTCCTCGACCTGCACGTTGTTCCCGCCGCTCTTGACCTCGGTGGCCATCGTCACGGCGCCCTGGTGGTGCGTGATCATCAGCTTCAGGAACAGCTCGTCGAACGCCTTGCCGTGGGCGGCCTTCAGCTTCTTCAGCTGGGTCGGCGTCGCCATGCCGGGCATCGCGTCGTGCGCGTGGTGGCCGCCGGCCTCGGTGTCCTTGTCGTACTTCTGGAGCCAGGCGCGCATCGCCCCGATCTCCGGGCCCTGCGCCGCCGAGATCCGCTCGGCGAGCCGCTTGACCTGCTCCGAATCGGCCCGCTTCGGAGCCAATTCGGTCATCTCCAGGGCCTGTTCGTGGTGCGGAATCATCATCTGCGCGTACGTGACGTCCGCCGAGTTCGGGGTGTCGTCCGCGCCGCGCCGCTCCGCGTCCTTGGCCGACAGTGTCTCGGCCGCGTCGCCCGGCTTGCCGGGCGCGATCACCGAAGGGCCGTCGGACACACGGGAGTTGGCCTTGGCGGCGCCGTCCGAACCCCCTGAGTC
Source organism: Streptomyces sp. SDT5-1 (assembly GCF_052245995.1). Lineage (NCBI taxonomy): Bacteria > Bacillati > Actinomycetota > Actinomycetes > Kitasatosporales > Streptomycetaceae > Streptomyces > Streptomyces sp. SDT5-1. The sequence continues at coordinate 1,393,066 of NZ_CM125963.1, read as the reverse complement.
GCACCCGGTCAATGCCAGCGCCGACACCGCCGCCAGCGCGGCGACAGCAACTTTCATGACGATTGCGTTGCCATCTATTGATCTGTGCATGAGGAAGACGATACTCGGGGAGATCCGTGAATCGTTCACGTACGAGCGAACTCACCGTCACCCAAGGAGACAACAGTGACCCTGTACTCCCCCCGAACACGGCGCAGACGCCTGGGAGTTGCCACGGCCGCGGCCGGACTCCTCGCGGCGCTGCTCGCCGCGGGACCCGTCTCGGCGACGCCCGACCCGGGCGACAGGTCGCAGGCGCCCAAGAGCGTCTCGAAGAGCACCGAGGCCGAGGTCGAGAAGTCCATATCCGCCGGTGAGATACCCGGCCAGGACGAGGTCGTCCACTCGGACAACGTCGAGCACGTCACCAACATCCCCAAGGACGCGCTGCCCGGCACGAACTCGGACCTCGCCTTCCAGGGCAAGTACGCGTTCGCCGGGAACTACGACGGCTTCCGCGTCTTCGACATCAGCAACCCGAAGGCGCCGAAGACGGTCGCCCAGGTGCTGTGTCCCGGCTCCCAGAACGACGTCTCCGTCTCCGGGAACCTGCTGTTCCTGTCCACGGACAGCTCCCGCAGCGACGACTCCTGCGCCTCCACCACCCAGCCGGCGACCGAGAAGTCGTCCTGGGAGGGCATGAAGGTCTTCGACATCAGCGACAAGAAGAACCCGAAGTACGTCGCCGCCGTCGAGACCGCCTGCGGCTCGCACACCCACAGCCTGGTGCCGGAGAAGAAGAACGTCTACATCTACGTCTCCTCCTACTCGCCCAGCGCGTCCTTCCCCGACTGCCAGCCGCCGCACGACGGCATCTCGGTCATCAAGGTGCCGCGCGACGCGCCGCAGAAGGCGGCCGTCGTGAACTTCCCGGTGCTCTTCCCCGGGGAGGGCGAGGACGGCGGCGGCAACCCCGGCGCGCCCACCAACCCGGGCGTCTCCAAGACCACCGGCTGCCACGACATCACCGTGCTGCCCTCCAAGGACCTCGCGGCGGGCGCCTGCATGGGCGACGGCATCCTGTTCTCCATCAAGGACCCGGAGAACCCGAAGGTCATCGACCAGGTCCAGGACAACGTCAACTTCGCGTTCTGGCACTCGGCGACCTTCAACCAGAAGGCGAACAAGGTCGTCTTCACCGACGAGCTGGGTGGCGGCGGCGCGGCCACCTGCAACGCCGAGATCGGCCCGAACCGCGGCGCCGACGGCATCTACGACATCACCGGCAAGGGCGACAAGCGCAAGCTCGTCTTCAAGAGCTACTTCAAGATCCCGCGCCACCAGGCCGACACCGAGAACTGCGTCGCCCACAACGGCTCGCTGATCCCGGTCAAGGGCAAGGACCTGATGGTGCAGGCCTGGTACCAGGGCGGCGTCTCCGTCTGGGACTTCACCGACTCCTCGAAGCCCAAGGAGATCGGCTACTTCGAGCGGGGCCCGCTCACCACGGACAAGATGACCACGGGCGGCTCCTGGTCCGCGTACTACTACAACGGTTACGTGTACTCGAACGACATCGCCAAGGGCTTCGACGTCCTGAAGATCAAGGACGCCAGGACCGACCCGGCGGCCAAGGTCCGCCTCGGCGAGCTCAACGTCCAGACGCAGCCGGACTACTTCGACTGAGCGGACGCATCGCCGTGAGCGGCGGGCGAGAGCGGCTCGAAGTAGCGTGAGAAATCCGCCGGTCTGCCGTGCGCGGGGCTCTCGTCGGACGACGCGTCATCCTCGTCGTCCGGCGGGAAGCCCCGCCGCCACTCCAGCTCGTAGCGGTGGAACAGTTCGGTGCGCAGCGTCGTGACCGGCATCGGCACCCCGGGCACCAGGATCGAGAACACGGCGCCCATCAACAGCGCCCGCAGCAGCGGGTAGTCCGTGTCGACGTCGAGCGTGCCGTGCCGCAGCACCGTGTCCCGCAGCAGCGCCGCGAGCCGCTGCTGCTCGGGGCACTGCACGAAGCCCTCGGCCTGCAGGATCCCCGCCATGTGCGTGCGCATCAGCACCGGATGGTCGCGGGCCAGACCCAGGATCGCGTCGATGGCGCGCGCAAGGCGTTCGTCGCCGTCCTCGGGCGCGGGCCGCGGCTCGCGCTCCAGCGCCTCCTCCAGCGTGCGGTGCATCAGCCGGTGCACGGCCGACTGCAACAACTGCCGCTTCCCGGGGAAGTAGTACGAGACGAGACCGCGCGCCGAACGGGCGCGGTCCGCGATGTCGCCGAGCGTCGTCGCGTCGTACCCGCGCTCCCCGACGAGCTCCAGCGTCGCCTGCAGGAGCCGCTCGCGGGAACGTCGGCGCAACTCCTCATTGACCGATGCGCTGCGGGGGGACATTCTTGACTCCTGCGTTGACTGGCTCGCAGCCAACTATACTCAGCGCTTCCCGGCCACCGGCCCCTCGGGGTGTGGTGCGCGCGGGGGAGGACCGGCCGTACTCGGGCGACGCGGGGGATCGTCCGAGTGCGGTCGTGTCGTGTGCGGGATGTGTGCGTGTGGGGTGCCGCCGTGTCAGGTGACGCGGCGTCGGGCGGGCGTCCCGTCAGAGCAGGTCGAGCACGGGGCGCAGCCCGTCGGGGCGGGCCTCGACGGGCAGATGGTCCACGAAGTGCACCGCGCAGCCCAGCTCCGCCGCACCGCCGTCCGCGATCCGGTCGTCGCCCACCATCAGCGTGTCGCCGGGCGCGGTGCCCAACTCCTCGCAGGCCGCCGCGAAGAGCCGCGGATCCGGCTTCGTGACGCCGTGCCGGTACGACAGGACGTACGTGTCGACGTACCGGTCGAGGCCGTGCGCTTCGAAGACGGGGCGCGGGTCCCAGCCGATGTTGCTGACCACGGCGACCCGGACGCCGCGCTCGCGCAGGGCGGCGAGCACCTCGCGGGCGTCCGGGTAGGGCCGCCAGGCGGCGGGCGTCATGTGCCGGTCGTACAGGGCGTCGTAGAGCCGCTCGTCCGGCAGCGGCACCTGGCGGGCGAGGCCGGTGTACGCGGCCCGGTGCCGCGAGGCGTCCACGTCGCGGACGGCGACCAGCTCGGCGAGGTGCTCCGGCACGTTCGACTGGTGCGTGCTGCCGCCCGGCAGCGCGCCCGCCGTGTCAAGGTCCTCGGCGGCGCGTACGAACGCCTCCTCGGGCATCGTCAGGCCCGCCTCGTCGAGCACGGCGCGCAGCCAGGACGCGGTGGACTCGATGCGGAACAGCGTCCCGGAGAAGTCGAACAGCACGGCTTTGATCGTCATGCGCCCGATCCTCCGGCGCCCCGAACACGCCGGTCAAGCGCGCGCGTTCGGCGCCACCCAGCGGTCGTACGCCGCCACGGCCGGCGTCACCGTCAGCGCACCGAGCAGCCAGCCGCCCAGCACGTCCGTCGGCCAGTGCACGCCCAGCCACAGCCGGGTCAGGCCGACGCCGAGCACCGACACCACGGCGAGCGCGAGCGCCGTCCGCCACAGCGCGCGCCCGGCCCCGTACCGCCGCAGCAGCCACAGGACGAGCCCGCACACCACGGCCGCCGTCATCGCGTGGCCCGAGGGGAACGCCGCGTAGTGCGCGGAGTCCACCGGGTCCCGCCACACCGGGCGCGGCCGGTCGACGGCCGCCTTCAGGCCCTGCTGCAGCAGCGTGCCCACCAGACAGGTGCCCGCCACCCAGCCCGCGAGCAGCCAGTCACGGAGCCGCCACACGAGGGCCAGCACGACCACCGCGCACAGCAGCCGCATCGTCCACGGGTCCCACACCCAGTCGGTCAGGACCCGGTTGACCCGGGTGATCCCGGGGTCGGCGACGGCCCGGCCGTGCAGGGAGCGGGCGATGTCGCGGTCGAGGCCCATCAGCGGGCTCCAGCGCACCGCCACCAGGACGAGCAGCAGAACGGACGGGACGGCCAGGGCCGTGCAGAGCGCGAGCGCGGGTCGGGGGCGGCGGGGCGGGGAGTCGAGCCGTGCCGGGTGCATGGAGAAGATCCTCGCGCATCGGGCACCGCCGGGGCCATCCCGGAACCGGCGGCGTGGCGCGCGGAAGTCCCCGAGCGGGTGTTAGCTTCCGGGCCATGAACGACAGCGTCTACGTGGGCAATGCGGGGCAGGACGCGGCGCTGGACCGGGGGTGGTTGCTCGGGCACTTCAAGGACGCCGGCGATCCCCGGCACAGCGCGGACGTGGAGATCAAGTGGGGCGTCCACCCGGCGGGCGACGAGCGGGCCCGGTAGGTGACCGGCAAGGAACGCACCGCCCTCCTCGTCCTCATCAGCGGCCGCTTCCGCGTGGAACTGCCGGGCCGCAGCGTGCTCCTGGCCCGGCAGGGCGACTACGTCGTGTGGGGCAAGGGCGTCGACCACTCCTGGTACGCCGAGGAGGAGTCCGTCGTACTGACGGTCCGCTGGCCCTCCGTGGCCGGCTACAAGGTGGCGCCCGACGAGGTCTAGCCGAGCGCGCGGAGCGCCGGGACGAAGGTGACCAGGAGCGGGACGAGCGGGACCAGGGCCGCGGCGGCGGTCAGGCGCAGCCGATGCCCCGGTGTCAGGCGGGACTGCGGCGCGAGCAGCCGGTGCACCCGCTGCGGCACGTGGGCCTGCAACGGCGTGCACGGGTCGAACACACCACGCTCCTCGTTGAGTTCCACGAGGGCCAGCGCGATGCTCATGCGGCCGAAGCGGCGCGAGGCGACGTCGTCCGCCGCGAGCTCCACCAGGCGGTGCATCTCGTTCCGGAACGAGGCGAAGACCGGGACCTGCGGGAAACCGGCGGCGAGCGCGCCCGAGCAGTGCAGCAGCCAGTCGTGCCGCCAGCGCGCGTGGCCCGTCTCGTGCGCGAGCACCGCGTCCAGCTGACGGCCCTTCAACCGCTGCAACGCGGCCGTGGTGAGCACCAGTTGCGGCGTCGGCCCCGGCAGCCACCAGGCGTCGGGGCGCCTGCCCTCCAGGATCACGAGGCGGTCGGGGCCCGGCTCCTCGCCCGGCAACAGCGGCGCCCGCTCCAGGAGTTCGGACCGGCGCGCGCGGCGCCTCGCCCGGGACGCGAGTACCTCGCGGACGAGCATCGCCACCGTCCACGCGCCGCCCAGGGCGAGCGTCACGGCGAGCGTCGCCGCCCAGCCTCCGGCGGCGCGCAGCGCGTACGCGTCCACCACCCCGTGCGGCGCCGCCGCGAAGAGTTGGCCGCGCACCTCGCTCCAGGCCGCCGCCGCGCTCAGCGTCATCGCGAGCACACAGCACAGCAGGACACCGGCGACCACGCACTGCCACGCCCACAGCGCGACGATCGGTTCCCGCTCCGTCCAGTCCGCGCGCGCCAGCAGTCGCGGCGCCACCAGAGCGGCCAGGGCGCCGAGCAGCAACAGTGCTACGGGGACCGTCATGGCCGTCACCCTATGAGGCCGGGGCTACCCACGGGTATGGGCTCGCGCGGCAAGTGACGCACGCCACGGTTTCGTTGATCGCCGCACGGGTGGGCCGATCGCCGCGCGGGTGGTTGGCTCCGGCCGTCGAGGGAACCCGTCGGGTGGCGCAGGAGGAGGGAGTGACGACCATGACCGACCCAGGAGACACCGACTTCTACCAGCGCTCGCCCGGCTCCCGGATGCCCGAGGACCGGCCGCGCGGCGGCGGACCGAGAAAGCGGGTCAAGCACCGCGGGACGCTGGCGACGATTCTGCTGATCATCGCCGTGGTGGTGGTGATCGCGGCGGGGATCGTGCTGTTCCCGTAGTGGGGCGCCGCGCCCGGCGCGCTACATCGTGAGCAGCATCGCCAGCATCCCGATCCCCATGGAGAGGCGGCAGGCGCGCGCGAGCTCCGGCCGGTCGCCCCAGCCCGGTGCGGCCACCGGCGCCCCGGCGGGGGCGGTCGCGGCCGGAACCAGACGCGCGCCCGACCACAGGACGTACACGGCGAAGTAGAGGAGCAGGGCGCCCGTGAGTACCGGGGCGCCCGCGCCGCCATGATGCGCGTGTGCCTCGGGGCGGACGGCCATGGCCACCGCCATGTATGCCATCGCGAACGTGCCGACGAGGTGGTGCAGGTGGTGGGCGCCGCCCCGGGCGGCCCACAGCGCGCGCAGCGCGGCGCCGCCGAACACCGCCGCGTACAGCAGCCACGCCCAGTGCGGGGGAGTGAGCACCGCGGCCGGCACGGCCATCAGCGCCATCCCGAATCCCATCAGGGCCTCGCCGCCCGCCGTGCGGCGCTGCTCCTCGACGGTGCTGCGCATCCGCAGCAGGCAGTACGCGCCGGTCGCCGCGCACAGCGCGACCAGCAGCCAGGCGGCCGAGAGCGGTCCGTGCACCGGGTCCCCCATGTCGTCGTCTCCTTACGTCCAGGAGATGCCCCGGCGGACGGGGGCGTATGGCGGCGCAGGGGAGCACGGGCGGTCGCGTGGGCGCGGTGTGGAACCGATCACGGTGCAGTGCGCGGGAAAGCTTTACGGGTAAAACACCTGCTAAAGTTTTCTTATGAGCAGCACACCACCGACATCTCGCCCCCGCACCGTCCACCGCCTCCCGCTCGCCGGAGTGCTGCGCCTCAACAAGCCGTCCGACGTCTGGATCAAGCCCGCGACCAGCGTGGTCGTCGCCTCCGCGATACCCAACCTGACGCTGCTCGCGCTCGGCCGCCTCGACCTCGCCATGTACACGATGGCGGGCAGCCTGTGCGCCCTGTTCGGGCACAACCTCCCGTACTCGGCCCGTGCCCGCGCCCTCGCGGGCGTGGTCGCCGGCATGTTCGCGGGCGTCGCGATCGCCATGGTCACCGCCTCGCTCACGTCCTCCACGGCCGTCCTCGTCGCCGTCGGCGCGCTGCTCGCCGCCGTGCAGAAGGCGCTCTGCGACGCGACCCGGATCGGCCCGCCCGGAAACCTGATCTTCACGTTCATCAGCTCCGCGACCCTGTTCGCGCCGCAGCGGATCGAACAGGCACCCGGCCACCTCGCGCTGATGCTCGCCGCAGGCGCCGTCTCCTGGCTCGTCGGCATGGCCCCCGCCCTCGTACGCCCGCACGGCCCCGAGCGGCGCGCCACCGCACGCGCCCTGCACGCCGCCGCCGCGTACGTCGAGCGGCCCGAGCACGCGCCCGCCCGCGGCGCCGCTGCCGCCGCCGTGCACGCCGCGTGGCAGTCGCTGCTCGCCACGGGGGCGCGCACCGAGGCGCGGCGCTCCCTTGAGCGGCTCGTGCTGCGCGCCGAGGTCGCCATCGCCGCCCCCTCCGACACCGACGCCGGGCAGCTGCGCTCCTGGGCGGACGGACTGCGCGGAGCCGGAGCGGTGCCGCGGCCCGCGCGGATCGCAGGGATGGACGACGAGCTGCTCGGCATCGAGGCAGAGCTGGCGGGCGGCAGGCCCTCGCTGTGGCGGCGGATCGGCCCCGGCTCGCCGCTGCTGCCCATCGCCGTGCGCACGTTCGTCGGCTGCGCCCTCGCCGGATACGCCTCGATGGCCCTCGGCGTCGGCCGCCCCTACTGGGCCCTTGTCACCGCCGCCTCGATCTACCAGGCCAACCTGGCGCTGTCCTGGAAGCGCGGCGTCCAGCGCGTCGTCGGCAACATCGCGGGCGTCCTCGTCTTCGCCGCCGTCGTCCCGCTCGCCCACACCAGCAAGGCCGCGCTCGTCCTGTGCGTCCTGGTCTGCGCGTTCGGCGCCGAGGCGCTCATCACCCGCAACTACTGGCTCGGCAGCCTGTGCGTGACGCCGATGGCCCTCCTGGTCACCGAGTTCGCCCGCTACCAGGAGCCCGGCGAGCTGATCGGCGACCGGGTCGTCGACACCCTCGTCGGAGCCGTGCTCGGCGTCGTCGCGGCCATCGCCGTCACCAACCGGCGCGCCACCGACGGCATCGAGCAGGCCCTCACCGCGAGCGAGGCCGCCCGCGAGACCGCCGAGCGCACCCTCGCCGAGCCGGCCCCCGGGCACGCCGCGCTGGAGACCGCCCGGCGCCGTCTCGCCGCCGCCCTCGTCGACCTGCGCGCCGCCGCCGACACCGCCGCGGGCGAATGGTGGCAGCGGGCGCTGCCCGAGGAGCGGGTGCTCGCCGCCGAGCAGTCGGGACACCGGACGCTCGCGGCCACGGTCCGCCGGCAGGCGGCCGACGCGGAGGCGGGATCCCCGAGTGGTGCGGGCGCCCCGCGGTAGCGGATAGTGGCGGACGCACAACGTTCGGCCGATGAGGAAGGTCCGGTCAGGCAGGCATGAGCACGCAGCAAGGCGCGGCGGCAACGGGGCCGCTCGACATCGTCTCGTCGGTCGTACGGCAGTGGCACGCCGTACGACCCGACATCGACACCGGTCCCATGGAGATCATCGGCCGCATCAACCGGTGCGCGGCCCTGCTCCAGCAGGCCGAGGACGCGCCGCTGCGGCACGCGGGCCTGAGCAGGGCCGAGTTCGACCTGCTCGGCACGTTGCGCAGGACCGGGCGCGAGCTCACGCCCGGCGACCTCGCCCGCGAGACCTTCGCCTCGGGCGCCGCCGTCACCAAGCGCCTCAAGCAGCTCCAGGAGCGCGGCCTGATCGACCGCCGCGGCGACACCCGCGACCGCCGCGTCTCGCACCTCAGCCTCACCGACGAGGGCCGCGCCCTCGTCGACGAGCTGCTGCCGAGTCAACTCGCGTACGAGGGCTCCATCCTTTCGGGCCTCGGCGACGGCAAGGACCAACAACTCAGCTCCCTTCTGGGTGAGTTGCTCCTCCAGCTGGAAGGGCGACTGGGAGGCGGCCCGCACTGAGCCGCACCGGTCCCTGAGCCCGGCCCGCCACCGCCACCAGCGCGAGCGCCAGCGGCCCCGGCACCAGGAACGCCAAAGGCAGCAGCATCCACGCGCACAGCGCGCAGGTCGCCACCGCGAGCAGCACCAGCGCGCTGCCGGGCAGATCGAGGGCCGCGTCGCGGGCGGCGGCGCGCACCGCTGCCCGCCAGTCCTTCACCGACTCCTCGCGGCCGCACGCCCGCAGCCCCACCACGAGCGCGCCCGCCGCGAGCAGTCCCGCCGCCCCCGCGAACACCGCCGCCCCCGGCAGGCCCGCCGCCGCGAGCGCCGCGTCCGCCGCCACGAGGCCGAGCGCCAGCAGCAGAGCGGCACCGGCCCCCACGTCCCCCGCACGGAAGCGGGCGCGCAGCACCGCGACATAGCGCCCCGCCGTGCTCGGCCGGTGCTCGGCGGCGCCGCGCAGCACCGCGCACGCCGTGGAGAGCGCCGCGGGCGCCGTCACCAGCGGCAGCGAGACGAGCGCCGTGACAAGGCCGATGCTCAGTACGTCCGCGAACAGCGACACCCGTGTGCCGAACACCTCGCCCGGCTGTCGGCGCACGCTCATCCCTTGACCCCCGAACTGGCCATGCCCTCCACGAGGAACCGCTGGAAGGCGAAGAAGAACAGCACGATCGGCAGCAGCGCGAGCACCGACATCGCGAACATCGGCCCGAACGACGACTGGCTGGACGCGTCCACGAACGAGCGCAGCGCCAGCGTCAGCGTGAACTTGTCCGGTGTGGACAGGTAGATGAGCTGCGTGAAGAAGTCGTTCCACGTCCAGATGAAGGTGAAGATCGCCGTGGTGATCAGCGCCGGGCGGGTGAGCGGCAGGATCACGGAGAAGAACGTGCGGTACGGGCCCGCACCGTCGATCGTCGCGGCCTCCTCCAGCTCCCGCGGCAGGCCGCGCATGAACTGCACGATCAGGAAGACGAAGAACGCCTCCGTGGCCAGGAACTTCGGGAGGATCAGCGGCCAGTAGGTGTTCACCATGCCCAGCTGGTTGAACACGATGTACTGCGGGATCAGCACCGCGTGGTGCGGCAGCATGATCGTCGCGATCATGAACGCGAACAGCGGGCCGCGCATCCGGAACCTGAGGCGCGCGAACGCGTACGCGGCGAGTGAGCAGCTCAGTACGTTGCCCAGGACCGCGCCGCCCGCGATCAGCAGGGAGTTCGTGAGCAGCCGGCCCACCGAGACGCCCTCGATGCCGTCCAGGGCCGTCGAGTAGTTCGACCACTCCAGGTGGGACGGGAGCAGCTTGAGGCTGGCGATCACCTCGGACGCCGGCTTGAACGACGTCGCGAGCAGCCACGCCAGCGGGTACAGCATCACGGCGAGCGCGGCGAGACAGCCGACGTGCAGGGCGATCCGGCGCCAGGGCCGGCGCCCGCTCGAGGACGTGGGGACCGTGGTGGCGCTCATCGGGCGGCTCCCTCGGGCTCGTTGGAGTAGAAGACCCAGTTGCGCGAGGTCTTGAAGAGGATCGCGGTGACACCGCCGATGGCGATCAGCAGCACCCAGGCCATCGCGGAGGCGTAGCCCATGTGGGAGGCCGTGAACCCGCGGTCGTAGAGGTACAGCGTGTAGAAGAGCGTCGAGTCGGCGGGGCCACCTCTGCCGCCGCTGATCGCGAACGCCGGGGTGAAGACCTGGAAGGCCTGGATCGTCTGGAGGACCAGGTTGAAGAAGAGGACGGGGGACAGCATCGGCACGGTGATCGACCAGAACTGCCGGAGCGGCTTCGCGCCGTCCACGGCCGCCGCCTCGTACAGCTCGGCCGGGATCTGCTGAAGGCCCGCGAGGAAGATCACCATGGGCGCGCCGAACTGCCAGACCGTCAGGAGCGCGACGGTCAGCAGCGACCAGCCCGGCTGGTTGACCCAGCCGCCGCCTCCGAAGAGATGCGAGACGGGTCCGCCGTCGTTGAAGATCGCCCGCCAGACCAGCGCGATCGACATGGACGCGCCGAGCAGTGACGGGGCGTAGAAAGCCGAGCGGTAGAAGCCCCTGCCGCGCTTCATCGACTTCAGCGCGAGCGCGACGCCCAGGGCGAGCGCGAGTTGCAGCGGCACCGCGATCACGACGTACAGCAGCGTCGCACCGACCGAACGCCAGTAGCGCGGGTCCTCGGTGAACATCTGGACGTAATTGGAGAAGCCCACCCAGTGCGGCGACGTGAACATGTCGTAGTCGGTGAACGACAGATACAGGGAGATCAGCATCGGGGCGGCCGTCAGGACGCTCGCACCCAGCACCCAGGGGGAGAGGAACACCCACGCCGCGCCCTCGCCGCGGCGCTTTCGGCGGGCAGGGGGCTTCGCGGGCGCGCCGACCGCGGTGGCCCCGTCCTGCTTCGGCCCGGTCGTCAACGTGCTCATCGCAGCTCCGCCTTCAGTTCGGTGAGGTAGTCCTCGGCGGCCTCACGGGGGCTCAGGTGTCCGTAGGAGACCTGGTCGTAATCGCGCTGGAAGGTGGTCTGCAGCGAGATGTCACCGGCAGGCGGCGCCTGCGGCGGAGCGGAGACCGCGTGCTTGATCGAGTCCTGGTAGTCGGCGATCGTGCGGTCGAAGCCGGTGAGCTTCGGCTCCAACTCCGCGCGCAGCGTGTCGTTGACCGGCAGTCCGCGGTTGGCGCCGAGGATCTTCGCCGCCTCCGGGTCGTTCACCAGGAAGTCGATCAGCTCGGCGGCCTCGTCGGGGTGCGCCGTGTCCGCTGCGGCGCCGACGAACATCGACGGCTTGAAGTACTGGCCCGGCGTGCCGTCCTCGCCCGCGGGCATCGGGGCGAGCCGCACGTCGTCACCGAGCATCGGCTCGTAACCGCTCGCCGGGGCGTCCCAGTTGATGTCGGACGCGGCGGTGCCGCGGCCCAGCGGGGTGTTCTCCACGGTGCCGTCGAGTTGCGTCGTCTGCTCGGCGGTGGAGACCGCGCCCGCCCGTCGCAGCCTGTCGGTGAACGTCCAGTACGCCGCCAGGTCGCCGGCCGTGAAACCGGGGGCGCCGTCCTTCGTGTAGAGCGCCTTGCCGCGCCCGCGCAGCCACACCTCGAAGGCGTCCTCGCTCTGGCCCGGATCGGTGGCGCCCGCCTTGCCGGTGCGCTGCGCGACGGTGCGCACCGCGTCCGCCCACTCGCTCCAACTCCAGCCGGGCCGAGGCGCCTTGATGCCCGCCTTGCGCCACAGGCGCGCGTCGTAGACGAGCGTCATGGCACCACGACCCTGCGGAATCGCGTACAAGGTGTCGTCGACCCTGCCGGTGCGCAGCAGCTCCTTGTCCATGTCCGAGGTGTCCAACTGCCGCCGCTGCTTGTCGAGATCGAGCAGCACCCCACCCCGCGCGTACTGGTCGATCTGCCGGTAGTCGAGCTGCATCACGTCCGGCGCGTCACCACCCGCGGCCTGCGTGGCGAGCTTCTGCTTGTACGAGTCGAAGCCGGCGAACGACGTCTGCACCCGGACGCCGGGGTGCTTCTTCTCGAACAACTTCACGGCCTTGTCGGTGCGTTCGGCCCGGTCGGGATTGCCCCACCAGGTGTAGCGCAGCACGGTCTTCCCGCCGCTTCCCGCGGCGCTGCTGTCGCCGCCGCACCCCGTGGCCAGGGTGAGCGCGCCGAGTGCGAGGGCTAGGGCGCCGGCCCAGGACCTCGTCGTCCTGTTTCTGGGCATGCCGAAGTCACTCCTCCGTGCGGTGATGTCGTCGTCCGACGCGATCCCGTCGTCCAGGAGACCGGCGCGGACGGAAGGCCATGGCTGGTCGGCCCGTCCGGCCACCCGAGTCCCCGCGGGAGGCCGGACGGGCCGGGCTGTGTGCTACCGGGGCAGCGTCGCGCCCTCGATGCCGTACTCCTCACGGCGGCCGCACATGCCGAACCCGCCGTGGCGGGTGGGCGTGGCGGTGTGGGCGGTCGAGGCGGCCAGATAGCCGTCGGCGTCGCCCTTCTCCAGGGCGTCGAGCTGCGTTCCGGTGCGCTCGGCCGCGGCCAGCGCGCCCGTGCGCCACAGCTCGCGCCACGCGGCGACGCGCGGCCTGACCAGCTCCGCCGCCGCCCGCTGGAACGCCCGCAGCGGCTCCGCGTCGCCCGCCGCGAGGGCCTCGCGCAGCGGCAGATACCCCTCCACCGCGAGATCCCTGCGACGCCGCGCGGCGGCCTCCGCCTCCGGGCCCGCCGGACCGGGAAGCGCCGCCGCGGCCGCGTACTTCTCCGGGTCGGCCAGATACTCCGGCGGGAACGTGAACACCGCGTCCCCGGCCTCCGGCAGCCCGCTGTTCTGCATCAGGACGGTGATCCGCAGATCCTCGCCCTGCACCATGCGGTGCACCGTCCCCGGCTCGAACCACGCCAGCGAACCGGCCTCGAGCGGTGTGTCCCGGTAGCCGTCCGGGCTCAGGGTCTGCACGGCGCCGCGCCCGCCCGTCACCACGTACGCCTCCGTGCACACGAGGTGCAGATGCGGGCTGCCGCCGCAGACGCCGTCCGCCGCCTCCCAGTCGTACGCCGAGATGTGCGACAGGCCGACGCCGCCGGGCAGCGGCCTGTCCAGGCTCACCACGGCAGCTCCTTCAGGCGCGTGGTGACCCGCTCCTTGTCCCAGGCGCCGTCTGCGACCACGATCCGGTACCGGTAGCGGAACGTCTCGCCCGCCGCCAGCGCGAACTCCTCGAAGAACGCCCAGGAGAACGCGACCGTCGGGATCGGCTCCGCGCGCACGAACCAGTGCGACTCGTGGACGGCGTCCGCGTTCTCGGGAGCGTGCGCGAACACCAGGGTCGAATGGGCGTCCACGTCGTCGTGCTCGGCGGTGAACGCCAGCCACGGCCCCTGCGTGCCCATCAGCGCGCCCGGCGCGTCGTACGTCGCCACGGACCCGCTCGCGTCCGGCGACTCCTCGGGACCGAAGACCGTCCCACCGGTGAAGTCCCGCGGCCCGCGCCACTGGAGGCCCGTGTACCCGGCCATCTCGCGGCCCGCCGTGGTCGGCGAACCGAAGCGCAGCTCCTCGCCGTCCTCGCGGGTGTTCGTCAGCTCGATCGACCAGTCGACGGCGTACGAGCCGGACTCCGGGTCCACCCCGTGCACCCGCACCCCGCGTCGCTCGCGGGCCCATTCGGCGCCCCCGTTCTCGATCCACGTGAGGCGCTCGGCGAAGGACAGCTCGTCGTCCGACGCGTCGACCGCGTCGAAGCCCTCGTGCCGCATCGAGCCGATCCGGTCGGGCAGCGGCAGATAACCCTCGCCGTGCACATAGCAGTTGCCACCCCAGAAGTTCTGCCCCGACAGGTGGCTGGCCGTCATCTGGAGGCCCTTGTGCCAGCGGTGGTCGTTGGGCCGGTAGCCCGAGACGAGGTTCCCGGCGAGGGTCCGCAGCGGATGCACGTACGGCTTCCGCGCTTCAAAGGCGTCCGGGTCGGGCTTGTAGACGTAGGAGAAGAGGTCGGTGCCGGCGGCGTTCACCACGATGCGGTCGCCGTGCGTGTGCGTGACCTTCAGCGAGGTCGGGGCGCTGCTCACTGCTTCGGGCTCCAATCCGGGTGGTTTCCGTGCATGGCGGCGTAGAACGGGTCGCCGGGGCCGATCTCGCCGGCCGTGACCGTGGCGCCGGTGAACGCCGACTTGTAGAGCGCGGCGGCGAACTCCAGCGTGCTGCGCGCGCTCCGGCCGCTGCCGGGCGGGCGGGTGCCGGCGTCGTACGCGTCGAGCAGCGCGGTCAGCTGCGCGGTGTGCGAGCTGGGTACGTCGGCGGCGGGCGCGGGCGGCGGCTCGGCGCCCGGCGCGGGGGTGTAGCGCCAGTCGTCGTTGGCGTGCCCGTACAAGTGCGTCAGCTCGACCGTGGCCCGCTCGCAGTCGATGCGGATGCGGCTCGTCTCGTCGGGCGACAGCACGGAGTTGACGACCGTGGCGAGCGCGCCGCTCTCGAACCGGACGAGCGCGGTCGACACGTCCTCGCTCTCCGTGTCGTGCACGAGCCGGGCCGCCATCGCCCGGATCTCCGTCCACTCGCCGAGCAGGTGCAGCATCAGGTCGTACTGGTGGATGCCGTGCCCCATCACCGGGCCGCCGCCCTCGCTGGCCCACCGGCCGCGCCACGGGACCTCGTAGTAGGCGGCGTCGCGGTACCACGTCGTCTGGCAGTGGGCGACGAGCGGGCGGCCGAGCGTCCCCTCCGCGAGCAGTTCGCGGGCGTGCACGGCGCCGGAGCCGTAGCGGTGCTGGAAGACCACGGACGCGTACGCCCCACTGGCCTCTTCCGCCGCGGCGATCTCGTCGTACTCCGCGAGGGACAGGGTGAGCGGCTTCTCGCACAGCACCCAGGCGCCGGCCTTGAGCGCCGCGACGGTCTGCTCGCGGTGGAAGACCGGCGGGGTGCCGATGAGGACGAGGTCGGGCCGCGCCTCCTCCAGCATCGCGGTCAGGTCGGTGTGCACGGAGACGTCCGCGAAGCCGGCGTCGGCGGCCTGGGCGCGGAATCCGTCGAGGCGGTCCTGGTCCACGTCGACGGCGGCGACGAGCTCGACGCGCTCGCGCAGGGCGGTGAGGGCGGGCAGATGGCTGCCGGTGACGATCGCGCCCGTGCCGACGACGGCGGCAGGCAGACGGGATCCCGGACGTGCGGGGCTTGGCATGCGGGTTCCTCGCGGAGAGCTGATGGGGGGAAAGCGCTTTCCGTTGTGAACGACCCTAAGCGGGCGGCGCGGTTCGGGACAAGGGGTCCGAGGGCTCGCGGTGGCGGCGCCCCGGGCGGTGGCCCGGGGCGCGCGCCGTCGACAGGTGCCCGGGGCACCGTATTGAAACGACTCAGTGAGTGAAGCCTGCCCGGGGTCCATCCAACGGGAAAGCCTCCGGAATCCATTGACAGGCGCGTCCGTATCGGGTTCGTATGGACCTCGCCTGCGGGTCGCGGTCGTCGGGAGCGGCCGTCTGCCACCGTCGGGCGCGGGCGTCACGGACCCGCGCAGGGCGGCGTCGCCGCCGCGGGCGAGCCGCAATTAATGGAGCGTTTCAATAACGGCTGCGGCCGTCTGTTATGCAAGCGCTTTCTACTCGCTGCGGTGGCCGGATCACACCTAGGAGAGCCATGAGCGTGACCGCGTCGAAGGAGTCGCGTACCGCGGAGGCGACCGCCGCCGGGCGGACGATGTCGAGAAAGGCCGCGGCAAGCGGCTGGGTCGGCAGTGCCCTCGAGTACTACGACTGGTTCATCTATGCCCAGGCCGCGGCCCTCGTCTTCCCGGGGATCTTCTTCCCCGAGGGCAACGCGACCATCGCCGTGCTCGCCTCCCTGGGCACGTACGCCGTCGGCTACGTCGCGCGCCCCATCGGCGCCGCGGTGCTCGGCCACTGGGGAGACAAGAAGGGCCGCAAGAACGTCCTGGTCCTCGCCATGCTCCTGATGGGCGTCTCCACGTTCGTGGTGGCGCTGCTGCCCACGTACGGGCAGGTGGGGATCATCGCCCCGATCCTCCTCACGCTCGTCCGCCTCGTGCAGGGCTTCGCCGTCGCGGGCGAACTGAGCGGCGCCAGCGCGATGATCATCGAGCACGCGCCGCACGGCAGGCGCGGCTTCCTCGCGAGCTTCGCGCTGCACGGCACCGTCGCGGGTCAGATCCTCGGCGCGGCGATCTTCCTGCCGATGTCCATGCTGCTGTCCGACGAGGCCTTCAAGTCCTGGGGCTGGCGCATACCGTTCCTGCTCAGTGCGGTCGTCGTGCTCGCCGGGTTCCTGATCAGGCGGCGCGTGGAGGAGACGAAGGCCTTCGAGGAGCAGCAGGAGACCGGACCCGAGGCGCGCAAGGTGCCGCTCGTCGAGGCGTTCAGGGAGAACTGGCGGGAGATCCTGCGTGCCGTATGCATGACGCTGGTCAACGTCATCGGCGTCACGGTCTCGGTCTTCGGCGGCGCCTACGCGACGCAGTCCGGCTACGGCGTCGGCATGAGCACCAGCGTCTATCTGTGGATCCAGATCGCCGCGAACGTCGCCGGCATGTTCGTCGTCCCGGTCTTCGGCCACCTCTCCGACCGCTTCGGGCGTCGCCCGATCATGATCGGCGGCGGTCTGGTGGCGGGGCTGCTCTGCTACCCGTACCTGTGGGCGGTCGGCGCGAACAACGTGCCGCTGACGTTCCTCCTCGCGGTCCTCTCCTGGGGTGTCGCCTACCAGTCGTGGAACGCGACGTTCGCCTGCTTCTTCCAGGAGCTGTTCCCCGCGGCGCGGCGCGTCACCGGGTTCGCGCTGGCGCAGAACATCGGCCTGGCGATCGTCGCCTTCCTGCCGACGGTCTTCACGATGGTGGCCCCGCCCGGCTCCTCGAACGTGCCCCTCACCATCGGCACGCTCTGCCTCGCCATCACGGTGATCGCGTCGATCGCGACGTGGAAGTCCCCGGAGACGTACCGGATTCCGCTGGATCGGCTCGGTGCCCGGGATGCAGAGCCGCTGTCGCGTGAGGCGTACGAGGAGGTGCGGGCGGCGGGGAGGTGAGGCGGTGGTATCAACCGCCGCTACGCGAAAGGCTCGGCCGGGAAACCCCGGCCGAGCCTTTTGTCGAGCTTCGGTCCGTCAGTGCGCCGCGCCCGTCAGCACGGCAAGACCTGCCGCGATCGCGCCGAGCACGGCCACGGCGATGACGCCGAACAGGATGTACCCGACCCAGTCGTCGTTGCGCGGCCCCCGCCACCCCGCCTTGGCGCCGACCTGCGCGACGACGGCGATGCCGAAGTCCTTGTTGTGCGGGCTCGGGTCCAGCGCCGTGGCTCCGGCGTTCGTCGCGCGCTCGAAGGCCTTCCAATTGGGGTATCCGCTCGAGGTCCTGGGGCCCATGCTGCCGTCGGGGCCGAGCGAGTGACTGTCGTAGGAGACCTTGATCCTGCGCTTGTCCGCGCCCGGCGTCACGCGCCACACCCGCACCTCGTCGCACCCCTGCCAGCGGGGGTCCGCCAGATCCGGCACGATGTCGAACCACGACTGCATCGGCTCGATCCGGTACGGCGCACCGGAGTACGTGAGCTGCTGCTGCACCAGAGAGATCAGCTCCTCGGTGGCGGCCGCGTCGCCGCCTGCGGCCGCGGTGCTGCCACCCGTGACCGGTGCGCCACCAGTACCGTCCGGGCCCCACGAGGGCCCCGTGGCACCGACGCCGGCCTGCTGATCCGACTGCCCGCCACCGACAGGCTGCAGAGCGGCCACGAGATCGGCGACATCGCTCAGGAACTCAAGGGCCGGCTCGATCTCCTTCGGCGACTGCTCGTCCTTGTCCCAGCTGATCAGGTCCGTGTCGGTGAACCGCAGCGGGTACTTCGCGGCCCGAGGGTCGTTGAGCAGGAACTCGGCGAGCGGCCCGTTCAGCGCGGCTGCGGCGACAGACGGCTGCAGTGTCCGCACGGTGAACCGCTCGTCGAACTCCGGGTTCCCGATGAGCGCGTCGTCGCCCGCCCCGAACTTCCGCCGCAGCACCCCGGTGCGTTGCACCATGAACGCGCCGACGGAGTGCGGGAGTTGGACCGACCACACGGCGTACGTCGAGCTGCTGCTGTCGTCGCTGGAACCGTCGCCCATGTCGCCGTGGGGCATGGAGGTGGAGATGACACGCCCCTCGACCGCCGCAGCGTCGCGCCCGCGGTAGGGGCCGTAGCAGTAGTCCGAAAAGGACACCCCCCTGCGGGAGCCGACCGGAAAGGGCGCGTCGCCCAGGAACCGGTCGGCTTCGCCGTTCGAGGGCTCCTTGACGTGCTGCCAACCCAGTCGCGAGGTCAGCTCCGCGAACTTGCCCAACTCCCTGTTACGTCGCCACCGTTGCCACAGTGAGGACACGACGAGGCAGGCCACATAGACTGCGATGACGGCCAGGATGGCCAAGATGCCTTCCACTGCGTCATGCCTCCTCTTCGCCCGGCGCCGGTGCCCCGCCGGCCTCGTTTCCTGACTCCGCCGCGGGATCCACCGGGCGCACGGTGTGGAGGAAGTCCTGGAAGTCGTCCAGGACCTCGTCCAGTTGGTCGGCCCGCGCCGTCAGCGCGATCTCGAACTCGGCATAGCGGTCCGGCCGGTGAACGTCCTCGACGAGCAGCAGGACCTGGCTCTGGCACAGCTGCACGGGATGGCCGTTCTGCTGCGCGTAGACCCGCACGTTCTGTACGACGGCGGCCGCGCCCGCGAGCCCCTGCGCGAACCCAGGTCCCACGTCGGTGCGCTTGACGAGCTCGACGGGGCCCACCGTGTCCCGCAGCCGCTGCAGCGACTCGTCGGCGAGCTCGTGCAGGTCGACGGCGGCTTCGCGGGGACGGCCCGAGATCGTGATGTTCGGGATGAAGCCCGAGCCCCGCGAGGCGAGGTGGAGGGCCACGAACGCGGCGTGCGGAGCCCCGACCTCCTCGGGCGGGGCCGACTGCCAGCCCGGCGGGACCTCACAGGTCAGCGGTACCGGAAGGGTCTCCGGCATGGTGAATCAACTCCTTGACGTGCGCGTGCACAATTCGTAGCAGTTCGCGTGGGTGATGGCCGAAGCCGGTGCCGACGTCGGAGAACGGACACGCATCGGCGACTCATCCGAAGACGGAGGTGATTGCGTCGACCTTGTCCGTGGTCCAGTCCTTGGCGGCACTCCCGGCGTCTCCCAGGGTGTCGGCCACCTTGCCCGGATCGATCTCGACCTGTCCGCCGAGATGCCCGCCGACGCCGAGCGCCGCGCCGACGTCGGCCCCGATGACCAGCTTGCCGTCCTTCATGCCGGCGTCGGCGTGCGCCTCGGCCCCGATGCCCGCCCAGCCCTCGGCGCTGCCACCGACGCCGACACCGGCGACGGAGGCATGTCCCTCCGCCGTCGCTTTGGCCCCGGCGAATGCCTCGCCACCGGCGTGGGCGCCGTCCTTGCCGACGGACACGGCGGCGTTCGCCTCGCCGCCGACGAACCCCGTGGCCTTGCCGGACGTTTCGAACACGCCGGCCTCGTACTTGCCCTCGGCCGAACCCTGCGCCAAGTACGCCTTCGCGGACGCCTGAGCCTGAAGCCTGCTGTCCTCGATCCCGGCCCCGGCGCTGCCTTCCACGCCGAGTGTGTCGAAGCTGGCCCGTCCGGACACGTCTCCGCCGAGCGCGCTGCCGTGTCCCGAGGCCTCCGCGCCCCACACCTTCGCGTCGCCGGAGACCGACCCGAGGTCCGCGCTGAGCCCGAGGGCCTTGTCGCGCCGTTCTTCGGTGGCCTGCTGGTCCTGGTTCTCGCCCCAGCCCCTGTAGTACTTGCCCCTCTTGTCCTCCTCGCCCTGGGGAGGCTCGGCTTGGCCGGGCAGCCGCCATGGATTGTGGTCGAACTGCTTCGACTCCCAGAACGACAGCGCGGACTCCCCGGCCTGGGACTGCGCGTCCTGCGACGCCCAGTACAGCCAGGTGGGAGCGGCGGAGTCCGAACCGCCGACCTTCTCGAAGCTCTTCTTCGCCGTGTCGCCTGCCGACTCGACCTGACTGCGCGCCTCTTCGAGCCTGGATTCGGCGCCGCTCTCGTCACCGGCGTCGTACTGGTCCACGGCCTCCGCGGCCTGCTCCTGCCCCCACTCGAGTACGCCGGCGTAGTCCTTGAGCGCGGCAGAGGCCTTCCGCAACGAGTCGGCGCCGCGGTACCACTTGCTCTTCTGCGGCGAGAAGTCGTCCCAGAACGCGTCGCTCGCGTCGCCGTTCCATCCCGGTGTGCGCACGGAGTGCAGGTCGTCGCCGATGGCCTCAATCATGCCGGCCTTCTTGGTCAGTTGGTCGACGCTCGCGCGCAGCTGGGACGGCTCACCGGGGATGAGTTCCTTCGGGTCGCTGGTCTCGCCCAGTTTGGCCGTCACAGGACCGGTCCCGGCTGAGTCGCGAACGATCCGTGGACGAGCTGCTCCTGGCGCTCGTAGTCGAGCGCGGTGTCGGCCAGTTTGTCGGCCGATTCCTCACCCTCGTCCTTGAGCGTCTTGGTCAACGCCTGGTGCCACGTGGCCATCAGTGCGTCGAATGCCAACTCGGCGTCGGAATGGCCGAAGTCGGGTGTGTCCTCGGCGATTTTGTCGAGATGGACCTTGTCCGCTTCGCCCACCGCGTCGCGGATCTTCTTGGCTGCGGAACGCAGCACTTCTGGCTCGACGGAATACCCCGTCATCGATCTCCCCCATGCCAATTTCGTGATCACCCGGAACCGGGCGAGCGGGGAGTCTACGTGATCTTGGGGCTCCCGATTGAACGTTGTCGGGCCGTCAACTGCCCAGGTCAGAGGGAGAGATGTGGAGGGTGTGCCGGTCGCGTGAACCCCGGCTTGGCCCTGATGGCTGCCTCTGGCTCAGGTATCGACACTCGAAAGGGTGGAGTGCGTCAGCAACTCCTCGACACCGAGGGTGAGTTGCTCAAGGTTTCGGAGCAGAAAGCTGGGCAGCTCCGAGATCGGGGCTGCCCAGAAGACAACGGGGGGCGTGCGACCCAGCGGAGTCAGGTGATCGGAAGGTGCGGCTTCTCCGGCGTCATCGACCGGCCGTCGACCTGTGAAGCCACCACCGACTGGAGTTCCTCGGGGGAGAGGTACGCGTCGGTCATCTCGAAGTCGCGGAGGGTCGCGGGGCGGTGGCGTTGGAAGCCGGTGCGGACGAAGTCGTCGCCCGCCACCGCGTTCAGGCCCCAGTTGGCCGCCGTGCGGAACCGGGCGGTCAGCGTGCGCAGCGCGCCGAGGTGGTAGCCGCGGGCCACGACCTGCGCCGGCAGGCCGGTCAGCTGGATGCCGAGCGGCTTCGACACCGCCTGGATGCCGCCCAGGTCGACGACGAGGCCGAGGTCCTTGTGGCGGTACGGCGTGAGGGGGGTGCCGCGCACGGAGGCGAGGACGTTGCGGGCCGCCGCCCAGCCCTGCCGCATGGCGTGCTGCGCCGTCGGCGGGCACGTGGCGTCGCCGCCCTTGACGATGTCCGGCACGGCCGCCGCGTCGCCGAGCGCGAACACGCCGTCGAGCCCCGGCACGGTCAGCTCGGGCGTGACCACGAGCCGGCCCCGGTTCGTCTCCGCGCCGAGGGTCGCCACGAGCGGGCTCGGCGCGACACCGGCCGTCCAGATGAGTGTGTGGCAGGGCAGCTCGCGGCCGTCCGTGAGCGTCACTGTGTCCTCGGTGACGCTGGCCACCGAGACGCCGAGCGAGACGTGCAGGCCGCGCTGCTCCAGGATGTCCATGGCCTTGTCGCCGAGCCGCTCGCCCAGCTCCGGCATGAGCTTGGGCGCCACGTCGACCAGGTGCCACTTGATGAGCCGCGGGTCGAGCCCCGGATAGCGCTTGACCGCGGCGGTCGTCAGGCGCTGGAGATACGCCGCCGTCTCCGTGCCCGCGTAGCCGCCGCCGACCACCACGAACTGGAGGCGCGCCGCGCGCTCCGCCGGGTCGGAGCTGGCCGCCGCCAGGTCCAGCTGCGTGATCACGTGGTCGCGGATCCACGCCGCCTCGGCGAGCGTCTTCACGCCGACCGCGTACTTGTCGAGGCCCGGGATGTCGAACTGCCGGGTCACGCTGCCCGGCGTGAGCACCAGGTAGTCGTAGCGCTCGACGCTGACCTCGCCGTTTATCTTCCGTACGACGACGGCCTTGGCCTGCGGGTCGATGCCGATCGCGCCGCCCGGCACGATCGCCGTACGGCGCAGCATCCGGCGCAGCGGCACCGCCACGGACTGCGGGGTGAGCACACCGGAGGCCACCTGCGGCAGCAGCGGCAGATACAGCTGGTGCGCGGTGGGGCTGATGAGCCGCAGCACCGCCTCTCCGGGCTTCAGCTCCTTCTCCAGCTTGTGCGCGCACTCCATCCCGGCGAATCCCGCGCCGATGATCAGGATCCGGGGGACGGACGACTTACGGGAGGCGCTGGTGTTCCGCGGCGTGGCCATGTGGGATCTCTCCTGGGGTGGGCTGCGGGGGATCGGTGAGGCGTCGTGATCCCTGCGTATCCGGATTCGGCACGCCCGAATCCCGAACTCCCGCCATCCTCCGTCCGCGGGCCGCTCCCCGCACGCCGTTCGCGAACCCCGTGGCGCGCGCCACCCGCGCCCCCGCGCACCGACCGTCCCCGTACGGGACGCCCTCCGGACTGGGCCGTTCGGGCGAGACGGGACTCCGCGCGGGCGGCCGGACGCGCCTCAGATGCCCGGCCGGTACCGGATCGGATGCTCCTCCGGGACCTCCACGAGCACGATCTCGTGCCCGTCCGGATCCTGGATCCACATTTCGACGAGGCCCCACGGCTCCTGCACCGGCTCCCGCGTCACGGTGACGCCCCGCTCGACCAGCTCCGCGTGGGCCGCGCGCACGTCCGCCACCTGCATCCACAGCTTGAGCCCCGGCACCGGAGGCTCGGCGGCCCGTCCCGCGACCTCCAGGAACCCACCGCCCAGGAAGTACACGGTGCCCCGCTCTGGCCCGGTGCCGAACTCCCGGTACACCGCGAGGCCGAGCGCCTCCCCGTAGAACGCCCGCGACCGCTCGGGATCGGTCGGCCGGATCAGGACCCTGCTGCTCAGTACGTGAACCATGCCGACGCAGCGTAGTGCGACCGCGTTAACCTCGACGGCGCCCCACACCCGCCGCCGACGAATCCGGAGAGCCGACCATGACCACCGTTGACCTCGTCTTCCGCGATGCCACGCCCGAGGACGTCGATGTGCTCGTCGCGCTGATCGAGTCCGCCTACCGCGGCGATGCCAGCCGGGCGGGATGGACCACGGAGGCGGACATCCTGGAGGGGCAGCGGACCGACCCGCGGGGCGTACTGGAGGTCATCGAGGCGCCGGACAGCCGGCTGCTCACGGTGGAGCGGGACGGCGCGGTCGTCGCCTGCTGCCAGCTGGAGCACCGCGGCGAGCACGCCTACTTCGGCATGTTCGCCGTCAGCCCCGCCCTCCAGGGCGCCGGACTCGGCAAGACGATCATCGCGGAGGCCGAGCGCAGGGCCCGCGAGACATGGGGCGTCACCGAGATGCACATGACGGTGATCGACGCCCGCGAGGAGCTGATCGCCTGGTACGAGCGGCGCGGCTACCGCCGTACGGGCCGGTTCAGCCCCTTCCCGTACGGCGACGAGCGCTTCGGCATCCCGCAGCGCGACGACCTGAAGTTCGAACTGCTCGTCAAGCCGCTCGACGACTAGCCACGCGGCCCGTCACGTGGTCACGCGGCCCGTCACGCCGTGAAGCGGCCGGTGCGCTTGATCTCCGGGTAGTCCGTGGTCGCGCCGTCGAGCCCGAGCGCGCGGACGAGCCGCAGGTCGTCCTGCGTGTTCACGACCCAGCCGATGATCCGCAGATCGGCCTTGCGGGCGTGCTCGACGATCTCCTGGGTGAGCCGCCGGATGTTCAGGACCAGCGTCGTCGCGCCCGCCGCGACGGCCCGCTCCACGACCGCTGTGCCGTAGCGGCTCGCGACGAGCGCCGTGCGCACCCCGGGCACGAGCCGCGCGATCTCGGTGATCGCCTCGGCGTGGAACGAGATCACCTCGACCCGGTGCACCAGATCGCGGCGCAGCATCACGTCCGCGAGCGCCCGCGCCGCCGCCGTGTCCTTGATCTCCGCCTGGAGCGGCGACTGCACCGCGTCGAGCACCTCCTCGAACACCGGCACGCGCTCGCCGCGTCCGGCGTCGAGGCCGCGGATCTCCGCGAGGGTCTTCTCGGCGATCGGTCCGTGGCCGTCCGTGGTCCTGTCGACGTCCGCGTCGTGCATGACGACGAGCGCGCCGTCCTTGCTCAGGTGCAGGTCGAGCTCGATGATGTCGAGCCCCGCGCGCTCGGCGGCGACGAAGGACCGCAGGGTGTTCTCGGGTTCGAGACCCATGGCTCCGCGATGCCCGATGGTGAGGAAGTTCAAGGTCGTCTCGCTTCCGTCGACTGCGGCTCGGCTGCCGCGCGGGACGCGACAGGACTCGTACACTAACGGGCCGTCTGCACGAGGGAACCGTGCCTGCGGGAAGGACCGGAGTCCAGGGTTCTGGTGCCCACGACACCGAGGATCAATCCGGTGATCAGGGCGGCGACGAGAACGGCACGGGTACTCACGGCGAATGCGCCTCCGGACGGTACGGGCAGCGGGACCGCCCCGTCCTACCGGGACGGTCACCCGGCGCGCGAGTCCGCTCACCCGGTGGTGGGCGCGTCCCCCTCCGCGTTGACTCCGGATGAGTCCGGCAGCGCGTCCAGATCGGCCAACATGCCCCGCGCCAGCTCGACTTCGGCCACCAGATGCCGCTCGCTCCAGCGCAGCGCGATCTGCGGGTGCGCCCACGCCTCCACGCCGTCGGCCCGCGCGAGCGCGTCCCGCACCTCCTTCAACTCGCCCTCGGTGCGCGCCACGTGCGCCTCGACGAGCGTGCGCAGCCGCTCCGGCTCGGCGAGATGCCCGAGCCACACGCGCAGCAGCACCGGGTGCCGCAGCGACACAGCCGCCGGGTCCTGCTCGTCGGCCGCCCACGCGGCGAGCGCGTCGCGGCCCGCGCGCGTGATGGCGTACGTGCGTTTGGTGCGCGGCTCCTCCGGGCCCGAGCGCCGTGAGGTGGCGTAGCCGAGCCGCTCCAGCCTGCGCAGCTCCGCGTAGATCTGGCTGAACGCGGGGGAGCCGTAGAAGAAGCGGAGCGAGGCGTCGGCCCACTTCTTCAGCTCGTACCCGGTCCGCTCGCCGGGCGGGAACGACAGCAGCCCGAGGACGGCCCAGGCGGTCGGCGGCGGCTGAGGGGTCGGCATGGCTCCGCATTGAAGCCAGGGGCGGTCACGCGCGCAAGCCCCCGCCGCGCCGCAGCCGGGCCGAGAGGTGGTGCTGGAGTGGCTGCCCGACGGCCGCGAGGTCGTGCGTGAACGTGAGCGTGCCGTCGTCGCCGAGCGTGTACGTGCGGCCCGTCGCGTCGACCTGCTTCGCGGTAGGGGTGAGCCCGACGGAGTGCGTGGCGAGCTCGACCGTGCCGTCGACGACCTGCCCGACCATGACCTCCGCGATGCCGGTCGGCTGCGTGATCAACGCCTCCACGCGCCCCTCCGGCTGGATCCGCCACCAGCCGCTCTCCCGCGCGGCGGGCCGCACGGGCCCGTCCTCGCCGTCGGTGATCCAGGCCCGCGCCTCGTACCGCAGGAAGGGCCGCCCGTCGTGGCTGAAGCAGACCTCCTGCGCGTACGTGAAGTCGCTGTCCAGGGTCGGGTACTCGCCACGACCCCGCCCGTGCCAGCTGCCGAGCAGGCCGACGACGGGCGTGAGAAGCGGGTGCGGCTCGGGGGTCCCGGCGTACGGGTACGAGGGCGCGGGCGCGGGGTCGAACACGGGTGGCTCCTGGGGCTAGGGGGTTACCGGGGAAGCGTAGAGCGTGCTTCGGCGGTCGTGCCCCTTCCCTTCTCTGACGGACCGTCATATAGCTATTAGTCATATGGCCCCAGCCCAGCACAGCCCAGTCAGGCCCCCGGGAGGGAACCGTGAAGTTCAGTGTCGTCTTCGAGGCCCAGCTCGCCGATCCCACCGTCGAACGCGAGCACCAGCTGCTGCGGGACAGCGTCGAACAGGCCGTGCTCGCCGAGGAGATGGGCTTCGACCGGATCTGGGCGGTCGAGCACCACTCCCTGAAGTGGTACGCGCACATGTCGGCGCCGGAGATCTTCCTGACGTGGGTCGCGGCGCGCACCTCCCGCATCCGCGTGGGGCACGGCGTGGTGTGCATGCCGTTCAACTTCAACCACCCCGCGCGCGTGGCCGAGCGCGCCGCGATGCTCGACCTGTTGTCGGGCGGGCGGCTCGACCTCGGGGCCGGGCGCGGCGGCACGACGCAGGAGACCTCGCTGTGCGGCGTCGACAAGGAGCGGACCACGCAGGAGGTGGAGGAGGCGCTGCGGATCATCGGGAAGGCGTGGGAGAAGGACGAGCTGGAGCACCACGGGCCGCTCCTCGACATCGACCCGCACCCGATCCTGCCGCGCCCCGCGCAGACCCCGCACCCACCGCTCTTCCTCGCGTGCAGCCGCACGGAGACGCTCCGGCAGGCCGCCGAACTCGGCGTCGGCGCGCTGGTGATGGGGTTCGCCGGCCCGGAGGCCATCGCCGAGATGCGCACCGCGTACGACGCGGCGATCGCGGGCCGCACGGCCGAGCGGTACGTCTCCTCGGTCGTCAACGACCACTTCTCGGTGCTGTGTCCGACCATCGTGCTCGACGACCGGGAGACGGCCCGCGGCATCGGCATCCGCGGCCAGCGCTTCTTCGCGCAGTCCATCGGCCACTGGTACGGCGGCGCCGGCATCCCCGACGAGGCGGTCGTGGAGGGCGCGGACGAGGCGGAGGAGATGCGCAGGGCCGCCGAACAGGTCGTCGCCCGCCTCCACGAGCACCACATCCCCGTCCGGCCCACCGCGACGGCCACGTTCAACGCCGACCACGCGTACGGCACCGCCGACGACGCCATCGCCTACGTCGAACGCCTCCGTGACGCGGGCGCCGACGAGATCATGTGCCTGATCCAGATGGGCACCGTGCCGCAGGAGGCGTGCATGGAGACGCTGCGGCAGTGGGGCGAGAAGGTGATTCCGCACTTCCGCGGCGAGGGCGGTGCGTGACGCCCGCCGCTGGGCAGGGATCCGTCCGTCACCCCGCACCACCCCACCGACCCGGGAGCCGCCCATGACCACCGACCACGTCGACCGGCTCGCGCCCGAGGCCCGTCCGCTCGTCGACGCCATCGCCGCCGCCTTCCCCGACCTCGGCGGCGCCGTCACCGACGCGGCGGAGGCCCGCCGGATCCTCGCGGAGCTGCCCGAGGCGCCGTTCCCCGCGCCCGTCGTGGGTTCCGTCGATGACTGCGAGATACCGGGGCCGCCCGGCGCGCCCCCGATCCCCGTGCGCGTGTACCGGCCGGAGCAGGACGGGGCCGCGGGGGAGCGGCCCGTCGTCGTGTTCTTCCACGGCGGGGGCTGGGTCATCTGCGACCTCGACAGCCACGACCACAGCGCCCGCAGGGTGTGCCGCGACGCGGGCGCCGTCGTCGTCTCCGTCGACTACCGGCTCGCGCCCGAAGCACCCTTCCCGGCCGCCGTCGAGGACGCGTACGCCGCGCTGTGCTGGGTCGCCGACCACGCGCGCGAACTCGGCGCGGACCCGGAGGCGCTGACCGTGATGGGGGACAGCGCGGGCGGCAACCTCGCCGCCGTCGTCGCGCAGATCGCCCGCGACGAGGACGGCCCGGCCGTCGCCCGCCAGGTCCTCGTCTACCCGGCCACCGACGCCCGCCAGAAGTCCGGCTCCTTCGACGCCAACGCCGAGGGCTACTTCCTCACCGCGGCGCACTGCGTCTGGTTCCGCGAGCAGTACCTGGGCGCGGACGGCGACCCCGCCCACCCCCGCGTGTCGCCGCTGCTCGCCGACGATCTCGCCGGGCTGCCCGCCGCGCACATCGTCACGGCCGGCTGCGATCCGCTCTGCGACGAGGGGCGGGCGTACGGGAAGGCGCTGCGGGACGCGGGCGTCGCGGTCACCGAGGGGCACTTCCCGGGGATGTTCCACGGATTCTTCGGTTTCCCCGAGCTGCTGGAGGACGCCCGGCAGGCCGTGGCGGGCGCGGTAGAGGCGATCGCCGACACCGCGCGCCACAGGAAAAACAGCGGTGATCTAGGGGGTGGCGCAGGATAATTTCCCGGAGTCCCCCTTGTGGTCGGGAACCTCGCGTGCCTACGGTGTCCTTACGCGAGGTTCTCCCGTGGAGGTTGGGACATGACGGAAATTCTTGTGCAGGCTGGCGCGGAGGGGAAGAATTCTCCGGTCCAGGTGGTCGGCGACAGGGTGGTGGACCACCCGGCGTGGCCCTTGCTCAAGGACGCCGTGGAGGAGTTCAGGCCCCTGCAGAGCAAGGACGGCTCGATCGACTTCGAGGCCGAGGGCGCCCCGGCGAAGGCCGACGCCGAGCTGATCCTGGACCGCGTCATATCCGCGGTCGAGGAGCTCGCCCCGCTGCTGCCGCACGACGCCGCGTACCACGAGGCGCTCGTGCGCGACCTGCGCCGCTGGGCGGACGGCGGCTTCGAGGTCCCGGACTTCCTGGACTCGCTGCTCGCCTTCCAGCCCGCCGCGCAGCGCCGGGACGGCCTCCAGCACCTGGTGGTCTTCCCGATGTACACGCAGAACGGCAATCCGGACCGGAACCTGGAAGCCGTCGTGCTGAAGATGGTCTGGCCGGACTGGCTCGCCGACCTGGAGGCGACCCGTTACGACAACCCGCTGTTCTGCGGCATCACCTTCGAGGACTTCACCTCCGGGTACGACACGAACTCGGCGGTGCTCTTCCCAGAGACGATCGCCGTGCGCGAGGCGCCGGAGCGCTTCTCCTGGGGCGGCATCTTCTGCGACCGCGAGGCGGCCCGCTTCCGCCGCGTCACGGAGGCCGCCGTCGACATCCTCGGTGTCGAACTGCCCGAGGACATCAAGGCGATGGTCGCCGACCAGGAGCGCTGCCAGCAGGCGTTCGTGCTGTGGGACATGGTCCACGACCGCACGCACAGCCACGGCGACCTGCCGTTCGACCCGTTCATGATCAAGCAGCGCCAGCCGTTCTGGATGTACGGCCTCGAGGAGCTGCGCTGCGACCTCACCGCCTTCAAGGAGGCCGTGAAGCTGGAGGCCGACGGCGTCCCGCAGGGCCGCGACGTCCAGTACGCCGTCCTCTTCGACCGCATGTTCCGCTTCCCGGTCACCGGCGACCGCGTCAAGAACTACGACGGGCTCGGCGGCCAGCTCCTCTTCGCGTACCTGCACAAGCACGACGTGGTGCGCTGGACCGACAACAAGCTGTTCATCGACTGGAACCGCGCCCCCGAGGTCACCAACCAGCTGTGCGGCGAGATCGAGAAGCTGTACCGCGACGGCATCGACCGCCCGAAGCTGGTGCACTGGTTCGCCGCGTACGACCTGGTGTCCACGTACCTGTCCCCGCACCCGGGCTCCACCTGGGCGAAGGGCCCCGACGCCCTGGACACCTCGCTGCCGCCGCGCAAGCTCGTGGACGAGGTGCTTCCCGACGAGTTTCCGCTCAGCATGTTCTATGAGGCCCTTTCGAAGAAGCTGAAGAAGGTGATCGCCTCGACGAAGGGCATCACCGCGGAGAGCACCGAGCGGGTGGCCGCGTGAGCCACGGCGAACAGCAGCAGGAGGCGACGGACATGAGCGACACCAACGGGACCAGGGACACGCTGGACGGTGCGGTGATCGCGGTCGCCGGAGCGGCCGGACCGGCCGGAAAGGCCACCCTCAAGCGGCTCGCGGAGGCCGGCGCCACCGTCATCGGCGCCGACGCCGACGCGGAGCGCCTGGTGGCCGCGGTCGACGAGGCGCGCTACGCGCACGGCGGTGCCACCGTCATCGGTGACAACGTCGACCTGCTCGACCTGCACGCCACCCGCGACTGGGCCGGCCGCATCGAGAAGGACTTCGGCCGGGTCGACGGCCTCGTGCACCTGGTCGGCGGCTGGCGCGGCGGCGCCACCTTCGCCGACACCGACCTCGCCGACTGGGACCTGCTCGAGAAGCTCCTGATCCGCACGGTGCAGCACACGTCCCTCGCGTTCTACGAGGGTCTGTCCCGCAGCGACCGCGGCCGCTACCTGCTGATCAGCGCCGCGGGAGCCTCGAAGCCGACCGCGGGCAACGCGGCGTACGCCGCATCCAAGGCCGCGGCCGAGGCCTGGACGCTCGCGCTCGGCGACGCCTTCCGCAAGGCGGGGGGCGAGGCGGGCCCGCAGCAGGCGGCTGCGATCCTGGTGGTCAAGGCGCTGGTGCACGACGCGATGCGCGCCGAACGCCCCAACGCGAAGTTCGCGGGCTTCACGGACGTCAAGGAGCTGGCCGAGGCCATCACCGGCGTCTGGGAGCGGCCCGCCGCCGAACTGAACGGGACCCGTCTGTGGCTGACCGAGAAGCCGTGAATCCGCCGAAGACCGACGCACGCCGCCATCACGACCCCGACACCAGGGGTTTCGCGAGCGACAACTACGCGGGGGGCCACCCCGAGGTGATGGCGGCGCTCGCCCTCGCCAACGACGGGCACCAGGTCGCGTACGGCGGGGACGAGTACACGGACCATCTCCAGCGGATCATCCGCAGCCACTTCGGCCCCACCGCCGAGGCGTTCCCGGTGTTCAACGGGACGGGCGCCAACGTCGTGGCGCTCCAGGCGGTCACCGACCGCTGGGGCGCGGTGATCTGCGCCGAGTCCGCGCACATCCACGTGGACGAGGGCGGCGCCCCCGAGCGGATGGGCGGCCTCAAGCTGCTCACCGTGCCCACCCCGGACGGCAAGCTCACGCCCGAGCTGATCGACCGGCAGGCGTACGGCTGGGACGACGAACACCGCGCGATGCCGCAGGTCGTCTCGATCACGCAGTCCACCGAACTCGGCACGCTGTACACGCCCGCCGAGATCCGCGCGATCTGCGAGCACGCCCACGGGCACGGCATGGTCGTGCACCTCGACGGCTCCCGGATATCCAACGCCGCCGCGTCCCTCGACGTCCCGATGCGGACGTTCACGAACGCGGTCGGCGTCGACATCCTGTCGCTCGGCGGCACCAAGAACGGCGCCCTTTTCGGCGAGGCGGTCGTCGTCCTCAACCAGGACGCCGTGCGCCACATGAAGCACCTGCGCAAGCTGTCCATGCAGCTGCACTCCAAGATGCGCTTCCTGTCGGTGCAGTTGGAGGCCCTGTACGCCAAGGACCTGTGGCTGCGCAACGCCCGGCACGCCAACGAGATGGCCCAGCGCCTCGCCGAGGGCGCCCGCGCCGTCGACGGCGTC
Organism: Streptomyces sp. SDT5-1; assembly: GCF_052245995.1. Classification (NCBI taxonomy): domain Bacteria; kingdom Bacillati; phylum Actinomycetota; class Actinomycetes; order Kitasatosporales; family Streptomycetaceae; genus Streptomyces; species Streptomyces sp. SDT5-1. The sequence continues at coordinate 1,361,503 of NZ_CM125963.1, read as the reverse complement.
GAGATCCTCTACCCGGTGCAGGCCAACGGCGTGTTCGCGCGGCTCCCGCACGACGTGTCCGAGCGCCTGATGAAGAAGTACCGCTTCTACTTCTGGGACGAGGCGGCCGGAGACGTCCGCTGGATGTGCTCCTTCGACACCCGCGAGGAGGACGTCGACTCCTTCGTCGCGGCCCTCAAGGAGGAGATGGCGCGCTAGCCGCTCGAATCGCATAGGTATGCGGCCGACCGTAAATGTATTGACGTGCGGTCGGCCGCATTTCTATGCTCCCGAGGCATGCAGCTGATCCAGCAGAACCCGGACCTGTCCGCGTACTTGGCGGCCGACGACGTCATCGACCACGAGCATCCGCTCGTCCGCGAGACCGCGGCGCGCCTCGCGCGCGACGTCGCCGATTCATACGCATACGCCCGCGCCGCCTACGAGTTCGTGCGCGACACCGTCCCGCACTCCGCCGACAGCGGGGACCCGCGCGTCACCTGGCGCGCCTCCGACGTGCTTGCGCAACGCACCGGGATCTGCCACGCGAAGGCGCACGCCCTCGCGGCGCTGCTGCGCGCCGAGGACATTCCGACCGCCCTCTGCTACCAGCGGCTCACGCACGACGCGGGCTCGGGATGGTGCCTGCACGGACTCGTGGCCGTGCGGCTGCGCGGCGCGTGGCACCGGCAGGACTGCCGGGGGAACAAAGCGGGTGTCGACGCCCAATTCTCCCTCGAAGGGGAGCGGTTGGCGTGGGTCCCCGACCCGGAGGCAGGGGAGGCGGACTATCCGACGCTGCACGCGGCGCCGCACCCGGCGGTCCTCGACGCGCTGCGCGGCGCGCCGGACCGCCCGTACCTGTGGGAGCACCTGCCCGATGCGCTCCCGGCCTGACTCAGCCCGCCTCCGCGGCCTTGACCTCTTCCGGGGTCGGGGCCGTGCCGCCCAGGTGTGCCGGCATCCACCACGTGTCGTCCGGACCCTTGGGGCGCACCGGGTAGGCGCGCTGCGCCGCTTCCAGCAGCTCCTGCACACCGGCCCGCAGGCGGCGCGTGATCGCCCCCGCGTACTGGTCGGCCGGCGCCTCCATGGCCTCGCCCACCCGGACCGTGATCGGGATGTGCTGGCGCTTGAAGTTCCGCGGACGCCCCTTGGTCCACAGCCGCTGCGTGCCCCACAGCGCCATCGGGATCAGCGGCACCCCGGCCTCCTGCGCCAGGCGCACGGCGCCGGTCTTGAAGCTCTTCAGCGTGAAGGACTCCGAGATCGTCGCCTCGGGGAAGACGCCGATGATCTCGCCGGAGCGCAGGGAGCGCAGCGCGTGCTGGTAGGCGTGCTCGCCCTGGGCGCGGTCGACGGGGATGTGCTTCATGCTTCGCATCAGCGGGCCGGAGATCTTGTGCCGGAACACCGACTCCTTGGCCATGAAGCGGACGAGACGCTTCTGCGGCAGAGCCGCGAGGCCGTCGAAGATGAAGTCCAGGTAGCTGATGTGGTTGCTGACCAGGACGGCTCCGCCGGTACGCGGAATGTTCTCCGAGCCCTTGCAGTCGATCTTCAGGTCGAGCGCCTTGAACATCGTTTTCGCGGCGCCGATGACCGGACGGTAGACGAGCTCTGCCATGGAGGGGGTGGACCCTTCAGTAAGTTACGCGGCCGTAGGTTTTCCGGCTTGCGCAGATCGTGCCCCATCAACGGCCGGGTGGCCAGTCCTGGTTCCAGCGCCGTACGAGATCCTTGTCACGTGCCGGGAATACGTCGGCGGACCGGGAACGCTGCACAAGGGGCGGCGCAGTACAGGAGGAGCAGGGTGAGCGTGGGCGAACGGACGTGGGACGCCGGGCAGTTGGGCGAGGAGCTGGGGGAGCGGGCCACGCTCGTGCAGTTCTCCAGCGCGTTCTGCGCTCCGTGCCGGGCCACCCGGCGCGTCCTCGACGAGGTCGCCGCGATGGTTCCCGGCGTGTCCCACGTCGAGATCGACGCCGAGGCGCGCCTCGACCTCGTGCGCGATGCGGAGGTGCTCAAGACGCCGACGGTCCTGGTCCTCGACGCGCGAGGGCGCGAGGTGCGCCGGGCGGCGGGACAGCCCCGGAAGGTCGATGTCATCGCCGCGCTCGGCGACGCTGTGTGACCGGGCGGCGACGCGGGTGCGTGACGCATCTCCCAGATGACGGAACGCACTTGACTGCACGCACCACGTATCGTCAGGGTGACCTTATGCCTTCGGAACTCCTTCTCGTCGAGCGGGTCCACGTGGACCTGGCTCGATGTTCGAGCGCCCGCTGTCCGCGTGTCTGACGCAGCCACGCCGCCCCGCTCGAACCCTCCTGCCAGAAGGACAACTCCATGACGGCCACGCCCGATCTGCGCACCGCCCAGGCAGCCACCCCCGACCTCCTCCGCTCCGTCTTCCGGCAGCACGCCGCCGGCGTCGCGGTGGTCACGGCGCCCGGTGCCGCCCCCGTCGGCTTCACCGCCACCTCTCTCACCTCCGTCTCGGCGCAGCCGCCGGTCGTCTCGTTCGGCATCGGGGTCGGCTCGTCGAGCTGGCCGACCGTCGCCGAGGCCGAGCACGTCGGCGTGCACATACTCGGCGAGCACCAGGCCGAACTCGCCGGCAGGTTCGCCACGAGCGGCGCCGACCGCTTCGGTGCGCCCACCCGCTGGTTCGAGGGACCCGAGGGCGTGCCGATCCTCGACGGCGTGCTCGCCTGGCTCGTCTGCAAGGTCATCGCCCGGGTGCCCGCCGGTGACCACCAGATCGTGCTCGCCGAGGCCGTCTCGGGCGACCTCGCGGGCGTCGGTCGTCCGCTGCTGTACCACCAGGGCCGCTTCAACGCCCTGCGTGACTGAAAGTTCCTGTGCCGCGCGATTACGCAGGGTTGGCAAGGTCACAGTTCAAAGCGCTTGCTTAGTGGGCATAACCTGGGTGTACTGGCGAGTAACCTTTTGATCGGAGCGCGGGCCGCCCCGACCGGAAGAGTCCGCACAAGGCGCATATGCTGCCTAGACAGCCGCCCAGTTAAAGACGATTGCAGTAGGAGAGCCGGCGTGAGCTTGAGGATCGTTGTCACCGTGAAGTACGTGCCGGACGCCACGGGCGACCGGGGTTTCGCCGATGACCTGACCGTGGACCGTGACGATGTCGATGGTCTGCTGTCGGAGCTGGACGAGTACGCGGTGGAGCAGGCGCTTCAGATTTCCGAGAACTCGGACGACGACGTGGAGATCACCGTGCTGACGGTGGGTCCGGAGGACGCCAAGGACGCGCTGCGCAAGGCGCTGTCGATGGGTGCGGACAAGGCGATCCACGTGGAGGACGACGACCTGCACGGCACCGACGCGATCGGCACCTCGCTGGTGCTGGCGAAGGCGATCGAGAAGGCCGGTTACGACCTGGTGGTCTCGGGCATGGCGTCCACGGACGGCACGGCGGGCATCGTGCCGGCGCTGGTGGCCGAGCGTCTGGGTGTGCCGCAGGTGACGCTGCTGTCGGAGGTGGCGGTCGAGGACGGCAAGGTGACGGGCCGTCGTGACGGTGACACCGCCTCCGAGCAGCTCGAGGCGCAGCTTCCGGCCGTGGTGTCGGTGACGGACCAGTCGGGTGAGGCCCGCTACCCCTCGTTCAAGGGGATCATGGCGGCGAAGAAGAAGCCGGTGGAGTCCTGGGACCTGGACGACCTGGACATCGAGGCCGAGCAGGTGGGTCTGGAGGGTGCCTGGACGAAGGTCGCCGAGGCGGCCGAGCGTCCGGCGCGCACGGCGGGCACGATCGTCAAGGACGAGGGCGAGGGCGGCAAGCAGCTCGCCGAGTTCCTCGCGGGCCAGAAGTTCATCTGAGCTTCAGCCATCCCCACCCATCGCCCAAGTTCTTTGTGATTGCAGGAGATTGAAGTCCCATGGCTGAAGTTCTGGTCTTTGTCGACCACGTGGACGGTGCCGTCCGCAAGCCCACCCTGGAGCTGCTGACGCTGGCCCGCCGGATCGGTGACCCGGTCGCCGTGGCGCTGGGCAACGGCGCCGCCGGCACCGCCGCCGCCCTGGCCGAGCACGGCGCGGTCAAGGTGCTCACGCACGAGGCCGCCGAGTACGCCGACTACCTGGTCGTGCCGAAGGTCGACGCCCTGCAGGCCGCCTACGAGCAGGTGTCCCCGGCCGCGGTGCTGGTGCCGTCGTCGGCGGAAGGCAAGGAGATCGCGGCGCGTCTGGCGCTGCGCATCAAGGCGGGCATCATCACCGACGCGGTGGACCTGGAGGCCGGCGACGGCGGCCCGGTGGCCACGCAGTCGGTGTTCGCCGCCTCCTACACCACCAAGTCCACGGTCACGCTGGGCACGCCGGTCATCACCGTCAAGCCCAACTCGGCGGCCGTGGAGGCCGCCCCGGCCGCCGGTGCGGTCGAGGCGCTGAACGTGTCGTTCTCGGACGGCGCCACCGGCACCAAGGTGACCTCCCGCACCCCGCGTGAGTCGACCGGGCGTCCGGACCTGACCGAGGCCGCGATCGTGGTCTCCGGTGGCCGGGGTGTCAACGGTGCCGAGAACTTCTCGATCATCGAGGCGCTGGCCGACTCGCTGGGGGCGGCCGTGGGTGCCTCGCGTGCCGCGGTGGACGCGGGCTGGTACCCGCACTCCAACCAGGTCGGCCAGACCGGCAAGAGCGTGTCGCCGCAGCTGTACATCGCCTCCGGTATCTCCGGCGCGATCCAGCACCGTGCGGGCATGCAGACCTCGAAGACGATCGTCGCGATCAACAAGGACGCCGAGGCGCCGATCTTCGACCTCGTCGACTACGGCATCGTCGGCGACCTCTTCGACGTCGTGCCCGCGCTGACCGAGGAGGTCAAGGCCCGCAAGGGCTGAGACGCTTCCCACGTCGACGGGGCCGCGCGGTGTTCGCACCGCGCGGCCCCGTCCGCGTGACGGGACGACGAAATTGACCCATTGACGCCGATCACGCCGACGGTTAACTTCGCTATACGGATTGTTGATTCCGTGAAGTGGAAACATCGAGCATATGGAGAGTGCACGAATGGGTCAGCAGGAGAAGGTGTCGACGAGCCTCGCGGGCACGGTCAGCGAGAGCATCAGCGCCTCACTCGCCCCGGTCGACGCGGAACTCGCCCGCCGCTACCCGGGGGACCCCGGCACCCGTCAGCCCGTCCACACGGTCTACGTCCCCGGTGACGCGTTCAACGCCGACACCATCCGCACCTGGGGCGACAAGGCGCTCGCGCAGCTCGACGAGCACGCCCCGAACGCCGCCTCCTTCGCCGCCGTCCTCGGCCTGAGCGAGGAGCTCGCGGAGCCCGTCTACACCCGCGTACGCGCGAAGCTGGAGCGCGAGCCGGTCGAGGACCTGCGCGTCGACTTCGAGGACGGCTACCGGCCGGCCTCCGACGCCGACGAGGACGAGACCGCGGCCCGCGCCGCGCGCGTCATCGCCGAGGCGTACGCGAACGGCACCGCCGCCCCGTACATGGGCATCCGCATGAAGTGCATGGAGGAGGCGGTCCGTGACCGCGCCATCCGCACGCTCGACATCTTCCTCACGGGCCTCATGGAACACGGCGGCCTGCCCGACGGCCTCGTCCTGACCCTGCCCAAGGTGACGTACCCGGAGCAGGTCACGGCCATGGTGCGGATCCTGGAGGCGTTCGAGAAGCAGCACGGCCTGGAGCCCGGCCGGATCGGCTTCGAGATCCAGATCGAGACCAGCCAGTCCATCCTCGGCGGCGACGGCACAGCCACGGTCGCCCGCATGATCGAGGCGGCGGAGGGCCGGGCGACCGGCCTCCACTACGGCACTTTCGACTACAGCGCCTGTCTCGGCGTCTCCGCCGCGTACCAGGCCAGCGACCACCCGGCGGCCGACTACGCGAAGGCGGTCATGCAGGTCGCCGCGGCCGGCACCGGCGTCCGCGTCTCGGACGGCTCCACGAACGTCCTGCCCGTCGGTTCCACCGCCAAGGTCCACGACGCCTGGCGCCTGCACTTCGGCCTCACGCGCCGTGCCCTCGCCCGCGCCTACTACCAGGGCTGGGACATGCACCCGGGCCACATCCCGACCCGGTACGCCGCCGTGTTCGCCTTCTACCGCGAGGGCTTCGAGGCCGCCGCCGCGCGCCTCGCCGCGTACGCCCGGCAGGCCGAGGGCGACATCGCCGACGAGCCCGCCACCGCGAAGGCCCTCGCCGGCTACCTCCTGCGCGGCCTCGACTGCGGCGCCCTCGACGTCGCCGAGGTCGCCCGCCTCTCCGGCCTCACCCGCGCCGACCTGGAGTCCTACGCGGCCCCCCGCCGCGGCGACCTGACGACCAAGCCCGAGTAACCCCTCCCGATACGTCGCTGCCCTTCCCCGGGGACGGCCGGGGGAGGGCAGCGGTGCGTCGGCCCTCCGGGGTTCTTCGGCCTCCGTGCGGCCTGGCCCGCCCCCACCGAGCTGTCGAACCCGGTGCCGCGTGGCGAGGGCGGCACCGGGGGAGCGCAGGTGCTCAGTCCGCCGGAGGGAGTTCGCCTGAGCCGCGTTGGATCAGGCGCGTCGGGAGCTCTATGCGTTCCGGCGGGAGTGCCGCTCCGTCCAGTTGGAGGAACAGGCGGTCCGCCGCCGTGCGGCCCAGCTGGGCCGCGTCCTGCGCGATCACCGTCACGCCCGGCTTCAACAGGTCGCCCAGCTCGATGTCGTCGAACCCGACCAGCGCCACCGGACGGTCCCGCTCGGAGAGCACCCGTACGGCCGTGACCGTCACACGGTTGTTGCCGGAGAAGATCGCCGTCACCGGATCGGGGCCGGTGAGCATCTCCTCGGCCGCGCGCCGAACCCGCTCGGGGTCCGTGACGCCCAGCGACACCCACCGCTCGTCGACCGCGAGCCCGGCCTCCTCCATCGCCGCCCGGTACCCGCGCAACCGCTCGACCGCCGTGTGGATGCGGGGCTGGTCACCGATGAACCCGATCCGGCGGTGCCCCTGCGCGACGAGGTGGGCGACACCGTCGCGCGCGCCGCCGAAGTTGTCGGACAGCACCACGTCCGCGTCGATCTGCCCGGCGGGCCGGTCCACGAAGACGGTCGCGACACCCGCCGCGATCTCCGGCGCCAGATACTGGTGATCCGTGCCCGCGGGGATCACCACGAGCCCGTCCACGCGCCGCGCGCACAGCGCGAGCACCAACTCCTGCTCCCGCTCGGGGTCCTCGGCGCTCGACCCGTTGATGAGCAGCGCCCCGTGCGCCCGCGCGACCTCCTCGACGGCGCGGCTGAGCGGCCCGTAGAACGGGTCCGCCAGATCCTCGAGGACCAGGCCGATGCTCGCCGTACGGCCCTTGCGCAGCACCCGCGCACTGTCGTTGCGCCGGAAGCCCAGCGCGGCGATCGCCTCCTGGACGCGGCGCTCGGTGTCCTCGGTGACCCCCGGCTCCGCGTTGACGACGCGGGAGACCGTCTTCAGGCCGACCCCGGCCCGCGCGGCGACGTCCTTCATCGTCGGTCGGTTGCCGTAGCGGTTCTCGGTGCGGCGGGCGGTACGGTCCACTGTGCGCTGTCCTGTCCTGTCGTCGCGGCGTGTGCCGTCGAGCATAGGGCCTGGACAACGTTGTCAGATGCGGGAGAGACTGTCCACCACTGATCGGTTGCCGACCTGCAGCCGCCCATTCGACCTGCCTTTCCGGGGGAACAGACACTGATGCACATGGACCTCGTCGCCGCGCTCGACATCGGCGGCACCAAGATCGCCGGTGCCCTTGTGGACGACCGGGGCCACCTCCTCGTACGAGCGCAGCGGCCGACCCCCGCGCAGGAGGACGGCGACACGGTGATGGGGGCGGTGGAGGAGGTCCTCCGTGAGCTGACGTCCGACGCGGCGTGGCCGCGGGTGCGGGCCGTCGGCATCGGCAGCGCCGGACCCGTGGACCGCTCGCGCGGCACGGTCAGCCCGGTCAACGTGCCGGGCTGGCGCGGCTTCCCGCTGGTCGACCGCGTGCGCGCGGTCACCGGCGCACTGCCCGTCGAGCTGATCGGCGACGGCGTGGCGATCACGGCGGCCGAGCACTGGCAGGGCGCGGCCCGCGGTCACGACAACGCGCTGTGCATGGTCGTGTCCACCGGCGTCGGCGGCGGCCTGATCCTCGGCGGCGAACTGCACCCGGGCCCCACGGGCAACGCGGGGCACATCGGCCACATCAGCGTCGACCTCGACGGCGACCCCTGCCCGTGCGGCGCGCGCGGCTGCGTCGAGCGCATCGCGAGTGGGCCCAACATCGCCCGCCGCGCCCTCGCCGACGGCTGGCGGCCGGGCCCGGACGGCGACGAGACCGCCGCCGCGGTGGCCCGCGCCGCCCGCGCGGGGGACCCGGTCGCCCGCGCCTCCTTCGAACGCGCCGCCCAGGCCCTGGCCGCGGGCATCGCGGCGACGGCGACGCTCGTGGAGATCGACATCGCCGTGATCGGCGGCGGCGTGGCGAAGGCCGGCGACCTCCTGTTCACGCCCCTGCGCCGTGCGCTGCGCGACTACGCCACGCTGTCCTTCGTGCAGGGCCTCACGGTGGTGCCGGCCTCGACCGGCACCGACGCGGGGCTCGTGGGCGCGGCGGCAGCGGCCCTGCACGCGGGTCGGGGCGCGCACGAGGCGCACCGCCAAGCCGTCTGAGCGCCTCGGCTCACCGGTCGTCGGCCATCGCCTCCTCCACGGTCTCCGCGGGAGCCAGGAGCCCGGTCAGGCCGCCCAGTTCGATGAGGCGGAGGGTGAGGCGGTGGCGGCAGACGACGGCGACGCGGCCGTCCCGCTGCCGGGCGCGCCGCGCGGCGTGCTCCAGGAGCCGCAGTCCGGAGCAGTCGAAGAACGTGGTGCCCGTCAGGTCGACCACCACGGTGCGGTACGGCCCCGACGCCAGGCTGTCGAGCAGCGGGGCGAGCCGGTGGAAGGTCAGGATGTCGACCTCGCCCAGCAGTTCGACGACGACGCAGTCCGTGACGGTGCGCACGCGCGGCATGGGGATCTCGTCGCCGACGTCGGTCAGGTCGTCGAACGCGCCGAGATCGCAGCCCTGTTGTCCGCTTCGCAGCATCTGGCCCCCCGGGTCGTGGCCCGGCCGGGTCCGAAAGGCGGCACCGGGCGGGCGGAACAAGGTCGCCGGGGTCCTGGGCGCCTGGTCGATGACGCTAGCGGGAGGTTTCCCGCGCCACGGCGGCGTAACGATTCCCGAGCCGCTTACATCACTTGATGGGGTGAATTACGTGCAAACCGCTTGACGGTCGAAGTCGTTTCGCCAGGGCCGCCCCGTGTGTTCGGCGCACACCCCGTGTGAACTCCGCACCGTCACCGGACGTGCACACACGGTGTCGCCCGGCGTCCGGTCACGCTTGACTGGCCCGAAGAAAGCGCGGGAGGCCCTGTCGGGGCCGGCCGTCGACCGTCGGGCAGCGGTGGGCGCGTCCGGCTGATGGTCTCCCGCGCGCGGCTCCGGGGCTCCCCCCGATACCCGGAGTCGCACGGGCGGTGTCATGGCGTGCGACCGCCTGGTACGGAGAGCCCGCCTGCCGCGACTTCCCTGGGCGGCGGGCGGGCGCCGTGCGGCCGCTACCGACCCCTTCGCAGCGGTCGCTGGCGTATGCAACGATCCCCTCATCAGCTTCTGGTTTCCGTGGCAGGGTGTTGCGGGCAAGCCACAGGGGGCCGACGGATGAGGGGGAACCGTGATCGTCTGGATCAACGGGGCGTCCCGCGCGGGGAAGACCACCGCGGCGCGGGAGTTGATCGACCTGATCCCCGACAGCACGCTCTTCGACCCCGAGGTGATCGACGGCGAGCTGGAGCGGCTGCTGCCCGCCAAGCGGCTCGCCGAGGTGAGCGACCATCAGGACCTGCCGATCTGGCGGCGCCTCGTCGTCGACACCGCCGCCGCGCTCCTCGCCGAGCTGGGCGGCGTGCTCGTGGTGCCGATGGGGCTGCTGCGACAGGAGTACCGCGACGAGGTCTTCGGGGGCCTCGCGGCCCGGCGGATCCCTGTGTGTCATGTGGTCCTTGCTCCAGGGGAAACGATCCTGCGCTCCCGTGACCCCGCCGGAGAGGCGCCCGCCGACATCGAGCCGTACCGCGCCGCGCTCGGCGGCTGGCTCGCCGCCGACGCCTACCCCGTCGACAACGGCGCCCTCACCCCCTACGAGACCGCCGTCCGGATCGCCGCCGCGCTGAACTCCGGGGAGGCGCCCTCCTGCGACATCGTGCAGACGCCCGAGCCGACCGCCGAGACGGTCGCCGCCGGGGTGCTGCTCTTCGACGACGCGGACCGCGTGCTGCTCGTCGACCCCACGTACAAACCCGGCTGGGAGTTCCCCGGCGGTGTCGTCGAGGCCGGCGAGGCGCCCGCGCGCGCGGGGATGCGCGAGGTGGCCGAGGAGACGGGGATCGTGCTCGACGACGTGCCCCGCCTCCTGGTCGTCGACTGGGAGGCGCCCGTGCCGCCCGGCTACGGCGGCCTGCGCCTGCTCTTCGACGGCGGCAGGCTCACGGCCGCACGCGCCCGCGAAGTGCTGCTCCCGGGCCCGGAGTTGCGCGCCTGGCGCTTCGTGACGGAGAGCGAGGCCGCCGCGCTGCTGCCACCCGTGCGCTACGAGCGGCTGCGCTGGGCCCTCAGGGCGCGCGAGCGCGGCGCCGCGCACTACCTGGAGGCCGGCGTCCCCGTCGGATGAGCGCGCTCCACCGCCGCGCGCAGCACGGCGCCCGCGCCGCCCGCCACGGGGGCGCCGTGCCCGAAGCAGGCCACGTCGCTGTCGAGGGAGGCGAGCCGCCGGTACGAGGCGACGGCGCGCTCCCTGTCGAGATTGAACACCCCGAGCATCACCTGCCTGTCGAGCGGTGACACCGCGATCGCGTCGCCGGTGAACAGCACGCCGTGGCGGGGGAGATGGATCCCGATCGACCCGTCGGTGTGTCCTGGGGCGCCGACCACGCACGCCCCGCCGCCGAAGTCGAGCGTGTCGCCGTCCTCCACCTCCCTTACTTCGTAAGGGAGGACGGGTTCGGCGGGCGGCGGCGGGAGCTGGGCCAGGGCCTGCGCGTGCAGGGGGCGCTCCCAGTCCTCGTACACGGGGCCCGGACCGGTCGTCTCGCCGCGCACGAACGGGGCGTCGAGGCGGTGCGCGTACACCTCGGCGCCGCTGAGCCGCGCGAACTCCCCGGCGCCGCCCGCGTGATCCTCGTGGAAGTGCGTGAGGACGATCCGCCGCACGTCCTCGGGGGCGTGCCCCCAGTCCCGTACGACGTCCGCGATCGGGGCGCCGGCGCCGGGCGCGCCCGCGTCGACGAGCGTCAACTCGGTGCCGTCGCGCCACAGATAGGCCTGGCCGACGGGGAAGCGCAGCATGCGCAGATCGGGTGCGAGGTCGATGACCTCGGTGGGTGCATAGGGCGTCATGCCCGCGACCGTACGAGGGGCGCGGGCACGACGCCGTACGTCTTGGCCCAGAGCAGATCCGCGCTGGGGCGGGGTCAGTTCGCGGCGGCGTACTTCTGGAGGAAGAGGGCCTCCGCCACCGAGAGGCGCTCGAGCTCGTCGGGGGACACCGACTCGTTCACCGCGTGGATCTGCGCCTCCGGCTCGCTCAGGCCGATGAGGAGGATCTCCGCCTCCGGGTAGAGCGAGGCGAGCGTGTTGCACAGCGGGATCGAGCCGCCCTGGCCCGCGTACTGCATCTCCTGGCCGTCGTACGCCTGCTTCATGGCGTCGGCCATCGCCTCGTAGGCGGGGCTCGCGGTGTTCGCGCGGAACGGCTGGCCCTGGCCGATCTGCTCGACCTTCACCCGGGCGCCCCAGGGGGTGTGCGCCTCGATGTGCGCCATGAGCAGCTTCGTGGCCTCGGCGGCGTCCGCGCCCGGCGGGACGCGCAGGGAGATCAGCGCGCGGGCGCCCGCCTGCACGGACGGCGTCGCGCCGACGACCGGCGGGCAGTCGATGCCGAGGACGGTGACGGCCGGGCGCGCCCAGATGCGGTCCGCGACCGTGCCGGAGCCGATCAGGTCGACGCCGTCGAGCACCTTGGCGTCCTTGCGGAAGGCCTCCTCGTCGTACTGGAGGCCGTCCCAGGACTCGGCCGCCTCCAGGCCGTCGATGGTCGTCGAGCCGTCCTCCGCGCGCAGCGAGTCGAGGACGCGGACCAGGGCGGCAAGGGCGTCGGGGGCGGCGCCGCCGAACTGGCCGGAGTGCAGATTGCCCTCGAGAGTCGCCATGTCGACACGGACGAGCGTCATGCCGCGCAGCGTCGCCGTCGCCGTGGGCAGGCCGACGCGGAAGTTGCCCGCGTCGCCGATGACGATCGTGTCGGCCGTGAGGAGGTCGGGGTGCTGCTCCGCGTAGCGCTCCAGGCCGCCCGTGCCCTGCTCCTCCGAACCCTCCGCGATCACCTTGACGTTGACCGGCACCCCGCCGTTCGCCTTCAGCGCCCGGATCGCCAGGAGGTGGAGCAGCACGCCGCCCTTGCAGTCCGCCGAGCCGCGCCCGTACCAGCGGCCGTCCTCGCGCTCGGTCAGCTCGAACGGGGGCGTGACCCACGCGCTCTCGTCAAGCGGCGGCTGCACGTCGTAGTGCGCGTACAGGAGCACCGTGGGCGCGCCCTCGGGGCCCGGCAGGAAGCCGTACACCGACTGCGTGCCGTCCGGGGTGTCGAGCAGTGCCACGTCCTGGAAGCCCTCGGCGCGCAGCGCGTCGGCCACCCAGTTCGCGGCGCCCTCGCTCTCGCTCCGCGGGAACTGCTCGAAGTCCGCCACCGACTTGAACGCGACCAGTTCGGTCAGCTCCGCCTTGGCCCTCGGCATGAGAGAGGCGACGGTCTCGGCGATCGGATGGGGCGACATGGGCACGCTCCTCGTGGGTGCGACGTTGTGCAGGGTGTGCGGAAGATCCTCCCACAGGGGGTCGGCGGACGGCCCGCCGTAGGATGCCTGGGACAGGTGCGCACGCATTCCAAGATGGGCGAATCGGGAGCAGCAGACCATCGTGAGCAGCGAGAATCCGGCGACGGACGGCACGGACGGCAACGAGATGGGTGACGGCGGACAGGCCGGGAGCGTGTGGGACGTCGTCGTCGTGGGCGCGGGCCCCGCCGGGGCGTCCGCGGCGCACGCGGCCGCGAGCGCCGGGCGCCGCGTGCTGCTCCTGGAGAAGTCCGAGCTGCCGCGCTACAAGACGTGCGGCGGCGGCATCATCGGCCCGTCGCGGGACGCGCTGCCGCCCGGCTTCGTGCTGCCGTTCAAGGACCGGGTCAGCGCGGTGACGTTCTCCCTGAACGGCAAGTACACCCGCACCAAGCGCTCCAAGAAGATGCTGTTCGGGCTCATCAACCGCCCCGAGTTCGACGCCCAGCTCGTCGAGCACGCGCAGAAGGCGGGCGCCGAGCTGCGCACCGGCGTCACGGTCACGCGCGTCGAGCAGCACGGCTCGTCGGTGCCCGACCGGCGCACGGTCGCGCTCGGCCTCCAGGACGGGGAGACGATCCTGGCGCGGGCCGTGGTCGGCGCCGACGGCAGCGCCAGCCGGATCGGCGCGCACGTCGGCGTCGAGATGGACCAGGTGGACCTCGGCCTCGAGGCGGAGATCCCGGTGCCGGAGACCGTCGCGGAGGACTGGCGCGGCCGTGTCCTCATCGACTGGGGGCCGATCCCGGGCAGTTACGGATGGGTGTTCCCGAAGGGTGACACGCTCACCGTCGGCGTGATCTCGGCGAAGGGCGAAGGGGCCGCCACGAAGCGGTACTTGGAGGACTTCATCGCGCGCCTCGGGCTCGCCGGTTTCGAACCCTCGATCTCCTCGGGGCATCTGACGCGCTGCCGCGCCGACGACTCGCCGCTGTCCCGCGGCCGGGTCCTGGTGTGCGGCGACGCGGCGGGGCTCCTGGAGCCGTGGACCCGCGAGGGCATCTCGTTCGCGCTGCGCTCGGGGCGGCTCGCGGGGGAGTGGGCGGTGCGCGTCTCCGAGGCGCACGACGCGGTGGACGCTCGGCGTCAGGCGCTCAACTACGCGTTCGCGGTCAAGGCCGGGCTCGGCGTCGAGATGGCCGTCGGCAAGCGGATGCTCGCCGTCTTCGAGCGCAAGCCGGGCCTGCTGCACGCCGCGATCACCTCGCTGCGTCCCGCGTGGAACGCGTTCGCGAGGATCACGCGGGGCTCGACGACCCTCGGCGAGCTGGTGCGCACGCACCCCGTGGCGGGCCGGGCGCTGGCGCGGCTCGACCGCTGAGCCTCACTTGAACGTGATGCGGAAGACCGGGTGGTCCGGCGCGATCCGGCGCAGTTCGTCGTCGGTGGAGTCGGGCCCCACTCCGTTGAAGAACACGCCGACCTCCGCCTTCCAGCGCTTGAGGTAGGCGCGCAGCAGGGCCGGCTTGTCGTCGTCGGCGACCTCGGTCGCGGTGAAGGCGTCGGCCTTCTTGCCCAGGCGCAGCTCGCCGCCGCCCGCGGCCCGCATGTTGTGGGTCCACTGGACGTGGCCGCGCGGCGCCACGAGGTATTCCTGGCCGTCCACGGTCAGGAGGTTGACCGGGGTGGTGCGCCACTCGCCGCTCTTGCGGCCCCGGACGGCGAGGACGCGGGAGCCCCACACGCTGAGACCCCGGCGGGTCACCCACGCCACCGTCCGGTTCATGACGTTCACGGTGAACCAGCCGGGCTTCTGGACGTGCGTGGATGTGGACATCAGGTCCTCCAGGAAAGTGTGAGCGGTGCTCTCGCTTAAGAGCAGTGTGTACCCGTCGCGTGATCCAAAGCAAGAGCGGTGCTCTCTTTTTTGAGCGGCGCACCATGATGTGTGCGGCGCTCCGCTTTCGTGGAACACTGCACCCATGAGTACGAGCCGCAGCACACCCCCACGAAACGCGAGTGCCGCGCAAGGAGCGCGCGCCCGCGCCCGGCAGGAGATCACCGCAGCCATCAAGGACGAGGCGCGCAGACAGCTCGCCGACGACGGCGCCGCGAAGCTCTCGCTGCGCGCCGTCGCCCGCGAGCTGGGCATGGTCTCCTCCGCCCTGTACCGCTACTTCCCCAGCCGCGACGATCTGCTGACCGCGCTCATCATCGACGCGTACGACGGCCTTGGCGTGGCCGCCGAGCACGCGGACGCCGGCTTCGTCCGCACGTCGTCGGCGCTGGAACGCTGGACCGCGGTGTGCGAGGCCGTGCGGGAGTGGGCGCTCGCCTACCCCCACGAGTACGCCCTCATCTACGGCTCGCCCGTGCCCGGCTACACCGCTCCGGACACCACCGTCCGCGCCGCCGCGCGCGTCGGCCTTCTGCTCATCGGGATCGTCCGCGACGCGCACCAGGGCGGCGGAGTGACCCCGCCCCCGCTGTCCGAGGAACTGCGCCCCGAGGCCGAGCGGATGGCCGCCGAGCTCGCGCCCGACCTGCCGCCAGAGGTGGTCGCCGCGCTCGTCGCCGCGTGGGCGCAGCTCTTCGGGCTCATCGGCTTCGAGCTGTTCGGCCAGTTCAACAAGGTCGTCGAGGACCGCTCCCCGTTCTTCGCGCACTCGGTGGCGCGCCTGGCTGCGAGCGTCGGCGTCGCCGCGTAGCCGTACTCCCGGGGAAGTACGTGTGATCACCTCGCACGTCGGACGCCCGGGGCCGCCCGCGGCGCTTAGCGTGTCGGCATGGACGAGCAGCGCGTACGTGACGGTGGTCCGCCCCGGCCATGGGGCGGGCCGCCGTGGCTGCGGCAGGACCGGTGGGGCGCCCCGGGGCGGTGGCCGTGGCGGTCCACGCTGCTCGTCACCGCCTTCGTCCTCGTGGGCACGAACTTCGCCGCGCACGGGCAGGCGGGCGAGCGCGCGGACCTGGACGTGTTCGCCCGCCTGCTGCTGCTCGCCGGGGGCGCGCTGCTGCTGTGGCGGCAGCGGTACCCGGTGTCCGTCGCGTTCGGCACGGCCGTGCTGGTCACCGTGTACCTCGGCGCCGGATAGCCGTACGGCCCGGTCTTCCTGTTCGTCGCCCTCGCCTGCTTCTCCGCGATCGTGGCGGGCCGCCGGTGGGCGGCGTGGGCGGCCGTCGGTGTGCTGTGGGCGGGGCATCTGCTCATCGGGCACTGGCTGTACGCGTATCTCCCGCCGTCCGGCGACGGGCCCGCAGGGTGGGGCGATGAGGGCATCGTCGCCGCCTGGGTGCTCGCGGTCACGGCGATCGCCGAACTGGCGCGGGTGCGGCGCGAACAGTGGGAGCACGCGCGCGTGGAGCGCGAAAAGGCCGCGAAGCGCCGTGCCGACGAGGAGCGCCTGCGCATCGCCCGCGAACTGCACGACGTGCTCGCCCACTCCATCTCCGTGATCAATGTGCAGGCGGGCGTCGGGCTCGCGCTGCTCGACACCGACCCGGAGCAGGCCAGGACCGCCCTGACCACCATCAAGACCGCGAGCAAGGAGGCGCTCGGCGAGGTCAGACAGGTCCTCGACACCCTCCGCACCCCCGGCGACGCCCCTCGCACCCCGGCACCCGGCCTCGACCGCCTCCCGGAACTCGTGGACCAGGCGGCGGGAGCAGGACTCACCGTCGACGTCACCACCGACGGCGAGCGGGCCGCGCTCGCCCCCGGCGCCGACCTCGCCGCGTTCCGCATCGTGCAGGAGGCGCTGACCAACGTCGTGCGCCACTCGGGGTCACGCCGCGCGCGCGTCCACCTGACGTACGAGGAGCGCGAGTTGACCCTCACCGTCGACGACGACGGGCCCGCGACCGGCGCCGACGCGGGCGGCAGCGGCAACGGACTCGCCGGAATGCGCGAGCGCGCCGCCGCCCTCGGTGGCACGATCGAGGCGGGCCCGCGGGACGACGGAGGCTTCCGGGTCGTCGCCCGGCTGCCCCGCACCGCCACGAACCGGGAGGACCCGAAGTGATCCGCGTACTGCTGGCGGACGACCAGTCGCTCGTCCGCGCAGGGTTCAGGGCGCTGCTCGACGCGCAGCGCGACATCGAGGTCGCGGGCGAGGCCGCCGACGGCGAGGAGGCCGTGCGCCTGGTGCGTGAACTCCGCCCCGACGTCGTGCTCATGGACATCCGCATGCCGCTGCTCGACGGCCTCGCGGCGACCCGCGCGATCGGCGAGGACGCGGACCTGGAGGCGGTGAAGGTGGTCATGCTCACCACCTTCGAGCTCGACGAGTACGTCTTCGAGGCCATCCGCGCCGGGGCCTCAGGCTTTCTCGTCAAGGACACGGAGCCGGACGAACTGCTGCGCGCCGTGCGGGCCGTGGTGCACGGTGACGCGCTGCTCTCGCCGGGCGTCACCCGCCGGCTCATCGCCGAGTTCGCCGCCCGTTCCAAGGCCCCGGAGGCCGCCGCGCCGCTCACCGAACTGACCGAGCGGGAGCGGGAGGTGATGGCCCTCGTCGGCATCGGCCTGTCCAACGAGGAGATCGCACGCCGCCTCGTCGTCAGCCCGCTCACCGCGAAGACCCACGTGAGCCGGACGATGGTCAAGCTGGGCGCCCGCGACCGCGCCCAACTGGTCGTCCTCGCCTACGAGTCCGGGCTCGTACGGCCCGGCTGGCTTGGCTGACCCCGGCCGCCGCCTCGTCGCCCCCGAGTCACACCCCCGACTGCTCCCGCCACAGCGCGGCGAGCGCCCGGTCGCCCGTCACCTCGGGGAACGGCAGCCGGTTCCACAGCGCCAGATAGAGGCGCGCCGCGCCCCCGGCCAGCTCGCACTCCGCCTCACCCGTGTCGCCGCGCTCGGCGGCCGGCGGGTCCTGCGTGATCCGCACCGTCCACACCGCGTCCGCGTCGACGGCCCGTACGCGCAGGATCCTGGGCACGTCCGAGCGCACCCGGCTGCGCTCGCGGGCGTGGAAGCCGGTGAGGAGTTCGTCGATGCCGTCGACCGCGAACTCCGGGGTGATCGACGTGGGTTCGTGACCGCCTATCCGGGACAGGGCCGACTCCGCGTCCACCCGGTGCACGGTCGTCTCGTGCGCCTGGCGCCGCGCCCAGAACGCCAGCGGCGAGGGCGCGGGCAGGAAGGTCCAGCAGTCCACGTCGTCCGGCGCGTCCGCCAGGGTGTCCACGAGCCGCCGATGGCCCTCGCGGAACCAGTCGAACAGGGCCTGGCCGTCCAGGTCGGAACGGTCCTCCATCCGCTGCGGCTTCCGTATCCCCTCCGCGACGTACGCGGTGGCCCAGCGGTGGACGGCGCCCTGGTGGCGCAGGAGGTCGCGGATCTCCCAGCCGGGGCAGGTCGACACCTTGGCGTCGACGCCCGCCTCCTCGGCGACGGCGGCCAGCAGCCGGCCCTCGTGGTCCACCCTGCGCATGTGCTCGGCAATCTGCATGTGCAGAGTCTGCCGCCGAACAGGTGCGCGTACGCAAGGTTTTTGATCAGGTCGTCGCCACGCGCCGGGTCGCGAAGCCGATCGTGGCCGCCACTGCCGCGAGCAGCGCCACACTCGTCAGCGCGGCCGGCAGCGAGAACCAGTCCGCCATGAAGCCGATCGCGGGCGGGCCGAGCAGCATGCCGCCGTACCCGAGCGTGGACGCGGCGGCGACGCCGGTCGGCCCCGCGAGCGCCCCCGCGCGTTCGATCGCGACGGGGAAGAGGTTCGCCAGGCCGAGCCCCGTGATCGCGAAGCCGACGAGGGCGAGCCACACCGAGGGCGCGAGCGAGCCGAGCAGCATCCCGACCGCGCCGGTCGCGCCCCCGAGGACCAGGGTCCGGGTCCTTCCGAGGCGTTCCAGCAGGGCCGTGCCGGTGAGCCGGCCGATCGTCATGGCGAACGCGAAGCACGCGTAGCTGGCCGCCGCGACGCCGGGGTGGGCGTCGAGGTCCTGCTCCATGTGCAGCGCGCTCCAGTCGGCCAGGGCGCCCTCGCCGTACGCCGTGCACAGCGCGATCAGGCCGAAGACCAGCACGAAGAGGCGGGTCCGGGTGTCGATGCGCGGGTGGGCGCGCTCGTGCGCCTCGTCCGGTGCGCGGTGGGCGGGGCGCGGCGCCGGGTGGCGCAGCAGCGTCGGGGCGGCGCACGCGGTGACCACGAGGCCGAGCGCGGCGATCGCCGTCAGGTGCTGGGTGGGCGTCAGGTGCGCCGCGACGAGCCCGCCGAGCCCCGAACCGACCATGCCGCCGAGGCTGAACGCGGCGTGGAAGCTCGGCATGATCGGCCTGCCGAGCGCGCCGACGAGGTCCACGGCGGCGCTGTTCATCGCCACGTTGATGCCGCCGTACGCCGCGCCGAACACCAGCAGGACGAGGCCGAGGGCGACGGGGGAGTGGGTGAGCGGCGGCAGGATCACGGTGAGCGGGAGCAGCACGCCGCACCCCACCGTCACCGCGTGCGAGCCGAAGCGCCGGCACAGCCGGCCGGTCAGCATCATCGTGATCACGGCCCCGGCCGACACCCCGAGCAGCGCGAGCCCGAGCGCGCTCGCGGACGCCCCGGTCTGCTCCTTCACGGCCGGGATCCGCACCACCCACCCGGCGAACACGAATCCGTCGAGCGCGAAGAACGCGGTGATGGCCAGGCGCAGCCGGGCCAGGGACGCGGCGCGGGGGTCGTCGACGCTGACGCCCCTGAGTTTGTTCAATAGCGGCACAAAGTCGAGAGTAGAGCGGACCCGGGGAGCGGACAAGGGGGTTCCGGGGCCGGGTGGAGGGGGGCGGGACGGAGGGTCACACGGTCACGACACGCACTCCCGCCTCCTCGAAGCGCGCCAACTGGGACTTCTCCGCCGCCGTGTCCGTGACCAGGACGTCCACCTCGGACACGTCGCAAATGCGGGCGAACGCGCGGTGGCCGAGCTTCGTGGAGTCCGCCGCCACCACCACGCGCTCCGCACGCTCGCACAGCATGCGGTTGATCGCCGCCTCCGCCTCGTCGTGCGCGGACGCGCCGTGCGTGACGTCGAGGCCGACGACGCCGAGCACCGCCGTGTCGAGCGTGACCTGTCCGAGCACCCCGTCGGCGAGCGGGCCGATCAACTCGTACGATTGCGGGCGCGCCACCCCGCCCGTGAGCACGATCTTGAACTGGGGGCGCACCGCCAGCTCGTTGGCGATGTTGAGGGCGTTCGTGACGATCGTCAGGGCCGGTGAGCCGGACGCGAACTCGGGCCGGACGGCGAGCGCCCGCGCCACCTCCGTCGTGGTCGTGCCGCCGGTGAGGCCGACCGCCTCGCCGGGCGTGACGAGTTCGGCGACGGCCTTGGCGATGCGCTGCTTCTCGGCGGCGCCGAGCGCGGACTTGTAGCGCAGCGGCAGCTCGTAGCTGACGCCGTGCACGACCGCGCCGCCGCGTGTGCGCACCAGCATCTGCTGCTCGGCGAGCCCGTCGAAGTCGCGGCGGATGGTCGCGGCGGATACGCCGAGCTCGCTCGCCGCGTCCTCCACGTCCAGGCGCCCGCGCTCGACGAGCAGTTCAAGGAGGGACTTCCAGCGGGCGTCGCGGGACATCGGCGGCTCCAACTCGTCGTTCGGTTCGGTGCCACGACCCTAACCGCCGTGCGCACGAATGCTTGATAATGCGCGAAAGCTCGCTATATCTTGCAGGAATACGCAGCGCGGCTGGGTGCTGGAACTACGCGGAGTGGGGGCACGGCATGAGCAACGTCCACAAGGAAAGCCACGTCGAGAACGAACTGAGCAGCCAGCCGGAGTGCTGGACGCGGGCCGTCGACCTGGCGCCCCGGCACAAGGCGGCGCTGCCGGCCGCGGGGGAGCGGGTCGCGATCGTCGGCTGCGGCACCTCGTGGTTCATGGCGCAGGCCGCCGCCGCACTGCGCGAGCAGGCCGGCCAGGGCGAGACCGACGCCTTCGCCGCGTCGGAGTTCCCCTCCGGCCGGTCCTACGACCACGTGATCGCGCTGACGCGGTCCGGCACCACCACGGAGGTGCTCGACCTGCTCGCCGCGCACCGCGGCAGGTCCCGCACGACCGCGATCACCGGCGACCCGGCCACGCCGATCGCCGACGCCGCCGACGATCTGGTCGTCCTCGACTTCGCCGACGAGCAGTCGGTCGTCCAGACCCGGTTCGCCACCACCGCCCTCACCCTGCTCCGCGCCCACCTGGGCCTGCACCCCGAGCAGGCGGTCGCCGACGCGCGCACCGCGCTCGTCGAACCGCTGCCCGAAGGGCTCGTCGACTGCGGCCAGTTCACGTTCCTCGGCCGCGGCTGGACGGTCGGCCTCGCGAACGAGGCGGCGCTGAAGATGCGCGAGGCCTCCCTGTCGTGGACCGAGGCGTACCCGGCGATGGAGTACCGGCACGGCCCCATCAGCGTCACCACGTCCGGAACCGCCACGTGGATGCTCGGCGAGGCACCCGAAGGACTGGCCGAGCAGGTCGCCGGGACCGGCGCGCTCTGGATCGAGGGCCGCCTCGACCCGCTGGCCGAACTCGTCCGCGCCCAGCGCCTCGCGGTCGCCGTCGCCGCGCGCCGCGAACTCGACCCGGACCGCCCCCGCCACCTCACCCGCTCGGTGATCCTCGACGCCAACTGACCGCCCCGCACCAGGATTCGAGAAGGGAGGGGCCGTGCCCCTCGCAGCAACAGGGACCCTCGTGGGCGCGGCGGCGGCCCGGCGCGGCGCCGTCGCGGCGTTCAACGTGATCACCCTCGAACACATCGAGGCGGTCGTCGCGGGCGCCGAGGCGGCCGACGCCCCCGTCGTCCTCCAGATCAGCGAGAACGCCGTCCGCTACCGCTACGGCCGGCTCCAGCCGCTGGCCCGCGCCGCGGTGGCCGCCGCCGATGCGGCCCGCGTCGACCTAGGACTGCACCTGGACCACGTACAGAGCGACGACCTGCTGCGGCAGGCCGCGGACGCCGGGTTCGGGTCGGTGATGTACGACGCCGCGCGCCTGCCCTACGACGAGAATCTCGCCGCGACCCGCGCAGCCGCCGACTGGGGGCACGCCAACGGGCTGTGGGTGGAGGCCGAGTTGGGGCAGGTCGGCGGCAAGGACGGGGCCGCGCCCCTGGACGCGCACGCGCCGGGCGCCCGCACCGATCCCGGCGAGGCCCGTGCCTACGTCACCGACACGGGCGTCGACGCGCTCGCCGTCGCGGTCGGCTCCTCGCACGCCATGACGACCCGCACGGCGGCCCTCGACCACGACCTGCTCAAGCGGCTCGCCGACGACCTCGACGTACCGCTGGTGCTGCACGGTTCGTCGGGGGTGCCCGACGACGAGCTGGCGGCGGCCGTCCGCGGCGGCATCGCCAAGGTCAACGTGGGCACGGCCCTCAACATCGCGATGACCACCGCCATCCGCGAGTTCCTCACGGCCCACCCCGAGGCGGTCGACTCCCGCAAATACCTGGGCGTCGCCCGCGAGGCCATGGCCCGTACGGTGACCGAGCTCATCGGGGTGGTGCGCGGCTGAACGACTCTGCGGGCCTCAGTCCAGTGCCCCCGCGTGATACCGCACCCCCGGGTTCCACAGCAGGAAGCCGTCGATGCCGTCGGAGCGGGCCGCGTCGAGCTGGGCGCGGACCTCCTTGTCGCCGTAGGAGACCCCCAGGGAGAAGTCCTGGATCCACGGGACGATCTGTGCGTCCGTGGGGCGGGTCTGCTGCGCGAACGCCGCCAGGGAACGCTTGGTGATCGGGTACGGGTGCGCGTTCGGGTCGGACACCCCGTACTCGCCCTTCGCCCAGTGCGAGGGGTAGATCATGGGCGCGATGTAGTCGGCCTCCTGGGCCAGCAGGCCGATGTCCTGGGCGATCTCCTTCGGGCGGTCGACGGCGATGCCGAACACCGAGACACCGAGGAACGCGTCGTGCTTGCGGACGGCCGCGCGGGTCTCGCCGACGACATCGGCGATCGACTGCTCCGGGGTGGTGTCACCGAGACCGGGGAAGGACATCTTCGCCATCGGGCCGTCGGGGCGGCGGATGTAGTCGTAGAGGATGTCGTCGAAGCCGAGCCTCGCGGCCTCCGCGGCGAGGTCGATGTTGTACCGCCGCACCTCCTTGTTCGCGAAGTTGGTGAAGGACAGCTCGCCATAGCTGCCGCCGTTGTAGGCGCCGCCGCCGGGGGTGCGCACCACGCGGTCGCGGTGGCCCGACTTCCATGACTTGGTGGCCAGGATCGGGTCACGGAAGGCCACGATGCGGCCGACGACGGTGCCACCCGCCGCGTGGATCTCCTTGATGGCCTTCTTCGCGTCGTAGTAGCCCTTGGCCGCGCCCACGCTCTTCGCCAGCGGCACCTTCGAGTCGTAGCCGATCTCGCCGAGCTCGTCCTTGATGTCGAGCTGCACGGCGTTGATCTTCTTCTGCTTCAGCATCTTCATGACCGGGCCGCGCAGCGCGTCGGACGCCCAGCCCTGGGCGCTGACGTGCACCGCCTTCAACAGCGGCCGGTGCACCGTGAGTTCGGCGTCGCGCCTGGTGGTGTTGCCCGCGGCGTCCGTCGCGGTGACCGTCGTACGGCCCGGTGGGCGCGGCAGCCGGACCGCGAACGCCCCGTCCTTCGCGGGCTTCGCCGTGCGGCCCGCGACGGATATCCGCCGCGCGCCGTCCGCCGTGCCCCGGACGGTGACGGGGCGGTGGAAGCCGCCCGCCTTGGTGTCGGACACCTTCAGGTGTGGTGCCTCGGTGTCGACCGTGAGTTTTCGGACGACCTCGGTGTCACCGCCGGGCCAGGAACCGGGGTGGGTGACACGCAGCTCGTGGTGGCCGTCCTTGATGTCACCGAGGTCGACGGAGAGGGTGCCCGCACGCACCGCCCTCGTCCGCAACGGCCTTTCGTCGAGGGTGACTTCGGTGCCCTTGAGCTGGTCGCCCTCCGCGCCCGTGACCTCGAACGTTCCCGAGCGCACGAGGGATGCGCCCAGCTTTCCGTCACTCGGCAGGCCCACGACGTTCAGGGCGGTGTCATGTGCGGAGCGTAGGGAGAGTGTGCCGCCTGTGGCGAGAACCAGTGCGAGCAGCACGCCGATGAGGATGACGGGCCTTCTGCGCGGGAAGCCCGCTGGGGAAGTACTGGCGGCGGGATCGGAAGTGGAACCGGACGAGCGGGAGGTGGGGGAGCGGAGCCAGTTCTTCCAGTCGAGCCGCATCAGCAGATCCTCCAGGAGGTCTCGTGCGTCGTGGTCTTCACCGTCTTCGTCTTCGCCGTCCACGGCGGGCCGGCGCAACTGTCGTGCCCGCGCTGGTCCTTGCGTTCGCCGTCGTCTCCTGCGGCGGTACCGGGAGCGATGCGCGAGAAGCGGGGGACAGGTCCCCGGACTCCGCCGGTGACCGGCAGGATTCCCGTTCCCCGACGCCGGGACACCCCTCGGGGGCGGCGAAACCGGCCAAACCTCCGGCGCCCGAAAAGGTGCGCGCCAATGAACTCGGCGCGGTGCCCGTGCTCATGTACCACCAGATCCTCGAGCACCCGAAGAGCGCCTACGACCGGACACCCAAGGAGCTGCGCGCCGAACTGGAACGCCTCGTCCGCGAGGACTACGTGCCCGTGACCGCCGCCGACTACGAGACCGGCCGGATCGACATCCCGGCAGGTACCCACCCCGTCGTCCTCACCTTCGACGACTCCACCGACAGCCAGCTCCGCCTCGACGCGGACGGGCGGCCCACCGACGACTGCGCGGTCGGTGTGCTGCGCGACGTCGCCCGCGAACACCCCCGCTTCAAG
Organism: Streptomyces sp. SDT5-1; assembly: GCF_052245995.1. NCBI lineage: Bacteria > Bacillati > Actinomycetota > Actinomycetes > Kitasatosporales > Streptomycetaceae > Streptomyces > Streptomyces sp. SDT5-1. The sequence goes on along the minus strand of NZ_CM125963.1, from coordinate 1,336,914 downwards.
GCCCGCGCCACTCTTTTCGTGAACGGTGACGCCTTCGCGGCGACCGGTCAGAAGAAGGCCCTGACCTGGCTGAAGAAGAACGGTTTCGAGATCGGCAACCACACCCTCGACCACGCGAACCTCGAGCAGAGCGGCCCCGCGAAGGCCCGCGCCCAGATCGCCGCGGGACAGCGCAACATCGTCCGCGACGTCCCCGGCACGGCCGTCCGCTCCCTCGCTCTCCCGTACGGCATCCAGCCCGAGCCCGCGGACCTCGCTCTGAAGGGCAGCGCGTCCGGCACGACGTACGACAACCGTGGTGTCTACCTCGTCGGCGCCAACCCGGCGCCCTCCCCGTACGACGACGCTTTCGACCCGGCCGCGATCCCGCGCGTCCGCTCGGCCCCCGCGAAGGGCAAGGACGCGAACTACAGCTCCGCGCACTGGCTCGACCAGTTGGCGTCCGGGAAACTCGCCCGCTACACGTCCGACGGTGACCCCGACCACGTCTCGTACCCGAAGGACACGACGGCGCGCCCGGCGAAGGGGACGGACGGCCTCAGGCCGTACTGAGCCAGGTCCCACGGCTTGCCTTCGGCAACACTGGAGGCATGAACGAACTGTTCGGCCGCGAGCGCACGGAGGTCGCCCCCGGCGCCGTCCACGTCCCCGACTGGCTCGACGCGGAGGAGCAGCGGCACCTGGTCGAGCTGTGCCGCACCTGGGCGCGCCCGCCCGCGGGACTGCGCGAGGTGCGGCTGCCGGGCGGCGGCACGATGAGCGTGCGGCAGTTCGGCCTCGGCTGGCACTGGTTCCCGTACGGGTACGCGCGCACGGCCGTCGACGGTGACGGGGCGGACGTGAAGCCGATGCCGGACGAGCTGGTGGCGCTCGGCCGGCGGGCGGTCACGGCGGCGTACGGGGAGGGGCGCGCTGTCGAGCCGTACGACATCGCCCTGATCAACTTCTACGACGCCGGTGCCCACATGGGCATGCACAAGGACCGCGACGAGAAGTCGTCGGCCCCGGTGGTGTCGCTCAGCCTCGGTGACACCTGTGTCTTCCGGTTCGGCAACACCGAGACACGTACGAAGCCGTACACCGACGTCGAACTGCGCAGCGGCGACCTGTTCGTGTTCGGCGGGGAGTCACGGTTCGCGTACCACGGTGTGCCGAGGACCGAGCCGGGGACGGCGCCGCGCGGGCTCGGCCTGAAGGGGCGGCTCAACATCACGCTGCGGGTCGGCGGGCTCGGGCGCGGATCGGCCGCGGGGGCGGTGAGCGGCTACCATTCCTGAGCGTGATCAGGGCGAGGAGTTGCTGATGGGCGGCGGCAGGGCGGCCTCCGGGACCGGGGGGCACACGGCGGGCGACACGGCCGGGCGGCCACCGCGTCTGGAGCGGGGCCGCAGCGCGCTCGGTCCCGCGCTCGAACTCGTCCACACCGGGCGCGCGCCGACCCGCGCCGTGCTCACCGCGGAGCTCGGGGTGACCCGGGCGACCGCGGGTGCCGTCGCCGCGGAGCTGGAGGCGCTCGGCCTCATCCGCATCGACGCCAAGCCGAGCGCCGCGTCCGGCTCCCAGGGACGGCCGTCGCACCGCCTTTCGGTCGCCGACGACGGCCCGGTCGCGCTCGCCGCGCAGGTGCACGCCGACGGCTACCGGGCGGCGCTCGTCGGCCTCGGCGGCGTGATCGTCGCCACCACGCCGGGCTGCGAGATCATCGACCCCGACCCGGCGGACGTGCTGCGCTCCGTGGTGGAGGCGGGCGTGCGCCTGCTGGAGTCCACGGGCAGGCGCTGCGTCGGCGCGGGCCTCGCCGTGCCCTCCGCCGTCGCCGAACCCGAGGGCACCGCCCTCAACCCGCTGCACCTCGCGTGGCCGGTGGGCGCCCCGGTGCGGCAGATCTTCACCGACTGCGTACGGGAGGCGGGCCTCGACATCCCGGCCTTCGCGGCCAACGACGTGAACCTGGGCGCCCTCGCCGAGCACCGGCACGGCGCGGGACGCGGGGCGCGCGACCTGCTCCTGGTGGCGACGGGCCACCGGGGCGTGGGCGGCGCCCTCGTCCTCGACGGCCACCTCCACACCGGCAGTTCGGGCCTCGCCCTGGAGGTCGGGCACCTCGCGGTGAACCCCGAGGGGCGGCCCTGCCACTGCGGAAGCCGCGGCTGCCTCGACGTCGAGGCCGACCCGCTCGCCTTCCTCACGGCGGCGGGCCGCACCCCGGACCCCGGCGGCTCGCTCCTGTCCCAGGCCCGCGGACTCCTCGCCGAGGCCAAGGACGACCCGGACGTACGGACCGCGACGGCCCTGCTCATCGACCGCCTCGGCCTGGGCCTCGCGGGCCTGGTCAACATCCTCAACCCGGACCGCATCGTCCTCGGCGGCCTGCACCGCACCCTCCTGGACGCCGACCCCGAACGCCTCCGCGCCGTGGTCGCCGACCGCAGCCTGTGGGGCCGCAGCGGCGGAGTCCCCATCCTGGCCTCGACCCTCGACCACAACAGCCTGGTGGGCGCAGCCGAACTCGCCTGGCAACCCGTCCTCGACGACCCTCTGGCGGCCCTGACTACAGGCTGACCTCGACGGGCTGCGGGGCGACTGGCTGCTTCTTACGTGGCGTCAGGTCCGGTACGAGCGAGGCGATCCCGGCGAGGGCGAGCGCGAGGCCGACCCAGAGCGGCGCCCGCAGCCCGTACGCGTCGATGACCACACCGCCCACCGACGTGGCGACGACGATGCCGAGCGTGATGAACGACGAGTGCACGGTGTTCACCAGCGCGCCCGCGTTCCCCCTGCGCTGCACGCGGACCACCATCGCCGGGTTCATGGTGACACCCACCAGACCGATGCCGAGCATGCACACCACGGCCACGGCACTGAGCTGCGCGAACAGCGCGAATCCGAGCAGGAAGAGGGAGTTGAGGCCGAGGCCGGCGAGCAGCACGGTCAGGGTGTGCCGGTCGGCGAGCCGCCCCGTCACCGTGTTGCCGATGACGGTCGCGGCACCGTAGGCGACCAGGAGCAGCGGTACGGCGCCCGCGCCGAAGCCGGAGACCTCTGTGAGGATCGGGCCCAGATAGCTGAACGCGGCGAACGTCGCGCCGATGACGAGCGTGCTGGTCGACAGCGTGAACCACAGCCGCGCCGACCTGAACACCCCGAACTCGTCCCGCAGTCGGCCGGTGTCCTCGCCCTTCGGGACATCCGGCACGCCGGCGAGCGTGGCCCCGGCGGCGAGCACCGCGATCCCCGAGATCACCCAGAACGCGGCGCGCCAGCCGAACCGGTCGCCGACGAACGTGGCCAGCGGAAGTCCGAGCAGCGTGCCGAGCATCAGCCCGTTGAGCGCCACGGAGACGGCACGGCCGCGCACTTCGGGGCGGGTGAGCCGCGCGCACAGGGCGAGCCCGATCCCGAAGAAGGCCTGCGACGCGACCCCGGTGACGATCCGCGCCGCGAGCATGACGGCGTACGTGGACGCGGTCGCGGCCAGCACGTTCCCGACGAGGAACACGGCGAACAGCACCATGAGTGCCCGCTTCTGAGGCACCTTCAGAAGTGCGACGGTCAGGAACGGGCCGCCGAGCGCCATGGCGGCGGCGAACGCGGTGATCAGATATCCGACCTGGGGAACGGTCGCGTCGAGGCCGTCCGCCATCTGCGGCATCAGACCGGCGACGACGAACTCGCTGGTGACCATGGCGAAGATGCCGAGGGCCAGGACGTATACGGCGCGTGGCATGGGTGTCCTCTCGGTACGTACGGGAACGTACGGATTGCTGTTTTGGATTGGTCAGTACAAAACGCGGCCATGCGTGGACGCGGCGGAGCGGGTGGTGCAGTGGGTGTCAGCCGGTGAGGGCGTCCAGAGTGACGCGGGCCGTGGCCTCCAGGGTGGCGCGGTCGGCGCCGCCCTGTCCGGAGACGCGCATCCCGCCCACGACGGTGTTGAGGAAGCGCGCCAGTTCCGCGGGCGGGCGCTTCGACGTGATCGAACCGTCCTTCTGTCCTGCCGCGATCACGGCGCGCAGGGCCGCGAGCCGGATGTCCAGATCCCGCTCGACGAGGCGCGCGGACTCGGGGTCACGGCCCGCGAGTTCGACGGTGGTGTTCACGGTGAGGCATCCCCGACTGTGCCCGTCCTTGCGGGTGGCGGCCTCGGTGTCGACCGTCATGGCGAAGAACGCGCGGAGCCGGTCGAGCGGTGACCGCTCGGTGTCCTCCAGGATCGCCATCTGGTTCGCCGTCATGCGCTCGATGTACCGGGTCAGTGAGCGCGTGAACAGGTCGTGCTTGCTGGCGAACGTGTTGTAGATGCTGCTGCGACCCAGGCCGGTGGCCTCGCACAGGTCCTGGGTGGAGGTGGCTTCGTAGCCGTTCTCCCAGAAGGCGTGCATGGCCGCGTCCAGGGCCCGCTCCTCGTCGAACTTTCTCGGTCGGGCCATGGGAGCACGCTAACGTTTTGGAACGGCCAGTGCAATACCGGCTTCCTGGCCGCGCGGCGTGGCCTCGTCGCGCCGGATGCGGCCCTGCACATACCTCCCCAGCACCCCCACCATCACCACCTCGCACCCCAGCAGCACCCGTTCCACCAGGCCGATCAGCTCGCGGTCGCCCGGGCCCGCCGAGTAGGCCATCAGCGCGGCGCCCAGGAGGGCAGTCCAGGACAGGAGGCGCAGCCAGAGGGCCGTGCGGGGTGCGGTCGGTGTGAGGCGGTGGGACAGGAGGAGGCACGCCGGGGGGAGGGCCGCGAACGCCGCGACGGAGGCGTAGCGGTGGACGTAGGCCGAGCCGGTCAGGGTCGTGGTCAGGGGGTCCGTCGGGACCACCGCGGCCAGGACGAGTCCCGTGCCCCACACCGCGAGCAGTACGGACGGAAGGCCACGGAACGCCGGGAGACGGCGGCGGGCCACCGCCAGGAGCAGCAGGGAGATCAGGCCGAGGGAGGCCATCGCCGTCTCGATCGGGCCGCCGCGGTCGAGCGCCGCGAAGTCGCTGACCGTGAGGGAGAGCGGGTCGAGGCCGGGGTCGGTGTCCCGGGGTGACAGCAGCGCCGCGCCCACGGACAGCACGACGACCGCCCAGACGGCGGGGGCGAGGAGGTGGCGGAAGGTGTCTCGTCTCGGTGTGGTCACGGGCCGATCCTCCGGCGCCGAAAGGCACCGCACCATCGGGGTCGCCCCGGAGCCGACCCTGACCCGAACCCTGACACCGACCCGCGTGAAGCGGGTGCGAGGAGCAGGCCGGACCCCGTCACGTACTCCCGCGGAGGTATGTCGGGTGCCGCTGGTCGTACGACGACTTCGACCCCTTTGCGGAGCGACGCTCGAGACATCACCACAAGCGGACGCCCGACACACCGGACGGGCGCCACCCACCCACAGGAGATGAGTGAGATGCAGACACTCGCCGCGTTCGGGCCCGGCGAAGGACCGGGCCCCTGGATTCTGTTCTTCCCGCTGATCTGGGCGGCCGTCGTCGTCGGTGTCATCACCCTGCTGCGCCGCACGGTGTGGCGCGGCCGGCGCGGACCCTGGAGGCCGGGACCGCGCGTCGACGAGCACTCGCCGATCGCCGTGCTCGGCCGCCGGTTCGCCGCCGGTGAGATCGACGAGGACGAGTACTGGCGCCGACTGACGGTCCTGAACGAGGAGTTCGGGCACTACGCCGCCGACGGCAGGACCAAGGGCGGGGCGTCATGAGCACCGCCGCGACGCTCACCCCCACCGCGCTCGCCGCGCGCGTCGAGAACGCCGTCAAGGTGTACGGCTCCGGTGACACCGCCGTCCGCGCCCTCGACGGCGTGAGCGTCGGCTTCCGGGCCGGACGGTTCACCGCGATCATGGGACCCTCCGGCTCGGGCAAGTCGACGCTGATGCACTGCGCGGCCGGGCTCGACACCCTCACCGAAGGCGCCGCGTACATCGGCGACACCGACCTCGGCGCCCTGGACGACCGCCGGCTCACCCTGCTGCGGCGCGACCGTGTGGGCTTCGTGTTCCAGGCGTTCAACCTGGTGCCCACGCTCAGCGTCGCCGAGAACATCACGCTCCCGATCGACCTCGCGGGCGAACGCCCCGACCCCGAGTGGCTCGACGCGCTCGTCGACGTCGTCGGACTGCGCGACCGGCTGCACCACCGGCCCGCCGAACTCTCCGGCGGACAGCAGCAACGCGTCGCCGTGGCACGCGCGTTCGCCGGCCGGCCCGACGTGGTCTTCGCCGACGAACCCACCGGAAACCTCGACTCCCGCTCCGGCGGCGAGGTCCTCCGCCTCCTCGGCGACACCGCACGCCAGGCCCACCGCACCGTCGTCATGGTCACCCACGACCCGGTCGCCGCCGCCCACGCCGACGAGGTCGTCTTCCTCGCCGACGGCCGCCTCGTCGACCGCATGGAACGGCCCACCGCCGACCGCGTCCTCGACCGGATGAAGGCGTTCGACGGACCACGCACCCAGGAAGGCGGCCCGTCATGAACGCCTCCGTCCGCCTCAGCCTCACCTCCCTGCGCGCCCACAAGCGCCGCTTCGCCGGAACGTTCACCGCCGTCCTGCTCGGCGTCGCGTTCCTCACCGGCACCCTCGTCATGGGCGACACCCTGCGCGCGAGCTTCGACTCGATGTTCGCAGGCGCCAGCAGCGGCACCGATGCCGTCGTACGCTCCCGCGACGTCATCACCACGCCCGGCGAGAGCCAGGGCACCCGCAGCCCGGTCCCCGCGAAGCTCGCCGACGACCTGGCGAAGGTCCCCGGCGTCGCCGCCGCCGCGCCGAACATCCAGGGCGCGGGCCAACTCGTCGGCGCCGACGGCAAGCCCATCGGAGGCCAGGGCCCGCCCACCCTCGCCGGGAACTGGATCGACGACCCGGAGCTCAACGCGTACCAGCTCGCCGAAGGCCGCACCCCGGCCAAGAGCGGCGAGGTCGTCGTCAACCGCGGCGCCGCGAAGACCGGCGACCTGAAGGTGGGTGACACCACGACACTGCGCACGCCCGACCCCGTGAAGGTCACCATCGTGGGCCTGGCCACCTTCGGCGGCGAGGACGGCATGGCGCAGACCACCTTCACCGGCATGACCCGCGCCGACGCCGAGAAGTACCTCACCCCGAAGCCGGGTGAGGCGTCCACTATCCAGGTGAGGGCGGGGCCCGGCGTCGATCAGCGGGAACTCGTCGACACGCTGAGCAGTCATCTGCCCAAGAGCGTCGAGGCGATCACCGGTGAGGCGTCGGCGCAGGAGAACACCGACATGATCTCCGGCCAGTTCCTCAGCCTCTTCACCACGTTCCTGCTGGTCTTCTCGGGTGTCGCGCTGCTCGTCGCGACCTTCTCCATCCACAACACGTTCGCCATCGTCGTCGCCCAGCGCACCCGCGAGAACGCGCTGCTGCGTGCGCTCGGCGCGGACCGCCGCCAGGTCACGGCGGCGACGCTCGTCGAGGCTGCCGCGGTCGCCGTGGCGGCGTCGGTCGCCGGGCTCGCGGGCGGCATCGGCATCGCGTCCGGACTCCAGGCGCTGTTCCCCGCGATCGGATTCCCGTTCCCGGAGGGCGATCTGGTGATCGGCCCGCTGTCCATGCTGCTGCCACTGGCGGTGGGGATCGTGGTGTGTCTCGGCTCGGCCCTGCTGCCCGCCCTGCGCGCCGGACGCACCGCGCCGCTCGCCGCGCTGCGGGAGAGCGCCGTCGACGACTCCGGTGCCTCGCGGCGCCGCGCGCTCATCGGCGGGGTGCTCGGCGCGGCGGCCGTCGCGACGTCCCTCGCCGGCGTCCTCGCCGCCCCGTCGATCACCCTCGCGGGCATCGGCGCCGTCCTGGTCCTCGCGTCGTTCGTGGTGCTCGGCCCGGTCGCGTCCACCTCCGCCGTACGGGCCCTGGGCGCGCCCCTCGACCGGCTGCGCGGCGTCACCGGCGGGCTCGCGCGGCGCAACGCCCTGCGCAGCCCGAAGCGCACCGCCGCCACGGCGAGCGCCCTGATGATCGGCGTCGCGGTGGTCTCCCTGTTCACCGTCTTCGGGGCCTCCCTGAAGGCGACCATGGACCAGACCGTGAACCGTTCCTTCGCGGGCGACGTCGCCGTCTCCACCCCGTCGTTCGGCGCGGGCGGCAGCGGCCTCAGCCCGAAGCTCGCGCCCGCGATCGCCGAGCGTCCCGAGGTGGCGACGGCGGTCGGCCTCGGCCGGGGCGTCGCCACGGTCGACGGCGAGGGCCGCGCCCTGACCGTCACCGACCCGGCCGCGCTCGCCACGTCCTTCGACCTCGGCACGGTCAGCGGCACGATGGACGACCTCGGGACGCGCGGCATCGCGATCACCCGCGCCGAAGCCGACAAGCAGCACCTGAAGGTCGGCGACACGGCCCGGCTCGCCTTCACGGACGGCCAGAAGGAGACGTTCACGGTCCGCGCCGTCTACGGCCAGTCCGAACTGGCGGGCGACTACGTGATCTCCCGCGAGGCCTGGGCCCCGCACCGCACGCAGGACGCCGACACGCTCGTCTCCGTCACCTTCAAGGACGGCGTCTCCACGGCCGACGGCACGAAGGCGGTCGAGAAGGTCGCGGCGGCGTACGGCAATCCGGAGGTGCAGACCCGCGACGACTACGCGCAGTCCTCGGCGTCCGGCATCGACATGATGCTCACGCTCGTCTACGCGCTGCTCGCCCTGGCCGTCGTCATCGCCCTGCTCGGCATCGCCAACACGCTCACCCTCGCGGTGCACGAACGCACCAGGGAGCTGGGCCTGCTGCGCGCCGTCGGCCAGACGCGCGGGCAGCTGCGGGCCATGGTCCGCTGGGAGTCGGTGCTCGTCGACGCGTTCGGCACCGCGGGCGGTCTCGTGCTCGGCGGCTTCCTCGGCTGGGTCCTGGTGAAGGCCTCGGACGGGGCGAGCGACAGCGCCTTCGCGTTCGCGCTGCCGCCGCTCCAGCTGGTGGTCGTGGCGCTCGTCGGACTCGCCGCGGGCGCGCTCGCCGGACTGCGCCCCGCGCGCAGGGCGGCCCGCCTCGACGTGCTGCGGGCCATCGCCACCGAGTGAACCGCGTACGTACGGGGATCACCGCCCGGTCAGCCTGCGACGGCCGACCGGGCGGGAGCATGGGTGGGCATCCGGCGCTCGTGGGACTCGGCGCGGCGCGCGGGCTTCTTCGCGTACACCGGGTACGGCGCGATGGCCATGGTGGCGGCGGGGGCAGGCAGGGCGAACCAGACGACCTTGCCGTCCTTGCCGTCCGGGCGCACGCCCCAGCTCTCGCACATCGCGGCGATCATCGCGAGGCCGCGGCCGCAGGTGGCGAGGGCGTCGGCGTCCCTGACCTCGGGGAGCCTCGGGTCGTGGTCGTGCACCGAGACCGTGAGCGTGCCGCTGAGCAGCTCGATCTCCACGGTGCAGAGCTTGTCCGGCTCGGCGTGCCGGTGGACGTTCGTCAGAAGCTCGGTGACCCCGAGCGCGGCGAGCTCGATCAACGGATCGAGATGCCAGTAGCGCAACTGCGCCGATACGATTCTGCGGACCTGACCTATCCGCGACGGCAGGGCTTGGAGCTCCACCGTGCAATGCCTGTTCGGCTGGCTGATCACGGCTGCGACTCCCCGAAGTTGAGTCCGGAAGAAGACGAGAATCGGATCGAGCGGTGCGACCGCGCTGTGACAGGACTGCCCGCTCCGTGTCCGGCGGGCTGGTTCGCAGCGTTATCGCCGGTAAACCCTGAGTAGTGATGTGTGACCAGCCTGACCCAGGGGGCGTTGGCGTGCAACTTCGGCGACTCTCCGCTGTCGATGCGGGTCCCTGTCGGGCGCTGCCGCGTGGCTGTCCTGTGCTAACCGGTGCGCGAGGCCGCGGCGCGTACGGCCTCGATGAAGCGGCGGGCCGTGGGCGGTCCCGCGTCGCCGCCCTGCGCGCCGAGGCGCAGCAGATAGCGCCGCCCGTCCACATCGGCCGTCGCCCGGTCGTCGGAGCCGAACCAGGGCCTGCCCGCCCGCACTTCACCCAGGGGGGCGCTGTCGATCTCGCTGCCGTAGCTGGTCAGCAGCTCGAGCCTGCCGCCCGCGATCCTGACCTGTCCCGCCCGGGTCAGGGACCGCAGGCCTCTGCCGATGCGCACGCCCGTCGCCGTGAACTCCGGCTCCGCCATGCCGATTCGCCCCCTCGAGTGCGTGTGTGCGGTGCAGTCTGCACGCACCTGGCCAGGAACACCAGTACGCATGTGGACGTGCTGTGAAGCATTGGGGGCAGCTTGAACGTGCGCCCCCTCGCACGCGTATTCTCGCGCCTCCTTCGTGCTCCGGACGCGTGTTCCCGTCTCCTCCCAGGCGTGCCTTTGAGGCGCTCAAAGATGCATTTATGCAGGTGAGAAGCGTGCGCAAGGTGCTTATGATCGAGGTGTCCGGCCGCCGTCTTCGCCCCGGACCGGCGCCCGGAACGACACCCGGGCACGACGTGAAGGAGCCACGCGGTGAGCACCACGGAAGAGGGCAGGATCATGGCCGAGGGTGTGCCGTCGGGGCCCCTGCCGACGCTGGACGTCGATCACACCGACCCCGGCTACCGTGAGTGGCTCAAAGAGGCGGTGCGCAAGGTGCAGGCGGACAACAACCGCTCCGCCGACACGCACCTGCTGCTCTTCCCGCTCCCCGAGCAGTGGGGCATCGACCTCTACCTCAAGGACGAGTCGACGCACCCCACGGGCAGCCTCAAGCACCGCCTGGCCCGCTCGCTCTTCCTCTACGGCCTGTGCAATGGCTGGATCCGGCCGGGACGCACGGTCATCGAGGCGTCCAGCGGGTCCACCGCCGTCTCGGAGGCCTACTTCGCGAAGCTGATCGGCGTGCCCTTCATCGCGGTGATGCCGCGTACGACCAGCGCCGAGAAGTGCCGACTGATCGAATTCCACGGCGGCCAGTGCCACTTCGTGGACGACCCCCGCACCATGTACGCGGAGTCCGCGGCCCTCGCGTCCCGCACCGGCGGCCACTACATGGACCAGTTCACGTACGCGGAGCGGGCCACGGACTGGCGCGGCAACAACAACATCGCCGAATCGATCTATCGCCAACTCGCCCTGGAGCGCTACCCCGAGCCCGCCTGGATCGTCGCCACCGCCGGCACCGGCGGCACATCGGCCACGCTCGCCCGCTACGTCCACTACATGCAGCACGACACCCGCATCTGCGTCGCGGACCCCGAGAACTCCTGCTTCTTCGAAGGCTGGACGACGGACAACCCCGACGCCACGAGCGACTGCGGCTCCCGCATCGAGGGCATCGGCCGCCCCCGCATGGAGCCGAGCTTCGTGCCGGGCGCCATCGACCGCATGATGAAGGTCCCCGACGCGGCGAGCGTCGCGGCGGTCCGCGCCCTGGAGTCCGCCATCGGCCGCCGCGCGGGCGGCTCGACCGGTACGGGTCTGTGGAGCGCCCTCAAGATCGTCGCGGAAATGGTGGCGGAGGGCCGCACCGGCAGCGTCGTCACCCTCATCTGCGACCCGGGCGACCGCTACCTGGACAAGTACTACTCGGACGAGTGGCTGGCGACCCAGGGCCTGGACATCGCCCCGTACGCGCAGACCATCGCGAGGCTGCTGGAGACGGGGGAGTGGCCTGCCTGATCAGCCCGCTGACGGCGACATGGCAGCGCTGCTCCTGTGGCATTCAAGCCCCTCCGGCAAGCCCCTCCGGCGATGGAGGAGCGGGGTCCGGGGCAGAGCTCCGAGACGTCACCCCCGTGGCGCGCAGCGCACCCTCCGGGAAGGGGGCGGGTCGGGGGAACGAAAAACGGCCGACCGCACCTTCACGCGGGCGTGGACGCAAGCCGCCGATCAAGCGCGGCGACGGCCCCCCGGAACGCCCGCCCCATCGCGGCCCGCCCGAACTTCATCCCCGCCCGCACGCCGGCAGGCGCATCCACCGCAAACGTCCACCGCACCCGAGTCCCCCCGCCGGGAATCCCCTCGAGCCGCCACTCCTCCAGCAGCGCCCGCACCCCCGGCGCGTTCGTCTCGTCCACTCGATACGCGTACACCTCACCGGGCTCCGCCGCGACTATCGTCTCCAGGAACCGCGTCCCGCCCTTGAGCCGCACCTCCCGCCGCGCGCCACCGTCCATCGGCCGAGCCAGCGTCACCGCAGAGAACCACTGCGGCCACCCCACGACGTCCTCGGCGAGCGCCCGGTACACGGCGTCCGGCGACGCCGACACCTCACGCGCGAACACGAGCCGCAGCGGCGCACTCTCGACGAAGTCGAGCTGGACGGGACGAAGACGGCGTGCCATGAAGGTTCAGCCCCCAAGATTGAATCGGACGCGACGCCCGGGTCAACGGGCATCGCGCGCAAGCGAATTGACGTCGACGTGCTCCAGCTGTTGGCTCGGCGCCACCATAACTGGCACCCCGTCAGATGTCTGCACCGTCCTCCGGCTCGTCGGCCACGACGAGCCGCATGTGCTCGGCAACCTCGGCCCGCGCCTCGACGGGCAGCCCGCCGTCCGTGACCAACGTGTCCACCTGGTCGAGCGAGGCGAAGGAACTCAGCCCCACCGTCCCCCACTTGGTGTGGTCGGCCACCACCACGACGCGCCGCGCGGACTGCACGAGCCGCCGGTTCGTCTCCGCCTCCGCGAGGTTCGGCGTCGACAGGCCCGCCTCCGGGCTTATGCCGTGCACCCCGAGGAACAGCACGTCGAAGTGGAGCGCCGCGATCGCCTGGTCGGCCACGGGCCCCACCAGCGAGTCCGACGGCGTGCGCACCCCGCCGGTCAGCACCACCGTGGCCGCTCCCTGCCGGGACGCCGCGCCGCGCTGCGCGGCGTGGAAGACGTCGGCGACCCGCACCGAGTTCGTCACCACCGTCAAGTCCGGTACGTCGAGCAGCTGCTGGGCCAGCGCGAACGTCGTCGTACCGCCGGACAGCGCGATCGCCGTGCCGGGCGCGGCCAGCGGCGCCGCGGCCCGCGCGATGTCCTCCTTGGCGGTCAGCTCCAGGCCCGACTTGGCCTCGAACCCCGGCTCGTGGGTGCTGGCCTCGACCACGGGCACCGCGCCGCCGTGCACCTTCTCGACCACGCCCTGCCGGGCCAGCGCGTCGAGGTCGCGCCGCACCGTCATGTCGGAGACGCCGAGCTTCCTGGTCAGCTCGTTGACCCGGACGCCGCCGCGGCGACGGACCTCGTCGATGATCAGGGCGCGGCGCTGCTCCGCGAGCAGGTTCTGATTCTCGCTCACGTCCGTCGGATCCCTTCGACTCGTCCCGCCTGCCACCGGCGTACCGGCCAGCGCTTTCTCGTCATCCTCGCACGCGCCACCGACACCGGGACCACCGCCCGCGAGGACGGTCCGCGCGCAACGGGGTGAATGGGGCGGGGCGCCTCGGGGAGATTCCGTGACGAGGGGTGCCCGAGGGGCCGTGGGGCCGGGATCCTGATCGTGTTCAGGAACGGGGGACACATGAGCACGACGCACGAGCACGACAAGGACCACGGCCACCCTCATGGGGAGGCCGCCGCGACGACCGCCGACGCGCCCACCACGACGGCCGACGAGACCGCCCTGGAACTCCTCGTCCACGGAGTCGGCGGCACCACCCCGCAAGAGATGCTCGACGACCCGCAGACGGTGCGGGTGTCGGGCGACGACACGGCCGCCGTCTTCCGGCGCGGCGAGGACGTCGACGCGGAGGCCCGGCCCGACGACTACCGGGGCAAGCCCGTCCCCGAGGCGTACGTGTGGTGCAACCTCACGTCGGGCAACGGCTCACGGGCGCTGTGGCTGTTGCTGCTGCCCTTCATGGTGGTGAACCTGTCGCACTGGATGCGGCCCAACGCCCGCCGCTGGACCCGCACCGTGCGCCTGTACGGGCTGCTCGTCCGCCTCGTCTCGCTCACCCTCACGGTGCTCCTGGTCGCCGCCGCCTGCGAGGTCGCCCTCGACCTGACGGCCTGGCAGTGCGCCGGCACCTCGGCCTGCGCGGCGCGCCACTCGTGGCTCGGCTTCCTCGCCGAGGGCTGGTGGAGCCAGCCGGGCCGCCGCCTCGCCCTCGCCGCGCTCGTCCCGACGGCCCTGGCGGGCCTCCTCTGGTACCTCTCGCACCGCACCTGGAGCGCGTACGAGACGCAGCGCCCGCTGCCGCACATGCCCGAGCCCACCGACGGCGAGATCGACAACGCCCTGGGCAGGCCCGGCTTCTGGTACGGGCGCCGCCTGGTGGCCCGGCTGCGCGCCGCCCACACCGCCGCCGCGCTGCTCACCGTGGCCGCGGCCGTCGGCACCTCGGCGGCCCGCTTCGACCGGGCGGCGGGCGGGCCCGCCCTGCTCGCCGCGGTGGGCTGGGTGATCGTCGGCGCCCTGGTCGTCGGCGTCCTCGCCGTCGTCACCGTCGTCGTGCGCCGAGGCCGCAGCGAGAACCGCGTCGACGACAGGGTGGACCGCGCCCTCGTGCGCGTGCTGCCGTACGGCGCGCTGGCCCTGCTCGTCGTGACCATGGTGTACGCGGCCTGGTCGCGCCCCGGCTGGCAGTCGTCGGGGCGGCTGCCCGGCGACGCGACGTTCGGCGGCATCGCTCTCGTCCAGGGCGCGCTCGTGCTCGTCATCGCCGTCGTCGCGCACGCCATCTACCGCACCGCCCGCGACCCGCGCACCGCCCTGCGCGGCCTCGGCGGACCCGCCACCGCGATGCTCGCCTGCGCCCTCGGCGGCGTCATGACGGGCGGTGTGGCGCAGCGCGTCGCCGACTGGCTGGACGGCACCAGCGGCCTCATCAAGGGCCCGCCCGTCCTGCTGTCCTGGCAGGCATCCGTCATCCCGCCGCTGCTGGTCGTGCTCGCCGTCCTGGGCGGGGCGCTCGCGCTGCGCACGGCCCTTATCAAGAAGCGGGAGACGGCCCAAGTGGCGGTCGACTACCACCTCGACGACAAGCCGGGCGCGACCGCCGAACCCCCGGACGCGCACCGCACGGCGCGCATCGCGGGCACGCGCGCGCGTGCCGCCCTCACGGACAAGGCGCCGGTGATGATCGGGGTGGTGTCCTCGGTGACGCTGCTGCTCGGCGCGCTGGCCGTGGTCGGCGCGTGGACCACGGGGAAGGTGCCGGCGACCGCGTTCCGGGGCTCGTACGCGATCGTGGAGGGTGCCGCGGAGTCCGCGCAGGCGCTCGGCTCCTGGCTGATCGGTCTCGGCTTCATACTGTTCGTCACCTGGGGGCGCCGCGCCTACAAGGACGCGTCCGCGCGCCGCACCATCGGCATCCTGTGGGACGTGGGCACCTTCTGGCCGCGCGCCGCGCACCCCTTCGCGCCCCCGTGCTATGCCGAGCGCGCCGTCCCCGACCTGACCTGGCGCATGGCCACCTGGACGCAGTCAACCGGGGGTCGCCTCATCCTGTCGGGGCACTCCCAGGGCAGCGTCCTCGCGGCGGCCGCCGCCTGGCAACTGCACCCCTCCGTAAGGAAGCGCGTCGGACTGCTCACCTACGGATCGCCCTTGGAGCGCCTGTACGGGCGCTGGTTCCCGGCCCAGTTCGGCCCCGAGGCGCTGGCCTCGCTGCACCGCCAGGTCGACTGCTGGCGCAATCTGCACCGCGAGACCGACCCCATCGGCGGGCCCATCAACCTGACCGGCGAGTGCGGCCCCCAGGTCGACCACGAGGCGCTCCTGGACCCGCTCGCGTACGGGCGCACGGCCGAACACCCGCTCCCCGCACCGATCCTGGGGCACAGCGACTACCAGGCCGACCCGGTGTTCGCCGAGGAGCGGGCCCGGCTGCTCGCCCGCCTCAAGCCGGGCGTGCCGCAGCAGCGCCCCGACGCGGCGCGGGCTCAGGGCAGCTCGGGCAGGTCCTCCGGGTAGAGCAGCGTGAGGGCGTCGGTGTCCAGGGCGTCGAGCTGGGCAACCCGGCCGGCATGCCGCTCCACCATCGACTCGAACGTCTGGCGGGCGGTACGGCCGTTGCCGAAAGCGGGCCCCTTCGGGAGCGCCGTGAAGTACTTGAGGAGTGCTTCCGGCGTCCCGTCGGCGAGCCGGTACTCGTGCTCGTCGGCCTGCTGCTCCACGATGCGCAGCAGCTCCTCGGGCACGTAGTCGGAGAACGTGATGGTCCGTGAGAAGCGCGACGCCACCCCGGGGTTGGTGGACAGGAAGCGCTCCATCTCCGCCGTGTAGCCCGCGACGATCACGACGACCTCGTCCCGGTGGTCCTCCATGAGCTTGACGAGCGTGTCGATGGCCTCGCGGCCGAAGTCACGACCGGAGTCCTCCGGGGACAGCGCGTACGCCTCGTCGATGAACAGCACGCCGCCATGAGCGCGTTGGAAGGCCTCCTGGGTGCGGATCGCGGTGGAGCCGATGTGCTCGCCGACCAGGTCCACCCGGGACACCTCCACGAGGTGGCCCTGGCCGAGGACGCCGAGCGACGCCAGGATCTCGCCGTACAGGCGCGCGACCGTCGTCTTGCCGGTGCCGGGGGAGCCGGTGAACACCAGGTGGCGCCGTACGGAGGCCGCCTTGAGGCCCGCCTCCTGGCGCCTGCGGCCGACCTCGATCATGTCCGTGAGCGCCCGCACCTCCCGCTTGACGCTCTCCAGGCCCACCAGAGCGTCCAGTTCACCCAGGACGTCCTTGGACGTGCGGGAATCCCTCGCGGGCTCCTGAGGGGCCGCCGAGGGGCGCTGGTCGGGCACGCCGCTGAGGAGGCCGACCGTCTGTGTCGCGGTCTGCACGGCGGGCTGCGGGGCGGCCTGCGGCGCCGCCGACGCGCCCGGCCGCACGCCGCCGCTCTCGTCGCTCGCGCAGTCCTCGATCAGCGGACCGTCCTCGGCGAACTCGTAGCCGCCGCGCGAACACCGCTCCGTACGGCACTTCTTGAGGCTCGTGCGGCAGCCGTCGATGATGTGGAAGCCGAAGCCGCCGCTGCCCGTGACGCGGCAGCCGTGGAAGCTTCCCCGGCCGCCGGCGGACACGTAGAAGCCGGCCTCGGCGGGGGAGGTGACCGTGCAGCGCTCGATCGTGGGGTCGGCGCCCTTGGTGACGATCACGCCGGTCTGGGTGGCGTCCACGGTGCAGTTGGCGAGCGTGCCGCCGCTGCCGTGGTCGCGGAACCAGGCGCCCGTCGCGGCCTCCCGGATGCGGCAGTCGTCGAGCTGCGCGGTCGCGCCGTCGCTCACCGACACCGCCGTGTTGCGCACCTGCGACAGGTCGCTGTCGAGGACGTCCACGCGCGAGCCGCGGTCGAGCACGAACAGCGCGTCCGGCACGTCGTGCACCCGGCAGGAATCGAGCACGGCGGTCGCGCCGTCGCTGACCCACACGGCCGGATAGTCGCCCGTGCTGTCGTGGATCTCGCACTGGCTGGCGTCCACGCGCGTGCCGGGGTCCCACACCGACAGGCCGTTGCGTCCGAACTGGCGCACGGTGGAACGCGTCAGCGTCAGGACGGACCGGGAGCGCAGGTCGATCGCGTTCTCAGGGATGTCGTGCACGCGGCAGTCGGCGAGCGTGAGCACCGCGTCGGTGTCGAGCGTGACGCCGTCGGCCGTCGTGCGGTGCACATCGCAGTCGGTCAGGTGTGCGGTGGCCCGTCCGGTGATCTGCACACCGGACCCCTTCACCTCGTACACCTCGCAGCCCACGGCCTCCAGGCCGGAGTGCTCGCCGGTCGCGGAGATGCCCGCGCCCGAGGTGTGGTGCACGCGGCAGCGCTCCAGGCGTGGATGCGCGCCGCCGCGCACCGCGACACCCGCCTGCCCGGCCGCGACGACCTCGCACTCCTCGAAGACACCGCCCCCGCCGTCGAGCACGGCGATGCCGATGCCTCCGGCGTTGTCGACGGTGCACTGGCGCACGGTGGGGCGCGCGCCGCCGCGCACTTCGAGCCCGGTCGCGGACCGCGTCACGACGCGGACGCCGACGATCTCGGGCGCGCCCTCCTCGACGAGCAGCGCGGGGGCCGCCGCGTCCTGCCCCTCGACGTGCAGATCACGCACCGTCGCGGAGGAACGGACGGTGACGGCGACGCCTTCGGAGGGCACGATCCGCACGGAGCCGGGGGAGCCCTCGGGGCCACGCAGCGTCACCGCGCGCCGCAGCACCAGGTTCTCTCTGTACGTGCCCGGGGCCACGGTCAGCACGTCGCCGTCGGTGGCCGCGTCCAGGGCGGCGGCCAGCGAGGAGTACTCACCCGTGCGGCGCCGCCACCGCGAAGTGCTGGTGTGCGTCACCTGGACCGAGCCCTGTGCCATGGCGCTGATCTGCCCCCACCTCGTCGTACGCCGGACCTGTGCGCGTCTCGCGCGGCGTCACCGGCGCTTCCTGCGCTCTGCCTGCCAAAAGGTGGGTCCACCGTAGCGTGCGCGGAGCACGGGGGTTGACCAGAGCCACGAGCCCGCCGACCCTCGTCAGCTGCCCGTGCCGGTCCGGCCCCAGTCGGGTCCCGCGATGTCCCAGGCGCTGTCCCAGCGCGCGTACCGGCGGCGCATCATGCGCCACAGGACCAGCCGCCGAGAGCCCTCCACCAGGCCCGTCACGGCGACGGCGGCGCCGAAACCGGCGAGTGCCGCGTGCGTGGCGGCCGTCGGCTTGTCGAGCGGCCTGCCGACCGCACGGCCCTGGTCGTCGGTCCACACCGGGAACGTGTCGCCGCGGTGCGGGGTGGTCAGCGGGGCGACGACGCGGTCGTGCCGCGGCGTGCCGTCAGGCGCCTTCCAGGACGCCACTACGCGCGTGTGCGCGTCGCGCGCCGTCGACGTCTCGGGGTCCGGGTCGAGAGGTGGCTGGGCCACCTTGCGGACCACGGTCGCCGTCACTTCGTGCCGCGCGCTGCGCTGCTCCTCCACGGAGCGGTACAGAGCGTCACGGGACAGGGACCCCGCGACGACGCCGGCCAGCGGCGCGGCGACGACGATGAGGACCAGTGCGACCAGGGCGACCCAGGCCTCGGCCAGGTCGGTCCCGCGGCACACCGGATTGTGGCGCCAGCGCCAGAGCCCGATCAACGCTCGCACGGTCTGCACCCCCTTCCGGGTCTGTCTTAACCCCGAACGGCAGCGCCCGCATGCCGGAGGAGAGAAGAGAGAGCGACGTCACCTGGCTTGCTCGCCCCTGCTCACCGGCGCTTCCGACACTGCCATTGTCTCTCAACGAGCATGCCGCGGCGCCGGGTTCCCCGACCGGGTGACGGTTATTCGAGGATCGTCAAGGGATCTGAGATTCGGATGGTGCCGGTCGTCTCGGGCACGAGATTGGTGCCGAAGCACAGTTGGTCACCGAAGCGGCGGTGCCTGGCCAGGGTGCGCAGCGGTTCCTTGCCACGCTCCGCTGTCTGCTGGTTCGTCGTCGTGACCACGCAGCGGCCGCTCTTCTTGGTGATACGGAACGTGACTTCTCCGATGGCGATCCGCGACCAGTCGTCCTCGGCCCACGGGGGAGTGCCGGAGACGACGACATTAGGCCGGAACCGGTCCATCGGCAGTGGGCCCTCGTCGGAGTGATCTCCTTGACCGATCAAGTAGTTGAGTGCGTCGAGGGAGGAGAGGCTCGTGAGGAGCAGCGGGTACCCGTCGGCGAAGCTCACCGTCTCGCCGGGACGCGCGTACGCGGGGTCGATGGGGCGCCGGGTAGCCGGGTCGTCGAGGTGCATCATGCGTATCCCGGTGTCCAGGTAGGCGCTCCACCAGGCGTGCGCCTCAGGGGCGGCGGCGACCGCCTCGACCTTGTCCGACCAGACCTCGATGGTGGCCGTCTCGCGCGGCTCCGGGACCTCGACGGTGAGCGGGTCCATGCCGGGGGCCGACACACGAACGCCGCCGCCGGGCAGCAGCTCGGCGGCGGCCAACGCGAGGCGCGGATGCGGCCGTTGCGTCACGATCTTGCCGTCCGTGCCCACCAGCACCCAGCGCCGGTCCCCGGCCAGGCCCCACGGCTCGACGACGGCCTCGCGCGGGGCGTGCCCCCGGACCGCCTTGAGCGGGTGGACATGGATCGAACTGAGTGCTGCTGGCTGCGACATGGCGGCAATTCTGCCAGCAGCCACGGACATCGTCCGTGGCCGCGGGGTGGGCCGGAGCGCTCCGGCCGTGTCGGGTCAGTAACCGCGGTACTGCTGGCGGTTGTACGGATCCTCGTACGGCGCGGGGGCGGGGCGCGGCGTGGCCGGGCGCATCGACTCGTAGCCGGTCGGGGAGCCGGGCATCGGGCGCTGCGGCTGCTGCTGGGCCTGCGGGCCCGGGTAGCCGCGCGGGGCGCTCGCCTGCTGCGGGATGTACGCGGACTGGGCCGGCTGCATCGGGGCCGACTGCTGCTGCGGATAGCCGTACTGCGGCGCGGGCGCGGAGGACGCCGACGGCAGGGCGGGCAGCGCGGCCGGCAGCGCGGGCAGATGACTGCTGCTGTCGTACGCGGAAGGGACCCGGATCGGGGCGATCTGCGGAGTACCCCGTTCCGCGACGAGAGAGTCGTAGATCGGAGTGTCCGGGAAGGACGGCGCGGAGTAGTAACCGCCGCCATATGTGGAGCGGGGGGAGGTCATGACACATAAGTTAAGCCCACGATGTGGTCGTTGGGGTAGACCGATAAGAGGGTTCTTTTGCGTGTCGTGTGTGACCGCGCTTCCTCAATGCGAGCGAACTTGGGGAAAACGGTCGTCGCTCGGCCTCCGTTTCCTGTAGGGCCCAAGATTTCAGGGGGTTACCGGCGGTTGGCCAGTGATCTTCGAACCGGCCTCTGGGAGCCGGAAGGGTCCAGGGAATATGTTGGTCGCTAAGCCGACGTCGCGGGTTTGGGGCGGACATGACAATGGCTAAAGGGGCGAATGTCGAGCTGCACGCTCCGGCCGTACGCGTCGAATTGGGCAGACGTTCAGGTCCCGGTGTCCCCGACGTCGACGCCTCGGCCCTCCTGCTCGCCTCCGGAAAGGTCCGCTCCGACGCGGACTTCGTGTTCTACAACCAGCCCACGCACCCGTCCGGAGCGGTCCGGTACGAGGGCAGGACCACGGGCGACGGCACGGCCACCGACACCCTCCACCTCGACCTCGCGCGCGTGGAGCCCGCCATCGAGAAGGTGATCCTCGCGGCGTCGGCCGACGGCGGAACCTTCGGGCGCGTGCCCGGCCTGTACGTGCGCGTCGTCGACGCGGCGGACGGAACCGAACTCGCCCGCTACGACAGCGCGGACGCCACGGTGGAGACGGCCTTCGTCCTGGGCGAACTCTACCGTCGTCAGGGAGCGTGGAAGTTCCGGGCGGTGGGCCAGGGCTACGACACCGGCCTCGAAGGCCTCGCGACCGACTACGGCATCACCGTCGACGAACCGCAGCACGCCCCGCCTCCCGCCCCGTTGACGAAAGTGACCCTCACGAAGTCCGCGCCCACCGTCTCCCTCGCCAAACAGGGCGGCACCTCAGGAGCGCTGCGCGTGAACCTCAACTGGGAGGTCCGCAAACAGCTCGGCGGCCGGGCCGGCAGGCGCGCCCGCGGCCTCGATCTCGACCTGTGCGCCCTGTACGAACTGACGGACGGCACCAAGGGAGTTGTCCAGGCGCTCGGCCACGCCTTCGGATCGCTGCACCAGGCCCCGTACATCCACCTCGACGGCGACGACCGCAGCGGTGGCCTCGCCACCGGCGAGAACCTCACCGTCAACCTCGACCGCACCGACGCGTTCCGCCGCATCCTCGTCTTCGTGACCATCTATGAAGGCGCGCGAAGTTTCGCCGACCTTCACGCGACGGTCACCCTCCGGCCCGCCCACGGGGCGCCGATCGACTTCTCCCTGGACGAGTGCACGGTGCCTTCCAACGTGTGCGCGCTGGCCCTGCTCACGAACGAGGGCGGCGATCTGACGGTGCGCCGCGAGGCGCGCTACCTCGTCCCCGACCGCGGCGTGAGCCCGCAGCGCACCGTGGACCGCGCCTACGGGTGGAACATGAACTGGACGCGCGGCCGCAAATAGCGGCTTCGAACAGCGGCCCGCCCCAGGAGATTCAGCCCCGCTCGGGAGCGGCATAGGTGCGCCCCTTCCAGGCCGCGCCGCGCCCCCTGTAGTGCTGCACCGCGGAGTCCACCGTCATCAGGAGGTACAGCAGCGCCGTGAACGGCAACAGCGGCGCCAGCCACAGCGTCTGCCGGTAGTAGCCCAGCATGGGGGCGTACGTGCCCGCCATCACCGCCCAGGCGAGCCCGCCGAGCAGCGCCGTCGCCGCGCTGCCGGTGGCCAGGCCCACGATCAGCGCCGCGGGCGGCACCAGGTACACCAGGGCGAGCCCGACGACGGTGGCGAGCAGCACCAGAGGGTTGTGCCGCAACTGCGCGTACGCGCTGCGCGACACCATGCGCCACAGATCCGCCAGACGCGGATAGGGCCGCACGCTGTCGACCCGCTCGGCAAGGCCCAGCCAGATGCGCCCGCCCGACCGCTTCACGGCCCGCGCGAGCGACACGTCGTCGATGACCGCCTGCCGGATCGCGTCCGGGATCCGCGCCCGCTCGGCCGCCTCGGTCCGCAGCAGCACACAGCCGCCCGCCGCCGCGGCCGTGCGCGAGCCTTCCTTGGCGATCCAGCGGAACGGGTACAGCTGCGCGAAGAAGTACACGAACGCCGGCACGACCAGCCGCTCCCACACGCTCGCCACCCGCAGCCGCGCCATCTGCGACACCAGGTCGAAGCCGCCCGTGCGGGCCGCCGCCACCAACTCGCGCAGGCTGTCCGGCTCGTGCGCGATGTCGGCGTCGGTCAGCAGCAGGAACTCCGGTCCACGCGCGCGTGCGAGCCCGATGCCGTGCCGCACCGCCCACAGCTTCCCGGTCCAGCCGGCCGGCGGCTCACCCGGCGAGTCCACCGTGAGCGGGAGTCCGCCGAACCGGTCCGACAGCTCCCGCGCCACCTCGCCCGTGCCGTCCGAGCTGCCGTCGTCCACCAGGAAGATCTCCGCCCGGCCG
Source organism: Streptomyces sp. SDT5-1 (assembly GCF_052245995.1). NCBI lineage: Bacteria > Bacillati > Actinomycetota > Actinomycetes > Kitasatosporales > Streptomycetaceae > Streptomyces > Streptomyces sp. SDT5-1. The sequence continues at coordinate 1,314,009 of NZ_CM125963.1, read as the reverse complement.
GGATAGTCCTGCGCGAGCAGCGACGGAAGGCTGTCCGGCAGCACGGCCGCCTCGTCCCGGGCTGGCACCACCACGCACACGTCCGGCCAGCTCACGGGCTCGGTGCGCGGCGGCAGCCGCAGGTCCGTACGCCAGAAGAAGCCCTGGCACAGCAGCAGCCACAGCCATGCGGCGAGCGAAGCCGCGGTGATCCACACAACGACGTCCATCCGCCGCAGTCTGCCCCACCCGCACGGGCATTGTCGGACTCATCGTCTATGGTTTTGGCGTGAAGATCGCGCTGATGGACTCAGGAATCGGACTGCTCGCGGCCGCCGCCGCGGTACGGCGCCTGCGCCCGGACGCCGACCTCGTGCTCTCCTCCGCCCCCGACACCATGCCGTGGGGGCCGCGCACGCCCGATGACGTGACCGAGCGGGCCCTCGCCGTCGCCGAGGCCGCCGCCGCGCAGGATCCGGACGCGCTGATCATCGCCTGCAACACGGCCTCCGTGCACGCGCTGCCCGCGGTGCGCGCCCGCCTCGAGCCCGCGATCCCGGTCATCGGCACCGTCCCCGCCATCAAGCCCGCCGCGGCGGGCGGCGGCCCGGTCGCCATTTGGGCGACGCCCGCGACCACCGGCAGCCCCTACCAGCAGACGCTGATCCGCGACTTCGGGGGCGACGCCCAGGTCACCGAGGTGCCCTGCCCCGGCCTCGCCGACGCCGTGCAGTGGGCCGACGAGGCGGGCATCGACCGCGCGATCGAGGCCGCCGCGGCGCTCACTCCCGGTGACGTAAGGGCCGTCGTCCTGGGCTGCACCCATTACGAGCTGGTGGCGGAGCGGATCAGGGCCGCGGTGCAGCGTCCGGACGCCGAGCCGCTCGTCCTGCACAGCAGCGCGGGCGCCGTCGCCGCCCAGGCCCTGCGCCGGATCGGTGAGACCCCGCGGCCCGCCTCGGACGCGCGTGGACGCCTCACCGTGCTCCTAAGCGGCCGGGAGGACACGCTTCCGCGGGAGGCGCTCGCCTACGCCGAGGGCCGTGACCTGCAAGCGCTCAGCCACGCGGGCTGACCACCCGCGCGCGGGGGCGGCCTTCCGGCCCGCAGGGCCGTGCCGTCCCGGCGGAACATGAGTAGTCTCGAGTGCATGAGGGAACACGCCCCCGACGAGCACTCGAGGCGGCACTCTTCCGCCTCCGCGACCGACATCTGGACCGGCCGCGCACACAACCGTGTGCAGTGGCTGCTCGCCTGTGGCGGGCTGGCCTGCCTGGCCCTGGGCATCGAACTGGCCGTGGACAACTCGTGGGCCACCGGGATACTCGCCCTGGCCATGTCCGTGGTCGGCCTGATCGCCGTCGGCCTGCTGGTGCTGTTCGGCACGCTCGCCTTCCTCCATGTCGCGGTGAAGGTCGACAAGGACCACCTGGAGGTGCGCTGCGGCCACGTGGGCCTGCCGCGCCGCCGCATCCCGCTCGACCATGTCGTGGAGGCGGACTTCGCACCCCGTGTCACGCCCCGCCAGTGGGGCGGCTGGGGCTACCGCTGGCGCCCGGAGATCGGCACGGCCGTCGTGGTGCGGCGCGGCGAGGGCGTCGTGCTCCGCCTCGGTGACGGGCGCAGGTTCACGGTGACCGTGGACGACGCGGAGGCCGCCGTGCGGCACATCCGCGACCGCCTGAAGCCGAAGCCGACCGCGGGCCCGGCCGTCTGAGCCCGCTCCCGACCGTCATTCGCGGCCGTCCCGGAGGAATTCCGGGGCGGCCGCGTCGTCGTCCGGCGGCCCGTCGTCGTGCGGTCCTTCGGCGAGCGGCCGGGCCGTGGCGAGACCGGCCAGCAGGCCCACGCCCGCCGTCACGGTCGTGAAGCTGAGCGCGTTGCCGACCGTCGCCATCGCGGCCACCGCCGTCAGCGCCGCGCCCGCCGCGAGCACCACCTGCGTCGAGCGCGTCGAGCGCCACAGGACGTACAGCAGCCAGCAGTAGGCCGTCGCCAGCAGCAGGACGCCGACGAGCCCCTGCTCGGCCGCCATCTGGAGGACGGCGGAGTGCGGCTTGCCGTCGGAGAGCGGCGACTGCGCGAGCGTCGGACTGAGGTCCTCGAAGCGCCCCGGCCCCGTGCCGAGCGCGGGATGCCCCTCGGCAAGGCGTACGGCGTCGCGCCACAGCAGGATCCGCCGGTGCGAGAGCAACGTCTCCAGGGAGGCCGTCGGCCCGGCGGGCAGGGCGTTCTTGGCGAGCGCCACCCCGAGGGCGGCCACGACCGCCGTGGCGAGGCCGAGGCCCAGCAGACCGGTCGCCCGGCTGTGCAGGCGCGCCGCCGCCAGCGAGCACAGGACGACGCCCGCGCACACCGTCATGCCCACGGGAGAGTCGACCATGGCGGCCACCACCACGCTGCCCGCCGCCCCCACGTGCAGCGCGCTGCGCAGGCCCGGCCGGCGGGCCGACCACGCCGCGCAGCACAGCGCCCCCGTCGACAGGGCGAGCAGCGCCGCGGTCGCGCCGACCCGGCCGAGCGGGGTGATCACATCCGGCGCGGGGGCCGCGTACGGGGCGGTGAGCGCCAGCCCCAGGCCACCCAGCCCGACCGTGCAGGCCGCCGCGACCGGGACGAGCGCCCCGCCGATGCGCCCGCACGCGTACCCGGCGACCACGGCGAGCACAGCCAGGAGCGCCCCTTCCGGCCTGCCCGCGCGCGCGGTCGCGCTGATCAGCGCCCAGGCCGCGCAGCAGCCCAGCACCGCGACGCCCACGGCGTCCGAAGCCCCTCGATGACCGCGCAGGGCACTGTCCGTGCCCGCGCCCGCCGACCACCCCGTCGCATCCACCCGTCGCCCCCCGACGTAGCCGATCCCCGGACGCGAGGCCGGACGCGGCCGCGCCGTCGGGAACCGGGGCACACGGTAACCGCTGGTGGACCGCGCCGGGCCGGTGTTGCGCAGGAACGATGCTTCCGTGTCAGGGCACGGGCCGGGCGGCGCGGCGCTGACGGGGACCGGAGACGGGTCCCAGGAGCGTGCGGACCGTCATGTCGGCCTGACAGTGACGCGCCGTACACTCCCCGAGTGACCGCCACCGCACCTCCCGTAGCCCCGTCGGACGAGCCCGCAGAGCACCCCGGGCGCCGCTCCCACCTGCGGCGGCTCGTGCCTCTCGCGCTCGCGGTGATCGCCGGGCTGCTGCTCTACGTCAGCTTCCCGCCGCGCGAGCTGCCGTGGCTCGCGCCGATCTCCTTCGCGCTGTTCGGCCTGGCCGTGCACGGGCGGCGGCTGCGCGCGGGCTTCGGGCTCGGCCTCGCCTTCGGGCTCGCCTACCTGGTGCCGCTGCTCTCCTGGACCGGCGTCGACGTCGGCCCGCTGCCGTGGCTGGCGCTCGCCGCCGCCGAGGCGCTCCTCGTGTCACTCGCGGGCATGGGCATCGCCTACGTGGCGCGGCTGCCGCTGTGGCCGCTGTGGGCCGGCGGGGTGTGGATCGCCTCCGAGGCGCTGCGCGCGCGGGCGCCGTTCGGCGGGTTCCCGTGGGGGAAGGTCGCGTTCGGGCAGCCCAGCGGTGTGTTCCTGCCGCTGGCCTCGTGGGGCGGCACGCCGCTCCTGGGCTTCGGCGTGGTGCTGTGCGGCTTCGGACTGGGCTCGCTCGTCCTGCGCGTCAGGAAGGCCCGCCACGAGGTGCCGCCGCTCAAGGGCGCGGCCTTCCTGAAGGACAAGGGCGTCGCGGCCGCTGCCGCGTTCACCGTCGCCCCCGTCGTCGCCGGAGCGGTCGCCATGCCGTTCGTCGCGACCGGCGCGGAGGCCGGCACCGCGCGCGTGGCCCTCATCCAGGGCAACGTCCCGCGGATGGGCCTCGACTTCAACGCCCAGCGCCGCGCCGTCCTCGACTACCACGTGCGCGAGACCATGAAGCTCGCCGCGAAGATCAAGTCGGGCGAGGTGAAGCGCCCCGACCTGGTGCTGTGGCCGGAGAACTCCTCGGACATCGACCCGTACGTCAACCAGGACGCGTACGACGAGATCACCAAGGCCGCCCAGGCCGTCGGCGTGCCCATCTCCGTGGGCGCCGTCGTCACCGCCAAGGACGGGACGCCCCGTAACCGGCTCATCCAGTGGGACCCCAAGACCGGTCCCGGCGCGGTGTACGACAAGCGGCACCTTCAGCCCTTCGGCGAGTACATGCCGTACCGCAGCTTCTTCCGGATCTTCAGCAAGGACGTCGACCGCGCGGGCAACTTCGTGCCCGGCAAGAAGCCCGTCGTCTTCGACATGGCGGGCACGAAGATCGGCAACATCACCTGCTACGAGGCCGCGTTCGACGACACCGTGCGCGACCAGGTCCGCGAGGGCGCGCAGATCCTGTCGGTGCCGAGCAACAACGCGACGTTCGAGCGCAGCCAGATGACCTACCAGCAGCTCGCCATGGACCGGGTGCGGGCCGTCGAGCACGGCCGGTCCGTGATGGTCCCGGTCACCAGCGGGGTCAGCGCCGTGATCCGCGCTGACGGCTCCATCGAGCAGCAGACCGGCATGTTCGAACCGGCCACGCTGCTCGCCGACGTCCCCAAGCGCACCTCGCAGACGCTCGCCACGCGCGTGGGCGCCTGGCCCGAGACGCTGCTGGTGGTCATCGGCGTGGGAGGCCTCGGATGGGCCTTCACGCGCTCGCGCGCGGGACGTCGCTCGGAGGGCTGACGGCGGCGCTGGCCAGCCGGTTCGTTGCGCCGTACAGGTAGGGTCGCGGGCATGGCGACTCCTGAATTCATCCGTACGATCCGGGCTTCCGCGGGCCACCAGCTGCTGCTTCTGCCGGGAGTCAGTGCCGTCGTCTTCGACGACGAGGACCGGGTGCTGCTCGGCCGGCGCGCGGACACCGGCAAGTGGTCGATCATCGGCGGGATCCCCGAGCCGGGCGAGCAGCCGGCCGACGTCGCCGCACGCGAGGTGTTCGAGGAGACCGGCGTCGAGTGCGTCGTCGAGCGGGTCGTGCTGGTCCAGGCCCTGCAGCCGATCACGTACCCCAACGGCGACCGCTGCCAGTTCATGGACACCTCCTTCCGCTGCCGTGCCACCGGCGGCGAGGCACGCGTCAACGACGACGAGTCGCTCGACGTCGCCTGGTTCGCCCTGGACGCGCTGCCGCCGCTCGACGAGTTCTCGCTGTTCCGGATCAAGCAGGCGCAGTCGGAGGGACCCACATGGTTCGAGACCATGACCGAGCGCTGAACTATGGGTGCTGCCCACATCGGGTGGCGTGGGTCGGCTGCCTAGGGTGCCAGTCATGACGCCGCACACTCCGCTGACCGCACCCACCGCCCCCGAGCTGGACCTCGGCGGGCGCACCGCCCTCGTCACCGGCGCCGCCAGCGGCATCGGCCGGGCCTGCGCCCTGCGCCTCGCCGCGGCGGGTGCGAAGGTCAGGGCGGTGGACCGGGACGCGGAGGGGCTCGCGGCGCTGGCGGGCGAGGCCGACGGCGTCGAGCCGTACGTCCTCGACCTGACCGACCTCGACGCGGCGGAGGAGGCGGCGGCCGGCACCGACGTGCTCGTGAACAACGCGGGCATTCAGCTGGTGCGGCCCATCGAGGAGTTCCCGCCCGAGGTCTTCCACACGGTGCTGACCGTGATGCTGGAGGCCCCGTTCCGCCTGCTGCGCGGCGCGCTGCCGCACATGTACGGGCAGGGGTGGGGCCGCATCGTGAACGTGTCGTCGGTGCACGGGCTGCGGGCCTCCGCCTACAAGTCCGCGTACGTCGCCGCCAAGCACGGCCTCGAGGGCCTGTCGAAGACGGCGGCGCTGGAGGGCGCGGCGCACGGCGTCACCTCGAACTGCGTGAACCCCGGCTATGTGCGCACGCCGCTCGTCGAGCAGCAGGTCGCCGACCAGGCCGCGGCCCACGGCATCCCGGAGGAGCGGGTGCTCGGCGAGGTGATGCTCCAGGACAGCGCCATCAAGCGGCTCATCGAACCCGCCGAGGTCGCCGAGGCCGTCGCGTACCTGTGCACGCCGCAGGCCTCGTTCATGACCGGCACGTCCCTCGTGCTCGACGGCGGCTGGTCCGCCCACTGACCTCGCCCGCCGTTTGCCAGGCTATGGGTGCTTTCATCCGGGATCGGGGTCCCCCGGCCGGGTGACGGCGATTCCGTGACGGTCCGAGTTGTCCACAGGGCTGGCAGGCCCGACCGCCCGACGGGTAATCCTGTTCTGCATGTCGCGCCAACCGCACTCATCCGCCGCCTCCGGCCCGGTGACCACCGAGGACCCGCAGGCCCCGTTCCTGGAGCTGCTCGCCAGGGGCGCCTCCGCCGATGCCTACGAACAGCCCGTGCTGCTCGCCCGGGCCGAGGGCGCCGCGCCGGAGCGGATAGCGGCACTTGAAGCGGCCAAGGCGCTCGCGCTGCGCGTCCGCGCGGAGATGGAGGGCAGGCGACGCCGCGAGGCAGAGCTGTCCGCGCTCTTCGAGACCGCCCACGATCTCGCGGGCCTGCGCGATCTGGACGCGGTGCTCCAGGCCATCGTCCAGCGGGCCCGCTCCCTGCTCGGCACCGACGTCGCCTACCTGACGCTCAACGACCCGGTCAGAGGCGACACCTACATGCGGGTCACCGAGGGCTCCGTCGCGGCGCGCTTCCAGCAGCTGCGCCTCGGCATGGGCGAGGGCCTCGGCGGCCTCGTCGCGCAGACGGCCCGCCCGTACGTCACCGACAACTACGGGCAGGACGTGCGCTTCCAGCACACCCGCACCATCGACGCGGGCGTGGGGGACGAGGGGCTCGTCGCCATCCTCGGCGTGCCGCTCATGCTCGGGGCGCAGGTGATCGGCGTGCTCTTCGCCTCCGACCGGCGCGCACGGGTCTTCGAGCGCGAGGAGATCGCGCTCCTCGGCTCGTTCGCGGCGCTCGCGGCGGCGGCCATCGACACCGCGAACCTGCTCACCGAGACCCGGCAGGCGCTCGGCGAGCTGGAGCGGGCCAACGAGATCATCAGAGACCGCAGCGGCGTCATCGAGCGCGCATCCGACGTGCACGACCGGCTCGCCGAGCTCGTGCTGCGCGGCGGGGGAGTGCACGACGTGGCCGCGGCCGTCTCCCAAGTCCTCGACGGCACCGTGGAGTTCACCGACGCCGAGGCGGCGCCCGCCCGCGCCCTGGAGGCGTCCCGCGCCGACGGCCACGCGGTGCGGCACCGGGACGACTGGGTGGCGGCCGTCGCCGCGGGCGGTGAGCTGCTCGGAGCCCTCGTGCTGCGCGGCCACCCCGGCCTCGACCCGGTCGACCAGCGCACCCTGGAGCGCGCCGCCATGGTCACCTCGCTGCTGCTGCTCGCCCGGCGGTCCGCCGCCGACGCCGAGCAGCGGGTGCGCGGCGAACTCCTTGACGACCTGCTCGACGGCCGGGACCGCGACCCGCGGCTGCTGCGGGAGCGGGCGGAGCGGCTCCACGCCGACCTCGACGCGACCCATGTGGTGCTCGCCGCCCGCCCGGAGAGCACGGGTGACGCCGAGCAGGAGGCCGCCGCGCGCCGGCGCCTGTGGTCGGCTGCCAACCATCTCGCGGCGACGAGACACGGCCTGGCCGCCGCGCGGGACGGCGGCACGGTCCTGCTGCTGCCCGCCGGCGCCACCGAAGCCTCGGCGCTGGCGGCGCACGTCGCGGGCCGGCTCTCCGACGCGATCCACGAGAGCGTCACCGTCGGCGCCTCTGCCCCGGTCGGCGGCCTGGCCGAGCGGACCGAGCGGGCGGGCGCCGCCTACGCGGAGGCGCACCGCTGCCTCGACGCGCTGCGGCTGCTCGGCAGAACCGGGCAGGGCGCGGCGGCCGAGGACTTCGGGTTCCTCGGGCTGCTGCTCGCGGACAGCCGGGACGTCGCGGGCTTCGTCTCCCGCACCATCGGCGAAGTGGTCACCTACGACGAGCGCAGAGGCACCGACCTGCTGCGCACGCTCGACGCCTACTTCGCGTCCGGCATGAGCCCGGCCCGCACGAAGGACGCGCTGCACGTGCACGTGAACACGGTCGCGCAGCGCCTGGAGCGGATCGGCAGGCTCCTCGGCGAGGACTGGCAGACGCCGGAGCGAGCCCTGGAGATACAACTCGCTCTGCGGCTGCACCGGTTGGCGGGCCCGGACATGGCCTGACCCCGTCCGCGAGGGCGGACGGGGCCGGACGGGGCCGGGCGGGGGCAGGCGTGGCCGGGTAGATCCCGGCCGGGCAGTCCGGGCAGACCGGGGGCGGTCAGACGCGGTGGACCTTCGCGGACCGGTCGCCGTCCGCCGCCCCCTCGCCGGTGTCCCCTGCGTCGATGTCAGCAAGGTCGCGGTGCCGGGTCTCCTTGGCCACGCCGACGGCGATCAGCGTGAGGAGCGCGGCCGCGATGACGTACAGGGAGATCGGCGTGGAGGAGTCGTACGCGGACAGCAGGGCCGTCGCGATGAGCGGCGCGGGCGCGCCCGCCGCCACCGAGGCGAACTGCGCGCCGATCGAGGCTCCGGAGTAGCGCATCCGCGTCGCGAACATCTCGGAGAAGAAGGCGGCCTGCGGCGCGTACATGGCGCCGTGCAGCACCAGGCCGACGGTCACGGCGAGGAGGAGGGCACCGAAGTCCGCCGAGTCGATGAGGGAGAAGAACGGGAACATCCACAGGCCGACGCCGGCAGCGCCCAGCAGGTAGACGGGCCTGCGGCCGATCCGGTCGGAGAGGGCGCCCCAGGCGGGGATCACGGCGAAGTGCACGGCGGACGCGATGAGGACGGCGTTCAGCGCGGTCTGCTTCGAGACACCGGCCGACGTGGTCGCGTACACGAGGATGAAGGCGGTGATGACGTAGTAGCTGATGTTCTCGGCCATGCGGGCGCCGATGGCGACCAGGACATCGCGCCAGTGGTGCCTAAGGACGGCGACCAGCGGCATCTTCTCCACGGTGTCAGCTGCGGCCTTGCGGGCCTCGGCGCGGGCCAACGCCTCCTTGAAGACGGGGGATTCATCGACGGACAGACGTATCCACAGACCGACCAGGACCAGCACGCCGGAGAGGAGGAACGGGATCCGCCAACCCCAGTCGGTGAACGCGGAGTCGGAGATCAGCGCGGTCAGGGCCGAGAGGACGCCGGTCGCGAGGAGTTGGCCCGCGGGCGCGCCGGTCTGCGGCCAGGACGCCCAGAAGCCGCGGCGCCGCGCGTCACCGTGCTCGGACACCAGGAGCACGGCGCCGCCCCACTCGCCGCCGAGCGCGAAGCCCTGGACGAGGCGGAGCACCGTGAGCAGCACGGGCGCGGCGGTGCCGACGGTGGCGTGGGTCGGCAACAGACCGATGGCGAAGGTGGCACCACCCATCATCAGCAGGCTCACCACCAGCAGCTTCTTGCGGCCGAGCCGGTCGCCGTAGTGCCCGAAGACGAGCGCGCCGAGCGGGCGGGCCGCGAAGCCGACGGCGTACGTCAGAAAGGAGAGGAGGGTGCCGACGAGCGGGTCGGAGTCGGGGAAGAAGAGCTGGTTGAAGACCAGCGCGGCGGCGCTGCCGTAGAGGAAGAAGTCGTACCACTCGATCGTGGTGCCGATGAGACTCGCCGCGACAATGCGCTTGAGGTGTCCGGGTGTTGGCGGAGCGGTTGCTGCGGAGGCCATGTGGACCACTTCCAGGCGTTGGTGGGGACGGGTACGTGCTGGCACAAGGTAGGAACACGCAGGTCAGCGGCACATGTGGCGGGACACCATACTTTCGCCGCGGACTGTGGCCGCTGAACACGGAAGGAGGACGGAAGGAGCGCAGAAGTGCGAGGCGGCGGAGAGGAGTTGGGGGCGCGGTGCGGGTTTGTGGCGACCGTTGAGGGCTAACCGGGAGTCATGAGTGGTGAAACGAGCAAGGGAACGAGCAAGGGAACGAACAAGGGAACGGATCAGCAGGACGGGACGACGCAGCGGAAGACCGCTGCCCGGGCACGCGCGGGCGCCGACAAGGCGACGGCTCCCGTGAGCGACGCCGCCTCGAAGACGAGCGACGCCGCCCAGAAGACGAGCGACGCCGCCTCGAAGGCGGGCGACGCCGTCGGGAAGGCGAGTGACGCAGTCGGGAAGGCGAGTGACGCAGTCGGGAAGGCGGGCGACGTCGCCGAGACGGCAGGTGCCAAGGCCGGGAAGGCGGGGGCCAAGGCCGGGGAGGTGGCATCGACCGCGCAGGAGACCGCCGCCGCGGCGACCGGGCAGGTGGCGACCGTGGCCAGGACGGCCTGGACGGCGCTGGCGCACCGGAAGGCGCTGGTGATGGGCGTCGGAGCCGGGGTCACCGCCGTCGGTGCCGCGTCGTACGCCGCGGGGCGCCGGGCCGGAGGCCGCCACTGACGGATGTCGGCACGATCCTGGACCGAGCTGGACTGACCGCGCGCAGTCGGGGAACGCGGTGACGCATGGCTGTACTGAGGAAATGCGCACGTCCGATGCTCGCCTCCGCGTTCGTGGCCGGTGGGCTGTCCACCGTTCGCGCCCCGGAGCACGTGGCGCCGGCGGCCGAGCCGGTGGCGGTCCCCGTGGCCTCCCGCGTGCCCCGGCTTCCGGAGGACCCGGAGCAGCTGGTCAGGATCAACGGCGCCGTGCACATCGGGGCCGGGCTCCTGCTCGCCGCCGGGGTGATGCCGCGCCTCGCGGCGCTGGCGCTCGCCGGGACGCTCGTACCGACGACGTTGGCGGGTCACGCCTGGTGGAAGGAGGAGGATCCCGAGCGGCGCGCCCAGCAGCGCACCCACTTCCTGAAGAACCTGTCGCTGATGGGCGGCCTGCTCATCACGGCGGCCGACACGCACGGCAAGCCGTCCGCCGCCTACCGGGTCCGTGGCGCCGCCGCGTCCGGACGCGGGTCGGCCCGCCGGGCACGACGCGACGCGCGCCGGACGCTGCGGGGCACGACGGAGGCCGCCACGAAGAGCGTGCGCGGCTCGGCCCACACGGCCGGCAAGAGCGTGCGTGACGCCGCCGACCACGTGCGGGCGCTCCCGGGGCAGGCCCAGCAGGCGCTCGACAAGCACCTCTGAGCCCCGGCGGGCGTCCGCGCAGACGCACGGATGCCGGGCCGCGGGTCCTGCGGCAGGCTGGAGGCGGATGCCGAGCCGGCCGGAGGTGGCGATGGAGCCCGTGCGGGCGCTGGAGCGGATCGCGTTCCTGCTGGAGCGGGACGGCGCGCCGACCTACCGGGTGCGCGCCTTCCGCACCGCCGCGAGCGTGGTCACGGAGCTGGGCGACGCCGAGGTCGCGCGGCGGATCGACGCGGGCTCCCTGGAGCAGCTCAAGGGCATCGGCCCCAAGACCGCCGCCGTCATCCGGCAGGCCGCCGCGGGGCAGGTGCCCGAGTACCTCACGCACCTGGAGGAGGAACTGGCCCGCACCGTGCCGGTGGAGGGGGAGGCGGGCGTGGCGCTGCGGGCTCTGCTGCGCGGCGACTGCCATCTGCACTCCGACTGGTCGGACGGCGGCAGCCCCATCGAGGAGATGGGCCGCGCCGCCCGGGACATCGGTCACGAGTGGGCGGTGCTCACCGACCACTCGCCGCGGCTGACCGTGGCCCGGGGGCTTTCGCCGGAGCGGCTGCGGGAGCAGTTGGACGTGGTGGCGGAGCTGAACGAGGCCTGGGCGCCGTTCCGGCTGCTGACCGGGATCGAGTGCGACATCCTCGACGACGGTTCGCTCGACCAGGAGCCGGAACTCCTGGAACGCCTGGACGTGGTGGTCGTGTCCGTCCACTCCAAGCTGCGGATGGACGCCGCCGCGATGACCCGGCGCATGGTGGCCGCCGTCGGCAATCCGCACGCCGACATCCTGGGGCACTGCACCGGCCGCCTCGTCACCGGCAGGGGCCGGCCCGAGTCGCAGTTCGACGCCGACGAGGTGTTCGCGGCGTGCGCGGCCGCGGGCACCGCGGTGGAGATCAACAGCCGCCCCGAACGCCTCGACCCGCCCCGGCGGCTGCTCCGCAAGGCGGTCGAGGCGGGCACGCTGTTCGCGATCGACACCGACGCGCACGCGCCCGGCCAGCTCGACTGGCAGCTCTTCGGCTGCGCCCGCGCCGAGGACTGCGGGGTTCCCGCGGAGCGGGTGGTGACCACGTGGCCGGTGGAACGGCTGCTCGAGTGGAGCGGAGGCCACGCCGGGCACCCCGCGTAGCCGGACCCCGCCGCTCCATCTCCACAAGGGCCCGAAGAACGGAACCGAACCCACGGTCGGCCGCGTGTCACCGGTATCGATATCGGCCGGCCACGGGGGCGCCATGCAGATCATCGAGGTGACCGGATACGCCGTCCGCTCCGCCGTGATCACACTGCGGCGCCGCGGCACACCCATGGAATTCGTCGTCTTCCCGATGCTCCACATCGCGTCGCCGACCTTCTACAAGCAGGTCCGGCTGCGCCTCGCCGCGTGCGACCTCGTCGTCATGGAGGGCATCCGCGGCAGGTCGGCCGCCGCGAGCACGCTCACCCTCGCGTACCGGTTCGCCCCACGCAGGAGCCGCAACGGCCTGCGCGAACAGAGCGACGACCTGCTGCTCCCGGCGGGCGTGCCGGTGTGCCACCCCGACGTGACCGCCGCCGAGGCGGTCGCGGACCTCAAGGCGCTGCCCCGGTCGACGTATCTCCTGATGCTGCTCGCGGCGCCCGTCATGGGCCTCGTGTTCGCGCTGCGCGGACCGCGCGCCTTCCTCGACGAGGACCTGGAGGTCGACGACCTGCCGACGACACTGCGCGCCGAGCTGATCGCCGACGATCCGGTGGCGCGCGCCATGACCGACCGCCGTGACCTGCGGCTGCTCGACGCCCTCGACGAGATCCACGCCCGGCACCACGCGGAAGCGCTGCGGGTCGCGGTGGTCTACGGGGCCGGGCACGTACCGGCGATCGTGGCCGGCCTCCGGCAGCGCCACGGATACCGGCCCCGCGACGCCGAATGGCTCACCGTCTGCGTCCCGGAGTGACCCGTCTGCGTCCCGGAGTGACCCGCGCGGGCGGCCGGCCGCGATCTTGGCGAGCGGGCCCCTTTCGGATCCGCACCCCGAAGGAGATATCTTGATGTCGAGCAATCCGATACAAGACTGCAGACGACGTGGAAGACGTGGAAGCGGAGCACCCGGTGACTGACTCGACCATTATTTACACCCACACTGACGAGGCCCCGGCCCTCGCGACGTATTCCTTCCTGCCGGTCATCGAGGCTTACGCGTCCACCGCCGGCGTCGGCGTCGAGACCCGTGACATCTCCCTGGCCGGGCGCATCCTGGCCCAGTTCCCGGAGTACCTGACCGAGGAGCAGCGCGTCCCGGACGCCCTCGCCGAGCTCGGCGAGCTGGCCAAGACGCCGCAGGCCAACATCATCAAGCTGCCGAACATCTCGGCCTCGGTCTCGCAGCTCAAGGCCGCCATCGAAGAGCTGCGCGAGCACGGATACGCGCTGCCGGACTACCCGGACGAGCCGAAGACCGACGAGGAGCGCGAGATCGGCGCCCGCTACGACAAGGTCAAGGGCTCCGCCGTGAACCCGGTCCTGCGTGAGGGCAACTCCGACCGGCGCGCCCCCGCCTCGGTGAAGAACTACGCCAAGGCCCACCCGCACCGCATGGGTGCCTGGAGCGCCGACTCCAAGACCAACGTCGCCACCATGGGTGAGAACGACTTCCGCTCCACCGAGAAGTCCACCGTCATCCCGGCCGACGACAAGCTGAAGATCGAGCTCGTCGCCGACAACGGCACGACCACCGTGCTGCGCGAGTCCGTACCGGTCCTCGCCGGCGAGGTCGTCGACGCCTCCGTGCTGCACGTCGCGCCGCTGCGCGAGTTCCTCACCGCGCAGATCGCCCGCGCGAAGGAAGAGGGTGTGCTGTTCTCCGCGCACCTGAAGGCCACCATGATGAAGGTCTCCGACCCGATCATCTTCGGTCACGTCGTGCGCGCCTTCTTCCCGGAGACCTTCGCCCGCTACGGCGCCGACCTGGCCGCCGCGGGCCTCACCCCGAACGACGGCCTCGGCGGCATCTACAAGGGCCTCGAGTCGCTGTCGAACGGCGCCGAGATCAAGGCCTCCTTCGACGCCGAGCTGGCCGCCGGTCCGGATCTCGCCATGGTCGACTCGCACCGCGGCATCACCAATCTGCACGTGCCGTCCGACGTCATCATCGACGCCTCCATGCCGGCGATGATCCGCACGTCCGGCCACATGTGGAACAAGGACGACCAGGAGCAGGACACCCTCGCGGTGATCCCGGACTCCTCGTACGCCGGTGTGTACCAGGCCGTCATCGACGACTGCCGCGCCAACGGCGCCTTCGACCCGTCGACCATGGGCACCGTCCCGAACGTCGGCCTCATGGCGCAGAAGGCCGAGGAGTACGGCTCCCACGACAAGACCTTCGAGATCAAGAACTCCGGCACCGTCCGCGTGGTCAACCAGGCCGGCGACGTCGTCCTGGAGCAGCAGGTCTCCGAGGGCGACATCTTCCGCGCCTGCCAGACCAAGGACGCCCCGATCAAGGACTGGGTCAAGCTCGCCGTCACGCGCGCCCGCGCCACCGGCGACCCGGCCGTGTTCTGGCTGGACGAGGGCCGCGCCCACGACGCCCAGCTGATCAAGAAGGTCGAGCAGTACCTGCCGGAGTTCGACACCGAGGGCCTGGACATCCGGATCCTCAACCCGGTCGACGCCACGAAGCTCTCCGTCGAGCGCATCCGTCAGGGCCTCAACACCATCTCGGTCACCGGCAACGTGCTGCGTGACTACCTGACCGACCTCTTCCCGATCCTGGAGCTGGGCACCAGCGCCAAGATGCTGTCGGTCGTCCCGCTGATGAACGGCGGCGGCCTCTTCGAGACGGGCGCCGGCGGCTCCGCCCCGAAGCACGTCCAGCAGCTCGTCAAGGAGAACTACCTGCGCTGGGACTCCCTCGGTGAGTTCCTCGCCCTGGCCGTCTCCTTCGAGCACCTCGCCACCTCCACGGACAACGCCCGTGCGAAGGTCCTCGGCGAGACGCTGGACCGCGCCACCGGCACCTTCCTCAACGAGGACAAGTCGCCGACCCGTCGCCTCGGCGGCATCGACAACCGCGGCAGCCACTTCTACGTCGCCCTGTACTGGGCCCAGGAGCTGGCCAAGCAGACCGAGGACGCCGAGCTGGCCAAGGCCTTCGCGCCGCTCGCCGAGAAGCTCGCCGCGAACGAGCAGAAGATCGTCGACGAGCTGATCGCCGTCCAGGGCTCCCCGGCCGACATCGGCGGCTACTACCAGCCCGACCCGGCCAAGGCCGACAAGGTCATGCGCCCGTCGCAGACCCTGAACGAGGCGCTGGCCTCGCTCGCCTGATCCCGTTCACCGACAGCTCCGCCCCGGTCGGCCCGCGCCGACCGGGGCGGAGCTGTTCACGGAGCGCGGAAGGCGCCGTATTTGACGCTCTTCCTACGCCCTGACCTGGGTAGGGTGCATTGATGAGCACTCTGGATGACGCACGCCCGGGCATGGACCCGGCGATCCGACCGCAGGACGATCTCTTCGGGCATGTCAACGGCCAGTGGCTGGCGACCGAGCCCATCCCCGACGACCGCTCCAGCTGGGGCCCCTTCGTGGAGCTCGTGGACGTGGCCGAGCAGCGGGTCAAGGACATCATTCAGGAGATCGCGGCCGGCGGGCCCACGAGCCTGGACGCGGAAGAGGCGCGCAAGATCGCCGACCTGTACGCGTCGTTCATGGACGAGGACGCCGTCGAGGCCCGCGGGCTCGATCCGGTCCGCCCGCTGATCGACGAGGTGGCGGCGCTCGGCGACGTACGGCAGCTGGCCGGATTCCTCGGCCGCTTCGAGCGCAAGGGCGGCTCCGGCCTCTTCGGCGCCTAC
The DNA here is from genome assembly GCF_052245995.1 of Streptomyces sp. SDT5-1. NCBI lineage: Bacteria > Bacillati > Actinomycetota > Actinomycetes > Kitasatosporales > Streptomycetaceae > Streptomyces > Streptomyces sp. SDT5-1. Next base: position 1,298,181 of record NZ_CM125963.1, on the reverse strand, counting down.
ATCGACACCGACGACAAGAACTCCGACCGCTACCTCTTCAACATCCTCCAGGGCGGCCTCGGCCTGCCCGACGAGTCGTACTACCGCGAAGAGAAGTTCGCCGAGATCCGCGAGAAGTACGAGGCGTACCTGACCGAGCTGTTCACGCTCGGCGAGCACGCGGACCCGGCCGCCGCCGCGCGCACCGTCCTCGCCCTCGAGACCCGCCTCGCCGAGGGCCACTGGGAGCGCGCGGAGACCCGCGACGTACAGAAGACGTACAACCTCACCACCTTCGACGAACTCACCGCGCTCGCCCCGGCGTTCGACTGGCGGGGCTACGTCACCGGGCTCGGCGGCAAGGACGAGACGCTCGCCGAGTCGTGCGTGCGCCAGCCCTCGTACCTGACCCACCTGTCAGCCGTGCTCACCGAGGTGCCGATCGAGCAGTGGCGCGACTGGCTGCTCGCGCGCGTGCTGCGCTCGGCCGCCCCTTACCTGTCGTCGCCGTTCGTGCGCGTCAACTTCGAGTTCTACGGCCGCACCCTGAACGGCACGCCGGAGCTGCGGGCCCGCTGGAAGCGCGGTGTCGCGTTCGTCGAGGGTGCCATCGGCGAGGCCGTCGGCAAGGAGTACGTGGCCCGGCACTTCCCGCCGCGCTCCAAGGCACTCATGGACGAGCTGGTCGCCAACCTCCTGGAGGCGTACCGGCAGTCCATCTCCCGGCTCGACTGGATGACGGACGAGACGAAGGAGCGGGCGTACGAGAAGCTCGCCACGTTCCGGCCGAAGATCGGCTACCCGGACGAGTTCCGCGACTACTCGGGCCTCACCGTCGTCCCCGACGACCTGCTGGCCAACGCGTACGCGGCCGATGCCTTCGAGCACGACCGGCAGATGGCGAAGATCGGCGCGCCGGTCGACCGCGACGAGTGGTTCATGCTGCCGCAGACCGTGAACGCCTACTACAACCCGGGCACGAACGAGATCTGCTTCCCGGCGGGCATCCTCCAGAAGCCGTTCTTCTCCCCGGACGCCGACGCGGCCGAGAACTACGGCGGCATCGGCGCGGTCATCGGCCACGAGATCGGACACGGCTTCGACGACCAGGGCGCCCAGTACGACGGCCAGGGCAACCTCAACGACTGGTGGACCGCGGCCGACAAGGCCGCCTTTGAAGCCAAGTCGAAGGCGCTCATCAAGCAGTACGACGGGTTCTCGCCGCGCAATCTGCCGGGCGAGTTCGTCAACGGGTCGCTGACCGTCGGCGAGAACATCGGCGACCTCGGCGGGCTGACCATCGGCCACACCGCGTACAAGATCGCCCTCGGTGACGCGGAGGTGCCGAGCGACGGTGAACTCACCGGCACGCAGCGGCTGTTCATGAACTGGGCGTACTGCTGGCGCACGAAGCGGCGCAAGGAGCAGGAGCAGCAGTACCTCACCATCGACCCGCACTCGCCGCCGGAGTTCCGGGCGAACATCGTGCGGAACCTGGACGAGTTCCACGAGGCGTTCTCGACGGCGGTCGGGGACGGACTGTGGGTCGACCCGGCGGATCGGGTGCGGATCTGGTGAGGCGTTCCTGAGCCAGGGCCGGACGGTCGCGACCGTCCGGCCCTACGGCGCGAGGGCCGACTTCAGGAAGTCGACCGTCGACGCCCACGCCGCGCGGGACGCGGTCTCGTCGTAGACCTCGGGGCGGCCGTCGTTGAAGAAGGCGTGGTCCGCGGGGTACATGCGGAAGTCGGGGGTGATGCCCGACTGGGCCTCGATCGTGGCGCGCAGTCCGTCGAGGGTGGCCGGCGGGATCGCCTCGTCGCGCTCCCCGTAGTGGCCCAGGACGCGCGCCTTCAGGCGGGAGAAGTCGGGGACCGCGCCCTGGATGACGCCGTAGAACGGGACGGCCGCGCTCACCCGCGGGTCCTCAGCCGCGAGGTGGAGGACGAAGCCGCCGCCCATGCAGAAGCCGACCGCGCCCACGGTGTCGGTCGTGACCTGGGGGAGCGCGAGCAGGCAGTCGACCGCGCCGGACAGCAGTTCCACGCCGCGCTCGACCGGCAGTTCCCGCATCATGCGGAACGCTTCCTGGGAGTCGTGCGCCACGTTCCCGCCGTACAGGTCGGGGGCGAGCGCCACGAAGCCCTCGGCGGCGAGCCGGTCCGCGACATCGGCGATGTGGTCGGTGAGGCCCCACCACTCCTGGATGACGATGACGCCGGGGCCCTGTCCCGAGGCCGGCAGGGCGAGGTAGCCGTGGGCGGTGCCGCCGCCGCTCTCGAACGTGATGTTCTGGTGCGCGGGGCGGCCCGTGGAGCGGGGGGTGCGGGGGGTGTCAGCCATGGGGCCCACGATGCCACCGCGGAGCGCCCCGCGGTGGCGCCGGGTGGGCCGGTCGGGCCGGGTCAGTCCTTCTTCTGGGCCGCCGACTGGAGCGCCGTGATGCACGTGGCGATCGCGGCCTGAAGCTCCTCGAGACGCTGGAGCATGTCGTCCTCGACGATGTCGTCGATCTCCTCGACGTCGTCGAACGTCAGCTCCTCGAACGCCTTCGTCGCCTTCTGGAGGCTGCTGTAGAACTTGGCGCGGCGCTCCTGGACCCGCAGCTCGGGGTCCTTCTCGACGGTCTCGGCGACGAGGGTGCGCACGGTGTCGTACGCCTCGCGGGCCCACTCGCCCGCCTCCTCGTCCTCGTCCAGCTCGTCGATGAGGGAGAGGTGCCGCTCGGCCTCCTCGCGCAGCTCGGGGGAGGCGTCGATGGTCTGGCCCGCGGGGGTCTTGACCTGGCCCTCCTCCGCGATCTTCCGGACGTACTCCAGCTGGCCGCCGGTCTTCGTCTCCTCGGCGACGGCCTTCTTCAGGTCGTCCGTGCGTACGATGTCGCGGGCCAGGCCCGTGCGCAGCGCCGGGTCCTCGTCGAGGCGGTCCATCAGCGCCTTGCGGGCGGCCTCCGCCGTGCCGGGGTCGGCGAGGATCGCGGCCCGCAGCGCCGTCGGGTTCTCCGCGACCTCCAGGGCCTTCGTCGGGCGGATGCCCTCGGCCTCGGCGGCCTCCGTGATCGCCTGGCCGCGCACCGAGGTCGCGCTGTTGCGGGAGACGTAGTACGACAACCAGACGTCGGCCTCGGGGAGTTCGACGTCCTCGCCGGGCGTGAGGGCCTCGAACTGGGGGACGAGGCCGTCGTCCGCCGCGCTGTCCCACGCCTTGTAGAAGCGCATGACGCGGTCGGCCGAGCAGCCCGCCAGCTCGGCGAACTTCCGCGCCGAGACCTTCGACGACTCGCCGGCCGGCTGCCCGCCGGGGCGCACGCTGCGGGCCACCTTCAGGGCGAAGGCCCAGCCGCCGGTGCGGGCGTAGACGCCGAACTCGTGGGCGTCGCGGGTGATGGCCTCCGGTACGTCGCCGGGGGCGGGGTCGTCGTCGGCCTCCGCCTCGGAGTCGGCATCGGCGTCGGCGACCACGGGGACCTCGGTGGGCGGGGTCCAGAAGCTGCCGGAGGCGTCGTCGGACGCGTCCTGCGGGGCGGAGGCCGGGGCGGGGACCTCGGCGTCCGACGCCTCGGTCTCGGCGGTGGTCGGCGGGGTCCACATGTTCGCGGTGTCCCCGGGCTCGGCCGTCTCCTCGTTCGCGGGCACGGCGGCGGCGCCGTCCGGGGCGACGGCCGGCGCGGGCACGGGCTCCGCGGTGGCCTCGGCGCCGGACTGGACAGCGGCGTCGGACGAGTCGATGGCTACGGACACGTAGGCACTCCTGAGTGATCGGGCACGTGCGGGTTGACGAGCCACTTTATCGCTCTGATTAGGGTGTTTTGCGCGCGAGTTGCCGCGGCGGCGTGCCGGACACGCGTGCGAAGGGGGAACGGCCGGGCCGCGGGCCCGGAACGGACGGGCCCGCCATTCGCGGCTCCCCCTTCTGCGAACGGCGGGCCCGGGCTCGGCCTCGACCGTGCGCCGCGGCGGGAGGGCGAGGGCACGGGAGGCTCGATACCGCAGCATCTCAGCGCGGGCCCCCGTGGGGGACGGGGCCAACGGGCCCTCACGGTGGGCCGAACGGCCCGGATTCAACCAGCCGCTCGGGCCCCTGGCGCCCCGCCGCCACCCACGGTCCCCGCGCGCCGCGTCACCCCTGCCGCACGCCCGCCCCGCGCACGACCCGCAGCAGGTACTCCTTGCGGTGCAGCGGATCGTGGTCGGTGCGGAAACGGCGCGGCGCGTCGTCGCGGACCGGGGCGTAGTGGTCGAAGGCGGCCTCCAGGACGCCCTCGCCCCGGGTGAGCCCCGGCAGCCGGCGCTCCAGGTCCCGCACCCGCGCCGCGGGGATCAGCCCGTCGACCGTGGCCCACGCCCCGCCGTCCGCCGTGCGCTGCCCGGTCGGCACGGCCCGCAGCCGGGTCAGGGCGGGCAGCACCGCCCCGTACAGATCGGCCGGGATGTCGAGGCGGAAGCGGTGCATCGGCTCGCACACCGTCGTGCCCGCGCGCTCGAGGGCGCTCATCAGGACCAGTGGTGTCAGGCCGCGGAAGTCCGCCCCGGTGCTCGACATCGACTTGTCGAAGACGGCGTGCGCGTGGCTCTGCCGCGGCGCGTACCCGGAGCGGAACAGCGTCACCGTGCAGTCCGTGACCCGCCAGCCGAGCAGCCCCTGGCCCAGGGTCTCGTGCACGGTCTCCTCGACGGCCTTGATGAACGCCATGGGCAGCGAGCCGAGTTCGATGCCGAGCCGGAACGCGACGCCGGAGCCGACCGGCGCCGGGTCGACGCGCAGTCCGATGGTCGCGAGGAACGGGTTGCCCTCGTCCTTCATGGCCTCGGCCGCCTCGCCCGATCCCGTCGGCCGCTCGACGCACAGCGGCGTCGTCGCGCGGAACGTGACGTCGAGCCCGAACTCCTCGGCGAGCGTGGCCTGGACGACCTCCTTCTGCACCTCGCCGTAGAGCGACAGGAAGATCTCCTGGCGGACGTCGTCCTGGCGCAGGCCGATCAGCGGGTCCTGCTCGGCGAGCTGGGTGAGCGCGGCGAGCAGGGCGCCGCGCAGGCCGGGCCGCTCGGGCTCGACGACCGTCTCCAGGGTCGGCGGCGCGAAGTGGTGTTCCTCGACCGGTGCTCGAGGCTCTCCGAGGTCGTCGCCGACGCGCACGCCGCCGAGCCCCCACAGTCGCGCCACCCTCCCGGGCCCGGCCTCCGCCGCCGGGACGTCCGCCCCGTCCGCGAAGACCCGTACTCCCGTCAGCCGCTCCTCGCCGCCGCCGGGCAGCGCGAGGCGCTCGCGCACCCGCAGCGTCCCGGTGAAGACACGGGCGTACGCGATCTTCTCGCCGGCCGGTCCGCGCTCCACCTTGAACACCCGGGCGGAGAGCGGCAGTCGGTGCCGCTCCTCCGCGGCCGGAAGCAGCCGCGTGACGCCGTCCACGAGGGCGTCGACCCCCGCGCCCGTCATCGCCGAGCCGAAGTACACCGGATGGGCCTGCGCCCGCGCCGTCTGCTCGGCGAGCGCGTCCCACAGCCTGCCGTACGTCACCGACTCCTCGTCCTTGACGTACGCCTCCAGGAGGCCGTCGTCGCGGGCCGAGAGCACGTCGACCAGGCGGGCGCGGTGGTCCGCGTCCCCGGCGGCGTACGGGACGCAGCGCGCGGAGCGGTCGCCGAGGCCGCCGGTCACCGTGTTCATCGGGACCACGGCGGGTGTGAGCTTGCGGCGCAGGTCGTCGAGGAGCGTGGCCTCCCGGGCGCCGCGCCGGTCGACCTTGTTGACGAACACCACGGTGGGGATGCGCAGTCGGCGCAGCGTCCGCATCAGGACGCGGGTCTGCGCCTGGACGCCCTCCACGGCGGAGACGACGAGCACCGCCCCGTCGAGCACGCCGAGCACGCGCTCGACCTCGGCGATGAAGTCCGGGTGACCCGGTGTGTCCACCAGGTTGACGGTGGTGCCGCCGACCGGGAACGACACCACGGCCGCCTTGATGGTGATGCCGCGCCGGCGCTCCAGGTCCAGGGAGTCCGTGCGGGTGCTCCCGTCGTCGACCCGGCCGAGCTCGTCGATCACCCCGGCCGAGTGCAGGAGCCGCTCGGTCAGGCTGGTCTTACCGGCGTCTACGTGCGCGAGAATTCCAAGATTCAGCAATGCCACGGGCAGTCGAGTCCTCGAAGGAAGGGAATGCCACGGCGGCGGAATCCGCGGTGGCCCTCGGAAGGAACGTGACTGCAGCGCGCATGGATCGGTCCTCACGGTCGGGATGCGCGACTCGTGCCGCACGGGAATCAGTGCAGCAGCGCGCCGCGCATCCCGGCAACCGAATTACCCGGCGTCGGCCACCCGCGCCGACCATCGCTGCTCGACCCGCGCCAGCCGCCAGTAGGCGATCGCCGCCGCCCACACGACGACGAACAGGCCAACGATGACGTACCCGACGTTGTCGAGGTCGAGACCGGCGATCCAGCCGGTCACCGCGTCGCTGAGGTCCAGCTTGTCGTGGAGCACGCCCACGAGTTCGATCGTCCCGATGAAGAACGCGACCGCGATCGACAGACCGGTGATGGTGAGGTTGTAGAACACCTTGCGCACCGGGTTCGAGAACGCCCACTGGTAGGCGAAGTTCATGAACGTGCCGTCGAGCGTGTCGAACAGGCTCATGCCCGCGGCGAACAGCAGCGGAAGGCACAGGATCGCGTACCAGGGCAGGCCCGCCGCGGCGCCGCTGCCCGCCATCACCATCAGCGTCACCTCGGTCGCGGTGTCGAAGCCGAGCCCGAAGAGGAAGCCGAGCGGGAACATCTGCCCGGGGCGGGTGATGGACTTGGTGAAGCGGCCGAGGATCCGGTTCATGAACCCGCGCGAGTCCAGGTGCTGCTCGAGCTTCCGCTCGTCGTACGAGCCCGCGCGCATCGCCTTGAAGACCTTGAGGATGCCCATCAGGGCGACGAGGTTGAGCGCGGCGATGAGGTACAGGAAGGTGCCGGAGACGGTCGTACCGACGACGCCGAGCACTTGGTGGGTGGGGGAGTCGTCGCTCGTCAGGGTGGTCGCGAGCGCCGTGCCGCCCGCGACGAGGGCCGCGAGCACGACCACCACGCTGGAGTGGCCGAGCGCGAACCAGAAGCCGACAGAGACGGGCCGCTTGCCGTCCGCCATCAGCTTGCGGGTGGTGTTGTCGATGGCCGCGATGTGGTCGGCGTCGAACGCGTGCCGCATGCCGAGCGTGTACGCCGTGATGCCGAGGCCGATGCCGAAGGCCTTGTTGCCCACTTCGTAGTGCTCGGGGACGACGAGCAGGAAGAGCACGCCGAACGCGACGACGTGCAGCGCGGCGATCACCGCGATCAGGCCCGCCGTGCGCAGCGTGTCCTCGCGGCGCCAACGGAAGGCAGGGGAGGGGGAATTCAGGAGATTCGGGGAGTTCCCGGGCAGGGTCATGCGTCGATCACGCTCCAGCACCTCGTGGATCACTTCGTGAGATGCCGTGGCCGGTCTCCTGGCTTACGGGTGTGCCCGTCGCTCCGGCCTTCCCAGCGGCCGACGGCCGCCAGTGGCGCACAGGATGGAACGACGCGCCCCGGACGTCGCTGTCCGGAACCCGATCACAGTGGCGAGGGCCGCTCCGGAATGGGCCCCTGAAGGGCTGTCACCGGTCTTCCCGAGCACCACGGCCCGACCACCCTACTACCTACCGCGCGGCCCGCTCCCGGGCCCGGCGGATCTCCTCGTAGGCCTTCTCGCGGCCCTCCCAGTGCGAGCCGTCGACCGATTTGCCCGGCTCCAGGTCCTTGTAGACCTCGAAGAAATGGGTGATCTCCAGGCGGTCGAACTCCGGGATGTCCTCGATGTCCCGGGTCGCGTCGTGCCGCGGGTCGTGCGCGGGCACGCACAGGATCTTCTCGTCCGGGCCCTTCTCGTCGCTCATCACGAACATCCCGATGGCGCGGCACTCGATGGCGCAGCCGGGGAACGTCGCGTCGCCGGTCAGGACGAGCGCGTCCAGCGGGTCGCCGTCGCCGCCGAGCGTGCCGTCGACGTAGCCGTAGTCCGCGGGGTACTGCGTCGACGTGAACAGCATCCGGTCGAGCCGGATCCGGCCGAGGTCGTGGTCCATCTCGTACTTGTTCCGGGACCCCTGGGGGATCTCCACGATGACGTCGAACGCCTCGGCGCGTGCCTGACTGCTGCCCAATGTGGCCTCCTTGCCGCATCCCGACGACCACGAGTGTGCGCCGTGCCGGGCAAGGGCGGAACCCCTCAGGCCGCCGGGGGAACGGCGAATTCGAGTTCGGGCCGGTCCCAGGCGACGGCCGGCGGGCGGGCGGCCACCGTGCCGGTCCGGCGCGCGCCCATGCTCCGGTAGAAGCCCTCGGCGGGCGGATGCGCGACGACCCGCACATGGTCGAGGCCCGCGCCGACGGCCTGTGCCAGCATGTGCGCGATGAGCAGCCGGCCGATGCCGCGGCCCTGCGCCTCGTCCGCGACGAACATCAGGTCGAGCTCCCGCGGCGCGAGCAGCAGCGCGTAGAAACCGAGCACCCGCCCGTCGGCCTCGTCCACGGCCACATGCACCGGGTGCGCCTCTATGTAGTCCGGGCCCACCCGGTACCCGGCGACCATGGAGGCGTACGGGTCCCGGTAGGCGCTGGAGCCACGCACGAGGCGGGTGAGGCGCCGGGCGTCCTGTGCGGTGGCCCGCCGGACCGTGACGGCCGGTGCTCCTCCGCGGCGTGTAACGCGCGCGTTCATGGGTCGAGTATTACGCATCCGGGGTCAGGGCCTGGCCCCGGGCACCGTGGAGTGCGCCTGGCGCAGGAACGCGGCGTTGTCCGGGCTCTGCCGCAGCTTCTCGATCAGCGCCTCGTACGACGCGTACGGGTCCCGGGTCTGCAGGGCCCGCCGCAGGCCCCGGACGACGGACAGCTCGGCTGCCGGCTGCAGCAGCTCCTCGCGGCGGGTGCCGGACGGGGTGAGGTCGACGGCGGGGTGGACGCGGCGCTGGGCGAGGGTGCGGTCGAGGCGCAGCTCCATGTTGCCGGTGCTCTTGAGCTCCTCGAAGTAGTAGTCGTCGGCGCGGGAGCCGGTGTCGACGAGGGCGGTGGCGAGGATCGTCAGGGATCCGGCCTCCTCGGCGTCGCGGGCCGCGCCGAAGAACCGCTTCGGCCCGTGCAGGGCCGCCGCGTCGACGCCGCCCGACAGGGTGCGGCCACTGGTCGACGCGGCGTTGTTGTACGCGCGGCACAGGCGGGTCAGGGAGTCGAGGAGGATCACCACGTCGCGGCCCCGCTCGGTGAGCCGCTTGGCGCGCTCGACGGCGAGTTCGGCGAGCGCGATGTGCGCCTTGGCTGGGCGGTCGAACGTCGAGGCGTAGACCTCGCCGCGCACCGAGCGGCGCATGTCGGTGACCTCCTCGGGGCGCTCGTCGACGAGCACCACCATGAGGTGGGCCTCGGGGTGGTTCGCGGCGAACGCGGCGGCGAGCTGCTGGAGCAGCACCGTCTTGCCGGTCTTCGGCGGGGCGACGATCAGCCCGCGCTGCCCCTTGCCGACGGGGGTGAACAGGTCGACGACGCGTCCCGCGAGCCCGGCCGCCGGGTGCTCGAGGCGGAACCGCTCGCTCGGGTGCAGTGGGGTGAGGTCGGCGAAGCGGGGGCGGCCGCCCGCCGCCTGCGCGGGGGAACCTTCGACGGCCTCGACGTGGGTGAGGCCGCGCTGTGCGCCGCACGTCCCCTCGACGAAGTCGCCCTTGCGCAGGCCGATTCGGCGCACGAGGTGGGCCGGCACCTGCACGTCGTGCGGCGTGGGGATCAGGTCGGGCGCCCGCAGGAAGCCGTGCCCGTTGCCGCCGATGTCGAGGAAGCCTGCGGCGCGGACGGGTTCGGTCCTCCGGGGTTCATCGGCCTCACGGGGTTCACGGGTGGTGGTGGTCGGGTTCAGGGTCGTGGTGGTCATGGTGATCACGGGTCCTTTCGCGGCCTGGGCCGCGGGTCCGAGTGGCATGGGGGCAGGGAAGGGGTGGGATCCGGCGAAGAGGCGAGGGCGACGGAGCGCGCCCCGCGGCCGGGGAGAACCTGGGCTCGCGGCAACGGGTGAAGAGCCCGCCAGAAGCCGCTGACCAGGGATGACATACGCCGTACGGTGAAGGGGGAACCATCGGCCGAAGGGCGCTGAGAAAAGGAGATCGGTACCGGCGCCTCGGAACGGGCGAGCACATGTACCGCCTTGACCGTACCACCCGGACTCCGTCGCGCGGCAAGACCCGGTTCTCGTGAAGCCCCGGCCCCGCGCGGCAGGGCCCGCCCGCGGCGCCCCGCCGCCCTATGCTGAGCGGCCATGTTCACCGATCAGGGGCCCACCCTCCGCGAGCTGGCCGTCCAGGCGCTGTCCTCGGTCGAGCGCGGCTACGACCTGCTGGCGCCGAAGTTCGACCACACGCCGTTCCGCACCCCCGACGCCGTGCTCGACGCGGTCGGCCGCGCGCTCGCCGGGCTCGGCCCGTACGGCACGGGGCTCGACCTGTGCTGTGGCACCGGCGCGGGCCTGCGTGTGCTGCGCGACGCGGGCGTCGGGCGGGCCGTCGGCGTGGACTTCAGCGGCGGCATGCTGGAGGTGGCGCGGCGCGCCGAGCCGGGCGCGGGCCATGTCCGCGGCGACGCCCTCGCGCTGCCCTTCGGCGAGGCCTTCGACCTCGTCGTGAGCTTCGGCGCGTTCGGGCACTTCCTGCCGCGCGAGTGGCCGCGCCTCTTCTCCGAGGTGCGCCAAGTCCTGCGCCCCGGCGGGCAGTTCGCGTTTCCGCTGCCCGCGCCCGCGGGGCCCGACACGGTCGGCTACTGGGCGATGCTCGGCTTCGACACCGTGATGCGGGTGCGCAACGCGGTGTGGCGGCCCCCCTTCGTCATGTACTACCGGCCGTTCCGACTCGGCGACGTACGCCGGGAGTTGGACCGGGCGGGCTTCGACGTCACGCTGTACGCGCTGCCCGAGCTCGGCGGGCGGCCCGACGGCAGCCCGCGCTGCCGGCTCGTCGTGGCCACCCGCCGCTGACCGGGCGTCAGCAGGACGGCGTCGCGCCGTTCGCCGGCTGGTGCGTGGTCGCGGCCCGCACCTGGTTGAAGTTCGCGACGTACGCGTCGTGCACGGCCGGGTCCTCCAGCTGGAGCATCGTCTCGTCGCTCTGCCGCAGCGAGTTGCCGCTCCAGTTGTGGCTGCCCGTCCACACGATCTCGCGGTCCGGGACGCCGTAGTACTTGCCCTCGACCAGCAGGTACTTGTCGTGGATCCACGTCGAGTCGGCCTGGCAGTAGTACCGGGCGATCACGCCGCCGTACACACTCGACGTCTTCGCCAGCAGCGCCGAGAGGGACTGCTGCTCCAGGGCGCTCGCCGGGTTGTAGTTCTGCGACACCTCGACGTAGCAGCCCTGCGCGTCGAGCGCGGCGAGCCGCTGCGCCAGGTAGGGGCGGCTGAAGATGTTCATGGCGACGCGGATCCGGGTGCGGTGGTTGTCGGTGGTGCCCACCCTGGTGTTCCCGAAGCACTCGACGTGGTCGAGCACCGTCGCGACGGTGTCCTCTGACGGGTCGTTGTAGGGCTGCCCGTTGCTCTCGGCGCGCGGATAGAAATGCGCCTTGGCGTTGCCCGACGTCACCGGCGGCCTGCCGGTGTCGTAGTAATTGTTGTTCGCCGTACGCGACTTCAGGTCGTCGAAGTAGGCGTTGTACGCGGAGTAGATGCCGTCGTTGCCGGTCAGGACGAGGGCGTTGTTCCAGCCCTTCGTGCCGTCGCGGCCGTTGTGCAGGTTCGCCGACGACTGGACGACGACGTTCGCCGTGCCCTGCGTGCTGGACAGCAGCAGGAACTTGTTGTGGTTGATCGCGTCGACGGTGCCGAGCGTGCGCGTGCCGACGCAGCCGCGGCCCGCCCCGCAGTTCATCACCCACGACGCCTTCGATGTGTCACCGCCGAGCGCGCTCAGCAGGCTCTGGTACGGGGCCATGGTCACGGCCTTGTTGTCGAGGATCACCTGCACGGCGACCCCGCGCGCGTGAGCGGCGATCAGCGCGTCCGTGACCGTCGGGTCGTCCGCGTAGAACAGCGAAAGCCGGATCCTGGATCCGGCCGGCGCGCCGGCTATCAGCTCGACCTGCCGGGTCACGATCGCCTGCTGCTCGGCGGCCGTGCCGACCGGATCGTTGAAGACCGCCTCGGTGCCCACGGCCTGGGCGGCGGCCGGCGCGGGGCCCGCCGGGGAGAGGACGGCCGCACACAGGACGGCGGGGAGGGCGACGGCGCGTAGGACGGATCTCCAGTGCAAGGCGGGGCCTCCTGGGGCGCGGCTGGTCAGGGCGTGCGCATCCTGCCACGGCGGCTCCGCCCCGCGGCCCGGAATCACGCCTCCCGCTTGCCGTCCGCCGGATCGCGCCGCGGGCCCGCCGCGCCTAGCGTGTATCCATAACTGCCGGGCGGCGTCGTGCCCGGCGACCGACGGAAGGGTGTCGCGTCATGTCCGCTCGTCCTGAAGGCGCGCCCATCTGGGCCGACGCCATGTTCCCCGACCTGGAGGCCGCGAAGGCCTTCTACGCGGAGCTGTTCGGCTGGAGCTACGACGAGGGCAGCCCCGAGTTCGGCAACTACACGCAGGCCCGCACGGCGGACGGCAAGCACGTCGCCGCGCTGGTGCCGCAGATGCCGGGCGCCGAGGGCGTGCACCCGGCCTGGAACCTGTATCTCGCCACCGACGACATCGCGTCGGTCGCCGAGCGGATCAACGACGCGGGCGGCAGCCTCATGATGGACCCGATGCAGGTCGGCTCGTTCGGCACGATGGTCACCGCCCAGGACCCGGCGGGCGTCGTCTTCAGCGTCTGGCAGCCCGACACCCACCAGGGCTTCGAGAAGGTCAACGAACCGGGCGCCTTCTGCTGGGCCGAGGTCAACACCCGCAACGCAGCGAAGACCGACTCCTTCTTCCCTGCCGTTTTCGGCTACGGCGTGAAGAAGATGGAGGACGACCAGATCGACTTCAACGTCTGGGACCTGAACGGTGAGCCCGCCATGGGCCGCATGCAGATGACCGACGACTTCCCGCCGCAGGTCCCCTCGTACGTCAATGTGTACTTCGTCGTCGAGGACTGCGACGACGCCGTCGCCACCGTCCAACGGCTGGGCGGGGCGCTGCACTTCGGGCCCGTCGACACCCCGTTCGGCCGGTTCGCGGCGGTCGGCGACCCGCAGGGCGCCGCGTTCTCCGTCATCGACGTGTCGAAGGCCAAGGGCGAGATGCCGAACATGTCCTGACGGTCAGTCGGCCCCCGGCAGTCCGAACCCCAGCTCCCGCGCGGCGCGTTCGGGCGTCGGCTGCGCCCAGCGCTCCACCGCCTCCGGGGTCTGCGTGGACGACAGGGACCGCAGCTCGGCCCGGTCCAGGTAGAGCGTGCCGTTCAGGTGGTCCGTCTCGTGCTGCACGATCCGGGCGGGCCAGCCCGTGACCTCCTCGTCGACTGCGCGTCCCCGCTCGTCGAGGGCGCGCAGCCGCACCCGCTCGTGCCGGGCGACGACGGCCTGGTACCCGGGCACGCTCAGGCACCCCTCGTAGAACGCCGCGCGGCCCGCGCCCACTCCCTCGTACGCCGGGTTGACCAGCACCCGGAACGGCTGCGGCACGCGGCCGCGCGCCGCGCGCACCTCCTCGCTCACGTTCGCCGCGTCCTCGATCACCGCCAGCCGCAGCGGGACGCCGATCTGCGGCGCGGCGAGACCCACGCCGGGCGCCGCGTGCATCGCGGCCCGCATCGCGGCGATCAGCCGGGCGAGCAGCTCGTCGGACAGCTGTCCGTCGACCGGCTCGGCGGGGCGGCGCAGCACCGGGTCGCCCGCCGCGACGATCGGCAGCGGTCCTTCGGCGGCGAGCAGGGACTCGACGTGATCACTCAGTGACGTGAACGGCATCGCGCCAGCATGCCAAGCGTGATCCCGCTCGCGTCGTCCGGGGGCCGGGAATGCGGGGGAGTCGCCGGAGGTTCTGATCTTGTGGCCGACTCCGACGAACGGGTCGGCGGTGGCACAGGAAAAGGTTTCGAGGGTTCCGACGCATGACGCAGGCGCAGACGCAGACGTACGAAGCACACGAGGACGCGACCGGCCCCGTGGCGCCCGCCGCGCCCGGCTTCGACCCCCTCGACCACCCCGCGTACGCCGCGCTCACGGGACCGCACGCGCACTTCGCCGAGCGCAGCGGCCGGGCCCTGCGCTACCCCGCGGCCGTCACCCCGTGGACCGCGCTGCCGCCCGACCCGGGCCCGGCGGACTGGGCGGACCTCGCGGCGTTCGCCGAGGCCGACGGCACGCTGCCGCTGCTCGGCACGGACATCGAGGTGCCCGAGGGCTGGGAGGTGACGGTCGACGTCCCGGGCGTGCGCATGGTCGGCGACGCGGTGGTCGCCGCGCCCGACCCCGAGGCCGTGCTGCTCACCGCCGACGACGTGCCGGAGATGCTCGACCTGGTGGCCCGCACCCAGCCCGGACCCTTCACGCCGCGCACGATCGAACTCGGCACGTACCTCGGCATCCGGCGCGGCGGCGCGCTCGTCGCGATGGCGGGGGAGCGCCTGCACCTGCCCGGGTACACCGAGGTCAGCGCGGTGTGCACCGACCCGTCGCAGCGCGGCCAGGGCCTTGCGGGCCGCCTGATCAAGGCCGTCTCGGCGGTCATCGAGGAGCGCGGCGACACGCCGTTCCTGCACACCGGCGCCGCGAACACGAGCGCGATCCGGCTGTACGAGTCCCTCGGCTTCCACCTGCGCAACACCACCCGCTTCAGGACGGTGCGCGCGCCCCGCTAGCCGGCGTCAGTCCTGCGCCGCGTCGTTGTAGCGCACCAGATAGTCCGCGAACCGCTCCAGGTCCTCCTCCGGCCAGTCCGCCAGACGGTCGCCGAAGATCTGGCGGCGGTTCTCCGTGACCTGGCGCAGCAGCTCGGCGCCCGCCTCCGTCGGATGCAGCACCTGCACGCGGTGGTCGTCGGGGTCGACGCGGCGGATCACCAGGCCCGCCCGCTGGAGCGCGGCCACCTGCCGGCTGACGGTCGACTTGTCGAGGGCGTAGTGCGCCGCGAGGTCCGTGGCCCGGCAGCCGCCCCGCTCGTCGAGGTGGGCGAGCAGCGAGTACGAGACGAGCGACAGCTCCGGGTGCATGCGCGCGGCGGTGGCCCGGGCGCGCCGGGCGAACGAGGTCAGCTCGCGCTGAATGGTCTCCACGGCCGCCTCACGGTCGGTCGCGCGATCTGGCTGTGCCACGGCGGTTCCTTTCGGGGTGCTCGTTGCACTCTACAACCCCCAGGTCAAGAGGGCCTGGTACGTGGCGCGGATCTCTTATGCAACTTGTTGCAAAACCCGGGCGGTGTCCTCTACAACTGTTTCGACCGTTCACCGCTCACGGAGGGCCCCATGAGCCGCTACCCGCACCTGCTCGCCCCGCTCGACCTCGGCTTCACCACCCTGCCGAACCGCGTCCTGATGGGCTCGATGCATGTGGGTCTGGAGGAGGCGCCGAACGGCTTCGCGCGGATGGCCGAGTTCTACGCCACCCGCGCCCGCGGCGGCGTCGGCCTCATCGTGACCGGCGGCATCGCGCCCAACGCCGAGGGCTGCTCCTTCGAGGGCGGCGCCAAGATGACCACCGAGGCGGAGGCCGAGCAGCATCGCGAGATCACCGACGCCGTGCACGCGGCGGGCGGGCGGATCGCCATGCAGATCCTCCACTTCGGCCGGTACGCCTACCACCCGAACCTGGTCGCCCCCAGCCCGATCCAGGCCCCCATCAGCCCCTGCGTGCCGAACGAGCTGAGCGACGCCGACGTCGAGCGGACCATCGAGGACTACGCGCGCGCCGCCGAACTGGCCAAGGCCGCCGGGTACGACGGTGTCGAGGTCATGGGCTCCGAGGGCTACCTCATCAACGAGTTCATCGCCGCGCCCACCAACCACCGCACCGACCGCTGGGGCGGCCCCTACGAGAACCGGATCCGGTTCGCCGTCGAGATCGTGCGGCGCGTGCGCGAGCGGGTCGGCCCCGACTTCATCCTCATCTACCGCCTGTCCATGCTGGACCTGGTCCCCGGCGGCTCCACCCTCGACGAGGTCGTGCACCTCGCCAAGGAGATCGAGGCGGCCGGCGCCACCATCATCAACACCGGCATCGGCTGGCACGAGGCCCGCATCCCCACCATCGCGACGTCCGTGCCGCGCGGCGCGTACACCTTCGTCACGAAGAAGCTCATGGGCGAGGTGAACGTCCCGCTCGTCACCACCAACCGCATCAACACCCCGGAACTGGCCGAGGAGTTGCTCGCCGACGGCGCCGCCGACATGGTGTCCATGGCGCGCCCGATGCTCGCCGACCCGGAGTTCGTGAACAAGGCCGCGGCCGACCGCTCCGACACCATCAACACCTGCATCGGCTGCAACCAGGCCTGCCTCGACCACATCTTCAGCCTCCAGATCACCTCCTGCCTGGTGAACCCGCGCGCCTGCCACGAGACCGAACTGGTCCTGGCGCCCACCCGGTTGAAGAAGCGCGTCGCCGTCGTCGGTGCGGGCCCCGCCGGACTCGCCTGCGCCGTCAGCGCCGCCGAGCGCGGCCACGACGTCACCCTCTTCGACGCCGCCCCCGAGATCGGCGGGCAGCTCAACATCGCCCGCCAGGTCCCGGGCAAGGAGGAGTTCGACGAGACGCTGCGCTACTTCCGCGCGCAGCTCGAACTCCACGGCGTGACGGTGAAGTTGGAGACCCGCGTCGAGGCCGACGACCTCGACTCCTACGACGAGATCGTCGTCGCCACCGGTGTCAGCCCGCGCACCCCGGCCATCGACGGCGTCGACCACCCCAAGGTCGTCAGCTACCTCGACGTGCTCCGCGACAAGGCGCCCGTCGGTGAGCGCGTCGCCGTCATCGGCGCGGGCGGCATCGGCTTCGACGTCGCCGAGTACCTCACCGACGGCGGCGAGAAGGCCAGCCTCGACGCGGCCACGTACTTCCGGCAGTGGGGCGTCGACATGGACTACGCCGACCGCGGCGGCCTCACCGAGCCGGAGCGGCCCACCCCGCCGCGCCAGGTCCACCTCGTCCAGCGCAAGACCACCAAGGTCGGCGCCGGACTCGGCAAGACCACCGGCTGGATCCACCGCACCGAGCTGCGCCACCGCGGAGTCACCATGGTGCCCGGAGCCACCTACGACCTGATCGACGACGCGGGCCTGCACATCACCGTCGAGGGCGAGCAGACCCTGATCCCCGTCGACACCGTCGTCCTGTGCGCGGGCCAGGAGCCGCACCGCTCGCTCTACGACGACCTGCTGGCCGCCGGACGCACCCCGCACCTGATCGGCGGCGCCGACGTCGCCGCCGAGCTCGACGCCAAGCGCGCCATCAAGCAGGGCACCGAGGTCGCGGCGGCCCTGTAGGCCGCGGCCCGCCAGAGACCGGGTGGTCACGTGTCCGGGCCCGCCGGACACGTGACCACCCCCTGTCTCCTCACCTCCTCGTAGTCTGGGCGACATGTCACTCCCGCACGCGATCCTCACGGCGCTCCTGGAGAAGCCGTCGTCGGGCCTCGAGCTGACCCGCAGGTTCGACAAGTCCATCGGCTACTTCTGGTCGGCCACGCACCAGCAGATCTACCGGGAGCTCGGCAGACTGGAACGCGAGGGACTCATCAGGGCGCTGCCCACCGAGACTCCCGCGCGCGGCCAGAAGAAGGAGTACGAGGTGCTGCCCGAGGGCCGCGCCGAACTCGCCCGCTGGACCGCCACACCCCAGGACCCCAAACCGCTGCGCGACCCGCTGCCGCTGCGCCTGCGCTCCGCGGCGGTCGTCGGCACGGAGGGCATCGCCGACGACCTGCGCCGCCATCTCGCCCTGCACCGCGAGCAGTTGACGACGTACCAGGAGATCGAGAAGCGGGACTTCCCGCCCGGCAAGAACAGCGAGGCCGACCGGCTCCAGCACGCGGTGCTGCGCGCGGGCATCGACCTCGAACGGTTCTGGGTGGACTGGCTCGAGCGCACCCTCACCGAACTGGACTGACCCTCAGCCCCTCAGTCCTCCCCGGTGACCACGGTCCGCTCCGCCGAGAACGCGCCCCACGTCCCGTCCGGCAACTGCGCCCGCAGCTTCACCCGGTGCGTCTCCCGCGCCTTCTTGCCGATGTAGAAGCCGTACGTCGCCGAACCGGTCGGCGCGCTCTCGCCCCACGCCACCGTCGTGGCCTCCCGGCCGTCCAGGAACACCTGGTACGCCGGGACCTCCCCGCCGGTGCGCGGCGGCGTCCACGCCAGGTCGATGTAGTACGCGCCCTTCGCGCGCCGCGTCGACGCCTCGAACCCCGAGGGCGCGGTGCCCCGACCTGTCTCGGCCTTGCCGCGCGCGGTCCGCAGCCGCACCGTCCCACTGGCCTCCGACGTGTTGTCGGCGGCGTCCCTCGCGCGCACGCTGAACACGTACGCGGTGTCCGGGCGCAACCCGGTGACCAGCGCCCGCGTCTCCTTCCCGCCGACGCTGTGGATCTTCGCGGAGCCCTGGTAGATGTCGTACGACACGACGCCCTTGTGGTCCGTCGCCCGCCGCCACTCCAGCGACACGGCCCGGCCGCCGTCGACCGTGCCGCGCAGGCCCGTCGGCCGGGTCGGCGCGGTGCGGTCACGGGCGAGGGACGCGGGGGTGGTGACGGTGACGCGGGCGCTCGCCGGTCCGAGGGAACCGTCGGTGCCGCGCGCCCGCACGGTGAACGCGTAGCGGGTCTTGGCGCGCAGCCCGGTCACGTCGACCATGTGCCGCTCGGCGGGCAGCTTCCGCACGAGCTTCCCGCCCCGGTACACCTCGTACCGCTCGACCCGCGCCGTGCTCGTGGGCCGGTTCCACATGACGTGCACGGAGGTCGCGCTGCCGGCCTGCGCGGTGACACCGACCGGGGCGGACAGCGCGGGCCCCTCGGCGTTCGCGCTGTCGGAGAGGAGTCCGCAGGAGGCGAGGGCGGGCACGAGCGCGGCGGCGCAGACGGCGAGAAGGGCACGTGGGGGGAGGCGTCGCACGGAGAGCCTTCCGTTCGAGCGGATTGGTACAGACCTGTATGGCATGCGGGATGCGCTTTCCTCAAGAGGTGCGCGCCAACAGGTCCGTACCAATGGCTCGTTGGTGCTGTCGGGTGCCTCAGACCTTCCGGTACGTGTACGCCTCCGAGGCCGCCGCGGCGACCGCGTCCAGGTCCGCGCCGGTGGAGGCCGTGACGACCGCGGCGATCGCTCCCTCCACGAACGGGGCGTCCACCAGGCGGGTGCCGTCCGGGAGTTCGTCGCCCTCCGCCAGCAGCGCCTTCACGGTCAGGACGGCGCTGCCGAGGTCGACGAGGACCGCGACGCCGGCGCCGCCGTCGACCTTCGCCGCGGCCGCGGCGATCAGGTCCGAACTGGTGCCGAGGCCGCCGTCCTCCGTGCCGCCCGCCGCCGCGACGGGCGCCGTGCCGCCGCCGGAGAGGCCGGTCGCGAGCCGGGCCACGGACTCCGCGA
This sequence comes from Streptomyces sp. SDT5-1, assembly GCF_052245995.1. NCBI lineage: Bacteria > Bacillati > Actinomycetota > Actinomycetes > Kitasatosporales > Streptomycetaceae > Streptomyces > Streptomyces sp. SDT5-1. The sequence continues at coordinate 1,278,667 of NZ_CM125963.1, read as the reverse complement.
CGTCCTTGCTGTGCGACACCAGGACGATGCCGACCTGCTTGCCCGTGTCGCTCATGCCGCGCCTCCCGCCGCCTCGGCCAGCGCGCCGATCAGCAGCGCCGACGACGTGGCGCCCGGGTCCTGGTGCCCGATGCTGCGCTCGCCGAGGTAGCTCGCCCGGCCCTTGCGGGCCTGGAGCGGGGTGGTGGCCTCCGCGCCGTGCTCCGCCGCCGCCCGCGCCGCCGCGAAGTCGCCGTCGCCTAGCGCTTCCACCGCGGGCACGAGGGCGTCCAGCATCGTCTTGTCGCCGGGGGCGGCGCCGCCGAGCGCGGCGACGGCGTCGACGCCCGCCTTCAGGGCCTGCGCGAAGTCCGCCTCGCTCACCTCGGTGGCGTCGCCGAGCGCCTTGCCGGTGCGGCGGAGCAGCGTCCCGTACAGCGGCCCGGAAGCGCCGCCCACGGTCGAGATCAACTGCTTTCCGGCCAGGATGAGCACGGCGCCCGGGGCGTCCGGCGCGTCCTTGTCGAGGGCGGTGCGCACGGCGTTGAAGCCGCGCTGAAGGTTGCTGCCGTGGTCCGCGTCGCCGATCGGCGAGTCGAGGTCGGTCAGCCGGTCGGCCTCGCGGTCCACGGCCGCCGCGGCCGCCGTCAGCCAGCGCCGGAAGAATGCGGCGTCGAGCACGTGATCTCCTTGCTGTTCAGGTTCGTTGACGTGGTGCGGTGGTCGGGGAGGCTCACATGCCCCAGCGCAGCCCTGCGGTGCTGACGGGCGCGTCCCACAGGCGCAGCAGCTCCTCGTCGGCCTGGCAGATGGTGACGGAGGCGCCGGCCATGTCGAGCGACGTGACGTAGTTCCCGACGAGCGTGCGGGCGACGGGGACGCCGCGCTCCTCCAGGACGCGCTGCACCTCGGCGTTGAACCCGTACAGCTCCAGGAGCGGCGTGGCACCCATCCCGTTCACGAGCACCAGCACAGGGCTGCTCGGATCGAGATCCTCCAGAACGGCGTTCACGGAAAAGTCCGCGATCTCCCCGGACGTCATCATGGGCCGCCGCTCACGCCCCGGCTCGCCGTGGATGCCGATCCCCAACTCCAGCTCGCCGGCGGGCAGATCGAAGGTCGGTGTGCCCTTGGCGGGCGTGCTGCACGCGCTGAGCGCGACACCGAAGCTCCGCGCGTTCTCGTTGACCTGCCGGGCGATCGCCTCGACGCGCTCCAGCGGCTGCCCCTCCTCCGCGGCGGCGCCGGCGATCTTCTCGACGAAGAGGGTCGCGCCGGTGCCGCGCCGCCCGGCGGTGTACAGCGAATCCGTCACGGCGACGTCATCATTGACGAGCACCTTCGCGACCTGCACGCCCTCGTCCTCGGCGAGCTCGGCGGCCATGTCGAAGTTCAGCACGTCACCGGTGTAGTTCTTCACGATGAACAGCACGCCCGCACCGCTGTCCACCGCGGCGGCGGCCCGCACCATCTGATCGGGCACGGGCGACGTGAACACCTCACCCGGACACGCGGCGGCCAGCATCCCCGGCCCGACGAACCCGCCGTGCAGCGGCTCGTGCCCGGACCCGCCGCCCGACACCAGCGCCACCTTCCCGGCCACGGGCGCGTCCCGCCGCACCACCACCCGGTTCTCGACGTCCACGGTCAGCTCGGGATGAGCGGCCGCCATCCCGCGCAGGGCATCGGAGACGACGGTCTCCGGGACGTTGATGAGCATGTGCACTGGTACCTCCAAGTGGCGTGGGCAGGTGCGGCGTCCACCCGCCAGTATCGGCGCAGGAGCCGTATCGGGCACCCGTTGGGACCTGACAGGTGTGCCACGTCGGACCTCGCCCCCGAGTAGCCCACGCCCGGCTGCGTGAAGGCCGTGGTGGTCGCACGATGGCGGCATGTCTTCTGCACAGCCTGTCGTGATCTATCCGCCCGACGAGGGCGGTGGCCGGCGCATTCGTATCGACGGCGCGATCCTCGGCCGGGCGCTGTCCGTGAAGGACGTGGTCGCCATCCTGCACGAGGCCGGGCTGCGGTCCTTCGACGAGACGCGCGTCGCCTACTCCGCTCTGATCGAGTGGCGCGGCGGTGGCCCGGACCGGTGGACGCATGCGTAGCGGGCGGTGCCGCGGCCACTCCGCCGGTAGCGACGGAGTGGCCGTGGTGTACGAGGTGTGACGGTCAGTCGTCGATCGCGGCGCCGAACCGTGCGTCCAGGGACGGAGCGGACAGCGATCCCGCGCCGTACGTCCACGAGCCCGCCGCCGTGACCCCGCCGGAGCCCGCGGAGAAGACCCAGACGACGCCGTCGTTGGTGTTCTCGCCCGGCGCCGCCGCGAGGAGGCCGAATCGGCCGTCGTCGTTGGGGTCGGTGAAGGACACCTGGCCGCCGAACTTGTCGCCCTTCTCGGCCGCGCCGGGGACGTCCGCCGAGTTCTGGTTGAAGTCCCGTACGTCGCTGGTCCGCAGGCCGAGGGTGGTGCCGCGCATCACCGTCACGGCGCCCGCGTCGACGACTGTGCCGATGTCCTCGCCGGGCGCGCCGATCGCGACGTCGGCGTACCCGTCGCCGTTCGTGTCGCCGACGGACAGGTCGGCGCCCCAGCCGTCGCCCTTCTCCGCGGTGCCGGGCACGCCGTCGGAGTCCTGCGTCCACCACTGCGGTTCCCCGGTGAGGCCCGAGTCCGAGCCGTAGTGCACGCCGACCATGCCGCCCGTCGTCCACGGGCCGCCGTCGTCCGGGCTGTTCGGCTCGCCGGTGACGAGGTCGTCCTTGCCGTCGCCGTTGACGTCCCCGGAGGCGGCGACCGGGCCGCCGCGCAGAGTGAGGTTCGGCAGCGGTTCGGCGTCGGCGGCGGTGCCGGGGATGACGTACGACCAGCCGTCGCCGGACTCGTCGCCGACGGAGAGGCCGGACACGACGAGGTCGGCGAAGCCGTTGGCGTCGTAGTCGCCGGTGGTCAGGGACTTGGGCTGGATGCCGGTCGGTGCGTCCAGGGCGGCGGCCCGCGAGGTGGCGGTCGGCGCCTTGCCGTTCGGCTCCTCGGCCTTCGGTGCCTTGGGCGCGAAGTCGGTCCGGGAGTCGCGGACCACCTTCTTGGCCGTGCCCGCGGTGGATCTGGCGGCGGGCGCGGCCTCGTAGCGGTAGATCGAGAGACCCACCGAGTCGAGGACGGCGAGCAGGTCGCCGTCGCCGCCGTCGGTGAAGCGGGCGGCGGCCAGCGACTGGCCGAACCTGCCGCCCGCGGCGGGCTCGTCGGCCTCGATCCACTGGCTTTCGCTGCCTACCAGGCCCTTGGGCGTGCCCCACAGGACCACGCCGCCGCCCGAGTCGGTGACCGTGCCGACGTCCTCGCCGGGCGCGCCGACGATCGCGTCGTCGTAGCCGTCCCCGTCGAGGTCACCGGTGGCGACCGCCTGCCCGAACGCGTCGCCCTTCTCGGCGGCGCCCGGCACGCCGGTCGTGTTCTGGCTGAGGACGGCCGAGCGGGACGTGCCCATTCCGCTCGCGGCGCCGTACTGGACGGTGACGAGGCCGGCCCCGGACTGCCCGCCGACGGTGGCCCCGGGGGCGCCGACGAGCACGTCGTCGTAGCCGTCGCCGTTGAAGTCGGTGTTGCGGTCGCTTGCGCGGGTGCCGCCCGGAGTGCCCGCGTACGCGGACGGGGCGGCGGCGATGTACGTACCGGCGAGAAGCAGGAACGAGGCCGCGGCGAGGGCGGCCGAACGGTTCTTGCGCACGTGCGGCTCCTTGACTGAAGGAAGACCGGGCAGCGCGGGGGGACGGCCGGAAAGGGCCCGTTCCTTGTCCGGCGCACCGTTTGACACGGGATCGGCCGGAAGGGTTGTACGGGACGCAACAGAACAGGAGAGCCGCCCGTCGCGACGGGCGGCTCTCAAGTGACGTACGGGACCGGTGGGTTCAGTGGTCCGTACGTGGATCGTCGGGGCTCACGGAGGCCGTGGTGAGGAAGGCGTCCTTGGCCGGGGTGGTGAGGTGCGGTGAGTAGAGAGCGTGCAGCGGCGCGTGGACGGGTGGGTCGACGGCGAGGATGCGGGCGGCGCCGTTGGCGGTGGGGCCCGGGGGAGCGGTCACGAAGGCGACGTGGTCGGTGCCGATGACGGCGGTCGCGGGCGGGGTCCCCTGCAGGGTGGTGCGCTCGGTGCGGGGTTCGAAGCCGGCCGCGCGGCAGTGGCCGATGAGTAGGTCCGTGTAGCCGGATCGACCCGCCTGACCCCAGACGATGAAGTGCTGGTCGGCGAGTTCCGCCAGGGCCACGGACGCACGTACCGCGAGGGGGTGGTCCGCGGCGACCGCGATGTTGAGGGGCTGCTGCCCCAGCGTGGCGCGGGCCAGGCCGTGCGGCGGGGTCATCGCCCGGCACAGCCCGATGTCGAGGTCCCCGGCGAGCAGGGCGTCCGCCAGCTCGGCCGGGTAACGCTGGTTGACGTCGGTGGCGAGTCGGGGGTGGGCGGCGCCCACCTGCCGCAGCAGCGTGATGATCTCCTCGCCGGTGACGGCCGGGGTGTGGCCCAGGCGCAGCAGCTCCTGCTCGCCGCGGCCGATCCGGCGGGCCCGCTGGAGGGCGGATCGCGCCGCGCCCCGCAGCACACGGGCGTCCTCGACGAGGGCGGCGCCCGCGGGCAGCAGTGTCATCCCGGTGGCGGTGCGCTCCAGGAGGGGGACGCCCACCTCGCGCTCCAGGACGCGGATGGAGGTGGAGAGCGCCTGCTGGGAGAGGTGCAGGCGGGCGGCGGCGCGCGTGACGGTGCCCTCCTCGGCCACCGCGATCAGGTGCTCCAGTTTGTTCAGGTCCAGGCCCACGGCTCGGTTCGACCCCTTGTGGCGGTGCGGGCGGATCGGCCGTCAGGCCTGGCCGGTCTCGAAGCGGCTGATCCGGTCCCCGGTGACGGTGAAGGTCCACCGGGTGCGCATGCTGCCCCAGGTGGAGTTGGTGTACGTGGCCGTCAGAGTACGGCCGTCGGCGGAGACGTCCTCGACGTCCATCCGGCCGTCGGACGTGAAGATCTCCCGGTCGGTCCAGGCCCGCAGGTCCCGCTCCGTGCCGTCGTCGGACATCGTGGCGTCGTCGGTGAGGGCGGCGAGGAACGCGTCCTTGTCGCCCGCGTTCACCGCGTCGACGAACGCGGCGACGGCGGGATCGATCGGCTGGGCAGTCATGGCAGTCTCCTTGAGGCGCTGACGGGGGGCTAGCGGGTGGTGTAGCCGCCGTTGGCGAAGAGCGTCTGGCCGGTGATCCAGCCGCCGTCCGTGGCGAGGAAGGTGATCAGCGGGACGATGTCCTCGATGTGGGTGAGCCGGCCGCCCATCGCCTGCGACTTGTGGAACTCCACTCGCTCGGGGGTCTCCTGCGGGTAGAAGAACGGGGTGTCCATCGGCCCCGGCGCCACCACATTGACAGAGATCGACCGGTCGGCGAACTCCTTCGCCGCCGCCCGGGTGAAGTGCTCGAGCGGCGCCTTGCCGCCCGCGTAGGTGGAGTAGCCGTCGGTGAAGGCCGCCAGCAGGGACGTGCCGAGGCTGATGATCCTGCCGTGGTCGTTCAGGCGGCGCCCGGCCTCCTGGAGGAAGAAGTAGGCCGCCTTGGCGTTGATGCCGAACATGCGGTCGTACTCTTCCTCGGTGGTCTCCAGGATCGGCTTGCGCAGCACCATCCCGGTCGTGTTCACCGCGACGTCGACGCCGCCGTACGTGTCCACCGCGACGTCGAACAGCCGCCGCACCCCGGACACGTCCGTGAGGTCCGCCTGCACGGCCACGGCCTGCCCGCCCGCGTCCTGGACGGCCCGTACGGTCTCCTCGGCCTCCTTCTCCGACGTGTGCCAGTGCACGACGACCTTGGCCCCGGCATCGGCGAACGTCCTGCTGAGCAGCCCGCCCAGATTCTTCTCGCCACCACCGACGACCGCGACCTTGCCCTCGAGCGTGTGCGCACCCATGTCCGGCACCTCCAGATATCGGAGCGAGTGACCCCTTTGATCACTCCCGCTGCCGACCCTAGGCAGCCGTTCCGGGCCGCCGCCAACACAACCTGTGCGTCACCCCACAAGAGCACTGGATACCCGCTGGTCAGGGCTCCGTCGGCCAGTCCAGGAGGCGGGCGCCGATGGCGGCCGTCTGGAGGGTGTAGCGGTCGGTCGGGTCCGTGGGGTCGGCGCCGGTGAGCTGGTGGATGCGGGCCAGGCGGTAGGTGAACGCGCGGACGCTGAGCGAGAGTCGGCGGGCGGCCTCCGCCGACACGCAGCCCGCGTCGAAGTAGGCGACGAGCGTGTCCAGGAGCGGGCGGGCGCCGCCGCGTGCCCGGTGCAGCGGTCCCAGCGTGTTGTGGACCAGGTCCGTCATGGCCTGCCGGTCGCGGGTGAGGACCGGGTAGACGAGGAGGTCGGAGGCGCGCAGCACCGGAGTGTCCAGGTCGAGCCGGGTCGCCAGGTCGAGCGCGCCCAGCGCCTCCTCGTACGACTGGACGACCCCGCCGGGACCCGACTGCGGGCGGCCGATCGCGACCTGCCCGCCGTCGGTCGCCGCGTACGCCTGCTTCGCGAAGTGCGCGAGGACCTCGTCCTGGTCGCCGGGCGCGATGCAGACGAGCCGCCCCTCCTTCGTCGTCACCAGGATGTTCCGGTCGCCGAAGCGCGCGATCACGGCCCGCTCGATGTCCCGCGCGACCGTGCCCCCTTCCTCGTACGCCGATTCGCCGCGTGCCACCGCGACGGCGTGCTCGTACGACAGGCGCAGCCCGAAACGCTCCGCGCGCTCGGCGAGCTTGCCGAGGTCGCTGCGCCCGTACAGGAGGTCGTCGATGAACTCGCGGCGGGCCGCCTCCTCCTGGCGCATCGTCTGCCGCTGTGCCCGCTCGTAGCCCTCCGCGAACGCGTCGATGGCCTGCGCGCCCGCCGCCACCACGGCGTCGACCGTGAGCCGGGCGCCCAGGTTGCCGGAGTGTGTCCGCGCGAGGTGTGCCGCGACCAGGGCGCGCAGCCCGAGCCCCGCCTCCGCCGCGCGCTCACCCAGAGCGCGCCGCGCGTCGAGTTCGTCCCGCGTCAGGCGGCGCCCGGTGGCCGCGGCGTCCGCCACCACCCGCACGTACCCGTCCAGGTACTCGTCGGGAACGTCCTGCTGCGGCGCCATGCCCACCCCCGTCGCGATGTCGTGTCCCTGCCCCTTCCGCATTCTTAGCCGATGAACAAGCAGGCATCAAAATCGCGTAAAGATTGCCGGAAACCGGCAGTCACACCAGGTGGTTGTCCCTGGCAACATTCAGGGCACGCAAGCGGAACAGGGAAGCCGGGGAGGTCAGTGACATGACGTGGTTTCTGGGCCTCGGCATCGCGGGAGTCGTCCTGCTCGTCCTCTCGCTGGTGCTCGACGGGGTGCTCGAGGGGATCTTCGACGGGGTCGGGGCCCTTGACGGCGTGTTCGACGGGCTGCTGTCGCTGCCGGTGATCGCCGGCTTTGTGTCGATGCTCGGGTTCGGCGGCGCGATCGTCCTCGGCAGCACGGACCTCGGCGCGGCGCCCGCCACCGCCATCGGCGCGGGCGCGGGAGTCGGAGCCGGGTGGCTCACGTGGAAGCTGACCCGGGCGCTGATGCGGGACCAGACCGCGATCACGCCCCGCGGCGACGACCTGGTCGGCAGCGCCGGCACGGTGGTCACCGCGATCCCCGGCGAGGGGTACGGAGAGGTGCTGCTGCACCTCGCGGGCCAGCCCGTGAAGTACGCGGCGAAGAGCGCGATCGCCGTCGCCCGCGGCACCGAGGTGTGGGTCGAGGACGTGCTGTCGCCGACCTCGGTCGCGGTCCGCGCCGTCGAGCGCTGACGTCCCGTAGCGCCACCGTTCCGCACGCACGACCCGTGAGCGGTCGGCCCCGTGCCGCCCGCTCCAGCAACCGACTGCCACCCCCTGGGAGGCAGAGGGGGAAGCCATCATGAGCCCAGTCACCGTCGCCGTGGCCGGAGTCGTCGTACTCCTCGTGCTGCTGGCGCTCGTCGTCATCACCCGCTACAAGGTCGCGGGGCCCAGCGAGGCGTTCATCGTCACCGGGCGGCGCGGCAAGAAGTCCACCGATCCGGAGACCGGCAGGACCGTCACGGACAACAGCGGCCAGAAGGTCGTCGTCGGCGGCGGTGTGTTCGTCGTTCCGTTCGTGCAGCAGAAGTTCACGCTCGACCTGTCGTCGCGGCACATCCCCGTCGCCGTACGGGGCGCGGTCACGCTGCGCGGTGTGAAGGCGAACCTCGAAGGGGTCGCCATCGTCAAGGTGGGCGGCACCGAGGACTCGATCCGCGCCGCCGCGCAACGCTTCCTGATGCAGCAGGACGGCATCGTAGGGTTCACGCAGGAAGTGCTGTCCGGCGCGCTGCGCTCCATCGTCGGGCGGATGTCCGTCGAGGACGTCATCCGGGACCGGGCCGCGTTCGCCGGGCAGGTCGCCGAGGAGGCGGAGGCGTCGCTGTCCGGGCAGGGCCTGGTGCTCGACGCGTTCCAGATCCAGGACATCACCACCGAGGGCTCCTACCTGGAGGACCTGGGCAGGCCCGAGGCCGCCCGCGCCAAGCAGGAGGCCGACATCGCCGAGGCCGTCGCGCGCCGCGCCTCCGAGCAGGCACGGCTCAAGGCCGAGGAGGAGATCGCGATCGCGCAGCGCACCTTCGCGCTGAAGCAGGCCGAGATCAAGGCGGAGACCGATCGGGCCGCCGCGCAGGCCAACGCGGCGGGACCGCTCGCCGACGCGGCCCGTCAGCAGGAGGTGCTGACCGAGCAGGAGAAGGTGGCGGAGCGTCAGGCGGCCCTGACCGACCGCGAGTTGGACACCAAGGTCCGCAAGCCGGCCGACGCCGCCCGCTATCAGGCCGAGCAGGAGGCGGAGGCCCGCAGGATCGGCCTCGTCAAGCAGGCCGAGGCGGACGCCGAGCGGGCCCGCCTGACCGGTGAGGGCGAGAAGGCGCACCGCGCGGCGCTCGCGGACGCGGTCCGCCTCGAGGGCGAGTCGGAGGCGGCGGCGATCGGGGCGAAGGGCGCCGCGGAGGCCGAGGCCATGCAGAAGAAGGCCGACGCGTTCGCGCAGTACGGCGACGCGGCCGTGCTCCAGATGCTGGTCGAGGTGCTGCCGCAGGTCGTCGCCAAGGCGTCCGAGCCGCTGGGCGCCGTCGACAAGATGACGGTGATCTCCACGGACGGCGCGAGCCAGCTGTCCCGCACGGTCGCCGACAACGTCGCCCAGGGCGTGGAGCTCCTGAACTCCACGACCGGTGTCGACCTCGCCGCGCTCCTGAAGAACATCACCGCGGGCAAGGCCGCCGAGCCGGCGGCCGCCTCGAAGAACGGCCACATCGAGATCGCCGACTGACGGGCCGGCACCGACCAGCCGCCTCGCTCGGCGGCCCGCACGGGGGGCGGGCCGCCGAGCGGAGCGGCTCTCCGGCCGTTCTGCGACGGGCACGCACGGCGTTACGATGACGGCCGCCGTCGCCCGCTGTACGAATGTTCAGCTGCGGGGCGGACGGAGCGGCCCAGCAGATCGGAGCATCGTGTCCACTCGACCCGCAGGTCACAAGGCCATCATCGAGGCCGCCCGCGAGGAGTTCTCCGAACAGGGCTACGGCGCCACGTCGATCCGCGACATCGCCAAGCGCGCCGGGGTCAGCCTCTCCGCCCTGTACTACTACTACAAGGGCAAGCAGGAACTCCTCGTCGCCATCCTCGAAGAGGGCCTCGACGCCTACTTCGGCGCCTGCGGCACCGCGCTCGAAGAGGCCGGCGACGACCCGGCCGAGCAGCTGGAGGCCCTGGTCACGGCGACCGTTCAGTTCCGCATCGAGCACCCGGTCAAGAGCAGCATCGTGCTCACCGAGGGCCGCAGCCTCGAACCCGAACACCTCGCCCGCTACCGCAAGAACGAGGAGCGCGGCACCCAACAGTTCCGCGAGGTCATCGAACGCGGCGTCGCCACCGGCGTCTTCCTCACCCCCTACCCCGACGACGCCCGCCGCGCGGTCATCGCCATGTGCAACGCGATCGCACAGTGGTACCGCCCCGACGGCGAGGTCACCCCCACGGAACTGATCGAACGTTATGTGTCCCTGGCCCTGACGGTGGTGGAGTACCGGCCGAGGTCGGTGCGGCGGGGCGTGCGCCCGTAGCCGTCACGGCGTCGGAACCGGTCCCCCCAAGCGGTAGCCGTCGTTCGTGGAGAAGGCGGCGGAGACCGTGAAGCGGTCGGCGCGGACCAGGGTTTGGCGCCATTCCACCCGGCGGGACGTCGCGTCGTGTCCGAGGCGGTCGATCGCGAAGAGGGCCGTGGACTCGGGGCAGTCCAGGAGGCGGCGTTCGCCGCGGGTGGGGACGACCGCACGGATGCGTTCCCAGCCGCCGCTGATGTGCGTACGGCAGTGGCGCTCCAGCTCGTCGTAGAGCGACGTGTGCGTGAAGTCGACCGACAGGAGGGGGCGGGCGACGTCCGCGGGGAGCCAGACGCGGTCGACGGCGAGCGGTTCGCCGTCGGCGAGGCGGAGGCGTTCGAGGTGGACCAGGGGAGTGGACTCCTCCAGGCCGAGGCGGGCCGCGATCACGCCGTCCGCGCGCTCGTCGAGGCGGCGGATCACGCTGCGCTGTACCGCGCCGACCTCCTCCACCGAGCGGAAGAGGCTGTACGCCTCGCCGACCTTCTGCTCCAGCGGGCGGCTCGCCGCGAACCGGGACACCCGGCCGCGCTGCGCCGTGACCAGGCCTTCCGCGCGCAGTGTGCGCAGCGCCTCGCGGACGGTGTGCCGGCTGACCCGGTACTCGGCGACGAGGTCGTGCTCGCCGGGGAAGACGTCGCGGAACTCGCCGTCCTCGAGGCGGCGCAGCAGGTCGGCGCGGAGCTGGGACCAGAGCGGCTTGCCCTTCGTCCGGGTGAGCGGACGGGGGCCGGACTGGGAGCTGCTGGTGGGCACGGGATGCATGCTCGTCGATTTGCGGGGGCCGCGCAAACCCCGGGCCCCGCTCACACGACCGCGTCCACCAGCATGAACGTCGCCGTCGCGAGCAGCAGCACCGCGAACGCGCGCTGCAACGCCGGGCCCGAGAACCGCGCCGTGAGCCGCTTGGCGTCCCACGCCCCGAGGACCGCCGCCCCGACGAACGGGCCGAGCACCGCGGGATCGATCGAGACACCTTCCGTCGTGAGGCGGGTGGCGAGTGACACCAGCGAGTTGAGCAGGGTGACGACCAGGCTCGTGCCGACCGCAGCCCGCATCGGCAGCCGCAGCACCGACACCAGCGTCGGCACGGCGAGGAAGCCGCCGCCGACCCCGAGCAGTCCGGTCACCGCACCGAGCCCGGCTCCGGCCCCCGCGGTGCGCAGCGGACCGGTGGAGGTGGCGGTCGCCGTGCGTGGCTCTCGTAGCAGGGTGTCGCGGTGTGTCGTCGGTGGGGTGGGAGGCATGGGGCGGGACTCGTTCGCGGCCGTGCCCCGTGTGCCGCGGAGCATGAAGGTCGCCGCCACCGCCGCCAGGATCGCGAACGTTCCCGTGAGGAGGGGCTGCGGGAGGCGGTGGGCGAGCATCGACGCGGCGACCGTCGGGAGCACGCCGACCGCCGCGAACAGCGCGCCCGTGCGCCGGCGGACCGCGCCGGTGCCCGCATGCCGGGCCAGGGCCGTCGCGGAGGTGACGGTGACGATGAGCAGGCTCGCGGTGCCCGCGTCGGCGGGGTCGACGCCGAGGAGGTAGACGAGGGCGGGCACCGCGAGGACGCCGCCACCGCCGCCGAGTCCGCCGAGGGCGAGGCCGACGACGGCGCCGCAGAGCACGGCGAGGATCAGGACGCTCACGCGGGGACGCCGCCCCCGTCGGCCGGGTGCTCGACCGGGCCGCGCCACGCGGCGAAGCCACCGCGCAGGTCGTCCGCGTCGAGTCCGCGGGCCCGGAGCACGGACGCGGCCACGGAGGAGCGGTTGCCGCTCGCGCACACCACGACGATGTCCCGGTCGCGCGGCAACTCGTCCGCGCGAGCCACCAGTTCGGGCAGCGGAATGGTCAGGGCGCCCGGCACGGTGCCGGTGTCCCGGATCTCGCCGGGGCCCCGCACGTCGAGGACGGTGAAGGTGCCGGCCTCCTCGGCGAGGCGTTCGGCGAGCGCCGCCGCCTCCACGCGCGGCGTCGAGGTGAGCGGCTCGTAGTCGTGCGCGCCGTCGGCGGGCAGGGCGCCGAGCACCCGGTCGTAGCCGATGCGGGCGAGCCGGTTGCGGGCCTCGCGCGCGGTGTCGGCGTCGGCGCACAGCACGAGGTCGGCGCCGGCCGGGAGCACCTCCCCGCACAGTTCGGCGAACCGGCCGCCGAGCGGCACGTTGACGGCTCCGGGCAGATGCGCGGCGGCGAACAGGTCGGGGGCGCGGGTGTCGAGGACGAGTGCGCCGCCCGTGCGGACCCGCCGCAGGTCGTCCGGCGCGAGGGCGGGGACCGGCGCGTCCTCGTCGAGCACCGCTCGGGCCTCGCGGTTGCGCGCGGACGTGTAAGGGAAGTAGGCGGGCGCGGCGGGCTGCCCCGCGGTGACGACCTCGACGAACGCCTCCTCGGAGAGCTCCGCGAGCGCGTAGTTGGTGCGCCGCTGCTCGCCGATGGTCGAACTCAGCGCGGCCGACAGGTTCTTTCCGCATGCGGACCCCGCCCCGTGCGCGGGGAAGACGCGGGTCTCGTCGGGGAGGGTGAGCAGCCGTTCGCGCGTGGAGCGGTACAGGGCGCGGGCCATCTCCTCGGCCGACCTGCCGCGGGCGCCGAGCAGATCGGGTCGGCCGACGTCGCCGATGAACAGGGTGTCGCCGGTGAGCACCCCGTAGGGCACGAGGTCGTCGGCGTGCTCGCGGACGACGACGCACACCGACTCCAGGGTGTGGCCGGGGGTGTGGAGGATCTCCAGGTCGACCTCGCCGAGGCACAGGTGCCTGCCGTCGGCGAGCGGGTCGACGGCGAAGTCGACCTCGGCGGCGTCCCCGTAGGAGATGACGGCGCCGGTGCGCGCGGCGAGTTCCAGGTGGCCGGAGAGGAAGTCGGCGTGCACATGGGTCTCGATGACGCGCTCGACGGTGAGGCCGTGCCGCTCGGCGGCGGCCAGGCAGTCGTTGACGTCGCGGCGCGGGTCGACGACGACCGCGCGCCCCGTGGTGCGGTCGCCGATCAGGTACGAGGCGTGCGAGAGGCAGTCGAGATAGAACTGCTCGAACATGAGCGGTCCCGCGCCGTCGTGGACGACGGGCTCCTGAGGCATGACGGACTCCTGGGTCACAGGGCTGTGGGGGTGATGGCGTGCGGGTCAGGCGAGCCCGCGGAGCATGAGGTTCCAGTAGAGGAACGGCAGTCCGTGCCGCTTCAGGTACCACATGTCGGTGCGCTCGCGGACCGTGTCGATCAGCGGGATCGACGGGGCGGGGCGCCCGCTGTAGTCGAACTCGGCGAGCAGCATCTTGTTGCGGGCCGTGGTCAGCGGGCAGGACGAGTAGCCGTTGTAGACGGACAGCGGCTCCCTGCCGTGCATGGTCGCGAGGAGGTTCTCCACGACCACGGGTGCCTGTTTACGGACGGCCGCGCCGGTCTTGGAGTTCGGTGACGACCCGGCGTCGCCGAGCGCCCAGATGTTGGGGTAGCGGACGTGCCGCAGGGTGTGCCGGTCGATCTCGACGTAGCCGGCCGGGTTCGCCGCGTCCGCGAGCGGACTCCGCTTGATCCAGTCGGGGGCGCTCTGCGGCGGCACGAGGTGGGCCATGTCGTACGGCAGGGTGGTCTTGCCGCCCGTACCGATGTCGGTGACGACGACCTCCCGGTGCTCGGGACGGACCTCGGTGATCTCGCTGCCGTAGTGGACGTGGATGCCGTACCGGCGGGCGACGCCCTCCAGGACGTGGGCGAACTCCGGCACGCCGAAGATGGTGTCGGTGGGGACGACGAGGTGCACGTCCATCCGTCCGAGCACGCCCTGGCGCCGCCAGTGGTCGGCCGCGAGGTAGGCGATCTTCTGCGGGGCGCCGCCGCATTTGATGGGCCCGGACGGCATGCCGAACACGGCGCTGCCGGAGCGGGTCTCACGGATGAAGCGCCAGGTCAGCGGTGCGGTGTGGGGCAGATAGTTGCTGGAGAGGCCGCCCTGCCCCAGGCCGTCCTCCAGGCCGGGCACACGGTTCCAGTCGAGCTGGATGCCTGCGCAGACGACGAGGTGGTCGTAGCGCACGACACCGCCGTCGTCGAGCGTCACCTCCTGGGCCTCGGGATCGACGGCGACCGCGGCCCGCCGGATCCAGCGCACCCCCTTGGGGATCACCGACTCCTGCGGCCGCACGCTCTCCTTCAGCGGGGCGCGCCCGCCGCCGACCAGCGTCCACAGCGGCTGGTAGTAGTGCCGCTCGCTCGGGTCGAGCACCGCGACGTCCCGCTCACCGGCCCGTCGCAGCCGCGCCGCGACCGAGATCCCGGCCGAGCCGCCGCCGACGATCACCGTGCGGTGGTGCTGCCTGGCCACCGAGGAACCTGCCGAGGAACCCACCAACGAACCCCCTCCCAAGAATGTACGTACATCTACGCTAGGACGCTGCCCGCCAGGGATTCAAGCCGCTACGGGGATTCCGGACAAGCTTGTACGTACATTTCTTGCCCGCCGAGACGGCCGAACTGCGCTCGGCACACTTGCCGTCCGCCCGGTTCTCGGCTAGGCAGACCCTGCGAGAACAACCGACAGGAACGGGGACCGGATCATGCGCGTGAAAGCTCTCGACCACCTGGTGCTGAACGTGGCCGACGTCGACAAATCTCTGGAGTTCTACACGGGCCGCCTCGGCCTCGCCCCCGAGCGCGTCGAGGAGTGGCGTGCCGGAAAGGTGCCGTTCCCGTCCGTGCGGATCGATGCCGCCACCGTCATCGATCTCTTCGCCGCGCCCCGCGTCGAGTCGAACGTCGACCACTTCTGCCTCGTCGTCGACCCCCTCGACTGGCAGGAGGTCATCGACTCGGGCGACTTCGACGTACTGGAGGGACCGGTGCCGCGGTGGGGCGCGCGGGGCCAGGCGCAGTCCGTGTACGTCAAGGATCCGGACGGCAACACCGTGGAACTGCGCTGGTATCCGCAGGACGCGGAGGACTGAACGCCGGTTCAGGACGTCCCTCCGCAATCTCGTTGACTGGGCTAGAACGGCCGTGCGACGGTGAGAGCGCGTTCCCCCTTCTGCCTGCCAAGGCCCGCCCGACCACGGGCCTCTTCGAGAACTGGAAGCGGATACTGTGACGCTCGGACCCGCGCACACCTCTCAGCCCACCGACGCCCAGGACGGCGGCGACCGCGCTCTCACCCCGGCGCAACTCGAGCACTACGAGAAGGAGTTCGCCGCCCGCCCCGCGAACCGGCTGATGCAGAACGCCGTGACGCAGACGCCGGTGGACGACATCGCCCTCGACCGGCGGATCGTCACCGCCATCGACCACTCCGTCTCGCACCACCTGGACGACTGGAAGGTCACCAACCAGAAGCGCAGTGGCCGCTGTTGGATGTTCGCCGGGCTCAACCTGCTGCGCGTGGGCGCCGCGCGCGAACTCGGCGTCAAGGACTTCGAGTTCTCCCAGAACTACGTGCTGTGGTGGGACAAGTTCGAGCGCGCCAACCACTTCCTCGAGAGCGTCATCGACACATCGGACCGCGACGTCGACGACCGCACGGTGGCCCATCTGCTCAGCGACCCGATCAGCGACGGCGGACAGTGGAACATGTTCGTGGCGCTGGTCGCCAAGCACGGCCTCGTACCCAAGTCGGCGATGCCCGAGACCGAGAGCTCGTCGGCGACGGGGCCGATGAACCGCGCGCTGATGACCGTGCTCCGGCAGGGCGCCCGCGACCTGCGCCGCGCGGCGACCGACGGCGTCGACGCGCAGCGCGCCCGCAAGGCCGAGGTGCTCGGCGCCGTGCACCGCGTGCTCAGCATCCACCTCGGCACACCGCCGCAGAGGTTCCTGTGGCAGTGGCGCGACAGCGACCAGGAGTTCCACCGCGACGGCTGGCTGACCCCCGCCGAGTTCGCCGAGGCGTACGTGCGGATACCCCTCGACGAGTACGTGTGCCTCGTCCACGACCCGCGCGAGTCCAGCCCGGTGGGCCGCACCTTCACCGTCGAACACCTCGGCAACATCGTCGAGGCCCCGCCCGTCGTCTACCTCAACGCCGACATCGACCTGCTCAAGCGGCTCACCATGGAGGCGGTCGTCGGCGGCGAACCCGTCTGGTTCGGCTGCGACGTCGCCCAGCAGATGCGCTCCGACCTCGGCATCTGGGACGCCGCGCTCTTCGACTACGAAGCGGTCTACGGCACCGCCTTCGAGCTCGACAAGGCGGAGCGGCTCGTCCACCACGAGACGCAGATGACCCACGCCATGCTCTTCACCGGCGTCGACGTCGTCGACGGGGAGCCGCGCCGCTGGCGGGTGGAGAACAGCTGGGGCGACGAGAAGGCCGACAAGGGCTTCTGGACCATGAACGACTCGTGGTTCGGCGAGCACGTCTTCGAGGTCGCGGTCCGCCGCTCCGCGCTCCCGCCCGAGCTCGCCGCGGCCCTCGACGAGCCCCCGATCGTGCTGCCCGCGTGGGACCCGATGGGCGCCCTCGCGCACGGCCCCGCGTAGGGGAAATCCCTAGGGAGCGGGAAGGAACTCTCGATACCGCCGACCGCCCGGCGCGTCCTACGGTGACATGCATGACAGCCGTGACACGCAGAGCAGCGGTGGACCAACTCACCCCGAACCAGCGAGCGTTCCGCGACGCGATGGCGAACCTCTCCGCAGGCGTCAACATCGTCACGACGGACGGACCGCGCGGCCGCGCCGGCATCACGGTCAGCGCGGCCTGCTCGGTCACCGACGAGCCGCCCACCATGCTCGTCTGCATCAACAGGTCGAGCCGCAGCCACGACCTGTTCACCGAGAACGGCCGGGTCTGCGTCAACGTCCTGGGGCCCGACCACGCCGACGTCGCCAGGGCGTTCGCGGGCGGTGTGCCCGCCGACCAGCGCTTCGAGGCCTGCGGCGACGTGTGGGACCACACCCTCGCCGACGTTCCGGTGCTCAAGGGCTGCGCCGCGTCCGTCGTGGGCCGGGTCACCGGCACCGCCGAACGCGGCTCGCACACCGTCATGTTCATCGAGGCGGAGCGCGTCCTCGTCGGCGAGGAGGAGGCGGGCGCGCTCGTGTACTTCCGCCGCGGCTTCCACGCCATCCCCACGTCGCTGACGGCGTGACCGGACGCCCTGATCGCGTTCTTCCGCGGGAACCGGCCCGATGAAAGGATCTGGCAGGTCACACGAAGGGAGTGGGGAACGATGACGGGCGAACCGGCGGCCGACCTCGTGTACGTACTCGACGACGACCAGGAGCTGTGCCTCTCGCTGGCCTGGCTGCTGGAGTCCGTGCACATCAGAACCGAGTGGTTCACCGACGCCGACGCCTTCCTCGACGCCTTCGACCCGGACACACCGGCCTGCCTCGTCCTCGACGTCCGGATGCCCGGCATCGGCGGCTTCCACGTCCAGGAGATCCTCAACGCGCAGGACGCGGCGCTGCCCGTCGTCTTCGTGTCCGCGCACGGCGACATCCCCATGTCGGTACGGGCGTTGCAGGCGGGAGCCGTGGACTTCCTGGAGAAGCCGTACGATCCCCAGCGGCTGCTCGACATCCTCCAGAAGGCCCTGCGGGTGGCGGGCGAACGCTACGCCCGGCGTGCCGAGCAGCGCGCCCTGCGCGAGCGCATCACCCACCTCAGCCCGCGCGAGCGGGAGATCCTGCGGCAGGTCGTCGACGGCGTGCCCAGCAAGGGGATTGCCCGGCAGCTCGGCATCAGCCTGAAGACCGTCGACGCGCACCGGGCCCGGATCCGCGAGAAGACCAGCGCCGACACCCTGGGCGCGCTCATCGGCGACATGATGCGCTGCGGGCTGCGCCCCGAGGAGGTGTGACACCGGTGCCCGCCACCGCCGACCTGGCCCGCCTCTTCGAGGCCATCGACGGCTGCGTGCTGGTGCACGACGCCGCCACCAAGGACATCCTGTGGGCCAACCCCGCGGCCCGTACCGCCCTCGGCTTCACCCTCGACGAGCTGAAGCCGCTGAAGGCACCCGACATGAGCTCCAACGCCGCGCAGTACGCCCGGCACATCGGTGTCGCCTGGCTCCAGCGCGCCGCCGACCTGGGCCGCAGCCGCATCGAGTGGTGCTACCGGTCGAAGAACGGCACCGACATCCTCAGCGAGGCGCTCGCCGTGCGCGTGGAACTGTCGGTCGGGCCCGTCGTCATGGTGCAGTTCCGCGACATCGCCGAGGAGAAGGCGACGCGCCGCGACCTGACCCGCACCGAGGCCCGCCTCCAGGCGTTCCTGCGCAACCTCGACGAGGGCATCGTGGTGCTCGACGACGCGGGGCGGGTCCTGTTCGCGGGCGAGTCCGCCGGCATTCTCCTCGACCGCGACCCGGAGGACCTGCTCGGCACCGACTTCACGGACTTCCTCGCCGAGGACTCCACCGCCGTGCTTCGGGGTGTGCTGCGCGAGACACCACGCGGAGGCCGCCCCACCGACGCCCGCTACCGGCTCGCGGTCCCCGACGAGGCGGGCGGCGGCCCCGACCGCTGGTTCGCCGCGCGCTGCCAGTACATCGACATCGAGAACGACCTGCGCGGACTGCTGCTCCTCTTCCACGACATCACCGACACGGTGCACACCGAGGAGGAACACCGCCGAGACGCCCAGTACCTCAACCACCTGGCCCGCTACAACGCGATGGGTGACATGGCGATGGCCATCGCGCACGAGGTCAGCCAGCCCATCGCCGCGGCCCACAACTTCGTCGCCGGGGCCGTCGGCCGCATCGAGCACACCGAGGGCGCGGCCCCGCTGCGCTGGGGACTCGACCACGCCGCCCGCCAGCTGGAGCGGGCCACCACCATCCTGTCGAGCCTGCGCGCCTACGTGGTGCGCCTGGAGGACGCCAAACGCTCCGTCGACCTCAACGACGTCGTCACCGACTGCGCGTACTTCGTCGACGTACGGGCCAAGGCGCACCGGGTCGCCGTCCGCTGGGAGCACACCGGCACACCGCTGCCCGTCAGCTGCGAGAAGGTGCTCATCGGGCAGGTCGTCATGAACCTCGCCTTCAACGCCCTGGAGGAGCTGGCCCGCAGGCCCGACGAGCCCGGTGAGGTCACCATCGCGACCCGCAGACGCGGCGATCGCGCCGAGGTCGAGGTCCGCGACACCGGCGGCGGCCTGCCGGACACGGCGGACGGCCGGATCTTCGACGGCGCGTTCACGTCCAAGGGCAACGGCCACGGCATCGGGCTCGCCCTCAGCCATCGCATCATCACGCGGCACGGCGGAGACATCGAGGCCTTCCCGAACACCCCGCGCGGCACCGTCTTCCGCTTCGGCCTGCCCCTGCGCCCCGCGGACGCGTGAGCGATCAGGGAAATCCCCTACACGTCCCCACCGATTCCCAATTGTTGGCGCATGGGGCCGCGCCTAGGTTTGACGGCGAAGCGAGTTCGAGCGATCAACTCGACGGTCAGGCAGGGGATTTACGCATGACGCATTCACTGGACAACGTGCTCGACCTGGTGGCCGCCCGCCGGGCCGAATTCGAGACCGCACGGCACGTGCCACGCGATGTGATCGCCGAATTCAAGAAGGCGGGCCTCTACCGGGCGAGCGCGCCCCGCCGTTTCGGCGGCGAACCGCTGCCGCCCGCCGAGTTCCTCCGCCTGATCGAGCGGATCTCCCAGGTCGACGGATCGGCCGGCTGGGTCGCGAGCTTCGGCTCCTCGCTGATCTACCTCGCGGCGCTCCCGCTGGAGACCCAGGAGCTGCTCTACGCCGACGGTCCCGACGTCGCCTTCGCGGGCGGCCTCTTCCCCGTCCAGGCCGCGGAACCGGTCGACGGCGGCTACCGGGTGTCGGGCCGCTGGAAGTTCGCGAGCGGCTGCAAGGGCGCCGACGTCCTCGGCGTCGGCATCAAGGTCGGCGAGGACCGCGCGGGCCGCCCGCGCACCGCGGTGTTGCGCCCCGAGGACGTCGAGATCGTCGAGAACTGGGACGTCATCGGCATGCGCGGCACCGGCAGCCACGACCTCGCCGTCGACGGCGTCGTCGTCCCCGAGCAGTGGACCTTCGTGCGCGGTGGCGAACCCACCGTCGACGAACCCCTCTACCGCTACCCGGCCGTGCCCTATGCCGCCCAGGTCCTCGCCGTCGTCGGCCTCGGCGTGGCCCGCGCCGCGCTCGACCAGGTCATCACGGAGGGCGGCCGCGCCAGCTACACCGGCGGACCGGTGGCCGCGGACCGGCCCGCGTACCGGATCGCGGTCGGCCGCGCCGAGGCCCGGCTGCGCTCGGCCCGCGCCTTCTTCTACGACATCACCGAAGAGGTGTGGGAGACCGTCGTCGTCGGTGACCCGGCCACCGCCCACCAGGCGAGCCTGCTGCGCCTCGCCTCCACGACGCTCGCCCACGAGTCGTTCGCCGTCACGCAGACCGCCTACCAGCTCGCGGGTATCCGGGCCATCGCCGACGGCAGCCCGATGCAGCGCTATCTGCGGGACGCCTCGGTGGTGCCGCAACACGCCTTCCTCCAGGAGGGCCTGTACGACGGGGCGGGCGCCGTCCTCATGGGCGTCGACCCGTTCCCCGGCTACCTCTGAGCCCCCAGAAAAAAGAGAACCACCGCCCCCGCAACCCCCGTTCACGAAAGGTGTGACCGCATGTCCACGTCCCCCCAGGCCCCGCTGCGGGTGCTGTTCTGCATCGGCGTCAACCAGAACTTCTTCGATCTGCCGACCGGGCAGGGCAAGGCGGTCTGGGACGGCTTCACCAGCATGCTCCGCCAGTTGCACGAGCTGCCCGGCGTGAACGTCATCGGCACCATCGACGACGACCAGCACATGGTCGGCCCCTCCGGCTCCTGGCCGTGGACCAGCTACGTCCTCGCCGACGTCGTCGACCAGCCGACCGTCGCCGCGGCCTGCAACCTGTTCCGCACCGTGCAGGTCGGCGAGCACGGCCTGTGGCGGTACATGAAGATCGAGGCCCGCGTCGGCCGCCCGCTCCCGGACGTGACCAAGTGAGCCCGCAGGGCACGGGGGAGCGCTGGGAGGACGACACGCACCGCGTGGTCCTGGTCACCGGAGCGGCCGGCGGCCTCGGCGGCTGCATCGCGGCCCGCTTCTACGACCACGGGTACCGGGTCGCCCTGACCGACCTGGACGCGTCGGCCGCCGCCAAGGCCGCCGCCGAACTCGATCCGAGCGGCGAGAACGCCGTCGGCCTCGGCCTCGACGTGCGCGACAAGGACGCCTTCGCCCGCGCCCGCGACCACCTCGTCGGGCGGTGGGGCGCGGTGCACGTCCTCGTCAACAACGCCGGGCACTCCAAGGTCGAATCGCTGATGGACATCACCCCGGAGAGCTTCGCGTCCGTGGTGGAGACCAACATGAACGGCACGTTCTTCGGCTGCCAGGTCTTCGGCTCCTACTTCGCCGAGCGCGGCTACGGACGCATCGTCAACGTCGGCTCGCTGGCGGGCCAGAACGGCGGCACGGCGACCGGCGCGCACTACGCGGCGGCCAAGGGCGGCGTCGCCACCCTCACCAAGGTGTTCGCCCGCGACCTCGGCCCGCGCGGCGTCACCGTCAACGCGGTGTCGCCCGGACCGCAGGACCTGCCGGTGGTGCGCCGCACCGTCGACCCCGCCAAGCTCGCGCAGGTCGAGGCGTCGATCCCGGCGGGGCGCCTCGGCCGCCCGCAGTTCGTCGCCGACATGGTCGTCCTGCTGGCCGCCGAGCACGCCGACGCGGTGACCGGAGCCTGCTGGGACGCCAACGGCGGCCTGTTCATGCGCTGAAACGGCCCGTCAGAACCGGTCCGGCCGGTACTCCGCGAGCAGCGGGTCGCGCCGCCCGCCGACGACCTCGTCGGCGAGCAGCCGCCCCAGGACGGGGCCGAGCGTGATCCCGCTGTGCGTGACGGCCTCGTGGTAGCCGGGCACGGACGGCAGCGCGCCCACGGAGGGGAAGCCGTCGCCGGGGACCGGGCGGTGCACGACGCGGGTCCGTGCGATGCGGGCGTGGTCGAGGTCGGGGACGACACGGCGCGCCAACGCGTGCAGCCGGAGCCCGAGTTCGGACTCCGGCTCGGCATCGGAGGCGCCGATCAGCGCGTCGACCTCGCGGCTGTGCAGCACCACCGAACCGTCGCCGTCGGGGCGAATCTCGACGTGCGGGGTGTGCATGGCCCGGCGGACGGGGGACTCGGCGCAGTCGAGGCGGGTGACGGCGCCGGGCTCCTCGCGCATCGGCAGCCGCCGCCCGACGAGCCCGGCGACGCGGGCGGCGTCGGGCCCCGCTGCGTTCACGACGGCGTCGACGGGGAGCGTGGCGCCGTCGGAGAGGGCGAGCGACCGGACGCGGCCCTCGGGCCCGGTGGCGATGTCGCGGACGGCGGCGCCGGTCCGCAGCTCGGCGCCGCACGCCAGAGCCTCGTCGACGAGCCGGCCGACCAGCCGGCGCCCGTGCACCCACGCCTCGTCGGGGTAGAACAGGACCCGGGTGTCGTCGGGGACCGCCAGCGCGGGCTCGAAGCGGCGGCGCGCGTCGGCGCCCGTGCACGGCTCGACCCGGTAGCCCCACCGCGTCAGCAGCTCCCCGGTCCTGAAGAGCCGCGCCTCGGCCTCGATCTCGTCCGCCCACCGCAGATGGCCGCTGGGATGCCACCACGCCTCCGGGCCGATGCGCGCCGCCAGGTCACGGTGCGCCGCCATCCCGGCGACGTTCAGGTCGAAGTAGGCCCTGGTGGCCGTCTTGTTGCTGGCGTTGACCCATGAGAACGACCAGTTGGTGACGCCCTCGCCCGGCCGCCCCGCGTCGACCAGGACGACGCGGACCCCTCGCCGCGCCAGGTTCCAGCCCACCGCGGCGCCCACCACCCCGACACCGACCACGGCCACCGCACCGACACCTTCCGGCGACACGTCCCTCAGGCCCCCTCTCCCTCCACCAGCGCCAGCAGCGGCCCCCGCTGCTCCTGGGGCACATACCCCGCGTAGTAGTCGTACAACGTCTGCCGGGAGATGCGGGCCGCCGCGAGGCCGTCGCGGGTGCGGATGGCGGCGAGGACCTCCTGGTGGTGGCGGAGCGAGGTGCGCATCAGGGCCTCGCGGTTGTCGGCGTGGGCGACCTTGTCGGCGATCAGGGTGAGAACCGCGCCCCGGACGACCTGGTTGGAGACCTCGATCAGCGCGTTGCGGCTGGCCCGCGCCACCACCTCGTGGAACGCGACGTCGGCCGCGCTGAACTCCTCGTAGCCGATGTCGATGGCCCGCTCCATCTCCGTCACGGTGTCCTGCATCGCGGACAGCTCCTCGTCCGTGCGCAGCCGCGCCGCGAGCTGGCTGGCCGAGCCGTCGAGGATCATGCGGAAGGAGATCAGCTCGGCCATCGACACGGAGTCGAAGCGGGCGAGGCGCGTCATCTCCTTGGCCAGGCCCGCCGTGCTGAACGGCAGGATCTCGGGGCCGCGCGGATCGCCGGGTCGGGACCGGATCAGGCCGTTGCTCTCCAGGACCCGCAGCGCCTCCCGCACGGTGGGCCTGCTCGCGCCGAACTGCGTCACCAACTCCCGCTCGCTGGGCAGCCGGTGACCCGGCTTCAGGTCGCCCGAGGCGATGGCCTCCTCGATCTGCTCCACGATGCGCTGGTACAGGCGGACCGGCGCGACCTGCTGGAACCGTGCCCCCTCCGGCGTCACGGCGCCTCCCTCCGCGTCGTCCCCGCGACCGCGACGTCCGGCCACCGCGGCACCGCGTCGGCGGGCCGGTTCCGCTCGTACCAGGCCGCCGCCCGCAGCACGCCGATGTCGTCGAAGCGGCGGCCGGAGAGCTGCACGCCGATGGGCCTGCCGTCGGCCGTGATGCCGCAGTTGACCGTCGCGGCGGGCTGTCCCGACATGTTGTACGGGGCGGTGAACCCGATGTGCGCCATCGTCCGGCCCGGCTCCATGAACGGCATCGGCTGCTCGGCCGCGAACGCCGCGACGGGCGCCACCGGCGAGAGCACGATGTCGTACGGCAGCGTGGCCGCCACCGTCGCGGACTGCATCCGCATGATCTGCTGGTAGCAGTGCAACACCCGCGCGCCCGCCACGTCGGCGCCCGCCCGGCACCAGTCCATGACGTACGGGTGGACGCGGAGCGCGGCCTCGGTGGGCAGCGCGCGGAAGTCGTTCCACGAGCGCACCCGCCAGAACAGGTCCAGGTCGTCCAGGAGTTCCTGCGTCAGGAAGGGCTCCAGCGGCTCGACCGTCGCGCCCGCCGCCTCGAACACCTCCGCCGTCCGGCGCACCGCAGCGACGACCTGCGGATCGCGCTCACCGCCGCAGCCCGCGTCCAGGTGCAGGCCGACCCGCAGCCCGCGCACATCGCCCTCCAGGTCCGACCAGTCGACGTCCTGCGGCGGCAGGCTCGTCCAGTCGCGCGCGTCGGGCCGGCTCAGGACCCGCATGAACAGGGCCAGATCGCCGACCGTGCGCGCCATCGGGCCCGCCGCGCGCCCCAGGTACGGGGCGTCGAGCGGCACGCGTCCGTCGCTCGGCTTCAGCGTGGCGAGCCCCAGCCAGGTGCCGGGCAGCCGGATCGAGCCGCCGATGTCGGAGCCGACGTGCAGCGGCCCGTACCCGCCCGCCGCCGCGGCGCCCGCCCCCGAGCTGGAGCCGCCCGTCGTCCAGTCCGGGTTCCACGGGCTGCGCGTGAAGCCGTGCCGGCTGGAGACGCCGGAGGAGAGCATGCCCCAGTCCGGCATCACGGTGGAGCCGAGCACCGCGCCGCCCGACTCCAGGACCCGCTCGGTGATCGGCGCGTCCCGCTCGGGGACCACCGGCTCCACCCCCGCGTTCCCCGAGGGCATCGGGACGCCTCTGCGGGCGATGTTCTCCTTGAGGGTCACCGGCACGCCGTCGATCGGCCCGAGCGGCTCGCCCGCCGCCCAGCGGGCCTCGCTCGCCTGCGCCGCCTTGCGGGACTCGGCGGGGTCCCGCACCCAGAACGCGTTGAGCACGTCCTCGCGCGCCTCGATCACCGCCTGGACCGCGTCGTGCACCTCGACGGGCGACAGCGAGCGGTCGGCGAAACGGGCGGTCATCTCGACGGCGGACATGGTGGCCAGGTTCTGTTCGGTGGGCATCCGCACCCTCTCCTCGAAACGGGCGCCGCCTGAGGCGACAGCGACCGACCTCTTGACAGGTACCGCGTCAGTCGTCACGGTACCTGTCAAGTGAGCTTACTGGTCTGGCCAGTTACGGCGGAAGGTGTCGTGCATGAGCAAGGACCGACGACGCGGACGGGTCGTCCGGGCCGCCGCCGCGCTGCTGGCCTGCTGTCTCGCGGCGGCGGGCTGCTCCGCGGGCTCCACCGCGGCCGGCTCGCGGCCCGAAGGGCCCGGCGACGCGCTCGCCATCGGCCTCACCGCCGAACCGGCCAACCTCGACTTCACGAAGACCGACGGCGCCGCCATCCCGCAGGCGCTGCTCTACAACGTCTACGAGAACCTCGTGAAGCTCGACCAGCACGGCCGGATCAGGCCCGCCCTCGCCCGCTCCTGGGAGCTGTCGAAGGACCGCCGCACCTACACCTTCCACCTCACCAAGGACGCGAAGTTCAGCAACGGCGCGCCGTTCACCGCCGAGGACGCCAAGTTCTCCATCGAGCGCGTCGTCCCCAAGTGGACCGTGGCGCTCAAGGCCCAGATGGCCGTCGTGGACGACGTACGGGCCGTGTCACGCGACGAGCTGAAGGTGACGCTGAAGAAGCCGAGCAACGACTGGCTGTACCGGATGACGACCCGCACCGGCTCCATGTTCAGCCGCACCGGCGTCGACAAGCTGGCCACGGACCCCGTCGGAACCGGCCCGTACGAGCTGAAGAAGTGGAACCGCGGCGACTCGATCACGCTCGTCCGCCGCCCCGGCTACTGGGGCCGCGCACCGCACTTCGACACGGTCACGCTCAAGTACTTCAAGGACCCGACGGCGATGAACAACGCGCTGCTGACGGGCACCATCGACGTCATCGGCGCCATGCAGTCGCCGGACTCGCTCTACCGGTTCGAGAACAACCCCAAGTACCGCGTCATCGAGGGCTCCACCAACGGCGAGGTGATGCTCTCGATGAACAACGGGTCGGGGCCGATGAAGAGCAGGAAGGCCCGGCAGGCGGCCCGGTACGCGATCGACCACAAGGCCCTCGTCGACACCTGCTGGGGCGGCCGCGGCAAGCTCATCGGCAGCATGGTGCCGCCGACCGACCCCTGGTACCAGGACCTCACCGACCTGTACCCGTACGACCGCGACAAGGCCCGCAGGCTCCTGAAGGAGTCGGGTGAGGCCGGGCGCACCCTGCGGCTGCGCATCCCCACGCTGCCGTACGCCGCCGCCTGCGGCACCGTCGTCAAGAGCCAGCTCGAACAGGCCGGCTTCAAGGTCGAGCTGAGCCAGCTGGAGTTCCCCGCGGCCTGGCTGTCGACCGTCTTCAAGAACGCCGACTACGACATGACGATCATGTCCCATGTCGAACCCCGCGACATGCCCGCCGTGTTCGGCGACAAGAACTACTACACCCGCTACGACAACCCCGACTTCCGCGCGCTCCTCGCCAAGGCGGACACCGGCAGCCAGAAGGAGCAGATCGCCTCGATGCGCGCCGCCGCCCGGATGCTCTCGAAGGACGCCGCCGCCGACTGGCTGTTCCTGCTGCCGAACCTGATGGTGGCCGACGCCGACATCACCGGCCTTCCGGTCAACAGCGTCACCGAATCCCTGGACCTCACCGGCCTGAGCCGGAAATCGACGGAAGGGAACCGATGATCGTCAGTCTCGCGCGGCGGCTCGCGATCCTGCTGGCGAGCCTGTTCGTGAGCTCCCTCGTGGTGTTCGCTTTCATGGCCGTGCTGCCCGGCGACCCCGCGCGCGTCGCCCTCGGCACCGGCGCCTCCGACACGGCCGTCGCCCAACTGCGCGAGCAGTTCGGCCTCGACCGCTCCCTCGTCGACCAGTACCTGGGCTGGCTGCACGACCTCGTCACCTTCGACCTCGGCGACTCCTACATCTCACACACGCCGATCGGCCCGCAGCTCGCGGACCGCCTCCTGGTCACCCTGTGGCTCGTCGGCACCGGCATGGCGATCGCCTGCCTCGTGGCGGTGCCGCTCGGCACGCTGATGGCGGTGCGGCACCGCAAGCCGTCGGGGCTCGTGCTCTCCGCGCTGTCCCAAGTGGGCGTCGCCGTACCGGCATTCCTCGCCGGCATCCTCATGATCACGGTGTTCGCCGTGGGCCTCGGCTGGCTGCCCGCGAACGGCTGGACACCACCCGACGACGACCCCGTGCTCTTCCTCAAACAGCTCCTCATGCCGGCGCTCTCCCTCGGCCTCGTCCAGGCCGCCGTCCTCACCCGCTACGTCCGCAGCTCCGTCCTCGACGTGCTCCGCGAGGACTATCTGCGCACCGCACGCGCCAAGGGCCTGCGCCCGGCCCGGGCCCTCGTCCGGCACGGGCTGCGCAACGCGTCCGTCCCCGTGGTCACCGTCCTCGCCCTGCAACTGGCGACGCTCCTCGTCGGCGCTGTCGTCATCGAGCGCGTCTTCGTCATCCCCGGCCTCGGCAGCCTGCTGCTCGACAGCGTCGCGAGCCGGGACCTCATCGTCGTCCAGGACGTCGTCATGATCGTCGCGGCGGCGGTGCTGCTCGTGAACTTCCTCGTCGACCTGGCCTATCTGCTGATCGATCCCCGACTCAGGGTGCGTGGATGATGGCTGCTGCGAACACCTCCGCCCCGGCCGCGCCCGCTCGGCGCCGCCGCAGGCCGCTGCCCGGCTCACTGCTCGTCGGCGGCGCCGTCGTCGCGCTCGTGCTCGCCACGGCGCTGCTCTCCTTCGTGTGGACGCCGCACGACCCGACCCTGGTCGACCCGGCGGTGCGCATGCAGGCGCCGTCCTCCGAGTACTGGTTCGGCACCGACAAGTTCGGCCGCGACGTCTTCAGCCAGATCATGATCGGCTCCCGGACGACGCTCTACGTGGGTCTGGTGGCGGTCGGCGTCGCCGCGCTCATCGGCGTCCCGCTCGGCATCCTGGCCGGCATGGGCTCGCGCCGCCTCGGCGAGTTCCTGATGCGCGGCAACGACCTGATCCTCGCCTTCCCCGCCCTGCTCCTCGCCATCATGCTCGCCGCCGTGTACGGGGCGGGGACCGGCGTCGCGATGATCGCCATCGGCATCGCCGCCATCCCCAGCTTCGCCCGCCTGATCCGCGGCGGCACCCTCCAGGTGATGAGCACGGAGTACGTGACGGCCGCGCGCGCCGCCGGACGCGGACCGTTCGCCATCGCGCTGCGGCACGTGCTGCCCAACGTCAGCAGCCTGATCATCGTGCAGGCATCCGTGGGCTTCGCCCTCGCCGTGCTCGCCGAGGCCGCCCTCTCCTTCCTCGGGTTCGGCACCCCGCCGCCCACCCCGTCCTGGGGCCGGATGCTCCAGGAGAGCCAGGAACTGCTCGGCACCGCACCCCGCCTCGCCGTCTTCCCCGGCCTCGCCATCGCCGTGGCCGTCCTCGGCTTCAACCTGCTCGGCGACGGCCTCCGCGACCGCTTCGACCCCAAGGTGGAGGACCGCCGATGACCGCCGCAGTGGACACACCGCCGGACGACGTGCTGCGCGTCGACGGGCTCGACGTGAGCACCGCCGACGGCCGGCCGCTCGTCAAGGACGTCGGATTCACCATCCGGGCAGGCGAGCGCGTCGGGCTCATCGGCGAGTCGGGCTCCGGCAAGTCGCTGACCTCGCTCGGCATCATGGGGCTGCTCCCCGAAGGGCTGCGCGCCACCGGATCCGTACGGCTCGCGGGCGTCGACCACGAACTGATCGGCGCCGACGAGAAACGGCTCTCCCGCGTCCGCGGCAACGACCTGGCCATGGTGTTCCAGGAACCCATGACCGCCCTGAACCCCACCATGCGGATCGGCCGGCAGATCGCCGAGGTGCTGCTCGTGCACCGTGCCCGCCCCGACCGGGCCTCCGCGCACGCCGCCGCCGTCGAACTCCTCGACCAGGTCGGCCTGCCGGACCCGGCGGCCGCGGCGCGCGCCTACCCGCACCAGTTCTCCGGCGGCCAGCGCCAGCGCGTCGTCCTCGCCATCGCCCTCGCCAACGACCCGGCCCTGCTGGTCTGCGACGAGCCCACCACCGCGCTCGACGTCACCGTGCAGGCCCGCGTCCTCGACCTCATCGTGCGCGGGGTCGCCGACCGGGGCGCCGCGCTCCTGTTCATCACCCACGACCTCGCCGTCGTCGCCACCGCCTGCGAGCGCGTGATGGTGATGTACGGCGGCCGGATCGTCGAGTCGGGGCCCGTGCGCGAGGTGTTCACACGGCCCCGGCACCGGTACACGCAGGGCCTGATCGCCGCGTCCGACCTCACCGCCGTCGACGACCGCGGCCGGCTCGCCACCATCGCCGGATCGGTGCCCGCGGCCGGGGACTTCCCCGAAGGGTGCGTGTTCCGCAACCGGTGCGCCAAGGCCACCGACCTGTGCGCCACCCGCCCCGCCTGGACCGGGACGGGCCCCGACGCCGGCTACGCCTGCTTCCACCCGGTGCCCCGCGGCCACGGCGGCGTACGGGCCGCGGACACCACCGACCACCAGGAGGCCCGCCGTGGCTGAGCAGCACACAGGCGGCGACGCCCTCCGCGTCACCGACGTCACCCGTGACTACCACCGGCCCCGCACCTCGCTGCGCACCCCGGCCCCGCCCGTGCACGCGCTGCGCGGCGTCAGCTTCTCCGTGCCGCGCGGCCAACGGTTCGGCATCGTGGGGGAGTCGGGCTGCGGAAAGTCGACGCTGCTGCGCATCCTGGCCGGGCTCGACCGGCCGACGAGCGGTACCGTCGAGATCGAGGGGCGGGACATCACGCGGCTGCGCGAGCGGCGGCTCCGCTTCGTCCGCGAACGCCTGCAGCTCGTCTTCCAGGACCCGATGAGCTCGCTCGACCCCCGTATGCGGGTCGGTGACATCATCGCCGAACCCCTCGTCGCGCAGGGCGTCGGCGGGCGCAAGGAGCGCGTCGCCGAACTCCTCGAGGCCGTCGGCCTCGGCGCGGAGGCCGCCCGCCGCTACCCGCACCAGTTCTCCGGCGGCCAGCGTCAGCGGATCTCCATCGCCCGCGCCCTCGCCCCGCGCCCCGGCATCCTCGTCGCGGACGAACCGGTCAGCGCCCTCGACGTGTCGGTGCGCGCCCAGGTACTCAACCTGATCGCGGACCTCGTCGACGAGCTGGACCTGACCCTCGTCTTCGTCTCCCACGACCTGTCCGTCGTACGGCACGTGTGCGACCACGTCGCCGTCATGCGGGCGGGCGAGATCGTCGAGAGCGGCCCCACCGAGCGGCTCTACGACGACCCGCAGCACCCGTACACCCGCAGGCTGATCGCCGCCGTGCCGACGCTGGAGAAGGCGCTGGCCGGAGTGACGGCGGCCGACCTCACCCAGGAGCACGAGGAGTACCGCGCGTGAACGCACAGTGGGCGACAGAGTTCCCCGCAGGCCTGCCCGTCGGCGACACCTGGCTGCCGGCGCCCACCACCGAGGAGGTGCGCTTCCCCTACGACGGGTCGGTGATCGGCCACGCGCCGGTCGGCGACACCGCGCTGGCCCGCCGCGCCCTCGACGAGGCCGTCGCGGTCCGCGCCCGCGTCGCCGAACTCCCCTCGCACGTACGGAGCACGGCCCTCCAGGAGACGCACGACGCGATCGCCGCGCGCCGCGCCGACTTCGAACGGCTCCTCGTCCTGGAGACAGGAAAGCCGCTGGTCGACTGCCGGGTGGAGGTGGCCCGCACGCTCCTCACGCTGCGTACGTCCGCCGAGGAGGTGGCGCGGCTGCACGGCGAGACGGTGCCGCTCGACCTGCTGCCATCAGGGGAGGGGCTGCTCGGCTTCTGGACCCGCAAGCCGATCGGTGTCGTCGTCGGGATCGCCGGGTTCAACTACCCGCTGCTGCTCGCCGCCCACAAGATCGCCCCGTCGCTCGCCGCGGGCTGCCCGGTGATCGCCAAGCCGGCGCCGCAGACACCGCTGGCCACGCTGTGGCTCGTGCACCTGCTGCGCGAGGCGCTGGCCGGGGCCGGGGCGCCGCGGGCCGCCGTGCAACTGGTCACCGGCGGGCCCGACGTGGGGGAGACGCTGACCACGGACCGCAGGATCGGCGCGGTGTCCTTCACCGGTTCCGCCGCCGTCGGCCACCGCATCGCCCGGGACGCGGCGCCGACCAAGACGCTCCTCGAACTCGGTTCCAACGCCGCCCTGTTGGTGGCCGCCGACGCCGACCTCGACGCCGCCGCCGACGCCGTGGCGCGCGGCGGGTACTACGCGTCGGGGCAGGCCTGCATCAGCGTGCAGCGGGTGATCGTGGAGGAGGCGGTGCGCGACGCGTTCGTGACACGGCTCAAGGCACGTGTCCCGGGGATCGCGACGGGCGACCCGCGCGACGAGGAGACACGTGTCTCGGCGCTCATCGACCCCGCCTCGACCGCCCGCGTCCACGCGTGGGTGGAGGAGGCGGTGAAGGCGGGCGCGGCCGTGGCCGCGGGCGGCGGCCGGACCCCGGAGGGTGTCCTGGAGCCGACGCTGCTGCTCGACCCCGACACCGACCTGCCGGTGTGGAGCGAGGAGGTGTTCGGCCCGGTGGTGTGTCTGCGCTCGGTCCCGGACATGGACGCGGCGATCGCCCTCGCCAACGACTCGCGGTACGGGCTGCACGCCAGTGTCTTCACCGCGTCCCTCGACACCGCGTTCGCCGCCGTGGAGCGCGTCGAGGCGGGCGGCGTCGTCGTCAACGAGGTCCCCGGCTTCCGCTCCGACACGATGCCGTACGGCGGCGTGAAGGACTCCGGGGCCGGACGCGAGGGCCCGAGGTTCGCCATCGACGAGCTGACGGTGACCCGGATGGCCGTGATCCGCCCGACGACGAAGAAGGACCGGTGACACCGTGACGACGCCGCACCCGACCCAACCCACCGACTACGCGGGCCTGTTCCGCCTCGACGGACGCACGGCGGTCGTCGTGGGCGGAGGCGGCGGCATCGGCCGCGAGAGCGCCCTGGCCCTCGCCGCGCACGGCGCGCACGTGGTGTGCGCGGACCGCGACCCCAAGGCCGCGGAGGAGTCGGCCGCGCTCGCCCCGAACATGTCGGCGTACACCCTGGACGTCCTGGACCCGGACGCGGTGACCCGCGCGGCCGACGACCTCGGCCCCGTCGACGTCCTGGTCTTCACGGCCGCGACCAACGTCCGCAAGCGTCTACTGGACTACACGTCCGAGGAGTTCGACCGGGTCGTCCAGCTCAACCTGCGCGCCTCGTTCGATCTGGTGCGGGCGTTCGGGCGCGGCATGGCGGAGCGCGGCCGCGGCAGCATCATCGGCTTCAGCTCGATCCGCTCGGTGACGGTCGAGCCGGGCCAGGGCGTGTACGCGGCGACCAAGGCCGGACTCGTCCAGCTGGCCCGGACGGCGGCGGCCGAACTCGGCCCGTCCGGCGTGCGCGTGAACACCATCGCGCCCGGCGTCGTGTCGACCCCGCTGACCGAGCAGATCCGCGCCGTCCCCGAGTGGTCCGACGCGTACGCGCACAAGAGCGCGCTCGGCCGCTGGTCGCGCCCCGACGAGCTGGCGGGCGCGGTCGTCTATCTGGCCTCCGACGCCTCGTCGTTCGTGACGGGCAGTCAACTGTTCGTGGACGGCGGCTGGACGGCGATCGACGGCCGGTACACCCCACCGAGCTGACGCTCCGGGCTACCGGTCGGCCGGGCGACGCGCCACGAACACGAACTCCAGGCCCGGCCGGTCGGGCGCCTCCCGGACGTCGTCCACCACGAAACCGTGCGCGCGCAGGTCCGCCTCGACCTCGTCGCGCTCGCGGAAGCGCAGCGTCGAGTCCGATGCGAGGGTCCGGCCGTCGGAAGCGAACGCGTAGCTCTGCCGGAAGGTGACCAACGGCCAGGTGACATCGGTCAGTTCGATCCACTTCTCGACCCGCCCCACGCCGGGGATGTCCGCCGCGCCGCGGGTGTGCTCGGGCGTCCACCGCTCCCAGGCGCGGCGGGCCGGGTCGCGGGTCTCGAAGACGAGCCGGCCGCCGGGGCGCAGCGCCTCGTACGCGCCCCGCAGCGTGGTCTGCCACGCCGCCGGGTCGGCGATGGCCTGCGCGACGTTCCCCGTCATCGTGGCCAGGTCGGCCTGGAGCGGCGGAAGGTCCGAGACGTCGCCGCGCACCCATCGCACGCGCTCCGCGCCGGGCTTGGACTCGGCCACGTCGACGGAGGCGGTGGCCGGGTCGACGCCGACGACGTCGATGCCGCGCCCGGCCAGCAGCAGCGCGAACACCCCGGTGCCGCACCCGATGTCGAGCACCTGACGCGCCCCGAACTCGGCCGCCATCGCGAGGTAGGCGTCGAGGTCGCTGCGGTCCGGGTCCAGCGGGTCGTACACCGCGGCCAGCCGGGGATGTGCGAAGCATGCGTCAGCCATGCGGTCGACCGTAGGCAGGACGGGCGCGGACGGCCACCGAGTTTCCGCTCAGGCGGGGCCCGCCAGGTCCGACGGATCGGTGTTCGCCCCGCACAGCAGCACGGCGACGCGCTCGCCCGGCGCGGCCTCGTACGCGCCCGAGAGCAGGGCCGCGGCGGCCGCCGCCGTGCCGTGCTCGACGACGACCCGGTACCGGTCCCACACCGCGCGGCGCGCCCGCACGATGTCCTCGTCGCTCACGAGCACCGAGTGGACACCCGTGCCGCGCGCGGCCTCGAAGGCGATGTCACCGACCCGGCTCGCGCCCAGCGAGTCCGCGGCGACGCCGGAGACCGGCACGGTCACCGGGCGGTCCGCGGCGAGCGCCTCGTGCAGCGTCGGAGCGTTCTCCGGCTCGACGGCGACGACCTTCGCCCGGCCCGCGAGCGCGGTCGCCACACCCGCCATGAGCCCGCCGCCCCCGACGGCGACGAGCACGGTGTCGAGCGCGCCCGCCGTCTGCTCCCACAGCTCCAGGCCGATGGTGCCCTGCCCCGCGCACACCGCGGGCTGGTCGTAGGCGTGGCAGAACAGGGCGCCGGAGTCCGCGGCCCGCTTGGTCGCCGCCTCGTAGGCGTCGTTGTACTTGACGCCGACCTGCACGACGTCCGCGCCGAGCTCGCGCAGCCGCGCCACCTTCACGGCGGGAGCCGTCTCGGGCACGAACACCTGGGCACGGCTGCCGAGTTCGGCCGCCGCGTACGCGAACGCGAGACCCGCGTTGCCCCCGGACGCGGCGACGACACCCGCGTCGGTGAGCCGGCCGTCGGCGCGGGCGGTCAGGAGGTGGTTGAAGGCGCCGCGTGCCTTGAAGGAACCGGTGTGCTGAACCAGTTCGAGCTTCAGCCAGAGACGGCCCGCCTCCGGGGAGAGCTCGCGGGGAGCCACCTCGACGAGCGGCGTGCGGCGCACCCGCCCCTCGACACGCCGGGCCGCCGACTCGACGTCTTCCAGAGTGATCACAACATGCCTTCCTGTCGTCGCCCGAGGTACCTGCGGCAAAGACTATGAAACGGTCCGTGCGGACAGCCGGTCGAGGGCCGCCCGGCTCTCCTCGTCCGCCCCGCGGAAGACCAGCAGGCGCTGGTCCGGGTCCTGCACGGGCGCGAGCACCTCGAAGCCAAGCGTGACGACACCGACGTCGGGATGGCGCACCTGTTTGTCGCCGCGACCGCCGACCCGGATGTCCCGCTCGTCCCACAGCCGCGCGAACTCCTCTTCACTGGCCAGGAGTTCACCGATGAGGTCGCCCAGTGCCGCGTCCTCCGGGTGCGCCGCCCACGCGGACCGCAGATGGGCCACGCCCTCCCGTACGACGCGCTCCCGGTCTACGTAGAACCCGCGCATCGCCGGGTGCGCCAGGCACAGCCACATCGCGTTGCGGCGCGCGGGCGGGAGGGTGTCGAAGTCGAGGAGCAGCGCGGCCATGGCGTGGTTCCAGGCCAGGATGTCGTAGCGGTGGTTCATCAGCATCGCGGGCAGCGGCGACAGGTCGCTCACCAGACGGGCGAGCGAGGGGTCCGGGGCCGCGGCGGACGGTGCGGCGGCGGTGCGGGGGCGCTGCCGGGCCAGGTCGAAGAGGTAGGAGCGCTCGACGGGCGGCAGGCGCAGCGCGCGGGCCAGTGCCTCCACCACGTCGGCGGAGGGGCGGGTGCCGCGGCCCTGTTCGAGGCGCACCACGTAGTCGACGCTGACCCCGGCCAGCTCGGCGACCTCCTCGCGGCGCAGGCCGGGGGTCCGCCTGGCCCGGGGGCGGGACGGCAGTCCGAGCGCGCCCGGGTCGAGCC
Organism: Streptomyces sp. SDT5-1; assembly: GCF_052245995.1. NCBI lineage: Bacteria > Bacillati > Actinomycetota > Actinomycetes > Kitasatosporales > Streptomycetaceae > Streptomyces > Streptomyces sp. SDT5-1. The sequence continues at coordinate 1,243,231 of NZ_CM125963.1, read as the reverse complement.
GCTCGCGCCGGGTGCGCAGGAACGCGGCCAGCTCCTGCGCGGGGTCCACGATGTGCGTCGTCATGGTGGGTGCAACAACGAGGGTGGTACCGGCCTTCCCAGGATCGGCCCTCCCTTATGCGCGGCCCGCGACGGGCCGAGCCTGGTGTGCGTCCACGGATGACGCGCACGGCTGGTGCGCGTCCGAACACCACGCATCACACATGAACCAGGAGGACGCCACCATGTCCCTCACCCTCGACACCTACCGACTCCTCGGCCGCTCCGGACTTCGGGTCTCCCCGCTCGCCCTCGGCACCGCCACCTTCGGTACCGAGTGGGGCTGGGGTGCCGAACGGGCCGAGGCGCGCAAGCTCTTCGACCTGTACGTGGAGCGCGGCGGGAACTTCCTCGACACCGCCGACACGTACACCGACGGCAGCTCCGAGCGGCTGCTCGGCGAGTTCGCCCGCACCGACCGCGACCGCCTGGTCCTCGCCACGAAATACTCGACGCTGCGCCGCCCCGGCGACCCGAACTCCGGCGGCGCCCACCGCAAGAACCTGTTCGCGTCGGTCGAGGAGAGCCTGCGCCGCCTCGGCACGGACCGCATCGACGTGCTCTACCTGCACGTGTGGGACGACACCACACCGGTCGACGAGATCCTGCGCGGCCTGGACGACCTGGTGCGGCAGGGCAAGGTCCTCTACGTCGCGATCTGCAACACCCCGGCCTGGCGGGTGGCGCGGATGCAGACCGTCGCCGAGCTGCGCGGCTGGTCGCCGCTGGTCGCGCTGCAGATCGAGTACAGCCTCGTCCAGCGGGACGGGGAGCGCGACCTGATCCCCATGGCCCGCGAGCTGGGCCTCGGCGTCGTCCCGTACTCGCCGCTCGGCGGCGGCGTGCTCACCGGCAAGTACGTTCGCGACGACCTCGCGCCCGCCGCTGCCGACGGCAGCCGCAAGAGCTTCAACCTCGCGGTCGGCGCCCTCGACGAACGCCGCCTGGCCGTCGCGGACGCCGTACGCGAGGTCGCCGCGGAGCTCGGCCGCACCCCGGCGCAGATCGCCCTCGCCTGGACCCTGCACGCGCCGGGCGTCACCGCGCCCGTCATCGGCGCCCGCACCCCCGAGCAGCTGGAGGACAACCTCGGGGCCCTGGGCGTCGACCTCGGTGCCGACCACCTGGCCCGCCTCGACGAGGCGAGCGCCGTCGCACTCGGCTACCCGCACGACATGCTCGCCGGTGAGCACATGCGCGCGGTGACCCGGGGAGACCTCGCCTTCGACGTCAGGCGGTGACCCGCCCGGCGGACGCCCGCACCGCCGCGTCCGCCACCACGGCGTCCTGCCAGGCCATGCCCGACCCCTTGAACAGCACGGGCCGGTCGGCGGCGTACAGGGACGGGTCCCGTACGACATCGGCCATGGGCAGCAGCGCCCCGGCCGACAGCACGCCCTCCGCCACCGGGATCACGACGTCCCCGCACTCCCGCAGCGCCGTGTCCCGGTCCTCCACGATCACCTGGGCGCGGGCGGTCAGCGCCGAGTCCACCTCGCGGGCGTCGGGGGCGTGCGAGCCGACGGCCAGGACGAGCGCGTCGTCGCCGAGCAGCGCCGAGTCGAAGAGCGGGGCGGGGGAGGGCGTCGCGCACACCACGAGGTCCGCGCGCCGCAGCCATGTATCGGCGCCCCGCGCGGACACCACGCGGTCGTCCCCTACGAGGGCGGGATCGACGCGGGACGGGTCGCGTACGACGTAGGTGACATCGGCGAGTTCGGCGCCGACGTCGCGCAGCGTCCTTACGTGTCCCGCGCCCTGCGGCCCCGCACCGAACACCACCACGTGCCACCGCCGCCCCGGCCGGGTCAGCAGCGGAAGCACCGCCGCCACCGACACCGCGGGCGTGCGCAGCGTGGTCAGTGCCGCCCCGTCGACGACGGCCGCGGGGGCGTACGACGGGGGTCGGAAGACGAGGTGGACGCCCTGGATGCGGGGGAGGCCGCGGTCGGCGTTGCCGGGCACCGCCGAGATCGCCTTCACACCGACGCCGAACGCGGACGCCGACGGCATCGCCAGCAACTGGCCCTGCTCGTCCGGCAGGTGCAGGATCGAGCGGGGCGGGCCCGCGTCGGCCGGGTCGAGGCCTCCGGTCAGCGCCTCACGGAGCGCGGCGACGGCGGCGCGCGGCGGCAGCAGCTCCGTCAGCTCGTCGGCGCCGATGTACTCGATCCGCTGGGGCTGCGCGTTCTGCACCTGGGCTCCTGTTCGGGTGGGCGGGAACGGTCGGTCACCGTACCTCCGGTCCGTCCTCCTCGCCCGTCTCCGGCCGCGTATGCAGGATGTCGCGCACCTGATCGGCGGCGCGCAGGATGCTCTCGCTCATGAACTCGCTGAACCGGGCGATGTTCTCCAGGCGTGCGGCGGCGGGCGATTCGCGGCCGAGGACGCTCACGCCCTGCCGGGCCACCTCGGCGACCTGTGCGGTGCCGCGGGCGCTCGCGATCGTCGACTGGTACCAGACGTCGTCGTCCACCAGATAGCGCTCGCGGCGCCCGGCGTCCCGCTGCCTGCGGAGCAGGCCCTGCTCCTCCAGGAACGTGACCGACTTGGACACGGACGCCGGGCTGACGTCCAGGCGGCGCACCAGGTCGGCTGCGGTGAGGCTGCCGGAGTCGCTGGTGAACAGGCAGGTCAGGATGCGCGCCGTCATCTTCGGCAGGCCCTGCTGCATGAGCAGCGTCGTGAACGTCTCCTCGTACGCGCGCACCGCCTCGTCGTCGCGCCCCGTCGTGCGCGCGGGTCCCTGCGGAGCGGCCGGCTGCTTGCGGCGGTGCGCGCGGCGTTCGGTGGCGCGGTGCGCGATCTCCGCGCGGTATGAGGTGGGTCCGCCGTTGCGCATCACCTCGCGGGTGACGGTCGACGTGGGGCGTTCGATGCGGCGGGCGATCTCGGCGTACGCGAGGCCGTCGGCGAGGCCGACCGCGATCTGCTGGCGTTCCTGCTGGGTGAGGCGGCCTCCCGGCATCGCGCACGCTCCTCGTCTGTTGGTCGGGCGGTCGGGTCTGAGGCTCAGCGTAGCGTTCAGCGTCAGGCCATTGCAACGGAATGCCGCCTTCTGTTGCGTTAGCTCCAGTCTCGTTGCAACGAAATAGCAGCTCTGGCCTGGGAGTTGAGGGCCGAAGTGCAACAAGTGCGTTGATGGATCAAGAAACGCAACGTAGCTTTTCCTTCATCGGAAACAGCACGACACCGCCGAGTCAAGGAGCCCACGATGCAGAAGTTCGACACCCCCGCCGCCGTCTCCGCCGTCCTGCGCCTGCCCGCCGGACGCGTCCAGGTCATCGCCGCCGACCGCGCCGACACCACCGTGGACGTCCGCCCCGCCGACCCCTCGAAGAGCCGCGACGAGCGGGCCGCCGAGCAGACCGCCGTCACGTTCGCCGACGGTGTCCTGCGGGTCGACGCGCCGACCGGGAAGAACCAGCTCGTCGGCGCCTCCGGGTCCGTCGAGATCACCGTCCAACTCCCCGCGGGTTCCCGCGTCGAGGCCGTCTCCGAAGCCGTCGAGTTCCGCGGTGTGGGACGGCTCGGCGAGGTCGTCTGCGAGACCGCGCACGGCACCGTCAAGATCGACGAGGCCGCGGGCCTGCGGCTCGCCTCCCACGCCGGTGATGTCACCGTCGGCCGGCTCACGGGCCCCGCCGACATCTCGGTGCAGAAGGGCGACATCCGCGTCACCGAGGCCACCGCCGGCGCGCTCGAACTCCGCACGCGGATGGGCGACATCACCGTCGACGCCGCCCAGGGAGTCTCCGCCACCCTCGACGCGGGCACGGGCCACGGCCGGATCCACAACACGCTGCTCAACACCGAAGGCGCCGCGGCCGGCCTCACCATCCACGCGAGCACCGACCAGGGCGACATCACGGCCCGCAGCCTCTGACACACCTCCACACCCGCCACCACACACACGGCCGAAGGCGGGCCACCCGGCCCGCCGCACCGAAAGGGACACCATGACCGACCGCAGCGCACCCACCACCGCCACCGCGTGGACCGGCATGGTCCCCGTCGACGACACCGCACTCGCCGTCACCGACACCGGCGGCCCCGGCACCCCGGTCGTCTACCTCAACGGCCAGTTCGCGACCCAGGGCTACTGGCGCCGCGTCCTCGACGACCTGGGGCCCGGATGGCGACACATCACCTACGACGAGCGGGCCCGCGGAAGAAAGTCGGGCCGCTCGGCCGACTACTCCTTCGAGGCCGCCGTCCGGGACGTCACCGCCGTCCTCGACGCCCGCGGGGTCGACCGCGCGATCGTCGTCGGCTGGTCCTACGGCGCGTACATCGGCGCCCACTGGGCGAACCGCAACCCGGAGCGCACCATCGGCGCGGTCCTCGTCGACGGCGCGCAGCCCTACGACTGGCTGGACGAGGCGATGGAGGCGCGGATCAGGACCATGTTCCGCCGCATCGGATGGATCGCCCCGCTGATCCGCCCGACCGGACTGCTGCCGCGCATGTCCGCCGCGCAGATGGCCGAGAGCAACATCGAGCTCGGCCGGCTCGGCGGCGCGGACGCGCTCGGCCCGGTGCTCGACGCCGTCACCGTGCCCACCCGCTACGTCCTGGCCTCCGGCACGTCCTTCGGCAGCCGCGGCGACGAACAGGAGGTCATCCGCGCCGCCCTCGCCGATGTCACGGCCCGCAACGCCCACATCGAGATCCACGCCAAGGTCGCCAGCAATCACGGCGCGATCCTGAAGAAGGACCACCGCGCCGTCGCGGACGCCGTCGAGGTGGTGGCGGCCCTGGACGAGCAGCAGAAGTGACCCGCACCGCGGCCCCGTCCCCCGTCACCACCCGGGGACGGGGCCGCGGTACGGCACGGGCCCGCCGCTGACCGCGTCGAGCAGCACGCGGTCACCGAGCGGCGCCCGCAACTTCACCACGACACGCTCCAGCTTCCCTTGCGCGGTACAGGTCTGTTCGCCCTCGCGGTCCACCACGGAGGTGGTGAGCACGACGCTGCCGCGGGTCTCCCGCGCCCGCACCCGCGGCCCGTCGTCGCACACGCCGTGCACGGCGACCACCGTCACCGACCGCCCGTCGTCGGCGATGTCGAGCAGTCGGTCCAGGCGGCGCCCCGGCAGGTCGTGGGCGGGCCCGATGGGGGAGCGCGGCGTCGGCGACGGTTCGACGGCGGCCCGCACGAGCGGCGACGCGTAGCCGTCGAGCGTGAACACCCATGCGGGAACCGAGGCGGGCCCGCGCGTGGTGTCGATCCGCATCCGCCCGGCGGCCACCTCCTCCACCACGAGCCGTGGCGTGCCCGCCGCGCGCGGCCCGGCCAGTGCCTCGTACGCCTCCCGCGCACTCACCACCGGACGCGCGCCGGAACCACCTGCGGCCCACGCCACCTCGCCGTCCTCCGGGCCGCCGTCCGGCAGCGCCCCACGGGCCGTCAGGTTCCGCCGCTCGTAGGCCTGTTGATCCTCGTCCCGCAGCCCACCGCGCGGCAGCCGGGTCTCCTCCCCGACAGGGTGGTACCCCGCCCGCCAGACGGCGGCGGCCTTCGACCCGTCCCAGGCTTCGGCCACCCGCCGGGCCCGCTCGCCGAGCGCACCGGCTCCGCCGCCCCCGTCTCCCGCCACCTTCCCGCCGCCGCAGCCGACCGTGCCGACGACGATCACCGCGAGCCCGACCCGGCGGACTGCCCTCGCGCGCATGTGACCTCCTGGACGGCAAGCACCCGGTCCCACCACCCCTGTGACGTGTCGGAGCCCCCACGCGTTCCGCCGCGCATGGTGCCGCACGCCATGCCCGGGCTGCCGACACTGGGGTTCGCACACGTGGGGCGGCACCGCGAGCGGGGCCTACCGTGCCGGCACGGCCGACCGCGAACCGGAGGAAACCGATGCCCCCGCGCCCCAGACGCACCGCACTCGCCGCGCTCTCCCTCGCCGGGGCGTGCGCGCTCACCGTCACGCCCGTGTCCGCCGCGCCGGACGACGCCGGGCACTGCGCGGGCCGCGCCCGCATCCACGTACCCGGAGCGGAACGCCAACAGGCCGACTGTCTGGACGAGTTGACGACCGCGGGCACCGCCCGCACCGGACACACCGACCCCGCCGACTACAACGGACTCACCCCGAAGGGCCTGGCCACCCCGACCGGCGTCCCCGGCATCCAGATCGACGGCTACTTCCCCGACACCTCGACCACCAACACCAACCACGGCTGGAACCACGACGCCCAGTTCGTCATCCGGCTCCCCGACCGCTGGAACGGCGGACTCGTCGTCACCGGCACCCCCGCCAACCGCGAGCAGTACGCCAACGACCGCGCCATCGCCGACTGGGTCCTCGCCCGCGGCTACGCCTACGCCGCCACCGACAAGGGCAACACCGGCCTCACCTTCTACCGCGACGGCGACCGGCCGGGCGACGCCATCGCCGAGTGGAACGACCGCGTCACTCAACTCACCCGCGCCGCCAAGAAGGTCGTCGCCCAGCGCTACCACCGGCCGCCCGCCCGCACCCTCGCCACCGGCCTCTCCAACGGCGGCTACCTCGTCCGCTGGCAACTGGAGAACCACCCCGAGCTGTACGACGGCGGCGTCGACTGGGAAGGCACCCTCTGGCGCACCCAAGGGCCCCATCTGCTCACCCATCTGCCGCCCGCACTGCGCCACTACCCCACGTACGCCGCCGGAGGACCCGGAGCCGAGGACGCGCGCCGCGCCCTGCACAAGGCCGGCTTCCCCGCGGGCTCCGAATTCCTGTGGCCCTACCACCACCAGGTCTACTGGGACCTCACCCAGCGCATCTACCGCGAGGAGATGGACCCGGACTTCGACGGCCCGACCGAGGCAGGCACCCCCTACTGCGCGCCCGGCACCCCGTCCTGCGACGCCGACTACGACTACGCCGCCCGGCCCGCATCCGTGCACCGCGCCGTCGACCGCATCGCCCTCACCGGACGCATCGGCAAACCCCTGATCACCCTCCAGGGCACCCTCGACGTGCTGCTCCCCATCAGCGAGGACTCCGACGTGTACGCGGCCATGGTGCGCGACGCCGGACGCGGCGGCCTGCTGCGCTACTACCGCGTCGAGGACGGCACGCACGTCGACTCCCTCGTCGACGCCTTCCCCGACAAGCTCCGCCCCATGGTGCCGTGCCACCGCTCCGCCTTCTCCGCCATGGAACGGTGGCTCGACGGCAAGAACCGCCCACCCGCGAGCCGCACGATCCCGCGCCCGGCCGACGCGACCCCGGCCGAACTGCGCGCCTCCTGCCCGCTCGGCTAGCGGACGGCAGGAGGCCCGACGGTCAGCGTCGTCGACCGGGTGTCCGCCGACGAACGCCCCGTCTCGATCGCGTACGTGCCCGGTTCCACCGCCAGGTCCAGGGACCGGGTCACCGACGTGAGGACGGCGTCGTCGAGCGGGAAGGCGACCGTGGCCCGCTCGCCCGGCGCGAGGTCGATCCGCCGGAACCCGCGCAGCTCACGGACGCGCGGCCAGGACGTCGCGCCGCCGACCCGGCGCACGTACAGCTGCACGGTCTCGCGGACCGGCCTGCGCCCCGTGTTGACGACCTCGACCTCGCACACCCCGTCGGCGACACGCGGCGCGCCGAACTCCGTCGTGGTGTACGACAGGCCGTGACCGAAGGGGTAGAGGGGTGCCACCGGCTCGTCGACGTAACCCCCGTAGCCGTGGTCCTTGCTGTTGTAGAAGACGGGCAGCTGGCCGGACGAGCGCGGCACCGACACCGGAAGCCGTCCGGCCGGCTCGCACGCGCCGAGCAGCACATCGGCGACCGCCCGGCCACCCCAAGGCCCCGGATACCAGGCGCTCACCAACGCCCCTGCCTTCTCGGCGAGTTCGGGCACGGCATGCGGGCGCCCCTGCACCAGCACCGCCACACAGGGCGTCCCGGTGGCCGTCACCGCGTCGACCAGCGCCCGCTGCCCGGCACCGAGCCGCACGTCCGCGAGGTCGACGCCCTCGCCGCATGTCATCTCGGTGGGGTTGCCGGTCGCGACGATCGCGGCGCCGTTGGCGTCGAAGACGGTGTCGTGCTCCCGCGCGCTGGAACCACCGAGCACCAGCACCGCGACATCGGCCGCCGCGGCGAGCTCCACGGCCTCCGCGATCCCCGACGTGTCGTCGCCGACGAGATCGCAGCCCCGCGCGTACGACACCTCCGCACCGGCCTCCCGGAGCCCGGCGAGCACCGAGACACCACTGCCTGCCCGCTGCGGCGCCGTGTAGTCGCCGATCTGCTGCGGGATCGAGTCGGCGTTGGGGCCGACGACCGCGATGCGCGCGGCGGGGGAGAGGGGGAGCAGTGCCGCGTCGTTGTGCAGCAGTGTCACCGAGGCGCGGGCGATTCTTGCGCTCAACTCCCGCGTGGCCGAGGGCTGTTGGGTCGCATCGCCCGCGTACGGGTGCTCGAACAGGCCGAGGCGGAACTTCAGGGCGAGCACACGGGACACCGCCGCGTCCAGCGCCTCGACCGGGACGAGGCCCCGCTCGACCGCCGTCCCCAGCTCCGGGAACACCTCGTCCCACAGGCTGAGGTCCGTGCCCGCGGACAGCGCGAGCGCCGCCGCCGAAGGACGGTCGCCGGTCAGCCGCACGAGACGGTCGAGCGCGCAGCCGTCCGCCATCACGAGACCGTCGAAGCCCCACCGCTCCCGCAGCAGCGCGGTCAGAAGCTCGCGGGAGGCCGCGCACGGCAGGCCGTCGAACTCGTTGTACGCGGCCATCAGCCCGGCCGCGCCCGCCCGCACCCCCGCGAGGGCGGCGGGGAGGTGGATCTCGTGCAGTTCGCGGGCGCCGATCTCGGTGGCGGCACTGTTCCGTCCGCCCACCGAACTGCCCTGCCCGGCAAAGTGCTTGAGGACGACGGCCGCGTTCCCGGGCCCGTACGTGTCGCCCGTGCCCTGCATCCCGGACACCAGCGCCTCGGTGAGCCGCGACGCGAGGTACGGGTCCTCGCCGAAGCACTCCTCGCTGCGACCCCAGCGCGGATCGCGCACCAGGTCGAGCGCCGACACCAGGGCCACATGTCCGCCACGCGCCCGCAGCTCGGCCGCCGCCGCTGCCGCCGCCTCCCGGTACAGCTCCGGGTCCCAGGTCGCGCCGACCGCCAGGTTCACCGGAAGGACCGTGCCGTCGAGCGCTTGATGGCCGTGCGGCACCTCCTCCACCATCAGCACCGGGATGCCGAGCCGCGACTCCTCCACGACGTGCCGCTGCACCATGTCGGAGACCCGTGCCCCGTCCGCCGCCGTGATGCCGTCGGCGAAGGTGACACCGGACCACGGGTCGGCCCGCTGGAGCCCGTACAGCGCGCCCATCCCGCCGAAGCGTGTCACCTCGTCGCGGAACGCGTCGGTGAGCCGGTGCCCCTGCTCGGTCCGCTCGTACGCGTTCCAGCCGTACATACGCTGGTTGACCTGGCCGACCTTCTCGACGAGCGTCATCCGGCCGAGCAGATCGCGGACCCGGTCGGCGACCGGCGCGGCGGCGTCCTTGTAGAGCTCCATGGGTCAGGCCTCCGCGCCCAGTTCGACGACCCGCACCCCGTACGGGGCGAGCGTCACCTCGTTCAGAGGCTTGCCCAGGTGGTCGGAGGGGCGCACGGTCATCTCCTCCTCGGCCTGGCTGACCAGCCACAGGAACCGTCGCCCGTCCTCGTGCACGAGGGTGTCCGCGCTGACCAGCGGCGTGTCCACCGTCACCGGGCGCGCCGCCCCCGCGACCTCGGCGAGCGCCGCGTACAGCCGGTGCGTCTCCTCCGGGTTCACGCGCGCCGTGCGCGCCGCCATGTGCTCCAGCGGGTACGTCGCGAGGATGGTCCGCCCCGCGCCGATCTCGTGCACAAGCAGCGCCGGACGGCCGTGCGCGTCCTTCGCCACGACCCGCGCGCCGTCGGGGACGACCGGCAGCCACGCCCGGCTGTCCTCGTTGCCCGCGACGGGGAAGCGCAGCGTCTCCCCGGCCCGCACACCGCCGAAGTCCTCGGTGAACGTCATCTCCAGGACCTCGTCCTCGATCGGCTCCGCCACCCCGTACGACAGCTGCAGCTCCACCCCGAACAGGCCGTCCAGGTCGTGGAACCACGGCCCGCGGGTCCCCGGGTGCTCGCCCGAGCAGAACGACAGATACACCGTCGAGCCCTCCCGCGCCCGCGACTCGAGATCCCGGCGGGTGCGCGTCGTCAACTGCCGTGTGGACGGCAGCAGATACAGCTGTACGTCACCGGGCTCCGGCAGCCCGTCGGCCTCGCGCGCGAAGCCCACGGGGAGGTCGGCGCCGCGCGCGGCGACGTACGCCTGCTGGAGCGAGGTGAAGATCAGCGGCCGGTCGGCGGGCCGGCTGTACGGGTAGCCCTTCTCCAGGAACGCCGGCACCACCAGCGCCGCGCCCGCGTCCGTGCGGCGGCAGCGCGGGAAGTCGACCTCCTTCAACACCTCCGCGAACGCGGCCAGTTCGCGCAGCGGCTCCTTCGGACGGCCCTTGCTGTCGGTGATGCCGAAGTGCATCTCGAACGGGTGGTGGTCGTACGGCGACTGCTCCCACAGCTCGTCGTAGTCCGTGTTGTTCCACGCCATCCAGCCGGTGGCGCCGCCCAACAGCGAATTGTGCAGCGTCTGCCGGTAGTACACGCCCGCGTTGCGCGCGGACACCGTGTCCGTCGACAGGCCGAACTCCTCCAGGACCACCGGCTTCCCGGTGACCGCCGCCAGCTCGCACTCGAACGCGGCCCGGTAGTGCTGGCGCGGCCGGTCCGTGTCCGAGCGGTACACGTGCGGGCCGACGAAGTCGACGTACGGGTCGGTGTCGCGCAGCGAGAAACCGTTGTCCTTGCCGGTGACCTCGATGCCCCACGCGCCGTCGCCGAGCGACACCGGCTGCGTCGCGCCCGCCGCCACCACGGCCTGACACATGAACTGCGCCCAGGCCGTCACCACGTCCGAGGACGGCGGGTCGACCTGGTAGACGCGGCCGTAGCCCGGCATCTCGTTGGTGATCAGCCACCCCGTCACCGCCGGGTGGTCCTTGAACCGCCGCGTCATCTCACTCGCGAACCACGCCTGACGGCCGACCATCCACACGTCCTCGTAGAGGTCGCGACCGCCGCGCCAGGCCGGGTCCCAGTTCTCGCCCGACATGTGGCCGACGATGAACGTCGGCACCGAGCCCATGCCGAGCTCCTCGTGCGCGTCGAGGAAGTCCCGGAAGCGCGCGCACAGTTCCTCGTCGATCCGGTGCGGCTCGGGGTGGAAGTCGGGCCAATAGAAGAACGAGCGGGTCATGTTCAGACCGTGGTCGCGGAGCGTGCGCAGCTCCTCGCGGACGACGACCGGGTCGTAGTTCCGCCACATCAGCGGGCCGCCCGTGCGGGACCAGTAGTTGGCGCCGAGCCAGGGCAGGACGGACGGGTGGTGGGACAGCTGGGCGCTGTGGCGACGCATGGTGCTCCAGACGAAGGTGCCGAAAAGGTGCTGAAGTAAAGGGGAGTTGAGGGCTACGAGGCCGCCGGTCCCGTCGATTCGCGGACGACGAGCCGGGGGCGCTCCGTGAGGTCGGGCGCGGGCACGTCCTCCTCGCCGACCTGCGTGAGCAGCACGCGGGCCGCCGCCGCGCCGACCACGGTCACCCGCTGGTCGACGGTGCTGAGCCGGGGGTGCAGCCAGCGGCCGAGCGGCAGGTCGTCGTAGCCGACGACGGACAGGTCGCCGGGGACCGTGAGCCCGGCGCGCTGGGCGGCGCCGATGCCGCACATGGCCATCGAGTCGTTCGCGTAGACGATCGCGGTGGGCCGGGGCGTGAGAGCCAGGAGCCGTTCCGTCGCGGCGATCGCGGCCTCGGCGCTGAAGTCCGTGGGGATCACGGCGGCCGGCTCGAGACCGGAGCGGGCCAGGACGTCGGTCAGGACGCCCTGCCGGAACCGGGAGTGGACCAGCTCCGGAGGCCCGGACACGTAGCCGATCCGGCGGTGGCCGAGCGCGAGCAGATGCTCCACGGCCTCCGTGACACCGTTCTCCTGGTGGCTGAGCATCACGCCGTCCGGGCCGCCGAGCAGCACGAACGGCAGGCCCAGACGGCGCAGTCGAGCGGGGCGCGGGTCGTCGATGCGGCTCTCGGTGAGCACCGCACCGTCCACCCGGCCCTCGGCGGCGAGCCGCTCGTAGAGGCGGCCCTCCTCGGCGACGTCCGTGACGAGGTGGAGCAGCAGGCCGTAGCCGCGCGGCGCCAGCTCGCTCTCCAGACCGTTGATGAGCTCGCTGAAGTGCGGGTCCGTGCCCAGGACATCGCTGGGGCGGCGCACCACGAGGGCGATCGTGTGGCTGCGCGAGCGGCGCAGGGCGCTCGCCGCCGCGTTCGGCGACCAGCCGAGGCGGGCCGCCGCGTCCTGCACACGCCGCCGCGTCGGCTCCGAGATCCTGCCGGTGCCGTTGAACACCTTCGACACCGCCGCGGGGGAGACACCGGCCTCCGCCGCCACGTCCTTGATGGTGGGCCGCCTGCCCGACGTACGGGTACTCACATCTTCACCGCGCCACTGACCAGGGCCGTCTGCATCCGCTTCTGCAACACCGTGTACACGATCCACACCGGGACGAGGGTGAGCACCGTGCCCGCCGTCAGCACACCGTAGTCGGTGCCCGTCACCGACTTCAGGGTGGGCAGGGCGACCTGGATGGTGCGCAGGTCGGGGTCGGGGCCGATGAGGACGAGGGAGTACAGGTACTCGTTCCAGAACGTCAGGAAGTTCAGGAGCAGCACGGTCGCGATGCCGGGCAGACACATCGGCGTGTAGATGTGCCGCAGCACCGCGAACGTCGAGGCGCCGTCCATCCGCGCCGCCTCCTCCATCTCCTTCGGGATCGTCCGCATGAACTGCACGAGGATCACCACCGACAGCGGCAGCGCGGTCGCGGGGAGCAGCAGCACCATGAACGTACGGGTGTGGAACAGGCCCGCGGCGGCCGCGAGCAGGAACGTCGGGAACAGCGCGGCGAACGTCGGGATGAGGAACCCGAGCGAGAACACCTTCTCGATCGCCGACGCGAGACGCCCCTCGGCCCTGGCCAGCGCGAATGCCGCGGGGATGGCCAGGCCGAGCGTCAGGACCAGCGAGAACACCGTCACGAGCGCGGAGTTGAACACCGCGGTGCCCAGGCCCGCGGTGCGGAACGCCGTGGTGAAGTTGTCGAACCCGAACGACGTCGGCGGCGCCAGCGGACTGCCGAAGATCGCGTCGTTGGACTTGAAGGCGGAGACGACGAAGTAGTAGAGCGGCACCGCGAGCACCACCGCGTACAGCCACACCAGGATGTGCGCGGGCCACCACGACCGGCCGAACTTCGCATGACTCTTGCTCATGGGGAAACAGCTCCGATCGGCTCAGGGCTCAGTGGCTGGGACGGAAGACACGGCGGACGGCCAGCAGGCCCACGAGCCCCGACAGGAAGAGGATCACGCCGACGGCCTGGCTGTAGCCGAGGTCCGCCTCGATGAACGCCTTCTGGTACACGAGGAAGGACAGCGTCGTCGACGAGGTGCCGGGGCCGCCCTGGGTGAGCAGCAGCACGTGCTGCGCCGAGCCGAACAGCGTCCACAGCAGCTGAAGCATCGTCACCACGCCCACGTAGTCGCGCACGACCGGGAAGTGGATCCGCCACATCGTCCGCCAGTGTCCCGCCCCGTCGAGCTGCGCGGCCTCGCCGAGGTCCTCGGGGACGCTGGACAGGCGCGCCGCGAACAGCACGGCCGTGAAGCCGATGCCCGCCCACACGTCCAGCGCGATCAGGCAGTACAGGGCGGTCGACGGGCTCGCCAGCCACGCGTCGGTGAGCGAGCCGAGGCCGAGCCCCGACAGGGCGCCGTTCAGCAGGCCGTCGGGGGAGAGCGCGGCGTAGAACACCATCGCCTTCGCCGGCGTCGAGATCAGGCCGGGCACGAACAGCAGATACCGGATGACGCGATGGCCCGGCGGCCGCTGCGCGACGTAGTAGCCGATCATGTACGCGCAGGTGATCATCACCGGCAGCGCGATGACGAGCTGGACCGCGGTGTTGCGCACGGCCGCCCAGAACGCCGGATCGTCGAAGACCGTGCGGAAGTTGTCGAGGCCCGCGAAGGACACCGGCTGGAGCATGCCGGGCCAGTGCAGCGCCGCGATCACGAAGATCGCGACCATCGGGCCGACCATGAACAGCAGGTACCAGGCGAGCGCGGGCAGCGCCAGGATCGTGCTGCCCTGGCGCCTTCGGCTCGCGCGGGTCTTCTCGGAGGAGGGGGCGCGGCCCGCGCCGACGGCGGGCCGGGGCGTCGTGATGGTCATCGTTGGCGGCTTTCCGTTCTCGGCGTTCGGCGGGCTCAGGCGGACCGGTACGCGGACTCCAGCGCGGCGCGGACGGCGCGCGCGGAGGTCCCGGGGGTGAAGGCCGTCGACGTGGCCTGGATGAGCGGCTGCGCGGCGGCGGCCGGGATGTACTGGTCGGGCAGCACCACCTGGCTGACGTCGTCGCCGAGTTCCTGCGCCTTCGCCACCAGCGGGAAGTCCGTGCTGAGCGCGTCGGTGAGCACCGACATGTCCCGGCCGCCCTCGGTGACGAACCGGTCCACGACCTCCGGCCGGTACATGAAGCGGATGAAGCGCTCCACCGTCTCGATCTTCTGCACGCCGTTCGGGCTGATCCAGAAGCCGGAGACGGTGTACGTGCGCAGGATCGTCGGCTTCTTCTGGACCGCGCCGTCGGGGAGCGGGAAACCGCCCACGGAGGTGGTCTTGACAACGTTGTCGGGAACGCTGGCGAGGGCCGATGACATCGCCGACTGCATGGCCGCGTGCGCGGTGTTGAACTGCGTCGTCATCGCGTCCGACGTCAGCCCCTGCGCCTTGTCGGCGAACACCCCTGCGTTCCGCAGGTCGACGAAGTACGCGATGCCCTCCTGCGCTCCCCGCGATCCGCTGAAGTCGCCTTCGCGGAACAGGTGTTGGGCCTCCGCGGGGGTCAGGAACGTCTGGATGACCTGGGCGAGCAGCTTCTGCCCCGTCCAGTCGTTGCCGCCCACCGTGAACGGGGTGATGCCCTTGCCGCGCAACTTCTTGGCGGCGGCGACGAGTTCGTCCGAGGTGCTCGGCGGGGTCTCGACCCCGGCCCGCTCCAGGAGGGCGTGGTTGAAGGCGATCGGCCAGTTCGTCCCGATGTACGGGAAGGCGCGCAGCCGCCCTTTGGTGTCGGTCCACTCGGTGACGGCCTTCGGGATGACGCGCTCGCGCAGCCCCCAGTCGTCGAGGTACTCGCCGACCGGCACGGTGGCCCCGACCTCGGTCCACGACAGCGTCTTGTCGTAGAGGTTGACCATCACGACATCGGCCTCGGCCCGCGCGAGCCGCGAGGTCTCGTAGACCTGCCCCAGGTCGTCGCCGTTGATCAGGTTCTTGACGGTGAGGTCCGGATTCTCCTTGCGGAACTGGTTCACGACCGCGCGGAACGTGGGGGAGCCCGGGGCGTTCCCGCCCATCTGGCTGTGGATCACCAGGGTGTCCGGGTCCGAGCCGTAGCCCGAGAACGGGCCGCACGCGCTGAGCGCGGGCACTGCCGCAAGACCCGCACCCAGAGCCATGAAGCCACGTCGATTCATCGGGGAGCGCAAGGCGGGAGGCCTCCTGTCGCATGAGGTATATCGATATACCTGTGGGGTGCGAGCACCGTAAGCAGGAAGCGGAACGGGGTCAACCCCTCGGGGCGGACGAGGTGTTACGAGGGCGGCTCAGAGGGTTGGCGCGACCGGAGGCCGCATGCCGAGCCATTGCTCGGCGTCCCAGGCCTCGAACCGCTCGACCTCGGTGAAGCCCAGTCTTGCCGCGAGCCGCATCGAGCGGGTGTTGGCGGTCTGGGTGGTGAGGAGCACCGGTTCGCCAGGGAACGCGTCGGTGACCCAGTCGAGCGCCGCCGCGCACGCTTCGGACGCGTACCCCGACCCCCAGGCCCGCGGCAGGAACAGATAGCCGAGGTCGAGCCTGCCCGCCGCGGCCGGGCGATGGTGTGCGGGCGACCTCCGGAGCAGGATCTGTCCGATCATCGCCCCGTCGAGTTCGACGACGAAGCTCCCGGGCCATCGCTCGGGCACCGCGGGCAGCTCGCGCTCGAGCGCATCGTGCGGCCGGGGCCCGCCGAGGTAGGTGTGCGCCTGCGACGAGGCGAGAAGTTCGAGGAACGCCTCGCGGTCGCGGGCCTCGGAGCCCCGGAGTACGAGCCGCTCCGTCCTGATCGGGTCCGGCGGCCGGACGGCGAGCTCCAGTGCGTCCATCGGCGCACGGTAACAGGAGGTCGGTCCGGCTACCCCTGTGCCGTGGGGCGCACGACGATGTCACCCACGTCGATGTCGGAGGGCTGCTCGATGGCGTAGGCGACGGCGCGGGCGATGGCGTCCGGCGGGATGCCGATGTCGCCCAGACGTGAGGCGAGTTGCTCCTTCACCTCCGGCGCGATGTGGTCCGCGAACTCCGTACGCGTGACGCCCGGCGAGACGACCGTGACGCGCAGGCTGTCACCGGCCTCCTGGCGCAGGCCCTCGGAGAGGGTGCGGACGGCGTTCTTGGTGGCGGCGTACACCGCCTGGTTCGGGACGACGCGCAGTCCGGCGGTGGAGACGACGTTGACGAAGTGGCCCGTGCCCTGCTCGCGGAAGACCGGCAGCGCGGCCGCGATCCCGTACAGGACGCCCTTGAAGTTGACGTCGACCATGTTCTCCCAGTCGTCGACCCGGAGGTCGTCCAGAGGGGAGATCGGTCCGATGCCGGCGTTGCTGACGAGAACGTCGAGCCGGCCGAAGCGTTCGCGCGCCAACTGGACGAGGGCGGCGACATCCTGGCGGCGCGTCACATCCGTGCGGAGCCACGCCGCCCGGCCGCCCGCCGCCTCGATGCGTCCGGCCAGGTCGGCCAGGCGCTCCGTGCGGCGGGCCCCGAGGACGACCCGCGCCCCGCGCTCTGCGAGCAGCAGCGCCGTGGCCTCACCGATCCCGCTGCCGGCGCCGGTGACGGCGACGACCTTGCCCTCGATTCCCGGGACGTGCGACATGGGGCGGTCCTTCCCTGGAGCAACGCGAGGCAAGTGGGGGATCCCCCACTTAAGTGGACCGTGCGACCCTAAGTGGGGGATCCTCCACTTGGCAAGCGCGCAGGAGACGGGCGGAAGGGGGAGCGATGGCGGACCGAGAGGCGGCGCGACCGCTCAGGGCGGACGCGCGGCGCAACAGGGAGCGGATCCTGGCCGCCGCGGTGCGGATGTTCACCGAGGACGGCCTCGACGTGCCGTTCGAGAACATCGCCAGGGCCGCGGGCGTCGGCAGCGCGACCCTGTACCGCAACTTCCCGACCCGCGAGGCGCTGATCGAGGCGGCCTACCGCAATGAGGTGGCCCGGCTGTGCGAGGCCGCCACCGACCTGCTCGCGACGCATCCGCCATACGAGGCCCTGCGTGCATGGACCCGCCGCTTCATGGACTACGCGTCCGCAAAGCACGGCATGGCCGACGCGCTGCGCGCCATGGCGGCCGAGGGCGGCGATCCGTACGGGCACAGCCGCGACATGATCGAGGCGTCCATCGCCGAGTTGATGGGCGCCTGCACGAAGGCCGGAGTCATTCGCACCGACATCCCCACGAGCGACATCTTCGCGGCGCTCGCCGGCATCGCCCTGACGTCCGCGAGGCCCGAGCAGCGCGCGCAGGCCGAGCGGCTTCTCGACCTCACCCTGGACGGACTCCGGCGTACGGCCTGAGCGTTCAGGCCCTCGGGCCCGGATGGCTGCGCGGTCGCGCCGGGGCCTCCGGCTCGTCGGTGCCCACGAACAGCTCCGGGCGCTGCGCGCGGATCGTGGTGATGTCGACGAAGACCGTCTGGAGGTGGCCGCGCAGGGCCTGTTCGGCGCGGGCCGCGTCGCGCTCCTCCAGTGCGTCGACCACGAGGCGGTGCTCGTCGATGAGGTGCTCGATGCGGTGGGGGAGCGGCAGGCTGAGCCGGCGGGCGCGGTCGAGGTGGGCCTTGGCCGTGGTGACCGTGCGCCACAGCGTACGGTGACCGCTGGTCTCCATCAGGCGGCGGTGGAACGCCTCGTCCTCCTCGAAGAACGTGTCGTCGTCCCCCGCGTCGAGCGCGGCCCGCTGCGCGTCGAGGATCGCGCGCAGCGCGGCGACGTCCTCGTCGCTCGCCCGCTTCACGGCCTCCCGCAGCGCGGCCAGTTCGAGCGCCTCCCGCATGAACTGGGCCTCGAGGACGGCGTCGACGCTGATCCGGGACACGAACGTGCCGAGCTTCGGGAAGATGTCGACCAGCGACTCCTCGCCGAGCAGGATCAGCGCCTCGCGCACCGGGGTGCGGCTCACATCGAGCTCGGCGGCCAGCTCGTTCTCCGACAGCGGGGCGCCCGGCGGCAGTTCGAGGGACGTGATGCGGGCGCGCAGCAGCGCGTGCACCCGCACCCGGTTGGACTCCCGGGGCGTCGTGCCCGCCGTCGTGTGCCGTGTCGTCCGCCCGCTGCGTCGCTGCTCGTCCCGCATGCCGCTCACCCTCTCACCTCAGCTGCGGAAATTCTTACATACAAGCCTTGTATGTAAGCTCCGGCGCGGGTAGAAAGTGGCGGGTCCGCTTCCGACCGGAGGTCAACGATGACCAGCCACCCCGTCACCGGCACCGAGGTGACGCAGCCGTCCGGCACCACCCCGCCGCCCCGCCCGCGCGGCCGCGGCAAGAACGTCCGCTGGGGCATCGCCGTGCTCTGCTTCGGCGGCCTCGCGGTCAACTACCTCGACCGCTCCACCCTCAGCGTCGCGCTGCCCACCATGTCCAAGGACCTGCACATCGGTCCCGAGACCCAGGGCTTCGTCCTCAGCGCGTTCTTCCTGACGTACGCGATCTGCCAGCTGCCCGCGGGCGCGCTCCTCGACAAGTACGGCGTCAAGCGGGTCTTCGCGCTCGGCGCGATCTGGTGGTCGGTGGCCACCGTCGGCATGGGCCTGGTGCGCGGCGTGGGCTCGCTCGTCGGGGCGCGGATGCTGCTCGGCGCGGGCGAGGCGGCCGGCTATCCGGCGCCCGCGAAGGCCGTCTCGCGCTGGTTCCCGCGGCACGAGCGCACCCTCGCCAACAGCGTGTGGGACAACGGCGCGCGCGTCGGCACCGCCATCGCCCTGCCGCTGGTCACGGCGCTGGTCTCCGCCTTCCACTGGCGGGTCGCGTTCATCGCCTGCGGACTGCTCGGATTCCTGTGGATCATCGGCTGGTGGCGGCTCTACCACGAGCCCGCCGACCACCCGAAGCTCAGCGACGAGGAGCGCGCCTACATCGAGGCCGGCGGCGCCCGCGTCGAAGAGACGCCCGCCGAGGCGGCGGACGCGCCCAAGGTGCGCTGGCGGGACCTGTTCCGGTACCGGACGGTCTGGGGCATGATGCTCGGCTTCTTCTGCCTGAACTACGTCATCTACTTCTTCATCACGTGGTTCCCCAGCTACCTCGTCGACGAGCGCGGCTTCGACCTGCTCTCCCTGGGCTTCTTCGGCACGGTCCCCGGACTCGTCGCCATCCTCGGCTCGCTGCTCGGCGGCTTCACCGCGGACCGGCTGCTCCGCAAGGGCTGGTCCACCACCAAGGTCCGCAAGACGTGCCTGATCTCCGGCACGCTGTGCTCCTCGGTCATCGCGCTCGCCGTGGTCGTCCCGACCGCCTCGGGGGCGCTCGCGCTGCTCTCCCTGAGCTACGCCTCGCTGACCTTCGCCACCGCGTCCGTCGCCTCGCTGCCCGCCGACGTCGCGCCCACGGCGGGACATGTCGCCTCCCTCGCCGGCATCCAGAACTTCGCGTCGAACGTCGCCGGGTTCCTCGGCCCGATCGTCACCGGCTTCCTGCTCGCGGCGGGCGGTGGCTCGTACCTGGTGCCGCTGCTGGTCTCCGGAGGCCTGTCCGTCGTCGGCGCCCTGACCTACGCGTTCGTCATCAAGCGCGTCGAACCGCTGCCGGTGCGCGCCTGAGAACCTGCCGACACACCGTCCGTACGAACGACATGCCCGTACGGTCGACACGAGAGAAAGGGTGACCCCGTGGCCACCACCACGCACCGCGCCGCCGTGCTGCACGGCCCCAAGGATCTGCGCGTGGAGGACCGTCCGGTGCCCCAGCCGGGCGCGGACGAGGTCCTCGTCGCCGTCCGCGCCGTCGGCCTGTGCGGCTCCGACCTGCACTACTACGAGCACGGCGAGAACGGTCCCAACGTGCTGCGGCGGCCGACCGTCCTCGGCCACGAACCCGCGGGCCACACCGTCGGCGACGCGGACGGCCTGCCCGCCGGCACACCTGTCGCCATCGAACCCGCCCACCCCTGCGGACGCTGCGCCCTGTGCCGCGCCGGCCGCTACAACCTCTGCCCGCAAGGAACCTGCTTCGGCTCGCCTCCCACCGACGGCGCGCTCACCGAACTCGTCGCCGTACCACGGGACTTCGTGCACCCGCTGCCCGACGGCATGGACGTGAAGCTGGGCGCGCTCGTCGAACCCCTCGCGGTCGCCGTGCACGCCGTGCGCCGCGCGGCCGTCGAGCCGGGGCAGCGGGTCCTGGTCACCGGCGCGGGGCCCATCGGCGTGCTCGTCGCGCAGGTCGCCGCCGCCTGCGGAGCCACGGTCACCGTGTCCGACGTGGCGCCCGCCCGGCGGGAGTTCGCGCAGCGGCTCGGCCTGGCGAGCGTCGACGCCGCCGCGCTCACCCCCGACCCGGCGCGGGCGCACGCCCTCGCCGCCCCCGAGGGGTACGACACCGTCCTGGACTGCTCCGGCGTGGGCCCCGCCCTCGTCTCCGGCATCCGCGCGCTGCGCCCCGGCGGCACCGCCGTCGTCGTCGGCAACCCGGTCCACCCGGACACCGAACTGCCACTGGCCTGGATGCAGCGCCAGGAACTGACCCTGCTCACCTCCTTCCGGTACGCCGCAGGGGACTTCGCCGCGGCCGTACGGCTGGCAGGAGCGGGCCGCGTCCGCCTCGACGGGCTGGTCACCGCCGAGTTCCCGCTGGAGCGGGCCGACGAGGCGCTGCGCACCGCGCTCACCGACCGCACCCAGCTCAAGGTGCTCGTCACGCCCGGCGGGGCGGACGCGTGAGCGCGCAGCACCGCGCGCTGCCGCGCCTGACCCGTGGCGCGCTGCCCGTCCCGGGCCTGCGCCTTCCGCCGCCCACCCCCGAGGCGGGCATCGTCCACCTCGGCCTCGGCAACTTCCACCGCGCCCACCAGGCGGTGTACACGGCCGACGCGCTGCGGCACACCGAGGGCCCGTGGGGCATCACCGGTGTGTCCACCACGCCGGGCGCCGGGCCCCGGCCGGTGATCGAGGGCATGGCCGCGCAGGACGGCCTCTACACCGTGCTCACCCTGCACCGCGACGGCGCCGTCGCCGCGGGAGTGCCCGGCGTGCACCACCGGGGGCTCGTCGCCGACGGGCAGGGCGCGGAGGTGGTCGACCTCATCGGCAGTGCCACCACTCGCATCGTGTCCCTCACGGTCACGGAGAAGGGCTACACGTTCGGCGCGGACGGCCGCCTCGACCTCGACGACCCGCTGGTCCGCGCCGACCTCGCGGGCGGCGCCCCGCGCACCGCCATCGGCCTGATCGCGCGCGGTCTGCAACGCCGCCTGCGTGCGGGCGCACCACCTGTCACCGTCCTGAGCTGCGACAACCTCATGGAGAACGGGAACCGCCTGCGCGCCCTGCTGGGGGAGTTCACCGCCGCGCTGCCCGCCGGGGAGCGCGACGACCTCCAGGCGTACCTCGACGCCTCGGTGTCGACGCCGAACGGCATGGTCGACCGCATCGCCCCCGCCACCACCGACGAGCACCGCGCGCTGACGGCCCGCGCGTTCGGCGTCCGCGACACCGTGCCAGTGCCTGCCGAGCCGTACAAGCTGTGGGTGATGGAGGACGACTTCCGCGCCGGGCGGCCCGCCTGGGAGCACGCGGGCGCCGTGTTCACCAAGGACGTCGCGCCGTACGAGCTGATGAAGCTGCGCCTCCTCAACGGCGCGCACTCGCTGCTCGCCTACCTCGGACTGCTGCGCGGCCACCGCTCCATCGACGCGGCCGTGACCGACGAACTCCTCGGCGGCACGGTCGAGTTCGCGATGCGGGAGGAGATCCTGCCGACCGTCCGCGAACCCGACGGCCTGGCCGGCGCCGCGTACATCGGTCAACTCCTCGACCGCTTCGCCAATCCGGCGCTCGGCCACCGCACCGCGCAGGTCGGCTCCGACGGCTCCCTGAAGATCCCGGTGCGCTGGGCGGGGCCCCTGGCCGAGTCGCTGGCCGCCGGGCGCGTGCCGCGCGTGCTGGCGCTCGGCCTCGCCGCGTACGCACGGGTCCTGACCGTCGACGGCGCGTACGACGAGCGGGCCCTGGGCGCGGTGCGCGACGGCGCCCGCACCCGGCTCACCGACCTGGTGTCACGGGCGGCAGGACCCGAGGCGAAAGTCCGGCTGCTCCTCGCGGAAGGCGGTCTGGTGCCCCAACAGGTGGCACAGCACGCCGAGTTCGCCGCCGCGGTCGCCGAGTCCGCCCGGATCCTGGACGCGCACGGCGCCGAGGCCGCGCTGCGGGCCGCCCGCGCCTGACACACCATCCGACGACGCACACCAAGGAGAACGGCACCGCATGCCCTCCACCATCGCCTCCGCCGAGGTCTTCGTCACCTGCCCCGGCCGCAACTACGTCACCCTGAAGATCACCACGTCCGACGGTGTCACCGGCATCGGCGACGCCACCCTCAACGGCCGGGAGCTGGCGGTCGCCTCCTACCTGCGCGACCACGTCTGCCCGACGCTCATCGGCCAGGACCCGGCCCGCATCGAGCACCTGTGGCAGTACCTCTACAAGGGTGCCTACTGGCGGCGCGGCCCGGTCACCATGACCGCCATCGCCGCCGTCGACGTCGCCCTGTGGGACATCAAGGGCAAGGTCGCGAACCTGCCCGTCTACCAGCTGCTCGGCGGCGCGGCCCGCGACGGTGTCACCGTCTACGGCCACGCCAGCGGCAACACGATCCCCGAACTCCTCGACGACGTGCGCCGGTTCCGCGACAAGGGCTTCCGCGCCGTCCGCGCCCAGGCGGCGGTGCCGGGCCTGGAGCGGGTCTACGGCATGCGCAAGGGCGGCGGGGACACCTACGAGCCCGCCGACGGCTCGCTGCCGACCGAGGAGGTCTGGGACACCGGCGCGTACCTCGACTTCGTGCCGCGGTACATGGCCGCCGTCCGCGAGGAGTTCGGCTACGACTTCCACCTGCTGCACGACGTCCACCACCGCCTCAGCCCCATCGAGGCCGGGCGGTTCGGCAGGTCCCTCGAACCGTACCGGCTGTTCTGGATCGAGGACCCGACCCCGGCCGAGGACCAGGAGGCCTTCCGCCTGATCCGGCAGCACACCACGACGCCGCTCGCGGTCGGCGAGATCTTCAACTCGATCTGGGACTGCCAGCACCTGATCACCAACCGCCTGATCGACTACGTCCGCGCCTCCGTGTCGCACGCCGGCGGCATCACCCACCTGCGCCGCATCTTCTCCCTCGCGGAGCTGTACGGGGTGCGGTCGGGCTCGCACGGCGCCGGTGACCTCTCCCCGGCGTCGTTCGCCGCCGCGCTCCACCTCGACCTGACGATCCCGAACTTCGGCATGCAGGAGTACATGGCCCACCTCCCCGGCTACGAGGAGGTGTTCCGGACGTCCTGGACCTTCGAGGACGGCCTCATGCATCCGGGCGACCGCCCCGGCATCGGCGTCGAGTTCGACGAGAAGGCCGCCGAGCGGTTCCCGTACGAGCGCAGGTACCTGCCGGTGAACCGGCTGCGGGACGGGGCCGTGCACGACTGGTGAGGTCAGCCGGCGCAGTCCTCCGGTGACGTCCCCGCAGCGGTCAACGGCAGGCCGAGCGCGGCCCGTTCCGCGACCCAGCGGGTCGGCCGGTACCGGGGGTCGCCCGTCGTGGTGTGCAGCGCCCGCTGCAGCTCCAGCAGACGGGCGGCGCCGATCCGGTCGCCCCAGGCCAGCGGGCCCACGGGGTAGCCGAGGCCGAGCGTCACCGCCAGGTCGATGTCGGCGGGCGTCGCGAGGGACCGCTCGGCGATCGACGCGGCGACCGACACCACGGACGCCAGGAGGCGCTGCGCCACCGAACCCGCGGTGTCCCGTACGAGGGTCACGGCACGGTCGGCGCGGGCGAGCACCGCGCGGGCGTCGCGGGCCGCCGCCGGATCGGCCGCCGGGGTCACTGAGAGCACCCGTCGGCCGCCCGCGAGGGACAGCGGGTCCACGCCGAAGGTGCGTGCGGCGGGAAGCCCTTGGCCGGCCACGGCGTCGGCCACGCTCGTGCCCCACACCGGCACGAGGACGACGGCCTCGGGGGAGAGGTCGTCCCGCACGCGGGCACCCGCCGCCGTCAATGCCTCGCGCAGCGCCCGCGCGTCCGCGCCGTCGCCCGGCACGTGCACCGCACGGTCCGCGTCACCGGTCACCGGCTCCTCGACGGTGTCCTCGACCTCGGGTCCGTACGCGTACCAGCCCTGCCCGGTCTTGCGGCCGTGCAGGCCCGCCGCGACCCGGTTCGGTGTCAGGTACGAGGGGCGCAGCCGGGGCTCGTGGCGGAAGCCCTGCCAGATCGAGTCGATGACCGCCGCCGTGACATCGAGCCCGGTGAGGTCCATCAGCTCGAACGGGCCCATCCGCAGGCCCAGGACGTCACGGGCGATCCGGTCGATGTCGACGGGCCGCGCCACCGACTCCTCCAGGAGTGCGAGCGCCTCCGTCACCAGGCCGCGCCCCGCGTGGTTGACGAGGAAGCCCGGGGTGTCGGAGACCGTGACGGCGCGGTGCCCGCAGCCCTCGACCAGCTCCGTGAGCGCCGCCGGGATCTCCGGGCGCGTGGCGGCGCCCGGCACCACCTCGACGATCCTCATCAGCGGCACGGGGTTGAAGAAGTGCAGGCCCGCGAGGCGCGACGGGTCGTCGAGCGTCGCGGCGATCCGCGTCACCGACAGCGAGGACGTGTTGGTGGCGAAGACGGTGGAGGCGGGCAGCACCTGGGCGAGCCTGCCGAACACCTCCGCCTTGGTGTCCAGGTCCTCGCGCACCGCCTCGACGACCAGCTCGACGTCGGGGCCCGGCGCCCACGGATCGTCCAGCGGGACGAGCCGCGCCACGGCCGCCGCGCTGTCCTCCGCGCTCATCCGGTCCTTGGCCACCGCGCGGTCCAGCATCGACCGCACGAAGTCGACGGCCTCCCGCACCGCCTCCGTGCGTACGTCGCCCAGCTCGACGGTGTGTCCGGCGCTCGCCGCCCACTGGGCGATGCCGCGCCCCATGGCTCCGGCGCCGACGATCCTGATGCGCATGACAGAGGGAACCTTTCGTAGGAGGGGTGTCTCTCGCAGAAGGGTGTACGAGGGCGGGTCAGCGGAGGTAGACGCGGCCGGGGTCGACGTCCTCGCGCAGCAGCCGCAGCTCGGCCGCGCTCGGCGGCTCCACGGTCTCGACGCGGTCGGCCACCTTCAGGTCCCAGCCCGTCGCCGCCCTGACCTGCTCGACGGTGACACCGGGGTGCACGGCGGTCAGCCGCAGCTCCTGGCCGATGCCCTCGCGGGACAGGATGCCCAGCTCGGTGATGACACGGGTGACACCGACGCCGAGCGGCCTGATGCCCTCGGCGAGCGCCCGGTCGGGGCCCGGCGTCGTGCAGAAGTCGAGGGTTTCGGTGAACGAGCGCGGGTTGTGGCGGCGCATCACGACGAACACCTCCCGCGAGTTGGCCATCACCTCGATGCCGCCGCCGGAGCCGGGAAGGCGTACCTGCGGGCTGTCCCAGTCGCCGATGACGGAGGTGTTGAGGTTGCCCCAGCGGTCGATCTGCGCGGCGCCGAGGAAGCCCACGTCGATGTGCCCGCCCTGGAGGACGCTGCCGAACAGGGTCGGCATCGAGAGGACCGCCTCCGCGCCCGTGATGAGGACGGCGTCGGCGATGGTCTCCGGAAGGTGCGAGGGGTGCGCGCCGCACACCCCGGACTCGTAGACCACCTCGATCTGCGGGGCGACCGTCAGGTGGGCCAGTTCGGTGGCGAGCGTGGGCAGGCCGATGCCGGCGAACACCGTGCGGCGCGCGGCCAGTTCGCGGGAGGCGACGACGGAGAGCAGCTCCGACGAGGTGACCGTGTCGGGTGCGGTGGCAGTCATGGTGGTCAGTTCCCTCTCGTGTGTCGCGCTCACAGTCGCCGTCCGTAGTTCACCGGTTCGCTCAGGGCCTCGCCGACCGCGAGCCCCTCCCAGAACTCCGCGCCCTGCTTGGCGACGTACTCGGCGTGGTCGGCCGTCCCGTACACCCACTCGGCGAGCCACTCCTGGAGCCGCTCGGGGTCCTTGCTGATGCCCGACCAGGCGCGGTAGAAGGCGTTGTCCCGGTCGTAGTAGCCCTGCGCGAACGAGGGGTGCGCGCCGCGCGGGCACACCACGACGGCGTCCACGGCGTGCGCGGGCACCAGCGTGCGGTTGGGGTCCGAGCGGACCACGTCGTCCTCGACGAGCTCCTCGACGACGACGATCGCTTTCTTCGCCGCGTACACCGCCTCGGCCTGGATGCCGGTGAGGCCCCAGATCTGGGTGTTGCCCAGCCGGTCGGCGCGCTGCGCGTGGATGATCGTGACGTCCGGGTTCACGGGCGGCACGACGTAGATCTGCTCGGGCTCGCCGTCCGGGCCGGGGTAGGGCGAAGTCACCTTGCGCAGCGCGTCGTTGATGCCCGGCAGGTCGCTGCCGCCGTAGCTGCGCAGCGGGTAGAACGGCAGGCGCTGGGCGCCCGCCAGATAGCGGCAGATCATGCCGTAGTGGCTGTACTCCTCGAAGGCGAGCGGCGCAGGGTCGGCCTTCTCGATGCGGCGGCGCAGCTCACCGAGCGAACCGGCGGAGGAGTTGCCGACGAAGGAGGAGACCAGGCGGGAGACACACCCTCCGGCGATCATCTGGTCGACGACGATGTCCGCCGTCATCCGGACCACCGTGAGGTCCCTGCGGCCCTGCCGGATGATCTCGTGCCCCGCGGCGGTCGGGACGAGATGGGTGAAGCCCTCGATGCTGACGGTGGCGCCGTCGTGCACGAAGGCGGCGACGGCCTCCTTCATCGACATGACCTTTGGTGACACGGTGCTCCTCCGTGAGTGCGTAGTGGTCGCCCTACCGTGTCAGCGCCCATTGATTGCCGTCCAATACCAAATTAAGGTCGGATCAAGACCTCTGATTAATGAATGGGGGCGGGGCTCGTGGAGCTGCGTCATCTCACCGCGTTCACCGCCGTCGCCGAGGAGCTGCACTTCGGCCGGGCCGCCAAGCGGCTCCAGATGGCCCAGCCGCCGCTCAGCCAGCAGATCAGGCAGCTGGAGAAGGAGCTCGGCGTCCAGCTCTTCGAGCGCAACACCCGCTCCGTGCGGCTCACCAGCGCGGGGGAGTCCTTCCTCGAACCCGTACGGACCGTGCTCGCCGATCTCGACACGGCGGTGCGGGCCGCGAAGGCGGCGGGGCGCGGCGAGTTCGGCCGGGTCACCATCGGGTTCGCCGGCGCGTCCAGCCACGAGACGCTGCCCCGCCTGACGCGTGCGGTGCGGGCCGCGCACCCGGCCATCGAGCTGGTCATGAAGGGCCAGACGTACGCGAACGTGGCCCTCGACCGGGTCGCCGACGGCACCCTCGACCTCGGCTTCGTCCGTCTCCCCGTGACCCAGCCGGGCGTCGCGCACCGGGTCATCGACGAGGAGGAGCTGCTGTGCGCGCTGCCCTCCGACCACCACCTCGCCGGGCTCGACGAGATCCCCATCGGCATCCTCGCCGACGAGCCCTTCGTCTCCTTCCCCGCGAACGCCGGGTCCACGGTCCGCGACGCCATGGTCGAGACCTGCGAGGCCTCCGGCTTCAACCCGCGCGTGGTGCAGGAGGCCCCCGACTCGTACACGATCCTCGCGCTGGTCGCGGCGGGTGTCGGGGTCACGCTCACGGTGTCGTCGGTGCGCCACATCCAGCAGACCGGGCTCGTCTACCGGCCGCTCGCCGGCCCGACCATCCGGCGGCAGGCGGCCCTGGCCTGGCGGACCGACAACCCCTCTGCGGCGCTGCGGGCCGTGCTCGCGGTGTGCGAGGAGGCACTGCCGACGCCGGAGAGCCGCGATTGAGACGGCTCGCGTCTTGATCCGCTGAAAACTTGGTATTGGACCGACTCAGCGGTGGGGTGCGATGGTCGCCTCACCCCCTGAGCCGCCCGAAAGGTGTTCCGCCGTGCCCGAACAGGCCGATGTCGTCATCTGCGAACCGCTCCGCACCCCCATCGGACGCTTCGGCGGCGCCCTCGCAGGGCAGACCCCCGCGGCGCTCGCGGCCCGCGTCGTCGCCGAGGTCGTCGCCCGCACCGGCATCGACCCCGACCGCGTCGACGAGGTGATCCTCGGGCACGCCTACCCCAGCTCCGAGGCCCCCGCCATCGGCCGCGTCGCCGCCCTGGACGCCGGGCTCCCCGAGACCGTCACCGGCTCCCAGGTCGACCGGCGCTGCGGCTCCGGACTGCAGGCCGTGCTCGACGCCGCCATGCAGATCCGCGCGGGCTTCAGCGACGTCGTCATCGCGGGCGGCGTCGACGTGATGAGCGCCGCCCCGTACTACACGCACGAAGGCCGCTGGGGCATCAAGGGCCCGGGGCTCCAGCTCCACGACTCCCTCGCGCGCGGCCGGGTGACCGCGGGCGGCGTCCACCACCCCGTGCCCGGCGGCATGATCGAGACGGCCGAGAACCTGCGCCGCGAGTACGGCATCAGCCGCGCCGACCAGGACGCGCTCGCCCTGCGCTCCCAACAGCGCGCCGCCCGCGCGATGCAGGAGGGCCGCTTCGACGCGGAGACCGTGCCCGTCACCGTACGCGGCCGCAAGGGCGACACCGTCGTGAGCGTCGACGAGCACCCGCGCCCCGACACCACCGCCGAGCAACTCGCCAAGCTGCGGCCCATCATGGCCAAGGCCGACCCCGAGGCCACCGTCACCGCGGGCAACGCCAGCGGCCAGAACGACGCGGCCGCCGCCTGCCTCGTCACCAGCGCCGCCACCGCCGAGCGCCTCGGCCTCACCCCGCTGGTCCGCCTCGTCTCCTTCGCCCGCGCCGGCGTCCCCGCCGCCACCATGGGCATCGGCCCCGTACCCGCCACCCGCGCCGCCCTGGAGCGCGCCGGGCTCACCCTCGCCGACCTCGACCTGATCGAGCTCAACGAGGCGTTCGCCGCGCAAGTCCTCGCCTGCACCCGCGAGTTGGGCCTCGGCGAGAAGGACCACGAGCAGCGCGTCAACGTCAACGGCTCCGGTGTCTCCCTCGGCCACCCCGTCGGCGCCACCGGCGCCCGCATCCTCGCCACGCTCGCCCACGAGATGCGGCGCAGTGAGGCCTGCTACGCCCTGGAGACCATGTGCATCGGCGGCGGCCAGGGCCTCGCCGCGGTCTTCGAGCGCGTCGCCGCCTGACAACTCCCCGCACCACACCCCCCCACTCGTCCCCATCCGCTTGATCAACGACGTTCACGGAGCGACCCATGAGTGCGTCCACCGCCACCTCGCGCGCGGAGACCAGAGCCGCCAACAGAGCAGGATTCGGCGCCTTCGTCGGCTCCACCATCGAGTGGTTCGACTTCTACATCTACGGCACCGCGGCCGCGCTCGCCTTCGACAAGGTGTTCTTCCCCGAACTCGACGGCGCCATCGGCACGTTGGTCGCCTTCGCGACCTTCTGGGTCGGCTTCCTCGCCCGCCCGCTCGGCGGCATCGTCTTCGGCCACTTCGGCGACCGCCTCGGCCGCAAGAAGACCCTCGTCATCACCCTCCTGATGATGGGCCTGTCCACGACCGCGATCGGCCTGCTGCCCGGCTACTCGTCCATCGGCGTCGCCGCGCCGGTCCTCCTGGTGTGCATCCGCATGATCCAGGGCATCGGCCTCGGCGGCGAGTGGGGCGGCTCCGTCCTCATCGCCTCCGAGAGCGCACCCAAGGGCAAGTCGGTGCTGTACGGGGCGTTCGCCCAGCAGGGCTCGCCCGTCGGCAACACCCTCGCCACCCTCAGCTTCCTCGCCATCAGCCGGCTGCCCGACGACGCCTTCGTGTCCTGGGGCTGGCGCATCCCGTTCCTCGCCTCCGCCGTCCTCGTCCTCGTGGGCCTGCTCGTCCGCCTCAAGGTCGCCGAGTCCCCGGCCATGGCCAAGCTCATCGAGAAGAAGGAAGTCGCCAAGCTGCCGCTGACCGAGGTGCTGCGCAGCCACCCCGGCCTGATCGCCCTCGGCATCGGCGCCTGCACCATCGGCCTGTCCGCCACGTACTTCAAGTCGACGTTCGCCCTGTCCTGGGCGACCACCTCGCTCGACTTCGACCGCAGCTCGTTCCTCACGATCATCCTCGTCGCGAACATCACGCAGGTCCTCGTCCAGCCCTTCGGTGCCGTCCTCGCCACGAAGATGAAGAGCTGGGCGCGAGCGGTCACCGTCATGCTGGTGCCCGAACTGGTGCTGCTGCCGGTCATGTTCGTCCTCATCGGCACCAACAACTACGGCCTCGCGATGCTCGGCGTCGCCGTCGCCACCATCCCGCACTGCCTGTACTACGCGGCGCTCGCCGGCATGCTCGCCAGCCGTTTCCCCGCCCACCTGCGCTACACCGGCATCTCCCTGTGCTACCAGCTGTGCGGCACGCTCCTCGGCGGCACGACCCCGATCGTCGGCCAGTTCCTGCTCAACAAGACGGGCTCCATCACCGCGGTCATCGCCTACGCCCTGTTCCAGGTCGCGCTCACCCTCGGCTGCATGCTGCTCCTGCTCAAGCGCCCCAACCACGACGAGCTCGCGGCCGACCCGGAGCCCGCGCCGCGCGCGGTCGCGGCGTCCGCCTGACCCGAAGAGAACGACGAACGGAGCCCCACCCCATGCCCCTGACCGTGCACGGCATCCCGGAGATCCTCGCCCTCGCCGGGCGCGACCTCGGGCGCTCCGAGTGGAAGGAGATCACCCAGGAGCTCATCGACGCGTACGCCCATGTCTCCGGGGACCACCAGTGGATCCACACCGACGTCGAGCGCGCCGCGTCGGGACCGTACGGGCGCACCATCGCGCACGGCTACATGGTGCTGAGCTGGGGCATCCCGATGTTCGCCGAGCTGCTCCGGGTCGAGGGCGTGGGCCGCGCCCTCAACTACGGCGTGAACCGGGTGCGTTACCCGGCGCCGGTGCCCGTCGGCAGCCGAGTCCGCCTGCACGCCTCCGTCGCCGAGGTGAAGGAGGTCGCGCGGGGCGGGGTGCAGATGACACGGGCGTTCACGTTCGAGCTGGAGGGCTCCGAGAAGCCCGCGTGCGTGGCGGAGTCCCTCACGCACTTCTACCCCTAGGCGGTGGCCGCCTCCGGTGGGGCCGCGGGGTTCGCGGCCTCACCGAGCACGGCGAGCAGCCGCCGCTGGCTCACCACGCCGACCAGCACCTCGTCCTCGACGACGGCGACCGGCTCGGCGGCGCGCGCCGCGCACGGGGCGAACAGGTCGGCGAGCGGGGTGTCGGGGGAGACCCGGGCGCTGGCCCGCGCGAGCAGTTCGGTGTCGGTGGGCCCAGGACCGGCCGTGGTGGTGCGCAGCGTCTCGGAGGACTCCATGATGGCGCCGGCGGTGAGCACGCGCGAACGGTCCACGTCCTGGATGAAGTTGGCGACGTAGTCGTCCGCCGGGCGGATCAGGATGTCCTCCGGGGTGCCGTTCTGCACGATGCGGCCGTCGCGCATGACGGCGATGCGGTCGCCCAGGCGCATGGCCTCGTTCAGGTCGTGCGTGATGAAGACGATGGTCTTCTTGAGCTTCCGCTGCAGCACCAGCAGCTGGTCCTGCATGTCACGCCGGATCAGCGGGTCGAGGGCGCTGAACGACTCGTCCATCAGGAGCAGTTCGGCGTCCGTGGCGAGGGCGCGGGCGAGGCCCACGCGCTGCTGCATGCCGCCCGACAGCTCGTCGGGGAAGGACGCCTCCCAGCCCTTGAGGCCGGTCAGTTCGAGGGCCTCCGTGGCCCGCCGCTCGCGCTCGGCGCGCGGCACGCCCTGCACCGCGAGACCGTACGCCGCGTTCTCCAGCACGCTGCGGTGCGGGAACAGCGCGAAGTGCTGGAACACCATGCTGATCTTGTGGGAGCGGACGTCCCGCAGCTCCTTCGCGGGCAGCGCCGTCAGATCGTCGCCGTCGAACCGCACCTGCCCGGCCGTCGGCTCCGAAAGACCGTTCAGCATGCGCAGCAACGTCGACTTGCCCGAGCCCGACAGGCCCATGACGACGAAGATCTTCCCGGTCTCCACCTCGAACGAGGCGTCGATCACGCCCGCTGTGGTCCCTTCGGACCGCAGTTCCTCGCGGTCGGCGCCCTGGCGGAGCCGGTCCACCGCCTCTTCCTGTCGCCTGCCGAACACCTTGTACAGGTGCTGGGCCTCGAGCCTGACTGACACATGAACCCCGATCTCTTCGGCCTGCGCAGAGTCTCCGCGTCGAGCGATGTTCGTCGGCCGATGCACCTGCCCCGCGTGCTACCCGGCAAACGCGTCGTAGAAGTCGGGACGCCGCGGGATGTCGGTGGTGACCACCCGGCCCGTGGCGCGGGACTCGACGGCGGCGCCGGTGATGACGGTGGCCGCGTAGCCGTCCCACGCCGAGGGCCCGGTGGACGCGTGGCCCGCCCGCAGGCCCGCGACCCACTCGCGGAACTCGGTGTCGAAGGCGTCCGCGAAGCGGCCCGTCCAGTCCGGCAGCACGGCCGTGCTGTGCGCGCCCGCGGTGCGCACGCCGACCGCCGCCGGGTCAGGCAGCCGGACGAGCCCGTCCTCGCCGACGGCCTCGCACTGGATGTCGTAGCCGTAGCGGCAGTTGACGAAGACCTCCAGGTCGACGCGGACCCCCTTCGCCGTCTCGAACAGCATGAACTGGGGGTCGACGAGGTGCGCCGGCTTCTTCGTCGTCGGGCGCGGCAGGATGACCTGGGCGGAGACGATCTCGTCGGCCAGGAGCCAGCGCAGTACGTCGATCTCGTGCACGGCGGTGTCGAGGGCGGCCATGTCGGAGGTGTACGCGGGTGCGGACGACGCGTTGCGGTGCGCGCAGTGCACCATCAGGGGCGTGCCGATCCGGCCCGCGTCGATGACCTCCTTCATCTGCCGATATCCCAGGTCGAAGCGGCGCATAAAGCCGACCTGGACGAGCCGTCGCCCGTGCGCCCGTTCCGCCTCGACGATCTTGAGGCAGTCCGCGGCCGTGGTGGCGAGCGGCTTCTCGCAGAACACCGGCTTGCCCGTGGCGATCGCGGTCAGGACGTGCTCGGCGTGGCTCGGGCCCGACGAGGTGACCACAACGGCATCCACGTCGGGGGAGGCGATCAGCGAGGCGCCGTCGGGGTGCACGGCCGCGCCGGGGTACCGGGCCGCCTCCGCCGCGCGCTCCGCGTCGATGTCGGTCACGGCGGTCACCCGGGCGCCCACGACCACGTCGGTGAGCCGTCGGATGTGCTCCCGGCCGATCCAGCCGGCGCCGATGACACCGATCCGTACAGTCCGCCGATCAGCCGGCATCGCGCACCTCCCGCAGCTTGGCCTCGACCTCGGGGGCCGTGGGCATCGCGTCCGAGCAGGCGAGACGGCCCGCCACCAGGGCCCCTGCGGCATTCGCGAACGCCACTGTGCGTGTCACGTCCCACCCGGACAGGAGGCCATGGCAGAGCGCGCCGCCGAACGCGTCGCCCGCGCCGAGGCCGTTCACCACGTCCACCGGGACGGGCGGCAGCTCGGCGACCGCGCCCTCGCGGTCCATGGCGAGCACGCCCTTGGGGCCCTGTTTCACGACGGCCAGCTCGACTCCCGCCGCCAGCAGCGCGTTCGCCGCCGCGTACGGTTCGCGTTCGCCGGTCGCGACCTCGCACTCGTCGAGGTTGCCGACCGCGACGGTGGTGTGGGCGAGCGCCTCCCGGTAGTACACGCGGGCCTGCGCCGGGTCCGACCAGAACATGGGCCGCCAGTCCAGGTCGAACACCGTCGTGCCCCGCTCGGCCCGGTGCTGGAGCGCCGCGAGCGTCGCCGCCCGCGAGGGCTCCTCGCACAGTCCGGTACCGGTCATCCAGAACACGGAGGCGCCCACCACCGCGTCGAGGTCGAGCTCGTCGGGCCGGATGTCCAGATCAGGCGCCTTCGGCAGCCGGTAGAAATAGAGCGGGAAGTCGTCCGGCGGAAAGATCTCGCAGAACGTCACCGGGGTCGGCGCGACATCCGACGTCCCGACATACGAGGCATCAACTCCGTACCCTTCCAACGCCGTTCGCACGAACACACCGAAGGGATCGTCGCCGGTCTTCGTGATCACGGCGCTGCGCCGTCCGTAGCGGGCCGCGGCGACCGCCACGTTCGTCGGGCTGCCACCCAGGTACTTCCCGAACGACGACACCTCCGCGAGCCCGACACCCGTCTGGAGCGGATACACGTCCACCCCCACGCGGCCCATGGTCAACACATCCAACGGCATCTCGGCTGGCGTCCCTTCGCTCCGACCTTCTGGCGCGCTCCGGCCCGAGTACGATCGTCCTTGTTCAAATGTCCTGTCAATGGGTGGTCGGCCGCATGGGCGCCCACCGGAGCCCCAGGAATGAGGCCGCTCGGTGCCCGCGAACGTTCCCGCCGATCCGACCGTGCTGCACCCGATGCCCGAGCAGGAGCGGGTGGTGCTGCTCAAGCCGCTGGTGACGTCACCGCTCATCGAGGTCGGTGAGTTCTCCTACTACGACGACCCGGACGACCCGACCGCGTTCGAGACCCGCAACGTGCTGTACCACTACGGTCCCGAGCGGCTGGTCATCGGGAAGTTCTGTGCGCTGGGGGAGGGGGTGCGGTTCATCATGAACGGCGCCAACCACCGGATGGACGGCCCTTCCACGTTCCCCTTCCCGATCATGGGCGGTGACTGGAGCGAGCACTTCGACCTCATCACCGGTCTGCCCGGCCGTGGTGACACCGTTGTCGGGCACGACGTGTGGTTCGGGTACCGGGCGACGGTGATGCCGGGCGTCCGCATCGGGCACGGCGCGGTCATCGCCTCCGGGGCGGTCGTCGTCGACGACGTGCCCGACTACGGGATCGTGGGCGGGAACCCGGCGCGGCTGATCCGGCGCAGGTACAGCGATGCCGACGTCGATCGACTGCTCGAAGTGGCGTGGTGGGACTGGCCGTTGGAGCATCTCACCGCGCATCTGCGCGAGGTCATGGCAGGGAGCGTCGACGCGTTGGAGCGGGTCGCGCCGACCACGTGAGGCGGCGGCCGGGCGACCCGCGCCGATCAATGCAGGCAGAGGCAGAACGGGTGGCCGGCCGGGTCCGCGTAGACGCGCCAGTTGGTGCCGGGGTGGAGCTGGTCCGTGCGTTCCAGGAGGGTGGCGCCGAGGTCCAGGACCCGCTTCTCGTCCGCTTCCAGGTCGTCCACGTCGAAGTCGAGGTGCAGCTGCTGCGGATGCTCCTGGCCCGGCCACTGCGGGGGCCGGTACCCGTCGACCCGCTGGCAGGCCAGGGGGGTGCCCTCGAAGCCGACCACGTCGACCCAGTCGGGGTCGTCGGGGTCCACCTCCACCCGGCCGCCGAGCAGCTCCGCGTAGAACTCGGCGAGCCGGACCGGGTCGGCGCAGTCCAGGGCCACGGCCTGCAACTTTCGAATCACTTCGGACACTCCTCGCTCATCGGTCGCTTCCGCGACATCCTGCACGGGAAGTGTCGTACCCGCCACCGCGACGGACACACCCGCCGCGGTGGCGTCACGATCAGCCGCGACCGATCAAGTCCGGTGTGCGCTCGGCGAGTTGGCCCGCCCCGTCCTCGGTGGCCACCTCCCGGCGCCACAGGGGCTTCAGACGGTACGTGAAGAGGTACACGACGACCGCGACGCCCGCGGCGACGAGCATGCTCAGGTCGCCCGCGCCCGGGTGGGCCGCCGCGAAGGCACCGGTGTAGAGGTCGGACACCCAGAACGGCACGGATCCCGCGACGCCCGCCGCCCACGCCACCAGGCCCCAGTCGACGATCCTGGTCCGGTCGTACAGCTCGGCGATCCTGCGCGGGTCGCCGCGCCCGCCCAGGTAGAAGTCGATGAGGAGCACGGCGGCGAACGGCGCGATGAAGTACGCGGTCAGGTTGAGGAAGACCTTGAACTTGTCCTCCGTGCCGGAGGCGCCCCACAGGCTGATCGCGTAGGCGAGGGCGCAGATGCCGGCCACCGCCTGGGTACGGGTGACGGGGATCTTGAGGGTCTGGACGGAGATCGCGCCGCCGTAGACGTTGAGGAAGTTCTGCGCGAGCGCCGACAGGCCGACGGCGACGAGGGCCGGGACCGCGAACGGGCCCATCAGCTGATGCAGCGCGGTGATCGTGTCCGAGCTGGACGCGGACGCGCCGACCACGACGCCGAGGATGCCGAGCCAGGCGATGGTGAGGAAGTTGCCGAGCCCCGTGTACCAGGTGGTCTGCCGGACGACCTGCGCCGTGTCCGGCAGATAGCGCGAGTAGTCGGAGGCGAACGGCGCCCACGCCACCAGGAACGCGAGGAACCAGCCGCCGAGCGTGATCGAGCCGCCGGCCGCGCCGACATAGCCCTCCGCGTGCGGATTCGCCTCGAAGAGGGTGCCGCCGCGGGCCACCGCCACGACCGTGATCAGCACGAACAGCGGGGTGAGGACGTACGTCAGCGCCCGCTGAAGGAAATTGATCATGTTGTAGCCGAAGATGGCCACGACGAGCTCGACCAGGGTGAGCAGCAGCGCGCACAGCCAGAACGGCAGATGGCTCAGCTCGGCGAACGCCTTGCCGCCGAGGATGACGGTGACCGCGGCCCAGCCCACACCGGAGAACACGTTGATGTAGGCGACCGGCACGAAGTTGCCGAAGAAGCCGAGCGGCCCGCGCGCCTGGATCTGCTGCGGCACACCGAGCCGTACGCCCATCCGGGACATCACGGCCATCAGCGCGGAGCCCACCGCGGCGCCGACGACGATCGCGCCGACGGCGACGGGGAAGCTCAGGCCGAACCAGGCGGCGCTGAAGCCGAGCAGGATGACGGGGAAGTTCAGCCCCGCCGCGAACCACACGAAGAACTGGGAACTGGGTTTCCCGTGCCGCTCACTGTCCGGGATGTGGTCGACGCCGAACGGTTCGACCTTGGTGACCGAGCTGCCGTACACGGGTTCCTGGGAGGCCTGGGTCATGGCGTGCTCCGGGGATCGGGGGAGAGGGGTGTCACCACGGCAGCGGGGCCGTGGCGGAGATGTCGAAGAAGCCGCCGCCGCTGTAGACGAGCGGGGCGCGCTCCTCGTGCCGGGCGAAGACCACGCGGCCGGTGAACACGGTGTGGCTGCCGGCCTCCAGGCGCTCGCCGATCTCCACCTCCAGCTGGGCGGCGGACCCGTCGAGCAGCGGCGCGCCGTGCTCGCCGGGCGCCCAGTCGAGGGCGGCGAACTTGTCGGTGCCCTTGCTCGCGAACACCTTCGCCACGTCGAGCTGGTCGGCGGCGAGGATGTTGATGCCGATGTGGGTGGCCCGGTGCAGCGCGGGGTGTGTCGAGGAGCTGCGCTGGACGCACACCAGGACCATCGGCGGATCCAGCGAGATGCTGGAGAACGCGTTCACGGCGAGCCCCTTGGGGGTGCCGCCGTCGTCCGTGGTCACCACGGTGACACCGGTGATGAACTTGCGGTGCACGCCCTTGACCAGGTCGGCGTCGACGGCTGCCTCGTGCGCCGTCGTGATGATGCCCAGCGCCTCCAGGAGCTGCCGGGAGTCGAAGGTGACCGACTCCTCGGCCACGGTGTCCCCGTCGAAGCGGGCGAAGGTGGCTCCCGACACCTCGACGGGGCGGCCGGTGGGCGGCACACCGAGGAAGGTGTCGGTGTGCCGGCCGGTGCTGCGCCAGCGGATCGCGAGCCGGTCCCCGTCCTCGACGAGGTCCTCGATCTCGGTGTGCAGGTCGGGGAACGCGGCGCGCACGGCGCTGATGCTCTCCTTGAACCCGGCCCGGTCCTGGGCGTTGCCCGCGGGGCCGCGGCGGCGTACGTATCCGGGGCTCAGGACGGTGTCCAGGGCGTCCACCTCGCCCCGGTTCCAGGCCGCGTCCCAGGCGGCGCGGAGGCGGGCGGGCCGGTCGGTGGCGTGTTCCAGAGTGAGTGACATGGCGGCTCCTCGCTCGGATCTGCGGCTCTTGCATGGCAGATCTGTTGTATGGCAGAGGACCGTAGGAATCGGCCATCCGCCGTGTCAATGGTTCGGACGGAATTCCTTGCCCTTCTAGGCGCTTCTTTGTGTATGCCTAGGTCAGGGGCGCGTATTTGCGGATGACCCTTGACGGCCCTCGGGGCGACTTTTAGTGTCACTGCCATGGCACAGCAACCTTCAGCGGGCCACCACTCGTGGGCCGCGCCCTCAAGAGGCCGACTGCGCAAGGTCGTCACCGTGGTGGACGAAGTCCTCCTGGAGCTCGGCCGACCGGTCGCCATCCCCGTACGACGGGTCGCTGCGGCCGCCGTGATCGAGAACCCCTGGGCCGGGCGCGGATTCGTGGCCGACCTCCAGCCGGAGGTGGAGGACATCGCCCCCGGAATCGGCAGGCTCCTCACCGACCGGCTGATCGAGACGCTGGGCGGCGTGGAGCACGTCGAGGCGTTCGGCAAGGCCGCCGTCGTCGGCCTCGACGGCGAGATCGAGCACGGCGGGGCCTTGATTCACACCCCGTACTTCGGCAACGTGCTGCGGGAGCTGACCGAGGGCACCTCGATCATCGTGTTCAGCGACGACCGGCTCGCGGCCGGCGAACCGCTGACCGTCCCGGTGTGGCACAAGACCGCCGCCGCCACCCGCTCCCACTACCAGACCGTGCAGATCCGGGTGCCGGACGCGCCACGCCCCGACGAGATCGTCGTGGTGGCCGCCGCCTCGTCGGGGCCCCGCCCCAACGCCCGTATCGGAGACCGCCGCCAGGACCCCGTGGTCCGCCTCGCCGACTTGGAGACCGCCCGATGAACCTCCGCAAGATCCTGACCTACGTCGAAGACGTCCACGCCGAGGGCGGCCGCCCCGTCGAATCCGTGGCCCGCACCGCCGTCGTGCTCGCCGTGATCGAGAACCCGTGGGCCGGCCAGGGCTTCGTCGACGACCTGCTGCCCGGCATCGACGAGGTGGCACCCCGGCTCGGCGAGCTGCTCGCGCCCCGCGTCGTCGAGGCGCTCGGCGCGCCCGTCGAGGCGTACGGCAAGGCCGCGATCGTCGGCCTCGACGGTGAGGTGGAGCACGGCAGCGCCCTGATCCACACGCTCAAGTTCGGCGACCACTTCCGCAAGGCGGCGAACGCCACCACGCTGCTGCCCGCCGTGGAGAAGCGCGCGGTCGCCGGAGGTGTCTTCGACATCCCGCTCAAGCACATCACCGACGCCACCATCCGCTCCCACCACCAGAGCATCGAGGTACGCGTCCCCGACGGTCCGCGCGCCGACGAGATCGTCGTCGGGCTCGCCGCCGCCGCGCAGGGACGCCCGCAGGCCCGCCTCGCCCCGCTCGCCACCGAGCAGTAGGCACCGCCATGGACAAGCCGCCCCTCGTACTGCTGCACGGCGTCGGCCTCGACCGCACCATGTGGGAGCCCGTCACCGCCCTGCTCGCCGACCGGTTCACCGTCCTCGCGCCCGACCTGCCGGGACACGGCGCCCGGCCGCCCGTGCGCGGCGACATCACCCTCGCGGAGCTGGCCGACGGGGTCGCGGAGCACATCCCGGCGGGCTCGCACGTCGTCGGGTTCTCGCTCGGCGCGCTCGTCGCCCAGCACCTCGCCCTGCACCGCCCCGAGTTGACCCGGACACTCACCTTCGCCAGCTCCGTGTGCCGCCGCACCCCCGACGAGCGGGCGGCCGTCCGGGCCCGGCTGCGCACCGCCGAGCGGGACTTCGCGGCGAGCACCGAGGCATCCATCGAGCGCTGGTACGCGGGCACCGCCGTGCGGCGGGAGACCGTCGAGCGGACGCGGGCCACCCTCGCCGCCAACGACGTCGGCTCCTTCCTCGGCTGCTACCGGGTGTTCGCACAAGCCGACGCCGAACTCGGGCCGCACCTCGGTGACATCACCGTGCCGACGCTCGCCGTGACCGGGGAGGACGACCCCGGGTCCACGCCGGAGATGACACACCGGCTGGCGGCGGCGCTGCCCGACTGCCGGGCGGTGGTCGTGCCCGGCGCGCGGCACATGCTGCCGGTGGAGCGACCGGCGGCGTTCGCCGACACCCTCACCCGATTTGTCGAAGAGAGCACAGCCACCGGAGAGATCGCACATGTCTGACCCCACGGCTTCCACGGGCCGCACCACGTGGCAGCACTTCATCGGCGGCCGCTGGGTCGAGCCGGCCGCGGGCGAGTACTTCGAGAGCACCGACCCGGCCACGGGACGCGTCCTCTACCGCGCGGCCCGCGGCACCGCCGCCGACGTCGACAAGGCGGTGAAGGCGGCCCGCGCCGCCTTCGAGGACCCGACCTGGCGCGACCTCAGCCAGACCAGGCGGGGCCACCTGCTGCGCCGCCTCGGCGAGCTGATCGCCGAGAACGCCGAGGAACTCGCCCTCATGGAGTCCCGGGACAACGGCAAGCTGCTGCGCGAGATGCGCGGCCAACTCGCCACGCTGCCCGAGTACTTCCACTACTACGCGGGCCTCGCCGACAAGATCCACGGCGAGACGATCCCCACCTCCGACCGCGCCGTCCTCAACTACACGGCCCGCGAACCGCTCGGCGTCGTCGGCGCGATCACCCCGTGGAACTCGCCGCTGACCCTGACCACCAGCAAGCTCGCCCCCGCCCTGTGCGCGGGCAACACCGTCGTCGTCAAGCCCTCCGAGTACACCTCAGCGACCGGCCTCCGCCTCGCCGAACTCGCCCTGGAGGCCGGGTTCCCGCCCGGCGTCGTCAACGTCGTCACCGGCTACGGCGCCGAGGCGGGGCAGGCCCTCGTCGACCACGAAGGACTCGCCAAGATCTCCTTCACCGGTTCCACGGCCACCGGATCGCGGATCGCCACCACGGCCGCGGGCCGCTTCATCGGCACCACCCTCGAACTCGGCGGCAAGTCCCCGCAGATCGTCTTCGAGGACGCGAACGTCGCCAACGCCGCCATGGGAGTCATCGCCGGTGTCTTCGCCGCGGCGGGCCAGACCTGCATCGCGGGCAGCCGCGTCTTCGCCCACCGCTCCGTCTACGACGAACTGCTGGAGCGGGTCTGCGAGCGCGCCAAGTCCATCCGCATCGGCGACCCCCTCGACGAGGCCACCGAACTCGGCCCGCTCGCCTTCGAGGCGCAGCGCGACAAGGTCGCCGCGTACGTCGAACTCGGCCGCGAGGAGGGTGCCCGGGTGCTGACCGGCGGCGCCGCCACCGACGGCGGCACGGGTGGCTGCTTCTACGAGCCGACCGTCCTGGTCGACGTCCACAACGGCATGCGCGTGGTGCGCGAGGAGATCTTCGGCCCGGTCGTCGCGATCATGCCGTTCGACACCGAGGACGAGGTCGTGGCCCTCGCCAACGACACCGACTACGGCCTCGCCGCCGGCATCTGGACCACGAACCTGTCCCGCGCCCACCGGATCGCCGACCGCCTCGACGCGGGCACCGTGTGGGTCAACACCTACCGGGCCATGTCCCCGATGTCCCCGCGCCAGGGCTTCAAGGCCAGCGGCGTCGGCGTCGAGCACGGCACCGAGACCATCAAGGAGTACACCCGCCTCAAGAGCGTATGGATCAACACGAGCGAGGAGCCCGTGGCCGACCCGTTCACGATGCGGAGCTGACGCCCGCCATGCCACAGATCACCGTCACGCTCGCCGAGGGCCGCACCCCTGAGCAGATCAGGACCCTCCAGCACGAGGTCCACGAGGCCGTGCTGCGCTCGGTCGACACCCGCCCCGAGTACATCCGGGTCGTCGTCCACGAGGTGCCCGCCACGCACTGGTCCACAGGAGACACCACGCTCGCCGAGATGCGGGCCACCACCGCGAAGGAGTCGTCATGAGGTTTTCGCTGTTCGTGCACATGGAGCGCTGGGACGAGGAGACCTCGCACCGCGAGCTCTTCGAGAACCTCACCGAGCTGACGCAGATGGCCGAGGCCGGCGGATTCAGCACGGTGTGGGTCGGCGAGCACCACGCCATGGAGTACACCATCGCGCCAAGCCCGATGCCGATCCTGGCCCACCTCGCGGCGAAGACCGACACCATCCGGCTCGGCGCGGGCACCATCATCGCCCCGTTCTGGCACCCGATCCGGGCCGCGGGGGAGACCGCGCTCCTCGATGTCATCAGCAACGGCAGGGCCGAGGTCGGCATCGCGCGCGGTGCCTACCAGATCGAGTTCGACCGCCTCGCCGACGGCCTGAAGGCCAGCGACGGCGGCAGGCATCTGCGCGAACTCGTGCCCGCCGTAAGGGCGTTGTGGCAGGGTGACTACGCGCACGACGGCGAGATCTGGCAGTTCCCGACGTCGACCAGCGTGCCCAAGCCGGTGCAGCAGCCCACCCCGCCGATGTGGATCGCCGCCCGCGACCCCGCCTCCCACGACTTCGCCGTCGCCCAGGGCTGCAACGTCATGGTCACCCCGCTGATGAAGGGCGACGAGGAGGTGGCAGCGCTCAAGGAGAAGTTCGACACCGCCGTCGCCAACCACCCCGAGGTGGAGCGCCGCCCCGACATCATGGTGCTGCGCCACACCCATGTGCACGCCCCGGAGGACACCGAGGGCTGGCGCTCCGCCGCCGAGGGCATCAACAAGTTCTACCGCACCTTCGACGCCTGGTTCGGCAACAAGGAGACGCCGGTCAACGGCTTCCTCGAGCCCAGCCCGCAGGAGAAGTTCGCAGAGCGCCCCGAGTTCGCGCCCGAGGCCCTGCGGAGGACCGCGATGATCGGCACGCCCGCCGAGGTCATCGAGCGGCTGCGCGGCTACGAGGAACTGGGTGTCGACGAGTACAGCTTCTGGATCGACAACACGCTCTCCCACGAGGAGAAGCGCCAGTCCCTGGAGTTGTTCATCAAGGAGGTCGTCCCGGCCTTCCAGTAGGCCGGAGCACCTCCACGGCATTGCCGCCGCCTTGCATGGCAATTCCGGGTTCCCCCGTCGATTGACGCCACGCGTCCCCGAAGACTAGGTTCACGTGCCATGCAAGAGC
The DNA here is from genome assembly GCF_052245995.1 of Streptomyces sp. SDT5-1. Taxonomy (NCBI): domain Bacteria; kingdom Bacillati; phylum Actinomycetota; class Actinomycetes; order Kitasatosporales; family Streptomycetaceae; genus Streptomyces; species Streptomyces sp. SDT5-1. The sequence goes on along the minus strand of NZ_CM125963.1, from coordinate 1,199,892 downwards.
CCAACCGACCCGCACCCAGGCCCCTGCAACAGACCAGCATGCAGGCGAAGGTCGCCGAAGAGCTGCGCCGGATGATCATCAGTGGGGAGCTGCCGCCGCGCTCCAGCCTCTCCGAGATGACGCTGTCGCAGACCTTCGGCGTCAGCCGCACCCCGATCCGCGAGGCGCTCAAGCAGCTCCAGATCGAGGGCCTGGTGGAGGTGCGCCCGCGGGTCGGCACCTTCGTCGCCGTCCCCTCGCGGCGCGAGATCACGGAGCTCTTCCAGATGAAGGAGCTCCTCGAGGGCGCGGCCGCCCGCCTCCTCGCCTTCCGGGGCAACGTACCGGAGGTCGAGCGCCTCGCCACCACCATGCGCGAGGCCGACGAGGCGGTGCGGGCCGGTGACTCGGAGACGTACGAGAAGCTGGTGCACGACTTCCACGAGCTGATCATCGTCGGGGCCGACAACTCCAAGCTGGAGGCCCACTACCGCACCCTGATGAACCAGCTCGCCTACGCCCGCCTGGTGCGCACCTCGCTCGCCCAGCCGGGCCGGCTCAGCGAGTCCGACCACGAGCACCACCGCGTGCTCGACCTCATCCTCGCCAAGGACGGCGACGGCGCGGAACGCGTCATGCGCGAACATGTCCGGCGCAGCCACCAGGCCCTCATGGCGGGGATGGACGACGACCGCTTCAAGGACTGACCGGGGCGCTCAGTCGCCCGTCGTGCCGTCGGCCATCTCGCGCAGGATGTCGATGTGGCCGTTGTGCCGCGACGTCTCCTCGATCAGGTGCATGAGGATCCAGCCGAGGGTGACATGGGTGCCGTCCATGACCGGGCGCTTCGCCGTCGCCAACAGGTCGGTTCCGGCGACGAGTTCGCGGTACCGGGCGCTCTGCTCCTCGTACTCCGCGATGAGCTCGGGCAGCGGTGTCGTCGCGCCGAGGCGCATCTCGCGGTCCGGGTCCTCGTCCGTCCACGGGCCCGCGTCCTCCTCGCCGAGGAAGATCACCTGGAACCAGTGGTACTCCACCCAGCGCAGATGGTTGATCAGGCCGCCGAGCGTCATCAGCGGCGAGCCCGGCAGCGGCGCCGCGCCCCCGTGCTCGGGCGCGAGGTCCGCGCACTTGGCGACGGCCGTGGCGCGCGCGTAGTCGAGAAACGTCGTGAGCATCGTGTGCTCGTCCCAGGACGCGGGCATGTCGGTGCGGGTCATGGCGTGATCCTGGCACGCGGCAGGGCCGCCCCGCGCGGCATTTCCCCGGCGGCTACCCGCGGCCCTGCCCCGCGCTGCGCACCGCCCCCAACTGCGTACGGTCCAGGTCGGCCGTCGTGAACCGCTGCGCCACCGTGCGCAGCAGCCGGGCCATCGCGTCCGCGGGCGGCGTCGTGGCACGCGAGGCGGCCCGCGCCAGCAGGATGCGGCGGGTCGGCGGGGGATTGTCGGCCGTCAGCGCGAGCAGCCGTACGTCGCTGCGGCGGCTGGTCAGGGCCAGCCGCGGCGCGAGCGCGATGCCGAGACCCGCGGCGACCATGGCCTGCGCCTCCTGGTAGTCGTGCGAGGCGTACGCGATCCGCGGTTCGAAACCGGCGCGGCGGCACGAGCGGCGCAGCACGTCGGCGACGGGGTGGTTGTCCGCCCGGATGATCCACTCCTGGTCCGCGAGGTCCGCGAGGCGGGGCGCGCGGCGCGTGCGCAGCGGTGAGTCGGCGGGGACCACCAGGACCGTCGGATCGTCCAGGAGATGGGTGAGGACCAGCGCGTCGTCGTCGACCCGGTTCCACTCGTAGTCCCACAGCAGCGCCTGCTCGACCTCGCCGGTGTGCAGCATCTCGCGCAGCTCGGCGAGGACCCCGGCCCGCACCACGGTTCGTACGCCGGGGTGGCGGCGGCGGAACCGGGTGAGCGCGAGCGGCAGCAGCGAGGCGCTCGCCGTGGGGAAGGAGCCGAGTCTGAGCGTGCCCTGGTCGAGGTCGGCGAAGGACTGCAAGTCGGCCTCGGCGGCGCCGAGTTCACGGCGGATGGTGCGGCCCCGCTCGGCCAGCGCGGCGCCCGCGGCGGTGGTGCGGATGCCGCGCGGCAGACGCTCGATCAGCGGCTGGCCCGCCTCCCGTTCCAGCAGTGACATCTGCTGGGAGGCGGCGGAGGTGGTCATGCCCAGTTCCGCCGCGGCGGCGGTGAGCGAACCGCACTCGGCGGCCACGGTCAGCAGAAGCAGACGGCGCACGTTCAGCATGGCTGCGACTTTAGCTCAGCTAAAGCCTGGTGAAGGAAACAGCCATTGTGCCCAACCCGTGGCTCTGCGAAGGTCTTGGCCATTGCCGGCCCGGCCCGTCGAGCGCGACGCTCCCGAGGCCCTCGTGACCGGCGTCCCCTCGGTGCGATCAGAAAGAGCTCGAAGCTGTGCACACTCCCGCGACCCTCGTACGTGGCGGCACCAGCAAGTGCTGGTTGTTCAGCCAGGTGCATGTCCCAGCCGACCGCGGCGAGCTGGAGAAACTGCTGGTCGCCGCGTACGGATCCACGGAACCCGTGGTGCTCGACGGCGTCGGCGGAGCCACCCCCACCACCTCCAAGGCCGCGGTCGTCGGTGTCTCGCGCGCCCCGGGCGTCGACGTCGACTACCTCTTCGCGCAGGTCGGCATCGGCACCGGAACCGTCGAGTGGACCAGCAACTGCGGCAACTGCGCCACCGGCATCGCCCTGTACGCCGTCGCCAAGGGCCTGGTGCCGATCACCGGCGACCGCACCCGCGTGGTGATGCGCAACAGCAACACCGGCGCGGTCCTCGAAGGCGTCGTCGACACCACAGGGGGCCGGGTCCACGAGTTCGGCGAGCAGCGGGTGCCCGGCACCCGGGCCGGTGGCGTCGCGGTCGGCCTCACCTTCCTCGACCCGGCCGGCGGCACCACGGGAAAGCTCCTGCCGACCGGCAGCCCCGCCGACGACCTGACGCTCACCGGCGCCGAGTCGCCGCGCGTGAGCATGGTCGACGCGGGCGCTCCCGTGGTCCTCGTGGACGCGGGCTCCGCGGGCCGCACCGGCGCCGAGGACCTGGCCCGGGTGCGCGCCGACGTGCCGTGGCTGCGCGCGGTCAGGCACGCCGCCGCGCCGCTGATGGGCCTGCTGCCGCCGGACGGGGAGCCCGGCGACGCGGTGCCCAAGGTGGGCCTCGTCGGCCCGCCGGTCCCGTACACCACCACGGCGGACGAGAAGGTCCGCGCCGACGACTACGACGTCTCGGTGCGGATGCTCTCCATGAACTCCCCGCACCCCGCCATCGGCCTGACATCGGCGGTCGCCGTCGCCGCCGCGGGCCTCCGGGAGGGCTCCGTCGTGGCCGCGGCCGCCGAAGGACAGAGCGGTCCGTGGCTGCGCATCGGTACCCCCGCGGGCGTCGTGGCCGTACGCTGCGACGACGTCCGGGACGGGGTGCCCGGCCGGGTCACCGTGCAGCGCGCGGCCCGCCTGCTCGCCGACGCCCACATCTACGTACCGGAAGCCCGCCGAGCTTCCTGAAGAGCGCACCCGTTGTACCCGCCCAACCCGTGACGAGGACAAAGATGTCTCCTGAAGTGATCTCCATAGGCGCCCTGTTGATGATGTTCGTCGTCGGCACCATGCTGCCGATCAACCTGGGCATACTCGCGTTCGTCGCGACGTTCGCGGTCGGCAGCGCCGCGCTCGGCCTCACCGAGGACCAGATCTTCGAGGGCTTCCCGGTGGACCTGTTCGTGACGATCGTGGGGGTCACCTATCTGTTCTCGGTCGCCCGCCGCAACGGCACCATCGACCTGTTGGTGACCGCGGGGGTCAAGCTGGTGCGCGGGAAGGTGTCGCTCATCCCGTGGGTGCTGTTCCTGATCGCGGCACTGCTGACCGCGTTCGGCACCTTCACCCCGGCCGCGGTCGCGCTGCTCGTGCCGATCGGCATGAACTTCGCGTACCGCTACAAGCTCAACCCGCTGATGGTCGGCATGATGGTGATCAGCGGCGGGCACGCGGGTGCCTTCTCGCCGCTCGCGGTGTCCGGCGCGCTGGTCCTCGGGCTCGTCGACAAGACGCACCTGAACGTCTCGCCGGTGACCCTGTTCGCCGCCAGCTTCGCCATCAACCTGGCGCTCTCGCTGATCACGTACCTGTTCCTGGCCAAGCGGCAGGTGCCGCTCAGCGAGAGCGCGGAGGCCGCCGCAGAGGACGAGCACCAGGTGACCGACGGGCGGCCCGACTGGAAGCAGTGGCTGACGCTCGGCTTCCTCGTCGCCCTCGTCGTGGGCGCGCTCGGCTTCCAGCTGGAGATCGGCTTCCTGGCCCTCGTCGCGGGCGCCGTCCTGTCGCTCGTGGACATGAAGCGCCAGGAGAAGGCCGTCGACGGCATCAGCTGGTCCACGCTGCTCCTGGTCGCGGGCATGATGACCTACATCGCGATGCTGGAGAAGGCCGGCGTCATCGAGGAGATCTCCGAACACGCGGCGGGGCTCGGCACACCGATCGTCGTCGCGCTGCTGCTCTGCTTCACGGTGGCCGTCACCTCGGCGTTCGCCTCGTCCACCGCCATCCTCACGGCGATCATCCCCATCGCCGTACCGCTGCTGCTGTCCAGCCACCTCAACGCGGCGGGGCTCATCGCGGCGCTCGCCGTCTCGACGACCATCGTGGACACCTCGCCGTTCTCCACGAACGGCGCCCTGGTCCTCGCCAACGCCCGGGGCGTCGACTCCCGCCGCTTCTACCGGCAGGTCATCGGCTACACCGGCGGCATCGTGGCCATCGGCCCCGCCGTCGCCTGGGGAATCCTGGTGCTGCCCTGGTCGTAGCCGCTCAGGCCTCCTCGGCCCCCGCCCCCTGAAGGCGCTCGCGCAGTGTTCCCGCGAACTCCTCCGCACGGCCCAGCTGCTTGCGGAGGTCCGCGACCCGGTCGGCCGCCGCCCGCTCGAAGTGGCGCACCCGGTCCAGGAGCTGCTCGCGCTCGGCGCCCTCGGGGGGCGGCGTTGCGTCCAGGCGGTCGGTGGCATCGAGGAGGTCGCGCATCTGGTCGAGGGTGAAGCCGAGGGGCTTCATGCGACGGATCACCATGAGACGGGCCACGTCGTTCTCCGTGTAGAGGCGGAAACCGCCCTGCGAACGCGCGGAGGGGATGACGAGGCCGGTCTCCTCGTAGTGCCGGATGGTGCGCAACGACAGCTCGGTCCGCGCGGCGACCTCGCCGATCTGCATGTGCTCGCTGCTCACGCGGCGCCTTTCTCCGTGTCTGCGGGGTGTCACCGAGGCCACAGTCGGCAACGCCCATCTCTACCCTTACGTCAGGGTAGGGTTGCTGGTCGTCAGGGACGGCGGTCCGCCGTCCCTCTTCCCGTCCGCACACGCCGTACGACGCCGGTGCGCCCGACCACGACAGGTTACGTGCTCTTGTCCCCCTCCTCCGCCCCTTCCGCCCCGTCCCCGGCCGCCCGGCTGCGGGGGCTGCGCCCCGACTGGTGGTCCGACCCGAAGGTGTGGCGCACCGAGATCCTGGGCGGGCTCGTGGTGGGGCTCGCGCTGATCCCCGAGGCGATCTCGTTCTCGGTCATCGCGGGCGTCGACCCGGAGATCGGTCTCTTCGCGGCCTTCACGATGGCCGTGACCATCTCCGTCGTCGGCGGGCGCCGGGCCATGATCTCGGCGGCGACCGGGGCGGTGGCCCTGGTGATCGCGCCGCTCAACCGGGAGCACGGTTTCGGGTACCTGGTCGCGGCGGTCATCCTGGCCGGTGTCTTCCAGATCGTGCTCGGCGCGCTCGGTGTCGCCAAGCTGATGCGGTTCGTGCCGCGCAGCGTGATGGTGGGCTTCGTCAACGCGCTGGCCATCATGATCTTCATGGCCCAGGTGCCGGAGATGACGGACGTGCCGTGGGCCGTCTACCCGCTGATCGTCGGCGGTCTCGCCCTGATGGTCTTCTTCCCGAAGGTCACCAAGGTGGTGCCCGCCCCATTGGTCTCGATCATCGTCCTGACCGTCATCACCGTCGCCGCGGGGATCGCGGTGCCGACGGTGGGGGACAAGGGCGCGCTGCCGTCCTCGCTGCCGATGCCGGGGCTTCCGGACGTGCCGTTCACCCTGGAGACCCTGAAGATCGTCGCCCCGTACGCGCTCGCCATGGCGCTCGTCGGTCTGATGGAGTCGCTGATGACGGCGAAGCTGGTCGACGAGCTGACCGACAGTCGCTCGTCCAAGACGCGTGAGTCGATCGGTCAGGGCATCGCCAACATCGTCACCGGCTTCTTCGGCGGCATGGGCGGCTGCGCCATGATCGGCCAGACGATGATCAACGTGAAGGTGTCGGGGGCGCGGACCCGGCTGTCGACGTTCCTCGCGGGTGTCTTCCTGATGATCCTGTGCGTGGTGTTCGGCCCGGTCGTCTCCGACATCCCCATGGCGGCCCTCGTCGCCGTGATGGTGATGGTGTGCTTCGCGACCTTCGACTGGCACTCCATCGCCCCGAAGACGCTGAAGCGGATGCCCGTCGGCGAGATCGTCGTCATGGTGCTGACCGTGATCGTCGTGGTCGCCACCAGCAACCTCGCGATCGGTGTCGTCGTCGGCTCGATCACCGCGATGGTCATCTTCGCCCGGCGCGTCGCCCACGTCGCGAACGTCACCTCGGTCACCGACCCGGACGGCGGCCAGGTCGTCTACTCGGTCACCGGCGAACTCTTCTTCGCGTCCTCCAACGACCTGGTGACCCGGTTCGACTACGCGGGCGACCCCGACAAGGTCGTCATCGACCTCTCCGCGACCCATGTCTGGGACGCCTCGTCGGTCGCCGCGCTCGACGCCATCGAGACCAAGTACGCCGAGCGCGGCAAGAGCGTCGAGATCGTCGGCTTCAACCCGGACAGCGCCGCCCTGCACGGCAGGCTGAGCGGCGAACTCACGGGCAGCCACTGACGGGTTCGCCGCCGCCGACGGCACCAGAGGGGCGCGTCGTCGGCCGGCGGCGCGCCCGACCCGCGGCGACTACTCCGTGGGCTCGGTCGAGATCTGGATCAGATTCCCGCACGTGTCGTCGAGCACGGCGGTGGTGACCGGACCCATCTCCAGCGGCTCCTGCGTGAAGTGCACGCCGAGGCCCTTCAGTCGCTCGTACTCCGCCTGGACGTCGTCCACGGCGAACTGGGCGAGCGGGATGCCGTCCGCCATGAGGGCGTCGCGGTAGGGCTTGACGGCCGGGTGGTGCGAGGGCTCCAGGAGCAGCTCGGTGCCGCCTGGGTTCTCGGGGGAGACGACGGTCAGCCAGCGGTCGGTCTCGCCCACGGGCACGTCGTGCTTCTTCGTGAAGCCGAGGATCTCGGTGTAGAAGCGCTCCGCCTTGGCCTGGTCGTCGACGAAGACACTGGTCATGTTGATCTTCATGGGGTGCTCTCTTCCGGTTGGGGCCCCGTGCTGCCTGGTTCGAGCCACCGCCGGGATATCTCCCGCAGCGGCTCGGTGTTCAGGTCGTGGAACTTGTAGCGGCCCTCCCGCCTGGTCTCGACGAGCCCGGCCGCCTCCAGCACCGCGAGGTGCTGCGAGACGGCCTGCCGGGAGATCCCGAGCCGATGCTTCATGGCGAGCCGCGAGCAGATCTCGAACAGCGTCTGCCCCGACTTCTCCGTCAGCTCGTCGAGGATCGTCCGGCGGGTGGGGTCGGCCAAGGCTTTGAAAAGGTCATCGGCCACGACCTCAGCATAGGCAAGTCTCGGCTTGCCTATCAACCGGAGGGGTTCGTACGGGTCAGCGAGCGCGCCCCGCCACCTTCTCCTCGAACGCGGCGAGCGCCGCCGCGCCGACCGCCTTGTCCTGCTCCCCGTTGCCCCCGCTGACGCCCACGGCGCCGATCACCTGGCCCTCGTACACGATCGGGAATCCGCCGACGAAGGCGGCGAAGCGGCCCGGGTGCATGTGCTGGATACCGAAGGCCTCGTTGCCGGGGAGTGCGGGGCCCTTCGGCGTCTCGTTGAAGAGGTGGGTGGCGCGCTGGTGGCCCGCCGCCGTGAACGCCTTCGCGATGGCGATCTCTACGCCGGTCAGGCGGGCGCCGGTCATGCGGTGCAGGGCGATGGGGTGGGCGCCGTCGTCGGCGACGCAGATCGTCTGCTTAACGCCGACCCGCACGGCCTCGGACTCCGCGGCCTCCAGCATGATCAGGGCGTCTTCCAGGGTGAGGCGGTGGATGGTGTGCATGCGGTCCTCCGGGAGATGTGGGTCAGCGGGCGGTGAGGGCGTCGCAGTAGACCGTCTTGGTGTCCGTCACGAAGTCGAGCGCCCCGCGCCCGCCCTCGGGGAACGCGCCGGAGCTGGATGCGCCCCAGCCGCCGAACGGAGGCGCGACGCCGTTGCCCGTCGTGCGCTGGTTGACCTTGACTATGCCGTGCCGCGAGGCCCGCACGAACCGGGCGGTGGTGCCGAGGTTGCGGGTGTGGACGGCGGTGACGAGGCGGTGCGCGTCGCCGTTGAGTGCCGCCAGCGCGGCGTCGGGGCCCTCGACCGGCACGACCGACAGGAGCGGTCCGAACACCTCGGCGGTGTTCACGGGATGGTCCGCGGGGACGTCGGTGAGAAGGGTGGGCAGCAACCAGTGGCCCGCCGGATCGGCGCCGGGAACCAGGGTGCCCTGCGCGACGGCCCGCGCCCCGGCGGCGAGCGCCGAGTCCAGGAGTCCCGCCACCCGTTCCTGCTGCGCCGCGGTGGCCGCGGGGCCCATCGATGCTGCCGGGTCGTCGCCCGGCCCCACGGTCAGCTTGGCGGTGCGCTCGGCGAGGAGTTCGGTGAACTCGGCGGCCACCGCCCGGTCGACCAGGATCCGGTCGGTCGCCGTGCACACCTGCCCCGTGAGGCCGAAGGCGCCCGCCGCCACCTCGGTCGCAGCGTGCTCCAGGTCGGCGTCGGCGCACACCAACGCCGCGTTGTGCCCGCCGAGTTCGAACTGCGTCCGCACCCCGGGGCGCACCGTGCGATGCAGTACGGCGCCGGTCCGGTCCGAGCCGGTGAAGCTCACGGCCCGCACCTCCGGCGCGCCGGCCAGCGCGGCCATCGCCTTCGGATCGTCGCCCTGCACCACCCGCAGCGCCTCCTCCGGCACCCCGCCGCGGTGGCACGCCGCGACGAGCCGCGCCCCGACTCCCGGTGTCACCGGCGACGGCTTGAACACCACCGTGTTGCCCGCGGCGAGCGCCGGAGCCACCTTGCGGGCCGCGAGGGACAGCGGGAAGTTCCACGGCGTGACCGCCACGACGACGCCGAGCGGCACGCGCAGCGTCCAGGCAGAGACACCGGCCGACTCGGCGGGGTACGTGGCGCCCTCGACCAGGAACGCCAGCTGCGCCGCGAGCCGGAACTGCTCGACCGTCTTGGCCACTTCACCGCGCGCTGCGGCGAGCGTCTTGCCCTCCTCCGCGCAGATCAGCGCCGCGATCCCGGCAGCGTCGTCGGCGAGCGAGGCCGCCGCGCCGTGCAGCGCCTCCGCACGTCGGCCCGCCGTCGCGTCCGCCCACGACGGGAACGCGTCCGCCGCCGAACGGACCGCGTCGGCCGCCTCCGCGGCGGTCGCCGCAGGGGCCTCGGTGACCCGGCGGTGCGGGGCGGCCGGGTCGAAGGACGTCACCGTGGCTGGTGGTCCGTCCTCGGCGGTGGTCTGGTGCGCAAGTGGCTTCTGAGTCAAGATGACCTCCACGTTCTCGTCGGCCCCGACCGCGTCATCGGCGTTTTCCCGTGCCCCCAGCATTCGTCGCGAAGGTGCCGGGCGGCTTCGTACAATCCGCACCTTCGCCGCAGGAGGATGTAGGCAGATGGCACACGACGCACCGGACAAAAGGGAGTTGACCGTCGAAAGGCTGCTCGCCGAGCCCGCCGTCGGCGGACGGCTCCTCGGAGGCAAGGCCGGCCTGCGGAACGCGGTCACCTGGTGTCTGCCGCTCGCCGAACTGCCCCCGGGACCGGGACCAGAGCGGCCCGACACGGGCGCGGACCTCGCCGGGATCGTGGTGTACGCCCCGGTCGCCGAACTGACCTGCGCGCCCGAGGGACGGAGGCTGCTCGCCGGGCTCGCCGACCGCGGCGCCGCCGCCGTCCTGGCGCGCCCCCTGCCGCGCACCGAACCCGACCTCGGCCCGCTGATGCGCGCCGCGGACGCCGCCGGGCTGCCGCTGGTGCGGCTCGCGCCTGAGGCCACCTACCACCACATCGGGCGCCTGATCGCGACGAAGACGATCGCCGACAGCGCGCACGTCCTGGAGTACGGCGTGCGGGTGCACCGCACCCTGGGCGAGGTCTTCGCATCGGGATCCGGGCTGCCCGCGCTCGCCCGGTCCATGGCCACCCTCGCGGGCGCATCCGTCCTCATCCTCGACGAGGAGGGCCAACTCCTGTCCCGTGCCGAGCGGGAGCGCACCGCGCCCGACGACACTCGGTGGCAGGAGCTGGCCGCCGCCGTGCACGCCGAGCAGCGCCCGCCCGCGGCATCCCACCACGGCCACACCCATGCGACCGCCACCGACCATGACGTGCCCTGGGCCGGCGAGCGGGTGCATGTGGTGGCCGCCCCGGTGCGGGTGGCGGGCGAGCCGTACGGCACGGTCGCCGTTGTGGAGCCGGGGCCCGCACCCGATGCGCACGACCTCGCCCAACACCGCGTGATCGTCGAACAGGGCGCGCCACTGGTCGCCTCCGAGATCCTGCGGCAGCGCTCGGTCGCCGAGGCGGAGGAACGCTCCCGCGACGACTTCCTCGACACCCTCGTGCATGGCCGGTTCACCGACGCCCACGAACTCGAGGCCAGGTCACGGCACTACCGCTTCGACACCGACGCCGAGCACGCGGTGTTCGTCGCCTCCGTGCCGTACGCGGGCCCGGTCAGGACGCAGTCCCTGCCCCGCGCGGTGACCGCGCTGCGAGGCGGCCCCGGCTTCACTATGGCCGCGCTGATGGGCCAGTTGCTCGTGGTGGTGGCCGAGTTCGCTCCCGACGCGGGCAAGGGGGCGCAGGCGCGGTTCGGACGACAGCTCCAGCGACTCGTGTCGGAGCGCATGTCGAGCGGTGTGCAGGTGGCGTACGGGCGGCCCGCGCTCGGCGCGGCCGGTGTCGCGGCCAGTTACCGGGAGGCGCGGATCGCCCTGGAGCTGTCGGGACGGGTGCGGGTGGCGGAGGTGTGCGGCTACGACGAGCTTCAGGTCTTCGCGGCCGTCGAGGCGGCGGCGAACTCGGCGCAGGGCCGCGAGTTCGCCCACGAGGTGCTCGAGCCGCTGCGCCGCGCCGACGGCCAGACCGGGAACCTGGAGGAGGTGGTGCTCGCGTACATCGCCGAGTCGGGGAACCTCAACGCGGCGGCCCGACGCCTCCAACTGCACCGCAACACCATGCTCTACAAGCTGGAACGGGCGTCGCGGGCCCTCGGCATGGACGTACGGGTCGCGGAGACCCAGTTCACGGTGTGGCTCGCCCATCGGATCGAGACACTGAACGACTCGCTGCGCGTCTTGCAGGCGGAGCTGACACCGCCGGCGTGAGCGGTCCTCCGTCGCGGCCGACAGAGGCCACGGCCACCGCCACCGTGGCGAGCCCCGCGCACACCCCGAACACCCGCACAAGGCCGGCCGGTTCGGTGCCGAGGAGCGCCACCGACGCCGCGCCCAGCGACGTGGCACCGAACCTGACCAGACTGAACAGGCCGAGCCCCGCGCCGGTCCGCCCGGCGGCCGAGCGCGAGGCACCCGTCGCCGCCGGTGTCTGCACGAACGCGATACCGGCCCCGGTCACCACGAGCGCCACCACCACCGGCCGGACCCCGACCCGCAGCCCCGCCCCGACGGCCAGCAGGACGGTCCCGCTCAGCAGTGCCACGAGCCCGCACCGCATCACACCCCGGCCCCCGAACCGCTCCGTGCACCGCCCGGCCACTGGAGCGAGCGAGGCCATCGCCAGCGGCAGCGCGAGCAGGGCCAGACCGGTACGGGACTGCGACAGGCCCCGCGTGCCGACGAGGTACGCGGGTGTGGCCAGGAGCACCGCGCCCAGCACGAACATCTGGGCCGCCGCCGCGAACGACGCCCGTACGTACCGGAGTTCCACCAGCTGCCGAGGGCGCAGGAAGGGCTCGGGCCGACCACGCTCGACCAGCAGGAACACCCCGAGGGCCAGCACACCGCCGGCCGCCGCACCCCACACCACGGGTGACCCCGCCCCCTGCGAGGGCAGCGCGGAGGCCGCCACGAGGAGCAGCGCGGCGCCGCACGTCAGCGTCCCCGCCCCCGCCCCGTCGAGACGCGGCCCGCCCCGCGTCAGGTCGTCGCGGGGGAGCAGCAGCCACCCGCCGACCACCACGAGCACCGAGAGGGGCACGATCTGCCAGAACACCGCGCGCCAGCCGAGGAGTTCGGAGAGCAGTCCGCCGGTGGTCGGGCCGAGCGCCTGCCCGGCCCCGTTCGCCGCCGCCCACAACGACAGGGCCCTGCCCCGTCTTTCCTCGCCGAGGACCTGCACAACCAGGACCATCACGACCGGCAGCACGGGCGCCGCCGACAGGCCCTGGAGCATACGGAAGGCCACGAGTAGCTGCAGGTTCGGGGCCAGCGCCGAGCCCGCCGCGCCGGCGACCATCGAGGCCATCGACGCGCACAGCACCCGCCGGTGCCCGAACCGGTCGCCCAGCCACCCCGACAGCGGCATCAGCGCCGCGAGTGTCACCGGGAACGCCGTCGCGACCAGCACGCCCTGGCCGAGCGGTGCGTGCAGCTCCGCCAGGATCGCCGTCATGGGGACGTTGACCACGGTGTTCGCCATCGTCGTGGTCAACGTCGCGGTGAGCAGGGGGAGCAGACCGAGGCGGGTGGCGATCATGCCCGGAGTATGCCCGCAGGGGCCCGCCGCGAGCCACGTGCACACCGCCCTCGAACGCGGGCCGCGCGAGGGCACTTCGCACAGTCGCCGCAACCGGCCACCGGGGCGTGACCGGCGCGAAACCGCGGCGAAACGGAGGGTGCCACGGGCCCGCACACTGCACAAATAATGTCGCCGACAATGTGCATCGTCCCCCTGTGGCCAGGCAGCCGGGGTCGTCAGCATGCCCGTCAACCACCCGACAACCAACGGACTTCGGCCCCGCAGCGTCGGGCGCCGGGTAGGGAGTGCGGACGTGGACCTCACTGCTGCGCACTGGACGTATCTCGCGGGGGTAGTCGTCATCATCGGCGTGATGATCGCGCGCCGGAACATCGTCGTTCCTGCCGTTCTCGCCACCTTCCTGACGGCCTGGGCCTACAGCGGCGACCTCGTCAAGGGGCTCGCCTCGATCTTCACGGCGAGCCTGACGGCCGCCGGTGAACTCTTCTCCATCTTCCTGATCATCGCCATCATCACCGCGCTGCTCGGCGGCCTGCGCGCGATGGGCGCGGAACAGCGCATGGTGCGTCCGTTCCGCGCTCTCATGCGTGGTGGCAGGGCCGCGTTCCTGACCATCGCGGCCGCCACGTACTTCATCAGCCTGTTCTTCTGGCCGACGCCCGCCGTGCCCCTCATCGGCGCGATCCTGCTGCCGGCCGCCATCCGGGCGGGTCTGCCCGCGATGACCGCGGGCGCCGTGATGGCCGTCGCCGGGCAGGGCATGGCGCTCTCCAGCGACTACGTCATCCAGGTCGCGCCGGGGCTGTCCGCGAAGGCCGCCGGGGTGGGCACGGGCGCGGTCGCGGACCGGGCCATGGTGCTGTCGCTCATCACGGGCGCCGTGGCCCTCGCGTATCTGTACCTGCGCGGCCGACGCTCCTTCGTAACGGCCGGCGACGAGAACGAACTGCGCTGGCTTGCGCAGGAGAACGGGCTCGACGGCGGAGCCGAGGTCGGGCTCGGGGGCTCGCCCGGCGCCCGCGGCATCGGCAAGGGCACGGCAGCGGCGGCCGCCACCCGCGCCGCCACCGGTTCGTCCACCAGCGGATCCGCCGACACCGCCACGAAGGTCCTGGCCGAGACCGAGGCCGACGTCAGCGCGCCCGACAGGACGGAACCGGTGCGCCGCTCCCGCCTGTTCGCCGTGCTGGTCCCCGTCACCTTCGCCGCGATCGTCGGCTACATGCTGCTGGGCAAGTTCACGGACGTGGTCGGAGAGGTGCAGGGCGACGAGGCGGCCGGGCTCGTCGGCGGTGTCGCCATGCTGCTGTTGTTCGCGGCGGTCTTCAGCATCGACGGCAGCCACGGGCTCACCACCGCCGCCTCGCACGTCGTGGACGGGCTGGTGTTCGCCTTCAAGGCGATGGGCGTCGTCGTGCCCATCGCCGGCTTCTTCTTCCTCGGGAACGCCGAGTTCATCTCGCAGATCACGGGCGTGCACGAGGCGAAGCCGCCGGCGCTCCTCTTCGACCTGGTGGCCTCCGTCGACCAGCACATCCCCGACAACGGCTTCATGCTGTCCTTCGCCATCCTGTTCATCGGCATGATCACGGGTCTGGAGGGCTCCGGGTTCGCGGGCCTGCCGCTGACCGGATCGCTGGCGGGAGCGCTCGGCCCCGCCGCCCACACCGACCCCGCGACCCTCGCCGCGGTCGGCCAGATGGGTTCGGTGTGGACGGGTGGCGGGACCCTCATCGCCTGGTCCTCGCTGCTCGCCGTGGCAGGGGTGGCCCGGGTGCCGGTGCAGGAACTCGTACGGCACTGCTTCCTGCCCGTGGTCGCCGGGCTCGCGGCGGCGACGGCGCTCGCCACGGTCATCTTCTGAAGCGCGCACAGCCGTCCGGCACTGTGCACAGAGATCGCCGCGGGGCCTGTGCACAAACACCATCCACCCCTCAACTCCCCGCGCCTACTTTGGGGTTACCCGGAAAGCGGAAAGGACGCCGCAACATGACCGAGCTACTCTCCAGGGACGAATTCCGCAGCGCTCTCGAAGACGCCATCAAGGGCCGTGAGGCGAAGAACGCCTCCTTCAGCAAGGCATGGGCGGACGGCGAACTCAAGCGGGAACACTTCGCCCGCTGGGCCGAGAACCACTATCACTACGTCGGCCCGTTCGCCGACTACCTCGGCTACATCTACGGAAACACTCCGGACGAATTCACCGGCGCCAAGGACTTCACCCTCCAGAACATGTACGAGGAGGAGATCGCGGACATCCGCCACACCGACCTCCTCATCCGTTTCGCGGAGGCCTGCGGCACCACCCGCGAACGCGTCGAGGACCCGTCCAACATGAACGCGGTGACCCGCGGACTCCAGTCCTGGTGCTACGCCGTGGCCATGCGCGAACACTTCGTCGTCGCCACCGCCGCACTCGTCGTCGGCCTCGAATCGCAGGTCCCCAGCATCTACAAGAAGCAGATCGTTCCGCTGCGCGGCTCCTACGGATTCACCGAGGACGAGATCGAGTTCTTCGAACTCCACATCACGTCCGACGTCGTGCACGGCGAACGCGGATATCAGATCGTGCTCGACCACGCCGACACCCCGCAATTGCAGCAGCGCTGCCTCCAATTCGTGCGCTGGGGCGCGGAGATGCGCTTCGCCTACACCAAGGCGCTGTACGACACCTACGTCCGCCCGGACCTGGAGCAGGCCGCGGCCGCGTAGCGGAACGCCGAACGGCGGGGCGGCGCGCGCCGCCCCGCCGAGCCCGCGCACACCTGGACCGAACCACAGGGAGGCAGCCCATGTCCGACTGGGTGGACGTCGCCGAACTCACCGATCTCAGCAGGCGCCGCAAGAAGCTCGTGACCGTCGGCGACACCCGGATCGCGCTCTTCCACGACGGCGGCGAGGTCTACGCCTTCGCCGACGCCTGCGTGCACAAGGGCAAGCCCTTGTCCCGCGGCACCGTCCTCAACGGCCGCCTCATCTGCCCCGGCCATCAGTGGGCCTTCGACCTGCGCACCGGCCGGGCCGACGACCAGGACGCGTGCCAGCCCGGCTACCCGGTGCGGATCGCGGAGGGCCGGGTCCAGGTCGACGCCGAGTCCCTCACCGCCGGCGCCACCGCCGCGGCCCTGCCCGTACAGGAGTGAGCCCCATGCCCGAGAAGGCAGACATCCCCCGCAGCGTCGCCGTGGTCGGCGCGGGCCAGAGCGCCGCGGTCGCCGCCCGCACCCTTCGCCGGCGCGGTTTCACCGGCGCCGTCACCCTCATCGGTGACGAACCGTACGCCCCCTACCAGCGCCCGCCGCTCAGCAAGGAGATCCTCGACGGCTCGCAGACGGCCGACGGCGCCGTCCTGCTCTCCGAGGACTGGTGCCGCGACAACGACATCGTGCTCCGCCTCGGCGCCGCGGCCCGCCGCATCGACACGGCAGCACGCGCCGTGGAGCTGGCCGACGGCTCCCGTGTCCCCGCCGACCGGGTGCTGCTCGCCACCGGTGCTCGCGCCCGGCGGCTGCCCGGCGTCCCCGACGACGAACGGATCGTGCACCTGCGGGGCATGGCCGACGCGCTCAGGCTGCGCGAACTGCTGCGCCCAGGTGGCCGCGTGGTGATCGTCGGCGCCGGTTTCGTCGGCTCGGAGGTCGCCTCCAGCGCGCTCGCCCGCGGCGCCACCCCGGTCGTCCTCGAACAGGCGCAGGTGCCGCTCGCCGGGGTGCTGGGGCCGCGGATCGGCGCGTTCTGCGCCGACGTCCAGCGCACCAGCGGCGTCGAACTGCACACCGGGGAGACCGTCAGTCACGTTCACACCACGCCGGAAACCGTCGTGGTCACCACGCGCAGCGGGCTCGAGGTGGCCGGGGACGCCGTCGTCGTCGCGGTCGGCGCGCTGCCCAACACCGAGGTGGCCCGCGCCTCCGGACTGTCCGTCTCGAACGGCGTACTCGTCGACGAGCACGGCCGCACCAGCGTTCCCGGCGTCTACGCGGCGGGCGACGTCGCGTGCCACAAGCACCCCTTGTACGAGCGGTGCGTGCGCGTCGAACACTTCGACAACGCCAACAAGCAGGCCATGGTCGCGGCCAAGAACATCATCGGCCGCGCCGCCGTGCACGGCGAACCTCACTGGTTCTGGTCCGACCAGTTCGGCCTCAATCTCCAGCACTGCGGCGACCCGCACGCCTGGGATCGTCTCGTGGTGCGTGGTTCGCTCGCCGAACGCGACTTCATCGCCTTCTACCTCTCCGAAGGAGTGCTGAAGGCGGCCTTCGCCGCCGAACGCGGCGGCGACGTGTACGCGGCGAAGGAGCTGATCGCCCGCGGTGCGCGTCCGGACCCGGACCGCCTCGCCGACGAGGACACGGACCTGACGGATCTCATGGAGCACGCGGAGCCGGTCGGGGACGCGGCCGGGACAGGGGGGAACTGACATGGCGACGGAACTCGCGTACGTGAAAGTGGCGCGCTCGGGCCAGGTGCCCGAAGGAGTGGTGCGCCGTTTCTTCGTCGGCGACCTCGAACTCGCGGTCTCCCGATTCGAGGGCGATGTCTATGTCAGTGCCAATTACTGCACGCACCTCGCCTGCCATCTGTCGGCGGGCAAGGTCACGGAGGACGGGCTGCTCTGTTCCTGCCACGGAAGCGTCTTCGACTTCACGACCGGTGAGCCGCTGTCACCGCCCGCGGTGAGTCCCATCAAGGTGTACCCGGCAAAGGAGGAGAACGGAGAGATCCTCGTGGCCCTCACGTAATCACCCGGACGCGGTTCGTCACCGCGTCCACATGGCGGACGCCCAACTGCCGGTTCGCTGGGAAAACTTGGCGCGCGACACGGCAGCTGAAGTCGCAAATGTCCTGATTTGGGCATTTAATTTGACAGGAGACGTCAACCCGCGCGTCAGTCCCCAGCACCACAGAACGGGCGTCCCACGGATGAAAATCGGCTTCCTGCTGTTCAATGCCTACGGAATCGGCGGCACCATCCGCTCCACGATGAACCTCGCCGGAGCCCTCGCCGCAGCGGGCCATGAAGTCGACATCGTGTCGGTGGTGCGATCCAGAGAACAGCCCGCGTTGAAACCGGCACCCGGAGTGAGAATCGTGCCGCTCGTCGAGGCGCGGCGGGGGCATCCCGAATTCGATCCGGAGCACGATCCCGAGAAATTTCCGTCGCGGCTCTATCTCCGCGCCGACGGCCCGTACAAGCACTCCAGCGCCCTCACCGACCGGCGCGTCGTCGAATGGCTCGACCGCACCGACGCCGACGTGATCGTGGGAACACGGCCCGGAATCAACATCATGCTCGCCGAGCACGGTCCGCGCCGTGCCCTGCGCATCGGGCAGGAGCACCTCACGCACAGCCTGCACAAGCCGGTGATCCAGGCCGCCCAGGACCGGGCGATCGCCGGCCTCGACGCCTTCACCACCGTGTCCTACGCCGACGCCGAGTGCTATCGCGAGGCGCTGCCCGGGGCCGACACCGAGATCCGCTGCATCCCCAACGGCGTGCCGGTCCCCGACGTCGCCCCCTCGTCCGGGCGCAACAAGGTGGTCGTGGCGGCCGGCCGGCTCATCCCCGTGAAGAACTACGCGCTGCTCATCGAGTCCTTCGGCCACGTGGTCGCCAAGCGGCCCGACTGGTCGCTGCGGCTCTACGGCCGCGGGCGCCTCGCGGGGCAGCTGCGCGGTCAGGTGATGGCGGCCGGGCTCGCCAACCATGTGCGTCTCATGGGCGCCGTGTCGCCCATCGAGCCGGAGTGGGCCAAGGGCTCCATCGCTGCCGTCTCCTCGAACGCCGAGTCCTTCGGCATGACCCTCGTCGAGGCCATGCACGCGGGCCTGCCCGTCGTCGCCACCGACTGCCCGTACGGCCCCGGTGAGATCATCGACGACGGACGCGACGGCTACCTGGTGCAGCCCGGCGACCCCGAGGCGTACGCCGCCGCGCTGCTCGACCTCATCGAGGACGACGACCGGCGGCACGCGATGGCGCGGGCGGCCCGCGAGAAGGCGCTGACCTTCACCCCGGGCACGGCGGCCGAACGCTTCCTCGCCCTGGTGGCCGAGCTCGGCGGCCCCACCGGCGTCCCGCCCACGCCGGTCCGTGTCCGCCGCCCGGTGCGCGAAGTGCTGCGGCAGCACGCCGGCACGGTCGCACGCCCCGTGCTCCGCGCCTCCCTGCACACCCCCGTCCTCGCCCCCGCCGTCCGCGCCCTCATGCCCGCCCGCGCCAAGCGGCTCACCCGCGTCCCCGGCTTCCACCCCGTCGCCCGCACCCGCGCCACCGACGACGGAGACATCACCGTCGACGTCACCGGCGTGCCCACCCCGCACGCCGCCCTCGTGCTGCGCCCCGGCGGCGGACACGGCGAGGAACTGCGGCTGCCGCTGCACCACGACGAGGACACCCTGCGCGTCCGCATCGGCCCCGGCACCCCGCTGGGCGAGGGGCAGTGGAACGCGTACGTGGAGCGTGCCGACGACGGCGTACGCCGCCGGGTGCACACCCGCACCGTCGAGACCGCCGAGCTGGTGGGCCGCACACCTCGGGCCGACCACGGCAGGGTCGTCTCCCACATCCCGTACACCACGCCCTCGGGACACCTCGCCGTACGGGCCTGGGACCGGCCCGCACACCTCGAGATCGGCACCGTCGACACGCAAGGTGACTCGCTCATCGTCGAGGGGCGGCTGCTCGGCAGGCCGCCCGCCGGTGATCCGGTGGTCGTCGCGGCGCGGCGCGGCGAGACACCCGCCTCGTTCGAGTCGGCGGAGGTCGTGGTGACCGGCGACCGTGTCTGGTGTGCCGTGCCGTACTCCGGCTTCACCGAGCGCTGCCGGGCGGACGGTGAGGACCGGGAGCTGTGGGACCTGTCCCTGCTCGACGCCGAGGGCCGGATCCCCGTCGGCCGGATCGGCGGCGACGTGGCCCAGCGCAAGGCCACGGACCTCGTTCCCCCGGCCTTCCACACAGGACCCGACGGCCACCAGGTGCGCATCGGCCCGTACTTCACCGCGACGAACGGTCTGGCGGTGACGGCCCGCGCACTGATCCCGGCTCCCGAGCCGCAGGCCGGCGCCGTGCTCACGGCGCAGAACTCGGGGCATCGGCTGACCGAGGCCCGCTAGTTCGAAGGGGCGCGCTCGGCGCCGCGGGGGAGGCGCCGGGCTCGGGGAGCGTACGGAAGAGGAGCCAGCTGAGCAGCGGCATGACGATCAGCGGGGTCAGTGCCGTGCGCAGCGACGTGTGGTCGGCGAGGGTGCCGACCAGGGGGCTCGCGAGGCCGCCGATGCTCACCGTGAGGCCGAGCGTGATGCCGCTCGCCGTGCCCATCCGCGAGGGCAGATAGTCCTGACCGAGCGTCACCTGGAGGGAGAAGGGGACGTAGAGACCGGCCGATGTCAGGGCCAGGAAGCCGTAGAGCGCGGGCCCCGGCACCCACACCACGCCCGCCACCGACACGGCCGTGAGCAGGTACGACCAGCGGGACACGGTCACCCGGTCCCAGCGGCCCGCGAGCGCCCCGCCGAGCACGCTGCCGACCGCCCCGCCGACGTAGAGGACGAACAGGGCCGCGGTGCCGGCCGCCCGGCCGCCGCCCGTGCGCTGCGTCGCGTACAGGGAGACGAACGTGCTCAGGCCCGTGAAGACGATGGAGCGGCACACCACCGCGAGCGACAGGCGCACGAAGGAGGGGACATCGTCCGGGGAGGGCGCCGCGGCGGCGGTTCGTGACGCGTTCTCCCCACGGCCGAGCGCCCGCAGTACCGGCAGGCAGACCGCCGCGCCCACCGCAGCGGGCAGCGCGAGGAGCGGAGTGAACCGCAGCCCTCCCGCCGCGATCGCCGCCGCGACCAGCAGCGGGGCGAGCGCGAAGCCGATGTTGCCGCCCAGCGAGAACCAGGCCATCGCGCTGTGGCTGCCCCGGCTCGCGAGCCGCGCCACCCGCGCCGACTCCGGGTGGTACGCCGCCACCCCGATCCCGGACACCGCGACGACCGCGAGCGTCACCGCGTACGCGTCGCTCACCCCGCTCAGCGCGATGCCCACACCCGCGACGAGCGTGCTGAGCGGCAGCAGCCACGGCATCGCCCGGCGGTCCGTGAGCAGGCCGAAGACCGGTTGCGCCACCGACGACAGGAGGGACGCGGCGAGCACGATGCCGGACACGGCGGCGTAGCTGTAGGCGCGTTCGGCGACGAAGTACGGCACGAGGGAGGCGACGGCGCCCTGATAGACGTCCACGCACGCGTGCCCGAAGGACAGCAGAGGGATCGAGGTGTTCTTTCGCACCCGGCCATCGTCGCGACCGGCCGCCGTGTCCCGCTTCCGATAACCTGCCAGACAATGTCGAAGAACCGCCAGGCCGTCCGGCACACCCCCGTGGCCCCCACGTACACGCGGCACATGCCGCACGGGGCGGAGATCGACGCGCACCGGCACGACGACCACCAGATCGTCTACGCGGGCCGCGGCGTCGTCGCTGTCACCACCGACGCGGGATCGTGGGTCGCGCCCGGCACCCGCGCCCTGTGGGTGCCGGCCGACACCGTCCACGCCCACCAGGCGCACGGCGACGTGGAGTTGCACTTCGTGGGGCTGCCCGCGACGACGAACCCGCTGGCCCTCGACACCCCCGCGGTGCTCGCCGTGGGCCCGCTGCTGCGCGAGCTGATCATCGAGTACACGCGCACACCCGAGGGCCGGGGCCCCGAGCGCGAGCGGCTGCGCGCGGTGCTGCTCGACCAGTTGAGGGTGTCCCCGCAGCAGCCCCTGCACCTGCCGACGCCCACCGCGCCGCTGCTGCGCGCCGTCTGCGACCTGCTGCACGCCGATCCGGCGGACCGCCGCACCCTGGCCGAGCTCGGCCGCGAGGTCGGCGCGAGCGACCGGACGCTGTCCCGGCTGTTCCGCGCCGACCTCGGCATGACGTTCCCGCAGTGGCGCACCCAACTGCGCCTGCACCGCGCGCTGATCCTGCTCGCCGACGGCACCCCGGTGACGACCGTGGCGAACCTGTGCGGCTGGTCGTCACCGAGCGCGTTCATCGACGTGTTCCGGCGCGCGTTCGGACACACGCCGGGTTCCCACTAGGCCGGCGGCCGCAGCGCGTCCGAGATGGACTTGACGCCGCCGTGGGCGGTGAGCCCGCCGTCGACCGGGATCTCGGCGCCGGTGATGAACGACGCGGCGTCCGACAGCAGGAACAGCACGAGCGGGGCGACCTCCTCGACGCCCCCGGTCCTGCCCAGGGGTGTCTCGCGGAGGTTCGCCTCGCGGAAAGCGGGCGCCGCCGACGCCGTCATCTCCGTCTCGATGTAGCCGGGGTGCACGGTGTTGACGCGGATGCCGCGCGGCCCGAGTTCGAGCGCCGCGCTCTGCGACAGGCCGCGCAGCCCCCACTTGCTGGCCGTGTACGCCACCGGATAGTGCGCCGTCAGCGCGGCCGACGAGCCGACGTTGACGATCGACGAGCCCGGGGGCATCAGCAGGCTCAGGTGCTGGATGCCGAGGAGCGGCCCGGTGACGTTGACGGCGTGCACCCGGTCGAAGTCCTCGGCCCGCACCTCCCCGAGCCGGGCCCGCCAGGTGATGCCCGCGTTGTTCACGAGACCGTCCACCCGCCCGTGCGTGTCCCGCAGTTCGGACGCTAGGGCCGCCCAGGCCGCCGCGTCGGTGACGTCCAGGACGCGGCAGCCCGCCGCCTCCCGGACGTCGGTCGCGACGACCCGGGCGCCCTCCGCCGTGAGCGCGGCGACCTCGGCGGCGCCCTGCCCCCGCGCGGCGCCGGTCACCACGACCACCTTGCCGTCGAGCTGGGTCACGGGCGCTCCCGCGGGCGGCGGCGCCCGGCAGGCAGCGCGACCGGCGCGACCCCGGGGACCACGGTGTTCGTGAGGGTTCCGATGCCCTCGACGGTGAGCGAGACGGTGTCACCGGGCTTGAGCGGCGGAGGTGTCTGCTCCCCTCGCACACCCCACAGTTCGGCGAGACACCCGCCGTTGCCGCAGGTGCCGGAGCCGAGGAGGTCCCCGGGGACGACCCGGGTGCCGCGCGAGGCGTACGCCAGCATCTCCTCGAACGTCCAGCTCATGTTGGAGAGCAGGTCCTTGCCGACGACCTCGCCGTTGACCTCGGCGGTGAGCGCGAGCCGTAGCAGGCCCTCCTCGTCGCGGTACGGGTCGAGCGCGTCGGCGGTGACCAGGTACGGGCCGAGGGTGGTCGCCGTGTCCTTGCCCTTGCAGGGGCCGAGGCCCACCTTCATCTCGGCCGACTGGAGGTCGCGGGCCGACCAGTCGTTGAACACCGTGTAGCCGATGAGGTGTTCGCGGGCCTCGGCGGGCGTGAGGTCGCGCCCCTCGCGGCCCACGACGGCGGCCACCTCCAGCTCGAAGTCGAGCACGGCCGAGCCCGGCGGCATCGGGATGTCGTCGCCCGGCCCGTACACGGCGTGCGGGTTGGAGAAGTAGTACGTCGGTGCCGCGTACCACTGCTCGGGCACGCCCACCGCCCCGTCCACGGAGCGGCGTACCCCCTCGACGTGCTCCTCGAAGGCCACGAAGTCCCGCACGGACGGCGGCTGGAGGGGCGCGCGCAGCCGCACCTCGCTGACGTGCGGGCCCGGAGGTGTGTCGAGCGCCGCGCGCCCGAGGGCCAGCAGGTCGGGCAGTCCTGAGCCCGCCGCGATCACCTCGGCGAGGCCGCGGGTGCCGGGCAGGGGGTGCAGGGTGTCGTCGTCCGCGACGACGGCGACCCGTGTCTCGTGTTCGTACGTGTAGGTGGCGAAGCGCATGCGGGACTCCTGGGAGCGGGTGGGATCAGACCGGCGGGGCGACGAACACGCCGCGGTCGACGTCGTTGAAGGACTCCTTGGCGACGAACTCGTTCATCGCGTTGGCGGTGCCCCACTGGTCGCTGACCTCGGGATCGGAGAAGTCGTAGACGTGCGGGTGCCAGGTGTCCTCGTCCAGGAGCTCCAGCTCGGTGGTGTACTCGATGGTGTTGCCGTGCGGGTCGAGGAAGTACGTGAACGTGTTGTCACCCGCGAGGTGCCGGCCGGGGCCCCAGATCTTCTTGAACCCGGCCCGCATGACACGGCCGGACCCGCGCATGTACTCGTCCAGTCCGCGCATCTCGAAGGACACGTGGTGCAGGGCGGTGTGCGGGCCCTGTGCGATCGCCATCGAGTGGTGCTGGTTGGAGATCCGCATGAAGTGCATCGCCTCGCCCATCTTCGGGTGCATCAGGGTGTCGGAGAGGGCGAAGCCGAGGTGCCGCTCGTACCACTCGCGTGTGCGGTTGAGGTCGGGGGAGTTGAGGACGACGTGGGAGAGCTTGACGGGGATGGCCTCCTTCTCCTCGATCTTGCGATGCTGCCGCACCTCGACGTCGGCGGAGACCTCGATGGTGCGGCCGTCGACGTCGAAGAAGCGGAAGCCGTAGCCGCCGCCGGGGGTGTCGACCTTGCCCGGCTGCGAGATCAACTGCACTCCACCGGCCAGGAGTTGTTCGGCGAGGGTGTCGACGTCGGCCGGGTTGGCCGCCCCGTAGGAGACGAGGTCGAGGCGCTTTTCCTCGGCCTTGCGCAGGCGGATCACGTACTGCTCGGGGGAGCCCTCGGCGGCCAGGAAGGACAGGCCGGAGTCCTCGGTGGTCTTCGTCAGGCCCCAGACACCGGAGTAGAAGTCGAGCTGCTTCTCGTAGTCGGGAACCGCCAGGTCGACGTGGCGGAGGTGGGTGAGCAGGCGTCCACTCATGGGTCAGTCCTTCCTGAGGAGGGCGGCGGCGGTGCCGCCCCGGATGGCGTCGAAGTCGGCGGCGGGCAGCTCCGCGGCGCGCAGCGCGCCCAGCGGATCCTCGCTGCCCATGTCGAAGGGGAAGTCGGAGCCGAGCAGCACCCGATCGGGCCCGGCCGCGCGCACCAACTCCCGCAGCACGTACGGGTCGTGCACGAGCGAGTCGAAGTAGAGCCGCTTCAGGTAGCTGCTGGGCCGCTCCGCGCAGCCCGCGGAGGCGTCCGAGCGGGCCGCCCACGCGTGGTCGGCGCGGCCGATGTGCGTGGGCAGATAGCCGCCGCCGTGCGCGGCGACGATCCGCAGGTCCGGGTGGCGGTCGAGGACACCGGAGAAGATGAGGTGCGACAGGGCGACCGCGTTCTCGGTGGGCTGGCCCACGGAGTTGGACAGGTACCACTGGTCGAGGCGCTCGTCGAGGGAGCAGCCGAACGGATGCAGGAACAGCAGCGCCCCCGTCTCCGCGGCCCGCGCCCACAGCGGCTCGTACGCCGGGTCCGACAGCTCCCGGCCCGGGGCGTGGCTGGACAGCTCGACGCCGAGCAGACCGGAGTCGAGCGCGTGGTCGAGCGCGGCGACCGCGAGGTCCGGGTGCTGGAGCGGTACGAGCCCCAGGCCGCGCAGCCGGTCCGGGGCCTGCGCGCAGTGCGCGGCGACCGACTCGTGGGCGAGCCGGTACAGCTTCTCGGCGGTCTCCTCGTCGGCCCAGTAGTGGTAGTGGGACGGCGAGGGGCTGACGAGCTGCACGTCCACGCCCTGCTCGTCCATCGCGGCGAGCCGCGCGGTGACGTCCGTGAGGCGGGGGAACCGCTCGCGGATCATCGCGCCGCTCACGGCGAGCGCGTCGGGACCGTTGCGCCGGGCGTCAAGCGCCTTCGCCTCGTCCAACCCGGGCTTCCCCGCGACCAGTTGCTCGATCTCCGGGAGGAGGACGTGGGCGTGCACGTCGATGGTGGGTGTCGTGGTCACGGCAGCTCCCGCAGCATCGTCATGGTGCGGCCCATCAGGCCCGGCAGGTCGGCGTCGCGGACCCCGTCGAGCTGCCACTGCCCGATCTGGACGGAGGCCTCGACGACCGGACGGACGCGGGCGATCCGCCGCTCGTAGTACGCCTGGAACAGCGCGTCGTCCCAGGTGTCGGAGGCGGTCAGCATCCGGGTGAGCACCCAGGCGTCCTCCATGGACAGGGCCGCGCCCTGCGCCAGGGTGGGCGGGCAGCAGTGCGCCGCGTCGCCGACCAGGACCACGCGGCCGCGGTGCCAGGAGCCCTCCACCAGCATCCGGTCGAACCACGTGTAGTTGACCCGCGCCGGGTCGGTGATGTGCCGGGTGATCTCGGGCCAGTGCCCGCCGTAGGCCGAGGCCAGGCGGCGCATCTCGTCGGCGTAGGAGTCGGCGGGGATCGACGCGCGGTCCCGCTTGTCCTCGACGACGTACGCGTAGATGGTGTCCTCGCTGGTCGGGCAGTAGCCCGCGATGTAGGCGGGGCCGCCGTACGCCAGGTCGGTGCGGGTGAGCGTGGCCGGGCGCGGCGTCGCCACGCGCCAGATGGCCATGCCGGTGGGCTCGGGACGGTCCGTGATGCCGATGGCGGCGCGGGTCGCGGAGCCCATGCCGTCGGCGGCGATCACGAGGGCGTAGTGGCCCGTGGTGCCGTCGTCGAAGGTCACCGTGACACCGTCGGCGGACTGCTCGAAGGACGCGGCGCGGACGCCGAGGCGGACGGTGGCGCCGCTCGCGCGGACCGCGTCGATGAGGATGCGCTGCAACTGCGGGCGCTGCATGCCGACGGTCGCGGGCAGCTCGTCGCCGCCCGTGCGCAGGTCCTCGGAGACGTGCAGGACGGTGCCGTCGGGGGCGGTGATGCCGACCGCGTCGAAGCCGTACCCGGACTTCTCGACCTCGTCCCACACGCCCAGTTCGCGCAGCACGCGCAGCGCGTTGCCCTGGAGCGTGATGCCGGATCCTGCGGTGGCGTTCCAGTCCTCCTTGGCCTCGATCAGGTCGACCGGAATGCCTGCGCGGCGCAGCAGGATCGTCGCGGCGTTGCCGGCCGCGCCCCCGCCGATCACGAGGACGGTACGGGGTGTGCTCATTCGGGAACCTCTCTGTTCCTTACGGGGGTCGGGCCCCGGGGGCTGCTACTTGACGGCGACCGGGTTGACCGGCGAGCCGACCGCGCCGGTGATCGGCAGGGGCGCGGCGGTCAGCCAGAACGCGTAGGCGCCGTCGCGCGCGCAGTCCTCCGCGAGCGCGTCGAGGTCCCACATCTCGCCGATCAGCAGGCCGATGTTCGGGATCGCGACCTGGTGCAGCGGCTGGAAGGCGTGCTCGAACTCGTTCGGCCGCACCTCGAAGCCCCAGGTGTCGGTGGCGATCGCGGCGATCTCCGTACGGTGCAGCCAGCCGGCGGTCGTGAACGACAGGCCGGGCGCGGGGCCGCCCGCGTACTCGCCCCAGCCCTCGCGGCGGGCGCGGGCGAGGCGCCCGGTGCGCACGACGACGATGTCACCGCGGCCGACCGTGACACCGTGCGCTTCCGCGGTGGCGGCGAGGTGGTCCTCGGTGATGGCGAAGCCGTCGGGCAGCTCCCCGTCCTCGCCGACGACGCGGCCCACGTCGAGGAGGACACCGCGGCCCGCCACGTGCGGGGCCATGTGCTCGATGCCGGTCACGAGATCGCCGTCGGAGGTGACGGTGCGGGCGGCGTCCCGCCCGTTCCACGCCTTGCCGTGGTCGAAGATGTGGCCGAGGCCGTCCCACTGCGTCGAGCACTGGAGCGGCATCGCGATGACGTCGTCGGCGCCGCCCATGCCGTGCGGGAAGCCCTGGTTGGCCAGCGCCGCGTCGGTGCCGGTGTCGAGCATGGTGTGCACCGGGTTGGTGCGGCGCCGCCAGCCCTTCTGTGGTCCGTCCATGTCGAAGCGCTGCGACAGCGAGAAGCTGACACCCCGTCGCACGAGCGCGGCGCCGTCGCGGCGCTTGGCCTCGTCGAGGAAGTTCAGCGTGCCGAGCACGTCGTCCTCGCCCCAACGCCCCCAGTTGGAGCACGCCTTGGCGGCCTCGGCGATCGCGCCCTCGGGGTCGCGCGGGTCCAGGCTCACGAGGTCACCTCCGCCACACAGCGGGTGCGCTGCGAGCCGAGCCCGGTGACGGAGCCGTCCATCACGTCGCCGTCGCGCAGCAGCCGGCCCCAGTGCATGCCGTTGCCCGCGGGGGAGCCGGTCAACACCAGGTCGCCGGGCAGGAGTTGAGCGGTCTGCGAGGCGTAGGACACCATCCGCGCCACGTTGAAGATCATGTCCTTGGTGGACTCGTCCTGCATGGTCTCGCCGTTCAGCTTCAGGGTGAGCCGAAGGTCGTCCGTCGCGGGCAGCGAGCTCGCGGGCACGATCCACGGGCCGAGCGGCGTGAAGCCCGGCGCGTTCTTGCTGCGCAGCCAGTCCGTGCCGATGGCGGGCATGTCGCGGCGGAACACGGTGGCCCGGTCGGTGAGGTCGTTGGCGATCGTGTACCCGGCGACGTACTCCAGGGCCTCCTCCACCGACACCCCGTACGCGGGCCTGCCGATCACGGCCGCAAGCTCCAGCTCCCAGTCCGGCTTCTCGGCCCAGGCCGGCAGCACCACGTCGTCGTACGGGCCCGTGATCGCGCTCGGCAGGCCGATGAACACGTACGGCAGGTCCTCGGCGGCCCGCCGGTCCATGAGGTCGGCGGCCTCGGCGCGCCGCTCCTCCTCCGGGCGGTCGTCGCCCGGGGCCCGGTGCGCGACGTGCAGGTCGATGACGTGCTGCCGGTAGTTGGCGCCCGACTGGAGCACCTGGCGGGGCGCGATCGGAGCGTGCACCCGGAACGCGTCGACGGCGGGCCCCTCGGTGGCACCCTGCGCGGCGAGTTCGGTGAGCCGCGGCTCCAACTCCTGCCACCGGTCGAGGACATCGAGCATGGCCAGGCCGGTGTCGCCGAGCGCGGCGCGCAGATCGACGACGGTGCCGTCGGCGCGGACCAGCGCGGGGAAGGCGGGGCCATCGGCCTCGGACAGGGTCCCCAGGGCGTAGGGGCCCGCGAAGAGCGGGGAAGCTGCTTCAGGATTCACAGGTGTCCTCCAGTAGGCGTCAGGACTAATCTGACCCCCGCACCCCCGATCAGGGAAATAGATTGTGTGGATGTGAGGCATCCACCCGCCGAATAGTGCCCGCCCAGCCCCGAGGAACGCCCGTGAACCTGTCGCGCCTGGACCTGAACCTCGTCGTCGCCCTGCGCGCCCTCCTGGAGGAGCGCAACGTGACGCGCGCCGGCCAGCGCGTGGGGCTCAGCCAACCCGCCATGAGCGCGGCCCTGTCCCGGCTGCGCCGCCACTTCGGCGACGAACTGCTCGCGCGCAGCGGCGGCCAGTACGAGCTCACCGCGCTCGGCCAGGTGCTCCTCGAGCGCACCTCCACCGCGTACGACCTGCTGGAGCGCCTCTTCAGCAGCCAGGCCGCCTTCGACCCGGCGACCGAGAGCCGCACCTTCACGCTGATGGCGTCCGACTACGCCGTCGCCGTCTTCGGCACCGCGCTCGCCCGCCGCATCCACACCGAGGCGCCGAACGTGCGGCTGCGCTTCACCCGCACGCCGCCCACCGTCGTCGAGGATCTCGGCGTTCTGCTCAGCACGACCGACGGGTTGCTGATGCCGCACGGTGTCGTCAGCGACATGCCGCGCACCGACCTGTTCGCCGACGAGTGGGTGTTCCTGGTGGCCGACAGCAACGAGGAGGTCGGCGAGCGGCTCGCCCTGGGCGGTCTGTCGCGGCTGCCCTGGGTCACGTACCAGCGCACCTATGACGCGCCCGCCGTGCGGCAGTTGGGGATGCTCGGCATCGAGCCGCGCGTCGAGGTGTCCGTCGACCACTTCGCGATGCTGCCGTTCCTCGTCGCGGGCACCGACCGGATCGCCCTCATTCAACGCCGCCTCGCCGAACTGCTCTCGTCGTCGGCGCCGGTCCGCATCCTGGCGCCGCCCTACGAGTCCGTGCCGCTGCAAGAGGCCCTGTGGTGGCACCCCGTCCACACCCACGACCCGACCCACCTGTGGCTCAGGGAGGTCGCGGAGGAGGTCGGCGCGGAACTGGCGTCGTGAGGTGAGTCCTTGAACTGGGCGGGCAGCCGACGGTGCCGGATCACTCCCGCGGCGCCGACGCCAGTTCGTCGCGGAGCAGTGCCGCGTCGCCGACCTGCCCCGTGCGATAGGCGGCGCGCGCCACCAGGTGGGCCGCCACCGCGCTCGTCAGGAGCTGGAAGAAGGCGACGAGCGCGAGCGTGCCCAGGTCGACGCCCGAGCGCAGCCGCAGGGCCACGCCCGCGACCAGGAGCAGCATGCCGAGCGTCTGCGGATTGGTCGCCGCGTGGCTGCGGGTCAGCACGTCGGGGAGCCGGAGCATGCCGATGACTCCGGTCAGGCAGACCGCCGCGCCCGCGAACAGGAGGAGGGAGCCCGCGAGATCGGTGACGTCGTGCCAGTTCACGGGCGCTCCTTGGGGTCGGGCTGCTGCCGCGCGGGCGGCTTCGGTACGGCGAGTACCGGTCGGGTGCGGGTGCCCGGCCGGTCGCGGGCCGCGATGAAGCGGGCGATGGCCA
The DNA here is from genome assembly GCF_052245995.1 of Streptomyces sp. SDT5-1. Classification (NCBI taxonomy): domain Bacteria; kingdom Bacillati; phylum Actinomycetota; class Actinomycetes; order Kitasatosporales; family Streptomycetaceae; genus Streptomyces; species Streptomyces sp. SDT5-1. The sequence continues at coordinate 1,169,645 of NZ_CM125963.1, read as the reverse complement.
CGGAGCTGGTGAAGCCGAGGAAGGCGATCACCAGCATGATCGACAGGTAGTAACTGGTGCGGGTGATGGCCGCGTTGACGCCGATCGCGGCGATGATGAGGACCGCCGCGATGTCCACGGACACGGCCCGGTCCAGCATCGAGGGCCCGCGCCAGATGCGTACGAGCAGCAGGGCGCCCGCGAGCACGATCAGGACGAGCGCGCCGTTGAGGAGGATGTCGTTCGCCAGTTTCACGCGTCGGACCCCTTTCCTTCTTTTCCTTCGTCGGGTGCCGCCCCGTCCGGCGCAGCGGCGATGCGGTCGATCTCCTCGCGGGTGCCGAAGGCCCGCACGGCGAGGCCCTCCAGGCGCCGCACGTCGGCGCGGGCCCGCTCCACCGCGTCCGGGTCGTCGGCGTGCACGACGTGCAGGAACAGGGTGGCGGTCGATCCGTTGACCTCGACGAGCGCGCCGCCGGGCACGGAGGACACGGCGACGGCCGTCGCCGCGATCATCAGGTCGGTGCGGCAGCGCAGCGGCACCGCGATCACCGCCGCGGGCCCCGGTCTGCCGTGCAGGGTCTGCCAGGTCACGGTGATCGTCGAGGACACCATGTCGTACAGGAGGTACCCGGCGAGCCGCAGGATGCCGATCGGGCGCAGGCGCAGGTCGAGTTCGACGGCGGGCAGCGGGAACACCAGGCAGAGGACGACCGCGACGACGATGCCGCTGATCACGTTGCCCCATGTCAGGCCGGACCACAGCAGCGTCCAGACGACGGTGAGCCAGGCGATCAGCGGCAGGTCGATCCGCCGCCAACGGCCCCGTGGGCGTGAGGAGTTCACTGGTCGAGCACCGCCTCCACGTAGGGCGTACGGGCGAGGAGTTCGGCGGCCGAGCGGTCGGCGACGCCGGTCAGCGGGGTGGCCAGGAGGGTGTACGAGAGGCCGAGGAGGACCGCGGCGGCCGTCGCCGCCGTCATCACGCGGGGGATGCGCGCCGTGGTGCGTACGGACACCTTCGTGAGCACCACCGTGTCACCTCCGCCGCCCTCCGGCGCCGTTTCCGACTCGTCGTCGCTCTCCTCCAGAACGTCGCTCTCGTCGTGCGGCCGGGTGGGCGCCGCCCGCCAGAACACCAGGTTCCACACCTTCGCCATCACGTACAGCGTCAGCAGACTGGTGACGGCCGCGGCGGCGAGCAGGGTGTACGACCACGCGCCGCCGGCCGCCGCACCGGCCCGCATCAGACCCAGCTTGCCGAGGAACCCGGACAGCGGCGGGATCCCGGCGAGGTTCATGGCGGGCACGAACCACAGCGCCGCGAGCAGCGGGGCCGACCGCATGGCGCCGCCGAGCCGCGTCAACTCCGTCGTCCCGTACCGTTTTTCGAGCAGCCCTGCGGCGAGGAACAGCGTCGTCTGTACGGTGATGTGGTGGGCGGTGTAGACGATGGCGCCGCCGATGCCGCCCCGGCTGCCGAGCGCGAGCCCGTACAGCATGAAGCCGATGTGGCTCACCAGCGTGAACGACAGCAGCCGCTTGAGGTCGGTCTGCGCCACCGCGCCCAGGATGCCGATCACCATCGAGGCGAACGCGACGGCCATCAGCGCCCCGGAGAGCCGGTTGCCGGGAAAGAAGAGGGTGTCGGCGCGGATCATCGAGTACACGCCGACCTTGGTGAGCAGGCCCGCGAACACGGCCGTCACCGGCGCGGGCGCCGTCGGGTACGAGTCCGGCAGCCAGGCCGCGACGGGGAACGCCGCCGCCTTCACCCCGAACACCGTGAGCAGCAGCACCTCCGCCAGCGTGCGCACACCCAGCGGCAGTTCCGGCATGCGCTGCGCGAGCTGCGCGAAGTTCACCGTGCCCGCCGCCGCGTAGGTGACGGCGATGCCGCACAGGAACACCAGCGAGGACACCAGGGACACCACGACGTACGTCGACCCGGCCCGCACCCGCGGCTCGGTGGCACCCACCGTGAGGAGCACGAAGCTCGCCATCAGCATGATCTCGAAGCCGACGTACAGGTTCACGAGGTCGCCCGCGAGGAACGTCAGCGACACCCCGGCCACGAGGACCAGGTACGCCGGGTGGAACACTGCGATCGGCGCGTTCTCCTCCCGGTCGGCCATGCCCTGGCTCATCGCGTAGACCAGCACGATGAAGGTGACCGCGCCGGACACCAGGAGCATCAGCGCCGCCAGCCGGTCCGCGACGAGGGTCACACCGAGCGGCGGCCCGAAGTCACCGAGGTGCACGACCAGCGGACCCGAGGTGTCGGCCTCGACGAGCAGGAACACGTCGACCGCGACGACCCCCGCGAGCACCCCGACCGTGATCACGCGGTGCAGCCAGCGCAGCCGCGGCCCGATGAAGAGGGTCAGGCCGCACACCACGAGGGGCAGCACGACGGGCAGCGGGACAAGGGAGTTCACCGGGGCTCCTCCGGTCGGGGCGCGGGGGACTCCGCCGGGTCGGCGCCGGACGCCTCCGGAGGGTCGGCGCCGAGGACGTCGTCCCACAGGTCGCCGTCCGCGTCCCGGGCGCGGGCCTGGTAGGCGCGGTCGGCGCGCAGCCTGCGGCGCTGCTCGCGGCGCTCGTCGCGCCAGGCGCTCGGGCCCTCGTCGCGGTGGATCTCGCGCAGCTCGGCCCGCTCGGCGGAGATCTCGGCGCGCAGCACCACACGCCGGTCCGCGACGTCGTCCGGCACGAAGTCCGAGCCCGTCAACTGGCTGCTGCGGTACGCCATCGCGAGCACGAACGCCGTCGTGGCCAGCGTGATCACGACGGCAGTCAGGATGATGGCCTGCGGCAGCGGGTCCGTCACCCGCGCCGGGTCCACCCCTGGGTACAGCAGCGGCGGAAAGCCGGCCGCGCCGGTGGAGGCGAGCACGAACAGGTTGATGCCGTTGCCGCACACGATGATGCCGACCAGGACGCGGGTGAGGCTGCGGGTGTGGATGAGGATGCCGCCCGCGCTGGTCAGTACGACCGCGCAGACGAGCAGGGTGAGACTGACCGTCACGTTTTCTGCGCCTCCCCGGCGAGCGCCAGGCTCGCCCTGTGCTCCGTCTGCTGGTCGACCTTCGCGCCGAGCGCCCGTACGACGTCCAGGACCACGCCGAGGACCAGCAGATACACCCCGAGGTCGAAGACGACCGCGGTGCCCGCGTGCCAGTCGCCGATCAGCGGCAGATGTCCGTGCCAGGTCCAGCCGTGCAGCACCGTCCCGTCGGCGAGCCCGACGAGCGCGACGGACGTCGACAGGGTGAGCCCGAGCCCGGTGAAGAAGCCGGGATGCACGGGCGCCGCCACCGCCAACTCGTGTCGCCCGCCCGCCAGGTAACGGATGGTCAGGCCGACGCCCGCCACGAGCCCGCCGACGAAGCCGCCGCCCGGCAGGTTCTCCGCGCACAGCAGCAGATACACCGAGAGCACCAGGATCGGATGGAAAACGAGCCGGGCGATCACCTCGAACACCACCGAGCGGTGCTCGGGCGCGAGGGTGTCACCGGCCACCAGCCAGCTGCGCTCCGGCGCGCCCTGCCGGTACTTCTCCGGCACCTTGAGCCGCGACGTCGCCAGCGACCACGCGGTCACCCCGCCGGGCAGCCGGGGCGGCGGCGCGCTCGCCCGCCCTTGTCTGCGGTGCACGTACAGCAGGCTCGTCACACCGAGGACGGCGACGGCGAGCACCGCGGACTCGCCCATGGTGTCCCAGGCCCTGAAGTCGACGAGGATCGTCGCGACGACGTCCTTGAGGCCGTGGTGCGCGGTCTCCTCGATGTGCGACGCCCCCGCGGCTTCCGCCGTGCGGGCGCCCGTCGCCAGCCACACCGCGCACGCCACCGCCACGCTGCTGCCGAGCGCGATCAGCATGCTGACGCCCCACCGCCATGTCCGCTGCGTGTCACCGAAGAACACCGGAAGCCGCCGCAGGACGAGGACGAGGACCACCGTCGACACCGTCTCCACGCCGAACTGAGTGAGCGCCAGGTCGGGAGCGCCCTGCACCACGTACAGGAGCGCTGTGCCGTACCCGGTCAGGCCCGCCAGCACCGCCGCCTTCATGCGGCGCTGCACCACCAGGCACATCAGGGCGCAGGCGCAGGTCAGGGCGCCGACCGCGGCCTGCATCGGGTGGTCCCACAGCCGCGGCGCCGGCGTTCCGTGCCAGGGGCGGTCGGTGGCGAGGACGGAGACGAGGCCGAGGAACATGACACCGAGGACCGTCGCCACGTAGGAGGGCAGCGAGCCCTTCTGCACGGCGCCCGTGACCTGGAGCGCCGAGCGTTCGAGGCCGAGCACCGAGCGGCCGAACACCTCGTCCGCCTTCGGCCACGCGAACCGCCGCCCGAGCCGCACCACCGGCTCGCGGGCCAGGAACAGCGCGGCGCCGCCCGCCCACGCGAGCGCCGACAGACCGAGCGCCGTGCCGAACCCGTGCCACAGCGCGAGGTGGTAGGGGTGCGCGGGGACCGGGTACTGGCGCGCGTACTGCTCGAAGAGGTGTGCCGTCCAGCCGATGCCGGGGCCGAGCAGCAGACACCCCAGCGCCAGCAGCGCGGGCGGACCGAGGAACGTGACACCGACCCGGTGCACCTCCGTGTCCGCGACGCCCGGCTTGCGCGCGAAGGCACCCCACAGGAAGCGCAGCGTGTACGCGGTGGTGAGCGCGGAGCCGACGACGACACACGCGAGCACCCACCGGTCGGCGACGGTGCCGCGCAGCAGCGCGTCGAACGCCGTCTCCTTCGCCACGAACCCGAGCAGCGGCGGCAGCGCCGCCATCGACGCGCCCGCGAACACGGCGGTGCCCGCCACCCACGGCAGCCGCCGCCCCACCCCCGACAGACTCCGCAGATCGCGGGTCCCGGCCGCGTGGTCGACGATCCCCGTCACCAGGAACAGCGGCGCCTTGAACAGCGCGTGGCCGAGCAGCATCGCGATGGCGGCGAGCGCCGCGTTGTACGAGCCCGCGCCCGCGAGCACCACCAGGAAGCCGAGCTGGCTCACCGTCCCGTAGGCGAGCACCAGCTTGAGGTCGTTCAGGCGCAGCGCCCGCCACCCGGCGAGCAGCATCGTCGCCGAACCCAGCGTCAGGAGCACCGGACGCCACGGCGTGACGTCGGCGAACGCGGGCGCGAGGCGTGCTACCAGGTACACGCCCGCCTTCACCATCGCGGCGGCGTGCAGATAGGCGCTGACAGGGGTGGGCGCCGCCATCGCGTTCGGCAGCCACATGCTCAGCGGCCACACCGCCGACTTGGCGAGCGCACCGCACAGGATCAGGACGAGCGCCGCCGACAGGGTGCCGCTCGCGGCCGGTGGTGACTCGAGGATGCGGGAGATCCGGTACGTGCCCGCCAGGTGACCCAACATCAGGAAGCCGACGAACATGGCGAGTCCGCCCAGCGAGGTCACCATCAGTGCCTGGAGCGCACAGCGGCGGCTGGCGCGCTTCTCGCTGTCGTACCCGATGAGCAGGAACGACAGGACGGTGGTGAGCTCCCAGAACAGATACAGCGTCATCAGGTCGTCGGCCAGGACAAGCCCCAGCATCGCCCCCGCGAACGCGAGCAGATTGCCACCGAACGAGCCCAACTGCCGTGCCCCGCCCTCGAAGTAGCGCACGCAGTACAGCAGCACCAGCGCCCCGATGCCCGCGGCGAGCAACACCATCACCAGGGACAGCGCGTCGAGGCGGAACGCGATCTGGACGTCGTAGTCCCTGATCCACCACCACGCCTCCTCGCTCGCCCCGCCGCCGCTGACCTCGCCCCAGCGGGACAGCGCCCAGCCGAGGGCGGCGGCGGGCGGCAGCGCGAGCAGCACGAACCCGCGCGAGCCCGCCCGGCGGATCAGCGGGGCAGCGCAGAGCGCGACGACGAAGTGTGCGAGGACCAGTGCGGTCATACACGATACATATCGGGTGAAAAGGGATGGAGAAGGCGGGGCGCGCCGGGCGCGCCCGACCCGGCCCCTGGAGCGCGCGGACGTCGGGTGATCCGCGTAATCCACTGCATTACGCTGCCAACGTGACGAACCACGCCGAGCCCGACCGGGCCAGACCGGCCAATCAGGGTCGCCGTGTCGCCGCCCGCAACCGGGCCGCGCTGATCGCCGCGGCCCGCGAGGTCTTCGCCGAGCAGGGCCTGAACGCGCCGCTGTCCAGCGTCGCCCGGCGGGCCGGCGTCGGACAGGGCAGTCTGTACCGACACTTCGCCGACCGCGTCGCGCTCGCCTCCGCCGTGCTCGACGAGAACGTACGGCAGATCGAACGGGCCGCCGCCGAACCCGACGCCACCCTGAAGTCCGTCCTCGGCGTCGTCACCTGGCACCTCACCCGGTCCACCGCCTTCGTCGACCTGCTGCGCGTGCGCGGCGACGACGAGCAGGCCCGCGAACTGTCCGCCCGCGTGCGCGCCGCGCTCGAAGGCTGCCCGCCGGAAGGGCGCGGCCTCTCCGCCGACGAGCTGATGCTCGCCATCGCCATGGTGTCCGGCGCCGTCGCGGGCCCCACCCCCACCGAACGCGAACGCCTGGCGCGCGCCGCCTGGGGGCTGCTCGGCGTGGAGGTGGGGCCGCTGCGGTCCGTCGAGATCGTCGACGACTGAGAGCCTGTTTCCCTTCTGGGCTCCGCGCGTCAGCCTCCGTTCGAGAGGCGGATGCCGTCGGCGAGCGCGTCGAACGTGTAGACGTAGCCGCCCTTCGGGCCGCTGACCGTCATGTACGCCGACCGGCCGCCCGGCTCGATCGCGACATTGGTCGCCGACTGGAGCCCCTTCGCCTCCTTCGCCGGCACCTCGACCGTGCCGAGCCGTTCCCCGTACTTGCTGAACACCGCCATGGCGGGGCGGCCGTGCAGCGCCTGGTACAGATTGCCGTCGGCGTCCACGGCGATCGAGTCCGTCTGCGCCACGCCGCCGTCGACGTGGATCGCCTCGTGCTGCGACGTCACCTTCGTCTTCTCCGCGTCGAGGAGCAGATACGAGATCGTGTCCTCGGCCAGTTCGCTGATCCACAGGCCCTTCTGCTCGGGGTCGAGCATCACGCCGTTGGGGTGTGCGAGCCCGTCGGTGAGCACGGTGGACGTCTCGCCGTCCCGGTCGATCCGGACGATCCGGCCCTCGGCCTCGCCCGTCTTCATGCCGTGCAGATCGCTGACGTACAGATTGCCGTCGTCGTCGAAGGCGATGTCGTCCGGGTTCATCGGCGAGCCGTCCACGTCGCCGGAGAAGAACGTACGGGCGTCCGAACCGTCCTGCTCCATGCTCAGCACGTCGCCCGACTGGTACTCCGTCAGGTACAGGCGGCCGTCGTGCGGGCTGATCTGCGCCGATGTGTACGCGCCGGTCTTGTCGGTGTAGACGCCCTTGTGCTTGCCCGTTCTCACGTCGATGGAGATGAGCTTGGGCGCGCCGGGCGGCGCCGTGACGTCGACGACGTACAGGTCTCCGCCCTCGGTGAGGACCGGGCCCTCCAGGAGAGTCATGCCGGTGGCCTCGTGCGGGTCGGTGACGTGCGAGAGACGGGTGGCGTGGAGGGTGCGGTCGCCCGCGGGGCGTGCGTCCACGGGGCCGGCCTTCTCGGTGCCGCAGGCGGTCAGGAGGGTGAGGAGTCCGAGGGCGGCGAGGGTGCGGGTTCCGGTTCTGGAGGGCATGTGGGGTGTGCCTTTCCTGGTCGGGTGTGTCGGCTCGGGTCGGGTGCGTGGAGTGGGCTCACGCCACGGACCAGCCGCCGTCCGACGGCAGGATCACGCCGTTGAGGTTCACCGCGTCCCGGCTGAGCAGGAACGTGATGGACGCCGCCAGCTCATCGGCACGCGCGAGACCGGGGATCGCCACCCGCATCTTCGCGGTGCGGGCCGAGCCGTACGGGGCGCCGGGCGGCACCTGGATGCCGGTGGCGACGGCGCCCGGCGCGACCGCGTTGACCTGAACTCCCGTACCCGCGTACTGGTACGCCGACGACTTCGTCAGGCCGACGAGCGCGTGCTTCGACGTCGTGTACGCGGCCCCGGCCGCCGAGCCGCGCAGCGCCGCCTCGGAGACGATGTTCACGATCCGGCCGCCGCCCGCCGCGAGCATGCCCGGCACGACGGCGCGCATCAGGAACATGGGGCCGTCGACGTTGATGCGCATGACGCGCCGCCAGATCGTGTCGTCCACCTCGTGCACGGCGGCGTCGTCGTCCATCACGCCCGCGACGTTCGCCAGCGCGTCCACGCGCCCGCCCGCCGCGGCGAGCACGGCGTCAGCGGCGGACGGTTCCGTGATGTCCGCCGTGACGGGCGCGAGCGCCTCGCCCAACTCCTGCGCCAGGGTGGCGAGTTTGTCGCCGGTCACGTCGACGGCGATCACCCGGCCGCCCTCGCGCACGACCCGGGAGGCGACGGCGCGGCCGATGCCGGAGGCGGCGCCCGTGACGACCACGGTCTGGCCGTCGAAGCGGCCCGGGGTGATGTGCTCCGTCCACGGCTCCGGCGTGCCGATCTCGATGCCGGGCTGCGGCGCGGCGGAGGTGGCGGCGGCCGGGGGAGTGGTCGGCACACCCTCCGGTATCTCGCCGGTCGCGGCTGCCGTCACGAGCACGTCGACCAGTTCCGCGGGGAACTTCCCGCCGGACATCTCGACGAGCTGTTCCAGCGACAGGCCGAGGGCCGGGGCCAGGGCCTCCTCGCTCTGCCCCTGCGAGGCCGGCATGCCGCGCAGGATCTGCCCGGCGGCGGGGTGCGCGAGCCAGTCGCGCAGCGGGGATGCGGGGGTGAGGTTCGACATCGCGGGCCTTTCGCGTCGTGGTGCCGGGGCCGCGCGACGCCGCACCCGACCCCTACCGGACAGTGTTGTCCGGTTGTTGGGTTACGGTACCCGTGGCCGCGCGGCAGCATCCAGCGAGGGCTCTGCGCCGGCCCCTGTCTCCCCCACGAGAGGAACCCGCCGCATGACCCTGCCGCAGTGCGACACCCCGCCCACCCCGCAGGAGACGGCGGAGCTGCGCGAGCGCTACCGCGCCGAGCGCGAGCGCCGCGTCCGCCCCGAGGGCAACGCCCAATACCGGTCCACCACCGCGGAGTTCGGCTACTTCGCCGCCGACCCGTACACGGCGGTCGTCGAGCGCGAACCGCTGCGCGACGAGGTCGACGTCGCGGTCGTCGGCGGCGGTTTCGGCGGCATCCTCGCGGGCGCGCGGCTGCGGCAGCGGGGCGTGGCGCGGGTCCGGATCGTCGAGCAGGGCGGCGACTTCGGCGGCACCTGGTACTGGAACCGCTACCCCGGCATCCACTGCGACATCGAGTCGCACGTCTATCTGCCGATGCTGGACGAGACCGGCTACGTACCCGAGTGGAAGTACGCGCCGGGCGACGAGATCCGCCGCCACGCGGTGCGCATCGCGGAACGCTTCGACCTCTACGAGGACGCCCTCTTCTCGACCGCCGTCACCGGCCTGACCTGGGACGAGCGCGCCCATCGCTGGCTGGTTACGACGGACCGCGGCGACGAGTTCCGGGCCACGTACGTCGTCACCGCGACCGGCACCCTCTCCGAGCCCAAGCTGCCCGGCATCCCCGGCATCGAGGACTTCGAAGGGCACACCTTCCACACCTCGCGCTGGGACTACGGCTACACCGGGGGTGGCCCCGACGGCGGCATGACGGGACTTGCCGACCAGCGCGTCGGCGTCGTCGGTACGGGAGCCACCGGCGTCCAGGCCATCCCCAAACTCGCCGAGGACGCCCGGCAGTTGTACGTCTTCCAGCGCACGCCGTCCGCCGTCGACGTCCGCGGGCAGCGGCGCACGACGCCGGAGGAGGTGGGCGCGGGCCGGCCCGGCTGGGCGGCCGAGCGCCGCGAGAACTTCCTGCGGATCGTGTCGGGTGAGGACGCGGAACACGACCTGGTCGCCGACGGCTGGACGGAGTCGGCGGCCCTCCTCGAGAAGCTCCTCCCGAGCTTCCGCCGCGACGGCGAACCGGACTTCGAGGCCGCGTACGAGGCCGCCGACCACGCCACCATGAACCGGATCAGGGACCGCGTCGCCGCCGAGGTCACCGACCCGGCGACCGCCGAGGCCCTCAAGCCGTGGTACCGCTACGCCTGCAAGCGCCCGACGTTCTCCGACCTGTACCTGCCCGCCTTCAACCGGCCGAACGTCACGCTCGTCGACACCGCCGACACCCACGGCATCGAGCGGATGACTCCGCGGGGCGTGGTCGTCGGCGGCGTCGAGTACGAGATCGACTGCCTGATCTTCGCGACCGGTTTCTCCGTCGGCGTCTCCGGCGTCACGTCCGGAAGGCTCCCGGTGACCGGCCGCGACGGCATCCAACTCCTCGACTCCCTCGCCGAGTTCGGCCCCCGCACCCTGCACGGCTTCACCACCCCGAACTTCCCCAACCTGATCCAGCTGGGCCCGATGCAGAACGCCTCCAGCGTCAACTTCAGCCACATCCTCGACGAACAGGCCGTCCACGCCGCGGCCCTCGTCGCCGCGGCCGAGTCCGACGACGCGCTCCTCGAACCGACCCCCGAGGCGGTCGCCGCCTGGCGCGCCACCTGCGCGGACGGCGCCGCCGACCACGAGTGGTTCCACGCCGAGTGCACCCCCGGCTACTACAACCGCGAGGGCCGCGGCCGCCCCAACGGCCCGAACGCGTACCCGCACGGGGCGGTGGCGTTCCATGAACTCCTGCGGGTGTGGCGCGAGGAGAGCATGGGGGAGGTCCTCCGCACGAAGGGCTGACCTGCCAGGGGTGCCTCCATTTCTGGATCGTACGATCCAGATAGGTTACGGTGGCGTCATGGCGAGGACGCGGGAGTTCGACACGGAAGCGGCGGTGAGCCGCGCGATGGAGCTGTTCTGGACGCGCGGCTACGAGGCCACCTCGGTGCGCGACCTGACCGCGCACCTGGGAATCGGGCAGGGGTCCTTGTACGCCGCGTTCGGCGGCAAGGACGGCCTGTACCGGGCGGCGCTGGAGCACTACCGCACCACCCTCGCGGAGGCCGCCCTGTGCAGCCTGGAAGAGGGGGCGGACGCCCGGTCGGCGATCCGAACGATGCTGGTCGAGCGGGTCCGGATCGCCGTGGAGGACGACGGCCGAGGGTGCCTCGTGGTCAATGCCGCCTGCGAGCGCCTGCCGGAGGACGCGGCGACCCGGCGCGCCGTGCGCGACATGCAGGACGCCGGCCGGGACGCGCTCGCCGACGTGCTGCGGGTCGCGGCGGAGCGGGGCGAGATCGCGAAGCGGCACGACCCGGACACCCTCGCCGCTTTCCTCGTCACCTTCCTCAACGGGCTGCTGGTGTCCGCGAAGATCACGCCGGATGTCCGCGCCCTCGAACCCCTTGTGGAGGTCGTGCTGGCCGCCCTCGACTGATTTCTTCATGCCCCGAATCTGTATCAGTTGATCCAGAAAATCGACGCACATCGAGAAGGTGGAAATCGTGATGCTCGACCATGAAGGAACGCCCGTCCGCACGGGCCGAGCCGCCGTGAACGGAACGAGCCTGCACTACCGCACAGCCGGATCGGGCCCGGCGGTGGTGCTCCTGCACGGCGTGCCCAAGACCGGCTATCACTGGCGCCACCTCGTTCCCCGGCTGACGTCCCGCTACACGGTCGTCGTGCCGGACCTGCGCGGGCTGGGCGATTCCGCCCGCCCGTCGGACGGCTATGACTCCGCGACGATGAGCGACGACATCGCCGAGCTGATGACCCACCTCGGACACCGGACGTACGCCGTGGTGGGTGAGGACTGGGGAGCGGTGATCGGCTACCAGCTCGCCGCCCGCCACCGCGACCACGTCAGCGCTCTCGTGTTCGCCGAGGCGCTGTTCCCCGGATTCGGCTTCGAGGACCACACGGCCCTGACGCCCGAGAACGTGTCCAGCGGCATGCACCTGTGGCATCTGGGCTTCTACTTCCAGCCCGACGTCCCCGAGATGCTGATCGCAGGGCACGAGCGCGAACTGATCACCTACATGATCAAGTCCGAGCGCAGCAGGCCCGACTCCGCCACCCCCGACGCGGTCGACGAATACGTCCGCTGCTACTCCATGCCCGGCGGCATCCGCGCGATGCTCTCCATCTACCGGGCGATGCTCGTCGACGCCGAACAGAACCGGCAGGCCGCGCAGAAGAAGCTGGACATACCCGTTCTGGCGCTCGGCGGATCCGCGTTCATCGGCGACCGCAACGAGTCCCAGATGCGGCTCATGGCTGACGATGTCACCGGGCATGTCTTCGACGCCGGTCACGACCTCGCGGAGGAAGTACCCGACGAGATGGCCGACGTGCTCCTGCCGTTCCTGGCCGCGCACCGGTAACCGCACCCGAGCCCTTATGTCGGCTCCAGGTCGGCCCGGAAGGGGTGGTGGTCCGAGAACTGGCTGGGGTGGACGGACTGGGCGCGGGCGGTGAGGTCGCGGAGGAAGATGTAGTCGAACTTGCTCTGCCAGTCCGTCGTCGGAGCGCAGTCCAGGTCGGACGGTGGGCGGCAGGCGGGGTCGGCGTCGGTGGCGAGGGGCCACAGGGGGCGGAGTTCGGGGGTGTCCGGGGTGGCGTTGAAGTCGCCGAGGGCGAGCGCGCGGTCGTGGCGGGCCAGGGCCTTGGCGAAGAACCGGACCTGGCGGGTGCGGTACGACTCCTGTTGGCGTTGGGCGAGGTGGGTGTTGAAGACGCGGACCGGGCCGCCTGCCAGTGTCGTCGTGACGGCCAGGTAGCCGCGGTCCTCGGAGCCGCCGTCCGGGTACTCGACGGTGACCGGGTCTGTCATCGGGGTCGCGGACAGGATCGCCTGGCCGTAACCGCCCGCGTGCCAGGGAAGGCCCCCGCAGCGGCTCCATTTGCGCAGCACCGAGCCGTACTCGACGTGGTACGTCAGACCGTAGAAAGTTTTGAGGTAGGCGCGGATCTCCTCCACGTCACGGACGCACGCCTCCTGGAGGCCGACGACCTGGGGCGCGTACGTCGCGATGTCCGCCGCCCTGCCGAGGTTCTGGGAGCTGCCGCAGGGGTTGCACAGGTTCCACGTCATCACCCGGTTCGGCACGATGTCCTTGGCGGCGTCCACGGGGAGGGGCAGTGGCTCGGGCACGAGGGCGCCGCTGGGCGCGCTCGGTCCGACCAGCACCACGCACACCGCCGCCACGACGGCGGCCCACCACCGTCTGCCCCGTCCTCCGAACACCGGCCCCTCCTCAGGACGCCCCCGTCATCGCGGCGTCATCGCACCGTCGTCGTCTGGAGCAGCTCGCGGGCCATGGCACGCGCGGGCGCCTCGGTCCGCTCGGCGATGCGCCGGAACGTCTCCTGGGCGGAGCGGGCCGGCCAGTCGAGCGGAAGATGGCAGGCCGGCAGCCGCGGGTCGGCGCGGATCGTGTCGAGCCACTCGCTGACCAGACGCAGCCGGGCGCCGAGCGGGTCGTCCGGTGCCGTCCCCGCGCTCCACCGCTCCTCGAAGGCGCGGTAGCGGCCCGCGATGCTCTCCAGGTCCCACGTCTCGCGGATCATCCGCTCGATGTCCGTGGCCACTCCGGCCGCGCCGTGGAACACCTTCACGTACTCGCTGAGGTCGAGCTCCGCGACGGCGTCCGACACGTCGACGTGCCCCGGCGCGATCCACAGGCCGCTGTAGAGCGTGCCGAAGCCGGACCAGACGAGCCGGGAGCGCAGCTCGTGCCGTCTGCGCTTCCAGGCGTCGGGCAGCGAGAACGCCAGCAGCGTCCAGCTGCCGTCCCACTCGTCGTTGACCGCGCCCTGCTTCCAGATCCGGAACCGGCCGTCCTCGAGGACCCGCTCGGCCTGCTCGGTGAGCCCGAAGTGCATGCGGCGGCCCTCGCGTCTGCGGTGCAGCAGGCCCCTGTTGACCATCCGCGTCAGCGTCGAGCGCACCGCCTGCTCACCGACGCCGACCCGGCCGAGCACCTCGATGATGCTGCCCGAGTACACGCACAGGTCGCCCTCCTCGTCCAACACATGGTTGCCGAAGAAGGCGAGCAGCAGCGACTGCGGGCGCGGCTGCGGGGAGTCCGCCGCGTCCTGCGTCGCGTCGTCGATGCCGGTGTCGTCCACAGGGGCAAGAGTACGGTCGCCCACCGACAACGCGGCGGGCGACCACGCCTGTTCACCGCCCATCGGCGGGATGCGCCCGGTCGTACGGGCGCGGATACACGGCGGGCCGGTAGTCGACGTAACGCGCGGGCCCGGACGGATCGACCTGCGCGGCGCGCGCGTTGAGGGCGTCCGGGTCCGTGCCGTGCCACGCGCCCGTGTCGATGCGGTCCTCCAAGGTGTGCAGCGCGGCGACCTGCTCGGCGGCGCTGAACGTGCAGTGCCCCGCGTTGTCGGTGTACGCCTGCCGCAGCCGGGAGGCGGAACCGGCGGCGGTGACGGCGCGGCGCAGCGCGCTCTCGGTCTGCACCGGCACGAGCGGATCGCCGATGGTGTGCACGTCGAACTGCGGCTTCTCGAGCTTTCCCGTGAACGTGCTGGTGCGGCGCAGCCACGCCACCGCGTCCGGGTCCGCGGAAACGCGCGGTGCCCGGTCGAGCGCGGCGAGGTCGGAGCGCAGCGAGAGCCCGGCCTCGCGGTACAGCTCGGTGACCTCCTTGCGCACGGAGGACCGGGCGAGCAGCCGGGCGTAGTCGACACCGGTGTTCCACGAGGTGTTGCCGCCGGAGCGCGCCTCGGAGTCCTGCCGCCGGTTGAACGCCGCGACCTTCAGGAGGCCCTTGACCGCCGTGTACTGGTTGGCCTGTTGGGCGTCCCAGTCGTCCGGCGCGGGCCGGGCCTGCGACTCCTGGTTCCACCCGGGGATGTTGTGCAGGGCGGCCGCCAGCGCGATACGGGCCCGGCCCTCGGGCGAGGCCTGTGCCTTGTCGACGGCCGCGACCATGGTGTCCGCCGCGCGCGTGGCCGCCTGCTGGTCCGGAAGGTCGACCAGGGGCACGTCGGAGCCGGGCGCGAGGAGCGTCTTGAGGGCGAAGACGGGGTCGAGCGTGTTGTTCCAGTTGGCGACGCCGCCGTGCACGAGCCCGCACAGGGACAGCGAACCGTCGATGCGCCCGGGGTGCCGCTCGGCGATCGCGGTGGTGACCATCCCGCCGTAGCTGAGCCCCCAGGCGACGGTGCGCCGGGCGGCGCCGAATCGGTCCGTGAACGCCGACAGCGTGGCGAGCTGATCGTCGACAGCCCCCGGAAGGGCCCAGCCGGTGGTCGCGTACGAGGAGCCGATCAGCGCGTAACCCCGCTTCAGGAGCAGCGACTTGGTGGCGTCGTCCGGGGCGTTCTCGGCCGGGTTCGGCGTGCCGACGTCGTTGTAGCCGTGGCTGAAGAGGAGGACCGTGCCGTTCCAGTCGGCGGGTACGTCCATCACGTACGCGGCACCGGAGGGCAGGCTGCCCTCCACGTGCCCGGTGTCCGAACCGGCGGCGACGGCGGGCGCGGGCAGCGCGGTGGTGGCCAGCGCGACGACGGCTGCGGCGCAGGCGACACGCGTACGGGATCGGGATGTCCTCATGCGGAGGCCTCCTTGGCGCGGGCGGCGGTGGGTTCCGGGATGTGGTCGAGCGCGTCCTTGCCGGTCTCGCGGACGAACCACAGGGACAGCGCGGTGATGAGCGAGCCGCCGCACAGCAGCAGCGCGACGGGTGTGCCGTCGCCGCTGCCCGCCACGAGCGCACCGGCGATCATGGGGGAGAAGCCGGCGCCGATGAGGGTGGCGCCCTGGTAGCCGAGCGAGGCGCCCGTGTAGCGCACGCGCGTGCCGAACATCTCGCTGAACAGGGCGCCCAGCGGGCCGTACATGAGCGACTGCGCGAAACCGTGTCCCAGCACCACGGCCAGGATCAGCAGGCCTGGCTTCCGGGAGTCGACGAGCGCGAGCACCGGGAAGGCGAGCGCCGCGGAGACGAGGGCGCCCGCGAGGACGACGGGACGGCGGCCGACCCGGTCGGAGAGCACGGAGGCGCAGGGCAGCACGACCAGCGCGACCGACGACGACACCGTGAGCGCGGTGAGGGCCTGCGGGCGTGCGTAGCCGATGTCGGTGGCGTACGAGATGAGGTAACTGGTCAGCAGGGACTGCGCGGTGAAGGCGCCGATGCCGACGCACGCGGCCAGCAGGACCGGGCGCGGGCGTCGCAACACGTCGAGGATCGGCAGGCGCGCGGTGCCCTGCTCCTGCTTCGCCTCGGTGAACAGCGGGCTCTCCACGACCTTGAGGCGGACGAAGAGGCCGACGCCGAGCAGCACGACGCTCAGCAGGAACGGCACCCGCCAGCCCCACGTCAGGAACTCTTCCTTGGGAAGCGTGACGACGAGGGCGACCACGGCGGCGGACAGGAGGGAGCCGAGCGGCGCGCCCAACTGCGTGAAGGAGGACCACAGTCCGCGCCGCCGCGCCCCCGCGTGCTCGACGACCATCAGGGTCGCGCCGCCCCACTCGCCTCCGATGGCGACGCCCTGCACCACGCGCAGCGTGATCAGCAGCAGCGGCGCCCAGACGCCCACGGTGTCGTAGGTCGGCAGCAGCCCGATGAGGAAGCTGGCGCCGCCCATCAGGCCCATCGTGAGCAGCAGCATCGACTTGCGGCCGAGCCGGTCGCCGAAGTGTCCGAAGACGATGCCGCCGAGCGGGCGGGCGACGTAGCCGGCGGCGAAGGTGCCGAACGCGGCGATGGTGCCGACGGCCGGTTCGGCGCCAGGGAAGAACAGCTCACCGAAGGCGACGGCGGCGACCGTCCCGTAGACGAGGAAGTCGTAGAACTCGACAGCGGTGCCGAGCAGCCCCGAGAGGGCAACTCTTCGAAGTTGCTTGGTGTGTTGGGACATCGCGGGCTCCCTTGGGCAGGGGAAGGGTGCCCGTGAATGTATGCGCGAGCGTGACTGTGGTCAATAAAGTGCACAACATCAGTCCGGCAGCGGGCGGTGCGTCACCACGTTCTTCATCACCAGCGTCGAGTTCAGGCGCTGCACCCCGGGGAGCCGGGCCAACTGCTGGTCGTACAGCTGCTGGAACGCGGTCAGATCGGCGGCGGCCACCCGCAGCAGATAGTCCGGGTCGCCGAACAGGCGCTGCGCCTGGAGCACGTGCGGCACCGCCGCCACCGCCTCCTCGAACGAGGCGACGGTGTCCCGGTCCTCCCAGCCCAGCGTGACGAACACGAGCGCCTCGAAGTCCAGGCCGAGCGCCGACGGATCGACGTCCGCGCGGTAGCCGCGGATCGCACCGGAACGCTCCAGGTCACGCAGCCTGCGGTGGCACGGCGACACGCTCAGCTGCACCCGCGCTGCCAGCTCCGTGATGGTCAGGCGGCCGTCCAGCTGCAGCTCGGTAAGAATTTTCCGATCCATGGCGTCCATGGAGAAGATTCTCCCTCACATCGCGCGATCATGAAGTAAAGAAGGGAACACTTACGGGCGAATCCGACCTAGCCTTCCTCGCGTACAACTGCACGTGAGAGGGAACGACACACATGGACACGACCACGCTGGCGGCATTCCTGGCCGTGGACCTTCTTCTGGTGTTCACGCCGGGGGCGGACTGGGCCTATGCGATCGCGGCGGGTCTGCGGGACCGTTCGGTCGTCCCGGCGGTGGCCGGGCTGATCACCGGATACGTGGGATACACGCTGCTCGCCGTCGCGGGCCTGGCCGTGCTCGTGGCGAGCTCGGCGACCCTCCTCGCGGCCCTGACGGTCGCGGGCGCGGGCTACCTGGTGTGGCTCGGCTGCAACGTGCTGCGGCAGCCCGCCACGCTCACCGCCGACGAGGAGCCCGTCGGCGCGTCCCGCCGCCAGGTCATGCTCAAGGGCATCGGCATCAGCGGTCTCAACCCCAAGGCGCTGCTGCTGTACCTGTCCCTCTTCCCGCAGTTCATCCACCCGGCGACGGGCTGGCCGGTCGCCGTCCAGACCGGAGTGCTCGGCACCGTCCACATGACCGCCTGCGCCGTCGTCTACCTGACGGTCGGCGTGCTGGCCCGCACGGTCCTGAAGACGCGACCGACGGCGGCCCGCGCGGTGACGCGGGTCTCCGGCGTCATGATGATCGCGATCGGTGGCTTCCTGCTGGTGGAGCAGCTCTTCTAGCCGGGGGTGTCAGGCGGTGGTGAACGGGATGGTGCGCCACGGGCTTTCGGGGTGTGTCGTCAGGATGGTGTGCGGGCGCAGCGCCGAGGTGTACATGTGCCCGAAGCCGTCGTCGTCGAAGCGGAGGGCGCGGCCGAGGGTGTAGCCCGCCGAGAAGGACTGCCAGGACGGGTAGGCGGCGCGGCAGAGTTCGCCCGCCCGCACGATCGCCTCTTCCGTCTCCTGTTGCCCCGCGTAGCGCGCGCCGAGGCCCCAGCGGGCGAAGTTGACCGCGCGCCCGTAGTCGTAGCCGACCGCGGACGTCACGATCGAGCCGGGGCCCTCGGCGTCGAGGAGCCCGTCGGCCCGGAAGCGCGCCTCGTAGCGCGGGATGCGGTCGACGGCGTCGAGGACGGCCCGCTCGTCCCGTACGTCGCCGCTGAAGCCGCGCACCGCGGAGAGCGCGGCGTCGGCCCACTCCCGAGGGTCGAGGTCGTGATGGCCCGGTCGGACTTCGAGCAGCTCGCGGCGGACGCGCAGGGCGAGTTCGGGGTGCGGCGGGCTGTTCTCGCCGCGCAGCAGATACGTGAGCTGCTCCTGCCAGCCCGCGCGGTCCCGCACGCCCCAGGACGAGCGGAGGACCCGGACGTCCTGCGCGTAGTCGGCGTACACCTCGCCGACCTCGTTCCACAGCGTCTGGTTGTGCACCGCGAGATGGCCTCCGCAGGCCAGGCCGTGGGCGAGCGGGCCCGACAGCGGTCCGGTGCGCTTGGTGAGCAGCTCGTCGTCGTCATGCCCGCGCTGCTCGACGCGGCGGCCCAGCTTGCGCCACTCCGCGTACCGCTTGTCGTCGAAGCCGAGGCTGAGCGAACAGGGGCTGTGCGGATTGACGTACACGCCCGCCCAATTGCCGTCGTCGGCCTTGGTCCTGGCGATGGGGAACGGCAGCTTGCACAGCACCAGGCCGTCCCTGCGCGGCAGCATCCCGCGCGTATAGAGCGGCACCGACCGACCGCCCGCCGGGTTGTCCATGACGAGCATCGCGGCCTTGTCGCCCCGCCGGTCGTACTCCTCCTTGTCGAGGACCGTGAACACGTCCTCGGTGAGCAGGACCTTGACGTAAGTCCACCAGTCCCCGCGCGACTTGGCCGCGAACAGCGCGCTCTCGACGTGCGTGGGCGCCACCCAGCTCTCCGTGTCGTCGGCGTACGGGTCCCCGGCGGGCAAGGTGTGCGATGCAGACATGCGACTGGATGGTACGGGGCGCGACGGGACCGCTCGCGCGCGCCTTGGGCTACGGTCGCGCGCGTGATCACACCGACGCGCTTCACCACCGAACGCCTCGCCATGCTGCCCTTGCGCGTCGAGCACGCCGACGAGATGGCCGGTGTGCTCGACGATCCGGCCCTGCACACCTACATCGGCGGCGCGCCCGACACGATCGAGGAACTGCGGGCCCGCTACCGGCGGATGCTCGCGGGCTCACCGGAGCCGGGCGTCGACTGGCTCAACTGGGTCGTCCAACTCCGCGCCGACACACGCCTGGTGGGCACCGTGCAGGCGACCGTCGGCGACGGTGTCGCGGAACTCGCATGGGTGGTGGGTGCCCCGTGGCAGGGCCGCGGCATCGCCACCGAGGCCGCGCGAGGGCTCGTCGCGTGGCTCGGGGAGCGGGGCGTCGGGGCGCTGCGCGCACACATCCACCCCGAGCACCGCGCCTCGGCCGCCGTCGCCGCCGCCTGCGGGCTCCGGCCCACGGGGCGGTGGCACGACGGCGAGGTGGAGTGGGGGCGGGGGCTCAGCGGAAGGCCGGCTGGCCCGTCAGGGTCTTGCCGATGACCAGCGTGTGGACCTCGCTCGTCCCCTCGTAGGTCAGCACCGACTCCAGGTTGTTGGCGTGCCGCAGCACCGGGTACTCCAGCGTGATGCCGTTCGCTCCGAGGATCGTGCGGCACTCGCGCGCGATCTGGATGGCCTCGCGCACGTTGTTCAGCTTGCCGACGCTGATCTGCTCCGGCGTGCCGCGCCCCTCGTCCTTGAGGCGGCCGAGCCGCAGCGCGAGCAGCATGCCCTTGTCGAGCTCGAGCGTCATGTCGGCGAGCTTCTGCTGGGTGAGCTGGTACGAGGACAGCGGACGCTCGAAGACCGTACGGTCACCGGCGTAGGAGATCGCCGCCTCCAGGCAGTCGCGGGCGGCGCCGAGCGCGCCGAACACGATGCCGAACCGGGCCTCGTTCAGGCAGCCGAGCGGCCCCGACAGGCCGCGCGCGTTCGGCAGCATCGCGTCGGCGGGCAGCCGGACGTCCTCCAGGACCAGCTCGCTGGTGACACTGGCCCGCAGCGACAGCTTGCGCTTGATCTCGGGCGCCGAGAAACCGGGCGTGCCCGCCGGTACGAGGAAGCCCCGCACGCCCTCCTCGGTGCGGGCCCACACGACGGCGACGTCCGCCACCGAACCGTTCGTGATCCACATCTTGGCGCCGTTCAGGACCCAGTCCGCGCCGTCCTTCTTGGCGTTCGTGCGCATCGAACCGGGGTCGGAGCCCGCGTCCGGCTCCGTCAGGCCGAAGCAGCCGATCTTCTCGCCCGCCGCCATACCAGGCAGCCACTGCTGCTTCTGCTCCTCGGAGCCGTACTTCCAGATCGCGTACATCGCCAGCGACCCCTGTACGGAGACCAGGCTGCGCAGCCCCGAGTCGACCGCCTCCAGCTCCATGCAGGCCAGACCGTACGAGACGGCGCTGGTGCCCGCGCAGCCGTAGCCCTCCAGGTGCATGCCGAGCACGCCGAGCTTGCCCAGTTCACGGGCGAGCTCGCGGGCCGGGATCGAGCCGTTCTCGAACCACTCCGCGATGTTCGGGCGCAGCTCGCGCTCGCCCATGGTGCGCACGGTGTCGCGGATGGCGCGCTCCTCGTCGCTCAACATGCCGTCGATGTCGACAAGGTCGAAGGGGTGGAGGGGAGTTGAGGACGACGGCATTGCTGGCTCCTTGACTGCTGACTGCTGACAGATACGCGAAAGCACACTAGGGTGCGGTCACGGATATCGGATTTTGGATCCAACTTTTACGTCTCGGATCGTAGCCGCACGCCCACCGCTTGCCAAGGTTCCACAAGGAGAGCCGTATGCCGGCCACAAGGCCCGTCGAGTCCGCCGCGCCGGGCGAATCCGCCGCGTCCGCCGCGTCCGCCGCCCCTGTCGTCCAGGGAGCCCTGTCGGGGCTCGTCGTCGCCGACTTCGGCCGGGTGCTCGCCGCCCCGTACCTCACGATGCTCCTCGCCGACCTCGGCGCGGAGGTCATCAAGGTCGAGCGTCCGGGCGTCGGCGACGAGACCCGCTCCTGGGGCCCGCCGTTCGCCGACGGCGAGGCCACCTACTTCCTCGGTGTCAACCGCAACAAGCGCTCCGTCGCCCTCGACCTGGGCGAGGATTCGGGCCGCGAGGCCGCCCGCGCCATCGCCGCCCGCGCCGACGTCCTCGTCGAGAACTTCCGGCCCGGCACGATGGAGCGACTCGGCCTCGGCTACGAGGAGTTGCGGGCCCTCAACCCCGGCCTCGTGTACTGCTCGGTCACCGGATTCGGCACCGCAGAGGGCGCCGCGCTGCCCGGCTACGACCTCCTCGTGCAGGCCATGGGCGGCCTCATGAGCGTCACCGGGGAACCCGGCGGCCAGGGCACGAAGGCCGGTGTCGCGCTGGTCGACGTGATCACCGGGATGCACGCCGGGCTCGGCGTCATGGCGGCGCTGCGGCACCGCGAGCGCACCGGCGAGGGCCAGAAGGTCGAGGTTTCCCTGCTCACCTCGCTGCTCTCCGCCCTCACCAACCAGGCGTCGGCGCACGTCGCCGGGGGAGTGGTGCCGCGCGCCATGGGCAACAAGCACCCCAGCATCGCCCCGTACGAGGTGCTCGACGCCAAGGACCGGCCGCTGGCGCTCGCCGTCGGCAACGACCGGCAGTTCGGGGCGCTGTGCGCGGAGCTCGGCGTGCCGGGCCTCGCCAAGGACGCCCGTTTTGCCACGAACACCGCGCGCGTCGCCCACCGCGAGGAACTCCTCGCCGAACTCACCGCGCGGCTGCGCGAGCGCGGCGCCGACGAGTGGTTCGAGACCCTGACCGCCGTCGGTGTGCCCTGCGGCCCCATCAACGACCTCGGGGAGGCCTTCGCCTTCGCCGAGCGGCTCGGCCTCGACCCGCGCGTGCACATCGACGACCCGAACCGCGAGACTCCCGCCGCCCAGGTCGCCAACCCGATCAGGCTGAGCGCCGCCCCCGCCGCGTACGTCACGGCGCCGCCGCGGCTCGGGGAGCACACCGAGCAGATCCTCGCCGAGCTGGGGCTCTCGGGGAATTCCGCCGCAGGTGAGGCGGGCGATGTCAGTGACGCTCCGTAGGATGGACGCCATTCACGACGTGCTGCCGACGCCCGGCAGAGAGGAAGAGGAGCCGCCATGACGACCCCCGCGAGCAGGCGGCGGCCCCCCACGGCGCAGCAGTTCGTGCTCGAGGAGCTGCGCCGGGCCATCACCAGCGGGGAGCTGCGGCCCGGCATGCCCATCCGGCAGGACGCGCTCGCCGAGCAGCTCGGCGTCAGTCGTGTCCCGCTGCGCGAGGCCCTCAAGACCCTGGAGGGCCAGTCCCTCGTCGTGCACCACGCGCACCGCGGCTACTTCGTCGCCGAACTCTCGCTCGCGGAGCTGCGCGAGGTGTACCGCATCCGGGAGATCCTCGAGGCCGAGGCCGTACGGGAGGCGGTGCGCGCGGGCGGCGCCGTGCTCGACGTCCTGGAGGAGGCGCAGGCGGAGGTCGAGGCGCAGGCCGTCGCCGGGGACGTCGCGGCGATGGCGTCCGCCAACCGCAGATTCCACTTCGTCCTCTTCGAGGCGTCCGGAATGCACCGCCTGGTGAGCCTGATCGCGACGCTGTGGGACGCCACGGACGCGTACCGGTCGCTCTACTACGCCGACGGGGCGAGCCGCGAGCACGTCGTCGCCGAGCACCGGGCCGTGCTCGTGGCGCTGCGCGACGGCCGCACGGAGGACGCGGTGGCGCTCCTCGACGGGCACAGGGAGCACGCGGTGGTGGCGCTCGAAGGGCTGCTCGGCGAGGGGCCGGGAGCGTAGTCCGGGCGCGTGTGGTCCTGGCGCGTAATTCGGTGGAGTCCCGGGACACGAACGCCTAGGTTGGGCGCGTTCCTTGTTGAAACGCGTTCAGAAGCAGGTGTGCTCGATGACGGTCCGTGTCACGGCGGTCGACTCCGTTCGTCCGTCCCCCGCGAAGGCCCTGACCTCATCGAATCCGAAGGACAACACTCGTGGATCTGCCACGCATCTTCACCGTTCGCGAAAGTAGCCACCGCATCCACAATCCGCTCAGCGCCGGCAAGCTCGCCGACCTGGGGCGGGCGCTGCGCATGGCGCCCGGCGCGCGGGTGCTCGACCTCGCCAGCGGCTCCGGCGAGTTGCTGTGCACCTGGGCCCGTGACCACGGGATCACCGGGACCGGCGTCGACATCAGCACCGTCTTCACCGAGCGGGCCCGCGCCCGCGCCGCCGAACTCGGCGTCGCCGACCGGGTCGCGTTCGTACACGGCGACGCCGCTGGGCATGTCGCGCCGGAACCCGTCGACGTCGCCGCGTGCGTGGGCGCCACCTGGATCGGAGGCGGGGTGGCGGGAACCGTCGACCTCCTCGCCAAGAGCCTGCGCCCCGGCGGCCTGATGCTGATCGGCGAACCGTACTGGCGCCGCGACGTCCCCGACGACGAGACCGCGCGGCACTGCGGCGCGGGCGGCAGCGACGACTTCCTGCCGCTGCCGGAGCTGGTCGAACGGTTCGGCGACCTCGGCTACGACGTCGTCGAGATGGTCCACGCCGACCAGGACAGCTGGGACCGCTACCGGGCGGCCCAGTGGCTCAACCTCCGCCGCTGGCTCGACGCCCACCCCGACGACGAACTGGCCGCCGAGGTACGGGCCGAGCTGACCACGGAGCCCGCGAGCTACACGCGGTACCAGCGGGAGCTGCTCGGCTGGGGAGTGTTCGCGCTGATGGCGCGCTGACACCCCGGCGCCGAGAACGACGGCGGGTCCGGGAGCACGCTCCCGGACCCGCTTTCCCTTGTGCGTACGGGGATCAGCAGACGCTGTCCGACGGCTTCGGGTTGCCGAGGCCGAACAGCGGGCGCAGCCGCAGACCGGCCCACGTGCCGAGGATGGCGACCGCGCCCCAGATCCAGCCGTGCAGCGAACCGGAGACGATGCCGGCGAGGTACGCGCCGATGTTGCAGCCGCCCGCGAGGCGCGCGCCGATGCCCATCAGGATGCCGCCGACGACCGCGGCGATCGCCGTACGGGCCGGGATGCCGCGGTGCAGCTTCCACACGCCGCCCGCCGCCGCGGCCACCGCGGCGCCGACCATGATGCCGATGTCGGTGAGGCTGGTCTTGTCGGCGAGCACCGGGCCCGACAATTGGGCGGCACTGCCCGGCTGCTGCCAGAACGCCCAGGTCTCGGGGGAGCCGCCGAGCGCGCCCACCACCTTCGAGCCCCACAGGGCGAACGCGCTGGTGACGCCCCACGCGCCGCCGGACACGAGCAGCACGCCCGCGCCGAGCACGGCGAGCACGATCGCGCCCGCCGCCAGCGGCCAGGAGCCACGGACCGTACGGAGCAGGGCGCCCTTCGCCGACGGCGGGGTGCCGACCGGCGGGGGATTGCGGCGGGCCTGCACGGCGCGCGCGACGAACCAGATCGCGGCGAGCGCCACGATCGTGATGGCCCAGGAGCCGAACCAGCCGACGTGGTCGGACAGCAGGTACGGGTCGAGCGCCGGCAGATCGCTCCAGAGGCCGAACTGCCAGGCGGCGAGGGTGGAGCCGACGATGAACCCGAAGAGGGTGAGGACGATCGAGGTCTGCCCCGAACCGACGGCGAACAGGGTGCCGGAGGCGCAGGCGCCGCCGAGCTGCATGCCGATCGCGAACAGGAACGAGCCGATGATGAGCCCGAAGCCGATCGGCCCGGCGCTCGGCGCGGGCACGGAACCGAAAAGCCCGCTGCCGGTGCCGATGATCAGGGCGAAGAGCGTCGCGGTGGTGCCGAGCAGCAACGTGTGGGCGCGCAGCCCGGTGCCGTTGCCGACGGCGACGAGCTGCCGCCACGCGGACGTGAACCCGAACCGCGAGTGGAACAGCGCGAATCCGAGCCCGAGCCCGAGCAGCAACAGCACACCCGGCTTGGCGCCGTGCTGAGCGAACACATAGACGGCGAGCGCCGCCCCGACGACCCCCGCGCCGACGAGCGGCCCCCACCGGGTGGGCGGCGCGGCTTCGGCGACCGGGGCGGGCGACGAGGTGGGAGACGGACTGAGCAGGGCGACGCGCGGCGGCGCCCCGGCGGGGGGAGCGGTGGTCACGGCAGATCTCCGGCAGGTGGAGTGGGAAACGTTCGGGCGCGGTGGGGGACGTCAACGACGACAGAGCGCGTCGTCGACACTCCACGTCGTGGCCGCGAAGAGCGCGAGAGCCAGTAGCCGAGCGGGTCCGAACATACGCGCCACTTTAGGCCGCGTCCGGACATGCGTGAGACGGCGTCTCACATCGCGAGCGTGGAACCGTCCACCTGGTGGCTGCGCCCGTGGTCACCGCGCCTCGGCGGCAAGGAAGTGGCGCAGATCCGCCGCCAGGGACGACAACTGTTCTCCGGCCTCGAGCACGGTGGTCACCGAGGCGCTCCAACCGCCACTGGCCCGGACCCACGGCCGCAGGGTCCAGGTGAGTCCGATGTGGCCGCCGGCACGGAAGACCGCCGCCACGGTGAGGTCGTGGTTGTCGGTGTGCCACACCCGTTCGCCGTCCCACCTCCGGAATTCGGCGGTGAGCTCTTCCAGGAAGGAGGGCAGGTCGCGGTCCCAGATCCAGGCGACGATCTCGTCGTTCCGGGCGGTCAGCCCCGGGGCTTCGAGTTCGACCGCGTAGTGGACGGAGTCCGCATCGAAGCTGAATCGGTCTCGGAAGCGCACGCTGACGGCCCTGTTCTCCTGGCAGCGGACCGTCAGGCCGGGTGTGTCGGTGCCCAATTCCGGGGTGGTCATGGGCGGAACGTTAGGCGAGCGGTGGGGGCTCCGTCACGCCGGATACGCATGCGTCTGCGTCGCCTTCACCGTGGCCCAGACCTCCGCGCCGGGGTGCAGGCCCAGTTCGGCCGCGGCGACCGTCGTGAGGTCCGCGGCCAGGGGGAGGGCGCCGGAGAGGGCGGCGCGGATCTGGTCGGCGTGGGTCTCCATGCCGGTGACCTCGCAGCGCCACAGGTTGCGGGCGCTGGAGCCGGTGGGGCGTTCGCGGTGGAGGGTGACCGCGCTCGGCGGGAAGGCGACGAACACGGGGCCGTGCAGCTCCTCGCTCGTCGTGATCGCGGGACCGTCGTCCGCGATGTGGACGGTGTGTCCGTCGGCGTGGCCCCGGTACAGGTTGAGGCCGACGAGTTGGGCGATGTAGTCGGTGCGGGGGCGGCGGGCCACGTCGGAGGGGGCGCCCTCCTGGACGACGCGGCCGTGCTCGACGACCACGAGCCGGTCGGCCAGCACCATCGCGTCCAGCGGATCGTGCGTGACCAGGACCGCGACCGCCTCGAACTCGGCCAGGTGGCGGCGGAGCTGCGCCCGCACGTCGAGGCGGGTGCGGGCGTCGAGGGCCGCGAGGGGTTCGTCGAGCAGCAGGAGGCGCGGGTGGGTGGCGAGGGCGCGGGCCAGGGCGACCCGTTGCGCCTGGCCGCCGGACAGGCGGCGCGGCTTCGCGCCCGCGTGCGCCGCAAGCCCCATCCGGTCGAGCCACGCCTGCGCCCGCGTCCGGGCCTCCGCCTTGGTGGCGCCCTGGCAGCGCGGCCCGAACGCCACGTTGTCGAGCGCGGTCAGATGCGGGAACAGCAGGTAGTCCTGGAACACCACGCCCACCGGGCGGGACTCCGGAGGCGTGCCGTCGAGGGCAGCCCCGTCGAGCCGCAGGTGCCCGCCGTCCAGCGGCGCCAGGCCCGCGAGCGCCCGCAGCGCCGTCGTCTTGCCCGCCCCGTTCGGACCGAGCAGCGCCACGACGTCACCGGGCCGCGCCGTGAGGGACACGTCGAGCCGGAAGGCCCCCCGGTCCACGACGAGCCGCGCGTCGAGCCCGGCCTCCGCCACGTCTTCGTACGGCGCCGTCTTCTGGAGGTCGGTCATGACGCGGTCATCCAACGGTCGCGCAGCCCCGCGAGCACCGTGATCGACACGGCGAGCAGCACCAGGCTGAGGGAGATCGCCGCCGCCGGATCGCTCTGCATGGCGAGGTACACGGCGAGCGGCATGGTCTGGGTGCGGCCGGGAAAGTTCCCGGCGAAGGTGATCGTCGCGCCGAACTCGCCGAGCGCCCGCGCCCACGCGAGCACCGCGCCCGCCGCGATCCCGGGCGCGACCAGCGGCAGCGTCACCCGCCGGAACGCGGTGAACCGGGAGGCGCCGAGCGTCGTCGCCGCCTCCTCGTAGCGCGGATCGGCCGCCCGCAGCGTGCCCTCCACGCTGATCACCAGGAACGGCATCGCCACGAACGCCTCCGCGATCACGACCCCCGTCGTGGTGAACGGCAGCGTGATCCCGAACCACTGGTCCAGGTACTGGCCGACGACCCCGTTCCTGCCGAGCGCCGTGAGCAGCGCGACACCGCCCACCACGGGCGGCAGCACCAGCGGCAGCGTCACAAGGGCCCGTACGAGACCGCGCCCCGGGAACTCCGTACGCGCCAGCAGCCACGCCAGCGGCACCCCGAGCACCAGGCTCACCAGCGTCGCCAACGTCGCGCACACCAGCGACAGTTGCAGCGCCTGCCACACCTCGGGACTCGTCAGCTGCTCGGGCAGCTGCGTCCACGGCGCCCGTACGAGCAGCGCCACCAGCGGCACCACCAGGAACGCGAGACCCACGAGCGCGGGCACGAGGAGCGGAAGCGGCGGAATGCGGCCGCGCCGCTTCCGCACACCTCCCTCCACGGTGTCGTCGACCACGGTCACGGCTTGAGGAACCCGGCCTCGGTCAGCGCCTTCTGCCCGTCGGCGGACTTGACCAGCTCGATGAAGGCCTTCGCCCCGGCGGCGTTCGGCGCCTTCTTCAGCGGGGCGATCGGGTAGTCGTTGATGGCGTCCTTGGACTCGGGGAACTCCACGCCCTCCACCTTGTCACCCGCCGCGTGCACATCCGTCTTGTACACGACCGCCGCGTCGGCCTCCTTCAGCTCGACCTTCGTCAGGGCGCTCTTGACGTCCTGCTCGTACGAGACCGGGGTGAGCTTCAGCTTGCTCGCGTCCAGCGCCGTCTGAGCCGCCGCCCCGCACGGCACCTCCTTTGCGCACAGCACGACCTTCTGGCCGGGCTTCGTGAGGTCCTTCAGGGACGACACCTTGTGCGGGTTGCCCGGGAGGGTGGCGATCTCCAGCTGGTTGCGCACGAACGTGCTCGGCTCGCCGTCCGCGTCCCCGGCGTCCGTAACCGTCTTCATCGTCTTGGGGCTCGCCGCCGCGAACACATCGGCGGGCGCGCCGCCCGTGATGCCCGCGGCGAGGCTGTCGCTGCCGCCGAAGTTGAAGGTGACCTTGGTGCCGGGGTGCTCCTTCTCGAACTGCTTGCCCAGTTTCGTGAAGCTCTCCTTGAGGGAGGCAGCCGCGAACACGTTCACCGTCCCGGAGATCTTCTTGTCACCGGAGGAGGAGCCGGCGGACGCGGACCCGGACGACGAGTCACTGCCGGAGCCGCAGGCGCTGAGCGCCAGCACCGCCACCGCCCCGACGCCGGTCACCTGGAGCGTCCGACGGGTCGTCGTGCTGCGCGCGGAACGGGTGGTCACGGTGCGGCTCCCCTGCGTGTCCTGGAACGTGTACGGCGACCATACTGCCGCATCTGCCAGGCGGAAGTCCCCTGTGGGTTCGCATGATCCCGGCAGGTGGACGGTGCAGGTGCGCATGTGCGTTCGTACGGACACGGGTCTCAGGCGATGCGTGGGGGCGTCAGGTGCGGTCGACATGGACATTCGTCGACTTCACGCGCGCCGTGGCCTCCATCCCGACCTCGAGCCCCAGCTCCTCCACCGCCTCCCGCGTGAGCAGCGAGACCAGCCGGTGCGGTCCGGCCTGGATCTCCACCTGCGCGGCGACGTCCCCGAGCTTCACGGCGGTGACGATCCCGGGGAACGCGTTGCGCACCGAGGTGTACGAGGGGTGGTCGTCGGCGTCGTCGCCCGCGGCCAACTCCACGGAGAAGGCGGCGAGATCCGTGCCCTGGACGACCCGGCGCCCACTCGCGTCGCGGGTCGTGGTGATCCGCCCGGCGTCCGCCCACCGCCGCGCGGTGTCGGGGCTGACGCCGAGCAGCCGCGCGGCCTGGCCGATTGTGTAGGACTGCATGGCGCCAAGATAACTTCCGGCCACCTCGCGAAGATCGACCGAAGGGCCCTTGCGCGCGCGTACGGCTACGCGTGCGCGAACAGCGCCTCGAGCGGCTCCGGCACCCGCCCCGCGTCGCAGGCCGCCTCCGTCAGCAGCCGCCCGTAGCGGATCTTGCGGCCCGCCTTGGTGCCGAGGAAGCGGCGCAGGCGCTGGTGCGCCGACCTGCCCCGCTGGGCCGGCTGGCGTGCGAACGTCTCCCACGGATGCAGCTCGCCCGCCTCCCGCACGATCTCCTCGACCCGTGCCGTGCCGAGCGCGCGGAGGAACTCGTCCTCCAGGTCCGCGACGCACACGAACACGGCGGCGTCGTCGCCGTCGCTGTCCGCGCCGAGCGCCCGGTCGTAGTAGCGACGCTCCCGCTCGTCGCACAGCCCGGTCAGCCGCAGCCCGAGCCCCTCGGGACCGAGCAGGCGCGCATAGCGGCCCACGTTCATCGCGCCGCCCATGCTGACGACGCACACGCCCTCGGCCGCGAGGTTCCGGCCGCGCCGCCCGGCGAGCGCGTCGAGCGCCGCGACATCGCTCAGCCCTTCGAGGAGCACGGCCCCGGTCACCCCGAGGCGCCCGGCCAGCTCCCGCGCGGACTCGCCGGGGCCACCGGCGGCCCACGCGCCGACCGCGTCGTGGAAGGCCCTCATGCCCGCGGCGTCCTTCGTCTCCGTCACGCGCCCCATCCTCCGACGGAACGGCCCGGCGTCCAACCGGTATTCGCGCGCCCCCAACGAGGAGGAATCTCGGTCGAACCGCTCCCATGCCGTACGGGACCGGTACTAGCCTCGAAGTCCGTTCAAAACGCCCACGTGTGCCGTGGGCACATTCCGCGAACCGTTTCCAGCAGCACGTACCGCGGACCGGACAAGGCAATACAGGGCGACCACAGGGACCGGCATGGCTGCGCCACCTCCAGGACAGCGCCTCCTCGAACGCGACCTCGAAATGGCCGCGGCGACCCGGGCTCTGGACGCGCTGTGCGGCGCGCGGCACGCCGGGGGAGTGGTCGTCTACCGCGGCGAGGCGGGCGTCGGGAAGACCGCGCTGCTCGACCGGATCGCCGACGCCGCGCGCCCTCGCTGCACCGTGCACACGGCCCGGTCCGGCGAGTCCACCACCCACCAGCCCTTCCACCTGGCGCGGCACCTGCTCGGCCCCGCCGTCGAGTCCGCCGCGCCCGGACCGGCCCTCGACGTGGCGGGACCCGCCCTCGGGCTCACGGCCCCCGGCGCCCTCCCTGCCGACCCGCAGGGCGTCCGCGACGCGCTCGACGCCCTCCTCGTCGCCCACGCCCGCGAGCGGATCACCGCGCCGGAAGGGCCGAAGCCCCTCGTGCTGCTCGCCGACGACGCCCACTGGGCCGACGGAGAGAGCCTCGCCTGGCTCGCCTCCCTCGCCCCGCGTCTGGCCGCGCTGCCCGTCCTGCTCGTCGTCGCGCACCGCCCCGCGGAACTCACCGACACGGCGCCCGACTCAGCCCGCGACCTGGCCGTGCTCGCCGACGCCTCCCGCCTGCACGTCACCCTCCAGGCCCTGACCCGCGAGGCCACAGGCGACCTGGTGCGGAGCGTGCTCGGCGACCTCGCCGACGACGTTTTCTGCCGCGAGGTGTGGGCGGTCACCACCGGAAACCCGTACGAGGCCGTGGAACTGCTCGCCAAGTGCACCGCGCGCGGCGTCGCCCCCACGCAGGACGCCGCCCCGGTGCTGCGCGCCTTCGGCACCACCGCGCGCGGCGGCGGCATCGTGGCCCGGCTCGGTGAACTGGACCCGGACTGCAACCGGTTGGCGTGGGCCGCGGCCGTCCTCGGCACCGACATCACGTTCGCCGCGGCGGCCGCGCTGGCGGGCCTGCCGCCGGAACGGGCCACCTGGTGCGTCGAACGGCTGCGTGAGGCCCGCATTCTGGCGCCGTGCGGCACCGCCGGAGCGACGGGCCCTGGAACCGCCAAAAGTCTCGACGAGCCCCTCGACTTCCAGCACCCCCTCGTCGGCACCGCCGTCTACCGCGCCGTCCCGCCCGCCACCCGCACCGCCCTGCACGGCCAGGCCGCCTGGACGCTCACCCGCCAGGGCCACGGCCCCGCCGCGATCTCCCGGCACCTCCTGGAGATCCACCCCGACGACGACCACGAGGCGGTCCGCCTGCTGCGCGCGGCCGCCGCCGAACACCTCGCCGTAGGAGCACCCGAGGCGGCCCGGCGCTGCCTGGAGCGGGCCCTGCGCGAACCGCCGTCCGTCGTCGACCGCGCCCAGGTCCTCCACGAACTCGGCTGCGCCTGCCTGCTCTCCTCGCCCGCCACCACGGTCCGCCACCTGCGCGCCGCCCTCCGACTGCCGGGCCTCACCGAGCAGTTGCGCATCGACGCCACCCTTCGCCTGGCCCAGGCCCTCGCGCACGGCAACGAGATGCGGGACGCCGCCCGCGTCGTCGCCGACGCCGCCGTCGTCACCCCGCCCGGCATCCAGCAACTGCGGCTGCTTGCCGCCCGGTTCATGTACGAGTCGTTTCTCGCCGAGGAGGACGACGGGCCCGCCCGCTCCGAACAGCTCGTGCTGCTCGCCGACACGCTGCCCGGCTCCGAGAACGCCGAACGAGCCCTGCTCACCCTCCGCGCCTTCGACGCCATGCTGCGCGGCGAACCCGCCGAACACATCGGCGACCTGTGCGACCGCGCCCTCCTCGACGGCCGACTCGCGCCGGGGCTCGGCTGGACCGACACCGAATGGGGCTTCGAGATCCCCGCCCTGCTCGGCATCACGCTCGCCTACATCGACCGGCTGCGCGAAGCGGAGAGCCTGTTCACGGATGCGCTGCGCACCTTCGAACTCGGCGGCTGGAGCGGCGCCCACCTCGCCTTCGCGCACATCCTGTGCGGGGCCGTCGAGCGCAGGCGCGGGCGGCTCGTGGAGGCCGAGGCCTACCTGCGCGAAGGACTGCGGCTCGCCGAACGCGTCGGCGGACGCTCCACCGTCCGGTGGGACGCCGTCTGCCTCCTCCTCGACACGCTGCTCGCCCGCGGCCACGTCGACGAGGCCCACCGGCTCGCCGACGGCCACGGCTTCGGCGCCCCCTACCCGGACGCGCTGATCCTCCCCGACGCCCGCTCGGTGCGCGCCCGCCTGCTGCTCGCGCTCGGCCGCACCAAGGACGCCAGGGCCGAACTGGAGGCCACGGCCGCGTCCACCATCAGGCGCGGCCGCCACAACGTGCAGTGGGCGCCCTGGCCCTACGACCTCGCGGACCTCGTCGCCGACGAGGATCCGGTACGCGCCGCGGAGCTGATCGCCGACGCACGCCACTGGGCGGGCGTCCTCGGCACCCACAGCGCCGTCGGCGAGTCCCTGCGCCGGGCGGCGGCCACGGCCCCACCGGAACGGGCCCGCACCCTGCTGGCACGGGCGGTGCACGAACTCGCCGCGTCCCCGGCGGCGTACGAGGAGGCGGCGGCCCGCCTCGACCTGGCCGAGGCGACCAGCGACCCCACCCAGGCCCGCCGCGCCCTCACCCTGGCGGAAACGTGCGGCGCGGACGGCCTGGCGAACCGGGCGCGGAGGCTGCTGGGAGCCATGTGAGCGCCCGTGGCCCTCACCCCGCCGCCGGCTCCGTCACATGCCGCCACGTCCGCACCAGCTGCGAGAACTCCTTCACCTGCACCAGCACATGCTCACGCGCCGCCTCCTCCGCCCGCTCGCCCGCGCCGGAGGCGATCGCGTCGGCGATCTCCCGATGCTCCGCGAGCGACCGCCGCATCCGGTCGGGCACCCGCAACTGCAACCGCCGGTACGGCTGAAGCGCTCGCTTCAGGGCGTGCGCCTGCTGCCGCAGATACTCGTTGCCGCACGAGTCGTAGACGACCCCGTGGAAGCGCGCGTTGGCGTAGTAATAGGGGTCCGCGTCGCCCGCGAGCGCGTGCTGCTCGCACTCCCGCAGGGCGTCTTCCAGCTCGGCCAGTGCGTCCCGTTCGATGCGTCGCGCCGAGAGCCGCGCGGCCATCCCCTCCAGCTCGGCCATCACCTCGAAGCGCTCCGCCAGCTCGGACACGCTCAGCTCGGTGACGTACGTGCCCTGCTTGGGGCGGATCTGCACGAGGCCCGACCGCTCCAGGGCCTGCAACGCCTCGCGGACCGGCGTGCGCGAGCAGCCGAACTCGCGCTCGAGCTCCGCCGGGTCGAGCCGCTCCCCCGGCCGGTACCGGCCGTCCACCACAGCGTTCTCCAGGGCGTCGCGGACACGCCTGGCCTCCGGGACTCGCGCCATCTCCACCTCCGAAACCCCAGGTTATCCGCACGCTCCAGGGGGTGGCGCGGGTGCTTCCCGTCCTCTACGGTGCGCTGTTATATACATCACGGCCCACGATGCATATCAAGCCTCACGCGGTACGTGGCATGGGGACGAACACGGGCATGGCGACGGAACGGAGAGGTGCGCGGATGGAACGGCACGACGGCTGGCTGCTGTCCGACCTGTACCGGGCGCTCGGAGAGCGGCGCACCGGCCACCACGACCCGGAGTCCGACGCGCCGCTCGACCAGCTGCTCGTGGCCTGCGAGGTCCTGATGAGCGACGTCGGCGAGGCGTCCATGCGCGCCGTCGCGGCCCGCGCCCTCGCCGCCTACGACGCCCTCGACGACGACGGGCGACTCGCGTTCTTCGCCCACATCACCAGGACGTACGACGCCGACGCCGAGCAGGTCCGTGCCGCGTACCGCCGCTGGGAGGAGGCACGCGCCGCCGGCTCACAGGGTGAGTCCGAGCTCGTGGGCCTCTTCGACGTCGTCGAGCCGGCCCGCCAGCAGCTCCTGCGCCGCATGAACCACGCGCCCGACGCCACCCTCGCCCTGGTCCACATGCGCGCCGACCTGCGCCGCCTGCTGCCCGCCCACCCCGAACTTCGCCCGCTCGACCACGACTTCCACCACCTGCTGACGTCCTGGTTCAACCGCGGGTTCCTGCGCATGCAGGAGGTCACCGCCGACTCGCCGCCCGAGCTGCACCACCACCTGCTGCGCGGCGAACAGGTGCACCCCATGGCGTCCGATGCCGAGCTGCGGCGCCGCATCGAACCCGAGGACCGCCGCGTCTACGCCTTCTTCCACCCGGCCACCGGCGACGTACCGCTCATCTTCGTGGAGGTCGCGCTCGTCCGCGGGCTGCCCGACAGCATCGCTCCGCTGCTCGACCCCGGGCCCGCGCTCAGCCCGGCCGACGCGGACACGGCGGCGCTGTACTCCATCAACAACGCACTCGACGGCCTCGCCGGGGTCTCCTTCGGCAGCTTCCTCATCAAGCAGGTCATCGAGCAGGTCGGCGAACAGCTCCCGCACCTCACGCAGTTCGCGACCCTCTCGCCGATCCCCGGCTTCCGCGCCTGGCTGGACAAGCGGGCCGAGCACGAGACCGAACTCGCCGACCTCGTGGCGGAGTTGAACACTCCCGGCGCGCTCGACGACGCCGAGCGGATCCGGCCCCGCTTCCTGCCCGTCCTCGCTCGCTACATCACCGCCGAACGACGCCCCGACGGGCGGCCCCTCGACCCCGTCGCCCGCTTCCACCTCGGCAACGGCGCCGCCGCCTGGCAGCTCGACTGGCCCGCCAACGCCTCGCCCGACGCCTGGCGCCAGTCCTACGGAGCGATGATCAACTACCGCTACGAACCGGACGAGTTGGAGCGCCGCCACGAGGACTTCGTGCGCCGCGGAGCCGTCGCGGTCGGCGGCCCGCTCGCAGCAGACTTCCCGCAGCACGAGGCCCCGTACGACAAGGCCCCGGCAGGAAACCAGAAAGGAACACCCCCGATGAGCACGCAGCCGAGCCCCTCGACCGCGCCCTTCCGCACCATCCACAGGACCTTCGTCGAGCAGGCGGAGCTCCGGCCGGACAAGGCGCTCTTCGAGCTGCCCGACGGGCGGCCCGTGACCTACCGCGAGACCGCCGACCTCGTGCGGCGGATCGCGGCCCGCCTCGTCGCCGACGGCGTGCGGCCCGGCGACCGCGTCGCCATGCAGGTCGACAAGTCGGTCGAGGCCATCGCCCTCTACCTCGCGACCCTGCAGATCGGCGGCGTCTTCCTGCCGCTCAACACCGCCTACACCGGCGCCGAGATCGACTACTTCATCGGCGACGCCGAACCGCGCGTCCTTGTCTGCCCGCCGCGGCGGCGCGCCGACCACGCCCACCGCGAGGGCCCCGACCTCGTCGTCGAGACCCTCGGCACCGAAGGCGACGGCAGCCTCCTCGAAGGCGACACCCGCCACGACGACGTGCACGAGGCCGCCGCGGACGACCCGGCCGCCATCCTCTACACCTCCGGCACCACCGGACGCTCCAAGGGCGCCGTCCTCACGCACGAGAACCTCGCCTCCAACTGCGCCGCGCTGATCGACAGTTGGCGGTTCACCTCCGACGATCGGCTGATCCACGCGCTGCCGATCTTCCATGTCCACGGACTGTTCGTCGCCGCCAACATGGTGCTCACCTCGGGCGCCTCCATGTACTACCTGCCGAAGTTCGACGCCGACGCGATCGCCGAACTCCTGCCGCGCGCCACCGTGCTCATGGGCGTGCCCACCTTCTACACGCGCCTGCTCAAGCACGAGAAGGTCACCCCCGAGACCTGCGCCTCCATGCGCCTGTTCGTCTCCGGTTCCGCGCCGCTGCTCGCCAGCGACCACGAGGCGTTCGAGGCCCGCACGGGCCACGCCATCCTCGAGCGCTACGGCATGACCGAGACCGGCATGAACACCACCAACCCGTACGAGGGCGGGCCCCGCAAGCCTGGCACCGTCGGCAAGGCGCTGCCCGGCACCGAGATCCGTGTCGTCGACCCCGAGACCGGGAAGCCGCTGCCCGACGGCGAGGTCGGCAGCGTCGAGGTGCGCGGCCCGAACGTCTTCGCCGGCTACTGGCGGATGCCGGAGAAGACCGCGGCCGAGTTCCGCGAGGACGGCTTCTTCATCACCGGCGACCTCGGCCTGATCGACGAGGACGGATACCTCTGCATCTCCGGACGCGGCAAGGACCTCATCATCTCCGGCGGCTACAACGTGTACCCCAAGGAGATCGAGACGCTCCTCGACGCCCACCCCACGGTGCTCGAATCCGCCGTGATCGGCGTGCCGCACCCGGACTTCGGCGAGACGGTCGTCGCCGTCGTCGTCCCCGCACCCGGCCAGGAGCCGCGCGAGCGCGACCTCATCGACTCCATCTCCGGCGACCTCGCCCGCTTCAAGCACCCGCGCGCGGTGCGCGTCGTGGAGGCGCTGCCCCGCAACGTCATGGGCAAGGTCCAGAAGGCCGAACTCCGCAAGACCTACGCGGACTTGTTCACGACCTCCTGACCCATCCCGGCCCCCTCCGGTCTCAATCCCTCGATCCAACCCCCCGCACGTTCTTGGTTTCTTGCTTCCTCAATCCGGTCTCTCAATGTGGAGAAGACGATGGTCCTCTATGGAGTGGCAGCGCTGGCGGTGTGCATGCTCACGGGCACGCTCGTCGGTGAATACCTGGGCGAGGCGCTCGGCGTCGACGCCAATGTCGGCGGCGTCGGCTTCGCCATGATCATGCTCGTGTTCGTGACCCACTGGCTGCGGCAGAAGGGGAAGTTCCCCGAGGCCAGCGAGCAGGGCGTGCTCTTCTGGAGCGCGATGTACATCCCCATCGTGATCGCGATGGCGTCGACGCAGAACGTGTACAAGGCCGTCACCGGCGGACCGATGGCACTTCTGGCCGGGTTGCTCGCGCTCGTCGCCGGGTTCGCCCTGGTGCCGGCCGTCGCGCGGATCGGCGGGCCGGGGGAGCCGCTGCCCGAACCGGACGAGGCCGAGGCCGCCACCGAGACCGCCACTCAGAAGCAGGGGGCCTGACGTGGATACGTTCGTCTCCGTCTGCAAGGACAACGGGCTCATAGTCGCCTTCGCCCTGGTCGGCACGTTGATGCTGGTCTCGGCGTGGCTGTCGAAGAAGCTGACCCGCGGGCGGCTCCAGGGCTCGGCCATCGCCATCGTGCTCGGCCTGGCCCTCGCCTACTGGGGCGGCTCGGCGACCGGGGGAGAGGCGGGCCTCGCCGACATCACGGCGCTGTCCGGCATGAGCCTCATGGGCGGGGCGATGCTCCGCGACTTCGCGATCGTCTCCACCGCGTACGGCGTCGACCTGAAGGAGATCAAGCGGGCGGGCCCCGCCGGAGCCCTGTCGATCCTGCTCGGCGTCGTCGTCTCCTTCGTCGCGGGCGCGCTCATCGCCGCCCTGTTCGGTTACCGGGACGCGGCCTCGCTCGCGACCATCGGCGCGGGCGCGGCGACGTACATCGTGGGCCCCGTCACCGGCACCGCGGTGGGCGCCAGTTCGGACGTCATCGCGCTGTCGGTCGCGGCGGGCCTGGTCAAGTCGGTGGTGGTGATGGTGGGTACGCCGCTGGTGGCCCGCCTGATCGGCCTGAACAACGCCAAGTCGGCGATGGCCTTCGGCGGCCTCCTCGGCACCACGTCCGGCGTCGCGGGCGGCCTGGCCGCCACCGACAAGCGCCTCGTCCCGTACGGCGCGATGACCGCGACCTTCTACACGGGCGTCGGCTGCCTCCTCGGCCCCTCGCTGTTCTACGTTTCGCTGCGGGCGGTGGTCGGCGGCTGACAGAGGTGGCCTACAGGGGGTGGGGTGGGGCCGGTGCGGTCCTGCCCCACCCGGCCCCTCACTTCTTTTCCGCAAGATCGACGCGCGGTCCTCAGCACAGCACCATCCACACTCCCGTTCACCGGAAGCAGAGGTTGTGCCCATGCCCCGACTTCGTACGATCACGACCGTCGCAGCCGCCGTCCTCGCCCTCGCGGGAGGCGGCCTCGCCGGGGCCCCGCACCGCGCCGAGGCGAGAGCCGGGCAGGGCGGCGGCGACGCATGGTTCACGTCCTGGGCGCAGTCCCAGCAGGACGCGGCGGCCCAGCCCCTGCGCGACCAGTCGGTCCGCACCGTCACCCACCTCAGCCAGGGCGGGGACGCCGTCCGCGTCCGCATCCAGAACACCTTCGGCACCACGCCCCTCCCCGTCACCGCCGCATCCGCGGGCCTGAGCGACGGCGGACCGGGGCTCAAGGGCGCGGCGCACCCCGTCCGCTTCGACGGAAAGACCCACGTGACCGTCCCCGCGGGCGGCGAGGTCTGGAGCGACCCCACCGGCCTCACCACGAAGGCCCAGGCCGACGTGGCGGTCTCCGTCGCGGTCAAGGGCACCGCCACGCCGGGGCAGCACCGCACCGCGCTGCGCACCAACTACCTCACCCCCGAGGGCAGCGGCGACCACACCGGGGACACGGGCGGCGCCGCGTACACGAAGACCGTCGACGCCACGTACCTGGTCAGCGCGGTCGACGTGCACAACCCGAGCCTGCGCGGCACGGCGGTCGCCTACGGCAGCTCCGTCGTGGACGGCGTCGGCAGCACCAACTGCGGCCCCGGCTGCACGGAGACCGGCACCAACCGCCGCTGGACCGACGACCTCGCGCGCCGCGTGCACGCGGAACTCCCGCGCACCCGGCAGGTCGCCGTCGCCAACGCGGGGATCAGCGGTACGACGAGCGCCGCCGACTGCCCCGGCACACCGACGAACGTCCAGGGCCTCGACGCCGCCACCCGCCTGGAGCGGGACGTCCTCGCCCTGCACGGCGTCACCTCGGTCCTGTACTACTACGGCACCAACGACCTCGCTTTCGGCTGCGACGGCGAACAGATCCTCGCCAGCTACAAGAAGGTCTTCGAGCGCCTGCGCGACGCCGGCGTCCGCGTGTACGTCACGCCCATCACACCCCGTCCCGGCTACACGGACCGCAACAACGTGGACCGCCACACGGTCAACCTCTTTACGAAGAAGGCCAGTTCCTGCGCCGGAACCTGTGACAGCGTCATGGACTTCGACGAGGTCCTGAAGGACCCGCTGCACCCCAACAGCATCGAGCCCTCCTACGACAACGGGGACGGCGTCCACGCGAACATCGCCGGCCAGCAGGCGATCGCCGACTCGATCTCGCTGAACATGCTCACGGCGCGAAACTGAGAAGCTAAGGCGTTCGCAGATTTGCCTAAAGGTGTTAGGCAGGTGCAGAATCGGTTTCGTAAGAGTGACGGGGGTCGAAGGAGAGGACGCACGGTCATGGCACGTGCCGGGTTGACCGCGGAGCGACTGGCCAGGGCCGGGGCGGAGCTCGCCGACGAGGTCGGGTTCGAGCAGGTGACCGTCTCGGCCCTCGCCCGGCACTTCGACGTCAAGGTCGCCAGCCTGTACTCGCACGTCAAGAACTCGCACGACCTCAAGACGCGGATCGCCCTCATCGCCCTCCAGGAGATGGCCGACCGGGCCGCCGACGCCCTCGCGGGGCGGTCGGGGAAGGACGCGCTCGTCGCGCTCGGCAACGTCTTCCGCGACTACGCCCGCGAACACCCCGGCCGCTACGCCGCGGGCCAGTACCGGCTCGACCCCGAGGCGGCCGCCGCGAGCGCGGGCCCGCGGCATGCGCAGATGACCCGAGCCGTGCTGCGCGGCTACGACCTCACCGAACCCGACCAGACCCACGCCGTGCGGCTCCTCGGCAGCGTCTTCCACGGCTACGTCAGCCTCGAGGCGGCCGGGGGCTTCAGCCACAGCGCGCCCGCCTCCGACGAGAGCTGGGCGCGCAGCCTCGACGCGCTCGACGCGCTGCTGCGGAACTGGCCCGCTCAAGGCTGATCCAGAGGCGTCGTCGCCGCATCCAGCGAGACAGCCATCCACCCTTTGATCAACAGATTGACTTCATCATGAGCACCTCTGACTCCGTTGATTCCGGCCACGGCTTGATCGACGTCCCGTTGACGGACGAACTCGTCCATGGCGCGATCGACATTGAGCACACCGCCCGCGGCCTCCTCCCGCACCGCCTGCCCGCCTGGGCCCGCGCCCAGAACACGGACGGCCAGCTGGCCATGGCCGAGTCGCAGCCCTCCGGCGTGCGCCTGGCCCTGCGCACCCGCGCCACCGTCGTCGAACTCGACACCGTGCCGACCAAGCGCGCCTACGTGGGCGTGCCCCCGCGCCCGGACGGCCTGTACGACCTGCTCGTCGACGGTCGGCTCACCGCGCAGGGCAGCGTCACCGGCGGCGACACCCTGACCATCGACATGTCCAAGGGCACCTTCGAGCACACGCCTGGCGAACCCGGCACGCTCCGCTTCGAGAACCTGCCCGACGGCCCGAAGACAGTCGAGATCTGGCTGCCGCACACCGAGACCACCGAACTGGTCGCCCTGCGCACGGACGCGCCCGTCGAGCCCGCACCCGGCCCCGGCCGCGGCTCGGGCCGCAAGGTGTGGCTGCACCACGGCAGCTCCATCAGCCATGGCTCCGACGCCGCGAGCCCCACGGCCATCTGGCCCGCCCTCGCCGCGTCCCACGCGGACGTGGACCTGATCAACCTGGGCTTCGGCGGCGGCGCCCTGCTCGACCCGTTCACCGCACGCACCCTGCGCGACACCCCGGCCGACATGATCAGCGTCAAGATGGGGATCAACCTCGTCAATGCCGACCTGATGCGCATGCGGGCGTTCACCCCCGCCGTGCACGGCTTCCTCGACACGATCCGCGAGGGGCACCCGACCACCCCGCTCCTCGTCGTCTCGCCGATCCTGTGCCCGATCCACGAGGAGACGCCCGGCCCCGGCGTCCCCGACTTCAGCAGCCTCGCGAGCGGACAGCTGCGCTTCATGGCGATGGGCAACCCGGACGAGGTCGCCCAGGGCAAGCTCACGCTCCGGACCATCCGCGCCGAGCTGGCCCGCATCGTCGCCGAGCGCGCCGCCGACGACCCGCACCTGCACTACCTCGACGGCCGGGAGCTGTACGGCGAGCAGGACCACGAGGAGCTGCCGCTCCCGGACTCCCTGCACCCCGACGCCACCGCCCACCGCCGCATCGGGAAGCGCTTCGCGGAGCTCGGGATCGGCCCCCTGATCGATCAGCCGAACGGGCGGGTTAGCATATGAGCGCCGCCTAGCTCGAAAGAGACGCACGTGACTGTCAACGACGACTCGTTCACCAACTGGAAGCACCGCGAGGAGACCGCGGAGGCAATGATCCCGATCATCGGGAAGCTGCACCGCGAGCGGGACGTGAACGTCCTGCTGCACAGCCGCTCCTTGGTGAACAAGTCGGTGGTCAGCCTGCTCAAGGCCCACCGATTCGCCCGCCAGATCGCCGGCGAGGAGCTCTCGGTCACCGAGACCATGCCGTTCCTCAAGGCCCTCGCCGACCTCGACCTCGGGCCCTCGCAGATCGACCTCGGCATCCTCGCCATGACGTACAAGGCCGACGACCGGGGCCTGAGCGTCGAGGAGTTCACCGCCGAGGCCGTCGCCGGTGCCACCGGCGCCCTCAAGCTGGAGCGCGGCGAGGGCCGCGACGTCGTCCTCTACGGCTTCGGCCGCATCGGCCGCCTCGTCGCCCGCCTCCTCATCGAGAAGGCCGGCTCCGGCAACGGGCTGCGGCTGCGCGCCATCGTCGTGCGCGGCGGCGGCGAGCAGGACCTCGTCAAGCGCGCATCCCTGCTGCGCCGTGACTCCATCCACGGCCAGTTCCAGGGCACGATCACCGTTGACGAGGCGAACAGCACGATCAACGCCAACGGCAACGTGATCAAGGTGATCTACGCCAACGACCCGTCCGAGGTCGACTACACGGTGTACGGGATCAAGGACGCGATCCTGATCGACAACACCGGCAAGTGGCGCGACCGCGAGGGCCTGTCGCAGCACCTGCGCCCCGGCATCGACAAGGTCGTCCTCACCGCGCCCGGCAAGGGCGACGTGCCGAACATCGTGCACGGCGTGAACCACGACACGATCAAGCCCGACGAGCAGATCCTGTCCTGCGCCTCCTGCACCACCAACGCGATCGTGCCACCGCTCAAGGCGATGGCCGACGAGTACGGTGTGGAGCGCGGTCACGTGGAGACCGTCCACTCGTTCACGAACGACCAGAACCTGCTGGACAACTACCACAAGGCCGACCGCCGCGGCCGCTCCGCGCCGCTCAACATGGTCATCACCGAGACCGGCGCCGCCTCCGCCGTCGCGAAGGCCCTGCCGGACCTCAAGGCGCCCATCACCGGCTCCTCGATCCGCGTGCCCGTCCCGGACGTCTCCATCGCGATCCTCAGCCTGCGCCTGGGCCGCGAGACCAACCGCGACGAGGTCCTCGACTACCTGCGCGACGTGTCGCTGAACTCGCCGCTGCGCCGCCAGATCGACTTCACGGACTCGCCCGACGCCGTCTCCAGCGACTTCGTCGGCTCCCGGCACGCCTCGATCGTCGACGCCGGCCCCACCAAGGTCGACGGCGACAACGCGATCCTCTACCTCTGGTACGACAACGAGTTCGGCTACTCGTGCCAGGTGGTCCGCGTCGTCCAGCACATCTCCGGCGTCGAGTACCCGACGTTCCCGGCGCCCTCCGCGTGACGCACCACACCTGGCGTACGACACCGACGTACGACACATGTCCAGAGGCCGGTCCCGCAGCAGGCGGGGCCGGCCTCTCGGCACATCTCGGCACGTGACACGGCACTTGACGAGTTGATCAACGGGGGAGCAGGATGGGGCCATGCTCACTCATCGCGCCCACGCTCTCGGAACGGCCCCCGTTCCGGATCGATGTGGTTGCGCGCGCAGCGGCTTGTAGTGGGCCTCCAGACCCCTCGCCGCACTCTCCCGTACGTCCCGCAGCTCCCGTAGCACCAGCCGCCGCCCCGTAGGGCGTCGGCCGCGCACGTACGGATCCCCTCGCGTTCAGCGCGTTCGCGTTCCCCTCGTCACCCGCGTGCCTGTGGAGGCTCCCCTTGTCCGTGACCGAAATGCCCCCTGCTCTCTCGCTGCGCCCCGCCCACATCCCCGCCGACGGCCTCTACGAGGGGCGCCGCGTCCTGCGCCGCACCCCCGACGGCTGGCAGGACCGCCCCTACGAACTCTTCGACCTCGTCCCGCAGGCCGCCACCATCGGTGCCGAGATCCGCGGCGTCGACCTGAACCTCCCGCTCTCCCCGGAACTGCGCGAGGAGCTGAACCGGGCGCTGCTCGAATGGAAGGTTCTGTTCTTCCGCGGCCAGCACCTCACGAGCGAACGCCAGCGCGCGTTCGCCCTCAACTGGGGCGAGCTGGAGACCAATCCGATCCTGGAGCGCGGTGACAGCGCCGACGTCGTCCGCTTCGACAAGGGTGCGGGTGGCGTCCCCAGCTTCGAGAACGTGTGGCACACCGATGTCACCTTCCGCGAGCGCCCCGCCCTGGGCGCCGTGCTCCAGCTGCGCGAGGTCCCGCCGTTCGGCGGTGACACCATGTGGGCCGACATGGCCGCCGCGTACGACAACCTGTCCGACGAGGTGAAGGAGCGGATCGAGGGTGCCGAGGCCGAGCACGACTTCCTGCCCGGTTTCCGCCGCTTCTACGGGCCCGAACGCCTCGCCCAGTGGCAGGAGTTGTTCCCGCCGGTCGTCCACCCCGTGGTGCGCCGTCACCCCGAGACCGGGCGCCGCATGCTCTTCGTGAACACGTCGTTCACCACCCGCATCCTCGGCATGGAGCGCGCCGAGAGCGACCGGCTGCTGCGGCTGCTGTACCAGCAGGCCCATGTGCCGGAGTTCCAGGTGCGGTTCCACTGGCAGGCCGGCGACATCGCGTTCTGGGACAACCGCGCCACCCAGCACTACGCGGTCGCCGACTACGGC
Source organism: Streptomyces sp. SDT5-1 (assembly GCF_052245995.1). NCBI lineage: Bacteria > Bacillati > Actinomycetota > Actinomycetes > Kitasatosporales > Streptomycetaceae > Streptomyces > Streptomyces sp. SDT5-1. Next base: position 1,125,394 of record NZ_CM125963.1, on the reverse strand, counting down.
GACGCACGCCGGGTCGCCGAGCGCGTCGCCATCGCGGGGGACCGCCCCTTCTGAGGCACCGGTGCGGGCGGCCCGAAATCCCTCGCACCGGCGAGGTGTTGGCCGGGCCGCCCCTCGATACTGGCCCCGCGGAGCCGTGCCGCTCCGCTCAGGGACCAGGCCACGAGGAGCCGCACCATGCGTCTGCCGCGCCGCACCAGCCCGTACCTCGTCGACGGGGCGCTCGCCGCGCTCGTCCTGTTCGCCGTGTCCCTGCAGTTCCTGTTCCCCGACGAGGGCGGCGACCCGCTCTCCTGGCAGGGCTTCCTGCTGGGCGCGGGCACGGCGGTGCCGCTCGTGTGGCGGCGGCGCGCGCCGATCCTGTCCGCGGCCGCCGTCTCCTGCGCGACGCCCGCGATGGCGCTGTACCACGCGCCGCCGCCCGACGTCGTGTACGGCGGGCTCGTCGTGCTCTACACGATGGCCGCGTACGCGGAGCGGGTGCCGCGCCGCATCATGTTCGTCGGCTGGCTGATCGGCGCGTCGGCGACCATGTCGATGAAGGAGCACGCCGAACCCTTCGAGTACGCCTTCCATCTGCTCAGCCTCCTGAGTGCCTACGGGTTCGGGCTGTTGGCCCGCACGCAGCGCGCGTACACCACCGCCCTGGAGGAGCGCGCCCGCGCCCTGGAGCGCGAGCGCGAGATCGATCGCGCGCGGGTCGTCGCCGGTGAACGCGCCCGCATCGCCCGCGACATGCACGACGTCGTCGGCCACGCCGTCAGCCTGATGGTCGTCCAGGCCGAAGCGGGCCCCGTCGTGGTCCGCAGCAACCCCGCACGCGCCGAGGCCGCCTTCGATGCCATCGCGGGCGCCGGACGCGAGGCCATGCAGCAACTCCGGCTGATCCTCGGCGTGTTGACCGACACCGGCAACGGCGGGACCGCCCCCGCGGCGCCCGTCCCCGGCCTCGACCGCCTCCCCGACCTCGTACGGCAGGTCACCGCCACCACCGACGTGACCGTCACCCTGCGCACCACCGGCCACCCCCGCCCCATCGGCACCGAAACGGAGACCGCCGCCTACCGCATCGTCCAGGAAGCCCTGACCAACACCGTCAAGCACGCGTACGCTGCCCGAGCGGACGTACAACTCGACTGGGGGGACACGGAGTTGGCGATCACCGTGACCGACGACGGGGCCGGCCCTGCCGCGCCAGGAGCCGGTGCGGGCCGCGGCCTCATCGGCATTCGCGAGCGCGCCGCGGCCTGCGGCGGCAGCGCCGACAGCGGCCCGGCGCCCGACGGCGGGTTCCGCGTCACCGCCCGGCTTCCCGCCGCGCGCAGACCGGCCGCCGAGCACGCGCCATGAGCATCCGCGTCGTCGTCGCCGACGACCAGGAACTCGTGCGCAGCGGCTTCGCCATGATCCTCGAAGCGCAGCCCGACATCGAGGTCGTCGCCGAGGCGGCCGACGGCGCCGAGGCCGTCACCGCCGTGCGCCGGCACGCCCCCGACGTCCTCCTGCTCGACATCCGCATGCCGCACATGGACGGCATCGAGGCGGCCCGCCGCGTCTGCGAACAGTCCGGCTGCCGCGTCGTCATGCTCACCACCTTCGACCTCGACGAGTACGTCTACGAGGCGCTGTACGCGGGCGCGTCCGGGTTCCTCCTGAAGGACGTGCGCCGCGACGACCTCGTGCACGCGGTCCGCGTCGTGGCGGCCGGCGACTCGCTCCTCGCCCCGTCCGTGACCCGCCGCCTCGTCGCCGACATCGCCCGGCGCAGGCCCAGGCCCCCGCAGCCGTCCACCCTCGAGGCCCTCACGGCCCGCGAGACGGAAACCCTGCGCCACCTCGCCCGCGGCCTCACCAACGCGGAGATCGCCGCGACCCTCCACGTCAGCGAACACACCGTCAAGACCCACGTCAGCAACGTCCTGAGCAAGCTGCATCTGCGCGACCGGGTCCAGGCGGTCATCCGCGCGTACGAGTCGGGGCTGGTGGCGCCGGGGGAGTGACGCGGGGGATCAGTCGCCCTGGGACCAGGCGGCGCACGGCAGCGACAGGTAGACGCCGACGTCGTCGAGCCCCGTCGCGGCGCGGACGGCCGCATGCAGCGCGTCCACGCGCTCCTGACGGTCGGCCTCCCTGGTGGCCGTCCACTTCGACTTGACCTCGATCACCACCGCGAGCCCGCTGCGGTCCAGCGGGCCCAACGCCCGGAAGCGGATCTCGACGTCCCCTGGCTGAAGGTCCCCGTCGTACGGCTCCTCGGGGCACTCCACGGCCAGCGACACCAGGTGCGGCAGAACGGAGCCGAGCTCGCGCAGCCGGGCCTCGGGGACGGTGGGCGCGTGGGTCACTTCGACGAGCGGCATTCCGGAGACCCTATGCGGAGCCGTCGCCCTTGATCAATTCCCCTCGGGCCCGCCGGTGTGCCGGGGCGGCCGGTGTCCGGCCCTCACCCCCGCGACCCATGCCGGCCGCCCCGCCTCCCTCCCGCGCGCGAGCCGCGAACCACCCGCACCGGCGATCCGCCGAACCCGGTAGGCGACGACGCTGACGGGGACCCATCGGAATCCTCCGAGGAGGCGCCGTGCTCAGCGCACTCGCCCGGACGGCCACCCGCCGTCCCCGTACCGTGATCCTCACCTGGCTCGCCCTGATCGTGCTCGGTTTCGGGCTCGGCACCGGCGTCTTCGGCCGGCTCTCCGACTCCGTCCCCGACGTACCGGGCACCGAGTCCGACCGCACCGCCGAACTCCTCGACGACATCGACCCGCGCGGCGAGTCCCTCAGCGCCGTCGTCGAGGCGCCCCGCGTCACCGACCCCGCCCTGCGCGAGCGCGTCGAGCGGACCGTCGACGAGCTGCGCCGCGTCCCCGGCGTCGCCGCCGTCCCCGACCCGTACACCACCCGTGGCCTGGCCTCCGGCGACGGACGCGCGCTCATCGTGCCCGTCACCCTGAAGGGCGGCCTCGACGACGACGCCGAGGAGCGGACCGTCGACGCGGTCGCCGAGCGGGCCAAGGAGATCGACGGCGCCGGCGTACACGTCAGCGGCGGCCCCCTGCTCGGCAAGCAGCTCGGCGAGCGGGCCCAGGAGGACGTGCAGCGCGCCGAGCTGATCTCCCTGCCCGTCGTCCTCGGGCTGCTCCTGCTGATCTTCGGCGGGCTGCGCGCCGCCGGACTGCCGCTGCTCGTCGCGGTCAGCGGGGTCGCGGGCGCGTTCCTCGCCCTGTTCGGCTTCAGCCAGATCACCGAGATCTCCGTGTACGTGATCCAGGTGACGACCATGCTCGGCCTCGGCCTCGCCGTCGACTACGCACTGCTGATGGTGATGCGGTTCCGGGAGGAGCGCAGGACCAGCGCGGACGTCACCGAGGCCGTGCACCGCACCGTCGAACGCGCGGGCCGCACCATCCTCTTCTCCGGACTCACCGTCGCCGTCAGCCTCAGCGGACTGCTCGTCTTCCCGAGCCCGTTCCTGCGCAGCATGGGCCTCGCCGTCGCCGCCGTCGTGGTCGTCGACATGCTCGCCGCGCTGACTCTGCTGCCCGCGCTGCTCACCCGCTTCGGCGGGCGCATCGCCCCGGCCAAGAGCCGCGAACCCGGCGCCGAAGGCCGCGTCTTCGCCCGCATCGCCCGGTTCGCGATCCGCCGCCCCGTCGCCGTCATGACGGTCGGCGTCCTCGCCCTGCTCGCGCTCGCCCTGCCCGTCACGAACCTGCGCATCGACATCGGCGACGCCCGCCAGCTCCCCGCCTCCACCGAGGCCCGACAGCTCTACGACACCGTGCGCGCGCACTACCCGCAGGGCGTCGGCGTCGACCCGGTCGTCGTCGTGGCGCGCCCCGGCACCGACCCGACGTTCGAGACCCGCGTGCGGCGCCTCGACGGCGTCGCGTCGACCGAGGCGACCACCCTCGACGACGGCACCCGCGTCCTCCACCTCACCCCGTCGGGCCCGGTCGACGGCGCCACCGCGACCCGACTCGTCGAGAACGTAAGGGAGTTGAGGGACGGCGACCCGGTGACCGTCGCGGGCGTCGCCGCCCGGCTCGTCGACTTCCGGCAGATGCTCGCCGACCGCGCCCCGTGGGCCGCGCTCACCGTCCTCGGCGGCATCCTCGCCCTGCTCTTCGCGTTCACCGGCTCCGTCCTCATCCCACTGCGCACGGTCCTGACGACCCTGCTCAGCCTGGGCGCCGCGCTCGGCATCGTCGTCCTCGTCTTCCAGGACGGCCACCTCGCGTCCTGGCTCGGCGGCGAAGGGCTCGGCGCGCTGAGCCTGACCGCGCCCCCGCTCATCGTCGCGATCGCCTTCGGGCTCGCCATGGACTACGAGCTGTTCATCCTCGCCCGGATGCGCGAGTCGTGGCTCGCCACGGGGGACGCGCGGGAGGCCGTCGTGACCGGCCTGCGACGCTCCGGACGCGTCGTGAGCTGCGCCGCGCTGCTGCTCGCCGTCGTCTTCGGCGCCTTCATGACCGGCGGTTTCGCGCCCATCCTGGAGATCGGCCTCGGCCTCACCCTGGCGGTCGTCATCGACGCGACGCTCGTCCGGATGCTGCTCGTCCCCGCGACGATGGCGCTGCTCGGCACGCGCGCGTGGTGGGCACCCCGCGCCCTGCGCGGGCTGCACGAGCGGATCGGCCTGCGAGAGGAGGAAGCGGCACCGACGGAACCGTTGATGACACCACGTCAGCCGTGACGACCGTGCCCTCGCCGAATCATGATCGTTGGGCGGGGCATGCACAGCACCACGAAGCGCATCGCCGCTGCTCTGTTCCTGGCCGCTTCGGCGGCGTCCCTCGCCACTCCGGCCGTGGCCGACGGAGCGACTGAAGGCGTCCCGAGCCCGGACGCGATCTCCGCGAAGTCCGCGCCCCCGCCCGCCGCCCCCACCGCGGGCGACTCCTCCGACGCGGACGAGGGCATCGACCCGGCGAAGGTCTTGAAGACCGGCACGATCAGTTCGGAGGGATCGCCGATCTCGTTCCTGGGCTGACGCCGCCGCCTCGACATCCCTGTGCCGCGTCGTACGCCGACGAGGGCCCCGGACACACGGTCCGGGGCCCTCGTACGTCAGGCGGACGAGCGCGTCGTCAGACGACGGCGATCGACCGGCCCGCCCACTCGGGAGCGGGCTCCGTCAGCTCGGTGAAGCGGTCGCGGACCGCGGCCGGGAACTCGGCCGCCTTCCCCGCCTCCTGGTCGACGTGGATCGCCAGCAGCTCGGTGGTCGCCACCGGAGCCGCGTTCGGCGCCGGCTCACCGGCCTCGTCGTCCACCACGAACATCTCGTGCGTGAACCGCGCCTTCTTCGACGCCACACCCAACACCCGCGTACGGATGGCGAGATGGGCGCCCTCGGGCACGTCCCGCAGATAGCGGATGTGCGACTCGACCGTGTAGAGCGAGCAGTGCGTGGTCTCCCGGTACGTGGAGTCCAGGCCCGTCTCGATCATCATGGCGTCCGTGGCGTGCCCGAAGGCGAGCACGTAGAACGCCTCGCTCATGTGGCCGTTGTAGTCGATCCACTCGGGGCGCACCGTGCGGTGCAGCAGGGGCAGTGCGGTGATTGCGGTACTCATCGCGGATCCGCCTTCCCACTGCCGTTCTTGTTCAACCGGCCTGTGGCACGCAGCACATCGATGACGCCCTGGTCGCGCTCGGCCACGAGGTCGGCGATGGAACGGCCGTCGGCGGCGACGTCGCAGCCCGCGACCACGGAGTCGTACAGCTGCTTGTCCAGCTCCGGGGCCTCGAGACGCGTCCACGGCGACTTCAGGGACGGGCCGAAGTGGTCGAGCATGTGCGCCATGCCGCCCTCGCCGCCCGCGAGCGCGAACGTCAGCATCGGGCCCATGAACGCCCAGCGCAGGCCGGGGCCCTCGGTGATCGAGTCGTCGATCTCCTTCACCGTGGCCTCGCCGTTGGCGACCATGTGCAGCGCCTCGCGCCACAGGGCCTCCTGGAGGCGGTTGGCGATGAAGCCGGGCACCTCGCGGTCCATCGTGATCACGGACTTGCCGGCGACCTCGTAGAAGCGGGAGGCCCACGCGGTGGCGTCCGCGTCGGTCTTCTCGCCGCCGACGACCTCGACGAGCGGGATCAGGTACGGCGGGTTGAACGGGTGGCCGACGACCAGGCGCGCCGGGTTCGCGGCCGTGGTCTGCATGTCGGTCATCGGGTAGCCGGACGTCGACGAGGCGATGACGACGCCCTCCGGGGCCGCCGCGTCCAGGCGGGACAGCAGGTCGCGCTTGAGGTCGAGGTCCTCGGGGGCGCTCTCCTGTACGAACTGGGCGTCGGCGACGGCCTCTTCGAGCGTCGGGGCGACGGTGAGGCGGTCGCGCGAGGCGCCGTCGGCGAGGCCCATCTCGGTGAGCGCGGGCCAGGCGGCGTCGACGAGGCGGCGCAGCTTCTGCTCGGCGTCGGGGGCCGGGTCCCAGGCCGTCACGTCGTAGCCGCGGGCCAGGAAGTGGGCGACCCAGCCGCCGCCGATGACGCCGGCTCCGACGCAGGCGACCCGGCGGACGTCCTCGGGAGCGGTGAGGGGGGAGGTCATGAGGGTGGTGTTGCCTTCCGGTGGGGCGGATGTTGCGGGGGACGGGGCGTCAGGAGCGCGGCTTGAGGCCGAGGATCTCGCGGGCCTCGTCCGGCGTCGCGACGCGCGAGCCGATGGACTCCGTGATGGTCACGGCGCGCTCGACGAGCTGGGCGTTGGTCGCCTTGTTGCCCTTGCCGAGGTACAGGTTGTCCTCCAGGCCGACGCGGGCGTGGCCGCCGAGCAGGATGGACTGTGCGACCCACGGCATCTGCATCCGGCCGAGCGCGAAGCTCGCGAAGCGGGCACCCTCCGGCAGCATGTTGACCATCGACTGGAGCACGCCCGGGTCGGCGGGGGCGCCCCACGGAATGCCCATGCACAGCTGGAACACGGTCGGGTCGTCGAGCAGCCCCTCCGCGAGGAGCTGCTTGGCGAACCACAGCTGGCCGGTGTCGAAGATCTCCAGCTCGGGCCGCACGCCCAGCTCCTGGATGCGCTTGGCGCCCTGGCGCAGCATGTCGGGCGTCGACACGTACAGGTTCGAGCCGTCGCCGAAGTTCAGCGAACCGCAGTCGAGCGTGCAGATGTCGGGCAGCAGGTCCTCGACGTGCGGCAGCCGCTCGAGGCCGCTCACGAGGTCGGTGCCGGGCAGGTGGGTGGTGGGGTCGTCCGGGTCGATCACCAGGTCGCCGCCCATGCCTGCGGTCAGGTTGATGACGACGTCGGTGCCGGTCTCCTTGATCCGCTCGACGACCTCCCGGTACAGCTTCGGGTCGCGCGACGGGTCACCGGTCTCCGGGTTCCGTACGTGGATGTGGACGACCGCAGCACCGGCCTCCGCGGCCTCCACGGCGTTCTTGGCGATCTGCTCCGGGGTGACGGGAACGTGCGGGCTCTTCCGCACGGTGTCACCGGCACCGGTGAGCGCGGCGGTGATGATGACGTTCTCGGTGGGCATAGGGGGACCTCCCAGGTGACGGGCATGTGACGGGCTGTTTTGAGCGGGTGGGGCGGGTACTTGTGAGCCCCGGTTCCGGGACGAGGGCCGGCGGAGCCCCGAGGCCTGGGGTCAGGGGACCAGCACGGTGCGCTCGACGTAGGACAGCAGAGCCGCATGCATCGCATCGGCCCCGCCGTCCCCAGGCCGGGACGCCAGGACTTGCGTGGCGAGTCCGTCGATCAGCGCGGTCAGCGCATACGCGACGGATTCCGGATCAACGCTCGACCGGAACACCCCTTGGTCGACCCCGCGCCGCAGGACGTCCGCCACGGTCGACCGCCACTGCCGGTAGTAGTCGGTGTGCAGCCGCCCCACCGTCGTGGAGCGCGCTGCCTCGGCCCACAGGTCGAGCCACACCTTCCACTGGCGTCGCTGCTGCTCCGTGCGCGGCGTCTGCAACTCGATGAGCTGCCGCAGCTCAGCCGCCGCGTCGTCCGCCTCGGCGAGGCGCGCGGCGCGGTGCTGCGTGTCCTCGTCCATGCACCAGCGCACCGCGGCCTCCAGGAGGTCCGCGCGACCGGGGAAGTGGTAGTGGATCGCGGCGGTGCTGGTGGCGCAGGCGCGGGCGATGTCGGAGACCCGCACCGCGTGGAACCCGTGCTCGGCGATCAGCCGGACCGTCGCCTGCACGATCTGGAGCGGCCTGCCGCCCTCGACGGGCGCGGGCGGCTCGGCCTCGGCCTCCAGCGGGCGCGCGCCGAGCAGCCAGCCCGCGTCGACGCGCCCCTCGTCGGCGATCCGCGCCAGCTCGGCCACCGTGAACCGGCGGGTCCCGCTCAGCGAGCGGGAGAGCTTCGACGGATCCATGACGATGCGGCGCGCGAACTCGCGCTGGCTGACACCGGCCGCCGTGATGACCTCACGGACGCGGGCGGCGGTGTCGGCAGGGGATGCCTCGTTGCTGGATTCCACGGGGCACGACCCTAACCATGCGTTGAGAAGAACTCAACATCGCGGTCATGGATAGCGTGAAGACGCAGGCCATTGAGCCTCTGACTGTCTCATCAGTCATCATCGCAACACTCGCCCCACGGCAGGCCGGGACACGTCCCACGTGCCGTGCAAGCAAAGAGTGCGCTGTGAATCGCGCCAACACCCTTGCCCGCTGATGGAGACGGAGAGCCGCGCACGCGTGGTTCACGAAGCGGAGGCGCCGACGAAATCCGCTACGGCCGGGTGAACGTCATGTGCGTGACCCCGCCGGGCGTGCTCACGGACTCGATTCGGAAGCGCTTCTCGAGATCCTCCAGGCCGTCCCACAGGCGCTCGCCCCGACCCAGGACGATCGGCACGACGGCGACGTGAAGATGATCGACGAGGTCCTCAGCGAGGAACGCGCGGACCGTGGAGGGGCCGCCGCCGATCCGTACGTCGAGCCCGCCCGCGGCTTCCCGCGCCTGCCGCAGTGCCTCCTGCGGCGTCGCGTCCACGAAGTGGAACGTGGTGCCGCCCTCCATCTCCACCGAAGGCCGCGGATGATGGGTCAGGACGAACACCGGTGTGTGGAACGGCGGATTCGGCCCCCACCAGCCGGTCCAGTCCTCGTCCTCCCAAGGCCCGCGCTGGGGACCGAACTTGTTCCGCCCCATGATCTCGGCCCCGATGCCGTCCGCCCAGGTGCCGGCGACGGCGTCGTCGACCCCCGTGCTCCCGCCGGTCTTGCCGATCATCCGCTGGAAGGTCCGCGTCGGGAAGAACCACTCGTGGAGCCGCTCGCCGGCGTGACCGAACGGCGCTTCGAGGCTCTGGCCCTCGCCGGTGGCGAAGCCATCCACGGAGACGGAGAAATTGTGGACCCTCACACGGGACATGGCACGGCCTCCAGCCGTCGGGGCGACGCGATCACGAACCGCGGTCACCGGCTTCGAGCGAGCCTAGGCCCACGCCTCCATGACCACAATCAGTGCCGGTGCGCTCCCGGCCCGAGTCCCGCGACGACCCCGAAATGCCTTACCGTGTGGCCGTGGACAGTCAGGGTGAGCGGGCGGTTCGGCTGCGCCTGACCGGGGCCGCGGTCCTCGCCGCAGTATCGGGCGGGGCGGGAGCATGGGCGTACGCGCGCAGCGGCGCCTCCGCGGGGGATCTCGTACGGGACCTCGCCGTGGGCTGGGCGTACGCGGTCGCCGGCCTCCTCGCCTGGCGCCGCAGGCCCGCCAACCACACCGGCCGCCTGATGGTGCTCGAGGGCATCACCTGGTTCTTCGGCAACCTCCAGGGCACCGCGGTGCCCGCCCTGTTCGCCTTCGGCGCCTGGTGGGAGGCGCTGAACATGGCGATCCTGCTGCACCTCATCCTGTCGTTCCCCGAAGGCCGCCTCACCACGGTCCTCACTCGCCGCCTGGTGCAGATCGCGTACGGGCTCGTCGCCGTCGGCGGATTCGTGCGCACGCTCCTGTTCGACCCGGCGACCGCGACCGGGGCGACGTACCTGGACTGCCGCGACTGCGGCCCCAATCTGCTGCACGTGCCCGCCTGGGACGACCTTTTCGGTCCCTTCGACGCCGCCTATCACGCGGCGGGCTGGGTGATCTCGGCCGTCGCCGCCGTCGCGATCGTGCAGCGCTGGCGGCAGGCGTCCGCCGCCCGCAGGCGCGCCCTGCTGCCCGCCTGGATCGGCATCGGCGTCGCCACGGTCTTCCTCATGTGGGACATGCTGTTCTACGTGGTGCCGTGGTTCGGCGGCGTCGGCTCGATCGCCGAACAGGCCGTGTACCTCCTTTCGGACCTCGCCCAGGTCGCCGTCCCGTTCGCCTTCCTGGGCGGACTGCTGCGCATGCGGCTCCAGCGCGCCGAGGTCAGCGGCCTCGTCATCGACATCGGCACCGACTCCGACCCGGCCCGGCTGCGCGAGGCCCTCGTCCGCGTCCTCGGCGATCCGACGCTGCGGCTCGGCCTGTGGGACGAGGAGCGCGGCCGGTACGTCGACGGCTCGGGCCGCGAGGTCGCCGAGGGCGGCGCCGGGCGCACCCCGGTCGCCGCCGCCGACGGCCGCCCGCTCGCCCTGCTGCACCACGACCCGGCGCTCGACGAGGACCCCGACCTGCTCGCCTCCGTGGCGGCCGCCCTGCGCCTCGCCCTGGAGAACGTCTGGCTCCGTACGCGCGCGAAGGACGTCGCCACCCGCATCGTGCAGGCCGCCGACGCCGAGCGCGGACGCCTGGAGCGCGATCTGCACGACGGCGCGCAGACCCGCCTCGTGTTCGCCCTGATGTCGGTGCGCCGTGTGCAGAAGGGCCTCGCCGAGCACCCGGACGCGACGCTGCGCGAGGCCGCCGACGAGGCCGAGTCCAGCCTGCGCCTGGCCATCGAGGAGCTGCGCGGCATCGCCCACGGCATCCACCCCGCCGTCCTCACCCGCGAGGGCCTCGCCGCCGCGCTGAGCGCGCTCGCCGAGGAGGCCACCGTCCCGGTCGTCGTCGCGGCCGAACCGCGCCGCTACGACCCCCTGGTCGAGTCCACCGCCTACTTCACCGTCTGCGAGGCCCTCAGCAACGCGGCCAAGCACGCGGAGGCCCGCGCCGTCAGCGTCTCCGCACGGCACCACGAAGGGCGCCTGGTGGTGGAGACCGTCGACGACGGCGTCGGCGGCGTCGACCTCGCGCGCGGCACGGGGCTGCGCGGACTCGCCGACCGGCTCGCCGCCGTCGACGGCGTACTGCACATCCACAGCCCCGCCGGGGGCGGAACCAGAATCAGGGCGGAGCTGCCGTGCGGGTGATCGTCGCCGAGGACTCGGCACTCCTTCGGCTCGGGATCGTACGACTGCTCACGGACGAGGGCATCGAGGTGGCCGCCGAGTGCGCGGACACCGCGCCGCTGCTCGCTCTGGTCGCCGAGCACGAGCCGGACGCCGTGCTGCTCGACATCCGCATGCCGCCCACGCACACCGACGAGGGCCTGATCGCGGCGGCGGCCGTGCGCGCCGCGCACCCCGGCACCGGGGTGCTGCTGCTGTCCCAGTACGTGGAGACGAACGCGTCGGTGCGGGCGCTCGCCGAGCGGCCCGAGGGCTTCGGCTACCTCCTCAAGGAGCGCGTCGCCGACGCCGAGGAGCTGAGCGGGGCGCTGAAGCGGGTGGCCGCGGGGGAGACCGTGGTGGATCCGCTGGTGGTGGCCCGCCTGATGGACGCGCCGCGCGCCTCGGGGCCGCTCGACGACCTCACGGGGCGCGAGCGCGATGTGCTGGCGTTGATGGCCGAGGGGCGCTCGAACGAGGCCATCGCGCGGAAGCTGGTCATCGGCGGCAAGACGGTCGAGACCCACGTCCGCAATGTCTTCGCCAAGCTCGGCCTGGAGTCGGACCCCGCCGAGCACCGTCGCGTCATGGCGGTGCTTCGCTTCCTGCGCGGCTGAACCGCGCCTCCCGCGCGCGTGGTGACGCGCGGATCCCGTGGCGGGACACATCCCGTGGCGGGACACATCCCGTGGCGGGACACATCCCGTGGTGGGGCAAAGATCCCGGCTACCCGCTCCGGCGGACGACGTGCTTCCCCCGTAGCCCCCGTGCTCCCCCGTACGTCGTCCGCGGAGCGGTGCCGGACCTCCACAGTAGGCGGGCCGACCGGCGGGGACATCAGGGTGAGCCCTGAGATCCGGAAGTGAGCCAGGGCACATACCGCTCGGTAGGGGACGAGGCGTAGAGTCACCCCAGGACGGCAAAACTAGCGGCGCTAATTTACCGCTGTGGTGACCGCTGTTGTGCCCTCCCGACCTGGTCCACCGACGCACCAGCAGTCAGTACGGAACGGAGCGCACCCCGATGGCCACCCTCTCGCTCGCCGCGATCCTCGCCGACAACGCCCGTCGGCACCCCGACAAGACCGGACTCGTCGCGGGCGAGCGGCGCCTCACCTTCGCGCAGCTGTGGCTCGAGGTCCGCAAGCAGGCCGCCGCCCTCGCCGAACTCGGCGTACGCCCCGGCGACAAGGTCGCCCTCATGGCGCCCAACACCGCCGAGTTCCCGCGCGCCTACTACGCGGCCATCGCCGCCGGCGCCACCGTCGTCCCCGTCCACCTGCTCCTGTCGGCGCACGAGGTGGAGCACGTCCTCGAGGACAGCGGCTCCACGCTCCTGCTGTGCCACCCCGCGCAGGCCGAGACGGGCCGGGCCGCCGCCGACGCCGTCGGCGTGCGCACCGTCGTCCTCGGCGCCGACGGCGAACTGGAGAAGCTCACCGACGCCGCCGAGCCCATCGCCACGTACGCCACGCGCGACGCCGACGACGCGGCCGTCGTCTTCTACACCAGCGGCACCACCGGTGTCCCCAAGGGCGCCGTGCTCAGCCACCTCAACCTGGTGATGAACGCGACCGTGGAGGCCTTCGACTGCAACGAGCACAGCCCGAACGACATCGTCCTCGGCGCCCTCCCGCTCTTCCACGCCTTCGGCCAGACCGCCTCCATGCACGCCACCTGGCGCGCCGGTAAGACGCTCGTCCTGATGCCGCGCTTCGACGCCGCCAAGGCCGTCGAGCTGATGGTCCGCGAGGGCGTCACCGTCTTCCAGGGCGTGCCCACCATGTACGTGCACCTGCTCACGGCCGCCGCGCAGGCCCTCGAGCAGGGCACCGAACTGCCGCGCCTGCGCGTCGCGGTGTCCGGCGGCGCCTCGCTGCCCGTCGCCGTCCTCGAACGCTTCCAGGAGCTCTTCGGCGCCCCCGTCCACGAGGGATACGGACTGAGCGAGACCTCGCCCGTCGCCGCCGTCAACCAGCCCTGGTACGGCGCCAAGGCGGGCACCATCGGCCACTCCATCTGGGGCGTCGACGTCGAGGTCGCCCGCGCCGAACTCGACGACCGCATCGAACTGCTGCCCACCGGCGAGCTCGGCGAGATCGTCGTGCGCGGCCACTGCGTGTTCTCCGGCTACCTGGGCCGCCCCGAACAGACCGCGGAGGCCCTCGTCGACGGCTGGTTCCGCACCGGCGACCTCGGCACCAAGGACGAGGACGGCTACTTGCGCATCGTCGACCGCAAGAAGGATGTCATCATCCGCGGCGGCTACAACGTCTACCCGCGCGAGGTCGAGGAGGTGCTGATGCGCCACCCCGGCATCGACCACGTCGCCGTCATCGGCCTGCCCGACGACGTGCACGGCGAGGAGGTCTGCGCGGTCGTCGTCCCCAAGCCCGGCGCCACCCTCGACGCCGCCGAACTCACCTCCTGGTCCAAGGAGAACCTCGGCAAGCACAAGTACCCGCGCCGCGTGGAGTTCACCGACCAACTCCCGCTCGGCCCCAGCATGAAGGTCCTCAAGCGCGAACTGCGCGACACCTATGCGGGCTGAAGCGGGGATGAAGCGCGCCACGCGTATCACCATGTGGCGCCGCTGACGCAGGCCAGATAGTTGGGTCTAGCATCTGTCCTCGCCATGCACGACATATTCGGGATCACGCCCTGGGAGTTCGCCGCCCTGGCCGCCGCGGCCATGGTGGTGGGGTTCTCCAAGACCGCCGTCAGCGGCGCCAACACGGTCAGCCTCGCGGTGTTCGCCGCGATCCTGCCCGCACGCGCTTCCACGGGGGTGCTGCTGCCGATCCTCATCTGCGGCGACATCCTCGCCGTCCTCACCTACCGCCGGCACGCCCACTGGCCCACGCTGTGGCGGCTGTTCCCCGCCGTCGGCGCCGGAGTGGTCCTCGGCACCGTCTTCCTCGGCTTCGCGGGGGACGGCGCCGTACGGATGTCGATCGGCGCGATCCTGCTCGTCATGGCGGGCGTGACGGTCTGGCGTCGCAAGGTCGCCGCCACCCCGGAGGTGGAGGCGACGCCCACCCGCGCGGCCCGCGTCAAGGCGGGCTCGTACGGGGTGCTCGGCGGCTTCACCACCATGGTCGCCAACGCGGGCGGGCCCGTGATGTCCATGTACCTGCTGTCCGCCGGCTTCCGGAAGCTCGGCTTCCTGGGCACCTCCGCGTGGTTCTTCCTCATCGTGAACTCCGCGAAGGTGCCGTTCAGCGTCGGCCTCGGCCTCATCGACGGCCGCTCGCTGCTGCTCGACGCCGCGCTCGTGGTGTTCGTCGTGCCGGGCGCCCTCATCGGCAAGGCGTGCGTCAACCGCATCAACCAGCGCCTCTTCGAACAGCTCGTCATCGCCGCGACGGTCCTCGGCGGCCTCCAACTGCTCCTGCGCTGACGCCCGCGCTCGGAGGCGGGACTACATGGGGACGAGCGCACGCTCCTGGCCCGACTGGCTCGTCAGACCCTGCGCCATGTCCTCCGCGAGCAGCCGCTTCGCGATCGTGTCGACGGCCCGGCGCAGCTCCGCGTCCGCGGGTCTGCCGACGTCGGCCTCGACCTTCTGGCTCAGCCAGTCGGCCCAGGCCCGGTTGATGACCTCGGACTCCCGGTGGCCCGCCTCGGTGTGCGAGAAGTACGTGCCCGTACGCGTCAGATAGCCCTCGTCGACCATCCGCTGGAACACCGGCACCAGCACCTCGGGCGGCAGCCTGCGGCGCGCCGCGATCATGCCGAGGCTCGCGTGCCCGACCATCCGCGTGAAGAAGTCCACCTGCATCACGGCCCACGCGCCCGCCACGTCGAGCCGGGTGTCGGACCGGTCCAGGATCGCCCGCGCGGTGTTGAGGTTCGCCTCCCGTACGAGGTTCGCCACCGCCCGCTCGAGCACGTGCGAGGAATCGCCGCTGGACGGCTGGGCGAAGCCCTCGCCCATGTCCGCCGAACCCGCGCGCGCGGTGTCGCGCAACTGCACCTGCTTGAGGAACAGCGCCACCACGAACCCGATGAGCGCCACCGGCACCGTGCACAGGAACACCGTGTGCAGCGAGTCCGCGTACCCGTTGACGATCGGCTCGCGCGCCGCCGCCGGCAGATTGTGCACGCCCTGCGGGCTCTGTGCCGCCTTCACCAACAGATCGGGGGAGATGCCTGTGCCCGCCCGCGCCGCCTCGGCCACGCCCTGCTTCAGGTTCGGCTCCAGGCTGTTGGCGTAGATCGTGCCGAACACGGCGGTGCCGAACGAGCTGCCGAGCGTACGGAAGAACGTGACACCGGACGTGGCCGTGCCCAACTCGGCGTAGTCCACGGTGTTCTGCACGGCGATGGTCAGCACCTGCATGCACAGACCAATGCCGAGACCAAGGACGAACATGTAGACCGACTCAAGCCATGTACTGGTCTCGCTGCCCATCAACGACAGCAAGTACAGCCCCAGCGCCATCACCAGGGCGCCCACGATCGGGAACAGCCGGTACTTGCCGGTCTTGCTGACGACATTGCCGGAGAAGATGGACGCGATCAACAGACCGATCACCATCGGCAATGTGCGGACGCCGGAGATCGTCGCCGAGTCCCCGTCAACATATTGCAGATACGTCGGCAGGAACGTCATGGCGCCGAGCATCGCGAAGCCCACGATGAAGCTGAGGATCGAGCAGACCGTGAAGACGGGATTGCGGAACAGATGCATCGGCAGCATCGGTTCCTTCGCCCGCGTCTCTGCCCAGCAGAACAGACCGAGCGCGACGAGACCGCCGACGAACAGGCCGATGATGACGCCCGAGCCCCACGCGTACTCGTTGCCGCCCCAACTCGTCGCCAGGATCAGGGCGCTCGCGCCGACTGCGACGAGCGCGATGCCGAGATAGTCGATGATCGGCTTCGCCGCCGACTTCACCACCGGAATGGTCCGGGCCGCCGCGATCACTACGACGATCGCGATCGGTACGTTGACGTAGAACGCCCACCGCCACGTCAGGTGGTCCGTGAACACACCGCCCAGCAGCGGCCCGATCACCGTCGACACGCCGAACACGGCGCCGATGGCGCCCTGGTACTTGCCGCGCTCGCGCAGCGGGATGACGTCCGCGATGAGCGCCATCGACGTCACCATCAGACCGCCCGCGCCGATGCCCTGCACAGCCCGCCAGGCGATGAGCAGCGACATGTTCGTGGACAGGCCGCACAGGAACGAGCCGGTGATGAAGATGATCGCCGAGAGCTGGAAGACGATCTTGCGGCCGAACATGTCGCCGAACTTGCCGACGAGCACCGTGGCGACCGTCTCGGCCAGCAGATACGCCGTGACGACCCACGACATGTGCGCCGCGCCGCCCAGGTCCGACACGATCGTCGGGAGCGCCGTGCCGACGATCGTCTGGTCGAGCGCGGCCAGCAGCATGCCGAGCATGATCGTCCCGAAGACGACATTGCGGCGGCGTCGGTCGAGGACGGGTGGCGCGGACTCGGCGGCGGCCGGCGGCGGGGCGGCTTCTTCGGTGGTCGTCACTCTCGCAGGGTCACACCGGTACTCCGGGCCCGCATGCGGGTGGGGGCCGGACCGGTGACGTACAGGCCGGGCTCAGGTCAGGCGCGGCGCGACAGCGGCGGCGTCCACGGGAGCGGCGGTCCGCTCCACGTCATCGGCCAGTTCCCGCGCCCACCGCACCAGTGCCGCGACGTCCAGACCGGCTGGGGCGGAGCCGTCCCACGCCGCGATCCCGTCGGCGCCGCGCCGCAGCAGCCGGGCGCCTCCGGTTGCGTTGCCCCGCGCCGCGTGCGTCAGGCCGACAGCGGTCTGCGCGAGCGACCGCCACAGCTCCCGCTCGCCCTCCGGCCCGGACTTCCACGCGTCCTCGAACACCTCGTGCGCGTGGAAGGGCCGCCCGGCATCGAGCAGCGCCTGCGCCTCCGCGACCGTCTCGGCGGCCGTCCGCACCACGCCCTCCGGCTGCCGGTCCACGCCGGGTGCGCCGTAGGGCAACGGCCGACCGAGCCCGTCCCGGGGCCGGGCGTTGCGCGCCCGCCCCTCCTCGTCCCGGTCCCGACGGTCCTTGCGCGAAGTACTCATGCCCCGATTCTCACCCACCGCCCCGGAACCCGCGGATCCGGTTTCAAACCACCCCTGAGCTTGGGGTATTGTTCTTCTTGTCGCCGCCGAGAGCGCCGGGGAAACCGGGGCAGAGGCAGTGGACATCGGGACGTGGCGCAGCTTGGTAGCGCACTTGACTGGGGGTCAAGGGGTCGCAGGTTCAAATCCTGTCGTCCCGACAGTTCGAGCGATCGAGCGTCGCAGATGAAGGGCCGTTTTCGAACGGCCCTTTTTCTGTTGCTCCCATGGTCCCCCGCCGGTTGCCGCGTCCGCGTGAAAGAGCGCGGAGGCCTCGCGTGGCGATGAGGTCATGGGATGTCGAGCAGCACCTTCCCGACGACACCCCGTTCGAGCGCCGCGTGGGCATCGGCTGCGCGCTCCAGCGGGAAGCGGTGCAACGGCAACCCGGCCTCCTCGCCCACCCGCAGCGCACCAGCGTGCACGGCCGCCGCCACATCGGCGACGGCCTGCCGCTTCGCCTCGGGCCGCACGGTGTAGACGAAGACGCTCTGCCAGCGCAGGTTCGCCGACAGGGTGGTGAGCACTGGCACGGCGAGCTGCTCGTCCTCGCCGCCCGAGTAGTAGGCCACCACGGCACCCGGTGCGGCCACTTCGGTGTCGAGCGCGGCGTTGGCCCCCGGTGCGACTTCCACGATGATGTCCACGCCCTCGGGGGCGAAGGCCCGGATCTCCGCTGCCGCGTCCTGCGCTCGGTAGTCGACCACGCGGTGCGCACCGGCCGCCTGCGCCAGCGCCGCCTTGGCCGGGCCGCTCACCGTGGTGATCACATGGGCTCCCGCCCAACGGGCCAGTTGGACCGCCGAGTTGCCCACCGCGCCCGCACCGCCGGCCACCAGGACGGTGGCCTCCCGCAGGGTGCCGGGCGCGATACGGTTCGGCCCGCCGTCGTGAACCGTCAGCGCACGGTGGGCGGTGAGGGCCGGGATGCCCAGGGCGGCGCCGAGTTCGAACGGGGCGTCGTCGGGCAGGGCGACAGCCTGCTGATCGGGAATCAGCGTGTACTGCTGCGCCGTCCCCCAGGGCCGCCCCCAGGCCGCCTCCCAGACCCAGACACGCTGCCCGGCCCGCGCCGGATCGACCCCCGGGCCGACGGCGTCGATCACACCGGCACCGTCCTGATGGGGGACCTGCTCGCTCATCCCCGGTGGCAGCGCCCGTCGGCGACTGCGCCAGTCCGTCGGGTTGACGCCCGACACGTACATCCGCACCCGCACCTCGCCCGGGCCCGGCTCGGGAACCGGACGCTCGACGAGCCGCAGGACCTCGGGGCCGCCGGCAGCCGCCCGGATGACGGACTTCATCTCTCACCCATCCTTCAGTCGTCCCTGGGGCAACGTCCCGAACGCCAGGCACGCAACCGCTATTCCAAGATCCAAGGCCTCCCATTCTCAGCCATCAGTGACACCCAAACGCTTTGGTTATAGGATGTAACGAAAGTGTACGGCGATAACCATCAAGGGTTTCGCCGCCTGCCCCGAAGGGATCACGCCATGGCTGCAGCGCCGAGTGGACTCCACGCCGTTCTGGGAGCCGGCCCCGCGGGCACCTCGCTCGCCCTGGAACTCGCGCGCCGCGGGCACGCGGTCCGGCTGGTCGACCGTGCCGGTTCCGGGGAGCCCCTGGGCGGCATCGAGCGATTCGCCGGCGACGTCGGCGCGACGGACGGCGCACTCGCCGCCATCGAGGGCGCGGAGGTCGTCTACCACTGCGTCAACGTCGCCTACCACCTCCAGGTCGACGTCATGCCCGGCATCCAGGAGGCGATCCTGGGCGCGGTGGCGCGTACCGGCGCACGCCTGGTCGTCCTGGACACGCTGTACCCCTACGGCGAGACACACGGCGAGGTCATGACGGAGGAGACCCCGTGGCGGGCCACCACGGCCAAGGGGAAGATGCGCGCGGCACTGGACGAGAACTACCTCGCCGCACACAACGAGGGGCGCGCGAGGGTCGTACTGGGCCGCTCGGCCGACTTCGTCGGGCCCAGGGTGCTGAACTCGACGCTGGGCGGCGCCGTCTTCCCGGCCGCGCTCACGGGCGGCGAGGTGCTGGCACTGGGCGACATCGACCTCAGGCACAGCTACACCAACATCCTCGACGTGGCCCGGGGCCTGGCCACGCTCGGCGAGAACCCCTCAGGAGACGGCCGGGTCTGGCACCTGCCCACCGCCCCGGCCCGCACGACGCGCGAGATCTTCACCGCGCTGGGCGACCTGGTGGGCCGGCCGCTCCGGACCGCCACGATGAACGAGCCGCGCCCCTTCGGGCCGTTCGACGAGACGTTCATGAACTCCTATGCCGAGCTGTTCTACCAGCACACCGAGCCGCAGATCATGGACTCCACCGCCTTCCAGAGGGAGTTCGGCCTCGCACCCACCCCCATCGGGACCACCCTGAGGCAGACCCTGGAGTGGTACCAGGACTTCCTCGCCGCTCGCGCGAAGGCCTGACCTGCCGCAGGGGGCTTCACCCTCTCGCGACAGCGACACGGTGACGCAACCGATACGATCCGAACCGAACCGAAGGATCTTTCACGACCCTTAACGACCGGCGACAGGAGGCGGGACATGACGGACCGTGCGGACAGTCCGCGTGCGCGCTACCGGGCGCAGACCCGCTCGGAGATCAAGGAAGTCGCAGTACGACAGCTCGCCGCGGGCGGCATCGAGAGCGTGGCGCTTCTGCGGATCGCCAAGGAGATCGGGATGTCCGGTCCAGCGCTCTACCGCTACTTCGCCAGCCGTGACGACCTGCTGTCGGAACTGGTGCTCGACGCCTACGAGAGCGCGGCCGCCGCCGTCCACGCGGTCGACATCGAAGATGGCGGGCGATCCGCACTCCAGGCCTTGACCAGCTCCTACCGGGACTGGGCCGTGGCTCAGCCGCATCTGTACCTGCTCATCCAGGGCACCCCGGTGGCAGGGTTCACGGCCCCGGCGGAGACCGTGTTGAAAGCGCGCTCCGTCCTGGGCCCCTTCCTTTCGGTCTTCGCCCAGGGGCGGCCGTTGATCTCCGTCGACCCCCTCCTCTCACAGCTGCGGGTGTGGCTGCGCGACGAGCCGGAGGTCGCGTCCTGGGTCGAACAGTGGACGGGGCAGGCCGACGGCTCCGCCGCCGCCATCGCGCTGACCGGGGCCGTGATGACCTGGCCTCAGATGCACGGCGTCGTCAGCCTGGAGGTCACAGGCCAGTTCTCCGGCATGGGCCACGACCCCTCCACTCTGCTCACCGTCCAGACCGGGCTCCTGGCCGACACCTTCCAGCTTCCCTGAGCCGGGAACCGTACGCAGGACACCTGCTCGAGCCCTTCCGGGCGAGCGGTGGGTTCCGACGTCTGACGCAGAAGGAGCCCCGCCGCGACGGGGGATGCACGGCGGAGCTCTTTACCTATTCTGACACGTACTTACCCGCGGGTAAGACGATGGTGGGGGCGCGCCGCTTGTGGGCGTGGGCGTGGGCGTGGACAGCCAGAGGTTCTGACCGGGGAGCGGATCGGGGCATGTCAGGAACACGTAGCATCGTCGCCGACATGGCGGGGTGACCGGCCTTCGCTTGCTGACAAGGCGGTGTGAGAAGCGTGGAACAGAAGAAGCCCTGGACGATCCAGTGGCATATTGCCGCGGACGGAACGGTGATCAAGCAGCGGTCCCGGGGCAGCGCCGAGCACCAACAGCTGTTCCAGAAGTTTGCGACGACGTGGACGCCGAAGATCGAGCACCTCGACGCCATGGAGGAGCAACTGCAGCGTGCCAGCTCGTCCGGCGAGCGAAGGTCCAGGGTCCTCCTCTACGTGGCCTACGCCGCCCTCGCAGGGCTCGTGGCGGGGATCGTGTCGACCTGGGTCGGTATCGATGCCGGGTTCTTGACGCTGGGGTCGCTCGCTGTCGTCGTTCTCATTGTGCTCAGCACGGGGGTCATGATGCGGACATCGATCAGTCGCCATCAGCGTGCCCACCGGCAGGCCGGGTTCGAATCGTCGAACGGCGTCACGCTCGCCGCTCGCGAGGCCCGCATGATGATCAGCGCTCCAGGCGCCGTCTCCGGCAGGGAGTTCGCCGCCGTCCGAGCCTGAGGGCCGCGGCAGGCCCAACCTACGACCTACGACCTGCAAACGGAGTGGCAGTCGGGCGTCCGCGGATTCGGCTCGGTCCATATGATGTGGCTCATGTCCAAGCCTGACGAGCTGCTCGTTTCCGTCGCTGCCCTGGTCGAGTCCGGGCAGAGCAATCAGATGTCCCTGACCGTCGTCGCCGGTGGTGCCGTCATCACCGGTCGCCTGGCCCCCGAAGCCGTGTGGAGGCAGAGGGTGTCGGAGGTGCTCACGGACTCCGCCCGGCTGGGGGAGTTCTCCGGTGCCTTCGGTGACCCCGCGAAGAACGGCGAACCGCCTACCCACCTGCACTTCCACGTGGCCCGGATCCTGCAGGGCGCCATCGGCATCCCCGAGACGGGCGGCATGTACCGCGTGGCCATCGCCGACGTCAGCGCCTGGACCGTGGGCGACTTCAGCTACTCCGACTCCTGAGCGTCACCGGGTTCGCGCCCGCCGTCCCGAGGCGGCGGGCGCGAACCCGGATCCATCCCTTCTACTGGTCTCCGCGCACGGCGCCCTCCCGCGGCGCCGCCGTCGACGTACGCACGACGAGTTCCGTGGCGAGTTCGATGTGATGGGACTCGACCCGTTCGCCATTCGCCAGGCGCAGCGCGGTGCGCAGGGCGATGCCGCCCATCTCGCGCAGCGGCTGGCGCACGGTGGTCAGGGGCGGGGACACCATCTTGGCCAGGTGGGTGTCGTCGAAGCCGACCACGCTCAGCTCTTCGGGGATGCGCAGGCCCCGGGTGCGGGCGGCCTCGATGGTGCCGAGGGCGATCTCGTCGTTGCCCGCGAAGATCGCCGTCGGGGGTTCGTCCAGGTCAAGGAGCGCGGTGGCGTTGACCAGGCCGGACTGGTGGGTGAAGGCGCCGTGCCGGATGTACGTGGCGGGGGTCGGGGCGCCGGCCGCTTCCAGGGCGGCGCGGTAGCCGTGCATGCGGGCCTGGTTGCAGACGGCCATGGCGGGACCGCCGAGGTAGCCGATGCGACGATGGCCGAGCCGGAGCAGGTGCTCGGTCGCGGCCAGGCCGCCGGCGAAGTTGGTAGCCCCGACGCTGTGGACCTGGCTGTGCGGCAGGTGCAGCGGATCGAGGACGACCAGGGGGAGCCCGGCCCTCGCCAACTCCTTCACATGCGCGGCCGTGTACATGCTGGTGACCGCGATGAGTGCGCGGCGCCCCGCCGACACCAGGTCCCGCGCCCAGTGCGGTGCGGGCGCCGACTTGCTGATCACGACCGACGCGCCCAGTTCGGCGGCGGTGTCGATGATGCCCTCGAGGGCCTCGGCGGAGTACGTCTTGAGGTCGCCGTTGAACTGCACCTCGATCGTGGTGTTCTGCTCGGCCTCGGTGTGCCGGAACACGGGCGCCAGGTAGTCGTGCGCGCGCAGCAGTTCCTGGACCCGGGCGCGGGTCCGCGGCGCCACGTCGCTGCGGTCGTTGACCACCTTGGACACGGTCGCGACGGAGACCCCCGCCTCGCGGGCGATGGTGGCCAGGGTGGTGCGTCTAGCATGCGGTGGCATCGGTTTCTTCCAGGGTTACGTCCACCGGAGTGGTGAGCCGCCGGTCGTGTCCGACCTGCCGGACAGGGCCCGTCAATCGTACGGCAGCCCGGCAGGGCAGCTCCTGCGACGAGGTCCCGGCCTGCACCTCCACCTCGCCGGGTTCGACGATCCGGGTGAGATCGCGTCCGGTGAACGCGGTCCGGTCGGCGTGCACCCGGAAGCTCAGCCGGGCGCTCGCCCCTGGCGCGAGCTCGACCTGCTGGAATCCGGCCAACTGGCGCACTGGACGTGTCACTTGGGCGACGGGGTCGCGCAGGTACAGCTGGATCACCTCCCGGCCCTGCCTGGCGCCGGTGTTGCGCACCCGCACCGACACCGTGAACTCGCCGTCGGTGGGGATCTCGCTCGCGCTCACACGCAGGTCCCCGATCTCGAAGGTGGTGTACGACCTGCCGTGTCCGAAGGGGAACAGGGGCGTCGGGTCCACGCTGCTGATGCCCTGCGTGTGCGCGCCCAGGGGCGGTTGCAGATACGTGCCGGGCTGGCCGCCGGGGCGGCGCGGAATCTGCACCGGCAGCCTGCCCGACGGCTGGACGCGCCCGGAGAGGACCCCCGCGATCGCCGCCGCACCCTCCTGCCCGGGCATGAACGCCTGGACGAGTCCGGCGGCCCGGGGATGCACCTCGCCCAGCGCGTACGGGCGTCCGGACAGCACGACCACGATCACCGGCGTCCCGGTGGCGAACAGCTCCGCCAGCAATTCGGCCTGCACGCCCGGTAGTTGAAGGTCTTCCACGTCGCAACCCTCGCCGGACGTGCCGTTGCCGAACAGGCCCGCACGGTCACCCACCACCGCGATACACACCTCGGCGCCGCGGGCCGCGTCCACTGCTGCGGCGAAGCCGGATCGGTCCCGTTCGCGCACGTCACAGCCAGGCTCGAAGACAACGTCGGTGCCCGGGAGTTCGTCGCGCAGCGCGTCCACGACCGTCGGCGCCGCGATGCCGAGCGGCAGCCCGGGGTGGCGGGGCAGGACGTGGTTGGGGAAGGCGTAACAGCCCATCAGGGTGCGCGAGTCCGCCGCGCACGGCCCCACCACGGCGATGCGGGTCGGCGCCGCGCGCCCGGCGTCCGCGTCGACGAGCGGTAGCGCGCTGCCCGCGTCGAGCAGGACGACGGACCGCTCGGCCACCTCCCGTGCCAGGTCGCGGTTCTCCGGCGAGTCCAGGTCCCTCGTCGCCGCCGAGGTGACCGAACCCTCGGGTGTCCACTCCGGGTCGAGGAGTCCCAACTCGACCTTCTGGGTGAGTAGTCGGCGCACCGCCCGGTCCAGAAGTGACTCCGGCAGGTCGCCCCGGCGCACCCGGTCCGCCAGGTGTCGGCCGAAGGTGAGAGTGTCCGGCAGCTCCACGTCGATGCCCGCGCCGAGCGCCATGACGCCCGCCTCGTCGAAGTCGGCGGCGACCCCGTGCATCCCAGCGAGGAAGGCGAGCGATCCGTAGTCGGAGACGACCGTGCCGGTGAACCCCCAGTCCTCGCGCAGCAGTTGGGTCAGCAGCCACGGGTCGGCGCCGGCCGGGACGCCGTCGATGTCGGAGTAGGAGTTCATCACGGAACGCGCCCCGCCCAGCGTGATCGCCGTCTCGAACGGGGGCAGGATGACGTCCATGAGCTCGCGGCGGCCCATTGGTACGGGGCCGTGGTTGCGGGCGCCGCGCGCTGCCGAGTACCCAGCGAAGTGCTTCAGGGTGGCGATGACGCCCTCGCCCTCCAGACCGCCGACGTACGCGGCGCCGAGCATCGACACCAGGTACGGGTCCTCGCCCATGGTCTCCTCGACCCGGCCCCACCGGTAGTCCCGCACCACGTCGAGGACCGGAGCGAGGCCCTGGTGCACACCGAGCGCCCGCATGTCACGGCCGATCGCCGCGCCGACGCGGCGCACGAGATCCGGGTCGAAGGCCGCGGCCCACGCGAGCGGCGCCGGGTAGACGGTGGCGCCGTACGTGTTCAACCCGGTCAGGCACTCCTCGTGGGCCAGGGCCGGGATGCCGAGCCGGTTGCCCTTGAGGACCGTGTGCTGCTGGGCGACCAGCAGGGCCGCCCCCTCCTCCGCACCCACCGGCCGGCTGCCGTAGACCCGCGTCAAGTGTCCGAGCCCGTCCCGCGCCGCCTCCTCGAGCGGCACACGACCCGCTTCCTCGAACAGGGCCTCCAGGGGCGCCACTTGGGGACGCTCCGCCCGCCCATCGGCTGCTTCTCCGCCGTCGGACGGGCCGTCGAGACCCTCCCCGTCGTCCGAGTCGTGCCCCATGAAGTTGCCGAGCCAGCGGCTGCCGAGCTGCGCGACCTTCTCCGCCACCGTCATCTCGGCGAGCAGCGCGTCGACCCGCTCGGACGCGGGCAGCTCCGGGTTCCGCCAGCGCGGCACGCTCTGCCGCGTCTCCAGACGTGGATCAGCCGCGGACATCCGCATCCTCCTCGATCTTCGACCGCAGCGCTTCGAAAAGGTTTCGAGATCTGCCGTCGCTCCGTGAATGCCGTGCGCGCTTGACCGTACGCAGAAGTTCCTTGCCCCACAACGTTCTTGCGCATGCCTTGACAGCCCCGTGGCCGCTCCCTAATTTGCCACCACAGGGCTGAACGCTGGCTGGATTTCGAAAAGTTTTCACGGCGGCTCAGGGGTCGTCGGTGGCTCTCGAGTGCGGAGAACAGACATGGAAATCCCCCTCTCTCGGCGTCCCGTCTCAAGACGGACCGTCCTCGGCATCGCGGCGGGCGTCCCGCTGTCCGCGGCGCTCGCGGCCTGCGGCTCGTCGGGGCCGAGCAAGAACGGTGCGGGCAAGGGAGCCACGTACTGGTACCTGAGCGGCCAGCCCGACGAGGGCGTCAGGGCCGACGCGGTGAAGGCCTTCAACAAGGCCCACCCCAAGAGCCAGATCGACGGCACCTCCTTCCAGAACGACGCGTTCAAGACGAAGATCAAGACCGCGATCGGTGCCGGGAAGGCGCCCACCATCATCAAGAGCTGGGGCGGCGGCACGCTGCGCAGCTACGTGGAGGCGGGCCAGGTCGAGGATCTGACGCCGTGGTTCGACAAGCACCCCGAGGTCAAGGAGAAGATCTTCCCCACCGCGTTCCCCGCGGCGACCGTGAAGGGCAAGATCTATGCGATGCCCGTGGAGCGGGTGCAGCCCATCATCCTCTACTACAACAAGAAGGTCTTCGACGACGTCGGTGTGAAGCCGCCGCAGTCGTGGGACGACATCATGGCGCTCGTGCCCAAGTTCAACGCCAAGGGCATCGCGCCGTTCTCTCTCGGCGGGCAGTCCCGGTGGACGAACATGATGTGGCTCGAGTTCCTCTTCGACCGCATCGGCGGCCCCGAGGTGTTCCAGGCCGTCTTCGACGGCGAGAAGAACGCCTGGTCCAACCCCGCGGCCATCGAGGCGCTCGGCATGGTGCAGGACCTGGTCAAGGCAAAGGGCTTCATCAAGGGCTTCTCGTCGATCACCGCGGACTCCAACGCCGACCAGGCCCTCCTGTACACCGGCAAGGCCGCGATGATGCTGCACGGCTCCTGGTCGTACGGCATCCAGAAGAACGACGGCGGTGACTTCGTCTCCAGCGGCGGCCTGGGATACATGAACTTCCCGCCGGTCAAGGGCGGCAAGGGCGACCCGAGCAACACCGTCGGCAACCCCGGCGAGTACCTGTCCATATCCTCGAAGGCCAGCGCCAAGGAGAAGAAGATCGCCGAGGAGTTCTTCGCCAAGGGCATGCTGCAGGACGCCGAGGTGAAGGCGTGGATCGACGGCGGCGGCGTCCCGGTCAAGCTGGGCACGGAGAAGCTGCTCGCCGCGTCCAAGGACGCCGACTTCCTGCAGTTCACCTACGACATCGCCACCAAGGCCAAGTCGTTCAGCCAGTCCTGGGACCAGGCGCTCAGCCCGACGGCGGCGGAGACGCTCCTCGACAACATCGTCAAGCTGTTCCAACTGTCCATCTCGCCACGGCAGTTCGCCGCGAACCTCAACGAGGTCATCGGGAAATGACCTCGCTCACCGCCCACGCGTCCCGGAGCGGTCGGCGCGGCATCCTGCCGTGGCTGACCGTCCCGGCACTCGTGGTCTTCGTCGGGTTCGCCGTCGTCCCGCTCATCGGTGTCTTCGTGCTGTCCTTCACCACCTGGGACGGCATCGGCGCCATCCACCCGTCGGGCCTCACCAGTTGGCGTTCGGTGCTCACCAACCCCGGCCTTCCGCACGCCCTGTTGGTGACGTTCGGCGTGATGATCGCGTCCTGGGCGTTCCAGACCCCGGTGAGCATCCTGCTCGGCACCTTCATGGCGGGACGCCAGCGCTACCGGGCGCTTCTCGCCATTGTGTACTTCGTCCCGCTGCTGCTCAGCTCCGCCGCGATCGCCGTCGCGTACAAGGCGCTGCTCAATCCGACCTTCGGGCTCGGCGCGGGACTCGGCATCGACGCGCTCAGCAAGGACTGGCTGGGGCGGCCCGCCCTGGCCTTCGGCGTCGTCATCTTCATCGTGTCCTGGCAGTTCGTCCCGTTCCACTCGCTGATCTACCAGGGCGGTGTGCAGCAGATACCCAAGTCCCTTTACGAAGCGGCACAGTTGGACGGCGCCGGACGGGTGCGGCAGTTCTTCAGCATCACGCTGCCCCAGCTGAAATACACCATCATCACCTCGTCGACGCTGATGGTGGTCGGCTCCCTGACCTTCTTCGACCTCATCTACGTCCTCACCGAGGGAGGACCGGGGGACGCCACCCGCGTCCTCGCGCTCGACATGTACAAGCGGGGGTTCCAGGCCAACCTGATGGGCCCGGCCAGCGCCATCGCGGTCATCCTCGTTCTGGTGGGCCTCGCCTTCGCCCTGCTGCTGCGCCGGCTCGGCGGCAAGGACGCCGGCGCGAGCCAGCTCGAGGGGGCATGACATGACGACCACACTGACCGAGGCGGAACGCCCGCAGAAGATCACCGGCAACGAGCGGCGCCGCCCGCGCGCCGCCTCCCAGCGCCGCAACTGGCTCGGCGGGCTGGGCGGTTGGATCTGGCTCGTCGTCGTGGCGGTGCCCCTTTACTGGACGCTCATCACCAGCTTCAAGGCGCAGAGCAGCTACTACTCCAGCAACTCGCTCGCCCCGTCCGGCGACCTCACGCTCGACAACTACCGGCTCGTCATCGAATCCGACTTCGTCGGCTACTTCCTCAACAGCGTCCTGGTCACCGTCGGCGCGGTGGTCCCGGCGGTCGCGTTCTCCTTCATGGCCGCCTACGCCATCGTGCGCGGCGGCGGCACGCGCTACCTGCGCGTGGTCAACGGTGTGTTCCTCATGGGCCTGGCCATCCCGCTGCAGGCGACCGTGATCCCGGTGTACCTGATCATCATCCGGCTGCATCTGTACGACACCCTGCTGGCGCTGATCCTCCCGTCGATCGCCTTCGCCATCCCGCTGTCCGTGCTGGTGCTCGGCAACTTCATCCGGGACGTGCCCAAGGAGCTGTTCGACTCGATGCGGGTCGACGGCGCCACCGAGTGGACCACGCTGTGGCGCCTCGCGGCCCCGCTCACCCGCCCCGCCATCCTGACCGTGACGATCTTCAACGCGCTGACCATCTGGAACGGATTCCTGCTCCCGCTGATCCTCACCCAGAGCCCGTCCAAGCGGACCCTGCCGCTCGCGGTGTGGACCCTGCAGGGCCAGTTCCAGGTCAACGTCCCGGCCATCCTCGCCGCCGTCGTCCTCACCACGCTGCCGATCCTGATCCTGTACGCGTTCGGCCGCCGCCAGCTGCTCAGCGGACTGACGGCCGGTATCGGCAAGTGACAAGAGGGGCCGTCCGAGGACGGCCCCTCTTACCAGCGGTCACGCGTACGAGGAACGTTCCCTCAGACGCGGTCGGCCGCGATCAGCACGTACTGGAACGAACCGTCCCTGTACGAGTTGATGAACGCGTCCTCGATGCCCGTCACCAGCGACGACGTCGCGCGCAGCTCCCAGTACGGGAGCGTGTCGGGCGTGAGGTCGATGACGGCCTGCGGGACGAGGCGGTTGTCGGCCATGGCGCGCAGGTACTCGCGGCGCGAGTGGATGTTGCACTCGAAGTGCGCGTTGATCTGCGACACCCACTTCGAGGGCTGCCCGTAGCGCGGGTTCCAGCAGCCCGTGATCGTCACGTACCGGCCGCCGACCTCCAGGATGCGGGAGTGCTCGGCGAACAGGTCGTGCAGGTCGACGTACATCGTCGACTCGTTGTTCCAGGACGCCGCGGCCTGACCCGTCTCGAAGGGCGTGTCCAGCATGTTGCACACGCGGGCCCTGACGTGGTCCTGGATGCCGAGCTCCTCGGCCCGCCCGTTGGCGAAGTCGGCCTGCTTGGCCGAGAGCGTGACCCCCTCAACGCTGCACCCGAAGCGCTGGTGCGCCATCACCATCGAGCCGCCGCGCCCGCAGCCCGCGTCGACGACGGTGTCGTCCCGCGTGATGTCACCGAGGTGCCCGAGCAGGTACTCGGCCTGCGCCGACTCCAGCCGGTGCAGCTCGGCGATCAGCTTCTGCTCGCTCGCGTCGTCGGCCGGGTTGCCGAGCGCCGCGTGGTCGACCGCGCCGATGCCGTAGTGGTGGTGGTACAGACCGTCGACATCGCCGAGCCGCAGGTTGACCGGCCGGGCCTCGCCGTCCCAGTAGCGCGCGATGTCGCCCTGGTACGGAGTGGCCGGTGAGGGGATGTACGGGGAGGTGGTGCTGTGAGCGGTGGCGGTGAGTTCGGTGCTGGTCACTAAGGAGTCCAATCTCTTACCAGAAGTCCGGCAGGCGGTAGCGGTAGGTGTTGTTCTGATGCCACTGGTGGTTGCCGTCGACCCAGGCGGCGACGCCCCGCAGGAAGCGCTGGACGCTCGGGACGGGGCACTCGGCGGCCAGGGCCGCGGCCTCGGCCTCAAAGGCGTGCATGAGTTCGTTGTGGACCTCGACGGCCTTCAGGTACGCGTCCCGGTCGGAGAGCCCCTCGCGTTTCGCGATGACGACCGGGAGGTTCAAGTGCACACCGGGGGCGTCGAGTTCCTTCATGTACGAGTAGAGGTCGTTGACGATCGTCGTCGCGTTCCCGGCGAGCGCGATGACCTTCTGCATGGCCGGACGGGCGTGCAGATCTGCCGGCAGCTCGTAGCCGCCGACGGTGTCGGTGATGGTGGGGCAGGGGCGGAAGTTGTTGAACTGGCGCATCGCCAGGTACTCCCACACCTCCGGTACGTGCTCCTGCTCGGACCAGGCGGCCTCGGCCAGGTAGCCCATGTGCAGGCGGGCCATGTCGTGCCGGTACCGGTCGGCCTGCGAGGCACTGCTCGCCCGGACGAAGTACTCCATGGCGGAGCGGTACGCGCGCCGGGGCGCGTCCGCGTGGAGCGACTCCGCCCACGGGGGCTGGTACTCCGCCGTGGTGTAGAGCGGATCGAGGGCGGTGTGCGCCAGCAGCAGGCGCGAACCGAGGCCGACGGGCGAGCCGCCGTGGTCCTCGCAGTAGCAGTCGTCCAGCGCGTTCTCCGCCATCATCAGCCGGGTGGCGATCATGACGTGGTCCACGGTGGGCGCGTCCGGGTGGCAGCCGACCATGTAGCTGCCCACGGAAAAGCCGTCGAACTCCTCCTCCCAGTCGTCGGGGTACAGGTCCACCTCGTGGAGCGCCCACTCCTTGATCCTGCGGCTGACCTCGGCCACGCGCACGGGATCGGGGTCGGGCACCGGGTGGTGGTACAGGCCCGGAACGGGGCGGCCCTTGGCGGCGCCGCCCGCTCCCGCACCGTCGGCGGGTCCTGGCGGCGCGGCCGGCGGGGTCAGCCGCAGGCCTGCCGTCCCGATGCCCTGCGGGCCGCGCAGGAGCCGCTCCACGTCGCCGCTCGCGGGCGGGACGGCGGGCGCGGGCACCGCTGCCGCCGGTACGTCGACCTCGGGGGCGTCGGTGGTCGCCGAGGGGACGGAGGGCGGGCCGCCCGTGACGGCGGTGATGTCGCGGGCGCGGGCCGCGGCGTCCGCGAGGACCTGCGCCCCGAAGCGGGAGACCGCTTCCGGCAGGCTCGACTGCGCGGGTGTCGGCTCAGGCGGGGGCATCCATGACTCCTTGAGGGCTCCTCGGTCGGGGTGGGCGGGTCCTGCGCGGTCCGCTAGCGGGGCCAGCGGCCGATCTGCACGTTCTCCAGGACACCGACCGCGTCCGGCACGAGGATCGCGGCGGAGTAGTAGGTGCTGACGAGGTACTTCGTGATCGCCTGGTCGTCGACGCCCATGAACCGCACCGACAGACCCGGCTCGTACTCGTCCGGAAGCCCGGTCTGGTGCAGGCCGATGACGCCCTGGTTGTCCTCGCCGGTACGCATGACGAGGATCGAGCTGGTCCGCTCCTTGGTGATCGGGATCTTGTTGCAGGGCAGGATCGGCACCCCGCGCCAGGCCGGCACCTGCTGGCCGCCGAGATCCACGTGGTCGGGGTACAGGCCGCGGGCGTTGAACTCCCGGCCCATCGCGGCGATGGTGCGCGGGTGCGCGAGGAAGAACTTCGAGCCGCGGCGACGGCACAGGAGTTCGTCGAGGTCGTCCGGGGTGGGCGGACCCGAGTGCGGCTGGATGCGCTGCTTGAAGTCGGCGTTGTGGAGCAGGCCGAACTCCCGGTTGTTGACGAGCTCGTGCTCCTGGCGCTCGCGCAACGCCTCGATGGTGAGCCGGAGTTGCTCCTTCGTCTGGTTCATCGGCTCGTTGTAGAGGTCGGCGACCCTGGTGTGCACGCGCAGGATCGTCTGGGCGACCGACAGCTCGTACTCGCGCGGGTTCGCCTCGTAGTCGACGAAGGAGCCGGGGAGTTCGTGCTCGCCGACGTGGCCCGCCGACATCGGGATCTCCGCCTCGCCGCGGTGGTTCTGGCCGCGGCTCGCGAGCTCCTTGAACGCCTCGACGTGCTCGCGCAGCGGCGGCGCCGAGTCGAGGACGGACGCGAAGTCGGCGCGGGAGAGCGTGAGCAGGGTGCCGGAGGTCTCGGCGACCGCCGTCTGCTCCCACTGGGCGTCCTCGTCGAGCAGCGCGTTGTCGCCGAAGCGGTCGCCGTCGGCGAGCACGTCGAGCGCGACCTCGTCGCCGTACTCGCCCTCGGTGAACTGGCTGACGCGGCCGTGCGCGATGAGGTGCAGCTTGTCCGCGGGCCTGCCGCGCTCGACGAGGGTGTCACCGGCCCGGAACTCGCGCTGGACGCACCGGTCGGCGAGCGCGGTGAGCACGTCGACGTCGTCGAAGCCGCGCAGCAGCGCCAGTTCGCCGAGTTCGCGGGGGATCACCCGGACGTCGGAGCCGTCCTGGATGAACTCGATGGTCCCGTCGCCGACGGTGTAGGTCAGGCGGCGGTTCACCCGGTAGACGCCGCCCTTGGTCTCCACCCAGGGGAGCATGCGCAGCAGCCACCGGGAGGTGATCTCCTGCATCTGCGGGGCGGACTTGGTGGTCGTGGCGAGGTTGCGCGCTGCCGCCGTGCCCAGGCTGGTCTGCCGGGGCGGGGCGGACGCGGCTTCCGGGGTGGTCGAGTCAACTGTCATCGAGCGAGCTCTCCTTGGTCGGGCGTGCGCGAACAGGCCCGTCAGAGATGGGCAGATGAGGTGAAAGCGGAAGAATTGGGAGTGAATGCGTCCAGAACCAGATTCACGGTAAGCGGCGCCTCGGCCGGCGGACCAAGGAAAGCCGCCGACATTCGCTCGATGCGATGATCATGGTCGGAGGGTGTTTGGCCGCCACCGACAGAACTCGGCCGGATTCTCCGACGCCCGATCGGGCCGCGGAGCCGCTACGAGCCCGGTGGGCGGGCGGCACGGCCGCCGCGCACCCGACGGAACTCGGCCACGTGTCCCAGAGGTCCGCATTGCCCGCCGGGCACCCGCCGGGGTAGGGGCGGCCCGCAGCCCGCCTGTGCGTCCGCCGCGGCCGGCGCGTTACCCTGGCCGCCGTACCGGACACGGGGTGCCCCACCAGAGGGCTGAGAACACACCCGTCGAACCTGAACCAGTTCGTACTGGCGGAGGGATGTCTCATGCCTTTGGCGCATGTTTCCAGCGGCCTGCCTGCCGATCACGGCGTCGACGCCTTCGACGGGCGGATGCCCGCGGCGCCCGGCGATCTCGGCATCGAGGGGCACGGTATCGAGCCCGTGCCCGAGAACAATCGTTACGGCGGCGCCGGACGTTTGTTCACGGTGTGGTTCGCCCCGAACCTGACCATGACCGGCGTCTTCACCGGCACCGTCGGCATCGCCCTCGGGCTCGACTTCACCACGGCGCTCGCCGCCGTCGTCATCGGCACCCTGATCGGCGCCGTCCCCACCGCGTACCTCGGCACCTGGGGCAGCAGGACCGGCGCCGGGCAGCTGCCGCTCGCCGGGCTCGCCTTCGGCCGCGGCGTCGTCCTGCCCGGCGTGCTCCAGTGGCTGTCCTCCATCGCGTGGGACGCCCTCATCGGCCTGTTCGGCGGCGACGCCCTCGCCCGCCTCCTCGGCTGGCCGTTCTGGGCCGGTGTCCTCGTCATGCTGCTCGCCCAGGGCCTGCTCGGCGTCCTCGGCTACGAGGCCATCCACCGGCTCCAGATCGTCATGACGTTCGTCCTCGGCGCCGCCTTCGCGCTCATCGCGTGGCGGCTGCTCGACGGCGTGCACCCGGCGGCCCACAGCACGGTGCACGGCGCCGACCGCCTCGGCGCGTTCGTCCTGACCAGCACCATCGCGCTCAGCCTCAGCCTGTCCTGGGCGCCCTACGCCAGCGACTTCAGCCGCTACCTGCCAGCCACCACCTCCCGCACCCGCATGTTCTGGTGCACGCTGCTCGGCCTGCTGGTGTCCTTCGTGGCCGTGCAGACCCTCGGCCTGTGGGGCGCGTCCGTGCTCACCGACCAGACGGCCGCGGGCGTCGACAAGCTGCTCGGCGGGGGAGTCGTCGGCGGGTTCGGGCTGCTCGCCGTGGCCCTCGCCGCCCTGTGCAGCAACGCCATGAACGACTACAGCGGCTCCCTCGCCCTCCAGACCGTCGGCGTGCGCATCCCGCGCCCGGTGGCCGCCGCCCTCGCCGCCGTGCTCGGCTTCCCGCTCGTGCTGTGGATGCACGCCGCCGACACCACCGCACGCTTCCAGAACGTGCTGCTGTTCGTCGGCTACTGGATTCCCGGATTCGTCGCCGTCGTCCTCGTCGACTGGCGGGCACGGGCGAAGGAACGCGCCGGCGCGCCGCTCGACCTCGCCGCCGAGCGCGCGCGGCGCCGCCCGGCCTGGCCCGCCCTGCTCGCCTTCGCCGCCGCCTTCGCCTGCGCCGTCCCGTTCATGGACACCAGCCTGTACGTGGGCCCGGTCGCGGACGCCCTGCACGGAGCGGACCTGTCGTACTACGTGGCGTTCCTCGTGGCCGCCGCCGTGTACGCGCCGCTGCGCCTGCGCCGCCGCGCCTGACCGGCCTCCGTACGGACCCGCACCTCCCGCTCCCTTGGAGTCACCCATGCCCCAGACGTCCCCCGACCGCCCCGACGACCTGGTCGCCTTCGCGGCGCGGGCGCTCGGGCGCGTACAGAGCGACGCCCCGCTCGTGCAGTGCCTGACCAACGCGGTCGTCACCGGGTTCACCGCCAACGTGCTGCTCGCCGTCGGCGCCGCGCCCGCCATGGTCGACATCCCGGACGAGGCGGGAGCCTTCGCCGGCGTCGCCTCGGGCGTCCTCGTCAACCTCGGCACCCCGCGCGCCGAACAGCGCGCCGCGATGCCCGAGGCCGCTCGCGCCGCCACCGAGGCGGGCACACCCTGGGTCCTCGACCCGGTCGCCGTCGGCGCGCTGCCCGTCCGGACCAAGCTGGCCCACGAGCTGCTGGCGCTGCGGCCCACCGTGATCCGCGGCAACGCCTCCGAGATCATCGCCCTCGCCGGAGCGGGCGCCGGAGGCCGCGGCGTGGACGCGTCCGACGGGGTCGACGACGCCGAGGAGGCGGCCACCTCGCTCGCGCGCACGGCTGGCAGCGTGGTCGCCGTGTCCGGCCCGGTCGACTACGTCACCGACGGCAGCCGCGCCGCCCGCATCGCCAACGGTGACGCCCTGCTGACCCGGGTGACCGGCGGTGGCTGCGCGCTCGGCGCGGTCATGGCGGCGTTCGCCTCCGTGGACGAGGACCGGTTCGCCACGACGGTCGCCGCCGCCACCGCGTACACCGTCGCCGCGGAGTCCGCCGCCCGGTCGGCGTCGGGGCCCGGCAGCTTCGCCGTCGGCTTCCTGGACGCGCTCGCCGCGCTCACCCCGGACGACGTGGCCGCACGGGCGAGGCTGTCATGACGGCGCGTACGACGACGGGCGCAGGCGTCGACCTGTCCGTGTACCTGGTCACCGACCCGGACCAGTGCGCCGCCCTCGGGCGGACCGTGGCCGAGACCGTCGAGCGGGCCGTGGCCG
Source organism: Streptomyces sp. SDT5-1 (assembly GCF_052245995.1). NCBI lineage: Bacteria > Bacillati > Actinomycetota > Actinomycetes > Kitasatosporales > Streptomycetaceae > Streptomyces > Streptomyces sp. SDT5-1. Next base: position 1,089,934 of record NZ_CM125963.1, on the reverse strand, counting down.
GAGGTGTCACCGCCGTACAGGTCCGCGAGAAGCGCGCGGGCGGCCGGGCGTTCCTGCGCACGGTCCTGGACGTCGCCGCCGTGCTGCCCGAGCACGTCGTGCTCATCGTCAACGACCGCGTCGACGTCTTCCTCGCCGCACGCGCCGCCGGGGCCCGGGTCACCGGCGTCCACGTCGGCCAGTCCGACCTCCCCGCCGAGTCCGTACGCCAACTCATCGGCGAGGAAGCGGTGTTGGGCCTCAGCGCGGCCACCGTCGACGAACTGCGGGCCGCCGAGGCGAGCCCGGCCCGGGTCGACCATGTCGGCATCGGCGCCCTGCACGCCACCCGCACCAAGGCGGACGCCCCGACGCCGCTCGGCCACGAAGGCTTCGCCGCGCTCGTCCGGCACACCCGGCTGCCCGCCGTCGCCATCGGCGGTGTCACCGCCGACGACCTGCCGCACCTGAGAGCCGCGGGCGCCGCCGGAGGCGCCGTCGTCTCCGGCATCTGCGCCGCCCCCGCCCCCGAGGCCGCCGCCCGCCGGTACGCCGACGCGTGGACCGGCGCCGATGCCTCCCTCGCCTGTCCTCGAAAGGATGCCTCCGCATGACCGGGACACCACCCGCGGTCGCGCCGCCCCGCGTGCTCACCGTCGCAGGATCCGACTCCGGAGGCGGCGCCGGGATCCAGGCCGACCTCAAGACCATGCTGGCGCTCGGCGCGCACGGCATGAGCGTGCTCACCGCCGTCACGGCCCAGAACTCCCTCGGTGTGCAAGGCGCGTGGAGCCTGCCGCTGGAGGCCGTGCGCGCCCAGTACCGCAGCGTCGTCGACGACATCGGCGTGCAGGCGCTCAAGACCGGCATGCTCGCCGACCCCGCCATGGTCGAGACGGTCGCCGCGCTGCTGTCCGACGCGCCCGCCCCCGTCGTCGTCGACCCGGTCAGTGTCTCCAAGCACGGCGACCGGCTGCTCGCCGACGAGGCCATCGACGCTGTACGGGACCGTCTGCTGCCGGTGGCCACCGTGGTGACGCCGAACCTCGACGAGGTCGCCGAACTCACCGGCATCGCCCTGAAGGCCGACACCGCCGAGTCCGACATGCGCCGCGCCGCCGAACGGCTCCTCACCTACGGCCCGCGCTGGGTCCTGGTCAAGGGCGGTCACCTGCCCGGCGAGGCGGTCGACCTGCTCACCGACGGCACGGCCGAGCACTGGCTGCGCTCGCCCCGCCACGACAACGCCCACACCCACGGCACCGGCTGCACCCTCGCCTCCGCCGTCGCGGTCGGCCTCGCCCAGGGCCGCGACGTGCCGGAGGCGGTGCGGCGGGCGAAGGAGTACGTGACCGGGGCGATCGCGGCGGGGTTCGCGCTCGGGGACGGGATCGGGCCTGTCGATCACGGGTGGCGGTTCCGGGCGACCGGCTGACGGCCTCTCAGGCCCCGGCCTCGTGCACCACGTCGCCCGCCACGACGACGAGTTCGGCGACGGTGTCCGGGATGTCGTCGGGGTCGGCCCGCAGGATGTCACGCGAGAGCACGCAGAAGTCCGCCGCCTTGCCGACGGTCAGCGAACCCCGCTCGTGCTCCAGGAAGTTGGCGTACGCGGAACCCATCGTGTACGCGTGCACGGCCGTGGCCACGTCGACCGTCTCCTCCGGCATCCAGGCCGGACCGCCGGCCAGCGGCCTGCGCGTGGCGGCGGTGTAGATGCCGATCATCGGGTCCATCTCCGCGACGTTCCAGTCGCTGGAGAACGCCAGCGTCGCCCCGGCCGCGTCGAGCGTGCGCATCGGCCAGGCCTTGTGCCAGCGGCCCTCGCCGACGTTGGCCGCCCAGTCCTGGCCGGGCCCCGCGATCTCCGGGGCGCAGTGCCGCGGCTGCATGCACGCCACGACGCCCAGTGCGGCGAAGCGCGGCGCGTCCGCCGGGTCGAGACACTCGACGTGCACCACCTGATGGCGGGCATCACGCGGCCCGTTGACGGCACGGGCCTGCTCGACGGCGTCCAGGACCGTGCGGATGCCCCGGTCGCCCGTCGCGTGCACGAAGCACTGGAAGCCGCGCGCGTCCAGCTTGGTCAGCAGGTCGGCGAACTCCTCCGCCGGATAGAACGTCTCGCCCCGATGCCCCGCGCACCCGGTCGCGTACGGCTCGAGGAGCGCGGCCGTGCGGGGCTCCACGACGTCGTCGATGTAGAGCTTGAGCGGGCCGAGCCGCATCCGGTCGTCGCGGTACGCGCGCGTGGCGGCCTCGAAGTCGTCGAGGTCGGCGTCCGTGGTGCCGCGCGGGTGGAACAGGGCGGCGACGAGCCGTGAGCGCAGCCGCCCCTCGGCCCTGGCCCGCTCGAACAGCTCCAGGTCGTCCAGGGAGTTCTGCGGCTCGACCACCGTGGTGATGCCGAACCGGATCGCGTCGTCGAGGGACTTCACGAGGCGCCCGTACTGCCGCTCGGGGGACGCCCACGGCACACCGAGCTGGCGCAGCGCCCTGTGGCCCTCGCGGGACAGTCCGCGCACCGCGAAGTCCCGTACGAAGCCTGTGGGTTCGCCCGTCACGGGGTCGGTCTGCGCGATGCCGAAGGGGAGTTCCGTGCGGTCCGCGCGCACACCGAGCCGGTCGAGGGCCGCCGTGTTGAGCCAGGCCGTGTGCACGTCGTAGCTGAGGACCATGGCCGGGGTGCCGCCGGTGACCGGGTCGAGGTCGGCGGCGGTCGGCATCCGGCCGTCGGGGAGCGCCGAGTAGTCGAACGCCTCGGCCTCGATCCAGGCGGCGTCGGGGTGGCGCCCGCGCCAGTCGCAGATCCGGTCGTGGATCTCCTCCAGGCTTGTGGCGCCCGCGAGTTGGACGCAGGCGTCGTCCGAGCCGAGCCGGACGTGGTTGTGGGCGTCGATGAACCCGGGCAGGACGAGGCGGCCTGCCGCGTCGACGACTCGGGTGTCGGGGCCGGTCCAGCGCTCGGCGTCCGCGTCGTCGCCGAGCCACACGATCCGCCCGTCGCGCACGGCGAGCGCCTCGGCCTCGGGCAGTTCGGGGTCGACGGTGTGGATGCGGGCGCGGCGGAGGACGAGGTCGGCGGGGGAGTGATGCGGTGCGGGTGCCATGAGGGTGGGGCTCTTTCTCGTACGAGGGTGGTTCGGAGGGGAGAAGGGGGCGTTACGTGGTGTGCGGGCGGGCAGTGGTGCGGGCCAGCACCGCGTACACGACGCCCCCGACCACGGCGCCGAGCGCGCTGAGGTCCATGCCGCCGAGCGGGGCCACGAGCGGGCCGCGCCACAGCGCGCTGTCGCAGGTGAGCGCCGCGAACACCATCCCGACGAGGAGCGCCGTGAGTCCGGCGGGGCTGTACCCGGCGCGGTACCAGTAGCGGCCCGCACGCCCGGTGTGCAGGGCGTCGGCGTCGTAGCGGCAGCGGCGCAGCACCATGTCGGTCAGGAACACCCCGCCCCACGGCGCGAACACGATGACGAGCAGGGAAAGGAACGACAGCAGCGACTCCGTGAAGTCGACCAGGAACAGCGCGGCGAGCGATCCGGCGGCCGTCACCGCCGCGCTGATCAGGATCGCCTTCGCGCGGCTCCACGGGATGCCCAGGACCTGGAGGTTCAGGCTCGACGAGTACAGGGTGATGATCGAGTTGGTGACGGAGCCGCCGAGCACAAGGGCGAGGAACAGCGGCTGGAACCAGCCCGGCAGCAGCCCCTGCGTCCCCGCCACCGCGTCCGTGAGATCGGCCTGCGTCGCGGCGGCCGCCCCCGCGACCCCGAGGGCCACCGACGACACGAGGCCGCCGAGCGCGCCGTTCCAGGTCAGCGAGCGCATCGAGGTGGTGGTCGGCAGATAGCGGGTGTAGTCCGCGGGCATCGGCACGTAGCTGATCGGCCCGGCGAGCACCACGACGAACGCGAGGGACCAGCCGGCCGCGCCGCCCGGCGAGGGCGCCGCGCCGGTGTCCGTGCCGGGCAGCAGGAACAGCAGCATCGCCGCGAAACCGGCGGTCAGCGCGTATGCCATCCAGCGCTCGGCCCACTGCACGGTCGCGTGGCCCCACAGGGCGACGGCGAAGGTGAGGGCCAGGGTGGCGGCGAGGCTCACGGCGCGGGCGGCCGTGCCGTGCCAGCCCAGTTCGGCGCAGATCGCCTGGAGCGCGAGGACGCCGACGACGGTGTTCACGATGGTGTAGCCGATGCTGACGACCCAGTTCAGCAGGCCCGCCGGCCAGTTGCCGCGCACGCCGAACGCGGCGCGGGAGATCACCAGCGTCGCCGTGCCCGTCCGTACGCCGCTCATGCCCGCCGCGCTGATGACGAAGAACGTCAGTCCTCCGACGACGACCGCGAGCACCGCCTGCCAGAACGACAGGCCGAAGGAGACGGCCAGCGCGCCGTTGATGACGTAGGTGAACGTCAGGTTCGAGCCGAACCACAGCCAGAACAGGTCCCGCGCCCCGCCATGCCGCTCGGACTCCGGGATGGGGTCGAGCCGTGTTCCTCGACCTGGAACACCTCGTCCTTGGCGGCCTGCGCGGGTGGGTCCTGGGCCGGTGGGTCCTGCGTGGTCCCTCGTGCCGTCATGCCATCGCCTCTCGCCGCAGGGAAAGATCTTGAATGCCGTTCAAGAAACTTGAACGGCATTCAAGATGCGGCGCGGTGTCGGCCCACGTCAAGAGGTAGGCTGCGATCCGTACGAACAGCAGTGAGGAGCGGCGCGCATGGCGGGGTCGACGGCGGAGCGGCCGGGACGGTCGGGCGGCGACCTGCGCACCCGCACCCTCCAGGAGGCGACGGCCGTCGTCGCCGAGCAGGGCCTGGCGTCCCTGACCATGGCCTCGCTCGCCAAGCGGCTCGGCACCAGTGGGGGCCACCTGCTCTACTACTTCCGCTCCAAGAACCTGCTGCTCGTCGAGGCCCTGCGGTACAGCGAGGCCGCCCTCACCGAGGAACGGGCGGCGCTGCTCGCCCGCCGGGTGACCCCGGCCCGCCGCCTCGATCTCTACCTCGACCTGTATCTGCCGACCGGGCCCCGCGACCCGCGCTGGATGCTCTGGGTCGAGCTGTGGGCCCGCTCGGGATCCGACGAGGAACTGCGCGCGGCGCAGCAGGAGTTGGACCAGGGGTGGCAGGCGGACCTGGAGGCGATCATCGCCAAGGGTGTCGACAAGGGCGTCTTCGCCGTCGACGACGTCCCCGGCCGCGCCTCCCAACTCCTCGCACTGCTCGACGGATTGAGCACCCGCGTCGTGCTGGGCCAACCGGGAGCCGAGCGGCTGCGGGCCCTGGAGTCGGCGCGCTCGGCCGCGGCGGCCCTCGTTCGACCCGCCGGCTGAACGCAGGGGGCTAGCGGCGGCGCGTGTACCGGTGCTCGGGCCGCCCCGCGTCCCCGTACCGCAACGACAGGGCGAGCACCCCCTGCTCCTGGAGGTGGCGCAGATAGCGCTGCGCCGTCGAGCGGCTGATGCCCGCCCGCTCCGCCACCTCGTGCGCCCACGCGGCGCCCGCGCGCCCGCCACCACCTCCCGGACCAGCTCGGCCAAGGTGTTCGTGCGCACCCTCACGTGGATGCACGCGCACAGCGCCGAGGAGATCGCCGCCAAGATGCCCAGTGACTACGCGCAGGGCGGCGAGGGACTGTACGCGCGGGCCATCGAGAGCACCCTGCCGATGTTCACCGAGGACGGGCGGATGCCGGCCGACGGACCCGCCACCGTGCAGCGGGTCCTGAAGTCCTTCAACCCGAACCTGAAGGACGCCACCATCGACCTGAAGAAGACGTACACGACCGAGTTCACCGACAAGGCGAACTGAGGTCGCGTCCGTCGCCGCCCGTGGAGGGCGTGCACGGTCAGCCGCCGTACACGTCCTCCACGTAGCGCCCCTCGGCCATGAGCCCGGACAGCCACGCCTCGGCCGCCGCCTCGTCGGCGCCCGGGGTGCGTGCCTGGTGCAGTGCCCGGAAGGCGGCCCGTACGCCGGGTGCCATCCGCGCGCCGTCCCCGCACACGTAGACCCGCGCGCCCGCGTCGAGGAGCGCGCCGAGTTCGGCGCTCTCGGCGGCGATGCGGTGCTGCACGAAGGCATGTCCGTCGACCGGGGCCTCGGAGAAGACCGGGCGGAGCGAGACCGCTCCGGCGGCGTCGGCGGCCCGCAGCTCGTCGGCGTGCATAAAGTCGCCGTCGGGGTGGTCGCAGCCGAAGTACAGGAGCGCGGGCGCCAGTCGACCGTCGTGCGCGGCACGATCGGCCACCACGCCGCGGAACGGGGCGAGACCCGTGCCCGCCGCGATCATGACGACGGGCTCGGCCGCGTCGGGCGCGATGCGGAAGGCGTCGCGGCAGGGCTGGACGCGGGCCAGGACGGTGTCACCGGTGCGCAGCCCGGCCAAGTGGTGCGAGCCGGTGCCCCGGTAGCGGCCGTTCCCGGAGGCGGCGGGCGCGTCGAGCACGGACACCATGAGGTCCACGTGGCCGGGGAGTTCGGCCGGGCTGGACGACACGGAGTAGTGGCGCGGACGCAGCGGCGGCAGCAGCCCGAGCAGCCGGTCCCAGCCGAGGACACCGTGCAGCGCCGGGTGGTCCTCGACCAGCTCGACGAAGGTGCGCGGGTCGTCGGCCGGCAGCTCGCGCAGCGCGGCGGCCTCCGGCGGGCAGGGGTTGGCGGCGGCGAGCGCGGCCACCGCCTCCGGGCCCGGCCTGTGCTGCAACTCGACGTGGTACGTCAGGAGTTCACGGACCGTCAGCGGGCGGTCGACGGCGAGGGAGTCGCGGCGCGGGCGGGCGTCGCGGATGTCGAGCAGCGCGTCCGGGTCGAGGCCGAGGGCCTTCACGGCGCGGTCGACGAGCCCGTCCTCGTGCGCGGGCAGCACCGCGAGATGGTCGCCCGTCCGGTACGTGACACCGTCCGGCAGCGCGAGCCGTACGAACCGCTTCACGCGCGGGTACCCCGGCGCCGTCAGATCGTGCGTCTCGGTCACGGTCATCGGCACGAGCCCGTGCCGCCCGGCCACCGCGTCCAGCGGCCCACCGGTGATCTCCCGGACCTCGTACGAGGCGGTGGGCTCGGCCGGAGCGCCGGTGGCCTCCGGGTCCCCGTACCGCTCGAGCAGCGCCGTGCGCAGGTCGGCGGTGAAGGCGCGGACGGTGCCGCCCATGTCGCCGGAGGCGTCGGCCGCGGCCCGCGCGCACAGCCGCTCGGCGCCGCGCGCGGCCAGCCGGTCGTCGATGCGGGTGGGCACGTGCTGGTACGTCGCCGCCCAGTTGCGGTCGCCGACACCGAGGACGGCGTAGGTGACACCGTCGGTGGGCGTGTCGTCGTCGAGCCGGTCGTGGAACGTGATGGCGTCGTCGGTGGGGCGGCCGTTGTACGAAGCAGCGACGATCACCACGGGCCGGTCCCGCGGCAGCCCCTGCGCGTACGCGTCGAGGGCGGCGACCTCGGTGTCGCAGCCGAGCGCCGCCGCGTCGTCGGCGAGTTGCGCGGCGAGGCCCTCGCAGGTGCCGTAGTTGCTGCCGTGCAGGAACAGGGCGCGGGTCCCCTGCCGTACCCGCTGGGGCAGGGTGTCGGCGGCCGAGGACTGCTCGGCCGTGGTGGTGGCACTGGGCAGCGGGGTGTGCGTGCGGTCGGCGGGAGTGCGCGGGGCGAGCGTGAGGGTGAAGCCGTCGGGCTTCAGCGTGAGGGTCTCCTTCACCGACAGCTCGTAGTCGGCGTGGTCGACCAGCCGGTAGCGGTGCACGAGCATCGCGAGCAGCATCGTCGCCTCGTGCAGCGCGAACTGCCGCCCGATGCAGGCCCGTTCACCCGTGCCGAACGGCTTGAACGCGTGCGGGGAACGCTGGGCCTCCGCCTCCGGCGTGAACCGGTTCGGATCGAAGCGCTCCGGGTTGTCGCCCCACACCGGCTCCCGGTGCAGCATCGGCGCCAGCACCGTCACAGCCTGCCCCGCCTTCACGTGGACCCGCCCGCCGAGCAGCGTGTCCTCGCGGGCCTCCCGGCTGAACGCGGCGGCCGTGGGCCACAGCCGCAGCGCCTCGTTGAGCACCTGCCGCGTGTACGTGAGGCAGCCCACCTCGTCGAAGTCCGGCTCCGGGTCCGCGGTGTCACCCCACAGGGCGTCCACCTCGCGCCGTACGAGATCGAGGACCGCCGGATTCTTCGCCAGGTAGTACAGGGCGAAGGACATGGCGCCCGACGTCGTCTCGTGCCCGGCGATCAGGAACGTGATGACCTGGTTGCGGATGTTCGCCGTGTCCAACGTCGAGCCGTCCCGCGGGTGTTCGGCCGTCAGCATCAGGCCGAGCAGATCGTCGGTGTGCCGCTCGCCGCTCTCCACCCGGGCGCTGATCACGTCGTCGACGACCTGCGCGAGATAGTCGGCGTCCGCGCGGAACGCCGCGTCGGCGGCCTCGTAGTCACCGCCGGGCACCCGCGCCAGGCGCTTCATGCTCCACTCCAGGCATCGCACCATCGCCTCCACGAACGGGTGTGGCTCGCTGCTCTCGAAGGACGCGAAGTCGTAGCCGAACCCGGCGAGACCGATGGTGTCGAGCGTCATGCGCGTCATGTCACCGGGCACGTCGACGGGGCTGCCGTCCTCGGCCGCCCGGTCCCAGGAGTCGACGAGGCGGCGCGCCACCTTGTACATCACCGGGTGGTACGTCCGCATGGAGCCGAGGGCGAAGGCCGGCATCAGGATGTCGTGGGCGCGCGCCCAGTTCGGCTCGTCGTTGTAGGCGGTGAACAGTCCGTCGGCGGCGAACTCCCGTACGTTGCGCAGCGCGGGCCCGATGCTCTTCGCGAACCGGGTCTCGTCGGCCAGCTCCGTGACCAGGTCGAGGTCCGAGACGAACAGGGCGTCCCGGCCGTGCACCCGCCGCACCAGGACCGGGCCGTGCTCCCGCATCAGGCCCATGACCTGCTGGAGCGGTCCTGGCCCGAGGCCGATGGCGGAGACGTCGACGACCGGGATGCCGGCGGCGGCGTAGGCGCTGTCGTCGGGGGTGGGGGAGTCCGGCATGGTGGGGGCCTTTCACGGAGAGGATCGTGCCGGCGCGGGGTGGGGGGCCGCGCCGTGGTTACTGCGGGTTCCAGCTTGCTGCGCCGCCCCCGCCGGTCACGTCCGAGCCACTACATGATTGTGTAGTGGCTGACGGTGTATCGGACTTGTGCCGGGCCGCCGTCCGTGACAGGGCCGCCGCCGGGGCGGCGCGTACGGCCGCGGGGAGGCAACGGTGGACACCGGGGACGGCGTGGTGTGGCGCAATCGCGCGATGGTGCTCTTCGACCGGATTCCGATGCCGGTCGCGGTCTGCGATCCGCACGGCACCGTACGCCTGGTGAACGCCGCGTTCGCCCTGGAGTGGGGCACCACGCCGGGCCGCCTCAAGGGGCGCGACATCCTCGACCTGTTCGCGCCCGTCGACGCGGCGCAGGTCGACCGCATCGCGCAGGCTCAGAAGGCGCGGCGCCGCTCCCGGTACACGGTGGCGGTGGCCTGGCGGGGCGGCCACGGCCGGGACCGTACGGGCGAGTTGATCGTCGACACGGTGAGCGACACCGCGAGCCGCGTGCCGGACCTGCTGGTCACGGTGCGGGTGCGCGACACCCCTGCCGAGTCGGAGCCGCCGCCCTCGGCCGCCACGCCCCCGAACCCGCAGGAGGCGCGCATCCTGGCGCTGCTCGCGGGCGGCGCGACCACCGCTCGCGCGGCCCGCGAGACGGGCCTGACGACGGACGGAGTCACGTACCACCTGCGACAGTTGTCCCGCCGCTGGGGCGCGGCCAACCGCACGGAACTCGTCGCCCGCGCGTACGCGGAAGGCGTCCTGGTGGCGGGGGTGTGGCCGCCGCGGGTGGCGTCGGAGCCGGGGCGGCCCTGCGCCTGAGGGGACGCCTCAGCGGGGCGTGTCGGCGAGCTGGGTGCCGAGGACCGCGAGCAGCTCCAGCTTGTCCGCGCTGTCGGTGCCGAGCGCGGGTGTGAACCACAGCAGTCGCTGCCGGCCGTCCTCGCTGAACAGGTTCAGGCAGTTGACCTCGAGCAGGCCGAGCGACGGATGGTCGATGCGCTTGCGGTCGTCCCTGCGGACGCGGACCTCGTGGCGGGCCCACAGTTCGGCGAACTCGGCCGAGCGCCGGTTCAGCTCGGCGATGAGGGTGCGGGCCTCGGGGTCCTTCGCGTCGCGGCGGGCGGCGGCGGCCCGCAGATCGGCGACGAACACCCGGGACTGCGCGTCGTGGTCCGCCTCCGGGTACAAGCGGCGCGCGTCGGGATCGGTGAACCAGCGGTGCACGAAGCTCACGTTGTCGCCGCGGAACCGGGAGTGGTCGCCCAGCAGCGCCACCGCGAGCGGGTTCTGCACGAGCGTGACGTGCAGGTCGGTGATGACCTGGGCCGGCGTCGACGTCAGCCGCGTCAGCAGGTCCAGCATCCCCGGGTGGACGTGCGCCCCGGGGCTCCCGGCGGCGGGCAGCGGACGGTCGGCCAGCCGGTACAGGTAGTCGCGCTCGTCCGACGTGAGGCGCAGCGCGCGGGCCAGGGCGGCGAGCATCTGCTCGGACGGCTGGGAGCCCGCGCCCCGCTCCAGCTCGTTGTAGTAGTCGACGGAGGCGCCCGCGAGCTGTGCCACCTCCTCGCGGCGAAGCCCCGGCACCCGGCGGCGCGGCCCCGCGACCAGGCCGACGTCCGCCGGCCGGATGCGCGCACGGCGCGAGCGCAGGAACGTGCCGAGTTCGGCGTACTTGAATGAGCCCACGCCCCCAGTCTGCGCGACGCGGGCCGCTCCGCGGGCGGCGGACCCTGGGGACGCCATCCCCTGGTTCGGCCGCCGCGGACACCGCAGCGTGGGAAGCGAGCGGCATCCCACCGACGCCGCCCCGCCCCGAAAGGACACCCACCCATGCCCTTCGCCAACCTCAAGGTGCCCGCCGACACGCTCACACCGGAGTCGAAGCAGAAGCTGCGGGACGCCGTCACCGAGGCCTTCGTCGACGTCTACGGGGAGCGCGCCCGCCCGAACACCCTCGTCGTCCTGGAGGAGATCCCGGACGGCGGCTGGAGCCTCGGCGGCACCGTCCTGAACGCCGAGATCCTCGGCCGCAGTTGAGCGGCGCCCCGCCACCCGTGACGCGCGACGGCCCGGGCCGCCCGCGAGGGGCGACCCGGGCCGTGGCGCGGAACAGCGGCTACACCGGGCTCTCGCCCGACTCCAGCTCCACGTCCTTCGTCTCCTTGCCGCACAGCACCGCGATGAACGTGAGGACGGCCATCGCCGACAGGTAGACGCCGACCAGCCACGGTGAACCGTCGCCGGCCTCCCACAGCGCCACCGCGATGAACGGGGCGACCGCGGCGCCGAGCACGGAGCTGACGTTGTACGAGATGCCGGAGCCGGTGTAGCGCACCGACGTCGGGAACATCTCCGGGAGCAGCGCGCCCATCGGGCCGAACGTCAGCCCCATCAGCGTGAAGCCGAGCACCAGCCACAGCACCACACCGAGCGTGCCGAGGCCGATGAGCGGCACCCACACCAGGCCGAAGACGAAGATGCCGGCCGTGATCCAGGCGAGTGTCCTGCGGCGGCCGAACCGGTCCGCGAGCGGCCCGGAGACCAGCGTGAACGCGGCGAAGAACAGCACACCGAAGATCAGCATCAGGACGAACGTGGTGTAGCTGTAGCCGAGGCCCGGCACGGCGGCGTCCGTCGCGGCGCGCCCGTAGCTCAGCGAGAACGTCGTCATCAGGTAGAAGAGCACGTACGTCGCGAGCATCGCGAACGTGCCGAGGAGCAGCTGCTTCCAGTGGTGCCGGAACACGGTCGCCAGCGGCAGCTTGCGGACCTGCTTCGTCTCCTGCGTCTTGGTGAAGACCTCCGCCTCGACCAGGCGCATCCGCACCCACAGGCCGATCGCGACCATCACCGCGGAGAACAGGAACGGGATCCGCCAGCCCCACGACAGGAACGCCTCGGACGGCTGCGAGGGGTCGGCGCCCGCCGCGGACGGCAGCAGAGCGGCGATGATCAGGAACAGGCCGTTGCCGACGATGAACCCGAGCGGCGCGCCGAGCTGCGGGAACGTGCCCCACAGCGCCCGCTTGCCGGGCGGCGCGTTCTCCGTGGCGACCAGCGCGGCGCCGCTCCACTCGCCGCCGAGCGCGAAGCCCTGCGCGAGCCGCATCAGGACGAGGAGCGCGGTGGCGACCCAGCCGATCGACCCGTACGTGGGCAGCACGCCGATGAGGAAGGTGGCGATGCCCATCGTGAGCAGCGAGACGACGAGCGTCTTCTTGCGGCCGAGGCGGTCACCGAGGTGCCCGAAGAAGGCCGCGCCCACGGGCCGCGCCACCATCGCCGCGCCGAACACGGCGAACGAGGAGAGCAGCGCCGTCGTCGGGTCGCTGCTCGGGAAGAAGAGCGCGGGGAAGACGAGTACGGCGGCGGTCGCGTAGACGTAGAAGTCGTAGAACTCGATGGTCGTCCCGATGAGGCTGGCGATCAGGACCCGCGAGCGCGGGTTGACCGGCGCGGCCGGCGACGGGTCGGATGCGGGCGACGGCGCGGCGGAATCGGCGGGCGCCGGGCCGGTGGCAGAAGCGGACATGTTCGGGTCAATCCCAGGGGCGTTGCGGTGTACGTCCACCGGCGCGGGGCACCGGGGACCCTCGTACCGGTCGGACGGTACGAGGATCACAACCCTTTCACGTGTCTCACTTACCGGTAATCGGCGTTCGATATATGAGACGCGGGCGCCCGGGGGAGGGGCGCTACGCCGCCATCCACCGCTCCAACCCGGCCGCGTCCAACGGCAGTTCCGCCGACAGCACCTCCGAACCGGCCTCCGTGACCAGGATGTCGTCCTCGATGCGCGCCCCGATGCCGCGCAGCTCCGGCGGCACGGTCCGGTCGTGGGCGTGGAAGTACAGGCCCGGCTCGACCGTGAGCACCATGCCAGGGGCGAGACGGGCGCCCTGGTACGCGGCGTAGTCGGCGCGGGCGCAGTCGTGCACGTCGAGGCCGAGGTGGTGGCCGATGCCGCACACCAGATACCGGCGGTGGTGCTGCCCCTTCGGCGACAGCGCCTCGTCGACCGAGACCGGCAGCAGCCCCCAGTCGTCCAGGCCGCGCGCGACGACCTCCATCGCCGCCGTGTGGAAGTCCGCGAAGTCCCGCCCCGGCCGCACCGCGTCGAGCCCCGCCCGGTGCGCCCGCTCCACGAGGTCGTGCACGGAACGCTGGGCGTCGGTGAAGCGCCCGGAGGCCGGGAAGGTGCGGGTGACATCGGCGGTGTAGTAACTCCGCGTCTCCACCCCCATGTCCAGGAGCACCGCCGCGTCCTCCTCGACGGGGCCGTCGCAGCGCACCCAGTGCAGCGTCGCGGCGTTCCGGCCGCTGCCCACGATGGTGGCGTAACCGGGCCCGTTGCCGTACGTACGGGCGTACCGGTCGAACGTCCCCTGCAGCCAGCGCTCCCCGCCGCCGCGCACGGCCGCGGGGAACTCCCGCACCACGGCCCTGAACCCCTCGACCGTACGGTCCACGGCCTCGCGCAGCTGCCCGATCTCCCAGTCGTCCTTGACCATGCGCAGCTCGGAGAGCGTGCGGGCGAGGTCGGCCGACGGAGCGAGACCGTGCCGCCGCGCGGTCTCCCGGTCGAGCGGTCCCACGAGCAGCGCGTCCTGTCCGGCGACCGCCGCGAGCGCCCCGTCCAGTGCGCTCAACGGCGCCGTCTCCAGGCCCAGCGCGGCGCGCCAGTCGTCGAGGCCGGGCGCAGGCCCCACCCACAGCTCACCGTGCGCGGCGTCGGCGAAGAACCCCGGCTCGCCGGGCCGGGCGGGCGGCGGCAGATACAGAACGGCGTCGTGGCCCCCGCCCGTCGGCCGCAGCACGAGCACGGCATCCTCGACCGCACACCCCGTCAGCCAGTAGAAGTCGCTGTCCGGCCGGAAGTCGTACGCGGTGTCATTGCTGCGCACCGGCGCCCGCCCCGCGGCGACCACGACGGCCCGCCCCGCGAACTCCGCGCCCAGCCGCGCCCGATGCGCGGCCGCCGCCTCCGCGACCCCCGCCACGGTCGGCGGCGTCCGGTCCGCCTCGTCCCAGCCCTGCCCCATGAACGCGGTGAAGTCCGGCAACTCGGCCAGCCGCGGCATCCGGGGGTCCGGGGTGCTGGGTCGGGGTACGGAGCTGCCGAGGGTCGTGTCGGTCATGCCGATTCCGCCTCTTGATAGGGCCGTTGGGTGCCAGGTCGTGGCAACGAACGGGAAACTGTTCGGAACATCAAACGCATCGTGCGGCATAGTGTTCGTCAAAGCGAACGCTGTCAAGGGAGTCAGGGAGAGGCTATGGACGTTCCCCAGGAGTCGGTCCGTGACATGGTGGCGGCCAATCTCCGCCGGGCCAGGACCGAGCGCGGCCTGTCCATCTCGGAACTCTCGCGGCGCTCGAAGATCGGCAAGGCGACGCTCTCGCAGCTGGAGTCCGGGACCGGAAACCCCACCATCGAGACCGTGTTCAGCCTCTCCCGCGCCCTGGAGGTGCCCGTCTCCGACCTCCTGGAGACGCGCGCGCCGCGCGGCCTCACCGTCGTGCGTGCCAAGGAGGTCGAGGTGCTCAGCGGGGAGGGCGTCGACCTGCGCCCGCTGCGCCGGATGGACTTCGGTGACCTGGTCCTCGAGGTGTACGACCAGGTGGTCCGCGCCGACAGCCGGCAGGACTCGCTCGGCCACGTCGGCACCGAGCACACCATCGTGCAGACCGGCCGGCTCCACGTCCGCGTCGACGGCGACGAGGTGGAGCTCGGCCCCGGCGACTACGTCGGCTTCGACGCCACCCTCCCGCACGCCTACACGGCGCTCGACGGCGACGTGCACTCGGTGCTGCTCCTCCAGTACCGGCCGCACGAGCACGCGCACTTGGGGATCCCGCATCCCAAGCCCGAATCCTGATCACCCTCCGCTCATCCGTTGACACCCGCTGAAATGCCGTCCTAGCCTCCGAGTCGTTCGATGAAACGAACGGAGGCGGTTCGATGCACGGAACACGCGCGGTCATTCTCGGGGCCGGAATCGTCGGAGCCGCCTGTGCGCGGGAGCTGGCCCGCGCGGGCTGCGCCACCACGGTCGTCGACCGTGACCGCCCCGCCGCCGCGACCACCGCGCACGGCGAGGGCAACATCCTCGTCTCCGACAAGGGCCCAGGTCCCGAGCTGGAGTTGGCGCAACTGTCCCGGCGCCTCTGGCCCGAGATCGTCGACACGCTGGCCGAACAGGACGCGCACGCACGGCACGTGACCGAATGGGATCCCAAGGGCGGCATCGTCGTCGCCACCACCGACGACGGCGCCCGCGAACTCGCCGCGTTCGCCGCGTCCCAACGCGCGGTGGGCGTACGCGCCGACGTCCTGGACGCCGACGCGCTCGCCGCCGCCGAGCCGTACCTCACCCGCGAGCACACCGCGGCGTACCACTACCCGGAGGACGCCCAGGTGCAGCCCTCCGGCGCCGCCGCCGCGCTCCTCGCCGACGCGCAGCGCGCGGGAGCCACCCTGCGCACCGGCTGCGAGGTGCACGGCGCGGTCACCCGCTCCGGACGCCTCACCGCCGTCCGCACCACAGACGGCCTCATCGAGGCGGACGTGTTCGTCAACGCCGCGGGCCCCTGGGCGGGCGAGCTGTCCGCCCGGCTCGGCGCCCCCGTCGACGTACGCCCGCGCCGCGGCGACGTCCTCGTCACCACGCCCCTGCCGCCCACCGTCTTCCACAAGGTGTACGACGCCGACTACGTGGGCGCCGTCGGCAGCAGCGCCGAGGACCTCCAGACCTCCGCCGTCGTCGAGTCCACGCGCGGCGGCAGCGTCCTCATCGGCTCTTCCCGGCGTCGCGTCGGCTTCGACGACCGGCTCCGCGTCGACGCCCTCTCCGCCATCGCCGAGAAGGCGCTGCGCCTCTTCCCGTCCCTCGCGAACGTGCCGGTCATGCGCGCCTACGGCGGCTTCCGGCCCTACGTCCCCGACCACCTGCCCGTCATCGGGCCCGACCCGCGCCTCACCGGCCTCTGGCACGCCGGCGGCCACGAAGGCGCGGGCATCGGTCTGTCCGTGGGAACGGCACGCCTCGTGCGCGACCTGCTGCTCGACCGCCCGACCGACATCGACGCGAAGCCGTTCCGCGTGGACCGGCCCGCCGTCCTGGGAACCACCGAAGGAGGTTGGGCCGCATGAGCCCACGACGCGTACCGGCGGCCACGGACGCCGTCGGCCGCCGCGACACCCCGCTCACCATCACCGTCGACGGCGAAGCCGTCACGGGCATCGAGGGCCAGACCATCGCCGGCCTCCTCCTCGCCGCCGACCGCCGCGCCTGGCGCACCGGCCGCTCCGGCGCACCCCGCGGCGTGTTCTGCGGCATCGGCGCCTGCTTCGACTGCCTGGTGACGGTCGGGCCCGAGCGTGATGTCCGCGCGTGCCGCAGACGGGCCCGGGAGGGGGACGAGGTGCGGACGCAGGCGCGGGGTGAGTCGGGGTGAGGGACGAGCGTACGCAGT
Source organism: Streptomyces sp. SDT5-1 (assembly GCF_052245995.1). Classification (NCBI taxonomy): domain Bacteria; kingdom Bacillati; phylum Actinomycetota; class Actinomycetes; order Kitasatosporales; family Streptomycetaceae; genus Streptomyces; species Streptomyces sp. SDT5-1. Next base: position 1,073,418 of record NZ_CM125963.1, on the reverse strand, counting down.
GGCAGAGCCGGCGGCGGGGGACTGTGACGCCGGATCACCGCCCTGCGGGCCTCTCGCGTCACAGTCCCGTGGCCTCCGGCGGCCGACGCGGTCACACACGTCCTGCCTGCCGGAACGCACCTTGGTGTCACCCCAGTCCCCTCGCCCCCACGGAGGCCCCATGACCCCGCGACACGTAGTGATCGTCGGCGCGGGCCCCGCCGGGCTCGCCGCCGCCGATGCCGCGCTCGCCGCAGGCGCACGCGTCACCCTCGTCGACGAGGCCGAGCAGCCCGGTGGGCAGTTCCACCGCATGCTGCCCGAGGCGTACGCCGCCGAGCATCCCGAGCGGCTGCACCACGGGTGGCGGGCCTTCGACGCGCGGCGCCGACGCGTCCTCGCCCACCCGCGCTGCACCTGGTGGTCCGAGACCGCCGTATGGGCCCTGGAACGGCCCGCCGAACCGGGGCCGCCGCGCGTGCACGTCCTGCGGGGACCCGCCGACGGGGCGGGGCGCACCCGGCAGACGCTCGACCCCGACGCGCTGGTGCTCGCGGTCGGCGCGCACGACCGCGTACTGCCGTTCCCCGGCTGGGAGTTGCCCGGTGTGTTCACCGCGGGCGCGGCGCAGGCGTTCGCGAAGGGGGAGCGGGTCGTGGTCGGGGACCAGGTCGTCGTGGCCGGGAGCGGGCCGTTCCTGCTGCCGGTCGCCGCGTCGCTGATCGAGGCCGGGGCGCGGGTGCGTGCGGTGCTGGAGGCCAACACGCGTGCCACCCTCGCGCGGGGCTGGGGACGCAGGCCGTGGGAGTTGGTCGCGGAGGGTGGGAAGGCGCTCGAACTCGCCGAGTACGCCGGGGTGTTGGGCAGGCATCGGGTTCCGTACCGCACCGGGCACACCGTCGTCGAGGCGCGCGGCGACGGGCGCGTGGAGGAGGTCGTCACCGCGCGGTTGCGGGGCGACTGGACCGTGGTGCCCGGCAGCGAGCGGACCGTCGCCGTGGACGCCGTGTGCGTGTCGCACGGGTTCAGCCCGCAGCTCGAACTGCCGCTGGCCGCCGGGTGCGCGCTGCGCGGCGACTTCGTCGAGGTCGACGGCGACCAGCGCACCACCTGTCCCGACGTGTACGCGGCCGGGGAGATCACCGGCATCGCGGGCGCGCCCGCCGCCCGTGTCGAGGGCGCGCTCGCCGGGTGGCTCGCGGCGGGCGGCGACCGGAACAGCACCGCCGTGGCCCGGCTGCGGACCCGCCGCGACCAGGGCCGCGCCTTCGCCGCCCGCCTCGCCCGCGCCCACCCCGTCGGAGCTGCGTGGACGGACTGGATGCGCCCCGACACCGTGGTGTGCCGCTGCGAGGAGACGGACTACGCGACCGTGTGCCGCGCCGCCACCGACACCTCCACCGCCGCCCCGCGCGCCGCCAAGCTCACCACCCGGGCCGGGCTCGGCCCCTGCCAGGCCCGGATGTGCGGGCCGACCGTCGCCGAGATCGGCGCCCGCCTGCGCGGCCCGGACGGCGCCGAGCCGCACGTCGAGGGCCTGCCCCCGGCCAGCGCACACCGACGGCCCGTCGCCCGGCCCATCCGGCTCGGCGACCTGGCCGGCGCCGCTCCCGAAACCACTGATCCCCGTACCGGCAACTCCCGTACAGAGGAGAGCAATTCATGAGCGACACCCCGCAGCAGAAGACCCAGCAGAAGACCCAGCAGGAGAAGGACTCACTCGGGCTCGGTGGCGTCGTCGTCGCCACCGCCCTGCCCTACTACGAGGACGCCGCCGCGCCCGCCGGGCTCGCCGTCGACTACGACCGGTACGCCGAGCACTGCCGCTGGGTCGTCGAGAACGGCTGCCGCGGCGTCGGCCCGAACGGGTCGCTCGGCGAGTACTCGTCCCTCACCGACGAGGAGCGCCGCAAGGTGGCGAGGACCGCCATCGACGCGGTCGGCGACGACGGCATCGTCGTGGTGGGCGTGCACGGTGTCGGATCGCATCAGGCGAAGCACTGGGCGGAGGTCGCCGCCGAGGACGGCGCCGATGGTGTGCTGTGTCTGCCGCCCACCCTGTACCGCGCCAACTCCCGTGATGTCATCGACCACTTCGAGGCCGTCGCGTCCGTCGGGCTTCCGGTGATGGTCTACAACAACCCGTTCGACACCAAGGTGGATCTAACCCCTGATCTGCTCGGCGAGATCGCGCAGATCGAGAACATCGTCGCCGTGAAGGAATTCTCCGGTGATGTGCGGCGGGTGCTGGAGATCAAGGAGAAGGCACCGGGGCTCGAGGTCATCAGTGGCGCCGATGATGTCGTGCTGGAGAGTTTGTTGATGGGGGCCACCGGGTGGTTCGCCGGGTTCCCGAACGTGTTCCCCGCCGAGTCGGCACGGCTCTACGAGCTCGCCCTCGCGGGGAAGCTGGAGGAGGCGCGGGCGCTGTACGAGCCGCTGGTCGCCGCCTTCCGCTGGGACTCGCGCACCGAGTTCGTGCAGGCCATCAAGTTGGGGATGGAGCAGGTCGGCCGGTTCGGCGGGCCCTGCAGGCCGCCGCGCGGGGCGCTGCTGCCCGAGATGCGCAAGCAGGTCGAGGCGGACATGGCGCGTGCCGTCGCCGCCCTGGAGAAGGGGAACATCTGATGCGGTCCGTGCGCACCCTGAGCGCCGTCGACTCGCACACCGAGGGCATGCCCACCCGCGTCGTCACCGGCGGCGTGGCACCCATCCCCGGTGACACCATGGCCGAGCGGCGCACGTACGCCTTGGAACACCTCGACGAGCTGCGCCGGTTCCTCGTCGACGAGCCGCGCGGTCACTCCGCGATGAGCGGCGCGATCCTGCAACCGCCGACCCGGCCCGACGCCGACTGGGGTGTCCTGTACGTCGAGGTCAGCGGATTCCTGCCGATGTGCGGGCACGGCACCATCGGCGTCGCCACCGTGCTCGTGGAGACCGGGATGGTGGAGGTGCGCGAGCCGGAGACGGTCGTGCGCCTCGACACACCCGCCGGGCTCGTCGAGGCGCGGGTCGCCGTGCGGGACGGTGTCGCCGAGCAGGTGACCCTGCGGAACGTGGACGCCTTCGCCCTCGAACTGGACGCCACCGTGAAGGTGCCCGGCTACGGCGAGGTCCGCTACGACATGGCGTACGGCGGGAACTTCTACGCCATCACCGACCTCGCCCAGCTCGGCCTGCCCTTCGACCGGGCCCGCAAGGACGACATCCTCAAGGCCGGGCTCGCCATCTCCGACGCCATCAACGAGCACAACAGGCCCCGGCACCCCGTCGACCCGGTCATCGGCGGCTGCAAGCACGTGCAGTTCCTCGCGCCGGACTCCACCGCCCGGCACTCCCGCAACGCCATGGCGATCCAGCCCGGCTGGTTCGACCGCTCCCCGTGCGGCACCGGCACCTCCGCCCGGATGGCGCAGCTGCACGCGCGCGGCGAACTCCCGCTGCACACCGAGTTCGTGAACGAGTCCTTCATCGGTACCCGCTTCACCGGGCAGCTCGTCGACACCGCCAAGGTCGGTCAACTCGACGCCGTCGTCCCGGAGTTCTCGGGCCGCGCCTGGATCACCGCCACGGCCCACTATCTCCTCGACCCGCGCGACCCGTTCCCGCACGGCTTCGTGCTCTGACGCCCCGTAGAGCACCTGAATCCCCCTCAGGAGCCACCGTGTCCCGTACGACGACCCACCCCCTTCGTGATCCGGCAGGGCCCGAAGGGGGACTCCTCTCCCGTGCCGGAATCTTCCGCCTCAAGCCGGTCGACGACTCGGAGGAGGTGACCAGCGGCGGACTCAGACGCACCATGGGCCTGTGGCAGCTGGTCGCGCTCAGCCTCGGCGGCCTGGTCGGCGCCGGTGTCTTCTCGCTCGCCGGCGTCGTGGCCAACCAGGACGCCGGGCCCGGCGTGATGCTCTCGTTCCTCATCGCCATCGTGGCCAGCGCCGCCGCCGCGCTCTGCTACGCCGAGTTCGCCGGCAGCATCCCGAAGGCAGGATCCGCCTACACGTACTCGTACGCCGCGCTCGGCGAGTTCGTCGGCTGGGCCATCGGCTGGGACCTGCTGCTCGAATACACCGCGATCGTCGCCGTGGTCGCCATCGCGGTGTCCGGGTACTTCTCGTACATCCTGGAGCACGTCGGCATTGATGTGCCGACCTGGATGCTGGGCGCGCCCGGCACCGGGGCCGGGCATCGTGTCGATCTGTTCGCGCTGCTGCTGTGCCTGCTGCTCGCCTTCGTGCTGTCGCGCGGGACGAAGGAGTCGGCGCGGTTCGAGACGATCCTCGTCGTGGTGAAGCTGGGGATCGTCGCCCTCGTGGTGGTCGCCGGTGCCTTTCACATCAAGTCGGGGAACTACACACCGTTCCTGCCGTACGGCGTGGGTGGCGCGTTCACGGGCGCGGCCACCGCGTTCTTCGCCGTGTACGGATACGACGCCATGAGCGCCGCCGCAGAGGAGAGCGCGGAGGCGAAGAAGGTGCTGCCGAAGGCGATCGTGGTGTCACTGGGCATCGCCGCGTTCGTCTATCTCGCGGTGTGTGTGGTGCTGCTCGGCATGCAGAACTACAAGGACATCGATGTGGCCAGCCCGTTCTCCAGCGCCCTGACCGCCGTGGGGCTCGGTGGGCTGGGGCTGGTCGTGGCGGTGGGCGCGGTCATCGGCATCACCACGTCGGCGTTCGCGAACATGCTGGCGGTGTCCCGTGTCTGGTACTCGATGAGTCGCGACGGGCTGCTGCCGCGCTACTTCGCCCGCAACCACCCGCGCAGGCACGTGCCCACGCGGGTGATCTGGCCCGTCGGCATCGGCTCCGCGCTGATCGCCGGGTTCCTGCCGATCCGGGAGGCCGCCGACCTCACCAACATCGGCATCCTGATGGCGTTCATCGTGGTCGCGATCGCCGTGGTGGTGCTGCGGAAGACGCGGCCCGATCTGCCGCGCACGTTCCGGACGCCGCTGGTGCCGTTCGTCCCGGCGATCGGGGTCGCCTTCTCCGTGTGGCTGATCAGCAACCTGGACTGGGTGACATGGGTCCGGTTCGCGGCGTGGATGCTCATCGGTGTCGGTGTCTACGCGGCGTACGGGTACCGGAACTCGGCCGAGCACCGTCAGCGCAGATAGGCCAACCCCGGGTGCGCCTCGCGGTACGCGTCCACCAGGCGGCGCGCCACGTTCACCGAGTCCACCAGCGGATGCAGCGCGAACGCCTTCACCGCCGTCGCCCGCGATCCCGAGCGGGCGGCGGCGAGCACCTCGCGCTCGACCGCCTTCACCGACGTCACCAGGCCGGTGGCATGTCCTGGCAGCGGGTCCACGGCCACGGGGTGCGCGCCGTTGGCGTCGACGAGGCACGGCACCTCGATCACGGCGTCCGCGTCGAGCGCCGAAAGGGTCGTACGGTTGCGGACGTTGAGGATCAGCGTGGCCCGCTCGTCCCGGGCGATGGCCCGCATCAGGTCGAGGGCCACCTTCTCGTAGCCGCCGGACTCGGTCAGCGACTGCTCGTCGCGCTCGCCCGCGCCCGCCGCCTCCCGGTTCTCCGCCATGTACGTGGCCTCGCGCTCCGCCCGCGTCGCGTCCCACGTCTTCAGCGGCGGCGCCGCCGGATCGCGCATCCGGTCGTAGAAGCGGGACTGCTGGACGTGCAGGAACGCGCCGCGCGTGGCCTCCGCCTCCTGGTAGGCGCGGACGGCCTCGCGGTTGAAGTAGTAGTAGTGCAGATACTCGTTCGGGATCGAGCCCAGCTCACGCAGCCACTCCGTGCCGAACAGCTTGCCCTCCTCGAAGGAGTCGAGGAGGGCCTCGTCGGCGAGGAGGCGGGGGAGTTCGTCGCGGCCGTTCACCCTCAGGCCGCGCAGCCAGCCCAGGTGGTTGAGCCCGACGTAGTCGACCCAGGCGTCCTTCGGGTCCGCGCCGAGCGCCCGCGCCACCCGCTTGCCGAGGCCGACGGGGGAGTCGCAGATGCCGATGACCCGGTCGCCCAGGTGCTCCGCGAGCGCCTCCGTGACCAGGCCCGCCGGGTTCGTGAAGTTGATGAACCAGGCCTCCGGGGCGAGTTCGGCGACGCGGCGGGCAATCTCCTCGACGACCGGCAGCGTCCGCAGCCCGTACGCGAGACCGCCCGCGCCCACCGTCTCCTGCCCGAGCACGTCCTCGGCGAGCGCGATCCGCTCGTCCGCCGCGCGCCCCTCGAGGCCGCCCACCCGGATCGCCGAGAACACGAAGTCGGTGCCGCGCACCGCCTCGTCGAGGTCGGTGGTGACGGTGACCTCCGGCGCGTCCGGCACCCCTTCGGCCTGCTCGGCGAGGACCCGCGCGATCGCGTCGAGCCGTCCCGCGTCGAGGTCGTACAGGGCGACCTCGGTGACCCGGCCCTCCGCGTGGTCCGCGAGCAGCGCGCCGTACACCAGCGGCACCCGGAATCCGCCGCCGCCGAGAATGGTCAGTTTCATACGTGGATCACTTTCACGCCGGCCTCCGTGAGCGCCGCGCAGGTCGGCGCGGGCGCGGAGGGGTTGGTCACTACGGTGTCGAGGGATTCGGGGCCGCACACCTTGGCCATGCCGGTGCCGGGGAACTTGGCGGCGTCGGCGATGAGCACCGCCCGGTCGGCCGCCGCGATCATGGCGCGTTTCACCGGGACCTGCACCACGGTGGTGTCCATCACCTGCCCGTCGGGGCGGACGCCGCTGGTGCCGAGGAACAGCCAGTCGGCGTGGAGTTGGCGCAGGTTGTCCTCGGTGAGGAAGCCGACAAGGGAGCGGTACTCGCGGCGCACCATGCCGCCGAGCAGCACCAGGTCGATGCCGGTGTCGTCGGCCAGCTCCTCGTACACCACGAGGTTGCTGGTGACGACCGTGAGGCGGCGGCCGTGCAGCTGCCGGGCGAGGCGGTACGCCGTCGTGCCGATGTCGAGGAGGACCGTCTCGCCGTCCGATATCAGGTCGGCCGCGCGCTCGGCGATGGCGTCCTTCTCGGCCACCCGCACCTGGGCCACCTCGGAGAACGGCTGGTCGCCCTGCTCGACGACGGCGCCGCCGTGCACGCGCGTGAGGAGCCCCTCCTCCTCGAGACGCAGCAGGTCGCGGCGGATGGTGGCGGGGCTCGCGGTGAGCTGTTCGGCGAGCTCGGCGACGGAGGCCGACCCACCGGAGCGCAGCGCACGCAGGATCAGGTGGTGTCGTCGCTCGGCCAGCATGCGGCGCACACTACTCGTCAATTTCGATCGATTCCATGCTCATTTTTGTTCAGACCTTGATTGTGCGGCGGCGGCGTGAGTTCATCCAGTGCTCACCATCCGTACCGACCGTGCTCGTAGCGTCCCGGCGTACCGTCCTCCCCACCCTTTTCCAGGAGCCGACGACATGACCAATCCGCTCACGCACCCCGTGTCCCGGCGCCGCGCCCTCGCCCTCGGCGGCGCCGTCGCGGCGGGCTCGCTGCTGCCGCCGTCCCTCCAGCAGGCCCTGGCCGCCGAACCCCCGCCCGGCGGTCTCGACGCCATCGAGCACGTGGTGATCCTCATGCAGGAGAACCGGTCCTTCGACCACTACTTCGGCATGCTGCGCGGCGTGCGCGGCTACGGCGACCGCAACGCCGTGCGACTGCCCGACGGCTCACCGGTGTTCGAGCAACCCGACGGCGCGAAGAGAGTCCTGCCGTTCTCCGTGCGCGAGGCCGCCGCGGCGCAGCACCACGACCTCCAGTACATCGACGCCCTCAACCACGACTGGAACGGCGGCCACAAGGCCTGGAACAACGGCTGGATGAACCAGTGGGTGTCGGCCAAGACGGCCGCCACCATGGCCCACTACGACCGCTCCGACATCCCGCTCCAGTACGAGCTCGCCGACACGTTCACCATCTGCGACGCCTACCACTCGTCCATGCACAGCTCCACCAGCCCCAACCGCAACTACCTGTGGAGCGGCAACTCCGGCTCCGAGGCCGACGGCAGACGGGCCATCGGCAACGACGCGTACGCCGAGGGCACCCACCCCGGCTACGACTGGCCCACCTACGCCGAACTCCTCGAACGCGAGGGCCGCAGCTGGCAGACGTACACCGAGTGGGAGAACTTCACCGACAACCAGATCGAGTTCTACGCCACCTTCAAGGCCGTCGCCCGCAAGGCGCTCGCCAAGACCGGCGGACACACCTACATGGAGTCCTTCTACTCCGTCGTGCGTGACACCAAGGACGAGACCGAGCGCAAGCGGCTGCTGGGCCTCCTCGACGAGGGGGTGGCTGCGCTCACCAAGGCCGAGCGCAGCCTCTTCGAGCGCGGGCTTCGCCGCGTGCCCACCGGCACCCTGGCCGAGCGGTTCGCCGCCGACGTCGCCGCCGGGAAGCTGCCCGCCGTCTCCTACCTCGTGCCGTCCGCCGTCGACTCCGAGCACCCGAGCGTCTCCGTGCCCGCCGCGAGCGCCAGCGTCCCGTACAAGGTGCTCGACGCGCTGGCCTCGCACCCCGAGGTGTGGCGCAAGACCGTCGTGTTCATCAACTACGACGAGAACGACGGCTTCTTCGACCACGTGCCGCCGCCCGTGCCCGAGCCGGGCGACCCCGACGAGTGGTGGCAGGGGCAGCCCACAGGGTTCGGCGTCCGCGTGCCGATGCTGGTCATCTCGCCGTGGTCGGTGGGCGGTTACGTCTGCTCCGAGCTGTTCGACCACACCTCCGTCAACCGGTTCCTTGAGCGGTGGACCGGCATCGAGGACCCGAACATCACGCCGTGGCGCCGCCGGATCTGCGGCGACCTGACCTCCGCGTTCGACTTCGACACCGCCGAGAAGCAGCCCGCCGTGGAGTACCCGGGCCCGGTGCCGCCCGCGAGCGCCCGCTGGCGGCCCGTGCCCCCGGCCGAGCAGAAGATGCCCGTCCAGGAGCCCGGCACCCGGCCCGCGCGCCCGCTGCCGTACCAGCCGGACGCGTACGCGCGGGTCGCCGACGGCAAGGTCCGCGTCACGCTCCACAACCCCGGTGCGTCCAGCGCCCACTTCGCGCTGTACCCGTACGCGGGCGAGTTCGACGTCCCGCAGCACCGCGACGTATCCGGCAAGAGTGAGCTGACGGTGACCCCGGCGAAGGACCGCTACCGGTTCACCGTCGCGGGCCCCAACGGCTTCCGCCGCGAGTTCGCGGGCCTCGCCACGTCCACGGCCGAGGTCACGTCGTCCGTCCGCGCCAAGACCCGCGAGCTGCGCATCACCCTGGCCAACCACGGTACGGAGGCGAAGGTGTTCACCGTCCGCCCGCAGGCCTACGTGCGCGGGGCCGACGTCGCCGCCCTGACCCGGCAGGTCCGGGTGGCGCCGGGCGACAGCACGACCGTGACACACCCCGCCGCCAAGGCGCACGGCTGGTACGACCTGGTGGTGGCCTGCCCCGACGAGCCGGACTTCGCCCGGCGGCTGATGGGTCACATCGAGAACGGGCGGCCGTCGGTCTCCGGCTGACCGGGGCGCCCGGGGAAAAACGATCGCCCGGCCGGGCCGCGCGTGGCTACGCTCGGCCCGGCCGGCACGACCGCACCCCGAAAGGCGACCATGGGCGTTCGCAAGCTGCACGACGACGAGCCGGACATCGACGAGGACCTGGTCAGGGCGCTCGTCGACGAACAGTTCCCGCGGTGGGCGGGCCTGCCCCTGAAGCACGTCGACTCGCACGGCACGCAGAACGTGCTGTACCGGCTCGGCGAGGAGTGGGTCGTCCGATTGCCGCGCCTGTCCGGCGTCGTACCCGAGTTCGCGGACGCGCGGCGCTGGCTGCCGCACCTGGCGACGAGGCTGCCGGTGCCGATTCCGGAGCAGGTGGCGGTGGGGGAGCCGGGGCACGGCTTCCCGTGGCCGTGGGCGGTGCACCGCTGGCTGACCGGACGGAATCCGGCCGCCGGACGGCTCGAGCGCCCCGGCGCGCTGGCCGCGGACCTCGCGGGGTTCGTCACGGCGATGCGCGCGATCGACACGACCGGGGCCCCGGAGGCGTACCGCGGCCGACCGCTCGCCGAACGGGCCGCCGACACGCGCGAGGTGATCGGCCGGCTGGCCGGGGTCATCGACACGGTTTCGGCACTCGCGGCCTGGGAGGAGTCCGTCTCAGCCCCCGGCGCCTCCCGCACCGTGTGGCTGCACGGGGACCTCCAGCCCGGCAACCTCCTGGTCACGGAGACCGGTCGCCTCGGCGCGGTCATCGACTTCGGCTGCATGGGCACCGGCGACCCGGCCGTCGACCTGATCGCGGCCTGGTACGTGCTCGGTGCGCCGGAGCGGCGCGTCTTCCGGGAGGCCGCGGCGGCCGACGACGCCCTGTGGGCGCGCGGCCGGGGCTGGGCACTGACCCTCGCCGTCAACGAACTGGCGTACTACCGGGACACGAACCCGTTCATGGTGCGCACCGCGTCCCGGGTGGTCGACGAGATCCTCGCGGACGCCGCGCGCACCTGACGGGCGCCGGAAGCTGTTCGAGGACGACGCGCGGACGGTTCTCGTTCGAGGGCGACGCGCGGACGGTTCTCAGACGACCATGACCCGCCGTCCGCGTGTGTGACCGGCCTGGCTGTCGGCGTGCGCGGCCGCGGCCTCGGCGAGGGTGTACGACTTCTCGACGGGGATGTGGAGCCTTCCCCGCGCGATGAGGTCGACGGCTTCGGCGAGCGCTTCCGGCATGCTCCCGGCCACGCCGGAGAATCGGACACCCAGCTCCGGCGCACCGAGGTCGGCGATGGAGACCACCTTCCGCGGGTCGCCGGTCAGTTCGACGAGCTCGCGGATGACGCCCGAGCCGGCCAGGTCGAGGGCCGCGTCGACATGGCCGAGCCGCCGCACCCGCTCGACCCAGCCCTCGCCGTAGGTCGTGGCGAGGGCGCCCAGGCCGCGCAGGTAGTCCTGGTTCGCCGCGCCCGCGGTCCCGATCGTCGTGATGCCGCGGTCGCGGGCGATCTGCAGCACCGCCGATCCGACGCCCCCGGACGCGCCGCTGACGAGGAGCGTCTGCCCGGGCCGCACATCGACCTCGCGGATGATGCGCAGCGCCGTCTCCACCACGGAGGGGTATCCGGCCGCCTCTTCGAACGTCAGGCCCTCGGGCATACGGGCCCAGGCCGACAGCACGGCGAACTCGGCATAGGTGCTCGCGCCTTCGCCGAACACGCGGTCACCGACCTCGACGCCTTCGACGCCTTCACCGACCTCGTCCACCACCCCGGCGGCGTCCTGGCCGACTCCCGCGGGCAGCTCGACCGGATGGGCCCCCAGGACCTGGCCCTCACGGAGCCTCCAGTCGACGGGGTTCACGCCTGCCGCCCGTACGGCGATTCGTATCCGGCCGGGGCCCGCGTGGGGATCCTCGGCATCGATGAGGTGCAGAACGTCCGGACCGCCGAACTCGGCGAAGCTCACTTTCTTCATGCGCCGAACGTAACACTAACGGTTAGCGTTTTGAATCAGTTGTTGAATCACACCTGATAGCGTGAGCGCATGACAGTGCCGACCGGACGCCGTGAGCGCAAGAAGGCCGCGACCCGCCAGAAGATCGCCGACGCCGCCCTGCGGCTCTTCCTGGAGCACGGGTACGACGCGGTGGGCATCCGTGACGTGGCCGCGGAGGCCGACGTGGCCGTCACCACGCTCTTCTCCCACTTCGCCTCGAAAGAGGCCCTGGTCTTCGAGCAGGACGCAGACTTCGAGCAGCGCCTCGCGCGGGCGGTGTCCGACCGGGCGACCCACGAGCCGCTCGTCCCGGTGCTGCGCCGCGAGGTCGAGGCCCTGGTGCGGCATTGCACGGCGGACGGTGCCGCCCCGATCTGGCGCATGATCGAGTCGTCGCCCGCCCTGCGGGAGTACGAGGAGTCGATGCGGCTGCGCCATGCGGAGTCGCTGGCCGCGGCCATTGCCGCCGACCCCGAACTGTCGGCGGCCCCGACGGCCTGCCGGGCGATCGCGCGGTTCGTGATCGACGCCTATTCGCTGGCCCGCGAGGCGGCCGATCCGCAGGCCGCGGTGGGAGAGATCTTTCAGATGATCGAGGCGGCCTGGGCCGTCGCCTGCCCCTCCGCGCACTCCACCGGGGCGGCCGGGGCGTAGCCGGGACCCGCCCCTGCCCCGGGCCGTCCGGCGCTCAGCGGGACGGCGTGACCGGAGCCGCGTCCCGCTGCTGCGGAATGACGACCGACGGGCTGTTCGCCGTCAGCGCCACGGTCCGCGCGGGCGACGGGATGCGGATGCCCTCGTCGCGGAAGCGGGCGTGCAGCCGCTTGATGAACTCGTGCTTGATCCGGTACTGGTCGCTGAACTCGCCGACCCCCAGAATCACGTTGAAGCTGATGCGGGAGTCGCCGAACGTGTGAAAACGCACGAGCGGCTCGTGCTCGGGCACGGCACCGTCCACGTCCTTCATCACCTCGGTCACGACCTCCACCGTCACGCGCTCCACTTCCTCCAGGTCCACGTCGTAGCCGACCCCGGCGAGCACGGTGAGCGTCATCTCCTGCTGCGGCCGGCTGAAGTTGGTCATGTTCGTGCCGGACAGCTGGGTGTTCGGAATGATGACGAGGTTGTTGGAGAGCGAACGCACCACGGTGTTGCGCCAGTTGATGTCGACGACGTAGCCCTCCTCGCCGCTGCTGAGGCGAATGTAGTCGCCGGGCTGAATGGTCTTGGACGCCAGAATGTGCACGCCCGCGAAGAGATTGGCGAGCGTGTCCTGCAGCGCGAGCGCGACGGCGAGCCCACCGACGCCAAGGGCGGTCAGCAAGGGCGCAATCGAAATCCCCAACGTCTGCAGCACGACCAGGAACCCCATCGCGAGCACGACGACCCGCGTGATGTTCACGAAGATGGTCGCCGAACCCGCCACGGCCGCCCGGGACTGCGCGACGGTGCGCACGAGCCCGGTGATGACCCGCGCCGCCGTCAACGTCGCCACGACGATGAGCAGCGCGGTCAGCGCCATGTTCACATTCCGCCCCGTGCGCGCGGTGAGCGGCAGCGCCTCGGCGGCCACGGCGGCCCCCGCGGCGACGGCCGCCCACGGCACCAGCGTCCGCAGCGCGTCGACGATCACATCGTCCCCACCCCACCGCGTCCGCCCGGCCCGCACCCCGAGCCACCGCAACAGGGCCCGCAGCAACACCGCCACCAGCAGCCCGCCCACCAGGGCGACCCCGGCGAACACCAGATCGTGCACCTCGACGCCACGACTCATCGCCGCGCACCTCCCACCGACACGCGGAAAGCTGCCACGGGGGCGGATATGTGATGTTTCGTCACGTGGTACCTGCTCGGTAGGGGACAGGAACGAGAGGCCGAAGCCTCACCCATTCTGCACAACCTGCACGCGACCTGTCCCCGGGGTGGTCACCGCGCTCTCACGTGAGGGTGACGGGGTGTCCGATGCCGGGCGGGCTACAGCCGTTCCACTGCCCGGAACCCCGAGAGGAGGGAGAGGAGGCGGCGGGCGGGTGGGGGGAGGTCGGCGATGGGGACGGGGGCGCCGGTGTTCAGGAGGGTGAGGAGGGGGGTGAGTTCGCGGGGCGGGAGGTCGGTGCGGGTGACGTGGCCGCAGGCCGCCACGTAGCGGTGGCCGCCGGCCGGCATCCAGACGACGCGCTCGACCGCGCGCACCGCGTCGTCGTCGGTGAAGTAGCCGGGGCGCGCGGGTGGTGGGACCGGGCGCAGGCCGGCGTCCGTGGCGTGACGGAGTGCTTCGCGGGCGAGGCGGCGGCGGAGGGGCGCCGGGCGGGTCTCGCGGCGGAGGTGGCCGAGGGCGGAGGAGAGGGCCGGAGGGAGCGTCGCGGGGAGGTCGTCCGGCGGGGAGCCGTCGGGGACGAGGAGGGTGGGCTGACTCGGCGGTGGCGGGGCGGAGTCGAGGGGTGGGGGCGGGGTGCGCGGGATCGTGATGCGTACCGTCGTGGCGGGGGAGTGGGGCGGGTGGACCGTGGGGGTGTGGTCGGCGGGCCAGTAGAGGAGGTCGCCGGGGGTGACCGTGGCGCAGTGGTGGGTGCCGTCCGGGGCCGTGAGGTGGAGGTGGTGGCGGCCGTGGAGGGCGTAGAGGAACGTTGCTGCGGGGGCCGCGGGCGCGAAGTGGCACGGGGCGGCCGTGCCGTGGTGGAGGGTCGTGCCGATGGCGGGCAGGGGCTGGCCCACGTGGGTCCACAACTGGGCCAGGAAGGTGCGTTCCCTGGCCCAGAGGGGGTGGTGGTCCGTGTGGAGCGAATCGGTGGTGAGGGTGAAGGGTGTGGCTCTCAACTGGGCCTGGACGCGGCGGTCGTAGGCGGTGAAGGAGCCGTCCTCGGGGCGGGGGAGCAGGTCGCCGGGGTCGGTGAGGAGGCGGCGGCCGACGGTGAGGCGGACCCGTTCGGTCGCGGTGTGCTGGGCGGCGGCGACGGCTCCCTCGAACACCTCGTGCGGGTCGAAGGGTGCGGCGCCGCGGAGCAGGGCGGGTCGGCGGTCCCAGTGGTGGGCGGCCAGCCGCTGCCAGTCCACGGTCCGGTCGACGGGGCCGAGGACGACGACCGGTGTGACGGCTCCGGCCGTCACGGGCGCGGCTCCGGGGGCAGCACCGCGACGGCCCGCGAGCGGCACAACTCGCGCAGCAGCGAGCGCAGGAGAGGGGAGCGGGCCGGGAGCTTCGCCGCGCGGGCCAGGTCGGCCACGGTGCGGGGTTCGTGGGCGGTGCGGAGGAGGCCGAGCAGGCGGTCGGCCGCGCGTCCTCGAACCGGCCATACGTGTCCGTTCGCCGCCCAGAGTTCGTCGCCGTGGGGTCCCGCGGCGACGCGGATGATCTCGGAGGCCCGTAGTAATCGGTGCCGGGCGGTGAGGGGGACGGCGGGGCGCGGGGCGGGGGCCGGGGTGAGGCCCGCGGTGGAGCGGAGGGCGGCCCAGCGTTCCAGGAGGGCGCGTTCGAGGGCCGGGTCGCGGAGGGCCTCGGTGAACAGACGGGTGGGGACGGCGAGTTGGGACGGAGGTCTGAGCCGTCCGTCGGTTCTGGCGGGCAGGGGGTGCGGGAGCGAGGTGTCGGGCGTTCGGGAACGGACCAGGCTCGCGGCGGCGCTCGTGACCAGGGAGACGGCGGCGCCCGCGCGTCCTGGCACGCTCAGCCGGAGCAGCACGCAGGGCCCGGCGCGGTGGTCGAGGTGGCGGCTGCCGGCGGGCCAGTGGAGCAGGTCGCCCGCGCGGGCGCGGAGTTCGTACTCGGTTCCGGTGTGCTCGGGGCGCACGCGGACGGTCAGCTCGCCGTCGACGACCCAGGCGAGACACGCGGCGCCGGGGTCGCCCGCCTCGGCGAGGGCGTGGTGCCGGTCGCCGACGGTCAGCTCCGCGGTGACGGGGACCGCGGGCCACCCCACGTAGGTCCAGAGCGTGGACAGGGCGTCCCGTACGCGAGACCAGGCCGCGAAGTCCCGGCTCAGCGGGTCGGTCGCGGTCAACAGCCAGCCGTCGCCGTCGAGGAGCGGTGCGGAGGCGAGCCGGTCGACGTAGGCGCTCAGACTCCGGTCGGTGCGACGGGGGAGCAGAGGCCCCGGCTCGACGATCTCGCCGTCGGACGTCGACAGGCGCAGCGGTACCGGGGCGGGGCGGTCGGCCGCCGCGAGCAGCAGCGCGTGGGCGTCGGCGGGGTTGAGGCCGAGCGGGGGAGCGTCGGTGACGACCACCGGTTCCCTGGCCCAGTGCGTCTCGGCGAAGCGCCGCAGGGCGGGGCCGTGGGGCACGGTCCTACGAACGGGGGTGGGCCTTGACTTCATCGGGCGGGGGATCTCCTCGGTCCCACATGGGGGTGGCGCCGGGCTCGTGACCATGCCAGAGCGCCCCGCGCCCGTCAACGGATTGAGGAGAACACGTGAACGGAAACGCCGAGAGCGGGGATGCGGATGACGTCGAGGGGGCGAACGGGGGCGAGAAGGTGTGGATCCTGTGAAACAGCGGGTTGACGCTTGGCGGAATACCGCGCTCCGTCCGATTTGGGCAGGCGGGGCGCATGGCAAGGTGGGCGCGCTCGTTCGGATGTTCCAAGAAAGGCCCCTCATGCCCCTCGCTTTGTTCCGCCGTAAGCGCGCCGGTTCCGGGTCGGGGCCCGTTCATTCGATGCCGCGGGGTGCCGGCGGCGTGCACTGCGAAGTGACGGACCCGTTCGGGCAGCCGATGCCCGGTGCCGAAGTGACCATCACACACTCGCAGACCGGCGCCGTCTCCGCCAAGGCCACGACCGACCCGTTCGGCCTGGTCTTCGTCACGCTCCAGCCCGGCCGTTACAGCGTGCTGATCGCCGCCGAGGGCCTCGAGCCGTTCCAGCAGACGGTCGAGGTCGCCGAGGGCGAGACGCTGCCGCTGACCGGCATCCAACTGCACGTGGGCCGCTCGCCCGAGCTGCCGCAGCCCGGCACCTGGCTGTTCGACCCGCCGCACACCGCGATCCGCTTCATCGCCAAGCACGTCGGCATGGCCCACGTCCACGGCCGCTTCACGCGCTTCGAGGGCGGCATCCAGATCGCGCCCGACATGGCGGACTCGCGCGTCGAGGTGCGCATCGACGCCGCGTCGATCACCACGGGCAACAACACGCGCGACAACCACCTGCGCTCCGCCGACTTCCTCGACGTCGAGCGCTACCCCTACATCCACTTCTCGTCGGACCGCTTCATCTACCGCGGCGGCTCCAAGTGGACGGTGCAGGGCGCCCTCACCATGCACGGCGTGAGCCGCACGGTCGACCTCGACACCGGGTACCTCGGCGTCGTCAACGGCGGCTACGCCGAGGAACTCCGCTGCGCGGCCCTCGCCACGGCGGAGCTCCACCGCGAGGACTACACGTTGAACTGGCGCACCATGCTCGCCAAGGGCATCGCGGTCGTCGGCCCCACGGTCAAGCTCGAACTCGACCTCCAGGCCATGTACCGCAGCGAGGACACGCCTACGCCGCCGGAGTAGGCGCCTGGCCTGCGAGTCCCGGACGTGACGGGTCCTGCGAGGATGCTGGGATGCAGCACACGCCGGAAGACCCGTCGCTCCTGACCGCCCCGTGGTGGGTGCCTGATGGTGGCATGCACGACCTCGAGCTGGAACTGCATCGCGAGCTTTCCTCTGGGCACCTGCTGTACGAAGCAGAGGTCACTGCTGAGGCGCGATGCGAAGGATGCGACGACGTCCTGTTCAGGGTCGCGAACCGGCCGTTCCGCTGGGCTGTGGTTCACCTGACATGGCTAGGTCGCGAAGAACGTGCGCCCTGGCCGATGACAACGCCCCTTGCAGACTTGGCCGAGCTCCTCACCGAGTGGGCCGACCACGGCTGCAACGACACCGAGGCGTCGCCTCCGGAAAATGCTTCAGGGGGTTGACCGCTGGCGCGGCGGAGGCGCTACGCCGCCTTCACGATCTCGCCGCGGACCGCCGCCGCCCATTCCACGACCAACACCTCGTACTCGGCGCGCTGTTCCGAGGTCAGGTGGCCGCCTGAGCGCAGCATCAGGCAGCGGATGCGCTCGTTGAGTTCCGCGGCTGACCGCTCGGGAGCGGGAGGCTGGGTGGGGGCCATGCGGGGGAGCTTAGGTGGTGGCGGTGACGGCGGGCCAGTCCGTGAGAAGAGGCGGCATATACCGATTCGTTCGGGCGGCGCCGCGTGCGGGTGCAACCCTTGGCGGATGTGGGGCGTCAATAGTCCCACCAGCACAAGGAGCACCACATGCCGATCAGTTTCGACAAGGTTCCCGCGGGGCTCGTCAGCCTCGCCAAGACCGCCGCCGTGTCCCTGGAGAAGCAGGGCCTCGCCGAGGAGCGGGCCGCCGTATATCTCGTGCTCGACCGCTCGGGCAGCATGCGCCGCTACTACAAGGACGGCAGCATGCAGCACCTCGCGGAGCAGGCGCTCGCGCTGTCCGTGAATCTCGATGACGACGGCGTTGTTCCCGTCGTCTTCTTCGACAGTCGCGCGCACAGTCCCGTGGATATCGGGCTCGATGATTATCACGGGCGTATCGAGAAGCTGCACGATGCGCTCGGGCACATGGGGACCACGAATTACGCCGCTGCCATGGATGCCGTTGTCGATCACTACCTGGCGAGTGGGAGCAAGGATCCCGCCTTCGTCATTTTTCAGACCGATGGGTCGCCGGATTCGCGGCGGGCTGCCGAGAAGACCCTGTGCAAGGCCGCCGGGCTTCCGATCTTCTGGCAGTTCATCGGGTACGGCGACGACGAGTTCCGATTCCTGCGCAAGCTGGATGAGCTCGCCGTGCCGAAGAAGCGGGCCGTCGACAATGCCGGATTCTTTGCCGCAGGCAAGGATCCGAAGCTCATTCCGGACGGGGTGCTGTACGGGCAGCTGATGGGTGAATTTCCCGAGTGGCTGGCCGCGGCGCGGGCCGGCGGGATCGTCGACTGATCTTTCCCGCGGCCTGCTGTTCTCCGTCCGGTCGCGGCCCGGCCAGGGGCGTGGAATCGTTGGGTGCGACAAATGCCCCAAATTGTTCCGGGAGGTCCCATGTCCTCGAAGCGGCGACGCAAGAAGAAGGCGCGGCGCAAGCACGCGGCGAATCACGGGTCCCGCCCGCAGTCCTAGGCGCCTGCTCAGCGGCGCGGCGTCACTCGGCGGAAGGGGTCATGCGCGCTGCGCGACCCCTCCGTCGATCGCCGAAGCCCACTCCGTGACCAGCGCTTCGTATTCAGCGCGGTCCTCGGCGCTCAGGTGGCCGCCCGTGCGGGCCCACAGGTCACGAATCTGCTCGTTGACCACGTCGGCGGACCGGACGGTGCGTGGGGCTTGGATGGCGGACATGTGAAAAAGAGTAGGGGATCCGCACGCCTATTCGCTGCGGTCCGTCACGTGGTCATCGCCATGTGTGAGTTTCGTCATGCTCATCGGTGCCGTGACTGCTGTCACTTCCAAGTGGGCATGCTCTCCCGTCACTTCACGGCTTGACCGCCACGGCCCCGTACAACGGCACCGCGGTTCCGTCGCGTTCCTCGTCGACCGCCAACTCCGGGTGCCAGTCCGGGAGCCAGACGACTCCGGGGTCCAGGAGCTCGAGGCCCGAGTTCGTGAAGAACTTGGTCATCTCCTCGCGCGTACGCGGTACGAGTGTGACCCCGCCGACCGCGTACATCTCGACGGCCTCCCGCGTGCGCTCCGGGTCGTAGTCGGAGGCGAGTTGGGACAGTACCAGGTGGCTCCCGGAGGGCAGCGCGTCGACCAGGGTGCGGACGATGTCGTACGCGCCCTGCTCGTCGGGGATGAAGTGCAGCAGCGCGATCAGGGAGACCGCGATCGGACGCTCGAAGTCCAGTATCCCGCGCGCCAGTTCCAGGATCGTCTCCGGTTCGCGGGCGTCCGCCTGGAGGTAGCGGGTCGTGCCCTCGGGTGTGCCGTGCAGCAGCGCCTCCGCGTGGGCGAGCACGATCGGGTCGTTGTCGACGTACACGACGCTCGCCGCGGGCACCGCGCGCTGCGCGATCCGGTGCAGGTTGGGCTCCGTCGGTATGCCCGTGCCGATGTCGAGGAACTGGTCCACGCCCCGCCGCGCCGCCAGCATCCGGATCGCGCGGTGCATGAACCAACGGTTGTGCCGGGCCCCGTACTTCGCCGTCGGCTCCATCGCCGTGATCTGCCGGCCCAGCGCCTCGTCCACCGGGTAGTTGTCCTTGCCGCCCAGGTACCAGTCGTACACGCGCGCCGGATGCGGCTTGCTGGTGTCGATACGCGGAGGGGTGGGAGACGTCTCGGGCGTCAGGGGCATGGGCGGCTGCAACTCCCTTGTCGGGGACGGGTGGTCGAGCGCGTGCGTCAGCCATCCTGCCGTACGGACGCGGGGCGTGTGGGGCCAATGAGGGAGGATGGGGGCATGCGAAGAGAAGAGCCTCCGCGCGTGAGTGACGACCCCCGGCACCCCGACCGCCTCGACATCTCCCGGGCCACCCTCGACGACTGGCCCGTGATCCGCGGCTGGGCCGCCGACGAGGGCTGGAACCCCGGTGTCGCCGACGGTGTCAGCTTCTTCGCGCAGGACCCGGACGGGTTCTTCCTCGGCCGGGTCGACGGAGAGCCGGTTTCGGCAGTCTCCGTCGTCAACTACGGGGACGCGTACGCCTTCCTGGGGTGCTATCTCGTCCGGCCCGATCTGCGGGGCCGCGGGTACGGCATCGCCACCTGGAACACCGGCCTCGCGCACGCCGGAGGGCGCACCGTCGGGCTCGACGGCGTCGTCGCCCAGCAGGACAACTACCGCAGGTCCGGCTTCGAACTCGCCCACCGTACCGTCCGGTTCACCGGGACCCCGAGTGGAGCTCCGGACGCACCCGCCGATGGCGTCGTGACCGTCTACCGCGCGGGCGACCTCGTGCCCCTGTTCGCGTACGACAACGCCTGCTACCCGGCGGACAGGGCCCGGTTCCTGGAGTCCTGGCTGAGCACGGAGGGGCACGTCGTGCGTGCCCGCGTCGTCGGCGGGCGCGTCACCGGGTACGGGGTGCGGCGCGAGGCGCACGACATGCCGCGGATCGGGCCGTTGTTCGCGGACACGCGGGACGACGCGCGTGCGCTGTTCGACGCCCTCGCGCCCGCGGGGCGACCGGTCTGCCTCGACGTTCCCGCGTCGAATCCGGACGCCGTGGAACTTGCCCAGGAGCGGGGGCTGGTGCCCGGGTTCGAGACGGCCCGGATGTATACGGGGCCGGTGCGGGAGTTCGCCGCCGAGCGGGTCTTCGGGGTGACCACCCTCGAACTGGGGTGAGGTTCCGTCACGTCATCGGGGAGTGGTCGTCGAACGAACCGTGGCGTCCCGCCCCCGACGCGAAGCGGTTCGCGCCCTCCAGCGCCCCGCTCAAGACCCCGACGCCGTAAGCGAGTTCGGTGGACATCGCCGCCGTCTCGTCCCGCCCGTGCTGCTCCCGCAGCGACGCCCGGTCGCTGCGCAGGCAGTCCTGCGGGAACGCGGCGATCGACGCCGCCAGTTCCTCCGCCTCCGCACGGGCCCGGCCCGGCGGCACGAGCCGGTTCGCGAGGCCGATCTCGTACGCCTCGCCGGCGGGAACGGGGCGGCCGGTGAGGATCAGGTCGCTCGCGCGGCTCTCGCCGATGAGGCGGGGGAGGCGGACCGTCCCGCCGTCGATGAGGGGGACGCCCCAGCGGCGGCAGAAGACGCCGAACACCGCGTCCTCCTCGGCGACCCGCAGGTCGCACCAGAGCGCGAGTTCGAGGCCGCCCGCCACCGCGTGCCCGGCGACCGCCGCGATGACGGGCTTCGACAGGCGGAGGCGGGTCGGGCCCATCGGGCCGTCCCCGTCCTCCGCCACCCGGTTGCCGCGCTCCGTGCCGATCGCCTTGAGGTCGGCGCCCGCGCAGAACGTGCCGCCCTCGCCCCACAGCACGGCCACCCGCGCCGCATCGTCCGCCTCGAACGCGCGGAAGGCGTCGGCCAGCAGCTCCGCCGTCGGCCCGTCGACCGCGTTGCGGGCCTCGGGGCGGGACAGGACGACCGTGGTGACCGGGCCGTCCCGTTCGACGCGGACGGACGGCGACGGCGACATCGACATAGTGGCCTCTTCGACGGGGTGGTCAGCTGACGGTGAGCTTCAGCTTGGCATCCGCCGTCGAACTGTTCCCGACGTACAGCTCGAACGTGCCCTCCTCTACGCGGAATTCGCCGTCGGGGTCGTTCGTCCAGAACCCCAGGTCCTCCGCGCCGAGCTGGAAGCGGACCGTCGTCGACGCGCCCGCGTCGAGCGTGACCCGCTTGAACCCCCGCAGCCTGCGCACCGGTTGGGTCATCGAGGCCGCCACGTCGCGCACGTAGAGCTGCGCGACCTCGTCGCCCGCGCGCGAGCCGGTGTTGCGGACCTCGACGGAGACCTCGAAGGTGTCGCCCTTGCGCAGCGCCGCCGCCGAGATGGACGAGCGGCTCAGCTTCGGCGCGGAGAAGGCGAACGTGGTGTAGCTGAGGCCGAACCCGAAGGGGAACTGCGGCGTCGGCGGCAGGTCCAGGTACTTCGACGTGAACTTGTTGTCCTTGTCGTACGGGCGGCCCGTCGACTCGTGGTTGTAGTGGATCGGGATCTGCCCGGTCGTCCGCGGGAACGACACCGGCAGCTTGCCGCCCGGGTTGACCGTGCCGAACAGGACGTCCGCGATCGCGTTGCCCGCCTCGATGCCGGGGTGCCACGCCTCCAGGACGGCGGGCGCGCTGTCCAGCCAGTCGCCGACGGTGAGCGGGCGGCCGCCCACCAGGACCACCACGAACGGCTTTCCGGTCTCCGCGACCGCCGCGATCAGCTTCTCCTGCGCGCCCGGCAGCGAGATGTCGCTGCGGGCCGCGGCCTCGCCGCTCATGGCGGGCGGCTCGCCGACGACCACGACCGTGACGTCAGCGGACTTCGCCGCGGCCACCGTGTCGGGGATGCCGCCGGTGTCCTCGCCGTCCGGGTCGACGCCACGCGCGTACGTGACCTTGGCGTCAGGCGCCGCCTTCTTCACGGCGTCGAGCACCTTCACCGCGGGGAACTTCTCGACCGAGGCGGGCACCACCCACGTACCGAGCAGATCGGACGAGTCGGCGAACGGGCCGACGACCGCCACGGACGCGACCGACTTCTTGAGGGGGAGCGCGCCCTTCTCGTTCTTCAGCAGCACCATCGAGCGGGATGCCGCCGTGCGCGCCGCCTTCCGCGCTTCGGCCGTGGGTGCGTCGATGGCCTTCGACTCCTCCACGTACGGGTCGTCGAAGAGGCCGAGCTCGTACTTGAGGCGCAGCACGGTCGCGACCGCCTCGTCGACGCGCCGCTGCTCGATCTTCCCGGCGCGCAGCAGCTTCTTGCCGTTGGTGAGGAGGTTCGTGCTGGTCATCTCCATGTCGACGCCGGCGTTGAGCGCGAGCCGCGCCGCGTCGGCGCCGTCCTCCGCGAAGCCGTGCGCGATCAGTTCCTGAACGCCGGTGTAGTCGCTGACGACCATCCCCTCGAAGCCCCACTCTTTCTTGAGGATGTCGGTGAGGGTGTGCGGATTGCCGTGCGCAGGGACGCCGCTGATGGTGTTGA
Organism: Streptomyces sp. SDT5-1; assembly: GCF_052245995.1. NCBI lineage: Bacteria > Bacillati > Actinomycetota > Actinomycetes > Kitasatosporales > Streptomycetaceae > Streptomyces > Streptomyces sp. SDT5-1. Next base: position 1,050,420 of record NZ_CM125963.1, on the reverse strand, counting down.
AGGAGGCCATCACCGTGGCGACGCCCGCGTCCAACGCCGCCTTGAACGGCGGGAGATAGAGATTGCGGAGGCGCGACTCGGACACGTCGACCGTGTTGTAGTCGCGGCCGCCCTCCGCGCCCCCGTACGCCACGAAGTGCTTCGCGCACGCGGCGACCGTGTCCTTCGAGCCGTAGCCGGAACCCTGGTAGCCCTCGACCTTGGCCGCCGCGAACTTCGCGGTCAGATACGGGTCCTCGCCGTTGCCCTCCGCGATGCGGCCCCAGCGCGGCTCGTGCGTGACGTCCATCATCGGCGCGAACGTCCAGTGCACCCCGTTCGAACGGGCCTCCTTCGCCGACACCTCGGCGTCGGAGCGGGCCACCTCCGGATCGAAGCTGGACGCCTGGGCGAGCGGGATCGGGAAGTTGGTCCAGAAGCCGTGGATGACGTCCAGGCCGAGCAGCAGCGGGATGCCGAGCCGGGACTCCTCGACGGCGATGCGCTGCAGCTCGTTGGTGGTCTGCGCGCCGAAGATGCTGAACACCGAGCCGACCTTGCCGGCCCGCGCGGCGTCCTCGACCGCCTTCGTCGTGCCCGAGCCCGGATTGAGGTCGTAGGACCAGGGGAGCTGCTGGAGCTGCCCCAGCTTCTCTTCGAGAGTCATACGCGCGAGCAGGGCCCGGACCTTCGCCTCATGAGGCTTCTTCGGCGCGGCGGGGGCGCTCGTCGTGGCGTACGCGGTGGTGGCTTGGCTGGTCGTGGCGGCGCCCGCGGCGGCGGTGACACCGATCGCGGACAGCAGGGTTCGTCTGCGCAGCTCCGGCATGCCTTCGCTTCCCGATCGTGTGGAACCCACAACTTGTGTAATGGGCACAAGAATTGAAGCGAAGTTACGTTCCGGTTACTCAAGGGTCAAGAGGTGTGACAGGGGTGTCGGCCGCCCGACCTTCCGCGGCCCGAGTCTTGACCTCAAGATTGGTTGAGGTTCTAGCGTCTTCGGCATGAGCATGGAGACCACAGCCTGGACGCAGCTGCACAGCGTCATGAATGCCCAGAACGGCGGCCCGAACGGCCGCCCCTTCACCCGCGCGACCCTGAGCAGGATCGCCGCCTTCGCACGGCCGCACCGGCGGCGCATCGCCCAGTTCGTCCTCCTGAGCATCCTGACCGCGCTGCTCGCCGTGGCGACACCGATGCTCGCCGGCAAGGTCGTCGACGCCATCGTGCGCGGCGACGACCAGGGGCACGTCGTCCGCCTAGCGCTCCTCATCGCCGCCATCGCGCTCGCCGAGGCCGGCATCGGGCTCCTCGCCCGCTGGCTCTCCGCGAACCTCGGCGAGGGCCTCATCCTCGACCTCCGCACGGCCGTCTTCGACCACGTCCAGCGGATGCCCGTCGCGTTCTTCACCAGGACCCGCACAGGAGCCCTCGTCAGCCGCCTCAACAACGACGTCATCGGCGCGCAGCGCGCCTTCAGCAACACGCTGTCCGGCGTCGTCGGCAACGTCGTCACCCTGATCCTCACCCTGGCCGTCATGCTCACGCTCTCCTGGCAGATCACACTGCTCGCGCTCGTGCTGCTGCCGGTGTTCGTGCTGCCCGCCCGCCGCATGGGCTCACGGATGGCACGCCTGCAGCGGGAGGCCGCCGCGCACAACGCGGCGATGGGGACGCGGATGACCGAACGGTTCTCGGCGCCGGGCGCCACGCTGATCAAGCTGTTCGGGCGTCCCGGCGACGAGTCCGCGGAGTTCGCGGAACGGGCGCGGCGGGTGCGGGACATCGGCGTGCGCACGGCCATGGCGCAGTCCGCGTTCATCACCGCGCTCACCCTCGTGTCGGCGCTCGCGCTCGCGCTGGTGTACGGGCTCGGCGGCTACTTCGCGCTGTCCGGCACGCTGGAGGCCGGCGCGGTCGTCTCGCTCGCGCTGCTCCTGACCCGCCTCTACGCGCCGCTGACCTCGCTCGCCGGGGCGCGCGTCGAGGTCATGAGCGCGCTCGTCAGCTTCGAGCGGGTCTTCGAGGTGCTCGACCTCAAGCCGCTCATCGACGAGAAGCCGGACGCGCGGGAGATCCCCGAGGGACCCGTGGCGGTGGAGTTCGACGACGTACGGTTCGGATACCCGGCCGCGGACAAGGTGTCGCTCGCCTCGCTCGAGGAGGTCGCCTCGCTCGACACGCGGGGCGGGGCGGAGGTCCTGCACGGGGTGTCCTTCCGGGCCGAACCCGGGCAGACGGTGGCGCTCGTCGGCTCCTCCGGGGCGGGGAAGTCGACCATCGCGTCGCTGCTGCCGCGGCTCTACGACACCGATGGCGGAGCGGTCCGGATCGGCGGGGTCGACGTGCGGGACGCCACCGCGGAGTCGCTGCGCGGCACGCTGGGCATGGTGACGCAGGACGGGCACCTCTTCCACGACACGGTGCGGGCGAACCTGCTGCTCGCGCGGCCGGGGGCGACGGAGGCCGAACTGTGGGAGGTGCTGCGTCGGGCGCGCCTCGACGGGCTGGTCCGGGAGCTGCCGGACGGACTGGACACGGTGGTCGGGGAGCGGGGCTACCGCTTGTCCGGTGGCGAACGCCAGCGCATGACGATCGCGCGCCTGCTGCTCGCGCGGCAGCGGGTGGTCATCCTCGACGAGGCGACCGCGCACCTGGACAACACGTCCGAGGCGGCCGTGCAGGAGGCCCTCGCCGAGGCGCTCTCCGACCGCACGGCGGTCGTCATCGCCCACCGCCTGTCGACCATCCGCTCCGCCGACCAGATCCTGGTCGTGGAGGACGGCCGCATCGTCGAACGCGGCACCCACGAGGAGCTTCTCCTCCACGGGGGCCGCTACGCGGAGCTGTACGCGACGCAGTTCGGGGCGGGGGTGGTGGCGGAGGCGGAAGCGGCGTGAGGCGGGAGCCTTGTGGGGCGCAGGTGGGTAAATCAAGCTCCTGCGGCGATTGAGCAGCAGGGTCTGGGGCGGAGCCCCGGGGCGCAACGCCGGTTCGGCATGACAGCCCCGTGGCGTAGGGACGGGTCACCGCGACGACAACACCCGGTCCACAGCGGAGAGTTGACGCTACGCTGGGGCGTATGCTGCTGGGTCGCACAGCGGAATGCGCACGGCTGGCCGACCTCGTGGACGGGGCCCGCGCCGGCCACAGCGCCGCCCTGGTCGTCCGCGGCGAGGCAGGCATGGGGAAGACCAGCCTCCTCGCCTATGCCGAATCCGTCGCCCGGGACCTCACCCGCCTCCGCACCCAGGGCATCGAGGCGGAGTCCCAGCTCCCGTACGTGGGCCTCGCCGACCTGTTCCGCCCCGTCACCGATCACCTCGACCGCATCCCGGACCGCCAGGCCGCCGCGCTCACCGGCGCCCTCGCCCTCGGTCCCGCCGTCGCCCAGGACCGCTTCGCCGTCGCCGCGGGAACGCTCAGTCTGTTGGGCGCGATCAGCGAGTCGGGGCCCGTGCTCGTCGTCGTGGACGATGCGCAGTGGCTCGATCCGTATTCGCTGGACGCCCTCGCCTTCGCCACCCGGCGCCTCGGACGCGAAGGCGTCGTCGTGCTCTTCGCCACCCGTGACACCGACGAGACGGCCTCCCGGCTCGCCCCGGTGGAGACCCTCGCCCTGCGCGGGCTCGACACCGGCGCGGCGCGTGAACTCGTCGCCGAGGAGTCCGACGAGCCGCTGTCCCCGCACGACGTGCAGTGGTTGCTGAGCGAGGCCCGCGGCAATCCGCTGGCGCTCGTCGAGCTTCCCGCCCTGCTCGCCCACAGCGGCCACCGCCCCGACCGCGGCGCGCCGCTCCCGATCGGCGACATCCTCGCCCGCACGTTCCACAGCGCCATCACCCGGCTCCCGGACCGGACACGCGACGCCATGCTGCTGCTCGCGGTCCTCGGCCCCCGCCCCCTCGCCGGCACCGAACGGGTGCTGCGCGCCCACGGGTTGACCTACGCGGACCTCGAACCGGCCGAGCGCGCGGGCTTGATGACCGTCGAGGAAGGCGCGTACGTCTTCCGCCACCCGCTCGTCCGCTCCGGCGTCTACCACGGCGCGACCGCCGTCCGTCGCTGGCGCGCCCACCGCACCGTCGCCCAGGCACTCCGAGGCGCCCGCGCCCCCGCCGCCCTGGAGCGCTACGCCTGGCACCTCTCCGAATCCGGCGCCGACCCGGACGAGGAGGTCGCCGAGTCGCTCGCGCGGGCCGCGTCCGGCGGCCCCGCCAGCCTCACCTTCCCGCTGGCCGCCCGCCTGTTCGCGCACGCCGCCCGCTTCACCCCCGACGACGAGGGCAAGGCCCGCCGCCTGCTCGCCGCCGCACGCGCCGCCCAGGCCGCCGGATCCCTCGACGAGGCCGCCGACCTCCTGGACCGCGCCCTCGACCACGCCGCCCACGAACGAACCCGCCTCGACCTGCGCCAACTGCGCTGCTACGTCGACATCCAGCGCGGCCGCCCCGCCCGCGCCCGCGAGCAGCTGCGGGCCGCCGTCGACCAGGCCCGCCGCGTCGACCCGGCGCTCGCCGCCGTCATGCTCGGCGGCATCATCCTCACCGAACTCGCCATCGGCGACCTCACCGCCGCCCGCGCCACATCGGCCGAGTCGATGCAGCTCGCCGACGCCTTCGGCGACACCGCCGCGGCGCTGCCCGTCCGCCTGCTGCACGCCCTCGTGGAACTCCTCGGCGGCGACGCGGAGGAGGGCCGCGCGCTCCTGCACGACCTCGAGAAGCCGCTCGCCGCACCGGACCTGTCGTTCCCGTACCCCGTCTCCGGCGTCGGCGGCCTCTGCTACCTCGCCACGGAGGAGCTGGACGAGGGCCACGCCCTGCTCGACCGCGCCGTGCACGCCGCCCGCTCCTCCAGCACCGTAGGACTGCTCGCGCACCTCCTCGGCACGCTCTCCGTCGTCGAGTTCTGGCGCGGCGAGTGGAACGCCTCCCTCGCCCACGCCGACGAGTCCGCCCGGCTCGGCGAGGACACCGGCCGCGTCATCGAGGTGTGCAGGGCGCTCGCCGCGCAGGCCCGCGCGGAGGCCGTCCTGGGCAGGGAGGCGGACTGCCGGGCGCACGAGGCGCAGTGCCGGTCGCTGGCCGCGGCCGCCGAACTCCCCATGGACGCGGCCCGCGCCCGCGGCGCCCTCGGCCTCCTCGAACTGGGCCTCGGCCGCTACGAGGAGGCGGCGGGACACCTCGAAGAGGTACGGGCCTTCTCCCTCGCCAACGGCCGCGGTGACGGCCTCTACCTCTCCTGGGCGGCCGACCTCGCCGAGGCGTACGTGCATCTGCACCGCCACGACGAGGCGTACGAGGTGCTGCGGGTCCTGGAGCACGAGGCGGGCCGCGGCAGACGCCCGATCACCGCCGCCGCTGCCGCCCGCTGCCGCGGCATGCTGGAACCCGCCTATGCGGAGCGGCACATGGACCGTGCGCTCGCCCGGCTCGCCGACGTCCGGGCGCCGTTCGAAGTGGGCCGCACCGAGTTCGCCCGCGGGGAGCTGCTGCGCAGGCTGGGCCGGCGCAGCGAGGCCCGCCGCAGGCTCCAGCGCGCCCTCGCCACCTTCGAACGCCTCGGTGCCACCAGCTGGGCTGGCCGCGCCGCCGCCGAGCTGCACGCGGCGGGCGGCGACCGCGTCGACTCGGGGCGCAGCCCGCTCGACGGACTGACCCCGCAGGAGCTGCGCGTCGCGCTCGCCGTCGGCCGCGGTGTCACCAACCACGAGGCGGCGGAGCAGCTCTTCCTCAGCGTGAAGACGGTCGAGTTCCACCTGGGCAACATCTACCGGAAGCTGGAGGGCGTGCACCGGCGGGCTCAACTGGTGCGGCTGCTCAGCGAGTCCGCGCACGCCTGACCCCGCGCACGCGCAGTGGGGGTGCCCGCGCCGGGCACCCCCGTCCCCCGTGTCCCCCGTAACTCCTCCGGAGATTCCCCGTCGTTCCTCCGTCGGATCCCCCGTGTCGAAAGCCCCCGTGTGCTTTCGTGTCTCCACGATGGACCCGGCCGGGCCCCTGGGCCACGGGGAAAACCCTGGGATCGGACGCCGGGGGCGTACGCCGATTGCTGTAGTCGCCCCGACGCGGGGTCGGTGGAGAGCACGCGTCGCGCTCCCCACCGGACAACTGCCCCGCCGGTCTCAGGGGTGGTCGCCCGCCCCATGGCGGTCCGGCGGGAGGCCGGTGTCGAGGCGCACGGTGAGCCGAGCGCCGAGGGCGCGGGCGTAGGCGTGCAGGGTTTCCAGGTCGAGCACTTCACCGCACTCGATCTGCGCCGCCCACAACGGGGACAGCCCCGCGGACGCAGCGGCCCGGGCCAGGGGCAGCCCCTGTTCCATGCGGACCGCGTGCAGCTGTCTGCCGAGCTCCAGGGCCTCGCTGCCCCGGAACGTCACCGACGCGGTGCGGCTGGTGGAACCCATACGGGTGGCGTCGTGGTGTCTCATGCCGCGCTTCCGAACAGCGTCCCGAGGTTGTGGTCGAGTTCGGCCGCCACGACTTCCTCGGTCGGCGCGACGATGGTGTGACTGCGGGCCAGGAAGCGGTGCAGGGCGCGCGTGTCGAAACGGAGCCTGGCCACCCCCTGCGGCGACGAGAGCTCTACGCGGGTGTGGTCAGGCCCTCGGGGCGTGATCTGCACCGCGCCGCCGCGAGCTCCGGAGCTCAGACCCGCGGCCAGCAGTGAACGCGCGAACGTCCACGTCGCCGCCTCGCCGTCCGCCGATATGTGCTCCGGGAACCTGAGCTGGACGGCGAGTGGGTCGGACGATGAGTGGAAGAGGGTGACGGCGACGGGGGCTTCGTGGTGCGTGGTGACCAGGCGGGCGCCGGTGACCAGTTCAAGGGTGACGTGCATGAAGGGCTCCAACGGGGTGCGGCCCGGCCTCGTGTGACCGGTGTGCTGTAGGAGCACCCAGGTGGCTGCGCATTACGCGAGTTCACACGAGAAGTTTGTGTGACGTACGTCTCTCCTGGTGGGGAAGTGGCTTCAGCGTGGAGGGGGCGGTCAGGGGTATCGCTGTTCACAGGTGGTTCGTATAGAACTCGGCGAGCCGGTCGACGGCGGCGTCGACGTAGGCGGGTTCGTCGTACATCTCGTAGTGGCCGGCGTTCTCGACGATCATGAGGTCGACGGGGTTGGGCGCCAGTTTCCACAACCGCATGCCGGCTTCGTAGGAGCCGGTGTTGCCGACGCGTCCCGCGAGGACGACCTGAAGCGGCTGAGTCATGAGCCGGTCGACGAGGTGGAACGCGTCGTAGCCCAGAAGCAGCGAGTCGCTGCGCGAGAGGCGGCGGTTGGTCGAGTGCTTGTTCCAGCCCCGCTCGGTGCGGTAGAAGGCGATCGCCTGGGTCGTGTCGATGTCGGTCAGCCCGGCGGCGACGGCGTCTCCCGGAGTGTCGGGCAGCCAGTTCGTGCGCGTCAGGTTGCCGGTGAGGCTCTCCGTGGTGCGCGCCTCGGCCATGGCGTCGAGCGCGGCGGCCGGGCCGTCGGGCTGGAAGCCGCGGAACGACGTGCCGATGTCGCTGGGGACGACCGTCCCCACGGCCCTGATGCGGTGGTCCGTGCGGGCGGTGTGCACGGCATAGCCGCCGCCGGCACAGATGCCGAGGACACCGATGCGCCGCGGGTCGATGCGGGGATGTGTGCTGAGCGCGTCGATGGCGTACGAGATGTCCTCGCCGCGGCGGTAGGGGTCCTCGAGGTCGCGCGGGTCGCCGCCGCTCTGGCCCTGATGGGCGGGGTCGAACACCAGCGCCGCGAGGCCCCGGGCGGCAAGACGGGAGGCGTAGTTCGCTCCGATCTGCTCCTTCACGCTGCTGCCGGGCGTGGAGAGCACCACGGCGCGCAGGGGAGCCTCCCCGCCGTCGAGGGGGAGGTGGAGGTCGGCCGCGAGCTCGATCGGCCCGCGCGGAATCGTGATGTGCTGAACCATCTGGGGCACCTTTCGCCGAGGGTGCGCTGGAAGTCGATCGGTCCGAAATGCACTTCAGTACGATACTGAACTAGTCCAGAACTGTACCTTCCAGGGGGTTCCTGTGTCCGTCGACGCCGCTCAGCTGTGGGCGCTGAACCATCGTCTGCTGGCCGTCGTGATGAGCGACTGCAGTGCCGAACTGGCCGCGCTGGGGCTCGAAGCGAAGGAGTTCTTCGTGCTGGCCGAGGTGGCCGCGTCGCCGTACCCGGCCGAACTGGCGGCGAAGCTGGTCATTCCCAAGGCCAGCGTCTCGGTCTACGTCCGCAGCCTTGTCGCGAAAGGGCTCCTGCGGCGCGAGATCGACGAGGCGGACCTGCGCCGGCACCGACTCACGCTGACTGCCGAGGGCGAGTCGGTGCGGGATCGAGCGCTTGCGGCGCTTGCGGCGGAGTTCGACCGCAGGCTGTCGAGAGTCACCCCTCGGGATCGCGACGCGCTGCGACGCATTCTCCTGACCTTGCTCGATTCCGCCCAAGAGGACCGGCGCGGTGGTCAGGCGCTCGCCTGAAGGGCCTTGAACTGGTCGAACCAGACGTTGCGGCCCAGGGCGCCGTTCGCGCCGGGCCGCACGGTCCGGTTCGCGTACAGGGGGTTGAGGATCCACGGCGTCTTGTCGGCGCCCCAGTGCGACGCCATCGACTCGATCTGGAGGCCGCCGTACGTCGCGACCGCCAGCTTGCCGGTGTCGCGGAACGCCTTCATCTGCTCGGTGAGGTAGTTCCTGCTGTCGTCGAACCAGCGGGTCAGGGAGACGAAGTCGTTCCACTTCTCCTGCGGGAACGGTTCCTCGATGGCGTCCCCGATCACCTGCCACACCTTGCGGCCCGGGTCCACGTCGTAGCGCTCGGCGAACCGCGGGGACACCGGGTCGGCCATGTGCGCCTTCCAGAACTGGACCAGGGAGAACTCCGTCGCGAGGAACTTCTGGTCCTGACGCAGCTGCGGCAGCACGTAGTTGACGAACTTGGCGGCGTTCTGGAGGGACGTGACGTGCGGGTGGATGTCGACGCCCGCGAGCTCGGGCGTCCTGTGCACGAACCGCATCCACCGCTCGGTCGCGGGGGTGCGGCCCGCCGGGTCGTCGAGGTTGTTGAGCGCGCCCATGTAGAGGCTGGTGCCGGAGCCCGAGCCGCCGTGTCGCGCCCGGAAGTCGATGACGTGGCGGGCCAGCGTCTCGTAGAAGACGTTGAGCGTCTTGTCGCGCTCCTCGGGGAGCGTCTCCAGGAACGGTTCGTTGCCGATGGTGAGGATGTCGACCTTGCCGACGACGGCGGCGAGGACCCGGTCCACGAGGGCCAGGAGGTCCTTCAGTTCGGCGCTGCCCGGGGTGGGGAGCGGGCCCTTCGTGGGGCCCAGCGCGTAGGGGAACTTGAGCGAGAGGATCGTTTTGCGGCCGTCGCCGTGCGCGGCCAGGAGTGCCTTGATCGCGCGCTGCTGGGTGACGTCCCCGTCGAGGTCGCCCGGCGTCATCGGGACGAAGCCGCGCACCCACGTGGCCGAGAGCGCCTGGAGCTGGGCGGCGCCGAGGCCCGTGGGGTCCTCGTTGAAGTTCACGCCGAGGGCGCCGTCGGGGGCGCCGCCGGGTGCCTTGCCCGCGGCGGCCTTGCCCTCGACGGGACCGGTGGACTTCGTCGGCGTCGACGTCGTGCCCGAGGCCTTGGCGTCGTTCGACGGCGACGGCGAGCAGGCGGCGGCCAGGAGGGTCGACCCGGTGACGCCCAGGAGCATGCGGCGGGATGTGGTGTGGCGAGTCACAGCTGTCCGTTTCTGTGTGGGGGGCCGTGGGGTGGACGCGTTGATCACTGCTCGGCCACCGTAGGCACGGGAGTGCGCACATCTGTTCCGCTGTGACAGCCCCGCGACATCATCCGGACACCGTGGAAACCCCGGTCACACGGCCGGTGCCGAACCAGGCAGCGGCTTCCCCGCGGACTCCGCCGCGCAGTAGGCGGCCACGGCACCGATCGCGCCTGCCGCCATCAGGTAGTAGCCCGGCACGTTGATGTCCCCGGTCGCCTCCACCAGAAGGGCGTTGACGACGGCGGTCGTGCCGCCGAACAGCGACACCGAGATGTTGAACGCGATCGACAGACCGCCGTACCGGATCTCCGTCGGGAACAGCGCCGGGAGCGTCGAGGGGATCGTGCTGTTGAAGCAGAGCAGCATCAACGACATCAGGACCAGGCCGAGGAAGACCGACGTCAGAGTGTTCTGCTGGATCAGCAGCACCGACGGCACACCGAGCACGATCAGCATGCCGCAGCCGAAGTACAGCACCGGCTTGCGCCCTACGCGGTCCGAGAGCCGGCCCACGAAGGTGATGAGGAGCATCCCCACCGCGAGGACCGCGATCTCCAGGAGCTGCGCCCACGTCGAGCTCACCGACGGGGCGAACTTGTCGATGTATTCGAGCATGTACGTGGTGAGCATGTAGTTCGTGACGTTGAAGACCAGCACGAGGCCCATGCAGATCAGCATCGGTCGCCAGTGGTCGGTGAACACCCGCTTGATCTCCTTGAGGGTCTGGTTGCCCTCACGGCCCTGCTGCTCGGCCACGGCCGCCTTGAACGCCGGGGTGTCCTCCAGCTTCAGGCGCAGGTACAGCCCGATGATGCCGATCGGGCCCGAGATCAGGAACGGGATGCGCCAGCCCCAGGACAGCAGGTCGTCGTGCGACATGACGCCCGGCAGCTGGATGACGAGGCCCGCGACGCCGCCGAGGAGATAGCCGGTCAGGGTGCCGAACTCCAGCCAGCTGCCGAGGAATCCGCGCCGCTTGTCGGGCGCGTACTCGGCGATGAACGTCATCGCGCCGCCGTACTCGCCGCCCGTGGAGAAGCCCTGCACGAGGCGGGCGAGCAGCATCAGGAGCGGGGCGGCGGGGCCCCAGGTCTCGTAGCCGGGTATGAACGCGATCACGAACGTGCCGATCGCCATCATGATGACCGTGATCGACAGCACCTTGGTGCGGCCGATCCGGTCGCCGAGCGGGCCGAAGAACATGCCGCCCAGCGGGCGGACCAGGAAGGCGACCGCGAACAGGCCGAGGGTGCCGATGGTGCCGACGGTCTCGCTCGCGCCGGTGAAGAACACCGCCGTGAGCACGGGCGTCAGATTGGCGAAGACACCGAAGTCGAACCACTCGGTGATGTTTCCGATGGCCGCGGCGCCCACGGCCCGCCTGGTCACCTTCGGGTCGGTGACCAGGGGTTCGGCCGGGGCCGCCGGGGAATCGGGCAGCTCGGAAACGGTGTGCGCGGCTGGCACGTACTACTCCTCAGGGTTGGTGCGTGGTGCGGCGGGCGGAACTCCCGCGCAGGGGGGTGGGATCGATCCAGTGGACGGGCTGCCGGACCCGGCGCGCGGTGCGTCCCGCCTCGAGGACGGCGCCGGCCGCCGGGAAGACGAGCAGCGCGAGCGCCGAGGCCACCAGGGCCGTCGCGGACGCCGGGGAACTCGCGGGCGCGAGCAGCGCCGCCACGAGCAGCGGCAGGCACACGCCGAGGCGGTCGGCGGTGGGGGTGCGGACGGCCAGGACGGCGCGGGCTCCGGAGCGGGCGAGGCCGTGCCCCGCCCCCGCGACCGCGGCGGCGCACAGGGTGAGCCAGGTCGACGACCCGGCCGTCAGGGACAGCACGGACAGGCTCGCCAGGAGCGCGGTGAGACCGGCGAACTGGGCGGCGCGGTGGCCGAGTTCGGCGGCGAGCGGCCCCGCGAGCGCCGAGCACACGACGACGCACAGCGGAACGCCGCAGACGGCGGCCGGATCGCTCCGCCCCGACGCGATCAGGACCGCGGGAACGGCGACGAGGAACAGGCCCGCCGTGGACCGGGCGAGAAAGCGGACGACCGAGACTGTGGCGAACAAAGCGCGCATTCCCGTCGGAACCGCAGGATTCCGGCGCAGGAAAGGACTCTTGGACAGCACCCCGGAAGGGTGTCACCCGTGACTCGTCGACACAATTGGGCGATCTTGTACGTGACCGTGCAAGATGGTCGAATGATCGACCCCAAGCTCAAGGTCCTCCAGATGGTCGAGGCGCACGGTGGCGTCACCGCGGCGGCCGAGGCCATGGGCCTCAAGCCCTCCACCGTCTCGTACCAGCTGCGGCAGCTCGCCGAGCAGGTCGGCGTCACGCTCATCGAGCCCGCGGGCCGCGGCATCAAGCTGACGGCGGCGGCCCGTACGCTGCTGCGGCACGCGGCCGTCCTGGAGGCGCAGTGGGAGCGGGCGCGCAGCGACCTCGCCGCGATGGCCGACGTGCAGACCGGGTCGTTCACGCTCTGCGGCTTCTCCACCGCCGCCACGCACCTGCTGCCGTCCACGGCGGCGACCCTGCGCGACCGGCATCCGCAGCTGAAGGTGCGGCTCGTCGAGGCGGAGCCCGCCCGCTGCTTCGAGCTGCTGCTCACGGGCGAGGCCGACCTCGGCCTGGTCGTCGTCACGACCGACTCACCGCCGCTCAGCGACGAGCGCTTCGAGCAGCAGCCGCTCCTCGACGACCCGCTCGACCTCGTCGTGCCCGCCGAGCATCCGCTCGCCGCGCGCGACCGGGTCGTCCTCGCGGACGCGTCCCGCGAGCAGTGGATCGTCGGCACACCCGGCACGACGTACCACGACCTGCTGGTCACGGCGTGCATGGCCGCCGGCTTCACCCCCGACGTCGGCCATCAGTCCGACGAGTGGGACACGGGTACGGCGATGGTGGCGCACGGCCTCGGCGTGATCCTCGTGCCGCGCCTCGCCCGCATCAACACGGAGTGGCCGGTGGCCCGCATCCCGCTCTCCGGCGAGCCTGCTCCCGCCCGCCGCATCCTCGCCGCCACGCGCAAGGGCGGTGCCCGGCACCCGGTGGTGGCGGAGGCCCTCGCCTTGATCAAGTCTTCGGCGTCGAACTTGGTGCCGGCGGAGTAGTCGGGGAGCGGGCCCGCCCGCGTCCTTGCCGGGCTCTTACCGGCCTGGGGCATGCTCCGATTCCGCTCCCGCGGCCGTCGCACGGGAGCCGCCGCAGAAACTCGGAGTGTGCCCCGTGTCCTCGTCCGCCGTCGTCCCCGCCCTTCGCCCCGCGGTGCTGCCGCTCGCCGCGAGCGCGACCGTCTTCGCCGCCGACGCCGGGCTCGTCGCGGACGGCCACGCCGCATGGCTCGACCACCCGGCGCTCACGGAGGCGGTCGAGCACCGCGACGGCGTTCTCACCACGGTCATGACGGCGGTCACGAACGCCGCCGAGATCCCCTTGGTCGTGCTCGCGGTCCTGGTGGCACTGGTCCTGGCCCGGCGGGCGCGGTCATGGCGACCCGTGCTGCTCGTCGGCGCCGCGGGCGCGCTGTCGGTGGCGGCGGCCACCGTCGCCAAGGACCTGGCCCTGCGGGTCAGGCCCCCGATGTCGTACTGGCTCGTGCACGAGAGCGACTACTCCTTCCCGTCACGCCACACGACCATGACCGCCGCACTGCTGCCGCTGCTCGCCGTCCTGATCACCGACCGCCTCGCCGCGCGCGGGGCGAAGGCCGGGGTGTGGGTGGCGGTCGTCGCCTGCACGGTGCTGGTCGGGGCCAGCCGGATCTACCTGGGCGTGCACTGGGCGACCGACGTGCTCGGCGGCCTCGCCCTCGGCCTTACGGTGGCGCTCGCCGTGCTCACGGCGGACCGGCTGCTGCGCCGGCGGACCGGTCAGGCGGACAGCGGCACCGCGTGAATCTCGTCGGCCTTGTGCCCGGCCCGTTCGTGGATGCGCTGGACCGCATCCGCGGAGGGGCCTTCGGACAGGCAGTACACCGTGCCGGACTGCGGGTCCGCCCAGGCCTTCTCGAAGTGGACGCCTTCCTCCTTCTCGATCGCCAGATCCGCCTGGTGCGCCTTCATCAGGTCGTCGGCGGTGAGGCCCTTCATTCCGTGGTGGACGTCCATGAACTGCGCCATGACGCCGCACCTCCTCTCTCACTCGGCCGGCCGATCAGAACTCGCCGCTCACCGCCCGGCTCCGTACCCTCCATCGTCCTCCTCGGGTGCCCCACCGGCGACAGGAGAGCGCTCCTCTTCGCGGGGCTGCTGTGTCGGAGGCGGAGCCGGCGTCGACGGGTCGCCTTCCGAGCCACCCGTGAGCGGCTCAGATGGTGAGAACGAGCTTGCCCTGGAGATGCCCCTCGTCCAGCAAGCGGTGCGCGTCGGCGACGCGCTCGAAGGGGAACGTCTCCTGTACGTGGACGCGGAGTTCGCCCTGTTCGACAAGGGTGACGAGGCCTCGCAGGGCGACAGGATCGGGGTCGACCGCGATGCCGCTGAAGCGCATGCCGGCCGACTCGAACCGGGCGGCGAGCTCCACGTCGTCGTCGGCGACCGCTGTCACCAGGTGACCGCCGGGGCGGAGCACTGGGAGCGACCGCGCGGCGGTGTCGCCGCCGAGCGTGTCGAGCGCGACGTCGATGTCCCGGACCGTCTCGGCGAAGTCGACCGCGGTGTAGTCGATCACCTCGTCGGCGCCGAGAGCCTCGACGAACTCGCGCTTGCTCCGGCCGGCGGTCGCGGTGACGTGCGCACCGAGCGCCTTCGCGATCTGGATGGCGACATGTCCGACCCCGCCGCCACCGCCGTGGACCAGGACGCGGTCGCCCTCGGTCACGCCGCCGAGGTCGACGAGTCCCTGCCAGGCTGTGAGCCCGACGATCGGCAGCGCGGCGGCCTCGACGTGCGACAGCGACGCGGGCTTCGGTGCCAGGTGCAGCGCCGGCGCCGACACGGCTTCGGCGTACGCGCGGGCCGCCCGAGGGAACAGGGGCATCCCGAACACCTCGTCGCCGGGCCTGAACCGCCCGGTCTGCGCCTGTTCGACGACGCCGCTGATGTCCCAGCCGAGGACGAACGGCGGCGGGCCGATCAGCGGGAATTCGCCGGCGCGCAGGCGAGCCTCCAGTGGGTTGAGGCCGATCGCCCTGACCCGGACGAGGACTTCGGTCGGCAGCGGCCGGGGCTCGGGCGCTTCCACGATGGTGAGTACCTCGGGGCCGCCGGTCGTGTGCTGAGTGATGACTCGCATGACTCTCCTGGTTGAAGACGGGGGGGGGAGAAACCACGCTAGGTATCCGACAGGAACCGGCAGGTACCTTGGGCACCATGAGCGATCTTGGCCCCGGCAACCTCTTTCTGGCCGATTGCCCCGCGCGTCTGGCGGTCGAGCTGATCGCCGACAAGTGGACGGTGGTCGTGCTCGCCGGCCTCAGCAAGGGGCCCGTGCGCCACGGTGAGTTGATCGAACTGATCGGCGGTATCTCCCGCAAGGTGCTCACCCAGACGCTCCGCCGGCTCGAGGCGCACGGACTCGTTCGCCGTCACGCCCGTGCCGAGGCGCCGCCCCGTGTCGACTACGAGCTCACCGCGCTCGGGGCGACGCTGATCGATCCGATTCGCATGCTGGCCGACTGGGCGAGGGAGCACGGCGACGCGGTGCTCGCTGCACACGAAGACGGCCTCGGGACGACGGCCCACGCCGACTGAACCCGCTCCGGCGCGCGGAGCGCTCGTCGAGCGGTTCGGCGGCGGCGTGGCCGACGATCACAGACCGGTGGCCAGCCAGACGGTCACGGCCGCGGCGGCGGCGAGCCCGATGTTGAGCGTGATCCGTCGGTCGTCGCCGGTCAGGTGGACGGCGATCGCACCGGCCTGCAGAAGGACGAAGCCGACGGCCGCGGCCGGTGCGAGGACGGGGGCGATGCCGGTCAGGGGCGGCAGGATCAGGCCGGCCGCGCCGAGTACTTCGACCGCCCCCAGCGCTCTGAGGACGGGCAACGGCACGCGGTCGACCCAGGCCATCATGGGGCGGAGCCGATCGCGGCTCCGGCTCACCTTCAGCGTGCCGGAGTAGACGTAGAAGAGGGCGAGCAGCCCCGCGACGATCCAATAGGCGATGTTCATGATTCCCGTTCATGGGCAACCGGTGCGAGGTCGGTGGCGGGCTCGGTCGCGTAGTGGCTCATCGTGTCGATCGTGGCCTGAGGCGTCGGGGGCCGGTCGCCGGTGAGCAGGGCCTGGAGGTCCCGGAAGTACTGCACGTACAGATCGGGGGTGAACGTGCTGAGCATGACGGCGGATTGGTCGGACACGTTGGCGAAGGTGTGCGGGGTGCCGGGCGGAACCATCACGAGCGTGCCGGCGGCGGCGTCGTGGTTCTCGTGCCCGACGGTGAAACGCACGGTGCCGGAGAGGATGTAGAAGCCCTCGTCGTGTTCGGAGTGGCGGTGCTGGGGCGGCCCAGGGGTGTGCGGGGCGAGGACGGACTCGGCGATGGCGAGGCGGTGCCCGGTGTGGCTGCCGTCCTCCAGGACGCGCATGCGCGTCGTGCCCAGGACGATCGTCTCTCCGTCGCCGGGACCCACCACCGATACGGCGGGGTCGGTCCGCGGCCCGCTGGCCCTTGTTTCTTCGGTCATGCCCACGAGTGCACCGCCGATGCCCTGTCGGTGTCCAAGACCCGTTCCGCGACGCCGATACCTCGTGGGTATCGTCGCTGCGTGGAGCTACGCACCCTGCGCTACTTCGTTGCCGTCGCCGAGGAACGCCACTTCGGCCGGGCCGCCGCACGACTGCACATGAGCCAGCCGCCGCTGAGCCGGGCGATCAAGCAGTTGGAGGCCGAGGTCGGGGCCCGGCTGTTCACCCGCTCGGCCACGGGCGTCACGCTCACGTCGGTGGGCACGGTGCTGCTCGACGAGGCGCGGGCCCTGCTCGACCACGCCGACCGCGTCCGCGTACGCGTGAGCGCCGCGGCCGGCACCGCGACCCTCACCGTCGGCATCCTGGGCGACGGCACCGACCCCGGAGTGGCGAGGCTGGCCGCCGTCCACCGCCGAAACCATCCCGGCATCGACATCCGCGTCCGCGACGCCGATCTGAGCGACCCGACCTGCGGGCTGCGTGCCGGCCTTGTCGACGTCGCGCTGACGCGGGCCCCGTTCGACGAGACCGCCCTGACGGTGCGCGTGCTGCGGGCCGACCCCGTTGGAGTGGTGCTGCGCGCCGACGATCCGCTGGCCGGCCGTGACCGGCTGCGACTGGCCGAGCTGAACGACCGTCGCTGGTTCCAGTTCCCGCAGGGCACCGACCCCCTCTGGCAGGCGTACTGGAACGGCGGCACACCGCGCCAGGGGCCGGTGGTGCGCGCCGTCCAGGAGTGCGTGCAGGCCGTGCTGTGGAACGGCACGGTCGGCCTGACCCCGCTCGGACACGACCTGCCCGCGGACCTGGCCGTGGTGCCCCTGGTCGACATGGCGCCGAGCCGCGTGGTGGCGGTGTGGAACGAGGGCGACACCAATCCGCTGATCCGGTCCTTCGTCGAGACCGCGACAGCCGCGTACCGGGACTGAGCGCCGGGAATCCACGCGTGAACTCCCACCCCGGCCCCGGCTGTTGAGGCGTACGCCTAGGTGGTTCGGCCCGAGTCGTCGGTCAGGGCCGCCGCGGTCAAGGTGAGGTGCCGGGCCAGGACCGCGGCCGCGGTGTCGGCGTCGCGGGCCAGCGCCGCCTCCTCCAGCATGCGGTGTTCCTCGGCGCCGTTCCGGTCGGGGTCGCGGTGCGCGGACCAACGGCGGGCAAGCTCGCTCGCGGTCCACATCCGGTCGAAGGTCTCCAGGAGCGCGCGGTTGCCGCACCCCTCCAACAACGTGCGGTGGAAGGCCCGGTGAGCTTCCGCCCAGGCGGCGGTGTAGTGCTCTCCCTCCTCCGGTGTGTATGCGGGAGTGCGCGCCAGACGATGGTGTGCCGCCCGCACGCGGGCCTCCCAGTCGAGGTCGCCACGCTCGATGGACATGCGCAGGACGACCGGTTCGACGGTCCGGCGGGCCTCCGCGATCTCCTGCCAGCGGCGGTCGGTGAAGGACGGGACGGCGAAACCGCGGTTGGGCAGCCGGTCGGCGAGCCCGTCACCGACCACCCGTACGAGCGCCTCGCGCACCACGGCCAGGCTCACGCCCTGTTCCCTGGCGAGGTCCTGCGGCTTGAGCGGGGCGCCAGGGGCGTGCTCCCCACGCATGATCGCGTCTCGCAGGTGCGCATAGACCTGTTCGGAAAGCATCTGCTTCCCCGGTGGGGTCGAGGGGGACGCCGTCTCAGTCATGGGCCCACCCTAGACGATCCGCTGGATAATCGATTATCTCTGTTACTGTCGATTCGCTGGCGGTGAGGCACCCGCCCGACACCGCCGCCCAAGCCCAGGAGGCACCATGGCCATGCACCTCGACGCTCTGCCCGACCAAGTCCGCACCGGCGACGGCCCGATGGATCTGCGTGCCGTCCGTGAGGTCAGCCGCGCCGTCAGCGCCGCCCACCTGTTCATCTACCTGGCTCCCGAGACCGCCGAGGAGGCGGCCGGGCTCGGCGTGACCGACCGTGGACCGGCGTATCTGGCCTTCCGGTCGGCGGCGATGGGCGCGGTCCCGTGGCAGGTCGTGCTCGCGGCCTTCTACAACTTCAGTCCGAGGGCGGTGCGGGCCATGGAGGGCGTCTGGGGCGTCGCGCCGCCGGAGCGGTGGCAGGCCGCCCGTTTTCGGGCCGCAGGGCGGGCGATGCGGCGCGTGGGCGTACACCTCACGGACGGCCACCTCGCCGAGGCGCGCTCGCTGATCGACCCGGTCGTCGCCGGCGCCGACTGCGCGGGCAAGGTGCTGGCCGCCGCGAACGCCTCGGTCGCGCTTCCCTCCGAGCCTCTCGTCGCGCTGTGGCAGCAGATCACGGTGGTGCGCGAGTGGCGCGGCGACGCCCATCTCGTCGTCCTCGCCGACAACGGTCTCGGGCCCTGCGACTGCCTCGTTCTGCACACCGCGACCGGCAGCCTCCCGACGGCCCTGGTGCGAGCGACCCGCCAGTGGGACGACGAGGAGTGGGGCGCGGCGACGGCGCGCCTCGTCGCGCGCGGCTGGCTCGACCCCGACGGTGTGCTCACCGACGCCGGGAGCGCGGCGCGCGAGCGCATCGAAGTGGAGACGGACGAGCACTGCGCCGCGCTGTGGGAGCCGATCGGCAACATCGGCGCCCGCCGCCTCGCCTCGCTCATCGCGCCGATCGCCGACGCGTTCGCCGCAGCGGCACAGGGGCCGCACGATCGGCGCCCGGGACAGTGAGGAACCTGCGGAGCCATCCCCGCCACCGCGTCTCGCTGTAAGCTGACCCGACAGCCCTTGACCTGCAACAACGCAGGCAGGGAGCCGATTTCAGGGAGTAGCTCCATGCTGCGCACCATGTTCAAGTCCAAGATTCACCGCGCCACCGTCACCCAGGCCGACCTGCACTACGTCGGTTCCGTGACCATCGACGCCGATCTGCTCGACGCCGCCGATCTGCTGCCCGGTGAGCTCGTGCACATCGTCGACATCGACAACGGCGCCCGGCTCGAGACGTACGTCATCGAGGGGGAGCGCGGGTCCGGTGTCATCGGGATCAACGGGGCCGCCGCGCACCTCGTGCACCCGGGCGACCTCGTGATCATCATCAGTTACTGTCAGGTCGAGGACGCCGAGGCGCGGGCCCTGCGGCCGAGCGTCGTGCACGTCGACCGGGAGAACCGGATCGTGGCGCTCGGCTCGGACGCCTCCGCTCCCGTGCCCGGCGGCGATGTGACGCGCGGCCCGCACGCGGTACCCGCGGGCTGAATCCGGTCCACCACGACGCAGGAGAGCCCATGAGCGACATCGAGATCCAGGACTTCCGGGAGAATGGGCTGCTCCAGGCCCGCTCGGGCCGCGAGGTCGTCGGCTACATCCAGTACTTCGTGCTGGACGAGCCGGAGCGGGCGCTCGTCCCGGTGCACACCATCGTCGAGCCGGAGCACGAGGGGAAGGGCATCGCGGGCTCGCTCGCCCGCGAGCTGTACGCCGTCGCCGCCCGCGCGGGCATGCTCGTGGCGCCCCTGTGCCCGTTCGTGGTGCGGTGGGCCGAGCGGCACCCCGGTGAGGCGCCCGCCGTCTCCACGGACCTGCTGCTCGCCGCGAAGTCCGCCCTGGAGGCCGACCCCGCCAAGTGGTGATCCAGCGCGCGTGGCCGACCGCGTAGGGTGCCCGGCATGCACCTGACACTCCTGCACACCTCGCCCGTCCACGTGCCCGTGTTCGACGCCCTGCGCGACGCCGACCACCCCGGCCTCGCGCTGCGTCACGTCGTACGCGAGGAGCTGCTGGAGCGGGCGGGCGCCGAGGGGCCCGACGCCGTGACCGGCGAGGTGCGGGCGCTGCTCGACGCGGCGGTCGCCGAAGGGACGGACGCCGTGCTGTGCACGTGTTCCACCCTCGGCGCCGTCGCCGAGGGCCTCGCCGCGGAGGCCGGCGTGCCGGTGCTGCGCGTCGACCGGCCGATGGCCGCGCGGGCCGTGGCCCAGGGGCGGCGGATCGCCGTCGTCGCCACCGTGCGCAGCACCTTCGGCCCGACCCTCGACCTCGTCGAGGAGGAGGCGCGGCGCTCCGGGCGCACGGTCGACGTGCGCACCGTGTTCGTCGAGGGCGCCTGGGACCGCTTTCTCGCGGGGGACAGGGACGGCTACCTCGCGCTCGTCGCCACCGCGATCGAGGGCGTCGCCGACGCCGACGTGATCGTGCTCGCCCAGGCCTCGCTGACCGACGCCGCCGAGCGGGCCCACACCACGCTGCCCGTGCTCTCCAGCCCGCGCCCCGGCCTCGCCGCGGCCGCCTCGGAATGCGCGGGCGTCAACCGGACTTAGATTGAAAGGCGTTGACCCCACGACTTCCCAGGAGGCAGTACGCATGACTCACAGTGATGCCGACGTCGTCGTCAGCCCGAGCGGCTGGGTCGCGGACCAGGCCCGCACCTACGAGGAGTCCGGCGGCACCAAGGGCACCACCATGCAGGGCGCCCCGTGCCTGCTCCTCGACTACCAGGGCCGCAAGAGCGGCCAGTGGCGGCGCACCGTCCTGATCTACGGCCGCGACGGAGAGGACTACCTGATCGTGGCATCGAAGGGCGGCGCCGACGAGCACCCGCTGTGGTACCTCAACCTTCAGGCCAATCCGGACGTGCGGCTGAGGGTGGAGACCGAGCGGTTCGCGGCCCGCGCCGAGACCCTTTCGACGCAGGAGAAGGCGCGGGTGTGGGACTCGCTCGTGGAGCTGTTCCCGCCGTACGCGGACTACCAGAAGAAGACGAGCCGGGACATTCCGGTCGTGAGGCTGACGCGAACGGACGGCTGACGCGTGGACCCGGCGGGCGTGGGCACGCGAGCCGGGAGACAGTGGAGAGGTCCCCTCCGAACCGTTGGAGGAACCAACGATGACCCATCCGTTCCCCGACCCCGTCCCGCCGACCCCGACGCCGGGTCCAGGACCGGGCCCCGACCGCCCCGACCCGGGCCCGATGCCCGACCCGTTCCCGACGCCGGTGCCCGAGCCCTCGCCGCGGCCCTCGCCGTCACCGACGCCGCCGCTGCCGGACCCGGACCCCGACCCGCACCCGCCGGAGCCCGAGCCGTCACCCGCTTAGCGGAGCCGGCGACAAGGGCCTACGCCTCGACCTCGGAGCGGTCGCCGCCCCACAGCGTGTGGAACGAGCCCTCCCGGTCGACCCTGCGGTACGTGTGCGCGCCGAAGAAGTCCCGCTGGCCCTGCGTGAGCGCGGCCGGCAGACGCTCGGCGCGCAGCGCGTCGTAGTAGGCGAGCGCCGCCGCGAAGCCCGGCGTGGGCACACCCTGCTGGGTCGCCGCGACCAGGACCGAACGCCAGTCGTCCTGCGCCGCGGCGATCTCGGCGGCGAACTCCTTGTCCTGCAACAGCGACACGAGGCCCGGCTCGGCCTCGTACGCAGCCGTGATCCGGTCGAGGAACGCGGCGCGGATGATGCAGCCGCCGCGCCAGATCCGGGCCACCGCGCCCGAGTCGATGTTCCAGTCGTACTGCTCGCTGCCCGCGGCGATCTCGTGGAAGCCCTGCGTGTACGACACGATCTTCGAGGCGTACAGGGCCTGTTCGACGCGTCCGGCGAAGGCCGCGGCCTCGCCCGGGCCGAGCTTCTTCGCCGTCGGCCCCGCCAACCCTCGGGAGGCGTCGCGCAGTTCGGCGTGGCCCGAGAGCGAGCGGGCGAACACCGCCTCCGCGATGCCGGACACCGGCACGCCCAGGTCGAGCGCGATCTGCACGGTCCAGCGTCCCGTGCCCTTCTGCTCGGCCTGGTCCTGGACGACGTCCACGAACGGCTTGCCGGTCGCCTCGTCGACGTGCGCGAGGACCTCCGAGGTGATCTCGATCAGGTAGGAGTCGAGGCGCCCCGTGTTCCACTCGCGGAAGATGTCGGCGATCTCGGCGGGGGAGTAGCCGGCCACGTCGCGCAGCAACTGGTAGGCCTCGCCGATGAGTTGCATGTCGGCGTACTCGATGCCGTTGTGCACCATCTTCACGAAGTGGCCCGCCCCGTCGGGGCCGACGTGGGTCACGCAGGGCGCGCCGTCCTTCGCCTTCGCGGAGATCTTCTCCAGCATCGGGCCGAGCGATTCGTAGGACTCGACGCTGCCGCCGGGCATGATGCTCGGACCGTGCAGCGCGCCCTCCTCGCCGCCCGAGACGCCCGTGCCGACGAAGTGGATGCCCTGCTCGCGCAGTTCCTTCTCGCGGCGCCGGGTGTCCGCGAAGTGCGCGTTCCCACCGTCGACGATCATGTCGCCGGGCTCCAGGAGCGGCGCGAACTCCTTGATCACCGCGTCCGTCGGCTCGCCCGCCTTGACCATGATGACCAGGCGGCGCGGCCGTTCGAGCGCGGCCACGAACTCCTCCGCCGTCTCGGTCGGCACGAAGACGCCCTCCTCGCCGAACTCCTCCACCAGCGCGTGCGTGCGGGACGCCGTGCGGTTGTGGAGGGCCACGGCGTAGCCGTTCCGGGCGAAGTTGCGGGCGAGATTGCGCCCCATCACCGCGAGGCCCGTGATACCGATCTGGGCTGTAGTGCTCATGTCTGCCGCTCCTGTATCTGGAAGATGAAGAATTTTGTTCATTCCTGGTCGGAGGACGGGTTAGGTTGGCGTCCGCCCCACCGTGGACTCTCTACGAATTTGGAGCCGTGCGTGCCTCATTTCGACCTGTCGCTCGACGCGTTGCGGACCTACCGACCGGAGCCGACCGCCCCCGACGACTTCGACGCCTTCTGGGAGAAGACCCTCGTCGAGGCCAGGGAGCACGACCTGGACGCACGCTTCGAGCCCGTCGACGTCCCGTACACCGCGGTGGACGTATTCGACGTTACGTACGCGGGCTACGGCGGGCATCCCGTGAAGGGCTGGCTGGTCCTCCCGGCGGGCACGAACGAGCCGCTTCCGGCCGTCGTCGAGTACATCGGCTACGGCGGCGGCCGCGGCCTCCCGCACGTCCACCTGCGCTGGGCGGCCGCCGGGTTCGCGCACTTCGTGATGGACACCCGCGGGCAGGGCAGCGGCGGCAGCGTCGGCGACACCCCCGACCCGGTCGGCTCCACGCCGTCCCAGCCGGGCTTCATGACCAAGGGCATCCAGGACCCGCACGAGTACTACTACCGGCGCGTCTACACGGACGCCGTGCGTGCCGTCGACGCCGCCCGCTCGCACCCGCTGATCGACGCCTCACGGATCGCGGTCACCGGCGGCAGCCAGGGCGGCGGCATCACCATCGCCGTGGCGGGACTGGTGCCCGACCTGAGGGCGGCGGCGCCCGACGTGCCGTTCCTGTGCGACTTCCGGCGCGCGGCCACGCTCACCGAGCGTCACCCCTACCGCGAGATCGCCCTCTACCTCAAGGCGCACATCGGCGAGGACGAGCGCGTCTTCCGGACGCTGTCGTACTTCGACGGCATGAACTTCGCCGCGCGCGCCACCGCGCCGACCCTGTTCTCCGCCGCCCTGGAGGACCTGACCTGCCCGCCGTCCACGGTCTTCGCGGCGTACAACCACTGGGCGGGCACCGACAAGTCGATGGAGGTGTACGCCTTCAACGACCACGAGGGCGGCGGCCCCTTCCAGCAGGCCGCGCAACTGCGGTGGATTCCTGGTCACTTGAGGGGCTGAATCCCGCCAAGGTGGCCCACGGCACCCTTGTCGGCTTCCGTAGGAGCGGCTAATTTGCCGCTCCTACGTGTGGCCGAGGGGGCAGTCATGGCGTTACGCGGCCGGCACCGCCGGTACAAGGCGAGCCGGGTCAACCGGGCGTCGCTCACCGTGACCGTGGGCGGCGTCGGGATGGCGATCCCGGTGATCGGCGCGGGCACGGCGCAGGCCGCCGACGCGCACACCTGGAACAAGGTCGCCGCCTGCGAGTCCTCGGGCAACTGGAGCATCAACACCGGCAACGGGTACTACGGCGGCCTCCAGTTCACCCGCTCCACCTGGGCCGCGTACGGCGGCACGGCCTACGCCCCGCGCGCCGACCTCGCCACCAAGCAGGAGCAGATCGCCGTCGCCGAGAAGGTCCTGAAGGGCCAGGGCCCCGGAGCCTGGCCCGTGTGCTCGGGACGCGCCGGGCTCACCCGCGAGGCCGCCGCACCCGACGTACGCCCGCAGTCCACGCCGCAGTCACGGGCGGGCCGTGCCCGGATGTACCGCGTCGTCGGCGGCGACACCCTCTCCGGCATCGCGGCCGAGCGGTCCGTGAAGGGCGGCTGGCGCGCCCTGTACGCGGCGAACCGCAGCACGATCGGCGCCGACCCCGACCTCATCACCCCCGGCCAGCGCCTCGCGATGCCGGGGAAGGCGCAGGCACCGCAGCAGGCCGCGAAGAAGGCATCGAAACAGGCGCAGAAACAGGCCGCGCCCAAGCCCGCCGCCAAGAAGTCCGAGACGGCCAAGGCCACCGCGCACAGCGCCGTCGCCCCCGTCGCCGCGTCCCTCGGCACCCCGTACCGCGCCGCCGGTTCCTCCTGGTCGAAGGGGTACCACACGGGTGTCGACTTCGCGGTGCCCACCGGCACCTCCGTCAAGGCCGTCGCCGCGGGACACGTCGTCTCGGCCGGCTGGGGAGGCGCGTACGGCTACGAGGTGGTGATCCGGCACGCCGACGGCAAGTACAGCCAGTACGGGCATCTGTCGGCGCTCACCGTGAAGAGCGGGCAGCGCGTCGTGGCGGGCCAGCGCATCGCGCGCTCCGGGTCCACCGGCAACAGCACGGGCCCGCATCTGCACTTCGAGGTGCGGACCGGGCCCGGCTTCGGCAGTGACGTGGACCCGCTGGCGTATCTGCGGGCCCGCGGCGTCAGGATCTGACGTCCTCCGGACGGCCGTCGCACGGCGGCCGGTTGCGCCGGGACCCGGGGCCGGGCAGCGGCACCGAGTCGAGCCCGGCCGGGCTGTCCGGCACCACGGGCGGGATCGCCGGGGACACGCCCTGGGCGACGACCGAGGCGCCCGCACGGCGGCCGCGCCCGATGCGCTCCGTGGTCAGCAGGATCAGCCCACCCGCCGCGACGACGCCGCAGCTGAGCGCGAGGATCGTGCCGATCGTCCCGTAGCGGAACGACTCGCCGAACATGGTGATGCCGATGGTCGCCGCCACCACCGGGTTCACGACCGTCGCGGTCGCCAGCGGTGCGGCCAGCCCGGCGCCCCGGTAGGAGGCCTGCGACAGCAGCATGCCGGTCGCCGCAAGGCCGGCGATCGCGAGGAGCGTCGCCAGCTGTTCGAGCGGCTGACCGGTCCAGTCCTCGGTCACCGACTTCGTGAACACCGACGCCATGCCGAACGCGCCGCCCGCCGCGACCGCGAGCAGCACCGCCCGCACCACCGGGTGCCGGTGCGCGACGCGGGCCGACGACATGAGGGCCAGCACGCCGCCCGCCGTGATCAGGCCGACGACCAGGCGCTGCGTCCCGTCCAGGGTCTGCTCGGTGGTGGCCCCGGTCAGCGCGAGCAGGCCCGCGAGACCGACCGTCGCCATGATCGCGCCGCGCCAGGCCGTCGCCCCGGCTCTGCGCCCCACCAGGAGCGCCGACATCGGCAGCGCGAGCACGATCGTCAGGGCGCCCAGCGGCTGCACGACGCTCAGCGGACCGAAGGCCAGGGCGGCGACGTGCAGCAGCGCGCCGAGCCCGTTCAGGCAGCCCGCGCCCCACCAGGCGGGCCTGCGCAGCGGTGCGTACGCCGCCTCGGGCGACGTCGCGGCCACGCGCTCCTGCACGATCGCCCCGCCGGCGTAGGCGACGGCGGAGACGAGCGAGAGCAGCACGGAAAGCACCAGGTCGCTCATGTGGAGCTCCTGGAGGTGCGGCGTGGCGCACGATCGCTTCTCATACCTTCCACGATCGCTCTTTTCCCCCCTTCGCGTCGTCCGACCTGAGCACGCATTGGGTCCTACTCCCGTTGGAGTAGGCCGGGTCCTGTTTCATCCCCAGGACGGGTGCCCCAGGGACCCGGGGGAGACTCGGGCCGCCGGTGCCGTCCGCGCCCTTCCGCGCGGGCCTTCCATGGGTGACCATGAGATGCGCTTTCGAACAGCGATCCGGAGCGAGTGACGCCGACCGACGAAGACGGGGGCCGCGCGTGCGGGTAGGACTGCTGACCAGGGAGTATCCGCCGGATGTGTACGGCGGCGCCGGAGTGCACGTCGAATTCCTCGCGCGCGAGCTGCGCCCCCTCGTCGACCTCGAGGTGCACACCTGGGGCGAGGGCGCCGGTGACGGGGTGCGCAGGCACCGGGCCTGGCCCGCGCTCGACGGGGCGAACGACGCGCTCCGCACGCTCTCCGTGGACCTGTCCATCGCCGCCGCGCTCGAAGGCCGCGACCTCGCCCACTCCCACACCTGGTACACGAACCTGGCCGGGCACCTCGCGGCGCTGCACCTCGGGATACCGCACGTGATGACCGCGCACTCCCTGGAGCCGCTGCGGCCCTGGAAGGCCGAGCAGCTCGGCGGTGGCTACGCGCTGTCGGCGTGGGCCGAGCGGACCGCGATCGAGGCGGCCGACCGCGTGATCGCCGTGTCGCACGCGATGCGCACCGACATCCTCGACTGCTATCCGTCGCTCGAACCCAAGAAGGTCCGCGTCGTGCACAACGGCATCGACGTGTCCCTCTACCGGGCCGACGCCGGCACCGACGTGCTGCGCCGCCACGACATCGACCCGCAGCGGCCCTACGTGCTGTTCGTCGGGCGCATCACGCGGCAGAAGGGCGTGCCGCATCTGCTGCGCGCGGCGAAGGGGCTCGCGAAGGACGTGCAGCTCGTGCTGTGCGCGGGCGCGCCCGACACCCCGGAGATCGGCCGGGAGTTCCGGGAGCTGGTCGACGAGCTGCGCGGCATGCGCGACGGAGTGCGCTGGATCCCGTCGATGCTGCCGCGCCCGGAGGTCATCCAACTCCTCACGCACGCCTCGGTGTTCGCCTGCCCCTCGGTGTACGAGCCGCTCGGCATCGTGAACCTGGAGGCGATGGCGTGCGGCACCGCCGTGGTCGCCTCCGCGGTCGGCGGCATCCCCGAGGTGGTCGCCGACGGGGAGACGGGGCTGCTCGTGCCGTACGACGCCGGGGCCCCGGAGGCGTTCGAGGCGGGGCTCGCGGAGGCCCTGAACCGGGTGGTCGCCGACACCGGCGCGGCGCGGGCCATGGGCGAGGCGGGCCGGGAGCGGGCGGCGGCGGAGTTCGGCTGGGACACGGTGGCCCGGCGGACGGTCGACGTGTACGAGGAGATCCTCAACGGCACGTGAATCCCAGGGGGGTTGGTATGCGCGGCGGACCTTCGGTGCTCGGGATCGTACTGGCAGGCGGGGAGGGCAAGCGGCTGATGCCGCTCACGGCGGACCGGGCGAAACCCGCGGTGACCTTCGGCGGCACGTACCGCCTGGTCGACTTCGTCCTGTCCAACCTGGTCAACGGCGACATCCTGCGGGTGTGCGTCCTGACCCAGTACAAGTCGCACTCGCTGGACCGGCACGTCACGACGACCTGGCGGATGTCGAGCCTGCTCGGCAACTACGTCACGCCCGTCCCGGCCCAGCAGCGGCTCGGCCCGCGCTGGTACTCGGGCAGCGCCGACGCGATCCTCCAGTCGCTCAACCTGGTCCACGACGAACAGCCCGACTACATCGCGGTGTTCGGGGCCGACCACGTGTACCGGATGGATCCGCGGCAGATGCTCAACCAGCACATCGAGTCGGGCGCGGGCGTCACGGTCGCGGGCATCCGCGTCCCGCGCGCGGAGGCCTCGTCCTTCGGCGTCATCACCCCGGCCCGCGACGGCACGCGCATCGACGCGTTCCTGGAGAAGCCGGCCGACCCGCCACCGCTGCCCGGCACCCCGAACCAGGTGTTCGCGTCGATGGGCAACTACCTGTTCACGACCAAGGTGTTGGTCGACGCCCTCCAGAGCGACGCCGACGACCCCAACTCGCTGCACGACATGGGCGGTTCGATCGTGCCGATGCTCACCGAGCGCGGCGTCGCCCAGCTCTACGACTTCGACGGCAACCACGTGCCCGGCGAGACGGACCGCGACCACGGCTACTGGCGGGACGTCGGCACCCTCGACGCGTACTACGAGGCCCACATGGACCTCATCTCGGACACCCCGGTCTTCAACCTCGACAACAGGCGCTGGCCGATCTACACGCACTCCGGCCAGTTGCCGCCCGCCAAGTTCTGCGCGGGCGGCATCGCGTCGGAGTCCATCGTCAGTCCCGGCTGCGTCATCCGCGGCCAGGTCACCCGCTCCGTCCTGTCACCCGGCGTCGTCGTGGAGGACGGCGCGGTCGTCCAGGGCTCGGTCCTGCACGACAACGTCCGGGTCGGCAGGGGAGCGGTGGTGCGCGGCGCCGTCCTCGACAAGAACGTCGAGGTCCCGGTCGGCGCCACGATCGGCGTCAACCCGAGCCGCGACGCGGAGCTCTACACGGTGTCGAAGTCCGGCGTGATCGCCCTGGGCAAGGGGCAGTCGGTGCACTGAGCCACGCCGGCTCACCCGGCGGCGTAGTCGGCCAGCGACGGCGCCAACAGGTCGAAGGCGCTGTCCGCCTCCGCGCTGACGGTGGCGGAGATCCGGGCGTTGTCCTCACCGGTGAGGGTGAGTTCCTGGATGCGCTGGAACAAGGTGCGGTGCACGGCGCCGAGCAGGGCGGCGGCGGTGCGGGGGGTGATGTCGCCGCGGCGTGCGCCGGTGGCGTCGGCCAGGGCGTCCGCCAGGGCGGCCTCCCGCAGGTCGTGCAGGTCGCGCAGCCGGGCGGTCAGGGTGGGACTGTCGGCGACCATGCGCGCGAAGTCGGGGCCGGAGAACCCGGCGACCGGATCGGCTTTCGCTGCCGCTTCGGTGAACGCGTGACGCAGGGCCGACAGGGCGGACTCGCCCGACCGACGGCGGGCCACGGTGTCGGCCAGGGTGGCCACGAAGGCGTCCTGGTGGTCCAGGGCCAGATCCTCCTTGCGGGGGAAGTAGTTGGTGACCGTCTTCTTCGCCACCCGCGCGGCGGAGGCGATCTCGGCGATGGTGGTCCGCTCGAACCCCTGGGCCAGGAACAGGCCGGTGGCGACGTCCGAGATGAGCTGACGGGTCTCCTGCTTCTTGGATTCCCGCAGGCCGGTAGGGGGTGCGGACGAGGCGGCGTCGGTAGTCATGGGGCAATCTTACCCTCGTAGCATTTTTATGTTGACACCCCTGAGTGTGCCGGTCTAACTTTACGTCCGTCGTAAGTTTGCGCCGGAGCGAAGAATGGATGCTCCCGTGCTCCACCTGTCGCAATCACGGAGGAGAAGCCCCTTGCAGATCACCGCGTCCACCGTCTCGCTCACCGTCGACGACGTCGCCGCCTCCCAGCGGTTCTTCACCGCCCACCTCGGCTACGTCGAGCAGGCCGCCGCCGAGGGGTTCGCCTCCCTGTCGCGCGACGACGCCGCGGTGGACATCGTCCTGCTCGCCCGCGGCATCGAGGTACTGCCGCCCGACCAGCGCGACCAGCGCGCCTCCGGCCTGATCATCGCGTTCACCGTCACCGGCATCGCGGACGAGGAGAAGCGGCTGCGCGCCGAAGGCGTCGAGATCACCATGCCGCTGCGCGAGGAGCCCTGGGGCGAACGCCTCTTCCAGGTCACCGACCCCAACGGGGTGATCGTCCAGTTCGTCGAATGGGCCACCCCGCCCGGCGCCGAGAGCGCCTGACCTCTCAGGTGTCCGGGGCTCCCGTCCGGCCCCGCGCGGCGCCGGACGGGATCCTATGACGGGTCCGGCACCGGGGGTTCGCCCTCGAAGCCGTTGGCCCAGTAGCGGCCGCGCATCGAGAGGTCGAGGAGCATGCGGGTGGCCTCCTCGGGCGGCATGGGGCGGGGGTCCTCCTCCAACCACCAGGCGAGCACGGCCAGTTGCTCGCCCACCCAGGCGCGGGCCAGGACGTCGACGCTGATGCGCGGCGTGACGCCCTCGTGGGCGGCGCGGGCGCGGAAGACGTCGGCGGTCGCCTCGGTCTGCGCCTGGGTGAACTGGCGCAGCGCCCGGCCGTCGCCCTCACCGCGCAGGATCATCCGGTAGGCGTCCCGCTCCTCGTCGGCGTGCCGGAAGATCTCCAGCGCCGGTTTGCCGGTGAAGCCGACCTCGGAGGCCTGGACGAGCGGGCGAAGACGGTCCTGGAGCTCGTCGAGCAGATCGGTCACCACGCGGTCGAGCAGGTCGTCCTTGTCCGTGTAGTGCTTGTAGAACGTGGCCCGGCCCAGGTCGGCCCGCTCCGTGATGTCCTCCACGGTCACCGTCGCGTACCCGCGCTCCAGGGACAGCGACACCAGCGCGTCGCGCAACAGGCGTCGGGTGCGGCGTACTCGGCGGTCCCCCGGTTCCGGCGGCATGGTCCGGCTCCTCTCACGTCCCGTTCGGTCCGGGAAGCGTACACCGGATCATTGACACTCCGAAGGTTTGTAGACACGCTGTCTCCAACTGGTCGCCATGGCGATTTGAGCCGACGAGCGTGGGAGCAGTCCGTTGAACCTGGGCACGTACATCACTCGAAGCAGCACCTTCTGGCCCGACCGCGAGGCCCTGATCTGCGGGGAACGCAGGCTGACCTATGGAGAGCTGGAGAGGGTCACCAATCGCCTCGCCTCCGCTCTGATACGCCGCGGGCTCGCGCCGGGACAGGCCGTCGCGACGTACGCGGGCAACTGCGCGCAGGCCGTCGAGACCGAGATGGCCCTCTCCAAGAGCGGACTCGTCCGCGTCCCGATCAGCCCGCGGCTCTCCGTCGACGAGGTCGCGCACATCCTCGACGACGCCGATGTGCGGGTGCTGTTCGTGGATGCGGAGAGGGTGGAGGCCGCAGGGGCTGCTCTCGAGCAGGCATCCGGGGACTGTCTGCTTGTCGTGTACGGGGGTGAAGGGCCGCTCACGTACGAGGCGTTGCTCGGTGAGGGCAGTGAGGACGCCGTCGCCGTCGAGGTCGACCAGCACGACGCCGCCGTCCTCAACTTCACCTCAGGATCCACCGGCAAGCTGAAGGCCGCCGTGCAGACCCACGGCAACAGGCTCGCCAACATGCGCAAGCGGATGATGAGTTCGGACGGCGACCTCGCGCACCCCGAGTGCTATCTCGCCGCGGGACCCATCACGCACGCCCCCGGCATGCCCCTGCTCGCCCTGCTGGCCTCCGGCGCCACCGTCGTCGTCCTGCCGCGCTGGGGAGCCGAGGAGTTCCTGGCCACCGTCGAGGCCGAGCGGATCACCGCGACGTTCCTCGTGCCGACCATGCTCGGCATGCTGCTCGCCCACCCCAAGACCGCCACGGCCGACCTGTCCAGCCTCCGCTCACTGCACGTCGGCGGCGCCCCGGTCTCGCCGCAGCGCCTGCGCGACGCCGTCGAGGCCTTCGGCCCGATCGTCATGCAGGGCTACGGGCAGGTCGAGACGACCAGCGGCATCACCGTCCTGACCCGCGAGGACGTCCTCGCCGGCACCACCACGGACCCGGATCTGCTGCTGTCCTGCGGGCGTCCGGTCTTCGACACGGAGGTCCGGGTCGTCGACGAGAACGGCACCCCGCTGCCCGCGGGCGAGATCGGCGAGGTCGTCGCACGCGGCCCCGACTGCGTCACCGCGTACTGGCACGAACCCGAGCTGTCCGCCGAGACGTTCAAGAACGGCTGGGTGCACACCGGCGACCTCGGCTTTCTCCGCGCGGACGGCTATCTGTTCATCGTCGACCGCAAGAAGGACATGATCATCTCGGGCGGTTACAACGTGTACTGCTCCGAGGTGGAGGCCGTCCTGTACGACCATCCGGCGCTCGCCGAGGCCTGCGTCGTCGGCGTCCCCGACGAGAAGTGGGGCGAGGCCGTCAAGGCGGTCGTCGTGCGCAGGCCGGGCGCCGAGGTCAGCGAGGCGGAGGTCGTCGACTTCTGCGCCGCACGCCTCGCCCGCGTGAAGAAGCCGCGCACCGTCGAGTTCGTGGACGCGCTGCCCGTCAACCGCAACGGGAAGATCGACCGCCGCGCCGTCCGCGCGCGCCACTGGACCGGCGCCGAGCGCCGCGTCCACTGACAGGAGACGAGCACCACCATGACCTTCACCCTCACCCCCACCTACGAGGACAATCCGCGGCTCCAGGACCTCGTGGGCCGCCTGCGCGACTACCTCGACGGCGAACTCGCCGACTACGAGAGCGAACTGGGCCTCGCGCCGGAGGCCGGCTACACCCGCGCGCAGCTCGAACCCGTCTGGCGGCGCAGCCGCGAACTCGGCTTCTACGGCATCCACCTGCCCAAGGAACACGGCGGCCAGGACCTCACGTACACCGAACTCGCCGCCCTGAAGGAGGAGGTCGGCGCCTCCGGACGCATCCTCCAGCACAGCGTCCTCGGCGACATGGGCGGCCCGCTGCGTGCCGGTTCCATCCTCCAGTACGCCACCGAGCAGCAGATCAAGACGTACCTGGAACCGGTCATCCGCGGCGAGCGCGCCTGCTGCTTCTCGCTCACCGAGACCGACGCCGGGTCCGACGTGCGCGCCATGAAGACCGTCGCCACACCCGAAGGCGACGGCTGGCGCATCACCGGGCACAAGGTGTTCTCCTCCGCCGGACCGTTCGCCGACTTCTCCGTGCTCATCGCCCGCATGGCTCCGGAGCCCGACGCCCCCGAGGACGCCAAGCCGGTCTTCTCCGCCTTCCTCGTCGACCTCGATTCCCCCGGCTGCACCGTGCTGCCCGGCGAGACCCCGATGTCCGGCGAGCACATCGAGAGCGACATCGTCCTCGACAACTGCCGCGTGGAAGCAGGCCAGTTGCTTGGCAAGGTGGGCGACGGGCTGCGCATCGGACTCGGCCGCGTCACCACCAACCGGCTCCTGCACTGCCCCACCGTCCTCGGCCAGGCCCGCCGCGCCCTCGCCCTCACCGTCGACTTCGCCCGCACCCGGCAGGTCTTCGGCGCACCCCTCGGCGCCCTCCAGTCCATCCAGCACAAGCTCGCCGACATGGCCACTTCGTACTACGCGGCCCGCAGCATGACCTACGACGCGCTCGCCGACCTCGACGCGGGCCGGGAACTGCGCACGGAAGCCTTTATGTGCAAGCTGTTCGTCGCCGAGAGCGCCTTCCGCATCGCCGACGAGGCCGTCCAGATCCACGGCAAGGCGGGCCTCGTGCGCGGCGCCGAGGTCGAGTCCATCTTCCGCAAGCTGCGCATGTTCCGCGTCCTCACCGGCTCGTCCGAGATCCAGAAGAACGGCATCGCACGGCAGTTGCTGCTGCCGAGCTGAGCCACCCCGGCGCCCCCGCGCCCGCACGTCCCCCTGCATCGCATCCGGCACCACCAGTCCGGCCCCATCAGGAGGTCCACCCCGTCATGTCGCCCACCGAACGCGCCAAGGAGCTCCAGCCCGACCTCGTCGAGCTGCGCCGAGCCCTGCACCGCGAACCCGAACTCGGCCTGCACCTGCCCCGCACCCAGGAAAAGCTCCTCGCCGCGCTCGACGGGCTGCCCCTGGAGGTCACCACCGGAAAGAACCTCAGCTCCGTCACCGCCGTGCTGCGCGGCGGCAGGCCCGGCGGCGCCGTCCTGCTCCGCGCCGACATGGACGCCCTGCCCATCACCGAGGCCAGCGGCGTCGACTACGCCTCCCGGATCGAGGGCGCCATGCACGCCTGCGGCCACGACCTGCACAGCGCAGGGCTCGTCGGCGCCGCCCGGCTCCTGGCCGAGCGCCGCGAACACCTCGCGGGCGACGTCGTGTTCATGTTCCAGCCCGGCGAGGAGGGCTTCGGCGGCGCCCGCGTCATGCTCGACGAGGGCGTCCTCGACGCGGCCGGAAAACCCCTCGACGCGGCCTACGCCCTGCACGTCGCCGCCGACCGGCTGCCCGGCGGCATGATCGCCAGCCGCGCCGGCACCGTCACCTCCGCGTCCGACGTCCTGAGCGTCACCGTCCGCGGCCGCGGCGGCCACGGCTCGACCCCGCACGCCGCCCAGGACCCCATCCCCGTGGCCTGCGAGATCGTCACCGCGATCCAGACGTGGGTGACCCGCCGCTTCGACATCTTCGACCCGGCCGTCGTCACCGTCGGCACCTTCCACGCGGGCACCCAGCAGAACGTCATCCCCGACACCGCGACGTTCGAGGCCACCGTCCGCAGCTACTCGGAACCCGTCCACGAGCGCCTCATCGAGGGCCTGCCCCGCCTCGTCCGCGGCATCGCCGACGCCCACGGCGTGGACGTCGACGTGACGTACGACGTGTGCTACCCGGTCACCGTCAACGCCCCCGACGAGACCGCCTTCGCCCTCGACACCGCCCGCGAACTCTTCGGCGCCGAGCAGGTCCACGAGGCGCCCAAGCCCGCCAACGGCTCCGAGGACTTCGCCTTCGTCCTCCAGCGCACCCCCGGCGCGATGCTCCTCGTCGGCGCCGCCCCCGAAGGCGCCGACCCGGCGAAGGCGGCCGTGAACCACTCGCCGCGCGCCGTCTTCGACGACCGCGTCCTGTACCGGCAGTCCGCGCTGCTTGCCGCGCTCGCCGAGGGCCGCCTCGCCCGGGGAGCAGCCGCGTGAGCGCCGGAGGCGCGCCGCCCGCCACGGGCGGCGGCGTGCGTGCGGTCGTCGGACTGCTCGTCGCCTTCGAGCTGATCAGCGGCTTCCTCCAGGGCGCCGCCATCCCGCTGGTCCCCGAGATCCAGCACTGGCAGGGCATCGGAACCGGCCAGGCCCAGTGGATCACCTCCGTGCAGTACCTGGCCGCCGCCGTCAGCGTCCCCGCCCTCGGCCGCCTCGGCGACCTGTACGGACACCGGCGCATGATGCGCGTCGCCCTCGGCACCATCGCCGTCGGCACCGTCCTCGTGGCCTGCGCTCCCAACCTCGGCGTCCTGCTGTTCGGCCGCGCCCTGATGGGACCGCTCGCCGCGCTGCTGCCGCTGGAGATCGGCCTTGTGCGCGACCGGCTCACCGTCGACGGCGGACGCCGCGCGGTCGGCCTGCTCGTCGGCTCGCTCACCCTCGGCTCGGTCCTCGGCCACGCGCTCGCGGGACCGCTGCTCGCGCTCCTCGGCGACCTGCGCACCACCCTCTTCGCGCTCGCCGCCCTCGCCGTCGCGTGCGTCGCCCTGTCCTTCACGGCGATCCCCGAGTCCCGCACCCGGGCGAGCGGCCGGATGGACTGGACCGGCGCCGCGCTCCTCGCCGTCGCCCTGGTCCTGCTGCTCGGAACCGTCTCCCGCGGCTCCTCCTGGGGCTGGCTGTCGGTGCCCACACTCGGCGGCCTCGTCCTCGCGGCGGCCCTCCTGTACCTGTGGACCCGGCTCCAACTGCGCCGCCCCGAGGCCCTGGTGGACGTGCGCGCACTCGGCCGCCGGCAGAGCGCCCCGTACTACGCCTCCGGGTTCGTGCTCGGCGCCGTCCTGCTCGGCGGGCAGACCGTCGCCGTCAGCTTCATGGCCACCGCGCCGGAGAAGACGGGCTACGGGTTCGACCTCGCCGCCTGGCAGATCAGCCTGTGCGGCATCGTCCCGCACGTCATGGCCTTCCTCGGCTCCTCGCTCTGCGCGAATCTCGCGGGGAAGATCGGCTACCGCCGTCTGCTGCTGCTCGCCTTCACCCTCCTCACCTGCGGCTACGGCGGGCTGATCGCGCTGCACACGGGCCTGGTGCCGTTCACCGTCGCCAATGCCCTGGTGGGCTTCGGCGTCGGGCTCGCGCTCGGCGGGCTGCCCACCGTGATCGTGGAGAGCAGCGCGGCGGACCGTACGGCGAGCGCCACCGCCGTCTACAACAACTTCAAGACACTCGGCGGCAGCGTCGGCGGCGCCGCGTTCTCCGTCGCGCTCGGCACCCTCGTGATCGGCTCGACGAACACCCCGACCCTCTCCGCGTACGTCACGATCTGGGCCGCTGCCGCGGTGGCCTGCCTGGCGGCGGTCGGCGTCCAACTCCTCGCGCGGAGCCGGGAGCAGGAGCCCGCGGCGGCCGTCGGCGTCCCGGCCGGGGCCGGGGGAGCGGCCAAGGAACCGTCGGCGTAGAGAACCTGGGGAACTTGTGGAACAGGAAGGGGCGGCGGACACGGCCGCCCCTTCTTGCTCGCGCGGTCTTGCCGGACGCGTCCGCCCGTGCTGTGATGCCAACTGCCCGTCCTCGCAACAATGTTCAACGAAGTCCAACGTAGTCCACCGCAGTTGCACAGACCCGAGCGGCGAGCCGCCACTCTTCCTCGACGCGTCCCAGCACAGGAGGATCCGTGCGCACCAAACCCACCAGAAAGCCCCGAAGCCTCAGACGCCTGTCCCTGTTGCTCACCGCGGCCCTCGGCCTCGGCGCGCTCGGCACCGTGCCGTCCGGCGCTGCCGCCGCCGCGGACGACGACACCGTCGTGCCGCACGGCCTGAAGGGCGAGTACTACACCCAGTCCGCCGCGGGCGCCTTCGACTTCGACGAGCTCAAGGCCACCGGCTTCGACCCGCAGATCGACTTCGACAGCCTGGAGTCCCGACTGTCGTCCGCGACCGGCCGCTCCGACGACGCGAGCGTGCGCTGGACCGGGAAGCTGGTTCCGGAGAAGTCCGGGCCGACAACGTTGTCAATCATCGGTGACAACGGATTCCGGCTCTGGGTCGACAACAAGCTGGTCATCGACCACTGGGTCGACGACTGGGACAAGGAGCAGACCTCCCAGCCCGTCGATCTGACCGCCGGCAAGGCCGTCGACATCAAGGTCGAGTACTTCGAGCACTACGGCGGCTCCAACCTCCATCTGCGCTGGACCGAGCCCGGCGAGCAGAAGGAGGCCATCCCGTCCTCCGCGTTCCGCCTCCCCGACGACTGGAAGTACGACGGTGCCATCGGCACCACCGTGCTCGGTGACGGTCGCACCCTGAAGCTGGACTTCGCGCAGAAGCTGGGCGCCGTGCCCGGCGATCTGAACGACCACCTCAAGGCCGTCATCGGCGGCGCCAAGTGGCCGCTCGGCTCGGCGAAGGCCGACCCCGACGACCCGCGCGCCCTCCTGGTGGGCCTCGACGAGCCGGTCGTCGGCAACAAGGACGGCGACGCCTCCGGGCAGGCCGACGTCACGTACGACGGCAAGGGCGGTCTGGCCGGCAGCGACGGCACGGCGGTCGGTTCCTTCTGGTCGAGCGGCCCCAACCACTCGACGTACGAGCTGACCACCAAGTGGGGCGACGACGTCACCCCGGCGAACGCGCACCGCGAGTACCCGCGCCCCCAGCTCACCCGCTCCGCGTGGCAGAACCTCAACGGCAGCTGGCAGTTCGCCGGAGCCAAGGAGGGCGAGCAGCCGCCGGTCGGCAAGAAGCTCGACGAGAAGATCCTCGTGCCCTACCCGGTCGAGTCCCAGCTCTCCGGCATCGAGCGCCACGAGGACCGCATGTGGTACCGCCGCACCTTCACCGTGCCGGCGGACTGGAAGGTCGGCGACAAGCAGCGCCTCCAGCTCAACTTCGGCGCCGTCGACTGGAAGTCCGAGGTCTACGTCAACGGCACGAAGGTCGCCGACCACAAGGGCGGCTACGACAAGTTCAGCGCCGACATCACCGACGCGCTCAAGCCCGGCCGTACCCAGGAACTGATCGTGGGTGTCTACGACCCGACGAACGCGGCGAACGGCGAGAACCCGCCGATGGGCAAGCAGCGCCTCGACCCCAGCGGCATCTGGTACACCCCGTCCTCCGGCATCTGGCAGACCGTGTGGATGGAGCCCGTCGCCACCGACCACGTGAGCGACCTGAAGGTGACGCCGGACGTGAAGACCGGTGAAGTGGCCGTCTCCACCAAGGGAGTTCGCGACGGCCTGCCCGTCACCGCGACGGCGTACGCGGACGGCAAGAAGGTCGCCACCGCCACCGGTACCTCCGGCGCCCCGCTCACCCTGAAGATCGCCGAGCCGCACCTGTGGTCGCCCGAGGACCCGTTCCTCTACGACCTCAAGGTGAGCGTCGGAAGCGACAAGGTCGGCAGCTACTTCGGAATGCGCTCGATCTCCGTCGAGAAGGTGAACGGCACCCCACGCACCCTGCTCAACGGCAAGCCGACGTTCCTGATGGCCACCCTCGACCAGGGCTTCTGGCCGGACGGACTGCACACCGCGCCCAGCGACGAGGCCCTCGCGTACGACCTGAAGATGCACAAGAAGATGGGCTTCAACTCGGTCCGCAAGCACATCAAGGTCGAGCCCGACCGCTGGTTCTACTGGGCCGACAAGCTCGGCCTGATGGTGTGGCAGGACATGCCGGCGATGGAGGCCGGGAAGAACCCGTCCACCGAGGCGCGCGCCGAGTACGAGCGCGAGATGAAGACGATGATCGACCAGCACGTCAACCACCCGTCGGTCGTCATGTGGGTCACCTTCAACGAGGGGTGGGGCCAGTACGACGAGGGCCGCATCGCCGAGCAGGCCAAGTCCTGGGACCCGACCCGGCTGATCAACGGCCAGTCCGGCCTCAACCTCGGCCGCGACGGCGGCGCCGGCGACATCATGGACGAGCACGGCTACCCGAGCCCCGCCCTGCCGCCGCAGCCCGACGGCGAACGCGCCCTGGTCGCGGGCGAGTACGGCGGCCTCGGCCTCGCGGTGCCGGGCCACGCCTGGTCGGTCCAGCAGTCCTACGTCGACGTGGACCCGGCGACGTACACGGACGACTACCTCAAGAAGCTCGACGAGGTGCACAAGCTGGCCTGCAAGGGCGGCAACGGCGCGGTCTACACCCAGATCTCCGACGTCGAGGGCGAGCTGAACGGCCTGCTCACCTACGACCGCCGTGTCGTCAAGCCGGACGTGAAGCGGGTGCACGACGCCCAGCAGGCGCTCATCCGCGACGCCTCGCAGGACACCGTGGCGAACTGCTCCTGATCCCGTACGTCCCCGGGGCGGGCCCGTACCCACGGGCCCGCCCCTTCCCCGTAGGAGGCAGCTGATGACTGTGACTCGACGCGGCGTGCTGCAGGCCGCGACGGTGGCCTGCGCGGCCACCGCGTGGGGCGGTGCGACGACGGCGGCGCGCGCGGAGGCGTCGGGACCGTCCGCCGACGCGTTCACGCGTCTGCCGGTCGGCAGCGTCACCGCACACGGGTGGCTCGCCGGCCAACTGCGGCTGGAACTGGCCGGACTGTGTGGACGGTACGAGGAGAAGTCGCACTTCCTCGACATGGACACGTGCGGCTGGATCCACCCGGAGCTCGGCGGCTGGGAGGAAGTCCCATACTGGCTGCGGGGGTTCGTGCCCCTAGCGATCGCCACACACGACGCCGACGCGCTCGCCACGTGCCGACGCTGGATCGAGCCGATCCTCGCCACGCAGCAGGACGACGGATTCTTCGGCCCGCGTTCACTGCGGACATCTCTGAACGGCGGCCCGGACTTCTGGCCGTTCCTGCCGTTGCTCATGGCGCTGCGCACATGGGAGGAGTACACGCACGACGAGCGCATCGTGCCGTTCCTGACCCGGTTCCTGAGGTACATGGAGGACCAGGGGAAGGGCGTGTTCGACAGCAGCTGGGTGTCCGTGCGCTGGGGCGACGGCATCGACACCGCACGCTGGCTGTACGAGCGCACCGGTGACGCCTTCCTCGCGGACCTCGTCGACAAGATGCACCGCTACGGCGCCGACTGGACGGGCGAGCTCCCCACCCCGCACAATGTCAACATCGCCCAGGGCTTCCGTGAACCCGCCCAGTACGCCCAGTGGGCCACCGAGGGGCAGGAGGAACTGCGCCGCGCCACCTACCGCACCTACGACCGTGTACTGGCGGAGTACGGCCAGTTCCCCGGCGGCGGCATGGCGGGCGACGAGAACGTCAGGCCCGGCTTCGGCGACCCCCGCCAGGGCTTCGAGACCTGCGGCATCGTCGAGTTCATGGCCAGCCACGAGCTGCTCACCCGGATCACCGGCGACCCCGTGTGGGCGGACCGCTGCGAGGATCTGGCCTTCAACATGCTCCCGGCCGCCCTGGACCCGAACGGCAAGGGCGTCCACTACATCACCAGCGCCAACGGCGTCGACCTCGACAACACCCGCAAGACCAACGGGCAGTTCCAGAACGGTTTCGCCATGCAGTCCTATCAGCCCGGAGTCGACCAGTACCGGTGCTGTCCGCACAACTACGGCATGGGCTGGCCCTACTTCACCGAGGAGCTGTGGCTCGCGTCTCCCGGCGGCGGGCTCGTGGCCGCGATGTACGCGCCGTGCGAGGTACGCGCAGAGGTGGGCGACGGGGTCGAGGCCACGGTGCGGGAGGAGACGGACTACCCGTTCGACGAGACGGTCACCCTGCGGATCGGCCTGGAGCGGGCGGTGGAGTTCCCGTTGCGGTTGCGTGTTCCACGGTGGTGCGAAGCGCCCCGCCTGACCGTCAACGGACGTGCGGTGAAGGTCGCGAAGGGGCCCTCGTTCGCGGAGGTCCGGCGCACCTGGCGGGACGGCGACGAGGTGCGCCTGCGCCTGCCGTGCAGGACGTCGCTGCGCACCTGGAGCGGCAACCACGACAGCGTCAGCGTCGACCGCGGCCCGCTCACGTACTCGCTGAGGATCGGCGAGCGGTATGTGCGCACGGGCGGCGACGACACGTTCCCCGAGTACGAGGTGCACGCCACCTCCCCGTGGAACTACGGCCTGGTACCCGACGGTGCGATCACCGCACACCGCGGGAAGGGGCCGCTCGCGGACAATCCCTTCACCCTCGAGGCCGCGCCGGTCACGCTCACGGCGCGGGGCCGCCTCATCCCCGAGTGGATCGCTGATGAGGAAGGCGTCGTCGCACCCCTGCAGCCGAGCCCCGCGCGCAGCCGCGCCGCGGTGGAGGACGTGACCCTGGTGCCGATGGGGGCTGCCCGGCTGCGCATCACCGCGTTCCCGACGGCGGCCCCGAACGGCAGGCCGTGGGTACCGGAACCACGCCACCACCGTGTGCTGAACCGGCACAGCGGCAAGGTCCTCGCCGTGGACGGCATGTCGACCGACAACGACGCGCGGGTCGTGCAGTTCCGCAACTCGGGCACTGGGGACCACGCGTGGCAGCTCCTCCCGGCCGGCGGCGACGGGCTGCGCATCCGCAACGGGCAGAGCGGCAAGTACCTGGCGGTGAAGGGGAGTTCCACGGCCGACAGCGCCCAGGTCGTGCAGTACGAGGACGACGGCAGCGGCCGGGAGGATCTGCTGTGGGAGCGGGAAGACCAGGGCGACGGCTGGTTCCTGCTGCGCAACAGGCACAGCGGCAAGGTTCTCGGCGTCGACGGCATGTCCACGGCCGACAGCGCGCAGGTCGTCCAGTTCGCCGACAACGGGACGGACGATCACCTGTGGCGCCTTGAGTCTTGACGGGCCGTCGGGGCGCGCGAAGAATGACCAGCCATGCTGACAACGTTGTCGAGGAGTGCATGATGAGAAGGCGCAGAAGACCCGTCCGCCGCACATTGGGGGTGCTCGCCGGGGCGGTCGCGCTGCTCGGCGCCGGGCTCGCGGCGCCCGCCGCGGCCTCCGCCCCGTCCGCGGGCGGCCGACTGACCGATCTGGTCAACCCGTTCATCGGCACCGAGAACGAGGGCAACACCTACCCGGGGGCCGCCGTGCCGTTCGGGATGGTGCAGTTCTCGCCCGACACCGGGCACAACACCGGTTACGACTACTCGGAGAACCACATCCGCGGCTTCTCCACCGTTCATCTGTCCGGCGTGGGCTGCGGGTTGGGCGGCGATCTGCCGGTGCTGCCGACCGTCGGTGACATCGGCAGCACGGACTACGCGAAGTACGCGGCCGAGTTCAGCCACGACGACGAGAAGGCGTCGCCCGGCTACTACAAGGTCGGTCTGAAGTCGGGCGTCGGCGCCGAGTTGAGCGCCACCAAGCGGACCGGGGTGCAGAAGTACACGTTCCCGGCCACCGACAAGGCCAACGTGATGATCAACGCGGGCCAGTCGCTGCACAAGACCGTGCACACCAAGGTCGAGATCCTCGACAACCGGACCGTGCGCACGGCCATCACCGGCAGCGGCTTCTGTCAGGACACCAAGCAGTACACGCTCTACACGATCACCAGGTTCGACCGCCCGTTCACCTCGTCGGGCACCTGGAAGGGCGACACCGTCACCGCGGGGTCGAAGGCCTCGGCCGCGGACGCCGAGCGCAACGGCGCGTACGTCCGCTTCGACACCGGCAAGGACCGCACCGTCGAGGCGACCACCGCGATCTCCTACGTCGACGCGCACGGCGCCGCGCTCAACCTCGCCAAGGAGGGCGGGCGTTCCTTCGACTCCGTGCGGGGCGCGGCGCAGTCCGCGTGGGAGGACCGCCTCGACGACGTGAAGGCGCAGGGCGGCAGTGAGACCCTGC
This sequence comes from Streptomyces sp. SDT5-1, assembly GCF_052245995.1. NCBI lineage: Bacteria > Bacillati > Actinomycetota > Actinomycetes > Kitasatosporales > Streptomycetaceae > Streptomyces > Streptomyces sp. SDT5-1. Next base: position 1,007,742 of record NZ_CM125963.1, on the reverse strand, counting down.
GCCGGACCTTCTACTCCTCGCTGTACCGCTCGTTCCTCGCGCCGAACATCGGCAGCGACGTCGACGGCCGCTACACCGGCTGGGACCAGAAGATCCACCGCGCCGACGGGTTCACGTACTACCAGAACTGGTCGCTCTGGGACACGTACCGCACCCAGGCGCAGCTGCTCTCGCTGCTCGCTCCGCGCGAGTCTCGGGACATGGCTTTGTCGGTGATCCGGATCGACAAGGACAGCGGTTGGCTGCCCAAGTGGGGCTACGGCACGGTCGAGACGAACATCATGACCGGCGACCCGGTCACCCCGTTCCTCACCAACGCCTATCAGCAGGGCCTGCTCAAGGGGCACGAGGAGGAGGCGTACCGGGCCCTGAAGAAGAACGCCGACGGCGTGCCGCCCGCCGACTCCGCCCCCGTGGGCCGCGAGGCCAACAAGGAGTACCTGGCCGAAGGGTTCGCGCCGTACATCAAGGGCCGCCAGCACGTGAAGCCCGGCGACTCCGACTACGACCACGGCGCCTCGGCCACCCTCGAGTACGCGCTGTCCGACGCCATGCTCGGCCAGATGGCGAAGGAACTCGGGCACAAGGACGACGCGAAGCGGTACGCCGAGCGGGCGCAGAACTACCGGAAGATCTTCGACGACTCGACCGGATTCTTCCGGGCGCGCGACGCGTCGGGCGCCTTCACCGGCCCGGCCGACCCGGCGCAGAGCGAGGGCTTCCACGAGGGCACGTCCTGGCAGTACCAGTGGCTCGTGCCGCAGGACCTGCCCGGCACGGTCGGCCTGATCGGCGGAAAGGACGCGGCGAACAAGCGGCTCGACTCGTTCTTCGCCTACGACCAGCTGGTCAAGGACCCCGCGAAGACCGCCCGTGAGGTGTGGGTCAACGGCCCGTACGACTACTACAACGCGGACAAGTACAACCCGCAGAACGAGCCCGACCTGATCGCGCCGTACACGTATCTGTCCACCGGCCAGCCGTGGAAGACCACCGACGTGGTGCACGCCGCGCTGACCCTGTTCACCGATACGCCGACCGGCATGACCGGCAACGACGACCTGGGCACCATGTCCGCCTGGAACGTCCTGTCGTCGATCGGGATCTTCCCGGTGCAGCCCGGCACGGACACGTGGAGCCTGTCGACGCCCGTCTTCGAGCGGGTCGACATCCGGCTCGACCGGCGCTACTACCCGAAGGGCGCGCTGACCGTGAAGGCGCCCGGCACGTCGGAGGCGAAGCGGTACATCCAGTCGGCGCGGACGGACGGCGCCGCGTACGAGCGGACGTATCTGACCACCGACGACCTGCGGGGCACGCGGGACCTGTCCTTCACCCTCGGCGAGCAGCCGTCGGCGTGGGGGACCGGGCCCGACGCGGCGCCGCCGGCCCTGAAGTGACGTAGTCGACACGCCACACGAGTCGGCTTCTGTGTCACATGAGACCCGCCTCTCCCAGAGGGGCGGGTCTTCATCAGTTGTTAACGCAGCGTGGCATGATCGTACTTGACCGTAATCGACTGCCGGGGGTTGACTGCCCATTCCCGTTGTCGACGCGAGAGCCTTCCATGACCTCTCAGAGTTCGGATCTGCTCGCTCCACTCGACCTTGCCTTCTGGAACATCGAGACCCCGGAACACCCCATGCACCTGGGGGCCCTGGGCGTCTTCGAGGCCGAGGACCCCGGCGCCGCCCGGCACGCCGTCGAACTGCTCGCCGCCCGCGCGGCGGGCGTGCCGGGCCTGCGCATGCGGATCGCCGGCGTGCTCGTGCCCATCGGCGGCGCCGCCCGCGTCCCCGCCGCGGACTTCGACCCGCTCGACCATGTGCGGCTCACGGAACCCGTGGCGGACTTCCACGCCGCCGCGGGCGCGCTCATGGAACGCCCGCTCGACCGCGGCCGGCCGCCCTGGGAGGCCCACGTGCTGCCCGCGGCCGACGGCGCGTCCTTCGCGGTCCTCTTCAAGTTCCACCACGCCCTCGCCGACGGACTGCGCGCCCTGACCCTCGCCGCCGCCGTCATGGACCCCATGGACCTGCCCGCGGGCCGCCCCGCCAAGGACGCCACCGCCACCCGCCGCGGACTGCGCCTCCCCGTCCCCGGCCTGCGCGAGATCACCCTCGGCGACCTCGACCCGCGCCGCTACCCCGACCACGTCCGCGACCTCACCGGCAGCGCACGCCAGGCCGTGGCCATCGGCGCCGCCGTCGCCCGCGCCACCTGGGGCGTGCGCACCTCGCCCGCCCTCGGCTCCGCGGCCAGCGGCACCCGGCGCACCGCCGGCGTCGTGCTCGACCTCGACGACGTGCACCGCATCCGCAAGACGGCGGGCGGCACCGTCAACGACGTACTGATCGCGATCGTCGCCGGGGCCGTGCGCCGCTGGCTCGACGAGCGTGGCGACGGCAGCGAGGGCGTCGAACCCCGCGCCCTCGTCCCGGTCTCCCGGCGCAGGCCCCGCACCGCCCACCCGCAGGGCAACAGGCTCTCCGGCTACCTGGTGCGCCTGCCCGTCGCCGAGGGCGACCCGCTGGCGAGGCTGCGCACCGTGCGGTCCGCCATGGACCGGCACAAGGACGCGGGCCCCTCGCGCGGCGCGGGCGCCGTCGCCCTGCTCGCCGACCATGTGCCGCCGCTCGGCCTGCGGCTCGGCGGCGGACTCGTCGGCCGCAACGCACGACTCCTGTTCGACCTGCTCGTCACCAGCGTGCCGCTCCCCAGCCTCGGCCTGCGGCTCGGCGGCTGCCCGCTCACCGAGGTCTTCCCGCTGGCCCCGCTCGCCCAGGGCCAGTCGCTCGCCGTCGCGGTGTCGACGTACCGGGGGAGGGTCCACTACGGGATCGTCGCTGACGCGAAAGCGGTGCCGGACCTGGAGACCCTGGCCGGCGCGGTGACCGAGGAGCTGACGGAGCTGCTCGAGGCCTGCACGCTCTAGGCGTGCCTTCGGGCACGGTGGTGACGGCGGGTTCTAGGCAGGGTCCACGCCCGGCCTGCCCAGGTCCGTGCGGAGCTCGTCCAGGGTTCGGGTCAGCGCCTCGGCGTTGGCCGGGGTGAACCAGGTGGTGCGGACCCGTTCGTTGGTGCCCTTCGGGGTCTCGTGGTCGCCCGCGAGCTGCTGGACGGAGCGCGTGTTGTCGCCCAGCGAACGCCCGACGTTGTGGAAGAGACCGCGGACGTACCGGTCGGCGTCCGCGGGGGCGACACCCTGCCGGGCGGCCCACTCGGTGAGCGTCGCCAGGTACCAGTAGTGGGTGGTCAGGGTGGACGTCAGCGTCTGGAAGACGTCGAGCGTGGGCTCGTCGGCGACCGGCAGCGCCCCGCCGAGGCGGTCGAAGAGGCCGTCGACGGCGGGGTGCGCGGGGCACGTCACGGTGACGGCGCCGCGCTCGCGCACGGCGGGCATCGGGATCGCGCGCACCACGGGGGCTGCGCCGCCGAGCAGCCCGCGCACCTCGTCGATGCCGACGCCCGCCATGGCGCTGACCACGACCTTGTCCCGGCCCGCCCGCAGCCCGGAGAGCGCCTCCACGCGGTCCTGAGGACGGACCGTGAGGATCACCGTCGAGCAGCGGTCGAGCACTTCCTGGTTGTCGGCGCAGACCCGTACGTTCGCAAAGAGCCGGGAGAGCTCGGCCGCCGCCTGTGCGCCGCGCGGGGAGAGGAAGACGTCCGGCGGATCCTCGACACCCTCGCTCAATCCGGTCACGAGGGCCCGGCCGAGCTCGCCGACGCCGATGATGCCTATGCGCTCCACTGGATGTCCCTTCAGTCAGGTCTCGCGGGCGGCTCCATCCTTGATCCCCGCGGGAGCCGTGTCGACAGGGCGGTCCGCCGGTCCCGCGGACTTCCGGCGGCGGCCTGGGCGCGTGAGACCGGCCACTGAACAGGGGCCGGGGCCGCCACGGGTTTGGAGACAGGCGCCGCCGCTCCGTAAAATTCCGCCTTCGAGTGCTTTGGCAGCGAGCGCGGTCCGCGCGCGACGCGCGAGACCCTAGGAACGGCAGCGGCGATGACGGTGACAGACGACAACCAGGCCCCTCAGGCCTCCGTGGAGCCGGAGGTCGCCTCCACGGACCCGGAGGCCGAGTTCGGCCCCGGCATCGACCCCGAGCGGCTGGCCGTCTGCCTCAGCGTCCTGGCGGAACTCGACACGATCGATGTCGATCACCCCGACGCGATCACCGTCCGCCGCGCCACCGCCGGCATCTACCGGACCGTGAAGCAGCGCCGCCGCCAGGAGCGCCGCGCCGCGAAGACCGCCCACGACAAGGCGGTCACCGAGGCCACCGCGACCGGCTCCGCGCAGCGCATCGACGACGAGACCGAGGGCATCCTGCCGTCCTCGCGGACCGAGGAAGGCAAGATCGCGGGGATACTCCAGCGCCCCCGCTCCTGCTACACCTGCAAGACCCGGTACGTGGAAGTCGACTACTTCTACCACCAGCTCTGTCCCGACTGCGCCCGCCTCAACCGGAACAAGCGCGACGCCCGCGCCGACCTGTCCGGCAAGCGCGCCCTGCTCACCGGCGGCCGCGCCAAGATCGGCATGTACATCGCGCTGCGCCTCCTTCGCGACGGCGCGCACACCACGATCACGACCCGCTTCCCGAAGGACGCCATCCGCCGCTTCAAGGCGATGGAGGACTCCGCGGACTGGATCCACCGCCTGGAGGTCGTCGGCATCGACCTGCGCGACCCGGCGCAGGCCGTGTCCCTGGCCGAGCAGGTCGCCGCCGCCGGACCGCTCGACATCCTCATCAACAACGCCACGCAGACCGTGCGCCGGCTGCCCTCCGCGTACGCCGCCCTCGTCGACGGCGAGAGCGCGCCGCTGCCCGCGGGCGAGCTGCCGCCGCACACCGTCATTGGTGCGTTCAACTCGGGCGCCGTCGACGGCATCCAGGCGCTTCCCCTCGGCACCAGCGGCCTCGACGCGCAGAAGGTCGCCGACCTCGCGCTCGTCGCGGGCAACGCGAGCATCGAGCGGCACCTCGCCGGGACCGCCATCGACGCGGGCGGCCTCGTCCCCGACGTCGTCGAGTCCAACACGTGGGTGCAGACCATCGACCAGATCTCCCCGGTCGAGCTGCTCGAGACCCAGCTGTGCAACTACACGTCGCCGTTCATCCTCATCAGCGCCCTGCGCCCGGCCATGGCCGACGCCGCCAAGAAGGCCGAGAGCGGACGCGCGTACGTCGTGAACGTCTCGGCGATGGAGGGCGTCTTCGGCCGCGGCTACAAGGGCGCGGGCCACCCGAACACGAACGCCGCCAAGGCAGCGATGAACATGGTGACCCGCACCAGCGCCCAGGAGATGTTCCAGGCCGACGGCATCCTCATGACGTCCGTCGACACCGGCTGGATCACCGACGAGCGCCCGCACTACGACAAGCTGCGCCTCGCCGAGGAGGGCTTCCACGCCCCGCTCGACCTGATCGACGGCGCCGCCCGCGTCTACGACCCCGTCGTGCGCGGCGAGGCCGGCGAGGACGTGTACGGCGTCTTCCTCAAGGACTACGCGCCCGGGAAGTGGTGACGCAGCCGCTGGTGGACGGCGTCGTTCGCGGCGCCGCCCGCTGAGGCCGCGCGCACCCGCGTACCGCCGTCCACGAGCAGCTCGGCGCCGGTGATCCAGGACGCCTCGTCCGACACCAGCCAGCGCACCGCCCGCGCCACGTCCTCCGGCTCCCCGATCCGCCCCGCCGGAAGGCCCGCCGCCACCGACTCCTCGGCCCGCTCCCACACGAAGCGGGCCATCTCGGTGCGCACGAGGCCGGGCGACACCGAGTTCACCCGCACCAACGGGCCCAGCTCGCCCGCCAGTTGGGCCGTCAGATGCAGCAGCGCCGCCTTGCTGGTGCCGTACGCGCCGACGTTCGGCCCGACATGTCCCGCGCCCTCCGTGCAGACGTTGACGACGGCGCCGCCGTGCTCGCTCATCCACGCCCGCCACGCGCACTGCACCAGGCGCAGCGGCGCCTCCACGTTGACCGTGAAGGCGGCGCGCCACGCGTCGGGGTCGGCGTCCATGAGCGGCCCGTACGGCTGGTTGGTCGCGGCGTTGTTCACGACGACGTCGACCCGGCCGAACTCCGTCATCGCCCGCTCGGTGACCTCCCACAGATGCGCCGGATCCGCCACGGACCCCGGCACACCCACCGCTTCGGCGCCCCGCGCCCGCAGCGCCGCGACGGTCTCCCGCACGCCGTGCGGGTCCCGCGCCGTCACGCACAACAGGGCGCCGCAGTTGGCCAGTTCCTCCGCGACCGCGCGACCGATGCCGCGCGAGGCACCGGTCACGACGGCCGCCCTGCCGTCGAGCACACGCGGGTCGGTGGGACGCGAGGTCATGCGCGTACGGTCTCACGGCCGACCGGCGCATGACGATGTGTCAGCCGTGCACGGTTCGTGGGTCGTTTGTGGAGGCGGGCCCTAACGCACGTACGAGGTCCGCGCCGCCGCCACGAGTTCCAGGACCGGCCGCCAGTCCTCGAGGATCCCCGCGTCCAGGCCCACGACCTTGCCCGCGTCGTCCGCCTGTCGCAGGGTCACCGCGTCCTCCGCGAGCGGGTCGGCCTCGAACGCCGCGACCTCGCGCGGCGTCATCGGCCCGCCCTGCACGCCGAGTGTCAGCGCGCTCTGCGCGGACAGGCCACGCCCCGGCTCGACCGCCGCCAGATATCGCTTCGCCGGAACGTGCATCCGTACGAGGCCTGCCACCCGCGCGCCGAGCAGCCCGCGCACCGCGTCCGCCGCCCGGTCCGCGTGCCCCGCGTCGTCCCCCGGGCACAGCAGATGCCCGATGTCGTGCACGAGCCCCGCGACCTGCAACTCCTTGTCGCTGGGCCGGGAGCGGCGCAGCAGCGCGGCCGTCTGCAGCGCGTGGTCGTGCAGGTCCACGGGATCACCGCTGCGGTCCGGGGTGTCCCACGCGCCCCGGCAGGCGTGCAGGGCGGCCATCAGTTCCTCGACGGTGCGCAGTTCGACGCGATCCATGGACGACTCCTCCCGAAGCTCTTCCGCAGCCTGCCCGGAAGCAGACCATGGCGAACTGAGGCCGAGCCGACCCACCGGACAACAGGACGTGAACGCTGACCCTTTCCCCCTATGGTGCAGAATTGCCCGCATGCGCCGCCTCACCGTCCCCGCCCTCCTGGTGACCCTGCTGGTCACCGTGGTCGGCGCGGCCTGGGGCAGCGACGCCGCGACCGCGCCCGCCGACCGGGCCCCGGCCCTCGTGTCGGCCCCTCACCTGTCGTCGCCGGGCACCCCCGACTGCGACCGGGAGGGACGGCACGCGCCCGACAGTCGCCAGGGCGTGCCCACGCGCGGCACGACCGCCCACGAACTCCTCGCCCCGCTCGCGTACGAGCACGGGCTCGGCGCGACCGCCCCGCTCACCGGCATCGTCCCGCCCACCCCGCAGGGCCGCGGACCCCCGCCGCCGCACGATCCGCCCGGCCACGTCGAACTGTCCGTCCTGCGCGTGTAGATGACGCCCCGTTCCACCCGTCATCACGCACACCCACGCACGCAAGGACGACTTCGTCATGCCCAAGAACACCACCACCCGCGCCAAGCAGCGCCGCTCCGCCGCGATCGCGGCGGCCGTCGCCGTGGCCGCGACCCTCCTCGGCACCGTCTCGTACACCGCGACCCGGCCCGAGGACCGTACGGATGTCGCCGACCAGCAGCAGACGGACACCGCCGAGAACGCCGACGCGCTCACCGACAAGCTCCAGAAGCTCGCCCGGCGCGACGCGAAGGACCCGCTCGCGCAGGGCCGCGCCGACGCGCCCGTGGTGCTCATCGAGTACGCCGACTTCAAGTGCGGCTACTGCGGAAAGTTCGCCCGCGACACCGAACCCGCCCTCGTGAAGAAGTACGTCGACGACGGCACGCTGCGCATCGAGTGGCGCAACTTCCCGATCTTCGGCGCCGACTCGAACGCCGCCGCGCGCGCCGCCTGGGCGGCGGGGCAGCAGGGCCGCTTCTGGCAGTTCCACAAGGCGGCCTACGCCGAGGGCGCCAAGGACAAGGGCTTCGGCGCGGACCGTCTCGACGCGCTCGCCCGCGAGGCCGGGGTGAAGGACCTCGACCGGTTCCGCTCCGACCACGACAGCAAGGCCGCCCGCGCCGCCGTGAAGAACGACAGCGACGAGGCGTACGCGCTCGGCGCCACCTCCACGCCGTCCTTCCTCCTCAACGGGCAGCCCATCGCGGGCGCCCAGCCCACCGCCGCGTTCGAGCAGGCCATCGAGGCGGCGAAGGCGCAGTCCACCGCGAAGTCCGGCGGCGGCAAGTGAGCGACATCGGCTACTTCGCGGCGTTCCTCGGCGGGCTGCTCGCCCTGCTCAGCCCGTGCAGCGCACTGCTGCTGCCCGCGTTCTTCGCGTACTCCATCGACAGCCCGACCAGGCTCGTCGCCCGCACCGGCGTCTTCTACCTCGGGCTCGCCACCACCCTCGTCCCGCTCGGCGCCGCGGGCTCGTACGCGGGACGCTTCTTCTACGGGCACCGTGATCTGCTCGTCTCCGTCGGCGGCTGGCTGATCATCGCGCTCGGCGTGCTCCAGATCGCGGGCCGCGGCTTCGCCTCCCGGCGCATGTCGGAACTCTCCGGCCGCATCCGCCCCACCAACGCCGTGTCCGTGTACGCGCTCGGCGCCGTCTACGGACTCGCCGGATTCTGCGCGGGACCGATCCTCGGCAGCGTCCTCACGGTCGCCGCGCTCGGCGGCCACCCGGTGTACGGAGGGGCGCTGCTCGCCGTGTACGCCCTGGGCATGGCCGTGCCGCTGTTCCTGCTCGCCCTGCTGTGGGAACGGTTCGACCTCGGCAAGCGGCGCTGGCTGCGCGGCCGCCCGGTGCGCATCGGCCGTTTCGAGACGCACTCCACGTCGCTCGCCTCCGGCCTGTTCTTCCTGGCGCTCGGGACGCTGTTCCTCGTGTTCGACGGGACGACGGCGCTGCCCGGACTCCTCGACGTCGACAACTCGTTCGCGGCCGAGCAGTGGGCGCGCGGCATCGGCGACCGGGTCCCCGACCTGCTCGTGGTCGTCGTGGCCTGCGCGCTCGTCGGGGCGTTCTTCGTCGTACGGGCCCTGCGCGGGCGCCCCGCGCGGGAGTCGGCGCCGGACAGCGGTTAGTTCCGAGGGCAGGGGCGAGTTGGCGCCAAACTCCGGCGCCGGCCGCCCCCGCCCCAGCCGTCCCCGTGGTCCCGGCCGACGCACTGGTGCGCGTCGGCGCCGGGCCGCGACACGCCGTGATGTCCTGAAGTGCCCCCGTACGAGGGAAAACCCTTCGCGTCGGTACGGGGGTTCATGGCTGAATGAACAGCGGGCAACCCCCGAAAGACCCAGAGATTTCAGCCCCATCGAGCGGACCCCCGCTCATTTGGTTAGTCTGTAGCCGGACGGTCACCGCAAGTGGGCCCGACACCTTGACCCATGGTGGCCGTCCCGGGAATGACCGAGAACCACGGCCGGCCCCACCAGCGACAAACCGGCGCCACCGCGCCCGAACTGGCCCTCTACACAAGCCCGATCGGGCGCTGGACCCGCGCGACGCCGGTCCGGCCTGCCGACGCGGGTTACCCGACACACAAGGAGTGCGCGGTGACACCAGAGAAGACGAACCACGAACAGAGCCCCAAGGAACGGGCGGAGCGGGCCGGCCGGCGCAGGCCGCAGAAGCTCGGCAGCCTCGACGTGTGGGCCCGGTCGGCGCCGATCCGCCTCGCGGGCTACGAGGACGATCTGGCCGAACCGCACATTCTGCCCAGCGTGGACTGACCCGAGGGCCCTCGCGGGTCAGCGTGAGAAGACCCGCAGGCCGCCGACGAAGGTCTGCTCGACCCGCGTCGAGCCGATCTCCGTCGGCGGCCCGGCGAACGGGTCCCGGTCCAGGACCGCCAGGTCGGCCAGGTACCCCGCCGCGATCACCCCGGTCCCGCCGTCGAGATGGTTCACGTACGCGCTCCCGGAGGTGTACGCCGCGAGCGCGTCGGCCAGGCCGATCCGCTGCTCCGGCAGGAACACCGGTGTCCCGGCGGGCGCGTCCGCGAGGACCCGATTCACCGCCACATGGATGCCGTGCAGCGGATCGGGGCTGCTCACCGGCCAGTCGCTGCCCGCCGCGAGCGTCGCCCCGGCCCTCAGCAGCGCCCCGAACGGATATTGCCAGGAGGCCCGCTCCGCCCCCAGGAACGGGATCGTCAGCTCGTCCATCTGCGGCTCGTGCGCGGCCCACAGCGGCTGCATGTTCGCCGTCGCCCCCAGCTCCCTGAACCGGCCGATGTCGTCGGGGTGCACCACCTGCAGATGCGCCAAGTGCGGGCGCGTGTCGGACCAGCCATTGGCCCTCCGTGCCGCTTCCACGGCATCGAGTGCCTCCCGCACCGCCCGGTCGCCGAGCGCGTGGAAGTGCACCTGGAAGCCGTGGCCGTCCAGCTCGGTGACGTACTTCTTCAACGCCTCGGGCGGTACGAAGCTGATCCCGCTGTTGTCCGAGCGGCAGCCGCAGCCGTCGAGGTAGGGGCCGAGCAGCGCCGCCGTGCCGTTCTCCGCGACCCCGTCCTGCATGATCTTCACGGTCGTCGAGCGCAGCCGCCCCCGGGTGCCGGCCTCTCTGCGCGCGAGGAGTTCCTCGATCTGTTCGGTGCCGCGCGCACGGTCCCACCACAGCGCGCCCACGACCCGCGCGGTGAGCCGGCCGTCGTCGGCGCACGCCAGATACGCGTCCGTGGGGTCGGTGAGATTGGCGTGGTCGCCGAGGATGGCGTCCTGCCAGGCCGTGACGCCGAGAGAGTGCAGATGCTCCTGGGCGCGGAGCAGTCCCGCGATCCGCTCCTCGCGGGTGACCGGCGGCAGCAGCCGTCCCACGAGATTCGCGGCGCCCTCCTGGAGCATGCCGGTCGGCGTTCCGTCGGCGGCACGCTCGATGCGGCCGTCGGACGGGTCGGGCGTCGGGGCGTCGATACCGGCGGCGGCCAGCGCGCGGGAGTTGACCCACGCGCCGTGGTGGTCGCGGTTGACGAGATACACCGGCCGGTCCGGCACCAGCGCGTCGAGCTCGGCCGCCGTCGGCAGACCGCCGGGGAACGCCTCCATCGCCCAGCCGCCCCCGGTGATCCACTCGGCCTCCGGGTGCGCGGCCGCGTACCCGGCGATCAGCTCCCGGTACGCGGCGAGCGTCGTCGCCCCGCTCAGATCGCACTGGCCCATCTCCATGCCCGCGCCGACCGGGTGCGCGTGCGCGTCCTGGAAGCCGGGGACGAGCAGCTTGCCCGCCAGGTCCACCACGTCGGTGCGCGGCCCGATCAGCTCGCGCACCTCGTCGTGGCCGACGGCGACGATCCGCTCGCCGCGCACCGCGACCGATGTGGCGCGGGTGCGGGCGGGGGAGCCGGTGTGGACGGGGCCGCCGGTGAGGACGAGGTCGGCGGGTGCGGACATGGTGTCAACTCCTTGTGCGGGTACGGGGTTTGGGAAGGAAGCGCTCAGTCGGCGGTGGGCCCGGCCAGTTCGACCGCGTCGGCGTCCGTGCCGCGGCCGGTCCTGAAGTAGGGCGAGCGGCGCCCGTACTTGGCGACCCCGGCCATCACCAGGCCGGTCACGACGATCGCCGCGGGCACGGCGAGCATGAACCAGCCGTTGTCCGGCGACAGCGCGAAGCGGTCGCTCATCGTCGCGTACGAGTACGCCAGATACGCGCCGATGCCGAGAAGCGCGAGGCCGCTGAGTCCGGGCACGAGGACCGCGCGGACCGCCTCGCGCGGCGCCGCCCGCAGCAGAGGGCGGAAGCGGACCGCGCAGGCCAGGGCCGTGAGGCCGTAGTAGAGGGCGACAGTGAGGCCGATGGAGTTCACCGCCGCGAGGATCATCTCGTTCAGCTTCGGTATCGCCAGGGCGAGCAGCGCGACGGCGGCGGCGATCGACATCACGACGACGGTGCCCGCGGCGGGCGAGCCGTAGCGCGGGCTGACCCGCGTCCACACCCGGCCCATCGTGCGGTCCCGGCCCATCGCGAGCAGCCCGCGCGCCGTCGGGATCACACTGGCCTGCAGGGACGCCACCGCCGAGAACAGCAGCGCGAGCAGCGGCAGACTGGCCACCGGCTCGTCCGCGAGCTTCGCGCCGAGGTACGTGAGGGCCTGCGGGCCCTGCTCGACCAGTTCGGGCAGCGACATCTCGCGCTGGAAGGCCACCGAACCGTAGAGGAAGAGGGCCAGCATCGCGAACAGGGCGATGAAGCCGCCGCGGCCCGCGTCCCCGATGTCCTTCGTCTCCTCCGTGACGGTGAACGCGGCGTCCCAGCCCCAGAAGAAGAACACCGCCAGGACGAGTCCCTGCGCGAACGCCGTGCCGTCGTGGATGTCGAAGGGGTTGAGCCACGACCACTGGAAGGCGTGCGCCCCGGTGACCAGTGACCAGCCGCAGAACCCGAGCAGCACCGCGTACTCGAAGACGAGCAGCCACGCCTGGAGCCGGGTCGCCTTGCGGACGCCCGTGACCGCGGTGACGGTGACGGCGGTGAGGACGAGCAGGCCGACGATGGTCGACAGCGCCGTCGAGTTCGGGTCGAGGCCGAGCCCGAGCAAGGAGTGCAGGCCCGCCTTGTTCGCGAACTGGAGGAAGACCGAGCCGGTCACCGCGCTCGTGTACGCCATGAACACCAGCGTGCCGACGAGCGTGACCCAGCCGGTGAGGAAGCCGAGCCAGGGGCCGAGCGAACGACCCACCCACACATAGCCGTTGCCCATGTTGGGCTCCTGGCGGTTGAGCCTGGCGTAGGCCGTCGCGATGCCCAGGATCGGCACGAACGCCACGAGCAGGATCGCCGGCGCCTGGAGCCCGACGGTCGCGGCGAGCGAACCCATTCCGATGCCGATGCTGGTGGTCGCGGCGGTGCTGGACGCGGCGATGGCGATGCCGTCGACGACGCCGAGGGAGCGGCGCAGACCCGGTGGTTCGCTTCTCATGATCGATCTCCTCGGGACAGAGAGGCGGGGGAGAGGTGCGAGGGGAGGCGACCGCGATCAAATCGGCCTTGCCGAGTTGCGTCAATGGTGTTGTCATAAGCGGCCCACGGTGCTGTCCTGGGCGCACCGTGAGCGGGCGAGCGAGGGGAGAGGACCATGGCGGAGGGGCGGATACCGGTGGAGCGGCGGCGCCGCAAACCCACCAAGTCGGGCGTACTGCTGTCCGACGACGTGATCGTCGACTGCGCGCTGCGCCTGGTCGGGCAGCACGGGCCCGACGCGCTGAGCGTACGACGGCTCGGCGCGGCGCTCGGCTGCGATCCGAGCGCGCTGTACCGGTACTTCCACAGCACGGACGACCTGCTGCTCGCCGTCTCCGACCGGATCATCGGCGAGGCCATGGACGGCTTCGAGCCCGAGCGGATGGCGTGGCGCGACGGGCTGCGCGAGTTCGGTCTGCGCATCCACCGCGGCTACCGGGCGCATCCGCGGGTGGCGGCGCTGGCGGCGTATCGGGTGACGCGGCGGGCGCACGAGTTCCGGGCCGTCGACGCGGGCATCGGGCTCCTTCGGCGGGCCGGGTTCGGCGACGCGGACGCGGTGCGCCACTACTCGGCCTTCGTCGACACCGTCCTCGGGCATGCCGCCCTCGACGCCGCGTATCTGGCGCTGCCCGCGGAGCGGCGGGATGCGGACGACCGGTCGTGGACGGCCGAGTACGCGAATCTGCCCGCCGACACGCACCCCCAACTCGACGCGGTACGGGGCCACTTGCCGTTGATGGCGGGCAGCTCGTTCGAGGGCGCCCTGGAACTGCTGCTCACCGCGTTGGAGTCGGCGGCGGGGGCGTCGGAGTGAGGGTGGCTCAGGAGAAGCGGTAGCCGGCGAAGTCGTCGATGCGGACGTAGCCGAGGCGCTGGTAGAGGGCGTTGCTCGTCGGGTTGTCCGGGTCGGTGAACAGGACGACCTCGCGGGCGCCCGCCGCGAGCGCGGCCCTGCTGGCCTCCGTCGTCACGGCCGCCGCGTAGCCGCGTCCTCTGAGGTCGGCCGGGGTGTAGACGGGGTCGATGCGGATCATGCCGCCGATCAGGGAGGTCGCGGCGGCCATGGAGGCGGGGGTGCCGTCCGGGGTCTCCCAGAAGGTGAAGTGCCGGTCGGAGAAGCGCGACTCCGACCAGGCACCGGCGTCGATCAGGTCGATGGAGCGCTGCTCGTCGACGTCGACGCAGAACTCACGGCACCAGCGCACGAGTTGATCGTGGTCGGCCGCTGTGGGCGTGCGCCCTCGGCCGGGCGGGAGCGGGTGGGGCGGCGTGAGGGTGTCGAGGCGGTAGAGGTGGGTCCGCCAGAAGAGTTCGCCGGTCGCGCCGGTGCGCTGCCGCCAGGCCTCGGCGAAGGCGGTGGCCGTCGAGCGGTCCGCGATGACGTTGGTGAACTCCAGGCCGTGGTCGGCCAGTTGGTCGGCCAGGCGGTCTGCCCGGTCGGCGGAGAGCGAGGTCAGGCCGAGGCGGCCGCGCGGCGTGCGGTAGAGGACGGCGCGGACCTCGCCCGCCGACTCCAGCAGGCCGAAGACGGCGGTCCGTGAGCCCCCGCTCTCGGGCCCGCCGACCCGCAGCTTCTCGATGTCGGTCAGCCATGTGTTGTGCAGGGCGGGGCGGGAACGCAGGAAGTCACCCGCGCGGGAGAGGAAGTCGTCGAGGTCCTCGGTCAGGCGCCAGTTCTCGTCCGTGGTCATGCCTCATGATCCCCCGGCGTCGCCGACCTGTCCCCGCAACCACTCCTCCACCTCGCCGACGTGCGCCGCCGCGGCCGCGCGGGCCGCCTCCGGGTCGTGGTCGTTCAGGGCGCGCAGGATGCGGGCGTGTTCGCGGCGGGTGCGTTCGAAGGCGCCCTCCTGCTCGTAGCCGCGCCACACGCGGGCGCGGAACGTGCGGGAGGACAGGCCCTCCAGGATCGCCGCCATCGTGTCGTTGCCCGCCGCCGCGGCGATCGTCCGGTGGAACGCCAGGTCGTGGGCGAGGATCTCCTCCGGGTCGTCCGTCGCCTCCATCGCCGCCAAGTGGTCGGCCACCTCGGCGAGTTGGGAGCGGGTGATGCGGGCGGCGGCGAGCGCGGTGGCCGTCGACTCTAGGATGCGGCGCACTTCCAGGAGCTCGACGAGCTGCGTGCCGCGCGACAGATCGGCGACCACGCCGAACGTCTCCAGGAGGTCGCCCGCCTCCAACTGCGTGACGTAGATGCCCGATCCGTGCCGCGCCTCCAGGACGCCCAACACGGTGAGCGCCCGGATCGCCTCCCGCATGGAGCTGCGCGAGATGCCGAGCTGCGCCGCGAGGTCCCGCTCGGTGGGCAGCCGCTGCCCGGGCTGGAGGTCACCGCCGCCGATCATCGCCTTGACCCGCTCGATGGCCTGCTGGGTGACCGTGGCCTTCGGGGTGCCCGCGGCCTTCTGGGGGACGGTGGCCTTCTGCATGCCGCGCAGTGTAACCAGCGAGGTGGTCCGACCACTACCAGGGAAGTCGGACCACTTCTCCGTCCCGGAGGGCGTAAATACCGAGAAAACTTGGGTACGAAGGGTGTTGGCCCCCGGAAGTGGTCTGATAAATATCTCGGCGCGGACCGGAACCGGAGGCGCGGTGGCCGGTCGGGCCCCCACCACTTCAGGAGCCGAGGAGCAGTCCGATGACTGGCACCACGCAGGACCCGAAGGGAACGACGCAGGCAGCTGCGCAGGCAGCCTGGCGGGCGACTTCGCCGGAAGCGGTACGGGCGGATCGCGGGCGCGGGCGTGGATCCGGGAGGCGGGGGCGGCTCGGCGCGGTCGCCGTCCTCGGCTGCGCCGCCCTCGCCCTCACCGCCTGCGGCAGCACCAAGGACACCGCGGCGGGCGCCGGTGGCGGCGGGGGCGGCGACACCGGCAAGGTGGGCGTCGTCCTGCCCCTGCTGACCTCGCCGTTCTGGCAGTCGTACAACGACTACGTGCCGAAGATGGCGAAGTCCGAGGGCGTGGACGCGCTGAAGACTGTCAACTCCAACAGCGATCCGTCGCAGCAGATCACCGACATCAACAACCAGCTCAACCAGGGTGTGAAGGGCCTCGTCGTCGCCCCGCTCGACAGCGCCGCCATCGGCGCCGGGCTCGACCAGGCCGAGCGCAAGGGCGTGCCCGTCGTCGCCGTGGACGTCGCACCCGACAAGGGCAAGGTCGCCATGGTCGTCAGGGCGAACAACGTCGCGTACGGCAAGAAGGCCTGCACGTACCTCGGCGACCACGTGAAGTCCGGCAAGGTCGTGCAGGTCATGGGCGATCTCGCCTCCGTGAACGGCCGGGAGCGGTCCAAGGCGTTCCGGGACTGCGTCAAGGAGAAGTACCCGAAGCTGAAGGTCCTGGAGATCCCGGCGAAGTGGGAGTCGGACACCGCGGCGTCCAAGCTCGACACCCTCCTCAACGCCAACCCCGACATCAAGGGCATCTACCTCCAGGCCGGCGGCGTCTACCTCGCGCCGACCCTCCAGACCCTCAAGTCGAAGGGGATGCTGAAGAAGGCGGGCGACCCGGAGCACATCACCATCGTGTCGAACGACGGCATCCCGCAGGAGTTCGCCGCCATCCGCAAGGGCCAGATCGACGCCACCGTCTCGCAGCCCGCCGACACCTACGCCAAGTACGGCATGTACTACATCAAGGCGGCGATGCAGGGGAAGACGTTCAAGCCGGGCCCCACCGACCACGGCTCGAAGATCGTGAAGCTGCCCAGCGGCATCCTGGAGGACCAGCTGCCCGCGCCGCTGGTCACCAAGAAGAACGTCGACGACCCCGAGCTGTGGGGAAACACCGTCAAATGACCGCCCCCACACCCCCGTTGGTCGAGGCGCGCGGCATCGTCAAACGGTACGGCCCCACGGTCGCCCTCGCCGACGGCCGGCTCACCGTGCGCGCGGGCGAGTCCCACGCGCTCGTCGGCCGCAACGGCGCGGGCAAGTCCACGCTCGTCCAGGTCCTCACCGGCCTCCAGGCCGCCGACGCGGGCAGCCTCACGTTCGACGGCCGGCCCGCGCCGCCGCTCGGCGACCGGGAGGCATGGCGCGCCAAGGTCGCCTGCGTCTACCAGAAGCCCACCGTCATCCCCGATCTGACCGTCGCGGAGAACCTCTTCCTGAACCGGCAGCCCGGCGCCCGGCGCGGCTTCTTCAGCTGGAAGAGGCTGCACGGCGCCGCGCGCGAACTGCTCGACCACTGGGACGTCCGTGTCGACCCCGACGCGCGCACCGCGGACCTCAAGGTCGAGGACCGCCAAATGGTCGAGATCGCACGGGCGTTGAGCGGCGGCGCCCGCTTCATCGTGCTCGACGAGCCGACCGCGCAGCTCGACAACCGAGAGATCGAGCGCCTCTTCGCCCGCATGCGCGCCCTCCAGGACTCGGGCGTCACCTTCCTGTTCATCTCGCACCACCTCCAGGAGGTGTACGAGGTGTGCCAGACGGTCACCGTGCTGCGCGACGCCCGCTGGATCACCACGGCGCCGGTCGCCGAACTGCCACGGCCCGCGCTCGTCGAGGCGATGGCGGGGGAGGCGGTCGCGGAACAGGCGGCGGCAGCGGCCGAGGCGGTCGTCGAGCAGGCCGCGGAGGAGGCCGTCGAACCCGTCGTCCTCGAGGCCGCGGGCCTCACGTCGGAGACGTACGAGAACGTGGATCTGACCGTGCGGCGCGGCGAGGTCGTCGGGCTGGCGGGCTCAAGCGGCAGCGGCAAGATCGCCCTCGCGGAGTCCTTCGCCGGACTGCACACACCTACGTCGGGCACCGCACGCCTCGACGGGCGCCCGCTGCCCTTCGGGGACGTGTCCGCCGCGCTGGCCGCCGGCGTCGGGTGCGTGCCGCGCGACCGGCACGACCAGGGGCTCGTCACCGGCATGTCCATCGGCGACAACGCGACCCTGTCCGTGCTCGGCCGGCTCGGCACGCGCGGATTCATCGGCACGGAGAGCCGCAGGCGGTTCGCCGGTGAGCTGATCGAGCGGCTCGACATCCACGCGGAGGGGCCCGACCAGCCCGTGTCCGACCTGTCCGGTGGCAACGCGCAGAAGGTCGTGATGGCCCGCGCGCTCGCCTCGGACCCGCGGCTGCTCGTGCTCATCAATCCGACCGCCGGGGTCGACGTGAAGTCCAAGGAGTCGCTGCTGCGCAGGGTCGACAGCGCGCGGGACGACGGCACGGCGGTGCTCGTGGTCTCCGACGAGCTGGACGATCTGCGGCGCTGCGACCGGGTGCTCGTCCTGTTCCACGGGCGAGTGGTGGCGGAGCACGCGGCGGGGTGGGCGGATCACGAACTGATCGCATCGATCGAGGGGGTCGCAAGTGACGTCCAGTAACGAAGCACGCCTCCTGGACGAGAGGCCGCGGGGCCCGGTGAAGAGCCCCGAGACGTCCCTCGCGGCGCCGGCCAAGAGCGTACTGCTGCGCCGCGCCCGCGAACTCGCCCTCGTCCCCGCCCTGTTGCTGCTCGTCGTCCTCGGCGCCGTCCTCAACGACTCGTTCCTGACCGAGCAGAACATCATCACCATCCTCGGCTCGTCCGCCGCCCTCGCCATGGTGGTGCTCGCCGAGTCGCTCGTCCTCATCAGCGGCAAGTTCGACCTGTCGCTCGAATCGGTCGTCGGCATCGCGCCCGCCTTCGGGGCGCTGCTCGTGCTGCCGGTCGCGCAGTCCGGCTTCGGCACCGGATTCCCCGTCGCCGTCTCGCTGTTGGCGGTGCTCGTGGCCGGGGCGTGCATCGGCGCCTTCAACGGCGTGCTCGTCGTCAAGCTGAAGCTCAACGCGTTCATCGTGACGCTCGCGATGCTGATCGTGCTGCGCGGTCTGCTCGTCGGAGCCACCAAGGGCAAGACGCTGTTCGGGATGCCCGACGCGTTCTTCGCGCTCGCCACCTCCACGTTCCTGCGGGTCCCGATGTCGGTGTGGTTCGCCGCCATCGCGTTCGGTGTCGCCGGGCTCGTCCTCAAGTACCACCGCGTGGGCCGCGCCCTGTACGCCATCGGCGGCAACGCGGAGGCCGCGCGCGCCGCCGGCATCCGCGTCGAGCGCGTCATGCTCGGCGTCTTCGTCGTCGCCGGTGTCCTCGCCTCCGTCGGCGGCATCATGCAGACCGGCTACGTGGGTGCCATCAGCGCCAACCAGGGCAACAACATGATCTTCACGGTGTTCGCCGCGGCCGTCATCGGCGGCATCAGCCTCGACGGCGGCAAGGGCACCATGTTCGGCGCCCTCACCGGCGTGCTGCTGCTCGGCGTCGTGCAGAACATGCTGACCCTCGCCCAGGTGCCGTCCTTCTGGATCCAGGCCATCTACGGCGGAATCATCCTGCTCGCCCTCATGGTCGCCCGTGTCACCACCGGCCGCGCCCAGGACTGACCCCCGTCCCCGCCCGAAAGGCAGCACGTGACCTCCACCCCGCCCCGCGTCACCGCCGTCGACACGTACGACATCCGGTTCCCGACCTCACGGGAGCTCGACGGCTCCGACGCCATGAACCCCGACCCGGACTACTCCGCCGCGTACGTGGTGCTGCGCACCGACGACCCCGACGGGCACGATGGGCATGGCTTCACGTTCACCATCGGGCGCGGCAACGACGTCCAGGTCGCCGCCATCGACGCGCTCGCCCACCACGTCGTCGGACGCCCGCTCGACGCGCTGTGCGCCGACCCCGGAAGCCTCAACCGCGACCTGATCGGCGACAGTCAACTCCGGTGGCTCGGGCCCGAGAAGGGCGTGATGCACATGGCGATCGGCGCCGTCGTCAACGCGGCCTGGGACCTCGCGGCCAAGCGCGCGGGACGCCCTCTGTGGCGGCTGCTCGCCGAGGCGGACCCCGCGTGGCTCGTCTCCCAGATCGACTTCCGGTACATCGCCGACGCGCTCACCCCCGAAGAGGCCCTCGCACTCCTCGAGGCCGGACGGGAAGGCGCCGCCGAGCGCACCGAGCAACTCCTGGAGCGCGGCTACCCCGGCTACACCACCTCGCCCGGCTGGCTCGGCTACAGCGACGAGAAGCTGACCCGCCTCGCCCGGCAGGCCGTCGCCGACGGCTTCACCCAGATCAAGCTGAAGGTCGGCGCCGACCTCGACGACGACATCCGCCGCTGCCGCACCGCCCGCGCCGTCGTGGGCCCCGGCATCCGCATGGCCATCGACGCCAACCAGCGCTGGAACGTCGGCGACGCCGTCCGCTGGACCAACGCCCTCGCCGAGTTCGACCCCTACTGGGTGGAGGAGCCCACCAGCCCCGACGACATCCTCGGCCACGCCGCGATCCGCGAGGGAGTCGCCCCGGTGAAGGTCGCCACCGGCGAACACGTGCAGAACCGCGTCGTGTTCAAGCAGCTCCTCCAGGCGGGCGCCCTCGACGTCCTCCAGATCGACGCCGCCCGCGTCGGCGGCGTCAACGAGAACCTGGCGATCCTGCTGCTCGCCGCGAAGTTCGGCGTCCCCGTCTGCCCGCACGCGGGCGGCGTCGGCCTGTGCGAACTCGTCCAGCACCTGTCGATGTTCGACTACGTCGCGCTGACCGGCACCACCGAGGACCGGGTCATCGAGTACGTCGACCATCTCCACGAACACTTCGTCGACCCGGTCGTCGTCGACCGCGGCCACTACGCCGCCCCCACCGCGCCCGGCTTCTCCGCCACCATGCGGCCCGCGTCCATCGCCGAATTCACCTACCCCGACGGCGAGTTCTGGGCGAAGGACCTCGCGGGGCACCCGGCCGAAGCCGGCAAGCAGACCGAAGCCCCCGAGCAGAACGGAGCCCCCGCATGAGCGACGCCGCCCGCAGCGTCCAGGACTTCGCAGGACTCAAGGCCCTCGTCACCGGCGGCGCCTCCGGCATCGGCCGGGCCACCGCCGAACTCCTCCTCGCGCGCGGCGCCGACGTCGCCGTACTCGACCGCGACATCACCGACGTCGACAAACCGCTGCGCGGATACGCCGCCGATGTCACGGACGACGAGGCCGTCAGGGCCGCCGTCGGCGCCGCCACGGCCGACCTCGGCGGGCTCGACGTCCTCGTCAACAACGCGGGCATCGGCGCCCAGGGCACCGTCGCCGACAACGACGACGCCGAATGGCACCGCGTGCTCGACGTCAATGTCGTCGGCATGGTGCGGGTCGCCCGCGCCGCGCTCCCCGCGCTGCGGGAGTCCGCGCACGCCGCCATCGTCAACACCTGCTCCATCGCCGCCACCGCCGGGCTCCCGCAGCGCGCCCTGTACTCGGCGTCCAAGGGGGCCGTGTATTCGCTGACCCTGGCGATGGCAGCCGACCACATCCGGGAGGGCATCCGCGTCAACTGCGTCAACCCCGGCACCGCCGACACCCCCTGGGTGGGCCGGCTGCTCGACCAGGCCGACGACCCGGCCGCCGAGCGCGCCGCCCTCGAAGCCCGCCAGCCCACCGGGCGCCTCGTCTCCGCCGCCGAGGTCGCGGGCGCCATCGTCCACCTGGCGAGCCCGCTGTCGGCGGCCACCACCGGCACGTCCGTCGCCGTCGACGGCGGCATGCAGGGGCTGCGGCTGCGCCCCGCGGGCCAGTGACCGGGATGCGGACCGCCCGGCTCGGGCGCGGCGACGTCCGTGTCACCGCGCTCGGCTTCGGCGGCGCCGCCGTCGGCAACCTCTACACGCCGGTCGGCGACGAGGACGCGCACGCCGCGCTCGCCGCCGCCTGGGACGCGGGCCTGCGCTACTTCGACACCGCGCCGCACTACGGCCTCGGCCTGTCCGAACGCCGCGTCGGCGCGTTCCTGCGCACCAGGCCCCCGGGCTCGTACACCCTGTCCACCAAGGTCGGCCGGCTGCTCGCGCCGTACGACGGCGGGGGCGACGACAGCGCCGACGGGTTCGCCGTGCCCGCGGGCACCCGCCGCGTGTGGGACTTCAGCGCGGCCGGGGTGCGCCGCTCGATCGAGGAGAGCCTGGAGCGGCTCGGCGTCGACCGGATCGACGTCGCGTACCTCCACGACCCCGACGACCACGCGAAGGAGGCATTCGGCGAGGGCTATCCGGAGCTGGAGCGGATGCGCGGCGAACGGCTCGTGGGCGCCATCGGCGCGGGCATGAACCAGGCCGCGATGCTGACCCGCTTCGTCCGCGACACCGACGTCGACGTGGTGCTGTGCGCGGGCCGCTACAGCCTCCTCGACCAGCGGGCCCTGCGCGAACTGCTGCCCGCGGCCGTCGAACGCGGCGTCTCCGTCGTCGTCGGCGGCGTCTTCAACTCGGGGCTGCTCGCCGACCCCGCACCCGGCGCCACCTTCGACTACGCGCAGGCGCCGCCCGAACTCGTCGCCCGCGCCCAGGAGTTCCAGGCCCTCGCCGCACGCCACGGCACCACCCTGCGCGCCGCCGCCCTGGCCTTCCCCTTCGGCCACCCCGGCGTCACCAGCGTGCTCGTCGGCACGCGTTCCGCTGCCGAAGTCCGCGACACAGTCGCGCAGTTCACCGCCGATGTCCCCGCCGCGTTCTGGCAGGAGGCCCGCGACCGCGGACTCCTCCCGGCGGACGTGCCCGTACCGTCCGAACAGGAGCCGCACCCGTGAGAGTCGCCCTGCACACCAAGGTCCGCGCCGACCGGATCGACGCGTACGAGGCCGCCCACCGCGAGGTGCCGGACGAGCTCGTCGCCGCGATCCGCGCGGCGGGCGCCCGGCAGTGGACGATCTGGCGCAGCGGCACCGACCTGTTCCACGTCATCGAGTGCGAGGACTACGCCCGGATGCTCGCCGAACTCGACAGACTGCCCGTGAACATCGCCTGGCAGGCCCGCATGGGCGAGCTCCTCGACGTCGTCCACGACTACTCCGCCGAGGGCGCCGACGCCGGACTGCCCGTCGTGTGGGAGCTGCCGTGACCGCCCCCGGCATCGTCGACGCGCACCACCACGTGTGGGACCTCGCCGTGCGCGACCAGGACTGGATCACCGGACCGGAACTCGCCCCGATCCGCCGCACGTTCACCCTCGACGACCTCGCTCCCGACCTACGGGCGGCCGGTGTCGAGGCGAGCGTGCTCGTGCAGACGGTCACGGTCGCCGAGGAGACGCCCGAGTTCCTGGCGCTCGCCGCGCGCAACGACGTCGTCGCGGGCGTCGTCGGCTGGACCGACCTCACCCGCACCGACATCGCCGTCACCCTCGACCGGCTGCGGGAGTTGCCGGGCGGCGAGCACCTCGTCGGCATCAGACACCAGGTGCAGGGGGAGCGGGACCCGGAGTGGCTGCTGCGGCCCGACGTGCGGCGCGGTCTCGCCGCCGTCGCGGACGCCGGACTCGTCTACGACCTCGTGGTGCTGCCCCACCAGCTGCCCGCCTGCGTCCGCGCCGCCGCCCACCACCCCGAACTCTCCTTCGTGCTCGACCACTTGGGCAAGCCGCCGATCGCGACGGGCGAGCTCGAGCCCTGGCGTGACCATGTGCGGGCCCTCGCCGCGCTGCCCAACGTCGTGTGCAAGTTGTCCGGCATGGTCACCGAGGCCGACCACGCGCGCTGGACCGTCGACGACCTGCGCCCGTACGCGGACACCGTCCTCGACGCCTTCGGGCCCGCCCGCGTGATGTTCGGCTCCGACTGGCCGGTGTGCACGCTCGCCGCCACGTACACCGAGGTCGTCGACACCGCGCGGACGCTGGTCGGCGGCGCGGACCCGCACGTGTTCGGCGAGACCGCGCGCCGCGTCTACCTCAGCCGGGTCGGCGGCAGGAACTCCCGCACGTAGGTCCGCTCCCACCACGCCCCCGTCTCCCGCAGCTCCCGCCACGACGTGAACCGGTACCGGTACACCAGCGCCCTGATGTGCACGGGCGGCGCGTCGGGCGGGAACGGGGAGCGGCGCAGCAGCCGCAGCGTGTCCCTGTCACCCTCCAGGAGCCGCTCCACCAGCCCCTGGAACCAGGAGCGGGCATAGGCGGGCGACAGCGCGGCGAACCACATCATCCAGTCGAGCCGCAGGTGGTACGGGGCGAACTGGCGCGGAAGGCGCCGCGGATCGCCGGGCTTGCCCTTGAACTCGTACGCCAGCCAGCCGGAGTCGGGGCGCGGCACCTCGTCGGCCGTTCCCTCGATGACGATCTCCTGGCGGACCCGGCCGACCGAGCCGAACGCCCCGTACGTGTTGACCAGGTGCAGCGAGTCGTAGCTGCGGTTCATGGACTGCCGGCGCGAGAGCAGATTGCGGGTGGGGCGGTAGCTGAGCGCGGCCACCGCGACCGTGAGGGCGATGACCACCACCTCGTACCAGAGCGGGGCCTCGGGCAGGGCGGGTGGCGCGTGCAGCCGGGACAGGTCGAGCGCGGACAGGGCGAGGACGATGGCCAGCCAGTTCAGCCACGCGAAGTTGCCGGAGGCGACCAGCCACAGCTGGGTGACGATCATCAGGGCCGCCGCCCAGGTCGCGACCGGCTGCGGCGTGAACAGCAGGAACGGCACCACCAACTGGGTGACGTGGTTCGCGGCGACCTCCACCCGGTGCAGCGGGCGCGGCAGATGGTGGAAGAACCAGCTCAGCGGGTTCGGCATCGGCTGCGTCTCGTGATGGAAGTCCAGACAGGTGAGCTTTCGCCAGCACGCGTCGCCGCGCATCTTGATGAGACCGGCCCCGAACTCGAGCCGGAACAGCACCCAGCGCAGCAGGAACAGCACCAGGACCGGCGGCGCCACCTCGTCGTTGCCCAGGAACACCGCCAGGAAGCCGACCTCCAGGAGCAGCGACTCCCAGCCGAAGCCGTACCAGGTCTGGCCCACGTTCACGATCGACAGATACAGCACCCACGGCACCAGCCACAGCAGCATCGCCGCCCACAGCGGCAGCAGCCCGTCCACGCCCGCGAGCAGCCCCGCCGCCACCGCGGCGCCGCCCCACGCGCACCCCGCGAAGAACCGGTCCGAGTAGTGGAGGCGGAACAGCGTGGGCGCCGCCTTCCACGGCACCCGCGCCAGGAACCGGGGGACCGGCGTCATTCCGCGCTCCCCGATCAGCGCCCTGAACTGGAGCGCCGCGGCCACGAACGCGACGAGGTAGAGCGCCGCCAGGCCCCGCTGGAACACCAGACGGGCCAGCCAGTAGTCCGAGGCGCCGAACCAGTCCATGTCTCCAGTGTGTGCCCCGATGCGCGGCAGGGTCACGACGTGCGCGCCGAGGGGGCTCGGCCTAGCGTGGGGCCCATGGGCGCGGGTACCGGGGGCGGCGAGGAGCCCGGGAACGCCCCAGGCGGGGAGGGCCCGGACGACGCGCCGCGCGGATTTCTGGAGGCCTACGGGCGCGGACTGCGCATGGGCAGCTTCGACTGGGACCTCGACACCGGCCTCATGGCCATGGACGCGCAGGCCCACGACGTCTTCGACATGCGGCCCGACGAGTACGACGACCGGCCCGAGACCCTCGCCTCCCGGGTCCCCACCGACGAGGGCGCCCGCCTCGACGGCGTCGTCTCCCGCGCCCTCAAGAGCGGCGAGGAGACCTACGGCACGTACTTCCGCATCCGCACCCGGTCGGGCGAGCTGCGCTGGACCCACACCCGCGGCTACATCCGCCGCGACGAGCAGGGCCGGCCGCGCCGCATCGTCGGTATCGTCCGCGACGCCACCGACGAGCTGAACGACGCCACCGTGCACGCCGAGCGGGAGGCGCGCGAGGCCCTGCGGCGCCGCGAGACCAGCGTCGTGCAGAACACCACCGCTGCCCTCGCGCACGCCCGCACCGTCAAGGACGTCATCGACGTGCTCCGCGACAACCAGGGCATCGAACACCTCGGCGCCACCAGCTTCGTCCTCGGCCTGGTCAAGGGCGGCCGCATCCACCTGCTCGCGGAGGGCCCGGAGGGCAGCTTCGTGCCCGGCACCGGCATCACGCCGGTCGACGCCCCGTACCCGATGAGCGAGACCGTGCGCACCCTCAAGCCGCGCTTCATCGAGTCCGCCGCCGAGTTCGCCACCTCGTACCCGGAGCTGTGGCCGCACATCACCCACCTGGAGATCAGTTCGGCCGCCTATCTGCCGCTGATCGCCCAGGCTCGCCCCATCGGCGCCGTCGGCCTGCTCTACCACGACCGCGAGGGCTTCACCGAGTCCGAGCGCAACGTCCTCGTCGCCCTCGGCAGCAGCATCGCCCAGAGCCTCCAGCGCGCCATGTTCTACGAGATGGAGAAGGACCTCGCCCAGGGCCTCCAGCAGGCGATGCTGCCGCGCACCATCCCCGACGTGCCCGGCGCCGACCTCGCCGTCCGCTACCGCGCCGCCTCCCTCGGCCGCGACATCGGCGGCGACTGGTACGACGTGATCCCGCTGCCCGGCGGCCGCGTCGGCGCCGTCATCGGCGACGTACAGGGCCACGACACGCACGCCGCCGCCGTCATGGGCCAGCTGCGCATCGTGCTGCGCGCCTACGCCGCCGAGGGCCACACGCCCGCCACCGTCATGGCCCGCGCCTCCTCCTTCCTGCACGAACTCGACACCGACCGCTTCGCGACCTGCCTCTACGCGGAGGCCGACCTGTCGACCGGCGTCGTCCAGCTCGTCCGGGCCGGGCACCTCGATCCGCTGCTCCGCCTCCCCGACGGCAGCTGCCGCAGGCTGCCCGTCGCGGGCGGACTCCCGCTCGGCCTCTCGGCCGAGTTCGGGCGGCTCACCTACCCCGTCACCACGGCGGAGCTCGATCCGGGACAGACCCTGCTGCTGTGCACCGACGGCCTCGTCGAGCAGCCGGGCGCCGACCTCGACGACGGGCTGCGGATCCTCACCTCGCTCATCGGGACGGGCCCCGACGACCTCGACCGGCTCGCGGACCGGCTCGTCGCCTCCGTCGAAGCCCGCGACGCCGAGGACGACGTGGCGCTGCTCCTGCTGCGCAGGCGCGGCGCGGGCGCCGTGCACAGCGGCGGCCGGCTCACCGAGCACGTGCCGCCCGGCGACCCCGAGGCGCTGCGGGCCGCCCGCCACATGATCCGGCACGCCGTCCGCGCCTGGGGCGCCAAGGGCACCGCCGACGAGATCGAACTCGTCGCCGACGAGATGATCACCAACGCGCTCATGCACACCGAAGGGCCCGCCATCGTCACCCTGCGCGTCCTCACGGGCGGCGACCGCAGGCTCCGCGTCGACGTGGAGGACACCTCCAGCGCCCTGCCGCGCCGCCGCGAGGCCGGCGAGGACGGCGTGTCCGGGCGCGGGCTGCTCCTCGTCGACCAGCTCGCCGACCGCTGGGGCGTCGAGGCACGAGGGGGCGGAAAATGCGTCTGGTGCGAATTCGTGGTGCCCGCGCGCGAATGAGAGGCTGGAGAGCATGCCGGAGCTGCCCGAGGTCGAAGCGCTCAAGGACTTCCTCACCGACCACCTGGTGGGGCACGACATCCTGCGCGTCCTGCCGGTCGCCGTGAGCGTCCTGAAGACGTACGACCCGCCGCCCACCGCCCTCGAAGGCCGCACGGTCGCGTCCGTGGCGCGGCACGGCAAGTTCCTCGACATCGCCACGGACGGCGGACCGCACCTGGTCACGCACCTCGCCCGCGCCGGCTGGCTGCACTGGAAGGACCGGCTGCCCGACGGCCCGCCGAAACCCGGCAAGGGACCGCTCGCGCTGCGCGTCGCCCTGGAGACCGGCGCAGGATTCGACCTGACCGAGGCGGGCACCACGAAGAAGCTCGCGGTGTACGTCGTCGGCGACCCGGCCGACGTACCGGGCGTGGCCCGCCTCGGCCCCGACCCGCTCGCGGACGACTTCGACGAGACCGCGTTCGCGACGCTGCTCGCGGGAGAGCGGCGGCAGATCAAGGGCGCCCTGCGCGACCAGGCGCTCATCGCGGGCATCGGCAACGCCTACAGCGACGAGATCCTGCACGCCGCCCGCATGTCCCCCTTCAAACCGACATCGGGCCTGAGCGCCGACGACGTGCACACGCTGTACGAGGCGATGCGCACGACCCTCACCGACGCGGTCGAACGCTCCCGGGGTGTCGCGGCGGGCCGGCTCAAGGCCGAGAAGAAGAGCGGCCTGCGAGTGCACGGCAGAGCCGGGGAGACGTGCCCGGTGTGCGGGGACACCATCCGCGAGGTCAGCTTCAGCGACAGCGCCCTCCAGTACTGCCCGACGTGCCAGACGGGCGGCAAACCGCTCGCCGACCGGCGGATGTCACGGCTCCTGAAATAGCGGATCACCGCAGCGGAAGCGTCAGGAGCCGCCGCCCGTCCGCCGCCCGCACCTCGAACCGCTCAAGGTCGGCGGGCCGCGCCGCCACCCCGCCGTCCAGGGCCACCGCCCCACCGCGCACCGCCCACGTCGCCACCGTCTGCTCCGCTCCGTCCCGGCCCACCGCCACCAGCTCGCACACCCGGGGCCCGCCCGGATCCCGCACGTCGAGGCCCACCGCCGTGCCCCAGTCCCGGCCGTCCGCCGTCAGCGTCGCCGCGACCCCCGACCCCGGATCACGCCCGCGCAGCGTCGCCGTGTGCCCGGCATCCGGGCCGGCCCCGGTCAGCAGCGCCACGCCCTGCCCCGCCGCCGCGAGCACCAGCACCGCCGCCACGGCCGCGCCCCACAGCCGGCGCCGCGCCCTGCGGTGCGCCGCCCCGAGCCGGTCCACCGCACGGTCGAGGAATGTCGGCGCGGGGCGCGCGAGCACGTCCACGTACGGCGGCGTCGCCCGCGCGTACAGGGCCAGGACGCCCGTCGTGGGCGCCAGTTCACCGACGAGCGACGCGCAGGTCGCGCACTCGGGCAGATGGTCCTCGAAGCGGAAGCGTTCCGCGGGGTCGAGAACCCCCAGCGCGTAGGCGCCGACATCGCGATGGCGTTCCAGGGACCACATGCCTTCCTCCGTCTGTCGCCCACCGGTACGCAGGAGGTGGCTGATTCATTCAAGCGACCGCGCGATTACACTCCGCCGCATGTTGCGCGTACTGGCCGTGGACGACGAGGAACCCGCCCTCGCCGAACTCCTGTACCTCCTGCGGGCCGACCCGCGCGTGCGCAGCGCCGAGGGCGCCACCGACGCCAACGAGGCGCTGCGCCGCATCGGTCGCGCCCTCGAAGGCGGCGACGGCGCGATCGACGTGCTGTTCCTCGACATCCAGATGGCGGGCCTCACGGGCCTCGACGTCGCCCGCCTCCTCGCCGGCTTCGCCCGGCCGCCGCTGGTCGTGTTCGTCACCGCGCACGAGGACTTCGCGGTCAAGGCGTTCGACCTGAAGGCCGTCGACTACGTCCTCAAGCCGGTGCGCCGCGAACGCCTCGCCGAGGCCGTCCGCCGCGTCGCCGAGCGTGCCGCGGCCACCGCTCCGCCCGCCACCGTCACCGACCGCATCCCGGTCGAACTGGGCGGCGTCACCCGCCTCGTGGCCATTGCCGACATCACGTACGCCGAGGCGCAGGGCGACTACGCGCGTCTGCACACCGAGGACGGCGCAAGCCACCTCGTGCGGATCCCGCTCAGCACCCTGGAGGAACGCTGGCAGGAACTCGGCTTCGTCCGCGTCCACCGCAGCCACCTCGTCGCCCTGCACCGCATCGACGAACTCCGCCTCGACGGCGCCGGGATGACCGTCAGGGTCGGCGAGGCGGAGATCGCGGTGAGCCGCCGCCACGCGAGCCGCGTCCGCGAACTCCTGATGCGCAGACCGTGAGCCGTCTGGCCGCCCCCGGGGCGAACCCTTCCGCGAACCGACCCGACCTGCTTAAACTCCGCCACGTGTCCGATCACCCGCAGCGAGAGACCGTCACCGGCGAACCCCGCCGGGTCCCCGGTCCCGCGGGCCTCCGTCCGCAGTGGGAGATCGACGAACAGACCCCTCTCGGAGCCGCCTACGTCCGCTCCCTCATGCGGAGCCAACTCCGGGCCGGCGTCACCGCGTTCATGCTCCTCGCCGTCCCCGTCGCCGTGCTGCCCCTGTTCTTCGGCGCGCTGCGCAACGCCGCCGTGCAGTGGCTCGTCCTCGGCTTCGGCTGTTACCCGTTCCTCGTGCTCCTCGCCTGGTGGTACGTGCGCCGCGCCGAGCGCAACGAGCACGACTTCGCCGACCTCGTCCGCGGCCGCCCCGCCGACCACCACGCGCCGTGAACGAGGCGTACGCGATCCCGGCGGTGGCCGTCGTCGTCCTCGCCACCGTCCTCATCGGCGGCTTCGGCCTGCGCGTCTCGCGCACCACGTCGGACTTCTACGTGGCGTCCCGCACGGTGGGCCCCCGGCTCAACGCCGCGGCGATCAGCGGCGAGTACCTCTCGGCCGCCTCCTTCCTCGGCATCGCCGGGCTGCTCCTCATCCACGGCCCCGACATGCTCTGGTACCCGGTCGGCTACACGGCCGGGTATCTGGTGCTGCTGGTCTTCGTCGCGGCGCCGCTGCGCCGCTCGGGCGCGTACACGCTGCCGGACTTCGCCGAGGGCCGGCTCGAATCGCGGCAGGTGCGGCGCGTCGTCAGCCTGTTCGTGGTCGGGGCGGGCTGGCTGTACCTCGTGCCGCAGCTCCAGGGCGCCGGGCTCACGCTGCAGATCCTCACGGGGGCGCCCCGCTGGTTCGGCGGCACGCTCGTCGCGGCGGTGGTGGTGCTCGCGGTGGCGGCGGGCGGCATGCGCTCCATCACGTTCGTGCAGGCCTTCCAGTACTGGCTCAAGCTCACGGCGCTGCTCGTCCCCGCCTTCTTCATCCTCCTGACGTGGCACGGCACGGGCCCGCTGCCGCCGGACGCCGCGACGTTCGAGCCACCCACCGCCGGGGTCGGCGCGGGCCAGCCGCTGGCCACCAGCCGTGCCGACCACCCGCTGTACGCCACGTACGGGCTGATCATGGCGACGTTCCTCGGCACGATGGGGCTGCCGCACGTCGTGGTCCGCTTCTACACCAGCCCCAACGGCAGGGCCGCGCGCCGCACCACCGTCGTCGTCCTGGCCCTGATCGGCCTCTTCTACCTGCTGCCGCCCGTGTACGGCTGGCTCGGCCGGGTCTACGCTCCCGAACTCACCGGCACCCAGGACGCCGACGCCACCGTGCTGCTGCTGCCGGGGCGGGTCTTCGACGGCGTGGCGGGCGATCTGCTCGGGGCGCTGGTGGCGGGCGGCGCGTTCGCGGCGTTCCTGTCGACGGCGTCGGGCCTGACGATGGCGGTGGCGGGCGTCGTCAGCCAGGACGTGCTCCAGGCGCGCGGCGTACGGCACTTCAGGCTCGCCGTGCTGCTGGCCATCGCGGTGCCGCTGGGCGGGGCGCTCCTGGTGGACGGGGTGCCGGTCGCGGACGCGGTCGGCATGGCGTTCGCGGTGTCGGCGTCGTCGTTCTGCCCGCTGCTCATCCTGGGCATCTGGTGGCGCCGCCTCACTCCACCGGGGGCGCTGGCAGGGCTGTTCCTGGGCGGCGGTTCGGCGCTCGTCGCGGTGACGCTGACCGTGGCGGGGCCGGTGACGTCGGGCTGGCTGCACACCCTCCTGGCGTGGCCCGCCGTGTGGTCGGTCCCGGTCGGCTTCCTCGCGATGATCCTGGTGTCCCTGGCGACCCGCGACGCGATCCCGCCGCACACGTCGGCGACGATGACCCGGCTGCACCTGCCGGAGGCCCTGTGGTCGGGTGCCCTGCGCGGCCGGGGCCCCGCGGAGCCCGCGTCCCGTGAGCACCTGGAGCCGCCCGCCTCCGGAGGCACGTCGTGAGCGGCACCGCCACCGCGCTGCTCATCGCGCTGTGCCCGCTGCTGCTCGGCGCCGGGTTCCTGCTCGGGCGGCGCACCGCGCATCCCGCGGGGCGCAGCGATGTCGGCACGCCCGTGGAGCGGGCCACGTTCGAGACCCTGCACACGGCCTCGCTGGCCGCGCCCGCCCTGCGCGCCGGGCTCACCGAGGACACCGCCCGCAAGTCCGCGCGCCGCCTGCGCACGCTGCTCGGCACCGACGCCCTCGCCGTCACCAACCGCTCGACCGTCCTCGCCTGGGACGGCGCCGCCGAACACGCCCACGCCGCGCACGTGATGGACGCGGTAGGGCCGGTCCTCGCCGGGGGCCGCAGCGCCGCGTTCGGCTGCGGCTGCCCGGCCGACGACTGCCCGCTGCGCTGGGCGGTCGCCGCGCCCGTCGTCGCGGACGGCCGGGTGCTCGGCGCGGTCGTCGCCTACGCGGCCCGCGAGTCCGCCGTGCTCGCCCGCGCCACCGACGAGGTCGCCCGCTGGGTCTCCGTCCAGCTCGAACTCGCCGAGCTCGACCGCTCCCGCACCCGCCTGATCGAGGCGGAGATCAAGGCGCTGCGCGCGCAGATATCGCCGCACTTCATCTTCAACTCGCTCGCCGCGATCGCCTCCTTCGTCCGCACCGACCCCGAACGCGCCCGCGAACTCCTCCTGGAGTTCGCCGACTTCACCCGCTACTCGTTCCGCCGCCACGGCGACTTCACGACGCTCGCCGACGAACTGCACTCCATCGACCAGTACTTGGCGCTCGTGCGGGCCCGCTTCGGCGACCGGCTCTCCGTGACGCTGCAGATCGCGCCCGAGGTGCTGCCGGTGACGCTGCCGTTCCTGTGCCTGCAACCGCTCGTCGAGAACGCGGTCAAGCACGGCCTCGAAGGCGCCGTCACGCGCAGCCACATCTCCATCGGCGCCACCGACGCGGGCGCCGAGGCCGAGGTCGTCATCGAGGACGACGGCGTCGGCATGAATCCGGGCGAGCTGCGCGCCATCCTGCGCGGCGAGGGCGGCCAGGGCCGCGGCATCGGCCTCTCGAACGTCGACGAACGCCTGCGCCAGGTCTTCGGCGACGCCTACGGACTCGTCATCGAGACCGCCGAGGGCGCCGGCATGAAGATCACGATCCGGATCCCGAAGTACCGGGCGGGCGTCTACGCGCCGTAGAGCGCCGGGCCGCGCTCAGAACAGGGAGATCGCCAAGTGGCCGAGCGGCAGGCCGAGTTGCCACGCCGGCGTCCACACCTGCGGCCCGTCCTCCTCGTCCGGCACCGGCACCGCGTCCAGGTCGGGGGCGAGCAGCTCGGTCTCCTCCAGCCACCGCCACGCCGCGTCGGCGAGCTGGAGGTCGGGGGAGGGGCGGCGGGCGGTCGCGTCGGCGTCGAACCGCTCGGCGAAGCGGTCCCGCACCCACGACTGCCACGGCTGGTCGTACGCCGTGAGGGACAGCCAGGTCTCCAGCTGGGAGACGACGCGGATGCCGGACAGCTCGTCGCCCGCGTCGGACAGGAAGATGGTCAGGGCGAGCGCGTCCCGGCCGGCCTTGAACTCGAAGGACGTGGGCGGCATCAGGTCGCCGGTCCGCAACAGCTCGTCCGCGATGTACTCCGCGTAGAGCCACGCCATGGGGACGACGAGACCGTCGCCGCCCGGTCCGCCATCGGACTCGCTCTCGTACCGCATCGCCTTCCTGCCTTCCTCCGGTCCGCGTGCTTCTCCGGCCCCCGGACCCACCCGTCTCAACTCACCGGGGAGGACAGCGGATTACTCAACCGAGGAATGGGTGTGCGGAGCAAGGCGCTTTACCGATGCTTGACCCGGGCCTCGGTTTCACCGCAGGTCGGGCGCGTACCCCGGAAGGACACGGCGCAACGCCCGCAACGCGTAGTACGCACGGGACTTGACCGTACCGGGGGGAATGCCGAGGGTGTCTGCGGCCTCTGCCACACTAGCGCCCTTGAAGTAGACCTCGAGCAATACGGCCCGGTGTTCGGGTGTGAGGGTCGCCACGGCGTCCCGCACGTCGATGGCGGCCGCCGAGCGCTCCGCGTGGTCCGCGCAGACCGGCGCGTGCTCCAGGACGGCGTCGCCGACTTCGGCGGGCCGCGAGAGCCGGGCCCTGCGGGCGTCGATGGCGAGGCGCCGCCCGACCGTGAACAGCCAGGGCCGCACGGACTCGTACGCGGAGTCGAGCGCCTCGGGATGCTGCCAGGCGCGGACGTACGTCTCCTGGACGAGGTCCTCGGCGCGCTGGGCGTCGCCGTCGCACAGCCGCAGCAGGAACGAGAACAGCGGCCCGCCGTGCTCCCGCTGGACCTGGGCGAGCTCGTCCTCCGTCGTCGTGGGTGTCGTGAACGCCGTCGTCATGGCCGTATGGCAACGCAGGGCGCCCCACGCGCCCAGGGGACGCGCGGGGCTCTGCGACGGACGGGGCGAAGCACTCGACGAGCGGTGCGGCGAGCGGCCCGTGCGCCGGCCCGGATCAGTCGGAGGCGCGGGCCAGTTCGGACTTCCGGTACGAGTACCCGAAGTAGATGACCAGGCCGATCAGGAACCACATGGCGAACCGCACCCACGTCTGCCACTGGAGGAACGTGATGAGCCAGATCGAGAAGATCACGCCGATCGCGGGCACGAACGGCATGGCGGGCGTGCGGAAGGTGCGCGGCAGGTCCGGCTGCCGGTAGCGGAGCACGATGACCGCGACGCAGACCACGACGAAGGCGAGCAGGATGCCGATGTTGGTGAGCTCGGCCGCCTCGCCGATCGGCAGGAATCCGGCGATGATCGCGGATGCCACGCCGACGATCCACGTCACGCGCGTCGGCACGTGCCGCGTCGGGTGGGTCTTCGCGAACCACTTCGGCAGCAGGCCGTCGCGGGACATGGAGAACCAGACGCGGGTGACGCCGAGCATGAACGTGAACATCACGGTGAGGATGCCGATGATCGCGCCCACCGCGATGACGTCCGCGAGTCCGCTCAGGCCGACCGCCTTGAACGCGGTGGAGAAGCCGCTCTCGGGGTCGATGTCCTTGTAGTTCTGCATGCCGGTCAGGACCAGGCAGGCGAGCACGTACAGGATCATCGAGATGATCAGCGAGTAGATGATCGCCTTCGGCATGTGGCGCTGGGCGTCCTTGGACTCCTCGGCCGCCGTCGACATGGCGTCGTAGCCGAAGACCGCGAAGAAGACCGTGGCCGCGCCGGTGAAGGCGCCGCTGACGCCGAACGGGAAGAACGGCGTGTAGTTGTCCGAGTTGATGTGGAAGACGCCGACGCCGATCACGAGCAGCACGACGAGGACCTTGAGGACGACCACGAAGGTCTCGAAGCGGGCCGCGTTCTTCATGCCCATGTTGAGCAGCCACGCGATCAGCAGACACAGCGCGGCGGCGAACAGGTCGACCTTGTGGCCGCTGCCGGTGCCCGGCGCGCCCAGCATCCAGCTGGGCAGGTCCACGCCCATCTCGCCGAGCAGGAAGCTGAAGTAGCCGGAGATGCCGATGGCGACGACCGCGACGATGGCCGTGTACTCCAGGAGCAGGTCCCAGCCGATGAACCAGCCGACCAGTTCGCCGAGGACCGCGTAGCCGTACGTGTAGGCGGACCCGGCCTTCGGGATGAGCCCGGCGAACTCGGCGTAGGAGAGAGCGGCCGCCGCGCTCGCGACGCCCGCGATGAGGAACGAGATGAGCACCGCGGGGCCCGCCGTGCCGTTGGCGACGGTGCCCGCGAGCGTGAAGATGCCGGCGCCGATGATGCCGCCGACGCCGATCGCGGTGAGCTGCCACAGGCCGAGAGAGCGGGTGAGCTTACCGCCGGACTCCGTGTCGTCGATCTGCTCGATGGGCTTGCGGCGCAGTACGCCCTGCCCTCTCGAGATCTTCGGGGGGACGGACATGGGGCCTCACCTCTTGCTGCGGGGACGACGGCTGACGGCCGATCATGATGCCTCCGCGGCACGGGGTTCGGAAGACAGCAGCGCCGTAGAGGCCCCCACGTCCATCCTTACGGGACGACCGTCACCGGCCAGCGCCCCGCCTTCACCAGCCGTACGGCCACCGAACCCACGATGCGGTGCCCCGCCTGCTCGGACGCGCCGACCACCACCGCGTCGGCCTTCAGCTCGTCCGCGGCCGTGACCAGGCCGTTGAACGGATCGCCGCGGAAGGTGTGGAACTCCCAGCGCACGTCGTATATGTCCTTCACCCGCGCGGCCGAGGCGCGGATCTCCTGGATGAGGCCCTCGGCGATCTCGTCGGTGGTCTCGGCCACCGGCACCCCGAGCGCGGCCCCGCCCGTCATCACCGGCTGTACGTACACCACCGCGAGCAGCGCGCGCTGTCTGCGGGCCAGGCCCCCGGCGTAGGCCGCGGCGCGGAACGAGGAATCGGAGCCGTCGACACCGACAACGATCACTTTCGGTCCGTCGGTGCCGCGTTCGAACTGATGTGGCTGCTCTTCGGTCACGCGGCAGAGGTTAACCGAGAAGCCGCCGATCAGGTGCTTTCCCGTCTCCGCTCCGGTGGCCGCGCGCACGGCGTGTCACGCATCAATCATGACAAAGCATCAGCACCCCAGGGGACGGCGCGCCTTGCTCGCAGGGCTCGGCGCCGCCGGCCTCGCCGCGCTCACCGGCTGTACGGACAGCGGCACGGATACGGGAACACGCGCCGCCGGGAGCGTCCGCCCCGCGCGGGAGCCCGCCGCGTACCGGCTGCGGCCGATGGCGGGGCACGGGCCGCAGCGCGCCGCCCTGAAGGTGCGCACCGCGCCGATCCTGCGGCTCGACACCGCGCCCGACGACCGCGCCATGGCCCTCACCTTCGACGACGGACCCGACCCCGAGTACACCCCCGAGATCCTGCGGATCCTGCGCGAGCACGACGTACGCGCCACGTTCCTGGTCTGCGGCGGCCGCGCCGGCGAGCGCCCCGACCTGCTGCGCCGACTCGCCGACGAGGGACACATCGTCGGCAACCACACCTGGACCCACCCCCTGCTCCTCAAGCTCGACCGCGCGCGCATCAGGACCGAGATGGAGCGCACCTGCGAACTGATCGACCGCACGCTCGGCGAACCGCCGCAGTGGTTCCGCGCCCCCTACGGCGCGTGGAACCGCCATGTCTTCGAACTCGGCACGGAGCTCGGCATGGAGCCGCTCGCGTGGACCGTCGACTCCCTCGACTGGGACGACCCGGGCGCCCGTACGGTGATCTCCCGGGTGGTGGACCGCGCCGCGCCGGGCGTCATCGTCCTCAACCACGACGCGGGCGGCGACCGCTCCCAGACCCTGACCGCCGTCCGCGCCTATCTGCCCCGCCTGCTCGACGCGGGCTACCGGCTCACCGTGCCGCGCCCGCCCGGACTGTGACACCCCGCGTCAGCGCGCCGACACCATGCGGGCGAACACCACGACGTTCGACGTGTAGCCGCCCCGCGCGGAGAACCGGCCGCCGCACGTGATCAGCCGCAGCTCGGCGCCGCCGCGCGAGCCGTACACCGTGCGGCCGGGGAAGCGGTCCTTGGCGAACACCTCGACCCCGTACACCCGGAACACGACGGTGCGGCCGTCCTTGCGGCGGACCTCCACGTGCTGCCCGGCGCGCAGGGAGCCGAGGCCGTAGAAGACGGCGGGACCGCGTGCGTTGTCGACATGCCCGACGACGACCGCGGTGCCCCGCTCGCCGGGGGAGGCCGCGCCGGTGAACCAGCCCGCCAGGTTCGGCTCCCGCGACGGCGGTGCGTCCACCCAGCCGTCCGCGTCGAGGCCGACCTCCGTCACCGGCGCGTCGACCCGGATCGCCGGGATCCGCACCCGCTCGCCCGGCGAGTACGGCAGCGGGCCGGCGCCCCGCGCCGCGGCCTGCTCCGTCGTGCGGCGCTCGGCAGCGGCGGCGGACGCGGGCTGCGGCGGCCCCGGGTCGAACGCTCCCGAACCGCTGCGGACGAGCGCGAGACCGGTCAGCAGGACCAGCGCGAGCACACCCCACGGGGCGCGCCGTCGCGGCCGCTCCTCCTCGGACTCGGCGAAGGACCAGTTCGGCACGGGCGAGGGCCGGGGCGGGTCAGGCGCGCTTGTCGCCGGTGCGGCGGCGCGCCACGACGTAGGCGGTGCCGAGCGCGCCCGCGATCAGGGCGCCGCCGAGCGCGACCTCGTGCAGATCCATCCCGCCGACGCTGCCGCCGATGCCGGCCTTGACGCCCTGGGGGACGGGGGAGGAGCTGGGCTGTCCGCTCGCGATGGTGACCGAGACGGTGTCCTTCGAGTCGCCGCAGTGGAAGGTGACGCTGCGCACCGCGCCCTGCTGGACGTTCCAGTCGACGCTGGCGTTGCCCGCACCGCTGCTGCTGAAGCTGACCTGCTTGAAGAATCCCTCGGTCACGGTGATCGACTCGGGGTTGGAGCAGCCGCTGGCCTGCAGGGAGACCTCGCCGCCCGCGGCGATGGTCGACGGGGTGACCGCCACGTTGAACGAGGAGTCGTCCGCCGCGACGGGCGTCGCGGCGAGGGAGAGCGCGGCCAGGGCGAGCGCGGCGGCGGACGTGGCACGTATCGCGTGCATGAGGTTTCCTCCGGGGTCCACGAGGCGCGGCAGCGGACCGTTTCCGCGCGCCGGGGACAGGCACCTCGATGCCCGAAACGCTAGGGACACCCTCGGACGGCCGCGATCCGTGTCGTACGAACGGGGCACACGTGTGGGCCGGTCAGGTGGCGTCCGGGTCCGCGGCGTGCCAGATGTGCGGGCCGGCCCCGCGCCACTCCACGAGGTGCGGGTCGTCGAGCGTGACGTCGGCCTCGCCGAACCCCGCGCGGCGCAGCAGCGCCGTGAGGTCCGCGTCGCTGTGCGCCAGGCCGAGCGCCTGTCCGCGGACGGAGACGTGCCGACCACCCGCCGGGGCGGGCGGGTGGACGACGATCGGGGCGTGCCATCGGGTCATGCGTCTCAGAGTGCGGCGCGCCGGGCCTGGGCGCAGCCCGAGGCGGTCAGTGGGCGCCGGGGAACAGCATCAGGAACGGATCGGCGGTCGCGGCCACGCCCCGGCTGTAGGGCGCGTCGAGGTCCCAGATCAGGAAGAGCAGGAACGCGATCAGGGACGAGAAGAGCCCGGCGAGGAGCAGTTCGCGCGGGGTGCGCCTGATCTGGAGCGCGAAGATCATGCCGATGGTGACGAGGGCGCCGATGACGAGGCCGAACCAGACGACGCCCGGCATCGTGGCGCCCGTCGAGTCGGCGCGGGCGCCGCGCGCGTCGTCGGCCGCGGTCACCTGGTCGAGCAGCGGCTGGTAGGCCTGGGCCTGGAAGTCGTTCCTGGGCTCGAAGTCGGTGACGTCCTCACGGACCTTCTGGAGCAGCTGGTCCCCCTTGTGCGTCAGCTCGCCCTTGGTGCGCATGGTGTGCCACTCGGTGGTGACGACGTGGCTGACATACCTGTCGACATCCTCGCGGATCCCGTCCCTGACGTCGGCCGGGTAGACGCGGACGCGCTCGCTGATCTCGTGCAGCGCCTGCGCCTCGTTGCGGACGTGGTCCTGGGCGGCGCTGCGGGCCTCCCAGACGCCCGCGATGGCCAGACCCAGGACGATCGCGTAGACCACGCCGATCATCATCGTCATGTACTCGATGACGTCGGGGGTCTCGGACGGGTCGTCGTCGTCGCCGATCCTGCGCTGTTGCAGGACCTGTACGACGAGCACGACACCGCAGACCGCGAGCATCGCGAGGACGAGAACAAGCCATTCCGACATCGACAGCTCCACAGGGATTCAACGAATTGAGCGGGTTCGGAGGGATCGGCGGGGTCAGCGGGGCCGCAGGACCGCGACCGCGAGCACCGCGGGCGCGGTGATGAGGAGGGTGAGGGTCACCAGGGAGGGCCCGCTGCGGGGCGGCGCGCGGTGCACGGTGGGGCGGTAGGCGGGGTAGTCCACCGGCTTCGGCGAAGGCTTCGGGCGCTTGGTGTGGGTGGGGGTCGGCTTCGGTTTCGGCTTCGGCGGCGGCTCGGGGGCCGGCGGCGCGGGCGGGGGCGGCGGAGGCGTGGGGGTCGGGGTCGGCGTCGGCTTCGGCGGGGGTGGCGGAGGCGGAGGCGGTGGCGCCGGTTCGGGCGGCGGGGGCTTGGGCGCGGGCTTCTTCGGCGGGGGAGTGGTGGGGCCCGCGCGGCAGATGACGCCGCTGCCGGAGACCGCCACCGCGTCGCCCGACGAGCCGCCGTCGACGGACGCGTACGCGCAGTTGTCGGCCGGTGTCACGGCGGGCATCGCCGCCGCGCTCGGCGCGCCGCACAGCCAGGCGGTGGCGAGCACCGCGACGGCGCGGGTGACCAGGGCTGACGTGGAGCGCTTGGTTCGATGCACGACCAAGATCCTGAGCAGCGCGGGATGCTGCCACGCCGACGCGGCGCGGGATTGGCCCGATGGTGGGGAGTAGGAGCATTCGGGTTTGCGGCCGTGCGCGGCCCTGCTCCCGGGCCTGCGCCCCACCGCGCACGCCCCGGCGCACCGGAAGAAATCTTCCCGCGCATTGAACACAGCCGTCATCGCCGCGCGTACCTAGGGCCATGTGCGGCCCGCCCCGGGTCGTACAACACCCAAGCAATGTGCGGGAGTTGAGATGAAGACCTCCTGGCGGAGCGCCTCGCTCGTAGCGACAGCTGCGGCCCTGCTGGCGCTGACGACGGCGTGCGGTCAGGACCAGGGCGACCAGTCGGGCGCCGGACAGAACGTGGGCAACGCGGCCCCGGCGCAGGGCGGTTACGGATCGTCCGACGGCTACGGCTCCTCGAACGACACCGACAAGAGCGCCGCCGAGACCAAGTCCGCGGGGCAGCTCGCCTCGTGGGACAGCAAGGAGCTCGGCAAGGTGCTCACCGACGCCGACGGCATGACCCTCTACCGCTTCGACAAGGACACCGCGCAGCCGCCCAAGTCGAACTGCGACGCGGCGTGCCTGAAGGCGTGGCCGGCCGTCCCGTCGAGCGGCGCGAAGGCGGCGCCCGGCGTCGACGACTCGCTCCTCGGCTCGGTGACCGCCGCCGACGGCACCAAGCAGCTCACCGTCGACGGCTGGCCCGTCTACCGCTACGCCATGGACAAGAAGGCGGGCGACACCAAGGGGCAGGGCGTGGGCGGCACTTGGTGGGCGGCCGCGCCCGACGGCAAGAAGGCCAACAAGAAGGCCGAGGAGGAGGCGGGGGCGCAGCCCGCCGACCTCAAGGGCCTGTCCACGCGCAAGGACCCGAAGCTCGGCGAGATCGTCGTCGACAAGAACGGCATGACGGTCTACCGCTTCCTCAAGGACTCCGCGTGGCCGATCAAGTCCACCTGCGTGGGCGCCTGCGCCGAGAAGTGGCCGGCGGTCGCTCCGGTTGCGAAGAACGACACGCAGAACATTCCACTGAAGGGCTACATGACCTTCACGAGGCCCGACGGTACGAAGCAGCAGACCTTGAACTGCTGGCCCGTCTACACCTTCTCCGGCGACAAAAAGCCAGGTGACACGAACGGGCAGGGCGTCGGTGGTACGTGGTACGCGGCGGCTCCGGATGGAAAGCCGGTGGGCGCCCCCAAGTAGTTCCCCAGCGGCTCCCGAGTAACAACCAGGTGGGTGCGGTGCGTTCGGCGCGGTGCTCACAGTAGAGTCGTCAACGGAATTGGCTCGTCGCCGGTCCGTTCCCCGCATGGCCCAGGTCAGGCCGTGTGCAGGGAACGGACCGGTTCTTTTCGTCGGGGAAAGAGAAGGTTTCGGGATGGTTTCGGATCGTTGCCGATTGGCGAGTGCCGGATACGGTGTCCGGGAACGGACGGTCAATTTCCGTTTTGACTCGCTCCATTGGCGGTGGATCAGTAGCCTCGGCTCGAACAACGGCTCGCCTACGCCATGGAGAGATTGATGCAGCGTCCCGCCTGGGCTCCACAGGGCATCGACATCTCGGTGCCCAGTGTGTCCCGAATCTACGATTTCTACCTGGGCGGATCGCACAACTTCGAGGTCGACCGGGAGGCCGCCCGCAAGGCGATGGAGTTCCTGCCGAGACTGCCGAAGATCATGCAGGCGAACCGGGCGTTCATGCGCCGGGCCGTGCGGTACGCCGCCGACCTCGGCATCACGCAGTTCCTCGACATCGGCTCCGGAATCCCGACGTTCGGCAATGTGCACGAGGTGGCCCAGAAGGCGAGCCCCGGAGCGAGCGTCGTCTACGTCGACCACGACCCGGTCGCCGTCGCCCACAGCCGCGCCGTCCTGGAGGGCGTGCCCCGCACGGGCGTCGTCGCGGCCGACCTGCGCAGGCCCCAGGAGATCCTCGGGAGCCCCGAGGTCGAGGAACTGATCGACCTGGAGCGGCCCGTGGCGCTGCTCCTCGTCGCCGTACTGCACTTCATCGAGGAGGCCGAGGACCCGTACGCGGCCGTGGCCGAACTCAGTGCGGCGCTGGCACCCGGCAGCCTGCTCATCGTGACGCATGCATCCAATGAGGGCATGCCCATAGAGACGGAGCGGGCGGACGGGATGGTCGGCGTCTACCGAAACGATGTCCGCAATCCGCTGATCATGCGGAACCGCGAGGAGATCAAACGGTTCTTCAAGGGGTACGACGTGGTCGAACCGGGCATCGTGGCGATGCCGGAGTGGCGGCCCGACTCCGCCCCCGAGGACGAGGACCCGTACACCTTCGCGGGCTATGTGGGAGTGGGGCGCAAGGCGTGACTGACGTGCCGGGCGGACCGGAAGACAGAGTGCGCGGGTTCGCCATGATCTGGAGCCGGGCTATTTTCCCGGTCACGGCGACCTCACTGACCCGGCACGAGTTCGAGGACGAACTCGTGCCGCTCGCGCGCCGGCTGCGCACCGCGCTCGCCGCGCGGACCCTCGACAGCGCCGAGGCGCGGGCCGTCGGCGCGGCCCTGGTCGACGCGCACTGCACCGACCCCGAGGCGCTCACCCTCACCCTCGACGTGGTGGAGAGCGAACTCGTCCGGCACTGCGGGGACGCGGAGCCGAGCGCGGCCCGCGCCGACGAACTGCGCTCCCGCTGCGCCCGCATCCAGCACGCGATGGCCGCCGGATTCGCGGGCGCGCTGCGCGAGCGCACCCGCTCCGAACAGGAGGCCATATCGCGGGCCGCGCTCAACGCCCGCAGCGCCGTCGCCGAGGCCCTGCACGCGAGCGAGGCCAAGTTCCGCGCCGTGTTCCACGGCGCCGCGATCGGCATCGGCATCGCCGACCTCGACGGCACCATCCTCGAGGTCAACGAGACGATGGTGCGGATGTTCGGCGGCAGCAGGACCCAGCTGCTCGCCCGCAAGGCCCACGAGCTGACCCACCCCGAGGACGCCCCGCACATCTGGCGGATGTACCACGAGCTGGTGCAGGGCGACCGGGAGAGCTACCGGGTGGAGAAGGCGTACTCACGCCCCGACGGCACCGCCCTGTGGACCAACCTGACGGTCTCCCTGCTGCGCGACGCCGACGGCGCCCCGCAGTACCAGCTGGCGCTCATGGAGGACGTCACCGAGCGCCGCCTGCTGAACCTGCGGCTGCGCTACGAGGCCACCCACGACGCGCTCACGGGACTGCCCAACCGCACCCTGTTCTTCGAGCGCCTGGAGAAGGTGCTCAGCGCGGGCGAGGGCATGCGCTTCGGCCTGTGCTACCTCGACCTCGACGGCTTCAAGACCGTCAACGACAGCCTCGGCCACGCGGCGGGCGACCGGCTCCTCGTCGAGGTCGCCGACCGCCTCCAGGCCTGCGCCACCGCCCCCGGCGAGATGGTCGCCCGGCTCGGCGGCGACGAGTTCGTGGCCCTCACCACCGGCACGGACACCGAGACCGAGGTCGACGAGCTGGCCGGCCGCATCATGCACGCGCTGGCCACGCCCATCCGCATCGACGGCCGCGAGCTGACCGTGCGCGGCTCGGTCGGCATCGTGGAGGGCCCGGCCGCCGAGCGCAGCCCCGCCGAGGTGCTGCGCAGCGCCGACATCACGATGTACCGGGCGAAGTCCGCGGGCGGCAACCGCTACGAGCTGGCCGACCCCGAGGCCGACGCCCGCGCCATCACCCGGCACGGACTGACCACGGCGCTGCCCGCGGCCCTGGACCGCGGCGAGTTCTTCATCGAGTACCAGCCGCTCGTGCACCTCGGCGACGGCAGCGTGCGCGGAGCCGAGGCCCTGGTCCGCTGGCTGCACCCGCAGCACGGCGTGCTCGGCCCCGACCGCTTCATCCCGCTCGCCGAGCACACCGGGCTCATCGTGCCGCTCGGCCGCTGGGTCCTGGAGGAGTCGGTGCGCCAGGCGCGCGTGTGGCAGGACCGGTACGAGGACGCGGGCCCGTTCCGCATCAACGTCAATCTGTCGCCGATGCAGCTGACCCACCCCGGCCTGGTCGCCGACACCGTCGACATCCTGGAGCGCTTCGGGCTCGAGCCGGACGCGCTGTGCCTGGAGGTGACGGAGTCGGCCCTGATCGG
The DNA here is from genome assembly GCF_052245995.1 of Streptomyces sp. SDT5-1. NCBI lineage: Bacteria > Bacillati > Actinomycetota > Actinomycetes > Kitasatosporales > Streptomycetaceae > Streptomyces > Streptomyces sp. SDT5-1. Next base: position 963,587 of record NZ_CM125963.1, on the reverse strand, counting down.
CGCGGACGACGACCTCCTCAAGCCGCTGCGCAACCTCTCCGAGATGGGCGTCGACATCGCCCTCGACGACTTCGGCACCGGCTATTCGAACCTGGCGAACCTGCGGCGTCTGCCCGTGAACGTCCTCAAGCTGGACCGCTCCTTCACCCAAGGCATGCAGCGGTTCCCCGCGGACCCCGTCGACCTGAAGATCGTCGAGGGCATCGTCTCGCTCGCCCACAGCCTCGACCTGTCGGTCACCGTCGAGGGCGTCGAGACCGGGGCGCAGGCGGAGCAGCTGCGTCACCTGGGCTGCGACACGGCCCAGGGGTGGTACTACGCCCGCCCCGGCCCGCCGGACCGCCTCCACGAGCTGGCCCTGGCGGACGCCACGGGCTGACTTTCAGGAGCGGCCCTCGAACAGCATTCGCTGCAGCTCGCGGGCCGCGCGTGGTGGCGCCACGTCCGAGCGGTGCGCGAGCGCGATGGTGCGGTGCAGCCCCGGCTTGGCCAGCGGGGTGACCCGCAGGTCCGAGCCGGCCCGGTGCGCCACCATCCACGGCACCACCGCGACGCCGAGCCCGGCCCGCACGAAGCCGAGGACCGCGTCCATCTCGCCGCCCTCCACCGCGAAGTCCGGCTCGAACCCCTCGGCCCGGCACGCCGCGACCGTCAGCTCCCGCAGGTCGTAGCCGTGGCGGAACATGACGAGCCGCTCGCCCTCCAGATCGGAGACCCGCACAGACTTGCGGCCGTGCCCCGGCGCGGGCGCTTCCTTGGACGACACCACCACCAGCTCCTCGCGCAGCAGCTCCACCGTCGTCAGGGCGGGAGCGGGCGCCGGCAGCGGCAGCACGACGAGCGCGAGGTCGAGCGCGCCGCGCGCCAGCTCTCGTACGAGGTCGTGGGAGCCGCCCTCCTCGATCATCAGCTGGATGCCGGGGTAGCGGTCGTGGAAGGCCCGCAGCACGTCGGGCAGCAGGCCCGTGCACAGCGACGGCGTCGCGCCGAGCCGCACCCGGCCCCGCTTGAGCTGCGCCAGCTCCTGCACCTCGTGCCGCGCCGTGTCGGCGTCGGCGAGGATCCGCCGGGCGAGCGGGAGCAGCGCCTCCCCGGCGTCGGTCAGCGTGATGTTGCCGCGCGCCCGCTGGAACAGGTCCACGCCCAGCTCCCGCTCGAGCGCCCGGATCTGCTGGGACAGCGAGGGCTGGGCGACGTGCACCAATTCGGCGGCGCGGGTGAAGTGCCGGGTCTCCGCGACCGCGACGAAGTACTGGAGCTGCTGGAACTGCATGCCGACCAGAATAGTTCCCTCGATAGCGAAAGCCTATGGAAATGAGCTGGACCATGTCTTGGACCGATCGGGCCCTCGGGCTCTAGCGTCTTGACCCATGGCTCTGGCAACGCGGACGGACCGACGGCCGTCCATGACGCGCACGATCTGGGACAGCTCCGTCGGCAAGAAGACCGTGATGGCGGTGAGCGGCCTCGTGATGCTGCTCTACCTGGTCGCCCACATGATCGGGAACCTCAAGATCTTCTTCGGCCCCGACGAGATCAACCACTACGCCTCCTGGCTGCGCACCATGGGCTCCCCGGTGCTGCACTACGAGTGGGCGCTGTGGATCGTGCGGGTGGTGCTCGTCGTCGCGGTCGTCGCGCACGCCACCTCCGCGTACCAGCTGAGCCGCCGGGGCAACAAGGCGCGCCCCAGCAAGTACGTGCACAAGAAGCCGCGCGCCGACTACGCCACGCGCACCATGCGCTGGGGCGGCATCATCCTCGGCCTGTTCATCGTCTGGCACATCCTCGACCTGACGACCGGCACGGTGCACCCGGGCGGCTACGAGCACCTGCACCCGTACCAGAACATCATCGACACGTTCTCGACCTGGTACGGCAACGTCATCTACATCGTCGCGATGCTCGCGCTCGGCTTCCACATCCAGCACGGGTTCTGGAGCGCCGCGCAGACCCTCGGCGTCGGCAGCCGCACCCGCGACCGCGTCCTGAAGACCGTCGGCAACGTACTCGCCGTACTGCTCACGCTCGGCTTCATCGCCGTGCCCGTGGGCGTCATGACCGGATTGGTGAGTTGAGAGACATGACTTCGTACGCCGAATACACCACGGGTGAGCCGGTCGTCGACACCAAGGCCCCCGAAGGGCCGGTCAACGAGCGCTGGGACACCCGCCGCTTCCAGGCGAAGCTGGTCAACCCGGCCAACCGCCGCAAGCACACCGTCATCGTCGTCGGCACAGGACTCGCCGGCGGCTCGGCGGGCGCCACGCTCGCCGAACAGGGCTACCACGTCGTCCAGTTCTGCTACCAGGACTCGCCGCGCCGCGCCCACTCCATCGCCGCGCAGGGCGGCATCAACGCCGCGAAGAACTACCGCAACGACGGCGACTCGGTGCACCGCCTCTTCTACGACACCGTCAAGGGCGGCGACTTCCGCGCCCGCGAGTCGAACGTGCACCGGCTCGCGCAGATCTCCGTCGAGATCATCGACCAGTGCGTCGCCCAAGGCGTGCCCTTCGCCCGCGAGTACGGCGGCCTCCTCGACACCCGCTCCTTCGGCGGCGTCCAGGTGTCCCGCACGTTCTACGCCCGCGGCCAGACGGGCCAGCAGCTGCTCCTCGGCGCGTATCAGGCGCTCAGCCGCCAGGTCGCCGCGGGCAACATCGAGCTGCACCCGCGCACCGAGATGCTCGACCTGATCATCGTCGACGGCAAGGCCCGCGGCATCGTCGCCCGCGACCTGATCACCGGGAAGATCGACACGTACTTCGCGGACGCCGTCGTGCTCGCCTCCGGCGGCTACGGCAACGTCTTCTACCTGTCGACGAACGCCATGAACAGCAACGCCACGGCGATCTGGCGCGCGCACCGGCGCGGCGCCTACTTCGCCAACCCGTGCTTCACGCAGATCCACCCGACGTGCATCCCGCGCACCGGCGACCACCAGTCGAAGCTGACCCTGATGTCGGAGTCGCTGCGCAACGACGGCCGCATCTGGGTGCCCAAGGCCAAGGGCGACACCCGTCCCGCCAACGAGATCCCCGAGGACGAGCGCGACTACTACCTGGAGCGCATCTACCCCGCCTTCGGCAACCTCGTGCCCCGCGACATCGCCTCGCGCGCAGCGAAGAACGTGTGCGACGAGGGCAGGGGAGTGGGCCCCGGCGGCCAGGGCGTCTACCTCGACTTCGCCGACGCCATCAAGCGCATGGGCAAGAAGGCCGTCGAGGCCAAGTACGGCAACCTCTTCGACATGTACGCGCGGATCACCGACGAGGACCCGTACAAGACGCCGATGCGGATCTACCCGGCCGTGCACTACACGATGGGCGGGCTGTGGGTCGACTACGACCTGTCGACCACCATCCCCGGCCTGTTCGCGATCGGTGAGGCCAACTTCTCCGACCACGGCGCCAACCGGCTCGGCGCCTCCGCGCTGATGCAGGGCCTCGCGGACGGCTACTTCGTCCTGCCGGCCACCATCAACGACTACCTCGCCAAGAACCCGCACAAGGACGAGGTCGACGCCTCGCACCCGGCCACCGTCGAGGTCGTGCGCGAGACCGAGGAGCGGCTCGCCAAGCTGCTCGCCGTCGACGGCGACCGCACGCCCGACTCCTTCCACCGCGAACTCGGCGAGCTGATGTGGGAGTTCTGCGGCATGGCCCGCACCGACGCCGGGCTGCGCAAGGCCCTCGACCGGATCCCGCAGATCCGCGAGGAGTTCTGGCGCCGCATCAAGGTGCCCGGCACCGGCGAGGAGTTCAACCAGTCCCTGGAGAAGGCGAACCGCATCGTCGACTACCTGGAGCTGGCCGAGCTCATGTGCCTCGACGCCCTGCACCGCGCCGAGTCCTGCGGCGGCCACTTCCGCGAGGAGTCGCAGACCCCCGACGGCGAGGCCGCGCGCCAGGACGAGGAGTTCTCCTACGCCGCCGCCTGGGAGTTCACCGGCACCGGCGCCGCCCCCACCCTGCACAAGGAAGACCTGGTCTTCGAGTACGTCCACCCCACTCAGCGGAGCTACGCATGAAGCTCACCCTGCGCGTCTGGCGCCAGAAGAACGCCGACGCCGAAGGCGCCATGTCCACGTACGAGGTGGACGGGATCAGCCAGGACATGTCCTTCCTGGAGATGCTCGACACCCTCAACGAGGAGCTCATCCTCAAGGGCGAGGACCCGGTCGCCTTCGACCACGACTGCCGCGAGGGCATCTGCGGCGCCTGCTCGCTCGTCATCAACGGCGACGCGCACGGCCCGGAGCGCACCACCACCTGCCAGCTGCACATGCGGTCCTTCAAGGACGGCGACACGATCGACATCGAGCCGTGGCGCGCCTCCGCCTTCCCGGTCGTGAAGGACCTGGTCGTGGACCGCTCGGCCTTCGACCGCATCATCCAGGCCGGCGGCTACATCACCGCCCCGACCGGCGCGGCGCCCGAGGCGCACTCCACCCCGGTGCCCAAGCCGGATGCGGACTTCTCCTTCGAGCACGCCGAGTGCATCGGCTGCGGCGCGTGCGTCGCCGCCTGCCCGAACGGCGCGGCGATGCTCTTCACGTCCGCGAAGATCAACCACCTGAACGTGCTGCCGCAGGGCGCGCCCGAGCGCGAGACCCGCGTGCTCGACATGGTGGACCAGATGGACGCCGAGGGCTTCGGCGGCTGCACGCTCACCGGCGAGTGCGCGACGGCCTGCCCGAAGGGCATCCCGCTGTTCTCCATCACCAGCATGAACAAGGAATGGCTGCGCGCGAACCGCAAGGTCAGCCGCTGACCGTGCGCGTGCGATAGGCGTCCCGCGAAAAGCGCGGGGTGGGCGGGACCGGGAGTGGTGCTCAAACCCCCGGTCCCGTCATCGCGTTCGCCCCACCCCGGGCATTCAGCAGCCGCACATGCGCCCACGACCCGCTCGTCACGTACACGCCAACCGGGATCGGAAGAACTGAGGCGGAAGGCCGCACCCACGGCCCCACGTCCCCCAGCTGAGCCCTCCCCGACAGGCACGTGACCAGGAGCCAGTCATGACCGGCGCACGCACGCTCGACCGCCCCGCCCCCTCCGCCACCCCCACCCGGTACACCGTCGGCCTGGCCAGGGACGCGGACGACGTCCGCGCCGCCCAGCGCCTGCGCCACGACGTCTTCGCCCGCGAACTCGGCGCCCGCCTCGACACCGCGAGGCCGGGGCTCGACACCGACCCGTTCGACGCGCACTGCGACCACCTGCTGGTACGCGACCGTTCCACCGGCGAGGCCGTCGGCACCTACCGGCTGCTGCCGCCCGACCGGGCCGCAGAGCTCGGCCGGCTCTACTCCGAGAGCGAGTTCGACCTCAGGGCGCTCGCCCCGATCCGCTCCGGGCTCGTCGAGGTCGGCCGCTCGTGCGTCCACCCGGACCACAGGGACGGCGCCGTCATCGGCCTCATCTGGGCGGCCATCGCCCGCTACATGGTCGACCGCGGCCACCAATGGCTCGCGGGCTGCTGCTCGATCCCGCTCGCCGACGGCGGCTCGCTCGCCGCGGCGACCTGGGACCGCGTGCGCGCCTCGCACCTCGCACCCGAGGAGTACCGGGTCACGCCGCTGCGCGCCTGGCACGCGGCCGGTGTCGAGCGTCCCGCCGCTCCCGTGCAACTCCCGGCCCTGCTGCGCGGCTACACGCGGCTCGGCGCCTGGGTGTGCGGGGCGCCCGCGCACGACCCGGACTTCGGCGTCGCCGATCTGTACGTGCTGCTGCCGATGCGCGCGATCAACCGGCGCTACCTCGACCACTTCCTGTCGCTCGTCCCCGCCCGGTGAGCGTCTGGCTGCCCACGGCGCCCTGCTCACGGGCGTGCGTCGGCGACCCGAGCGGCACCGTCCGGGTGCCGCGCGCGGTGCTGCGGCTCGCCGCGCTGCTGGCGGTGCTGCTCGTCGGCGTCGTCGCGCTGCCGCTGGGCCGGTGGCTCCCGGCGCGCTGGGTACGGCTCTTCGCCCGCGCGGTCGTCCGCACCACCGGGGTGCGGACGCGCCTAACCGGTGGCACGCCGCCCGCGGGCGGGCTGCTGATCGTCGCCAACCACATCTCGTGGATGGACATCCCGCTGCTCGCGGCCGTCCGACCCGCCCGCATGGTGGCGAAGCGGGAGATACGGGGCTGGCCCGTCGCCGGGTTCCTGACGGCACGGGCCGGCGTGATCTTCATCGACCGCGACCGGCTGCGCACCCTGCCCGGCACGGTCGCGCGGCTCGCGGGTGTGCTGCGGTCCGGGGGCGCCGTCACCGTGTTCCCGGAGGGCAGTACGTGGTGCGGCCGGGCCGGCGGCACCTTTCGCCGCGCCGCGTTCCAGGCCGCTCTCGACGTGGGCGTGCCCGTGCAGCCGGTACGGATCGGGTACCGGCTGCCGGACGGCGCCGTGAGCACCGCCCCCGCGTTCGTCGGCGACGACACCCTGCTCGCCGCGCTGTGGCGGGTGGTGTGCGCCCGGCGGATCGAGGCGCACGTGACGGTCCTTCCGGTCCTCGCCGCGGGTGCGCACCGGGAGCGCGGGGCGCTCGCGCGGGCGGCGGAGGAGGCGGTGGGCGGGCGCGTACGTGCGGCCGAGCCCCAGGGGCGGGCTCACGTACCGAGCGCGCGCCTCAAGTAGGGCGCGGTCCTGCTCTCCCGCGAGGCCGCCACCGCCGCGGGCGGCCCCGCCACGACGACCCGCCCGCCCGCGGCCCCGCCGCCGGGACCCATGTCGACCACCCAGTCTGCGCCCGCGACCACCGCCATGTCGTGCTCGACGACGACCACCGAGTTCCCGGCGTCGACGAGCCCGTTCAGCTGCCGCAGCAGCACCTCCACGTCCGCCGGGTGAAGCCCCGTCGTCGGCTCGTCGAGGAGGTACAGGGTGTGGCCGCGCCGCACCCGCTGCAGCTCGCTGGCCAGCTTGATGCGCTGGGCCTCGCCGCCGGACAGCTCGGTGGCGGGCTGCCCGAGCCGCAGATAGCCGAGCCCGACGTCGAGCAGCGTGCGCAGGCTGCGCAGCACGGGCCGCGCCGCGTCGTCGTCCGCCGCCTCGAAGAACTCCGCCGCCGACTCCACCGTCAGATCGAGCACCTCGGCGATGTTCCGCCCCCGGTAGGCGACGTCGAGCGTCTCCGGGTTGTAGCGGGCGCCCGCGCAGTCCGGGCACGGCGTGTACGTGCTCGGCAGGAACAGCAGCTCCACGCTGACGAAGCCCTCGCCCTGACATGTCTCGCAGCGCCCGCCCGCCACGTTGAACGAGAACCGTCCGACGCCGTAGCCGCGCGCCTTCGCCTCGTCGGTCGCCGCGAACACCTTGCGGACGACGTCGAACAGACCGGTGTACGTCGCCAGGTTCGAGCGCGGCGTGCGGCCGATCGGCTTCTGGTCCACGACCACGAGCCGGCCGACACCCTCGAGCTCCTCGCCGATCTCGCCGATCAGCGTCGACTTTCCGGAGCCGGAGACGCCCGTGACGGCGGTGAACGCGCCGAGCGGGAACGCGGCGGTGACGTCCCGCAGGTTGTGCCGCGTCACCGGGCCGACCTTCAACCAGCCACTGGGCGAGCGGACTTCACGTACGGGGGCGGGCTCCTCGTCGAAGAGGTAGCGGGCCGTCGCCGACTCCGCGACCTCGCGCAGCCCGTCCACCGGACCGCTGTGCAGCACCCGGCCGCCGTGCTCCCCGGCCTTCGGCCCCACGTCGACCAGCCAGTCCGCGTGCCGCATCACATCGAGGTGGTGCTCGACCACGAACACCGAGTTGCCCGCTGCCTTCAGCCGGTCGAGGACGGTCAGCAGGGACTCCGTGTCGGCGGGGTGCAGCCCGGCCGACGGCTCGTCGAGGACGTACACGACACCGAAGAGCCCCGAGCGCAACTGCGTGGCCAGGCGCAGGCGTTGGAGCTCGCCCGCCGAAAGGGTGGGCGTCGCCCGGTCGAGGCTGAGATAGCCGAGGCCCAGCTCGGTGACCGTCGCGATCCGCGCCCGCAGATCGTCGGTGAGCACGCGCGCCGTCTGCGACGTGTCGTCCGTGGGAGCGAGCAGGTCGGCGAGGTCCGCGAGCGGCACCCCGGCGAGATCGGCGATCGTACGGCCCGCGAACGTGACGGCCAGCGCCTCCGCCCGCAGCCGCGCACCCCCGCAGGCGGGACACGGCCTGCTCTCCAGGAACCGCTCCGCCTTCGCCCGCAGCGACTGGCTCTTGGAGTCCGAGAACGTCTTGAGCACGTACCGGTTCGCGCTCATGTACGTGCCCTGGTACGGGCGGTGGATACGGCCCGCGTCCCGCACCGGGTGCACCGTCACCACCGGCTGCTCGTCCGTGAACAGGATCCAGTCCCGATCGGCCTGCGAAAGCTCCCGCCAGGGGCGGTCCACGTCGTACCCGAGCGCGTCGAGGACGTCCCGCAGGTTCTTGCCCTGCCAGGCCCCCGGCCACGCCGCGATGGCCCCCTCGCGGATCGACAGCGAGGCGTCGGGGACCAGCAACTCCTCGGTGGTGCGGTGCACTTGGCCGAGGCCGTGGCACTCGGGGCAGGCGCCGGCCGCCGTGTTCGGCGAGAACGCGTCCGAGTCCAGGCGCTCGGCCCCCTCCTGATACGTACCGGCCCGCGAGAACAGCATCCGCAGCGAGTTCGACAGCGTCGTCACCGTGCCGACCGACGAGCGGGACGTCGGCGCCGAGCGGCTCTGCTGGAGCGACACCGCGGGCGGCAGGCCGCTGATCTCCCCGACCTTCGGCGCGCCCACCTGGTGGATCAGGCGGCGGGCGTACGGGGCGACCGACTCGAAGTAGCGGCGCTGCGCCTCCGCGTAGATCGTGCCGAACGCCAGCGAGGACTTCCCTGAGCCCGAAACGCCCGTGAAGACCGCGAGCACGTCCCGCGGAATGTCCACGTCGACGCCCTTGAGGTTGTGCTCGCGGGCGCCGCGCACCCGCACGAGGCCGTCGTGGCGGGGGTCGGGCGTTGCGCTGGGGTGGTGCATGGGGCGGGCTCCCGGTCGGGCTGCGTCGGCTGTCGTACTCCATGATCCACCCACGTCGCCGCGGAGGCGGCGCGGAGAACGCCCGATGAATGATGTGCACATGCCTTGACTGGTGGTCACGGCCTCACGCACCGTTACGGAGGTCGTCATCCGGAGCAGTGGGGGGTTCGTGAACGGCAGACTCTTCGGCGCGGGCGCCGCGCTGTGCGCGCTCGCCCTCGTGGGCACGGCGGCGACTCCCGCGGCCCCGGCCCCGCCCCGGCACGGCCTTCCGCTCGGCGCCGCCGACCTGACGGAGACCCGGACCACGCGGACCCTGCAGCCCGGCGTGACCCTCACCCGCATCGTGCGCGGCGCCGACGCCCCGGCCATGGCGTGGACCGTGGAGGTGTCCATCCCGGGTGGCGCCGGATCGCCCGATCCCGACGCCCCGCCGACCGCCCTCAAGGACGAGTCGAGCGCCGCCGAACTGGCCTCGGGCCTGCGGGCGAAGGGCTTCGCGGCGCGCTCCGAGAAGGTCACCACCGCGCGGACCGCCGACTACGCGGGCGGCACGCTCGGCTGGCGGGTCCGCGTCGGCACGTTCCCGAGCGAGGCCGCCGCCACCGCCGAGCGCACCCGGCTGCGCGCCGCCGGATACACCGGGTCCGCCTGGTACACCGGCTGGGACGGCGACGCGGGGGACCGCGGACCGTGGCGCGTCGACGTGCTCACCATCGACCCGAAGACGTTCCGCGGCGGCCTCACGGCGTCGTACGGGCCCGACCTGGAGAACCGGGAGACCACCAGCGCGCTCGCCGCCGCCGAAGGCGCGACCGCCGGGATCAACGCCGGGTTCTTCGTCCTCGACCCCAAGGCGGGCGCCCCCGGCGACCCGGCGGGCGTCGGCGTCTACGGCGGCCGCCTGCTCAGCGAGGCCGTCGACGGGCGGCCCGCCCTCGTCGTCCACGACTCCGCCCGCTCCACCGCCGTCTCCCGCCTCACCTGGCGCGGCACGGTCACGGTAGGCGGCACCCGCTTCCCGCTCGACGGCATCGACCGCGTCCCCGGCCTGATCCGCAACTGCGGCGGCACCGCCGACGACACCCCCACCGCCCGCCCGCTGCACGACACCACCTGCGCCGACCCCGACGAACTCGTCGCGTTCACCCCGGAGTTCGGCAAGGAGACACCGAAGGGCGAAGGCGCGGAGGCCGTGCTCGACCGCTTCGGCCGGGTCGTCGAGGTCCGCACGACGCGCGGCGGAACGCTGCCCGCGGGCGGACGCAGCGTCCAGGCCACCGGAACGTACGCGGCGAAGCTCACCGCGCTCGCGAAGGTGGGACGGACCCTGCGGATCGACGGCGGGCTCCGGGACACGAAGGGCCGACCGTTCACCGCCTCCCGTGACACCAGCGTCCTCAACGGCGGCCCCGAACTCGTCCGCGACGGCCGCCTCCACGTCACCCCCGCCACCGACGGCATGGTGCAGCCCGGCAACCCGAGCTTCTACTACGGCTGGGTGCACAAACGGAACCCGCGCACCCTCGCGGGGACCGACGCCGCGGGCCGCACCGTCCTCGTCACCGCCGACGGCCGCAGCACCGGATCGCTCGGCCTGAGCATCAACGAGAGCGCGGCCGTCGCCAAGGCCCTCGGCCTGAAGGACGCGATCAACCTCGACGGCGGCGGCTCGACCACCATGGTCGTCGACGGCGCGGTGATCAACGACCCGTCCGACGCGACCGGCGAACGCCCGGTCGGCGACGCTCTGCTGGTGCTGCCCGACAGACCCTGAGAACCTGTGGCCGACGTCCCGAGGGAGCCGCCATGACCACCGTCGTCGTACCGCTGCGCCGCCGCACCAGACGCCTGCTGCTCGTCCTCGCGGCGCTCCTGCTGACCTTGGCCTCCGCCCCGACGGCCGTCGCCGCGACGACGGTCAGGCCCGCCGCCGAGGTCGTCGGCGTCCGCCAGGTCGCCGAACGCCAGGTGGACCTCTCCGTGCGCGCGACCGCGCTCGGCGGGCGGACGGTGAAGGTGCGGCTCCTCACGCCCGACGGCTGGGACCCGGGTGACCGCACCAAGCAGTGGCCCACGCTGTGGCTGCTGCACGGCTGCTGCGGCGACTACACGTCCTGGACCGCCAAGACGGACGTGGCCTCCCTCGACAGCCTCCGGGACGTCCTCGTCGTCATGCCGGAGGCCGGCTGGAACGGCTGGTACAGCGACTGGTGGAACCACGGCGCGGGCGGCGACCCGGCCTGGGACACCTTCCACACCCGCGATCTGCGCCGCCTCCTGGAGCGCGACTGGGGAGCGGGACCGCGCCGCGTCGTCGCGGGCCTGTCGATGGGTGGCCAGGGCGCGCTCCTGTACGCGGCCCGGCACCCCGGCATGTTCAAGGCCGCCGCGGCCTACTCCGGCTCCGCGCACCCGCTCCTGAACGACGAGTCGACCAGCCGCATCATGGGCTTCTTCGCGGGCCAGGGCGACGACCCCCTGCGCGTGTGGGGCGACCCCGTCGCCCAGCGCGACATCTGGGCCGCCCACGACCCGTACTACCTGGCCAAGCGCCTCAAGACCCTGCCCGTGTACCTCTCCTGCGGCGACGGCACCGCGGGCCCGCTCGACCAGCCCGGCGCCACGAACGCCCTGGAGGCCGACTTCAACCGGCAGAACCATGCCCTCGCCGCCCAGTTGAGGAAGGCCGGCGCCAAGCACCTCACCACCAACTTCTACGGCCCCGGCACCCACACGTGGCCGTACTGGCAGCGCGAACTGCATGCCTCCCTGCCGATGCTGCTGCACGCCCTCAAGGCGGGCGGCTAGCGGGGCGTCAGGCGCGCGATGCGGGCCAGGCGGCGGAAGGACTCGAGCAGCGCCTCGCGGTCGTACGTGCTGGTCGTCACCAGCACCTCCTGCGCGCCGCTCTCCTTGATCAGCGCCTCCAGCTCCTCGGTGACCTGCTGCTCCGTGCCGACGACGTGGCCGCGCAGCCCGGACTCGTAGAACTCGCGCTCCTTGGCGGTCATCTCCAGGGACGACACGCGCTCGGCGGGCGGCAGCGGCGGGAACGTGCCGTGCGTGCGCGAGTGCGCCATCGACCAGGCCTCCGGCAGCAGCAGCCGGCGTGCCTCGGGCTCGCTGCCGGCCACGGCGACCGTCCCGGAGATCACCACGTACGGCTCCGCGGACCACGCGGAGGGGCGGAACTCGGAGCGGTAGCGCTCGATGCCGCGCAGCATCTTGTCGCGGGAGCGGAAGTCGCCGATCACCATCGGCAGCCCCGCGCGCGCCGCGATCGACGCGCCCTCGCCCATCGCGAGCACGAACGGCGGGACGGTGAGGCCCTCGGCGGGCCGTGCGTGGACGCGCGTGTCGGAGGTCCCGGTGAAGAAGGCGAGGAGTTCGTCGAGCTGTGCCGCGAAGTCCTCCGCGTCGTCCTTGTCGCGGCCGAGTGCCTTGCGCACCCCGCCGGTGAAGCCGACGGACCGGCCGAGACCCATGTCGATGCGGCCGGGGAACAGCGACTCCAGGACGCCGAACTGCTCGGCGACTACCAGCGGCTGATGGTTGGGCAGCATCACGCCGCCTGTCCCCACCCGGATGGTGCGGGTCGCCGCCGCGACGGCCGCGGCGAGCACGGTCGGCGCGGACCCGGCGACCCCCGGCACCCCGTGGTGCTCGGACACCCACACGCGCGCATAGCCGAGCCGCTCCAGGTCCTGCGCGAGCGCGACGGTGTCGCGCAGCGCGTCCTGGTCGGTGTGGCCCTCGCGGGTGCGGGAGCGGTCGAGGACGGAGAAGCGGGTCGATTCGATCACGGTGCTCACACCTTGAGTCAACGCACGGGGGCGCGGGGGATTCCCGCCCGGCGCCCGCTCGTCGGCACGGAGGTGCGGACCGGCGCGCTCAGCCCTCGTCCTCCAGGCGGAAGCCGACCTTCAGGCCGACCTGCCAGTGCTCCACCTGGCCCTCGACGATCTGGCCGCGCACCTGCGTGACCTCGAACCAGTCGAGGTTGCGCAGGGTCTGGGAGGCACGGGAGACGCCGTTGCGGATCGCCTCGTCCACGCCTTCGTGAGAGGTGCCGACGATCTCGGTGACGCGATACGTGTGATTCGACATGCTTCCACCGTGCCCCAGCGCGGCGCGGCCCGCCATCCGTGCGCGGCGCCTCTCCCGCCCCTTGACCCACCCCTTGGTCTATACCAAAATCCAGCACACCCGTACGAGCCGCGCGCTCTTCCCCCACGTCGGGCCGATCTTCCCCTGTCCGCAGGCAGAAAGTGACCCACGTGAACGCGCGCCGCTCCGCCCTGGCCTTCTGTTCCCTCCTCGCCACCGGCACCCTCCTGACCGGCTGTGGAGCCCTGCCCGGCACAGGCGGCGAGACGGGCACGGTCACCGTGTGGCTGATGCGGGGGAGCGCGTCCGAGGACTTCGTCAAGCGGTTCACCGAGGACTTCGAGTCCCGGCACGACGGGCTCACCCTGGACATCCGGATCCAGGACTGGACCGGCATCGGCGCCAAGGTCACCAAGGCGCTCGACGCGCGGCGCGGCGACGAGCCGGGCGCCCCCGACGTCATCGAGGTCGGCAACACCCAGGTCCCGCAGTACATCGAGGAGGACGGCCTGCTCGACCTGTCCCTGGAGTCCGCCCGCGACCTCGGCATGCACGACTGGCTGCCCGGACTCGCCGAACCCGGCGTCGACACCTCACGCCAGTACGGCATCCCCTGGTACGCCGCCAACCGCGTCGTCGTCTACAACAAGGACCTCTTCCGCCGGGCCGGCATCGACCGGCCGCCCACCACCCGCACCGAGTGGCTCGACGCGACCCGCACACTCAACTCCGGTGCCACCCAGGGCATCTACCTCGCAGGGCAGGACTGGTACACGCTCGCCGGCTTCGTCTGGGACGAGGGCGGCACCCTCGCCAAGGAGACCAACGGCGTCTGGGCGGGCACCCTCGACGCCCCCGCCGCGCTCCGCGGCATGGCCTTCTACCAGCAGCTCCAGGCGCTCGGCGAGGGACCGAAGGACGCCGACGAGGAGCATCCGCCGCAGGCCGAGCGGTTCGCGCGCGGCGACATCGCGCAGATCATCTCCGTGCCGGGCGCCACCCAGCGGATCCTCCAGAAGAACCCGGAACTCAAGGGAAAGCTCGGCTACTTCCCGATCCCCGGCAAGACGTCCCGCAGGGCGGGCACTGTGTTCACCGGCGGCTCCGACCTGATCGTCCCCGCGAACACCGACGACAGGGACGGCGCCGTGGAGGTGGTCAAGGAGCTGGCGGGCGAGAAGTGGAACACCGACCTGGCCCGCACCATGAACTACGTGCCGAACAAGACGACGCTCGCCGACGCCGTCGCGGGTGAGCCGGGCGTGGCCGCCATGGCCGTCGGCGCCGCGCACGGCAAGGCGACGCCCCGCTCCCCGCTGTGGCCGAACGTCGAGGCCGGCGAGAACCCCATCAAGACGTACATGTCCGCGGTCCTCGCCGGCGGCGACCCGGCCTCCGAGGCGAGGCGGGCGTCCCGCGAGATCACCCGCCGCCTCGACGAGCGCGGCTAGCGCCGCTCGTCCGACGCCTGGCTCAGCGACAGCGCGAACCGGCCCTCGCTGTCGGTCCACCAGTGCGCCAACTCCAGGCCCACCTCGTGCAGTTCCGCCTTCACTCCCTCCTGGCGGAACTTCGCGGACACCTCCGTGCGCACCTCCTCGCCCGCCGCGAACTCCACCTCCAGGTCGAGGGCCGTGAGCTTCACGGTCTGCGCCCGCGCCGAGCGCAGCCGCATCTCGATCCACTCGTCGTCGGCGTTCCACAGCGCGACGTGCTCGAACGCGCCGGGGTCGAAGTCGGCGCCCAGCTCGCGGTCCATGACGGCCAGCACGTTCTTGTTGAACGCCGCGGTCACGCCCGCCGCGTCGTCGTACGCCGCGACCAGCGTCGCCTCGTCCTTCACCAGGTCCGTGCCGAGCAGGAAGAAGTCGCCGGGCTCCAACAGGCCGCGCACCGCCGTCAGGAACGCGGCCCGCTCGTCCGGCAGCAGATTGCCGATCGTGCCGCCGAGGAACGCCACCAGGCGGGGCCCCGGCGTCTCCGGCAGCTCGAACGCCGACGTGAAGTCGGTGACCATGGCGTGGATGTCGAGCGCAGGATGCTCCGCGAGCAGCGCGTCCGCCGCCCCGCGCAGCGCGCTCTCGCTCACGTCAACGGGCACGTACGTCGCCAGGTCCGTGAGCTCTTCCAACAGGTGGCGGGTCTTGTCGGAGGAGCCGGAGCCCAGCTCGACCAGGGTGCGCGCGCCCGTCGTCGCCGCGATGTCGCGGGCGCGCGCGATGAGGATCTCCCGCTCGGCGCGGGTCGGGTAGTACTCGGGCAGCCGGGTGATCTCGTCGAAGAGTTCGCTGCCGCGCGCGTCGTAGAACCACTTCGGCGGGAGCGTCTTGGGCGTGCCGGTCAGACCGTGCAGGGCGTCGGCCCGCAGGGCGGCTCCCGTGGCGTCCTCGGGCAGGGTGCGGGTGATGCGGAACGGGCTCACGCGGTGGGCTCCTTGAGCGGGGTCAGCAGGACGTCGGTGCGGCTCGCCGCGAGCAGCGTGCGGTCGGGGACCTCGATCCAGTGCGGATCGTCGTCGTACGGCTCGGAGGCGACGACCACCGAACGGCCCGGCTCGGTGCGGTACCACAGGGTGTCGCCCCAGGCCGTCGCGGTGATCGTCTCGCCGTTGGTGAGCAGGAAGTTGAGGCGGGCGGTGGGCGCGGCCTCCGCCGCCTCCAGCGTGGTGTCGGCGAGCGCCTGCGCCTCGTCGTCGCCCGAGCGCAGCCGGTGCAGGACGAGCGCCCACAGGAACGCCGCGTCGCAGCGGGCCTCCATGGCGAGCAGGTCGGCCGGCGGCAGCGTCGGCACCAGCGGGGTCAGCGACTGCGGCCAGCCCGGCACCGCGCCGTTGTGGCTGAACAGCCAGGGCCCCGACGCGAACGGCGCCGCGGCGGCCTCCCCGTCGGGGCCGGCCAGCGTCGCGTCGCGAACCGCCGCGAGCAGCGCCCCGGAGCGGACCACGCGCGCCAGGTCCTGGTAGGCGGCGTCGCCCCAGATGGGCCCCGCGCGGCGGTAGCGGGCGGGCACCGGATCGCCGTCCGCGTACCAACCCGCCCCGAAACCATCGGCGTTGACCGTGCCGTGCCGCTGCCGGCGCGGCGCCCACGACTGCCGGAACAGGCTGTGCGGCGGCCGGTCGACGACCTCGCCGAGCTGTACCGGCGGCCCCAGGTAGGCCAGGTGACGGCACATCAGGCACGCTCCCGCGGCTCGGCGTCACGGGCCGTGCGGAACCCGGAGAAGATCTGCCGCCGGATCGGATGGTCCCAGTTGCGGAACGTGCCCCGGCACGCCACCGCGTCCACGGCGAACGAGCCACCGCGCAGCACCTTGTAGTCGCCCCCGAAGAACACCTCCGAGTACTCGCGGTACGGATAGGCCACGAACCCCGGGTAGGGCAGGAAGTCGCTCGACGTCCACTCCCACACATCGCCGATCAACTGCCGGACGCCGAGGGGGGATTCGCCCAGCTCGTAGCTTCCGGCGGGTGCGGGGCGCAGGTGCCGCTGGCTGAGGTTCGCCCGGTCAGGCGTCGGGTCGGCGTCGCCCCACGGGTAGCGCATCGAGCGTCCGGTGGCCGGGTCGTGCCGGGCCGCCTTCTCCCACTCCTCCTCGCTGGGCAGGCGCCGCCCGGCCCATCGCGCGTAGGCGTCGGCCTCGTACCAGCTGACGTGAAGGACCGGCTCGTCCGGCGGCACCGGCTCGCTCACCCCGAACCGCCTGCGCAGCCACTGCCCGCCCTCGCGGCGCCAGAACAGCGGCGCCTCCAGGCCGTGCTCGCGCACCATCGCCCACCCGGCAGGCGCCCACCAGCGCTCCTCGCGGTAGCCGCCCTCCTCGACGAACTCCATGTACGCGGCGTTCGTCACCGGCGTCGTGTCGATGTGGAACGGCGGCACCAGACGGGTGTGCGCGGGCCGCTCGTTGTCCAGGGCCCACGGCTCGGCCGTCGTGCCCATCGTGAACGGGCCGCCGGGCACGAGGACCTCGGCCGGACCGTCGAAGGGCCGGTCGAGCGGCTCGGGGTCGGGCGCCGTGAGCGCCGCGCCGCCCTTCCTGAGCTGGTGCGTGATGAGCATCGTCTCGTCGTGCTGCTGCTCGTGCTGCGCGATCATGCCGAAGGCGAAGCCCGAACGCGTCAGGCGCTGCGTCCCCTCCGCCTCGAACGACGCCTTCTCCAGCACGTCGAACGCCCGCCCGCGCACGTCGGACGCGTAGCCGCGGGCCTCCTTCGGGGCGAGCAGCGGCAGGCTCGGACGCTCCGAGCGAGGGTGCTCGAACGCGTCGTACAGCGGGTCGATCTCCGGCCGGATCGCCTCTTGTCCCGCGACCGCGCGCAGCAGCCACTGCTCCTCCTGGTTCCCGATGTGCGCGAGGTCCCAGACGAGCGGCGACATCAACGGCGAGTGCTGGGCGGTGAGTTCGGCCTCGTCGACGCAGCTCGTCAGCAGCGTCGTGCGGCGCCGCGCGGCCTCCAGGGCGGCCGCGGCGCGCCCGCGCAGCGCCTCGGGGTCGGTGGTGACGTTCTCCTGGGCGGTCATGAGTGAACGGTCCTCCCCTGAGCGGGTTCTCGCATGAGCTGGTCGAGCACGTCGTCGGCCGGGCAGCGTCCCCGCACGACGTAGCGGTGCGTGAAGTCCGCCACCGCCCGCCGCACGTCCGGGCTCGCGCCGATCCTCGGCAGGGCCTCCAGGGCGGTCGTGAAGCAGGCCGTCGCGGCCTCCCGCAGCTCCGGATCGGTGAGCCCGAGCCGGGCCGCGTCCCGCCACAGCGGATTGTGCGGCGCGGGCAGGGGGCCCGCGCGCTCGGCGAGCGGCTTGACCGCCCGGTACGCGGTCTCCGCGGCCTCCGGATCGTCGAACAGGGCGGTCGTCACGGCGAGCGGCACCAGCCACCCGTCGTCGCCCGGCTGCGCGTCGATCATCCGCAGCTCCAGGTGCCCGCGCGGCCGCACCGGCGGGAACAGGGTGGTCAGGTGGTAGTCGAGGTCGGAGCGGGTCGGAGGCCGCGGCTCGCCCGTGCGCGCCCACTGCCGGAAGCTGAGCCCCTCCGGCACCTGCCAGGGCCCCTCCTCGGTGCGCACGCACATCACGGGCGCGTCCAGGACGTGCCGGGCCCAGGCCGCGCGCGGCTCGAAGTCCAGCGGCACACCACCGGAGCGGCCCACGTCGATGCGCTCCCACAGCAGCTGCCGTGTGGAGCGCCAGCCGGTCGAACGACCGGACAGCATCGGCGAGTTGGCGAACGCCGCCACCAGTACGGCGCCCAGCAGATGGGCAAGCCGCCAGCGCCTGCCCAGGCCCTGCGGGCCCGGCTCCTCGTGCCCCGCGTCCAGGCACACCTGCACGGACGCCGACGAGCACATCATGGAGCGCCCGGCGGGACCCGCACGGTCGAGGGAGGCCTCCAGGGCGTCGTAGCGGCGCTGGTGGAGCACGCGCCGCGGGGGCAGCCACGGGTCGGTGCCGTGCCCGGAGAGGACGAGTCCGTGGCCGCGGAGCGCGGCGCGGACGGCGTCGAGATCGGCCCGCATGGCCGAGACGCATTCGGTGAGGGAGTCGGCGGGGAGCGAACTCAGCTCCAGCTGCCCGCCGGGTTCCACGGTGAGCGCCGAGCGCAGGGGCAGGGCGCGCAGTGCGACGTACGCCGCGTCGAGTCGTTCGGGTGGTAGGGGAAGCCACGGCTTCATGGGCGGCCGGGGCTCGTGCACGATCCATTCCAGCTCGACCCCGACCCTGCGGGGCGGCCCGGTCTTGAAGCAGATGCCCCGCACCAGGGCCTCCGCCTCGGCCTCGGTGACCAGATCACCGAGCGCCGTACAGTCTCCCTCGCTCATGGGGGGATTCCTCCTGGTTCGCACGCTCTCCATGGTCCCCCGTGGGGACCATGGCGTCGATTCGGCCGGATGTCACCAAACGGCCCCTTCTGGGCGACGCAGACTCCCCACCCAAGACCGTTCGGCCGCCTCGCACAAGGGCGCCTCAAGAGTTCGTCGAGGGTGGCGAGAACCTGTTGCCCTGCCGGTCACTGTGCGTACACGGCAGGTTCATGGGAGGGAGGGGGAGCGGCGGGAGCGACCGGCGCGCGAAACCAGGAGTCGTGGGCGTCAGCGCCAGCCGTAGCGCTCCCGCAGCCGCAGCACCACCGTGTTGAACCGGCCCCTGTCCAGCGCGCAGGCCTCGCGGCGCATGCCCCGCTCGTGCACCCGCAGCACCCGGTCCAGGTCCACCCACGAGTCACGGCCGTCCCGGTCCCACGGGCCCGAGCCGAGCGCGATCCACTCCCGGTCGTTGTCGTGCCGCTTGCTCGACAGCTGGACGGCCAGCAGGGTGCCGCCCGGCTCCCGGGCCACCACGAGCACCGGTCGGTCCTTGCCGCGCCCGTCGTTCTCCTCGTACGGCACCCACGTCCACACGATCTCGCCGGGGTCCGGGTCGCCGTCGTGCGCGGGCGCGTACTCCGTGCGCACCCTGCCGACGCGGGACGGCTCGGCCTCCACCGTGGCCGTCGGCCCCGAACGGCCGGGGTGTTCGTACGCGTGGTCGTCTGTAAAGGCAGTCACGCGGGTCACGTTAGACGCCGACCGGCCCAATCCCTGCGGCGGGTACGCCGGATGGACCGCAGGCTCGCAGCCATGAAACGACGCCACACCACAGCGCTCTGCGCCCTCACAGCCACCGCCGCCCTCGCCGCAGCCGCGCCCGCCGCCCCCGTCGCACAGGCCGCGCCCCCGCGCACCGTCTCCGCCTGGCTCCCGTACTGGGACCAGGAGGCCGCCTACCGCGACGCCCTCGCCCACTCCGCACAGATCCGCACCATCAGCCCCTTCTGGTACCAGACGAAATCGGCCACCCGCGTCGCCGGGCACACAGGGGCGGGGGAGCGCCGCATCATCGACGGGCTGCACGCCCGCGGCATCCAGGTCGTCCCCACCGTCATGGAGCAGATGAAGCCCGGCGCCCTGGGATCCGTCCTCACCAGCGACAAGGCCCGCGCCCGCCACGTCGACGCCCTGCTCGCCGTCGCCCGCAGCCGCGACTACGACGGCCTCGACATCGACTACGAGTCGATCGCCCCGTCACCCGACGACAAGTACCGAGCGGTGCGCGACGGTTACGCCGACTTCGCCACCGAACTCTGCGCCCGCCTGCACGCCGTCGACAAACAGTGCTTCGTCACCGTCATGCCCAAGACCCGCGGAACGGGCCGCGTCTGGGACTACGAGCGATTGGGCAGGGTCGCCGACCGGGTGCGCATCATGGGCTACAACCTGCACAACGCGCAGGGCAAGCCGGGACCGCTCGCCTCGCCCGCCTGGTACGACGAGATCCTCACCCGCGCCACCGCCCAAGTCCCGCGCGCCAAACTGGAGATGGGCATCCCGGCGTACGGCTGGAACTGGAAACTCGGCAAGGCGGACAAGGTCGCCGAGGGTGCCGACGACGGGCGGGACGGCAGCAGCTCCAAGCGCGCCCAGCACGTCACCTCGAAGTCGGCCGAGGCGCTGCGCCGCAAGGTCGGCGCCCGCTACGCCCTCGACCCCGAATCGCGCACCCCGCACTTCACGTACACCGAGGGCAAGGGCAAGAAGGCGGTCCGCCGCACCGTCTGGTACCAGGACGCCGCGGGCACCGCCGCGCACCTCCCCGTCCTGCGCAAACACGGCGTGCGGAACACGGTCCTGTGGGCCCTGAACTTCGAGGACCCGAAGCTGTGGAAGACCCTGGCGCGGGGGTAGCCGCACGCCCCGTGCGGCGTCTGCAAGGATGCCGTACGTCATGGTGCAGATACCGAAGCAGCAGCCCGCCCAGCCGGCCGCGCCGACCCGGCCCGCGCCCGGCGCCCTGCCCACGAGCGCCGACGTGGCACGCCTCGCCGGGGTCTCGCGCGCCACCGTCAGCTACGTCCTCAACAACACCAGCGCCGTCCGGATCAGCGAGCCGACCCGGCGGCGCGTCCACGCGGCGGCCAAGGAACTCGGCTACGTCCCGCACGCCGCCGCCCGCAGCCTGCGCGCCGGACACACCCGGATCGTCCTCGTGCCGACCCCCGACGTCCCGATCGGCCCGCTCTACAGCGCCTTCCTCAACGAACTGCAGCGCGCCCTGAGCCGCCTCGACTACACCGTCGTGCAGTACGGCGGCGTGGGCCTCAGCGGCGACGCCGCCGCCCGCGCCTGGGCCGAGCTGCGTCCCGTCGCCGTGCTCGGCCCGGTGGGCATGGGCCCCGACGGCATCGCCGTGCTGCGTCGCTCCGGCGCCCGCGCCGTCATCACCCTCGGCCCCGATCCGGTCGAGGGCGCGCACGCCCTGCTCACGGACCACCGGCAGGTCGGCCGCGTCGCCGCGGAACACCTCGTCGAGCGCGGCCACCGGCGCGTGGGCGTCGTCATGCCGAAGGAGCCGGGCCTCGACATGTTCGCGGTGCCACGGCTCGAGGGAGTCCGTGCGACGGGCGCGGAGGCGGTGTCGCTGCCGCTCGCTTACGAGGAGCAGGATGCATCCCAAGTGGCCGTACAGGTGCGGGAGTTGGGGGTCACGGCGGTCTTCGCCTACAACGACGAGTACGCCATGCTGCTCATGCGCGCCCTCCAGGACGCGGGCGTCGACGTCCCCGGCGACGTCGCCGTCATGGGGGCCGACGACCTGATGCTCGGCCGGCTGCTGCGGCCCCGGCTCAGTACGGTGCGGCTCGACCTGCCGTCGGGCGAGGAGCTGGCGGCGCTGGTGGACCGCCTCGTCCGGGACCCCGAGCAGGACGCCGTGGCGGAGCCGCGCGAGGCGCTGGCGGTGACGCTGGTGGCGCGCGAGTCGACCTGAGGCTTCCGAGGCCTTCCGGGGCTTTCTGGGGGAGCCGGAAACACCGCGAGGCGGTCGCCCAAGTGGGCGACCGCCTCGGGGACAGTCGAGTGACTGAGGGGGAGGGGGGAGTCGGGCCTCAGCCCTCCTGACCCTGCCCCTGGCCCTCCTGCTGGGCCTGCGCCTGCTGCTCGGCGACGGACTTGCGGACCTCGTCCATGTCCAGCTTGCGGGCCTGGCCGATCACGTCGTCCAGGGCCTCCTGCGGCAGCGCGCCCGGCTGGGCGAACACGGCCACCTGCTCCCGCACGATCATCAGCGTCGGGATCGACTGGATCCCGAAGGCGGCGGCCAGCTCGGGCTGGGCCTCGGTGTCGACCTTGCCGAACACCAGGTCGGGGTTGGCCTCGGCGGCCTTCTCGTAGATGGGCGCGAACTGCTTGCACGGTCCGCACCAGTCAGCCCAGAAGTCGATCAGAACGAACTCGTTCTCCGTAACCGTCTGATCGAAGTTCTCCTTGGTCAGCTCCATGGTGGTGCTGCTCATGGTGTTTTTCCCTCTTCCTGCTTCCGGGGTTCTGGGCGAAGCCGTCGGGGGCAATGCCGCTGTGCACAACCGTCCGGATGTCGGACGTATTCCGCGCTCGTACCCACGTGCTCGGCACGCACACATCCGACCACACTGAGACACTGGACCGCATGACGGAAGCCATCGCGTACGACGTCGTAGTGCTGGGAGCCGGGCCCGTCGGCGAGAACGTCGCCGACCGCGCGCGGGCGGGCGGACTGAGCGCCGCCATCGTGGAGAGCGAGCTCGTCGGAGGCGAGTGCTCGTACTGGGCGTGCATGCCCAGCAAGGCACTCCTGCGACCGGTCATCGCCCGCGCCGACGCCCGCAGGGTCCCCGGACTGCGCCAGGCGGTCCAGGGCGAGCTCGACGTCCCGGCGGTCCTCGCGCACCGCGACGCGTACACCTCGAACTGGAAGGACGACGGCCAGGTCGGCTGGCTCGACTCCATCGGCATCGACCTCTACCGCGGCCACGGCCGCCTCGACGGACCGCGTCGGGTCACGGTCACGGCGGAGGACGGCACGGTGACCACGCTCACGGCGCGGCACGCGGTCGCCGTCTGCACGGGCACGCGCGCCGCGCTGCCACCACTCCAGGGCCTGGACTCGGTCAAGCCGTGGACCAGCCGGGAGGCCACGAGCGCGGACAAGGTCCCGGGCCGGCTGATCGTGGTCGGCGGCGGGGTGGTCGCGGCGGAGATGGCGACGGCCTGGCAGGCGTTCGGCTCGAAGGTCACGGTCCTCGTCCGCGGCAAGGGCCTCCTCGAGCGCATGGAACCGTTCGCGGGCGAGCTGGTGGCGGACGCGCTGCGGGAGGCGGGCGCGGAGGTCCGCACGGGCGTCTCGGTCACGTCGGTCACCCGCGCCTCCGACGGCACGGTCACGGCTCGGCTGGACGACGACTCAACCCTCCAGGCCGACGAAATCCTCTTCGCGACGGGCCGCGCGCCGCGCACGGACGACATCGGCCTGGACACGGTCGGCCTCGAACCGGGCTCCTGGCTCGACGTCGACGACACCCTCCGCGTCAAGGACTCCACCTGGCTCTACGCGGTCGGCGACGCCAACCACCGCGCGCTCCTCACCCACCAGGGCAAGTACCAGGCCCGCATCGCCGGCGCGGCGATCACCGCGCGGGCGCAGGGCGTCCCCCTCCTGGAGACCGACCGCTGGGGCGCCCACGCGGCGACCGCCGACCACGACGCGGTCCCCCAGGTCGTCTTCACCGACCCCGAGGCGGCCAGCGCGGGCCTCACCCTCTCCGAGGCGGAGGCGGCGGGCCACCGCGTCCGCGCCGTCGACTACGACATGGCCAACGTCGCCGGCTCCGGCCTCTACGCCGACGGCTACACCGGCAAGGCCCGCATGATCGTCGACCTCGACCGCGAGATCCTCCTGGGCGTCACCTTCGTCGGCCCCGCAGCCGGCGAACTCATCCACGCCGCAACGATCGCCATCGCAGGCGAGGTCCCGATCGACCGCCTGTGGCACGCGGTACCGGCGTATCCGACGATCAGCGAGGTGTGGTTGCGGCTGTTGGAGACGTATCGGGGTTGAGTGCGAGCGGCGGACGTCAGCAGGCGTCGTCCGCCTTGGAGCGGAAGGCGGCGCGGCTGAGGGGCTCGCCGTCGGCCCACCACTGCCCGGGGGCGAGACGGTCGATGTCGGCGCTCGTGAAGTAAGCGATGCCCTCGTACCGCACCGTGTTGTCCGGTCCGACGACGAAGCTCACCGAGTAGCTCCAGGACTTGGTCAGCCGGGAGACCGGACGCGCGGTGCCCTGCCAGTCGGACGGCGGTGAGAGGAGACTGATCTCCTGTTCACCGGTCGCGGAAGTGGGCGGCCTGGACGACCAGCCGTCCACCGCTGTGTCGTCTTCCTCGTCCTGCGATCCGCCCAGGAGTTCGATCCGTTGCATGCGGTCGCCGCCGCAGGGGTGCAGCAGGGCCCGCACGTCGCCGTGGGGGCCCTTGCCGATGGCCACCAACGGCAGTTGAGGCGGGCTGCAGCCGGTTGCGAGCAGTGCGAGCGCCGCGGTCACGCCGGTGAAAGCCGTGGCGCGCACCTTGTCGGGAGTGCCGATCGAAGCGCGGACGCTTCCGGTTGTCGGTGATGCGCAGGCTGTCACGGTGAACTACCTTGTCACCTCCGATATTTGATGGCCAGTATGCAAGCGGGTCATGAAGGCCGTCCGACTTGGTGTCGGACGACACGCCTACCGCATGCGCATGTGAAACGCCGTCGTCGACAGGTCGAGCAGGTCCATGAGCGCGGGCCAGGCCTTCGGGTCGCCCTCCGTCGTCCTCGCGGAGGCGATGACGTCCGACGTCGCCTCGACGAGCGCGTCGCGGTCGGCGGCGAGGCCGTCCCCGACGACGAGGATGCGGTGGCGGACGCGGAGGGTGCGTACGGTGTCGGAGTCGGTGAAGCGGATGCCGACGGTGAGGAGCTTGCCTGCGGCCTTGTCCGCGTCGAGGCGGTAGCGCCACCCCGCGGCGACCTCCGGGCCCGACTGGTTGGCCGCGATCATCCGGCCGACCGCGTCGAGCGCCAACTGCGGGTCGAAGGCGCGCTCCAGTTCAAGGGCGCCGGTGAGGTACCAGGAGCGGGCGATGGGGTTGATCTGCTGGTAGCCCATCGCGCGCAGGTCCGGAGCATATGCGCACTCAGGGGGGCCTCTTTCGACGACGCCCTCGCCGACCTGCGCTACGGCACGATCGTCGTCAACGCCTGGACCGGCGTGGGCTATCCGACGGCCAACGCCACCTGGGGCGCCTTTCCCGGCCACACCATCGACGACGTGCAGAGCGGCATCGGGGTCGCGCGCAACGCACTACTGCTGGCGCAGGCCTCACGCGCCGTCGTCCGCCATCCGTTCCGCCCGATGCCGCGCGACCTGCTTCGTGGCGAGTGGTAACTCAGCCTGAAACCTCCGAGGTTCGTGTCGAACAGGGCGGCCGCGACCACAGGTCGCCGACTGGTCGACTTCCACGCCCGTGCGCGCTACCGGGCATCTTTGCCTCGGCACTCCGCGGCTGAGCCCGGACGGTCACCGAATCGGGCGGCTCGCCCGTATTGCCGGTGGCGACCGGCGGGGCATCGCGACTTGGCGACGTCAACCGGGGAGAGGAACGGAAAGTGAATGAACGAAGGGCTCGGCCGGTAGATCGTCGGCCTGTGTTCAGCTCCGGCCGTTGGTTGAGGTGAGCTTCCGCGTTTGCGTGTGACGGTGGTCGCTGGAGACGTATTCGGACTGGGTGTCCGGCCTGAAGCGCAATGGGCGGAAGCGGTGCACGTCATGTGGATGTTTCGTGGGTGCGTTGGTGAAGTCAGAATTGTCTGTCAGCACCGTTCTCGCGATGGAGCCCTGGAACGCGGGTGGGTCTGCTTGGTAATCAGTCCCGTCGCCGGCAGGCGGCGCCCAGGGCAAGGCGAGGGAGCGGCCCCCTTCACGGCTGAACCCTCAGTCCTGGAGAGGGTCAAGTCGACGTCCCTGGAAGCTCGTTCGAAGTAATCCGTAAGCAGTGCGGGCGGGGAGCAGCGGTGAAGCATGTGAGGGGTCGAACCAGAGGACACAGGGGGACGGCGGAGCTTGCTAGACAGCGAGATGGCGCGGGGGTCGAGTTCCTCGGCAATACGTCCTCGCCGTCTGCGTGTGACGCGCGTGCGACAATCCCGTCTGTTGATCATCAGATCCGGTGTGCATGCACATCCGGAATGAGCAGGAGTCGGGGGACTCGTATGACGGGCTACACCGTCGAGCCTGAGGCGTTGCGCGCGTCGGCGAAGTCGATCGCAGATGCCGTAGAGGCCGTGGACAAGGTCCACGTGGACAAACTCGCCGAGGACGCACCCGAGTTCGGCCATGGCGACGCCTCCGATGCCTACGCGGAACTGCTGGCCACCTGGCACCAGGCCCTCACGAAGACGCTCAAGGACGAGGCCGAGGGCTCTGCGGACGGCCTGAAGAGCTCGGCCGACCTCTACGAGAAGAACGAGGGACGAACGGCTGACCTCGTTGCGCAACGCGCCGATAATCAGTGACTCAAGGGGGGAAGTAGCGGCGGTGGCAGCGAAACTGGGAGAGACCCAGGATCCCAAGGAGCTCGTCCCGGGTGACGCGCCGGGGCTCCACGGGCAGGCCGACCATTTGGCTACGTGGTCGAAGACCCTGGAGGGGATCGGCGACGACCTGAAGGCAGTACGTGTTGACGGCTGGAGCGGCACGGCCAGCGAGCGATTCTGGGAGGGCTTTTCCCCGCAGCCAGGCAAGTGGTATCGAGGCGCGGATTCCTTGAACGCGACGGCGGAGGCCCTGCGCGCGTACGCCGACACCGTTGCGTGGGCGCAGGACAAGGCTGCAGACGCCATCGCGCAACACGAGGGTGGCAACCTTCTCGGTGCCGTCGTCACGTTGGAATCCGCCCGGGAACAGTTGGATGAGGCGGGGAAAGTCGCCGCCAAAAGGTTCAAGGCTCAGGGAGGATCTGATCCGGGAGCCCCCGCGTGGCTGTATTGGGCGGCGCAGGATGCCACTACCTCGCCGTGGGCAATTGGTGTCCAGGTTCGTCGGCTTGAGTACGAGAATCTCCTGAAGTACCCCCAGGGCGACAGCCAGGATCAGCCGAGGGAGGTTCGGAAGTACAAAGGCTGGGGCGCCAACGACAACCGGGTGGAAGCTGAAGAGCGTCGGGAGAAGGGCGCACACGGCGTCAGGGTCGAGGGCGTGTCCGCCTCTGGGGACGCCAAGGCGTGGGAGGCGGCGGCCGAGGGACGCGGGGAGGCCCTCGGTGGTGATGTCGCAGGCCGGGCCAGCTTTTCCGCCCTTGGAGTGGAGGGCAGTGCCGGGGTCGGTGTGGAGGACGGCAGGCTCCAGGCACAGGCTTCCGGGAAGGCGTATCTTGCCCAAGCCACAGCGGAGGGAAAGTACGAAGCTGGGCTTTTCGAAGCGGCAGGTAAGGCGCAGGCGTTCGCCGGTGCCGACGCGAGCGCCAAAGCGAGCGTCGGCCTGGACGGTGCGCACCTCGGCGGCGAGGCTTTTGCCGGGGCCAAGGCATCCGCAGAGGGGCACGCCTCCGTGGCCGGCGTCGGGGTAGGTGGCACGGCTGAGGGCTGGGCCGGTGCTGGCGTCTCGGCACATGTCGACGCCGGCATGGAAGACGGCAAGCTGGTGATCGGCGCGGACGTAGGGGCCGCGATCGGTGTGGGCGGCAAGCTGGGCGGGCAGGTCGAGGTCGACCCGGGCAAGGTCGTGGACGCTGTGGGTGATGGAGTGGATGCGGTCAAGGACTGGGGCGGGGGCGTGGCCGATACGGTCGACTCGTGGTTCTAGCGCACTGATGTGAGGTCGCGTGCGTCCCGCCGTTCGCCGCGATGTGGGCCCTCGTTCTAGGGGCCGGTATATCCATAGGAGTTGATCAACCATGCCGGGAACCCTTCCGGTGCCGCTGACCTGTGAGGTCCCCGAAGGCTGGCAGGCCGCACCGCCCGATGAAGTCGGAGCGCCGAAAGCCGCCTTTGTGGCCTTGCACATCGCGTCGCATGGTTCGGGATTCACGCCGAACATCACGGTGACTGGGTCGGTCCGTGAGGACGGCGCGAGTCTGCACCGCGTCGCGGATGAGTCGGTGCAACGACTGCAGGAGACGGTCGGCCCGGTGACCCTCGTCAAGCGCACGGACGTGGGGACTCACTTCAAGCCGAGCCTGTTCGAAGCTCCGGGCGTCGTACAGAATCTCCGGATCGACGCGAACGTCAACGGCCGCCCGGAGAAGCTCGCCCAGAGCCAGCTGATTCTGCTCCTCGAGGACCCGAAGCAGCCGCGTCGGCTGGCTGAGATCGAGATTGCGCTGACTGCACGTTTCGACCAGCTGCCGAGTGTCCTTGACGATTTCCAGGACTTTCTGCGCACCGTCCGCCCGGCAGGGCAGAGCGGTATCGGGCAAGGGGAGAGCTGACGCGATGTCTGAGAGTGTGCAGCAAATCATCGGCATGGCGTTCTTTGTCGTAGTCCTAGGCGTCGTCTCCTCGCTTTGGCGCCGCCGAAAGCGGCGCCAGGAGCTGAGCAAGTACGACGAGTTCACGAAGCGGCTCGGGTGGCAGCACGTCGAGAGACCTCGGAACGGGGACGTCGCCAGGTTCATGCGTGATGAGCCGTTCCCGGCCGGCGGGACCCCGGAACGGCTTGCCTCCGACTACTGCCACGGAACCTACCGCGGCCGCCCCGCCTGCTCCTTCGAGGCTTCCGTGCCCCGTTTGTCGTTCCCCGGGGCGGGTGACGACGACACTGGCAAACCGATCGTCGTCGCCGCGTGGGCCACGCAACTCCCCTATTTTGTCGGCGACTTCTCCGTACGCCGTACAGGCCGCGTTTCGCGTGCCTTCGGCGGCCCCAACGACCTCCGTATCGGGCACCCCGAGTTCGACGAGCAGTTCACGGTCCGAGGGCTGCAGGAAGGCGCGGCCGTTGCTGCTCTGCAGGGGCCGTTGGCCGAGTTCCTGCTGGCCGACCCGCGCAGCAAGGACTTCGGGCTGCGGTTCATCGGCGACGAGGTGATGGCGTGGGAGAAGGGCGAGCAGTCACCCGACAAGATCGAAGCCGCGTTGCAGTTCCTGTGCGAGATTGCGGACTGTCTTCCCGTACCCGCGGTACCGCCCCAGGCCGGGAGCACTGCGGGTGACGCGCTGATCCAGCATGCCCGCGCGGAACTTGCCGCCACCAGAGCCCCCTACCGCATCGAGGTCACCCAGTCGCGTCTGGACGTCGTACCCGACCTGACGGACCCGCGCTGGCAGCGGGTGCTGGGTGAGGGTGGTCAGGACAGGGTCTACCTGTGGAAGGTCACCTGCAATCCGCAGACGAAGAGCATCAGCAGCAGCTTGCGGCACCACCGAGTGATCGTGACGGACAGTGGAGGTCAGGCTCAAGGGCCTGCCCTGAGTCTGGGCGGCGAGTTCGCACAAGGCGGGTTCCGGCGCAGCGTGCCCGGCATGGACCCGATGTCGGACCCGAACTTCGGGTCAGCTCTCATCAGCCGCGCAGCAGCGAGGGCGGGGTGGCGATCTGGTTGATGGGGGTCATCGGGCACCTCCAGGCGCCACCAGGAGCCCGTGGTCCAGAATCGACGCATGGACGTCCCCGCGCTGCTGGAAGCCGCCTCCCTCCTGGTCCCCGCAGACATCGCCACCGAGAACGACATCACGGTCGATGACATCTGGGACCACCTCGCCCACGACGAGTGGGAGGTGGCTCTTGGGCTCCTGGAGGAACTCGGCGACGTCCACCCGCTTCCGCACGACTTCTGGGAAAGCCTCGCCACGGCCGCCGGGCAGATGCGGCTCGAAAGAAGCGCGGCCTGGTGCCGCTGGCGCTGCTACGAATCACGACACGGGATCATCCGAGCCGATCTCACGCTTCGGCGGGCCGGCGAAGGCCGACGGCAGGCTGCCTTCTCCGGGGCCGGTGTTCTGCGGCCCATGTGGAGCATCGGAAATCAAACATCAACCGGTGGGGAAGCCCTCGACATCGCACGCCTGTGGGTCGAGTTCATGCCTGCCCTGGGGCCAGGCGAGCGTTCCTCGGTGCGGCTTGCCCCTCTCGATCCCTCGCGGTGGCGACATCTCCAGCCCGGCCAAACGATCACGATGCACGAAGACCGGACCATTGGTGGCACGGCTGTCGTGCTGGAAGTCCAGGGGCCTGCGGCCACGCCCGCGCCATAAAGCCTGTCGTCCCTTCAGAGAGGTTTCGGACGGCCGTCACCGGAGGAACCGCCCACGGTCTTCCGCACGCGCGTAGACCCTGGCACGATCTGGGCCGATCCACCTGCATCACAGCTGTCACACCCCACTCAGGCACTGGCAGGAAGGCCCGCGATCACCATGCGTATCCGTTCCGCGTTCACCGCGCTCGCGCTCACCACCGCCGCGCTCGTCGCACCCGGTTTCGGGGTGCTGACCAGCTCCACCGACGCGTACGCCGTCACGAAGATCTCGCATGCGACGGCGACGTCGATGTTCAGGGCGGCCGGGATCACCTGGTCCTCGTCCGGTGGTTGCTCGGATCGGAACGTCTCGACGTGCACGTCGTTCGAGCAGCTCAATCTCGCCACCGCCCAGGGCGCCCAGACGCTCAAGTCGGCGAGCGCGTGTGCGCTCAACATCACGGGCGGCACCGAGACCGGCCACGCGAGCGGCACGTACTCGCACTGGAACGGCTACAAGCTCGACTTCGGCAAGAGCACCTGCCTCACGAGCTACATCAAGAACCACTTCACGTACATCGGTCTGCGCGGCGACGGCGCCCCGCAGTACAAGGCCGCCTCCGGCAATGTGTACGCCGACGAGGGCAATCACTGGGATGTGACGTTCTACAACTGTGGTGGGTGTTGATCCCCTCAACCGCCCCTGTTTGTAAGTGAGTTGAAGAAGGTGTTGGCATGAGTCAGGAGTCCGTGCGTTCCCGCTTCGCGCCCGGTCGGCGTGCCCTTCTCGGTGGGGCGGTGGCCGTCGCCGCCACGGCTCTGGTGCCCGGCGTCGCCGTCGGCGCATCACGGCGCGGAGGAGCTGTCACCGACGCCACGTACGTCAACGACGCGCGGACCTCCGGTGGCGACCCCTACGTGCTGTTCGACGAGCCCAGCGGGTACTACTACGCGTACTGCACGGGTGGTTCGGACGAGGGATACTTCTTCGGTGTGCACCGGTCGCCCGATCTCGCGACGTGGGAGCGGCTGCCCGGCGGCGCGTTGCGGGCCGATGATCCGAAGCGGTGGGGGAAGGACTGGTTCTGGGCGCCGGAGGTGTACCGGAACCCCGACACCGGGATGTACTTCCTGTTCTACGCGGCCCGGATGGGCGCCGACCTCGGCGAACAGTACTTCGGCTACGCCGACTTCGAAGAGCCCTGCTCGATCGGTGTCGCGGTGTCCCGCACGCCCGAAGGTCCGTTCCGCGACATCAGCGACCGGCCCATCGACTACCACCCGTACAAACCGGACTACCACGACGTCAACCTCATCATGGGCGACGACCAGCTCACCCCGCCCGCCACCGAGGAGGAGGGCCGGACCGCGCCGCTCGGCTCGTACATCCCGATGATCGACCCGAATCTGCTCTTCGACGACGGGCGGATCTACCTCTATTTCTCCAGCAACGCCTACCGAAACTGGGTGTGGGACACCCGCCTCGGCAAGTACATCGAAGAGTCCAATATTGCGGCTGTCGAACTGACCACGCGCTGGTGGGACGATCCCGAAGGGGCCACCATGCCTGGCGTTCACCCTCGGTACCTCGATGCCAACGCGCCGCGATCCGGTGCTTCCGATGGTCGGCGGCGCGACGGGTTCGTGCCCATCCTCACCTACGGTGCCGATCCCCAGCCCTGGGAGGACGCGCACGTCAACGACCATGAGACATCGGGTGGTTCGAAGAAGGACCGTCGGTGGGAGGAGGGTTCCACGGCCTGGCGGCACGAGTACGTGCGCGACGGCCGGCGGCACACCGCGTACTACCTGACCTACTCCGCCAACAACTTCGAGAATCAGTACTACGGAGTGGGCTATGCCGTCGCCGAGCACCCGTTGGGGCCCTGGCGCAAGCATCCGGGCAATCCGGTGCTCGCGCAGAATCCCGACATCGGCATGTACTCCACCGGGCACGGCAGCCTGACCGCCTCGCCGGACGGCAGCGAGCTGTACTACGTGCACCACGGCCGTACGTCACCCACCTCGTCCGACCGCGTCGTCTACACCGAGCGGCTGCGCGTCGAGGAGCGGGTCGCCTCCGGGTATCCGCTGCTCACCATCGAGCAGTCCACCAGTGACCAACCCGTGCCCGCGGGGACCGCGCCCTTCGCGTTCACCGCGGAACCCGTCACCGTACGGGTGGGTGGGACGGTGGACGTCGAGTGTGCGGTGCGCAGTGCCGCGGGCGCCGCCTTCGACCTGACGGCGCCGGAGAACCGGGTGCGGGGCGAGCTGCGACCGGACGGCGGCGGTCCTGCGTCCGTCAACGTCGAAGGGGGCGTCGTGAGAGTTCGTGGTCTGCGTCGGGGGACGGCTCGGTTGACCCTCGTGTATCAGCGGCGCCGAGCGGACGGATCGTACCGAGACGTCCACCAGGCACGGCCCGGTGGACGCCCGCAGGCTGTGGGGGTGACGGTGCCGGTCGTGGTGCGGTGACCTGAACGACGGTGTGTCAGGCGGGGGCGTCCGCGTCGTCCGCCGCGTACTCGTGGATCCACGCCAAGTGGCGCTCCCACGCGTCCGGCGCGCCCAGGCGTCGGTCGCGTGTCTCCGCGCGAGGTCCGTCGGGCAGGTGCAGGACGTCGGCCGTCGTGATCGACGCGATCTGGACCCTACGGGTGCGTTCCAGGCGGCGTGCCTGGTAGCGCAGCCGCGCCGACTCCCAGTCCTCGCCGCGGGCGAGCGCGGAAGTCAGGCAGTCGGCGAGGACGATCGCGTCCTCGATGGACTGGTTCGCGCCCTGTCCGTGGTGCGGTACGAGGGCGTGCGCCGCGTCGCCGAGCAGGGTGACACGGCCCCTGCTCCACTGGTGCAGGGGCGGGCGGTGGAACAGACCCCACCGTTCGCCCGCAGGCGCCGCGGCGATCATCTGGAGGACCGCGGGGTGCCAGCCCTCGAAGGCGGCGACGTGTTCGCCGGGCGCGGAGGGTGCGAGCCAGGCCTGTTCGGGCCATGGGCCCTTAAGTCGCTTGACCAGCAGGAAGTTCTGATCGCCGCTGCCGATGGGGTAGTGGAGCAGGTGGCCGCCAGGACCCATCCAGAACTGGATCGCCTCGGGGTCGGGGAGGAGATCCAGGTGGTCAGGACCGACGATGCCGCGCCAGCCGTAGCAGCCAGAGAAGCGGGCGTCGTCGTAGCCGACGACCTCGCGGCGCAGCAAGGACCTCGCGCCGTCCGCGCCGAGCACCAGATCCGCCTCCGCACGGTCGCCGTCGGCGAAGTGCAGGACCGCGCCCGCGGTGCCGGTGTCGTCCACGCTCAGCAGGCGTTTGCCCAGGTGGAGACCTGCGCCGTCGAGGGCGCCCGCCAGTAGCTGCTGGAGGTCGGCGCGGTGGATGCCGTAGTACGGCGCCCCGCACCGCGCCCGGTACTCCTCGCGGGACAGCACCCTGCCGATCACGCGACCGTCCCTGCCGTCGCGGAACACCAACCCGTCGACATCGGCGGCCTTGTGCGCCAGGCCTTCGCCGATGCCGGTGCGGTCGCGGAGGAAGCGGGTCGCGTTCGCCGAGAGGGCGACGGCCGCGCCCACCTCGCGCAGTTCGTCCGTCTGCTCGTACACCTGCGGCTCGAGGCCCCGTCTGCGCAGTTCGACGGCGAGGGTCAGTCCTCCGATGCCCGCGCCCACGATGGCGATCCTGCGCCCTGAGTTCACACCCGTCATGCTCGGCTCCTCCCGGTCGGTCCGTCCGACGCTAGGCGGGGTGTGCGGCGCCGGGCATCGGCCCGCAGTGGCAAGCTGCGCCACCGCGGTCCGACACTGTGTCGGAAGGGCGTCTTCTACGATGCGTTCATGCAGCGGACACCCGACCTGGACGACGCCGTCCAGGACCTGGCGGAGACCGTCGGGCGCCGGCTCGTCCTCGTCGACGACACGATGCGCGTGGTCGGCTACTCCATGCACGAGAGCGAGGCCGACCGGCGGAGGCTGTCCCACGTCCTGGCGCACAGCGACGCGTGGCGCCCGCCGCGAACAGCCGGTGAGGCGTGCTGCGTCGAGCCGGTACCGGAGCTCGGCGACTGCCTCTTCCTGCGGCTCACCGACCGCGATCACCGGATCGTGGGCCACCTTGTCCTCGTACTCGGCACGGAACGCGTCCCGGCCGATGTACGCGACACCCTCGTGGCCGCCGGCCCCGCGCTCGGCGACCTCCTGGCCCTTCGCGGGCTGCGCGCCGAGCGGGAGTCGGAGCGGGCGCGGAGCCTGACGGTCGACCTGGTCACCGGAGGGCCGGAGTGCCGGGCGGCCGCCGCCGATGCGCTGGTGGCCGAGCGGATTCTCAGCGCGTCCGGGCGGTACAGCCCGGTCGTCCTCGGCACCGACCCGCGTACGGCGTCACCCGGTGACGGCGAGCGGGCGGCCCTGGCCGTCACCGCGACCCTCGATTACGTGGACCGGGCCTCGACGGCGTCCGCGGCCGGCGCCACGCTCCCCGACGGACTCGGCGTCCTGCTCTTCCCGCGACCGGTCGTCCAGCCACGGCTGACCCGCATCCTCGAACAGCCGCAGGTCGCGGGCGTACGAGCGGGTGTGGGGCCGCTCGTCGGACTCGCCGACGTCCACCGCTCGTTCGAACGCGCACGTCTCGCCTGGCGCGCCTCCTGCTTCGCGCCGCAGGACCACCCGACGGTCACCGACTGGGACCAGGTCGGCCTCGACGGCACGCTCGCCCGCCTCCCGCTCGAGACGCTCGCCGTCGACGAACTGCCGTCGCCGGTCCACCGCCTGCTCACCGCGGACCTCGGCCGCGAACTCCTCACCACGCTCGACCGCTACCTCGACGCGGGCGGTGACGCCCGGCAGACCGCCCGCTCCCTCGGCATCCACCGCTCGACCCTCTACTACCGGCTCGACAAACTCCGCACCGCCATCGGCTCCGACCTCTCCGACGGCCGCCTCCGCCGCGAACTCCACACCGGCCTCCGCATTGCCCAACTGGCGGGCCTGGGCCCGTGGGGCGACCGTTAGAGAAGGAGCGGGCAGATGGGACTGCTGACCGCGCAGCGCCTCGACGCCGAGGTCATGTTCTACGGCCTGTGGATGCAGGACATCGGCGCGTCGTTCGACGACGAACCCGCGGCCGACACCCCGTTCGGCTCCTCGGACGGGGCCCGCCTCGTGATCCACAGCGCGGGCCACACGCATACGGCCGACCTGCGCGCGGAGGTCTGGGACGAGGAGCCGCCCGCGGCGCCAGGGGAGTGGGACGTGTCCGCCGACGCTCGGATCGACGCGCCTGCGGGCCGGTTGAGGCTGTCGACCTACGCGGCGGTCTCGAAGGAGGACATCCACCTCGGCCGACCCGGCCGCGCCTGGAACGTGCGCGTGCGGGTGCGCGGCAGGGACGAGGTGTTTGCCCTCGCGCAGCACGACGTCCCCGAGGGCGTCGAGTGCTACCTCGTGCAGTTCTGGCCGGTGACAGAGTCGTGACACAAGTCGGGGCAACGGGGACGTCGTGTCGTG
Organism: Streptomyces sp. SDT5-1; assembly: GCF_052245995.1. Lineage (NCBI taxonomy): Bacteria > Bacillati > Actinomycetota > Actinomycetes > Kitasatosporales > Streptomycetaceae > Streptomyces > Streptomyces sp. SDT5-1. The sequence continues at coordinate 927,940 of NZ_CM125963.1, read as the reverse complement.
GGTCGTACAGGACAGGAAGAACGATAAGAAACGTCATGTATGGCCGCATACACGAGCAGACGGGGAGCCCGACGATGACGCACACTCTTGTTCGCAGCCGAAGGAACGCCAGGAGAGGCCTGTTGGCGCTGACGGCCGCCGTCGCCGCCACCGCCGGCGTCGCCGTGACCACCGCGCCCGCGTCGGCGGCGGACACGCCGAGGTTCCTGTCCGCCTCGCAGTTGCCGCCGCACCCGTCGTCCCCCTGGTACGCGGGACCTGTCACGGCCGGGCAGCCGGATCCGCTGCCGATGTGCGTGGGGGACGCGCTGCCGTCGATCTCCGTGCACCGCGCGTACCACACGGACCTCGACGCGACCGCGCTCCAGGTGACCGTGGTCGAGCGCAGCACGCAGCGTGCCAAGGACTTCGCGGCGCTGCTGCGCAAGGACCTGGCCGGGTGCGCCGCGTCGGTCATGAACCAGAACCCCGACGTCACGGCCACACAGAAGTACTACGGCCGGCTCCCCGTCGAGGAGGGCGCGTACGTCTACGGCGTGCACACCACGACGACGTGGGGCGCGTCCGACATCAATCTGTTCTCCGTCGGCCGGGACGGCAACATCGTGACCGTCGTCCGGTGGGGGCAGATGGGCTCCTACAGCGACGCTCCGGTGGGTGCCTTCAAGAAGACGACCGTGACAGCGGTGAACAAGCTCCGCTGACCCGGCGGGCCGGGCCGGTCAGCGCGCCGAGGACTCCTCCTTGGCATATCGGTACAGGTCCTGCGACGTGTCGATGAGTTCCTTCTGCTCCTCCTTGGAGCCGACCATCGGCTGGGAGCCGTTGAGCGGGAGCTGGGCGCTCTCCGGGAGGAACTTCACCGTCACCAGGCCGATGACACCGGCCACCATCAGGTAGTACGCGGGCACCAGCTTGTCGCCCGTCGCGTTCACCAGTGCCTCCGTGAACAGCGGGGTCGTACCGCCGAACGCCGCCACCGCGAAGTTGAAGCCGATGCCCATCGCCGCGTACCGCACCGCGGTCGGGAAGAGGGCCGGGAGCGTGGCGGCGCTCGGTGCCGCGAAGCAGGCCAGGAGCGTGGACAGGAGCAGGACGCCGAAGATGGGCGGCCAGGTGCCCGCCGACTTGATGAGCAGGAACGCGGGGATCGCGAGCACGATCATGGCGATGGCCCCGCCCGCGTACAGGGGGCGCCTGCCGATGTGGTCGCTGAGGCGTCCGAGGAACGTGATGAGGACGACGATCCACACCATGCCGATGAGCACCAGGACGTCCGCGGAGCCGCTGGAGCGGCCGAGCGCCTCCGTCTGATAGCTGGGCAGATAGCCCGTGACCATGTAGTTCGTGACGTTGTAGAGCAGGACGAGGCCCATGCAGATCAACAGTGGGCGCCAGTGCTCGCGCACGATGGTCTTGAACTCGCTGCCGACGGAGTCCTGGGCGAGGTTCTTCTCGTGCTCGTCGAGCTGCTGCTGGAAGGCGGGGGACTCCTCCAGCTTGAGCCGCATGTAGAGGCCGATGACGCCAAGGGGTCCCGCGATCAGGAACGGCAGGCGCCAGCCCCAGGACAGCATCTGGTCGTCGGTGAGCGCGATGTTCAGGACGGTGACCAGCGCGGAGCCCAGGGCGTAGCCGACGAAGGTGCCGAAGTCGAGCCAGCTGGACAGGAAGCCGCGCCGCCGGTCGGGCGAGTACTCGGCGACGAACGTGGTGGCTCCGCCGTACTCGCCACCGGTCGAGAAGCCCTGCACCATTCGGGCGACGAGCAGCAGCACGGGCGCCGCAATGCCGATCGTCTCGTAGCTGGGGATCAGGCCGATCGAGAAGGTGCCCGCCGCCATCATGATCATGGTGGTGGCCAGCACCTTCTGCCGCCCGATCCGGTCGCCGAGCGGGCCGAAGACCAGTCCGCCGAGCGGTCGCACCACGAACGCGGCGGCGAACGTGGCGAACGACGAGATCAGCTGGGCGCCCGGCGAGGCGCCGGGGAAGAAGACCTTGCCGATGGTGGCGGCGAGGTAGCTGTAGACGCCGAAGTCGAACCACTCCATGCAGTTGCCGAGCGCGGAGGCGCCGACGGCCCGCTTGAGCAGGGGTTTCTCGACGACCTGTACGTCCTGCTTGCGGTAGGCCCGCTTTGTGCGGCGCAGCCGGCGCACGAGCTCCTCACGGACGTGTCCCGGCAGCTCCGCGACCGTCTCCGGCATGCGCTTGCGGCCTCTGGTGGTCGGGCCGTCAGAAGGTGTGTGGGCCACGTGCCGATGCCGCCTCTCTCTGTCGTCCTCGTCTCCGTGCGTCTGGGCCGAGTCTCCGTACATTGATCACTCGGCGCACCTCGAGGACGACTGCCCGGCACACGCTGCCGCACACCAACGGCATGGTCGCGGGCACGGCAAAAGGCGGCGCCGCGGGCCGTGACGGACCGGGGTCCGCCGTGGGGGAAGGGCCTGCGGCGCCGCTGTGGCGCGGTGTTCGCTCAGCCGCCGACGTTCACGTCGATGCAGGCGTAGAAGGCGTTCGAGGTGTCGGCGATGTTCCACACGGCCAGCACCTTCTGCCGGCCGGTCAGCGAGCCGAAGTCCACCTGGTGGGTGACCGTGGCGCCGGGCTTCGCCCCGCCGTCGTCGAACTCGGCGATCTCCTGACCGCCGACGTAGTACTGCCACGTGCTGGTGGCGTGCTGCGCGGTCAGCTTCCACTCGAAGGTGGTGCTGCGCGACACCGGGGTGGCGACCCAGCCCTTGGAGTCGTCGTCGAGCTCGGCGAATCGGCTGTTGCCGCCGCTGCAGCTGGTGAGGCCCTTGGGGCCCTCGACGCTCTGCGGCTCGTAGGTGATGTCCCCGCAGGAGACGGTGCCCGCCGCGCACTGCGCCTGCCGACTGGGCGGGTTCGAGATGTAGCCGTGGGCGCTCGCCGTGCCGGCGGGGAGGCTGACGGCGATGACGGGGGCCAGGGCCGCGCCGATGAGCGCGGCGGTCTTCCTTCTGGCGTTCATGCGTACTCCTTCACTTCAGGTCTTCCCGCGGCGTGCGTGAAGTGGGGGCGCACGCTCGGGTCGGCCTCTCGAGGGTGGGGACCAAGAGGCGCGAAGGGGGCAGCGGAGGTCCGCCCGACGCGCGGGGCGTGGGCGAACTCCCTTAAGCGGAACGGCCGTTGCTTGGACTAGACCATACAAGCGGGCGTGTACGTGTCAAGGTCTGAACCAATGAGTGGTCGCTCCGGCGGCGCGTGTGCGGCGCCAACTCCGTGGAAACCGGGGGTACATGGAGACCGAAACCCGCACGCGGAGGAGTACGAACAGGAGCACGCGGAAGAACTCGTGGGGGCGGCGGCTCGTCCGCGCCCTCGCCATGGCCGTCGGCTTCGTCTGCATGGTGGCCTTCGCCGTCGCCCTGGCCCGGGCCACCCTCGTGCCGTCACCGGTGTCGGAGTCGCTGACGCACACCAACCTGCACCCGGGCAGTTCGATCCGCCTCTACTTCGACCAGCCCGACTGGCGCGACACGATCAAGCAGGTCGGCGGGAACCTCGTCCTCGGGATGCCGTTCGGCGTGCTGCTGCCGGTGCTCTTCCCGCGCACCCGGGGGTTCGTGCGGGTGGTGCTCATGACCGCGTTCGTGATGCTCACCGTCGAGGTCGCGCAAGGTCTGCTGGTCGAGGGGCGCGCCTTCGACATCGACGACGTGATCCTCAACGCGGCCGGCGCCTTCGTCGGATACCTCGTCGTCGGGCGGCGGCTCGGCAGGGCGCTGCACCCGCGCCGCCGGGGCCTGCCCGAACTGCTGCGGCTCAAGCGCTCCTGAGCGCACGGCACTGTGCCCCCGGATCCGCTGATCCGGGGGCACAGGCCGGTGGTACGGCGGCGTTCAGAGGCCCATGGAGGCCTTGAACTCGTCGAACGAGACCTTGCGGTCACCGTCGCTGTCGATGGTGTCGATGAGGTCCTGCGCGGCCTCCACGGTGACGCCCGTGTCGCCCAGCTCGGCGACGACCTGACGGTACTCGTCGGCGGTCAGCTGTCCGTCCCCGTCGACGTCGTACCGGTCGAAGACCTTCCGCGCCGCGGCTGCCATGTCGACCACGTGTTCCTCGTTTCCTCGTCGGTGCAAGAGAGCGGCCCCCACTCTAGGACCTCGCGCGGTGCGTCGTGCCAGGTGGCCGGGGGAGTGGTGCGGGAAATCCCCGACGCGGCAGCGGGATTCCCGCTATGGCTGGGGGAGTTGGGCCTGGCTAGCCTCTGAGCCCTCCCTCCCCAGACCCGATGAGGCGCCGTCCCATGACCGAGCTCTCGCCGCTGTCCGCACCCGACACCGCACCCCGTATGTCCGAGCGGTACAAGAACTACGTCGTCGGCATCTGCACCGCCGCGTACGTGCTGTCCTTCGTCGACCGGCAGGCCCTGTCGCTGATGATCGAGCCCATCAAGCGGGACCTGAGCCTGACGGACACGCAGTTCAGCCTGTTGAGCGGGCTCGCCTTCTCCGTCCTGTACGCGGTGATGGGCCTTCCCATCGCGGCCCTGGCCGACCGCCGCTCCCGGCCCGTGATCATCTCCGTCGGCATCGCGCTGTGGAGCCTCGCCACGGCCCTGTCCGGCCTCAGCAAGGGGTTCGCGCACATGTTCCTCGCGCGGGTCGGGGTGGGCGTGGGCGAGGCCGCGCTGACCCCCTCCGCGTACTCGATGTTCAGCGACATGTTCCCGAAGAAGAAGCTCGGGCGGGCCGCCGGGATCTACTCGCTCGGCTCGTTCATCGGTGGCAGCGCCGCGTTCGTGATCGGCGGGTACGTCATCGGGCTGCTCAAGGACGTCGACCGGGTGAGCCTCCCGCTCGTCGGGGACGTGCGCGCCTGGCAGTTGACGTTCTTCGTCATCGGGCTGCCCGGACTGCTCGTCGCGCTCGTGTTCCTCCTGACGGTCCGCGACCCGGCACGGCGCGGCCTGGCACGCGACGCGTCGGGCGCCGTGCGGAAGGTGGCCCTGCGCGACGTGTTCGCCTTCCTGCGCGGCCACGCCCGCACGTTCTTCTGCCACTACGTCGGGTTCTCCTGCTACGCGATGGTGCTGCTCGGCCTCATGGCCTGGGCGCCCGCCTTCTACCTGCGCGCCTTCGACCTGACCCCCACCGAGGTCGGCTACGTCCTCGGCGGCGTCGTACTCCTCGCCAACGGCTCGGGCGTGCTCTTCGGCGGCTGGCTCGTCGACCGCCTCACCGCCGCGGGACACCCCGACGGGGCGATGCGCGCGGGCGTCGTCGGAGCCGTCGGCATGCTCGTGCCGGTCGTCGCCTTCCCGCACGTGCGGCCCCTGTGGCTGTCGCTCGCGCTGCTCGCGGTCACCATGTTCTTCGCCTCGTTCCCGATGCCCGCCTCCACGGCCGCGATGCAGGTGCTCAGCCCGAACCAGATGCGCGCCCAGGTGTCCGCCGTCTTCCTGCTCATCTCGAACCTGGCCGCCGTCGGACTCGGCACGACACTCGTCGCGCTGGTCACCGACGAACTGCTCGGCTCCGCACAGCGCGTCGGCACGTCCCTCTCGCTCGTCTACGGCGTCGCCGCCGTCGCCAGCATCCTGCTCCTGTGGCGCGGCTGCGCCCACTTCCGCCGCAGCCTCGCCCACGAGGAACGGCTCGCCGCACGGACCCCCGAGCCGGACCCGGCCGCGTAGCACGCCCCCGCCCGCACCACGCTTCGTACGCCCCACTGAAGGGAACGCAACCACCCATGGACCTCACGATCCTCGGCGGCGGACACGGCTGCTTCGCCGCGGCGGCGGAACTCGCCGAGCACGGCCACGCCGTGCGCTGGTGGCGGCGGGACACCGCGGCCCTCGACGACCTGCGCGACACCGGCGCCCTCACCGTCCGCGACCACCGCGGCAGCAGAGAAGTGCCGGTGAGCGACACGGCGGGCGAAGGCGCTGTCCGGCCGGTGCCCGACCTCGCGGACGCCGTACGCGGAGCGCGGCTCGTCGTCGTACCGCTGCCGGCCACCGTGCACGAGGACCTCGCCGCGCGCGTGGCGCCGCTGCTCGAGGACGGCCAGGTGGTCTTCCTGCCGCCGGGCACCTTCGGCTCCGTGCTCTTCGCGCGGGCCCTGGCCGACGCGGGGAACACGGCCGACGTCGCCTTCGCCGAGACCGGGACGCTGCCCTACCTTGCGCGCACCCACGGGCCGTACGAGGTGGTGGTGAGCGGGTACGCCACGCGGCTGCCCACCGGAGTCCTGCCCGCCCGCTCGTCCGACGCCGCGTTCCGCGTGCTGCGGAAGGCCTATCCCGCCGTCGAGCCGGTCGAGGACTGCCTCAGCGGCGCGCTCATGAACGCGGGGCCTGTGATCCATCCGCCGCTCATCCTCATGAACGCCGGCCCCCTGGAGCACAGTTCGAACTGGGACATCCACAACGAGGGCACCCAGCCCGCCATCCGCCGCGTCACCGACACCCTCGACGCCGAACGCGTCGCCGTCCGCGAGGCACTCGGCTACACGGCCCCGCACTTCCCGCTCGCCGACCACTACGCCACCGACGGCGACGAGTGGATGTACGGGAGGGCCGCCCACGAACGCCTGACGGACAGCGGCGACTGGCGCGAGGAGATCGACCTCCTGCGCCACCGCTACATGCTGGAGGACACCCGGCTCGGCCTGTCGTTCCTGGTGTCGGTCGGCCGCTGGGCGGGCGTGCCCACACCGGTCGCGCAGGGTCTGCTGAGCCTGGCGTCGGCGGTCACCGGCAGCGATCTGTACGCCGAAGGACGCACCCTCGATTCGCTCGGCCTGGCCGGGCTCACCCGCTCCGAACTGACCAAGCTGCTGCACGAAGGGATGCCCGCATGACGGAGACGCACGAGCACGTCGACGTGGTGGTGGTCGGGGCCGGCCGCATGGGCCAGGGCATCGCCCGCGCGTTCCTCGCGGCGGGCATGGACGTGGTCCTCGCCGACGTCAAGGAGACGGACGAGGACCGCACGCCGTACCGCAAGACGGCCGAGCGGCGGATCCTGGACGGCCTGCGGACGGACACCCCCACCCGGACCGCCTGCCTCGTCGTCTGCGACCGCGAGTCCGCACGGGCCCGACTCGCCGAAGCCGACGTGGTGTTCGAGGCCGTCCCCGAGGTCGTCGAGATCAAGCAATCCGTCCTGTCCTGGGTCGACGCGCACGTGGCGGACGACGCGGTGATCGCCTCGACCACGTCGACCTTCCTCGTCACGGAGATCGCGGAGCTGGTCGCCGACCCGAGCCGCGTCCTGAACGCGCACTGGCTGAACCCCGCCGACCTCATGCCCCTCGTCGAGGTCAGCCGCAGCGACCGCACCGACCCGGCGCACGTCGAGCGGACGACACAGCTGCTCCGCCGCATCGGCAAGATCCCCGTCGTCTGCGGCCCCGCGGCCGGCTACATCGTGCCCCGCCTCCAAGCCCTCGTCATGAACGAGGCGGCCCGCATGGTCGAGGAGGGCGTCGCCACCGCAACCGACATCGACCTGGCCGTCCGTGCGGGCCTCGGCACCCGCTTCTCCGTCCTCGGGCCGCTGGAGTTCATCGACTGGGGCGGCGGCGACATCCTCTACTACGCCTCCCGCTACCTGACCGCACAGCTCGGCGACCGCTTCCGCGCCCCGGCCGTGGTCGAGGAGAACATGACGACCCGCCGCCGCGGCCTCCAGGACCACGACGGCTTCTACGCGTACGACCCCGAGACCGTCGCGGCCTACCAGGCGGGCCGCATACGGGAGTTCGAGGAACTGCTCCGGCTGCGCGGCCCCGAACTGCGCGCGGACCCCGTCCTCACGGAGCGGCCCGCACCACCGGAGAAATGAGGTGGACGGCGCCGGAAACGGCGTGCGAGCGTTCACCGCATGGTGAACGAGAGTGGGACGCGCCGAGAGCTCGGCACGTTGGCGTCCTTCGACGGTACGGACATCGTGTGGCGGCGGATCGGGGCAGGGGACCCCGTGGTCATGGTGCACGGGTCCGGCGGCGGCCTGCATTCGTGGCAGCCGGTCGCCGAGCGGCTTGCCGACCGGTACGCGGTGTGGCTTCCGGCCCGCCGCGGCTACGAGCCGAGCGGGCCAGGCCATTCGCCGAAGACGTTCGCCGACGAGGTCGGTGACCTCAAGGCGCTGATCGAGCGGATCGGCCGACCGGTCCACCTCGCCGGCATGTCCTACGGCGCCACCGTCGCGCTGCACGCCGCGGTGGCCGGCCTGCCGGTGCGTTCGCTGCTGCTGTGGGAGCCGCCGCTGTTCGCGGTGGGCGAGCAACTGGCGCCCGTGCTCGACGAGTTCAGGGATCTGTCCGCCAAGGGGGAGCGGGGGCGGGCCGGGCTGCTGCTCGCGGAGAAGGTGGCCCGCATCCCCGCCGCACTCCTGGAGGCCATGGGGGCGTCCGAGCCCGCCGCCCACGAGTCGGACGAGCCCGACGACTCGGCCGGCTGGAGCCTCGACCTCGAATCGCTCATCGCCGAACCGGCGGACGTGGAGCGCTGGTCCGCCGTCACCGCCCCGACCCTGCTGATGCGAGGCGCCGACACCTGGCAGCCGATGCCGGAGACCCTCGACCGGCTCGCGGCGGCGCTACCGCACGTCACCGACGTACCGTTCCCCGGCCAGATGCACTTCGCGCCGTCGGTCGCCCCGGACGCGGTCGCCGCGGAGATCGCCCGCTTCCTGAGCGTCACCGACTGAGCTGCGCCGCCAGGTCCGCGAGCCCGTCGGCGTACAGGTCGAAGCGATCCGAGGTGGCGGGCGGGTCGCCGACCGGGCGGGCGACGTAGGCCGTGCGCAGGCCGAGCGCCTGGGCGCCGCGCAGGTCCCAGGCGTGCGCCGCGACCATCAACAGCCGCTCGGGCGGGGCCCCCGACACCGTCACGGCCAGCCGGTACACCGCCGCATCCGGCTTGTACGCCGTCGCGTCCTCGGCAGACAGCGCCTGGTGCCAGCGCAGTCCGGCGTGCGCGTTGAGGTCGAGGAGTGCGGTGCGGCTCGCGTTCGAAAGCCCGATCAACGGGAAGCGCCCGGCGAGGAGTTCGAGGCCCTCGACGGTGTCGGGCCACGGCGGAGGGGTGCGCGCCGCGAACGCCAACTCCCGTACGGCGTCGGCGCTTTTCACCTCCGCGGCCTCGGCGACGAGCGCGGCCGTCTCCAGGTCGAGCGCGTCACTCGGCAGGTACGGGCGGCTGCCGTCGAGCATCTGCCCCTGGGCCTCCTCCACGTGCCGCTGCCACAGCGCCAGCAGGCGCTCCACCTCGGCGTCGTCGAGCGCCGGGTCGAGACGGCGGATGCCCGCGCGAATCCCGGCGGGTTCGTCGACGAGCGTGCCGAGCACGTCGAAGACGAGGGCGTCGAACTGCGGCGAGGACATGCGGCTCAGCTCCAGGGAGATCGGCGACATCGACGTCAACACGATCCCCGCCCACCGGATTCCCGCGCGTCGTCCACGTCCTCGTGCGCTACGAAGTGGACCGTCCGCTGCTCACCGTGCGCCTGCCGCTCACCGTCGGCCGGCGCTGAGGTCGGCCTTCCGTTTCGAGATGTGTGGTGCCCGGGCTGTGAAGGGAGCGGCGGGTGATCCACCGGGCGGGCAGTCTGGCGCGACGCGGAGCCCAACGGGGGTGCCGCCGCCGCGCGACCGCGGCTTCGGACAAGTAAGGATGCTCATCACTGTGAGTGACATCTCTCGTATCGAGACCCGTGAGATAGCCGACGACGAGCTGGACGGTGTCGCGGGCGGACTCTCCGTCAGCGGCACGGTGAAGGGGCTGACGGCCGAGTTCGACCAGGGCCCCAATGGCCTGCCCGTCCTCACCGGCGGCTCCGTGAAGTCCCTCAGCATCACCGTCTCGGACATCCCGCTGGGCTGACCCGATTCCGTAGGGGCCGGGGGACTGTGGTGTCCCGGCCCCTACGGGTGCCGCTCCTCGCCCGGCTCCAACGCCGGTGCGGAGACGCCCAGATGGGAGCGGCACTGCGGGCGCGGGGCGTCCTTCACGCGGGGGCGGACCGCGCGCGGGCGGATGAACACCGCCGCCGTCGCGGCGCCCAGTGCGAACAGCAGGGCGCAGCCGTACGCCGCCCGGTGGAACGACGTGTCGACCGAGTCGGGGCGGGTGTACGCGTCGCCCGACAGGCCCACCGCCAGCGGCAGCGCCGCCACCACCAGGAGCTGGGCGACGCGTGCCGCCGTGTTGTTGACGCCGCTGGCGAGCCCGGCGTGCTCCGGGGCCACCGACGCCAGGACCGTCGTCGTCAGCGGCGCCACGAACAGGCTCATGCCGAGCCCGAGCACCGCAACGGCGGGCAGCACATCGGCCGCGTACGAGGAACCGGGCCCGACCCGCAGCATCAGCAGCACCCCGACCGCCGCGACGACAGGACCCACGACGAGCGGGGGCGTCGGCCCGACCCGGCGCGCCAGATCGCCCGCACGGGGCGAGAGCAGCAGCATCAGCGCCGTCACCGGCAGCGTCGCCACGCCCGCCTCCAACGCGTCGTAGCCCAACGCGATCTGCAACTGCACCGGCAGCATGAACAGGATGCCGCCGATCCCCGCGTACAGGCACAGCGTCATCCCGTTCGCCGCGCTGAACAGGCGGGACCGGAAGAGTGAGGGCGGCAGCATCGGCGCGGCGCGTCTGCGCTCCACGAGCACGAACGCGATCCCGGCCAGTACACCGACGGCCGCGGCGACCCCGGCGGGCGTGGAGAACCGGCCGCCCGAAGAGCCGATCAGTGCGTAGCTCACCCCTGCCAGACACAGCGCGGCCAGCACGGCTCCCACCAGGTCGAACGGGGCGTCGGCCGCCGCCGCGTCCCGGCTCTCCGGCACGTACCGCAGGGCGATCGCGAGGACGACCGCCGCGATCGGCACGTTGATGAGGAAGATCCACCGCCAGCCGGGCCCGTCGATCAGCCACCCGCCGAGAAACGGCCCGAGCGCGCCCGCCACACCCGTCAGACCCGACCACGCGCCGACCGCCCGCGCCTGGTCGTCCGGATGGAACACCGACCGCACCAGCGCCAGCGAACCCGGTGTGAGCAGCGCCCCGCCGACACCTTGCAGCGCCCGCGCCGCGATCAGCGTGCCCTCCTCCGGCGCGAGCCCGCACGCGGCGGAGGCCAGCGCGAACCACACCACGCCAAGCACCAGCGCCCTGCGCCGCCCGATCCGGTCGCCCATCGCGCCGCCCCACAGAAGCAGCGCGGAGAGGGTGAGCATGTAGGCGTTGACGACCCACTGGAGGGCGGAGAGCGACGCGCCCAGATCGCGGCCCATGGTCGGCAGAGCGACGTTGACGACCGTGCCGTCCAGCATGGCCATTCCGGAGGCCAGCACCACGCAGGCGAGGATCCACCGCCCGCGCGCCGACGAGAGCCGGACGCCGGGGACGGCTTCGGAGGTGGGGCGGTCCGTCGCTGCCATTGCGCACATTGTCGCGGAGGGGAGGGGCGGGCGCGACCGTCCGCGCTCGCCCGTGGGCGGCCGTGTCCGCGCAGGCGACACCGGGGGCGCGCTGCTAGGTTTGTCCGGAAATGCGGCCGTCGTGTCCCGTCGGCGAACAGGAGCGTCGAACAGGAGCGTGACCCAGCCATGGCCAGGACCCGTCGACTGATCCTCAGCTCGCCCTCCGAGGTGTGGGCGCTGCTCTCCGACGGCTACCGCTACGGGGAGTGGGTGACGGGAACCCAGCGGGTGCTCGACGTCGACCCCGCCTGGCCGGCCGTCGGCACGGCCCTGAAGGTGCGGGTCGGACTCGGCCCGCTGACCCTCGACGACACCAGCACGGTGCGGATCTGCGAACCGGAGCACCGGCTCGAACTCGAGGCCAAGGCCGACCCGTTCGGCGCGGCCCGCATCGCGATGAACCTCATCCCGTGGGCGGAACACACCCTGTTCGTCCTCGACTGGCACCCGCTGCGGGGCCCGGGCACCCGCATGCACGGGCTCCCGGTCGACTACCTCGTCGCCGTCCGCAACGGCATGATGCTGACGAAGCTCGCCCGCATCGCGGTCGACGAACACCAGAACAAGGGCCCGGCACGCACCTTCTGAGCCGCTGGGAGTCCTCAGCGCTGCTGTGGCTTCTGCGCCGTCGCCTCGCTGGGCCGTACGACGACGAACCCCTCGCCCTCCAGCATGAGTTGCACCGCCTCCCCGGACCCGCCGCGGATCATGGAGCCGAGCGACTGCGAACGGTGCAGCGAGGTCCGCAGGTTGGCGCTCCAGCCCACGACGGCGTCGGTGTCGACGTACATCGGCGCTTGAGGTGTCACGGTGAACACGAGCGGATTGCCCTCGCACACCAACCCGAGCCGCCCGTGCCCGGTGAACACGCTGTTGAAGAGCCCGCCCCCGGAGATCCCGGCGCCCTTCACGGTCTTGATCTCGTACGACAGCGAGGCGTCGAAGCACAGCACGTTGCGGCCGTTCACCGTGAACACGTCGCCGGGTTCGAGGTCCACCACGAACACGTTCTGCGCCTCCTGCGCGAACCACGCCTCGCCCTGCCCGCGCACCTTCATCACCGGCAGGCCCTCCCCGGTGACGGCCCGCTTCAGCATGCCGCCGACGCCCTGTCCCTTCCGCTCGAACGACAGGTTCCCCCGGTAGGCCACCATCGAGCCCTGCCGCGCCAGCATCTCGCCGTCGACGACGTACCGGATCGCCTTGGCGTTCTGCACGGTCATCCCGGGCGCGGCGGCGGCCTGCACCACGTACTCACTCGCGAAAAGATCACCCTTCATCCGGGCATCGTGTCCCGGAGGGATTCGTTCCTACAAGGCCCGCGGCGCCGGGCGGTCCTCGCGCTCCGGGTGGTCAGGGCGCAGGATCGTCTCGCTGCCGATCGGGGTGAAGCCGCAGGAGAGGAACGTGCGGAGGGAGCGCGCGTTGCCGGGGGAGACGGCGGCGAAGACGGCGCTGCCCGCCGGGACGAGTGTCAGGGCGTCGACGAGGAGGCGGCGTCCCGTGCCCGGTGCGGCGCCGTCGGGGGAGTGCAGCTCGATGCTCAGCTCGAGGCGGCCCGCGAGGCCGGAGGCCAGGGTGACCAGGCCGCGCTCGTCGCCGTGGACACGGACGTCCGTGCGCACGTCGCGGGCGTGGCGGACGCGGGGGTGATCGTCGGCGGAGGCCCCGAGCGAAGGCAGCCGGGCGGGGCCTCCGGTGCCGCGGGCCACGAGGGTCGCGTCGGTGCAGCCGATCCAGCCCGCCGGGCCCGCCAGGTAGCGCAGGAAGTCGGGGGCGAGGGAGGCCCCGAAACCGTCGGGCTTCCGAGCGAGCACCTCGTCGGCCGGCAGGGCGGTCGCGACGACAGCGTGCCCGGTGAAGGCGACCGAGCACTCCAGCCCACCGGGCAGCGCGGGCAGCACGGTCACCCCGCCGTCGGAGGGCGGGAACCGGCCGTCGGCCGCGCGGTCGAAGTGGGCGAGGAGCGGGTGGGGTGCGGTCACGGGGTGCATTGTGGCGTCCGGTCGATGGCCTCGGCACGTGGTTTTCGCGGTGACGTGACGGCGGGGCCGGGGCATTCTGGGAGGGGCGAAGGAGGACCGGATGATTGCCAGGGTTGCCGTGTGGGAGCCGATGCCGACGGACGACCGGGACTGGGTGCTGGAGGCGGCCGCGTCCGTGCCCGGGGTGCACGGGTCGTACCACCTCGTCGATCCCGTCACCGGGAACGGGCTGTCCGTCGCCTTCTTCGAGGACGAGGGCGCGGCCCAGGCCGCGCGGCGGGCCATCGAGAAGCGGGCCGAGGAGATCGGCTGGAACGAGGAGCCTCGACCCGGTCCGGTGTCGCAGACGATGTATCAGGTCGTCCGGCACACCTGAAGGCCAAGTCGTCGGGCACACCCGACGATCGGATCGTCCGGCACGTCCGGCACGTCCGACCGCTCAGCCGCGCTTCGTCGCCTTCAAGAGGACGAACTTGGCGTTGCTGGCCACCAGTTGGCTGTTGCCGAACAGACGGCGCAGCTTCACGTGGTAGCCGAGGTGGCGGTTGCCGACCACCCAGAGCTCGCCGCCGGGGCGGAGCGCCGCGCGGGCCTGGGTGAACATGCGGTACGCCGTCGCGTCCGTCGTGGCCTGGTGGGTGTGGAACGGGGGGTTGTTCAGGACCAGGTCGACGCTGCCGGCAGGGGTGTCCGCGAGGCCGTCGCCGACCCGGAACTCCGCCCCACCGGGCCGCTCGCCCGCGTTCGCCTCGTACGTGGCCCGCGCCGACGCCACCGCCTGATGCGACTCGTCCGTGAAGAGGACCTCGGCGTCCGGGTGGGTGAGGGCCGCGCTGGTTCCCACCACGCCGTTGCCGCAGCCCAGGTCGACGATCCGCCGCGCCCCCGTGTCCCGGGGCAGGTGGGCCAGGAGGAAACGGGTGCCGATGTCCAGGCGTTCCGCGCAGAACACGCCCGCGTGGTTGACGACGGTGCGCGACGACAAGGGGCCGATGTCGGACGGGAGCCGGTAGCTGTGCGGCCACGGGTTCGGCGGCGGCGTCAGCGACAGGTCCGGCGTCGTGAAGATGAGGCGCGCCTTCTTCTCCGCCAGTGACGTGCGCGTCGGCCCGACGATCCGCTCGAAGAGGTTCAGCGTCGACGTGTGGATCTCCTTCACCATGCCGGTGCCGACCACCACCGTGTTCTCGTGGAGGGCGGGGCGCAGCCGGTGCAGCTGGTCCTCCAGGAGCGCGAGGCTCTTCGGGACCCGGACCAGGAGCACGTCGACGCGCGGAGGCGGGGTGTCCTGGGTGGTGAGGAGATGTGCGTCCCCGTGCCCGTTCCGCGCCAGGTTCGCCCGGGTGGCCTGTTGGCCGAGGTACGAGTCCGAGATCACCGTGGGCGTGCAGCCGGGCACGCCCGTGGGCGCGGTCGCCAGCGCGCCCCAACGGTCGCCCACCACCGTCACCGCGCCGCTCAGGTCCGTGCCGCTCTCGGCGAGGTGCCGCAGCAGGTACATGTCGGCGGCGTCCCACGCGCGCAGCTGGTCGCGCGGGTCCTCGGGGAAGCGGGTGAGGTCGACATCACCCCAGGGGGTGGCCGTGCGGGTGGTGGGCGCCGGGGCGGGAGCGGGCTGATCGGTGCGGTTCATCGTCCAGCAAGGCTAGCCGAGGCATGACGTACGGGCGTACGCCCAGGTGGGCGCACGCCCGTACGCGTACGTCGTGTCACTCGGGGAAGTCGCCCGCGAGCGCCGCCGCCATCCGCAGATGCGGCGCCGCCTCGTCGTGCCGGCCCTGCCGCTCCAGGGTGCGGCCGAGCATCAGGCGGGCGTAGTGCTCCACCGGGTCGCGGTCCACGATGACGCGCAACTCGCTCTCGGCGCGCCGCAGTTGCGCCGAGTGGTAGTACGAGCGGGCCAGGAGAAGGCGGGGGCCGGTCTGCTCGGGAACCTCCTCGACGAGACCGTCGAGGATGCGGGCGGCGTTCGCGTACTCCTTCGCGTCGAAGAACATCTGGGCGCGGTCCCAGCGCTCCGCGGCCGTCCCATGGGTGTAGTACTGCTGCTCCACTGTTGCCTCCTTCGACCGCCTTCAACCGGGGCGGGCCGGGAGGTATTCCCTGGGTGTCGGGGCGCGGCGCCGGGGGCGTTCGCGCAGGTCGCCGCCCGCTCCGAGGTGGAGGCATGGGCGAGAAGGGTGTGCGCGAGGCGGTCGCGCTGAGGCGCCGCCCGGCCTCCCGCCGGCCGTCGCCGGGGCTGTGCTCGCGCAGCGTCCTGGCCCGGCGCAGCGAGTCGGCGGCCTGCGCGAGCGGCACGGCGTCACCGTGACGGGCGGCTGCCGTGTGTCCGTCGACGACTTCGCGCCACCGGACGTGTTGACTCACTGCGGGTGCCACGTATGTTGCTGTGCGTCCCCTCTCCGACACGCGCACAGTCCGGTCCCGCAAGACCCATCGGTCCCACAGGTTCCACACACCTCCGCGCTCTGGGAGTCTCATGGACACCACCCCGCTCCACCGCATCGGCGTCAGCCGCCGCCGCTTCCTCCAGACCACCACCGCCACGGCCGGAGCCGCCGCCGCGGGCGGCACCGGCCTCCTCGCGGAGACCTCCGCGGCCGCCGCGCCCCGGTCCACCGCGCTCTCCTTCACCGCCGCCACCAACGGCTCGGCCACCCTGGCCCCGTCCGGCGACCGCATCGTCGCCGAGATCCAGAACATCCTCTGGTCGGTACCGCGCAAGGGCGGCGCTGCCAGAGCCCTCACCACACCCGAACTCGAGCCCACCAGACCGCAGTTCGCGCCCGACGGCAGACGCCTCGTCGTCTGCGGCTACCAGGGCGGCGGCTTCCACCTGTGGCTCGTCGACGCCGACGGCGGCACCCCGAAACAGCTCACCGAAGGCCCCTGGGACGACCGCGGCCCCGCCTGGTCGCCCGACGGCACCCGCATCGCCTTCGCCTCCGAGCGCGGCGGCGACCCCGAGTCCGCCGCGCCGTACCGCATCTGGACCGTCGACGTCCGCGACGGCACCCTCACCCGCCTCACCGGCGCCCCCGACCAGGACGGCCCGGGGCAGTCCGGCGCCTGGGAGGACTTCGACCCGACGTGGTCCGCCGACGGCACCCGCGTCCTGTTCGTACGAGGAGTGGTCACCGCCGCGGGAACCCTCCAGTCGTCCACGATCGCCTCCGTCGCCGCCGACGGCACGGGGCCGGTCACCGCCGCGCACACCGACGACTCAGGGGCGCAGGTCATGACCCCCGCCGTCGCCCCGGGTGCGAAGGGCCCGCTCGCCTATCTGCGGACCACCGCCGCGCCCGCGGCCTCCTGCACCCTCGTCGTCGACGGGAAACCGGTCGACGTCCCGGGCGACCTCGCCCCCGTGCCACCCCGCTGGACAGGACCCGACACCCTTCTCCTCACCGTCGACGGCGGCTTCCGCCTCGTGCGTCCCGCCGCACCGAGCGAGGGCGAGCGGATCGCGTTCACCGCGAAGCTCCCGGTCGACCGGCCCCGCTACCGCGTCAAGCGCTACGACTTCGAGAGCGGCGGAGTCCGCCCGGTACGCGCCCCACACCTGCCCGCGCTCTCCCCGGACGGCGAACAGGTCGCGTTCGCCGCGCTCAACTCGCTGTGGATCGGCGCCACCTCCGGCGGCCGGCCACCGCGCAAGGTCGTCGACGTACCGCCGACCCGGTACGTCCTCGCCCCCACCTGGACCCGCGACGGCACGGCCCTCGTCTACGCCGACGACCGCGCGGGACTGTTCTCCGTGCGCCGCCACGAACTCGACGGCGGCAAGGAGACCGTGCTCGCCGAGGGCGGCCGGGTGTTCCCGGCGCTCTCGCCCGACGGCGACCGGCTCGCCTGTGTCGACATGTCGGGAAACCTCGTCCTGCGCGACCTCGCCGCGGGCACCGAACGCGTCCTCGCCGCACCCATGGGCAGCGGCGGACTGCCCGGCAGACCCTCCTGGTCGCCCGACGGCAGACACCTCGCCCTGTGCGACCGCAGCCGCCTCAACCAGCGGTTCCGCGAGGGCTACAACCTCATCCGCGTCGTCGACACGAAGACCGGCAAGGCGGTCGTGCACGCCGTCGCCCCGCACGTCTCGATCGCCGACCGCTACGACTCGGGACCCGTGTGGTCGCCCGACGGCCGCACCATGGCCGTCATCGTCGAATCCGCGCTGTGGCTGCTGCCCGTCCGCCCCGACGGCACCCCGGACGGCGCGCCACGGCAGGTCACCGACGAGGCCGCCGACCACCCGAGCTGGTCGGGCGACAGCCGCCGCATCCTGTACGTGAGCGCGGGCCGCCTCCGCCTCCTCGACGTCGCGAAGGGCACCGCCCGCACGGTCCGTGTCCCGCTCGACCACCGCCGCCCGCGCCCCGCCGACACCGTCGTGCACGCGGGCCGCTTCTGGGACGGCACCGGATCCGAGGTCCGTGACGACGTCGACCTCACCATCAAGGGCGGGCGCATCACCGCCGTCGCCAGGCACCGCGCGGGCAGCCGGGGAGCGGGCAAGCGGATCGACGCCTCCGACAAGACCGTCGTCCCGGGCCTCTTCGACGCCCACACCCACCCCTGGCAGTCGACCTACGGCGGCCGCCAGACCGCGCTCCAACTCGCGTACGGCATCACCACCGCCGTCTCCCTCGGCGGCTTCGCCTACGAACAGGCCCGGATCCGCGAGGCCGTGTACGCGGGGGCGCTCGCAGGACCGCGACTGCTCGCCACCGGGGAACTCCTCGACGGGGCGCGCGTCGCCTACAGCATGGGCCGCGCCCACCGCACCCGGGCAGGACTGCGCCGCTCCCTCGACCGGGCGGCGGCGCTCGACTGGGACTTCGTCAAGACGTACGTGCGGGCACCGGGGTGGGTGATGAAGGAGGCGGCCGAGTTCGCGCACGAGCGGCTCGGCGTGCGCAGCGGAAGCCACCTGTGCACCCCGGGGATCCAGCTCGGGCAGGACCTGACGACGCATCTTCAGGCCACGCAGCGGCTCGAGTTCGGGCACGCCACGACGGCGAGCGGCCATTCCGGGCAGGACGTCCGGGAGATCTACTCCAAGACCGGCGACTTCCACCTCATCGCGACACCGTTCACGGCGCAGCCGCTGATCGGCGCCGACCCGGACCTCGCCGACGACCCGCGCGTCACGCGCCTGATGCCGCCGTGGGACACCGCCGCCGTGCGGAAACTGGCGGGGACCCCGCCCACGTCCGCCCAACTCGCCACCCTCGACCGAGAACTCGCGGTCTACCGTGGCGTGCTCGCCGCCGGCGGACACATCGCCCTCGGAACCGACCAGCCGCTCGTCCCGGTCGGCCTCCACCTGCACCTCGCGCTCCGCGCCCTGCACCGGAGCGGGCTCACCCCGGCGCAGGTCCTCCACACGGCGACGCTCATGCCGGCGCGGGTCTTCGGGGCGGACAAGGGCCTCGGCAGCCTGGAGGTGGGCAAGCTTGCCGACCTCATGATCGTCGACGGCGACCCCTTCACCGACTTCGACGACCTGATCCGTACGACGACGGTGCTGCGCGGCGGCGTCCCCTTCCACCAGGCCGACCTGGTGGCCGCCTTCGAACCGGTGACCACCCGCACCCTGAAGTCCACCGAAGACGACTGGCTGGAGGTGGGCCGCCACATGCGCCGCGAGGGCTGCTGCGACCCCGGAATCTAGAGCCGAGAAGGCCCTCCCCGCCGCCGCGTGCGCCCGCCCTGTATGAGGTCGGGCCACGCGGGCACTCGTCCCCCACGGCGCGAACCGCAGCGCTCCGCTTCCCCGAAGCGACCACCGACGATCGGAGGCGACCATGAGCGAGAACGAGATGGCGGACGACGCCTACCAGCCCACCGGCGGAAACGAGGAGCAGGAGGACGCCGCCCCGTTCGACCCCGAGGACGCGCTCGACGAACGCGACTACGACGAGATGCTCGACGAGGGCTACTCCCCGCCGGAGAAGCCGCTGGGCGTGACCAAGACCGGCGTCACCGCGTCCGAACAGCACGAGGGCGAATCGCTGGACGAGCGGCTGCGCCAGGAGATTCCCGAGGGCTCGGACACGGAGGGTGACGGGCTGGGGGACCAGCCGGGCGGCGAGGGCGAGCCCATGGACCCGGAGGCGGGCGAGGACCGAGCCGGCCGCCTCACACGGCCTGACGAGGGTGCCCGCCCGGACACGACCAAGGAGGAGGTCGCCAGGGACGAGGGCGTCGACGGCGGCGCGGCGGGCGCGGAGGAGGCGGCGATGCACGTCGTCCCCGACGACCACCTGCCGCCGCCCCTGGACACCCCCAAGCGCTAGACCCGCGTCCCGCGCGGCGCCAGCCGGTTGCCCACCGCGCCGAACAGGCCGTCGGCGAGCAGCGCGAGGACCGCCACCCACAGCGCCGCCGCGATGACGCCGGACAGGCCGTACGACACCTGGTTGAGGATGATGTCGCCGAGGCCGCCGCCGCCCGCCACGGCGGCGAGCGTCGCGCTGGAGATCACGTACACGACGGCGATCCGGATGCCCGTGAACAGCACCGGAAGCGCGAGCGGCAGTTCGACGCGCCACAGGATCTGCCACTGCGTCAGACCCATGCCGCGCGCCGCCCGCACCAGATCCGCGTCGACCTGCTCCACACCCAGGTACGCGTGCGTGAGCACCGGCGGGATCGCCATGATGACGAGCGCGGTCATGACGTTCACGAACCCGATGCCCAGCAGCCCCAGGAAGATCGCGATAAGCGCCAGCGAGGGCAGGGCCCGGCCGATGTTGGAGATGCTCACGGTCAGGAACGAGCCCTTGCCGCGATGTCCGAGCCACACCCCGAGCGGCACGGCGATCACCAGCGCCACGGCGACACCCGCCGCCGAGAGCAGCAGGTGGTCCACGGTCCGGCTGAGCAGCAGACCGAGGTGGTCGGCCATGAAGGAGAAACTCGCGAGGAAGGTGTGCATCAGACGGTCCTCCGCGTCCTGGCCCACGGCGTGAGCACCCGGCCGAGCAGCACCAGCAGCCCGTCGGCGGCGAGCGCGAGCGCGACGGCGAGCAGCCCGGCCCCGATGAACTGGGTGTTGAACGGCGACTGGAGCCCCTGGATGATCGGCGAACCGAGGCCCTGATCGATGATGAACGCGGCGATCTCCACGACGCTGATCGTGGTCACCGTCGCCACCCGGAGCCCGCTCACCACGGCGGGCAGCGCCAGCGGCAGCTCGATCCGCCACAGCACCTCGCGCCGGGTGAGGCCCATGCCGACCCCCGCCCGCCGCACGTCCTCCGGCACCTCGCCGAGCCCGGTCACCGTCGACTTGAACAGCACCATCAGCGTGTACGCGACGAGGGCGATCTCGGCCGTGAGCACGGAAAGACCCGTCACCGGCACCAGGAGCGTGAACAGCGCCATCGGCGGGATCGTGTAGAGGAACGACGTCAGACCGCCCAGCGGCCTGACCAGCCACCGCCTGAAGTGCGCGAGCAGCGCGAGCGGGAACGCGATGACGAACCCGATCCCGACCGCGATCACCGTCAGCCGGACGTGCTGCACGAGCGCGGGACCGAACACGCTGGAGAAGTTCTGCGTGAACCAGTCCACGCAGAACACGCCGTTGTCGCGCACGCACGAACTGGCCGCGCCGAAGTCGGGGATGACGGGATCGGGCCCGGCCGCCAGGGACCCCGTCGCCAAGGTCAGCAGGGCGCTCACGCCGCCTCCCGGATGAGCGCGACGGTGACCGAACCGACCGGCTTGCCGCCGTCGTCCAGGACGGAGAGCCGCTCCGCGCCGCCGGCCATCAGCGCCGACAGAGCGGTCCGCAGCGTGTCACTGGTCCGCAGGGAACCCTCGGTACCGCCCGCCGGCTCCAGCTTCAGATCGCCGAGCGTCCGCAGCGTCAGCGCCTTCAGCCCACGGTCCGTGCCGACGAACCGCGCCACGTAGTCGTCGGCGGGCTCGCGCAGGATGCGCTCAGGGGTGTCGTACTGGAGCAGCTTGCCGCCCTTGGCGAGGATCGCGATCCGGTCGCCCATGCGGACGGCCTCGTCGATGTCGTGGCTGACGAACAGCGTCGTCTTCTGCACCTGCTCCTGGAGCCGCAGGAACTCGTCCTGCACGTGCTCGCGCGTCACCGGGTCGAGCGCGCCGAACGGCTCGTCCATCAGCATGATCGGCGGGTCGGCCGCCAACGCCCGCGCGATGCCGACCCGTTGGCGCTGACCGCCGGAGAGCTGCGAGGGGTAGCGGTGGCCGTACTCCTTGTGCGGGAGGCCGACGAGTTCGAGCAGTTCGCGGGTGCGCTCCGCGATCCTCGGCTTCTTCCAGCCGAGCACCTGCGGCACCGTCGCGACGTTCTCCTCGATCGTCAAGTGCGGGAAGAGGCCCGCCTGTTGGATGACGTAGCCGATGCCGCGCCGCAGCTCGATGACGTCCTGCTCGCGGATGCTGCTGCCGCCGATCCTGATGTCACCGCTCGTCAGCTCGGTGAGCCGGTTGACGAGCGTCAGCGCCGTCGTCTTGCCGCAGCCGGAGGCGCCGAGCAGGACACAGATCTCGCCCGCGGGAACCGTCAGGGACAGCGCGTCGACGGCCGGCTCGTCCGTGCCGTCGTACGTCTTGGTGGCCGCGTCGAAGACTATGTCTGCTGCGGCGCCTGCGGTCTGCATCGTGGAGTGCTCCTCGGTCACGGTCATATCAGCTTGTTCGCTCTCAGGAACCGGTCGGCCACCTTGGCCGGGCTGAGCCGCATCATGGCGGCGGCCTCGTTGAGGGCCTGCATGGCTTCCTCCGTGAGCAGTTCGTCGACGGCGTCGAGCGGTTCGGTGAGCCGCTCGCCGTACTTCTCGACGAGGGAGGTGCGCACGACGGGCGAGACGTTCTGGAACCCGAAGATGGCCTGGTCGTCGTCGAGGATGGTGAAGTCGTAGCGGCGCAGCTGCGGGTCGGTGGTGAACACGTCGGCCGCGTCCACGTCGCCGTTCTTCAGCGCCGGGTACTGCAGGCCGATGTTGAGCGGCCGCACCTTCATGTCGCGCAGCCCGTACGCCTTGACGATGGCGTCGAAGCCGAGCGGGCCCGTGATGTTGTCGGGGTACTCGGCGTACTGGATGCGGCCCAGCTTCTTCAGGTCGCCGACCGTCTTCAGGCCGTGCTCGCGGGCGTCGGCGGTGCGCACGGCGACGGCGTTGCGGTTCTGGAACGGCGTCGGCTTCAGGAGCGAGATGCCGCGGCCCTCTTCGAACTTCTTCGCCGCCTCGTACGTGCCGCGCGCGGTCGTCGGCATGTGCTTGGGCATCGCGAACGTCTGGAGGATCACGCCCGTGTACTCGGGGTACAGGTCGATCTGCCCGTTGCGCAGCGCCCGGTCGATGAGGTCGGCGCTGCCGACGTTCGACTTGAGGACGACGTCGAAGCCGCGGTCGCGCAGGATCTGCGCGTACAGCTCGCCCATCACCCACGACTCGGTGAACTGTTTGGAGCCGACCGTGATGACGGGCCCGGTGCCGGCCGCGGAGCCGGTGGCGGTGGCCACTCCGGCGGCCGCGACGACCCCGAGCGAGCCGGTGAGAAAGGTGCGTCTGCGCATGCTCAGACTCCCTGCCGGGGTATCACCGCGTCCGTGGTGCGATGGAAGACGCGGGTGTCCCCTTCGTAGGCGGTGAGGGTGTTGACGACGGTGAACGAGGTGGCGTCGGAGGTCATGCGGCTGTGCGTGACGACCTTCCAGTGCCAGTCGCCGCGCCCGCCCTCCTCGGTGCGCTCGCACTCCACGACGGCGGACGACGGGTCGCCCTCGGTGAGCGAGAAGCGGTCGACGGCGACCCCCGACTTCCACAGCCCGTCGGAGAGGTCCTTGAAGTCGCCGTCGTTGACGGTGAGTTCGACGGTGGTCCGCCCGGTGACCGGGTCGTGCTCGATGTGCCGCGACGCGCCGTCGCCGGAGGTGGAGAGGTCCACCGGCAGGTCCGGCTGCGGTTCCCCGTAGGGGCGCAGTGCGTCGTCGGCGTCCGTCGCGGGGCGTACGGGGAGGTGGAGCGCGGCGCCGGGGGAGTGGTGCAGCGTCACGGTGACCGGCTCGGGGGACGGCCAGGCCAGCGGCCAGTACGAGGAGGAGACCGCGACGCGGATGCGGTGACCGGGCGCGAAGGCGTGCGCGGTCGCCACCAGCGGCACGGTCACGTCGTAGGCCTGCCCCGGCTCGAGCGGCAGCGGCTCCTCGTGGCCCTCGCGGTGCGTCAAGTTGAGCAGGCCGCGGGTGACGAGCCGGGAACTGCCGTCCGGCGCCACGTCGGTGAGACGCACGGCGAGCTGCGCGGCGGGCCGGTCGGCGCTCACCCGCAGGGTCACCGTCGGCGCGCCGAGGATCTCGGTGCGCTCGTCGAGGGGCGTGGTGGTGAAGCAGTGGGAGAGCCCGTCGTCGCCGCCCTGCGGGCCGAACTGCCCTGCCGCGTCGCCGAACTGGAGCCAGCTGCCGCCCGCGGTGCCGAGCACGCGCGTGCTGTCGAGGCGCGCGTCGCGGAAGCGCAGCGGGTCGTGCCCGGTGGCCTCGCCCGCCGACTCGCCCGCGAGCGCGAGCTGCTGCCGCTCGACGCGCGGCGACGGCCACCGCTGCTCGGCGACCCATCGGCCGGGCCGCTCGTCCCGGTCGGTGCCGGGCGCCGCCCACTCCGGCAACCACGCCCGCAGTGCCGGATCGTCGAGCGCGCCGGTGTCCTTCCCGCGCAGGAACTGGTCGAACCAGCGCACGACCTCGCCGTGGAAGTCGATGCCGGGGCCCGGCGACGCCTGGTGCGGGTACGTGTGTGCCCACGGTCCGACGAGCGCGCGCACCGGAGCGTTGTCGATGCCCTCCAGGAGGCGCAGCACGGCCCCGCAGTACGGGTCGTACCAGCCGCCGACCGCGAGCACCGCCGCCTCGATCGCCGAGAAGTCCTCGCACACCGAGCCGTGCTTCCAGAACGCGTCGCGGGTCTGGTGCCGCAGCCACTCCTCGACGTACACGGGGGTGTCCGCCATCCGCTCGAGCCACTTCTCGCGCCAGGCGTCGCCGACCACGGCGGGGTCGGCGGGGCGCGCGTTGTACGCGAGCATGGTCGACGCCCACGGCAGCATCTCCGAAGCGATCAGCGAACCACCCGTGTAGTGCACGTCGTCGGCGTACCGGTCGTCCGTCGAGCACACCGTCACGATCGCCTTCAGGGCCGGCGGGCGCAGGGCCGCGATCTGGAGCCCGTTGAAGCCGCCCCACGACTTGCCGATCATGCCGACGGTGCCGTCGCACCACTCCTGCGCGGCGAGCCACGCGATGACCTCGACGCCGTCGTCCAGCTCCTGCTGCGCGTACTCGTCGAGCATCAGCCCGTCGGAGTCGCCGCTGCCGCGCAGGTCGACGCGGACGGCGGCGTAGCCGGACGCGGCGAAGCGGGCGTGCAGGCTGTTGTCGCGGTCCGCCGTCCCGTCGTTCTTGCGGTACGGGATGTACTCGAG
Source organism: Streptomyces sp. SDT5-1 (assembly GCF_052245995.1). Taxonomy (NCBI): domain Bacteria; kingdom Bacillati; phylum Actinomycetota; class Actinomycetes; order Kitasatosporales; family Streptomycetaceae; genus Streptomyces; species Streptomyces sp. SDT5-1. The sequence goes on along the minus strand of NZ_CM125963.1, from coordinate 903,023 downwards.
GATCGCGGGCGCCGGGCGTGCCGCGCCCTCGGGGAGCCAGACGCGGGCGGCGAGGCGGGTGCCGTCGGCGAGCGGAATCCACAGATGACGCACGAGTTCTGAAGGTGCTTCGGGCAAGGTGAGGTACTCCTGTCGCGCTCCAGCTACTCACTGTCCATTCAGTAGTAGCGATCGGGCCCCCTACCCCGCGCCCACACCTCGAAACCACCTGTCCCAGAACCTGGACGGATGGCAGAGTGGCTCCCCATGGACACCCCGGACACTTCCGTACAGGACGGCGCGGGCCCGCCGTTCCGGCTGCACCCTGGCGACCCGGCCTCCCCGGTGCTCCTGCACGTGCCGCACGCGTCCCGGGCGATCCCCGCACGCGTACGCGAAGGTCTGCTGCTCGACGAGGCGGCGCTGGCCCGGGAACTGGACCTCATCACGGATGCGCACACCGACACCCTGGCCGAGCGCGCGGCGCGGGCCGCGCCGCTCACACCTTGGCGCTTCGTCAACGCACGCTCCCGCCTGGTCGTCGACCCGGAGCGGTTCCCCGACGAGCGCGAGGAGATGCGGGCGGTCGGCATGGGCGCGGTCTACACCCGCACCACCCACCGCGAGCCCCTGCGCCCGGAGCCCCCGCCGGACGAGTCGGAGCTCCTGGCCACGTACTTCCATCCGTACGCGCGCGCCATGACGGCCGCCGTCGAGGATCGCCTCGCCCAGACCGGCCACGCGGTGATCATCGACGTCCACTCGTACCCGAGCCGGGCCCTGCCCTACGAGCTCCACGGCACGGACCCGCGCCCACCGGTCTGCCTGGGCACGGACCCGTTCCACACCCCGGACGCCCTCCTCGCGGCGGCCCGCGAGGCCTTCGCCCCGTACGGCGCGACCGCCGAGAACACCCCGTTCGCCGGCACGTACGTCCCCCTCGCCCACTACGCCGAGGACCCCCGCGTCACGGCCCTGATGCTGGAAATCCGCCGCGACACGTACCTCACCGAGCCGGTCACCCCGCACGAGGGTCTTGCACGGGCGGCGGCCGCGCTCACGCGCCTGATCGAAACGGTGACCCATGCCTGAACCCGCCGCCAAGCCCTTCCTGTACGTCGTCGTGTGCGCGGCAGGCATCGCCGACGGCGTGCCCCGGCTCGTGGCCGGGGCACGGGAGCGCGGCTGGGACGTCGGGGTGATCGCGACGCCGACCGCCCTGAACGACTTCTTCGACGTGGCGGAGGTGGAACGGCTGACCGGCCGCGCCATCCGCTCGGCCTGGCGCACCCCCGCCGACCCGCGCCCGTTCCCGCCCGCCGATGCCATGGTCGTCGCGCCGGCCACCTTCAACACTCTCAACAAGTGGGCGGCCGGAATCGCGGACACGCTTGCGGTGGCCACGCTCTGCGAGGCGTACGGGGCCGGGGTCCCCGTCGTCGTCCTGCCGTGCGTCGCGGAGCAGTTGGCCGCCCACCCCGCGTACGGGGACAGCCTGCGGCGGCTGCGCGGGATGGGGGTGCGGTTCGGCGGCGGCGACGGTTTCCGCTGGGAGGAGGCCTTCGAGCTGCTGCCGCCGCCCTCGCGGCCTCAGTCGAGCGTGACCAGCGACTGAGGCGTCAGGTCCGCGAGCGTCGGATAGCCGTCCACCGCCATCGTCAGGTCCGCCTCCGCGAGGAGGGAGCGCAGGACGTGCACGAGACCGTCCTCGCCGCCGACCGCGAGCCCGTACGCGTACGGGCGGCCGACCCCGACCGCCGTCGCGCCGAGGGCGAGGGCCTTGACGATGTCGGCGCCCGAGCGGATACCGGAGTCGAAGAGGACCGGCAACCCGTCCGCCGCCTCTACGACGCCGGGGAGCGCGGCGAGCGCGGGCAGGCCGCCGTTGGCCTGACGCCCGCCGTGGTTCGAGCAGTAGATGCCGTCCACGCCGCCGTCCTTGGCGCGCCGCACGTCCTCGGGGTGGCAGATGCCCTTGAGGATCAGCGGAAGGTCCGTGAGGGAGCGCAGCCACGGCAGGTCGTCCCAGGTGAGCGGGTTGCCGAAGATACCGACCCAGGACCGGACGAGGTCCATGGGGTCGGTGCTCGCGGCCAGCTCCTGGAAGCGCGGGTCCGAGGTGTAGTTGGCGAGGCAGTGGCCGCGCAGCTGCGGGAAGTTGGACGTCGACAGGTCGCGCGGGCGCCAGCCGGTGATCCAGGTGTCGAGCGTGACCACGATCCCCTTGTAACCCGCCGCCTCGGCCCGCTTGACCAGGCTCTCGGCGAGCGCGCGGTCGGTGGGCGTGTAGAGCTGGAAGAAGCCGGGGGTGTCGCCGAACTCCGCAGCCACGTCCTCCAGCGGATCCACCGACAGCGTGGACGCCACCATCGGCACCCCGGTGCGGGCGGCAGCCCGCGCCGTCGCCAGGTCCCCGTGCCCGTCCTGCGCGCACAGCCCGATGACACCGACCGGCGCCATGAACAGCGGCGAGGCCAGCCGCGTCCCGAACAGGTCGACCGACAGGTCGCGCTGCGCCGCGCCCACCATCATCCGGGGCATCAGACCGTACCGCTCGAAGGCCCGCACGTTGGCGCGCTGCGTGTGCTCGTCGCCCGCGCCCCCGGCGACGTACGACCACACGGAGGGAGAGAGGGCCGAACGCGCCCGCTGTTCGAGGGCGGCGAAGTCCATCGGCTGCGTGGGTGTGACACCGCGCAGTCCGTCGAGGTAGATCTCGAATTGGTAGTCGCCGAACTGCGGGCTCATCACGCACCTCTTCGCCAGGGAGCAGGGACACCCCAATCTGCCAGGTGGGAGGTGCCGGGCAAAGGGGTGGTCAGGCGTGCTGTCGCACGAAGTCCAGGGACGCGGCGAAGATCCGCTCGACCTCGTCGTCGCTCGCGCCGTGCCAGCCGTGGTCCGCGCCCGGTATCGCCCGCCACTCGACCGGCGCCCCGGCGTCCCGCAGCGCGTCGGCCAGGTCGCGGCCGTGCGAGCACGCCACCATCGAGTCCGCCTCGCCGTGCACGACGAGGAAGGGCGGGGCGTCCGCGTGCACCTGCCGCAATGGGCTCGCCGCCGCCGCGAGTTCGGGGAGAGCGGCCGACGCCCCGCCCAGCAGCAGTGCCTCGGGCGTCGCCGCGTCCGCCGGGTCGAACGGCGGTCTGGGCGAGGTCAGATCCGCTGGGCCGTACCAGATCACCGCGCCCGCGAGCCGCGGCTCGTCGTCCGTGAGCGCGAGCAGCGACGCGAGGTGGCCGCCCGCCGACTCGCCCCACACCACGGTCCGTTCGGCGTCGATGCCCAGCTCGTCCGCGCGCAGGCCCAGCCACCGCAGCGCCGACCGCAGGTCGTCGAGCGGCGCGGGGAACGTCGCCTCGCCGCTGAGCCGGTAGTCGACGCAGGCCACCGCGAGGCCCGCCGCCGCGAGCCGCTCGAAGGGGCCCGGAGCCCAGCCGCGGGTGCGCACGCCCATGTCGTCACGGCGACCGCGCCGCCACGCGCCGCCGTGCACGAACAGCACCACGGGCGCGGGCCCCTCGGCGGCGGGCAGCCACAGGTCGAGCTCCAGCGGCCGGGAGCCCTCCACCTCCGCGTACGGCACCCCGCGTATCGCCCGCACCCCGTCGGCGTGTTCGGTCGCCCGGGGCAGTGGGGCGACATCGGGGTGCGGCGCAGCGATGAGGCCGCGCAGCTCGCCGGGCGTCACGAGGTCCGCCACTGGTGGTCGGGCAGGAACCGCACGTCGTACTCCTGGGGCACCGTGCCGAACTTGTGCGGCTCCGGCACGAACGGCCGCGCGGGCAGGCCCATCTCCTCCACCGGCGTGCCCAGCGTCTCGAAGAACCGCTCGAACGTGCCGCCGGGGCCCGCCGCGACGCCGACGACCTGCGAGTGGTGCCGCTCCATGCGATAGGCGTGCGTGCAGTTCTTCGGCACGAAACCGAAGTCGCCCGGCGTGAGCAGCCGCTCCATCTGCTCGCCCTCGGGGTCCTCGGCGAACAGCCGGACCGCGCCCTGCGTCACGTAGAACACCTCGTGGGTGTCGGCGTGCACGTGCGCCGGGATGATGTCGCCCTTCGGGCCCTCGACGGTGAAGAAGTTGAACGTGTTGTCCGTCTGCTCGCCGCCCGCGTAGACGGTCACGAGGTCGCCGAAGAGGTGCGCCCGGTCGCCCTCGCCCTTCTCGATCACGTACGGCTTCGACGGGTCGGCCGGTATGCGGGAGGCGCTGCGGTAGCGCGTGGCGAATTCCATGGTCATGGCGAAGTCCTCGGTCGTGTCAGGGTGCCTGACGTTTGATGTCAGGTAGCCTGACACGACGTGCGGTCGCGAGGCAAGGGGCCGTGACGAGACCCACCCGGAAGGATGGACGCAGTGACGAGCGAGCCCCGACGTGATCTGCCGCAACTGCTCGGCGACGCCCGCCGCTGGTTCGAGGACGGCCTGCTCGCGACGCTGGAGGCGGAGGGCGTCGCGCCGATAACGCCCACGCAGGTGCAGCTCTTCGCGATGCTCGACGCGGACGGCACCACCGTCGCGGAGCTGGCCCGCCGCATGGGAGTGACCCGGCAGACCGTCCACCAGGCGGTCAGGGTGCTGATCGCGGACGGCCTCCTCGAGCAGGTGCCGCACCCCGAATCGGCCCGTCAGCGGCTGGTCCGTCGCACCGCGCACGGACGGCGCGCCCACGAGCGGGCGCGCCGCGCACTGGACGGGCTGGAGGCCAGGCTGGCCGAGCGGATCGGCGCGGACGCGCTCGGCGCCCTGCGGGCGGCGCTCGAGGCCCCGTGGGGCGGGCCGGTCGACGAGCGGCCCGCCGCGCCGGTCAGCCGTCGACCGCGTCCGTGACCGCGCCCAGGTCGACGAACTTGAAGTTGGTGGACGGGCGGTCCGGGTCGCCCGGCGCGTCGTGCCCGTCCTGCACGACCAGGAGGCCGTTCGGATAGCGCCTGCCCAGCGGCTCGTTCAGGGCGGCGGCGCCGTCGCACTCCTCCGAGCCGTCGATCCCGTCGGACGCCGGCGCCACACGGAAACCGCCCTCGTACTCGTTGGCGTCGGAGACCTCGCGGTCGTAGCCGGCGAAGGTGTTGTCGCCCTGGCTGGAGGCGAGCAGCAGCCCGTCGCCGTCGTCCTCGTCGACCAGGGTCAGTCCCTCGACGTCCGCGGTGAGGTGGGTGCCGCCGAAGCCCGGGTCGTCGCCCGCGACGCACTCCTCGCTCGCTTCGTCGTAGGTGCCGGGCACCCCGTACTCCTTGACCTTGTCGATCAGCTTCGGGGTGCCGGTGAGGTCGGCGCGCAGCCGCCAGATGCCGACGTCCTCCTGGCCGGCGTAGAGCGTGCCGGTCGCCGGGTCCACCACCATGCCCTCGACCTGCGGCTGCTCGCCGGGCTCCGCACAGGGCGACCAGTCGGCGCCGTTCGGGAGGCGGAAGGAGGACGGCAGGTCGAGGGTGCGGACCTTGGTGTAGCCGACCGAGCCGTCGGCGTTCGCCTTGAGTTCGAGGAGCGCGAGGCGGGTGCGCTCCCGCTGGCTCACGAGGGCGTACGAGCGGCCGCTGGTCTTGTCCGTCCAGGTGGCCAGGCCGTAAGCGGTGCGCTGCTCGTTGATCTCGTCCTGGGAGGCGGAGAAGATCGGGGCGGCCTTCGGGTCGGTGGCATCGGCGAGCGGGCCGCCCGCCCGGTCGCGGTCGATGCGGTACACGCGCAGCCGGTCGTTGCCCCGGTCCGAGGTCACGGCCAGGTCCCCGAGGGCGGCGCTGTGCACCAGGTCGACGTTGTTAAAGCGGCCCGGCGCGTCGTCGGCGCCGGGGCCGGCGGGGGCCGGGAGCGACTGCACCTCGCGCGCGTCCAGGTCGTACACGCGCAGGCCGCCCTGCTTGGCGGTGGCGACGACGAGGCTGCGGTCCGGGTCGGCCGGGTTGCGCCAGATCGCCGGGTCGTCGGCGTCCGCGTCGCCGCCCGCGGTGTCGTCGTGCAGGGCGGCCGTCTCGGCGCGCGGGGTGACGGCGGGCAGCGCCGCGGCGGCCTGTGCGGGGCCCGTCGTGGTCGCGGCGAGCGCGGCGACGGCGGTGGCGAGCACCAGCAGGGACGTCCGTGGAATGGCCACGTGAAAGCTCCTTCATGTCGCGTACATGGCACACACATCCTGTGATCTTGGCGTGAGGCGCAAAGGGGCAGTGCGCGAAGTGGGGGCGTACGCCGGGTGAACGGGCGGTGCGGAGTCGCTCACCCATGAGGTGCGGAGCGCCTTCCTGTGAGTTGCAAACAAAATCGTTGACAATTTCGTTCGCCTAGATTTAGCGTCGACAGGCACTCACTCAGGGAGGGCACATGCCGAAGGAAGCCCGGCCGGGCTCCGGCGAGCAGGCGAAGCAGTACGCGTTGGATGAACTGCGCAAGGCGATCCTGCGCGGTGAGATGTCACCGGCTCAGCGGCTGGTGGAGAACGAACTCGCCGAGCAGTACGACGTGACGCGGGCGAGCATCCGTGCGGCGCTGCTGGAGCTGGCCGCCGAGGGTCTGGTCGAGCGGATTCGCAACCGTGGCTCGCGGGTGCGGGTCGTGACGGTCGAGGAGGCCGTGGAGATCACGGAGTGCCGGATGGCGCTCGAGGGGCTGTGCGCGGGCAAGGCGGCCGAGGTGGCCACCGACGCGCAGCTCGACGAGCTCGCCGGGCTCGGTGACGCCATGTCCAAGGCGGTCGAGAACGGTGACCCGGTCACCTACTCCGACCTCAACCACGAGCTGCATGCCCGTATCCGGGACATCTCGGGCCAGCGGACGGCCGTGGCGCTTCTGGAGCGGCTGAACGCGCAACTGGTGCGGCACCGTTTCCAGTTGGCGTTGCGGCCGGGGCGTTCGCAGCAGTCCCTGGGTGAGCACCTGGCCATGATCGAGGCGATCAGGGCCAGGGATCCGCAGGCGGCCGAGACGGCCGTCCGTGCCCACCTCCGCAGTGTGATCGACGTGTTGCGCGCCGACTGACTCTGCATCGGAGGCGGGTGCACACCTGTCACCAAGGAGATGCAGCATGACCAACGGCCACGCGCCCGCCGCCGCCACGCCACGTTCGACCCTGGTGGTCACCGCGCACGCGGGGGACTTCGTGTGGCGGGCGGGCGGCGCCATCGCGCTCGCCGCCGCCCGTGGCGAGAAGGTGACCATCGCGTGCCTGACGTTCGGGGAGCGCGGCGAGTCCGCCAAGGCCTGGCGGGAGGGCAAGAGGCTCGACGAGATCAAGGCGCTGCGCCGCGACGAGGCGGAGCGGGCCGCCGCCGCCCTCGGGGCCGAGGTCCGCTTCTTCGACGCGGGCGACTATCCGCTCGTGGAGAGCGGCGAGCTGACCGACCGGCTGGTTGCCGTCTACCGCGACACGCAGCCCGACGTCGTGCTCACCCACCCCGTCGAGGACCCGTACAACGGCGACCACCCCGCCGCCAACCGCATGGCCCTGCAGGCCCGCGTTCTCGCGCAGGCCATCGGCTACCCCGGCGACGGCGAGATCATCGGCGCGCCGCCCGTCTTCTACTTCGAGCCGCACCAGCCCGAGATGAGCGGCTTCAAGCCCGAGGTCCTCCTGGACATCACCGAGGTGTGGGACACCAAGCGCAAGGCCATGGAGTGTCTCGGCGCCCAGCAGCACCTGTGGGACTACTACACCGACCTCGCCGTACGCCGGGGTGTGCAGCTCAAGCGCAACGCCGGGCCCAACCTCGGGCTCACCCACCAGACCATGGCCGAGGCGTACATGCGCCCCTACCCGCAGATCGCGAAGGAGCTCGCCTGATGCCCGGCGTCATCGTCACCAACCCGCCCAAGGCCGAGGCCAAGGACGTCGAGGCACTCGCCGGATACGGCGTCGCCACCATCCACGAGGCGATGGGCCGCACCGGTCTCCTCGGCCACCACCTGCGCCCCAACCAGTCCGACACGCGTATCGCGGGCACCGCGGTGACCGTGCTGTCCTGGCCCGGCGACAACCTCATGATCCACGCGGCCGTCGAGCAGTGCGGCGAGGGCGACATCCTCGTCGTCACCACCACCTCCCCCTCCACGGACGGCATGTTCGGCGAACTGTTCGCCACCGCCCTGCAAAAGCGCGGGGTGCGCGGCATCGTCACCAACGCCGGTATCCGGGACACCGCCGAACTGCGCGAGATGGGCTTCCACGCCTGGTCCGCCGCGGTGTCCGCGCAGGGCACGGTCAAGGCGACCGGCGGCAGTGTCAACGTGCCCGTCGTCATCGGCGGCGAGACGATCCGGCCCGGTGATGTCATCGTCGCCGACGACGACGGTGTCGTGGTCGTCCCGCGCGAGCGCACCGCCGAGGCCGCCGAGAAGTCGCGGGCCCGCGAGGAGAAGGAGGCCGCCACTCGCGCCGCCTTCCTCGAGGGCCAACTCGGCCTGGACCGCTACGGATTGCGCGACACCCTCACGCGGCTCGGCGTCGAGTACCGCACCTACGAGGAACACACCGGAGCCGGATCGTGACCGGGCCCGAGGAGGTGCGCTGCATGCTGATGCGCGGCGGCACCTCCAAGGGGGCCTACTTCCTCGCCGACGACCTGCCCGCCGACGCGGCGACCCGCGACGACCTGCTGCTGCGCGTCATGGGCAGCCCCGACCCGCGCCAGATCGACGGCATCGGCGGCGCCCACCCCCTCACCAGCAAGGTCGCGATCATCAGCGCGTCGCAGGAACCGGACGCCGACGTCGACTACCTCTTCCTCCAAGTCAACGTCGACGAACCGGTGGTGTCGGACCGTCAGAACTGCGGCAACATCCTCGCCGGCGTCGGCCCCTTCGCCGTCGAGCGGGGCCTCGTGCCCGCCGAGGACGGCGAGACCTCGGTCCGCATCCGCATGGTGAACTCCGGCGACCGGGCCACGGCCACCTTCCCCACCCCGGGCGGCCGGCCCGACTACACCGGCGACGCGGAGATCTCCGGCGTCCCCGGGACCGCGGCCGCCGTGGTCATCGAATTCCCGCCGGGGGAGGGCGCCCTGCTCCCCACCGGCCACGTCCGGGACACCATCGCGGGCGTCGAGGTCACCTGCGTCGACAACGGCATGCCCACCGTGCTCATCCCCGCCGAGTCCCTCAAGGTCACCGGGTACGAGGACCCGAAGGACCTGGAGGCCGACGAGGAACTGGCCCGACGCCTCCACGACCTCCGCCTGGCCGCAGGGGAACTGATGGGCCTCGGCGATGTCACCGACGCCACCGTCCCCAAGCTCACCCTGCTCGCCCCGCCCCGCAACGGCGGAGCCGTCACCACGCGCACCTTCATCCCCGTGCGCTGCCACACCTCCATCGGCGTGCTCGGCGCCGCGAGCGTCGCCGCCGGGCTGCGGATCGAGGGCAGCGTGGCCGACGGCATCGCCCAACTCCGCACCACGGGCGATCGGTTGCGCATCGAGCACCCCACCGGCTTCACCGACATCGAGGCCAGCCTCACCACCGGGCCCGACGGGCTGCCCGCCGCGCGGCGCACCGCCGTCGTCCGCACCGCCCGCAAGCTCTTCGACGGCACGGTCTTCCCGCGCCCCGCACACACCCCAGGAGGCCCCCGATGACTCCGCCCCTCGGCGACATCGCCCACGTCGGCCACGCCCAGCTGTTCACCCCCGACCTCGACGCCAGTGTCGGCTTCTTCACCGACTTCCTGGGCCTGACCGTCTGCGGCCAGGACGGCGACCACGTCTACCTGCGCACCTTCGACGACTACGAGCACCACAGCCTCGTCCTCACCGCCCGCGAGACGCCCGGCCTCGGCCGCCTCGCCCTGCGCACCTCCAGCGAGGAGGCCCTCCAGCGCCGCGTCAAGGCCGTCGAGGACGCCGGCGGCACCGGAAAGTGGGTCGAGGACGAGCCCGGCATCGGCAAGCTCTACCTCACCACCGACCCCGACGGCCACGAACACGCCCTGTACTGGGACAGCGAGCACTACACCGCCCCCGACGAGCTCAAGCCCGCCCTGAAGAACCAGCCGCAGGCCAAGCCCAACCGAGGCGTCGGCGTGCGCCGCCTGGACCACATCAACTTCCTGGCCTCCGACGTCCTCGCCAACGCCGAGTACCAGCAGCAGATCCTGGGCGCCCGCCCCACCGAGCAGATCCGCCTCGACACCGGCCGCATCGCCGCCCGCTGGCTGACCTTCACCAACAAGTCCTACGACGTCGTCTACACCGAGGACTGGACCGGCGCCAACGGCCGACTGCACCACATCGCCTTCGCGACCGACAACCGCGAGGACATCCTGCGCGCCGCCGACCTCGCCATCGACACCGGCGTGTTCATCGAGACCGGCCCGCACAAGCACGCCATCCAGCAGACGTTCTTCCTCTACGTCTACGAACCCGGCGGCAACCGCATCGAACTGTGCAACCCGCTCACCCGCCTCGTCCTCGCCCCCGACTGGCCGCTCATCACCTGGACCGAGGAAGAACGCAAGAAGGGCCAGGCCTGGGGCCTGAAGACCATCGAGTCCTTCCACACCCACGGCACCCCACCGATCAACCCCTGACCCCAGGGGATTCCACCACCATCACCTCCGGCCCGCCGGACTGCCCGCACGAGAGGAACAACGATGTCCTCGCGTTACCGCTCCCCCCTGCCCGAAAACGCCGCCGCTCCGTCCCCCAGGAGCCGAGCCGTCGTCATCGCCCTGTGCTGGGCGCTGGTGTTCATCGACGGCATCGACACCTTCATCTACGGCTCCGCGCTGCCGCACATGCTCGGCTCCAAGGCGCTCGGCCTGACCGACGCCACCGCGGGTGACATCGGCAGCTACACCACGTTCGGCATGCTGGTCGGCACCATCCTGTCCGGCACCGTCAGCAACTGGGTGGGCCGCCGCAAGACCGTCTTCACGTCGGTCGTCGTCTTCACCGTCGCCACCGTCGGCTGCGGACTCGCCCAGAGCGCGGGGGTGTTCGGCTTCTTCCGCCTGGTGTGCGGGTTCGGCCTCGGCGCGCTGCTACCGATCGCCATCTCGTACGGCATGGAGTTCACCACCGGCGCCCGCAAGGCGCTCGCGACCGGTGTCATCATGACCGCCCACCAGACCGGCGGCGCCGTCGCCCCGCTGCTCGCGCTGTGGCTCATCGACGACTTCGGCTGGCGCTCGGCGTTCCTGGTCGGCGCGATACCCGCGCTGATCTTCCTGCCGCTCGCCCTCAAGATGCTGCCGGAGTCGCCGACGAACCTGCTGACGCGCGGCCGCACGGAGCAGGCGCAGGGGCTCGCGGGCAGCTACGGGATCGAGCTGCCGGAGCCCAAGGGGCACGCCACCGACAAGCTGGAGAGCCTCAAGGCGCTGTTCCGCGGCCGCCAATGGCTGACGACGCTGTGCTTCTGGCTCACGTCGTTCGCCGGACTGCTCCTCGTCTACGGCGTCGGGCAGTGGCTGCCGAAGATCATGGGTGACCTCGGGTACGAGACCGGCGACTCGCTGCTCTTCTCGACGTTCCTCAACGTCGGCGGCATCGTCGGCATGCTGGTCGCCGGCCGCCTCGCGGACCTGGTCGGGCCGCGCCGCATCGTCATCATCTGGTTCGCCCTGACCGCGGTCTTCGTCTACCTGATGGGCGTGCACATGTCGGTCGGGCTGCTGTACTGCGTGGTGTTCCTCGCCGGTCTGCTCCTGTTCAGCGGGCAGACGATGGTGTACGCGACGGTCGGCTCGCACCACGTCGAGGAGGACCGGCCGACCGCGCTCAGCTGGGTCTCGGGCATGGGCCGCTTCGGCGCCGTGTTCGGCCCGTGGATGGGCGGCCAGCTCCTCGCGGCGGGCCACGCGGACCTGGGCTTCTCGATGTTCGCGGTGGCCGCGGTGTTCGGCGCGGTGATGATGGCGCTCGCCGCGCTGACCATCAAGGCACGGGCGGGCCGGGACAACGGGGACCGCAAGGGGGCGCCGGCGCTGGCCGGTTGATCCATCGCCGCACGAACGACGGTGGCCCGGCCCCTTCCGAGGGAGCCGGGCCACCGTCGTTCGTACGGGCTACTTCTCGCGGTGGCCCGTCACCTCGGCGATCCACGCGATGAAGTCCGCCGGGTCGGTGTTGGCGCCGTGGCCCTCGTCCCAGTAGTAGCGGTGGTCGACGTTGTCGCCGAGGCCCGCGGCGCTCGCCGCGAGGTTGGCGGAGACGGTGTGCGAGGTGTCGCTGTCCTTCGTCCCGAGCCGGATCCACCAGTGCCGAGAGCGGCCCGGGTTGCGCAGCGCCAGGTGGTGCATCGGGTTCATCAGGTCGAGCTTCTCCGGGATGTCGGAGGCCACCCGGCTGCCGCCGACGCCCGACGTGTCGTGCCGGGCGCCGTACGCGGTGAAGTGCCGCGCCTCGGTGGTGCCCGCGCCGAACTCGTTGTTCTCGGGCGACGACAGGTCGAACGTGTCGAAGGCCGGCGCGTCCTTCTTGCGCGCCCCCACGTGCGCGAGGAAGTCCTCCCACGTGAACGTGGCCCGCCTGGAGCGCCATGTGATGAACGGGTTGTCGGCGAGGTACGCGACGCGTTCGTCGTCCGACAGGGCCGCCAGGTAGCGGGTGGCCGAGGGCTGGAGGTACTGCGTGACGAGGTAGTCGTCGTAGTTGCGGGCCGTGAGCAGCCCGTGCCCGTCCCGCCTGCGCAGCCGCAGCGACGCCTGGTACTCGGCGAACGCGGCGCGCAGCTCCCGCGAGACCGTCGCGTCGACCGTCGTGCCGTCGCTCAGCTTGTTGGCGCCCCAGTTCCACTCGTAGGCGCCGTCGGCGTGCTCGAGATCGGTGATGGGGCACCAGGCGCCCGTCGCGAAGATCGCGTCGGAGGCGTCGGCCGCGCCGAGCTCCGCGAGGTAGGAGGCGTACAGCGTGCTGTCGCCCGACGCGCCGAGCAGCGAGGACAGGGCGCCGCCCGCACTGGTGCCCGCCGACACGATGCGGTCGGTGTCGCCGGGTATGCGGCCCTTGTTGGCGCGGACGTAGCGGACCGCGGCCTTCAGGTCGACGATGGCGGCGGGCGCGGTGCCGTAGTACGCGCCGTCCGCGTTCTTGAGGGTGCGGCCGCGGGCGCCCGGCTCCACGACGACGTATCCGGCGGCGAGCGCGAGCAGTTGGTTGACGGCCATGCTCCGGCCGCCGCCCGGCGCGCCCGCACCGCCCCCGCCGACGCCTTCCGCGTCCGCCACCGACGACGGCATGTAGCCGCCGACGGCGTTGGCCAGCAGGATCGGCGCGTCGGAGGCGTCGACCGCCTTGCCGTCGATCTTCACCGGGACGCTGACGTTCAGGCTCTGGTACTTCTCGTCGACGGGCTTCGCAACGTAGGTGATCGCCTTCCAGAAGTGGTACGTCACCTCCTTGTCGCCGTCGTCGGTGGTGACGGTCGTGATCAGCTCGGTGTACGCGTCCTTGTCGAACGCGAGGGCTTGGGCGGCGTCGGCGGTCTGGGCGGGTGCGGCCCCGGTGGACGCCTGGGCGGACAGGGCGATGCCGCCCGTGGCCGCGGCGCCCGCGGTGGCCCCGATCCCGATCACGACGTTCCTGCGCTTGATGGCCCTGTGCTTCAACTCATGGCTCCCGTGTGGCTCTTGGGGTGAGCGAGCCTCACCCCGGGGCCCTACGCCACCAACTGTCAACGTAAGTGTCAACAATCTGGGTGACATTCATAGGCGTTACTCAGGAGGGGGCCACAGGAGGGCGGGGAGATGTGGGAGAGAGGGGCGGCGGTCACGTGGATCACACCCGCACAGTGGTGTGACCGCCGCCCGGGGCGCCGTCGCGCTGTCGCTCGGGCGCGACGGCGTCCACCCGGAACAACTCCGGTGCCACGTGCGGGTGACGGCCGAACGGTGCGTCCCCCTCGGACGGCTGTCCTGTCGAGCGGATGTGCCCACCGAAGGGGCGGTCGGCGTCAGCGGGGGAGTGCCCCCGCGACGGCGGACGTGACGACCCGGCGGACCTCCGCGTCCGTGGGCGGGCCCGCCTCCCGGTCCGCGTACAGGAGGTGGCCCGAGCCGATGAGGGTGAGGCCGAGGGAGTCGATGTCCGTGTCCGGCGTCAACCGGCCCGCCGCGCGCTCCGCTTCGAGGTAGGCGCGGATCATCGCCGTGGCGTCCGCGAGCACCGTGACGCCGGGTCGTCCGGCCGCCCGCAGCCGCGCGCGCAGTCCGTCGCGGAAGGTCAGCAGGCCGACCATGGCGACGACGACCGGCGTGAACAGGTCCCGCAGTGCCTCCGTGAGCAGGTCGACGACGTCGCCGGTCCCGGCGGACGCGACGAGCGTGGCGGCCCGCTCCTCGGTGCGGCCCGCCCGGTCGAGGACCAGCTCCGCCAGGAAGGCGTCGAAGTCCGCGAAGTGCCGGTGCAGCACGCCCTTGGCGCAGCCCGCCTCCGTGGTGACCGCCCGACTGGTGAGCGCGGCGGCGCCGTCCCGCATGAGGACGCGCTCGGCCGCGTCGAAGAGCTGCTCGCGGACATCGCGGATGGCCACACCGGTCGGCACCTGCGGTTCTCCTTCGTTCGACTCCGGCCACACTAGAAGAGTGGGCGCTTGCCCATTATGGTGGGCGCATGCCCACTCGTAACGAGCCGCACAAGGCACGCGCCATGGCGGAGTCCTTCGGCACCGACCCCGAGCGCTACGACCGCACCCGCCCCCGCTACCCCGAGGCCCTGGTCGCCCGGATCGCCGCCGCCGCGCCCGGACCCGACGTCCTCGACGTGGGCTGCGGCACCGGCATCGCCTCCCGCCAGTTCCGGGCGGCGGGCTGCACCGTCCTCGGCGTCGACGTCGATCCGCGCATGGCCGAGTACGCCCGCGGCCACGGACTCGACGTGGAAGTCGGCAGGTTCGAGACCTGGGACGCGGCGGGCCGCAGCTTCGATGCTGTGGTCGCGGGCCAGACCTGGCACTGGATCGACCCCGAGGCGGGCGCCGCGAAGGCCGCCCACGTGCTGCGCCCCGGCGGCCGGATCGCCCTGTTCTGGAACGTCTTCCGCCCCACGCCCGACGTCGCCGAGGCCTTCGCCGCCGCCCACCGCGCGGCCCTGCCCGACGCGCCGCGCAACCCCTGGGCGGGGCCCGCCCTCGACGCGTACGACACGATCCTCGGGACCGTCTCCGACGGGCTGCGAGCCACCGGCCTGTTCGGCGCACCGGAGGAGTGGCGCTTCCCGTGGGAGGCCACCTACACCCGTGACGTGTGGCTGGAACAGCTGCGCACCAGCGGGGAGGCGGGCACGTACGCGCCCGAGCAGCTGGACGACCTGGTCGCGCGCACCGGCGCCGCGATCGACGCCATGGGCGGCACGTTCACCCTCCCGTACACCGCCGTGGTGGTCACGGCGGAGCGTGCGCCGGGACAGTGACACCCGGGCCGCTCAGCGGTTGACCTCCCAGGGCTGCCACGCCTTGCTGCCCGCCATCCTGGACAGTTGACCTGTGGTCAGCGGGGGAGCGGCGGCGGTGGCCGGACCCTGCTTCGGGTCGGCGGCGTTCGCGGCCGTCAGCACCACGCGCGTGCCGTCCTTGCGCAGCAGATCGGCGGTGCGCTCCACCAGATCGCCCCGGTGCTCCTCGTACGTGATGAGGACCGCGCCGCCCGAGACGTTGCGCGCCGTGCAGCCGGACAGGTCGGCGTCGGGGGCGGTGCGTGCGGCGCACGAGTAGAAGGTGCGGAGTTCGGCGCGGGTGGCGGGGCGTATCTGCTTTCCGCCGTCCTTGCCGTCGCCCTTCGCCTCGCGCGCGGCGGCGGACTTGTCGGGGGCCGCGGTACCGCTCTTGTCGACCCGGCCCTCCGCGCCTCCTGCCCCCTTGCGTGCCGCTTCCTTGCCGAGCGCGTCGGCCCCGGTCAGCTGGAAGTTGCCCTGCACGCTGACGGCGACCTCGGAGCCCTCCAGGAGCAGCCGGCCGCCCGCCGAGGGGCGTGAGCGTTCATCGGGCCCGTCCCACGCGCGGGCTCCCGTGGCGCCCGCCCCGCCGTGCGGCAGCAGTCCGCGCAGTGTGTCGACGGCCTCCTGCCCGGTCACCGCCGACGCCCCTGACGACGCGGCGGCGACCGGCGCGAAGTCGGGGATCGTCACCCCGCCCGCCTCGAGCACCGCCCGGTGCGGAGTGCTTCCGGAGAAGACGACGACCGCGGCGACCGCGCCCGCGCAGGCCACGGTGCCCGCGCCCCACAGAGCCCTGCGCCGGGCGCGCAGCCGGCGGCCCCGGGCGAGCCCGC
This sequence comes from Streptomyces sp. SDT5-1, assembly GCF_052245995.1. Lineage (NCBI taxonomy): Bacteria > Bacillati > Actinomycetota > Actinomycetes > Kitasatosporales > Streptomycetaceae > Streptomyces > Streptomyces sp. SDT5-1. The sequence continues at coordinate 886,855 of NZ_CM125963.1, read as the reverse complement.
CGGCGACCAGCGGGTCGACGGGCGCGCCCGCCTCCTCCGCGTACGCGTCGAGCAGGGCGCCGAGGTGGCGCTCGAACTCCGTGTCCCCGTCAGGTGTTCCGGCTCCGGGGGCCCGCCGCCCCGGCCTCTCCACTCGTTCCATGACAAGCTCCCTACTGCTTCCCCGTGAGGACGTCGTGCTGGTCCGCGAGGGCGGCGCGCAGGACCTTCAGCGCCCGCATGCTGCGGATGCGCACATTGCCCTGGCTCATGCCCAGTTCGGCGGCGGTCTGGGCGACGCTGAGGTCCTCCCAGTAGCGCAGGACGACCACGGCCCGGTCCCGCGGCGGAAGCTGTGCCAGTGCGTCCACCAGCGTCAGCCGCAGGGCCGGGTCGTGAGGGCCGGACATCTGCTCCGGCACCTCCTCCACCGGCTTCTCGTATGTCCGATGCAGCCGGACATACGAGAGGTACGTGCGCATCAGCATCGCGCGCACGTACGCCGCTGGGCGGTCGGCCTTGCGCACCCGTCGCCAGGAGACGAACACCTTGCCCAGAGTCGTCTGCACCAGGTCCTCCGCGAGATGATGGTCCCCGCAGACCAGCAGCGCCGCCCGGAACAGGCCAGGGCTGACGGTCCGCATGAACTCCTCGATCTCCTCGGTCCGGTGCGCCGATCCGCGCATCTGAGTCCCCTCCCGGCCACGCGTACGCTCTGCCCTATTGACGCCTCGGCACGGTGGCCGCGTTACACGCCCTCGCGAATTCAGCGCCGCAGCGCTTCCGCCGGCTGGATGCGGGACGCCCGCCACGCCGGATACAGGCCCGCCACCACGCCCGTGACCAGGCCGATCAGCGGCGCGGACGCCACCGTCGACGTGTGCAGCACCGGCGTCCAGTCCCGGGCGACCGCGACGCCGACGACGGTCAGCGTGCCGAGGCTCGTCCCGATGAGACCGCCCAGCGCGCCCATCGCCCCGGACTCGGCGAGGAACTGCGCCGTGATGTGACCGCCCCGTGCGCCCAGGGCACGGCGGAGACCGATCTCGCCGGTCCGCTCCAGAACCGCCACCAGCGTCGTGTTGGCGATGCCGACGGCGCCGATGACCATACAGATCGCGGCGAGCAGCAGGAACAGCTGCTGGAGGTCGTCCGTCACGTTGCCGCGCAGGGTGCGCGGGTCGGGTGGCGGGATCGACTTGAAGTACTCGGGATGGTCGGGGCGCAGGGCCGTCGGGGCGAGCCGGGCGACCTGGCGGGCGGCGCCCATCTTCGTCGAGACGAGCATCTTCGCCCCGCCGGACTGCGGCTCGCCCCACGTCTTCAGGGCCGTCGAGCGCGGGACGACGACCGAGAGCAGCAGGTCCGCCTTGCGCTTCACGTCGTCGATGATGCCGACGACGGTGAACGGCTGGTCTCCGATGAACAGCGCGGGCCGGGTCTCCAGGGTCGTGATGCCGAGCCGCCGTGCCATGCCCGCGCCGATCACGACGACGGGCTGGGCGGTCCGCTCCGCGTACGCGTCGTAGATCCGGCCCTGCGCCAGGCGCGGCACCGCCGCCTCGATGACGCCCGGCGACGCGGCGACGATGTTCGCCCGCTCGCCGTCCGCCGCGTCGCCGACGGGCGAGGAGCGGACCGTGGCATCGGTGGTGCGGGTGTCCACCGTCCAGTACACGCCCGCGTGCTCGACCCCCGCGAGCCGCCGCATGCGCGCGTCGGCGTCCTTGGGAAAGGCGAGGCGGACGAACTCGTCCTGCTCGATGCCGACGTCCTCGATGTTGACCTCGGTGGCCGTCAGCGCGTTGAACCGGGAGTCGATCTGGGACGACGTCGTCGCCGTGAGCCCGAGGATCGCCACGAACGTGCCGACGCCGAGCACCGTGCCGAGCGCCGTGAGCGCGGAGCGGGCCGGACGCTGGAGGACTCCGGCGAGGGACTCGCCGAGCAGGTCGCGGGGGCTGAGCACGGACGGCTCGACGGCGCGGGAGCGGCGGACCGCCCATCTTCGGCGGCGGTCGCGGTGTCTGCTCATACCGTCACCCGCTCGTCGAGGACGCCGTCGCGGATCGTCACCGTACGGGCGCCGCGCGCGGCCACGGCCGGGTCGTGCGTGATGACCAGGACCGTCATGCCCGAGCGGTGCAGCTCCTCGAGGAGCGTGAGGACCGCGTCGGCGTTCCTGCTGTCGAGGTTGCCCGTCGGTTCGTCGCACAGCAGCAGCGAGGGCCGTGACACCAGCGCGCGGGCGATCGCCACGCGCTGGCGTTCGCCGCCGGAGAGCCGGGTCGGCGCCGCGTCCAGGCGGTGGCCGAGGCCGACCTGTTCGAGGGCGCGGCGGGCGCGGTCCGCGCGTTCGCCGCGCGGGGTGTCGTTGTAGACCATGGCCAGCGCCACGTTCTCCCGGGCGCTGCGGTGCGGCAGCAGATGGAAGGACTGGAAGACGAAGCCGATGCGCCGGCCGCGCAGCGCCGTGCGGTCGCCGTCGCGCAGCGCGCCGGTGTCGATGCCGTCCAGCAGATAACGGCCCCCGGTCGGCGCGTCCAGCAGCCCCGCGATGTTCAGGAACGTCGACTTGCCCGACCCGGAGGGTCCGACCACGGTCACGAACTCGCCCCGCTCGATGCGCAGATCGCAGGGGAGCAGCGCCGGAACGGGCGGCGGGCCCGGGTACGTGAGGGCCACCCGCCGGAACTCGATGACGGGCACCGCCCGCTCGCCGCCGCTCACCGGGCGTCCCCCGCGCCCGCCTTGACGCCGGTCACGACCTCGTCGCCCGCGGCGAGTTCGGCCTCGCCCGAGGGCCGGACCTCCACATAGCCGTCTCCGGTCGTGCCGGTGCGGACCGGCACCCTGCGCTGCTTGCCGCCGGTGGTGACGACGGTGACGACCGTGTCGCCGTCCGACGCCGCGGACACGGCGGTCACCGGCACGACGAGCGCCTCGCCCTCGGTGGACGCCGCCTCGACGGTCAGCCGCACGTCCTGTCCCACCGCGCCCGACGCGAGCGGCGTGTCGGGCGCCACCACCATCCGGTAGCCCTGGGTCTCGGACTGCTGCCCGGAACCGGCGTCATCACCGCCACCCGCAGGAGCGGCCGCACTGTCGCCAGACTGTTCGGCGGCCTCCGGTGTGTCGGCGACCGAACGGACCCGGGCCCGGGTCTCCTTGCCGCTCTGCTCCTGAAGTATCTCCGCCTTCTGCCCGGCCCTGACGAGCCCCTTCTGCGCCTCCTGGAGGTAGCCGTCCACGACCAGGCGGCCCGCCGACAGCGTCATCACCTTGCCGGTGACGGCCGAGCCGAGCACCGCGGACACGCTGTCCACCCGCGCCGGGAACGCGGACAGGTACACGACCTCCGACGCCGGAAGCATCGGTCCCGCCTCGGCCTGCGCCTCGCTCAGCCGGTCCCGCGCCCTGCGCAGATCCTGCTCGGCCCGCTCCACCGCCCGCCGGGTCGCCGCCGTGGAACGCGCCTTGTCCGCGTCCTCGGCGTCCTGAGCCGTCCGCTCGGCGGAGGTCACAGCGTCCTGCGCGTCCCGCACGGCGGTGGCGCCGTCGGTCTGCGCGGACACCGGGTCGTAGCCGATCGAGGTGTAGAAGGAGGCGAGCGCGCGGCGGGTGCCAGCGCCGAACGTGCCGCGCGCGTCCGGGTTCGACGCGTGCCCCAAGTCGGCAAGCGCGGCCTGGAGTTGGGCGACGTCGGCGCCGGTCGCCCCGGACTTCAGGTCCCGGTAGACCGGCACCTTCCCCTTGAGCGCGAACACCGGCCGCCCCGACACCTCGGCGACCACCTGACCCGCCGTCACCTTGGCGCCGACCGGCTTGGGCGCCTTCGTGACGACGGCGCGGCTCGCCCCCGTCGTGCCCGTCGACGCCGACACCGTGACGTCCACCGACTGACCGGCGACCACCGTGCCGCGCAGCACCACCGAGTCCTTCAGCACCCGCTTCTCCACGGGGGCCGTCAGCACGCCCTGCTTCGGTGCCTTGGCCTCGGCGGCCACTTGGGCGGGGGACTTCACCACCAGGGACGCGGCCACGCCCGCCCCGGTGAGCACCAGCGCCCCGCCCGCGACCAGGGCGACGGCCTTGCGCCGCCGCCCGAGCCCCGCGGCCCCGCTCGTCTCCTCGTCGGCCGCACCGCTCCGGCGCCGCCGGCCGCGTCCCGCGCCCGCGGGACCGCCGCCCCGGCCGGTCTCCTCGGCGTCGGTGTCCTCGGCGTCGGCCGGCCCCACGTGGCCGCCGCGCACGGATTCGATCATCGCGTCTCTCCAGGCCGGTGACGCCCGGCACTCGTCGTCGTGTGGCCGCCCGCGGCCGTGAGATGGGAAGCGGGCACTCCCCACGTCCGTCCGACGCGTCGAAGTGCCCGCCGCGTTACGCGATGTCGGCCGCGAGTTTCAGCCGCTTGTCGATCTGCTTGCGCACATCGTTCAGCGCCTCGGCGTTCTGCTCGATCATCTGCTTCTGGTAGGCGACGTCGACGGAGTACCAGACGCCCAGCACGTTGTACTTGTGCTTGCAGGCCACGTCGGCCGCGGCGACCTGCTGCTCACGGGGCGTGGCCGTGGCGGTCTTCTGCCACTGGCGGTCGTCGTTGGCCTTCATCGGGTCGGCGTAGGCGTAGCCCTTGTCCTTCATGCAGGCCGACCACTTGGTGAAGACCGCGCGGACCCGCTTGTCGTTGTACGACTTGGCCCAGCTGTCGCTGTTGACCCGCACCACCACGGGGGCGTCGCCGAAGTCCTGCGACGAGGTGGCGCCCAGCTTGCGGTCGGCCTCGCCGATGCAGCCGCCCGCAGGGACCTTGTGGCCGTTGATCCGCTGGCCGCCCTTGGCCTGTGCGGAACCGGGCTTGACCTTCGCGTCCTGGGTGCCGGTCAGCGCCGTGGTCGCGGCGGGCGCCATCTTCACCGGGGCCGGCTTGACGACCTTGCGCTCGGACCCCGCGGGCTTGTAGCCGTGCACCGCCGCGTCGTCGGCGTCGGTCACGCCGTACCGGAACTGCGCGATGCTCTTGGGCTGGAACGTGTTCTGCGCCTTCTGGTCCTCGTACGGGAAACCGAAGCGGCGCATGCACTCGCGGCGCAGGACCACCCGGGCGTTGTCCAGCTGCTGGGTCTGGTCCTTGGTGTACATGTACGCCTCGATGGGCAGCGACTGGTCCGTCGTGGAGGCGAGTTTCGGCGCGGTGGAGGTGCGGGGGACCGAACCGGCCTTGGTGTCGCCCGAGTCGCTCGAACCGGAGGAGTCGCAGCCGGCCAGGGCCAGCACAGTGGCGATGCTGCCGAAGGCCAGTACGGTCAGGTGGAGTTGGCGCCTGCGCATGATGATGCTCATCCTTGGGGTGACGTGAGGTCGCTCTGGTGGAACAGCCACTGGCTAGACTGCGAGGAGGGGTGTGCTGCCCAGCTGCATTGGGCAGCACACCCCGTTCATCGGGTGGTGCTCAGGGTCGGCCTAGTAGAACTTGCCCGACGCGTTCTCGTTCTTGAGCGTCGTGTTCAGGTTGGCCTGACCACCGGCGGCGATCGACTGGGAAGCGCCCGCGTAGTTGCTGTTGTAGTACTCGCGGATGCCGTTGTAGAAGTCCCAGTTGTCCACCGAGGCGGTGTTGTTCTTCACCGGGAGGCCCGCACCGGCGCTGCCGGCGGCGCTGGCGCTGAAGTAGTAACCGGCGTAGTTGGGAATGTCGAAGTACTGCCGGTAGAAGGCGCCGGAGTAGTTGCTGTTGTAGTAGAGGCAGGCGTAACCACTGGTGCAGGTCTCGGCGGCGTTCGCCGGGCCCGCGGTGGAGAGCGCGGTGCCGAGGCCCGCGAGGGTGACGGCGCCCGCCAGGGCGAGTCTTCTGACGCGCATGGCACGTCCTTTCGTCGAGAACGGCAGCGTCGATCCCTCAACTGCCGTTCGTGATCGGGTCGTTGAGCCACGCAGAATCTAGGCCGCCGGTCATCCCCGAACAACAAAAGTTGATCTCGGTGGCCTAAACCATTCCGTCCCGATCGCGCCGTCCCGACGATCACGCGCTGCCACCACGACGGCGTCCGCGCGACGGAGCGCGACCACCGAATGATGCGGAAGTAGGGGGAATAGAGGGGAACGGGAGGCTTGTCCCCCTAAGTGGAATGAGTGCCCCTCATTCGGACTCCGGGCTTCCCTCGCCCCAACCCTTCGAAATCGGGCGTGCGACGGCCCGGATGTTGGCCGATCCCCGCCCCTGACCCGGCCCCCGCCTTCGACAGAAAAGCGCCGGGGCCGACCCGCGGTGGGTCGGCCCCGGCCTCGTAGCGGCGTCAGCCCTGCTGGAGTCGCGTCCTCAGCAGCTGCTTGCCAAGGTCGGCGCCCTTGCGGCTGTCGGCCTGCGCCTTGCGGAACAGTTCGGCGAGCTCGCCGTCCTTGGTGCGCTCGGCGTCCTGGATGTACGTCTCCAGGCGCAGCGCGTTGCTGAGGCAGGACTCGACGAACCAGACGAGGTTGTAGTCCTTGTCGAGCGTGCCGGTGACCTCACCGGTCTCGGCCGTGGTCGTCATGACGGTCCTCCGTGTCGTCGTCTCGTCTCGGTGGACTGTGTGCTGCGGCCGGGTACCCGGGCTCTGGAGACGTACGCACACGGAAGCGACTATGTCGTGCGGGTGCCGGGCGCGCGCTCGAGGCGCACGAACGGGATCCGGCGGCCTGCCGCGCGGAACGAGTCCTCGCTGCCGTCCGTCTCGAACCCCATGAAGGCGCACAGCTTGCGGGCGGTCCGCGGGTGCTCGGGGGCGTAGCGGGCCATGACGGCGGCGCCCTCGTCGGGCGTGAGGAAGCGGGCGTCGACGATGTGGCGGTGGGCGCCGTGCTGGATCAGGGTGCGCGGGGTGCGGCGCAGGTTCTGGTACCAGGCGGACTTGGGGCCGAAGCCCGAGGCGAGGGTCCAGGTGCCGCGCTCCGCGTCGTGCGCGACGACTTCCAGGACCACGCGCCGGTGCAGTCCCGACGTGCGGCCCTTGTGGTGCAGCAGGAGGAGTCGCTTGCCGAGCAGCGGGCCGAGGCCCGCGCGGTACAGGCCGATGGGCAGGCGGGCCAGTCGGCGCCGGAGTCCGGTGGGGAGGGCCGGTCGGCCGTCGAGGGTGCGGGGAAGCGGCATCGCCCGTGCCTTTCGTGGGACGTCGTCGGGTCAGGCTCCCGCGGCCTCCCGCACCGTTTCGCCCGCGGCGGTGAAGAAGTCGACGAGCGAGTGCGGTGCGCGGTCGCCGAGGCAGAGGTCCAAGATCTCACGCGCGTCCCCGTAGAAGGGGGAGGTGCGGGCGAACATGGCCTCCTCGTACGAAGCGAGGGCGGCCTCGACGTCGCCGGGGTGCGCGGCGATCGCCCGGCCGAGTTCGGCGCCGTCGAACATCGCGAGGTTCGCGCCGTCACCGGACGGCGGCATGAGGTGCGCGGCGTCGCCGAGGAGCGTGACACCCGGGACGCGGTCCCAGCGGTGGTCGTCGGGCAGCGTGTGGATCATGCGGGCGACCGGGGCGGACTCGCCGTCCGTGATCAGCGCCGTCAGCTCCGGGGCCCAGCCGTCGAACTCCGCCGCGATCCGGGCCTTCGCCGCCCGCGCGTCCGTGAAGTCGATCGCGTCGAACCAGTCGGCGGGGCGGGTCAGTTGGACGTACGTGTGGATGATCCCGCCGGCCTCGCGGTGCGCGTTGATGCCCTTGCCGGGGGAGGGGGCGAGCAGCGCGCCCGCGCCGACCGCGCGCGCCGCCGCGGGGTGCCGCGCGTCGACGTCGTGCAGATAGGTCTCGACGAACGTCGTGTCGGTGTACGTGGGTGTGGCGGCGGAGACGAGCGGCCGGACCTTCGACCACGCGCCGTCGGCGCCGACGAGCAGACCGGTGGTGACGGTCGAGCCGTCGGCGAAGGTCAGCTCGTGGCGGCCGGAGCCGAGCGGGCGGACGGCGGTGAGCTTGTGGCCCCAGCGGACGGTGCCCTCGGGCAGCGAGTCGAGCAGGATGCGGCGCAGGTCGCCGCGGAGCACCTCGGGGCGGTGTGCCTGGCCGTCGTCCGGCTCGTCGAGCAGCACCTCGCCGTGCCGGTCGAGCACACGCAGGGCCTCCGCGCCCTCGTGGATGATCGCGCGGAACTCCTCTGTGAGCCCCGCCGCGGCGAGCGCGGCCTGCCCGTCGGCCTCGTGCATGTCGAGCTGGCCGCCCTGGCTGCGGGCGTCGGGCGAGGGATCGGATTCGTGGACCGTCGCCGGGATGCCGTGGAGGTGCAGGACGCGGGCGAGCACGAGGCCGCCGAGACCCGCGCCGACGATGGTGACGGGGGTGGGGGTGGGTGTCGTGGTGTTCATGATCGGGCTCCGTTTCGTGGCGATCTCCTGAAGCGACTGGAACGGTGTTCCAGTGTCGGTTCCACCAGTTTGGAACAACGTTCCAGTCATGTCAAAATGTGATCCATGGCGACCAGGGCACAACGGACCGAGCGGCGCACCGACGCGCTCTCGAAGGAGCGGATCGTCGAGGCGGCGATCGGCATCCTCGACACGGAGGGCGAGAAGGCGCTGACCTTCCGTGCGCTGTCGGCGCGCCTCGCCACCGGGGCGGGGGCGATCTACTGGCACGTCGCGAACAAGGACGAGCTGCTCGCCGCCGCCACCGAGGACGTCGTCACCCGCGTCCTGGCAGGCATCACGCCCGGGGCCGACCCGCGCGAGGGCATCCGCGCGCTCGCGCTCGGGGTGTTCGACGCCATCGACGCCCACCCGTGGGTCGGCGCGCAGCTCTCCCGCGAGCCGTGGGGGCCTGCGCTGTTGCAGATCTTCGAAGGGTTCGGCGGCCGGGTCCAGGAGCTGGGCGTCGCCCGGGACGCGCAGTTCGACGCCGCGTCCGCGCTCCTGAACTACGTCCTCGGGGCGGCCGCCCAGAACGCGGCGAACGCCCGCCTGGTTCTGCCCGGCGCCGCCACGGACCGCTCCTCGTTCCTCGGCGGCATCGCCTCCCAGTGGGCGGAACTCGACGCCGCACGCCATCCGTTCCTGCGGCAGGTGGCGGAGGAATTGCCCGAACACGACGACCGGGCGCAGTTCCTCGCGGGCATCGACCTCATACTGACGGGCATCGACACCGCGAGGAGGGCGCATGGCTGACAGCGGGAGCGGGGCCGGAGCGGAGGGCCGCGACGACGTGGACGCGGTGACGCGGGCGGTGCTCACCGCGTCGCGGCTGCTGGTCGCCGTGTCGGCCCGGTCCCTCGCGGAGGTCGAGGACCGGGTGACGCTCGCTCAGTTCCGGATGCTGGTCGTGCTGTCGACGCGCGGCGCCACCAAACTCGTCACGCTCGCCGACCAGTTGCACGTGGCGCCCTCGACGGCGATGCGGATGGTGGACCGGCTGATCGCCGCCGGGCTCGCGGACCGCCGCGCCAACCCCGCCAACCGCCGCGAGACACTGCTGCAGTTGACCGACGAGGGCCGCCGCACCGTCGAGAACGTGACGGCCCGCCGCCGCGAGGACATCGCGGGGATCGTCGAGCGCCTGGACCCGGACCAGCGGGCCTCGCTGATCGGCGCGCTCGACGCGTTCAACGAGGCCGGCGGCGAACCCTCCGCGCCCGACGGCTCCGACCCGACCCTGCACCCGCTCGGCTGGGCCGACCTGCCGACGGGCGGCGCCACCCGTTAAGCGGGCTGCTGTACGCGGGCGGGCGTGTTGTGCAGCGCCCGCAGTGCCCCCTGGTGGCTGAGCCACCCCGCCGGCTCGTCCTTGTCCGCGTCCATCACGGGAAGCCCCGTGCCGGGCGCCGCGAGCAGGGTGTGCAGGGCCGTCGCCAGCGGCTGGTCCGTGGTGACCCGCGGGGCGGGCAGGGCCAGTTCGCCCACCGTGGCCGGCGCCCCGTCCGGCTGCTCCGCCAGCGTCTCGGCGACGGCCTGCGCCGTGACGACGCCGACATGCGCACCGGTCTCGTCGCGCACGGGCAGCGCCCCGTGGCCGGAGCGGCTCAACAGCTCGGCGGCGTCCGCGAGGCGCAGCGACGCGGGCAGGGGAGCGGGCAGCGGCTCCAGGACCGAGGACACCTCCTGGCCGCCGAGCGGCGCGCCGGGCGCGGGACCGTCGAGGTCGATGCCGCGGCGGCGCAGCTTCAGCGTGTAGATGGTGTCCCGGGTGAGCAGCCGGCTGACGGCCGTCGCGAGGACGATCGCCAGCATCAGCGGCAGGATGATCGAGTACTCGCCGGTCAGCTCGAAGAGGATCACCACGGCGGTGATCGGAGCCCGCGACGAGCCCGCGAAGACGGCGCCCATGCCCACCAGCGCGTACGCACCGACGGCACCCGCCGTGCCGGGCAGCAGCGCGTGCGCGCCCGCGCCGAACGCCGCGCCCAGCATCGCCCCGATGAACAGGCTCGGCGCGAACACCCCGCCCGAGCCGCCGACCCCGATGGTGAGGCTCGTGGCGATCATCTTGCCGACGAGCAGGAGCAGCAGGAACCCGATCGCGTACCCGCCCTCCGTGGCCTTCTCCAGGACCGGGTATCCGACCCCGTACATCTCGGGGAGCGCGAGCAGGACCAGGCCGAGCGCGAGGCCGCCGACCGCGGGGCGCAGCCACTCGGGGCCGCGCCACAGCCAGTCGCAGGCGTCCTCGATGGCGTACAGGACCCGCGAGAAGCCGACGCCGACCGCGCCCGCGACGACGCCGAGCACCGCGAACAGGGCGTACTGGCCCAGGTGTTGGACGGGGAAGTCGGGCAGGTTCAGGAACGCCACGTCGCCGAACGCGGCCCGGCCGATCACGCTCGCGGTGACACTCGCCAGGACCGTCGCGCCGAACGCCTCGACGGTGAACGCCCGCAGGATCAGCTCCATCGCGAAGAACACCCCGGCCAGCGGCGCGTTGAACGTCGCCGCGATGCCGCCCGCCGCGCCGCACGCCACGAGCAGCTTCAGGCGCTCCTCCGAGAGCCCGGTGACGCGGCCGAGCGTGGAGCCGAGCGCCGAACCGATCTGCACGATCGGCCCCTCGCGCCCCACCGAACCGCCCGAGCCGATGGTCAGCGCCGACGCGAGCGTCTTCACCACGGCGACCTTCGGGCTGATCCGGCCGCCGCGCTTGGCGACCGCCAGCATCACCTCCGGCACGCCGTGCCCGCGCGCCTCCTTGGCGAAGCGGTTGACCAGCGGCCCGTAGAGCAGCCCGCCGACGACGGGCGCGACGAGCACGAAGAACGGGCCGAGCCAGGGGACGTGCGGGTTGGCGCTGCCCGGGTCCGCCGCGTAGTCGTCGTGCCCCGACAGCAGCCGGGTGAACGTCTGGATGCACCAGCGGAAGACGATCGAGCCGAGTCCCGCCCCCGCGCCGACGAGCACCGCGAGGACCATCGTCGAACCCCGGCCGCCGAGCGCCGACCGCATCGCCCGCAGGCCGCCTCCTGTGCCACTCACTCTTTGTCCGCCTCACCTTTGCACCATGCAAAATACCGACCTTTGCATTATGCAAAACGTGTCAAGGGGCCAAGGGGGAGGGTCTTACGGAGTCGTGACGCCTCGGCCCGTTGCCGTGGCGCGCGGGCCTCGGCGGCCTAGCGTGGCGGCATGCGAGTTCTGGTCACCGGCGGTGCCGGGTTCATCGGGTCCCATGTCGTCGAGGCGCTCACCGCGCGCGGGCACGAGCCCGTCGTGTTCGACGTGCGGGAGGACCCGGGCGCCGATGTGCGCGACCCCGAGGCGGTCGCACGCGCCCTGGCGGGCGTCGACGCCGTGTGCCACCAGGCGGCCATGGTCGGCCTCGGCAACGGCGTCGCCGACGCGGCCGCGTACGTCTCCCGCAACGACCTCGGCACGGCCGTCCTGCTCGCGGCCATGGCCGAGGCCGGGGTGCCGCGCCTGGTGCTCGCCGGGTCGATGGTCGTCTACGGGGAGGGCCGCTACGCCTGCCCCCGGCACGGCGTCGTCCGGCCGGGCCCGCGTGCCGTCGCCGACCTCGACGCGGGACGGTTCGAGCCCCGGTGTCCCGACTGCGGCGCCGAGCTGGCGCCGGGCCTCGTCGGCGAGGACGCCCCCGCCGACCCGCGCAATGTGTACGCCGCGACCAAGCTCGCGCAGGAACACCTCGCCGCCGCCTGGGCCCGCTCGACCGGCGGCACGGCGGTCTCGCTGCGCTACCACAACGTGTACGGCCCCCGGATGCCCCGCGACACCCCGTACGCCGGTGTCGCCTCCTTCTTCCGCTCGGCGCTCGCCCGCGGTGAGGCGCCCCGCGTCTTCGAGGACGGCCGCCAGCGGCGCGACTTCGTGCACGTACGGGACGTCGCCGAGGCCAATGCGGTGGCCCTGGAGGCCGACGGCGAACCCGGCGCCCTGCGCGCGTACAACACGGGCAGCGGGACGCCGCACACCGTCGGCGAGATGGCCTCCGCGCTCGCCGCGGCGTACGGCGGACCCGAGCCCGTCGTGACCGGGGAGTACCGCCTCGGCGACGTCCGACACATCACCGCCGACTCGGCGCGGCTGCGCGCGGAGCTCGGCTGGAAGCCGGACGTGGAATTCGCCGACGGCGTACGGGAGTTCGCGCGCGCCGCGATGGACCGCTGACGCGAGCCGGAAGAGGTGTCAGCCGGGCAGCAGGTGTGCGCGGCCGAACATCGCGGCCGCCGCGCGCGCCGTCGGGGTACCCGCGTCGAGGTCCGCGCCGGCCTCGACGAGGACCGCCGCCACGTCCTCCTCGCCCTTGAACAGGGCCCCGGCGACGGGCGACTGGTCGCGCGCGTTGCGCAGATCGGGGTCGGCACCGAGGCGCAGCAGGGCGCGCACCGTGTCGGCGTGACCGTGGTAGGCGGCCAGCATCAGCGGGCTGTTGGACTGCGCGTCGGTCACGTCCACGGGCAGCCCGTGCTCGACGAACTCCACGAGTTCCGCGGTCCTTCCCTCCCGCGCCAGGTCGAGGGCGAGGGCGACGACCCGCTCCGTCTGCTCGGGCGTCAGCGCGGCGCTGTTCACACGTACCACTCCTGATGAACTGAACGTAGGGGCCGGCCGGACGGGCGGAGCCCGGCGCGCGGAACGGGCCGCGCGCCGGGCTCCGCCCGTGCGGGCTCAGAGGGTGCCGGCCGCCAGGGCCTCGATCGCCTTGCGGACGCCCGCGCCGTAGGCCGGGTCGGCCTGCGTGCAGTTGGCGATGTGCCGCTCGACGGTCGCCTGCGACGCGCCGTTGATGGCACGCGCCGTGTTCTCGAACAGGACCTGCTGCTGCTCGGGCGTCATCAGCCGGAACAGATTGCCGGGCTGCTCGAAGTAGTTGTCGTCGTCCTCCCGGTAGTCGAACCGGTCGGCGACGGCGCCCACGGCCTGCGCCGGGTCGCGGTAGGCGGGCTGCTCGCGCCAGCGGCCGTACGAGTTGGGCTCGATGCCGGGCGTGGCCCCCTGGTTGCCGTCGACGCGCATGGCGCCGTCGCGGTGGTAGGAGTTGACCGGGTTCTTCGGGGCGTTGACCGGGATCTGGTGGTGGTTCACGCCGAGGCGGTAGCGCTGGGCGTCACCGTAGGAGAAGAGCCGGCCCTGGAGCATCCGGTCGGGCGAGAAGCTGATGCCCGGCACCACGTTGGCGGGGCTGAACGCGGCCTGCTCGACGTCCGCGAAGTAGTTGTCCGGGTTGCGGTTCAGCTCCCACTCGCCGACCTCGATCAGCGGGTAGTCCTTCTTCGACCAGACCTTGGTGAGGTCGAAGGGGTGGAAGCGGTAGTTCTCCGCGTCGGCCTCCGGCATGACCTGGATGAACAGCTTCCACTTCGGGAAGTCGCCGCGCTCGATCGCGTCGAACAGGTCCCGCTGGTGGGACTCGCGGTCCTTGCCGACGAGGGCCTCCGCCTCGGCGTCGGTGAGGTTCTTGATGCCCTGCTGCGTGCGGTGGTGGAACTTCACCCAGAACCGCTCGCCCTCGGCGTTGATCAGGCTGTACGTGTGGGAGCCGAAGCCGTGCATGTGCCGGTACGAGGCGGGGATGCCGCGATCCGACATCACGATGGTGACCTGGTGCAGGGCCTCGGGGAGGTTCGTCCAGAAGTCCCAGTTGTTCTCGGGGTCGCGCAGGTTCGTGCGCGGGTCGCGCTTGACCGCGTGGTTGAGGTCGGGGAACTTCAGCGGGTCGCGGAAGAAGAACACCGGGGTGTTGTTGCCGACCAGGTCCCAGTTGCCCTCGTCCGTGTAGAACTTCAGGGCGAAACCGCGGATGTCGCGCTCGGCGTCGGCCGCGCCGCGCTCACCGGCGACGGTGGAGAACCGGGCGAACATGTCGGTCCTCTTGCCGACCTCGGAGAAGATCTTCGCGTTCGTGTACCGCGTGATGTCGTGCGTGACCGTGAACGTGCCGAAGGCGCCCGACCCCTTGGCGTGCATCCGGCGCTCCGGGATGACCTCGCGGTCGAAGTGCGCGAGCTTCTCCAGGAACCACACGTCCTGGAGCAGCATGGGGCCGCGGGCGCCCGCGGTCATCGAGTTCTGATTGTCGGGAACCGGCGCACCGGCGACCGTGGTCAGCGGCTTCTGGTTGTTCTCGGGCAAGGCTGGCTCCTTCGGCGCGTTTCCGGGGCCTGTCCCTGGGGGCGAGCCAGAGGAAGACCCGGAGGAATGCGAATCGTGCGGTGGATCGTGGTTCAGATCCTAACTTGGACTGTGTCCAAGTCAAGCGAGGGTCCAAGTTCAGGCCGCACGGCAACCTGGATCAGGCGCTCGGCAAAGTGACCTCGAAGCGGCAGCCGCCGGGGATGTTCCGCACCGTCGCCCGGCCCGCGTGCGCCTCCACGATCCCGCGCACGATCGCGAGCCCCAGGCCCGCGCCCGCCGGGGGCGTACGGGCATGGGTCCCGCGCCAGCCGGTTTCGAAGACGCGCGGCAGGTCCTCCTCCGGGATGCCCCCACAGGCGTCCGACACCGACACCACCACGCCGTCGGGGGAGCGGTGCGCGGCCACGGCGACCGTGCCGTCGGCGGGCGTCCGTCGGATCGCGTTCACCAGGAGGTTGCCCAGGACCCGGCTCATCTCCTTGCCGTCGACCTCCACGGGCACCGGCTCCACCCGCTCGCCGACCAGCCGCACCCCGTGCTCGCGGGCGAGCGGGTCCGCCCCCGCCAGCGCGTCGCTCACCAGGTCGTACAGGGAGACCCGTGCCGGGGCGAGCGGCAGCGCGCCCGCGTGGATGCGGGACAGCTCGAAGAGGTCGCCCACCATGTCGTTGAGCCGCTCGACGTCGGTGCGCATCTGGCGCAGATAGCGGTCGGGGTCGGCGGCGACCCCGTCCTCCAGCGCCTCCGCCATCGCCCGCAGGCCCGCCAGCGGGGTGCGCAGATCGTGCGAGATCCAGGCCACCAGCTCGCGCCGCGAGGTCTCCAGGGCGCGCTCCCGCTCCCGGGACGCGGCGAGCTTCGCGCTGGTCGCCGCCAGCTCCCGGCTCAGCTCCTCCAGCTCGGCCGTGGCCGGGGCGTCGGGCGCGGCGAAGTCCCCGCCGTCCCCGAAGGAGCGCGCGGCGACGGCCAGTTCGCGGCTGCGGGCCACCACCCACCGGCCCAGCAGGAGCGCGGTCGCCAGCGAGACCACGGCCGCCATCGCCACCACCGTCGTCACCACGGTCAGGTCGTGCGGCGACAGGAACATCGCCCACGCCACGGCGAGCGTCCCCGCCAGCATCGCGACGACGCCGACGGTGGCGACCACGGCGATCGAGGCGGTGAGCGAGCGCCGGCGCAGCACCCGCAGCGCGCCCGCGCCGACCAGGCCCGTGGCGGCGGCGCCCGCGAACGCGTACAGGGCGATGAGCAGGATGTCGCGCACGGTCAGGCCTCCTCGGGCGCGGAGTCGGGGTCGGTCGTCGGCTCGAAGCGGTAGCCCACGCCCCACACCGTCTGGATCAGGCGCGGGCGGGCCGGATCGTCCTCGACCTTGCCGCGCAGCCGCCGGATGTGGACCGTGACCGTCGACAGGTCGCCGAAGTCCCAGCCCCACACCTCCCGCATCAGGTCCTCGCGGCTGAAGGCCCGCCCCGGGTGGCGCAGGAAGAACGCGAGCAGGTCGAACTCGCGGAGGGTGAGCGCCAGTTCGGCGCCGTCCCGGGTGGCGCGGCGCGCGGCCGGGTCGACCGTGAGGCCCGCCGCCCGCAGCGGGCCCTGCCGTGCGGCGGCGGGCTGGGCGCGGCGCAGCACCGACTCCACGCGCAGCACCAGCTCGCGCGGGCTGAACGGCTTCGTCACATAGTCGTCCGCGCCGACCTCGAGGCCGAGGATCCGGTCGTCCTCGTCGCCGCGCGCGGTCAGCATGATCACCGGCACGGGGCCGCGTTCACGCATTCGGCGGCACACCTCGAGGCCGTCCATGCCGGGCAGCATCAGATCGAGCACCACCAGGTCGGGGCGGTGTGCGGCGGCGCGCGCCAGGGCCGTGGGGCCGTCGTCGGCGCGCTCCACCCGGTGGCCCGCGCGGGCCAGGTAACCCGCCACCACCTCGGCGACCGTGGGATCGTCGTCGACGACCAGGACGCGGGCCGCGTTCTCGCCGGTCGGCGCCGCTGTGGGCTCGTGTGACTGCTGCATGCCCCCAGAGTCGCACCGCGCCGCGTCCGCCGGGTGTTCCGCTCGGTGCCGGGCGGCGGACGTCCGTGTTTCGTAAGGATCTCGCGCCCGAAATGTCGGAATCCGGCTCGTAGGGTGAGACCCGTGACAAGCCCACCCACCACCGTCGACGTGGTCCTTCCCTGCCTCAACGAGGCCGAGGCCCTGCCCTGGGTCCTCGACCGGATCCCGCCGCACTGGCGCGCCCTCGTCGTCGACAACGGCTCCACCGACGGCTCCGCCGGGATCGCCCGCTCGCTCGGCGCCCACGTCGTACGCGAGGAGCGCCGCGGATTCGGCGCCGCCTGCCACGCCGGGCTCACCGCGTCCGACGCCGACATCGTCTGCTTCTGCGACTGCGACGCCTCGCTCGACCCCGGCCTGCTCGTGCCGTTCGTGCGCGAAGTGACCGAAGGCGCGGCCGACCTGGTGCTCGGCAGGCGCCGCCCCACCCGGCGCGGCGCCTGGCCCGCCCACGCCCGCGCGGGCAACCTCGCCCTCGCCCGCATGCTCCGCCGCAGGACGGGACTGCGCCTGCACGACCTCGGACCCCTGCGCGCCGCACGCCGCGACGCGCTGCTCGGCCTCGACCTCACCGACCGGCGCAGCGGCTACCCGCTCCAGATGGTGGTGCGCGCCGCCGACGCCGGCTGGCGGATCGCCGAGCACGACGTGCCGTACCTGCCGCGCACCGGCGAGTCCAAGGTGACCGGCACCTGGCGCGGCACCTGGCACGCGGTGCGCGACATGAGCCGGGTCCTCGCCGAGAACCCCGTACACGAAGGGAGCACACGGTGAGCGCGCCGCCCGATCTGCTGGTCATCGCCAAGGAGCCGCGCCCCGGCCGGGTCAAGACGCGGCTCACCCCGCCGTTCACTCCGCGGGAGGCGGCGGGGCTCGCCGAGGCCGCGCTCGCCGACACCCTGGAGGCGGTCGCCGCGACCCCAGCGGCCCGCCGGATCCTCGTCCTCGACGGCGCGCCCGGACCCTGGCTGCCGCCCGGATTCGAGGTCGTGCCGCAGTGCGCGGGCGGCCTCGACGAACGCCTCGCCGCCGCCTTCGCCGCCTGCTCGGGGCCCGCGCTCCTCGTCGGCATGGACACCCCGCAGCTCACGCCCGACCTCCTCACCGTCGACTTCGCCGACTGCGACGCCTGGTTCGGACCCGCGCTCGACGGCGGCTTCTGGGCGCTCGGCCTGGCCACGCCCGACCCGGACCTGCTGCGCGGCGTCCCCATGTCCACGGCGCACACCGGCGCCGCGCAGCGCGCCCGGCTCACCGGCGCGGGGCTCCGCGTCCGCGACCTGCCCCCGCTCCGTGACGTCGACACGGCCGACGACGCCGCCGCCGTCGCGGCCGAGGCCCCGCACGGCCGCTTCGCGGCACGCCTGGCGCGCTGTCGGGTGGAGGCATGAGCGCCCCACCGGCCGCCCCGTGGGCCGGCGCCGACCCGTACTCCGCCGCCCTGCGCACCGGCCGCGGACCGCTCTTCCTGCGCCGCACCGACGGCTGGCTGCTGCCGCTGGAGGTCGAGCGCTGGTGCGCGCGGGCCGACGCCGTCGACCGGCAGGTGCTCGACCGCTGCGAGGGCGCCGTCCTCGACGTCGGCTGCGGCCCGGGACGCCTCGTCGCGGAACTCGCCGCACGCGGCCGCACCGCCCTCGGCGTCGACGTCAGCGAGGCCGCCGTCGCCCACAGCCGTGACCTCGGCGGGCAGGCGCTGTGCCGCTCGGTGTTCGACCCGCTGCCGGGCGAGGGCCGCTGGAACACCGTCCTGCTCATGGACGGCAACATCGGCATCGGCGGCGAACCCCACACCCTGCTCACCCGCATAGGTCAACTCCTCGCCCCCGGCGGCCTGTTGGTGGCCGAGGCCGCGCCCGTCGACGTGGACGAGCGCGCCAGCGTCGAGGTCACCGACTCGCCCGGACAGGCGGGAGGCCGCACCTTCCCGTGGGCGCGGCTCGGCACCCCCGCCCTCCTGCGCTACGCAGCCGGGGCCGGACTCCGCCCCGTCGATCAGTGGTCCGTGGGCGGCCGCCGCTTCGCGGCCCTGCGCACCCGCACCACGAGCACCAGCGCCGAACCCGCGAACAGCGCCGCCGTGATCAACAGCCAGTGACCGAGGTACGCGTCGGCCGAGCGGCCCGTCGCCGACCGGTACCGCTCGTCGACCGCCCCGCTGATCAGCGGGAACCACACGAGCAGCAGCAGTGCCGACAGGGCCGCGGGCACCCGCACGTACCCCACCCGCTCCCGCGGCCCCGCCGCCGCGATCCCGCGCAGCAGCAGCCGGTCCACGCCCGCGTACAGCGGCACCAGGACGAGGTCGTGCACGAGGGCGGCGCCGACGAACCACAGCGCCACGCCGAACCAGTCACCGGCCAGCAGCCGCACCCCCGCGTATCCGGCGAGCGCGAACGAGCAGAGCAGCACCAGCAGGTGCAGCGGACTGCCGAGGGGGAGCCGGGGAAGTCCACGCGGCATCACGGTCACACCTTTCCGAACGTGAGCCGGGCGACCCACTTGGTGTTGAGGACGCCCGGCGCGGCGGGCACGATCACGCGCGCCGGGTGGCCGTGGTCGGGGGAGAGCGGCTCCCCGTTGACGTACAGGGCGAGCAGCGAGCGGGGGTCGGCGACCTGGTTGGCGCGCAGCGCCGCGTGCCGGAAGGCGCCGCGCCGCTGCAGCGACTCGACGAGCACGTCGGGCGGGTCCCCGCCCTCGCCGACGAGCGCCGCGAGATCCCGCAACCGTACGCCGCGCCACCACTGGTCGGACGTCGACCAGCCCTCCACACAGGCGATCGGCAGGGCCGCGCTGTACAGCGGCATCCGGGCCAGCTCCGCGCGGCTCAGCCGCACCGTCCCCGACCGGCCGACCACCACGAGCCGCCAGGCGTCGTCCGCAGTCTCCGCCCGGTCGATGCCGGCGTAGGCCGCCGTCTTGTTGATCTGGAACCCGTTCGGGCCCGCGCCGGGGTCCGCGCCGCCGTGCGGGGCGAGCAGCGCCGTGCGCCGCGCGGGCCCGTCGAAGCCCTGCCCCACCGTCGTAGCGAACAGCAGCAGCGAACCGCCCCCGACGAACCACAGCGCGCCCCGCCGCGACACCGTCGGCGGATCGGGCCGCGGAGCCACCAACGACCCCTCCTCGCGCGCCCGCCGCACGTTCCGCACCGCCGCGGGCACCTTCAGCACCGCGTGCGCCACGAACGCGCCGAAGAACACCCACGCCCCGTAGAAGTGCAGCGGATAGAACGAGCCGGGGAACAGATAGTCGAGCTGCACGTTCAGGACACCCGTCACGAACTCGAACAGACCGCCGCCGACCAGCAGCAACAGCGAGAGCCGCTCCAGCGCGTGCGTCACGGAGCGGGCGGGCGGCAGCGCGAACAGCTTCGGCACCACCGACCACAGCTTCGCGAGCAGCACGGGGATCAGCGTCACGCCGAGGGTGACGTGCACGCCCTGCGTGAGCCGGTACAGCCAGTGCGGGCTCGTCGGCCACGCGAACAGGTAGAAGCCGAGAATCCCCTTGTCCGGCGTCTTGTCGTTGACCGGGTTGAGGCCAGGGTTGTACGCCGCGTACGACAGCAGGCCCGTCACGAACAGCACGGTGACGCCGACGAGCAGCACCAGACCGAGCACCGACGTGAACCAGGGGCCGCGCAGCGGGCTGCGCCAGAAGGAGGGCGAGGCGGGTGTGTCGCGCATGCCCCGACGGTAGGCCGGTCCTGGCCCGGAATCGGGTGCGCGACTCATGACGAAACGCTGACATCAGGGCCGGTCGGCGCAGCCGAGGACGCCTCTCGGCCTAGCGTTCCCGTGTGACCACCCGCACCCCCCGCACCGACGCGCGCGGCACCCGCCGCGACCTGTACGCCGCCGGAGCCGCGCTCCTCCTCGTCCTGACCGCGGCGCTCGTCGGCCGCCACATCGAGGACACGTACGGCACCCTGCACGTCGGCGCGCCCCCGCTGTACGCCAACTGGCTCCCGCACGTCGGACCCGGCACCCCCGCCGCCCTCGCGGTCGCCGCCGCTGCAGTCGCGTACGGGCCCGCGCTCGCCGCCCGGCTGCGCTGGCGCGCGCTGCTCGCCACGGCCTGGGCGACGGCCACCGCCTGGATCCTCTCCCTCGCCCTGATCGACGGCTGGCACCGGGGCATCGCCCGCCGCCTCACCACCAAGTACGAGTACCTCCAGGTCATCGACCGCTTCCACGACATCCCGGCCACCCTGCGGGACTACACCCGGCACATCCTCATCGACGCGCCCGACCACTGGCCCGCCCACACGGCCGGCCACCCGCCCGCCGCCCCGCTCACCTTCGTCCTCCTCGACCGCATCGGCCTCGGCGGCGGGGGATGGGCGGGGCTGTGGTGCGTCGTGACCGGGGCGACGGCGTGCGTGGCGGTGCTCGTCGCCGTGCGGGCGCTCGCCGGGGAGGACCTGGCGCGCCGGGCCGCCCCCTTCCTGGTCCTCGTGCCGGGCGCGGTGTGGATGGGCGCCTCGGCGGACGCCTGGTTCGCCGCCGTCGCCGCCTGGGCGGTGGCCCTCCTCGCGCTCGCCGTCACCGGACGCGCCATCGGCTGGGCCCTCGGATCCGGGCTGCTGTTCGGGCTCACCTGCTACCTCTCGTACGGGCTCACGCTGTTCGCGCTGATCGGCCTCGCCGTGCTGTTCCTCGGCCGGGCGGGCGTGCGGGAGCGTCCCGGGGCGCTCGCCCTGCTGTTCTGCGCCGGACTCGCCGTGGTGCCCGCGGCCTTCACCCTCGCCGGATTCGACTGGTGGGAGGCGTACCGCCTGCTGCACACCCGCTACTTCCAGGGCGCGGGCGGCATCCGCCCGTACAGCTACTGGGTGTGGGCCAACCTCGCGTGCACCGTCCTCGTGGTCGGCCTCGCGACGGTGGCAGGACTGCGGCGGACGGCCGGGCACCTCCTGCGGCCCCGGGAACGGGACGGCGGGGCGGCGCGGCTCGCGCTGCTGGTGGCCGCCGCGCTCCTCGCCCTGCTGGTCGCCGACCTGTCGGGCATGAGCAAGGCGGAGACCGAGCGGATCTGGCTGCCCTTCGCGCTGTGGCTCGTCCCCGCCTGCGCGTTCCTGCCGAGACCCAGGCTGTGGCTCGTGGCCCAGGCCGCCACCGCCCTCCTCGTGAACCATTTGCTGCTCACCGGGTGGTGACGCCGCGCGCGGGCGGGGTACCCGGCGGTCCCGTCGTACGAGGGAGGACACATGGAGGCTCGCACCGGCCGGGCGCTGGAGAACGCGCTGCGCGAGCGCGTGGACGGAGAGGTCCGCTTCGACGCGGGCAGCCGCGCCGCCTATGCCACCGACGCCTCGAACTTCCGGCAGACGCCCATCGGCGTCGTCGTCCCCCGCACCCCGGAGGCGGCGGCCGAAGCGGTCGCGGTCGCCCGCGAGCACGGTGCGCCCGTCCTCTCCCGCGGCGGCGGCACCAGCCTCGCGGGCCAGTGCACCAACACCGCCGTCGTCATCGACTGGTCCAAGTACTGCGACCGCCTCGAATCCGTCGACGCCGACGCCCGCACCTGCGTCGTCCAGCCAGGCATCGTCCTCGACGAACTCAACCGGCAACTCGCCGACACCGGACTGTGCTTCGGGCCCGAGCCCGCCACCCACGCCAACTGCACCATCGGCGGAATGATCGGCAACAACTCGTGCGGCGCCACCGCCCAGCGCACCGGCAAGGTCGTCGACAACGTGCGCCGCCTCGAAGTCCTCCTCGCCGACGGCACCCGCTTCTGGTGCGGCCCCACCGACGACGACACGTACGCGCGGATCGAGCACAGGGGAGACCGGCAGGCCACCATCTATCGGCAGCTGCGCGCCCTGCGCGACACGTACGCCGACGAGATCAGGCGCCGCTACCCCGACATCCCGCGCCGCGTCTCCGGCTACAACCTCGACTCGCTGCTGCCCGAGCACAACTTCGACGTCGCCGGACTCCTCGTCGGCAGCGAGTCGACGCTCGTCACCGTGCTGCGCGCCGAACTCGACCTCGTCCCCGTCGTCACCCACCAGACCCTCGTCGTCCTCGGCTTCCCGAGCATCGAGGAGGCCGCCGACGCCGTCCCCGCGATCCTCCCGCACGAGCCGATCGCCCTCGAAGGCGTCGACGCCAAGCTCATCCGCGACGAGCGCATCAAACACCTCAACCCCAAGGCCATCGACCAACTCCCCGAAGGCACTGCCTACTTGATGGTGCAGTTCGGCGGCGACAGCGTGGCCGAGTCCGACGACCGCGCCGACCGGATGCTGCGCGCGCTCCACGAGTCCGAGCACGACCCCGAGGTCGCCTTCCTCGACGACGAGGCCCGCGAGGCGGAACTCTGGCAGGTCCGCGAGGCGGGACTCGGCGCCACCGCCCATGTGCCGGGCCGCGCCGACACCTTCGAGGGCTGGGAGGACTCCGCCGTCCACCCCGACCGGCTCGGCGCCTACCTCCGCCAACTGCGCGATCTGTACGACGAGTTCGGCTACCTCAGTGACACCGGGCCGAGCCTGTACGGGCACTTCGGGCAGGGCTGCGTGCACACCCGCATCCCCTTCGATCTCTACACGGCCGACGGTGTCGCGACGTACCGGCGGTTCATGGAGCGCGCCGCCGACCTCGTCGTCGCGTTCGGCGGCTCCCTGTCGGGGGAGCACGGCGACGGGCAGAGCCGAGGCGAACTGCTGCCCCGCATGTTCGGCACCGAACTGGTCGACGCCTTCGGGAAGGTGAAGACCCTCTTCGACCCGGAGAACCGGATGAACCCCGGCAAGGTCGTCGACCCCGCCGACGGCGGCCCCTACCGGCTCGACGACAACCTGCGGCTCGGCGGCGACTGGGCGCCCCACGACCCGCAGGACCTGTACTTCCGCTACCCGGACGACGGCAACTCCTTCGCGGAGGCCGCCAATCGCTGCGTCGGCGTCGGCAAGTGCCGCCAGCACACCAACACCGGCGGCTCCGTGATGTGCCCCTCGTACCAGGTCACCGGCGAGGAGGAGCACTCCACGCGGGGCCGCGCCCGACTGCTCTTCGAAATGCTCGACGGACACGGCGACAGCCCCGTCCGGGACGGCTGGCGCTCGCAGGACGTCAAGGACGCCCTCGACCTGTGCCTGTCCTGCAAGGGCTGCAAGTCGGACTGCCCCGCCGACGTCGACATGGGCACGTACAAGGCGGAGTTCCTCGCCCACCACTACGAAGGTCGGCAGTGGCGGCGGCCGCGCTCCGACCTGTCGATGGGCTGGCTGCCCGCCGTCGCCCAGGCCGTCGGCCGCGCCCGGCTCGGCCCCGCGGTCAACACGCTCACGCACACCGCGCCGTTCGACCGCGCGGCGAGGGCGGTGGCCGGGGTCGCGCGGCGCGAGGTGCCGCTGTTCGCGCAGGAGACGTTGCAGCAGTGGTTCGCCCGCCGCGAGCCACGCACCAGCGGGCCGTGCGGCACTGTCCTGCTGTGGCCCGACACCTTCACCAACACCTTCCACCCGAACGTCGGCAAGGCCGCCGTCGCCCTCATGGAGGACGCGGGCTGGAACGTCGTCATGCCGCAGGAGCCGCTGTGCTGCGGTCTCACGTGGATCTCCACCGGCCAACTCGCCACCGCCAAGCGGGTGGTGACGCGCACCGTCCGTCACCTCGCCGAGCATGTGCGCGCGGGCGGACTCGTGGTGGGCCTGGAGCCGAGCTGCACCGCCGTCTTCCGCGCGGACGCGCCGGAACTCTTCCCCGGCGACCTCGACGTACGCCGCCTGCGCAGGCAGACCGTGACCCTCGCCGAACTCCTCACCGAGCACACCCCCGACTACACACCCCCGCGCGTCCCCGACCACGCCGCGCACGCCCTCGCCCAGGTGCACTGCCACCAGCACGCCGTCATCGGCTGGGAGGCGGACACCGAACTGCTCGGCAGGGCCGGCGTCGACGTCGAACGCCTGGAGTCCGGGTGCTGCGGCCTCGCGGGCAACTTCGGCTTCGAGCAGGGGCACTTGGACGTCAGTGAGGCGTGCGCGGAGCGGGTGCTGCTGCCGCGCCTGCGCGAGGCCGACGCGTCGACCGTGGTCCTCGCCGACGGCTTCAGCTGCCGCATCCAGATCCACGAGTTCGACGGCGGCGGACACGAAGCCGTGCACGCGGCGGAACTCCTCGCGGCGGGACTGCGCACCCCGGACGGGCACGGCAGCGCCTACGCCGCCGCGCCCGGCGTCCGGCCCGCCACGCCGGGGCGTAGGGCCAAGGTGCTCGCGGGGGTCGGATTCGCGGGCGCGGTGGGCGCGTTGGTGGGCGGGGCGCTGCGGCGTGGGTGACGTGGAGGCGGCGCCTGCTCGGGTTCACGTCACGTGCAGCCAGCGCTCCATGTCGTGGGCCGACAGCTCCGAGCCGTACACCGGGGTTCCGGGCTGATGCCTGCGACCGCCGCCGCCGAGGTATCCCGCGTCGACCGGGTCGAAGCCCATGTCGCGGATCAGGCCCGACACGACGGCCTTGGCCTCCTCGTCGTCGCCGGACAGCGGGATGGCGATCCGCTCGGGGCTGCCCTTGGGGCGGCCGCCGTCGCGCAGGGTCTCCCAGTGGACGGCGTTGAACGCCTTCACGAGATCCGCGTCCGTCAGGTCCCGCAGCTTCTCGCTCGACGTGGTGGTGTCGGTGTCCAACTCGGCGTCGTCGCCGTCCCGTTCGGGGTAGTAGTTGCAGGTGTCCACGACGACCTTGTCGCGCAGTTCGGCCGTGGGCAGGTCGTAGATCCGGCCGAACGGGACCGACACGACGACGACCTGTCCGAAGCGGGCGGCCTGCGCGGCGTCCACGGCCGAGACCGGACCGTCGATCCCGGCGACGACGTCCTTCAGCGTCGACGGATCACGCGAGTTGGCGAGGGCGACGTCGTGGCCGATGCCGGCGAGATGTCCGGCGAGCGTGGAACCGATGTGTCCTGCTCCGATGATGCCGATGCGCATGGGGTGCCTCCAAGGTGCGGGCTCCTGGTGCGGTTCAGCGTCCGCTCTGCTCGTGCGCGTCCTCCCGGCCGTGATGGAAGACCTGGAGTACGTCCATCACCTCCGCGTCCGTGACCTGGGGGAAGGTGTCGTAGCCCTCGCTCACGGCGTGGAAGTCCGGCGGCTGTTCGAGGCAGACCACGTCGTCGGCGTGCCCGCTGAGGTCGGACACGGTCTGCGGGCTGCCGAAGGGGGCGGCGAGGACGAGGCGGGCCGGGTTCCTGCGGCGCAGGGAGAGCAGCGCCGCGGTGGCGGTGAGGCCGGTGGCGAGGCCGTCGTCGACGAGCAGCACGGTGTGGCCCTCCACCGGAGGTTCGGGCCGGCCCGCGCGGTACAGGTGTTCGCGGCGGTGCAGCTCGTTGCGGGCCTCGGCCACGTCGGATCCGAGCCGGTCCTCGCTCAGGCCGAGGAGTTCCAGGGCGACGCGGTCGAAGAGCGGGGCCTCGTCGCCGACGATGGCGCCGATCGCGGTCTCGCGGCGGCCCGGCACGCCGATCTTGCGGGCGACCAGGACGTCGAGGGGGACGTGCAGGGCGTGCGCGACAGGCGCCGCCACGGGGACGCCGCCGCGCGGCAGCGCCAGCACGACCGGGTCGACGAGATCGCTGGAGTCGGCCCACTCCAGCATCCGCAGGGCGAGCTCCTCCCCGGCGTGCGTACGGTCACGGAAGGGCACGGTGGCCTCCTCGGTGAGGCGTGGTGGGGGGTGGGGTCCGGCGCGGACCCGCTCAGGCGCGGTGGCCGAGCAGCTCGCGCACGCCCTCGCCGTTCAGCGTCAGGGCGTCCGGCGAACCGGCGTCGATGGTCATCGACAGCTCCATCGGCCAGCGCTCCGCGAGCGCGCCGAGCGGCACCGGAGTGCAGCGCGAGATGAACGGCAGGAGCTCCGACATCCGCAGCTCCGACGTGAACAACGGCACCAACTGCTCGCCGCCAGGCTGCTCGATGACCGGCAGCGACAGGGCCGCGGAGTCCGTGTCCTGTTCCTCGCCCACGTCGTCGGGGACCGGCACGAGGACCTCGCACCCGGCGAGCGTGTCGAGCGCGCTCTGGTCCTCGGTGTTCACACTCAGTGCGCTGAGGGCCTGCTGAGCAGGGGAGGAGCCGTTCTGCGGGGTGTCGGACGTTGCGTTATCCATGATCAACAGCCTTCGCTGGACGGGTGGCTGGCGCCCCGCGTACCCCAGGCGCACCGGTCCATGCAGAAGGATCCGGGGACGGCGACCGGCCGGTGGCTCAGGCCGCCGTCCTTCTCGCCCAGGCCCGGCCCCACCGCCCCATCATGTGCGGGCACAGCGGCCGTCCGTGCACCAGGTCGACGCCCTCCGTGGCGCCCGTGGCGACGAAGAAACGGCGGCCCATCGGGGACTGGAGCGTGGTGGTCCAGCGGAAGCCGTCACCGACGGCGATCGCGCCGCGCAGCAACTCGTGCCCTATCCCCTCGCGGCGCCACGGCTCGTCCACCCAGATCGCCTGGATCCGCCCCACCTCACAGGCCTCGCACAGCCGGAACCTCACCTCGGCGATCTGCCGACCGGCCTGTGTGCGCGCGGTGATCCGCCACTGACCGTCGGCGCCGGGGCGCTGTTCGGCGAGCATCACCACGGTTCCGTCACCGGTCGTGAAGAGCCCGCCCGTCCTCCTACGCATGCGGGCCTCCTGCGGGCGTGCTGTGTCGGAGTTGTGCCCGCGCATCCTTTCACGCGGCGGGGGCGTGACGACAGGGGGTGCGTGAGGTCGTCCGCCGACGCCGTCACACGCGATGGGGAAGCGGCAACGGCCGCTTGACGCGCCGCGCGAGCCGCCGGTCGATCCACGCCAACAGCCAGGCCAGCACGGCCGCGACGAGCAGCACCCCGACGATGTTCCGCAGCGCGACGCCGTACCCGCGCGCCTGCACGTCGAGGAACGGATACGGGTACCAGTCCGTGACCGCGCCGTGCACGAGCGTGTACGCGATCCAGGCCGCCGGCCACACGAACGCCCACGCCACGCTCGCGCCGTCGATCCGCCCCCGTGGTCCGAACAGCAGCCAGCCGACGAGCGTCATCGGCGGCGCCACGTAGTGCAGCCCCACCGTGATCCACAGCGACACGCCCTCGAGGTGGATCTGCGGCGCGAGGACGATCGCGAACACCAGGCCGGTGATGGTGATGCCGAGCAGCGCGTCGAGCCGGAGGACCCGCCACAGCGGCCCGTCCCTGCCGGGGCGCAGCACCAGCGTCACGGCACACACGAGCACGAGGATGTTGCTCTGGATCGTGAAGTAACTGAGCATCCGCACAAGCCGGGTCAGGGCGTCGGCCTGGTCCCGCGTGGTGTCGCCGGCACCGGCGGCGGACCCGCCCGTGAACACCAGCACGAGCTGCGTCACGAGGGCCACGGCGACGACACCCCCCAACACCCCGTGCCACGCCCGGGAACCCCCGGACGACCGTTCAACGACTGCGCTGGGCACGGGCCCTGTGATGCTGATGACGCTCTCCTCGACGCACGGTGATCAGTGTGTTTCGTCGAGTATGGACGATATGGGGGTGACGGTGACAGTACGCCCCTCGGACACCCGGATCGCGGTGATTGTCGCGGTGAGTGCCGTCCCCGCGTGCGCGTCGTGGCCGAAGGCGTGATCCTGGTGGGAGAAGAGGTCCACGAGGAGGTTGCACATGTCTGCGTTGGACAAGATCAAGCAGATGCTCAAGGGGCACGAGTCCCAGGCCGGCAAGGGCATCGACATGGCGGGCGATGCCGTGGACAAGAAGACCGGGAGCAAGTACAAGTCCCAGGTCGACTCCGTCCAGGACCAGGCCAGGAAGCACCTCGGCATGGACCAGGGCAAGGGGCAGGACGAGCAGCAGAAGTAACCGGACCCCACCCGTCAAACGGTGACGCGGGCCGCCGCCCGGCTGTTGTGCAGATACCGGGCGCGGCCCGCGTCGTCCTCGCCGACGAGCACGAACACCTCGTGCCGACCCGCGCGCCGCTCCACGCTGATCAGCCGGTCGGGCCCGAGGCCCACGAGTCGCTGCTCGATGCTGTCCTCGCCGAGCAGCACCCGGGCTTCTGCGGTGCGCGGCGTGGTGGTCAGCCATGTCGTGCCGTCGTCCCGCACGGCGAGGTCGAAGTCGAGCAGCGTGGAGCGGTACGTGCCGGTCGCGCGGTGCGCGTCGACCGGCGCCGGGTCCTCGGGGACCCGCGGCAGGGCCGGCAGCCGTACGTCGGCGAGCTCGGCGAGGAGATGACCGCCGACGTCCTGGAAGAGCGCGGCGGCGTCCCCGCCGTTGGTGAGCACGGCGACCGCGACGCCCGCGTCGGGCACCACGCGCAGGAAGGCGTACTGCCCGATGGTGCCGCCGTCGTGCCCGATCATGTCGGCGCCCGCGCGGTCGTAGAGCATCCAGCCGAGCCCCCAGCGGTCGCCGAGCGCCCCGAGCGGCGGCACGGTCACCTGTGTCTCGCGCATGACGTCGAACGAGCGGTCGGCGAGATGCAGCCGCGTGAACCCGAGGAGGCTGCGCGCGGGCATCGCGAGTGCGGCGCCGGCCGGGGCGGTCGAGGGTGGCAGCCCGTAGACGGGGGCCGGCTGCGGGTCGGTGCCGAGGTGGCCGATGGCGGGCAGCTCCAGAATGGCCTCGCCGATGTGCGTGGCCACGTGGGCGAGGCCCAGCGGTGACACCAGGTGTGCGCGCAGCGCCGCGTTGAACGGCTGGCCGTGCAGCACCTCGACGAGCCTGCCGAGCACGACGTAGCCGCTGTTGCAGTACGAGAACTGTTCGCCGGGCGGATACAGCTGCTCGGCGTCGGACAGCGTCGGCAGATAGCGCTCGACCGCGTTCTCGTTCGCGCCCGTGTCGGTGAACCGGTCGCCCTCGATCCCCGAGGTGTGGCACAGGAGTTGGCGGACGGTGACGGTCTCGGCGGCCCGCTCGTCGGCGAGCGTGAACGCGGGCAGGTACGCGCGAACCGGGCTGTCGAGGTCCAGGCGGCCCTCGTTCGCCAACTGCTGGATCAGGGTCGCCGTCCAGACCTTGGTGATCGAGCCGATCTGGAAGACCGCGTCCGGTGTGACGGGCACGCCGGTGGTCCTGCTCACCACTCCGGCGGCGCCGTCCACCACCTCGTCGTCGACCAGCACGGCGACCTGCGCGCCGGGCACTCGGTGCGTGGCGATCAGCTTGGGCAGGTTGTCCGTGATCCAGGTCCGTGCGGCGGACGCTCGTGACATGACCTCTCCCTCGTGGGCGCGTGACGGTCGGTCAATACTGCGCCTCGGCACGGTGTTTCGGAACCGGGCGATACGCCGGTTCCCCTGCGAGACACCGTCCTCGCAGGGGAACCACGACGGAACCAGCCTCGCTCAGTGCCCGAACGAGAACCAGTTCACGTTCACGAAGTCGGCGGGCTGGCCGCTCGTGAAGGTGAGATAGACGTCGTGCGTGCCGGTCACCGACGAGATGTTCGCCGGTACCGTCCGCCAGGACTGCCAGCCGCCGGTGTTGGCGAGCGAGAAGCTGCCGATCGGTGCGTTGCTGCGGCTGTCGAGACGCACCTCCACCAGTCCGCTGACACCGCCCGCCGCGCCGCTCGCCACCCTGGCCTTGAACTGGGTGGCCGGGGTGGAGCCGAAGGTGACGCCCTTGTAGACGGCCCAGTCGCCATTGGCGAGATTGCTCAGGTTCTGCCCGCCGCCCGAGTCGGTGGTGCCCTCCGTGGCGACACCGGACTGGCCGTCGTACGACTCGGCCTGGATGGTGCCGTACGCGTCACGGCTGCCGGACGGCGGGGGAGTGGTGCCGCCGCCCTCGGCCGACAGGACCTGGACGTAGTCCACGACCATCGGCTTGCCGGGCTGGGTGTCACCGTCGAGTCCGCCGCCGAAGGCGTCGGGGAATCCGCCGCCCATCGCCACGTTCAGGATGAGGAAGAACCCGTGGTTGGTGGCGTTGGCCCAGGTCGTCGCGTCCACCTGGTTGGCCGTGACCGTGTGGTAGTTGACGTCGTCGACATAGAAGCGGATGGCTTCCGGGCTGACCGAACGGTCCCACTCCATGCTGTACGTGTGGAAGCCGGACTGGCAGGTGCTGCCGGGGCAGGCCGTGGAACCGCCGATGCCGGTGGTCTCGTTGCAGGGCCCGCCGGGGCTGGTGCCGCAGTGCATCGTCGCCCAGACCTTGTTCAGGCCTTGCACGTTCTCCATGATGTCCAGCTCGCCCACGCCGGGCCAGTTCTGGTAGTTGCCGCGGTACGGGGCGCCCAGTGCCCAGAACGCCGGCCAGTAGCCCTCGGCGGCGGTGCCCGTGACGTTGGGCATCTGGATGCGCGCGGAGACGCGCAGCTTTCCGCCGGACGGCGGCTGGAAGTCGGTGCGCCTGGTCTCGATGCGGCCCGAGGTCCAGCGGCCCGAGGAGTCGCGCAGCGGGGTGATGCGCAGATTGCCGCTGCCGTCGAGGGAGACGTTGTCGGTGCTGCTGGTCATCGTCTCGACCTCGCCCGTGCCCCAGTTGGCGGGGCCGCCCGGATACGAAGTCCCGGTGTCGTACTGCCAGTTGGACGTGTTGACGCCGGTGCCGGCCGAGCCGTTGAAGTCGTCGAGGAACACCTGACTCCAGCCCGACGGCGGTGGCGGCGCCGCGGCGCTCGCGGACTGCGTCGCGGCGGCCGCGACAAGGCCGAGGGCGGCGACCGCCGCGGCGAGCGCGCGGCGGATGGTGTGCGCTCTGCGAGGGCGGCGACGCGTGCGTCCGCCGGATCTCTCGGTCATGGGGGGTGCCTCCAGGGATTGACGGAACAAGCGAACTGGATGGCCGAAACTGAACGGAACTCTCTGGGAGCGCTCCCAGAGCGGTCTCAATGTCCTCTCGCTCCTCACGGGCGTCAAGACTTGAAACAGAGGAACTTCTTCCGTGCCAGGTGGGTTCACCCCATGAAGCCGTGGGGTGTCAGGCCGACGGCACCAGTACCGTCCGGTCGTACGGGCCCGGGTGGGCGGCCGCGTGGTGGATCGCGGTGTTCGTGGCGGCGAGGGGGAACGTCGTGAAGCGGTCGCGGGTGACGTCCAGGGTGCCCGAGGCGATGAGGCGGATCATGGCGGCGTTCGCGGAGCGCGGGTACATCCACTGGCCGCGGACGGTGACCGAGTTGCGCATGAGCCAGGGGTAGGGAAGCGACAGGTCTTCGCCGCCGAGCATGCCGACGCCGCCCATCAGGACGACGCGGCCGTACTCCCGGACGGTCATGGCCACCGTCCGCGCCGCCGAGGCGGGGGCGGAGGGCGGGAGGAGGTCGAGCACCATGTCGATCGGCCCGGAGGCCGCCGCGGTCATCGCCGCGCGGTCCACCGTCTCGTCGCCGGTCAGTTCCACGGGGCGCACGCGGTCTCCGAAGCGGTCCGCGAGCAGGTCGAGCGCCGCCCGGTTGCGGCCCGGTGCCACCACTCGCGCCGCGCCCATGGCCAGCGCCGTGGCGACCGCCGCGCTGCCCAGATTCCCGGTGGCGCCGCCGACGAGGAGGGTCTCGCCCGCTTCGAGGCGACCCGCCAGGAGGCCGCCGTAAGGGATGACGTAGACCCCGAGCGAGGACCAGTGCGTGGCATCCAGGGGCGTGTCCGGTGGGAGGACGTGGACGTTCTCCGTCGGTACCCGCATGCGTTCCGCGAAGGAGCCGTCGTGCAGGTGCCGGGCCAGTCGCGCGCCGCCCTCGCCCCGCGAACTCCAGCCCTGCAACGCGATGTCGGGGGTCAGTGCGTCGTCCCGCGCCCGCACCGTGCAGTCGCACCACACCAGATCCCCGACGCGAAGGCGGGTGGCGTCGGGGCCGACGTGCACGACACGGCCCACGCCTCCGACGCCGGGGATCACCGGGGGTTCGAGCGGGTAGTTGCGGCGGCCGCCGAAGACGTCCTCCGCGTAGGGCGGAACGCAGGTGGCCAGCACCTCGACGGCCACCTCGCCGCCTTCCGCCACCGGATCGGGCACCTCGCGCACCGCGAGGGGTGCGCCGAACTCCGTCAGGACCGCTGCGCGCATGCCATGGCCTCCTCGATTCGCACGACCGACCGCTCCTTGATCGGTCACTTGGAGCGTAGGAGCGGCCCCGGCATGCGCCAAGCGAAGATCTGGCATCTCTGGTATGCGTAATGCGCATGGACTTCTCCAGCACAGGACTACGGGTACTGCGGCAGGTCGCCGAGTCGGGCAGCTTCACCGCCGCGGCCACGAAGCTCGGATACACGCAGTCCGCCGTATCGCGTCAGGCGGCGGCCCTCGAACGGGAAGCGGGCGCCGTCCTGTTCGAGCGGCGACCCGACGGCGTGCGGCTCACCTCCGCCGGCCTGGGGCTGCTGCGCCACGCCCGCGCGATCCTCGCCTCCGTCGAAGCCGCGGAGCGCGAACTCACCGGCAGCGCGGCGCCGAGTGAGACGGTGCGGCTGGGACTGTTCATGAGCGCGGGCGCCACGCTGCTGCCCGGCGTGCTCGCCAGGCTCGAAGAGGCGCGCCCGCAGCTGTCGGTGACCACCCGCGAGGGCACCACATCAGCCCTGATCCGGGCGCTGCGCGCGGGATCGCTCGACCTCGCCGTGCTCACCTCGCGCCCGCCGCACCGGCCGTCCGACGGAGAGTCGCCGCGCCTGCACCTCGACACCGTCGAGGACACGGAGCTGCTCGTCGCGGTGTCCGCCGCGGGCCCTTTGGCCGGCCGGGCCACCGTGCACGTCGACGAGCTGGTCGACCTGCCGTGGATCGCCGCTCCGACGTCGAAGGCCGAGCCGCTGCTGGGTGTCTGGCCGGGGCTGCCGGGCCGCCCGCACATCGCCCACACCGTCCGCGACTGGCTGACGAAGCTGCACCTGGTCGCCGCCGGACGCGGCGTGACCACCGTGCCCGCCCGGATGGCGCCCGTGCTGCCGCCCGGGGTGCGCCTGCTGCAGGTGGAGGGCGCGCCTCGTGAAGTCCGCCGCGTCCACCTCGCACGGCTTCCCGGCCGACCCGGCCCGGGTGCCACGGCCGTCATGCGGGCGATCGCCGCGACGGCCTGAGACCCGGGGCCGTACGAGCCTCAGTGCCCCGCCAGCAGCTTCACCGACACCACGCCCAGGCCGATCGCCGCGTTCAGCGCCGATGTCACCACGGCGTGCAGGGGGCCCGCGCCCGCGCGGCGGCCGCCCACGAAGCCCCAGACGGCGAGGGTGAGGACCTCGGAGCCCGCGGCGATCCAGAGGGCCGTAGTGAGGTCCACGGCTCCGAGCGCCGAGACGGCGATGAGGAGGAGGGGCCCGATGGCGGTGGTCAGGAGGGGGCTGCTGGTGAACAGTTCGTGGCGGATGTCGTGGCGGCCGGGGCGGCTGCCGTGCACGACCGGGTGGGCCTGCATGTCCGCCACCAGGGTCGCCAGCCACAGGCCGAGCGCCGTGGCCGCCACCGCCACCGTCGCCCCCTTGTGGGTGGCGTGGCCGCCCTGCGCGAGGCCCACGAGGACCGCGAGCAGGGTCAGGGAGGCGTAGATGCGCTCCTTGAGGCGCTCGCCGAGTACCGCGGCGCGGTCGTACGCGGGGGCCTGCGGCGGTGTGCTTTCGCTCATGATCGAAGCCTATCCGCGCCGGGGCGGGCCGCCCCGACGGTTCAGTTCAGGCCGGACACGAAACGGCCCAACCGGTCGAGGCCCTCGCGCAGGGCGGCGGACGACGCGGCGTACGACAGGCGTACGTGGGTGTCCGCCGTGTGGCTGCCGAAGTCGCGGCCCGGGGTGAGGGCCACGTGTGCCTCCCGCAGGGCCCGTTCGCAGAACTCCCAGGACGTCAGGCCCGTCCCCGAGACGTCGAAGTAGACGTAGAACGCGCCGTCGGGCGGCACCGGGACCGGCAGGCCGATCCGGCGCAGGCCGTCGAGGACGAGCGCGCGCCGGGCCAGGAACTCGGCGCGGCGCTCCTCGCAGATCGCAAGGGACGCCGGGGTGAAGCACTCCAGGGCGGCCTGCTGGGCGGGGGCGGACGCGCACAGGAAGTAGTTCTGCGCGAGCCGCTCCATCGCCGGGACGAGCGCCTCCGGCGCGACACACCAACCGAGCCGCCAGCCGGTCATGCCGAAGTACTTCGAGAAGCTGTTGATGATGACGGCGTCGGGGTCGACCGAGAGCGCGCTGCGCGGCGGGCGGCCGTCCGCGTCGTGGTCGCCGAGGTCGAGGTAGATCTCGTCGACGAGCCGCCACGCCCCGCGCTCGCGCGCGAACCGGCACAGCGCGTCGAGCTCGTCGAGCGGCACGGACGTCCCGGTCGGGTTCGAGGGCGTGGCGACCATGACGCCCCGCGTCCGGTCGGTCCAGTGCGCGCGCACCGCCGCCGCGTCGAGCTGGAAGCGGGTCTCCGCGTCCGTGGGCACGAGGGTGACGTCCGCGCCGAAGCTCTCGACGATCTGCCGGTTGCACGGGTACGACGGGTCGGCGATCAGCACCTCGTCGCCCTGGTCGACGAGGGCGGCGGTGGCCAGGACCAGCGCGGCGGACGCGCCCGCCGTCACGACGACGCGGGCCGGGTCGACCTCGACGCCGTGCCGCTCCCGGTAGAAGCCGGCGATGGCCTGCCGGAGGGCGGGCAGGCCGAGCGCCGCCGTGTAGGGCAGCGGGCGGCCGTCCATGGTCTCGCGCATCGCCTCGCGGACCGCCGGGGGCGCCCCGGAGTCCGGTTCCCCGAGGTTGAGCTTGACGACGTGGTGGCCGTCGGCCTCCAGCGCCGCGGCCTGCTTGGCGAACTCCATCGCGTAGAACGGGGCGACGTTCAGCGCGCGCTGCGAGATCTTGATGTCAGGCGTGGTCTCGGTCGTGTCGGACATGGCGCGATCATATTTCAGTGGGTCAGGGCGCCCGCCGGGCACCGGTCATGTGGCCGCGCAGCGCCTTGACCAGCGGCTCCGGTGTCTCGGCCGCCAGGTGGCCGCACTCCAGTACCTCCAGGAGGCCCCGCGTGACACCGTCCGCGAGTTCACGGGCGTGGGGGAGCGGCGTCGCCTCGTCCCGCGAGCCGCCCACGACGAGGGTCGGTGCGGTGATCTTCGCGAGGTGGTGGCGCAGGTCGTACGCGGCGAGGGCGTCGCAGCAGGCCGCGTAGCCCTCCGCGTCCGTGGCCGCCAGGGTGTCGAGAAGGTGGCGGCCGAAGGCGCTCGTGGCGAGCGACGCGTCGCAGAACCAGCGGGCGGGCGCCGACGTGAGGAGCGCCGCCGTGCCCCGGTCGCGGACCAGGGCGGCCCGCTCGCGCCAGGGTTCGGGCGGGCCGAAGTGCGCCGACGAGCAGACCAGGGCGAGGGAAGCGATCCGCTCCGGGTGGTGCGCGGCGAGGTGGGCGCCGACGGCCCCGCCGAGCGAGATCCCCGCGTAGTGGAAGCGGCCGAGGCCGAGGCGGTCCGCGAGGGACAGCACCAGGGCCGCCAGGTCGGCGACCGTGGTGCTCCCGGGAGCGGCGTCCCGAAGGGGCGCCGTGCCGCCGTGCCCCGGCAGGTCGTAGGCGACGGTGCGGAAGTCCCGTGCCAGGTCGGGGAGTTGCCGCTCCCAGACCGCCGTGGACGTGCCCAGGGACGGGCCGAGGACGAGGGGCGGCCCGTCCGCCGGGCCGCTCACCACGTGATGGAGCGGTGTCATCGCACCGGTTCCCCGGCCGCGAGGTCGGACGGGTGCTGGGCGAGCGGTGTCACCTCGATGGACATGAAGGGGAACAGCGGAAGGTTCCACAGGATCCGGTGCAGCGCCTCGTTGTCGGCGACGTCGAAGACACTGAGGTTGGAATACTGGCCGACACACCGCCAGATGTGCACCCACTCACCGGACTTCTGCAGCTCCTGACAGTAGGCCTTCTCCCGGGCCACCAGATCGGCGCGCTCGTCCGGCGCGAGATCGCGCGGGATGTCGACGTCCATGCGTACAGCGAACAGCACCGTGCATCACACCTTGTCGAGAACGAAGTCGTACGTCACCTCGTGGCCCTCGCCCGTGGCGCGGGGCGTCGGGGAGAGGATCAGCTCGGGCTTGACGGCGGAGGCGATGTCGTCGGCCACGTGCTCGCCGCCGTCGAAGTACAGCTGCGTGGTGACCAGTTGATGGCCGGGCGCCGACACCTTGAGGTGCAGATGGGCGGGGCGCCAGGCGTGCCATCCGGCGGCGGCGATGAGCTTGCCGCAGGAGCCGTCGGTCGGGATCTGGTACGGGGCCGGCTGCACCGTGTGGATCTTGAAGTGGCCCTGCTCGTCGGCGACGATCGTGCCGCGCAGGTTCCACTCCGGCAGGCCCGGCGCGTACTGGGAGTAGAAGCCGTCGTCGTCGGCGTGCCACATCTCGACGGTGGCGCCGGCCAGCGCGGTGCCGTCGACGGCACGCACCTGGCCCTGGAACAGCAGCGGGGTGCCGCCCTCGTCCTCGCGCATCGGCAGGGTGGCCTCGGCGGGCAGCTCCGGCGCGTCGGGGACGTAGTAGGGGCCCTCGATCGTGCCCTTGCTGCCCTCCCGGTCCTCGTTCGCGACCTCCTCGACGACGTGCTCGACCCACACGTCGAGGAAGAGCGGCCACTC
Source organism: Streptomyces sp. SDT5-1 (assembly GCF_052245995.1). NCBI lineage: Bacteria > Bacillati > Actinomycetota > Actinomycetes > Kitasatosporales > Streptomycetaceae > Streptomyces > Streptomyces sp. SDT5-1. The sequence continues at coordinate 849,747 of NZ_CM125963.1, read as the reverse complement.
GCCGTCCTCGCCGACCTGGATCAGCCATGCCTTCAGCGCGTCGTACTCGGCGTAGCTCACCTTGTGGCGGCGGATGATGTCGTGGGTGGCGGCGAGGAGTTCGGAGACCAGTGTGTTCACCCGCGCGGTGTCGGCGACGGGGGCGTCGGCGCGCTGCTTGCTGCGGAACTGCTCGGTGGCCGCGTTGCCGGACGCGGCGGCCGTGGCCTGCTCGGTGGCGGTGTCGGTCATGGTGTGTCCCGTCCTTGGTGAGGTGGTGGTGTGTCTCAGGTGTCCAGGCGGTAGCGGGCCAGCTTCTCGGGGTCGATGTCGATCCCGAGTCCCGCGCCCTCGCGGACGCGCAGCGTGCCGTCCGCGATCGTGAGCGGCTCGGTGAGCAGGTCGTCGGACATGTCCAGGAAGTTGGAGAGTTCGCCCGCGTGCAGCGAGGAGGAGCGGTGCGCGGCGCCGAAGGCGACCGAGCACAACGTACCGATCTGGCCGTCGATCTGATTGCCCATCACCACCTCGACGCCCAGGCCCTCGCACTGGTGCAGGACCCGCTGGGAGGCGGTGAAGCCGGTGCGCGCGGTCTTGATGCTGATGGCGGTCGCGGAGCCGCCGAGCAGCTCGCGGGTGACCTCGGCGGCCCGGGTCGCGCTCTCGTCGGCGATGAACGGGATGGGGCTCTGCCCGACCAGCCACCGCCGGCCGAGCACGTCGTCGGCGGGGCACAGCTCCTCCGCGAACGTCAGGTCCAGGTCCGCCATCTCCCGCAGGGCGCGCGCCGCGTCGGACGCGGACCAGCCGCGGTTGCCGTCGACGTACAGCTCGACATCCGGGCCGAGGGCCGCGCGCAGGGCCCGGCAGGCGGCGACGTCCTCGCCGTACGGGTTGCGCCCGACCTTCACCTTGAACGTCGTGATGCCGTACGTGTCACGGATCCGCTCGGCCTCGGCCGCCATGGCGTCGGCGGGCGCGAAGCCGACCATGTGGCTCACGCGCATCCGGTCGCCGAAGCCGCCGAGCAGGCCGGACACCGGCATCCCGGCGCTCTGACCGAGCAGGTCCCACAGGGCCATGTCGATCGCGGCCTTGGCGGCGGGGTTGCCGACGGTCCGGTCGAGGCGGGCGTGGGCGGTCTCGCGCTCCAGGGCGGTGAGGCCCAGGAGCTGCGGCGCGAAGATCTTCTCGATCACGGCGACGACGGACTCCTGTGTCTCGCCGTACGTGTACGGGCGGGGCGGCGCCTCGGCCGTGCCGACCAGGCCCTCGTCGGTGTGCACCCGGACCAGCACGTGGTCCGCGGTGTGCACCTCGCCGCTCGCGAACCGCAGCGGCTTGACGTAGGGGATGGCGAAGGGAATGGCCTCCACCTTGACGATCTTCATGGCGTTCCCCCGGTCCTCATGGCGTTCCCTCGGTCTCTCGTACGAACAGGTCGTGCCGCTCCAGCACGTCGAGCAGCTGCCGGATGAGGGGTGTCTCGTCCTCGCGGCGCCAGGCCAGGGCCAGCGGCACGGTCGGGGCGTCCTCGACGGTCCTGCACACCACGCCCTCGCGGGGTGCGGAGCGCACCGAGTCGGGCAGCACCGCCACGCCGAGTCCCGCCGCGACCAGGGCCAGGGCGGCCGATGTCTCGGTCACCTCGTAGGCGCGGTGCGGGTAGAAGCCGGAGGTCAGGCAGCTGCGGACGACGGCGTCGTTCACGACGGAGCCGAGCGTGGCGCCGTACATGATGAAGTCCTCGTGGCGCAGCTGCTCGACGCGGACGGTCGTGGCATCGGCGAGCCAGTGGCCCTCGGGGACGGCCGCGACCAGCGGCTCGTCCGCGATCAGGCGGTGCGCGATGCCCTCCTGGCGGATCGGCGGGCGCAGCACGCCGACGTCGAGGCGCCGCTCGTCGAGGCCGTGCTCCTGCGCGGGTGTCAGCATCTCCGTGTGCACCTCCATCCGTACGTGCGGCATCTCCTGTTTCACCAGGCGTGCCAGGGTGGGCAGTTGGCGGTACGAGGCCGATCCGGTCAGGCCGACCCGGAGCACGCCCTCGACGCCGGAGGCGAAACGGCCCACGCGGGCCACCGCCTCGTCGACGGACGTGAGGATGCGCTCCACGTCGGTGCGGAACACCTCGCCCGCGCCGGTCAGGGACACCTGCCGGGTGGTGCGGGTGAACAGCTCCACGCCCAGCTCCGTCTCCAGGCGGCGGATCGCCTGGGAGAGCGGCGGCTGAGCCATGTGCAGCGCCTGCGCGGCCTTGCCGAAGTGACGTGTCTCGGCGACGGCCGCGAAGTACCGCAGGTGCCTCAATTCCATCTGGCTGCCCCTTTGTTGTGTCCCGGCGGGGCCCTTGACGCGCTTCAGCGTAGGCAGCGCACCCCATAGCCCACAAATATCCACTTGCAGGCTATTGAGACTCTGTCGATATCAGTACCCCCCTGGGCCAACCCTGGGGGAATGTCCGGGGCCGACGCTTCACCCGGCTGTCATCGTGCTGAAAAGCAGTCGCAGCACGGCCGCCGACCAGGCGTGCCACGTCGAGGCGGAGGGACAAGGACATGGCGGAGGGCAGCAGCACGGGTCGCGCGCGGACCATCCTCGCGGACGCCCTGGAGGAGGACCCGGAGCGCGGGGTCCACCGCGTCAGGCGCAGCGTCTTCACCGACGAGGAACTGTTCGAGCTCGAGATGAAGCACATCTTCGAGGGCAACTGGGTGTATCTCGCCCACGAGAGCCAGATCCCGGAGATCGGGGACTACTTCACCACGTACATCGGACGCCAGCCCGTCGTGATCTCCCGCGACAAGCAGGGCGAGCTGCACTGCCTGATCAACGCGTGCAGCCACCGCGGCGCCATGCTGTGCCGCAGGAAGACGGACAACAGGACCACGTTCACCTGCCCGTTCCACGGCTGGACCTTCAACAACACCGGCAAGCTCCTCAAGGTGAAGGACCCCCGCGAGGCCGGCTACCCCGAGCAGTTCAACAAGGACGGCTCGCACGACCTCAAGAAGGTCGCCCGCTTCGAGAGCTACCGCGGCTTCCTCTTCGGCAGCCTCAACCCCGACGTCAAGCCGCTGGCCGAGCACCTCGGGGACGCCGCCGTCGTCATCGACATGATCGTCGACCAGTCGCCCGAGGGCCTTGAGGTGCTGCGCGGCTCCTCCACGTACTCCTACGACGGCAACTGGAAGCTCCAGGCGGAGAACGGGGCCGACGGCTACCACGTGTCCGCCACCCACTGGAACTACGCCGCCACGCAGGCCCGCCGCACCTCCGGAGAGTCGGGCAACGACACCCGGACGATGGACGCCGGAGGCTGGGCCAAGCAGCGCGGCGGCTTCTACTCCTTCGAGCACGGCCATCTGCTGCTGTGGACGCAGTGGCTCGACCCGGCGAACCGGCCCCTGTACGAGCGCCGCGAGGAGCTCGCCGAGCAGGTCGGCGCCGAGCGCGCCGACTGGATGATCGGTGTCTCCCGCAATCTGTGCCTGTACCCGAACGTGTACCTGATGGACCAGTTCAGCTCCCAGATCCGGCACTTCAGGCCCATCTCCGTCGACAAGACGGAAGTCACCATCTACTGCATCGCCCCCAAGGGCGAGCCGGCCGAGCAGCGCGCTCAGCGCATCCGCCAGTACGAGGACTTCTTCAACGCCACCGGCATGGCCACCCCAGACGACCTGGAGGAGTTCCGCTCCTGCCAGAAGACGTACGTCGCCGGGGCCATGCCCTGGAACGACCTCAGCCGCGGCGCCGTGCACCAGATCGAAGGGCCCGACGAGGAGGCCAAGAAGATCGGCATCAACCCGATCGCCAGCGGTGTGCGCACCGAGGACGAGGGCCTCTACCCGATCCAGCACCGCTACTGGGCCGACACCCTGACCGCCGCGCTCGACCTGGAGGACGTCAAGTGACCACCGCCGTCGAGACGTTCACCCTTGAGGACGTCCGCCAGTTCCTGTACCGCGAGGCGAGGTACCTCGACGACCGCGAGTTCGAGAAGTGGCTCGACTGCTACCGCGCCGACGCCGAGTTCTGGATGCCGGCCTGGGCGGACGACGACGAACTCACCCGGAACCCGCAGACGGAGATCTCCCTCGTCTACTACCCGTCCAGGGCGGGCCTGGAGGACCGCGTCTTCCGCATCCGCACCGACCGCTCCAGCGCGACGAGCCTGCCGGAACCGCGTACCGGCCACAACATCACGAACGTCGAGGTCACCGGCCGCGAGGGCGACCTCCTGCACGTGCGGTTCAACTGGTTCACGCTCTACTACCGCTACCAGAGCACCGACACGTACTTCGGCACCTCGCACTACACCCTCGACGTCTCCGGGCCCGAGCCGCTCATCGCCCGCAAGAAGGTCGTCCTGAAGAACGACTTCGTGCATCACGTCGTCGACATCTACCACGTCTGAACCGCCCCGCCCGAGCCGTCGAAATGAGCCGCCACATGTCCTTCCAGGTCGCCCTGAACTTCGAGGACGGCATCACCCGATTCATCGAGTGCCGCCCCGACGAGACCGTCGCCGAGGCCTCCTACAAGGCCCGCATCAACATCCCGCTCGACTGCCGCGACGGCGCCTGCGGAACCTGCAAGTCGCTCTGCGAGTCCGGAGGTTACGACGGCGGCGACTACATCGACGAGGCCCTCAGCGACGACGAGGCCGCCGCCGGGTACTGCCTGCCCTGCCAGATGACACCCCGGAGCGACCTCGTGCTGAGCATCCCCGCCTCGTCGGCCGCCGCCAAGACCGGCGCCGCCACGCACGCCGCCACCCTCGCCGACGTCAAGCGGCACTCCGCCACCACCGTCGAGTTCACCCTCGACGTCGACGACCGCGACGCCCTGGACTTCCTGCCCGGCCAGTACGTGAACATCGCCGTGCCCGGCACCGACCAGGCCCGCTCGTACTCCTTCAGCTCGGGACCGAACCAGCGGCAGCTGTCCTTCCTCGTACGGGTTGTCGACGGCGGCGCCATGTCCGGGTACCTCACCGAGCGCGCCCGCGTCGGTGACCGGCTCGAATTCACCGGCCCCATGGGCAGCTTCTACCTGCGCGAACAGGCCCGCCCCGCACTGCTGCTCGCGGGCGGCACCGGCCTCGCACCCCTGCTGTCCATGCTGGAACGCATCGCCCAGCGGCCGACGGGACAGCCCGTGCACCTGCTCTACGGAGTCACCACCGACGAGGACCTCGTCCACCTGGACACCCTGGAGGACTACGCAGAGGTGATCCCCGGGTTCACCTTCGACCACTGCGTCGCCGACGCCGCCTCCAGCGCCCGAAACAAGGGCTTCGTGACCGGCCTGATGGACGCGGCGACCCTGCACGACGGCGCCGCCGACGTCTACCTGTGCGGACCGCCCGCCATGGTCGAGGCCGTCCGCGGACACATCACCGCCCTCGGCGTGACACCGGCGAGCTTCCACTACGAGAAGTTCACCCCGGCCACCGCCCGCGCCACCGCGGAGGCCGCCGCGTGAGCGTCCCCACCGTGCACACCGGCCGGTTCGCCGGGAAGCGGGCCGTGGTCACCGGGGCAGGCCAGGGCATCGGCCTCGCCGTGGCCCGCCGGCTCGTCGCCGAGGGCGCCGACGTCGTCCTCGTCGACCGCGCCGACACCGCCCGCGAGGCCGCCGACGAACTGAGGGCACACGCTGTCCTCGCCGACCTGGAGAGCTACGAGGGCGCACGCGCCGCCCTGACCGAAGCGGCCCACCTCCTGGGCGGGGTGGACGTGTTGGTGAACAACGTCGGCGGCGCCATCAACTTCAAACCGTTCACCGAGTTCACCGCCCCCGAGATCCAGGCGGAGATCACCCGCTCCCTGATGACGACCCTGTACTCATGCCGTGCGGCCCTGCCCGGCATGAAGGACCAGGGCCACGGTGTCATCGTGAACGTGTCCTCGGCCGCCACCCGGGGCATCCACCGCATCCCGTACTCCGCGGCCAAGGGAGGCATCAACGCGCTGACCGCCTCCCTTGCCCTCGAATACGCCGAGGCCGGCATCCGCGTCGTGGCCACCGCCCCCGGAGGCACCGACGCCCCGCCACGCCGTGTCTCCCGCGGCACACCACCACAGCACACCGAGCGGGAGCGGGCCTGGTTCCGGGCACACATCGACCAGACCCTCGCCCACAGCCCGCTGGGACGCTACGGCACCCTCGACGAGCAGGCCGCCGCCATCTGCTTCCTGGCCTCCGAGGAGGCCTCGTACATCACCGGCAGTGTGCTGCCGGTCGCGGGCGGCGACCTTGGCTGACCAGGGCACCCTGCTAGCGTGCAGGGCCATGGACGGGCGCCCTGAACAGCGGCGCGACCTCGTCGGACGCACCGCCGAGGCCGCGGCACTGACCCGGGCGCTCACGGCCGCACACGCCGGACACCCCGCCCTGCTGCTCGTCGAGGGACCCGCGGGCATCGGCAAGACCGCCCTGGTGCGACACACCCTGGACGGCCCCGGCACGGCGGACGTCCGCACGGTGTCCGTCTCCGGCGTCCCCTGGGAGTGCGTGCTGCCGTTCGGCCTCGCCCGCCAGCTCGCCCTGGCCCTCGGCGCGGCCCTGCCGGACACCGACGCCGTACTGGACGCCGCTGACCACCTGCGCAGGCAGTGGGCCGCACGGCAGGAGCGCGAACCGCTCGTCATCGTCGTCGACGACGCGCACTGGGCCGACGCCGAGAGTCTGCGCGCGATCGGCTCGGCCCTGCGCCGCCTGTCCGACCAGCGCGTCCTCGTCCTGCTCCTCGCACGGGACCGCCCCGACGAACTCGGCGCCGACACCGAGGCACCGCCCGCCGCCCTCCTGCGCACCCGCGCGTTCCTCGACGGCTGCGAGGGGGAGGCCCTCCGGCTGGGCCCGCTCGGACCCCACGACGCCCGCACCCTCGCCCGCGACCACCACGGCCTCGCCCTGGAACTCCCCGCGGCCCGCCACCTGTGCGAGCGCACCCGCGGAAACCCCCGCCACATCTCCCGGCTCCTCGCCGAGCTGCCCCGCGACACCTGGCGCGACTGGCGCCCCGAACTCCCCGCGCCCGCCCGCGCCGCCGACGCCGTCCGCCACCGCCTCGACGGCTGCGGAACCGCCGCACGCCGCCTCGTCGAGGCCTGCGCGGTCCTCGGAGACGAGGCGACCCTGAGCGAGGCCGCGGCGCTCGCCGCGCTCACCGGCGACCCGCTGCCCGCCGTCGACGAGGCCCGCGCCGCCGGACTCCTCACCGCCGCCGTCGACCCGGGACGCGCCCAACTCGCCTTCTCCCACCCCCTCGTACGCGCCGCCGTCCTCACCGGCATCGGCCTCACCGAGCGGGCCGCCCTGCACCGGCGCGCCGCCGAACTCGTCGAGGACACCGGCCGCGCCCTGCTGCACCGGGTCTCCGCCCTCGCCGCCCCCGACGAGACCCTCGCCGACGAACTCGACCGCTACGCCACCCAGCGGGCCAGCGCGGGGGAGTGGTCGGCCGTGGCGGACACCCTCGTTCGGGCCGGACGGCTCAGCACCGGGCGGGCGAGCCGGGAGGACCGGCTGCTGCGCGCCGTCGACGCCATGATCGGAGCGGGCGACATCCCGCAGGCCGCCATGTTCGCCCCCGAGCTGGAGAGCTTCCCGGCGAGTGCCCTGCGCGACACCGTGCTCGGCTACCTCGCCATCATGCGCGGCCGCCCCGCCGAGGCCGAGACCCTCCTGGACGCCGCCGAGGCGCACTGCGACGCCACGCGCAGCCCCGAGCTGATGGCGCGGATCAGCCAGCGGCGCGTGCTGCACGCCCTCGCCCGCTGGGACGGCGAGGAACTCGTCACCTGGGCCCGCCGCGCCGTCGGACTCGCGCAGGCCGACGACCCGTCCGGCATCGAGTCCGAAGCCGTGCTCGGCCTCGGACTCGCGATGACCGGCCGGCACACCGAAGCGGCCGCCGCCTACGAGGAGGCCGCCGCGGGCCACCCGGCGGGCGCCCAGCCGCAGCGCTTCCAACTCGGCCTCGGCTGGGTCGACTTCGCCACCGACGCCCCCGAGTCCGCCCGCCGCAGACTGGAGGCCGCCGTCCCCACCGGCTACCGGATGGGCTCGACCCGGATCTCCCTGTGGGCGCAGGGCTGGCTCGCCCGCACCCAGTTCGCCCTCGGCGCCTGGACGGAGGCCCTGGAGACGGCGCAGCGCGCCGCCGAACGCCTCTCCGTCGTCCGCATCGAACTCGTGCGCCCGCTGGTGCACTGGACCGCCGCACAGATCCACGCCCTGCGCGGCGACGCCGACGCGGCCGACCACCACGTGGCAGCGGCCCTCGCCGACGTCCACCCGTACGCCTGCATGCTGGTGCCGTCCTGCCTGGCCCGCGCCCAGGTCGCGGAGTCGCGCGGCGAGTACGAGCGCGTCGTCGAGGCCCTGGCGCCGCTCGTCCAGCTCGACCCGCGCGGCTCCGTCGACGAACCCGGCTTCTGGCCGTGGCCCGACGTCTACGCCAACGCGCTCGTGATGACCGGCCGTCTCGACGAGGCCGACCGCTTCCTGGGCCCGCACGAGCGGTGCGCCGAGGCGCGCGGCCGGCGCTCCGCCCAGGCCAGGCTCGCCATCGCGCGCGGCCGCCTGACCGCGGCGCGCGGCGACGTCGAAGCCGCCCGCGCCCAGTTCGACGCGGCGCTCACCCGGCTCGACGGGCTGCCGCTGCCCTACGACAGGGCCCGCGTGAACTTCGCGTACGGCCAGACCCTGCGCCGCGTCGGCAAGCGCCGCGAGGCCGACACCGTCCTGCGGAACGCGCGCGACGCCTACGCCACGCTCGGCGCCCGCACGTACGTCGAGCGGTGCGAGCGCGAACTCCAGGCGGGCGGCCTGAACGCCGGGCGGGCCGCCGCGGGCCTCGCCCGGCTCACGCCGCAGGAGCGGGCCGTGGCGAAGGTGGTCGCCGCAGGGGCCACCAACCAGCAGGCCGCGCTCGAACTGTTCATCTCCGTGAAGACCGTCCAGTACCACCTGACGCACGTCTACGCGAAGCTCGGCATCCGCTCGCGCAGCGAACTGGCCGCCCGATTTCGGGAGTCGGGCGAGCGAGGTGACCGCTGAGGGCCCTTCGGCCCGATGCGCGCGGGACCATGGACTCCTGTGCGGGGCCGGAGGGGCGCGGACGATGGTGGTGAGCGCCGAGGAGGAATCATGCCGAAGCCCCTGCCGGACCGCGCCACCGTCTCCGCTCTCGTCGAGGACGCCGCAGCCGCTCCCTCCATGCACAACGCCCAGCCGTGGCGGTTCCACTACGACACCGCGACCGGGACACTCCGGCTCACCGTCGACACCGACCGTGTCATGCCCGCGGCCGATCCCGATCTGCGGGCCGTCCACCTGGGGTGCGGCGCCGCGCTGTTCAATCTGCGGGTGGCGGCCGCCCGCGACGCCCGGTTCCCGCGGGTCCGCCTCGTACCGGATCCCGCGGACCCGACCCTGCTCGCGACGGTCGACTTCGCCGAGCCGGGCCCAGTGGACGAGGGCCTCGCGGAGCTGGGCCCCTCGATCCGGCAGCGGCACACGAGCCGCTGGCCCTTCGCCGACAAGGAGATCCCCGAACCGGCCCGCGCCGCCGTCGCCGAGGCCGCCGAGCGCGAGGGCGCCCGCCTGCGCTTCGCGGGGCCCTGGCACGCGAACCTGCTCCAGGACCTCGTCCGCGACGCCGAGGGCCGCGACAGCGCGGACCCGGCGCGGCAGCGGGACGTGGAGCGCTGGACCCGGATCGGGGACGAGACGGGCGCGACGCACGACGGCGTGCCCGAGTACGCGTTCGGCCCGCGCGCACGTTCCGGTGGCGCGCCCATGAGGGACTTCGCGGGCCGCCACCCGGTCCGCGGCCCCGGCACCGCCGCCTTCGAGGACGAGCCGCACCTGGCCCTGCTGGGCACGGACGGCGACGGACCGCGGGACTGGCTGCGCGCCGGGCAGGCCATGGAGCGGGTCCTCCTGGTGGCGACGGCGCACGGCCTGGCCGCATCGGTCACCTCGCACGCCCTGGAGTGGGCGGATCTGCGCGGCCTCGCCCGCGATCCGCAGTCCGACCTGGGGCAGGTGCAGATGGTCCTGCGGCTCGGCTACGGGCCGACCGGGCCCCTGACGCCGCGCCGCCCGGTGCGGGAGATCCTCACCGTCGTGTAGCGGCCCGACAGGCCCCGCTCACTCGTACATCACGTACGAAGGGCGCGGGCGCAGGCCCAGGACCTCGTCGGGGGACATCAGCCGGGAGCCGCCCTCGGTGTCCTCCTCGAAGAACAGCTTGAATCCGGTGCGGAGATCGTCGGGCAGCGCGTCGACGAGCCGCTTCCACGTGTGCCGCTTCAGCCGCGCGTCGCCTATCCCGTCCGCGCTCTTCACCATCGAGACGCCCTCCGGAACGTCGAGCTCCTGCTCGTCCTCGACGACCGACTCGGCCACCTGGTGATACACGAACACCTTCTCCGGCAGGTCGTGCTCCGCCACGAGGGACGCGAGATGGCGGGCGATCCGGGTGAGTTCGGGGCCGCTGGTGTGCCCGTACGTGTCACCGGGGATCTGGCCGGGACCCATCTCCCACTCGGGGTCAAGCGCGATGCCCACGTCCGGGTGGGCGAGCCACCGGTCGAGGGCCTTCACCTCGTCGAGGGCGTCGGCGCGGCCCGGCTGGATGTTGAGGAGGAGCAGCGCCCTGTGGCGGCGGGCGGCCTCGTGGAACGTGCGGATCGTGGAGTCGGGTGTGCGGGTGCGGTACGTGCCGTCCGGTCCCGCCGACGGGTTGGCGACGACCGCGAGGAGTTCCAGTACGGGCAGCACGTCACGGCCGTCGGCGTAGGCGCGCCCGCGCCGCTCCAGCTCGTCGACCCGGTCGTCGAGATCGCCCGTGCCGAGCCTACCCAGCGCGGTCGCCCCCGGCAGCCCGCAGTAGCCGACGAGCCGGTGCGAGGGGAACACCCGGCGCCCGCCGCGCGGCAGTTCGGGACGCGGGCGCGGGCGGCGGCTGCGGCGGTGGCTCGGAGACGGGGAGCGGGCGGCCTGCGACGTGCCCGAAGGCTCGCCCTTGCCGTCGGCGCCGGAGGTGCCGCAGCCGGCGAGGAGACCCGCCGCCGTCGTGGCGCCCGCGGCGAGCAGCGCCCGCCGCCCGGAACCGCCGCTCGCGTGCCCGGAGTTGACGTCCGTGCGCACCCTGCCTCCCGTCCGCGGCCGTACGGGGTCCCGCGCGGCCGCAGGTCGTGATCATCGTCCGTGGGGTGCGTTGCCGGTGTGAGCGGCGTGAAACGTGGGCCGACCGGGCGTGCGGTGCTGTTCAGCCACGCGGCGGGCGCAGCGCGTCGACGACGAGGTCGAGCAGGTGCCGGGTGCGGTCCGCGCGCTCCCCGGCCGCCGTGGCCAGGAACACGCCCAGCAGCATGGTGATCACGTCGTCGGCGGGCACGTCGTCGCGCAGCGTGCCCGCGCGGGCCCCCGCGTCGAGGAAGGCCGCGACCGACGCGGTCAGTCGCTCCCGGGTGTCCGCCGTGACGCCGCGCCCGGAGGCGGGGGCCAGGACGAGGCTGCCGGCCATGGCGCGCTTGGCCGTCACCAGGTCGGCGTACCGATCCATCCACGCGCGCAGGGCGTCGTGCGGCGCCAGCTGGGCGAGCAGCGGTTCGACGGCGGACGTCACCGCGTCCAGCTCGGCCGAGTAGACGGCCTCGACGAGGGCCTCGCGGGTGGGGAAGTGCCGGTAGAGGGTGCCGATGCCGACACCCGCCTCCTTGGCGACCGCGTCGAGCGGCACCGTGGTGTCCTCCCGCGTGAAGGCGGCGCGGGCGGCCGCGAGGAGGCGCTCGCGGTTGCGGCGGGCGTCGGCGCGGGCGGGGCGCCCGGTTCGCCCGGTTTGCTCGGGCTGGTCGGGTCGGTCGGACGGCTTGGATGACGCGGGCAAAGCGGAGGCTCCTCCGGTTGTGCTACCTTCGACGTAACGGAGGCTCCTCCGTTTCTTCTATCTTCGCACGAGGCGGGATTTCCATGACCTCTTCCGCGTCTTCCTCTTCTTCGTCGTCTTCTTCTGCTTCCTCCGCCGTCACCGCGCACGGCACCCCGCGCCCCGGCGGCGCGGGCCGGCTCCTCGACCGCGACGTCTCGCGGGTCGGATTCGGCGCGATGCAGCTGCCGCGCCTTGCCCCCGACCGGGCCGCTGCCGTCGCCCTGCTGCGGCGCGCCGTCGAGCTGGGCGTCGACCACGTCGACACCGCCGAGTTCTACGGCGACGGCTTCTCGAACGAGATCATCCGCGAGGCCCTGCGCCCCGACGACGACGTGCTCGTCGTCAGCAAGGTCGGCGCCACCCCCGACTCCGGAGGCCCGCTGCCGCTGCGCCTCGCCCAGCGCCCCGACGAGCTGCGGGCCGGAGTCGAGGACAACCTCAAGAGCCTCGGCGTCGACCAGGTGCCCCTCGTCAACCTGCGCCGCGCCGAGACGGGGCCCGGACTGCGCGCCGAGGGCGACCAGGTCGTCGACATCGACGACCAGCTCGCCGTCATGACCGCCCTGCGCGACGAGGGCAAGATCGGCGCCATCGGGCTCAGCAACGTCGGCCTCGACGAGCTGCGCCGCGGACTGCCCGCCGGGATCGCCTGTGTCCAGAACGCGTACAGCCTCGTGGCCCGCGACGACGAGGAGCTGCTGCGGCTCTGCCTCGCCGAGGGCATCGCCTGGGTGCCGTACTTCCCGCTGGGCAGCGCCTTCCCCGGCATGCCCAAGGTCACCGACGAGCCCGCCGTCGTCACGGCCGCCGAGACCCTGGGCGTGAGCCCGGCGCAGGTCGGCCTCGCCTGGCTGCTCCACCACGCCCCGAACGTCCTGCTGATCCCGGGCACCGCCGACCCCGACCACCTGGCGGCGAACGTCGCGGCGGGCGACGTGGCCCTCGACGCGGCGACGGTCGCCGCCCTGGACGCCGTGCCGACGCGCGCGGGCGACATCGAGATGGGGCACGAGTGAGCCATCCGCGCCGATGAGCCGTCGCCCGCCGTGCGAAGGGCCGCTCCTGGGGCCAGTCTGGAAGTGACCGGACAGTCCGGCAGGAGGAAGGGGCGCACATGGCGGGCCACGTGCTGGTCGGAGCCGACGGGTCGGAGTCGAGCCTGGAGGCGGTCGCCGTCGCCGCGCACGAAGCGCGCCGCCGCGGACTCGGCGTGCGCGTCGTGACCACCTTCAACGTGCCGGCGCACCGCATCCGGCACGGCACGACGTCCACGGACTCCGCCGAGCCCGAGCTGCGCGCCCGGGCCGAGGAGGTCGTCGCGGAGGCCGTGGAGCAGGCCAGGGCCGCGGAGCCCGAACTCGCCCCGGTCGAGGGCGAGGCCGTCAGGGGCGAGGCGCTCACCGTCCTCGCGGGCCGCTCCCGCGACGCCACCCTGGTCGTCGTCGGCAGCCGCGGCCTGGGCGCCTTCTCCGGCCTGCTGATCGGCTCGGTCGCCGTGCACCTCGCCGCGCACGCCGACTGCCCCGTTCTCGTCGTACGCGGCCGGGCGCACCCCGAAGGGCCCGTCGCGGTGGCCGTCGACGGCTCCGACGCCGCGAAGGCGGCGGTCGAGACGGCCTTCGAGGCCGCCGCGCAGCGCGAGGTCGGGCTGCTCGCCGTGCACGTGTGGAACACCTGGAGCGGCACGGGCCCGGCGGGGCCCGGCGGCCCCGCCCCGCTCTGGTTCGACACGGACAAGCTGCGCGAGGACAGCGAGCAGACCCTGACCGGGGCGCTCGCGGCGGGCCGCGACCGGCACCCCGACGTCGAGGTCGAGGCGCGCTCGGTGCACGGCCGGGTCCGCCAGAGCCTCATCGAGACGTCGCAGGACGCGGGCCTCCTCGTGGTGGGCGCGCGCGGCCGCGGCGGCTTCCAGGGGCTGCTGCTCGGCTCGGTCAGCCAGGCGCTGCTGCACCACGCGGACTGCCCGGTCCTGGTCACGCGCCGCTGACACGCCCCCGCGGCCGGACGATGTCGGCCGCCGAACACCCCACCTTCGTCCCGGAATTGATCACGGGTCTGGACAGCCCGGCTCCCACCCTCGTAGCTTAACGAATGTTCAATGCGGGGTGGGCGAGGCCGAGCCGTGCCGGGCGGGGCGGTCGTCGACCGCTCCGTTCGCAGCGTACGCAGTCCGCGACCCACTTTCGGGAGCCCCGCCATGACCGACGCCGTGCTCAGCGAATTCCGTGCCGACGGGATCACCGTCATCACCCTGAACCGTCCCGAGGCCCGCAACGCGGTCAACCGGGTCGTCGCCGAGGGCGTCGCCGCCGCGCTGGACGAACTCGACCGCAGGGACGACCAGGTGGTGGGCGTGATCACCGGCGCGGGCGGCAGCTTCTGCTCCGGGATGGACCTCAAGGCGTTCCTCGCGGGGGAGCGGCCCGTCGTCGAGGGGCGCGGTCTCGCCGGGATCACCGAGGCGCCGCCGCGCAAGCCCGTGATCGCCGCCGTCGAGGGATACGCCCTCGCGGGCGGCTGCGAGATCGCGCTCGCCTGCGACATGGTCGTCGCCGCGCAGGACGCCAGGTTCGGCATCCCGGAGGTCAAGCGCGGGCTCGTCGCCGCGGCCGGCGGGCTGCTCAGACTCCCCAGGCGCATCCCGTACTCCGTCGCCCTGGAGATCGCCCTCACCGGCGACTTCCTCGACGCCGGACGCGCCCACACCTACGGACTCGTCAACCGGCTCACCGCGCCGGGCGGCGCCCTCGACGGCGCGCTCGAACTCGCCCGCGCCATCGCCGCGAACGGCCCGCTCGCCGTCCGCGCCACCAAGGAGATCGTCGCGAACGCCCAGCACTGGAGCGCCGACGAGTCCTGGGAGCGGATGCGCGAACTCGCCGCCCCCGTCATGGAGTCCGACGACGCCCGCGAAGGCGCACGGGCATTCGCCGAGAAGCGCGCCCCGCGCTGGACCGGCCGGTGACCGCCGGACCGCTCGCCGGTATCCGCGTCGTCGAGCTGGGCGGCATCGGCCCCGCCCCGTTCTGCGGCATGCTCCTCGCCGACCTCGGCGCCGAGGTCGTCAGGATCGACCGCCCCGGCGAGGCGGGCCGGGCCAGTCCGCACCCGGTGATCCTGCGCGGACGCAGCTCCGTCGCCCTCGACCTCAAGGCCCCCGAAGGCGCGGAAGCCGCACGGAAGTTGATCGCCCGCAGCGACGCCGTCGTCGAGGGCTTCCGGCCCGGTGTCGCCGAACGCCTGGGCCTCGGCCCCGACGTCCTGCTCGCCGCCGACCCCGCGCTCGTGTACGGGCGGATGACCGGCTGGGGCCAGGACGGGCCGCTCGCCCAGGAGCCGGGGCACGACATCAACTACATCGCCGTCGCGGGCGCGTTGCACACCATCGGCGCCGCGGACGGCGACCCCGTGGCGCCGCTCAACCTCGTCGGCGACTTCGGCGGCGGAGGCATGCTGCTCGCGCTCGGCCTCGTCAGCGCCCTGCTGCACGCCCGCGCCACGGGCGTCGGGCAGGTCGTCGACGCCGCCATGACCGACGGCACCGCCCTGCTGCTCGCCATGACCTACGGATTCCTCGCCCAGGGTGCCTGGCAGGACCGGCGCGGCGCGAACGTGCTCGACGGCGGCGCGCCCTTCTACGCCGTGTACCGCTGCGCCGACGACCGGCACATCGCCGTCGGCGCCATCGAGCCGCAGTTCTACGCCGCCCTGCTGCACGTCCTCGGCCTCGACACCGACGAACGGTTCGCCCGGCAGCGCGACCGCTCCAACTGGCCGGCCATGAAAGCCGAGTTGACGCGGATTTTTGCCACCCGCACCCGCGACGACTGGGCGGAACGCTTCGAAGGCCAGGGCGCCTGCGTCTCGCCCGTCCTGTCCCTCACCGAGGCGCCCGAGCACCCGCACAACACCGCCCGCGCCACCTTCCGGCGCGGCCCGCACGGCGGCCACGAACCCGCGCCCGCCCCGCGCTTCACCGCCACCCCGCCCGGCGATCCCGCCCCAGCCCCGCCCGTGGGTGCCGACACCGTGCGGGTCCTCACCGCGCTCGCCGGGCTCACCCCCGAAGACGTCGACACGCTCCGTGAGAAGGGAATCGTCGGTTGACGACGCGCTACGTGCCTCCGGGCATGCCCCAGAGCCTCACCTACCCCGACGCCGCCGTCGGCGACCTGCTCGCCGGAACCGCCCACCACCACCCCGACCGCACCGCCCTGAGCGACGGCGAACTCACCTCCACCTACGCCGAGTTGTACGTCACCGCACTGCGCCTCGCCACCGGCCTGCGCGAGCGCGGCGTGCGCCCCGGCGACGCCGTCGCCCTGCACCAGCCCAACTCGGCCTGGTTCACCGTCACGTACTACGCCGTCCTGCTCGCCGGAGCGGTCGTCGTCCCCGTCAACCCGGCGCTGCCGCCCACGGCGCTGCGCGAGCAGCTCGACGAGGCGCGCGCCGTCGCCGCGTTCACCCACCCCGCCACCGCGGCCGCGCTCGCCGAGGCCGCCGCGCCGGGCCTTCGCCTGACCGTCCTCGTCCCCGCCACCGACACCGCGCCCGCCCCCGAGGGCGCACGGCCCGTCGGCACCCCGCTGGAGGACGTGCTCGCGGCCGAGCCGGGGGAGCGGGCCGTCGTCGGCGGCGGCGACCTCGCGCACCTCGCGTTCACCGGCGGCACCACCGGCCGCTCCAAGGCCGTGCGCGTCCTGCACCGCAACGTCCTCGCCAACGCCCTCCAGATGGCGTGCTGGCGCGGCGCCGCCGTGCCCCGCACCGACGCCGCGGGACGGGTGCTCCTGGAGACCGTCCCGGAGGCGCGGACCCCGCACACCCTGGACCTCGGCACCGCCACCGCCGTGGCCCTCGCCCCGCTCTTCCACGCCATGGGGCTCGTCGGCCAGTCCGTCAGCGTCGCCGTGGCCAGTACGGTCGTGATGGCCGGCCGGTTCGAACCCCGCCGCTTCGCGCGGCTCATCGAGGAGCACCGCGTCACCTCCGTGCCGGGATCGCCCGCCCTCTTCCACGCCCTGCTCGCCCTGCCCGGCGTCGACGAACTCGACCTGTCGTCGGTGCGCAGCGTCAACTCCGGTGCCGCGCCCGTCGACACGGACACCATGCGCCGCCTCGGCAGCCTCTTCCCGAACGCCACGATCGTCGAAGGCTATGGGCTCACCGAGGCCACCATGGCGCTCGCCGCGCACCCGCTCGTCGCCGACAACCCGGTGCCCGAGGGAAGCGTCGGCGCGCCCGTCTTCGACACCGAGATCGAGATCAGGGACCTGGGCTGCGGCCCCGCCCTGCCCGTCGGCGCGACCGGTGAGGTGTGGGCGCGCGGCCCGCAGGTCACCGACGGCTATCAGGGCCACCCCGACCTGACGGCCGAGCAGTTCCAGGACGGCTGGCTGCGCACCGGCGACCTGGGCCGCGTCGACGAGGACGGCTGGCTGTACCTGGTGGGACGGGCCAAGGACATGCTGATCTACAAGGGGTACAACGTGTACCCGACGCCGCTGGAGGACCTGCTGCACCGGCACCCCGCCGTCGCGGGCGCCAGCGTCATCGGGGCGCCGCGGACCGAGGTCGGCGAGATCCCCGTCGCGTACGTCGTGCCGCGCGCGGGACACCCCGCCGGACCCGAACTCGCGGAGAAACTCATGGCGTTCGTGGCCGAGCACGTCGCGCCGTACCAGCGCCTTCGCGAGATCCACTTCCTGGACGCGCTGCCCGTCTCGGCCGCGGGGAAGATCCTCAAGACGGAGCTGCGGCAGCGGTACGCGGCGGCGACGGGAGCGACACGCGTATGAGCGGCGGAACGGTCCACGAGGCGATACCGAGGGAGACGGGCGCCCCGCCACAGCCCCGCTACGGCGTGCTCGGGCAGGGCCGGCACGTCCGCGTCGACGTCACGCCCGACGGCGGCGCGTATCAGGGGCACTGCCACGCGGGACGCGCCGCTGCCCGCAGCTACGGCGGCGCCGTCCTCGCTCAGGCCCTGGACGCCGCCCACCGCAGCGTCGGCGACGACCGGGTCGTGCACTCGCTGCACGCCTACTTCCTGCGCGCCCTGTCGCCCGAGCGGCCGGTGCGCTTCACGCCCGACGTCGTACGCGACGGCCGCAGCTACTCGATGCGGCAGGTCACCGCCGAGCAGGACGGCAAGGAGGCGCTCACCATGAGCGTGTCCTTCAAGCAGCCGCAGCAGGGCGGAAGTTGGCGCCAGCCCGGCATGCCCGACGTGCCGGGGCCCGAGCGGCTCCGCAACGGCTGGGCGCACCGGCCCCAGAACCATCCGCTGCGCACGTCCGTCGAGTACCGCGAGGTGCCGATGGAGCGCCGCCCCGACGGGGTGCGCGCCGACGCGACACCGGCCGACGGCGGGCGCATCGACCGCTACGGCTGGATGCGCACGGTCGGCGCGATGCCGGACGACCCGGGCCTGCACGCCGGGGTCCTGGCCTACATGTGCGACGCCCCGCTCGCCCCCACCGCCCTGGTCGCTTACGGCGAACCGCGGCCCCGTGGCATCGCGCTCGCCTCGCTCGACCACGCCATGTGGTTCCACCGGCCCGCGCGCGTCGACGAGTGGCTGCTGTTCGCGTGCCACAGCGTCGCGGCGGGCGACGGCAGGACCTTCGCGCAGGGCGAGTTCTGGTCCGAGCGCGGGGAGCTCGTCGCCTCGGTCACTCAGGAGGCCCTGCTCCACGTACCCCGCCCGCGATAGCCCCAGGGGGCGGGTTGTCAGGGCCGTCGGGCCGACGTAACTTAACGATCGTTCTACACAGGCAGAAGGGGCCACCGTGCGCCGTACGCTGTTCAACGAGGACCACGAGGCGTTCCGCCGGATGCTGCGGGACTTCATCGCCAAGGAAGTCACCCCCGTCCACCAGGAGTGGGAGGAACAGGGACACCCGCCGCGCGACTTCTACCGCAGGCTCGGCGAGCTGGGCGTGCTCGGCGTCCAGGTCCCCGAGGAGTACGGCGGCGGGGGCGAGGCCAGCCTCAAGTTCGCGGCCGTCGCCGTCGAGGAGACGACACGTGCCGGAGTCACCTTCGGCAACTACTCGGTGCACTCGAACCTGATCCTGCCGTACCTCATGACGTACGCGACGCCGGAGCAGAAGGAGCGCTGGCTGCCCGGCTTCGTCTCCGGCGACCTGATGACCGCCATCGCGATGACCGAGCCCGGCACCGGATCCGACCTGGCCAACATCCAGACGAAGGCCGAACTCTCCGCCGACGGCACGCACTACGTCCTCAACGGTGCCAAGACGTTCATCACCGGAGGCGTCCTCGCCGACCTCGTCCTCGTCGTCGCCCGCACGTCTCCGTACGATCCCGACGACCGCCGCGGCGGCCTGTCCATCCTCGTCGTGGAGTCCGCGAGCGAGGGCTTCTCCGTGGGACGCCGCCTCCAGAAGATCGGGCTCAAGGCGTCCGACACCGCCGAACTCGCCTTCGTGGACGTCAAGGTGCCGGTCGAGAACCTGCTCGGCGAGGAGGGCAAGGGCTTTTCCTACCTGTCCCACAACCTCGCCCAGGAACGCCTCATGATCGCCCTGGGCGGCGCGGGCACGGCCGCCGCCGCGCTGCGCTTCGCCACCGACTACGTGAAGGAGCGCACGGTCTTCGGCAAGCCGGTCGCCCACTTCCAGAACACCAAGTTCGTGCTCGCCGAGTGCGCCACCGAGGTGGAGGCCGCCCAGCTGATGGCCGACCGCGCGCTCGAACTGCACGACCAGGGCGAGCTGACGGTCGCCGACGCCGCGAAGGCGAAGCTGTTCTGCACCGAGGTCGCCGGCCGCGTCATCGACAAGTGCCTGCAACTGCACGGCGGTTACGGCTACGTCACCGAGTACCCGATCGCCCGCCTGTACGCCGACACCCGCGTCTCGCGCATCTACGGCGGCACCAACGAGGTCATGAAGACGATCATCGCGAAGTCGCTCGGCCTCTGACCGCCCCGCCACCACTGGCTCCAAGAAGGGACCTGCCATGCAGATCGACGCCCAGTCCTCCGCCCTGATCACGGGCGGCGCCTCCGGCCTCGGCCGGGCCACCGCCGAGCGGCTCGCCGCCGCGGGCGCCAAGGTCGTCATCTTCGACCTGCCGACATCCGACGGCGAGAACGTCGCCAAGGAACTCGGCGCGACCTTCGTCGCCGGTGATGTCACCAGCGAGGCCGACGCCACCGCCGCCGTCGAGGCCGCCGTCGCGCTCGCCCCGCTGCGCGTCGCCGTGAACTGCGCGGGCATCGGCTCCGCCGGGCGCACCGTCGGCAAGGAGGGCCCGTACGTCCTCGACACCTTCCGCAAGGTCGTCGAGATCAACCTCATCGGCACCTTCAACGTCATCCGCCTCGCCGCCCAGGCCATGACCGGCAACGAACCGGTCGAGGGCGAGCGCGGCGTCATCGTCAACACCGCCTCCGTGGCCGCGTTCGACGGCCAGATCGGCCAGTGCGCGTACTCGGCGTCCAAGGGCGGCATCGTCGGCATGACGCTGCCGATCGCCCGCGACCTGGCACGCATGAACATCCGCGTGATGACCATCGCTCCCGGCCTGTTCGAGACCCCGCTGCTCGGCCGTCTGCCGCAGGAGGCCAAGGACTCGCTCGGCGCCCAGGTCCCGCACCCGGCCCGCCTCGGGCAGCCGGCCGAGTACGCGCACATGGTCGAGTCCATCGTCACCAACCCGATGCTCAACGGCGAGACCATCCGCCTCGACGGTGCGATCCGCATGGCCCCGAAGTAGACCGACCGACCCCCTTACCAGGTACAGGAGTTCCCATGCGTGACGCAGTCATCGTCGACGCCGTACGGACACCGGTCGGCAAGGGCAAGCCGGGCGGCGCCCTCTCCGACATCCACCCCGTCGACCTCTCCGCCCATGTCCTGAAGTCCCTCGCCGAGCGCAACGGGCTCGACCCGGCCACCGTCGACGACGTCATCTGGGGCTGTGTGTCCCAGGTCGGCGAGCAGGCGGGCGGCGTCGGCCGGTTCGCCGTGCTCGCCGCCGGCTGGCCCGAGTCGGTGCCCGGCCTCACCATCGACCGGCAGTGCGGCTCCTCGCAGCAGTCCGTGCACCAGGCGGCCGCCGGTGTCATCGCCGGGCAGTACGACATCGCCGTCGCGGGCGGCGTCGAGTCCATGTCCCGCGTCCCGATGGGCTCTTCGCGCGCGGGCGGCGTGGCCGGCAAGCCGTTCGGCCCGCTCGTCGGCGAACGCTACGACCACGTCGTCTTCAACCAGGGCGTCGGCGCCGAGATGATCGCCGAGGAGTTCGACCTCACCCGCGCCGAACTCGACCAGCACGCCGCCGACTCGCACGAGAAGGCCGCCCGCGCCATCGACGAGGGACGCTTCAAGAACCAGATCACCCCCGTCACGCTCGCCGACGGCACCCTCTTCGACACCGACGAGGGCGTGCGCCGCGGCACCACGGTCGAGAAGCTGGCCGGGCTCAAGACGCCGTTCAAGGAGGACGGGGTGATCTCCGCGGGCAACGCCTCGCAGATCTCCGACGGCGCCGCCGCGCTGCTCGTCACGACCTCCGAGGTGGCCGCCCGCAACGGCTGGACGCCGCTCGCCCGCTTCCACACGGGGGTCGTCACCGGCGTCGACCCGGTCACCATGCTCAAGGGCCCGATACCGGCCACCGCCAAGGTCCTGCAGCGGTCGGGCCTCGCGCTCGACGACATCGGCACGTACGAGATCAACGAGGCGTTCGCCTCCGTCTCGCTCGGCTGGCAGCGGCAGACCGGCGCCGACTACGCGCGCCTGAACCCCAACGGTGGCGCCATCGCGCTGGGCCACCCGCTCGGCGGCTCCGGCGCCCGCCTCATGACGACGCTCGTGCACCACATGAAGGACAACGGCATCCGCTATGGGCTGCAGTCCATGTGCGAGGGCGGCGGCATGGCCAACGCCACGGTGCTCGAACTGCTCTGACAGCGAGGCGGCGCGGGCGCATCCTGGTCTCGACAGAAGGAGTGAGCAGACCTTGACCGACGACACCGCCCGCCCGCCGTTCCCGCCCTTCACACACGACACGGCCGTGCAGAAGGTGCGCCTTGCGGAGGACGCCTGGAACACCCGCGACCCCGAACGCGTCGCGCTCGCCTACACACTCGACAGCCGGTGGCGCAACCGCGCCGAGTTCCTCGAGGGCCGCGACGACATCGTCGCCTTCCTCACCCGCAAGTGGCGCCAGGAGCTCGACTACCGGCTGATCAAGGAGCTGTGGGCGTTCGACGGCGACCGGATCGCGGTCCGGTTCGCGTACGAGTGCCACGACGACTCGGGCAACTGGAAGCGCGCGTACGGCAACGAGAACTGGGAGTTCGACGAGCACGGTCTGATGCGCAGGCGGCACGCCTCCATCAACGACGTGCCGATCACCGAGGCCGACCGGCTGCTGCGCTGGCCGCTCGGGCGCCGCCCCGACGACCATCCGGGCCTCAGCGACCTGGGCCTGTAGCCACACTCCTGCTGCGGCCGCGGAACTCGGCGATCACCGCGTCGCCGCGGGTCACCCGCACGTCGTACAGGCCGCTGCGGCCGTAGCGGGTGACCTCGTGGGCGGCCGCCACCAGCACGTCGCCCTCGTGCGCGGGGGCGACGAAGGTGATGTCGGCGCCCGAGGCCACGGTGACGGGACCCTCGCTGTTGCAGGCGCAGGCGAAGGCCGTGTCCGCGAAGAGGAAGACATAGCCGCCGTGCGCGATCCCGTGCCCGTTCACCATGGCCGCCGTCACCTTCATCCGGAGCGTGGCGTGCCCCGAGC
This sequence comes from Streptomyces sp. SDT5-1, assembly GCF_052245995.1. Lineage (NCBI taxonomy): Bacteria > Bacillati > Actinomycetota > Actinomycetes > Kitasatosporales > Streptomycetaceae > Streptomyces > Streptomyces sp. SDT5-1. The sequence continues at coordinate 827,030 of NZ_CM125963.1, read as the reverse complement.
CGTGCTCCAGAAGCTCGATCCCGAGCAGCTGGGAGGCCAGATCCGCCGCGAACATCCGCTCCGCGGGCCCCGGTTCGACGCCTTCCGTCACGCCGCTTCCCCTTCCGTCGACGAACCGACCGATCATTCGGTGTGTGGTGAAGCCAAGCAATCAAGGAGGGGGAGGCTTGTCAAGGGACACCCAGGGGAGCGGCGGCCGGGTGTGTGACCCGCGAGCGACATCCGGATGAACACGAAAGGCGGGCAAATCGGTCTCCCGTCACAGCCGCGCAACGGCACCCGCCCCCCCGGACAACTCCCGCCCCACCGCACGGATCGAACCCGGTGACACACCCACCCCGCACACCTGGAGTCGAACCGTGTCCCGCACCACATCCGCGAAGCGCACCGCCGCCGTCGCCGCGCTCCTCCTCGCCGCGGGCGCCCTGTCCGCACCCGCCGCCTCCGCGCAGGGCGCCGACGCGGCGCCCGGCGACGCGTACGTCCTGCACGTGACCACCAACCCGACCAGCACTGACTACGACGACCGCCGCGTCGACGTCACCGGCACCGTCACCAAGGCCGACGGCACCCCGGCGCCGAACATCCCCGTCACCGTCAAGGAGGTCGTCCGCTTCACCACCTGGAACCCGTGGGGCGACCCCATCGACCCGAACTACTACGAGCCGCGCGAACTCGGCACGCCGGTCAGCGACGCCGAAGGGAAGTTCACGATCCCGAACGTCAACATCGACCACGTGGGCGCGAGCAGCCTCCTCAACGTCGAATCCGAGGTGGAGATCTCCGCCACGTACGACGAGGACGGCGACCCCGACACCCCGCAGGACGGCTACTTCGCGGACACCACGGTCGGCGTCGAGCGCCGGACCAGCACCGTCAGCTACCAGGTCAACAAGCGGAAGGTGAAGGCCGGCGACATCCTCACCGTCCAGGGCCGGGTCACCACGCCCCAGGGCGTCGACCCCTACGACACCGAGGTGTTCCTCCAGACGTACTGGGAGAGCCAGGTCGACGTGCGGACCACCACCGAGCACGACGGCTTCTTCGTGATGTCCGTGCGTGTCGACAAGGACGACGACACGTTCGTGCTGCGCACCGCCCCGCGCGACCTCTATGTGGCCGGGGCACAGAAGACGCTTCCGGTCAGCAACGCCTCGGCCGTGGCAGGGTAGGCGGCAGCGCGAGAAGGCACGTACCCCCGAGGCGAGGAGCGCGGCATGGAATGGCGTGAGTTTGCTCTGAACATGGCGTCCATGGCGCGTGAGCTGCTGGCGCAGGACTCCGTGGACGCGACCCTGAACCACATCACGGCCTGGGCCGTCGGCCAGGTCGAGGGCTGCGACGCGGCCGGCATCCTCGTCCTGCGCAAGGGCCGGGTCGAGACACTGGCCGCCACGGAGACGCTCGTCGAGGAGAGCGACAGGCTCCAGGGCCGGCTGGGCGAGGGCCCCTGCTTCGACGCGGCCCGCACCGGGCACCCGGTGTTCCGCATCAAGGACGTGTCGACCGAGACGACGCGCTGGCGCTCCTACGCACCGCGCGCCCACGAACTCGGCGTCGGCAGCATGATGGGGTTCCTGCTCTACACCGAGGAGGAGGGCGACCTCGGCGCCCTCAACCTCTACTCCCGCAAGCCGGGCGCGTTCACGGAGGACAGCGAGGCCGCGGGCTGGCTCCTCGCCTCGCACGCGGCCGTCGCCTTCGCCACCGCACGCGAACACGCCTCGCTGCACCGAGCCGTGGAGACCCGCCACGTCATCGGGGAGGCCATGGGCATCCTGATGGCCGCCCACGACCTCTCCGAGGCGGAGGCCTTCGCCACGCTGCGCCGCTACTCGCAGGAGCACAACATCAAGCTGCGCGAGGTGGCACGACGCGTGAGCGAACGGGGCGGCCTGTGACCCGGCACGGGCCGCCCCGCCCCGCTCCCGTACGGAATCAGTAGTCCGCGTCGGTGTAGCGGATCACGCCGCGCAGGTTCTTGCCGTCGCGCATGTCCTGGTAGCCCTGGTTGATCTCCTCCAGGCGGTACGTGCGCGTCGTCAGCTCGTCCAGCTTCAACCGGCCGGCGCGGTACTGCTCGAGCAGGCGCGGGATCTGGGTGCGCGGGCTGATGCCGCCGAAGATCGCGCCCTGGATCCGCTTCTGCATCAGCGTCAGATCGAACAGGCTGACCTTGGCGTCGATCTGCTGCATGTCCGCGAGGGCCGTCGCGATGACCTGGCCGCCCTTGGCGGTCATCGCGAGCGCCGGGGCCAGCTGGTCGCCCTGGAGCTCGCCGACGGTCAGGATGACGGTGTGCGCCTTCGCGCCCCAGGTCAGCTCGGTGACCGGCCCCTCGGCCTCCTCCATCGAGGCGAAGGTGTGGGTGGCGCCGAACTCCCGTGCCTTGTCCCGCTTGAACTCGACCGGGTCCACCGCGATCACGAACCGCGCGCCGGCCGCCGCGGCGCCCTGCACCGCGTTGATGCCGATGCCGCCGACTCCGACGACCACGACGGTGTCTCCCGGGCGGGTGTCGCCGATGGAGACGGCGGAGCCCCAGCCCGTGGAGACACCGCAGCCGAGCAGGGCGGCCGTCTCCAGCGGCACATCCTTCTCGATCTTGATGACGGACGACTGGTTCACGGTCACGTACGGGGCGAACGTGCCGAGCAGGCACATCGGTGTGACCGGGGCGCCGCCCGCGGTGCGCGTGCGGTAGGTGTTGTCGGCGATGGACTGCCCGGTGAGCAGGTTGGCGCCCTGGTCGCACAGGTTCTGCAGGCCCTGCGAACAGGGGCGGCACACGCCGCAGGCCGGGATGAAGCCGAGGATCGCGTGGTCGCCCTCCTCGACACCGGTGACGCCGGGGCCGACCTTCGTCACCACGCCCGCGCCCTCGTGCCCGCCGAGCAGCGGGTAGGTGGCGGCGAGGCTGGCGCCGACGCGGAAGTGTTCGTCCGAATGGCACAGGCCCGAGGCGGCCAGGCGCAGCTGCACCTCGCCCGCGACCGGGTCGCCGATCTCGATCGGCTCGACCGTCCAGTCCTCGCCGGGCTTGTGGAGCAGGGCTCCCTTGGTCTGCATACGCGCGTCCTCCCTGCGTCGGCGACGATGCCGCGCCCGGCCGCCGGACGGGACCGGACACACTCGCCTCAAGCTAAGCGGCGGGCCCCGGGCCCTCCATGACCGAAGCGGACAACGCCGGGACAGATTCGGACACGCAGCCGGGTTGTGGCCGCCGAGAGCGCCGTGCTGTCATGAACTCCCCTGACGGATGCGGGCGTTGGCAGCGTGACGGCGGGAAACGGAGGGCCGGTCATGACCGTGTCGGTGGACACGGCTGCCGCGCAGCCGGAGGTCATCGCCGAGGGATTCACCGACTGGGACTTCCCGCGCGCCGCGTCCGGCGTCCTGCCGCTGCTCGCCTTCGCCGCCGAGCGCGGCCTGCCGGCCGCCGACTGCCTCGACGGCTCCGGAATCGACGAGGCGGCGCTCGCCGACCCGCACCACCTCGTCGAGGCCGCGCAGGAACTCGCCGTCGTCCGCAATCTGCTGCACGGCATCGGCGACCGCCCCGGACTCGGTCTGGAGGTCGGGGCCCGCTACCACGTCACCACGTTCGGCCTGTTCGGGTACGCGCTGCTCAGCGCCCCGACGATGCGCGAGGCCTTCCGGGACGGGCTGCGGTACTCGGCGCTGACCTTCGGCTTCGCCCGGCACAGCGCGGTCATCGGCGCCTCGGGGCACGTCGAGCACCGGATGGACGGCAGCCGTGTCCCCGCCGACGTGCGCCGCTTCCTCGTCGAGCGGGACTGCGCCGCCAACATCGTGCTCGCCCGGCAGGTGTTCACCGGCGACCCGCCGGGCCCGCTGCTCCGCGTCGACCTCGCCTTCCCCGAACCGCCGGGCCCCGCGCCCGCGCTCGGCGTCCCGGTCCGCTACGACGCGGCGACCACGGCCCTCGTCCACGACGCCGCGTTCCTGGACAGGCCGCTGCCGTACGGGAATCCGCACACCGCGCAGATCTGCCGCGAACTGTGCGAGCGGCTCGTGGCGCAGCGGGCGGGCGGCAGCGGAGCGGCCCGCACGGTGCGCAGGCAGCTGCTGGCGGGTGGCGGACCCGACCCCGGCATCGAGTGTGTCGCCCGCCGCATGAACATCACCTCGCGCACCCTGCGCCGCAAGCTCGCCGCCGAGGGCACCACCTACCGGCGGCTCCTCGACGACGTGCGGCTCACCCTCGTGCAGGACGGCCTGCGGCACGAGCGGCTGTCCGCCGCCGAACTCGCGCACCGGCTCGGCTACTCGGAGCCGTCCAGCTTCATGCGGGCCTTCCGGCGCTGGACGGCGGCCGAAACCTCGCGCTCCGACGGGAGTTGAACCGGGCGCATCCGCCCTGAACGAACGATCTATTCATGACGTCGTACGTCTTGCTGCCCCCTCGCGCGGTGACTTAGAAAGAGTGCACGGCCACCCACCGGCGTCCACGTCCACGCGAAAGGCGTCCCGTGTATCCAGGTGCCCATGCCCAGAGCGATCCGCAGCGCCCCGCCGTCGTCATGGCGTCGACCGGTGAGCAGCTGACCTACGGGGAGCTGGAGGAGCGCTCCGTCCGGCTCGCCCACGTGTTCCGCGAGGCGGGCCTGCGCCGCGGCGACGTGGTCGCCCTCCTCACCGACAACTCGATCCACACCTACGAGGTGTACTGGGCCGCCGTGCGCTCCGGCCTCTACATCACCCTCGTCAACCACCATCTGTCCGCGCCCGAGATCGCGTACATCGTCGAGGACTCCGGCGCCGCCGCCCTCGTCGTCTCCGGCGCGCTCGCCGACCTGGCGCGCGACGTCGCGGGGCGGATCCCGCAGACCGTGCGCGTACGGCTCGCCTACGGAGGCGACGTCGACGGCTACGACGACTACGCCACCGCGCTCGCCGGCGCCCCGTCCGAGCCGCCCGACGACCAGCCGCGCGGCGCCGACCTGCTGTACTCCTCCGGCACCACAGGACGCCCCAAGGGCATCCGCCCCGACCTGCCGGACCGCCAGGTCGGCGAGCCCGGCGACACCCTCGTCGAACTCCTGCGCCTGTTCTACGGCTTCGACGAGCACGCGGTGTACCTGTCGCCCGCTCCCGTCTACCACGCGGCGCCGCTGCGCTACGGCGCCTCCGTGCACGCACTCGGCGGCACCGTCGTCATGATGGAGCGCTTCGACCCGGAGGACGCGCTGCGGGCCATCGAGCGGTACGGCATCACGCACAGCCAATGGGTGCCCACCCACTTCATCCGCCTGCTGCGGCTGCCGGAGAAGGTCCGCGCCGCCTACGACGTCTCCAGCCAGAAGGTCGTCGTGCACGCCGCCGCGCCCTGCCCGCCCGACGTGAAGCGCGCGATGATCGACTGGTGGGGCCCCAAGCTGTACGAGTACTACTCGGCGACCGAGGGCATCGGCATGACGCTGATCACCTCGGAGGAGTGGCTGAAGAAGCCGGGCTCTGTCGGCCGCCCCATCCTCGGGCAGCCCCGGATCTGCGACGACGAGGGCCGCGTGCTGCCCGCGGGGGAGACCGGCACCGTCTACTTCGCGCGCGAGGGCGACGGTTCCTTCGAGTACCTCGGCGACCCCGAGAAGACCAAGGGCGCCCAGCACCCGGAGCACGACGACTGGGTGACGCTCGGCGACGTGGGCCACCTCGACGAGGACGGCTACCTGTTCCTCACCGACCGCCGCACCTTCATGATCATCTCCGGTGGGGTGAACATCTACCCGCAGGAGATCGAGAACGTCCTCGCCCTCCACCCCGACATCACCGACGTCGCGGTCATCGGCGTGCCCGACCCCGAAATGGGCGAGGCCGTCAAGGCGGTCGCACAGCCCGCGCCCGGCGTCGCCCCGGGGCCCGACCTGGAGGAGCGGCTGATCGCGTACGTACGGGAACGCATCGCGCACTACAAGGCGCCCCGCAGCGTCGACTTCGTCGAGGAACTGCCGCGCACCCCGACCGGCAAGCTGGTCAAGGGCAAGCTCAAGGCACGCTACGCGCAGCCGGACCCGGCGTGACGGCCGGCCTCGACGCCGCGGTCGACGACTGGCTCGCCGCGCACGTCCCCGGGCTCGTCCCGCCGCTCACCTTCGACGTCGTCTCCGGCGGCCGCTCCAACCTCACCTACCGGGTGACCGACGCCGACGGCACCGTACGAGCCCTGCGCAGACCGCCGACCGGCGGCGTCCTCAGCACCGCGCACGACATGAGCCGCGAATGGCGCTTCCTCACCGCGCTCGCACCGACGCCCGTCCCGGTGCCGCGCCCGCTCGCCTACTGCGCGGACCCGTCGGTGACCGGCGCGGAGTTCTACGTCATGGACTTCGTCGACGGCACGGTCGGTGCGGACCGGGACGCCGTGCGCGACTGGCCCGCACACGCGCGGCGCCGGGCCGGCGACCACCTCGTCGACGTCCTCGCGGACCTGCACCGCGTCGACCCGGAAGCCGTCGGCCTCGGCGATCTGGCCCGGCCGCGTGGCTACGTGGAACGCCAACTCCACCGCTGGCGGCGCCAGGTGCACCGCTCAGGCGCCCCCGACCCGAAGCTCCTCGACACGGTCCACGACGCGCTGCTCGCCCGCGTACCCGCGCAGTCGACCGGCATCGTGCACGGCGACTTCCGGCCCGGCAACCTCTCCTTCGCCCCCGACGGCACCGTGCTCGCCGTGTTCGACTGGGAGCTGGCCACCCTCGGCGACCCGCTGGCCGACCTGGGCTGGCTCGTCTCCACGTGGGAGGAGCCCGGCGACACCCTGCCCCCGACCACGGCGGGCCCGACCGCCGCCCCTGGCTTCCGCACCCGCGCCGAACTCGTCGACGCCTACGCGAAGGCCTCCGGCCGCGACGTGTCGGACCTGCCGTACTACGTGGCGTTCTCCCGTTGGCGCTCCGCGTGCATCGGCGCGGGCGTGGCGGCCCGCTTCGCGGCCGGGGTGATGGGCGAGAACGAGCTGCCGGTCGAGGAGCTGAACAGGCAGGTGCTGCGCCAGAGCGAGGCCGCGCACGACGCGGTGCGCGACCTCGACCGGTCGTAGCGCCCTTCGGAAGTTTCCGAGTCGATTAGAAGATCGAGTACGCCCCGTCCACGACGATCGTGTCCCCGGTCTGGAAACCGCCCGTGCCGCCCGCCAGATACACGGCGAGGCGGGCGAAGTCGGCCGGATCGCCCCAGCGCCGCTGCGGCATCCGCTTCATGACGTTGCGCTCGAACGTCTCGTTGTGCAGCGTCGCCGAGGCCAGCGGCGTCTCCACCCAACCCACCTGCAGGGAGTGGGCGTTGATGCCGTGGCGTGCGAACTCCACCGCGCAGCCCTGGATCAGCGAGGTGAGCGCCGCCTTGCTCGCCGCGTACGCCTCGTTGCGCGGGCTTCCCTGCACCGACGACAGGCTCGACGTGCCGACGAGGACACCGCCGCCCCCGCGCTCCACCATGTGCGCGGACGCGGCGCGCAGGGTGAGGAACGCGCCCTCCAGGTTCACCCGCATCACCCGCCGGAAGTCCGCGAGGCTCAGCTCCGTGAACGGGGTGATGGTGCCGTTGATCCCGGCGTTGGCGAAGCAGGAGTCGACCCGGCCGAAGCGTTCAAGGGTCTCGGCGAAGGCCGCCGTCACCGCGTCCTCGTCGCCCACGTCGCAGCGGATCGCGGCCACCCGCGTACCGTGTTGCGCGAGTTCCTCGGCCGCCGCGGCGTTGCGCTCCGCGTTGGTGCCCCACACGCACACGTCGGCGCCCGCCTGCGCGAGGCCGCGGGCCATGCCGAGGCCGATGCCGGAGTTGCCGCCGGTGACGAGCGCGACGTGCCCGCTCAGGTCGAACAGGTCCGCCGCGCTCATCGCACGTCCTCCGGGGCGTCGGGCCACGACGGCAGGGTGTCCGCGTGGTCGGCGAGCGTCGCCGGAAACTTGGCCGGTCGCTTCTCCAGGAACGACATCACGCCCTCGGCGGCGTCCGGCCCCTGGCCGAGCCGGAAGATCGCCGCCGAGTCGAGGCGGTGCGCGTCCCACGGGGAGGCCGCGCCGAGCATCGACCACATCAGGCGGCGGGAGTGCGCGACCGACACGGCGGAGGTGTTCTCGGCGATCTCGGCGGCCAGCGCGTACGCCGTCGGCAGCAGCTCGACGTCCGGGACGACGCGGGAGACCAGCCGTCCGTTCAGGGCTTCCGCCGCGTCGAAGACCCGGCCCGTCGCCACCCACTCCATCGCCTGCGAGATCCCCACGACCCGCGGCAGGAACCAGCTCGACGCCGCCTCCGGGACCAGTCCGCGCCGCGCGAACACGAACCCGAAGCGGGCCGACTCGCCGGCGATCCGCACATCGGCGGGCAGCGTCATCGTCGAACCGACGCCCACCGCCGGCCCGTTGACCGCGACGATCACCGGCTTCACGCTCGCGGCGATGCGCAGCGCCACACAGCCGCCGCCGTCGCGCGGGACGCCGTCGATGGTGCCGAAGTCCGTGCGCCCGCCCGCGCGCCCCACGGCATCGTGGTCGAACGTGGCGGCGCCGCCCGCCAGATCGGCGCCCGCGCAGAAGCCGCGGCCCTCGCCGGTCAGGACCACCGCCCGGACGTCGTCGTCGGCGTCGGTGGCGTCGAACGCGGCGATCAGCTCGGCGGCCATGGTGTGCGTGAACGCGTTCAGGCGGTCGGGACGGTGCAGGGTGATGGTGGCGACGTGGTCGGCGACCCGCAGGCGGATCTCCGTGAACTCGGTCTGGACTGTCATGCGTTGATCCCCAGGTCTACTCGGTGCGGTGAGGTGCTGTGCGGCACGGGCGGTCAGAGGTCGGTGAAGCGGGGCGCCCGTTTGGCGAAGCGGGCGGCGACCGCCTCGACCTGGTTCGGGCTGCCGATGAGCGCGCCGATCTCCTTCTGCTCCTCGGCGAAGCCGGTCGCCAGATCGGTGCGGCCCGCGAGGTCGAGCAGCCGCTTCGCCGCGCGCACGGCGTGCGGGCTCTGCCCCGCGATCCGCCGCGCCGTCTCGAGCGCCGCCGCCACCGGATCGTCCGCCGCGTACGTCGCCAGGCCGATGCGCGCCGCCTCCTCACCGCCGACGACGCGGGCCGTGTACGTGAGTTCCTTCGCGACGTCGCGGCCCACGAGCTCGGGCAGCAGCTGCGTGCCGGTCATGTCGGGGACCAGCCCCCACGCCACCTCGAACACGCTGAGCCGGGCGTCGGGCGCCACGATGCGGATGTCGGCGCCGAGCGCGATCTGGAGCCCGCCGCCGAGCGCGTTGCCGCGCAGCGCCGCGATCACGGGCACCGGCAGCTCCGCCCACACGTACGCCGCGCGCTGCCCGGCGGCCCGCGCGGGACCGTCCGAAGGCGGCAGCTCGGCGAGCCCGGAGATCCGCTCCCCGTCGCGCATCGCCTCGAACGCGGTGAAGTCGAGCCCGGCGCAGAAGTCGGGCCCCTCGCCCGACAGCACGACGGCCCTGACGCCCTGCTCGGTCTTCAGCCGCTCGCCGGTCGCCACGAGCGCCTCGAACATGGCCGGGTCCAGCGCGTTGCGCTTCTCCGGCCGGTCGAGCCGCACGTCGGCGACGCCGTCGGTCACGGTGACCTTCACCCGCCGGTCCGTGTCGGGTGCGGGCCTTGTGCTGGTCATGCGCGTGCTCCCTCGGTTCTCTTTCCTACGGGTTCGGGGCGGCGGTCACCGGGCCGGCTGCGCCGCGTACGCCGGGTTGGCGACCGCGAGCCTGTCCGCGACCCCGCCGCGTACGGCCGCGAGGACCGCCGGATCGCCGGGATCGACGGCGCCGTGCCTGATGGCCTCGGCGAGGTCGCGGTCGTCGGTGCGGCCGACGGCGGCCAGGCGGCGGGCGTGGGCCTCGGCGTGGGTGGGGCCGAGCAGGGCCTCGTGGCGGGCGACGGCCACCGCGTTGGCCGCCACCTTCGCCAGGAACCGGCGCCGCGGATCGTCAGCCGGTTCCTCGGCGAGGAAGCCCTGCACGGCGCGCAGCAGCGCGTCGGCGCCCGGCGGATCGTGCGGGGGAGCGGCGGCGGTGTCCGTGCGGTCGGCGAGGACGTCGGGCACGGGCGCCGGTTCGGTGACGCCGAGCGCGAGCAGCACGTCGTGCTCCTGCTCGCACACCTTGCGACCGAGGACGGCGTACTCGACGGACTGCTCGGCGCCCGACAGGAAGCGCTCGGCCTGCATCCGGCACAGCACGGCCCAGCGCAGCGTGCCGTACGTCTCCCACCAGCGCAGCTCGTCCTCGCCCGGCGCGTCCCCCGCGATCTCGGCGTATCCGGCGAGCAGTTCCGCGCGCGGGCCGAAGCCGCCGACGGGTTCGGGCGAGCCGAACCGCCAGGCCTTCACGCACAGCCAGCCGAGGTCCTCGACGGGATCGCCGACGTGGGTGAGCTCCCAGTCGAGGACGGCGCGCACGCCCGTCCCGTCGACCATGAGGTTGCCGTTGCGGAAGTCGCCGTGCACGACGCGGGTCGGCCGGGTGCTCTGCGGCCGGTGCTCGGCGAGGTGCCGGAAGGCCAGTTCGAGGGCCGGGCGCGGGTCGTCCAGCTCCCGGTAGAGGCCGCTCAACTGGTCCAGTACGTCGACGTGTTCGAGCCCGGGGACCGCGTCCACCGGGATCGCGTGGATGCGCGCGAGGATCCGGCCGAGCTCGCGCGCCAGCTTCGGGCGCACGGCCGCGAACCGGTCGTCCCGCAGCAGACGGCGCGGGATCGTCTCGCCCTCGACCCGCTCCATCACGAGGTGGGCGCGGCCCAGGACCGCGCCGTGGTCGACGAGGCCGGGCACCGGCACCCCGGCGTCCGCCGCGGCCGAGAGCACCGCGGCCTCCCGCGCCATCACCTCCGGGTTCGGCCGGGACCGCGGATCGCGGCGCAGGATCAGCGGGCGCGCGGCCCCGCCCTCCGGCGCGGCGTCCAGGGACCAGGTGTCACGGCTCGCGCCTCCGGACAGCCGCCGCCAGCCCTCGACGGAAACGGGCACGCCCCACAACTCGGCGAGCCGGGCCCGCAGTTCCTCCCGCAGTTCCTCGCTCACGCGGGCAGCCCCGCCCACGGCGCGGCGCCCGGATCGGCGAGCAGCTTGCGGGCGACCACCATGCGGTGCACCTCGTCGGGCCCGTCGTAGATGCGCGCGTACCGGGCCCTGCGGTACATGCCCTCCAGCGGGGTGTCCGCGGTGACGCCCAGCGCGCCGTGCACCTGGATGGCGCGGTCGACCACGTTGTGCAGCACCTGCGCGCCCCAGAACTTCACCATGCTGATCTCCAGGCGGGCCTGGCCGTCCTGGTCGTAGCGGCGGGCCGCGTCGAGCGTCATGAGCCGGGCGGACTGGATCTCTGCGGCCGACTCCGCGATGTAGCGGCGGATCTCGCCCTTCTCGCCGAGCAGCGAACCGTGCGCGTACCGGGAGTTGGCCCGCTCGACCATCAACTCGAAGGCCCGCTGGGCCTGTCCGAGCCAGCGCATGCAGTGGAAGATCCGGCCTGGCCCCAGGCGGCGCTGGGCGATCGTGAAGCCCTTGCCGCGCTCGCCCAGGAGGTGGTCGGCGGGCACCCGGACGTCGGTGAGCCGCAGCTCGCAGTGGTCGCCCTCGGTGTCGCCCATCGTCTCGAGGACGCGGGTGATCTCGAGGCCCGGCGTGCCGGCCGGGACGATGATCGCGGAGACGGTGCCGTGCGGGCTCGCGGCGTCCTCCTCGGTGCGGGCGAAGACCGTGGTGAAGGCGGCCCGGCTGGCCCCGGTGGTGAACCACTTGTGGCCGTTGATCACCCACTCGTCGCCGTCGAGCACGGCGGTCGTCGCGATCCGCGTCGGATCGGAGCCCGCGACCTCCGGCTCGGTCAGGCCGACGCTCGGGCTGATCTCCGCGTTCACCAGCGGCTTCAGCCAGCGCTCGCGCTGCGCGCGGGAGGCGTACAGATCGAGCATGATCGAGTCCTGCATGGTGTACGTGCCGACCGCGAGCTGGCCGTACTCGGAGCGGCCGATGATCTCGTTGATCAGCGCGAACTCGTACAACGGCAGCCCTTTGCCGCCGAGTTCGGCCGGGTGGCCGAGGATCCACAGGTCGAGCTCGCGCGCCCGGTCCTGGAGGGCGGCGAGCGCGGCGCGGCCCTCGGGGGTGCCGGAGCCGAGCAGCCGCTCGGCGGGGATCACCTCGTCGTCGATGAACGCGGCCATCCGGGCGCGCAGTGCGGTCAGGTCTTCGGGCATGCGGGGTCCGTCCTGTCGCGGTGGGGGTGTCCGGTCAGTCGCGGGCGGCGTCCCGCAGCCGCACCTTGAGCACCTTGCCCGCGGCGTTGCGCGGCAGCGCGTCGATCACGACGACCGAGGTGGGCTTCTTGTACGAGGCGAGGAGTGTCCGGCAGTGCTCGATGATCTCGTCCTCGGTGGGCGGGTCCGCGGGGTCCTTCGAGACCACGTACGCGCGCGGTGTCTCCACCCACTCGGGGTGCGGTACGCCGACGACGGCCACCTCGGCGACCTTCGGGTGCCGGTCGACGGCGGCCTCGACCTCGGCGGAGTAGATGTTCTCGCCGCCCGAGATGATCATGTCCTTCTTGCGGTCGACGACGTAGATGTAGCCCTCGTCGTCCATCCGGCACAGGTCGCCGGAGTGGAACCAGCCGCCCTCGAAGGCGGCGGCCGTGGCCTCCGGGTTGTTCCAGTAGCCGAGCATGAGGTTGGCGCCGCGGTAGACGATCTCGCCGACCTCGCCCACCGGCACGTCCCGCATCTCCTCGTCGACGATCCGCGCGTCCACGTGCCGCACCGGCTTGCCGACGGAACCGAGCTTGCGCACCGCGTCCTCGCCGTCGAGGTAGCAGGTCACCGACGCCATCTCGGTCTGCCCGAAGGCGCTCCTGATGACGACGCCGGGGAACGTCTCGTTCATCGCGTGCAGTACGGACGGCGGAGCGGCGGATGCGCCCCAACTGAGGCTGTTCAGGACGAGCTTGCGGTCCCTGATCCCGGGCACTTCGCAGATCGCCTTCCACTGGCTGGGCACGAGGAAGCAGCCGGTGATCCGCTCCCGCTCCAGCAGGTCGACGGTCTCCGCGGCGTCGAAGCCCACGGTTGCGCCGATGACCGTGCAGGTGCCGTAGAGCATGGAGGCGACGACCGAGTCGACGCCCGCGATGTGGAACATCGGGATGTTCAGGAGGGTCCTGTCGGTGGGCTTCGGTGTCTGGACCTCCACCATGTGCAGGGTGTTCACCACCAGGTTGAGGTGGCTGAGCACGGCGCCCTTGGAGCGGCCCGTGGTGCCGGAGGTGTACATCAGGAACGCCGGGTCGTTCTCCTCGACGTCGACCTCGACGGGCCCGGCGTCGTACGCGTCGCGGACCGCGGCGAGGTCCTTCGTGCCGTCGGGCGCGGGCCCGTCGCCGAGGTGCAGCACCCGGCAGTCCGAACCGGCCAGGCGCCGCCCCTCCAGGCCCGCCTGGGCGAGCAGTTCGTCGACGACGAGCACCGACGGCGTGCAGTCGCCGAGCACGTGGGCCACCTCGTCCGGTACGAGGCGGAAGTTGATCGGCACCGCGATCGCCCCGAGCCGTAGCGCCGCGAACCACACCTCGACCGTCTCGATCCGGTTGGTGGTGAGCGCCGCGACCCGGTCGCCGGGGCCCACGCCGCGCTCGGCATAGGCGCGCGCGAGCCGGTTCACGCGGGCGTCGAGCTCGCCGTACGTGAGCTCCCTGTCGTTGTGGCGCAGGGCGGGCGCTGACGGCGTGCGCCGCGCCTGGCGGGCCAGTTGGTGGGCGAGCGAGAGTCGGCGCCCGGCCCGCAGGGAGGACTCGGGCGTGGGGTCCGGGGGTGCGGTGGGGCCGGATGCGTCGGTTGCGTCGGACACGAAGGACACGCGGGACTCCCGTCGACGGCTGCCGGAGGCCCGGGTCACCCCGGGCCGTGGCGGCCGGTGCGGGGACCCGATCCAGGACTGATCGAACGTTAAGAGAGTGACGGGCGGGCGACAACCCCCGCGGCGTGAGAGCCGGTTGTTCCGGCCGCGCGGACGACAGGGTGCTGAGCGGTCGTTAAGGCGTCTCGGAGGCGGTCGACGTGCGGCGCAGGACCAGGAGTGTCGCGTCGTCGGAGCGGTGCGGGCCGTCGAGGCGGGCGACGACGCGCTCGGCGTACTCCTGGAGTGCGTCGTGGCCCGCGTCCGGCGCGGAGCCGAGCAGGCTGTCCTCCGCGGCGTCCAGGAAGCGCCGGGTGTCGAGGTCCGGGTCGCTGTCGCGGCGCTCGGTGAGCCCGTCGGAGTACATCAGCACGATGTCGCCGACCCGCAGCTCCGACACGGCGGCGACGTACGACTCGCCCGGCAGTACTCCCAGCGGGAGGCCGGGTCCGCCGTCGGGGTCGGGGAGTTGGCGTGCCCTGCCGTCCCGGACGAGCACAGGACGCGGGTGGCCCGCGCATGTCCAGCGCAGGACGCCTTCCTCCGGGTGGTAGCGGGCGATGATCGCCGTCGCCGTCGACTCGTCGCCGTCGGCGCACGCCAACTCGTTGAGCCACTGCGTGAGTTGTTCGACGCGCTGCTCGGTGTAGGCGAGGCCCGCCAGCGCGTAGCGGAGCTTGGCCATCAGCGTGACCGCCGCCAGACCGTGCCCGCGAGCGTCGCCGAGGGCCACGAGCAGCCGGTCGCCCGGAAGCCTGCGCGCCTTGTACCAGTCGCCGCCGACACCGGCCTCCCGCGCGTCAGGACGGTACACGGCGGTCGCCTCGAGTCCGTACGCCGCCAACTCGTCCTGGAAGTGCGGGAGCAGTGCCTCGCGCAGGGAGCCCGCGACCTCGGCGACGGCCTCCGCCCGCTCGCGCTGGCGGCGCGCCTCCCGCTCCGCGCGCTCGGCGGTGGCCCGCCTGCGCCGCTCGGCGGTCACGTCGGTGAGCACCGCGCGCAGCGCCCACACCAGGCTGCCGGGCGCGATCCGCACCGGCTCGGCCGTCATCCGCATCACTCGGGAGCCGATGCCGCGCAGCCGCAGCTCGCAGACGCCGGTGCGCTTGCGCAGGATGACGTCGTACAGGACGCGGTACAGCTCCGGCAGGCTGTCGGGGGTGACCGCCTCGGCCAGTTCGGCGAGCGTGGGCACGGGCGCGTGGCTGTCGAGCCCGAGCACCTGGCGGAATCCGCGCGAGGGGTCGACGCCGCCGTCGCCGAGGTTCCACTCGGCCCAGCAGGTGCGGACCAGCTGCTGCGCGGCGGCCGCCATGTGCAGCCGGTGTCCGCGCTCCCACGTGATGAGGAGGTGTTCGCCGCAGGGGCTGACCCGCACCTGGTCGTTTATCCGCACGGGCCCGTACGACGTGGTGATGACCCACTCGACCAGGGTCGGCCCCTGCGCGGCGCCCTCGCGCAGGGCCTCCGTCATCATGTCCGGCAGCGGCGAGCCCGCGAGGGAGGGGAACCGCGCGAACAGCGAGCCGGGGACCTGCCACGCGGGCAGGACACCGCGGGGGAGGCGCTCGGCCGCGTACGTGTGGGCTGCCGCGTTGCGGGCGACGTAGACCGCGTCCTCGACCCGCCCCTCGCCGTCGACGAGCGGCGCCACCAGGAGCGCGGGGAGCGGCACGGCGTCCAGGATCTCCCGGGCCGATGGCGTGGGCGGCACCGGTTCCGTCGCGGCGGGGGTCGCAGCCGGCTCGGCCGCACCCTGGTACGAAGCGGCATACCGCCTGATCCGCCGCTCCTGGGCCCGCAGCAGCTCCCTGATGGACTGGAGCGCCAGGTGGGTGCGGGCGTCCGGCACCGGTGAGGTGGCGTCCATACGGGGTGGCTGCCTCCTCTGCGCGGCGGGGTCGGTGCCCACCAGCCTCGGCGCTCGCGGCGCGACGGGCCAAGTCTTCCTACGCCAAGCGGTGTCGGGATCAGGCGGCGACCGGCAGCGGGTGCTCGTCGACGGAGTCCAGGAACAGCAGCACCGTCAACAGGGCGCCGCTGGCCGCGGGGCAGATCCCGTACCTGACCGTCTCCTCGTCGAGCTCGGACAGCAGCCTGCGTCCCTCGTCGGTGCCGGAGCCGCCCGCCGCGAGGACGGCGGCGGCGTCCTGCTGGATCAGCCGGACGGCCAGCGGGCCCCTGTCTTGTTCCACGCGGACGTCATCCACGGACGCGATGAGGGTGAGGAGGGCGTCGAGCTGGGCGATCTCCTCGGCGATCCCGCGCGAGCGCGCCGAGCGCAGCTTCGGCAGGAGGGCGAGTGCCGTCGTCAGGTGGCGCCGCTTCGCCTCGGTCGGCAGTGCCCGGTAGCCGTCGCGGAAGTCCCCTGACGGCTCGATGTGCGCGTCGAGGTCGAGGGCGACGCGGCAGGCGTGCCCGGCGTCCCGCGCGCCCTGGGTCCACGCGGCCGACAGCAGGCACAGCGAGCGGGCGGCGACGTCGAGGCCGTTGAGGGAGGCGACGTACGGGCCCTGGCGCTGCGCGTCGTCGCAGGCCGCCGCGAGCCGGCCCAGGTCCGCGCCCGCCGCGGCGGCGTCGCGGAACGAGCCGTGCAGGCCGACGCCGGCGTCGACGAGCGAGGCGAACACGGTGTTGGCGGGGGACTGCGCGGTCCTGCAGTCCGGCAGGCCCGGCTTCGGCGTCAGGAACGCCTCGCGGGTGAAGGCGGCGACGGCGAGATCCGCGAGGTGGTCGGCGGAGCCGGACGGCCCTTCGGTGGGTGAGGTGTGCTTCTGGTCCTGATTCGGGCCGGAGGAGGTGCTGCTGAGCATGCTCTGCTGCTTCCGCTGGACGGTGTGGTCGGGTGTGGTCGTCCTGCCCGGCGCGACTCGGGCAAACCGGGACCAAAGTCCTCGGTCGCGCGGGCCCTGCGTCAGTAGTTGAGCGCAAAAGTACTGAGACCTGTCCGGTGCGCGGCCGTGTGCCGAGCCGCGCGCTACGGTGGTCTTTATGTCCGACATATCCAATAACTCCCCAGGTGGGGACGGTCGGCAGATCCTGGCCGGCGCCCACGTGCTGCTCGCCGACCGCGACGCGAACACCGCGTCCGCCGTCGCCGACGCACTGCGCGACCAGGGTGCGGCCCACGTCCACACCGTCGGCTCCGCCCAGGCGTTCCTCGACGCGGGACGCACCCCTCCGCCGACCGTGCCCCGCTGGGACGTCGCCGTGTGGGACACCGGGCTCACCGGCGACGACGAGGCGCTCACCGCGTTCCTCTGCCAGTGGCACGAGCAGCACCCGCGCGTCCCGCTCGTCGTCAACGAGGAGACGCCCAGCACCCGCCGCGCCCTCGCCGTGCTGCGCGGCCGGGCCGCCGACATGGTCGAGCGACGGGACGCGGACGGACTCGTCGCGGCCCTCACCCGCGCCCTGCACGAACGGCCCGCCGATGCGGAACCCCGCAGCCGCGTGCACATGCTGGTCGTCGGCGCCCACCCCGACGACGTCGAGATCGGCGCGGGCGGCACCATCCACCGCAGGGCCGACGAGGGCTGGGACGTCACGATCCTGACGCTGTCCCGCGGCGCGGGCGGCGGCGACCCCGACGAGCGCCGCGACGAGGCCCACCGGGCCGCCGCCGCCATGGGCGCCCGGCTGGTCATGGAGGACCTGCCCGACGGATCCATCACCGACGACAGCCACACCGTGCGCACCATCGAACGCACCGTGGCCGAGACCCGGCCCGACGTCGTCCTCGTGCACTCGGACAGCGACACCCACCAGGACCACAGGGCCGTGCACCGGGCCACCCTCGTGGCCTGCCGCCGAGTGCCGCGCGTCGCCTGCTACCAGTCGCCGTCCGCGACCGTCGCCTACCGCCCCAACCGCTTCGTCGGACTGCGCGACGGCGACCTCGAAGCGAAGCTCACCGCCATCAACGCACACCACTCACAGGCCGCGAGCCGCTGGTACCTCGAAGAGGACCTGCTGCGCTCCACCGCCCGCTACTGGGGCCGCTTCTCGCAGGCCCGCTACGCAGAACCTCTGGAGGTCATCCGCGATGCCACTCCGCTCGGCTTCTTCCCCGCAGACCATGTCTGAGCCGCACACCGCGCCCGCCGCGCACACCACCCCCGTCCCCGACCCGGCCGACCTCCTCGGACGGCCGCCCCGCGTCCTCGTGACCGGCGCCGGGGGACCGTCGGGCGTGTGCTTCCTGCGGGCGATCGAAGGCTCCGCCGAGCGGTACGCCGCCGACATCGACCCCAACGGCGCCGGCCTGTACCTCGTGCCGCGCGCCTACCGGCTGCTGCTGCCTCCCGGCCACGCCCCGCACTTCGCGGACGCCGTGCTGGCCCTGTGCCGCCGCTACGCCGTCGACGTCGTCGTACCGACCGTGGACAGCGAACTCGTGGCCCTCGCCCGCGCCGCCGACGCCTTCGCGGACGCCGGGGTGCGTGTCCTCGTGCCGTCCGTCGACGCGCTGGAGACCTGCCTCGACAAAGGGCGGCTCGCCGAGGCGTGCGACGGCCGGGTGCGCCAGCCGGTCACCCGCCCCATCGGACCCACCCGCATACCGGGCGCCGACTTCGAGGGCGGCTACCCGGCCATCGCCAAACCGCGCACCGGCTCCGGCTCCCGCGGCGTCACCGTCGTCGAACGCCCCGAGGACCTGGCCCGGCTCCCGCAGGACGGTTCGTACCTGCTCCAGGAGATGCTGCCCGGCACCGAGTACTCCGTCGACGTCCTCACCGACGGCGAGGGCCGTGTGGTGGCCGCGGTGCCGCGTGCCCGCGACAAGACGGACTCCGGGATCGTCGTCGCCGGACGCGTGCTGCACGATCCCGAACTGTCCGCGCTCGCCGAGGACACCGTCCGCGTCCTCGGCCTGCGCGGTGTCCTCAACGTGCAGGTGCGCGAGGACCGCGAGGGCAAGCCGGCTCTTCTGGAGGTCAACCCGCGCCCGCCCGGCGGCCTGTCGCTCACCGTCGCGGCGGGCGTCGACATGCCGGTCCTGGCCGTCGCGGGACTGCTCGGCGCCCCGCTGCCCGAGCGGATCGAGCACCGCGAGACCGCCGTCGTACGCCACTGGCAGGACGTCGTCCTGCACCCGCGCGAACTGGGCGACCTGGGCGACGTACGGGAGGCACGCGGGGCGGGAGGCGTCGCATGAGCGACCTCGCGCACCCGCTGCTCGGCTCCGACCTGCACACCCACACCGACTTCTCGGACGGCCACGACCCGCTCGACCGGGTCGTCGCCGCGGCGGAGTCCGCCGGTCTTCACACCCTGGTCCTCACCGACCACGTCCGGGCCGACACCCGCTACCTGCCGGAGTACGTCGCCGCCGTGCGCGCCGCCCGCAACGGGACCCGCGTCCACCTCGTCTGCGGCGTAGAGGCCAAGATCATGGACACCGAGGGCCGCATCGACCTCCCGGACGACCTCACCGGCATCGACCACATCGCCCTCGCCGACCACCGCTTCCCGCTGCCCGACGGCCCCGCCCACCCGGACGACGTCCGCGCCCGCCTGGACTCCGACACGCTCACCCCCGCCGAGGCGCTCGACCACCTCCTCACCGCCACGACCCGCGCCGTCGCCCGCATCCCCGCGGGCCGCACCGCGCACCTCGCCCACCTGTTCAGCGTGCTGCCCAAGGCGGGCCTCGACGAGACCGCGCTCGACGGGCACCTGCTCGCGCCGCTGGCCCGCGCCTGCCGCGAACACGACGTCGTCGTCGAACTCAACGAGAAGTGGCGCTGCCCCGCCCCGCGCACCGCCGCGCTCCTCGCCCGCGCGGGCGTCCACCTCGCCGCGGGCAGCGACGCCCACCGCGCCGAGGCCGTCGGCGTCTTCCCCTGGGTCGCCGAGGCGCTCACCGAGACCGAGAGGCGGTGCGCCGCCTGATGGAGATCCTGCACACCGTCGCCGAGGTGATCGTCTTCCTCGGCGCGGTGCCCCTGGTCACCGCGGTCGTCCAGTTCCTGCTCATCGGCCTCCAGCGCTTCCGCCACCTGTACGAGGACCAGCCCACGCCGCACCTGCCGCGCACCGCCGTCCTCATCCCCGCCTGGAACGAGGCGCCCGTCCTGACCGCGTCCGTCGAGGGCCTCCTCGCGATGCGCTACCCGGCCGACCGGCTGCGGGTCCTCGTCGTCGACGACGCCAGCACCGACGAGACACCCGACGTGATGCGCGCCCTCGCCGAGCGGCACCCAGGGCGCGTGGTCCACCTGCGCCGCGAGCACGGCGGCCAGGGCAAGGCCCACACCCTCAACCACGGCCTCGACCACGTGCTGCGCGACGACTGGGCCGAGGCCGTCCTCATCATGGACGCCGACGTCGTCTTCGACGAGGACGCGCTGTGGCGGATGACCCGGCACCTCGCCGAGCCCGACGTCGGCGCCGTCACCGCGTACATCAAGGAGGGCAGCGGAAAGCAGGGCAACTACCTCACCCGCTACATCGCCTACGAGTACATCACCGCGCAGGCCGCAGCCCGCCGCGCCCAGAACGTCCTCGGCGTCGTCGCCTGCCTCGCCGGCGGCGCCCAGCTGCACAGCCGCGCCAACCTGGAGGACATCGGCGGTCGCATCGACACCACCACGCTCGCCGAGGACACCGTCACCACGTTCGAGACGCAGCTCGCCGGCCGCCGCGTCGTCTTCGACGGATACGCGACCGTGCTCGCCGAGGAACCGACGTCGCTCGCCGGGCTGTGGAAGCAGCGCCTGCGCTGGGCCCGCGGCAACGTCCAGGTCACCCGCCGCTACAAGAACCTCTGGTTCCGTGGCCGCACCGCGCGCGGCGGCGGACACCACCGGCTCGGCTCGTTCCTCTTCGGCCTGATCTGGTTCTCGCTCCTCATCACACCCGTGCTGCTCGTCCTCTGCTCGGCGTCGCTGCTCTTCCTCTACCTCACCGACCCCGACCGGGCCTGGCCGCTGTTCCACTGGCTCTGGGTGACGAACCTGATCTGCTGCCTCCTGATCACGTTCATGTCCGCGGTCATCGACCCCGGAACCTTCAAGCGCAGCTGGTTCGAGGCCCTGATCTACCCCGGCGCCATCGCGACGGCGATCCTCGTGATCACGGCGCTGCCCGGCATCTTCATGCCGCTCCTCGAACGCTCCGGGCTGCTCCCGCAGGACGGCTCGATCCACCCCGTGATGCTCGTCGTCTACGCGTGGCTCGCCCTGTCCATGCCGATCGCCTGGCTGGCGAAACTCCTCACCGGCACCCGGCTGCGGTGGCTCGCACCGCCGCTCCTGCACCTGGCCGGCTACGGCTCGCTCCTGGCAGCCTGCCTCGTCGCCTCCTTCTACCAGGAGCTCCGCAACAAGCAACTGACCTGGGACAAGACGGAGAAGACCGGAAAGGTGGCGGTGGGCCGATGACCGAGGACGAACTCATCGAGCGGACCCGGGCCCTGACCCGCGAGGACCGCCGCCGGGACCACCGACTGTTCTGGCTCGAGCTGCTCGCGTTGCTGCTGGTGGCGGCGGTCCTGGTGGCCCGCTGGGCATGGCTGCTCTGAGCGCCTACCGGTCCACGGTCCCCGCCCCGAAGTCGAAGTCCTCCACGAAGTAGCTGTCGTGCCGGACGCGGAACTCCTTCAGCTCCTCCGGGCCACGCCGCGACATCTCCGCGACCCGCTCGAAGTACTCCTCCCGCGGGGCGCCGGGGGCGAACAGCATCAGCATGGACACCGGCTCCTCGGTCACGTTCTTGAAGGCGTGCAGACCGCCCGCGGGCACGTACAGGAAGTCACCCTCGCGGCCCGTCACCCATTTCTCGCCGTCGTACAGCTCCAGCTCGCCGGACAGCACGTAGAACGACTCCGACATCGCCCGGTGGAAGTGGGCCTTCGCACCGGCCGAGCGCGGCCCCAACACCCCCCTGTAGAGCCCGAACTCACCCCCGGTCGACTCCTGCGTGGCGAGGTAGCTCGTGGACCCGCCGGGCGAGGACACCTCCGGTGGTGTGTCGGCGGACCGGAACGACGCGCTCACCTCGCCCGTGTCGCCGTGGTAGCGGGGCTCCGGGTACCGCATGTTCTCGACGTACGACATCACACGCTCCTTGTCGGAAGGCCGGCCCTCAGCGTGCCCCGGCCCGGGGACGCCCCGCATCGGGCCCGTGAACGATCGACAGGGACCCGGCGGCCCAGGCCGGAGGGCCTAGGCCTCCCGCATCCGCCCGCTCGCCGTGCGCCGCCCCGCCTCCGGGGTCACGCTGGAAATGAGGGGGCGCGGCGGCGGAGCGCCGGTCGCGGCCGGTGACACACGTACCAAGAGAGGGAGCGCACCGATGGCAGGCCACGTGCTGGTCGGGGCCGACGGGTCCGAATCGAGTCTGGAAGCGGTGGCCGTCGCCGCCACGGAGGCGCGGCAGCGCGGAGTCGGGCTGCGGATCGTGCACGCCTTCATCTGGCCGATGATGCGCGGCGGAGGATTCGCGGCGGCGGCCGACGCACTGCGCGGGCAGGCCGACCGCCTCGTGGAGGCCGCCGTCGAGCACGCCCGCGCCGCCGAACCGGACCTCGCCGACATCGAGGGCGAGGTCGCCACCGGCGAGCCGCTGACCATCCTCGCGGTCCGCTCGAAACAGGCCGACCTGGTCGTCGTCGGCAGCCGCGGCCTCGGCGCCTTCACCGGCCTCCTCGTCGGCTCCGTCGCCGTGTACCTGGCCGCCCACGCCCAGTGCCCCGTCCTCGTCGTACGCGGCCGTGCCGACGCCGAGGGCCCGGTGGTCGTGGCCGTCGACGGCTCCGGCGACTCCGCGTCCGCCGTCGACGCCGCGTTCGCCGCCGCCGACCGCCTCGGCACCAAGGTGCTCGCCCTGCACGTGTGGAACACCTGGACCGCCGAGGGCCCGGAGCGGCCCGGTGCCCTGACCCCGCTCGTGTCGAACATCAGCGAGCTGCGCAGGGCGGCCGAGGACACCCTCGCCGACTCCGTCGCCGTCGCGCAGCGCGCCCACCCGCACGTCATCGTCGAGCGCGAGCTCCTGGAGGGCCGGGTGCGCCCGGCGCTGATCGAGGCGTCCAAGGACGCCCGGCTCGTCGTCGTGGGCGCCCGCGGCAGGGGCGGCTTCAAGGGGCTGATCATGGGCTCGGTCAGCCAGGCCCTGCTGCACCACGCGGACTGCCAGGTCCTCGTCGTGCGCGGCGACATGACGGACACCGCGTGAGCGGGGTCCGTCCCCAACTGCTCATCTTTCTGGGTGGCGTGCGCTGAGCGCGGCGCGCCCGACGCGGCGCACACGCGGTCGAACTCGGTCTCTTTCGAAGGGCGTTGACGGGCGGGCGGCGCTCCGCGGGCCGTGGCGGTTGGACACCCCAGGGGCGCGTCTGGCAAGGTCGCCCGTCCGATCCCGTAGACCCGATGGGAGGGGCGCGATGACCGAAGTGAACACCATCAGCGTCGAGGAAGCGACAGCCATCGCCCGGCTGCGCATGACGACCACGACGCTCGACATCCCCAAGGACTTCGACCGCTGGTCGGCCGACGACATGTCGGAGTGGCTCGAGCAGACCGAGGACGATCCGGACGTCTCGGACGAGGACTTCTACGAGGCCCGCAAGACCGTGCACCGCGTGCTCGGCGTCGAAGAGGCCTGACCTCGTCGAAGGTCCGACCTCCTCGAAAGGGCACGACCTCCTCGAAGAGGCTCGACCTCAGCCCTCGCCGTACGCCGCCGCGATCTCCTGCGACGTCGCCCACCGGCTGTACGTCGGTGACTGGGGCCACCCGGCGGGGGAGTCCTGCCATTCCTCCTGCCGCCCGTACGGCAGCAGGTCCACGAGGCCGAACAGGTAGCTGAGCTGCTCGGTGCCGCGGCCGGCCGTGTGCCAGGTGCGGTACACGCGGTCGCCGTCGCGCAGGAACACATTGACCGCGAACCCGCCGCCCGGAGGCGCGCCGACATCGGCGCCGAACGGGCTGTTCGCGATGGAGTACCAGGTCATCGTGTTGCCGACCCTGCGCCGGTACGCCAGCGCCTCGTCGATCGGACCCTGCGTCACGATCACGAAGCGGGCGTCGAACTTCTCGAGCCCCGCGAGCCGCGTGAACTGCGACGTGAAGCCCGTGCAGCCGTCGCACTGCCACTCGGCGCCCTCGTGCCACATGTGGTGGTAGACGATCAGCTGCGGGTGCTCCCCGAACAGCTCGGCGAGCCGCACCGGGCCTTCCTCACCCTCCAGTACGTAGTCGGGCATCTCGACTATCGGCAGCCGGCGGCGCTGCGCGGCGATGGCGTCGAGTTCCCGCGTGGCGGCCTTCTCCCTGACACGGAGCGCCGCGAGCTCCTTCTCCCACGTGGCGTGGTCGACGACGGGCGGCAGGGCGTTGCCGGTGGTGGGCATGGGACCTCCGGAGGACGGGCTGCGTACTTCTCCCTTACGAGGGGTGGACCGCGCGCGGCACCGAAAGTCATCGGTCGTCGCGCATCGGGTGGTGCGGCCCTGTCTCACCCGTTCGGCCCAGTCCTGATGGTCCGGGTCCCGCGCCCGCCAGAGGCTGGGACCTCAGGGCCCGTGGCCGCCGGTTCCGGGCCAGGGACCTCAGGAGGGAACCCATGTCCGCGCACCATCTGCCCCCGGACGACGGAACCGACGCCGCGGACGCGGACAAGGGGTTCGTGGCGGCCCTGGAACCCGGCGTCGTCAGGAACGCCGCCGGCGACGTCGTCTGGAACAGCGACGCCTTCGCCTACCTCAGGGAGCAGGCCGCGGACCCGCCGGACACCGTCCACCCCGGCCTGTGGCGGCAGGCCGCGCTCTGCGCCCGCCAGGGCCTGTACGAGGTCACCGACGGCGTCTACCAGGTGCGCGGCCTCGACCTGTCGAACATGACGCTCATCGAGGGCGAGCGCGGCGTCGTCGTGGTCGACCCGCTGGTCTCCGCCGAGGTCGCCGCCGCGGCGCTCGGCCTCTACCGCGCGCACCGCGGCGACCGCCCCGTCACCGCCGTGATCTACACGCACCCGCACTTCGACCACTTCGGCGGCGTGATGGGCGTGATCGGCCCCGACACCGGCGTGCCGATCGTCGCGCCGGAACACTTCATGGAGCACGCGGTCTCCGAGAACGTGTACGCGGGCACCGCCATGATCAGGCGCGGCATGTACTTCTCCGCCTTCGGCACCCCCGTCGGGCCCACCGGGCAGGTCAACATGGGGCTCGGCATGGCCACCTCGTCCGGCTCGGTCGGGCTGATCCCGCCGAACCTGACGATCACCAGGACCGGGCAGGAGGAGGTCCTGGACGGCGTGCGCTTCGTCTTCCAGATGACGCCCGGCACCGAGGCCCCCGCCGAGATGAACTTCCACCTGCCCGAGCGCCGCGCCCTGTGCATGGCGGAGAACGCCTGCCACACCCTCCACAACCTGCTCACCCTGCGGGGCGCCCAGGTCCGCGACGCCCGCATGTGGTCGCGCTACCTCAACGAGGCGCTCGAACTCTTCGGCCACGAGTCCGACGTCGTCTACGCCTCCCACCACTGGCCGACCTGGGGCCGCGAGCGCATCGTCCGCTTCCTGACCGAACAGCGCGACCTGTACGGCTATCTGCACGACCAGACGCTGCGCCTGATGAACGCCGGGCAGACCGGCATCGAGATCGCCGAGGAGATCGAGCTGCCGCCCGAGTTGGAGAAGGCGTGGCACGCGCGCGGCTACTACGGCTCCGTCTCGCACGGCGTGAAGGCCATCTACCAGCGGTACATGGGCTGGTTCGACGGCAACCCCGCCCACCTGTGGCAGCACCCGCCGCAGGCGCAGGGAGAGCGGTACGTGCGCACGCTCGGCGGCGCCGACCGCGCCGTCGAGACCGCCCGCTCCTTCGCCGACGAGGGCGACCTGCGGTTCGCCGCCGAACTCGCCTCCCACGTCGTCTTCGGCGCCCCCGACCACACCGGCGCGAAGGAACTGCTCGCCGACGTGCTGACTCGGCTCGGGTACGGCGCCGAGTGCGCGACCTGGCGCAACTTCTTCCTCGAAGGCGCCCACGAACTCACCGACGGCATCCCCAGGACACCGATCGCGCTCGCCGCGAGCATGGCGTCCGCGCTGTCCGTGACGCAGATCCTCGACTCGCTCGCGATCCGCGTCAACGGCCCGCGCGCCTGGGACGTGCGCCTGAGCATCGTCTGGAAGATCATCGACCTGGGCGAGACGCACCGCATGGAGCTCTCCAACGGCGCGCTCGTCCACTTCCCCGACCCCCGCGACAGCGACGCCGACCTGACGCTGACCCTCACCAAGGCCCAACTGCTGGGCATGCTCGCCGGAGAGGGCCTCGACGGCATCGGACAGCAGGGCGACGCGTCCGCGCTGGCCCGCCTGTTCGGCCTCCTCGACACGCCTGACCCGAACTTCCCGATCGTGACGCCCTGATGGCGGCTGTCGTCATGCGCGACGGCCGTCGGTCTCGGTCTCGGTGAGGAACGGCACCACGGCGTCGAGGAACGCCGCCTGCGCCTCGACATTGGCCATGTGCACGGTGGGCAGGACGACGAACCGCGCCCCCGGGACGGCCGCGGCGAGCTCCTTGCCGTGCCCTGCGGAGGTGACGGTGTCGTGCTCGCCCGCGATGACCAGGGTCGGGCGGTCGATGAGCGCGGCCGTGCGGCGCAGGTCGTAGTCCCGTACGGCAGCCCAGCTCCCGGCCACGCCCTCGCGCGGAGTGGCGAGCAGGGTGCGACGGAAGCCCTCGACGATGTCGTTGTCACCTCGAAGCATGTCGGCCGGGAACCAGTTGTGCAGAAAGGTCTCCGTGGTGGCCCGCATGTCGGGGGCGGCGAGCAGTTCGGCGATCGGCTGGTTCCACTGGTCGGCGGGGCCGAGGTGTGCGGCGGTGTTGGAGAGCACCAGTCGGTCGACGCGCTCCGGGACGTGGATTCCCAGCCACTGCGCGACGATTCCGCCCAGGGACAGGCCGAGAACGTGCACGCGTCGCAGATCCAGCGCGTCCAGCAGCTCCACGACATCGCGCCCGAGACGGTCCAGGGAGTACGGGCCGCTCGGGGCGTCGGAGGCGCCGTGACCGCGCGCGTCGTAGCGCAGCAGCCGGAAATGCTCCGTCAGGGCCGGTACTTGGCCGCCCCACATGTGGAGGTCGGTGCCGATGGAGTTCGACAGCAGCAGCACGGGCTTGTCCTCGTCGCCGTCGAATCGGTAGGCGATGCGGACGCCGTCTCCGGTGGTGACGGCGGTACGGGTTCGAGAAGTCATCTCAGCTCCAGGGGTCCAGCGGCCGGTGGTCCAGCGGCCATGTGCTCAGCGTAGGAACGCCCTCTGGAGGGATCCATTACAAAGATCGGACGCTCACTGTAGGTTCGCCGGACAATGTCGAACTTCACGCTCCACGAATTGCAGTGCTTCGACGCCGTCGTGCGCGGCGGCGGATTCCAGGCCGCCGCCGATCTGCTGCACCGCTCGCATCCCTCGGTGTTCGCGGCCGTCCGCAAGCTGGAACGTCAGTTGGGCCTGGCCCTCCTCGACCGCTCGGGCTACCGCATCCGCCTCACCGAGTCCGGGCACGCCTTCCACCGCAAGGTGCGAGTCCTCCTTCATGAGGCCGAGGAACTGGGCACGTACGCGGCGCAGTTGGCGATGGGCGAGGAGGCCGAGCTGCGCGTTGTGCTCGGGGACCTGTGCCCGCTGCCACCTGTCCTCGAACTGCTCAGCGGATTCTTCGCGCGGCGCCCGCAGACCCGACTGCACCTGCAGTTCGAAACGGTCACCGGACCGTGGGAGCGACTCCTTGAGGACGAGGCCGACCTCATCGTGCACCGTGTCCCCAAGAGCGACGTGCGCATGGAGTGGATCGACCTCGGCCGCATCGCCCTGGTGCCCGTCGTGGCACCCGGCTTCCTGCCCTTCGCCCCGGACACCGACATCACCCCGCAGCGGATGCAGAACCTCACGCAATGTGTGGTGAGGGACTCGGCGCGGCAGCCGTCCGAGCCGGGCCACTTCCTGGTCGAGGGCGCGCCGCAGACCTCCGTACCCGACCACCTCATGAAGAAGGAACTGATCCTGCACGGCATGGCGTGGGGACACGTGCCGCGATTCCTCATCGAGACCGAGCTGCGCAACGGAAGCCTGATCTCCATCGCCGGACGGCACTTCCCCGGTGTGGTCGAGGACCTCGCGGCGGCCCGCAGGCTCGACCGCCCGCACGGCCCGGTGGCGGACCGCCTGTGGGACTTCCTGGCCCGGCACGCTCCGGTCCTGAAACCGGCGTTGGGTCGTGTGCCCAGGGCGAGGAAGGCACCGGCGCGCGACCGGTGACGCGGGCGGCTTCCTGCCCTTGGCCGAGGAGCGCGGCACGGTCCATCGTCGTCGACTCCGCGCACGCCGACGCGCCGGCCCCCACGGAACCGGCGCTGTCGACACACCTTCGCGGCCGGGCTCAGTGCTTGATGCCCACGCCCGCCAAGAGGCTGATCTCGGCGTCCGCGATCTCCGTGCCGTCCTCGGGGTTGTCGCGGCGCCAGCGGTGGCAGCACACGATGCCCGGGTCGATGAGGTCGAGGCCGTCGAAGAAGCGGCGCACGTCCGCGTGCGAGCGGAACTGCACCGGCGTACCGGAGTTGGTGTACGCCTCCGCCACCCCGTTCCACGTCTCCGGGTCGAAGTCCGGCGTGCAGTGGTTCATCGCGAGGGCGCTGCCCGCCGGGAGCGGGTCGAGGAGCCGGCGCACGATCGCGTACGGGTCGTGCGGGTCGGTGACGAAGTGCATCAGCGCGTTGAGCGACAGCGCGATGGGCTTGGAGAAGTCCAGGACCTCGGCGTCCTCCACCGCGTCCATCAGCGAGTCGGGGTCGGTGACGTCCGCCTCGATGTACGCGGTGCGCCCCTGCGTCGTGCTGCGCATCAGCCGCTCGGCGTACTTGAGGACCAGCGGGTCGTTGTCCGCGTAGACGACACGGGCCTCGGGCACCAGGGACTGGGCGACCTGGTGCAGATTGGGCTCGGTGGGAATGCCGGTGCCGATGTCGAGCCACTGGCGGATGCCGTGCTCCTGGGCGAGGACGCGGGTGGCCCGGTGCATGAACGCGCGGTTCTCGCGGGCGGTGACAGGGAGGCCCGGGTGCGCCTTGGCGGCGACCATGGCCGCCTCCTTGTCGACCTCGAAGTGGTCCTTGCCACCGAGGAAGTAGTCGTACATCCGGGCCGAGTGCGCCTTGCTGGTGTCGAGGTCCCGGCCGGACTGCCTGGTGGTCATGTGCTCCCCTTCGTAGGTGTGTCTGTCGGCCCACTGGTCTGGAACGCGACCTCGGTCGGCGTCCCCTCCGCCCACCGCCGGCTCATCCGGCGGCCAGATGATCGGCCAGGCCCTGCTTGACGCCGCGCACGAACGCGGCGATCTCCTCCGGCGTGTAGATCAGCGCCGGCCCTGCCGGGTCGGTCGACTGCCGAACGGCCACACGGCCGTCGGCGAGCAGCTTCGTCTCGACGCACTGACCACCGTTGGGCCCGCTCCAGGGACGCTCCCACCCGTGCTCCCCGAGGTTGCGGGCCGGCATCCCGTTGTAGACGCCCTCTTCGATGACCGTCATGTTGAGTACTCCTTGCGCATACGGTTCAAGAGCGCCCTGCTGTCCTCCGAGGACGTCAGCAGCGACATGCGGGAGTGCGCCTCCAGATGGGAGACGACGTCCGCGCGCTGGTCCAAGTAGACGGAAGCGGACAGGAGTTCGCTGTAGACGATGTCGGGAAGCTCGGGTTCCTCGAACCGGAAGTACGTGAACGGGGCGCAGGCTCCGACATGCGCTCCCGCGGAGAAGGGCACGATGTCCACGCTGATGTGCGGCAGCTCGGACATGTCCAGCAGCCGCTCGATCTGCTCGCGCATGATGTCGGCGCTGCCCACCTCCTTGTGCAGCACCGCCTCCTCCATGACCACCCACAGCGTGGGGGCGTCCTCCTTGTCGAGCAGGCCCTGACGGCGGAGCCGCAGCTCGACGCGGCGCTCGAGGTCCTCCTCGCTCCCGTTCGGCAGGCCGCCGCGCAGTACCGCGCGTGCGTAGTCGGGAGTCTGCAGGAGGCCGGTGACGTACTGGGGTTCGTAGGTGCGCAGGGTCTTGGCGTCGGTCTCCAGGCTCACGTAGGCGGTGAACCAGCTGGGGACCGCGTCCCGGTAGGAGTGCCACCAGCCCGGCTCGTTGGCCTGCTCGGCCAGGTCGACGAACTCGTCGATCTCCTGGCGGCCCGCGCCGAAGGTCTCGAGCAGCTTCTCCACGTAGAGGGGCTTGAGCGCGACCTCGGCCTTCTCCAGCCGACGGATCGTCAGGGTCTTCACGCGCAGGGCCTTGGCCGCGTCCTCCAGCGAGGCACCGGCGGCCAGACGCATGTCCTGCAGCCTGCGGCCGAGGATCATGCGCAGCACTGTCGGTGCGCTGGTGCCAGCGCGGGCCTCACTCACGCCCAACCTCCTGAGGATTCATCAACAAGACCATTCTTGCAGTGACTTGTTGAAGACGCCAGAGTGATAGGCGTCTTGCTGAAATTATCAGGGAGTCGGTTGCAGCGTGCGCACGATCACGCGCATAGTTGCTGTGTGAGCGGTGAACGCCGCTCTCGCTCGAGCTGTTGGCCCGCACCCCCACTCCGCGCGCCCCGCCCCGCGGAAGGCACTGGAAGGCGACATTCGTGACTCTCCCCACGCCCTCGGCACCGGCTCCGTCCCCCGCGTTAGGCGAGGCCGGGCCCGGCCGGGAGTTCTGGTTCGGTCTGCCCGCCCTGCGAAGCAGCGCGAGATCGGCGAGAGACACGGTGCGCGCGAGACTCCGGTCCTGGGAGGTGCCGGGCGACACCTGCTGCGACGCGGTGCTGCTGGTCTCGGAGTTGACGACGAACGCACTGCTCCACACCGACAGCGCTCAGGTGCTGTGCGGCCTCACCCTCACGGGTGATGAGCGGAGCCTGCGGATCGAGATCCACGACGAGGGCCGCACCGACGAGCAGCCGCGCGAGCACCGCGCGGGACCGGGGGAGGAGAGCGGGCGCGGCCTGTTCCTCGTCCGTCAACTCGCGGACCGCTGGGGCTCGGGGCGCTCCACGCGGGCCGAAGGAAAGGTCGTCTGGGCGGAGTTGACGGCCTTCACGTGATGTCCCGGGAGCCGGCCCGCGCCGCACGGCCGCGCTCCTTCACCCCACACGCGGCGAGGAATCCATTCTCCTCGATCCATTCACAGGAGGCGCCCATGACCCCCCACGGCGAAACCGCTTCTCCCGCCGTCTTGTACGTCTGTGCCGACCGGGCCCCGGGCGCGTCCGGGGCGGCCACGCAGTGCGCGCAGACCGAAGGCCAGGCGTTCGCGCAGGAGCGCGGTCTGACCATCGCCGAGGTCGTCACCGACACCTACGGCGAGCCCGATCCGGCCCGCCGCAGAGGCTGGCGGCGGGTGCGTCAGCTGGTGCAGACCGGTGACGTCGCCGCGGTCCTCGTCCGCTGGCCGAGCGCGATCGCGCCGGAGTCCGCGCACGAACTCCGGCATCGCGAGACCGCCTGGCTCCAGGACCACGGCGTGCGCGTGCGTTACACCTGGGCGCCGCTCACGCGTCCAGGCCCCCTCGCTTGACGAGCTGCGCCGCGATCACGTTCCGCTGGATCTCGTTCGTGCCCTCGCCGACGATCATCAGCGGCGCGTCGCGGAAGTAACGTTCCACGTCGTACTCGGTGGAGTAGCCGTACCCGCCGTGGATCCGCACGGCGTTGAGCGCGATCTCCATCGCCGTCTCGGACGCGTACAGCTTCGCCATCCCGGCCTCCATGTCGACCCGCCGGCCCGCGTCGTACTCACGGGCCGCGTGCAGGGTCAGTTGCCGGGCCGCCGTGAGCTTGGTGGCCATGTCGGCCAGGTAGTGGCCGATCGCCTGGTGCTGCCAGATCGGCTTGCCGAACGACTCCCGTTCCTGCGCGTACGCCAGTGAGTCCTCCAGGGCGGCGCGGCCGACGCCGAGCGCGCGCGAGGCCACCTGGAGCCTGCCGGTCTCCAGGCCCTTCATCATCTGCCCGAACCCCTTGCCCTCCGTGGCGCCGAGCACGGAGTCGGCGCCCGCGACGTACCCGTCGAAGGCCAGTTCGCAGCTCTCCACGCCCTTGTAGCCCAGCTTCGGCAGATCGCGGGAGACCGTCAGGCCGGGACCGTGCTCCACGAGGAGGATTGAGATGCCCCGGTGCGTGGGCGTCGCGTCCGGATCGGTCTTGCACAGCAGTGCGATCAGCCCGGAGCGGCGGGAGTTCGTGATCCACGTCTTCGAGCCGTTGACGACGTACGTGCCGTCGTCCTGGCGGCGGGCCGTGGTGCGCATGGCCTGGAGGTCGCTGCCGCCGCCCGGTTCGGTGAGCGCCATGGTCGCGCGCAGCTCGCCGGTCGCCATCCGCGGCAGATACGCGGCCTTCTGCTCCTCCGTGCCGTACAGGGTGAGCAGCTTGGCGACGACGGTGTGGCCGCCCATCGCGCCCGCGAGGCTCATCCAGCCGCGCGCCAGCTCCTCGGTGATCAGAACGTAGGCGGGCATGGAGACCGGGGTGCCTCCGAACTCCTCCGGGACGGCGAGTCCGTAGATGCCCATGTCCTTCATCTGTTCGATGAGGGCCTCGGGATAGGTGTTGGCGTGCTCCAACTCCTGTACGACGGGCTTGACGTGCTTGTCGACGAAGTCGCGCACGGTCTCGACGACGAACCGTTCGTCGCCGTCCAGGGCGTCCAGGGTGCTCACGGGCGTTCTCCTCTGCTTGCTGCTGTCGTCTCGTGGTGTCGGGTGGCGGGGTCAGACCGCGCGGGCCGCGCGCAGCTCCGCGATCTGCTCGGGGGTGCGTCCGCGTTCCTTCAGGATCCGTTCGGTGTGCTCGCCGAGGGCCGGGACCGGGCCCATCAGGGGGGTGATTCCGGCCAGATCAACCGGGGGCCGCAGCGCGTGCGCGGGGCCGCCCGGTGTGTCGATCTCGCGCCAGCGGTCGCGGCCCGCGAGCACGGGGTGGTCGAGGAACGCGGCGACGTCGTTGACCCCGGCGTTGGCGATGCCCGCCGCGTCGAGCGCCTCGGCCGCCGCCGCGCCGTCGATCTCGCGGAAGCGTTCTGCGATGACGACGTTCAGGGCGTCGCGGTGGGTGACGCGCGCGGACCCGCTCGCGAACCGGGGATCGTCGGCAAGCTCTGGACGCATCAGGAACCGCGCGCACAGGGCGCGCCACTCGCGCTCGTTCTGCACGGAGAGCAGGATCTGTTTCCCGTCGCGCGCGGTGTACGCGCCGTACGGGGCGATGGTGGCGTGCTGGGTGCCGATGCGCGGCGGCTGGGAACCGCCGTAGCGGGTGTAGTTGGCGGGCTGGCCCATCCACTCGGCGAGCGCCTCGAACAGCGACACCTCCACGGCGCGCGCGACGCCCGTGGTCGCGCGGGTGAACAGGGCGGTGAGGATGCCCGTGTACGCGTACATCCCCGCCGCGATGTCGGCTATCGACACACCCACCCGGGCCGTCTCCTCCGCGGTGCCGGTGAGCGAGACCAGACCGGTCTGGCACTGCACCAGCATGTCGTACGCCTTGCGGTCGGCCCACGGGCCGCTGGTGCCGTAGCCGGAGACGGTGCACGCGATCAGGCGCGGGTGCCGCTCCGCCAGCGCGGCGGCGTCCAGGCCGAGGCGGGCGGCGGCGCCAGGACCGAGGTTCTGCACGAACACGTCGGCGTCCGCGAGGAGTTCGTCGAGCAGTGCACGCCCTTCGCTTGACTTTACGTCGAGGGTCAGCGACTCCTTGCCGCGGTTGAGCCAGACGAAATAGCTGGACTCGCCGTGCACCGTGGTGTCGTAGCGGCGGGCGAAGTCACCGCCGTCGGGGCGCTCCACCTTGATGACGCGGGCGCCGAGGTCGGCCAGTTGGCGGGTGGCGTAGGGGGCGGCCACGGCCTGTTCGAGGCTGACGACGGTGATCCCGGCCAGCGGGGCGGGCGGCGCGGTGGCGGGCTCGGGCGTCCCGGTCATGCGGTGACCTCCAGGGGCGGGGCGTGCGCGGGGTGGCCGGCGGCGGGCTGCCTCGCGGCCACTGACATCATGGGTCTTCATGGCAGGGCTCGGGAAATAGCAAGTGTTGATGGCGCCATGCGTGGCGCGGATGGCAGGGGAGGGGCGGGCGGATGGACATCAAGCAGCTCAAGGCGCTGGTGACGGTCGCGGAGGTGGGCAGCGTGACGCGCGCCGCGACGGTGCTGCACCTCGTGCAGCCCGCCGTCACCCGCCAGATCCGCACCCTGGAGGAGGAGCTGGGCGTACCGCTCTTCGAGCGGACCCGCCAGGGCATGCGGCCCACCGAGGCGGGGGCGGTCGTCGTCGAGCGGGCCCGGCGCGCGCTGCACGAGCTGGAGCGGGCCCGCGCCGAGGTGCGGCCGACGCCCGGCGAGGTGTCCGGCATCGTGACCGTCGGCCTCCTGGAGAGCACGCTCGAACTCCTCGCCGAACCCCTGGTCACGGCGATGCGCGAGGCCCACCCGGGCGTGCGGCTGCGGGTGATGACCGCCTACTCGGGCCACCTCCAGCAGTGGCTCGACGACGGCGACCTCGACCTGTCCCTGCTCTACAACCTCGACCGCGCGCCCTCCCTCAACGTACGGCCCCTGGTGCGGGAGCGGCTGTGGGTGGCGGCGCCGCCGTCGGCAGGGCTCAGCGCCGACAAACCCGTGCCGTTCGCGGAGGCGGCGGCGCGCCCGCTGGTGATGCCGACGTCGGGGCACGCGCTGCGCTCGCTCATCGAGTCGGCGGCGGCCCGCGCCGGAGCCCGCATCGAGGTGGCGGCGCAGACCAACTCGATGCCCGTGCAGAAGCAGCTCGCGCGCGCCGGGCACGGCTGGACGGTGCTGCCAGGTGTGGGACTCGCCGAGGACGTCGCGGCCGGTACCCTCAGCGCCGCCCCGCTGTGCGAGCCCATCGCCTGGCGCTCCATCGTCCTCGGTACACCACGTACCGGACGCACCCCTCCGGCCGTCGCCGTCGTCGCGCGGGAACTGGTGCGTCAGGTGCGCGCCGCGGTGGAAAGCGGTGGGTGGCCGTCGGCGCGACTGCCCGAGACGGAGGACGAGGGCGGCGCCGACGAATGAGAAGCGAGAAACAAGGGATGAGTGAGAACGTGCACACCGAAGAAGCCACCACCACGGCCGCGGACGGCACCGTCCTCGCCTACCAGACGCGCGGCACAGGCCACCCGCTCGTCCTGCTCGCCGGACAGGCCAACAACCACCACTGGTGGGACTCCGTCCGGGACGACTTCCACCCGGCCCGCCGCACCATCACCGTCGACTACCGGGGCACGGGCGCCAGCGGGAGCCCCGAGGCCCAGGAGGGCTATGCCACATGGCAGTTCGCCGACGACGTGATGAGGGTCCTCGACGCCCTGGGCATCGAGCGCGCCGACGTGTACGGCACCTCCATGGGCGGACGGGTGGCGCAGTGGGCCGCCGCGCGCTACCCCGGGAGGATCCGGCGCCTCGTCCTCGGCTGCACGTCCCCCGGTGGGCCGTACGCGGTCGAGCGCGACGGGGACGTGCGCCGCGCGCTGGCGAGCACCGAACCGGGCGCCGCGCAGGAGGCGCTGACCGACCTCATGTACACACCCGCCTGGCGCGCCGCCCACCCCGGCCCGTACGGCACGCTCGGCGACCCCGACATGCCGCCGCACGCCCGCCGCGGCCACCTCCGTGCGAGCAGCGGGCACGACGCGTGGGACGCGCTGCCGCACATCATGGCGCCCACCCTCATCCTGCACGGCGACGAGGACCGGCTCACCCCGCCCGACAACGTGCCGCTGCTCGCTTCCCGGATCCCCGACGCGACGACGCGGCTCTTCCCCGGCGCGCGCCACGCGTACTTCGAGGAGTGTCGAGAAGAGGCCGGGGCGATGGTCCTGAACTTCCTCAAGGGGGCCCCGATGTGAGAGGGCGGGGCGTGGGCGGCCGCCATGCTGCCGAGGCATGGTCGCATCACGGATTTCTATTGTTCCGCATCCCTCATCAGCACTCATGATGAGTGGCGTTCTGAGCCGCCCGACCACCTCGTATCGAGCCCTGAGTACGGAGACGCCACGATGAGCCATACGCCGATCCCCGACCCGCCCTCCCGGGTCACCGCCAACGTCGTGCGCGGATGTCTGGGCAACCTCATCGAGTGGTACGACTGGTTCGCCTACGCCACCTTCAGTGTCTACTTCGCGCCCGTGTTCTTCCCCGAGGGCAGCCAGACCGCCCAACTCCTGTCCACCGCCGTGGTGTTCGCCGTCGGCTTCCTGATGCGCCCGCTCGGCGGCTGGCTGCTCGGCGCGTACGCCGACCGGTTCGGGCGGCGCCGGGCGCTCACCCTGTCCGTGCTCCTGATGAGCGCCGGATCGCTGGTCATCGCCCTGTCGCCGGGACACGACGTCATCGGCCTGTGGGCGCCCGTCCTCCTCGTCGTCGCCCGGCTCGCCCAGGGTCTGTCCGTCGGCGGCGAGTTCGGCTCCAGCGCCTCCTACCTCTCCGAGGTGGCACCGCCGGGACGCCGCGGCTTCTACTCCAGCTTCCAGTACGTGTCCATCGTGCTCGGCCAGCTCAGCGCGCTGCTCGTCGCGATCGTCCTCCAGAACGTGCTCACCGAGGCCCAACTCGCCGACTGGGGCTGGCGCGTCCCCTTCGTCGTCGGCGCGGTCGCCGGACTCACCGTCATGTACCTGCGGCGCACCATGGAGGAGTCCGAGCACTTCCAGAAGGAGCGGGCCCGCGCCACCGACGGCGAACGCAAGGGACTCGTCGCCCTGTTCAAGGAGTACCCGCGCCAGCTCCTCGCCGTGTTCGGCCTCGCCATCGGCGGCACCGTCGCCTTCTACACGTACACCACGTACCTGCAGAAGTACCTGGTGAACACCGCCGGCATCCCCAAGTCGACCGTCACGGTCATCGGGTTCGCCGCGCTCTTCGTCTACATGCTGCTCCAGCCGCTCGTCGGCGCGCTGTCCGACCGGGTGGGCCGGCGCCCCGTCATGTTCGGCTTCTCCATCGGCTGCATGGTGCTCACCGTCCCGGTCATGACGTTCCTCGGACACACGAGCAACCCGTGGGTCGCGTTCCTCCTGATGACCCTCGCCCTCGCGTTCGTCACCGGGTACTCGGCGCTCGCCGCCATCGTGAAGGCCGAGATGTTCCCGACGAAGGTACGCGCCCTGGGCGTCGGCCTCCCGCACGCCCTGGTCACCGCCACGTTCGGCGGACTCACCGAGCCGGTCGCCCTCGCCCTCAAGCAGAACGGGCACGAGACCGTGTTCTTCTGGTACGTCACCGGGTGTGTCGCCCTGACGCTCCTCGCCACCATCCTGGTGCGCGAGCCGTCCCGCGACTCCCACCTGGAGACCACCACGACCGCACGGACCGAGACCGCGCCCACGGCCCACGCGTGACACCACGGCACCTCGTGACTTCACGGCGCCCGTAGAAGGAAGGCACACACCAGCATGGAACCCGCCGCGTCCACCCCGTCCCTCGCCTCCTGCGTGGAGTCCTGGGCGCCCGCCGCCACCACCGACGAGGACGCCCTGCCGCCGGGCCCCGCGGCCGCCCTCTCCGCCGTCCTCGATCTGCCCGAACCGGCGGCGAGGGCGGGCGACCCGCTGCCCCCGCTGTGGCAGTGGCTGTATTTCCTGGAGTGGCCGGGACAAAGCGAACTGGGCCCTGACGGCCACCTCGCCGACGCCCGCTTCCTGCCCCCGATCCCGGAACGGCAGCGCATGTTCGCCGGCGGCCGGGTGCGGGTCGAGGAGCCGCTGCGCCTGGGCGAGCCCGCCGAGCGCGTGTGCAGTCTCGCGTCCGTGACACCCAAGACAGGACGCAGCGGCGAACTGCTCTTCGTCACCGAACGCCGCGAGTTCCGCCAGTCGGGCCGCACCCGCCTCGTCGAGGAACAGGACATCGTCTACCGCTCCGGGCGCAGCGCAGCGGCGGCACACCCCGCCACCCTCGACACCACGGCACTCCCGCACTCCGAGGCGCCCTGGACGATCGCGGCACAGCCGGACGAGCGGCTGCTGTTCCGGATCAGCGCCCTGACCGCCAACGCCCACCGCATCCACTACGACGCCCCGTACTGCCGCGACGTCGAGGGTTACCCCGGACTCGTCGTTCACGGCCCGCTGCTCGCGCTCCTGATGCTCGACCTGGTGCGCCGCAACGCGCCCGAACGGCAGGTGCGTTCGCTGTCCTACCGGCTGCACCGCCCCGTCTTCGCCGGTGAACACCTGCTGGCCACCGGCGCCCCGACGGACGAAGGGCAGGGCGCGCGACTCGGCGTGGCCACGCACCGCGAGGAGCGGCACGCGAGCGCGGGGGTGACCTTCGCATGACCGGCCCCCGCGCGGCTCTCGCGGCCGCCCGTACCTTCCTGTTCGTGCCGGGCGACCGCCCCGACCGCTACGCCAAGGCGCACGCGTCCGGCGCGGACCAGGTGATCGTCGACCTGGAGGACGCGGTGGCGCCCGCGGACAAGGATGCGGCCCGCGCCCACGTCGCCGCCTGGCTGGAGGCGGGGCACCGGCCCGTCGTACGGATCAACGCGCCGGGCACACCGTGGGCCGAGGCCGATCTCGCCGTGGCGGCCGAGCACGGCTGCCCGGTGATGGTGCCCAAGTCCGATGATCCGGCGGTCCTTTCGGAGCTGGCCGCGCGCACGGCAGGCCGTTGCCCGCTCGTCGCGCTGATCGAGACCGCCCGGGGTGTGCTGCGCGCGCCCGAGGTGGCCGGGGCGCCGGGCGTCGTACGGCTCGCCTTCGGCAACGTCGACCTCGCCGCCGACCTCGGTGTCGCGCCGGACGACCACCTGGCGCTGACCCATGCCCGCTCCCAGGTGGTCCTCGCCTCGGCCGCCGCGGGGCTCTGCCCGCCGGTCGACGGTGTCACCACGGCCGTACGGGACACGGACACGCTCACGGCCGACGTCGCGCACGGCCGC
Source organism: Streptomyces sp. SDT5-1 (assembly GCF_052245995.1). Lineage (NCBI taxonomy): Bacteria > Bacillati > Actinomycetota > Actinomycetes > Kitasatosporales > Streptomycetaceae > Streptomyces > Streptomyces sp. SDT5-1. The sequence goes on along the minus strand of NZ_CM125963.1, from coordinate 788,153 downwards.
CGCCTCGGCTTCACCGGCAAGCTGTGCGTCCACCCCACCCAACTGCCGTACGTGACGGACGGATTCGCGCCCAGCGAGGCCGAACTGGCCTGGGCGCGCTCGGTGCTCGACGCCGGGGACACCGTCACCACCGTCGACGGCCAGATGGTCGACAGGCCCGTCCTGGAACGCGCCCGCCGCATCCTGGCCCAGGAGGCCCGCTGACACCACCTACGGCAGCTTGTGGCCCTGCACGATGTGGTCGACACCGTAGTACGTGGCGATGCAGGACGCGGGCCACTTCGCCTTGCCGCCGTGCCGGAACGGCTCGGTCATCTTGCTCTGCGGAAGCCGCTTGTACGGCAGCACCTGGGCGCCCGCTGCGGCCTGGCCCCGCATCCAGGCGTCCTGACGGTCCCAGTCGCGGGCGTGCGCCTGCATGGTGGTGGCGAGGCCCGCGAGGGACACCGTCAGCGCGACGCACACGACGGCGTACAGCACACCACCGGCGGCGAGCACCGGCACGGGCCGCCGCACCCAGCCGCGCGCCGCGTGTCCGAGCAGGCCGCCGGCGAACACGAGCAGCAGCAGGTAGAGCAGCAGATAGTCGTTCCACAGGCGGGTCGACGACACCACGTACTCCTTGAACACCGGATACGTGATGACCGTGCACAGGAACCCGGAGACCCCCAGCGCGACGACACCGGCGGCGAGCAGCGGCGCGTACTTCCTGACCGGCGAGACACCACCGCGCGGGCCGGGAGACATCAGCCCCACGACGACACCCACCACGACCGCCCCCAGGTACCACCAGGTCGTCAGCAGCGTCACGGCGATCTCGGCGAAGCCGTGCAGGGCGCCCAGCAGCGAGTCCGAGGTGAACATCGTCGACGCGTGCTTGCGCTCTCGGCGGCGCGTGGCACCGGGGGAGGTGTACAGGATCAGCGTGCCGAGCACGACGCTCACGATCCCCGCCGCGCAACACACGCGCAGGAAGCGCCGCCGCGCCTCGGGGAAGACCCGCCCGCTCACCAGCAGGGCGCACCCGAGCACGGTCGCGACGACCACGCTGGTCTCCTCCGACAGCAGCCCGAGCGACACCCCGGCGACGACGACCACGGCGAGCGCGAGGTACTTCCCGCGCCGCGACCCCGCGAGCAGCACCGGGACGGCCGCCACGCAGGCGAACACCGGCGGCAGGGTGTGCGAGACGGAGGCCGCGGGCCAGTAGAACGTCTTGTACGTGTTGGGCGAGCCGAAGAGGAACAGCGCCGTCACCATCGAGGCCACGAGCAACGGCACACCACGCGGCGCCCGCACCTTCGCGGCGCGCAGCACGGCGAGGGCGAACACCCACATCAGGACCAGCACGAGCGCGCCCGTGACCGGCGCGAACCACTGCTGGCCCGCTTCACCGAAACGTGCGTACGCCCACACCAGCACGGCGTTGACGATCCGTCCGTTGTCCCGCAGGTAGAACTTCTCGACCATGGCGGGCAGTCCGCCGTCGTGGACCACTGGCAGGAAGCACCAGTCGTCGCCGCCCGTGCGCACCCACCGGGAGTTCCAGGCCGCGAAGACGAGCACGGCGATCGGCAGGAGCGAGAGCAGCCCCAGCGGTGCGGTGGTCCTCCACCACGCCTTCCGCGCTTCCGGAGCGACACCGGTGTGCTGGTCACTGACAGCCTTCTCCGGTGCGTGCACCACAGGCTGCCCCCTTCCCCTGAAGTGTCGGGAAAGAATATTTCCCGCCACGGACCGACGGATGACGAGCGGCCGACGAGAGGTCCGCTCGTCTGCCTGATCGAAACATAACCCGGCACGGGGGCTCGTCGGCGCGTCCGGCCCGACGTTCTTACCGTTGTCTTGACCTGATGCGTCATGGTGGTGGCCGTAGTCGAAATTGCTGGACACACACCTGCTGGGGAACCGAATGGAAGCGTGCCAGATCTCGGTTGTCGTGCCGTGCTTCAATGAGGAAGAAGTGATCAACACATTTCACTGTGCGTTGATGGAAGTCCTGGAAGGCACGGGGCGCTCCTTCGAGATCTGCTACGTCGACGACGGAAGCCGCGACAGCACGCGATACCGACTTCGTGCGCTCGCCGCCGATGACAAGCGCGTTCGCTATACGTCGTTCAGCCGCAATTTCGGCAAGGAAGCGGCCATGCTCGCCGGACTCCGCATGTCGCGCGGCGAGGCCGTGGCCCTCATGGACGCCGACCTCCAGCATCCGCCGGGACTCCTGTACCGGATGCTGGAACTGCGCCGGCACGGCTACGACCAGGTCGTCGCCCGCCGCGACCGGTCGGGCGAGGGCCTGCTGCGCAGGACCGTCAGCTCGGCGTACTACCAGGCCATGGGCCGCTGCATGGACGTCGATGTCGTCGACGGGGAGGGGGACTTCCGGCTGCTCTCGCGGCGCGCGGTCGAAGCGGTCCTCGCCCTTCCCGAAGCCAACCGCTTCTCCAAGGGCATCTTCTCCTGGATCGGCTTCGACACCGTCAGCTTCACATACCACAACGTCAACCGGGCGGCCGGCCGGTCGAAATGGGGCGGCAGGCGCCTTCTCAACTACGGGATCGACGGACTGATCTCCTTCAACAGCCGCCCGCTTCGCTTGGTGATCTATGCCGGCCTCGCTCTCGCCTTCGCGGCGTTCGCTTACGCGTTGTGGATCGCCGTCAATGTCGTCGTGCACGGCGTGGACGTTCCCGGATTCGCGACCCTGTTGATCGCCATTGTCGCCCTCGGCGGAATCCAGCTCGCCACGCTCGGCGTCATCGGCGAATACGTCGGCCGGATCTACGGAGAGACAAAGCACCGCCCGCCGTATGTGGTGCGCGAGACGGAGGAGAACGCACTGCGCGCCGGTTCGGTACCGGCACAGGGAAATGAAGTTCCCCTCACCGTCGATACGATCGTGCGGCCGAAGGAGTCCGTTCGGCGAACGTCCGGACTGCGCACCATGAAGCAGTTCGTCGTCTTCGGCCTGATCGGAGTCGTGAATACGGCCGTGTATATGGCCGTGTACGTGTCGCTCAACCGCTGGATCCCGTATTTGATCGCCCACGTCATCGGATTCATGGTGAGCGTCGTCGGCTCCTTCCTGCTGAACAGCTGCATCACGTACCGCACCAGGCCGACCTGGCAGGGCTTCTTCCGCTTCCCGCTGTCGAGCCTCGTCAACATGGTGTGCAGTGGCGCGCTGCTCTTCCTCGGCGTGCACGCCCTGGGCACGGACAAGAACGTCACCGCGCTGGTCGCGGGCATCCTCGTGACACCGTTCTCGTTCCTGATCGCCCGCTGGGCCATCCACTCGGGCAGCGCGCACACCCAGCAGCCGCAGCAGCAACAGTCGGAGCCCAACCGGGTACCGGTGGCGGTCGGCTCCGCAGATCCGCTCCGGCTGAAGGAACACCAGAGTCTGTGACGCCGACGGACGGCCGGACGCCCCCTGGGGCCCGCCCTCAGTCCGACATCGCCTCCCGCGCCGTGAACCCGATCACCGCTCCGCCCCCGTCCCGGCGTGCCGCGAACGGGACGCCCGCGTGGGCCGCCGCCACCTCGCGGACGATGGAGAGGCCGAGGCCCGAGCCGGTGCGGCTGCGGGCGGCGGGGGCGCGGTAGAAGCGGTCGAAGATGCGTTCCGTGTCGACCTCGTCGAGGCCGGGGCCCCGGTCGAGGACCTCGACGCGGACGCCGGAGCCCGGGATGCGGGTGACGGCGATCTCGATGGGTTCGGTGCCCTCGGCGTCGAACTTGGCGGCGTTCTCGACCAGGTTGGACAGCGCCCGCTGGAGCTGCGAGGGGCGGCCCGTGATGGTGGTGTCGGGCTCCGCGCGCACCGTGATCGTGCGGCCGGTGCGGCGCCGTGCCAGGACCGCGACGTCCTCCGCGACCTCCGCGAGCGACACCTCGACCGGTGACTCGTCGTCCTGATGGCCCGCCGCCAGGTTCACCAACTCGTTGACCAGGTCGGTGAGTTCGCGGGACTCGTCCGTGAGGTCGGCGACCAGCTCGGCGCGGGACGCGGGCGGCAGCTCGTCGATGCGGTGCAGCAGGGAGATGTTCGTACGCAGCGAGGTCAGTGGCGTGCGCAGCTCGTGCCCCGCGTCCTGCGCCAGGCGCCGCTGGTCGTCCTTGGAGCGGGCGAGCCGCCCCAGCATCCGGTCGAACGATCGCCCGAGGCTGGCCACCTCGTCGCCGCCCGTCACCGGCACCGCGACATCGAGGCGCCCCGTCGACGCGACCCGCTCGGCCGTCTCCGCGAGCCGCACGAGCCGCGAGGTGATGCGCCGCGCCAGCCACCATCCGAAGATGCCGGCCGCGACCACGACGGCCGCCGCGAACAGCAGCGTCCGCTTCTGGAGCTCCCGCAGCAGATCCTCGGTGTCACTGAACTCCTGCGCCACCTGCACCGCGCCGCGACCGTCGCCGAGCGCGACCGTCGCCATCCGGTACTCGTCGTCGCCGACCGCCACGTCGTCGTCCTCGACGTGGGAGCCCGCCGTGTCGTCGTCGGCGGTGCGGCGGGCATCGGCGCCGACCGGCAGCGGGGGACTGCCCTTGTCGATCACGGTGCCGCCGGGGCCGAGCACCTGGACATCGGTGCCCACCGGACGGGTGAGGTCGTCGCGCGGACCGTCGTGGTCCGGGTCGGCGGAGGTGAAGTCCTCTGGCGTCAGCGTCTGCTGACGGACCTGGGAGCGCAGGTCGTGCACCACCTCGTCGAAGACCGCCTCCTGGTCGACGCGGACGAGCCGGGCCGCCGAGTCGTAGGACAGCACACCGACCAGCGCGGTGACACCGGCCGCGACGAGGGCGAACGCGATGGCGAGCGTCGTGCGCAGGCTGCGCGCCCGCCGTCCGCCGGGGCGCGCCCGCTCCGGCGGAGAGGACGGGTCGGCGTCCTTGGTGCCTCGCACCTCACGCCTCCCGCAGGACGTAACCGACGCCCCGGACGGTGTGGATGAGGGAGGGGCCCTCGGGGTCGTCGACCTTGCGGCGCAGATAGCCGACGTACACGGCGAGGTTCTTGGACCCGGGGCCGAAGTCGTAGCCCCAGATGCGGTCGTAGATGGTGGTGTGGTCGAGGACGATGCCGCTGTTGCGGGCGAGGAGTTCGAGGAGGTCGAACTCGGTGCGGGTGAGTTCGAGTTCCCGGGTGCCGCGCCAGGCGCGCCGGGCCGCCGGGTCGATGCGCAGGTCGGCGGCGGTGATCTGGTGGCTGTCGGCGGCCTCGGGGTCCTCGGGGGAGGTGCGGCGCAGCAGTGCGCGCAGCCGGGCGAAGACCTCCTCGACGTCGAAGGGCTTGGCCACGTAGTCGTCGGCCCCGGCGTCGAGCCCCGCGATGCGGTCCGGTGTCTCGACGAGGGCCGTGAGCATCAGGATCGGTGTGCGGTCGCCCTCGGCGCGCAGCACACGGCAGACCTGCAGGCCGTCGATGCCGGGCATCATCACGTCCAGGACCAGGATGTCGGGACGCTCGCGGTGGGCCGCGGCGAGCGCCTCGACCCCGTCGGCGACGGCGGTGACGGTGTAGCCCTCCAGCGTCAGGGCGCGTTCCAGCGCGTGCCGGATCGCGCGGTCGTCCTCGGCGAGCAGCACCGTGTGGGCGGACGCGGCGGACCTGTGGGCGGCGGAGGAGGCGGCTGGTTGCGACACATGTCCCAGTCTGCCTGCCGGGTCCGCCCCGATCGACCGCTCGACCGCCGACCGGAGTGCTTCTTACCCGCCTCTCACCGGCGACCGGCCGCGCCCTTACCCGCGAACCGCACGCTGTTCACCGATATCGAGGGATATCGAGAACGGCGGGGCCTCGCACGGTGCGCCCGCCGAGAAGGGCACGGGCACATGAAGATCGCGTTCCTGCTGCACAACGCGTACGCCATCGGCGGCACGGTGCGCACGACACTCAACCTCGCCGCCGCGCTCGTCGAGCAGGGCGGCCACGAGGTGGAGATCGTCTCCATGTCCCGGCACCGGAGGAACCCCCGCTTCGCGGTCGACCCCCGGATCACCCTCGTACCGCTGGTGGACACCCGCGCCGACAGTGACGACGTCCGGCTCGCCGCGTACGCCGAGCCCGCGCGGGACTTCCCGGCCGCCGAGAAGCGCCACAAGCAGTACACGCTCCTGCACGATCAGCGCGTGCGCGCGTACCTGGAGGAGCAGTGCGACGCGGATGTCGTCATCGGCACCCGACCCGGCATCAATGTCTACCTGTCGCTGTGGGGGCCGAAGCGGGCGCTGCGGATCGCGCAGGAACATCTGCGGCACGACGCGCACGGCAAGAAGCTGCGGGCCGTGCTGCGCCGTCACTACCGGGCGCTCGACGCGGTGGTGACGATGACCGAGGCGGACGCCGCGGTGTACCGGGCGAAGATGCCGCTGCCGGGTGTCGACGTGAGGTGCGTACCGAACATCGTGCCCGCGGTGCCCGTGCCGGCGTCGGACGGCACGTCGAAGGTGATCGCGGCGGCGGGCCGACTCGCGCCGGGCAAGCGGTTCGACCTGCTTCTGGAGGCCTTTGCCGCGGTGTCCGCGCAGGCGCCCGACTGGCAGCTGCGGATCTACGGCGCCGGGGCCGAGGAACAGCGGCTGCGGGACATGGTCGCGGGGCTCGGGCTCGAGGGCAGGGCCCGGCTGATGGGCGCGGTCGCGCCGATCGAGCCGGAGTTCGCGCGGGCCTCGCTCGTGGTCAGCGCGTCCGACGCCGAGTCGTTCGGGATGACGCTCATCGAGGCGATGCGCTGCGGTGTCCCCGTCGTCAGCACGGACGCGCCGCTCGGGCCCGGCGAGATCATCACGGACGGCGTCGACGGCCGGCTCGTCCCGGTCGGCGACGCGTTCGCGCTCGCGGCCGCGATGCTGGACCTGATCGACGACGAGGCGGCCCGCAAGGAGATGAGCGCCGCCGCCCTCGACTCGGCGCACCGCTACGACCCCGAACCCGTCGTGGCCCGCTACGACACCCTCTTCCACGACCTGCGGACCACCCGGCACCGCCGTGCCTGGCGGCGCTTCGCGGCCCGTACGGCCAACTGGACGCAGCGCAAGACACGTTCGGTGCGTGATGTGTCCCACAGTGGCCGGCGCCGCACCGCCGCTCCCGGCACCGCCCGCCCCCGGCTCCCCTGAGTCCTTCCCGATCCGCTCGCCCCACTGTGGCCGCCCTCCCCCGCGTGCCGGTGGGGCGAGCTCCCGAGGGACGGGTGGTGGGCCGACTGTCGGTGGCGGCCCACCATCCGTGCCCGCATGAGCGGCGGCGATGCCCGGGTCAAGTTTTCCGACGGCGCGTCACCTTGTGCGCACCGGCGTGCCGTCCGATTATCACCGGTATGCACGAAAAAGACACAATGTCTGGCCGTCGAGGCCTGCGGGTCGGAGTGCGCAAGGTGATGGTGGGGGCCGCGACGGCCGCCGCGATCGGCTGCGCCACCGCCCCGGCCCTGGCCACGCCCGTCGCTGACGGGACATCGAGAACCGTGGACGACGCGAACCCGGCGCCGGTCGCCGGGATCCTCGACGACCTGGAGGTGCCCGGCGGTCAGGGGGCCTTCGAGGGCACCGGGGCGGCGTCCGGGTACGGCGAGGAGCCCCAGGAGCCCGGCGCGGTGGAGGAGCCCGCCGGCTACGGCGACTCGCCCGGCTACGGGGACTCCTCCGGCAACGGCGACTCCCCGGGCGGCTACGGGGATTCCTCCGGTCACGGGGACACCCCCGGCTACGGCGAGGAGGACACACCTACGCCCACGCCGACCCCGAGCGGACACACCACGCCGCCCTCGCACGACACCCCGTCGCCGACTCCCAGCGGTCACACGACCCCGCCCGGCACCCCGACGCCGACCCCGAGCGACCACACCACGCCGCCGTCGCACGACACTCCGACGCCCACGCCGAGCGACCACACCACGCCGCCCGGCACCCCGACCCCGACGCCGAGCCAGAGCACTCCCGGCGCCCCGACGCCCAGCACCACCAGCCCGTCGACGCCGCCCGGCACACCGAGCACCCCGCCGAACGGTCCGACTCCGTCCGCCCCGTCGACCACCCCGCCGTCGCACCCGCCGCAGATGGCGGCGACGGGCCAGGAGGTCGAGAGCTACGTCCTCGGCGGGATCGCCGCGATGCTCGTCGCCATCGGCGCCGGCCTCAGCTACTTCTCCCGCAGGAAGCGTTCCTGACACCGTGTGACCCCGCGCCCCTGGCGCACACGGGGCGGGTGACGGGCCGACCGCGTACGGCGGCCCAGCACCCGCCCCGCCCTCATGCCCGCGTCACCGTCCGCGCCCGGCCGCCCGCACCGCACCACCGTGCGGCCTCGAGCGCGGCGTCGTGTCCTGCGGGAACGTCAGCTGGCCGCCCATCCACTCCAGCGCAGGACCGATCTCCCGCCGCCACGTCGTGAAGTGATGGCTGCCGTGCGGAAGGATGATGCGCGCCGACGTCATCGGTGACCTGACGGCTCGTAGGAACCGCATCGTCGGCCCGTAGTCCCGCTCGCCGTGCCGAGAGCTGGCCACGAGCACCGAGACCCGCGGCACCGGCAGATGCCGCAGCCGCCACATCAGGTCGTGCCCCTCACGCCGGTGCCGCGCGCCAGGACCCGATCCGAAGAGGCTGCCCGTGGTGAGGTCCTCACTCACCCGGTAGTCGGCCGAAAGGGCCGCAGCGGACGGGTAGACATTCGGATCGCGCAGCGCCAGTTGCAGTGCGCACGAGCCACCGGACGAGTAGCCGAGCGCGCCCCACGCGCTCGGGTCGTGCCCCACCCGGTAGGTGGCCCGCAGCGCCTCCGGCAGGTCCTTGGCAAAGAACGTCTCCGCCTTCGGCCCGCCCGGCACGTCCACGCACTCCGTGTCGCGCGGCGGCGCGATGGTGGGCCGCACCATCACCACCACGGTCGGCTGCATCCGCCCCTGCGCCTCCAACCGGCCTACGGTCTGCGGCACGCGCAGGAACCGGGCGAGGTTCACGATGCCGCCCGGATAGCCGCTGATGGCCACGATCACCGGAAAGCGCTGCCGGTGGTACTGGTGCTGGAAGTACTGCGGCGGCAGGTAGACGAACGCCGGGTCGACCGCGTGACTGCGCCGCCCGACGATCCGCACCGACTCCACACGCCCCGCCTTCGCGGGCGGCCCGGTCGGCAACCCGCGTACGGTGTCGAGGCCCTGCGGCCCCGCGGCCTGCACCAGACTCCGCCCGGAGGCGCGCACATCGGTGACACCGCCCGAGTCCCGCACGCGTCCGGGTGTGGTGGGTGGACGGCCGAGCAGCTCGTCCCAGGAGCCGTAGAAGTCGAAGTGCGCGTTCACCGCCACTGCGCACGACGCGAGCAGCGCCAGCTGGGTCACCGCGATGACACCGAGCCTGGCGAGCACGGCGAAAGGACCGCGCCGCGCGAGCCGCGGCCACGCCCACACCGTGAGCGCCACGCACACCAGCGCGAGCAGCACCGTCGCGTACTCCAGCGTGCGGCTCGTCAGGCCCATGCTTCCTCCACCTCTCGCCGGGGACGCGCGACCGCCGTCCCCGCGGCAGCCTCCACCGGAGAAGACCGCCGTCCGGGGAGGCCGGTTGGCGGCGCCGCGCTTTCTTACCCTTCTCCTCACCTGCCCTTACCTCGCCGCTGACCTGCGGGCCTACGCTCAGCGGCCGTGACACCACGCCCCGCGGCCATCGCCGGCCACACCTGCCTGTTCATCGGGCTCGTCGACATCGCGACGGCCGTCTCCCCACACATGCGCGCCGCCCGGATCGAACGCATCGCGCCCTACGTCCCCGGCCTCACCGAAGACGTGGCACGCGCCGCCGCCCTGGTCTGCGGCGTCCTCCTCGTGCTGCTCGCACGCGGACTGCGGCGTCGCAAACGGCGCGCGTGGGAGGCGGCCGTCGCCCTGCTCGCCGTGAGCGCCCTGGTGCAGGGGCTGCGCCACCACGCGTTCGTCGCGGCCGGTGTGTCCGCGCTGCTGTGCGCCGCACTCATGCTGCTGCGGGGCGAGTTCCGGGCCCTGAGCGACCCGCGCGGCCGACTGCGGGCCCTGGGGAACCTGTTGCTGCTCGGCACCGTCAGCTTCGGTCTCGGCCTCCTCATCGTCGGGGTGCGCGCCGACCACGAGGCGGGAGAGGGCATCTCGCTCATCGACCGGGTCAAACAGGTGGCGTACGGGCTTGTGGGCATGGCGGGGCCGCTGACGTACGACAACGACCGCATCGGCGACGCCGTGAGCATGTCCCTGCTCGCCCTCGGTCTGCTCACCGCGTCGACGACGGTGTATCTGGCGCTGCGTCCGGTCCGTGTCGAACCGCGTGAAGGGGACGGGCGGGTGCGTGCCCTGCTCGCCCGCGAGGGACGCCGCGACTCGCTCGGCTACTTCGCGCTGCGCGAGGACAAGGCCGTGCTGTTCTCGGCCACGGGGAAGGCGGCCGTCGCCTACCGTGTCGTGTCAGGGGTCGCGGTCGTCGGCGGAGATCCGCTCGGCGACCCGGAGGCCTGGCCCGGAGCCATCAAGGAGTTCCTCGACCGGTGCGCACGACACGCCTGGACACCCGCCGTCATGGGGTGCAGCGAACTCGGCGCCCAGGTCTGGGCGCGTGAAGGTGGCCTGAAAGCCCTGGAGTTGGGTGATGAGGCGATCGTCGACACCGCCGACTTCAGCCTCTCCGGGCGCGCCATGCGCAACGTGCGCCAGATGGTCCACCGCATCGAGCGCAGCGGCTACTCGTGCCGGGTGCGCCGCGTCCGCGACCTGCCCGACGACGAGAAGCAGCAGCTGCGCGAGGCCGCCGCGGCCTGGCGGGGGAGCGCCACCGAACGCGGCTTCTCCATGGCGCTCGGCCGCTTCGGCGACCCCGCCGACAGCGACTGCGTCGTCGTCACCGCCCACCAGGAGGACGCCGCGGGAACCCGGCGCGTACGGGCCCTGCTGCACTTCGTGCCCTGGGGCGACGACGGACTCTCGCTCGACCTCATGCGCCGCGACCGCACCGCCGAACCGGGCCTCAACGAACTCCTGATCGTCGCCGCGCTGCGCGCCGCCCCCGCCCTCGGCATCGCCCGCGTATCCCTCAACTTCGCCGTGTTCCGCGCCGCGTTGGCGCGCGGCGAGCGGATCGGCGCAGGTCCGGTGCTGAAGGGCTGGCGGGGCCTCCTGGTGTTCCTCTCGCGCTGGTTCCAGATCGAGTCGCTTTACCGCTTCAACGCCAAGTTCCGCCCGCAGTGGCAGCCGCGCTTCGTCGTCTACCCGACGGCTCGGGACCTGCCGCGCATCAGCTGGGCCTGCCTCCAGGCCGAGGCGTTCGTGGTGCTTCCGCGCCCGGCGGAACGCCTGCGTCAGTGGGTCCGTCACCGCGCGAACGGCACCCGCGAGGAGCCCGCGGTGACCCGCGCCTGGACGTGAGAAACGAGTGAGGGCTCCTCGGCCGCCGACTGCCGAGGAGCCCCTCTCTGGACAGCGTCCCCAGACTCGTGGGCGTTACAAGCACGCACCCTGACCTGCGGCCCGGAAAATCGGGAGCCGCACAACTGCTCCGTCCACTACGGTCCTTGGACATGTCTCCTTCTCTCGAGCGCCCACCTTTCCGGACCGACGAGCGCACGGCTCTCGTCGACTGGCTGGACCTCCAGCGACAGATCCTCCGATGGAAGTGCGAAGGACTCGGCGAGGAGGACGCCCGCCGCAGCGTCGTCCCGACCTCGCCGATGATGACGATGGCCGGCCTCGTCAGCCACATGCGCTGGGTCGAACACACCTGGCTCGAGGTGCTGTTCCTCGGCGGCGACGAATCCACGAACCCCTCCTTCGACGAGTCGGACGAGGACGCCGACTGGCGCACCGACGGCATCCCGCTGTCCCAACTCCTCTCGGACTACGAGTCGCAGTGCGCGCGCAGCAACGAGATCGTGGCCGCGGCCTCCCTCGACGACGTCGGCCGCCACCCCAAGTTCAACGCGACGAAGGTCGACCTCCGCTGGATGCTGATCCACCTCATCGAGGAGACCGGCCGCCACGCGGGCCACGCCGACATCGTGCGCGAGCTGCTCGACGGCACGAAGGGGTACTACTAGCGCTCCGACCGGTGACGGACCTGATTCGGCGAGAGCGCGTGCAGGGCGAGGCTCCCACGTTCTCGGAGGCGTTGTCATACCTCCGCTGTAACGTCACGACCATAGTCAGGTTCATGCTCTGCGGTCGACGGAGGTCGGAGGATGGCGCGTACGACAGGCGAGTCCGTGGTGGTGTCCCGGCTGCGCGGTGGTGTCGCCGACGCCGTGGTCGCGGGCGTCGGAGACGTCTTCGTGATGCGGATGCACAACCAGCGGTACGGCGACTACGAGATGAACAACCACGTCGTCGAGTACGAGCCGGACCGCCGTATCGGCTGGGAGCCGAGGCCCGGTCGCGGGCACCCGGACGCCACCACGCCCGGGGCGGCGTGGGGCCACCGGTGGATCTTCGACCTGCTCCCGGACGGGCCTGCGGCGACGGTGGAGACCCAGATCTTCGACGGCTCGCGCATGCCGGAGGAAAAGCGCGCGGAAGTCGACAGCGGGCGCGCCTGGTGGCAGACGCACATGGAGAGCACGCTGGAACGCCTCACAGAAGGGTGCGCCACCCGATGAACGTCGAACTCGAGACCCTCAAGGGGGCCCTGGACGGCCAGCGCGCGCACGTCATCGGGATCCTCGAAGGGCTCTCGGAGGAGGACCTGCGGCGCCCGGTACTGCCCAGCGGTTGGAGCTGCCTGGCGTTGCTGCGCCACCTGACCCTGGATGTCGAGCGCTTCTGGTTTCCCGGGGTGATCCAAGGCGACCCGGATGTGGCCGGACAGCTCACGGCGGGCGCGGAGGCGCACTGGTACGTACCCGACGGGATGAGCAACCAGGAGGTCTTCGCCGACTACCGGGCGGCGATCGCGCGGTCCGACTCCGTTGTCGCTGCCGCCGTGCCCGAACAGAAGCCCGCCGCCTGGCCCGTGGAGATCTGGCCGAACTGGAACCTGCCCGACGTGCGGCACATCCTGATCCACGTCATCACCGAAGTCGCCTGTCACAGCGGTCACCTGGACGCGGCGCGCGAACTGATCGACGGCACCACCTGGCACGGCGGCAACCCCTACTCCGGATGATTCCGGCTGGCCCGGAACAGGTTTGCCGGCGTTCCGGGCCGGCCACCGCCTCACCGTGTCTCGAGCCAGGTCAGCGCCGCGACCGTGAGCGCCTCCACGCCCGTGCTCAGGGTCGGTTCGATCACGGGGGCGAAGTGCGGGGAGTGGTTGGCCGGGAGTTCGTCGAGGGTGCCGGATCCCAGCGCGGCGAGGACGGTGTCGGTCTCCAGGCCGCCCCAGAACCAGAAGACGGTCGGCACGCCGAGTGCCTCGCCGAACACCCCGACGTCCTCGCTGGCGCTGACCGGCGGCATCGGGATGACACGCTGCTCGCCGAAGTGTCCGACGAGCGCGGCCAGGGTGGTGGCGGTGGCGTCGGGGTCGCTGACCAGTGCGGGAACGCTGCCGGTCCAGGTGAGTTCGGGATCGCGTGTGGCGCCGCCCGCCGCGGCCTCGGCGCGGACGACGCGTTCGGTCGCCGAGCGGAGCAGGTCGCGGGTGGCGGGTGTCGTGGAGCGGATGTTGATGCCCAGTTCGGCGCTGTCGGGAATGATGTTGTCCTTGGTGCCGGCCTGCATCCGGCCCACCGTGACCACCGCCGTCTCCGACGGAGGCACCTCGCGCGCGACGACCCCCTGAAGCCGGGTCACCACGTGGGCGGCCATCAGCACCGGGTCGATCGCCGCCTCGGGACGCGAGCCGTGCCCGCCCCGACCGTGCAGGACGACGTCGAGGGAGTCCGACGCGGCCATCACCGGACCGCTGCCGTGGCCGATGAACCCGGCGGGCAGCGGCCCCACGTGCTGCCCCAGCACCACCTCCGGCACGGGGAACCGCTCGAAGAGGCCGTCGTCGACCATGCCGCGGGCCCCGCACCCGAGTTCCTCCGCGGGCTGGAACGCCAGCAGCAGCGTGCCACGCCACCGCTCACGCGCCCCGGCCAGCAGCGTCGCGGCCCCGATCAGACACGTCGCGTGCATGTCGTGCCCGCACGCGTGCATCACCGGCACGTCCCTGCCCTCGCGGTCCACCCCGCGGGCGACGCTGGCGTAGGGGAGCCCCGTCTTCTCCTCCACCGGCAGCGCGTCGAAGTCGGCACGCAGCATGACCACGGGGCCCTCTCCGTTGCGCACCACCCCGACCACACCCGTGGTGCCGATCCCCTCGACGACCTCGTCGACTCCCGCGTCGCGCAGCCTCCGCGCGAGCACCTCGGCCGACCGGGTCTCCTGCAACGACAGCTCCGGGTGCTCGTGCAGGTCCCGGTACAGATCGGCCAGGTCGTCCCGGATTCCCTCGAGCCCTGCGACTACGGCATCCGCCATGATCCAAACTCTCCGTTCCATCGGCTCGGTTCAGTGTCGCCCACGCGGGCGGCGGGGGAGCCGACGTTCAGGGCCGTGGTGCGTCGCCGGGCAGATACGTCACCTGCGGCCGACGCGTGCGCGGATGGACGGCGACCTCGGCGGCCACCCCGTACACCTCCGAGAGGAGTCGCGGGGTGAGAACGTCGCCCGGTGGGCCCGCCGCGACGACCTCGCCGTCCCGCAGCACGTACAGGCGGTCGCAGTAGTGGGCCGCCAGGTTCAGGTCGTGCAGGGCGATGAGGACCGTGGCGGGAAGGCGGCGCAGGGCCGAGAGGATCTCCAGCTGGTGGCGGATGTCGAGGTGGTTGGTGGGTTCGTCGAGGACGAGCAGGGAGGGCTCCTGGGTGAGGGCGCGGGCGATGAGGACGCGCTGGCGCTCGCCGCCGGAGAGCTGGGCGAAGGGCCGATCGGCGAGCCGTGCGGCATCGACGGCGTCCAGTGATGCCTCGATCAGGGCGGAGTCCGCGGCCGTGTCGCCCGCGAGGAGCCGCTTGTGCGGGGCGCGCCCCATCGCGACGACCTCACGCACCGTCAGCTCGAGGTCGGCGCCCGCGTCCTGGACGACGGCGGCCACCGTACGGGCGAGCCGGCGCACCGGCAGAGCCCAGGCGTCGGATCCGTCCACCCGCACCGTCCCCTCGGCCGGTCGCAGGACCCGGTACACGGCCCGCAGCAGCGTGGACTTGCCGCTGCCGTTCGGCCCGACGAGTCCGACGGTCTCGCCCGGACGCGCGGTCAGCGACACGTCGTCGACGAGCCGCCGCGCGCCCGCCGTGAGCGTGAGGTTCTCTACGTGGAGGTCGGCGGCCGTCATCCGACACCTCCCGCGTTCGCTCGCCGCGCGTCCCGTCGCAGCAGCCACAGGAAGAACGGCCCGCCGCACAGCGCCGTCAGCACACCGACCGGGATCTCCATCGGCGCGGCGACCGTCCGCGCGGCGATGTCCGCCCACACCAGGAACACCGCGCCACCGAGCGCGGCCGTCGGCAGGACCCGCCGATGGTCGGCGCCGACGAGCAACCGCACCATGTGCGGCAGCATCAGACCGACGAAGCCGATCGGCCCCGCCGCCGCGACCAGCACCCCGGTGACGAGCGACACCAGGACGAACATGCGCCCGCGGAACCGGGCCACGTCCAGGCCCATCGTCGTGGCCGCCTCCTCGCCCGCGAGCAGCAGGTTCAGGTTCGGCGCCTGCACCATGAGGACACCGATCCCCACGAGCAGCGCGAGACCCGGCAGCCACAGCGAGTTCCACGACACACCGCCCAGCCCGCCGAGCGTCCAGGCGAGGACCGTACGCGCCTCGTTGCCGCGGTCCGTGGTGAGCAGCAGCAGATTCAGCACCGCGCTGAGGATCGAGGCGACGGCGACCCCGGAGAGGACGAGCCGCCCCGACGTGATGCGACCGCCGGTACGGGCGGTGGCGTACACGAGGACGAGCGCACCCAGCGCACCCACGAACGCCGCAGCCGACAGCGACATCGCCCCGAACACACCCACCCCGAACACGAGGACCGCGACCGCGCCCAGCGAGGCACCGGACGAGACACCAAGGAGATACGGCTCGGCGAGCGGATTGCGCACCAGGGCTTGCAGGGCCGTGCCGACGACCGCGAGCCCGGCGCCGGTGACGGCCCCGAGCAGCACGCGCGGCGCCCGCACGTCGAGCACGATCGTCTCCCGCGCCCGCGACCAGTCCGCGTCGCCCCACCAGTCGGCGCCCAGCGCGTGCGTGACGATGCCCCACACCTGGCCGACAGGCACGTGCACGGAACCGATGGCGACTCCGGCCGTGAGGGACACCAGCAACAGGGCGGTCAGTACGACAAAGGTGGCGGTGAGCCGCGCCCCCTGGCCGACGCGCCGCCGTTCCCGTACGCCGGTTGACGGCTTCCCGGCCACCGCGGGCGGCGCGGTCACGCGAAGCTCCCCGGGTGCAGCCCGCGCGCAAGGCCCTCCACCGCGTAGGCCGAGCGGACCCCGACGAGCGTCGCGGTCAACGGCAGCACCACGAACCGCTTGTGCTTGATGGCCGGTACGTCGGCGAGGGCGGGCTGTGCGAGCAGGTACCGCTTCTTCTGCGCCACGCTCTTGTCGCCCGCGTAGTCGTAGATGGCGATCACCTCGGGCCTGCGGTCGACGACCTGCTCCCAGGAGACGTCCCCGAACACGTCGTCCAGGTCGGCGAAGACATTGCGCCCGCCCGCCAGCCGGATCAGCTGCGTGCCAAGGCCCTTGCCGCCCGCCGTGAACGCGGACTTGTCGCCGCTGTCGTACACGAACACGGGGACGTCCGCCGCGTCCCGTACGGCGGCGCTCGCCTTCGCCACCCGTCGACGCAGGTCGGAGACGAGGGCGTCGGCACGCTTCGAGACACCGAAGATCCTGCCGATGGTGCGGATCTCGGCGTAGGTGTCCTCCATGGTCACGTTCTTCTCGCCGCAGTACTCGCGGTTGAGGTACGTGTCGATCCCGGCGTCGGCGAAGGCCTTGCGGGAGCGGCCCTCCT
The DNA here is from genome assembly GCF_052245995.1 of Streptomyces sp. SDT5-1. Classification (NCBI taxonomy): domain Bacteria; kingdom Bacillati; phylum Actinomycetota; class Actinomycetes; order Kitasatosporales; family Streptomycetaceae; genus Streptomyces; species Streptomyces sp. SDT5-1. Next base: position 771,176 of record NZ_CM125963.1, on the reverse strand, counting down.
TCTCGTCGAAGGCGCTGCTGTAGCCGCCGTAGACGAAGTCGGGTTCGGCTTCGAGGACCTTCTCGAACGAGGGCGCCTTCGCGGCCAGTTGAGGAACGGACCGGAAGTCCTCGCGCAGGCCCGGCAGGACGGCGGAGTCGGGAAATGCCGTGCCGACCATGCGGTCCTTCAGGCCGAGAGAGAGCAGGAGTTCGGCCGGGTGCTGATGGATGGTCACGACGCGGGACGGCGGCCGTTCGTACGTCGTCCTGACGCCGCAGTTGTCGATGGTGACGGGGAAGCCCTTCGCGGCCGACGACCGGGAGCCTTCGGCGCCCGCGGTGTCCGATCCGGACGGGCCGCATCCGACGGTGAGCAGCAGCGACGCCGACAACGCGACGACCGCGGCCGTGAGGCGCCGCGTGGCGAACCGCCGCCGACGCACACGGGATTGAGCAAGGGCATGAGGACGGTACGGGCCGTCGTACACGTGAAGCCTCCTACGGAGTCCGCGCTCCTCGGAATGGGCCCGCGACGGGCCAGTGACCTGACTCCCGGGCGGCGTTGACGCGCGCTGCCCGGTCACAGTGGCGGGACCGTGCCGGATTCGCACCGGCTTCCTGTCTCCCGTCGCGGCGATGACCCGGTGATAGTACGCAGTGCCGGGCGAAAGGCAAAGGCGGAGCAAAAGGGGGTGGCGGATGCAAAGATGGACCGGCCATGACGACAGGTTGGGGTGCCAGGGCAGGACGGGCCGCGGTGTTCGCGGCCGTCTGCGTGCTGCTCACATCCCTGGGGCACGCCCTCATGTCCGGCGACACCGTGCCGTGGTGGGCCTTGGGCGGAGGATTCGTCGTCGCCGGGGGAGCGGCGTACGGGGTGGGCGGCCGTGAGCGGGGGCTGCTGCCGGTGGTGGGGCTCGCGGTGGCGTCGCAGGCGGTGCTGCATGTCTTCTTCTCGTGGACGCAGGGCGTCGGGCACTCGGTGAACTCAGCGGAGTCACTGGGTACGGCCGGGATGCCGACGACGCCCGCGATGGAACACTCGAGCCATGCCATGCATGGGATGCACGGCATGGCCGACACATCGGCCACTGACATGTCGGTCGGCGGCATGTCAGGCACCGGCATGCTCCTGGCCCACCTGCTGGCGGCCGTCCTGAGCGGGCTCTGGCTCGCGTACGGCGAACAGGCCGCGTTCCGCATCGCGCGCTGCGCCGCCCGCCACCTCCTCGCACCTCTCAACCTCCCGCTCCGCCTCCCAACTCCCGTCCACCGCCCTCGCATTCACGTCCGCCGCACGCGCGACGACCGCACACCGCGTGTCCTCCTCCTCGCGGACACGATCACCTCCAGGGGCCCACCCGCAGGGCACGCTGTCGCCTGACGACAGCCGGTTCACCCGAGGCTGCGCCCCGCACCCTCGGGCATCGGTCGTGCGCCCGCGCGACCGTTTCCCCCTGCAACGCGCCGGATCCGGACGCGCCGAGGGCCACACGGCCCGCGCCCGGACATCGCGCTGCCCGAAACTGGAGGACCACGTTGTCCATCACCTCGGAAACCACCCCCGAATCCCGCCCGGAGGAGGAGAGTCCCCGCACCCCGCCGGGAACCCGCTCGGCCTGGGCGTCCCTGCGCCCGCTGGTCCTGCGAATGCACTTCTACGCGGGGGTGTTCGTCGCCCCGTTCCTGCTCGTCGCAGCGCTCACGGGCCTGCTCTACGCGGGCTCGTTCCAGGCCGAGAAGCTCGTGTACGCCCATGAGTTGACGGTTCCCGTCGGCAAGGCCGAGCTGCCGATCGCGGACCAGGTGGCTGCCGCGCGCAAGGCCCACCCGGAGGGAGAGCTCAGCGCCGTGCGCCCCTCGCCCGAGCCCGGGGCGACGACCCGCGTCCTGCTGTCCGGCGTGCCGGATGTCGACGCCGACCACACCCTCGCGGTGTTCGTGAACCCGTACGACGGGGAGGTGCGCGGCGCCCTCGAACAGTACGGCTCCACCGGCGCGCTGCCCCTGCGCACCTGGATCGACGAGCTGCACCGCGACCTCCACCTGGGCCAAGTGGGCCGCCTCTACAGCGAGTTCGCGGCCAGCTGGATGTGGGTCATCGCGGGCGGCGGCCTCGTCCTCTGGTTCGGCCGCCGCCGTTCACGCCGAGCCATCCGCGGCACGAGCGGCCGCAGGCGCACCCTGTCCCTGCACGGTTCGGTGGGTGTCTGGGCGGCGCTCGGACTCTTCTTCCTGTCCGCGACGGGCCTGACCTGGTCGACGTACGCCGGGGCCAACGTCACCGACCTGCGCGAGGCGCTCGGCCAGACGACGCCGACCGTCTCGACGTCCACGGTCTCCTCGGCCCCCGCCGACTCCGGCGGGGAGCACGCGGGCCACGGCATGGGCGGCGGCGGGACCGGCGCCGCGGGCGCCGACGGAGGCGCAGGCCTGAACACCGTACTGAAGGCGGCCCGCTCCGAGGGCCTCTCGAACCCCGTGGAGATCGTCCCACCCGCCGACCCCTCCTCCGCGCACGTCGTGCAGCAGATCCAGCGGAGCTGGCCGGAGAAGCAGGACGCCGTCGCCGTCGACCAGGCGAGCGGGCGGGTCACGGACGTGGTGCGGTTCGCCGACTACCCGGTGCTCGCGAAGCTGTCCCGCTGGGGCATCGACCTGCACACCGGCAGCCTGTTCGGACTCGCCAACCAGATCGCCCTCGCCGTTCTCGCCCTCGCGGTGGTCGCGCTCATCGTGTGGGGCTACCGCATGTGGTGGCAGCGCGGGCGCGGCGCCGCGTTCGGCCGGCCGATCCAGCGCGGCGCCTGGCAGCACGTACCGCCGTACTTCCTGGTGTCGTTGATGGTGGCGGTCACCCTGCTCGGGTGCTTCCTGCCGCTGCTCGGCATCCCGCTCGCTGCGTTCCTGCTGTGCGACATCGCGCTGGGTGAGATCGCGTACCGGCGCGGCAAGCGGACGTACGCACCGGCGGCCTGAGGAGGCAGCCTTCGGCCGCACGACCCCGCCTGAAGGAGTTCGTGCGGCCGAGGTGGCGCGTCCAGGCGCCAATTGGGTCCGCCTTCTGATGTGCTGCATGGCAGAAGCGGCAACTGCCGTCGCCCGTACGCGAGAGAAGGTCGCGCCACATGTTGATCACCGCCGCGCAGGCCCTGGCAGGCCCCGACCTGCGCCCTGTGCCCGACGCGGCCGTCCTCGTACGCGAGGGTGTCATCGCGGCCGTCGGCCCGCGCGAGGAGGTCGAACGGCACGCACAGCTGGACGAGCCCCGCCTCGACTTCCCGGACGGGACGGTGCTCCCGGGCCTGATCGACGCGCACGTGCACCTCTGCTTCGACGCGGGGCCGGACGCCGTGGCCACGCTCCAGGCACAGGACGACGAGACACTGTTCACCGCGATGGCGGCTCGGGCGCGGCAGTTGCTGCACGCCGGTGTCACGACGGCCCGCGACCTCGGCGACCGCAACGGCCTCGCGGTGCGACTGGCACAGGACACCAGCACGGGGGCGGTGGCGGGCCCGCGGATCGTCCCGGCGACGACACCCCTCACCCCGCCCGGCGGCCACTGCTGGTTTCTGGGTGGCGAGGTCTCGGGCCCCGACGAGGCCCGGCGACTGGTCCGACGCAACGTCGAGACCAGCGCCCGGGTCATCAAGGTCATGGCGACCGGCGGCGGCCTCACCAAAGGCGGGGCCGACAGCTGGGAGTCCCAGTTCTCCGACGAGGAACTCGCGGCGATCGTCGACGAGGCGCACCGCGCCGGGCTTCCGGTCGCGGCACACGCCCACGGCGTGGACGGCATCGCGGCGGCGGTCGCGGCCGGAGTGGACTCCGTCGAACACTGCACGTGGATGACGGCCGACGGATTCGAGGTCCGCCAGGACGTGCTCGACCGGATCGTCGAACAGAACATCTACGTGTGTCCGACGGTCAGCCCGAACTGGCGCATGCTGCCGACCTTCTTCGGCGCCGAACGCGCCGAGGCCATGTTCGACGCGATCCGCCGGATGGCGACGTCCGGCGCCCGGCTGATCGCATGAACGGACGCGGGCGTCCAACGCGCCGCCTTCGACGGCCTCCCGAGCGCCCTCACGTTCTACGAGCACCTGGGCCTGCCCACGCACCGCATCCTCGCGATGGCCACGACGGAACCGGCCCACGCACTCGGCCTCGACGACACGACCGGCCAACTCACCCCCGGCTACAGCGCGGACGCCGTCGTGGTGCACGGCGACCCGCTCGCGGACCTCGGCGCGCTGGGGTCGGTGGCGGCCGTGATCGCGGCGGGCAGAAACCATGACCCGACTGACAAGGCGTAGCCAGAGAAGGCTACTTGACGAGTCGTCATGGCCCGGCGCACGGATCTTTCCCTGCCTCCAACGGCTGCGTGTCCGCCGCCAGACACGACGAGTGCACCCGTGACGGCGCGGGCCGCGGCTCGGGCTCCGCCGAGGCGCGCAGCGCGACGACGACGCAACCGACGACGACCGGCACCGCGACCACGGCGAGCAGGAGACCGCGGTTCACTTGTCACCGGCGAAATGCTCGTGAAGCGCGTCGCTGCAATCGTCCTCATCGGCGTTCCGGATACGCGAGAACGTCACCACTGCGTCGTTGTGCCCTTCCCGCTCGTTCTTGGCCAACTGCCCCTCGATGTCGTCGATCAGCGCGGCGCACCGGGCACTCACGGGCTTCTCGGGCGGCGGCTCGGAGGACGCGTTGAGCCCATAGGTGGCGGCGATCCCGGCGGCACACAGCACCGCCCACGTGACGATCCAGGTGCGGCGACTGTTCGGTATGGGTCTTGACACCCGGGCATCCTACGAGCGCGACGGCCGTCGGGGGCTGACTCGGGCGACTCCCTCAGTCGGCGGCGATCCGGGCCGCCGCGGCCTTGAGCGCGGCCGACAAGGACGGCAGCAGCGCCCGGGACCAGCGGGCCGACGGCATGGACAGGGAGATCGCGGCCGGTGGGCAGTCGGCCGTGCCGGCGGGCAGGGCGACGCCCAGCGCCGTGAGGCCGGTCTCCGTGGCCTCCTGGTTGAGGGCGTATCCCTCGCGGCGGGCGCGCTGGATGGCACGCCGGTGGACGACGCGCTGGTCGGGGGCGAGGCCGCAGCGTTCCAAAACCGCCTCCACGGCGGCGTCGTCGTACCGGGCGAGCAGGGCACGGCCGCCGGACGCGGCGTAGGCGGGCAGGATGCGACCGGTGCGGTCGCCGACGCGGAGCACTTGGTCGGCCTCCTCGGTGGCGAGGAAGCGGACCCCGGTGCCCTCTTCGTCCAGCAGCAGGAGGTTGGCGGTCTCGTGCCACTGGTCGCGCAGCGCGCGCAGCTCCGGCCCTGCGGCCTCGCGCAGTCGGGCCACGGGTGCGCGGGAGGGGGCCTGGCCCAGTTGCGGCCCCGCGTCGTAGCGGCGGTCGGGCAACTGCACGGCGAAGTCGCGGTGCACGAGGGTGGCGAGCAGCCGGTGCGCGGTCGAGACGGACACGCCGACCCGCTGCGCGGCGTCGGTGACCCGCATCGGACCCTCCTGGCGGAGCACGATCGCCAACAGCAGGGCGGAGTCGACGGAGCCGACGGCGTAGGCGGGTTTGTTCTGCACAGCAGAAAAGTCTATCCCTCATAGCGGGACCTACGGAGAATCGTGGCGTCGTCCCGCCCCCTCTGCCCAGGAGCGCATCGTGCAGTTCCATCTCGACGGATACCGTCCCGGCGACCCCTCGATGAAGGAGGCGCACCCCGCCGCGCAGGACCCGGACGCCGGCCTGCCCGAGACCGCCGATGTGCTGATCGTCGGCTGTGGCCCGGCCGGTCTGGTCCTGGCCGCGCAGCTGGCCGCCTTCCCCGGGATCCGGACGGTCGTGGTGGATCGCAAGGACGGGCCGCTGCTGGTGGGGCAGGCCGACGGGGTCGCCTGCCGGACCGTCGAGATGTTCGAGGCATTCGGCCTGGCCGAGCGGCTGAAGCAGGAGGCCTACCAGGTCAACGAGGTGACCTTCTGGAAGCCCGACCCCACGGACAGCTCCGCGATCGTCCGCACCGGCCGGATCGACGACGTCGAGGAGGGCATCTCCGAGATGCCCCACCTGATCGTGAACCAGGCCCGCATGCTGGACTTCCTGCGCGAGCACATGGCCCGCTCGGCGTCCCGCCTGATGCCGCACTACTCCTTGAACGCCACCGCCGTCTACATCGCCCGGGGCCCGGACGCGGGGGAGTACCCGGTCACCGTGACCCTGGAGGACGCGGGCGGCGGCACGTCCGTGGTGCGCGCCAAGTACGTGGTCGGCACCGACGGCGCGCGCAGCTCGGTCCGCAAGGCGATCGGCCGGCGGCTCGAGGGCGACGCGCTGAACCAGACCTGGGGCGTCCTGGACGTCCTGGTGGACACCGACTTCCCCGACATCCGGCTGAAGTCCGTGATCCAGTCGGAGGCCGGCTCCCTGCTGATCATTCCGCGTGAGGGCGGCTACCTGGTGCGGCTCTACATCGAGCTGGACGCGGAGCGGTACGGGGACCTGCTGCGGGAGAAGGCCGTCACGCCCGAGGTGCTCGCCGGGGCCGCGAACCGGATCCTGCGGCCGTACCGGGTCGAGGTGAAGGACGTCGGCTGGTGGGCGGTGTACGAGGTCGGCCAGCGGCTGTGCGCGAAGTTCGACGACGTACCCGACGAAGAGGTCGACGACCGGCTGCCCCGCGTCTTCATCGCGGGCGACGCCTGCCACACGCACAGCGCCAAGGCCGGACAGGGCATGAACGTGTCCATGGCCGACGCCTTCAACCTCGGCTGGAAGCTGGCCGCCGTACTGAACGGCACGGCGGCCCCCGAACTGCTGCACACCTACTCCGCCGAGCGGCAGCGGGTCGCCCAGGACCTCATCGACTTCGACCGCGACTTCGCCTCCAAGATGGCCGCGGGAGGCGGAACCAAGACGGCCGCGACGGAGGGCGAACAGGAGGAGTTCTCCGACTACTTCCGCGCCCAGGGCCTCTACACCGCCGGTCTTTCCGTCCGCTACGAACCGTCGATGATCACGGGCACCGGCGAGCACCAGCACCTCGCCAAGGGCTTCCCGATCGGGATGCGCTTCCACTCCGCGCCGGTGGTGCGCCTCGCCGACGCCCGGCCCGTCCAGCTGGGGCACGCGGCCCGGGCGGACGGAGCCTGGCGCCTCTACCTCTTCGCCGACCGAATGGGGCCGCAGGTCGCCGAGGGCCCGTTCCGCCGACTCTGCGACCATCTCGCCTCCGCGGCCTCCCCGCTGGCCCGCTTCACGCCCGAGGGCGCCGACCCGGACGCGGTCATCGACGTCCGCGCGATCCTGCAGCAGCCGCACCGCACCCTCGAGCCGACCGCGCTGCCGCCGGTGCTGCGCCCCCGCAAGGGCCGCTACGCCCTGGTGGACCACGAGAAGGTCTTCTGCCCCGACCCGCGGCAGACGGACATCTTCGACCTGCGCGGAATCGACCGCGACCGGGGCTGCATGGTGCTGGTACGCCCCGACCAGTACGTCGCGCATGTCCTGCCGCTGGACGCCACCGCGGAGCTGTCCGCCTTCTTCGAGGGGGTGTTGCGCGAAGCCAGGTCGAACCCGGTCACCGCCTGACGGCCGGACTCTCCAGCCACGAGCCCCTGCCGGACGCCCACAACGCACTCTTCCACCGGATGCCTTCCCCACCCGCCGGCGTGCCGCGCTCAGCCGTCGGGGACACGCATCAGGGACCTTCGGCCCTCCCGTCGGAGCCCCACAGGCCCCCGCGAACCGGGCCGTGGGCGCGGGACATTGAGGGGGTGAGGACGCAGTGCTCACCCGCTCCGAGGAGGTCCGGACATGTCCCGCACCGTCACCGTCGGCCTGGACGGCACCGCAGAGAGCCTGGCGGCAGCCGACTGGGCGGCCCGCGAGGCCCGCTTGCGGTCCATCGAACTGATGCTGGTCCACGCACGGTACTGGCAGCCTTACGTCTACGCGCCGCTGGCGGGCATCAGCACGCCGCCGGACACACGGGAGCGGGACAGGGCCGAGGAGATACTGGCCGGAGCCGAGGCGAAGCTGCGACGCCACCACCCGGACGTGCCGATCAGCACGCATGAGGTGTCCGAAGAGCCGGTCGCCGCGCTGCTGGCGGAAGCCGAGCGGGCCGAGGTGCTCGTGCTCGGTTCACGGGGCCTGAGCGGGATCACCGGATTCGTGGTCGGTTCCGTCGCGCACGGTGTGGCGGTCCGGGCGACCGGTCCGGTCGTGTTCGTGCGGGCCCGGGATCGGGCCGCGAACGAACACCACCCTGACGCTCACGGGCAGCCGTCGGGCACGACCCCGTACCGCGACGTCGTGCTCGGGCTCGACTGCGAGAGCCCGGACGCCGGTGTGCTCGGGTTCGCCTTCGACGCCGCCGCCCGAAGGAGCCGGCGACTGCGCGTGCTGCACGCCTGGAACGTACCGCCGTACCACTACGGATACGGAGGCGTGAACGCCCCAGGGCTCAAGGAGGAGTTGGACGCCCGGGTTCGTCGGGCCGTCGGCGAGGCGGTGGGGCCATGGCGGGCCAAGTTCCCCGGAGTCGAGGTGGTGGAGGAGGTCCTCACGGGCGGCGCCGCCCGTGCCCTGGTTGCGGACTCGCACGACGCGTCCCTCGTCGTGGTCGGACGTCGCAGGCGCCGCACGCCCGCGGGCGGCCGCATCGGACCGGTGACGCAGGCCGTGCTGCACCACTGTGCGGCACCGGTGGCGGTGGTACCGCACGACTGAGGGGGCGGCTTCCACGTCCTGGGGGAAGTGCCCGCGCGGGCGACCCCGTCGAGCGGGCACGCGTCCGGCTGCTCCCGCGTGCTGCGGACGCCGTCCCGGAGCGGGTCGCCCCGGGGCGTTCCCGGCGCGGGACCGTAGGGGAGTCGGCCCTCACGCCACTTTGATGATCACACGTGGCACGGATTCGACGCTTGGGCCCAAGGGACTCGATCCATGTCCCATTGGGCCTTGCACGCCGACCGGGGCAGTGCCGCACGAGTGAGGACGGGCAGGCCCCGATCGTCGGAGAACGGAGGAGGGGACGCGATGAAGGGGACGCGGTGGGGGTGGCGCTGGCGGGAGAATCCGCTGCGCCGTCGGTCCGATGTTGTCGAGGGATGGACGGTGCTCGTGCTCGGGGCCGCCGTGATCGTGGGAGCACCCGCCGCCGGGCTCGCCGCGGGATGGTCCGCTCACACCGATGCCCGTGCGCTCGCGTCGGCCCAGCGCCAGGAGCGCCACCGGGTCGACGCGGAGGTCGTCGGCGCCGTCCCCTCGAACGTGGTGGCGGGCGAGCCGGGCACGCAGACGAGCTTCAGGGTGCCCGTACGCTGGCGGACCGCCGAGGGAGACACCCGCACGGGGACCGCGCGGGTGCGGGCGGGCGTGCGACAGGGCGAGCGTACCGATGTCTGGCTCGACCGGCGGGGGCGTCAGGCGGACGAACCGCTGCCGGAGGCGGAGGTGTGGACGCGCACACTGACCACGGGGGTGGGGTCCGGTATCGCGGTCGTGGGTGTGGCGGGCCTCGTGGGGTGGGGGCTGGTGTGTCGTCTCGACCGGGGCCGCCTCGCCGAGTGGGAGCGGGAGTGGGCCGTGTGGGACGGGCCGGAGCGGGGCCGCAGGACCGCTTGACGCGAGGGCTCCACGCTCATCCGGGCAGCAGCAGCTCGCACGTCTCGCCCGGCCGGACCGTCACCACCCGGTCCGGCAGTTCCACCGTGATGGGGGAGCGGTCCGACGCCGGCACGGTGACGTGCAGGCGGTCGGCGAACACGCGCAGTCGCACACCCCAGTGGCCCTGGTAGTGGAGCGTGAACCCGTAGGAGGAGCCGGTGAGTTGGTGGAGCGGCGCCGGATCGAGGCGCAGCGCGTCGTCGCGGGTCTCCAGGCCGGTGAGGCCGCGCTGGACCAGGTCCACGGTGCCGGCCATCGCGCCGAGGTGGATGCCCTCGCCCGTCGTGCCGCCCTGGACGTCCGCGATGTCCCCGATGAGCGCCTCGTGGGCGAAGCGCCAGGCGTCGGCGCGGCGGGCACGGGCGAGCACCCAGCCGTGCACCAGGCCGCTCAGGGTGGACCCGTGGCTGGTGCGGCGCAGATAGTGGTCGACCGTGCGCAGCCAGGTGGCGTCGTCGAGCGAGTAGCCCAACTGCGTGAACAGCGAGCCCAGTTCGGCGGGCGGGAACAGATAGCCCAGCATCAGGACGTCCGCCTGCTTGGACGCCTGATAGCGGTTGACCCGGTCGCCCTCGGCCTCCAGGATCCGGTCGAGGCGGCGGATGTCCCCGTACTTCTTCGTGTACGCCTCCCAGTCCAGCTCGGCCAGCCGCTCGTAGCCCGCGAACTGGCTGATGACCCCGGCGTGGAACGGAACGTACAAGGAGCGTGAGACGTCCCGCCACAGCTCCGCCTCGCCCCCGTCGAAACCGATCCGCTCCGCCAGTTCCTGACGGCGCGGCGGGGGCAGCAGGTCCAGCAGCTCGAGCGCGCGGGTCAGCACCCAGGCCGCGGTCACGTTCGTGTACGCGTTGTCGTCGATGCCCGGCCGGTCGGAGTCCGGGTAGGCGTCGTGGTACTCGTCGGGGCCGACGACGCCACGGATCCGATAGCGCCGCACACCGTCGTCGTACGCGGCGCTGTCCGCCCAGAACCGGGCGATCTGGAGCAGCATTTCGGCGCCCTTGGTGTGCAGGAACTCGGCGTCGCCCGTGGCCTGCCAGTAGCGCCAGATGTTGTACGCGACGGCCGACCCCACGTGGTGCTGCAGATGCGTGTGGTCGGGCAGCCAGCGCCCGGAGTTCGGATTGAGATGCAGCTGCTGCGTCTCCTCGCGGCCGTCGCTGCTGCTCTGCCAGGGATACATGGCGCCCTGACGCCCGGCGTCACGGGCTGAGCGGCAGGCCCGTTCCAGGCGGCGGTGCCGATAGGTGAGCAGCGCGCGGGAGACCTCGGGGAAGTGCAGGTTCAGATACGGCAGGACGAACAGCTCGTCCCAGAAGACGTGTCCGCGGTACGCCTCCCCGTGCAGTCCGCGCGCCGGCACGCCCACGTCCAGGTCGGCGGTGTGCGGCGATAGGGTCTGCAGGACGTGGAAGAGGTGCAGGCGCAGAATGCGGCCTGCTTCGGCGGGCACGTCCAGTTCGGCGCGGCGCCAGAGCTGGTCCCAGGCGGTGAGGTGCGTGTCGAGCAGCGCGTCGAAGGTCGGCGCCCGCCGCGCCCTGTCGACGGCCGCCTCCAGCGGATCGCTGATGGCGGGATCGCGGGAGGTGTGCAGGGCGACCACCTTGTCCACGGTGACGGTCCGGCCCTCCTCCAGCGGCAGGTACAGCAGTTGGGCGGCACGCCGGTCGGTGAGGTGTCCGTACGTCTGCGTGGCTTCCGGGCAGGTCGTGCGGGCCGCCAGGGCGATGCGGACGTCGGAGGCGCGGGTGCGGCAGCGCAGCCAGAACAGGTCGGGCGCGGCTGTGCCGGCGTGACCGTGCACGAGATGGAGGTCGGCCAGGTCCCGGTAGCGGGGCACGCCCGTGTTGCGGACGGCGCCGTCGAGCGCGGACTCCACCTCGAGCTCGCCCGTCCAGTTCTCGGCGCGGAACTCCGTCCGCAGCGTGGCCAGATGAGGGTCGGCCATGTGCACGAGGCGGAGCTGCCGCACGCCGACACGCCGCCCCGCCGTGTCCTCGTAGACGGTGCGGCGCTCCAGGAGGCCGCTGCCGAGGAACAGGCACATCCGGTGCTCCAGGACGTGCGCGGTGTCCGGATGCAGCCAGGGCCCTGCCCCGGCCTCGTCGCGGCAACGGAACCGCAGCGGAAGCCAGTTGGGGACGTTCACCAGGTCCTCGTTCTCCACCTGCCGGCCCGCGACCACCGAGCCGAGGCGGTCGTAGCAGCCCGCGACATAGGTGCCCGGACTGTGGGTCTCGTCGGCCGCGCACTCCGGAAGGGCTCCGCGTGTGGCGAAGTAGCCGTTGCCCAGCGTGCACAGCGACTCGCGGAGGCGCTCCTGCGCCGGTGCGTAGCCTTCGTAGCTCCAGGTTCCGTCCGTCACGGCGCGTCCCCCTCGAGGATCAGCTCACTCAGGTCCCCGACCACCAGATCCGCGCCGTGGTGCAGCAGCTCTTCGGTACGGTCCCGGCCCGGTGTCCGGTCGACCCCGATCACGACGGCGAACCCGCCGCGCCTGCCCGCCTCGACACCGGCCGGCGCGTCCTCGACGACCGCCGTCCGCTCCGGATCCGTACGCAGCCTGCGCGCGGCCTCGAGGAACAGGTCCGGAGCGGGCTTGCCCCGCAGGTTCAGGCGCGACGCCTCGGTGCCGTCGACCACGGCGTCGAAGAGATCGATCACGTGGGCGCGGGTGAGCAGCTCCCGGGCGTGCAGGGACGCGGACGCCGCGGCCGGCAGCACACCGGAATCCAGCAGGGCGTGAAGGAGCCGCACGGTGCCGGGGTAGGCGGGTACGGCCGTTCCGTGGTGGAGCCGGTCCGTGTAGTGCCGGTCCTTGTCGGCCGCCACCGACTCGACCGTCGCGGGGTCCGGCCGCAGTTCGCGGGAGGCGAGGAAGGCCGCGGCCCCGTCGCGCCGCGCCTTCCCGTCCACGTACCGCGGGTAGTCGAGAGCGATGTCGAACGGCCTGCGATGCATGTCGAGTTCCGGCGGGTGTTCCTTGAGGAAGGCGTCGAACACGGTCTTCCAGGCCTCCGCGTGCAGCCGGGCCGAGTCCGTGATCACCCCGTCGGTGTCCAGAACCACGGCACGGACGGTCCGCAGAGGCGGGGCCAGCTCACGCACGTCGACTCCTCACGGCACGGTTCAGGAATCATTCTGTGGCACCACGGCCACCGGGCAGTCAGCGTGGTGCAGCACGGCGTGTCCGACCCGGCCGAGTTGCAGACCGAAGTGGCCGTGGCGCCTGCGGGCGCCGACGACCAGCAGGTCCGCAGCGGCCGAGCGGTCGATCAGGATCCTGCGGGCGGGCCCCTCCACCGTGGCCGGGCGCACCGGCACGTCGGGGTGGGCGCGGCCTGGGGCACGCAGCGCGTCGGACAGCAGGCGCCGGGCCGCATCCCGCCGCTCGTGCGGGGAGCCACCGGTCAGGAGCGGATGGTCGCTCGGCCGGGGCGCGGGGGCCCGCCAGGCGCGGACCGCGTCGAGCACGCAGTGCCGGGCGGCTGCCTCGGCGAACGCGAAACGAACCGCCGAACCCGCTGATTCGGGGTCGCCCACGCCCACCAGGACGCGCTGGTGCGTGCCCTCGATCCCGGCCTCGCTCCCGCGCACCACGACGACCGGGCACTGCGCGTGCGCGGCCACCGCGAGACCGACCGACCCGAGCAGCAACTCCTGTACGGGGCCACGGCCGCTGCGCCCCGTGACGACGGCGACGGCGTTCCGCGAAGCCTGCAACAGCATGCTCACGGGTTCCTCGGCCACTCCGTCGGTGCGGATCCGGACCTCCGGATGCCGGGCCGCCGCCCGCTCGGCGGCGGCCCGGAGGATCGGTTCGGACAGCGCGTGGGGATCGGTTCCCGGGCCGATCGGCACGGCGGGCTCCCCACCCTCGTACTTGTCCCAGAGCGACGCGTGCACCAGCCGCAGGTCGTACCCGCGCAGCGCGGCTTCCCTGGCGGCCCAGTCCACCGCCCGCAGGCTGCTCTCGGATCCGTCCACGCCCACGACCAAGGGAAGTACCACGACGGCCACCACCTTTCCCACGGACATCGAGCGGGCCGGACAACTCCTTCTGCAAGGACGGTGACACGACCGGGAAGCCACCAGGAGGGGCCGGTTCGGCCAGGAAGGAGGACGTTCGGCCCGTGGTCACGCTTCGAGCAGCACCTCGGAGACGGGCCGACGCGGCGCGAGCGCGGAAGGCGCCGCCTGTCCGATGCGGAGAATCATCTGCGGGAACTCCCCGAGGAGTACGGCAGACCGTACCTCGGAGCGCAGCTCGGGCAGTTCGAGCGGCTGGGTGTGGAAGGCGGCCACCGCGCCGCACGCCGTGGCGTGCAACAGGACCCGCTGCAGGGCCTGGCCGGCCCGCAGCCAGTCCGGACGGCCGTCGCGCCGCGTGGTGAGTACGGCGACCAGACCCGTACGACCGGGCCAGACCTCGGGCGCCGTCGGCAGGGTGGCGGTGAGGCCGACGAAGTCCCGGCCGGCGAGCGTGACGCAGTCCGGGTGGTACGAGCAGGTGGCCAGGGGGACTCCGTCCAGTCGGGAGCCGGTGAATTCCTGGCTCCACCGCACAAGTTCCGCGCGGCGTCCGGCATCCGTGCGCTGCACGGCCTCGGCCGCACGGACGAGGTCGGCGATGCGCTCCGTCTGCTGCCTCGACTCCATGACGTGCAGGTCGGCGCCCTCCCCGCGCGCGTGGTCGCGCAGCTCGTCGACGAGCCGTTGAGGGAGCGGGCGGATACGGAACGGGCCACGATGGGTCCGCCGCTCGCGCAGCGCGCGGTGCATCCGGTTCACCTCCGCGCCCGCCCCGACGCGGACGCCCCATCCGATCCGTGCCAGGTGCGCGGGCCTGCACGGACTGGGGAAGGGACGGACCACCGGCCGGAAGCCCAGGTGCCGCATGGCGAGGCGTACGTTGAAGAGGGCCGCGCCGCAACTGATGACGAGTTCCCTTCCGGCCGGGTCCGCGAGCCGCACGAGCCGCTCGGGGTCGGCGAACAGATCCACTCCGGACGCGTCGTATGTGAAGAGCCAGGGCTGGGAATTGTGGAGCGAGGGCGCGGTGACGGCCGCACGCACCACGTGATGTGCGGCGTGGCGCGCCGCGCCGTATCGACGCTCGTTCCTCTGCACCGATGACATGGCGACATCCCCTTGCTCGTGCACCGCCGGTGCCGCGTGGATGTCGGCGCGCTCAGCGGTGCGGCACGAAGGCGACGGGGCAGGCGACATGGTGGATCACCGCGTGGGTGACGGCGCCCGTCTGCGAGCCGGGTCCGGAGTGCCGCTGCCGACGCCCCACCACCAGGAGGCCCGCGCCTGCCGCCGCGTGCACGATCTCGTGGGGAGCACGGGCATGCACGGTGGACGCCGTGACCGGGACCGTCGGGTACTTGTCCTGCCACGGGAGCAGCGCGTCCTCCAGCATCGGCCTGGTCCGGTCGCCCGGGCCCGCCGTGTGCGGCAGATGCCGGACGTGTACAGCGCGCAGCGACGTGTTGCGCCTGGCAGCCTCCTCGAAGGCGAACGACAGCACCTCGTCGCACGGCCTGCCGAGCTCGACGGCCACCACCACGTTCCGATACGGGATGCGTTCGGAAGCCGCGCCGCTCGCGTCGCGCTCATGCTCGTGCGTTGCGGTGAAGCCGGCCCGCACGAGGACGACGGGGACCGGCGTGCGGCCCACGACCGACAGGGCGACCGTTCCGGAGAACAGCCCTCCCACGCCACTGAGGCCCTCGTTCCCGATGACGAGCAGTTCGGCGCCTTCGGCCTCGGACAGCAGGGCCTGACGCGGCGGCCTGCTCACCTGCTCCGCACTGATGTAGAGCCGCGGATACCGTTCGCTGACGCGGTCCATGGCGCCGCGCAGCACCCTGCGCGCCCAGTACTGCGGTACGGCGCCGCCAGGTGTGGCGTCCCGGCCTGGCACGCCTTCCCAGGCGTGCACCAGACGCAGGGGCAGCTCCCGGCGCAGAGCCGCGCGGGCTCCCCAGTCGACCGCGGCGAGACTCTGACGTGATCCGTCGACACCGACGAGGACCGGTTTCATCATGACCTTCGCCTCCTCGGGAAGCGGTCACCAGGAGCCTTCCGGCTCCCGACTCCATCGTCATGGCCCAACGCGGTGATGGGACAGGGCGCTTGGGGCCTCACCAGGGTGGCCGAAGGACCCCGTTCCGCCGACGTGACCATGACCGGCTCTCAGTCGGTGAGGCCGTCCGCGACGCCGTCTGCCCACGTGTCGACCTCAGCCCAGTCGCGGAAGTCCCCGTAGCGACAGCGGAGCAGCCGGAAGAGGATCCGGCCCCTCCGGTCCAGGTGCTCCGGCCGGATCACGCCGGAGAAGCGCCGATACCCGCGCGGGTGAACCGCCCGGACGACAGCGGTGATCGGCCCTGGTTCCGTCCGCGCGGCCAGCCTCCGCAGCGGACCGGGCAGGGCGGCCGCCATGCCGACGCTGAACATCCACACCTGCCGGGAGGCCAGAGCCTCGTGGTGGCACCGGGCGTACGCGGCCGCCTCGGGCAGCCAGGCCCCGCTGTGCACGGCGCTGCCCAGCACGACCTGCCGGTACGGCGTCAGCTCGGGGACCGCGTCGACCGGAGCCACGTCCACCCGGATCCCGCGTGCGGAGAGCCGGGCCGCGACGCGTTGCGCGACGGTGCGGGTGGAGCCGTGCACGGTGGCGTAGACGATCAGTACCGTCACGGGGACCACCAGGCAGCGAGGTCCCGTTGCCTCGCGTCGGCGGGACCCGCCAGCTCCACAAGGTCGTCGACCGCGACGTCGTGCACCCGCAGGGCGAGATCCTCGAGGGCGCGCCCCGCGGCGAGTTCGTCACCGACTTCCGGTACGGGCCGGTCGACCGGATTGCGGCGCGCGCGGCCGTGGCCGAGGACCTTCATGGAGGACCCCGGCACGGTGAGTTCGGCACGGGCCAGGGTCACGTCGCCGTCCTCGACGAGATGAATACGTACGGTCCATTCCTTGGTGGTCATGGCGAGCCCCTTCCGGGTCGGGTGATGCGCCCCCGGGCTCACGGGCGCTCGGGCGGTGCCCGTGCGGATCCCGACCCGCACACCACGCGTAGAGAGCGTCGGCGGTGGCGGTGAGGGCGAGTATCAGCAGGGTCGACGTGGCAAGCAGCGCTGCGAACATCCACCAGAACTCAGCCGGCAGGATCGTACGCATCTGGATCAACCCCCTCGGGCTGTGCCTCTGCCGTGGGTCAATGCATCGGCCGGATGTCGGAGATGAGCCGCGTGGCGAGGTCGGACCGGACCATCAGCCCGGTGTGGTGCGTGTGGTGGCCCCGGCCCTGCCAGGTCAGGGTGACCGTCGTCCAGCAGTGACCCATCCCGCTGTCGTGGTAGTCGACACGCCACTGCGCCGGAGTCGCGTTGGACCGCAGCACACCGTCCCTGCGATGCGTGGTCTCCCAACGGGAGAGGGACCGCTGCAGGTTGTGGGTGAGGTAGTGGGCCCTGAGCGCGTTGGCCAGGGGACCGCGCCCCGAGTCGTGTCGGACGTCGATGTACGTGCCGTAGAAGTCCGCGACCCGGTCGACGGCGGAGGTCGGGCTGCCGGTGCGCGCGGTGTCGCGGGCGGTGACCGTGGTCGATGTCGGGGCCCGCGTGGTGGAGGCGGCCTGGTTGTGGGCGACCGCCGAGCCCGCAGTGCCCAGGACGAGTACGGCGGCGAAAGCGGCCGCGTGACGCATCCGGGGAGGTATGTGTTGTGGCGTGGCCATGATGTTCCCTCCAACCACGAGGAAGAGCAGCGTGCCCTTCACTCTTCATTGCACGCCGTGCGCCCCGGGTGGCTTGGGACGTTCCGGCGGTCAGACCTTGTGCGGCCAGGACCGGTCGGCGCCGTGTGCGTTCAGGACGGACAAGCGGCGTCGGTACTCGTCCTCGTCGATCTCGCCGCGGGCGAAGCGCTCGGCGAGCACTTCCTCCGGCCGGAGCGACGGCGGACGGGGCCGCGTCGTGTCGCCTTCTGTCCGGGACAGGACACGGAAGAGCAGCACGCCGATCGCGATCAGCAACACCCAGAAGAGGACCATGCCGGCCGACATGGCGAACCAGTCCCATCCGCTGGGATCGTGGTCGTACCTGAACATCCTGTCCGCTCCCTTCCACGATGACGGCGACCGCATCAGGAGGGCCGGTGCCCGCCTCTTTCCCGCGGTCCCGTCTTCACCGTCGTCCCCGGAGAGCGGGGCGTCATGGGCCGGTGGGGCCAAGGCTGCCGGCCATTGGGCACTCGCTCCGCTCACCCGCATCCCCATGCCCGAGGGTCCCCGGTCCCGGCGACGAGCCCATGGGCGGGCTCGGGAACCGTGACGACGGGACAGGCCGCCCGGCGGACGCACTCGCGGCGAGCGCGTGAGACGGCATCGTGCAGGTGCAGGTCGGCGACGCCCCTGTCATCGGCGTCGGTCGGGCTGCCGACGACCAGGGCATAGGGCGCGCGCAGTGCTCCGCTCGGCTGCCACCCGTGGCCGTCGTCGGAGGGGCTGCCCGGCACTTTCGTAGGGGCCATGGGGCCCATACGCTCCGGTGCGGGGGTGCGGGAGCGTGGTGCGTGAACGGCCCGCTGGGGGATGGAGGGCGGCCATGCTGTTGCACAGGAGGGGAAGGCCCGGTCGCGTCCAGGGGCTCGGAGGCGACGGACGACGGCGGACGCGCACCCTGCCCCTGACGCGCGTGCGCCTCAGCGGTTCGGGCGACGGGGCGTCGGCCCCGGTCTTCGTCGATGCCACCGGCCGACGCGGACGTGTCGTCCGGCGTTTCGTGTACGCGGCTGCTGCCGTGAGCGCCGCGTACGTGCTCGTGCTGGTGCTCAGCTTCATGGGGGCGACGCCGTTCGCGCCGCGCACGGTGCTTCCGGTGCCCGGGGTGCCGTCCAAAGACCCCGGGACGGTTCAGCACCACTCGACCCCACCGGAACGTCCCGGCGGTCCCGCGGTGCCCTCCGCGTCACCGGCGCCGAAGACGCCCGCGCCCAGCCCCTCGGAGTCGGGCAGCGCACCGACCGCAAGCGTCGTCCCACCGCCGTCCCCTCCCACGACGGCTGCGCCGAGCGCGCCGACGTCGTCCCCGTCCACCGGCCCGGTGCCGTCGAGTCCATCGCAAAGCGGGCCCGCCACGGGCTCGACCGGTGGCAGCGGCACGTCCTCACCGGCCACCGGCACGGCCACCACCCCTGACCGTTCCTCCGCCGAGCCGTGAGAACGAGCAGGCGGTCCGATCTGCAGTTCGTCCGGCGTCGCCGGTGAGTGCCTGGACGGCGCCGCATGAGGTCCGGTGGGCCCCCGTTCGAGGCCCTTCGGCCCGCGCGGGCCCCAGCCGACCGGGCGGAGGGTCGAAGCAGGAGCCGCAGCCCGAGGGAGGGGTCGTCATGCCGTGTCAGACCATCCGCTGGGAGCGGGGGCGCCGCTGGTTCACCTGGTCCAACGCGCGCGGACAACCGCACGGGCTGCCCGGTGGGCGCGGTCTGAACACGGCGTACGAGGCTGCCGACCGGCATGGCGACGTGGGCCACGGCGAAGCGGTGGCGCTGCGCTCCCTCCGACGCGACGACACCCTCACCAGCGTCACCTGTGCCGAACTCGCCCGGCGCAGCGACCGGTTCGCCGCTGGGCTGCGCTCTCTGAGCATCGGGCCCGGCGGTCGCGTGTGCACGCTCCTGGGACGCGGGCCGGACCTGCTCACCGTCGTCATCGGCACGCTGAAGAACACCAGCGTCCGGTGCCGCCGCAAGGGCGCAGGCGTGTGGGAACAGTTCCCGGGGCTGTGGCACGTACTGATCGTGGGGGAGGGCGCGGAAAAGCTGCCCGACACGCAGTCGTTCGACGAGTTGATGTCCGCGGCGCCGCCGGAGTTCACGATCCCACCGACGGACGGGAGGACACGGCACTGCCGCACTTCACCAGGTGCACGATCGCCGCCCCCAAGGAGGCGCTGCACGTGCACGACGCCGTCCTCGCCCACCTCGTGAGCGCTCGCTCCGGTCGGCCGCGGGCGAGGGAGCCGACCGGAGCCACACTCACCGTGACCCTCGTCGGGTTCGGAGCGGTCACCGACCGCCCGTGCGCGAGGAACGGACTGCTCGGTGAGGTGGACTCGCTCGACTACCTGCAGTTCGTCGAGGTCCTCTCCGGGCCGGCGGGTGTCCGCCTCGACGAGGACGACCGCTTGATCGCGTCCCGGGCCGGGGTGTGACAGCAGAGGAACCGTGCGGCCGGTTCCTGCCGAGTACGACGACAGGAGAGGGCCATGAGCGCCCAGCAGTCCCGGGGCCGGACACGGCAGCGCCGTGCCGGCGGCCCGGGCCTGTGGACCGCGCTCCTGCTGTTCGCGCTGACGATGGCGGTCGGGGTCCTGCTCCTGCACGGTTACGTGCACGGCGAGTTCGGCGCGGACCATCGTGCGCACCGTACCGTCGCCTCCGACCGGGTTCCCCGCGAGGTGCTGCGGGGCGGCCCGATCGTCGAGTTCAGCGGCTCCCGGCCGCGTGGCCACCGCGTGCCCGACCACGTGGTGGCGCTGACCTTCGACGACGGGCCCGATCCGACGTGGACGCCGCGTGTGCAGCGGGTACTCGACCGCAACCATGTCGACGGGACGTTCTTCGTCATCGGTGGGGAGGTTGCTCGCCGACCCGGGGTCGTCCGGAACCTGGCCGGGGCCGGGCACGAGCTGGGGGTCCACACGTTCACCCACCCCGATCCGGCCCGCATCTCGCAGTTCCGGCTCGACCGTGAACTGGCTCAGACCCAGCTGGCCCTGGCAGGTGCCACGGGGGTGCACAGTACGCTCGTCCGCCCGCCGTACTCCTCCGCGGCGGCCGATCTGGACGACCTCTCGTGGCCCGTGGTACGACGGCTCGGCGACAAGGGATACCTCACCGTCTTCGAGGACGTGGACAGCGAGGACTGGCAGCGGCCGGGGGTCGACGCGATCGTCGAGCACGTCACGAGGCCGCTTGACGGCCGTGGCGCCGTCGTCCTGCTGCACGACTCCGGCGGAGACCGCTCCCAGACGGTCCGCGCGCTCGAGCGGATCGTGCCCGAACTCAAACAGCGCGGCTACCGGTTCGCCACCGTCAGCGAGGCGCTCGGCGCCGACGAGGCGCATCAACCCGTCCACGGAACCGAGTTGTGGAGCGGGCGGATCCTCGTGTTCGCGGTGGTCGCCGCCGACAAGGTCGTGCCCTTCCTGGCCGTCCTGCTCGCGGTGGCCGGCTCACTGATGCTCCTGCGCCTGACCGCGATGCTCTTCCTGGCCCACCACCATGCTCACCAACGTGCCGACCCCCGGTTCACCTGGGGGCCGGAGGTCACGGCACCGGTGAGTGTGATCATTCCGGCCTACAACGAGAGCGCATGCATCGCCCAGACCCTGTTGTCGGTGACCGGCAGCACCCACCCTGTCGAGGTGGTCGTGGTGGACGACGGCTCCACCGACGACACGGCTGCCGTCGTGACCTCCCTCGGTCTCCCCGGCGTCGTGCTGATCCGACAACCCAACCAGGGGAAAGCCGCCGCACTCAACGCAGGGATCTCCCGCGCCTCGCACGACCTGCTCGTCATGATGGACGGCGACACCGTCTTCGAGCCCGACACGGTGCACCGCCTCGTCCAGCCCTTCGCCCGCGCCGGGGTCGGCGCGGTCGCGGGCAACACCAAGGTCGGCAACCGCACTCACCTGCTGGGGACATGGCAGCACCTCGAGTACGTGACGGGTCTCAACCTCGACCGGCGCATGTACGACCTGCTCCGCTGTATCCCGACCGTGCCGGGCGCCGTCGGTGCCTTCCGGCGCTCCGCGCTGCGGTACGTCGGCGGCGTCAGCGGTGACACGCTCGCAGAGGACACCGACCTCACCATGGCACTGCACCGAGGAGGGTGGGACATCGTCTACGAGGGGCGCGCCTGCGGCTGGACTGAGGCGCCCGGAAGTCTGGGCCAGCTCTGGCGCCAGCGCTACCGGTGGAGCTACGGCACGCTCCAGTCGATGTGGAAACACCGGCACGCCGTCGTGGAGCGCGGCCACGGCGGCCACTTCGGACGCTACGGTCTCGTCCTCGTCGTGCTGTTCACAGCGGTCACCCCGCTGCTCGCACCGCTTGTCGACCTGTTCCTGCTGTACGGGCTGCTGTTCCAGGACCCGCGGCGCACGCTCCTCGTATGGGGCGGACTGCTCGCCCTGCAAACGCTGTGCGCGGGCTACGCACTGCACCTGGACGGGGAGAAGCTGCGGTCTCTGTGGGCCCTGCCGCTGCAGCAGATCGTCTATCGTCAACTGCTCTACCTTGTGCTGCTGCAGTCGTGCGCCACCGCGGTGACGGGGGCCCGGCTGCGCTGGCACAAGCTGCGCCGCACGGGGCGCATCACCGCGCCTGTGCCACCCGCGCCGACCAGTGTCTCCGTTCGCCCTGCGGAAACTCCGAGGACGCCGGTCCCGAAGGCACCCCGCAACCTCTATCTGGACTTCCTCCGTGCCCTCGCACTGGTACGGGTGGTCACCTACCACACTTTCAACTGGGCCTGGCTGACCTTCGCCTTCCCCGCCATGGGCGTGATGTTCGCGCTGGCCGGTTCCCTGATGGCCCGCTCTCTCGACCGGCGCGACCGCAGCGCTCCGGCCGTCGTGCGGGCACGGATGCGCAGGCTGCTGCCACCGCTGTGGGTGTTCGCCGGATGTGTGGTGACGGCGATGTTCGCCTCGGGGTGGCGGCCATCGAGGAGCGGGAGCGTCGATCTGCTGTGGTGGATCGTGCCGTTGAACGATCCCGCCGCGGCCCACAGCGACTGGTCCCAGCAGATCGCGGCCCCCATCTGGTACATCCGTGCCTACCTTCTCTTCGTCGTGCTCTCCCCGCTCATGCTGCGGCTCTTCCGCCGGCGCCCGTGGTGGTGCGTGGCCGGATTCCTCGCCCTTGCCGCCGTCGCCCAAAGCGGGCGGGTGCCGCTGCCCGATCGCCTGGAGGGGCCCGTCACCGACCTGGTCACGTTCGCGGCCTGCTGGCTGCTGGGCTTCGCGCACCGCGACCGGCTCCTGGAACGGCTTCCGATCGGGCGGGTGGGCGTACTGTGCGCACTTGCCATGGTGCTCGGCGGCTGGTTCGCCCTCGCCCATGGCGGCGATGTCGGGTACGACCTCGGGGAGATCCCCTTGGCGCAGGCTCTCTGGTCGTTCGGCTTCGTCCTTGTCCTGTTGCGTCTGTCTCCGAGCGGCGACCACTGGGTACGGCGCCTGCGGCCCGTGCACGCCACCGTCGTCCTGCTCAACGCGCGAGCCGTCACCGTGTATCTGTGGCACGAGGTGGCGCTGGTCCTCGGCGTGCTGTTGATCGACCGGATGTGGCAGGTGCCCGCACTCGAGAGGGCTCTCCCACTCGGCTCTCAGTGGTTCCTGTTCCTGCTCGTCTGGCCCCTCATCGGGGCGGCGATCGTCCTCGTCGGCTGGGTCGAGGACCTCGCGGCCAAACGGCCGGTACGACTGTGGCCGTTGCCCTCGCGGGCGGGTACGTGAGCCGGCGAGGCGCCGCGAGACACGGGCAGTCGTCGGTCATCAGGGCGACGTAGGCGGCTACGCGCAGTACCCACCGGTTGAGCCCGACCAAGGCGAACGCGGGCCTACGAAACCCGGGGTCGACGCCGGGGTGATCTGGGCCGGTGCGGCCTGGCCCGCCGTTGGCCCCTTTCCTGGGCGACACAAGGCCGAATCCACGGGCACCTGAGCGGCCCCGCGGCCTCATCGAAGGTGCGCACGGATGGGGCGCAGGAGCCTGCGGAGGCGGGGGATGACTGCGGACCGTGCCCGTCGGCGCACGCGGTTGATGCGCGGTCGTTCGAGCGAGTGGTGAGAGGCGGCGGGGCAGGGCACGACGACGACTGGGCATGGAGCGCGGCGAAGAACAGCCGGGAGGACCGGGGCGGACAGCATGTCGATGAGGTCGCTGTGTCCCCGGCCGCCCACGATGAGGCCGAGTGTGTCGGCGGCTTCCTGTGTCAGGATCCGCGAGGGGCAGCCGCGCCGGACTTCCTGGCGCACCTCTACGTCCGGGTAGCGGGCCCGCAGAGTCGTCACCCTCTGCGAAAGGATCATGCGGCAATCCTGCATCGCGGCGCGCTCGTCGAGTACGCCGAGGACCGGTGGACGCCATACGTACAGCACGTGCAGCGCCACGCCCCGCAGGCGGGCCGCCTCGAAGGCACAGTCGAGCGGGGCCGTTGAATGGCGCCGTCCGTCCCAGCCGACGTTCACACCGACGACCAAGCGGTCCCTGGGCGCACTCCCGCCGGGAGGGTGCACGACCACCACTGGGCAGTTGGCGTACGCGACGATCGGCAGAACGTCGGAGGCGGTGGCGAACGTACTGTCCGACGCGTCTTGCCCCAGTGGTCCGACCACCATGGCCGTCGCGGTGCGTGCATGGTGACGCAGAGCCGTGACGAGGCTGCCGACGGGGGGATGCACGACGGTCTCCAGCTGTGGATGACGAGCCGCGACCAGGGCCAGGGCCTCACGAACGGTGTGCTCCACCGTCGGGTGCCTGGCGCAGAGCAGATGCAGAGGCCGGTGGCGCCTGGCCGCCTCGTCGGCAGCCCAGGCGACGGCCACGCGGTGGGAGAGGCCGGGCGCTATGCCGACCATGATCGGGGCACGAGACGATGCCATCACGTCTCCTTCGCCGGGGCACGAGGTGGTGCCCTGTAGCTCAAGAGGGCGGGTGCTGCGACTGCGTCAGGGAGCCGGCGTGATCCGGCACGAACGTCTGCAATTCCCGCGGCGGGCGCTCGTAGCCGGTCGCCGCCGGGCGGGCGGGGAGTTCGAGTTGGGGTGGCGGGACGTCCCGGTAGGGAACCGTCGACAGCAGATGCGCGATCATGTTGATGCGTGCGCTGCGCTTGTCGTCGCTCTCCACCACGTACCAGGGCGCCTCGGGGATGTCGGTGTGCACCAGCATGTCGTCCTTGGCGCGCGAGTAGGCCTCCCAGCGAGTGATCGACTCGAGGTCCATCGGCGACAGTTTCCAGCGGCGGGTGGGGTCCTCGAGCCGGCGGCGGAAGCGCTGCTCCTGCACGGCGTCGCTCACCGAGAACCAGTACTTGCGCAGCAGAACGCCGTCCTCCACCAGCAGCCGTTCGAAGATGGGGCACTGCTGCAGGAAGCGCCGGTGTTCGGCCGGAGTGCAGAACCCCATCACGTGCTCCACACCGGCCCGGTTGTACCAGCTGCGGTCGAACAGCACGATCTCACCCGCGGCCGGGAGGTGCTCCACGTACCGCTGGAAGTACCACTGCGTGCGCTCGCGCTCGGTCGGTGCGGGCAGCGCGACGATCCGGGCCACGCGCGGATTGAGGTGCTCGGCGACCCGCTTGATCGTGCCGCCCTTGCCCGCGGCGTCCCGGCCCTCGAAGACGACGACGAGGCGTGCGTTCTCCGCGCGCACCCAGCTCTGGAGCTTCACCAGCTCCGTCTGGAGCCGGTAGAGCTCCTGCTCGTAGAGCTTCTTGTCCACGGGACCTCGTCTCCCTCGTCGCGTCGCGACCGCGTCGACCGGTCGCCTTGAAGTGACATGACGAACGTACTCAGCCGCGGGAGCGAGTGGGGGACCCGGCGGGCATGGGCCGGACGGCCCTCTCCGGGGCCCGGCGGCCCCTCCTGCGGGAGCGGCGACGGCGCGACGATGCGGACTGACGGATCAGGAGACCTCACGGAGGGTGCCGCACCATGCTGCGACCTGTGGTCGTCGGAGTAGACGAGTCCCCGGAGAGCCTGGCCGCCGCGGACTGGGCGGCCGATGAAGCGACGCTGCGCGAGCGGCCGTTGAGGCTCGTGCACGCCTGGAACTGGAGTCCGCACCCCTCGTCGGACGTGCCGGCCGGCGTGTTCGAGGCGAGTGCCGCGCAGCGCGAGCGGGCCCGCGCGACGCTGGGTGCGGCGGAGGCCCGCGTGCGTGCCGCCTTCCCGGCCCTGAGTGTGACGGCCGACGCCGTGGAGGGGCCCGCGTCGAGCGCACTGATCAGGGCCGGCGGACAGGCCGAGCTGCTGGTGCTCGGCTCGCGCGGCCTGGGCGCCGTCGGCGGCGTGGTGGCGGGTTCCGTCGCGCAGCACGTCGCGGGCGCCGCGAACGTTCCGGTGGTGCTCGTCCGGCGCCGCGAACCGGCCGAATCGGGCGGCCCTCCCCCGGAGGTGGTGCTGGGGCTCGACCTGGCCGACCCCTGCGACGAGGTCATCGAGTTCGGATTCACCGCCGCCGCGTCGCACGGCGCCCGGCTGCGGGTGGTGTCCGCGTGGCGCGGCCCCGCGTTCTACACGCTGGGACCCGGTGAGCTGGCGCTCGCGGAGGGGCCGCGGCGCTCGGACGAGTGGCACGGCTTCCAGCGGGCCGTCCTGGAGACGTGGACCGCCAAGCACCCCTCCGTCCAGGTGACCGCGACGGTCGTCGAAGGACGGGCCGCGCCACCCCTGTTGGCGGCGACGGACGGCGCCTCGCTCGTCGTGGTCGGCCGCCGCCTGCGCGCAGGGCCCGCGCTCGGCCGGCGCAACGGCCCCGTCACCCACGCCGTGATCCACCATGCCCGCTGCCCCGTGGCCGTCGTGCCGCACCCCTGAGAGGGACCCGTCATGAGCAAGCCCAAGAAGTACGTGTACGCCTTCACCGACGGCGGTCGTGACATGGCCGAACTGCTCGGCGGCAAGGGGGCGGGCCTCGCGGAGATGAGCGGCCTGGGGCTGCCCGTCCCTCCCGGTTTCACGGTCACCACGGAAGCCTGCCGCGCGTACCTGGCCACAGGGTCGGAACCCCCGGAGCTCGGCATCGAGGTGGCACAGCACCTGGCGGCCCTCGAACGCGCCACGGGGCGCACCCTGGGATCCGCCGACGAACCGCTCCTGGTGTCCGTGCGCTCCGGAGCCCGCTTCTCGATGCCGGGGATGATGGAGACCGTCCTGGACATCGGGCTCACGGACGACAGCGTGGCGGGACTGGCCCGCGCCACCGGCCAGGACCGCTTCGCATGGGACTCCTACCGCCGGCTGCTCCAGATGTTCGGGCACACCGTGCTGGGCCTCGACCCCGCCCTGTTCGAGAACCTCATCACCCGGCACAAGGAGGAGTGCGCCGTCAAGGACGACGGCGAGCTGGACGCGGAGCAACTCCGGTCCCTGGTGGGCGAGTACAAGGCGCTGATCCGCGAGGAGAGCGGCGCGGAGTTCCCGCAGGACCCCGCCGAGCAGCTGCAACAGGCGATACGCGCGGTGTTCGCGTCCTGGAACAGCGAGCGCGCCCGCCTGTACCGCTCGCGTGAACGCATCCCGGACGACCTCGGCACCGCCGTGAACGTCCAGGCCATGGTGTTCGGCAACCTCGGCCCCGACTCCGGCACCGGCGTCGCCTTCACCCGGGACCCCGCGACCGGGGCTCCCGGCCCGTACGGGGACTATCTGCCCGACGCCCAGGGCGAGGACGTCGTCTCCGGGGTACGCGACGCGCTGCCGATCGACGCGCTGCGGCGGGAGCTCCCCGCCGTGTACGCCGAACTGGCACGGCACTTGGGCACGCTGGAGCGGCACTACCGCGACATGTGCGACGTCGAGTTCACCGTCGAGCGCGGCACCCTGTGGATCCTGCAGACCCGGATCGGCAAGCGGACCGCGGAGGCGGCCTTCCGGATCGCGTACGACCTGCTGGACGAGCGGCGCGTCCGCGAGGACACCGCACTGCTGCGCGTCGACGGCACGGCCCTGAACCGGCTGATGTTCCCGCGCTTCGCCCAGCGGCCCGCCGGGGCGCCGCTCGCCCGGGGCGTGCCCGCTTCGCCCGGCGCCGCGGTCGGCGAGGTCGTCTTCGACTCGCGGAGCGCGGTCCGCCGGCACGAGGCCGGGGCGCGCGTGATCCTCGTACGCCGCGAGACCACACCGGACGACCTGCCCGGCATGGTCGTCGCGGAGGCCGTCCTCACCAGCCGCGGCGGGAAGACCAGCCATGCGGCGGTCGTGGCCCGCGGCATGGGGACGGTCTGCGTGTGCGGCGCGGACACCCTCACCGTCGACCCCGCCGCGCGCCGTCTGACCACGGACTCCGGAATCGTGGTGTGCGAGGGCGACACCGTCTCCGTCGACGGCACGGCGGGGACCGTGCACCTCGGTGCGCTGCCGCTGGTCGACTCCGAGGTCAGGCGGACCGTCGAGACCGGTGAGCGCGAAGGGGCCCTGGGGGACGCCGTGCTGCGGGCGCTCGGCCACGCCGACAAGGCGGCCCGCCTGGAGGTCAGGGCGAACGCCGACACTCCCGCGGACGCCGCGCTCGCCCGTCGGCTGGGCGCACGCGGGATCGGCTTGTGCCGCACCGAGCACATGTTCCTCGGCGAGCGCCGCGTCCTGGTCGAGGACATGATCCTCGCGGGCGACGACGACGCGCGCTCCGCGGCGCTGCGGGCCCTGCTGCCGCTCCAGCGCGACGACTTCACCGGCATCCTGCGGGCCATGGACGGCCTGCCCGTCACCATCCGGCTCCTCGATCCGCCGCTGCACGAGTTCCTGCCCGACCTGACGGAGCTGTCCGTGCGCGCCGCGACGGACGACGGAGCGGACCCTCGTACCCGCGAACTCCTCACCGCGGTACGGGCCCTGCACGAGCAGAACCCGATGCTCGGCCTGCGCGGCGTGCGTCTGGGCCTCGCCGTGCCCGGCCTGTTCGCCACCCAGGTCCGCGCGATCGCCGAGGCCGTCGTCCGGCGGCTGCGGGACGGCGGCGACCCGCGCGCCGAGATCATGATCCCGCTCGTCGCCGACGCCACCGAACTCCGTCTGGCACGCGCCGAGGCGGAGCAGGTGATCGCCGACGTCGCGCGCGAGTCGGGCGTCAGCGTCGACTGCCCGATCGGCACGATGATCGAACTGCCCCGCGCCGCGCTGACGGCCGACCGCATCGCACCGTACGCCGACTACTTCTCCTTCGGCACCAACGACCTGACGCAGACGGTCTGGGGCATGTCCCGGGACGACGCCGAGGCCTCCTTCTTCCCGCTGTACCTGGACCGCGGCGTGTTCGCGACGTCACCCTTCGAGAGCCTCGACGAAGAGGGCGTGGGCGTGCTCGTGGAGCGCGCCGTGACCATGGGACGCGCCGCCAACCCACGCCTGCAGACCGGGGTGTGCGGCGAACACGGCGGAGACCCGGCCTCCATCCGCTTCTTCCACCGCGCCGGACTCGACTACGTCTCCTGCTCGCCGTTCCGCGTCCCGGCCGCGCGCCTCGAAGCGGGCCGGGCCGCGCTCGGCGCGGACGGGACGAACGACACCCGCTGAGGCGGTGCGGCCCGCGCACCGCAGGACATGTGAGAAAGGGGTGGGCATCATGCTGAAGCCGATCGTCGTGGGAGTCGACGGCTCGCGGGAGAGCACCGCGGCGGCGCACTGGGCGGCCGCGGAGGCGCTCCGCCGGGCCGCACCCCTGCGGTTGGTCCACGCCTGGGAGGGGCAGCCGCAGGCGGACGTCACCCTTCCAGAGCTGCGGGCCCCGCAGTACTGGGCCCGCCGGGCGCTGCGCTCGGTGAGCGACCAACTCCTCCAGAAGCACCCGAAGGTGTACCTGTCCACCGAGCAGGTCAGGACGGCGCCCGTGCCCGCCCTGGTCGCGGAGTCGGCGTCGGCCGAACTGCTGGTGCTGGGCAGCCAGGGGCTGGGGAGCGTGAGCGGGGTGCTCGCGGGTTCGGTGGCCCTCGCGGTCGCGTCCCGCGCGGTGTGCCCTGTGGTGCTTGTGCGCGCCACGTACACGCGGGACAGCGAGCGCCTGCCGTGCGGCGACCGCTCCGAGGGGCCCGGCGCCCCTCGTGACGTGGCACTCGCGATCGACCTTCGCGGGACGAGCGACACGGTGACCGAATTCGCCTTCCGCGCGGCGGAGTCGCGCGGCGCGCCGTTGCGGGTGGTCCACACCTGGCACGTGCCGGTGCGCCGGGGCCTCGTGGGGCCGGGGGAGCGCGCGACGTTCCGTGAGCACGCGGAGGCCGAGCTGGCCCTCGCCATGAAGCCGTGGCGGGAGAAGTTCCCCTCGGTGCCGGTGCGGGAGGTCGTGGCGGAGGGGTGGCCCACCCACCACGTGGCCAGGGCGGCGGCGGGCGCGGGTCTGCTGGTCGTCGGGCGGCGGGCCCGCTCGGCCGCGTTGGGCCCTCGCACGGGGGCGGTGACCCACGCGGTGATCCACCATGTGGGATGCCCGGTGGCGGTGGTCCCGCACGGATGACCACCGGTTCGCCGGGCCCCACCGGTGTCGGTGCCGGTGTCAGTCGTGCGGCACGACGGCGACCGGACAGGCCGCGTGGTGCAGCACGGCGTGCCCGACCGGGCCGAGCTGCAGGCCGACCGAACTGCGCCGGCGACGGGCGCCGACCACCAGCAGGTCCGAGAGTGCGGAGGCCTCCACCAGAACGTCGCGGGCCCGGCCCTCATGGGGCTCGGCGCGCTCGCGCACCGCGGTGTGGGCCTCCCGCGGGTCGTGCAGCGCGGTCGTCAACTCGTTCTCGGCGCGCACCACATGGGCCTCGCTGTCGTCCGTCGGGTAGTCAGGGAGCTCGTGGGCGGGGCAGCGCCAGGCACGCAGCGCGAGCACCTCCGCCCTGCGCAGCTCCGCCTCGCGGAAGGCGAACTCGGTCGCCGCTGACGACCGTTCGGGGTCGCCGACACCGAGAGCTATCCGCCCGTGGCCTCCGTGCACATTCTTGTCGTGCCCGCGCACCACGACGACGGGGCACTCGGCGTGCGCGGCCACCGGCAGGCTCACCGAACCGAGCAGGAGGCCGGTGAACGTGCCACGGCCGCGGCTGCCCACCACGATCAACCCCGCCTCGCGCGAGGCCTCGCCGAGCGCGGCCGACGGGTC
Organism: Streptomyces sp. SDT5-1; assembly: GCF_052245995.1. Taxonomy (NCBI): domain Bacteria; kingdom Bacillati; phylum Actinomycetota; class Actinomycetes; order Kitasatosporales; family Streptomycetaceae; genus Streptomyces; species Streptomyces sp. SDT5-1. The sequence goes on along the minus strand of NZ_CM125963.1, from coordinate 740,603 downwards.
CTTGTCCACGACGTCGCCGGACATGCGCACCCGCGGCACGCGCTTGCGGGCCCGCTCGAGGGCCTGCGCCACGAGGTGCTCGGCGTGCTGCCGCAGCGTGCCCCGGGTCGGCCCGGACGACGGCTGGAGCACTTCGTAGCGCTCCCAGCGGGAGGCGTGCACGACCCGCAGATCTCCGCCGCGCAGGGCGGCCTCGTCGGCCGCCCAGTCCAGCGCCTGCAGGCTCGGGTCCGAGCCGTCGACTCCCACGATCACTGTCTGCTCCACTGTTCCCGCCTCCTCGGCGCCGGGCCCGCGGGCGGAGCCCGTCGCTGTCACGCTGCCACCGCGGCGGCCCCGTGGGCAGGGCCCGATCGGCAGTGCCGGAGGGGACGTCCGGCCCATGTCGGTGCGGCCCCGCGATGTGCAGCCTGGGCGAAGAGCCCCTCGTACGACCAGGGTTGGGAGGTGGTGGCCGTGAGTGCCGCCGCGTTGAACGCTTCTGTCCTGGAAGGGTGGCTGGCGGCCGCGGTCGCGGCGCCCTCCATCTTCAACACGCAACCATGGAGGTTCCGCCTCAACGTCGACACCACCTCCGTGGAGGTCCGCGCCGCTCCGGAACGCTGCCTGCCCCAGGCGGACCCCGTGGGCAGGGCCCTGCACCTGTCGGTCGGCGCCGCCGTGTTCAACCTCCGCGTCGCGGTCGCGCACGACGGATGGATGCCGGTGACCCGGCTGCTGCCCGACCCCGACGACCCGGAGCTGCTGGCCAGTGTGCGCACGGCTCAGGCGCCACCGCGGAGCGCGCCCGGACACCGCGCCGACCTGTACGAAGCGATCTGGCGCCGGCACAGCTCCCGGTTCCCCTTCGCGGACCGGCCCCTGGACGCCGGAGTGTGCGCCGAACTGGCCGAGGCCGCCCACATGAGCGGGGGAGCGCTGTGGTTCCCGACCTCCGCGGAGAAGGCCCTCCTCCTGAAGGTCACGAAGGAGGCCGAGGAGCGCAACCGCCACGACCCCGACCGCGCGGCCGAGAGCCGACGCTGGGTGCACCGCGACGCGTACGACGACGCCGCCTGCGGCATGCCGCGCGACACCCTCGGGGTGCAGGACGCCCACGAGCAGCTGCCCATGCGGGACTTCACGGCGCGGCGCCACGTCTCGGGGCTGCCGGCCCAGGAGTTCGAGCGACACCCGGTGATCGCCGTGCTGAGCACCGCGCACGACCGCCGCGCCGACTGGCTGCGGGCCGGGCAGGCGCTCCAGCACGTGCTGCTGGTGGCCACCGCCCACGGGCTGCGCACGTCCCTGCTCCACCAGGCGATGGAATGGCCCGACCTGCGCCGGGCCCTGCGCCCCGCACCCGAGCACACCGGCCACGTCCACATGCTCGTACGCCTGGGCCACGGCCCCGAGGGCGCGGCCGGCCCGCGCCTGGCGGCGGGCGCACTGTGCTCACGCCCTGCCGGGGCGCGCAGGACGTGACAGGCGTGGGCCGAAGGTCCCGGCCCACGCCCCGCTCGGCCCATACCCGGCCGGGCGGCGGGCCAGCACGCTGGCGGCAAGGACGGAGCGAGACGACCAGGAGGGCGGGAACGTGAGCACACGTGTCGGGATCAACGGCTTCGGCCGCATCGGCCGCAACTACCTGCGCTGCGCGCTGGAGCGCGCCGAGAGCGGGAACGGCACCGCCGTCGAGGTGGTCGCCGTCAACGACATCACCTCGCCGGCGGCACTGGCGCACCTGCTGGAGTACGACTCCACCTACGGCAGGCTGCGCCGCACCGTCGAGCACGACGAGGCGTCGCTGACGGTGGACGGGAGGCGGATCGCCGTGACCGCCGAGCGCGATCCGGCCGCCGTGCCCTGGCAGACGCACGGGGTGGACATCGTCATCGAGTCCACCGGTCGCTTCCGCAGCCGTGAGGAAGCCGGGGCACACCTCAAGTCGGGAGCGCGCAAGGTGCTGCTGTCGGTTCCCGGGAAGGGGGTCGACGCCACCCTGGTCATGGGCGTCAACGAGGGGACCTACGACCCGGACAGGGACCACGTCGTCTCCAACGCCTCCTGCACCACCAACTGTGTCGCACCGATGGTGAAGGTGCTCGACGAGCGGTTCGGCATCACCGCGGGCCTCATGACGACCATTCACGGCTACACCAACGACCAGGTCGTGCTCGACGGCCCCCACAAGGACCCGCGCCGCGGTCGCACCGCCGCCGTCAACATCATCCCCACCAGCACCGGGGCGGCCCGCGCGGTGGGCGTGGTGCTGCCCGAACTGGCCGGGACGCTGGACGGGCTCGCCGTGCGCGTACCGGTGGAGGACGGATCGCTGACGGACCTGACCGTCCGCCTCGACCGTCCCGTGAGCGCGGAGGAGGTCAACGGGGCCTACCGCGAGGCGGCCGACGGCTCCCTGAAGGGGATCCTGCGGGTGTCCGACGCCCCGATCGTCTCCCGCGACGTGGTCGGCGACCCGGCCTCGTGCGTTCTGGACGCCCCGCTCACGCAGGTCAACGGCGACCTGGTCAAGGTCTTCGGCTGGTACGACAACGAGTGGGGCTACACCAACCGCCTCCTCGACCTCACGGAACACGTCGCCGCCCGCCTGACCTAGCCCCGGGGAAAACCGGCGAAGGGAGCGGCCATGGCCGCAGCCACACGTATCGCGGTGATCGGCGTCGGCAACGAGTTCCGGCGCGACGACGGCGTCGGCTGGGCCGTCGTGGAACGGCTGCGCGCACACGCCGTGGGACGCCCGCTGCCGCCCGGCACGGTGCTGGCCACCTGCGACGGCGACCCGGGCCGGTTGATCGGCCTGTGGGAGGGGGCGGGCCTGGTGGTCGTCGTGGACGCCGCGCACGCCCATCCGGGACAGCCGGGCCGGGTGCACCGGATCGAGCTCGACGCCGAGCGGTTGAACCGGCCGCCCACCACCAGCTCGCACGGTCTGGGCCTGGGGGAGGCCGTCGAACTCGCCCGCGTGCTCGGCCGGTTGCCGCAGCGGCTCGTCGTGTACGCGGTCGAGGGCGGCGACAGCTCGCTGGGCACCGCCATGTCCGGCGCCGTGGCCGCGGTGGTCGGCCCGCTGACCGACTCGGTCGAGGACGAGATCGTCCGGTACCGCGACGCGGCGGCCCGGGGGTGAGCGCATGAGCCGTGTCGTACGGGACTTCGAGGCGGCGGGCATCGTCCAGGGCGTGGGCTTTCGCCCGTTCGTGCACCGCACCGCGACCGCCCTCGGCCTCGACGGCTGGGTCGCGAACGTGGACGGACACGTGGCGGGCACGGTCGCCGGGGCGCCCGGCGCCGTCGAGGAGTTCGGCCGCCGCCTCGCGCACGCGGCGCCGCCGCTGGCCCGGGTCAGGTCGGTGCGGATGTCCGACGCGGGCGCCGCGGGCCCGGATCCCGGCAGCGGGTTCGCCGTGCGGGCCACCGGGCCGTTTCCGGCCGAGGTCCGCACGGCCGCCCGCGAGATCCCGCCCGACGCGGCGATCTGCGACGCCTGCCTGGCCGAGCTGTTCGCCCCGCGGGATCGCCGGTACCGCTACCCGTTCATCAACTGCACCGACTGCGGCCCGCGCGCCACGATCATCGAAGCCCTGCCCTACGACCGGGTACGGACCACGATGCGCCGCTTTCCGATGTGCCGGGCCTGCGCCGCCCAGTACGCGGACCCGCGGGACCGGCGCTTCCACGCCGAGCCGATCGCCTGCCCCGACTGCGGCCCCACCCTGGCCTGGGACTCCCTGCGCGGCGAGGCGGCGCTGAGCGCGGCCGTCGAGACGGTCGTGGCGGGCGGCATCGTCGCGGTGAAGGGGCTCGGCGGCTACCAACTCGTCTGTGACGCCACCGACGCGACGGCGCTCGCCGTTCTGCGCCGGCGCAAGCGCAGGCCCGCCAAACCGTTCGCCGTGATGGTGCGCGACCTGGACGAGGCCGGGCGGCTCGCCCGCGTCGGGGCGTCCGCGCGCGCGGCGCTCACCTCCGCCGTGCGGCCCGTCCTACTGCTGACCGCGGGCCGCGTCCGGCTGCCGCGCGCGGTCCACCCGGGCACGGACCGGATCGGGATCTTCCTGCCGACCACGGGGCTGCACCATCTCCTGCTGCGCGCGTGCGCGCGGCCCCTCGTGGTCACCAGCGGGAACGGCGCCGACGAACCGATCGCCACGGACGACGCGGCGGCCCGCGTGTCCCTCGGCGCAATCGCCGACGGCTTCCTGAGCCACGACCGGCCGGTGCACGCCCGCTACGACGACTCGGTGCTCCAGCTGTCGGGGCGCGGCGTGCTCACGGTACGGCGGGCCCGGGGCCTCGCCCCCGCGCCGCTGCGGCTGCCCCGGCGGGCGCCGCTCCCCTTGATCGGCGTCGGAGCCCAGCTCAAGCACACCTTCACGCTCGGCGAGGGCGACCGGGCCCATCTCTCGGCGCACATCGGGGACTTGGCGGGCCCCGCCACCCACGACGCCTTCGAGGAAACGTACCGGGCCCTCGGGGAGCTGACGGGCGTCGTACCGCGCGTCGTCGCCCACGACCCGCACCCCGGATACCTGTCCACCCAGTGGGCCAGGGCGAGAGGGCTGCCGCTCGTCCCCGTCCAGCACCACCACGCGCACCTCGCCGCCTGCGCGGCCGAGCACGGGCTGACACGGCCGTTCACCGGGGTCGCCTACGACGGCCTCGGACTCGGCGACGACGGCACCCTGTGGGGCGGCGAGATCATGGTCGCCGATCTGACCGCGTACCGCCGGGTGGGCCGTTTCGGCACCGCGCCGCTGCCCGGCGGCGACGCGGCCGTGCGCCACCCGTGGCGTACCGCCCTCGGATATCTGTACGGCGCCGAACCGCTCGGATCGCCGGGCCCCGCCCCGGAACTGGCCGACACGTTCACCGCGCGCCTCCCGCCGGACGGCGCGGCCACCGTGCGCACCATGGTCGAGCGGCGCTTCAACTGCCCCCGTGCCTCCAGCGCGGGCCGCCTCTTCGACGCGGCCGCGAGCCTGCTCGGGCTCGTCGACAGCGTCACCTACGAGGGCGAGGCCGCCGTCGCGCTGGAGGCGGCGGCCGCGCGCCGCCGCGCAGCGCCGCTCGCCCACCGGATCGTGCGGGACCGCGGTCTGTGGGTGTACGACCCCCAGCCCACCCTCGCCGACCTGCTGTCCCGCCGCGCGGACGGCGAACACGTGGCCGCGCTGGCCGCCGCCTTCCACACCACCCTCGCCGCGGCCACCGCCGAACTCGTCGGCAGGGCCGTGGAGTCGGGCGCCCCGCGCACGGTCTGCCTCGCCGGCGGCTGCTTCGTCAACCGGCGCCTGCTCGCCGACGTGCGGCGCCTGCTGCGCGCCCAGGGACTGCGGGTCCTCGTGGGCCGTGAGGTGCCGGTCGGGGACGGCGGCATCAGCTACGGACAGGCGGCCGTGGCCGCCGCCCGACTCGCGCGGACGAAGGAGTGAGCGCCTCATGTGCCTGGGAATCCCCGGACGGATCGAGGAGACGCACGACAGCGCTGGACTGCCCATGGCGACGGTCGACTTCGGTGGTGTGCGCCGCGAGGTGTGCCTGGCGTACACGCCGCTGGCGCGCACCGGCACCTACGTCATCGTGCACGTCGGCTTCGCCATCACCACCGTCGACGAGGCGGAGGCGCGGCGCACGCTCGACGTGCTGCGCGCGATGGACGGCGCCGTCGAGGGAGAACTGGGTGAGGCACTGCCCGCCGCCGGGACGGAGGCCGTGAGTAGGGCCGGACGGCCCCATGGGGATGCCCGCCCGGCACCTGGGGAGCCCGGCGCGGGCGCCGGAGTCTGAAGGTGACCGGTGGCCGACTCCGCGCCGGTCGCCGACGGACAGGGGAGAGACCGTGGCCGAGACACACGCACTGCTCACCGACGGTACGACCGTCCGCATCCGCCCGGCCCGGGGCTCGGACCACGACGCGGTGCAAGGGCTGTACGAGGAGATGTCGGCGGACAATCTGCGGCTGCGGTTCTTCGGCCTGAGCCGGAACTCCGCCCGCCGGGCAGCGGACCGCATGTGCGGGCCCGACCGCCCGCCGGGACACCGCGGGCTCCTCGCCGAAGTGCACGAACAGCTGGTGGGTGTCGCCGAGTACGAGCGCACCCCGGACGACGATCTCGCGGAGATCGCGCTCGCGGTGTCGGACGCCTGGCACCACCGGGGCGTCGGCACACTGCTGCTGGAACACCTGATCTCCGCCGCACGCGACGAGGGCATCACCGCCGTCACCGCGGACGCGCTCTCGGAGAACCACGAGATGCTCAAGGTCTTCGCCGACCTGGGCCTGCGCACCGCCCGCCGGTTCGACGGCCCCGAAGTGCACTGCACCATCCAACTCGGTCAGGACGAAGGGTACTTGACGACGGTGGAGGAGCGCGGGCGCGCCGCGGACGTCGCCAGCCTCGTCCCCCTGCTGCGGCCCCGCTCCGTGGCGGTCGTCGGCGCCGGCCGCAAACCCGGCTCCGTCGGCAGGGCGATCCTGCGCAACCTGTGCTCCGGCGGATACACAGGGCGCGTCCACGTCGTCCATCCGCGTGCCGCCAGCATCCTCGGGATGCGTACGAGCCCCTCCGTGTCCGCTCTGCCCGACCCGCCGGACCTCGTCGTCGTGGCGGTTCCGGCCGCCGAGGTCGGGCCCGTGGCCGAGGACTGCGGCAAGGCGGGCGTGCGCGCCCTCCTGGTCGTCACCGCGGGACTCGACGCAGTACAGGCCGCGTCCCTGCTCGCGACGTGCCGCGCCCACGGCATGCGGTGCGTGGGGCCCAACTGCCTCGGGCTCGCCAACACCGAGCCGGGCGTGGCCCTCGACGCCACCTTCGCGGCGAGTCATCCGCGCCCCGGCACCGCCGGTGCCGCCGTGCAGTCCGGAGGCGTCGGCATCGCGCTCCTCGGCGGCCTGGAACGCCTCGGCATCGGTGTCTCCAGTTTCGTGTCCCTCGGCGACAAGTACGACGTCAGCGGCAACGACCTCCTGCAGTGGTGGGAGAGCGACGACCGCACCGACCTCGCCCTGCTGCACCTGGAGTCCTTCGGGAACCCGCGGGCGTTCTCCCGCACCGCCCGCCGGATCACCCGGCGGATGCCCCTGCTGACCGTGGACGCGGGACGCACCGAGGCCGGTCGGCGCGCGGCCGCCTCGCACACGGCCGCTGCGGCCACCCGCACCATGACCCGCGAAGCCCTGTTCACCCAGGCCGGCATCACGGCGACCCGCACCATTCGTGAACTCCTCGACACCGCGGCCCTGTTGCACGCGCAACCACTGCCCACCGGCGCCCGGGTGGCCGTCGTCACCAACGCGGGCGGCGCCGGGGTGCTGGCCGCCGACGCCTGCGCCGAGGCCGGACTCGTCCTGCCGGAGCTTCCCGCCGAACTCGCGGGGGAGCTCCTGGACGTCCTGCCGTCCGGCGCGGGCGCCACCAACCCGATCGACGCCACGGCCGCCGTGTCGGAGGACGAGCTGCGCGCCTGCCTCGACCGGCTCGCCGCCACCGGCTCCGTCGACGCGGTCCTCGTGGCCCTGGTGCCCACGGCCGTGGCCGCCGCGACAGGCGACGACCTCGTACGATCCCTGGCCCCCGCACCCGGCACCCGACCCCGCGGCGCGCCCCGCACGACCGCCGCCGTCCTCCTCGACCAGGACGTCCCCGTACGCCTGCTGCCCTCCGGCGAAGGGCACGTCCCCGCGTACGCGGACCCGCAGTCCGCGGCACGGGCCCTCGCACACGGCGTGGCCCGCGCCCGCTGGCTTGCCCGGCCGCCCGGCACCGTTCCCGAAGTCGCCGGCACCGAGCGGGCCCGCGCCGAGGAGGTCGTCGCCCGCCACCTCGCCGAGCACCCGGAAGGCGGCTGGCTCGACCCTCGCACCTGCGCCGAACTGCTCGGCTGCTACGGCATCCCGCAACTGCCCTGGGCGTGGGCGGAGACGGAGGAGGAGGCCGTGCTCGCCGCCGAACGCGTCAAGGGCCCCGGAGGCCTCGTCGTGCTCAAGGCCCACTGGCCGGGACTGCTGCACAAGGCCCACGAGCACGCCATCCACCTCGACCTGCGCGGGGACACACAGGTCCGCGCGGCCTGGCGGGACCTGGAGACCCGGTTCGCCGGGCTCATGACCGGCGCCGTGGTGCAACCGCTCGCCGAGCGCGGCACCGAGCTGTTCGCCGGAGTGGTCCAGGACGCCGTCTTCGGCCCACTGGTCCTCTTCGGCCTCGGCGGCACGGCCACCGACGTCCTCGCCGACCACGCCGCCCGCCTCGCCCCACTGACCGACCACGACGTCCACGACCTGATCACCGCTCCGCGCTGCGCCCCGCTGCTCTTCGGGCGCGGCGGCGCGGGGCCGGTCGACCTGGAGGGCCTGGAGCAGCTCCTGCTGCGCCTGTCCACCTTGGCGGGCGACCTTCCGCAGCTGGCCGAGGCCGACCTCAACCCGGTCCTCGCCACGGCCGACGGTGTGACGGCCCTCGACGCACGGGTGCGTCTGACGCCGGCCCGCGCCCGGGACCCGTATCTGCGCCGGCTGCGCTGACCGGGTCCGCCACCCGCACGCAGTGAGAAGGAGACAAGACCATGAAGCACAGCAAGGTCGGTTCCGTCATGGTGAGTGATGTGATCCGGGCCGAGTACGGCACCTCGTTCAAGGAGGTGGCGCGTCTGCTGCACCGGCATCGCATCAGCGGACTGCCGGTCGTCGACGAGGAGACCCACGTCATCGGGGTGATCTCGGAGACCGACCTCCTGACCCGGCAGGCGCAGCCGGACGAACGCCCGTACGGCGGCCGTGGGCGCCGCTTCAGGCTGCCCGCGCTCAGCCGCTCCGCCCGCGTCGAGGCGCAGAAGGCGAGGGCGCGCACGGCAGGTCAGTTGATGTCCCAGCCGCCCGTCACGGTGCATGCAGAGGACACCATCGCCGAGGCCGCCCGCACCATGGCCCACCACAAGGTGGAGCGGCTGCCCGTGGTCGACGAGGAGGAACGGCTCGTCGGCATCGTCACCCGCCGTGATCTGCTGCAGACGTTCCTGCGGACCGACGCCGAGATCCGTCGCGAGGTGATCGACGAAGTGCTCGTGCGCAGCCTGTGGCTGGCCCCGCAGACCCTCTCCGTCCAGGTGCACGAGGGCGTGGTCACGCTCTCCGGCCAGGTGGAGCGGATCAGCGAGAAGGAGATCGCGGCCCGGATGACCGGACACATCGACGGAGTGGTCGGCGTGGTGGACAAGCTGACGTACCGCCTCGACGACTCGCACCTGAGGCCGGACAGCGACGCCCTGCACGGCGTCGCGGACGACTGGCTGCGCAAACTCTGAAGGGGAGGAAGGACCATGCCGGACACGAGCCCCCGCGTGCTGATCGTCCACGCGACGAAGAACGGCTCCACCGCCGAGATCGCCGAACACATCGGTGAGGTGCTGACGAAGGCGGCCTGCGCCGTCACGGTCCGTCCGGCGAGCGACACCCGGACACGGGTCGACGACCACGACGCGGTGGTCATCGGCGGCGGCCTGTACGCGGGGCGTTGGCACCGGAACGCCCGCGGTTTCGCGCGCCGCAACGCGCGTGCCCTGCGCGGAATGCCCGTGTGGCTGTTCAGCAGCGGCCCGCTGGACGCCTCGGCGGCGGAGCGCGACATCCCGCCGGTGCCCGGCGTGCGCAGGATCGCGGACCGCATCGACGCGCGCGGCCACATCACCTTCGGCGGCCGCCTCGACGAGAACGCCCGCGGACGCATGGCCCGGATGATCGTCAACTCCGGCAAGGGCGGCGACTTCCGGGACTTCGCGCAGATCACGGCGTGGGCGGAGGGCATCGCCCGCGAACTCCGCTCGGACGGGCGGACCGGAAGGGCCGGGCAGGGCTTTTGACAGGGACTTTCGGCCCAGGACAAGGGCCCGCGCGCGGAGGAGTCTGTTGGTGAGGGGCCCCGGGGCTTCGCCCCCGAGGCCCGCAGGGAGGAGGCACGACATGTTCGCCATGTTGCTTCTGCTCGGAGCGGTGGTCCTCGGCGCCGGCCTGGTGTTCGGCTTCCACGCCTCGGTGCTCGGCCTGGTCCTGATGGCGGGCGGAATCGCAGGACTGAGCACCCTCACGGGGCTGCGCCGACTGCCGGGCGAGAGCGAACGGGTCGTCGAGGAACGGCACTACATCGGCGGCCGCTCCGACTCCGGCCGGCACGAGCGCCACTGGCGGTGACCTGGAAACCGGCAACCCGACGAAGGAGGCGGCCATGGAGGCCATCGGAACCACGGCGATCCTGGACCGGAGCGGGCTCGACGCCCTGATCACGGCCCTGGCGGCCGAGGGCCGCACCGTCGTGGGACCGACCGTGCGCGACGGCGCCGTGGTGCTCGCCGAGCTGGAGGGGGCCGAGTCGCTGCCGTGGGGGTGGGGCACCGAACTGGACGCCGGACACTACCGGTTGGTGCGCCGCGCGGACGCCGCCGTCTTCGCGCACACCTCGGGCCCCCAGTCCTGGAAGTCCTTCCTCCACCCGCAGCGCGAGAAGGTGTGGGACGCGGACCGCGACCCCGGCGGCGGGCTGGCCGTCCGACCCTCGACGGCCGAGCGGCCCACCTACGCCTTTCTCGGCGTGCGCCCCTGCGACCTGCGGGCCATCGCCATCCAGGACCGGGTCCTGGCCGGCGGCCGCTTCAAGGACGACGGCTACGCCGAGCGGCGGCGGAAGGCGTTCCTCGTCGCCGTCGACTGCACCGAACCCGGTGAGACCTGCTTCTGCGTGTCCATGGGGAGCGGCCCCGGCGCGGACGCCGGCTACGACCTCGCGCTGACCGAACTCGTCGACGCCGACCGGCACCGCTTCCTCGTCCGCGTCGGAACCACGGACGGCGCCCGGCTCCTGCAACAGGTGCCGCACACCCCGGGCGACCCCGTGTCGGCCGACACCGCCCGCGCCGCCGTCGACTCCGCCCGCGACCGGATGGGCCGGGCCATGCCCCCGGTCGACCTGCGGGCGCTGCTCGGCGCGAAGCCCGACGCCGACCGCTGGGACGACGTGGCCGCGCGCTGTCTGACCTGCGGGAACTGCACCATGGTCTGCCCGACCTGCTTCTGCACCACCACGGAGGAGGTCACCGACCTCACCGGCGACCACGCCGAGCGGTGGCAGCGCTGGGACTCCTGCTTCGACCTCGACTTCACCCGGCTGCACGGCGGCCCGGTCCGCGCGACACCGCGCAGCCGCTACCGGCAGTGGCTCACCCACAAACTCTCCACCTGGCACGACCAGTTCGACTCCACCGGCTGTGTGGGCTGCGGGCGCTGCATCACCTGGTGCCCCGTCGGCATCGACATCACCGAGGAAGTCGCGGCCATCGCAGAGGAGGCCCCACGATGATCGCCACAACGACACCCCGCATGGTCCAGGCACTGTCCGGGATCCACCGTACCCGCCTCATGGAGCTGGCCCGACCGGTCAACTTCCCCCAGGGAGCCCGGATTCTCGAGGAGGGCGCGCACGCCGAACACTTCTGGATCATCCGCACCGGCACCGTCGCCCTCGACATGCACGTCCCCGGCCGCCGTCCGGCCGTCATCGAAAGCCTCGGCTTCGGTGAACTCGTCGGCTGGTCCTGGCTGTTCGACCCGTACGTGTGGCAGCTGGGCGCCGAGACCATGAGCCCGGTACGCGCCTACGAGTTCGATGCCGCGAAGGTGCGGGAACTGTGCGCCGACGACGCGGACTTCGGCAGGGACGTCGAGCACTGGGTCGGCGAGGTCCTCGCCCACCGGCTCCTCGCCGCGCGCACCCGCCTCCTCGACCTGTACGCCCCGCACGGCAGCGGACTGCCCCGATGAGCGCCGCCCCCACCCCGTACCGGGTCGTCGAACGGTGGGACGAGACACCGGACACGGTCACGCTGCGCCTCGCCCCGGTGGACGCGCCGCTCACGCGCTTCTCACCGGGCCAGTTCGCCATGGTGTACGCGTTCGGGGTGGGGGAGATACCGGTGTCGGTCAGCGGGATCGAGACCGCGGGCCACGGCCTGGCCCACACCATCCGCGCGGTCGGTGCCGTGTCCACCGCACTGTGCGGCGAGCGGGTCGGCGACACGGTGGGGCTGCGCGGTCCCTTCGGCACGTCGTGGGAGGTGGAGAAGGCGCTCGGCCAGGACCTCGTGGTGATCGCCGGAGGCATCGGTCTCGCGCCACTGCGGCCGCTGATCCGGCACGCCGTCGCCGACCCGGGCGCGTACGGACGCACCAATGTGCTCATCGGCGCCCGCACCCCCTCCGACCTCATCTGCCGTACGGAGACGGGGGAGTGGGACACGGCGTACACCGGGGTCACCGTCGACCACCCCGACGCCGCATGGCGTGGCGAGATCGGCCTGGTCACACGGCTCCTGGACGGTGCGCGCTTCGACCCGGGACAGACCACGGCGTTCGTGTGCGGTCCCGAGCCGATGATCAGGGCCACCGCACGCGACCTGGTGCATCGGGGTGTGCCGCCCGACCGGATCCGGGTCTCCCTGGAGCGCAACATGCGCTGCGCCACCGGCCACTGCGGGCACTGCCAGCTGGGACCCGTGCTGCTGTGCCGCGACGGCCCGGTCCTCGGCCACGACCGGGCAGCGCCCCTCATGGCCGTCAGGGAGCTGTGACGACGATGACCGAGAACCCGACGCTCGCCGTGTTCAAGCTGGCCTCCTGCGACGGCTGCCAACTCACCCTCCTGGACTGCGAGGACGAACTGCTCGCGCTCGCGGGCAGGCTCCGCGTCGCACACTTCCTCGAGGCGTCCGGCGAGGTGCTGCCCGGCCCCTACGACCTCACGCTCGTCGAGGGCTCGATCACGACCGCCGCCGACGCCGCCCGCATCCGGGACATCAGGGCCGCCTCCCGCCACCTCGTCACCATCGGAGCCTGCGCGACCGCCGGCGGCATCCAGGCGCTGCGCGACTTCGCCGACGTCGAGGAGTTCCGCCGCACCGTCTACGCCCGTCCCGACTACATCGACACGCTCGCGACCTCCACCCCGGTCTCCGCCCATGTGGACGTCGACTTCGAACTGCGCGGCTGCCCCATCGACCGGCGCCAGCTCATCGAGGTCGTCACGGCGTTCCTGGCCGGCCGCAAGCCCGACGTCCCCGACCACAGCGTGTGCTTCGAGTGCAAGCGGCGCGGCACGGTGTGCGTCACCGTCGCCCACGGCACGCCCTGCCTCGGCCCGGTCACCCACGCCGGCTGCGGCGCCATCTGCCCCGCGTACGGGCGCGGCTGCTACGGCTGCTTCGGCCCGTCGGGATCGGTGAACCTGCCCGCGCTCGTCCCCATGCTCCACCGCGACGGTCTCGACGCACGGGACACGGAGCGCTTCCTGCGCACCTTCAACGCCACCGCGTTCGCCGCCTGCGACAAGGAGCCCGAGCCGTGACCCACCGTGGAACCCGCGTGCTGCACGTCGGCTCCCTCGCCCGTGTGGAGGGGGAAGGCGCCCTGCGCCTCACGGTGGCGGGCGAGTCCGTCACTGCGGCCCGGCTGCAGATCTACGAGCCACCGCGCTTCTTCGAGGCGTTCCTGCGCGGTCGCGCCCACACCGAGCCGCCCGACATCACCGCCCGGGTGTGCGGCATCTGCCCGGTCGCGTACCAGATGAGCGCCTGCGCGGCCATCGAGGACGCCTGTGGTGTCGAAGTACCGCCGACGATAAGGACGTTGAGGCGGCTGCTGTACTGCGGGGAGTGGATCGAGAGCCAGACGCTGCACATCTACCTCCTGCACGCCCCCGACTTCCTGGGCCGCGACGGAGCCATCGACCTGGCCCGCACCCACCGCCGCGACGTCGAGCGCGGACTGCGCCTGAAACAGGCGGGGAACGCCCTCCTGGAGCTGCTCGGCGGCCGCGCCATCCATCCCGTCAACGTCCGCGTCGGCGGCTTCCACCGCGCGCCGACCAGGGCCGAACTGCGCCCGCTCGCCGAACGGCTCCGCCGGGCCCTCGACGACGCATGGGCCACCGTGCGGTGGGTGTCCGGCTTCGACTTCCCCGACGCGGAGAGTCCCTACGACTTCCTGGCCCTCGCCGAACCCGACCGGTACGCGATCGACACCGGCACGCCCACGGTCCTGCGGTCGGACACGCGCACCACCCGGCGGTTCGCCCTCGCGGACTTCACCCGCGAGGTCGTCGAGTCCCAGGTCCCGCACTCCACCGCCCTGCACGCCACACTGCGAGGACGGCGCCACCTCACCGGATCCCTCGCGCGATACGCGATCAACGGCGGGCTCCTGTCCGCCACCGCGCTGGAAGCGGCGCGGGAGGCCGGACTCGGGGACCCGCGCACGGCGGAGGCGTGCCGCAACCCGTTCCGCAGCATCCTCGTCCGGGCCGTCGAGGTCGTGTACGCCGTCGAGGAGGCGCTGCGCATCATCGACTCCTACGAGCCGCCCCCGCGCCCGTGCGTCGAGGTGCCGCCGTGCGCGGGTACCGGCCACGGCGCCACCGAGGCACCCCGCGGGCTGCTCTACCACCGCTACGTGCTCGACGCGGAGGGGACCGTCACCGACGCCCGCCTCGTCCCGCCCACCTCCCAGAACCAGGGAGCCATCGAGGAGGACCTGCGCCGCATCGCCGAGGACGCGCTCGTGCGAACCGACTGCGACGACGCCGAGTTGACGCACCTGTGCGAACGCGCCATCCGCAACCACGACCCGTGCATCTCCTGCTCCACCCACTTCCTCGATCTCACCGTCGACCGTGCGCCCGTCCCATAGGAGGCCCCCATGAACGACAGCCCGCACATCGTCAGCGACGTGATGACCCACACCGTGGTCGCGGTCGGGCGCGACGCCCCCTTCAAGGAGGTCGTCGAGCTGATGGAGGAGTGGAAGGTCAGCGCCGTCCCCGTCCTGGAGGGCGAGAGCCGCGTCGTCGGCGTCGTCTCCGAGGCGGACCTGCTGCCCAAGGAGGAGTTCCGCGACGCCGATCCCAGCCGGTACGACCAACTGCGCCGGCTGTCCGACCTGGCCAAGGCGGGAGCCGTGAGCGCGGGCGAACTCATGAGCAGCCCCGCCGTCTGCGTCCAGGCCACCGCCACCCTCGCCGAGGCCGCCCGCATCATGGCCCACCGCAAGGTCAAGCGGCTGCCGGTCGTCAACGCGGAGGGCATGCTCGAAGGCGTCGTCAGCCGTTCCGACCTGCTGAAGGTGTTCCTGCGCAGCGACTCCGACATCGAGGAGGAGGTGCGGCGCACCGTCGCCGCCTACCTCTTCCCCGGCCAGCAGGTCACCGTCGCGGTCACCGAGGGCGTCGTCACCTTCGGCGGCACGCTGACCAACCGCAACCTGGTGCCCGTGGCCGCCCGGCTCGCCCGGGCCGTGGAGGGCGTCGTCGACATCCGCATGGACTTCACCGACACGGCCCCGAAGCCGCGATGAAGTACCTGGACGAATACCGCGATCCCGAACTGGCCCGACGCCTGCTCGCCGAGCTGACGGCCACCGCGACCCGGCCCTGGCGGATCATGGAGGTGTGCGGCGGACAGACCCACACCCTCGTCCGCCAGGGCATCGACGAGCTGCTGCCCGCGGGCATCCGCATGATCCACGGGCCGGGCTGCCCGGTCTGTGTCACCCCCCTGGAGACCCTGGACCGGGCCATGGCGATCGCCGCCCGCCCCGGCGTCGTGTTCACCAGCTTCGGCGACATGCTGCGCGTACCCGGCTCGACCACCGACCTGCTGTCGCTGCGGGCCCGCGGCGCCGACGTGCGCGTCGTCTACAGCCCCATGGACGCGGTCCGCCTCGCCGCGCGCCACCCCGACAGGGACGTGGTGTTCCTCGCCGTCGGCTTCGAGACCACCGCGCCCGCCAACGCCATGGCAGTTCTCCAGGCCGAGCGGCTCGCCCTGCCGAACTTCTCCCTCCTGGTCAGCCACGTCCTCGTACCGCCCGCCATGACCGCCCTGCTCGACGACCCGGACTGCGAGGTGCAGGCGTTCCTCGCCGCGGGACACGTCTGCGCGGTCATGGGCTGGCGCGCGTACGAACCGATCGCCGCACGCTACGAGGTGCCCGTCGTGGTCACCGGATTCGAACCGCTCGACCTGCTGGAAGGCGTCCTCATGGCCGTGCGGCAGCTGGAGGACGGGCGGTACGCCGTCGAGAACCAGTACGCGCGCGCTGTACGCCGCGACGGCAACCCGGCGGCCCAGCAGGCGCTCGCCCGCGTCTTCAGCGTCGCCGACCGCGCCTGGCGCGGCATCGGCACCCTGCCCGACAGCGGACTGGAACTCGCCCCGGACTACCAGCGGTTCGACGCCTCCCGCCGGTTCGACGTCGCGGACCTGCACCCCGCCGAGGACCCCGTCTGCATCGCGGGCTCCGTCCTGACCGGCGCCGCGCTGCCCACCGACTGCCCCGCATACGGCACCCGCTGCACACCCCGCACGCCGCTCGGCGCCCCGATGGTGTCCACGGAAGGCACCTGCGCCGCCTTCCACACCGCCGGACGCGTCCGGAGCGAGCCCGCCACGAGGAGCGCCCCATGACCATGGCCTGCCCCAGCCCGCACCACGACGACGAGACACTGCTGCTCGGCCACGGGGCCGGCGGCCGGCTGACCGCCGAACTCCTCGACGACGTGGTGCTGCCGGCCCTCGGCGCTCCTCAGGGCGGCGTGCTCGAGGACGCCGCCCTCCTGCCGGGAGAGGGCGAACTCGTCGTGTCCACGGACGGGTTCGTCGTCGATCCGCTGTTCTTCCCCGGCGGCGACATCGGCTCGCTCGCCGTCCACGGCACCGTCAACGACCTCGCCATGCGCGGCGCCCTGCCGATCGCCCTCGCCCTCGCGGTCATCGCCGAGGAGGGACTGCCGCTGGCCGAGCTGCGGGCCGCGCTGCAGTCCGCGGGGAAGGCGGCACGCGACATCGGCGTCCCGGTGATCACAGGTGACACCAAGGTCGTCGGACGCGGCGCCGCGGACCGCCTCTTCCTCACCACGACCGGTGTCGGCCGCAGGGTCCCCGGCCTCGAACCCTCCGCCGCACGCGCCAGGCCCGGGGACCGGATCCTCCTGTCGGGACCGATCGGGCTGCACGGCACGGCGGTGCTCTCCACCCGCGAGGGCTTCGGCTTCGACACGGCCATCGCCTCCGACACACGACCGCTCCACCGTCTCGTCCGCGCGCTCGAGCCCTTCGGGCCCGACGTCCACGTCCTGCGCGATCCGACGCGTGGCGGCGTCGCCGCGGTACTGAACGAGATCGCCCGGGACGCGCGGGTCGGCGTGGAGATCGAGGAGAGCGCGCTGCCGGTCCCGACCGAGGTCGGCGCCGCCTGCGACCTGCTCGGCCTCGACCCCCTGGCCGTCGCCAACGAGGGCTGCTTCGTCGCCTTCGTCGCCGGCGGCCGCGAGGGCGCCGCCCTGAAGGCACTGCGCGACCTCCCTGAGGGCCGGCACGCCACCCTCATCGGCGAGGCCGTGACGTCCTCACCGGGCCGGGTCTCCCTGCGTACCCTCGTCGGCTCACGACGCATCGTCGACCTGCCGTTGGGCGAACAACTGCCGCGCATCTGCTGACCCTTGGACGCCCGACACGCGGCTGTCACTCGGGCACGACGACGACCAGCCCGTGCGGCAGGTCCGTCAGCCCGGCCGTCGCGGGGCCGAGCCCGGCGCCGCGGCGACCGACCACGAGGAGCGGCGCGCGTTCGGACGCCGTGGCCAACGCCCGCTCGGGGGAGAGCAGCACGACATCCTCGAGGACCGGGACCTCGGGAAACCTCTCCTTCCAGGGGCGCAGCGCGTCGGACAACGACTGCACTTCCTGGTCCTCCCACGTCGCCCGGTCCGCTTCCGGAGGGAGCAGCGGACCGATCGGCACGGGCGCCTTCCACGCGCGGATCGCGCGCAGCCCGAGGCCCCGGTTCCGGGCGCGCTCGAAGGCGAACTCCAGAGCGCGCCCGGCCGGCCGCGGAGCGCCGACCCCCACGGCGATCCGGTCGGCGGCCCGGCCACCCGCCCGAGGCCGGGACGGCACGAGCGCGACGGCGACCAGCGAGCGCTCACTCAGGGCACAGGCGGTCGGCCCCAGGGGCGTCCCGTCGCCCCGCACGCCAAGAACGAGCAGCTCGGCCCCCGCAGCCTGCGCGGCGAGCGCTCCGGCAGGGACGCCGGGGACCAGGGCCGCCTCCACCTCCAAACCGGGGAAGGAGGCCAGCAGCCTCCGGGCCGCGCGGGCACTGTGATCGGCGGAATCGACAGGCCCCACATGCACCACCCGCAGCACCGCCCGCACCCGCAACGCCTCACCCGCCGCCCACTCGGCGGCGGTATCGGCGCGCGCCGTGCCATCGACACCGACCACGATGCATCCCGACGCCATGCCCGTCCCTCATTTCCTATCCGGACACCTCGGCGTGGTGGCAGACACCACAGGCGATGTGACGCGCCTGGGCATGGCTCTCACTGAGTCCCGTGCCGGCCGCGCGGTGGATGGCGCCACGGGTGACGTGCGCATGCGTGACGCAGACACCCGCGCCGCAACGCCGGCACACCGCCACTGCGGTCGCGACCTTCTCTTC
Organism: Streptomyces sp. SDT5-1; assembly: GCF_052245995.1. Lineage (NCBI taxonomy): Bacteria > Bacillati > Actinomycetota > Actinomycetes > Kitasatosporales > Streptomycetaceae > Streptomyces > Streptomyces sp. SDT5-1. The sequence goes on along the minus strand of NZ_CM125963.1, from coordinate 722,062 downwards.
CATGGCGCAGTCGTAGCAGTTCATGGCTCTCCTTCCGCTGGGACGTTGCAACTCGGCCGCGAGCGGGGCGCGCCGCGCCCCGCTCGTCCGTACGGTCAGGTCGCTTCGCGCCGCACCGGGATGGTGCGGGTGTCGGCCTTCGCGGCCTGGGCCAGCGGAACCGTCACGGTGAGGATGCCGTCCTTGTAGTCGGCCGTCGCGTCCTCCCATCGGGTTCCCGAGGGGAGGCGTACGGCCCGGGCATAGCTGCCGTACCGGAACTCCGTGTGGCGCTTCTGCGCTGTCTGCGCCGTGCGCTCCGCGTGCAGCGTGAGGATGTCACCGGTGACACTGATCTCGATGTCCTTCTCCGGGGCGAGACCGGGCAGTTCGGCGGACAGCGTGTACCCCTCGTCCGTGAGCTGCTCCTCGATGCGAATGCCGTGCAACGAGGGCGCGGCCCGGTGCGCGGGGAGGCCGCCGAGTCCCGATTCGATCCAGTCGAAGAGGTCGGGCAGCATCGGAGGCCGCCATTCCAGCATGCCGGTCATGTGGAACCTCCCATCCAGTTCAATGGATTGGCTACCTTCAGCGTCCGCCTTCTGCTTGCGCGCGCCCAGGGCTGTTCCGACCCGACCACGGGACGAACGGCCCCTACCGGAACGTCGTGGCGGCTTAGTCATTACGGGTGCCGGAGTGGCGCCCTCGCTGCTTTCATGGAGCGTTCAACGCCATGCACGCGGGGAGGCTGGGGAGCCACGCAGATGAGCATGCCGAGTTCACCCCTGTTCGACATCCGCGTCATCGATGTGGGTGACCCGATTCTTCTCTGCGTGCGCGGGGAGCTCGACCTCGACACCGCGCCCGAACTCGAGCGCATGCTGGCGCCGTTGCATCCGCGCCACTGTGAACTCGACTTCACCGACGTCCCGTTCATCGATTCCACGGGTGTCAACCTGCTGGTACGTCATCAACGGGAGGCCGCCGCCGCGGGCGGCAGCCTGCGCCTGATCTCCGTCAGCGGCCCGGTCCGCCGGGTCCTGGACCTCTCCGGCGCCTCGTGCGTGCTGCTCACCACCCCGGAGCCGCCTCCGGAGGAAACCTCCGGGTGACCGCACGGACCATGCAGACCGAGAGACGGCGTCGGGAGGGCGGGAATGCTGCCTGTCGGCCCGTCCGCGGTGCCCGCGGGACGCCGGGATCACCCCGGAGCGGGCTCGGGCTCCAGCGGGACGGTCCATTCCAGTACGGTTCCCGCCGGGTCTCCCGGTGCGATGGTGAAGGTGCCGCCGAGGCCCTCCGCGCGCGTCCCCATGTTGGCGAGGCCGCTGCGGTGCGTCGCCGAGGCGTCGAGGCCGCGGCCGTTGTCCGTGACCCGGAGCCGCAGCCGGTCGTTCGTGGCCTCCGCCGAGATCTCGGCCGTGGTGGCCTCGGCGTGCCGCGCGATGTTGGAGAGCGCTTCGCGGAGCACGGCCAGCAGATGCTCGGCGTGCTGGTCGGGGACGGCCGTGTCGAGCAGCCCGCTCATGCGCAGCGACGGGGTGAAGCCCAGCGTCTCGGCCGCCCGGTTGACCTGACCGACCAGGCGTGCGCGGAGCGAGGCGGCGTCGGACTGGTCCGACTCGCGCAGCGCGTAGATGGTGGAACGGACGACTTTGATCGTGTCGTCGAGGTCCTGGACCACACGGCGTACGCGCTGGGCCGTCTCGGGCTGGTCGGCGAGGCGATTGAGAACGGACTGAAGGCTGAGCCCGCTCGCGAACAGCCGCTGTATCGCCAGGTCGTGGAGATCGCGGGCGATCCGGTCACGGTCGTTGAGGACGAGCAACTGCTCGGCCTCGCGGCGATGTTCGGCGATCTCCAGGGCGAGGGCGGCATGGTCGGCGAAGCCGCTGATCATCGCGATGGTGGTGTCGGGGAACGTCGGGCGCTCCCGCAGATTGGCGACCTGGAGGACGCCGCGGATCCGGTCGCGGGTGCCCAGCGGGACGAGGAAGGCGGAGCCCAGGTCGGGCCCCGCCGTCCGTTCCGACGAGGCCCGTGTGTCCTCGCCGAGCGACGAACTGACGATGGTCTCTCCCGAGCTGAAGACCTTGGCGGCCAGACTCGATCCACCGGGCAGCGCGAGGCCGTGCTGGTGTTCGGCGTCGACGCCCGCCGCGGCCTCGACCACCAGATCGCCGCCCTCGCTCACCGGCACGGCGAGGGTGACGAGATCCGCGGCGGCGAGTTCTCTGACGGTGGCGGTGAACGAGTGCAGCACCTCGACGGGGTCAGCTCCCGACAGCAGCGTGCGGGTGAGCTCACTGCTCGCCGTCAGCCAGCGTTCGCGCCGCCTGGCGTCGTCGTACAGGCGCGCGTTGTCGATCGCGACGCCTGCCGCCGCGCCGAGGGTGCGCAGCACCGCCTCGTCGTCCTCGTCGAACTGCCGGCCGCCGCTCTTCTCGGTCAGGTACAGGTTGCCGTAGACCTGGTCGCGGACCTGTACGGGCGTGCCGAGGAACGTCGTCATGGGAGGGTGCCCCGGCGGGAAGCCGACCGAGTCCGGGTGGTCGTTGAGGACGGGGAGGCGCAGGGGGCGAGGGTCGCGGATGAGCAGTCCGAGGATCCCCTCGCCCCGCGGGTAGTGCCCGATGCGCGCGATGGTCTCGTCGTCGATGCCGACGGTGATGAACTGCTTGATGCCGCCTTCCTCGCCGACGACGCCGAGCGCCCCGTAGCGGCAGTCCACGACATGGATCGCGGACTCGACGATCCGGTGCAGGACGATGTCGAGGTCCAGGTCGCTGCCGATGGCCAGGACCGCGTCGAGGAGGGTGTGCACGCGGGTCTGTGTGGCGCGCACCCGCTGGACCTGGTCCTGCAGCTCCTCCATCAGTGTGTCCAGGCGCAGTTGGGGCGTGGGCGAACCGGATTCGCCCGACGGCATGCCCGGGTTGTGCGATTGATGCCCCATGTGACTCCCTCGGTCGCATCCTCCGGGCCCCATCATGGTGGATCGGCGGCCCCGAAAGTCGAGTACCTGTGCGATCGATGGCTGGTTGGCGATGCCCGCCGGCGCCCGGCACGCGTTCCGGCATGATCCAGGGCCCGCCGGGCCACCGATGGGGCCGAAGGGCCCATGCCGGTACGGCGCATGAACGTCGAAGGTTTGACCCGACGGCCGGTGCGCGGCCCAAGGGGAGGACAGCGGGATGCTTCAGCCGACGGCAAGGCGCGACGGCGCGCCGACCGACAGGACGCCCGTGCCCGGCAGGGCCTGGCTGATGCTCGCTCTGGCGACCCTCGGGTTCGCCCTCGACTTCTGGGCATGGGCGCTGCTCAGCCCGCTGGGCCCACGGTTCAAGGACGGTCTCGGACTCACCTCGTTCCAGCAGTCCCTGCTGGTGGCGGTGCCGGTACTGGTCGGCGCGCTCGGCCGGATCCCGGTGGGTGCGCTGACCGACCGGTTCGGCGGGAGGCTGATGTTCCCGCTCGTGTCGGCGGCCACGGTCGTGCCGGTGATCTATCTGGGACTTGCCGGGCACTCCTCGTTCGCCGCCCTGCTGGTGGGCGGGTTCTTCCTGGGCATCGGCGGCACCGCGTTCGCCGTCGGCGTGCCGTTCGTCAGCGCGTGGTTCCCGCCCGAGCGGCGCGGTCTTGCCATCGGAGTCTTCGGGGCCGGCATGGGCGGCACGGCCATCAGCGCCCTGACCACGGTGAAGCTCGTGGAGGCGAATGGCACGGCGGCGCCGTTCGTGCTCACGGCCGTCGTGCTCGCGGCGTTCGCGGTGCTGGCGGCGGTGGTCCTGCGGGACGCGCCGGCACGGCCGGTGCCGACGGAGTCGCTGCCGCGCCGGCTCGCCGCCACCGCCCGCCTCGGCATCACCTGGCAGGGCTCCGCGCTGTACGCGCTGGTCTTCGGCGGGTACGTGGCGTTCTCCGTCTACCTGCCCACGTATCTGAAGACCGGCTACGGCCTTTCGCCGGCGGACGCGTCGAACCGCATGGCCGGATTCGTGCTGCTCGCGGTGGCCATGCGGCCGGTCGGGGGCTGGCTCTCGGACCGCGGAGGCCCCGTACGGGTGCTGTCCTGGGCGATGGCGGCGGTCGCGGCGGGGGCCGCGGTGCAGGCGTTCACACCGGACCTTGCACCGCTCGGCACCGTCGCCTTCCTCGTGATGGCGGCCGCGCTCGGGGCGGGCAGCGGCGCGGTGTTCGCGCTGGTGGCGCTGGTCGCCCCGGCGAGCAAGGTCGGCTCGGTCACCGGCGTGGTCGGGGCCGCTGGAGGACTGGGCGGATTCGTCCCGCCGCTGGTGATGGGGTCGGTGTACGGCGCCCTTGGTTCCTACGCCCTGGGGCTCGCCCTGCTGGCCGCCGTCGCGGCGGCCGCGCTGGTGTTCACCGTGACCGTCGTCCGCCGCTCCCTGGCCGCGCGGGACGGAGAGCCGCCGCCCGGGGCGCGGCACGGCGAGCGACGAGCGAGCCGACGGCCCTGACGCGAACGGCGCGTCGGCGACAGCAGATCCCGAGACGACGGGCCCGAGCGCCCGGGGCGGAGTGACAGGTGAGCAGGCGATCCAAGCGATCAGGAGAGACCGGAAGGGCGGCCGTGGAGACGGACGGCGAACTGGCCCGGGCCCTCGTGCGCTCGCGGCGGTTCTTCACACGGGCGGACGTGTCGGACGACCTCCGCTCGCTGCACCGGGCCGGCGGCCGGGAGGCGGACAGCTTCTACCGGGACCGCTGGTCGCACGACAAGGTGGTCCGCTCGACCCATGGCGTCAACTGCACCGGCTCGTGCTCGTGGAAGGTGTACGTCAAGGACGGGATCATCACCTGGGAGGCGCAGGAGACCGACTACCCCTCGGTCGGCCCCGACCGCCCCGAGTACGAGCCGCGGGGCTGTCCGCGCGGTGCGGCGTTCTCCTGGTACACGTACTCGCCGACCAGGGTCCGCTACCCGTATGTGCGCGGTGTCCTCCTGGAGATGTACCGGGAGGCGAAGGCCAGACTGAAGGATCCCGTGCTCGCCTGGGCCGACATCCAGAACGACCCCGAGCGGCGCCGCCGCTATCAGCGGGCGCGCGGCAAGGGCGGCCTGGTGCGCGCGAGCTGGGCGGAGGCCGTCGAGCTGGTCGCCGCGGCCCATGTGCACACGATCAAGAAGTACGGTCCCGACCGGCTCGCCGGGTTCTCGCCGATCCCGGCGATGTCGATGGTCTCGCACGCCGCGGGCGCACGCTTCTACTCCCTGCTCGGCGGGGCGATGCTGTCGTTCTACGACTGGTACGCGGACCTGCCCGTCGCGTCCCCGCAGATGTTCGGCGACCAGACCGACGTGCCGGAGTCGGGCGACTGGTGGGACGCCGGATACCTGATCATGTGGGGTTCCAACGTGCCGGTGACCAGGACGCCCGACGCGCACTGGATGGCCGAGGCCCGCTACCGTGGCCAGAAGGTCGTGGCGGTCGCCCCCGACTACGCGGACAACGTGAAGTTCGCCGACGAATGGCTCGCGGCGCGGCCCGGCACCGACGGGGCCCTCGCGACGGCCATGGGCCACGTGATCCTCAAGGAGTTCTTCGTCGACCGCGCCACCCCGTACTTCACGGAATACGTGAAGCGGTACACGGACCTGCCGTTCCTGGTGACCCTCGACGAGACCGCCGACGGCGGGTACACGCCCGGCAAGTTCCTGACCGCCGCCGACCTCGACGACGGACAACGGGACGCCGAGCACGCCGAGTTCAGGCCCGCTCTCCTGGACGCGGCCACCGGACGGGCCGTGATCCCGAACGGCACGCTCGGCGACCGCTTCGGCGAGGACGGCGCCGGAAAGTGGAACCTCGACCTCGGCGACATCGACCCGCGGCTGTCCGCGTGGACCGACGCCGAAGAGGCGGAGTCCGCCGTCGTCGAGCTGCCGCGCTTCGACACCGAGGACGGCGGCGCCGGCCGACTGCGGCGCGGCGTGCCGGTGCGACGGATCGCCGGGCGCACGGTGACGACGGTGTACGACCTGCTCCTGGCGCGGTACGGCGTCGCGCGCCCCGGACTGCCCGGCCAGTGGCCCGCGTCGTACGACGACGCGGAACAGCCCGGCACCCCCGCCTGGCAGGAGGCGATCACCGGTGTGGACGCGGACAAGGCCGCCCGCATCGCCCGCGAGTTCGCCGCCAACGCCGAGGAGTCCCGCGGCCGTTCGATGATCCTCATGGGGGCGGGCACCAACCACTGGTTCCACTCCGACACCATCTACCGCACGTTCCTGACCCTGACGACGCTCACCGGCTGCCAGGGCGTCAACGGCGGAGGCTGGGCCCACTACGTCGGCCAGGAGAAGGTCCGCCCACTCACCGGCTACTCGGCGATCGCGACCGCCGCCGACTGGAACCGGCCCGCACGGCAGATGATCCAGACCGCCTACTGGTACCTGCACAGCGACCAGTTCCGCTACGACCCCTTCACGGTCGACACCCTCTCGGCGGCCGGGGACGGCGCCGGCCCGTTCGCCGGGAGGACCACGGCCGACGTGCTCGCCGCGTCCGCCCGGATGGGCTGGATGCCCTCGTACCCCACGTTCGACCGCAACCCCCTGACCCTCGCGGACGAGGCCAGGAGTGCGGGCCGCCCCGTCGCCGAGCATGTGGTCGACGAACTGCGCGCGGGACGGCTGCGGTTCGCCGGCGAGGACCCGGACGCGCCCGAGAACTTCCCGCGCGTCCTGACGATTTGGCGCGCCAACCTGCTGGGCTCGTCGGCCAAGGGGAACGAGTACTTCCTCAAGCACCTGCTGGGCACCGACTCCTCGGTGCGTGCCGCCGAGGCACCGCCCGGGGCGCGACCACGCGACGTGACATGGCGGGACGAGGCTCCGGTCGGCAAGCTCGACCTGCTGCTGACCCTGGACTTCCGGATGACCAGCACCACCCTCTTCTCCGACGTGGTGCTGCCGGCCGCCACCTGGTACGAGAAGCACGACCTGTCGTCCACGGACATGCACCCCTTCGTGCACGCCTTCAACCCGGCGATCGCCCCGCCCTGGCAGACCCGCACCGACTGGGACGCCTTCCACGTCCTGGCCCGCGAGTTCAGCCGGCAGGCCACCCGGCACCTCGGGGCGCGCACGGACGTGGTCGCCGCGCCGCTGCTGCACGACACCCCCGACGAACTGGCCACGCCGCACGGCCGGGTGCGCGACTGGAAGGCGGGGGAGTGCGCACCGGTGCCCGGCCTGACCATGCCGAAGCTGGTCACCGTCGAGCGCGACTACCCCGCCGTCGCCGACAAGATGGCGGCCCTCGGCCCGCTCCTCGACACCCTGGGCGCCACCACCAAGGGCGTGACCTTCCGACTCGGCCCGGAACTGGACCAGTTGCGGCACAAGAACGGCACCGTACGAGGCGGACCCGCCGACGGGCGGCCCCTGCTCTCCCGCGACGTCCACGCCTGCGAGGCCATCCTCGCGCTGTCCGGCACCACCAACGGCCGCCTCGCCACCCAGGGCTTCCACATCCTGGAGGCCCGCACCGGCACCCGGCTGGCGGACCTGTCCGCCGAGCACGAGGGCAAAAGGATCACGTTCGCCGACACCCAGGCCGCGCCGACCCCGGTGCTCACCTCCCCGGAGTGGTCGGGCTCGGAGACGGGCGGGCGCCGCTACTCACCTTTCACCGTCAATGTCGAGCGGCTCAAGCCCTGGCACACCCTCACCGGCCGCCAGCACTTCTACCTCGACCACGACTGGATGGCGGCCCTCGGCGAACAACTGCCGGTGTACCGGCCCCCGTTGAACATGCGCGCACTCTTCGGGGAACCGGAGGTCGGCCAACGCGGCGAACGCGGCGTGACCGTGCGCTACCTGACCCCGCACAGCAAGTGGTCCATCCACTCCGAGTACCAGGACAACCTGCTCATGCTCTCCCTCTCCCGGGGCGGGCCCGCCATCTGGATGAGCCCCCAGGACGCGGCCAAGGTCGGCGTCCACGACAACGACTGGGTCGAAGCCGTCAACCGCAACGGTGTCGTCGCGGCCCGCGCGATCGTCTCGCACCGCATGCCCGAGGGCACCGTCTACATGCACCACGCCCAGGACCGGCTGATCGACGTGCCGCGCACCGAGACCGACGGCCGGCGCGGCGGCATCCACAACTCGCTGACCCGGCTGCTCATCAAGCCCAGCCACCTCATCGGCGGCTACGCGCAGTTGACGTACGCCTTCAACTACCTCGGCCCGACCGGGAACCAGCGCGACGAGATCACGGTCATCCGGCGCCGCACGAACCAGGAGGTGACGTACTGATGCGCGTCATGGGACAGCTGGCGATGGTCATGAACCTCGACAAGTGCATCGGCTGCCACACCTGCTCGGTCACCTGCAAGCAGGCGTGGACGAACCGCACCGGCGTCGAGTACGTCTGGTTCAACAACGTCGAGACCCGACCGGGGCAGGGCTATCCGCGCCGCTACGAGGACCAGGAGAAGTGGCGCGGCGGCTGGGAGCTGAACAAGAAGGGGCGGCTCGGCCTGAAGGCGGGCGGCCGGTTCAAGAAGCTGATCACGATCTTCTCCAACCCGAGGCTCCCCGCCCTCGACGACTACTACGAGCCCTGGACGTACGACTACGAGACGCTGACCAACGCCCCGCTGCAGGAGGACACCCCAGTCGCCCGCCCCCGATCCCTCATCACCGGCAAGGACACCAAGATCACCTGGTCGGCGAACTGGGACGACAACCTCGGCGGCTCCTCCGACCACGGAGACCGGGACGTCCTGCTGCGCGGCATCGAAGAGAAGATCAAATTCGAGTTCGAGCAGACCTTCATGTTCTACCTGCCGCGGATCTGCGAGCACTGCCTCAACCCGTCGTGCGTGGCCTCCTGCCCCTCGGGCGCCGTCTACAAGCGCGCGGAGGACGGCATCGTCCTCGTCGACCAGGACCGCTGCCGCGGCTGGCGGATGTGCGTGACCGGCTGCCCGTACAAGAAGGTGTACTTCAACCACCGCACCGGCAAGGCCGAGAAGTGCACCTTCTGCTTCCCGCGCGTCGAGGTCGGCCTGCCCACCGTGTGCGCCGAGACCTGTGTGGGGCGGCTGCGGTACATCGGTCTCGTCCTCTACGACGCCGACCGCGTCCTCGAAGCGGCCTCCACCCTCGACGACAAGGACCTGTACGAGGCCCAGCGCGAGGTCCTCCTCGACCCGCACGACCCCGAGGTCGTCGCCGCTGCCGAGCGCGACGGCATTCCGCGCGACTGGATCGAGGCCGCCCAGCGCTCGCCCGTCCACGCCCTGATCAACACGTACAAGGTGGCACTGCCGCTGCACCCGGAGTACCGCACCCTGCCCATGGTCTGGTACATCCCGCCGCTGTCCCCCGTCGTCGACGCCGTCCGCGACACCGGCCACGACGCCGAGAGCCACCACAACCTCTTCGCCGCCGTCGACGCCCTGCGCATACCGGTGGACTACCTCGCCCGGCTCTTCACCGCCGGCGACCCCGCCCCGGTCGACGCCGTCCTGCGGCGCCTTGCCGCCATGCGCTCCTACATGCGCGACATCAACCTCGGACGTGAACCCGACGACGCCATCCCCGAGAAGGTCGGCATGAGCGGCGAGCAGATGTACGACATGTACCGGCTGCTCGCCCTGGCGAAGTACGACGAGCGCTACGTGATCCCCTCCACGCACGCCGAAGAGGCCCACCGGCTCGAGGAGTTGGGGGCCGAGTGCGAGCTCGACCGCGACGGCGGGCCCGGCATGGGGGGCTCCGGCCCCTTCGGAGAGGCGTCAGGCACCGCCGTCCCGATCGCCGTCGAGACCCACCGCGCCCTGCGCGACCGTCAGACCTCCGACACCGCCGCCGCCCCCGCGGACAAGGGCTCCCGCGTCAACCTCCTGAACTGGGACGGCAAGGGGCACCCACCCGGCCTGTTCCCGCCCGCCGAACGCCCCGACCAGGAGAGCGCCTCATGACACAGCACACGTCCGACGGGCACCACACCCTGGCCTGGCAGGCCCAGTCCCTGCTCCTCGCCTACCCCGACGAGAACCTCGCGGAGCGCCTCGACCTGGCCCGCCGGGTCGCCGCGACCCGGCCGCGGCAGGTGGGGGAGCCCCTCCTGACATTCGTCGAGCACGCCGAGCGCACCGACCTCCACGCACTGGCCACCGCGTACGTGGCCACGTTCGACCACCGCAAGCGCTGCTGCCCGTACCTCACCTACTACGCGCACGGCGACACCCGCAATCGTGGCGTGGCGCTGCTTCGCCTCAAACAGGCGTACACGGCAGCCGGTTGGAGGCTCGGCGACGACGAACTCCCCGACCACATCGCCGTCCTCCTCGAATTCGCCGCGACGACCCCGCGGGCCGGGGGCGAACTCCTCGGCGAACACCGGGCGGGCCTCGAACTGCTGCGGCTCGCCCTGCGCGAGTCCGCCTCGCCCTGGGCGGACGTACTGGACTCGGTCTCCGCGACGCTGCCCGCGCTCGAAGGGGACGCCCACGACGCCGTGCGCCGACTCGCCGCGCAGGGGCCACCCGAGGAGCAGGTCGGCCTCGCCCCGTTCATCCCCCTGACCTCGCTCGGAGGCCGACGATGACCAGCGATTCCGGCGGCACCCTGCTGTGGGCCGTCCTGCCGTACGTCGTGTTCGTGGTCTTCGTCCTCGGCCACGTCTGGCGCTACCGCTACGACAAGTTCGGCTGGACCACCCGCTCCTCGCAGCTGTACGAGAGCCGGCTGCTGCGCATTGGAAGCCCTCTGTTCCACTTCGGTGTGCTCGGCGTGCTGCTCGGTCACATCGGCGGCCTGGTGATCCCGAAGAGCTGGACGGAGGCGGTCGGCGTCGGGGAGGACACGTACCACCTCGGCGCCGTCGTCCTCGGCACCGCCGCGGGGGTCGCCACTCTCGGCGGCCTCGCCGTCCTGATCTACCGCCGCCGCACCGTGGGCCCCGTCTTCTCGGCCACCACTCACAACGACAAGGCCATGTACGCCGCGCTCACGCTGACCCTCGGGCTCGGCCTGGCCGCGACCGTCGCCGCCAACGTGGTGGGAGGCGGGTACGACTACCGCTTGACGATCTCCCCCTGGTTCCGCGGCGTCTTCGCCCTGCACCCCGACCCCGCCCTGATGTCCGGCGCACCCGTCCTCTTCCAGCTGCACGTGCTCAGCGCCCTGCTCCTCTTCGCCTTCTGGCCCTTCACCCGCCTCGTGCACATGCTCACCGCACCGCTGGGCTACCTCACCCGCCCGTACATCGTCTACCGCAGCCGCGACGCCCGGCTCGGCTCCCGGGCGGAGCGGCGCGGGTGGGAGCGGACCCGCTGACCGGGCGCGCGGCGTCCCGGCCGACCGCCGCCGTGGACGCCGCTGCGAGCCGGACGGCTCAGCGGGACAATGGAAGCGAGCAGGTGAGGAGGCCCCATGACGATGCCCCCCCTGGATCCCGCGGTCCTCACGGCACTCGTCAGGGACGCGGGCGCGGCACCCTCCATGCACAACGCGCAGCCCTGGCGGTTCCACTACCGGTCGGACACGGGGACGCTGCGATTGCGCGCCGACCTGGACCGGGCCATGCCGACGACCGACCCCGACCACAGGGCCCTCCACATCGGCTGCGGAGCGGCCCTGTTCAACCTGCGGGTGGCGGCGGCCCACGCCGGGCGGCGGTCGCGGGTCCGGCTGCTTCCGGACGACTCGGATCCGCTCCTCCTGGCCACGATCGACCTCGGTGACCCGCTGCCGCCCGAGGGAACCGACATGCTCGCGCGGCTGCACCCCGCGATCAGGCAGCGGCACACCAGCCGTCGGCCGTTCACCGACGAGGACATTCCCGCGGCGCTGCGTGACGCCCTCGAGGACGCCGCGCGCGCCGAGGAGGCCCGGCTGCTGTTCCCCGAGCAGTGGCACTCGGACGTGCTGCGGGATCTCGTCCGGGACGCCGAGGGCCGTGACGGTCTCGAACCGGACCGCCTGAGGGACGTGGAGCGATGGACCCGGCTCGGCGACGAGGCGGACACGGCGACGGAGGGAGTGCCCGAGTACGCCTTCGGCCCGCGCCTGCGGGAGGGCGGGGCGCCGGTCCGGGACTTCGCCGGACGCCGCCCCGTGGCGGATCGTGGCGCCGCGGCCTTCGAACGTGATCCGCACCTGGCTCTGCTGGGGACGGCCGAGGACGGGCCCTCGGACTGGCTGCATGCCGGGCAGGCCATGGAACGGGTGCTGCTCGTGGCCACCCTCGACGGACTGGCCACCTCCCTGACCTCCCACCCGCTGGAGTCACCGGATCTGCGCGGCCTCGCCCGTGACCCGCTGTCCTCCATGGGCCACGTCCAGATGGTGCTCCGCCTCGGCTACGGACCGGCAGGCCCGGCGACCCCGCGCCGTGCCGTGCGCGACATCCTGAGCATCGCGTGACGCCCGGCGGCGGGCCCCGCTCAGGCGCGGCCGGCCGCGATCTCCCTGCCCGTGATCAACGCGGCTTCGATCCGTACGAAGACGCCGCCGTCCGGCACCACCCACGAGCGCGGGCCGACCCGTGCCAGCCGTTCGCACGCGACGGGATCGGTCACGACCTCGGCGCGCCCCGTCACGACCACGCTCCAGCCACAGTGCTGCTCCACGTCGAGCTCGTCCGCCTCGAAGGCGATCACGACGCCGTCCACGAGCCGCGCGAGTTCCGACGCGGCCGACGTCCGCACCAGGACGGAGTCGTCCGTGTCGAGGGCGAAGTTGACCGGCAGCACCGCGGGCAGCGCGTGGCGCGTGTAGACGACCCGCCCGACCGGAACCTTCGCCAGCAGACGCAGGCACTCCTCGCGTTCAAGTGCGCGAACACTGTCCCTCTGGAACATGCGTCCATCGTTCCCCTTCTCCCGCCACGGGGTTAGGGCCGCATGGCCCTCAACCAGAACGGATGACCTCCGTGAGCGGCGCGACGGGGGAGAACCGGCCGACCGGTCCGTGCGGACAGGGACCTCCGGCCCACACGGTCGAGGCCCGCGGGCCCCAGCCGTTTCCCTTGCTCAGCGTGGACATTGGTGCCGCAGCGGGGCCACCGCGGCCCCCGCCCAGGAGGGATGAGCGAACATGGCAGTCCACGAGCAACTCCACCGTCACCACGGGTTCCACCTCCCCGCCCTGCGCAAGAACCGGCGCGGACCGGCGACCGGCGGGACGGAGGCTCCGGCGGTCACGACGAGCGGCTCCCGCGCCCTGGCGAGCCTGCGTCTGCTGACCGGGTTCGTCTTCGCATGGGCCTTCCTCGACAAGACCTTCGGCCTCGGATACGCCACAGCGTCGGGCAAGGGGTGGATCGACGGTGGTTCGCCGACGAGCGGATTCCTGGCCCATGTCGCGGTGGGGCCCATGGAGTCCGTGTTCCACGAACTGGCCGGGGCCGCCTGGGCGGACTGGCTGTTCATGCTCGGTCTGGCCGGTGTCGGGCTCGCCCTGCTCGCCGGCATCGGACTGCGCCTCGCCGCAGGCGCCGGCACGCTGATGATGGCGCTGATGTGGGCAGCGGAATGGCCCCCGGCGCGACACCTCTCGGACGGCTCACCGAGCATGTCGACGAATCCGTTCGCCGACTACCACCTCGTCTACGCCGCCGTCCTGATCGCGCTCGCCGCCGCGGGGGCGGGCACCACGTGGGGCCTCGGCCGACTGTGGTCACGCGTTCCGCTGGTCGCCCGCCACAGCTGGCTGCGCTGATCGTCGTTCGGAAGGGGGCGGATCGTCCCTCGTACCGTCTTCGGACTCGGCGGCTCGTGAGTAGGGGCCGACCGGCCCTGGTCTTCGGCCCGGCAATCGCGAAAGATCGGGGCCGGAGGGCTGTGCCGGGCGCCCCTCGGGGCACCCGGGACGAGTAGACGACGCAGGACGGGAGCCGCTTCGATGCCGGACAGTGAGCAGCACGCGTACGAGACCCCGATACGGGTCTTCCTGCTCGACGACCACGAGGTCGTTCGTCGGGGAGTGCACGATCTGTTGGAGGACCAGCCGGACATCACCGTCGTCGGCGAGGCCGCGTCCGTCGGACAGGCGCTGGTCCGCGTCCCCGCGCTGCGACCGCACGTGGCCGTGCTCGACGTGCGGCTGCCGGACGGGGACGGCGTGAGTCTCTGCCGGGAGTTGCGCTCGCGCATGCCCGAGCTCGCCTGTCTCATGCTCACGTCGTTCGACGACGAAGAGGCGCTGCTCGACTCGATCATGGCCGGCGCGTCCGGCTACGTCCTGAAGCAGATCGAGGGGGCGAACCTGGTCTCCGCCGTACGAACGGTCGCCTCCGGCCAGTCGCTCCTGGACCCGAGCGCCACCACCAAGCTGATGGCGCGGCTGCGCGGCGAGCGGTCCGAGGATCCCGAACCCGACGCGCTGGCCGGACTGACCAAGCGGGAACGGGAGATCCTCGACCTCATCGGCGAGGGACTCACCAACCGCCAGATCGGCCAGCGGCTCTACCTCGCGGAGAAGACCGTCAAGAACCACATCTCGCGCCTGCTGAACAAACTCGGCGTCGAACGACGCATCCAGGCAGCGGTCATCGCCACCGAGACCCGCAATACCGCCCGTCGGTCCGGGCCGGGAAGTCACGGAAGCCCGAACGCCTAGCGCTTCCCCGCCAGCGCCTGATCGACCAGGACCTCCGCCGCCGCACGTGCGTACCGCCCGTAGTCCGCGTCGTCCAGGACCATGGCCCGGCTGGCCGCCCCGTCCGCGAGGGTGGCCAGTTGTTCGGCGAGGTCACGGGGCTCGCGGCAGCCCAACTCCCGTACCACCGCGTCGATCAGCTCCACCATGCGCAGCTTCTGCTCCCGTGCGTACGCGTGCACCGCGCTCTCCGGGTCGGGGAACTCCGCGGCGGCATCGATGAACGGACACCCGCGCACCGGTGCCGCGTCCGTGACCGGCTGGTCGAACAGCCCGCGGATGCGCTCACGCGGGGGGATGTCCTCCCGGGTCAGTACGCCCTCCAGCGTGGCACCTGACGCCGCGAGTCCCCGCAAGTGCGCGACGACCAGGTCGTTCTTGGTGCGGAAGTGCGCGTACAACGTCCGCTTCGACACCGGCGCCTCGTCGGCGACCTGCTCCATCCCGGTCGCACCGATGCCCTGAACAGCGAAAAGCCGGGTGGCGGCGGCCAGAATGCGCTCCCGCCCACCCCGCCCCCGCCGCTGGGCTCCCGTGTCCTTCGCGTTCGCGGTCGTGTTCATGGCGTAAGTATACGCCGCCGTTTACTTCGCTCGATGTGTCGGGCTATGGTGCCTACCTAAGTAAACGCGAGCGTGTACTTAGGTCTTACGTGATCGAGGAGTGCCATGAGTGAGAACACCACCATCCCCACCGAACTGAGCGGTAGCGCGGAGAAGCTGATACGCGGCCGCCATGCCACCCGCGCGTTCCGCCCGGACCCCGTGCCCGAGGAGACGTTGCGCGAGATCTTCTCGCTGGCGGGCGCCGCACCCTCCAACTCCAACGCGCAGCCGTGGCGGGTCGAGGTGGTGAGCGGCGCGGCACGCGAACGCCTGGCCGACGCCCTGCGGGCCGCCCACGCGGAACGCCGTACCTCGGTGGACTTCCCGTACTCGGAGGGCATGTACGCGCCGGTGCACCAGACGCGCCGCGCGGCGTTCGGCGCCGAACTGTACGTAGCCCTGGGTATCGGCCCCGACGACCACACGGCGCGCGCGGCCTACGACGCCGAAAGCCTGCGCTTCTACGGCGCCCCGCACGTGGCCTTCCTCTTCGTCGACGGCGAGGGCGACGCCCGGCTCGCGGCGGACGTCGGGGCCTACATGCAGACACTGCTCCTGGCCCTGACCGCGTACGGCGTGGACAGCTGCCCGCAGGGCCTGTTGAGCTTCTATGCGGACACGGTGCGGACCGAACTTGGTGTCTCCGGCGGCAAGTTGCTCGTCGGTATCTCCTTCGGGTACGGCGACGAGACGGCGCCGGTGAACCGGGTGAGGACCGAGCGCGCTGCCCTCGGCTCGACCACGACGTTCCACGGCTAGGGGGCAGGCGACGGGCAGGCGCGGGGGCGGTCGGTGGACGGTAGCCGCTCCGCGCGGGCGGCCACGCACGGCGCCGCGCCCGCGGGACGCTGCGCGCGCATCACGTAAGGGGCAAGCGCGGCTCATGATGGCGGGAACAGCCGCGCCAGCTCGACCGCCAGGCCCTCCAGTTGGTCCCGGTCCGGGCGGCCGGTCGCGGCCGAGAGCTGAAGCAGGGACACCGAGTCCCGGACCGTCAGCAGTTCGGCGTCCGTGAGGCCGGGGACGAAACGGCGCACCGCTTCCACCGCCACCGGGTCGGACAGGAGCACGGCCAGTGGTGTGCGCAGGCCTAGGCGGCTGTCGGGGAACTCGTCGGCTCGTGGCGCGGGGGACAGGGACGCTTCCTGCTGCGGCCCTTCGTGGTGTGTGGCCACCTGGAGGTGGGCCGTCGTGACGTCCTCCGGAGTCCGCGGCAGACCCAGGCGTTCGTACTGGTCCGCCGGGGCATCGGAGTCCCTGAGCCGTGCCACCAGCGCTCGGATCATGCGCAGTTCCACGTCGTCGTTCCGGACGGGTCGCTCCTGACGAGGGTCGTCCGCCAGGTCGTACAAGAGGGCCCCGAAGCGGTACGGGTCGAAACCGGGGCCGGTCCTGGCCGGTGTCCGCAGCGTGCGGACACCCTTGGTGAAGGTGAACGGGTCGGCGAGTTCGGCGTCGACCAGTTCGTGCGGGGCAAAGCGACCGCGTCCGTGGGTGGGCATCAGGGTGTGTTCGTACAGCGGTGTGTTCGTCGCGTCGTGGCAGGTGCGCATGTAGACCCAGCGGCCGTCCGTGATGTTCACATGACCGCCGAACATGCCGAAGAGCGCGGTCTCGCGCAGCGGCACCTCGGTCCCGGACGCGTCCGTCGCCTCGCTCAAGGGGCGGCCCTGCATGTCCGGAGTGCGGTCGACACCGAAGAACTCCAGGAGCGTCGGCGCGAGATCGATGGTCTGGACGAGGCCGGCGTGGCGGCTGCCCGCGCGCTCCGGTTCGCGCGGGTCGTGGACGAACAGCGGGATGTGGGCCAGCTCGTTGAACCACGGCTGGACGAGCTTGCCCCACCAGCCCTTCTCGCCGAGCAGCAGGCCGTGATCGGTGCAGACGATCAGCAGGGTGTCCGCCCACATGTCGTAGGCGTCCATGGCGTCCAGGACCCGGCCCAGGGAGTGGTCGCACATCGACAGCAGGGCCGCGTACTCCATGCGGGCGTGCCCCGTTTGCTCGCCGGTCTCGGTGACCTTGCCGTAGTCGGGCCAGTCGAAGTGCGGGCCGTCGTAGTCGTGCGGATAGAGGTCCTTGTACTGCTTGTGCGAGAAGAACGGCTCGTGGGGATCGAACGTCTCGATCTGCACGAACCAGTTGTCCTCGGCCCGGTTCACCCGCAGGAACTCGAGCCCGGCGTCGAAGGTGAGTGTCTGCGGGTGCTTGTCCTCGGTGTCCATGTGCGCCCGGTTCACCCAGTCCTGCCGCCACAGGTCGTGGCGCTTGCCCCGTAGGTCGTCCGGGACGACCGGGTCGGCCACCTGCCCCTTCCAGGCATCGCCTTCCTGGCCGCGGAAGAACTCCCACGTGTTGTAGCGGCCGTGATACGTGGAGCCGCCGTCCTCCCAGTAGTGCTGGTGGTCACTGGCGAGATGGGTGTACACACCGTGCTGCTTCAGGAGTTCGGGCATGGAGTCGTCGAACGGCTCCAGCGGGCCCCAGCTGCGGTGCAGGAAGTTGTGGCGGCCGGTGTGCAGCTCACGGCGCGCGGGCATGCACGGCATCGATCCGACGTAGCAGTTGTCGTACGTGGTGGAACGCGCCGCCAGGCGGGTGAAGTTGGGGGCGTGCGTCCACTCCGCGCCGTACGGCGGCAGCATGCGCCGGTTCAGGCTGTCGAACATGACCATGATGGCCTTCACGGGCGTGCCCCCTCCTCAGCGGACTCGATAGCGGACTCGATCGCCGCGGGGCGCAGCTGAGCCGCGCGGATGCGCGCGATGTCGAACTTCTGCGACCGGTCGAAACCGAAGATGCCGTTCTGCTCCTGAAAGACGTCGGTCAGCTGCGTGTAGCAGTAGCCGAACATGTCCGGGTGGTCCAGCAGCACCCCGACCAGTCCCTCGAAGCGGGCGTGGAACTCCTCCACGGTCCGCACGCGGTCGCCGTAGCCCCACGAACCGGACCTGGTGTCCGACTGCGGCCGGTCGGCCTCGGCCGGATTCCACCAAATGCCCCCGAACTCGCTGACGAAGAAGGGCTGTCCGCGATATCCGATGGACCAGCACTCGCCCGTCGCGTCCGAGCGATTCACGTACGGGGCCCCGTCGGACAGCGCCTTGTGGTTGGCGGCGAAGAGCCTCGGGTCCTGCTCGTAGTCGTGGCTGTCGAACACGTCGGACTCGGCGATCCGGTGCGCGTAACCCGAGGTGTCGAGCACAGGCCGTGAGGTGTCGTGGGCCTTGGTGGCCAGGAACATCGCACGCATCACGTCGTCGAGGGCCGTGATCCGGTCGCCGTACTCCTGCCAGGTCTCGTTCATCGGGCACCAGCCGATGATCGACGGATGGGAGTGGTCCCGCTCCAGCACCTCGAGCCATTCCTGTACGTACGAGGCGTCCGGCTGCTGGTTGGTGGACCGGCCCTCCTCGGTGTTGCAGCCCCAGTCGCCGAACTCGCCCCACACCAGATAGCCGAGACGGTCGGCGTGATAGAGATAGCGTTCCTCGAAGACCTTCTGGTGCAGGCGCGCGCCGTTGAAGCCCGCGGCCAGGCCGAGCTCGATGTCGCGGACCAGGTGGGCGTCGCTCGGCGCCGTCATCAGGCCGTCGGGGTAGTACCCCTGGTCGAGGACGAGGCGCTGGAACACGACCTCGCCGTTGAGTCGGACCTGCTTGCCGGTGACGGACACGCCGCGCAGCCCGGCGTACGAGTCGACCTCGTCGACCACCGCCCCCTCGGAGTCCCTGAGTTCGAAGCACAGGTCGTACAGGTGCGGATCCTGCGGCGACCACAGCCGGATGCGCTCCGGGGGCAGTACCAGGCTGAGTCGTGGTGCCAGATCGAGGTCGGCGCGGACTGCTGCGCGGACCACCTCGCCGTCGGCGTCGCGGACGCTGACGTGCAGGGTTCCGCCGGGCAGGCCGGCCGACAGGGGCACCTCCACGTCGAGCGACCCGGCCGCCACGTTCGGTGTGACGCGCGGTCGTCGGAGGGCCGTGCGCGGCACCGGCTCCATCCACACCGTCTGCCATATCCCGGTGGTGCGGGCGTACTTGGCAGCGATCGGCGTGTACGCCACCGACTGCTTGCCCCGGGCCTGCGGCGCCTCCGGTTCGTCGCGGGCCCGCACCACCACGGGCACCGGCGTCCCCGGCGGTGCCGTGTCGGTGATGTCGAACGTGAAACCGGAGAAGCCGCCCCGGTGCCGGCCGACCTCGACGCCGTCGACCCACACCGTCGCGTCGTGGTCGACCGCGCCGAAGTGCAACAGCACCCGGTCGCCTGCCCAGTCCCGGGGCACGGTGACCGTGCGGCGGTACCACACCGCGCGCATGAAGTCGTGCTCACCGATGCCCGACAGCTCGGACTCGGGGGCGAACGGCACGACGATCTCGTCGGTCAGGGAACGCTCGATCAGGCCGCGTTCCCGGCCCGTGTCGGAGCGGTCGATCTCGAACTCCCACCGGCCGTTGAGGTTCAGCCAGCGGTCGCGGCGGAACTGGGGCCGCGGGTACTCGGGCCGGGGCGGCTGCGACAGGGCCTGCGACATCGGGGACAACCTTGACAACCTTCCGTAGGGGAGACGTGCCGTGGCGCGGCGTGCTCAGGCCACCGGGTCACGGAAGCGCAGGGTGACCAGTTCGAACGGGCGCAGTTCCAGGAGGACTTCGGTGTCCGTCGTCGTTCCGCGGACGGCCTCGCTCTCGACGGTGCGCTCCAGCAGATCGGTGGTGACGGCCTCGGACCAGGAGAAGCCGGTCCGCACGCTCGCGCGGGAGCGGTTGCCGTGCGCCTCGTAGAGCCGCACGACGAGGTCGCCCGAGCGGTCCTCGGCCAGCTTGACGCTCTCCACGACGACGGCGGGATCGCTGACCTCGATCAGCGGTCGCGTCGCTGCTCCGGACGGCGCCGCGCGCAGCGGCAGGTGCAGGGTGTACCCGTCCGCGACCGCGCCGGGGATCCCGGCCGGGCGGAGGCTGACGGTGAATGTGTGCCGCCCCTGGTCCGCGTTCGGATCCGGGTAGCGCGGAGCGCGCAGCAAGGACAGGCGCGCCGTGGTCATCGGGCGGCCGTCGGGTGCCTGGCCTCCGCGGATGTCGTGGCCGTACACGACGTCATTGGCGATGGCGACGCCGTATCCGGGCTCGCCGACATGGATCCATCGGTGTGCGACGGTCTCGAAGCGGGCGGCGTCCCACGAGGTGTTCTGGTGGATCGGCCGGTGCAGATGACCGAACTGGATCTCCGACGTGGCACGGTCGGCGCGCACGTCCAGCGGGAACGCGAGCTTGAGGAGCTTCTGCGACTCGTGCCAGTCGATGTCGAATCCGTACTCGACCCGGCCCTCCACCAACCGGATGGACACGGTGATGGCCGTGTCCCCGCGCTCATGGCGCACCACCACCGATTCGCCGACGATGTCGACCGACACCGGCTCGACGAGATCCTGACCGCTCCGCTTGTCCTCGTCGTTGATGTCCCACGCGTCCCACTCGCGCGGGGTGTCGCGGAACAGCTGGAGGACACCGCCCGCGACGCCGTGCGGCAGCAGCTCCCGGTCCGCCGCCAGGTCGAGGACCGAGACGAGCGTGCCGCGCCGGTCGACCTCGACGTGCAGCGACCCGTCGTCGAGCACGATCCGGTCGCCGTCCCGGCACGGTGTGGCGGGTACCGGCGCCGTCACGGGACCGACGCCCATGGCGGGCACCCCGTGGCGCGCATACGGACCCGCGTTGGCCACGACCGGGGTGTCGTCCGTCCCGCCCCCGAGCGCGTCCAGGGAACTCGTGATCAGACCCTCCAGCTCGGCCGTCACCCGCCCGTAGTCCCGCTCGGCGTCCTGATGCACCCAGGAGATCGACGTTCCCGGCAGGATGTCGTGGAACTGCAGCAGCAGCACCGTCTCCCAGACCCGCCGCAGCTCGTCGTACGGGTACGGGGTTCCGCTGCGCACGGCCGCGGTCGCCGCCCACAGCTCGGCCTCCCGCAGCAGGGCCTCGCTGTGCCGGTTGCCGCGCTTTCCCTGCTGCTGCGATATGAGCGTGCCGCGATGCAGCTCCAGATACATCTCGCCCACCCACACCGGAGGGGACTCCAGCTCCGCCTCGGCCGCCCGGAAGAAGCTGTCGGGGTCGGCCATCCGCACCCGCGGCGACCCGTCCAGGTCGCGCTTGCGCTCGGCCGCCGCCAGCATCTCGCGGGTGGGGCCGCCACCACCGTCGCCCCAGCCGTAGAGCCCGAGCACATTGCGCGCCGCGCCCTTCTGCCGGAACGTCCGCTCGGTGCGCGCCAAGTCCTGCGCCCCGAGATCGGAGTTGTACGTCTCCGCCGGCGGGAAGTGCGTGAATACCCGGGAACCGTCGATGCCCTCCCACTGGAAGCTGGAGTGCGGCATCGGGTTCGTCTCGTTCCACGACGGTTTCTGCGTGAGGAAGTAGCGTGCGCCCGCGGACCGGGCGATCTGCGGCATCGCCGCCGTGTAGCCGAACGAGTCGGGCAGCCACACCTCCTCGCTGTCCACCCCGAACTCCTCGATGAAGAATCGCTTGCCGAGCACGAACTGGCGGGCCAGTGCCTCGCCGCCCGGCATGTTCGTGTCGGACTCGACCCACATGCCACCGACCGGGCGGATGACACCGTCACCCACCGCCTTGCGGACCCGCTCGAACAGGCGTGGCTGGGTCTCCTTCAGCCATGCGTACTGCTGCGCCGACGACGCGGCGAACACGAAATCCGGGTGGCGCTCGCTCAGGTCCAGGACGTTGGCGAAGGTCCGAGCCACCTTCCGCACCGTCTCGCGCGTCGGCCACAGCCAGGCGCAGTCGATGTGGGCGTGCCCCACCGCCGACACGATCAGCGAGCTGTCGGCTGCGCGACCGGCCAGCACGGGCGCCAGGACTTCCCGCCCGCGGGCGGCCGTGCCCGCCACGTCCTCGGGATCCATGACGTCGACCATCCGCTCCAGGGCGTGCACGATCTCGGCGCGCCGCGAGCCCTGCGCCGGGAGCACGTCGACCAGCCCGTCGAGGGTGACCACGTCCTGCAACAGCTCCCACACCGTGCGGTCGCGGCGGACCACCGAAAGGCCGGTGAGGCGGTAGAGGGGCTCATTGCCCGCGGTCGCCTTGTCGCCCATGGCCGTGGGCTCGTACTCGTACGGCACCTGGACGATGGGGTTCGCGGCCGCCTCGATCAGAAGGCGGAACGGACCCGGCTCGGTCAGGGGCACCCAGGAGTTGTAAGGCTCGATGGCCTTGACGATCTCTCCGTCCGGCCGATACACCATCGCCTCGGCCTGGAAGCCCGGTTGGTCTCCGGTGAACCCCAGGTCGACGACGAGTTCGGCGCTTGCGTCGGCGGCCCAGTCGGCCGGCACGTCACCGGAGACCTCGAACCATGTGGTGTCCCACGGCCGGCCCCACCGCCCGCCGAGCTCGAACGGCTGGTAGTGCTGCGTGACGGCCAGGGCGAACGGCACCGGCTCGCCGCCGACCGTCCACGCGGCGATGCGCGTCGGACGGCTCTCGCGACAGACGGCGGGCCGGATGCGGAACTTGGTGAACCGCCGCACCCGGAGCATCGCCAGGGCGGTCGTGTCGAGCTGCACCCGGCCGTTCGGGTTGTCGTCAACCAAGAGAAGAACTCCTCGAGTTGCTGCGTGAAGGTCGGTGTGAAGGTGGGCCCGTCACCCCTTGAGCGCGCCGCCGAGGCTGGACCGCATCAGGTGGCGGCGCAGGAAGATGTAGAGGACGGCCGGCGGCGCCATGTAGACCAGGGCGCTCGCGGCGAGCACGCCCCAGTCGACCTGGTTGAAGGCCGTGAACGAGCGGAACAGGCCGATGGACAGCGGGTACAGGTCCGGGGTCTGCAGCAGCACCAGTGGCGTGAGGAAGTCGCCCCACACCGCCATGAACGTCAGCATGGCCGCCGCTCCGAGCCCGGGACCCACCAGCGGCAGCACGACCCGCCGGATCGCCCCGAACCGGGTGTTCCCGTCGAGCCAGGCCGCCTCCTCCAGCTCGTACGGCACGGCGTCGATGGTTCCTTTGAGCAGCCACAGGGTGATGGGCAGCGCCGCGGACGCCTCGACCAGGATCAGGCCGAGATAGCTGTCGTCGAGGTGCATCTTCACCATGAGCAGGTACAGGGCCACGATCGTCGCGGGCGGCGGGATCACGCGGATCAGCAGGATCGCGAACATGAACGTCGTACGCCCACGGAACCGGTAACGGGAGAGCGCGTAGGCGCCGAACACCCCGCAGGCCAGGTTCAGGGCGGTGGCGGAGAACGACACGATGACGCTGTTCAGCAGGAGTCGCGGGGTACCGCCGTCGGTGAAGAACCGCACGAAGTTGTCCAGCGTGAGCGACGGAAGGCTCACCGTGGGCCCGCCGTCCGCGTCCACCGCCGTGAGCACGACCCACGCGAACGGCACGACGCAGAACAGGGCGAGCAGCACCATCAGGGCGTACTGCACGGCGCGTTGGACGAGCCTCCACCTCGGCGGGCGGCGCGGCGGACCGAGGGGCGGGGCCGGCACACGGGGCCCGGGTGCCGGCGCCTTGGTGACAGGAGTCGTGGTCGCCATCAGACCTCCACCTTCGCGAGGCGGGCGTACGTCAGGCCCAGGATCATCAGGAGGACGAGCAGGATCACCGAGGCGGCGCTGCCGAGGCCGATCTGCGAGTACTGGAAGGCGCGCTGGAAGATGTAGATCGAGGCCAGCTGCGTGCCCTGTCCAGGGCCGCCCTGTGTCAGGAAGTAGACGAGTCCGAACACCCCGACGGTGGTGATGGTCGTCAGGAGGAGATACAGGAAGACCGGCCCGCGGATCAGCGGCAGGGTGACGTGGCGGAACACCTGGAGCGCGCTCGCTCCATCCACGCGAGAGGCCTCGATGAGTTCGTCGGGGACGTCCTCAAGGGCTGCCTGAAACATGATCATGGCGAACGCGATGCCTCGCCACACATTGATGATGATCACCGAAAGCATCGGTGAGTCCTGGAGCGGAGCCGCGGCGCCGGACCCGAAGAGCCCCAGCAGCCGGTTCAGGGTGCCGTCGCCGTTCGAGGAGAGCACGCTCGCCCAGGTCAGCGAGGCGACCACCTCGGGCACCACCATCGGAAGCAGCACCAGCGCCCCGAAGACGCCCTTGCCGCGCAGCCACTTGGCACGCAGCAGCAGCGCCGCCAGCATGCCGAGCAGCGTCTGGCCGATGATCGCCGACCAGAGCACGAACTCGCCGGTGCGGCCGAGGGAGGCGAGGAAGTCCTTGGAACCGAGGAGGTTCTTGAAATTCTCCAGGCCGACGAACTGCGGGTCGCGGGCTCCCCAGCCGGTCAACTGGGTGTCGGTGAGGCCGAGGTAGATGCCGTAACCGGCCGGAGCGATCACGAACACGGCGATGAGCAGGACCGAAGGGCCGAGCAGCAGCGACACCGCTCCGCGCTCCCGCCACCGCCTGCCCGGCGGGCCCGCGAGGGCAGGCGGAGCGGACAGCGTGCGGGCGCCGCTCACTTCGCCACCCGGCGGTCGCCGAGAAGCTCCTTGGCCTGGGCCGCGAAGTCGGCGGCTGCCCCGCGGCCGTCGGTGTCGCCGGACAGCAGCTTCCCCGTGGTCTCCTGGGCGGCCTGCGACACCTGGTCCTCGCCGTCGCCCAGAGGCGGCTGGACACTGGTCCTCAGCTTGCGTTCCGCCTCCAGCAGTGAAGGCTCGTCCTTGTACGGGGCGGTGGCCGTGAGGCCCTTGCGCGGGGAGACCGCGCCGACCGCGGAGAGCTGCGTCGCGAGGGCCTTCCCGGAGCTCAGCCACTTCGCCAGCTCCACGGCAGCGTCGGGGGCCTTGGACTTGGCATTGACGCTGTAGACGTAGCCGCCGCCGCTGACCGAGTACGGCTTGGTGCCCGGAACAAGGGCGGGATAGTCCCAGGTGCCGACCTTCTCCCGCACGTCCTTGACGGGTGCCGCGCCGTCGGGGCCCCAGTCGTACTTCCAGCCCCAACTGCCCTGTGCCGAGACCGGAAGCGTGCCCTTGGGGAACTTCTTGTACTTCGTCGGTTCCCACGGGTTCGGGTTCTGCAGGTCGCGTACGGGAAGGAGGTCGTCCTTGACGAGCCGGGCGTAGAGGTCGAAGACGGCGGTCAGGCCCTTGCTCTCGAGTTGCCACGTGCCTGACTTGGCGTCGAAGAAGGTGCTGCCCGTGCCGGCCATGAGGGGCAGCAGCCCTTCCGTCCACGTGCCTGCGCCCCACGCGGTGCCCGCGGGCAGGACGATGGGGGCCTCGCCGGTCTTGGCCTTGACCTTCTTCAGCCTGCTGATCAGCTCGTCCCAGGTGCGTGGTTGCGAGGTGGGAACGCCGAGCCGCTTCAGCACGTCCTTGCGGTAGAAGAGACTCTGCACGCTCGCCTCGTGGGGGAGCGAGTAGTAGCTGCCGTCGGGCTGTCGCGCGCCGTCCTTCACGGACGGGTAGTACTGGTCCCAGCCGTCCCACTTCTCGACGTACTCGTCCAGGTTGAGCAGGTAGCCGGCGCCCGCCATGCCCGTCACGTTGCTGCCGCCCATGTCGAGGACGTCGGGCGCGGTGCCGGAGTGCAGCTGCTGCGTGATCTTCGTGTGGAACTGGTCGTCGGTCAGGGTGTCGGCGACGAGCTCCACCTTGACCTTTCGGCCCTGCTTGGCCATCGCCTTCTCGAACTGCGGTATGAGGCCTTTGACCACCTTGGCCCTGGCTTCCTGGTACTCGAGCAGCTTGATGGTCACCGGGCCGTCCTCACCCGACCCGGAGCTCGACGAACAGGCCGTGAGTCCCGCTGTGAGCAGCGCTCCGGCCGCGGCGGCTGCAAGGACACGGTTGCGCCTCATCGCGTCACCTCTCCTGACTCTGTTCCGTCCGATGCTTTTGTCAAATGAATCGGATAAAGTTCGGCGATCGTAGGGACGCCGTTCGAAGGCCGTCAAGGGTTTACGCACAGACCACAGGCTGCTGTAACACTTGTGCGGGCAGGGCGGGTTGAGGGTCGACTTGCCCCGGGAACGTCAATCGCTTTGAAAAATGGGGAGATCGGATGCGGCGAGGGAGCAACCAGCTCCGGCTGGCGGACTACAACCAGGCAGTCGTGCTGGAGTTGGTCCGCCGGTCGCCCGGAGTCAGCCGCGCGGATCTGCAGCGGGAGTCGGGGCTGAGCTCGCAGACCATCTCCAACATCACGCGCAGACTGGTCGACGACCAGCTGATATGCGAGAGCGCGCCCGGGGCGGGAGCCCGCGGACGCCCGAGCATCCCACTCGTCCCCGAGCCCGATGGCGCCTACTCGGTCGGCGTGCACATCGACCCGGCCCGGCTGACCGTAGTGCTCCTCGACCTCGCGGGCGAGGTCCGGTTGGCGCGGCAGGAGCGCACCCCGCAGGCCACGAACCCGTCCGAGGTGACCGCGTTCATCGCCGATGTCGTCGACGGGCTGGTCGCCGAGGCCGCCCCCGACCGGTCCCGCGTGCTCGGTCTCGGCATCGCGGCGCCGGGCCCGCTCGACGTCGAGGCGGGGCTGCTCCTCGACCCGCCCCAACTGCCCAACTGGCGCAACGTGCAACTCCGTGCGGACCTGCACGAGGCGACGGGCCTCCCCGTCCTCCTCGACAAGGACGTCACCGCAGCGGCCACGGCGGAGCTGCGGCGCTCCCCGGAGGCGTCGAACACGTTCGTCTTCCTCTACCTCGGCTCCGGTGTCGGGGCGTCGGTCGTCCTCGACAATCAGGTCGTCCGCGGTGTCACCAACAACATGGGCGAGGTCGGTGACCTGCTCGTGGACCCCGATGCCGAGCAACTGGAGTGGAACGGGCGCCGCGGTGGCCTGGCCGCCGCCTGCGTCCCGGAAGCCCTGGTGCTCCAAGCGGCCCGCGTGGGTCTCATGCCGCTGCCGGACATGAACGACTACGTGGCCGTCGACGACGCCTGCTCCGCGCTGTGCGACCTCGCAGCCTCGGGGAACGCCGTCGCGGCCCGCATCTTGCACCGCGCGGCAAGCAGGGTCGCGGTGGGACTCGGTGTGCTGGTCAACCTGCTCGACGTGCCCAGGGTGGTGCTCGGTGGGCCCCTGTGGGACCGGCTGAGTCCGGCCTTCCTCCCCGTCGTCCCCGAACTCGTGACACGTGAACTCGTGGCAGCGCGCGGAGGCGTCCGCGTCGAGGGCTCCGCGGTGGGGGACCGGGTGGCCGCGCAAGGAGCGGCTGAGCTGGTGATGGACCACTTCCTGGCGCCGCGGGCCTCGGCGCTGATGGTGGACTGAGGGCCGCTTCGAGGGGCTGCGCCCCGACTGCCCGCGGCCTCCTCCCGAACCTCTCGACCGCGCCCGACCCTTGCCCGATCCCCACCCCGTGTGCGACCTTGAAGTCATCCACACCATGGAAACGTTTCCATCATTTCAATCGCTTCCATGGCTCCATGGCTTCCACAAGGAGGTGGGCGCGGCCGATGGCCACGATCAAGGATGTCGCGGCGCGGGCCGGGGTCGCGCTCGGGACCGCGTCGCGCGTGCTCAGCGGGAGCAGTCAGACGTCGGCCGACTCCCGGCGGCGGGTGCTCGCGGCCGCCGCCGAGTTGGGGTACGTGGCGAACGGGCCCGCCCGTGCGCTGCGGCGTGCCCGCACCGATGTGTTGGGGCTGCTCGTCTCGGACATCCGCAACCCGTTCTTCTCCGAACTGGCCCACGCCGCCGAGCAGGAGGCTCGCCTGCACGGCTACACCGTGCTGCTGGCCAACGCCAACGAGGACGCCGACCAGGCCGACGCCTACCTTCAGACCTTCGCCTCCCAGCGCATCGACGGGCTGCTGTTCGCGCCGCAGAGCACGGTGACACCCCAGCTCGCCGCCACCGTCGCCTCCGGGCTTCCGCTTGTCTTTCTCAACCGGACGATCGACGGTGTCGACGCTCCCATGTACGGGACGGACAACGCCCAGGGTGTCGGGCAGGTGCTCGACTGGCTGGAGCGGCGCGGGCACCGGGACGTCGCGTTCATCGGAGGACCGGACACGATCTCCACCGGTGCCGAGCGGCGGGCCGCCTATCTCGCCGGGCGTGCGTCCCACGGGATCAGTACCGACGAGCGGCTGTTGGACGCCGGTGACTTTCTCGCCGAAGGCGCAGGGAAGGCCATGGGGCGTGTACTCGACCGGCGTGTGCCCTTCACCGCCGTGTTCGGCGCGAACGGGCTCACCACCCTCGGCGCCGTGCGCGCGCTGCGCGAACGGCTTGGTGTCGAGGGGGCGTCTCGTATCGAGGTGGTGTCCGTCGACGACCTCGACTGGTTCGAGTTCGCCTCACCGCCCATCAGCGCCGTCCGTCAGGACGCCGCCGAGATCGGGCGGCTCGGTGTGCGCGGCGTCGTCGACCTCATCGCCGGACGGGAGGCCACCGGGCAGCGCGTACCCACCACCTTCGTCGACCGCGCGCCCAGGACACACCAGTGAACGTCGCACGACGTATGAGAGGAACAGCACGATGAGGGTCGCCCTCGGCGCGGACCACGCCGGTTTCGCACTCAAGGACACCGTCCGGCAGGCCATCGAGAACCTCGGGCACGAGGTGGTCGACTGCGGCACCCACAGCGCGGAACCCGTCGACTTCCCCGACATCACCCGGGACACCTGCCAGCCCGTGCTCGACGGCACCGCCGATCGCGCCGTGCTGGTGTGCGGCACCGGGCAGGGCGCCGTGATGGCCGCCAACAAGCTGCCCGGCATCCGCTGCGGCCTCGCCCACGAGCCGTACTCCGCCCACCAGTCCGTCGAGCACGACGACGCCAACGCCATCGCCATGGGCGCCTGGCTCGTCCCGCACGCGCTCGTGCCCGACATCGTCCGCGAGTTCCTCGACGCCACCTTCGACGACGACGCGGACACCCGCCGCCGCGTGGCCAAGCTCAACGCCCTCGACGAGATGGCACCGGCACCCACGACCGCCTGACACACCTTCACGTACCGCCTGCTCGTCCCCGCGCCCGCGCCCACCTTCCGCGCCGGGCGTCCCCTCGGCGTACCCGCACGTGCCCCGAACCCGCAGGAGATCCCCATGTCCACCGCCCGCACACCCGCCGGACCACCGAGCGTCCTCGGCTCCAAGGATCGCGTGAAGACCGCGATCGCCGCCGCCTTCGGAACCAGCGTCGAGAACTACGACTTCATCGCCTACGGCACCGCCTCCGCGCTCTACTTCGGCGCGGTCTTCTTTCCCGAGAGCGACCGGTTCGTGGGGACGTTGCTGTCCTTCGCCACGCTCGCCGTCGGTTTCGTGATGCGTCCGCTGGGCGGCGCCGTCGGCGGCTACTTCGCCGACCGGTTCGGCCGCAAGCCGGTGCTCGTCGCCGCGATGGTCGTGATGGGCGCGGCCACCTTCCTGATCGGCGCGCTGCCCACGTACGAGCAGGTGGGCGTGGTCGCCCCGGTGCTCCTGGTCGTCATCCGCATGATCCAGGGCCTCGCCTTCGGCGCCGAGTGGGGCGGCGCGATCACCATGGCGTACGAGCACGCGCCATGGCATCGGAGAGGCATGTTCGCCGCGATACCGCAGTCGGGCAATCCTCTCGGGATCGCCCTCGCCAGTGGTGTGTTCGCGTGGAGCGACACCCTGGGCGGCAGCTGGCAGTGGCGCACGCCGTTCCTGGTGAGTGCCGTGCTGGTGGTGGCGGCGCTGATCGTGCGTTCGCGGTTGTCGGAGTCGCCGGAGTTCCAGGAGGCCAAGGCCGGCGGCAGGACGGAACGGAATCCGTTCCTGGCCACGCTGGCGGGGGACTGGCGCGGCATTCTGCGGGTGATCGCGCTGCGGATCGTGGAGTCGTTCGCGTACTACTCCACCGCGACGTACCTGCTCAGTTACGTCACCGAACACCATCCGGAGCTGCGGTCCGTGGCCCTCACGGCCATCACCGTCGCCAGTGTCCTGGCCATTGGTGTCACGTTCCTCGCGGGCTCACTCACCGACCGCATCGGGCGTCGGCCCCTCTACATCGTGGGGTGCACGGCGGCGATCCTCTTCGCGTTCCCCATGTACCTGTTGACCAATTCCGCCCAACCCGCCCTGGTCGTCGCGGTGTTCGTCATCGGGATCGGCCTCATCCACGCCTCGCTGACCGGCACGCAGGGCTCGCTGCTCACCGAGCAGTTCCGCACCGCGACCCGTACGTCGGGTGCCTCGCTCGGCTACCAGGTGGCGGCGGCCCTCGGCGGCTTCGCGCCGCTTCTCGCGGCCGCGTTGGTGGGTGCCTTCGGGTGGCCGGGGGCGGCGCTGCTGTACCTCGGAGCGGCGGTGGTCGGACTCGTCGGCATCCTCGTCACGAAGGAGACGTGGGGGAGGGCCGAGCGGGAGCGGGTGCGCGGACTGGTGGCCGATGAGCTGCGGGCGGTGCCGGCCGCCACCAAGTCCGCGGCGACCTGACACCTGCTGTTACTGCGGGGGCTCCAATTGGGCGAGCCACGAGGTCAGGAGGTGTTCGAGGGCCGCCGCCTCGGACGGGGGCAGCGCCGCGAGCAGCCGGTGTTCGTTGCGGATGTGGTCCGTGAACGCCCGGTCGAAGAGGGTGCGGCCCGCCTCGGTGAGCGCGACGACCCGGCCGCGCCCGTCGCCCGTGGCGCGGCGCCGGGCGACCAGACCGGCGCGTTCCAGACGGTCGATGCGCTTCGTGATGGCACCGGTGGTGACCATGGTGTGCGCGGCCAGTTCGCCGGGAGCGCGCTCGAAGGGCGCGCCCGCGCGGCGCAGCGCCGCCAGCACGTCGAACTCGCCCTCGCTCAGGTCGTACCGGCCGTAGACCGCGCACAGCTCCTGCGTCAGCAGCGTCGCGATCCGGTGCAGCCGGCCGATGACACCCTGCGGCGACACATCGAGGTCGGGTCGCTCCTGCCGCCAGGCGGCCTGGATGCGGGCGACGTGATCGAGTCCGGAAGCGGGTTCCTCCGCACTGGACGAGGTAGTTTCCATGGAAGCTATATTACCTTCCATGGAAACTACCTACCGCTGGGGAGCCGTCGCGGCGCTCGCCCCGGTGGCCTGGGGCGCCAACTACTTCGTCACCCACGAGTACCTCCCGGCCGACAGCCCCTGGTGGGGCGCGGCCCTCCGCGCCCTGCCCGCCGGGCTGCTGCTTCTGGCCCTCGCCCGAAAACTCCCGCGGGGCGCCTGGTGGTGGCGGGCCGCCGTGCTCGGGCTGCTCAACACCAGCGCGTTCTTCCTGCTCGTCTACGTCGCCGCCCAGCTGCTGAGCACCGCGACAGCCTCGACGCTGATGGCCCTGTCCCCGGCCGCCCTCATGCTCAGCGCGTGGGCACTGCTGGCCGAACGGCCTCGGGCGGCGCCGCTGATCGGTGCCGCGATCGGCTTGGGCGGTGTGGTGCTCATGCTGGCCGGGCAAGTGGGCGCGCCCAGCATGTCCGGTCTGCTCGCCTCGGCGGGCGCGCTCACCTCGTCCTCGATCGGCTACGCGCTGTCCAAACGCTGGAGCAACGAGGCCGGAGTCCTTGCCTCCACGTCCTGGCAACTCACCTTCGGGGGAGTGCTGTTGCTGATCGCCGCCGTGGTCTTCGAAGGCGGGCCACCGTCGCTCACCGCACCCGGCGCGGCGGCGCTCGCGTACACGGCCGTGATCGCCACAGCCCTCGCTTTCGTCGCCTGGTTCGCGGGCCTGCGCCGCCTGCCTGCCGCCACGGTCGGCCTGATCGGCCTGCTCAACCCGGTGACCGGGGTGGCCCTTGGTGTCACGCTCGGAGGCGAGCCCCTGACCATACGTCAAGCGGCAGGTATGGCACTGGTGTTGCTCGGCATCCTGCTCGGCCGGCCTTCGCGCTCGACCTCGGGGCAGCGCGCCGGTCGGCGTCCTGAAGTCGGCCGCGCCGCCTGTACGTCTACGACTCGGTGAGCGCGACCAGCGCCGCCACGAACGGTGCGGGGTCGACGTCTTCCCGTACCGCGAGCTGCTGGCTGTACCCCTGGCACAGCGCCACGAACGCCTCCGCGATCCGGTACGCGTCGGCGGGGGAGCGGTCGGGCAGCAGCGCGACCACCGCCGCCCGCAGCTCCCCGAGCTGTCGGTCGACCAGGGCGGCGAGGCTCGGCGAGACGGCGGCCTCCGCGTAGATCTGGGCGACCAGCCGGGCGTGGCCCTCCTCGCGCGCCAGGGTGCGGATGTGTTGGAGGAAGTCCCGCACCGCCTCGGCGGACAGCTCCGCCGGGAACGCCTGCCCCGACTGTTCGCAGATCGCGGTGACGATCTCGTCCTTGCTCTTGAAGTACCGGTAGATCGCCCCGGTCGAAAGGCCGGAGGCCCGGACGATGTCGGGCATCGACGTACGGGCGAAACCGACCTCGGCGAAGCGGGCGCGGGCGGCGTCGACGATCTGCTGGCGGCGGGCGTCGAGGTGGGCCTGGCTGACCTTCGGCATAAGAGAATGACCATTCGTTTTACGTGTTAGTGTCGTCGACCGTACCGCAGAACCCGAGGAGGCTTCCATGCGCTACCAGACCTTCGGACGACACAGCGGGCTCCGGGTTTCGGAGTACGTCCTGGGCACGGCCAACTTCGGATCGGCGCCCACGGCGGCCGGCCTGGCGGGGGCCAAGGAGATCTTCCGGTCGTTCGTGGCGGCGGGCGGGACCACCTTCGACGTCTCGAACATCTACCAGGACGGCGAGGCCGAGACCGTACTCGGCGAGCTCCTCGGCCGCGAGCGCGACGACTACGTGGTGATCACCAAGTACAGCGGAACCCGCGCCGCGCAGGTCCGCCCCGGCACCACGGGCAACAGCCGCAAGACGATGATCCGCTCCCTGGAGGAGAGCCTGCGGCGCCTCGGGACGGACTACGTCGATGTCTTCATGCCGCACTTCCCGGACGGTGTCACGCCGCTCCCGGAGCTCCTCGCCGCGTTCGACGACCTGATCAGGGCGGGCAAGATCCGCTACGCCGGACTCTCGAACTTCCCGGCCTGGCGGGTGGCGGGCGCCGCCGTCCGCTCGGAGCTGAGCGGCCGCAACCCGTTGATCGGCATCCAGACCGAGTACAGCCTCGCCGAACGCTCCGCGGAACGCGAGCTGCTCCCGATGGCCGAGGCGCACGGCCTCGGCGTCGTCCTCTACTCCCCGCTGGCCGGCGGCCTGTTGACCGGCAAGTACCGCCGCGGCGAACAGGGCCGCCTCAGCGCACGGCCCGACGCCGAGGGCGACGAACGGCGCACCGCCGTGCTCGACGCGGTCCTCGCCGTGGCCGAGGAGACGGGCACGGGCCCGGTCCAGGTCGCCCTCGCCTGGCTGCGCGAACGCGCGGCCCGCGCCGGGACCTCGATGACACCCATCGTGGGCCCCCGCACCCCCGCACACCTCGCCACCTACCTCGACGCCCTCACCGTCGAACTCGCCCCGCACCACCACGAGAAGCTCGACGCGGCGAGCGCGATCCGCCTCGGCGCCCCGTACGAGGACGTGTCCGCGGCGCTGGCCCACGGCATCGACGGCGACAGGACTCTCCTGGACGGACCGTTCGTGCCCGTGGTGTGAGCCCGACGGGCGCGCCCACGTCCTACGCCGTCCCCCGCACCACCAGCCGGTGAGGCACCGTCAGATCCTGTGCGGGCACCGCGTTGTCGGGGCTGTATATGCGGTCGGCCAGGCACTGCAGGGACCGTAGCGCGATCTGGTGCTTGTCCGGGGCGATGGTCGTCAGCGGCGGATGGCTGTAGCGGCCGTCCTCGATGTCGTCGAAGCCGACGATCGCGATGTCCTCCGGCACCCGCAGGCCCCGCTCGTGCGCGATGTGCAGGGCGCCCAGGGCGAGTTCGTCGCTGAACGCGAACACCGCGTCCGGCCGCTCGGGGCCGTCGAGGAGTTCGGTCATGGCGCGGGCGCCGTCCGCCCGGTGCAGCGCGGTGACCGTACGCTGCAGGGCTTGGGTGGGAAGCGGGTGGCCTGCCCGTTCGAGGGCCCGGTGGTAGCCCTGCGTGCGCTGCTGCGCCGTACCGTTCTGGAGGTGCGGCTGAAGGCCGATCGCGGCGATGCGGCGCCTGCCGATGCGGACAAGGTGACTCGTGGCCTCGTCCGCCGCCGCCACGTTGTCGACCGCGACCCGGTCAAGGGCGCCGCGCGGGCTGCGCTCACCGAGCAGGACGAGCGGGACGGCGGGGGAGGCGGTGGCGGCGAGTTCGGTCAGCTCGGCCGGGTCGAGCGCCCAGGGGCTGATGATGAGGCCGTCGACCACGCGACCGCCGCCGCGGGTGAGCAACCGCCGCTCCGCGTCGGCGTCACCGCGCGTCTGGTCGATCACCACGGTCCACGAGCGGCGCTGGGCCTCCTCCACGAGCAGGCCCGCGAGTTCGCCGAAGTAGGGGGAGTGCAGCTCGGGGATGGCCAGGCCGATGATGCCGGTGCGTCCCGCCCGCAGGCTGCGCGCGGCCAGATTGGGCCGGTAGCCCAGCTCGTCGATGGCCTCCTGCACCCGCCGCCGGGTCTCGGCGGCGACCGCGCCGGATCCGCTGACGACGTTCGACACCGTGCGCACGGAGACCCCGGCCCGTGCGGCCACATCCTTCAGTCGGCTGCTCACCGGCTCATCCTTTCATGCGGCCCACGCGCTCCCGGCGGGCGCTGCGGTGGTTCCGACCGCCCTCTCGAAATTCCTTGCCAAAAGGGTATTGCAACGTTGCATGCAGCGATGCAAACCTGTGCGCGGAAGTTCTGCTTGCAAGGAGGCAAGGATGGCTGTGCACACTTCGACCGGTGTCGTGTCCGCCGGCGGCGCATTCCCGGGTGTCGTACCCGCGGAGCTCGATGTCGACGTGACTGCGGACGTCGAGAACCTGTACACCGACGGCATCACTGCGCGGAAGGGCGCCTTCAGCGTCGAGTGGGTGGACCGGCTGCGCGAGGACATCGAGACGGCCTTCGAGGAGGCGCGCGCCCGGCCCGGCGGCGCCGTGGGCCGCGGCCCGAACCGCTACTACGTCGAGATCCACCCCGAGCAGCTGCGCGGCTTCGTCGACCTGGTCGACCACCCCTGGGTGCGCTCCGTGGCCACCGCCGTGCTCGGCCCTGACTACCGCATCGTCGAGCTCGGCTTCGACGTTCCTCTCGAAGGCGCTGTCAACCAGCCGTGGCACCGCGACTTCCCGATCCCGGACGAGACCCGCGCCGAACGCCGCCTGACCTCCCTCGCCTTCAACATCACCGGCGTCGACACCAAGGAGGACATGGGCCCGTTCGAGATCGCCCCCGGAACCCAGTGGGACGACGAACCCGACTTCGAGCACGGCATGTTCCCGCCCCGCGAGCGCTACTCCCGCTACGAGGAGCGCGCCGTGCGCAAGTACCCGCAGCGCGGCGACATCTCGGCCCGCACCGCGCTCACCATCCACCGCGGCACCAAGAACGAGTCGGCGACGTCCCGGCCCGTGCTGATCCTCGGCATCGACGGCCCGGAAGCCACGAACGGCGACCGCCACGACACCGCCGTCACCCGCGCCTACTGGGAGACGCTGCCCGAGCGCGTGCGCCGCCACCTCGACTGCCCGGTCGTCGACGAGCTGACGCCGGTCACCCAGAAGCACACCATCGAGGGTCTGGTCATGGGCGATGCCTGAGCCGACCACGGTGGCCGCGAGAGCGCCGGGCGCAGACGGCGGAACGGGCCGCACCCCCGGCCTCGTCTACGCCGTCGCCGCCGTCTCCGCGCTGGGCGGCCTGCTCTTCGGGTACGACACCGGCATCATCTCCGGCGCCCTGCTGCACCTGCGGGACGACCTCGACCTGACCTCCCGCGAACAGGAGATCGTGGTCAGTGTCATCCTCCTCGGGGCGATGGTCGGCGCCGTCGTCTCCGGCAGGGCGGCCGTCCGGCACGGCCGCCGCAGGGTGGTCGCCGCCGTCGCGGTGATCTTCGCCGTGGGCGCGGTCGCGGCCGCCCTCGCGCCCGGCGTTGCGACACTGATCGCCGCCCGCTTCGTCCTCGGCCTCGCGGTCGGCGGGGCGTCCAACATGGTGCCGGTCTACATCGCCGAACTCTCCCCGCCCGCCATCCGCGGCCGACTCATGGTCGTCTTCCAACTCATGGTCGCCATCGGCCAGCTGATCGCCTACGTGTGCGGCTGGGCGCTGAACGACAGCGGCGGCTGGCGCGTCATGTTCGGACTCGCCGTACTCCCGGCCGCGGCCCTGGCGATCGGCATGGTGTTCCTGCCCGAGAGCCCGCGCTGGCTGATCGAGAACGGCAGGACCACGGCGGCGCTGCGCACCCTCGCGCGGCTGCGCCCACCGGGCACGGACGTCGAGGCCGAGGCGGCGGAGATCACGGCCGTCACGCAGGCCGCCCCGGCGGGCGGCGGCAGTTGGCGCAGCCTCGGGCAGCGCTGGCTGCGCCCGGCCCTCCTCATCGCCGTCGGCATCGCCGCGTTCTCGCAGCTGACCGGCATCAACGCGATCGTCTACTACGCCCCCACCATCCTGTCCGACGCAGGGTTCGGTGACTCGGTGGCCCTCCTCACCGGCATCGGCATCGGCACCATGCTCGTCGTGGCGGGCGTGGTGGGTGCCATCGCCGTCGACAAGACGGGCCGGCGCCGCACCATGCTGTGGTTCCTGCCCGGCTCCGCCGTGGCGATGGCCGTCCTCGCGCTGGCCTTCGGCGTCCTCGGTGACTCCGCCACCCAGCGCTGGACGGTGATCATCGCGCTGTTCGCGTACATCCTGTTCAACGGCGTCGGCATGCAGGCCGTCGTGTGGCTCATCGGCCCGGAGATCCTGCCGCTGAGCGTCCGCGGCCAGGCCACCAGCCTGGCGACGGTCTGCCTGTGGGGCTTCGACCTGCTCATCGCGATGACGGCACTGACGGCGATCAACACCGTCGGCCGCTCGGGCACGTTCCTCTTCTACGCCCTGATGAACGTGGCCTGCATCGCCTTCGTCGTCCTGAAGGTCCCCGAGACCAAGGGACGTTCACTGGAACGCATCGAGCAGGCGCTGCACAGCCCCCTGTCGTTCCGCAAGGCACTGGACGAGCCGTGAGCCGCGGCGGCGCCAGGTGGTCTGTGCCCATTCCGTGAGAGCGGGATAACGGTTCGGGCAGGCGCGCGCCCGCGCGGGGTGCAGTGTCGTTTCCCCGGTATGAGCGACACCGTGCGCGCCGAGGAACAGGCCGAGCTGACCGATCCGTACTGGCTCGATTCACCCGTGCTGGGGCACAGGCGGGCCGTCTGTGACTGCCGTGGCTCCCGGCCGCCGCGGGACTGGGCGATGGCGCTGCGGTTGGTTCTCGTCGGAGTGGCGAGCGGGCTGATCGTCGTCGGGCTCGCGGTTTCCCTGATGGAGTAGCGGGCCGCGCGCCGCTGTCACGTCGCGCTGCGCTCGCCCGCCTCGCGGTACTCGCGTGAGACGGCCCGCGCGTACGTGTCCGCGGGGCTTCCCTGGCGGAGGAGTTCGCGCCACTGTTCGGCGCTCCAGTCGCCGGGAGTGGTGGTGGCGATGAACTCCTCCAGGAGCCGGAGGAACCGTGCCGGATCGGTGTGGTGCGGGAAGTGCCCGGCGCCCGGAAAGATTTCGAGCCGGCTGCCGGGCATCGCCTCGTACGCGGTGTAGGCGTGCGCCACGGGCAGCACGCTGTCGCGATCGCCCCACACGAGGAGGGTGGGGATGCCCCGGGCCAGATAGCAGCGGTCCAGCATGGTGACCACCTGGCCGCGCCAGTCCACGACGGCCCGCAGCGTCCGCGTGAAGGCGTCGCGGGAGTTCTGGTCGGGCAGGGCGTCGACGACATGGACGAGGTCGGGCGCGTCCACTCCGAGACCGGTGTCGAGGAGCTGGAGGGCGCGGACCGCCGCGATGATCGGCAGGCGGGCCCCGGCGGTCTTCAGCAGGCCGAGCGCGAGTCCCGCGCCGGGCAGGGTCGCGGCCCGCAGGACGGGTGTCACCTGGCGACCGACCCCGCCGGTGGAGATCAGGACGAGCCGGTCGACGCGCTCGGGGAACTGGTACGCGAACTGCATCGCGACCCCGCCCCCGAAGGAGTGCCCGACCAGGGTGACGCGGTCGATGCCGAGCACACCGAGCAGGTCGCGCAGGCCGTTCGCGTACGCGGCGACCGAGTAGTCGGCGCGCGGCTTCGCCGAGTGGCCGTGCCCGAGCAGGTCGGGGGCGACGACGGTGTGCCGCCGCGCGAGGGCGTCGATGCAGTCCTCCCAGTGCGCGCAGGAAGCTCCGACGCCGTGGATCAGGAGGACGGCCGGGCCCTCGCCGGCGATCCGGTAGGCGCGGCGGTAGCCGTGGACGGTCGTGAAGGCGAGCGCGCTGTCGGTCTCCGGTGCGCGGCCGGCGGGCTCGCGGATCGGAATGACGTGCGCCATGGCTCTTCTCCCCGTGCCCCGTGCCGGTCTTGTACGGGAGCGTACGGAGCGCGGCGCGGCGGCGGGTTTCGCGCCGGTTGCGGATGGATTCCGTTTCCCGGGCGGGCCGGAGTCACACGCCGCCCCACACCTCCTCGGCCGTCTCCACGATGAGGCGCAGCTTGGCCAGCTGGTCCTCCGCGGTGAGCTTGTTGCCCTCGACGGTGGAGGAGAAGCCGCACTGCGGGGACAGGCACAGCTGGTCGATGTCGATGTAGCGCGAGGCCTCCTCGATGCGCCGCTTGAGGGCGTCCTTGTCCTCCAGCTGCGGCCGCTTGGTGGTGACGAGGCCGAGGACGACCTGCTTGCCCTTGGGGACGTAGCGCAGCGGGGCGAAGCCGCCGGAGCGCTCGTCGTCGTACTCCAGGAAGAAACCGTCGACGTCGAGGCCGCCGAAGACGGCCTCGGCGATGAAGTCGTAACTGCCCGAAGCGGCCCAGGAGGAGGAGAAGTTGCCCCGGCACATGTGGGTGGTGACACGCAGATCGTCGGGGCGGCCGGCGAGCGCCCGGTTGATGTTCGCGATGTACGTCTCGTGCTGGTGCTCCGCGTCGCCGCCGATGGACGCGACGTAGGCACGCTGCTCGGGGTCGTTCAGGTACGCGAGCGAGGTGTCGTCCAACTGGAGGTAACGGCAGCCCAGTTCGTGGACGCCGCGGATCTGGGCGGCGTAGGCGTCCGTGAGGTCGGACCAGAAGGCGTCGAGGTCGGGGTAGACGGACGGGTCGATCGCGGCGCGGCCGCCGCGGTAGTGGACCATGCTCGGCGAGGGGATGGTCAGCTTCGGGGTGATGCCTTCGGCGACGGTGTCGCGCAGGAAGGTGAAGGCGTCCGCGAAGATGGTGCGCTCCAGTGTCACCTTGCCGTCGACGCGGGCGGAGGGCGGCGCGAACTCGATGTCCCCGTCCTCGTTGTGGAAGCGCACGTGCAGGGACTCGTCCTCGACGCGCCGGATGCCACCGAGCGCGTAGATGAAGTCCATGTGCCACGAGGCGCGACGGAACTCTCCGTCGGTGGCGCTGCGCAGTCCCGCCTCCCTCTGCATCGCGACGACCTCACGCACCGCCGCGTCCTCGGCGGCGGCGAGCGCGGCATCGTCGATCTTCCCCGCGGCGTGCTGCTCGCGGGCCCGCAGGAGCGTGGGCGGACGCAGCAGACTGCCGACGTGGTCGGCGCGGAACGGCGGCTGGGCGGTGGCGGCCATGGCGGGCGTCCTTTCCTCGGCTACGGCCAACACCCTCACCCGAATCATTGCGTCCCTCAAGCACTGTGACCGGGTTCGCCGGGAGCGGCCGGATGCCGAGTGGCCAGATTCTTTCACCTCGTGGCCGTCTGGCCACTGATGCCGTACCAGGGCGGGGGCGCACGCTCGAGGCATGAACATTCTCTGGATCTTCGCCCACCCGGAACAGCGGTCACTCAACGGCTCCCTGATGGCCGACGCGCTCGCGGCCCTCGACGGCCTCGGGCACGCCCACCGGGTGTCCGATCTGTACGCGATGAAGTGGAAGGCGGTCCTCGACGCCGACGACTTCGGCTGCGGCTCGCCCCGCGAGGGGCGGCTGTTCGTCGGTGCCGAGCAGGAACGCGCCTATGCGGCGGGGGAGTTGAGCCCCGACATTCGTGCCGAGATCGAGAAACTGGCCTGGGCCGACGTGGTGGTCCTGCACTTCCCCCTGTGGTGGTTCGGGCCTCCGGCGATCCTCAAGGGCTGGTTCGACCGGGTTCTGGTGCAGGGGCTGGGGTTCGGCGTGAAGGCGCCGGACGGGCACACCCGCCGCTACGGCGACGGCGGCCTGGCCGGCAAGCGGGCTCTGATCGTCACGTCGGTGGGGGCCCGGCCGTCGGGGTTCGGGCCGCGCGGGATCCACGGGCAGGTGGATCAGGTGCTGTTTCCGCTGCTGCACGGGACGTTCTGGTACACGGGGATGGCGCCGCTCGCGCCGTTCGTGACCTACGGCGCGGACCGGCACGACGCGGCGGACTACGAGCGTACGGCCGCCGCGCTGCGCGAACGGCTGCGCGCGCTGCCCGACGAGGAACCGCTGGCGTACAGGACCGAGAGGGGCGGCGAGTACGACGGGGAACTCGTCCTGCGCCCTGACCTCGCGGCGGGCGGCGAAGGACTGGGGGTCCACCTGCGGTGACACATGCACGACACGGCGTCGGCGTTCGGGGGAGCGCTCGCAGCCGTCCCGGTCGGCCCTTCGCGAGGCCGGGAAGTCGAGGGAATAGCAGCCCCCCGCCGCGGCTTGCTGGTGACCATGCGAGTTCTTCGTACCTATGCGCGCGCCTACGCCACCGACCTCGATGAACTGACGACGGCTCTCGGCACCGTCACCGGCGATCCGGTCACCACGCGCTTCGCCTTGCCGAACGGGCTGCAGCTGGCGGCTGTCGGTCGTGTGCTGGCCGTGGCCGGTGACGAGCAGACATTGCGGCCGTACACCAAGACGGCGGCGACGCTGATCGTGGACGACCTGAACGAGTGCCTGGCACGTCTGGACGAGGCAGGGGCGCGCATCGTGCGCGGCCCGCAGGACGTTCCGACGGGAAGGAACGTGACGGCGCAGATGCCCGGTGGCGTCCAGCTCGAATACGTCGAGTGGGACGAGGCGCAATGGCAGCGTGAGGGAGGCAGGCCCGCCTAGTTCTCCACGCTTGCCGAGCGGGCCCGGGACGGCTGCCCGGCGCCTCAGGCGCCGTCGACCCCCTGCACGCCGTACCGGGCGAGCATGGTCAGGACCGCTTCGTCGACCGCGTTCGCGACCGCGTCGGCGTCGGGCTCCCAGCGTGCGAGCAGCATCCGGGGCCAGAACACGTAGTTGGAGATCATCCCGAGGAACTGGGTCGCCGCCGTCTCCGCGTCGTCGAGCCGGGCCGTGCCGGCGGTGTTCTCCGCCGCCAGGTAGTGGCGGACCGATTCGAAGTACGGCATTTTGCCGAGCTTGAACTGGGTCTCGCCGAGCTCGGGGAAACGCGGCACTTCGGCGATGACGATGCGGAAGAGGGCCGCCATGCCCGGCTGGGTGAGCAGGTCCGCGTAGCGGCGGCCGATGGTCTCGAGGCCTGCGCGGAGATTCCCTGGCTCGG
This sequence comes from Streptomyces sp. SDT5-1, assembly GCF_052245995.1. NCBI lineage: Bacteria > Bacillati > Actinomycetota > Actinomycetes > Kitasatosporales > Streptomycetaceae > Streptomyces > Streptomyces sp. SDT5-1. The sequence goes on along the minus strand of NZ_CM125963.1, from coordinate 680,353 downwards.
GGAGGGGCGCCTCCTCGTCGTCGATCTTCCAGTGTTCGGTGACGATCGCCTCGAACAGGGCCGCCTTGGTCGCGAACTGTTTGAACAGGGTCGCCCTCGACACTCCGGCCGCCTCCGCGATGCGGGCCAGTGAGGTGCCGTCGTAGCCGGAGTCGAGGAACAGCTCCGTCGCCGCCTCGATGATGGACGTCCGCTTCCGCGCTGCCACGCGCCGGTGGTACTCCGAGGGCTGTGCCGTCATGCCCCCAGTATGCCTGCCGATCCGAGGTGAGTCACTTGACTCACCTCTAGGGTCTGCCTACCTTGAGAGAGGTGGTGAGTCGACCGACTCGCCATTAGCGGAAGGAAGCACCATGGGGCGCTTTGAGGGGCAGACCGTCGTCGTCACGGGCGGCAGCGGAGGCATGGGCAGCAGCCATGTGCGGGGCTACCACGCCGAGGGGGCGAACGTCGTCATCGCAGGGCGGGACGAGGAGGCGGGGCGCGAACTCGCCGCTCAGCTCGGCGACCGGGCGCTGTTCGTTCGGCTTGATGTCACCAGCGAGGACGACTGGGCGGCACTGGTGCGAGAGGTTGAAGGCCGCTTCGGGCCGGTCGCCGTCCTGGTGAACAATGCCGGGGTGCAGAATCCGGCGGCACTCATCGAGCACACCGAACTGCACACCTGGGAGCACACCTTCAGCGTCAACGTCACCGGGCAGTTCCTCGGCACCAGGGCCGTGACCCCGTCGATGCGCGAGGGCGGCGGCGGGGTCATCGTCAACATCGCCTCGACGATGGCCCATGGCGGCACGGCCTACTACGCGCCCTACACCGCGAGCAAGTGGGCCGTGCGCGGGCTCACCAAGACGGCCGCGCTGGAGCTGGGGCGGGACAACATCAGGGTCAACTCCATCCACCCCGGCGTCGTCTCCACACCGCTGATCAACGAACCCGCCGCCGCAGGACAGCCGGCCATCGCCGACGTGTACTCTCCCGATCCCTTCGCCATCCCCCGACTCGCCGAACCCGCCGACGTCACCCGCCTGTTGCTCTTCATCACCTCCCAGGAGGCGGGTTTCGCCACAGGCTCGGAATTCGTCCTGGACGGCGGCCTGCTGCTCGGCCCCGCGCTCCGACCCGAGCCCGCTAACGCGGCCTGACTACGCGGTCGTGGCGATGCCGCCGTCCACGGGGATCACGGTGCCGGTCAGGTACGCGCCTGCCCGGCCGGCGAGGAAGACCGCGACGCCCGCCATGTCGTCGTCGCGGCCGATCCGGCGCAGTGGGGCCGCCGCAGCGATCGCCTCGCCCAACTCGTCGAGGGTCTCGGCCATCATCTTCGACGGGAACGGTCCCGGTGCCACGGCGTTCACGGTGACGTGCTGCGGTCCGAGTTCCTTGGCGAGCACCCTGGTGAGCTGGTGCAGCGCGGCCTTGCTGCTGGAGTACGAATAGTTGGGCCGCTGGGGGATGTGGATCGCGGCGATGCTGCCGATGTTGATGATCCGCGCCGGATCGTCGACGGTGCCCGCCTTGCGCAGTGCGGGCAACAGCGCCTGGATCAGCCAGAACGGCGACTTCAGGTTGAGGTCGACGACCGTGTCCCAGGCCGCGTCCGGGAACGTCTCCAGCGGCTCGTCCCACATGGCGCCCGCGTTGTTGACGAGGATGTCGAGACGCTCCGCGTCGGCGGTGACCAGATCGGACAGCCGCCGACACTCGTCGTGGCGGGAGAGATCGGCGGGGATGGCCCGGACCTCACCGAACTCGGAAAGGTGTTCCGTCGCCCGAGCGCACGCTTCCGCGTCGCGTGAGCTGATGACCACGCGGGCGCCCGCCTGGAGAAGGCCACGCGCGATCATCATTCCGATGCCTCTGGTGCCACCGGTGACGAGCGCGTGCTTTCCACGCAGGTCGAAAAGTTCCGCATGCGTTGTGAATTGCTTGTCCACCACTTGCCGCCATTCTCGTTGGTCGTGTTGCGGGGTGCTGCGTCGACGCGGCAGGTGTTCGGTTGAGCTGTCGCAACGCTATGACCTTGGAGTGCACTTCAAGCAAGCGGATCAGGGGCGCGCGTAAGGGAAAGGGAAAGGGGCCCGGCTCCGAAGAGCCGAGCCCCTTTGGGCCCGCAAACGCGAACGGGGCGGTGCGATCAGGCGGCGGACCAGATGACCGGCTTGTCGCTGTACGCGTCGCCCTCGTCGAACTCGGCGCCCGTGACGTCGCCGCTCCGCGACGCCGCGAGCGAGCAGGTCTCGAACGACGCGCCCTTGGCGAACTCCGCGGGCGCGGATTCCTTGTCGCACTTGCCGGGGATGTCGCCGATCAGCGAGACGCCCGTGCTCTGGCCGCCGTCGAGGAGGCCCCTCAACTGGATGTACGCGCGCGAGAGGTCGGTGTCGCCCACGTTCTCCACCTTCATCTTGATGAAGTACGGAGTCAGGCCCTTCGCCCGCGCGCCGAACTGGGACATGTCGGCTTCGGCGCCCTTGTCGATCGCCGTCACGGTGATGGCGAGGGTGCCCTTCTTCTTGGCGTACTCGAAGGGCAGGATCGCCTTGTCGCCGACCTTGAGCTGGGTGCCCGGCGCGGTGGCGTCGCCCGCGGGCGCGGCCTCCCCACTGTCGGCGCTCGGGCTCTCCTCCGCCGCGGCGCTCGCCGAAGCCGTCGCCGCAGGCGACTCCTTCTCCGCCGCCCCGTCGTCACTGTCGCTGCCGCAGCCCCCGAGCCCGATGCCGAACGTGGTGGCCAGAGCGGCCGTCAGTACGGTACGTGCCATGCGCATGTGTCAAACCCTCGCTGTTTCATGAACCGTTCGCCGACGTGGCGAAGTTCCGCGAAGTTTGTCAGGCGCAGTGTGTGCTTTCTGTGCGCGTCACGTGACGCGACCGTCTCGTGACGACGACGCTTGTGCCCTACACGCATGATGTACGCGGGGTGATCAGGGCCGTCACGTGCCCGACCCTCGACCGGCATGGGAACAGATCTCCATGAGAAATCCTCACTTAAGGGCGTGCGTCCGCCACTTGCGCAGCCGATGACCAGCCCCCATGCCGGTCCCTCAGTGACGTGATCAGCGAGGGCAGATGTACGTCGGCGGCTCCGTGGGGGTCGCGACCCAGTCGCCCGTCACTGTGCCGCCGCTGCGCCACTGCACGTAGGCCTTCGCGCGGACGATCTTTCGTGCCGACGAACCGCACGAGTACGTGGTGGTGCGCGCGACGTCCTGATCGGGCTCCCAGGCGTTGGCAGGGAACTCGTCCCGGAGGAGGGTCCAGTTGCCGTTCAGGTTGTACTCGAGTCGCACCTCGATGACCTGGACGTCGTAGTTGGTGCCGCCGCTGGTGTCGGTCACCCGGGCGTGCGCGTTGAAGACGCCGGTGGACGGCATCTCGATGTTGGCGCAGCGGACGACGCCGCTGCCCTCGCAGTTGTGCGCGATCTGGGTGGCGGACGCCGGCGCGGCGGTCAGCAGGGTCATCCCGAACGCGGTGCCGATGGCGGCCGCCAGGCCGCTCATGAACTTTCCGTGGATTCGCATGGCGGGAGACTGTCCGGCGCCGTCGACGGCAGATTGCAGCATCCTGCAGCCCGCGGCGGTTGCGGTCAGGTGGTGATGCGGCTCAGACGCTCGCGGAGCCGGAACCCCGCAACGAAACGGGTCGGGGCGTCGAGGAGGTCGAGGATCGCGGCGACCTCCGTCCGGACCGTGCGCACGCTGAGTTCGAGCCGGCGGGCGATCTGCTCGTCCGAGGAACAGATGAGCAGGAGCGCGACGACGCGGCGCTGGCGTTCGGTGAGGCCGTCGGCGGGCGGCTCCTCGGCGGCGCACGGGTACGCCGTCGCCCGCACCGCGTCCCAGTAGCGGCGCGCGGCGGCCATGCACGCGGCGTCCCGCACGGCGATGACCGTCGACCGGTTGCGGACGGTCGGCCCCTCGAGGAGAACCTCGACCCCGTCGACGATCTTCATCTCCAACGGCCCGTAGCCGAAGAAGTACACCTGCGGGTCCTCTCCGGACAGCACGAGCCGCACGTCCGGGCTCAGCGCGTCGCGGTGCCACACGCTGACCATCCGAAGGCCGGCGTCCACCGCGAACGCGTTGTTCGGCAGGCTCACGGCGAGTCGTTCCACGGAACCGCTGGGCTTGACGGAGTCGAGAGTGCGCCAGGACGGGAGCTCACGGGCGAGATTCCGGTTGATCTCCTGTCCGCCCCGTCCGAGGACGCGTGCGGCGACCGGCTGCCCGCGTTCCAGCGCCCGTGCCACCCGCAGCCGTTCGGCCTCCAGGCGCGTCATCGCCTCCGTCACCCGGAGTCGCCCCGGCCCGGAGAACCGTACGGAATCGTCGAAGACCGAGAAGTCCCGCTCAGGCAGCGCGCACTGGTCCACCGTCATGTCTCCCCCCGAGTACGCCCGACCGGTGAGGAGACGGGCGTCGACCACGCCCGGATGCTAGCGCTCCCAGGGGAGCGCCGCCGCATGGTCGGTGACGGGGACGCCGGCGAACAGGTCCAGGGGCATGCCGTCCTCCAGAGGGAGTCGTGCTCTTGAACGTGGTGACGGGGCCCGAGCCCGAAAGTCATCGACGCGGCGTGCCGCCCACCCGGCGCGTCAGCTCGCGCGCCGTCTGTGCCACGTGGCCCGCGATGCGCTGCTGCTCCGCCTCGTCGACCTGCTCGTCGGGGAAGGTGACCGCGACCCCGGCTATCGGGTGGGCGTGGTGGTCGAGGACGGGCGCCGCCACCGAGGAAAGGCCCGGGGTGACCTCGCCCTCCTCCGTCGCGTAACCGCGGCGCCGCGCCTGCGCGAGCAGCGTCCGCAGCGCCGTCAATGTCGCCGGGCCCGCCCCGTGGCGCCGCATCACGAACGCCGAGCGGTCGGGGAACAGCGCCCGCACCTGCGCCGGGGGCAGCAGCGCGAGCACCGCGCGGCCGCTCGCCGTCAGATGCGCGGGCAGCCGCACGCCGACCTCGCTGATGAGCGGCGGACGACCCGGAGCCCGCTCCTCGATGACGTAGATGACCTCCCGGCCGTGCAGCACCGCGAGGTTCGCGTTGTGCCCCGTGCGGTCGACGAGCGCGGCGAGCGGGGCGCGGGCGAGCCGCTGGATCGGGGCCTGCCGCTCGTAGCCGGAGGCGAGTTCGAAGGCGCTGACTCCGAGCCCGTAGCGCCGCTCCTCCGGCAGATGGACCACGAAGCCGTCCGCCGCCAGGGTGTCGAGCAGGTGGTACGTCGTCGAGCGCGGCAGGCCCACGTCGCGGCTGATGGCGGCCGCGGGGACGGGCGCGGCCTGGCGGGCGAGATAGCGCAGGACGGCCAGGACCTGCGCGGCTGCCGGGACGATGCTCATGGGGCGAGAGTAGACCAGACATGCCGCAAACCAACTGTCTGGGATCCCAGAATCTCTGTCTGGGATCCCAGACAGATCGCGTGTCGCGGGGGTCGCGGATCCCTGCTCGCCTGCGGCTTCATAGAGACATGACCGTTGTTGTTGGTGTCGGTGCCCTCGCTGCCGACGAAGTTGTGTCCGTTGCCCGTCATGGCGCTCAGGTGGCCCTCGCCCCCGAGGCCCTCCAGGAGATCGCCCGCAGTCGCGAGGTCATCAAGGCCCTCGCCGACGACGTGAAGCCCCACTACGGCGTCTCCACGGGCTTCGGCGCCCTGGCCACCCGCCACATCCCCACCGAGCTGCGCGCCCAGCTCCAGCGCAGCCTCGTGCGCTCCCACGCGGCCGGTTCGGGCCCCGAGGTCGAGCGCGAGGTCGTCCGCGCCCTCATGCTGCTGCGTCTGTCCACCCTCGCCACCGGCCGCACCGGCGTCCGCACCGAGACCGCCGAGGCCTACGCCGCGCTCCTGAACGCCGGCATCACCCCGGTCGTCCACGAGTACGGCTCCCTCGGCTGCTCCGGCGACCTGGCCCCGCTCGCGCACTGCGCGCTCGCCGTCATGGGCGAGGGTGTCGTGCGCACCGCCGACGGCGAGAAGAAGCCCGCCGCCGACGCCCTCGCCGAGGCCGGCATCACCCCGGTCGTCCTGGAGGAGAAGGAGGGCCTCGCCCTCATCAACGGCACCGACGGCATGCTCGGCATGCTCGTCCTCGCCGCCCACGACCTGCGCCGCCTGCTCAGCACCGCCGACATCGCCGCCGCCATGAGCGTCGAGGGCCAGCTCGGCACCGACGCCGTGTTCGCCGCCGACCTCCAGGCCATGCGCCCGCACCCCGGCCAGGGCGACTCCGCCGGCAACCTGCGCTCCCTGCTCGCCGACTCGGCGATCATCGCCAGCCACGCGGGCCCCGACTGCACGTACGTGCAGGACGCCTACTCGCTGCGCTGCACCCCGCAGGTCCACGGCACCGCCCGCGACACCCTCACGCACGCCGAGCTCGTCGCCTCCCGCGAGCTGGCCAGCGCCGTCGACAACCCGGTCGTCACCCTCGACGGCCGCGTCGAGTCCAACGGCAATTTCCACGGCGCCCCGGTCGCCGCCGTGCTGGACTTCCTCGCCATCACCGTCGCGGACGTCGCCTCGATCTCCGAGCGCCGCACCGACCGCTTCCTCGACCCGGCCCGCAACCGCGGTCTGAACGCGTTCCTGGCCGACGACCCGGGCGTGGACTCCGGCCACATGATCGCCCAGTACACGCAGGCCGCGATCGTCTCCGAGCTGAAGCGGCTCGCCGCCCCGGCCTCCGTCGACTCGATCCCCTCCAGCGCCATGCAGGAGGACCACGTGTCCATGGGCTGGTCGGCCGCCCGCAAGCTGCGCCGCGCCATCGACGGCCTGAGCCGCGTCCTGGCCGTCGAGCTCTACACCGCGGCCCGCGCGCTCGACCTGCGCGCCCCGCTGACGCCCGCCCCGGCCACCGCCGCCGTGCGCGAGGGCCTGCGCAAGACCGTCGAGGGCCCCGGCACCGACCGCTGGCTCGCCCCCGAGATCGAGGAGGCCGTCCAGTACGTCGCGTCCGGCCGCGCCCTGGCCGCCGCCGAGTCGGTCACCGGCTCGCTCGTCTGACCCGGACGCACGCCGTCCCCTCACACCTCCCGGCTCCGGCGTGACCCGGGAGGTGTGCCGGGCCCCGGCCGGCCCTTCCCCCTCGCACGTCCCTCAACGTGCCGCAGGGAAGGGCCGGTCAGGATCCGGCGCAACGGGCAAGGGCCCGGCCCGCTGCCACCCACGCCCCACCCCACCCTCTTCGTGCCCTCCCCGTCCGCGGCGCGGCCGGGCAGCCCTCAGAAGGAGCTCTTCCCGGTGAACGACCTGCCGACGGCCACGGTGCACAACAGCGTCGGGCAACTGCGCGCCGACGCCTGGAGCTCCCTGACGGACCTCACCCACCGCCTCGCCACGCAGGGTGCGGACGAGCATCCGGGCACCGTCGCGGGCATCGAGGAACTCCTCGACCTCCTCACCCCCATCGAGCACTGCTGGGCCTTCCCCGGCATCCCCGCCCTCACCGAACTCGCCGCCCTGCTCGACGAGGGCGACCACCGTCATCTCGCCCAGCGCGCCGACGAGTTGAACCGCGCGCTCGCGGGCCACCGGCACCGCGGCACCGCCCCGCACACCGCTGCCACCCCCAGCCCCGCTCCCGAGGACACCGCCGACGGCGCACACACCCTTCCCGCGCCCTCCACCCCGTACTTCGAGGTCCTCGTCGTCGGCGACCTCGACGCCGCCGAGGAGCACGCGCTCCGTGCCGAACTTCGCCGATTGCGCCGCCCCGACGACGAGTTCGCCTACGAGATCGTCGTCGCGCCCAGCTTCGAGGACGCCGTCATCGCGTCCCTGGTCAACTCCGGCCTCCAGGCCGTCGTCATACGCGACCGCTTCACCGACCGCTCACGCCACGACCTCAGCGTCGTACGCCGCTTCTTCGACGCGGCCGCCGACGCGCCCGCCGCCCACCCCGGCGACAGCGAGGACCAGGTCAGCGACCTCGGCGACCGGCTCCTCGCGCTGCGTCCCGAACTCGACCTGTATCTCGTGTCCGAGCGGGCTGTCGAGTCCACCGCGGGACGGCTCAGCCGCCGCTTCCGGCGCGTCTTCCACGCCCGCGACGGCCTCCTCGAACTCCATCTGTCGATCCTGCACGGCATCACCGAGCGCCACCGCGCCCCGTTCTTCACCGCGCTGCGTGCCCACAGCCGCAAGCCCACCGGCGTCTTCCACGCGCTGCCCGTCTCCCGCGGCGCCTCGGTGCTCAACTCGCCCTGGATCCCGGAGATCGCCGACTTCTACGGCCTCAACATCTTCCTCGCCGAGACTTCCGCCACCTCCGGCGGCCTCGACTCCCTGCTCGCCCCCACGGGGCCGCTGCGCGAGGCCCAGGACCTGGCCGCCGAGGCCTTCGGCGCCCGCCAGACGTACTTCGTCACCAACGGCACGTCCACCGCCAACAAGATCGTGGTGCAGGCGATGGTGCGGCCCGGCGACATCGTGCTCGTCGACCGCAACTGCCACAAGTCGCACCACTACGGGCTCGTCCTCGCCGGCGCGCACGTCGTGTACCTCGACGCGTATCCCCTCGACGAGTACGGGATGTACGGCGCCGTCCCCGTCGAGGAGATCAAGCGCAAGCTGCTGATGCTCAAGCGCGAGGGCGTCCTGCACCGCGTCAAGCTCCTGATGCTGACGAACTGCACCTTCGACGGCATCGTCTACAACCCGACGCGCGTCATGGAGGAGTGCCTGGCCCTCAAGCCGGACTTGGCGTTCCTGTGGGACGAGGCATGGTTCGCCTTCGCCCGCTTCCACCCCGTGTACCGGCGGCGCACCGCGATGGCCTCCGCGCGTGCGCTCACCGACCGCTACCGCGACCCCGCGTACGCCGACACGTACGCCGCACACCGTGCGAGCCTCGGCGACGACCCCGACGACGAGACCCTCGCCACCGCGCGTCTCATGCCCGACCCGGAGCAGGTCCGCGTCCGCGTCTACGCCACCCAGTCCACGCACAAGACACTCACGTCGATGCGCCAGGGCTCCATGGTCCACGTCTTCGACCAGGACTTCCGGCACAAGGTCGCCGAGGTGTTCCACGAGGCGTACATGACGCACACCTCCACCTCGCCCAACTACCAGATCCTCGCCTCCATGGACCTGGGCCGGCGCCAGGCCGTCCTGGAGGGGTACGCCCTCGTCCAGAAGCAGCTCGAACAGGCGGGTGTGCTCCGCGACGCCATCGCCCAGCACCCGCTGCTCAGCCGCTACCTGCGCATCCTCACCACCCCCGAACTCGTCCCGCACCGCTTCCGCTCCTCCGGCATCGACCAGCCGCTGCCCGCGGGCCTCGCCCGCATGGAACGGGCCTGGGAGGAGGACGAGTTCGTGCTCGACCCGACCCGCGCCACCCTGCACATCGGGCTCACCGGCATCGACGGAGACACCTTCAAGCACGATCTCCTCATGGACCGGCACGGCGTCCAGGTCAACAAGACCACCCGCAACACGGTCCTGTTCATGACGAACATCGGCACCACCCGCAGCTCGGTCGCCTACCTCATCGAGGTCCTCGTCCGCATCGCCGAGGACCTGGAGGAACGGATCGGCGAGATGGGTCCGCACGACCTCGCCGCGCACCGCGCGACGGTCACCGCGCTCGACGCCGGTTCCGCCACGCTGCCGGACTTCAGCGCCTTCCACCCGGCGTTCAGGCCGAGCCCGCTCACCCCTGAGGGAGACATGCGCAGCGCGTTCTTCCTCGCGTACGACGACACCGAGTGCGAGCACCTCACGGTGGACGCCATCACCGAGGCGATGGCACGGGGGCGTACGGTCGTCTCCGCCACGTTCGTCACGCCGTACCCGCCCGGCTTCCCCGTCCTCGTCCCCGGACAGGTCGTCAGCAAGGACGTCCTGACGTACATGGAGGCCCTCGACACCCGCGAGATCCACGGCTACGACCCGGAGGCCGGCTACCGCGTCTTCACCGAAGCCGCCCTCGAAGCACGGCACACCGCCGAGCGCTGAGACCCGTCCGCCCCGAGAAAGGACCACGACCCTTCATGGCACCCCAGATCCTGCGCGCCCACGACCGCACCCCGGCACCGTGGAAGAACGGCGGCGGCATCACCACGGAGGTCCTGGCGCACCCCGAGGGCGCGGGCACGGACGACTTCGCGTGGCGGATCAGCCTCGCCGACGTCGCCACCGCGGGCCCGTTCTCCGCGTTCGAGGGCGTCGACCGGATCATCACCGTCGTGGAGGGCCGGGGCATGGCCCTCACCGTCGACGGCACGGAACACATCATCGACACGCGCTACGCCCCCTTCCCCTTCTCCGGCGACGCCACCACCGACTGCCGCCTCCTCGACGGCCCCCTGGTCGACTTCAACGTGATGACCCGCCGGTCGGACGCGAAGGCCACGGTCCGCATCGAACGCGCCTCGACCCGCCTCGAACCGTCCCCCGGCACCCGTGTCCTGGCTCTGGTCCTGGAGGGCACGGCGACGCTCGCCGACATCACCCTCGACCGCCTGGACGCGGTCCTGCTGGAGGAGGACGCCGCGGACATCGCCGTCGACGGGGTGCTTGCCGTCGTGTCCCTCACCGAAGTCCGCTGATCCCATGGCTCGGGGCCTCGATGGTCCGGGCCCCCTGAGCGAAGATGTCCGCATGAGCCAGGGAAGCGATGAGGTACGCGAAGCGATCGCAGGCGAGAAGCGCCTCATGGACCCCGACGTCCGCACGTCGCGCTCGCTCGCCGGACAGCTGCTGGATCCGGAGTTCGTGGAGGTGGGTGCGTCCGGGCGGCGGTGGACGTATGACGACATGCTCGCCGCGCTGCCCGAACTCGACGGTGCGGTCGAGGGCGGCCCACGCTACGAGCCCACAGAGATCACCGGGGTCCTGCTGGCACCCGGCCTCGTGCACCTCACGTACGAGACGGTGGTGGACGGGCGGCGGGCACGGCGGAGTTCGCTCTGGCGCAGGCAGGACGCGAACACACCATGGCGGATGTACTACCACCAGGCCACGCCGGTCCCGGCCGACAGCATGTGACCAGACGTCCTGGACGGTGATCGTCTGCCGCAGAGCACGAGCGTGCAGAACCTTGGTGGCACGCCGGCCGACGAGTACCTTCTCCACGGTGACCTTCAAGGAGACGCGGGGCCTGGCGCCGATGAGTGACGGGGCCGCACTGCACTGGACCGCCCTCGGCGACACCGCCCGGCGGCCGCCCGTCGTCCTGCTCCACGGCGGCCCAGGACTGCCGGGCTACCTCGGTGACCTCGCCGCCATGGTCGGAGACCTCGCGCCCGTGTACCGCTACGACCAGCGGGGCACGGGCCGCTCCGTCTGGCAGGGCCGCCACACACTCGCCCGGCACGTCGACGATCTCGCCGAGCTGCTCGACGCCTGGGACGCACCCCGGGCCGTCCTGATCGGCCATTCCTACGGTGCCGACCTCGCGAGCCGGTTCTGCCTGAGACACCCCGACCGGGTTGCCGCCGCGTTGCTCATGTGCGGTCCGTACGTGGGGGAGTGGCGTACGGGGTACCGGGCCGAGCGGAGCCGCCGCATGACTGCTGCGCAGCAGGAGCGGCGCCGGGAGCTGGAGGCCGTGGGCGACCGCACCGTGGACCAGGAGGTCGAGCTGCTCACGCTCTCGTGGTTCACCGACCACGCCGACGCCGAGCGCGGCCGGGAGTGGGCCGCCCGCGCCGCCCGCACACGTCGCCCAGTCAACTGGGCCATGAACGCCGAACTGGGCGCGGACGGACGCGCGGACCCGCTCGATGCGCGCCTGGACGAGCTGCGGGCGTGTCTGCCCGCCCGCACCGAACTCCTCGCCGGCGCCCAAGATCCGCGCCCCGTGGCGGCCCTCGCGGCTCTCGCGCGCCGGCTCAACGTCCCGCTCACGCGCATCGAGGCCGCCGGACACGAACCGTGGCTCGAACGGCCCGAAGCTGTACGGGCCCACCTGCGGCGCTTCGTCCGTGAGGCGGTCGACGCATAGGAGCAGCCGCCAGGCCGCGGCTCTCGTGCCCGGCGGCCTGGCGGCTTGTTCGTGGGGAGGGGGAGTGGGGGAGTGGTGTCAGGTCCACGTGGTCGTGGCGGTGTGGATCAGGCGGGCCGCCGTGCGGGCCGTGCGGGTGTCCACGTCGAACTCCGGGTTCAGTTCGGCCACTTCGCACACCACGAGCTTCCCGCTCGCCGCGACCCGCGCGCACACCCGCTCGACGACCTCCACCGGCACCCCGTACGCGGCCGGAGCGCTGACACCCGGCGCGGTGGCCGCCGGCAGGACGTCGAGGTCGATCGTCAGGTGCACCAGGTCGCAGCCGTCGAGGAACGCGTCGACGAACTCCTCCACCCGCCGCATGCCGAGCACACCGCACTCGGTGTCGGCCAGGTGTCGCACCCCGAGGGACGCCGCCGTGCGGAACAGGGCCTCCGTGTTGCTGGGTTGGCTGATGCCGAGCACCCAGTAGTGGAGGTCGCGGCCGTGCGACCGTTCACCTTGCGCCATCTGAAGGAACGGCGTGCCGGAGCTGGGCCGGGCGTCGTCGCGCAGGTCGAAGTGCGCGTCGAGGTTGAGGACACCGAGCCGGGCCCCGGCGCGTACGGCCCGTGTGCGCGCCAGACCGCTGTACGTGCCGTACGCCACCTCATGGCCGCCACCGAGGACGACCACCCGCAGACCCCCGTCGACGAGGTGCGCGACCGCGTCGCCCAGGCGCCGCTGGCCGTCCTCGAGCGCGTCGCCCTCGACCGTCACGTCACCGGCGTCGTACGCCCGCAGCGGCCTCGGCAGCGCCATCGACGCCAGCGCGCGGCGCAGCGCGTCCGGGCCCTGGGCGGCGCCGGGCCGCCCCTTGTTGCGGCGCACACCGGCGTCGCTCGCGAAGCCGACGAACGCGATGTCACCCGGTTCGATCAGCCCGGGGTCCCGTTCGACGGCATGGTGCCAGCGCAGGTGCTCGGCTCCTGGCCCGTCGTCCCGGCCCGACCAGAGCCTGGCCGGGACGACGGCACGGGTGCTCACGCGGAGTCGCCCTCCGCCATCGGCACCCGCACACCACGCTCCTTGGCGACCGACGACGCGTGCTCGTACCCGGCGTCGACGTGCCGGATGACACCCATGCCGGGGTCGTTCGTGAGCACGCGCTCCAGCTTGCGGGCGGCCAGCTCGGTGCCGTCCGCGATGCACACCTGACCGGCGTGGATGGAGCGGCCCATGCCGACGCCGCCACCGTGGTGGATGGAGACCCAGGAGGCACCGGACGAGGTGTTCACCAGGGCGTTGAGCAGCGGCCAGTCGGCCACCGCGTCCGAACCGTCGAGCATCGACTCCGTCTCGCGGTAGGGGGAGGCCACCGAGCCCGAGTCGAGGTGGTCGCGGCCGATGGCGACGGGGGCAGAGAGCTCGCCGCTGGCGACCATCTCGTTGAACTTGAGGCCCGCCAGGTGCCGTTCTCCGTAGCCGAGCCAGCAGATGCGCGCCGGGAGACCCTCGAACGCGACGCGCTCACCGGCCATGTCGAGCCAGCGGTGCAGGTGCTTGTTCTCCGGGAACAGCTCCTTGATCGCCTTGTCGGTGGCGGCGATGTCCTTCGGGTCGCCGGACAGCGCCGCCCAGCGGAACGGGCCGAGACCCTCCTCGAACAGCGGCCGGATGTGCGCCGGAACGAAGCCGGGGAACGCGAACGCCCGCTCGTAACCGGCCTTGCGGGCCTCGTCGCGGATCGAGTTGCCGTAGTCGAAGACCTCGGCGCCCTTGTCGAGGAAGCCCACCATCGCCTCGACGTGCAGACGCATCGACTGCCGCGACCGCTCGGTGAAGCCGGCCGGGTCCGCCTCGCGCTCCTTGTGCCAGTCCGCCACCGAGACACCCACCGGCAGGTACGCCAGGGGATCGTGGGCCGAGGTCTGGTCGGTGACGATGTCGATCGGCGCGTCCCGCTCCAGGAGCTCGGGGAAGACCTCGGCGGCGTTGCCGACGACGCCGATGGACAGGCCGCGGCGCTCGTCGCGGGCCTGGACCGCCAGCTCCAGGGCGTGGTCGAGGTTGTCGGCCTTGACGTCGAGGTAGCGGGTGCCGATGCGGCGGTCGATGCGGGTCTCGTCGACGTCCACGCAGATCGCGACGCCCTCGTTCATGGTGACGGCGAGCGGCTGGGCGCCACCCATGCCGCCCATGCCCGCGGTGAGCGTGATGGTTCCGGCGAGCGTCCCGTCGAACTTCTTGCGGGCGACCGCGCCGAACGTCTCGTAGGTGCCCTGGAGGATGCCCTGCGAGCCGATGTAGATCCACGAGCCGGCCGTCATCTGCCCGTACATCATGAGGCCCTCGGCCTCCAGCTTGCGGAAGTCCTCCCAGTTGGCCCAGTCGCCCACGAGGTTGGAGTTCGCGAGCAGCACGCGCGGAGCCCACTCGTTCGTCCGCATGACACCGACCGGTTTTCCGGACTGCACGAGCAGGGTCTCGTCGTCCTTCAGCGTCTTCAGGGTGCGCACGATCGCCTCGTACGCCGCGTGGTTGCGCGCGGCCTTCCCGGTGCCGCCGTAGACGACGAGGTCCTCGGGGTGCTCGGCGACCTCGGGGTCGAGGTTGTTCATGAGCATCCGCAGCGCGCCCTCCTGCTGCCACCCGAGGGTGTTCAGCTCGGTGCCGCGCGGGGCCCGGACGGCGCCCGGCGCTTCGTGGGAAGGGCTGGTCATGTGTGTGCTCCTCAGGGGATCGAGCGGTTGTGCCCCGTCATCACACGGCAGCGGGCGGCCCTGGACCAGCGGGGCCGCCCGGATTTCTCGGATCCGAGACGGCTGTGTCCGCGAGGGCCGGAGGGGCCGACCGCGCGCGGCACCGCTCCCATAGGATCGACGCAGGCAGGAGCGGGTCGGCAGCACGGGCCTGGACAGTCGGAGGCAGCGGGGGAGCGATGGCGAGGACGGTGGGCGGCATGACCGTGGACCCGGCGGAGCTGGCCCGCTGGTACGAGGAGGGCGTGAGCGGCGCCGTGCCCGCGTACCAGCGCGTCAAGGAGCTCGTCGAGCGGCAGATCAGGGACGGGCACTGGCGGGAGGACGACGCCCTGCCGTCCGAGAGCCAGTTCGTGGAGGCGCTCGGCCTGTCCCGCATGACGGTCAACCGCGCGCTGCGCGAACTCGCCGCGGACGGTGTCATCCGCCGGGTCATGGGCGTCGGCAGCTTCGTCGCCCAGCAGAAGGCCAGCTCGGCGCTCCTGGAAGTCCACAACATCGCCGACGAGGTGCACGCGCGCGGCCACCGCTACTCGGCCCGCGTGCTGTCCCTGGGCGAGGAGCGTGCCGACGAGCGGACCGGCGCACACCTCGGCCTCGGCAAGGGACAGCCGGTCTTCCGCTCACAGGTCGTGCACTACGAGGACGGGGTGCCGCTCCAGCTGGAGGACCGGTACGTCAATCCGGCGTTCGCGCCCGGCTATCTGGAGCAGGACTTCACGCTCCAGACACCCTTCACGTTCCTGTCGAAGGTGGCGCCGCTCGGCCGCGGCGAGCACATCGTGGAGGCCGTCCTCGCCTCGCCCGACGAGGCCGCGATCCTCGACATCGGCCCCGCGGAGCCGTGCCTGCTGATCCACCGCCGCACCTGGTCGCGGGACGCCCTCGTGAGCATCGCCCGGCTGCTGCACCCCGGCACCCGCTACCGCCTCGAAGGCGCCTTCGCCACGCACTGACGGCACGGGCCTGGGTGTTTCAGGCGGCCCGCCCGCCGCCCGTCGCCGGGGCGTGGCCCGACAGCGCCGCGGTCAGCCGCGCCGCGCCCTGTGCCAGCGCCTCGCGCACCGACTCCGTGTCGTGCCGCCCGTGATGGCGGCGCCAGGTGGTGCTGATCGCCGCGACCGGCCGCCCGTTGTGGTCGAACGCCGCGGTGCCCATCGAGCAGAACCCGGGCGACACCAGCTCCACCTCCTGCGACCAGCCGCGCTCCCGGTCCCGGTCGAGCTCGGCCGTCAGCTCGGCGAGGGAGCGCGGCCCGCGTCCGGTGCGGGTGGTGAGGTCGCCGGGCCGCGGGAACAACGCCCGCAGCTGGGCCTCGGAGGTGTGCGCGAGGACGGCGCGCCCGTTGGCCGTCAGATGGGCGGGAAGGCGGACACCGACATCCGTCACAAGTGCGATGTCGATGTCACCGGAGCGGGCCGGGGGCCGCTCCTTGAGCAGATAGACCGTCTCCGCGCCGTGCAGAATGCCGAGGTGCACGGGCTGGCCCAGGCGGCTCGCGACGGTGCGCAACACGGGCCGGGCCAGCCGCTCCAGGGGTTCGTGCCGCAGGTACGCGGAGCCCACCTCGAACGAGGAGACACCGAGCCCGTACGCCTGCTCCGACGGCACGTACGTGACGAAGCCGCGGTCCGTGAGGACGGTCAGGATGTGGTAGGCGGTCGACCGTGGAATGCCCAGGTCACGGGCTAGAGTGGCGGCTTGCACCAGGCCGGGTCGGCCGGCCAGGTACAGGAGCATGTCCAGGGCTCGTCCCACGGCGGGCGACGCACTCGACGCCGTTGCCGTGACGGTTTTCGGCGCGCTCATCCGCTCAGTCATCGGACCACCTCTTGACGGGCCTGTATAGACAGGAATATACAGGCTGCCGTTCGTCGTCGGGAGCCCGGACCGCACGTTCTGCAGCACGTCCGCCGGCCCCACCCCGAAGAGGGAGACACTCGTTTGCGTACCGAAAAGGCCGGCCTGAGCCGAGGGCTCAACTCACGGCACATCCGCTTCATCGCGCTCGGCTCAGCCATCGGCACGGGGCTGTTCTACGGCTCCTCCGAGTCCATACAGGCGGGCGGTCCCGCCGTCCTGCTGGCCTATCTGATCGGCGGCGCCGCCGTCTTCCTGGTGCTCAGGTCGCTGGGCGAGATGGCGGTGGCCTCGCCCACCGCCGGCTCGTTCGGCGAGTACGCGAACCGATATCTGGGCCCGCTCGCCGGGTTCGTCACCGGCTGGACGTACGCCTTCGAAATGGTCATCGTGGCGGTCGCCGACGTCACCGCCATCGGCGTCTACATGGGCTTCTGGTTCCCCGACGTGCCCCGCTGGATCTGGGTGCTCGCCGCCGTCGTCATCGTCGGCGCGCTCAACCTGGTCAGTGTGAAGGTCTTCGGCGAGCTGGAGTTCTGGCTCTCCCTCGTCAAGATCGTCGCCATCGTCGCGATGATCCTCGTCGGCATCGCGGTCATCGCGTTCGGCCTCGGCAGCGGACACGTCCACGTCGGCCTGGACAACCTGTGGAGCCACGGCGGCTTCTTCGCCGGGGGCATCGACGGCTTCGTTCTCTCCTTCGCCGTCGTGATGTTCGCCTTCGGCGGCACGGAGATCATCGGCGTCACGGCCGGCGAGGCGCAGTCCCCGGAGAAGACGATCCCTGGCGCGGTCAACTCCATCCCGCTGCGCATCATCCTGTTCTACGTCCTGACGCTCGGCGTCATCATGTCGATCACGCCCTGGCAGCAGATCGACGACTCCGGCAGCCCGTTCGTGCAGATCTTCGCCGGGGTGGGCCTGAAGTCCGCGGCCGCCGTCCTCAACCTCGTCGTCCTGACCGCCGCCCTGTCGGCCATCAACAGCGACATCTTCGCCGCGGGCCGCACCATGTACGGTCTCGCCGAGCGCGGCCACGGCCCGGCCGCCATGCGGCGCACGACCTCCAACGGCGTGCCCTGGGTGACCACCCTCGTCATGGTCGGCGCGCTGCTCTTCGGTGTCGTCATGAACGCCGTCGTGCCCGGCAAGATCTTCCTGATCATCTCCTCCATCGCCACGTTCGCGACCGTCTTCGTGTGGGTGATGATCATGCTGACGCACGTGAAGGCGCGCCGCTCGATGTCGGCCGAGGAGGCCGCGGGCCTCAAGTTCCCCGCCCCGTTCTGGCCGTACGGGCAGATCATCACGCTCGTCTTCATGGTCGCCGTCCTCGTCCTCCTCGGCTTCCAGGAGGACACCCGCGTGGCCCTCGAGGTCGGCGCGGCCTGGCTGGTGCTGCTCGGCGCCGTCTACGCCCTGGCGATCCGCCGCAAGGCCGGCACGGCCCCGCAGTCCGTGCCGGCCGAGGCCGACGCCGTCGACCAGGAGCGCGCCGAGGTCACGAGCTGACCCCGGCCCCCCCTGCTCACGGCCCGGACCACCTCGAGTGGTCCGGGCCGCGGTACG
This sequence comes from Streptomyces sp. SDT5-1, assembly GCF_052245995.1. Taxonomy (NCBI): domain Bacteria; kingdom Bacillati; phylum Actinomycetota; class Actinomycetes; order Kitasatosporales; family Streptomycetaceae; genus Streptomyces; species Streptomyces sp. SDT5-1. Next base: position 662,233 of record NZ_CM125963.1, on the reverse strand, counting down.
TCGGAGACCTGTCGGCGACATGTCGGTAACGCTTGCCATGGTGGGTGGACCGGTGCTCCTCGCGAGCACGCCGCCCGCGTCACGAGGAGCCCGCCGCCATGACGTCCTGGAACGCCGCCCGGCCACCGTCCGCCGAAGACCGGACCTTCCTGGTGACAGGAGGCAACGCCGGGATCGGCTACTTCACCGCCGAACAGCTCGCCACCACCGGCGCCCTCGTCTTCCTCGGCAGCCGCGACCGCGCCAAGGCGGACACCGCCATCGCATCGATCCGTTCGCACGTGTCCGGCGCGCGCCTGCGCCACCTGCCGCTCGACCTCGCCGACCTGTCGTCCCTGAAGGCATCCGTGGACACCCTGGACGCCTTGGGGGTCGGCCGTCTCGACGCCGTCGTCCACAACGCCGGAGTCGCCCTCGACGACCCGCCGCGCCGCGAGACCCGCGACGGCCACGAGCTGATGTTCGGCACCAACCACCTCGGGCACTTCGCCCTGACCCGATGGCTCGCGCCCCTGCTGACCGCGGCGCCCGTGGGCCGCGTCGTGACCGTGGGCAGCTTCGCGGCCCGCTCCGAACGCCTCGACCTCGCCGACCTCCAGTCCACCCGCGACTACCGGCCCAAGCGCACCTACGGCCGCTCCAAACTCGCCCAGATGACCTTCGGTTTCGCACTCGACCGCCGCCTGCGGGCCGCCGGCAGCACGGTGATCAGCGTCGTGGCCCACCCCGGCGGCGCCCTGGACGGCCTCACGCCCTCGCGCCCGCCGGTGTCCGTGACCACGCCCGGCGAACGGCTGCGGGCACTGCCCGCCGCGCTGCTCGTCCAGGGCAAGGAGGCAGGAGCGCGGCCCGTCGTGCGTGCGGTCCTCGACCCGGACGTACGGGGCGGGGAGCTGTGGGGGCCGCGGGTCTTCGGGCTGCGAGGGGCGCCGCGTCGCGAGCCGGTGCCGGAGCACATGGCGGACCGGGGCGTAGCCGACCGGCTGTGGTCGGCGAGCGCGGAACTCGTGGGCGTGGACGCGGATCTCGGCTTCCGGTGACCGTGCGGCATGTTTTGACACGGGCGCGGCGGCGCAGTCCTTCGGGGAGCACGAAGCACCGAGCACCATCGTGAGAGGCACGTCAGGTACGTCATTACGGAGATCACCGGTGGCCCGCGCACCGGGGAAGGACGGTGGCATGACGGACGCTGTTGCCCGGCAGGTCGAGGCCGCGCCCGCGGTGACGCTCGACCGGCTCGGCCTCGGGAGCGGGCGCCTCGCCGCGGCCCACACGGTCCTGGACGAGGCCGAGGCGGTCGCCCTGGCCCGCGGGCACTGGGGCCTCGACGCCGTCGCCGCGACCCGGCTCGCGACGGAGAAGGACGACACGTTCCGCCTCGAGACCGCGCGGGGTCGGGCGTACGTCGTCAAGGTCTCGCATCCCGACGAGGCGGACGCCGAGGTCGACTTCGAGACCGAGCTGATGCGGCACGTGCGCGAGACCGCGCGCCGGGTGCCGGTCCCCGAACTGCTGCCGTCGACCGACGGCCGCTTCCTCGTGCCCGTACGGGACGGTGGCGGGCGGCACCGGCTGGCGCGCCTCATGACGTTCGCCGCGGGCACCCCGCTCGACACCACCGGCACGTCAGGACCCGAACGGGAACGCATCGGCGAGATGCTGGCCCACCTGCGGCACGCCACCGCCGGGTTCCGGCATCCGGCGGACGACCGGCTGTGCGCGTGGGACGTCCGCCACCTCCCCGTACTGCGCCCCCTCCTGCGCGAGGTCCCCGACATCGCACAGCGCGAGGCACTGGCCGCAGGTCTTGACCGCTACGAGAACGTGGTCGTGCCCCGGTTGCCGTCGTTGCGCACCCACGTGCTGCACAACGACTTCAGCACCTCGAACCTCCTCGTCGACCACGACGACCCCGCATTCGTCACCGGCGTCATCGACTTCGGCGACGCCGTGCACACCGCGATCGCGGTCGACGTGGCCACCGCGCTGCTCAACCAGCTCCCGCGCGACGCCGCGACGCGGCCCGTGCCGGACCTGTTCGCCGAGGCCCGGGACGTCCTGCGCGGATACCTGCGGCACGCCGACCTCACCGACACGGAACGGGCGTTGCTGCCGCACCTCGTGATGGGCCGGGTGGTCGCCCGCGCGCTCATCACCCTGCACCGGGCGTCGCTGATCCCCGGGAACACGACGTACATCCTGCGCAACACCGAGCCGGGCTGGGGTCAGTTGGCGTGGTTCCTGGCTCGAAGTCCCGACGCCCTCTCGGCCACGTTCCTCTGAAGCCGTCCGACACACCGCAGCAGGTCCGCCCGCACCCGAGGATGATGTGAATGACCACCCCTGAGACCAAGTCCCGCGGCAAGATGAACAACGCGTTCGACCCCAATACGGCCGAGGGGCTCTCGCCGGCCTCCCGTGAACTGGTGGAGCGCCGCGAGAAGTTGCTCGGTCCCGCCTATCGCCTCTTCTACCAGCAGCCCCTGCACATCGTGCGCGGCGAGGGCTGCCGGCTCTGGGACGACGAGGGCAACGAGTACCTCGACGCCTACAACAACGTGGTGTCCGTCGGCCACGCCCACCCGCGCGTCGTCGAGGCCGTGCACCGCCAGATGCAGACGCTGTGCACCCACACCCGTTACCTCCAGGACGGCATCCTGGACTACGCCGAGGACCTGCTGGCCACCCTCGAAGGGCCAGTGGGGGACGGCCACGCCATGTTCACCTGCACCGGTTCCGAGGCCAACGACCTGGCGCTGCGCATCGCGAAGTACCGCACCGGCAACGAGGGCGTGATCGTCACCTCCGAGGCCTACCACGGCAACTCGGACCAGATCGCGGGCATCTCACCGGCGCTCGGTGAGAACGCCTCACTCGGAACGTGGGTGCGTCGCGTGCCGACACCGGACTCGTACCGCATCCCGCAGGAAGGCATGGCGGAGTGGTTCGCCGCCCATGTCCGCGAGCAGATACGGGAGTTGGAGCGCCACGGCGTGGGTGTCGCGGCGTTCATCGTCGACTCGCTGTTCAGCTCCGACGGCCTGTACGCGCAGCCGACCGACCTGCTCGGACCGGCCGTCAAGGCGGTGCAGGAGGCGGGCGGGCTCTTCATCGCCGACGAGGTGCAGTGCGGGTTCGCGCGGTCGGGGGAGCGCATGTGGGGACACCAGCGCCACGACGTGCACCCCGACATCGTCACCATGGGCAAGCCGATGGGCAACGGCTACCCGGTCGCGGGCCTCGCCGTCACCCACGACGCCGTCGCCGAATTCGGTCACGACATGCGGTACTTCAACACCTTCGGCGGCAACACGGTCGCCATCGCCGCCGCCCAGGCCACCTTCGACGTCATCCGCGACGAGAACCTGCTCGCCAACTCCCACCGCGTCGGCGAAACCCTCCGCGCAGGCCTCGCGGACCTGGCCACCCGCCACCCCGCCATCGGCGACGTCCGCGGCGCAGGCCTCTACGCCGGAGTGGAACTGGTCACCGACCACACCACCAAGTCCCCGGACCAGCCGCTCACCACGGCGGTGGTGAACGGCCTCCGCGAGCGCAGGATCCTGATCTCGGCGACCGGCACCCACGGCAACGTCCTGAAGATCCGCCCGCCGCTGGTCTTCACGGAGAACGACGCGGACCGCCTGCTGGCGACGCTGGACGAGGTCCTCACCCACACCGCCCGATGAGTTCCGCTCCGGGAGCCGGTCCACCCTTGCGGGAGCCGACCCGGAGGAGTGGGACACATGGACCTGTACAGCGTCATGTGCGTGAGCGACCGGACCAAGGCGCTGGAGTGGTACGAGGTGTTCTTCGGGCGCCCCGCCGACGAGACCATCGGCGACGAGCGCCTGTGGCGGCTCGGCGAGAACGCGTGGATCGTCGTCGACGACCGGAACGTGCGCGCCGAGCGGGTGGGCGGCGCCATGGTCACGCTCGGGGTGACCGGCCTCGACGCCGTCCTGGACCGGCTCGCCGCGCACGGCGTGCCCCACGAGCCGGTCGAGACGTACGGCAACGGCGTGCGCCACGTCGTCGTCCTCGACCCCGACGGCAACAGCCTGTCGCTCGCCGAGGCCCGACACCCTGAGGGCCGGGGCCTCGGCGAGGGTTCAGCGCTGCGTCGTCGCCCCCAGCGCCGAGCCGAAGCGTGCCTTCACCGACGGGTGGTCCATGCTCTCCGGGTTGAAGAGGATGGAGCCCTTGCCCGTCGGGCCGTCGGGAGTGCCGGGGATGACGCTCACCGCGCCCGTGCCGAGGTACTTGCCGGGGGCGCCCACCGTGAGGTCGGCCGTGCCGTCGCCGTCGTAGTCGCCCGCGGCCACCGCCGAGCCGAAGAGGTCGTTGCCCTCGCTGGCTCCGGTGACGCCCGGCGTGGCCAGGGTGATGGTGCGGGCGCCGGACGCGTCGAGGCCGGAGTCGGCGCCGGGGACGACCGTGACCGAGCCGGCGTTGTTGAAGCCGTCCGGGTCGGGGGCCGTGGTGTCGGACGTGACGAGGTCGGCGTGGCCGTCCCCGTCCAGGTCGGCGAGGACACCGGCGCGGCCGGGATGCGCCTCGCCGCCGTACGCGACGCCGGACCCGAGGCCCGAGGCCGTGCCCGGGAACATCCGCATCAGGAAGTCGTCGGGCCCGTCCTCCGCCGTGGTGTCCACGACGATGTCCGCCTTGCCGTCCCCGGTGACATCACCGGAGACGAGGGTGTAGCCCGCGAACGGCAGCCCCGTCTTGCCGAGCGTCGACCCGGTGAGACCCTTCGCCGAGCCCGCCAGGACGCCGAGCGTGCCCTCGTCCGCCGGATCGTCCATGTAGGCGACGGTGGCGAGGTCGGTGTAGCCGTCGCCGTTGACGTCGCCCGCGGCGATCCGCCCGGTTCCCGCGCCGCCGCCGGGCGGGGTGAGCGACTTGATGGCCGGCTTCGGGGTGTCACGCAGCTTGGTGGCCCCCTTCACCACGTACACCTTCGTCCCGGCCGCCACCGCGATGTCGTCGCGGCCGTCGTGGTCGAAGTCGCCGACGGCCAGCTTGTCGCCGAAGCCCTGCCGGGCCGTCGGCGTGGGCGCGTTGAAGGCGATCGCGTCCGCGCTCAGCCCGCCCTTCGCGCCGAAGACGACGGTGACCGAGCCGGCCCCCTTCACCGAGCCGATGGCCTCGCCGCCCGCGCCGATGACCAGGTCCGCGTACCCGTCCCCGTCCACGTCGCCGACGGCCTCGGCCGAACCGAACCGGTCGCCCGCCTCCGGCGTGCCGGGGATGCCCGCCGTGCGCTGCGTGATGCCCTTGTGCCGCGTGGTCCGCACACCCTGCGCGGTGCCGTACGCCACCGACACGTAGCCCGCCTTCGCGAACCCGGCGATCGTGCCCTCGGGGGCGCCCACCGCGAGGTCACCGAAGCCGTCGCCGTCGAAGTCGCCCGCCGGGGCGGCCGCCGCCCGCGTCTCGGCCTGCGCCGGGGCGGCCAGCAGGACGCCGCCCGTCACCGCCAGCGCCGTCGCGCACGCCGCGAGCAGCCGTTGCCGTCTCATGCCGTTCACACACACTCCCGTTGTCCTGTCGCCGTGGTGCCCGATGCGCGGGGTTTCCCCGCGTGATCCGGCGCATCGTCATCACAGCAGACCTCTGAGGCATGTGACCGGTTGTCCACGCCGGAGTAAAGGACATGTGAACGCCCCACGGAGGCCGGGGCGACGAAGTGGTCCAAACCACCCGAAGGGGTCTCGGGCTGTGAGGCCACCCATATGAGCCACGGCACATGCGAAGCGCGGTAGTAGGTGCCCAGGTCCGGGTCGACGGCCAGCCCGCGTCGCACCGACCTCCTGTCCGAAGTGTCCGATCCGCCGGACCTGCGTAGTCGGGTAGTACGTCACACCTTTGCGTCCCGCCGACCGCCGCCGTTACCCCTGATTGAGTCCCCGGCAGGCCGGAAGGGTCCGGAACGCACCGACCCCGGCTCGCCCCCACGACGCGCTTCGCGCCGTACCCCCGCTTGGAGAGTCACCCTCATGCTGTTTGTCCAGACGCCGGCGAGCACCGACCGCACCCTCCGCCTCCGCAAGATGTCCGTCACCGGCATCGCCGCGACCGGCGCCATCGCCGCCGCCCTGACCCTGGTGCCCACGCAGGCGCACGCCTCCGAGCGCCTCGCCGCCGACAGCAAGCCCGCCGCGGCGGCCGCCGCCGCCAAGCCGAAGGCCGAGGCCCCCAAGGCCCCCGCCGCCAAGACCGCCAAGAGCTACCCGAACAACCTCGACGGCTGGATCCGCGAGTCCCTCGACATCATGAAGGCCAAGGGCATCCCCGGCTCCTACGAGGGCCTGCACCGCAACATCATGCGCGAGTCCTCCGGCAACCCGAACGCCGAGAACGGCTGGGACATCAACGCCCAGAACGGCGTCCCGTCCAAGGGCCTGCTCCAGGTGATCCAGCCCACGTTCGACACGTACCACGTGGCCGGCACGTCCCACAACATCACCGACCCGGTCGCCAACATCACCGCTGCCGCCAACTACGCCGCCGACCGCTACGGCTCCATCGACAACGTCGACTCCGCGTACTGAGGCGCCCGCCGCACACCCGGCGCCCCGACACGCACCACGTAGTACCGCAGTACCGCAGTACCAAGGAAGGCCCCCTCCATGCCGCACGACAGCGGGAACGAGCCCCAGGCACACCCGGACGACCCGCCCGTGGTGCCCGCCTACGGCCCCGCACGCCTGCGCCGCTCCAAGCACCGCAAGCGCAAGCGCGCCCTGCGCTGGATCGCGGGCGGTGCCCTGGGCCTGACCCTGGTCGGAGGCGGCGGCGTGGCCTACGCCTGGCAGCACCTCAACGGCAACATCGAGGGCACCGACGTGGACTCCGCCCTCGGCAAGAACCGGCCGCACGACCGGCACGACGGCGCGATGAACATCCTGCTGCTCGGCTCGGACTCCCGGAAGGGCACCCACGGCGAGTACGGCTCAGGCGTCCTCGGCGCCCGCGCCGACACGGCGATGGTCCTGCACGTCGACAAGAGCCACAAGAAGGCCTCCGTCGTCAGCATCCCCCGCGACACCGTCGTCGACCGGCCCGCCTGCAAGACCTCCAGCGGCAGCGCCCCCGCGGCCCACGACGCCGTGTTCAACTCCTCGTACGCCGTCGGCGGGCCCGCCTGCACCATGAAGACGGTCGAGAAGATGTCGGGCGTCCGCATGGACCACTATCTGGAAGTCGACTTCAAGGGCTTCCAGAAGCTCATCGGCGAGCTCGGCGGCGTGGACATCACCGCCCGCACCGCCATCCACGACACCAACAGCGGACTGTCCCTGGACGCAGGAAAGCACCGCCTGAAGGGCAAGGACGCCCTCGCGCTCGTCCGCACCCGGCACGGCGTCGGCGACGGCAGCGACCTCGGCCGCATCCAGCTTCAGCAGGCCTTCATCAAGGCGCTGATCCACCGCGTCGAGACCGTCGACCCGCTGGGCAGCCCCAGCAAGTCCTACGCGCTCGCCGACACCGCCACCAAGAGCATCAGCGCCGACTCCGACCTGGCGTCCGCCGACAAACTCCTCAGCCTGGGCCAGGAGTTGAAGGGCATCAGCCCCGACCGCACCACCATGGTGACACTGCCCGTCACCTACGACGCGCAGGACGCCGGCCGCGTCCTGCCCATCGAGAAGGCGTCGCAGCACGTGTGGACGGCGCTGCGGCACGACCGGCCGATCCCCGAGAAGGCGACGCACGGTTCGGTCGGCGACCGCACCGACTCGCCGGTGGTGGGGGCCGGGGCCTGACGGCTCCCGGCGGTCAGCGGCCCAGGGCCTTGCGCAGCTCCTGCTTGTTCATCGAGGAACGGCCGTCGATGTTCTTCTTCTTGGCCTCCTCGTAGAGCTGGTCCTTCGTCGGCCCCTGGGCCCCCTTGTGGGACCGCTCGCCGCCGCGCTGCGACGCGGACTTCTTGTCCTGCGTCGACGTCTTGCTCGCCGACTTCGACTCGCCGGAGCGCGCCCGTTCCTTGTTCACCGTCCGCGCGGCGATCTCCTTCGCCCGGCCCTTCGACTCGCCGCGCTGCTCCGCGCTCTTCTTGACGTGCTCGTACTGGCGCTCGCGCTTGGAGCTGGAACCCTGAGGCATGGTGTCTCCTTCGATGGGGGATTCAGGGGTGGGAGAGGACGACCAGGGAGTGCGCCTCCAGACGCACGGTCGCCTCGGCCTTGTACTCGGACTCGTCCGGCGCACCGTCGGGCTCCGCCGTGTCGACACGGGTCGTCCAGCGGGTGCCGTACGAGGTGTCGGGGAGTCGGAACTCCACCGCGTCCCAGTAGAAGTTGAAGAGCAGCAGGAACGAGTCGTCGACGACCCGCTCGCCGCAGGTGCTGCGCGCCGCGATGGCCTGGCCGTTGAGGAAGGCCCCCAAGGTGTGCGCGTCGGGCCGGTTCCAGTCGTCCGGTGTCATCGGCGCCGCGTCGGGCCGCAGCCACACCAGGTCCGGCAGGTCGTGCTCGCCGCCGGACGGGGCCTCGCCGCGGAAGAAGCGGCGCTGGCGCAGCACCGGGTGGGTGGCCCGCAGCGCGACGAGCTCGCGGGTGAAGGCCAGCAGGGCGGCCCGCTCGTCGTCGAGGTCCCAGTCGACCCACGACAGCTCGTTGTCCTGGCAGTAGGCGTTGTTGTTGCCGCGCTGCGTGCGGCCCAGTTCGTCGCCGTGGCTCAGCATCGGAATGCCCTGCGACAGCAGCAGGGTGGCCAGCAGATTGCGCTGCTGCCTGCCGCGCAGTGCGAGCACACCGGGGTCGTCGGTGGGTCCTTCGGCGCCGCAGTTCCAGGACCGGTTGTCGTCCGTGCCGTCCCGGTTGCGTTCGCGGTTGTCCTCGTTGTGCTTGTGGTTGTACGAGACGAGGTCGCGCAGCGTGAACCCGTCGTGCGCGGTGACGAAGTTGACGCTCGCCCGCGGCCTGCGCCGGTCGTGCTGGTACAGGTCGGAGGAGCCGGTGAGCCGGGACGCGAACTCGGCCAGCGTCCCCTCCCTGGCCCGCCACACATCACGGACGCAGTCCCGGTACTTGCCGTTCCACTCCGACCACAGCGGCGGGAAGTTGCCCACCTGGTAGCCGCCCTCGCCGAGGTCCCACGGCTCGGCGATCAGCTTCACGCGGCTGACCACGGGGTCCTGCTGGATGAGGTCGAAGAAGGCGGACAGCCGGTCCACCTCGTGGAACTGCCGGGCGAGGGTGGCCGCCAGGTCGAAGCGGAAGCCGTCGACATGACACTCGGTGACCCAGTACCGCAGCGAGTCCATCAGCAGCTGGAGCACGTTCGGGTGCCGCATCAGCAGGCTGTTGCCGGTGCCCGTGGTGTCGTAGTAGCGGCTGAAGTCGTGGTCGTCGAGGCGGTAGTACGACGCGTTGTCGATGCCGCGGAACGAGATGGTGGGACCGTTCTCGTTGCCCTCCGCCGTGTGGTTGTAGACGACGTCGAGGATGACTTCGAGGCCGGCCGCGTGCAGCGCCTTCACCATGCTCTTGAACTCGGTGACCTGCTCGCCGAGCGTGCCGTGGGCGGCGTACGCGTGGTGCGGCGCGAAGAAGCCGATGGTGTTGTAGCCCCAGTAGTTGGACAGCCCTCGGTCCCGCAGGAAGCCGTCCTGCACGAACTGGTGCACCGGCAGCAGCTCGACCGCCGTCACGTTCAGCGCGGTCAGATGCTCGAGGACCGCCGGCGTGGCCAGGCCCGCGTAGGTGCCCCGTAGTTCCTCCGGCACCCCGGGGTGTCGCGCGGTCAGGCCGCGCACATGTGTCTCGTAGACCACGGAGTCCGCGTAGGCGTGATCCGGTGGTGTGTCGCCCGACCAGTCGAAGTCCGGGTCGACGACCACCGAGCACAGTCCCTTGCCGTCGACACCGCCCTCGCCCGAGCGGTCGTGGACCGCCTTGGCGTACGGGTCGAGGAGGAACGCCTCCGGATCGCACCGGTGACCCGACGCCGGCTCCCACGGGCCGTGGATGCGGTACCCGTACTGCTGCGGCGGGCCGACATCCGGCACGTAGCCGTGCCACACCGAGCCGTACACCTCCGGCAGCGGCACCGTGCGCTCGGTGCCGTCGGCGTCCAGGAGGATCAGGTCCACACGTTCGGCCACGGCACTGAACAGGGCGAAGTTCGTGCCGTGGCCGTCGTACGTCGCTCCCAACGGATACGGGCGACCGCTGTGCACCCCGACCGGGGCAGCGGTGGTCCGTGCCGTCACGAGGCGGCGGCCGTGTCGACGATCGCGGGCTCGGGCTCGGGCGCGGCGACGGTCGTCGGCTCCGGCGCGGCGTGCGGCAGCGTCGTGCGCGGCACCTGGAGCGCCTCGCTCGCGTCCGGGACCGGACACATGGGCACGCGCACCTCGCGGTCGCCGATCGTGCTGCGCAGCGAGAACCAGACGATGTGCCGGGCGTCCTGGGTGCAGCTGCCCCACCCGTCGCTCATCGCCGCGAGCTGCGTCGAGCAGCGCCGCGACAGCTCCTGGGAGGTACCGGTGGCCGCGTCCTCGTACGACACGGCGCTGATCAGATGCTGCCCGTTCCACCACGCCTCGACCTCGATACGGGCGTCGGGACGACCCCGTACGGCGAGTTCGAGCAGCAGACCGAGGCCGCGGGTCACCGAGGGCGTCAGCGTTTCGAGGCCCCAGTAGCGCGTGTGCGCGGCGACGATGCGCTGGACCTGGCCGACCCGTTCGGGGATCGGGTCCACAGCGATGTGGTAGTAGCTGGGCGTTGCCTGGTGCATGGTTCCTGCTCCTCACCGCGACGCTCGCGGCCTGCCGGACTCGGCGGAGCCGTGCGGCAGGGGCCGTGAGCATCGGTCGCTCGAGAGTCACCATCAGCCTGTGCTCCGTACTCCATTCGTGCAACCCGAGCGTGAGCGGCCGGTGACCGTCGGTTCAACAGGACGGATCGCCGTCGACACCACACCATGGGTGGAGGAGCTGCCGACAGTGATCGCGCGCTCCCGCTCCGTGAACGACATCACTGAGGCCCACCGGGCCCGGCGCCGCGGAGGACCGGAGGTCACCCCATGGGCACGTCGCGTGTCACCGCGGAAGCACGCCGCTGTCTGGCGCGCTACCGCTTCTGGCAGCGCCGCTTCCTTGCCGCGCCCGCCGATCCCCGGGCCCGTGCCGCCTTCGGGCGCGCCGTCGCCGAGCTGTGCCGGGCGACGGGCGAGCGCTGCGGGCGCGAGGCCGCCGAGGCGGCCTCGCGCCCGCAGCGCGGCGACACCCCACGACCTCGCGACATCGGGCGCCTTCGTAGGCCACTCGCGGACAACCGGGAAAGGTGACATCGCATGACGACGCAGTCGCACACACCCGCCGTGCCCGTCCCGATCGAGGACGTACGCCCATCGGTCGACGGAGGGAGGCGCCCGGCCAAGTCCGTGGTGGGGGAGTGCTTCCCGGTCTCGGCCCTGGTCTTCGTCGAGGGCGACGGAGTCCTGTGCGCCGAGGTGGTCCTGCGCTCGCCGGACGGTGACGAGGTCGGCCGATGGCCGATGCGGGAGCTGGCTCCCGGCTCCGACCGCTGGGGTGCCGACGTGAGCGTCGACCGGCCCGGCCGGATGAGCTTCTGCGTCCGGGCCTGGCGCGACCCTGTGGCGACCTGGATGCGCGCCGCCGAGATCAAGGTGGGCGCCGGCGTGGACACCGAGATCACGCTGGAAGAGGGCGCCGTGCTCCTGGAGCAGGCGCAGGCCCGGTCCGCGACGGACGAAGCGCGCGCCGTCCTGGGGAAGGCAGTCGACGCTCTCGGTGACGCCGCCCGCACCCCGCAGGACCGGCTCGCCGCGGCCCTCGACCCCGCCGTACGCACGGCGCTGAGCGGGAGCCCACTGCGTGAGCGCCCGACCGAAAGCCGTGAACTGCCGCTTCTGGTCGAGCGGGAGCGGGCGTTGTTCGGGTCGTGGTACGAGTTCTTTCCGCGCTCTGAGGGGGCGGTGGTGCGGCCGGGTGAGGCGCCGGTGAGCGGGACGTTCCGGACGGCGGAGCGTCGGCTGGACGCGATTGCGGCGATGGGGTTCGACGTGGTGTATCTGCCGCCGGTGCACCCGATCGGCCGGACCTTCCGCAAGGGGCCGAACAACTCGCTGACGCCGGGTCCGGACGATGTGGGGGTGCCGTGGGCGATCGGTTCGCACGAGGGCGGGCACGACGCGATCCATCCGGACCTGGGCACCTTCGACGACTTCGATCATTTCGTGGGGCGGGCGCGGGAGCTGGGCATGGAGGTGGCCCTGGATTTCGCGCTGCAGTGTTCGCCGGATCATCCGTGGGTGGACAAGCATCCGGAGTGGTTCCACCACCGCCCCGACGGGTCGATCGCGTATGCAGAGAATCCGCCGAAGAAGTACCAGGACATCTATCCGATCGCGTTCGATGCGGACATGCCGGGGCTGGTCGCGGAGACGGTGCGGATCCTGCGGCTGTGGATGGGGCACGGGGTGCGGATCTTCCGGGTCGACAATCCGCACACCAAGCCGGTGGTGTTCTGGGAGCGGGTGATCGCCGACATCAACGCGACCGACCCGGATGTGATTTTTCTGGCGGAGGCGTTCACGCGTCCGGCGATGATGCACACGCTGGCCGCGATCGGTTTCCAGCAGTCGTACACGTACTTCACCTGGCGCACCACGAAGAGTGAACTCACGGACTATGTGAGTGAGTTGGCGGGGGAGGCGGCGGCGTACATGCGGCCGAACTTCTTCGTGAACACCCCGGACATTTTGCATGAGGTGTTGCAGGAGGGCGGCCGTCCGGCGTTCGAGTTGCGGGCGGTGCTGGCGGCGACGCTGTCGCCGACGTGGGGGGTCTACAGCGGGTACGAGTTGTGCGAGAACACTGCACTGCGGGCGGGCAGCGAGGAGTATCTGGACTCGGAGAAGTACCAGTTGCGTCCGCGGGACTGGGCGGCGGCCGAGCGGGAGGGCCGCACCATCGCCCCGCTGATCACGGAGCTGAACGCGATCAGGCGCCGCAACCCGGCGCTGCGCACGCTGCGCGGGGTGCACTTTCATCACGCGGACAAGGACGCGGTGCTGGTGTTCTCCAAGTCGGCCCGGACCGGGCAGGGTTCGAACACGGTTCTGGTCGTCGTGAACCTCGACCCGCACCACACCCAGGAAGCCACCGTCCGCATCGACCGCGAAGCCCTGAACGTCCCACCGGGCGAGGACTTCCAGGTGCGCGACGAACTGACCGGGCGCACCTACGCCTGGAGTGACACCAACTACGTGTGTCTGACGCCGGGCGAGACGCCCGCCCACATCTTCACCATCGGTTGAGCCAGGCAAGCGCCCGACCGCAACCCGCATGACCAAGCGAGGGAGAGCACCCTCATGACCACGGAAGACTTCACCCTGTCCGCACGCCCGGACAACCGTCTGCCCAGGGACCCCGACTGGTTCAAGCGAGCCGTGTTCTACGAGGTCCTGGTCCGTTCCTTCCAGGACAGCAACGGCGACGGCATCGGCGACCTGAAAGGCATCACATCGAAGCTGGACTATCTCCAGTGGCTCGGCGTCGACTGCCTGTGGCTGCCCCCGTTCTTCAAGTCACCCCTGCTGGACAACGGGTACGACGTGGCCAACTACATCGTCACGCTCCCCGAGACCGGTGATCTGGTCGACTTCGTGGAGTTCGTGGACGCGGCGCACCAGCGCGGTATGCGCGTGATCATCGACTTCGTGATGAACCACACGAGCGATCAGCACGAGTGGTTCCAGCAGTCCCGCTCGGACCCGGACGGCCCGTACGGCGACTATTACGTGTGGGCCGACGACGACAAGCAGTACGGTGACGCGCGCATCATCTTCGTCGACACCGAGGCCTCGAACTGGACCTTCGACCCGGTGCGCAAGCAGTATTACTGGCACCGCTTCTTCTCCCACCAGCCCGACCTGAACTACGAGAACCCGGCCGTGCAGGAGGAGATCCTGGCCGCCCTGCGGTTCTGGCTGGACCTGGGCATCGACGGCTTCCGCCTCGACGCGGTCCCGTACCTGTACGCGCAGGAGGGCACGAACTGCGAGAACCTGCCGGCCACGCACGAGATGCTCAAGCGGGTCCGCAAGGAGATCGATGCCAACTACCCGGACGTCGTGCTGCTGGCGGAGGCGAACCAGTGGCCCGAGGACGTCGTCGACTACTTCGGCGACTTCCCCTCGGGCGGCGACGAGTGCCACATGGCGTTCCACTTCCCGGTCATGCCGCGCATCTTCATGGCGGTGCGCCGCGAATCCCGCCACCCCGTCTCCGAGATCCTCGCCAAGACTCCCGCGATCCCGTCGGGCTGCCAGTGGGGCATCTTCCTGCGCAACCACGACGAGCTGACCCTGGAAATGGTCACCGACGAGGAACGCGACTACATGTACGCGGAGTACGCCAAGGAGCCCCGGATGCGGGCGAATGTCGGCATCCGCAGACGTCTGGCGCCCTTGCTGGACAACGACCGCAACCAGATCGAACTGTTCACCGCGCTGCTGCTGTCGCTGCCGGGCTCGCCGATCCTGTACTACGGCGACGAGATCGGCATGGGCGACAACATCTGGCTCGGCGACCGCGACGCCGTCCGCACCCCCATGCAGTGGACGCCGGACAGGAACGCGGGTTTCTCCTCGGCTGACCCGGGACGCCTCTTCCTGCCCACGATCATGGATCCGGTCTACGGGTATCAGGTCACCAACGTCGAGGCGTCGATGGCGTCGCCCTCGTCGCTGCTGCACTGGACCCGCCGCATGATCGAGATCCGCAAACGCAATCCCGCCTTCGGCCTCGGCACCTACACCGAGCTGTCCTCGTCGAATCCCGCGGTCCTCGCCTACCTGCGGGAGTACAAGGACGACCTGGTGCTGTGCGTGCACAACTTCTCCCGCTTCGCGCAGCCCACCGAGCTCGACCTGAGGGCCTACGACGGCCGCCACCCGGTCGAGCTGATCGGCGGCGTCCGCTTCCCCGCCATCGGTGAACTGCCCTATCTCCTCACCGTCGGCGGACACGGTTTCTACTGGTTCGGACTGAGCGAGGCCGCCGAGCCGGCCCGCACCTCGGACCGCATCCCGGGGGGACCCTCAGGATTGGACCCGACGCGATGACTCAGCCCCTGATCGAACGCGACGACGTGCGGCCCGCGCTGCTCGGCTCCTCCCTCAACGCCCTGCTCGGCCGCTGGCTGCCGCGTCAGCGCTGGTACGCGGGCCGGGGCCGGCGGATCACGGAGGTGTCGGTGGCGGCCGCGACCGCCCTGACACCCGAGTGCTTCCACCTCCTCGTCCGCGTACGCGAGGCGGGTGAACAGGACGAGGCCTACTACCAGTTGATCCTGGGCGCGGCCGCCGACCCGCCGCCCCGGCTGTGGCAGCACGCCATCGGACAGGTCGACGGACCCACAGGCGGCGCCCTCATGGTCTACGACGCCGTGCACGACCACCGCGTGGCCATCCTGCTGCTCGACCGCATCCGCCAGGGCGGCAGGACCGGTGTACTGCGCTTCGAGTCCTTCCCGCGCACCTCCGTTCCCGCCGACCTCACCCCGCGAGCGATGTCCGCCGAACAGTCCAACACCTCGATCGTGTACGGCGACCGGCTCATCCTGAAGCTGTTCCGCCGCATCCAGCGAGGCATCAACCCGGACCTGGAGGTCACCGCGGGACTCGCCCGATGGGGGCACCGCTCGGTGCCCGCGCCCACCGGCTGGTTCTTCGTGACGGAACCCGTCTGGGGCACCCTCGGCATGGTCCAGCCCTATCTCGCCGACGCCACGGACGGCTGGGAACTGGCTCTCAACTCCGCCTCCACGCAAGGCGACTTCGACAAGCAGGCGTGGGGTCTCGGCCGTACGACCGGCGAACTGCACGCCGCGCTCGCCCAGGCCTTCCCCACCTCAACGCCCGAGGAGCACCATCTGCCCCGGCTCGCGGAGGAGATGCTGCACCGCCTGAAACACGCGGCGGACGCGGTCCCCGCCCTGCGCCGCCATGTGCCCGCGCTCCAGGGCATCTTCGCCGAGGCCGCGACGACCCGCAGCGACCTTCCGCTGCAACGCATCCACGGGGACCTCCACCTCGGCCAGGTCCTGTGGGCCGACGGCGCCTGGCACGTCGTCGACTTCGAGGGCGAACCCTCCCGCCCCCTCGCCGAGCGCCGCGCGGACCGGTCACCGATCCGCGACGTCGTCGGCATGCTCAGGTCCTTCGACTACGCGGCACACATGAGCCCCACGCCACGCCCCGAGTGGGCCGAGCGGTGCCGCACCGCGTTCCGCGCCGGATACAGCGAGGCGGGCGGCTTCGAACCGGCCGACGCACCGCAACTCCTGCGCGCCTACGAGGCCGACCGCGCCGTCTACGAGGTGCTGTACGAGGCCACCCACCGCCCCGACTGGATCACCGTTCCCCTGAAGGCAGTGGCACGCCTCGCCGACCCCCGCTGACCCGGGCCTTTCTCCCGAAGGAGCCGACCATGACCGTCCACGCCACCGCGGACCCGCCCCTGCGCCGACGGGCGAAGGCGGCGCCGGGCATCGACGCCGGAACCCGTGCGGCCCTGCTGTGCGGCACCCACCACGACCCGCACGCCGTCCTCGGCGCGCATCAGGCACCGCGGGGCACGCTCGTGCGCTGCCTCCTGCCGTACGCGCTGGAGGTCGCGGTGCTGGTCGGTGACACGGCGTGGGAGCTGCGGGACACGGGCGACGGCCTCTTCGAAGGTGTGCTCCCCGAGGTCACGGTCCAGGGCTACCGGCTCCAGGTGACCACCGCCGACGGCGTGACCGAGGTGGACGACCCGTACCGATTCCTGCCCGCGCTGGGGGAGTTGGACCTGCACCTGATCGGTGAGGGCCGCCACGAGGAGCTGTGGACGGCGCTGGGCTCTCATGTCATGACCCACCAGGGTGCTCAGGGCACACGTTTCACGGTGTGGGCGCCGAACGCCCGCGGTGTCCGCGTCGTCGGCGGCTTCAACGGCTGGGACGGGGCCTCGACCCCCATGCGCTCCCTGGGCTCGACCGGCATCTGGGAACTGTTCCTGCCCGGCGTCGGCGAGGGCGAGCTCTACAAGTACGAGATCTTCGCCCCCGACGGCTCACGCCGCGAACACGCGGACCCGATGGCCCGCCGCACCGAGACACCACCGGCCACGGCGTCCATCGTCGACGTGTCCCACTACGAGTGGCGCGACACGGCGTGGTTGGAGCAGCGGTCGGCGCGTCCGGTGCATGAGTCGCCGTTCTCCGTGTACGAGGTGCATCTGCCGTCCTGGCGCCCCGGCCTGACCTACCGTCAACTGGCCGAGCAGCTGCCCGCCTACGTATCCGAACTCGGGTTCACGCACGTGGAGTTCCTGCCGGTGGCCGAGCATCCCTTCGGCGGCTCCTGGGGCTACCAGGTCACCGGCTTCTACGCCCCCACCGCCCGCCTGGGCACACCGGACGACTTCAAGCACCTCATCGACGCCCTCCACCAGGCCGGCATCGGCGTCCTCATGGACTGGGTGCCCGCCCACTTCCCCCGCGACGACTGGGCCCTGGCCGAGTTCGACGGCCGCCCCCTGTACGAGCACGAGGACCCGGCCCGCGCCGCCCACCCCGACTGGGGCACCCTCGAGTTCGACTACGGCCGCACCGAGGTCCGCAACTTCCTCGTCGCCAACGCCCTGTACTGGTGCGAGGAGTTCCACATCGACGGCCTGCGCGTCGACGCGGTCGCCTCCATGCTCTACCTCGACTACTCCCGCGAGGACGGCCAGTGGACCCCCAACCGCCACGGCGGCCGGGAGAACCTCGACGCCGTCGCCTTCCTCCAGGAAATGAACGCCACCCTCTACCGGCGCGTGCCCGGCGTCGTCACCATCGCCGAGGAATCCACCGCCTGGGACGGCGTCACCCGCGCCACCCACCACACCGGCCCCACCGGCTTCGGCGGCCTCGGCTTCGGCCTCAAATGGAACATGGGCTGGATGCACGACTCCCTCGACTACATGAGCCACGAACCCGTGCACCGCAGGTACCACCACAACGAGATGACCTTCTCCATGGTGTACGCCTACAGCGAGAACTACGTCCTGCCCATCTCCCACGACGAAGTCGTCCACGGCAAACGCTCCCTCGTGTCCAAAATGCCCGGCGACTGGTGGCAGCAACGCGCCAACCTCCGCGCCTACCTGGCCTTCATGTGGGCCCACCCCGGCAAACAACTCCTCTTCATGGGCCAGGAATTCGCCCAGGGCGCCGAATGGTCCGAGGTCGAAGGCCTGCAATGGCATGTGACCGAGGACGATTGGCCGGCCCGTGAGGACCACCTCGGTGTGCGGCGGCTGGTGGCTGACCTGAACCGGCACTACGTGACACACCCCGCCCTGTGGGAGCGTGACACCGACCCGGCGGGCTTCCGCTGGCTCCTCGCCGACGAGGCGGACGACAACGTGCTCGCGTTCCTGCGCCACGCGGCCGACGGGACACCACTCCTCGCGGTCTGCAACTTTTCTCCCGTGGTCCGGGAGGGTGTCGGGCTCGGCGTGCCGCGGACGGCTTCCGGCGCCTGGCGCGAGATCATCAACACCGATGTCACGGGGTACGGCGGCAGCGGCGTCGCCAACGGGGCATCGCTCCCGCAGGAGCCCGTGGCCCGCCACGACCTGCCCGTTTCCCTCACCGTATGCCTTCCTCCGCTGGCCACGCTGTGGCTGGCTCCGGAAGATTGAGGGACCTGGATGAGGGGCACTCGGGCGGTGCCAGGCCAAAGTCGCGGCGGGCCTGGGACGCGGGGGCGGGCCATGCCTCTCGGATCGGTGGATCGGTACGGAATGAATACCTCTACGACAGCGCGCCACAACGACCTGAACAGCAGCTCGGTGTTCGGCGCCCCCTGCTGGGTGAGTCTGACGACACCCGCCCTCGACGAGGCGGAAGCCTTCTACCACGCGGTCCTGGGCTGGGACTGGCGCGTGGGCAGGCTGGGGGAGCAGTACCGCTTCGCCAGCGTGCGCGGCGTCCCCGTGGCAGGTGTGTCGGCCATGGGCGTGGGAGCGACGCCCGGCGTGTGGACCCCCTTCTTCGCCGTGGGAGACGCCGACGACACCGTGGCCCGCAGCCGCGAACGCGGAGGCACCACGGCCGTCGGGCCGCTGTCCTTCCCGCCCGGACGCGCGGCCGTCCTCGCGGACCGCGACGGCGCCTCCTTCGGCATCTGGGAGGGCGAGCTGGTCAGCGAGTGGGAGAAGTGGCGCCGCGCCGCCCCCGCCTTCGTCGAGCTGCACACACGTGACGCCTTCGACGCGACGATCTTCTACGCCGAGGTGCTCGGCTGGGCGTCCGGCGGCCCGGGGTGCTGCGAGGTCCGCTACGAGGACGAGGAGGTCGTCCTGCGCAGTGGCGACGACGTCGTGGCCCGTATCCACTCGGGCGCCGTGGACTCGGCGCCCGATCCGTCGGTGCGGCCCCGCTGGCAGGTCCACTTCTCGGTGGAGAGCGTGGCCGCCTGCGTACGGGCGGCGCGCGAGCACGGCGGCAGCGTTCTGGAGGGCGACGAGAACGCCGCGGAGGCGGTCCTGGCAGACCCGTCCGGGGCCCGGTTCGTGGTCAACGCCATGGAAGACTGACGGGCACCCGACCCCAGGAACGGAGCCCATCCATGAAGGCGGCGCGCTTCAGCCGTTTCGGCGGCCCTGACGTCCTCGAGCTCGTCGACCTTCCCGACCCGCACCCTGGACCCGGCGAGATCCGCATCGCGGTGCGCGCCGCCGGGGTGAACGCCAGCGACTGGAAGAAGCGGCAGGGCCTGATGGACCAGGAGCTGCCTCAGACGCTCGGCTACGAGGCCGCCGGCGTCGTCGACGAGATCGGTGAGGGTGTCACGGACGTCGCGCTCGGTGACCGCGTGTTCGGCTTCGGCGGCGACGGCGCCGCGCAGGGGGAACTCGCCGTCCTTTCGGCCTGGGCGCCGATTCCTCGGTCGCTCGACTTCGCCGCCGCCGCGGCACTGCCCTCATCGGTGGAGACCGCGGCGCGCGCCCTCGACCAGCTGGGCGTCGAGGACGGCACGACCCTCCTGATCAGCGGGGCGTCCGGCAGCGTCGGCAGCGCGGCCGTCCAGCTGGCCGTGGCGCGCGGCGCGCGGGTCATCGGCACCGGCAGCCCGGCCACCCACGACCACCTCAGGGCACTCGGCGCGGAACCGGTCGCGTACGGAGAGCACATGCCCGACGACGTACGGACCATCGCCCCCGACGGAGTCGACCGGGCTCTCGACGTCGCGGGCAGCGGCATCCTGCCCGACCTGATCGCCCTCGCGGGCGGCGCGGACCGCGTCCTCACCGTCGCCGACTTCGCCGGAGCGCGTGAGCACGGCGTGCGCTTCAGCCGCGGCGACTCGGGCCGCGCCCTGTACGCCCTCGCCCAGGTGGCGGCCCTGGCCGAGGCGGGCCGCTTCAGCCTCCCCGTCGCCCGCACCTTCCCGCTGACGGACATCGCCGAGGCCCATCGGGTCGGCGAATCGGGCGAGTTCCGCGGCAAACTGATCCTGCTGCCCTGACCGTCAGGGCAGACTCTTCAACGGCCACGGATTCCGCGCATTGCGCCGCACCGCCGCCCGGATGTGCACCATCGCCACGAGGGCACTCATGTCCGTCTTGCCCTCGGTGTGCCGCACATGGTCCTTGCAGAACCAGAGCGCGTTCTCGGGATGTCCTTCGTGCCCGAGCGGCGGCTGGATCGCTCGGAAGTAGACGAGCGTGAAGCTCTTGTACTCCTGATTCAGGTTCGTCACCCCGCAGACCTGACACATCGGCGGCATCACACTCGATCAACTCCCCTCCACGGCACGGCTCGTGACGTCGATCCTATGCGGGCCCGTATCCACCGGAATCTCGGGCAAACTGTCCCCGTGGCAGACGAGAACGCACCCCTCACCCCGTCGGAACCGCACGATGCGGACGTACCAGTGGCGGCGGAGGAGGTGATCGAGGAGGACCGGGAGGAAGAGGTCGCGTACGGGCGCGCGCCGAAGCGCAAGCGCCGCCGCCCGGCCCGCCGCCCCGTCGAGAGCGCGGAGGACGCCCTCAAGCGCCAGGCCGAGCCCGAGCTGATGAACGAGATCCTGGCCGGCGGCGCCGTCGCCGCCTCGTTCACCGCCGCCGCGGGCATCGCCAAGGCCAAGATCGAGGCCACCACCCAGCGTCGTAAGAACGAGCTCGACGCGGAGACGGAGCGGCTCCGGATCGAGTCGGAGGAGCGCATCGCGCGGCTCCAGGCCGCGGCGACGGCAGGGACCGACCCCGAGGACGCCGAGAACAGCGAGGCGTGACGCCGCGCGTCCGGCAGAGCCCGACCGGTCACGGTTGACGAGCCGAGCGCGGGAAACTAGTTTCCTCTCAGGAAACTAGTTCTGTTGACGCACAGCGATGGAGGGTCCCATGTCCGAACCCCACCAGCCCACCGCCGACGAGGCCGCCCAGGCGGCGCGGGCATTGCGGGACATCGACGCGCGCCGCACCCGAGCGCGCGAGAGCACCGGCAGCGCCCGCTGGGTGGACGTCGTGTTCGGTGTCCTGACCTTCGCGGTGCTCGCCGCGCCGGACTTCTTCGGCGCCGAGGTGAGCGGCTGGGCCACGCCCGCGTTCTCGGCACTGGCCGTCGGCTACGTCGTCCTGCTCAACACCCGCCGAGGCTCCGCCCTGCTCGGACAGCGTGCCCGGCTCCGCAGGAGTGAGGTCTCCGGGCGATACGCCCTGGTGGCCCGCCTGCTGATCCTCTTGTGCGCCGCGGTCGGCATCGCGTTCGCCCTGCTCCAGCCGGACCTCGGCGTCCACGTCCCGTACTGGCGAACGGCGCTCGGCGTCGTCCTCGGCGGCGCGCTGATCCTCTTCGGCGGACGCATGCAGCGCGCGCTGACCTCCGCGGCGACGCGGGAACGACACACCACGGGAAGCGCCCTCAATGGCCACATTTGAGTACGACACCGTCCTCCTCGACCCGACGCGCCTGACGCTCGTCTCACTCCTTGCCGGCGTGGAGTGGGCCGAGTTCGGGTGGCTCCGCGAGGAGGCCGGCGTCTCGGCGTCCGCGCTGTCCAAGCAGGTCAGCACCCTGGAGTCGAAGGGCTACGTCGAGGTCAAGAAGGGGTACGTGGGCAAGCGCCCGCGCACCTGGGTGAGCCTCAGCGAGACCGGCCGCAGCGCCTTGGAGAGCCATGTCGCCGCCCTCCAGCAGGTCGTGGAGACATCACGGCACCGCCGCACCGACGACTCATAAGGGGCCCGCGCGACAGCGCTCCCGCTATAAGAACACCTGATACCCCCCTCGCGGATTCCCGTCTTCCGCCACCGCGATCACCGTGGTTCCCTCACGTGAACTCACGCCGTGGTGAGAGGAATCCCCGTGACAGCTCTGCACACCGCGATCGCCATCCTGGTGGTCGTCCTGCTCATTCTGGTGCCCAAGGTGGAACCGGTGATCGCCCTGGTCGTCGGCTCGCTCTACCTGGGCATCGCGACCGGCCTCGGCTTCGAGGGCACCATCAGGACCATCGTCGACGGCTTCGGCGACATCATGGCCGAGGTGGGACTCCTCATCGGCTTCGGTGTGCTCCTCGGCTCCCTGCTCAACTCCATGGGAGCGCTGCAAAAACTCGTCGAGAAACTGCTGCGCCTCCTCGGCCCCGGCAAGCTGCCCTACGCGCTCGCCGGCGCCCTCAGCGCCGTCTTCCCGTCGATCTACGTCGACGTCCAACTCGTCCTGGCCGCCCCGCTCGCCAAGTCCGCCGCACCCCGCATGGGACGCCTCGGACTGCCCATGATGGGCGGCGCGTTGAGCGCGGGCATCCTCGTCGGCTACGTGTTCGTGGTACCAGGGCTCGGAACCCTCGCGGTCGCCGGACTGCTGCACGTGCCGCTCGGCACGATGCTGGTGTACGGCTTCGTCCTCGGCCCGCTCGCGGCCCTCCTGACCACGTTCCTGTACGGGAGGCTGCTGCGGGTCGGCCTGTGGAACGCGGACACCGACGAAGTGACCGCCGACGCCGAGGCTGCCGACGCCGAGTCCGCCTCCCAGGAGGCCGTGAGCGAGGAGACGCCGACCGGCACCCGCCGCCCGCTGCCGCCGCTGTACCTCTCCCTGCTCCCCATCGCTGTACCGCTGCTGCTCATCGCCACCGGCGCCATCGCCGACGCCGCGGGCGTGAAGTCCGACCTGCTCGCCTTCCTCGGCGACCCGGCGTTCGCCCTGTTCGCCGGCCTCGTCGGCGCGTACGTCCTGGCCAAGCGCGTACTCACCGGCGAACGCGTCGAACAGGCCGTCACCGAGGGCTTCCACAGCACCGGCCAGATCCTGCTCGTCACGGGCGTGGGCGGATCGCTCGGCGCGGTCATCGGCAAGACGGGCCTCGACAAGGTGCTCTCCGGGATCTTCTCCGCCGACGCGGGCATGTCCACCGTCGTGACGATCCTCTTGGTGTGGCTGGTCGCCGCGCTGCTGCACCTGGCCATCGGCTCCATCGGCGTCGCCGCCATCGCCGCGGCCGGCATCATCGCCCCGATCATGGGCGACCTCGCCGTGCCACCCGCCGTACTGGCCCTGGCCATCGGCTCGGGCTCGCTCTTCGCCCTCCAGGTGAACAGCAACTTCTTCTGGATGTTCCAGCCGCTCCTCGGGGTGACCACCCGCGGCGCGCTCAAGGCACTTACGTTCGTGACCGCGATGGCCTCGGTGGTCTCGTTGGTCCTGGTCGTCGCCGCGAGTCTCGTGGTGTGAGCGCCTCAGACCCGCCGCCGTAGCAGCAAGTACGAGAGAAAGATGCACATGCAGCCCCTCCGCGACATCACCGTCGTCTCGCTCGAGCAGGCCATCGCCGCTCCGTACGCCACCCGCCAGCTCGCCGACCTCGGCGCCCGTGTCATCAAGGTGGAGCGGCCCGGCGCAGGCGATTTCGCCCGCGCGTACGACAGCCGGGTGCGCGGGCTCAGCTCGCACTTCGTGTGGGTGAACCGCAACAAGGAATCGCTCACCCTCGACATCAAGGACCCGCAGGGTATGGACGTGCTGCGTCGGCTGCTCGCCGACGCGGACGTCTTCGTGCAGAATCTCGCGCCCAGCGCCGCCGAGCGGGCGGGACTCGGCTGGGCCGAACTCCATGCCGCCCACCCGAAACTGATCGTCTGCGACATCTCCGGCTACGGCGCCCCCGGCCCGTACGCCACCGCGAAGGCCTACGACCTGATGGTGCAGAGCGAGTCCGGACTGCTCTCGGTGACCGGCTCGGCGGAGGAGATGGCGAAGGTGGGCATCTCCGTGTCCGACATCGCCGCCGGCATGTACGCCTACAGCGGCATCCTCGCCGCACTCCTCGAACGCGGCCGCACCGGCGAGGGCTCTCATGTCGACGTGTCGATGCTGGAGGCCACCGTCGAGTGGCTGGGTTTCCCGCTGTACTACGCGTACGACGGCGCTGAGCCGCCGCCGCGCGCGGGAGCGGCGCACGCCACCATCTACCCGTACGGCCCCTTCACCGCGGGGGACGGCAAGGTCGTCATGATGTGCATCCAGAACGAGCGCGAGTGGGCGGCCTTCTGCGAACGCTTCCTGCACCGCCCGGAGCTGGCCACGCACCCCGACTACGCGGGCAACGCGGCCCGCAACGCCCACCGCGAGGCCCTGGGCGCGATCATCTCGGCACGGTTCGCCGAACTCACTGCCGCAGAGGCGGTGGACCTCCTCGCGGCCGTCCCCGTCGCGCACGCCCGCGTCAACTCCCTGGACGAGGTGTGGCAGCACCCGCAGCTCGCCGCCCGCGACCGCTGGCACCAGGTCGCGACCCCGGCCGGGCCGATTCCCGCGCTCGCCCCACCGGGCCTCGTCGGCGACACCCCGCGCATGGACCCCGTCCCCGGCCTCGGCGAGCACACCCGCGCCATCCTCGCCGAGGTGGGCCTGACCGACGCCGAGATCGACGACATGACCGCCCGGGGGACCGCATGACAACCTCGACGGACCTCCTGGCCACGGCGGTGACCTGGCTGTTCGTGCCGGCCACGCGCCCCGACCGCTTGGCGAAGGCGGCCGCGAGCGGCGCCGACGCCGTGATCGTCGACCTGGAGGACGCCGTCGCGGCGGGGGAGAAGGCGGCTGCTCGCGATCACCTGCGTGCGGCGTGGCCGGAGGGCGTGGACGTACCGATCGCCGTGCGGATCAACGGCCCGCGCACCCCCGAGTACGCCGACGATCTCGCCGCATGCCGAGCCCTGTCACCCGCCGCCGTCGTGCTGCCGAAGACGGAGTCCGCCGCGCAGGTGCGGGACGCGGCCGAGGGGAGTGGCGGCATCCCCGTGCTCCCGCTCGTCGAGACCGCACGCGGTCTGGTGCACCTCGACCGCATCACGGCCGAACCCGCCTGCGCCCGCCTCCTCTTCGGCAGCATCGACCTCGCTCTCGACCTCGGTGTGTCCGACGACCGGGCCCTGGACGCGGCCCGCTCCGACCTCGTCCGCTGGTCGGTGGCGAACGGGCTGCCCGCGCCCGTGGACGGCGTGACCACGGCCGTCCGCGACGAGGCCGCCGTGACGCGGGACGCCGCGCGCGGCCGGGCCTGGGGCTTCGGCGGCAAGCTCTGCATCCACCCCGCGCAACTCCCGTACGTACGTGGGGCCTTCGCCCCCACTGAGGAAGAGGTGGACTGGGCGCGGCGCGTGCTCGCCGTCGGGGACGACGCGGCGGCCACCGTGGACGGTGAGATGATCGACCGGCCGGTCGTCGAGAAGGCCCGTCGGATCCTCAGCAGGGCGGACCTCGACACGCGGCAGACAAAGCCATAAATCGACAGCTCGGCGGCTGGGCAGGTCGGCGGCTCACCCGATCGCCCGGGCGGCGGCTCGAAGGTGGGCGCGCGAGCCGTCGATCGTCTCAGCGAGAGCCGGAAGGCGGCAGTGAACCCCGTGTCCGTGGACGTCGCACAGTTGCGTGACTTCATCGCCGTCGTCGACGCCGGCAGCCTGTCCCGGGCCGCCGGCGCGCTGCACGTCTCGCAGCCCGCCATCAGTCAGCGCATGGCCCAGCTCGAGGCCCACCTCGGCGTCCGGCTCCTCGACCGCGGCCCGCGCGGAGTGCGGCCGACGTCGCGGGGCCTGACGCTCTATCGGGACGCGCAGCAACTGGTGCGCCAGTTCGACCGGCTCGCGCAGGACATCACCGGCGCCCGGCAGCCGGTGCACGGCCCGGTCGCCATCGGCCTGCCCACCACGGTCGCCGCCCCGCTCGCCCCCGCCCTCTTCTCGTGGGTGCGCGCCCACTACCCGGACGTCCACCTGCAACTCTTCGAGTCGATGAGCGGCTACGTCCACGAACTGCTGCTCGCCGGACGCCTCGACCTGGCCGCCGTCTTCCGCGAGGACGACTCGCCGCGCACGGGGGAACTCCCGCTGTACTCCGAGGAGCTGTACCTGATCGGCGACCCGGACCCGGCCCCCGCGAACCCGGACGAGGTGTCCCTGCGCGACTTGAGCGAGGTGCCGCTGGTGACACCGGGCGTGCGCAGCAACCTGCGGGCACTGGTCGACCGGGCGTTCGCCGCCCACGGCCTGGAGCCCAGGAACGTCGGCGACGTGGAGTCGCTCGGCACCCTGATCCGGATCGCGGAGAGCGGCGAGGCGTGCACGATCCTGCCCCGCTCGGTAGCGGCGGTCCACGGCACGCGGGACCGCCTGGCGGTCCGCCGCATCGTCGACCCGTCACTGCGCCGCCACATCGCGGTGCGCACGGCCACGGACGGCTACGAGCCGCGGGAGGCGGTGGTGGCGGTCCGGCGCGGAATCGTCGAGGTCACGAGGGAACTGGCGGCATCGGGCCGCTGGCCGGGCATCCACCTGACGTAGCGGCATCGAACATACGTCTCCTGGTCCGGGTCGCCTGGGCAGGTGACAGTTCCCGGCATCCCGCACCCCGGCGGTGCGCCGCATCGTTCGCCGGGCATGAAGAAGATCATCAGCGCCGCAGGACTCGCCCTCGCCATCACCGGACTCGCCGCGCCTGCCCAGGCCGCGAACGGCAGCAACCTCGGCTCCGGAGTCGGCATCGCGGACGACTGGAACGCCACCGACGCGGTCACCTGCCTTCAGGAGGTCGCCGTCACTCCCGCGCTCGGCGGCGGCCACATGGGCGAGCACACGGAACACTGCAAGGACGGCAGCCTGATCACCCACGGCAAGTAGCGAGCCCCCTGGCCGCCTCTACGCTTGCCGAGTGGACCACTCCGAACTGCTGCGGGACCAGGCCGCGCTGCGCGCCGAGGCGGACGCCGTCCATCGCGACCTCCACCTGGCCGAACGACTGACGGCCATCGGCACACCGACCGTCGTCGGAAGCGCGGCGCTGGGCGTGATGGTCCGCCGCGACCTGGACATCGACGTGGCGTGCGCGACGCTGGACGCCTCCGCCGTGGCGGCGGTCGGCGCCCGGCTCGCCGCGCACCCGCGCGTCCGCGTCGTGACTTTCCGCAACGACACCGGAGCGTGGAACACCGAACCGGACGTCTACCCCGACGGCCTCTACCTCGGCGTGGAATGCCTGTCACCGGCCGGATCGGTGTGGACCCTCGACATCTGGTTCCTCACCGACCCCGAACGCCAGCCGTCGACGGCCCACTTGACCACCCTGCTGCCGCGCCTCACGGACGAGCTCCGCGCACACATCATCGACATCAAACGGGCGTGGGCCGACCGCCCCGAGTACGGCGGCCCGGTGAAGAGCGTCGACATCTACCGCGCGGTCATCGACGACGAGGTCCGCGATCCCGCGCAGTTCGAGGAGTGGATGACCCGGCAGAGGCAGCGGCACCGGTGACGCGCAGCCTGTTCCCCGCCCGCCGGTCCTGCACCCCGACGACCACGGTGAGCGCCGCCCCGGCCGCGATCGGCGCGAGAAGCCCCACGAAGAACCACCACGGCACGTCGGACACCTCGCTCGTACGCCACATCACGAGGTTGCCGACGATGAACGAGATCCCGATCCCGAGGTTGGTGACAAGCATCGCCACGGCCATCCGCCGGGCACCTTCGCGGGTGGCGGGGCGCTGACTGCCCGTGATCGCGAACCGCGGTTCCCCGCCGGGCAGTTCGGCGGCCGGCGTGGCCCTCAGCAGCAGTGCGGCGGTGACGGACAACAGCACGGTCACCCCGGCGTAGACGAAGACCAGCATGAACGCCGCACCCACGGACTTGTCCGTCCAGGCGTCCACGCCACTCCCGCCGATGTGCTGCGGAATCCGTTCGGGCAGCCGCGGATACACGACAACACCCCAGACCACCATCCCGACCAGCACCACCACACCGGCGGCGAGCCAGGTCCAGGGGAAACGCGGAGGGCTGTACGTGTCGTTCGGCATGCCCCCATTGTCCCGGGACACAACCCCCGTGACCTTTCCCGCCCTCGGCAACGATCCACTGGAACCGATTGCCGGGTGGCGCTTCAGCTCTGGACGTCTGCCGCACAGACTTGGTTGTGGGAGTCGGACGTTCTGGGGCGGGACGCGAGTCATGGGGGCTATGTCTTCTTTCCCTCGCTCAGTTGGGAGTGCAACTGCCGGGCTCTCGATGCTCCGACCCTGAGTTGCTTGCGGAGAGTCTCCGCCGAAACTGGGCGGTGGTGCGCCTCCCGGTGTCGGAGGTCTATGCGGCGGGCCGCCTCGAGCAGCGGTTCTTCCCGCCCGTCTGGGCGTTTCGGCCGGGGCCGCCTGCTGCGGTTGCCATCGTGGGGCGACGCCGGGTGAGTCAGGAGCTCCACAGCGAGCAATAGCGCGATTGGGGGCCACCCTGCCACGAGCACTGGTTTCCACGCCAACGCCGGGGCGGCCGCGATATTGGCCGCCAAGGACACCGCGATCGCGAGGACGAACGAGAGCCACACGAGGGGATGGTCGCTGTGGGGCCTGCTGCTCGTCTGCTTGAGGAGAGCAGTCGTCGCCAACAGAAGAAGACCATCCACCGACAGGGGCCACAGTGACGCGCTGACTGGGTCGGCTCCACCCTGTAAGGCGAACGCTCTCTGATGAACGTAGGAGGCATACGCCGCCACACCCGCCACGGTGAGCGTGCACCCACCTCGGAGACAGGCGTCGGGGGAAAGGAGCCTGTGCCCACTCGTCCGGTTCGGCTCGTGGCCCCGGGGAGGGGTTCCGTGTGAGGCGTTCATCGTGCGTCCCGGTTCGACGCCCCGGTAAGTCGGCGCTCACCCCTGGTCGATTTTGGGTGGCGGCGGCAGAGGTGGCCCGTGGCGTTCCGTCCAGTGCATCAGGGGGACGAGAGCGCCGAGTAGGTCTTCTCCGGCCGAGGTGATGCGGTATGTCGTGTGGTACGGGAAATCCGTCTCTCGGTCCTTCTCGATCAGCCCGAGCTCCCGCATCTTGGCCAGCGTGCGGTTGAGTACCGAGTCCTGGATATAGCGGCGGCCCGAATTATGCTCTGGGTCCCCGGAGTTGCAGCAGTTCGTGCGTACCTCCTCCAGCAGTGCGCTGTACTGGTGGGGGTTGGCAGCGAGCACTTCGAGGATGTCCGCGAGCCACTCACGCCGCAGCAGACGCAGCGCATAGCGAGACCGGTGGGCCACCGATACTGGAGGTGGTTCAGAGGAAGGGGGCACCTCGGCCTCCTGCGCCCGCGACGTGGCGCCCTGCAGTATGGCCCGCCAGCGGGCGAACGAGGTACGGCGGGAGGGATTGGTGCCCGACCGGCGACACATGGCTGCCTGTTCCCGTCACGCGGGCGCAGAGTTGTCCGGCGCCGCGCAGCGGAGGAAGCGGAGTAAGGCGCGCGGGTCAGTCAGACCGGTGACGTCCTGGGGCCTGACCAGCCAGTATGGGCCGGGCGGACTGGTCGTGGCCAGAGCGGGGACGACGATGTAGCTGTGGTGGCCGAGACCGCGTGACGCCGGGGCATCCCAGGTCGCGGCCGTGTCGAGGGGCATGAGGAAGTAGACGCTGGGGACCTTCATGTCGAGGTCGGCGATGACAGGGCCGAGCCGAGCAGGGGAGAAGGTTCGGAAGGCTCGGACCACGTTCACGCCCAGGACCTCCGGGACACGTACGGCTTCCCACCAGATTCCCGAGCGGATGGCCTGCGCGCCCTCTTCCGGGGCCCAGGCGGTGGAGTGGAGCAGGTTGGCTTGCCGATAGGTCTTCATGGTGTGTCCAGGGGTGCGGTGCAGCGGTTGAGGAGCGTGGAGAGGACCGCGTAGACGTGCTCCACGCCGAGGGGCGAAAGCGCCAACTCCCGTTCGGCTGTGCGCGGGAGGCAGTGCTGGGGTGCCAGCATGAGTCGGTACCCCACGTCGTAGGTGACTCCGTCGCCGCCGGCGTTGCATGGCTGTCGTCCGATGCCGCCGGTGGGAATGTCGGGGTGGGGGATCGCGACGCGAACCTGGTCGCCGCCGTTCCGCTTGGCCTGGCGCAGGGCGGTGTCGCAGTCCAGCAGAAGGTCGGACAGGGCGCCGCGCGGCAGGTTGCTGGCGACCGCGATGCCCATGGAGACGGTCTGTCCGGCCAGCGTGGTGAACACGCCGCGCTGGGTGCGCACTTTGACGACGAGAGCTCGGACCTGGTCCCGCATGTGGAGGGCGAGCGAGAGTGTCCGGTTGAGGTCCAGGTCGGGCAGCAGTATGAGGAACTCGTCGCCCGCGCAGCCGCCGTAGCGACCTACGATGCCGGTGTCACCGCTGCCGCGGCGGAGCACCTCCGAGATGGCATGCAACATGTCGTCGCCGGCGGGGTGTCCGTACGTGTCGTTGATCGCCTTGAAGCGGTCGACGTCGGCGAGGATCAGGGCCAGGGAACGTCGGTCGCGGCGGGCGTCGGCCACGGTGGCGGCTGCGCGTCGGTCCCAAGTGTGCCGATAGAGCGCGCCGGTGACGGCGTCGACGAGTGACTCGCCGCAGACGGTGCAGCGTCCGGGTTGCTCGTAGGCATCCGCACCCGGGGCTGCTGCGGAGGGCCCGTCGCTCGGCGGTGGCTGAGACGGCGGAGGCCCGGCGCAGGGATTGGGGCTTGAATCGTGGAACGGCGTTGCATGCTGATCCATGGTCATCGTCCCCTCGTGGCATCGGCACGAGGTCACGCCGTGGGGCCGAGGTTCCGCATCGGCGATTTTTACGGCCGGCGAAGGCGGGACCCTCCTTTTACGGATCTTTTTGGTGAGCAGGCCCCAAGCGATTGTTCGCGCTTCAGTTATTCACGAATTGACAACTCTTGGGTGATCGTTGGAAGTTGCCGCGCAACTCCTGGTTGAATTCGGTGGGATGCGAGTCTAGAGTGCGGTAGTACCGTTCTGTCAACTGGTTCTTGGGTAAGGCGAATTGAAGGGGTGCTGGTAGGGATTCGCGTACAGGGAGGATGATCTGTGCCGGGTGCTGCGGGGCGGCCGACATTGGCCGAGAGGCTTGAGATGCTCTTCGATGAGATCCGTCCGCAAGGGGCGACGGGGCGCAGATACACGCACGACGAAGTCGCCGCGGAGCTCCGGAGGATCCAGCCGGGGCTGCGGGTGAGCGGTGCGTACCTCTCCGCTTTGCGAAACGGGTCCAAGCGCAACCCGTCTCTTGACCTGCTGACCGCGCTGGCCCAGTTCTTCGGTGTGTCTGCTTCGTATTTCCTCGATCCAGCTCCGCAGAGGCAGGCGGAGGAGGAGGTCGCGCTGGCACGGGTGGGTCATCACCCGCAGGTCAGAAACCTGGCCCTCCGCGCTCTGGAGCTCAGCCCCGAGTCGTTGGCGGTCGTCACGCAGATCGTTGAACGGGTGTTGATCGATATTCGCCTTGAAGAGTCGGGCGAAGGGCAGCAGATCGACAATCGGGGAACCTCGCAGCCCGACGACTGAGATTCGTTGTTGCTGCAGCCGCGCCGCGG
Source organism: Streptomyces sp. SDT5-1 (assembly GCF_052245995.1). Taxonomy (NCBI): domain Bacteria; kingdom Bacillati; phylum Actinomycetota; class Actinomycetes; order Kitasatosporales; family Streptomycetaceae; genus Streptomyces; species Streptomyces sp. SDT5-1. Next base: position 630,343 of record NZ_CM125963.1, on the reverse strand, counting down.
TCGAACCAGGTGTATCAGGCGGACCGTTCAATTCCGTGTGCCACGGAAGTCTCTGTAGGTATGGAGGAATTCGAGATCGATGAGCGAGCGCGACTTACGCAGACGCTGCCGACGATTACTCAACGAACTGGAGATCAGGCCGCCTCTGGATGTTGAGCAACTGTGCCGTCGTTTCGCGCAGCAGCGGGGAAGAGACCTAAAACTGGTGCCCTACGACATTCCCGTGTCCGGCCCATACGGAGTGTGGATCAACCACGACCTGGCGGACTTGATCGTCTTCCAGCAGCAGACCAGTCCGGCGCACCAAAGGCACATCATCCTGCACGAGCTCGGCCACATTCTCGCCGGCCATGAGAACCACCTGCCGTTCGAACTGCCCCTGGGTCTCGGACGAGGCGAGCCGGGGGACCGGAAAGGCCTCACGGCGTTCCTTGACGACGGCCGCGTCCTGCGTGCTCTGGGGCGGTCGGCCTATGACCGCGCAGACGAACGCGAGGCCGAGACAGTGGCCACGATCATCCTGGAGTGGGCGTCCGTCCTCGATCACGTAGTCACGGGTGTGCCGGACCAGACGGCGGCGCAGCGGATGGACATGGCGCTGAGCGATCGGTTGGGGTGGCTATGAGGGGCATGCTCACGCTGTACGGCATCGCGGCCCCGCTGGTTCTCATATGGACTGTCCTGAGGCTGCGCAAGGCGCCCAAGGACCGGGCCCTCTGGTCGCTCTGTGGCCTGATCATCGGGTGGACACTGGCCTTCCCCTTCGGGAGAGCCGCAGATGCCGGCTCAGGGCTCTTCGGTACGCCACCGATGGTGTCGCGCCTCATCGAACACTCCTTGGACATCGCCTCCATGCACGGCCTGATCTGCTTCTACCTCTACTCGGCTCTCGGCAGGCGCGAGGCTGGACGGCGAGCGCGGCTGTACGGGATTCCCCTGGCCCTGACGTTCATCGTTCTCGTGGCGGCTGCCCTGAGCACGCCGGAGGGCGTCGGGACACGTGACCACCGAGTGACGAGCGTGGCCGTCTTCTACGTAGCAGCGGACGCCTACCTCGTCTTCGCGTTCTCCAAGGCCTGGTTCTGGAACCGTTGCTACGCGCACGGGGCGGGCCCTCGCCTGCGCCGCGGGCTGCGCATCGCGGCCACCGGCATGGTCGCCTTCGCCTTGGCCAACACCCTGTACATCGTGGCGGTCGTACTCCACTGGGCCGGCGGCGACGACGCACCCGACAACCTGGACACGGCCGGGGCCGCTTCGACCTCCCTCGGGTGGTTTGCCGCTGTCTTCCTGATGCTGCCTGGTGTGGTCCTGTTCCTGGCCGGAGTCACGTATCCGGCCGCTGCGATGCGTGTGATCGCCTTGAGGGTGTGGGTGCGCCATCTTCGGCACTACCGCCGACTGAAGCCTCTGTGGGTGGCTCTGCACGAACTGTTCCCGGAGAACGTACTGCCGCGTGTTCCGATGAGTGCCTGGCGCAGTGGGCTCAACCCCCGGTCAGTGCACCGCTACTACTACAGGCGGGCCATCGAGTGCCGTGACGGCCTGGTTCGCATCAGCCCGTACATCCCGCCGCCGGAGAAGGACGCGGTCGCCGTTGGCGACGGCAACGCGGAACTTTCAGAACGTCTGCGGAGCGCTCTTCGAGCTCACCGATCCGGTGAGCGGTCCTCTGCACCCGCTGTGCCTGTCGCTGTGCCCATGGAACCGACCTTGGAAGCGGACGTCCGCGAGCTCATTGTCCTCTCGGACGCTCTCCGCACCGCGGACCCGAACGGAGAACACTGATGCACGCTCTGATCATCGGTGGCGGCGTCGCGGGCACGACGACCGCGATGGCGTTCAAGAAGGCCGGAATCACGTCCGCCGTGTACGAGGCCCATCCCGACGGCCTCAGCGAACGAGGGGCATTCCTCTCCTTGTTCGCCAACGGCATGGACGCACTCCGCGCCATCGACGCCCATCAGCTCGTGTCGGAGCGGTCATTCGCCGTCACGAGACTCGAATTCGCCACGGGAACAGGGAAGAGGCTGCGAGACGCACGCCTGGACCAGGACCGATTCGGGCGGCTGGAAGCTCCGCGTACACTACGGCGTGCGGAACTCTGCCGATTGCTCGCCGACGAGGCGCGACGACGTGGCATCCCGGTGGAAGGGGGCAAGAGGCTGGTCTCCGCGGTGCGCACCTCGGCCGACCGGGTCGTGGCCACATTCGCTGATGGAACGGAGGCCGAAGGGGACCTCCTGGTGGGGGCTGATGGCATCCACTCGGTGGTCCGAAGGCTTATCGACCCAGCTGCTCCGCGCCCTCGTTACACAGGCGAGGACGCCGTATGTGGCTACGCGAGCAAGGCACCGGCGATCGCCTCTCCGGAGACCATGCGCATGATGTACGGCAAGCGGTCCTTCTTCGCCTACGTCACGACACCGGGCGGTGACACGTGGTGGTTCATCAACACTCCCGGAAGCACGTCCACACCGGACGACCGCGGATCGGTCACGCCTGAACAGTGGAAGCGCAGGGCCCTGAACCGGGTGTCGGGGGACATCCGCACCGCGACCGAATTGATCCGTTCCACGGAGGACGACGTGGTGGGGATCAGCGTGTACGACATCTCCTCGACGCCCGTCTGGCACAGGGACCACATGCTGGTGATCGGGGACGCCGCACATGCCGCAGCGCCGAACGCCGGGCACGGGGCGGCCATGGCGCTGGAGGACAGCGTGGTCCTCGCGAAGTGCCTGCGCGATGTCCCGGGGGTGGAAGCTGCCTTCGCACGCTTCGAGCAACTACGACGGCCTCGAGTGGAGGAGCTCGTCGCAACCAGCGCCAACATGAAGCGGCGGGCGATTCCAGGACCTCTTCAGCGCCTCCTGCGCGACTTCATGCTGTCGCGGCTTCTGAAGGACGGGCCGCGGAACGCGAGGCCATGGTTGACCAGACACCACATCGACTGGGAGGCGACAACCGGCCCGCTGGAGGTAAAGGATCGGCAATGAACGCGGACCGACTCTGAAGTGCGTACGCGTACGCACCTTGCAGTCGGGGCGCTGAGGCGGAGTAGAGGAAGTGGAGCGCCGACCGAGTCGCCTGTGGTCGGCGGATCCATCTGATCTCCGTCTGAGGGGGAGGTGACCGTTGTGCCGGCCATGAACGGGACGAACGCGTCGCGCCGCGCTCTCTGCTCCGGGACCTCTGCCGCGCTGTTGCTGTTGGTGGTCGCCGGCTGCACCGACTCCGGCGACCACGGGGGCGCGAGCGGCAGCAGCGGGCGGTCGAGTGCCTGGACGCCGAGCGCTGCCTCCTCCAATGGACCGCCACCCGCGGACATTGCGAGACGGCGGGCCACAGCCGCATACCTCGGCATGTGGCAGGACGTAGCAGCCGCGGCACGAACCTCCGACTGGAAGTCGCCGCTGCTGGCAAGGCACGCGACCGGGGATGCCCTCGGCACGATCACGCGAGGCATGTACGCGGACCACCGAAACGGCCTCGTCACAAGGGGCGCGCCACGCAACGACCCCACGGTCAGCCGTCTCACTCCACGCGCCGCGCCGGTCGTGGCGTTGGTCTCCGACTGTGGTGACTCCACCCACTGGCTGAAGTACCGGAAGACCACCGGCAAGTTGGCGGACAGTACGCCCGGTGGGCGCCGGGCGATCACCGCCGAGGTGAAGAAGCAGGACGACGGGGCCTGGAAGGTCACGCGATTTGCCGTGGAGAGGGTCGGGTCATGTTGAAGCGACCCCTTCTCGTAGCCGGTGCCGGTGCCGGCGCCGTCCTCGTGCTCGGCGGAGCGGCGCCCGCCTTCGCCGACGACGGTTGGGGAGTCGTGGACTGCTCCCAGAACCCCCACCCGGGCTGCGAACTCGGCGCCGGCAAGAGCGACAGTGGAACTGAGGCTCCACGGCACTCCCAGCCCAGGAAGCGTCCGAACGCCGGTGATGGCGACAGCTACGGGCGGAAGGGCGACGGCAAGGCGGCGCCACGTGACCCGAACCTCGCCACATGTGCGTACGAGCGCAGCAACTACAAGCCCCCGCCGGAGGTGGCACCGGCCATCTATCCCCGCTCGGCGGGAAGGCAGCGGTCCCGAGCCGTGCAAGCGACGTTCACGCGCGGACTCGGGGCCGCTGAGAAGGCCTCCGCGCCACAAAGGGATGGCGGTTGGTACGTGTACCGGTGCACGAAGGGCGGCACTCGCGATGCCTTCTACCGGCCGCCTGTGTGGATGCCGGACAGGGAAGCAGGAGACGCTGTTGCCCCGGTGGCTCCCGCGCCTGCGCCCATCGACCTGGCACGACGGGCGCGTGCCCAACTCGGGCTCCCGGAGCCGAAGGTGGCCACGAACCCGCATGGTGAGCAGCTGGTGAATCTGCCGACATGGTTGTGGCTGGCTCACGATGGTTGGCGTCGTGTCTCGGCGACTGCCGCGGTGCCTGGGGTGTCCGTGACCGCGACGGCCCGGCCGGCGAGAGCCGTCTGGTCCCTCGGAGACGGTAACTCGGTCATCTGCCGAGGGCCCGGCACACCGTATACGGGATCGGTCGCAGCGGGCCGGTCGTCCCCGGACTGCGGTCACACCTACCGCACCTCATCGGCGGATCGGCCGAACCGTGCCTTCGCCCTCTCGGTGACCGTGCACTGGAAGGTCACCTGGAAGGGCGCCGGCCGGACTGGCACGTTTGCCGACCTGACGACCACGTCGAGTGCAGCGGTGCATGTGGCCGAGAGCCAGGCACTGAACACCAGGTGAGTGCGGGGTTGGGGTTGCCGTGCCTGCGCTGCATTCAGCGCTGTAGACGACAACCGAGTCCTGCACGGGCGCCGCGCAGTCGCGGTGCCGAGAAGACATGCCCCGGGAGGAAGCAGATGGTGGGATCAGGGGTTTCCCCGCATTCGACGGCGAGGCATGGTGCACCTTCCCCGGCGCGGAGTGGAGGCCGAAAGAAGGGGAGCAGGCCAAACCAGAAGGGTCGGCCTACCAGGCGTCCGCCGGAGCGGCTGACCGCTTTGCGTACAGTGCGCCGCCCGCGGCATCTGCTGATCGGGCTCGTCCTCGTGGTGGGGTGTGCGACCGCAGGCACGGTCGTCGGTACGCGTCTCAGCGACAGCGAATCGGCATTGGCGCTGGTACGTCCGGTGACCGTGGGCCAAGAACTCCAAGCGCAAGACCTGCGTGAGGTCAGCGTCACGAGAGGCAACGGCCTTCGGGTCGTTCCGGCGGGTGCTCGTTCGAGGGTGGAGGGCCGTCCCGTCGCCTACAGCCTCCCCGCAGGGACCCTGCTGACCGAGAGCGTGGTCGGGGACGCGAAGGTGCCTCCTCCCGGCTCGGCCGTCGCGGCAGTCGGCCTCAAGGCGGGCCAGTTCCCACCGGGGCTGCGAGCGGGGAACCTCGTGATGGTGGTGATGACTTCGCGGGAGGAAGTCAGCGACGAGCCGACGAGCGAGACGTCCACGTCCTGGAACGCCACGGTCATGGCTGTGGAGTCGCCGCCCAACAAAGAGACCACTGTGGCCTCCCTGCAGATGGACAACGAGGCCGCTCGGCAACTCGCCACCGCGCGCGAGGGAGATGTCGCCGTCGTCATCGTGAACGGGGGCCGAGGATGACGCTCTTAGCCCTGTGCAGTCTGAAGGGTTCGCCAGGAGTCACGACGGCCGCGCTCGCCTTGGCCGCAGGGTTGCCCGCGGGGCAACGTCCCGTATTGGTGGAATGCGATCCGGCTGGGGGAGACCTGCTCGCCCGGTTTCGTCTCGCCCTCGCGCCCGGGCTGGTGACTCTGACGGCTGCGGCTCGGCGGAAGCAGAAGCCAGTCGTACTGAGAGAGCACAGCCAGCGACTCCCTGGTGGTTTGCCCGTGGTGGTCGGCCCAGCGGGGGCGGACCAAGCGCGCGCAGTTCTCCGGCAACTCACCAGCTTGTCCGTGAACACCTTGCGCAAGGCAGCTGACCAGACGGGCGTCGTGGTGGTGGCCGACTGCGGACGAGCCGACCCGGATTCCCCCGCCTTGCAGATCATGAAAGCTGCGGACGTCGTACTGCTGGTCGCGCGGGCCCACGATGACGCCCTGTCGCATGTCTCGGCCCGATGGGACGAGACAGCGCTCTGGGCGCCGTCCACGTGTCTGCTCCTGGTCGGTGACGGTCACGGGACCCGCGTGATCGAAGAGGCTCTGCAAGTCGACGTGCTCGGACGCGTGCCGGAAGACCGGAGAGGAGCGGCCCTCCTGGGCGGGCGAAAGGGGCCACACCGAGCATCGATGCGCTCGCCGCTCGCAGGGGCGATGGCACGGATCGCAGCTACGGTCGCCTCGCCCGCGTTCGACGCGAAAGCGGTCAGGGGGCGACCAACGGAGCATGCGGCCTCTGACGCCGTCGAGCGTGTGACTGCCGCGGCGCGCACTGCCACAGCGGCCGGTCCGAGCGGAGGATTGTGATGGGTGCGACCAATGAGCCACGGCCTCAACACACGCGACCTCTCCCACCAGGTACCGCGGTGATGCAACCCGGTGTGCCGTGGGGTCCGACAGGCACACGTATTGACGACATGGGCCCGGTCGCCGAATTGCTGCGGCGCCGACTGCGTCAGGAACTCCCTGATCGGCTGGCTGGACATATTCGCGTCGACGAGGAGTCCGGGCGCCCCCCGATGTCCGAGGCCGAACGACGGCAGCACGCCATGTCGATCCTTGTCGATGTGGCCGAGGAGCACACGCGCACCCAGCTCGGGCGAGGCGAAGACGTGGTGTCACCGGACATCGAGCAGCAGCTGATCGCCTCCGTCCTGGCCGAGTGTCTGGGCCTCGGAGGGCTCGAACCTCTGCTGCGCAACCCGGACATCGAGAACATCAACATCAACGGCGACCGCGTCTTCCTTCGGTTCTCCGACGGCCGGCGCGAACGATTTCGTCCGGTGGTGACGTCGGATGCGGAGCTGATCGCCCTGATCCGCGATCTGGCGGCGCGCGCCGGTGTCGAGGAACGCCGATTCGACCGCGGCAGCCCGGGTGTGAGTTTCCAGCTACCGGGCGGAGAGCGAGTGTTCGCGGTGATGACGGTCACCAGACGCCCATCGGTCTCGATCAGGCGACACCGCTTCCGCCGCGTCGGCCTTGCTCAGCTCCGAGAAACCGGCACGCTCGATCGACCGCTGCAGTCCTTCCTCAGTGCGATGGTCCGCGCCCGGAAGAACGTTCTCATCACCGGAGGTACGGCGATGGGAAAGACGACGATGCTGCGCGCCCTCGCCGCGGAGATACCGGCGTGGGAGCGGTTGGTGACCATAGAGGACGTGCTCGAACTCGGTCTGGACACCGACATGACGGCCCACCCGGACGTTGTTGCCTTGCAGGCACGTGAGCCGAACATCGAGGGCCAGGGAGCCATAAGTCAGGCGGAGCTGGTGCGCTGGGCGCTGCGCATGTCACCGGACCGTGTGATCGTGGGCGAGGTGCGTGGACCGGAAGTCATCCCCATGTGCAATGCCATGAGCCAGGGCAACGACGGCTCCATGGCTACGCTGCATTCCTCCACCAGCCGCGGCGCGTTCACCAAGCTGGCGGCCTACGCGGTTCAGGGACCGGAGAGGCTTCCCTTGGAAGCCACCAATCTGCTGGTCGCCTCCGCGCTCGACTTCGTCGTGCACCTCGACAAGCCACGTGACGACGTAGCCAAGCGAGTGGTGTCATCCGTACGCGAGATCGTCGACGCGGACAACCAACAGATCGTGTCCAACGAGGTTTTCCGGCCAGGGCCGGACCTGCGCGCCGTGCCCGGAGCGCCGCTCCGTGCAGACACGATCGATGACCTGGCGGCCGCCGGATTCGACCCCGACTGCTTGGAACGAAGCGACCAGGCCGAGTGGGGGTGAAGGTCATGCACGGATACGCAGCGCTGTTCGGTGTCCTCGGTCTCGGATGCGGCACCGGGATCGTCATGCTTGCGCGGGCAGCCAGGCGAAGCGCGCAGGCAGGCCCATGGGGCACGCCTACACAGTCGTCTGATGCACCATGGCGTAGGGAGCATCGAGGGCGGTGGCTGGCGGCCGCGGTACTCGCCGGTTTGGCATGTGGAGCCATGACGGGGTGGGTGGTCGGAGGTGCGTTGGCGGCGGCGGCCATGTGGAGTCTGCCGCGCATGCTGGGACAGGCAGCTGCCCAACGCCAGCAGGTCGCCCGGGTCGAAGGAATCGCCGGCTGGACGGAGATGCTCCGTGACACGCTTGCCGCCGCCGCAGGTATCGAGCAGACCATCATAGCGACGGCAGACACCGCGCCGGAGGCAGTGCGGCCACAGGTGAGAGCTCTCGCCGTCCGCATCTCCGCGGGGCAACGCCTCCCCGACGCACTGCGACACCTCGCGGATGAACTGGACGATGCCACAGCCGACTTGGTCATCGCCTCCTTGATACTCGCCTCCGAACGGCAAGGCCGCCGACTCGGGCCGGTTCTAGACGCATTGGCGGCCACCGCCCGTGCACACGTCGAGATGCGCCAGCGGATCGATGCCGGTCGAGCGCGGGTACGTACGACCGTCCGTGTGGTCGTGATCACCACGGTCTCCTTCGCCGGTGGACTGGTCCTGCTCAACCCGGAGTTCCTGAGCCCATACGACACATGGCGCGGCCAGTTGGTCCTCATGCTGATCGGGACGGTGTTCGCAGGGGCATTCACGTGGCTGGGGAGGATGGCACGGCTCGAGCAACCGGCAAGGATTCTGGCCGGGCCTGGACTCTCCGTAGACCCGACGCGCCTCAAGGGCGGCGAGGCACGGAAGGCCGTCACATGATCGCCATCGTGGTGCTCGCCATGGGTGTCGGACTCGGGTTGTGGGCCCTGTCGTTCTGGGTGTTCCCGCCTCCACCTCCACTGAGTGAGCTGATCTCGCGGCTCCATGCCGTTCCCGCTTCGTCGGACGGCCGCACCACGCTCCGCAAGGGGCGGGTGGAACGCCTGGGCGCTCCTTTCACTCCTGTGCTGAGCGCTCTTGGGCTGCCGTCGAGTGGGGTGCGCCGAGACCTGGTTGCCGTAGGGCGGTCGGTGGAGACGTACCTGGGGGAGAAGGCGGCCCTGACGCTCACAGGGCTGTGTCCTCCGACTGCCGTGGCGGCGCTCCTTGCCCTCGTAGGTCGCCCTCTGCCGTGGCCCGTCCCGCTGGCCGGCGCACTGACTCTGGCGGTCGGAGGCTTCCTCCTGCCGGATGCCGGCGTGCGCACAGCCGCCGAGCGCCGACGAACGGCCTTCCGCCAGGCGCTCAGCGCCTACCTCAACCTCATCCACATCCTGCTCGCCGGAGGTGCAGGTGTGGAGGGTGCACTGACCGACGCGGCGGAGGTCGGCCACGGCCGGCCGTTCCAGAGTATTCGCAGCGCACTGAACACCGCACGCCTGACCCGCACTTCCCCTTGGACCGCCCTTGGGCAACTCGGCGACGAAGTTGGCGTGAGCGAGCTGTCGGAGCTGGCGGCCACCCTCACGCTCGCCGGAGCCGAGGGAGCCAAGATCCGCTCTTCCCTCTCGGCCAAGGCCGGGGCGCTGCGCAGCCGAGATGCGGCGGAGGCCGAAGGACGGGCCAATTCCGCGACGGAGCGCATGGCACTGCCCGGCATGCTGATGGCTTTCGGGTTCGTGCTGTTCGTCTTCTACCCGGCCCTCGTACAAATCGAGGCCTCGCTGTGAACCCCCTTCGATCACGCTTGAGGAGCCACGGACATGTCACCCACAACCTGCTTCCGGTGGCTACGACACCGCGTCGTCAATGTCGGACGAGCCATCAAGAACGATGTCGGCGGGATGACAACCGAACAGGTCATTTGGATCGCGTTTCTCGCCGCGCTCGCCCTGACGGTGACCGGATTGTTCGGACCGCAGATCTTGGCCGCAGCACGCAGCGTCACCTTCAAGTAGGCGCGATTCGTACAGGGCCGACAGGTTCACGTCGATTGGATGTGGGTGGCGGGACTGTCGAGACGGTTCTCGTCCTGCCGCTGATGTTCACCGTCGTCCTGTTCCTGGCCCAAGCTGCCGTGTACCTCCATGCCAACCACATAGCCCAGGAAGCAGCCGTCCAGGCACTGGCAGCCACCCGTGTTCAACACGGAACCGAGCAGGCGGGGAGTTTGGAAGGCGACAGGATCCTGAGCCAGTTGGGGCCAGGGCCCCTTCGCGGGGCACAGATCGACGTGACACGTGGGGCTCTCACGGCCGAAGTACAGGTGACTGGCACTGCTGGGTCCGTTCTCCCCTTCCTGAGGATGCCGGTGCGAGCGCAGTCGTCCGGGCCTGTAGAACGCGTGACAGACATCGGGGGAGGCGCTCGATGAAGCTCGCTGGAGCGCGCCCGGTGGACCTTCGGTTGCGCCGAACCCGAGAGGAGACCGGCTCGGCGACGGTCGAACTCGTACTGACCGTTCCCGTACTGATCCTGGCCCTGTGGTTCCTGGTCCTGTGCGGGCGGACAACCGACGCCCGACTGCGCATCGAGGACGCCGCCCACCAAGCGGCCAGAGCCGCGAGCTCCGAGCGCACCGCCGCGGCGGCGGCAGCGCACGCCCGGAAAACCTCAGACGAGGCGCTGCAAGACGAGGGCGTCACTTGCCGGGAACTCGCGGTACGAGTCACGGGCAGCGTGCGGCCGGGTGGTGCCGCCCGGGCTTCTGTAACCTGCCGCGTCGACTTGAGTGACCTTGGACTTCTCCGTGTGCCGGGCGGTGTCGATCTGAGCGCAGACTTCACCTCGCCGGTCGACGTGTATCGAGGGACAACTCTTGGGTTCACAAAACCTGAAGTGTCTCGGACTACGAACCGAAGCGTTGGTGTTCAGCAGTGAGCGCGCGAAGGCACGTGGTGTCACGCTCCGCGAGTGGAGCGTGCATGAACTCTCGCCTGGCAGGCCGCCCGTGCCGTGGCCCAGACGGTCTCGAACTCGGCGAGGGTGAGAACCTGCGGATCGTGATCGTCCCACTCATGAACCGGAGCCTGGGCCGTCCCACCGAACGTTGCCTCGTAGTCTGCGAGGGTTCCGGCCCGCTGGGCGGCTTCTTCTTCGGCCCAGGACGCCGCAGCAAGAGGTTTTCCGAGCGGCCCGTGAAGCTCAACCTGACGAACGACCCAGCCGTCAGCATCCACCTCGAAGTAGAACCAGATGTCTTCCTCGGCCCAGTAACTGCGGAACAAGCGCGTCATGCCGTCATTGTGGACGACGGTTTCACGGTCGGATGTAAGGCGTATCGGGCACGGGGCTCCACGTGATACTCCGGTCATCGGCATCTGCGAAGCGCCTGTTGGACGCGGCGCGGAGCGACAGTGGACAGGTGACGGTATTCGTCGTCCTGGTCTCGGTGGCAGTCTTGATGTTCGGAGGGCTCGTCCTGGACGGCGGCCTTGCACTGGCGGCGAAGGCGCGTGCCATCGGTGAGGCCCAAGAAGCAGCACGACAAGGCGCGCAAGCCCTCGACCTGACCGCCTACCGGGCGAACGGCGCCCTCCGCCTGCTGCCGGAGCAGGCCAGAGCCCTCGCCGAGCGCCACGTCGCTGCAACAGGTGACTCGGGTACCGCAGTGGCCACGGCGGACGAGGTCACCGTGACCGTCACGGCACGCTCCTCCACCCAGCTGCTGCGTGTGGTGGGTATCCAGTCCCTCACCGTGTCGGCGTCGGGGTCAGCACATCCAGTACGGAATTCCGGCATCGCGGTCCCATGAGATCGCCACTGGAGGGGGAGTCGGGACGACGCAGGGTGAGCCGGCCGCTCCGGGAACTGCTGACCGCAGTAGGGCTGCTCCTGCTGGGCGCTGGAGTTCCGTGGGGGTTGTGGCACTACGTCGGGTGGCCGATGCCGAGTCACGTCCCCAGGTGGGAGGAGATCCGAAGGGCTGTCGGCACACCGATGAGTATCGGCTTCCTGCGCGACACGCTGGCGTGTGTGCTCTGGGTTCTGTGGTTCGCGTTCGTCGTCGACGTCGTCCGCACTGCGATGGATGTGATCAGGGGCCGCACATGGCCAGAGCTTCGTGCCTCGCACGGCCCAGTCCATGCGGTCGCCACCATGCTCGTGGGAACGGCCATCACGGCGTTGTTGCTGAACAGAGCCGAAGCTGCTGGAGCTCGAACTGCCCCTGTTCACGTATCGTCGAGCCTGCCATGGCACACCTACTCTCCCGAATCGGCGCCCGCGCTCTCGAGCGCTGATCCTGTAGTTACGGCTACGGTGCGTCCCCCGGAAGGCGGCGTTCACGACAGCCTGTGGAGGATCGCCGTCAGATCCATGGGGGATGGCGGCCGATGGCCGGAGATCTACAAGCTGAACCGCGGTCGGCCCCAAGCGGACGGCGAGGCGCTGAGTAACCCTGATCTGATCCGTCCGGGTTGGATCCTGCAGCTGCCGGACAACGCTTCGTCTCAGCGGCCCGACGACTCATCTCCCAGCCCCCCTCCGCCGCGGGCGACACCGTCTCCTCCCGGCTCGCCGTCGCCGAGCGCGCCTCATTCGGAGGGGCACTCGGCGCCAGGGCTCGAGCTGGCGACCGGAGCCTACGTCGGCCTCGGCCTGGCTGCGCTGATCGGCGCCGCCGCGGCCACGGTGCGTCTGCGCCGGCGGGCGCGTTACCGGCCGGGCAGTGGTGAACGCGACGACCTGACAATGGCACCGGTGGTCCGTGCCCTGCGCGTTGCCGGCGACCGCGAAGTCCTGGAGGCAGACTCGCCGCTCACGAAGGAAGCGCACGGGCCGAACGACGGCCGAAGCGTCGCCTGGCACGCGGTTCGTAGCAGGGGCCTCGGCATGGTCGGAGCCGGGGCGTCGGATGCCGCTCGAGCTCTCCTTGTCGCTCACGCAGCAGAGGATGGGCAGTCGGGGTCCGGGCAACTCGAGATGCTGATTCCTGCGGGCTCCGCCGAGAAGCTCGGTCTCGTGGACGAAATCGCCGAGTCCCCACGGCCACCAGGGTTGTGCATCGTGGCAGACCTGAGCGCAGCCTTGGACGTGCTGGAGGCAGAGCTCCTGAGCCGGGTCCGTCAGGAGCAGGACGAGGACAACCGCCCGGCCAACGACAGGCCCATGTACGCCGATCTGCTTCTGGTCGCTCAACCCACCACGGAATCAGAAGGCCGTCTGCAGTCGCTCCTGGAGAACGGCGCCCAGTTCGGCCTGGCCGGCGTGCTGTTGGGGGAGTGGCGTTCGGGGCGAACACTTCAAGTTGAGCAGGACGGAATCGTCTCGGCCGACAGCTCGCCGGGCGAGGAAGACCTCACTGGCGTCCGCCTGTTCACGCTCCCGGCTCCCGATGCACGCGCCGTCCTGGACCTGCTTCGCGAAGCGAATCCCGAGGGATCGGCGGCCGCAGAGGCACGGAGTCCGAAGCGATCTCCGGGCGAGCGCGCGTTCACGCTCGCAGTGCTGGGCCCGGTACAACTGGCGTATCGCCCGAGCCACGATGCGGAAGCGAAGAACCTCACTCACTCACTCGCTCCGAAACAGCGCGAGATCCTCGCGTACCTTGCCCTCCACCGAGACGGTGCGCGAAGGGAAGCTCTCACCGCCGCGATATGGCCCGACGCGCCGAGCGACCACCCGTACAACAGCTTCCACGCCACACTCAGCCAGTTCCGGCGTACGGTGCGGACGCTTACAGGTGGAGAGCTCGCAGACGTCGTCCGACGACAGGACGGTCGATACGTCGTGGAGCCCGGCAAGGTCTCCGTCGACTTGTGGGAGCTGCAGGATGCCCTGACCGAGGCCGGCATGGCGAGGAGCGAAGAGAAGCGCCGTGAGGCACTGCATCGTGGGATCGACCTCTATACGGGCGACTTGGCGAGCGACGTCGTCTCGGAGTGGTGCGAAGCGCCTCGCGAGGCAGTGCGGAGGGACGTACTCGACGCAGTAGCCACCCTCACTCGTGCACTGAGCACCTCTGACCCATCGAAGGCTCTTGCGTTGCTGGAGCGGGCCACGAAGCTCGACCGTTACAACGAGGCCATCTACCGCGACATCGCGCGCGTACAAGCACGCCTCGGTCTGCCGGCCGAGATCCCGCGCACTCTGACTCTTCTCGGCGCGGTGCTCGCCGAAGTGGATGAGGAACCGAGCCGCGAGACGATCGCGACGTTCGAGGCACTTCAGCGCCGTGGCTCGCGGCAGGAAAAGTCCGGAGGAAGCGCTGGGCGTTGAGGCGGATGAACTCGAGCTTCCGAGCGAAGTACGACGAGGAGCGGTCTGGCGGGTCGCGCTGCTGCTCGACAGGATCAACGACATGCGCATCCTTCTACTCGGCGGCACGTGGTTCCTTGGCAGAGCAGTCGTGAACGCTGCCTGTGAACGGGGCTGGGAGGTGACTACGTTCAACCGCGGTCGCAGCGCTCCGGATGCGCCCGGAGTGCAGCCGGTTCACGGCGATCGGACACGCCGTGAGCACCTCGAGCGGCTTGCCGGGCACGGGCCGTGGGACCTGGTCGTCGACACATCGGCCTCGGAGATGTCACCGAGGCAGGTTCTCGATGGCGCACGAGCACTTGGCAGCGCCGCTCAGCACTACGTCTATGTGTCCACGGTCAACGCCTATAAGGGTTGGCCGCACGAGCGCCTCACTGAAGCAAGTCCGACCTACCAGGCTCCTGCCGACGCCGACCGCGGCTATGGGGCCGAGCTCGGCACAACGATCCACTACGGCATGCAGAAGGCAGGATGCGAGAACGCGGTGCTCAGCGTCTTCGGGGATCGAGCGAGCATTCTCCGTCCCGGAGTCATCCTCGGCCCCGGCGAGTATGTGGGACGTCTGCCGTGGTGGCTGCGTCGAGCGGAGCGAGGCGGAGCGGTCCTGGCCCCGGGCCGGGCGGATCAGACGGTACAACCCGTCGATGTCCGGGATCTGGCAGCGTTCGCGCTCGACGCGCCGCCGGGGACGTTCAACGTGGCCGCGCCCCTGGGCCGGAACACCATGGAAGATCTCCTCACGGCGTGCATGCGTGTAACAGGAGATCGCGGGCGTCTGGTGTGGGTCGACGACGACACCCTCGCAAAGCACGGCGTGCGCGAATGGACCGAACTTCCGCTGTGGCGGACCGCGCACGGAACCTGGGCTGTGGAGACTGGCCTCGCCCAGGGGGCCGGACTTGCATCCCGTCCGGTGCAAGAAACCGTGATCGACACATGGGCCTGGCTCCGGGGCGGCAACGAGCCCGTGTCGCACCCTCGCTGGGACGAGCACGGACTGGACCCGGCGAAGGAGGCGCGGATCCTGGCCGAAGTGGCTGCCCGCTAAGGCGTGATGCGACCGACCAGCCCCAGACGGGTGTCAACGTGCGCGTGCGTTCGCGGTCAGGGGCCCATCGATCTATGGGTGTCTTACGAGTGCGGGGCTGTGTCGGGCGGCTCGGCTGACATGCCGGATCGGAGCACGTTTCGCGCCAGGTCGCGGATCAGCTTGACTTCAGGGTGGTCGTGGTTCTGCGCGAACCAGGTGAGCGCCATAGTGCACGGCGGCAGATCGACGACGTCTCGGTAACAGATGCCGGGACGCGGATAGAAGTCGCGCGCGGAGGCCGGCAGGAATCCGATGACGTTGCCGAGGGCGACCTGCGCGAGAACCTCCTCGACGTCGACGGCGAGCGGACCGAAGTGGATGGGCGTGCTGTCAGGGCGCGGGTTGATGGCCCAAAAGTCTCGCCAGGCCCGCGGAGACTTGCTGGGCATGGTCACCATCGAGCGTGACGAAAGGTCTTCCAGGGTGATGATCTCTTTGGCCACCAAGGGGTCGGCGGACGGGAGGCAGACGACCCTCGGCTCCTCGGCAAGTGGCTGCACGCGTATGCCCGCGGGCGCGGGCGGGCGCAGGAAGGCAACATCCACCTCGCCGTTGGTAAGAGCCTCGTACTGGTTGGCGAAGTTGAGGCTGCGCATCTCGACGATCACATTCGGGTGGTGGGTTCGCACTCCTTCGATGATGGCTCTGGTCTGCGGCATCGCAGGCTCCGCGGTGAGCGTGCCGATGACGACTCGTCCCTCGACCTCCCGAGTGCGGACACGCACGGTCCGGTGCAGCCCGTCCATCGCGTTGGCCACCGCACGAGCCTCGGGGAGGAGCGCCTTTCCGGAGGGCGTGAGTGTCACCGTGCGCGTCGTGCGGTCGATCAGCTGCAGGCCGACCCGCTGTTCAAGCGCTCGTATCTGCTGGCTGAGGGCCGATTGCGTCATGAACAAACGGGATGCGGCGCGGCGAAAGTGCATCTCGTCCGAGAGCGTCACGAACAACCGGAGTTGGTGGACACTGGGATCCGATCGACCGGTCCGGTCGCCTCCCACAGGAAAACTCCCCCTGTACTGCTGCCTGCTTCGAGTCGCTCGCCAGTCTTCCACACCGCTGCGCGCCCTCGATCGTGGATTGATAAGCGAACGATGATCAATCGGCTGGGATTCCAGCACCCCAAGCCGGCCAAAGGGGCCTGCGCTTACGGGACGATGATCCAGCCGAACGTACAGACCCTCATGGAGCATGCATGGCGATCCTGAACACCCTTATTTTGAAGCGCAGTTGCGTCCGCGGCGGAGTGATCGCCGCAACTCTTGCCTGCCTGGGCGTGGCCGCGGCGGCACCGGCTGCCCATGCGCAGCCCTCCGAGCCCGCACCCAAGGCCACACCTGCGGCCGGTCCGCCGGGCAAGATTGTCGGTGGCCCCGGCTACGTCGACCTCATCTACAGCCGCAGCTACACCAAGAACACCCTGCAGCCGGCCGTGCAGGGCGGCCCCGCAGCCGTAGCTGGTGCGGCGGCCGCGCTCTGTGGCCCCGGCGGAGCGGTTCTCTCCCTCGCGTGCGGTGCTGGAGGAGCCATCTACGGTGCCGTCAGCATCGGCTCCATCAATGTCGCCGCGCAGCAGAACAAGTGCGCGACCTTGCGTCTCCACTACGCATCGATCCCCACCTGGTCTTACTGGCGCGTTGAAGACGGGCCCAACTGTCTGCCGTAAGGCGCTGCACGGGCGCGTGCTGGGAACCGTACGGGGGCGGCTTCCCGGCACGCGTCGTCTGGAATGCCATGCGGGCGTGGCAGCCAATCTACGCATCGCCTAAGAACCTATGGCGAGACGACTCGCGGGCAGCGGTCGGGCCGCCGCCCGTGCCACGAAACCCTCGATCTGTTCGCCGAGTGAACCGGCCATCGTGGATGACGCGAGGTTGGGGCGAGCCATTTCGGCCCGGAGTCGGGCGACCCTGTCGACGAGGCCGATGGTGCGCCACTCCACTGCGGTGTCGAAGACGGGGGCCAGGGCCTCGTCCGCGCCGTCGAGTTCGCCTCGTAGCAGCCGGGCGCGGGCCAGGTCCACGGTCACCTGCATCTGCACCGGCCGATCGGCGTGCGGGTCGTTGGTCAGCAACTGCAGGGCGTGCGCGGCGGACGCCTCGGCGCGCTGGGCGTCGTTGAGGATCAGGTACGTGCTGGCATGGCTCATTGCCGCGCGAGCTGGTCCGAAGGCGAACTCGCCGCCCACCTCGTCGTGGAGGTCGTCCCGTAGGTCGGCCGCCGGTTCGAGAGCTGCCTGCACGGCGCGCTCCGCGTCCCGGCGACGGCCCAGGTGTGCGTGAGCGCGGGCCTCGACGGACGCGAGGCGAATCCGGCCGACGTCACCCACTCCGGCGAATCCTTCCGCGATCCGGACGTGACGGAGCGCGGCCGTCGGTCGACCGTCCCAATACGCCAAGTACGCGAGCACGCCGTGCGCGTACGCCTGCAACGGCCCGTGCTCGATCGTCTGGCCATACATCGCCGACGTCCGAGCGAACTGGACCGCTGGGCCGAGAACAGCCAGGTCGAACGAGGCCACGGAGAGCAGTGCGCTTGCCATGCCGGCCGCAAGGTAGAGGCGCTCCTGCTGTCGAGGCCGCTGGGTGCGCTCGAGCTTGTCCTGGATGTCGAGCAGCAGGTTCTCGGTCCGTCGGAACGCCGTCACCGGGTCGGTTGTCTCGTAGGCGACCGCCAGTGTGCGTACGTCGTCCTCGATCTGGTCGATGGTCATTTCGGAGATGTGCGCGGAGGCGGCTTGCCCGGCGTGGGCGGCTGCATCACGAGCAGTCATGGCGATGTCGCTTTCGTCGAGCGGTGATTGCGGGAAGAGCGCAGCCGGACGCGCCGGGCCGAGCAGCTCCGTGACGGGGTGGCCGAACATCCGCTCCAGAATGCGGGGTGCCGGTGGATTGGGTGCACGCCGCTGTTGTCCGCTGGTCCATCGCCGCCACGTGGGCTCGGACACGTCTGCGGTCCGGTAGGAGTCGTCGTCCAGTTCGTCGCCGATCTGCTGTCCGGTCCGCCGGTACTCCTTCGCTCCTTCCGAGTACGTCAGCGAGCGCGCCAGGACGAAGGCGTGCAGCAGGTTGCGAGCCTCTTCGATCTGCGCCATGAGGTCGTCCTCCTCCACGTGGGCACAGCCGACCACGGCATCGTTGGTCGGCTACCTGACTTTCCCTCCAACGGTGCTCGTTGGAACGGTAGTTGGAGAGGTGACATGCAGATGAGTCCTGGTCGCGGGAGAACGAGACCCAGGTGATACCTCCGGCACATGGCGCCCTCCCTTCACCGACCGAAACTCTGGTGAACCGGAAGACAGGTCACTGAAGAGAGGGCCCGTGCCCGTGAACACGACCGACACCTCCCCAGTAGTCACTGCGGGCGTCCTGCACGAGTGGGCGATGGAGTACGCGATGGTGCACGGCTCCGTGCCGCTGGCTCGTGTGCACATACGCCGTACCCTCACCATGTGGCAGTGGCGTGGAGACGTACAGGACGCGGTGCTCGTCGGCTCCGAACTCCTCACGAACGCGATCAACCACGGCCGCATCGTGGGCCATCTGCTGGAATGCCGACTGGTCGCGCTCGACGACGGAAGCGTGCTGATCGACGTGTCCGACCCGCTGCCGGCATTCCCGAACTTTGGCAGACTCCAGCCGGACGACAGCGAATCCGAGCAAGGCCGAGGTCTCTTCGTGATCCGCGCGCTCGGTGGTCGCATCTCCTGGTTCCTGCGCGGTGACAGCGGCAAGACGACCCGCGTCCAGATGGCTCCCTGACTACTCCACGTACGGCCTCCCCACCCCTGCACGATCCACTGGACGGATTTGAGGGCACTGACGATGGAAACCTTCGAACGCGCACGGTTGGACGCGTACTTCGCGCGCGTCGCCGCGCAGTTCGCTCCGGAAGAACGGGCCGCATCGTTCCTGATCACGCACCTGCTGGCGGAGCGCCCTGCGTTCGTGCGTGCGGTCTCCGCCATGACGAGGCTGGCGGCTGTGCTGCCCAAGCCGAAGTCGGTCCAGCAAGCTGCGAAGCGGGAGGTCGAGCAGGCCGTTCCGGTTGACTGCCTCGCCCGGGAGATGTTCACCGACGACGACACGGCCGTCGACTACTTCGAGTCCAGGGCGGCCGGAGACACGGTCTGTTTGCTGGACGTAGGCGGCTACTTCGCACCGAGCCTTATTGAGGTCGCCAGCCGGTTCACAGGTCGGCTCCTCGGGGTGATCGAGGACACCGAGAACGGACGCAGGCGCTACGAGGACCTCGACAAGTTGCCGTGCCCGGTCGTCTCGGTCGCGCGCTCACCCTTGAAGGACCCCGAGGACTACCTCGTCGGCCAGTCCGTGGTCTTCTCCACCGAAGCCGTCATGCGGGACCGCGGCGACATCCTCCACGGTCGTCCGGCCTTGGTGATCGGCTTCGGCAAGCTGGGCAGCTCGATCGCCCGTCTTCTTCACGCCAAGGGTGTCCAGGTCACGGTCTTCGACATCGATCCGGTGCGCCGTACACAGGCCCTGTCTCAGGGCTTCACCGTCGCCCGAGACCGCGAAGCCGCTCTGACCGGGGCCGGTCTGGTGCTCTGCGCGACGGGTGCCGTTTCATTGCGTGGCGAAGATTTCTCCCACCTGCGCAATGGCGCCTACGTCGCCACGGTGACCTCCAGCGAGGACGAGCTCGACCTCGCCGGACTCCCCGATGTCTACACCCGTACGCAGGTCGGCGACCACGTCACCCGCTACCAGACCACCGGTCACTACTTCTATCTCGCGAACGGCGGCAACGCCGTCAACTTCATCCACGGCGCCAGCGTCGGGCCGTTCATCTTCCTGGTCCAGGCCGAGATCCTCGCGGCCATCAGGATGCTCACCCGCGGCGACCTCGTGCCCGGTATCCATGAGGTTCCCGCAGTCGACCGCGAAGTCATCGCGGCGATCTGGCTCTCCTACTTCAACAGGTGATCACCATGGCCATCAAGGCAGACCACATCCGCTCGACGTTGGTCGCGTACCTCGATGAGCACCCCGACGAGAAGCGTGAACTGGGCGTCATCCTCGGCCTGCTCGACGACGGCGACGACCTCACGAGCCGCAAGACCCTGCCGGGCCATGTCACCGCCGGAGCGATCCTCATCGGGTCGGACGGCCGCGTCCTGCACATCCTGCACAACGCCACCCGGAAGTGGCTGCTCCCGGGCGGTCACCTGGAGCCCAGCGACGGAACGCTGCTTCAAGCGGCAAGCCGTGAACTGGCAGAGGAGACCGGAATTCCGGCTCACTTGGTCACGGCGCAGCGTGAGACACCGCTCCACATCGACATCCACCCCATCGCGGCCAATCCGGCCAAGCGCGAACCCGCCCACCAGCACTTCGACTTCCGCTTCCTTTTCCGGACCACCGCGGAGATCGGCGACCTGCAGACCGAGGAAGTCGGCGATGCCGCATGGCGCGAAGTGTCGAGCCTTCTTGACGAGCGTCTGAGGAATCGCATCGTCCAGACCACTCGGTGAGTAACGGCCGAGCGTCCCGTGCGCGATGATCGACCGCGCACGGGACGCTGCCATGTCGCCAAGTGGCGGGGGCGTCGGTACCGGCAGGCCTGGCAATTTCAAGGCCGCTTAAGGACCTGCCTTAAGAACTGCCGATGCGGCTACCAACCCGTCTTCCCGTTAGAGCGGTAGTCCGCAAAAAGATGGCGCGCTGCAGGTCCGCAGCGCATTCGCCCCTGCCTACGGCTCCCGCAACTCAATGCTGTTGCTCAGCATCCATCAGCTTCATGTGGGCCGAGGCCGCGCCCCTCAATCCGCCGAGCCGGGCCCAGTGCGCTCCGCGTCGACCCGTTCCGCGATCTTGCGGGCCCATTCCCGGCTGTACGGCGTGTGCTTCGCGATCGTCATCAACGGCACGCCGGCGGCGCGCGCGTCGGCGATGACCTCATCCAGCGCGCGGCGCGCCTTTTCGTGCGCGGCGGTCGCGCGCTCCAGCTTGCGCAGCCATTGGGCCTCAACGCGCGGGTCGGGACGTGGCGTCATGGTCGGCATGATCTCACGGCGGCTCGCCCGGAAGCGGGCATGCGGCGTAAAGAATCACTGCCAACTTTGTTGCGATCAAGCGTCCCGAGCGAGACACTGAAAGTGCCAAGAAAGTTGGCACTCCAGGTCTGGGGGTTCGTGATGAACGCCAAGCTCAGCGACACAGTTTCTGAGGGCGGTGTCCCTCGGATAACGGCCGCCGACTTCCTCGCCGCTCAGGGCCTCCCCGCCGACTGGCGGTACGCCTCCCCGTTCGGCCGCGTCGCTGCCGAGACCTATCGGACGATCTACCGGCGCGAGCCGAGCTGTGCATTTCTCCTGATCCACGGCCGCTTCCGTCGCGTCGCCGCATACCGAGCGAGCGAGGTCCACGTGCTCGCCACCGCGTGGGGGAGCTACCCGCGCACCGCAACCCTCCCGGTTCTGGCTGCCTGAGGGGGCGCCATGTCCGACTCGCTGTTCCGGGCGCTCGACATGATCGAGCCCGGTGACCTCGTGATCTATCACGGCTCGATCAAGAGCCACCACGGCCTGTGGCTCGCGCTGCCGTGCCAGTGCCGCGAGTGTGCGTTGGCCGATCAACTCGGTCTTCCGGCCTCCCGGTTCGCGCTCGTCGACCCGTGGGGTGAGCGCTCGGGCCCGCACCACGCACGCCGCGAGTCCATCACCCGCTCCGCCGCCTGCGACTGAGCGCGCGTGTCGTCGGCACACCTCACGCACACAGGGCCCGTAGCTCAGTGGTAGAGCGGTCGGCTTATAACCGAACGTCTGCGCCGGTTCGATCCCGGTCGGGTCCACTCCTCTCATCTCGTGACCATGGAGGAGGAGCAATGTCCACGGACGTCAACGAGAGGTTCTACGCAGAGCGCTCCGCGCGCATCGCGGAAACCGGAGCCGTGCGCCGCGACGACGGCACGTACGCCGCCACCGTCGGATACGACACGGGCGAGGTGATCGGCAAGGACGGTCTCGACACCTCGACCGGTACGGCCGCCCTCTACACCACCACCCCCGCGTGGCACGGACTGGGCAACGTCATCCCCGGAGGGATCACGGAGATCGACACCGTGCTCGGGCTCGCCGGGATCGACTTCCAGGTCGAACGGGTCCCCGCCTGCTACGAGTGGCGCGGTGAACTGCGCCGCGACGAGGGCAAGTTCCACACCGTGCGCGATGATACGGGCGCCGCGCTCGGTGTGGTCGGTGCACAGTACGCGCCGATCCAGAACCGGTCGGGCTTCGAGTTCCTGCAAGAACTCGTGAACGAGTTCGGCGTGGTCTGGGAATCGGCGGGGGCGCTGCGGTCCGGGCGGAAGGTGTTCGTCTCGATCCGCCTCCCGCGCACGATCACGGTCGACGCCGAAGGCATCAACGACGAGATCACCCCGTTCATCGCCGTGATCAACTCCCACGACGGGCGCTCCCCGTTCACTGCCGTCGTCACACCGTGGCGGCCGGTGTGCGGCAACACCGAACGGTTCGCCGTCCGTGACGCGTACACCCGGTGGACCGTAAGGCACACCAAGTCGGCCAGCGACCGGATCAAGGAAGCGCGCCGCACGCTCAACCTGTCGGTCGCCTACTTCGAACAGTGGGCGGCAGAGGAGACGGCACTCGCGCGGACGGAATTCGCCATCGATGAATTCGACCGGCTCGTCGGCGAACTGTGGCCCCGCAAGGACGACGCGAGCGAGCGCACCGTGCGCGCCGACGAGCGCCGCCGGGACACCCTCGCCGACATGTTCACCATCGAGGCCCAGCAGATCGGGCGCACGGCGTACGCCGCCGAACGTGCCCTGACCGACTACCTCGATCACGTCGCCCCGCGCCGCCCCGGCAAGACCATGACGCAGGAGATCGCCCGCGCCACGGCGCTGCTGGAAGGCACCGACGACGACACCAAGTCCAAGGCCCACGAGCGCCTGATGCGCCTGCGGACGGTGTGAGCCCACCGACCGGCCGCGCCCCGCCCCAGAGTCCCCACGACCGGGGCGCGGCCACCCCGTACATCCCTGTCCGACCCAACAAGGAGGTCAATGATGTGCTTTGAACTGGAGGTCGAGGACGCAACGCAGGGCGTGAACCTGCGTGTGGAATGCACCCGCCTTGCCATGACGCTCCAGATCATGGATGCGCTCGGCATGATCGAGCACCTGAGCCCGCCGAGGGAACCGCTCCCGGAGGACCACGGCACCACAGCCGCGCGTGTGACTGCGTTCCTGTCCACGGACTCCGAGGAGACACCGCCCGACCTCGAACAGTTCGCCGGTGCGGTCGGCGCACTCTTCGACGGACAGGCGGAGGACCCCGTGGGCATCCCCTGCTACAAGTTCAGCCACGGCGGATGGCTCCTGACGCCCGACGAGATTGCTGCGGCGCTCGGCTGGTGGACGTTGGCCACGCCTCAGATACAGGCGTACGCCCGCGAGGGACTGCCTTGGTGGTCCCAGTGGCTCGACTTGCTGATCACGGCCCGTGACCACGGCGGCATCCGCGTCTGGTAACGCCCCCCCCTTGCCCGGTGACGACCGCGCGCCGTGCCGGGCACCCGCTGTATCCGAATCACCCAAGGAGCCCGTCATGGGCTACGACATGTTCATCGAAGCTGTGCCCGCCGACGAGGCCGCCACTGTCCGCGCGGCCGAGAACGCCTTCAACGAGGCGGCAAGGGCACGAGACACGCTCGACCTGCCGCCGGACGATGCTGCCTACATGGCGGCCCAGGAAGCCGTCGAGCGCGCCTTCCGGGCGCTGAGGGAGGTCGACGTCTCGTACTTCCGCCTAAACATCTGGGGAATGGCCCGGTACTGCGAGGTCATGCAACAGCTCGGCATGGTCGTTTCCGACTACGAGCTGCCGCCGTTCCCGCACGAGCCCGAAGGCGTCCCGGACGTGGAAATCGATGCCTACGGTGACCGGGGCGAGGCGACGGATTCGCCCGTCAGGCCCGAAGTGGTCGCCTACTGGAAGCAACTGGAGGCACACCTCGCATGGCACCCCGATCCGGCCTTCGGTATCGCCCTGCACAAGTTTTGCTCGAACGACGGCTGGCTGGTCACTCCAGAGGAGATCGCCGCCGCACTGGAGAGCTACCGCGTCCACAGCGCCGAGGAAGTCAAGGTGATCGTGGGAGGCGACGCGGAAGAACTCGACTACTGGACACAGTGGATCGCCTACCTGCATCGGGCCCAGCACCGGAGCGGATTCCGCGTCTGGTGACCTGCACACCGCCCGGCGGCCGCGCCTACAGCCCAGCACGTACCGGGCGCGCGGCCGCCACGTAGTTGTCCCCGCGATAGCGGTGCGGGGCGATCCTGATCGGCTTGCCGCGGCCCGGCGCATGGATCATCCGGGCGGCTCCGATGTAAAGGCCCACGTGGGAGATGTGGGCGCGATCGCTGCCGTAGAAGACGAGATCTCCAGGGCGCAGGGTCGCGCGGGTGGGCAGAGGGCGGGCGGCGGCGAACTGTTGCTGAGCCGTACGTGGCAACGGCACTCCCGCAGCCGCATAGGCGGCGCGGGTCAGGCCCGAGCAGTCGAAGCCGGCGTCGCCCTGGGCAGGGCCGTCGCCGCCCCAGACGTACGGGAGCCCGAGCTGGGCCTGGGCGTAGGCGATCGCGCGTGTCGCCGTCGAGTTCGGTGCCGAGTGGTTCCGGTACTCGTCGGCCTGGGCGAGGACCTGGGCGACGTAGGCGTTGTCGTGGTTGTACGCCCAGAGAGCTCGGGTGACGTTCGCGCCGTTACGGGCACCGGAATCGCACAGGTAGGCCGCTGCCGCGGGGATCGCGTCGTCGGGATCGTACGGTGACGGCATCCGAGAGCCACGCCACAGGGCGGGGTGCCGGGCGACAACACCGGTGAACGTCGGCAGCAGAAACTGCATCGGCCCGCGCGCGCCTGCGGAGTTGGCGCCGCTGTGCACGCCGGGCAACGGCGAGCGCCCGTGGTCCGACTCGATCTTGCCGACGGCGGCCAGGACCGGCCAGTCGAGGCCGGGGCAGGTGGCCGCGGCGTTCGCGTACAGGGCGAGATAGCGGGCTGGAATGTCGGCCAAGGCGTGGGCGCCGGGAGGGCTGGAACCGAAGGGGGCCAGGAGACCCCCTGCCCCCGCGCCCGCCACCGCGGCGATGAGGATGACGCCGGCTGTGCCCGCGGGCACGAGACCGCCCGCCGCGCGCATCACGGCGCCAAGCGCGGGCGGCGACCGGTCGGCGCGCTAGGCGGCTGAGGCGTGGGTGGCCGCGGCGGCCCGGACACGCCGTCGAGATCGTCGCGGTCCTCCGCTGCTGGGTGTGGGGCGGTCGCTGAGGCGGGAGCGCGCAGTCCGGGCCAGGCGGTGGAGAGCTCGGCCAGGCACAGGCGCCGACCGGATTCCGTCGTCGGAACGCCCAGCGGAAGCCACCTGCGCACCGCCGGGTCGACGGCTTCCTCGCCCGGGACGAAAGCGGTGGAGGTCGTCGCCGCGGGCACGAGCGAGGGTTCTTCCAAGAGCGCGGCGGCAACGTCCAGGGCTCGACGCACCCGCTCCTCGCGGTGCGCCGTCGGGGTCCAGAACAGGACCGGAGTGGTGATCCCGCTCGTCGCCGCGAGATGGGCATAGCCGCGCAGCTTGTCACCCACGAGATCGGCCGGGCGCTCCGTGCCCCAGTCGTACTCGAGGAACCACTCGAACTCCGTACCCCGTTCACGCCACCTGCCGTACGCGTCCGGGCGGACGATGTCGCCGAAGAACCCTCGGCAGCGTGCTTCCGACCACCAGGCGGTCAACCGTCCTTCGCTGTCGCCGCGGCGTGAGCGCGCGACCAGGGTGGTGAAGAAGGTGTTCGTGGCGACGGTGTGTGCCAGGCGCAGGGAGTGGGCCAGGCCGAGCGCACGGTCGTGCCGGTAGTCCAACTCGCCGTGTTCCAGACCGTCCTGACGGGCGAGGACGGCGGCACCTCCGACGTCCAGGACATAGTGCATGGGGGCGGAGCCGTAGGTGACGAACGGCTGGAAGCGGTCCACCACACGCCACTGGTACAGGCGGAGGAGACGGAGGTTGGCGCTGCGCGGAGAGGGCCAGGCGAGCTGGGTGATCTGACCGGTGGTCAGGACCTTGTGCTCGTAGAGCATGCGGGCCAGCCAACGGTCCCGGTCGGTGAGGCGACCGGCGAGGCGGGCGACGTACTCGGTGCTGGTGGCGGCACGTGGAGTGGGGCGCTGGGGGCGGTGCCCGCGCAGTGAGCGCTGCGGGCCGGGGTGAGCGGACATGGCGTACTCCTCTGTGGGGGCAGGCTTGGTCAGGGCGCACGGCGGGGATCCCGGGGAGGGGAATCGGGCGGCGGGGTGCTTGCCTCAGGTGGCGGGATGGACGGGGCGTTGCATCGAGCGGCGCGGCGGATCGTGTCGGCCCGGCCTCGGATCGGCGGAGGCAGCTTCTGGGTCACCGCGGTGAAGGCCGGCAGTTCGGCACCGTGGACGACCGGCCGCACGGCGACGTGGAACGCGGCGAGGTGGGACAGATCGTGTTCCGTCAGCCTGGGCTCGGTGTGTCGGGCAAGGCGGCGGGCGTCCTCGGGGGAGGAGTTGAAGAAGACCTTGGTACGGGCATTGGCGCTGATCCCCTCCGCCAGATCGCTGGGGAGCTGGCGGAGGTACTGGTGGGCGAGCGTGAGCGACAACCGGTAGCCGCGGGCCTCGGCGAGCAGGTCACCCATGGCGTACGGCAAGTTGAGGAACGTGTGCGCCTCGTCGACGTACAGGGACGCGTCACGGCGCCGCGCCGGTGGACGATGAGCCCGGCGGGTGGCCGACTGCCAGGTCCTGGCGAGGATGAGCGAACCGATCAGCCTCGACGTCTCCGCTCCCAGGGAATCGCGTGCGATCCGGACCAGACAGATGTCGCCATCCAGAACGCGGCTCATGTCGACCGTCGACGGCCCTGAGGCCAGGGCTGCGCGTACGAACGGGCGCAAGAGGAAGGCCCGCAGCTTGTTCATGAGCGGGGCGGTCACATACGCGCGCCCCGTCTCGGACAAGGCGTCGTACCAAGCCCAGAACCCCCTCAGGATCTCGTCGGATACCTGGGCGACGGCGCGGCTGCGGAACGGTGTGATGGACAGCAGCCGCGGTAGGTCCGTGAGGGTCGGCGTGCCCGGCAGCATCCGCAGCGTAAGGAGGCCCGCCCGCAGGATGTCGTCGGTGCGCGGCCCCCAGGAGGCCGCGTAGACGCGCGAGAAGACGGAGACGATGTCGTCAACCGCGTGCGCCACGTCCTCGCCGTCGAGCGGATTGAGCACGGGCGGGCGATCGGAGCTGTCGGCATCGAACAGGGCGACCTTGGGGCCGAGTTCCTCCGGCAAGCGCGCCAGGACATCGTTGACGAGATCGCCCTTGGGATCGATCACTACGAGGCCGCGCCCGGCACCGGCGTCAGCAAGCGCCATGCGGGCGAGCAACTCGGACTTGCCCGCGCCGGTGGCACCGAGCACGTGGAGGTGGTGGCGGGCGTCGGGCACCCAGAGGCCGACCGGGCGGTGTGGGCTGGTCTCGGTGTGTCCGAGCGGACGGATGGTGGTTCCGGAAGTGGGAACATCGGGCGGCGGCGGCACGGAGCGAGCGCCTGCTCGCTGCAGGCCGGCCACGGTGTCGTCCCACGGGAGGTGTGCCAGGGCCGCGAGCTCGGGGATGGACAGCAAGTCGCCGCGATCCAGACGGCGTTCGGTAACGCGACGCAGTGGGCGCCGGAGCCGCACACGGCGGAGGTGATTGTGCTCGGTGAACGTCGAGAAAGCGCTGGCGATGGCGTGCCCCCTGCCGCGTAGACGGCCTCGCACACCCGCCCTGGCTGCAGCGGGCGCCTCGGTGCGAAGCGCGGCCGCAATGCCGTAGCGGATCGAGGTCTCGTACAAGGTGCCTCGCTGCTTGGCGACGATCGCTCTGTTCTGAGCGGAAGCCTCGAGCACTGTCTGCCGGTCGGCCGTCGTGGCGCGGGAGCGCGCGTGGGGGAGGCGGCCGGGAGTCAGGAGGTCCAGGAGACGGCCGACAAGACGCGGGGAGCGTCCGGTGCCGATGCGTCGTGCGGCCCGGTGCGCTCGCCGCGACCGGCGTCGGGTTGCCGGCCGGGCCAGAATCTGAACGATTGCCTGCTCCTGCCGGGCGAGATCAATCGTGGCGCCGAACAGCGCGCGGAGAGGGTCGGCCGGGAAGTCGGCGCGCAACGGCAGCGCATCGCCGCGGGAGAGCCTCAACTCGCCACCGGAGGTGAACAGCCGAAGTCCTTTGGGTGTGTCCTGAGGGAGTGGCGGCTGTGCGGAGCGGGTGAAGGTTCGGGCTCCGGGCCAGGCGGCTTCGACAGCGTGCTCGAACTCAGCCGGCAGGACCGTGCCGGGTACCCACAGGCGGAGGCGTGTTGAATCCCGGTCGAAGGCGTACTCCCACACCACATGGGGCGCTCGACCCGCGAGGCGTCGGCGCCTGGACGCAGCGAGTAGACCTGACAGGTTCTCCCAGAGGGCGGCAGCGCCTTCCGGGGCGGCGGTGGGCGGCGGGAGGACGATGATCTCGCGGGCGCGGTCGGCCAGCACGCGGCACCGACGCCGTCGGCACCAACAGCAGACTCCGATTGCTCCTGCGGCGGCTAGGAGTGCGGCTGTCCCGGCGGCAGGCCCGTACTCGGGTGCGCATCGTCTGAGGAGATCGAGCACGTCGTGGATCACGCCCCGCGGATCGCGGAGGTAGTCCGTAAGCGGGGACGTCCGGGGAGGTGACATGGCAGATGCCTCCTGGTAAAGGGCGCGAGTAGGTGTGCGCCGGCTCAGCTGGAGCCGAGATCGATCGAGTCCTCCTCGCCGGTAGGTACGGGGGCGGTAGTCAAGTCGTCTTCGGCTGTGGTCAGTTCGATCGACACGCCATCTCCGGCGCCCCCGTGGTCCTGTTCCTCGTAGGCGACGAGTTCGGCCGGGTCAGTGGTCACCAAGTAGTGCTCGGTCGCCGATGCCACGGCCTGGAAGGCGACACGTTGGGTCGCGGAGAGCAGGCCTTGGCCACGGTCGGCGGTCAGCAGGAACTGTCTTTCTCCGTCGGAGAGGTTGAAGGCACGGGTGATCTCGTCGATGGCCTGTGGGGCCTGGCGCAGCAGGATCTGGGTGGCGGCATTGGCGACGACTGCCTTGCCCAGGTCGGTCGAGAGGACGTCGGCGGTGTCCTGGGTGGCCACGGTCAGCCCGGCCCAGTGCTTACGGCTGGACTTGGCCATACGGAAGAGGAACTCGGCCCCGGCGGGCTCCTTCATCAGTGTCCAGGCCTCATCGACCACGACGAGCCGAGGTCGCCGCAGCGAAGGGTCGGAGACGCATCGCCACACCGTGTCGAGGGTCAACAGCGTGCCGATTGGCTTGAGTTCATCGGCTAGGTCCCGCAGCGAGAATGCCACGAGATGCCCCTCGGGCCGCGTGGTCGTCGGTCCCGCGAACAGCTCGGAGAACGCGCCCCGTACGAATGGGTGCAGCCGGTCGGCCAGAGCTGCCGCTGCCCGGTCCTTGGTGTGCCTGAGTGTGGTGGCGAGATCGGCGAGCAGCGGTGGCGGCCGCGTCCAGGTACGCGGATCGGCGGTGATGCCGGCTTGCTGGTACGTGCTCGCGATGGCTCGGTCGAGTGCGGCGCGGTCGGCCGGGCTCGGCGTTCCGCCGAGCAGCACCGCGAGCACGGTGTGCACGAACAACGAACGGCGTACGAGCGCGTCCCGAGGCGCGCTGAGTCGACCGTCGGGTCGCGTCCGTACCGGTAGGTCGAACGGGTTGACGCGGACGTCGCCCGCGCCCAGATGCACGTAGGAGCCGCCCACCGCACGCGTAAGGCGTGCGTACTCGTCCTCCGGATCGATCACGTGGATCTCGATCCCGCGGTACAGGGAGCGCAGCGCCTCCAGTTTGACCAGGTAGGACTTTCCGGCGCCGGAGCGCCCGAGCACCACCGCGTTGTGGTTGTCGAGGGCGAACCGGTCCCAGTGGACGAGGCCTTGACTGCCGACGTTGTAGCCGTAGAGCACTCCGCTCGGCGCGGCGACGGAGGTCGGATCGGACGGCGGCAGATCGGGGCTGGTGAACGGGAAGGCCGCCGAAAGCGCCGCGGTGTCGAAGGTGCGCCGCATTTTGATCAGGTCCAGGGCCATGGGCAGGCAGGTGAGCCAGCCCTGCAGACTTCGGTACGTCGTGGGTTTCGCGTCCATGAGCAGACTCGCGGCAAGCGACCGGACCGCGGCGACCTCGTCGGCAAGTTGGTCCCGACTGCCGGCATGCACGGTCAGGTACAGGCCCAGGCGGTACAACTTGCCCTCCCCGCGCGCCACCCGGGCGCTCAGGTCGTATGCATCCTCGGTGGCAGCCTCCACCTGCGGGTCCAGTAGACGGCCCTTGTCCTGCGTGTAGCGACGGCCGGACTCGAGCTTGGCGAGCTGACGACGCAGCCGCCGAGCGGCGGTGACTGGATCGATCGGCTCAATGTGCAGCGCCACGTCGACCCGCCCCGGATAGGTGAGCAGGGGTTGCAGCCATCCGGCCTGCACCTCGCGCGGGAATCCAGTGACGGCGAACGATGCCGTCCAGTCGCCGCTGACTTCCAGGTGCCGCGGGGCGACGGTGAGGGCATCCGGAGCGAAGGCGGCGGTGGCTGTGTCGGTGGCTGATCCCTGCCGTCGGAGCGTGCGGGGGCCGGCGCGTTTCATGGCGATCGCCTTGCGTCGATGTCTTCGTACGGGCTCGTGTCGGCCGTGATGACCGCGTCGGCACCGGCGAGCGCGGACGACGGCCGTAGGGGACTGTCCGGATCGCAGGCGGCGGCGAGAGCGGCAGTTGCCTGCCCGGCGTCGAGTGGCGTAACGGTGATGCCGATGGGGCCCAGCAGCTCGACGGCTTCGGTGAGTCGGCGGACCAGACGTGCCTCGGCCGCGCGGCGGGTCGCGTCGGTGGCAGATGGACGACGTGTGCGGTGGGTTGTGGGCAGGTGGACGCCCTGTCCAGGAGCGTCTTGACGGGTTAGCACGGGCTCGCGCAGGACGAGCAGTACCTGGCGCCGCAGAAGGTCGACACGGTCGGCGAGCGCCATGAGGTAATCGGCATGCTCGAGCGCTGCCGCCGCCAGGGCGGGGTGAGGCAGGGTCGGCGCGGACTCGTGCAGTTCGGTGACCTGCGCGCTCAGATCCAGGCGTTCGGCGCGTACGAGGATCTGCACGGGAGCGGTGAGCGAGTGGAGATATCGGCCGAAGGCGCCGATCAGGGCCTCCTGCTCGGTGGCGGTCTGCAGAGCGAAGTTCACCGTGCCGCAGACGCCGATGGCGGCGAGTCCGTCCGGGCCGAGGTCGATGACTCCGGTGTCGGTGATGCCGCGGGCAGGCAGGTCGAGCGGTACGGCATGGGTGCCTGTCGGTGAACCGTCCTCGGGGGCTGTGGCGTATCGAGCGAGCCAGTCGGGCGGCGGATGGATCCCTTCGGGAGCCGTGACCTGATGGCGGGGAGCCATGCGTTGTCGGACCGCGGCAATGAGGAGTCTGTCCAGCGACAGGCCGTCACGCCGACCGAGCGCGAGCGCGGCAGCGGCACCCGCCACGGGGAGCGCCGCGACCAGGAAAACGGCGAGGGGCAGGAACGGGCGGGCCATGATCCACAGTGCGTAGAGCACCACTCCGGTGACCGAGAGGATCAGGAGCTGGCGGGCGGTGAGGCGTGCGAGCACCGTGTCCTCACGGTCCACGTCGGCGGGGATGCGGACCGCGTATCGCGGCTGGTGCGGGGTGGGGGTGCTCATTGTTCTCGCCTCCAGGTCGGTGGCGGAGGAAGAGGACGGCTGCTGGAAGGCGTCGTCGGCGGTGGGACGGGCGGGGGAGCACGGAAGGCTGTGGCCGGGGGAGATGCGATGCGTGGTGGCAGCGGGCGTGCCGCAAGCGGGTTCTCGGGCGCCGGGGCTCGGAAAGTGGCGGGGCCAGGGGGCCACGGTCGTTGGGAGGAGGCGCCAGGCCATCGGCCGGGGCTGCTGGTGTGGGCGCCAGCTGAGTCCGATGAGTGAGGAACAAGTGGTACCGCGGAGTGCATGAGCGGCGCCCGGAAGGCAGGTGGACCTGGCGGACCGGTCGGTCGGGGCCAGGGCCTGGGTGGCGCGTCGGGCGAGGGCGGATCACCGGGGCCGCGGAACGCCGACGGAGGCGGGGGGCTGCCGTTGGAGCAGGCAGGTTCGCCGGCTCCGGCCGGTGACGTAGGTACCGGGGCGCGGAACGAAGGCAGTAGAGGCGCGCGCCGAGGGCGGTAGCCGGCCGAGCCGTGCGAGGTCGTACGCGGCAGGCGCGCCCCCTCGCGGGTACGTCGCAGCGCTGCTGCCGGCGAAATGCCGCTGGGCGGCGGCGGGCTGCCAGGCACTGGCGAGCCGCCGGAGAACGGGGAAGACGGCGAGCCGCCACTGCCGCCGCCCCCGCCTGCCCCGCCTCGGCCGCGCAGAGCCCCGAACGTCCGGTAGACGACGTAGGTACGGACAAGACCACCGATGAGCGAGCGGCCGTGGCTGCCGCGTACCGATCCGAGAATCCAGAACGGAATCTTGAACAGGACGTAGAACAGCGAGAGCGCGACGAGCAGATCCACCAGACCGCTACGGTTGCCGCCGAACACGGCGAACGCGGCGTTCGGCGAGAGGAAGAGCCGTAGCGCGGTGATCAGCGCGAGCGACTGGACGACCTGGATGGCAAGGACCCCGCCGAACGCCCTCCACCACCAGCGGGCGATGCCCTCGGTCTGCGGCAGCGCGTGGCACATAAGGGCCAACGGGGCACCAGCGATGAGGATCACGGTGAGGGTGAGCCGGACGGCGTAGCCGACGAGAAGCGCCGCCAGCGTCCCAGCGATGGCGAAGCCGATCAGAACGAAGAACAGGCTGCCAGTGTTGGCGTTGAGCGCGGCAAGGACGAAGGTCTGGAGCGTGGCCGCCGCTGCGCCCGTGTCCACGCCCTCGCCCATCACCGCAGCGGACAGGGCGTTGGCCAAGCCGACCGCTTTACCGGCAAGGAACAGCGAAAGACCGGCGATCAAGAACCCCAGCGGAATGCGTGGGACCAACTCCTTGGCGGAGTACCGGGTCTGTACGGATCCGTGTGCCATGAGGACCACCCCGGCGGCGGCCACCAGAAGTACGTAGCAGGCAATGGAGATCTGCCAGGAGTTGCTCCACAGTTCGCCGAGGCGGGGCAGCGAGGAAGGGCTTGGTGTCGTCAGCAGGGTCCGGCCGAGGAGATCGAGCAATGGGTTGAGGGCCGCGTCCACGGCGCTGCGGAAGAAGGAGTTGAGCGCGCTGGTGATCCCCTTGGCGATCCAGCCGGTGATGCCGCCGGGTGCGCTGTCCGGCGGCGGAGTGGCAGGCTGGGGCGCGGGCTCCGGTGCGCTGGGACCGACGGGTTGGGGGATGCAGTCCGTAGAGGAACAAGGGCTCGGGGCGTCGGAGGGCCCGCGGGGGAGAGGTAGAGAGTGAACAGCAGAGATGCTGGGCGGTGCGGCGGCGTGGGCGGTCTGGGTGGGGGTCGCCAGCGTGCTGAGGGCGAAGATGAGCGCGGCGGCGCCGAGCGCAACCGCCGCAGGGCGATGCAGTCGCCGTGTGCGACTGCCACGGTTCGGTCGAGCTGCCTGGGCAGGGTTTCGGGCCATCAGTTGCCCACGATTCCCTTGAGGATCTCCACGATGAGCGGAGCGAGGGCGGCAAGCCCGTATCCCCACCCCGCACTCTTGAAGGCCGTCTTGGCCTTCTCGACTTCGCCGGGGTCCCCGCCGGCCATGACGTAGCGCATGCCACCGACGGTCAGGAACACCGTCGCGAGGCCGGCAAGGATCCCCATGATCCAGTTGCGGATGTTGTTGAGGACCTGGTTGACGGACTTGGCGAGCGCCAGGGCCGGACTGGGGTCGGCGGCTGCGTACGCAGAAGTGGCGTAGACGAGAAGCACGACCGCGAGTACGGCTAGTGCAATGCATCGCCGGAGAGCGGGGCGCAGTCCGGACCGGGTGTGGTTGTCCGACTCGGATCGGACTGCGTCGGACTCGACACGGCCGCATCGGACTCGACCGGACTCGTGGTCGGTCCCTTCTGCATCGGGTCGGACGCAGACCGTGGACGCGGCGGACCGGCGAGTACGGGGCGGCCATTGAAGTAGAACGTTGGTCATGGCGGGTCTCCATGGACGGACTGAACGTGCCAGCGGCGGTCGGGGTGTAAAGCCCTGTCATGCGGACACGGCTGCCTCGGTTGGCGCCGTCCGGAATCCGCAAAACGGCATCCCGCCTGCGTCGGATGTGTTGCCAGGCCTTGTGCGATGGCCGGCGTCCGGCTGATGGCTGGTTCTGGATAACCGGGCAGACGGCTGACCAAGTCCGGGAACAGCCGGCAGTCCGCGTACGGCCGAGGCTGCCCAGAGGCTCGGTTGTCGAAGGGCGTCGGGGGTCGCTGCTGTGAGCGAAGAAGCAGGGAGCGTTTCGACGTCTGGTTTCCATGTCCAGTACTCCTTGATGCGAAGAAGCAAGGACCTGGAGTCAGACAGAAGAGCGACAAGAAAGAGGCAAGCCGCAGAAAGTTCGCGCTCCTATGCGGCTGGCGTGGAGTAGAGGATTTGCGCTTGCCGAGGGCGACGGGGTCTCCGCTCCCCCGAGAGCTACGAAAGGGAGTGCTTTTCGGTGCTTAAGCTGAAATTAAGTGGGAGGGCGGAGGCTTGCTCGGGGCGACCAAGAAGTGTTTGCGGGACAGCGGTCGCCCCGGCGATGCGTCTTAGGCCCGGGCTCTCTTGGCGCTGCCGGAGCCCCTCGTCTGGTCGTGCCGCAGTGGTGGACGCACCATCGACCGCCGTCGGATCCCGATACCGGTCCAAATTCCTAGGGCGCGAGACGCGTCGTCTAGCAGGACGAACCAAGCGTGTCTACGCCAAAAGCCTGCCGCGCATCGAAGCAGGCTTCACAACCGATGGCCGAAAGGCGGGGCGATTGGCGGAGTACTGATCATGGTGGTCAGGTGGCCTTCATGGGTTAGCGGAGGCGGGTCCGTCCATCTTCTTTTCAAGCCTCCAAAGAGAGCGTGACCTGGCCTGAGCGTGGCTCGGTGATGATCACCTCGGCGGTGACGCGTCGACCGGCTTCGACTACCTCGCGGGGATGCTCGATCCAGCCAGGGGCCAGGTCCGGCACCCGGATGAAACCGGTGCACAGGCCGTCCGGCTCGCCGTCGACGTGAACGAAGACACCGAAGTCGTGCACGGCGGCGACGGTGCCCTCCACGACCTGCCCTCGTTCAAGGGCGAGGAGGAAGGACCGCAGGGCTGGAATCTCGCATGCCCTCGCGGAGAGCAGCAGCTGCCCGTTCCGCCACCGCCCGATCTCCTCGGCGTCGATCTCCTGGCCAACGTCGAACACCTGGGGCGGGTTCTCCACACGCCGCATCGCCACTTCGTGCCGAGGGATCCGTCCCAACTCGGCGCCCGCAGCGCTTCCTTCGGTGTCGGCGAGCCGCACCAGGACGTCGCCTCCGTCGAACCCGAGGACGAGCACTCTTCGTACGGGTCCCGTCCCGAGCCGGTCGGCCAAGGACCGCAGACGTGGATCACGGGCGGGTTCGGACATGGGGACGAGCCTATGCGGTTCCTCCTTGGGCCAGAGGCCGCGCCGTATAGACGGTCGCTGTCATAGGGGCGGTCACCTCGCCGGTTCCGAGGGTGGCCGTCATGGCGCGGGTGACGGCGGCGCCGACGGCTTCCGCGTCCGGGCGCGCGGCGAGCGCGGCGCTCACCGGTGTGCCGGTCAGGAACCCGGTGGCGGCGGAGGCGGCCGACTCCGCGACGCCGTCCAACGTCACTTCCTCGGCGGCGTCCAGACCGAACCCCGCCGCCGCGAGATCCTCGGCCACCACCGCCAGGTCGGTGTAGCCGTGCGGAATGTCGCGGAGGAAGGTCGGCGCGCCATCAGGGATCGCGGCTTCCAGGGCGTCCTGGAAGGCCGCACCGAACCCGTGCGAGGCCACCGGCCCCCAACTGCTGAACAGGAACCGTCCGTCGGGTACGAGAACCCTGCGCGCCTCCGCGTAGGCACCCGGCCTGTCCGGGAAGAACATGACGCCGAACTGGCACAGCACGAGGTCGAAGGATCCGTCGTCGAACGGCAGCTTCTGCGCGTCCGCCTGCCGCCACTCCGCACGCGGCTCCTGCGCGGACCCGCGACTGACCATGGCGTCGTTCAGATCCGTCGCGAGGACGTGGACACCCGGTGTCGCGTCGAGCACGGCGGTGGTGAGGGCTCCGGTACCGGCGGCGAGCTCGAGCACGCGGCGGGGGTGCAGGGCTGCCGCCCGCGCCGCCATCTCGGCGGCGAACGGTCGGAAGAACACCGGCACGAGGT
Source organism: Streptomyces sp. SDT5-1 (assembly GCF_052245995.1). NCBI lineage: Bacteria > Bacillati > Actinomycetota > Actinomycetes > Kitasatosporales > Streptomycetaceae > Streptomyces > Streptomyces sp. SDT5-1. The sequence continues at coordinate 593,640 of NZ_CM125963.1, read as the reverse complement.
GACGCTCGTAAGCGTCCGGCATGGACTGCGTCCACCGCCGGTCCGCATCGTCTGGGCTCACACTTCTGACGGTACTCCGGCCTTCTGGGATCCGGCAGTCCGAGCCGCGCCACCGGCGACGGGCGCGGCCCGCCGGACGCGGTGCCGGCGGTGGGTGAGGAGGAAGACGAGCAGACCGAGCAGGGTCATGGTGGCTCCGACGACGGCCAGGGCGGGATAGTCGGACGTGCGGTCCAGGACCCGGCCGCCGACAGCCGAACCGAGCGCGACGCCCGCGTTGAAGGAGGCTGCCGCCAGCGCCGAGACCAGCACGGACGCCGCGCCCGCCAGGTGCAGCACGTACGACTGCAGCGGTGGCACCATGCCGAAGCCCGTGCCGCCCAGCAGGACGAGCAGGACGAGGACGGCCGGAAGCAGGGACCCTAGGGCCCACAGGGCCAGCAGCGAGACGACGAGCGCGCTCAGGATGACGGTCACCGTGCGGATGACGGAACGGTCGGCGAAGCGGCCGCCCAAGGCGTTGCCGGCGATCAGGCCGACGCCGAACAGGAGCAGCAGCCAGGTGACCGAACCGGCCGACACACCGGTCACACCGGTCAGGTACGGCGCGATGTAGGTGTAGACGACGAACAGACCTCCGTAGCCGAGTGCGATGGCGAGGAATGCGGCCCACAGGGCTCCGTTGCGCAGCACCCCGAAGCCGCGGTCGTCGGACGCCGCCTCTCCGTCGTTGGCCTGCTTGGGGAGCAGCAGCCACATGGCGGCGGCGCCGATCGCGGCCAGCGCGGAGACGACCCAGAAGGCGGCTGACCAGCCGGCCGCACGGCCGACGACGTTGCCGATGGGAACGCCGATGACGTTGGACACGGTGAAGCCGGTGAACACCACGGCGATGGCCGACGCCCTGCGGTCGGGGGCGACCAGACCGGTGGCGATGGTGACGGCGGTTCCGAGGAACCCGCCGAGCATCGCTCCCGCGACGGCGCGGGAGAGGGAGACCACGACGAGCGAGCCGGCCAGGGCGGTGACGGCGTTGGCGAGCAGGAACACGCCGGTCAGGCCGATGACGAGCGGCTTGCGCGGCAGGCGCATCGTGGCCGCGGCGACGAGCGGACCGCCGATCATGGCGCCGAAGGCGAAGCTGGTGGTGACCCAGCCGGCCGTGGACACCGGCACCCCGAGGTCGCCGCTGATGAGCGGCAGCAGACCGTTGGGGACGAGTTCGGCGGTGCCCAGGGCGAAAGCGGTGAGTGCGAGAGCAAGGATGGGGACTGGCATGCCACCGATCGTGAAAGGTGCATGCACCACCTACCAGATCCCGCTTCTTCCGTCCCTCGCGGAGGGTGGCACTCCCAGGGATATGTTGCGGCGCATCGCTCCGGTTTACGGTTGACGCATGAACGATCCGGGCGATTTGGCGGTATTCCTCCGGGCGAAGCGTGCAGCGCTCACCCCGGACTCCACGCCCCTGAACGGCTACGGCGTGCGCCGACGCGTCCCCGGCCTGCGCCGCGAAGAGGTCGCGCAGCTGGCCGGTGTCAGCGTCACGTACTACACGCGTCTGGAGCAGGGGCACAGCCGCCACGCCTCGGACGAGGTGCTGCTGGCGCTGGCCCGTGCCCTGCAGCTGACCGTCACCGAGACCGAGCACCTGCTGGATCTGGCACGCGGCACGCGCACGCAGATCGTCGACCCCGGCCCCGAGAAGGCCAGTGCGAGCGCCCGTTCCCTGCTCTCCCTGGTCGCCGCCCGCCCCGCCGTCATCCTCGGGCGGCGCAACGACGTTCTGGCGTGGAACAGCCTCGGGCACGCCCTGGTGGCCCCGCATCTGCCCGCCGACGCCCCTGACGACCCGACCAGCCGCCCCTCCCTGCCCACCCTGCTCTTTCTCGACCCGCACGTCCGCGCCCTCTACCGCGACTGGGAGCGCGAGGCCGCGGACTACGTCGCCTACCTGCGGCTGATCAGCGGAAAGTACCCGGACGACGAGGCACTGACCCGAATGATCGGCGAGCTGTGCGTCCGCGACGACGCCTTCGCCGCCCTGTGGTCGTCGGGACGGGTGGGCGAATGCGTCGCGGGCACCAAGCGCATGGTGCACCCGCACGCCGGAGAGATCACGGTCGACTTCCAGCTCTGGGCCCAGACCGACCAACCCGACCAGCGCATCGAGATCTACGAGCTGCGCGACGACCCCGACGGCACGCGCACCCAGGCGCTGCTGGGCACGCATGCCGTGGACGGCCTGAACGTCTGATGCTACGTCACGAAGCCTGTCGCGTAAGGATCTGAGTCCGGCAGGACAGGTGTCAGGTGTCGGGTGTCAGGTGTCATGCCTTGCAGAACCCGAGGCCCTTGAGTGCCTCATTGATCTGCTTGCCCTGGGCCTCCGTGGTCGTGACGTCCTTGTACGTGAAGCGCTGAGAGGCCAGCCAGTCGGGCTTCTTCACACCCTCGCCGAACGCGCCGCACTGATTGCGGGCAGCGGTGATCGCCTTGTCCTCGTACTTCACGATCGCCGGATTGGCCGCCGCGAGCGCCCGGAGCAACGCGGCACGCTTGGCGCCGGTCGGCTCCGGCGGAATGATGAGCGGAGTTCCCCCGGGCTTGGCCTCCTCAATCTCGGCGAAGCTGGGCTGCGGACTGAGTGGCGTGGCACTCGGTTTCGGCTTCGGCTTGGCGTCGATGGTGTTGTCGGCCGTACAGCCCGTGAGCGCTAGGGCCGCGATGGCGAGGATGCCGGCGGCGGTGGTGGTGCAGTGGTGATTCATGGCCCCCCCCCATGCGAATGTGCTGACGGGACATCATCGCTCGTACATGGGGAAAGCGTGTGCGCATGTGGCTGACCTGTGACCATCGTCGGCCTTACTTCGGCGATGCCTTGTCGTGCGGCGGGAACAGGGCCTCAAGGACCCGGGTGGCTGTTTCGCGCAGCCAAGTGTGAGCGGGGTCGTTGTCGTGGCGTTGATGCCAGAGCAAGTGGAGCGGGACCGCCGGTAGTTCGAACGGCAGGGGCAGTGTGGTCAGGCCGAGCTGCCTGCGGGAGTCGAGGGTGGTGGCGTCCGGCAGGGTGACCACGAGGTCGGTGTCGTGGGCGAGTTGGAGTGCGCCGGCCGTGGTGGGAGCGGAGGCGATGACGCGGCGCTCGTGGCCGAGTTCGGCCAGTGCCTCGTCGACGTGGTCGCGCAGGTGTCCGCGCCGGGAGACGGTGAGGTGCTCGGCCGCCGCGTACGTAGCGGTGGTGACGGGCCCCTCGGTGAGCGGGTGGCCCGGCCGGACGGCGATGACGAGCCGGTCGTGGCCGATGAGTCGGTCGCGGATGTCGGGCAGCGACGGCGGGCCGGCGCTGGAGGCCAGGTCGACCTCGCCGCGGCGCAGCTCGGGGGTGTCTACGGCCGGCTCGGCGATGAGACGCACCTGCACCCCCGGGGCCTCCCGGTGCACGGCGGCGATCAGCGCGGCGCCGCACGTGGTGGCGAGGGCGTCGTGCCAGCGGATGGTGAACACCCGCTCCAGATGCGCCAGGTCGAGTTCCTCCTGGGCGGACAACAGGTGATGCGCCTGCTGCACCAGGGCGTGCACCTCGGTGCGCATGGCCAGCGCACGGGTCGTGGGCACCATGTGGCGCCCTGTGCGAACCAGGATGGGGTCACCTGTCACCTTGCGGATCCGGCCCAGGGAACGGCTCATGGCCGGTGCGGTGACGTGGAGACGGGCCGCGGCCCCGGCCACGCTGCCCTCTTCCAGTAGCGCGTCGAGCGCAGTGAGCAGATTCAAATCCAGTTGCATGTCAGTAACTGTACGAGTGAAAACCATGCACTTGTTGTTAACTGCCCGCGCTTCTACCGTCGAGGTACGAGAGCAGGCGGGCCGAGCGGCCCCGAAGTCGCTCTCGTTTCCATCGAATCCAGGGAGTACGCGATGACCGCACCCATGCCTTCCGACCTCGAGACGACCCTCCTGCCCACGGTGATCGCCGTGTTGAAGACGGCCGGAGCCACCCTTCGAGAGCGCCACACGACGTACGCCCGGGGCACCAGCCTCGCGGAGATCGTCAGGGAGACCCACGCGAATGACGACGCGGTCCTCGCCGTGATGCGCGAGCCGCTTCTGAAGGCCCGTCCGGGGTCGCGGTGGATGGAGGACGAGCTCGCGGGCGGGGCGCTGCCGTCCGGGGAGTGGTGGGTCGTCGACCCGGCCGAGGGCAACATCAACCACGTCCACGGCATGCCCGACTGGGCCGTCACCGCCACCCTGGTGCGCGACAACCAGCCGGTGCTCACGGTCGTGCACCTGCCGCTGACCGGCGACATCTACACCGCCACCGCCGGGGGCGGCGCCCACCTCAATGGCGACCCCCTGACCGTCTCGGCCAAGGACGAGCTCGGCGCCGCCCTGATCGGCACCGGACAGGCCCGGCCCGGCGAGAGCACGGACACGTTCCGCCGGATCGGGGCGTCGGTCACCGCCACGCTCACCGCCGGCCTCGTCGTACGGGTGTCGGTACCGGCCACTCTCCAGCTCATCCACGTGGCCGCCGGACGCACGGACGCCTTCTGGCAGTTCTCCGACGTCCCCTCCGGCCTGGCCGCAGGCGCCCTGCTCGTCACCGAGGCCGGAGGCACCGTCACCGATCTGGACGGCAAGCCCTGGACCACGGGAGCCCGCGACTTCCTGGCCGCCGCCCCCGGCATCCACACGGCGGCGCTCGACGTCCTGTCCTCGATCTGACCAACCCGCCCACAGACATCTCCCACCCCCTACCCCCTCCAACAGACCACAAGGAGCACCCGTAATGAGCAGCATCGGCATCCTGGGAGCCGGCCGCGTCGGCACCACCCTCGCCCACGCCCTCACCGCGGCGGGACACCATGTCACCGTCGGTCGCCGCGGTCACGACGCCGGCATACCCGCCGCCTCGCCCGCGGAGGGGCCGGCCCTCCGCTACGCCGACCACGCCACGACCGCCCGCACCGCCGACGTCGTCATCAATGCCACGCCCGGCGACAGCGCCCTTGACCGGCTCACCGCCCTGCGGGCCGAACTCGCGGGCAAGATCCTCATCGACGTCTCCAACGCCACCCACGACGACGCCGACGGACTCCCCGGCGACCTGTGCTATCCCGGCAGCAGCCTCGCCGAACACCTCCAGGCCGCGCTGCCCGATACTCACGTCGTCAAGACCCTCAACACCATGCTGTTCATGGTCATGACCGCCCCGGGCTCCCTGACCCAGCCACCCACCGCCTTCCTCTCCGGCAACAGCGACGAGGCGAAGAAGACCGTCATCGAGCTCCTCAACGACCTCGGCTGGCAGTCCGACTGGATCCAGGACCTCGGTGACGTCACCACCGCCCGCGCCACCGAAGCCACGATCCTGCTCGTCCCGCACATCCTGCGCCGCAACGGCTTCACCCCCTTTGCCGTCACCCTCGCCCGCTGACCGGCCGCACGGGGGTGAGCCTTGGGCCGGCCTCATATCAGGTCCGCGAAGTCCGGCAGGGTGAGGGCCGAATGGGCCGGCCGTGGTTGCGCGGCGGGGAGGGCGTCCAGGCTGCGGAGTCTGTCATTGCGTTGTCGCAGCGCCTGCGCCGTGGTCGGGAAGAGTGCCGCGTCGCCTGCGGTGACCAGGCCTTGGTTCAGGCTCACGAACTCGCGGGTGGCATGTTCGTATGCGGCGAACCCCGCTGCGTAGTCACCCGAGTTGGCGGCCAAGGAGTGGGCGAGCATGTACGCGCCGACGAGCGCGAGGCTCGTGCCCTGACCCGTGAGGAACGATGGCGCGTACGCGCTGTCGCCGACCAGTGCGACCCTCCCGCTCGACCAGCGAGGCATGCGGATCTGGGCGACCGCGTCGAAGAACACGTCGTCGGCGGCGTGGAGGGCGGTCAGCAGGTCCGGGACCTTCCAACCTGCGTCGGCGAACGTTTCGAAGAGCAGCTCCCGTTGGGCCGCCGGTTCCGAGAGTGCGTCATGTTGGGGCTGTGGGTGGGAGAAGTTCAGGAAGGCATGTACGTCCTCGGTTTCCCCCAGCGCGTAGAGGGCTGCGGCTCTGCCGGGCGTGTTCCACATGACCGTCTCGTGCGAGAGACCGAAGGTGTTGGGCATGGTGAAGATGGCGAATCGGTAGCCGAGGTAGTGGTGGAACGGCTCCTCCGGGCCGAAGGCCGTACGGCGGGTGCGGGAATGTGCGCCGTCGGCGCCGATCAGCATGTCGAACGTGCGGTGGTCGCCGCCGTGGAAGGTGACGTCGACGCCGTGCTCGGACTGGTCGAGGGTGTCGATGGAGTCGTTGAACAGGAACTCCACGTCGTCACGGACCGCCGCGTACAGGATGCCGGTGAGGTCTCCGCGACGTACCTCCAGGTCGTGTCCCGCGACGCCGCCGGAGACGGTGTGCGGGTGGAGCGCGGCAACCGTGCCGCCCTCCCCGTCGAGGAAGGTCATCCGGCGCAGGTCGATGTGCGCTTCCCGCAGTTGCGGCATGAGGCCCATCCGCTGGACGACTTCGAGGGCCGTACCCCGTATGTCGATGGGGTAGCCGCCGTGGCGTGGGGCGTGCGCCTTCTCGACGACGGTGACCGCGAAGCCGTAGCGGGTCAACCAGTAGGCGAGGGCGGGGCCCGCGATGCCGGCTCCGGAGATCAGGATCGTGCGCCGGTTCGTGGCATGGGTGCCCGGCCGGTTGATGGGGTTCATGCTTTGACTCCGTTGTTGGTTGTGCGGGTGACGAGCAAGGCGAGTGCGGTGACGGCGCCGGCTATGACGAAGCCGGTGACGAAGGCCGATTCGGCCGGGATGTCCGACCCGGAAGGCGTGGCGGCGGTGAGGAGCGCGCCGCCCAACTGCGCGCCCACGGCGTAGCCGACCACGCGAGTCACCAGCACCAGGCTGGTGGCGATGCCGGTGTCGCCTTGGTCGACGGAGGTGGCGGTGCTGGTCATCAGCGCGGTGACGCACAGGCCGTTGGCGAGCGCGATGAACGCCTTGCCGACGATGAGGTGCCAGGGCTCCGTGTGCACCGCCGCCACGGCCATCAGCGCGCCCGCCATCATCACGACTCCCGTCGTGACCACGCGGCGCGAGCCGAATCGGCGGGCGCCCATCCCGCCGAGCGGCCCGGCCAGCGACGCGGCCACCGCACCGGGAAGCAGGAACAAGCCGATCTCCGTGGCACTGGCACCGAAGCCGTACGCCTCCGTGGGCACCGCGAACAGTTGCGGCACGAGATAGACCGCCACGGACGTGCCGACGCAGATCACGAACGTCAGCACACACGCCTTCCAGATCGCCGGCCGCACCAGCATGCGCAGGTCGATCATCGGCGAGGCCGCGCGACGCTCGACGACCGCCCATCCGGACACGAAGGCGGCCAGAGTCACGACAAGTGCGCCGAGTATGAGGGGTTGTGAGGCAACGTCGGGAACGAGGGCGAGCACGAGCATCAGCGTCGTCAGTGCGCCGCTCAGGAGGACCAGACCGGGCCAGTCCATCCGGGAATCGTCGGAGCGAGCCGGCGGATCGGACGGCAACAGTCTGCTCACCAGAGCGGTGGCTCCGATGACGGCGAACGTCGGCAACGCGAACATCCAGTGCCGGGACAGCGCCTCCGCCACGGGCCCGGCCGCCAGGGTCCCCACCATGCCGCCGCCGACGAACAACCCGCTGACCACGCCGATGGCCACCTTCGCCTCCTCTTCGGCGAGGTGTTTGCGCACGACGATGAACGACAGGGGCAGCGCGCCCACCATCGCCCCTTGCAGTACCTGGCCGAGCAGCAGCACCGGCAGATTCGGCGCGAGGGCGGACACCAGGCCGCCGGCCGAGACGACCGCCATCAGCCGGGTCAGGATCCGCTTGCCGCCGTAGCGGTCCCCGAGTTTCCCGGCGATCGGCGTGATGAGGGCGCCGGTGATGAGGAGCACGATGCTGAGCAGCGCTCCCTGCGCCGGGGTCATGTCGAGCTCACGCTGCAGCAGCGGGAGCGTCGGCGTCACCACCGACTCCAGAGCACCGGTGGCAAGCGCCAGCAGGCCCACCGCGCCGACGGCGGCCTTTCCGATGCGAACCGAGGGTTCGAGCGCCGTGTGCATGACTCTCCTCTCCATCAAGTACGGGTGCACGCGCCGCCATTGGGGCGAGTGCGAGGAAGAGTGCAGGACCGGCCGCAGGACACGCGTCATACCGGGGAGCCAATGTGGAGGTGATACCGCAGTAGGGGGGGGCGTAGCTGGCTCGGCTCAGGCGGCCACCGAGCCCCTTCACCGAGGCGGTTTGCCAAAAACGCAAGGATCCGTGCCAAGTGCCGGAGCCGCCAGCACCATGGGGCGCATCCGACGAGAGGCGCATTTGACGCCAGGCGCATCCGAAAGAGACGCCGCCCGCCCTCTCGACCGGCCCGGAAGGCAAGGAGACCTCCATGCCCAGCACCACGCGCCGCAACCGGCGCCGCGACACCCCGCCACCCAGGACCGGCAACAGCGAGAGTGAGGTCCTGCGCGGATTCCTCGACTACCTCCGGACGGCGAACGCCGCGAAGGTCGCCGACGCACCCGAACTCCAAGTGCGTACGACCGCGGTTCCGTCGGGCACGAACCTGCTCGGCCTGCTCAACCACCTGACCTTCGTCGAACGGTCGATGTTCCTCGGAGACGACGTCAGCGACTGGCAAGCGACCTTCCAGGCCGCCACGACGGACACCGTGGCCGATGCCGTGACCCGCTACCGGGACGCCGTCGAGCGCGCGAACGAAGTCCTGGACGGGTGCGCCGACCTCGCCGCACCCGTCCCTCGACCGGGCTCGGGCCGCTCCGCACCCAGTGTCCGTTGGGCCCTCACCCACATGATCGAGGAGACCGGCCGCCACGCGGGCCACGCGGACATCCTCCGCGAACTGGTCGACGGCTCGACCGGCCGCTGATCCGGGCCCTGTTCGGTCCGCACAGGTGCGCCAACAGGCCGCTGCTCAGCGCTGGGAGGCTCGTGCGGGCGACGGCGGGTCGTCCGTGACGCGGAGGCCGATGATGGCGATGTCGTCGCGACGTTCGGCCGGCAGCGTGAGCAGTTCCTTGATGAGGGCAGGCAGGGACAGGCCCTCGGCGGCGAGGTCTGCCGCGCGCGACGCAAGCCGTCCGAGCCCCTCCTCGATGTCCTCCCCGGGCGTCTCCACCAGCCCGTCGGTGAAAAGCAGCAGCGTGTCTCCCCGCCCGAGCCGCTCGCGCCACTCGCCGCGCCGTACGCCAGGTGCCACACACAGGGGAAGGTCAGGACCGCCGTCGGCGGCGAGATAGCGCGGCACTCCGTGGCCGGCCGGAATCAGCAGGGGCGGAAGATGCCCGGCATTGGACAGCACGACGTTCCGGCCTCCGTCCTCCGCAGGAGTGAGCACCGCGTGGAGGATGGTGACGTACGGGCTGGTGCCGAGGCCTTGCGTCACCCGGTCCAGGCGGCACAGCGTCTGCGCGGGGCTTTCGGGACTGTCGTAGGCGAAGCCGCGCAGCATGGTGCTGATCTTTCCCATGGCGGTGGCGGCGTTCAGGTCGTGCCCGGCCACGTCACCGATCGTCAAGGTCAGCGATCCGTCGCGGCACGCCGTGGCGTCGTACCAGTCGCCGCCGATCTCGGCCCGGGAGCTGGCCGGCTGGTACACGGCGGCCAGCTCTGCGCCGTCGACCGGGGGAGGGGCGGCCAGGAAGGAACGCTGGAGGGCCAGGGCCGTATCCCGCACGTTCTGGAGCTCGAGCGTGCGCGACACCGGGCCCTGCGCCCGGTGCAGGACCTCCTGGAGCAGATCGACCTCCGCGTCGCTCGGTGGCGGATTTCCCTGGCAGGTCGCCGCCGCAGCGATGGCCACAGCCCGCCCCTCCACGGTGACCGGCAGCAGCGTCAGGCTGGTGCCCCGGGCGCGAGCCAGCCACCCGCGCGTAGCCGCCGAGAAGAGGCCTTCGGGCGGCTCGCCGGTAGGGAACCTCACGACCCGGGCCCGGCCCTGCGCGATGGCTTCCTCGGCCAGCGGGCCCAGAACGAAGTCGTCCCCCGGCGAAGGCATCGGCGGAAGGCTCGGTGAGCGGGCGATACGTACCCGGCTGGTGAGGTGGAGGCCCGAACCGGGATCACGCGCGGCGGAATCGTCGTCGTGCAGCTGGAAGACGGCGAAGGCGTCGACGAGGTCGGGCACCACGGCCTCGGCCGTGCCGGCGAACAGTTCCGCGAGGTCGGCCGCCACGGGACCGGCCGCCACCTTCGCAAGGAGCCGCTCCCGCATCTGCTTGTGCCACTGCTCCTCGGCGTCGCTGACCGTGCCGATCCACTCGACGAGCTCGCCGTCCTTCAGTACCGGAACCGCGATGATCTTCACGTGGCGGTAGCTGTCGGGGTCGTGCGCCTGGCGCACCCGGATCACCGCGTCGAGGAGCGACTGGCCGTTCGAGGTGGCCCGCCACTTGGCCTCGAACCACGCCCGGTCGTTGGGGTGAACGGCGTCCATCCACGAGCCGGTGCCGTCCGGATTCCACAGCCCGCTGCTGTCCTGCCCGAACCGTCCGACCAGGGCCGACACGCTCCCGTCCTTGGCCATCAGCCACACCACGTGCGGGATGGCGGACAGCAACGCCTCGTAGCGCCTGACCGCGTCAGCGGGCGCCTCATGGGCCTCTTCGCGCACCCCGCCCGCGCCGAGCACTCGCGTCGTGATCTCCGCGGCCAGCATCAACGTGGCACGCCCGCTCCAGATCCGTACCGGAATGCAGGTCACCACACACGTCCGGCTCACCGCGCCTTCTGGGCGGCTGCCGGGGACGTCGACCAGGACGGTCGAGCGCTGCGTACCGGCAAGATCCAGAGCCCGAAGGACGGGGCGCAGCGCGGGCCCCGCCAGGGCGACGCCTGCTTCCTGTCCGACCCGCCAGAAATCGAACGTTCTACCGAATGGCTGATTGTGCTCCCTCAGCCGGTGGAAAGGCCCCGTGACCAGCCCGACCCCCACCGTCGCCGCCTGAAGGCTCTCCAGGTCGAAGACGGGACCCGGCTTGAGTACGGCATCCTCATCCACACGGCAATGATCCCCCGAGGCGGTGCAATCAGCAGCCGTACTCGATCCGCTCCGGCGGTGGGCTCGCGGCGGCCCGCCTGAGTGACGGAAGCTGTGGCTCAGTTGTGCTCTTCGTCGATGGTGACGGCGGCGCCGTTGTCGAGCTTCACGACGACGCGTACGCCGCCCTTCTTGGCCGCGGCTTCGAGTTCGCCTTCGGTGCAGCGCTTGTTGTCGCCGTTCTCGCCGCAGATCCAGCCGTTGCCGTTGATGGTCGTGGCGGTGGCGCTGTAGAAGGAGAGGGTGTTTCCGTCGCTGTCGCGCAGGGTGTACTTGCCCGGGGCCAGGTAGCCGAGTTCACCGGAGCGCAGGCCGCTGGGCTTGCCGGTGTCTCCGTCACCGCCGCCGCTGCCGGCGTGGTCCTCGACGATGCTGACGGCCGTCCCGTTCTTGATCTTCACGGTGGCCGAGACGCCCTTCTTCGCGGCGGCCTCCAGCTGCTGCTCCGAGCACGGCGTGGCGGCCTGCCCGTCGGCGTCGCCGCAGATCTCGCCGGCGCCCTCGATGTCGGTGTCGGTCGAGGTGAAGAACGCCTGCTCGGTGCCCTTCAGGTCGCTGACCGTGTACTTGCCGGGCGCCAGGTAGGACACGTTGCCGAACCAGGTGCCGCTCACGCCCTTGCCCTTCGCCGTGCCACCGCCGGACTGCGGCTGCGTGCCGCCCGCGGAACCCGAACCGGAGCTGGTCGCCGTGTTCTTCGCGTCCGCCTTGGCGTCGGAGGCCGCGGTCGAGGCGGATGCCTTCGAGTCGCTGGACGTGTCGCTGGCGTCGGCGCCGCCCTGGCAGGCGGTGAGCAGGGTGGTGGTGGCCATCAGGGCGGCGGCGGTCAGGACGGCCTTGCGGCGGTGGTTGCGAAGCATGATGTGGTTCCCCCGTGCGGTGTGAGCGTGCATGCGGTCGGTCGGTCGAACGGTCGGGCTGTGCGCCCTTGTTCGATCTTGAGCCTGCACGATCGGATGTGCGCGGGGGAAGCGCCGTTACGAGGTGATGACGATCTCAACGTGCCCCTGAGACACCGTGTCAGCCGGGTGTCTGATCGCATGGTTCACGCACACGTAAGGGCAGTGTTGGTCGATGCGGAGACGAGGCGGGGCGTTGCGCAGGAAGCCCGTGCTGGTGGTTGGTGTGGTGACGGCGACGTTCGTGGCCGGGGTGTGGGTGGGCTGCGCCGAGTGGCCCGCCGAGACACCTTCGCAGGTCAGACGCACGTCCGAGGGTCCGATCGAGCTCGACGACGGGCGCCGCGTCACGGTGGGGTTCACCGAGCAGGGTCTCGTCGAGCGGCACCAGAGCGCCCACGGCGGCCCGTGGTCGAAGCCGAAGGTGCTGCATCCGGCGCCGGGCGACGCGGAGTGCGACCCGGAGTTGGCGACGTACGACAACACCGTCGCCGTCATGGCCGACTGGGACCGCGGCTGTTACGGCGACCCCGCCGAGATCGCGATCGCGGCGGTGAGTGACGGGGACCTCCACGACTGGGACACGCACAGCATCGAGAACATCGACGGGTGGGAGTGGACTCGCTTCTCGTGGAGCGGCTACCGCGTCGTCTTCCGCAAGGGCGACGCCGATGGAACCACGGAGCTCAGCTGGCGGCAGAGCATCGGCTTCACCGGCCCCGACATCATCGCGGGGCCGGACGAGGGTTGACCCCGCAGCCCCGCAGCCCCACACCAGGTCAGTCGACGCCTTCGACGATGCGGAAGTCGCGCTCGACGCCGTCGGAGAGGGCGGCCAGCGCCTCCTGGTAGGCCGCGCTCTCTCGCGCCGCGACGGCCTGCTCGAAGCTGTCGAACTCGATCAGGATGGTGCGCTCGACGGTTCCGTCCTCATGCGCCACGACCCGGCTGCTCGCGGCGGCGAGGAGTCGACCGCCCCCGGCCTGGACGGCCGGACCGGCCAACTTGTCGTACGCAGCCAGCTTCTCGGGGTCGGAGATGGTGCGGTAGACGCTGACCCAGTAGCCCTTGGGCATGGAACCTCCACTGTCGGGATGACCCCTGCTTGGCTTTTCGCATCACTATGATGCTTCGAGAATCGAAGCACAAGGAGTGAGCATGGAAGCCAGGCCGCCGCGCCCGGGTGTGCCGGTGCGCGGGTCCGAAACGGGCCGTCCGGTGATGGCTGCACTCGACCTGCTCGGACGCCGATGGACGATGCGAATCCTGTGGGAACTGAACCAAGCCCCGGCCGGTTTCCGTGAGTTGCAGCGCCGATGCGAGCGCATGTCCTCCAGCGTGCTCAGTACGCGGATCGAGGAACTGTCCGGCGCCCACCTGCTCGCCCTTGAGGGCGATGGCTACCGCCTCACCCAACTCGGCCGGGAACTTGTCGAGGCGCTGAACCCGTTGGATGCCTGGAGTCGACGGTGGGCCGAGGAAATGGGGCCTCCGACGTCAGGAGGGCCGGAATAATCACCGCGTGACCGTGCCACATCGGCATCCCTGCCCCCCGGGGCCACTCGCCATCACGCCCCGGCGAGCGGCCCCGACGGCGAAGCCGTGCCCCAGTTGCCGGCTTCCTTGCCGGCTTCCTCGGCCTGCTGACCCATCAGCGTCGCCACGCCTCCGAGCCGATGCCACCCACGACCGGCGAGACCTCGACTGCCGTTCAGTAGCGCCCAGTTGGCTCGGCTTGCACCCGCACGCCCATTGACGCTGGAGCCGGAAGCTCCGTAAGGTCCGGGCTGGCATCGATTAATACGTTTCAATCGCGTCGCTCAGCCCTGCCCGGATACTCTACCAGGCTCTTTGTGCTCCACCAGGCTCTTTCCTGAGAATGCGTATGAGATTGCGGTGGCCCTTGCGTTCGCGGTCCGTGGTGGCTTCCTTGGCGATCGGCCTGGTTGTGGCCTCGGCGTCGCCCGGCGTCGCGGATCGGTCCGAGCCGAACCACCGGCCGCAGGCGCCGACACACCTCACGGTCGCAGACCAGGTGGACCCGCTTGCCGTGAACGGCAGGCCGTCGTTCGGCTGGCTTCCGCGCGATGCCGACCGCGACGAGACGCAGTCCGCTTACGAGGTGGTGGTGCGGGACGGCCGGGGGCGTCAGGTCTGGGACAGCGGCAAGGTGGACAGCGGGCAGCAGTCCTGGGTGCCCTACGCGGGCCCCGACCTGAAGCCCGGCACCAAGTACACCTGGAAGGTGCGCACGTGGGACCGGGGAGGCGAGACATCTCCATACGCGCGCAGCGCCTCGTTCGCCACCGGCCTCGACGACGGTGACTGGTCCGGCGCCCAGTGGATCAAGAGGCCCGCCACGGGCAACGACGCGAGCAACGAGTGGACCGCCGCCCGCAAGGTCATGCGGCTGCCCGCCGGCAGCAAGGTGACCGACGCGCGGATCTACGTCGCGGCCATGGGGGACTGGCAGGTGAACGTCGCCGGCCGCGTGGTGCAGCGCAGTTCCTCCTACGAGTACGCGGGGGAGGGCCACTACGACGTGGCGGAACTCCCGGATGTGAAGGCCGGGCAGGAGCTCCCGATCGGGGTGCTCACCCATTACTGGAACTGCAAGTGCCAGGGCCGGGCGAACGGGCCCGCCGGCGCGGAGGGCCCTTCCGGCCTGCTGGTCAAGGTCGTTGTCGACCGCGCCGACGGCAGCCGGGACGTGATGGTGTCCGACGACTCGTGGAAGGTACACCGCTACGAGCCGCAGCGGGTCGACACCCTGACCTACCGCAACTCGGACTCCGGGGACCGCGTGGAGTACTACGACGCCCGGGCGGAGCCGACCGGTTGGGACACCGCCGACTACGACGACACGGCCTGGCCCGCGGCCACCACGATCGGCGCCCACCCCCGCCCCGGCCCCGCGGCCTGCCCTTCCTCCAGCGGATACCCGTGTGCCTTCACACACCTGTCCGCGCTCGAGGCGCACCTGTCGTACGAGACCGTCCACCCGGTCTCGTTGAAACGGCTCGCGGACGGCACGGTCTTCGCCGACTTCGGCAAGGTCTACTCCGCGGTGCCCTCGATCCGGCTCCACAAGGGCACCGCAGGGCGGGAGCTGACGCTCACCACCAGCTACCGGCGCAACAACTCCACCTTGACCGCCGCCGCGTCGGCAGATGACACCACCGTGACCCTGGCCAAGACATCGAACGTGCGCGCCGGGGACGAGATCACCGTCGACGCCCCCGCGGCGGGCTACGGCGTGGGGGACCCGGAGACACGTACCGTGCGGGCGGTCGAGGACGACACGGTCACCCTCGACGCCGCGCTCAAGAAGAGCCATGCGGAGGGAAGTTGGGTGGAGAACTCCCGGGCGGGAACCTCCGGCCTGGACACCCAGGGCAGCAACATGCGCTCCTACTACACCGAGAAGGACGGGGCCCAGACCGCCCGCCCCTTCACCTACTGGGGCTGGCGTTATCTACAGATCAGCGACCCGGGCGAGACGCTGACGGCGGACGACGTCAGCGCCGTGGTGCAGCACACCACAGCTCCTCACCGCGCCACGTTCAAGAGCGACAACGCCGTCCTCGACGACGTGTTCGCGCTCATGCAGCACTCGGCGATCCAATCCGCGCAGAACGTCTTCCTCGACACCCCGACCCGCGAGAAGGGACAGTTCCTCGCCGACACCGCCAACCAGTCCAGCGCCACCATGGCCGCCTTCGGGGAGCGCGGCCTGACCCGCCAGGCGATCGTGTCGTTCATGAACTCGCAGAAGCGGTTCTGGGGCAACGGCGGCATGAACGCGGTCTACCCCAACGGCGACGGCAAGCGTGACATCCCCGACTTCACCGAGATGTTCCCCGACTGGGTGTGGCGCTACTACCGGACCACCGGCGACCGCGAACTCCTCGAACAGGCCCTGCCGGTGATGCGGAACATCGCCGACTACGTATGGGGCGCTGTCGACAGCCGCGGCCTCGTCGCCGACCTGCCGGGCGGCTCAGGACCCTACCTGAACGGCATCACCGACTGGCCTGCCCCGATGCGCTACTCCACGGTGACCACCGGCAACGTCAACCGCACCGTCGTCAACGCCCTCGGCGTCAGCACCCTGCGCACGGTCGCCCGCGCGGCCGAGGCACTCGGGGACACCGAGGTGCGCTCGACGTACGAGCGGCGGGCCGACAGCCTCACCACCGCCATGCGCACCCACCTGTACGACGCGGCCGACGGCACATGGGCCGACGGCCTCGACAAGGACGGCAACCGCCTCGGCGGCACCGGCCAGCACGCCCAGAGCTTCCCGGTCACCTACGGAGTCGAGGCCCCCGCCGACCACACCAAGACGGGCAGGAAGCTCACCGAACTGGGCATGCGGCAGGGCCCGATGACGCTGCGCACCCTCCTGGACGCGCTGCGGATCACCGACCGCCCGGACACCATCGTCGACGTCCTGACCGATCCGACCCAGGACGGCCCCGCACAGGTGCTGGCCGAGGGCGGAACCTTCCTGTGGGAGCAGTGGACCCCGGGCTGCGCCACGTCGTCCTGTACCGGAAGCCAGGTCTCCCAGAGCTCCAGTGAGAGCATGTCCCACGGCTGGGGCGCCGGCGCCATCACCGGGATCCTCGAAGGCGTACTCGGCATCCAGGTGACGTCCCCCGGGGCGTCGACCGTGCGCATCGCCCCGGCGGACAAGGGGCTCGACCACGCGAGCGGAACGCAGTGGACGGAGCGCGGCGAGGTCGGCGTCGACTGGCGTCGGAACGCCCACGGGGTCGACACCAAGGTCGACATCCCCGTCAACGTCACCGCGACCGTGGCGCTGCCCGTGGCCGACGGCGGCACGTACCGCGTCACCGGCAGCGCCAAGTACCTCGGCACCGAGGACGGTCGGGCGCTGTACCGGGCGGGCTCCGGACGGACGAGTTTCCACGCGGAGGCGAGCAAGTAGCCGGCCGGCGCACCGGTGAACGGTGCGCCGCCTTTCAGGTGACTTACGGGCCCGGCGACGGCGGGCTGGGGCGAGGTCTGCACAAGAGTGGAACATCGCACGGCCCAATGTCCGGGCCCGGTCAGAGCGGAGTACCTTCCCGATGCGCCTTCCTGTTCGCCTCGCCGCAGCAGCACTGTCCCTGACCGCCCTCATCACACCCTGTGCGGCCCAAGCCGCGGACCGGCCGGAACCCCCGGCTCAGGTCCGCGAAGGCAGCCCCGCATCCACGGTGGACCGGGTCGCGGACTTCTACGGCGCGTACATCGACACCGTCGCTGACGGCACCGACCGGCTGCCCGATCAACTGCGCGCCCACTACCTCACCCCCGCTCTCCAACACCGGCTCACCGCGTGGGAGAACGCCAACCACGCCGACGGAGTCCTGCGCGCCCAGGACGTGCCCCGCCGCTGGAAGGTGCGCTACGACGGCTCCGGAACCGGCCACGCGTTCACGACGGTCGTCCTCACGTGGGGCAGCGACCAGCACCCCACGTACACCCGGCTCGCGGTCCAGAGCGACCTGCGCACGAAGCTCATCTCCGACATCAGGCAGGCCTGACCGTCCCTGCTCCAGGGAACCGAACCGAGCCCCACCGCCCGGCCGACGTCTCGGCCCGTGCCCGTGCGACTGAGTCCAAGCGATCTAGCATGGATCTGTTGCGATCAGCCATGCGACGACAACAGTCGGTTCAACGGACTATGCGGCAGGGGAGGGCTCGACCCCGATCAGCGTGGAGCTCCTCTGAGTTGACAGCGGGCGCATTCGTAGCATCGTCGGCGTCGCGGCCATGGCTCTGGCGGCGACAGACTGCACGACGGGAGACAACGACAGCGATGCGAAGTCGGCTCGGCCCGCCCAGAGCCATCCGGAAGCCGACAAGAACAGCCTGGTCTCGCAGATACGCGCCGCAGTCGCGGAGTGCACGGGCCACGGCCGCGCCACGGACACCCTCGGTCGTCGGAGACACGTTCAGGCAGGCCTATCAGCAGATCCTGGCCATGGGCTACCCCGAACGGGACGTTCGCGTCTACTACGGAAGCAGCGTCGAGACAGGCCACTCGCAGCTCAAAGGCATCAAGGGCCAGGTGTGCAAACAACTCCCGCCCGCCGGCCGCCCCTTTCACAACCCGGAGAACGTGGATCTGTATGTGGCGGCAGGGAAGTGCCCATCCAAGGGGTGACCCTCGGGGATCGGATCCAGAAGTTGCCCGGCCCGCCGGCCACAGCCGGTTCGGACCGTTCGCGGTGAAGTCGCGGCGGACCAGGTCGTCGTGGACCGGCCCCGTGCTGCGGGCCTCGTCGGCCAGGAAGCGGTAGCCGAACTCCGGCTCGTCCCGATGCGCGTCGAACAAGGCGTTCGCGCGGTGGGCCCGCTCGAACTCGGCCCCGGACACCGGCCGTTCCAAACAGCGATAGTAGGGCTGGCGGGCAAGCTTCAGGACCCGGCACGCGACCGCTGATGGGGCGAGTGTGCCGAACGGCGCTCAACCGGGGAAAGCGGTCGAGCGCCGGTAGCCGGTGCCCACATCACTCCGTGAGTAGGGCCGACCGAGGCGAGCACCGGATCTACTTGCGGTGGCCACCGGAGAGCGGGTCGCCGGCCTTCTTCACGGTCTTGTCGATCCAGGCCATGGCTTCGGGCACGTCGTAGTTGCCGGCGTGCGGCTGGTTCCAGGCGAGCTGGAAGTTCACGTCAGCGACCTGCGGGTCCGCCTCGAGCGCGCGGTCCAGGTTGATTCCGATGATGAACGAGGTGTCGCGGTCCCGCGTGCCGTTGCGGACGTACCAGTGCGGCGCCGCGTCGGCGTCCTTGCTGCCGATGAAGTCCATCGGGTTGATGAGGTGGATCTGGTCGTCCACGGTGGTGCTCTTCTTGGCGGTGTACTGCTTCCAGGTCAGCCCGGTGTCGTCGAGGCCGCTGCCGTCGCTCGGGACGTTGTTGTGGTCCCAGCTGAACTCGGTGTAGTTCAGGTACTTCTGGGAGTACGGACCGAACAGGTTGGTCTCGGTGCCGCTCGTGGTGTTGCCGTAGACCCCCACCGCGTCGAACGCGGGCGTGGACTTCAGCGTGGCCTGGGTGGCGACGAACTTCAGGTATTTCGTCATGTCGACGGAGCGCACCTTGTTCGTGGCATTGTCGACGTCCATCCAGTCGTTGACGTACGACTTCGTGGTGGACCCGCCGGGACCGCCGGACGTGATGACGAAGTTCTCGCCCAGCGCCGGGATGGTGTGGGACGGGTCGGCCTTCAGATACGTCTCCGCCGAGCGGACGACTTCCTTCTTGATGGTGTCCAGCATTGTGTCGGCCGTCAGCCTCGAGCCGTCCGGGTTGCGCAGGCCGAGGCTCTTCTCGTACGCGGAGAACTTGGCCGCGATGGCCGCCGCGTCGGCCGGATGCGCGTTCGAGCCGGTCGTGTCGCGGGTGTCGAGGATGTTGTAGAGCCACTCGTAGGCGACGTCCGCGTTGCCGAGGTCGGTGATCGGGCAGTACGCGTTGACCGCGAACACGTCGTCGCGCAGGGTGCTGTGCCCCTCGGCGTCGATGCCGGCCGCGCCGATGTCCGCGAGGTAGGAGTCGTACTCGCTGTCGTTGCCGGAAGCGCCCAGGACGGAGGAGAGGGCGCCGCCGCCGCTGGTGCCGTTGACGACGATCCGTTCGGCGCTGCCCGGCATCTCGGCGTCGTTGAGCCGCAGATAGCGCACCGCGGCCTTCGCGTCGACCGCGGCAGCCGGTGCCTTGCCCGGAGAGGAACCGTCCGCGCCGACGAGCCCGCGGCTGCGGTTCGCCACGTCCACGAAGACGTAACCGGCCTTCAGCGCCGCGCCGGCGTTGCTGGTCGAGCTGTTGTAGCTGGCGCCCGCGGTCACGCTCGCCTTGACGTAACTGGCCATCCAGCCGCTGTTGTTCACCGCGAAATAGATCGGCGCCCGTTGGTCGCTGAAGGCGCTCTCGGGCACGAACACGTTCATGCTCTCGTAGCCGCAACGCGTGTTGCTGATGGTGGTGGTGCCGCCCATCCCGGGTTGCTGGGCCGCGGCGGCGACCGGGTTGGCGACGTAGCAGAGCTCCTTGTACCAACGCACCTTCACCGGCTGGTCGTCGACCGTGACGGTGATGGTCGTGTAGGCGCTCTGGTCGAACGCCAGCGCCGCGTCCTGCGGATCCGCGACATGTCCGCGCTCGTACGCGCCGGACGCGGCCGCGAGGGAGGCCGGGATCGCGAGCGACGTCAGCGCGAGTGAACCGACGATCGCCAGACCTCGCAAAAGGCGCTTGCGCGCCGGAGCGGGCCCTTCCTGACGTCTCGTGGGGGCGAACGCGGTGCGTCGGGGGGACGCGGAGAACCGCTGCATGGAGTCTCCTCATTGAGTACCGAGTGCTTCGCTGGATGCCTCAAGTGCGGGGCGTCGTGCACGCTATAGCTGTGTTAACAATCTGCACAACAATTTTGCTCACATTCTCAGGAACGCTGATGGGGCCCGACATCGAGGGGCAATGGGCACGAATTGGGCCCGGACGACCGGGGGCCGGCCGGTCTCGTCGTGGTGGTGCAGCCGCCTGTGTTCCCCGGAATCCGGATCGGCCGAAAACGCGTCACAGGAATTGACAGCTCACGCCCCTGCCCTGCACGGCGAGATCGGCAAGGCATGCCCCATGCATGGACAGGGGCCCCGGAGCCCTGAAGTCGACCGCACGCGCCGGTGGTTCATGAACGAGGCGTTGCTCGCCGGTGGCGTCGCCGTTCTCGCCAGCATGACCGGATGCTCGGCCAACTCCTCGGACGCCGCGAAAGCGTCGGCGTCGTCCGGTGGGCCGGGCGTGGACGAGGTGGAGTACGACGTTTTCAAGGGACTAGCGACTGACGGCAAAATCGTCGCCGACCTCTACTCGATCCATTCCACGAGTGTCTCCACGACGGCGGTGGTGCATGCCGCGCAGGCATTCCTCGACGGACTCTCCGCCAAGGAACGTCGCGCGTGCACGTTCGACGTGGACGACGACGAGTGGCTGGCCTGGAGCAACGTCGACGGTTATGAGCGCGAAGGTGTCCGGATGTGTGACATCACCGCCGCGCGGCGGAAATTGGACTACGCGCTGCTCGGCAAGGCGCTGTCCGCGGACGGGCTCACCCAGACACGCAACGTCATGAAGCTCAAGATGCCCCGTCGACCAGTAAGGCCGTGGGGCTTCCAGTTCGATGGGCACCACGTCGCCATCAACTGTTTCATGCTGGGCGACCAGGTCGTCATGACGCCCACTCTTTCATGGGCTCCGAGCCGACGAAGATCACGTACAAGGGCGAGAAGATTCATTTCTTCAAGCCGGAGACGACGGCCGGACTCGCGATGATCCGTTTGCTGAGCAAGGCGCAGCGGGCCGAGGTCATCGACTTCAAGAAGGAGAAGAGCGGCACGGACATGCTCGCCGGCGCCGGTCAGGACAACCTCAAGCTCCCCTACGCGGGGCTGCCCAGTTCGAGGATGACCGCGTCGCAGAAGTGAAGCTGCTGGACCGAGGGGCACGAGGAAGTGCAGATGAAGGAGGCCGAGGAGCACCGCGACGCCACCTACTTCTACTGGCTGGGAGAGACGAAGGGCTTCTCGGCCTTCTACTACCGCGGTCACACCCCGGTCGTGCTCATCGAGTACGACGCCCGGTCACCACTCTTCTGTGGCACCAAGTCCGGCAGTGGCGGCGGGTTGCCCAGCAGCGAGCCGTCCGGCCGGCCGAGCGGCGCGCCGTCCGGCGGCCCTGGAGGTGGCGATGGGATGGGTGGCGGCGCACCGACGCAGCAGCATGTCCGAGCCGGAGTGTGGTCGCAGGTGGCGTCGCCGCCGACATCCCGGAGATACTGCGTGCGCTTGGCGGACGGGGCGGCTCGCCTATGTCCGCCTGAACATCCAAGGCATGATCGACCACACTCTTGCGGGCCTGAGCGGCATACCGGAGGTCATCAAGGCGAACGCGGTGGCCGGAGACGCCGACCTACTGTGCCGGGTCGTCGCGAAGGACAATGCCGGCCTGGAAGAGGCCCTGCAACGGATCGCGGTCGACGCTGTCCAGCGAACCTCGACCAAGGTCGTGCTCAGCCGCTGACTCATGCCCCAGATCGTCCCGCTGATCGCGAAGCTGCACGACGAGTTGGAAGGGAACGAGTGTGGTCCAGGCATGGAGGCAAGGATGTCGGCCCGCTGACCTGCCTCCCGCTTACCCGCCTTGTGTCCTCGATCTTCCGGGGCGCGAGGGTGTGCCGCCCGTGCTGCTCAACGGTTCAGGGTTCGCTGCGATGCCCCCACGCCTTGCACGGCATAGCCTCCGACATCAGCGGCGTGCCGGCAACGAGCCGATGAAAGCCTCCTGCGGTTCCCCTCCGAACGGCCCATGGGCGAACTCTTCACCGGTTCAGCCGAGGCCACCGGGAATCCGTGGACCGCCGCGTTGTCTCCAATGGCACGGATTCGACGCGAACGGGCGGCGGTGGGAACAGGGCGGATCGTGAGGGACTGAGCCCCGGTCAGTCGAGGGGACGGAAGGATGCCTCTTCGTGGAAGTGCTCCACGACCGGGGCAGTGGCGAAGTACGGCCCGATCAGGGAGCGCCAGCGCGTGAATCGCTCGGATGCGCGGAAACCCTCGGTGTGCGCCTCGACCGACTCCCAGCCGACCAGCAAGAGGAAAGTGCACGGACGCTCCACACCGCGGTGCAGCTTCACCCAGAGAAAGCCGTCGGCCTCGGAGATGACCTCGCGGGCCTCGGCGAAGGCGGCGAGGAACTTCTCCTCGGTACCCGCGTCGATGGTCAATTCGGCGTGTTCGATGATCACGTGCGTGCTCCCTGTCCTAGACGGTCGTCCGAGCATGCAGGGGGCAGCGGTGCTGGTCAACGGGCCGGAATATCGACAGGACACACGCCATCCATCGTCCGGTGCGATGGGCCCGCGGCTCCGGCCCGGCGGGGCGCTGCTTCGATGCCGTCCGGGCGATGCCAGGCATCTCGAATGCCCATTTCCGCCATCCGGCCTGCGTGCCTAGCGTCGAAGGGTCCCCGTCCATGCCCGAGGAATGTCCTTTGTGCACGACCGGACTGGACGACCCGCGCGACACCGTCAGGAGCGGACCGTGATCACCGAGGCACCATTCCAGCCCATCAGCCATCTGCGCCATGTCGACCTTGCTGTGCCCGACTTCGCGGCGCAGCGTGCGTTCTACGGCACCACATGGGGTCTGACGGAGGTGGCGAACGACAGCAACATTGCGTTCTTCGCCGCGGAAGGCAGCCCCGAGCAGTACGTGGTGCGCATCCGGAAGGACGATCGCAAGCGGATGGACCTGGTCGCCTTCGGCGCCACCTCCCCGGCCGCGGTGGACGAACTGGCGCTGCGGCTGGGCCGGGCCGGTGTCCGGCTCATCCACGAGCCCCGGAGCCTGGACACCCCGGGTGGCGGCTACGGCGTGCGCTTCTTCGATCCGGACGGTCGGGTCGTGGAGGTGTCCGCGGAGGTGTCCGTCCGGGAGCACCGCAAGATCGAGGAGCGCGAGGCCGTACCGGTGCGGCTGTCGCACTGCGTGGTCAACTCGCAGAATCCGGAAAGCCTGTTGGCCTGGTACGTCAAGCACCTGGGCTTCCGGCTGACGGACACCCTGTACTCGCACCACATGGGCGACCTGATGTACTTCCTGCGGTGCAGCCCGCTGCACCACTCCTTCGCCATCGCCCGCGGCCCCCATGTCTCGCTGCACCACGCGTCGTTCGAGATGCGCGGAGTGGAGGAGTACATGCGCGGCACCGGCCGCGCGTTGCGTGCCGGTGCCCGGCTGACCTGGGGGCCCGGCCGCCACCACGCGGGCGACAACACGTTCTCCTACTTCCACGATCCGCACGGCAACACGGTGGAGTACACCACCGAGCTCGCGGTCCTCGAAGAGGACCTGTGGCACCCCGGCCGCCACGACGTGGACGACCCCGAGGTGCAGGACCAGTGGGGCACGGCGGACCCGATGAGCGAGTCGGTCGCCAAGGAGCAGTTCAACGATCCGGACGTGCTCTTCGAGGCGCCCCCCGTGTGACCCGTTGCCGGCACCCCATCACCACCCCTTCCCAGAAAGGCAGCCGTTGTGGCTCAGCATCTGAAGACCGCCGTACCCAAGGCGCAGGTCGCCGCCTCCCTCGACCAGGTCCGTGAGACCGTCTCCGGTGTCATCGCTGACATTCGCGAGCGCGGCGACGTGGCGGTCCGGGAGTACTCCTCGAAGTTCGACAACTGGAGCCCGGAGTCCTTCCGGCTCTCCGCCGAGCAGATCGAGGAGATCGTCGCCTCGGTCCCGCAGCAGGTCATCGAGGACATCGTGACCGTCCAGCGCAACGTCCGCGCCTTCGCCGAAGCGCAGATGGACTCGATGCGCGAGTTCGAGATCGAGACGCTGCCGGGCGTGCGGCTCGGCCAGAAGCACGTCCCCGTCCAGGCAGCGGGTGCGTACATCCCGGGCGGGCGTTATCCGCTGACCGCCTCCGCCCACATGACGATCATCACCGCGAAGGTGGCGGGCGTCCCGCACGTGGTGGCCTGCACCCCGCCGATCCACGGCGAGATCCCCGGCGCCACCGTCGCCGCGGCACACCTCGCCGGGGCCGACGAGATCTGGCTGCTGGGCGGTGTCCAGGCGGTGGCGGCGATGGCGGTCGGGACCGAGACGATGAAGCCGGTGAACCTGATCGCCGGACCCGGTAACGCGTATGTCGCCGAGGCGAAGCGGCAGTTGTTCGGCGAGATCGGCATCGACCTGTTCGCAGGCCCGACCGAGATCCTGGTCGTGGCGGACGACGACGCCGACCCGTTCACCTGCGCCGTCGACCTGCTCTCACAGGCCGAGCACGGCCCGGACTCCCCGGCGGTGCTGATCACCACCTCGGAGCGGATCGCCCGGGAGACGATCGCGCACGTGGAGGCGCTGCTGCCGGGCATGCCCACCAACGACTTCGCCGGCCCCGCCTGGCGTGACCACGGCCAGGTCATCGTGGTCGACTCGATGGACGAACTCTGGTCACTGGCCGACTTGTTCGCCTCTGAGCACGTCGAGGTGCTGACCGCTCAGCCGCGCCAGGCGCTGGAGCGGATGAGCCAGTACGGGGCACTCTTCCTCGGCGGGGGCACTTGTGTCTCCTTCGGTGACAAGGTGATCGGCACCAACCACGTGCTGCCCACTCGGGGCGCGGCCCGCTACACGGGCGGCCTGTGGGTCGGCAAGTACCTCAAGACGGTGACCTATCAGGAGGTCACCGACCCGACGTCACAGGCCGAGTTGGGCCGGCTGTGTGGCCGGGCAGCCCGGGTGGAGCTGTTCGAGGGCCACGCCCGCTCTGGGGACCTGCGAGCGACCCTGGCCGCGGGCGACGCGCTCCCGTGGGACCCGCGGTGACCCTGCGCGGGCGTACCGCGCTGGTCACCGGCGGCGGCGGTCCGCTGGGGCGAGCGTTCGCGCTCGCCCTGGCGCAGGCCGGCGCCCGGACGATCCTCACCGGTCGCAACGAAGGCTCGCTGGCGGAGGCCGTTGGCCTGGTCGAGAAGGAGGGCGGGAGCGCCCGTACGGCGCTCTGCGACGTCGCCGACCCGGCGTCGGTGGCGGCGCTGGCCGTGGAACTCGCCGACGAAGATGTGTCGGTGCTGGTCAACAATGCGGGTGTGGCCGGACCGGTCAAGCGGTTGACCGACATCGAGCCCGACGAGTGGGATGAGGTGTTCGCGGCCAACGTGCGCGGGGTGTACCTGATGTGCCGGGCGTTCCTGCCGGCCATGACGGCGGCCGGGCGCGGCGACGTGGTCAACGTGGCCTCGGTCAGCGGGAAGCGCCCGCTGCTGAACCGTACGCCGTACACCGCTTCCAAGATGGCGCTGATCGGGCTGACCCGCACTCTGGCGGGTGAGGTGGGCCCGCTCGGCGTGGCCGTCAACTCCCTGTCCCCGGGCCCGGTCCGGGGACCGCGGATGGCCCGCAACTTCCGGCTCACCGCGGAACTCACCGGCTGCACCGAGGAGGAGGCCGAGCGGGACTTCGCCTCCCGGGCCGCGCTCGGCCGCCTGGTGGAGGAGGGCGAGGTGGCGCGGGCGCTGGTGGCCATGCTGGGGATGCCGGGGCTGTGCGGGGCGGACATCGATCTGTCGGCTGGGATGATCGCGCCGGCGTGACCCCGCCCGTGCGCGGCGGAGCAGGGACAGGCAGGACAGGGCGGTGCGGGGCGGGGAGCCGGTTGGTTCCCCGCCCCTTTCGCTGCCGAGGGCCGGTTCGGTTCCACCATGTCCCTGAGGACGGCGGGGCAGGACTACGGGGTGCGGACATGCGTAGGTCCCCGCGCCCCGGGGTGGGGTGCGGGGATCCGGGACTGCGCGTCAGAGCTTAGTGTTCAGGTCGGCGAAGGTCTCGGCCGTCCAGTCCGCGATGATGCCGGCGACGTACGGCATGTTGTCGATGGAGATGTGCTCGGTGCCGCCCTCGGGGTCGTCGAAGAGGCGCAGTTCGCGCTTCGGGCTGTTGACGGCCTGGTCGTAGGTACGGTGTGCGTACTCGACGCCGATCTGCCGGTCGCCGACGCCGTGCGTGATCAGCAGCGGCACGGTGATCTGCTCGGCGACGCCGTCGAGGTGCATGTGACGGGTCTTGTCCATGAAGTCCTCGACGTCGTCCGCGCCCCACACCCAGCAGACGTGGTCCCAGTAATGCGGGACCGGGTTCTCGCCCTCACGGTTGCGGCGCCTGTGCTGCACCTCGGCCCAGTTGTGGTTGGCGCCCCAGGCCACCGCGAGTTTCAGGCGCTTTTCGAAGGCGGCGGCCCGGGGCGCGTAATAGCCGCCCAGGGACCAGCCGACGATGCCCACGGCATCCGGGTCGGCGCCGAGCGATCCGGCCTCGGTCTCGATGAAGTCGAGGATGGCCGCCGCCCACGCCTCGGTGTCGTAACGGGCAGTCAGGCCGCGCAGCCTCAGCGCCTCGCCGGAGCCCGGCGTATCGACCATCAGCGTGGATATCCCGCGCTCCGCCAGCATCTGCGGGAAGCCGGAGTAGTACATCATCTCCTTGGTCGAGTCCAGACCGTTCCACTGGATCACCACCGGGTGCGGCCCCTCGCCGGGAGCACGGAGGAAGTAGCCCGGCAGGGACGAGTCCTCGTAGGGGATGTCGACCGGGGTGAGTGGCACCCCGCACAGCTCCACGTGCTTGAGCAGCAGGTCGATCGACTTCTGGTAGGCGGCGTTGCGCCCCTCCCACTGCGGCGACTGGAGCCGCTCCGCCTGCGAGGTGTAGAGCGAGGCCCGGTAGTACGTCTGTCCGGCGCCGATCCGCCGGCCGGCCGTTTCGTCCGCCCGAGCCTTCTCCAGTAGCCGGTCGGCGACGGCTGCCCAGGACGCGTACAGCTCCTCGGTACCGGTGTCGTCGCCGTTCTGCGAGGCCAGCAGGACCGGCTTGCAGGCTCGGTCGACCTCGTCGATGTAACCGCCGTTGTTGAGCGTCGCGACGACCGACATGCTCCAGACGTAGTTGGTGGGAAAGTACATGAACATGCTGCTGCTCCGTGGAAGTAAGAAGGGGAGGTGGGCGGCGCCGAGCCGGGCGAGGTCAGGTCTGCGGCGGCGCCGACGCCGCGGTGGGACCTGCGCCGTCGTGCGGGCCGTGCGTCATCAGTGAGCCGCGGACATCGGCGGGCAGCATGTCGAGGAGCTCGGCCGAGAACTCGCCGCCCACCAGGACGAACGCCACTCGGCACACGCTCTCGCTGCGGTTGGCCCATGCATGGTCGGTGCCCCGCTGCACCACGACGTCGCCCGCGCGCAGCGTGACCTCGCTGTCGTCGAGCATCAGGACGATTTCGCCCTCCAGCACGATGCCATAGTCGACGGACTCGGTGCGGTGCACCGGCGACTGGTTGCCCTTCGGGCCGACATGACCGGGGAAGAACTCATTGATGCGGATCTTGGTGCCGCGCGGTTCCGGCGGCACCCGAAGGGTGCGCTCCGTCGGCTCGTCCGGCTCGACCGGCAGGATCACCGCGGGGGAGTCCTCGGTCTGCCAGATCTCGGAGAAACCCACGCCGTCCTGCGGCATGTATCGGTGCACAGGCACCGGGCCGTCCGAGACGACGACCGACACACCCTGGGCGTCGTGCCCGGTGACGACGCGGCGGGGAGTCTTGCTCGCCGGCTGCTCGGCGGCGCTCATGCGGGCTCCGCCAGGGCCTTGAGGGAACGTTCCATCACGCCTCCTGGGTCGGCATCCGGTGTCGGGGAGACCTCCCACTCCACGAGCTGCAGCGACGCCTGCACGACCAGCTCGACGCGCGGCCGGCGGCGCTCCTCGAACTCGGTCAGCAGTTTCTCCATGTCGCCCTCGCGGGTCAGGTGGTCTGCCAGCAGCAGGGCGTCCTCCGCGCATTGGGCGGCGCCCTGCGCGATGAGCGGCGGGCAGGCGTGCACGGCGTCACCGATGGCGATCACCCTGCCCCGATGCCAGGACCCCTTGACCAGCAGCCATTCGATGGGCTGGAAGTTGAGGAAGGTGTCCTCGGTGATCTGGTCGCGGATGTGCGGCACGTCGCCGCCGTAACCGTCGAGCAGCCGGCGCATCTCCGCCGCGTCGCTGAGCCCGTTGTCGGGTCGCTCCGGCTCGGTCAGGACGTACGCGTAGCAGAGCTCGTCGGATATAGGGGTGAACCCCACCTTGTAGGCCGGGCCGCCGTAGTAGAGGCCCGACACCGACATCTCAGGTGTGCGCCCCACCACGGCCCGCCAGATGCCCATGCCGGAGGGCTGCTTGTCCTCCGGCATGCCGAGCTGCCGGCGGGTGGCGGACTTGATGCCGTCGGCGGCGACGACGACGTCGTAGAACTCGGTCCGGCCGTCGGACAGTTCGGCCCGTACCCGGTCGTCCACCGTCTCGAAGCCGACCAGCTCGGTCGCGAGTCGTACCTCGACACCCAATTCGCGGATCTTCGCCACCAGCACGTTTTGGATGTCGCTGCGCAGCGCACCCATCGTCGCGGGAAGGTCCGCGCCGCCGGTGCGTGCCACGTCGATGTTCGCGAGGTCCGTGCCGTCGGCCAGCCGCATCCGGACCTGGTCGAAACCGCGGCCCTTCTCAAGTATGGGATCGAGTACCCCGATGTCGCGGAACACCTTCAGCGCGTTGCCCTGAACGGTGATGCCGTGACCGACGCCGAACCACTGAGGCGAGCGCTCCACAAGCACCACTTCGGTGCCTCTCTGTGCGAGCGCGATCGCCGCTACGCAGCCGGTGATACCGCCACCGACCACGAGAACGGATGAGACCGTCATCCTCTTTGCTCCTCCCGAAGACAGGCTGTTTTGGCTGTTCTTGGACCGTAGGTCAGGGACAGTGGATCCGTGCATCGGCGTTGGCGATGCCATCCATCTCCGCGCTGTCGCGGCGGTTGCGTACGGCCCGGTGAGTGGGCCGTGGCGCCCCGTCATGGGCGTCCCGGCGGGGGCGGTGTACGTCGAATGGCGGGCCTTTCGCCCTGGTCAGCTCCGCTTTCGTGGGCGGGGACGGGGCGGCTTCGTCCCGTGCGGCGTACGGTTCCGCCGATGGCTGGTATCCGGAATCCGGTGGCCCCGGACGAGGGTCCGAGCCGGGCGGCGCGAGCCGGTGTGAGGCGGCGTACCCGTATGGGGCGGCGTGCAGGCGTGCTGTGCCGGCCCGCCGCCCCAATGGCCTCAGATGCGGTCGCGCAGCCGCCGTTCCCTGCCGTAGAGGCCGACGACGAGCAGGATGAGGCCGCCGGTGATCATGTCCTGTTGTGCGGAGGACAGTTGATGGGCACTCAGCAGCAGAGCGATCACCGACAGCACCAGCGCGCCGATCATCGTCCGCCAGTAGTCGCCGCGCCCGCCGAACATGGTGCCGCCGACGATGACCGCGGCCAGGGACTGGAACAGGTAGGGGTCGCCGATCGCCACGTTCCCGGAACCCGAGTAGCCGGCCAGCAGGATGCCCACGAAGGTTGCGAGCACCGCGCTGGCCACATACGCGAAGATCCAGGTGCGGCCGACCCGAACCAGCGCGAGAAGGGCAGCGGGCTGGTTGACGCCGGTCAGGTAGAGGCTGCGGCCGGCGCGGGTGCGGGAGAGCACCACCCCGATGACGACCGCCACCACCGCCCAGACGGGGACCACCGGCGGGATGCCCACACTGAACGTTGTGCCGTTGGCGGCGGTCAGCCTTCCCAGCCAGGCCGGGGTGACGCCGGTGGAGGCGCCGTTGATCCACTTCAGGATCAGCCCGGACAGCAGTGCGCTGACCCCCAGCGTCACGATCAGCGGCTCGACCTTGAACCGGTACGACACCACCCCGTTGACGACGCCGCCTGCCAGGCCGACGGCCAGCGCCACCAGGGCCGCGGGACCGAGCGACCAGTGGTACGTGCCGCACAGCTGGGCGATGATGACATCGCCGGCCGAGATGAACGCGGCGATGGAGAAGTCGATCCCGCCCACCAGGACGACGATCGTCTGGCCCGCCCCCGCCAGGCCGAGCAGCGAGGCGTTGATGAGGATCGCGTACAGCACCCGTTGTGAGCCAAAGCTGTCGATGGTGCTCAGCCCGTAGCCGTACAACGCGGCCAGGGCGAGGAGTTGGAACAGTGGAACGCGGCGTTGCCATTGGCCGATCCGCTGGAGGAAGGGGACCGCGTCCCCGCCCGCCGCCGGGTCCGCCGCGGCGGTCTGTGTGGTCATGCGGCGGCCCTCCTGCGGGCGTTGGTCAACACAGCGCCCACAATCACGGCGAAGAGCAGCATGGCGCCGTAGATCGCGGTGGACCACAGGGTGGACACCTTCACCACGTTGAGCAGGTTGTTGATCAGGTAGATGGTCGCGGCGCCCAGCAGCGAGCCGAGCAGCGAACCACGACCACCGCCCAGGGCCGTTCCGCCGAGGGCGATCGCCGCGATGGCCAGCAGCGTGTACTGCGCGGACATGCTGGCCGCGCCCTCGCTGATCAGGGACATCAGGGCCAGGCCTGCGACACCCGCGAACAGGCCGCCGACGCCGTACGCGGCGATCCGGACCTTCGCCACGTTCACGCCCGCCGAGAAGGCCGTGGCGTCGTCGCCGCCCACCGCGTACAGCGTCTTGACGAACGGGGTGCGGGACAGCCCCCACCAGATGAGGAGCGGGGCACCGATCGTCAGCAGTCCGCCGGGAATCGGACCGAAGGAACCGGCCAGGTCCTTGGTCCACGAGGTGCTCCCGGTGGGGACGGTGTCGCCCTGCACCTGGGTGGCCAGCCCTCCGATGACGATGTTCGCGCACAGCGTGGCCACCACCGGCTGGAAGCGCAGGACGGCGACGAGTACCCCGTTGACCGTGCCGATGGCCGCGCCGAGTGCCAGGCAGATGGGGACCACCACGAACGGTGAGGTGAAGCCGCGCGGCAGCAGGTCCGCCACGATGACGATGTCGACCAGGGTCAGCAGCGGCCCGATGGAGATGTCGATGCCACCGCCACCCGACAGGATTGCCGGGGTACCGGCCATGGCGGCCACGGCCAGCGGAGCGAGGGACGCGAGCACTGCGGCCCAGTTGCCGAAGGCCAGGAACGCGGGCTGGATCGCGGTGTTGACCACCAGGAGCAGCAGCGCGAGGAGCGCGGCGAACGCCCACGGGTGGGCGCCTAGCCGGGACCGCAATAGGACAAGGGCGTTCATGCGTCACCATCCGGGGAGGCCGAGCCGGCGACCGGGGTGACCGTGCGTCCGAAGAACGCGGCGACAAGGGAACCGCGGGTCAGGGCCTGCCGGTCGAGGGTCGTGGAGTGGCAGTTCTCGCGGAAGACCAGGACACGGTCCATCAGTTCGATGTGCTCGTCGACCTCCGTGGAGAGCATGACCACCGCGACTCCGCGCGCGGTGAGCTCGTCGAGCAGGGCGTAGATGTCCCGCTTGGCGCCGATGTCCACGCCCCGGGTGGGGTCGTTGAGGAGCAGGACGTCCGGACGGTGGGCCAGCCAGCGGGCGATGACGACCTTCTGCTGGTTGCCGCCGGACAGCGTGGTGATCGGGTCGGACGCGCGGCCCATCCGGATCTTGAGGCCGGAGCGGTATTCCGCGAAGCGGGCGAGAGCGGACGCACGCGACAGCAGTCCACCACGGGCGTCCTTGGCCTGGGTCGCGGCCGAGAAGTTCTCCCGGATGGACAGCGCCCCGAACAGTGCCTCGCCGCGCCTGTCGCGCGGTACGTAGCCGATGCCGCAGGACGCCGCGTGCTGCTGCGAGCGGATCTCTCTCTCGCCGCCCACCTCGAGCCGGGTGACGGCGCCTTCGCCGGCCGGCCCGTGCCAGAGCGCCTTGATGAAGGCGTCCTGACCGTGGCCCTCCAGCCCGGCCAGGCCGACCAGCTCCCCGGCCCGCAGCTCGAAGTCGACCGGTTCGGTGTCCGGCCCGAGCCGCAGGCCGCTCACCCGGAGCACCACCGGCGCGTCGGCTGCGGGCAGGGTTCGATGGGCCAAGGTGCTTCCCCCGGGGATGTCGGTGAGGTGCTCCGCGCCGGTCATCAGACGCACGAGCTCGGCGGTGGTGGCATCGGCGCCGTCCAGCGTGGCCACCGACTCACCTGAGCGGAGCACGGACACCCGGTCGCAGACCGCGTCGACCTCGTCCATGCGGTGCGACACGAACAGCACGGCCATGCCGTCTGCCGTACGCCGGGCGACGGCCTGGAAGAGCCGGTCCCGGGTGGCCACGTCGAGCGCGCTGGTGGCCTCGTCGAGGACCAGTACCTTGGGATCGCGGACGAGCGCGCGGGCGATCCCGCAGGCCTGCCGATCGCTCAGCGACAGCCGCTCGACCGGTGTGTCCAGGTCGGGTGCCGCACCGAGCAGTTCGGCCAGCACCTCGGCGGCCCTGGCCCGCTTGCCCGCCTCGGAGACCTTGCGCCGCAGGACCCCGTCGGCGCCCAGCCACACGTTCTCCAGCACCGAGCGCGGGCCGACCACCAGGGCCCGCGCGATCCCGATCCGCTGCCGCTGGCCCCCGGAGAACTGCCCGGGATATCGGTCCGCGGTGTCCTCAGGCAGCCCGACCCGCCGGATGAGCCGCGCAACGGTCGCCGCGCGGTCGGCGGCACGCGTCCCGCCCGACGCGGTGAGCGGCTCCGCCACGGAGGTGCCGACCCGGAGCGAGGGGTTCAGGGACCTTCCCGGGTCCTGGAAGACGGCCTGCATGGTGCCCGCCCAGCCTCGCCGGTCGCGCAACGACGAGACATCAACGGTGCGGCCCTCCAGCACGACGGTGCCTTCGGACGGCCGCACGAGCCCGAGCACCGCGCGCCCGATGGTCGTCTTGCCCGAGCCGGACTCACCGACAAGAGCCACGGTCTCACCGTGCTCCACGGTGAAGGAGACGTCCGAGACGACACGGCGGGCGGGCCGGCGCCCGTAGTCCACGCTCAGCCCGGAAACGGTCAGCAGCGTGTTCAAGAGGTGACTCCCTCGGATGGTGCGGACTGTGTGGAACGGGGGGAGGGCGGCCCGGCGGAGTCGCGGTCCAGGGGGATCAGCGACGGGGTCGAGGCGAGCAGCTCCGCGACGTAGGGCTCGGTGCTCTCGTAGAACACCTGGTCCGTGTCGCCCGACTCAACGACCTGCCCGTTCCTCATCACCACGACGCGATCGCAGATGTCGGCCACCACACCCAGGTTGTGGGTCAGCACGACCACCGCCATCGAAGCCGTGTCCGCGAGATCCCGGAGGAGGTCGAGTATGTGGGTCTGCACGGTCACGTCGAGCGCGGTCGTGGCCTCGTCCGCGACCAGCACCTTCGGGCCGGCGGAGATCGCCATGGCGATGCAGACGCGCTGCGCCATACCACCCGACAGCTCGTGCGGATACAGTCGGCGGATCCGCTCCGGATCCTTGAACGACACCCGCCGAAGCAGTTCGTCCGTCCGTTCGCGGACCGTCCGGCCGGCCGGGGCGCCGTGGCCGCGGACGATCTCGTCGAGCAGGGATCCCACCGTGAAGGCGGGATCCAGCGCGGCCATGGGGTCCTGGGCGATGAGCGCGATCTCCTTGCCGAGGGTGCGGCGCATGCTCCGTCGGTCCAGCGCCAGCAGGTCCCGGCCGTCCAGCTCCGCCGGCCCGCCGGTGACCCTGGCCGAACCGGGGAGAAGGCCGAGCAGCGCCATCATCAGGGTGCTCTTGCCGCTGCCGGACTCCCCGACCACCCCCAGCACCTCGCCGCGGCGCACCGCCAGGCCGGCTCCGGCGACAGCCGGCCGCGGCTGTCCTTCGAAGGTCACCGACAGCTCGCGGACCCGGAGAACGGTGTCGGGGCCGAGGTCGGTGTCGTCCTTGTCCGGTGCGCTCTGCGGTGGAGCGGGGTCGGGTGCCGGGCGGGCGCCGGCGTTGTCGCGGCGCGTACCCGGGGACTCGGCGTGCAGCGTTTCCGCAGCCGCGTCCCGCACGGCGTCGCCGAGCAGGGCGACGGCGAGGGTCGTCAGGGCGAGCACGCCGCCGTACGGCACGAACAGCCACTGCGTACGGAAGATGGCCTTCTGGGCCTCCGCGATGCCACCGCCCCAGCTCGGAGCCGGCTGGGGGATGCCCAGACCGAGATAGGCCAGACCGCCCTGCATCACCAGTGCCACGCAGGCGAAGAGGGACAGTTGGACGACCAGGACGCCCGTCAGCCGCGGAAGGATGTGACGGACCATGATCCGTGTCTGGCTCACCCCGGCCAGTTCAGCCGCGGAGACGAAGGCGTCCAGACTGATCGAACGGGTCGCACCGCGCACCACGAGCGCGATGGGTGCCGCGCCGAGCACACCCAACGCGATCATGGGCGCCGCCATGGTGGAGGGGAACTCCGCCAGCACCGCGAGCAGGATGACGATCGAGGGGACGGCCAGCAGTGTGACGATCCCTGCGGAGATCACCCGGTCCGCGCGTCCTCCGCGGTATCCCGCCCAGATCCCCAGCGACGGGCCGAGCGCGGCGGCCACCCCCAGCGCCACCAGCGTGGCGGCGAGGCTCGACCGGCCGCCGTACAGCAGTCGGCTCAGGACGTCCCGGCCCAGGCTGTCGGTGCCCAGCAGATGGGCGGAGCCGGGTGTCCGCAGTACCTGGGACAGGTCCTGCGAGAGGGGATCGGCGGGTGCGAGCACGGGGGCCAGCAGGCATGCCAGCACGATCACACCGAGGACGGCGGCGCTGGCGAGGGCCGACGGACGCCTGGCGAGCCGGGCCCAGAAGCCCGCTTGCCGCCGGGGCGTGGAGTCCGAGGACAGGTCCGGTGCGGACACGTCCGTCATGAGGTGGCTCCCTTCAGCCGGGGGTCGAAGACACCGCACAGGACGTCGATGACGAGGTTGACGGCTCCGACGAGGACGGTGAAGAGGACCGAGACTCCGAGAACCTGGTAGATCTGGTGCCCGGTGACGGCGCCGACGATGAGGCTGCCGAGGCCGTTGAGCGCGAACACGTTCTCCACCAGAACGGATCCGCCGAGCGAGGCGATGAAGACGACGCTCAGGACGCGCAGGATCTGCAGCGCGCTGTTCTTCAGGCAGTGACGCCAGATCACGCGGCTCTCACTCACCCCGTTGGCGCGCAGCGTGCGGGCGAAATCGCCGTTGAGGCAACGCCGCATGCTGTCACGGGTGGTCTTGGCGATCAGCCCGATCCCGCCCACGGAGAGCGCCGCCACGGGCAGGACCAGGGAACGTATCCACTGCGCCGGCGAATCGGCGAACTCCGTGTAGCCGGTGGCGGGGAAGAGCGGGATCGTCACGGCGAACGTGAGGACCATGAGGATGGCGAGCCAGAAGTTAGGGAAGGCGATGCCGATGAGCGAGGTCACGTCCGCGACCGCGCGGCGGGCGCCGCGCCCGGTGCTCGCCGCGATGCCCAGGAGGACCCCGACGACGGCGGTCACGGCGGTGGACAGCAGGACGAGCGACAGGGTGACCGGCAGTCGGTCGAGGACGGTGGCGAGGACCGGTTGACCGGTGGTGAGGTTCGTTCCGAAGGAGCCGCTCAACACCTGCTTCCAATAGTTCAGGTACTGCTGCCACAGCGGCAGGTCGAGGCCCAGCTTCTGCCGCAGCTGTTCGTACAGTGTCTCGTTGCCGGAGGTGCCCAGGATCGAGCGGGCCGTGTCACCCGGTACGAGTGACTGCAGGACGAAGACGAGCGCGGTCACGAAGAACAGCAGCGCGACGGTCCGCAGGACGTTGCGTGTGAGGAGCTTCAACATGGTGGCTCCGATCGGACGGGTCAGGGAAGAGGGCTTGGGCGCAGCTCAGTTCGCCGGTTCCACCTGGAGCAGGTCGAACAGCCCTGTCCGCTTGTCGTAGGCCTTGCTGACGTCGACGTTCGAGGTCGAGATCCAGGCGTCGGGCGCGTTGCTGACCGGCACGGTCAGGGCGTGCTCGCTGACGTAGGAGACGACCGCCGCCCAGTCCTTGGAGCTGTTGCTTGCGCAGGCGGCTTCGAAGAGCTTGTCGAGGCCCTTGTCGTCCTGGTGGAGGGCGTTGAGTCCGGCGTTTTTGAGGTGGACCGTGGAGATGTACTGGAACACGGTGCTCTGGGCGTTCGGAAGAGCCATGCCGGCGACGGTCCCGCTGTACAGCTTGCTGATGAGGCCGCCGACGTCGGTCGAGGTCGTGATGTCCAGCTTGATCCCGACCTTCTTCAGATAGCCCGAGACCGCCTGCAGCAGCGTTTCGCTGACGTCGCCTGCGGTGACGGCCACCGGGACGGTGAACCCGGCGGAGTACCCGGCCTCCTTCAGCAGCTTCTTGGCCTTGGCCACGTCGTATGGGTAGTCCGACTCCAGGGACTTGTCGTAGCCCGGCCAGGTGCTGTTGGCGGGTTGGACCACCGCCGAGGCGTCGGGCCCGTAGACGGCTTCGTGATGGCCTTCCGGTCGATCGCGTAGTTGATCGCCCGGCGGACGCGCTCGTCACCGAGGGCGGGTACGACCTTGCCCTGGGTGTCCAGGAGTTCCAGGCCGTTCCAGGCGGCCGTTCCGCTGGTGAGGGTGAGTGACGGGTTCGAACCGACGGTGTCGGACCACGAGGCGGAGACCGAGGAGAGTGTGATGTCGGCCTGGCCGGCCAGCAGTGCCTGGGTCTGCGCGGCCTCGGTGGCCATGACCGGGAACGCCAGCTTGTCGTAGTGGATCTCCGACTGGTCCCGGTAGTCGTCGTTGGCGACGAGGTCGTACTCGACACCGCTCTTGATCTTGCCGTACACGTACGGCCCGATGCCGTGCGAGGACGTCTCCAGGGTCTTCGGGTGATCGACTCCGGTGGGGCTGATGATCGAGCCGCCGTAGTACTGGTCGGTCAGGAGGTATTCGAGGTCGGGGTTGGACGACGACGAGATGAACCGCACGGTGGTGTCGTCGACCTTCTTCACCGCGATGCCCGAGTACAGGGCGCTGGTGGGTCCCTTGGCGGACAGGAAGTAGCGGTACGACTTCACCACGGCATCCGCGTCCAGCTTGTCGCCGTCGGAGAAGGCGAGTCCTGTTCTGAGCTTGACGGTGAGGGCGGTGAAATCGTCGTTGTCCCAGGAGAAGTCCTTGGCGAGGACTCCGACCACGTCCCCGTCCTTGAAACCGAGGAGTGCCTGGTATGCCAGCCGCGGTATGACGGAAGCCTTGTTGACCAGTGCCGGGTTGAGGCTCTCGGGCTCACGTGAGGCGAAGGTGAGGAGACTTCCCCGCCCGCCCTCCTTGTCACCCGCGGTGGTGGAACCCGAGCACGAGGTGAGCATCGCGGTCGTGACGGCCAAGGAGAGTGCGGCCGTGGTGAATCGGTGGACTCGTGCGCAAGACCTGCTCATGTGACTCCCTTGTCAGCAAAACGATCGTGCGGACGCTGGTCCGCGCAGCGACAGGCGGACGCCCCGCCGGACAGTGCCCGCCCGGACCGGGAGCTGCATTCGTCGGCTCGTTTCGGGAGAGTAACGCGCGGGGAATGGCCGGATGTGTTCTCAGGATGATGGGTGATATCGACTGCACCGGCCGGTAGCCGCCGCGAACCTGTGAACAGCGCAAATCTTCGCCCAGGTCTGGTCCGGCGGTGAAACGGAAAGTTAGGGTACCGGCGGAAAGGACGGAAGCATGCCGATACCTAACGCTTCGTCAGCTCTGACCGCCTCGCGTGACTTGAACATGCTCTTCGGGCTGCGGGCGTTGCTGGAGGAGTCCAACGTCACCCACGCCGCCGCCAGGATGGGTATGGGGCAGCCGGCGATGAGTGGTGTGTTGGCACGGCTGCGCACCCATTACGGCGACGAACTTCTCGTCCGATTCGGCAGGGACTACGAGCTGACACCTCTCGCGCGGGCGCTCCTGCCTCATGTGCAGGAGGCGACCGCCGCCATCGAGGGGTTGCTCGGGGCCAAGCCCCGCGTCTTCGATCCGCGGCAGAGTACCCGCTCGTTCACCATCCTCTCGGTCGGCTACGGAAGTTTTCTGCTGCACGCTCGCCTGCTTCAACTGGTGCAGCAGGCACAGGGAATTCGGATCGACGTGGTCAACGGGCAGGGGCGCCCGTCCCCACCGGTGCGTGACTGGCTCACGCACGATCTGGTGCTCTCTCCCACCGTGGGGCCGGACGAGTACCGCTCGATCGTGCTGTCCGAGGACCGGTTCGTCTGTGTGCTCGGCGTGGACAGCCCGCTCGCTGCGAGCGGGCACATCGAGTGGGCGGATTTCGCCGGTGGTGACATCGCGGTCGGGACGTGCGGTGAGGACACCGACGCCCGGCTGCGCCAGGTCCTGATGAGCCAGGGTGTCGAGCTGAGCCCGGTCGTCGCCGTCGAGGATCCCGCCACCGCGGTCAGCATCGTCGCCGAGACGGAGCTGATCGCCGTCGTGCCGGAGAAGCTGGCACTCGTCAGTGCCCGAACCGGCGAACTGCGGGTCGTCGAGCCCCCGTTCGGGGACGTACCGATTCCGCAGTACCTCTCCTGGCACGCGGCCCGCGACGCCGACCCGGGCCTTCAGTGGCTGGTGACCGCTCTGCTGGACGGCGCCGGGTCCGCGGCGCGCGCCACATGACGCCTGCGCGATGCCAGGTATGGGCAGCGGCTCCTCCACGAAGCGGTCGTCACCGACAGCATGGAGCACGACGAGAGGAACGCCGCCTGTGAAGGAACAATCCACCGCGCCGCCCCAGTGCGGTACGGCCACCATGCGCGCCATCACGATCCACGAGTTCGGCGCCCCGGCACTCCTCATGCCCGAGCGGCGGCCCGTGCCGTCGCCGGGCCCGGGGGAGGTGCTGGTGCGGGTCGGATACGTCGCGCTCAGCAGGTTTCTCGACCTGATCGTCCGTCATGGGCGGGTCCCGGGCCACGAGGTGAGTCTCCCGCACATCCCCGGAGGTGGCTGTGCGGGCACGGTGGAGGCCACCGGTCAGGGGGTCGACGGTGTGCGGGCCGGGCAACGCGTGGCCGTCGACCCCGTGGTCCGTGACGGGGGCCGGGCGGAGCTGGTCGGTGTGCACCGGCAGGGCGCCTACGCGGACTTCGTGGTCGTACCGGCTTCGTGTGTGTACCGCATCCCGGACGGTGTGCCGACCGAGCAGGCAGCCGCCCTGGCGCTCTCCGGTCCAGCTGCCGCGGCGCTGCTGAGGGCCGCGGGGGTCGGGCGTGATACCCGTGTGCTGGTGCAGGGCGCCGGATCGGGGCTCGGATGCACCGCGGCGTTGCTGGCGAAGTGTCTCGGCGCCGAGGTGGCTGTGGCGACGCCACGTGTGGAGCAGCTGTCCGAGCTGCGGGAACTCGGCTTTGCACACGCCTACGCGAGTACGGCCCAGGACGCCGTGCTCAGGATCGGCAAGGATTTTCCGGATGGCTTCGACGTCGTTGTGCACAACATGGGAGCGCCCAAGGTCTGGGAGGTGTCCTGCGCCGTCGTCCGCGCGGGAGGCACCATCGCCCTGACCGGACTGTACGGCGGTGTGCGCGTGCCGGTGGACCTGAACCGGGTGATGACACACGACGTGCGGATCGTAGGTGTCTCCGCCGCCGGGCCGGCCGACCACGAGCGGCTCTGGGCCGCGGCGGCCGAGGGATTTCGCACCCGGATCGCCCGGACATGGCCCCTGGAGGAATCGGCCACCGCACACCAGACTCTCGAAGAGGGCGTACAACCCGTCGGGCGCATCGTCTTCCGAGTGGCGCCCGACGGTGGCCTGGTCGACGCCCGGTGATGTCTGTGAGGACCCCCAGCCGCGGCGAGGGGCGGTTGCGGCGGCTACGCCGCGTGCCGCCGCGACCACGGGCCGGCACCTCTTCCGGAGGTGCCCCGTCGGCAGGGCGAAGAAGCGGGGTCGACGATGGGAGGTATCCACAATCCGGTGTTCTCCGACGGGCAGCCAGCGGCCTAGGCTTCCCTGCGGGGCCGCTTTGAGGGTGTCTCGGAGCGTGTGACGCGAGTGACGGACGGGCCGGTGTTCTCGGCGACCGGGGCACCGCTGTTCCGGACCAACGCGGCGGCCTCGCGTCATGCCTGCGGGCCCTGTCGATGATCGCCCGCGGAGCAATACCCACAAGGAGGGCACCATGGGACGGCTGGACGCCAAGGTCGCGTTGATCACGGGCATCGGGGGCGGAATGGGCAGAGCGGCCGCGCTGCGCTTCGCCGCTGAGGGGGCGAAGGTCGTCGGCTGTGACCTGATCGCCGAAGGGGCACAGGAAACGGTCCGGCTCGTACGCGAGGCCGGCGGCGAGATCACCAACTTCGCGCCCGTCGAGCTCTCCGACGCCGCCGCGGCGGCGCGCTGGGTGGACGAGGCCGCCGGAGTGTACGGCGGGTTCGACATTCTCTACAACAACGCTTCCTCGCCCCGCTTCGGCCCGATCGACGAACTCCCGGTCGAGGACTGGGACTTCGTCATGAACAACGAACTCAACCTGGTCTTCTACGCGACCAGGGCCGCCTGGCCGCACCTCAAGCGGCGCGGCGGTGGCGTCGTGCTCAACGTGGGCTCCATCGCCGGAACGCGCGGCGTGGAGTTCATGGCCCAGAACGCGCACGGCACGGCCAAGGCGGGCGTCATCAACCTCACCCAGCAGCTCTCCGTCGAGGGCGGCCCGCACGGCATCAGGGCGGTGTGCGTCAGCCCGGGCTTCACGGTCACGCCGTCGACCGCCTGGCTCGTTGAGTCCGGCCCGGAGCCGCTGCTGAAGAACCTGGCCCGCATCCCCCTGGGGCGTCCGGGGCAACCCGAGGACGTCGTCAACGCCGCACTGTTTCTCGCCTCCGACGAGGCTTCGTGGATCACCGGGATCAATCTTGTCGTCGACGGCGGCAACAGCGTTCTGGGCTGACCGCTCCGCCGACCCGGACGGCAGGTGTCAGCGCACACCCCACGGGTCCGCACCGAGATGACAGATATCGCTCTCACCGCGTCCGGGCACGGGCGCCGGTTCATTAGCGTCGGCGAACAAACCGTAGGACGACGCGGTTCCGCACCACCTTTCACGAGGAGTTAGAGGATGACTCACGATCAGGCCTTCGACGGCAGATTGGTACTGCCCGGCGACCCCGACTGGGAGGACGCGCGGGTCGGCCGCGTCTTCAACGGGCGGCGTCCCGGTCGCCAGCCCGACGCCGTGCTCCTCGCCGGTTCCGTCGCGGACGTTCAGCGCGGCGTGCGCCTGGCCAAGGAGAAGGGATGGACCGTCGCGGTCCGTTCCGGAGGTCACTCCTGGGCGGCGTGGAGTGTCCGGGACGGCGGTCTGCTCATCGACCTCGGCGTGCTCCGCGACATGGTCTATGACGAGCAGACGCACATCGTGACCGCCGGACCGGCGACGAAGGGCGGCGATGAGCTGTCACCGTTCCTGGAGCAGCGAGGCCGGTTCTTCAACGGCGGTCACTGCCCGTCGGTCGGGATCGGCGGCTTCCTGCTCCAGGGCGGCCAGGGCTGGAACCAGCGGGGCTGGGGCTGGGCGGCCGAGTCGGTCGTCGCCGTCGACGTGGTCACCGCCGACGGCGAACTCGTCCGTGCGGACGCCACCCAGAACTCCGACCTGTACTGGGCCGCACGGGGCGCCGGTCCCACCTTCCCCGGGGTGGTGGTGCGCTTCCACATCCACACCCGGCCGCTGTTCGGCTTCCTCGGACACACCGTGCACGCCTACGAGCTGGAAGACTTCACCGAAGTCATGACATGGCTCTACGGCGTGCACCATCGCATCTCCACGGACGTCGAGATCGTCGCGATCTCCACCCCTGTCCCGCTACCCGACGGCACCGAGAAGCGAGTCCTTCTGGTCACCGGCGTCGCGCTCGTCGACGACCGCGCGGCGGCGGAGGAGGCGCTCGCGCCGTTCAACGAGTCACCGGCGATCGACCGGGCCGTCTTCGTCGAGGACTGCCGCGAGTCCACTCTCGCCGAGCAGCGGGTCCAGCAGGAGTTGCAGAACCCGGAGCACTGGCAGTACATCACCGACAACGCGTGGATAGACGGTGAGAACACCCCCGAGGGAATAGCCAGGATGGTGGAACACATCCGCCCTCTGTTCACGACGAACCCCACCGAGAAGGGTTTCGCGATATGGATGAGCAACGCGCCGATGCGGCGTGAGCTGCCCGACATGGCGTTCTCGCTCCAGACCGAGGCCTATGTCGCGAGCTACACGGTCTACACCGACGAGGCCGACTACGAGCGCAACCGCGACTGGCTCACCGACGTGATGGCCTACGCGCAGCCCGTCACGGCCGGCCAGTACCTCGGCGACTCGGACATGACGCACCGTCAACTACGAGTCATGGCACCGGAGAACTGGGCCCGCCTGCTGGAGATCATCGAAGCCCGCGACCCCGAGGGCCGTTTCCACCGCTACCTCGCCAAGGACCACGACGCTCTCAACGTCAACCACTGGGAGGTCGACACGGTGATCGGCTGAGCCACGACACCGTCCCCCTCGGCCGGAGGGGGACGGCGCAGGAACCGTGATCCGGCCGCAGCGCGTTCGGAGCGCCACACACGTGCAGGGGCTTGTTCCCCACCCAGGGCTCCGGCAAAGTCGTCTGGTAACTCCGTGACGTGGGGGCTTTGCGGGTGGGTGAGGTGCGCGGGCGTGTTCCGGTCCGGTTGGATGCAGGTTCCTACGCCTTCTGTCCGACCAGGGACCAACGCCCGCGCCATGCCATCGGCCCGCATCTCCGCATCTGTTCGCACGCCCGTCCCGGATGACGAGCTTCTCTTCGACCTGCTCGGCCGGATACCCGATCCGCGCCGGCGGCGCGGGGTCCGCCACCCGGTAGGAGCTCTGATCGCGGTCGCGGTGTGCGCGGTCATGGCCGGAGCACGAGGCTTCACGGCGATCGGGGAGTGGGCTCGGGACGCCGGGGCGGTGGCCATGACGCGGCTGGGTCTGGCGTGGGGATCGGTTGACGAGTCGACGCTGCGGCGCTTGTTCGCGAGGCTGGATGCGGACCGTCGCGACATGGTGCTGGGAACCTGGGCGACGGGAACACGCTGATCGCGGGCTGGCGGGTGATCGCGATCGACGGCAAGGCCGTGAGGGGCGCACGCGTCGATACCTCCTCGGCCCCGCACCTGGTCGCCGCGCTCGCGCGCGGCTCGGGTGCAGTGCTCGGTCAGGTCGCCGTGAGCGATAAGAGCAACGAGATACCCGCGGCCCGGGGCCTGCTGGAGATCCTCGATCTCGACGGGGCGGTGGTCACAATGGACGTGCTGCATACTCATCACGACACCGCGGCGCTGGTGACCGGGGCCCGCGCCGACTACGTGCTGACTGTGAAGGCCAATCAAAAGTCCTTGTACACGCAGCTCAAGGTCCTGCTCTGGGCCCGGATGCCCGCCCTCACCAGGACAGAGCGCGGACACGGACGCCGAGCCACCCGCACGATCAAGGTCGTCGACGTGCCCGCCTGGATCGGCTTCACCGGAGCCACGCAAGTCGCCCAACTGCGACCCACCGTCACCAGGAGGGGCGGACGGACGGTCGAGATCGGCTACCTGATCACCAGCACGGACG
Source organism: Streptomyces sp. SDT5-1 (assembly GCF_052245995.1). Lineage (NCBI taxonomy): Bacteria > Bacillati > Actinomycetota > Actinomycetes > Kitasatosporales > Streptomycetaceae > Streptomyces > Streptomyces sp. SDT5-1. The sequence continues at coordinate 549,619 of NZ_CM125963.1, read as the reverse complement.
TCCGCACCGCGCCTGCGGAACTCCTGGCCACGTGTGTGCAGTCGCACTGGGAGATCGAGAACCGCCTGCACTGGGTCCGGGACGTCACCTTCGACGAGGACCGTTCCCAGGTCCGCACCGGCAACACACCCCGCGTCATGGCCGGCCTCCGCAACACCGCGATCACCCTCCTGTGCCTCATCGGCCACCACAACATCGCCGCCAGGCCCGCGACACCGACCGCCCCATCAACCTCTTCTGAGCCGCGTGATGAACGACTTTGCCGGGGCCCTGGTACAGGGAGGGACAATCCGTCACGAGGGCTCGACGCGCCACGCAGGTGTGGTCGAGGGCCGCGGCGCCCACGGTTGAGGTGTCGGGCCTACGGGCCTGTCCCATCGCTAGCGGAAACGCCTCTGGTCGGCGTCGGCTTGTCATCCTGTGCGCGCCGGGACGTGGGTGCCATCTGCCGCGCCTCCTTCAGACCCTGTGCTCGCCGTGGCGGTTCCAAGGGCGAGCCAGTGTGATCAGGGCCAGGACGCCACAGGAGGCGGCGACCAGCATGATGGTGGCCATGGGGAGGGAGCTGTCCTCGCCGAAGACGCCGACCAGCGGGGAGGCGATCGCGCCGAAACCAAACTGGGATCCGCCCATCAGAGCAGAGGAGGCACCGGGTGCGCGGCGGCCGAGCGCCTGGCCGAGGCTCATGGTCGCGGGGAACACCATGCCGATGCCGGCCGCGGTGACGAACAGGCAGATCCAGGAGCCGATCAGGGTCTCACCGAGTAGGGCTACCGCCAATACCTGAGCGATGGCGCCTACAAGGCAGATGGTGAGTCCGACACTTAGCAGCGTGTTGAGCAGCACCTTGTGCACCAGCTTGCCGAACAAGGTGCCGGAGACGAGCATGCCGATCGCGTTGACTGCGAAGATGAGCGAATACGTAGTCGACGACACACCATGCAGGTTCTCGAAGACGAAGCTGGAACCGCTGATGTAGACGAAGAGCGCCGCTGCGGCGAAGCCGAGCACAAGTACGTAACCCATGAAACTGCGGTTCCGCAGCAGCGTACCCATGGCGCGGAAGGCGGAGCCGAGACCGCCGCCGTTACGCTTCTCGGCCGGCAGCGACTCCGGCACCAGTCCCATGATCGACAGGACCAGAGCCGCGCCGATGAGGGCGAGCACTACGAAGATGATCTGCCAGGAAGCGACGGCCAGGATGACGCCGCCGAGTACCGGGGCGGCGACGGGCGCGACACCGAGGATCTGGGACAGGACCGCGAAGTAACGCGGGACTTCGGCACCGTCGAAGAGGTCGGTGATCACTGCCCGTGCCAGCACCATGCCGACGGCACCGGCGACCCCTTGGAGCAGTCGGGCCGCCAACAGGACCTGCACGCTGGGGGCCAGGGCGCAGAGGGTGGAGAAGAGGACGAAGCCCGCGGACCCCGCGATGAGTAGCTTGCGTCGCCCCAGACTGTCACTGAGTGGCCCGAACACGAGCTGGCCTATGACAAGCCCCACGAGGAAGGTCGTCATGGTGAGCTGGATCGATGAACTGTTCGTTCTCAGTGACTCGCCCATCGACGGGAAGCCGGGGACGTACATGTCGGTCGCGAGGGGAGCGATCGCGGTGAGCGCGCCCAGGACGACGAGTAGGCCGACGGCGCGCTTCCGGGGCGGTTCAGACGCGAGGTGGCGGGAACTTCCGGATGCCGTGGAGATCTCTGACTGGGCTTGGCTGAGGGGTACCATGGACTAAAGGTTAACCAATAGTTTTCCGGTTAACAAAAGGAGCTGCATGAACACGCCGTCAACGGTGCACGAACAGTGGGCCACCCACCGTCCTGACCTCGACACTTCGCCCATCGAAGTGGTCGCACTGGTGAAACAGGTCTCTCATATGATCGAAGAGGCGGTGGGGGCGTTGTACGACAGCGCCCCTCTTACCCTGCCCGAGATGGATCTGCTGGTGCCCCTGCGCCACGCGGACGGGCCGGTGATCGCGCGGCGTCTGGCGGACCAGATGAACCTGTCGCGGGCCGGTGTGAGCAAGGCTCTAGGTAAGCTGGAGAAGCGTGGCTTCATCGAGCGCACCCCCAATCCCGCCGATCGGCGCGCCGCATTCGTCCGGATCACCGAGTCCGGCCAGGATGCCGTCGACGCAGTCTTTCCGCGACAGCTCGAGATCGAGGCGCAGATGCTGGCGGCGCTCGGGGAGCGGCGGGGCGCCGTCGTCGCGGCGCTGACGGAACTGGCCGAGGCGCTCCGTCAGCACCGCCACAGCCCTGGCACCTGACCAGGGCACGTGGGAGCGGGACGCTTCCCTTGGGCCGCGGGCCGCTGATGCCGCACCGATGGCGTCCCTCGCGCCCAACACGGTCGCCTACCGGGTGCGACAGGCGGAACAAAGGCTGGGCCGACCGGCGGCGCAGCGGAGCGCCTCCGTCGTCGGCCGGTTCCGTCCGCCGGTGAACGCGTCCGGGGCCGGGGGTAACAGGGCCCAGGGTCCCATGATCTCCGGTTCCAGCAGCCAGGGTGGGCGGACGCTTCGGCGGTTCGGCGAGCCTGGACACCAGCAGCAGGGCCGCCACCGTGTCGGTGGCCATGTCAGAAGGGGTAGCGCTCGATGCTCGACTGCGCCGTGAGCCACTGCCCCTCGGAAAAGGTGTTCATTGATGTGGATGGCGCCGGACTCGATGCGGTCGGCCAGTTCCCAGGCGGTGAACGCGTTGGCGGTGAGGATCGACACCGACAGCCCGTACTCCGAGGAGTTGATCAGTTCGATGGCCTCGTCGATCGCGTCGTACGCGACGACCGGCGCGACCGGCCCGAAGATCTCCTCCGCGAACGCTGGCGCGTCCATCGGTACGTCCGTGAGCACGGTGGGCCGGTAGAACAGGCCGCCATAGGTACCGCACGCGGCCACCACCGCGCCCTGCTCGACGCTGCTCGTGACGATGTCGTGTACCTTGTCCCGCTGACGCTCGTCGATGATCGGGCCGAGTGCGTTGGACCGGTCGGTCGGGTCGCCGACCGGGAGGGCCGCGGCCTTCTCGGCCAGCTTGGCCGCGTACTCGGCGACCTGAGACCGGTGCACGAGGTGCCGTCCGGTGGTCATGCAGATCTGGCCCTGGTGCAGGAAGGAGCCCCAGGCGCCGGCCGAAGCCGCCGCGTCCAGGTCGGCGTTGGGCAGCACCAGCAGGGCGTTGTTGGCGCCCAGTGCCAGGTGGACCTTCGCCCAGGTCTTCGCAGCCCACGGCGTGCCGGTCGCCCTGTACGACCCGGATCCGAGCGCGAGGAACTCCGCCCGGAGCAGGATCGCGACCGGGTGCCGACTGTCCGGTGCCGACGGCGACGGCGTCGACGCGCTGATCACGGTGCACGACCTGCTCCCCGAGGCCTGCGACAGCGCGACCACCGTGTTCGAGGCAGCACCGGAACGACTCGCCCTCAAGCAGGCGCTGTTCGCCGAACTGGTGCGGCACACGGCACCCGACACCGTACTGGCCAGCAACACCTCGGCGATTCCCATCTCCCGGATCGCCGATAGGCTCACCAGGCCGCAACAAGTGATCGGTACCCACTTCTGGCAGCCGCCCTCGCTCGTGCCCCTCGTCGAGGTCGTCCGGGCCGCGGCCACTCACCAGGAAGTGGCCGCGGTGATCACCCTGCTCTCGGCCGCCGGGATGCGGCCGGTGTCGGTCAACGCCGACGTGCCGGGGGCCATCGGGAACCGTCTCCAGCACGCGCTCAAACGCGAAGCCATCGCCCTGGTCGCGGGCGGAGTCGCCAGCGCTGAGGACGTGGACACGGTGGTCCGCTGCGGATTCGGCCGCCGACTTCCACTCGTGGGGCCACTGGAGCAGGCGGATCTGGGCGGCTGCGATCTCACGCTTGCCATCCACGAGATTCTGATGCCGGTCCTGGACACCACATCCGCCCCCCACCCGTACCTGGTGGCCATGTGCGAACGCGGGGGCCTCGGTGCGCGGACGGGCCGAGGGTTCTACGCCTGGAAGCCCGGTGAAGCCGAACGGCGGCGCGCCGAGATCGCTCGAGGGCTGGCCGGCCGGCCGCTGGAGGAGCCGAGCACCGATCAGGTGTGAGCACGGATCCTGGCGCTGGTGTCTCCCGTGTCGTCGTACGGCGCGAGGTCCAGGGGGGGCTCGACGTCCTCCCTGGGCGGGAGCGCGCGGGCGGGAATGGCTGCTGCCGATGGCAGACGTGCCACATGGCGATGCCTCGATCCGTTGACCACGGTCGGCCGGCCCATGAGGCTCGTCTCACCCGCCCACCGTGGAGATCGACGGAGGAGACCGACATGGTCGTCGAACACGCCGAGCCGACCATTGAGCCCGGCCGCGAGCAGCAGTTGCAGAATGCGTTCGGCCAGGCCCGCAAGATGCGCGCCGAGGCCCACGGATCCCGCTGGGCCGAGCCGTTGCGCTGCCACGAACTCGGGCCAGGCCTCACCGGCTGACCCCGCTTCCGACACCTCGTGCAAGGAACGCCATGCACCACCCCGTGAAGACTCGGCGGCGGCGGCAGCAGCGCGCAGGGACTAGCCGTACGACGCCTGGAGCAGGCTGGCACCCCGGAACGGGCAGGACATGCGTCATGGGCGAGGCCACTGTCTTCCCGACGGTGGCGACATGAGCTCCGTGCCACCGCCCCCCACGTCGTCGACCACCTCGGCCCCCTCGTACCGCGACCGAAGCCCACGCCCTGTTGCTTCCGGCAGGCGTTCGCGCCGCCTCCGGTCCGACGCGCTCGTGCGCCCCACGGGCGGCCCGAGCCACGTCATCGCGGAGGTCGTCGCCGACCGCCTCGCACCCGGCGCCGAGGACCGGACCGCCGTCGTCGGAGGCGCCCTGGCCCTGCTCCAGAAAGGATGACCGTGATGACCAGCCTCGGACCTATCGAGGAGGAACTCGCCAAGGCCCGTGTCGCCTACCGTAATTGGGGGAGATGGGGCACGGACGACGTGCTTGGCACGCTCAACTTCCTCGACGACGCGATCCGCGCCCACGCCGCCTCGCTCGCCCGCCGCGGCCGTGCCTTCTCCCTCGCTCTGGACTTCAACGAGGACGGCCCGCAGCGCGGCTTCCGTGGCCGCATCAACCCGGTCCACTACATGCGGGACACCGGCTCCGCCGCCGCCGGCACCCAGGGCTTCCCGCACGGCTTCGGCGGGGCCGACGACCATGTCGTCATGCCGCTGCAGGCCTCCACTCAATGGGACGGCCTCGGCCACATCTACGACAACAAGAAGGCGTGGAACGGCCGTTCCTGCGCGATCGTCAACGGTGACTCGGTCACCGGCATCGAGCGCATGAAGGACGCGTTCACCGGACGCGGTGTCCTCCTCGACGTGGGACGGGTCTGCGGCGACGAGCGCGGTGAACTCGAGGACGGATTCGCGATCACCGAGGAGCATCTGCGGACCACCATCGAGGCGCAGGGCGCCACCTCCGCTGTCCGCAGGGGCGACATGGTCCTCCTCCGCACCGGGCAACTGGGCCGCGTCCGCAGGCTGGGGGAGTGGGGCACCTACGCCGGCGGGGACGCGCCCGGCCTGTCCTTCACCACCCTCGACTGGCTGCATCGCACCGAGGTCGCCGCGATCGCCGCCGACACGTGGGGACTTGAGGTGCGCCCCTATGAATTCCCCCAGCCCTGCATGTCCCCGCTGCACCAGATCGCCATCCCCAACATGGGTCTGCCGCTCGGCGAGATGTGGGACCTGGAGGGGCTCGCGGCGGACTGCGCCGCCGACGGCGTCCACGAGTTCCTGCTCATCGCCGCGCCGCTGCCGGTGACCGGCGCGGTGGGTGCCCCCGTCAACCCGATCGCGATGAAGTGAGCCCCCGCAGATGAGGCCCCGAGAGCCAGTTTCGGCCACTTGAGTACCACGGCCATTACCCACACCAACCACTGGGAGCACTGAGACACCCATGCGCTACGTCACGTACGAACACCGGGGCACGGTCCGAGCCGGCGTGCTCGACGACGGTGACACCATCCACCCGCTGCCTGAGGGCCGCACCGTCCTCGACGTGCTGGAGGCGGACGCGCTCGTCGACACTGGACGCCAAGCCCTGGCAGAACAGAGCGAGTTGCGCCTCGGCGACGTACGCCTGCTGCCGCCCCTCACCCCGCCGTCCATCCGCGACTTCGTCGGTTTCGAGGCGCACATCGAAGGGGTGTCGAAGTCCCTCGACGGGCTCGAGCACGTCCCCGAGGAGTGGTACCGCGCCCCGAACTTCTACTTCACCAACCCGCACGCCGCCTACGGCGCGCATGACGACGTTCCCGTGCCCGCCGGATGCGAGGTCCTCGACTTCGAGCTGGAGATCGGCGTCGTCGTCGGCCGCGCCGGCCGCGACCTCACGCCGGACGAGGCCCGCGACCACATCGCCGGATACCTGATCTTCAACGACTGGTCCGCCCGCGACCTGCAAAAGCCCGAGAAGAACCTCGGCCTGGGCTTCTCCAAGGGCAAGGACTTCGCCAACACCCTCGGACCCTGCCTCGTCACCACCGACGAGGTCGAGGACCGGCGCGACGGCGACGGCTTCCTCGATCTGGAGATGACCGTCACCCTCAACGGCGAACTCATTGGCCGCGACACCCTCGCCAACTGCTCCTGGACATTCGAGGAGATGATCGCCTATGCCTCCCGCGACACCTGGGTGAAGCCCGGGGACATCCTCGGCTCCGGCACGTGCGGCTGGGGTGCCCTCGCCGAGCACTGGGGGCGCAACGGCGAGCGGACCCCGCCGCCGCTCACCCCCGGCGACGAGGTCACCCTCGGCGTCGAACGTCTCGGCACCGTCTCCAACCGGATCGTGCCGGGCCGCCGTGACGCCTACCTGCCGCGCGCCCGCAAGCGGGGCCGCACCCCGCGCCCGTAGCGCGGACGCCGCAGGGCCCCAGGCATGGGCCGGGCGGATGGGTCGTATCGCGAGCCTGTGAGTCCTCGCGCGGACCCTTCCCCCGGCCCGCGAACTGTGCTTAACCTCCCGCCACCGAGTATTTCAACGACGAAGTGAACGGGAGGCATGACGTGGGCCTGGGGGCGATCGACCTCAATCTTCTGGTGGCACTGGAAGCCCTCTTGGAGGAGCAGAACGTCACCCACGCCGGCACCCGGCTCAACACCAGCCAGTCGGCGATGAGCGGCTCGCTGTCCCGTCTGCGCCGTCACTTCAACGACGAGCTTCTCGTGCGTGTCGGCCGCGATTACGAGCTCACACCCCTCGCCGAGCGGCTCCTGCCCGTCGTCCAGTCCTGCCTCCACAAGGCCGACGAGGCACTCTCGCTGACCCGGCACTTCGAGCCGCGCCACAGCCGCCAGCGGTTCTCCGTGGTGATGTCGGACTACATGATGACGCTGTTCGTCGAGCCCCTGCTGCGCATCCTCGCGCGGGAGGCACCGGGCCTGCGCATCGATTTCCACCCCCTCGGCCACAAGACCCCCGAGGACGAGGCACACCTGCGCTGCCACGACCTGATGATCGCCCCGCTCGGGTACCAGCTGCCGGGGGTGAGCGAGATCGTGCTGCACGACCGGTTCGTCTGCGTCGTCGACCCCGGAAACCCGCGCCTTGTCGACGGTCGGCTCACGCAGCGTGACATCGCCGAGATGCCGCACGCCCAGTGCGCGATCGGCAAGAGCCTGACTCCGTGCGACCGCCAGCTGGAAACCCTGGGCATCGCCCCGCGTGTGCAGGTCAGCACGCCCGGGTTCAGTGTGCTGCCGGGCCTGGTCAGCGGCACCGACCTCGTCGCCCTCGTCCCCGAACGCCAGGCAAGGCGCCACGCGGACCCGCTGCGCTGCGCCGTCGTACCCACGCCGTTCCCCGACGTACCGCTCGTCGAGGCGATGCACTGGCACCACAACCGGCACACCGACCCGGCGCACGGATGGCTGCGCGACGTGGTGCGACGGGTCGGGGCCAGTCTGGAGGAGGAGACGGTGATCGCCGCCGTCGATGCCAGCCATGCCGAGGACGCGTTTCCGTATCCGGTCGCCGCTTCCTAGCGTGGGCGGGAGGGGCTGACTCCCACTCGTGAGTCAACGTCCCGATCCCGTCTACTACTTGGAGGAACGGTGAGCCGTACCCGACTGGCCGACCGCACCGTCGTCGTCACCGGGGCCGCCCGCGGCCAGGGAGCCGCCGAGGCCGAGGCCGCGGCCCGTGAGGGCGCCCGCGTCATCGCGACGGACGTCCTGGACGACGCGGGCGACAAGCTCGCGGCGTCCCTGAGCGCCGAGGGCTTCGACGTCCGCTACCGCCACCTGGACGTGACATCCCCCGACGACTGGTCGGCACTCGCCGCCTCGCTCGACGCCGGCGCCGTGCACGGCCTCGTCAACAACGCCGGCATCCCCATGCGTGCTCGCCTCGGCGACATCGAACTCGGTGACTGGGAGCGAGCATTCGCCGTGAACACCACCGGCCCGATGCTGGGCATGCAGGCGCTGGCCCCTCTCATGCCGGCCGGCTCCGCCATCGTCAACGTGGGCTCCGTGGCGGCCCTGACCGCCCACCACGCCGCGGCGTACACCGCCAGCAAGTGGGCGCTGCGCGGCCTGTCCAAGGTGGCCTCCCTGGAACTGGCCGGCCGGGGCATCCGCACCAACCTGATCCACCCCGGCTTCATCGAGACCCCGCTGATGGACAGCGCCAACCCCGTCTTTGTGGCGGCACATCTGTCCATGACCCCCCAGGGGCGGCCCGGAACCGTCGACGAGGTCGCCTCCCTTGTCGTCTACCTGCTGTCCGAAGAGGCGGGGTACATCAACGGGGCGGAGATCGCTGTGGACGGCGGCTACTCGGCGCACGGCGGGGTCAAGGCCATCACCAACGCGCTGGACGCCGACTGACGCACGGCGCACAGACAGGGGGAGGCCGGGCCGCTCGCACGGTCCCGGCCTCCCCCTGTGTGTGCGCCGCTACACGTCGGAGGTGGGGTCACACCGCCTGAGCCGCCACGGGCTCCCCTGCCACCGGCTGCCCGGTGCGCTCCTTGTTTCCCCGCACCAGGAGCAGCGTCACCAGGGCCCCGACAAGCGAGGTGCAGCCGCAGATCACCACGCCGACCGCCATGCCGTGGGCGAGGGCGGACTGTGCGGCGGCGCGGGCGCTGTCGCTGCCGGCGCTGACCACGGCGAGCGGACCGGCCGCTTCCTCCATGCCCGCGTCCTTGCCGGACAGCTTGCCCACCAGGGCCGAGGACGCGATGCTCATCGCGACCGTGCTGATCACCGCGGGGCCGAGTCCCTGACCGAACTCCCGGACCAGGCTCGTCGCCCCGCTGGCCATGCCCGTCATACGGATCGGTACGGCGTTGACGGCGGCCTGCGTCAGGGAAGATACGACGCAGATGAAGCCCACGCCGAGCAGCAGCACCGGGCCGAGGAACGTGAGCAGCGACGTCGTCGTGATCGGCAGCGCGGCGATCCAGAACTGCCCGGCCGCCATGGGGATCAGGCCGCCCATGAGTAGCCAGCGGGCTTCGATGCGGCTGAGCATCCGGCTGAGCAACGGTGCCAGGAGCAGGGGGATGAACTGCAGGATCACGAACGGCATGCCTGCGCGCAGTGCGCTCAGATGCATCACCGCTCCGAGTCGGATCGACACGCAGTACGCGGTGCCGATAAATCCGAACATGCCGACGAGGGCGACGACGGCAGCCGCAGCGAACGACGGGATCTTCAGCAGTTCCAGATGAAACATGGGCGTTGCCGCCCGCCGTTCGGCCATCACGAAGGCGGCCAGTGCCAGCGCCGCCACGATCAGCGCGGTGACGATGACGGGGCTGCCCCAGCCACGTTCGCCGCCCTCGATGACACCCCAGAGGAGTGCGGTGAGACCGATGGCGATGGTGATCTGGCCGGGCCAGTCCAGACTGCGTCCCTCCGGGGCGCGGGAGTCCGTGACCGTCAACCAGGCGGTGACAGCGACAGCGACACCGAGAACGATGGGCGGCACGAAGGCGAACCGGAAGTTGGCCACGGTGGCCAGGACCCCGGACGAAAGCGGACCCACAGCGGAGCCTAGGGAGATGCTCACCGCCCAGATGGACACGGCCCTCGCGCGGTCCTTCTCTTGAGGCGTGGCCGCCGCGATGACCGCGAGCGAGCTGGGAAAGAGCGCGGCCGCACCGATGCCGGCCACGACCTGGCCGACCCACAGCATGGTGATGTTCTGCGCGGTGGCGTTCAGCAATTCACCCAGTGCGAGTGTGAAACCACCGATCACGAGCAGCCGCTTGCGACCGAACAGGTCTCCCACGACGCCGAAATTGAGCTCAAGGATTGCGGTCGGCAGGACGAATGCGGAGGAGACCCAGGCCACCTGGGCGCCGGACGCGCCGAATGCGGACTGAATTTCGCCGTTGATGGGGGAGGGGACGGTGATGCACAGCTGTGCGGCCGCCACCGCGAGACAGCAGGCTATGAGAGTCCTGACGTCGAGTTGCTGGAATTTCTTCACTATGAATCCGTCTTCTCTATGAGTTCGATGAGATTGCCCTCGGGGTCGTGCACCCACGCCATCCGCACTCCCGGCTCGGGGGAGGGGGGCGGGCTCCAGCACGGTCCGCGCGCCGAGCTGCAGCAACTGGGTATGCACCGCATCGAGGTCGGGGGTGGTGACGGCGAAATGGCCGTACCCCTCGGTCAGTACCGCGCTGATCGGGTCCGGGGCCCGCAGCCCTGTGGCCGAGCCGGCGCGGGCGAGCAACTCGATGCGCCAGCCGTCCGGATGCTCCAGGACGACGGCGCTCATGCCCGCCCCCTCGAGGGTGAACTCGAAGACCGTGCGCAGCCCGAACGCGGCGCGGTACCAGGACGTCTGCGACGCCAGGTCCCGGACGTTCAGACCGACGTGGTCGAGGCGACAGTCCATGGCTCAGCCCGTTCCGGCGTCGGACGACTCTTCGAGGTCACAGCCAGGAACCTGGGCGACTTCAGCCGCGAGGACAGGCGCGGCAGCCCGCCCGATTCCGGCCTCTGTTGCGCTGATGGAAGCGGTCTGTCCTGTGAGTCGGCCCATGGATGGCAGTCCCTTGCTCGCGGTGGAGTGCAGAGTGCGCTGCGCGGTGACGGCAGCGTAGGTAGGGCCACATCCCCGAGCAATAAAGCGACAGGAATCGCACCATCGGGCGTTCGCATGCCTGGTATGCGCGCCGGGCGCAGCACGACCCCCTGTGCGGCATGCGTCCCGCGGGCTACAAAGATCGGGGCCCAAGAGCCGCCGGAACCACCACCCGACTTCCTTCCATGTCCCCGAAGGAGACATCAACATGTGCACGGACGAACCGCCCGGACGTTCTCCAACGCGTCGCACGCTGCTGCGCACAGCGGCTGCCCTGGCCACCACCGCGACGGTGGGAACGGTGGTGGCACCGGTTGCCGTGGCCGAGCCGCTCGACAGTGGCACCCACTTGTTCCTGCTCGGCACAGCGGGCGGCCCACCCCCCTTCGCCGACCGGGCGGGCATCTCGTCGGCACTTGTGGTGGGCGGCCGCACGTACGTGGTGGACTGCGGCCGCGGCGCCGTCACCCAGTACCTCAAGGCGGGCCTCGACATGCGTTCCCTGAGCGGCATCTTCCTGACCCACCTGCACGCCGACCACACCGTGGACTACTTCTCGTTCCCGCTGCTGTCCGGCGGCGTCGCCGAACCCTTCGCCGGATTCAGCGATCCCATCGACGTGTACGGGCCGCCCCGCACCGCCGAACTCACCCACTACGCGGACCGTGCCTGGGCGGCCTCCACGGAGGCATTCGCAGCCGAGGGCCTGGGAACCCCGCCCACCGACCTCCTCCACGTGCACGAGACGACGGCCCCGGACTCGGTTGGCGCAGACATCAAGCACACCGCACCCACCATGTCGCCCTTCCTCGTGATGGAGAGCGACGACATGAAGGTGACCGCGGTGCTGGTGCCGCACGGCGCTGCCTTCCCCGCCTACGCCTACCGCTTCGACACCGACGGCGGCTCCGTCGTCTTCTCGGGCGACACCGCCCTCACGCCCAACATCCCCACCCTCGCGCGCGGCGCGGACGTGCTCGTGCACGAGGTCATCGACACGTCGTGGTTCGAGGATCAGGGCTTTCCCGACGCGGTCGTGACCCACATGCACGCCGTGCACACGCCGATCGCCGAAATCGGGCGTATCGGTGCCGAGGCCGACGCCGGAAAGGTCGTCCTCACCCACTTCTCACCGGGAGACCCCCACGCCCGTACGGACAGCTGGTGGCGCCGGGCCGCCGCCGAGAGCCGGCGCGCGGCCCGCTACACGGGTGACATCGTGGTCGGCCATGACCTCATGCATGTGCCGGTCGGTGTCACCCGAGGTACGGCGCGGGGCTAGGCCGCAGTGCTCTCCGCTGCGAACTCCTGCCCCCGTTCGGCACATTGGGGGCAGAAGTGAGCCGCACCGCGCACCGATCTGACGTGGTTCACCGCTGGTTCGGCCTGTCCGTGGCGGTGGCATCGGGCGCGGGGACACCGAAGAGGCGCAGCTGGAGGGCGAGTGTGGCGTAGTAGCCGACGAGTGTGGACAGTTCGAAGAGGATGGCCTCGCCGAGGGCGGCGCGGGCCGCCGCGTACCAGGTGTCGTCGAGCTCCTGCCCAGGCGTGGCGAGGGTGCTGACGGCCGACCACGCGGCATGTTCGAAGGGGTCGGCGAAGCCCGGGTCGACGCCTTCGCGCAGCGCGCGCAGTTCGTCCTCCGTCAGGCCCGCGGCCCTGCCGACCGCCTCGTGGGCGTACCGCTCGAACGCGCAGTCCCAGACGGTGGCGACGGCCAGGATCGCGGACTCCCGTACCCGGGGCGGGAGCTTTGAGGAGTAGCGGATGGCCGAGCCCAGGGCTTGCAGGGCGCCGCCCAGCCGGGGACTCGACAGCATGGCGTTGAAAGGACCGTTCAGGTGCCCGTGGGGGTCGGTGAGGGCGAAGAGCTGGGGGCCGGCGGCGCGTGGGCCGCCGGTGATCTCCTCGTACAGGGCCCGCTGCTCGGACGAGAGACGGTCGGGGTGTGCGAGGGGCAGCCGGCCGCCGGAGGCCGTGCCGCTCATGGCCTGGCTCCGGTCTCGTCCGCCACCTCATGGGCGAGCGTAGCGAGATCCGCGTCGGTGAGCAGTCGGCCTTCGCGTGCCATGACCTCGCGGGCCCGGCGCAGCACCTCGTCGACCTGGGCGGTGGTGCCGGCGACGCCCACCTCGGCCAGCTTGTCGGCGAGGGTGAAGGGGCCGCTGTCGGGCGTGAAGGGGATCTTTCGCTCGTTGCCGACCAGGGTGGGTTCCAGGCAGTTGTGGAGCAGCGGGTCGACGGTGGTCTCCTGGGTGATGAGGTCCATTCCTCCCCAGGAGAAGGCATTCGTACCGGTCACGGGATGGTTCCAGGCCAGGTGATACCCCGTCAGTTCCTCTCCGGCGCGGGCGAGTCCGGTCAGCCGCTCGGTCCTGATCCCGGTGCGCACGCCGTAGAGCGTCTCGAAGGCCATGGCGGTGGCGGACAGATCCGCGTTGCCGGGGCCGCCGCAGTAGCCGTTGACGGACAGCTCGACGACGTCGGCGCCGGCCCGGACCGCGCCGACCGCGCAACCGACCGCCAGCCCGAAGGTGTTGTGTGGGTGCAGGCCCACCTGGACGTCAGGGGCCAGCTCCTTGGTGCGGGTGACGAGATGACCGTAAGCCTCGGGGCTCAGAGCGCCGGGGCCGTCGAAGAGCGTGAGCTCGGTGGCGCCCGCGGCCGTGAGCGCGGCGACGGACTCCTCGAGTACGTCCTCGGTGAGGTACGACACCATGAGCATCGGCACGATGGCATCCAGGCCCCGGGAGCGGGCGTGCCGGATCAGGGGAACGGCCCGGCCCAGGACGTCGGCCCGGTCCCGCGGGGTGTCCGGGGTGCGCCAGTCCTCACCCCGCCACGCCTGCTGGTAGACGGCCGGGTTGTAGATGAGGGAGGCTTCGCCGAGCCCCTGCACCCAGATCTGTACGGCGTCGTAGCCCGCGTCGGCGGCACGGTCGATGTCGTGCGTCGTGCGCAGCAGCGGCAGGACGGCCCGGCACTCGGCGTTCTCGCCCTTGATGACCTCGACCTCGGTGCGCAGCACCTTGTCGTCCCGCCCCGCGAGTCCGGCCGTGACGACCTCGCACACCCCGGCGCCGACAAGCCGGCGCAGATAGGCCTCCTTCGCCTCGGTGGGGGCGACGACGCCCGGGAGGGTCTCGACCGACCGCAGGGTGGCGTCGCGCAGTCGCACGGACTCGGGCATCGGTCCGCGCACCTGCGGGCGGCGGTTGAGCGGGCTCACCGACCAGCGTCCCGGTTCGTAGGCGCCGGGCACGCGCTTGGCGGCCAGTTCTGCACGGAAACGGGCGATCTCTTCGTCGGTGAACACGGTCGGCTTGTCCATGGGCCCTCCGAGCGACTGTCTTGGGAACGGTCCTCCTGCTGTGCCATTCAAACACCGCACCTTCTTTGCTGTCGACACTCTGGAGATTATCAAGGTCATGGCCTGCGTGTATTCCCGCATGTGTTTACTTTCTGTCGACACTAGGTGAGACTCTCGCCAGCCGTACCCACCCGTTGGTGCGGCAGCACCCGAACCGAGGGAGACAACCGTGAGCCACGATGTGCCCCCTGCGCGGCCCGGCCGCCTGGCCGGGCGGACCGCCGTCATCAGCGGCGCCGGCAGTGTCGGCCCCGGCTGGGGCAACGGCCGGGCCACCGCCGTGATCTTCGCTCGTGAGGGCGCCACCGTGTACCTGACCGACCGGGACAAGGACGCGCTGGAGGTCACCGCGCAGCAGATCCGCGAGGAGGGCGGGCAGGCCCACGCCCATGTGCTGGACGTGACCGAACCCGACGCCGTCCAGGCCTACTTCGAACAGACCGAGCAACAGGCGGGCCGGATCGACATCCTGGTCAACAACGTCGGTGGCTCCCGTGCCGGGGGAGCGGTCGAGCTCTCCTTGGAGGACTGGGAGAACCAACTGCGGACCAATCTCACCAGCGCCTTCCTGGCCTGCAAGCACGTCGTCCCGATCATGCGTCGCGGCGGCGGGGGCTCCATCGTCAACACCGCGTCCGCGTCCGGGCTTCGCTGGACCGGCGCCGCCCAGGTCGGCTACGCCGCGGCGAAGGCGGCGGTCATCCAGTTGTCCCGGGTCACGGGCGTCCAGTACGCGCCCGACGGCATCCGCGTGAACACCGTGGTGCCGGGCCAGTTGCACACGCCGATGGTGGAGGCGCGCCTGGCCCATCAGCGCGCGGGCGGTGACGTGGCGAAGCTGCTCGCCGAGCGCCAGGCGCGCATCCCCCTCGGATTCATGGGCGACGGCCGGGACACGGCTCACGCGGCGCTCTTTCTCGCGTCCGACGAAGCCCGCTTCGTCACCGGCACCGAGATCGTCGTCGACGGCGGAATGACGGCCCGCTGTGACTGAACCCGCTCTGCGCGAAGGCCGGTCGGCGCCCTCGCCGGAGTGCCCGCCCCCGCACCCCTCGCCACGCACTCCCTCCCTGGTCCTGCCGCCCGGCAGCTGCGACGCACACTGCCACATCCTCGGTCCGGCCGAGGTCTTCCCGTACTCGCCGCAACGCACCTTCACGCCGCTGGACGCCCCCAAGGAGCAACTCGCTGCCCTGCACGCCCATCTGGGCCTGTCCCGTGCGGTAGTGGTCCAGTCCTCGTGCAACGGCTCGGACCACCGGGTGCTGTGCGACGCCCTGGCCGCCGGTGGCGGCCGGCTGCGCGGGGTCGCCCTGATCGGTGAGACGACCACCCGGGCCGAGATCGAGGCGCTGCACAGCGCTGGCGTGCGCGGTTTCCGGCTCAACTTCCTGCCGCACCTGCGCACGGCCCCGACGCGACAGGAGATCGACTCCGTGCTGGAGCGCGTGGACGGGCTCGACTGGGTGGCCCAACTCCACGTCACCGGCAGCGGTGTCGCGGACTGCGAATCCCTCATCCGCTCGCTCCCGGGCCGCGTGGTGATCGACCACCTCGCGCGCGTGGACCTCGCGGACGGGCCCCACAGTCCGGCGCTGCGCGTCCTGCGCACCCTGCTCGACACCGGAGACGTCTGGCTGAAGGTGAGCGGCGTGGACCGGGTCTCCCGCCAGGGCCCGCCCTACGCCGACGCCGTGGCGCTGGCCGCGTCCTTCGTGGCGCACGCCCCTGAGCGGGTGGTGTGGGGCACCGACTACCCGCACGTGAACATCAAGGGTGCCGCCCCCGACGACGGACTGTTGGTGGACCTGCTCACCGACATCGCCCCCGACCCCGGCCTGTTGCGCCGGCTGATGGTCGACAATCCGACGGATCTCTACGACTTCCCGCCCGACCAGCACATGGAGCAGACATGAGCGACTTCGACGGTCCCTTCCTCCTGCGAGGCGCCCCCGGTTACGAAGAGGCGAGGCTCGGCGCGGTGTGGAACGAGCGCAAGCCCGACCGTCATCCGGACGCCATCCTCATAGCGGCCGGTGACCGGGACGTCCAGGAAGGGGTGCGCTGGGCGGCGGCCCGCGGCAAGCAGGTGTCCATACGGTCCGGAGGGCACAGCTGGATAGGCAACGGCGTGCGCGACGGCGGCCTGCTGATCGACCTCTCCGCCCTGGATGAGGTCGTCATCGACGCCCCGAACCGCCGCGCCACCGTACGGCCCGCGGTCCAGGGAACCCGTTTCAAC
This sequence comes from Streptomyces sp. SDT5-1, assembly GCF_052245995.1. Taxonomy (NCBI): domain Bacteria; kingdom Bacillati; phylum Actinomycetota; class Actinomycetes; order Kitasatosporales; family Streptomycetaceae; genus Streptomyces; species Streptomyces sp. SDT5-1. Next base: position 532,917 of record NZ_CM125963.1, on the reverse strand, counting down.
GCGCTGCTCGCCGCCGAAGGGCTCGTTTTCCCCAGTGGACACTGCCCCTCCGTGGGCGTGGGTGGCTTCCTGATCGGCGGGGGCTACGGCTGGAACTCCCGCGCCCTCGGCCCGGCCTGCTTCAGCGTCGAAGCCGTCGACGTGGTGCTCGCCGACGGCACCCTGGTGCACGCCACCGACGAGACCCACCCCGACCTGATGTGGGCGGTGCGCGGCTCGGGCCCCGGCTTCTTCGCCGTCGTCACCCGCTTCCACCTGCGCGTCCACCCGGCCTACGAGCAGATTCTGCGCAGCGCCTACGTGTTCCCGTACGAGATGCGCGACGAGGTGCTGGCCTGGACCTACGACACCGTGCCGGAGGTCTCCACCTCGCTGGAGATGTCGGCGAAGGTCGCCTACGCGCCCGGTGAGGACCGTCCTGTCACGATGATCACCGCGGCGGCCTTCTGCACTCCGCACGAGGGACCGGCCATGCTGGAGCCGCTGGAGAGGGCGCCCTTCCTGCGCCACGCCCTGCGCTGCATCGAACGAGTGCCCTCGAGTCTGGACGACCTGTACGCCCTCTCCGACGCGCTGACCCCCCAGGGGCGGCGGTATGCCGTGGACGGAGTGTGGACCAGCGCCCCGGTGGAGAAGGTGCTGGATGCAGGCCGGGGGGTGCTGGACGGGCTGCCCAACCGGGAGAGCTTCCTGCTGTGGATGCTCTGGGGCGGCCAGCCCACCCGGGAGAACGCCTGCTGGTCCACCCAGGGCCGGCTGTACTTCTCGCCCAACGCCGTCTGGCGTGACCCGGCCGACGATCTGCACAACGAGACCTGGGCGCACGACGCGCTGCGGGCCCTCGCCCCGGTTGCGCACGGCACCCAGTTCGCCGACGCCAACCCAGCCGACCGGCCGGACCATGGCCTGGAGCCGGAGCAGGCCGCACGGCTGGAGCAGCTGCGCCGGCGGTACGACCCGCAGGGACTGTTCCGCGCCTATCTGTCCCCTCGGGAGTCCACTACGGCACTTGCCGCGCGGCGGCGAGCGCACGTGACGGCCTAGTGTCGACAGAATGGCAAAACTGGCGCACTACAGACCCTTGACCGCCCTTTTTTGTCGACAGTACCGTCAAGGCGTCCGCATCACCCAAGGAGCCACAGTTGTCCAGGTCGTCCGGTCCCATCCCTGCCCAGGCCATGCGTGGAGCTGTCATCCGTCGTGGCGATGTGAGGTATGAGCAGGCCTGTCCCGTCGCCAAGTGGGACGAGCGCAAGCCGCCCCGCTTTGCTGACGGCGTCGTCATCGCCGCGCAGGACCAGGGCGTCGTCGAGGCTGACCTCATGCGGGCGGCACGGGGCAATGGCAGCGGCTCCTTCGGCGTGGCCACCCGCTTCCGGCCGGCCCTGCGCGAGCGGCCGGCACGGAACGCACGGACGGTGTGCGACCATCCGCTCGACGTGCGCGGCGAGCCGCCCGCTCGGTCCTGCGACCCGTTCGAGAGCGTGCCGGGCGGCACCGGCTTCGCGCCGCGGATGTCGTGGGGCCACCACCCGCCGCGTCCCGAAGCCTGCCGGTCCGTCCGCGCCACGGTCTGCGTCACACCGGACTCCGGCCGACGCGACCCGCACCCGGCCCCGACCCGGTCCACCACCGCCCACCCCCACCGCTCGTAGCGCCGGCCCCATTGACGCGACGGGATGTGCCGACGCGTCCCGCCCCGCTTCGCCCACCGACCCCACCAGGCCGGTCCGAGCGGCACCAACCGCTCACCTCCGGCGCCGTACTCGTACGCCCGCACCTGTTCACGGTGCGGCCGTGCGGGGCGCCGCAACCGTGCAAAGGAGCACACCTCTATGCCGAAGCGCACGAGAACCCCGTTGGGCCGCTTTTCCGTCGCACTAGTCACGCTTGCCGTCGCCGCCCCGGTCGCCGCCTGCGGTTCGGGGGCGTCCTCCACCGCCGTGGCCGGTGACGGCACGGGGAAGATCACCGTCCTGCGATCCAACAGTGCGCTCTTCGAGCCGCTCTACATCGCCCAGCAGCAGGGCTACTTCAAGGACGCCGGACTGGACGTCACCATCAAGACGGGCGCGCAGGACACCTCGCAGAACGCGCCGTCCGTCCTCAACGGCGAGGCCCAGTTCGCGATGACCGACAGTTCCGGCTTCCTCAAGGGAGCCGCGAAGAACATGCCGATCCGGATCGCCACCGGGCTGGAGTCCGCGACCACGAAGACCGACCCCACCGACGGCCTGATGGTCAAGAAGGACAGCCCCATCAAGTCCTTCAAGGACCTGGAGGGAACGACCGTGGGCCTGCCGGCGCTCGGCGGCACGATCCAGTTCATCGTCGAGTACATGGTCGAAAAGGAGGGTGGCGACCCGAGCAAGGTCAAGTTCGTAGCTTTGCCGACCAGTTCGCTCGGCGACGCCGCCAAGAGCGGCAAGACCGACGCCGTCTACTCCTTTGGCGCCTTCTACGCGGCGGCCAAGGCCGACGGGCTGAAGGTGATCGGTAACGGGATGAACGACCTGCCCGGCATCACCCAGGGAGTGCTCTTCTCGACCCAGAAGTACCTGTCCGAAAACGCCGCGACGGCGAAGAAGTTCATCAATGCCGTCGCCAAGGCGAACACCTATGCCAACGCCCATCCCGAGGCGGTCAAGGCGATCCAGACGAAGTACACCCAACTGTCCGCCGACTACATCAAGAACGAGCAGGTCCCGTACTACGACAAGAACATCGACAAGACCGTGATGCGCACCGTGATCACGAAGATGCACCAGTACGAACTGCTCAGCAGCACACCGAAGGACGACGCCATCTATTGGGACCAGGCCCCGACCATCACCGGCGGCTGACAACGGCAGAGGTGCACCAACCATGGCCATACCAACAACGGTTCGGCGTCCGGCTCCCGACCGGCCCGACCGGCCGCACCCGACCCGGCGCGCCCGGCCCGGGGCGCCAGGTCGTCGCGGGCTTCTTCTGCTCCAACTGTCCGCCGTCGCCGCCGTGTTCGTCCTCTGGGCGGTCGTCGCGGTGGCCGGCCCGGTGAGCGCGGCGGCGCTGCCCGGCCCCGTGTCGGTGTTCGGACAGTTCCCCGACCTCTTGGGCAGCAGCGCCTACTGGCAGGCGGTCGGTGACACCCTCGGCGGAGCCGTGACCGGATTCGTCGCGGCCGTCGTGATCGGTGTCCCGCTCGGTCTGGTGACGGGGACGTACGCGGCGGTCGAACAGTCATCACGGCTGCTCGTGGACGTTCTGCGTTCGTTCCCGGTCATCGCGCTGTTGCCGGTGTTCCTGCTGGTGCTGGGCTCGACACCGACGACGAAGATCACGGTCGTCTTCCTCGCCTGCGTCTTTCCCGTCTTCCTGCAGGCCCAGTACGGCGCCAGGTCGGTGACCCCGATGATCGCCGAGACCGTGCACGGTTACCGGGTGCCGAGACTGCTGCGCTTTCGCAAGGTGGTCCTGCCCAGCGCCACGCCCTCGATCATGACCGGGATGCGGCTCGCGGCGGCGACGTCCGTGCTCGTGGCGATCGGAGTCGAGGTGCTCACCACGCTGCCTGGTATCGGCCACGAGGTCGTCCAGGCGCAGCAGGGCGGCGCTTCGGCGCAGGCGTACGCATACATCCTCACGGCGGGCGCGATTGGCTACGGGATCACAGTGCTGTCCCAGCTCGCCGAAGGGCGGCTGCTGCGGTGGCGCCCGCCGGCGCACACCGAGTGAGGCGGAAGAGAGGCATCATGTCCCACACATCTTCGGGCGCCTTTTGGACGTCCGCGCTCAAGCAGCTATGGCTGCCGGTCCTGTGCGTCACGGTGCTGCTGCTGGCCACCGCGGGCAGCACCAGCTTCTACTTCCCGCCCGCGACGGAAGTGCTCGCCACCCTGTGGCGCGAGCTCGTGCACGGCGGGCTGGTGGGAGATCTGCTGTTCTCCCTGCGCAACATCGCGCTCGGGCTGGCTGGCGCCACCGTCGTGGGAGTCGGCGCCGGGCTGGTGATCGGCGAGAGCCGACTGCTGCGGCAGGCGACCGGCCCCCTGCTCGACTTCGCCCGCGCGACCCCGACGGTGGCGTTCGTCCCCGTCATCATCCTCACCCTCGGCATCGGCTCCGGCCCCAAGATCTTCCTGATCGCCCTCGGTTCCCTCTGGCCGATCCTGCTCAACACCATCAGCGGCGTGCACGGCATCAGTCCGGCCGTCCACGAGAGTGTCCACAGCTACTGCATCCCCGCGCGTCTGCGCCTGCGAAAGGTCGTCCTGCCCGGGGCGCTGCCGCAGATCCTCGCCGGCATCCGCGTCGCCCTGTCCATCGCGGTGGTCCTCATGGTCGTCAGCGAGATCTACGGCTCCCCGGTGGGTCTGGGCAACTTCATCCTGCAGAGCGGCTCCAACTTCGCCGTGCCCGAGACCTGGGCCGGCACCGTACTCATCGGCATTCTCGGCTACGGCCTGAGCGTGCTCCTCCTCGCGGCCGAGCATCTTCTGCTCGGCTGGTACCACCAGCGTCCGCCCCGCACCCGGCGGACCACGCCCCAGCCCCGGAACGAGGTCACGACATCATGAAACGCGGATCCAGTCTGGTCGTGGCGGACGTCTGCAAGACGTTCGGCCACGGCGCGGACGAGCACCGGGTGATCGAGAACCTGTCGTTGCAGGTCGACCCCGGCGAGCTGGTCAGCATCGTCGGCCCGTCCGGCGCGGGCAAGACCACCCTGCTGCGCTGTCTGTCGGGGCTGACCCGGCCCACCTCGGGCACGGTCCGCTACGGGGACAAGGAGGTCACCAAGCCGCTCGCCGACATCGCGGTGGTCTTCCAGGACTACCGCGGCTCGCTGTTGCCGTGGATGCGGGTCAGGGACAACGTGGCCTTCCCGCTGGAGGGCATGGGCGTCAAGCGCGTCGAGCGCCGCAGGCGCGCCGACGCGTGCCTGGCGTCCGTCGGTCTCGCGGACGTCGGGGACAAGTACCCCTGGCAGCTCTCGGGCGGAATGCAGCAGCGGGTAGCCATCGCGCGCGGTCTCGCGTACGAGGCGCCCGTGCTGCTGATGGACGAGCCGTTCGGGTCGGTCGACGCCCAGTCTCGCTTCGACCTGGAGGACCTCACGCTCAAGCTGCGCGCGGACCTCGGCATCACCGTCATCGTCGTCACCCACGACATCGACGAGGCCGTCTACCTCGCCGACCGCGTCGTGGTCCTCGGCGGGCGGCCCACCACGGTCATCGACAACCTGACCGTCGGCCTCGGCGCGGACCGTGACCAGATCACCACCCGCGCCGACGCGCGCTTCACCGATCTGCGTACCCGCGTGCTGACCAGGATCCGCGCGGCCCAGGCCACCGGTGGGCCGCAGCACGTCGCGGCCCCGGACGCCGCCGACGGGGCCGCGCAGGAGACCGGCTCCACGGGGGAGACCGCCTCCGACGCCGAGCGGGAGAAGACCGGAAAGGCGGTGCTCTGAACGATGACGTCCTTCGACCACGTGGGCATCTCGGTGCCGGACCTGGAGGCGGCCACCGCCTGGTACTGCGAGGCGCTCGGCCTCACGGCCGCCCCGGTGTTCGCCATCCCGGACACCGACCTGCGCGGAGTGATGCTGCTGCATCCCAGCGGGTACCGGATCGAGCTGCTGCACCGCCCGACGGCCCGGCCGGGACCGCGGCCGGGCAGCGCCCTGGAAGCGGCCGCCACGCACGGTTTCGGGCACATGTGCCTGTGCGTCGAGGACGTGGACGCCGAGTACCACCGCCTGGTCGCCGCCGGCGCGGGCAGCAGCATGTCCCCGCGGCCGGCCCCGCGGCCCGGCGCCCGGATGGCCTTCGTGACGGATCCGTACGGCAACCTGGTCGAACTCCTCGACCGGCACTGATGCCATGGCATGCCGATGCCGGCCCCCGATGCACGTCGGGGGCCGGCATCGCCATGCCGTACTCGTGCGAAGGCCGCGGCCCTGGTACGCACAGGTATGCGCACCGGGGCCGCGGCCGGGAGGGGAGTCGCTCACGCGCCGATCATGTTGTAGCCGCCGTCGGCGATCAAGAATCCGCCGGTGATGTGGTGGGCGTCCTCGGTGGCCAGGAACAGCGCGGCACCGGCGAGTTCCTCCGGGCCGGGGATGCGGCCGAGGGGCGTCATCTTCCGCAGCTGCTCTCCGCGCCCGTTCTTCCAGTCCTCGCGCCCCAGCGTCGCCGGAGTCTCGATGAACCCCGGCGCGAAGACGTTGACCCGCACGGCCGGAGCGAAGGCGTGCGCGTACGACTTGGTGAGCCCGATGATCCCGTACTTGGCCGCGGCGTACTGGGGCGCCCGCGCACTGCCGCGCGCCACCACGGTGGAGCCGATGTTGACGATGGAGCCGCCCCCCGGCTGTTCCAGCATCCGCGCGCCGAACTCGTGCGTGCACAGCATCGTGCCCTTGATGTCGACCGCCAGCACGTGGTCGATGGACTCCTCCGTGACGTCCCGCCAGGACATCTGCTCACGGGCCACGTCACCGACGTTGTTGATGGCGACGTCGAGCCGGCCGAAGTGATCCCAGACCTCGTCCGCCAGGCGCTTGATCTGGTCGTGCTCGGCGATGTCCGCCTGGACGACCAGGGCCTTGCGGCCCAGTTCCGTGATCCGCGCGGCCGTCTCCTCGGCTCCGGCGCGCGAACTGCGGTAGTGGACGGCGACGTCGGCGCCCTCCTGGGCGGCGCGCACCGCTATCTCGGCACCGAAGCCGGTACCGGCGCCGGTGACGAGGACGGTCTTGTCGGTGAATCGCTGAGAGGTGGTCATGACGTCTCCGTTCGTGGGAGTGATCGTGGGGAGCGGGGTTCAGACCAGGGTCCGGCCGCCGTCCGCGTACAGCACCTGTCCGGTGACGAACGAGGCTTCCGCGGAGGCGAGGAAGAGGGCGGGGCCGACGAGATCGCCGGGCCGGCCGAGGCGGCCGGCCGGGACCAGCGCCTCCATGGAGGCGCGCATCCCCGGCTTGGCCAGGTAGTCGCGGGTGAGGTCGGTCTCGGTGTAGCCGGGGGCCACCGCGTTGACGGTGACGCCGTGCGGCGCCCACTCGCGGGCCATGACCCGCATGAGCTGGTTGATGCCGCCCTTGGTGGCGGCGTACGGCGCGTGGTCGCGGTGGGCGAGCAGGCCGGAGACGGACGAGAGGTAGATGAGCCGGCCGTATCCGTTCGGCACCATGAGGGCGCCCACCGCCCGGCCCAGCCAGAAGCCGCTGTTGAGATTGACGGCGACGATCCGCTCCCAGACCTCGTCGGGTGTCTCCAGGACCGGCCTGCGGTCGTTGGTGCCGACGGCGTGCACGAACACGTCGATGCCGCCGAGGTGTTCGGCGGCGCGAGCGACGGCGTCGCGACAGGCGTCCGCAGAGGTGAGGTCGGCGGCCAGCCCCTGGATCGCGCCGGACCCGTCGGTGGTGCGGCTGCGGGTCAGTTTGGCCAGTGGCTCGGGGTCGCGGTCCACGACGACCACGTCGGCGCCGGCATCGGCGAACGCCTCCGTGACAACGCCTCCGATTCCCCCCGCACCGGCGACGAGCGCACGCGTCCCGGAGAAGTTCCACAGTGTCTTCATGCCCCGGACCGTAGTCGACTCTTAAGAGAGGTGTCCACACTTCGCCGCACTATTGACGCGAACACTGGGAACATGCAGGGTGAGTGTCGACAGTTACTTGGTCGACACGGTACGGAGGCTTTGATGAAACTGGTGACGTTCGACGAGGGACTCGTAGGGCGACTGGACGGCGACACCGTGGTCGAACTCGATGTCCCGTCCACCCGGGCGTACTTCGAGCGGGATGGGCAAGTGCGCGAAACGGGACGGACGTTCGCTCTCGCCGACGTCCGGCTGCGGGCGCCGATCGTGCCCAAGAAGTTCTTCCACACGGCAGGCAACTTCCGGGAGCACCACGCGGATCTGGAACGCGTCGACTGGTCGCACCCGGTCAACAAGGGAATCGTGTTCTTCCAGAACGTGGACGCGATCGTCGGCCCCGAGGATCCGATCGTGTACCCGGCCAACCTGACCCGGGAAATGGACTACGAACTCGAACTCGGCGTCATCATCGGCAAGCCGGGCAAGTTCTTCACCGCCGAACAGGCCGCCGAACACATCGCCGGATACCTGGTGTTCAACGACATCACCGCGCGCGACATCCAGCGCCGTGAGATGGAGGCGGGTGTCTTCTCCTTCTCCAAGGCCATCGACACCTTCTGTCCGATCGGCCCGTACATCGTCACCGCCGACGAGATCGACGACCCGCACGACCTGGACATGGAGCTGCGGGTCAACGGCGACGTCCGGCAGAAGTCGAACACCTCGCGCATGTCGGTGTCGATCCCGCAGCTGGTGGCCTACCACTCCCCGCAGATCTACAGTGCCGGCGACATCATCACCACCGGGACCATCGCCGGTGTCGCGGCGGGCACCGACGACCCGTTCGCCAACTACCTCAACCCCGGTGACGTCGTGGAGGCCGAGATCGAGGGGTTGGGCGTGCTGCGCAACCGCGTGGTCTCCTGGCAGGAGGCGTACGGCACCCCCGAGCCGCCCGCCGAACAGTGGGTGTGACGGCATGAGGATCGCCAACCTCGCGGGCCGGCTCGCCCTGCTGACCGGCGGCGGCGCCGTCGACGTCGCCACCGGTGGTTTCGACACCGACCCGGCCGCGCTCTTCGACCAGTGGGAGTCCCTGCTGCACTGGTCGGCCGGCGTCGACCCGGCGACCGCCGTGCCCTACAAGGAGTCCGACCTCCTCGCGCCCGTGCCGGAGCCGCGGCAGATCTTCGCCGTCGCCCTCAACTACCGCCCCCACACGGCCGAGGCGGGCTACGAGGAGCCCGCCCAGCCGCTGGTGTTCACCAAGTATCCCTCCTGCCTCACCGGCCCGTACTCCACCGTCGACCTGCCGCCCGGCCACGTCGACTGGGAGCTGGAGATGGTCGCGGTCGTCGGCCGGGACGCCCACCGTGTCCCGGAGGAGCACGGCTGGGACCCGATCGCCGCGGTGACCGTCGGACAGGACCTGTCCGAGCGGATCGTCCAGCTGGCCGGCCGCCCGGCCCAGTTCTCACTGGGCAAGTCCTTCCCGGGCTTCGGACCGGTGGGGCCCGCCCTGGTCAGTGTCGACGAACTGGCCGACCGCGACGATCTGGAACTCACCTGCGAGCTCAACGGCGAGGTGGTCCAGCACGACCGCACCTCGAACATGATCTTCCCGGTGCCCAGGCTGGTCGCCCACCTCAGCGCGATCTGCCCGCTGCGGCCGGGCGACCTGATCTTCACCGGCACCCCCGCGGGCGTCGGCAACCGCCGCACGCCCCCACGCTTCATAGGGCCTGGTGACACCCTCGTCAGCAGAATCGCAGAACTGGGCGAGATGCGGCACACCTTCAGGAGCGCACCATGAACGGCACGACCGTCTTCACCGACGTCCATGTCTTCGACGGCACCGGACGTGATCCCTTCGCCGCCGAGGTACTCGTCGAGGACAACCGCATCACGGCCGTCACTCCCCGGCTTCCCGCCGCCCGGCGGGCCGGTGCCCGGATCATCGACGGAGGCGGCGGGACCCTGATCCCCGGCCTGGTCGACTCCCACACCCACCTCGGCTTCGGGTCCACCGTCGAGCACCGCTCACTGCGCCGCGACGAACCCGACGAGGAGAAGGCACTGCTGGTCGCCCACGCGGGCCGGGTCCTGCTGGACCACGGCATCACCAGCGCCTACTCCGGCGGCAACCGCCTGCCCCGCACCGAGGTCGCTGCCCGCAAGGCCTTCGCGGAGGGCTGGATGCCGGGGCCGCGCTTCAGGGCCGCATCGTGGGAGGGCACCGCCGGCATGGTCGAGCCGGGGGTCTACGACTTCCCCGGCGTCGACGGCCGGGCCTCCGACCCCGAGTCCGTGAGCCGCTTCGTCGGGGAGATGGCGGACGTGGGCGTCGACATCGTCAAGCTGTCGCTGTCGGGCGAGAGCGCGGTCGTGCAGGGCACCTCGCGGATCGTGCAGTTCACCGACGAAGAGGTGGCCGCCGCGGCGGCCACCGCCCGCGAGCGCGGTGTGTGGCTGACCGCCCATGCCCACGCCGCCGAGTCCATCAAGATGGCGGTGCGACACGGCATCCGCGCCGTCTACCACTGCACCTTCGCCGACGAAGAAGCCCTCGACCTGCTCCAGGAGGCGCGCGAGCGCCTGTTCGTCGCGCCGACCCCCGGCATCATCCACGCCAACCTGCACGAGGCCGACAGCGAACCCGAGCCCGGCATGGAGGTCGAGGCCACCGAGAAGGCGATCAGGCAGGTCGTCCCCGAACTCGTCCGCCGCGGCATCCGCGTCGTCCCCGGCGGTGACTACGGATTCGCCTGGAACCCGGTCGGCCGCAACTCCCGCGACCTGGAGCTGTTCGTCGACTGGTTCGGCTTCACCCCGGCGCAGGCGCTGCGCGCCGCCACCCAGTACGGGGGCCGGGTGATGGGCATGGGCGACGAACTCGGCCTGGTCGAGGAGGGGTATCTGGCAGACCTCGTACTCGTGGACGGCAACCCGCTCGACGACATCCGTATCCTCCAGGACCGCGACCGACTGGCCGTGATCATGAAGGACGGCCGGCTGCACAAGGCGCGCGCGTGAGCGCCCCGAGGGACAGGGAACGCGCGGGCGCCCCCGGAGCCCGCACCGCCGCCGGGCGGCTGGTGGGGGAGTGGGACGGCGCCGTCGCCGCGTTCCGCGGCATTCCCTTCGCCGCGCCCCCGGTCGGTGACCTGCGCTGGCGCCCGCCCCGGCCCGCCGCGCGCTGGGACGGGGAGCGACGAGCGACCGACTTCGGCGCCGCGCCGCTCCAGCCGCAGCCGCCGACCGACTCGGTCATGTACCGGACCAACTTCGACGACCGCCGGGCCCTGGTGATGAGCGAGGACTGCCTCTACCTGAACGTCTGGACGCCCGAGCCGGCACCGGGCGCCGGGCTGCCGGTCATGGTCTGGATCCATGGCGGCGGCAACCGCTACGGACACGGCTCCCAGGACATCCACGACGGCCGCGCCCTGGCCGGCCGCGGCCTGGTCGTCGTCACCCTCAACCACCGGCTGGGCGCACTCGGCTTCCTCGCCCACCCCGAGCTGGCCGCCGAGGACGAGGTGGGCGCCTGCGGCAACTACGGGCTGCTCGACATCGTCGCCGCTCTGACCTGGGTGCGCGAGAACATCACGGCCTTCGGAGGCGACCCCGACCGGGTCACCCTCGCGGGCAACTCCGCCGGCGCCGCCCACATCTGCCACCTCATGGCCGCACAGGCCGCCCGCCCGCTCTTCCGCGCCGCCCTCGGGCAGAGCGCGTCCGGCGTGGGGCGGGCGGAAGGGCCGCTGCCCAGCCAGGAGGACGCACAGAAGCAGGGACTGGCGTACGCCGAAGGTTTCGGCGGCCGGGACATCGGCGAACTGCGCCGCGTCTCGGGTGTCGAACTGGTCGTGCGCGGTCACTTCGGGCCGGTCGTGGACGGTCGCGTCCTGACCGAGGCCACCGACGACGTGTTCGCCGCCGGCCGCCAGCACGCCGTCCCGCTGCTGGTCGGCACCAACCGGGACGAAGGCACGGTCTACGCCTCCGCGAGCGAGAACGCCGAGGCCGTCGGCGACGCCCGGTTCGTGGGCCCCGTATGGCACTGGGCCGACACCCATCGCGCCACGTCCCACTCGCCCACCTGGATGTACCGCTTCAACCATCGGCCCCCGCTGCCGCCCGGCCTGCCCGATCTCGGCGTGTACCACACCGCCGAACTGCCCTACGTACTGGACAACTTGACCCAGCGGCCGGCCTGGGGCTGGCAGGACACGGACCGGCGTCTGGCCACGGTCATGGCCGACGCCTGGGCGCGCTTCGTCGCCTCGGGCGACCCGAACGGTGCGGGGCTGCCGCCCTGGCCGCAATTCACCGGGCCCGACGACACGCCCGCCATGGTCTTCGGTGACACCGTTCGCCAGGGTGTCCTGCGAGCTCCCGCCCGGCCCTGAACGCACCGAGCTCGACTTCCCAGAAAGGAAAGGCCGTGGCACGACTTCCGGGTACCGACGGAGCCGGCGACATCGCGGACCGCGTCCGCGAGCGGCGCGGGGGCACCCTGCGCCCCCTGGACCGGATGCTGCTGCACAGTCCGCAGCTCGCGGACGGCTGGAACAGCCTGCTCGGCGCGATCCGGCAACGCATGATGTTGCCGCCCGACCTGCGCGAACTGGTGATTCTCAGGATCGCCGTGCTCAACAGGGCCCCCTACGAATGGGTCGCCCACGAGGCGGACGCCCGCGCCGCAGGACTCGAACAGAGGCACCTCGACGCGGTCCGCGACGAGAACGCCGTACGGCATCCTGCTCTCGACGAGCGGCAGCGCCGGGTCCTCGGCTACACCGACGCGATGACCCGGGACGTGCACGTGCCCGATGCCGTCTTCGACGCGCTGAGGGAGCACTTCACCCCGGCCGAACTCGTGGAACTGACCGCCACCGTCGCCGCGTACAGCATGGTGTCCCGGTTCCTGGTCGCGCTGGAGGTGGAGCTGCCGACGCCCCCGGGCCGCGCATCTGCCATGCCGTCCCGCACCACCGACACCGTTTCCAGGAGGACATCGTGACGACCGTTTCCCGCCCCGGGGCCGCGCCGCCCGGCACCGGCCGGCTCTCCGGCAAGGTGGCCCTCGTCACCGGGGCCGGTGCCGGTATCGGCCAGGGGTGTGCGCTGCTCTTCGCCGAACAGGGTGCGACCGTGGTCGGCTGCGACATCGATCCGTCCGCGGCAGAGCGCACCCGCAAGCTGGCTGCCGACCGCGGCCTCGCCGTGGAGGTGATCGCGCCCCTGGACATGACCGACCCCGCCGACGCCCGGCGCTTCGCGGACAAGGCCTACGGGCGGCACGGCCGGATCGACGCCCTGGTCACCGCGGGTGCCATTGCCCCGCACATGGCCAGCGCCGCCGACATGGACTACGCCGGGCAGTGGACCCCGACGATGCGGGGTGAGGTCGACGTCGCCTTTCTGCCGGTGCAGGCTGCCTGGCCGCACCTCGAGGCGTCCGGCGGCGGCTCGATCGTCAACTTCGCGTCCGTCAACGCCTTCCGCGGCAGTGGCACCTTCGGGATGGTCGCGCACTGCGCAGGCAAGGCCGCTGTGCTCGGGCTGACCCGGCAACTGGCGGTGGAGGGCGGCCCGCTGGGCATCCGGGCCAACACCATTTCGCCGGGAATGGTGCGCACGCCGGCCACCGAGTCGGCGGGTGCGCACGAGGGCGCGGCCCGCGAGGCGCTGCTGTCCCGCATCCCGCTGGGGCGGGTCGGCAGGCCCGAGGACATCGCCTGGTGCGCGGTCTATCTGGTGTCGGACGAGTCCGCGTGGGTCACCGGCGGCAATTTCCCCGTGGACGGTGGGGTGTTGGCGAAGTAGGGGCGGGCGTGGCCCCGTCAGGCGCGGGGGCGGCGTCTGCGGGCGGGCTTGCGGTTGCTCGCGGTGTCCTGTTCGATCTGCTCCTCCGCCGCGCGCAAGGCCCGCACGGTCGCACCGGCGATCAGCGCGGAAGCCAGGTCCTTGTCGCGCTCCTCGCATGCTTGAATCAGTCGTTCCTGGTCGTCGACGCTGAAGGCCAGCCGGCCGGGGCGGGTCAGGCTCAGGTGCCGCAGCATCAGGGTGCGCAGGGCCAGGGAGTCCAGGATCTGCTTCAGCGTGGCGTTGCCGACGATCTCTGTCATCCGCTCCTGGAGCTGCACGTGCCTCCAGAAGTACGCGTCCACGTCCCCGTCATCGGCGAGCTCGCGCATCTTCTCCACCTGGCCTCGCAATTCGGCCAGCTCATCGTCCGTGGCGCGCTCGACCAGCAGCCCGGCCAGCATCGACAGCAGTTGCCGCCGCACCTGGTAGATGTCCCGGATGTCGGCGAGTGTGGGTGCGGCGACTCGGGGGCGGCGCCGGGCCTGGATCTCGACCAAGCCCTCCTGCTCCAGCAGCATCAGTGCCTCGCGCACGGGAGTGCGGCTGGTGTCGAACCTGCGAGACAGCTCGACACTGTTGAGGTCCTGCCCCGGTTCCAGCCGCCCCTCGATGATGCCGGAGCCGACCCAGCTGGCGATCTGGGCGACGAGCGGCTCGCGCCGGTCTCGCAGCCGTAGCAGGCGCTCCAGCACCAGATCCGTGTCCTGACCGGCCATGTGCCGTGCCCCCTGTGAGTTTCGAGTACCAACTGGTTGTCGACACTATCGCATCCCCTGGCGGCTTTCGTTGGCCTTCTGGTCGCCTCTGTCGACAGATGGCGGGATTCTCTATGGATCTCCCTGACTCAGTCCATCCCTATGACAATGCAGGAGAAACAGTGGAGAAGGACAGCAGAAACCGACCGGCCCTCAGCAGGCGAGCCGTCGTCGGGTCAGCGGCCCTGGCGGCACTGACCACGGTCGGCGTCGGAGCGGGCCCAGTCGAGGCATCTTCTCGCACCGGGCTGCCGTGGGAGCCGGTCGCGGTGCCCGAGCAGGCGCCGTTCAGCGAGCACCGGGTCCCCGTTGCCGGGGGCGGCATGCTGTGGTGCTGGGACACCGGCGGCGACGGCGAGCCGATCGTGCTGCTGCACCCTGGGTCGGGCAGCGCCGAGAGCTGGCCGTATCAGCAGCCGGTGCTGTCAGCGGCGGGATTCCGTGTGATCGGCTATTCGCGGCGGGGTGCCCACGGCTCCGTGGCGGGTGCCGAGGCCGAGGCCGACACCGTCTCCGGGGATCTCGACAGGCTCGCTGACCATCTCGGCCTGGGCCGCTTCCACCTGGTCGGCTCGGCAGCCGGCGGTTTCGTCGCCCTCGACTATGCCCTCTCGTACGAGGACCGTCTGCGCAGCCTGACCGTCTCCGGCAGCATCATGGACGTGCAGGACGCCGCGTACCTGGAACTGACCGGGGCGATGCAGCCCGACCCGTTCGAGGACCTGCCCGTGTCCTTCAAGGAGCTGGGACCCTCCTATCGGGGCGGGGACCCGGCAGGATTCGCGGCCTGGGTGGCGATCAACACCCGGGCGAAGACGGCGGACGCCTTCACCCAGCCCCTCGCGCACCGGATCACCTGGGCCGGGCTGGAGAAGCTGACGCTTCCCGTCCAGCTCATCACCGGCGACGCCGACCTCTACAGCCCACCGTCCGTGATGCGTCTGCAGGCACAGCATCTGCGCGACGTCGAGACGCACGTCGTGACCGAGGCGGGACACAACCCGCACTGGGAGCAACCAGCTGCGTGGAACACCCTCCTGATCTCCTTCCTCAGACGGCATGGCGGCCGCACCCGTCAGCCGCGCGGCTGAGTCGCAGTAGCGAAGTCTGCGCAGCTTGCCTGCCCGCCTCCGAGGCGTGTCGATCTTCAATAGGGCTTGACTTCTCACAGGGGGTTGGGTTCCATGCCGGTCAGCTCCGCGCTGATGTCCTACAGGCGTGCCGCGGTCGTGGTGTCGGCCAGCGGCCCCTTCACCGGTTCGAGCCTGGGATTGCCTCGTGCACCGAAGGCGCGTGGCCCCCAGAGTTGTCCGACATGTACTGCGGGGTCCAGTACGGCGAGGACGGAGGGGCGGGCCGCGATGTCCTTGCTCTGTACGAGGATGCGGGCGGGCAGGCCACGCAGGAGTTGGCCCGTGGTGCGGACGTGCACCGGAGGGCGGGAGGGAGTGAGCGCGTCGAACGCGCCGCCGGGGTGGACGACCACACTCGTCATAGAGCTGTCGGCTGCACGCAGACGGCGGTCAGTCAGCGCGAAATGGCCGAGGTGATCTGCGCCGAACGCCAGTTCGTGGCCGTCCACGGTCTGTGCGCGCTGCGTTTGCCTGTTCCCTGTGCTTGCGTTGTGCACGACCGCGTCGAGGCTGTCTGCCCCAGTCGCTCCACCACGGACGCGACCGAGGACAGGTCAGCCAGATCCAGCTTCAGGGCGCGTAGCCGTGCCTCCGGCATGCGAGCGCGGATCGCGCTGATCGCGGCCTCGGTCCGCGTCGGAGTGCGGCTATCGAGGACGACGTCGGCTCCGGTGCCCGCGAGCTGCTCGGCGATGAAGTACCCGATCCCGGTGTTGCCGCCCGTGATCAGAAAGGCGCGGCCTCGGCACTGAGGGATCTGAATTCGATCTGGTTGTCCGGCCCTGGCCGGTGGCCGGAGGACGGGACGAGCGGGCGCGCAAACCTACGTCATCGCCCGTGCCATGGCTCTCCTGGTGCGCTCGAGTCGGCGCCATTATGCAGCGGCAGCGTCGGCACTTCCCGCTATGGTCCTTAGCCCTTTCCTGGCCGGTGTGAGGCCCTCTCGCGCCCGGCGGTGGCCTGGCCGCGTTACTGTTACCGGCCGTGGTTCCGCGTCGGCCAATAATGACACAGCAGGTCATGTGCTGCTCGATGAGACGAGAACGGCGCGATGTACCATGGTCTGATGGACATAGATGCAGCCCCCGTGGTCGGCATGGCCGAGCGCAAGCGTCGGCTGGTGCGCGACGAGCTGACCGAGGCCGCCGTGAAGTTGCTGGCCACGCAGGGGTTCGACGAGACGACGGTGGAGCAGATCGCGGCCTCCGTAGGTATGTCGCGCCGCACGTTCTCCCGCTACTTCGACTCCAAGGAAGATGTGATCGTGCACATGCTCGCGGGTGCGGGCACGCAGCTGTGCGCGGCCCTGCGTGCCCGGCCGGTCGACGAGTCGCCTGCGGTGGCGTTGCGTCACGCGGTGTCGGTGTTCACGGCGCTGATGACGGGCAACCCGGTCAAGACGCAGCATGTGACGGGGCTGATGCTGGGTACCCCTGCGCTGCTGGCTCGGTTCCTGGAGCGGCAATCGCACTGGCAGGACGAGATGACCACGATCCTGGCCGAGCGCTCCGACCTCGACCCCCAGGCCGATCTGCGGCCCAGGCTCGCCTCCGGTGTGGCGCTCACCGCGTTCAATGTCGCGCTGCGCCGCTGGGTGGACCTCGGCGGCACCGCGGACATGAGCGCACTGGTCGATGAGGCCTTCGCAGCTGTCACGCCGACTCTCGACCTCGCCGCCGGCGCGAGCTGACCGCGGACAGGCGTCTGCTGGCACGGTATCTGGTGCGGTCCGCCCCTGGCGCCCCGTGCACCGCGTACCGTGTTGCGTCCGTGCCCGTACCGGGTCGCTGCGTCAGCGGACGTCGTAGGGGTGCTCGGCGCCTTCGCGCTTGGTGTAGAGCTCCCAGTAGTGCTCGGCGATTGTGTCGGCTTGGGTCTCCGGGCCGCCGGAGCCGATCCAGGCAAAGATCGGCACGTGCGTCGCGTACACGCCTGTGCCGGTGAGCTGCTGGTTGAGCTTGAGTACGTAGGCCCGCAGGGCGGCAGTGGCCACGGCGACGTTTCCGAACTCCACAGGCCCGGCGAGTACCTCCTTTGAGGAGCCGCCAGTGGTGAACAGCAGGGTGCCTGCATCGCGTTCGATCATTTCGGGGAGCACCTGCCGGGCTGCGGTGAGACCGCCGTGGAGGTAGTAGTCCAGCTCGCTCTGCAGGTTGTCCACCGTCGCGTCCAGCGGAGCGATCATGGCCTCGGGGTTCATGTCCGGCTTGGGTGAGTACTCCAGTACGTCGATGGGGTCGAACCGCTCCTTGATGCGACTGAACGCGGAGGCCAGGGACGGTCGGTCGGTGACGTCGGCGGTGAATCCGGCCGCCTCGATGCCCTCCTGGCCCAGTTCCGCGGCGAGCGCGTCTATCTTTTCCTGCGTCCGCGCCACGAGGGCCACGGAGAACCCGTTGCGGCCGAAGACCTTGGCGATCGAGAGGCCTATCCCGGGGCCTGCTCCGACGATGCCGATGGTAGGCATGAAAATGTCCCTTCGAGAAATTCGGGAAAATACGGTCGGGCGCTTTTCGGTGAGGGCCGGTGGCCCAGGTCAGGACGAGGCGGCGAGGGTGAAGTAGACCCCGGTCAATTCCTCGGACACATTCCACAGCCGGCGTGCCGTGTCCAGGTCCTCGGCCCCGGCATCCGGAGCGACTGTCGTGGGGTGTCCGCGGAACTCTTTCCAGCCGTCGGGCCCGTACAGCTCGCCGCCGCGGGCGTCCGGGGAGGTCGCGGCGTACAGCTGGGGCAGCACGCCCCGCTCGACGTGCTGGGCAAACAGATGCTTGACGAACAAGCCGCCCACCCTGATCAGCCCGGACGGGCCGGTGCTCTGCAGATTCGTGGCCGAGACCCCGGGGTGGGCAAGCAGGCTGCGTACCGGACTGCTCGCGGCGCGCAGTCTGCGGTCGAGTTCCAGGCCGAACACGGCGTTGGCGAACTTCGACTGGTCGTAGTAGGCCACCGGCTCGTACTTGCGCGCACCGGTCAGGTCGTCGAAGAAGATCTTTCCGCCGTGGTGCCCGATCGAGGTAACCGTCACCACCCGGGGATCGCTGCTGGCTTGCAGCAGGTCGAGCAGCAGGCCGGTGAGGGCGAAATGACCCAGGTGGTTGCCGGCGAACTGTGACTCATGCCCCTGTGGGGACAGCTGGCGAGGTGCCGCCATGACTCCGGCGTTGTTGATCAGGACGTCCACTTCCACCCCGTCGGCGTGCAGCCCGGCGGCGAACGCGCGCACCGAGTCCAGGTCGACGAGGTCGATGTGGCGCACCTCAAGGCTCGCTCCAGGGTGATTCTTGCGGATCTCCGCGGCGGCCTTGCGCCCCTTGGTCTCGTTGCGTACGGCCATCACGACATGCGCGCCGCGGCGGGCCGCATGCCGGGTGGTGGCCAGGCCGAGGCCGCTGTTGGCTCCGGTCACGACAAAGGTCTTTCCGGCCAGGTCCGGGATCCGGTCGGCCGTCCAATTACTCCCGTTCATGTGTCCCATGCTGCCCCACTTGTCTCAGTGTGTCAATTGAAGCTCGATGGGACGCTCTGGGTCTAAGAACTCCTAACAAAGGCGTTGAACGTGAGTTACTTGGTCCGTCTCATCAGTTGAAAGACCCTGGTTCCTCGAGAGATGGCGCGCCCGTACGGGGGTGGTGCGGGAGTGTCCGCCCGGGCGGTGCCGAGCGGACACACAGCCGGGCCTCTCCCGCAGGGTCCCGGCCGAAGCCTCAACGGCACCGTCTCCGTTGGGGCTTCCCGTGCGGGGCGCTCCTTGCGGCTGTTGAACAGGGGAGCAGTCACCGAGCGTCGCCCGCCGTCCGGAAGGGTTGTGGGGTCACCTGCCTTCCTCTGTCCTATCGCCCTGGTGGCGGCTGTCAGGTGAGATGCCGTTGTCCTGGTGGGCCGGCTCCTGGAGTTCCTGCAGGGCCGCGCGCAGGGCCAGGAGGTCTGGCATGGCAGCGGTGGCCGCGAACTGCTCGATGAGGATGCCGGCCTGCCAGTGGGAGCGCTGCGTAACCGCGCGAAGGATTGCCGCGATGGCGTCACCACGGCTGGTCGGCGGCTCCTCGGGGGCGCCTGGCTCAAGGGGCTGGGGTGGCTGGTTCAATTGGCGCGCCCTCTGGTCATGAGCCGCAGCCGTGACTCGACAGCGTCGCTGCTTCTGTAGCGTATGGGCGCCGCCTCCTTCCGGTTCAACTACGGGCTGCCGTCACCCGTGTGGGGTGTGGCGGCTGTCCCTCCGGGGGGCGCCAGAGTTTCAGACGGTCCCGGAGGGCAGCCTCAGGTGGCGCCGCCTACTGACATGGGGGAGCCATGTCGGTCAGCACCGGCGTCACCGGCCCAAGAACCGTTGGTTCTATGTTTCTGGCATATCCCAGTCATGGGTGGCGGTGGCAGGGCGGAGTGGCCCCAACCTCCGGACTCCTCGGGCACATCCCGAAGGACCGCTGCCTCCTTTACTTCCGGGGAAACACGGGGAGCGGATGCGTGACTTTCCCCCAGGTGGGCTGCTGTCTGCTGAGAAGCACAGGAAGAGCTCGCCGCATTGAACAGGCGCTGTCCTGAGGCGTGTTGACGGTGCGGCGGCCGAGGACAGATCGCGTCACGCGGCGCCCCGGCTCCGTGGGATTTGCTGGCTCTGTCGCCGGGTAGCGACACCGTTTGTCGGTCAGTTCTGGAAGCGCCCGCTTGTCGCGTGAAGCGATATCGATGAGTTCTGGCAGCACCGCGGGGGTTGTGGTGGGAGCATTGAAGTGCCTTTTGTGGTAAGGGGGTTGGGATGCCTCCGTCGACCAAGGTCGCTCTGTACGCGGCGATCCGACGCGATGCCACGTCGGCCTGGCCGGAGCCTCGGAAGAAGCTGCCGCCCCTGCCCACCCGTCTGGACCCCTACAAAGAGCTGATCGATGCAATGCTGCGCGACGATCTGCGGGCTCCGCCCAAGCAACGGCACACCGCGAAACGGGACCGGCTGGTGGACGAGCACGCCGCGGAGAGGATCTCCTACGGGATGGTGCGGGACTACGTCCGACTGCGCCGCGAGGAGATCCGGATCGCGGCCGGATACGGGACCGAGAAGGCGTTCGTGCCGCAGTCCCACCGCCCGGGCGTCGAAGCGGAAGTGGACTTCGGGGACGTGAGCGTGCGGCTGGCCGGCGAGACGGTGAAATGCGTGTTGTTCTCGTTTCGCATGTCCTACTCGGGCAAGGCGGTGCACCGGGTCTTCGCGACCGGCGGACAGGAGGCGTTCTTCGAGGGGCACGTCCACGCTTTCAGCGTCCTCGGCGGGATTCCGACCGGCAAGGTCCGCTACGACAACCTCAACTCCGCGGTCGCCCAGGTGCTGGGCTTCAACCGGGCCCGGGTGGAGACCGAACGGTGGACCGCGTTTCGCTCGCACTACGGGCTGGAGGCGTTCTACTGCCGCCCTGGCATCGAGGGCGCTCACGAGAAGGGCGGGGTGGAGGGGCAGATCGGCTACTTCCGCCGCAACCACTTCGTCCCAGTCCCCGAGGTCGACTCGCTGGCCGAGTTGAACGAACTGGTGGACCGGTGGGACCAGGAGGACGACGGCCGGCGCATCCGCTCCCGGCTGCGAACGATCGGCGAGTCCTTCACCATCGAGGCACCGCTGTTGAAGCCGCTGCCGCTGGAGGACTTCGAGACCGGGCGCCTGTTCTCGCTGCGGGTGAACCGATACGCGCAGATCGGGGTCCGCGCGAACCACTACTCGGTGCCCGCCCGGCTCATCGGCCGCCAGGTCCGGGTCGTCCTCCATGCCTCCGAGCTGGTGGTCTACGACCACGGCGTTGAGGTCGCCCGGCACGAGCGGCTGATGGGCAAGGCCCAGGACCGCTTCGTTCTGGACCACTATCTGGAGCTCCTGATCCGCAAGCCCGGCGCGTTCCCCGGCTCGACCGCACTGGAACAGGCCAAGGCAGCAGGCAAGTTCACCCCGGTCCATGAAGCCTGGTGGGCCGAGGCATGCAAGCTCCACGGGGACAGGGACGGAACCCGGGCCCTGATCCAGGTGCTCCTGCTGAGCCGTCACATCGGGCACGAGCATTTGGTCGCCGGACTGGCTTCCGCGCTGCGGGCCGGGGCGATGACATCGGACGCGGTTGCGCTGGAGGCCCGCAAGGCGGCCGAAACCGATGACCGGGGTGCCGTCTCCTCGCCGCTGAAGCCGTCCGGGCCTCGTCCGGCACGAGTGCCGAAGGTGACCTCACTGACGGAGCGACGGCTGGCGAAGTTGCCGCCCGACACCCGGCCCATGCCCTCGGTGACCATCTATGACCAGCTCTTACGCCGTTCCCGGTCTCATGGCCGGGGCCACTTCGAGGGAGAGATGCCGTGAGCGCGAACAGTCACCGCGGGCTGACCGAACAAGCCGCTGATGCCGCTATCGAGGGCGCCTGCAAGGCACTTCGCCTGCCCACCATCCGGGCCCAGTTCCCCGAAATGGCCGCGGACGCAGCCAAGGTCCAGATGACCTACCGCGGGTTCCTCGCCGAGTTGCTGCTGGCCGAGTGTGATGACCGGGCCCGGCGTCGCTCGGAGCGGCGGATCAAAGCCGCCGCGTTCCCGCGGCAGAAGTCGATCCGGGGGTTCGACTTCGATGCCAACCCCAACATCGATGCCGCGGTCATCCACACGCTCGCCAAGTGCGAGTGGGTGAAGAAGGGCCTGCCGCTCTGCCTCATCGGCGACTCCGGCACCGGGAAATCGCACCTGCTGATCGCGCTGGGCACCGAGGCCGCGATGGCCGGGTTCCGGGTCAAGTATGTGCTGGCCACCAAGCTCGTCAACGAGCTCGTCGAAGCCGCCGACGAGAAGCAGCTGACCAAGACGATCGCCCGCTACGGCCGCGTCGATCTTTTATGCATCGACGAACTCGGCTACATGGAACTCGACAAGCAGGGCGCGGAGTTGATGTTCCAGGTCCTGACCGAGCGAGAGGAGAAGAACAGCGTCGCGATCGCCTCCAACGAAAGCTTCGGCGGCTGGACCAAAACCTTCACCGACCCTCGCCTCTGCACGGCCATCGTCGACCGCCTCACCTTCGGAGGGAACATCATCGAGACCGGCACCGACTCCTACCGCCTGCAGCAGACCCGATCCCGCATCGAGCAGACCGGCACCGGCTGATCGCCGCACCATCTGCTCAGCGACCATGGTCATGGACGAGGCATCCCGGCGAGCCCGACACATGCGAGACCGGGCACGACGACAGCGGGAACTTGCCCAGCAGATGCGTGAAGACCTCCGCAAGATGCTCGCGAGAGTGCGAACCCCGCTGCCAAAACTCACCGACACATCTCCAACCGACGATCAGAAACCGCTGCCAGAACTGCCCGACATACGCTGCTGAACGTCATCGGCAAAGCCAAGCCCGCCTCGCCGCACCTCGACCACCTGGCCGCGCTCGATCCGTGGTGGAACCCGCCCTGGGACCTGCACTGGCAGCGCAACTATTATCGCGCCCGCGACGCCATGCGGGCCGGCCGCGGAGCCGACACGGTGCATGGTGTCCCTGTCGGGAAAGACGCCCTGGGGGTCTGGGTCAAGCGCCAGTGCACCCTCTACGACAGCCTCCACCCCGACCAGCAACGCCTGCTTGCCGCGATCGGCATCACCCACGAAACCGCCCGGGCGCGGGTCGGCCCACGTGATTCCCGGCGGCTGACCACCACACCGCGCTTCGATGCCGACGTCGCCCATGCCCGTTCTTACACGGCCCGGTACGGGCACCTCGCCGCCCGCTCGAGTGAGGAACACGAAGGCTTCCCGATCGGGCGATGGCTGGCCGAACACCGCCAGCGCGCCCGCAAAAGAAGCGGGACGTCGCCTCAAGCCCAGGTCCTGGCCGGCCTTGACCCGTGGTGGAACCCGCCCTGGCCCATGCGATGGCAGTACGCCTACCACCACGCCCGCACCCACCCCGACACACAATGGATCACCGCTCAGCGCCAGGCATGGCCGCTCCTACGCCCTGGCCAGCGGCAGCTCCTGGCAGCTCTCGGCTTCAATCCCGACGATCCGGCCAAGCCACCTCACCAGACGGTGGCCGCAGCCCCAGCACCGGGCTGGCCCGCTGTAGGTTCAGCCAGGCCGCTCCTGCTCACTTTGGTAGACACGTGCTACTGAGTTTTTCGTTAGTTCTGTGGGTGCAGGGGCGTCGGCGGTGTGAGCATGTTGGGGGTGTCTTCCGAGTCGCAGGCTGTTGTTTCCGACGTCTCTGTTCCGCCGCTGACACGGCCGCAGTTGGCCGAGGCCCGGCGGGTGCGCGCGGCCGAGTTGTTCGAACTGGGGCGTTCTACCTCCGAGGTGGCACGGATCGTGGGGATGCACCCGGAGAGCGTGCGTCGGTGGAGATGCCGGTGGGAGCAGGGCGGGGCTGATGCGCTGCGGCGGCGTCCGGCCACCGGCCGGCCGCCGAAGCTGGATGACGCCCAAGTCGAGCTGGTGCGGGCCGCGTTGGAGCGGGGCGCGCAGGCGCACGGGTTCGAGGCGGATCTGTGGACCCTGGAACGGGCCGGTGTGGTGGTGGAGCGGGTGACCGGGGTGACGCTGGCCCGGGCCTCGGTGTGGCGCCTGCTGACCGGACGCATGGGCTGGAGTCTGCAGCGGCCCCGGCGTCAGGCCGTCGAGCGGGACGAGTCCGAGATCGCCCGGTGGGTCGCCCAGGAGTGGCCACGTATCAAAAAGGGGCGGTGAAGAAACGTGCCTGGCTCGTCTTCTTCGACGAATCGGGTGTGTCGCTGCTGCCCCAGGTGCGCCGCACCTACGCACCCCGCGGTCGCACCCCCACACTGCGGCACCGGCTGAACTGGAAACGCGCCGGGATGGCCGCCGCACTGGGCTACCACGCCACCGACCTCGAACGCGGCCCCAGGCTGTGCTTCCACCTCAAGCCGGGCAGCTACGACACCACATCCCTGATCGACGTGCTGGAACACCTCAAAACCTTCTACGCCGGCGAACCGGTGGTGCTGGTGTGGGACGGGCTGTCGGCCCACTGGAGCCGGGGCATGCGGGCCTGGGTGGCCGAGCAGGACTGGCTCACCCTGGAGCGGCTGCCGGCCTACGCACCCGAACTCAACCCGGTGGAACTGTTGTGGTCGGCCATCAAGGCCCGCGAGCTGGCTAACCTCGCCGGCGACCACCTCGCCGATGTCGCCGACGCGGCCGAACGCGGCATCCACCGGATCTGCTCCAACGAACAACTCCCGTGGTCCTTCCTCACTCACACCGGACTGACAATCCATCACGAACCACCACAGAACTAAAGAAAACCTCAGTAGAACTCGCCCACGGCGACGACATCATCACGGAGGTCCGGGTCAACGGCACCCTGGTCGACGACGTCGACCAGTTCACCAGCACCATCGATGTCGGAGGTCTGGTGAAGGCCGGCTCCAACACGCTGGAGATCAAGCTCGACACCAGCCTCGGCCACCGCACCGGCGCCACTACGACGTCCCAGACCTACGGCCTGACCGGCGTCAAGCTCACCCCGTACGTGGACACCTTGCTCTGACCCGGCGGACCCCGCGTCGCCGGTGGTGACTGTCTCAGCCGGTGTCCGCGCCCGCCCCGACACGGGGAGGGCGCGGACGCTGGCCTGTCACCGTCGGGCAAGCGGAGCAGACACCTCGGCGGCTACAGCCCGAACGGTCCCTGCCGCCGCCTGCGTCGTCTCCGCGGGTACCGACAGAAGCAGCATCATCGGCACGAGTACCGGCGCCGCCATGGACCACATCGCGGAGCCACTGGTGATCAGCACGTTGACGACCGTGAGCAAAAGCAGGATACCGAGGAAGATCACGGCTGTTGGCGCACCGATGTCGGACAGCAGGCGGGCGGATTTCGTCGAGATGAGGTCGCCGAGATGAGTCCACTCGAAGTAGGCGAGGAACTGGGCGACGGCGAAGTACAGCACCAGGATCGGCGCCATCTGCTTGATGCCCTCGGCCATCAGCGTCGGAACGTCCGACCCCTTGGTGATGGTGCCCGCCGCGGTGCCGTAGAGCACGCCGAGAAACCCGAAGACCAGGGCCACGACCAGTGAGATGCCGTCGAGGAACGGCGAATCGACAATGCTGCCTCCGTCACCGCGCAACGGCGAGTCGGACGGCAGCAGCACCAGGACGATGGCGGCCGCCGCGAGCAGAAAGCCGACGCCGGCCCGGCGCAGGCCGCAGCTCTCGCTCGCGGACACGACGATGGAGCCGTGGTCGTCGGTGAGCAGGTTCTCGTCAGGCTCCAGGTCGTCCCTCTTGCTGAGCACGAGTCGCGTGATGAGCGTGATGACGGTCGCCAGGAGGAGTGATGACGCGATGTTGAAGTACCAGTTGCTCAGTGGCGATATGTAGGCCTGATCGTCCACCATGTGGGCGGCGGCAGTGGTGATGCCGGCGAAGATGGCGTCGTTGGGCGTGGGCACCGGGCTGGCGTCGTACCCGGAGGCGATCGAGGTGTAGGCGACGACGATCCCCAGGATCGGAGACCTGCCGACCGCCTTCAGCGCGAGGCCCCCCAGCGGGACGAGGATGACGTAGGCGGCGGCCGATGCCACATGCGAGACGGTACCGGTGAAGGCGACCGCGAAGACCACCATCGATGCCGGGACGCGGGACACTCCGACCCGCATGAGCGCTTCGAGAAAACCGCTCCGCTCGGCCACGGCCACGCCCATGATCACGGTGATGATCATGAGTAGCGGGGGGAACTCGGCAAAGTTCGAGCCGGCCGTGGAGACGGCCATCCGCAGACCTTCGCCGGACAAGAGGTTGCGCACGTGGACCAGGGTGTCGTCCGGCGTCACGACCGACAGGCCGAGCCATGCGCACGCGGCACTGCAGACCGCGAGCACCGCGGACAGGATCCAGAACAGCCAGAACGGATGGGGGAGCGCGTTTCCCACGCGTTCGATCACTGCCATCGCCCGCATAATGCGAGGCATGGGCGGGGGTGGGGGCGCCAAGATCGATTGCGGCGACTCTGACGACATTTACCGATCTCCCTCGGATGCTGTCCGATCGCGGTGGTGCTCTCGGCTCGCGCACCACCAGACAGGGATCTCCGCCATAAAGTCCTGAACGAACGACACCGATGTGGCCCGCAGGCGAGGCGGGCCCCCCTCTGGAGCGCCCGTCGGGAGAGTCGTCGTTGAGCCGGGCCGGGCTCAACATCAAGCGTCACCCCTGCTGTTACTGGACCCATCTTGCTGCGGACGCGATTCTCGAACTCAGGGAGCACGGCCTGGCGGCCGATGCGGTGGACGTGATCGATGTACGGGTTCAACAGGGTGGTCTGGCCGCTTTGACCGAAGGGCAACCGGAGACCGGACTGGCCGCGAAGTTCAGCATGTCGTTCGTCGTCGCCGCGGCGCTCCTTGACGGGCAACTCACGCTGAACACCTTCACCGACGAGGGGGCCCGCCGCCCTGAGGTGCGGGAGCTCGTAGGGCGGATCAACTGCCGCGAGGACCCGGGGTGTCGGGAGCGATTCGCCGAGGTCACCGTCCGTACTCGCTCCGGAGGGAAGGTGTCTGAGAGGGTGAGCATCGCGAGGGGAGACTCCCGTGCCCCGCTCACGCAGGCACAGCTCGTCGACAAGGCATGTGGGTGCTTTCGGCACTTGGACGGTGATGCCCGTCGGGGGCTGGCCGAGTGGCTGCTCACAGCCGCCTCGGCGAACACGGTGGGGGAGTTGCTCGACGCTGTGGCGCGCTACCGGTAGTTCATCGAATCCGAAGATGCTGGCCGAGCGGCGCCAGACGAAGTCGTGGCGCACACGGCGCGCCCCGGCGGCGTCGAGGACGCGCAGCTCGGTCGCAGCCCGTGTCGTGAGAGGTCGGATACGGTTGAGCCCGGAAGTTTTCGTGTACCTCCATTCTCCTGCGCAGAAGCGGTAGTTGGCCTGCCCACCCGTGTGCCTCGGTCACTTTCGGACATCTGCTGTTCACAGCTCACACCTATGGATTCCGGGCGGACGCCGCCCCTAGCGTCCTGACACATGGCTGACAAACGATCTCCAGAGCACAAGAAGGACCTGTCGCGACGCAAGATTCTGCTGGCGGGCGGCGCCACCATCGCCGCGGTCGGCACCGGTGGCACACTGGCGGCGAACGGCGCGTTCGCCAGCGACACGAAAGGCAGCGCCAGTACAGCGGAAGCCTCGGCCGGGGAGACCTGTTACCGGCTGACTTCAGAGAACACCGAGGGACCCTACTACCTGGACCTGGACATCTTCCGGAAGGACATCACCGAGGGCAAGGAGGGCATTCCCCTCACCCTGCAACTCAAAGTGATCGACGCCGAGACGTGTAAACCGCTGCGGGACGCGGCCGTCGACATCTGGCACTGCGACGCGATGGGAATCTACGCGGGCTACGAGTCGGCCAGCGGGACCGCCGGCGACGGCAGCCCCCGTCCGAGCGGTTCCCCTACTGGGGCGCCGTCCGGGGATCGCACGATCCACCAGGAGCCCACCGACAACAAGACCTACCTGCGCGGCACCCAACGGACCGACAAGCACGGTTACGTCGAGTTCAAGACCATCCTGCCGGGCTGGTACCAGGGCCGGTGTGTGCACATCCACACCAAGGTGCACGTGGACGGCAAGTGGAACTCCGACCGGGAGTACGTGGGCGGGCACGTCTGCCACACCGGCCAGTTCTACTTCGACCAGGACTTGGTCGAAGCCTCAAGGAAGTACGCGCCGTACTCCGGGAACGACACGGAGATGACCACGCTCTCGCAGGACATCATCTACGACGGGAAGGGCGCCGAGGGCGGTCTCCTCGACATCCGCCATGTGCCCGAGAGGAAGCTCGACAAGGGGTTGGTCGGTTCCCTCACGATGGGTGTTGCCCCGAACGAGACGAACGACAACGACACGATGGACTCGATGCCAATGCCCAGTGGTGCGGCGCCTTCCTCGTCGTAGCCGGCCGACACGCGAGCGTCGGCGCAGTCGCCGGTGGCTTGATGGGAAGTGCGAGGGCGGAGAGTCGCGATCCGCGAGGAACCGCTCGGTTACTTCGCGTCGGCCACCGGCCTGAGTCACTCCCCGGCCCGGGAAACGGCTGACCGTGTGACGGAGCGCGGAGCGTCCCGGTCAGCCCGGGAGGCGACACGGGCCTCCCGGAACAGCCCGCTCGGCCGGCCCTGTCGCTACTGGCGGGAGGCGGCTTCGCACCGTATCCGCGATGACCGCCGACTGAGTCTGTCCGGAGGCGGCCCATCCGCGCGCCATGATGAACGCAAGCCGGGCGGGCGCCCGGAGAGGCTTGAATGCCTCTCCGGACGCCCGGGACCGTCAGACAGCCTCCGGGTACAGCAGGCAGTCCTCGGGCCGGATCATGAGGTCGACGGTGTCGCCCTCGTGCCGGGCCGGGCTCTCCGCGTGGAGGGTGAGGCCGTCGACGGACAGCTGGTACTCGAAGCGGGCGCCCGTGTACGAGCACTGCTCGATCCGCGCCGGAAGGACGTTGACGCCGTCACCGGGCTCCTGTGCGGGGGCGGCGAGCGTGATGCGCTCGGCGCGCAGGCCGACCGTGGCCTTCTGGCCCGCCCGCACTCCGTCGGCGCGCAGGACCTTCAAGTGGCGCCCCGTCGTGCCGAGTTCGACGGTCACCGTCCCCGTGTCCGCGGGCGCGTCCGCGACCCGCCCCTCCAGCAGGTTGCAGCGGCCGATGAACCCGGCGACCTCCGGGGTGGCGGGCGTCTCGTAGATCTCGGTCGGCGTGCCGATTTGCTGCAACTCGCCGTGCATGAAGACGGCGATGCGGTCCGACAGGGACATCGCCTCGACCTGGTCGTGCGTGACGTAGACCGTGGTGATACCGACCTCGCGCTGCAACGACTTGAGCCACAGGCGGGCCTGGTCGCGCATCTTGGCGTCCAGGTTGGACAGTGGTTCGTCGAGCAGGAGGACGCCGGGGGAGTAGACGATGCCGCGAGCCAGTGCGACGCGCTGCTGCTGCCCGCCGGAGAGCTGGTGCGGGTAGCGGTCGCGCAGGTGCAGCATGTCGACCTTGTCGAGTGCCTCGTCGATCAGCCGTTTCTGCTCGGCCTTGTCGACCTTGCGCAGCTTCAGGGGGAGCGCCAGGTTGTCGGCGATCGTCATGTGCGGCCACAGGGCGTACGACTGGAAGACCAGGCCGAGGTTGCGTCCCTCGGGCGGTGTGGCCGCCGCCGCGTTTCCGTCGAAGAACGTGTCGTCGCCGACGCGGATCGTCCCGGCGTCGGGGTGTTCGAGTCCCGCCACACAGGACAGCGTCGTGGACTTTCCGCAGCCGGACGGGCCGAGCAGCGTGAAGAACTCGCCGTCCTTGACGGTGAAGTTGATGTCCTCCAGGACGGTGTTGCCGGCGAAGGACTTCTTGAGGTTCTCGACGACCAGTTCAGGCATTGCGCTTCCCCTTCAGGAGGATTCCGGCCAGGCCGGCGACGACGGCGGTGACGGCGATCTGCAAAGTGGCGAGCGCGGCGACCGAGCCGGTCTCCCCTTGCGTCCACAGGTCGATGGCGGTGGTGCCGATGACCTGGGACTCGGCCCCGGCGAGGAACATGGCGGGCGCGTACTCGCGGATCATCTGGGTCCAGATGAGCAGGAACGAGGCGAGCATCGCCGGGACGAGCAGCCGCAGCATGATCCGGGAGACGGTCCGCCACCAGTCGGCGCCCGCGACCCGGGCCGCGTTGTCCAGCTCGGAGCCGAGCTGCATCGTCGCCGGGGAGATCGCCCCGTACGCGGATGGCAGCGCGCGCAGCCCGAACGCGATGATCAGGGCGAAGATCGTGCCCCGGACCGCGTCCCCGCCGGGCATCCACGCGAAGGCCCAGAAGAAGCCGATACCGACGATGAGGCCGGGCACCGCGTGCGGGGACTGCGCGGCGATCTCCAGGACGCGGGCGAACCGGAAGTCCGAGCGGCGCGCCACCAGCACGACCACCGTTCCGAACACGGTGACCGCGACCGCGCCGATGAAGGCGACGGTGATGCTGTTGGTGATCGACTCGGTGTACGGCCCGTACGCGAAGATCAGCCGGAAGTTGTCCAGCGTGAGCAGGCTCAGCGGATTCACGAGGGGCGTCAGGAGGGTCGTGAAGGCCCGCAGGACCAGCGCGATCATCGGAAGCAGCGCGCCGAACACGACGTAGATCCCGACGAAGGCGAAGCCCGCCCACTTCCAGCGGCCGATGTCGAGCAGGTTCGAGCGCGTCGCCTTGCCGCGCACGGACACGAAGCGCTGCGCGTGCTTGAGCAGCCGCGCCTGGAAGACGACCAGACCGATCGTCGTCAGGAGCATGAAGGTGGAGGCCGCGCCGAGCAGTCCGTAGTCCGGGCTGACCGAGTCGATGCCCTGCTCGTACAGGAAGCTGGAGAAGAGGGTGATCTCGGCGGGCTCGCCGAGGATGAGGGGGATGGAGAGGGTCTCCACGGCCGTGCCGAAGATCAGCAGACCTGCGTAGAGCATCGGCGGACGCAGCATCGGGACGACGATCGACCGCAGCACCCGCACGGGACCCGCGCCGACCGAGCGGGCGGCGTTCTCCAGCGAAGTGTCGGATGCTGCAAGGGCGTTGGCGCAGAAGAGGTAGGCGATCGGCACCTGGGCGACGGCCTCGACGAACGCCATCCCCGGCAGCGTGTACAGGTCCCACGGCACCCAGCCGAGGCCCTCGCGCAGCGCAGTGGTCAGGAAGCCGGCCGGGCCGTAGACGACGATCCAGCCGAAGGCGAGGACGAGCGGCGAGATGTAGATCGGCCAGCGCAGCACCTGTCCGATGACCCGAGCGGCGGGGAACTTCGTGCGCTCCAGGAGGATCGCCATGGGGACGGCGATGGCGAGGGCGAACACCGTGGTCAGGACGGCGAATTCGAGGGTGTTGAGGATGATCGTGCCGAACCCGGCCTCGGTGAAGAGGTGCACGTAGTTCGACAGCGTGAAGGCGCCGCCCGCCGCGTACAGCGGCTGGTTGCGGATCGACTGGAACAGGATCGGGACGACGGGGGCGAGCACCAGAGCGGCGGTGACGAGGAACGTCACCCAGTGGATGGTGACCTCGCGACCGGCGCCGAACAGGCGCCGGTAGTGCGGTGTGCCGAGCTCGCCCGCGCGGGGACCGCGCGGCGGTGCGGGTGCCGGTGATGTCTGGGTGGCCATGGCGACTCCGTACGAACAGGCCGATGGGAAAAGGGGACTTCTGACGGAAGGGCCGGGCGGAGGGCGGGATGTCAGCCCATGGCCTTCTCCCAGCGCGCCACATACGCATCCTGGGTCTTCGTCGGGACGCGCTCGTAGCGGTACAGGTGCACGCGGTCGGCGCCGAGCTTGCGGCGGATGTCCGCGAGGGTGTCCTGGCCGTCCGGGTTCACTCCCTCGCGGTAGGGGGTGAGGCCACCGTCGGCGACCGCTGCCTGGCCCTCGGCGGAGAGCAGGAAGTCGAGGAAGAGACGCGCCGCGTTGGGGTGCGGGGCG
Source organism: Streptomyces sp. SDT5-1 (assembly GCF_052245995.1). NCBI lineage: Bacteria > Bacillati > Actinomycetota > Actinomycetes > Kitasatosporales > Streptomycetaceae > Streptomyces > Streptomyces sp. SDT5-1. The sequence continues at coordinate 501,085 of NZ_CM125963.1, read as the reverse complement.
CTCTTGACGACGGAGGCGGCCCGCGGCACGACCACGGTGCCCTCCTCGCAGTACGCCCAGCCCAAAAGCCCGCCGCTGCTCTCGGCCGCGGGGACGGCGACCCCGCCGCTCAGGTTGAACGAGGCGTCGTACTCGCCGGAGACGACCTTCTCCACGAGGGTCCCGGAGGAGTGGTCGGCGCGGGCGAACGGCAGCAGCCGCCCGAAGGTGTCCCAACCGTGATCGACGGAGGCGCTGTACCCCTTGTTCGTGGAGTAGCCGAACGCGTTCGTCGGGTCGTACACCCCGAACTTCCCCCGGAACCGGGAGGGTTTGGACTCCCCGAGTTCGGCCAGCGAGATCAGGCCCTTGGGGTACTGGGAGGCGTCGAGGGTCTTGCGGTTGTAGAGGACGACCGACGGGTCGACCGTGAACACCCAGACACCCGGGAGCATTTCGGCCCAGTCGGGAAGCTTGTCCCGCTCGGGCGAGTCGTATCGGGCGGCCACCTTGCGGTCGGCGAAGTCCGCCCACAGCGGGCCGCCGTTCGAGACCAGCAGATCGGCGGGGGAGCCGCCGGTGGCGCGCTCACTGTAGTACCGCTCGTAGACGGCGGAGCTGCCGAGGTTGGTGGCGCGGATGTCCTCCAGCCATGGGTAGTGCGCCGTGAACGCGTCGAAGATCGGCTGCCAGTTGGTCTGCGAGGTCTGCGAGTAGATCAGCAGCTTCTTCTCGCTGCGCGAACCTTCGACGAGCTTTTGGTACGAGGCCGGGTAGTAGTCCGGGTTCGGCCGGGCGGCGGCGTGCGCGTCGGTGCCCGCGCAGCCGCCGAGTGCACCGCCGGTGGCGGCGAGGGCGCAGGCGGCGCCTGCCCCGCGCAGGACGGCGCGGCGGGAGGGCCGGTGTGGTGGCGGCGCGGCGGACCGGCCGGGACGGAAGGGATTCATGGCGGCTCTTCTCGTGGTGGGCGCGACTGACTGTGTGGAACGGGTGTCACGAATGCCGTACAAGTGCCGTGGGAGGGGGCTGGGGTGCGCTCAGGCGGTGCCCAGCGCCCGGCGGACCACGTACGGGAGGATCCCGCCGTGCCGCAGGTAGTGCAGTTCCTGCCGGGAGAAGATCCGCAGCCGCAACGGCACCGTGGTCTCGGCGCCGGTGTCGGCGTCGCGCAGGTGCAGGGTGACGCGGTTCGTCCCCACGGTCAGGGTGTCGAGGCCGTCGAAGGACAGTTGCTGGGCTGCGGTGAAGGGGTACGACGACGCGGTGTCGCCCTCCTCGAACTCCACCGGCAGCACACCCATCCCGATGAGATTGCTGCGGTGGATGCGCTCGTAGGACTCGGCGATCACGGCCCGCACGCCCAGCAGCGCCTGCGCCTTGGCGGCCCAGTCTCGGCTGGAGCCGGCACCGTAGTTGCGGCCCGCCACGACGACCAGGTCCCAGCCGGCCTCGCGGTAGGTCGGCGCGGCCTCGTGGACCGGCAGGACGCGGGTGCCGTCGGCGCTGTGGGCGTGACCACCGGGCGGAGTGGAGTCGAGCAGGCGGTTGACGACGGCGGCGTTGCTGAAGGCACCCCGCAGCATGACCTCGTGATTGCTGCGGCGGGTGGAGTACTGGTTCAGGTCGCGGCGCGCGACGCCACGCTCGGTGAGCCAGCTTCCGGCGGCGCTGCGGGCGGGGATGGCGCCCGCAGGGGAGATGTGGTCGGTGGTCACGTCGTCGCCGAGGCGCAGCAGGATCCGCGCCCGGTCGATCCGCAGCCGGTCCTCGGCGCGGGCGGCGAGACCGGTCAGGTGGGGCGGTCGCCGTACGTAGGTGGACTCGGCGTGCCAGGGGAACCGGGTGCTGCGCGGCGCCTCGATGTCCCGCCACGCCTGCGTGCCCTGCCGGATGCGGGACGCGTTGTCGCGGAACATCTCGGGCCGCACGAACTCGGCCACACACGCGGCGACTTCTTCGTCCGAGGGCCACAGGTCCTTCAGCAGGACGGGACGCCCGGTGGCGTCGGTGCCGAGAGGTTCGTCGTCGAAGTCGTGGAGCACGGACCCGGCGAGCGCGTAGGCGACGACGAGCGGGGGTGAGGCCAAGTAGGAGTGCCCGATACGAGGGTTGACCCGGCCCGCGAAGTTCCGGTTGCCGGACAGCACGGCCACCGGTTCCACCGCACCGTCCTCGGCGAGCCGCTCCAGCTCCGGATGCAGCGGGCCCGAGTTGCCGATGCACGTCATGCAGCCGAAACCGACGATGTGGAAGCCGGTCGCCTCCAGGTCGGGCAGCAGCCCGGACGCGCGCAGATACTTCTCGACGACCTGGGAGCCAGGGGACAGCGACGTCTTGACCCACGGCTTGGCACTCAGCCCGGCCGCCGCCGCCCGCCGCGCGAGCAGCGCCGCCTGCACGATGAGCGCGGGGTTCGCGGTGTTGGTGCAGCTGGTGATGGCGGCGATGGCGACGGGCCCGGCCGGAAGCTCATCGGGGAAGGCGTCGACGGTGCGCGCGGGAGCCTGCTGCACCGTGCGGAACGACTCCGGGACCTGCGACAACGGCAGTCGCTGGTGCGGCAGATGGGGCCCCGCCACACTCGGCTCGACCGTCGCGAGATCGAGGTCGAGCAGCTGGTCGTAGCGCGGTACGGGCCGGTCATCGGTCCGCTTGAGGCCCTGCGCGGTGAGATAGGCGTCGACGACCGCGACATGCTCCTCGTCGCGCCCGCTGAGCCGCAGATAGCCCGCGGTCTCCTCGTCGTACGGGAAGAACACGCAGGTGGCGCCGTACTCGGGTGCCATGTTGGAGACCGCGGCGCGCGCGGCCCAGCCGAGCGTGGTGACGCCGTCGCCGCAGAACTCCACGAACTTGTTGACCACGCCCGTGGCCCGCAGCAGTTCGGTCAGTGTCAGGGCGAGGTCGGTGGCGCCGACGCCCTGCCGCAGCCGCCCGGTCAGCCGGACGCCGACCACCTCGGGAAACGGGATGGTGACCGGTTCGCCGAGCATCGCGGCCTGACCCTCCAGGCCGCCGACACCCCAGCCGACGACCCCGAGCGCGTTGATCATCGGGGTGTGGCTGTCGGTGGCGACGAGCACGTCCGGGTACAGCAAGGGCGCGCCCTCGGCGTCGTCGTCCTGCCACACGACGCGGGCCAGCGCCTCCATGTTGACCTGGTGGATGATCCCCGTACCGGGCGGCACCACACGGAAGTTGTCGACGCTCTTCTCGGCCCACTTCACCATCTCGTAGCGCTCGCCGTTGCGCCGGAAGTCGATCAGCAGATTGCGCTCGACGGCGTCCGGCCGCCCGTACTCCTCGACGATCACCGAGTGGTCCACGGTGAGGTCCACCGGCACCGACGGTTGCAGCCCCTGGGGGTCCCCGCCCAGCTCGGCGACACAGTCGCGCATGGCGGCGAAGTCCGCGAGGGCGGGCAGACACGTGGTGTCGTGCAGCATGATCCGGTTCGGCCGCACCGGCACCTCGCACGCCCCCGACCCCGCGCGGACCCGAGCCACGACGTCCGCGAGCGCCTCCGGGGTGCGACGGGCCACGTTCTCCAGCAACACCCGGATCGCGTACGGCACTTCGTCCAGCTCGGCGGGTCGCAGCACCCGGTCGAGCGGGAGATGGCGGTAGGAGCGGCCCCCGACGGTGAGCACAGCGGTGCGGTCGACGTTCATGATCCCCTGCGGTCGTAGGCAAGACGGTGGGTCGAGAGATTGCATCGGTCTTAAAGAGAAGTACAAAGTCGGCTTCTCGTGCCTTGACGCCTCGACGTGGTGGACACATATTGTCCTACGCCGCCGACTGATACAACCCTCGTGCAAGCACGTGCACCCACGTCTTCATCCCAGGCAGATCCGATGCGAACGCTCGGCGGCCAGAGCCTTCTGGAGCCCCCCATGGCGATCACCCCGCCGGTCGAAGTCGACCGGAGCGAGGCAGCGGCGATGATGCGCACGGTGTCGCGCCGCATCCTCCCGTTCCTCTTCGTCCTTTATGTCGTCAACTACATCGACCGCGCGAACATCGGCTTCGCGGCCCTGCAGATGAACAAGGAACTGGGCCTGAGCAGTCAGGCCTTCGGCCTGGCGGCAGGTCTGTTCTTCTGGGGCTACTTCCTGTTCGAAGTGCCCAGCAACATCGCCCTCGCCCGCTTCGGGGCCCGCCGCTGGATCGCGCGGATCCTGGTGAGCTGGGGCATCCTCGCCACCTTCATGGCCTTCGTGCACACACCGATGCAGCTGTACGTGCTCCGGTTCCTGCTCGGGGTCGCGGAGGCCGGCTTCTTCCCCGGCATCGTCGTCTACCTCACGTACTGGTTCCGCAAGAAGGAGGTCGCCACCGCCACCGCCCTCTTCCTCACGGCCATCCCCGCCTCCTACGTCCTCGCGGCCCCGATCAGCACGCTGATCATGGGCCACGTGGACTGGTTCGGGCTCAGCGGCTGGCGCTGGATGTTCCTCCTGGAGGGCGCTCCCGCCGTGGTCCTCGGCATCGCCTGCTACTTCGTCCTCACGGAGAAGCCGGCCAACGCGAAGTGGCTCACCGAGCGGCAACGCCGATGGCTGACCACCGAACTGGAGCAGGAGCAGCAGGGCAAGCCGCACGCGCGCAAACTCGGCACGCTCAAGGTGATGGCCGACCCCAAGGTGCTCCTCCTGGCCGTCATCTACTTCGTCTACCAGGCGGGCAGCCTCGGCGTCGGCTACTGGCTCCCGCAGATCATCGACGACTTCTCCGGCGGTCTCGGTGCCACCGCCATCGGCTTCGTCAGCGCGATCCCCTACGTCGTCGCGGCCGTCGGCATGGTGTGGTGGTCGCGCCGCTCCGACCGCCGCGGCGAGCGCAAGCTGCACTCGGCGATCCCCCTCGCCGTCGCCGCGGTCGCACTGTGCGCCGCCGGGTTCGCCCACTCGCCGGTCCTCGGCGTCGCCCTGATCGCCGTCTCGCTCACGGGTATGTACAGCTTCAAGTCGCCGTTCTGGGCGTTGCCGACACTGTTCCTGACCCGCAGCACGGCGGCCGTCGCCGTCGCGGTGGTGAACTCTGTCGGCAACCTCGGCGGATTCTTCGGCCCCTACGCGATCGGCTGGGCCAAGGACTCGACGGGCAGCGCGACCGGCGGCCTGCTGTTCCTGGGCGGGCTCACCGTGCTGGCGTTCGTCCTGACGGTGACGATCCGGATCGGCGGCGGAAGGAAGGACCCGGCCGACCGCGCGGCGCCCCCGGTGACCGAGGCTGCCGACGAGCCGGCCTCGGCGCCGTAGGAGAGCGACCGCGCGATGCGGCGGGGTTGAGCGGGGAGCGCTCAACCCCCAGCGCCGAGCCCCGTCTTCTTGGCCCGCACCTTGTCGAGGTGCCGGCTCAGGAAGGCGGACGCCTCCTCCAGCTTCCCGCTCTCAACCAGGTCCAGGAGCTCCAGATGCTCCCGGGCCTGGCCCGCGATCCGGGACCGGTCCAGTTGGAGGCGGTACTCGATCAGGCGGCGCAGCCGGTTCTGCCGGCGCACCGAGTCGAGCAGGAACTGGTTGCCGGAGCAGCCGACCAGCATCTCGTGGAACGAGGCGTTGACCTGGAACAGCTCGGCCCGGGGTAGCAGCAGGATGTCGCCGTGCAGCAGCGCCTCCTGCTGCTTGCGATGCAGCGCGAACGCCTCGGCGTCCATGGCGAAACCGGGTTCGAGCAGTGCGGCCGGCTCGATGATCATCCTGAACCGGTAGCTCTGGTCGTGCGCGTCGACGGTGGCCATCACGTGCTGGAACTCCCAGCCCCGCCCGCCCGCCTTGCGCCGTACCAGGTCCTCGCCCTCCATGCGGGACAGCACCCGCTCGGTCTGGCGCGGGGTCAGCCGGTAGCGGCGACTGATGTCGGCCGCCGTGAACGCGCCGGTGAACCGGCCGCCCACGTAGTCGTCGGCGATCTCGAAGTACGCCGACTGCTCCGTGTCCTCGTCCTCGCCCGTGTCGGGCCGGGCCAGCTCAGCGGCGTCCCGGGTGAGGTAGAAGCCTCGGTTGGGGATGCGTTCGAGGATGCCGACCTCGGTGAGGACGAGCATGGCCTTGCGCACCGGCGTACGGGAGACGTCCAGTTCGTTCGCGGCCCACTGCTCGGTGACATGGGCGCCCGAAGGCAGGTCGTGGCGGCGCATCAGGTCCACGAGTCGGGTCGCCATGGACGTGGTCAGGTTGGGCCGGGACATCGCTCCTGCGCTCGTTGTGGGGGACTGGGTAAGTGCCGCTTCATCCTACGAAGCGCACGCGACAAGCAGCACGCATGTCGGCGATCCCGTGCGGGCCACCCGCCCGCGGTGCCGCAGGCGGCCGCTGGTGGTGTCCACGGCGAAGGTCTCGATGCTGTGACTGCGCTCGTTGGCCGCGTACAGCAGGCGGCCGTTCCCGCTCAGGCAGAAGTGCCGCGGTCTGATGCCCTCGGTGGAGAACCAGTCGACGGGCGTCGGCAGGCCGGTGCTTGTCGACACCGCGAACAGCGCGATGGTGTCCGGGCGCGGCCCGCCCGGCTCCCGGTCACCCGCCCCGCCACGGTTCGAGGCGTACAGGAACCGCCCGTCCGGGCTCAGCGCGATCTCCGCCCCACGGCTGTCGCCGGTCGCGTGGGGCGGGGTGCTGGGGACGGTGTGCAGCGCTTCCAGCGATCCGCGCGAGGCGTCCCACCGGTAGGTGGTGACGGTCGAGCGGAGTTCGTCGATGGTGTACGCGTATGGCAGGTGCGGGTGGAAGGCGAGATGGCGGGGGCCCGCGAACTCCCTCGTGACGGTAGAGGGTTCGGGTCCAGGATCCAGCTTCCCCGAGTCGGCGTCGAGGGTGAGGGTGAAGATCCGGTCGGTCCCCTTGTCCGGTACCACGACGAAACGGCCGTCGGGGGAGAACGGCACGTGATGCGGCTTCGCACCGGTCTGCTCGACCCTGTGCGGCCCGGGCGTCCCCGGCAGCGGCAGCAGGTCGGCGAGCGGCCCGATGCTGCCGTCCTCGCGCAGCGGCAGACTCGCCACGGTGCCGGAGGAGTGGTTCGCCACGACGAGGAAGCGGTTCGTCGGGTCCACGGCCAGATGTGCAGGGTTGCGGCCGCCGGTGTCCTGCCGCCCCAGCGGCGTGAGCCGCCCGCTGCCGGGCGCGATCCGGTAGGCACTCACCTCGCTGAGGTCGCCGTGCACCGCATAGAGGAAACGCCGGGTGCGATCCGTGACCAGGAACGTCGGGTTGTCGGCCTCGATGACTTGGAGCGGCTCCCAGGGCGTGCCGCCGTCCCGGACCCCGTACACCTCGATGCCCTTGCCGTCGCCCGCCCGCTCGGGGGTGGTCCGTGAGCCGACATAGGCGACGGTGGTGGGGTTGTCGGCGGTTGGTGTCACGTCCACTCCCGTTTCAAGGGTTGATCGCAGCGAAGGCCTCTGATTGTATCTGTCTGTCGATCAATACAAAAGGCTGGCAGCTATCCCACCCGGAGGCCCTTGTGTCCGCGACCCGTATCCCCGTCCCCACCGCAGACCTCTACGACGAGTACGGTGATCAACTCCATGTCTGTGAGGAGCAGTTCACCTCCTACGGCGGTGCTCGTGCCTTCACCGGGCCGGTGCGCACCGTGTCGGTGTACGAGGACAATGCCCTGCTGCACGCCCTGCTCAACGAGCCCGGCGACGGCGCCGTGGTGGTCGTCGACGGTGGTGCCTCCCTGCGTGCCGCGCTCCTCGGCGACCTCATGGCGAAGCGCGCCAGGGACAACGGCTGGGCCGGGCTGATCATCCGCGGGGCGATACGCGACGCGGCCGTCGTCGGTGCCACGACCGTCGGCGTACAGGCGCTCGGCACCACACCTCGCAAGAGCGACAAGGAGGGCAAGGGCGAGGTGGACGTGCCGGTGACGTTCGGCGGTGTCACCTTCCACCCCGGCGACATCCTGCATGCCGATGAGGACGGGGTGGTGCTGCTGCCCTCGTCCGGTGACGCATCGCAGTGACGTGAAGGGGCGCGGGCGGCCGTGGTCGAGGTGGTGCTCGCCGCCCGGCGCCCCACGCACCGAGCACGAGGCCGCGCCGGTCTCAGGTGTCCCGGCGCGTCTTCTCGTCGCCAACCGTGGACAGGTGCTCGCGCAGGCGGGCCGACGCCTCCTCGCGGCGACCGGACAGGAGCAGGTCGGCGATCTCCACGTGTTCCGCGCAGCGGACGGCGGCGCGGTCGCGCTGGAGGGAGCGGCGGTACTCGATGAGGCGGCGCAGGCGGTCGACGCGGCGCAGGGCGTCGATGAAGAAGGAGTTGTGGCTGCACGCCATGATGACCTCGTGGAAACGGCTGTTGAGGTCGTATAGCCGGGCGTTGCCGATGTCCCGGATCTCGCCGTCGACCAGGCGCTGTTGTTCCGCGCGGACGGCTTCGACGGCTTCGCGGTCGAGGTGGAAGCCGGGTTCGAGGACGGCGCTCGGTTCGATGGTGAGGCGGAAGCGGTAGCTGTCCTCGTACGCCTCCATCGAGGTCAGCATGGGCTGGAACTCCCAGCCGTAGCCCGGCAGTCGCTCGATCCAGCCCTCGACGGCGATACGGCGCAGGGTGTGCGCGAGCTGGCCGGGGGTGAGGTGGTAACGGCGGGCCAGGGTGTTCTCGGTGATGCGGTCGGGCAGTTCGCCGGCCAGGCGGTCGGCCGCGATGCGCAGGTACGTCTCTTCGGTGTCGTCGTCGGCGGGCCCCGCCGGTGCCGCGGACGTGAGGGCCTGGCCGGTCAGCGCGACGGTGTAGCCGCCGCGTTCGGCCGCCGCGACCACGCCGTCGTCGGCCAGCAGGCGCAGGGCCTGGCGGACGGGGGAGCGGGACACCTTCAGCTGCTCGGCGAGGCTGCGCTCGACCAGGCGGGTACCGACGGGCAGGCCGCCGCTGGTGATGTGCTCCACGATCCGGGCGGCGGTACGGCGGGTCAGCGGAGTCGGCCCGTTCGCGGGGTCCGCTGCCGCGGGGGTTTGCTTCCGCGCTGTGGGCGGGCTCATCGTCCGGTGCCTCCACGGAGGACCGGGGCCGGCTCGCGGCCCCGGCCGCCGACGTCAGTGGGTGAGGACGGAGTATACGTGTTCGACCTGCGGCGGAGCCGCGAAGTGCGGGCCCGCGAGCTCCCGCCACCGGGCGAATCCCGCCGATTCGCGGAAGGTGACGGTGTGGTGCTCGACCGTCTCCCACTGGACCATCAGGCGGTAGCGCGTGGGGTGTTCGACGCTGCGGTGCAAGTCCATTCCGTGGCAGCCGTCGGCCGCCAGGAAGTGCGGGCGGGCCTCGGCGGCGGCCTTTTCGAAGGCGTCCTCCTGCCCGGTCTTGATCTCGATCTGGGCTATCTCGGTGACCATGATGCGGATTCCTCGCTTTCGCTACTGCTGCTTGGCCTTGTTGTGCTCGGCGTCCACGCGGGCGGTGACCCCCGTCTCGACGAGGGTGCGGGTCGCGTCGACGGAGGCGTAGATCCACAGGATGCGCATCGGCTCGGTGGCGGACGCGTTGCGGAAGCGGTGCGGAGTGTTCGCGGCCACGTACGTCGTGTCGAAGGTGGTGACCTCGTGCTCGACGCCGTCGATCTCGACGACCGCGTTGCCCTCCAGGATGGTCACGCTCTCGGGACAGTTGTGGGTGTGCAGCGGGATGCCCGCCCCGCCCTCGAAGAGGGTCTGGCCGGTGAGGAAGACCTCGGCGCCGACCGCCTGCGTGACCAGCGGGATGGTGCGGGCGCCGCCGCCGCGCGTGAAGGCGGGCAGCTCCGCCGGGCGCAGGACGACGGGCGGGAAGGCGCCGCAGCAGGGGCTGTTGCCGGTTTCCGTGGTGCTCATGGGGTGATCTCCGTGGTGCGAACAGGAATGGGGTGCGTCAGACCGCCGGGCCGATCCAGACCGTCTTGGTGTTGGTGAACTCGCGGATGCCCTCGGCGCCGAGCTCCCGGCCGTAGCCGGAGCGCTTGATGCCGCCGAACGGCAGGCGCGGGTCGGAGGCGACCATGCCGTTGACAAAGACGGCGCCCGCGTCCAGGGCCCGGGTGAGGCGACGCGCCCGGTCCAGGTCGGAGGTCCACAGGGCGGCGCCCAGGCCGTACTCGGTGCGGTTGGCCAGGGCGATGGCCTCGTCGGCGTCGGCGGCGCGGGTGATCGCGGCGACGGGGCCGAAGGTCTCCTCGTCGAAGGCGGCCATGCCGGGAACGACGCGGTCGAGGACGGTCGGCGGGTAGTAGCAGCCGGGCCCCTCGGGGACCGTGCCGCCCAGCTTCAGCTCGGCACCCGCGGCGACGGAGCGCTCGACCTGGTCGTGCAGCGTGGCACGCAGGTTGGCGCGGGCCATCGGGCCGATGGCGGTTTCCGGGTCGGTGGGGTCGCCGACCTTCAACTGAGCGGCGGTGGCCACGAATGCCGCCACGAACTCGTCGGCGACCGCGTCCTCCACGATGAATCGCTTGGCGTTCACGCAGGACTGGCCGACGTTGACATAGCGGGCCTTGACGGCGGTGGCCGCGGCGGCCGGGACGTCGGCGTCGGCGAGGACGACGAACGGGTCGGAGCCGCCGAGTTCGAGGACCTGCTTCTTCAGTACCGCGGCGGCCTGCGAGGCGACGATGGCGCCGACCTCGGTGGAGCCGGTCAGCGTCACGGCGGCGACCCGGTCGTCCGCGATGATGCCCGCCACCTGGTCGACGTCGATGAGCAGCGTGCGGCACAGGCCCTCGGGGGCGCCGGCCTTGCGGACGATCTCCTCGACGGCGAGGGCGCACTGCGGCACGTTGTTGGCGTGCTTGAGCAGCGCGCCGTTGCCGGCAGCCAGGGCGAGCGCGGCGAACCGGAAGAACTGCCAGAACGGGTAGTTCCACGGCATCACCGCGAGGACCACGCCCAGCGGGTCGTACACGACGCCGCTCTCGGTGGCGTTGGAGGCCAGCGGCCGGTCGGCGAGCTGCTGCGGCGCGTGGTCGGCGTAGTACTCGCAGGTGAGCGCGCACTTCTCGATCTCGGCGCGGGCCTCGGTGACGGGCTTGCCCACCTCGGCGGTGATGAGGGCCGCGTAGGTGTCCTGGCCTTCGCGCAGGACACGGGCCATCTCCCGCAACAGCGGGGTGCGTTCGGCGACTGTGTTGCGGCGCCAGGCGGCCTGCGCGGTGGCGGCGCCGGTGAGGATCGCGTCGACCTCGTCGGCGGACTGCACGTCGTAGTGGGCGAGTTCGGCGTCGGTGGCCGGGTTGCGGGAGGTGATCATCAGGGGAGCTTCTCCGATGTCTGCGATGGTGCGGCGCCAGGCGGCTTGGGCGAAGGCGGTGGTGTCGGAAGGGGGCGGCCGATGCCACGGTCGAGGGTGGCGGGGCGTCCAGGGCGCCGTGTGCGCGGAGGCGGTGGCGAGTGCGGCGCGCGTTCGAGGACGGCATGCCGCTGCCGGAGACAGATTAAGCACGCCGCATGGTTTTTTGGAAGGGTGTTGTGCCAAGAGGTTTTCGGGGTGCCGCCGTCCGAACCCTCAGTGCGAGTGCGGCGAAACGGATTCGGGTGCAGAACCCTGCGGCTCGGCACGGCCGTTGATGGTGCCGCCGTCCTTGGCGCCGGCCAACCGCTTGTTGCGCCGCACCGAGGACAGGAAGGACCAGGCGATCAGGACGACGCCGATGAGGCCGGTGATGACCTCGTTGATCTCGTACTGGATGGTGACCAGGAGGATCACGGCGAGTGCGCCGATCGCGTAGTGCGCGCCGTGCTCCAGGTACACGTAGTCGTCCAGGGTGCCCTGGCGGACCAGGTAGACGGTGAGTGAGCGCACGTACATGGCGCCGATGCCGAGGCCGAGAGCCATCATCACGATGTCGTTGGTGATGGCGAAGGCGCCGATGACGCCGTCGAAGGAGAACGACGCGTCCAGGACCTCCAGGTAGAGGAACATGAAGAACGCGGCCTTGCCGGCCATCAGTACGGCCGAGGCCGGCTTCCCTTCGCGGGCGGCCCGCTCCTCTTCCTCCTGCTCGCGCTCCTCCTCTTCTTCGAGCCGGTTCTCGAAGAAGCCGGACAGGCCGTTCACGACGAGATACGTGACGAGACCGGCGACGCCTGCGATGAGGACGGTGGCCTGCTTGTCGACGTGTGCGCCGCCATGCTGGTGCGCGTCGAGCGCGACGGTCACGGAGGCGACGAGCAGCACGATCAGGGCGATGCAGACCGACAGCATGTCGACGTTGCCCAGCTTGGCCAGCGGGCGCTCGATCCAGCGCAGCCACTGGATGTCGCGCTCCTCGAAGATGAAGTCGAGGAAGATCATCAGCAGGAACATGCCGCCGAAGGCGGCGATGGACGGGTGCGCGTCCGTGACCAGCTGCTGGTAGCGGTCCGGTTGGTTGAACGCCAGGTCGACCGCCTCGACCGGCCCCAACTGGGCGCTGATCGCGACGATCACGACGGGGAAGACGAGGCGCATGCCGAAGACGGCGATCAGGACGCCGATCGTGAGGAAGATCTTCTGCCAGAAGGCATTCATCTTCTTCAGGATTCCGGCGTTGACCACCGCGTTGTCGAACGAGAGCGAGATTTCGAGGACGGCGAGGATCGCGACGACCCCGAACGCCTGCCAGCCGCCGTAGAAGGCCGCCGCGATCAGGCCGAGGACGGTGATCGCGAACGACCAGCCGAAGGTTTTCAGAACCACTGACTGTCCCTTGGTCGGGTGTGGCCGGGGCGGGCCGAGGTCTCAGGCGGTGCGCGGCAGGAGGGCGATGCCGTCGTCGTCGGCGTGCAGCACGTCTCCCGGAGCGAAGGTGACGCCGCCGATGGTGACGGGCACGTCGACCTCGCCGACACCGTCCTTGGCGCTCTTGCGCGGGGTGGTGCCCAACGCCTTGATGCCGAGGTCGAGTCCGGCGAGCACCGTGCTGTCGCGGACGGCGCCGTGCAGGACGAGCCCCGCCCAGCCGTTGTCCTGGGCGGCGGTGGCGATGAGGTCGCCGCTGAGCGCGGTGCGCAGGGACCCGCCGCCGTCGACGACGAGGACGTGCCCCTCGCCGGGGGTGCGCAGCAGCTCGCGCAGCAGGCCGTTGTCCTCGTGGCAGGAGACGGTGCGGACCGGCCCCGCGAAGGTGTGCCGGCCGCCGTACTGGCGGAACTGGACGTCGCAGACACGCAGTTCGGTGCCGTACTGGTCGACGAGGTCGGCGGTGGGGATCGGCGTGTGGGGCTGGTTCATCACGTGTCCTGGGCGACGGGGGCGTCGGGGGCGGGTGCTGTGAGGGCCGCCGCGCTCGTCCTCTTCCGGTCGTCAAGAGGATTCGGTGCGAGCGCGGCAGCCTGTTCGGGGGTGAGAGGGCGGGTGCGGTGCCCTCTCAGGAGGAGGTGGAGCCGGGCGGTCTCCTCCAGTTCCTCGGTGGCGTCGGCGGCCTGTTCGAGGGTGGCGCCCGCGACGACCGGGCCGTGGTTGGCGAGCAGGACCGCGTGGCGGGTGCGGGCCGTTTCCTCCGCGAGCGGTTCCAGCCGGTCGTCGCCCGGTGCGTGGTACGGCAGCAGTGGCAGCGTCCCGATGCGCATGGCGTAGTACGCGGTCAGCGGCGGAAGCGCCTGCTCGGGGTCGACGTCGGCAAGGCAGGAGACCGCCGCCGCGTGCGTGGAGTGGGTGTGGACCACGGCGTGGGCGGTGGGCCTGGCGCGGTAGAACGCGGCGTGCAGAAAGGCTTCCTTGGTCGGCCGCGGTCCGTCGAGGTGGCGGGCGTGCACGTCGGTGCGCGACAGGTCGTCCGCGTTGAGCTCGCCCAGGCTGGAGCCGGTCGGGGTGAGCAGCAGGCTGCCGTCGGCGAGCCGGACCGACAGATTTCCGGTCGAGCCGTGGGTGAGTCCGCGCATGAACAGGGAGCGGGCCGTGCGCACGATCAGAGCGCGGGCCGCCGCCTCGTCGCTGTACGGGGACGTCTCGTTGGCGTTCGCGGGCATCAGGAAGTCTCCTTCAGGGCGCGGACGAACAGGTCCGGGGCGCCGAAGTTGCCCGACTTGAGCATCAGGGCGAGGTCACCGTGGGGCGTCGTGGTGCGGGTCCACGGGACGCCGGGGTCGGCCTCGTCGGCGACCAGGACCGTACGGATGTCCAGGGCGGTGGTGACGGCGCCGGAGGTCTCGCCGCCCGCGACGAGGAGTCGGCGCACGCCCCGCTCGACGAGCCGGGCGGCGAGCGCCCCGAGCAGTTCCTCCACCTGGGCGGCGGCCTCGGCCACCCCCAACTGCCGCTGGACCGCGGCGAGTTCGTCGGGCGATGCGGAGGCGTAGACGAGGACGGGCCGGTCGGCGTCCTGGGTGTCGTACCAGGCGAGGGCCTCGGTGACGATGTCCCGGCCGGCGGCCGCCGCGAGCACGTCCAGGTGCAGCGAGGGCAGCCCGGCGGCGTAGAACTCGGCGATCTGCTCCAGGGTGCGGGCCGAGCAGCTGCCGGCCAGGACGGCGGAGCGGCCCCCGGTCGGCAGCGGTTCGGCGACCGCCGGGCCCGAGGCCGGGTAGGCGTGGCCGAGGCCCTCGGCGAGGCCCGCCGCGCCGGTGACGACGGGAAGTTCGAGCGCGGCGGCGCCGAGCACCGCGAGGTCCTCGTCGGTCAGCGCGTCCGCCACCACATGCCGTACGCCGTCGCGCTCATGGGCGACCAGTGCCTCGCGCACGGCGTCGACCCCGGCGCGGACCGTGGTCAGCGGGACCAGGCCGACGCGGTGCGGGGTCTGCGCGGCGAGCAGCCGGGGCAGCGACGAGTCCGTCATCGGGTTGAGCGGGTGGTGGCGCAGCGGCGAGTCCGACAGCAGCTGGTCGTGGACGAACAGATGGCCCTGGTAGACGGTGCGTCCGTTGGGCGGGGAGGCCGGGCAGGCCAGGGTGAGCGGCGCGCCCGCGGCGTCGAGCAGCGCGTCCGTGACCGGGCCGATGTTGCCGTCGGGCGTCGAGTCGAAGGTCGAGCAGTACTTGAAGTAGACCTGCGCCGCGCCCTTGGACCACAGCCACTTCTGGGCGGCGAGCGATTCGGCGACGGCCTCGTCGGCGGGCGTGGAGCGGGACTTGAGGGCGATCACCGCGGCGTCGCAGTCGGCGGGCAGCGAAGTGTCGGCGTCGGGCACGCCGAAGACCAGGGCGGTGCGCAGGCCCGCGCGCCGGAAGGCGGCCGCGACATCGGTGCCGCCGGTGAAGTCGTCGGCTATGCAGCCGATGCGCAGGGTCATGGGTGTGTCTCCTGTGGCGTGCGGAGGGAGAGGGAAGCGGGACGGGCACCGGTCAGGGCAGTGAGGGTGCCCGTCCCGCGGTCGGGAAGGGCGGCATGGCCCGCCTTCCGGGAGGGGGCCTCCCGGAAGAGAGGCCCCCTCCCGCGCTCGTCCGTGGTCGAGGAAAGGGGTCCGGACCTGCCCGTCGCCCAGGTCCGGCTCCCTTCCCCGACCACGGACGAGGAAGGACGTCAGTTCTGGCCGGCGCCCGCCTCGATCGCCTTGATGACCGCGGCGGTGAACTCGGTGGTGGACGCCGAGCCGCCGAGGTCACGGGTCGAGGTGCCCTCGGCGATGGCCTGGGCGACACCCGCCTCGATGATCTTCGCGACCTTGGCGAGCGCCGGGTCCTCGTGACGCGCGGACAGCCACTCGAAGAGCATCGCGCCGGAGAGGATCATCGCGACCGGGTTGGCGAGATTCTGGCCCGCGATGTCGGGGGCGGAGCCGTGCGAGGCCTGCGCCATGGCGCGGTCGGCGGAGGCGTTGATCGACGGGGCGGTGCCGAGCGAACCGGAGATCTCGCCGGCGAGGTCGGAGAGGATGTCGCCGAACATGTTCTCGGTGACGATCACGTCGAAGTCGGCGGCGCGGCGCACCAGGTGAACGGTCATGGCGTCGATGTGGAAGTCGTCGACGGCGACGTCCGGGTACTCCTTGGCGACTTCCTGGCAGACCGTGCGGAACAGGCCGGTCGTGAGCTTCAGGACGTTGGCCTTGTGCACGATCGTGAGCTTCTTGCGGCGCGAGCGGGCCAGCTCGAAGGCGACGCGGGCGACGCGCTCGGTGGCCTCGCGGGTGATGATGCCCAGCATGATCGCCGTGTCCGGGGTGGGCATGAACTCACCGGTGCCCGCGAACGTGTTGCGGTCGGCGTAGAAGCCCTCGGTGTTCTCGCGGACGATCACCAGGTCGGCGTTGTCGCAGACGGCCTTGGCGCCCGGGAACGACTTGGCGGGGCGGATGTTGGCGAACAGCTGGAAGTGCTTGCGCAGCGTGCCCGACGGGTTGAGCTGCGACTTGTACGGCTCGGGGTAGGACACCGAGTCGTGCGGGCCGAGGTACCAGCCGTCGAGGTCGGCCAGCGCGGACTTCGTCTCGTCCGGCACGGGGGCGGAGTGCGTCTCGATCGCGGACGCGCCGAGCGGCAGCGTCACCCAGTCGATCGAAGTGCCCGCGGCGGCGGCCGCGGCGGTGGCGATCTCCACGGACGACGGGACGATCTCGGGACCGATGCCGTCGCCCTCGAGGACGCCGAGGCGGTAGGTGGTGCTCATGTCCGGTTCTCCTCCGGTCGGTTGGTGCGTGGGGGTAGGTGAAGGGGGTCAGTTCAGGGCTGTCGCCGCGGCGTCGCGCAGCGCGGTCCAGGAGCGGGCCGCCGCACGGGCGCTGTCGCCGTCCTGGGTGTGCTCCAGGGTGAGCCAGCCCGTGTAGCCGGTTTCGCGCAGCGCCCCGAAGAGCGCGGGCAGTCGGGGCTCGCCCACCGTCAGCGGCCCACGCCGGTCGGCGGAGGCGAGCTGTACGGCGCCGGTGGCCCGGGCGTACTCGGTGACGGCGGTCACCGGGTCCAGACCCTCGGCGTCCAGATGGTGCGTGTCCAGGACGAGGCCGGTGGGCGCCTCGACCGTGGCGGTGAAGCCGAGGGCCTCCTTGGGCGTGTGCCACAGGGACGTGTTGGTCCGGGTCTGCGGTTCGATCAGCAGCCGGGTGCCCAGCGCCTCCGCCTCGGCGGCCAGACGGCGCACCGCCTGCTCCGCCCAGTGCTGTTGCAGGTCCTCCAGGCCCGGCAGAAATGTGCCGCGGGACTGGCCGAGGGTCACCGGCACGCCGAGCGCGGCGGCCAGGCGGGCCGCGCCGAGCAGCCGGCCCAGCGTGTGCCGGCGCACGTCGGGTGCCGGATCGGTCAGGCTCAGGCCGTCCTGCGCGGTGACGGCGCCGGTGCCCAGGGCCGCGATCCGCAGGCCGGCCGCGCCGACCGCGGCGCCGAGCCGCTCCGCGTCCCGCGCGTCGACGTCCCTGACCTGGACCTCCACGGCGTCGTAACCGAGTTCGGCCAGCTCCTGGGCGGCGTCGGCGAGCGGTGCGTCGAAGCCGAGCGGCATCGGCGTCCGGCAGTCGTCGGACGAGACGGTGTACGCGAGCGGCCAGGGCAGCGTGTCGAGTCCGCCGGTCACGGCGCGGCCTGTGCGGACAGCTGGGACATCAGGGCGGTACGCAGTTCTCGTGCGGCGGCTCCTGCCCCGTCGAGCACCGGCAGGCCGAGCAGGTCGGACAGGGCCGGGCCCGCCGGGGCCAGGGAGTACTGGGCGAGCAGGACGGCCTGTGCGTCGGTGGCGCCCGAGGTGTGCAGGGCGTCGGCGAGGTGGCGGGCCGTGTCCCGCGGGGTGGCCGCGGTGGCGGCCGTCTCGCTGAGCACGGTGTCGATGCGGGCCGGGCGGCCGGGCCGCAACCGGGCCATCAGCGCTTCGAGTTGGGCGACCGCGGCCGGGACGGCCGGGGGAGTGGAGGCGGTGACGGCGATGCGGTCGTAGGGACCGGTGAGCGCCGCATGGAACATCGACTCGTCCGACTTCAGGACCGGGATCTTCCACAACGTGCGGGCCGTGTCCACCACTTCGCCGTACGAGGAGCAGGACAGCAGGACTCCCTGGGCGCCGCCCTCGACGGCGTGCCCGATGAGGCGCAGCATGCGGCGGCGCAGGACGGGAGTGAGGCCGCCGGCCTGCCGGGCGTCGTGCAGGAGTCGGTCGTCCAGCAGGTTCCAGAGGCTGGCCTCGGGAAACTCCCGGGCGAAGGCGTCCTCGGCGGTCCGGGCTGCCGCCGGAACGGCGTGAATCATGGCGATCAAGGGTGGGTGGTGCACCGGGAATCCCCTCTGCCGGTTCGTCCGGCTCTTCCGGTCGGCGGCACCGCTTGGTTCGGTACCGCGCGGCGTCACTCTAAGCACATCCGGATAACCGGTCAACCGGTTGACCAAGTGATGTTGTGAAGCCGCCCGGGAAATCTCTCCTGGCGGCAGGCCCCCGCCGTGTGACGCCGGGCCGGACCGGTCAGTGCCCGGTGTTCTGCTCCAGGGCTTCGTGCAGCCGTCGCGAGGCTCCGCGCATGTGGCGGCTCATGGCCTCCCGGGCGGCCGGTCCGTCCCCCTGCTCGACGGCCTCGAAGATCGGTACGTGGTCGTCGTATGCGATCTTCCGGGTGCGTACGGCGCCGGTCCGCTCGACCCAGCCGCGCTGGATCATGGCCCGCATGCCCTTGAGCATGTCCCGCAGCACCGAATTGCCGGACATCTCGGCGAGAGCCGCGTGGAAGGCCGTGTCGGCCTCGGCGAACTCCTCGTCCGGGCACTCGTGCATCGCCTTGAGCCGGGCGCGCAGCAAGTCGACGCCGGCCTGGTCTCGAGCCTCGGCGGCGAGCCCCGCGACGACGACCTCCAGCTCGGCGCGCGCCTGCACCATGTCCTTCGCGCCGCGCTCGCCGAGGACGAGGCCCAGCTCGAACAGCCGGTACAGCACGTCGGAGTCGGTGCCGCGGAAGTACGTCCCACTGGACTGCCGGATCTCCAGCAAACCCAGGAAGCCGAGGGACTTGATGGCCTCCCGCACGGTGGGCCGGTTCACTCCGAGCATCTCGGTGAGCTGCCGCTCCGAGGGGATGCGATCGCCGGGCTGGACCTCCCCGGACATCAGGTAGTCGATCAGCCGCCGAGACACCTCGGCCGCCAGCGGTTCCCTCGGCTCGACCGTGATTCTCGAGAGCTCGGCCATGAAATTCCTCGTTTCGGCGGGCAGGTCCGGGGCGGGCCGCGGGCGGCACCCGAGGGTGCTTCGACGGCGCATCGATCGAACGTGGCTATTGACTAATCAGCCAGGAGTCTAGTTACCTACCGGCCAACCGGTAAACCGGTTAGCCGCAACTGGCCGTGCCCACGCGAATCTTGAGCCGCCGCTTCAAGTCCGCCCTCCCGCGCGACCGGCCCCCAGCCCTGCGCGGATGCGCGCCCGCACCCTGCCACCCGCCGCGCCCCGAGCGCCGCCCCAAGGAGCAACGATGCTCGCCGTCCTCGGCTTCGCCACACTGGGCAGCTTCATGCTGCTCGTGATGCGCAAGTACCTCTCCGCCTTCACCGCCATCATGATCACGCCGATCGTCGCCGCCGTCATCGTCGGCAAGGGCACCAAGATCGGCGACATGATCATGGGCGGCCTGGAGACCGTCGCCCCCACCGCGGTCCTTCTCCTCTTCGCGGTCCTCTACTTCGGCCTGATGATGGAGGCCAAGCTCTTCGACCCGATATCGGCGTTCATCATCCGGGTCTCCAAGGGCGACCCGATGCGCATCGTGGTGGGGACCGCGGTGCTCTCGCTCGTGGTCGCCCTGGACGGGGACGGCACCACGAGCTTCATGATCGTCTGCTCCACGTTCCTGCCGATCTATCGGCGCCTGGGTATGAACCCGCTGATCCTCGCCGCCCTGGCCACCATGGCGCTCGGCACCATCTCCGGGACCACTCCGTGGGGTGGCGCAGCGACCCGCGGCATCAGCGCCCTGCACCTCAACGCGAGCGACTACTTCGTCCACATGATCGGCCCGATGACGCTGACCAGCCTCACGATCGTCGCCGTGGCCTACTGGCTGGGCCTGCGCGAACGCCGCAAGCTCGACCCCGAGAAGTTGGCCGCCTACAAGCTGGAGGTCGCCTCCGGCGAGGCCATCCCGAAGGTCGAGATCACCTGGAGGATGTGGGCGAACGCCGCCCTCACCGTCCTGCTGATGGTGCTGCTCATCCTCGAAGTCGCCGACCTGGTCGTCCTGTTCATGGTCGCCTTCGTCATCGCGCTGCTCCTGAACCTGCGCACCATCGACGCCCAGCAGGACCTCATCAAGCGTCAGGCCGCCAATGCCGTCCCCGTCGTGATGCTCGTCCTCGCCGCCGGCATCTTCACCGGCATCATGACCGACGCCGGAATGATCAAGGCCATGGCCGACGCGGCACTCGCCCTGGTCCCTGACGGCTGGGGCAGTGTCGTCCCGGTCTTCACCGCCGTACTCGCCCTGCCGCTCGGCTTCTTCATGTCGAACGACGCGTACTGGTTCGGCGTCGTCCCCGTACTCGCCGAGTCCGCGAGCCACTACGGCATCCACGCCAACGAGATCGCCCGCGCCGGCGCCATCGGCCAGATCCTGCACAGCATGGGCCCCACCTCGGCGCCGCTGTGGGTGCTGCTCGGCCTCGTCAAGGCGGACCTCGGCGACTTCCAGAAGCTCGCCCTGCGCTGGGGTATCCCGGTCTCGCTCGCGTACATCCTCTTCGCGCTCGTCACGGGGGCCATCTCCATCGCGTGACCGGGCAGTGCGGGGGAGCCGGTGACCCGGCCTCCCGCGCCTCTCCCCTCCGAAGTCGACCGGGCACGTGGACGAATGGAGCGCGGCCGGTCAGATGGCCAGTGCCACCAGGAAGCGGGAGACCATGTTGTAGGCCGCGACGGTGGCGACCGCCTCCACGGTCTGTTCCTCTCCGAAGAGACGCTTCAGGTCCTCGATGACTTCGGCATCGACGGTGACCTGCCGCGTGGACTGGTCGGTGAGGGTGATCAGGGCGCGCTCTTCCTTGTTGAACACGCCGTCGGCGACGCTCACCGCCTTGATGGCCTCGCACTTCTCTTCCGTGCCGCCCGCCTGCAGGTACGCCGGGTAGTGCACACCCCACTCGAAGTCGGCCTTGTTCAGCACGGCGACCCGCAGCATGATCAGCTCGCGGTACTCCAGGGACAGGGTGAACTCGGCGCGGACACGGCCCAGGAGGCCGTTCCACCCCGTCGCGAGCGGAAAGCTTCTGAGCAGGACGCGGTCGATGCCGATCAGCTCGCCGTTCGGGCGACGCGCCTGCATGCCTTCGAGCAGTTCGGCCGGGGGAGGCGGGACGTCGCCCTCGTGCCACGGGGTGACGCGTACTTCACTCATGCTCTGCTCCTTGGTCTTCCTGTGGAAGAAGTTCATGGCCATGAAGCCGTGGCCGTACGTCCCGTCGGCCCGCACGGCCTTGGTGGGGGACTCGATGCGGTGAGGGCCCCGAGTGGTCAGGGCCTCGGGTCAGGCGCAGGGGGTGCAGACCAGGTAGCCGTCGACGCGGCCGAGCAGGTCCGATGCGGGGGCCGGTGGGAGTGCGTGGCCGAGGTGCCAGCCGATGGCGCTGGAGTCCTCGTTCGGGCGCCAGATCACCTCGTCCGGAGTGAGGTCCCGCGACAGGCCGTCGGTGTAGGCGCGGGCGCGGTCGTACTCGCGCAGCAGTGTGTGAAGGTCGTGCATGACGACGGCCTCAGGCTTCAGGTGGCGTCGTAGACGCGGACTTCGGGGTCGGCCTCCAGCAGCGGGGACAGGGCCTTGACCACGTCGTCCGTGAACAGGGCGCTGGTCAGGTAGGACTCCGCCTCGGCCGCGGTGGTGAAGCCGTGCAGCACCTGGACGTCCTCGTCGCGGACGAGGAGCTCCTTGCTGGTGGCACCCGGGACGGTGTCGAGAAAGGGCTGCTTGTACTGCTCGTACACGCCCGTGGCCGCGGCCCGGTTCGCCGGAGCCACCTGCAGCGTGATCTTGAGATAAGCCATGGCTATGCCTTACTTGATCGGTGGTGGGAAGGTGGTGCGGTGTTTCCGCAGCACTTCCCTCAAGCTAGGCAGGGACGGCAGAAGTCGGTAGAGGGTCCTGGTGAATCTGGATATAGCTGTTGTGTATGGCTGTCCTGTCCTGTGGCGGGCCTACCGGGTGGCGGCGAGGGCGTCGGCCAGGCGCAGAAGGTCCGCGCTGAGCGGCGCGTTGGGGTTCCAGACCGCTTCGAAGGAGATCTGGACCTCGCGGCCCTGGTCCACCAGTGGCCGGTGAGCCGAGTCGGGTGAGGTCAGCTTGGACCGGGGCACCAACGCCGAACCCAGACCGAGCTTCGACCACTCCTCCAGTACCTGGTAGCCGAGTGCCTCGCCGGGATACACGTTGAGGGGCATCTCGTGCGCCCGGAACAGCTGGGTTGTGAAGGTGGTCAGGCCGCACGTGTCGGGGACGAGGATGAACTGGGCCTCGCCCGCGTCCTCCAGTTCGAGGGGGGTGTCGTCCGTCGTGTCGGGGGTCAAGGCGACGATCGGTTCGACGTCGACGACACGGTGCTCGAAGCGCGGCATGGCGGTCACGGCCGGAATCAGGATGATGTCGAGCCGTCCGCCCGCGAGATCCTCGCGGAGGTCCTGCATGTTGGCCTCGCGCAGCACGAGGTCGCGCGGGGTCGGCAGGTCGCGGACCATACTGAAGACCCTGGCGACGAGGGCCTGGCTGATCAGCGGGGAGAGGCCGAGGCGGAGCTTCTGGTCGTCCGGTTCGGTGAGCCGCTTGGCCTCCGCCACGACCGCGTCCAGCGCGGACACGGCCTGTCCGACGAGCGGCAGGACGCGGGCTCCGAAGGCCGTCGGTGTCACTCCCCGCGGTGACCGGTCGAACAGCTTCCCGCCCAGGCGCTCCTCCAGCTTGGCGATCCCGTTGGAGAGAGCCGGCTGGGTGACACCATAGGCCCGGGCCGCGGCGCTGAACGACTTCGTCTCGGCGACCGCCTGCGCGTACCGCAGTCCCTCGGTGTTCAGTCGGTCGGCCATAGCCATCTCTTATCTCCACATTCGCAGGTCTGACCTAGCGGGTGCCTTGTTCTGTATCTACGGTGGGGTGCCGCCGTTTCCGCATAACCGGACGTTATGCAGGCATCGTACGGGCACATCGCTCCGTGAGTGCCGCACACCGCAGGATGGAGAGACACCATGGCGGACACCGCCGTGACCATGACCGTCACCGAGCCGCGGGGGCCGCTGCTTCCCACTCGGGCGCCGGTGGAAGCGCCCGCGCCCGGGTGGGTGCGGGTGTCGGTCGTGGCGAGCGGAGTGTGCGGCAACGACATCGGCACCGCCGCGGCCACCGGGAAGAACGTTTGCTTCCCCGTCACCCCCGGGCACGAGATCGCCGGGTTCGTCGCGGAGCCGGGGGCGGGCGTCGAGGGATACGCCGTCGGGGTCCGGGTGGCCGTGGGCTGGTTCGGCGGCAGCTGCGGGCGCTGCGCGTACTGCCGGACGGGCGATGTCGTGCACTGCCCGGAGCGGATGACACCCGGCCTGGCCTATCCGGGCGGCTGGGCACAGACCGTCACCGTGCCCGCCGACGCGCTCGCACGCATTCCCGACGGCCTCGGCTTCTTCGAGGCGGCCCCGTTCGGCTGCGCCGGCGTGACGACGTTCAACGCCGTGCGCAAGGCCGGAACCCGCGCGGGTGGCCGCGTCGCCGTGTTCGGCATCGGTGGCCTCGGACACCTCGCCCTGCAGTTCGCGGCTCGCAACGGCTACGAGACGGTCGCCGTTGCGCGCGGCGCCGGGCGCGAGCAAGAGGCGCGTGCCCTCGGCGCCCACCACTACATCGACAGTCAGGCCCAGGCACCCGGGGCCGCGCTGAAGGCACTCGGCGGTGCCGACCATGTCATCTACACCGCCTCTTCCACCGGGCCCGCGGACGAGGTGCTCGACGGCCTGCGTACGCACGGGCGGCTCACCCTCATCGGCGTGGACGCCGGATCTGTATCGATCCCCGCCGGTCGCCTTGTCGCCGACGGGATCACCGTCACCGGCCATCTCACCGGCAGTCCGCGCGAGATCGAGGAGGCCATGGGCTTCGCGCTCACCACCGGGGTGCGCCCCACCGTCGAGCGGATGCCCCTGGAAGAGGCGGGCAAGGCCGTCGAGCGCCTGCGGTCCGGCAACGCGCCGTTCCGTATCGTCCTGGACGCGGACACCTCCAACTGAGCCACCTCCCCCGGGCGTCGGCGAGGCCGCCGGCCCGGATCGGACAGGAACGTACAGGACGAAAGGCAAACCCCTCATGGCCCAGCAGGACAGGCGCGACGTCATCGTGATCGGCGGCGGTGTTTCAGGACTCCACGCGGCCGCCGGGCTGCACGCCGCCGGTCTGGACATCCTCGTTCTGGAGGCCCGGGACCGCGTCGGCGGACGTCTGCTCTCCGTTGCCTCGGCCGACGGACCGGACCGGGCGCTCGACCTGGGCGCCAGCTGGTTCTGGGACGGGGAGGAGCGGGTGCGGGAACTGGCCGGCTCCGGCGGTGTGGAGCTCGTCGACCAGCACCTGGACGGGGACACGATGCTGCAGGAGACCAGCGGCGTCAGGCGGTTGACCGGCAACCTGCTCGACGGGCCCTCGCACCGCTTCGTGCCCGGCGCGCAGCGGCTGGCCCACACCCTCGCGGCGCGGCTGCCCGACGAGGCGCTCCGGCTCGGCACGCCCGTGACGGCCGTACGCCCCGACGGCGAGGACGGCCTCGCGGTGCACACACGCGCCTCGATGCTTCGCACGCGGCATGTGGTCCTCGCGGTGCCACCGGGCCTCGCCGCCGAGCGTGTCGACTTCGCGGGCGCGCTCGGCGACGAACTGACGCGACTGGCCGCGCACACGCCGGTCTGGATGGGGACCACGGCGAAGATCCTCGCCGAGTACGAGACACCCTTCTGGCGTGCGGAGGGGTTGGCCGGCGCCGCGTTCAGCAGGACGGGACCGCTGCGCGAGGTCCATGACATCTCCGGCCCCGACGGTCGCCCCGCCGTTCTCTTCGGCTTCGCTCACGGTCGCACCGCCGCCCTCGACGGCTTCGAGGACGCGGTCACCGCCCAGCTCGCCGACCTCTTCGGCCCAGCGGCTCTGCGTCCCCGCGCCCTGCTCGTACAGAACTGGAGCGCCGAGCAATGGACGGCGCCGACCACCGTGCACCGGCTCACCGACCACTCCCTCTTCGGCCACCCCCTGTATCGGCGTCCCGCCCTCGACGGCCGGCTGCACTGGGCGGGCACCGAGACGGCGACCGAGTTCGCCGGCCACATCGAGGGGGCGCTGGCCGCGGGGGAGCGAGCCGCCCGCGCCGTGGCCACCGACCTCGCCGCCCGTACCCGCGTCGCCTGACCGCAGAAGGACACACCATGCACCACACCCACGGAGACGACGCGCCGCTCGACGATCCGGTCGGCGCCTCGCTGCGTACCCAACACGCCCACCTGGCACGGTCGTTCGGCAAGGCGGTCACCTACGAGCCCGAGGTGGCAACCTTCGCCGCGGTGCCCGTCGCACCCGGCCAGGAGGCATGGTCCGACCTCGCCGCCCTGCTCGGCCCCGCGGAGCTCGCCGACATGTTCAGCGGCCCGGCGACACCTCCGGACGACTGGGAGTCGGTCTTCTCCCTCGACGGATTGCAGATGGTCCGCCCCCGGGGCGCCAGGCACGATGCCACAAGCATGGACGGGGTCGTCGAGCTGGGCGCGGCCGACGTGCCCGACATGCTCGCCCTCGTCGAGCGCACCAGCCCCGGGCCCTTCTGGCCCCGCACCCACGAACTCGGCACGTATCTCGGCATCCGGCAGGGCGGCACGCTGGTGGCCATGGCGGGCGAGCGGCTGCGCCCGCCGGGGTGGACCGAGATCAGCGCCGTGTGCACCGCGCCCGAGGTGCGAGGTCGGGGCCATGCCGCCCGGCTGGTGTCCGCACTCGTCTCCCGCATCGAGAACCGGAACGAGCACCCCTTCCTCCACGTCACCGAGGCGAACACCGCCGCCCTCGCGCTCTACGAGCGTCTCGGTTTCGACGTGCGCACGACGGTGACCTTCCGCGGCTTCAGGACACCCTGACCACCGGCCGTCCCGGAGCCGGGGCACGCTTTTCGCGCGCCGGGACACCCCCGTGACGAATGTTTGCCCGTCGGCCGCTTTCGGCCGCCGAAGTGGCGAACATCTTGCGGCGATACGTTGCTACTTTCTTGCCGCGGCCGAAACCGCACGCAACAATCGCCCAACCCGGGGATGAATCATGAACGAAGAACTCTCGCTTTTCGACGAGACGATCGACCGCAAGAAGTCCATCTCCATGAAATGGGCCGTCGCCGACGCATTCCTCGCACCGGAAGAGGCCGCGGCCGACCCGCTGCCCATGTGGGTCGCCGACACCGACTTCAAGGCGCCCGCCGTGGTGCGCGAAGCGCTCCACGAAGCGGTCGACCACGGTGTCTTCGGCTACCCCGGCGGTCCTACCGCCGGCTACCTCGACGCCGTGACGGGCTGGCAGGCGGGGCGCTTCGCCTGGAATGTGGACCGGTCCTGGGTGGTGCCCACCGCAGGCATCATCACCAGCCTGAAGACGGCGGTCCAGGCCTTCTCGGCCCCCGGTGACTCGGTCCTCATCCAGCCGCCGGTCTACGCCCATTTCCACGACGACGTCCGCCTCAACGGCCGTCACCTCGCGCACGCGCCGCTGCGGCGGACCGACGACGGCTACGTGTTCGACGCCCACACCTTCGAGGCGGCGATCCGCCCCGACACCAAGATCTTCATCCTGAGCCACCCGCACAATCCCACCGGGAACGTCTGGTCCGAGGACGAACTGCGCACGATGGGCGAGATATGTGCCCGCCACGGCGTCCTCGTCATATCCGACGAGATTCACCAGGACCTGATCGTCAATCCATCGAAGAAGCACATTCCGTTCGCTTCCCTCGGTGAGGAATTCGCCCGAAACAGCATCACGTGCACGGCGCCCAGCAAGACGTTCAATCTGCCCGGTCTGCAGAGCGCAAATGTATTCATCCCCGACCGGTATCTGCGCGAGGAGTTCTCGCGCCAGTACGAGCGCAATCTCTTCCCCCTGGTCAATGTGCTCGGCATGGTGGCCGCCGAGGCCGCCTACGCACACGGCGAGCCGTGGCTTGAGGAGCTGCTCGGCTACCTGCGCAAAAACCACGCCCACTTCGCCGACTCGGTGAACCGGGCCACTTCCAAGGTGCGGGTGCTGCCCGCCGACTCCCTCTACCTGGCCTGGATGGACTGCCGGGGCCTCGGCCTGGACGCGGCGGCCCTCGACCGGTTCATGCTGCTCAACGCCCGGCTGTGGCTCGACAAGGGGCAGAAGTTCGGGGCGGAGGGGCACGGCTACATGAGGGTGAACCTCGGCTGTCCCCGCTCCACCGTCGACGAGGCCATCCACCGCCTCACCACCGCCGTCGCGGGACTCTGAGCGGAAGGACCGACACATCATGACGTCACACGTCGAAAAGCGCCTGGCCGACATGGGCCTGGAGCTGCCCCGGCCCGCCGCGTCCGTGGCCAACTACCTGCCCTGCGTACAGACCGGCGATCTGCTCTTCACCTCCGGACAACTTCCGCTGCGAGAAGGCGAGTTCGTGGCCGGCGGGTTGCTCGGCAAGGACGTGGACACGGCGACAGGACGCCTCGCCGCCCAGTGGTGCGCGCTCAACGTCCTCGCCCAGGCCCGCGAGGCGACGGGCGATCTCGACCGGGTCGAACGACTCGTCAAGATCACCGTATTCGTCGCGGGCGCACCGGAGTTCACCGAGCACCACCTCGTCGCCAATGGTGCCTCAGACCTGTTCGCCGAAGCCCTCGGGGACAAGGGGCGGCACGCCCGCTCCGCCGTCGGTGTCGCGGCCCTCCCGATGAACGCGCCGGTCGAGATCGAGGCCGTCATCCGCGTCAAGTGACCAGCCGCTTTTCGCCCGACAACCCTTCAAGGAAGAAGGCAGCGCGATGACGGAAACGAGCACGACCAAAGCGAGCACCACCAAAGAACGTACGAGCAGGGCCACTTCGGGCTACGAGCAGGAAGACCTGAAGCGGGACCTCAAAAGCCGTCACATCCAGATGATCGCCATCGGCGGCGCGATCGGCACCGGGCTCTTCTACGGCTCCTCTTGGGCCATCGAGACCGCGGGGCCGGCGATCATCCTGACGTACATCGGGGCCGCGGCGGCGATCTACTTCGTGATGCGGGCCCTGGGCGAGATGTCGGTGGAAGAACCGGTCTCGGGTGCCTACGTGTCCTACGCGAACCGGTACATCCACCGGTTCGCCGGCTTCCTCAACGGCTGGAACGCCTTCATCTTCCTGCTCGCCACCAGCGCCGCGGAACTCAACGCCCTCGGCACCTTCATGCAGTTCTGGTTCCCCGCGGTTCCCATCTGGGTGACGGCGCTGGCGGCGGTGGCCCTGCTGTTCGTCGTCAACATGATCGGCGTGAAGTTCTACGGCGAGGCCGAGTTCTGGTTCGCGATCATCAAGGTCGCGGCCATCGTCGGGTTCATCCTCTTCGGTGCGGCGCTGATCTTCTTCGGGCTCGGCAACGAGGGCCGTGCGGTCGGCCTCCACCACCTCGTCGACCACGGAGGCTTCTTCCCGCACGGGTTCAGCGGCCTGCTGCTGTCCATCGTGATGGTGGCCTTCTCCTTCGGCGGCGTGGAAAATCTCGGTCTCGCCGCGGGCGAGGCCGAGGCGGTCGGCACCACCATGCCCAAGGCCGTGAACGCGACCTTCTGGCGCCTGCTCATCTTCTACGTCGGCGCCATCGCGGTCCTCGTCACGGTCTTCCCGTGGACCTCGCTTCGAGGTGAGGGCAGCCCGTTCGTCGAGGTCTTCTCCAGGACCGGCATCCCGGCCGCCGCAACTGTTATGAACCTGGTGGTCATCACCGCGGTCCTGTCCGCCGTGAACTCCAGCGTGTTCACCAACAGCCGTACCTTTTACAACCTGGCACTGCAGAAGAACGCGCCGGCGTTCCTGGGGAAGGTCAACAGCAAGAACGTCCCGTCGCGAGCCGTCCTGCTGGTCTTCGGCACGATGTTCGCGGGCGTCCTGCTCAACTACCTGATGCCCGGCCGCGTCTTCGAGGTGTTCGCCTCAGTGACGTCCTTCGCCCTCGTCTGCGCCTGGTCCTCCATCGTGATCAGCCATCTACGGTTCCGGAAGGCCAGGATCGCGGACGGTACCGACGGGGACATCAAGTACCGGATGCCCTTCCATCCCTACAGCAACTACATCGCCCTCGCCTTCGTGGCGGCCGTGCTGGTCTGCATGGCCATCCTCCCGGACACACGTGTCTCGCTGGCCGTCTCGGCGGGGTGGGTGGCCGTGGTCTACGCGGCGTACCGCATCCACACCCGGCGCGGCGGAGGGCACCCCTCAGCCATAACCGACACCTATACCCCGATTCACCAGGAGGCCCTACCCGAGTCCCCGCGGGACTCCTAGCCTGACGCGATGGAAATCGGTCCCCAGGATGTCGTAGGCCGCCAGATCCTCGCCGAACTCCAGCGCGACGGCAGGCTGACCATCACGGAGCTGGCGGAGCGGGTGCGGCTGAGCGTGTCCCGCTGCCAGCGGCGTGTACGTGAGCTCGAGCGGGCCGGGGTGCTGCGCGGGTACCACGCCGTGGTGAACCCCGTCTCCATCGGCCTGGGGTTCGAGGTCCTGGTCTTCGTCAACCTCAACAAGGGGGACGGCGCTTCCCTGGCCGCCTTCGACGCGGCGGTCGCGGCGATCCCCGAGGTCGTCCAGGCGGAGCGGCTGTACGGCATCCCGGACTACTTGCTCCGCGTGGTGACCGCCGACAACGAGTCGTACCAGCGGCTCTTCGAGGAGAAGCTCGGAACGCTGCCGACCGTCGAGCGGCTGTCCTCCACCATCGTGATGAAACCGGTCGTCGGCCCGCGCCCGCTGCCCACCTGACCCGCACCTGGCGTGGTGGTGTCTTCCGGCACTGCCGGCGCTGCTGTGGGACCGCTTCGACCTCGGCACAAGCGCTGGGTGCGCGGGCGCACCCCCCAGGTGGGACCGCTGACCTGGCACACCACGTCCGTCATCGGCGGCAGCCTGTTCATCCTGCTGGGCGCGCTGTTCCTGCTGTTCGACGGCGCCGCGGCCCTCCCGTCCCTCCCTCATCAGCGTCGAGGCGAGGCCGGGCTGGAGGAACACACCTGGCGCGGATCGGCGGCGCCGTGCCCGATCGGCTGCTCCTGGGCATTCTGGCCGTGGCGGCGGCGATCACGTCCGTGACCCTGTTGCTTCGCGACGACCGGCGCCGCCGTGCGCCGAAGGCGCGCCCCGCACGACACGACGTGTGCGGGGCGCGCCTGTTCTCGGTGTGGGAATCCGGGGTGGCGGCCGACGGCCGTGTCGCTACTCGGCCGCCACCTCGGACGCGCAGCACGACTGTGCCTCGTCCTCGAATGCGCTGAGGCGGCAGAAGCAGGACGCGCCGATCTCGATGTCGGCGGCGCCCACCGCGATGTCGCGCTGGATCGACAGCTGCCTTGCCCCCTCGTGGCGGCCCAGCTGGGTGAGGCACTCGTGGTAGCCGTGCAGGCTCCACACGTTGTTCGGGTGGGTGCGCCAGCGGGTGAGGGTGTCGTCCATGCGCAGGTCGGCCCTGTACACCGCGGCGGCCTCCTCGACGTGGCCCTGCTCCAGCAGGAGTGCGCCGTAGGGGTGGCGGGCGGGGAGCAGCCAGGCCGGCGGGTCGGTGTAGGGCAGCGAGTCCTCGACCTCGATGGCGCGGCGCAGGCTGGCGTACGCGGCGTCGAAGTTGCCCTTGCGGTACTCCAGTTCGCCGTCCAGCATGGCGGTCGCCACTTCGAGTACCTCGATCTCCTTCGCCGGCAGGGCGCTGAACCGGGACTCGGGAACGGCCGCCCGTGCGGCTTCGAAGACCTCCCGCTCCGCCTCCGCCTCGGGGATGCGGCCCAGGGCGGAGTAGGCGATGGCCTTTGAGTAGTGGGTCATCGCCGTGGTGGAGGCGAACAGCTCCTTGTCCTGGGGGAGTTCGAGATCGAGGATCTCCTCCCAGTGGCCGAAGCGGATGAGGACGTGGGGGAGCGTGGTGCGGTAACTCTCGGCGAGGTCCGCCATGGGAGGGCTGGTGACCTTGAGGACCTCGGGTGTGACGATCTCGTTGAGGCGCCGGGCCGCCCGGAGCGCATCGCGGGACCGGCCCGCCATCATCGCGCCGTAGGCAAGGAATCGGATGTTGTGCGCGCGGTAGGAGAAGTACCGGCCGACAGGCCTCTCGCGGGCGAAGTACCTGTCGTCGACGGCGGCCGCGTGGTGATTGGAGTCGATGGTGCTGCGGTAGTCACCGCAGGCCGCGTCGATGTGGGTGGACATGTGGGCCATGTGCGAGCCGTCCGGGACCGCGTGCCGCAGCGCGTCGGCGGCGGGGAGGGCGAGCTCGGGCTGGGGAGACATGTCCATCAGGTGGATGTACATGTGGTTCAGCGCCGGGTGGTCCTGTGCCTCGGGCCGGGCCAGCGCGGATTCCAGCACCTCGCGGGCCTCGACGACGTGCTCGCCGGCCGGCTCGCCGTCGTCGCACCACAGAGCGCGCGGGCTCACGCACAGCAGCGCCTCGGCGAACAGCGCGGTCGCGTCGAGGTCGTCGGGATGCTCCCGGTGGACGGAGCGCATGGCGTCGGCGTACGCGCGGTCGAGCAGCGCGGGCTCGGCGATCTCGTCGCCTGCCGTCGACTCGGGAAAGCGGCGCACGAGCGCCTCGATCAGAGCACGCTCCACCGGGGTCGCGCTCGGGGCCAGGGACCGGGCCCGCTCCAGCGCCGCGTGCCCGTACTCGAGGGTGGCGGCGCGGTCGCGGTCGTCGAAGAGGCGCCACGGCTTGTTGTAGTTCGGCCCCGCCGCATAGGCCATGCCCCAGTGCGCCATCGCACAGTCCGGATCGTGCTCGGCGGCCTCCTCGAAGCAGCCGACGGCCTCGTCGTGGTTGAAGCTGTACGCCCACAACAACCCTCGGTCGAACCAGAGTTGGGCATCGGCGGACCGGGTGGTCACCGGGCGACCGTGTTTGCCGAAGTCGTAGGCGTAGTCGGACACCGGGCGTTCTCCCAACACGTGCGGATACGTACGGACGGCACGACCGTACGTATCGCGGTGGGGTGCTGGTAGAGGACGTTCGGTGATGCGGCCATAGACGGCGGCTATACGGCCATTCAACGTGCTGCTCTTCTGCGCCGGTGTCCGGCAAACCTACCGTGAGCTGCCACTTCGGCACCCCCACTCTCCCGTCCCAAGGAGTTGCACACGTATGTCCGTCCCGCAGCAGGAAGAAGCGGCTGAAGCCGCGGCTGGAGCAGACGGCGCGGCCCCCGCCGAGCCGTGGGAGGCGCTGGAGCACGTGGCCGCCGTCCAGAAGCGGACGGTCCGGCTGCTCGTGGCGGCTCAGACAGTCGGCGGTGTCGGGGTCGGTGTGGCGTCCTCACTCGGCTCGCTCCTCGCCGAGGATGTCGCGCAGAGCGAGACCTACGCCGGCCTCGCCCGTACGGCGATGACGGCGGGCGCCGCCGTGGTCGGTATACCGCTCGCCTTCCTCGCCCAGCGCCGCGGTCGCAGATCCTCGCTGAGCGCGGGGTGGCTCGCGGCCGCGATCGGTGGGTTCATCCTGGTCGCGGCTGCCGTGCTGGGGTCGGTACCGCTGCTTGCCTTCGGCATGCTGCTGTTCGGGACAGGCGGCGCCACGAATCAGCAGAGCAGGTTCGCCGCTGCCGACCTGGCCATGCCGCACCGGCGGGCGCGGGCGCTGTCCGTCGTGGTGTGGGCGACGACGATCGGCTCGGTGATCGGCCCGAACCTCGCCGAACCCGGCACCTCCGTCGCGACGGCCCTGCATCTTCCGCGGCTCACCGGGGCGTTCCTTCTGGCATCCGTGTGCATGACGGTGGCGTCGATCCTGCTGTGGGTCTGGCTGCGTCCCGATCCGCTGTTGCTCTCCAGGCAGAACACACAGGACGAGTCGCAGCCCGCGACCGCTGGAACGTCGTCGCAGGACTCCGCGAAGGAGTCGATGACCGGCACACTGCGTCAGGTCCGGGCACATCTTCGCCGCACGCCCCGCGCCGCCTTCGCCTTCCTCGCGATCGTTGCCGCTCACACCGTCATGGTGGCGGTGATGACCATGACACCGGTCAGCATGGCCGGCCACGGCGAGACACTCACCGTCGTCGGCATCACCATCAGCGGTCACCTGCTGGGCATGTACGCCTTCTCACCGGTGGTCGGGTGGCTCGCCGACCGGTTTGGACACCTTACGGTCACCCTCGCGGGACAGGTGGTCTTTGTCGTGTCGGCGCTGCTGTCCGGTTTCAGCCGCGGGTCGGTCCCCATGGTGATGGCGGGCCTCTTCCTGCTGGGCCTGGGGTGGTCGTTCAGCCTGGTGGCGGGTTCCGCCATGCTCAGCGACGCGACACCCGCGCGGCTGCGGCCCGGGGTGCAGGGCGTCGCGGACACGGCGATGAACGTGGTCGCCGCGGCGGGGGCCTGTGTGTCGGGGCCGCTCATGGGCAGCATCGGCTTCGGCGGCCTCAACGCGTTCGCCGGCCTCCTCGTGCTGCCTGTCGTCGTCTTCAGTCTCTTCCTGGCCCGCAACCGCGGTCGTACGCGGGCGCACTGAGCACCGGGCTCAGATCGACGTATCGGCGAGGAACCGGGCCTGCTGCCGCAGTTCGGTGGCGAGGTCCTGTGCGCGCTCGTCGGAGAACCGCTGGATCGGAACGGCCAGTGTCGACAGGGCGGCAAGGAGAGCCTTGCCGCCCGCACTTGGAGGGTGGCGCCGGCGGCGCTCGCGGTGGGGCCCGTGGCGGGGGTGGTGGCGATGAGCAGGTCGATCACCAGGGAGCGGCGCGGCGTGCTCCCCCTCCGGGTTTCTCCGTGACGTGGAGATCTTCAAGCTTCGGGGGGGGGGCTCCAGCAGTCCCGTCGGCACGTGCGTGGGCGCATGTCGGAAGCGCAGCCGCGCGGTGCCCCAGGGAGGGCTGCCGCCAACGCCCGACAGTGATGCGACACCGTCCCACCACGCCTGCGCGTGGACCAGTGTCGCCCCTGACATGCGGCCTGACCGGCCCGGCCCGGTCAGGCCGCCGGCTTGCCGCTCGTGTCCCGTACGACGAGCTTCGGGTCGATGACGGCCTCCCGAATGTCGAGCGTCTCGTCCTCCAGTCGCTCCACCGCGAAACGTACCGCCTCTTCGGCCATGAGCACGGCGTCCTGGCGGACCGTGGTCAGTGCGACGGGCATGAGGTGGGACAGATGGCTGTCGTCGTAGCCGACGACGGAGACCTCGCCCGGCACGTCCACGCCCGCCCGCGCGAACGCCATCAACAGGCCCATCGCACAACGGTCGTTGGAGGCGAAGATCGCCGACGGCAGAGGTGTGCCCTGCTCGCGCTCGGCCAGCAGTAGCCGTCCCGCCTCGATGCCCGCGTCCTCGGTGTGACTGCCGGGGATGACCCGCGCCGTGTCCTGCAGATCGTGCCGCCGCATCGCCGCCCGATAGGCCCGGCGCCGCTCCGCCGAGCCCGGATCGCGTCCGCCGTCGACGTGTGTGATGCGGCGGTGACCGAGCGCGACGAGATGGTCCATGGCCTCCCGTACGCCCTTGTTCTCGGCCGTGAAGACGCTGTCGAGGCGGGCATCGCGCACCCGTCGGCCGACGGTGACCGCCACGGTGCGCGCGCCGAGTGCCTCAAGCTGCGCCTGCTCCGCCAGCGGGCCGAGCAGGATGACGGCCTCGCAGCGGTGGGCGAGCAGTGCCTCGACGGCCTGCGCCTCGTCGCGCCCCGGAGCCGTCGCCGACAGGAGCACCTCGTAGCCGCGCCGCTCGGCCTCGGGGTAGATCCCCTCCACGAGGTCGGCCTGGAACGGCTGGTGCACGGTGAACAGCACGCCCAGGGTGCGGCTGCGTCCCCGGGCGAGGAGTCGCGCCGCGTTGTCGGGCCGGTAGCCGATCTCCTCGGCCACGCGCAGCACCCGGTCACGCGTCTCCTGGCCCGCCCCCGGCTGGTTGCGGAACACGATCGACACCAGAGCCCGCGACACTCCCGCCTTCTCGGCGACGTCCGCCATCGTGGGGCGATGCTTGCCCGTCTCGCTCACCTGTGACTCCACGCCTCTCGTCGTGCGTCCACGAAATCTCGCGGCAACAACCTATTGACATGACATTTGAACAGGGGTCATCGTACTCGAACTAGAGCGCGCTAGTAGAGCGCGACAGTGAGTTCGTCGTCCGGTCTCGCACCGGTACTTGCCTCGTCCTGAGCGAAGGGACCCCGCGTGATGTCGTTCGAAGTGCTGACCATGGGCCGTGTCGGAGTGGATGTGTATCCGCTCCAGACGGGAGTGGGTCTTGCCGAGGTCGCGTCGTTCGGCAAATACCTGGGCGGAAGCCCGACCAATGTCGCCGTGGCGGCCGCACGGCACGGGCACCGCGCCGCGGTGATCACCAAGACCGGCCGTGACCCCTTCGGCGACTTCGTCCGCGCGGCGCTCGACGGCTATGGCGTCGACACCCGCTACGTCGGGGCGTCGGACATCGCGCCGACACCCGTCACGTTCTGCGAGATCTTCCCGCCGGACGACTTTCCGCTGTACTTCTACCGTCAGCCCAAGGCG
This sequence comes from Streptomyces sp. SDT5-1, assembly GCF_052245995.1. Taxonomy (NCBI): domain Bacteria; kingdom Bacillati; phylum Actinomycetota; class Actinomycetes; order Kitasatosporales; family Streptomycetaceae; genus Streptomyces; species Streptomyces sp. SDT5-1. The sequence goes on along the minus strand of NZ_CM125963.1, from coordinate 465,569 downwards.
CCCGATCTGGACATCGAGCCGGGCGAGTTGGACCTCGACGCCGTGCGCGGGGCCGACATCCTGTGGGTCACCGGCACCGGGCTGAGCGAGGAGCCGAGCCGCTCGGCGACCCTCGCCGCCCTCGCCCACCGGGCGAAGGCGGGCACCACCGTCTTCGACCTGGACTGGCGTCCCATGTTCTGGAAGGACCCCGCCGAAGCCCGCACGTACTACGCCGAGGCCCTGCGGCACACCACGGTCGCGGTCGGCAACAGCGAGGAGTGCGAGGTCGCAACGGGGGAGCGCGAGCCGCTCGCCGCCGCGAAGGCGCTGCTCGCGGCCGGTGTCGAGCTGGCGGTGGTGAAGCAGGGGCCGAAGGGCGTTCTGGCGATGGACCGGGACGGCTCGGTCTGCGAGATCCCGCCGGTCCCCGTGGACGTGGTCAACGGTCTCGGCGCGGGTGACGCCTTCGGCGGTGCGCTCTGCCACGGCCTGCTGTCCGGCTGGGACACGCGGCGCGCCGTCTCCTTCGCCAACGCGGCGGGAGCCGTCGTCGCGGGCCGGCTGTCCTGCGCCGACGCCATGCCCACCGAGTCCGAGGTCGAGTCCAAGCTGCAGGAGGTGGCGGATGCTGTCCGCTGACAAGTCGTGGATGGCCGACCGGATCGTCCGAACCCGCGTAAACGAGCCCGGAGCCGTCGCCGAGGCGGCAGCCCGCCGGGTACGGGCGGAGTCGCCCTTCGGCGAGCACGGCAAGGTGATGATCATCGCCGCGGACCACCCGGCGCGCGGCGCGAACGCCGTGGGCTCCAACCCGTCGGCGATGGCCGACCGCTTCGAGCTCCTCGAGCGCATGTGCATCGCGCTGGAACGGCCCGGAGTGACCGGGGTGCTGGCGACCGCCGACATCCTGGAGGACCTGCTGCTGCTCGGCGTCCTCGACGGCAAGAGCGTGTTCGGCTCGATGAACCGCGCCGGCCTCGCGGGGTCGACGTTCGAGATCGACGACCGGTTCACCGGATACGACGCGCAGACCATCGCGGAGATGCGCTTCGACGGCGGCAAGATGCTCACCCGCATCGCGCTGGACGACCCGGCGACACCCTCCGTCCTGGAGAACACGGCGCACGCGGTCGACCAGCTCAACGACCGGCAACTGATCGCCATGGTCGAGCCGTTCATGTCCGCGTGGCAGCAGGACGGCCGGATCCGCAACGACCTGACCACGGATGCCGTCATCAAGTCGGTGACCATCGCCTCGGGCCTGGGGCGGCGCTCCGCCTACACGTGGCTGAAGCTGCCGGTCGTCGACGACATGGAGCGCGTACTCGCCTCCTCGACGCTGCCCGCCGTGCTGCTCGGAGGCGAGGTCAAGGACCCCGATGCCGCCTTCGCCTCCTGGGGCAAGGCCCTCAAGCTCCCCACCGCGCAGGGCCTGACCGTCGGCCGCTCCCTGCTCTATCCCTCCGACGGCGACGTCGCCGGCGCGGTGGACCGGGCGGTGGGGCTGCTGTGAGCCGCTACACCGACACCAGCAAGTACCACCTCCCGAAGGGGACGTCGGCCGCCGGGGCGTACGACCTGGAGGTCACGCCCGAGTCCGCGGGCTGGGGCCACTCCGGGCTGCGGATCGTGACACTGGCGCCCGGCGAGTCCCACTCCTTCACCACCGGGGGCGCCGAGTTCCTGGTGCTGCCGCTGCAAGGGTCCGCGACCGTCTCCGTGGCGGGCGAGACCTTCGAACTGGCCGGGCGGAGCGGTGTGTTCGCCTCCGCGACCGACTTCGCATACGTGCCGCGGGCCACGGAAGCAGTGATCCGCAGCGCCTCCGGGGGCCGGTTCGCGCTCCCCTCCGCACGCACCGAGCGCGACCTGCCCGCCCGCTACGGGCCGGTCGAGAACGTGCCCGTCGAGCTGCGCGGCGCCGGGGCCTGCTCGCGGCAGGTCAACAACTACTGCCTGCCGGGCACCTTCGACGCCGACCAGCTGCTCGTGTGCGAGGTCCTGACACCGGGCGGGAACTGGTCGTCGTACCCGCCGCACAAGCACGACGAGGCGATTCCCGGCGAGCAGTCGGAGCTGGAGGAGATCTACTACTTCGAGCTCGACGGCGGCGAGAACGCCTTCGGCTACCAGCGTGTGTACGGGACCGAGGATCGGCCGCTGGACGTCCTGGCCGAGGTCAGGGACGGCGACACGGTACTCATCCCGCACGGCTGGCACGGCCCGTCGATCGCGGCGCCCGGCTACGACCTGTACTACCTCAACGTGATGGCCGGCCCCGGCCAGGACCGCGCCTGGTTGATCTGCGACGACCCCGCCCACGGCTGGGTCCGCTCCACCTGGCAGACGCAGGACGTCGACGACCGGCTGCCCTTCGGGTCCAAGGAGAACCACTGATGGAAACGATCAGGCTGACCACGGCCCAGGCCCTGGTGCGCTTCCTGGCCAACCAGTACAGCGAGCGCGACGGCCAGGAGCAGCGGCTGATCCCCGGCGCCTGGGGCATCTTCGGGCATGGCAACGTGGCCGGGATCGGCCAGGCACTCCTCCAGGCGGCGACCACGGGCGAGGCCGATCTGCCGTACTACTTGGCGCGCAACGAGCAGGGCATGGTGCATGCCGCGGTGGCCTACGCGAAGATGCGCGACCGGCTCGCCGCCTTCGCCTGCACCGCCTCCACAGGGCCCGGCTCCACCAACATGATCACCGGTGCGGCGCTGGCGACGACCAACCGGATCCCGGTCCTGCTGCTGCCCTCCGACATGTTCGCGACGCGCGCCGCCGATCCCGTGCTCCAGCAGTTGGAGGACACCCGTGCCGGGGACGTCACCGTCAACGACGCCTTCAGGTCGGTGTCGAAGTACTTCGACCGCATCACGCGGCCCGAGCAGCTGATCCCCGCCGCGCTCGCCGCGATGCGGGTGCTGACCGACCCGGTCGAGACCGGCGCCGTCACCCTCGCCCTTCCGCAGGACGTGCAGGCCGAGGCGTACGACTGGCCGGTGGACTTCTTCCGCAGGCGGGTGTGGCACATCGGCCGCCCGGTCCCGGAACAGGCCGCGGTCGAGCGGGTCGTCCAGCTCCTCAAGTCCGCGAAGAAGCCGCTGATCGTCGCGGGCGGCGGCGCCGTCTACTCCGGCGCCGAGGCCCAGCTCCGTGCCTTCGCGGAGACCACCGGCATCCCGGTCGCCGACACCCACGCGGGCAAGGGCGCGGTGCCCTGGGACCACCCCTGCGCGGTCGGCGGCCTCGGCTCCACCGGCGCGTACGCGGCCAACGAGCTGGCGCGGGAGGCGGACGTCGTGCTCGGCATCGGCACCCGCTACTCCGACTTCACCACCGCCAGCCACACCGTCTTCGGCAACCCCGACGTCACCTTCGTCAACCTCAACGTCGCCCGCCTCGACGCGGTCAAGCACTCCGCCGAACCGCTCGTCGCCGACGCCCGCCTCGGCATCGACGCCCTCGCGGACGCGCTCGCCGACTGGCAGGTCTCACCGGAGTACCGGGTGCACACGCGCCAACTCATCGCCCGTACCCGGGAGATCGAGGAGAAGTGCTTCACGGTGGGTCACGCGCCGCTGCCCGCCCAGACGGAGATCCTCGGCGCGCTGAACGACAGCCTCGACGACCGCGCCGTAGTGATCAACGCGGCCGGGTCCATGCCCGGCGACCTGCAACAGCTGTGGCGGGCCCGCGACCCGAAGGCGTACCACGTCGAGTACGCGTACTCCTGCATGGGCTACGAGGTCGCGGCCGGCGTCGGCGCCAAGATGGCCGACCCGTCCCGCGAGGTCGTCGTCCTCGTCGGTGACGGCTCGTACCTGATGATGGCCCAGGAGATCGTCACCATGGTCTCCGAAGGCCTGAAGGTCATCATCGTCCTCGTCCAGAACCACGGCTTCGCGTCCATCGGCGCCCTGTCCGAGTCCCTCGGCTCGCAGCGGTTCGGCACCAAATACCGGTACCGGCAGCAGGGTTCGGGGCAGCTCGACGGCGACGTGCTCCCCGTCGACCTGGCCGCCAACGCCGCCTCGCTCGGCGCCGACGTGCTGCACGCCGCCACCGTGGACGAGTTCCGCACCGCGATGGACAAGGCCAAGGCCGCCGACCGCACCACCGTCGTGCACGTCGAGACCGACCTCTACGGCCCCAACCCGCCCGGCCACGGCTGGTGGGACGTGCCCGTCAGCGAGGTCTCCGCCCTCGACTCCACCCGCAGCGCGTACGAGACGTACGCCGCCCACAAGCAGGCCCAGCGCCACTACCTGTAAGGACTGCAACGTGAAGACCATTCAGCACTGGATCGACGGCGCGGCCGCACCGGTACAGGGTGACACCGCACCCGTCTTCAACCCGGCCACCGGCGCCGAGCAGGCCCGCGTCGCCCTCGGCGGCGGCGCGGAGGTCGACGCCGCCGTTCAGGCCGCGGCCCGCGCCTTCGAGACCTGGTCCGAGTCCTCGGTCAGTCAGCGCACGCAGGTGATGTTTGCCTTCCGGCAGCTGCTCGTCGAGCACGAGGAGGAGCTGGGCCGGATCATCTCCGCCGAGCACGGCAAGACCGTCGACGACGCGCGCGGCGAGATCGTGCGCGGCCGGGAGGTCGTCGAGTACGCCTGCGGACTCGGCGACGTCCTCAAGGGCTCGTTCTCCGACCAGGTCTCCCGCGGCGTCGACGTGCACAACTTCCGTCAGCCGCTCGGGGTGGTCGCGGGTATCACCCCGTTCAACTTCCCGGCGATGGTGCCGCTGTGGATGCACCCCATCGCCATCGCGACCGGCAACACCTTCGTCCTCAAGCCGAGCGAGCGCGACCCGTCCGCCGCCCAGTTCGTCGCCGAGCTCTACAAGAAGGCCGGTCTGCCGGACGGTGTCTTCAACGTCGTGCACGGCGGCAAGGACGCGGTCGACGCGATCCTCGGCCACTCCGGCATCGAGGCCGTCTCGTTCGTCGGCTCCACGCCGATCGCCCGGTACGTGCACGAGCAGGCCACGAAGGCCGGCAAGCGGGTCCAGGCGCTCGGCGGGGCCAAGAACCACGCCGTCGTCCTGCCCGACGCCGACCTGGAGTTCGCCGCCAACCACATCACCGCGGGCGCCTACGGATCGGCGGGGGAGCGGTGCATGGCCGTCTCCGTCGCGGTCGCCGTCGGTGAGGCCGCCGACTCCCTCGTCGAGATCCTGGAGCGCAAGGCGCGCGAGGTGCGGGTCGGCCCCGGCGACGCGGAAGGCACGGAGATGGGACCGCTGATCACCGAGTCCGCCGTCGAGCGTGTCGAGAACGGTGTCGCGACCGCCGCCGCCCAGGGCGCCACCGTCCTCGTCGACGGCCGCGGCCTCAAGGTCGACAACCACGAGAACGGCTTCTTCACCGGACCGTCCCTCCTGGACCATGTCTCGGCCGAGATGGACGCCTACAAGGACGAGCTGTTCGGCCCCGTCCTCGCCGTGGTCCGTGTCGACACCCTCGACGAGGCCATCGCCCTGATCAACGCCAACCCGTACGGCAACGGCACCGCCCTGTTCACCGACTCCGGCGAGGCCGCGCGACGCTTCCAGCGCGGTGTCAAGGTCGGCATGATCGGCGTCAACGTGCCGGTGCCCGTCCCGATGTCGTACTACTCGTTCGGCGGCTGGAACGACTCCCTCATCGGCGACTCGCCCGTCCACGGCGAGGAAGGCGTCCGCTTCTACACCCGACCCAAGGTCGTCACCACGCGCTGGCCGCAGCCGCGCCAGCAGACGGCCGCCGGGTTCAGCTTCCCCACGTCGCACTGAGACTCTGCGTCACCCAGTCACCCATCCACCTGTTCCAACGACACGACCGAAGGGCACACCATGGCAACGGCGCCAACCCCGCTGCGCACCACCGTCGGCAACCTCTGTCTCGGCTCGGCCCCGGACTCCTGGGGCATCTGGTTCCCCGAGGACGAGCACCAGGTCCCGTACACCCGCTTCCTCGACGAACTCGCCCAGGCCGGGTACGAGTGGCTGGAGCTGGGTCCGTACGGCTACCTGCCCACCGAGCCGGCCGCGCTGGCCGGCGAGCTGGCCGAGCGGGGCCTCAAGGTCTCCGGCGGCACCGCCTTCGGCGCGCTGCACCGCCCCGAGGCGTGGGACGACATGCTCGCCCACGTCCGCCAGGTCGCGACGCTGACCGCCGCGGCCGGCGCCCACCACCTCGTCCTCATCCCGCCCATGTACCGCGACGAGAAGACCGGCGCCTTCACGGAGTCCCCGGAGCTGACCGCCGCGCAGTGGGCAGGGTTCGGCAAGGCGGCCGACCGGCTCGGCAAGCTGCTGCTCGACGAGTACGACGTACGCCTTGTCCTGCACCCGCACGCCGACAGCCACATCCAGACCCAGCCCGAGATCGAGCGCCTGCTCAACGAGTCGGACGCCCGCTACACGAACCTGTGCCTGGACACCGGGCACGTCGCCTACGGCGGCGGTGACAACCTCGACCTGATCCGTCGCTTCGGCGAGCGCGTCGGCTACGTCCACATCAAGCAGATGGACCCGGCCGTCCTCGCGCAGGTCGCCGCCGAGAACCTGTCGTTCGGCGAGGCCGTCAAGCGCGGGGTGTGCGTGACACCGCCCGCGGGCGTGCCCGACCCGGCCTCCGTCGTCGACGAACTCGCCAAGCTGGACGCCGAGCTGTTCGTCGTGGTCGAGCAGGACCTGTACCCGTGCGCGCCCGACACGCCGCTGCCCATCGCCGTACGCACCCGCGAGCACCTGGCAGGCTGCGGACTGACCGGAACCCGACGCCCCACCCTCACCCGGTAGGAGGCCGCCATGGACGTGAAGGACGACACGCCCACGGTCCCGCCCGCCGGGGCCGACACCACGGCGGACCGCGCGGCGAGCCGCCGCCTGCGGGTCATCACCGTCATCGCCACCTTCGGCGGCCTGCTGTTCGGCTACGACACCGGTGTCATCAACGGCGCGCTGCCGTACATGAGCGACGACCTCGGGCTCAGCCCGCTCACCGAGGGCATGGTGACCAGTTCGCTGCTGCTCGGGGCCGCGCTCGGCTCGGTCGTCGGCGGGCGGCTCTCCGACGCCCGCGGGCGTCGCCGCAACATCCTGCTGCTCGCCGTTCTGTTCTTCGCCGGCGCGCTGGCCTGCACCCTCGCCCCGACCACCGCGTTCATGGTGGTGGCCCGCTTCGTGCTCGGCCTCGCCGTCGGCGGCGCTTCCGTGACGGTCCCCGTCTACCTCGCCGAGGTGTCACCCGCGGAACGCCGTGGCGCGCTCGTCACCCGCAATGAACTCATGATCGTGACCGGCCAGCTGCTGGCCTTCACCTTCAACGCGATCATCGCCCGGGTGGGCGGCGAGTCCGGCGGCGTGTGGCGCTGGATGCTGGTCATCTCGACGCTGCCCGCCGTCGTCCTCTGGTTCGGCATGCTGGTGATGCCCGAGAGCCCGCGCTGGCTGGCTTCGCAGGGCCGCTTCGGGGACGCTCTGAAGGTGCTCAGGCAGGTCCGCTCGCAGCAGCGCGCGGAGGCCGAACTGGCCGAGGTCACGGCGCTGTCCGTCAAGGACGACGAGCAGGGGCTCGGCGGCTGGCGGGACCTCAGGGCCACGCCCTGGATCCGCAAGCTGATGCTCGTGGGCTTCGGCATCGCCATCGTGCAGCAGGTCACGGGCGTGAACACGATCATGTACTACGGCACGGAGATCCTCACCGACGCCGGATTCGCCTCCGACAGCGCCCTGACCGCCAACATCGCCAACGGCGTCATCTCGGTCACCGCCACCTTCGTCGGCATCTGGCTGCTCGGTCGGGTCAACCGCCGTCCGATGCTGATGATCGGTCAACTCGGCACGATTACAGCTCTGTTGCTGATCGGAGTGTTCTCGCTGGTCCTGCCTGCGGGCGAGGGGCGCGCATACGCCGTGCTCGCCATGACGGTCACGTTCCTCGCCTTCCAGCAGGGCGCGATCTCGCCGGTGACCTGGCTGACGCTGTCCGAGATCTTCCCCATGCGGATGCGGGCCTTCGGAATGGGCGTCGCCGCGGTGGTCCTGTGGCTGACGAACTTCACGATCGGCCTGGTCTTCCCCTCGCTGGTCTCCGGCATGGGCATCTCCGCCACGTTCTTCCTCTTCGTGGCCCTCGGTCTGGTCGCCCTCGCCTTTGTGAAGAGGTACATGCCCGAGACCAGGGGCCGCAGTCTCGAAACCCTCGAAGCTGACCTCAAGGCCCGCTTCTCCTGAACACCCCGCAACCCCCTCCTTCTTGAACAGACCTCGAACAGACATCTCCTTACCCACCCATGCCCCGGGCCGGTCCGGACCCGGGGCGCGTAGAAAGGCAGGACACCCCATGACAGTGCGCGTAGGGGTCATCGGCGCCGGCTGGATCGGTCAGGAACACATCCGACGGCTCACCGACGTCGTCACCGGAGCCCGTGTCACCGCCGTCACCGACATCGACGCCGAGCGGGCCGCACGGGCCGCCGCAGGGCCTGGTGCCCGGGTGTACGCCGACGGGGCCGCGCTCGTCGCGGCCGACGACGTCGACGCCGTGCTGGTCACCTCCTGGGGGCCTACGCACGCCGAGCACGTCCTGAACGCGATCGCCGCGGGCAAGCCCGTCTTCTGCGAGAAGCCCCTCGCGACCACGGCCGAGGACTGCCTGCGGATCACCGAGGCCGAGATGGCCCACGGGCGGCGCCTCGTCCAGGTCGGCTTCATGCGCCGCTTCGACCACGGCTACCGCCAGCTGAAGGACGTCATCGAATCCGGCCGCGTAGGGGAGCCGCTGGTGGTGCACTGCGCCCACCGCAACCCGACCGTCCCCGAGTCCTACACCTCCGACATGGCGGCGCTCGACACCGCCGTGCACGAGATCGACGTACTGCGCTGGCTCCTGGACGACGAGATCGTCTCCACCCAGGTCGTGACACCACGCTCGACGAGCAAGCGGTTCGCACACCTCAAGGACCCGCAGCTCATGCTCTTCGAGACCGCGAAGGGCACCCGCATCGACCTCGAGGTCTTCGTCAACTGCCAGTACGGCTACGACATCCAGTGCGAGGTCGTCGCCGAGGACGGCCTCGTCCGACTGCCCGACCCGGCCGCCGTCGGTGTGCGCACGGCCGGACAGCACAGCACCGAGGTCCTCACCGACTGGGTGGGGCGCTTCGAGGCCGCCTTCGACACCGAATTCCGCGAGTGGATCGCCGGCGTCGCGGCGGGCGCCGAGCCCACCGGACCCTCCGCCTGGGACGGCTACGCCGCCACCGTCATCACCAGCGCCACCGCCGAGGCCCTGACCTCCGGCGACGTCATCAGCACCGACATGAAGCCCCGACCCGTCTTCTACGGAGGCACCGCGTGAAGATCGCCATCGACCCGTACATGTTCCGCGCGCTGCCCATCGACGAGATGGTGCGCACCGTCGCCGAACTCGGCTACCAGTACATCGAGTTGTCGCCACGCGACGACTTCATGCCCTTCTTCCTCCACCCCCGCGCCGACGACGCGCGCGTCGCCGAACTCAAGACGGCCCTGCGCACCCACGGCGTGCAGCTCTCCTCCGTGCTCCCGCTCTACAAGTGGTCGTCCCCGGACGAGACCGAGCGGCAGACCGCCGTGCGCTACTGGAAGCGCATGATCGAGATCACCGCCGAGCTCGAATGCCCGCTGATGAACTCGGAGTTCAACGGCCGCCCCGAGCGCGCCGCCGAGAGCGAGGCCGCCTTCTGGCGCTCGATGGAGGAACTCCTCCCGGTGTTCGAGCGCGAGGGCATCGCCCTCAACCTGGAGGCGCACCCCGACGACTTCTGCGAGGAGAACGCCCCGGCCGTCGAGCTGGTCCGCGCAGTGAACAAGCCGTGGGTGAACTACCTGTACTGCGCCCCGCACACCTTCCACCTGTCCGGTGCCTCGGACCCGAAGGCGGACGTCGCGGCGATGATGCGCCACGCGGGCGACAAGCTCCAGCACGTGCACATCGCGGACTCCTTCAACCACAAGGGCTCGTCCGGGCTGCGCTACATCATGAACCCGCCCGGCACACCCGCCCGCATCCACCAGCACCTCGACATCGGCCAGGGCGAGGTGGACTGGGACGCCTTCTTCGGCACCCTGCGCGAGCTGAACTTCGACGGCGTCGCCACGGCCTGCGTCTTCGCCTGGGAGGAACGGGCCCGCGAGTCCTCGGCATTCATGCTCGACCGCATCCGCAAGGAACTCGTCGGCTGAGGCTCGGTGCTGCCCGTGGTCCCGCACGCCGGCTCCTGCGCGCGGCCCCGGAGACCATGGCGTCCCTGGGCCTGCGGGGCCGGGTGGCGATGATGCCGCCCTGGAGGCCTTGACCACCGTGGCCGCGCACTTCCCGAATCAGCCGGCGCGGCCTGCCGCCTCCACGTCGACAACCTCCGCGGGTGCCTCGGTCGCGGCGAGGCGGGCCCGGCGTGTGCGGGGGCCGAAGAGCGCCAGAACGACGGCGCCGACCATCCAGGTGCCGGCGATGAAATAGAAGACCGTGCGGTAGCCATGGGTGGTGTACAGCGCCGCCACGATCAGCGGGCCCGCGGCATTGGACAGGCGGCCGAGGCCGTAGGAGACGCTCGTGCCCAGCGAGCGGCCGCGGGTGTCGAAGAGTTCGGGGGAGTAGGCGTACGCAAGCGCCGTGTAGCCGCGCTCGAAGAAGTTCACCAGGAAGCCGAACACGATGATGAAGACCGGGCTGAACGTGAGCCCGTACAGCAGGCCGCACACCGCGATGACCGTGCCGAACACCGTCAGCGACCACTTGCGCTCGAAGCGGTCCGTGACGAGGGACGCCAGATAGGAGCCGAGCGGTGCGCCAACCGTGGTGAGTGCCACGTAGAAGACGGACTTCTCGACGCTGAGGCCCTCCTTGGCCAGCAGGGTCGGGGCCCAGCTCGAGTAGCCGAAGAATCCGATGGTCTGGGTCACCCAGAGCACGGTGAGGAGGAGCGTCGGAAGCAGGTACTTCTTTTGCAGCAGCAGCTTCAACGGGGCCTTCTGGGCCGGAACTTCGTCGACCGGCGGCGCGGGCTCGGGGAGCGGACCCTTCTCCGCGGTGACGTGCGCCTCGATGTCGCGCAGCACCCCGTCGGCCGCGGCATGGTCGCCCCGGCTCTCGAGCCAGCGGGGCGATTCCTTGAGGTGCCGGGTGAACAGGACGAGCAGGATGCCCAGGGAGCCCCACAGGTAGACCAGGCGCCACGACCAGTCGCTGAGCGGGACGACGAGGCTGGCGATGAGGTTGGTGACCGGGGTGCCGCAGATGCCGATGACGATGGCGTACGCCTGGTACTTCCCGCGGACCGCGGCCGGATACATCTCGCTGACGTAGACGACGGCCACGACGGTCATCGCGGACAGGCCGGCCGAGGTCAGCACGCGGAAGACACCGAGGGACACGAGGTCCCAGGCGAAGACCGAGGCGAACGAGAAGAGGGCGAAGAAGAACGTCGTCTGCAACAGCGCCCGCTTGCGTCCCCACCGGTCGGCGATGGCCCCGCCGACGACCGAGCCGATGAACATGCCGACGAAGGACAGCGAGGTCACGTACGCGACCTGGTCCACTGTGATGCCCCACAGATCGACGAGCTTCGGTGCCGTGGTGGCGAAGCTGTTGATGTCCGCGAATTCGAAGAAGTACGCGAAGGCGACGGCGAGCAGGGTGAGCTTGTGGAAACGGGATATCGGAAGCCGGTTGATTCTGTTCAGCGCGTTGGAGTGGATGGGCGGGTGGGCATTGTTGGATGGGGACATGTGACGCCTTTGTCAGGTGGGCCGGGGGGAGGGGGGTGGCTGCGGGGTCAGGCGTCCTCGCCGGGCCAGTACAAGCGCATCGGGTTGGCGACGAGGAGCTTGTGCCGCTGCTCTTCGGTGACGGCGATGTGCCGTACGTGGTCGACCAGGAGGCCGTCGTCGGGCATGTGGTCGGTGAGGTTGGGGTGAGGCCAGTCGGTGCCCCACAGCACGCGGTCGGAGAACTCCTCGACGACGCGGCGGCCGAAGGGGACGACGTCGGTGTAGGCGTGCTGTTCGCCGTCGAGGGCGGCAGGCCCGGTCACGCTGAGGCGCTCGGGGCAGGTCACCTTCACCCAGACGTCGTTGTGCTCCACGAAGCGCAGGAAACGGGTGAACTCGGGTCCGTCCACGGGCTTGCTCACGTCCGGTCGCCCCATGTGGTCGATGACCAGCGGAGCGGGCAACGAGGCGAAAAATGCCTCCAGTTCGGGCAGGTCGGCGCTCTCGAAGTACAGGACGATGTGCCAGCCGAGCGGGGCGATCTTCCGTGCGATCGTGCGGAGCGCGTCCGTGGGGGAGGTGTCCACCAGGCGCCGTACGAAGTTGAAGCGCACGCCGCGCACCCCTGCCGCGTCGAGCTCGTGCAGTTCGGCGTCGCTGATGTCCGGGCGGACGGTGGCGATGCCCCGCGCCCTGTCGCCCGCGGAACGGACGGCGTCGACCATGGCGGAGTTGTCCGCGCCGTGGCAGGTGGCCTGCACGATCACATTGCGGGCGAGGCCCAAGTGGTCGCGGAGCGCGAACAGCTGGTCCTTGCCGCCGTCGCACGGTGTGTACTTGCGCTCAGGCGCGAAGGGGAACTCGGCCTGCGGGCCGAAGACATGACAGTGGGTGTCGACGGCTCCGGCCGGCAGCCGCAATGTCGGCTCGGACGGTCCTTCGTACCAGTCGAGCCATCCGGGGGTCTTGGGGGCAAGGGTGTGCACTGCTCTGCTCTCCGTACGGGGGTGTCGGGTGCCGTGGTGTGTGCGGCTCAGCGGCCCTGGCGCTTCAGCAGCGCGTCGAGGCGGGGGTACACGGCACGGGCGTTGTGCTCCTGGATCGCCGCGAGGTCGTCCGTGGGCAGCCCGGCCGCCTCGGTGTACCGGCGTGTGTCGTCGAAGTGGTGGCCGGTGCACGGGTCGATGTCGCGCACGGCGCCGATCATCTCGGAGGCGAAGAGGATGTTCCGCGACGGAATGACGTCGTACAGGAGGTCGGATCCAGGCTGGTGGTAGACGCAGGTGTCGAAGAAGACGTTGCCGAGGACGTGCTCCTCCAGCGGCGGCTTGCCCAGGGCCATGGCCAGTCCGCGGAACCGGCCCCAGTGGTACGGCACCGCGCCGCCGCCGTGCGGGATGACCAGCCGCAGCGTCGGGAAGTCGGCGAACAGGTCACCCTGCACGAGCTGCATGAACGCCGTTGTGTCGGCGTTGAGGTAGTGCGCGCCGGTGGTGTGGAAGGCCGGGTTGACGCTCGTACTGACGTGGACCATCGCCGGGATGTCGTACTCCACCATCTTCTCGTAGACGGGGTACCAGGAGCGGTCGGTGAGCGGCGGTGCGGTCCAGTGCCCGCCCGAGGGGTCGGGATTGAGGTTGAGCGCGACTGCCCCCAACTCCTCGACGCAGCGCGTGAGTTCGGGGATGCAGGTGGCCGGGTCGACGCCGGGGGACTGCGGGAGCATGGCTGCGGGGGCGAAACGCTCGGGGTACAACCGGCTGACACGGTGGCAGAGATCGTTGCAGATCGACGCCCAGGCCGCCGAGGTGGCGAAGTCACCGATGTGGTGTGCCATGAAAGAGGCGCGCGGCGAGAAGATGGTCAGGTCGATGCCACGTTCGTCCATCAGACGCAGCTGGTTCGATTCGATGCTCTCGCGCAGCTCGTCGTCGCTGATCTGCAGTTCGCTTCGCGCCGGGGAGGGCGTGTCGCCGGTCAGCGAGGCGATCTGCCGCTTGCGCCAGGATTCGAGCGCCGACGGTGCGGTCGTGTAGTGGCCGTGGCAGTCGATGATCATGTGCTGTGTCCTTAGGGGCCGACTCTGTCGTCTTCGACGGCAGCAGCCTGACCCCGGACCGTGCGGCCCCGCGACGGTGCCGCACACGGACCTAACTGTCCCTTAACATTCCGGGCCCTCCGAGGAGCCCGTCGACCGGTTCCCGCCCACCGGTCACGGAGTGTGCTCAGGGACGTGGTCTACATTCGGACCTGGGCGGTTTCCGCGTAGACACCGCTGATGGGAGGCGGGAGACAGTGCAGATACTGCTTGCGGAGGACGACGACGGCGTGGCCGCGGCCCTTCTCGAGGTCCTGTACGACCACGGTCATGTCACTCGGCGGGTCAAGCACGGCAGGGACGTCCTGACCTACCACCGCAGTTCCGAGCTGCTGCTCCTCGACCTGGGCCTGCCCGACATGGACGGCCTCGACGTACTGCGTTCCCTGCGCTCGGTGAGTGACCTGCCGGTGGTGGTGCTGACCGCGCGCGGCGACGAGCGTTCGGTGGTGCGCGGGCTGCGGCTCGGCGCCGACGACTACCTGGTGAAGCCGGTGCGGCTCGCGGAACTGCTCGCCCGGATCGACGCCGTCACCCGGCGTAGTGCCGCGAAGAGCGCCCCGGCGGCGGGCAGAGTCCTGGCCGGTGACGTCGAGGTCGACCTCGACGCACGGCGGGTCCAGGCAGGCGGGGCGGACGTCGAGCTGACCACCAAGGAGTTCGACATCCTCGCCGTACTCGCCGCGCGTGCCGGAACGGCCGTGAGCCGCGAGCAGGTCCTGGACGAGGTGTGGGGCGACGCCCACCACGGTGTGTCCCGCTCCCTCGACGTGCACCTCACCCAGCTGCGGGCCAAGCTGTCCCGCCCCGAGCTGCTCACGACGATCCGCGGCTTCGGCTACCGCTTCGGTGACGACGCCGCGTCCGGCCCCACGGACTGAGGAGCGGGCACGTGCGCAACCGGGTCCAGGCGGCACTCCTCGCGTTCGTGGTGCTCGCCGTGGCCGCGTTCGCCGTGCCGCTGCTGGTGTCCACCGCATCCGACCGCACACAGCAGCTGGTGCTCGCCCGCAGTTCGGACCTCGACCGATTCGCCTCGCTGATGGACCAGGCGGCGACCACGGGGGACACCGCCGCGGTGGTCTCCGAGGCGCGGCGTTATACCCGGCTGTACGGGGAGGCGCTCGTGGTCACCGACGCGCGCCACAAGCCCGTGGTGGAGACCGGCGGGATGCGGGCCGCCGACCCGGCCGTGTCACGCCTCATCGACGCGGCCCTGCGCAATCAGACCGCACATCCCACGGGCTCGCTCACGCCCTGGTCGGCAGGCCAGCGGATGTTCGCCGAGCCCGCGGGCACCGGCACCCAGGTGTCCGGGGCCATCGTCCTGCGGGCCTCCGTTCGGGCCGCGGCCGGTGACATCGCCTGGCGCTGGGCAGCTGTCCTCGCCGCGGCGGCCGCGGTCGCGCTCGCCTGCACGGCCCTCGCTCGCGCGGTCACCCGCTGGGTGGTCAGACCGCTGCGCCGCCTCGACCGCGCCGTCGGCCAGCTCGCCGCGGGACTGCCCCCGGAACACACCCACGCCTCCGGGCCACCCGAATTGCGTCAATTGGCCACCGGATTCAACCGGATGGCGAGCACCGTCACCTCCGCCTTGGAACAACAGCGCCGGCTCGTCGCGGACACCTCCCACCAGATGCGCAACCCCATGGCCGCGCTCAGGCTCCGCGTGGACGCGCTGCACACCCACCTGCCCGCCGCGGCGGGACGCACGTACACCGGAGTCACCACCGAACTCGACCGCCTGGAAACGCTGCTCGACGACATGCTGGCGCTCGCCACGGCGGAACACCGGGCCGGCGAGATGACCGTGAGTGAAGGGCCGTACGCACCATGCGACGCGGCGGCCGTCGCGGCCGAGCAGCACCGGCTGTGGGAACCGGTTGCCCGCCGCCGCGGAACACACCTCACCACGCATCCCGCGGCCCCCGTCCTCGTCGCCTGCACGGAACACGAGCTCGCCCAGATCACCGACATCCTCCTCGACAACGCCATCAAGTACGCGGGCGAGGACGCGGAGATCACGCTGCGCTGCACCGTCGAGGGGCCGCACGTGGTGCTCACGGTGACGGACGACGGCCCCGGCCTGGACGTCGAGGAGCTCACCCGCGCCACGGAACGGTTCTGGCGTTCGGGCAAGCAGGCCGGCACCACGGGCACGGGCCTCGGCCTCGCCATCGCGGAACAGCTCCTCGCGGGGCGCGGTGGACGCCTGGAGCTCGGCCCGGCGCGGCCCCGCGGGCTGTGCGCGCGAGCGGTCGTGCCACGCGCTGCCCAAGAGGCCGGCGAAGGGGTTTCCCGATGAACCGCCGTACGGTCCTGCGCACCGCGCTCGGCACCGCGGGCGCCGTCGCCCTCGGCGGCGCGCTCACCGGCGACGTCTCCGGAATCGGCCGCGGGCCCAGCGGAGTGCTGCACCTGGCGACCGGGGAACCGACCGCCTTCTATGAGGCCTTCGGGCACCTCTTGGCCGACGAACTCACGGCGGCGCACCCCGGCCTGCAATGCCGCGTCCGCACCACTTCGGGCAGCGTCGACAACATCGAGCGGCTGCGCGACGGCCG
The DNA here is from genome assembly GCF_052245995.1 of Streptomyces sp. SDT5-1. Lineage (NCBI taxonomy): Bacteria > Bacillati > Actinomycetota > Actinomycetes > Kitasatosporales > Streptomycetaceae > Streptomyces > Streptomyces sp. SDT5-1. The sequence goes on along the minus strand of NZ_CM125963.1, from coordinate 449,180 downwards.
CGCCGATCTCGCCCTCGTCCTCACCGCCACCGCACAGGACGCCTCCGGCACCGACGTGTTCCCGCGGCCCGTGCCGCTGCGCGCGATCGGCCGGGTCTACGAGACCTATCTCCAGTTCGCCGTGCGCGCCGACACGGGTGTGCGGACCGTGGCAGACCTGCGCGGACACGTCGTCTCGCTGGGCGCCCCGGGCTCGGGGGCGGCCGTGTTCGGAGAACGACTGCTGCGCGCCGCGGGCCTGTCGGCCCGAACCGACGTGCACGTACGCCATCTGCCGTTGAACGACGCGGCGCACGCCATGGCGGCCGGGTCCGTGGACGGGCTGCTCGTGGCGGGCGGTGTGCCCCTGCCCGCGCTCAAGGACCTCGACGAGCGGCCGGGCCTGCGCTTCCTGCCGCTGGCCGAGCTGCTGCCCCGGCTCGGCGGCCGGGACGCACGGGCAGCTTCAGGGCTTGAACAGGTGGCCCTGCCACAGGATGCGTACCGGGCGGCAGGCGGGGTCGCCACCATCGGTGTGTCGAACCTCTTGGTGTGCCGCCCCGACCTCGACCGGGACGTGGCCGGCGCGCTCACTCGCCTGCTGGTCCGGCGCGCCACATCCCTCGTCCCGGACAACGCCGTGGGCACCCAGTTCCTCGACGTCCGCAGCCTGATCGGCACCGGAGGCGTCTCCCTGCACCCCGGGGCGCTCGCGGCGTACCGGTCGCTGCACGGCTGATCGTGGACGCCGACGCGGGCGGTCCCGTCCCGGGCTGTGGCCCGCGGCGCGGGGCTAGGATCGTCGGGTGATCGCCCGTCCCCCGATAGCCCGCCGCTCGCTGCTTGCCTTGGCGGCGGTGGGCACGGCCGCCGTCCCGGCAGTTCGGCCGACGGGGCACATGAAGCGGCCGCTCATCCTGGCCACAGGCCTGACGGGGGCGCCGTACGGCATCTTCGGGCGGCGCCTGGCTCACGAAATCAACCTGCGCGACCCGTCCCTGGACCTGCGCGTGCGCCACACGGAGGCGAGCATCCGCAATCTTCAGCTGCTCGGATCCGGCGACGCCGATCTGGCCCTGGCACTCGGGGACAGCGCCGCGGACGCTTTCGAGGGCCACGGCACGTTCGACACCTCGGAGCGGGTGTCGGCGCTGGCTCGGATCTACCTCAATTACACCCACCTGGTGGCGGACACGCAGGCCGCGGTGGCCACTGTCACCGATCTCGCCGGGCTGCGGGTGTCGCTGGGGGCGACCGGATCGGGGACGGTCACCGTCGCGCGGCGGATCCTGTCGGCCGCCGGCGTCGAACCAAGGGTGCGGAGTCACTACTTGGGGCTCGACGATTCGGCCCGGGCCCTGCGGCGCGGTGAGATCGACGCGTTCTTCGCGTCCAGCGGGGTTCCGGCACGCGCGGTTCGCGAGCTGGCCGACGACCGGCGCGTGGCGCTGGTGCCGATGGCCGGGCTGGCCAGGAAGCTGCGCGAAGAACATGGGTCGGCCTACGTGGATGTGTCGGTCCCCGCGGGAACGTACGGGAATGCGGGGGAGGTGCCGACGGTCGGGGTGGCCACCTTCTTGATGGCTCGCGACGATCTTCCGGCCGAGGCGGCATACCGGGTCACCAGGGCCATGTTCGGGGCCCGGCTGACACTGCCCGGCCCTGAAGTACCCGGTGCGTACCTGGATGAGCGGTACGCCATCGGCACGGATCCGGTGCCGCTGCACCCGGGGGCCGCACGCTACTTCCGCAGTGTCTACGGCTGACTTCGTGCCGATCCCGGCGTGCTGCCGGGCAGCCTGAACAGGACCACAAGCCCGTGGGGGCGTCCCGCGTGCAGTTCCAGCGTGCCCCCTGCCGCGCGGGCCAGTTCGTCGGCGATCGCGAGGCCGAGCCCGCTGCCGTCGATGCCGCCGTGCCGTGCGGAGCGCCAGAAGCGGCCACGGGCGGCGGTGAGTTCCTCGGCGTCCAGTCCCGGCCCGTCGTCGGCGACCGTCAACAGCAGGTCCTCGCGGGCAGTGGTGCGTTCCTGCAGGGTGACGGTGATGTGTCCGCCCCGGGGAACGAATTTGATGGCGTTGTCGACGGCGATGTCGGTGATACGCCCCACCGTGTCGGCAGGCCCCAGGATCCCTGGGGCGCCGGGCAGCTCGGTCCGCAGCGTCAGGCCCGAGGACTCGGCCACCTCGCCCCACACCCTCAGCCGACGGTCGAGTTCGGCCACGAGGTCGGCCTGGCCGTCGTGCACCGGGCCCTTGAACTCGATGCGCCCGAGGGCGAGGAGGTCCTCCAGGAGGACACCGAGCCGGTCCATCTCCTGCATCGCTTCCTCGTACCGCTCGGTGCCGGAGTCAGCGAGGTGAGCGCCCAGATTCTCCAGCCGGAGCGAGAGCACGGCGAGCGGGGTTCGCAGCTCGTGGGACGCGTCCGAGATGAAGGCGCGCTGCTTCTCCAGAGCGGTCGCCACGGCATCCGCCATCGCGTTGAACCGGTCCTCCAGGCGGCGTAGTTCGGACGGCCCGCCCCCGGTGGCTGTGATGCGCGCGGTCATCCGCCCCTGGGCGATCGCCTCGGTGGCCGCGTCGAGTTCGGCCACCGGGCGCAAGGTCCAGCGTGCGAGCCGTCGCGCGGCCTCGACGGCCACCGTGAAGACCACCGCCATGCCGCCGGCCAGTGCCAGCCAGATCAGGGCGACATCGCGGCGGGCCTCGGACGTGGGGGCGGCGAGCAGCAGCACGCCGGTCACCTTCGCGTCACTGCCCACCGGTTCGGCGATCACCTCCCGGCCCGGGCCGAACACAGTGATGAGCCGGAGATGTTCGGTGGTCCTGCCGGCGAGTGCCCGCCGCAGCGGCCCCGCACTGCCGGCGACACCCCCGCCTGTTCTGATCAACAGGGCGCCGGTGCCCCGGCGAATCTCGACGGGAGTCCCGTAGAGCGATGTATAGCGGGAGGCTTCGGCCCGCAGAACCGTCAAGTCGCTCTCCTGGATGGCCTGTTCGGCGAGATCGGCGAGGCGCGTGGCGTCCGCGCGCCGGGCGAGCAGGAGTTCGGCGGTGCGTTCCTGGGCGTAGGCCAGGCCGAGCGGCAGAGCGAGGGCGAGCAGGACCCCGCCGATCAGCGCAAGGTAGGTCACCAGGAGACGGCGCCGCATCAGTCGCCCAGCCGGTAACCGACGCCGCGCAGCGTCCGGATCAGATCGCGCCGGCCCGTCTTGGTGCGGATGCCCCACACATGGACGTCGAGGGAACGCGAGGCGGCGAGGAACGCGTCGCCCCACACCGCGTCCATGATCTCCTCGCGGCTCCTGACCACCCCGGGAGTGCCGGCCAGCAGAGCGAGGACGTCGAACTCACGGGCCGTCAGCGTGACGCTCCGACCGGCAACCGTCACGCTGCGGGTGGCCAGATCGATCAGGACGTCGCCGATCTCCAGTGTCTGCTGCTCCGGCTCCTGCACGGTCGACGACTGCTGCTGGGTGCGCCGGCGGACGGCCTCCATGCGGGCGAGCAGTTCCTTCATACGGAACGGCTTGGTGAGGTAGTCGTCGGCCCCGGAAGTCAGACCCTGCAGCACGGTCCGTTCGTCACCGCGCGCGGTGAGCACGATCACCGGAACCGACGAGACACGGCGCAGCCTCCTGAGCATCTCCAGGCCGTGCATGTCGGGCAGCCCGAGATCCAGGAGCACGAAGTCGGCATGGTCCTTGCGGCGCAGTCCCTCGTCGGCGCGGGCCACCCGTTCGACCAGGTGGCCGCGCTCGTAGAGGGCCAGGGTGAGGGCATCGGCGAGCCGCTCGTCGTCCTCGATCAGCAGCACGCGCATGATGCCCAGGCTAGACCGTGAGGTCGGCGGCACGAGTCCGGGGAGCCGCGGCAGGGGAGAGGGAGACATCCTTCGTCTCGCGCATGGTGAGGTACACGACCAGTGAGACGGCCGCGCACGCGGTCACGTACCAGAAGAAGCCGGACTCCATGCCGGCGTCCTTGAACCACAGCGCCACGTACTCCGCGCTCCCGCCGAACAGGGCGTTCGCCAGGGCGTAGGGCAGCGCGACGCCCAGCGAACGGATGCGGGCGGGGAACATCTCCGCCTTCACCAGTGCGCTCGTCGAGGTGTACCCGGTGATGATCAACAGTCCGGCGATCATCAGCAGCAGTGCGCCGCCGAACGTCGAGACATGTCCCAGTGCCGTCATCAGCGGCACGGTGAACAGCATCGCGCCGAGACCGAAGGTGATCAGCAGAGGGCGGCGGCCGACCCGGTCCGACAACGCGCCGGCCAGGGGCTGGACACAGATGAAGACCAGAATTGCGACGAAGCTGACGAGAGAGGCGTCGGTCTTGCTCAACCCGGCACTATTGGAGAGGTACTTGGTCATGTACGTCGAGTACGTGTAGTCGGCCAGCGTGCCGCCCATGCTGAACGCGATGACGAGGGCCACGGTACGCCGGTATTCCCACAGACCGCGCAGTGTGCCGCGCTTGTTCTCCTGACCCACCTCTTCGACCGCGTCCTCGAAGGCCTCGGTCTCGACCAGGCTGCGACGCAGGTAGAAGACGGCCGCGGCGCCCAGGGCGCCGACGATGAACGGGATGCGCCAGCCCCAGGAGGTGAGCGTCCCGTCGGACATGGTCCGCTGGAGGAGGATCTGCAGGCTGAGCCCGATCAGCTGGCCGACCTTCATCGACACCATCTGGAAACTGCAGAAGAACCCGCGCCGCCCGGCGGGGGCCGCTTCGGTCAGATATGTCGCGCTGGCCGCGTACTCGCCGCCCACCGACATGCCCTGCAGCATCCTCGCCAGCAGCAGCACCACCGCGCCCCAGGAGCCGACCTGGGCATGGGTGGGAGCGACGGCGATGAGAAGGGCACTGAGCGACATCAGCATGACGGTGACGTTCAGCGCGGCCTTGCGTCCCTTGCGGTCACCGAGGCGCCCGAGTACCCAGCCGCCGACCGGCCGCATGAAGAAGCCGACCGCGAAGATGCCCGCCGTGTGCAGGAGTTGGGAAGTGGTGTCACCGTCGGGGAAGAAGGCCGAGGCGAAGTAGACGGAGAAGGTCGAGTAGACGAACCAGTCGTACCACTCGATCATGTTGCCGACCGAACCGCCGATGATTGCTTTCCACGGGCCGCGTGCAGCGGCCCGGGCGTCCGTCGTGGACACAGTGGTCTCCTGTCTGTCCGGCATCCATCGTTGAAGTGACACTGCGGGACTCGTTCCGCATCACCGCAGGTCGCAGGCAGCTTGACCGGTCGCAGGAGGGGCAACCAAGAGGTATCGCCCACATCTAACGCGTGCTTAAGACTTCGCTCGTTTGTTGCCCGAACGTCTGGGGAGTTTCCTGCTCCTCGCGCAAGCCCCCCGAAGGCCGCCTGGAATGTCCGGGTTGCGAAGCAATATCGCCGGTGATTGCTTGGAAGGCGTTGCTGGCCGTCCCCGGATACCGGTGATGTGAGCTGCCTATTGGGATCGGAGCCCTTTATGGTCAATCGGACCGATGACCGAAGTCGCCTGGTGGTGGGTGTCACCGGTGCGACCGGTGTCGTGTATGCCGTGCGCGCCCTGGACGTCCTGCGTGCACTCGGTATCGAGTCCCACCTGATCGTCTCGAAGTCGGCTTCACTGACCCGGGCCTACGAAACGGACTTGAGTAAGGACGACTTGGAAGGCCGTGCCGACGTCGTCCACCAGCACACCGACATCGGAGCACCACTCTCGTCCGGTTCCTTCAGGACCATGGGGATGCTGATCGCCCCGACATCGATGCGTACGCTGGGAGAGGTCGCCTCCGGTGTGACTGCCTCGCTGATCTCGCGTGCCGCCGACGTGACTCTGAAGGAACGCCGACCGCTGGTGCTGCTGGTGCGTGAGTCGCCGCTCAATCTGATCCACCTGCGCAATATGGCGACCGTGACCGAGGCTGGGGCGACCGTCTTCCCGCCGGTTCCTGCCTTCTACTCCCGTCCGTCGACGATCGAGGACATCGTCGATCACACGGTTGGACGAGCGCTGGACCAATTCGGCATTCGGACCGACATCTTTCCGCGCTGGGATCAGGACCTGCGTGAAAGCGCCCGCAAGTCCAACCCGCACACCGGCGCCCTCGGGGGCAGCGAGTGACAATTCTAGTTCTGTGTTCCGGCGCTCCGCTGCTGGCGCGGGGCCGCGACGTCATCCGCTGGAACGCCGGAACACAGAACTGGACGTGCTCTTCGATCGACTCGTCGACCTGACACGGAGGCTGCAAGCATGAATGATCCAACCGCGGACGTACCGCGAGCCTCCATCAGGGATCTGCGTGAGGGCATCGAGCTGCTCAAGCAGGAACCGGGTCAGTTCGTCTCCAGCGCCGTCGAGGTCGACCCCACCGCCGAACTTGCCGGGGTCTACAAGAAGGTGGGCGCTGGTGGCACCGTGACGCGACCCACCAGGGTCGGCCCGGCCATGCTGTTCGAGAACGTCAAGGGGTACGACATCCCGGTGATCGTCGGCGTACTGGCCTCACGCCGACGGATCGCGACATTCCTCGGAGCGGACGAGAAGCAGTTGGGCCGACACATGCTGCGCGCCATGAAGCATGCGAAAGCCCCCCTGATTGTTGATGAAGCGCCATGCCAGGAACAAATCCATCTGGCCTCCGATCCCGGCTTCGACATCCGCACACTGCTCCCGGCTCCGACCAACACGCCTGAAGACTCCGGCCCCTACTTCTGTATGGCCGTGCTGCGCGGCACCGACCCCGAGACCGGCAAGCACGACGTGACCATCCACCGGCTGTGCGTGCAGGACAAGGACGAGCTGTCGGTCTTCATGCAGACCGGTCGGCACATCGGCTTCATGTACGAGAAGTACGAAGCGATGGACAAGCCGATGCCGATCACCATCTCAATGGGGATCTCGCCAGTCGAGTACATGGCGATCTCGTTCGAACCACCGTCGACACCGTACGGCTTTGACGAGCTCGAGTTCGCCGGCGGCCTCAAGGGCGCACCCGTGGAGTTGGTCAAAGCCAAGACGGTCGAGGAATACGCGTTGGCGTCAGCCGAGATCGTGATCGAGGGCGAGATCCTTCCGAAGCGTCGGGTGGCGGAGGATCAGCACTCGGGCACGGGCTTCGCCATGCCGGAGTTCCCCGGCTATGACGGTGTGGCCAACCCTGCCCTGCCAGTGGTCAAGGTGAAGGCAGTGACCACCCGTACCGACCCGATCCTGCAGACGCTGGTCGGGCCAGGGGAGGAGCATGTGAGCCTGGCGGGCATCCCGACCGAGGGATCCCTCACTCAGGCACTCGACGACGCCTTGCCCGGGCTGGTCAAGAACGTCTATGCGCACCCGGCCGGCGGGGGCAAGTACGTGGGGATCTTGCAGGTCCACAAGAGAGACCACAACGACCAGGGACGCGAACGCCAGGCCGCCATCGTGGCGTTCGGTGCCTTCCCGGAGATGAAGCACATCATCTTGGTCGACGACGACGTCGACATCTTCGACACTGATGATGTGCTCTGGGCGATGACCACGCGGTTCCAGGCAGAACGGTCCGTCATCCCCATCCCAGGGGTGCGGTGCCATCCTCTCGATCCCTCCGCCGACCCGCAGTTCCTCTGGACCAATTTTGATCACGGGATTTCCACCAAGGTCATCTTTGACTGCACCGTGCCGTGGGAGTTGCGCGACAAGTTCATCCGCGCCCCGTTCATGGACGTCGACGTCTCCCGTTTCCTCCCGGACTGGACCGACACGGCCTGAGGCATGGAGGAATGACCCGACGGGCAAATGGTGGCGGCCCGGGTCTCGTTGAGGGCGGGCCGCCCTGCGGCGTCAGCGCTTTGCCGAGCGCGTCCTGATCATGAGGGCGGCCAGCGCCATCATCACCGCGCCGATGAGCGCGGCGCAGGCGTACATCGTGAAGCCGATGTCGGCATTGCCCGCAGCGATCAGCGCACCGCCGATCCACGGGCCGAAGATGGCGCCGAAGCGCCCCATTCCGGAGACCCAGCCGAGGGCGGTGGGACGGTCCTCGTCGTTGTGGTGGGTGCCGACCGTCGCATAGACCATGGTCTGACCGGAGAACAGCAGCAGTCCGGCGAAGAAGACGACCGTGTACAGGAGGCCGATCGACATCTTGACGCCCATGAGGTAGACGAAGACCGCGGTCAGGATGAACCAGGCGATGACGACCTTGCGCGGGCCGATCTTGTCGGCCGTGCGGCCCGCGATGAGCATGCCGCAGATGCCGCCGACGTTCAGGAACGTGGAGAAGAGGAGCGAGTCACCGGTGTCGTAGCCGAGATCGACCATGATCTTCGGCAGCCACTGGCCGACGCCGTAGACCAGGAGCAGCCCCGCGAAGGACGTCAGCCAGAAACAGAGCGTGATAGTCCACTGGCCGCCGCGGAAGAGATTCTTCAGGGCGTCGAGCTTGTCGGTGCTGCGCTCCTTCGGCTCGGGCAGCTCGGTGCCGAAGTCGGCGGCGAGTTGCCCCGCTTCGGCGTGACGGCCGCGGGTGAGCAGGTTGGTGGGCGACTCGGGCAGCATCTTGTAGGCGATCGGCAGCAGGATCAGGGCCGGTACCGCGGAGGCGATGAAGGCCGAGCGCCAGCCGAAGTCTTCGACCAGCCACAGTGCGATCAGCGGGGCCAGGGCTCCACCGGTCTGGTGTGCGGTCATGATGATGCCGGTGGCGAGGGCGCGGCGGCCGCGCGAGGTGAACTCCATGCCGTACGAGATGGCGATCGGCAGTAGCGCGCCGAGGCCGAAGCCGCACACAAAGCGGAAGAAGCCGAACTGGCCGGTGGACTGTGACCAGCCGGTGCCGAGCGTGGCAAGAGTGAAGATTGCGACGCTGGCGAAGACGGTGACGCGGCGCCCGATCCAGTTCGACGCCATACCCGAGAGGATCGTGCCGAGCAGCATGCCGAAGTTGGACCAGCTGCCGATGGTGCCTGCGACGTCGGGGGCGAGCCCGAGGCTGTGGCTGCCGAGCATCTTGGGAAGTACGGAGCCGTAGATGAACGTGTCGATGCCGTCCAGGAGGACGAGTGCCCAACACAGGGCGACGACGGCGTTTCGGCTTCGGCGGGCCGTTGGCCTGCTCGCGTCGGCGAGCGGGGAGGTGGCGGAGGAGGACATCGTTGTTTCCTCTCGTGCGGGAATCCAGGACGAGGCCTGGTCCCAGGGCTGCAAGGGCAGAGGGGGCGTGGAGTGCGGTTCGCGAGGCCGGATGTGAAACGGCCGGAGCGTGCCCCTGAGCTGCTGACTCCGCGTGGAGCCTCGAGCTCGCTGATGCGTAGACGTTAAGAAGCCATGACCGTCACGTCAACGCTTTTGTTAACAATCTCGGCAACGATTTGGCCCCGGGGGTAGCAGCCACCGCCCCCCGGGGCCAAAAGGTCGGTCAGGGGTTGATCGGTGGGGTGCCGTGGGTGTGGAAGGACTCGATGGTCTTCAGGCCCCAGGCCTGGCCCTTCTTGCGTTCTTCCTCGGTCCAGGTGATGAGCGGCCAGTCGGGGGCGAGGACGAGGCGGGTGAGCGGGTTGCACAGTTCGATGCGGTTGCCGCCGGGTTCGTAGACGTAGAGGAAGAACGTCTGCTGGATGGCGTGCTTGTGCGGGCCGGTCTCGATGAACACGCCGGTGTCGATGGCGAGGTCGGCGGCGCGCAGGATGTCCTCGCGGTTGTCGGTCGCGAAGGCGATGTGGTGCAGTCGGCCGTTGGCGCCGGTCCAGTCCTCGGTGTAGACGACGTCGTAGGACTTGTTGGTGAAGGTCAGCCAGCGGGCGGCGATGCGGCCGGTGTCGAGGCGGATCTGCTCGGTGGGGCGGGCGCCCAGGATCTGCTGCTGGTACTCGGCGTTGGCGAGGACGTCGGAGGCCAGGAAGTTGATGTGGTCCAGGCGGCGCACGCCGACGCCTCGGTTGGGCTTGGCCTGCGGCTGGTTCTTCAGGGCGGGCTTGAGCTCGTCGGGGGCGGTGTAGTGCTCGCTGTCCCAGTACAGGGCGTGTTCGTGGCCGTCGGGGTCGGTGGTGAGGTAGAGCTTTCCGATGCCGGGCTCGTCCTCGACCCACTTTCCGGTGCCGCCGGCGTCCTCGACGGCCTTGACGCGGCGCTGCAACGCCTCCTCGCTGGAGGTGCGCAGGGCGAGGCGGCCGAGGCCGGGCGTCTCGCGGGCGGTGAGGACGAGGCTGTGGTGCTCGTAGTCGTCGAAGGTGCGCAGGTAGACGTGGTCGCCGTCCTGGCCGCAGACGGTGAGCCCCAGGAAGTCGGTGAAGAAGCCGACACTGGCGTCGAGGTCGGGGGTGAACAGCTGGGCGTGGCCGACGTGGGCGATGTCGCCGAGGGGCGGAGTCATCGGGGGCCTCCTGGGGTGTGTGCGGGGCGCGGGAAGACCGTGCCGTCGAAGAGCTTGCGGGCGGTGCGGACGACGGCGGTGCGCCGCGCGGCGGGCAGCCCGTCGGGCCCGGTGGTGAGGCTGGCCTCGATGTCGGTGAAGCCGGTGGGGTGCTGGATGCGCAACCGGTCGCCCGTGGTGGGGAGTTGGGCGATGCCGTCGGCGACGCTGCCGTCGATCCGCAGCCCGGCGGCGACGCTCGCGGCGCCGAGCACGCCGATGGAGGTGTGGCAGCGCACGGGGATGAAGGTGCGGGTGGTGACGGCTCCGCCGTGCCGTGGCGCGGCGAGAAGGGTGAGCTTGGGCACGGTGGTGTCGGTGACATCACCGAGCCCCATCGCCTCACCCGCCGCAAGCCGGATCTCGCGCAGCCTGGCGGCCAGCTCCTCGTCCGCCTCCAGCTCCTTCGGGTCTTCGTACCCGGTGACCTTCAGGGACTCGGCGGCGACGAGCACGGTGGGCATGCCGTTGTCGACACACGTCGCCTCGACACCGGCGAGGGTGTCGCCGACGTTCCCGGTGGGCAGCAATGTGCCCTTGCCCGGTGGGAATTCGATGACCACGGCGGCCGCTGTGCCGGGGACGCCGGAGATCTCCGCGTCGCCGGTGTAGTCGACGCGGCCTCCGGGGGTGGGGAACGTGGCCGTGGCACGGTCGCCGGAGTTGACCATGCGGATGCGGACCGAGGTCGTGTCGTCCCCGGCGGGCACGAGGCCCCGCTCGACGGCGAAGGGGCCGACGCCGGCGAGGATGTTGCCGCAGTTCTGACGGTCCGACACCACCGGTTCGTCGACGTTGACCTGGAGAAACAGGTAGTCGACGTCGGTATCCGGATCGTCCGAGGGTGACACCACCGCCACCTTGCTGGTGAGGGGGTGGGCGCCGCCGATGCCGTCGATCTGACGGGGATCGGGGCTGCCCATGACGCGCAGCAGCAGGTCGTCGCGGGCGGCCGGGTCGGCGGGCAGGTCGTCGGCGAGAAAGTAGGCCCCCTTGGAGGTGCCGCCACGCATCAGCATGCAGCGCACCTCCTCGGGCCCGGTCACGATCCGGCTCCGGTGTGTTCCTCGTAGGTGCGGTACTCGACGCCGAGCCGCGTGAGGGTGTCGCGCAATCCGTAGCGGTCCAGGCCGAGTTGGCCCTCGAGGAAGGCGGCGCGAGTGGCGGCCTCCTTCTCCTCGCGGGCCCGCGACTTCTCGGCGGCCTCGGCGGTGCGCTCGCGCGGGACGACCACGACACCGTCGTCGTCGGCGACGATGACATCACCGGGCCGGATCGTCTCGCCGCCGATGACGACGGGCACGTTGACACTGCCGCCGGTCGCCTTGACCGTGCCCTGCGCGGACACCGCCGCGGACCAGGCGTGGAAGCCCATCTCGCGCAGTTCGGCGGTGTCCCGGATACCGGCGTTGGTGACGATGCCGCGCACCCCGCGCTTTTGCAGGGCGGTGGCGAACAGTTCGCCGAACATGCCGTCCGTGGAGGGGGAGGTGGTGGTGACGACGAGGATGTCGCCCTCGCCGCACTGCTCGACGGCCGCGTGGATCATGAGGTTGTCGCCGGGCCAGGACAGCACGGTCACCGCGGTGCCCGCGATACGCGTGTCGGACTGGTTGGGGCGCAGGTGGTGGCCGAGGAGACCGGTGCGACCCATCGCCTCGTGGATCGTGGCGACACCGTATCCGGCGAGCGCCTCGACGTCCTTGGCCTCGGCCTTGGGCGGATTGGTGATGATGACGCCGGGCATCAGGCGAGCTCCTTCGCGATCTGCGGGTAGGGGCGCATGTACGCCTCGGCCATGGTCTGGTGGGCGAGCCCGAGGTTGGGCCCGGCGTTGCGCTTGAGCTGCACACCCCGGCGCACGGCGAGGTCGGTGTAGTAGTCCCACAGGTGCTGCTGGGCCCCCAGGCACTCCATCGCCTTGCGCTTGGTCTCCCACACCTCGGTGATGTCCAGGAGCACCTCGGGCCTGAAGCCGCTCATCTCGGGCTGGTGCGGCTCGAAGTAGAAGACGGGCGGCGCACCGATGATCTCGCCCTCGCCGGGATAGCCGATGGCCTGCGCGAGAACACGGGCCTGCAAGGCCATGCGGTTGGCGGCCGGGTGGTCGCCGTTGTACGGGTCCTCGACGGGATGGGTGAGCACGACGTCGGGCTGCGTGTCGCGGTAGACGGCAACCAGCCGGTCGGTCAGCTCGCCGCTCTCCACGAGCGGATAGTCGCCCGCGTCGAAGAAGCGGACCTCGGCGCCGAGGGCGGCGGCGGCCCGCTCCGCCTCGTCGCGGCGCAGCGCCTTGATCTCGTCGAGCCTCTTGCCCTCCCGCCAGGCCTTGGCGGACTCGCCGCGCTCCCCGAACGTCAGGCACGCGATGGTCACCTTCTCGCCACGGGCGGCGGCGAGCGCGATGGCGCCGCCCGCCCGCCACACGAAGTCCCCCGCGTGCGCGGTGACCACCAGGGTCGAACGTGGCGTGGCGGCGGCGGGCGCGTGGCCGTTGGTCATGCTGCATCTCCTTGGTGACAGGTGTGCACCCGCCTCCGATGCAGAGTCAGTCGGCGCGCAACACGTCGATCACACTGCGGAGGTGGGCACGGACGGCCGTCTCGGCCGCCTGCGGATCCCTGGCCCTGATCGCCTCGATCATGGCCAGGTGCTCACCCAGGGACTGCTGCGAACGCCCCGGCCGCAGCGCCAACTGGAAGCGGTGCCGGACCAGTTGCGCGTTGAGCCGTTCCAGGAGCGTCACGGCCGTCTGCTGGCCCGAGATGTCCCGGATGCGGGCGTGCAGCTCGTGGTTGAGGTCGGAGTAGGTGACCGGGTCACCGTTCGCGACGGCCTTGGACATGGCGTCACCGAGTCCGGTGAGCTCGTCGAGCTGTGCGTCGGTGGCCTCCTCGGCCGCCTTGGCCGCGCACAGTCCTTCGAGCGCCATCCGGCACTCCGTGATCTCCACGGCCTCCTCGACCGTCACGACCCGCACCCGCGAGCCGCGGTTGCGAATCCGCTCGACCAGACCTTCGGCGGCGAGTTCCAGCAGCGCCGCGCGGATGCTCGCCCGCGTCACGTCGTACTGCTCGGCGAGTTCGTTCTCCACCAGCCGCTGAGCCGGTGACATCTCACCGCGCAGAATCGCCTTGCGCAGTTCATCCAACGCGTACTGCTTCGCCTGCTCGCCGGAGCCCGGCCGGGCTTCCTTCGGCATGTGCCCTCCCTGAGTGAGTGCCTGTCGACGCTAAATCTAGGCGAACAGAATTGTCAACAATTCTGTTCTCAATCTGTGGGGCATGCGCTGTGGGTGGGCGGCGTCCTGCAGGACTTCAGGCTGTGGCTCCGGGCTCAGGTGGGGCTACTTCTTGTGGCCGGTCACCTTCGCGACCCACGCGATGAAGTCGTCCGGGTCTTCGTTCGTGGCATGGCCCTTGTCCCAGTAGTACTCGTGGTTGACCTCGTCACCGAGGCCCTCCGCGGCCATGGCGAGGTTCGCGGAGACCGTCAGTGCGGTGTCCGTGTCGGAGGTGCCGAGTCGGATCCACCAGTGCTTGGAGCGGTTCGGGTTGCGCTCCTGCAGCAGGTGGTACATCGGGTTCATCAGCTTGAGCTTTTCGGAGATGTCGCTGTCGACACGCTTGCGTGCCAGCCCGCTGGTGTCGTTCTTCGCGCTGTATGTGGTGAAGTGACGGGCCTTGGTGGTGCCCTTGCCGAACTCGTTGTTCTCACCGGCGGACAGGTCGAAGGCGTCGAAGGCCGGCTGGGTCTTCTTCCGTTGTGCCACGTGCCTGAGGTAGTCCGCGTACGTGAAGGTGGCCCGTCCGTTCTTCCAGGTGATGAACGTGTTCTCGGCCAGGTACGTCTCGCGGTCCGAGTCCGAAAGGCTCTGGAGGTACTTGGTGGCCGACGGCTGGAGGTACTGCTGCAGCAGATAGTCGTCGTAGTTCCGGGCGGTGATCCTGCCGAAGCCGGAGCCCTTGAGGCCGCGCAGCTTCAAGCCCGCCTGGTACTCGGCGAACTGCGACCGCAGCTCCTTCGACACGGTCTGGTCTACGGTTTTGCCGGTGGACTGCGTGGGCAGGTCGCCCCAGTTCCACTCGTAGGCGCTGTCGGCGTGCTCCAGGTCGGTGATGGGGCACCATGCGCCGGTGGCGAAGATCGCGTCGGAGGCGTCGGCCGCGCCGGCCTTCTTGAGGTAGGAGGCGTAGAGCTCGCTGTCGCCCGTGGCCCCGAGCAGGGCCGAGGAGGCTCCGCCGGCGCTGGTGCCGGTGGACACGATCCGCTCGACGTTCCCCGGGACTCGGCCCTTGTTGGCGCGGATGTAGCGCACTGCGGACTTCAGGTCGACGATCACGGCGGGTGCGGTGCCGTAATAGTCGCCGTCCGCATCGGTCAGGCTGCGGCCGCGGGTGCCGGGCTCCACGACCACGTATCCCGCGACGATCGCCAGATTGGCCAGGTTGACCATGCCGTTGATGGCGCCGGTGTCACCGCCGGCTCCGCCCGATGGCGCGTCACTGGGCGTGCCGCTGTCCGGCATGCCGCTGGACATGGCGCCGCCGCCCATGCCGGTCATCTCCAGTTTGGCCTGGCCCACGCCGGTGGCATCGGCCACGGTCGACGGCATATAGGCCCCCACGGCGTTGGCCAGGACGATCGGGGCGTTCGACGCGTCGACCTTCTTGCCGTCGATCTTCACGGGAACACTGACGACCAGGCTCTGGTGGTCGGAGTCGCTCGGGTTCGCGACGTAGTTCCGGGCCTTGTAGAAGTGGTACGTCACCGAGTGCTTGGTACCGGCCGCGTCGGCGATCGACTCGGTCTTCTCCGTGTAGTCGTCCTTGTCGAAGAACAGCTTGCCGTTCGCTGACGCCTCCCCACTGCCGCCGGAGCTGTCGGTGTTCTCCGCCTGTGCGTTCAGGGCGATGCCGCCGATGGCTGCCACCCCGGCGGTCGCGCCGAGCCCTATGACGACGCTCCTGCGGTTCACTGCCCTGTGCTTCACGGTTGTCTCCTTTTCGCGGCGGGTTCTCTGCCGCCTGTGGGGGGGGCATGGGGCGGGCTTCCTCACGGCCGTGAAGGGTGCGCCGCACCCGTCCCGTCGAGTGTGAGTAATCGAGCGCTAATTTTTCAACGGTTGAAAAATTAGAAGTCGGTGAGACGGGTGAGGGCAGGAACGCTGCCGCGAGCGGGCACAATCGAGACGTGAACACCCTCGCCCCCACCGATTCTGCGGCCGTGCGCAGGGCCAACCTCTCGTTGGTCCTGCGGTACATCGCCGCTCACGGTCCGTGTGCGCGCACGGAGGTCGCCGCGGGCACCGGCCTGGTGCATGCCTCGGTGACCGCGCTCGTCGCCGATCTGATCGAGCGCGGCCTGGTCGCGGACGCGGGCGGCGTCGCATCGGGCGGTCGGGGGCGCCCGCGCCGACTGGTGAGTCTGGTACCTGGACGGGTGCGCACCACGGCCGTCCACGCGGCCTGGGGGCACATCACGGTGATGACGGCCGACTTGGCGGCCGCGTCAGGCCAGAGGCGCCAGTTCCCCAGCGTTCGGGACCCGTTCGGACCGCCGAATGCGTTGGCCGATGACATCGTGTCTGCTGTCGCCGCCCTTGACCCGCCGCGTGCTGGGGTGCACCAGTGCCGCTTGGTGATCGCCCTGTCAGGACCGGTCGCCGAGGGGAACCAGGATGCGCCGGGCCCGGCCCGGCACGCCTCACACCTCGCCCGGCTTGTCGCCGATCGGTTGCCTGGGCTGGCGTGCCCTGTCGACGTGGTCAACGACGCCAAGGCTGCCGCCCTGGCCGAGTACCACGCCCTCGCAGCGCAGGACAGCGCATTCGGGGGTGCCGTCGCGTACGTGAAGTCCGATGCCGGTGTCGCGGGCGCGCTGATCGTGGGCGGTCGCGTCTTCCAGGGCAGTCACGGCCTGGCGGGGGAACTCGGCCACATCCCGGTCTCCCTCGACGGGCCCGCCTGCCGGTGCGGCGCGGTCGGCTGCCTGACCACATACATCGGCACCCGCGGAGTCTTGGGCGCGGCCGGTCTCGCGGTTGACGGCGACACCGGCGCCGCCCTCGCCGAACTGGGCCGGCGTCTGCAGGGCAAGGACCCCCGCGCCCTCGCCGCTCTGGACCGCGCCGGACACGCTCTGGGCGCTGCACTCCAGTCGGTCACCGGGCTGAGCGATCCCGACCGCATTGTCCTCGGCGGTCAACTCGCCGACTGGCTCCCTTGGTTGAGGGCGGGCATCGACGCCCGACTCGGCCCGCGCCGTGCCGCCTTCCCGGCCCATTCCCCGACCGTCACCCCCGGCCTCCTCGGCGCGGACGCGGCCCTTCACGGCGCCCTCGCTGCCGGACGTGAGCAGATCCTGACTGATCCGGCTGTCGTACCGAAGCTCACGTGACGACGCGCCGAGCCGATGGACCAGGGCTTGGCCCTGGGGAAGGTGTACACGGGCCGGGACGACGTGACCTGGCGGTTACTGTGACGAAGTCACCTGCCACTGCACCGATGGCCACCGGCCGTCCTCTGCGGCGGCGCGCAGTAGGGCGACAAGTGCCTGCGCGACAGCCTCGGTCGCCGGGGACCGTCGGCGTGAGCGCGGCATGGCGAGTACGAGATGACGTTGGGCCTCGGGATCGTCGAGCGCTGCCATGGAGAGGTTCTTGCGTGAGACTTCGTCGGCAACGCAGATGGCTGGTAGAACCGTCCAGCCGTGGCCATGTTCGACCAACTGCTTCTGTACTCGAGCCGAGTTGGCCTCGATAGCAACGTTCGCGGTGACGCCGGCGCGAGCGGCGACCTCTTCGATCAAGGTGCGCAGTCCGTTGCCCCGTGCGGGTGCGATGACCGGATGTCGGGCCACCTCGGCGAACGACACCGGTTGCTCGGGACTGAGGCCCTCACCCGGCGGGGCAACGACCCACAGGGCTTCGGTTGCCAGCGGTGTCACCGAGATGGCGGCCGGGTCGGTGACACCGAAGAGCAACGCGACGTCGAGTTCTCCGTCGTAGAGCCACTGCCGCAGGTGACCGGCGAACGCGGTGAAGATGCGAAGTTCGATCCGCGGGTGTGTCCGTCTGAGCTGTGCGACGAGTGGTTCGGCCACGAGGTCGCTGACGCTGTCGAGCAAACCGACAGAGACGATGCCGCGCACAGCGCCGGCCTCCTCGCGTACTTCGGCCTCGGCGCGTTCCAGCTCGCTGAGCACGCGCCGCGCGCTCAGCGCCAGCCGCTCGCCCGCCTCAGTGAGCACCATTCCCGTTCTGGTCCGCTCGAAGAGCGCGACGCCGAGCTGGTCCTCGAGGGACTGGATCTGTCGCGTGACAGCCGATTGCACGAGGTGCAGGAGATTTGCCGCACGAGTGACGCTGCCCGTCTCGGCAACGGTGAGCAGGGCGTTGAGTTGTTTGAGGTCCATGCGGTCCGGTCCGCCTCCCACTCCCGCCTTCGCCGATGCCTGTCACGCATCGGGGTATCCCAAAGAATCATTCGACTCTCCCCGGAATGATCCCAGAGAATTCCGGCAGTTCAAAAGCCTCTGCCAAAGGAATGCCATGGACGATCACGTGATGGCCGAACGCCTGGCGGCGCTGCCCACAGCAGCGGTGTCGGACGCCCTCGACCGCCTCGGACTGCCCGGTTCGCTGCTCGGGATCCAGCGTCAGACCACGAGCGGGAGCGTGGCGGGCCGCGCCTTCACGGTCCGCTACGAGCCCGTCGACGATGAACAGGGAGGTACGGTCGGCGACTTTCTCGACGATGTCCGCCCCGGGGACATCGTCGTCATCGACAACCAGGGCCGTCCCGACTGCACCGTCTGGGGCGGGATCATGGCACGGGTCGCCGCCGGACGCGGCATCGCCGGCACCGTGATCAACGGCGCCTGCCGCGACACAGCGACCGCGGAGGCGGTCGGATACCCCGTCTGGTCGGTGTCCCGCTTCATGCGCACCGGCAAGGACCGCGTGCGCTGCGTGGCGGTGCAGGAGCAGGTCGTCGTCGACTCCGTACGTATCGCTCCTGGCGATTATGTGGTCGCCGACGCGGACGGTGTCGTAGCGGTCTCACACGAGCGGGTCGAGGAGGTCATTGCCCTCGCCGAGGACATTGAGCGCGTGGAGCTCGAGATCGTGGCCGCGGCTCTCGAAGGCACCTCCCTCGCCGAAGCGCGCCGCGCGTTCGCCTACCACTCCCTGCAAAGGCGGGCTGTCTGATGACCACGACCGTGCTGCACACGGAGCACACCTCGGCGACGCTGCTCGAGGCATCCCGGCGCAACATCGCGCTCGATCCCGCCCTCCGGCCCTTGTGGTCAGGGGCCCGCCTGGCGGGCCCCGCCTACACCGTGCAGGGCGTGCCCGGCGACAATCTCGCGCTGCACAACGCGGTCGCCGCCGCACCCCCCGGACATGTACTCGTCGCCGACCTGGGCGGTGGGGAGTTCGGCCACTGGGGCGAGGTACTTGCCGTGGCGGCACAGGCGCGCGGGCTGCTCGGCCTGGTCATCGACGGCGCGGTCCGGGACAGCGTCGAGCAGGCATCTCTCGGCTTCCCCGTCTTCTCCCGTGGTCTGGCCATCGCGGGAACCGCCAAGCGCTACCCCGGAATTCTCGGCCGATCGGTGTTGGCCGGCGGCAGAGTCGTCCGCACCGGCGACCTTGTCGTCGGTGACGCTGACGGCCTCGTGTCCATCCCCGCAGCCGACCAGCAAGCCGTCATCGAGAGCGCCGACCGGCGTGTCGCGCACGAGGCCCATGTCATGTCCGAACTCCTCACCGGCCGGACCACCATCGAACTGCTCGGTCTCAACCCGCTCGGGAACTAGGAGACCAGAAGGGACAGGCACGCCATGGCTCTCAACGACGAGACCTGCCCGAGTACGTCCCAGGCCACCGCCTCTACTACGGGTACGCCGCCGACCCGAGTGCGCTGGTACGGCGGCGCGCTGGTGTTGTTCGTGTGTTTCACCGCCTATCTCGACCGGATCGCATTCTCGGTCTCGGCCGACCCCATGATGACGGCTCTGGACATCACGACCGTCCAGTTCGGCTTCATCACCACGGTCTTCAACATCGGTTACTTCATCTCGCAGATACCGGGCGGGCTCCTCATCCAGCGCGCGGGGCCCCGCCGGGCGATGACCATCGCCTTGCTCGCATGGTCGCTGTGCACAGGCCTGACCGGGGTGGCGAACTCCCTGGTCGTTCTGGCAGTCGTCCGGTTTGCCTTCGGTATCGGCGAGGCGCCGGTATTCACCGCCGGCAACGCCTTCTTCGCCAACTGGTTCCCCACCCGGGAACGCGGCCGGGCCAACGCGCTCATGAACGCCGGATCCTTCTTCGGCCCGGCGATCGGGCCGATCCTGCTCGTACCGTTCATCGCGAACTTCGGCTGGCGCACCGCATTCTTCGTCTGCGCCGCCCTCGGTGGGGTCACGACCGCGTTCTGGGCATTCTTCATCCGCGACCGACCTGCCCAGCACCGTCTGGTCAATGCGGCCGAACTCCGTCTCACCGAGGAGGAGTCGGGCGCTGCCGCCCGGCCGGGGCCAGCCCCATGGTCGGCGTTCCTGCGGCAGCGCTCGTTCTGGACGCTCGCACTCGCCTACTTCGGGACACTGTGGACCGTTCAGTTCTTCATCTACTGGCTCCCGTACTATCTGCAGAAGGCGCGGCACGTACCGTTCGAGAGCGTGGGCACGTACACCGGAACGGCGTTCGCGTGCATCACAGTCAGTGTTCTGATCGCCGGCACCGTCAGCGACCGGCTGCTCCGGTCGGGGCGCACCCTCTATCAGTCGCGCAATCTCGTCGCCGCGACCGGCCTCGCCGTTGCCGCGGTCTGCTTGCTCATGAGCACCACCACCGATGATGTGGTGCTGAGCGTGATCTGGCTCAGTCTCGCGCTCGGCGGTGCCGGATTCGCCCAGACCCTGGCCTGGTCGATCGCCACCGACCTCGGCCGCTCTCACTCTCCCGCCGTCGGCAGTTGGATGAACATGTGGGGCTTCGTTGCCGCGGCCATCGTGCCGACACTCGCGCCACTGATCGCCGACAAGTTCGGCTGGGCCAGCGTGATCACCGTGAACGCCGCCATCGCCGTCCTCGGAATCGTCGCCTTCCTCCTCACCCGCACCAACAAGCCACTTACCGCTGCTGAGCCCCTCGGTACGTTCGGCAGCCCAGCCAGGTAGCAGCACGGCCAGTGCGGGCAGTTCGGAGACGATGGAAGTGTGGGCCATCGGCTCGGTGTCGTCATCAGACACTTGGGTCACATGTTGTCTTCCTCGCCTGCGAGGCGGGCGTCGCGCATCGCGTCGGTCAGCGCTGCTCCGGCCCGGATCTCGGCTTCGATGGCGGCTTCGCGCTCCTGCACCTTGTGGGCGGCTCTGAGGACTTCGGCGGCCCTGGCGCTCGGCACGACGCAGATGCCGTTCTCGTCGGCGACAACGACGTCACCGGGGTGGACGGTGACCGTGCCGAAGAGGATCGGCTCACCGGCTGACTTCTGCATCAGTCGGCCGCGCGCCGTCCTCGGTACCTGCCCCCGCGCATACACGGGAAAGCCCAGTTCGCGGGCCTGGTGAACGTCCCGACAGGCGCCGTCGGTGAGGACACCGCGGACCCCTTGAGCACTGGCGCCCAGGCTGAGGATGCCGCCCCAGGACGACACGTCGGTACGACCGTCGTTGGCGATCACCAGGACGTCCGTGGGCCCGGCCTGCGCGATCTCCGAGGTCAGGATGTGCGCGCCGCCATGCTCGCGATCGAGCGGAGCGAGCTGGACCGTGCGGGCGATGCCGGTCACTCGGGGGCGCCCCCACATCGGTGTAATGCCCCCTTGGCCTGGCGGCAGGCCGAGGCCCTCCAGGGCGTCGGACACGGCGGCGGTGTCCAGCCCCGCGAACTGAGTCAGCAAGGTGCTATCGGCATTGCTCGTGCTGTTGTTCCTGGTCATGCCAGGGAGTCAAGCAAGGATGAGGCATATGTAAAAGGTCTGATTTCCTATGCCAGCAATATGCTTGGCCACTTGATCTGTGTGGCGCCGGTACGCGAGTCAGTACGCGCCTCGGTCAGGCGCCCCGCGGAGAACGAGGAGTGGTCCGATGCTTGAGGTCCGTCAGGCCCGCTACTTCATCGCAGTGGCCGAGGAACTGCACTTCGGGCGGGCGGCGGAGCGCCTGCGCATGTCCCAGCCGCCGCTCAGTCAGGCCATCCGCAGGCTGGAGCAGCAATTGGGAGCCCGGCTCCTCGACAGGAACAGCCGCACGGTCGCCCTCACCGAACCCGGCAGGGTCTTTCTGGGGCACTGCCACACGTTGGTCGCGGCGGCTGAGCGCGCTCAGACGGCGGCTGAGCAAGCTCAGTCGGGGATCATCGGGATGCTGACCTTGGGCGCTGTCACTGCGGCCTTCACCGAACCGCTGCCCGCGATCTTGGGCAAGTTCCGTGCCGAACGCCCGCGCATCCAGCTCCGGGCACGGGAGCTGGACACCACCGAAGGAGTCCAGGCTCTCCTCGACGGGCATCTCGACGTCGCCGTGATCCGCTACGGCGGTGCCGGCATCGATGGTCGCCTGAGCTCCACCCCGCTCCGTCGTGACCGTCTCGTAGCGGCCGTTCCCGCGGGGCATCCACTCGCCGCGCACGACGAAATCGACCTCGCTGAGCTGGCCGACGAGGACTGGGTATGGATCCCCCGGGAACATTCCCCGACGTACCACGACGAGTTGGTCGCGGCCTGCCGTCGCACGGGGTTCAGCCCGATGCCCGTCCATCAGGCGGGCTCCATCCACTCGCAGCTGGCGATGGTGGGCTGCGGCATGGGGGTCGGGCTCGTGCCACACACGTCGTCCCGCCCCGAGGTCCCCGGCGTCGCCTACCGGCCCCTGTGTGGGCCCGTCCCCCTCGAAGGACTTGCGCTGGTGTGCCGGTCCGAGGACCCCGGCGTGCTGGTCGAGCAGTTCATGGCGTGCGCGCTGGCAAGCGTGAATCCATAGGGCGGAGCGACACCGGTTCCCCGCGGGGGCGGCCCGGCCCGGTGAGAGAACCGTGGGAGCGGGCTGTCGTCGACGCGACTCTCGGCCGCGATTTCACGCCCGGCACGGCAGTAACGCCGGGTCAAGGCGGTGGGCGGGAAGGCAGCCGAATCCCGAGTTGATCCAGTGCCCCCCCCTGTTCGGCTCAATGGCGGTTCAGTCCGGTCGCTTTCAGGTTGCCGCTGGCGGCGACACCGGCCCAGGGCCGGCGCCGGCCCGAGTGCGGGATGTGTGGCCCCTCCGCGGGCCGGCCGGTTATGGAGCGCAGGGAGTCAGGCCGTATGTCGTCCATGTCGCGCCGGACGTCGTGATCGCGAAGGCCCTGACACCGGGGAGCCGATCCAGCCGTGCCTGCGCCTCAACTCCGCGGGCATACGCGGCCGTTGCGAGGACTTCCGCGTCGGTGAGGGACTCGCACATCACGGTGAGCGAGGCGGCTCTCAGGCCCGGCGACACGGTCGACATCGAGATCGCCGGGCTGGGGCGGCAGCGCAATGCTGTGGTCGCCCCCGGCGCGTGACGCCGGCGGCGTCCGGGGCCCAACGGGTGTCTCAGGTGCCGCCACGAAACGGATCATCCCCAACGGAAGGTGACAGCACATGACCGGTGCGCGTCGGAAGGTGCAAGCGATTGTCGACGACCGGGGTGCGGAACTTGTGTCTCTGAGGACGCAGGACGGAGTTGAACTGCTGTGGCAGGCAGGGCTGTTGTGGCCGTGGAGTGCGCCGGTGTTGTTCCCCGTGATCGGTCGCGGAGTGCGCGACGAGATCCAGGTGCACGGCGTCACGTTCCCGATGCCGAAGCACGGATTTGCCCGGGAGCGCACGTTCGCCCGGACCGAGACGGGGCACGTGCTCGTCGACGACGCCGAAACGCGTGCTGCCTACCCGTTCGCCTTCCGGTTGGAAGTCGTCCACGAAACGACCTATGACACGGTGACCGCTCGCTACGAGGTCACCAACCCGGGGCCGGATCCGCTGCCGTACGCCCTCGGCGTGCACACGGCCTTCTCGTGGCCGCTGCCCGGAGCGCAACGGGTCGAGCACGTCCTGCACTTCGACGCGCCGGAACCCGCCCCGGTGCGCCGGGTCACCGGCGTACTACTCCGACCCGAGACGTACCCCACGCCCGTCCACGGCCGGCAACTACGCCTCACCCCTGGGTTGTTCGCCGACGGTGCCGTGGTATTCGACGTGCTCGAGAGCCGCACCCTTGCGCTGCGGGCACAGGGCGCGCCCGAACTGACGATTCGCCTGCTCGAAGGCTTTACGCAACTGGCCGTGTGGTCGCCCGGCTCCGACCTGCTCTGCGTCGAACCATGGGGTGGGTTACCCTCCCCGAAGGGCTACACCGGTGAACTCGTGGGCCGTCCCGGCATGCATGTACTCCCGCCCGGCAGGGCGCGCTCGTTCGCGTATTCAATCACTGTCGGTAGCGACGACTGACCTGCCGTGAATGTTGTTAAGGAGCCTGCAACCCAGGGTGCGGTGGAGAAGCGCGGCCCAACTCGACGGGCACAGCGTTCGGTCGGCGTCGGATCGCAAACGAACAAGGCCTGGATCCTTCAGTTGTGTGAAAGGAGTGCTGGACGGGTGATCGACGCCGCACTACGGTCTCGTCGTGCCCCTTCTCGCTCCCAGGCTGCCGCCCGGCTACCGTTCACAACCTGCGACTGCCGACGAGGTCGGAGCGATCCACGCGTTGGTTGCGGACAGCGCGCGGGAGGCGGACAGCGGGCGGCAGACCGATGCCGGGGCTGTCGCGGCCGTCTTCGCCCGACCCGGTCTTGACCCGGAGTCAGACACCGTGCTCGTCCGTGATGAGTCCGGTCGACTTGCCGCGTGGGCCTGGGTGAACCGGTATTCCGAAGTCGCCGTGCATCCGGACCACCGTGGACGTGGCCTGGGGGCTGCGCTGCTGGACTGGGCGGGGGAACGGGCTCTTGAGGCGGGCAGCAAGGGGATCGTGCAGACCGTCCCGGACAGCGACACCGGAACCGTTGCGCTGGTGCGCTCGCGGGGCTATGCCCCTCTGGTCACAGAGTGGTTGCTGGAGTTCCCCGTGTCGGACGAGCCTTCGGTGCCTGATACGCCGTCCGGAATCGTGGTCCGTCCGCTGCGCGGTGGGGACGAGCCCGCCGTACACCTACTGGTGCAGGACGCGTTCGACGAGTGGCAAGAGCGGCGCCAGTCCTATGCGGAGTGGGCGGAGCACACTGTCAACCGGCCCACCTTCGCCGGCGATCTGTCGCCGCTCGCCTTCCGCGAGGGGCAACTCGTCGGCGCGGTGCTGTGCTTGGACATGTGCGAGTCGGGCGAGGGCTATGTCGAGCAGATCGCGGTGCGCCAGGATCAGCGAGGTCGGGGCATCGCGCGCCTCCTGTTGAGCCACGTCTTCCATGCCTTTCACCAGGCAGGACGACACTCCTGCACTCTCTGGACCCACTCCGACACCGGTGCCCTCGATCTTTATCTGAGGGTGGGTATGACGGTCAGGCACAGCTCAACAGTCTTTCGGAAGGAACTGCGGGGCTAAGTGCCGATGCCCCCGCCGGATCGTGCGCTGAAAGTGCCGCTCAGCGCACCCGCCCCCGCGGCTTCAGCGGTACGTCCGGCAGCTCCGGCGCATCCAGCCGCCCCCCGTCGTACCCCTTCACCTCGCCGAACCGGGACCCCGTCATCCAGTCCTCCCGGGCCTGCTTGATCTCTTCCTGGGTGCGGCCGATGAAGTTCCAGAACATGATCAGTTCCTCCTCGAACGGCTCGCCGCCAAGGAGCATCAGGCCCGCGTCCGACCCCGCCCGCAGGGGGAGTTCCGTGCGGCCGCAGCCGAGGTAGAGCATGGAGCCGGGGACGAGCGGGACGTCGTCGACGTGGGACTCGCCGGACATGGCGAGGACCGCGTACTCGAAGTCCGGGTTGAGGGGGAGGCGGGTCTCCGTGCCGCGGGCGAGGGCCAGGTCCGCGCCCACGATCGGCGTGTACGTCGTCCCGGGGGAGGTCGCGCCGTCGAGGGAGCCGAGGATGACGGTTCCGGTGAGGCCGGGCGCCGTCACCGTCGGCAGCGCCCCGTGGTGCTCGAAGTGCGGGTCCACGTGCCGGTGGGAGTCGGGCAGCGCCACCCACAGCTGCGCGCCGTGCAGGAAACGGGCGTGCGACTTGGGGCTTTCCTCGGAGTGGGAGATGGCTCGGCCGGATGTCATGAGGCCCAGCTCGCGCGGGCGGATCGTCTGGAGGCTCCCCGTCGAGTCCCGGTGGAGCACCTCGCCCTCGTGCAGCCAGCTCACCGTCTGGAGGCCCATGTGCGGGTGCGGCGGCACCTGCATCCCCGGCTCGTCCGCGATGTCGTCGGGACCGTAGTGGTCGACGAACGCCCACGCCCCCACCATGCGGCGCCCCAGGTTCGGCAGCAGCCGGCGCACTTCCGTCGACTCGCCGAGCCGGACATGGCGCGGGCTGAGGAGTTCACGTACCGGCTCCGCGACCACGAAGCCGCGTCCGCCGCACACCGAGGGCACCGCTTCGCGGTCAAGGTTGCTCATGACGCAGACCCTAGCCCCGGCGCCGCGCCGACGTCAGGTGTGCGGGACGGGGAACGCGGGTGCGACGCCCGTACGGGTCACCCGGCGCGCCGAGCCGGGCGGCTGCCACTGGAATGGTCGGGTGCGCCTCGTGAACGGTGGGCCCGGCTCCGCGCCGCCCGACGACTGTCTCGCCCGCAACGACTGGATCTGCGGCGAGTACCTGAGCACGCGTCGGCACATGCTCGTCGATGCCACGGTGCAGCATCTGGAGATCACCCTGGTCGCGGTGGCGATCGCCGTCGTCATCGCCGTGCCGCTGGCGCTGTTCGCGCGGCGTTGGGGGTGGGCCGCCGGGCCGGTGCTGGCGCTGACCACCGTGCTCTACACGATTCCGTCGCTCGCCATGTTCTCGTTGTTGCTGCCCGTTTATGGGCTGTCGGCCACGCTCGTTATTGCGGGGCTTGTGTTGTATTCGTTGACGCTGCTCGTGCGGAACATTCTCGCCGGGCTGCGGTCCGTGCCAGAGGAGACTCGGCAGGCCGCCCGCGGCATGGGGTACGGGCCGATCCGGCTGCTGCTCACCGTCGAGCTTCCGCTCGCGCTGCCCGCCGCTCTCGCGGGGCTGCGCATCGCCACCGTGTCCGCCGTCTCGCTCGTCACCGTCGGCGCCATCGTCGGCTACGGCGGGCTCGGCAATCTGATCTACAGCGGCATGAACACCTACTTCAAGGCGCAGGTTCTCACCGCATCTGTGTTGTGCGTCGTGATCGCGTTGCTTGCTGATGTCGTGCTGCTCGGCATTGGGCGGGTCCTCACTCCCTGGACGAGAGCGAGTCGCGCGTGAAGCTGCTCTCCGACTCCTGGAACTGGCTCGCCGACTCCGCCCACTGGGCCGGCGACAACGGCGTCTGGCACCGGCTCGCCCAGCACGTGACCCTCACTGTCGTGTGTCTTGTTATTAGTTGTCTGATTGCGCTGCCTGTTGCGCTTGTGCTGGGGCATCTCGGCAAGGGCGGTGCGCTCGCTGTCAATGTCGCCAACGTGGGGCGGGCCGTGCCCACCTTCGCCGTGCTGGTGCTGTTGCTGCTCACTCCGCTCGGGCAGTACAGCGAAGGGCCCACGGTCGTCGCCCTCGTGCTCTTCGCCGTGCCGCCGCTGCTCACCAACGCGTACGTGGGGATGCGCGGCGTCGACCGGGAGGTCGTGCGGGCCGCCAGGGGCATGGGGATGACCGGGCGGCAGATGCTGCTGCGGGTCGAGGCGCCGCTCGCGCTGCCGATGATCCTCAACGGGGTGCGGATCGCCGCCGTGCAGCTCGTCGCCACCGCCACCATCGCCGCCATCGCCGGGGGCGGCGGGCTCGGCCGCATCATCACCGCCGGGTTCAACCTCGCCAGCACACCGCAGGTGGTCGCGGGAGCCGTGCTCGTGGCCGTGTTCGCGCTGATCGTCGAGGGGCTGTTCGAGCTGCTTGAACGGTTCGGGCCCGGGCGGCTGCGAGGGAGGAGGGCGTGATGCCGCGCAAGGTGGCCGCACTGCTGGCGGGCGTGGCGCTGCTCGTCAGCGGGTGTGCCAGTGGGCCCTCGCTCGAGGAGCGCGGCGAGGTGACCGCGCCGCCCGGCGACAGCAAGCACCTCGTCATCGGCTCCGCCGGCTTCACCGAGAGCGACCTGCTCGCCAACATGTACGCGCTGCTGCTCAAGCAGGCCGGATACGGCACCGAGCTGCTGTCCGTCGGCAACCGGGAGCTGTACGAGCCCGCCCTCGAATCCGGACAGATCGATGTCGTGCCGGAGTACGCCGCCACCTTCGCGGACTGGCTCAACGCCAAGAAGAACGGCGCCGACGCCGAGCCCGTCGGCTCGCCCGACCTCGACGCCACCATGAAGTCCCTGCGCGCTCTCGCGGCGCCGCGCGGCCTCGACGTACTCGACGCGGGGAAGGCCGTCGACCAGAACGCGTTCGCCGTCACCGAGGCCTACGCGCGGAAGCACCGGCTCAAAACGCTCAGCGACCTCGGCGAATCCGGGCTCAAGGTGCGGCTCGCGGCCGGCGACGAATGCGTGCAGCGGCCGTACTGCCAGCCCGGTCTTGAGAAGGTCTACGGCATCGACGTCACCGGCATCGACCCCAAGGGCGTCGGCACCACCCAGGCGAAGAACGCGGTCAAGAACGGGCAGGACCAGATGGTGCTCACCACGACCACCGACGCCACCATCGGCGAATTCGGGCTCGTGCTGCTCGACGACGACAAGAAGCTCCAGAACGCCGACTACCTCGTGCCCGTCGTCAACCGCTCCCAGGCGGGCAACGCCAAGGTCGCCAAGGCGCTCGGCGCCCTCAACTCCGTGCTCACCACCGAGGACCTCGCCTCCATGAATCAGCAGGTCGACAGCTGGCGCCGACTCCCCGAGGACGTCGCCCGCACCTACCTGGAGGACAAGGGGCTGCTGCGCGACAACGGCTGACAGGTGTGCACCGCGGCGCGGCGGGCAATCGGGACCTGACCGATCGAGACCTTCCCGACAGCCTTCGGGACACGTACAGGAAGCCCCATGAATCGAGCCGTCGTCGTCGGAGCGGGCGTGCTGGGCGCCTGCGTCGCCTACCACCTCGCCCGCGCCGGAACCGACGTCGTCGTCCTGGAGGAGGCCGGTCCCGCGTCAGGGACCTCGGGCGCCACGTTCTCCGCCGACGTCACCCACCTGAAGACCCCGCACGCCTACTACCGGCTCAACCGGCAGGGCTCCGACGGGCACCGCGCCCTCGCCGAGGAACTCGACGGGCCGCAGTGGCGGCACCCGGCGCCCATCGTGCAGTGGGCCGACAACGACGACGCGCAGCGCGCCCTGCACGAACGCGCCACCCGCGTACGGAAATGGGGCCACGACTGCCGCACCGAACCGGCCTCCGTGCTGCGCGAACTCGCCCCCGCCGTCGACCCGACGGCCTGCGCCGCGGACGAGGTCGTCGTGCACACCGGCACCGCCTGGTTCGACGCGCCGCGCCTCGTGCACGCCCTCCTCGACGCGGCCGTCAGGCTAGGCGCCCGCACCCACTACGGCACCCGCGTCACCGGCCTGCTGCGCAGCGGGGCGCGCGTCGTCGGCGTGGAGGCGGGGGAGCGCCGCTGGGGCGCCGACACCGTCGTGAACTGCGCGGGTCCTGCGGCCGACCAGATCGCCGTGCTCGCCGGGGCGCGGCTGCCGCTGCGGCACGTGCCGGGCCTCGTCGCCGAGAGCGCGCCCCTTGCCGAACAGCCGCTCACCGCGATCCTCTCCGCGCCCGGCATCGACCTGCGGCCCACGACGGACGGTGGCGTGCTCGCCCTGTCCTGGGAGGTCGACGCGCGCCTGACGGGGACAGCGGCGGACGGGCTGCCGCAGGAACTGCATCGGCGCGGCCGCACCGTCGTGCCCGGCATGGGCGGGGCCCGTATCGCCGCCGCGCGCATCGGCGTACGGCCCGTGCCGCTGGACGGGCTGCCACTGGTCGGCGAGGCAGAGACGGCTCCCGGGCTCTACCACCTGGTGTCGCACAGCGCGGTGACGCTCGCGCCCGTGCTCGGGCGGCTCGCCGCGCAGGAGATCACGGGCGGGCGGCGGGCGCAGGAACTGGCCGCGTACCGGCCGGAGCGGGCCGTCGACGGCGACGTACAGGACGAGAATCTGCGGGCGATGAACCGGCGGGCCGGTCGGGGAGACGGGAACTCTGAAGGTCAACTTTAGGGTTAGGGTTACGCGAGGCGGGTCGGCTCGCTCACGCGTCCGCCACCGAGTCGAACTCCACCTCGTCACGCCCCACACCCTGCGCGTCCGCGTCCACCGAGCGCCGCAGCGCCTCGTGCAGCTTCGCCGGGGTCAGCACCCCGAGGAAACGCGCACCGTCCAACACCGCCACCCAGCCCGCGTCGTGCTGGAGCATCACCCCGAACGCCTGCTTGAGCGGGGCGCCGACCGGCACCCACGCGTTCATCCGGTGCGCCAGATCGCCCACCCGGCCGTCCGCCCCGGCGAGCGACGCCTCGTCCACGCCCACCCAGCCGTGCAGGTCACCGCCCTCGTCGAGGACCACCGCCCAGCGTGCCCCTGCCTCCCGCATCCGTGCGGTGGCCCGCGAGGGCGACTCGTCGAAGCGCACCACCGAGGGCTGCTCCAGGTCGTCCGGCTCGATCTCCGTCACCGACAGGCGCTTCAGACCGCGGTCCGCGCCGACGAACTCGGCGACGTACGGCGTGGCCGGCGAGCCGAGCACCGCGCCCGGCGTGTCGTACTGCTCGATGCGGCCCTGCCCGTACACCGCGATCCGGTCGCCGAGCCGGACCGCCTCCTCGATGTCGTGCGTGACCAGCAGGACCGTCTTGCGCACGGCCGCCTGCATCTTCAGGAACTCGTCCTGCAACTGCTCGCGCACCACCGGGTCGACCGCCCCGAACGGCTCGTCCATCAGGAGCACCGGAGGGTCGGCGGCGAGCGCGCGGGCGACGCCGACGCGCTGGCGCTGGCCGCCCGACAGCTGCTCCGGATAACGGCTCCCGAACGTCTTCGGGTCGAGCCCCACCAGTTCGAGCAGCTCGGCGGCCCGCGCCCTGGCCTTCGCCTTCTTCCAGCCGATCAGTGCGGGCACGGTCGCCGTGTTGTCGAGGATCGTGCGGTGCGGGAAGAGGCCGACCTGCTGGATGACGTAGCCGATACGGCGGCGCAGCCGCACCGGGTCGACGGTGGAGATGTCCTCGCCGTCCACGTGGATGTGACCCGACGTCGGCTCGATCAGCCGGTTCACCATCATCATCGTGGTGGTCTTGCCGCAGCCGGACGGGCCGACGAGCGTGACCAGTTCGCCCTCGTCCACCTCGAACGAGAGGTCGTCCACGGCCGTCGTGCCGTCCGGGTACCGCTTGGTGACATGGTCGAACCGGATCATGCCACCCACGCTAGCCGCGCCCCTTCACCGCCGCCCTTCAGCCGCCGCCCATCAGGTCGCCGCTCGTCACGCCGCCACCAGCACGACCTCCAGGGTGCGGGGGCCGTGCACGCCCTCGACCCGGTCGAGTTCGATGTCGCTGGTCGCGGAGGGGCCCGAGATCCAGGTCAGCGGGCGCGTCGGGTCGAGCCGTCCGAGGGCCTGCGGGACCGAAGAGACGACCTGGTCGGGGACCCGGACGACGCAGATGTGGTGGTCCGGCACGAGGGTGATGCGGCGGCGGCCCTGGTCGGGGGAGCCGTCGAGCACGATGGTGCCGGTCTCGGCGATCGCCACGGCGCAGGCGGTGACGACGCTGTCGACCCGGTCGAGTTCGGCCGGGGTGTCCGTGTCACTGTCCGGGACCCGTGTCACCTCCGTGCCTGCCAGCCACGCCTCGGGCAGCCCGGGCGGCACCGCCACCGACCGCGAACCGTGCTCGGACAGCAGCCGGGCCACGGTCGCGGGAAGCTCCTCGCTCGTCGCGCAGTGGACGATCGCCCGGTAGTCCGCCAGGTTCTCCGCCAACAGCTCGACCGTCTCCTCGGTCGTCCGGTTGCCGTGCTCACGCAGATAGCCGCGGTCGACGTCGTACGACTCCGGGGCGTCGACGGGGCCGCCGAGCGCGCGCCGTACCCGGCCCAGGATCACGTCCCTGCTGCTCACTTCGTGGTGTCCTTTCCGCCGTTCGTACGCTTCCACCAGTCGCGGAACGGTTCCGCGGGCACCTTGGGCAGGTCGCGCGTCGCCGTCCACGCCTTGCCGGGTCCCGGCACCGTACGCGGATGGAAGCGGCGGGTGCGGGACGCCAGGCGCTGCCCGGTCGCGAGGGCGGCAGGGTGGGTGAACGCCCAGGTCGCCGCGCGCATCGCGGCGCGTTCCGCGGCGTGGCCCTTGGCGGGGCGGAGCATGACCTTGTTGCCCTGACGGGTGGCCGGGCCGCCCGCGACGACCCGCTCGCGCAGGTGCACGAGGACCTCGGGGATGTCGATGGCGACGGGACACACCTCGTAGCAGGCGCCGCACAGCGACGACGCGTACGGCAGGGAGGCGTCGATGTCGCTGCCCGTGCCGCGCAGCTGCGGACTGAGGATGGCGCCGATCGGACCGGGGTACACCGAGCCGTACGCGTGGCCGCCCGCCCGCTCGTACACCGGGCAGACGTTGAGACATGCCGAGCAGCGGATGCAGCGCAGCGCCTGGCGGCCCACCTCGTCGGCGAGGGTGTCGGTGCGGCCGTTGTCGATGAGGACCAGGTGGAAGGTCTTCGGGCCGTCGGAGTCGGTGGTGCCCGTCCAGGTCGAGGTGTACGGGTTCATGCGCTCGGCCGTCGACGAGCGCGGCAGCGTCTGGAGGAACACCTCGAGGTCCTGCCAGGTCGGCACGATCTTCTCGATGCCGACGACCGAGATCAGTGTCTCGGGCAGGGTCAGGCACATGCGGCCGTTGCCCTCGGACTCGACGACCACGAGGGTGCCGGTCTCGGCGACCATGAAGTTGGCGCCGGAGATGCCGACCTTGGCGCGCAGGAACTTCTCCCGCAGGTGCAGCCGGGCCGCCTCGGCGAGCTCGGCGGGCGTGTCGGTGAGGTCGTCGGGGGCCGGTCGGCCCCAACTCCCCATCTCCTTCTCGAAGATGTCACGGATCTCGCCGCGGTTGCGGTGGATGGCCGGGACCAGGATGTGCGAGGGCCTGTCGTGGCCGAGCTGCACGATCAGCTCGGCGAGGTCGGTCTCGTAGGCGCTGATGCCCTCGGCCTCGAGGTGTTCGTTGAGCCCGATCTCCTGCGTCGCCATCGACTTGACCTTGACGACCTCCGACTCGCCGGTCTCCTTGACGAGGTCCGTGACGATCCGGTTGGCCTCGTCGGCGTCGCGCGCCCAGTGCACGGTGCCGCCCGCCGCCGTGACCGACTCCTCCAACTGGACGAGGTAGTGCTCCAGGTGGGCGAGTGTGTGGTCCTTGATCTCCTTGCCGGCCTGGCGCAGCAGCGCCCAGTCGTCCAGCTCGGAGACGGCGCGGGCCCGCTTGTCACGGATGGTGTGCGTGGCGTGCTTCAGATTGGTGCGCAGGGTGGTGTTCCGTACGGCGTCGTGCGCGGCCTTCGGGAAGGCCGGCATCCCCACGAACGTGCCGCTCATACCAGGGGCTCCTCTTCGGTGCTGGCCAGGATCTCGGCGATGTGGACCGGGCGCATGCCGACCTTCAGGCGCGACATGGTGCCGCCGATGTGCATCAGGCAGGAGTTGTCGGCCGCGCACAGCACGTCCGCGCCCGTCGACTCGGCGTTGCGGACCTTGTCCGTACCCATCGCCGTCGACACGTCCGCGTTCTTCACGGCGAAGGTGCCGCCGAAGCCGCAGCACTCGGTCGCTCCCGGCAGCTCCACCAGCTCAAGTCCCTTGACCTTGCTGAGGAGTTGGGTGGGTCGCTCGCCGAGGCCGAGGGAGCGCAGGCCGTGGCAGGTGGGGTGGTACGTCACCGTGTGCGGGTAGTAAGCGCCGACGTCGGTCACCTTCAGCACGTCGACCAGGAACTCGGTCAACTCGTACGTCTTCGGAACCACGGGCGCGAGGGTGGTGGCGAGGGCCGTGCCGCGGCCCTCCGCCTCCGCGCGCTCGCCCATCCGCGGGTACAGCTCGCGGACCATCGCCGCGCACGAGCCGGACGGCGTGATGATTGCGTCGTAATCACCCGAGGCGAGACCGGGGCCGAACGTGTCGGCGTAGTGGGTGGCCAGCGGCTCGGCCTCCCGGCGGTAGCCGGTGTTGTAGTGCGGCTGGCCGCAGCAGGTCTGCGCGGCGGGGAAGTCGACCTCCACGCCGAGCCGGTTCAGGAGCTTCACGACGGCGCGGCCCGTGTCCGGGTACAGCGTGTCGTTGACACAGGTCAGGAAGAGCGCGACACGCATCGGGGGCCCCTTCGGTCGGTCGGGTTCGGTTGGCGCGGCCGGTCGGATTCGGTCGGTACGTCGGCCGGTGAGTGATCATCGGACGGATGCAGCGTACGACGTGTACGGGTGCGGGTCACGGGGTGTGCACACGCGCCGCCGCCGCGTCCCATGCCGCCCGGTCGCCGCGCGGTTCGTAGCGCGCCAGCGGCTGGGTGTCGGCGACGAGGCGGCGCATCGCGGCCCGGTCGTCGCCGACGACGCCGTCGGCCCGCGCCTGAACGAGTACGTTGCCCAGCGCGGCGCCCTCCGCGGGTCCCGCCACGACAGGGAGCCCGCAGGCGTCGGCCGTGAGCTGGCACAGGAGCGCGCCGCGTGCGCCGCCGCCGACGATGTGCACGACGTCGACCGGGCGGTCGGCGAGGCGGGCGGCGTCCTCGACGGCGCGGCGGTGGGCGAGGGCGAGCGAGTCGAGGATGCAGCGAGTGGTCTCAGCGCGGGTGCGGGGCTCGGGCTGGCCGGTGTCGCGGCAGGCGGCGGCGATCCGTTCCGGCATGCCGTCGGGCGGCAGGAAGACGGGATCGCTGGCGTCGACGACGGATCGCAGGGGGGCCGCTTTCGCGGCGTCGTCGAGGAGGCCGGTCAAGTCCGGTTCGTTCCAGGCGCGTTGACACTCCTGGAGAAGCCACAGGCCCATGATGTTGCGGAGGTATCGGACCGTGCCGTCGATGCCCAGCTCGTTCGTGAAGTTCGCGGTGCGGCTCTCCTCGGTGAGGACGGGAGCGTCGAGTTCGAGGCCCGCGAGGGACCAGGTGCCGGTGCAGATGTACGCGAAGTTCTCCTCGGTCGCCGGGACGGCCGCCACGGCCGACGCGGTGTCGTGGGAGGCGACGGTGGTGACCGGGACGGGGCCGGTGAGGCCTGTCGCGTCCAGGACGTGGGGGAGGAGTTCGCCCGCAGGGTCGCCGGGGTGGCGGAGCGGGGCGAAGAGGTTCACGTCGATGCCGGCGCGGGCGGCGATGTCGTGGGACCAGTCGCGGGTGCGGGGGTCGATGAGCTGGGTGGTGGAGGCGTTGGTGAGCTCCGTGCCCTGCTGACCCGTCAGCCAGTACGCGAGGAGGTCGGGGATCATCAGGAGGCGGCGGGCGGCGTTGAGTTGGGCGGTGTCGCGGGCGGCGGTCAGCTGGTAGATCGTGTTGAACGGGACGTACTGGAGGCCGGTGGCCGCGTACAGCTCCTGCGGGGGGACCGTCGCCCACAGCTTCTCGGCGATGTGGTCCGTGCGGGTGTCGCGGTAGTGGTACGGGTTGCCGAGAAGGGCGCCGTCCGCGTCGAGGAGGCCGTAGTCGACGGCCCAGCTGTCGATGCCGATCGAGCGGATCGGGCCGGTGCGGCGGAGGCCTTCGATGATGCCGGCGTACAGGCCGAGGATGTCCCAGTGGAGGCCGTCCGGGGTGCGGACCGGGGTGTTCGGGAAGCGGTGGGCCTCCGTGAGGGCGAGGGTGTCCCGGGTGACGTGGGCCGTCATGACCCGGCCGCTGGAGGCGCCCAGGTCTATCGCGGCGTAGGGGGTGGTGGGCATGAGGGTGGCCTTTGGTGTGTGCGGTGGGGTGGGGCGGATGGTGCGGTGCGGGTGGTGGCGTGCGGTCTGGTGGGTGGTGGGGAGTTGGATCGCCCCCGCCGCCCCTTCCCGTCCCAAACCGGGGCAGGCCCCGGACCCCGCTCGTTGTTGACGCCGTCCGTCTTATTGGGCGGCACCGGGGCGCCGCCTTGCCCACCCTGCCGCCCCTGGCAGCAGCCTGCCCAAGGCGGCGGGGTGACCGTGGGGGCGCGGTGGCGTACCGGCGGCGACTTGCCCGAGGCGGTGAGTGGTGAGTGGCCACGGGCCGGGAGCCGTGGTGGTTCGGGCGCGCCCCGGGAGGCCGAAGCCCCTGGAGGGGGCGGGTGGGTGGGAGATAGGCGGCGGGAGGGGGATGGACAGAGGGGGAGAGAGACGGACAAGTCGACGAGCAGAGCCCGCATGTGGAGCCCCTGCGGCGATTGGGCAGTGGGGCCCGGGGCAGAGCCCCGTGCGGGTGGGCGAGCCGGACGGGGCGGCAGAGAGCCACGCCGGCCGGCGACGGCGGAGCCCCTGCGGGCAGACGGGGCCACGGGGCCCCGTCCACCGAGCCGACCCCGCCCACCCGTGGGCGAGGCCCGACGGATGGGTCCGCCCGGAGGGCTCAGCGGAGGAACGCCGCCGCGACGCCCGCGTCGACCGGAACATGCAGCCCCGTCGTGTGCGTGAGGTCGCCCCCGGTCAGCGCGAAGACCGCGTTGGCCACGTGCTCCGGCAGCACCTCCCGCTTCAGAAGCGTCCGCTGCGCGTAGAACTCGCCCAGCTTCTCCTCCTCCACCCCGTACACCGCGGCGCGCTTCGCCCCCCAGCCCCCGGCGAAGATCCCGGACCCGCGCACGACCCCGTCGGGGTTGACCCCGTTGACCCGGATGCCGTCCTCGCCGAGCTCGGCCGCGAGCAGCCGCACCTGGTGGGCCTGGTCCGCCTTGGTCGCCGAGTACGCCACGTTGTTCGGACCGGCGAACACCGCGTTCTTGGAGGCGATGTAGACGATGTCACCGCCCATGCCCTGCGCCCGCATCACCCGCGCCGCCTCCCGCGAGACGAGGAACGAGCCGCGCGCCATGATGTCGTGCTGGAGGTCCCAGTCCTTGGCGGTGGTCTCGAGCAGCGGCTTGGAGATGGAGATGCCCGCGTTGTTGACGACCAGGTCGACGCCGCCGAAGGCCAGCGCCGCCGCCTTGAACGCCTCCGCGATCTGCTCCTCAGACGTGACGTCGACGGTCACCGCGACCGCCTTGTCGGGACCGCCCAACTCCTCGGCGACCGCCGCCGCGCCGTCCGCGTTGAGGTCCGCGACCACGACACACGCGCCCTCGGCGACGAGCCGGTGCGCGATCGCCTTGCCGATGCCGGACCCGGCGCCCGTCACGAGCGCCACCCGCGTCGCGAGCGGCTTCGGCTTCGGCATGCGCTGGAGCTTGGCCTCCTCCAACGCCCAGTACTCGATACGGAACTTCTCGGACTCCTCGATCGGCGCGTACGTCGAGACGGCCTCGGCGCCCCGCATCACGTTGATCGCGTTGAGGTAGAACTCGCCGGCGACCCGCGCCGTCTGCTTGTCCTTGCCGAACGAGAACATGCCGACACCCGGCACGAGCACGATCGCCGGGTCCGCGCCCCGCATCGCGGGGGACTCGGGCGTCGCGTGCCGCTCGTAGTACGCCGCGTACTCCTCGCGGTACTCGGCGTGCAGCTCCTTCAACCGCGCGGCGACGGCGTCGAGTTCGGCCGTGGGCGGCAGGTCGAGGACGAGCGGGCGGACCTTCGTACGAAGGAAATGGTCGGGGCAGGACGTGCCGAGGGCAGCGAGCCGCGGGTGCTCGGCCGATGCCAGGAAGTCGAGGACCGGGCCCGAGTCGTCGAAGTGGCCGACCTGCGGGCGGTCCGTGGAGGCGAGCCCCCGGATCAGCGGGGCGAGTTCGGCGGCCCGTGCCCTGCGCTCGGCCGCGCCCAACGCAGCGTAGCCCTCGATGACGGGACCGAAGGGCTCGGCCTTGCCGCGCTCGGCGAGGAACGTCTCGGCGGTGCGGATGATGAACAGCGAGTTGGCCTCGCACTCCTCGGCCGTGTCGCCCCACGCCGTGATGCCGTGGCCGCCGAGGACGCAGCCGATGGCCTCCGGGTTGGCGGCCTTGATCGCGGCGATGTCCAGGCCGAGCTGGAAGCCGGGGCGCCGCCACGGCACCCACACGACCTTCTCGCCGAAGCACTCGGCGGTGAGCTTCTCCCCGTCGGCGGCGCAGGCCAGCGCGATGCCGGAGTCCGGGTGCAGGTGGTCGACGTGCGCCGCGTCCACCAGGCCGTGCATGGCCGTGTCGATGGACGGCGCGGCGCCGCCCTTGCCGTGCAGACAGTAGTCGAACGCGGCGACCATCTCGTCCTCGCGCTCCACGCCCGGGTACACCTCGGTGAGCGCCTTGAGCCGGTCCACGCGCAGGACCGCGAGCCCGGACTCCTTGAGCGTGCCCAGGTCGCCGCCGGAGCCCTTGACCCACATCAGCTCGACGTCGCCGCCGGTGACGGGGTCGGTCTCGGTGCCCTTGGCGGAGGTATTGCCGCCGGCGTAGTTGGTGTTGCGGGGGTCGGCGCCGAGCCGGTTCGAGCGGTCGATGAGGGCGGCGACCTGAGGGTGCGTAGCCATGAAAGGTCCTAAGTTCCTGAGGGGGTGGGTTCGGGGGAGTGCGGGATGACGGTTACGCGCCCCACCCCGCCTGCTCCCCGCCGACCCGCTCGGCCGCGATCCGCTCCTGCCACCCGGACTCCGCATAGGCGGAGACCGGGTTCGCGGCCAGCCCGCGCTCCTCGCGCCACTCGGCGAGCAGCGGCCGCACGTCCGTGTTGTACGCGTCCATGATCACGGAGTTGGCGGTGAGAACGTCGCCCGCGGACTGCGCGGCGGTCAGCGCGTCCCGGTCGACGAGCAGCGCCTTCGCGGTGGCCTCCTGCACGTTCATCACGGAGCGGATGACGGCGGGGATCTTCGCCTCGATGTTGTGGCACTGGTCGAGCATGAACGCCACGTTCGTCGCCGGGTCGAAGCCGCCGTTCTTCGCGACCTCGTGCAGGATCCGGAAGAGCTGGAACGGGTCGGCGGCGCCCACCATCAGGTCGTCGTCCGCGTAGAAGCGGGAGTTGAAGTCGAAGCCGCCGAGCTTCTTCTCGCGCAGCAGCAGCGCGACGATGAACTCGATGTTCGTGCCCGGCGCGTGGTGGCCGGTGTCGACGACGACCTGTGCCTTGTCGCCCAGCTTCATGCACTGCATGTACGAGGTGCCCCAGTCCGGCACGTCCGTCGTGTAGAAGGCCGGCTCGAAGAACTTGTACTCCAGGAGGAGGCGCTGGTCGTCGCCGAGCCGTTCGTAGACGGTGGCGAGGGCCTCGGCGAGCCGGTCCTGGCGCGCGACGATGTCGTCCTGGCCGGGGTAGTTGGTGCCGTCGGCGAGCCAGATCTTCAGGTCCTTGGAGCCCGTCGCGTCCATGATGTCGACGCACTCCAAGAGGTGGTCGACGGCCTTGCGGCGCACCGCCGCGTCGGGGTGACACACGCTGCCGAGCTTGTAGTCGTCGTCCTGGAAGGTGTTCGAGTTGATGGTGCCCAGCTCGACACCGCGCTCCTTGGCGTAGGCGGCCAGGGCGGCGTAGTCGTCGACCTTGTCCCACGGGATGTGCAGCGCCACCTTCGGGGCGATGCCGGTGAACTCGTGCACCTTCGCCGCGTCGTCCAGCTTCTCGTGGGGCGTGCGGGGCACACCGGCCTGGGCGAACACCTTGAACCGGGTGCCGGAGTTGCCGTAGCCCCAGGACGGCGTCTCGATCCGCTGGTTGGCGAGTGCGGCCTTCACGGCAGCGATGTCAGGCATGTCCACCTCTGAGTACACGGGTCTGCGAGCCGTCGGATGAATCGTCTGTGAATCGATTCATTACGCAGGCGAAGCTAGTCCCCGCCTGGAGGTGCGTCAAGGGGTTGAACACGGCTGCGTCGCGTTACGGAATCGTGTCGTACGTCGATGTACTCGGGGCGTTCAGACCCCTTGACCTCTCCCGTGGGGCGTGGCTAGCTTCCGGAACGTTTCACTGAAACATTTCACGTCGGGTGCCCTTCGACCCCTGGAGACCTGTCATGACGCCACCTGAACCGGAGATCACTCCGGTGCTCGCCCTGGAGGGGGTGAGCAAGTCCTTCGGCGCCGTGCGCGCCCTGCGAGGGGTGTCCCTGAGCCTGCACGCCGGCGAGGCGCACGCCCTGGCGGGCGAGAACGGCGCCGGAAAGTCGACGCTCATCAAGACCCTCGCCGGGGTGCACCGCCCGGACACCGGGACGGTGCTGCTCGACGGATCCCCGGTCGAGTTCCACGGCCCCGCCGACGCCCGCGACGCCGGAGTCGCGGTCATCTACCAGGAGCCGACGCTGTTCCCCGACCTGTCGATCGCCGAGAACATCTTCATGGGCCGCCAGCCGCGCCGGTCCTTCGGCCGCGTCGACCACGCCTCGGTGAAGGAGGCCACCGCGGCGCTGTTCAAGCGGCTCGGCGTCGACCTCGACCCGGACCAGCCCGCCCGCGGACTGTCCATCGCCGACCAGCAGCTCGTCGAGATCGCCAAGGCGCTCTCCTTCGACGCCCGCGTACTGATCATGGACGAGCCGACCGCCGCGCTCACCGGCAGCGAGGTCGCCCGCCTCTTCGGCGTCGTGCGCACCCTGCGCGAGCAGGGCGCCGCCGTTCTGTTCATCTCGCACCGCCTCGAGGAGATCTTCGAGCTGTGCCAGCGGGTCACCACCCTGCGCGACGGCGCGTGGGTGGCCAGTGAGCCCGTGGAAGGGCTCAGCGAGGACGACCTCGTGCGCCGCATGGTCGGTCGCGACCTCGACGAGCTGTACCCCAAGCAGGACACCGAGCTGGGCGAGGTTGCCCTCAAGGTCAGCCGGCTCACCCGCGAGGGCGTCTTCACCGATGTGTCCTTCGAGGTCAGGCGGGGCGAGATCGTCGGCCTCGCCGGACTCGTCGGCGCGGGCCGCAGCGAGGTGGCCCGCGCCGTCTTCGGCGTCGACCGCTTCGACGGCGGCGAGGTGGAGGTGCTCGGGCGGAAGCTCAAGCCCGGCGCCCCGAGCCTCGCCATGCACGCGGGCCTCGCCCTCGTACCCGAGGACCGCAGGGCCCAGGGCCTCGTGATGGACATGTCCATCGAGCGCAACATCGGCCTCACCGGCTTCGCCGACACCTCGCGCGCGGGCCTCATGAACCGCAGGGCCGAGCGCAGCCGCTCCCTCGACTGGTCCGTGAAACTCCAGGTCAAGTACGCGCGCCTCGCCGACGTCGTCGGCACCCTGTCCGGCGGCAACCAGCAGAAGGTCGTCCTCGCCAAGTGGCTCGCCACCGGACCGCAGGTGCTCATCGTCGACGAGCCCACGCGCGGCATCGACGTCGGCACCAAGGCCGAGGTGCACCGCCTGCTGTCCTCGCTCGCCGCCGAGGGCGTCGCCGTCCTGATGATCTCCTCCGACCTGCCCGAGATCCTCGGCATGGCCGACCGGGTGCTGGTGATGCACGAGGGCCGGCTCTCCGCCGAGCTGTCGCGCGCCGAGGCGAACGAGGAGTCCGTGATGGCGGCGGCCACCGGGAGGGCGGCGTGAACCCCCAGACCCCCGGGCCCGCCCCCGCCCCCGCGGCCCGCACCGCAAGGAGCACCGCATGACCGTGACCGCACCGCCCGTGCGCGAGGACGCGGCGCCGCCGCCGACCGCGGGGCGCCGACTGCTCGACAAGGTGTTCAAGGCCCGCGAACTCGCCGTCGCCGCCGTCCTCGTGGCGATGCTGCTCGCCACCCAGGTCTCCAACACCGAGTTCCTGTCCCAGCAGGGCGTCAAGGACCTCTTCCTCAACGCCACCATCCTCGTCCTCGTCGCCACGGGACAGGCCGTCGTCGTCATCACCCGCAACGTCGACCTGTCCGTCGGCTCCGTGCTCGGCATCTCCGCCTTCGCCGCCGGTGACTACCTCCAGAGCGGCGGCAACTCACTGATCGCCGTCGTCTACGCCGTCGCCATCGGCACCGTCTTCGGCATCCTCAACGGCGCCCTCGTCAGCCTCGGCAAGGTGCCCGCCCTGGTCGTCACCCTCGGCACGCTGTACGTGGTGCGCGGCATCGACTCCATCTGGGTCGGCTCGCAGCAGATCGTCGCCGCCGACCTGCCCGACGGCTTCGTCGACTTCGGGCACGACGGCATCTGGATCGTGCCCTACCTGGCGATCCTCGCCGTCGCCGTCCTGCTCTGCGTCGGCTACTACCTGCGCAGCTACCGCAGCGGCCGCGAGATGTACGCCCTCGGCTCCAGCCCCGAGGCCGCGAACCTCGCCGGCATCCCCGTCCGCAAGCGGATCATGACCGCGTACGTGCTGTGCGGCGCGCTCGCCGGACTCGCCGGCGCCCTCTACCTGGCGCGCTTCGGCAACGTCGACTCCGGCACCGGAAACGGCTACGAACTCACCGTCGTCAGCGCCGTCGTCGTCGGCGGCGTCGCCTTCACCGGAGGCGCCGGCACCGTGTACGGCGCGGCCCTCGGCGCCCTGCTGCTGACCTCCATCAACAGCGTGCTGCCCGCCATCGGCGTCAGCTCCGTCTGGGTCACCGCCATCAACGGGATCCTGCTGCTGCTCGCCATCGCCGTCGACCGGATCGTCGCGCTGCGCGTCGCCGCCGTGCTGCGCAAGCAGGCCGCACAGATGAGGAGCGCCCGCCATGCCTGATTCGTTGAAGCACTCGGTGCGGTGGGACACCGCCGTCGGCGCGCTGCTCGTCGTCCTGCTGCTCTGCTCCTTCGCCTTCGTCGACAACTTCGGCAACGCGCTCAACCTGTCGTTCCTGATCGGCAACACCCTGCCCATCGCGATCATCGCCCTGCCGATGACGATGCTGGTCATCTCCGGCGAGGTCGACCTGTCGGTCGGCTCCACGGTCGGCCTGTCCGGCGCCGTGATGGGGGCGCTGTGGAACAACGGCATGGCCATCGAGACGATCATCCCGCTGTGCCTGCTGCTCGGCGTCGTCTGCGGACTGATCAACGGGCTGCTCGTCACCCGCCTCGGCCTGCCCTCCCTCGCCGTCACCATCGGCACCATGGCCGCCTACCGCGGCATCGCCCAGATCGTCCTCGGCTCCGACTCGGTGACCGACTTCCCGGCCCAGTACCTCGACTTCGGCGCGAACCGGATCGGCGACACCTTCATCCCGTACGCCGCGCTGCCCTTCGCCGTCCTCCTCGCCATCGCCATCGTCGTCCTGCACGCCACCCGCTTCGGCCGCTCGCTCTTCGCGATCGGCGCGAACGAAGAGGCGGCGCGGTTCGCCGGGGTGCGCGTCAAGCGGCTCAAGCTGTCGATGTTCGTGACGACCGGGCTGCTGTCCGCGCTCACCGGCGTCTTCTGGGCCCTGCACTACGCGAGCGCCCGCTACGACAACGCCACCGGGCTCGAACTCTCCGTCATCGCCGCCGTGCTGCTCGGCGGCATCGACTTCGACGGCGGCAAGGGCACCCTCGGCGGCGCCATCGCCGGTGTGTTCCTGCTCGGCTCGCTCCAGAACGTGATGAGCCTGCTCAACGTCTCCGCGCAGTCCCAGATCGTCGTCACCGGCGTCCTGCTGGTCATCTCCGTGCTCGCGCCGCGCGTCGGCCGCCAGATCGCGCAGGCCAGGTCCCGCAAACGCAC
Organism: Streptomyces sp. SDT5-1; assembly: GCF_052245995.1. NCBI lineage: Bacteria > Bacillati > Actinomycetota > Actinomycetes > Kitasatosporales > Streptomycetaceae > Streptomyces > Streptomyces sp. SDT5-1. The sequence goes on along the minus strand of NZ_CM125963.1, from coordinate 406,069 downwards.
GGCGACGGCCACCACCTAGGCGACACCCCCTTCGACCACCCCCGCCCCTTCCACGTAAGGAACCGCCATGTCCCAGAAGACGCGCCGGCTCACCGCGGCCCTCGCCGTGACCACCGCCCTCGTCATCGGCGCCTCCGCCTGCGGCGGCACCACCAAGTCCGACTCCAACAAGGAGGACGCCAAGTCCGCCGCCGCGGGCAAGGCCGACCCCAACGCCAAGACGAAGAAGGGCCTCACGGTCGCGTTCCTGCCCAAGCAGGTCAACAACCCGTACTTCACGACCTCCGACAACGGCGGCAAGAAGGCGGTCCAGGAGCTCGGCTCGACGTACAAGGAGGTCGGCACCAGCTCCGGCACCGACACCTCCGGACAGGTCTCCTACGTCAACACCCTCACCCAGCAGCAGGCCGATGCCATCGCCGTGTCCGCCCAGGACCCGGGCGCGCTGTGCACCGCGCTCAAGCAGGCCATGAAGAACGGCGTCAGCATCGTCACGTACGACTCCGACACCAAGGTCGACTGCCGCAACGTCTTCGTCTCCCAGGCCTCCGCCGAGGACCTCGGCCGCACGCAGGTGCAGGAGATGGCGAAGCAGATCGGTGGCAAGGGCGAGATCGCGATCCTGTCGGCGGCCCAGACGGCCACCAACCAGAACACGTGGATCAAGTACATGAAGGACGAGCTGAAGAAGCCCGAGTACAAGGACATCAAGCTCGTCACGACCGCGTACGGGGACGACGACGCGCAGAAGTCGTTCCAGCAGACCCAGGGCCTCCTCCAGGAGCACCCGAAGATCAAGGGGATCATCTCCCCGACCACGGTCGGCATCAAGGCGGCCGCCCAGTACCTGTCCGGCTCCAAGTACAAGGGCAAGGTCAAGCTGACCGGCCTCGGCACCCCCAACGACATGCGGGCCTACGTCAAGAACGGCACCGTCGAGGCGTTCGAGCTGTGGGACCCGGCGAAGCTCGGCGCGCTCGCCGCGCACACCGCCGTCGCCCTGGAGTCCGGGCAGATCACCGGCAAGGAGGGCGAGAAGTTCACCGCCGGCGACATGGGCGAGTACACGATCGAGAAGGACGGCGTCGTCACCCTCGGCAAGCCGACCGTCTTCGACAAGAAGAACATCGACGACTACAAGTTCTGAGCGGGGAGCCGACCCATGAGTGACATGCAACGCGTCTGCTTCCTCCTCAAGGTCAAGGCCGACCGCATCGACGAGTACCGCGAACGCCACGCACACGTGTGGCAGGAGATGCGGGACGCCCTGACGGCCACCGGCTGGCACAACTACTCCCTCTTCCTGCGGGAGGACGGACTGCTCGTCGGCTACCTGGAGACCGAGGACTTCGACAAGGCGCGCGCCGCCATGGACGCCACCGACGTCAACGCGCGCTGGCAGGCCGAGATGGGCGAGTTCTTCGAGGCGCTCGACGGGCAGGCCCCCGACGCCGCGATGCGCCCGCTCACCGAGGTCTTCCACCTTGCCTGAGCGTTCCTCCGTGGGCATCAAGGACGTCGCCAGGGAGGCGGGAGTCTCGGTCGGCACCGTCTCCAACGTCCTCAACAAGCCCGACCGGGTCTCCGAACCCACCCGCCACCACGTCCAACAGGTCATCGCCCGGCTCGGCTACGTCCGCAGCGAATACGCCCGCCAACTGCGGGCCGGACACAGCCGGATCGTGTCGCTGCTCGTCCTCGACATGGGCAACCCGTTCTTCGTGGACCTCGCGCGCGGCGCCGAACGCGCCGCGCGCGAGGCGGGCCTCGGGGTGATGGTGTGCAACAGCGCGCAGAGCCCCGAGGTCGAGGCCGACTACCTGTCCCTCTTCGCCGAACAACGGGTCCGCGGCGCCCTCATCACCCCCGCGGACCCCAGCGGCGCCACCCTCCGGGCCTTCCGCCGCCACGGCATCCCGTACGTCGTCGTGGACCGGGTCGCCGGCGACGAACCGGGCTGCTCGGTGGCGGTCGACGACGTGGCGGGCGGCACGCTCGCCGTCCGCCACCTCCTCGACGCGGGCCACCGCTCCCTCGCCTTCGTCAGCGGCCCACCGCACCTGAAACAGATCCAGGACCGCCGCGAGGGCGCCCACAAGGCCCTCGCGGAAGCGGGCCTGCCCTCCTCCCACCTCTGCGAACTCCCCACGGACCGCCTGGACGTGGCGGCGGGCCGCGACGCGGGCGCCCGCCTCCTCGGCCTCTCCCACCGCCCCACGGCCGTCTTCTGCGCCAACGACCTCCTGGCCCTCGGCGTCCTCCAGTCCCTCTACGCGGCGGGCGTCCGCGTCCCCGAGGACATGTCCCTGGTCGGCTACGACGACATCGAATTCGCCGCGGCGGCCACGGTCCCCCTGACGTCGGTCCGCCAACCGGCCACCTCCCTGGGCACCATCGCGGCGCACCTCCTGCTCCAGGAAACGGGCCCGAACGCCCCCACCCACCAACACGAACACATCGTGCTGCGCCCGGAGTTGGTGGTGCGGGGGTCGAGTCGGGCGCTCGCGTGACTGCCCGTCACCTCAGGCGCGGACGGTCGCCAGCACCTCGTCCCGCACGGCCCTCATCGCCGCCTCGTCGCGTGCCTCCACGTTGAGCCGCAGCAGCGGTTCCGTGTTGGAGGGGCGGACGTTGAACCACCAGTCGGGCCCGGCGACCGTGAGGCCGTCCAGCTCGTCCACGTGCACGCCATGACGGTTCGCCCAGGCCGCGCGCACCGCGGCGAGGCGGTCCTTCTGGTCGGCCACCGTGGAGTTGATCTCGCCGGAGGCCGCGTAGCGGTCGTAGGAGGAGACCAGGGCGGAGAGGGGGCCGGGCTGGCCGCCCAGGGCCGCGAGGACGTGGAGCGCGGCGAGCATGCCCGTGTCGGCGTTCCAGAAGTCGCGGAAGTAGTAGTGCGCGGAGTGCTCGCCGCCGAAGATCGCCCCGGTCGTGGCCATCTCCTGCTTGATGAAGGAGTGGCCCACGCGCGTGCGCACGGGCGTGCCGCCGTGCTCCTTGACGACCTCCGGCACGGACCACGACGTGATCAGGTTGTGGATGATCGTGCCGGAGCCTCCGTTGCGCGCCAGCTCGCGGGAGGCGACGAGGGCGGTGATCGCGGACGGGGAGACCGGGTCGCCGTTCTCGTCGACGACGAAGCAGCGGTCCGCGTCGCCGTCGAAGGCGAGGCCGATGTCGGCGCCCTCGGCGCGGACGCGCGCCTGGAGGTCCACGAGGTTCGCCGGGTCCAGCGGGTTCGCCTCGTGGTTGGGGAACGTGCCGTCCAGTTCGAAGTACATCGGGACGAGGTCGAGGGGCAGGTCGGCGAGGACCGTGGGGACGGTGTGGCCGCCCATCCCGTTGCCTGCGTCCACGACGACCTTCAGCGGGCGGATCGCCGTCAGGTCGACGAGACCGCGCAGATGCGCCGCGTAGTCGGCGAGGGTGTCGCGCCGGGTGATGCTGCCGGGCGTCGCCGCCGGTTCCGGGGCGCCGGACGCGATCCACTCCTCCGCGAGGCGGCGGATCTCGGCGAGGCCGGTGTCCTGGCCGACGGGGGCCGCGCCCGCGCGGCACATCTTGATGCCGTTGTACTGCGCGGGGTTGTGCGAGGCCGTGAACATCGCGCCGGGCAGGTCGAGGGCGCCAGAGGCGTAGTACAGCTGGTCCGTGGAGCACAGGCCGATCTCGGTGACGTCGGCGCCGAGGGCGGCGGCCCCGCGCGCGAAGGCGCCGGACAGGGCGGGCGAGGAGGGCCGCATGTCGTGCCCCGTCACGATCGCCCCCGCACCGGTGACACGGACGAACGCGGCACCGAACAGTTCGGCCAGGCGCTCGTCCCACTGGTCCGGGACCACCCCGCGCACGTCGTACGCCTTCACGAGTCCGGAGAGGTCAGTCGTGGAGATCATCGTCGGATCCTTCGGGAGAAGAGGAGTCGAGCAGCCACAGGGCGGTGTCGGGAGGCAGTGCGTCCCCGTCGAGCGGATCGCTGGCGAGCACCGAACACCCGGGCAGGGCAAAGGAGTCGAGCGGTACTGCTCCGTCGCCGAGGTTCACGACGCACACCAGCCGGCCGCGGCGGAACGCCAGCACGGCGTCGCCGGGAGCGGACAGCCACTCGGGCGGCGCCGCCGCGTCCGGCGCGGGATGTCCGCGCCGCAACCGCAGCGCCGCCCGGTACAGGGACAGCGTGGAGCCGGGGTCCCGTTCCTGTGCGGCGACGGTCAGCGGCGCCCAGTCGTCGGGCTGCGGAAGCCACGTGGCGTCGGCCTCCGCCGTGGTGAACCCGTACGGCGCTTGCTTCCCGAACCAGGGGAGGGGAACCCGCGCGCCGTCCCGGCCGCGCTCGGTGCGGCCGGACCGCTCCCACAGGGGGTCGAGGATGCGGTCGTCGGGGACATGGGCCTGTGGAAGTCCCAGCTCCTCGCCCTGGTATAGGTATGCGGAACCGGGCAGCGCCAGCGTCAGCAGTGCTGCCGCGCGGGCCCGCCGCAGCGAGCCGTACCGTGTCACCGGACGTACCGCGTCATGGTTGGACAGCAGCCAGGTGACCGCGGCGCCGGGGACGGAGAACGAGCCGTCGATCACCCGTCGCAGCTCCGCCGCGTCCCACTCAGCCTCCAGGAACGCGAAGTTGAACGCCTGGTGCATCTCGTCGGACCGCACGTAGCGGGCCAGCCGCTCCGGCTCGAAGACGGCCGACTCGGCGACCATCACCCGGTCACGTGGCGCGACCGCCCCGGGCGGCGCCGGATGCGTGTCGAGCAGTGCCCGCCACTCCCGGTACAGCGGGTGCAGTTCCTCCTGGTCGTAGTACGGCATGAGGTGGTTGCGCCACGGGTCGGAGTGCTGGCCAGGGCCCGCGTCGGGTTCGCCCGCCGCCTTGAACAGGGCGTGCGCCACGTCCACACGGAAGCCGTCCACGCCGCGGTCGAGCCAGTACCGCAGGACTTCGATGAACGCGTCGCGCACCTTCGGGTTGCGCCAGTTCAGGTCGGGCTGCTCGGCGGCGTGGAGATGGCAGTACCACTCGCCGTCCCGCACCCGGGTCCACGCGGGACCGCCGAACGCCGAGCGCCAGTCGTTGGGCGGCAGTTCGCCTTCCGCGCCCCGGCCCGGCCGGAACAGGTACATCTCGCGCTCCGCCGACCCCGGGCCGGCGGCCAGTGCCTCCTGGAACCAGCGGTGCCGGTCCGAGGTGTGGTTCGGTACCAGGTCGACGATCAGCTTCAGACCCAATGCATGGGCGCGGGCCGTGAGGGCGTCCACGTCCGCCGCGGTGCCGAGGTCCTCGGCAACACCCGTGTAGTCGGCGATGTCGTACCCGCCGTCGGCCAGCGGCGACGGATAGAACGGCGTGATCCACACCGCGTCCGCGCCCAGGTCCTTCAGATGGTCAAGACGCGCCGTGACACCGGGCAGGTCGCCGATCCCGTCGCCGTCGGAGTCGGCGAACGCGCGCGGGTACACCTCGTAGCAGACCATGTCCTGCCACCAGCTCATGACCAGTCCTCCAGGGCGATCCCCGGAACCGACCGGCCGACACCGGTGTCGGCCGCGACCGTGGCGGCCGAGGCGACCGCGACGGCGCTCAGGCCGCTGACGGCGTCCGCCTCCGGCGCGGTGCCCTCCCGCACTGCCCGTACGAGGTCGGACAGGGCCGCGCGCACGCTCTGCGCGTATACGTAGGGCTTGCGGGGCTCCCCGCCGAGGTCGAGGACGGCGCGCACATGGTGCGGCACCGTGCGCTCCTCGCCCCGGCCGCGGGCGGGGGCGGACGGACCGGCGTCGCGCTCCACCTCGACCGAGATCCGTTCCGCGCCGTGCGGCGTGAAACCGTCGACGGCCAGCAGTCCCTCCTGCTCGGCGGGCAGCCGCTCCCAGACACGGGCCCCGGCCTCGTCCGTCCAGGCCGAGATCTCGGCACGTACGGGAATCCAGCCGCTGATGCGTGTCTCGGCGAACCCGTGGTCGAGCCGCATCAGTTGCCGCTCTGCGCGGTGCGCGTGGGTGAACGAGTGCAGGTGCGATGCGAGCACTCCGCCCGGGTGCACGACGTCCGCGCTGACCATGTCGACGGGGCCGTCGGGGCGGCGGACCGCGGTGGCCCGCACGCTGACCGGGTCCGTGCCGAGCAGTGTTCGCGCGGCGTCGAAGAAGTGCACGCCGTGCTCGATGAAGATGCCGCCGCTGTGCGCCGGATCCCAGAACCAGTGGTCGGGGTCCAGGTCCTGGTCCGAGGCGTCGTTCTCGAAAAGGAAGCGGTGGGCGGGCGACAGCAGTCCCTGGTCGGTCAGCCGCCGCACCGCCCGCAGCAGCGGGTTGTAGCGCAGCACATGGTCGACGACCAGGACGCGGTCGGCGCGGTGCGCCGCCGCGGCGACCGCAGCCGCGTCCTCGGTCGTGGTCGCGAGGGGCTTCTCGCAGAAGACATGGCGCCCGGCGCGCAGCGCGGCCGTGGCCATCGCGGCATGCGTGGCGGGCGGCGTGGCGATCAGGACGGCCTGCACGTCGTCGCGTTCGAGGAGTTCCTCGAGCGAGCCGAGCGCCGGAACGTCGTACCGGGCGCCGAACCGCGCCGCCCGGTCGGGGGACGGGTCGGCGGCGGCGGTGAGCCGCAGCCCCGGCAGACCGGCCGCCGCGTCCAGGACGAACTCGGCGAAGCCACCACAGCCGACCAGGCCGATGCCGAGAGGTGCGCGGGCGCCACCGCTCATGCCGTGCGCTCCAGGAGGGCGACGCCGATGTGCGCGTCGGCCATGCCGTAGAAGACGTACAGCTCGCCGTCGATCTCCTCGATCGCCGTCGGGAAGACCACGTTCGGGACGGTGCCCGACACCTCTTCCTCGGTCTCCGGGGCCATCAGCGGCCGGTCGGAGCGTGCGAGCACCTGGGACGGGTCGGCCGGGTCGAGGATCATCGCGCCCGCCGCGTAGGACACCTTCTGGTTCTGTGCCCACGGGTCCTCGATGGCGCCCGAGACACCGTGATGGATGAGCAGCCAGCCCTCGGGCACCCGGATCGGCGCCGGGCCGCCGCCGATCTTCAGCGACTCCCAGTCGAACTCGGAGAGCGCGACCAGACGGTGCTGGCGCGGGCGGACCAGCGCGCGGATGTCGGCCTCGACCTCGGCGACCGGCACGTAGCTGATCCAGATGCCGGGCCGCTCGTCGGTGACACCGGCGGGCAGGTGCACGCCCTCGCCCTCACGGAACCAGCCGAGGTCCCACATCGGGCGGTGCAGCATCGCATACGCCATCTCGCCGTCCGGGCCCGGCACCGGCTCGGGGAAGTGCACGACGTCCTTGTTCGGAAACAGGTTGAGATCGGTGTCCAGGCCCGCCTGGTAGGCGAACTGGATCGGGCCGAGCCGGGTCCAGTCGGTCAGGTTCTCGGAGACGGCGAGCGCCGGCTTCGGGCCGAGCGGCCCGTAGGCCACGTACGACATGACGTGCTTGCCGAGGGAAGGGATCCAGGTGACGCGCGGGTCCTCGACACCGGCGTTGTTCTTGCCCCGCTCCCAGCCCTCGTCGGGGGCGAGGACGACACCGCGCCGCTCGACCCCGTGGGGCACGCCGCTGTCGTCGAAGGTGACCTCGGCGAGGCCGACGCGGGAGACATTGCCCTCGGCGACCAGACGGGGGAGAAGGTGGAGCCTGCCGTCGGGGGTGCGTCCCGCGGCCGGGTTCAGGACGCCCTCGACCTCATTGGCCTCGCCCGCGAGCGGGGACATGACGACGCCCTTGCGGACCATGCGGTAGGGGATGTGGGTGGTGCTCATCGTGGGGTTAGCCCTTTACTCCGGAGTCGATGTCGGTAGAGGTGAAGTGGCGCTGGAACAGGAGGAACAGGACCACCGCGGGGACGGCGAGCACGACCGCACCGGCCAGCAGGGCGCCCGCCGGGTTGGCGACCGTGCCCTGCATGTTGGAGAGGAAGCTCGCCAGCGACACGGCCAGTGGCTGCATGTCGGCGTTCTTGGTGACGAGGAACGGCCACAGGAACTCGTTCCACGGTCCGATGAAGGTCAGCAGCAGTGCGGTGAGCACCGCGGGACGCGCCATCGGCAGCGCGATCGTCCAGAGAATCCGCAGCTCGCTCGCCCCATCGATGCGGGCCGCCTCGAACAGCGAGGCCGGCATCTGGAGGAAGAACTGGCGGAACAGGAAGACGGCCGTCGAGTTGATCGCGAACGGCAGGATCATGCCGAGGTAGTTGTCGCCGAGCCCGTAGTCGCGGACCACGAGCACGTACAGCGGCAGCGTCAGCAGTTGGAAAGGGATCATCTGCACCAGCAGCAGCGCACCGAACACGGCGCCCTTGCCGCGGAACCGCAGGACCGCCAGACCGTATCCGGCGAGCACCCCGAACACGAGCGTGCACACCAGTACGCCGACGGTCATGATCCCCGAGTTGAGGAGCGAGCGGCCCACCGAGATGGCACCGTTGATCGCCGTGTAGTTCGCGCCGGTCAGACCCGAGGGCACGGCCGCCGACAGGTCGCCGACGGTCTTCGAGCGCAGGGAGCCGACGACCATGTAGTAGAAGGGGAACAGGAAGGCGACCGCGCCGAGCGACAGCAGCAGGTAGCGCACGGCCTTCGAGCCGGCGGTGGCACGCATGTCAGTTGCCCCTCTCGGAGAGCTTGCGGGCGAGGACCGAGACGACCGCGACGAAGGCGATGAGGACCACGCCGAGCGCGGCCGCGAAGTCCGGGTGGCCCTGCTCGATGCCCTTCTGGTACATGAGCAGCACCGGCGAGGTGGATGCGTGGTCGGGGCCGCCGCCACCGGTGAGCAGGTACGGCTCGCTGAACAGGTTGGCGCCGGTGATGATCGCGTAGATCACGACGAGCGTCGTCGCCGGCCGTACTCCGGGCACGGTCACCGAGAAGAACTGCCTGATCCGGCCCGCGCCGTCGACCGACGACGCCTCGTACAGCTCCTTGCCGACGTTCTGAAGCGCCGCCAGATACAGCATCACGAAGAAGCCGAGCTGCTTCCACGTCACGAACACCGCGATCATCGGCATCGCCAGATGCGAGTTGACGAGCCACGACGGGTCGGGTGCGTGGGAGCCGAGCAGGTGGTTGACGAAACCGTCCGAGCCGAAGAGGAACTGCCACACCGCGACCAGCGCGACGCTCGCCGTCACGTACGGGAGGTAGAACGCCGCGCGGAAGAAGGCGCGGCCCCCGATCTTGGCGTTCAGCGCGGTCGCCAGTACCAGGGACAGACCCACGGTCAGCGGCACGTTGATGACCAGGAAGATCACGATGTTGAGGAAGGCCCGGCCGACCACCGGGTCGGTGAAGACGTCCTTGTAGTTCGACAGGCCCACCCAGGGCGAGTCCACGTCCGTGCCCGGCGCCGTGAAGTAGAAGCGGTGGAAGGAGATCCACACCGTATAGACCAGCGGCACCGCGAACACGACCAGGATGAACAGCACGTACGGCGACACGAACAGGGCGCCTATGCGGCCCTTGCGGGGCGCCTGAGTGGCGGTGGCGCTCATGACGGGTCCTCGTATTCGTCGAGCAGGTGGGAGATCTCGGAGGAGGCGCCGCGCAGTGCCGCGTCGGTCGGCTCCCGGCCAAAGACGACGGACCGGGTCCACGCGTCGCGGAAGGCCTGCCAGATGTCGACGGAGCCCGCCACGTTGGGCACCTCCACGACGCGCTCCGCCTGGTCGGCGAACGGCTTGTACGTCGGCCTCTTCGCGAAGAAACCGGCGTACTTGGACGTCAGGTCCGTGCGCATCGGCATCTGGCCGGTGGTATCGAGGAACCTGCCGTCCTGGTCGACGGACGTCGCGAACTTCAGCAGATCCCAGGCCGTGGCCCGGTTCTTGCACGAGCTGAACATCGACACGGACTTCTCGTCGCTGAACGAGTGCCCGCCCGGGGCGCCGTCCGCGGTCGGCACCGGGGCGACACCGATGTCCACGCTGTTCTTGTACGCGGCGACCGCCCACGGCCCGACGGTCGCCATTGCGGCCTTGCCGTCGTTCAGCGCGTCACCCGGATACGCCTCCTGCGGCGCGAGTTTCTGCGCGTACAGCTTCCGCCAGAACGACGCCACCTGACGTCCGGCCTTCGAATCGAACTGCGGCTTGCCGTCCTCGATGAGCTGCTTGCCGCCGCTCTGCGCGGCGAACGCCGGATAGAAGTCGTACCAAGGCTGGAAGAAGTCGCTGCTCGGCGAGGGCCAGATCGCCGCCTGCGCCGCGCCCGAGCGCACCAGCGTGCGCGATGTGGCGAGGAAGTCGTCGTACGTCGCCAGCTTCGGGTGTTCGGGGTCGAGGCCGGCCTTCGCGAACAGCTTCTTGTTGTAGAGGATCATGACCGGGTTGCTCTTCCACGGGAGCTGGTAGAACTTCCCGTCAGCCGACCGGTACTGGTCGGCGAGCGCTCCGCTGCGCCGTTCGATGTACGAGGCGCCGCCGGGGAAGTCGTCGAGCGGCACCAGGCCGTTCTGCTTCTGGAAGGTCGGCACCGCCGCGGGCGAGGTGTTGAACGCCAGGCACGCGGTGGTCCCCGCGATGATCGAGGCGCTGATCGCCTCCTCCGACGTCTTGCCCGCCGGGATCTGCTGTGCGGTGACGTGCTGGTCGGGGTGCGCCTTGTTCCACGCGGCGACCATCGCCCTGCCCCACTGCACTTCCTGCGCGTTGTTGGACAGCCACACCGTGATGGGGCCGCGCGCGTCGGCGGCGACGGACGCGTCGGGGGCAGCCCGGCCGCAGGCCGTCGCCCCGCCCGCGAGGGCGAGTACGAGCAGCGCGGACGCCGTTCTCCTCAGCATGTTGGGTCTCCGAACTGTTCACGCGCGGCCTCGTCGCCGTGCGCCATGGCCGGCCCGCGCGCACGCGGCCGGTACGTGGTGTCCTCGCGTCAGTCGCGCGGGGCGGGCCCGATCGAGGCGCGGGGCACGAACCGGGCGGGCGGCAGCGTCACGTGCGCCGCCTCGCCGATGGCGATGACCGCGTCCAGGGCGCGGGCCGCCGCCTCACCCCAGCCGCCGGCGTCCGCGCGGGCGGAGGCGAGCGGCGGGAAGCTGTAGCGCGTCAGAGGGGTGTCGTCGTAGCCGACGACGGAGAGCTGCTCCGGCACCCGGACGCCCAGCTCCTGGGCGACCGACAGGCCGGCCATCGCCGCGAGGTCGTTGCCGTAGACGATCGCGGTCGGCGGCTCGGACAGGGCCAGCAGTTCCCGGGTGGCGCGTGCACCGCCCTCGGCGCTGAATCCACCGGGCAGCACCGGCCCCTGCGGCAGGCCGAGCGCGTGCAGGGTCCGCTCCCAAGCGTGTCGGCGCCGCTGCGCGTGACGCAGTTCGCGCGGGCCCTCCACGTGGGCGATGCGGCGGTGCCCCAGCTCGGCGAGGCGGCTGACGGCGGCCGCGTAGGCGGGCTCGTCGTCCAGGCAGACCGCGGTCAGCCCCTCACCCCACTCGGGGCGTCCGACGACCACCGCGGGCAACCCGAGCTCCCGCACGAGCGCGGGACGCGGGTCGTCCTCGCGCAGGTCGGTCAGGAGGACGCCGTCCACCTGCCGCTCCGCCGCCATCCGCTCGTACACACCGCGCTCCCGGGCGGGTGTGGTGACGTGCACCATCAGGCCGTCGCCGCGCTGCCCGATCACCGTTTCGACGCCGGCGATGAACGCGGGGAAGAACAGGTCGGCGCCGATCTGCTCGGGGTCCCGGGCCAGCACGAGCCCGAAGGCTCCGGCCTTGCCGAGCGAGAGCGCGCGGGCCGGGCGGCTCGGCGTCCAGCCGAGCTCGGCGGCCGCTGCCAGGACCCGGGCCTTGGTGTCCTCCGCGATGCCGGGCCGGTCGTTCAGGGCGAAGGACACCGTGGCACGGGAGACGCCGGCGCGCTGAGCGACGTCGGCGATGGTGGGCTTGCGTGCCATGGCGTGGGACTCCCTGTCGGCGGGCCGCGGACTGTGCGGCCCGCGTTCAAACCGGTTTGAACCGCGGAACGGGGATGACTAAACCGGTTTGAACGACAGGGCGTCAAGGGTTCTCATGGGGTGACGTGGGTCACAAGACGAAGGCCACGGGGCCCCACCCCGTGGGGGCGACTCAGCGCACCGTACTGCTCACCCGATACCTCCCCGGCTTCAGGCGGTACGTCGCCGTCTTGTCCGTGAAGGACTCGAAGTGCGCGCCCGCCGCCTTCGACAGGGGCGTGCGGCCCTTGCGGACCGTGTCGGGGGAGAGCGCGGGCAGGGTCAGGGTCGCCTCCGTGCCCGGCGGGACGTCCGTCTCGTACGTCAGCGTGCCCGCGGGCGTCACCGACCAGTTGCTCGTGATGCGGCCGTACGGGGAGTCGTGGTGGGAGGTGACCTCGGTGATGCGGCCCGTCGGGTCCAGGTGCGGGGTGAGACGGAAGCGACGGAAGCCGGGATGGTCGGGGTCGGGGGTGATGCCGGCCATGTACGCGTACATCCACTCCATGATCGCGCCGTACGAGTAGTGGTTGAAGGAGTTCATCTCCACCGGGCCGAAGCCGTCCTCCTTGGAGTAGGAGTTCCAGCGTTCCCAGATGGTCGTCGCGCCGTTCTTCACCGAGTAGAGCCAGGAGGGCATGGCGTCCTGGTGGAGAAGTGTGTAGGCGAGGTCGGCGCGGCCCTCGTCGGTGAGGACCGGGGCGAGGACGTTCGCGCCGAGGAAGCCGACGGAGAGGGTGTTCTCCGCGTAGTCGACGCGCGCGCTGTCGGGGTGGGCCGCCTTGTACGCCGCGTCGTTGCCGATGTTGTCCGCCAACAGGCCTACCAGGGAACGGCGTTGGGCCTGGGTGTCGTAGAAGCCGAGCTTGAGGACCCACAGGAGCGCCGACTGGCTGTTGTCCTCGGGGTCGCCGCCCATGACGGGCTTGCCGCCGAGGCTCGAGCGGACGGTGATCTTGTCGCCGTCCACCGCTATGTACTTCGCCATGAAGGCGCGGCGGATGCGGGTGAACAGATCGTCGTACGCCTTCGACTCGGCCGTCCTGCCCGTGGCCCGCGCCATCTGCGACATGAGGCGCACGCTGTACGCGTAGTACACGTCGCTCATCAGCTGCGTGCCGGTGTTCTGGAAGGCGAGCCAGTCGGCGAAGATCGCGCCCTGACCCGCGTAGCTGTCGCCGCCCTTCTTCTTGATCCAGTCGATGTACGCGACCATCGCGTCCCAGCTGCGGTCGACGACCGCCCGGTCGCCGCTCATCTGCCACACCGTCCACGGCACGACGACACCGCAGTCCGCCCAACCGCTGCACGGCTGCGCCGCGTTGTACCGGTTGCCGGGCGCGACCGCCGTGAACTGCGCGCCGTCGACGCCGTACGTCTTCTGCGACTCGATGAGGATGTCCTCGAAGTGGCTGAGGAAGGCGACCGAGTCCGTGTTGTAGAGGCCGGTGCGGGAGAAGACCTGGGTGTCGCCGGTCCAGCCGAGGCGCTCGTCGCGCTGCGGACAGTCGGTGGGCACCCACAGGTAGTTGCCGCGCTGGCCCCAATGGACGTTGCTGATCAGCTGGTTGATGTCGGTGTCGTTGGTGGTGATGTCGCCGGTCGAGCGGAGCGCGGACGTCGCGACCTTGCCGGTCAGGCCCGAGACGGTGACCTCGGCGCCCTTCGTCGTCACCTCCACGGACACGTAACGGAAGCCGTAGAAGGTGAGCGAGTCCTGATGTGTCTCGCCCTTGGTGTCTCCCTTGAGGATGTACGTGCTGGTGGCCTTCGCCGAGCGCAGATTGGCGCGGTAGAGCGAGCCGACGGGGCCGTCCGCGCCCTTGCTGTCGTCGTTGAGCATCTCCCCGAACCTGACGACGACTTCGGTTCCCGCCGGGCCGCGCAGCGTGTAGCGGGGGACACCGACCATGTTCTGGCCGAGGTCGAAGACGGCCGTGTCACCGGCGCGCAGTGTCACCGGTCCCGGCCGTCCCGAGGTGGTGCTGTCGGGGTCGGGGACGATGCGGCCCTTGCCGTTGGCGCTGGACTCCTCGCCCGTCACCTCCGAGTACACCGTCAGCGACTCGGGCGTGCGGTCCCACTTCTCCATGATGCGTGCGGTCTCGCCGGGGTAGGCGGTCAGCTTGGCGTCGGGGTACTTCGCCGCGTAGCCGACCTCCTCGACGTCGGACCACGCCGAGGCGTCGAAGCCGCTCGTCGTCCAGCCGGGCAGCTCTTTGCGGGCGTCGTAGGTCTGGCCGTCGTAGATGTCGTCGGCGCGGTACGGGCCGGTGTCGGTGGCCTTCCAGCCGGCGCCCGGCGCGGTGACGACGCTCTGCGTGCTGCCGTCGGCGTACCGGATCAGGAGCTTGGCCTTGAGGGCGAGCGGATTGCCGTCCTTCGAGTAGTACGTGCTGCCCTCGGAGACGCGGGCGTTGTACCAGCCGTTGCCGAGGACGGCGGCGAGCGTCACCGCCCGGTCGCCGCCGCTCCGGACCGACTCCGTGACGTCGTACGTCATGTAGTTGACGCTGGTGTCGTAGTTCGTCCAGCCCGGGGTGAGGAGTTCGACCGTGCGGCCCTCGCCCTCGGGGACGGTGACGCGCTCGCCGTTGACGTACGCCTCGTAGACGCCGAGCGCGGTGATGTAGAGGCGCGCCTCGCGGACCTGCCCCTTGCGCAGCGCGGCCCGCGTGCGCAGCAGCGGCGCGCCCGCCGAGTTCGGCTTCTTGCCCTTCATACCGATCCACGCGGCGCCGTCCCACCGGGCGCGGCCGTCGCTGCTGAGCAGCCCCGTCTCGAAGCGGGCGGCGGGCGACGTGCCGACCTCGCGGCCGTCCGAGTCCCACACCGTCACGGTCCACAGGTACGCGGTGGACGGCTTCAGGTCGGGCCCGGCGTAGCGCACGGCGACCTGGTCGGACGACGTGACGCGCCCGCTGTCCCACACGTCGGGCCGGGCGAGCCGCGCGGCGCTCGTCGCCACCCGGATCCGGTACGCCCCCTGCGCGAGCCCCCGCCGCCCCGCCCCGAGTCGCCACCCGAACCGGGGGCGCGCCGCGTCGGTGCCGAGCGGGTCGGTGAGGTGTTCGGTGGTGAGCCCCGTGACGGCCCCTCCGGATGTCGGGGCGGCGGGCGCGAGGGGTGTCGCGGCGGCGGACGGCGCCGCGCCGGCCGCGATGACGGGCACGGCGCCCGCGGTCGCGGCGAGGACGGTTCTGCGGCGGATGTCGCTGGGCATGTCGTGGTGTCCCTTCGTCGATGAAGGTGGTCCGATTCAAACGATTCAGTAGCGCGTGGTAATAGGCAAGAGGTGTGCGTGAGGTGCATTTGGCTTCCTGTAGCGGATAGTTGAGGGCTGTGCGCGATCCGGACCTCGTGCTTCCTGTGGGGAGGGTGATCCTACTCAAAACGATTCACCCAGATGTCCGAAGTGTCGAACGCCGACCGGGTCACGACACGTACACTCCCACTGCCGCACCAGCTCACCAGGAGGACCACACCCGATGGGACAGTCCGTGGGGATCAAGGACGTCGCCCGTGAAGCGGGGGTGTCCGTGGGCACGGTCTCGAACGTGATCAACCGGCCCGACGCCGTGGCCGACGCGACGCGGGCCCGCGTCCAGGCCGCCATCGAGCGGCTCGGCTACGTCCGCAGCGAGTCGGCGCGCCAACTGCGCGCGGGACGCAGCCGCATCATCGGGCTGCTCGTCCTCGACATGGGCAACCCGTTCTTCGTGGACGTCGCGCGCGGCGCCGAGCGGGCCGCCCGCGACGCCGGGCTCGGCGTGATGGTGTGCAACAGCGCGCAGAGCCCCGCCGAGGAGGCCGACTACCTGTCGCTCTTCGCCGAGCAGCGGGTCCGCGGCGTCCTCCTGACGCCCGCCGAGGCGACCGGGCCGACCGTGGAGGCGTTCCGCCGCCACGACATCCCGTTCGTGCTGGTCGACCGGGTCGCCGAGGGCGCCACCGAGTGCTCCGTGTCCGTCGACGACGTGAACGGCGGCGCGCTCGCCGTCCGCCATCTCATCGACAACGGCCACCGCTCCATCGCGTACGTCAGCGGCCCGCGCACCCTCAACCAGGTCGAGGACCGCCGCCAGGGCGCCCTGCGCGCCCTGAAGGAGGCCGGGCTGCCCGCGTCGTGCCTGCGGGAGCTGCCGACCGACCGCCTCGACGTGTCCGCGGGCCGCGACGCGGGCGCCCGCCTCCTCGGCCTCACCGAACGCCCCACCGCCGTCTTCTGCGCCAACGACCTCCTGGCCCTCGGCGTCCTCCAGTCCCTGTACGCGGCCGGGGTGCGGGTCCCCGACGACATGGCGATCGTCGGCTACGACGACATCGAGTTCGCGGCGGCCGCCGCCGTCCCGCTCACCTCCGTGCGCCAGCCCGCCGTGCACATGGGCGCCCTCGCGGCCGACCTGCTCCTGGAGGAGATCGAGGCGGCCGACGCGCCCGACCGGCCCCACGAGCACCGGCGCGTGGTGCTCCAGCCCGAACTGGTGGTGCGCGGCTCCAGCCTCGGCGCGCGCTGAGCGTCGGTGGACCGTTTGGCCCTGTCCGTGGCCCGCGTCCGCCGCTAGCGTGCGCGGCAGCCGCTGCCGTCCGCGTGGGGGAGGCCGTCATGCCGACCGGGGACCGTACGAAACCGCCGTGGCTGCCGCCGCGCCGGTTCATCCGCCTCGCCTGGTCGGTGCACCGCGGCCTGTACCGGGCGTTCGGCGGCCGGGTCGGGCTGTGGAAGCCGCGCAAGGGCAAGTGGGGCACCCTGCGGCTGACCACCACCGGACGCCGCACCGGGCGGCAGCGCGGCGTCATCGTCGCGTACATCGAGGACGGCCCGCGCCTGGTCACCCTCGCCATGAACGGCTGGGGCGAGGCCGAACCCGCCTGGTGGCTCAACCTCCAGGCCCATCCCGAGGCCGCGGCCGACCTCGTCGGTGGCCGCCGCACGGTCCGGGCGCGCGCCGCGACCGGCGAGGAACGCGCCCGCCTGTGGTCGCGCTGGCGCACGCTAGAACCCCACCTCGACGCGCACGCCGGCCGCCGCCCGTCCGAGACGGCGGTGGTCGTCCTCGAACCCGTCCCGAGCGACACCGACGCCCGGCGATGAGTTTCCCGCCCGCCCAGGGTCGGTACTGATGACTGCCGACGCGACGGACGGAGGCCCCCGGTGGGCAAGGTACTCAGCCACGTGACGATGTCGCTCGACGGATTCGTGGCGGATCCCCAGGACCAGGTCGGAGAGCTTTTCGAGTGGTACGAGGCCGGGGACGTGTCCGTGCCGAACCCGAACGAGACCGTGGAGTTCCACGTCGACGACGCGAGCGCGCGGATGCTCGACCGGCTCACGGGCTCCTGCGGCGCGGTCGTCGCCGGGCGGCGCCTCTTCGACGTCGCCGACGGCTGGGGCGACAAGCACCCGGCGGGCGCCCCCGTCGTCGTGGTCACGCACCGCGTGCCCGAGGACGCCGCCATCCGCTGGCCGACGACCACGTTCGTCGACGGGGTCGAGGCGGCGATCCGCGCGGCCCGTGAGATCGCCGGCGAGCGGGACGTCACCATCGCCAGCCCCTCGATCATCCAGCAGGCGCTCGACCTCGGCCTCGTCGACGAGGTGTGCGTCAGCCTCGTGCCCGTCCTGTTCGGCGAGGGCATCCCGTACTTCGCGAAGCTGCGCCAGGGCCATCAGCTCCTGGAGGACCCGGTCGTCGTCCAGGGCCGCCGCGCCCTGCACCTGCGCTACGCGGTGCGGAGGTAGACCCTGGCTCCTCGGCGCCCCGACCATGTGCTGAACTGGGCGGACGCACCATCCGAACCGCCGCACAGGAGCCGCATTGAGCGCCGCCAGCTACCGCCAGGCCGGGGTCGTCCTCACCGACCGACGCTTCTCCGTCCCCCTCGACCACGACGTTCCCGACGGGGAGCGCATCGAGCTCTTCGCGCGGGAGGCCGTCGCCCCGGGGCGCGCGCACGAGGAGCTGCCGTGGCTGGTGTACCTCCAGGGCGGCCCCGGCTTCGGCGCCAACCGCTTCTCCGGCACGCCCAACTGGCTCGGCCGCGCCCTCAAGGACCACCGCGTCCTCCTCCTCGACCAGCGCGGCGCCGGCGCCTCCGCCACGATCAACCGCCAGACGCTCCCGCTGCGCGGCGACGCCGCCCAACAGGCCGCGTACGTGGGGAACTTCCGCGCCGACTCGATCGTCCGGGACTGCGAGGACATCCGCCGCGAGGTCACCGGCGGCACGCCCTGGACCGTCCTCGGCCAGAGCTTCGGCGGCTTCTGCGCCGTCCGCTACCTGTCGTCGGCGCCCGAGGGCCTGGAGGCGGCCATCATCACGGGCGGCCTGCCCACCCTCGACGGCCACGCCGACGACGTGTACCGCGCCGCGTACCCGCGCGTCGAGCGCAAGGTGCGGGCGCACTACGCCCGTTACCCGATGGACGTCGAGCGGGCGCGCGAGATCGCCGCGTACGTCCAGGAGCACGAGCCGGTCCTCCCCAACGGCTACCGGCTCACCCTCCCCGCCTTCCAGTCCCTCGGCATCTGGCTCGGCGCGGGCGACGGCAGCGACCGGCTGCACTACCTCCTCGAGGACGCGTTCGTGCGCACGCCCGGCGGCCTCGAACTGTCCGACGCGTTCCAGGAACAGACCGCGACGGCCCTCTCGTACCGCTCCCACCCCCTGTACGCCCTGGTGCACGAGGCGATCTACGCGCAGGGCGGCCGCCCCACCGACTGGTCCGCGGAGCGCGTGCGCGCCGAATTCCCCCAGTTCGACGGCGAGAAGACCCTCGCGTCCGGCGGCCCCCTCCTGTTCACCGGCGAGACCATCCACCCCTGGCAGTTCGACGTCGACCCGGCCCTGCGGCCCCTGCGCGAGGTCGCCGACCACCTCGCCGCCCGCACCGACTGGCCGTCCCTCTACGACCCGACCCGCCTCGCCGCGAACGAGGTCCCGACGGCGGCGGCCGTCTACCACGACGACATGTACGTCGACACGACCCACGCCCTGCAGACGGCCCGCACGATCCGCGGCCTGCGCCCGTGGGTGACGAACGAGTTCGAACACGACGGGCTGCGGGCGGGCGGTCCGCGGGTGTTGGACCGGTTGCTCGGGATGGTGCGCGGGGAGGTGTGAGCCGCCGGGCGGGGCCATAGGCTGCCCGTATGACCCTGCCCGAATCGCACTCTCCGTTGGAGCCCATGCCGGAGGACTGGCAGCGGGCGCTCGCCGTCGTCGCGCATCCGGACGATCTGGAGTACGGCTGCGCCGCCGCCGTCGCGGCCTGGACCGACGCGGGCCGCGAGGTGAGCTATGTGCTCGCCACCCGCGGCGAAGCCGGTATCGACACCATCGAGCCCGCCAAGTGCGGCCCGTTGCGCGAGCAGGAGCAGCGGGCCAGCGCGGCGGTCGTCGGCGTGGAGAGCGTCGAGTTCCTCGACCACCAGGACGGCGTCATCGAGTACGGCACCGCGCTGCGCCGCGACATCGCCGCAGCGATCCGCCGCCACCGGCCGGAACTCGTCATCACCCTCAACCACCGCGACACCTGGGGCGGCGTCGCCTGGAACACCCCCGACCACGTCGCCGTCGGCCGCGCCACGCTCGACGCGGCGGGCGACGCGGGCAACCGGTGGATCTTCCCGGAGCTGACCGAACAGGGTCTGGAGCCGTGGAACGGCGTGCGGTGGGTGGCCGTCGCGGGCTCGTCGCAGCCCACGCACGCCGTCGACGCCACGGCAGGCCTCGAGCGCTCCATCCGCTCCCTCCTCGAACACCGCACGTACATCGAGGTCCTGACGAGCGAGGACCCGGAGACGTACTGCCGCACCTTCCTCACGGGGAACGCGCAGGCGACGGCGGAGCGCTTCGGCGGGAAGCCGGCGGTGCCGTTCGAGGTGTTCGCGCGGTAGCCGCCGAGGACGGTCGTCTCAGCGCCGCAGTCGCAGAGCGGAGACGAGGAAGAAGACGCCACCGAGGAAGGCGTACCCGGCCAGATTCGACAGGGACGCGCCTTCCTTCGCGGCCTGCGCGACGAAGGACGCTCCGGCGAGCGCCGAGATGCCGCCGCTGACGATCATCGGCCACTGTCCGCCCATGCCGCGCCGCAGTACACCCACGGTCAGTTGCACGAGCCCCGCGGTGACGGCCCACACGCCCCACACCCGCAGCACGGCCGGAATGCCGGAGGAGACGGCGGCGAGCAGACCCGCCGTCGTCAGGACGCTGAGCGCGATGTTCACGTACAGGCCGCGCACGGGGCCGCGGTTCGCGCGGGCGCCGCGTACGTCGACGATCGCGCACGCCACGTCGAACAGCGGATAGACGACCAGCAGGACCTTGCCCAGCGCGCCGAGCCGGCCCGCGGTCGTGAACAGCAGGCCCGACCACACCGTGGCGAAGGCGAATCGCCCCAGGTAGAGGCGGCGCAGCGCAGCGACGGGGTTCGCCGCGGGGGCGGGCGTGGAGATGACGGTGTCCATGAGGACCCCTTTCAGGGAGTGGAGAAGAAGCAGAGAGGAGCAGAGAAGAGCTCGGCGACCGAGGGAGAACGTTCGGTCTCTTTTTATCTAAGGCTGCTCGCGGCCGGTCGTCAAGACCGAACGTTCTCCCTCTCGCGGCTGGTACCGTTTCCGCCATGAGTGAGCGCACGGCAACCGGCAGGACGTCCGAGGCGCGGTCACGGCTGCTCGGCACGGCGACCCGCATCTTCTACGCCGAGGGGATCCACTCCGTCGGCGTCGACCGGATCATCGAAGAGGCCCAGGTCACCCGGGCCACGCTGTACCGCCACTTCAAGGGCAAGGAAGAACTCGTCCTCGCCTACCTGCAACAGGCCGATCAGGGCATCAGGGGCCAGATCGAGGCCGTCCGTGCCCAGGGACTCCCGGCGCCCGACACGGTCCGCGCCGTCGCCCGCACCATCACCGAGGGCATCCGGTCGCAGGGCTTTCGCGGCTGCGCCTTCCTGAACGCCGCCGCCGAGTACCCCGACCCGTCCCACCCGGTCCACCAGGCCGTTCTGACGCATCGGCAGTGGTTCCTGGACACCGCCGTGGAACTGCTCGACCAGGCCGGCTGCGCGCCCGCGGACGCGGCCGGGCGGCACTTCGTCATGCTCAGGGACGGCGCCATGGCCGCCGGTTGCCTCTCCGATGCCCGGCTCGTGTCCGAGACGTTCCTGGACGGAGTGGAAGGCATTCTGCGGTCCGTGTGACGCCGGGGCCGTCGAATGGCCGCCCGCTGAAGGGGCTATCGTGTCGCCATGGCAGCCGAGTTGATCCGTATCGTCTCCCGTTCATCGCCGATGGCGCTGGCCCAGGTGGAGCGCGTCCGTGCCGAGCTCGCCGCGCTTCACCCCGGTATCCGCACCGAGGTCGTGCCCGTCACGACCAGCGGCGATAAGTGGATGGGCGATCTGGCGAAGCTCGGTGGCAAGGGGGCCTTCACCAAGGAGGTCGACCGGGCGCTGCTCGACGGGGAGGCCGACCTCGCCGTGCACTGCCTCAAGGACATTCCGGCCGACCGGCCGCTGCCCGAGGGCTGCACGTTCGGCGCGTACCTCGAGCGCGACGACGTACGGGACGCCCTGATCGACCCGGCGGGCCGCACCCTCGACGAGCTGCCGGAAGGCACCCGCGTGGGCACCTCATCGGTCCGCCGCGTCGCCCAACTGGCCGCCTCTCACCCGCACTTGGAGTGCGTCCCGATGCGCGGCAACGCCAACCGCCGCATGGAGAAGATGGCGGCGGGCGACGCCGACGTCCTCCTCCTCGCCCTCTCCGGGCTCGAGCGGATCGGCCGCACCGACGTCATCACCGAGATCCTCTCCCCGGAGACGATGTGCCCGCCGATCGGCGCCGGCATCCTCGCCCTCCAGTGCCGCGAGGACGACACCGAGACCCTGGAGGCGGTGACCGGGCTCGGCCACCGCGACACCTGGCGCGAGGCGACCGCCGAGCGGATGTTCCTGCACGTCCTCCAGGGGCACTGCAACTCGCCGATCGCCGGGTACGCCCGCGCCGAGCGCTCCGGCGACCTGTCGCTGCGTGCCTGCGTGTTCACCCCCGACGGCAAGCGCGTCCTCAACGCCCAGGAGTGGGCGGGCCCCCTCGACCCGGCGACGCTCGGCATGTCCGTGGCCGTCGCGCTGCTGCGCCAGGGCGCGCGCGAGCTGATCGACGGCATCGCGCACTGAGGCCCCGACCAGGGCATCCACCTTGTACGCGTAATCTGTGGCAGGGGCGGGCGCGGCTCATCGCGACCGTCCGCCGCACCTGGGTGCCCCCATTTCCTGGCGGGCGCCCGACGTACGACCGAGGGGGACGACCGGTGATCACTGCGGCAGCGGCCGGGGGAGTGGCCCTGATCGAGCTGGGCATGGCGCTGACCCCGGGGCCGAACATGATCCACCTGGCCTCCCGGGCGATCACCCAGGGCCGCAGGGCCGGTCTGGTCAGCCTCGGCGGGACCGCCGTCGGGTTCGTGGCCTATCTGCTGGCAGCGGCCGCCGGACTGTCCGCGCTCTTCGCCGCAGTGCCGCTCGCGTTCCTCGTGGTCAAGCTGGCGGGCGCCGCCTACCTGGCGTACCTCGCCTGGGGCATGCTCAAGCCCGGCGGGCGCTCGCCCTTCGCTCCCGCGGCCGATCTGCCGCCGGTCTCCGACCTGCGGCTCTTCTCGATGGGCCTGCTCACCAACCTCCTCAACCCCAAGATCGCCCTCATGTACGCGGCGCTGCTCCCGCAGTTCCTCGACCCGACGGCCGGTCCCGCGTGGGGGCAGCTGCTCCAACTCGGTGCCGTACAGATCCTCGTGGGGCTCACCGTGAACGCCGTGATCATGCTGGGGGCCGCCCGCGTCTCCGGGTTCCTGGCCGCCCGGCCCCGCGCCATGGCCGCTCAACGGTTCACGGCAGGCGGTCTGCTCGGCGTCTTCGCCCTGCGCACCGCGCTGTCCCGGACGCCCGTCTCCGGCTGAGGTTCGGGCCCGTACGTCCCGGGAGGCGTACGGCGGCCACGCCTGCCGCCAGCACCAGAGCGGCCAGTGCCGTCAGCGTCACGCCCATCGACGCCACGAAGTCCGTGCCGGAGGCGAGCAGCGCCGTCGCCGCGGCCACGCCGAGCGTCGGGCCGATGTTCAGCGCGGTCTGTTGCAGGCCGCCCGCCACTCCGGCGGCGCCGAGGTCGGCCCGTCGTACGAGGGACTCCGTCGCGCCCACCATCACCGCCCCGAAGCCCGTGCCCAGCGCCACCGCGCACGCCCCGACGGCGAGCGGGGACGCCGACGAGGCGTCGAGGCGGCCGAAGCCGAACACGCCCGCCGCCAGTGCCAGCATCCCGGCCGACGTCACCGCCCGCGTCCCGAACCGGCGCAGCAGAACCGGTGTCAGCGGCGCCGCGAGCACCATGCACGCCGCCGCCGGCAGCATCCGCAGCGCCGTGCCCAGCGGGTCGAGGCCGAGCACGTCCTGAAGGAAGTACGTCGCCACGAACAGCGTCCCGAACAGGGCCGCCGACGCCGTCAACAGCACGCCCAGCGCGGGTCCGACGGCCCGGGAGGCGAGCAGCGCGGGGGAGATCAACGGGTCGGCCGTACGGCGCTCGTGCGCGACGAAAGCCACCGCCGCGAACCCCGCACACACCGCGAGCAGCACGGTGCCGACCGACCAGCCCGATCCCGGCAGCGCGGCGAGCACCGCGACCAGGCAGCCCAACGCGACGGCGAGCAGCAGCGCACCAACGAGGTCGAGCCCGACGCGCCTCGTGTCGGCAGACGGTTGTGCCCGCTCCTGTACGTCGATCCCCTCGGCCCCCGCCCGATCCCGTACGCCGAGCACCAACCCCGCGATCACCACCCCCGGCAGCACTCCCAGGAAGAACACCGAACGCCAGCCCAGATGCGCCGTGAGCACCCCGCCCACCAGCGGTCCCGTGGCCGCCGCGACGCCGATCGCGCTCGTCCGCAGGGCGATCGGCATGCCGAGGGACTCCGCCGCGTAGGCCGCGCGCAGCATCCCGAGCGTCGCCGGTTGCAGCAGGGCCCCGCACACGCCCTGCACGACGCGTAGGCCGATCGCCCAGTGGATGTCCGGCGCGAAACCGATGCCCGCCGACGCCGCCGCGAAGCCCAGCATCCCGTAGCCGAACAGCCGCGCGTGCCCGTAGCGGTCGCCGAGGCGTCCGGCGAACACCAGCAGGCTCGCCACCGCGATCAGATAGCCGGTGCTGGTCCACTGGACCTGGGCGAGGGAGGCGCTGAGGTCGTCCTGGAGGGCGGGCTGCGCCACGGTGAGGACCGTGCCGTCGAGGGCGACGAGTACGGCCCCTACGATGCTGCCCGCGAGCGTGATGCGCCGCCGGGCGCGGCCGTTCACGCCGGGCCCAGGTGGGCGTCGAGCACGGAGGTCAGCAGCGGCTCGACGTCCTCGACGCCGACGGCCAGTTGCAGGCTGCCCCAGCCCCACAGCTGGGCCACGCCGTGCAGGTTCGCCCACAACGCGCCCGCGACGACGGCGGGTTCGGCATCGGTGCGGATCTCCGCGACGAGCTCGACGAGCACCTTGAACAGCGGAAGGCTGCTGTCGCGCAGGCCCAACTCGCCGCTCTCCAACAGATCGTGGCGGAACATCAGCTCGTACATGCCGCGGTGACGCGCCGCGAAATCGAGATAGAGGCGCGACAGTACGGCCACCTGTTCGCGAGGGTCGGGGCTGGCGTCGGCGAGTGCCCGCGTGGCCCGTTCGCCGAGGTCGGTGAAGCCGCGGCGGGCGATCGCCGACAGGAGTTCCAGGTGTGTCGGGAAGTAGCGGCGCGGCGCACCGTGCGAAACCCCGGCGCGCCGGGCGATCTCGCGCAGCGACAGCGCCGCCGCGCCCTCCGTGTCCACGAGGGCCACGCCGGTGTCCACCAGGCGTTCGCGGAGGCCGCCGGGGGAGGGGGCGTCGTTGGTTCGCTCAGAGGGCATAGACACTGTCTACTACGCCGGGATAGACAGTGTCTACCCCGAGCGTCGGAGAGGCGCTCGTATAGTCGCGGCATGGTTCCGGCACCTCGCGACCCCATCACCACGCCCATCACCAAACTCATCACCACTCCTTTCACCGCCTCCAGCACCACGGACGACGTGCTGCGCGGCATCGACCTCAGCGGCGTCCGCGCGATCGTGACGGGCGCGTCGTCCGGGCTCGGCCTCGAGACCGCCCGCGCCCTGACCGCCGCCGGAGCGGAGACGGTCCTCGCCGTGCGGAACGTCGAAGCGGGTGAGGCCGCCGCCGAGAGGATGGCCGCATCCACAGGCCGGGCCCGGCCCCGCGTCCTTCCGCTCGACCTCGCCGACCGGGCCTCCGTCGCGCGCTTCGTCGAGACGTGGGGCGGGCGCCCGCTGCACCTGCTGATCAACAACGCCGGGCTCGTCACCGGCGGTCTTGAACGCACGCCCGAAGGCTGGGAGTTGCAGTTCGCGACGAACCACCTCGGGCACTTCGCCCTCGCCTCCGGGCTGCGCGAGGCGCTGGCCGGGGGAGCGGCCGAGCGCGACGGGGCGAGGATCGTCGCGGTCAGCTCCACGGCCCACATGCGCGCCGGAGTCGACTTCGACGACCTCCACTTCGACCGTCGCCCCTACGACCCACAGCTCGCCTACGCCCAGTCGAAGACCGCCAACTCCCTCTTCGCCGTGGCCGCGACCCACCGCTGGGCGTCCGACGGCATCGTCGCCAACACGGTGAACCCCGGCGGCGTCGCCACCGGACTCCAGCGGAACTTCACACCCCGTCAGAAGGCGTCCCTCGACGCGGCGGAGGCCGCCGGAGTGTTCACGTACAAGACGGCCGAGCAGGGCGCCGCGACCACGCTCGTCGCGGCCGTCGCACCCGAGTTCGCCCGCACCGGAGGCCACTATCTCGACGACGGGCAGGAGGCGTACACCGTGCCGAACGACGCCGACCTCGCCGAACACCCGCACGGCGTCAAGGAATGGGCCCTCGACCCCGAACTCGCCGACCGCCTCTGGGACGTGTCGGCGGACCTCGTCGCCGCCTGAGCCGGAACCGGCCTCGTACGGGCCTGTCGCATGTCTTCAGGTCGCGGGCCGCCGCCGCTACCCTGCGCGGATGATCGACACGACCGACCATCGCATCCCCGAGGGGGACGAGCGGCGTCTGCGGCTCGACGTCGAGGAGGGCGGGGTCGGCGTCCTGACGCTGTGTCGGCCCGGCAAGCTCAACGCCTGGAGCTGGGAGTCCAGTCGGCAGCTCGGGGTGATGGCCGACCGCATCCGGTTCGACGAGCGGATCCGGGTCGTGCTGCTGCGCGCCGAGGGGCGGGCGTTCTGCGCCGGGATCGACGTGACCGCGCCCGGCGGGAACATCGAGGGGGAGAGCGGGGCCGCGCGGCACCGGGCGTACTACGAGGGCATTCGGTGGGTGCACGAGCGGTTCGCCGCCTTCGCCCGGCTCCCGCAGCCCGTTGTCGCGGCCGTGCAGGGGTACTGCCTGGGCTTCGGGTTCGAGCTCGCGCTCATGGCCGACGTGCGGATCGCGGCCGACGACGCCGTGTTCGCGCTGCCCGAGGCGCAGTTGGGGGTCGCCGTCGACGCCGGTGGCGATCTGCGGATCGCGCGCGAGGCGGGGGCCGGATGGGCGAAGTACCTCGCGCTCACCGGACGACGCATCGACGCGGAGACCGCGTACCGGCTGAAGCTGCTGCAACAGGTCGTGCCCGGCGACGAGTTGGAGCGCGCCGCGCGCGAGCTGGCCGAGGAGATCGCCGCCAACGCCCCGCTCGCCGTGCAGTCCGTCAAGCGCGACATCGACGCGTACGCCGACGCCGGCCTCGACGCCGCGCTCGACAAGGTCGCCATGAGCGCCGCGCTGACGCTCACCTCCGAGGACGTCGCCGAGGGATACACGGCGAAGGCGCGCCGCAGACCGCCGGAATACCGGGGCGCGTGAGATGTTCCCAAGGGTGTCGGCGGACCGCGCCGGCGCCGCAGCGTCCCCCGCACGAAAGGTGACCATGACCACCGCACCCTTCGACCCGCGCGCCCTCCTCGCCGAGAGCAGGCTCGGCGTGCTCGCCACCCTCAAGGCCGACGGCCGCCCGCAGCTCTCGCCGGTCCAGCCGTACTACGACGCCGCCACCGAGACGCTGTACGTGTCGATGACCGAGGGCCGCGCCAAGACCGCCAATCTGCGCCGCGACCCGCGCGCCGCGCTGGAGGTGACCCGCTCCGACGGCCGGGCCTGGGCCACCGCCGAAGGCACCGTCACCCTCGTCGGGCCGGGCGACGACCCGAAGAGCCCCGAGGTCGAGGCGCTCGTCGACTACTACCGCAAGGCCGCGGGCGAACACCCCGACTGGGACGAGTACCGGTCCGTGATGGTGTCCGACCGGCGGGTCCTGATGGTCATGGCCGTCGACCACGTGTACGGGCAGCGGCTCGGCTGACGGCGGCCCCGCGCGTCACGGCGCTCCTGTGCATCACGGCGCGAACGGGCCGCGACCGAGCTGCTCCCGCACCGGCGTCACCGGCGCGTTGACCAGCTCGCGGCGCTGCCAGTTCGCGCCGTCCACCACGAGGGTGTGGCCGCTGACGAAACGGGCGTAGGGCGAGGCGAGGAACGTCGCCGCCCAGCCCAACTCCCTTGGCGCGCCCACTCTCAGCGCGGGCTGCCGGTCGGCTGGGCCCGGACCGTCCGCCTCGGCCCGGTCGAGGTTGTCGCGGATGTCGGCCGTCATGTCGTCGTGCGGCATGAGCCCCGGCACGAGCCCGTTCACCTGGATCCCATAGGGACCCCACTCGACGGCCAGCGTCTCCACCAGGTTCTTCACGCCCGCCTTCGCCGCCGAGCTGTGCGCGTAGCCGGGCCCGCCCGTCCATGCGTACGACGCGCCGACGGCGATCACCGAGCCCGGTGTGCCCGCCGCCAGGTGGCGGCGGCCGAACTCGCGGGTCATGAAGTACGTGCCGTTCAGGGTGATGTCGACGACCGCGCGCCAGCCGTTCGGCGACAACTCCTCGGCCGGGGAAGGGAAGTTGGCGGCGGCGTTGTTCACCAGGACGTCGGGGATCCGGCCGTGCGCGGCGACCGCCGCGTCGAACACCTCGGTGATCCGCGCGGCGTCCCGGATGTCGCAGGTCGCCGCCGTCACCTGCCCCGCGCCCTCGACCGCCCGCAACTCCTCGCGCGCGGGCTCCAGATGCTCCGCCTTCCGGCTCACGATCATCACGTCGGCACCGAGCCGCGCGAACTCCGCGGCCATGGCCCGCCCGAGCCCCGTACCGCCCCCGGTCACCAGCACGAGCCGACCCTCGTACGTCGCAGGAGGCAGCGCGGACGCGCCGAGCGGGGGAGGGTCGGGAAGGCCGCGCGGAGCGGCGGATGCGGACGTCATGGCCGCCATGGATACCCCCTCGGCGCCCAACCTGCCATGCCCAGAGCACGACCGATATTTGCCGCACCTATCGAATTTCGATAGATTCCAATCGTCATTCGATTCAAGGTGGGGTGGAGCCATGGGGAACTGGACCGTGCGCGCGCTGCGCGTCGTGCTGGCGGTGGTGTTCGTCGGCACGGTGTTCGTGCAGGTGTCGATGGTGTGGCTGCTGATCAGCGGGGGCGACCCGGAGGACGGGTCCCGGCCCCTGACGGCATTCCGCGTGATCACCGTCCTGGGCATGGTGGCGGCGCAGGTCGCCCTGGTCTGCGTGGGCCGACTCGTGGGAATGGTCCGCCGCGGCACCGTCTTCTCGCACGCCGCCTTCCGCTACGTGAACGGGGTCATCGGCGCCGTCGTCGCCGTCGCCCTCCTTTGGTTCACGGTGACGGCCGTCAACGCCCCCAGCCAGCGCGACGACCCCGGCGTCACGCTCATCATGGGCGGCATCGGCCTGGCCATCCTCGGCGTCGCCCTCATCGTCCTCGTCCTGCGCATGCTGCTCGCCCAGGCGACACAGCTGCGGGCCGAGCTGGACGAGGTGATCTGATGCCGATCGTCGTCGACATCGACGTGATGCTCGCCCGCCGCAAGATGTCCGTGGGCGACCTGGCCGACCGCGTCGGCATCACCCCCGCCAACCTCGCGGTCCTCAAGAACGGCCGCGCCAAGGCCGTGCGCTTCACCACCCTCGAGGCCCTGTGCGAGGCCCTGGACTGCCAGCCGGGGGACCTGCTGCGGTGGGAAGCGGACGGCGCCTGACACGCCCCGCGTCCGGAGCGCGTCAGGCCGGCGCCTCACACGGCGGCGCGCGCCCGCGCCACCGCCCGTTCCCCCTCCGGCGAGAACACCCCGGCGCGTCGGCGCTCCGCCTCGCGGTCGAGGTCCGACTGGAGGAGCTGGGCGTGGAGGGCGACGCCCGCGCGGTATCCGGCGCTCGCCGCGTTGACGACCTGTTCCGCGGGGCCGGTCGCGTTGCCGACCGCCCAGATGCCAGGGACGGAGGTCTGGCCCGTCGGGTCGACGTCGACGAACGGGCCGGCCGGGGTGTCCTTCGTACGGGCGCCGAGCGAGGTCAGGAGCGTGTCGCGCGGTGACATCACCGGCGGGACCACCAGGACCGAGCGCGGGAACACGCGGCCGCCCTCCAGGTGGACACCGGTGAGGCGGTCGTCCGTGACCTCGATGCCGTCGACCTTGCCGCTCACCACGGCGACCCCGGCCACGGCGAGCGTCTGCCAGTGCTCGTCCGGGAGCTCGTCCTCGTCGGTACCGTCCAGGAATAGCGTGACGTCGGATGACAGGGCGCTGAAGAGGACGGCCTGGTGGATGCCGGCCGCCTTGCGGTACAGCACGCCGACCGGCTGGTCGCGGAACTCGTAGCCGTGGCAGAACGGGCAGTGGATCACGTCGGCGCCCCAGCGCTCGGCGATCCCCGGGATGTCGGGCAGCTCGTCGACCAGGCCGGTCGCGACGATCAGCCGCCGTGCGTGCACCCGGCCGCCGCCCTCCAGCGTCACCTCGAACTCGCCGTCCCCGTCGGGCTCGGCCGCCGTGACCCGGTCCCGCACCAGCTCCACGCCGTACCCCGTGACCTCCCGCCGCACCTCCGCGAGGAACTCGGCGGGCGGCATGCCGTCCCGCGAAGGGAATCCGTGCATGTGCGCGGCCGGCGCGTTGCGCGGCTCGCCCGCGTCCACCACGAGGACCGAGCGGCGCGAGCGGCCCAGGATCAGCGCGGCCGTCAGGCCCGCCGTCCCGCCGCCGACGACCACGACCTCGTACGCGTTCCGCTTGATCTGCGTCTCCATGGTGACCACCTCGTAGCTCGTGAATGCGACGTGCTTCGAAGGTGCACCCGCTCTCGCGGGATTGACAAACAAGCTTGCCGAAACTGCAATGGATTCATGAGTAGGCACGGTCATGGACCCGAGGAACACGAGCCCGCGGACGCGAGCATGGATGCCGTCCTGTCCGGAGTCGGGCCCCGCCTTCGCGCCCTGCGCAAGGAGCGCGGCGCCACCCTGGCGGGGCTCTCCGAGACCACCGGCATCTCCGTGAGCACGCTCTCCCGCCTGGAGTCCGGGCTGCGCAGGCCCAGTCTGGAGCTGCTGCTGCCGATCGCCCGCGCGCACAAGGTGCCGCTGGACGAACTGGTCGGCGCGCCGCCGGTCGACGACCCGCGTGTGCAGGCGAAGCCCATCGTGCGGGGCGGGCGGACGATGATCCCGCTCACCCGGAAGCCCGGCGGCCTCCAGGCGTACAAGGTGATCGAGCCGCAGCGCCGCATCGAGCCCGACCAGAAGACGCACGAGGGCTACGAGTGGATGTACATGCTCTCCGGCAAGCTCCGGCTCGTCCTGGGGGAGCACGACTTCGTGCTCGAGCCGGGCGAGGTCGTCGAGTTCGACACGCGCGTCCCGCACTGGTTCGGGTCCACGGGGGAGGGCCCCGCCGAGTTCCTCGTGCTGTTCGGTCCGCAGGGCGAGCGCATGCACGTACGGGCCAGGCCCGCCCGCAAGAAGGAGCAGTGACCTCCGTCGGGGCATTCACAGATCGGCAAGCGACCGCTTAGTATGCGGCCGAACCCGGTTTGACGAAGCAGTCCCGTGGAGGCCCCGCATGCAGGCATGGCAAGTGCACGAGAACGGCGAGCCGAGCGAGGTGATGCGCCTCGAAGAGGTCGAGCGCC
Source organism: Streptomyces sp. SDT5-1 (assembly GCF_052245995.1). Classification (NCBI taxonomy): domain Bacteria; kingdom Bacillati; phylum Actinomycetota; class Actinomycetes; order Kitasatosporales; family Streptomycetaceae; genus Streptomyces; species Streptomyces sp. SDT5-1. The sequence continues at coordinate 375,019 of NZ_CM125963.1, read as the reverse complement.
CCGTGCCCGGCGAGGGGCAGGTTCTGCTCAAGGTGCGCGCCGCCAACATCAACTTCCCGGACGCGCTGCTCTGCAAGGGGCAGTACCAGGTCACGCCGCCGCTGCCGTTCACGCCCGGCGTGGAGATCTGCGGCGAGACCGAGGACGGCCGCCGCGTCATCGCCACGCCCGCCCTGCCGCTCGGCGGCTTCGCCGAGTACACCGTCGCCGACGAGCGCACCCTGCTGCCCGCCCCGGAGTCCCTGGACGACGCCGAGGTCGCGGCGATGCACATCGGCTACCAGACCGGCTGGTTCGGCCTGCACCAGCGCGCCCACCTCCAGTCCGGCGAGACGCTGCTCGTGCACGCCGCCGCCGGCGGTGTCGGCAGCGCCGCAGTGCAGCTCGGCAAGGCCGCGGGCGCCCGCGTCATCGGCGTCGTCGGCGGCCCCGAAAAGGCGAAGGTCGCGGCCGAACTCGGCTGCGACGTCGTCGTCGACCGCCGCTCCGAGGACGTCATCGCCGCCGTGAAGGAGGCCACCGGAGGCCGCGGCGCCGACGTCATCTACGACCCGGTGGGTGGCGACGCGTACCGGCAGTCCACGAAGGTCGTCGCCTTCGAGGGGCGCATCGTCATCGTCGGCTTCGCCTCCGGCGCCATCCCGACCGCCGCGCTCAACCATGCGCTGGTCAAGAACTACTCGATCCTCGGGCTGCACTGGGGCCTGTACGCCACCAAGAACCCGAAGCTCATCCCGCACTGCCACCAGAAGCTCACCGAACTCGCCGCGAGCGGCGCCATCAAGCCGCTGGTCAGCGAGCGCGTCGACCTCAGCGGCGCCGCGTCCGCCGTGCAGCGCGTCGCCGACGGCGTCACGACGGGCCGCGTCGTGGTCGTGCCGGGTCTCGACGCCCGTACGGAAGGAGCCGCCGCATGACGCTCGACGCCGCGCAACTGCGCGCCAAGACCCAGGAGTTCCTGGCCGCGCACCCGCCCGCCACCACATCGCGCGAGGACTTCCTCAGCGCCCGCTTCGACGCCGGACTCGCCTGGGTGCACTACCCGGAGGGCCTCGGCGGCCTCGACGCGCCCCGCGCACTCCAGGCCGTCGTCGACGCCGAACTGGACGCCGCAGGCGCCCCGGACAACAACCCCCGGCGCAACGGCATCGGCCTCGGCATGGCCGCCCCCACCATCCTCCGCTACGGCACCGACGAGCAGAAGCGGCGCTTCCTCAAGCCGCTGTGGGTCGGCGAGGAGATCTGGTGCCAGCTCTTCAGCGAGCCCGGCGCCGGATCCGACCTCGCCGCGCTCGGCACCCGCGCCGTCCGCGACGGCGACACCTGGGTCGTCAACGGCCAGAAGGTGTGGACGTCCAACGCCCACAACGCACGCTTCGCGATCCTCGTCACCCGCACCGACCCGGACGTGCCCAAGCACAAGGGCATGACGTACTTCGTGTGCGACATGACCGACCCCGGCGTCGAGGTCCGCCCGCTGCGCCAGATCACGGGTGAGGCCGAGTTCAACGAGGTGTTCCTCTCCGACGTCCGGATCCCCGACTCCCACCGGCTCGGCGAGGTCGGCGACGGGTGGCGGGTCGCCCAGACCACCCTCAACAACGAGCGCGTCTCCATCGGCGGCATGCGCGTGCCGCGCGAGGGCGGACTCGTGGGCCTCGTCGCCAAGACCTGGCGCGAGCGCCCCGAGCTGCGCACCCACGACCTGCACCAGCGCCTCGTGAAGCTGTGGGTCGAGTCCGAGGTCGCCCGCCTCACGTCCGAGCGCCTGCGCCAGCAGCTCGTCGCCGGACACCCGGGCCCCGAGGGCGCGGGCATGAAGCTCGGCTTCGCCCGCCTCAACCAGGAGATCAGCGGCCTGGAGGTCGAACTCCTCGGCGAGGAGGGCCTGTTGTACGACGACTGGACCCTGCGCCGCCCCGAGATCGTGGACTTCGCGGGCCGCGAGGCCGGATACCGGTACCTGCGCGCCAAGGGCAACAGCATCGAGGGCGGGACGAGCGAGATCCTGCTGAACATCGTCGCCGAGCGCGTCCTGGGCCTGCCGTCCGAGCCGCGCACCGACAAGGACGTCGCCTGGAAGGACCTGGCCCGATGACCACCACCCCCACCAGCGAGCCCGACCTCCTCTACTCCGAGGAGGAGGAAGCGCTCCGCTCCGCCGTCCGCGACCTGCTCACCGACCACTGCGACGCCACCGAGGTCCTCGCCCGCGTCGAGACGGACGAGCCGCACGACCGCGCACTGTGGAAGAACCTCGCCGAGACCATGGGCCTCGCCGGGCTCCTCGTCCCCGAGGGCCGCGGCGGCCAGGGCGCCTCGCACCGCGAAGCGGCCGTCGTCCTGGAGGAGTTGGGGCGCGCCGTCGCCCCGGTGCCGTACCTGACGAGCGCCGTCATCGCCACGGAGGCGCTGCTCGCCTGCGCGGGCGACGAGGCCGCCGGCGTCCTCTCCGCCCTCGCCTCGGGCCGCTCCATCGGCGTGCTCACCGTGCCGCTCGCGGCCACGGCCGGGCAGGACTTCCGGGACGTACGGGAAGAGGGCGGGGACCTGACCGGCCGCGTCACCGGCGTCGCCGACGCGGGCGCGGCCGATGTGTTCCTCGTGCCCACCGCGAGCGGCCTGTTCGCGGTCGACGCGGGCGCCGACGGCGTCACCGTCGAGCCGCAGACCTCCCTCGACCGGACGCGCCCGCTCGCGGTCGTGACCTTCGCGGGAGCCGCCGGACGGCAGCTGAGCGACAGCGCGGCGACGCCCGTGCGGCGCGCGCTGCGGGCCGGTGCCGGGCTGCTCGTGTCCGAGCAACTGGGGCTCGCCGACTGGCTGTTGACGGAGACCGTGCGCTACACGAAGGAGCGCAACCAGTTCAACCGGCCCGTCGGCTCCTTCCAGGCGCTCAAGCACCGCCTCGCCCAGCTCTGGCTGGAGACGGTCAACACCCGCGCCGCCGCCCGCAACGCGGCCGACGCGCTGGCCACCGGCAGCGAGGACGCGGACGTCGCGGTGGCGGTCGCCCAGGCGTACGCCGCGCCCGTCGCGGTGCACGCGGCCGAGGAGGCGCTCCAGCTGCACGGCGGCATCGGCATGACGTGGGAGCACCCGATCCACCTCTACCTCAAGCGCGCCAAGGCGGACTCCATCGCCCTCGGCACGGCGGGCCGCCACCGCGAGGAACTGGCCGAACTGGTGGACCTGCGGGCTCCCTGAGCGGGCCCCGCGCGGACGACAACTTCACAGCCGGGTTTTACCTCCCCTTGACGGGATGGCATTATTGCGACCCGTTCGCAACAACTGCTGATCTTGAATAGGGGTGGGTGACGTGGCCAGGCCGGCACGGATCGCGATATCAGGGGCCGCGGTCACCGCACTGGCGGTGACCGCGGCTGCCTGCGCGGCGCCGAACGACGACGCCAAGGGCGGCGGCACGGACAGCGCCGTCGTCGGCATCGCCTACGAGCCCGACAGCCTCAGCCCGCTCCTCGGCTACGGCAAGGACGGCAACTCGAAGATCTTCGACGGGCTGCTCACCCACGACGCCGACATGAAGCTCAAGCCCGCGCTCGCCGCCGAGCTCCCGAAGGTGAGCGACGACGGCCGCACCTACACGTACACGCTGCGCGACGGCGTGAAGTTCAGCGACGGCAAGCCGTTCACCTCGAAGGACGTCGTCTTCACGTACGAGACCATCCTCGACAGGAAGACGAACAACGCGTCCAAGACCGAGCTGGACGCCGTCGACGACGTCGAGGCGAAGGGCGACGACACCGTCGTCTTCCACCTCAAGTACCCCTACGCGCCGTTCGCCGAGCGCACCGTCCTGCCCATCGCGCCCGAGCACGTCGCGGGCAAGCAGGACGTGAACAACGGGAAGTTCACCACCAGGCCCATCGGCACCGGCCCCTACAAGCTGGTGAAGTGGTCCAAGGGCGAGAAGCTCGTCTTCAAGGCCAACCCCGACTACTGGGGCGGCGCGCCGAAGATCAAGAACTTCACCATGGCGATCATCAAGGACGACGACGTGCGCGCCACCCGGCTGCGCTCCGGCGACCTCGACGGCGCCATCCTGCCGCCCAACCTCGCCAAGACCTTCAAGGCTGACGCCGACAAGAAGACGTACGCCGCGAAGACCTTCGACTACCGTGTCGTCACCCTGCCCACCGGCAACAAGGTGACCGGAGACACCGACATCCGCCGCGCCCTCGACATCGGCGTCGACCGCAAGGCCATGGTCGACCAGATCCTGGAGGGCGCGGGCAAGGCCGCCTACGGGCCCGTGCCCACCGACAGCCCCTGGTTCACCAAGGGCACCGAGCGCGCGCACGACCTCGCCAAGGCCAAGAAGCTGCTCGACAAGTCGGGTTGGAAGCCCGGCAAGGACGGCATCCGCGAGAAGGACGGCGTCCGCGCCGCCTTCCCGCTCTGGTACCTCACCGGCGACAAGCTCCGCCAGGACCACGCCCTCGCCTACGCCTCCGACGCCAAGAAGCTCGGCATCGACGTCAAGGTCGACAGCGGCACCTGGGAGGTCATCGAACCGCGCATGCCGAAGGACGCGGTCCTCGCGGGCGGCGGCGCCCCCGCCGACCCCGACTTCGACCAGTACACGATGCTCAAGTCCTCCCTCGCGGGCGACGGCTTCAACAACATGGCGCACTACGACAACAAGAAGGTCGACGCCGCCCTGGAGGACGCCCGCCGCACCGACGACCGCGCGAAGCGGCAGGCCGCCTACGACACCGTCCAGCGCGAACTCGCCAAGGACCCCGGCTACACCTTCCTCACCCACATCGACCACCTCTACGTCGTCGACAAGCGGTTCGGCGACCTCACCACGCAGGTCGAGCCGCACGACCACGGGCTCGCCTCAGGGCCGTGGTGGAACGTGGAGGACTGGAAGGCATGAGCAGGCGGCTCCCCTGGGGGCCGATGGCGCGCCTGACGGGCCGGCGGATCGCCTTCGCCGTGCCCGTCCTCGCGGCCGTCACCTTCGGCGTCTTCGCGATCGCCGCGGCGTCCCCCTTCGACCCGGTCAAGGCCTACGCGGGCACCGCCGGGCTCACCGCGTCACAGGAGAACCTCGACCAGCTCCGCGCCAACCTCGGCGTCGACCAGCCCCTGGTCACCCGCTGGTGGGACTGGCTGACCGGCGCCGTCACCGGCGACCTCGGCGACTCCGCCGTCATGCGCCAGCCCGTCGCCCAGGTCATCGGCGAACGCCTCGGCTGGTCCGTCCTCCTCGCCGCCACCGCGTTCCTCCTGGCGGTCGTCCTCGGCACGCTCCTCGGCGTGCTGGCCGCGCGCCGCCAGGGCCGCGGGCTCGACCGGGCGATCACCTCGCTCGCGTACACGCTGGAGGCCGCGCCCCCGTTCTGGCTGGGCCTTCTCGCCGTCTGGCTGTTCGCGCTGAAGCTCGGCGTGCTCCCCGTCGGAGGGCTCACCGACACCGGCTCGACGGCCGTCACCGCCGGACAGGTGCTGTCCCATCTGGCGCTGCCCGCGGGCGTGCTCGCGGTCTCGCAGCTGCCGTGGTTCGTCCTGTACGTGCGCCAGGGCGTCGGCGACGCGCTCGACGAGGACCCCGTGCGCGGCGCCAAGGCGCGCGGTCTGGCCCCGCGCACCGTCCTGTTCGGGCACGCCCTGCGCTCCGGCACGCTGCCCGTGCTCACGCTCATCGGCTCCCGCGTGCCCGAACTCATCACCGGGGCGCTGCTCGTGGAGACCGTGTTCAGCTGGCCCGGCATCGCCGCCGCGACCGTGCAGGCCGCCACCTCCGTCGACTTCCCGCTCCTCGCGGCCGTCACCGTCCTCGCGACGCTCGCCGTGCTCGCCGGGAACTGGGCCGCCGACCTGCTGTACGGCATCGCCGATCCGAGGGTGGGCTTCGATGGCTGAACAAGCTGTGCAATGGCGCACTCGCGGCGTACGGCGCCGCTCCACGCGCGCCTGGCGGGTCCGCTCGTCCGCGGTGATCGTGGGCCTCGTCGTCCTCGCCGTGCTGATCGTGCCGCCGCTCACCCACCTCGACCAGCAGGCCGTCGACCTCGCGGCCAAGCTCGAACCGCCCTCCTGGACGCACCCGTTCGGCACCGACGACGTCGGTCGCGACCTGCTGCTGCGCTGCGTGTACGGGCTGCGGGTCTCGCTGCTCGTCGGCGTCGTCGCGGCCGTGGTGGCGACCGTCATCGGCACCGCCGTCGGGGCGCTCGCGGGCGCGCTCGGCGGCTGGGTGGACCGGGGTGTGATGCGCGTTGTGGACACCTTCTCCTCCGTGCCGCACCTGCTGCTCGGCATCTTCATCGTGGCGATGTTCCGGCCGGGCGTCTGGCCGGTCGTGATCTCGGTGGGCCTGACGCACTGGCTGTCCACGGCCCGCATCGTGCGCGCCGAGGTGCTGTCGCTGCGCTCGCGGCCCTACGTCGACGCCGCGATCTCCGGCGGAGCCTCACGGTGGCGGGTGACGGCCCGACACCTCCTGCCGGGCGTCCTGCCGCAGGCCGCGCTCGCCGCCGTGCTCATGGTGCCGCACGCCATCTGGCACGAATCCGCCCTGTCCTTCCTCGGGTTGGGCCTGCCCACCCACCAGGCCAGCCTCGGCACGCTCGTCCAGACGGCCCGCGGCTCGCTCCTCGCGGGCGACTGGTGGCCGACGCTCTTCCCGGGCCTGTTCATCATCGTGCCGACCCTGGCGATCGCCGGACTCGCCGGCGCCTGGCGCGAACGCCTCAACCCCCGCCGCCGATCGGAGCTGACCCTGTGACCACGGTGCTTTCGGTGGAGGGCCTGTCCGTACGGTTCCGGATGCGCGACGGCGCGTACGTACGGGCCGTCAGCGACGCCTCCTTCGCGCTGCGGGCGGGGGAGTGCCTGGCCCTCGTCGGCGAGAGCGGCTGCGGAAAGTCCGTCCTCGCCTCCGCGCTCCTCGGACTGCTCCCGGCGAACGCGGAGACGGCGGGCACCGCCCGCGTCGGCGACCTCGACCTCCTCGCGGCCGACGAGGCCACGCTCGCCCGAGAGGTGCGCGGCCGCCGCATCGGCCTGGTGCCGCAGAGCCCTGCCGCCCACCTCACGCCGGTCCGGACCGTGCGCTCCCAACTGGCGGAAACACTGCGGCAGTTGACGAGTGCGCCGCGCCGGGGCCCGAAGCTGACGGCGGCCGTCGAGGAGGCCGCCGCGCGCGCCTCCTTCCCCGCCGACCACCTCGACCGGTACCCGCACGAACTCTCCGGCGGACTCGCCCAGCGCGCCGCGACGGCCCTCGCCCTCGTCGGCGACGCCCCGCTGCTCCTCGCGGACGAGCCCACCACCGGACTCGACCGCGACCTCGTCGAGCGCACGGTCGACGAGCTGCGCCGCCACATCGGCGGCGAACGGGCGCTGCTCCTCATCACGCACGACCTGGCGGCGGCCGAGCGGATCGCCGACCGGGTGGCCGTCATGTACGCGAGCCGCATCGTCGAACTTGCCGACACCGACGCCTTCTTCGGTGAGCCGGGCCCCCGCCACCCGTACGCGCGCGGACTCCTCGACGCCCTGCCCGACCGCGCCTTCACGCCCATTCCCGGCATGCCGCCCGAGCTGAGCGCCCTGGGGGAGGGCTGCGCCTTCGCGCCGCGCTGCGCACACGCCGACGAGCTGTGCGCGACACGGCCCGCGCTCACGGACGGCGCCGCCTGCCACCACCCCGTAGCGGCCCACCAGGAGGCGACCCGTGCTTGAACTGTGCTCCGTCACCGCGGGCTACGACCGCCGCGCCCCCGTTTTCCGTGACGTGTCGCTGACCCTGCGCCCCGGCGAGAGCGTCGGACTGCTCGGGCCCAGCGGCTGCGGGAAGTCGACGTTGGCGCGCGTCGCGGCGCTGCTGCACACCCCCGACGCCGGACGCGTCGTCATCGACGGCGAACCGGCCGGCGGCTGGCGGCACCGCGCCCCGCGCGCCCAGCGCACCGCGTTCGGCGTCGTCTTCCAGCAGCCCCGCCTCTCCGCCGACCCGCGACTGCGCCTGTCGGAGCTGATCGCCGAACCACTGCGGGCGAATCGCCGTGAACACGTCGCGCGCGTACGGGAGTTGGCGGACGCGGTCGGCCTGTCCGCCGAACTCCTGGCCCGCCGCCCCCACGAGGTAAGCGACGGCCAGTTGCAGCGCGCCTGCCTCGCCCGCGCCCTCACCCTGCGCCCCCGCTGGCTGATCTGCGACGAGATGACCGCCATGCTCGACGCGTCGACCACGGCGGCCCTGGTGGGTGTGGTGGAGGAGTACCGGCGGGAGACCGGGGCCGGGCTGCTGGCCGTGGGGCACGACCGCGTGCTGCTCGAGCGGTGGTGCGGGCGGACGGTCGAGTGGGCCGAGCTGGTGGGGGAGTGGGAGGGCGACCTCAGCCGACAGCCCTCTTCAGCAGCGCGGCGATGACGTCCTCGTCGGCCGCCGTCAGCTCCTTCACTGCGAACGCGACCGGCCACATCGTGCCTTCGTCGAGCGCCGCCTGGTCGCTGAAGCCGAGCGTCGGGTACCGCGTCTTGAACTTCTCCGCGGCCTGGAAGTGGCACACGACCTTGCCGTCCCTGGCGTAGGCGGGCATGCCGTACCAGAGTTTGGGTTCGAGCGCGGGGGCGTGGGCCTTGACGAGGGCGTGGATCCGCTCCGCGACGGCCCGGTCCGCGTCCGGCATCTCGGCGATCTTCTCGACGACGTCCCGCTCTGCGGCCGCCGCCTTCTCCGCCTTCGACGCCCCGCGCCGCGCGGCCGTCTTCTTCTGCTCGCGGGCGTGCTCCTTCATCGCGGCCCGCTCCTCGGCGGAGAAACCCGCGTACGACTCGTCGTTGGGCTTGGTGCCTGCCATGGCGGTGGTCCTCTCCTACAGGGCGGTCGGTTCGGTCGCGGCGGGCTCCCAGACGAAGCCGTCCGGGTCGGTGAAGGCGTCGTGGGTGCTGCCGAGGACGATGCGGTGGGAGCCGGAGCCCTCGACGGGGACGCCGAGCAGCTTGGCCAGGCCGCGACGCCGGTACAGCGCGAGCTTCGCGTCGCCGGGGCGGCCCGCGGCGAACTCGGCGTACTTGCCGCCGAAGCCCTTCGCCAGGGGCAGGCCCTGGTCCACGTAGAACTGCTTGGTCGCCTTCACGTCCTCGACGCCGAGCAGCAGCACGATCTCGTCGACCTCGCGGGTGGCGGGGCCCGTGTGCTTCTTCTGGGAGGTCACGATCTGCCAGATGGTTCCGTCCGGTGCCCGTACGACGCCGCCGTAGCCCCACAGCGACTTCGTCGCCGGCTTCAGGACCTCGGCGCCGGCCTCCACGGCGGCGGCGAAGAAGCCGTCGACGGTGGCCGGGCCCGTCACGCTGAGGGCGAGGGTGAAGCCGCGGAAGCCGGAGGAGGGGGCCTCGGAGGGCGTGAGCCGGACGCGGTCGTCGACGCCGAGCGCGGAGTAGAAGCGGCGGGCGGCGTCGACGTCGTCGACCTCGAGGGTGACGGACGCGAGGGACGTGGTGGCCTGGGTGTGTGCGGTGGTTTCCATGCCCCTCACGCTAGGGACTTCACGACGCCGGGGCTTCTCGATTCCTGACCGGTCTCGTCACCTGCTTCGCCACGCACGCCGGCATGCCCTCGACCGAGACCGCCGGGTCCCCCGAGTCGGCGGGCTCGTCCGCCGCCTGCCGCTTGAAGGCGCCCGGCGGCATGCCGACGAGCTCGGTGAACCGCGTGGTGAACGTGCCGAGCGACGAACACCCGACCTCGAAGCACACGTCGGTGACGCTGAGGTCGCCGCGCCGCAGCAGCGCCGTCGCCCGCTCGATACGGCGCGTCATCAGGTACGAGTACGGCGACTCGCCGTAGGCGGCACGGAACTGGCGGCTCAGGTGCCCCGCGGACATGTGCGCGTCACGGGCGAGCGCCTCCACGTTCAGCGGCTGCGCGAACTCGCGGTCGATCCGGTCACGGACCCGGCGCAGCCGCGCGAGATCGTCGAGGCGCTGCGCCTGCACGCGGGCCCGCCGCCACTCAGGGGTGCACATGACGCCCGCCTCACCCCAGCTGCTGGATGCGGACGAGGTTCCCCGCCGGGTCGCGCAGCGCGCAGTCCCGGATCCCGTACGGCTGGTCGGTCGGCTCCTGCACCACCTCGGTGTCCCCGGCCTGCACCTTCTCGAACGTGCCGTCCAGGTCGGGGGTGGCGAGGAGGATCCAGCCGTACGTCCCCTTCGCCATCATCTCGGTGATCGTGCGGCGCTCGTCGTCCGTGATGCCCGGGTCCGCGGCGGGCGGCGCGAGCAGGATCGACGTGCCCGGCTGCCCGGGCGGACCGACGGTGATCCACCGCATCTTGCCCTGCCCGACGTCACTGCGGACCTCGAAGCCGAGGACATCGCGGTAGAAGGCCACCGAGGCGTCCGGGTCGTCGTGCGGCAGCGCGGTCGTATGAATGGTGATGTCCATGGCGGCAGGCTATGCGCGGGGATCGGGGCGCGCTTCTCGATTCCTGATGGAATCCGGTACGAGCTTCAGCACTCGGTCGTCCAGAAGGCCCTCGCCGCACAACGCCGCCCACAGGCCCGGCGGCACGGGAGCGGTGAAGGCGGCGACGTTCCGCCGCACCTCCCGCGCGGTGCGCATGCCGACCGCGATTGCGGCGACCGCGGGGTGCAGCAGCGGGAAGGCCATCGCGGCGCGGGGAACAGTCACCCCGTGCGCCGCGCAGACGTCGGCGATGCGGTGGACGCGCCGCACCAGCTCAGGAGGCGCCGCGTCGTAGTCGTAGCGCGCATCCGGGACCGGCCGGTCGGTGGCCAGCAGGCCGGAGTTGAAGACGGAGGCGGCCACCATCGACACCCCGCGCTCGGCGCAGGCAGGCAACAGCTCGTCCAGGGCGCTGTGGTCGAGCAGGGTGTGCCGGCCGGAGAGCATCACCACGTCCGGATCGGCCTCCCGCACCAGGCGGGTGAGCTTGCCGGTGTCGTACATGCCCGCACCGATCGCCCCGACGACGCCCTCGGCGCGAAGCTCGGCGAGGGCGGGGTAGCCGTGCCGCAGCGCGTCCTCGAAGTGCCGCTCGGCGTCGTGCAGATAGAGGACGTCGATCCGGTCGACGCCGAGCCGGGTGAGGGAGTCCTCGACGCTGCGCCGGATGCCGTCACGGGTGAAGTCCCAGACCCGGCGGTGGGTGGCGGGGACCGCGAAGGACGCGTCCAGCCGCCCCCGCGGGTCCTGCGGCACGAGAAGCCGCCCGACCTTCGTCGACAGGGTGAACGCGGTGCGGGGCTTGCCGCGCAGCAGTTCTCCGATGCGGCGCTCGGAAGTGCCGATGCCGTAGTGCGGTGAGGTGTCGTAGGAGCGGATGCCGGCCTCCCAGGCGGCATCGAGCGCCTGGGCCGCGGTGGCGTCGTCGAGCGGTGCGAACAGGCCGCCCAACGGGCCGCCGCCGAAGGTGAGGCGGGTGACCTCGACGTCCGTGCGTCCGAGCCGGTGTGTGTCCATGACGTGCTGCTCCTTCGGTCGTGGTGGGGGACTGCCTCAGAACGCGGGGAAGGCCGCGCCCGACGGATGGAACGGCCCGCGCGCGCCGCGGAAGGCACGCGAGGCGGCGGCGAGCGCGCCCGGCCGCAGCTCCTCGACACGCCCCGCATCGGCCAGCGCCGACAGCGTGGTGCCGCCCAGGTACGCGGCGCCCAGTTCCGCCGCGCTCACCCGAAGGTCTGCCGGGTCCCGGGTGGGCTCGCACGTGGCCTGGTCGCCGTTCGCCGTGAGCCGGTGGCGTCCGGAGTTCCAGGGGCAGAACACGTCCTGGACCTCCAGGACCAGGTCCAGCGGTGCCGAGTAGCGGCGCGCCGTCAGCGCCCGGCCCACGTCCACCAGGCGGACCCACAGGTTGTCGGTCACCGTGGTGCGGGCGGCGCGCGGGTCGGTCAGCAGATGCCTCAGCGGTTCGTCGACGGCGCCGTCGTACGCGAGGTGGGTGTGGGCGTCGAGGTCGACGAGGAAGCGCCACAGGGCGGCGTACGCCTGCCGGGACGCCGCCGCGACCTCGACGACCCGCACGAGATCCGCCTTCGAGCGGTAGAGGGCGTAGCCGGTGGCCTCTCCCGTGGGCTCCAGGTGGACGGCGAAGCGCAGCGCCGTGCCGCCGTCGCGGGCCTGCTCCGTCTCGGCGAGGCGCGCCTCCCAGAACTTCTCCGTACGGTCGACCCACCCGACGGCGGTGGCGCGCACCGACTCGTGGACCTTCTCGAGGAGCGGGCGCGCCTCGTCGCGGCCGAGCAGGCGGATCGACCCGTCGCCGAGATCGGTTCCGGGGCGCAGGGACATGGACCTCTTGTCCCCGCGCATTTCGGCCACCTGGCTGGCGGGTCCGTACCCGAAGCGGCCGTAGATCGTGGCCTCGGCCGCATTGAGCGCGGCGACCGGTTCGCCGCCCGATTCGTGCAGGTCGGTGAGCTGCTTGCGCATCATCGCGGTGAGGACGCCGCGGCGCCTGTGGGTGGGCAGCACCGCGACCAGGGTGACACCGGCGACGGGCGTGACCCCGCCGGGGACCGTCAGGACGCGTCCGTAGACCGACGCGCCGCCGATGATGTCCCCGCCATCGCAGGCGGCGATCGTGCGCTCGGGTTCGAGGGACACGGCGGCGTTGCGCAGGCCGCCGTCCCGCCAGTCCTGTCCGTAGGTCGTGGTGACCATGCGGGCCCAGGCGTCGATCTCGTGGGCGGCGATGGTCCGCAGGGAGAAGGTCGTCGTCATGCGTCGAGCGTGGCCGGGTAAACACCCGCGGCACATCGAGCGATCTCCCTATTTACGCGGACGACGCGCCGGATCGTTCGCGCGCCGGATTTATATGCTGGCGCGGTGGTGACACAGCGTGTGGTCAGTCCGGTGTTCGTCGGCCGGAACGAGGAGTTGGCGGAGCTGTCGGCGGCCTGGGACGCCGCCTGCGAACAGGGGCCGGCCGTGGCGTTGGTGGCCGGAGAGGCGGGGATCGGCAAGTCACGGCTGCTCGCCGAGTTCACGCGCTCGCTCGGCCCGGAGGTGCGGGTGGTCGGGGGCGTCTGCGCGGAACTGGGCCGTGACGCACTGCCGTACGCGCCGCTCCTGACGGTGCTGCGCTCCCTCCTCCGGGTCGAAGGTGTGACGCCCGGCCCCTACCGCCGGCTGGCCCGCTGGTTCCCCGAACTCGGCGACAGCGACGACGACGCCGAAGGCGGCAGGCACCGGCTGTACGAGGAGGCGCTGACGCTGATCGAGCGGGTGTCCGCCGACCGCCCCCTGGTCGTCACCGTCGAGGACCTGCACTGGGCGGACGCCGCCACCTGCGAACTCCTCGGCTTCCTGGCCAGGAACCTGACCAGGACCGGCGTGCTCCTCGTCCTCACCCACCGGCCGACGGAGGCCGGAGGACTGCTGTCGGAGCTCGCCCGCCGACCGGGCACCGCACGCCTGCGGCTCGCCCCGCTCGGCGCACGGGACGTGGGCCGCCAGCTCGCCGCCATCCTCGGCACCGACCCCGACCCGGCCACCGTGGGCCGCGTCCACGAACGCAGCGACGGCAACCCGCTGTTCGTCGAGGCGCTCGCCCGCGCGGGCGACGACACCCCGGACGACGCCCGCGACCTGCTCCTCGACGGCCTCCGGTCCCTGCGGAGCCCGGCCCGTGAGCTGCTGCGCATCGCCTCCGTGGCGGGCGAGCGGGTCGCCCACGCCCTGCTGGCCGAGGTGGCGGAACAGGACGAGACGGCCCTCGACGACCTGCTGCGCGAAATCGTCGACCGCAGCCTGCTGGTCACGGCCGACGACGGCTACGCGTTCCGCCACGCCCTGATCCGGGACGCGGTCTACGAGGACCTGCTGCCGGGCGAGCGGGCACGCCTGCACGCCCGGTACGCCCGAGCCCTGCGCGACGGCGGCTCCCCGGCGGAGCTCGCCGCGCACGCCCGCGCCGCGGGGGACCGCGCCCTCGCACTGCCGGCCGCCTGGCAGGCCGCGGACCGGGCCCGCCGGGCGTACGCGTACGCAGAACAGGCACGGCTGCTCGGCATGGTCGTCGACCTGTGGGACCCGGACGTCCCGCTGGGCGTCGACCGGATCCACGTACTGACTCTCGCCGCCGAGGCGTGCATGCTCAGCGGCGACTACGCGCACGGCATCGAGTACGCCGACGCGGGACTCGCGGCGATGGACGAGCGGAGCGATCCCGAGCGCGCCGCCCTGCTCCTCGAACACCGGGGAAGGCTGCGGCACCGCCTCGACACCAGCGGCGCCGACGACTGGGAACGCGCGCTGGAGCTGCTGCCCGCCGGCAGCACACAGCGGGGCCGGCTGCTCGGCGTCCTCGCCATGGGCCTGCTGCCCGAGGCGGACCTGGCCCGCGCGTCGTTCGAGGAGGCCCTCGCCATCGGCCGCGCCACCGGCGACGCGATGGTCACCGTCCGGGGGCTGCTGGGTGTCGGCTCGATGGCGGGCGACCTCGGCATGCTCGCGGAGGCCCGCGCGCTCGCCGAACGGCTCGACAGCAACGACTTGTTCCTGACGGTGCCGATGTACGAGGCCACCCTCCACACGCGAGCCGGCGACCACGACCGCGCCGTCGAGGCCGCACACGAGGGGATGCGCCTCGCCCGGCGGTACGGGATGAGCCGCAGCCGCGGCGCCGAGCTCGCGCGCTACGCGGGGCGCGGCCTCATCCTGGCCGGACGGTGGGACGAGGCGAGCGCCGTACTGGAGGAGAGCCTTCGAGGAGACGCACCGCCGCAGTCACGGCTCGGCCTGCGCGTCCTCGCCGGTCAGCTGGCGTTGCTGCGCGGCGACCTGACGGCGGCGGCCCGAGCCGCGGAAGCCGTCGAGCACGCCGCCGCCGGAAGCCTGTTCGCCCGCCACCAACTGCTGTGTCTGCTCGCCGCCGCACAGGGCGCCTACGAAAGGGCCGACACGTTCCTGGACCGGGCGCTGGCCGACCCGGCGCTCACCCGGATCCACACCAGCGACGCCCGGCCGGTCCTGGTGGCCGGTGCCTTGGCGCAGCGGGACCGGCTGTCTCCACGCGCCGACAGAGAACTTCGGGAGCGGGTCGCGGCCCGGCTGGACCGACTCGCCGCGACCGACGCCGCGCTCGGCGTGGAGGGGGCGCTCGACCGGGCCTGGCAGATCATGCTCCGCGCGCTGATCGAGGACGACGGCTGGGAGCACGCGGTCGCCTCCTGGCGCCGCTTGCGCCAGCCGTACGAGCTGGCGCTCAGCTTGTTCCACGGCGCACGCGCCGCGCTGGCCGCGGGCGACCGGTCGAGCGCGAAGGATCGTCTCGGGGAGGCAGCACGGCTGGCCGACGACCTGGGCGCCGCACCCCTCGCCCGGCAGATCGTCAGGCTCCTGAGGCCGCGGCCCGCCCAGGACGGGCTCACCGAACGGGAGCACGAGGTGCTCCGGTTGATCACGGAAGGGCTGAGCAACCGCGGGATCGCCGCCCGCCTGCACATCTCGCCGAGCACGGCAGGCGTCCACGTCTCCCACATCCTCACGAAGCTCGGCGCGGCGACGCGCACCGAGGCCGCGGGAATCGCTCTCCGCGAGGGATTGGCCGGGACCTTGCACGAGGGCGGCGCGGGGCCTGCGGCGCCGTGATCCTCGCACTTAATTCGCCGTCCGTGAGGGGCTGGCCGGGACCCCGGACGAGGGCGGCGCGGATCCCGCGGCGGCCTGACGCCGTCAGGTAGTCCCCGCACCTGTTCAGGTCGGGGTGCGTGCCGTCGTGTCCGTGTCTCCCGCATCCTCCCGGAGTGCGGCGTGGCGACGCGTGCCGGGGCTGCGGGGATCGCTCTCCGTGAGGGACTGGCTGGGACCTTGCGCGCGGGCGGCGCGGGGCTCGCGGTGCCCTGATGCCGTCAGGTAGTCCCCGTACCTGTTCAGGTCGGGGTGCGTGCCGCCGTGTCCGTGTCTCCCGCATCCTCCCGGAGTGCGGCGCGGCGACGCGTGCCGAGGCTGCGGGGATCGCTCTCCGCGAGGGACTGGCTGGGACCTTGCGCGCGGGCGGCGCGGGGCCCTGATGCCGTCAGGCGAACCCCGAATCTGTTCAGGTCAGCGAGCGTGCCGCGTCGACGAGTGCCTGTGCCCGCCGGTACAGCACGGGCCGCAGTGGCGACCACGCCTCCTCCGTGTCCGGCGCCTCGCCGAGGTACGCGGCGCGGGCGTGTGCGAGGACGTCGCGTTCGCCGTCCGGGAGGCGGGCCAGCGCCCAGTCCGCCGCCGCGTCCTTCGACAGGATCTCGCCCGTCGCGAGCGTCGCCCAGATCCGGGCCAGCGTCAGGACAACGTTGCGGGTGTCCGACTCCAGCTCGTCGAGCAGCGTCGGAATCCCGGCCACGGTCGCCCGGCGCACATCGGCCTCCGGCACCGGATCGAGCAGCTCCGCGGCCGGCGGTCCGCACAGGGCCACGCCACCGCGCCGCACCATGGTCAGCAGCAGCGCCAGGTCCTCGTCCGTTTCGGGCCCCGGCGTCTCCCCGCGCTCGTACGCCTCCCGAAGCCACTCGCCGTACTGGAACTCGCGGCGCGCCGGATGCCGCCAGGGCCGCACGTCCGCGAGCCGTACGACCGTCAGCTCCACCGGGCGTTCCTCGCCGTGCGCCGCGCCCGCTCCGGACAGGCCCATGAGCGCGCCGACGAGCCGGCCCCGCTGCCCCTGCGTAGTGGCCGATTCCGTCACGGCGAGCATGTCCACGTCGCTGTGCGGGCGCAGGCCGCCCGAGACCGCCGAACCGTAGAGATACGCGGCCAACAGATCGGCGCCGAACACCTCGCGCACCACCTCCACCACGTCCTCCGCCTGCCGCACACCGACTCCCTCCGCCTCGCGCCGACTGCCCTCCGCCCCGCCATCATGCACGCCCGTGACCGGCGCGGCCTGATGGCCCCGCGGTGAACCGGGGGTGCCGGTCACGCCAACTCCCGCCCCACCCCTGCCGGTTGCCGTCGTGCGCCCCGCATACTCGCCCTGTCCCACCGGCCCACCACGGGAGGCACGCATGGCCCCGACCACTCGCCGCAGAGCCCTCGGCACCCTCGCCGGCGCGCTCGCCGCCGGTGTCACCACACCGCAGCTCGCCCACGCCGCCGGGCCCAAGCGCGGTCCCGCGCCTCTGCGCCGCGCCCACGCCCACAACGACTACGAGCACCCGCGCCCCCTGTTCGACGCGCTCGACCAGCGGTTCAACAGCGTCGAGGCCGACATCTACCTCGTGAACGGCGACCTCCTCGTCGCCCACGATCCCGTCGACCTCGACCCCTCCCGCACCCTGGCTTCCCTCTACCTCGCCCCGCTCGCCGCCCGCGTGAAGGGGAACCACGGATCGGTGTACCGGGGGTGGCGCACCCCGCTGCAACTGCTCGTCGACATCAAGACCGACGGCGCGGCGACGTACCAGGAACTCGACCGGCAACTGCGCCGCTACGGACGCCTCTTCACCACGTACGACCGCGGGCGCGTCCACACCGGGGCCGTCACCGCCGTCGTCTCCGGCGACCGGGCCGCCCGCCCGCCGATGGAGGCGCAGTCCCGGCGCAGCGCCTTCTACGACGGCCGCCTCGCGGACCTCGGCAGCGCGGCGCCCGCCTCGTTCATCCCGCTCATCAGCGACAACTGGGCCAACAACTTCACCTGGATGGGCAGCGGCCCGATCCCGCCCGCCGAGCGCGACAAGCTGCGCGGCATCGTCGGCGCCGCCCACGCCCGGGGCCAGCGCGTCCGCTTCTGGGCGACACCGGACATCGCGGGACCCGAAAGGGACGCGGTCTGGGCCGAATTGATCGCCGCAGACGTCGACCACCTCAACACCGACGACCTCGCCGGGCTGCGCGCGTTCCTGGAGACGCACGACCGGTGACCCGCTGTTAACACCCGTTCGGGGGACAGGTCGTGCCCCGGTCGGAGCCCTCCGCTGCGTCACACTTGCGGCCGATAGCCACGGTGTTGACGTGGCGGAGGAGGATCGACGATGTCTCTGTCAATTTCCGTCGTGCTGTTGCTCCTGATCGTCGCGGTGCTGTTTCTGCGCAACGGAGCCATGAAGTTCTCGCACGCCCTCGTGTGCGTCCTGCTGGGCTTCCTGCTCGCGGGCACCGACGCGGCGCCGACCATCCACGACGGCATCAACTCCACGGCGAGCCTGGTCAGCAGCCTCAACCCATGAGGGCAACCCTCCTGGCGCGGCCGTGAATTGAAGATCCTGGACAGCGGTCGGACCCCTTTGAGACGGTGAACCGGCACGTGCACATGTTCGTATTCACGGGGAGAGGCATGAGCAAGTTCGATCGGCGCACGGCCACCGGAGTCGCGGTCCTGACCGCCGCGCTCGGGATGTGCCTGACGCAGACCGCGGGCGCCGCCGCGGCCTCCGGATGGACCGATCTGGGGACCAAGGGCGTCTATTACCAGAGTGAGTACCGCACCCACGTCGTGCACTCGGGCGGCGGTTCCTTCAAGGCCTGCATCACCACGTCCAGCAGCCAGAAGGACACGTACCACTTGTACGAGCAGGATGCGGAGAAGTACGACGCGAAGCTGGTCGCCGACGTGAACAGCGGCGGCTGCTGGACCTTCAACAATCTCGACGACTACGTCGACGGGGACAACAACCGCGCCGAGTTCTACATCGGCACGGACGACCCCGGCATGAAGCGGGTCCACTACTACGACTGATCCGGCCGATCCGACCACGCGGTCGCCCGGACGAGCCCCCAGCGGCCCGTCCGGGCGACCGCCCGTGTGAGGCCCCTACTTGGCCGCCGAGAACACCCCGATCCCGTTCGCGACCGCCCGCTCCGGCGGATCGCTCGGATGGTTGCGCAGCGACACGGAACTCGCCCCTGGCGCCCGCGCCACCAGCGTCGACGAGCCGCCGCCGTCCAGGCTGAACGCGTCGTTCGAGCCCAACGAGCGCATCGTGGCTGCCACCTCCGCGATCGACATGCCCGTGCGGTAGGCGGGCGCGCCGTCGAGCGCGAGCAGGATCAGCTCACGCCCGTGCTTCCCGATGCCCGCCGCCGTGCGCACCGCCGACGTCACCCCGTCGAGGCCGGGCAGCGGAGCCCCGTCGCGCAGCACTGGATAGCCGCCGACCGCGAACCGGTACGGGACCCGGGAGTGCGCCGCGACCAGGCGGTGGTGGACCGTCACCGGCTCGCCCACCGACAGCTTCCGCAGCCACTGCGCCCCGGCCTCGCGGCCGACCAGTACCGTGGCACCGGCCTCGATCGGCCCCCGGCCCGGCGTGTCGGCGGCCGCCACCGCCTTCCCGTGCCGCACCGTCACCTCGTACGTGTCCGTGCTGCACGGAGCCGCCCGCTGGGTGTCGGTGCCGCAGGTGGCCCGCACCCGCGACACGCCGCCCCAGTCCGACGTGAACGCGCCGACCGAGCCGACCGGGAGTGCGTACTGGTTGAGGCCGCCCAGCGGCACGCGGTCGTCCGGCGTGGCGACCGAACCGTCGAGGTCCATGGAGTCGAGGCGGGCCCGCCGGTCCACACCGACGCCGATGACGTCCCGGGTGGACGTGCCGGGCGGCAGGGCCGGGCCGAAGCGCTGCCCGTTCGGCACCGCCGCCTTGAGGGTGTGCCCGCTCGCGATCGCCGGGCCCACGGAGGCGCCGGTGACCTCGACGCCGGGGTGCTGGCTCTCCGTGATGTTGAAGAAGTCCCCGTTCACGCCGGCCACGGCCCCGGCCGCGTCGGA
The DNA here is from genome assembly GCF_052245995.1 of Streptomyces sp. SDT5-1. NCBI lineage: Bacteria > Bacillati > Actinomycetota > Actinomycetes > Kitasatosporales > Streptomycetaceae > Streptomyces > Streptomyces sp. SDT5-1. The sequence continues at coordinate 355,316 of NZ_CM125963.1, read as the reverse complement.
CATGGCGGAGACGGTGGCCCGGGCGCCGACCGCGTCCGGGTGCAGCAGGTCGACCCGCACGCGCGGGTCGGTCAGATCGACGGTGAGGACATGGGCGTGCGCGGTGCCCTTGGCGGCGGGGACGTCGAACTCGGTGTACGTGACGCCAGGGGCGACCCGCTCGCCCGACGTGGCGCCGGCCGGCGCCGCACCCGTCAGGGCGGCACCGGCCAGCATCGACGCGACCCCGAGGGCCGCAAGGAGTCTTCTGCCTCTCTTGCCAATGCTCGTCTGCATGCGGGGAGTTCAGCAGACGCGAGGTCGCGCGTCGATGGCTACGTGCTGACGAGTCGGGAACGGATGAGGAAACGTACGCCTTCGGGTGCCTCCAGGGAGAAGCCGCTGCCCCGGCCCTCGACGACGTCCACGATCAGCCGCGTATGGCTCCACACCTCGTACTGGCTCTTCGACATCCAGAACTCCACCGGCTCCGCCACCCCCTCCACCGTGAGCTCGGCGAGCAGCACGTCGGACGCGCCCGTGCGGAACTCGCCCGCCGGATAGCACATCGGGGCGCTGCCGTCGCAGCAGCCGCCGGACTGGTGGAACATCAAGGGACCGTGGCTCTCGCGCAGCCGCCGCACCAGCTCGGCGGCCGCGGACGTCAGCTCCACGCGGGGTACGTCGGTCATGACACGCCAGTCAAAGGCACCGGACGTTGCGACCACGTTGCACGCGCGGCGGGGCGCGCGGCATAAGCTCCGCACATGGAACAGAGGGAGATCATTCTGCGGGCCATCGGCGTGCTCACCGAGACGCACGAGATGGTGCGCAGGCTCAGCGACGGCGAGGCGCTCGACACCGACCTGACCCAACTGGGGCGGCTCGTGTCGGAGGTGTTCCCGACCATCGAGATCCCGTCGGGCGCCAGCGCGGAGGAGGCCGCCGAACTCACCATCTCCGCGCTGATGCCGGCGAGCGTGTCACTGGTCGAGGCGTTCGCCTTTCTCTTCACGCAGCTCGCCAAGGTCCACGACGAGGGCCGCAGCGACGTCAGCTCCAGCGAGCTCCTCCAGGAGATCGCACTGCGGATGTCCGACCCCGGAGCCGAAGCGACCGAAGAGGAGGACTGACCCGCCCGGCCGTTACTTCTGCGGGCCCCGGAACCGGCCGAACGCCTTGCCGAGCGAACCGAACGGCGAGGCGTCCTTGCCGGCCGGGTCCGCCGCGGAGCCCGCCGCGCCCTCGCCGCGCGGCATCTCGGCGAGCGCGGCCCGCGCCGCCTCCGCCGCCTCGCGATAGCTGTCCCTGGAGCGCGTCATGGCCTCCAGCGCCTCCGCGTACTTCGTGACCATGTCCTGCGCGTGCGTCAGCTCCTCGTCGGGCGTCAGCAGGTGCCAGCCCTTGCGCAGCCGCGTCAGGGCCGCCTCCGCCTCCTCCGTGAGCGGACGCGGGAACGCGGTGAACTCCCGGATGCGGTCGAGCAGTTCCGTCGGCTCACTGCCGTCGAGGAAGACGCTGCGCACGGTGAAACGGTCCGCCACGTAGTCCGGATGCGGCGGCGTGGTCGGCAGCACGACGGCGCCGCCGCGCGGCATGCCCGCCTTGAAGTCCTTGCGCAGCCCGAAGTCCACGATCTGCGCCTGCTCCGGAGTGGCCCGGTGCTCGATCACCCGGTGCTGAAGGCTCGGCGGCAGGAACCGGGTGAGCGTGCGCTGCCCCTGGGCGTCCGGCGTCATCGCCTCGTGCACGACCACGTGCACGTACCAGCTGGAGCGCGAGCAGTCCTTGAGGAGGCGGCGCAGCGCGTCGTCGTCCTTGGGCAGGTGGTTCGGCGCCCGCAGCCGCAGCCCCGCCACCGTGTCGTGGTCCCACGGCACCCGGTCGCTGTCCGGCCAGAACATCGACGCGGGGGAGGGCCAGGACAGCTCCCAGGCCCGCTCCGCCTCCGCCGCGAGGATCCACGTGACACCCTCGGAGCCCCTCGCCCGGCTCTCCGGGTCGTACAGGGTGAGCTGGCCGCGCACGGTGACGTTCTCGGCCACGCGCCAGCGCGCCTCGAACACCCGGCGGGCACCCGGGCCCGGCACGGCGTCCGCCTCGCGCGGATGCAGCACCGTGGAACGCGAGGCGTCCTCGGGATCGAGGTCGAGGAAGTCGTCGAGCACACCCGCCGCCTTGAGGGCGATCAGGTTGCGCCGGACGTCGCGCTCGGGCTCGGACCCGAGGTGGCGTCCGCGGCCGAGCCACACGGTGTCGGGGACGGGTGTCGTGGTTGAGTTCTTCTTCGCCATGGAGTCGTTCTGTGAGTGATCGGGGCGCGACCAGTATGGGTCCGTGGGCGCGCCGGGGCCAGGGCAGGGTGGGCCGGTGTCGGGATTGTCGCGCGTGAGTGCCCGATTCGCCCTCCGTGTACCCCGGTGCGGCGTGTCCGATCCCGTACGCTCGCCGAATGGCCAGGTACTTCGACGTGCACCCAGCAAACCCGCAAGCGCGCCTGATCTCCGCGATCGCCGACGGCATCCGCGACAGCGCGCTCGTCGCCTACCCCACGGACTCCTGCTACGCGCTCGGCTGCCGGCTCGGCAACCGCTCCGGCGTCGACCGGATCCGCCAGATCCGCCAGCTCGACGACCGCCACCACTTCACCCTCGTGTGCGAGGACTTCGCCCAGCTGGGCAAGTTCGTCCACATCGACAACGACGTGTTCCGCGCCATCAAGGCCGCCACGCCCGGCAGCTACACGTTCATCCTGCCCGCGACCCGCGAGGTGCCGCGCCAGCTCCAGCACCCGAAGAAGAAGACCGTCGGCGTACGCATCCCCGACCACGTGGTGACGCAGGCGCTCCTCGCCGAGCTGGGCGAGCCGCTGCTCTCCAGCACGCTGCTGCTGCCCGGCGAGGAGGACCCGCTGACCCAGGGCTGGGAGATCAAGGAGCGGCTGGACCACCAGGTGGACGCCGTCGTCGACTCCGGGGACTGCGGCACCGTCCCCACCACGGTGATCGACTTCTCCGGCGGCGAGGCCGAGATCGTACGGCGCGGGGCCGGGGACACTGACCGGTTCGAGTGACGCGTCGGCGAGCTATTGACTCGTCGTGTTGACTCGGCTCGTCGGTTCTCTTGTGTCTCCGCGGGCCGTGCCGAGGTAGCGGATGTGCGGGCGGGCGCCGTGGCGGGTGACCTCGGCCCGCACCCCGTACACGTCCGCGATCAGTTCCTCGGTCAGTACGTCGCCGGGCTCTCCGGCCGCGACGACCCGGCCCTCGCGCAGCACGACGACGCGAGCGCAGTAGGTGGCGGCCAGGTTCAGGTCGTGCAGGGCGACGACGGACGTGATGTCCAGGGTCGCGATCAGGTCGAGCAGTTCGAGCTGGTGCTGGATGTCGAGGTGGTTCGTCGGCTCGTCGAGCAGCAGCTCGCGGGGCTCCTGCGCGAGGGCTCGCGCGATCTGCACCCGCTGGCGCTCGCCGCCGGACAGCGTGTGCCACAGTCGGTGCGCCCGGTCGCCGAGTCCGCTGCGTTCCAGGGCGGACCGCACCGCGGCCTCGTCGGCGGCCGACGCGGTCTGCCAGGCGCGGCGGTGCGGGACGCGGCCCAGGCGCACCACGTCGGCGACCGTCAACTCGACCTGGGCGTCGGACTGTTGCTGCACCATCGCGATCCGGCGGGCGGCCTGCCTGCGGCCCACCGAGGCGAGCGGGTCGCCGTCGAGGGTGACGACGCCGCTCGTCGGGGTCAGCACACCGGCCAGCAGCCGCAGGAGGGTCGACTTCCCCGAGCCGTTCGGGCCGAGCACGCCCGTGACGGTGCCGGGCTCGGGGGAGAGGTCCACCCCGTCCAGCACCAGGGCCCCGCCCGGCGACCACGACAGGCACTCGGCGCGCAGCCCCCGCTGGGAAGGAAGGCTCACCGCACACCCCGCCTGCGGTAGAGCACCAGCACGAACGCCGGCACACCGATCAGCGACGTCACCACACCCACCGGAACCTCCTGCGGTTCGAGCACCGTCCGCGCCACCGTGTCCACCCACACCAGGAACACCGCGCCCGCGAGCGCCGTCACCGGCAGCAGCCGGGCATGCCCCGATCCCACGAGGGCGCGCGCGGCGTGCGGCAGCACGAGCCCCACGAACCCGATCGCCCCGGCCGCGCTCACCAGGGCCGCCGTCAGCAGCGCCGTCACGCACAGCAGCACGATCCGGGTCCGCGCCACCCGCACACCGAGCGTGGCCGCGGCCTCCGCCCCGAAGGCGAACGCGTCGAGGGTCCGCCCGTACGCCAGACACACCACCAGCGTCACGGCGAGAACGGCCAGGCACAGCCACACCTCGGTCCAGCCGACGCCGCTGAGCGAGCCGAGCAGCCAGAACAGCACGCCGCGCGTCGTCTCCGCGTCCGCCGACGTCAGCACCACGAACGAGGTCAGCGCGGAGAACAACTGCATCGCCGCGACCCCGCACAGCACCACACGGTCGGTGCTCCCGCCCAGCGTGTGACTCAGCACGAGCACGAGCGCGAACGAACACACCGCGCCGACGAACGCCCCACCGGACACGGACACCGCGCCCCCGCCGAGCCCGAGCACCACCACCAGCACGGCCCCGGTCGACGCCCCCGACGACACACCGAGCACGAACGGATCGGCCAGCGGGTTGCGCAGCAGCGCCTGCAGCACCGTCCCGCACACCGCGAGCCCGGCCCCGCACACCGCCGCGAGCAGCGTCCGCGGCAGCCGCAGATTCCATACGATGCCGTCCCGGATCGGCGACAGGTCCGACGTACCGAGCCCGATCCGCTCACCGACCGCCGCCCACACGTCGCCGACGCGGATCTGCGCGGGCCCGATGGTGATCGCGAGGGCCACGGAGGCGCAGAGGACGGCGATCCCGAGGGCCCAGGCGAGCGTGGCGCGCGAGAGGCGCGCGGTGCGGGGAACGCCCGTACGAGAAGCGGCCGCGCTCGTCGTCACCCGCGGTGTCGTCGTCACGCGAGGGGCCGTCACTGGGCGAGCCCGAACGAGCGCAGCCCCTTGGCCACCTGCTCCACGCCGTCCACCGTCCGGATGGTCGGATTCATGGCCTGCCCGCTCAGCTTCACGTACCGCTTCTTCTTCACGGCGGTCATGTTCCGGGTCACCGGATTGCTCTCCAGGAACCGGATCTTCTGCGCGGCCGACTCCGCGGACTGCGAACGACGCGTCAGATCGCCGATGACCAGCACGTCCGGATCGCGCTCCGCGACGGTCTCCCAGTTGACCTGCGGCCACTCGGCGCGTGTGTCGTCGAAGACGTTGCGGGCGCCGAGCTCCTTGGTGACGACGCCGGGAGCGCCGCAACACCCGGCCATATAGGGCGAGTCGGAGTTGGCGAACCAGTACAGAACATCGACGCCTCGCGCATCGACCTCCGAAGTGGCCTTGCTCACCCGGGACTTGAGCTGCCGCACCAACTCCTCACCGCGCCCCTCCACGCCGAAAACCTGCGCAATATCCCGAATCTCCCCGTACACCGTGTCGAGGGTGAGCGATGTGGTCCGCACGCCATCCCCATCCCCGCCGTTGTCCTTGCCGACGCAGTCGGTGGGGGAGAGGTACGTGGGCACGCCGAGCTTCTCGAACTCCGAGCGCGGCGCCACACCGCCCTTGCTGAGCGTGTACGTGAAGGAGGCGGCGGCGAAGTCCGGTTCGGTGCCGAGCACCTTCTCGAACGACGGATACCGGTCGGCGAGCCGCGGCACCTTCGCGTTGGCCTTCTCCAGCCCCTTCAGAACCGGATCGGTCCAGGTGGCGGTCCCCACCATCCGGTCCTCGAGCCCGAGCGAGAGCATGATCTCGGCGGCCCCCTGATCGAGCGCGACGGCCCGCTTCGGGGCGTGCTCGACGCGCACGGTCTCGCCACAATTCTTCAGCGTGACACCGCGCCCACCGCCACCACCGGCCCGGTCGTCCTCGGCGGCACCGGAGGCACCACACCCGGAAAGGAACAGCGCACCCGCCAACAGCGGGGAGCAACGGCGGAGTTGACGTGCGAACAGCACGGGGATTCCTTCGCGTCCAGGGCTCATACGCGGAGCCGGCCTACGGTCCGCCCCCACGCCACGCGGCACTGGAGGCCACCAGCAGGTCTTCGGACTCGGGGTCACCCGGACGAAGCGCCTTCCCAGACCCATGACCTGCGGCCCAGTGGCAGTGGCTCCGCCCGTCACCCTCACCGCTGCGCGTCAGTTCCGGACTCCCACCGGATTCCCTGACCCGTGCGCGTAGAAATACACACAAAGGTACGACTGGCACACCGAAGCTATCACGCCCCCGAACCGGCCGTCCGCCCCTGGTTCATCCTCCGAGTCGGTGCGCGAGGTGAAGCAGATCCGCCAGGCGCAGCACCCGCCCGTCGAACCCTGGCAGCGGGACGTGGAGTGGCCGCGTCCAGCGGGCGGGAACGGCATCCAGTCCATAGAAGGCCCCCGCGAGGCCTCCGGTCACCGCGGCGACGGTGTCCGTGTCGCCGCCGAGGTCGATCGCCGCGCGTATCGCGCCCTCGAAACTGTCGGTGGTCCGCAGGGCCCAGACGGCGGATCCCAGGCACGGCCACACGGCACCGTTGAACTCGGTGGCCTGATCGGGGTGCCAGTCGGGTGCGAGGACGGTGGCGTAACGGTCGCGATGGTCCGGGTGAACATGGGTGAGGATGTCCGGAAGCGTGCCGAGGGGCTCGGCGTCCTCCAAGGTGACGCGCATGAGTCCGCGGGAAACCGCGCGGAGAACACGCCCTGTGGGCCGAACTCGAAGGGTCCCCCGAGAGCATCACCCACCGCCGAGCCGACGACCGCACCGGCCGCCCGCTGAATCCGCTTCATTGGCGCAGATTATCCGCGCCGCCCTGGGCTCGGTGTCGTGTGCGTACACGCGGATGGGGTCGAGGTGGAGCTCGTGCGGTCCGAGGCAGTCCGCGGCGAGGGTCGCCACGAGTGTTCCGCAACCGCAGGCCATGTTGCGGCCTCCTGTTCCCAAGGGCCCGCAGCACCCGCTGTGTATCCCCAGGCCGTCGGCCAGTCGGAGGCTCGGGACGTCCTTCGGGTGCACGATCACCGAGTTCCTGGGGCCTGTGGAGACGGCGCCGGTCAATCCGGGTGGCATGAGAAGCGCACGGTTCTGCGATGTATCAGGTTCGAGGACGTGCGCTGACGGTCGCACGAAGGGTGCGCCCCAGGGCTTCGGGTCGATGGCGTAGCGCCCCATGGGCACCGTCGACGGCGCCAACCGGGTTTCAGGGTCGCGCTCTGAGTCGGCGACATAGGCGTCGGGGACCTCGGGAAGCTTCTCGAGGTCGCCTGTCAGTTGAGTGCTGCACTTCGCGCAGTAGAAGACTGTCATGGCGGCCGGTTTATCCGTGGTTATTGGTCCAGTCGCGAAGTCGGCGGGCGATGGCGGCGACGCCGATGTGGCCCGCGGCGGCGTCGCGTACCAAGTCGACCGCCTCCTTGGGCGGGTAGTCGAGGCGTCGGCCGTGCAGGAGCAGGAACGCCTCGGTGGAGTGCCAGGCGAACGCGGCGTTGGAGTGTTCCAGGCACGGCAGCTTCGCCAGCGTCTGGAGAAGGGCCGCGGCCTTCAGGTTCAGCGAACCGTAGATCTCGTGGTCGAGTGCGCGTGCGTTGACGCGTGCGACCGCGGCGTACAGCGGGCCGTAGTCGTCGACCTGTGGGTCGCCTTCGAGGAGTTCGGCGGCGTGGAGGAGAAACTGGACGTCGAGCGGATGCTGAGGACTTGACTCGGTCACGCGGCGTTCCCGTGGCCCCGCCGCCCCGACTCCTTCGCTGTGAGTTCACGACGCGCCGCGGCTTCGGCGGCGCGCTGCTCGGGGCTCGGATCCAGTTCGTCCACGGCGTCCCTGAAAGCGGCACCGCTGTGGGCCATGGACTCCTGGAAGTGGGCCAGGAAGGACCGCTCGACCGCCGTCGCCCTGTCGTAGGCCGCCGACAGGATGTACTCCTGCAACGACATGTTCTGCTGCCGCGCCGCGGTCTCGATCGCCTCGCGCTGCGCCGGGTCAGGGAACCTCAGGTTGAGCGCCTTCTTGGGGTTGCCGCCACTGGACATGGTACCGACGGTACCACTGGCCCCATCGCCTCTCCAGAGATGTGCGGAGAAGGCATCAGTGCTCGGCGTGGCGCCTCACCGCCCCGCGTTGAGTGCGTCCACCGCTCCGCGTGCGTCGCCGATCGTCGCGTAGTCGACCGAGACGAAGTTGACCGGACGGCCTCGCTCGCGGGCGCAGGTGTGGGCGCGGTCGAGGAGGAAGTGGCGGGAGTTGACCTTGCCCGCGTCGAGGCGGCTGCCGCCGTTGTTGGTGATGAAGTGGTTGAGGAGGAAGAGGCGTTTGTCGTCGCCGCCGCGGTGCGGGGTGCAGGACATCTGGTCGGGGTGGCGGAAGGTGAACGGCGTCTCCATGCCGTAGCGGTAGAAGTTGCGGTACCAGGGCGCGGGGCCGTCCGCCTTCTCGGCGAACACCACGAGGCGGCGGCCACTGTGGATCATCTCGCCGAGGGTGGGCCAGGGGGCCGAGGGGTCGGCGGGTGGGCGGTGGATCAGGTCCGTCAGGCCCGCCTGTTCGAAGGCGCGCCGGGTGTCCTCGCCGGAGATGGCGTCCTGGATGATGAGGGTGACCACCTCGTCGGGGTGCGCCCGCATCCACGCGCCGATGTCGCGGAGCGTCGGCACCAGCGCGATGGCTCCCGCCCTGCACACCGAGTGGCACAGCCACAGGCCGTCGCGCGGCGGGTTGAAGCGGTTGACCGCGGATCGGACCAGGGCGCGCTGTTCCGCCGTGAAGTCGGACTCGTCGAGGCGGCCGGTGAACTCGGCGGGTGTCTCCCAGCGGTAGGTGTCGAGTTGGAGGGCGCGCGCCCCGTGGTTCAGCTGGGTCGTGATGTGCGGGTCCTGGAGCGGCCCGATGAAGTGGTCGGCGGTCGTCGACATGGCGTTGTGCGTGGTGAGGTAGGCGACCTCGTCGTAGCGGCGGTCGCACAGCTCGGTGCTGCCCTGGCACTCGCGGGCGGCGGCGGGCGACGCGGCCAGCGGCACCAGCACCATTCCGGCGACCGCCACGCACGCCGCACCGAAGCCCACACCCACGGCCCGCCCCGGCGACCGCAGCCGCTCCCGCGCGAGGCGGGGCACACGGCCCGCGAGCCCGGACCGGGTGAGCAGGCCGATCCCGGCGAGCAGCGCTCCCGCGAGGACGGGGACGAGTGCCACCCACAGGGCGGTCGCGGTGAGATGGCCGAGCGCGGCGCGCTGCACGTCGTCGATCAGCCGGGTCAGGCTCGGCGGCCAGGACGCGGGCGGCGCGACCAGCCGGCCGTCGGTGACGAGGCGGGTCACCCAGGCCAGGAGCGCGGCGAGTGCTCCGCCCGCCGCGAGCGGCAGGCCGAGGAGGGTGAGGCGGCGGCCGACCGGGCGCGGTCCGAGCAGCCAGAGCGCGGTGAGGGAGAGCAGGAGGAGGCCGACCGCGACGACTTCGAGCACGCCGACACCCACCGCCGTGTACGGGCGCACGTCGCGCAGCCCCGACAGGTCGTTGCCGGACGCCTTGAGGGTGCCGGTCAGGTCCCACGTGCCGCCGTCGACCAGCTCGCCCAACTGCGCCGCCGCACCCTCCGTGCGCTCGGCGACGGTGGCCGGCGCGAGGACGGCGAGCGCCGTGCCCAGGTCACCGTCCCCCAGCGCCGTCTCCACCTCGGGCCGCAGCCCGGCACGGTCCTTCGCCGGTACGAGCGTGAGCAGTGTGTCGGCGACCTGGCCTGCCTGCTCCTGGGTGAGCGGCAGCTCCGGCAGGCCCTTCGGCGCGCGCCCCGCCGCGAGGTCCCGCACCCCGTCGGCCAGAGCCTCGCGGAACCGGTCGAAGTCCGGCTCGGAGCGGTGCTGCACGCCCGCGACGAGATCGCCGAAGTACGTGTGCGCCAGGTCGCCGAGGTTGGCGATGACGGGGCGCAGGTCGACGACGAGCCGCAGGTCGTCCCGGTCGCCGTTGAGGTATCCGACGACGGCGTCGATCTGCTGCCGGGTGAGGTCGCGGAGCGTGTCGGGCGGCAGCACCAGCTTGATGTTGGAGGTGATCTGGGCCTCCGGCACGTCGAGCCGGGCCAGCAGATCGCGGGTGACGGGCGCGGACTTGGGGTCGACGAGGACCTCGTTGTACAGCCGGTCGTAGGTGTGCTGCTCGTCGAGGACCGCGGAGTGGAAGCCGGGGTCGAGGAGCGTGCCGCGTACGGTGGCGGTCACGCACACGGTCAGCGTGGCGACGGCGGCCACGACGAGGGCCACCGCGCGGACCACCGTATGGAGCGCGACCTTCCCCATGTCCTCGACCGTACCGGGCCTACGGCCGGCTCAGTAGTCGAGCGGGTCCCGGGCGATGGGGCAGGTCATGCAGTGGCCGCCGCCGCGCCCCCGCCCGAGTTCCGCGCCGACGATGGTGATGACCTCGACACCCGCCTTGCGCAGCAGCGTGTTCGTCTGCGTGTTCCGGTCGTAGGTGAAGACGACGCCGGGCTCGACGGCGACCGCGTTGTTTCCGCTGTCCCACTGCTGGCGCTCGGACGCGTACACGTCGCCGCCCGTCTCGATGATCTGCAGATCGCCGATGCCGAGGGCCTTCGCGACGACGTCGGTGAACGCGGCCGAGCCCTCGTCGATGACGTCGAGGCCCGGCGCCTTGTCGCTGGGCCGCAGCGTGAACGTGTGCACCGCGTCCATGATCTTCGGGTAGAGCGTCACGATGTCGTGGTCGGCGAACGTGAACACGGTGTCCAGGTGCATCGCCGAGCGCAGCTTCGGCATCCCGGCGACGATGACCCGCTCGGCGGCGCCCGCCTCGAAGAGGGAGGCCGCGACCTGCGTGATCGCCTGCCGCGACGTCCGCTCGCTCATGCCCATCAGGACGACGCCCTTGCCCACCGGCATGATGTCGCCGCCCTCGAAGCTCGCCTGCCCCCACTCCCGCTCCGGGTCGCCCCACCACACGTGCGAGCCGACGAAGTCCGGGTGGAACCGGTAGATCGCCTTCATCAGCAGCGTCTCGTCGTGCCGCGCCGGCCAGTACAGCGGGTTCATGGTGAGCCCGCCGTACAGCCAGCACGTGGTGTCGCGGGTGTAGAGGGTGTTCGGCAGAGGCGGCATCAGGTACTCGCGCACACCCGCGGTCTCGCGGGCCAGCGACACGTACGGGGAGCGGTAGTCGTCGGGCAGGTCCGTGGTGGCGAGCCCGCCGATCAGGTACTCGGCGAGCATCCGGTGGTCGAGGCCCTCAAGGAACGCGCGGGTGTCGTCGATCAGGCCGAGCCCCACCTGATTCGCGACGATCTTGCGGTCGAGGAGCCAGGACTTGGCCTCGGGGATCGCCATCGTCTCGGCCAGCAGCTCGTGCAGTTCGACGACCTCGACGCCGCGCCCGCGCAGTTTGTTGACGAAGTCCGCGTGGTCCCGCTGGGCGTTCTCCACCCACATCACGTCGTCGAACAGCAGGTCGTCCGCGTTCGTCGGGGTCAGCCTGCGGTGCGCGAGCCCCGGCGCGCACACCAGAACCTTGCGCAGCCGGCCCACCTCGGAGTGGACGCCGTACGGGACGGGAGTGGTGCTGTCGGAGTCGGTCACGGGGTGCCTCCGGAAGAGGGGTGGGACGGGTCGGGGGTCGGTCAGAGGCTGATCCAGCCGACAGCGAGGGCGACGACGCCGACGACGGCGCCGGCCACGGAGACGGCGAGGACGACCAGTTCACGCGGCGAGAACAGACGCCGGCCCTGCTCGCGGCGGGCCATCACGAAGAGCACGGTGGCCGGCGCGTAGAAGATCAGCGATACGAGGACGAACTTCAGGCCCGCCGCGTACAGCAGGAACGCCGTGTAGACGACGGCCACGCACGCGATCGTCAGCTCACGGGCCGATGTGCGGCCGCCCTCGGTGAGCGGATCGGGGCGCAGGCCGATCTTCGCGGCGAACGCGGCCGCGAGCAGATACGGGATGAGGGAGAGCGCGCTGGTCAGATCGAGCGCGAAGTTGAACGCGTCGTCGGAGAACGCGGTGAGGACGAGCACGACCTGGGTGAGCAGCGTCGTCATGACCAGGGCGGGCATGGGCACGTCGGCGGCGTTGGCGCGACGCAGGAAGCGCGGCATGTCGTCGTCCTTCGCGGCGACGAACAGCACCTCGGCCGCCATCAGCGTCCACGCGAGGTACGCGCCGAGCACCGACACGATGAGCCCGACGCTGATGAACACCTTGCCCCAGGTGCCGACGGCCTCCTCCAGGACCCCGGCCATGGACGGCTGGCGCAGCTCGGCGATCTCGCTCATCGGCATGATCCCGTAGCTGACGATCACGACGGAGGCGAAGATGGCGAAGACGCTCAGGAAGCCGAGGACCGTGGCCCGGCCGACGTCCTCGCGGCGCTTGGCGTGCCGCGAGTACACGCTGGCGCCCTCGACGCCGAGGAAGACGAAGACGGTCGCCAGCATCGTGCCCTTGACCTGGCTGAACAGGGAGCCCGCGTAGTCGGCGCCGCCCCAGTTCTCCGCGAAGACGCCCGGGTCGAAGAAGACCAGCGCCAGGATCACGAAGATGACGATCGGCACGACCTTCGCGACCGTGACGATCCGGTTGATGGCCGCGGCCTCCTTCACGCCCCGCCGGATCATCAGGAAGAACGCCCACAGGCCGACCGAGGAGAGGATCACCGCGAGCGCGGTGTCGCCCTCCCCGAGGCTCGACCAGATGGTGCCGACGGTCGACATGATCAGCACCCAGTACGTCACGTTGCCGACGCAGGAGCTGGCCCAGTAGCCGAAGGCGGAGAAGAAGCCCACGTACTCGCCGAAGCCGGCCTTCGCGTACGCGTAGACGCCCGCGTCCAGGTCGGGGCGGCGCACGGCGAGGGACTGGAAGACGAAGGCGAGCATCAGCATGCCGGTACCGGCGATCGCCCAGGAGATCAGCGCGCCCGCCACGCCCGTCTGCTCGGCGAACCGGGCCGGGAGCGAGAACACCCCGGCGCCGACCATGGAGCCGATGACCATGGTCGTGAGGGTGAACAGGGCAAGCTTCGCGGGCGGTGCGGAGGCCTGCTGCTCCATCTCCGTCCCCTTCGGTCGTAGTGCGGACGAAGCCGGTCCGCTCGGAGACAGTTTTCTACCAAGGTGTTGAGTGGTGCACCTTTTGTGAAGAGTGCGGCGTAGGCGGCGGCCGAATCCCAAATGGCCGATCGCTTCGGATGTGGGCAGCATGGTGCGAGCCGTCTCAGGAGAAGGACAAGCAGCCATGCATTCCTCATTGACTCCGACGATCCTGCGCGAGCTGCGCGAGCCGCGCTCCTATCCCGCCGTCTCCCTCGCGATGCCGACCCACCGCACCCGACCGGACAACGAGCAGGACCCGGTGCGGCTCGGCAACCTCGTCAGCGAGGCGGAGCGACAGCTCTCGGCGGACCCGGCGGTGACGAAGGAACTGCAGGAGGACGTCGTCGGCCAGCTCAAGGCCGCGGTGCAGGAGGTCGACCCGGCGCAGGCGCGCGAGGGGCTCGTCCTCTTCGCGGCCCCCGGGGAGCACCAGGCGTGGGTCGTGGACCGGGAGGTACCCGAGCGGGTCGTGGTCGCCGACACCTTCCTCACCCGCAACCTGGTGGCCGCCGACGCCGCGCTGCACCCCTACTGGGTGCTGTCCTTGGCGGCCGACCGCATCACGCTGTGGGACGGCCGCGGCGACCGCGTCACCGAGAACACCGAGCACGGCTTCCCGCTGACCCGCAGCCTCGAGGACCCCGACGTCGAGCGCAAGGAACGCATCGGCGACGTGCCCAGCACCTTCCGCGACGAACAGACCCGCCAGTTCTTCCGCGACGCCGACACCGAACTCAGCGACGTGCTCGGCGAGGACCCCAGGCCGCTCTACGTCACCGGGGAGTCGGCCGCCCTCACCCTTCTGGCGGATTCCGGCAGCGCCGCGCGCGGCGCGATCGAGGTGCAGGTCGGTGGGCTCGCCCAGGCCACACCCGAGGAGGTCGCGCAGGCGGTGGCGCCGGCCCGTGAGGAGGCGGCGCGGCTCGAGGTCGCCGAGGCGCTCGACCAGTTGGAGGAGGCCCGCGGCGAGAAGAAGTACGCGGCGGGCGTCGACGAGGTGTGGCAGGAGGCCCAGGACGGCCGGATCCGCCGCCTCGTCGTCGAGGAGAACTACCGGATCACCGTGCGGGCCGGCGACGGCCACCTCGAACCGGCCGCCGACGACGACCTCGACGCCGTGCACGACATCGTCGACGAGGTCGTGGAGTCCGCCCTGGAGACCGGCGCGGAGGTGGTGTTCGTCCCCGACGAAACCCTCGCGGACGCCGGGCGCGTCGCCGCGGTGCTGAGGTTCTGATGCGCGCGCGGACCACGATCGCACCGCTCGCCTGCGCGCTGGCCGGAGTGCTGGCGCTGACGGCCTGCGGCACGGACAGCGACAAGGACACCAAGGCCAGCCCCAGCTCCTCCGCCTCGTCCCCCGACGCCTCCCGGTTCTCCGGCACCCCGCCTTCGGCGCTGAAGTCGAAGAAGGAGTCCATCAAGGCGTCCGCGTCCGAGGCGGCGAAGTCGGCTTCGGCGCGCGCCAGTTCGTTCGAGGCGTCGGTCTCGGCCGACGTGGAGCGCAACCGGCAGGAGTTCACCAAGCAGCTCGACAAGGCCAAGGGCCAGGGCAACGCGGTGCGCGACGTCGAGCTGACCGGCAAGCGGCTCTCCGACACCAAGGGCGTGCGCGCCGTCGTCGTGCACATCACCAACACGACCGAGAAGACCGCCTCGTACGCCGTGCAGGTCGACTTCAGCGACCCCGACGGCAAGGTCGTCGAGACCAAGGTCGTCGGGGCCAAGGACCTGAAGGCGGGGGAGCGGGCGCAGCCGCTGGCGATCAGCAGCAAGCCCCCCGAGCCCCACCTCAAGGCCAGCGTCGCGAAGGCGCAGCGGTACTAGGCGGCCGCCGTCTCCCGCGTCGCGGCCGTGGACCCGGCCGCGACGCGCTGCTCGAAGTGCGCGCGCAGCCGCAGCGTGCACCAGATGCCGAGCGCCGAGATCACCATCAGCGCCACCGCGGGCGGCCAGTACGCGCCGCCCGCGAGCGACGACAGCCAGACCGCGGTGACCGGGGCGAAGCCCGCGAACACCATGTTGCACACCTGGTACGACAGCGAGATGCCGGTGTACCGCACGTGCGGGGCGAAGCCGTCGGCGAGGATCGCGGCCATCGGCCCGTACAGCGCCGACATCACGAGCCGCATCGCCAGCATCATCAGATAGATCAGCGCGACACTGCCGCCGCCGAGCACCATGAACTGCGGGATCGACAGCAGCACGACCCCGGCGAGCCCCGCCACGACGACCTTGTGCGCGCCCACCTTGTCGCCGAGCAGCGACAGGAGCGGTGTCACCACGAGCTCCAGGAACGCCGCCAGCGAGAGGCCGTTGAGCAGCATCGACTCCGACAGGTGCAGCGAATCGGTGCCGTACGAGAGCAGATAGCTGGTTACGACGTAGTAGCCGCCGGTCGCGGTGGCGAGCGCGAACACGCCGGTCAGGACCGTCCGCCAGTCCTTGTGCAGCACCTCGGCGACGGGCAGCCGGCTCGGCGTCGCCTTCTCGGCCTCGGCGGCGTGGATGTCCTCCATCACCGGCGAGTCCTCCAGCTTGGCGCGCACCACCAGGCCGATCACGACGAGCACGGCGGAGGCCAGGAACGGCACGCGCCAGCCCCAGCTGTTGAACGCGGACTCGCCGAACAGGTTCATGAGGCTGAACATGCCGGTGGACAGCAACGCGCCCACGGACGAGCCGAGTTGGGCGAAGGAGCCGAAGAACGTGGCCTTGCCCTCGGGCGCGTTCTCCACCGCGATCAGTACGGCGCCGCCCCACTCGCCGCCGATGGCGATGCCCTGGATGAGGCGCAGCGTGATCAGGAGGATCGGCGAGAGGACGCCGACCTGGTCGTACGTCGGCAGCAGACCGATGGCGAACGAGGCGATGCCCATCATCAGCAACGTGATGACGAGCGTCTTCTTGCGGCCGACGCGGTCACCGATGTGCCCGAAGACGATGCCGCCGAGCGGCCGCAGCAGAAAGCCCACGGCGAACGTCGCGAACGAGGAGATGGTCTTCAGCGCAGTGGGCATGTCGGCGGGGAAGAACACGTCGTTGAACACGATCGCGGCAGCGGTGGCGAAGGCGTAGAAGTCGTACCACTCGATGGAAGTCCCGGACAGCGCGGCGAACGCGGTCCGGAACGGACTCTGGGGCGTACGGGAGGTGGTGCGGTCCGACAAGGGGACCTCCGGCGATGAGTGCGGGTTGGGGACGGGTGGGGGGGTGCGTCTTCTTCTTTTTCTGGGGGGAGTTGCGGACTACGCCGACCAGGCGCGGCTGCCGCCGACCCACGTCTCCCGCACACGGATCCCGGCCACCTCGTCGACGGCCACGGTCAGCGGATCCGCGTCGAGCACGCAGAAGTCGGCCAGCATCCCCGGCGCGAGCGCGCCCACCGCGTGCTCACGGTGCAAGGCCCACGCCGCCGCCCCGGTGTGCGCGTGCAGCCCCTCCGCGACGGACAGCCGCAGCGACGCGTCGCCCAGCACCGTGCCGAGCACCGTCCGGCGCGTCGCCGCCGCGGACACCGCCTCGAGCGGCGCGGGCGGCGCGACGGGCGCGTCGGAGGAGAACACGACCGGCACCCCGGCCGCGGCGCAGCGCCCCGCCGGGTTGTACCGGTGCCCCATGTCGCCGATCGCGGTCAACGTGCCGTCGCCGGTGCGCAGATGGTGCTGCGGCTGCATGACGGGGACGACGCCGAGCGCGCCCATCCGCTCGATCTGCTCGTCCGTCGGAAGCCCGGAGTGCTCGACGCGGTGCCGCATGTCGGGCCGCTCCCGGTCGGCCTGCGCCTTCTCGATGGCGTCGAGCACCATGCCGATGGCGTACGGGGACTGGGCGTGCGTCGCGGTCTGCAGCCCTGCGGCGTGGGCGCGCCGCACGATCTCCGCGTACTCCTCGACGGAGTGGTACAGCTGCCCGTGGTGGCAGCAGTCGGCGGCGTACCCCTCGGGGAAGTACGCGGTCCAGCCGCCGAGCGTGCCGTCGGCGTAGAACTTCACGCCCTGGATGCCGAATCGGTCGTCGCCGAAGCCGCGCACGGCGCCGAGCTCGAGCGCGGTGTCGAGCAGCGCGGAGGTCAGGTAGGCGGAGACACGCATGCGCAGCGAGCCGTCCGAGCGCGCCCGCAGATACGTCTCCATCTCGCGCCGCGACACCTGCGCATCGCCGATCGTGGTGACACCGGCCGCGAGGAACACCTCCTGGGCGCGCAGCAGGTGGTCGGCCATGATGTCGTCGGGTTCGGAGAGGTGGAAGTTCGGGCCGTGGTTGCCGATCTTCACGCCGGCCGGTCCCGTCAGCAGGTCGCAGGCGGCGTCCCAGAGCTGTCCGTCGGGCTCGCCGTTCTCGAAGCGGCCGATGGAGCCGCCCTCGGGCTGCGGCGTGCCGGCGGTGATCCGGCAGGTGCGCAGGGTGTGCGAGTTGACGACGCCGCCGTGCCCGGACGCGTTCATCACGTAGACCTCGCGGTCGTCGGCGACGCGGTCCAGGTCGTGGCAGCTGGGGTGGCGGCCCTCGGCGAGCCGCCGGTGCTCGTAGCCGAAGCCGCGCACCGGCACCCCGGCAGGCAGGTCGCGGGCCGCCTCGCGCAGCACCTCGACCATCGTGTCGATGTCGCCGACGCGTTCGGGCCGCAGGTCGACCCAGGCGAGCGCCTGCCCGTACATCACCGGGTGGCAGTGGGCGTCGACGAAGCCGGGGTGCACGAGGCCGCCGTCGAGCCGCAGCTCCTCGTCGACACGGCCGCCGAGCGCGGCGCGGGCCTCCTCGGCGGTGCCGACGTGCACGACGCGCTCGCCGCGCACGGCGAGCGCCTCCGCCCTGCCATCGGTACCGGGGACCGCGACGGCGGCGCCGGTGACAAGGAGCGTGGACTCGGGGGAGTGGGGCATGGCAGGCCTGCTTTCGACCGGGAACGTACAGGAGAGCGCCGACAGACGATTCGGCTCGCTGAACCATAGAGAGCGAACGACTGATTGACCAGAGGATGCAGCGAAGAATGTTTGTAAAGTTGAATCGCCGCTCTGGTTCCGTATCGACTGTGTGAGTGCTCCCGGTCGTCGGGTCAGTCCGTGCGCGGCCCCAAGTCGTACCGCTCCTTGACGAGTTCGAGGTGCAGCCAGCTCTCCACCTCGCGCACGGCCGGAAGCTCCCGCATCTCCTCGAGCGTGCCGCGCACCGCCGCGAACGATTCGGCGGTGATCGTGCCGACCAGCTCGGCGCGGCCCAGGCAGGTCGACAGGAACGTGACGCGCTCGAAGGCGGCGACCCGCTCGGCGACGTCCGCCGCCGCGCCGTCGACCCGCAGGCTGAACCCGCACAGGTATCCCATGCCGAGCACGTCCGGGCGGACGAGCGCCACCACCTTCGCGACACCACCGTCGAGCAGCCGCAGGGTGCGCGCCCGGGTGGCGCCCGCCGACAGGCCGACGCGCGCCGCGAGCTCCGCGAACGCCAGGCGGCCGTCGTCCTCCAGCTCGGCGAGGATCCGCTCGTCCACCGCGTCGAGCGCGGTCACCGTCGGCTCCCGCGTGAGGAGGTAGGGGTCCTTCACGTGCCGGGTCGCCATGAGCGTGTCGACCGCGCGCACCCCCGGCAGCGCCCGGATCCGCTCGATGGTCCGGTCGAGCGCGCCGAAGCCCGCCGTCCGCAGCTCCGTCATGATCGCCCGCCGCCCGCTGGTCAGCGTCACGAACGGCGCCTCCGGCAGCGCGGCGATCGCCCGCGCCACCGGCCCGGCGGCCCCGTCCGTGTCGATCGACAGATGTGCCGAGGCGGACAGCTCCCGCACGGCCGGGTGCACGATCGCCACGACCCGCACGGCCCCCGACTCCTGGAGCCGCTGCACCCGCATCCGCGCCGCGGGCCGCGACAGGCCCACGCGCTGCGCCAGCGTCTCGTACGTGAGACGGCCGTCCGTCTGCAGCTCGCGCACGATGCCCAGGTCGGTCTCGTCGAGATCCACGTGCTGTTCCCCTCAGCGGTTCGGTTCGGCCCGGCCGTGGGCCGGCCGGGCGCCCGCTCATTGTCGGTCACCGGGTGGGCCGTCGTCTCGTCCGGCCTGGACAAGCGACGCAATCGAAACGTAGGTTCAACCCTCGTAAGCCGATCGAATCATTCATGAGTGCCCTGGAGGATGGTGTGCCGCGACCCGTCGTCGTGATCACCGACACCGAGGAGCTCGACCCGGAGCCCGGGGTCAAGCTCCTCACCGACGCAGGCTGGGAGGTGCGGATCGCCGGCAGTCGCGACCCGGAGGTGATCGCCGCCGCCGCGCACGACGCGGACGCGCTGATCGTCGGGTACGCGCGCGTGGACGCGGACCTCCTCGACCGCACCCCCACGGTGCGCATGCTCGCCACCATGTCCGCCGGATACGACATGATCGACATCGCGGAGGCGGAGCGCAGGGGCCTGTGGGTGGCGAACCTGCCGGGCGCCGCGACCGAGGACGTCGCCGTGCACGCGCTCGCCCAGACGCTCGCCCTGGCCCGCCGCCTCCCGCAGGCCGACGCCGTCGTCAGGTCCGGCGGCTGGAGCGCCGACCTGCGCGAAGTGCCGCGCCGTACGAGCGAGTTGACGCTCGGCCTCGTCGGCATGGGGCGCATCGCCCGCACCTTCGCTCGCGTCGCCGCGCCCCTCTTCGGCCGGATCGCCGCCCACGACCCGCGCGCCACGGACTGGCCCGAGGGCGTCGAACGCCTCGACCTGGACGCGCTGGTGGCCGAGGCCGACGTCCTCTCCCTGCACGTCCCGTCCACGCCGCAGACGCAGGGCATGGTCGACACCGGCCTCCTGTCCCGTATGCGGCCCGGCAGTCTCCTCGTCAATGTCTCGCGCGGTGACCTCGTCCAACCGGACGCCCTGCTCGCCGCCCTCGACAGCGGCCGGCTCGCCGGAGCCGCGCTCGACGTCTTCCCCGCCGAACCGCCCGCCGCCGACGACCGGCTGCGCTCCCACCCGCGCCTGCTGCTCTCCCCGCACAGCGCCTTCCTCTCCGACGCCTCGCTGCGCGCCTACGTCACCGAGCCCGCGCGCAACGTCCTCGCCTGGTGGGCCACGGGACGCCCGCACACCCCCGTCGTCGACCCCACCGCCTCTCGTACCGAAGGAGCACTCGCGTGACCGACATCCTCACCGCCCCCGTCACGGCCGACGAGGCCGCCCAGGAAGAGCTGCGGCTGCGCCGCGAACTCGCCGCCGTCTACCGGCTGGTGGCGCACTTCCGCATGACCGACCTGATCTTCACGCACATCTCGCAGCGCCTGCCCGGCCCGGACAACCACTTCCTGATCAACCCGTACGGCCTGCTCTTCGAGGAGATCACCGCCTCGAACCTGGTCAAGATCGACCTCGACGGCAACGCGGTCGAGCCGAGCCCGCACCCCGTCAACCCGGCCGGCTTCATGATCCACAGTGCGATCCACAAGGCCCGCCCCGACGCCCACTGCGTGTTGCACACCCACACCAAGGCGGGCTGCGCCGTCGCCGCCCAGCAGGGCGGACTGCTCCCCGTCAACCAGATGTCGATGGAGTTCCACAACCGCGTCGGCTACCACGACTACGAGGGCGTGGCCCTCAACTACGACGAGCAGCGGCGCCTGGTCGAGGACCTCGGCACGCACCCGGCGCTGATCCTGCGCAACCACGGCCTGCTGACCGTCGGCGAGAGCGCCAAGCAGGCGTTCCTGCGCATGTACTACCTGGAGAAGGCCTGCGAGATCCAGGTGACCGCCCAGGCCGGCGGGCAGCTGATCATCCCGTCCGAGCAGGTCTGCGAGTACACGGCGCAGCAGCTCACCGGCGAGGGCGAGGCCTCCTCCGACATCGAGGACGACATCGCCTACGACCTGGCGTGGGGCGCCCTGCTGCGGCTCGTCGAGCGGATCGCCCCCGACTACAAGGAGTGAGCGTGCGGCGGTGGCGCGGCCGGGGTGTACTGAAGGGGACGCCCCCGTCGAAGGGACCGCTTGGTGAGCCGCGCAACCGACACCGTCCTCAAGGGACTTGAGGAGATCCGCCCCTGGGTGGAGGACCTCTACAAGGACCTCCACACCCACCCCGAACTGGGGCGCCAGGAGCACCGCACCGCCGCCAAGGCCGCCGAGGCCCTGCGCACCGACGGATACGAGGTGACCGAGGGCATCGGCGGCACCGGCCTGATCGGCGTCCTGCGCCGCGGCGAGGGCCCCACGGTCATGCTCCGCGCCGACATGGACGCCCTGCCGGTCGCCGAGGCGACCGGACTGCCCTACGCCTCGACCGTCACCGTGCCGTCCGACGACGGCACGCCGGTCCCGGTGATGCACGCCTGCGGCCACGACGTGCACGTCGCCTCGATGCTGGGGTTCGCCCGCCTGATGGCGCGGGCGCGCGAGGCCTGGCACGGCACGCTCGTGGTGCTGTTCCAGCCGGACGAGGAGGGTGGGACCGGCGCCGACGCGATGGTCGCCGACGGCCTCGTGGACCGCTCGCCGCGGCCCGACGTCGTCCTCGCCCAGCACGTCCTGCCGTATCCTGCGGGCTATGTCGGCACCCGCGCCGGTTCCTTCCTCACGGCCGCCGACAGCACGAGGGTGACCCTGTACGGGCGCGGTGCGCACGGCTCCATGCCGCAGCACGCCATCGATCCCGTGGTGATGGCCGCCATGGCCGTCGTCCGTCTCCAGACCGTGGTCTCGCGCGAACTGGCCCCCGCGACGCCCGCCGTTGTCACCGTCGGCAGCATCACCGCGGGCACGGGGCCCAACATCATCCCCGACCGCGCCGAGCTGAAGATCAACGTCCGCACGTACGACGAGGAGACACGGGCCACCGTCCGCGCCGCCGTCGAACGCGTCGTACGGGCCGAGGCCGCCGCGTCCGGGGCCGAGCGCGAGCCCGAGTTCGAGGCGCTCGCCGCCTTCCCGCCGACCGTCAACGACGAGGCCCCGACCCGCACCGTCGCCGCCGCCTTCGACGAGCTCTTCGGCGACCAGGCGCACACCATCGAGCCGCAGACGGCCAGCGAGGACATGAGCCGCATCCCGGAGGCCTTCGGCGTCCCCTTCACCTACTGGGGCATCGGCGGCACCGACCCGGCCGTGTACGAGAAGGCGGCCGCGGCGGGGCGGCTCACCTCGGACGTCCCGGTGAACCACAGCCCGCACTTCGCGCCGGTCCCGCAGCCCACCCTCGACACGGGCGTCAGCGCCCTCACGGCGGCGGCGCTCGCCTGGCTCGCCGCGCCGGAGGACTGAACCGGATCACCGGGTCCCGTAGGGCAGCAGCGCCATCTCCCGCGCGTTCTTGACGGCGGCCGCCACCCGGCGCTGCTGTTGGACCGTGAGGCGGGTGACGCGGCGGCTGCGGATCTTGCCCCGGTCGGAGATGAACTGGCGCAGCAGGTCGGTGTCCTTGTAGTCGACGTAGGTGATGCCGGCCGCGTCGAGCGGGTTCGGGCGGGGCTTGGCGGGCTTGCGCGGGGTGCGCGAGGAGCGGGCCATGGTGGTTCCTTTGGTTCCTTTCGGTGCGGTTCAGCGCGCCGGGTCGAGGAGCGGGTCGAAGGCGGCGGGCAGCCGGCTCCAGCCGTCCGGACCCGCGGCGTACTCGTCGTCGGTGAGCAGGCAGGAGTCGAGCAGGGCGGTCAGGCCCTCGCGGTCGAGGGCGGGGGAGGTGAACACGAGGTGCTGGCAGCGGTCGCCGTGCTCCGGATGCCAGTCCACGGCCGCCGCCGCGCGCCGCTGCGGCGGCACCAGCTCCCAGGCCGCGTCCGGCAGCGCGTGCAGCCAGGGACCGCAGTCGTCGACCCCGAGGGCGCCGCCCGCCGCGTCCCACGACAGCAGGGTGTCGGGCCGGTCGGCGAGCCAGAAGCGGCCCCGGCTGCGGGCCGCCGCGCAGCACAGATCCTCCAGCGCGTCGAACAGCCGCTGCGGATGGAACGGCCGGTGCCGCTGCCACACGACGGTGCTGACGCCCGCCTCGTCCGCCTCCTGCGGGAGCCGGGCGCTCGCGGGGTGCTGGGCGGTGCGCGCCGCCTCGGCGTCGAACCCGGCGAGGACCAGCTCGGCGAGCTCGGCCGAGCGGGACGGGGCCTGGCGGGCCGTCGGGTGCAGCTGGGCGAGCAGCGCCCGGTCCTCGTCGTCCGCCTCGGGGCTCTCGACGACCGCGAGGACGGGAGCGTACTCGAGCTGACGCGCCCAGGTGTCGGCGACCGTGCGCTGATCGGTGGCGGCGGCCGCGAGCCCGGCCTCCGCGAGGTCGTCGCCGTTGCCGAGGAAGGGAAGCACGAGCGCCGGGTCGACGGCCGTGACCACGCCGGTCAGGCGCAGCCGCGGCTCGCCGTGGGCGACGACGACGTCCGCCATCGCCTGCGGTTCCACGGAGTCCCACAGCTCCACGACGGCGAGCCGGGTGCGCCCGTCGTCCGCGAGCCGCTCCAGCTCGGGCACGAGGTCCTCGCGCAGGGCGCAGCAGGCGCAGTCGTTGACCAACGGCGCCTCGCCCCGGCCCAGTTCACCGGATGCGTCGCGGACCGTGCGGGTCACGGTGCCCTTCGGTGCGGTGCTGAGGTCGTGGTGCAGGGCCACGCTGGACGGCACCGTGTCCAGCAGGCCCCGCACCACCTCCCGGCGGGCGTCGGCGTGCAGTCCGCCGACGATGACGACCGGGAGTCGGTCGGCGTCCCCCATCAGCGCCCCTCGCGTCGGCCGTAGCGGCGCTCGAAGCGCTCGACGCGTCCGGCGGTGTCCAGGACCCGCTGGGTGCCGGTGTAGAAGGGGTGGCTCGCCGAGGAGATCTCGACGTCGTACACGGGGTACGTGTTGCCGTCCTCCCACTCGACCGTGCGGTCACTGGTGAGCGTGGAGCGGGTGAGGAAGGCGTAGCCGGCGGCGCGGTCGCGGAAGACGACGGGCCGGTAGGCGGGGTGGATTCCGTTCTTCATGGCGGACTCCTTCGTGGTTCGTGCGGTCGTACGGGGTGGTGTCGTGCGGCGGGGTGTGCGCGGTCAGCGCTCCTCGCGGAACTCGACGTGCCGGCCGACCACGGGGTCGTACTTGCGCAGGACGAGCCGGTCGGGGTTGTTCCTGCGGTTCTTGCGGGTGACGTACGTGTGGCCCGTCCCCGCGGTGGAGCGGAGTTTGACGATCGGGCGGAGTTCGTTGCGTGCCATGCGGCTAGTATATGGAAATGGAATCCATTTTCAATAGGCTTCCACCTGCACGGACGACCGCTACCGACGAGCACGCACGACACAACCGACAAGCACGCACGACAGAAAGGGACCGCATGTCCGCCCACTGCCAGCTGACCGGGGCCGCACCGCGCTTCGGCAACCGGATCTCGCACTCCCATCGGCGCACCTCCCGCCGCTTCGACCCGAACATCCAGCGCAAGCGCTACTGGCTGCCCAGCGAGGGCCGCAGCGTGCGCCTCACCCTGAGCGCCAAGGGGGTCAAGACGATCGACGTGATCGGCATCGAGGCCGCCGTCGCACGCATCCGCGCCCGGGGGGAGAAGGTCTGATGGCCAAGAAGAGCAAGATCGCCAAGAACGAGAAGCGCAAGGCCGTCGTCGCCCGCCACGCCGCACGGCGCGCCGAACTGAAGGAGATCATCCGCCGCCCCGGCACCCCGGACGCCGACCGGGCCGCGGCCGTCGCCGAACTGCGACGCCAGCCGCGCGACGCCAGCGCCACCCGGGTCCGCAACCGCGACAGCGTGGACGGCAGGCCGCGCGGCCACGTCCGCAAGTTCGGCCTGTCCCGGGTCCGGCTGCGCGAGGAGGCGCACGCGGGGCACCTGCCGGGTGTCACCAAGTCCTCCTGGTGAGGTAGCTCCGAGGCGTCCGGTCGGGCCCCGCGCCCGGCCGGATGCCTCGCATGGGGGAACCCGCGGCGCGCGCGGCAGGCGCGACGCGCCGGTACGGCGGACCATGGGACGAGCCGTAGTGCGTCGAGTCGAGGGGAGTGCCCAGTGGGTGGCGGGCGCGAGCACCAGGACCCCGACGACGAGCCCGAGGGTCGCCGGGAGCCCGAGCCGTACGACGTCGAGGTGCGCCAGGTCGACGTGCTCAACCGACTGGCGGGTCCCGCGTCCGGCGGCTCCGGCTCCGACCGGCCGCCGCCCCCGCGCCGCACGAGCCACCGCGACACCGACCTCCTCGTCACCGGGCACGCGCTGGCCCGCGTCGCCTCATTGGGGGAGGCGCTCACCCTGATCTCCCGGATGGCCGACACCGACTTCCCGCTGCGCGGACAGGCCGTGTTCCGCGCGGACCGGGAGGTGCTGCACTGCGTCGGCCAGTTCGGCCTCAGCGACGGTGAGGCCGACGCGTTCCGGCTGCCGCTGCGCACCGCCCACCCCGCCGCGCAGGTGGCCCGCACCGGGCGGCCCGTCGTGCTGACCTCGCCGCAGGATTACCGCGACCGGTTCCCCTCCGCCAGCGGCTACGCCCACCGCGAGCGCTACGAGTCCTGGGCGTTCCTGCCGCTCACCACGTACGGCCAGCTCACCGGCGTGTGGATGGCGGCCTTCGGGGCGCAGGTCGAGACGACCGGCGGCATGGGCTCCTTCCTGCTGACCCTCGCCCGGCTGCTCGGCCAGTGCATCGAGCAGACCTACGACGGCCAGGCCGACCTCTCCCTCTCACAGGGCCTGCGCAGCAGCATGGGCCGCGTCGGCCCCGGACCCGAAGGGCTCACCGTCACCGCCCGGTACGTCCCCACCGGCGGCGGCCTCATGGTCGGCGGCGACTGGTTCGACAGCATCACCCTGCCCAACGGGCGCCTCGGCCTCGTCATCGGCGACGTCCAGGGGCACGACGTGCACGCCGCCGCGCTCATGTCCCAGCTGCGCACCGCCATCCACGCCTACGCCGCCGAAGGGCACGGACCCGACGCCGTCCTCGTGCGCGCCTCCCACTTCCTGGCCTCCCTCGCCGAAGGCCGCTTCGCCACCTGCATCTACCTGGAGGCCGACCCGCACACCGGCGTCCTGCGCATCGCCCGCGCGGGACACCCGCACCCGGTGCTGCGGCTGCCCGACGGCACCTGCCTGCTCAAGCACGTGCGCGGCGGACTGCCGCTCGGGCTCGACCTCGGCGAGGACAACTACCCGGTCAGCGAGCTCACGCTGCGGGAGAACGAGATCCTCATGCTGTGCACCGACGGCCTGATCGAGTCCGGTGGGCACGACATGTACTCCGGCTGGCTGCGCGTACGCGGCGCGCTCACGCCCGGCGGGCCCGACGACATCACGGGCATGGCCGACCGGCTCCTCAACGCCGTCGTCGCCCCGCAGTCCACCCAGCCCGGCGACCGGCCCGTCACCTCCTTCACCGAGGACGACATCGCCCTGCTGCTCCTGCGCCGCGACCCCCGGGTCGACCACGAGGACCGGCCGGGCCGCAATCTGCGCTTCACCCTCGAACAGGACCAGGCGCAGGGCATCGCCGACGCCCGCATCGAGTTCGAGGGGCTGTTGCACGACTGGGCGCGCCCCGAACAGGTCGACACCGCCCAGCTGCTCGTCTCCGAACTCCTCGGCAACGTACTGGTCCATACCGAGCAGGCCGCCGAGCTGCGCGCCGACATCAGCGGTACCGAGGGCCACCGCCGGCTGCGCGTGGAGGTCTCGGACCGCAGCGACGAGGTGCCCGCCCGGCGAGCCCCCGGCGAACTCTCCTCATCGGGGCGCGGGCTCGTCCTCCTCGACCTCCTTGCCCACCGCTGGAACCTGCGCCCGGAGCCGGAGGGCAAGACGGTCTGGTTCGAACTGGACGAGGACGGTCCGGAAGAGCCCTGAGCCGGGGCTTCCGCGACACCCAACTGCGTTGTCACACCCTGCGGTTACTGTGGCGCCGTGACCGAGAAGAGTATGGAAAGACCCGACCGATTCCGTGCCCTGGCCGCCGAGAGCGGACTGCCGTCCGAGGCGGTGGAGGAGTGGATACGCGGCGTGCTGCCCGCGGCGTATCTGTCCGAGGGCGGCGACGGACCGCTCGTCGCCCGGATGGGAGGCGACCCGCTGCTGCCGACCGACGCGCCCACGCCGTCCGACCCGTTCGTCGCCGACGTCGACCTGGCGGCCCTGCCGCCCGGTGCCACCAACCTGCCGCTCCCCGCCGACGGGCGCCTGCTCTTCTTCGCGAGCCCCGACGTCAGCGGAGCCCAAGGCGTGCAGCCGGACACGGTCCTCTACGTGCCCGCCGGCACGCCGACGGTCGTGCGGCCGCTCGACGACGCGTGGCGCAAGCCGTACCAGCCGCGCGAACTGCGTACGTTCTGGCAGGCTCCGGCGGTGCGGGAACCGGAGAGCTTCGCGCTGGAGACCTGGGGCGAAGAGGCCGACGAGGAGGAGTTCGAGCTGGCCGAGCAGCTCGACGACGCCTGGGGCGCCGCGGGCGAGAACCGGCCCGTGTGGGTCCTCCAGCTCGGCGGCCACCCGGTCTATCCGCAGAACGACCCCGTGCACCACGCCCGCTACAGCGACGAGAGCGTCGACGACTGGACCCTCCTCGCCACCTGGCGCTGCGGCGACGACGTCACCGAACTCGACTCGGGAATCGCCCACTGGGTGATCAGGCGCCGTGACCTGGACGAGCGCCGCTTCGACCGGGTGCACCGGTACGTGGAGATGGCCTGAGGGACGGATCGAGGGGCAACTCACGCACGGTGACGGGATCTTGACAGCACCACGGATGGGTGGTGGTTTAGACCACGCACCCTCGCCCCGAAGGCGAGGGCCCGCTTCCGTGGAGGTGCAGTTCTCGCATGTCCGAACGCCATTCGTCCCGTGTTCCCCGCCCGCTGCTCGCCGGCGCCGCGCTCCTGCTGACCCTCGGCACGTTCTCCGGACCGGCCCAGGCGCTCGGCGGGGCGCCCGCCCCGGCCGGTTCCGGCGCCTCGGCGAAGGTGCCCGTCGTCACGCCGACGCCGCAGCACATCAGATCCACCGGCGCCGACCTCCGCGTGCCCGACCGCGCGCGTGTCGTTCTCGGTGAGGGTGTCGACACGCCGACCGTCGACGTGGTGAAGCGGGCGCTGGCGGCGGCCGGCGCCGGATCCGTCGAGACGGTGAAGGCGGCGGATGCCGCCAAGTCGCCCGCCGGGCCCGGGGTGTTGACCGTGGTGGTCGGCTCCATCAAGGACGCCGCCGTGGCCGACGCCCTCAAGGGTGCGGGCGGCACCGTGCCCGACACCCTCAACCCGGAGGGCTACTCGCTCGCCTCCCGCGCGGCCGACGGTCATGACATCGTTGTCCTCGCGGGCAACGACGGGGACGGCACCTACTACGCGGCCCAGACGCTGCGTCAGCTGGTGACCGGGGCGCATCGCCTCGCGGCCGTCTCGGTCACCGACTACCCGAGCATGCCGCTGCGCGGCAGCATCGAGGGCTTCTACGGCGCCCCGTGGTCGCACGCCGACCGCGTCGACCAACTCGCCTTCTACGGCGACGTCAAGGCGAACACGTACATCTACACGCCCAAGGACGACACGTACCTGCGCGAGAAGTGGCGCACCCCGTACCCCGACGACAAGCTCGCCGACCTGCGGGACCTGATCGAGCAGGCGAAGGCCCACCACGTCGACTTCACGTACGCGATCTCGCCCGGGCTCTCCGTCTGTTACAGCGACCCCGCGGACGTCAAGGCGCTGAAGGACAAGCTGAATTCGCTGTACGAGCAGGGCGCCCGCAGCTTCTACGTGGCCCTGGACGACATCAGCTACACCAAGTGGAACTGCGACGCCGACCAGGCCGCGTACGGAGCGCCGGGCCGGGCCGCCGCCGGGCAGGCGCAGGCCGACCTGCTGAACGCGGTGCAGCACGAGTTCATCGACACCCACGAGGGCGCCGAGCCGCTCCAGTTCGTGCCCACCGAGTACTCCGACACCGCCGACTCCGCGTACAAGAAGGTGCTGCGCGAGCAGCTCGACCCGAAGGTCGTCGTCCAGTGGACCGGCACCGACGTCGTGCCGCCCGCCATCAGCGTCGCCGACGCCAAGGCCGCATCCGAGGTCTGGGGCCGCAAGGTGTTCCTGTGGGACAACTACCCGGTCAACGACTACGGGCAGACCACGGGCCGGCTCCTGATGGCTCCGTACGACAAGCGGGAGGCCGGGCTGCACAAGGAGTTGAGCGGCATCGTGCTCAACCCCATGAACCAGGCCGCGCCCAGCAAGGTCGCCCTCTTCGGCGGCGCCTCCTTCGCCTGGAACGACGAGGGCTACGACGCCGACCGCACCTGGCGCGCCGCCGCCGACTACCTGGCCGGCGGCGACCGTGCCACCGCGCGGGCCCTCCTCGCCTTCTTCGACACCCAGCACCTCGCCCCGACCTTCGGCGACACCAACTGGCAGCCGCAGGCCCCCGAACTCGCCGCGCGCCTCGACGACTTCCGCGCGGCGTGGGAGGGCGGCAGCGCGGCGGAGCGGAAGGCGGCCCTGCGCGCGCTCTCGGCGTACGCCGGAGTGCTCGCGGACGCGCCGGAGCGGATCAGGGCAGGGATGGGCGACAAGGCCTTCCTCGCGCAGACGAAGCCGTGGCTCGACGCCCTCGATCTGTGGGGCGCGTCCCTGAACGCCACCCTCGACGGGCTGCGCGCCCGGGTCGATTCGGGCGGCGGCGACGCGGACTTCGTCAAGGCTGCCGACCTGGCGAAGCAGGCCTCCGCGATCACCACGATCCCCGGCACCACCCGGCCGCAGGGGCCGATCAAGGTTGCCGACGGCGTCCTCGACACCTTCATCGCCGAGGCACCCAAGATGTGAAGGCCCTCCACAACCAGCCGACGCCCGCCCCGGGAACGCGACCGGGGCGGGCGTCGCCGTTTCCGGTCCAGGCGAACTCCCGGGCAGGAGCGGCTAGTTCCGGCCATTTAGCGGAGGCTGGGGAATGGGCCGTTCAGGCGCGCGGACCGCGCTGACAAGGGGTGCGCCGTCGGCGACATTGGCTGATCGTGCAGGCAACTTCAAACCTTGACCACAAATTCCACACATCCCTCTCTATGGGCGGGCTCAATGGTCTAGATTGACCGTGCTTCACATGGCGGGACACGACGCGACAAATGATGATCCATGGGGCCGGGCGCGGGGAGCGCCCGGGGGAGCGAGGAGCTCCAGGCGACGTCGCGGCACGGGTCCCGGTCCGAGCGGATCGGCCGCCACCGACTAGGCGGACCGCTCGAACAGCGCTGAATCAGCCGGAATGCATGCGCGGGAGGCGGGGGCCTCCCGAGGGGGAGGAGCAGCGCGGCGCGGAAGACGGGGGGTCTTCCGAGGAGGGGAAACAGCGCGGGAGGCGGGGGCCTCCCGAGGGGGGAGTAACCGTGTTGGGCGAGCACGTCGAACCCGCTGGCGACCCGGACGGGGCTGTTCAGCAGGGGGAATTGATCAGCCCGTTCCCGCCGGTCCGAGAGCGGCGGGTGAACGGGACACTGCAAAGGCCCGCGAGCGACTGGGAACAGCGCTACCGGCGCACCGTGATCATCAGTGACACGCTGGCGACCGCCCTCGTGGTGGCGGCCATCGGCGGCTTCTTCGGGGTCAGGGACGCGGCGAACTGGCACGAGAAGTGGAAGATCCTCGCCTTCGGCACCGAACTGCTGGTGCTGGGGACGCTCGCGGTCAGCCGCTCCTGGGCGCCGGCCGTGCTCGGCCAGGGCGCCGAGGAGTTCCGCAGGCTCGGCCGCTCGCTGTTCACCGCGACCGTGGTGCTTGCGCTCGGTGGGATAGCCCTCACCTCGCGCAACATCAAACTGTGGATATTCGTGGCGATCCCCGCGATCGCGCTCGTCACGATGACCGCCCGCTATCTGCTGCGGCTGTGGCTGCACAGACAGCGCAAGGAAGGACGCTGCCTGCGCCCGGTGCTCGCCGCCGGAAGCCCGGACACCGTGCGCGACCTGATCACCAGGACCCGCAAGTTCCCGCACATCGGCTGGCAGGTGGAGGCCGTCTGCACCCCCGACGGACACGGCGTCGACGGCGACCGCCTGGACGGCGTGCCCGTGGTCGGCCCGCTGAGCGATGTCGCGAGCCACGTCTCGCGCGACGGCTACCGGGTCGTGGCGGTCACCCCCGACCCGCACTGGACACCGGACCGGTTGCAGCGGCTGGCCTGGAACCTGGAGGGCAGCGACGCCGAAATGGTCGTGGCGCCCGTCCTGATGGAGGTGGCGGGACCGCGGCTGCACGTCGACGCGGTCCTGGGGATACCGCTGCTGCGCGTCAGCATGCCGGCGTTCACCGGGGGCCGCAGGGCCATCAAGGAGGTCGTCGACCGGCTGGGCGCGGCCCTGCTGATCCTGCTGTTCGCGCCGGTGATGGTGCTCGTCGGCCTGGCCGTCCTCGTCGACAGCCGCGGCGGCGTGTTCTACCGCCAGCGCCGGGTCGGCAAGGAGGGCCGAGAGTTCACCATCCTCAAGTTCCGCACGATGGTGGCCGGGGCACACGGCAAGCGGGCCGACCTCGCCGACCGGAACGAGGGGGCGGGGCTGCTCTTCAAGCTCCGGCGGGACCCGCGGGTGACCAGGGTGGGGCACGTACTGCGCCGCTACTCGCTCGACGAACTCCCGCAACTGTTCAACGTATTGACGGGGTCGATGTCGCTCGTCGGCCCGCGGCCTCCGCTGCCGGAGGAGTCCGCGGCGTACGGCCCCGACATCCGGCGGCGGCTGCTGGTCAAGCCCGGGCTCACCGGCCTGTGGCAGATCAGCGGACGCAGTGACCTGCCGTGGGAGGAGGCGGTCCGCCTCGACCTGCGGTATGTCGAGGACTGGTCGCTCGCCCTCGACACGGTGATCTTGTGGAAGACCCTGCGCGCCGTGCTCCACGGGCAGGGGGCCTACTGAAGCGCGGGGGAGCGCCGTTCGATCGGCGCGGCAAGGACGGCAGGCCACAAGGGCCTGCTCTGGGGGGAGGAACGGTCATGAGGATCAGCGTCTTGGGCCTCGGCTACGTGGGCTGCGTGTCGGCCGCGTGCCTGGCGGGCCAGGGCCACGAGGTCATCGGCGTCGACGTCAACCAGGCCAAGGTCGACCTGGTCAACGACGGCAAGGCGCCCGTGGTCGAGGAGCGGATCGGCGAGCTC
The DNA here is from genome assembly GCF_052245995.1 of Streptomyces sp. SDT5-1. Taxonomy (NCBI): domain Bacteria; kingdom Bacillati; phylum Actinomycetota; class Actinomycetes; order Kitasatosporales; family Streptomycetaceae; genus Streptomyces; species Streptomyces sp. SDT5-1. The sequence continues at coordinate 323,104 of NZ_CM125963.1, read as the reverse complement.
ACCGCCGAGGTCGTGCGCACCGGCGCGCTGCGGGCCACGAGAGACGTCCGCGCGGCGGTCATGGACAGCGATGTGTCGCTGGTCTGCGTCGGCACGCCGTCGGAGCCCAACGGCAGCCTGTGCACGACCTACTTGGAGCGGGTCACCGAACAGATCGGTGCCGCGCTGGCCGAGCGCAAGGGGGACGGCCGCCGGCACACGGTGGTGTTCCGCAGCACCATGCTGCCGGGCACCTGCCTGAACCTGCTCGTGCCGATCCTGGAGAAGAGCGTCGGTGGCACCGCCGGCGTCGACTTCGGCGTCGCGGTCAACCCGGAGTTCCTGCGCGAGGGCACCAGCGTGCGGGACTTCTTCGACCCGCCCAAGACCGTCATCGGCCAGCTCGACCAGGACAGCGGCGACGTCGTCGCCCAGCTGTACGAGGGGCTGCCCGGCGAGGTGTTCCGGGTCGCGGTCCCGGTCGCCGAGGCCATCAAGTACGCGGACAACTCCTTCCACGGACTCAAGATCGGCTTCGCGAACGAGCTGGGCGCCGTCTGCCAGGCGCTCGGCGTCGACTCGCACCAGGTGATGGACGTGTTCCTCGCCGACCGCAAGCTCAACATCAGCCCCGCCTATCTGCGGCCCGGCTTCGCCTTCGGCGGCTCCTGCCTGCCCAAGGACCTGCGCGGGCTCGTGCACGCGGCGCAGCGGGCCGACGTCTCCGTGCCGATCCTGTCGCACGTCCTGGCCTCCAACTCGGCGCACCTCCAGCGCGCCGTGGAGCTCGTCGAGCGCGCGGGCAAGCGCAAGGTCGGCCTCTTCGGCCTGTCCTTCAAGCCCGGCACCGACGACCTGCGCGAGAGCCCCCTCGTCGAACTCGCCGAGCGGCTCTACGGCAAGGGCTACGACCTGAAGATCTACGACGCCAACGTGAGCCTGTCCCGGCTCATGGGCGCCAACCGCGAGTACATCGAGAACCGGCTGCCGCACCTCGCGCAGCTGCTCGCGGACTCCGTCGACGACGTGCTCGCACACGCCGAGGTCTGCCTCGTCGGCACCAGAGACCCCGCCGTCCTGTCGGCGCTCCCGCTCAGCGGTGGCCCGGCGGTCGTCGACCTCATCCGCCTTCCCGACGCCGAGGCGCGCCGGACCGAACCGGGGTACATGGGCCTTGCTTGGTAACACGAACGACGACGCGACGACCCGCGGCGACAGGCCGGAGCGGCGCGCCCTGATCCTGGTGGAGAACCTGTCGGTGCCCTTCGACCGCCGGGTGTGGCAGGAGTGCACGACACTGCGCGACGCCGGCTGGACGGTGCACGTCATCTGCCCGCAGGGCACGAAACGGGACACCGAGGCGGAAGCGGTCGTCGACGGGGTGCGGATCCACCGCTACCCGCTCACGGCCGCCACCGGCGGACCCGCCGGCTACCTGCGGGAGTACGGCACGGCGCTGTGGCACACCTACCGGCTCGCCCGCAAGGTGGGACCGGTGCACGTCGTGCACGCCTGCAACCCGCCGGACCTGCTGTTCCTGCCCGCACTGCGGCTCAAGCGGCTCGGCGCCCGGTTCGTGTTCGACCAGCACGACCTGGTGCCCGAGCTGTACCTGTCCCGCTTCGACCGCGGCGAGGACCTCCTGTACCGCGGCGTGCGCGCGCTGGAACGGATGACGTACCGGGCGGCGGACATCGTGCTCGCCACGAACGAGAGCTACCGGGACGTCGCGGTGCGCCGCGGCGGCAAGCACCCGGACGACGTGTTCGTGGTGCGCAGCGCCCCGCAGATCGAGCGGTTCCAACCGGTGCCCGCCGAGCCGGAGTTGAAGCGCGGCAAGCCCCATCTGCTGTGCTACCTCGGCGTGATGGGCCCCCAGGACGGCGTCGACTACGCGCTGCGAGCCCTCGCCAGGCTCCGCGACGACCTCGGCAGGAGCGACTGGCACGCGGTGTTCGTCGGCTCGGGCGACGCCTTCGACGCGATGGTCGAACTCTCCGAGCGGCTCGGCCTTTCCGACCAGGTGGAGTTCACCGGGCGCATCCCGGACGCCGACCTCGTGCGCTACCTGTCGACCGCCGACGTCTGCCTCTCGCCCGACCCGCGCAACCCGCTCAACGACGTGTCGACCATGAACAAGGTGCTCGAGTACATGGCGATGGGCCGGCCCCTCGTCTCGTTCGATCTCAGAGAGGCCCGCGTCTCCGCAGGCGAGGCGGCCGTCTACGCGCGTGCGAACGACGAGGGCGAATTCGCCTCGCTCGTCGCCGAACTGCTGGACGACCCCGAGCGCCGGGCGCGGATGGGCAAGCTCGGCCAGGAGCGGATCGGCGGTCCGCTCTCCTGGCGGAACTCGCAGGCCTCGCTGCTCGCCGCGTATGCCGCCGCCTGCGACCGCGCCCGTGCCTCGGCGCGCGGCCCCTTCACGGCGAGGAGGAGGCGGCGGCGTTGAGCGAGGACACGATCCGTCTGGTCACCATCGGCCGGATTCTGCGCAGGAGGTGGCGGCTGCTCGCCGTCCTCACCCTGGTCGGCGCGCTCGTCGGCTACGGCGTGTCCGTGGTGTTCCCGCCGCGGTACACGGCGTCGGCCTCTGTGCTGCTGCCAGGACAGTGGGAGGAGCGCGAGCTGCTCACCCAGGTGGACATCGCCACCAGTTCGTCGGTGGTCGACCGCGCGGCCGCCAAGCTCGACTGGTCGGGCGTCACCGGCACCGACCTGCGCGACCAGGTGACCGCCAAGGCCGCTGACGGAAACATCATCACGATCGCGGGAAGCGCCGAGACACCCCGGCGCGCCCAGCAGCTCACCGACCGCGTCGCCCAGCAGTTCGTCGCCTTCGCCGCCCGCATCCAGGGCGGCGCGAGCGACGCCGACGCCGCGGCCGGACCCGAGGCGCTGCGCAAGCAGGTGCTCGAGACCAACCGCCGGATCACCGAACTGGCCGGCGCCGCCGATCCCGGACGGACCGTGGAGAGCGTGCAGGCCCGCACCGCCCTGGAGAAGCTGCGCACCTCGCTCGAGGAGGCCATGAAGAAGCTGGAGGAGGCCGATCCGGCGTCGGACAAGGCGGGCATGGTCGTCATGGGCCCCGCCGCCGAGCCGACCGGACAGGCACCGCCCACCCGTACGCAACTCATCGTCGCGGGCGCCCTGTTGTTCCTCCTCGTCGCCATCGTCGGACACCTGACCGCCGCCCGCATGAACCGCAGGCTGCGCACCGGGCAGGAGATCGCCGTCGCGCTCGGCTCCACGCTCCTCGGCGCCGTCGACGTGCCCGGCGAACAGCGCGCGACACGCGGCCGGAGCGGTGGCGCGCGCGCCACGCTGCGCCGGCTCCTCGGCACCGACACCCGCTGGGACGTCCCGGCCCCGCAGCGCTCCGGCGACGAGGCCGGACGGCGCACCCGCTTCCGGCGCGTCTGCGCCCGCATCCGCGCCCAGCTCCCCGCACCCCGACGGCTCCTGGTCGTCGTCCCGGACGGCGACGAACTCGCCCTGCGGGCAGCGGGCCAACTCGTCGCCGAGGCCAAGGGCGACCCGGTGCTGCGCGTCGTCGTGGTCCCCGTCGACCGGCCGATCGTGCCCGACCGCGGCACCGAGTCCGGCGCCGTCGTCGTCCTCAGCGCCGGCAGCTGGACCGCCGAGGAGCTCACCGGTATCGCCGACGCCTGCGCGGACGGCCGGCACGAGGTCGTCGGCATCGTCGTCGCCGGCCCGGTCAGGGCCCGCCAGGGCCGCACGCCCGAGGAACCGCCCGACCACGCCACCCCGGCCCTCGCGGTGCGCGGCCACGCGACGGGAGGTTCGGCGTGACGACGAACCGGACGTCGGAGTCCTCCGCGGGGACCCCGCTCATCGACCTGCACGCGCTCGTCGTGGCGGTGCGCAGGCGCCGCCGCCTGTGGTGCGCCCTGGCCGCCATCGGCTTCGTGCTCGGCGCCGCCGTCGCGGTCCTGATGCCGCCGCCTCCGAGCGCCGTGACCAAGGTGCTGGTCGCCCACGCCGAGGACCAGCCCAACGACACCGGCACCCTGATCCGCACCGACATCGAGGTGCTCGGCACCACACGGATCGCCAAGGACGCCCTGAACACCCTCAAGTCCTCGGAGAGCGCCGAGGACTTCATGAAGGACTACCGGGGCAGCGGCCTGACCAACAACGTGCTCCAGATCGACGTCGCGGCCGACACCGACGCACAGGCCGTCGACCGCGCCAAGGCGCTCGCCGACGCGTTCATCGCCGACCACGTGCGGCGCATGGAAGCCGCCGCCAAGGCGGAGTCCCAGGCCCTGCTCGACCAGCGCGACCGCATGCGCGAAGAACTCGCCCGCGTCAACAAGCAGATCGGCAACCGGGCACCGGACAGCGACCCGCAGGCATCGGCCGGCATCGAGACCCTGTTCTCCCGCCGCGCCGAACTCAACTCGCGGATCGCCGACTTCGACCAGCGCGCCGCCGAGGCCCGCACCGGCACACCCAAGGTCGTCGCCGGTACGCAGATCGTCGACGCGCCGCGCGCCGTGCACCACTCGCTGCCCAAGGCCGCCGCCACCAACGCCGCGATCGGGCTCGCCCTCGGCCTCGTGCTCGGGCTCGCCCTGTCCGCGGTCGGCGCCGTCGTCGCGGACCGGCCCGTGCTGCGCCGCGACATCTCCGCCAACCTGGGCGCCTCCGTCATCGCGGAACTGCCCCGGCGCTCCGGAAGGCCCTGGCGCCGCAAGGGGGCCAGGACGACCCGCGAACGCCTCACCGCGACCCTCGCCCGCACCGTGCGCGGCTCCGCGGAACCCTTGTCCCTGCTCGAACTCGGCTGCCCGCGCGCCACCGGGACCCTCGCCCTCGACCTCGCGGGCGCGCTGGCCGCCGAGGGCCCGGTCACCGTCGTCGACGGACTCCCCGGCGCCCCGCTCATCGACCTCCGCCCCCAGCAGGGCGGCCCGAAGGTCGTCGGCTCCGAGCACGTCGCCGCGCTGTCGCCGCAGGACCGCCGCATCGGCGTCGGCTCCGTGGCACCCGGCACGGCGTGGACCGACCTCCAGCACCTCGGCACCCAGACCGTGCTCGTGGTGCGGGCCGGGCACGGCAGCGCCGCCTGGCTGCACACCGTGGCCCGCCAGCTCGCCGAGCAGCGCATCCCGGTGGTCGGCATCGTGCTGATCGACCCCGACCCGGGCGACAGGACCGACGGGACGCTCTGGGACGGGCTGCACACCGCGCTGCGCGGCCGTGGCGAGCGGACGGCGCGGCAGAACGGGACGGGCACCCGGCGCACCGAGCGCAAGCCCGCGTGGGCCTCACGGGGCGCGGACAACGACCAGGAGGCTCGCTAGCACATGTGTGGCATCGCAGGCACCTACCGGTGGCCGGACGGCAAGGCCGTGACCGACCGGCTCACCGACACGCTCGCCCACCGCGGGCCCGACGGCTCGGGACGCTACGGGCACCCCGCAGGCGACGGCGAAGTGCAGTTCGGGCACCGCAGGCTGTCCATCATCGACCTGTCCGAGACCGGCGCCCAGCCGATGGTCTCGGACGGCCTCGCCCTCACCTACAACGGCGAGCTGTACAACGCGCCGCAGCTGCGCGCCGAGCTCGAAGGGCACGGCGTGCGATTCCGCGGCACCTCCGACACCGAGGTGCTCCTGGAGGCGTGGCGGCGCTGGGGCACGGACTGCCTGCCCCGGCTGCGCGGCATGTTCGCGTTCGGGATCTTCGACGAGCGCACCGGGGAACTGGTGCTCGCCCGCGACCAGTTGGGCATCAAGCCGCTGTTCCTGCTGCGCCGCGACGGCGGCCTCGTGTTCGCCTCCGAGCTGAAGGCGCTCGCCGCCGTCACCTCACTGCGCCCCGACCCCGCCGCCCTGGTGGCGTCGCTGCTGTACTACTGGGTGCCCGACTCGCGGTGCGCGTACGGCGAGGCGGAGAAGCTGCCGCCGGGCAGCTGGCTGCGGTTCCGGCCCGACGGGCGGACGGACAGCGGCCGGTACTGGAACCTCAAGGACGTCGCCGCCGAGGGCCGCGAGCGCGCCCGCGCCGGTGAACTCCCTGACCTCGCCGCGATTGTCGAGGAGTCGACCAAGCGACATCTGCTGTCCGACGTGCCGGTGGCGACGTTCCTCTCCGGCGGCCTCGACTCCAGCTATCTCACCGCACTCGCCGCCCGCCACCAGCCCGGCATCTCCGCCTACACGATCGGGTTCCGTGCCGAGGACGCCAAGTTCGAGGCCATGCCGGACGATCTGCGCTACGCACGGCAGGTCGCCCTGCGCTTCGGCGTCGACCTGCACGAGATCGAGATCGCGCCGAACGTCCTCGACCTGCTGCCGCAGATGACGTACAGCCTCGACGAGCCGATCGGCGACCCCGCCGCCATCAACACCTTCCTGATCTGCACCGCCGCCCGCGAGGCCGGCGTCAAGGTGATGCTGTCCGGCATGGGCGCCGACGAGCTGTTCGCCGGCTACCGCAAGCACCTCGCCAACCTGATCGCGCTGCGCTACCAGCGGGTGCCGCGCCCGCTGCGCCGCGGGATCTCGGCGGCCGTCGACCGGCTGCCCGTCGCCACGTCGCGGCGCGGCCTTCGCTCGGTGCGGTTCGCCAAGCGGTTCCTGTCCTTCGCCGACCTGCCGGAGGAGACCGCGTTCCGGCGCAGCTACACCATGTACGACCGGTCCGAACTGCTCGGCCTGCTCGACCCGGACCTCGCGGGCACGGTCGACGACGTGTTGACCGAGCACGCCGACGTCTACGAGGACAACGACCTCGACGACTTCGTTAACCGGATGTGCCTGGGCGACGCCCGGATGTTCCTGCCGGGCCTCAACCTCGCCTACACCGACCGCTCCAGCATGGCCGCCTCCACCGAGGTCCGGGTCCCGTACGTGGACGTCGAGGTCGTCAAGGCCGCGTTCGCGATCCCCGGCGACCGGAAGATCGTCGGAAGACAGGGCAAGGCGGTGCTCAAGGAGGCCGCCACCTCGATCCTGCCCCGCGAGATCGTCTACCGGCCCAAGGGCCTGTTCAGCGCCCCGCTGCGGGCCTGGATGAGCCGCGACCTGGCCCCGCTGGTGCGCGAGGTCATCAACGACGGCGAGCTCGTAAGGGCCGGGTTCCTGCGCCGCGACGCGCTGCGCAGGCTCGCCGCGGCGGACGCCGCCGGGCAGAGCGACTACTCCAAGCACCTGTGGCACGTACTGACCCTCGAGTACTGGTATCGCGACGCGACCTCGGGGTCCGGCCGCCAGAGCACTCGGTTGACGGCTTAGGAATCTCAGAGGAGTTCGAGTGAAGCAAGTTGTGCAGAACTACAAGAGCGGCGAGCTCGCGGTGCTCGACGTGCCCGTGCCCGGGTGCAAGCCCGGCGGCGTGCTGGTGCGCACCGCCTATTCGCTGATCTCCACCGGCACCGAGATGATGAAGGTCTCCGAGGCCGGCATGTCGATGATCGGCAAGGCCCGCTCGCGCCCCGACCAGGTCGCCAAGGTCATGCAGAGCGTCGCCACCAACGGCGTGCCCGCGACCTACCGCAAGGTCATGGGCAAGCTCGACTCCTACACGCCGCTCGGCTACTCGCTGTGCGGCACCGTCGAGCAGGTCGGCGCGGGCGTCGACGACGTGAAGGTCGGCGACCTCGTGGCCTGCGCGGGCAACGAGCACGCGCTGCACGCCGAGCTCAACTGGGTGCCGAAGAACCTCTACGCCCGACTGCCCGAAGGGCTCGAGCCCCGGCACGCCGCCTTCGGCACCGTCGGCTCCATCGCCCTCCAGGGCGTGCGCCAGGGCGAACCGCAGCTCGGCGAGACGGCGCTGGTGATCGGCCTCGGCCTGATCGGCCAGCTCGTGGTGCAGCTGCTCGCCGCGTCCGGCGTGCGCGTCGTCGGCGTCGACCCCGACCCGGCGCGCTGCGAACTCGCCGAGCGGCAGGGCGCCGCCGCCTGCGGCGACCCGGAGTCCGCCGCCGTGCCCACCGCCGTCGCCGAACTCACCGACGGACACGGCGTCGACCAGGTGTATCTCGCGGCCGGCGGCTCAAGCAACGGGCCCGTCGAGCTGGCCGCCAAGCTGTGCCGCGACCGCGGCCGCGTCGTCGACATCGGCAAGTGCCGCCTCGACCTGCCCTGGAATGCGTACTACGAGAAGGAACTCGACGTCCGCTTCTCCCGCTCCTACGGGCCAGGACGCTACGACCCGGAGTACGAGCTGGAGGGCCGCGACTACCCGATCGGCTACGTGCGCTGGACCGAGCGCCGCAACCTCGCCTGCTTCCTCGACCTGATGGCCCGCGGCAGCGTCGACGTGGAACCGCTGATCACGCACGTCGCCGACTTCGACGACGCCGTCGAGACGTACCAGCGGCTCAAGGACGGCGAACTCAAGGCCGTCACCGCGCTGTTCCGCTACCCGGAGCAGACGCCGGGGACCGAGGCCCCTGCCGTGGCCGTGCCCGCCGTACCCGCCCGGCCTTCGAAGTCGGGCACGGCACGCGCCGCCAGGACGCCCGTGCGCCTCGCCTTCATCGGTGCGGGCAACTACGCGTCGTCGATGCTGCTGCCGCACCTCGCACAGCGCGAGGGCGTCGAGCTGTCCACCGTCGTCACCACCACCGCGCTGTCCGCGGCCAACGCCCAGCGCAAGTTCGGCTTCGGCGCCGCCACCACCGACCTCGACGCCGTCCTCGGCGACCCGTCCGTCGACGCCGTCTTCGTCGTCACCCGGCACAGCTCGCACGCCGCCCTCACCCGGCAGGCGCTGCTCGCCGGCAAGACCGTCTTCGTGGAGAAGCCGCTCGCGCTGACCGAGGACGAACTGGCCGACGTGCTCGCCGCCGTGGAGGAGTCGGGCAACGACCGCCTCCAGGTCGGCTTCAACCGCCGGTTCTCGCCGCTGCTGGTCGAGGCCAAGCAGCGCTTCGGCACCCGAACCGGCCCGGCCCACCTGCGCTACCTCGTCAACGCGGGGCGCCTCGACCACGGCAGCTGGTACCTCCAGCAGGGCACCGAGGGCTCCCGGTTCGCGGGCGAGGGCGGCCACTTCATCGACACCGCGAGCTGGCTCCTCGACGCCGACCCGGTCTCCGTGCACGCGACCGCCACGGCAGGCAACGAGGACCTCCAGGTCGTGCTCCGCTACGGCGACGGCTCCACCGCCACCATCGCGTACGTCACCTCGGGCCCGGCCGCCTTCCCGAAGGAGACGCTCGACCTCGTCGCCGACGGCAGGGCGCTGCGCCTCGACGACTTCGTGCGCGCCTCGGTGTACGGCCGCAAGCGCTGGGTCAGCTCCCGGCTCCCCAAGGCCCGCGACAAGGGGCAGAACGCCGAACTGGCCTCGTTCGTCAGGGCCGTGCGCACCGGGGGGCCCATGCCGGTCCCGCTGTCCTCGCTCGTCGCCACCACCGCGGCCACCCTCGCCGTGCAGACAGGTCTGGCGTCCGGCGCCCCCGTGACCCTGGCGGGGCCGCGATGACCATGAGCGCGGGCTGGTACCTGCGGCGCCTCTCCCGGATGGGGCCGCAGGAGGTCGTGGGCCGGGCGGGCGACACGGTGCGCAGGCGCCGCTGGCGCACCGCGCACCCCAGCGTCCCCAGTGTGTCCGGGGCCCGGTTCACGTCCGTGCTGCCCGCGGGGGCGCTCGACGCCGTGCCCCCGGACGCCGAGAAGCGCCTCGTCGCCGAGGCCGACCGGCTGATGCACGGGCACGCCGAGTTCTTCGGCGTGGTCCGCGACGACCTCGTCGACCCCGACTGGTGGTACGACCCGAAGACCGGGCGCAGGGCGCCGTTCGGCTACGCGTTCGGCGTGCCGTACCGCGACGAGGAGACGGTCGGCGACATCAAGCAGATCTGGGAGCCCTCCCGGCACCAGTACCTGACGCGGATCGCCGCCGCCTACGCGCTCACCGGCGACGAGCGGTACGCCGAGCGCGTCGCCGAGCACCTGCGCTCGTGGTGGGCGGCGAACCCGCCGCTGCGCGGCGTGCACTGGATCAGCGGCATCGAGCTGGGCATCAGGCTGCTGTCCTGGGTGTGGATCAGGCGGCTGCTCGACGGCTGGCGCGGCGTCCACGACCTGTTCGAGGACAACCCGGTGGCCGTCCAGCAGATCTGGCACCACCAGCGCTGGCTCGCCGGGTTCCCGAGCCGCGGCTCCTCCGCGAACAACCATGTGATCGCCGAGGCCGCCGGACAGTTCGCGGCGTCCTGCGCCTTTCCCTGGTTCCCGACGTCGGAGCAGTGGCGCGACAGCGCCCTGAAGTCCCTCGACCGGCACCTGCGCGGCAACACCTTCCACTCCGGCCTCAACCGCGAGCTGGCGAGCGAGTACCACGGCCTCGTCCTGGAGCTGGGCCTCGCCGCGCTCGCCGAGGCGGACGCCGCGCACGTGCCGGTCCCCGCGACCGTACGGATCGTGCTGCTGCGGATGACGGACGCGCTGGCCGCCGTCGTGGACGCCCGCCTGCGGCCACCGCGCCAGGGCGACGCGGACGACGGGCACGGCCTGGTCCTCGACGGGGCGGGCACCGACCGCTGGGGCTCGCTCCTGGCGACCGGCGACGCCGTGTTCGGCCGACTCGACTGGTGGCCCGACGTCACCGGCACCGATGTGCGCACGCCGCTGCTGGCCTCGCTCATCGACGCCGGCGCGCCGAACGTCCGCCGCCCGGCGGGCCGCCCGCACCGCCTCGCGGACGCCGGCCTGACCCTCCTGCGCGCCCGGACGGCGACGGGGGAGATCTGGTGCCGCTGCGACGGAGGACCGCACGGCTTCCTGTCGATCGCCGCGCACGCCCACGCCGACGCGCTGTCCGTCGAGGTCCGCCACGACGGCGTCGACGTGCTCGCGGACCCGGGGACGTACTGCTACCACGGGCAGCCCGAATGGCGGCGCTACTTCCGGTCGACCATCGGCCACAACACCCTGGAGCTCGACGGAGCCGACCAGTCCGTATCCGGCGGACCGTTTCTGTGGCTCCAGCACGCCCGCAGCCGCGTCCTGGAGTCGGGCCCGGCCCGCTGGACCGCCGAGCACGACGGCTACCGGCCCAGCACGCACCGCCGCAGCGTCGAACTCGACGCGGACACCGGCGAGTTGACGATCACCGACGAGGTGCGCGGGCAGACCCGCGACGCACGCCTCGCCTTCCACATCGGACCGGAGGTCACCGCCGAACTGACCGGCCACCGCGCCCTGCTGACCTGGAGCAGGGACGGCGAGGACCGCTCCGCCGAACTCGCCCTGCCCGACGCGCTGTCGTGGACGGCGCACCGCGGCGAGAGCGAGCCACCGCTCGGCTGGTACTCCGCCGGATTCGGCCGCAAGGAACCCGCCACCACGCTCATCGGCACAGGAACCACCGACGGCGCGACGCGGTACACCACCCAGCTCAGGTTCCGGGGCTAGGGAGGGAAGGGACACGTGGGTATGAAGTGGCGGCACTGGGCGTGGCCCGCGGCACCGCTGGCGCTGGTCCTGCTGGCGGCGACCGGCTGCACGGGCACGTCGGACGCCGGGGCCAAGCCGTCGGCCTCGCCGTCCATGTCGGGGTCACGGGCGGCCGTCGCCCGGATCTGCGACAAGCCGTCCGGCGGCCCGACCAAGGCGCCCAAGGGCGCGGTCACGGTCGACCCCAAGAAGGTCAACGATCTGGCCGCGAAGACCAAGAGCCACCCGGCGGGCACCACCTTCTGGCTGCGCCCCGGCAAGCACCGGCTCAAGGCCGCGCGCTACGCCCAGGTCATCCCCAAGAAGGGCGACATCTACATCGGGGCGCCCGGCGCCGTCCTGGACGGCCGCAAGGTCAACCAGTACGCGTTCGGCGGCCAGGCCAGTGACGTCGAGATCCGCCACCTGACCGTGGAGCGCTTCGTCCCGCCGCAGAACGAGGGCGTCGTCAACCACGGTTCGGCAGACCGCTGGATCATCGAGAACTCCACGATCCAGCGCAACAAGGGCGCCGCCATGATGACCGGCGCCCACCAGCGGATCCGCGCCAACTGCCTGCGCGACAACGGCCAGTACGGGGTCAACGGCTACAAGGACGGCGACACCGCGCGCGGCCTCGTCGTCGAGGGCAACGAGGTCGTCGGCAACAACACCGACGACTGGGAGAAGAAGCAGCCCGGCTGCGGCTGCACCGGCGGCATGAAGTTCTGGGCCGTCGACGGCGCGGACATCCGCGGCAACTGGATCCACGACAACCGCGGCGCCGGACTGTGGGCCGACAACAACAACAACGACTTCCTCATCGAGAACAACCTGATCGAGGCCAACGACGGCGCCGCCCTCATGTACGAGACCAGCTACAACGCGATCGTCCGCAACAACACCATGCGGAACAACAACTGGGTCGGCAGCCGCCGCTCGGCCGAGCGCGGCGACAGCTTCCCCTACGGGACGATCTACGTCTCCGAGGCCGGCGGCGAACCCCGCGTCAAGGCCCGCACCGACAAGCTCGACATCTACCGCAACCTGCTGGAGAACAACTGGAACGGCATCACACTGTGGGAGAACTCCAACCGGTACTGCAACAGCCCGGCCAACACCTCCACCGGTGAGTGCACGCTCCTGGTCAAGGACCTCAAGAAGTGCGCCCGACCGGGGATCGCCAAACCGCCGCTGTACGACGACTGCCGCTGGAAGACCCAGCGCGTCGACATCCACGACAACCGCTTCGTCCTGGACAAATCCGTCGTCAAGTGCACCGAGAAGTGCGACCGCATGGGCGTCCTGTCCCTGTACGGCACCTACCCGGACTGGTCCCCGTACAAGGGCACCAAGGTCGGCAAGGCCATCGCGCTCAAGCAGCACAACCGGTGGCGCGACAACGTGTATCGCGGCTCGTGGAAGTTCGTCGTCGAGGACCAGAGCAAGGTCGTCGACCGCGAGGACTGGCAGGACGCGCCGTACAAGCAGGACGCCGGCAGCACCTTCGGCCGGAAGGCCGGTGGCTGACATGGCCGACATGACCCTCGACACCGCCCGCCCGCCGAAGGCCGTCGGCATCGTCTGGCTCCTGCTGTGCATCAACACGATGGGCTCGGCCGGCGCGAAGACCGTCTTCCCGCTGCCCCGCTCCGTCATCCAGCTCGTCACGATGGGCTCGCTGGTCGCCGCGTTCACGCTGGCGCTCGTGCTCAACCCGCGGCTGCGCATCCGACCCAGCGCCTTCGTGTTCCTGCTGACGATGCTGCTGGTGCCCAGCGTGATCTCCAGCCTGGGCGTGGGCCCCGGCGGCCTGTTCCGCTGCGGCCGCCTCGCCCTCTTCGTCGGCACCCTGTGGCTGGTCAGCTGCTGGTGGGACGGCAGCCTCACCTTCGTCCGCTACCACATCCGGATGTACTCGGGCGTGCTCCTGACGGTCGTCGCGGGCCTCGCGATCTCCCCGGGCGCCGCGATGCCCGAGCTGTACGGCGGCCGGCTCGTCGGCGCGCTGTGGCCGCTCACGCCGCCGCAGATCGGCCAGTACACGGCGGTCATCATCGGGCTCACCGTGCTTCTCGTGGTGGGCCGCCGGATCGACCGGACGAGCGCGGTCGTCGTCATCGTGCCCTCCCTCGTGCTGCTCGCGCTCACCCACACCCGCACCGCGACCGTCGGCCTGCTCGCCGGACTCGCGCTCGCCATCTGCTCGCTGCTCCTGACCAGCGCGTCCGCCCGCCGCTTCTTCGGCTGGTCGGTGCTCGTCGTGGCGGTGGCGGCGGTCGGCTTCGCGGGCGCGGTCCAGGCGTGGTTCCTGCGCGGCCAGAACAAGGAGTACTTCACCAGCCTCACCGGCCGCGCCAAGGTCTGGGACGCCCTCCTCGCGGCGCCCCGCACCACAGCCGAGCAGTTCTTCGGCACCGGGCTCGGCGACAAGTCGTTCGGCGGACTGCCCATCGACAACAGCTGGCTGGCCGTCTACAACGAGCAGGGCCTGATCGGCGTCACCGTCGTCGCGGCTCTCCTCCTCGTCCTCGGCGGCGTCGCACTCCTGCGGCCGCCGTCGCTGCCGAGGGCCTGCGCGATCTTCCTGATCAGCTACGTCGTGCTCTCGTCGTACACCGAGGCGGGCCTGGGCGACGCCTCGCCGTACCTGCTGCACCTCGCGCTCGCGGCGACGCTCCTCGCGGCGCCCGCCGAGACCGCGCCGATCCCCGCCCCCACAGAGCCCCGACGACGTCTCCCGCGCTGGGCCCGGGAACGGGAGGTGAGCTGACCATGCACGTACTCGTGGTGCACAACCACTACTCGTCGGGACAACCCAGTGGCGAGAACCGGGTCGTCGCCGAGGAGGTCGCGCTGCTGCGCGCGGCGGGCCACCGCGTCGACCTGTTCGAGCGGCGCAGCGACGACATCGCGGGCCGCTCGCTGCTCGGCAAGGTCGCGGTGCCGCTGCTCGTGCCGTGGAACCCGGCGGTCCGCAAGGAGTTGGCAGCCCGGCTGCGGGCCGAGCGCCCCGACGTGGTGCACGTCCACAACGTGTTCCCGCTGCTCTCTCCCGCGGTCCTCGCGGCCTGCGCGGACGTCGGCGTGCCCGTCGTCACGACGCTGCACAACTACTACCAGGTGTGCCCGCCCGGCACGTTGCAGCGGGACGGACGGCTGTGCACGGACTGCGTCGGCACGAAGGTGCCGCTGCCCGCCGTCCGCCACGGCTGCTACCGGAACTCCCGGCTCGCGACGGTGCCGCTCGCCGTCAACCTGTCCGTCAACAGGCGCCGTTGGTGGTCGGACGTCGAGCGCTTCTTCTGCATCTCCGGAGCGCAGCGCGACGTCCTGGTGCGCGCAGGCATGCCGGCGGATCTCCTCACGGTGAAGCACAACTTCGTGCCCGACCCGGGAGTCCGAAGGGAGGGCGACGGCGAACACCTGCTGTTCCTCGGCCGCCTCGCCGAGGCCAAGGGCGTACGGGTGCTCACCGCGGCCTGGGACATGATCGCGGCGGAGGGCGGGGTCGGCGTGCCACTGGTGCTCGCGGGCTCGGGCCCGCTGGAGGCCGAGGTGCGCGCCTGGGCGGAGGGCAGGGACGACGTGCGCTACGTCGGGCTGCTCGACCCGGACGAGGTCCGCAAGGCCGTCGCCCGGTCCGTCGCCGTGGTCGCGCCTTCGCTGGCGCCGGAGACGTTCGGCCTGGTCGTCGCCGAGGCGATGGCGGCGGGCGTGCCGGCCGTCGCCGCCGGGCACGGTGCCTTCGTCGAGATCGTCGACGACGGGGTGACGGGCCTGCTGCACCGGCCGGGGGAGCGCACCTCGCTCGCCTCGTGCCTGCGCCGGATCACGGCCGACGCCGCGGGCAACCGGGACATGGGCCGCGCGGCCCGCCACCGCTACGAGCAGGGCTTCAGCCCGGCCGTCGGGCTCGCGCGCCTGGAAGAGGAGTACCGCTCCGCGATCGCGGGCCGGTCGACATCAATGGGGGACGAACCAATGGGGGGCAGTAAATGACCGCATGCCGACTCTGCGGATCGACGACGCTCGCGAGCGTCGTCGACCTGGGGGCGACGCCGCCGTGCGAGAGCTTCCTCGCGGCGGACCAGCTGGACGCCCCGGAGCCCGCGTACCCGCTCCACCTGCGGGTGTGCACGGAGTGCTGGCTGGCGCAGATCCCGCCGCTGATCACACCCGAGGAGACGTTCCAGGAGTACGCGTACTTCTCCTCGTTCTCGACGTCCTGGGTGGAGCACGCGCGTACCTACGTCGCCGACGCGGTGGAGCGGGCCGGTCTCGGCGCCGACGCCTTCGTGGTCGAGGTCGCCAGCAACGACGGCTATCTGCTCCAGCACGTGGTGGACCGGGGGATCCGCTGCCTGGGCATCGAGCCGTCGGTCAACGTCGGCGCGGCGGCCCGCGAGAAGGGTGTGCCCACGCTCACCGCGTTCCTCTCGCCCGAGACGGGCGCGAAGGTCCGCGCCGAGCACGGCCCGGCGAACCTCGTCGCCGCCAACAACGTGTACGCGCACATCCCCGACGTCGTCGGCTTCACGCAGGGCCTGCGAGCCCTGGTCGCCGACGACGGCTGGGTCTCCATCGAGGTGCAGCACCTGCTGACCCTGATCGAGGACAACCAGTACGACACGATCTACCACGAGCACTTCCAGTACTACACGGTCGCCTCCGCGATCCGGGCGCTCGCCAGCGGCGGGCTCGCGCTCGTCGACGTCGAGCTGCTGCCCACCCACGGCGGCTCCATCCGGCTGTGGGCGCGCCCCCAGGAGGTGGCGGGGGAGCCGTCCCAGCGGGTCGTCGACGTACTGGCCCGCGAGAAGGCGGCGGGGCTCCAGGAGCTGTCCGGGTACACCGAGTTCTCCGCCCGCGTCGCAAAGGTCCGCCGCGACCTCCTGAAGTTCCTCATCACGGCGGCCGAGGAAGGGAAGACGGTCGTCGGCTACGGCGCCCCCGGCAAGGGCAACACGCTGCTCAACCACTGCGGCATCCGCCCCGACCTGCTCGCCTACACCGTCGACCGCAACCCCTACAAGCACGGCCGGTTCACGCCCGGCACCCGGATCCCGATCCTGGACCCCGAGCAGATCGCCGCCGACCGGCCGGACTACGTCCTCGTCCTCCCGTGGAACCTGCGCGCCGAGCTCGTCGAGCAGCTGTCCTACGTCCACGAGTGGGGCGGCCGGCTCGTCTTCCCGATCCCGGAACTGAGCATCGTCGAGGCGCCCACGAAGGAGGCAACAGCATGAAGGTCGTCCTGTTCTGCGGCGGTTACGGGATGCGCATGCGCAGCGGCGCCACCGACGACGTGCCCAAGCCCATGGCGATGGTCGGCCCCCGCCCGCTGATCTGGCACGTCATGCGCTACTACGCGCACTACGGGCACAAGGAGTTCATCCTGTGCCTCGGCTACGGCGCGCACCACATCAAGAACTTCTTCCTGAACTACGAAGAGACGACGTCGAACGACTTCGTGCTCCGCAACGGCCGCGCCGAACTGCTGTCCAACGACATAGCCGACTGGACGATCACCTTCGCGCAGACCGGCATCGAGTCCCCGATCGGCGAGCGGCTGCGCCGGGTGCGCCACCACCTCGACGGCGACGAGATGTTCCTCGCCAACTACGCCGACGTCCTCACCGACGCCCCGCTCGACGAGATGGTCGACCGGTTCGCCGCGCGCGACGCCGGAGCGTCGATGATGGTCGTGCCGCCGCAGTCCTCGTTCCACTGCGTGGACCTCGGCGAGGACGGCCTCGTCGGCGGCATCACCGCCGTCAGCGACATGCCGCTGTGGGAGAACGGCGGCTACTTCGTGCTCCGCCAGGAGGTCTTCGACCACATCCCCGAGAACGGGGACCTGGTCGCCGACGGCTGCGCCGGGCTCGCCAAGGAGGGTCGCCTCGTCGCTCACCAGCACCGCGGTTTCTGGAAGCCGACCGACACCGTCAAGGAGCGCGCCGCGCTCGACGCCGGGTACGCGCGCGGCGAGCGCCCCTGGGCCGTGTGGGAGCGCGACGCCGCGGGGGTGGGCGCGTGATCCGGCTCTCCACCGGCGGCCCGGACCGGATCGTCGCCGTCGGCGCGCACTGCGACGACATCGCCATCGGCGCCGGCGGCACGCTGCTCTCGCTGTGCCGGGCCCGCCCCGGACTGCGTGTCGACGCACTCGTGCTCTCCGGCGGCGGCACCGAGCGCGAGCAGGAGGAACACGCCGCGCTCGCCGCCTTCTGCCCCGGCGCCGACCTCCGCCTCACCGTGCACAAGCTGCCCGACGGACGGCTGCCCGCGCACTGGGAGGAGGCCAAGTCGGCCGTCGAGGAACTGCGCGCGCAGGGCGACCCCGACCTCGTCATCGCCCCGCGCACCGACGACGCGCACCAGGACCACCGGGGGCTCGCCCGGCTGATCCCCACCGCGTTCCGCGACCACCTCGTGCTCGGCTACGAGATCGTCAAATGGGACGGCGACCTCGGCCGGATGACGGCGTACCAGCCGCTCACCGACGACATCGCCGAGGAAAAGGTACGGCTGCTGCAGGAGCACTACGCCTCGCAGCGGCACCGCCCCTGGTACGACCGCGAGGCCTTCCTCGG
Source organism: Streptomyces sp. SDT5-1 (assembly GCF_052245995.1). Lineage (NCBI taxonomy): Bacteria > Bacillati > Actinomycetota > Actinomycetes > Kitasatosporales > Streptomycetaceae > Streptomyces > Streptomyces sp. SDT5-1. The sequence continues at coordinate 305,106 of NZ_CM125963.1, read as the reverse complement.
CCTCGCCCGGATCCGGGGCATCGAATGCCACGAGCGCTACGCCGAGGCGTTCGCCGTCACCAAACTCACGCTCGACCTGGGCGCCCGCACCTCGGGCGCCCCCACTCTGGGGGACTGAACCTTGCGCGTACTGCTGACCGGACACCAGGGCTACCTGGGCACCGTCATGGCCCCGGTCCTGAAGGCCGCAGGACACGACGTCGTCGGCCTCGACTCCGGCCTGTTCGCCGACTGCGTCCTCGGCCCGACACCCGACGACCCGCAGGGGCACCGCGTCGACCTGCGCGACGTGACCGCCGACCACGTGGCCGGCGTCGACGCCGTCATCCACCTCGCCGCGCTCTCCAACGACCCCCTCGGCTCGCTGGCGCCCGAACTCACCTACGACATCAACCACCACGCCTCCGTACACCTCGCGAGACTCGCCCGCGAGGCCGGCGTCAAGCGCTTCCTCTACGCCTCCACCTGCTCCGTGTACGGCGCGGCGGGCGGCGACGAACTCGTCGGCGAGGACGCCCCGCTGCGCCCCGTGACCCCGTACGCGGAGTCCAAGGTGCGCGTCGAGGACGACCTGCACGCCCTCGCCGACGACGACTTCACGCCCGTCTACATGCGCAACGCCACCGCCTTCGGCTACTCGCCGCGGCTGCGCGCCGACATCGTCCTCAACAACCTGGTCGGCCACGCACTGCTGTCGGGCGAGGTCCTCGTCCTCTCCGACGGCACACCCTGGCGCCCGCTCGTGCACGCCGCCGACATCGCCCGCGCCTTCACCGCCGCGCTCACCGCGCCGCGCGAGGCCGTCCACGACCGGGCGTTCAACATCGGCAGCGAGATCAACAACGTCACCGTCGCCGAGATCGCCGAGCAGGTCGCCGAGGCGGTGACCGGCGCCAAGGTCAACATCACCGGCGAGTCCGGCGCCGACCCGCGCTCCTACCGGGTCGACTTCTCCCGCTTCCGCGAGGCGATACCCGGATTCGACTGCGAGTGGACCGTCAAGCGCGGCGCCCTCGAACTCGCCGACGCCTACCGGAAGTTCGACCTCACCAAGGACGCCTTCGACAACCGCTTCACCCGCCTCGCCGTGCTCCGCTCGGCGTCCGCGGCCGGCGCCGTCGACGACACCCTGCGGTGGCGCCCGTGACCGCGCTCGGAGCGGAGATGCACGCCCTGGTGGAGCGGATGTACCCGCTCTGCCGGAGCATCACGGGCGACGGCGTGCGCGCCACCCTGGCCCTCGTCGGTGAACACATCCCGCTCCACGTGCACGAGGTACCGACCGGCACCCAGGTTCTGGACTGGACGGTGCCGCAGGAGTGGAACATCAGGGACGCGTACGTCGCCGACAGCGCGGGCAACCGGGTCGTCGACTTCGCCGCGTCCAGCCTGCACGTGCTCGGCTACAGCGTCCCCGTCGCGAAGCGGATGCCGCTCGCCGAGCTGCGCGAGCACCTGCACACGCTGCCCGACCAGCCGTCCCTGGTGCCGTACCGCACCAGCTACTACAAGTCGGAGTGGGGCTTCTGCCTCGCCCAGGACACGCTGGACGCGCTGCCGGACGGCGAGTACGAGGTGTGCGTCGACTCCACCCTGGAGGACGGGCACCTCACCTACGCCGAGCACGTCGTCCCCGGCCAGGTGCCCGACGAGGTGCTCGTCTCCTGCCACGTCTGCCACCCGTCGCTCGCCAACGACAACCTGGCGGGCATCGCGGTCGCCACGTTCCTCGCCAAGGAGCTGGCCGAGCGCGACCCGTACTACACGTACCGGTTCGTGTTCGCCCCCGGCACCATCGGGGCGATCACCTGGCTCGCCCGCAACAAGGACCGCGTGGACCGCGTCAAGCACGGGCTCGTCCTCGCCTGCGCGGGCGACCGGGGCGACCTCACGTACAAGCGGAGCAGGCGCGGCGACGCCGAGATCGACCGCGTGCTCCGGCACGTGCTGACCGCGTCCGAACGCCCGCACCGCATCACGGAGTTCACGCCCTACGGGTACGACGAGCGGCAGTACTGCTCGCCCGGATTCGACCTCGGCGTCGGCTCGCTCACCCGCACCCCGTACGCCGGATACCCCGAGTACCACACCTCGGCGGACGACCTGGACTTCGTCTCCCCGGAGGCGATGGCGGACACCCTCTCCGTGTGCCGCGAGGCGTTCGCCGTCCTGGACCGCAACCGGCGCTACGTCAACCAGAGTCCTTACGGGGAACCGCAGTTGGGGCGGCGCGGACTGTACGACGCGCTCGGCGGGCGCAGCGACACCAAACAGGCCCAGATGGCGATGCTCTGGGTGCTCAACCTGTCCGACGGCGACCACAGCCTCCTGGACATCGCCGAACGCTCCGGGCTGCCCTTCGACACCGTCGCCACGGCGGCCGACGCCCTCGGCGGCGCCGGGCTGATCAAGGCGTGACGCCGATGACCACCGAGGAGGAGAAGACGACCGGACCGACCGCCGGATCCGCCCGGCGGGCCCTCGCGGGTCGGCTGTCCTGGGGGCTCGCCGACCAGGCCGCCTCCAGCGTGTCCAACTTCGCGGTGGGCATCTATGTCGCCCGCTCGCTCGGCGTGACCGCGTTCGGCGTGTTCAGCCTGGCCTGGGTGACGTACGGCGTGGTGCTCAACGTGTCGCGGGGGCTCGCCACCGACCCGCTCGTGGTGCGCTTCAGCGGCGTGTCCGACGCCTCGTGGCGCGGTGCGGTGGCACGCGCGTCGGGCACCGCCCTGGGCGTCGGCATCGCGCTCGGAGCGGCGTCCTTGGTCGTCGGCCTCGCCGTCGGCGACCAGGTGGGGACCGCGTTCGCCTGCCTCGGCGTCGTCCTGCCGGGTCTGCTGCTCCAGGACTCCTGGCGGTTCGCGTTCTTCGCGGCGGGCGCGGGGCGCAAGGCCTTCGTCAACGACATCGTGTGGTGCGTGGCGCTGGTCCCGGCCCTGCTCCTGGCGGCCCGCGTCGGCGGCGTGCCCGCGTTCGTGCTCGCCTGGGGCGGCTCCGCCGCGGTCGCCGCCGTGTACGGCTGCCTCCAGTCCGGCATCCGGCCCCGGCTCACCGGGGCCCGCGACTGGCTGCGTGACCACCGCGACCTCGGCACCCGCTACCTCCTCGAGAACGTCAGCAACAGCGGCGGCTCCCAACTGCGGGCCTACGGGCTCGGCGTGATCGTCGGCGTCGGCGCGGTCGGCGTCGTGCGCGGCGCCGAACTGCTGCTCGGCCCGTTCATGGCCGTCCTGATGGGGCTCTCGCTGGTCACCGTCTCCGAGGCGGCCCGCGTGCTGCGGCGGGCCCCGCACCGGCTCGGCACGTTCTGCCTGATGCTCGGCGGCGGGCAGGCTGTCGCCGCGCTGCTGTGGGGCGCGGCCCTGCTGCTTGTCCCCGACCGGGCGGGGGAGCTGCTCCTCGGCGACGTGTGGGCCGCCTCCTCGCAGCTCATCGTTCCCGTCACCCTCGGCGTCGCGGGCGCCGGGCTCGGCACCGGCGCCGCCGCCGGGCTGCGCGCGCTCGGCGCGGCCCGGCTCAGCCTGCGCTCCCAACTGTTCGCCTCCGCCTGCTACGTCGGCGGCGGGCTCGGCGGCGCGGCCGTCGGCGGCACGGTCGGCTCCGCCTGGGGAGTCGCCGCCGCGACCGTCACCGGCTCCGCCGTGTGGTGGCTGCACCTGCGGTCGGCCCTGCGCGCACACCGCCACAACACCCCCGAAGTGAGGACCACATGACCGCCCACCCCCGGCTGAGCATCGGCCTGCCCGTCTACAACGGCGAGGAGTACCTGGCCGAGTCCCTCGACGCGCTGCTCGGCCAGACGTACGACGACTTCGAGCTGGTCATCACCGACAACGCCTCGACCGACCGCACGCAGGACATCTGCCGCGACTACGCCGGGCGCGACCAGCGGATCCGCTACATCCGGCTGCCCCGCAACATCGGCGCCGCCCCCAACCACAACTACGTGTTCACGCAGTGCCGCGGCGAACTCTTCAAGTGGGCCTCGCACGACGACCTGTACGCCCGCGACCTGCTGCGCCGCTGCGTCCAGGCCCTCGACGAGCACCCCGAGGTGATCCTCGCCCACGCCGACCAGGCCGTCATCGACGAGGACGGCAAGGTCAAGGTGCCGTACGCGTACACCCTGAACACCGACTCGCCACGCGCCCCCGAGCGCTTCCGCAGCATGCTCTTCGAGCCCGGCGGCGACGACTTCTACGGCGTGATCCGCGCCGACGTGCTGCGCAAGGTCAAGCCGCACGACAGCTACCACCACGCCGACCGCACCTTCGTCGCCGAGATCGGCCTGCACGGCCCCTTCCACCAGGTGCCCGAGCTGCTGTACTTCCGCCGCGACCACCCGACCCGCGCCGAGCGCGCCAACCCCTCCAAGCGCTCCCGCTGCGTCAACCTCGACCCGCGCCGCGCCGGCGTGCTGCACCCGACGCCCCGCCTGCTCGCCGAGTACGTCCTCGGATTCGTGTCCGCGATCCGGCGGGCCCCGCTGTCATCGGCCGAACGCCGCGCCTGCTACACGCACTTGGCGGCGTGGGCCACCAGCAGGGCCAGGCCGGGCGCGGGGGAGCGGGTCGAGGACCGCGCCCCCGTCGACCCCGCCCAGCTCGACGTGAACATCGACGACCTGGTCGCGGGCCGCGAAGGCAGGAAGCCGTGACGCCCGTGCGCGTCGGGGTGTTCGGCCTGCTCGGCTCCGGCAATCTCGGCAACGACGGCTCACTGGAAGCCGTCCTCGATCACCTGCGCACGGCCCACCCGGACGCCCGTGTCGACGCGCTGTGCGGTGGCCCCGAGACCGTCACGGCCCGGTACGGCATTCCCGCGACCCGGCTGCACTGGAACCGCGGCGAGTACCGCACCGCGTCCCGCGTCGGCGCCGTCGCGGCCAAGGGCGCCGGCAAGCTCGTCGACATCGTCCGCACCGCCGCCTGGGTGCGCCGGCACGACGTGGTGATCGTGCCCGGCATGGGCGTCCTGGAGGCCACCCTGCCGCTGCGGCCCTGGGGCTTCCCGTACTCCCTGTTCCTGCTGTGCGCGAGCGGCAGGCTGCTCGGCACCAAGGTCGCGCTCGTCGGCGTCGGCGCCGCCGCGATCCGTGACCCCGCGACCCGCGCCCTCGTGCGCTGGTCGGCGCGGCTCGCCGCCCACCGCTCGTACCGGGACACCCAGTCCCGCGACGCGATGCGCGCGATGGGCGTGCGCACCGCCCGCGACATGGTCCACCCGGACCTCGCGTTCGCCCTGCCGACACCCGAGGGCACCGTCCGGCAGGAGGGCACGGTCTGCGTCGGCGTCATGGACTTCCACGGCGGCAACGACGACCGTGCCCGCGCCGACGAGATCCACCGCCGCTACGTCGACGGCGTGATCAGCTTCGTCCGGTACCTCGTCGACGACGGCCGCCGCGTCCGCCTCCTCACCGGAGACGACTGCGACACCACGGTCGTCGACGCGATCCGCGCCGCCGTGGACTCGCCGCAGGTCACCGCCGCCGAACCGGCCTCCCTCACCCACCTGATGAGGGAGACCGCGACCGCCGACACCGTGGTCGCCACCCGCTACCACAACCTGATCTGCGCCCTGAAGTCCGGCACCCCCACGCTCGCCCTCACCTACGCGGCCAAGAGCGACGCCCTCATGGCACGGATGGGCCTCGGCGCGTACTGCCACTCCGCCCGCGAGGTCGACGCGGACCGACTGATCGACCAGTTCCGGGCCCTGGAGAAGCGCTCGACCGAACTGCGGCAGACCCTGGCGGAGCGCAACGAGGCCGTCGCGCGCGAACTCGCCGACCACCTCACCCGGATGTCCACCGCACTGTTTCCGACCAGCCACGCCGCCGCGCGTCCGGAGGACCGATGAAACTGACCGAAGTCCCGGAGATCGCCGGGGCGTTCCTGCTCGAACCCACCCCGCACGCCGACGAACGCGGCTTCTTCTGCCGCACCTTCGACGCCGACGTGCTCCGCTCCGTGGGCCTCGACCCGCACGCCTTCGTCCAGGACAGCGTGTCCCGCTCCGTCAAGGGCGTGCTGCGCGGAATGCACCTGCGCTCCGGCAAGGGCGAGGCCAAGCTGGTCCGCTGCTCGTACGGGCGGATCTTCGACGTCGTGGTCGACCTGCGGCCCGAATCGCCGACCTACCGCAACCGCGCCACCTTCGAACTCTCCGGCGACACACAGGTGACGCTGCACATCCCGGCCGGATGCGCGCACGGGTTCCAGGCGCTCAGCGACACCGCCGACACCTCGTACCGCATCGACCGGCCGCACGACCCGTCCGAGGACGTGACCATCGCCTACGACGACCCGGAGCTCGCCATCCCGTGGCCGCTCCCGGTCGGCCCGATGTCCGAGCGGGACCGCAAGGCGCCGAGCCTCGCCGAGGTCCTGAAGCAGAAGGGGAGTTGAGGCACACGTGCCCACCGAGAACACGACCGACACGGTAGACACCGAACGCTTCGAGCTCCCGCGCTCGCGCACGGCCAACGAGCGGCTGCACGCCATGATCCCCGGCGGCGCCCACACCTACGCCAAGGGCGACGACCAGTACCCCGAGCACCTCGCGCCCGTCATCAGCCACGGCCGCGGCGCCCACGTGTGGGACGTCGACGGCAACCGGTACATCGAGTACGGCTCCGGGCTCCGCTCGGTCAGCCTCGGCCACGCCCACCCGCGCGTGAACGAGGCGGTGCGGCGGGAGATCGACCGCGGCAGCAACTTCGTGCGCCCTGCCATGATCGAGGTCGACGCCGCCGAACGGTTCCTCGCCACCGTGCCGACCGCCGACATGGTCAAGTTCGCGAAGAACGGCTCCGACGTCACCACCGCCGCGGTCCGCCTGGCGCGCGCCGTCACCGGACGCCGACGGGTCGCGATCTGCGCCGACCACCCGTTCTTCTCCACCGACGACTGGTTCATCGGCACCACCCCGATGTCCGCGGGCATCCCGGAGACCACCACCGACCTCACGGTGTCCTTCCCGTACGGGGACCTGGCCGCCACCGGGGAACTCCTCGAGCGGTACGAGGGCGACATCGCCTGCCTGATCCTCGAACCGGCCTCGCACACCGAACCGCCGCCCGGCTACCTCGCCGGACTGCGCGCCCTCGCCGACCGGCACGGCTGCGTCCTGATCTTCGACGAGATGATCACCGGGCTTCGCTGGTCGGAGGCCGGCGCCCAGGGCCTGTACGGCGTCGTCCCGGACCTCTCCACGTTCGGCAAGGCGCTCGGCAACGGCTTCGCGGTGTCCGCGCTCGCCGGACGCCGCGAGCTGATGGAGCGCGGCGGACTGCGCCACTCCGACGAGCGCGTCTTCCTGCTCTCCACGACCCACGGCGCGGAGACCCACTGCCTGGCCGCCGCGATGGCCGTGCAGAGCACCTACGTGGAGGAGGGCATCAGCGCCCGCCTGCACACCCTCGGCGAACGGCTCGCCGCCGGGGTCAGGGAGGCCGCGGCCGGCATGGGCGTCGCCGACCACGTCCTCGTCAAGGGCCGGGCCAGCAACCTGGTCTTCGCCACCCTCGACGAGCACGGGCAGCCGTCGCAGCAGTACCGCACGCTGTTCCTGCGCCGGCTCCTCATGGGCGGGGTGCTCGCCCCGTCGTTCGTGGTGAGCAGCGCGCTCGGCGACGGGGACATCGCGCGCACCGTCGACGTGGTCGCCGACGCCTGCGCGGTGTACCGCAAGGCGCTCGACGCCGGTGACCCCACGCCGTGGCTCGCGGGCCGCCCCGTGAAGCCGGTCTTCCGCCGTCTGGCCTGACCCTCAGCGGCGCGCCGGTCGGCCGGAGTCCGCGACCCGGTCGACCAGCCACGCCGCCGCGGGCACCACCGCGAGGGCGGTGCACCAGCCGCCCACCGCGTCCGTCGGATAGTGCGCGCTGAGCGCCACCTCCGCCCAGCCCATCGCCGCGCCGGCCAGCAGCCCCGCGGCGAGGAACAGCGCGAGCCCCGCCGCCCGCCCGAGTCCCCGCCCACCGGCCACCACCAGGGCCACCACCAGGGCGAGCGCGGTGAGGAAGGCGGTGTGCCCGCTCGGGTACGACAGGTTGCCCGGCCCGTGGATCGTGCGGTCGACCACCGACTTGAGCACGGTCCCCGTGCCCACGGTCAGGGCGACCGCGACCACCACGAGGACCGCGGCGCGCGGCCTGCGCCGCAGCAGACACCACACCACCGCCCCGGCGACCAGCGCCGCCGCGCCCACCGGCTCCCCGAGGAAGTCGACGGTCAGGGCGAGCCCGCGCCACGGCGGCGCGACGGCGTCGTCCGTCGGCAGCACGAACCACCGGTCCACTCTCCCGAACGTGGTGTGTCCCGCGTACATGACGCCGATGACGGCGACGACGAGCACGCAGACCGCCGCGGTGAGGGCCAGCGGCGCACGCAGCGCCGAAGGCAGCACGGCTGGCGGCCTCGATCCGGGGGCGGCGTCCTCGGGACCGCGGCGGTCCCGGCCCGCTTCCGGGCCTGCTCCTGCCAGGTGATCCACCGCGAGCCCCCCCGTCGTGTCCGCACCGGTCTCCAGCGACCTTAACCGGCGGGCGCACGCGGCGTGCCGCCAACTCACCGGAGAGGGAGCAGAGTTGAAACGGGGAAGACAGGGCCGGGTGAGCGCGGTGGGTGACCGTCACGGCCGGTGCCCCACGCGGCGCAGGCCGACGGTCAGTTCGTCGAGGACGGAGTCCGGGTCCAGGTCGTACGCCTGCGCCGCGACACCCACGCTCAGCTCGGCGGTGTGCGTCATCGCCCACAGCAGCGCGCAGTGGGCCGAGGCGTCGTCGCCGAACCGGTCTCTGAGACGAAGGACCGCCGAGTCGAGCTGGGCCTGGGACGCCGGCGTGTATCCGTCCCGAAGAGCACGGCGCAGAAGTGTCAACGCCTCCAGCGTGGCCGACGAATGGGACGGGCTCTCCAGTGGCATGCGCGTTCCTTCCTCCCTCGGCGGGACCCCGGGCCGCGGGGCGGCGGGGGCCCTGGGGGCGCGGCGGGCGCCGCGCACTCCCTCGTGCTGCAGCCGTTGCCCCCGACCGTCCCGTGCACGCCTGACGGCACCCGTGCGGTGGACCCCGCCGCGTCCGGGCATCGAAGACACGTACGTGGCTCGATTGCGCGTGTGGGTGGCCCGCGGACCGTGAGATGCCGCGAGCAAGCAGCTGACGGACCGGCAAAAGGCCAGGTCACAGGGTGTGTGGAGGGGGTGCGTGCTAGGGTGGGGCGTTTGCGGCCCCAGGGTGCCGGTGCTCCGCCGGACGCACACGCCGACCGCCGCTTCCCCGCCGCGCCTTCCACGGTACGGTCCGTTCGCAGGAAGGCTCACGGTGAGCGAAGCAGTACGTCCCGACCCCCGGCAGCAGGACGACCCCGGGCCGGCCCCGGCCGCGACCCAGGCGGCGTCCTTCGCGGAACTCGGCCTCCCGGCCGCCGTCCTGCGCACGCTCGACGAGCACGGCGTCACCAAGCCCTTCCCCATCCAGGCGGCCGCGCTTCCCGACGCGCTCGCTGGGCGCGACGTCCTCGGCCGGGGCCGCACCGGCTCCGGCAAGACCCTCGCCTTCGGCCTCGGCCTGCTCTCCCGCATCGCCGGACGCCGCGCGCAGCCCAAGGAGCCCGTCGCCCTCGTCCTCGTACCGACCCGTGAGCTGGCGCAGCAGGTCGCCGAGGCCCTCACCCCATACGCGCTGGCGCTGAAGCTGCGGCTCGCGACCGTGGTCGGCGGCGTGTCCATCGGGCGGCAGGCCGCTGCGCTGAAGGACGGCGCCGAGGTCGTCGTCGCCACGCCGGGCCGCCTGCACGACCTCATCGGGCGCAAGGGCTGCCGGCTCGACCGGGTGCGGATCACCGTCCTCGACGAGGCCGACCAGATGTGCGACATGGGCTTCCTGCCCCAGGTCACCGAGATCCTCGACCAGGTGCGCCCCGACGGGCAGCGCATGCTGTTCTCCGCCACCCTCGACGGCGACGTCGACCGCCTCGTGCGGGACTACCTGCACGACCCCGCCGAGCACTCCGTCGACCCGTCGTCCGGCGGCGCCGTCACCACCATCCAGCACCACGTCCTCGTCGTGCACGGCCCCGACCGCTGGTCCGTCGCCACGGAGATCGCCGCGCGCGACGGGCGCGTCCTGCTGTTCCTCGACACCAAGCACGGCGTCGACCAGCTCACCCGGCACCTGCGGGCCAGCGGCGTCCCCGCCGCGGCCCTGCACAGCGGCAAGGCCCAGCCGCAACGCACCAAGACCCTCGCCCAGTTCAAGAACGGCGAGATCACCGCCCTGGTCGCGACGAACGTCGCCGCGCGCGGCCTCCACGTCGACGACCTCGACCTCGTCGTCAACGTCGACCCGGCCACCGACCCCAAGGACTACCTGCACCGGGCGGGCCGCACCGCCCGCGCGGGCCGCTCCGGCACGGTCGTGACCCTCGCCCTGTCCGGACAGCGCCGCGAGACGAGCCAGGTCCTCGCCGACGCCGAGGTCACCGCCAAGGTCACCAAGGTGCGCTCGGGGGAGGCGGAGCTGAGCCGCATCACCGGCGCCCGCGCCCCGTCCGGCAAGCCCCTCGACGGCGGCCCCGCGGCGCGCCCGAAGAACCAGAACGCCCCGTTCCGAGGCCTGGGCACCACCAAGAACCCGAAGACCGGCTCCGCTTCGGGCGGCGGCCGCGGCTCCCGCAAGACCACCGAGGCCCGCAAACTGGCAGAGGCCCGCAAGGCGGCCCGCGTCCGCCGCGGCGGCTGACCGGAACCCGCACGCACCCTCCGGTCGTCCGGGCGTAGGCAGGGAGACGCCGTGGGGGCGGCGGTGGGTTGCGGAATGCGGTGGGGGTCCGCGATGTCGCCGGCGGCTGACTCGGGCCCCGTTGGCCCCGCGTGGGCAGGGAGGCGCCGCGGAAGCGGCCGCGTGTCCCGGAATTCGGCGGAGGGGCCCCGCAAAGCCGCTCGCGTCCGCCGCGGCGGCTGACCGGGACGGGAGACGAGTGAGGTCCGGAAGCTGCCTGCGGCTGCCCCCCCCGGATCTCCGTCAGCCGCGCGTCGGCAGGGAGATGCCGTACGCGCGCATCTTCCGGTAGATCGTCGTCCGTGAGATGCCGAGCCGTTGCGCCGCGAGGAGCTTGTTCCCCTCCGCGTCGAGCAGCGCCTGCACCAGCGTGTCCCGCTCCGACGCCTCCCACGCGCTGAGCCTGCGGCCGCCCGTGCTGTGCAGGGACGGTGGCAGGTCCCGCGCCTCGATGCGGTAGGTGCGGCGTCCTGCTGCGGCCTCGCGCAGGGTCTGCTCCAGTTGTCGTACGTTGCCGGGCCAGTCGTTCCTGCGCAGCAGCGGCAGCACCTCCGGCGCGCATGCGACGCCCGCGCCGATCCGCCGGATCAGACACTCGACCAGTGCCGGGAGGTCGTCGAGCCGGTGCCGCAGGGCGGGGACCGCTGCTGCCTCGGCGAAGCAGGACCGCAGCGGCTCCGGTACCCCGTGCGGGTCGCGGGCGGTGCCGACGACCCAGGTGCCCTGAGTCGCGGCGGACTCCAGGGCGCGGGCCACGGTGGCGCAGTCCTCGGGCGGCACGGCGTCGATGCCGCGTACGACAAGGGCGCGGCCGGGCCCAGTGGCCGTCTCCCGCAGCGCCGTCGGGAGGCCGGGCCCGGCGTCCACGACGACCGGCACCGAGGCCGCTCCCGTCAGCGCATGCGCGGCGCCGACCAGCGCCGACTTCCCGGTGCCTGGCTCGCCGTGCAGCAGCAGCGGCGTCCGCTCCCGGGCACAGCGCGACGCCGTACGGGCGACCGTGTTCCACGCCGGGACGGAACCGGCGAGGCCCGGCAGCGGCCACGGCCGGTTGGCGTCCCGCGCCGCGCGCGCCGCGGGACGGGACGCGTCGTCGGGCACATCCGTGAAGGCCAGCTCCAGCAGATACCCGGCCGCCCCCGCCGAGCTGTCCACCTGGCGGCAGCGCATCAGCACCGTCTCCCCGCCGGACAGCCGCACCGGCCTGCGGGCGCGCGGCGCGTGCCCGAGGTCGGCCGCGGCCTCGTGCAGCAGCCGGTGGTCGTCCCCGGTGAGCCGCGCGGACGCCGCCGAGTTGGCGAGCACCAGATCCTGGCCGAGACAGAGCACCGGCCGGTCGCCGTAGTGGCTCACCTGCTGGAACGCCTCGAGCAGCGCCCGCTGGTGCGAACTGCTGAACTCGTACATCACCCGCTCGACGTCGCCCGCCGCCTCCTGCGCGAGAGCCGCCATGAGCGTGCGCGCCGGACCGTTCCAACATGTCAGGTTCATGGCGCCCTCGACGCGCCCGGTCACCGAGTTGCGGATCGGCGCCGCGGCGCAGGAGACGCCCTGCAAACGCTCGTTGAAGTGCTCGGTGCCCAACACCACATTGGGCCTGCGCTCCTCCAACGCGACGCCGATGCCGTTCGTGCCGACGAACTGCTCCGCGTAGTTGAAGCCCGGCGCCAGATGGATGCGGTCCAGGTGCGCGGAGAGCCGCTTCTCGCCGACGCGCCGGTCGCGCACCCAGCCCTTGCGGTCCGTCACGATCACACAGGCGTCGGACCCCGCGAGCGCCTGCTCGAGGCGGTCGAGGACCGGCGTCGCGGCGCGCACGAGCCGGCTCTCCCGGTCGTAGTCCGGCTGGTAGGGGACGACGACCTCGTCCGTGCCGACCCCCAGGTGCTTGGACCGCTGCCAGGAGTTGCGGATGCCCTCGGGCACGATCGGCGCGGGCGGCTCGGCGTTGGTGAGGAACTGAAGACGCGCCCGCGCGATGGTCCGGTCCCGCTCCGAGATGTCACTGAGCATGGCCACTCCGATGGGCGTGTTTCCGCCGTATTACGAAGGTGTTTGTACCCGACAAGGTGCTGTTCGCCAAGACTTCCCGCGCGGTTCGGACGCCGCGGCCCCGCTCGTCGGCCCGGTGTGTTCCACATTGAAAAACTCGACGGCCCCCGCCGCCCGCAGGCTGGAATCCGGCGCCGCACGAAGGGTGCGGATGCCTCCCGTCGAGCACAGGAGCAAGCCATGACGTCCGCCACCACCGCACCCCGTACCGCCATCGTCACCGGCGCCGCCCGCGGCATCGGCCGGGGCATCGCCGAGCGGCTCGCCCAGGACGGACTCGACGTGGCCGTCGCCGACCTGCCCTCCATGGCGGGCGAGTTGGGCGAGGTGGCCGCCGCGATCGAGAAGACCGGCCGCAGGTCCCTCGCCGTGCACGCCGACGTGACCAGCAAGGAGCAGACCGATGCGCTCGTCGACGAGGTCGCGGGCCGCTTCGGCCGGGTCGACGTCTACGTCGCCAACGCAGGCATCGCCCGCGTCACCCCGCTCCTGGAGACCGGCCTCGACGAGTTCGAGCAGATCATGGCTGTGAACCTGCGCGGCGTCTTCCTCTCCTACCAGGCCGCCGCGCGCCAGATGATCGCCCAGGGCGGCGGCGGAAAGATCATCGGCGCCGCGTCCATCGTCGCGTACCGCCCCTTCGCGCTGCTCGGCAGCTACTCGGCGTCGAAGTGGGGCGTGCGCGGGCTGACGCAGGCCGCGGCCATGGAGTGGGCCAAGCACGGCATCACGGTCAACGCGTACTGCCCCGGCATCGTCGGCACCGACATGTGGGACCTCATCGACGAACGCCTCGCCGCGGAGGAGGGCCTGGAGAAGGGGCGAGCCATCAAGAAGTACGCGGAGGCCATCGCGCTCGGCCGCGTCGAGGAGCCCGCCGACGTCGCCTCCTTCGTCTCGTACCTGGCCTCGCCGGACTCCGACTACATGACCGGTCAGTCCGTGATGATCGACGGCGGCATCCAGTTCTCCTGACGCCGCCACGGCAGCCATCGACCGCGCACGCGTGAACTGAGGAGAGAGATGTACTCCAAGGACGGCGAGAACTACTTCATCGTCGACGCCCACGTCGCGCTCTGGGACGCGCGACCGGAGAATCAACTCAACATCCACGGAAAGCAGTTCATCGACTGCTTCTACGACTACCACCGCAACCTGAGCCCCGAGTCCGAGCTCTGGTCGTACGAGGAGTACCTCTACCAGGGCGGCGAGCGGCTCATGAAGGACCTCTTCGTCGACGGCTACGTCGACCACGCCATCTTCCAGCCGGCCCGCCTCGGAGCCTTCTACCGCAACGGCTTCGGGCAGACCGAGGAGGCCTTCGCGCTCACCCGGAAACACCCGGACAAGCTGACGTACAACCACTCCTGGGACCCGCGCTACGAGCAGAAGGGCCTCGATCAACTGCGGCGTGACGCCGAGCGGTTCCAGCTCAAGGGCGTCAAGCTCTACACCGCCGAGTGGAAGGGCGACAGCCGCGGCTACAAGCTCGACGACCCGTGGACGTACCGCTATCTCGAGGTGTGCCAGGAACTCGGCATCAACAACATCCACATCCACAAGGGGCCCACGATCCGGCCGCTCGACCGGGACGCCTTCGACGTCGCCGACGTCGACAAGGCGGCCACCCGGTTCCCCGGCATGAACTTCGTCGTGGAGCACTGCGGGCTGCCGCGCCTCGAGGACTTCTGCTGGATCGCCACGCAGGAACCCAATGTGCACGCGGGACTCGCGGTCGCCATCCCGTTCATCCACAGCCGCCCGCGCTACTTCGCGCAGATCATCGGCGAGCTGCTGTACTGGCTCGACGAGGACCGCATCCAGTTCTCCAGCGACTACGCGCTGTGGACGCCGCGCTGGCTCATCGAGCGGTTCGTCGACTTCCAGATCCCCGAGGACATGACACCCGAGTACGCGCCGCTCACCGTGGCGCAGAAGAAGAAGATCCTCGGCCTCAACGCGGCGGCGATGTACGACATCGAGGTCCCGGCCGGACTCGGCCTCGACACCCCGGCGGCGGCCTGACATGCCCGCCGCGTCCCGCGAGGCGTCGGCCCTCGCCGCCCTCGACACCGTCCTCGATCCCGAGCTCGACGAACCCATCACCGACCTCGGCTTCGTACGCTCCGTGACCCTCACCCCCGACGGCGCGCTCACCGTGCGACTCCGGCTGCCCACCTCCTTCTGCTCGCCGAACTTCGCGTACCTGATGGCCTCCGATGCCAAGGACGCGCTGACGGCACTGGACTGGACCCGCGAGGTCGTCGTGCAGCTCGACGACCACCACGACTCGGACCTCATCAACCGCGGGCTCGCCGCCGACGCCGGATACCGGGGCACGTTCGGCGCCGAGGCCGAGAAGGACCTGGAGGCGCTGCGCCTCACGTTCCGCCGCAAGGCCCACGCAGCCGCCATGGAACGGGCGTTGACGCTCCTGCTGCGCGAGCGGCCCGACCTCGCCGAGGAGGACCTGCACGCCGTCGTCCTCGGCGACCTGCCCGACGCCGTGGCGACCCGCGCCCTGCTGCGACGCCGCGCCGCGCTCGGCCTCGGCGTGGCACCCACCGAACCGGCCCTCGTGCAGGAGGACGGCAGCCGCGTCCCGCCCGGCGACATCCCGCTGCGGCTCCGCTTCGCCCGCGCCGTCCGCGTCTCCATCGACGGCAACGCGCACTTCTGCCGGGGCCTGCTCCGCACCCGCTATCCGCACTCCGCGGCCGACCCATCGAAGGAGAGCGTCTCGTGAAGGCAGTACAGGTCGTGGGATACGACCGGCCCCTCGAACTGACCGATGTACCGGAGCCCGAGGTCACCGGCCCGTTCGACGTCATCGTGCGGATCGGCGGCGCCGGCGTGTGCCGCACCGACATCCACATCCTCGAAGGACAGTGGGCCGAGAAGTCCGGCGTGAAGCTGCCCTACACGATCGGGCACGAGAACGCCGGCTGGGTGCACGCCGTCGGCAGCGCCGTCACCAACGTCTCCGAGGGCGACAAGGTCATCGTGCACCCGCTCATCACCTGCGGCCTCTGCCGGGCCTGCCGGGCGGGCGACGACGTGCACTGCGCGAACAACCAGTTCCCCGGCATCGACACCGCGGGCGGGTACGCCGAGTACCTGAAGACGTCCGCGCGCAGTGTCGTGCGCATCGACGACTCCCTCGAACCGGCGGACGTCGCGGCGCTCGCCGACGCGGGCCTGACGGCGTATCACGCCGCGGCGAAGGCGGCCCGCAGGCTGCGCCCGGGGGACCGGTGCGTCGTGATCGGCGCGGGCGGGCTCGGACACATCGGCGTCCAGGTCCTCAAGGCGCTCACCGCCGCCGAACTCGTCGTCGTCGACCGCAACCCGGAGGCGGTGGACCTGGCGGTGTCGATCGGCGCCGACCACGGCGTCGTCGCGGACGGCGGGCACGTCGACCGGGTGCGGGAGCTGACCGGCGGTCAGGGCGCCGAGACCGTCATCGACTTCGTCGGCGAGGGCGGCTCCACCAGGGACGGCGTCGGCATGCTCCGACAGGCGGGCGACTACCACGTCGTCGGCTACGGCGAGAACATCGACGTACCGACCATCGACATCATCTCCGCCGAGATCAACTTCATCGGCAACCTCGTCGGCTCCTACAACGACCTGTGCGAACTCATGGTCCTCGCCGCCCAGGACCGGGTCCGCCTGCACACCGCGAAGTACCCCCTCGACCGTTTCCAGGACGCACTCGACGACCTGGAGAGCGGCCGGATCAGGGGGCGGGCGATCCTCACGCCGTGAAGGGCGCGCGCGGCGGACGGGACCGCGGGCATGATGTGCCTCATGACGCACACCGCCCGTCGCATGTTCGAGCTCCTGGAGCCGATCTGTCTCGTCACGTTCTTCGCGGACGAGTGCAACGAGGAGCTGGCCGCGCTCGGCCACCCCACCTACTGGGACGGCTATTTCGCCAGTAGGGCGGCGCCGCTCGGCCGGGTGCCGGCCGAGGTGGTGGACGCGGCGTTCTACAGCTTCGCCGAAGGAGAGGTCGCGCGGCACATCCCGAGCGCCTGGGAGACGATCCCGCCCGAGGCGTCCCTGGCCGCGCGGGAGCGGGGCAGCGCGGCCTCCCTCCGACGGATCGTGGGACCCGAGCTCGCCGGCTCACCGGGGCTGGCGCGCGCCGCCGACCTGACCACCAAGGCGGCGCAGGGCGCGCCCGTCGCGGGCCGCGTGATGTACGCCGGGATGCGGGCGCTGCCGGTGCCGGACGACCCGGTCGCCCGGCTGTGGCACTCCGCGACCGTGCTGCGCGAGCACCGCGCCGACGGGCACATCGCCGCGCTCGTCGGCGCGGGCATCGGAGGGACGGAGTCCCATGTCCTGTCCGCCCTGGACATGGGCATCGATCCGCCCGAGTCGTTCGGACGCATCCACCACCTGCCGAAGGAGCGGCTCGCCGAGGTCATGGCCGGGCTGCGCGGGCGCGGACTCGTCGACGCCGAGGGGCGGTTCACCGAGGCGGGGCGCGCCACCAAGCAGCGCATCGAGGACCTGACGGACGAGCTCGCCACCGCGCCCTACGACGCCCTCACGCCGGAGGAGCTCGACGAACTGGTCGCCGAGCTCGAGCCCATCACCGCGCGACTGGTGGCGGCCGGCTCTCAGTGAGCGGCGCCGACCGGCACCCGGTCGGCGGCCGGGTGTTCGATCTCGGTCAGGAAGTCGTGCGTGTCGATCGGCCGGTCGGTGAACCAGTCGGCGACCAGCTGGGAGAACTCCTTGCCGCGCTCCAGGTTCGGCAGGTGGTCGGACTCGCGGATGAGCGCGAACTGCCCGTGCTGAATCGTTGCGGCTACTTCGCGCACACGGTCCGGGGTGGAGAACGTGTCGTACTCGCCGGTGAAGCACAGCGCCGGCACGTCCGGGATGCCGCCCGGGGGCAGCCCCGGAGTGGCGAGGACCCGCTCCAGGATGGCCACGTGCCGGGGCACGTCCGCCTCGGTGACGGCGCTCATCGTGGCCGCCAGCAGCCGCGCCGTGACCGCACGCTTGCGGACGGGCCGGTCCGGGTGGGCCATCAGCGCCTCGACCGTCACCCGGCCGTAGGCGGAGGAGATGTCACCGGCCGCGAGGCTGTCCACCATCGCCCGCAGCGCGGTGCGGCACTCGGCCGGGTACTCCATCGAGGCACCGGCCAGCATCAGCCGCTTCACCCGCTCCGGCCGCCGCTGCGTCAGGCGGTACCCGATCGGCACACCGTACGAGGCGGCGAACAGGTTCACCGACGTGAGCTCCAGCTGGTCGAGCAGGTCACCGAGGACCTCGGCGAGGAAGTCGAAGCCGTACTCGGCCGGCAGATCGTCGGCCGCGCCGGACCCGGGCAGGTCGACCGTGATGACCGTCGCCAGCTCCGTCCACGGTTTCTCCAGGCGCCGGAAGGCGTACATGTCCTGGAAGGAGCCGCCCAGCAGCACGATGGGCTCGGTCCGAGGAGCGGGGTTCTCCACGACTCGGCACTCGTAGGCGAACCCTTTGAACTGCAGCCGACGCACGTATTCCTCAGGCATGAGCAGGTGACTCCTCGATCAGGGCAACGGTCACCAAGCCCAACGAACACCGGCTGACGGGGTAATGGATCTCCACCGAACGGGGCTCCAGGAACGCCCGCCGCGCCCGGGGCCGAGGCGGGTCAGGTCGACCAGACGACCCGGCCGTTGTGCACGATGACCACCTTCCCGTCGGCGCGGAGCACCAGCTTGGCGCCCTCGTGACCATGGCTCTTGGAGGCCCAGATGGGCCGGTCGTCGCCGTTGTGGATGACGAGATTGCCGTCGCTCTGGAAGATCGCCTTGTGGTGCTCGCCGAAGGTCATGGAGGCCCAGATCGGCTTGTTCTTCTCGTTGTAGACGACGAGATTGCCATCGGGCTGCATGATCATACGAATGCGGTTGGTGGTCCACGCCTGGTCCACCTCGAGCACGCTGGGCGCGGTGACGGTGGTGACACCCCAGTCCGGCTCGGGAGCCGCCTTCGGCTTGGGCTTCGGCTTCGGTGTCTCCTTCGCCGCCGGGGCGCTCGTCGTGGGTGCGGGCGGCGGAGGGGCGGGCGCGACGGCCTTCTTCGGTGTCTGCTTCTCCTTGGTGGGGGAGGGCTCGGGCTTCTGCTCCACGTAGTCGCCGAGGTCGTCGGGGGAGGAGTCCGCGCTGAGCACCGTGTCGGACTCCGACGTGGTCGAGCGCTTGTCGTCTCGGGGGCCATCGTCGTTCGCGCCGATGAGCAGCACGGGGATCGCGACGAGGGCGGCTCCGGCGAGCGCGGCCCCGGCCAGGACCGGCTTGCGGGGGCGGCCACCGTCCACGCCGGTACGTGTCGTGGTGTCCGGCCGCGCGGTGGGGACGGCGGCGGCGACGGCGACGCGCTCCCGCGGTTCCGGCGTGCGGGTGGACTCCGCGGTGCCGGGCTCGGGTGACTCCGGTGGCAGTGCACCACCGGCCCCGGACTCCTTCGGCGTCGGTTCGGCGGCCGACTCCGGTGCGTCGGCGCCGAGTTCAGCAGGGCTCGGTGCCGGCGCGGTACCGGATGTGGGGGAGGCGGCCACCGCCGCCCCGTTCGAGCCGGGTGGCTGCTGCTCGCTGGGCATGCGGTACTCCTACTGGGGGTCGGAGCGGTTGGTGCGCATGGTGTGCGCGGCGCGCGGCGGGACGAACGCCGTCGCGGGGAAAGGCAGTTCGGTCGTGACCAACTTAGCCCGTCGCGTGCGCCGCCACCGTCCCTCCTGTCACGCGCCCCGTGGCGGTATGTCCGCCAACACCGCACTGCTCCCGGTAAGTTCCGCACTCGGGCGGCAAACGGGCAGGCCACGGACCGATACGGGTCCTGCCCTGGCCGA
Source organism: Streptomyces sp. SDT5-1 (assembly GCF_052245995.1). Taxonomy (NCBI): domain Bacteria; kingdom Bacillati; phylum Actinomycetota; class Actinomycetes; order Kitasatosporales; family Streptomycetaceae; genus Streptomyces; species Streptomyces sp. SDT5-1. Next base: position 285,409 of record NZ_CM125963.1, on the reverse strand, counting down.
AACGGAAGAGACGTGTGTGGCATCCTGTTGACACCTGATCCCATCAGCGGCGGTGTGTGCGCAACTCGCGCGACACACCAGGGAATTCGTACGGACCAAAGAGCTCAGGTGGAGATGCGGCCCGGAGAACGGCAGGACGGCAGGCGTGACGCCCGGCCCGAGGCGCCCGACGGCTCCGAGCCGGACGCGACCCCCGCCATACCCGACGCGGTGCGCGCCGCCGCACGCCACGCACCCGGACACTGGATCGGCGTCGCCGACCCGGAGTGGACCGAGGAGCGGCCCCCGCCGGAGTGGGCCGTGCTCGGCGAATGGCGGTCCGACGAGGACGGCGACGTCGGCGAGTACCGTGCAAACCCCGCGTACCGCCCTTCCGCCCGCATGCTCGGCTGGCCCGAGCCCACCGACCCGGTGGACACGGCGGCGCAGCGGGCCGCCACCGGCTACGGCACGGCGCAGGAGGCGGTCGCGGCGCTCGCCGACGCCGAAGTCACCGTCGTGCGCGCACCCGACGGCGCACCGCTCACCGCCGTCGGACAGGACGGGGAGCCGGTGGTGCTGTTGTTCACCTCCCCGGCACACGCGTTCATGTCCGCAACACTTCGCCATGACAGCCTTCCCGCGCGGGAGTTGGCCCGGACGCTGAGCGGAACGGGAACCACGCTGCTGGCCAACGCCGGGGCGGCGGCGCCGCTGCTCGTCCCCGCGGACCGGTTGCTCGGCCCCGAGCCGGCTGCGAAGGAGGCGGACGACGCCACCGCGGTCCGGACCGGCGGCGCTCCCGATTCCCCGCCCCACAGCACAGGGAGGACCCCGTGACGCGTTCGGCGCAGCAGCCCCCCACCTCCGCCCAGGCGGCGGCGACCGGGCCGGACGGCGATGAGACGGCCACGGCCGCGACCGCCGCCGCCCCCGAACCACCCACCCAGCCGGAGACGGCGGCCGAGCCCGAGGCACCTTCCGAGGCCGCGGACTCCCAGGCCACGGATTCCCAGGCCGCGGAGCCGACGGCCGCCTCGACGAGCACGCCGACGGACACCGACACGGAGTCCGACACCGCCGCCGCTGCCAAGAGCCGGCTGCCCGCGCTCGTCCGGACCATGAGCGCCACGGCCATCGACAAGCCGCGTGCCACCACCGCGGTCGGCCGCCCCGGCAAGGCGGTGCTCGCAGGCGCGGCCGTCGCGGGCGCACTGCTCGTGTCCGTACCGTTCCTGGTGCTCGGCGGCGACAAGGACGACGACGACCGCAAGGAGACGACGGCGGCGGGCACCGTCCTCGGCGGCGACGAGACGGAGTCCCCCGGAGCCTTCTCCGAGGCCACCCCCAGCGCCCGCGCCTCGAAGCACGACGAGGACGACAAGAAGGACGCGGACACGAAGGACTCGGGCAAGAAGGGCGCGGCCCCCGCATCCCCCTCCACCGAGCCGGGCAAGAACGCCGACAAGCCCAAGAGCGAGCCTGCGCAGAAGAAGGCGCCGGCGAAGAAGACGGACGGCAAGAAGAACACACCGGCCAAGGCCGGAACCGTCACCTTCAGCGCCCCCATGGCGCTGCGCAGCCACCTCGCGGGCCGCTGCCTCGACGTCCCCGCCGCCGACTTCACCGACGGCAAGAAGCTGATGATGTGGGACTGCAACAACGGCCCCGCGCAGCAATGGCAGTTCGCCTCCGACGGCACCGTAAGGATCCACGGACTGTGCCTGGACGTCGCCAACGCCGACTTCTCCCCGGGCACCCCGCTGCAGATCGCGCGATGCAGCGGCAACGACGCCCAGAAGTTCGTCCTGAACGAGGCCCACGACCTGGTGAACACCGTCGTGGGCATGTGTGCCGACATCAAGGGCAGCAACCCGGACAACAAGGCCCCGGTGCAGCTGTGGACCTGCAACGGGTCCGACGCACAGAAGTGGAGCGTCTGACCGGATGCCGAGGTCCGGGGGAGTACGTCCAAGACGCTGCCGTAGCAAGGAGGTTGGTGCGTGTCGCGCCAGGTACTGACGGTCGGCCCCGGTTCGGGGGACCGCTACCGGACCATCGGTGAGGCACTCGCGGCCGCCCGGACCGGCGCGCTCGTGAGCGTGCGGCCCGGGACGTACGCGGAGAATCTGGTGATCTCCACCAGGGTCACCCTCACCGCCGCCGAGGGACGCGGCACCGTGGAGATCCGGCCGCGCACCGGCAGCGTGATCGCGCTGCGCGCCGACGCCGTGATGGTCTCCGAGGTGACCCTGCGCGGCGGCGACCCGGAGCTGCCGACGGTGGACGTGCGGCGCGGCCAGGCCGCGTTCGACGGCTGCGAGATCGTCGGCGCCGCCTGGACGGCGATGCTGGCGGGCGGCACCGGTTCGCTCGCCCTGCGCGAGTGCCGGGTCGGCAACTCCCAGGGCGCGGGCGTCGTGATCACGTCGACCTCGCCCACCACGGTGGAGTCCTGCACCTTCGAGCACCTCGGCACCAGTGGCGTGGTCCTCGCCGAGCAGGGCGAGGCCCGGATCCGCGACTGCACGGTCCGCGACGCCCGCGGCAACGGCATCCTCGCCAACGGCGACTCCCGCGGCACCGTCGAGGACTGCGACCTGTCCTCCACCGACAAGCCCTCGCTCGCCCTGGAGCAGAACTCCGCCCTCACGGTCATCCGCACCGTCGTGCACGACACCAGCACCGGTGTGCACCTGAGCAGTTCGGGCCGCACGACCCTGGAGGACGTCCGTGTCACCGGGGCGTCCGGGACCGGGATCGCGCTGGCCGCGGGTACCGACCCGGTGCTTCGCCGCTGCCGTGTCTCGCGCACCCGGGGCCACGGCATCCTGGTCACCGACCGGTCGCGCGGCACCTTCGAGGACTGCTGGGTGGACGGCGCGCGCGGCGCCGCCCTCCGCGTCGCCGGGGCCGCGTCACCGGCGCTGACCGGCCTGACCGTGCGCGACGCCGACGGGACCGGGCTGCTCCTGGAGGAGGACGCGGCCCCCGAGCTGGACCGCCTGGAGGTCATCGGCGGCTCGCCCGCCGTCGCCGTACGCGGCGGCGCCAACCCGATGCTGCGCCGCGCCCGCCTCGTCGAACCGGACGGCGACGGCATCACGGCCACCGACAGCGCCCGCGGACGCGCCGAGGACTGCGAGATCCTGCGCCCGAACGGCGCCGGGGTCCGGGTCGCCGCGGGCAGCACCCTCTACCTGGCGGGTGGTGGTGTCTCCGACGCCGCGGGGAACGGTCTCGTCGTCGAGGACGGCGGCAACGTCACCGTCCGCGACTTCCGCGTCGAGACGCCCGCCGAGGACGGTGTGCTCGTCACTGCGGGAGGCGAACTCACCGCCAACCGCACCACCGTGCACGCCGCGAAGGGCCACGGCGTGCTGCTCCGCGAGGGCTCGCTCGCCTCGCTCAGCGGCTGCGAGGCCAACGGCGGCGCCCAGGACGGCTTCCGCGTGGAGTCCACCGCCCCCGTCTCGCTGGTGAACTGCGCCGCCCGGGAGAACGAGGGCGGCGGCCTCGTGCAGACCGCCCCCGGCGAACGGCTCGCGGTCGAGGGCCTCAACAGCACCGACAACGGCAAGCGCGACGCCTGGGGCAGCGGCAGCGCCGAGAACACCGACCCGGCGGGATCGGGCGCGGCCGACGCGCCGCCGCCGGACCGCGCGGACGGCCCGCTCGGCGCGCTCAACGCACTGATCGGCCTCGAGAACGTCAAACAGCAGGTCGGGACGCTCGTCAGCCTGACCCAGCTCGCCCAGCGCCGCGAGCAACTCGGCATGACCGCACCGCCGATGAGCCGACACCTGATCTTCGCCGGGCCGCCCGGCACCGGCAAGACGACCGTCGCCCGGCTCTACGGCGCGATCCTCGCCGAACTGGGCTCGCTGCGCAGCGGCCACCTCGTCGAGGTGTCCCGCGCCGATCTGGTCGCCCAGGTCGTGGGCGGCACCGCCATCAAGACCACCGAGACCTTCGAACGGGCCCTGGGCGGCGTGCTGTTCATCGACGAGGGGTACACCCTCGTCGCCGACAGCGGCAACGGCGGCGCCGACTTCGGCCGGGAGGCCGTCGACACCCTCCTGAAGCTCATGGAGGACCACCGCGACGACGTGGTGGTGGTCGCCGCCGGGTACTCCCGCGAGATGGAGTCGTTCCTGGCCTCCAACCCCGGCCTCGCCTCCCGCTTCTCGCGCACCGTCGAGTTCGAGAACTACTCGGTGCCCGATCTGGTCGCGATCATGGAGAGCATGTGCGCCCAGCACCAGTACGAGCTGGGGGAGGGCACGGCGGAGGCGCTGGCCGCGCACTTCGAGGCGATGCCCCGCGACGCCGGGTTCGGCAACGGCCGTGCCGCGCGCGGGGTCTTCGAGGAGATGGTCGACCGGCAGGCGGTCAGGCTCGCCACACAGGAGCAGGTCGGCGAGCACGATCTGCGGCTCCTGCTGCCCGAGGACGTGTCCGACAAGGCCGCCCCGCAGGCCGGCGGGAGCGGGGCGCAGGAGGACGACCCGCTGACCCGGCTCGGCGACATGGTCGGCCTGTCCGAGGTCAAGCGCGACGTCGCCGACCTCGTCAACCTCATCACCACGGCCCGCCACCGCGCCGCCGCCGGACTCCCCGTGCCCACGCTCAGCCATCACCTGGTCTTCACGGGCCCGCCCGGCACCGGAAAGACCACGGTGGCCCGCCTCTACGGCGAGATCCTCACCCAACTGGGCATCCTGGAGCGCGGTCAGATGGTCGAGGCGGCCCGCGCCGACCTCGTCGGCCGCTACATAGGACACACCGCCCAGCTCACCAAGGAAGTCTTCGAACGGGCCCGAGGTGGCGTCCTGTTCATCGACGAGGCCTACACCCTCACCCCGCGCGGCGGCGGCGCCGACTTCGGCCAGGAGGCCGTCGACACACTCCTCAAGCTCATGGAGGACCACCGCGACGAGGTCGTCGTCATCGTCGCCGGATACACCGACGAGATGGAGCGCTTCCTCGGCTCCAACCCCGGCCTGTCCTCGCGCTTCCCGCGCCGGATCGCCTTCGCCGACTACACCTCCGAGGAACTGGTCACCATCGTGCGCGCGCAGGCCTCCGCCATGGGCTACGAATGCGGCCCCGGCACGGGACCGCTGCTCAAGGAGTACTTCGACGCGCTGCCCAGGGACCGCTCCTTCGGCAACGCCCGGCTCGCCCGCCAGGTCGTCGACTCGATGGTCACCCGGCAGGCGGGACGCCTCAGCTCGCTGGCCTCGCCGACCCTGGACGACCTGCGCATCCTGCTGCCCGCCGACGTCGCCACCGCCGAGCCGAAGGCGGCACCCCGATGAGGGACACCGCCCGCGCCCTGTCCGGCGCCGTCCTCGCCGCCGCCCTGCTCATGCCGGTGACCGCGCCCGCGCAGGCCGCCCCGCAGCGCCCGTCGGCGGCGGACGACGGCAAGGGGCAGGCGCTGCCCGCGATGCCGTCCACGCTCGACACGAAGGACGGCAGCGCCTCCTGCGTGCCCGCCTCGAAGGAGCGGGCGAAGAAGCAGGACTGGTCCCGCCAGCGCCTCGACCTCGACAAGGTGCGCCGCTACGGGACGGGGGCGGGCGTGACCGTCGCCCTGATCGACACCGGGGTCGCGCCCGACGCCGCGGGGCTCGACGGCCGGGTCACCGCGTCCGGCGCCGCCGCCGACGACTGCGTGGGCCACGGCTCCTTCCTGGCCGGTCTGATCGCCGGTGACGGCGGCGGAAACCCCCGGCTGGCGGGCGTGGCCCCCGGGGCAAAGATCCTCGCGCTGCGCGGCACCGACAAGAACGGCCGCGCCGACGCCTCCCTCGTGACGTCCGCGGTCCGGGCGGCGACCCGGGCCCGCGCCGGAGTGATCGCGATCGGAGTGGCGCTGCCCCGCCGCGACAAGGACCTGACCCGCGCCGTCGCGGAGGCCCGCAAGGCGGGCGCCGTCGTGGTCGCCGCGGCCACCCCCGACCCGCCGAAGACCCTCGGCGACGACAAGGTGCCCGCACGCCGCTACTGGCCGGCCGCCGAGCCCGGCGTCCTGTCGGTCGCCGACATGCTGCCGAACGGCTCCCGGCCGAAGGGCGCGCTGCCGACCGAGGGCGTCGACCTGGCCGCGCCCGGCGCCGGAGTGGTGTCGGGCGGCGCCCGAGGCGGCGGCCACTACCTCGGCGGCGGCTCATCGGCGGCCACCGCGTTCGCGGCCGGTGCCGCCGCCGTGGTGCGCGCCGCACGCCCCGACGACGCGGCCACCGAGGTGGTCCACCGGCTCACCTCCACCGCCTACCCGGCGGACATCCCGCAACTCGACCCGTACGCGGCCGTCACCACGGTCGTCGGCGACCGCAAGGCGTCCGGTTCCGCTGGCTCCGAGCATGCCGCCCAGCCGGTGGCCGTGCGCGACACCTCCGACACCGAGCGGGCCACCGGCCGAGCCACCTTCCTGCTGCTCGGTGGCTCCGCCGTCGTCCTCCTCGTCGTATGGCTGGCGTTCGCGCTGCCCCGGGCCCGCGCCCGCGGCTGGCGCCCGGCGGGACCGGGCGAGCCGGGCACGGACTGAACGCGCGGGGTCAGCCCTCCTGGCCCGGCAGCTCGTCCATCAGCGCCGTCTGCATCAGCCGCGCCTTGCGGCGGGCGATGTGCAGGGCACGGCCCGGCGGCAGGTTGAGCGGCTTCGCGTTGCCGAACAGGCGGCCCTCGGTGGGCGGGCAGGACAGCAGCACCGCCGGGTTGTTGGCCTCGTCCAGGCGACGGATCAGGCCGTCGCTGAGACCGCGGCCCGCGCCCATCGCGCCGCGGGCGACGACGATGTGAAGGCCCATCTCGTAGCCGAGCGTCAGATGCTCGAAGAGCGGCTCGAAGGGGTTCTGGAACGAGCTGCCGGACACCATGTCGTAGTCGTCGATCAGGAGGAACAGGCGCGGGCCCGTCCACCAGTCGCACTGGCGCATCCGGGCGGGCGCGATGTCCGCGCCGGGCACCCGGGTCTTGAGCGCGCGGGCCGCGCCGTCGACGGTCTCCGTCAGATTGTCCAGGGAGATCACGTGCCCGATCCGGTACTCGGCAGGGATGGCGTCCACCAGGGTGCGGCGGTAGTCCACCGCGATGATCTTCGCCTCGTTCGGCGCGTACCGGCTCACGATGCCGTCGGTGACACGGCGCAGCAGATTCGTCTTGCCGCTCTCGGTGTCGCCGACGACGATGAGGTGCGGAGTGCGGCTGAAGTCGTGCCACACCGGTTCCAGGGCGTCCTGGTCGATGCCGAGCGGAAGCCGAAGCCCGCCGCCCTCCGTGCTCTCGGGCGCCGGGAGTTCGGACAGCGGGAGGCGGTGCGGGAGCATCCGGACCTCCGGGGCGCGGGCGCCCTTCCAGGCGCGGGAGATCTCGGACACCAGGTGCGAGACACCGTCACCGAGGTCGTCGAGGGAGCCGCTGCCGTCGAGGCGGGGCAGGCCCGCGAGGAAGTGCATCTTGCTGTCCGCGGTGATGCCCCGGCCGCCGCTGCGCGGCACCGAGCGCGCCTTGCGGGTGTCGATCTCCGAGTCCATCGGGTCACCCATCCGCAGTTCCAGGCGGGTCGCCGACTGGTCACGGACCTGCGCGGACAGCTCCACCCAGCGAGTGGTGGTGACGACGAGGTGGATGCCGTAGTTCAGGCCGCGCGCGGCGAGTTCGTTGAACTTCGGGATCAGCTCGTCGTAGTCCTGCCGGACCGTCGACCAGCCGTCGACCACCATGAACACGTCGCCGAACGGCTCGTCCGCGAACTCGCCCGCGGCCCGGCGGCGCCGGTAGGACTGCATCGAGTCCAGGGTGTGGTCCACGAAGAACTGCTCGCGCCGCGCCAGCAGTGTCATCACCTCGGACACCGTGCGCTGCACCCGCTCCGGGTTGAGCCGCGCCGCGACCCCGCCGACGTGCGGAAGACCGGCGAACTGGGAGAGGCCGCCGCCACCGAAGTCCAGGCAGTAGAACTGGATCTCGCGTGGTGTGTGGGTCAGCGCCAGCGCGGCGATCAGCGTCCGGGCCAGCGTCGACTTGCCGCTCTGCGAACCGCCCGCGATGGCGACATGGCCGCCCGCCGCCGACAGGTCCACCACCAGCGGGTCACGGCGCTGCTCGAACGGCTTGTCCACCAGGCCCACCGGGACGCGCAGCTTGCCGGTGCCCGGCCACTTCGCCGCCGTGAGCCCGCGCTCCTCGTCGGGCACGACCCCGCCCAGGAGTTCGTCGAGCGGGGACGGCGCGCCGAGCGGCGGCAGCCATACCCGGTGCGGAGCGGGACCCGAGCCGCGCAGCCGGTCCAGCGCCACGTCGAGCAGGGTCTCCTCGTCGCCGCCCTCCTCCTCGGCCACCTCCGGCTCGGGCGGAGCCTCCAGGGTGCGGGGCACCACCCAGCCACTCGTCCACTGCACGACCTGGCTCGCCACGCGGGCCTGCACGACGGCGCCCGTGCGACGGCGATACGTGCCCGAGGAGTACGCGGCACGGAACCGGGTCAGCGACTCCACACCGGACTTGAGGTACCCGCTGCCGGGCTGGGCCGGCAGCTCGTAGGCGTCCGGGACACCCAGCACACCACGGCTCTCCATGGCCGAGAAGGTGCGCAGACCGATCCGGTACGACAGGTGGCTCTCCAGCTGGTGCATGCGTCCCTCGTCGAGACGCTGCGAGGCCAGCAGCAGATGAACACCGAGCGAACGTCCCAGACGGCCGATCATCACGAAGAGGTCCATGAACTCGCGGTGCGTGGCCAGCAGTTCGCTGAACTCGTCGACCACGACGAACAGACTCGGCAGCGGCTTCAGATCGGCTCCGGCCGCGCGCGCCCGCTCGTACTCCAGGACAGAGGTGTAGTTCCCTGCGGCGCGCAGCAGTTCCTGGCGGCGGATGAGTTCGCCGTGCAGGGCGTCCTGCATGCGCTCCACCAGCGCCGCCTCGTCCGCGAGGTTGGTGATGACGGCCGCGGTGTGCGGCAGTTCGTCCAGGCCGAGGAAGGTGGCACCGCCCTTGAAGTCGACGAGGACGAAGTTGAGTGTCTCGGAGGAGTTCGTGAGGGCCAGGCCGAGGACGAGGGTGCGCAACAGCTCGCTCTTGCCGGAGCCCGTGGCACCGATGAGCATGCCGTGCGGGCCCATGCCGCCCTGCGCGGACTCCTTGATGTCGAGCTCCATCGGCCGGCCGTCCTCGCCGACCGCGATCGGAACGCGCAGGCGGCCGCTGCCGGTGTGCCGGTCGAACAGCGTCTGCGGATCGTGCCGGTGCAGATCGGGGATGCCCAGCAGGGTCGTCAACTCGACGTCGGAGTCGAGGGGTTGGGACATGTCGCCGCCCAGACTGATCCGGCGCGGCGCGAGGAGCCGGGCCAGCGCCTCCGCACCGAGCACACCGAGCCGGTCCGGTGTGCCGAGCGGCACCGAGCGCTCCTTGCGGCTGCGGTCGGTGCGCACCAGATTGACCCGGCCCTGCCCGACGGTCAGACGCAGGGTGTTGCGGCCGGGACGCCAGCGCAGCGCGCCCGAGACATCGAGCACCAGCGCGTTGCGGTACCCATGCCCCTCCCAGCGGTGTCCCTCGGGGACGTTGACACCATCCAGGACGACGACCGTGTACGGCTCGTCGCGTCCGGGGCGGCCGTCCGGGTCGAAGCCCGGCCGCTCGGCGAACTCGGCGCCCAGCAGGTCGTCCAGCTCGGTGATGTCACCCGTGATCCGGCGGACCTGGCCCGCGCCGTCCTCCTCGTGCGGGTGCAGCACGTGCGGGAGCCACTTGGTCCACTCCCAGTCGGCCCGCCGCTCGTCACTGACACACAACGCCAGCCACAGCTCCTCCGGAGCGTGGAAGACCGCGAGCTGACCGAGCACCGCCCGCACCAGGTCACGTACCGCATCGGTGTCCTCATCGCCGTCCGGGCGCAGCAACACCCGTGCCGAGGACCGCAGATACAGGCCGAGCGGCTGGTCGGGGACGGTGGAGTACGCGCGGATGAAGCGGCGCAGCGCGTGCGCGCACAGCGGCTCCAAATCCTCCACGGGCCGGGTCGAGACCGGCTCCAGGGTCACCGCGAGCTGCTGCTCGCCGACCGCGATGCGCACCTCGCCGAAGTCCTCGTCGGCGGGCCGCCGCTCCCACAACCGGGACGTACGGGCCACCGAACGCAGCGAGGAGGGCTCCGGATGCCGCCAGGCCAGCGCCCGCTGCTGCTCGACGATGGTGGTACGGACCCGCTTGCGGATCTGCGCCAGGTAGCGGAGGTAGTCGCGCCGCTCGCCCTTGAGGCGTTGCTTGCGCTCACCGGCGCGGCGCATCAGCTGCCCGAGGAGCATCGCGGCGGCGGCGATCACCATCACGCCCATCGCCAGATACATGAAGATGCCGTTGCTGCCGCCGGTCCGCAGGAACATCAGCATCATCGACACGGACATCAATGCCATCGGCAAATAAGTCCATATCGCCGATGTGTCCGGAACGGTCTCGGAGAGAACCGGAGGCTCCTGCAGGGTCAATTGCCCGTCGGGCATCTCCGGGCCGCGCCTACGGGCCGGACGGCGAAACAGCACCACACTCAAGGAACAGAACCTCCGGTTTCACTGACTTTCCGGCAGCAAGTCCGCACCAGACAAAGGGAGTCCGGTCGACAGTGCGATCCGGAGGGCGTAGGCAGTAGTCTGCATTCACGGAACGCGCCCTGTCCACGCGGGGTGAGGTCAGCGTCGACCGCGGTGCCGAATTCCATTGCCCCGACCCGGCGTTCGGGACCGAGCGCGCTTTCCGTAGTCTTCACACATCCCTCTCGGAGAAGTTCCTCTCGGGGAAGTCCTCCGGCAAAGCCCCCACGGAAGACGAGAGTTCAGCCGATGACCGACAGCGTCGTGGCCGCACTGTGCCGCCTGACCGTACGTGCGCCGAACGTCTCCGTCGACCTGGCCGTCCCCGCCGACGTGCCGGTCGCCGACCTGCTGCCCACGCTGCTGCGTTACGTCGGCGAAGGCGCCGAGGAGTCCGGGCTCGACCACGCGGGCTGGGTGCTCCAACGCCTCGGCGACACGCCCCTCGACGAGGAGACCACCCTCGAACGCGCGGGCCTCGCCGACGGCGACGTGCTCTACCTGCGCCCGCACACCGAAGCCCTCCCGGAGGCCCGGCTCGACGACCTCGTGGACGGCATAGCCGACACCGCGGGCCGCCGACTGCACACCTGGCGCCCCGCGGCCTCCCGCTGGACCCTCGTCGTCACCGCCCTCGTCACCGTCGCCGCCGCCCTCGTCCTGCTGCTGTGGCCAGGCGTCACCGCCACCGACTCCACCCGCGCCGCCTGCGCCGCCGTGACCGGCCTGCTGGTCCTCGCCGGCGCCGGATCGGCGAGCCGCGCGGTCGGCGACCGGCTCTCCGCGACCGCCCTCGGCCTCCTCGTCGCCCCCTGCCTCGCGCTTGCGGGCTGGCTGCTGCCCGGAGGCGACCTCACCGGTCCCGACGCGGCGCGCGTCGCCGGAGCCCGGCTGCTCGCCGCGGGCGCCGCGGGAGCGGGCGGCGCGGTCCTCGCCCTGGCCGCCACCGCGGTCGGCGCCCCGGCCCTGTTCGCGACCGCCGTCGTCGCCGTGGCCTGCGCCGTCGCAGGCGCCCTCATGGGGTACACCGGCCTCCACACACCCGCCGCGGTCGCCGTCGTCGCCACCGTCGTCGCGCTCGCCGCAGGAGCCGTGGCGCCTTTCGCGTTCAAACTGGCCGGGATGCGGCTGCCCGCCCTGCCCTCGTCCGCGGGCCAGCTCCAGGAGGGCATCGAGCCGTACGCGGGCGACGAGGTCGCCGAACGCACCGAGCTGGCCGGACGCTGGGTCGCCGCCCTGTTCGCCGCCACCGGCACCGTCGTCGTCGCCGCCCTCGTCGTCCTCACCGAACACCCGAACCTGCCCGAGGTGCTGACCGCCGCCGCCCTCAGCCTGCTCCTGCTCCTGCACTCCCGCGGCCTCGTGCACATCGGACAGCGCCTGACCCTCGCGGTGCCGGGCGTCTGGGGGCTGCTGCTCCTCGCCCGCGCCTGGGCCGTGGACTCCGAGGGCACCGCGCGCGTCGTCGTGTTCGCGGTGCTGCTCGCCGCCGCCGCGGCGCTCGTGATCGCGGCCTGGACGGTGCCGGGACGCCGCCTGCTGCCGTACTGGGGGCGCGCCGCGGAGATCCTGCACACCCTGCTCGCGGTGGCCGTGCTGCCGCTGACGCTGTGGGTGGCGGGCCTGTTCGGCTGGCTGCGCGGCCTGTTCGGCTGAGCGACGCCCGCGACACCGGCTGAGCACATCCCGTACGTACGCGGGCCGAGCGCACGCGCGGACGGATCAAAGAAAGACGTTGAGGAGAGGCCGTGCAGTCCAAACGCGACCAGGTACACGCCCACACCTTCATGATGGGCAGGCTCAGCTCCGGCCTGCTGATGGCCGACCCCGACGCCCCCGAGAGCCCCCTCGGCCGCACCACCCGCGGAGTCGTCTTCGGCGTCCTCGCGACCGTCCTGATCGGCGCGGGCGCCACCGTCTACGGACTGCTGCGCCCCGGCGGCAACGAGAGCTGGCGCGACGGAAAACACCTGGTGGTCAACCGTGACACCGGCGCCCGCTACCTGTGGACCGACACCGACGGCGTCCTGCACCCGGTCCGCAACTACGCATCGGCGCGCCTCATCGGCGGCTCCGACCTCGCCACGTCCGACGTCCACACCCCCTCCCTCGACAACGTCCCGGTGGGCTCGCCGGTCGGCATCACCGGGGCCCCCGACTCCGTGCCCGAACCCGGCCGGCTCGACGCCGATGCCTGGCACATGTGCGTCACCGGGCCCGGCGGGGCGCTCGCCAACACCTCGGGAACCGTGTCGGACACCGGCGTCAACGAGCCCGGCGCCACCACCCTGGTGGCCGGGGCGCCGCTGGACGCCACCGCCGTCGCCGCCGACCGCGGGGTCCTCGTACGCGGACCGGACGGCACCGAGTACCTGGTCTGGCGCGGCAGCCGGCTGCCGCTCGACCGCGCGTCCGACGCCCGCACCGCCCTCGGCTACGGCTCCCAGCGCCCCATGCCCGTCTCGGCGGCCTTCCTGGACTCCCTCGCCTCCGGCCCCACCCTGAAGCCGCCCGCGAACCCGGGCCGCGGCGAACAGGGCCCCGACATCGGCGGCGAGCCCAGCCGCGTCGGCCAGGTCTTCAAGGTGAGCGTGCCCGGCGGCGACAGCACGTACCAACTGCTGCGCAAGGACGGCCTCGTGCCGCTCACCCGGCTCGGCGCCGCCCTCGTCCTCGGCGATCCGGCCACCCAGAAGGACGCCTACCAGGGCAAGTCGCCCGAGGCCCGCACCGTCGGCGCCGACGCGCTGCGCGAGCACCAGGCCAAGAACGCGGGCGCGGCCGGATCGGCGCAGCTCCCCGACGCGCCGCCCGCCCCGCAGAACACGCCGAGCGGCACCGCGCTGTGCGCCCAGACCGACGGCGGCGACGGCGGCGTCCGCATCAGGTCCGTCCTCGTCCCGCTGACCTCGCTCTCCCCGGTCGCCGTACCCGCCGGCACCGCGGGCCCGATCCGGGACGCCTGCGTCCGCACCGACGCCACCGTGGTCAGGCCCGGCCGCGGCGCCCTCGTACGGGCCCTGAACGCGAGCGGCGCCGCACATGCGGGAACCACGTACCTCGTCGCCGAGAACGGGGTGAAGTACCGCGTGCCCGACGAGAGTTCGCTGACCGCGCTCGGCTACGCCGCCGGGGACATCGACTCCGTACCGGCCCCGCTGCTCGCCGCCCTGCCGACCGGCGCCGACCTCGACCCGGACGCCGCGACCGGAGCGACCCGCGCCAAGGTGACGGCACCGGCCTGCGCCACGAGTGGAAAAGAGACACCGAACCTCAGATAAAGCTCAGAATTTCCCCCGACCGGATCCGCGCACAATGCCGCGGGCGTCCTCTTCAATGGCGGATTCTCGCCCCCGAGATGCCCGTTCGGAAGGAGCGTGTGCCCGTTTTCCGTCCGTATCACGGACCCAGGTGAACGGTTCATGTCGGGCTGCCCGATTCGGCCGTCAAGGCCGCGTTCATCTCTCCGAAACACGCCCTCAACTCGACTGCCACACACGTATTTTGGCCCCGGCTCTGATACCCGAAATCTTTCCGGCACGCGTTGCGCGGAAGCGCCGGTTCTCTTTAGCCTCAGCGAGCAACGTGCGACGAGACTCGCCCCACGAAGGGAACGCGACATGGCGGACAGCGCCGCGAGGAAAGCGGAATATGCCAAGGGTCTGGGAGGCGTCTCCTCCCTGGAGAGCGCCAGGGACCAGGTCGAGAAAATCCAGAACAACGTCGCCGAGATCGCGGCGCGTTCGGGCGTCGGCGGCGACGAGGGCCAGGCCCTCCTGAAGCTCTTCCGCAGCTGGAACGGCGAGGCGCAGAAGGTCGTCGTCCAGATCAGCAAGATGGCCGACGCCCTCCAGGAGAACGTGACCTCCGCCAACCGGCTGGCGCAGGAGAACCAGGACCTGACCGAGGTCCTCAACAGCAAGACCAGCCAGGGCGTCTTCGAAGCGCTGCGCTGACACCCCCCACCGTAGAGGAGACGTCATGGCCGACGGCATCATCGATGTGCAGTACCCCAAGGTGCGGCAGGCGATCGAGGAACTGAGCGAGCAGACCCAGCACATCATCACGACCCTGAACAACCTCGAGGACGAGCTCAAGCCGCTCATCGCCTCCTGGGAGGGCGCGGACCAGGAGATGTACCGCGGGGTCCAGGCGGAGTGGGACCAGGCCACCAAGAACATGGCCCAGCTCCTCGGCGACAACGGCGAGCTGATCCAGAGCATCCACGACAACCACTCCCGTGACGAGCGCAGGAGCGCCGACAACTGGGGCAGTGTGCGCGCCCGTTGAGTCGTACCGGGCCCCGGTGACATGGCCGGGGCCCTTGCGCGGGGCGCCCGTCGGGCCACCCCGATCCCCGTCAGGCAGCAACCGGCAGGAGGCGTCCCATGGCCGACGACAAGGCCGACGTCACGCATTTCGACCTCAAGCAGATGGAGAACTTCCGGGACCACGAGGTGCAGCCGGTGTACACCAAGGCGAAGAAGCACCGCGAGGACGGCGACGGCAGCAGCGTCCGCCCGCTCGGCGAACTCATCGACGGACACACCACCGCGGACAACCTCTCCCAGGACCAACAGCTCCTGCGCCTCGGCAAGATGAACAAGGAGCCCCTCGTCTCGGGCCCCACGCTGATCGAGGGCATCACCACGGCGGCCACCGCGATCGACAAGCTGCTCGGTGACCAGATGGACCTGTTCAAGGAGCTGAAAGAGGCCCTCACGGACACCATCGACGAGGCCGAGAAGACCAAGGACAAGAACCTCGACGCGATCGACGCGCAGACCCTGCTCCAGAAGTTCGAGGACGTCGACACCCTGACCTCCGGCAGCTCGGGCACCGACGACGAGACCAGCTGACGACCGTAGAGAAGACGAGAAGGGGCGCCCGGTGGCGGAGCGGTACGACAAGGACTCACGGGACAACATCGGCGAGTTCAAGGACGCCAAGGACCCGCAGAGCGACATCTGGGCCAACCTGGTCACGCACATCACGGGCTACCCGGTGCCGGACCGCTCCACCGTCTTCGACACACTCCGCTCCGACCACGGCGGCAAGCTCTTCCGGATGGACATCCAGGAGCACAGCCTCAGCAACGCGGTCAAGGACTCCGGGTTCCTCCAGAACAGCGGCGAAGACTACGACATCTACTTCTTCGACAGCGGCAAGAAGACGGTCATCAAACAGGCCCGCATCGTCTTCGAAGGCCGCGTCAAGTCGGGCGACGAGATCCACTTCGCCGACCCCGGGAGCGACAACTACGCGGACGCCTCGGTCAGTTCGGGCAACGACTTCACCGACTACAACAAAGACAAGATGAGCACGGTCACGCTCGCCCGGTACATGAACGGGCCGCGCGAGGCGCTCATGAAGCTGCTGGCCGGCGGCACGGGCGACGCCCGGTTCAGCAACGTGGGTGTGCCCGAGGAAGCCGCCGTCGACCTCGACTCCTTCGACCGCACCGGGGAGTCCTTCGACTACGCCGCCAAGTTCTTCCGCGAGACGAAGGAAGTCCTCGAGGACTGGGAGAAGCGGTTCGGCGGCGACGGCGCGAGCTGGAAGGGCGAGGCGGCCGAGGTCTTCCGCAACCTGCTCAAGAAGGTCCGCGAGAACTACGAGAACTACATCGAGACCTTCGACGAGACGGCCGGCGAGGGCGACGCGACCGGCAACGGCGCCACCGTCTACTCCCGGGCCCTCTCCCTCGGCCGCACGTACCTCGAGAACTCCGCCAAGGAACTCCTCCAGGCATGGAGCAAATGGGCCAACTCCCCGTACTACGACCCGCTTCAGGTGCTCCGCTACGTCCTGGACGACCTGGCGATGTGGGTGGACGAGCACAACGTCGCCCAGACGGAGATCCGGACGACGACCAGCATGTACTCCTCCAGCACGTACCACACCCCGAAGGACGGCTTCACCCAGAGCCACCCGGAGTACGGCGACCTCACGAACATCGAGAACTGGGCCAAGGTCGGCGACAAGGCCGTCAAGATCTGGAACCAGGGCATCGACGAGTACCTCGGCGAACCGGCCCGCACGGTGCAGTCGAACCTGAACAACCACTTCCTCGACCTCTCCAAGGACTTCTCCGGCAACGTGCCGGAGCCCAAGTCGACGAGCACGGCCTCCGACGACTACGAGAAGCAGCAGGCGGAGGAGGAGAAGGACCGGATCGAGGAGGAGAACGAGAAGAACCGTCAGGCCCAGGAGGACCTCCGCGACGAGCAGAACAAGCAGCGCGAGGAGGACAGGGCCTACCAGGAGAAGCTGCGCAAGGAGCAGGAAGAACAGCGCAACGAGGACAAGGCCTACCAGGACGAGCTGCGGAAGGAACAAGAAGAGCAGCGCAAAGAGGACAAGGCGTACCAGGAGGAGCTGCGCGAGGAACAGCGCAAGCAGCAGGAGGAGGCCCAGCGCGAGGCCGACCAGCAGGCCAAGGACCTCCAGAACAGCCTCGGTGACATCAACGGTGGTGGCGGTGGCGGCGACCAGAGCCTCGACAAGCTCGACGAGTACCTGAAGCAGAACGGCCCCACGACCGAGAACCTGGGCAACCTCGACGGCCTGAACGGCGGCGGTGGACAGAACCCGGTCACCGAGAGTCTCGGCGATCTGGGCGACCTGAACGGGAATGGCAACGGCGGCGCCGATCAGCAGCTCGGCAACGGCGACACCCAGGGGCTCGGCGGCAACCCGAACATCCCGGTGACGCAGAGCCTGGGCAACCTCGGGGGCCTCAACGGGGGCGGCGGCAACGGCCTGAAGACACCGACCGGCGGCAGCACCCGCCTCGACGGCAACAAGCTGACCACCGACTTCGACGACGGCAGCCGGACCTCGTTCGACCCGGCGACCGGGGAAGTCACCACGACCAACCCGGACGGCACGACCACGACCACGGACCTGGGCGACGGCCGCTCGCTGACCAACCCGGACGGCTCGGTGACCTCCCTGGGCGACGACGGCAAGCTGACGACCACGTTCCCCGACGGCACCACCCAGACCGTCGACCCGGGCACGGGCCAGAGCCTCACCACCAACCCGGACGGCTCCACGCACACGGACAACCTCGGCAGCCTCCAGGGCCTGAACAACGACGCGAACACCAACGGGGCCAACCTCAATGGCGCCGACATCGACGCCGCGAACGACGCGATCAACGAACAGCTCGGCGGCGGCACCCTCGACACCCCGACCGGCGGCCACACCCAACTGACCGACAACGGCGACGTGTCGACCGACTTCCCGGACGGCAGTACGTCATCCTTCGACCCGGCCACCGGCGAAGTCACCACCACCGACCCGAACGGCGGGACACACACGGTCGACCTCGGTGACGGCCGCTCGCTGACCAACCCGGACGGCTCGGTGACCTCCCTCGGGGACGACGGCAAGCTGACGACGACATTCCCCGACGGCAGCAGCCAGACCGTCGACCCGTCCAACGGCCAGGCAACCACCACGGACCCGAGCGGTCACACCACGACCAGCAACCTCGGGAGCCTGGGCAACATCAACGGCGGCAGCGGATCGAACGACCTCGGCGGTATCGGGGCCGACATCCCGACCACGTCGGACTTCGGCAGCTTCGGCGACCTCAACAGCGCCAACAGCCTGGACACCCCGACCGGCGGACACACCGGCATGGACGGCGACGACTTCGCCACCACGTTCCCCGACGGCGGGCACTCCTCGTTCGACCCCGACACAGGGGCGCTCACCGTCACCAACCCGGACGGCACCACGACGACCACCGACCTCACCCACGGCGCCTCGGTGCACAACCCGGACGGCTCCACGACCACGCTCGACAACGGGCAGCTCACCACGACGTATCCGGACGGCAGCAAGCAGACCATCGACCCGGACACGGGGATCGCCACGACCACGGACCCCCAGGGGCACACGGAGAAGGTGAATCTGCACGACCTGAACAGACGCGGAGGCGTCGGAACGAGTGGGCTCGGTGGGTCGGGCGGCTTGGACGGGGTCGGCGGACTGGGCGGGTCGAGCGGCTTGAGCGGGACGGGTGGCTTGAATGGGACGGACGGCTCGGGCGGGGCGAGCCCCGGCACCGAGACCGTCACCTCGTCCCTGGGCGACGTGTCGGGCGCGGTCGGCGGCAGCGGCCACGTGGCACCTCTCGCGGACAGCACCACCGGCGCCTCCGCACTGAACGGCGGAGCCGGAGTCGGCGGCGCCCAGCAGCCCGGCGCACCAGGAGCCCCCGGTACGCCGGGCACGCCCGGGATGCCGATGGGCGGCGCCGGCGGCATGGGGGCGGGCGGCGCCGACAAGGGCAACGGCGAACGCGTGCGTGCCGTCCTGGTCGACGCGGCCGAGGAGAGCGAGCGGCGCAACCGCCGTCGGCGCAACCCGTGGAACCGCCAGGAGGACAGCGACACCTTCCTCGCCCCGGCCCCGCGCGTCGCGACGACCACCGGCGAAGGTTCCGAGCAGGACGCGGACACCACAGGCCGACGGGCCACGACCAGCTCCGCCGACTACCTGGAGGAGGACGCGGACGTGTGGGGCACCGACGAGGGTGGCGCCCCCGCGGTCATCGGACGGTAGGCGTCGAGACGAACACCACTCGCCCACGACTTCCGCGGCACGACCCTCACCAGGCAAGATCATGAAGGTAGTTGAGACACCGACAGCACGAACAGACCGACGCGGAAGGGCTGGTGGGCCGGCAATGGCGGAACCGCTGGAGAAGCGCCTGGAGAAGGCGATGGTCGAGCTCCAGGAGGCCCAGGAGGCCATCGCGCGCACCGAGCGCGAACTCCGGCAGGCGTCCTTCTCCGTGCTGTCCTCCGACCGGGCGGTCCGCGCCACCGTCGGCCCCCAGGGCGAACTGACCGGGATCGAGTTCCTGGAGAACAAGCACCGCGACATGTCACCCCAGGAACTGGCCGCGAGCGTCCTGGAGGCGTCGAGCGCGGCACGCATCAAGATGAACCGGCATGTCATGAAGGCGATGGCACCGTTCGCGGAGCCGAGCAGCAACGTACCGGAGCTGAAGGGCTTCGAGCTGGACTGGGAGCGCATCTTCGGCCCCGAGGTGCTGCAGGACGACGAGGACACCGCACGCGACGACACCCGGACCGCCACACCCGCCTGGCGTGACGCGCTCGGCGAGGACGGGGAGGACTGACGGATGGGACAGCGGTACTACGTCGACCCGCAGCGCATCGAGGCCTGCACGGGCCAGCTCGAGGAGATCGCGACACTCGTCAAGAGCATGACCGAGGAGTTCCTCGACGGCCTGGCACCCACGGTCAACTGGCCGGGCCATGAAGGCGAGTTCGCCGAGAAGGCCAGACCGCAGGAGCAGAAGGAGCGGCAGACCACCAAGGACACCATGATGTCCATCAGGGACGCCCTGGTGGGCATCACGGACTCCACGCTCAGCCAGGTCGAGATGATGAAGCGCACCCGCGACCAGAACATCGAGGACGTCGAGCGCGGCAACAGCCGCATCGAGACCGACGGACTCGGCGACGGCGTCGGCGTCGATGTCGACGGTGTCGGCAACCGCGGTCACCGCTGACGGGCACCGATGAGCATCAAGGCCTCGCCCGAGGTCAACGCGATGATCTTCATCCTCACCGGCGAGAAGCTGATCGACGCCGACGAGGATCTGGCCTACGACAGCCGTCAGCCGTACTCCGGCCTGGGCCGGAAGATGGACCGGCTGTCGTCGCTCATCGACAAGTCCGTCCACGACATCGCCGAGGCGATGCCCGACGACCTGGCCAAGTCGTACGCCAGGGCGATGGGCACGCTCACCGACGACAACGGCAAGAACTACCTGCGCCAGTTCGCCGAGCAGCTCGACAAGATCGCCGAAGGCCGGCGCAAGACCTCCATGGACATCATGGAGTCCAAGTGGCAGGTCATCGCCGAGGTCATCCGCCTGCTCATCGAGATCGCCATCTACCTCGCGATGTCGTTCTTCACCGGCGGCGCGTCGGCGAGCCAGATCATGATGGCCAAGCTGCGCAGCCGGTTCATGATCCTCACCACGCTCAGCCATCTGCTGCAGCGGCTGCACCTGGCGCCGGCGCTGACGGAGGCGTTCGCCGAGGCGTTCACCACGTTCGCGGTGCGCCTGGCCATGATGAACTTCGCGCCGAACAATCGCCGCCCCGACGGCTTCGACTGGAACCAGATCCTCAAGGACGGGGCGTTCGGCGCGGCGGCCGGTGGCCTCACCAGCATCTTCGACAGGTTCGGCCGCAACATCGTCAACAGCTACGACAGCAAGTTCCTCAAGGACGGCCCCGACCTCGACTTCAAGCCGACGCCTACGCCGACGCCGACCCCGAATCCGCGGAACGACCTCGGCCCCGACCTCAAGGACCACACACCGGGCCCGAACCCGAAGCCGCACGACCCGGGTCCCACCCCCACCCCCGACCCGACGCCGGTGCCGGGCGGTTCGGGCATCACCCGCAACCCGCCGCCGCTGCTGCACAACAACTCCCTGTC
This sequence comes from Streptomyces sp. SDT5-1, assembly GCF_052245995.1. Lineage (NCBI taxonomy): Bacteria > Bacillati > Actinomycetota > Actinomycetes > Kitasatosporales > Streptomycetaceae > Streptomyces > Streptomyces sp. SDT5-1. The sequence continues at coordinate 264,329 of NZ_CM125963.1, read as the reverse complement.
GTTCCTCAACAACCCGAACCTGTGGCGCAACAGCACGATTCTGCGCGACAACGCGGACAACCTCCGGGGCCTCGCCGGGCACTACGGCCTCAAGGGGACGACCGACTTCGTCGCCGCCGGAGCCGGTGAGGCGCTCGCGGAGATCTTCATCAAGGGTGTGTTCGACGGGGACTGGTCGACGAGCTGGTCCACGTTCGTGGGCGCGGGTGTCAGCAGCCAGGTCGAGTCCTCGCTCACGTCGACCGCCGTCAACAGCGGTGCGGAGTTCCGCAACACGATCGACACGATGCGTACGCCGCCGACAGTGAGCGGGGGCGAGGGCGAGCCGACGCGCTCCGCGGGCGGATCCGGCCGCCCGCACACGGAGAGCGGCGACGTCCCGGCGCAGTCCCCAGCCGCCGACGCGCCCACCGGCGACCAGGCCGCCGGCCCTCCGCCGTACACCCCGATGGACGCCCCGCCGCCGTACACGCCGTACACGCCGTACACGCCGTCCTCGGTGTCCACGGGGGAGAGCCACTTGTGGCAGCAGGTCCTCACCGGCCCGCCGGATGTCCGCCGGCAGGCGCTGGACGACCTGGGCATGCTCCGTGGGATGTCACCAGGCAGCACCGAAGTGGGTGTGCGAGACGCCCTGCACGACCGCCTGTCGCAGGTCCCCGAGGTGCGGGTGGTGTCCCCGGGAGGCGCCGCGACGCAGGCCGACGTGGATCACATCCGTGGCGTCCTGGACGGCTTGGGCGCGCCGGTCACGGTGACGGCTCCGGGTGCCGTCGATACGCAGGGCCTGGACCCGGTCGATGCGCCCGGGGGAGCGGACCACACGTCGCTGCCGGGCGGCGGCGCAGAGTCCGGTGTCGGTGCCAGTTCGTCCACGACGCCCGGTTCGGGGGCTTCGAGCGCGGCGGGTGGCAGCAATGACTCGACGGGCCAGGGTGGTTCGTCGGCGCAGGATGCGGATGCGTCGGGCGCGGCCGACCGGAAAACATCCGACGCCGTCGGTACGGACACGCCCGCAGCTCCTGGTTCCGGTACTTCGACCGGGCCGGGGCCCGGCACCTCCAACACCCAGGACACGGACATGTCCTTCGCGCCTGCCGTCGGCTCGGCGGGCACACCCGACTCTGCCCACTCGACGTCCCCGGACTCGGGCTCCGATACGGCGCACGGTTCGCCGCAGGGCGGCCCCGAGACCACCGACCGGCCTGACGCCCGGACGCCCGACAGTTCGCCCGCACCGGGCACCAACGCTTCCCGCGTGCCGGGCGTGGACGCCTCGGCCGGGTCTGCCGTCGGCTCGGCGGGCACACCTGACTCCGCCCGCTCGGTGTCTCCGGGCTCGGACTTGGATACGGCGGACGGTTCGGTGCGGGGCGGCCCCGAGACCGTCGACCGGCCTGACGTCCGGACGTCCGACAGTTCGCCCGCACTGGGTGCCAACGCTTCCCGCGTGCCGGGCGTGGACGCCTCGACCGGGTCTGCCGTCGGCTCGGCGGGCACACCTGACTCCGCCCGCTCGGTGTCTCCGGGCTCGGACTTCGATGCGGCGGACGGTTCGCCGCAGGGCGTCGCCAACGGCTCCGGTCGGCCTGATGGCCAGACGCTCGGCACCTCGCCAGGACCGGACACGGTCGGCTCCCGCACACCCGACACCGATGCGGACCCCCATCCCTCGACGAGCCCCGCCCCCGACGGCTCGACGTCCCCCGACGCAGACACGTCGCACACCCCCGGCGCCGTGACCGCCAACGGACCCGCCCCGGTCGCCCCGCCCGCGCCCGGCAACACCACACCCGCACTCACGCCCAGCCCCAACACCTCCGCCGGCCCCGGCACGGGCAGCACCCCCGCCCCACGGCGCGACCCCGGGTCCACCACACCGGACGCCCCGTCGCCCGTCGGGGACCCGCAGGATTCGCCCACCAGCAGCACGCCGGACACGCTCACGTCCTCCGACCTCACCACCTCACCGGACACCGCCAACACCTCCGACGTCACCACCACCGCGGACGCCGCCAACACATCCGACTCCCATGCCACCCCGCCGCCCGTGGCCACCACCGGCTCGTACACCGCCGTACGGACCGAGTCCACGCCCGAGGCGGAGCCGGTCGTTGCCGAGGTGCCACCTCTGACGGTCGTCGTGTCCCAGACCCCGCCGCCCCCGCCCGGAACCCCCGAGGCAACCGCCGTCCTCGACGGTGCCGGAGCCGACCAGGCCGTCGTCTTCGGGCCGGACGGCACCGGCCACCCGGCACGCACCGCCGTGGAGCTGACCCGCGGAGGGCCCGGCGCCCCCGTCCGGGTACGTCCGCTCGCCGGCCCTCAACCCGCCACCCAGTCCGCCGACACCGCGTTCCCCGACGCGGACGTGCTGCTGCCGCTCGCCGACGCCCTCGGCCCGGCGGCCGCCCGCCCGAGCACCGAGAGCGGCCCAGGACCGGACACCGAGTCCAGCCCCCTCCTCGAAGAGGCGACCGGCCTGCACACCGAGTCCGGCCGCAGCAGCACCCCACCACCACCCGCAGCGAAGATCGTCACCCGGCCCGCCGCCCAGAGCGCAACCACCCCCACCCCACCCGTCATCACCACCCTCACCGGGCAAACAGTCCCGATCTCCCGCCTCCGGCGCTGGACGCCCTCATCGGCCGCACACCCCACCCCCGGCCGCCCCGTGCAGACGCTGACGATCTCGCAGAGCCCCGCCGAGGACGGCACACCGTTCAGCGAGCGCCGTGCCGGACTCATCGACCAGGACACCTTCCGCCCCGTCCGCACCACGTCAGGGCCGGACGGCAACGACACCCCCCGCACCGTGTTCACCGGCCCACCCACCCCACTGCCCCGCGCCGACTACTTCGCGGGCCACGGCACCCCCCGCACCGTCACACTCGGCACCGACGACCCGGCACACCCCAGCGTCAAGGTCAGCGGAGTGCAGCTCGGTGAGGTGCTCACATCATGGGCGCAGGACGGACAGCAGGACCGACCCCTGGTGCTGTACTCGTGCGAGACCGGCCGGCAGCCCGCCGTGGCCGGACTGCCCGTCGCCCAGCACGTCGCCAACCGCACCGGCCGCCCCGTGTACGCACCGACCACCGAGGTCGGCACCGCCCGCGACCGCGACGGCAACGTCCGCGCAGTCCTCACCGAAGGCACGGACGGACCCGGCCGCTGGCGGCTGTTCACCCCCGAACCCACCGGTGCCACCCTCGACCGACTGGCCCGCGACGCCGGACTCCACCACGGCCCGGAACCGGCCGACCCGTTCACCCGCGCCAGCACCCTCCAGCAGATCCGCACACTGCGCGACATACTCGGCCCGGACGCCGAACAACACCCGCAGAACCGAGAGTTGTTGTCCGGCCTCGCCTACGTGGACACACTCCGCTGGCACAGCCCCCACGCCACCACCCGCTACGGCGACGGCCGGATGACCCCCGATCTCCTCAACCGCATGGTCACCGACCACCTCCACAACACCGGTGACACCCACGCCGCCGACCCCACCACCGGGCCCACCGCCGATCAGTACGCCGAATTCCTGCGCGCGGCAGCCGAGTTGCGTACGTCCGGCGGACCCGACACCACCCTCGACACGCTCCTCCCGCCGCCACCCACCGAACCGCCCCCGAACACCCTGATCTCACCCGACGACGTACGCGGCCTCGACTACGCCCCGTCCGCGCACGTCACCTGGTCCCTCTCCAACGAACCACTGCCCCTCTCCGAACTCTCCCTCGACCAGCAGGGCATCGCCGAACTGCTGCGTCGCAGACCCGACTTGGCCACCTCCAGTAGCCTCCCGTCGAGTCTCGCCGGTGACGTGGCCCTGTTCAGCAAGGGGACTACGACAACCGAAGCGACCGGCACCGTTCACGTCGACGGCCGTTCGCTGACCCGGCTGCGCACCCGCGCCGACGGCGACTGCCTCTTCCGGTCCCTGCTCGACAGCGCGCGGGGCCAGGACATCCCGCCCGCCTGGGCCGCGCGCAACGTCGCAGGACTGCGCGCACTCCTGCGCGACCGCCTCGCCGGTTCCGAACTGGTCGCCACGGCCGCCGCCATGACACCCGACCCGGTGCTCGCGGTGGTGGACGACCTGCGCATGACCGCCGTCGCCGGGGTCACGGACCCGGGGGAGCGGGAGCGGATCACCGAGCACTGGAACCGGATCGCCGAGCAGGTCGTCACCGACGGCGACCCCGAACAGTGGCGGCAGATCCTCGACGACAGCGGGTATCCGCAACTCGCTGACGTGGCTCCCACGCCCGGCGACGCGCGGCGCATCGGCACCGAGGGGCTGATCGCGGCTGCCGCCGAGCGCACCGGCCTGTGGTCCTCGCCCTTCGGTGACCTGCTCCCGCACGCCCTGGCGCACACCCTCGACGTAGACCTGCGGCTCGTGCAGCCCGACCCGCACGGGGCGCCGGGAGACACCTACGTCACCCGCCTCAACCCCGGCGGCTCCCACGGCACACTGCACCTCGCGTACAACGGCCGGGACCACTTCGACGCCCTGATCCCCGCCACCCCCGCACCGCCACCACCGACCCCGGCCCCCGAAACCGCTGCCCCCGAGCCCACCGCCCCCGACCCGTTCGGCGAGTGGCTGCGCGGCATGGGCGGAGCCGACGGCGTCTTCAGCGACGACGACACCACGCCCAAGGGCAGCGGCGAACCCGTCCCGTTGGAGACCCAGCTCGACCGGCACCGCCCGCCCCGCCTCATGACCGGACCGGACGCCGCGCCGCCGGGCCCCGCCCCGCGCACCGTCACCTTCGACGACGGCAGCCGGCTGCCCACCGTCCTGATCAGCCCGGACGCCGACCCGAACGCCGAAACCACGGACAGCGCCACCCCCACCGGACTCTTCACCGGCCTCGGCACCCTCAACCTCCGGGCCCCGGACGTCGCGGCCCGGCAGATCCTCGACGCGCTGCCGCCCAAACTGCGTTCCCAGTTCGACGAGGCCGAACTGCTGCGGCTGCTCACCGAACAGCCCGCCGCGTTCACCGCGCCGCGCGGCGCCCGTTTCGTGGGTCGCGAGAAGTCCGGCGTCGGCCACGAGCTGACCGTGGAGGCCGTCCCGTACCACCGCTGGGAACGGTTCAACGACATCGACGGCGGCACCACCCGCCTCGACACCATGCGCCGAGGCCAGTCGGGAACCGGCGCCGGGCGCAGCGTCGGCGTCGGTCGGCGGATCGCGGGCGCGCTGAGCATGGGCCCGCCGCTCAACTGGCTCCTGAAGATCGGTGTCTCCCTCGGCTGGACCCGCAGGACCGACTTCACGCTCGGCACCCAGAGCTTCCACCAGTCCGAGCACCGCGCCTTCGAGGGCTCGCACCTGCACCTCGACGACGTGCACTATCGGGTACGGGTGGAGCGTGTCACCGAGGGGCCGAAGCAGTCTCCTGGCCGCTCCACGAACGACACCGGCGGACCCAACTGGCGGCGCACCCCTGTGCACACCGCCTCGTTCGCCGTGCGGGACGGCCTGAGCTGGCGGCTGCCCGACGACCTCACCGTCCCGTACACGGGAACTCGGCGCGCCCCCGAGACGCTGACCTTCCCGGGCGGCGTCGAACCCCGCATGGTCGACACCACCGGCCTGCACCTGACGGACCCGCCGGAGGAGATCGCGCTCGCCATCTCCGGTGCACGGCCCGGCAGTTCGGCGCACCGCACCCTCGTGTCGTACGTCAGGCCGGGGCGGCTCCTCGGACTGTTCGGGCGGCTCGCGGGGCCGGTGAGCAGCCCGGAACTGACCCGGGGGAGCGGACACCACCCGCTCGGCCATCTGGTGGTCGAGCGGTCGGTGCCGCACCGCGCCACGCTGGTCGCCGAGTCGGTCAAGGCGGAGGTGCGTGACCTCACGCAGACCACGTACCAGAACCAGCGCGGCCACGTCCGTGACACCCGTTTCGGCGTCCAGGTCACCTCGGGTCCCAACCACAGTTTCGTCGGGCCCGATGTGGACGTACGTGTCCAGGGCGGGCCCCAGGTCCGCTCGGACGTGAGCACGGGGCGCGGCCACTACTACGGTGCGGACGCGGCCCGCAAGGTCACCGGCCGCGTCCGCAACCACCCGGTCGCCCTGTACCGGGTGGAGCGCACCCTCATGGTGCGGGCGGCCGGTCAACCCGCCTCCGCCGCCCGTCCGGTGCGTGTGGTCAGCCTGGACTGGATGTCGACGCAGGACGCCCGACGCCTCGCCGGCTGGGACAGCCGCACGCCCGGCCGGACGGGCCCGAACCCCGACGCCGAGCCGCCCGTGCCGTGGTACCTCACCCGCGAGGACCCGGTCCACCTCGGCGGCCAGATCCGCGCCGAGGGCTTCCGCCCGGACACCAAGTCGACGCCGGACACGACCCCGGCCCCGAAGACACCGGCGAGCGCCGCGACCACGACGGACCCCAGGGCCGCGGCAGACCTCAACACCACGACGGGCCCCGAAGCCGCCACCGAACCGCCCCCCGACCCCCTCCGCCTCTTCACGGACACCGTCCTCGACACCCTCCACCAGTCGTACCCGTCCCTGTTCGCCCCGCCGCTGATGCTCCGTCACCCGCGACTCGCCAAGCTCTGGTACGGCGACGGCCGCATGCGCACCGCCCTCCACAACGACCGCCAGGTGCGTGAGGCCCTGAACCGTCCCACGCTGGCGCAGAGCCTCGATGACCTGACCACCACCGGAGTCCCGGTCACCCTCACCGAGGACGGCAAGGTGCGCCGCGGCCACCACACGCTGATCCTGCGGGCGCGCCTCACCGACCGCCGCTTCGAGACGACCATGAGCGAGCGCTCCCTCCGCAACGGCGTGATCGGCACCGAGGTGTCAGGACAGGGCGAGCAGGCCTCCAGCACCCTCTCCGGCGGCGTCGAGCTCGGCGTCTCGCCCCGTGACCACACCCCCGTCCCCGGGACCACCTCACTCGCCCAGATCGGCAATGTCACCGTCGGCGCCCGCCTCGGCAGGACCGACCAGACGGCCACCCGGAGCACGTCCGCCGTCACCCACGACAACCTCGCGTTCCAGAGCACCGCCGACCTCTACAGCTACCGCGTCGAGCTGGGAGCCACCTTCGAGGGCCACCGCCGCCCGCGCGGCTGGACGCGCCTCGCCACGGCCGGTCTGCTCGGCGGCGGCATCTTCGTCAGCAAGGTCGCCGAACGCCCGCTGTTCGACGGCGGCAGCGCCGGCGTGGGCCGCGTCGAACTGGCCGTCCCCTCCTCCCACGGCTCCGAACGCCACGCCCCCACCGACCCGAGCACCGCCGCAGCCGCACCCGCCCCGCCCCCGCAGCGGCTCTCCGCCACCGAAGCCGACCAACTCCTCGACGGCACGCGGCCCCTGCCGCACACCACCACCGCCGACCGTGACCTGACCCGCAAGCTGCTCACCTCACCGCACGTCGTCCTCAGCACCGAGGGCGGCGGCCCACGCACCCGGCTCATGCAGGACACCGCCGACCGTGCGTCCGGCACCACATGGCACGTCAGCGCGCCCGGCGCCCCGGTGCGCACCGCGCTGCGCCGCGCCATGGCCAACCTGAGCATCGCGGGCCAACTCGGCCAGTACCTCGGACCGTTCGGCACCCGGATCACCGGACTGACCGGCGCGGGACCACTGCGCACGCACTACCTGAAGGCCGCGGTCCGCGGCGAGCTGACGAACGTACGGGTCACGAGCGACCCGAAGCCCGGCAGCCTGGAGGCCACCCTCGGCAACGAGCACCGCATCCTCGGCAGCTCCGGCACCACCACACGGGCCACCGTGGGCCTCCAGGGCAGCGACATCCCCTACCAGCACACCCCGGGACACCAGGGCGTCACCGGCACGTACCAGACCGCCCTCCAGTACGCCTGGGGCAAGGGCCGCAGCATCTCCCAGACCGTCACGCGCGGCCGGAACACCACCCTGAGCTACACGGGCCGGATGTATCTCCTGGCCGCCGACGCCACCGAGACCGTCGCCGTACGGGACCGTTGGACCGCCGCGATGGGCACTGTCGGCACCCGCGCAGGGGCCGCACTCGGCTCCGCCGCCGGACGGGTCTCCGACCGGCTCGGGCGCGTCCTCGCCCCGCGCAGGGCAGCCGCCGCGCTCCAGCGCATCAAGGACGCCGTGATGATGCACCTGCCGATGCAGGACGCCATCGAGGCCGGACTAGCCCCGGACGGTCTCGGCACCGACACACCACGCAACCTCGGCGGCGGCTACCGCGTCCCCGCGTTCCTGCGCGGCCGCCGCTTCCCGACCCACCCCAGCGGACAGCTCGACGCCGGCAACGCGGCACACCAACTCCTGCCACGCCTGGCGAAGATCGGTGTCCCATCGCACGACCGGGAACAGGTGCTCCAGCGGCTCTCCCCGGACTTCCTCCGCGCCCATCTGCACGAACTGACCACCGACGGCATGACCCTGCCGGTCCGCTACCGTTCCTGGTCCAGCCCCCACCATGTGGTCGTCGGTGGCAGCCCGGGGCAGGTCACGTTCAAGCTGACACCGGTCACCACCACCGTCCAACGGCTGCGTACGGGGTACGAGTTGGAGGACTACCGCACCAACGCGCGCGACGGCGCCGACGCCACCGTCCAGGACCGCGGCGGCGACGCGACCCTCGGCGTCGGCGAGCGCATGGGCGGCGGCCCGCTGATCGCCGGGCCCGCGGTCCAGGGCACCGCCACCCAGCAGCAGGCCACCACCCGTACGCGGACCGCAGGCAGCACGGCGATGCCGAACATCGCCACCACCCAGGCACACGCGGAGATCGTCACCGACTACATCCTCACCGTCACCATGACCGACGCGACCGGCGGCCGGCTCGCGCCGCGCGCCGTGTCCCACGTCGGCACCCTGCACGAAACGGCCCCGGCCAGCCTGCTCACCCCGGACGGCGAAGGCGCCGACGGCGCGCTCACCGAACGCGACGTGCCCGAGCCGGAACGCGCCGTGCGGATGAAGACCCCCGAACAGGCACGCCCCGACGGCATCGCCGCATGGCGCACCGCCCCCGCCGGCACCACCCCCGGCGCCTCCGACGTCCTGCGCTTCGACGACCGGATCGGCTCCGGCATCCTCGCCGTCGACATCCTCGGCGCGGGCAACGTACGGGACGCACTGACCCTCGCCACCGCCCGCGCCGACGGATTCGCCGACAGCGACGCGGGCCAGCGGCACACCGGCAACACCCTGGCCGAGCGGCTGCGCATGGCCCGCTCCACCCCGCTCACGGCCCTGGGCACCGCCGCCGCGCAGGCCCAGCAGGAAGCCACCACCCAGGGCGGTCTGACGGCCGGTTTCCGCGAAGCGCTCGGCTCCCACGGCTCGCAGCTGCCGACCCAGGCGTCCGCCCGCCTCTTCGGCCAGTCCCACACCGCCGACTCCCGCCTGTACGCGAAGATGCACCGCACCGGCGCCCGGCTCCTCGCCGTCGAGAGCAAGCCGCGCATGGAAGCCATGCAGCGCGCCAAGACCTCCGACGCCAACGAGACCGGTGTCACCGACAACGTCGAGGGCGCCCTCGGTACGAGCCCCATCTTCAGCACCACCAACGCCGGCCTCGTCATCCCCGGCGCCACGGCTCCGTTCGGCGGCAGCAATGACACCAACGCGCTCCGGGGCGCCAGTGACACCACCCTCGGCACCCACCTCAAGGTGGTCACCGACCGCAGCATGCTCTTCGCCGTGCCGGTCAGCTGGCTGACGGTCGCGGAGGCGGACCACCGGCTCACCGACAGCCGCCCGATGCAGGCGCTCGGCAAGCCCGTACGGGGGCCGCGCGCCGCCGAGGCCGAGACCACCGCACTGGTGTGGCTGCGCGAGGACCTGGCCCGCGACTTCGGACTGCTGGACGACACCTCGTTCCCCGACGAGGTCGCCACCGCCTGGGACACCATGTCCGACGCGGCGGGCGACCTCGCCAAGGCCGAGACCGCCTACTACGACGCCCGCGCCCGAGCCCGCGAGACGTGGCTCGCCCTGAGCCCGGACGAGCGGGCCGCGCTCGGCGACGGCGACCCCGACCGGGCGACCGCCCTGCCCAAGGCCGTCGCCGAGTCCCCGGCCGTGACCGCCTGGCAGGCCGCCCGCGACGACGTCCGGCTCTGGCAGCAGCGCGTCGACACCGCCGCCGCCGACCACCACAGGCTGCACCTCGCCGCGTCCCGCCTCACCGCCCACCACCAGGGCTCGACCACCGTCCCCGTACCGGACCGGCCGCAGGAGTACACCCAACCCGCTTGGCGTTCCGAGGCCCCCGACCCGTACACCGTCACCGACGCCGAAGGCGCCACCCCGCGCACCCTCACCTCGCCGGACGACGCCACGGTGCGCGAGGTGCACGACATGCCGCACGACGGCGCCTCCTTCTTCCACGCACTGCTCGCCACCGCCGCCGCGCACGACCGGCTGCCGCACCTGATCGGCACCGACCTCGCCGACCGCTTCACGCACACTCCCGGCGACCCGGACGTCACCGCCGCCGCCATCGGCGCCGCCCGCGACCGGCTCGCCACCGCGCTCGGCGACGACGGCAACGAGGACCTGCTCGACGCCCTCGCCCTCGACGTCGCCGACACCTTCACGCGGGACGAACTCGCCCTCGCCGGAGTGCGGTTCACGCCCGCGCAGCAGGCCGAGTACGACGCGTTCGGACGGCTGCCCGACACCTTCTGGCCGACGCCCGCGCAGCGCGTCGCCCTGGCCGTCGCCGCGCTGTCCCGCCCCTTCGCCGCCGAACCGGCGCCGGACACCACCACGTCCCGGCCCGATGGTGAACAGGCGCCGCCCGCCCGTATCGCGGGCGACCACGGCGGAGCCGACCTGCTGCCCGCGCTCGCCGCCCGCGTCCTCGGCACCCCGCTCACCGTCGTCACCGGTGAGGGCCGCGACCAGGTGTTCCTGCCGCACGGTGGCGACCCGGCAGCCGTCGACCCGGTGGCCGACCCGGTTCTCTTCACCGCGGACGGCTACTTCCACGCCGCATTGGTACCGGGCATGCCGGCACCGACCACGACACCGCTGCCGGGCAGCGAGGCCACGACCGCCGACACCGGCGACAAGGAGCAGCCGCCCGCGCACCGCAGCCACGACACTCCGCCCTGGTCGCCGCCCACCGACCCCAGCGGCCCGCGCTATCGCCTCGACCGCGACGGCATCCTCACCGCGCCCGACGGAGCCACCTACACCCAGGGCCGCCCCACAGGCCGCGGCAACGGCTTCTTCGGCGCCCTCAGCACCGCCCTCCAACACGCCGCCGCCCACCCGCACACCGAGCGCCACGAAGCGGCGCGGCTGCGTGTCCGCGCCGGCGTACCGGCCGCCCAACTGATGCGCCTGAACGGCCTGCCGGGCACACCTGACCAGCGCACCACGCTCTTCTCGCCACCACCGCTGAAGCAGGTCCGGAACGCACCCACCCCCAGCCAGGCCGCCCGCGAAGGACACCTGCGCCGCCACCTCGCCGAGGCACCCTGGACACGCGAGGCGGACCGTGCGGTGGCCGAATGGGCCGCCGCCGCGACCGGCACCACGGTCACCCTCATCGAGGAGAACGGCACCGCGCACACCTACGCGGGCCCGTCCTCCGACAGCACCCACATCCGCCTGCGCCGCCGGGGCGGAGACTTCGTCCCGCTCCTCGAACGAACCCCGGCCGACGCATCGGCGTACGACCTGGACACCATGTCGGGCGCCGAGACCGCCGATGCCACGCCCGACATCGCGTTCACCAACCTCAACGACACCGACCAGCGCTACCGCGACAAGGCGGCCCGCATCGCCGACCTGCTGGGCAGACACGGCACGATCAGCACCTACGTAGGCGGCCGCCCGGTACGCATCACGCTGCACGTGCGCACGACGGAGACACCGGCCGACGTCGTCGACCGCGGCGACGAGGGCGTACAGATCAACCTCGCCAGCTACTACTTCGAGAAGTACGACATCGGCCACGTGATGGGCATGCTCGCCCACGAGATCGGCCTGCACCCCCTGGCGTCCCGGAACGCGGAGGTCAGGGACGAGGAGCCGTTGCTCGAAGGCATGCCGTTCTCGGTCCCGGGCCTGGAACACCTGAACCCGCCGCGCATGATGAGCACGGAGACGGCACGCCAGGCGGACCACATCATGGCCGTGTTCCCGAGCAGCACCCGGCACCGGATCTACCGGGACATCGTCCTGGGCATGGCCGACGTCCTCGCCGCAGACGCGCGGGAAGGGAAGGCCGGCGCCCAGGAGCGGGACGTCACGGACCTTATCGACACGTACCTGATGGACGTCGCCTCGATCGCCATCACGAGCGACAACCGGGTCAACGCGGCGAAGGAGCCGTCGAACACGGCGCGGGTCTACAACGCGTACAAGGAGATGTTCGTCCAGCAGCTCGCCGACGACAGCCCGGTGCGGGCGCTGGTGCCGCCGGACAAGGGCATGCTGGGCGTGGTCCGTGACTTCGGCACCCTCGCGATGCGCGTGGGCACCAACAACCGCGGCGACAGCATCCGCCGCCCGCTGCCGCCACCGTCGGGCGAGGAGCGCCCCCGGCTTCCGGTGGACAGGGCCCGTACGGAACCGGTCCAGGAGGTCACACCGTCGGCTCCGGTCGGCCCGCGTGACGCACGCCCGCGGTTCGTGGTCCGCTCGGGCTTCGACGCGCGGCGGTTCACCTTCGGCGGCGAACCGGTGACGGACCTGACCGTGCGGGTGGCGCTGCGCGGAGGCGGGGAGGGCGCGTCGCGGCGGGTGTTCGACACGTTGAACGCCGGGGTGTCGCGGCACCTCAACGACCCGGCGTACCGCCTGCCGAACGGCGACCGGCTGCATGTGACGGTGGAACTCGTGACGCCGGGGGAGTCCCCGCACCTGACCGTGGACCTGGCGGACCGTGACCGCCCGATGGACCAGACGGTGTGGTGGGCGGACGCCGACCCGGTGCACCTGGTGCACGAACTGACACACCAGCTCGGCCTGCGCGACGAGTACCGGGAGCCGGACGCGGCCCACCGCCCGCACATTCCCGGCAGCCTGCTCGGCGCTCCGCACGAGACCCCCGAGGACGCGTCGCTCGTGGCGGCGGGCCTGCGCGGCCGACACCTCAGTCTCCTCAGCGCCCTGATCGGCGACATCGACCAGCCCGCGAACAGCCAGGAGAACGGAGGAAGTTGGGAGGAGGCCCGCACCGCCGTCACCGCCGTGCCGCGCGCGACGGTGTGGGTCGACCCGGTGTCCCTGCCCCAGTCCACCGAGTCCTCGGCGGAGACCCCGCCCCGAGCCCCTGCCGAACCGCAAGCGGCGCCGGCCTATGCGCCCTTGCGGTCCGGGAACATCGAGTTCACCAACCTCAAGCACACCGACCAGCGCTACCGCGACAAGGCGGTACGCATCATCGAACTGCTCCGAGGCCACGAGGTCGTCGACACCTACCTCGGCACCCGCCCCTGCCGCATCACCCTGCACAAGCGCGACCTGCTGAAGCAGGAACCCCCCGCCGATGTCACGGACCGCGGCGACGACGGCGTACAGATCAACCTCGCGAGCTACTACTTCGAGACCTACGACATCGGCCACGTGATGGGCATGCTCGCCCACGAGATCGGCCTGCACCCGCTGGCCTCCCGCGACGCCCGGATCGAGGTCGAGGAGGCCATGTTCGAGGGCGCCGACCTGCCGGTGCCGGGCCTCGAGGGCCAGAACCCCCCGAAGTTCATGACCACGGAGGGCGCGGGCCAGGCGGACCACATCATGGCGGCCTACCACCTCACCCGCCGGCACGCCGTCTACCGCGATGTCGTCCTGGGCCTCGCCGAGTTGCTGCGCGAGGAGGGGCGCCCCCGGGATGTCACGGACCTCTTCGACTGCTTCCTGATGGACCTCGCGTCCATCGCCGTCAGCAACGACCACCGCGGAGAAGCGGCGAAGGCGCCGTCGAACACCGCGGCGTCCTTCAACGCCTACAACCAACTCCTGCGCGAACACCTCACGGAGAACGACCGCACCGCCCTCCTGCCGTACCTGCCGTCGAAGAAGACCTTCGCGGGCGTCCTGAACGACTTCCGCCGCCTCGGCACCAACGCCACCTTCCACAACAACGGCGACAGCATGGCGGCAGACGCCTGAATCGGATCTCAGTTCGGTGCCCAAGATCGGGAGAAGGCGGGGGGAACCCGCTGTACGTTACCTATCGGTATGCATCGACTTGATTCGCGATCAACAGTAGAACTCGTTCCCATTCCGTCGAGAGTGAGGAACGTGAGATGACCGACTCAACCCGCCCTGAAGTGGCACGTAACGGGATCTCCCGCCGAGGCTTCCTCGCGGGAACAGGTTCTGTTCTCGGAGCCGTGACCCTCGGCGGCCACGCCGCAGCGGCCGACCGCTCCACCGCGGCGGCCGTCGCTCCCGTCGCCGACGGCGCGCACCTGCCCGCCCTCGTCATCGGCACCGGCTACGGCGGCTCCGTGGCCGCGCTGCGGCTCGCCGAGGCCGGTGTCGACGTGCGGATGGTGGAGATGGGCATGGCCTGGGACACCCCGGGATCCGACGGCAAGATCTTCGCCAACACCACCGCACCCGACAAGAGATCCTTCTGGCTGAGATCCAGAACCAAGCAGCCCCTGAGCAACTTCCTCGGCTTCCCGATCGACAAGGACATCCCGAAGTACACCGGGATCCTGGACGCCGAGGACTTCGCCGGCATCACCGTCTACCAGGGCCGCGGCGTCGGCGGCGGTTCGCTGGTCAACGGCGGCATGGCGGTGACACCCAAGCGGGAGAACTTCGCGGCGATCCTGCCGTCCGTGGACGCGGGCGAGATGTACGGCACGTACTACCCGCGCGCCAACGCGGGGCTCGGCGTCGCGACCATCGACCCGGACTGGTTCGAGACGGCCGAGTGCTACCAGTACGCGCGCGTCGGCCGCAAGCACGCGCAGCGTTCCGGCTTCCCGTTCGTGTTCGTCCCCGACGTGTACGACTGGGACTACATGAAGCAGGAGGCCGCGGGCACGGTGCCGAAGTCGGCGCTCGCGGGGGAGATCCTCTACGGCAACAACTACGGCAAGAAGTCTCTGCAGAAGACCTACCTCGCGCGGGCCACGGCCACCGGGAAGGTCACCATCACCCCGCTGCACAAGGTGACATCGGTCGCTCCTGCCTCCGGCGGCGGCTACACCGTGCGCATGGACCAGCTCGACACCACCGGCACCGTCACGGCCACCAAGGAAGTCACCGCGGACCGGGTCTTCTTCGCCGCGGGCAGCGTCGGCACCAGTAAGCTCCTCACCAGGCTCAAGGCCACCGGCGTCCTGCCCGCGCTCAACGGCGAGATCGGCAAGGGCTGGGGCGACAACGGCAACGTCATGTGCGGGCGCGCCAACCACCTGTGGGACCCGACCGGTTCGCTCCAGGCGGCCATCCCCACAGGCGGCATCGACAACTGGGCCGCGGGAGGCGCCTTCGCCGAAGTGGCGCCGCTGCCGACCGGCATCGAGACCTACGCGTCCTTCTATCTGTCGATCACGAAGAACCCGTACCGGGCCGAGTTCACGTACAACCCGACGTCCGGCGGCGTCGACCTGAACTGGCAGCGGGCGTGGAAGCAGTCGGGCATCGACATGGCCAAGACCATCTTCGACAAGATCAACGCGAAGGAGGGCACGATCTACCGCACCGACCTGTTCGGTACGTACAAGATCTGGGGCGACCACCTCACGTACCACCCGCTCGGCGGCGCGGTACTGAACAAGGCGACCGACAACTACGGCCGCCTGCACGGCTATACGGGCCTCTACGTCATCGACGGCGCGCTGATCCCGGGCAACACCAGCGTCAACCCGTTCGTGACCATCACGGCACTCGCCGAGCGCAACATCGCCAAGATCGTCGCCACTGACCTGTGACGGCCGCGCCCTGCCCAGGTCACGGCCGCCAAGAGGTGGTTCACGGCTTGGGCAGGGCGCACACCGTGTCGAGCCCCAACACGTGGTTGAGCCGTCCGAAGGCCAGCCAGGAACCGATGGCCATGCTCAGCTCCACGATCTCGGCCTGGCTGTAGTGCGCGGTCATCCGCTGCCAGAACTCCTCGTCCAGGCCGTGGTGGTCGACGGTGTAGCGCTCCGCGTACTCGGCCGCGAGCCGCGTCCGCTCGTCGAACGCGTCCGTCCCGCGCCAGTCCTCGACGGCGTCGGCGAACGACTCCTCGACCTTCTCGCCGTCCCGCTCGGTACGCCAGTCCAGGCAGAACAGGCACCCGTTGAGCTGGGCGACCCGCAGCCGCGCGGCCTCGAACTCCCGCAGCCCCAGCGTCGAGTGGTCGTACACCGCCATGGAGAACGCCGCCGCCGCGGGCCCGATCCCGGGCACCATCCCGCCCCACACGTACGGAATGGGTTCCTGGCCGTCCGGTATGTCGATCCTCATGACTGCTTCCGAAGGCATCGCTGCTTCCGTCATGGCTGCTTCCTTCCGAGCCGGCCGACGGCGGGGGAGATGGGCACATCGAGCGCGTCGTAGAGGCCGGGCGGCGCGGCCACGAGCCACTCGATCGCGCCGACGAGGCGCCCGACGGCGGTCGCGTTGCCGCCCGCCGCGTGGTTGCCGCCCTCGTCGGTGGCCTGGACGGTGACCTCGATGCGCGGGCGGCCCTCGACGATCACCCGGTGCGCGCCGGCCCCGCCACCGGGCGGTACCGGCCAGTCGGGCGCACAGGACGGATGGATCCGGGTCACGTGCTCGACGACGATCCGCACCTCGCCGTCCACGACGCCCTGCACCTCGAAGCGGACCGCGCCCTGGGTGCCCGCGGCGAAGTCACCCATGGCCGCCGTCGTGACGTCACGCTCCAGGGCCCGGCGCTCCAACGTCTCGCGGATCTCGTCGAGTTCGACCCCGAGCGCCCGCGCCATCAGCCTCAGCTGCCCGCCCCACACCATCGTCGGCACGGACTCCGCCAGCATCAGAGGCTGGTACTCCATGGGGTGCCCCATGCCGACGAGATGGCGTACCGAGTCCTCCTGGTCGTACGTCGAGTAGTCGAAGATCTCCTGGCAGCGCAGCACGTCGACGCGGGTCCCGAGACCGCTGACCAGCAGGGGCAGTACGTCGTTGGCCCAGCCGGGGTCGACACCGGACACGAACAGCGAGCCGCCGCCCTCCTCGATGGCCGCGCGCACCGGATCGGTGAAGTCGGGCGGCGAGCTGCGATGGTCGTAGAGCGGATAGAGGGCGGGGGAGACGACGACGGCGCCGGTGCGCAGGGCGCGGCAGATGTCGTCGAGGGCCTCCTCCGGGCGCAGCTCGCCGGAGGCCGCGTAGAAGACGGCGCCGGGCCGGGCCGCCAGCACCGCGTCGACGTCCGTCGTCGCGGCGATACCGAGGGCGTGCTCGCAGCCGGCCAGGTCGCCCGCGTCGCGGCCGTCCTTGGCGGGGTCGTGCACGAGCACGCCGCAGAGTTCGAGCCCGGGGTGGGCGTCGACGGCCCTGATCGCCGCGCGTCCCACGTTCCCGGTGCCCCAGACCACCGTGGAAGTCATGCGCCGGAGCGTAACCTGACGTGTCGTCAGTTCATAGTCCCGCCGCAGGAGTTGTTGAGTAAGGCGCCCGACCTGTGAAGCGCGAGGTCAGGCGCCCAGCCCTGTGCCTCTAGAAGAAGCCCAGCTTCTGCGCCGAGTACGACACGAGCAGGTTCTTCGTCTGCTGGTGGTACAGCAGCTGTACCCACGCTGACCCGGGGAAACGGGGGTTGGTGCGGCCCCGAGGCGGGGGCTGGCCCGGATCTTGGTCCTGCTGGTCCCTGACGGAGAAGCTGGCGAGGGATGGGGAGTTCTGGGAGTGATTCATGTGATGCACGTCTGCTGCGCTTGCTGGCTGGGCCCGAGGCTGTAGTCGTCCTACTACCAAGGTGTCTGGGTGCTGTGTCTGTTGTTGTGCGGAGGCGGCGTCTGCGCGTGCGATGGGCAGGAGGTGGGGGAGCCGCTCGGCTGCTCGGGTGTACCACGAGCAGTGGGCGTCGGGCGAAAACGCGGCCTTGGGAACGTTATCGATGGCTTCTTGGTACACGGCCAGCGAGTCGTGCCATTCGGTGTCGCCGATCACTCGCAGGGAGCGGTGCGAGAGGCCGTCGAGGAGGGTGAAGAGCCAGGGGGGGGGCTGCCGTCAGGCGGTGTCGGCTGGGGTCGGCTTGGCGGGCAACGCCCGGATATTGGGTCCAGAGGAGGCACTGTGCCGGCCACGGCAGATCGATCCCCTCGCGTCCGTCGTAGGTCACGACTACCGGCTCGGCCATGGAAGCAGCGATGTGATTACGACCGAATACACTCCCTAGTCGCCTGACCACGAGAAAGCGCAGCCGTACCGTGCCCATCTTCACCCACGTCCAGACCGCAGACGAAGCGCAGGCCCCGATCGCAGATCTCGCAGGCACGGGCCTGTGCCGTCTCGACGCGCTTGGCCGACACCTCGGCCCAGTCAGAGGCAGCCTCGATCCAGAACACAAGGACATCTGGTGGGCTGCGCCCGGCCGTGAGGCATGGGCTGTGGAGTTGGCGACACCAGGCCAGTTTCTCGAACTCGTCAGCGGGCGGGCTGATCCAGCCTGGGCTGATGAACCCCTGGCGCGTGCCGATTACCAGCGCATCCTCGACACGCTCATCCCGTCTGCAGGATCCACATGGCATGCGGGGCGGCTCGGTGCCAGGTAGAACGGCTGAGGACGCCGCTGCCTTGGCCACTACGCGTCACCGCCAGGGCCTCCTCCCCGTCGGCGACGCAGCAGTCCCCTGGGCTGGGTTCGCCATACGGGCCGCCTCGGCCGGAACGTCAGCCTCTTCCTGGCCCACCGCTCCCTGGATGTCAATATTCGTCGGTGTCCGCCTGTTGTTCGACCTTGGATTCCTCCACCATCCGCTCGATCTCTGTGTCGACTCGACGCAGTTCGTCGACAACCAGGCCCCATGCCCGGCCGTGCAGTTCTTCTGGCACCTCGTCTTGGATGAACTGCGACAGCCGGTCTATCTGCATGTCGGCGTCGTACTCGCTCGCGGTCGTCGGCGAGGTCCCACGGCCCAAGCCAACCGGCCGACCGCCACGACCCCGCGGGCGATACCGCCGAGCACCGTCCCGAAATCCGGCACTGTCCCCTCCTCCACCCTCAGCAGTCTGTCGATTCTGGCTGTGGGGCGCAGTGCAGCCCCAACCATCTCAAGCGGATGGTGACGGACACCTGGCCTGAAAGTCACTCAGCAGCCTGCAAAGTCCTACTTTGCGGCCTCCAGACCTTGGCAGGTGGGAGCGCTACCAGAGATGGGGGGGCTGGCGAGTTTAGTGACGGGGGGCCTGACTGGACACACCTGGGCTGTACGGCGCAACAGATTCTTCCCTGCTCCGAACTGTGGCTTCCCAGTACATTCCAGACCGACATTCCGTACCATGGCAAAGCAGCCTCGGTGGGTGTGGTCTGGGATTTCGCGTTTCCCATGCGCAGGCGGGGTGTCGTCAGGAAAGCTGCGCTTCAGGCCGGTCGAGCACACGGTCCGCAGGGGCGTTGGAGGGGGATCGTGGCAAAGGTAACGCTGTCCGAGGCGCTGGCAGAACTTCGCGAAGAGCTGTACAAAGCCGCTGATACCGGTGGCAATGAGCAGTTCAGGTTCGAGGTCGAGCAGGCCGAACTCTGTCTTGAGGTCGAGTTCCGCAAGGACGGCAACGGCAAGGTCAACGTCGAAGTCGGCGCCTTCGGCAACAAGGGTGCAGTGGAGGCCGGAGGTGGGGGCGGGAGCACGCAGCGGCAGACGCTGACGCTGACGCTGAACGTCCGCGACGAGGCCCTGGGCGGACAGCCCGCTCGCATCCGCCGGCACGAGACGCCTGGCGGGGAGCCGAGGGCTGATGTCCCGCCTGGCGGCGACGCCTGAGTAGTTACAAACGTGGAGGCGCGGGCGTAGCGGGAGGACGACAGTGGACGCGCAGAGAACGGCGTACATCAAGCCTGACCAGCCGGTAGGCGGGTCGGGTTCGGGTTATCTCATCGGGCCCCGGCTGGTTCTGACCGCGCTCCACGTCGTCCACGACGACGGTGTCCGCGCGTCCGGTGCCACCGTCTGGGTCGGGCATCCTCGCGCGGGCTCCGGGCTTCGCAAACGCACCGCGATGGTCATCTGGCCAGCCCCGGACCTCGGCCCGGATAGCGCCGGGGTGCCGGACGTCGCGCTGCTGCTTCTGGACCAGGACGCCGACGAAGGCCACACGACGGCCGTGTCCTGGGGCCGGCCCCAGGGCGATGCTCCGCTGGCCTATGCCGGGATCGGGGTTCCGGCGTTCTCCACTCTCTCGGGCGGCGGCGTCCAATACGAGAGCCTTCGCGGCGAACTCGCCCCCCTGACCACCGCTGGCAGACGCTGGGTCCTCGACTGCCGCGTGTGGCCCGCCGCCACACAGCAGAGAGAACGTCCTTGGGCCGGCGCCTCCGGCACCGCCATCTTCACCAACGGACACCTCGTCGGCGTCGCGGTCGAGTACGGCACCGGCATGGGCGAACGACGCCTCACCGCCGAACCCATCCACCTGCTCCTCACCGACCCAGGATTCACCACCCTGCTGACCGAGCATGGCTTCCCCAGCACCCGGAACACAGCCGACGACGTCACCGCCGACGAGGCAACCGCGATACGAAGCCGACACGCGTGGTCGGTGCTCGCTGAACAACGCAAGCTCGCTACGTCCGGCGTTCGGACCGCCATCGGTGATGAGTCATCCGGCGGTCCGGTCGTGATCTCATTCGCCGACCGCCGCGAGCAACTCGCTGAGGCCCTGCGTGAGGCCGGTACTCGTGCTTCGGCTCTGTTGGTATCCGGCGAGTCGGGCATCGGCAAGAGTGCGCTGACGCTGTCGGCCGTCGCCGAGCTGGAAGCCGTAGACCCCGCCGGATTCCAAGGGGTGGTGGTGAACTTCCGGAGTTTGCCGCAGTCCAGCTTGGAGCTGCGAGCTGCCCTTGGGATGTCGCTGGAGGACGTGCTCGCAGAGGCATCGGCACCGTCTCGAGTCTTGGTCATCGACGCGGCTGATGCTGCTCTGGAGCGGTCCGCTGGCCTCTTGAGCGATCTGGTGCTGGCAGCGGCTGCGGCCGGTGTTGGGCTCGTCGCGGTCACATCTGATGTGGCACTGGGCTACGTACGGGAACAGGTCGAGCTGGGGTTCGCGAAGTCCGTTTCGTCTTTCGAGATGTCGCCTCTGGGAGATGAGGATATCTCGGTCGTCTCGGGCCATTTTCAGCTTCTGCGTGCAGTCCTGCGAGACCTGCCTACGAACTCGCTGCTGCGCAGACCTGTCGTGCTGGACCTTCTGGCTCGGACCGGGACGGAGCCGGACAGCGCGCTTGGTGAGTGGGAATGTCTTGATCTCGTGTGGAGCAGGGTTGTTCGCGGCGACGGACGGCCCGGTGTCGGATCGGCGGAGGCACGCGAACAGACACTGCTTGCGGTAGCCGCAGCGACCATGAAGCTGCCCGAGGAGCATCGGCCCCTCGCAGGCGTCGATGCCGCAGCAGTCGACGCGCTGCGCCGTGATCATCTGCTCGCGCCGGCGAGCCGGTACCGGAACCAGCCGGACTTCGCGCACGACGAAGTCCGGCGGTACGCGACCGCCATCCTTCTCGTCCGTAGTCAGAGCCCGACCGAGTTGCTGCAGGCAGCGGGGGCGCCCCGGTGGGCACTGTCGGCCGCCACACTTGCCTGCAAGGGGCTACTGAAAGCACCAGACACTCGACCCGTTCGGACGTTCATCGAACTGCGCTCACACTTGCAGGTATTCGCGGCAGCGCACGGACCCCGGTGGTCTGACGTTCCGGTGGAGGCGGTTTTGGAGACGCCATTCGCGTACGAATGCCTAAAGTCCGCGTGCGAGGATAAGTCGGTCGACCTGGTGCTCGGCGACGTGGTTCGAGTTGTTCAGCAGAGGCATAAGGTCAACGGGCTGGTCGACCATCTTATCACTAACCCTGTTGTCCAGATTCTTCTCGATGAAAAAAAGCCCTGGGAGGTGTCGGAAGAGTCGTTCGAACTGCTCGCGGACTGGCTGCAAGCTATTTCCCTGGCAAACATTCCGGCCGGCGACGAGCTGCGAATCCGCCTTCGAGGCCGTCTCCTTGACTACTGGAACTCGTTTCCTCTACGCAAAACCGGAGCGGGCGTACCGTCTGGGCGAATCTTGCAACGCCGTCGACGCCGACGTGAGCTGGACTACCACCTGACGAGGGAGAATTTCGTCGAAACGTTGGCCCTCCTTGGTCCGGACATTGATGATGCCATCGAAGCGTGTCTTCGGGCCATCGCGGACGATGCACCAGCGTACCTGGCTCCGGCCGCGGACGCGCCATTGAGTGCCCGAGCCTTGGCGCAGAAGGACCCGGAGCTATTGGCGGCGTTGATGATGGCCTACTACATCGACGACGAAAAAAGCTGGCACCGAGATGAGGGCGTCCGAGGGCATCAGGGGCGCTGGAGAGGTTTCGGAGTACCTTTCTTCCAGTACTACTTCGGTGGGTTCTGGCAGCTATTCCAGACAGCGTCAGTGTCGACGTCGGTGCGGGTGTTGAATGGCATCCTGAATAGCGGTGCGCGGGCGCGCGTAGCAATGTTGTCGCGGCCTAGCCCGCCCTATGCATTTACTGATCCTTTTGATAGTGGCGGCGAGGATGCCGATGGTGAGGCGGAGAATGGAGAGGGAGAAGACCGCGGTGCGATTCTGAAGATATTTGGCACTTCCCGCTTGTATGTCGGCGACAGTCATGTTTGGAGCTGGTACCGGGGTACGTCGGTCGGCCCATATTCGGCGATGAGCGCGCTCCAGGCGATGGAGCGCCTTGCCGATATGTGGTTGAGTCAGGGCGTGTCACCAAAAAGGGTCGTTGAGGTACTCCTGCACGGCTGCGAGAACCTCGCGGTTCCGGGGATGCTATTTGGTCTGCTCGCGCGCCACATCGAGAAAGTCGGCACCGAACTCGACCTGTTCCTCGCCGAACCGGTAGTGTGGGACTTGGAGTTCGGTCGCACGACGAGTGAGTATTCAGGGCTACGTGCAACAACCGAAGGGCTCGCGAACCTCGAACGTCGCCGTTGGACACCGCGCGAGGTGGCCATGTGGCTTATGGTGCATGGTGGGCAGGGGCGTGTCCAGGATTTGAAGAAAGTCGCCAAAAGGCTTGTCGAGAATGGCGACCGTCTTGGATACAGCCAAGAGCTTACGAAGAACTGGGCTGCCAGTCTGGACTCGGATCAATACCGGGTTAAACAGCACGGCGATGCAGTCCATATTGAGGTTGATCCGCCGCCTGAGCTGCGAGCCGCACAAGAAGCGCACACGGCTTACCAGGAAGCCCTGCAGACCAGCACGCGGCTGAAGAACCGGTATTGGGGATCGGTCAAGCACGACACCGAGTACGTGCCGCCCCCATCGGCAGAGATCGCCGCGGATCTGGCGGCAGGTCGTGCCCTGCTGGAGTCCGACGGAGATCAAATGCCGCCCCGGGATTTGGACGCCGTTGCCCACGTCACTCGAGCAGCGATCGAACGAGCCGCTGCTGGTGATATGGAGGCGCTTGGTGACGAAGCGCAATTCGCAACCGAGCTTGTCATCGGCATCGCATTGTCGTTCCAGGAGACCGAGGGCCAACATCACGAGGGCCAGTTCTTCGATCTTGGCGCCGACCGGGCGGTGGCTCAAGCCGTGCCGGCGTTCCTCACGCCCGCCCTGGCCGCACCGCTGGAAGCGGCTGGTTGGTCGATCGAAGATGTTGCCGAAGCCGGTCTTGCGATGGCAGGCAAGGCGCCTATGGAGACCAGGCTGTACCTGGCACGTGGATGCGATGTCGTCTGGAGGGGGCCATGCCACTTCAACCCTTGCATCCACCCGACCGCATTGAACTGGTTGCTTGAGACCGCCCGTGGCGCAGAAATCGGCCCGTGGGACCAAAGCGGTCAAAGAAGGTCGAATGTCCAGATTGCTGGCGACGTTGCCGAACGCCTCCAGGAACTACCAGGTGACTCCGTCAGGATCGCGGTTCTCGATGCAGCCATTCGCGGCCTCGGCGCAGCCGCGTCGACAGACCACTGTTGCACTGACGAGGCAGCCGCGCTCCTCGCCGCGCTCCTCGACATCGAGCGACGCGCCATGGTCGTGCAAGAGAGCGATGGCTGGTCCGCGGACGACCGCGGGACGCACACCCTTATCGCCGCACGGGCCCTGCTCGAAGGGTTCGCGAAGAACGGCGACATCAGACCGTTGCTCGAGCACCTCGATGCCCTTCGCGCAGGTGCACAGTTGATGTCGAATTTTCTCCACGGTCTTGCTGCGGCAGGTGCA
Organism: Streptomyces sp. SDT5-1; assembly: GCF_052245995.1. Classification (NCBI taxonomy): domain Bacteria; kingdom Bacillati; phylum Actinomycetota; class Actinomycetes; order Kitasatosporales; family Streptomycetaceae; genus Streptomyces; species Streptomyces sp. SDT5-1. The sequence goes on along the minus strand of NZ_CM125963.1, from coordinate 239,971 downwards.
GAGAGCGACCGCTTGGCCGAGGCTGCCCGAGGTGTCTGGCCGTCGTTGCTGCGCCATGCCATTGGCTACCTGAGTGATGACCCGAGCCCCTATCGCGACCACCACTGGGGGGACTGGGCCGCCTCTGCCCTACTGCCGGATCCTCTTCCTTGGACGCAGGGGTTGTACAACGAGGTCGTAGGTGAACCCATTGACTGGGTCCGCGCTGACGACCTTGTTGAGGTGATTGACGATTGGCTGCCTGCCGCTCGAGGTGAGGTCAAGCCCGTCGACGCGCTTATCAGCATCCTGCGAAAGCTCCCGGAGGAAGTGCAAGTCACCCGCGGTGTGCCCTGGGTCTCTGACCTGTGCATTCAAGATGGGCGTGTCACGGTCAAGCAGTCGTGGTTCTTGGACAGCTGGCTCAAGGAAATTCGCACAACGGCCGAGGAGATCGGTAAGTTGGATGAATGGCAGATGCTCGTCGACTCCTTGGTCGTCGCCGGCAACGAGGGACTGGCGCCGTACAGCAGGTGATGCCTCAGATTCCTTCCCGTCCTCTCTTGAATCTTCGGATCTACAGCGAGTACCCGCAGTGGATCTCGATCAATAAGATTCTTCAGAGTGGTTACCGATCGGGTTACGGCCCGACCCGTGAAGGCGAGTACCACTGCAGAGCAATGGCCGGTCAGCCCCATCAGGGTCGTTTACTCTCTGGGGCGTTGAAGAAGCTCACTGATCGTTTCAGAATGAGTTGCGCCGCGGACTTGCGTTCTTCTGCGGCTGGCCACGGGGGCGCGACGCCGGAACGGGGCGCCGTATCGAAGCCGCGGCAGAGGCGAGTTCGGCGAGAGAGCAGGCCAGCCGAATGTCGGAGCTCGGGCCCGCTCACGGTCGACTTAGCGTGCGCGGCGAAGCAGCGCCACACCAGGAGGATCACCGCGAGCAGGATCATGAGCGCCCCGCCGACGCCGGTCGCCGTGGCGAGGCGGTCCGGGGAGCGTACGATGCGGTCGCGCGCGGAGCCCGCGACGAGCGTGATCGCCGTCCCGACGCGAAGAGCTCGTAACAGTATCTTGTTGAAGTCCCTTGGTCCGGCGTGACTGTTGTGACGATCCGACCGTTCGGATGGGTGTGATGACTGGGCCGTGGATCGTGGACGACGACTTGTGGGCAGTGATCGAACCGCTGCTGCCGCCCTGGCCCGAGCGGTCGCCAGGATTGAGACCGGTGGCGGACCGGCTCTGCTTGCAGGGCATCTTGTACGTCCTGCACCAGGACATCGCCGGGCAACTCCTGCCCCTGGAGCTGAGGTTCGGCTCCGGCCAGACCTGCTGGCGGCGCCTGGACCGCTGGCAACAGGCCGGAGCTTTCCAGCAGTTACACCGCACCCTGCTCGCAAAGCTGAACGCGGCTCCAGCGGCATCACAGGCGAAGCTAGCCGATACCTTTCACTCGTGGTGGCCAGGCGCCATGTGTGCGAGGGCAGGCGTGGGCCGGTTACGGGCGGAGGAGGGGCATGATCGGCGACCGTTGGGGTGTCAGCGAGGGTGAGGTCTCGTTGCCCTACCCGTGCGACTCCTTCGTCAACTCGCCCACACTGCAGGCATGGCGGGGCGTGAGTGTTGAGGTGCCTGCTGAAGCTGTTTGGCCGTGGATCGGGCAAGTGAGGCTTGCACCTTACTCGTACGACTGGATCGACAACTTCGGCCGACGCTCGCCGCGTGAACTGGTGGGCCTTCCCGAGCCTCGACCGGGGGAAAGGTTCACCACCTCCGGTGGGCGCAAGCTGGGCCGGATTGTTTCGGTCGAGCCAGGCAGGCAGCTGACGGGCACCATTATGGGTGCCTTCATGTCCTATATCCTCGTGCCCCAGGGGCAGCACACAACGCGGCTGCTGCTCAAGGTCGTCATGCGCACCAGCCGCTGGGCAGCCATCGGTCTGTCGGTCGGCGATCTGGTCATGGCTCGACGGCAGTTGCTGAACCTGAAGCAGCTTGCCGAACGGTCCCACCGCTTGGGCGGCGGGCGCACCGCCTTCTGAGCTGACCTAGGCGCACGGCACTTGGCAGGAGGCGCCTTCTCCGGTCGACGTCACTCGTACCGCAGGCGAAGCGACTCCTTTCGGCCTCCGTGATCTGGTCCAGGGTCAGGCCGGGCAGGTTCAGCTGGGCCAGGGTCACCTCGGCGCTGGTCGGCTGGGCGTCGGCGGGCAGCCACCGCTCGGGGCGCCAGGCGTTGGCGCGCATCAGTGACTTCGGGCAGTGCGGGTAGACCTGTTCGACCTGCACCACAAGTGCGGTGACCGGCGGTTTTCCGACAGGGGTGAGCTGGGCGAGCAGCTCCGGACGTGCGGAGACACAGGCCCGCCCGTTGATCCGCAGGGTGGTCGGCCGGCCGGGTATGAGGAAGAGGAGACCGACGCGGCCGGTCTCGAGCACGTTGTGCATGGTGTCGAGCCGTTTGTTGCCGGTCGCGTCGGGGATCACCAGGGTCTGTTCGTCCAGTACGGAGACGAACCCGGTCGGGTCGCCGCGCGGTGTCACGTCCGCCCGGCCTTCGCCGTCCGCGCTGCCGATGAACCCCAGGGAGGAACAGCCGACCAGCGTCCTTGTCTCCTCGTTGAGGCGGCCGGTCTCCTTGCGCAGTGCGTGCGGGTTCGGCTGCGGGTAGAGCTCGCGCAGTTGGTCCGGGCTGGTGAGGGCGTCCGCCTGGAGGGAGGCGAAGAGCGAGCCAGCGGCATCGGTGTCGATCATCATGGGGGCGACCTTAGAAGGTGGCCCGCCGGCTTGAGCCGGGATTCCGGAACTGGGTTCCGGCCGAAAGGACCTCCGACACGCGTCACGAAGACGGGGCGGGGCGCCCTGGCAGTGCCCGTGCGACGAGGTCGTGGATCAGGAACTGGTCCGTGCCGCAGTTCTCCTTGAGGCGGGCGAGGTTGTGGGGGCCGAACCAGTCGTAGGTGGAGTGTTTGGACCATTCCAGCGTCGGGTGGTCCAGGTCGCCGTCGACCTCGACCAGGTAGTCGGCCTCCTGGCGCAGGCCTGCGCCGTCGTCCCCCGTCCAGGTGGTGGTGCCGAGGAAGCGCCGCACATGGGTCACGTGCCAGCCGGTCTCTTCCTCGACCTCGCGTGCGAGAGCGTCCAGGAGAGTTTCCCCGTCTTCGACATGTCCGCCCACGATGTCCCAGACCCCGGGGAACAGGCGCCGATCCAGGCTGCGCTTCTGGGCGAAGGCGTGGCCCTCCCGGTTGAGGATGACCGCGCCGACGGTCCAGGTCTCGTGCGGCCGGGGTCTGGGTACCTCGACGCCATCGTTGACGGTGAAGGGCTTCTTGTGAGGGGGCATGTGCGGCAGGGTAGGCCGGATCCGCCCGCTACGTACCTGACTTGCCGACCTGTTCGCCCCGGGCCAGCCGGAGGTGCGGCTCCGTGATCAGGTCCATGCTCGGGTAGCTGCCCGGTACGAAGCCTGCGGCCTCGTACACCGGCATTCCAACCGTACTGGCATGTAGTTGGACGTAGTGGATGCCCGCGCCGTGGAGGTGGCCGACCAGAGCGTCCACGATGCGGCGTGCGTGCCCGCGGCCGCGGGCAGGGGAGTCGGTCACGATCCCGTCGAGGTAGCTGCGGCGTCCGTCGGGCCAGCGTGGACTGGGCAGGTGGCAGGTGACCCAGGCCATGCCGCAGGCGAGGAGTGGTGAACCGGGATCGCCTCCGATGACCAGGCAGACAACGTCGTCGCGGTGGTTGATGCGCTCCTCGAACCAGCCGTGGGCGATGCGCCGCCACGGTGTGTCGGCCGGCCCCGGATCCACGCCCAGGGCCTCCAGCGCGACGGCGCGCAGCCGGATCAGTTCCGGTATATCGGCGGTGACGGCCTCGCGAGGCGCCATCGCCAAATTCGCGTGGCACGGTCGGGAGCGCCTCGGACTGCTGCGCGTGGTCGACGGGGCCATCGCGCTGCACGCCATGAAGTGGCCCGACGAGGCCCGCCCCCCCGGACTCCCTTGCCCCGCGGGAGGCAGACGTCACGGGCAAGGAGATCGACGAGGCGCTCGTGCTCATCGACTCCATGACCTACGAGGGACCGATCCGTAAAGCCGAGTGGGCCTCCGACCGCTACACGGCCGCCCTCGAGGACGTCATCCACGCCAAGGTCGACGGGAAGAAGCTCCCGCAGCCCCAGGCAGAAGAGGAGCAGGCCGGGCAGGTCGTCGACCTCATGTCCGCCCTGGAGCAGTCCGTGCAGCGCGCAAAGCAGTCCCGCACAGACGGCGCCGACGCAGACGTGCACGAGCTGAAGCCGAAGAAGAAGACCGCCAAGAAGACCCCGGCGAAGAAGGCCACCACCTCGAGCACCAAGAAGACCGCCAGCAAGAAGACGGCCTCGAAGAAGTCCCGGTCCGCCTGATGCCCTGCGGGTCACCTCAGGCGCATCACCGTCACCGTCGAGTGCCGTGTGGTGCCACTCGCGACCTCGGCGACCAAACCCGGCCCGGTCGTCACATACGGCTCCCCGTCGTCGGCCCAAGCCGACGCTACTCCCGGACCCGATCCGGCGATGTGCTCCGCGACTTCGGCCGAGACAACCGCCGAGACAGGCCGCGACAAGACGCACCGCCCGTCCGGCAGCCGCAGCGCAAGCCGGCGCGGCCGCCCCGGGGGACCGACGTAGCCGACGACTGCGACGTCCATGCTCTCGTTGTGGCGGATCTTCTTCCACGAGCGATTGGCCCGGTACGGGCCGTCTGCCCGCTTGGCGACGATCCCCTCGACGCTCTGCGCGGTCAGCGTCTCGTACCAGACGCGCGCCACGTCCACGTCGTCCGTGGCGGGCACCGGCTGCAGCGGGGGACCGAGCGGCTCCAGCACGTCGAGAAGCGCCGCCCGGCGCTCCGTGTACGGGCGGCCTCGCAGATCCCGAGCGCCGAGCATCAGGCAGTCGAATGCCGCGAACGTGGCGGGCCACTGCTGCATGAGACCGGCCAGGCGCCGCCCGCGCGCCGAGCTCCGCGAGCGCACTGCCCCGAAGTCGACGCGACCGGCCCGCCAGATCACCAGCTCGCCATCAAGGACGGTGTCGCGGGGGAGAGCCATGGCGGGCGCGGCGATGTCGAGCCACTGCTCGGTGGCATCACGGCCCGCCCGGGTCTGGATGCGGACGGCGTCTCGCCGCCACACAACGCCCCTGTCGCCGTCGTTCTCCAGACTCTGCTACGTCTCATGAGACAGTTCAGCACTGTCAGCAGTGGTGATTCCGGCTCTGGCCTACGGCCGGATGGCTAGGCAGGTCATACGGCTCCTCTCCGTATGACCTGCTTCCACTCGTCGGCCGGGACCTCACCCGGCTCCCGACTATGCGGCCTGCTCCCCCGCCCTGCGTACCTTGTCCGCGATCTCCTGCGTCACGGCCAGGAACCGCTCGGCCTCCTCCAGGGTGTGGCAGTGCAGAGGGGAAACGCGGACGACGCCGTTGAGGCCGACCGCGCGCAGGATGCGTTCGGAGTACGGACTGGTGGCCACGCGCTCGTAGACGATCACGCCGCGCTCCTCGTAGGCGCGTACGGCGTCGGCGCAGGACACGTCGTCGAAGGTGAGGGGCACGATCAGGTCGCGGGGCAGGGTGGCGGCGCGGTCGGCGAAGTGGACGTGGACACCGGCAAGTTGATGAAGGCCCGGCTGCGAGGCCGTGCCCTCCAGGAGGGTGTGCAAAAGGGCCTGCTCGTGGCCGTGGATCGCCCGCAGTCCGGCGACCAGCGCCGTGCGGCGATCGCTGCCGGGCTCAGCACCGCCGATGGCCGCGAGATAGTCGACGATCGCCGAGAAGCCGGCGTAGGCGGCGGGCGCTGAGCTGCCGACCGCCCACGTGCGAGTGCTCGCGGCGGCGAGCTTGTCGTGCGGGAGGTCGGCGAGGCGGGGGGAGAGGTAGGTGAAGGCGTTGCCGCGGTCGCCGAACATCTTGTACGGGGCGATGTTCACCGCGTCGACGTCCCACGCTCGTACGTCGATCACTCCGTGCGGGGCGTACTGGACCCCGTCGGCGACCACGTACACGTCGGGGTTCTTGGCCCGTACCGCGGCGACGACCGCCGCGATGTCGGTGACGGCGCCGGTGATGTTGGACGTGGCGATGACGGAGACCAGGGAGGTGCCTTCGTCGACCAGGTCGGCGACTGCCTGTGGGTCGACACCTCCCGTTTCGGGGTCGGCCGAGGCCACGCGGAACTCCTGGCCGGTGCGTGCGGCGTTGCCCGCGCAGGCGTCGTACGAGGAGGGGTGCTCGATGGCGGTGGTGACGATGTTCGTGCCCGGGGCCGCGTCCGTGATGACGCGTATCACGTCGAACATTGCCTGCGAAGCCGTCGCCGTTGGCAGCAGGGCCCCGTCCGGGGCGCCGTTGAAGAAGGCCAACAGGTCCTGTTCGCCCTGCTTCTGGACGCGGGCGAGGTCGCGGGCGACGCGCGTGGGGCGGGAGTTGCTGTCCGGCGAGAGTGACACCTCCAGCGCGCGCTCGGCAGCGGACCGCAGTCGAAGGGAGCCACCGGAGTTCTCGAAGAAGATCCGTTCCGTGCCGTGCATGTCTCGTTCCAGGTGTGCGAACTGCTCCCGGACGAAGTTCATGGTTTTGGCGGGAAAGGGGCGGGTGTCGGAGGTGGTGCGGGACACGGTGACTCCAAGTCTGTTGGTGCAGGTGGTAGGTGGGGAGCAGTCAGTTCATGCGGGCGAGGAAGGCGCGGGTGCGTTCGGCGCGCGGGTTGTCGATCACCTCGTTGGGCGGCCCCTGTTCGACCACTTTGCCGCCGTCCATGAAGATGACCCGGTCGGCGACCTCGCGGGCGAAGCCCATCTCGTGGGTGACGCCGATCATCGTCATGCCCTCGCGGGCCAGGTCCTTCATGACGGCAAGGACCTCGCCGACCAGTTCCGGGTCGAGCGCGGAGGTCGGCTCGTCGAACAGCATCAGCTTCGGGCGCATCGCCAATGCACGGGCGATGGCGACGCGTTGCTGCTGGCCGCCGGAGAGGTGGTTGGGGTAGGCGTCGACCTTGTCGGCGAGGCCCACCCTCGCGAGCAGCTCCCGGGCGTGGGCGAGCGCGGTCGCCCGCGGTTCCTTGCGAACGAGCAGCGGCCCCTCCAAGACGTTCTCGAGGTTCGTGCGGTGCGGGAAGAGATTGAAACGCTGGAAGACCATGCCGACGTCGGCGCGTTGGCGGGCGAGGTGCTTGCCGCTCAGTTCGTACAGGCGGCCGCTCTCGTGCCGGTAGCCGATGATCTCGTCGTCGACGCTGACCACCCCGGCGTCCGGCTTCTCCAGCCGGTTGAGGCAGCGCAGCAGCGTGCTCTTGCCGGATCCGGACGGGCCCAGCAGACACACCACTTCGCCCCGCTCGACGTCGAAGTCGAGGCCGTCCAGGACGGTCAGCGAGCCGTACGACTTGGTGATCCCGCGGGCCTGGACCATGGCGGTGGCAGTGGCGGTCGTCATGCGGTGGCCTCCTTGGTGTTCTTGCGCTCCCGTTCGACAGCGGCGGCACGTCCGTAGCCCTGGTTGAGGCGCTTCTCCAGCAGGTGCTGGCCGAGCGTGGCCAGGGAGACGAGCGCGAGGTACCACAGGCTCGCGACGATCAGGAGCGGGACGACCTCGTAGTTGGTGGCGTAGATGTGCTGGACCGCGGAGAGCAGGTCGAGCCCGGAGACGAAGGCGACCAGGGAGGTGGCTTTGAAGAGGTTGACGAACTGGTTCATCGACGGCGGCACGATCACCCGCAGTGCCTGCGGGAGCAGCACGCGGCGCAGTGTCTGCCCGCTCGTCATGCCGATCGACTCGGCGGCCTCGGTCTGGCCGCGGTCCACGGCGAGGAACCCGCCTCGCACGATCTCGGCCATGTAGGCGCCCTCGTGCAGACCGAAGGCGAGCAGGGCCGCGGTGAACCAGTCGATGGCGTTGTTGGTGTCGATGCCTGCCGCACCCTGCCCGAAGAACATCGCCGGCCCCAACTGCGGGAACACCAAGGCCAGGTTGAACCAGAAGATGAGCTGGACGAGCAGCGGCGTGCCGCGGAAGAACCACACGAACAGCGCGGCGGCACCGGACAGCGCACGGTTGCCCGAAGTACGCAGCACGGCAATGACGACGCCGATGACCACCGCGAGCGCCATGCACACGACGGTGAGCAGCACGGTCCAGCCGATGCCGTGCAGGACGTCGGCGTCGAAGAGGTAGTCGCCGACGACCGGCCAGCCCATGTTGGAGTTACCCGCGACCGACGCGACCAGCAAGGCGAGCAGGACCAGGACGATCGCGCTGGCCGCCCACTGCCAGGGCCTGCGCACGGGAGTGACGGGCAGCGTGGCGATGTCGTCGATGTCGGCGCCGCGCGATGCGGTGATGGGGGCGCTCATGACGTGGCCGCATTCACGCGGGGAGCGTCCATCGCGAGGCGCTCCATGTCCCAGTGCTTCAGGACGCGTTCGTAGCTTCCGTTGCGCATGATCTCCTCGAATGCGGCGCCGAGCGCCTTGCGAAGGGTGGCGTTGTCCTTGCGCACGGCGGCGCCGTGGAACTGCTTGTAGAAGGCCTTGCCGGCCACCTCGCCCGCGTCACTGTTCTCGGCGACGTACCGGCCGATGACGTAGTCGATGACCACCGAGTCGGCCCGGCCGGTGCGTACCTGCATCATCGTGGCGGCGTTGTTGTCCATCTCCATGACCTTCACCCCGGCCTTGCCCGCCTTCCTGCAGATCGCGTCCTGCTTGAGGGCGAGGTCACCGGACAGGCTGCCGACTGTGGCGGCGGCCGTGGTGCCGCACAGGTCGCCGGCGGTCCTCAGCCGTTTGGGGTTCCCCTTCTGTACGAAGAGGGTCTGGTACGAGGCCGTGTAGTCGACGAAGGTCACGGCCTGCTGTCGCTCCAGAGTGTCGGTGAAGTCACCCATCGCCACGTCGAACTTCCCCGACTGCAGGCCGGGGACGAGCGCGGTGAACCCGGCGTCGTAGAAGTCGATGTCCACGCCGAGCTCCTTGCCCAGCGCGTCCATCAGCTCCTTCTCGAAACCGGTGATGTCGGATCCGTCCCGGTAGAGGTACGGCGCGACGTTCGTACTGCCGCCGATCTTGAGCTTCCCCGACTGCCTTACGTGCTCCGGCAACAGGCGGTTGAGCGGATGCGATGCCGCGATGCTGTGCGCCGCAGGCTCGGCGCCGCAGGCCGAGAGTGCGAGGGCGAGCGTGAGGGCCGTGGCGGCTGTGCGCAGGAGTGAGGCTTTCTTCAAACCGATCTCCTCTGACAGAACTGCGATAGCTGTCTTAGTTCGAGTACGAGTTGAAGGCAGCTTTCGGTGCGTGTCAAGCCCTTGAACGCGACGTAACTCTCCGTTTGCTCAGTTGTGTTGGTGGGAGCGATCGACTTCGCCCCGCCATCCTCCACGGGATACGCTGATGGTTAAGTGAGACCTAGGTCTCGGGACAATCGATGGAGTGCGGACCACGGAGGCCACGTTGAAGAGCACAGGCCCGTCGACAGGGCGGAGCCGCGGCCTGCGTCAGGACGCCGTCCGTAACCGCAACAAGCTGCTCGACGCGGCCGGTCACCTTCTCGTGACGGAGCCCGCCTCGGTCTCGATGCCGCGCGTCGCCGAGCAGGCCGGCCTTTCTGTGGCCACCGCCTACCGGTACTTCTCCACCCTCGACGAGCTGATCTCGGCCTACGTCTACAGCACCATCGTCGAGCTCAGGAACTTCAGCCACGACTGCCCGAAAACCGGCACCGGACTGTTCGAGGCCGTGGCGGCCGAGCGCGTCCGTCTCGTGCGCACGCACGGCGTGGCCACCGTCCAGGTCCGCTCCCGCCAGGGCTTTCTGGCCCGACTACGGGCACGGGACCAGGTGATCACCGCAGTCCGTGACATCTGGGAACGCCCGATCCGCGCCGTGATGCGCCATCTCGACGTGGCGGACGAGCACTTCGACCACGCCCTGTTCCTCTACAACATCATGTTCGACCCCCGCGACATTCTTGACCTCATCGGTGAGGGCCTGGACGAAGCAGCCGTAGTGAACCGCCTGGCTCAGGCGTACTACGGGGCGCTGCGCGGCTGGGCGGGCGCGGCTTCGCGCTGAGGAAGGCCTGGAGTGGCAGGCAGAGGGCTGTCCCGGACTGGCCGTAGGGGGAAGCGGCCCCGTCCTCCAGGAAGTTTTCAAGTTGCACGAACTTCCACGAGCGGCAAGAGCGACTGCTGGGCAGCCCTGCCTCAGAGGGGCGGGCTTCTGTGCAGGGCCGAGTGGCACAGGTGACGCCTGGGCTGGGGCAGTGTCGGCCGCCGGCTTGCGCTGGTGGGTGGGCGCGCCCTCAATCGCGCCCACCCACCCGGTCCACAGCGCGTTGCGGCCCGCCTCGGTGCGGTGAAGGCGGGCGGGTGCCTGCCTCGCGGTGTGGAGTCTTTTCGCCGGCCGTCAGTCGGCTGGCACGGAGGGTTCGGGTGCTCAGGCAGTGGCGTGGATGGCGTCGCGCATCTTCTGCTCGGTCTGTTCCTGGGCCTGGGTGCGTTCGAGGGTGGCGGCCAGGGCATGCTGGGGGATGACGATGAGGCCGTCGTTGTCGCCGATGATGGCGTCGCCGGGGTTGCAGACGATGTTGCCGCAGGCGACCGGGTGGCCGATGCGGCCGGGGCCGTTCTTCCAGGGGCCGGCGGGTGAGATGCCGCGGGCGTAGACGGCCAGTCCCTGACCGGCGAGTTCGTCGACGTCGCGGACGGCGCCGTCGACGACGACTCCGGTGACGCCCTTGGCGCGGCAGATCTCGCCGAGCAGGTCTCCGAAGACGGCCCGGTTGGTTTCGGCGTTGGCGTTGACGACGAGGACGTCGCCTGGGCGTGCGTCGTCGAGGGCGCGGTGGATGGCGAGGTTGTCGCCTTCGCGCGCGTGGACGGGCAGGATCGTTCCCGCCAAGTGCGGGGAGGGCGTCACGGGGCGAATGGGGGAGGCCATGATGCCCATGCGGGCCTGGACGTCCCCGATGAGGGCCACGGGGTACTGGGCGAGCCTTTTGACCTCGTCGAGGTCGGCGCGCTGCCACTGCGGGGCGATGTCGATGTTGTCGGTGGAGGCGTTGATGAACAACGGAGGCCTCGATTCAGGTCGCAGGCGGTGGAAGATCAGGCCGTGGCGGCGGGGTTGTTGACGGCGTGCTGCGGGCTCTCGCCGGCGAGGGCCTGCCGGATGCAGTGCAGGGCCTGGGTGCCTGCGGCGAGCAGGGACTGGGTGGTCTGCCCGGCGATGTGCGGGGTCACGATGAGGTTGTCGAGGTGACCGTTGCGGGCGGCGATCTCCGTGCTGTGGGGCAGGGGGTCGTTCATGTCGGTCGACTCGCCCTCGAGGACGTCGAGGGCGGCTCCGCCCAACTGCCCGGACTCCAGCGCCAGGAGGACGGCCGCCTCGTCGACGAGTGCGCCGCGGGCGGTGTTGATGAGGACGGAGCCGGGACGCATGCGGGCAATGGCGTCGGCATCGATGATGCCCTTGGTGGTCGCGGTGAGCGGGGCGTGCAGGCTCAGTACGTCCGACTGCGCGATGAGTTCGTCGAAGGGGACTAGTTCGGCCCCGTGCTGCCGGGTGAGTTCCGCGTCCACGTACGGGTCGGTTACCAGGACGGGCATGCCGAAGCCGCGGGCGATCTCGGCGGTCAAGGAGGCGATGCGGCCGAAGCCGAACAGGCCCAGGGTGCGTCCGTGCAGCTCGAACCCGGTCAGGTGCGGTTTGATCGTGCCCCACTGTCCGTTGGCGGTGCCGGCGGCGGCGGCCGGGATGCGGCGGGCGAGGGCCAGAGTGAGAGCGAAGACGTGCTCGGCGACGGAGCGGGCGTTGCTGCCCGGGGTCACGGTGACCCATACGCCGGCCCGGGTGGCGGCGGGGATGTCGACGTTGTCGGTGCCGACCCCGTGCCGGGCGATGATCTTCAGCCGGGAGGAGGCTGCGATCTTGTCCGGGGTGAACCGCTCGGCGCGCAGCATGACGGCCTCGACGCGCTCCTGGACGGCCGCGTATTCGGTGGCCGAGGGGCCGTATCCGAGGTGGACTTCGCCGAGTTCGTGCAGCTGGGCGAGGACGTGGGGGTGGGTGGGGTCGGAGACGTAGAGAGACGTCATGCGTTGGAGTCCGTTCGATCAGGTGCTGTCAGGCGTAGAGGTGGTCGGGATCGCTGCTGGAGCGCATGGCTCCCAGCGCGATACCGAGGCCGAACAGCCCGAAGAAGACGAGGATGTAGGCGGGCACAAGGGTGCTGCCGGTGGTGTCGATGAGCCACGTGCTCAGGTAGGGGCCCGCGCCGCCGCCGATGACGGCGCCGATGCTGTGGCCGAAGGCAACGCCGGTGTGACGGACCTGAACCGGGAAGAACTCCGGCATGACCGCGTAGGTGCTGGCCTGGCACAAGGCGTAGGGCACCATGCCGAGGATCAGGCCCGCAATCGCCAGCCCCACCGAGCCACGCCCCATGAGCCAGAACGAGGGGATCGTGACGGCCACGTAGGCCACGTAGGAAACGATCAGGAGGCGTTTGCCGCCCAGGCGTGCGCCGAGCTGGCCGCACAGCGGGATGAACACGGACGCCGTGACGACGGCGAGCAGCACGATGGTGGCGGCCTGGCTGGCAGAGAAGTGCAGGACGGTGCTGAGGTAGGTGGCGACGAAGACGGTGCCGACGTAGGTGCCGACGTTCTGCACGGTGGAGATCGCCATGACCTTGGCCAGCGGCCCCGGGTGGTCGGCGGCCAGTTCCTTGAACGGCTTGCGCGCGGTGGCCTCGTGGCGTTCGGCACGGCGGAACTCGGGGGTGTCTTCGATCTTCAGGCGCAGGTACAGGCAGAGCAGGCCGAGCGGCACGGCGAGAAGGAATGGCAGGCGCCAGCCCCAGGTCTCCATCGCGTGCTCGGGAACGAACGAAGCGGCCAGCGCGGCCATACCTGCCGCGCACGCCTTGCCGAACACTCCGACGCCGGGGATGAACGAGATGTACAGCGAGCGGCGCTCGGCGGGGGCCCACTCGCGGATGTAGCTGGCCGCGCCACCGATCTCTCCACCGGTGGAGAACCCCTGCAGCATGCGCAGGATGACCAGCAGAATCGGTGCAGTCACGCCGAGGGTGGCGTAGCCGGGCAGCACTCCCGTGAGGGCCGCGGCCAGGCTCATCAGGCCGATGCTCGCGATCAGGCTGGCGCGCCGGCCGACGCGGTCGCCGAGGCGACCGAAGAAGAGCGCGCCGAGCGGACGCACGACGAACGCCGAGCCGAAGACCAGGAACGTGTTGAGCAGACCCACCGTGGGGTCGTCGCTCGGGAAGAACACGACCGACAGCGTCGCGGCCACGTACCCATAGACGCTGAAGTCGTAGTACTCGATGAACGTGCCGAACGCGGCGACCGCGGTGGCCTTCTTGGCCTTCTGGCGGCGCTCCTCGGTCACGGTCGTGCTCACCCCTGCAGTGTCCGTTGGAACTGACATCTCGCACCTCGCTGTGCAAAAAATGGGACGGTGTCCTGTAAACTGTTCAGGGAGTGTCTGGCTGAGATTGGCCTGGTGTCAACCCCTGCCTGCAAGCGGGAAGAAACCTTGGTGAAACAACCAACCAGCCCTCTGAACAGGAGCAACAGCCCCTCGCCCCGCAGGCAGCGGCATAGGGTGGCCGCATACCCGACACGGCAGGGGCGAGACGAGACGGAGAGGCCCGCCATGCTGACGCCGCCGAGCAGTCCGCGACCGCGCACGAAAGAGGCTCCGGCATGAGTAGCGGATCGGCCGCCAACGACCGGCTCATCGCCACCCTCGACGCCCTCACCCGCCGCCCCCTGGGCGAGCCGTGGGGGGTACGCGAACTCGCCGGGGAAACCGGCCTGAGCCGCAGTACGATCCACCGTGTCCTGCAGGCCCTCGCCGAATGCGACCTTGCCGCCCAGACAGCCAACGCCACCTACACGTACGGCCCCCGCCTGCGCGTGCTGATGGACAGTGTCCACCGCACCCACCCACTGCTTAGCCAGGCCCGGCCGCTGACGGAACGACTCGCGGCCACCTGTGACGCCACGATCCTGCTCGCCCTCTACGAACCCGCACGCACCCAGGCCTTCGTAGCCCTCGCCGCCATACCGGAAGGCCCGCTGCGCTACCGGCTCGACCCCGGCCGGATCATCCCCCTGCACGCCGGCGCCGCAGGCCGCACCATCCTCGCCGAACTCGGCCCCGAGGTCCTCGACCGCCTGGACCTGGTCGCACACACCGCCGACACCATCACCGACCACGGCGAACTCGCCCGGCTGGTCCAGCAGTCACGCCACGACGGCATCACCATCAGCATCGGCCAGCACGTCGCCCTGGCCGCCGGAGTCGCAGCGCCCCTGCGCGCGAGCGGACTCATCGGCGCGATCTCCGTGACCCGCCTGCGCCACGAGACCACCACCGAGGACCTGGAGCGCTTCGCCGTCCACGTCCGGAACACCATCGCCGAGATCGGCCGACTCACCGATGACGCCACGGCCACAGCCCAACAAGCACCCGGTCTGTTGCAGTTGACGAGCCGACATGACACGGAGGGCAGGGCATCGGCCGCCTGCCGCCTCGAAGGGCTGTTGACGCTCCTGGCCGCCGGGGCGCCCCTGCCCACCGGTGGCCGCGCACTGGCCCGGCTCCTGGGCGGCAATCCCGCCACTACCGCCCGCCTCCTCGACGCCGCCCTCGTCACCGGGCTCGCCGTCCCTTACGGCGAGCACGCCGCAACTGGGCCGCTCATGCTGCGCTGGGCGGCATCCCTGGGCCCTCTGCCATCCACCAGCGCGATCGCCGAACCGGTGCTCCACGCCCTCGCGCAGGAAACCGGTGAAACCATCGCCCTCACCGAGTACGCGCCAGAGACCAACTCCGCCCGCATGACCAGCGTCGTACGGGGCACCAAGCCAGTGCACTACAGCCTGCCCACGGATACGGAAGTCCCCCTGGCCGCAGGCGCTGCAGGCAAGGCCATCCTGGCCCACCTGCCAGAAGGCACGCTGACGCAACTGCCCATGGTCCAGCACACCGACAACACGCCTCTCAATCGCACACAGATCAGCAAGGACTTGCAGCAGATCCGTGAACGAGGCTGGGCGCAGGGAGACGGTGAACGCATCCCGGACGCCTTCGGCATCGCCGTCCCCTACTTCGTTGGCCACACGATTGCCGGTTCGGTCACCGCCACCGTTCCACGGCACCAGACAGCCCAACTCGACATCGACGGCCTCACCTGCAGTCTCACCCGGGCTGCACACACGCTCACCCGTCTCCTTTCACTGCAGTAGTGCGATGCATTGACGACAGAACAGGCGTCGATCAACATGTGCGGGCCGCTGCGGAACGGGCATCTGCAGAGGGCTGGCTGGTTCTGAGACTGCGCTATGTCTCATGAGACAGATCTTGGGCTCACCGAGTCGTGGCAATCTGCTCACTCGGCCGTGCGAGATCTGGCGAGCGGGACGATAACAGCGGATTGTGTGGTGGCCCGCTCGCGAAGCGCGGTGTTCTCGGCGAGCAGGGTGGCGATGACGGTAGCCGCGGCATCGACTTGATCTTGTAGGTGTTGTCGCTGTTCGCGGTTGGCCTTGAGTCGCCGACGCAGAAGGGCGATCTCTTCGGTTTGCCGCTGGTCGCGCTGACTGGCTGGGCTCTGGCCGACGCGACGGTCCCACTCGATGAGCACGTCAGTAGCGCGGTTCATAGTGGCTCGGCTGACGCCTGCCTCGCGCCAGAGGTTGTTCTTGGTGAGCTTCCCGTCTGTGCGTATCGGCCTGCCGTTGAAGAGTCGTTCCATGGCCTCGCGCAGACCGTGCTCTGTGCGAGGGGAGACGGTGGGCCCGGTCACGGGGTCGCCCTTCGGACCACGAGGCTGACGTCGCGGAGCTGGTCAATGATGTGGGCCCGGTGGTTGGGCGCCAGTTTGCGGGTTTCCAGGAGCTTCATGAGCGAGGTTCGTTCGGCTTGCCATGTCGGCAGGTGCTCGGGACCGTTGACGCTGTTAGCGCAGCGACCTGGCTGACACCGGTCGATGAGGGGTCTTAGCGTGCGCGCCCAGGGTCCGGCTCAGGGCGCTCGAGGGAGCTTCGGCCAGCTGCCCGATGTTCGTGAGGCCGTAGCGGCCCAGGAGCCTGGCGGTGGAGGGACCGATTCCGGGCAGAGCGGTGAGCGGCTTGGGCCGCAGGAACCGCGCCACGGCTGCATCGTCGGGCGCCACGACCGTGATGCGCCCGTACGGAGTGAGGGCGGCCGCCATCGCGGCGATCATCGGCGAGCGGCCGCCCCCGATCGCACAGGGGGCGCCGTAGAGCGCTATGGCCCGCAACTGCAAGATCGCGGCGACCTCGTACGGGGTGCGGGCGAAGTGCCGCCGCGCGCCGCTGATGTCGAGGTCGGCACTGTGATCTGCCGGGTTCGGCTGGTGAACGGGGGTGATGTCCTCGATCAGGCCGAGCAGCCGCTCGAACAGGGAGTGCGAGTCGTCTTGGCCGGCGAGATCGAAGCGGACCCTAAGGACGCTGCGTGCCTTCTCTGCCGCGCCCGGCGAAGAGGTCTCGGGCGTCATCCGGCGCTCCCGGCCGATCGGTGCCCTAGGCGCCGCAGGTCCGCGGAGCGGCTTCCAGCCGGCGAACTAGACTGGTCCCGCGCATGCGTGGACGGCTCCCACATCCGCGGAAAAAAGGGGGGGCCTCGACCGGTCCGTCGCCGTTCGACCGGCGCAAGACGGGCAGCAAGCACCACTTGATCTGCGACGGGCGCGGAACCCCGCTGTACGTCGTCACCACCGCGGCGAACGTCAACGACATCACCCAGACCATCGTTCTCGTCGACGGCTGTCCGGTCGGTCGCCGGACAGCCGGGTCATCCCCGCCGACGCCCCGACGCCCCGACGCCGTGTTCGGCGACAAGGCGTACGACTCCAAGGTCATCCGCCGCGAACTGCGCAAACTCCGGATCATGCCGGTGATCTCCCGCAAGGGCGCCCCGGAATATCAAGGGCCTGGGCAAACTCCGGTACGTCGTCGAGCAGACCTTCGCCCTGCTCCACCAGTTCAAACGCCTCGCCGTCCGATGGGAACGCCGCCTCGACCTTCGCGACGCCTTCGTCTCGTTGGCCTGCGGCCTGATCTGCTGGAGGCGACTCAGGAGGGACCTCTCATGAACGTGGCGCGAGCTCTAACCAGCAGGCGTTCAAGGGCCCGAGCGTGAGACGGCGCTCTTCGATCTGAGACAGGGGGAAGCGTGGGACTGATCTACGGCTACGACATGTATCTGCCTCCTTGGAGTGTTGCCGGGGCATTGACCAATTTGGCCGAGCTTGCGCCACCGGCCCGTGCCGTGCCCCCTCTGGTCACCCTGCCCGGCGATGCCCGGCTCGTCCTCCCGTTCACGTCCCACTTCAAGAGCGATCCGGTCGATTGCTCCACGAGCGGTGCACTCGAGCTCGACACGTCACTCATGTTCGATGTCGATGATGCGCTGCACGAGTATGCAGAGACGGGCGGGTATGCCGCCGGAGGCGGACGGGCGCATCCAGATCGGGTACATCTATGCGAGGATCCGGTTCGAGTCACTCCTGCACCCCGGCTATGCGTCGGTGGAGTGCTGGGCAGCGACGTCAGGGATGAGTCGCTTGTTCGCGCGCTCGGCCAACGTCAGGAAGGTGTTCACCGACTTCACCTCCGAGAGCAGCTGCCTG
Source organism: Streptomyces sp. SDT5-1 (assembly GCF_052245995.1). NCBI lineage: Bacteria > Bacillati > Actinomycetota > Actinomycetes > Kitasatosporales > Streptomycetaceae > Streptomyces > Streptomyces sp. SDT5-1. The sequence continues at coordinate 222,256 of NZ_CM125963.1, read as the reverse complement.
TTCGACACTGGCGACGGCGCCCGCGAGCAAGTGTGCTGGCTCAACGGCGAGCCCACCCAGGAGACAGTCCCTGGTCCCCGCTTTCCAGATCTCCGGGGACTTGTGGCGACTTGGCCTGACCCCGAGCAGTGAGTATCCGTGCTTTGTGTTCGAGGTCACAAGATCGCGTTACGAGCCCAATGCGGCCCGCGGAGGTCATCCACCTACGGCTCGAACAGTGTCACTTGCCCAAAACCGGGTGGGGGATGCTCAACCTCTCGGGCGGTGTCGTCATCGTGGGGAAGGGATGGACGGACGACGGCGCTGTGCACGAAGTGCACTCGCTCAAGCGCCGCGCGACTACGGCGACCCGCCCGGTGCCCATTCCTCCGCAGTTCGTGCGGATGCTCCGCGCGCACTTCGAACGGCTCGGGACGGCGCCGGACGGGCGGCTGTTCCGGAATCTGGCCGACAACTACGTGGACGCGGCTGCCTATGGTCTTATGTGGGCGCGGTCACGGAAGTACGTGCTGACTCGGGTGGAACTCGCCTGCGGGCTGGCCAAGAGGCCCTACGATCTCCGGCGCGCCGGCATTTCGTTCAGGCTCTACTCCGGCGGGGACCTGGCCGAATGTGCTCGCCGCGAAGGGCAGGGCATCGAGGTCCTGTCCCGTCACCACGCCAAGTTCCTGGACGGTGTGCGGGAGCAGGCCAACCGCCTCATTGAGCAGTCTATGGAGGAGTGGGGCTAGGCCAGCCGAGGCGCAGTGTCGGGGGGGGAATGAGTCGTGGGTTTTGGTCCGTGACTGGTCCGGAAGAGCTGGTCGGAACCGGGATACTCGCGGGATGGGCTGGGACTTCTCACGCATCTTGGACCCAGCTCTGAGAGAGTCCAGTAGAAGGCGCCTGAGGGGTAAAAACCCAGTTCAGGCGCCTTCGTGCGTCCCTCTAGAAGAAGCCCAGCTTCTGCGCCGAGTACGACACGAGCAGGTTCTTCGTCTGCTGGTAGTGGTCCAGCATCATCTTGTGGTTCTCGCGGCCGATGCCGGACTGCTTGTAGCCGCCGAACGCCGCGTGTGCGGGGTACGCGTGGTAGCAGTTGGTCCAGACGCGGCCCGCCTGGATGGCGCGGCCCGCGCGGTACGCCGTGTTCATGTCGCGGGTCCAGACACCGGCGCCGAGGCCGTACAACGTGTCGTTGGCGATCTTGATGGCGTCGTCGTAGTCGGCGAAGGACGCGACCGAGACGACCGGGCCGAAGATCTCCTCCTGGAAGATCCGCATGCGGTTCTGGCCCTCGAAGATGGTGGGCTGCACGTAGTAGCCGCCCGCCAGTTCGCCGTCGTACTCGATGCGCTGGCCGCCGGTGAGGACCTTCGCGCCCTCCTGCTGGCCGATGTCGAGGTACGAGAGGATCTTCTGGAGCTGGTCGTTGGAGGCCTGGGCGCCGATCATCGTGTCGGTGTCCAGGGGGTGGCCCGGCTTGATGGCCTCGGTGCGGGCGACGGCCGCGTCGATGAACTCGCTGTAGTGGCCCTGCTGGATCAGCGCGCGGGACGGGCAGGTGCACACCTCGCCCTGGTTGAGGGCGAACATCGTGAAGCCCTCGAGGGCCTTGTCGCGGAAGTCGTCGTCCTTCGCCCAGACGTCGTCGAAGAAGATGTTCGGGGACTTGCCGCCGAGTTCGAGGGTGACCGGCTTGATGTTCTCCGAGGCGTACTGCATGATCAGGCGGCCCGTCGTGGTCTCGCCCGTGAACGCGACCTTCGCCACCCGGGACGAGGAGGCGAGGGGTTTGCCCGCCTCGACGCCGAAGCCGTTGACGATGTTGACGACGCCCGCCGGGATCAGGTCCTTGACCAGGTCCAGCCAGACGTGGATGGACGCCGGGGTCTGCTCGGCCGGCTTGATGACGACCGCGTTGCCCGCCGCGAGCGCCGGGGCCAGCTTCCACGTCGCCATCAGGATCGGGAAGTTCCACGGGATGATCTGCGCGACGACGCCAAGGGGCTCGTGGAAGTGGTAGGCGACCGTGTCGTCGTCGATCTCGGAGAGGGAGCCCTCCTGTGCGCGGACCGCGCCCGCGAAGTAGCGGAAGTGGTCGATGGCGAGGGGGATGTCGGCGGCCAGGGTCTCGCGGACCGGCTTGCCGTTCTCCCAGGACTCGGCGACGGCGAGCAGTTCGAGGTTCTGCTCCATCCGGTCGGCGATCTTGAGGAGGATGTCGGCGCGGGCCCCGGGCGCGGTGCGCCCCCAGGCGGGTGCGGCGGCGTGCGCGGCGTCGAGGGCGCGCTCGACGTCCTCCGCGGTGCCACGGGCGATCTCGGTGAACGGCTGTCCGTTCACGGGGCTGGGGTTCTCGAAGTACTGGCCGCGGGCGGGCGGGGTGTACTCGCCGCCGATGAAGTGGTCGTAGCGGGCCTGGTAGGAGACGACGGAGCCCTGCGTGCCGGGCGCTGCGTAGCGGGTCATGGTGAGTGGCCTCCTCTGCGGCTGCCCGCCGTTGGGCAGCGTTCGCACGGGAGGCTAGGAGCCCGGACGTTGCAGCTACGTTGCGTACGCGGAGGGGGCGCGCAGTTCGTCGTCGAGCGCGGCGAGGCGGGCCAGGACCGGCGGGGTCGGCCGGACCGCCGCGAGCGCCCGCCACACGTCGAGGTCGTCCTCGCCCCACGGGGCGTGCGCCCAGTCCGCCAGGAGGTCCGGGTCGCCGCGTGCGATGAGCGCCGCCCGCAGCTCGTCCGCGAGCCGGTCCCGGACGCGGGCCACGGCCGGGGCCTGCGACTGGGGGAGGAGTGGCCCCGTGTACGCGGACGCCGCCGCCGTGACCGCTCCGGAGGCCAGGCGCCGCTCGACCGTGGAGAGGTCCGAGTCGACCGGGGCCGCGAGCCGGTAGGGGCGGGAGCGCAGCACGTCGGGGCCGAGGACGCGGCGCAGCCTCGCCAGTTCGGCCCGCAGCGTCACCGGGGTCACGGACTCGTCCTCGTAGAGGAAACAGAGGAGTTCGTCGCCGGTCAGGCCCTCCGGGTGGCGGGCGAGCAGGACGAGGATCTCGCTGTGGCGGCGGCTGAGACGGACCTTGTGGCCGGTCGGGGTGAGCAGCAGCGCCTCGTCGCGGCCGAGCGCGGTGAGCCGCAGCGCCGGTTCGGCGGTGGGCGGCGGGGTGAGCAGGGCGAGCTGGGACTCGGCGGCCCGCGCCACGGCCTGCACGAACGCCAGGCTGTGCGGGTGCGCGAGCCGGTCGCCGCCCGTGATGTCGATGGCGCCGAGCAGCCGCCCGGTGTGCGGATCGTGCACGGGAGCCGCGGCGCAGGTCCACGGCTGGACGTGGCGGATGAAGTGCTCGGCCGCGAACACCTGCACCGGGCGGTCCACGGCGACGGCCGTGCCCGGCGCGTTCGTGCCCATCGCCGTCTCCGACCAGCGGGCGCCCGGCACGAAGTTCATCCGGCCCGCCGCCGCGCGCGTCCCGGCGTGCCCCTCCACCCACAGCAGCCTGCCGTGCGCGTCGCAGACCGCCAGCAGGTGCTCGCCGTCGGCCGCGAAGGTGCCCATCAGCTCGCGGAACAGCGGCATCACCCGGGCCAGCGGATGCTCGGCGCGGTAGCTGCCGAGGTCGCCCTCCGGCATCTCCACGGACGCCGAGGCGTCCGGGCTGACGTGCGCGCCCGCCGAGCGGCGCCAGGACGCGGCGACGACCGGGCGCACCGGACGGGCCACGGTGCCCGCCGCGGTGAACCGGTCGTGCGCGCGGCGCAGCGCCCGTACCCGCTCGGACGGATCGGTGCCCGGCTCCAGGGCGACCCACGGATCGGTCAACTCGGCCTCCAGGACGGCTCCCTCGCGACGGTGCGGTGAGCACATCGTCGCTCCAGGGGCCCGGGCCGACAAGAACCGGAACACGGATCGGGCGTTTCGGCACATGCCGCTCACGGGTGTGGAGACGCCGAATCTCCTGCCGCGGCGGCTCAGGCGCCGGTGACGAGTCGCATGTACCTGTCCCAGTCCCAGTACGCCCCCGGGTCCGTGTGATCCGCACCCGGCACCTCGACGTGCCCGATGATGTGGTCCCGGGTGCGCGGTATGCCGTAGCGCGTGCAGATCGATGCGGTCAGGGCCGCCGACTCCCGGTACATGGCGTCGGTGAAGTACTCCGGCTTGTCGACCCACCCTTCGTGCTCGATGCCGATGCTGCGCGTGTTGTAGTCCCAGTTCCCCGCGTGCCAGGCGACGTTCTTCTCGCGGACCATCTGTGCGACGTGCCCGTCGGACGAGCGCACCACGTAGTGCGCGGAGACCTGCTTGGCCGGATTCTGGAAGATGTCGAGCGTCGTCGCGTACGTCTCCTGCGTGACGTGCACGACCACGAAGTTGACGGGGTACGTCAACGGGCGGCTGGACGCCGTGTAGTTGGACTTGCTCGCCGGGACCCACTCCGCCTTCGGGTAGTCCACGGTCGCCAGCGGCGCGGCGTCCGCCCGGCCCGTGGCCAGGAGCGCGGTGGGGGCGGCGGCGAGCGCGCCGAGTTGGAGCAGCCGGCGGCGGCTCGGGAACGCACCTCTTGCTCGGTCCATGTCAATACTGCCTCTCGGTCACCGGTGGGGGGTCGGAGCTCAGTGGGCGGGGGCGGTGCGGCACCTGGCGTGACATGTCGCGCGTGGCGTGCCTCACATGAATCACCGTACGGGGCCCGCGGGTTGGGGCGGAAGAGGGCACGGCGGATGTGTGGACTACCCGCACGTTGTGGACAACCGCACGTCAGAGGTCCGCACCACTGGCGAAAACACGCGGGCCCCCGGCACGGCCCGGCGAGACGCGCCGCGACAAGAGCGGTGCCTACGCGGTGGCCACCGCCCCCATCGGATCGTCGAGCACCGCCCGCACCACCGAATGCGCCGCGCCCAACAGCGGCCCGTCCGAACCGAGCCCCGAGACCACGACCCCGTCCGCTGGCGACGCCGTACGACGCGTCAACTCCCGCTCCAGCGACGGCAGCAGCCACGGCGCGAGCCGGGACAGCGCGCCGCCCAGGACCACCGCGCTCGGGTCCATCAGGTTCACCGCCCCGGTCAGCGCGATGCCGAGCGCCGAGCCCGCGGACCGCAGCGCCCTGCGGGTGCCCGTGTCGCCGCCCTCGGCCCGCTCGGCGAGCAGCGAGACCCGCTCGGGCCCCGGCGCGATGCCCGCCGCGCGCAGCACCGCCTCCTCACCCGCGTACTGCTCCAGGCATCCGCGACCGCCGCACGGGCACGCGGGGCCCTCAGGGCGGACCGGCACATGGCCCAGCTCGCCCGCGAACCCCCGCGTCCCGCGCAGCAGATGGCCGTCGACGACGAGCGCGGCGCCGATGCCGATCTCCGCCGACACGTGCAGGAAGTCGGCGGGGGAGTTCTCGGCGAGCCACAGTTCGGCGAGGGCGCCGAAGTTCGCCTCGTTCTCGACGGTGACCGGCACGTCGACCGGCAGCAGCGGCGCGAGGTCCGTGTCGTGCCAGTCGAGGTTCGGGGCGCGCACGACCGTCGTGCTGTCACGGGCCACCAGGCCCGGCACGGCGATCGCGAGCCCCGCGGGCCGCAGACCGGCCGCCCACGCCTCCTCGCTCACCTCCCGCACCAGCTCGGCGAGTTCGTCCAGGACCGGCTTCGGGGCGCGCCCCCGGTTGCTCACCCGGCGCCGGGCCCGCGCCCGCACCTCGCCCCGCAGATCCACCGCGCACACCGCGAGATGGTCGACGCCCACCTCGGCTCCGAGCCCCGCGGGCCCCTGCCCGCTGACCGCGAGCGCAGAGCCGGGCCGCCCCACCCCGCCCGGCCGCTGCGGCCCCAGCTCCTCCAGGAGACCCGCCCTGATCAGCTCGTCGACCAGCGTGGAGACGGCCGCCCGGGTCAGGCCGATGTGCTGCGCCACCGCGGCCCGCGACAGCGGACCCTCGGCGGCCACGGCGTGCAGGACGCGGGACAGGTTGCGGCGGCGCATGGCCTGCTGGGTGTCGGACGTGCCCGGTCGCTGCCGGTGCGGCGGTGCGGTGGTCATGCGCTCATGCTCCCAGGGGCGGCGGGGTGGTCCGGCGTCGGGCTGCCAGGCGTGGCGTCAGCCGTTCCCGCCGCCCAGCAGCGGAGCCGCTCCCGAGAGGACCCCCGAGATCCGCTCCAGCGTCTCCACGTCCTTGCGCTCCACCGGTTCGAGCAGCGGGCCGCGCGCCGTGTCCCAGCGCCGGGCCACCGCCCCCGGGTCCTCGCCGGTCAGCACGCCCGCCGCCTGCGCCGCCGCGCCGAGCGCCACCAGCTCGCCGGCCTCCGGCACCTGCACCGCCCGCCCGGACAGCCGCCGCACCGTCTCCTGCCAGGCCGTGCCCCGCGCCCCGCCGCCGATCAGCAGCAGCGGCGCCGCCGGGTCGGCGTCCGCGTCGAGCACCCGGTCGAGCGCCCCGAGCAGCGCGTGCACCGCCCCGTCGTACGCCGCCTGGAGCAGCTGGCCGCCCGTCGTGTCGTGCCGCAACCCGGTGAGCAGGCCCGCGGCGTCCGGCAGGTTCGGCGTCCGCTCGCCGTCCAGGTAGGGGAGGATCGTCGCCGTGCCACCCGGCTCGACCGCCTCCCGGTCCAGGCCGAGCAGCGCCGCGATCCGGTCGACCGCGAGCGTGCAGTTCAGCGTGCAGGCCAGCGGCAGCCAGTCGCCGCGCGCGTCCGCGAAACCGGCGACGGTGCCGGACGGATCGGCCGGCCGGTTCCGCGACACCGCGTACACCGTGCCCGACGTGCCGAGGCTCAGCACGGGCGTGCCCGGCAGCAGGCCGAGACCGAGCGCGGCGGCCGCGTTGTCGCCCGTGCCGGCCGCCACCAGCGTGCCCTCGGCCAGCGGCAGATCGCCGCCCGTCACCGTGCCCGCGACCTCGCCGGGCGCGACGACGCGGGGCAGCAGCGCCGGGTCGAGGCCCACGCGCGCCAGCACGTCCTCGTCGTACGCCTCGGTCGACGACGCCCACCACCCCGTACCGGACGCGTCGCCCCGGTCCGTGGTGCCGTCACCGGTCAGTCGGCCGGTCAGGTAGTCGTGGGGGAGGCGGACCGCCGCCGTGGCCTTCGCGGCCTCCGGCTCGTGCTCGGCGAGCCATGCCCACTTCGAGACGGTGAACGAGGCGCCCGGCACGCTGCCGAACCGCTCCGCCCACGCCTTCGGCCCGCCCAGTTCGTCGACCAGCCGCGCGGCCTGCGGCGCGGACCGCACGTCGTTCCACAGCAGCGCCGGACGCACCGGGCGGCCCTGCGCGTCCAGCGTCACCAGGCCGTGCTGCTGGCCGCCGACCGCCACCGCCGAGGCGCGTCGCGCCGCGTCGCCGCACTGGGCCAGCGCCTCGCGCAGCGCCCGGTACCACTCCTCCGGATCGCTCTCGCGGCCCGCGCCCGAGGTCACCGTATGCGGTGCCTGCCCGCGCGCCACGGTCGCGCCCGTGGCGACATCGACGACCAGAACCTTCGTGGACTGCGTGGAACTGTCGACTCCTACGACGAGGGGTCCATCGGCAGCTGACATGCGGCTCTCCTGAAATCTCGGGAAATCTGTGCCTGTGCGGCGGTCGGCTCTTCCCAGCGGCGTTCCCGCATACTAATTTGTAAAGCGCCATGACGAAATAGTCGGCGAGGGAGCCGCAAGATGATGTACCAGCCCACCCCTGACGACAAGTTCAGCTTCGGCCTGTGGACGGTCGGCTGGCAGGGCCGCGACCCGTTCGGCGACGCGACCCGGCCGGCGCTCGACCCGGTCGAGTCCGTGCAGCGCCTGTCCGAGCTCGGCGCCTACGGCGTGACCTTCCACGACGACGACCTGATCCCCTTCGGCGCCTCGGAGACCGAGCGGGAATCGCACATCAAGCGGTTCCGGCAGGCCCTCGACGCCGCGGGCATGGTCGTCCCGATGGCCACCACGAACCTGTTCACGCACCCGGTCTTCAAGGACGGCGGCTTCACCGCCAACGACCGCGACGTGCGCCGCTACGCCCTGCGCAAGGTCATCCGCAACATCGACCTCGCCGCAGAGCTGGGCGCCAAGACGTACGTCGCCTGGGGTGGCCGCGAGGGCTCCGAGTCCGGCGGCGCCAAGGACGTCCGCGACGCCCTGGACCGCATGAAGGAGGCCTTCGACCTGCTCGGCGAGTACGTCACCGAACAGGGCTACGACATCCGGTTCGCCATCGAGCCCAAGCCGAACGAGCCGCGCGGCGACATCCTGCTGCCGACCGTCGGCCACGCCCTGGCGTTCATCGAGCGCCTGGAGCGCCCCGAGCTGTACGGCGTGAACCCCGAGGTCGGCCACGAGCAGATGGCGGGCCTGAACTTCCCGCACGGCATCGCCCAGGCCCTGTGGGCGGGCAAGCTCTACCACATCGACCTCAACGGCCAGCACGGCACGCGCTACGACCAGGACCTGCGCTTCGGCGCCGGCGACCTGCGCGCCGCGTTCTGGCTCGTCGACCTCCTGGAGCAGGCCGGGTACGAGGGTCCGCGGCACTTCGACTTCAAGCCGCCGCGCACCGAGGACTTCGACGGCGTGTGGGCGTCGGCCGCGGGCTGCATGCGCAACTACCTGATCCTCAAGGAGCGCGCCGCCGCCTTCCGCGAGGACCCCGAGGTCCAGGCGGCGCTGGCCGCCTCCCGCCTCGACGAGCTGGCCCGGCCGACCGCGGACGACGGTCTCGCCGCGCTGCTCGCCGACAAGAGCGCCTTCGAGGAGTTCGACGTCGAGGCCGCCGCCGAGCGCGGCATGGCCTTCGAGCGCCTCGACCAGCTGGCGATGGACCACCTGCTGGGCGCGCGCGGCTGAGCACGGACACCGGCCGGGGCGGCCGCCCGCCCCGGCCGGTCAACTTCCCCCCGGGGGCTCGCATGTTGGGCCCCCGGGGGCAATGCTGGAGGGGTGTCCGTGCCTCCGATGCCACCGCAGCCGCCCCCGCAGGGCGGCGGGTTCGGCGCACCGCCACCGGACGAGGGGCCGCCGCCGCGCCGACCCCTCCTCGTGATCGCGGTGCTCGTCGCGCTCGTCGTGATCGCGGGCGCCGTCCTCCTCGTCGTGACCCGCGACGGCTCGTCGGACGACGACAAGAAGTCGCCCGAGCGCAGCAGCGAACGGGCCACGCCCTCACCCTCGCTGAGCATCCCCAGCGAACTGCCCAGCAAGCTGCCGAGCGAACTCCCCAGCGGCCTGCCGAGCGAACTGCCCTCCGAGCTGCCCAGAGGGCTCCCGAGCGAGCTGCCCAGCGCGCTCGGCGGCTGACCCGACGGCCACGTACGCGCCTACAGGGCGCCCTTCGGCAGCCGCACCGTGGTCACCTTCGTCTCGACACCGCTGTCCACGAGGCGTCCTTCGGCGTCGAACGCGCCCGTGCCGTCCGTCATCCCGAAGTCGTTGTCGTTGATCAGCGCGAGGCTGTCGCGGCCCGCGAGCGCGATGCCCTCGATCTTGTCCGGGACGCCGTCGACCTTGTCCAGGTCCACCACGAGACGCTTGCCCAGGACCGGCACGCCGCTCGCCGCCGGGTCCGTCAGCTGCTCGAGCGAAGGAGACGTGTCGGCGTCGTCCCAGCGACCGCCCAGGATGTTCGCGCCGCGCGTGAGCCGCACCTCCTGGAGGCGGGCCGCCTTGTCGGTGCGCTCCTCGACCAGCAGCCGGTCGCCGCCGACCGCCACGATCGACGAGATCTTCAGCTCGGACGGGTCGTCCTCGCCCGGGTCCACCACGTCCACCGGGTCGAAGCGGTACGCGTACTCCGCCGTGACCGCCTGACGCTTCGGCGAGAACCGGAGCAGGCGCGTCGTGCGCGAGGCCTCGCCCGCGTCCTCGTCCGGCAGCGACAGCGGGCTCTGCACCGCGAGCACCAGGTCACCGCCCGGCAGTTGGGCCAGCCCCTCGAAGCCCCGGTTCACCTTCCGGTGGAGCAGCACCGACGGCAGCGACTCCACGACCCGGTAGTCCGCGCCCCGCAGCCCCAGCCCCTTCGGCACGTGCCGGGCCAGGACCCGCCCGTCCGCCGCGACGTGCACGAGCGAGGGCCCGTACTCGTCGACGAGCCAGAAGCTGCCGTCGGCCGCGCGCACGATGCCCTCGGTGTCGAGCCCGTTCGGGTTGTACGCGAGCGGCGTCTTCGCGTCGTACGAGTACGGCTTCTCGTCGCGGGACTCCTGGTTGGAGAGGCCGGTGACGGGCTTGCCGGAGCGGGTCGTCAGTGGGATCGCGTCGAGGACGACGACCTTGTCACCCGTGACCCGGATCTTGACGATCGCCGGGTCGAAGCCGGGCACGGGGAACGTGCGGCGCTTCGTGCCGTCGACCTTGATCTGGCCGTTCGGGCCGCGGTCGGTCACCGTCCAGAACTCGCCCTTGCGGCCCGCCGGGTAGAGGTCGGAGCCGATGCCGCCGAGGTCCACGCCGCGGTCGTTCTCCACCGTGCCCGGCAGCAGGCCGTTGCTGAACTCGTCCAGCGGGATGTCGCCGAGCGTCGCGCTGCCGGTGACCTCGGCCGTGCCCGCGCCGGAGGGCGCGGCCGTCACCGCCGGCGCGACGCCGAGCGCCACGAGGACGGCGAGCGGCACCCCCGCCGCCGCGGAACGTCCGAGGGAACGGCGCTTGCCGGGAACGAGCGGGGACATGGGGCCTCCTGCGGCGCTGAAACGTGGTCAGCGCACACGTTCGACCCCGGCCCCGAACGCCGGGTGAAGCGCGGGTGAACCGCCCGGCTCAGGAAGGCGACTTGATCTCCACCGGGAACGTCAACCGCATCGACAGCCAGGCGTACACCGGGCCGAGCGCGTTCATGGCGACCACGCACACCCAGGCCGCCCACGGATTGCCCGCATCGAAGCCGAACCCGCCGAAGAACGTCGCGAAGTAGCTGGCGAACCCGAAGAACATGCCGGGGATCAGGGAGAAGAAGCGGACCCGGCCGGTGTACATCAGCGCGCTGTTGAGGACCAGGATGCACAGCGCCCCGAACGCGTTCCTGGCGAGCTGGCTCTCGCCGAACGCCGTGCCCGCGTTGGTCTCCAGAAGCACGATGAGCAGCGCGTACGTGGAACCCACCGGCATGGCGCACCACATCCTGCGCGCGCCCGCGAGGCTCGGCCCGCCCATCAGGAACATGCCCGCCCACGAGATGAAGATCGCCCAGGGCGGCAGATGCAGCGCGGTGCCGCCCACGAACGCGGTCGTCGCGGCCAGCACCGACGCCACGATCTCGTGCGGGATCCGTTCCCTGGTCACGGGCGTCACCGGAGCGGTCGTGCCCGTGCCCGTCGTCGTCCCGGCCATGTCACGCCACCTCGCCCACGAGGAGCGAAGCGTCCAGCTCCGCCGAGACGGTCGAACGGGCCACCACACGCCCGGCCTTGACCACCGCCGTGCGCGCGGGACGGTCGAGGAGCAGCGTGGCGTGGTCGCGGGTGTCCAGGACGACGAGGTCGGCGACCGCGCCCTCCCGGACCCCGTAGTCCTCCTCCGGGATGCCGATGACGCGCGCGGCGTCGTACGTCACCATGCGCAGCACCCTGCGCAGATCGGCGGGCCCCGACAGATGCGCGATCCGGGCCAGCAGCAGCGCGGTCTCGAGCACGTCCCCGGTGCCGTACGGGGTGAAGGCGTTGCGGATGTTGTTGGTGGCGCAGGCGGTGAGGACGTCGGCGTCCCAGAGCTCGCGCACCGGCGCAAGGCCGCGGCGCGGCGCCGTGGTGTCGCCGCGACCGCCGAGGAACAGGTCCGTGGCGGGCAGCGGCACCACCGACACCCCGGCCGCGGCGAGAGCGGCGAGGGCGGCGCTCCGCTCGGCCGGTGGACGCCCGGCAAGAGAGGTGGCGTGCCCGAGCGTCACCCGGCCCTGGAGGCCGCGGTCGGCCGTGCGGGCGGCGATGAACTCGGCGAGGGCGAAGCGGCTGTCGCCCGCGTCGTCGCCGAAGTCCGCGTGCATGTCGGCGGGGACGCCGTACTCCGCCGCGAGGTCGAGGACCAGTTCCACGTGTCGGTGGCAGTCCGCGAGCGACGCCTCGTTGTACGTACAACCCCCGACGGCGTCGGCGCCCGCGTCGAGGGCCTCGCGCAGCAGCTTCTCCGTGCCGGGCGACTTGAAGATGCCTTCCTGAGGGAACGCCACGACCTGGAGCGTCACCAGGGACGCCCACTTCTCGCGCAGCTCCAGGAGGACGTTGAGCCCGGTCAGGCCCGTGACCGGGTCGACGTCCGGGTGCGCGCGGATCACCGTGGTGCCGTTGAGGACGCACATCCGCAGCACCCGCTCGGCACGCGCGCGTACCTCGTCGTACGTGAATCCCGCCTTGAGGTCGGCGGTGATCCTGATGGCGTCCGCGAGCGAACCGGTGCCTTCCGGGGTCAACCCGTCGAGCAGGGCCTTGTCCGGGTGCAGATGGGCCTCGATCAGGCCGGGGACGACCACGCGGCCCGCGCAGTCGACGACCTCGGCGCCGGCGGGCGGCGCGAGACCGGGCCCGATGGCCTCGATCCGGCCGCCCCTGACACGTATGTCGGTCGGGTCGGGCGAGTCCTCCACCCGCGCGTGGCGCAGCAGCAGAGCGGTCACGAGAGTTCTCCTTCGGTCGAGAGATGCGTGACGGGCGGTCGCGGTGCGGTGCGCGCGGCGGGTCGGGGCCTACACCTCGGCGGGGAAGTCCGCCTTGCGGATCAGACAGTGCACGCCCTTGACCTGGTCGACGACCTGCGACACCTCGAAGTCGGCCGCCGCGCTCAGATACGCGTACGCGGTGGCCCGGTCCATGCCGGTGCGCGCGGTGAGGAAGGCGAGCGCCGCGCGCACGGCCTTGCGCATCGCCTCGTCGAGATCGGCGTCGAGCCCGAACGGGATCCAGTGCGTACGGGTCTCGGCGAACGGCTCGCCGAGCAGCCCGCTCACCCGGCGCGCGGCATCGCCCCGCACCACGGACAACTGCACGGTGGCGCGCAGTGGCGCCTCCAGGGCGGTCAGCGCCACCTCGCCGTTGCCCTGCGCGAAGTGCGGGTCGCCCGCGTAGAAGCCCGCGCCCTCCGTGCGGATCGGGAGATACAGATCCGAGCCGCAGGTCAGGTGCTTGATGTCGAGGTTGCCGCCGAAGGGGCCCGGTGGCACCGAGCTGAGGGTGTCGGGCCCTTCGTCGGTCACCCCCATGATCCCGACGAACGGTCCGAGCGGGAACCGGGCGTCCAGCGTCGGCGTGCAGCGCAGCACACCGAACTCGGTGCCGTCCGCGGCCCGCTCGACCGTGCAGAACGAGCACACCGTGCCGTACTCGGCGCGCCGCGTGTCGGGGCCCGTGAACGCGGCGCCCGCCTCCGGGAGTTCGTCGGGCAGCGAGCCGCGCGTGTGCCGGTTGGAGACGATGCCGTAGTGGGTGCGGCGGTGCAGGCTGAGCGTGCGGACGCGCAGCAGGTCGCCGGGCCGGGCGCCGCGCACCGCCACCGGGCCGGTGACGATGTGCGGGCCGAGCAGTCCGTCCGGCGCACGGCCGAGGTCGGACGCGGCGATCTCCTGGGCGTCGCGCGGCACCTGATGGGCCGGCACCCCGTAGGCGCCGAAGAACTCCACCGGGTCGCGGCCCTGGTCCGGGAGGATGCCCTCGTGCGAGACGAGGTCGAGCGTGACCGTGTCGCCGTCGTCGACCTTCAGGACCGGGGCGCTGTCCGCGCGGGGCAGGGTGCCCCAGCGCGCGGTGTCGGGTGTGGTGGTGAGGTGGTGGCGGCCGTCGACGGGCACGGCGTCGGGGGAGGGGGCGGCGGACGTCAGCGTCATGTGGGGTCCTTCGGCCGATGAGGGCGGGGTCGGGGACGGTGAGGTGGGGCTGCCGCTGGGGTGATCTTCCGTCGGGCGTGTTACGGCTCCGCACCGGGTGTGTTGCCATTGGCGTCGGCCGACCGGGGCGTCGGCACGATCCGCGTACCGGTCGCGCCGCGCAGCGCCTCGCCCAGCGCGCCGGGCGACGTGATCAGGACCCGGTGCCCGCCGGCCGCGAGGAAGTCGAGGGCCGCGCGCACCTTCGGGCCCATGCTGCCCTCGGGGAACTGGCCCGCCGCGAGATGCGCGCGGGCCTGGGCCGCGTCGAGGCGGTCGAGGTCGCGGCGGTGCGGGGTGCCCCAGTCGAGGGCGATCCGTTCGACGCCGGTCGTCACGATCAGCTCGTGCGCGCCGAGCGCGGAGGCGAGCAGCGCGGACGTGGCGTCCTTGTCGACGACCGCCTCCACGCCGCGCAGCGCCCCGTCGGGCCCGCGCGTGACGGGGATGCCGCCCCCGCCGCCCGCCACCACGACGTGCCCGGCGTCCAACAGGGCGGCCACCGCGTTCAGTTCGACCACGGCCCGGGGCGCGGGTGAGGGCACGACGCGGCGCCATCCGCGCCCCGCGTCGTCGGCGACGGTCCAGCCGTGCCGGGCGGCGAGCCGCTCCGCCTCCGCCCGCTCGTAGTGCGCGCCGATCGGCTTCGTGGGCCGCGCGAACGCCGGATCGTCGGCGTCGACGACGGTGTGCGTGAGCACCGCGACCGGTCGCGACCCTGGCGGCAGGGCCTCGGAGAGACCCCGTACGAGGATGTAGCCGATGCTGCCCTGACTGTCGGCGACACACATGTCGAGGTCGAGCAGCGGGAGTTCGGGCGCGAGCTCGGCCGCGAGGTCGGCGCGGCGCTTGATGAAGCCGACCTGCGGGCCGTTCCCGTGCGTGACGACGACGCGGTGGCCCGCGCGGACCAGGTCGGCCACCGGGCGCGCCAACTGGCGGGCGGCGGTGAACTGTTCCGCGATGGTGGCGCGCGGGCCGCCGCTCAGCAGGGCGTTGCCGCCGATGGCGAGGACCGTGACAGGGGCGGCGGGGTGCGTCACGGCCCCCGGCCGCACAAGGGAAGCGGCTGGTGAGGGCGCGGTTCCTGGAGGCATGCCAGGACGATAGGAACCCCGGGCGCGGCGGTCATGGGCAGCCGGTGCCAGCGTGTGCGCGGGGGCGTTGACGCTCGCTGACAGTGCCTCGGGGCGCGCCGCGTGGGCTCGTGGTGGAGGGGCCCCGGCGGGCCCAGGAGTCGTATACAACCTTGCGTCACGAGCGTTTACAGCCCCCGCCCGGGCGCCCATAGTGAGCTGCGTGACCCCTGTTCCGCGCACCGTGACGGCACCCCGTCCCGCCGGCTCCGCGGGCCTGACCGTGGCCCAGGCGCTGGAGCTGCCCGCGCTCACGGGCGCCCGTCTGGCGGCGGGGGAGCGCGGCGCGCGGCGCGGCATCCGGGTCGCCAACATCATGGAAGTGCCGGACATCATCCGCTGGATGCGCGGCGGCGAATTCCTGCTCACCACCGCGTACGCCGTCCGCGACGACGAGCAGGCGCTCACCGGCCTCGTACCCGAACTCGCCGCGCGCGGCCTCGCGGCCCTCGGCGTGAAGGTCGGCCCCTACCTGCCGCGGCTGCCCGCCCCGATGCTGCGCAGCGCCGACGAACTCGGCTTCCCCATCGTCGAGTTGCCGGGCCACGTCATGCTCAATGACGTGCTCTCCGAGGTCATCGGTACCGTGCTCAACCGGCAGGCGCTCAGCCTGGAACGCTCGCAGGCACTGCGCGACCGGCTCTCCCAGGCGGTACTCGGCGGCGGCTCCTACCGCGAACTGGTCGTCCTGCTGTCGGGCGAGACCGGCTGCCCCTCGGCCATCCGCGGCCCCGACGGCACCGTCGTCGCCGCGGCCGGCGACGTACCGGACGACACCCCGGCCGCCGTGACCCGGCCGATCACCGTGGGCCACCGGGGCGGCGGCGAGGTCGCCCTGTGGGCCGGGCCGGGCTGCGCACCCGACGAGGAGTGGGCCACGGCCGCCGAGCACGTCGCGAGCCTCGCCGGCATGCTCGCCGTGCAGGAACGCGTCCTCGCCGAGCGCGAACGCCGGTACCGCACCCTGCTGTTGACCGAACTCGTCTCGCATCCGCCCCGCGACCGGGCCGAGTCCGCGCGCCGCGCCGCCGCGCTCGGCTGGGACCTGGAACGCCCGCGCGCCGCCGTCGTCGTCGAGGCCGGGGCCCGCACGGAGGACGGCGGTGTCCGCCTCACCGAGGAGCGCCTGCTCGCCGCCGCCCGCACCGCCCTCGGCGCCCACACACCCGCCTGGGGCACCCCCGGCGGACTGACCGCCCTCGTCGCCACGGACGGCGCCGCACTGCGCGGGCGCTGCGAGGAGCTGCGGCGCGCCGTCGCCGCCGCGTGCCCCGGGCGGACCTTCGCCGTCGCGGCCGGCACCGTGCGCGCCGACTTCGCCGAGCTCCACCTCAGCCACAGCGAGGCCCTCAGCGCCCTCGCCCTCGGCCGCGAACTCGAAGGCCCCGGGCGGTCGTTCGTCCGGCTCCACGAGGAGAGCGGCGTGTACCGGCTGCTCGACCAGCTGCCTGCCGGGGAGCTCCAGGCGCTCGTCGACGACGCGCTCGGCCCGCTCATCGCCTACGACTCCGGGCACGACGGCAGCCTCGTGCACAGCCTCACCGTGTATCTGCGCCACGACCGCAACGGCGTCGAGGCCGCCGAGGAACTCCACGTGCACTACAACACGCTGCGCTACCGCCTCAAGCAGATCGAAAGGCTCACCGGCGCACCGGACAAGGACCCGATGCGCCGGCTCCAGACGGAACTCGCCGTCCACGCCCACCGATTGCTCAGCGCGCGCTCCCGCTGACGGACGCCGCCTCTGCACCCATGCCCGTACGGGCGGGCGGCCTGTTGCGCAACTGGGGCAGCGAGAACAGGAGATACAGGACCGCTCCGGACAGCGGCAGTACGTGCCACAGCTCGTCACCCGCCACGAACCCGAGCACGACATTGATCGCGAGTCCTACCGAGAACGCCGCCACCGCACGCCAGTTGACCGCCGCCACCGCCGCCTCCGACAGGTCGTAGCTGCCGCGCCGCACCAGGAAGTAGTCGGCGAGCAGGATGCCCGGGATCAGCGGCACCGCGTATCCGAGATACCCGAGATAGGTGAGGAACGCGTCGAGGATCCCCGCCGTGAGCCCGTAGTACGCCAGCCCGCACGCCAGCAGGCCCGCGACGCCGTTCACCGCGATCCGCGGCACGTCGAACGCCGAACGGCCCGCGAGCGACGCCGCGTACATGTTGTTCACCTCGTGCGGGAAGCCCTGGACGAAGATCGCGACGGTGGCCAGCGCCCCCACCCCGACGACGCCGAACGCGGCGCCCATGTCGGACTCGCCGACACCGAGGCCGAGAAGGATGCCCAGCAGGTTGAAGCCGAGGTTGCCGACGACGAACTCGGCGATCGTCGTCGTCCACACGGCTGTGTCGTTGCGGGCGAAGCGCGTGATGTCCGGGGTGACGGTCGCCCCCGTCATCCACTTGTTGATGCCGAGCGCGAACAGGCCGAGCGCCGTCGCCTCCCCGGCCCGTACCGGCTCGCTGCCCACCACGGCACCGAGCCCACCCGCGTGCCGCACTGTCGCCACCACCGCGATCAGCACGGTCGCCAGCATCAGCGGCACACTGATCCGCCCCACCCAGGTCAGCCCCTTGCTGAAGCCCAGGATCGACACGGCCGTGTACGCGGCGCTGAGCACCACGCAGTACACGAGCCCCAGCCACGGATCGCGCCCGCCGGGCAGCACACCCGCCGTGATGCCCGTGCTGTAGCCGACGAAGCCCGCCGACAGCAGCGCGATCACGAACGACGGGATGCGGCTGCCGCCGCGCCCGAAGGCGGCCCGCAGCCCGAGCGCGGTCGTGATCCGCTCCCGGCGGCCGATCAGGCCGCACAGGATCGACACCGCGCTCACCACGAGCGACGAGCCCAGCGCGATCAACAGGGCCGTCCAGAACGGGAAGAAGAGGCCGAGCGACATGCCGTACAGCAGGTCCGTCGCCGAGACCGTGAACCCCATCCGCACCATCATGATCGACAGGGTGGGGCGTGCACTGCCCGGCGGCAGCCGCTCGTCGGCGAAGTCCTCGGTGGCCGCGGCGGCCCTGCGGGCACGGTCGCGGGGATCCTGGTGCGGCGGGGGCTGGGGGACGGGCATGGCGGACACCTTTCGGTTGCCTGTTCGGTGAATGGGCCTGCTGCGGCTCCGTCGACGCGCGGCGCCCGTGGTGTCGGTGAGCGGTCCGACGGGCCACGGCCGTCCCCGACCATGCTGGTCGCGGCCCCGTGTCCCGGTCACTGTCAGCCGCTGCCGGTGATCGGCGCCCGCCCACTGGCACCGTTCGCCGAAGACCCCGCCCGGCGGCGGCCGTAGCGTCGAAGCCATGGAGCCCACCCCGCCCGCCATCGAAGGGCACCCCGCCGCTGACACCCTCACCACGAACTCCGTGCGGTGCGACGCCTACGCCGACTCCGTCGCCCTGATGCGCGCGGCGCAGCACCTGACCGGCCTTCCCGGCATCACGGCCGCCAGCCTCGTCATGGCGACCGAACCCAATCTGCGGCTGCTCGACGACGCCCGCCTCCTCACCGACGAGGGCCGCGCCGCGCGCCCCGCCGACCTGATCGTCGCGCTGCGCGGCACCGCCGACGCGATCGAGCGGGCCCTGCGCGAGGTGCCCGCGCTGCTCGAACAGCCCGCCGCTTCCGACGGCACGGAGCCCGACGCATGGGAGCCGCGCGCTCTCGTCGAGGCGGACCCGGCCACCGCCCTCGCCCTGATCTCCACCCCGGGCCCGTACGCGGCCGCCGAGGCGCTCAAGGCGCTGCGCCGCGGCATGCACGCCTTCGTCTTCAGCGACAACGTGTCGCTCGACCAGGAGATCCGCATCAAGGACGAGGCCCACAGGCTCGGCCTGCTCGCCATGGGCCCCGACTGCGGAACCGGCGTCCTCGACGGTGTCCCGCTCGGCTTCGCCAATGTGTTGCGCCCCGGCCGCGTCGGCCTGATCGGCGCGTCGGGAACGGGACTTCAGCAGGTCTCCTGCCTCCTCGACGCCGCGGGCGAGGGCGTCCGCCAGATGATCGGCACCGGTGGCCGCGACCTCAGCGCCGAAGTGGGCGCGCGCACCACCCTCGACGCGCTCGACCTCCTCGCCGCCGACGACGGCTGCGAGCTGATCGTGCTCGTGTCCAAGCCGCCCGCGCCGGAGGTCGCCGAGCGGGTCGTCGAACGCGCCGGCCGCGCGGGCAAACCGGTCGTCGCCGCGTTCCTCGGCACCGAGCGCCCCACCGAGCGCGGCTCAGTCACCGTCGTCGGCACACTGCGCGACGCCGTCAGGGAAGTGACACGGACTCTCGGCGGGACACCCGCGCCTCCGTGGACCCCACCGGCCGTGACACCAGGGCCCGGCCGGTACCTGCGCGCCCTGTACGCGGGCGGCACCTTCGCCTACGAGGCACGGCACCTGCTGCCCGAAGCCGCCACGGAGGCCGACCCGTACGTGCCCGGCCGCGCCATCACCCTGCCGGAACGCCACCTCGTGCTCGACCTCGGCGACGACGCCTACACCGCGGGCCGCCCGCACCCGATGATCGACCCCACCGTGCGCGCCGCCCACCTCGGCGCCGCGCTGACCGACCCGCACACGGCGGCCGTGGTCCTGGACGTCGTCCTCGGCCACGGCGCGGGCCCCGACCCGGCCGAGGCGCTCGCCGCCGAGCTGGAGAGCGTGGCGGACCGCCGTCCACCGGTCATCGCGTTCGTCGTCGGCACGGACGGCGACCCGCAGAACGCGGACGGGGTCCGCGCCCGGCTGGAGAAGGCGGGCGCGGTGCTCGCCCCGACGAGTACCGACGCCGCCGAGTGGGCGGTGTCGTTGGTGGCCCAGCCAGACCAAATGCACGCCACGGCGGGGGAGTTGGCGGCGACGGCGAAGGCCGGCCCGTGAGCGGGGTGTGCCTGATCCGCCCGTCCGCCCACCCTTCAGGAGGCCACCCATGACCCCGCCCCTCGCCCCCGACCTGCTCCGCTCCGGTGACATCCCACCCCGTATCGCCGCCGTCGGTGTCGCCGACTTCGCCGACGTGCCGCGCACCGCCGGCGCGCACGTGACCGGCCTCGACTGGCGGCCCCCGGCCGGCGGCGACCCGGACCTCGCGTGGAAGCTCGCCGAACTCACCGGGCACGACGCCGTCGGGGCCGCCAACCGGGTCGCCGTCGACCGGCTGCTCGCCGTGCGGCCCGTGTGGCGCGACGTGCGTACCGCCCGCGACGTCCTGCCGGTCCTCGACGACCGCGCCACCGGCGAACGCGTCCTGCTGCACGCCGGACCGCCCGTCGCCTGGCCCGACATGTGCGGCCCGATGCGGGCCGGCGTCATCGGCGCCGCGCTCCTCGAAGGCTGGGCCGCGACCCCCGACGAGGCCGAACGGCTCGCGGACACGGGCGTGTTGCGCTTCGAGCCGTGCCACCACCACGAGGCCGTGGGCCCGATGGGAGGCATCACCTCGCCGTCGATGCCCGTGCTCGTCGTCGAGGACCCGGCCACGGGACGCCGCGCCTACGCCAACCTCAACGAGGGCGCCGGCCGCTGCCTGCGCTACGGGGCGCTCGGCGACGACGTGATGGACCGGCTCCGCTGGATGGCCGACGTACTCGCCCCCGCCCTGCGGGCCGCCCTCGCCGACCGGCCCGACGGCGTCGACCTGCGCGCCGTCGTCGCCCAGGCGCTCCAGATGGGCGACGAGTGCCACAGCCGCAACACCGCCGCCTCCGCCCTGCTCCTCCGAGAACTCGCCGCACCACTGGCCCGCGTGCCCCACGGACCCGACGTGCTCGACTTCCTCGCCGACAACCACTACTGGTTCCTCAACTTCTCGATGGCCGCCGCCAAACTCGCCACCTCCGCCGCCCACGGCGTCCCGCACTCCACGCTCGTCACCGCCTTCGCCCGCAACGGCGTGGAGGTCGGCATCCGCGTCAGCGGCCTCGGCGACGCCTGGTTCACGGCGCCCGCCGCCGAGGTCCGCGGCCTGTACTTCGCCGGATACGGACCCGAGGACGCCAACCCCGACATCGGCGACAGCGCCATCACCGAGACGAACGGCCTCGGCGGCTTCGCCCTCGCCGCCGCCCCCGCCATCACCGGCTTCGTCGGCGGCACCGTTCACGAAGCGCTGCGGACCAGCCGCGACATGGCCCGCATCACGCTCGCCCGCCACGAGGCCTACCGGCTCCCCGCCCTCGGCGGCATCGGTTCGCCCGTCGGCATCGACGTACGCGCCGTCCTCGACACCGGCATCGAGCCCGTCGTCACCACCGGCATCGCCCACCGCGAACCCGGCATCGGGCAGATCGGCGCAGGGCTCGCGCACGCGCCCCTGGAGTGCTTCCGCAAGGCACTCGCGGCGTTCGACGTGCCGGACGCCGCTGCCCGGCCATGAGCCCCGCCCGCCTCTCCTGCACCGTGAGCACCCTCGCCCGAGACGTCCTGGCCGGGCCGCCCCGCCCGGCCAGGGTCCTCGCCACCACCCGACAGGCGCTGTACGTGCTCCCGTACGGCGCCGACACCCCGCTCGCCGTGATCGCTCCGGGGGCCGTGCGCGTGCCGACGGCCGTCGTGCTGCCGGGGGCGGCGGGGGAGCGGCCCTTCGACGGCACGGCGGTCGGCGACGCGGGGCGGGTCGGCGGCGGTCACCTCGCCGTCGGCGGCCTCGACCTCGTCGCCCGTGACACATGGCAGCCGCCCCGCGCCCAGGACACCCCACCCGGCCCGACCCGCGAACGCCTCGCCGCACTGCGACCGCCGCGCCCCGTGACCTCGGAGATCCGCTCCGCCGTCACGGCGCTCGACCATGCCCTCACGCACGGGGCCGGTGTCGACCGGCGCCGCGCCGCGGACGCCCTCATCGGCCTCGGCCCCGGAGCCACCCCGTCCGGCGACGACCACCTCTGCGGCCTCCTGCTCGCCGCCCGCCTACCGGGACCGGCCCCCGACTGGCTGCCCGTCCTCCTCGACACCGCCCACCACGCCGCGACCCGCACCGCCCCCGTCTCCGCTGCCCTCCTGCACCACGCCGCCGCAGGGTACTGCGTCCCGCAGGCGGCGGCCGTGCTGCACGCGGCGGCGACCGGCGCGGACCTCGCCGCACCGGTCGCCGCACTGCTCGCCGTCGGTCACAGCTCCGGCAGCGACCTGCTGCACGGGCTGTGCGCCGGGGCCAGGCTCGCCCTCAGGCCCCGATCCACACCGTCGTGATGTTGCAGAACTCCTTGATCCCGTGGTCCGACAGCTCGCGCCCGTACCCCGAGCGCTTCGCGCCGCCGAAGGGCAGCGCCGGATGGGAGGCCGTCATGCCGTTCACGAAGACGCCGCCCGCCTGACTGTCGCGCACGAACCGCTCGATCTCGTCCTCGTCCCGCGTCCAGATGTTGGAACTCAGCCCGAACGACGTGTCGTTGGCGACCGCGATCGCCTCGTCGAGGTCCGCGACCCGGTACAGCGTCGCCACGGGACCGAACGTCTCCTCCCGGTGGATGCGCATCTCCGGCGTCACATCGGCGATGACCGTCGGCTCGTAGAACCAGCCGCGGTCCGCGAAGTCCTTCGGCCGCTGCCCGCCGCACAGCACCGTCGCGCCGCTCTCCACCGCGTCGTCGACCAGCTCCTCCAGATCGCTGCGGCCCTGCTCGCTGGAGAGCGGACCCACGTCCGTGTCCTCGTCCAGCGGATCGCCGACCCGCAGCTCCCGCATCCCGGCCACGAACGCGTCCCTGAACTCGTCGAACACCGACTCGTGCACGATGAACCGCTTCGCGGCGATGCACGACTGCCCGTTGTTCTGCACGCGCGCCGTCACGGCCGTCTTCGCCGCCTTCGCCACGTCCGCCGACGGCAGCACCACGTACGGGTCGCTGCCGCCCAGCTCCAGGACCGTCTTCTTCACCTCGTCGCCCGCGATGGAGGCCACGGAACGCCCGGCCGGCTCACTGCCGGTCAGCGTCGCCGCCTCCACGCGCTCGTCGCGCAGAATGTCCTCGACGGCGCCCGAGCCGATCAGCAGCGTCTGGAAACAGCCCTCGGGGAATCCGGCGCGCCGGAACAGATCCTCCAGGTAGAGGGCGGTCTGCGGCACGTTCGACGCGTGCTTGAGCAGCCCCACGTTCCCCGCCATCAAGGCCGGCGCGGCGAACCGTACGACCTGCCACAGCGGGAAGTTCCACGGCATCACCGCCAGCACCGGGCCGAGCGGCCGGTAGCGCACATGCGCCCGCACCGCGCCCGAGTCCTTCACGTCGGGCTCCGCCGGATGCTCGTCCGCCAGCAGCCGCGCCGCGTGTTCCGCGTACCAGCGCATCGTCTTCACGCACTTCAGCGCCTCGGCGCGGGCCGCGGCGACCGGCTTGCCCATCTCCGTGGTCATCACCTTGGCGATGTCGGGCGCGTCCGCCTCCAGCAGGTCGGCGGCCCGTTGCAGCAGCCTGGCCCGGTCGAAGAACGTCGTCGTCCGGTAGGAGTCGAAGGCGCTCGCCGCGAGGGCGAGCCTGCGTTCGATCTCCTCCGGGGACAGGGCCTCGTACGTCTTGAGGGTCTCGCCGTTCGCCGGGTTGACCGTCGCGATGGGCATGCTGCCGACCTCCTCTGCGCGGTTCCTACGACCTTCCCGCGCGCCACGGAGGTGCGCAACGTGGGCGGCGGGTGGGACCCGGCCGGGTACCCGCGTCGTGCGACGTCAGACCTGCTCGGCCAGCCGGTCCAGGAACACCGCCTGCGCCTTCACGATCCGGCCGCGCGCCGAGTCCAGGCCGAACCAGGCGACCCGGTCGAGCTCGGGGAACTCCGCCGTACGCCCCGAACCGCGCGGCCACTCCATCGTGAACGTCCCCGGCACCACGGCCGCCGGATCCAGATCGGCCTCCACCGCCCACACCGTCACGTGCTTGCCGCCCGACTGCACCGTCTCGCCCAGCGGCAGCGCGGCGCCCTCCGGAGGCGGCAGGCCCAGCTCCTCCTGGAACTCGCGGCGTGCCGCCTGCCACGCCGTCTCGCCCGGCTCGTGCTCGCCCTTCGGCACACCCCACGCGCCCGCGTCCTTGCGCGCCCAGAACGGGCCGCCCATGTGCCCGAGCAGTACCTCGATCTCGTGCGAAGCGCGCCGGAAGAGGAGCAGGCCGGCGCTGCGCTTCGTTCGCCTCGTCCCGTCAGCCATGCGTCAAGTCTCGGTGCGGGGCCGCGCGTTCGCGAGCAGGCGGCACGGATCTCCTTCAGTTCCCCGCGCGCGGCACGACCCCCAGCGCCGTCGCGTCGGCCAGATGCTGGCCGAGCCGCAGTTGCAGCGGGCCGGGCGGGCCGGGGCGCTCCGACAGCAGGCTCAGCGAGCCCACCGCCCGGTCCCGGGCCCGCAGCGGCACCGCCACCACGCACGCGAATCCGAGACCGCGGGCCATCGCCGTGTACGAGGGCCAGTTGGCGCGCGCGTACGGATGCGCCAGCGGGACGCCCCGGATCGCCGTGGCCGAGCTGCGGCAGTCACGTCCCGGCCCCTCGCCCCAGGTCAGCGCCGCCTGCTCCAGGCGCAGCCCGCGCGGATCCGATGCCGCGACCTCCACCCGGCCCGGCGGCGGATTCAGGACGGCCACCGCCGACTCCACCCCGAGCAGCGCCACGCAGCTGCCGACGAGCGCGGACAGGGCCTGCGCACCACCTCGTACGGCCGCGTCGGCCACTTCGACGAACGCCGTCGCCAGCCGCTCGCTGTCCACCTGGTACGCGTCGTACGGCACGCCACGCATGACGGCCACCTCGCCCCTGTCCTGTCCGCCCCGCACGGCACAACCGCCGCGGCGCGCGGTGGACTGTGCTCAGGGGGTATGCCCGGTGGATGGGCCGGGCGAACCGGACGACGCGTTCCGGCGGGTGCCTCACACATGGGCTCCCCACATGTGCGCTCCCCACATGTGCGCACCTCACATGTGCACGGCGGAGCTTTCGCCGGACATCACCTTCGGCGCGCCCGGCCGGTACAGGAGCAGCGTCACGACGAAGCCGACGCCGAAGAACGCGGCCGACCACCAGTAGGCCGTCGAGTAGCTCTCGATCGCGGCCTCCGCCCGGACCAGCGGCGTCGGCTTCTTGCCGACGAGATAGTTGGCCGCGGCGGTCGTGGCGAGGGTGTTCAGGAGCGCCGTGCCGATGGAACCGCCCACCTGTTGGCTCGTGTTCACCATCGCCGAGGCCACACCTGCGTCGTGCGCGGCGATCCCGGACGTCGCCAGGTTCATGGCCGTCGCGAAGATCAGGCCCATGCCGAGGCCCATCACCAGCGTCGGTGGCAGCACATGTCCCGCGTAGGTGCTGTCGAGGTCGAGGAAGGTCAGCCAGATCATCGCGCCGACCGCGAGCGCCATGCCCAGCGGGACGAGCGGCTTCGGGCCGTACTTCGGCGCGAGCGCGTTCTGCGTGACCATCGACGAGAAGATCATGCAGGCGACCATCGGCAGGAACGCCACACCCGTCTGGACCGGCGAGAACGCCAGGATCTGCTGCAAGTAGTACGTCAGGAAGAGGAACACGCCGAACATGCCCGCACCGGCGATGAACATCGCCAGGTACGACGCGCCGCGGTCCCGGTCGAGCGGCACGCGCAGCGGCAGCAGCGGATGTTCGGCGTCCCTCTCGAACCGGGCGAACGCCGCGAGCAGCACCACGCCGATGATGAGGAATCCCCAGGTCAGGAAGTCGCCCCAGTCGTGCGTCTCGGCGTTCGAGAACCCGTACACGATGCAGAACAGGCCCGCCGACACCAGGATCGTGCCCGGCACGTCCAGCTTCGGCCGGTCCACGGGACGCCCGCCGTGCAGCAGCCGCAGCCCGCCGAGGAACGCGAACGCGGCGAACAGCAGGTTCACGAACAGGCACCAGCGCCAGTCCAGGTACTCGGTCAGGATGCCGCCGAGCAGCAGGCCCACCGCGCCGCCCGCTCCCGCGATGGCGCCGTAGATGCCGAACGCCTTCGCCCGTTCCTTGGGATCCGTGAACGTCGTCGTCAGCAGCGACAGCGCGGCGGGCGCCAGGAGCGCGCCGAACGCGCCCTGCAGCGCACGCGCCACCACCAGCATCCCGAAGCTGACCGCGGCGCCGCCGAGCGCCGATGCCACCGCGAATCCGACGAGACCCGTCAGGAAGACCGCCTTGCGGCCCACCAGGTCGGCGACGCGCCCGCCGAGCAGCAGCAGGCTGCCGAACGCCAGGGAGTACGCGGTGACGACCCACTGCCGGTCGCCGTCGGAGAACCCGAGGTCCTTCTGCGCCGACGGCAGCGCGATGTTCACGATCGTGGCGTCGAGCACCACCATCAGCTGGGCGAGGCCGATCACGGCCAGGATCACCCAGCGGTGCTCGTGCCTGCCCCCGCCCGCGTAGGGCGTGGAGCCGTCGTCCGGCGGGGCGCTCCGCGCCTGCGGGGTGTCGGGCGAGCGATCCATCGTGGCCTCCAAACCACCCGGCCCCCCGATCGGCTTCGCCCACCACGCTAAGCGCCCCCGTCATGGCGGGCGACCGGAGCGCGAACGGGGCCGCCCTCCCGGATGGGAGGACGGCCCCGTCGTTCCGGGCGAGGTCAGCGGCTGTGCTCGTCCACCGCCGCCTGCTTCTCGTCGACCGCCTCGGGCTTCTCGTCCTCGGCGGCCGGGCGCGGCTCGGGAAGGTCGAGCGAGGCCGGGGTGCGCTGCGGGAACAGGCGCTGCGCGAGCGGCTGCACGTAGCGCGCGGTCAGCGGGCCCACGATCACCAGGATCAGGACGTACGCCGTGGCCAGCGGGCCGAGTCGGGGCTCGATGCCGGAGGTCACGGCGAGACCGGCGATGACGATGGAGAACTCGCCGCGCGCCACGAGGGCGCCACCGGCCCGCCAGCGGCCCTTGACGGAGATCCCGGCGCGGCGCGCCGCCCAGTACCCCGACGCGATCTTCGTGCAGGCCGTGACCACGGCCAGCAGCAGCGCGGGCAGCAGCACCGGCGGAATGCTCGCCGGATCGGTGTGCAGGCCGAAGAAGACGAAGAACACGGCCGCGAACAGGTCGCGCAGCGGGGACAGCAGCGTGTGCGTGTTCTCGGCGACCTCCCCGGACAGCGCGATGCCCACGAGGAACGCGCCGACGGCGGCGGACACCTGGAGCTGCTGCGCGAGGCCCGCGACCAGGATGGTCAGGCCGAGCACCACGAGGAGCAGCTTCTCCGGGTCGTCGCTGGAGACAAACTTCGAGATGTGCCGTCCGTACCGCACGGCGATGAACAGCACCAGACCGGCGGCGCCGAGCGCGATGGCGAGCGTGAGCCCGCCCGCCGCCCAGCCGACCCCGGCGAGCAGCGCCGTGATGATGGGCAGATACACGGCCATCGCCAGGTCCTCCAGCACCAGGATGCTGAGGATCACGGGCGTCTCGCGGTTGCCGAGCCGGCCCAGGTCGCCGAGCACCTTGGCGATCACGCCCGAGGACGAGATCCAGGTGACGCCCGCGAGCACGACGGCGGCCACCGGACCCCACCCCATGAGCAGCGCGGCGACGGCGCCCGGCAGCGCGTTGAACGTCATGTCGACGAGACCGGCCGGGTACTGCGTCTTCAGGTTGGTGACGAGATCGCTGGCCGTGTACTCCAGACCCAGCATCAACAGGAGCAGGATCACGCCTATTTCGGACCCGATGGCGACGAATTCCTCGCTGGCGCCGAGCGGCAGCAGACCGCCCTCGCCGAACGCGAGACCTGCCAGGAGATAGAGCGGGATGGGCGAGAACCGCAGACGTCCGGCAAGCCGGCCGAGCAGCCCCAGCGCCAGCGTGATGGCACCGAATTCGATCAGAAAGACAGCACTGTGCATACGGTCACTCCCGCCCCAGAATCGTGGCCGCCGCGTCGACGCCCTCCCGCGTACCGATCACGATGACCGTGTCGCCGCCCGCCAGCCGGAAGTCGGGCGTCGGCGAAGGGATTGCGTCGGCGCGGCGCAGCACGGCCACGATCGAGGCGCCGGTCTCGGTGCGCATCTTCGTCTCGCCGAGCAGCCGGCCGTTCCACACCGAACCGCCCGGGATCTCGATGCGCTCGGCGACGAGCCCCAGGTCGGTGGTGTGCAACAGGTTCGGGCTGTGGTGCGAGGGCGTCAGCGCGTCGATGAGGTACGCGGCTTCCCCCGACGTCAGCTTGAGCGACAGGTCGCAGGCGTCCGGGTCGTCGGCCCGGTACGCGCTGAGGGTGCGGCCCCCGTCGCGATGCGCCACGACCGACAGCTGACGTTGTTCGCGGGTGGTCAGGTCGTAGCGGTAGCCGATTCCCGGCAATGGTGTCCTGCTCAGGCGTGAAGCGGGCACGTCTCTCCCCTTGTCCGTGCGCGGCCGCTGTCCCGGCGGCCAATAGGTGGCAGATGCAACTTTGAATGGATGAACGTCACCCTATACGCGCCAAGCTTTGGCAAAGAAACGGTCAGCGGTTTCAAACGGTTCTTGGCGAGGTCAAGGGGCGACCGTGGGATGGGCCGCGAGCACCGTCTCCACGGAGTCCGCCTGCGCGGCCGTCTTGTCCTCGCGGTACCGCACCACGCGCGCGAAGCGGAGCGTCACGCCCGCCGGGTAACGGGTCGACCGCTGCAACCCGTCGTAGGCGATCTCCACGACCAGCTCGGGCCGGACGGTGACGACATGCCCGTCGTCGTGCACGGCCAGCTCGAGCAGCCGCTCGGTCTGCCAGGCGAGCAGCGCGTCCGTGAGCCCCTTGAACGTCTTGCCGAGCATCGCGAACGAACCGTCGGGCCTGCGCGCCCCCAGGTGCAGATTGGACAGCTTCCCGGTGCGCCGCCCGTGCCCCCACTCGGCGGCGAGCACCACCAGGTCGAGGGTGTGCACGGGCTTGACCTTCAACCAGGAGGCACCGCGCCGCCCGGCGCTGTACGGCGCTTCGAGCCCCTTCACGACGACACCCTCATGCCCACGGGCGAGGGTCTCGTCGAAGAAGCGCCCGGCGTTACGCCGCTGCTCGTCATCGGCTTCATCGTCATTGAGTACGCGCCGCACCCGCATCGGCTCGGGAATCAGCCGAGCCAGCTGCTCATGCCGCTTCGCGAAGGGCAGATCCAGCAGATCCCTCCCATCGACGTACAGCACATCGAAGAACACGGGGGAGACCGGCAGCGCCTCAGCCGCCCGCGCCACGTCGACGCGCGAGCCGACCCGCCCGGCGACGTCCTGGAACGCCCGCGGCCGCCCGTCCGCGCCGAGCGCGATCACTTCGCCGTCGAGAATGAACCGCTCACCAGGGAACTCCCGTACGGCATCGACGACTTCAGGAAGCCGATCGGTAATGTCATCCAAGGTCCGCGTGAAGACCCGCACGTCGCGCCCGTCCCGATGTACCTGCACACGAATCCCGTCGAGCTTCTCCTCGACGGCGCAGGCACCGAGCTTGTCGAGCGCCTCGTCGACGCTCGCGGCGCTGTGCGCGAGCATCGGCTGGACGGGCCGGCCGACGGTGAGCCGGAACTCGTCGAGCGCCTCGGGCCCCCGCGCGAGCAGCACCTGCGCGACGTCCTGCAACCCGCCCGCCAGCATCACCGCGCGCCGTACGTCGGCGGGGGCGGCGCCGGTGGCCTGCGCGAGCCCCTCGGTGGCGACGGCGTCCAGGGCTCCCTGCCGCACCTCACCGGTCACGAGCCCGAACAGAAACCGCTGCTCCGCCTCCGTGGCGGCGCCCATCAGCTCACCGACGAGCCGCTTCCGCTCGGCCTGCGACCCGGCGCCCGACACATCCCCGAGCTCGGTCATCAGGGCATCGACGTCATGAACGCTCAACCGCGGCCGGTCGGCGGGCTCGGTCCGCTCGCTCAACACCCGCCACCCGACACCGAGCCGCCCCTGCGGCAGCCGACCGGCCAGATACGGGATGACGATGGGCACGTCGTCCGGCTCGGCGTCCCGGAACAGTTCGGCGAGCAGCGCGATCTTCCGCGACCGCGCGGAGGCGGCGGCGACGTCCTGGGACACCTGAGCGAGCCGAGCGAACAACATGCGCCCATCGTGCTACGGGCCGGGCGGCGGCGCAGGAGGAGCGGCTCCTAGGCGCCGATCTCCCGCTCAATGGCTTGAACGACTTCGTCTGCATCGGGTGTGGTCTGCGGCGAGAACCGCGCGACGACGTCGCCACCCCGCCCGACGAGGAACTTCTCGAAGTTCCAGCGGATGTCCCCGGTGTGCCCCTCGGCATCGGCCGCGCCGACGAGGTTCCCGTACAGCGGGTGCCGCGCGTCGCCGTTCACGTCGACCTTCTCCGTCATCGGGAAGGTCACGCCGTACGTCGCCGAACAGAACTCGGCGATCTCGTCGGCGCTGCCGGGCTCCTGCCCCATGAACTGGTTGCACGGCACGCCAAGCACGGTGAACCCACGATCCGCGTACTTCTTCTGCAGCTCTTCCAGGGCGGTGTACTGCGGCGTGAGCCCGCACTTCGAGGCCACGTTCACAATGAGCACGGCCTTGCCGAGGTACTGCCCCAGCTCGGCCGATCCACCCTGAAGCCTGTCGATCGCTACTGCGTCATAAACGGTCATGGCCCGGAGCGTACGCGTCCCGGGCCACGGAGAAACGACCGAGGTCCTCCTGCCCCGCCGGGCAGGAGGACCTCGGCGCGCGGAATCAGAGGGAGCCGTTGATGGCGATCTGGTGGGGCTGGGCGAGGGCGCCCTGGGCCTGGGTGGCGGCGCCCTGCAGCGTGGAGACCAGGTCGGCGGTGCCGAAGGTCTTGTCGTCGATGGTGACGCTGCCCTCGGGGCTCAGGCCGCCCGAGACGCTGTCGAGGTCGGCGTCGGAGATCTCGAGGGACTGGATCTGGTGAGCGGAGTTCATGGGGAAGTCCTTCGCACGGGGGGTTTCAAGGGGGAGTGGCGCGGGTGATCACACCACACGGCCGCGCGGAGCATCCAGTCAATGGCCGGTGACGGGAGCGCAGTTGGCCAACCTGAGGCGACAATCTTGTGTGTGCGGGCACAGAATCGGGGCAGTTCCTCCACCTCGTCGAGCGTGCGGCGCGCTCGAAGGGGTTGTCGCCGACGCGGCTGGGGCGACAAATCCGTACCAGCGCGACGAGGCCGCCCCGGCCTTGCGCACGCTCTGTGCAAGTTCTGGTCAACACCAGTGCCGGGGCGTCCGTGGCTACCGGTCGGCGGCGGGAGGTGCGGGGACGTCCCAGACGATGAAGTGGAAACGTGCGCCCTCGTTCTCGAAGTCGCCCATCCACTCCACGGCGGCGAGGTGGTTCGCGCTGGTCGGCAGGCAGAACCAGGTGCCCTCCAGGCCGTAGTCCATGGAGGCCCCGTTGTGGGGGTAGTCGGTCAGCGCGTCCGTGCGCCGCCGGTCACCGCGAAGTCGGCGCTCTTGACCGACTCTCCTACGGTGCCGTGTTCGAGGTCGGCGTAGTCCCCTTCGTGCATCGAGAAGTTGCCGGTCCTGAGGACCTTCGGCGATGCCTTCGAGGGCGAAGGGGACGGAGACACGGTGGTGACGGTGTCGTCCGCCGGGGGCGAGTCGGTGGGGTCGGCGGCCACCGGAGTCTCCGCTGCCGCCGACGCGCGAGGCGCCGACGACGGGGGCTCGCTCCGGGCCGCGTTGTGCCTGGTCTGCGTGATCAGCGTGACGATGAGGCCGAGCGCGGGGACGAGGATGCCGACGACCCACCACGCCCACTTCGGCGGGCCCGTGGTGCGGGCCGGGCGGCGGAAAGGGTCATCGCCAAGCCTTCACATCCTCGACCGCAACCTTCGTGCGCTTCGAGCGGTAGTCACGATGTCCGTAATCCCCCGTTCTCGAAGGAACGACATGTCCCTCTCCCTTTCTCGTGGGGTCACCCGCGTCGCACTGCTCACCGCTGCCGGAGCGGCCTCCGTGGTCGCCACGGCCGGTGCGGCGAGCGCGGCCGCCCTCCCGGCCACGCACGACGGCGGCGGCCTCAGCGGCGCCGTGAACAGCCCGGGCGACCTGCCGACCGACAGCCTCGCGGACGGCGGTCTGCCGACCGACGGCCTGACCAAGGGCGGTCTGCCGGTCGCGGGCGGCGGTCTGCCCACCGACGGCCTCATGGGCGGCCTCCCGATCGGCGGTTGACGCCCTCCGGCGCACACGCGAAGGGCCCTTCGGGGCCCTTTTTTCGTGCTGTGGAGTCCGTCCTCACGGGCGGCATTGACGTCCCCTCCCGGCCACGGGACGATCCGCCCATCGGGACTTGCTCAGCGGATCGGGGTGCGCGGTGGGCGAGGAGCATGGGGCGGAGTTCTCGGATGCTGACGTCGACCGGGAGTTCGCCGACATCGTTCGGCACGGGATGCGTGGCAAGCCGGTCTGGTATCTGGTGCCGTTGCGGATGCTGTGCTCGATGGTGTTCTTCATGACGCTGTCGCTGTGCATCGTGGCCAACGGCGCCGTCATGGACCAGGCGCGCTGGGAGACCGCCACGCTGATCAGTTTCGGCGTGGCGGTCGTCAGTGGTGTGGGGCGGCGGGGCGCGAAGGCCTGGTACGACCGGCGGGTGCGGAAGCGGTAGCCGGAGGGTCAGTCTCCGGCGCGTTCCACCGGGATCCACAGCTCCGCGTCCGCGTGGGTGCCGTCCGGTGACACTGTGGTGCGGGAGAGGGACGGGCCCGGGCGCGAGCGGTACGGGTTCGACGGGAACCACTGTGTGTAGACGTCACGCCAGAGGTACTGGACCGCCTTCGGGAATTCGCCGGACGACTCGAAGACCGCCCAGGTGCCGGCCGGAACGTCGAGGGTGTCCGGCGCGTCGGGGAGGGGGTCCTCCGTCAACACGCCGTGGAAGTAGTCGATTTCGGTGCCCTCAGCGTCGTCCGCCGCATGGTTGCTGACCGCGGCCAGCACACCGCCCGGATCACCCGTCGCGTGCTCCTCCCAGCGGGACAGTGTCTCCTTGCCGATGCTCTTGATGAATTCGACGATGGCGGGGTTCATGCCCTCGTAGACCAGGGGGACCTTCGTCCCCCTGCCGGTGAGAGTGAACGCGTCCTTCTCCACGACCCGGTATCGCATGCTGCTGCTCCCTTCGACGATCAGGCGGAAGGACATGCGTGGCTGGGAGTGCAGTGCGGCGCCCGTCCGGCGGGCCTCGCCGGGCCCGACACCGTGCACCGCGCGGAACGCCCGCGCGAACGACTCGCCCGAGCCGTAGCCGTACCGCACCGCCACATCGAGCAGCGTCCGCTCCCCGGCGAGCACCTCCGCGCCCGCCAGCGTCAGCCGACGGCGGCGGATGTACTCGGAAAGCGGGAGGCCCGCGAGCGCCGAGAACATCCGCCGGAAGTGGTACTCCGACGTCCTGGCGACACGGGCGAGTTCGGCCGTGTCGACGGGCTCGTCGGGGTGGGCCTCGACGTGGTGCTCGATGTGGTCCATGGCCTGGTTCAGCCGTTCCAGCACTCCTTGCCGTCCTTCCCTCGGTGATCACTACGCTAGGGAGGGTCCATCGTGCCGGACCCGACAATCCGTGCCCGGTTCTGTCGGGTCGTGCTGCCCGGACGCGGGGGTTAACCCCACCCCGCGGTCGGACGGTCGCCCCAGTGCGGTGGCGTGGGGCGTGGGCGCATCGTGGAGTGACCCGTCGGGCGGCTTCCCTTAAGGGCGGCCCCCAGAGGTTTCCCCGAGATACGCCGACTCCTCTCGTTTTCTTAACGTTCCTCCCGTTTGCTGAAGGTATGCCCGACTGTCTGGTCTACGGTCTCCTCGCCGTGTGCGTCATGCTCCCGCTGGTGCCGAACTCGTGGCTGCTCGTCAGCGCCGGCGCCATGGCGGCCGACGGTCGGCTCCAACTCGCCCTGGTCCTGCTGGTGGTGTGGAGCGCCGCCGTGCTGGGCGACGTCCTGGTGTTCCGGTCCACGCGACGGTTCTGCGGTCCCGTACTGCGGCGCGTGCGGCGCGTACGACGGCGGGCCGTGCTGCTCGACTGGGCCGCCGTACGGGTCCGCAGACACGGCATCCCGTTCGTCATCGGGATCCGGTTTCTGCCCGCCGGGCGGTTCGTCGGCGTGGTCGCGGCGGGCCTCGTGGACTTCCGGGTGAGCCGGTTCCTCGTGGCGTCCGGTGTGGCGGAGGCGGTCTGGGCCTCGTACTCGACGGGGGTCGGTGTCGTGGGCGGGGTCGCCGCCGGCGGTCCGTTCACGGGCGCGCTGCTGGGGCTCGCCATTTCGGGGACCGTGGCGACCCTGGCCGCGGTCGTGCGGTGGATCGCCGTGCGGCGCAGGCGGCGCGTCGGTGTCACATGTCGCGCAGGGCTTCCGCAAGCGCCCGGTTGAACTCCGCCGGGCGTTCCATGTTCGGGTAGTGCGCCGTGTCGGGGATCGAGGTCGAGCGGCCGTTCGTGACGCTCGACGTCAGGCGTTCCGCCATGCCGATGTGGTCGGGCGAGTCGACGGCGCCGTTGATCGCGCGGATCGGGAGGGTGAGTCCGGCGGCCCGGTCCCAGGTGTCCTTGAGGGGGACGCTCCAGTCGGGTTCCTCCGCCGTGTGCTTCGACATCGTGCCCCAGGTCATCTTCCGCAGGCGGTCGACCACTTGAGGGTCGAGGTCGTCGAGCGTGCGGTGCGGGCCCGACGCGAACCGCGTGAACGCCTCCACCGCCGCGGCCACGTCTCCCGCGGCCATCGCCGACTGCCACGTCTGCCAGAGCCCCGTCGTCCACGGATCCGTGAAGTACGGCTCGCTCGTCCCCGCGCCGCTCACGACCACGCCCGCCACCAACTCCGGGTGTTCGAGCGCCGTGTCCACGGCCAGGGAGGCGCCCATCGAGACGCCGACCAGGATTGCCGGGCCGGTCTCCAGGTGGCGCAGCAGCGCCGCGAGGTCGTCCGTGTGCCGGAACGGCTCCGTGGCGTTGGGGGAGCGGCCGTGGCCCCGCGCGTCCGGCGCGATCACGCGGTGGTCCGCCGCGAGGACGGCGATCTGGTCGTCCCACATGTGGTGGTCGAGGAAGCCGCCGTGGAGCAGAACGAGAGGGCGGCCGGTGCCTTTGTCGATCCAGAAGAGGTCGGACATGACAACCAGGTTGTCATCTGCTCGGCGATATGACAACCCAGGTGTCATGATGGGGCGCGTGAACGAGAACGTGAACGAGAAGGCGAACGAGGGCGTGCACGACGCGGACCGCGACACGGGAACCCTTCCCCCCGCCCTCGCCGACCGCCTCGCCGAAGTGTTCGACCTCGTCGGCCCTCTCTACCGCCGCGCCTACGTCGCCGTGGAGCGCGACGTCGCCGCCGAAGGGCTCTCGTCGGGCTCCCGCGCCGTGCTCGCCATGCTGCACGGGCGAGGGCCCATGACGGTTCCGCAGATGGGGCGGTTCCAGGCGCTCAGCCGTCAGTTCGTGCAGCGCATGGTGAACGAGGTCGCCGAGCGCGGGCTCGTCGAGGCCGTCCCGAACCCCGCCCACAAACGGTCCTCGCTCATCCGCCTCACCGACGAGGGCCGCCGTGTCATCGGCGTCGTCCTCGATCGCGAGCGCGCGGCCCTGCGCACCGTCGACGGCGACATCACCGAGGCCGACATCGACACCTGCCTGCGCGTCCTCTCCGGCCTCCTCAAGATCATGGACGACTAGGGCGCACCCGGCGCGGACCGGTGCAACAGCCCCCGCGCCACCAACTCCACCGTCACCGCCACCGCGATCGCCTGTACGGCCATCAGCGCCACCAGCACGAACAGTTGCACCGCCCCGGCCGTCACCGGCGACGCCCCGCCGAGCAGCATCCCGACGAACGCGCCGGGCAGCGTCACCAGGCCCACCGTCCGCGTCTGGTCGAGGCCGGGAAGGAGGGCTTCCGACGCGGCGGGCCGGCCGATCTCCAGGCGCGCCTCGTGGGGGAGCAGGCCGAGGGCGAGGCACGCCTCCACCTCGCCCCGCCGCGCCGTCAGCTCGTCCAGGACCCGGCGCCCCGCCAGTACGGTCGCCGTCAGCGCGCCCCCGATGAGGATGCCGGTCACCGGGATCACGGCGATGCCGCGCAGCGGAAGCAGACCCGAGGCGATGAGGCCGCCCACCACCGGGGCCACTGGCGCCGCGATCGGGAGCGCCGCCCACACCCAGGTCCGGTTCGACGTGACGCGGCGGCCCGCCGTGCGCGCGGCCACCGCCGCCATCAGCAGTAGGAAGGCGAGCAGCGCAGCCCCGTGCCGCACCACCCAGCCGATCACGAGCGACACCACGGCGAGCTGGACCGCCGCCCGGGCCCCGGCGACCGCGATGTCCCGCGCCCGGCGCCGCGAACCGTCGGGGGAGAGGCGGTGCAGGGCCGCCACGCCCGCCGCGATCGTCAGGAGGACGGCGAGCGCTCCGACGAGCGCGCCGTTGACCGGGAGGAGGGCGGCCGCAGCCTGGATCCGCTGGTGCACCAGAGCAGCGTAGAGCGCCCCGACCTGGGCACCGGTGCTGTTTTCCGCTCCTCACGTGCGCGAGGATGGGCGGGTAACGAAGCGTGAGAGCCGCTATGGAGAAAGAGGGCTGACCGTCATGGCACAGCAGGTGCAGGGCGTGGTCGCGCGAGCCAAGGGTGCGCCCGTGGAACTGGCGACGATCACGGTGCCGGACCCGGGTCCGGGCGAGGCCGTCGTGAAGATCCAGGCTTGCGGGGTCTGTCACACCGATCTGCACTACCGGGAGGGCGGGATCAACGACGAGTTCCCGTTCCTCCTCGGTCACGAGGCGGCGGGTGTCGTGGAATCGGTGGGGGACGGCGTGACGGAGGTCGCCGTCGGCGACTTCGTCGTCCTCAACTGGCGTGCGGTGTGCGGGCAGTGCCGTGCCTGTGAGCGCGGGCGTCCGCAGTACTGCTTCGACACGCACAACGCGAAGCAGAAGATGACCCTGGCCGACGGTACGGAGCTGTCGCCCGCGCTGGGGATCGGCGCCTTCGCCGAGAAGACGCTGTTGGCCGCGGGGCAGTGCACCAAGGTCGACCCGGCCGCGTCGCCGGCCGCCGCGGGCCTGCTCGGCTGTGGTGTGATGGCCGGGATCGGCGCCGCGATCAACACCGGGAACGTGGGGCGGGGCGACAGCGTCGCCGTCATCGGCTGCGGCGGCGTGGGCAACGCGGCCGTCGTCGGTTCGAGCCTGGCCGGCGCGGCGAAGATCATCGCCGTGGACATCGACGACAAGAAGCTCGCCACCGCGCGCGAGCTGGGCGCGACGCACACCGTCAACTCCCGCTCCACCGACCCGGTCGAGGCTGTGCGCCAGTTGACCGGCGGCTTCGGCGCCGACGTCGTCATCGACGCGGTCGGCCGCCCGGAGACGTACGAGCAGGCCTTCTACGCCCGTGACCTCGCGGGCACGGTCGTCCTGGTCGGTGTGCCGACGCCGGAGATGAAGCTGGAGCTTCCGCTGCTCGACGTGTTCGGGCGGGGCGGCGCGCTGAAGTCGTCCTGGTACGGCGACTGCCTGCCGTCCCGTGACTTCCCGATGCTCATCGACCTGTATCTCCAGGGGCGCCTCGACCTCGACGCGTTCGTGACCGAGACCATCGGCCTGGACGACGTGGAGAAGGCGTTCGAGCGGATGCACCACGGTGACGTGCTGCGTTCGGTGGTGGTGTTCTGATGAGCGAGGCCACGGCGCGCATCGAGCACCTCGTCACCTCCGGCACGTTCTCCCTCGACGGGGGCACGTGGGACGTCGACAACAACGTCTGGATCGTCGGCGACGACAGCGAGGCGATCGTCATCGACGCCGCCCACGACGCCGACGCCATCGCCGCGGCGGTCGGCGACCGGCGCCTGGTCGCGATCGTGTGCACGCACGCGCACGACGACCACATCGACGCAGCCCCCGCGCTCGCCGCGCGGACCGGGGCCCCGATCCTCCTGCACCCGGCCGACACCGAGCTGTGGAAGCGCACGCACCCCGACCGCGCGCCGGACGGGGAGCTGGCCGACGGGCAGCGGATCGCCGTCGCCGGCGTCGAGCTGACGGTGCTGCACACGCCGGGGCACTGCCACGGCGCGGTCAGCCTGTACGCGCCCGCGCTCGGCGTGGTGTTCACCGGCGACACGCTGTTCCAGGGCGGGCCCGGCGCCACCGGGCGGACCTTCAGCGACTTCCCGACCATCGTGGAGTCCATCAAGGACCGGCTCCTGACGCTGCCGCCCGAGACCGTCGTACGCACCGGGCACGGTGACAGCACGACGATCGGCGACGAGGCCCCGCACCTCGACGAGTGGATCGCCCGCGGGCACTGAGGCCCGCGCCCGGCCGCCGGGGCGGTGTACGCGCCGCCCCGGGGGTCAGGCGAGCAGCGCCGTGACCGTCTTGCCGCCCCGCGGGTCGGGCTCGACGCTCCAGCGGCTGGCCAGCGCGTGCACCAGTGCGATGCCGCGCCCCGATTCGGCGGTCCTGGAATCGGGGGCCCGCCGGGGGAGCCCGGGCAGCTCGTCGTGGACCGCCACCGTCAGCCCGCCCGGGTCGAGCCGCAGGCTCATCCGGCAGGAACCGTCGCCGTCCTTGGTGGCGTTGGCCACCAGTTCGGACACCACCAGCTCGGCGTCGGTCGCCCGGTCCCCGTCGTGCGCGGCGAGAAACCGGCGGGTCAGCCGCCGGGCCCAGCGGGCGGCGCCCGAACCCCGCGGCATGAGGAACTCCACGCGCGCGGCGCGCCGTTGGGCGCCCCTCGACGCACGCATGCCGATCACTTCCCTTCGTTCGCGTCCGTACCCTTTCCAGTGCCCCGTACAGACCCGTTCAGACCGGGTCAGCCGCTCTCGGTGGGGTGCGGGTGCGCCAGCGTGTCGAGGAAGCGGTCGAGGGCGGGCGACGAACCGCCGTCGGCGCAGTGGGAGCGCTCCACCTGCGGTATCGGCAACTTCGCCAGCTGCGGTGCGTGGGTTTCCAGGGCCCGGATCATGTGGAGCCGCTCCAGGGCGCGTTCGGCGGCTGAGGAGCGTACGTACTCGATCACTGTCACGCCGAGATGGTCCGCGTGACTGCGGACCGCGGCGTACTCGTCGGGCGTGAACAGCTCCCGCAGGAGCGCAGTACTACCGTCCATGGCGGCATGATGCCGTCCCGTGCCGCGGCGCGCGGGCGGTTGGCATATTCACCCCTCGTTCGCGTGGAGTTGGCGCTGTTCGATGGCGCCAGGCGCGGCGGCCGGCCCTCAGAAGCGATCGGGGTCGGCCGCCGCCCAGTCCGCCGCCCAGGTCACGGGCGGCTGCCCGGTCAGCTCGCCCGGCTCCAGCCAGTCGTGCAGCCGGGCGTACGAGACCGGCATGTCCGCGCCGGTGCGCCGCATCAGCTGGTCCGGGCGGAGCTCGCGCGGGTGCCGGGCGCCCATCGCGGCCATGATCTGCGCCGCGCCGCGCACGGTCGCCTCCTGGTAGTGGCGCACACGCTCGGACTTGTCGTCGACGTCCAGGGCGCGCACGCGGCGCGGGTCCTGCGTCGTCACGCCGACGGGGCAGGTGTTGGTGTGGCAGCGCTGCGCCTGGATGCAGCCGACCGCGAACATCATCGCGCGAGCCGCGTTGGTGAAGTCGGCGCCCTGCACGAGGCGTTTGACGATGTCGGCGCCGGTCGCGACCTTCCCGCTCGCCCCGACCCTGATGTGCTCGCGCAGACCGGTGCCGACGAGCGCGTTGTGGACCGTGATCAGCCCCTCGGTCAGGGGCGTCCCCAGGTGGTCCGCGAACTCGAGCGGCGCGGCGCCCGTGCCGCCCTCCGAGCCGTCCACGACGACGAAGTCCGGCGTCACGCCCTCCGCGGCCATCGCCTTGCACACCGCGAGGAACTGCGCCCGAGACCCCAGGCACAGCTTGAACCCGACCGGCTTGCCGCCCGCGAGCTCCCGCAACTCGGCCAGGAAACGCACCATTTGGCGCGGCGTCTCGAACTCCCGGTGGTACGGCGGCGACACCACCGTCTCGCCCTCCGGCACGTCCCGTACGCGGGCGATCTCCGCGTTGACCTTGCCGCCCGGCAGCACGCCGCCGATGCCGGGCTTCGCGCCCTGCGACAGCTTCAGGGAGACGCACTTGACGTTCTCGTGTGCCGCCTTGTCGGCGAACTCGGCGCGGTCGAAGCGGCCCTCGCGGGTGCGGCAGCCGAAGTAGCCGGTGCCGATCTCCCAGATCAGGTCGCCGCCGTGCGCCAGATGGTGCTCGGACAGGCCGCCCTCGCCGGTGTCGTGCGCGAAACCGCCGAGCGCCGCGCCCTTGTTGAGCGCGCGGATCGCGTTGCTCGACAGGGCACCGAAGCTCATCGCCGACACGTTCAGGAGCGCCATGTCGTACGGGTGGGCGCAGTCGGGCCCGCCGACGCGGACGGTGGGCGGCTCCTCGAACGGGTCGACCGGGAGCAGCGAAGGCACCAGGAACTCGTGCCCGGACGCGTACACGTCGCGCTCGGTGCCGAACGGCTCCTCGGCCTCCACCGCCTTCGCCCGCTCGTACACGATGCTGCGCACGTCCCTGTCGTAGGGCCGCCCGTCGTAGTTGCGCTCGACGAAGTACTGCTGCATCTCCGGGCGCAGCGACTCCATGACGAAGCGCAGATGCCCGAGGACGGGATAGTTGCGCAGCACGGAGTGGCGCGACTGGGTCAGGCCCCACACCCCGAGCGCCGCGAGGGCGAGCAGGGGCCCTGCGGCGAACCACCACCACGGGGACAGCAGCAGCGACAGCGCGAGCGCGGCGAGCGCGCCGACGACGGCGACGAGGAACACGAGGTATCTGCGCACCCGCCGAGTCAATCGCACCGGACGGCACGAGGCGGGCGGCGACACAGGAAGCCGGCGGCGGGGCGGGGTGGACCCCCGTCGATCATCTCGGATAAGTTAGGTGAGGCTTACCTAATGGAGGTTCGGGATGGGTGTCCGACAGATCACTGCCGCCGTGCCCAGCACGGCGGCCCACGCACGCTCCGTGCTCGCCGCCGCGTGGACCTGCGGCGTCTCCACCGACGTGGGACAGGACGACCTCGTCGGCGCGCACTGCGTGGACGACGACGGCACGGTGCGGATCGTGCCGCCGGCCGACAGCGTGCTCGCCGCCGCCGTGCTCTGCGCGCCGCACGGACGGCCCACCGCGCTCCTCGAGTTCGCCGACGCGGCGCCCGTCCCCGTACGGGACCGGGTGCGCGCCCGGGTGTGGCTGTCGGGGGAGCTGGTCCCGGACGGAGATGAGTTGGTGCTGCGCCCCGAGCGCGCGGTTCTGGAGAACCGGGCCGGGCGCGTCGGCATCGACCTCGACGAACTGGCCGCCGCCACGCCCGACCCGCTGGCCCTCGCCGAGCCCAAGCTGCTCACCCATCTCGCCGACGCCCACCCGGAGGCCGTCGAACAGCTCACCCGGCTCATCACGCCGGAGAGCCTGCACGGCGTCGTCCGCGTCCAGCCGCTCGCCGTCGACCGGCACGGCCTGACGCTGCGTCTGGAGCGGGTGCGCGGCCAGGCCGACGTGCGGCTCGCGTTCCACCGGCCCGCCGACGACCTCGGCGCGCTCACCGAACGCATGCACTGCCTGCTGGCCTCGGCGCACCAGATCAGCCGCCGCGGGATGTGACCCGCTCCCGGGGCGCCCCCGCCTGTTCGGGCAGCGCCCTGGCCCGCCCGGAGCCCCGGAACGCCCAGTCCATGCGGGGCTCGACGACGCAGCGGAACACCCGGCGCACCGGCTCCGTGCACAGCGCCGTGACCAGGGCGGTCGCGGCGAGCGTCACGGCCACCTCGCCAAGCGGGCCGTGCAGCCACGGGTGGTCGTACCAGTCCCAGAACCGGGAGGACTTGATGACGAAACCGTGCAGCAGATACGCGTAGACGGTCCCGGTGCCCAGGGCCGTGAACCAGAGCCTGCGGCCCGGCACCCACGCGAGGAAGCACGCCGTCAGCGCGAGGGCCAGGACGAACAGGGCGGGCGTCGCGATCAGACCCACCCACCCGGGCACGCCCCGCCCCTGCACGGCGCCCCGGTGATAGAACCAGCCGGCGTCGAACCACGGCGCCACCCAGTACGCCGCGACCAGGGCCACCGCCCCGACCCCGAGCGCCACCCACCGCACGCGCCACGTCCGGACCCGGGCGACGTGCTCGGGGCGCAACACCAGACCCGCCACGAAGAACGGCAGGAACTGGAGCACCCGCTGGAGCGCCAGGTCACCGCCCGCGCCCGGCCACATCGACACGCCCGTCGCCACGGCGAGCGAGACCAGGACGGGGTGGCGCAGCTGGAGCCAGAGCGGTGTCGTGAGCCGCCACACGAACAGGGCCGCCAGGAACCACATCAGGTACCAGGGGTCCAGCAGGCTGATCGGATACC
Source organism: Streptomyces sp. SDT5-1 (assembly GCF_052245995.1). Lineage (NCBI taxonomy): Bacteria > Bacillati > Actinomycetota > Actinomycetes > Kitasatosporales > Streptomycetaceae > Streptomyces > Streptomyces sp. SDT5-1. The sequence continues at coordinate 180,053 of NZ_CM125963.1, read as the reverse complement.
CCGGATCGTCCTGCGCCCACCGGTAGAACAGCGTGTACGCGACCTCGAACACCACATACGGCACGACGACCCCGGTCACCAGGCGCTTCAGCCGGTGCGGGGCCATGTCGAACGTGCGGGAGAAATAGCCGGAGACGAGGGCGAACGCCGGCATGTGGAAGGCGTAGACCGTGAGATACAGCGCCGTCACCGCGCGGGAGCCGTAGGTCAGCGGCTCCCACGCGTGCCCGCAGGCCACGAGGACGATCGTCAGGAACTTGACGTTGTCGAAGTAGGACTCGCGAGCCTGCGCTGCCATTGCCTGCCTTGTGCCCTCCACATCGGGACGGTCCGGGTCCCTTCGCCCGTACCCCTCGCAGACCGTTCCATGAGAGGAGATGTGACACAAGCGGCGTATGCGGCGCGGCGGATCAGACGGCGGTGTACGCGCCGTCCACCAGGTGGTAGCTGCCCGCGACGAAGGAGGCGCGGTCCGAGAGTAGGAACGCGATCAGCTCGGCGACCTCCTCGGAGTGGCCGAGGCGGCCCGCCGGGTGCAGCGCGACGAGACCGTCGTAGGCGGCCTTGTTCATCTCCTTGAGGAGCGGGGTGTCGATGAAGCCGGGGCCGACGGCGTTGACGCGGATGCCCTTCGCGGCGTACTCGGCGGCGGCCGTCTTCGTCAGGCCGACCACGCCGTGCTTCGCGGCGACGTACGCGGGCGACCCCGCGAAGCCGACCGAGCCGAGGATCGAGGCGACGTTCACGATCGCGCCGCCCTTGCCCGCGGCCTCGATGGCGGGAATCTCGTAGCGCATGCTGTAGAACACACCGTCAAGATTCGTCCGCACGACGCGGTTGTAGACATCGATGTCGTACTCGCCGGTGGGCGCGCTCGCGCCGCCGATGCCGGCGTTGTTCACGGCCAGGTCGAGACCGCCGAAGGTGTCGACGGAGAACCGGACGGCCGCCTCGACGGACGCCGGGTCGGTCACGTCGAGGGCGACGGTGGCGGCCTTCAGGCCCTCCGCCTTCAGCGCGTCGGCGGCCTCCTGGGCGCCCTTCTCGTTGTAGTCGGCGATGACGACATTGGCGCCGCCGAGGCCCAGGCGACGGGCGGTGGCCAGGCCGATGCCGGAGGCCGCGCCGGTGACGAGGGCGGTCTTCCCTGCGAACTCGGCGGCGTAGTCGGTCACGGAGCCGGTGGTGGGGGTGGTGCTCATGATGCGTTCACCTTCTGGTTGCGACGTCGGGGGCCGCCGCGGCGGCGGCCTCCGTGATGAGGGCGTCGTAGGCCCGCGCGACCAGAGCGGCGAGGTCTTCGGCGTCCGTGCCCGCGCCGCGCGCCCAGGTGCGCAGCGCGGCGGTCAGTACTCCGGCGGCGGCGCCGACCACGACCTCGGGACGCGGGTCCCGGGCCGGGTCGGTGCCGAGCCGGTCGGCGATGATGCGTACGGACTCGTCCTGGGCGTCGACCCGGATCCGCTCGTACGCGGCGAACAGGGCGGGCTCCGCGTCCACGACGGCGTACAGCTCGCGCAGCCGTGGGCGGTGGTGCCAGCCGGGGCTCTCGCGGTCGGCGAGGTAGTCGGCGACCGCGCCCCGGTAGGCGAGCAGAGGCGGCTCGTCGGCGGGGCGGGCGCGCAGCGCCGCGTTGATCCCCGCGCCGTCGGCGCGCGTGAAGTCGAGCGCCGCGTCCTCCTTGCCCGCGAAGTGCCGGCTGAAGGTGCGGCGTGTGACGTCCGCGCGCTCGGCGATGGCCTCGACGGTCACCTCGGCGAGCCCGCGCTCGAGGACCAGCTCCACGGCGGCCTCCGCGAGCGCCTCGCGCGTCCGCAGGGCCTTGGCCTGCCGGCGGTCGCCGGCGGGTCGGGAGCCGGTGGCCTCGTTCGCCTTCATGTCTTCGACTGTACACCTTCGTGTCCCATTGGGACATGTGTCCCGCCGGGACATCTTGAGGGCGGGATCAGGAGGCGTGCCAGTGGCCGTGGAGCGCGGCGGTGGTGAACCCGGGCCCGTAGGCCACTACGGTGCCGCGGGCCCCTGCGGGCGGCGGCTCCTGGTGGGTGCGCTCGAGGACGCGCAGGACGCTGACGCCGCCCAGGTTCCCCTCGTCGGTGAGCGTCGCGGTGGAGTGGCGGGCGTCGTCGCCGTCGAGGCCGAGTGCCGCCGCGGTGTCCGCGATGATGCGGGGGCTGCCCGGATGGATCACCGCGAACTCGGTGGGCCGCGCGCCCAGCCAGTCGGTGAGCGCCGGCAGCGTCCGGGTGAAGGCGGCGCGGCCCTGCTTGGTGGCGTCGAAGTGCAGCCCGTCCGCGGTGATCCGGCCACCCAGCTGTCCCGCCGTGTCGGGCAGCACGTGCTCGAAGCCGTCCTCGTACGCGAAGCCGGGGCCGAGCGGTTCGTCGCTGACGACGGCGGCACCGGCCGAGTCGCCGAACAGCGCCTTGTAGATCATCGCGTCGATGCCGGTGTCGCTGTGGTGGTACACGGCGGAGATCACCTCTGCGGCGACGACGAGCACCTTGCTGCCCGGCCGCGCCGCCACCATCTCCGCCGCCCGGATCAGGCACTTGGTGCCGCCCGTGCAGGCCAGCGACGTGTGGGCGAGGGAGCGTGCGGTGGGGCGCAGGCCGAGACGGGTCATCAGGTGGACGTCGAGGTTGGGCGTGGCCCAGCCGGTGGAGTGGGTGGTGACGATGCCGTCGAGGTCGCTCGCTCTCAGGCCGGCCGCCTCGATGGCGGAGGTGGCGGCCCGCTCGGCGAGTTCGAGCGCGTCGGCGAAGGCGGTGCGGGCGCGCTCGGCGATGCCGGCCTCGCCCGCGACCGTGGGGGAGTCGAGGGGGCGGGCGAAGTAGCGGGTCGACACCCCGCATCCCTGGACGGCGCGCACCGCGGCGGATATCCGGGGGTGGCCCGGGTGGCGTGAACGTATGTCGTCGGCTATCTCGTCCGTGGTCACCTTGTGGGGACCGAGGACGGTGTGCGGCATCGAGACGTAGGCGGGCATGGGTGTCTCCCACGGGGCTGAAGGGGGCTGTGGGGGGCTTGTTCAACCTACGTGGCGATGCCGCGTCTGCCCACGGGCAGGTGGTGCGGGAGGGGCGGAATTCAGCCTGCGCGCAGGGCGGGGTTCCTGGGGTGGGCGCGGCGCACGCCCGGATGGAAGACGAGGATCATCAGGCGCGCGCCCGGTGTGGTGAGCGGCTGCGCGGCGCACATCGTCGCCCAGCCGGGGCCGAGCCGTGCGTGCAGCAGCGGCCGTTCGTCGCCGTCGGGGTGCATCGCGGAGCCGCCCGACTCGTAGATCGGCGCCGCGTCCGGGTCGGCGAGGACCTCCTTCTCGATCTGCGCGAGCGTGTCGTCGTCGGGGCGCGCCGCGAGCGCGGCGCGCAACTGGGGCAGCAGCAGCGGCGCCCACGCGTTCTGCCAGTCCACGAGCATGTGGCGGGCGTGCGGGTCGAGCAGCATCCAGCGCATGGTGTTCGCCGGGGGCCTGTGGTCCGGGAACAGCTCCGTGAACGCCTTGTTGCACGCCAGCAGGTCCCAGGACGAGTCGGAGACGTACGCGATGTGGTTGATGCCGTCGACCGCCTCCTGCCACACGCCGGGGATCTCCTTGCCCGACGTCGGGTACAGCGGCCCCGGCGGATCCTGGAGCAGCGCGTAGCGGCACAGCAGCACCCACTCCTGCTCGTTCAGGCCGAACAGGCGCGCCACGTCCCGCAGGAGCTCCGCGGGCGCGTTCGGGTACGTGCCCGACTCCAGGCGGTGGTAGGTGCCGATCGTGCGGTGCAGGAGCTGATCGACCTGGTGCTGGGACAGGCCCGGCGCGCGGCGCCCCTGTCCCGTGGGTCTGCTGAAGCCATGGGATTCGGGGGCTATGAGGGCGCGCCGTTCACGGAGCAGGGCGCGAAGCGCCTTCTTGTTCATGGTGGGTAATCCCTCGTTGTTCACGCCGGGTTGAGCGGCAGCAGTCTAAATAGTCCCAAGGTCTTTGGTAATAAACATTGCCCGAAGAAAACGATCAGACGGTGCGTCATGATGGACGAAGCTGGGTTGCCCACCTGCGGGTTTCCTCGTCCGTGCGCACGACGGCACGGCGCAGCGGCACATGTGCCGGGCCACTCGAAAATGGCCGAAATTTCCCGCTGCGGGTAACCCGGAAGCCTCTGCAGCCGTTCAGCAGGTGCGAGTGGGGCCGGGCCACCAATTGAGTTCGATGTGGCCGGAAAATGCGTTGTGAGACGCAAACGCCCACACTCGTCCGGGCGGCCGGTGGAGGTCACTGGCTGCGGTCGGTGCCGTCACTCGCCATCACGTAGCGGCCACGGCACCGACCGCGCCCGGTACCGGGCGCGGGTCAGCCACCGTTCTTGTGCACGTTCCGCACGTAGTCGTCGGCCGCCGCGTCGAGCCCGATGTCGTGCTGGGCCCGCTCCGACAAGTACCAGCGGTGCTCCAGGAGTTGGTGGTACAGCTCCGCCGGGTCCATCGGGGACGGCACCCGGTCGCGCACGGCCCGCACGGTGGGCCGGAACACGTCGCGGACCCAGCGGTGGGCGAGCACCTCGGGGCGCGCGTCGGCCGCGTCCTCCTGCGTCGCCATCCACGCCTCCAGATCGTTCAGCAACCGCCGCGCCTGGTTCTCCTCGGCGTCCATTCCGGTCAGCCGGAGCAACTGGCGCTGGTGGTGCCCCGCGTCGACGACCTTCGGCACGAACGTGACGGTGTCACCGTGCGGGGAGCGGGAGATCTGCATCTCGGCCACGTCGAAGCCCAGATCGTTCAGGCGGCGGATGCGGCGCTCCATGTAGTGGTGCTTGCCCGCCGGATACACCGACGTGCGCGTCAGCTCGGACCACAGGTCGGTGTACCGCTGGACGATCTCCGTGCCGAACTCGATCGGGTCGATCGACGGGTGCAGCGCGCCGGACGCCTCCAGGTCGAGCATCTCGCCCGCGATGTTCACGCGCGCCAGATCGATGTCGTACTCCCGCTGCCCGTCGCTCAGTTGGGGGTGCAGCTCGCCCGTCTCCGCGTCCACCAGATAGGCGGCGTACGCGCCCGCGTCCCGGCGGAACAGGGTGTTCGACAGCGAGCAGTCGCCCCAGGCGAACCCGGCGAGGTGCAGCCGGACGAGGAGCACCGCGAGGGCGTCCATCAGGCGGTGCACCGTCTTCGGCCGCAGCGTCGTCTCGAACATCGAGCGGTACGGCTGCGAACCGCCCAGGTGCCGCGTGATCAGCACCGGTTCGAGCGGATGGCCCGCGGCGTCCTCGCGGCCCGTGACGACGGCGAGCGGGTCCACCGCGGGGATGCCCAACCGGTCGAGCGTGCGCAGCAGTTCGTACTCGCGCAGCGCCGGACGCTCCGCCAGCTCCTTGACGGCGACGACCTCGTCCCCGGCCCGCGCGTAGCGCACCACGTGCCGCGAGATGCCGCGCGGCAGCGGCACCAGGTACTCCTCCGGCCACTCCTCCAGCGGGATGTGCCAGGGCAGGGCGAGCAGGAGCACCGGGTGCTCGGGGTTGGTGGCGCTGATCTCGAGCGGCATGGCCACCAGCGTAAACGGGGCCTACTGGGCGGGTCCCGGTTCCGGGCGTCCCGATGCGAGCGAGCGCTCCGCCGCTGTGAGGATCGCCGTGAGCCGCAGGCCGAACCGGGCGTCGCACGGGTGCGGTGTGCCGCCGCGCGCCGCCTCCAGGAGCGAGTCGACGGCCGACGCGAGCGCCTCCGGCGCGGTGCCGCGGCCCGCCGGCATCGTCGACACGCCGTGTGTGCCGCGGAGTTCGACGACGGTGCCGCCCGCCGCCGGGGGAGTGGTCAGGCTCAGCGTCGCCGTGCTGGAAGCGCCGCCGGTGTGCCGCAGCACGAGATGGACCGTGTCGCCGGGCCCCGCGTGCGCCGCCACGGATGTCACGTCGCCGAGGATCGGCAGGAGCACCGACAGGGCGTGCGGGCCCACGTCCCACAGGGCGCCGCGCTCGGCCCGCCACGGCGTCGTGGCCCGCACGTGCGCGTCGTCGCCGGGCGTGTACAGCGCGCCGAACCAGTCGGCGCGGGCCGTGAACCAGCCGTCGGCGGCGGCCTGTTCGGCGATCCACGGCGCGGTGAGCGGGGCGTGCCGCAGCGTGCAGAACACGGTCGACGCGACGCCCGCGGCCTCCGCAGCGTCGACGACCGCGCGCGCCTCGTCGGGCCGGGTGGCCAGCGGCTTGTCGAGGAGCAGATGGCAGCCCGCCGCCGCGGCCCGCGCGGCGAGCGGCGCCTGCACGTCCGGCGGCACCGCGAACGCCACGGCGTCGCACGCCGCGAACAGCGCGTCCACGTCGTCGTACGCCGACGTGCCGTGCGCCCGCGCGAGTTCGGCCGCGGCGTCCAGGCGGCGCCCCCAGACGCCGACGAGGTCGACGGCCTTGTGGTCCGCCAGCGTGGGCGCGTATGTGCGATGGGCCCAGGGGCCCGTGCCGACGAGCCCGAAGCGCACGGGGACGGTCGAGTCTGCGGAGGACGCGGTGGAGGAGGTCATGGGCGGCAGTATCGGCCCTGTGGATGGCCCCTGCACAGAGGACGGGGCCAGGGGGTGCAGACAGGGCGCGCGGTTCGGTGAATACTGATTCACCGAACGGGGTGAACACGCATTCACCCCGACCCGCACGCCACGGAACGGCCCCGCCCGACCCTGCGACCGGAGACCGATGAACCCCGCCCCGATACCGGCGGCGCGCCCGCGCGAGCGGCTCGCCGTGCCCGTGCTCGCCTTCGGCGGCATCCTCATGGCGGTCATGCAGACCGTCGTCGTCCCCCTCCTTCCCGACCTGCCGCGTCTGACCGGCGCCTCGCCCGCCGCCGTCTCCTGGATGGTCACCGCGACCCTGCTCGCCGGCGCCGTCCTCACTCCGGTCCTCGGCCGGGCCGGCGACATGTACGGCAAGCGGCGCGTGCTGCTCATCGCGCTCGCCCTGATGACCGTCGGCTCGGTGCTGTGCGCGGTCACCTCGGACATCCGCGTCCTCATCGCCGCCCGCGCGCTCCAGGGCGCCGCTGCCGCCGTCGTCCCGCTGTCCATCAGCATCCTGCGCGACGAACTCCCGCCGCACCGCACCGGATCCGCCGTCGCCCTGATGAGCTCAACGGTCGGCGTAGGCGCCGGGCTCGGCCTGCCGCTCGCCGCGCTCATCGTCCAGTACGCAGACTGGCACGTCATGTTCTGGGCCACCAGTGCCCTCGGCGCCCTCGGGCTCGGCCTCGCCTGGTGGGCGGTGCGCGAATCGCCGCTCCGCTCCCCGGGACGCTTCGACGCGCTCGGCACCCTGGGGCTGGCCTCCGGGCTCGTCTGCCTGCTGCTCGGCGTCTCGCAGGGCGGCCAGTGGGGCTGGTCGAGCCCCGCCGTCGTCGGCCTGTTCGCGGGCGCCGTCGTCATCCTCTGCCTGTGGGCGTGGCAGCAACTGCGCACCGAAAGGCCCCTGGTGGACCTGCGGCTCGCCGTCGGCCGCCGGGTCGGACTGCCGCACGTCGCGGCCCTGCTCACCGGCTTCGCGTTCTACGCCAACTCCCTCGTGACGGCGCAACTCGTGCAGGCGCCCGCCGCCACCGGCTACGGACTCGGCCTGTCCATCGTCGCCACCGGCCTGTGCATGCTGCCCAGCGGCCTCATCATGCTGCTCTTCTCACCGGTGTCGGCCCGCATCTCCACCGCGCGCGGCCCCCGCGTCACCCTCGCCATCGGCGGCGTCGTCCTCGCCCTCGGCTACGCGGTCCGCATCGCCGACAGCACCGATCTGTGGGTGATCCTCGTCGGCGCCGCCGTGGTCTCCACCGGCACCACCCTCGCCTACTCGGCGCTGCCCACCCTGATCCTGCGCGCCGTCCCCGCCGACGCGACGGCCTCCGCGAACGGCGTCAACGTCCTGATGCGCACCATCGGGCAGGCCGTCTCCAGCGCCGCCGTCGCCGCCGTGCTCGTCCACCACTCCACATGGGTCGGCGGCGCCGAAGTGCCGACCCTGCACGGCTACCAGCTGGCCTTCGCCATGGCGGGCACCGTCGCCCTGGTCGCCGCGGCGGTCGCCCTGGCCGTCCCGTCCGACGGCTCGGGAGGACGGTCCGTGACCGGCGCACCCGCCCGCACGGCGATGCCGAAAGGAGCCTGAGGCGATGGCCGCGACGCCCGGCACGGGACGCCGCGACGCCGAGGAGACCAAGGGCGCCATCATCAGGGTGGCCCGGCATCTGCTCGCCCGGCACGCGCACGGCGACATCACCCTGAAGGCCGTCGCCGACCGGGCGGGCGTCAGCCCGCCGCTCGTCCTCAAGTACTTCGGCAGTAAAGACGCCCTGTTCTCCCGCGTCATGGACTTCGAGGACGACGTCGACGCGATCCTCGACGCGCCCCTCGCGGACCTCGGCCGCCACATGGTGCGCCACGTCCTGACCGGCCAGGCCGAGCGGGGCGCCGACCCGATCCTGCGCATCGTCTTCGCCCCGCTGCACGGCGCACAGGGCGACATCCTGCGCACCAACTTCCGTACGCAGGTCTGCGCCCGCCTCGCCGAACGGCTGCCGGGCGCCGACGCCGGCCTGCGCGCCGAACTCGCCGTGGCCCACCTCCTCGGCCTCGGTGTGATGTACGGCATCGCCCGCGGCCCGCACGTACGGGCCGCGGACATCGAGGCGGTCGTCGAGCGCTGCGGACCCGCGGTGCAGGCCCAGCTGACGCCGCCCTGAGCCCCTCAGCCGTGCCGCACGTCGACCGGCTCGAAGGAGACGACCGTGCGTGCCCCGTCGGCCCAGGAGACCGTCAGCTCGTCGTGCGCGAACGCCACGTCGGACACCGCGCCGTCGACGCCGCCCCCGCCCTCATCCGTACCCAGCGAGGCGAGCGCCGCGAACACCGCCGTCCCCTCGACGCCCGCCGAGAGCCGCGGCACCCGCACCCACGGCTCGTACGCCGTGCCCTGCGGCGCCCGCACCGCGTCGCGCTCCTCCCAGCCGCGCAGGCCCACCAGCTCCGAACGCAGCGCGTCCGTCGCCCAGCCGGTGAGCGTCACGCGCGCCCCGTGCGGGGCACCGACCACCCGGTGGACCCGCAGCTCGTACGCGCCCCGCGCCACGGTGACGCTCTCCACGCGCAGGCCCGGCACCATCGGCGGGCCCGACGTGAACACCGGGCGGTGCCAGGACGCGGCCCAGCCCCAGCCGTCGCCGTGCCCCGCGCCCAGCGGGTGGATGCGGCGCCGCACGCTGCCGACGCCCGCGCACTCGACCGACAGATGGTTGTCCGCCGCGTTGGCCCGCGACGTGGGACCGGTGTGCGTGGAGTAGGCCTGCCGCGCGTAGTGCGGGTCGACCTGGTCGGCCTGCTCGCCCTCGAACGGCCGCACGTGGTCGCTGCCGTGGTTGTGCAGCCGCACGATGCCGTCCGCCCGCGTCGACTGCACCAGCAGCCCCGGCGCGGGCAGCGCGAGCACCCGGTCGGGGCCCTCCACCGGAGCCGCCTCCTCGGTCGCCGTCCACAGCGGGTCGTCCTCGCCCGCGAGCAGCGCCACGAACCCCTTCGACGCCCAGTACGGCGACGCCGGACCCGAGTAGTGCTGCAACGTCGCGTCGTGCGGTCCGTGCCAGCCGAGGCTGAGCAGACCCTCGTCCGTGACGCCGCCCCGGTCCAGGAAGTGCCGCAGGTTCCCGCTGATGAGCCGGCGCGAGACGCCGGGGGACAGCGGCGTGTGACCGGTGACCGCGCCGATGCCGACCGCCGCCGACGCCGCGAACCGGTACGTGAGCGAGCGCCCGAAGTGGATCGGCGCCCCGTCCCCGCCGAACAGCAGCGAGAACCCCTCCAGATGCTCGCGCAGCCGCGGCCCGACCCGCGCGGACAGCGCCCGGTCGCCCGCCAGATGCGCGTGCAGCAGCGGATACAGGTGCAGCGCCCACCCGTTGTAGTGGTCGAACGCCCGGCCGTCGCCGTCCCGGTACCAGCCGTCGCCCTCGTACCATCCCTCCAACAGGTCGAGCGCCCGCTGCATCGCCCGGCCCGTCGCCGCGTCGGCCCGGCCGACCGACTCCAGGAACGACGCCACCATGAACGGGAACAGGTACCAGTTGTTCGGCGCCGGGGTGTGCGTGATCGCGCCGCGCAGCCATTTCTCGGCCCGGTCCTGCACATCGCCGTCGAGCCGGTCCCACAGCCACGGCCGGGTCAGCGACAGGCCGAGCGCCACCGACGCGGACTCCACCATCGGCTGGCCCTGCACGTGGTGGTCGAGGATCAGCGGCCAGGACTCGGCGTCGTCACGGCCCGGCGTCCTGGTGCCGGCCGCGAGACCGCCCGCGTACCGGTCGAGCCAGCCGTGCGGGTCCTTGCCCTGGGCGCCCGCGATCCGGAAGCCGGCCGCGAGGAACGTACGGGCGTAGCCCTCGAGGCCGTCGGAGCGGACGCCGGACCCGGAGGGCCTGCCCGGCAGGTCGAGCAGCGCGCCCTCGGGCGTCGCCCACCGCCAGGCCGCCCCGAGCAGCCCGTCGGCGACGGCCTCCCAGTGCGCACGCGTGAAACCGGTGTACGGGCTCAACTCCCGGTCGTCGTCGGGGAGATCGAACGGCATCGTGGTCATGCGAGGAACGCCAGCCTTTCGGGTCGTACGGGATGGGCGAAGCCGTCGCCCGCGGCCCAGCGCGCCACTTCGCCGACGGCGGTGTCGGCGAGGCGCTGCCACTCGCTGCCCTGGGACCCGGCGAGGTGCGGCGTGATCAGCGCGTGCGGGCAGTCCCACAGCGGGTGGTCGGCGGGCAGCACCTCCGGGTCCGTCACGTCGAGCACCGCGCGGATCCGGCCCGCGCAGACCACGTCGGTCAGGGCGTCCTGGTCGACGACGGCGCCCCGCGCGGTGTTGATCAGCGTGGCGCCCGGCCGCATCGAGCTGAGCAGCTCCCGGCTGACCAGGCCGACCGTGGCGGGCAGCAGCGGCGTGTGGACACTGAGCAGATCGCTGCGCGTGAACAGCTCGGGCAGCGACACCCGCTCCACGCCGAGCTCCGCCATGTCCGCGTCCGAGACGTACGGATCGTGCAGCAGGACCTCGAAGTCGAAGGGCCGAAGGAGTTCCACCACCCGTCGGCCGATCAGCGAGGCGGACAGGAGGCCCACGGTGCGGCGGTAGTTGCCCACCTCGTGCGAGGTGAGCAGCCAGTCGCCGCGCTCCCGGGTGCTCCGGAAGTCGCGGGCGCGCTCCAGGACGTGCTTTCCGTGCAGCAGGATCATCGCGAGGGTGTACTCGGCGACCGGCAGCGCGTTGGCCGCGGCCGCCGACGACACCGCGATGCCCCGCTCCCAGCAGGCCTCGGTGACGTGTCCGCGCACCGAACCCGCCGAGTGCACGACGGCCTTGAGTGCGGGCGCCGCCGCCAGCACGGCCTCGTCGAGCGGTGGACAGCCCCAGCCGGTGACCAGCACCTCGACGTCGGCGAGCAGCTCCTTCGCCCGCGGCGTCGTGAGGTCGTCGAGCACGGGCAGGGGCGCGAGGTCGCAGACCTCCGTGAGCGCGGCCATGGACCGCGGCGTGAAGACGGCCGCCGCGGCCTGGGGGGACATGGCCAACGCCACGCGGGGCTTGCTCACTTGACCGCCCCCGCCGTGAGGCCGGAGCGCCAGAAGCGCTGGAGGAAGACGAACGCGAGAATGAGGGGGAGGACCGCGAGAAGCGAACCCATGATCACCACCGGGTAGTACTCGGGAGAGACGGTCGCCTGACTGTTCCACTGGAACAGACCCAGACTGACCGGGTACAGATCCTGATTCGACAGCATGACCATCGGCAGGAAGAAGTTGTTCCAGATCGTGGTGAGCTGGAAGAGGAAGACCGTGACCAGGCCGGGGCCCAGCATCCGCAGGGCGACCTTGAAGTACGTCGCCAACTCGCCGGCGCCGTCCACGCGGGCCGCCTCCAGCACCTCGTTCGGCACATAGCCCTGCGCGAAGATGCGGCCCAGGTAGACGCCGAACGGGTTGAACAGGACCGGGACGAACACCGACCAGAACGTGTTCACGACACCGGTTGCCGAAGCGATCAGGTACAGCGGAAGCGCGAGGACCGTCTGCGGCACCATCACCGCAGCCAGCACCAGGCCGAACAGCTTCTCCTTGTGCCGGAAGTGGTACTTGTCGAAGGCGTACCCGCAGGCGACGCTGATCAGGGCGCCGAGCGCCGCGCCCAGGACCGCGTACAGCAGGCTGTTGCCGTACCAGCGCGCGTACAGGCCGCCGTCCATCGCGAACAGGTCCTTGAGGTTCTGCACGAAGGAGAAGTCGCTGAGCGACAGGATGCTGCTGCTGAACAGGGCGTCGCGGGACTTCGCCGACGCGAGCACCAGCCACAGGACGGGCAGCAGTGTGTAGAGGACGGAGACCGCGACGACGACGTTGACCGTCGCGCGCCCCAGCGTGCGGGGGCGAAGGAGGGTGGAGTCGGTGGCGCTCATCGGGCGTCCTCCTCGGCCGCGTTGACGCGATTGGTCCAGCGGGTGACCCCGTAGGAGACGGCGATGGTGATGATCAGGAGGATCACGGACGCGGCGGCGGCCAGCGAGTAGTTGTTGCGCGAGAACGCGGCGTCGTAGATGTACATGCTCGGCGAGAACCGGGTGTCCACCATCTGCGACGACTGGTGCAGCAGCATCGGCTCGGTGAACAGCTGGAGCGCCCAGATCAGCGTGAACATCGCGACCATCACGACCGAGGAGCGCACCAGCGGCGTCTTCACCTGGAGCGCGGTGCGCACGGGGCCCGCGCCGTCCACGACGGACGCCTCCAGGACCTCGCGGGGGACCGCCTGGAGCGCCGCGTAGAAGATCACCATGTTGTAGCCGAGGTTCGACCACAGGGCGATGTTCACGATCGACGGCAGCGTCGTGTGCAGGCCGAGGAAGTCGACCTGGATGTCCGCCTTCGCGAACGCCTCGACGACCGGGCTGATGCCGGGCGTGTAGAGGTACAGCCAGATCAGGGCGGCGATGATGCCCGGCACCGCGTGCGGCAGGAACAGGCCCAACTGGGCCCAGGACCGCAGCCGTACGACACCGGAGTCCAGCAGCAGCGCGAGCGCCAGCGAGCCGATCACCATCAGCGGGATGTAGATCACGCAGTACAGCGCGACCGTGCCGAGCCCGGACAGGAACGTCGGGTCGGTGAGGACGGCGGCGTACGAGCGCAGGCCCACGAAGACGCTGCGCTCGGGGCCGAAGCCGAGGCCCGGCTGGTCGTCGCTGAAGAAGCTCAGCCACACCGCGGTGGCCACCGGGATGAGGAAGACCAGCGTGAGCAGGACGAAGAACGGCGTCATGAGGACGCCGGCCGCACCGCCGCGGCGGCGCTTGGCCGCCCGCTGCGCCTTGAACGTGGCCCCGTCGCCCGCCTCCTGCGGGGCGGACGGAGCCGTGGGGGCGTGGGCTGTCGCGGTCATGGGTCACCTGCCTTTCGGGGTGCGGGCGGTCATGTCGAGCGCTGGGTGGTCTTGAGGCCGAGCGCCTTCAGGTCGGGCATGGTGCCGTCCTGCGCGGCGCGCACGGCGGACAGGACGGTGCCGGACCCGGCACCGGCGCGGGCGAACGCGTCCTGCATGACGTAGCCGGTCGCGGTCATCCGCGGCCCCCACGTCCACGGCCCGATCTTGTGGGCCTCGTCCTCGAAGAGCCGGTAGATGTCCTGGCCGCCGTAGTACGCGCGGTTGAACGCGGCGCCGCCCACGGACACAAGGCCGGTCGCCGCCGGGTACTGGCTGCTCGCGCCGCTGGACAGCCGGGCCTTGAGGGCGTCGGGGTGCGACACCTGCCACTCGATGAACTCCATCGCGGCCTCGGGTTTCGAGCTGTTCTTGGTGACGGCGAACGTGGAGCCGCCGTGGGTGCCGAGCGAGGGCCGGTCCGGCGTCCACTGGGGGAGCGGGGCGATGCGCCATAGGTTCTTCTGTTCGGGGCGCGCGTTCATCTGGGCCCCCGCGTCCCACGCGCCGCTCAGCCGGGTGAGCACCAGGCCGTTGCCGATCTGGGCGTCGGCGATGCGGGCGCTGGAGGCGTTGGTGTAGACGAGGTCCTCGTCGATGAGGCGCTGCCAGTACGCGGCGACCTTGCGGGTCGGGGCGTCGGCCATCGACACGTTCCACGCGCCGTGCGAGGTGTCGAACCACTGGGCGCCGGCCTGGCAGGACCACGCGGCGAACTGCGTCATGCCGTCGGTGGGGAACAGCGTCAGCCTGCGGCCGCCGCCCGTGCGCCGCACCTTGCGGGCCAGGTCGGCGAACTCGTCCCAGGTGGTGGGGACGTCGAAGCCGTACTTGTCGAAGAGGTCCTTGCGGTAGTGCATGACCATCGGCTCGATGTCGAGCGGCACGCTGTGCGTGTGCTTCTCGAACGTCGTCTGGTCGAGCGCCTGCGGCAGCAGCTTGCGCCGCAGGTCGTCACTCATGAGCGACGTGATGTCGCGCGTGACGCCGTCGATCGCGAAACCCGGCAGCTGCGGGTACTCGATCGTCGCGACGTCGGGGGCGTTGCCCGCGCGGGCCGCGTTGCTGAGCTTGAGGTAGCCGCCCTGGGTGCCGGACGGGACCTGCTCGAAGTCCACCTGGATGTGGTCGTGCGTCTTGTTGAACTCGTCCACCACCTCCTGGCTGCCGCGCAGTGCGGACCAGAACGTGATGGTGGTCTTGCCTTTTCTGCTGGTGCTGGTGTTGGCCGACGATGCGCTGCCCGTCCCGCTGCAGGCGCCCAGGGCTCCTGTCAGGGGCAGCGCAGTGATCGCGGCGAGCACCGATCGACGGCTTTGTCGACCAGGCATGGGCGCCTCCCGCGGCTCCTGCGTGTTCGAGTCACGGGAATACTGATCGCTTCACGGGAGGCGGTCAATAGATCGATCAGAAGAAAACGAAACGGTCAAACGCTCACTGCGCGGCGGGGGTTGAGGGGTGCGGATCGCGGACCGGCGCGGAGCGGGTCGAACCGCGCACCTTGAGCGTCGGAAGCAGCTCCACCCGCTGGGCGGGCCCGACCGCGCCGCCCGCCGCGCGCCGCCCGAGACGGTGCAGCAGCAGCTCGGCCGCCGCCCGGCCCACCTCCGCCTTCGGCGGCGACACGGCGGTCAGCGGCGTGCTGCCGAGCCCGGCGACCACGTCGTCGTACGCGATGGCGGAGCAGTCCTCCGGGACCCGCATGCCCGCGTCGCGCAACGACTGGACCAGCATCAGGGCATCGACGTCGCCGTGCAGCAGGGCGCCCGTGGCCCCCAGCTCGGCCATCAGGGACGGCAGTTCGAGCGGCTTCTCCTCGTGCTCCCGCTCCGGCTCGGGAACCGCGGAGGGGGAGCTGAGGGCGACCGCCCACTTGTCGACCAGCGGATGCTCGGCGGCGATCTCGGCGAACGCGGCCCGCACCGCGCGCGCCGTCGGGCTGTCGTCGCGCGCCGCGAGCACGATGCGGCGGTGGCCGAGGTCCGTGAGGTGCTCGACCGCGAGGTGCACGCCGTACCAGTGGTCGGTGCACACGGTGTCCACGGCGTGCAGCGCGCTGCCCCGGCGCGGCCTGCGCTCCATGACGACGGTCGGCACGTCCACGCGCGCGAGCCAGGTGTAGTCGGCCTCCTCGGTGGTGAGGCTGCGCCAGCGCGGGGCGACCAGGAGACCGCGCGCGCCGTCCGCCAGCGCCCTTTCCACCAGCGGCTGTTCGGCGCCGGGCGCGGCCGGCGCGATGTGCAGGGCGATCCGCACCCCGGCCTCCTCGAACGCGGTGCGGGCGCCGTGCAGCATCTCGTACAGATACGCGTGCCGCTCGGGCACGACGACCGCCACGGGCCCGCCGTCCGCCGCCGGATCGGCGGCATCGGCGCCCGCCGCCGGCGTCCGCCCGCCCTGCCGCGCATGGTCCCCGCCCTCGTCCTGCTCCGGCAGGATGGGGCGGGCGACCCCGTGGCCGCGGCGCAGCTTGCCCGCGCGTGCCAGCTCCTCCACGTCGCGGCGGAGCGTCACCACCGACACCGCGAGCTCGTCGGCGAGATCACTGACCCGCGTCGCGCCGCGCGCCTGCACGGCGGCGAGGATCCGCTGCCGCCTGAGATCGACCGGTTCGCGCATGCTGATGGCCCCCTCGTAACCGCTGGTTCCGCTGTTCGTTTGAGCGTTTCGCTGAACGCTTCGGCCGAGCATAACCAGCGGTCGGTGCCGGGCGTCAGACCTCGGCGGGATTCGGCTCCGGCGGCAGCCGATCGAGGACGATGCCGAAGTGCTGGTCGTAGACCTCGAGCACGGCGGCATCGGTGGGCAGCTCGGTGCGCGTGCGGCGCCCGCCGACGGTCGTGGTGAGCGTATGACCGCTGAGGGTGATCCGGCCGTCCTCCGTGAGCCGCGAACAGACCAGGGACCGGGTGAAGTGGGACGCGGGGGAGGTGCGGTGGTACCAGGCGCCCGCCTCGAAGTCCCGCAGCGCGCGCGGGCGTTGTTCGAGCAGGTACTGCGGATCGCCGTCCCGCAGCACGAGGAAGTCGGTGTCGGCCGCCCCGTCCACCGTGCCCGCCGCGCCGTCCTCGATGCGGAACACGCCGTCCGGGTCCCGCTGCTCGCCCCGCTCCTCGTACGCCAGCGGGTAGTGCGTGTGCGTGCCGAAGCCGACGTCCGCGAGCCACGTCGCCCCGTCCGCGGTGCGGACCCGCAGCGCCATGTGGTCGTACGGGATGCCGAGCCGCCCGTCGCCGCCCGGGACCCGCGCCTGGAGCGGTGTCACCTCGAAGCCGAGGGCGTCGAGCAGCGCGCCGAACGCGCCGTTGAGCTCGTAGCAGAAGCCGCCGCGGCCGCGGTCGACCAGCTTCGCCACCAGCGCGTCCGGATCGAGGACGATCTCCTCGCCCAGGTGCACCGACAGGTTCTCGAACGGCACGGCGCGCAGATGCGCCAGGTGCAGGGCGCGCAGCGCGTCGGAGGTCGGCGCCGCGGGGCGTGCGGCGCCGATGCGGTGCAGGTACGCGTCGGTTCGGCGGTGGTCCATGACGGCAGTCTCGCAGGGGCCGGGGGATCGGCACCGGTGCGCCGCCGTCCGCGCGCCGGACGGCCGGGGTCAGGGCGAATCGGCCTCCTTCCCCAGGCCGTAGATCCGCTCGAGCAACCACCCCTCGTTTCCCGCGAGACCCGCCCTGCGCAGCGCCTCGTCCGCCTCGGCGATCGGCACCGTGAGCACCGCGGCCGTGGCAGGCGGCTCGGAGGAGGAGAGGGCGGCGCGCGCCGTGTGCATCAGGCGCAGACAGGCCTGCGCCGCCGCCAACTCGGGGTTCATCGTCAGCTGTCCGTGATTCCTGGTCCCGTTCATGGGTCCACTCTTGCGCATGGGTCTGACAATCCGGCGGCGACGACGCGGGGCTACCCTCGGGAAGATCCACCGGATGGAGAGGAGGGCCCGCCGTTGTCGGCCCCGCTCGCGTACTCCCTGTTCGACCCGGCCGCCGGACAAGGCCCCAGACAGCTGGCCGAGTTGGGCCTCGCGCTGGTGCTCTCCACGCTGATCGGCGCCGAGCGCGCCGTGCAGCAGAAGAGCGCCGGGCTGCGCACGCACACCCTCGTCGGCGTGGGCAGCGCGCTGTTCATGGAGGTGTCGCAGCACGGCTTCAACTCCGTGCTCGGCATGGACGGCGTGGGCCTCGACCCCTCGCGCGTCGCCGCCCAGATCGTCTCCGGCATCGGCTTCATCGGCGGCGGCCTGATCTTCGTACGCCGGGACGCGGTGCGCGGACTGACCACCGCGGCGACCGTCTGGCTGACCTGCGCCATCGGGATGGCGTGCGGCGGCGGACTGCCGCTGCTCGCGCTCGCCGCGACCGCCTGCCACTTCCTGGTCGTGCGCGGCTACCCGTGGCTGACCCGCCGGGTGCCGGCGCTGGCGACCGGGCGTCGCACGGGCCTGCACCTCTCCTACCGGGTCGGCTCCAGCGTGCTCACCCGCGTTCTGGAGGAGTGCACGAGCCGCGGATTCCGCGTCGTCGAACTCCGCAACGACAGCACCGACTGGGACGCAGGGCGGGGCCGCAGCGCCACGATGGCCGTCCGCATGGAGATCGAGGGCGCCGCCGACGTGCCGGAACTCGTCGGCGTGCTCGCGGAGTTGGAGGGCGTCCTGGACGTGGCGTCGCTGGCGTCGGCCCAGGACGAATGACGGCGCCCACGGCCGCCCGGGTTCACCGGCGCGTCAGGTGCAGGCGCAGCCCGCGCGGCATCAGCGTCAGCCGCTCCGCGATCGCCAGCCGGTAGCCGGGCTCGGGCGCCAGGTCGTAGCGGCGCAACAGCAGGCCGAGCACCAGCGTCGCCTCGTGCAGGGCGAACTGACGCCCGATGCAGGCGCGGGCGCCGGTGCCCCACGGCTTGAAGACGTGCCCGGGACGGGCGCGCACCGCCTGTGGCGTGAAGCGCTCCGGGTCGAAGGTCTCCGGGTCCTCGCCCCACACGTCCGGGTCGCGGTGCAGCATGGTCGTGAGGACGAGCGCCCATGCGCCGCGCCGCATCGGGTGCCTGCCGCCGAGCGTGGTGTCCGCGACGGCCTCGCGCGCGAACGCAGGGGCGGTCGGCCACAGCCGCAGCGACTCGTCGAGGACCCGCCGCAGATAGCGCAACTTGGCGACCTGCTCGTACGCGGGGACGTCCGCGTCGCCCCAGACGCGGTCCACCTCCTCCTGCGCCTTCTTGAGCACCTCGGGGTTCTGCGCGAGGTAGTGCAGCGCGAAGGACAGCGCGCCCGACGTCGTCTCGTGCCCTGCCACCAGGAACGTGATGACCTGACGGCGGATGTTCTCCGGCGCGAGCCGCTCCCCGGTCGCCGGGTGCGTCACCTCCAGCATCCGGTCGAGAAGGTCGCCCGGACCGCCGTCGGACGCGCGCCGCGCCTCGATCACCTCGTCGACCGTGCGATTGAGATAGGCGCGGTCCGCCGCATTGCGCTTCTCGGCGCCGCGCAGCAGGACGGACAGCAGCGGCGGCACCACATTGCGGCGCTGCGCGAAGGTCAGGGCGCCCACCATCGCCGTCACGAACGGGTGCGGGCGCTCGCGCTCGAACGACCCGAAGTCGTACCCGAACCCGGTCCGGGCGATCGTCTCGAGGGTCAGCTTCGTCATGTCGCCGGGCACGTCCACGGTGCGGCCCGCGGCCTCGCTCGCGTCCCACGACGCCATCAGCTGACCGGCGACGTCCAGCATCAGCGGGTGGTAGCCCGCCATCGCGTCGCGGCTGAAGCCCGGCGCCAGGATGTCGTGCGCCAGCTGCCAGTTCGGCTCGTGGTTGTACGCCGTGAACAGCCCGTCGCCCGCCAGCGGACGCAGATTGGCCACGCCGAGGCCGACGTGCTTGGCGAACCGGGACTCGTCGGCCAGCTCCGCCGCGAGCTCCGAGCCCCACACGAACACGATCTCCTTGCCGAAGCCCTTGCGCCGGAAGATCGGCCCGAGCTCGGCGGCCAGCTTCATGGAGTCCTGGAGCGGGGAGCGGACGTTCGCGCCGACCACGTCACCAATGAACGGCACACGCCGCGGCGGATGCGGGATCCGGTCGAGGCGCGGCCAGCCCTGCTCGGCGCTGCGGAAACCGCGCGGCAGCGGGGCGGTCGCCTGCGTCACCTGCGGAGTCGTCGTCATTGTGGCCATCTCCCTTGCCCCGAAGCCCTGTTGGGGCACCCGGATCACACTGTTGGACGTGGATTCAACAACGCGCCACAGTCTGTGCCTGTTATTGAACTCACGTCAAGTAAGGCGAGGGGAGTCGAGTAGGGTGCGGGCCATGACCAGGGAGCGAGGGGCAGCGACGGCACCCGGGGAGCCCACGCGCACCCGGCGCAGGCTCAGCACCGAGGAGCGCCGCGAACAACTGCTCGCCGTGGGGGCCAAACTGTTCGCGCAGGCCCCCTACGGCGACGTGTGGATCGAGGAGGTCGCGGAGATCGCCGGCGTGTCGCGCGGGTTGCTCTACCACTACTTCCCGAACAAGCGGGACTTCTTCGCCGCCGTCGTCCAGCGCGAGAGCCACCGGATGCTGCGGCTGACCGCCGCCGTCCCCGGCGTCCCGGTACGCGACCAGATCGGCTCCGGCCTCGACACCTTCCTCGAGTACGTCGCCACGCACGCGCACGGCTTCCGGGCCTTCCACCGCGCCGAGGCGGCGGGCCACCCGACCGTGCGCGCGGCCTACCAGGAAGGGCTCGCCGCGCACGAGGAGCAGATCATGGCCGCCCTCGCGGCGGACCCGCACATCGCCGACAGCCTCCCGGCGCCCGAGGTGCTGCGGCTCGCCGTGCGCGGCTGGCTCGCGTTCCTCGTCGCCGTCTGCCTCGACTGGCTCGACGCCGCCGAACTCACCCGGGAGCAGGTCCGCGATCTGTGCGCGCGAGCACTCGTGGGGGCGATCGGGCTCTGAGCCCGCCGCAGCGGCCGTACGGTTTGGAAGGCTAACTTGCAAGGCTTCCTGTCCATCTCGTACGGTGGCGGCATGTCAGGAACGCAGCCCGCCGCGGGGCAGGAACCGCCCACCGAGCAGATCGCCGCCGATCTCGCCACCGTCGTCGGCCGGCTCTCCCGCCGGCTGCGCACCGCGTCCCCGGACAGCCTGCTCACCCCGACCCAGCGCTCCGTCCTCGCCCGCCTGGAGACCGAGGGCCCCGGCACCACCGCCGCCCTCGCCCGCGCCGAGTACGTCCGCCCGCAGTCCATGCGGCTCACCCTCGGCGCCCTGGAGGAGCAGGGCTTCGTCTCCCGCGCCCCCGACCCGAACGACGGGCGGCAGTCCGTCGTGTCGATCACCGAGAGCGGCCGCGTCACCCTCGACGCCGTCCGCGCCGCCAAGCACGGCTGGCTCACCCACGCCCTCGCCGAGGAACTGGACGCCGACGAGCGGCGAGCCGTCGCCGAGGCGACCGCGCTCCTCGAACGGCTGGTGCGCAAGTGACCCACGGCGTGGGAGACCCGGCCGTCGTCACCGACACCGGGAAGGCCGCCGCGCCGCCGCGCGGATTCCGGGCCCGGCTCACCGCGCCGCTGCTCCTCGGCTCGGTGCTCAACCCGCTCAACACCACGATGATCTCCACCGCCCTGGTGGCGATCGGGCACGACTTCGGGATCGGCGCCGCCGACACGGCCTGGCTGATCTCCGTCCTCTACCTCGCGAGCGCCGTCGCCCAGCCCGTCCTCGGCAAGCTCGCCGACACCCTCGGCCCGCGTCGCGTGTTCCTGTCCGGGCTCGTCGTCGTGTGTCTCTCCGGTGTCGTCGGCGCCCTCGCCCCCGCCTTCGGCTGGCTGATCGTCTCCCGGCTGCTCCTCGGCATCGGCACCTCCGCCGCCTACCCGGCCGCGATGGCCGTGCTGCGCGACGAGGGCCGCCGCGTCGGCCGCCGCCCGCCGCGCCCCGTCATGGCCCGGCTCTCCTTCGCCGCGCTCGGCAGCTCCGCCGTCGGCCCGACGTTGGGCGGACTGCTCGTCATGCTCGTCGGCTGGCGCGGCATCTTCGCCGTCAACGTTCCCGTCGCGGCCATCGCGTTCGGCGCCGCCCTGCTGTGGATCCCGCGCGACCCGCCGCGCTCCACCGACACCGAAGCGGCGCCGCGCCCCGCCCTCGACCCGCTCGGCATCGGCCTGTTCACCACGGCCCTGACCGTTCTCGTCTTCTTCCTGCTCGACCTCTCCGACCCCGTGTGGTGGCTGCTCGCCCCCTTCGTCGTGATCACCGGCGTCCTGGTGTGGTGGCAGCTGCGCAGCAAGGCGCCGTTCATCGACGTCCGGATGCTCGCGGGGAACGGCCGGCTCGCGCGCACCTACCTGCGCCACGGACTGAGCTATCTGCTCATCTACTGCGTGATGTACGGCTTCACGCAGTGGCTGGAGGAGGGCCGCGGCTACTCCTCCGGGCACACCGGGCTCCTGATGCTGCCGATGTCCCTCACCGCGCTGGTCTGCTCGCTGCTCGGTGCCCGCACCAAGGGCATCCGGGCCCCGCTCATCACCGCGTGCGTCCTGCTCACCGCGGGCGCCGGGCTGCTCGCCTTCCTCGACGGGGACACGCCACTGGCGCTGCTGCTGGTCGCGGGCGCCTGCTTCGGCATCCCGCAGGGCTTCGTCGGCACCTGCAACCAGGCGGCCGTCCAGGAGTACGCGCCCGCCGCCGACATCGGCGCCGCCGCCGGCCTCCAGCGCACCGCGCAGTACATCGGCGCCATCACCGCGTCGAGCCTGATCGCCCTCGCGTACGGTCAGCGCGCCTCCGACGGCGGTCTGCACCTGATGGCCGGGGTCTCCGTCGTCCTCGGCGTCCTGCTGGCCGTGCTCACCGTGACGGACCGGGCGCTGCGCAGGAGTTGAGGCTCAGCGCGCGACCGGCGGGGCCGCGGGCCGCGCGGACTGCTGGGCCCGCTCGAGGAACCGCAGCAGCTCCACCGGGAACGGCAGCACCAGCGTCGAGTTCTTCTCGGCGGCCACCGCCACCACGGTCTGCAACAGCCGCAGCTGGAGCGCGGCGGGCTGCTCCGACATCTGCTTCGCCGCCTCCGCGAGCTTCTTCGACGCCTGGAGCTCGGCGTCCGCGTTGATGACACGCGCTCGGCGCTCACGGTCCGCCTCCGCCTGCCGGGCCATCGAGCGCTTCATCGACTCGGGCAGCGACACGTCCTTGATCTCGACGCGGTCGATCTGCACGCCCCAGCCCACCGCCGGGCTGTCGATCATCAGCTCCAGGCCCTGGTTGAGCTTCTCCCGGTCGGCCAGCAGATCGTCCAGCTCGCTCTTGCCGATGATGGACCGCAGCGACGTCTGCGCCATCTGCGAGACGGCGAACCGGTAGTCCTCGACCTGCACCACCGCGTTCGCCGCGTCCACCACCTTGAAGTACACGACGGCGTCGACCCGTACCGTCACGTTGTCCCGCGTGATGCCCTCCTGGGCCGGCACGGGCATCGTCACGATCTGCATGTTGACCTTGCGCAGGCGGTCGATGCCCGGCACCACCAGCGTGAACCCCGGCTCGCGCACGCTGCCCGCGAGCCGCCCCAGGCGGAACACGACACCCCGCTCGTACTGCTTCACCACGCGGGCCGCGGCCGCCGCGTACACCAGACAGACGCAGAGCAGGGCCACGCCCGCCGTCACGAGTTCCTGGACCATGACGACACCCCCAGGTGTCCGAATCCACCGCTTAATCAACGATATGCCCGGCGTGGCAGTGCAGTCGAGGGGTGCCCGTGGCCGGTGTTCCCGGGCTCATTCGGCGTCGTGCAGCACGAGCCCCAGCGTGTGCCGCCGGCCCGAGCGGACCGTGCTCACTCCGTGTCGCATCGGCCCGTTCGACCAGCCGCGCGCCGAACGCACCGGTCGGTCACGCGTCGTGAACACCAGGGCGTGCCCCTGGAGCAGCGTCGTGGCGTACCCGCGCGACTGGGCGCGCGCCCGCTGCTCGGTCAGCAGGAACTCGCCGCCGGTGAAGTCCGTCCCCGGCTCGTCCAGGCCGATCACCACCTGCAAGGGGAACACCGACTCGCCGTAGATGTCCCGGTGCAGGGCGTTCCAGTCGCCAGGGCCGTAGCGCAGCAGGATCGGCGTCGGCCGGGTCTGGCCCGCCGCATGGCACCGCTCAAGCCACTCGTCGAGCGTGTCGGGCCACGGCGCGGGCCGCCCGAGCCGCCGCGCCCACTCCCGCGCCACCGGCAGCAGCCGCGGGTAGAACGCCGCGCGCAGCTCCCGTACGAGATCGGGGAGCGGGTGATCGAAGTAGCGGTACTGCCCGCGCCCGAAACGGTAGCGCTCCATGTCGATCGTCGACCGGAACCGGCTCACGTCGTCGTAGAGCGCGGAGATTTCCCGGCACTCCTCGGCGGTGAGCACGGGGTGCGGTGTGAGCGCGTGCCCGAACGCGTCGATTTCGGTGCCGAGCCCCTCCCAGTCCAGGGCGTCGACGCGGGCCCACGGTGTGGTCGTACTGGCGGTCATGGCGGTGCGTCTCCGTACGTCGTCGACGGTGGTCAGACTCCAGGCTCGCCCTGTTGCGAAACAGCTGCTGGCGGCAATCGGACGCGGTGTTCGGTGGGGTAGTGTGGCCGGGCCGCAGCCACCGCGAGGGACCGAGGAGGTGAGTCCGATCAGCGTCGTGTCAGATCGGGAGCTCCCTTCTCCCGCCGTACGCCCCGTCCGCCCGCACTGAGCGCGGCCACGGCCGTCCGGTGCACCGGGAGCCCCCACGGCATCCCGAGAGGCCACCTCCCTTCATGTCGCTCTCCCCGCCACCCGGCTCCTCCCTCCCGCCCGACACCGATGCCGTCGTCGCCGCCCTGCGCGCCGCCGGCTGTGTCTTCGCCGAGGACGAGGCGGCCGTCCTGCTGTCCACCGCCCACGACTCCGCCCACCTGACGGACATGGTCGAGCGCCGCGCGAGCGGCCTTCCGCTGGAGCACGTCGTCGGCTGGGCCGAGTTCTGCGGACTGCGCATCGCCGTCGACCCCGGCGTCTTCGTGCCGCGCCGCCGCACCGAGTTCCTCGCCCGCCAGGCCCTCACCCACACGCCGCCCGGAGCCGTCGTCGTCGACCTGTGCTGCGGCACCGGCGCCGTCGCCGCCGTCCTCGCCGTCCGCCGCCCCGCCCGGCTGCACGCGGCCGACCTCGACCCGGCGGCCGTCGGCTGCGCCCGCCGCAACCTCGCCCCGCTCGGCGGCGACGTCCACGAGGGCGACCTGTACGCACCGCTGCCCGCCGACCTGAAGGGCCGCGTCGACACCCTGGTCGCGAACGGCCCCTACGTCCCCACCGGCGACGTACCGCTGCTGCCGCCCGAGGCCCGCGACCACGAGCGGCGCATCGCGCTCGACGGCGGCCGCGACGGGCTCGACGTGCTGCGCCGCGTCGCGGACGAGGCCCCCGACTGGCTCGCGCCCGGCGGCCGGCTCTACGTCGAGACGAGCGAGCGGCAGGCGGACGCGGCGCGGGAGGCGGTGCGCGCGGCGGGCCTGCACGCGCGCGTGGTCGCGGACGACGAGCTGTACGCCACCGTCGTGGTCGGCACCCGCGTCTCCTGACACCCGGGGTTTCACCCGCCGCACCACCGGTACCCGGACGCACCCGCACCGGCGACGCAGAGGGAGAAGCCCACCATGACCGACACGCCTCCCGTCCACGGCTACGCCCCCACCGCGGTGGGCGTGGCCCTCAGCGACTGCACGGCGCGGGACGCCGAGACGGTCCTGCGCGTGCTGTGCACCGCCTTCCGGTCCGACCGCAGGCCCACCGAGCACCCCGATGAGGACGCCACGGTCTGGCTCACCACGCTGGACGTCTCGTCGCTGCCCGCCCCTTGCGTGACCAGGCCCCTGTCCGGCCCGGTCACCGCGGACATCCAGGGCGGCCACGAGGCCCTCGACCGGGTGCGGGCGGCGCTCACCAAGGCGTTCACCGTCAGCGAGGCGACCGCGGCCCACGGCGACCAGGAGGAGGAGCTGCACCTGCGCCTGACGACCCACCACTGAGCCGGGAATTCGCGGCGGCACGGCGGGCGTTGGCTCCGAGGACCGCGCACCGGACCTCGGAGCCCGCATCGCACACGGGCTCCCACCGCCTTCGTGAAAGGCTCTGCCCCATGACGAACACCGCGCCCGCCCAGGCCCCCGACGTGCTGCACTACACCGCGTTCTCCACCAGCCCGGACGGCGGGAACGGCGCGGGGGTCGTCCTCGACGCCCGCGCCCTCGACGACGCGGACATGGTCCGGATCGCGGCCGACCTCGGCTACTCCGAGTCCGCCTTCCTCACGCCGGGCCCCGACCGCGACGACGAACGCGCCTTCACGCTGCGGTACTTCAGCCCCAAGGCGGAGGTCGACTTCTGCGGCCACGCCACCGTCGCCGCCGCTGTGGCGCTCGGCGAGCGGTTCGGGGCGGGCGACTACGCCTTCCACACGGCCGCGGGGCTCGTCCCGGTCGCCGTGCGCGACGAGGACGGCGTCCTCAAGGCCACGCTCACCAGCGTCGAACCCCGTCTGCACGAGGCGGCCCCCGACGACGTGGACGAGGCGCTCGCCGCCCTGGGCTGGAAGCACGACGAACTGGACGCGGGCCTTCCGCCCCGGATCTCCTACGCGGGCGTGCGCCACCTGGTCCTCGCGGCGGCGACCCGCGAGCGACTCGCCGATCTGGACTACGACTTCGACGCCCTGCTCGCCCTCATGCGCAGGCTCGACCTGACGACCGTGCAGCTGGTGTGGCGCGAGGACGCCACCACGTTCCACGTGCGCGACCCGTTCCCGGTCGGCGGCGTCGTGGAGGACGCCGCCACGGGAGCGGCCGCGGCGGCGTTCGGCGCGTACGCCCGCGCGCTCGGCCTCGTGCCCGACGCGGCCCGTCTGACGCTCCACCAGGGGCACGACATGGGGCGTCCGTCCCTCCTGGAGGTGGAGCTGCGGGAGGGCGACCCGCGCGTGCGGGTGACGGGCGCGGCGGTCCGCCTCTAGGGGCCCCGCGTGGTCCCTCAGGTCCCGTAGGAGACCTTCACGTCCTTGAAGCCCAGGGAGTGCAGCAGCCCGCGCAGCATGTCGGTGGTGTTGCGCTCGGCCCGCCCCTTCAGGCCGCTGTCCTGGGCGGCCTCGCCGATGTGCCGGGCGGCGAGTTGGCGCACCGCCCGCTCGTCGCCGGGGTTGTCGGCGAACAGGTCGCCGAGCCGGTCGAGGAGCCCGCGCTGCTTCGCCACGGCGTAGGAGCGGTCCGTGTCGAGCGTCGGCTCGGCGAGCCGGGCGTGCGGCAGCCGCAGCGTCGCCGCCGTCCGGTCGCCGTTGACCCGGACGTCGCCGGAGTCGACCTTGCCGAGGTCGACATAGGCGTTGACCGTGCCCGCCCCGATGTAGAGCGTGCGGGTGCCCTGGATGGCGTCCGGCAGGTACTTGGAGTCCTTGTCCAGGTCGACCACCACCTGGAAGTTCCCAGCCGCCGCGTCGTACCGGCTCAGGTCCCGCACGGACTCGAGCAGCGCCGGCCCCGAGCGGTCGTGCGTCTCCGTGCCGAACACGTCGGGCAGCCGGTGCAGCAGGCTCAGGCCCGTGAACACGAGGGCCGCCACCACGGCGAGCGCGACGAGCGCCTTCGTCCAGCGGGGGAGCCGGGCGGCCCGAGCCCACCGGGGCAGCGAGGTCCTGGACGTCATGGGGAGACCTCCTTCCCATGACTACCGGTTGCCACCAGGAGCGTTGATCACGCCTCCGTCAGGGGCGCGCGAACTTCCGGACGTACCGCTTCTGCCACGGCGTCTCAACCGCCCCGCGCGCGTAGTGCTCCCGTACGTAGCCGACGGCCTCCCGCGCGGGCACGCCGTCCAGTACCGCTAGACACGCGAGTGCCGTCCCGGTACGCCCGCGGCCTCCCGCGCACGCCAGTTCCACCCGCTCGCCCGCGCAGCGCCGCCAGACGTCGGTGAGCACGGCACGCGCGCGTGCGTGGTCGGCGGGCAGCCGGAAGTCGGGCCAGCGCAACCATGTCGACTCCCAGTTCACGGGCGGCGGTTCGGCTCCCAGGAGGTAGACGCCGTACGTCGGTGTGGGCCCCACGGGCAGCGGACCGCGCAGGCCCCGGCCGCGTACGAGCCGCCCGGAAGGGAGTCGCAGCACACCCGGCGCTCCGGGCTCCCACGTCATCGCGCGTCCTTCGCCGCCGAC
Organism: Streptomyces sp. SDT5-1; assembly: GCF_052245995.1. Taxonomy (NCBI): domain Bacteria; kingdom Bacillati; phylum Actinomycetota; class Actinomycetes; order Kitasatosporales; family Streptomycetaceae; genus Streptomyces; species Streptomyces sp. SDT5-1. Next base: position 152,394 of record NZ_CM125963.1, on the reverse strand, counting down.
AGCAGGAACGCCGCCATCCGGCGCGCACGCCCGAACGCGTCGGGGAACACGTCGAGCCCGTCCGAGACCAGCGCCCCCTCGTGCAGCAGCATCAGCGAACGGCCCAACTCCCGCGCCGCGTCCGGCGCCACGTCCCGCGCCAGCCGCGTGAACAGGTCGAGCATCCACTGCTTCTGGCCGGTGATCACCGCGTACGCGGGGTGCGCGGGGTCGCTGATCTCGGCGTGCGCGTTGACCATGCTGCACCCCTTGCCGCTGTTGGCGCGCATCCACTCCTCGGAGGCGTCGAAGACGGCCAGCACCCGGTCGACGGGGGAGAGTTCGGCGTTCTCGTGGTGCGCGGCGAGATAGGCGCGCCAGCGGGCGTCGCGGGTCGCCAGGTAGTCCACGACGATCTGCTCCTTCGAACCGAAGCGGTCGTAGAGCGTCTTCTTCGTGACGCCCGCCTCCGCCGCGATCAGATCCACGCCGACCGCGTGGATGCCGCGCTCGTAGAAGAGCCGCGAGGCGGTCTCCAGGACCCTTCGCGCGGCCGGCGTGAGGTCGGCCCTGTCGGGGTCGACGGTCGGCGGAGCGGCATTCGTCGTCGTACGCATGCCTCCAGGGTATACCGATCTGTATAGTGGAGCGAGTAGACAGATCTGTATAGCTCTTGCCGGTGTCGACCAGGCACGAGGGCTCTCCTGCCGTTGCACCCGATCTCGCGAGGTGGTGTCCCCGCCATGAACGTCCTTCTGTCCGTCGGATTCGTCCTGACCTGGAGCTCCGGCTTCATCGGAGCCAAGCTCGGCGCCGGTGAGGCGAGCGCCGTCACCACGCTGATGTGGCGGTTCCTGCCGCTGGCGCTCGCCCTGGGAGCCGTCGCCGTGGTCCGTGGACGCGAGCGGTGGCGGGGGCTCGGAGCGCGCGCCGTCGGCCGACAGGTCGTCATCGGCGCCCTCTCGCAGAGCGGCTACCTGCTGACCGTCTACTACGCCATCCAGCTCGGCGTCTCCAGCGGCACCACCGCCCTCATCGACGGCACCCAGCCGCTGGTCGCGGGCGCCCTCGCGGGACCGCTGCTGCGGCAGTACGTCACCGCCCGACAGTGGCTCGGACTGAGCCTCGGCGTGGCCGGCGTCGCCGTCGTCACCACGGCCGACGCCGGGGCCGTCGGAGGCGTGCCCTGGTGGGCGTACGGCGTCCCCTTCCTCGGGATGCTGTCGCTGGTCGCGGCCACCTTCGTGGAGAGCCGCTCGGACACCCGCGTCGAGCCACTGGTCGCGCTGACCGTGCACTGCGCCACCAGCGCCGTCGTCTTCACCGGGCTCGCCGTGGCGTTCGGCGCGGCGGCGCCGCCCGCGTCGACGGACTTCTGGCTGGCCGTCGCCTGGCTGGTCGGCCTGTCGACCTTCGGCGGCTACGGCCTCTACTGGATCGTGCTGCGCCGCCGCGGCCTCACCCAGGTCAACACGCTGATGTTCCTGATGGCGCCGGTGACCGCCGTGTGGGGCGCCCTCATGTTCGGCGAACCCTTCGGCGTCCGCACCGCCCTGGGGCTCGTCCTCGGACTCGCCGCCGTCGTGGTCGTACGCCTCGGCACGCGCGCGTACCCGCTACGGAGCCGCCGTGAGGAGATGCCGGTTGGGGAGCATCGCGGCGTCCGCGAGCTCGGGCACCTCCACCACGACGACGCCCGCTGAGGCCAGCACCCCGATCCCGTCCGCGCCCGGCACGAACGTGTCCGGCTCCCGCCACGCCGTCACCACCCGGCGCACGCCCGCCTCCACGATGAGCCGCGCGCACGGCTTGGGCCGCGAGGCGCGGTGGGCGCACGGCTCCAGGCTGCTGTAGACCGTCGCCCCGGCGAGCCGCGGATCGTCGCCAGCCAGCTTGCCGAGCGCCGCCTCCTCGGCGTGCACCACCGGATCGTCACCCTCCCGGGACCAGCCGCGCGCCAGCTCCGTACCGTCCTCCGCGACGATCACGGCGCCCACGCTGAACGCGGTCCGCGACGGCGGGCACTCCGCGGCGAGTTCGCAGGCGAGCCGCAGCCAGTGCCGGTCCGCCGCGGTGGCCGCATCGCCGCTGCCGGGCACGGTCGGCGCGTACCGGGTCACGATCACGTCCCCGACCCGCTCCGTGCCGAGCACCCGCATCCGGCTGCGCGGGCCCCCGGGGTACGAGCCGGGCCCGAAGAGCCGCGGCGCCCCCGGCTCGCCGACCACCAACGGGGCGATCGCGAGCCGCAGTTCGTCCGCGAGTCCCAGTTGCAGCAGCTGCGTGTGCACCCGCGCGCCACCCTCCACGAGCAGTCGCAGGACTCCGCGCGCGCCCAGGTCGTCGAGGAGCGCCGCCCAGTCGAGGTGCGCGCCGAGCGCCACGACCTGCGCCGCGCCACCCACGCGCGTGCGCGCGAGCGAGGCGCCCGACTCCGTCGTGTAGACGAGCCGTTCGCCGCCCGTCGTCCAGAACGGGTCGCCCGGATCCAGGTCGCCCGACGCTGTGACCGCGACCTTCAGCGGGTACGCGGGCCGCCCGTCGTCCACCCGCTTGGCGCGCCGCTGCGGTGAGTTGACGAGCAGCCGGGGCCGGTCGGCGCGCAGCGTGCCGGCCCCGACGAGGATCGCGTCGCTCGCCGCCCGCACCGCGTCCACCCGGTCGAAGTCCTCCGCCCCGGACAGCAGCAGCCGCTCAGGCCCCGTGTCGTCGAGGCATCCGTCGAGCGACACGGCGGCGGACAACAACACGTGGGGGCGGGACATGGCGACTCCGAGACCGGGCGGGACGTACGAGGCGACCCTATCGAGCGGCGGGCGGGGTGCCGTCCCCGAACGGCCGTCCGCCGAGCTTCTCCCGCCCGTGCGGCTCCAGCCAGCCGGACGGATCGGGGCCCAGCGGCACGATCCCCGTGGGGTTGATGCCGGTGTGCACCTGGTAGTAGTGCCGCTTGATGTGGTCGAAGTCGACCGTGTCCCCGAAGCCCGGCGTCTGGTACAGGTCCCGCGCGTACGCCCACAGGACAGGGTCCTCGGCCAGCTTGTTCCGGTTGCACTTGAAGTGGCCGTGGTAGACGGCGTCGAAGCGGACCAGCGTCGTGAAGAGCCGGACGTCCGCCTCCGTGATCGTGTCGCCGACCAGATAGCGCTGCCCCGCCAGTCGCTCGGCCACGGTGTCGAGGCGCGCGAACACGTCGTGGTACGCCTCCTCGTACACGCCCTGCTCGTTGGCGAACCCGGCCCGGTACACGCCGTTGTTGACGTCGCGGTAGACGCCCTCCATCACCTCGTCGATCTCGTCGCGCAGCGGCTCCGGGTACAGATCGGGCGCGCCGGGCCGGTGCAGCGCCGTCCACTCGGTCTCCAGGTCGAGCGTCAATTGCTGGAAGTCGTTCGTGACGAGCTTGCCCGACGGGACGTCGACGATCGCGGGCACGCTCACCCCGCCCGGGTACCCGGTCTCCCGCGCGTCGTACGCCTCGCTCAGATACCGGATGCCGAGCACCGGGTCGCGGCCGTCCGGGTCGAGCGTGAAGCGCCAACTGCGGTCGTCCTGGATCGGGTCGGCGACGGCGAGCGACAGGGCGTCCTCCAGGCCGAGCAGCCGGCGCACCACCAGGGCGCGGCTCGCCCAGGGGCAGGCCTTGCTGACGACGAGCCGGTAGCGGCCCGCCTCCACAGGCCAGCCGTCGCGTCCATCAGCCGTGATCCGGTCGGTGAAGTGACTGCGGGACCGCTTGAAGGCCTTCTTGCCGTACGAGGCGTTGCCGGGCACGAGGATCTCCCTTCCGGGGGCGGACAACTCCGTGCGCCCCGAGCCTGCCCGAGGAACGGCCCGCGCACCACCGCGGCGGAGGCGACTGTCAGTGCGCGGTGAGAGGGTCGGAGTGGGCAGTACCCCTCAGCACCTCCTGAGTACCTCCGAACCGCAAGGAAGGCGCAGGCATGGCGACCACCACCGGCAGCTACCTCACCCTGGACGACGGCCGTCCCGGCGTCCGGTTCACCCGTACGTACGACCGGCCGATCGAGCGTGTGTGGCGGTACGTCACGGACCCCGCCGACCTCGCGCACTGGTTCCCCTCCAAGTTCGAGACGGGCGAGCTCGCACCGGGTGCGCAGATCCGCTTCTTCGACGACCCGAACATGCCGGAGTCGGTCGGCACGGTCGTCGCGGCCGAACCCCCGCGGCACTTCTCCTTCACCTGGGGCGGCGACGAGCTGCAGTACGACCTGGAGGAGCGCGGCGACGGCGGCACCCATCTGACGCTCACGAACGTGCTGGAGAGCGCGGACGCGGCGGCGCGCAACGCGGCGGGCTGGGAGGTCTGCCTGCAGGCCCTCGACGCGGCGGACCGCGGCGAGCCCCTGACGGAGGAACAGACAGGGGCGACGCCGCAGTGGAAGGAGCTCTACGAGGCGTACACGGCGTCGGGCTTCCCCTCCGGCGCCCCCGTGCCCGGCATGGACGAGGAGGCCTGAGCCCTTCGACGACTGTGTGCCCTCCGGCCACCGTGTGCGGACGGTCACCGTACGAATAGCGGTATCCCACGAACGGGCGCAAAATCGGACGCATGTCCTTTATGTCCGCGAGTGTGACGTGGCTCGGACTCGGCTTCACGGTCGGTACCGCGGGACTGGTGACCTACGGTCTGGCGGCGCTCCCGTGCGGGGCCTCGGTCCGGCAGGAGGAGGCCGAGGCGGTCTGCCGCCCGGCCATGCGGACGGCGCTGGTGCTCGGTGCGCTCGGCATCGCGGCACTCGTCGTCGGAACGGTGTTCCTGTTCCTCGAACTGACCGACTTCGGCTGAGGGGGCCCACAGGTGGCCGTACTGAATGAGGGAGAGGGAAGTACGACATGACCAGTGGTCAGCACACGATCATCACCCCCGTCCGCGATCTCGCGGCCGCCAAGGCCGTCTACACGAAGCTGCTCGGCGTGGAGCCGTCCGCCGACGAGGCCTACTACGTGGGCTACGACGTGGCGGGGCAGCACTTCGGGCTCAACCCGGCAGGACACCAGCAGGGCATGACGGGTCCGGTCGGCTATTGGACGGTCGACGACATCCAGGGGATGGTCGCCTCCCTCGTCGAGTCGGGCGCGGAGGTCGTCCAGGACGTCACCGAGGTCGGCCCCGGCCGCCGCATCGCGTCGCTCAAGGACGCGGACGGCAATGTGTTCGGGCTGCTCCAGGACGGCTGACCGCCTGGTCGGACGGTCGGCGGGCAGGGGAGTGGGGCCGGGCCGAAGCGGCCGCGGCCCCACTCGGGCGCTGTCCTACCGGATCACCGGCCTACTGGTCACCGCTCCCGTAGGGGCGGGTGATCACTTCCATCCCGTGGTTCGCGGGGTCCATGAAGTACACGCCACGACCTCCGTCGTTGTGGTTGATCTCGCCCGGCTGCTTGCCGTGCGGATCGGCGTAGTACGTGAGCCCCGCGTCCTTGATCCGGGCGAAGATCCCGTCGAACTCCTCCTCGGTGACGAGGAACGCGTAGTGCTGCGTGACGATCGACTCCGCGGGGATGGTCGCGAAGTCGAGGGTCACGCCGTTGCTGAGTTCGAGCGGGACGAACGGTCCCCAGGTGTCGCCCGCCTCGAGTCCGAGGATGTGCGCGAGGAACTCCGCGGACTCTCGGTTGTCCCGGGCGTGGACGATGGTGTGATTGAGCTGAACTGCCATGGTGGATTGCCTCCAGAAGGCAACTCCGGCACCTCCATGCCTCACCCGGTCGGTGACCGGCACGCGATGCTGCCGGTGATCATATGCACAAGACGGCACCCGGGGCCAGACCGTTTTTCCGCCCCGACCTTCCTCCTCGCCATCCGCCTCGCCTGTCCGCCCCGCTCCCGAACTCGCGGGCTCCCGTGCTCAGTCGAGAGCGAGTTCCGGGTTGTAGAGGTCGAGCCAGAGCGCCAGGTCGAGCGTGCGCTCCAGGCCGCGCCGCGAGGCCTGCGTGATCTGCGGCGCGTCGTGGTGCGCGGCCTGCGCCACGCGCTCGCGGTCGAGCAGGTCGAAGACCCGGTGCGAGGGCCGGGACAGCAGATCTTTGGCGTGCTCCTGGAGCGCGACGGCGTACTTCGGGTCCTGCGTCGACGGGTACGGGCTCTTCACCCGGTCGTACACCGACTTCGGCAGCACGTCCGCCGTCGCCTCGCGCAGCAGCGACTTCTCCCGGCCGTCGAACGACTTCAGCGCCCACGGCGTGTTGTAGACGTACTCCACGAGCCGGTGGTCGCAGAAGGGCACCCGCACCTCCAGGCCGACCGCCATGCTGGCCCGGTCCTTGCGGTCGAGCAGCACCCGCACGAACCGGGTGAGGTGCAGATGGCAGATGCGGCGCATCCGGTACTCGAAGTCGCTCTCGCCGTCGAGCCGCTGGATGCCGGAGACGGCGCCGGCGTAGCTGTCGGCGACGTACCCGGCGATGTCGAGGCGCTTGCCGAGGTCGGGGCGGAGCACGTCCGCGTCGTCGCCGAAGTGCCGTCCGAACTGCGCCAGCCACGGGAACGTGTCGCCCTTGCGGGCCTCCTCGTCGAAGAAGTGCCGGTAGCCGCCGAACACCTCGTCGGCCGACTCGCCGGACAGAGCCACCGTCGAGTGCTCGCGGATCGCCTTGAACAGCAGATACAGCGAGGCGTCCATGTCGCCGAAGCCCGCCGGGATGTCCCGGGCGCGGATCACCTTGGCCCGCACCTCGGGATCGGCGAGCGCGTTCGAGTCGAGCACGATGTCCTGGTGGTCGGTCGCGGACGAGCGGGCCACGTCGTGCACGTACGGGGTGTCGGGTGTGCCCCGCAGCTCGTCGGCGACGAAGTTCTCGGCCTGGCCGAGGAAGTCCACCGCGAAGCTGCGCACCGTCTCGCCGCGCCCGCTCAGCTGCCGGGCGGCGATCGCGGTCATCGCCGAGGAGTCGAGGCCGCCGGACAGGAGCGTGCAGCGCGGCACGTCGGAGACGAGCTGGCGGCGCACGATGTCGTCGAGCAGCTCGCGCACATGGGCGATCGTGGTGTCGCGGTCGTCGGTGTGCGGCTTCGTCTCGAGGGTCCAGTACGCGCGCTTGCGCAGCCCGGACCGGTCGACGGTGACGACGGTGCCCGGCTCGACCTCGTGCATGCCGTCCCACACCGCGTGCCCCGGGGTCTTCACGAACGTGAACAGCTCGCGCAGTCCGTCGAGCGTGACGCGCGGCGTGGCGAGCGGGTTGGCGAGGATCGCCTTGGGCTCGGAGCCGAACAGCACGCCGTCCGGGGTCTCGTAGAAGTAGAAGGGCTTGATGCCCATCCGGTCGCGGATCATCAGCAGCTTGCCGGCACGGCCGTCCCAGACGGCGAACGCGTACATGCCGTTGAGGTGCTCGGGCAGCCGCTCGCCCCACTCCAGGTAGCCGCGGAGCACGACCTCGGTGTCGGAGTCGGTGGTGAACCGGTGTCCGCGGGCGGTCAGCTGCTCGCGCAGCTCGGTGTAGTTGTACGTCTCTCCGGAGTACACCAGGGCGACGTTGCCCTCCGGCGTCTCGACGGACATCGGCTGCCGGCCGCCCGGCAGGTCGATGATGGCGAGCCGGCGGTGACCGAGCGCCGCCGGGCCCTCGATCCAGGTGCCGCGGTCGTCGGGACCGCGGCACTCCATCGTCTGAGTCATCGCATCCAGAGTCTCGGCCGAGGCCCGCAGGTCACGGTCGAAGGAAACCCAGCCGGTGATGCCACACATGTGCTTCCTCCCGCAAACAAGATGTACGCAACAGCTATGTTTCGAGCGTGTGTCATCACTGCCGGGGCGGTCAATGTGCCCGTAACGCTGGGGAGATGCCGGACCGAGCGATTTCGGCCGCGTGGCGTTCACGAAGCGGAATGATTCCCTTCGCGAATCCCCGCCGACACGGCCTTCGTGAATCAGGTTGCCTTGGGCTACCAGTGTGATCCGGCCAACGGCAAAGACTTGATCAATCCTCGCGAGCGGCGCCCGTGACGGTCAACGTTCCGTCAAATGTGGCCGCCGCGAGCCCGAACGACAGCGTCATCCCGATCCCCGACGTCACCGACAGCGCCCGCACCCCGGGCGCCACGTCCCGTACGAGGAGGGGGCCGCGGGGGCTGCTGGCGTACACGCCCTGCCAGCGCTCGGTGACCCGCACCGAGGGCACGCCGAGGACCCGAGCGGCCTCGCGCAGCAGCAGCTCCGCCGTCGCCTCGTCCTGGAACGGGATCTCCGTCGCGTCGTACGCGTGCGAGTCGCCGACCAGGACCGTGCCGTCGGGCAACCGCGTGCACATCACGTTGGCGACGATGTCGAGGAGTTCGGGGCTGTGGCCCGTGACCTCGGCCCGCAGCCGGTCGGTCGAGGGCATCGCCGTGAACCCGTCGTAGCGCAGCATCGACGTCGCCGTCAGGACCGCCGCGTCCGTGCGGAAGGCGTCAGGCGCCGCGACCCGCGCCATCGACAGGCGGCAGCGCTCGATGCCGTGCGCCTCGGCCTCCGCCGGGTACAGCCGGTCCAGGTCGTGACCGACGCAGAGCAGGACCCGCTCGCCGTGCACCGGGCCCCGGCTGGTGTGCACCGTGCCGGACTCGACACCCACGACGTTCGTGCCCCAGGCGATCGTCACGCCCGGCTGCTCGGCCAGCCACGCGGCGAGCCTCGGCGCGGCCTCGCGCGGATTCACCCGCAGATCCGCGGGGAGCAGCGCCCCGCCCACCAGATCCTCGCGCCCGTCCACGGGTCGGCTGAGCGCGTCGGCCACCTCGTCGCGCGTGCGCAGCCGCACCGCGTCCGCGCCGCGCTCCTCCCGCAGCTCCTCCAGGACCGCGAGCTCGGTCGCCGACCTGGCCACCACGAGCGCGCCCGCCTCCGGCGCCCACAGATCCGCGGACTTGGCGGCGTCCAGCCACCCGGCGCGCGAACGCTGCGCCAGACCGAGGAGTTCTCCGCGCTGTGCCGTGACGCAGCAGTGCCCGAAGTTCCGCACGGACGCGCCCACCGGCCGCCGGTCCCGCTCGACCACGGTGACCGTGAGCCCGCGCCGCACCGCCTCGAAGGCGTGGGCGAGGCCGACGATGCCGGCGCCGACGACCACGAGGTCGCTGCGGCCGGAGGGGAGGACGGTGGCGGTGGCGGGCGCTGATGCGTTGTTCATGGCCCCAAGACTGCGGACCGCCGACCGGACCTTGCAAGTGTTGTCTATACAAGTTTTCTCGTTGTTTACCGGATGTGCGCTGGGTATGACCTTGCCCGGCAGGGCGCCGAACTGCGAGACTTCGAGTTGTGAAGACAAGTGGTGAGGACGGTCCGCTGCACCAGCGGCTCGGCGCCGAGTTCCGGCGGCGCATCGAAGCGGGGGAGTGGCCCGAGGGCGCCCCGGTGCCCAGCGAGGCCCAGCTCTGCGAGGAGTTCGGCACGTCGCGCGGCCCCGTGCGCCAGGCGCTCGCGCACCTGCGGGCCGACGGACACCTGGTCGGCGGGCGCGGCAGACCGCCCGTCGCACGCCGGGTCACACCGTCGCAGCCGTTCGCCACGCTCATGTCGTTCACGCAGTGGGCCGAGTCGATCGGGCGCGCCCCCGGCCAGCACACCGTCGAGGTGGCCAGGCGCCGCGCGTCCCCCGAGGCCGCCGCGCGCCTCGGCCTCGACGAGGGGGCGCGCGCCGTCGACCTCGTCCGCCTGCGCAGCCTCGACGGGGTGCCCGCCATGGTCGAGCGCTCCACGTTCGTCCTCGACGTCGGTGCCCACCTGTTCGCCTTCGACCCCGACGAGGGCTCCGTCTACGACGCGCTCACCTCGCGCGGGGTCGATCTGCACCGCGCCCGGCACACCATCGACGCCATCGGCGCGGACCCCCAGGACGCGGAACTCCTCGGCGTCGACCCCGGCCAACCCCTGCTCCGCGTACGGCGGTTGGCGTTCACCGGCGACGGCAGGCCCGTCGAGTACGCGGACGACCGCTATCTGCCGGCCATGGCCACGTTCACCATCGAGAACACCATGGGCGGCCGCACCGTCGCGGCCCGCGGCGGTGTCGCAGACCCCAGCACCACACGTGAGGAAGCACAGTGATCGAGCTCGCCGTCTTCGACATGGCCGGCACCACCATCGACGAGCACGGGGCGGTCTACGACGCGCTGCGGCACGCCGTCGAGACCACCGGCGTCGCCGTCGACCCGGTCGATCTCCAGACCTGGATGGGCACCGACAAGCGCGAGGCCATCGCCGCGCTCGTCCGCATCGGCGGCGGCGCCCCCGACGCCGACCTCGTGGAGCGGCAGTACGAGGTGTTCCGCGCCCATCTGCGCGAGAGCTACACGCGGCGGCCGCCGCAGCCCGTCGCCGAGGCCGACAAGGCCCTCGCCGCACTGCGGGCCCGCGGCATCAAGATCGCCCTCACCACCGGTTTCAGCGCGGACGTGGCGCTGCCCCTGCTCGACTCGCTCGGTTGGTCCACCGGAGAGGGCGGCAACCTCGACGCGGTCGTCACCTCCGACGAGGTGCCCCGCGGCCGCCCCGCGCCGTACATGATCCAGCGCGCCATGGAGAAGACCGGGACCGTCGACGTGCGGAAGGTCCTCGTCGCCGGGGACACGGTCGTCGACCTGGAGGCCGGGTTCAACGCGGGGGCGGCCGTGGTGGTGGGCGTGCTCACGGGCCAGCTGACCCGTGAGCAGCTCGAGGCCCACCCGCACAGCCATGTCCTCGACGCCGTGTCCGACCTCCCCGGCATCGCGGAGACCCAGGCCGACGCCTGAGCCGTCCGCACGTCAGCTCAGCGCCGCGTCCACGATCGCCTGCGCCTCGCTCTGCACCTGGGCGAGGTGGTCGGCGCCGCGGAACGACTCGGCGTAGATCTTGTAGACGTCCTCCGTGCCGCTGGGCCGGGCCGCGAACCACGCGTTCTCGGTGGTGACCTTGACGCCGCCGATGGCCGCGCCGTTGCCCGGCGCTTCGGAGAGCCGGGCCGTGATCGGCTCGCCCGCGAGGGTGTCGGCGGTGATGGCGTCACCGGTCAGCTTGGCCAGCCGTGCCTTCTGCTCCTTGGTCGCCTTGGCGTCGACGCGCGCGTACGCGGCGCCCGACGCGCCGTGCTCGGCGGCGAGTTCGGCGTAGTACGCGGACGGTGTCTTCCCGGTGACGGCGGTGATCTCGGCGGCGAGCAGCGCCAGCAGGATGCCGTCCTTGTCGGTGGTCCACACGCTGCCGTCGGTGCGGACGAAGCTGGCCCCGGCGCTCTCCTCGCCGCCGAACGCCACCGAGCCGTCGACCAGGCCCGGCACGAACCACTTGAACCCGACGGGCACCTCGACGAGTTCCCGGCCCAGCGAGGCGGCGATCCGGTCGATGACGGCGGACGACACGAGCGTCTTGCCGATGGCGGCCGACGCCGACCACTGGGGCCGGTGGCTGAACAGGTAGTGGATCGCCACGGCCAGATAGTGGTTCGGGTTCATCAGGCCCGCGTCGGGAGTGACGATGCCGTGCCGGTCGGCGTCCGCGTCGTTGCCGGTCAGCAGGTCGTAGTCGTGACGGCGGGCGAGGACGGATGCCATCGCGGGCGCCGACGACGGGTCCATCCGGATCTTCCCGTCCCAGTCGAGCGTCATGAACCGCCAGGTCGGGTCGGTCTCCGGGTTCACCACGGTCAGGTCAAGCCCGTACATCTCGGCGATCCGCGCCCAGTAGTGCACGCTCGCCCCGCCCAGCGGGTCGGCGCCGATCCGCACACCGGCTTCGCGGATGGCGTCGACGTCGACGATGTTGCGCAGGTCCTCGACGTAGCGCTCACGGAAGTCGTACGGCTCCCAGGCCGCGTCGTCGACCGTGCGCGGCGCCCAGGACGGGTCCTCGAGGAGCTCGTTGGCACGGTTCGCGATCCAGGACGTCGCCTGCGAGTCGGCGGGGCCGCCGTGCGGCGGGTTGTACTTGAAGCCGCCGTCGCGGGGCGGATTGTGGCTCGGCGTGATCACGATGCCGTCGGCGCGCTCGGCCGGCTCGTCCCGGTTCCAGCGCAGGATCGCGTGGCTGAGCGCGGGCGTCGGCACGAAGTCCTCGTGCGCGTCGGCCAGCACCCGCACGCCGTGCGCGGCGAGCACACCCAGGGCCGTCTTGAGCGCGGGCCGCGACAGGGCGTGCGTGTCCGGGCCGATGAACAGCGGGCCCGTGATGCCCTCGGCGGTGCGGTGCTCGACGATCGCCTGGGTGATCGCGGCGATGTGCTTCTCGTTGAAGGCTCCGTCGAGGCTGGAGCCGCGATGGCCACTCGTGCCGAAGACGACGCGCTGTTCGGGGCGCGTGACGTCGGGCTTCCGCGTGTAGTACGCGTCGATCAGCTCGTCGACGTCGACGAGATCGCCCGGCAGGGCGGGGGTTCCTGAACGCTCAGCAGTCATGGAAGCAGTCTCCCACCTGCGCCTATGAAGGAAAGTCCGCGGCACAGGCGGGAGACGGCTTCGGGTGACAGAGCGTGGCGGGGTTCAGTCCTCGCCGGACTCCTGCTGGTTCTTCACGATCTCCGAGAGGACCGCGAGGACCTGCGATTCGGCCTGGTCCTTGGAGATGCCCAGGTCGGTGAGGAGGCCCGAGCCGTTCTCGTGCTCCAGGAGCGCGAGCAGGATGTGCTCGGTGCCGACGTAGTTGTGGCCGAGGCGCAGCGCCTCACGGAACGTCAGCTCCAGGGCCTTCTTGGCGTCGGCGTCGAACGGCACCAGGGCCGGGATGTCGTCGGACTTCTCGGGGAGCCGCTCGGTGGCGGCCTGTCGCACGGTGTCCAGCAGGACGTTCTGCGCGACGATCGCCCGGGCCGCGAGGCCCTCCGGCTCGTGCAGCAGGCCGAGCACGAGGTGGGCGGGGGTGATGGCGGCGTTGCTCGCGGCGCGGGCCTCGCTCTGGGAGGCGACCACGACGTTGCGGGCGCGGTCCGTGTAGCGGTTGAAGCCCTGGCTGGGGTCGAGGTCGGATTCGGCGCCCTTGGGCACGAAGCGCTTCTGGGCGGCCTGCCGCGTGACGCCCATGCTCTTGCCGATGTCGGTCCAGGAGGCGCCGGAGCGGCGGGCCTGGTCGACGAAGTGGCCGATCAGATGGTCGGCGACGTCGCCGAGGTGGTCCGCCGCGAGGACGGCGTTCTGGAGCTGCTCGAGTGCGTCGGTGTTGGACTTCTTGATGGCGTCGATGAGGTCGTCGAGGCGTACGGAGGGCGTGCTGCCACCGGAGTTCGTCATGATGCAACCGTAGGTTGACAGTCGAGGAGTGTCAACCCGAAGTTGACACTCGCGTGGCGGCTCACACGATCGGTGGATTCAGCTGCCGGAACCCGTCCTGGATCCGGTACGGGTAGTACGGATATGGCGCCGGGGTCTCGCTCGCCGCGTCGAGCCGCGCCACCTGATCCGGTGTCAACTCCCAGCCGACGGCGCCGAGGTTCTGCCGCAGCTGCTCCTCGTCGCGCGCCCCGATCAGCACCGTCGACACGGTGGGCCTGCGCAGCAGCCAGTTGAGGGCGATCTGCGGAATCGCCTTCCCGGTCTCCTCGGCGATCTCGTCGAGCGCGTCCACCACCCGGTACAGCCGCTCCTCCTCGACAGGCGGCCCGAACTGCGCCGTGCGGTGCAGCCGACTGTCCGCGGGCAGCGGCCGGTCGCGACGGATCTTCCCGGTGAGCCGGCCCCAGCCGAGCGGACTCCACACCACCGCGCCGACGCCCTCCGCCTGCGCGAGCGGCATCAGCTCCCACTCGTAGTCGCGGCCGACGAGTGAGTAGTACACCTGGTGCGCGGCGAACCGGGGCCGCCCGTGCTTCTCCGCCTCGGCGAGCCCCTTCATCAACTGCCAGCCCGCGTAGTTGGAGACGCCCGTGTAGCGGATCTTGCCCGCGCGCACCAGGTCGTCGAGCGTGGCCAGCACCTCCTCGACCGGGGTGCTCGCGTCGTAGGCGTGCAGCTGGAACAGGTCGATGCGGTCGGTGTCGAGCCGCCGCAGCGCCGCGTCGACCGACGCGATCAGGCGTGAGCGCGAAACCCCGGCGTCGTACGGCCCCTCGCCGGTCGGAAGCGCGGCCTTGGTGGAGATGAGGGCCCGGTCGCGGCGCCCCTTGAGCGCGGCGCCGAGTACTTCCTCGGAGGCGCCGTCCGAGTACACGTCGGCCGTGTCGAAGAGGGTGACTCCGGCGTCCAGGCTCAGGTCGACCATGCGCCGCGCCTCCTCGACCCCCGCGGTGCCCCAGGCGGAGAAGAGCGGGCCGCGCCCGCCGAAGGTTCCGGCGCCGAAGCCCAGTGCGGGCACCTTGAGTCCGGACGTGCCGAGTCGGCGGTATTCCATGACGATCCCCTTGATTTCTGCGGCGGTTGAGTGAACGGCACGCACTAACGGGATGGGTGTCCCGTTAGTGCGTGCCGCGACTCTAGCAGGGTTCGGGTTCGTAATGGAACCGCAGTTCCTTTACTTGTCTGCTACTCGCTACGGCTGCCGATTGATGGTGAAGGTGGACGTCGTGTTGCGGATGTCCACGGCGTTGTCGCTCAGCTTCAGGTTGTGGAACGTGACCTCGCCGACGGCCGGGCCCTGGCCCGCCTCCGGCATCTCGTTGGCCCACACGCCGAAGCCGGACTTCGCGTCGTAGGCGTCCCCGCTCTTGCGGGCGCCGGAGATCGTCACGTCCGTGAGGATCGTGTCCTTGATGGGGTACTGGGGCTGTCCTCCCACGTAGTTGGTCTGGAACATGACGCCGCTGTACGTCGGGTCGACGATGTCGACGTCGGTCACGCGGATCCCCTGGAAGACCTTCGACGCCGAGAACATCCAGATGCCGGGGAAGGTCTGCCCGCCCCAGAAGTGCCCGCCGGAGCGGACGATCGAGGTGTTCTCCAGCTTCGTGGGCCCCGTGCCGAAGCCGTTCATCGGATACCCGAAGTCGAGCGAGCTGATGGTGACTCCGGAGTAGACGAGGGTGTCCGCGATGAGGATGTTGCGGAACGTGTTGTCGTAGCCGCCGTACACGGCGATGCCCGCCGCCCGCCACGTCAGCAGCGAGGTCAGGTTCTCGTACACGTTGTTCTTCTCGTCGGCGCCGCCCGCGTCGATCGCCGAGAACAGCGCGAAGCTGTCGTCGCCGGTGGCCCGCGACTCGTTGTTGACGACGTGGTTGTCCGTGGACCCGTTCGTCATGTTGACGCCGTCGGCGAAGGTGTCCCGGATCCGGGAGTTCTTGATGGTGATGCGGTCGGTGTTGGCGCCCCAGTACAGGCACACCGTGTGCTCGTTCCAGATGTCGTCGATGGTGATGTTCGCGACGTTCGAGAAGTCGAAGACCTTGCCAGGTCCGTCGATCCGTGACGTGTAGTTCCCGAAGAACGAGAAGTGCGCGAACGTCGAGCCGTTGGCGCTGGCCTCCGCCCGGAAGCCGGCGTCCGTGTTCTCCTGCGACGACGGCGTGTGGAACCGCGTGAACCAGGGCCCCGCGCCGACCACCTTCACGGCCTTCCCGTACACCTGGAACTTGTTCGCCGTCTCGTAGTCACCCGTCGGCAGATACACGCCGACCAGCTTGCCGCTCGTGTCCATCCGCACCTTGTCGAGCGCGTCCTGCACGGCCTGGTGCGAGAACCCGTTCGGCACGGCGTACGCCGCCGGGTCCGGGTTGGGCAGCTCCTTCGCCTCCTCAAGGTTGATGAAGTCGATCGCGTACGTGGAGTCGTTGGCGGCGTCCTTCTGGAGCCTGATCCTGCTGCCCTGCGGCACCGTCGTGCCGAGCAGCAGATTCGCCTCGTCGTAGATGTGACGCGGCGCGCCCGCCCCCGGCGAGTTGCCCGGCCCCGTCTCCGCGCCGTACAGCCACGCGTACTTCGACGTTAGGTCGATCGCCTTGAGGTACTTCCCGTCGACGTACACGTTCAGCGTGGAGTTCCTGCCGCCGCCACCGGCCGCGTCCGGCAGGGAGAAGCGGGTGACGAGCGTGTTCGTGGGGGCCTTCGTCGTGAACTCGACGTAGCTGCCGGTCGATTCGAGGGTCACGGCCTTGCGGCCCGACGCCTCGCCCGCGACATCGCCGACGGTCCGGTTCGGGCCGACGACCTTCGCGCCGCCGCCGACCGTGCCGTCCTCCGCCTCGTACATGTCGTACGGCATGCTGGCACCGCGCCCCACGAACAGGGGCTGCGTGGACGTGTTGTTGTCGCGCTTGACCGCGAGTTCGTTGGCGTCGTCCGCGATCACCGTCTTCACGGTGAATTTGCCCTTGCCCGCCGTCCACGTGCCCAGCTTCACGGGCGGCGTGGTGTCACCGGCCGCGATCGCGCCGTCGTGGGAGCCGGTCAGCTTCTTCACCACGGTGCCGTCGGAGTCCGTGACGGTGAGCGTGATGTCGTGCGCGCCGCTCGCGCTCGCCTGGTTGCCCTGGTTCTTCACCGCGACCGAGAAGCTGACGGTGTCGCCCTCCGCGGGCGCGCTCGGCGACCACGCCACGGGGGACGCGACGAGGTCGGAGCTGGTCACCGGCTTCACGGTGAGGTTCGTCGGGCTGGTGTACGCGTTGTTCGACTCGTCGCGCTCGACGACGAGACCGCTCGCGTCGACCGTGGCGCCGACCCGGTACGAGCCCGCCTCGTGCGCGCCGATTTCCGCGCTCACCGTGTCCGACGCGCCGGCCGCGAGCGCGCCCACCGAACCCGAACCCACCTTTTGGGAGCCGAGTGCGAAGTCGACGTCCGTGGCGTCGGACGCCTCGGTGCCCGCGTTGCGCACCGTCGCCGACAGCGTGATCGTGTCGGACTCGACGGGGGTCTCCGGTTTCGCCGTGATGCCCGTGACGACGAGGTCCGGGTTCGGCGCGGGCTCGCCCAGCACCTGGAACTCCGCCAACTGGCCGGCCGTCGCACCCGAGTTGGCGGTGAACACGAGACGGACGTCCGCGACGCGCGCGGTCAGCGGCACCGTCACCTTGTTGCCGCTCGCCGGGTCGAAGCGGTACTCCTTCGGCTCGGCGAGCCGCGTGAACTCCGTGCCCTTCTGCTCGCGGCCCAGCACCTCGATCTTCTGCGTGCGCGCCGACCAGGCCGCGTCCGGGTTCAGCTTCAGGACGAGCGAGGACACGTCCGCGTTCGCGCCCAGCTTCACGGTGAGGCTGTTCGGGTACGAGCCGGGGGAGCCCTCCCAGTACGTGCTGGTGTCGTCGTCCACCGCGTTGGCCGCGACGTACGTCTGCGTCGACGAAGAGGCGGAGACCGGCTTGCCCGCCGCCAGGTTCGCCGCCTCGGTCGTGGACCCGTTGCGTGTCACGGAGTTGCTGTTCGCGGACTCGTTGCCCGCGGCGTCCTTCGCGCGGACGTAGTACGTGACCGTCGCCGACGAGGGTTGGCTGTCGGTGTACGTGGTGACATCACCGGCCACCGAGGTGAGCGGCTTGCCGTTCGCGTAGATGTCGTACGCGGTGACCTTCACGTTGTCGGTCGACGCCTGCCAGCGCAGCTCGACCTTTCCCTTGGTGTTCTCGGTGAACGAGAGGGTGCCCGGCGCGGTCGGCGCCTGCGTGTCGCCCGTGTCGCCCTTGCGGGTCACGGATTCACTGTTCGCCGACTGGTTGCCCGCCGCGTCCCTGGCCCGCACGTAGTACGTGAGCGTGGCGGACGACGGCTGCGTGTCCGTGTACGTGAGGGTGTCGCCGTCGACCGAGGCGCGCAGCTTCCCGTCCGCGTAGATGTCGTAGCCGGTGACCTTGGTGTCGTCCGTCGTGGCCTTCCACGTCAGCCGGATCTGCCCGGTCGTGGGCTCCGTGTAGGCGAGCCCGGTCGGCGCGGACGGCGCCTCGGTGTCACCGGTCGTCGGCCCGTACACCTCCAACTCGCTCACCTGGCCCGCCGGTTGGCGCGTGTTGGCGGTCACGAGCACCCGGACGTAGCGCGTCGTCACGGCGTCGAACGCGATGCTCTGCCGCTGCCCGTCCGCCGCGCTGAACTCGTACGCCTTCGACGCGGCGAGGTCCGTGAAGTCCGAGCCGTTCGTGCTGCCCTTCACGGCGAGGGTCTGCGTGCGCGTCTCCCAGCTCGACGGCAGCCGTAGCACCACCCGGTCCACCCGCACCGATGCGCCGAGGTCCACCTGGACCCACTGCGGGAGGTCGTCGTTCCTGCTCTCCCAGTAGCTGGCGACATTCCCGTCGCCCGCGTTCGCGGCCACGTACGTCTGCGTGGTGGAACTCGCCGTGAACGCCTTGCCGCGCGCCAGGTTCACCGATGAGTCGGCGGCGCCGTGCACTTCCAGCTCGGCCAACTGGGCCGCCTTCCAGCCGGTGTTGGCGCTCACCACGACCCGCACGAAGCGGGCCTGCGTCGCCGGGAACGAGACGGTCGTCGTGTTCCCCGACCCCGGCGAGAAGGCGTACGACGCCGAGGACTTGAGCGTGTCGAACGTGGTGCCGTCGGCGCTGCCCTGCACCGACAGCGTCTGCGACCTGCTCTCCCACGCCGCCGGAAGCCGCAGCGTCACCTCGTCCACGCGGGCCGTAGAGCCGAGGTCGACCTGCACCCACTGCGGCCAGTCGTCGCCCGAACTCTCCCAGTACGTCGAGGCGTTGCCGTCGGAGACGTTCCCCGCGCCGTACCCCGACTTCGCGCTGCTCGCCTTCGCCGGTGCCCCCGCCGCGAGATCGGGGCCGCCCGCCGCGTGTGCGGCGACGGCGGGCAGTCCGAGGAGCGCCAGGGTGAGTGCGAGAAGGACCGCGGCGAACCCTCGCCACCTGTGTCTCTCCTCGATTCTGAACACGCTTGGTCCGTACATGCCTCTCCTGTCCCTGCGCTGTTGTGAGCGAAATGAAGGACGTGCATCAGGTTCTTGCGTTCAGTTGTTGGAGAATTGCAGAGCTGTGTTGCCGAGTCCACTGTTTGCGCAGAGAGAGTTGCGGTGAGAGAGAATCGAGCGGTCAGGAACGCCGCCCGCACACCACGTCAGGGGAATCCGCCCGATGCCCGCAGCCCACGTCACCCTCGCCGACGTCCTGAGCACCGCAGCGCCGGACGCGACCGGCGCCCTCTGGCGGCTCGACGGCGCGGCCCGCCAGCTCGACGCCAACGTCGTCCGGCTGCGACCCGGCGGTGGCGGGACCGCGTACGAGGAGACCGAACTCGACGTGCTGCTCGTCGTCGTGGAGGGCCGCGGCATGCTGCACCGGGCGGGAGAGGAAGAGGAGCTCGCGCCCGGCACGCTCGTCTTCGTGCCGCGCGGCGAACGGCGCGCGGTCACGGCGGGCGACGAAGGGCTCGTCTACATCACGGCGCACCGCAGGCGGCCCGGCATGACCATCCGTCGCGCCGCACCGCAGGTGACGGCCGATGGCGGCGAGGCGCCCTGCCTGCTGCCGCGCGTCTGCCCGTCCTGCGGGCGCGCCGCCGACGACGCGGGCGCGCGGTACTGCGCCCGGTGCGGCGAGCGCCTCGAAGGGCAGGAATCCGGTCCCGCTTGAGGCGCAGGGATCACGCCATGCACCGTCCGGGGCGCCTCGACGGCCGCTGTATGTACGGCTTCCGACAGCACGAGGCCGTCACTTCACGCCACTGGTTCAACACGTGAAGTTACCGAAACTCGGGGGTCCGGGATGAACTCCGCGGCCGTCCCCGGCAGACTCTGCACCGCGGCCGCGCACTCGGGCAGCGGCCGTCAGGGGAGGGAGCACCACCGGGGAGTCCGTGGGCGTGGGGCACGCGGACTCCCCGCCCGGCCCCCGACACCCCGGCGGAGCCGAGCGGCGCGGGCGCCCGCCTCTGGTTACGGTTCCGGCATGGCCGACTACCGCATCGAGACCGTCCGCAACGGCGAGCGCGACTGGACCGCGCGCAACGACCGGGGCGCCGAGGTCCGCATCGCCCCCGCCGACAGCCCGGACGCACAGCCCTCCTTCACCCCCGTCGAACTCCTCCTCGCGGCGCTCGGCGGCTGCGGCGGCCTCGTCGTCGACCGCACGGCGCGCACCGTGCCGCACGACGAGCTGCGCATCACCGTCGAGTCCGTCTCGCGCCCCGAGGACGACGGACGGGTCGGCGCCGTCCGGGTCTCGTACGAGATCGAGCTGCCGGAGGGCGACACCAAGGCAGCCGAGACCCTGGAGCGCGGCATCCGGCTGACCCACGAGAAGTACTGCACGGTCAGCCGCACCGTCGAGCACGGCGCGCGCGTCGAGGCGCTCGGACCCGACGGCACGATGCTCTTCATGGGCGGCTGACGCGCGAGCGGGCCGGCGGCGCGTGCCACCGGCCCGTACCGCCGCGCTACGGCAGCGCGTGCACCTTCGGGCCGACCGCGTTCGACCAGGCGTTGCCCGCCGTCGCGTCCCAGTTCGTCGACCAGGTCATCGCGCCGCGCAGCCCCGGATAGGTCTTCGCGGGCTTGAACGTGCCGCAGCCGGTGCCGCGCGCCAGGCAGTCCAGCGCGTTGTTCACGACCGAGGGCGCCACGTAGCCGCTGCCCGCGCCGCGCGTCGACGCCGGGACGCCGAGCCCGACCTGCGAGGCGTCCAGGCCGCCCTCCAGCTGGATGCAGGCGAGGGCCGTCAGGAAGTCGACGGAGCCCTGGCTGTAGACCTTGCCGTCGCAGCCCAGCATCGAACCGCTGTTGTAGTACTGCATGTTGACGACCGTGAGGATGTCCTTCACGTTCAGCGCGGTCTTGAAATACTCGCCGGACGTCGACTGCATGTCGATGGTCTGCGGCGCCATCGTCAGGACCAGCTTGCCGCCCGCCTTCGCCGACAGCTGGCGCAGCGCCTTCGTCATGTACGTCGAGTTCAGCCCGTTCTCCAGGTCGATGTCGACGCCGTCGAAGCCGTACTCCTGCATCAGCCGGTACGCGCTGTCCGCGAAGGCCGTCGCCGACGCGTCGCTGTTGACGGAGACGGTGCCCTTCTCGCCGCCGACGGAGAGGATCACGGACTTGCCCGCCGCCTGCTTCGCGGCGATGTCCGCCTTGAAGTCGGCGGCGCTCGCGTAGCCGACGGCCGGGTCCAGGTTGAAGGTGATCTGGCCGGGCGTCGTGGTGGCGTCGGCGAAGGCGACCGCGATGATGTCGTACTGCGCCTGCACGTCGCGCAGCTTCTGCACGGTCGCGCCGTTGTCGAAGTTCTGCCAGTACCCCGTCAGCGCGTGCTTGGGCACGGTCCCGCCGCCGGGATTGCCGCCGGACGCCGCCGTCCTCGCGGTGACCGCCGTCGACTTGGGCGACTCGCCCGCCGCGTTCGTCGCGGTGACCTGGAAGCTGTACGAGGTGTCGGCGGACAGGCCGGTGACGGTCGTCGAGGCGCCCGTGACGGCGGCGACCTTCGTGCCGCCCCGGTACACGTTGTAGCCGGTGGCGTTGGAGACCGGCGTCCACGACAGGTCGATCGACGACGCGGTGGTGGCGCCCGCCGCGAGCCCCGTCGGCGCGGCCGGCACCACGACCGGGTCCGGGCCGCCGCCCCCGTCGGGCCCGAGCACACTCACGTCGTCGACGTAGTACGCGCTCTGCCCGTACCAGCCGTGCGTGTAGACGGTCACGGACGTCGTGCTCGCGCCGGTCTTGAAGCTGGTCGTCAGCTGCTGCCAGGAGGTGGAACCCGGCGTCCACGTGGACACGTCGGTGGTACCGGTGCCGCTGACGCCCAGATACGCGTAGCCGCCCTGCACCCAACTGCTGAGCGTGTACGTCGAGTTGGGCTTGACCTGGACCGTCTGGCTGCACTTGGCGTTGTCCTGCCCTGACGGCGTGCCCTTGAGGGCCTTCGTGCCGCCGTGCACCGGGGAGGTCACGACGGAGCCGCTGCCCGCCGTGCACGTCCAGTTGCTCAGGTCCGACTCGAAGCCGGCGTTCTTCGCGACGTTCACGTCGGCGGCCTGCGCGGGCGCGGCGAGCGCGGTGACGCCGAGCGACGAGGCCGCCACGACGGCGAGCGCGAGGCCGGGTCTGCGTCTGCGATGGCGTGCACGGTCCACGGGGTGCCTCCTGGGGAGAGGTGGAGCGGATGCGGATGTGAACGGTGGCCACCGCTGTGAGCGCCAAAGTTGGTTCAGACCAATCGAGTTGTCAAGACCTCTGGCACGCACGAGAGCGGCGCCGGACCCCAGGTCCGGCGCCGCTCCAGAAGGCGGACGAGCGGTGGTCTCAGAGCAGTCCGCGCAGGTAGGCGGCCTGCCCCACGTGCTGGAGGTCGTCCGCGAGCACGCTGACGAGCCGCACGCCCAGGGTCACCGGCGGATCCCACCCCTCGTCGACGACGCGATCGAGGTCGGCGTCCTTCAGGCCGCCGAGGTAGTCGACGGTCCGCTCGTGCACCGCGTCGTAGTAGCCGACCAGCAGCTCGCCCGAGGCGACCCGCACCTGACCGACCTGCTTGGGCGTGTGTCCGTACCCGGTGTCCGACGTGTCGAGCGGCAGATCGAACCGCTCCGCCCAGCCGTCGGCGAGCCACACCTGATCCCGCCCGGCCGCGTCGGCGATGTGATCGTCCTGCACCCGGGTGAGATGCCAGATCAGCCACGCAATGGAATTCGCCGTGTCTCCGGGGCGCTCGTGCAGCGTGTCGACGGAAAGTCCCTCGACGGCCGCGTGCACCTCTTCCTGAATGCGGCTGTAACCGTCCATGAGTACGTCGTGAGAGCGCATGCGTGTCAGTCTCTCCGACGCGCGGGATTTCGGCCAACGAACGCCGTGAATATGCCCGGAGACTGGCGTGAAAGCCATGGTGACACCACTTCCCAAGTGCCGATACTTGACCACGGAACGGTTGAACGTTGCTCGAGGGCGGCGGGGTGCGGGCCAATAGCCCGGGTAATTCCCGCCGTTGCGGTGGATCACTGATCGTGTGGCTGAACAGTCAATGCTGTCGGGCTCCAGGCAATGGGGGAGGACCGTGCACGACGAATTCCTGTGCCATGTCACCGCGTACGGAATCTGCGGTGGCCGGCGCGTGGGTGTTCCGCTCGGCACATATCGCGCCCCGACGCTTCCCCTCGCCCTGTGGTGGCTGCGCGACCGGGCGATGTGGATCGCCGACCGGCTCGACCCGCGCCCCGGGTCCGCCGCCGTGCCCGACGGCGCGTTGACGCCCGTGGGTGACGACGCCCCCGACGTGCCGGAGCTGCTCCGCGCCTGGTGCGCCGACCCGGAGCGGCAGGAGAGCGTCGCCGACGAACTGGCCTCCGGGCGCCTCGTCAGGGTCGCCACCAGCGACGACACCACCGAGTACGAACTCCTCGCCGAGTCCGTCGACGCCGTCCGCATGGCCCGCACCCAGCCGCGCCGCCGTGGCCCCCGGCGACGCACGCCGGTCACCAGCAGTCACTGACACGAGTGACACGGCGCTTGATCCCGCGAACCGCGGGGGAGTGTGATCACGCTCAGTAAGAACGATCACTCCGGGGTCACCTCAATGAAGCGCTTCATCAAGCACAGATCCGTGCTCCTCGCCCTGCCCATGGCGGGCGCCGCCCTCACGCTCGGCACCCCCGCCGCCACCGCCGCCGTACCGCCCGGCCAGGTCTGCTTCTGGACCGAACCGGGCATGCACGGCCAGTCCTGGTGCTACGGCCCGCCCGGCTACGCCGACGCCGAGAACGGGACGGCGCGGCACGCCGCCTCCTTCGACTCCCGCGTCCAGGGCACCGTCTACGCCATCAGCTACACGTCGACCGGCTGCCTCTACAGGGAGATCCGGCGCGACGACTACTCCGAGAACTGGGAGTGGGCCGGAAAACTCGACGGTGTCGCGGACACCACCATGGGGTGCGAGCAGGGCTAGCGCGCCATGAACCGCCCCACGCGGGCCCTCGCCGTCCTGGCCTGCGCCCTCCTCCCGCTCACCGGCTGCACCTCACCCGGGCCCGAGCGGCCCGCCCGCACCCCCGACGACACCGTCCGGGCCGCGACACAGGCCCTCACAGACCGCTGCCTCACCCGACAGGGCCTGACACCGCCCCGGCCCGGACAGCGCCGGGGGAGCAGCGCCGAGCAACAGCGGGTCGCCGCCGCCCTCTTCGGCCGCCCGCCCGCCGAACTCTCCCTCACCCTCGCGAACGGCATCCCCGTCCGCGCCCACACCGACGGCTGCCTCGCCGCCGCCCAACGCACCCTCTACGGCGACCAGAAACGCTGGTTCCGGGTGTCCACCGTCGTCAACAACCTCGGGCCCGAGGCCGCCCACCGCGGCCTCGGCCTCGCCTCCGTACGCGCGCGCCACCACGCCGAACTCACCGAGTACCGGCAGTTGCGGCAGCACGCGCTCGACGCGTCGCGGCGCGTGCTGCGCACCTCGACCGACCGACCCACCAAGGAGAACTGAACATGGTCAAGCACCCGCTCGCCCTGGCCGCCGCCGCGGTCCTGGCCCTCGGCGGCGCCGCCGTCACCACCACCGCGTACGCCGCCCAGTGCCCCAGCGGCGACTTCTGCGCCTGGACCGACGCCAACTACGGCGGCATGCGCTGGAACTGGTCCGGCGACGACCACGACTGGGAGGACGGCATCCAGGACGAGGACTCCTCCTGGGCCAACCACGGCATCTCGGGCCCCGGCATCAAGGACCACGTCCAGGTCTACGAGAACCCGGGCCTCATCGGCCTCGGCACCGTCTGCCTCGCACCGGGCCAGGAGATCCCCTCCAACGGCTGGGCCAACGACAGCGGCGACTCCCACACCTGGAAGATGGACTGCTGACCCAGGCAGCGCCGCCCCGCCCCGGCCCACCTCAGCGGCACCGACCCCGCTGAGGCGGGCGGGCGGCGGGGTCCGGGCCGCCCGGCCCCGTGCGGTCCGTGGTCACGGGACCGGGCCGCACACGAGGTATTCGCTCCCGGGGCGCCCCACGGATGCGGCCGGGACGCACGAATCTCAGCCGCCGGCGTCCCCGCCGCGCAGCCGGTCCCCGAGGCGCCGCATGCCGCGCCGGGCATGGCTCTTGACCGTGCCCAGCGGCCACCCGGTGCGCTCCGCGATCTGCGGCTGCGTCAGATCCTCGTAGAACGACAGACGCAGCACCGTGCGCTGGGTGCGGGGTAGCCGCGCCAGCTCCTGGGACAGCAGCACCCGGCGCACGGCGGCGTCCGTGCTGTCCTCCGCCGCGACCGGATGCCGGGCGAGCGCCGCCTCGAACAGCGCCGCCCGACGGTTCCTGGCCGCCAGCGCGTCCGCCACCCGATGCCGGGCGATCCCCGTCAACCAGGCGACGGGCGGCCCCAGTTCGGGCCGGTACCCGGACCGGCCCCGCCACGCGGCGAGGAACACCTGCTGCATCACGTCCTCCGCCTCGAAGCGGTCCCCGAGCGCCCGCTGCGCGAGCCCGCGCACCACCGGCGACCACCGCCGGTACACCTCCGCGAGGCAGCCGACGTCCCCCGCGGCGAGACCCTCCGCCAGCGCGGCGTCCGACATCTCGCGCGGGTCCACGCCCCGCGCCAGCACCCCTGCGCCCATCAAAGCCCCGTCAACTCCTCGAAACGGTCGTGCGTCCGCCTGTTCCGGCCAGGCCCGGTCATCCTGGAAACGGCTCGCGCAGCACGGCAACCCGCATCGTTTGTGCGTCGTATCGTGGGCCGATGGACGAGGGGCGAGCCACACACGAAGCGACACCGCCACAGACGCCGCGGCAGGACACGGGCGTCACCACCGGCGCCCTCGCGCGGCGCCTCGGGGTCTCCCCGACCACCCTGCGCAGCTGGGACCGCCGCTACGGCCTCGGACCCGCGCAGCGCGCCGCGGGACACCACCGCCGCTGGACCGCGCAGGACATCGCGGTCGTCGAGGAGATGTGCCGGCTGACCACGACGGGCCTGCCGCCCGCCGAGGCCGCCCGGCTCGCGGGCAAGCGCCAGGAACGGGAGCCCGCCGCACTGCCGGCGCAGCGCCGACCGGCCCCCGCCGCGGCCTCGCCCGCCACGCTGGAGCGCCAGTGCCGCGGCATCTCCCGCGCCGCGACCCGCATGGACGCGCCGACCGTGCAGAAGCTGCTGACCGAAGCCGTGGACCGGCACGGCCTGGTGACCGCCTGGCAGGACGTCATGGCGCCCGTGCTGCACGCCGTCGGCCGCAAGTGGGAGGAGGCCGGCGACCGCTACGTCGAGGTCGAGCACCTGCTGTCCTGGCACGTCTCGCGCACCCTGCACCGGGCCGCGTCGCCCGTCGAGTCCACGCTCGCCGCGCCGCCGCTGGTCCTCGCCTGCGTCCCCGCCGAACAGCACGTGCTCGCCCTCGAAGCGCTCAGCGCCGGACTGAGCCGACTGGGCGTGCCGCAGCGGATGTTCGGGGCGGCCGTGCCCGTCGAGGCGGTGGCCGCGGCGGTGCGCAGGATCGGGCCGCGCGTCGTCGTGCTGTGGGCGCAGGCCCGCTCGACGGCGAGCCTCCCGCTGGCCCGGCACCTCGCCGACACCCACTGGGGCGTGCGCGGCGCCCGCGGCAAACCGGCCGTGATGCTCGCGGGGCCCGGTTGGGCGGGGCGCGGCGTGCGCGGCGCGCTGCACCCGGCGACCCTGCCGCAGGCCCTCGAACAGATCGAGCGGTACTACCCGGAGATCAGTCGAGCCCCCGAGCCCGCCTGAACCGGTCGAGGCCGTCCGACAACGCGACGATCGGCTCCGGATAGTCGCCGACGGCCGCTCGGTCGAGGCCCTTCGCCTTCCACGGCGTGTGCACGGCGGGGCCCTCGACCTCGGCCAACTCCGGTACCCAGCGCCGCACATACGCGCCGTCCGGGTCGTACCGCTTGGCCTGCGTGACCGGATTGAGCACCCGGTTCGGGCGGCTGTCGGTGCCGGTGCCCGCCATCCACTGCCAGTTCATCTGGTTGTTCGCGACATCTCCGTCCACCAGCAGGTCGAGGAAGTGCCGCGCGCCCACCCGCCAGTCCACGTACAGCGTCTTGACGAGGAACGACGCCGTGAGCAGCCGGCCCCGGTTGTGCATCCACCCCTCGTGGCGCAGCTGCCGCATCGCCGCGTCCACGATCGGATACCCCGTCCGCCCCTCCCACCACGCCTCGACGTCGCGCGGGGCCCGGCGCCAGCGGTCGCCCTGCGGCCGGTAGTCGGCGTGCGCCGCGTCCGGGCGGGCGGCGAGGACCTGATGGTGGAAGTCCCGCCAGGCCACCTGCCGTACGAACGCCTCCGCGCCGGGGCCGCCCCTGTGACGTGCCCGGCGCACCGCCTCGACCGGGCCGAGCGTCCCGAAGTGCAGATGCGGGGAGAGCCGAGACGTGGCGTCGCCCGCCAGGTCGTCGTGCCGCTCCTCGTACGCGTCGATCCCGGAGCGCAGCCAGGCCGTGAGCCGCTCCCGGGCGGCCCGCTCGCCGCCCTCCGCGAGACCGGGGGAGACACCGCGCACGTGCCGCCGCTCGGGCAGCGCCGCGGAGCCGACCCCGTCGGGCACCACGACCGTGCGCGGCGCCCGCAGCGCGTCCCTGACCGGGTGTCGCTCCCAGTGGCGGTGGTACGGCGTGAACACCGCGAAGTGGTCCCTGCCCTGGGGCGCGAGCTCGCCCGGCGGCACACACGTCACCACCGTGTCGTGCACGACCAGTTCGCAGTCGAGCGCCGTGCGCAGCGCGTCCTCGCGGCGCCGCGCGTAGCCGCTCACCCCGGCCGCCACGTGCACCGCGCACGCCTCCGTCTCGGCCACCACCTTCGCGACCTCCTCGGCCACCGGGCCCTCCCGCAGCACCAGCCGCCCGCCGCGCTCGCGCAGACCCGCGTCCAGATCACGCAGGCAGTCCGCGAGGAACGCAGCCCGGTTCGGCGCCGCGAACCCGGCCGCGTCGATCGCCGGGTCCCGCACGAACAGCGGCACCACCGCGTCGGCCGAGTCGAGCGCGGCCCGCAGCGGCGGATGGTCGTGCACCCGCAGATCGGAAGTGAACAGAACGACACGGACACGCACGGCGCGGCTCCTGGTCAGCAGGGGAGGGGGATACGTCAGGGCTTCCCGGTCGGCGCCCCGCGCGGATGCGGGCTCACCCGGACGGAGCGGCGTCGGAGTCGGACGCGGGCCGTTCGGCGGCGGCCGCGATGTTCCGCGCCATCCCGCCGAACACCACGGCGTGGAACGGCGCCACGCTCCACCAGTACGCCTGGCCCGCGAGCCCGTGCGGATGGAACAGCGCCCGCTGGTGGTAGCGGGCCCGCCCGTCGCCCGCGGGCTCCACGGTCAGCTCCAGCCAGGCGAGCCCCGGCAGCCGCATCTCCGCGCGCAGCCGCAGCAGCCGCCCCCGCTCGATCTCCTCCACCCGCCAGAAGTCGAGCGAGTCGCCGACCCGCAGGCGCTTCGCGTCCCGCCGCCCGCGCCGCAGCCCCACGCCGCCCACGAACCGGTCGAGCCAGCCGCGCACCGCCCACGCCAGCGGGAACGAGTACCAGCCGTGCTCCCCGCCGATCCCCTCGACGACGTCCCACAGCCGGTCGGGCGAGGCGTCGACGAGCCGCTCCCGCTCGTCCGTGTAGAGGCTGCCGCCCGCCCAGTCCGGATCCGTCGGCAGCGGATCGCTCGGCGCGCCCGGCAGCGCGGCGGACGACCAGCGCGTCGCGACCTGCGCCTCCTGGACGCGGCGCAGCGCGAGCCGGACCGCCTCGTCGAAGCCGACGGGGGACCCGGCCGGAAACGTCACCCACTCCTCGATGTCCCGTTCCTGGCAGACGACCTCGTGGCGCAGCGACTCGGTGAGCGGGCGGGCGATCGAGGCGGGCACCGGCGTCACCAGGCCCACCCAGTGGCTCGACAGGCCGGGGCTGAGCATCGGCACCCCGACCACGAGCCGCCGGGGCAGCCGCGCCACCTCCGCGTAGCGCAGCATCATGTCGCGGTACGTGAGGACGTCGGGGCCGCCGACGTCGAAGGCCCGTGACACCTCGGGCGGCATCGAGGCCGCGACCACCAGACAGCGCAGCACGTCGCGCACGGCGATCGGCTGGATCCGGGTGTGCACCCAGCTCGGCGTCACCATCACCGGCAGCCGTTCGGTGAGGTACCGCAGCATCTCGAAGGAGGCGGAGCCCGAGCCGATGATGACGGCCGCGCGCAGCACGGTCGTCGGCACGCCGGACTCCAGCAGGATGTGGCCGACCTCGGCCCGCGAACGCAGATGCGGCGAGAGCTCGTGCTCGGGCACGCCCGCCGGGGTCAGACCGCCCAGGTACACGATCCGCCGCACCCCCGCCCTCCGGGCCTCCTCGGCGAAGATCCGCGCGGCCTCGCGGTCGGTCTCCTCGAAGTCCTTGCCGGTGCCGAGCGCGTGCACCAGGTAGTACGCGACGTCCACGCCGCGCAGGGCGTCCGCGACGGCGTCCCGGTCGAGGACATCGCCCTGCGCCACGGTGACGTCGTCGTACCAGGGGTGGTCGCGCAGCTTCTCCGGGGTGCGGGCCAGGCAGCGCACCCGGTGCCCGGCCGCGAGCAGCTGGGGCACGAGCCGGCCGCCGATGTAGCCGCTCGCCCCGGTCACCAGACAGCGCTGCCGGTCGTGCTCCGCGTTCATCCGTTCTCCCTCGCTCGCCCCCGCTTTCTTCACCGTCGACCCCCTGCACGAATTCCGCATCCACGGCGGGTGCGGATGCGGTGTGCACGCAAGGGATACTGGGAGGCGCCCACGAGATCCACGGGCGCCGGTACCTCCGTGGAAACCGGCAGGACTGCGCGGCGCCATGCGGGGTATCAGCAGGCTGCGGGTCCCCATCACGGAGGCCGGCAGGCGTGAAAGAGACACGAATGACCGAGTACATGGACGGGGCAGTGATCCCCACGGGCTTCGACGAGGCGGTCGGGCCCCTGATGCAGGCGACCCACTACGCGGGTGACGAGGGGAGCAGCCTCGCCGACGCGCGCAGGTTCGCCGACGTGTTCCTCACGCGGCTGCGCCAGGAGTGGTGCGTCGAGCTCGACCCCCGTACGGCAGGGGACGTCCTGCTGGTCGTCACCGAGCTGATCACGAATGCGGACCGGCACAGCTCGGGTCCGTACGTCCTGGAGCTCGAAGGAACGTCCCGGCAGATCGCCGTCACCGTCTACGACAGCAGCGCCGCCGTCCCCGTCCGCTTCCCCCGCGACCCGGCCCGCGTCGGCGGGCACGGCCTGGAGATCGTCGACGCGCTCGCCGTCGTCTCCGTCGAGCAGGTCCCCGTCGGCAAGCGCGTGCGCGCCGTGCTGACCCTCGCCTCCTGAACCGCCCCCGCGCCGTCGGGCGGCGCCGAGCGGTGTTCCATGATGGTGATCCCGACCCGTGAACGCGCCGGTCGGGGCCATCTGTTCAGGAGGACGACATCGACACCGCAGACACGAAGGGCACGGTGGGCGAGCTCGCCGCCGCGCTGCCGGACAGCACCCTCGTCACCGACCCGGACGTCCTCGCGTCCCTCGGCCACGACGACGCCGAGTGGGCCCCGATGGGCCGACCGCTCGCCGCGGTGCGCGCCACGTCGGCCGACGAGGTCGAGGCCGTGGTGCGGGCCTGCGCGGCGCGGGGCATCCCCGTGGTCACGCGGGGCGCGGGCACCGGGCTCTCCGGCGGGGCGAACGCCGTGGACGGCTGCCTCGTGCTCGACGTGTCGAAGATGAACCGCATCCTGGAGATCGACAGCGAGAACCTGGTCGCCGTCGTCCAGCCCGGCGTCGTCAACAACGACCTCAAGGCCGCCGTCGCCGAGCACGGCCTCTGGTACCCGCCGGACCCGGCCAGCGCCCCCTGGTCGACCATCGGCGGCAACGTCTCCACGAACGCGGGCGGCCTGTGCTGCCTCAAGTACGGCGTCACCCGCGACTACGTCCTCGGCATGGAGGTCGTGATGGGCGGCCCCGCGGGGGAGTACGGCAGCCGGGTCAGGCTCGGCCGGCGTACCACCAAGGGCGTCGCGGGCTACGACCTGACCAGCCTCTTCGTGGGCTCCGAGGGCACCTTCGGCGTCATCACCGAGATCACTCTGAAGCTGCGGCCCGCGCCGGCCGCCGAGCCCCGTACCGTCGTCGGGAACTTCGACAGCCTCGTCGCCGCGGGCGCCGCCGTCGCGCTCGTCACCAGCAGGGGCCTCGCGCCCGCCGCCCTGGAACTCCTCGACCGCGCCTGCATGGAGGCCGTGGAGAACTGGAAGCACCTCGGCATCGAGCCCGGCGCCGAGGCCATGCTCCTCGCCCGGATCGACGCCCCCGGCGACGCGGGCGAGAGCGAGGCGAGCGCGGTGGCCGACGCCTTCCGGGAGGCGGGTGCCCTGTGGGCCGAGCAGTCCACCGACGCCGTGGAGGCCGAGGCCCTGTTCGACGTGCGCCGCCTCGCGTACCCGGCGCTCGAGCGGCTCGGCCCCGTGCTCACCGAGGACCTGTGCGTGCCGCGCTCGGCCGTGCCGTCGATGCTCGCCACCATCGAGGAGATCGGGCGCAGGCACGGCGTGCGGATCGCGACCATCGCGCACGCCGGGGACGGCAATCTGCACCCGCTCCTGATCACCGAGCCGGGCGACGAGGCGCAGCGGGTCGCCGCGCAGGCCGCCTTCGAGGAACTCCTGGACGCCGCGATCGCCGCGGGCGGCACCGTCACGGGCGAGCACGGCGTCGGCCTGCTCAAGCGGGGCGGCATGCGCAGCGAACTCGGCCCGGCCGTCTGCGCGTTGCAGCGCGCGGTGAAGCGGACGCTCGACCCGCTCGACCTCTTCAACCCGGGCAAGGTCGTCGGCGAGGACTGACCGCCGGCTTCCGGACCACCCTTCCGCGCTCCATCTCTTTGCACGGCACGCCGTCTCAAATGAGGCATTTGTCCGTTTATCCGCCCTACGGTGCGGGGGTCGGTGTCCGTGTGGGGGGACGTACAACGCCCCCGCTCGGGGCGCGGATTGGGTTGCCCATGGAGTCGAGTTCGTCCAGTGGAATCAGTCGCAGAGGCGTGGCCCGCCTGGGCCTCGGTGTCGGTCTCGGCGCCGCGGCGGGGGCGCTCGCCGGATGCGGGAGCGGCGGCGCGGAACGGCAGAGCCCGCCCCCGGCAGGCCCCGCACGCCACCCGGAACGCCCCGCCAAGAAGGCGGCGCCCCGCCTGATCGGCGACGGCTCGACCTCGTACACGGGCAAGCAGCCCAAGCAGCCGGCCACGCCCGTCCCGCTCGAACCCGGCCAGACGCCACCGCAGTTCGTCGTCTTCTCCTGGGACGGCGCCGGTGAGGTCGGCAACGGCCTGTTCCCCCGCTTCCTCGAACTGGCCAGGCAGCACGACGCCCGCATGACCTTCTTCCTCTCCGGGCTCTACCTGCTGCCCGAGTCGCAGAAGCGCCGCTACCTGCCGCCGAACAACCCCGTCGGCGCCTCCGACATCGGCTATCTCTCCGACCCGCACGTCAAGGAGACGCTGAAGTACGTCCATCAGGCCTGGCTCGAAGGCCACGAGATCGGCACCCACTTCAACGGGCACTTCTGCGGCGGCGCCGGATCCGTCGCCAACTGGAGCCCCAAGCAGTGGCGCAGCGAGATCGAACAGGCCCGCACCTTCGTCAAGTCCTGGCGCACCCACACCGGTTGGCACGACGAGCCCGCCCTGCCCTTCGACTACGACAAGGAACTCGTCGGCGGCCGCACCCCCTGCCTGCTCGGCCAGGAGAACCTGCTGCCCGTCGCCCGAGAGATGGGCTGGCGCTACGACGCGTCCTCGCCCGGCGGCCTCCAGCGCTGGCCCGACAAGCGGCACGGCATCTGGGACCTGCCCCTCCAGGGCATCCCGTTCCCCGGCCACAGCTTCGAGGTCCTGTCGATGGACTACAACATCCTCGCCAACCAGTCGAAGAACTCCACCCGCGCCCCCGCCCACAACTACCCGGGCTGGCGCACCCAGGCCACCGACGCGTACCTCACCGGCTTCCGGCGCGCCTACGAGAGCAACCGGGCACCCTTCTTCATCGGCAACCACTTCGAGGAGTGGAACGGCGGCATCTACATGGACGCCGTCGAGAACGCGCTCAAGCGGATCGCCGACAAGGCCGAGGCGGGCGCCGACGTACGGCTCGTGTCGTTCCGGCAGTTCGTCGACTGGCTCGACGCCCAGGACCCCGCCGTCCTCGCCAAACTGCGCGCGCTCCAGGTGGGGGAGCGTCCACCGGGCGGCTGGAACCGGTATCTGCGAGGGTCGAAGAAGACCACGAGCAAGAACGGTACGAGGACTGAAGCCGGCGCTCCCGGACAGACAGCACACTAGACGCCACCGGACAGACGAGGAGACCCGATGACCCGGCCCATCACCGCGGGAGTGGACGGATCACCCGAGAGCGGGGCGGCCGCCGCCTGGGCGGCGCGCGAGGCGGTGCGGCGCGGACTGCCGCTGCGCCTCGTGCACGTGGGCGAGCCCGCCCCCGACACCCTGGCGCTCGCCGCCGACGAGAGCGCCCTCACCCAGTGGGCCGGCGACCTGCTCGACGACACCGAGCAGGAGATCGCCGAGCGCCACCCCGGCCTCGCGGTCACCACCGACGTCCTCGACGCGGACGGCGCCGCCGAGTCCCTGACCGCCGCGGCCCGCGACGCGGAGGCACTGGTGCTCGGCTCGCGCGGGCACGGCGTGATCGTCGGCTTCCTCCTCGGCTCCGTCGGCCAGCAGGTGCTCACCAAGGCGGAGCGGCCCGTCGTGCTCGTCCGCGCGGGCGACGAGGCGTCCGCCGAGGCGAGCGGGCGCGACGTCGTCGTCGGCCAGGAGGGCGAGCCCGAGGACAGCGCCGCCGCCATGGAGTTCGCCTTCACCACCGCGCAGGCCCGCGGCGTCGCCGTGCGGGCCGTGCGCGCGTGGAACCTGCCGCCGGTGTTCTCCTACA
The DNA here is from genome assembly GCF_052245995.1 of Streptomyces sp. SDT5-1. Lineage (NCBI taxonomy): Bacteria > Bacillati > Actinomycetota > Actinomycetes > Kitasatosporales > Streptomycetaceae > Streptomyces > Streptomyces sp. SDT5-1. The sequence continues at coordinate 118,662 of NZ_CM125963.1, read as the reverse complement.
GCCCCGGCTCGATGGCCCTGCTCGACGACGCCGGAGGCATCGAGCCGTACGAGCGCAAGGCCCTGGCCGCCGCCCTCGCCCCCTGGCGCGAGCGCTTCCCCGACGTGCCGGTCCGCGAGCACGTGGAGATCGGCAGCGCGGGACAGGTGCTGCTCTCCATCGCCCCCGAGGGGCAGCTGCTCGTCGTCGGCCGCCGCGCGCGCCGCACCGCGATCGGCTCCCGCATCGGCTCGGTCGCCCACGCGGTCCTGCACCACGCGCCGTGCCCCGTCGCGGTCGTCCCCAACCCCTGACCGGGTCCGACCGTCTGACCAGGCCCGACGCGAATATCCGGATGCGGGAGGGGCGAGCGGCTTTGTAGGGTCCACGACGTGGAACCACTCAGCGACAAACAGATCCGCTCGTCCTTCGTGAACTGCACCAAGGGCGAGGCCACCCGTATGCGGCTGCCGCTCGACTTCGCCGAGCTGCCCTGGCACGACCTGGACTTCCTCGGCTGGGTGGACCCGGGCGCGCCGCTGCGCGCCCACCTCGTCAGGCCCACCGACGAAGGACCGGTCGGCGTCACCCTGCGCGTGCCGCAGACCGGGCGCACCAGCGCGGTGAAGTCGAGCCTGTGCCAGATCTGCCTGACCGGACACGCCTCGTCGGGCGTCTCCCTGTTCGCCGCGCCCCTGGCGGGCGCCCGCGGCCGCGATGGCAACACGGTCGGCCTCTACATCTGCGCCGACCTGGCCTGCTCCCTGTACCTGCGCGGCAAGAAGCAGCCCAAGCTGCGCGCGGGCCGCTACGAGGAGTCCCTCACCCTCGACGAGCGCGTGGACCGCGCCCTCGGCAACCTCGACGCGTTCGTCGCCAAGGTCCAGGGCCGCTGAGCGGCGAGGGGGGGAGCGCTCAGGCCTTGAGCGCGACCACGGCCTCGTCCGTGTAGGGCAGGAACGTCAGGGTCTGGTGGAAGTACAGCTCGATGCCGCGCGCGTCGTGCGACGTGTACCCGATCGCCAGGTCCTGGCCCAGCCGCAGCTCGAAGTCGCCGCCGCGCGTGGACAGCACGAACGCCCCGTTCAGCGCCGGCGCCCAGATCAGTTCGCCGTCCAGGATCCGGCCCAGGTGGTTGGCGATCGGATAGCCGTGGTCGGAGGTCTCGCTGACCGCCGTGTACGCGTCGGCGCCGAGCAGCAGCGCGTACGGGCCCGCCACGCCCGCGAGGCGCAGCGCGGTCAGCGCCCTGCTGATCGTGTCCGGGTAGTCGCGGGCCTCCGCCGGCAGGCTCAGCACCGGGTTCGACGTCCGCTCGCGCAGCCCGTCGATGCCCGCCGCCGCGTACCCGTCGAAGATCGCCTGGTCCTCCGCGTACGCCATGGCCCGCGCCGCGTCCTTCACCGGCTGCCAGTCGGAGTCCTGCGCACCGCGCTCCACGTCGTCCACGGCCTCCCGGCTCACCGTGAACGGCACCCGCAGCTCCACCAGCGGCTGCACCTTGCGCAGCCGGGCCGTCACGCCGGGCGCGGGCGGCGCGATCTCGGTCAGGTGACCGGTGCCGACGGCCGAGAGCGCCGCACCGTCGGGGCCCGTCACGTCCACGACGCGGCGGCCCGCGACATGACGCCGGAAGGTGCGCGACGCCTCCTCCTCGATCTCGGCCCAGGCGGCCGGGGTGATCGGGGCGAGCTCACGGTGCAGGTTGGTGCTCGGGGTGGGGTTCGGGGCGATGCTCATCGTCTTCAGGCTCCTTTGAGGCTGCCGATGCCGAGGGAACCGGCGGCGGGGTCCGGGGTGGCGAAGGCCGCGGCGGGCTCGAGGGTCTCGGCTTCCTCGGCCACGGCCACCGCGGTCTCCGCCGGCGGCTCGGGCAGATCGTCGAGGAAGTCCGCGTTCGGCACGTGGAACAGACAGCCGGTGACCGCGGTCGAGAAGTCGAGGATCCGGTCGTGGGTGCCGGGCGGATCGCCCAGGAACATGTTGCGCAGCATCCGCTCGGTGACGTCCGGGGTGCGCGCGTAGCCGATGAAGTACGTGCCGAACTCGCCCTCGCCGACGCTGCCGAACGGCATGTTCTCGCGCAGGATCTGCCGCTCCGTGCCGTCCTCGTCGACGATCGTGTTGAGCGCGACGTGCGAGTCGGCGGGCTTCACGTCGTCGTCCAGCTCGATGTTCGCGGTCTTGGTGCGGCCGATGACCTTCTCCTGCTCGGCAGCCGGGAGCGCCTCCCAGGCCGCCATGTCGTGCAGGTACTTCTGCACGATCACGTAGGAGCCGCCGCGGAAGTCCGGGTCCTCGTCGCCGACGAACACGGCCTCGGCCGCGGCCTGCCCCGTCGGGTTCTCGCTGCCGTCCACGAAGCCGAGCAGGTCCCGCTCGTCGAAGTACTTGAAGCCGTGCACCTCGTCGACGACCCGCACGGCGTCGCCGAGCCTGCCGATGATCACGCGGGCCAGCTCGAAGCAGAGGTCCATCCGGCGCGCGCGCAGATGGAAGAGCAGGTCGCCGGGGGTGGCGGGGGCCAGGTGCCGGTCACCGGCGAGCGCCTGGAAGGAGTGCAGTTCGCGCGGGCGCGGCCCGCTGAACAGGCGGTCCCACGCGGTCGACCCGATGCCGGTGATGCAGCCGAGCGCGGCGTCCCGGTCGCGGAAGCCGACGGAGCGGCTGAGCGCCGACAGCTCCTCCAGCGTGTCGCGGACGGCGGGCTCACCGCCCGGCTGGATGGTCACGACCAGGAAGACGGCGGCCTTCGCGGGTGGGGTGAGGAGGACGGGCTGGGGTTCGGCCACGAGTGCTCCGGATGCGATGGAGGGCGTCGGACGGCTGTTGTCACCATATGGGCTGAGGCGGCGCCCGGCACGCGATGCGCCGCGCGGTAGCCCGGCACACGCGCCCGAAAAGAGTGACCTAAAGGGCAGATGAACGGATGTGCCCGACCTCACGTCCGTCCGGCGTCGAACAGGTGCCGAGCACCCGACACATGCTGTTAAACTTTGAACCAGGCCCCGACCGTTCTCCCCCGTACGGTCGGGGTCCTTTGCGTGTGCGGGCGTGCGCTCGCCCGGAGCCTGGGGTTGCATGGGGTGGCGGGGGTCAGCCACGAAGGAGCCCGAACATGAAGGCACTCCAGTACCGCACGGTGGGAGCGGCGCCCGAGGTCGTCACCGTCCCCGACCCCGAACCGGGTCCCGGCGAGGTCCTCCTGAAGGTCACCGCCGCAGGCGTCTGCCACTCCGACATCGCCGTGATGAGCTGGCCCGCCGAGAACTTCCCCTACGAGCTGCCGCTCACCCTCGGGCACGAGGGCGTCGGCACCGTCGCCGCGCTCGGCGCGGGCGTCACCGGCTTCGTGGAGGGCGACGCGGTCGCCGTGTACGGGCCGTGGGGCTGCGGCGCCTGCCTCAAGTGCGCCGAGGGCAAGGAGAACTACTGCCTGCGCGCCGAGGAGCTGAACATCCGCCCGCCCGGCCTCGGCGCCCCCGGCTCCATGGCCGAGTACATGATCGTCGACGACGCGCGGCACCTGGCGCCCATCGCGGGCCTCGACCCCGTCGCGACGGTGCCGCTCACGGACGCGGGCCTCACCCCGTACCACGCCATCAAGCGCTCGCTGCCGAAGCTGGTGCCGGGGTCCACGGCCGTCGTCATCGGCACGGGAGGGCTCGGGCACGTCGCCATCCAGCTGCTGCGCGCCATGACCGCGTGCCGCGTCGTCGCGCTCGACGTGTCCGAGGACAAGCTCTCCCTGGCCCGCACGGTCGGCGCCCACCAGGCGGTGCTCTCCGACGCCGCGGCCGCGGGCAAGGTCAGGGAGATCACCGGCGGGCGCGGCGCGGAGGCCGTCTTCGACTTCGTCGGCGTGCAGCCCACCGTCGAGACCGCCGGGGCCGTCGCCGCGGTCGAGGGAGACGTCACCATCGTCGGCATCGGCGGCGGCACCCTGCCCGTCGGCTTCGGCGCGACGAACTTTGAGGTCAACGTCAGCGCCCCGTACTGGGGCAGCCGCGCCGAACTCATCGAGGTCCTCGACCTGGCGCGGGCGGGCGCCGTCTCCGTGCACACCGAGACCTTCTCCCTCGACGACGCCCCCAAGGCGTACGAACTCCTGCACCACGGCAAGATCAACGGGCGCGCGGTGATCCTCCCCAACGGCTAACACCCGGTGGGGGTGTACGTGTTGACGGGCGGTCAATAGGCTGACGGCTACCGCCCGTTGCGCCCCCACAGGGAGTTCCATGTCCACCGCGCAGGTCCCCGACATCCTCTCGCCGGAATTCGCCGCGAACCCCTACCCCGCCTACCGGGCGATGCGCGAGTCCGCCCCGCTGCTGTGGCACGAGGCGACGCAGAGCTGGATCGTGTCGCGGTACGCCGACGTGGAGCGCGTCTTCAAGGACAAGGAAGGCACGTTCACCACCGACAACTACGACTGGCAGCTCGAACCCGTGCACGGCAGGACCATCCTCCAGATGAGCGGGCGCGAGCACAGCGTGCGCCGGGCGCTCGTCGCGCCCGCCTTCCGCGGCAGCGAACTCCAGGACACATTCCTGCCCGTCATCGAGCGCAACTCCCGTGAACTGATAGACGCGTTCAGGGACACCGGCTCCGCCGACCTCGTCGCCGACTTCGCCACCCGGCTTCCCGTCAACGTGATCGCCGACATGCTCGGCCTCGACAAGGCCGACCACGACCGCTTCCACGGCTGGTACACGGCCGTCATCGACTTCCTCTCCAACCTGTCGGGCGATCCGGACGTCGCGGCGGCGGGGGAGCGGACCCGCGTCGAGTTCGCCGCGTACATGATCCCGGTCATCCAGGAGCGCCGCGAGCACCCCGGCGACGACCTGCTGTCCGCACTGTGCGCCGCCGAGGTCGACGGGGTGCGGATGAGCGACGAGGACATCAAGGCCTTCTGCAGCCTGCTGCTCGCGGCCGGCGGCGAGACCACCGACAAGGCCATCGCGGGCATCTTCGCCAATCTGCTGGCCCACCCCGACCAGCTCGCCGCCGTCCGCGCCGACCGCTCGCTCATCGAGCGGGCCTTCGCCGAGACGCTCCGCTTCACCCCGCCCGTCCACATGATCATGCGCCAGGCCGCCGTCGACGTGGAGCTGACCGGTGGCACCGTCCCCGCGGGCGCCACCGTCACCTGCCTCATCGGCGCCGCCAACCGCGACGAGCGGCGCTACCGGGACCCGGACCGCTTCGACCTGTTCCGCGCCGACCTGACCACCGCCACCGCGTTCTCCGCTGCCGCCGACCACCTCGCCTTCGCGCTCGGCCGGCACTTCTGCGTCGGCGCGCTGCTCGCCAAGGCGGAGGTGGAGACCGGGGTGAACCAGCTGCTCGACGCCATGCCCGACGTGCGGCTCGCCGACGGCTTCGAGCCGGCCGAGGCGGGCGTCTTCACCCGCGGGCCGAAGGCGCTCCCCGTGCGCTTCACACCCGTCGGTTCCTGACCGGACGGGTCCGTCAGGTGTACGATTGCAGCATGCATCGTTCTACGTGTCTCAACTGGTGGCGCCTCACTTAGAGGCGGCCGCACAGTCAAGCACGTACAAGGGCCGTCCCCGGACGGCCCTTTCCCATGTCCTCCCACCGGAGTCCACGCCGTCCAGCGGACGCCCGTGACCAGGGGAGAGACCACCACCATGAGCAGCACCACCGACGCCATCGGCACGTCCGCCGCGCAGACCCGCAGCGCCGAGCTCGAGCAGCTGATCCGCAAGGACCCCGGGCGGTTCCGGATCCTCACCGGGGACCGCCCCACCGGGCGCCTGCACCTCGGCCACTACTTCGGCACCCTGCACAACCGGGTCAGGCTCCAGGACCTCGGCGTCGAGACCTTCGTCCTCATCGCCGACTACCAGGTCCTCACCGACCGCGACGTCGCCGAGAACCTCACCGAGCACGTCGAGGAGCTGGTCCTCGACCATCTGGCCATCGGCATCGACCCCGAGCGGTCCACGATTTTCACGCACAGCGCCCTGCCCGCCCTGAACCAGCTGCTGCTGCCGTTCCTCAGCCTCGTCTCCGTCGCCGAACTCCAGCGCAACCCCACGGTCAAGGACGAGATCGCCCACTCCCGGCAGAACGCCGTGAGCGGCCTGATGTTCACCTATCCCGTCCACCAGGCCGCCGACATCCTGTTCTGCAAGGCGAACCTCGTGCCCGTCGGCCAGGACCAGCTGCCGCACCTGGAGGTCACCCGCACCGTCGCCCGCCGCTTCAACGACCGCTACGGCCACGGCACCCCGGTCTTCCCGCAGCCCGACGCCCTGCTGTCCACGGCGCCGCTGCTGCTCGGCACCGACGGAACCAAGATGAGCAAGTCCCGCGGCAACGCCATCGCCCTGTCCGCGACCCCGGACGAGACGGCCCGCCTCATCCGTGGCGCCAGGACCGACGCCGAACGCCACATCACGTACGACCCCGAGGCCCGCCCCGAGGTCTCCTCGCTCGTCCTGCTCGCCGCCCTGTGCGAGGGCGTCGAGCCGGGCGTCGTGGCCGAGGAGATCGGCGCCGGGGGAGCGGCCGCGCTCAAGCGCCGCGTCACCGAGTCCGTCAACGCGTACCTCGCCCCGATCCGCGCCCGCCGCGACGCCTATGCCCAGGACCGCGCCCTGGTCAGGGACGTGCTGCGGGCCGGGAACGCGCGGGCGGGCGCCATCGCCGACGCCACGCTCGAGGAGGTGCGGGCCGCCATGAACGCCGCCTACTGACACGGCGCGGAAACCTGCCGCGACGATTCTGCGCGGGGCGTGCATGCTCCGCCGTATCCCGGGCAGCAGGAGAACAGACGCTCAAGCTGCCCACCCCCCCGGGCGCTCGAGCCCGAGGCCCTGTCGCCCCCTCTCCCCCCTGGGAGGCGGCAGGGCCCTTTCCTTTCCTGCGTCTACGGAGAGGGGCCCAACTAGCCCTGGTGCGGCTGCTGGTACTGCTGCGGCGCACCCGCCTGCGGGCCCGCGGCCTGCGCCAGCATCCCGTCGACGTGCTCCTTGGGCACCTGGTGCGCGGCGCCGCAGAAGGTGCACTGGGCCTGGTACTTCGTCGAGATCGGGAACAGCGGGACGAAGAACAGCGTGAACTTCGTGACGAACTTGCGCAGCGTGTGCGCCGCGGGGTTGCCGCAGCTGCCGCAGACGAAGGTGAGGATGGCGAGCTGGTACGCGTAGCCCCGCGTGCCGAAGATGATCATGGGTTCCCTCCCGTTGTACGGCCGCCGCAGAGCGTTCGGCGTCCGCCGGTCATCGTATGCGGCCGTCCCCATGGCCTCACAAGCCGTAGCGGCGGGTGGAGTGCTCCTCCTGCGCGAGCCGGCGCAGCGCCATCAGCAGCGGCTCGTAGAGAACGGTCGAGGCGACCGCGAGCTCCGCCTTCTCGGCATCGTCCTCGGAGGTGTCGAGCTCGTCCAAGTCCAGGCGGGCCACCTCGTCCATGAGGTGCGCGTAGCGGGCGAGCACCTCGGGGCCGCGCGAGAAGCCGAGGCGAGTGAGGGTGACGATCGTCGTGATCAGCGTCCGGTAGGTGGGGGACAGCGCGCCGATCTCGCGCGCGTGGTGCCAGCCCATGGTGTCGAGGAACCGGTCGACGGCCTCCGTCACCTCCGCCGTCAGCGGATCGTCCGCGGGCGCGTCCGGTGGATGCGGCAGCGCCCACAGCGCCGCGCCGAGCCGGAACGTCGTCCCCAGCGAGTCGTCGTCGACGTGCCCCAGCACCTCCCGCACGGTCGCCACCGGGATCCGGCCGATCTGGATCATCGCCCGGATCAGGCCGAGCCGGCGCAGATGCGCGTCCCCGTACGCGGCCTGGGTGGCGCTGATCCGCTCGCCCGGCGGCAGCAGGCCCTCGCGCAGGTAGTACTTGATCGTGCCGACCGGCACGCCGCTGCGCTCGCTCAACTCCGCCAGTCGCATCCCTTGTGCCCCTCCTTGGAAAGTGCCACTATCCAAACATGGGCCAGGGGCCCGGGGGACCCCTGGCTCGCCACGAACACCCGACCGAAACGGGGGAGTTGTGTTCACCAAGCTGGAACCCGGACGGACCACGGCGACCGCCGACGGCGACGTCGTGCTCTTCGTCGTCGGCATGCGGATCAACCGCTTCTGGGCCGTGCACCGCTGGCTGCCGGTGATGTGTGCGATGCCCATGATGCTGCGGGAACTGGGCAAGGATCGCACGGCAGGCCTGCTCCACCACGTGCTGGGCAGCTCGAACCCGCGCAACTACTACGTCATCCAGTACTGGGAGTCCAAGGAGAAGCTGCTCGCCTATGCGGCGGCCTCGGACAAGCGGCACAAGCCCTGGTGGGCCCGCATCAACCGGTACGCCCGCACGAGCAAGGGGCACGTCGGCATCTGGCACGAGACCTACCTCGTGCCCGCGGGCTCGTACGAGACCATCTACGGCGACATGCCCGCGTACGGCCTCGGCAGGGCCTACGGGGTCCGGCCGCTGGGCGAGGGCGTGCAGGCGAAGGACCGGCTCGCGGCCTGAACGCTCGCGCCCCGCAAGCAAGGCGTCACGGAGCGTGCGAATGGTGGACGAAAACGGCCGTCCCGACGGGCCGAATCGGCAATCCGGGCTCCGTGATGAAAGGATTGCGTCCATGGCAATCAAGACCTACTTCGACATCACGATCAACGACGAGCCCGCCGGGCGGATCACGTTCAACCTCTTCGAGGACGTCGTCCCGAAGACCGCCGAGAACTTCCGTGCCCTGTGCACGGGCGAGAAGGGCTTCGGCTACGCCGGCTCGTCCTTCCACCGCGTCATCCCGCAGTTCATGCTGCAGGGCGGCGACTTCACCGCCGGGAACGGCACCGGCGGCAAGAGCATCTACGGCGAGAAGTTCGCCGACGAGAACTTCCAGCTCAAGCACACCAAGCCCGGCCTGCTCTCGATGGCCAACGCCGGCCCGAACACCAACGGCTCGCAGTTCTTCATCACCACCATCGTCACCGACTGGCTGGACGGCAAGCACGTCGTCTTCGGCGAGGTCGAGGACGGCATGGAGCTCGTGAAGAAGATCGAGTCCCTCGGCTCCCGCAGCGGCGCCACCTCCGCCAAGATCACCATCGCGGAGTCCGGCCAGCTCTGACCGGCCCGCCACGGCGCACGAAGCCGGGATCCCGTCAAGGGGTCCCGGCTTCCCGCATGTTCGCGCCGAGCCCAACTGCCGGGCGCCCGCCACGGGTTAAGGTCTCGGTCGGTGGATCACCGATCCGCCCGCCGTTCCCTCGACCCAGGGAGATACCGTGCGCCTGCGCGCCATACCCACGCTGCTGCTGTCCGCCGCCCTCACGGCCGGAGCCCTCGCCGCCACCGCGGCACCGGCGACCGCCGCCCCCGCCTCGTTCGAGGACCGGCTGCGGGCCCTGCCCGGAGTGACCGTCACCGGCGTCACCGACAAGGAGGGCTTCCCGCTCTACTCCCTGTCGATCACGCAGCCGGTGGACCACGACAGACCGGAAGCGGGCACGTTCCAGCAGCGCTTCACGCTCTGGCACAAGTCGACCGCCAAGCCCGTTGTCGTCTACACCGGCGGCTACGGCCTGTCCTCCTCGACCCGCGAGCCCACCACCCTCCTCGACGCCAACCAACTCAGCGTCGAGCACCGATTCTTCGAGGCGTCCGTGCCGGCCGGCGGCACCCCCTGGAACAAGATGACCGTCCAGCAGGAGGCCGCCGACGAGCACGGCATCGTCCAGGCCGTGCGCCCCCTGTACGAGAAGACCTCGAAGTGGCTCGCCACGGGCGGCTCCAAGGGCGGCATGACGGCCACGTACCACTACCGCTTCTACCCGAAGGACTACGACGGCGTCGTCGCCTACGTCGCCCCGAACGACGCCAACAACGACGACGACAGCGGCTACGAGGACTTCTTCAAGAACGTCGGCACCAAGGAGTGCCGCGACGGCCTCGCCGCCGTGCAGCGCGAGATGCTGGCCCGCCGCGACTCACTGCTCCCCAAGTTCGAGAAGACCGCCAAGGACGAGGGCTACACCTTCACCAACACCCTCGGCACCACCGACCGCGCCTACGAGTTCGCGGTCCTCGACCAGGTGTGGAACTTCTGGCAGTCCGGCACCGTCGACGACTGCCCCACCGTCCCCGACGCGAAGACCGTCTCCGACGACGAGCTGTACCAGTGGTCCCTAGACCACGGCCTGTCCATCTACGAGGACTCCACCCTCGGCCCCAACAGCACGGGCCCCTACTACCGGCAGGCCGCCGCGCAGCTCGGCTGGGCCGACCTCAAGTTCAAGAACCTCAAGGGCGTCCGGCACTACCCGGACATCTACCAGCCGAACTCCGTGCTCCCCGCCGACATGCGCACCAGCTACGACGGCACCGTCATCAAGGGCGTCGACAAGTGGGTCCGCACCAAGTCGCAGCGGATGCTCTTCGTCTACGGGCAGAACGACCCGTGGAGCGCCGAGCAGTTCACGCCCAGCAAGAACGACTCGTACAAGTACGTCGTCCCGAAGTCCAACCACGGCGCCCGCATCTCGGCGCTGCCCGCGAACGAGCGGGACGCCGCGACGGCCACCATCAAGCGCTGGGCCGGGATCCGCTAGGGGACACCCTCAGCCGAACCGCTCGATGCGGATCCGGTCCACGGGCTGACCGAGGCCGACGAGGAGCTGGGAGGCGTGCTCGGCGAAGGAGTTCGAGCCGCACACGTACGCCTCCCACTCCGGCGCCCCCGCACCGAAGCAGGGCGCCAGATGGTCCGCTGCCAGGCGCCGGCGCTCGCCCTCACGGGTGAGCACCGGCGTCGTCTCGGCCCCGTACTCGTCCGCGTAGATCAGATCCGCCCGGGTGCGCGCCGACACGAAGAGGCGCAGCGGCAGGTCGAGGCGGTGCAGCCGGTGGTGGCGGATCATCGACATCAGCGGCACGACGCCCGAACCGGCGCCCAGCAGCAGCGCGGGCCGGTCACCGGGCCACGCGAAGAAGCCGCTGAGCGGGCCGCGCACCTCCACCTCGTCGCCGACCCGCGCCCCGGTGTGCAGGAACCCCGACACCTCGCCGTCCACGACGTGGTCGAGGGTCAGCTCGATGTGCCCCGAGTCGTCGGGCGCGGAGGCGAGCGAGTAGTGCCGCTGCGCGGTGTACCCGTCCTCCGCGGTCAGCCGCAGCATCAGGTGCTGGCCGGGAAGGTGTCCCTGCCAGCCGGGCACCTTGAAGCGGAACGTCGACGCGTTCGGTGTCTCGCGGCGGATCTCGGTGATCGTGGCGCGCTGCCACAGCGCGGCGCCCTGGCCCGCGGCGATCCGGCCGGGCACGGCGAACCGGGTGGGCGCGACGAAAGTCATGGTCTCAGTCACCTGCGTATCGCTGTTCTTCCCACGGGTTGCCCCGCGCGTGGTACCCGTTCTGCTCCCAGAACCCGGGCTCGTCGTGGTCGAGGAGCCGGATGCCCGCCACCCACTTCACGCTCTTCCAGAAGTAGAGGTGCGGCACCAACAGGCGTGCCGGGCCGCCGTGTTCGGTCGGCAGCGGCTCGTCCTCGTAGGTGAACGCGAGCCACGCCCTGCCGCCCGTGACATCGGCGAGCGGCAGGTTCGCCGTGTAGCCGGTGTGCGAGTACGCCATGATGTGCGTCGCCGCGGGGGAGGGGCGCACCGCGTCGAGGAACGTGTCGAGCGAGACACCACCGAAGCGCACCCCGAACTTCGACCACGTCGTCACGCAGTGGATGTCACCGCTGTACGACGCCGGTGGCAGCGCCCGCGCCTCGTCCCACGTCCACGTGCGCGGCTCCTCGACCAGGCCGTCGAGGGTGAACGTCCAGTCCTCGCGCGCGATGTGCGGTGTCACCTCGGCGGAGAGCACGGGCCAGTCGTCGCCCGCGTCGTACTGGCCCGGCGGCAGGCCGGGGTTGCGCACGCGGGGGCGTCCCACGAAGCCCCGGGTGGTGTGGCCGGTCATGCGAGGGCCTCCAGATCGGCGAGGACCGCGCCCTCGTCGAGAGTCGTGAGCGTACGGTCGCGCATGAGGACCCTGCCACCGACGACGGTGTCCCGCACGTCGGAGGAGTGCGCCGCGTAGGCGAGCATGGCGTACGGGTCGTGGCGCGGGGTGAGGTGCGGGCGGTCCAGGTCGAGGACGATCAGGTCGGCGCGCTTGCCCGCCTCCAGGGAGCCGAGCTCGTCGCCGAGGCCGAGCGCCCGCGCGCCCTCGACGGTCGCCATCCGCACGGCCTGCTCGGCGCCGACCGCCGTCGGATCGCCGCCCGCCTTGTGCACGAGCGCCGCCTGCCGCACGGCCCCCAGCACGTCGAGCGTGTTCGAGCTGACCGCGCCGTCCGTGCCGAGGCCGACGGTGACACCCGCGCTCAGCAGCCGGGGCACCGGCGCGATGCCGCAGCCCAGCTTCAGGTTCGACACCGGGCAGTGCGCGACCGACGCGCCGGCCCGTGCGATCGCCGCGATCTCGCCGCCGGTCAGGTCGACGGCGTGCGCGAGCACCACGTCGGGGCCCAACAGGCCGAGCGATTCGAGGAGTTCGACGGGGCGGCGGCCGTGCGCCACCTCGACGCCCGCGACCTCGGCGGCGTTCTCGGCGGCATGGATGTGGACGAGCGCCCCGAACTCGCGGGCGAGCGCGAAGCACTCGACGAGCTGCTCGGGGGAGAGGGTGTACGCGGAGTGCGCGAACACGACGGGCCGCTCGCCCCGGGCGCGCGCCGCCTCCAGATCACGGCGCGCCCAGTCCATGCGCTCCTTGTACGGCCGGCCGTCCGGCGGCTCGGGGACGTCCATGAACAGCGGCCCGGTGTGCAGCCGCCAGCCCGCCGCCCGCGCGGCCTGCTCGGCGGCCTCGTGGAACCAGTACATGTCCAGTGCGGAGGTCACCCCGGCGCGCACGCTCTCCGCGACGGCGACCCGCACGGCCGCGGCGACCGTGTCCTGGTCGAGCAGCCGCGCCTCGGCGGGCACCACCCGGCCGAGGAACTCCTGGAGCGTCACGTCGTCGGCGGTGCCGCGCAGCAGCGTCATCGCGAGGTGGGTGTGCGTGTTGATCAGGCCGGGCAGGACGAGTCCGCCGGACGCGTCGATGCTCTCGGCCGCGGTGTGCCGGGCGCGCAGCTCCTCCGCGGGGCCCACGGCCACGATCCGGCCGTCGCGGACCGCGACCGCGCCGTCGGCGAGCACCGTCGACGCGTCGTCGACGGTCAGGACGGTGCCGCCGTGCACCAGCAGATCGACGTTCTCGCTCACAGTTCCTCCTCGGCCAGGATGCGCAGCGCGTCCAGGGCCACCACGCTGCCGCGCGCGACACCCTCCGCGACGACCTCGCGGTGCGGGTCGTAGCCCCCGGTGTTCTCCTCGTCCACCAACTCGTCCGCGTTCACCCCGTCGACGACGAGCACGGCGCCCGCGACGAGCCCGCGCAGCGACGCCGTGACGAACAGCGCGGACACCTCCATCTCGATCGCCGCGAGGCCCGCGCCGTCGTACTGGTTCAACGGGATCAACCCAGGTTGGAACGCCGCGCGCGTCCACACGATTCCCCGGTGGTGCGGCGCACCGGCCGCACGGGCCGCCCGCGTCAGCGCGAACACGGCCTCCGGCGACGACACCGCCGGGTACTCGGCGGGCACCAGCTGCCCGGTCACCCCGTCGTCACGGACCGCCGCCTCGGCCACCACCAGATCGCCGTCGCCGATTCCCGGTCGCATCGCACCCGCCGTACCGAACCGTACGAACGTCCGCACACCCGCGTCCGCCAGCTCCTGGAAGAGCAGGATCGCGCCGGGCCCGCCGATGCCGTGCGAGGCGACCACCATCGGCACGCCGCGCCACGTCCCGCGGAACGCCCGGTACTCGCGGTTGTACGACACCTCCTCGGCGTCGTCGAGCAGCGCGGCGACCGCGGCGGCGCGGGCCGGGTCGCCCACGACGACGGCGCGCGGCGGAAGCCCGGTGCGCGGTACCCGGCTCAGCGGGAGCAGGGCGTGGGGATCGGGGGCGGGGGCACTCACGGGACGGCTCCAGTCGTGCGGCGGCGCGGGGGCGGCTTCGTAGCGGTCAGGGGATCGTATCCCCAGGTGGGAGCGGGTCCGAAGGCGGGACCTGACTAGCTGCGCTGCCCCACGGGCACGCCCAGCGGTCGGGCCAGGCCCGAGATGCCCTCGTCGAGCCGCTGGAGGTGGCGCAGCACGCGGTACGTGACCGTGTTCGCGGCCGGCACCCCGGTCCCGTCCGTCTCCAGCATCGCCGCGATGCTCGCGCCGGACTCCACGGTGCCCGTCAGGTCCTCGTCGGTGACCTGCGCGACCAGTACGTCGATGTTGTGCGCGATGCGCCGCGCGGCCCGGCCGAGCCGCGGATCGGCGGCCACGTGCTTGCTGTACGGGACGAGCTCGGCGGTCGCCGCCAGCGAGCGCGCGTGGTACGCCGACGTCTCCAGGAGCGCCACCAGATAGCGCACCGTCTGCCGCCGCTCGCGCTGCGGCGCGATCGCGTGCGTCAGCGGCTTCGTGGAGGCCCGCAGATCGTCGAGCGCGGTGTCCAGGTCCCGCGCCCGGTCCAGCAGATCCGCCGCGGGACCGCCGCTGAGCTGCTCGACCGCGCCCGCCACGACGTCGCCGAGCCGCTCCAGGACCGTCGCCAGCAGCTCGTCGGTCCGCGAGTCCGTGCGCACCGGAAGCACCAGGACGGCCGCGATGATGCCGCACGCCGCACCGAGCGCCGTCTCCTCGATGCGCAGCACCAGCACGTCGAGGCTGTAGGTGTTGAGGAGCGTGTAGAGCAGGCCCAGCATCGCCGTCACGAAGAACGACATCAGGGCGTACGACAAGGGGGCCGTGAAGAACGCGGCGAACACGCACACCAGGACCAGTACGAACGCCAGCCACGCGTGATTGCCGACCGCGCCCGCGAGCAGCACACCGGCGAGCACACCGAGCACCGTGCCGAGGACACGGCGGTACCCCTTGATGACGATCTCGCCGGTGGACGCCGTGTTCAGGAAGACGACCCAGCAGGTCAGCACCGCCCAGTACCAGCGCTGGCTGGACAGGAACTCGCCGCCGACGATCGCGAGCGCCGAGCCGACCGCCACCTGGAACGCGGCGCGCGTCGTGGGCCGGTCGAGGCCCTTGCGATCGTCCTCGTCCTCGTCGTCGGACGTCTTCTCCGTGTCGGCCGCGAGGGCGACGGTGCCCGTGATGGACATGTCCTCCGCCTCGAGCTCCTCACGCGAACGCGTCGTCGCGGGCGAGTCGTCCGACTCGTCCTGCGGGCCGTCGAGCGCGATCCGCAGACCCATCACCGCACGGGCCGCCTCACCTATGCCGCGGAACACGTCCTGCATGGCGAGCGTCGCGCCCGGCGGCATCCGCTCCTCGTCGCGGTAGCCGAGCAGCCGGTTGCGGATCTGGGCGACGGCCGTGCCCCGGTTCGCGTCCGCCGGGCGGGCCACCATGAGGTGCAGGGCGCCCAGATCGCGGCGGAGCGTGGCGGTCGCCTCGTCCTCCTGGCGCAGCAGCTTGCCGATCGCGGGGGCCGGGGCGTGCGGCAGGTGCAGGGTCAGGGTGTCGGCGCGCTCGGCGCTGCGCGCGTTCAGGAGCAGCATGCCGAGCCGCTCCGCCGACACCTCGGCGTCGGCCACACGGCGCTGGATCAGCGAGGCCGTCGCCGCGTCGCCCGCGCCGTCCTCCAGTCGGCCCTGGATCATCAGCGCCGTCTCGTGCAGCCGCGCCGTGTGGTGGCGCAGCTCGTCCAGCACGTCGTCCAGGTCCTCGGGCGCCGCGTCGAGCAGCTTCGTCTGCACGGTCACCAACTGCGCGAGCCGCGCCCGGAAGGCGCCCCGCAGCCGTCCGAGCACCCGCTGCGGCGTCTCCGGCACCAGCGCGAAGCGGGCGATCGCACTGCACGCGAACGCCACCGCCAACGTGCCCGCCAGCTCCGGCAGTTGATCCACCGTCGCGTTCACGAACAGGGACACGAAGTAGACCTGGAAGCCCATCAGGCCAAGGGCCGTGCCCCGGTCGCCGAACCGGCGGAAGTACACCGCGCAGAAGATCAGCGCGATGAAGAACAGATCACCCGCCACGACCCTGCTGTGCAGCAGCGCGCCCAACGACACCGCCGCCAGCGCCACGGGGAACCCGCACGCCAGCGTGATCGCCTGACCGCGCAGGTTCTTCTCGCGGATCGCGAAGGTGCTCACCATCGCCGCCATCGCGCCCGCCACCATGTGCGTCACGTCCGTGCCCAGGAGCGCGAGCACGCCGAGCGTCAGCCCGATGGCCGCGACGATCCGCAGCCCGGCCATCAGGCGCAGCAGCCCAGGATCGGATGCCATGAAGCGGTCCCAGGGATCCCTGCGGATCGGCCGTCGCGCCACCAGTGTTCACTCCAAGTTCGGTCCGTCGGCGTCGCCCCTGAGCATACGAGGAGGTGGGCGCGGTGTTGACGTGAGGACGGCCCGACGACCTGCGTGAATGGTGACTTCTGGGGGATTGCCCCCACCGAAGGGTGGGGACAGCCGGATGGTGCCCCCGCCACGGACCCGCCAATCTCGCATCATGGACGATCACGGTACGAAGACGACGGGCGGCCCGGCCCGCCGCACACTGCTCGTCGCGGGCGCCGCCCTGCTGACCCTGGGAGCCGCACCGGCCGCCACCGCGGCGCCCGCGCGCGTACGCCCCCGACTGCCCGCGCCGACCGGACCGCACTCCGTGGGCCGCGTGACGCTGCGCCTGGTGGACCGCTCGCGCCGCGACCCGTGGACGGGGGACCCGGCACGGGAGTTGCTGGTCGACGTCCGCTACCCGGCGAGCACGGTGGCCGGGCACCCGCGGGCGCCGCAGATGACACCGGGGGAGGCCGCGGTCTTCGACCGGCTCAACAACTTCGGAGGACTGCCCGCGGGGCGTGTCGACTGGGCGGGGGTGCGCACCTACGCCCACACCGGGGCGCCGCTCGACCGCCGCGCGGCGCACCCCGTGGTGCTGTACTCGCCAGGAGTCCTCGACCCGCGCTCCCTGGGAACGACGCTCACGGACGACCTGGCGTCGCGCGGCTATGTGGTCGTCGCCGTCGACCATCCGTACGACGTGTCGGCGGTCGAGCTGCCCGGCGGGCGGGTCCTGACGTCGCGGCTGCCCCAGGAGTTCGAGAAGGCGCAGCAGGAGGGGCCGGAGGCCGTCACCGCGCTGCTGCGCAAGACCGCGGGGGCGCGGGTCGACGACACCCGTTTCGTGCTCGACGCGGTGACGCGGGCCTTCGCCACGGGGCGGCTGCGCAGGGCCCCGATCGGCATGTTCGGGCAGTCCGCGGGCGGCTTCGCCGCGCTCCAGACCCTGCACGACGACGAGCGGCTCGCCGCGGCCGCCGACCTCGACGGCCTGCTCGCGTACGTCCAGGACGAACACCACGAGGGCGGCCTGTCCACCGTCGCCGCCGAGGGCGTGGACCGGCCCGTGCTCCTGATGGGCAGCGACGGCAACGACCGGACCACCGTCCCCTCGTGGCGCGAACTGTGGCGTCACAGCGACGGATGGCACCGCGATCTGACCCTGCGCGGCGCACGGCACGCCACGTACACCGACGCGACGAGCCTGCTCCCGCAGATCGCGGACCGGCTCGACCTGCCGCGCGAGACCCTCACGGAGTGGGTGGGCACGGTGCCCGCGCACCGGGCGGTCGCCGCCCAACGCGCGTATCTCGCGGCCTTCTTCCACCGCTGGCTGCGCGGTGGGCCGGGGAAGCTGCTCGACGGTCCTTCGCCCGGGTACCCGGAGATCGCCTTCGTGTGAAGCCGGACGGGGCACGGCGACCGGCGGCCCCGACGATGATCCGGTAGCCTCGACATGCCACGCGGGGCACCGTGGTGAGGACGTGTCAGCCACTGGATCGGGAGGCGCGGTGCCGGAGCGGAACATCGAGTTCGGGAAGCTGGGCGCGCAGGGCGTCAAGGGCCACGAGGCCGTCGCCCGACAACTCGACCGGCTCGCCGGCTTCGTCGTCACGCCGGTCACGGCACGCCGCGGACTGCTGGCCCGCCTGCACTACCTCACCCGCAGCGCCCACGCGCGCGCCGCGGCCCGCGCCGCAGGGCTCACCGTCACGGACCGCACCCTCAACGCGTGGCTCGCCGAGCGGCGCCGCCCCACCGCGAAGAACCTGGAGCGCATCGAGGCGGCGTACCGCACGGTCCGCCGCCAGAACGTCTCCCGGCACCTGCTCGGCCGGCTCAACCGCTCCGGCCGCGGCACCCGCGTGGAGATCCACCCGCTGAACCAGTCCCAGGTGCCGCGGCCCCACCAGCGCGTCGTCGAGTTCCGTGCCCTGAACGTGCGGCACTGGGACGCCCTCGTCACGGCCTGGGCGTCCGGGGACGACCGGGCCCTCGACGACGCGTGGGTGGAGCAGATCGTGGATCTCGGCTCGCAGTGGGGCGCCTACGAGTTCGTGACCAACGTGGGTTTCGCCGCCTGAGCCTCGGAGCGATCAGAGCATCCCGAGCGCGCCCATGGTGGCGTCGGCCATCGCCGACTCGCCCAGGGCGTTCGGGTGCACGGGCACGAAGTTCGTGCCGAACAGCGCCGGTTCCACCCACCGGGTGCCGGACGGCTGACAGGCGTCGTGGCCCTCGGACGACGTCGTGAAGTCGACGTACGTCGAACCCGTCTCGCCCGCGGCCCGCTGCACCGCACGGTTGAGGTGGGTCTGGATGTCGCGCACGTACGGCACGTCGCCGGACGCGATCGGCATCTTCACGAAGCAGCCCTTCTGCGCGGTCGCGGGCATGATCCACGGGTAGCCGAGGATCGCGACGCGGGCGTTGGGCGCCTTGTTCTTGATGGCCTGGAGCGCCGACTTCACCGCCGGGTACGTCTTGGTGTCGATCTCGTCGCTGAACTTGTCGCCGTACTTGGTCTGGCACGGGTTGCCCTGGCCGCCCGCCGCGATCCCGGAGGAGGCGCAGGCCAGGATCGTGTTGATGAACGTGCCGTTGTCGTTGCCGCCGATGGAGAGCGTCACCAGGTCGGTGTCGGCGTTCAGGGCGTCGAGCTGCGGCGGCACGCCCGGGTACTGCGCCCCGGCGAAGTCCTTCGTCTGCGCGGCGCCGCACGTCACGTCCTTGAGGGCGGCGCCGGTGCGCTTCGCGATGACGTGCGGGTAGTTGGCGGTGGAGCGGGCGCACAGCGGGCTGGCCTTCGGGTCCAGCGGGAGGACCCCGGACGCGGCGCTGTAGCTGTCGCCGAGCGCGGCGTACTGGAGGGGTTCGGAGTCCGCGTGCGCCGGTGCGGCGAGTGCGGTGACGAGGGCGGCTGCGCCGGTGGTGGCCGCGAGGGCGGTGAGTCTGCCGCTGAACGCGCGGTTCGCCATGGAGGTACTCCTTCGTAGCCTTCGGAACCTGCGGGGCCCGGCCGTGGGGTGGCCAAGTCCGGTGTGGGGCAAGGGGGTTCAGCGCGCTGGTAGTTGAAGCTACCGACGGGTTTGAATTTGAGTCAATAGTCGTGCACGCGCTTGTGACCAGGGGAGAGTCGGGGAACCCCGGATTGTCGGTGGCGCTCGATAGCCTCACAGACGAGCCGCAGGTCCGTCGGCAGGCCGCCCGGCGTGTTCACCGATTGCGGTGGCGCGGGCCGTGCCGACGGCGACAATCGAACACGCCGATGCGAGACGTGCGACGCCGAGCACACCCAGGCGTCCGTCGACACCCGATGGAGAGAAGATGACCAAGGTCGCGAGAACGGGGACACCGTCGTCAGGTGCGCACCCCGCCGACAGCCACGACCTGATCCGCGTGCACGGCGCGCGGGAGAACAACCTGAAGGACGTCAGCATCGAACTCCCCAAGCGGCGCCTCACGGTGTTCACGGGAGTCTCGGGGTCCGGCAAGAGCTCCCTGGTGTTCGACACCATCGCCGCCGAGTCCCAGCGGATGATCAACGAGACGTACAGCGCGTTCCTCCAGGGCTTCATGCCGACCCTGGCGCGGCCCGAGGTCGACGTGCTCGACGGGCTCACCACGGCCATCACCGTCGACCAGCAGCGGATGGGCTCCGACCCGCGCTCCACGGTCGGCACGGCGACGGATGCCAGCGCGATGCTGCGCATCCTCTACAGCCGCCTCGCCGAGCCCCGGATCGGCGGGCCCGGCGCGTACTCCTTCAACGTCGCGTCGGTGTCCGCCCAGGGCGGCTTCACGGTCGACCGCGGCGCGGACAGGACCAAGACCGAGAAGGTGTCCTTCAGTCGCACCGGCGGCATGTGCACCCACTGCGAGGGCCGCGGCACGGTCTCCGACATCGACCTCGCCCAGCTTTTCGACGACACCAAGTCCCTCAACGAGGACCCGTTCACCATCCCCACGTACACCGGGGACGGCTGGGTGGTCCGGGTCATCCGCGAATCCGGCTTCTTCGACCCGGACAAGCCGATCCGCAAATACACCAAGAAGGAGCGGCAGGACTTCCTCTACAAGGAACCCACCAAGGTCAAGATCAACGGAGTGAACCTCACCTACGAGGGCCTGCTCCCGAAGCTCCAGAAGACCTTCCTGTCCAAGGACCGCGAGTCGATGCAGCCGCACATCAGGGCCTTCGTGGACCGCGCGGTCACCTTCCAGACCTGCCCCGACTGCGACGGCACCCGGCTCAGCGAACTCGCCCGCTCCTCGAAGATCGACGGCAAGAGCATCGCCGACCTGTGCGCGATGGAGATCAGGGACCTCGCCCAGTGGGTGCGCGGGCTCGAGGAGCCCTCCGTCGCCCCGCTCCTCGCCAAGCTCCGGCACACCCTGGAGTCCTTCGAGGAGATCGGCCTCGGCTATCTCTCCCTCGACCGCGCCGCCGGCACGCTCTCCGGCGGCGAGGCGCAGCGCGTCAAGATGATCCGCCACCTCGGCTCCTCGCTCACCGACGTCACGTACGTCTTCGACGAGCCCACCATCGGCCTGCACCCGCACGACATCCAGCGGATGAACAAGCTGCTGCTTCGCCTGCGCGACAAGGGCAACACCGTGCTCGTGGTGGAGCACAAGCCCGAGGCCATCGCCATCGCCGACCACGTCGTGGACCTCGGCCCCGGAGCGGGCACCGGCGGCGGCACCGTCTGCTTCGAGGGCACCGTCGACGAGCTGCGCGCCAGTGACACCATCACCGGGCGGCACCTCGACGACCGGGCCGTGCTCAAGGACACCGTGCGCGAACCCAGTGGCAAGCTCGCGATCCGCGGGGCGAACGCGCACAACCTGCGCGACGTCGACGTCGACATCCCGCTCGGGGTGCTCACGGTGGTGACAGGCGTCGCCGGTTCCGGCAAGAGCTCGCTCGTGCACGGCTCGATCCCCGCCGACGAGGGGGTGGTGGCCGTCGACCAGACCCCGATCCGCGGCTCACGGCGCAGCAACCCGGCCACGTACACGGGTCTGCTCGACCCGATCCGCAAGGCGTTCGCGAAGGCCAACGGCGTGAAGCCCGCACTGTTCAGCGCCAACTCGGAGGGCGCCTGCCCGACGTGCAACGGCGCGGGGGTCGTCTACACCGACCTCGGCATCATGGCGAGCGCCGCCGCCACCTGCGAGGAGTGCGACGGCAAGCGGTTCGAGGCGTCCGTGCTCGACTACCACTTCGGGGGCAAGGACATCAGCGAGGTGCTCGCGATGCCGGTCACGGAGGCGGTGGAGATCTTCGGGGCGGGAGAGGCGCGCACCCCGGCGGCGCACAGGATCCTGGAGCGGCTCGAGGACGTGGGGCTCGGATACCTCACCCTCGGGCAGCCGCTGACCACGCTCTCCGGCGGCGAGCGGCAGCGGCTCAAGCTGGCCGTGCACATGGCCGACAAGGGCGGGGTCTACGTGTTGGACGAGCCGACCACGGGACTGCACCTCGCGGACGTCGAGCAGCTGCTCGGGCTGCTCGACCGGCTCGTGGACTCCGGAAAGTCGGTCATCGTCATCGAGCACCACCAGGCCGTGATGGCGCACGCCGACTGGATCATCGACCTGGGCCCCGGAGCGGGCCACGACGGCGGCAAGGTCGTCTTCGAGGGCACACCGGCCGAGCTCGTTGCCGACCGTTCCACCCTCACGGGCGAGCACCTCGCGCAGTACGTGGGTGCCTGACCGGACGCCGCCGACCGACCGGGAGGGTCGGCCGCGGCCGCGGTCAGCCCTCCTGCGTCGGGGCCTGGTGCTGCTGAACCTGCGGGAACGCCTGCGTCTCCTGCGGGCCGTTCTGCTGTGGACCGTTCCCCTGGAACGGGCGGTCCTGGTTCT
The DNA here is from genome assembly GCF_052245995.1 of Streptomyces sp. SDT5-1. Lineage (NCBI taxonomy): Bacteria > Bacillati > Actinomycetota > Actinomycetes > Kitasatosporales > Streptomycetaceae > Streptomyces > Streptomyces sp. SDT5-1. The sequence goes on along the minus strand of NZ_CM125963.1, from coordinate 96,429 downwards.
CCCGCGGGCCGGCGGGGGAGAACGGCGACGACTCCTGCGCGGCGCCCGGCGAGAACGGCGAGTCCTGCGCGCCGCCCTGCGGGAACTGCTGCCCCTGCGTCTCCTGCGGGCCGGTCTGCGTGAACGGGGACTCCTGCGGGCCCGTCTGCGAGAACGGGTCGCCCTGCGGCTGCTGCGGGCCGCCCTGCGGGAACTGCTGACCCTGCGGTGCCTGCTCGGCGGCGGGCGCCTGGGCGGCCTGCTGACCCTGCTGCTCCTGAGCGGGCTCGGGGGCCTGGAGGGACGCCGGACCCTGCGCGGGCTGCTGCTGCCTCTGCGCGGCTCCTCCGTGCCCGAAGTCGAGCACTCCCTCCGCGGTGCGCTCGGCCTTGTGCGCGGCCTCACGTGCGTCGGCGAGCACATCACCCTGCTCGTCGACGAGTCGGTCGTAGATGGGCGCCGGGGCGGTGGACGGTGCGGGCACGGGAAGAGCTCCTGGTGTCGGGGTCTTGAAGCCACCCTGAGGGTGAACAAAAGGGGACCCTACGACGATCGGGTGACAGGGGACCATCCGGGGTGGGGTTACCCGCCGCTCACCAGGCACAACGGTGTACGTCCCGTGAAGGCGGGGTGGACGACCGCGGCTGAGCGGGGCGAATACGGCTCTCCCGGTGTAGTGACGGCTCCTGCGGCGGCGGAGGTGTGACCGATCACTCCTCCGTCGCCGTGGCCAGGGACTCCCGCATGAAGTCCACCAGCCACTGTTGCGCGGGTGTGCGCGCGTGCGCGTGGCGCGTGTAGATCGACACCTGCGCCGGCTCGATGTCGAAGGGCAGCTCCAGGAGCCGCACGCGGTGGTCCGCTGCGAACATCCGGCCCACCAGGCGCGGCGCCATCGCCACGAGCTCGCTCTCCTGCAACAGGTACGGAAGGCCCGCGAACCGGGTCACCTCCAGAGCCACCTGGGGCAGCAGCCCGTGCGCCTCCAGGGCGCGGCGCGGCCCGTCGTGCCCCGCCGGACCCGACACCGTGACATGCCGCTCGGCGCCCAGTTCGGGAAGTGACACCGTCTTGCCGCGCAGCCGCGGATGGTCGCGCGCCACCACGGCGACGTACCCCTCCGAGAACAGCGGGATCCGCTCGATGCGCGGCGAGCCGAGCGGCGGCGAGGCGATGAACGCGTCGATCTCGCCGCGCCCCAGCTGGTCGGCCGCGCCCGCGATGTCGAGCGGCCGCACGCTCAGCGTCGCGCCCGGCGCCCGCCGCGGCAGGGCCGCCATCAGCCGGGGCAGCAGCGCCACCTCGCCCAGATCCGACAGACACACCGTGAACGCGGCGCGCGCCGTCGCCGGATCGAAGGACCTGGCACCGCTCAGCGTCGTCTCGATCTCGGAGAGCGCGCTGTGCAGCGGCTCGTACAGGGCGCGCGCCGTGGTCGTCGGGGCGAGGCCCGCGCCGGTGCGGCGGAACAGCTCGTCGTCGAAGCGGCGGCGCAGCTTCTGGAGCCCGTAACTGACCGTCGGCTGGGTGACGTGCAGGGCCTCGGCGGTCGCCGTCACGCTCCGGGTCTCGTAGAGCAGCACGAACGTGCGCACGAGGTTGAGGTCGAAGTCCCGCATGATCCGCCAGTCTAGGGCTCGCGTTATCGAAACCGTCTATGACGCGAGTGGGCAACATTGATTGGAGCGCGGTCGGCTTCCTTCCTAGGCTCGAGGCATCACCGCCGGTCAAGGAGGGGTTCACGGATGCCGACCGCACGCCGGATCGCGCACGCGTTCCTGGAGCGCCAGGGCCTGACGACGATCTTCGGAAACCCCGGGTCGAACGAACTGCCGTTCCTCGCCGGGCTCCCGGACTCCTTCCGCTACGTCCTCGGCCTGCACGAGGGCGCCGTGGTCGGCATGGCCGACGGATACGCCCAGGTCACCGGCCGCCCCGCGCTCGTGAACCTGCACGCCGCCGCGGGCTCGGGCAACGCGATGGGCGCCCTCACCAACGCCGTGTACGCCCGCTCGCCGCTGGTCCTCACGGCCGGGCAGCAGGTGCGCTCCGCGATCGGCCTGGAAGCGATGCTCGCCAACGTCGACGCGCCGCAGCTGATGCGCCCGCTCGTCGCCCACTCCGCCGAACCCGCCTGCGCCGCCGACGTCCCGCGCGCCCTCGCCCAGACCGTGTTCGAGGCCGAACTGCGGCGCGGCCCCAGTTATCTGTCGGTGCCGTACGACGACTGGGACGCCGAACTCGCCCCGGACGCCGCCGACGTTCTCGACCGGAGCGTGCGCCGCGGGCTCGTGCCCGACCCGGAACAACTCGACGACCTCGTACGGGAGGTGGGGGAGGCCCGCGCGCCCGTGCTCGTCCTCGGCGGCGACATCGACGCCGAAGGGCTCTTCGAGCGGGCGGTGGCCTGCGCCGAACACCTGGATCTGCCGGTGTGGGTGGCGCCCTCGCCACACCGGCTCCCCTTCCCCAACCGGCACCCGCTCTTCCGCGGCGTCCTGCCCGCCGGCATCGGCTCCGTGTCGTCGGCGCTCGCCGGCCACGACCTCGTGCTGGTCCTGGGCGCGCCCGTCTTCCGCTACCACCAGCACGTGCCCGGACGCCACCTGCCCGAGGGCGCACGCCTCGTCCAGGTCACCGACGACCCGGGCGCCGCCGCCCGCGCCCCGATGGGCGAGGCACTGGTCGCCGACCCGGGCCCGGTCCTCACGGCCCTGCTCACCCGCCTTCCCCAACGGGCAAGCGGGGCAACCGGGTTCACGCTGCCGCCCGAGCCCGCCACCGCGCCCGGCGCAGCCCTCCACCCCGAGGAGGTCTTCGCCGCCCTCCGCGACACCCAGCCGCCCGACACCCGCTACGTCGTCGAGTCGACGTCCACCAACTCCGCGTGGTGGCGCCAGATGGACCTGCGCCACCCCGGCTCCTACTTCTTCCCCGCGTCCGGCGGACTCGGCTTCGGCCTGCCCGCCGCCGTCGGCGCCGCGATGGGCGACCCGGAGCGGCCCGTCGTCGCCGTCGTCGGCGACGGTTCCGCCAACTACGGGATCACGGCGCTGTGGAGCGCCGCCCGCTACCGGGTCCCGGTCACCTTCGTCATCCTGCGCAACGGCACGTACGGCGCCCTGCGCTGGTTCGGGAAGCTGCTCGACACACCCGACGTCCCGGGCACCGAGATCCCCGGCATCGACTTCACCGCGCTCGCCGCGGGCTACGGGGTGCCCGCCACCACCGTCACCGGACTCGCCGAACTGCGTGCATGGTTGAAGACACCCGCGACCGACGGGCCCCGGCTCGTCCAGGTCGACACCCACCCCACCTCACCGGAGTGAACATGCCTCTCCTCGAAGACCCCGCCTGGCACGGGCGCATCCACCTCGACGGCTGGACCGCCGGAGGCGGCGGCGCCACCGACGTCGTCGAACCCGCCACCGGACAGCGGCTCGGTTCGATCGGCAGCGCCACCGCCGACGACGTGACCCGCGCCGCCGCCCGCGCGGCCGAGGCGCAGCGCGAGTGGGCCCGCAAGGCGCCCGCCGAGCGCGCCGCCGTGCTGCGCAGGGCCGGTGACCTGTTCGCCGAGCACGCCGAGGAGATCAAGGACTGGATCGTCCGCGAGGCCGGTTCCACCCGAGCCAAGGCCACCGTCGAGACCGACTTCGCCGCCGCCGAGTGCCACGAGGACGCGGCCCTGCCCGCGCACCCGCTCGGCGACGTGCTCAGCAGCGGCGAACCCCGCTGGTCGTTCGCGCGCCGCGTCCCCGCGGGCGTCGTCTCGGTGATCGCGCCGTTCAACTTCCCGCTCATCCTCGGCATCCGCTCGGTGGCGCCCGCGCTCGCGCTCGGCAACGCCGTGCTCCTCAAGCCGGACCCGCGCACCGCGGTGTGCGGTGGTGTCACCATCGTCCGCATCTTCGAGGAGGCCGGGCTTCCGGAGGGACTGCTCCACCTGCTGCCCGGTGACGCGAGTGTCGGCGCCGCCGTCGTCGAGGCGCCCGAGGTGTCCGTCGTCTCCTTCACCGGTTCCACCGCCGCGGGGCGCAAGGTCGGCGAGGCCGCCGCCCGCAACCTCAAGAAGGTCCACCTCGAACTCGGCGGGAACAACGCCCTCGTCGTCCTCCCCGGCGCCGACCTGCCCGCCGCCGCCTCGGCCGGCGCGTTCGGCTCGTACCTCCACCAGGGCCAGATCTGCATGGCGACCGGACGCCACCTCGTCCACGAGTCTCAGGCCGAGGAGTACGTGGCGCTGCTCGCCGAGAAGGCGAACCGGCTGCCCGTCGGCGACCCCGCCACAGGGGACGTCGCGCTCGGCCCCATCATCGACGGCCGCCAGCTCGCCCACATCGACAAGGTGGTGACCGACAGCGTCGCCGCGGGCGCGAAGCTGATCGCCGGTGGCAAGGCCGACGCCCCGTACTACCCGGCCACCGTCCTCACCGGGCTCGACGACGACACACCCGCCTGGCGCGAGGAGATCTTCGGCCCCGTCGCCCCCGTGCGCACCTACCGCGACCTCGACGAGGCCGCCCGCATCGTCGACGCGTCGCCGTACGGACTGTCCGTCGGCATCCTCGGCGACGTCGGCACCGCGATGACGCTCGCCGACCGGATCCGCTCCGGCAAGGTGCACATCAACGAACAGACCGTCATGGACGAGCCCGCCGCCCCCTTCGGCGGCGTCGGCGACTCCGGCAACGGATCGCGGTTCGGCGGCGCGCAGGCCAACATCGAGGCGTTCACCGAGACCCAGTGGGTGACCGTCCGCCCGCAGATCGCGCCGTACCCCTTCTGATCCCCACGGAAGGCCCGGCGTCCGAGCAGTAGTCCCTGTCCCCGAGGAGCAGCGCGCCCCCGTCCCCGATCCTGCTCGTCCGCAAGGAGCACGGCAATGACGACGTCTCCCACGCGGGCAGCCGGCACAGCGGTGCTGTGCTGGCTGACCGTCCTGCTCGAGGGGTACGACCTGGTGGCGCTCGGCGCCACCATCCCCACCCTGCTCAAGACCCACCACCTCGGCTTCACCGCCGCCGATGCCACCGCGGTCGCCACCGTGTCCCTCGTCGGGGTCGCGGTCGGCGCCGCCGGGCTCGGGCCGCTCACCGACCGGTTCGGGCGGCGCGGCATGCTCATCGGCTCCGTCCTGCTGTTCTCGGTGTTCACGCTGGTGACACCGCTCGCCCCGAACATCGCCGTGTTCGGTGTGCTGCGCTTCCTCGCCGGGCTCGGCCTCGGCGCCTGCATGCCCGTCGCCCTGACCGTCATGTCGGAGAACCTCCCCGAGAGCCGCCGCGCCAGCGCCAGCACCTTCACCATGACCGGCTACCACGTAGGGGCCGTGCTCACCTCCCTGCTCGCGCTCGCCGTCGCGGGCGACTGGCACTGGCTGTTCTACGGCGGGGGAGTCGCGGGCCTTCTCGTCGTCCCGCTCATGTGGTGGAAGCTCCCGGAGTCCGCCGCGTACCTCGCAGCCAAGCAACAGCCGCAGGGCGAACGCGTCGGCATGCGCGACCTGTTGGGACCGCGCAGCCGTCGCACCACCCTCGCCGTCTGGGGCGGCTCCTTCATGGGCCTGCTGCTCGTGTACGGCCTCAACACCTGGCTGCCGCAGCTCATGCGCAGCGCCGGATACCCCATCTCCCGCTCCATCGCCCTGCTGCTCGTCCTGAACGTCGGCGCGGTCATCGGCCTCGTCGTCGCGGGCATTGTCGCCGACACCTACGGCATCCGGCGCGTGGCCCGCGTCTGGTTCGCGGCGGGCGCCGTGCTGCTCGCCGTCCTGAGCCTGCGCATCGAGTCCAGCCTGCTCCTGAACGCGCTGGTCCTCCTCACGGGCGTCTTCGTGTTCTCCGCGCAGGTCCTCATCTACGGGTACGTGGCCCATGTCTTCCCGGCTCGCACCCGCGGCACCGCCCTCGGCCTCGCCTCCGCGGTCGGCCGCCTCGGCTCGATCACCGGGCCCTTCGTGACCGGAGCCCTGGTCACCGCGGGCATCGCCCACCCCTGGGGCTTCTGGTTCTTCGCCGGTGTCGCCGCCCTCGGGCTCGGCGCGATGCTGCTGCTCACCCCGCCGACGGCCGACCGGGCGGAGGTGCCGAGCGCCGCGTTCACCAGGTGAGCGGACCTGACGGCGCGGCCGGTGCGCGTGCCAGACTCGGCCCATGGAGATCAGAGACATCAAGGACGGGGACTGGGAGCGGATCTGGCCGTTCTGGCAGCGGATCGTGCGCGCGGGCGAGACCTACGGCTGGGACCCCGACACCAGCGAGCCCGAGGCCCGCGCCCTGTGGACCGAGGGCGCGGGCAAGCGGGTCCACGTCATGGTGGACGACGCGGGCCACGTCGTCGCGAGCGCCTACGTGAAGCCCAACTACGGCGGCCCGGCGCGGGACGTCGCCAACGCCGGATTCATGGTCGACCCCGACCACGGCGGCCACGGGTACGGCCGCGCCCTCGCCGAGCACGTCCTGGAGACGGCGAAGGCGGACGGCTACCGCGCCATGGTGTTCAACGCCGTCGTCGAGACCAACCCGGCGGTGCGGCTGTGGAGTTCGCTCGGCTTCACGATCCTCGGCACGGTGCCCGACGCCTTCGACCACCCGCGCCACGGCCGGGTCGGCCTGCACATCATGCACCGGGCGCTGTAGGGCCGACACGGCCCGGACAGGGCGGGGTACCTGCGCGAACCCCGTTGAGTTAGGGTTACCTAACCAACGGGGTGGCCCCGTGTTCCCTGCCTGCCCACAAGGAGCCCGCATGACGGCGACGCCCGCCGCCGAGCAGTCGACCACCCCCTCGCCCGCGCGGCCGAGGGACCCACGCCGCTGGCTGATCCTCGGCGTGATCTGCCTCGCGCAACTCGTCGTCATCCTCGACAACACGATCCTCAACGTCGCCGTGCCCACCCTCACCGCCGACCTCGGCGCGGGCACGGCCGACGTCCAGTGGATCATCAACGCGTACATCCTGGTGCAGGCCGGACTGCTGCTCGCGGCCGGCGCCGCCGCCGACCGCTACGGGCGCAAGAAGCTGCTCCTGGCCGGGCTCGTGCTGTTCGGCGCGGGCTCCCTCGCCGCCGGACTCGCCCACAGCACCGGGCAGTTGATCGCAGCCCGCGCCGGCATGGGCATCGGCGGCGCCCTCCTCCTCACCACCACCCTCGCCGTGGCCGTGCAGGTCTTCGACGACGACGAGCGGGTCCGCGCCATCGGCATCTGGGCCGCCGTCAACGCCCTCGGCTTCGCGGCGGGCCCCCTCGCGGGCGGACTGCTCCTCGCCCACTTCTGGTGGGGCTCCCTCTTCCTCGTCAACGTGCCCGTGGTGCTGCTCGGCCTGTGCGCGGTGACCCTCCTCGTGCCGGAGAGCAGGGCGGACCAGAGCCACCGGCCCGACCTGCTCGGCGCCCTCCTGTCGACCGTCGCGATGGCCTCGCTCGTCTACGCCGTCGTCTCCGGGCCCGACCACGGCTGGTCGTCCCCGTACGTGCTCGCGGGCGCAGGTCTCGGAGTGTGCGCGCTCACCGCGTTCGTGCTGTGGGAGCGGCACGTGGAGGACCCCATGCTCGACATGGGCTTCTTCCGCGACCGGACCTTCACCGGCGCCGTGTTCGGCGCCGTGCTCATCACCTTCGGCAGCGGCGGCGCGCTGTTCCTGCTCACGCAGCAGCTCCAGTTCGTCCTCGGCTACGGCCCGCTGGAGGCAGGACTGCGCACCGCGCCCTTCGCGCTCACCGTGGTCCTGCTCAACTTCACCGGTGTCTCCGCCCGCGTCAGCAAGCGGCTCGGCATCCCCGGCTCGGTGGCCCTCGGCATGACCCTGCTCGCCTCCGGGCTCGCCGCGGTCGCCCTCGCGGGGCGCGTCGTCGACGGCTACGGCGGACTGCTCGTCGGGCTCGTCCTCATGGGCCTCGGCTGCGCGCTCGCCAACCCGGCGATGGCCGTCGCCGTGCTCGGCTCCATCCCGCGCGAGAAGGCGGGCGCGGGCGCCGGCATCCAGGGCACCGTCACCGAGTTCGGCAGCGGCCTCGGCGTCGCGGTGCTCGGAGCCGTGCTCAGCGCACGGTTCTCCGCGCTCGTCCCGGTGACCGCCGCCTCGCTGCCCGCCGCGCTGGCCGCCGCGGGCTCGGCGGGCGAACGACGCACGGTGAAGCGGGCGTTCGGATCCGCCCTGGAGACCGGCCAACTCGTGGGCGCGGCCGCCGTCCTGACGGGCGGTCTGGTGGCGGCCGTGCTGCTGCGCCGCGCGGAACACGCGACGCAGCCCGATACGGAGACCACCACGGAAGCGGCGCTCACGGATCCGGCGGTCAGAGATCCAGCGTGAGCCGCTCGCCCCTGGCCCGCGAGACACACACCATCATCGTCTCGTTGGCCTCCCGCTCGGCGGCCGTCAGCACACTGTCGCGGTGGTCGACCTCCCCGGCGAGCACATCCGTCTCGCACGTGCCGCACGTGCCCTCCGTGCACGAGTACAGGACCTGGATCCCGGCCTCCTGCAACGTGGCGAGGACCGTCCGGTCCGCCGGAACCTTCAACGTACGGCCGCACGAGGCCAGTTCGACCTCGAAGGCGGTGTCGCCGCTTGTGTCGGTCTCCGCCGGGGTGAAGCGCTCCGTGCGCAGCGCCCCCGCGGGCACGAGCTCCTCCACGGCGGCGAGCAGCGGCTCGGGGCCGCAGGCGTAGACGAGTTCCCCCGGGCGCAGATCGGCGAGGACGGCAGGGAGGTCGAGCAGGCCCTCCACGAGCGCCACCCGGCCACCCGGATGCCGCTCCGCCAGCTCGTCCGCGAAGGCCATGGTGCCGCGCGAGCGACCCCCGTAGGACAGCGACCACTCGGCGCCCCGCTCGGCCGCCGCGGTCAGCATCGGCAGGATCGGCGTGATGCCGATGCCGCCCGCGACGAACCGGTACGCGGGCGCCGGTTCGAGCCGGAAGTGGTTGCGCGGCCCACGGGCCCGTACCGCCGCCCCCTCCTGCAGCTCGTCGTGCACATGGGCGGAGCCGCCCCTGCCGTCGCGCTCGCGCAGCACGGCGATCCGCCAGGTGTCCGTGGCGCCGCCGCACAGCGAGTACTGCCGCTCCAGGCCGTCGGCCAGCAGCAGGTCGATGTGCGCGCCGGCCTCCCATCCGGGCAGCGGCGCGCCGTCCGGGCGGCGCAGCAGCAGGGAGACGACGCCTTCGGCCTCCTGCCGGCGTTCGGCGACGACGAGGTCGAGCACTTCGCTCACGGTCGGCGTTCCTTGTCCTCGGTGGTGTCGGGGTGATCGGGGTGGGCCAGCATCCACTCCCACATGGCGACGGGGTCCTGACTGGTGTGCCGCGCGCCGCAGTGGCACAGGCCGTCGAGGAGGTCGGTGCCGGGGAGCCATTCGATGCGGTAGACGGGCCGGGTCATCCGGCGGCCAGCTTGCCGAGGATGCGGCGCGCGGCCAGGCCGCCCGTGTCGATGTTGATGCTGAGCTCCTGGTAGCCCTCCGGCTCGGTGTCCAGGGTGCGCTGCAGCAGATTGAGCGCGTCGACGTCCTGCATGACGACCGTGTGGTTGAAGTCCCGCAGGAACGTGGTGACTTCGGCGTCCTCGGTCGCGAAGTTCCGCGACACCGCCCAGAAGTCGTACACCTTGCCCGGCGACGACGGGGTGATCGCGTACGTGATCTCGGTGCGGAACGCGGGGGTCTCCTGCCCGGACGGGCTGATCGTGCTGTGCAGCAGGTACAGGCACGGCGCGTGGTACTCGATGTCCTGGCGCCGGTCGATGCGGCCCTCGATGCCGGTGGAGCGGGCGTAGAACGGCGGGCACTCGGCGTCCTTCATGTGCCGCGACACCCGCACGACGCCGGACTCCTCGTCGACCTCCGTCGTGATGGGGGTCTCGGCGACCTCCGGTGTCCCGATGTAGCCGCCGTGCAGGTAGGTCTCGTGGGACAGGTCCATCAGGTTGTCGACCAGCAGCATGAAGTCCGCGTCGATGGGCTCCATGCCCTCGACGGTCACGTGGTCGTCCGCCACCAGGTGCGGGGCGCGCGGGATCACGGAGGCGTCGGCGCGCTCCGGGTCACCGATCCACACCCACACCATCCCGTCGACCTCGGCGACCGGGTACGAGCTCACCCGCGCCGTCCGCGGCACCCGCTTCTGCCCCGGCACGAACACACACGTGCCCGTCGTGTCGTAGGTGAACCCGTGGTACCCGCACACCACCCGGTCCCCGTCGAGCCCGCTCGCCGAGAGGGGGTAGCGGCGGTGCACACAGCGGTCCGCGAGCGCGACCGGCTCGCCGGCCTCGGTGCGGTAGAAGGCGATCGGCTCGCCGAGGATCGTGCGGCCGAGCAGCTCCCGGCCCACCTCCTTCGACCATGCGGCGACGTACCACTGGTTGCGGGCGAAGGCCGAGTAGGCGGTCATGACGGGCGTCCCTCCTGTCACCGCGCGCGGCACCGTCGCCGCGCGTCACCGACCACCTTGGTGACCCGGACCACAGGCCCACAACGGGACTTCCGTCAGACGGAAGCCGGGGGAGCGGTCGGGGCGGGTTGCCAGCCGAGCGCCCGCGAGATGCCGCGTCCGGCCAGCTGCACCGCGGGAATCAGCGCGGGTGTCCGCGCCCCCTCGACCGGTACGACGACGGAGACCGCCGCGACGACATCGCCGCGCGGCCCGCGCACCGGCGCCGCCACCGACAGGGCGTCGTCGGTGATCTGACGGTCGCTCACCGCGACGCCGCTGCGCCGCACATCGGCCAGCATCCGGCGCAGCCGCCCCGCGTCGGTCACCGTGTACGGCGTGAACGCCTCGAGCCCGCCCGCCGGGTAGCGGTCCTGGAGGTCGAGGTCCGCGTGCGCGAGCAGCACCAGGCCCACGCCGGTCGCGTGCAGCGGCCAGCGCGCGCCGACCCGCGAGTGCACGCCCACTGCTGAACGCCCGGACAGGCGCTCGATGTAGACGACCTCCAGGTCGTCCCGCACCGCGAGGTGCACGTTCTCGTGCGTCGACTCGTACAGGTCCTCCAGGAACGGCAGCGCCGACTGCCGCAGGCCGAGGCCGCGCGGGGCGAGCGCCGCGATCTCCCACAGCCGCAGGCCCACGTGGTAGTTGCCCGCCTCGTCGCGCTCCAGGGCGCCCCACCGGGTGAGCGCGCCGACCAGCCGGTGCGCGGTGGGCAGCGCGAGATCGGCGCGCTGCGCGAGCTGTGTGAGGGTGAGGGACGGGTGGTCCTGGTCGAAGGCGCCGAGCGCGTCGAGCAGCCGGTCGCTCGCGGAACGCGTCACGACCCGCCCCTATCCGGTCGGGCAGCGGTCGCGGAGGAACTCGAGCAGCACCGCGTTGAACAGCTCGGGCTGCTCCACGCCCGGCAGGTGCCCGGCCCCGTCGATCACCCGCAGCACCGAGTCCGGCACCAGCTTCACGATCTCCTCGGCGTCCGAGACCGGCGTGTACACGTCGTCCGCGCCGACCACGACGAGCGTCGGCACCCGGGCGGCTGCGAGGCCGTCCCGGTAGTCCGGGCGCTCGGCCCGCCCGCGCAGCGCCGCAGCGGCCCCGCGCGGATCGGTCACCTGCATCATGCCGAGGACGTGGGCGGCGACCTCGGGCAGCGCGGCCACGTTGTACCGCGCGAGCATCTTGTCGATGACCTCGTCCGCGTACCCGCCCATGCCCTCGGCGAGCAGCCGCACCGCGAGCCGGTTGCGGCGCGTCTTGCCCTCGGGTGTCTCGGCGGGCGCGGAGGTGTCGCACAGCACGAGAGCGCTCGTGCGCTTCGGGTGGAGCCGGTGGAACTCCATGGCTATCTGGCCGCCCATGGACACGCCGCCGATCACCGCCGCGTCGATCCCCAGCTCGTCCAGGAGCCCGGCCGTGTCGTCGGCGAAGCGGGACAGCGGCACCACGCCCGGCGTGACATCGCTGTCGCCGTAGCCGCGCAGATCCGGCGTGAGCACCCGGTATCCGGCCGCCGCGAGCGCCTCGGCCTGCGGGGCCCACAGCGTCCGGTTGAACGGGTGCCCGTGGATCAGCACCACCGCGACGCCGTCCACGGGGCCGAGGTCGTCGTACCGCAAACCGGTGCCGTCGAGGGTGAATCGGGGCATGACGCGCTCCTGGTGGGGTTGGTGCCGCGCGGGGTGAGTGCCGGAACCGTACGGCGCGGGCCTGTGCGTGATCAAGAGTGGCGGCCGGTCGCGCGGGGCCGGGGGAGGGGCGAAAGCCCTGGGCAGGGCCCCTCCGTACAGTGGTGGTGTTACGTCTGGGGCCCCGCCCCTGGCCCCGGCACACCGCACCACCGAAGCAGGAACCACCGTGAACGTCCAGCACGACCGGCAGACCGCCACCACCCCGCCCGACATCCGCCTGGTCGTCACCGACATGGACGGCACGCTCCTGGACGGCGAAGGGAACGTCCCCGACGCCCTGTGGCCGCTGCTGACCGAGCTGAACGAGCGCGGCATCGCCTTCTGCCCCGCCAGCGGCCGCCAGTACGCGACGCTCGCCGCGCAGTTCGGCGCCGTCGACGACGGCGGCATGGTCTACGTCGCCGAGAACGGCGCGTACGTCGTGCGCGGCGGCGCCGAACTCAGCTCCGACCTGCTGGAACGCGATGTCGTCGAGTGGATCGTCAAGGAGCTGCGTCGGCACGTGGACGCGGGCGGCGCCGACGCGGGCGTCGTCGTGTGCGGAAAGCGCTCCGCGTACGTGGAACGCTCCGACGAGGCGTTCATGGAGCACGTCCGCAGGTACTACGCCGCCCACGAGATCGTCCCCGACGCCACCGCCGTCGACGACGAGTTCGTCAAGGTCGCCGTCTTCGACTTCGGCACCGCGCAGGACACCACCGCCCCGCTGCTCGCGCCGCTCGCCGACACCCACCAGGTCGTCGTCTCCAGCGCGCACTGGATCGACGTCATGAACCCCGCCGCCAACAAGGGCGCCGCAGTCCGCGCCCTCCAGAAGGCGCTCGGCATCACGCCCGCGCAGACCATGGTCTTCGGCGACTACCGCAACGACCTGGAGATGCTCGACACGGCCGACTGGTCCTACGCCATGGCCAACGCGCACCCCGACGTGCTGGCCCGCGCCCGCCTGCGCGCCCCGGCCAACACGGAGAACGGCGTGGTCCGCACGGTGCGGGACGTCCTCGGGCTCCCCGTGCAGGCTTAAATTACTGAACCGTAACCTTCCCGGTGCTACCGCTGGTAACAGTGGTGTGGATAGCGTCCGGCCAGGCGCGTGGTGGCGGTGGGACGACCGCCCTCGACGCGCCGTCGGTCGTGCCCGAAGGCGCGGTCGAACGCCGCACGGCGGGGTGAGCCCCGCCCGTTCACCGGAGGTTCGCCATGCCCGCCGCCCCCACCCGCCTGCTGGCCGCCGCCGTCACCGTCGCCGCGTGCGTCGGCGCCCAGGCCGTGCCCGCCGCGGCCGCCACCGGCTCGGAGAACGAGGTGTCGCGCGGTGTCACCATCCCCGCGTTCTACAACCCGCCCGCCGAACTGCCCTCCTCCAACGGCGCGTTGATCCGCAGCGAGCACCTCCCGCTCGCCCTCAGCCTGCCGGGCCTCAACGGACCGCTGCCCGGCACCGCGACCCGGATCATGTACAGGACCACCGACTCCAACGGGAAGCCGGCCGCGGCCACCGGTGCGTACATCGAGCCCAGCGCGAAGTGGCGCGGCCCGGGCCCCCGGCCGCTCGTCGCGCTCGCGCCCGGCACGCAGGGGCAGGGCGACCAGTGCGCCGCCTCCATGGGCCTCGAGCACCCGCTGCGTGTCAACGGGCAGACCCTGGTGGCCGGTTACGAGGACCTCGCGATCTACCGGCTGCTCGCCAAGGGCGTCGCCGTCGTCGTCACCGACTACATCGGCCTCGGCGCCACCGACCGGCTGCACACCTACGTGAACCGGCTCGACGAGGCGCACGCCGTGCTCGACGCGGTCCGCGCCGCCCGCGCCCTCAAGGACACCTCCGTCACCCGCGACTCCCGCGTCGGCCTCTACGGCTACAGCCAGGGCGGCGGCGCCACCGCGGCCGCCGCCGAGCTGCAGCCCGAGTACGCCCCCGACGTCACGCTCTCCGGCACGTACGCGGGGGCGCCGCCCGCCGACCTGACCGCCACCACCAAGGCCATCGACGGCACCGACCTCGTCGGCGCGCTCGGCTGGTCGCTCAACGGATTCCTCCAGTCCGACCCGGAGCTGCGGTCGATCGCCGACAAGCACCTCAACGACAAGGGCCGCGCCGCGCTCAAGGACCTGTCCACGGCCTGCGTCGGCGACGCCATCCTCGGCTACTCCTCCAAGAAGAGCTCCACCTGGACCAAGGACGGCAAGAGCCTCGAAGAGATCATCCAGGCCGAGCCGCGCCTCCAGGAGTTCCTCGCCCAGCAGCGCATCGGCACCATGAAGCCGCAGAGCCCCGTCCGCGTCGCCACCGGCGTCCACGACAACCTCGTCCCGCACCCGCAGGCCCGCCAGTTGGCCGCCGACTGGTGCGGGCGCGGCGCCCAGGTCACCTACAAGGCCGTCGCCCTGCCCGACGTCGGCCGCGCACTGATCAACCACTTCGGACCGCTCCTCACCGACCAGGGACCGGCCATCGGCTGGCTCACCGACCGGCTCTCCGGCGAGCCCGCGGGCAACGGCTGCGCCGAACTCCCGTCCCAGCGCTGACCGCACGGGCGGATGCCGTGACACGATGACGTCCCATCACGTCCGCACATCCGCCCGAAGGGAACACACCCGTGACCCGCGCCGTCACCCTGATCCGCACCGACGCCCTGTCCGACGTCGCCGAGTACGCCTACGCGGCGACGGCACCGGCAGAGGCCCGGCTCGTCTTCCTCGCCGGGTCCTGCCCGCTGGCGAAGGACGGCTCGACCGTCGCGGTCGGCGACTACGCGGGTCAGGCCGCGCAGTGCCTCGAGAACATGCGCGTCGCCCTGGACGCGGCGGGCGCCGGGCTCTCGGACGTCATCAGCACCCGCGTCCTCGTCGCCTCCACGCGCCGCGAGGACCTGGTCACGGCCTGGCAGGTGGTCCGTGACGTGTTCGGCGACCACGACGTGCCCAGCACCCTGATGGGCGTCACCGTGCTCGGCTACGCCGACCAGCTCGTCGAGATCGAGGCGGTCGCCGCGGTCGTCGACTGACGCGCGAAGGCCCCGACTCCCGTGCGGGACACAGGAGTCGGGGCCTCGTACGGTGCGGCGGGATCAGCCAGACGTCACCTTCACCGGTTCCGTCTCACCCGAACTGTGCCGCTCCGCCCAGCTCTCCAGAGCCGTACGGCAGGCGTGGTCCAGATGATGCACGCCCGACAGGTTCAGCTCGACCGGACGGTCCTGCGGAAGCGCCTCCAGACTGTCGAGGATCTTCGGCAGCTTGAGGAACGTCGCGTTCCCCGTCAGATGCGCCTGGATCGGGCCCGCGCCCTTGTCTATGACCTCCAGCTTCACGTGCGAGGCGTCCCAGGCGGTCTTCACGACCGACAGGGCGAGGCCGATGAGCACACCCTCGAACATGCTGACCGCGACGATCGACACCGCGGTGACCACCAGGATCAGCGCCTCGCCCCGGTGCTCGCGCCACAGCGGCACCAGCGCCTTGACGGGCACCAGCTTCGCCCCGGCATGCACCAGCACACCCGCGAGCGCCGGGATCGGGATGTACGCGAGCAGCGACGGCAGCAGCGCCGCGAACAGCAGCAGCCACACACCGTGCAGGACACGGGACGCCTTGGTCTTCGCGCCCGCCTGCACGTTCGCCGAGCTGCGCACGATCACCGCGGTCATCGGCAGCGCGCCGAGCACACCGCACACCGCGTTGCCCGCGCCCTGCGCGAGGAGCTCCTTGTCGTACGCGGTGCGGGGACCGTCGTGCATCCGGTCCACGGCCGCCGCGCTGAACAGCGACTCGGCGGACGCGATGAGCGTGAACGCCAGGATCGTGCCGAGCACGCCGACGGTGGCGAGCCCACCGAACGCGTCGAGCGGCGGCGGCTGGATGGAGCCCAGCAGACCGTTGACCTCGACCATGGCGACGGGCGCGTCCAGGACGAACGCCGCGAGCATCGCGAGGCCCACCGCGGCGAGCGGCCCCGGGACGACACGCGCCCGCTTCGGCATGTACTTCCACAGCACAAGGACCGCGACGGTCCCGGCGCCCAGGGCGAGCGAGGCCAGCGCGCGGGTGCTGCCGAGCGCGTCGACGAACGCCTCCGGAAGGCCCGCGATCTTGCCGAGCCCGGACTCCGGGGCCTTGGCGTCGAGCACCGAGTACATCTGACCGGCGATCAGGACCAGCCCGATGCCGGCGAGCATGCCCTCGACGACCGAGACCGAGATGGCCCGGAACCAGCGGCCGACCTTCAGCGCGCCCATGACGATCTGAAGGAGCCCGGTCGCCAGCACGATGACACCGAGTATGGGAAGGCCGAACTCGCGCACCGCCTCGTACACGAGCACGGTCAGGCCGGCCGCGGGGCCCGACACCTGGAGACTGCTGCCCCGCATCAGGCCGGTGACGATGCCGCCGACGATGCCGGTGATCAGGCCGAGTTCCGCGGGCACGCCGGAGGCGACGGCCACGCCGACGCACAACGGCAGTGCCACCAGAAACACGACGAGCGAGGCGGTGAAGTCCGCCTTGAGATGGGGGTACTTCGGGGGTGAGGTGTGGGGGGCGGTGTCGGTCATGGCGGCGCTCACAGGGTCTCGAACGCGTCGGAGTCGGCGCGGTGCTCGCGCACGCCGCCGGTGTGCACCTCGTAGTACCAGCCGCGCAGCGTGAGCCGTCCTTCGGCGATCCGGCGCTCCACGCAGGGGTAGGAGCGAAGCCGCAGCAACTGGGCGAGGACGTGCTGCTGGACGGCCGAGGCGACGGTGACATCGGCCGGGTCGCAGGCCCCCGGTTCGTCGGCGGCGTGCGCGAGCCAGTCCCGCACGGCGGGCACGGCCGCGAGGTCGTCGCCGCGCACCAGCGCGCCGATGGCCCCGCAGTGCGAGTGGCCGCACACGACGATGTCCTGGACGCCGAGGACCTCCACGGCGTACTCGATGGTGGCGGTCTCCCCGGAGGGGCTGCCGCTGGTGTACGGGGGCACGATGTTGCCCGCGGTGCGGAGCTCGAACAGCTCACCGGGGCGGGCTCCCGTGATCAGGGCCGGCACGACGCGAGAGTCGGAGCAGGTGATGAACAGGACCTGCGGGGACTGGCCGTCGGCGTGACTGGCGAACTCCTCAGGGCGCTGGCCGAAGGTACGGGCGTTGTCGATGAGGGGCTGCATGTGTGGTGATTCCTCCTGGCGCGCCGCAGCGGCGCGTCGGACGGGCAGGACAGGTTGACACAGCGGTGCCTGTCAGCAGCGGAACACCTGGAGCGATGGCGCCGACAGGTCTCTGACGGATCTGTCCGGGCGGGCGTACGAGGCGGAGGGCGCGCGGTCAGCGGGCGCGGCGTCGGGATCGGCCTTCGGTGAGGTGCCACGCGGCCGCAGGAGTGGGGACGTGTGCGACCCGGACCTGTGGCGGTCGCGGTGCTTGATCTCCTCGGCCGGACCCTGGTTCGCGGCGCCGTCCGTGGGGCACGCTCGTGTCTCGACGGGCATCTGGGCCGCCACGGGGACGTGTGCGGACGCGAACGACAGACGGGGAGCCAGGAGCGGGACGGCGAGCAGCAGAGCGATGGCCAAAGCCATCACGGACTGCTTCCTCCCACCTCGGGCCATGGTTCCCCGCACTCCTCTCGCCTCAAGAACTCGTCAACGTAGGGTCAACTGAAGGTCAAGAGATAGGTTAACTGTGCAAAGGTGGCTCGCGGGTTAACTCCGTGTTTCGGCTGGCAGGATGCGTGAAATCCGAGGGTGTTTTGGCCGGAACGACACCCCTAGACTCATGATCATGAGCGACGCGATCACACCTGCCGAAACCGCCCAACACCCCGATGCCCCGGCCCTGTTCGACACCATGGCCACCATGCGCGCCATGCGCCGGCTGCGCCCCGACCCCGTGCCCGACGAACTTCTGGAACGGCTGATACAGGCCGCCGTGTGGGGCCCGAGCGGCGGCAACATGCAGCGCTACGAGTACGTCCTCGTCACCGATCCGGCCGTCATGGCCGAACTCGCCCCGCTGTGGAAGCGGTGTGTCGACGCCTACTTGGCGACCACCGGAAAGCACGCCCCCGAGGGCATGGACGAGGCGGCGTACGCGCGGATGGTGGCCGCCATCGAGTACCAGCGAGACCACTTCGCCGAGACACCGGCGCTCGTCGTCCCCTGCTACCGGTTCCCGCCGCCGCGCCTCGACCAGGAAGGACTCGAGGCATCGGCCGCGGCGCTCGGACCCGCCGCGACCGCCACGATGGCCGCCACCCAGGAGCGCTTCACCGCGCTCGCCGAGGGCTCCTGCGTCTACCCCGGCGTACAGAACCTGCTGCTCGCCGCGCGCGGCCTCGGCCTCGCCGCCAACATCACCATCTGGCACCTGATGCTGGAGGACGAGTGGAAGGCCGCGCTCGGCATCCCCGACGACATGCGCACCTTCGCCGCCATCCCCGTCGGGTGGCCGCTCGGCCGCTTCGGCCCGGTGCGCCGCAGGCCGGTCGCGGACGTCCTGCACCGCGACCGCTGGTAGCCCCTCCGGTCAGCCGTCCGCCGTCAGCCGCAGCTCGCGCCCCTTCCAGCGCTCGCGCAGCCACCGGTCGTGGCAGGCGACGACGATCGCGCCGGGCCCCGCACCCAGGGCGTCCTCCAACTCGTCGCACAGCGTGGGCGACAGATGGTTCGTCGGCTCGTCGAGCAGCAACAGCTCCGGCGGGTCCGCCACGAGCAGCGCGAGCGCGAGCCGGCGGCGCTGGCCCACCGACAACTGGCCGACCGGCTTGTCGAGATCGGCCGCGCGCAGCAGCCCGAGCCCGCTCAGCGGCACCGCAGCCGCCCGCTCGAAGCCCAACTCCCGTACGTACGTGTCCCGGGCGGTGCGCTCGGGGCGCGCGAACACGGAGTCCTGGGTGAGCAGGCCCACCGAGACACCTTCCCTGCGACGTGTCTCGCCGTGCGCCGCGAGCCGCCCGGCCAGTACCGCCAACAGGGTCGACTTCCCGCTGCCGTTGGCGCCGGTGACCAGGAGCCGGTCGTCGGGTGTCACGTCGAGCCGGTCGAGGGCGAGCCGTCCGGGGACCCGCACGCCGCGCAGTGACACCAGCGGCTCGTCGGCGGCGTCGGCCGACACCTCGGCCAGCCGGTCGGGGCGGAAGCTCAGCGGCGGCGGGGGAGCGGCGACCCGGGTGCGCTCCAGGTCCTCCAGGCGCCGGGTGGCGTTGCGGACCCGCCGCGAGATCTGGCTCTGCACCCGGTTCGCGCGCACTCCGTAGCCCATCTTCTCGTTGTCGCGCGGCCCGCGGTCGGGGGCGACGCGGCGCGCCGAGACACCGGCCGCGTGCCGCAGCGCCTCCCACTCCTCCTGCTCCTCCTCGTACCGCCGCTCCCACCGCTCGCGGTCGGCCCGTTTCTGTTCCCGGTACGCGCTGTACGTGCCACCGAAGCGCACCGGCCCCTCCACCGCCGGATCGAGGTCGACGAGATCGGTGCACACCGCGTCGAGGAACGCGCGGTCGTGGCTCGCGAGGACCACCACACCGGGCAGCGCCCGCACCCGCTCCTCCACGAACCGGGCGGCATCGTCGTCGAGATGGTTCGTCGGCTCGTCGAGCAGCAGCGCGGCGGGGCGGCGCACGAGCAGCGCGGCGAGCGCGAGCCGGCCGCGCTGGCCGCCGGAGAGCGAGCCGAGCGTCCGGCCGTGGTCGAGCGCGCCGAGCCCGACACCGGCGAGGGTGAGTTCGGCGCGCCGGTCCGCGTCCCACGCCTCGCGCTCCCGCGCGCTCTCCAGCAACCGGCCGTAGGCGTCGAGGAGTTCGGCGTGGGCGGCGGTGTCCTCCGGGGTGTCCGCGAGTTCCGCGCCGAGCCGGTCGAGCTCGGCGAGTTCGGCGCGGGTCTCGCGCAGCGCGTCGTCGAGCACGTCGGCGATGGTCATGGCCGCGTCGTACGGCGCCTCCTGCTGGAGGAAACCGAGGTCGGGCGGGCGCACGACCTCTCCCGCGTCGGGTGTGTCGACGCCGGCCAGCAGGCGAAGGAGTGTCGACTTGCCGACGCCGTTCTCGCCGATCAGGCCGATGCGGCGGCCGGGCGCCGCGGTCAGCGACACACCGTCGAGGACGCGGCGGGTGCCGAGGGTGCGGGTCAGGTCGTGGGCGATCAGGGCAGGCTGAGGCATCAGAGGGTGTCCCTTCGACGTGAGCGGTCGTGGGGCCCGCCGGGCGAGCGCCTCGGGGCGGGCCGTGTCGTCACGCCGACGGGTCACATCGCGGGCGCCCCCACCTCGGTCAGCTCGCCGTCCGCGAGCCGGAGCCCCCGCTGCACACCGATCGCCGCGAGGAACCGCTCGTCGTGGCTGACCACCATGAACGCGCCCTCGTAGGAACCGAGCGCGCTCTCCAGCTGCCCGACGCCGACCAGGTCGAGGTTGTTCGTCGGCTCGTCGAGGAGCAGCAGCTGCGGCGCCGGCTCGGCGCACAGCACGCACGCCAGGGTGGCCCGCAGCAGCTCGCCGCCCGAGAGCACCCCGACCGGGAGATGCGCGCGCGGCCCCCGGAACAGGAACCGGGCCAGCAGATTCATCCGCTCCGCCTCGGGCCGCCCGGGCGCGAACGCGGCGAAGTTCTCGGCGACGGTGCGCTCGGGGTCCAGCAGGTCGAGGCGCTGCGACAGATACGCGATCCGCCCGTCGGCCCGCTTCACACTGCCGTCGGTCGCCTGGAGGTCACCGCTCACGAGCCGCAACAGGGTGGTCTTGCCCGCGCCGTTGGGCCCGGTCAGCGCGATCCGCTCCGGGCCGCGCACCGCGAAGTCGATGCCACCGGCCGCGAACAGGTCCCGGTCGCCCCTGCGGACCTGCGCGTGCTCGGCGAGCACGAGGGTGCGCCCCGCCGGCACCTTGGTGTCGGGCAGATCGAGGACGAGCCGCGGGTCGTCGCGCACCGCCCGCTCCGCCTCGTCGAGACGCGCCTTGGCCTCGCCGACCCGGGACGCGTGCGTCTGCCCGGCCCGGCCCGCCGCCTCCTGCGCGCCGCGCTTCATGTTCCCTGCGAAGATCCTGGGCAGTCCCGCGCTCTTGAGGTTGCGCGCGGCGTTGCTCGCGCGGCGGTCGGCGCGCTCGCGGGCCTGCTGCATCTCCCGCTTCTCGCGCTTCACCTCCTGCTCGGCGTTGCGGACCTTCTGCTCGGCGACCTCCTGCTCGGCGCGGACGGCCTCCTCGTACGCGGTGAAGTTGCCGCCGTACCAGCGCAGCTCGCCGTGGTGCAGCTCGGCGATCCGCTCCATGCGGTCGAGCAGCGCCCGGTCGTGGCTGACCAGCAGCAGGCAGCCGTTCCAGCGTTCCAGGACGTCGTACAGGTGGTGGCGGGCGTCGAGGTCGAGGTTGTTGGTGGGTTCGTCGAGGAGCAGCACGTCGGGGCGGCGCAGCAGCTGGGCGGCGAGGCCGAGCGAGACGATCTGGCCGCCGCTGAGGGTGTCGAGGCGCCGGTCGAGGTCGAGCGAGCCGAGGCCGAGGGAGTCGAGCTCGGCGCGGGTGCGCTCCTCGATGTCCCAGTCGTCGCCGATGACGGTGAAGTGCTCCTCGTCGACGTCGCCGGACTCGACGGCGTCGATGGCCCGGACGATGTCGGCGACGCCGAGCACCTCGGCCACGCTGAGCGATCCGGACAGCGGCAGGTTCTGGGGGAGGTGGCCGAGCACGCCGTGCACGGTCACCGAGCCGCCGGTGGGCGTCAGCTCACCGGCGATCAGCTTGAGCAGCGTGCTCTTGCCCGCGCCGTTCGGGGCGACGAGCCCGGTGCGGCCGGACGGCACGGAGAAGGACAGACCGTCGAACACCGGGGTGTCGTCGGGCCAGGAGAAGGACAGGTTCGAGCAGACGACGGAAGCGTCGGACACGGAAGCAGACCTCGCGTGGGAGACGGGCAGACCACTGCGGCTGCCCGGAACAGGAAAAGGGGACGACTGATCAGGCCACCCCGGCGTCGCGTCCGCGCGCTGCCGCTGGCCTGTCGGAGCCGGGTATCACCCGGAGATGTCGTCGTCCACCGCCATGTTCGTTCTCCTCGATGCGTGAAAGTTCCAAGAACACTAACAGGTTACGCCCTCCGGGGTCACCAGCTGAGCGGGTAGCGCACGGGGTGTCCGCCGATCCGCCCGGGCAGCAGCCCGATCAGCACGAGCAGGCCGGTGCCGAGCGCGAGCAGGGCGAGGAAGGGGGCGGGGTGCGGGGCCTGCAGCACGACGATCACCGCGGTCGCGGCGGCGGGGGAGTGCGAGAGGTGGGTCAGCATCATCGCCCCGAGCGAGAGGCCGGCGGCGACGGCCGCGCCCCAGCCGTTGCTCCCGGTCACCGCGAGCGTGCCGAACCCGATGGCGGCCGAGATCAGCTGGCCCCCGACGAGGTTGCGCGGCTGCGAGATCGGCAGTCCCGGCGCGCCGTGCACCAGGGCGGCGCTGGCAGCGAGCGGGGGTATCAGGAGCGGCTGCCGCAGCAGCACACCGACGGCGACGAGCACGAGCAGGGCGCCGATCGCGAAGACGGTGGCCCGCAGGGCGTGCAGCGGATGCGGTCGGGGAGCGGCGGACGGGGGCGTGGACATGCGATCTCCGGGCAGGGGGAGCGGGGACCCGGTGATCATAAACAAATTGTTGAACCCGTGGCATTTTCTTTGCCTCACGGGCAAGAACGCGGCTCAGGGGTGTGGTGTACGTCGCATCCCGTGTGCACCGCACCCCGTGTGTGTCGCGGCCCCGCTACTGCCGTCGGTGGTTCTCCTCCGCGATACGGGTCGCGCGTGAGCGTACGTCGGCCTCGGACAGGCCCGCGTCGCACACGATCGTCATCACGCTGCCGTCGTCCAGCGACACCCGCCGCATCTCGACGCCCAACTTCCGTGTGCGCTGCGGCTCTTCGTCGGACATGAGAGCTCCTCACGGTCGACGCGGCGCGGTGCCGCGTCGACTCAAGATTGACGAACTCCCACGGTAGGCACACCTGGTGGCCGGTGCCGGGCACCGGCGGGGCGCAGTCACACGATCGGGCCCGTGTCGCTCACCGGACGGCCTGCCGCGCGGCCTCGGTCTCGGTGTCGGCGTCCCCGGTGCGCAGGGTGCCGCCCGCGGTCTCCAGGTGGGCGCGGACGAACCACTGGAACTGCTCCAGGTCCCGCAGCTGTCCGATCAGCAGGTCCTGGGTGGCCAGGTCGAGTTCGCCGGTGCGGTCGACGGCCTTGCGGACGTCCTCGATCAGTCCCGTGTAGACGACGTCGAGCGCGCCGAGGTGTGCGATCGCGTCCGCGCGCCCGACGCTGTAGTCCTCCCAGGTGCGGGCCGCGACGAGTTCGCCCGGTGTGCCGCAGCTGACGCCGCCCAGTGCGGCCGCGCGCTCCGCGACGTCGTCGGCCATCGCGCGGACCTTGTCGACCTGCGGGTCGATCATCTCGTGCACCGCGATGAAGTGCGGCCCCACGACGTTCCAGTGAATGTGCTTCAGCGTGAGGTGCAGGTCGTTGAGGGCGTGCAGGCGCAGCTGGAGGATGTCGATGAGTTCGCCGGCCTCGGTCACCGTGAGACCGGGAACGGTGTACTTCGGGTTGCTCCGCAGTGCCATGAGATGTGACTCCCTTCGATCCGGGCTGTGTGATCCGCACTCCCGGTTATCCCCGCGCGGCGGATCCATGCCTGGTGGGAGCGGATCGGGAGCCGGACCCCCGGGGTTCCCCGAAGGGTAAGGTTAGGCTAACCTTCACGTCGTGAGATCTGGTGAACGCGCAGGTAGCGCCCCACGTCCGCGCGGTCATGAACTGGCGGCCGAGCACGTGACCGTGTCGTACGACGGAACCGACGTCGTGCACGACGCGGCCCTCGTCCTCAAGCCCGGCGAAGTGACCGCCCTGGTCGGCCCGAACGGCAGCGGCAAGTCGACGCTGCTGCGTGCCATCGCGCGCCTGCAGAGCCCCCGGCACGGCACGCTCACCCTCGACGCGGGCACCCCCGACGCCGCAGACGGCTTCGACCTCACCGCCCGTCAGTTCGCCCGCCGCGTCGCCCTGTTGACGCAGAGCCGGCCCACGCCGGGCGGGCTCACGGTGCGCGACGTCGTCGAGTTCGGCCGCTACCCCTACCGGGGCCGGTGGGGCCGGGCCGACGCCGAGGGCCCCGAAGTCGTCGACCGGGTCCTGGAGTCGACGGGTGTCACCGCCCTCGCCGACCGGGGCGTCGACCAGCTCTCCGGAGGGCAGCTCCAGCGCGTGTGGCTGGCGAGCTGCCTCGCCCAGCAGACCGGCGTGCTCCTCCTCGACGAGCCGACCACCTACCTCGACCTGCGCTATCAGGTCGAACTCCTCGACCTCATGCGGGACCTGGCGGACGACGGCGGCATCGCCGTCGGCGTCGTCCTGCACGATCTCGACCAGGCCGCGGCCGTCGCCGACCGGATCGCGCTGCTCAGCGCGGGCCGGGTCGTCGCCGACGGCGCCCCCGAGGACGTACTGAGCTCCGAGCGCCTCACCGAGACGTACGGCATCCGCGTCGACGTCGACACCGACCCCTTCACCGGACGGCTGCGCACCCGCGCGATCGGCCGCCACCACAGCAGAAGCGAAAGGCTCCAGAGCACGTCATGAGACGCCCCCTGATCGCCGCGGCGACCGCCGCTGCCGCCGCCCTCGTCCTGTCCGCCTGCGGTTCGTCCGAGCCCGCGCAGACCGACCCCGACCGCAAGGCCGAACCGATCAACCTGACCGGGGCGAACGGCTCCAAGGTCACCCTCGACGGCCCCGCCACCAAGGTCGTCGGCACCGAGTGGAACGTCGTCGAGTCCCTCGTCACCCTCGGCGTCGCCCCCACCGGCGTCGCCGACGTCAAGGGCTACAAGGCCTGGGACACCGCCGCTCCGCTGACCAACTCGCCCCAGGACATCGGCACCCGCGGCGAGCCCAGCATGGACAGCATCGCGGCCCTCGCCCCCGACCTCATCGTCGCCACGACCGATCTGTCGGCCTCCGCCGTCAAGCAGATGAAGAAGATCGCGCCGGTCCTCCAGGTGAAGTCGGCCGACGCCGACGACCAGGTCGGCACGATGTTCGACACCCTCGACACCCTCGCGAAGGCCACCGGCAAGGAGGACGAGGCCAGGGCCGCCAAGAAGGCGTACGAGACCAAGCTCGCCGAAGGGAAGAAGGCACTGAAGGACGCCGGCGCCGACGGGGCGAGCATCGCCACCGCCGACGGCTACGCCGCCTCCAACCAGGTCTCCGTGCGCGCCTTCACCGACGGCTCCCTGCTCGGCGCCGTCAACGAGGACCTCGGCCTCAAGAACGCCTGGAAGGTCAAGGGCGACAAGGACTACGGCCTCGCCACCACCGACGTCGAGGGCCTCACCGGCCTCGGCAAGGACGTCCGCTTCACGTACATCGGCAACAAGAAGGCCGGCGGCTCCGACGTGTTCACCAAGGACCTCGCCGACAACAAGGTGTGGACGTCGCTGCCCTTCGTGAAGTCCGGCGACGTGCACCGACTGCCCGACGGCACCTGGCTGTTCGGCGGCCCGAAGTCCATGGAGCAGTACATCGACGGCGTCGTCGCCGCCCTGACGAAGAAGTAGGCCCGTGGCCGTCACCGCACCACCCCGCACCCTCGCGGCGCCGCGCGTCGGCGCCGTCGCGGTGACGGCGGGGCTCGCCCTCCTCGTCGCCGCGCTCGCCGTCGCCGACATCGCCTACGGGACGGCCGACGTCGGCGCGCGCCAGGTGTGGCAGGCCCTCACCGGGCAGGCCGAGGCCGGCGACGCCTCCGTCGTCGTCGCCTCCCGGCTGCCCCGCATGGCGGCAGGGGTGCTCGTCGGCGTGGCGCTCGGCGCGGCCGGCGCCGTCCTCCAGGCGGTCAGCCGCAACGTGCTGGCCTCGCCCGACACCCTCGCCGTCAACGCCGGTTCCTACCTCGCGCTCGGCGTGCTCACGGCGAGCGGCGCCGCCGTATCCGTCTTCGCGTCCTCCGCCGTCGCCTTCGTCGGCGGGCTCGCCGCGGCCGCCGTCGTGCTCACCCTCGCCGGACGCGGCGCCACCACCGTCCGCCTCGTCCTCGCGGGCAGCGCCCTCGCCCTCGGCCTCAACGCCGTCACCGAGTCGCTGATCCTGCTCTTCCCCGAGCAGACCGAGGGCCTCTACCAGTGGAACCAGGGCAGCATCGCCCAGAACGGCTTCGCGGGCGTCGGCCGCATGGCGCCCGTCGTGCTCGCCGCCCTCGTCGGCCTGGTGCTGCTCGCCCGCCGCGTCGACGGCCTCGCCCTCGGCGACGACGCGGCGCGCGGCCTCGGCATCCCGGTGCGCGGCACCCGCGTCACCGCCGTCGTGCTCGCCGCGCTCCTGTCGGCCGCCGCCGTCACCCTCGCCGGGCCGATCGGCTTCGTGGGCCTGTGCGCCCCGGCCCTGGTCAGGCCGCTCGCCCGCCGGGTGCGTCCGCTCGTACGGCACCGGGTGCGTATCCCCGTCGCGGGCCTCGTCGGCGCCGCGCTCGTGCTCGGCTCCGACCTGCTGCTGCGCGCCGTGACCTCCGCCCAGGTGGCCGTCACCGTGCCGACGGGCGTCGTCACGAGCGTCGTCGGCGCCGTCTTCCTCGTCGTGATGGCGCTGCGGACGCGGGACGGGGACGCCGCAGCGCAGCCCGACCGGCTGCGCATCCCGAGCCGCAAGGTCTTCGCCGCCACCGTGGTCGTGCTGGCGGCCGTCCTGGTCGGCGTGGCCGTCGGCGGCGTCCTCCTCGGCGACAGCACCCTGCTCCTCGGCGACGTCGCCAACTGGGCGCGCGGGCAGGCGGGGCAGGCCATCACATTCGTCCTCGACACCCGGGTGCCGCGCGTCCTCGCGGCCCTGTGCGCGGGCGCGGCGCTCGCCCTGTCCGGCACGCTCGTGCAGTCAGTCAGCCGCAACCCGCTCGCCGAACCCGGTGTCCTCGGGGTCTCGGGCGGCGCCGCGCTCGGCGCCGTACTGCTGGTCACGACGGTGCCCGGCGCCGGGTCGTGGTCCATCGCCGCGGCGGCGTTCGCGGGCGCGGGCGTCACCGCGGCGCTCGTGTTCGAGCTCGCGGCCAAGGGCGGCTTCCAGCAGACCCGGCTCGTCCTGGTCGGCATCGGCACGGCGTCCGGGACGGCGGCCCTGATCAGCCTCCTGATCGTGCTCACCGACCGGTTCAGCGCGACGAAGGCCCTGGTGTGGCTGTCCGGATCGACGTACGGGCGCGGCCTTCCGGACGTGCTGCCGGTCGCTGCCGTCCTCGTGCTCGGCACCGCCGTCGCGGTCGCCCGGCGCAAGGAGCTCGACCTCGTCTCGCTCGACGCCGACACGCCCCGGCTGCTCGGCCTCGACCTGGCGCGCGGACGCCTCGGCTTCCTCGTGCTCAGCGTGCTGCTGAGCGCCACGGCCGTCGCCGCGGCGGGCACGATCGGCTTCGTCGGCCTGGTGGCGCCGCACGCGGCCCGCGCCCTGGTGGGGCGCAAGCACGTGCGCGTCGTGCCGGTGGCGATGCTGCTCGGCGCGGCCCTCGTCTGCGTGGCGGACCTGTTGGGCCGCACGGTGATCGCCCCGGCGCAGTTGGGCGCGGGCCTGGTGACGGCCGTCGTCGGCACCCCGTACTTCGTGTATCTGCTGGTACGGGGACGCCGCTAGCGCTCAGCCCGTCTTGGTCCGCAGCGTCTCGAGGGCGCGGTCCGCGTGCGCGCTCATCCGGAACTCGCTGCGGACCACGTCGAGCACCCGGCGGTCGGTGTCGATCACGAACGTGGCCCGCTTGGTCGGCAGCGGCCCGAACCCGCGGGCCACGCCGAACCGGCGGCGCACCTCGCCCTCCGGATCGGAGAGCAGCGGAAACCCGAGGGTGTGCCGCTGAGTGAACTCCTGCTGGCGTTCGACGGCGTCGGAGCTGACCCCGACAGGGCGGGCGCCGAGCGCCGCGAACTCCGCCGCCAGGTCCCGGAAGTGGCAGGCCTCCGCGGTGCAGCCGGGGGTGAGCGCGGCCGGGTAGAAGAACAGCACGACCGGCCCGTCGGCGAGCAGTGAGGACAGCGTGGTCGGCGTCCCCGTCTCGTCGAGCAGCGTGAAGTCGTCGACGACGGAACCGGCACGGACGGCGGACGCGGGCATGGGGCCTCCCAAGGTGGACTGCGGGCGCGTGTGTCGCCCACGTATACCGGACAGTAGGTCCCGCCGAACAGAAAGTGCCCCAGGGATGTTGAGCCGGTGCGAGCTGGGTAGGGGCGCCTCATGGACGTGTCGCATGACCAGAACGTGGAGACGGCGGTGGCCGCTGCCGCCTTCCTTTCCGGACAGCAGGTCACCGAGAAGCAGTGCGGTGGCTGCGGAACGGTGGTGGCGGGCATCAACGGCCGCTACGCATGCGGCGCCTGTGGCTGGATCAACCACTGGTCGGACGGTGACACCCACCTGCCCGGAGCGGAGGACGACATCTGACCGACGCCGCCGGGGGAGCAGTCGCTTTCGAACGTTTCTGTCCCGTGCGTGCCCCGTATCGAACTGGTTGTGAAGGCCTGAGGTCATTGGCGCATATGCCAGATGATGTATGCCCTTTGGCCTAAGGTTGCGCTTGTCGCGCACGGTGCGTATAAGGCGTCGGCGCGACAGCACAGTCCGGCGGGAGCGATGCAGGGCCGGGCGACCCCATGGACCGGGCAGTGCCGTCCGGGAGTGGGGCAAGGAGTGGGGAGAGCTCCCGCACCGGTGCGACAGCAGGGATGGGGTGGGTCAGGGTGAGCCCTGACGAACGGCACATGCACGAGCGCCTGGAGGCGCTGGCGACGGGAGTTCTCGCCTACCCGGACGGCGAGCGGCTCTCCTGCGAGATCCACTTGCGCTACACCGCGGACGACCCGCTCGTCGTGCGGGTCCTGGTGCCCGAGGCCGGGCTGCGCGGCGGGAGTTGGGCGCTCTCCCGCGATCTGCTCTCCGCCGGGCTCAGCGGCACGGCGGGCATCGGCGACGTCACGGTCCGGCCCGTGGCGCACGAGGGGCAGCCGCTCAGTGTGGAGATCGAGGTCCGCGCGGCGGGCACCGGCGAGCTGGTCCGCTTCGCCCTCGGCCACCAGGCGCTGCTCACGTATCTGGAGCGCAGCCACGCCCTCGTACCGTTCGGCGCGGAGGCCGACCAGGGCGCCATGGACCGGGAGCTCGACCGGCTCTTCGGCGGCGGGGAGCGGCCGGGGGACGGCGGTGCGCATGCCTGATGAACTGCGCATTGCGCCCTTCGTGTGATCCTGGGGCCCCTTCGCAACCGGCGACCGACCGGCGACGCTCTCTGCCTTCGACACAACGGCGTACGCCATCAAGGAGGCCGGCATGCAGACCATCACGACCGGGCTGGACGAAGAGCAGACCCGCGCCATCGACTGGGCTGACGACTGGCTGCTCGCCCCGCCGAACCCCGCGCACCGCGTGCCGTGCCACGTGGACCCGCGGGACATGCGCCGCCTCGACCTGCACGCGCTGCTCACGGCCGCGGGCATCGCGCCCTCGCCGGGCGACGCGGAGGCGATCGACATGCTCAGCGCGCTCCCGGAGTCCGTGCACGCCACCCTGCGCCGCTGGCTCGCCGGGTGCGCGCGCTGCGGCTGCGGATTCTGAAGCCATCGCCTTACGGGCCCCTGCGCATCCGGTGCGCAGGGGCCCCGTCATGTCACAGGCGCCGTGACACGTCCTGCGCCGCCTGTCGAACCGCCGGGGCGAAATCGGCCAGTTGCTCCTCGGTGACGAGGAATGTGAGCGAGGAGACCGAGACCGCGCCGACCGGCGTGCCGTCCGCGTCGAGGACCGGCGCCGCGATCGAGCAGATGGCCTCGTCCGCCTCCTCGTAGTCCGTCGCGTACCCGGCATCCCGGATCGCCGCCAACTCCTTGACCAGCGCGCCGCGTTCGGTGTGCGTGTGCGGGGTGCGGGCCGGCAGCCCCGTGCGGTCCATGACGGCGGCGGCCTCCGGCTCCGGCAGATGGGCGAGCAGCGCCTTGCCCGCGGCCGTGGCGTGCAGCGGCAGCGGCGTCCCGACATCGGTCGCGATCCGGTAGGCGTGCCCCGGGTCGACCTTGTGCGTGTACGTCGCGTGGTCGCCGCTGAGCACCGCCAGGTGCACCGCCTGCCCGAGGCGCTGCTGCAGCGCGCGCAGCACCGCGTCGATGCCGACCGCGTCGTCCGCGAGCACCTGCGCCGCCATCGCGCGCAGTTGGTTCCCGCAGCCGTAGCGGCCCTCGCCGTCCGCCGCCGCGTACCCCTCATCGACGAGCGTGGCCAGGACCCGGTGCGTGCTGGCCTTGGAGACGCCGGCGCGCTCCGCGATGTCGCCGAGCCGGTGCGGTCCGTCCGCGCGTGCCACGGCGTGCAGCACTCGAAGCGCCTTGACGACGGAATTCGCGGGCTTGCTCGGTTCCATTGACCCTCCGAGGAGACGCGGGCTATGTTTCCACTCGATCCGCCGAGCGGAACGCCATTCTACTCCACGGAACGATCCCGGGTCCTCGATCCGGGTGTCCACCAGCGGTGCGCCCGTCTCGCACGCACCACTCTCACGCCTGGGAAAGGTCGCCGTCCATGGCTGTGCACGCAGCGCCCTCCGCGGACCCGCAACGATTCGATCTCGTCGTGACCGGCGGCCTGTTGGCCGATCCGCTGCGGCCGGAGCCCGTCGCGGCGGACCTCGCGGTCGAGGGCGACCGGATCGCCGCGACCGGCGCACCGGGCACGCTCGTCGGCGCCGAGCGCGTGGACGCCACCGGGCTGCTCCTCGCGCCCGGCCTGATCGACCTGCACGCCCACGTCTACGCGCCCCGCACCGACCTCGGTGTCCCCGCCGACCGCGTCGGTGTCGAGCAGGGCGTCACGACCCTGGCCGACGCGGGCAGTTGCGGAAGCGACCACTGGGACGACTTCGCAGGCAACGTTGTCGAACCCGCCACCACCCGCGTCCTGAGCTGGCTCAACATCTCCCGGCACGGCCTCGTCCACGGCCGCACCGAACTCGCGGGCGGCCCCGACGACATCGACGAGGCCGCCACCGAGAAACTGCTGCGCGAACACCCCGACACGATCCGCGGCATCAAGGTGCGGATGAGCTCATCGGTCGTCGGCGACAGCGGACTCGCCCCGCTGGAGGCCGCCAAGCGCGTCGCCGCCCGCGCGGGCCGCCCGGTGATGGTGCACGTCGGCAACGAGCCGCCCCGCCTCGGCGACGTACTCGACCTGCTCGGCGAGGGCGACGTCGTCACGCACGCCTTCCACGGCAAGCCCGGCGGCCTGTTCGGCAGCGAGGACGCCGCACGCCGCGCCGTGGCCCGCGGCGTCCGCCTCGACGTCGGCCACGGCAGCGCGAGCCTCGCATTCGCCACCGCCGAACGGGCCCTCGCCGCCGGCTTCTCCCCGTACACCATCAGCACCGACGTGCACGTCCGCAACGTCGAGGGACCCGTGCACTCGCTCGTCACCACCCTCAACAAGATGCTCGCGCTCGGCCTGTCCCCGCAGCAGGTGATCCGCCGCGCCACCCTTCACCCCGCCCAGGTCCTCGGCCTCGACGGCGAACTGGGCACGCTGCGCGTCGGCGGCGCCGCCGATCTCACCCTGCTGCGCCTCGCCGACACACCCCTCCGGCTCACCGACGCCGAAGGCGACACACGGACCACCCGAACCCACCTGGAGGCCGTCGCGGCCGTGCGCGCCGGACGCCTCCACACCCTTCCGACCGCTCCACCGAACCACCGAGAGGCCCGTGAATGAGCACGCCCCTGATCGAACGGCTCGCGACGGCAGTCCAGGACACCACGCGACCCGTCACCGACGAGGACCGCACAGACCTCGCCGAGTTCCTGCCGCTCGCCCGGGCCAGCGCACAGATCGCGGGCGTCGACTTCGACGACACCCGGGCGCTCGCCCTCGCCGTGCACGCGCTCGCCTTCGTCCGCCGGGTGCGCGACGTCGAACACCTCGACCCGCTCGACCCCGAACTCGCCGCCGAACTGGGCCCCGACCGGATGGCCGCCGCCCGCACTCTCGTCGACACCTACTGCGCGCCCCGCGAATTCCTCGCGGGAGACACCGAAGTCCTGCTGCTCGCCCTGCACTTCGAGGCGGCGGCACAGCTCCGCCAGCAGTCCACCCCGCAGGCCTGACCCACACACCAGGGAGCACCGCCATGACAGTCAAGATCGTGATCGGACACCGGCTCGGCAAGGGCCAGGCCGTCGCCGACGGCGTACGGGCCGCGGGCGGTGAGCCCGTCCTCATCGCGGGCCCCGGCGCCGACATGAAGGTCGGCGACGTGATGGCCGCGGAGGGCGCCGCGCTCGGCATCTCCTTCTGCGGCAGCGGAGGAGCCGGAGCCGTCACCGCGAAGGCCAAGTACGGCCACGACATCGAGTTCGGCATGCGTTCGGCGCAGGCCGGGGTGACCGCCGTCCAGCAGGGCCGCACCGTCCTCGGCTTCGGCTTCCTCGACAGCGAGGAGCTCGGCTTCAAGGTCACCGAGGCGCTCCTGAAGAAGCTGGGGGAGGAGGCCTCGTGAAGCGGACCCGCCACACCCTGCGCCTCACCGGCTCGGGGCCTAGCCGGGACAAGGCGTTCGCCACCGCCATCGGGCAGGTGCAGGGGGCCGTCGACAAGAAGACCGACGGTGTGTGCTTCCGCGTCGAGCCGCTCGACCTCGAGGTCGTCGACGCCGTGGAACACCGCTGGACCGAGCGATTCCTGGGCCTGCTCTTCCCGCGCACCCGGCAGCGCTTCGAACTCACCCTGCGCGTCGAGGTCCAGGTGACCTCCCTCGACCTGGCGTCCGTCGACTTCGCGGTGCGCGAGGAGCGGCTCTCGCCGGTCCAGCACGCGCTGCACATGAGGTGACCGAATGAACGAGACCCTCACCGTCCTGCTCGAGTCCCTCGTCATCGGCGGACTCATCGGCTTCGGCGCCTCCGCGGGCGTGGCCCGCATGTTCCACGCGCCGAAGGTCCAGGGCATGGGAGCCTTCCGCACCCTCGGCGAGCTGAACGCCTGTCAGAACGACCCCGTCGCACACTTCTCGTTCGGCCTGGGCTTCCTGTTCAACGCCTGGTCGAGCGCGGTCGGGACCGGCGCGCTCACCTCCGACGTCGACCACCGCATCGTGCCGCACTGGACCGCGTCCGTCGCCATGATCAAGAACCGGCGGCTGGCCGAGACCCTGCACAACCCGCGGCGCATGGCCATCACCGGCACCGCCGTCGGCATGCTCCTCGTCACCCTCCTCAACACCACCGCCGCCTCCATCCCGCACTCCCTCCAGGAGGTCGCGGCGAAGGTGCTCGGACCGGCGTCCGAGTGGCTCATCAACCCCGTGATGCCGATCATCTTCTGGATGGCCGCCGTCGACGCGGGCCGCCGCACCGGCGCCTGGGGCACCGTGCTCGGCGGCCTCGGCCACCTCGTGATGGGCAACGCGGTGCCCGGCATCGTGCTCGGCATCGTCATCGGCAAGGGTGTCGACGATCTGGGCTGGACGAAGGTCACCAAGTCCCTCGCGGCCGTGGTGCTCACCCTCTTCGCGGCCAGCACGTTCCTGCGCGGCGCCGACCTCACCCTGCTCCAGCAGCTGAACGTCGACATCCCGCACTGGCTCGCGCACCTCCACGACGTGACCGGCACCAAGCCCGAGTGAGGCAGGCAGCGACATGACCGAGACATCAACCGCCGCGTCGGGCGGCATACCGGCACAGAACGACTCCGGGGAGAAGCAGTCCAAGGGCGGCTTCCTGACCAAGGTGCCGGGCGAGGGCAGCTTCTGGCTCTCCGAATGGGCCTTCCCCGTCTTCGTGGCCTGCCTGGCCTCCGGCATCTTCACCGGTACGCACCTCTACTACACGTACGGCACCGGTGTGTTCAGCGACGTCGCCGTGGCCTCCATGCTCAAGGCCGGTATGGAGAGCGGCAGTTACGGCGCCGCCGCCGCGTTCGGCGCGGGCTTCCTGTTCGCCCGCGTCATCGAGGGGCCCATGGTCGGCATCCTCGACATCGGCGGCTCCCTCCAGACCGGCGTCGGTATCGGCGTGCCCGCGATGCTGCTCGGCGCCGGGTTCACCGCCCCGCTCCAGCACTTCTGGCTCGCCATCCCGGTGGGCGCCCTGCTCGGTGCGCTGATCGGCGCCGCGATCCTCGCGATCCGGCGGGCCACCGTGAACTCGACGGGCGGCACCTCCACCTTCGGAGCCGACGTGATGATGGGCGCCGGCAACTCCGCCGGACGCTACCTCGGGCCGCTCGTCATCATCTCCGCCGCCACCGCCTCCCTGCCCGTCGGCATCGGCTCCACCGTCGGCGCCGCCCTCTTCTACAAGTGGCAGAAGCCGCTCACCGGCGGGGCCATCATCGGCGCGATGATCGCGGGCCTCTTCTTCCCCATCCCCGGCAAGTGACCACCCCCAGGCTCTCGGGAGCAACGTGCAATCCCTCCACCACGACCTCGGCACACCCCCAGCCATCAACGCCAGCGGCAAGATGACCGCGCTCGGCGGCAGCGTCCTCAGCGAGGGCGTCGTCGCCGCGATGGGCGAGGCAGCCCGGCACCACGTCGTCATGGACGACCTGATGGCCGCCGTCGGCCGCGAGATCGCCCGTGCCACCGGCACCGAGGACGGCTGCCCCACCACGGGCGCCGCCTCCGGCATCGCCATCGCCGTCGCCGCCCTGATCGCGGGCACCGACGTGTCCCGCATCGAGGCCCTGCCCGACCCCGGCGACGCCCCCTGCGAGGTGATCCTGCCGCGCGGCCATTCCGTCCACTTCGGGGCGCCCGTACGGCAGATGGTCGCGCTCGGCGGCGGCCGCCCGGTCGAGGTCGGCTCCGCGAACAAGGTGACCGCGGCCCACCTGGCGGGCGCCGTCGGACCGCGCACCGTCGCCCTCCTGTACGTCCAGTCCCACCACGCCGTCCAGAAAGGCATGGTGTCCCTCGCGGAGACGATCGAGGTCGCCCACGCCCACGACCTCCCGGTGATCGTCGACGCTGCAGCCGAAGAGGATCTGCGCCACTGGCCGGCCACCGGCGCCGACCTCGTGATCTACAGCGGCGGCAAGGCCGTCGGCGGACCCACCTCCGGCATGATCTGCGGCGGCGCCGCGCACATGGCGGCGTGCCGGGCTCAGTACGGCGGCATCGCCCGCCCCATGAAGGTCGGCAAGGAGACCCTGTTCGGCCTCGTCCAGGCCCTGCGCGAGTACGGCACCGCCCCGTCCGGCGGGCACCGCCCGCGCATGGAGAAGCTGGCCGCGCGCCTCGCCGGCCTGCCCGGCATCACCACGCGCGTCGTCGGCGACGAGGCGGGCCGCGACATCCACCGCACCGAACTCACCGTCGACCCGGACACGGCAGGCCGCGACGCGGCCGGTCTCGCCGCCGAACTCGCCGCCTCCGGCGTGTACCTGAGGGACCACCACGCCGCCACCGGCCGCCTCACCATCGACCCGCGCCCCCTGAACCCCGACGAAGAGGACCAGCTGGTGCGCCGGCTGACCGCCCTGCTGGACGGAGAGACCAACCGATGACCGTCGTCGAACGCCGCCTCGTGGTCACCGAGGAGGCCGGCCTGCACGCCCGCCCCGCCACCGCCTTCGCCCAGATCGCCGCCCGCGCAGCGGCCGATGTCACCGTCGCACGCGACGACGGCGACGAGGTGCCCGCCCGCAGCGTGCTGTCCCTGATGACCCTCAACATCCGCTGCGGCGACGCCATCGTGCTGCGCGCCCGGGGCGCCGACGCCGAGTCCACCCTCGACGCCCTCGCCGAGATCGCGGCCCCGGCATGACCGAGGCGACCAGCACCCCACCGGAGACATCCATGCACGCCGACGTCATCGACGCCCTGCGCGCCGCGCGCGTCACCCCGACCGTCCGAGAGGCCGACGCCGACACCGCCGACCGGGTCGCCCGCACCCTCGTGGAATGCGGCCTCACCGCCTTCGAGTTCACCGCCACCACACCCGGCTGGGAGCACCTGGTGGCGGCCTGGACGAAGGAGTTCCCCGAGGTGACGCTCGGCCTCGGCACCGTCACCTCGCCCGACATCGCCGAGCGCGCCCTTGCGGCCGGGGCCGACTTCCTGGTCAGCCCGTTCCAAGTACCGGAGGTACGTCCCGTGGCCGACACCGCGGGACGGCTCCTGGTGGAGGGCGGCCTCACCCCGAGCGAGCTGCGGACCGCGGCGGGCCGGGGTGTCGCGAAGCTGTTCCCCGCCCATGTCGGCGGCATCGCCTACCTGAAGTCGGTGCTCTCCGTGCTGCCCGGCGCCCGGATCATGGCGACCGGCGGCGTGGCCGTCGACGAGGCCGACCGGTGGCTCGCCGCCGGCGCGTTCACCGTCAGCATCGGCAGCGACCTCACCCGCGGCGACGTACCGTCCAACGTGGCCCGGCTGAAGGCGCGGATCGGCTGAGCGCCGACGGGGCGGCCGGGCGCCCGCAGGCGTCCGAGGCGCACGCGTGCCGCGTCGGATACAGGCTGTACGCCGCCAGGGGCCGCACCTCGACGGAACACACCACGTCCTCGCCCGCCCGCTCGACCAGCAGCGCGAGGATCCGCTGCGAGAGCCGGTCCATGGTCCGCTCGCTGCGCCCCGGCAGCAGCGCCACCTCCACGTGCACCACGGGGGCGTCCTCCTGCTCGCCCCCGACGACGTACGTCTCGGTGGCGGCGCGGAAGAACGTCTTGCAGGTGCCGCGGGATCCCGACCCCTCGACGACCAGGGCGCCCAGCTCCACGGCGAGGGCCCGCCGGTCGAGGGTGTCGGAGAGTGCGGGCGAGTAGTCGACGGTGATCTGAGGCACGGCGCCTCCGCGGCGGACAAGGTGGGTGGGCTTTACATCTATCCGCACCAGCTTATCCCGTCGCCGAACTCGCCCCGCACGCGCGGGTACGTGTGAGGGCCCGACCGGAATCCGGCCGGGCCCTCACACGGAGTCTCACGCCTCGCTGGCGTCCAGCATCTCGTCGCGCTCCACGATCTTCACGCGCTCACGGCCCTGCGGCTCGCCGAGCGCCTTCTCCGCGGCGTCGAGCTTGTACCAGCCCTCCCACGTCGTGTAGCGGACGCCGCGCTCGCCGAGGAACTCGTCGACGGCCTCGGGGGCGGGGGAGACCGGCGTCTGCAGGCGGCCCTCCGCGTGGTCCGCGAGGAGGTTCCCGATCGCCTCGTTGGCGTCGCCCTTGGTGTGCCCGATGAGGCCCACGGGGCCGCGCCGGATCCATCCGGTGACGTACGTCGACTGGAGGTGCTCGCCGTTCTCCTGGATGACACGGCCGCCCTCGTCCGGGACGGTGCCGGACTTGATGTCCCAGGGCAGCTTGGGCAGTTCGTCGGAGAGGTAGCCCACGGCGCGGTAGACGGCGCCGAGGTCCCAGTCGGTGAACTTGCCCGTGCCCTTGACGTTGCCCGTGCCGTCCAGCTCGGTGCGCTCGGTGCGCAGGCCGACCACCTTGCCGTCCTCGCCGAGGATTTCGGTGGGCGACTCGAAGAAGTGCAGGAACAGCTTGTGCGGGCGGTCGCCCTCGTCGCGGATCGCCCAGTTCTCCAGCGTCTTGGCGACCATGTCGGTCTGCTTCTCGCCGCGCCGGGCGGCGATCGAGCCCTCGTCGTAGTCGATGTCCTCGGGGTTGACGATGACCTCGATGGACGGGGAGTGGTCCAGCTCGCGCAGCTCCATGGGGCTGAACTTCGCCTGCGCCGGGCCGCGGCGGCCGAAGACGTGGATCTCCTTGGCCTTGTTCGCCTTCAGGCCCTCGTACACGTTGGCCGGGATCTCGGTCGGGAGCAGCTCGTCCGCCGTCTTCGCGAGCACGCGGGCGACGTCGAGGGCGACGTTGCCGACGCCGAGGACCGCGACCTTCTCGGCCTCCAGCGGCCAGGTGCGCGGGAAGTCGGGGTTGCCGTCGTACCAGGCGACGAACTCGGCCGCGCCGTAGGAGCCGTCGAGCTCGATGCCCGGGATGTCGAGCGCCCGGTCGGCCGTGGCGCCGGTGGAGAAGACGATGGCGTCGTAGAAGGCGCGCAGGTCGTCGAGGTCGATGTCGCGCGGGTAGTCGACGTTGCCGAACAGCCGGATCTGCGGCTTGTCGAGCACCTGGTGCAGCGCCTTGACGATGCCCTTGATGCGCGGGTGGTCCGGCGCCACGCCGTAGCGGATCAGGCCGAACGGCGCCGGCATGCGCTCGAAGAGGTCGATGGACACCCCCGGCTCGGCGGCCGCTTCGGACTTGAGCAGGGCGTCGGCGGCGTAGATGCCGGCGGGGCCGGCTCCGACGATGGCGACCCTCAGGGGGCGAGGCATGGTTCAGGTTCCCTTCGAGTGGTTCCCGTGGTCCGTACGTGCTGGTCGGGCCACGAGTGCTTGAAGGGAAGCCTAAAGTAAGGCAAGCCTTAGCAAGTAGGCGGGTCCGGTCTATGGGCACATAAGGCAGGCTTATGGGGGTCGATAGCCTCGCTTTAGGGGCTCACCTTAAGCTGGAAGATCTGCGGGTCCCGGTCTGTTGCACTCGTTGGATCCGTTGGTCGTGTCAGGAAGTGCAGGGAGTGGCGTATGTCGGAGAAGACCGAGAAGGCAGTGCTGGCGGGCGGCTGCTTCTGGGGAATGCAGGACCTGATCCGCAAGCGCCCCGGCGTGCTGTCGACGCGCGTGGGCTACTCCGGCGGTGACACGCCGAACGCCACGTACCGCAACCACGGCGACCACGCCGAGGCCATCGAGATCGTCTATGACCCGTCGGTGATCACGTACCGGGACCTCCTGGAGTTCTTCTTCCAGGTCCACGACCCGACCACCAAGGACCGTCAGGGCAACGACCTGGGGCGCAGCTACCGTTCCGCGATCTACTACGCGGACGAGGCGCAGCGCGAGGTCGCGGTCGACACCATCGCGGACGTGGACGCGAGCGGTCTGTGGCCCGGCAAGGTCGTGACCGAGGTCGAGCCGCTCGGCGACTTCTGGGAGGCCGAGCCGGAGCACCAGGACTACCTGGAGCGCTACCCCGACGGTTACACCTGCCACTTCCCGCGGCCGAACTGGAAGCTGCCGAAGCGCGCCGCCTGAGCCGTCGCCGTGCGGGCGCCGCCCCCTGCGGGGAGTGGCGCCCGCACGCATCTTGTTTCGCCTTACACGTAAATACATGATGGCTGCATGGATCAGCGTGAGTCGAAGACCGCGAGCCCCTTCAAGCAGCCCAAGGCCGTCTGGGCCGTCGCGTTCGCCTGCGTCATCTCGTTCATGGGCATCGGTCTCGTGGACCCGATCCTGCCCGCCCTCGCCGAGAGCCTGCACGCCACGCCCAGCCAGGTGTCCCTGCTGTTCAGCAGCTATCTGATCGTGACCGCCGTGGCGATGCTCGTCGTCGGCTGGTTCTCCAGCCGCTTCGGCGCCAAGCGCACCCTCGTCATCGGCCTGAGCGTCATCGTCGTCTTCTCGGCGCTCGCAGGCGCCACGGGCTCCATCAACGGCATCGTCGGCTTCCGCGCCGGCTGGGGACTCGGCAACGCCCTGTTCATCGCCACATCCCTCGCCGTCATCGTCGCCTCCGCGAGCGGCGGCTTCGGCGGCGCGATCATCCTCTACGAGACCGCGCTCGGCCTCGGCATCGCCGTGGGCCCGCTGCTCGGCGGCGAACTCGGCGCGATCAGCTGGCGCGGCCCCTTCTTCGGCGTCGCCGTCCTCATGGCGATCGCCCTCGCCGCCACGATCGCCTTCGTCCCCGACCTGCCCAGACCGAAGAGGATCACGTCGCCGCTCGCCCCGCTCCGGGCCCTGCGCCACCGCGGCCTGCTGACCATGGGCATCATGGCGCTGCTCTACAACTGGGGCTTCTTCACCATGCTCGGCTACGCGCCGTACCCCATGGAGCTCGACGCCCACGAACTCGGCCTCGTCTTCACCGGCTGGGGCCTGCTCGTCGCCCTGTTCAGCGTGTTCTTCGCACCCCGCCTCCAGGCCCGGTACGGCACCGCCGCCGTCCTCTACGCGAACCTGTTCTGCCTCGGCGTCGTCATGGCGGTCATCGCCGCGGGCGTCGCCACCCCCACCGTGGTGATCGTCGCCGTCATCGTCAGCGGCGCCTTCATCGGCATCAACAACACGCTCACCACTCAGGCCGTCATGCTCGTCTCCCCGGTGGAGCGCCCCGTCGCCTCCTCCGCGTACGGCTTCCTGCGGTTCATCGGCGGCGGCCTCGCGCCCTACGTCGCAGGGAAGCTCGCCGACGCCACCGACCTCAGCGTGCCCTTCTACCTGGCCGCGGGCACCTTCCTCCTCGCCATCCCCGTCCTGGCCAGCGGCCACCGGCTGCTGCGCAGGGCCGAGTCCGGGGGAGCGGAGAGCGAGCCGGTGCGGCCGTCGTTCACGCCCGTCGGTGCCCCGGCGCGGGACACCGCGCCGCGCGTCGTCGTCGCGGTCGGCGACCACGACAGGGCACCCGCCATCGTCGACGCCGCCGCGCGCCTCGCCCGC
This sequence comes from Streptomyces sp. SDT5-1, assembly GCF_052245995.1. Taxonomy (NCBI): domain Bacteria; kingdom Bacillati; phylum Actinomycetota; class Actinomycetes; order Kitasatosporales; family Streptomycetaceae; genus Streptomyces; species Streptomyces sp. SDT5-1. Next base: position 55,869 of record NZ_CM125963.1, on the reverse strand, counting down.
GACACCGGCGGCCCGCTGGAGGTCGTCCACGTCCAGCAGACCGCCGTGGTCGACGACCAGGCCACCGACACCGAGGACCTGGCGCAGGCCCGCGCCGCCGTCACCGCCCACCTCGACCGACTCGCGGGACAGGGCGTCGCAGCGACGGGCCAGGTGCTCACCAGCGTCGGTGACCACGCCGCCGCGGGCCGCGCCCTCGCCCGGCACGCCGAGGAGGTCGGGGCCCGCGTCGTCGCCGTCGGGCATTCGCCGCGCGGCCCGCTCGCCCAGTTCGCCGACGGCAGCTTCACCACCGCCCTCACCCACGCCTGCGCCCGCACCGTCGTCCTCGTCGACACGGCCGAGAACACCCCGCCGCGCCCCCTCAACCCGTCGTCCCTGGCCCAGCTGCGCGGCGCGGGAAACGTTTGATCCGCCCCCGATCGGTGAGGCTCGTGATCAGTCGACAACGGGGAGGAAGACGGAAATGTTCGCTCCAGGAAGCGCGTGGGTGCGCACCCGCACCGAGGCAGACACCAAGGCGTTCATCAAGGAGAAGGAACTCGAGCGCGAACGCTCGGCGCGGCCGGGGAGCGGCACCGCGATCTTGACAGGAATCGTGGTGCTGTTCCTCCTCGGCTGGGGCGTGTACGCACTCGTACGCTGAGGTTCGTCTCAGCCGGCGGCCTCGAACGTCACGTCCGGGGCCGCCACGATGCGGGCGCCCATGTTGCGCCGCATCATCTCGAGAGCCGCCTGCGCGAGCTCCGGGTGGATGGCCGCCACCGCGTCGTGCGGCACCGTGGTCCGCAGATGGCGGATGTGCGCGTCGAGCGCCGAATAGAGCACGCACTGCTCGGTCACCTGCCCGCACAGCACGATGTGTCCGACGCCCAGCTCCCACAGCAGATACGCGAGCGGGGTCTCGTAGAAGATCGAATGACGGGCTTTGACGACGAACAGCGAGTCGTCGTCGGGGCGCAGCGGCTCCACCAGATCCGCGTGCGGACCGGCGAGCGCCGTGTCCACCAGCTCTCCGTGGTGCGAGCGCCATTCGCCGAAATTGTCGTTGACGTAGATCACCGGGACGCCCGCGGCGCGCGCCCGCTCGAGCAGATCCACGATGGCGGGGACGACGGCACGGGAGGCGGGCAGCAGCAGCTCCGCGTCGGCGTGGTCGTACGTGTTGATCATGTCGATCACGACGAGCGCGGAGCCGTCGGAGGAGGGTGCGGGCACGATCGTCTCCCGGTCAGCCGAAGGCCTCGCGCAGCGCCGGCAGCAGCCGCACCGACGACCACTCCAGGAACTCGCGCTGCGCGTCCCCGCCGATCTGCACCAGCGCGAGCCCCGTGAACCCGGCGTCCGCGAACGGCTGAGCCGCCTTCACGAACTCGTCGACGTCGTCACCGCAGGGGATCGACTCGGCGACGTCGGACGGCCGCACGAACTGCGTCGCTCCCGCGAAGGAGTCGGGGTGCGGAAGCTCCGAGTTCACCTTCCAGCCGCCGCCGAACCAGCGGAACTGGTCGTGCGCACGCGCCACGGCGGCCCCGCGGTCCACGTCGTAGCAGACGGGCAGCTGGCCGATGCGCGGCTTGCCCTCGCCGCCGTGCCGGTCGAACGCGGACACCAGCTCCGGCTTGGGCTCGGTGGCGATCAGCAGATCGGCGAGGCGGCCCGCCAGCTCGCAGGACCGCTCGCCCGACACGGCGATGCCGATCGGCGGGGCGGTGTCGGGCAGGTCCCACAGGCGCGCCGACTCCACGTCGTAGTGCTTGCCGTGGTGTGTGAGGTGCCCGCCGTCGAACAGGCCGCGGATGATCGTCACGGCCTCCTCCAGCATCTCGTGCCGCACGTCCACAGCGGGCCAGCCGCGGCCCACCACGTGCTCGTTCAGGTTCTCGCCCGAGCCGAGCCCCAGCCGGAAGCGGCCCTCCGACAGCAGCTGCATCGTGGCCGCCTTCTGCGCCACCACCGCCGGGTGGTAGCGGAACGTCGGGCAGGTCACGTACGTCATCAGCGGCAGCCGCGACGTCGCCTGCGCCACCGCCCCGAGAACGCTCCAGGCGTACGGGGAGTGGCCCTGCGAGCGCAGCCAGGGGAAGTAGTGGTCGCTGGTCACCGAGAAGTCGAACCCCGTCTCCTCGGCCCCGACGGCATGCCCCACCAGCTCGCGCGGTCCGGCCTGCTCGGTCATCAACGTGTATCCGATGTCCATGGGAACCGGATCCCCCGGTGATCGCGGGGTCTAACGGTTTCGCCGCATTCGTACGACATTGTCGACCCCGGTTCGGGTGACGAGTGACCGCCGGAAAGTTTTCCATCACTGATTGAAAAGTGTGCCGCGCCGTGCTGTCCTGTGCCCCATGCCCACCGACGCCACGCGGGCGGCCCTCCTCGACGCCGCCGAACGGCTCTTCCTCGCCAAGGGGTACGAGCAGGTGTCGGTCCGCGCCGTGAACGCGGCGGCGGGCATGAACCCGGCCGCCGTGCACTACCACTTCGGCACCAAGGAGGACCTGGTCGCGGCGCTGCTCCAGAGCCGACTCGGCCCGCTGTGGGCGGAGCCGCTCGCCGCCGTCGCCGACACCGGCACCCCGAGTGTCGCCGCGTTCGTCGACGTCCTCGTGCGCCCGCTCGACGCCCTGACCGCGACACCGCACGGCCGGATGCTGCTCCACCTGCTCGCCCGCGTCGTGCTGCGCCGCCGCGACCTCCCCTTCGACGAGCGGTGGTTCGGCCACGGCCCCTGGCGCGACCTGCTGCGCGCCGCCCGCCCCGACCTCTCCCGCACCCAGGCGGCACACCGCCTGCGCATGACGTTCGACCTGCTGCTCCAGCTCTACGGCGAGCCGCAACCGGCCACCGCCGAACTGGGCGGCACACCCCGCCCGCCCGTCGAGGCCGTCATCGCCTACGTCACGGCGGGACTCGACGCCCCGTAGCCCCCGACCGTTGAGGAGTTGCACCGCCATGAGCACAGCCGACTCCGCCCCCGAAGCCCCTTCCGCTCCCGACCTGCTCGCCCCGGCCCGGCTCGGCCCGCTCACCCTGCGCAACCGGGTGATCAAGGCGGCCACCTTCGAAGGTGTCACGCGCGACGCCCTCGTGAGCGACGAGCTCATCGCGTACCACCGGCGCCCCGCCGCGGGCGGCGTCGGCATGTCCACCGTCGCGTACTGCGCCGTCGCCCCCGAGGGACGCACCGAACGGGACCAGATCTTCATGCGGCCCGAGGCCGTGCCAGGACTGCGCCGCCTCACCGACGCGGTGCACGCCGAGGGCGCCGCCGTGTCGGCACAGATCGGGCACGCAGGCCCGGTGGCCGATCCGGTGTCCAACGGGCTGCCCGCGCTCGCGCCCAGCCGCTTCCTGAACCTCCAGTCGTTCCGCTTCGCCCGCCCGGCCACCCGCGACGACATCGCCCGTGTCACCCGCGCCCACGCCCGCGCGGCCCGCACCGCCGTCGAGGCCGGATTCGACGCCGTCGAGATCCACCTCGGCCACAACTACCTGGCCAGCGCCTTCCTCAGCCCGAAGCTCAACAAGCGCAAGGACGAGTACGGCGGCACCCTCGCCAACCGCGCGAAGGTGGCACGCGGCGTGGCCCGCGCGGTGCGCGACGAGGTCGGCGACGAGATCGCCGTCACCGCGAAACTCAACATGGACGACGGGGTGTCCGGCGGCATCTGGCTCGACGAGAGCCTGCGCACCGCCGCCTGGCTGGAGGAGGACGGCAGCGTCGACGCCCTGGAACTCACCGCGGGAAGCTCGCTCCTGAACCCGATGTACCTGTTTCGCGGGGCCGCGCCCGTGCGCCAGTTCGCCGCCACGTTCCCGCAGCCGCAGCGGTTCGGCATCGAACGCGTCGGCAAGAGGTTCATCCGCGCCTACCCCTACGAGGAGGCGTTCCTGCTGCCGTACGCACGCCAGTTCAGGGCCGCCCTGAAGCTGCCGCTCATCCTCCTCGGCGGCATAGCCGACCGGGCCACCGCCGAGCGGGCCATGACCGAGGGCTTCGAGTTCGTGGCCATGGCCCGCGCACTGCTGCGCGAACCCGACCTCGTCCACCGCTTCGCCGAGGACCGCGCGGCCGACCGGCCGACACACTCGCTGTGCATCCACTGCAACCGCTGCATGCCGACCATCTACACCGGAACGCGCTGCGTCCTCATCGAACCCGAGCCCTTCCACGCCCGCGGCCACTGACCGCGGGACTCAGTGGAGGCGGTGCGGTATCACTTGCGCCAGAACAGGTGGTGCCGCACCGCGCCCGTGGGGCTCGGCACGACATCGCAGTGGAACCGGTCGAGCAGCTCGTCGGGGGAGTCCCACAGCTTCGACCCGGCGCCGAGCGTGACACCCTCCGCGACCGCCACGTGCAGGGTGTCGACCAGGTCGGCCTCGAGGAACTCGCGGACGGTGGTGGCACCACCACCGAGCCGGACGTCCTTGCCGTCGGCCGCCACCCTGGCCTGCTTGAGCACGGTGGCGGGGTCGGCGTCGACGAAGTGGAACGTGGTGTCCGACAGCGTGAACGACGGCCGTGTGTGGTGCGTCAGGACGAACACGGGGGTGTGGAACGGGGGCTCCTCGCCCCACCAGCCACGCCACTCGTGGTCCTGCCACGGTCCGCGCTGCGGACCGAACTTGCCGCGGCCCATGATCTCGGCGCCGATGTTGTTGCCGAAGTCCCGCGTCAGATAGTCGTCCAGACCGCGGGACCCGCCCGGATCCGTGCGATTGGGCCAGCTCGCCGTGGCCCCGGCCCAGGAGAACATCTGCCCCGGGTCGGCGTGGCCGAAGGGCCGCTCCAGGCTCTGGCCCTCACCGGCGCCGAAGCCGTCCGCGGACACATTGAAGTTCTGGACCCTCAGCAGTTGCTGCTTCACGAATGCCTCCTACGTGATCGACAACTGTGAGACTGCCACGGCGATCGAAACTCATCGCGCGGGCGCCGGGCGGGGTGTCACGCCGCGCCTTCCTTCTGCCCGGCCTTGTCCGCGGCCTTGCTCTCCGAGGTCTTGCCGGCTGCGGCCTTCGTGTCCGCCTTGGTGTCCTTCTTGGCGTCCGCGGCCTGCTTCGCGGGGGCCTGCTTCGCCGGCGCGGCGGAGCCGGGCGCGGAGACGTAGAACACCGAGCGCTGCTGGCGGGTGCGCTCGGCGCGGGCCTTCGCGACCAGGGCCTCCAGCGTGTTGCGGACGACCTTGGTGCTGAACTCCCGCTTGGGGTACGCCTTCTGGAGCGTCGAGGTGATCTCGGCGGCGGAGCGCGGGCTGGTCTCGGCGTCGAGCTGGGACACGATGAGCTCGACGAGCGTGGAGCCCTGCGGCGCGGCCTTCTTCGCGGCAGGGGCGGCGGGGGTGGTGGAGGCTGCGGCCTTGGCGCTCGGCGTGGTGGCCTTCGCGGACTTGGCCGCCTTGGCGGGCTTCGCCGTCTTCGCCGAGGCGGCGGTCGCCTCGCGGGCCTTCTTCGGCTGCGCCGACTTGGCGGTCGCGGTGTCCCGGGTCTTCTGGCGGGGGAGGCGGGCCGCCGCCTTGCCGGCCGCCTTCGCGGGGGCGGGCGGCTCGGGCAGGGGCGGGAGTTCGCCGCTGCCGAGGGACTTCAACATGCTTTCCAGGAGCGCCCTGTTCTCCTCAAGGGTGCCCAACTCGGCCTGCAGCGCGGCGATTTCCTCGCTGATCCGCTTCAACTCGTTCTCGTTGTGCGCGATGTCGTCCGCGATCCGGTCGGCGTAGCGGGCCTTGAGCTCGGTCTGCGGGGTGGTGTCCGACATGGTGTCTCGCTTTCGTGGCAAGGAGTGATCTGTCGGTGTGTGCATGTGTGCTGTAGGGCCGGATGGTACTCACACGGGTGCCCATCGCGTGGCAGGTCAGCACAGATCGGTCTCCTTTTACGGTACGGGAGTTGGCATGTTGACGCCCAATCAGGGCTTGCGTCCGATGCCACCGGAGCTGCTGACGGGGTAGGGGAGCGCATCGCCCTCGACGCCGGGACACCACTGTGACACCGACGTCAAACCCGGCTCGACCAGCGTGAATCCCTCGAAGGAGCGGCCGGTCTGCCCGGGTGTGCGGTTGGCCGGGGAGCAGCTGGGCGCGTTCCCCATGAGGCAGTTGAGGTGTCCGTGACCGGCGTTGCCACCGGCCTCGCCCGCTGCGCCGCAGGTCAGGCGTTTGCCCAGGTCGGGAGGGGTGGCGTAACACCCGCGAAACTTCCAAGGGCGTACGGTCGGCCGTCACACGGACAACAGCCACCGACACCGGGAAGGGGCCGGCATGGAACACCGGGACGGAACGCGGGCCGACCGGGCGCGCCGCGTCGCCGACGTGCTGCGCCAGCGCATCGTCGACGGCGCGTACGAGGGTGTGCTGCCGGACGAACGGACCCTCGGCCGGTCCCTCGGCGCCACCCGCAACGCCGTGCGCGAGGCGCTGAACCTGCTCAGGGACGAGGGCGTCGTGACACGGCGGCGCGGCATCGGAACCGTCATCACCGGCCACAAGGCAGGACACGGACTCGCCCGTCTCGTGGGCCTCGCCGAGGAGTTGACCGCGTACGGCACCGTCACCAACGAGGTCCGCGAGGCACGCGTCGTCCCGTACGCACCGCCCGCCATCACGCAACGCCTCGACCTCCCGGAACGCGCGGAGGCGGTCTACATCGAACGCCTGAGGTCCCTCGACGGCACCCCGCTCTCCCTGGACTCGACATGGCTCGCCCCCGACATCGGCCGTCCGCTGCTCGACCGCCATCTGGCGGGCCGAGACCTGTTCGCGCTCATCGAGGAGACCAGCGGCATCCGGCTCGGCAGCGCCGAAGTCACCGTGCACGCCGTCACCGCCGACCCGGACACCGCGCGCCTGCTCGACGTCGCGGAGGGCGCCGCCCTCTTCACCATCGACCGCCTGACCAGGCTCGCGGACGGCCGTCCCGTCGACGCCGAGTCGCTGCGGGTGCGCGCCGACCGGTTCGCGCTGCGCGCGGTGCTGCCGAGGGATTAGGGACCAGGACAGCGGGATGAGGAACCAGGACAGAAGGATCGACGACCACACATGACTCCGGACACGACGCACCTCGTTCTCCTGGCCGTCGCGGGACTTGTCGGCGGCATCGGCATCACCGCCATCGGGCCCGGCGGCGTGCTGCCCACCATCGGCCTGTTCCTGTTCTCCGGACTGACACCGTCCGGAGTGGCCGGCACCGCGATCGTCACCCACGTCGCCACCGGCCTGCTCGGCACGGCCGTGTACGCGCGCTCGGGTCAGCTCAAGGACCCCGGAACACGGCGCTGCGCCGCCGTCCTCGCGGGCGTTGCCCTCGTGGGCGCGCCGCTGGGCGTCCTGTGCAACACCCTCGTCGCGGGGCGGGGCTTCGGGATGCTCCTGGCCTGCGCGGTCGTCGTCACGGGCGTCCTGGTGTGGGTCCGCGACCGACGTGCCGTGCAGGACGCCGGGCGCACGCACATCCCACTGGTACGCACCGCCCTCATCGGCGCCGTCGTCGCGGTGGTGGCGGGCCTGTTCGGGCTCGGCGGGCCCATGCTGAGCGTGCCGCTGCTCGTCGTCGCCGGGCTGCCGGTGCTGTCGTCGCTGGCCGCGGCGCAGGCCCAGTCGATCGTGATCGCGAGCGCGGGCACGGTGGCGTACGTGGCGCACGGCTCGGTCGACTGGCCCCTGGCGGCCCTCGTGGGCGTCCCGGAGCTGATCGGCGTCGTCGTCGGCTGGCGCATCGCCCACGCCCTCCCTGCCCACCGTCTCAAGTACGCGATGGTGGCCTTCCTGCTGGCCTCGGCCCCGTTCCTGGCGCTGCACTGACGGGGTCGATGCGGGGAACGCCCCTCGCCGCCGTCAGAGCCCCTCGACCGTCACCTCACCCGACCCGCCCTCGACCGACACGGCCCCGGTCGCGGAGTTCCGCACCACCCGGTACGTCGCCGCCACCGCGCCGTGCGGGTCGGGGACGGTCACCGTGACATCGGCCGCGTCGGGGGTGGCCAGCAGCGTCAGCCCGTCGAGCCAGTCGCCGTCCGGGCGCGAGGTGTCCGCGCCGAGCGGCAGGACCGCGCCAGGACGGACGTACAGCGGCAGGCTGTCGAAGGCGTGGCGTTCGCGGCGCCACGCCGGGCCCTGAACCCGCTCCCCGGTCAGGAGGTGCGTCCACGTGCCCTCGGGGACGTAGAACTCGACGTCGCCGTCCGCCGAGAACACCGGCGCCACCAGCAGATCGGGGCCGAGCATGTACTGGCGGTCGAGGATCCGGGCGGTGGGGTCGTCGGGGAAGTCGAGCAGCATGGGGCGCATCAGGGGCACACCCGTGGTGTGCGCCTCGGTCGCGGCACCGTACAGATACGGCATCAGGCGGTGCTTGAGGCGGGTGAACTCCCGTGCCACGTCGACCGCTTCGTCGCCGAACTCCCACGGGACCCGGTACGACGACGAGCCGTGCAGGCGGCTGTGCGAGGACAGCAGGCCGAAGGCCAGCCAGCGCTTGAACACCGCGGGGTCGGGGGTGCCCTCGAAGCCGCCGATGTCGTGCGACCAGAACCCGAAGCCCGAAAGGGACAGCGAGAGTCCGCCGCGCAGCGACTCCGCCATCGCCCCGAACGACGACCAGCAGTCGCCGCCCCAGTGCACCGGGAATTGCTGCCCGCCCGCCGTGGCCGAGCGTGCGAAGAGGACGGACTCGCCGCGGCCGCGCTCCTTCTCCAGCAGGTCGAAGACGACCTGGTTGTAGAGGTGCGTGTAGTAGTTGTGCATGCGCTCCGGATCGGAGCCGTCGTGCCAGACGACGTCGGTGGGGATGCGCTCCCCGAAGTCCGTCTTGAAGCAGTCGACACCCTGGTCGAGCAGCACCTTGAGCTTCGCGCGGAACCACGCGCGGGCCTCGGGGTTCGTGAAGTCGACGAGCGCCATGCCCGCCTGCCACAGGTCCCACTGCCAGATGTCGCCATTGGCCCGCTTCACCAGATAGCCGTGCTCGGCGGCCTCGTCGAACAGCGCCGACTTCTGGGCGATGTACGGGTTGATCCACACGGAGATCCGCAGGCCGCGCTCCTTGAGCCGGGCCAGCATGCCCTCCGGGTCGGGGAAGACCGCGGGGTCCCACGCGAAGTCCGACCACTGGTACTCGCGCATCCAGAAGCAGTCGAAGTGGAAGACGCTCAGCGGGATGCCCCGCTCCGCCATCCCGTCGACGAACGACGTCACCGTCGCCTCGTCGTACGGCGTCGTGAACGACGTCGTCAGCCACAGCCCGAACGACCAGGCGGGCGGCAGCGCGGGACGCCCGGTGAGCGCCGTGTAGCGGCGCAGCACGTCCTTCGGGGTGGGGCCCGCGACGACGTAGTACTCCAGCGTCTGGTCCTCGACGCTGAACTGCAGCTGCCCGACCGACTCCGAGCCGACCTCGTACGACACCCGGCCCGGGTGCGCCACGAACACGCCGTACGCGCCGGCGGGGGAGACGTGCAGGCTGAACGGCACGTTCTTGTAGGCCTGTTCGCTGCTGGTGCCGCCGTCGGCCTGCCACATGTCGACGACCTGGCCGTTCTTCACGAACGGCGTGAAGCGCTCGCCGAGGCCGTACACCTGCTCGCCGACGCCGAGCGACAGCTGCGCCGCCATGTGGTGCCCGCCGTCGCCGGTGCGGAAGAAGGCGGTGCCCTTGCGGCCCGACGACGTGACCTCGCGGCCGTCCGCGTCCCGGAACGTCAACTGCCAGGGCGCGGCCTCGTCGAGGCACACCGACAGCGCACCGGTCGACAGCTCGACCAGGGAGCCGTCGCGGCGCACGCGGCGCACGGAGCCCGCGCCCTCGCCGGCCAGCCGGAACTCGGGCCCCGGCCGCAGCTTCCCCGCGTGATGCGTGACGCGGACGCCGATGATCCCCTCGGCGGGGGTGAAGCAGTCGACGGTCAGCAGCGGGGAGTTGAGGGTGTCGCCGCGCCGCTCGACCCGCTTGACGGCGGCGAACGCGGTGAACCGGTCGGCGTCGACCCGCAGGTCACGGACCTCGGTGGCGTACGAGGCCTCGACCCCGTCACGCATCAGCCAGAAACCGTCGGTGAACTTCATGATCTTCCTCGGGGTGGGCGGCGGGCGTGGACGGAGCGCCCGTAGACCGCATTTGAGCCCATGCCCCTCGAAAGATCAAGAGGTTCGGAGAACGAATCGTCGAAGCGCTTCGATTCCGTCGTCCACGGTGTGTAGCAGGACGTGCACGAGGCCGGAAAGTCGATGACAAGGGGTGGTGTCGAAGCGCTTGATGGCGTATTAGTCATGGCGGAATACAAATGCGATCCGCGTGTGCGGCGCAGGCCGGAGCCGCAGCGAGCCACGCGAAGACCCCGCCGGGACACGGGAGTTCCGCCGGGGCCGGCCACACCCACCAGGCAAGGGCATCCACCGTGACAGCAGCACTTCCACCGGACGAGCCGCGCCCCCGCGCCGGCCGCCGCGGCCGAAGGACCACCGCGGCACTCACCGCCTGTTCCGCGCTCGTCGCGGGCGCGGCGCTCAGCGGCTGCGCCGCCCAGCGCGACCCCGCCGTGTTCACCGTCCTCAACTCCTCGACCGACGCCTCGTACCACGGCTGGGACGCCGCGACGCTCAAGCGCTGCAGTGCAAAGCTGGGCCTCACCATCGAGCAGCAGAGCGTGCCCGCCGCGCAGGTCATGCAGAAGTCGCTGCGCATGGCGTCGTCGAAGTCGCTCCCCGACGTCATCCAGTTCGACGCCTCCGAGATGCCGACCTTCGCCGAGGCGGGCGGCCTCGTCGACCTGCGCTCGCTGGGCCTGTCCACGCGGGACATCCCCAAGGGCATCGTCGACTTCGGCTCGTACAAGGGCACCTACTACGGGGCCGCGCGCACGGTGAACACCCTCGCCCTCTTCTACAACAAGGACATCCTGAAGAAGGCGGGCCTCGACGTCCCCACCACCTGGGCCGAGATGCGCGACACCGCCAAGAAGCTCACCCAGGGCAGCCAGTACGGCATCGCCCTCAGCGCGGGTGGAGCCGAGGACGGCGTCTTCCAGTTCGCCCCGTTCATGTGGTCCAACGGCGGCGACGAGACGAACCTCGCCGGACCGAAGGTCGCGGGCGCCCTCGACTACTGGAAGAGCCTCATCAAGGACGGCTCGCTCTCCAAGTCGACCGTCAACTGGACCCAGGCCGACGTCAACGACCAGTTCATGGCGGGCAACGCCGCCATGATGATCAACGGCCCGTGGCAGGTGGAGACCCTGAACACCAAGAAGAACCTGCACTGGGGCATCGCGCAGATCCCCGTGCCGCGCCGGGGCGAGAAGTCCGTCGGACCGCTCGGCGGCGCCGTCCTCACCGTCCCGAGGACCGAGGACACCGGCCGCCAGAAGACCGCGGCGCGCATCATCCGCTGCATGGCGTCCGAGCGCGAGCAGATCACGTACGCCCGCAACAGTTGGATGGTCCCGGCCAACGCCAAGGCCGCCGCCACCTGGCGCGAGGAGGTGCCCGAACTCGACGCGCTCGCCGACCAGGTGGCCACCGCCCGCTCCCGCACCGCGAAGGTCGGCGCCCGCTGGTCGTCCGTGTCGCTCGCCCTCCAGAGCGCGTTCCAGTCCGCGCTCACGGGGCAGTCGAGCGAGGCCGCCCTGAAGCGGGCGCAGGCCCGCGCCACGAGCGGGAACTGAGGGGGAGCCACCACCATGTCGACCACCACGGCCACCGCACCCGCCGCCACGACCACGAGGGCTCCGGCGAAGAACGACCCGGTCCGCGCCCGGCGCCGCCGCCGGCTCGGCCAGTGGGGGTTCATCGCCCCCGCCGTCGTCTTCATGCTGCTGTTCTTCGGCTACCCGCTCGTCCGCAACGTCGTGATGAGCTTCCAGGACTTCTCGCCGTCGACGTTCTTCGACGGCAAGGCCCCCTTCAACGGCGCCGACAACTGGACCAAGGTCTTCCACGACGACCTCTTCGGCAAGGCGCTGTGGCACACCATCGTCTTCACCATCGGCTCCCTCGTCGGCCAGTTCGGCATCGGACTCGCGCTCGCCGTCTTCTTCACCAAGAAATTCCCGCTCAACGGCTTCCTGCGCTCCCTCATCCTGCTGCCCTGGCTCGTCCCGATGGTCGTCTCCGGCATCGTGTGGCGCCGCATCCTCGACCAGGACACCGGAGTCCTCAACTCCTTCGCCCAACTCCTCGGCCTCGACGGCCACACACCCTGGCTGACCAGCCCCGGCATGGCCCTGTTCTCCGTGATCATGGTGAACATCTGGATCGGCATCCCGTTCAACATGGTGATCCTCTACGGCGGCCTCCAGGAGATCCCCAAGGAGCTGTACGAGGCCTCGTCGCTCGACGGAGCCTCCGCCTGGCGCACCTTCCGCTCGATCACCCTGCCGCTCCTCAAGCCCGTCATCACCGTCGTGCTCGTCCTCGGCTTCATGTCGACTGTCAAGATCCTCGACCTGATCCTCGCCCTCACCGACGGCGGCCCCGCCGACTCCACGCAGACGCTCGGCACCCTCACGTACCAGAACTCCTTCGTACAGCTCGACTTCGGCGCGGGCGCCGTCGTCGGCAACGTCCTCATCCTCATCTCCGCCGTCTTCGCGGTGTTCTACCTGCGGGCCAACCGCGCCGAGGGGAAGTGACCCGCATGGCCACCACCACCGCCTCCGGGCGCCGCTGGGGCGCCACCGTCGTCGGACTCCTCGTCCTCGGCGTCATGCTGTTCCCGCTGTACTGGATGATCAACACGGCGCTGCAACCCGAGTCGGGGCTGCTCGAGGTGGCGCCGGTCCCCAAGTCGCTCGACCTCTCCGGCTTCACATCGGCGATCACCGAACAGGGCGGGCACCTGCTGACCTCCCTCGCCGTCGCGCTCGGCGCCGTCGCCATCTGCCTGGCGATCGCCGCGCCCGCCGCGTACGGGCTCGCCCAGTTCCGACTGCCCGGCAGCCGCACGATCGTCTTCGGCACGCTCATCACCCAGATGGTGCCGGGCATCGTCATCGCCAACGCCCTCTACAGCGCGTACGTCGACCTGGGCCTGGTCAACTCCTACTTCGGCCTCATGCTCGCCGACGCCTCGCTCGGCATCCCCTTCGCCATCGTCCTCATGCGCTCCTTCATGGTGGCGATCCCGAAGGAGGTCATCGAGGCCGCGGAGGCCGACGGCGCGGGCAGGCTGCGCACCTTCCTCCAGGTCGTCCTCCCGATGAGCCGCAACTCCCTCATCACGGCCGGCCTGTTCTCCTTCCTGTACGCGTGGAGCGACTTCATGTTCGCGCTCACGCTGAACACCACCGACGACGTCAAGCCGGTCACGCTCGGCATCTACCAGTACATCGGCGCGCACGTCGGCGACTGGGGCTCCGTGATGGCCGCGTCGGTCCTGTCGGCGATCCCCGCGGCCGTGCTGCTCGTGCTCGCCCAGAAGTACATCGCCGCCGGGATCACCGGCGGGTCCGTCAAGTGAGGTACCGCATGCCCGAATCGCCCACCTTCCCCGACGGCTTCGTGTTCGGCGCGGCCACCGCCTCGTACCAGATCGAGGGGGCCGCCACCGAGGACGGCCGCGGCCCCTCCATCTGGGACACCTACAGCCACACACCGGGCCGCACCCAAGAGGGCGACACCGGCGACGTGGCGTGCGACCACTACCACCGCTACCCGGAGGACGTGGCACTCCTGCGCGACCTCGGCGTCGACTCGTACCGCTTCTCGATCGCCTGGCCGCGCATCCAGCCGACCGGTGCGGGCCCGGCCAACCAGAAGGGCCTCGACTTCTACTCCCGCCTGGTCGACGAGCTCCTGGAGGCGGGCATCGAACCGGCCGCCACCCTCTACCACTGGGACCTCCCGCAGGCCCTCGAGGACCGGGGCGGCTGGCGCGTGCGGGAGACCGCGGAACGCTTCGGCGAGTACACCGCGCTCGTCGCCGACCACCTCGCCGACCGCGTCCCGCGCTGGATCACCCTCAACGAACCCTGGTGCAGCGCCTTCCTCGGCTACTCGGTGGGCCGCCACGCCCCCGGTGCGCAGGAGGGCACGGGCGCGCTCGCGGCCGCCCACCACCTGCTGGTCGGCCACGGCCTGGCGATGCGGGCCCTGCGCGCGGTCGGCGTCCGCGAGGCCGGCATCACCCTCAACCTCGACCGCAACCTCCCCGCCACCGACACGCCCGCCGACCGCGCCGCCGTCGTCCGCGCGGACACCCAGCACAATCTCGTCTGGACGGAACCACTCCTCGCTGGCCGCTACCCGACGACGGAGCAGGAAACGTGGGGCGAACTGATCGCCGCCGAGGACTTCCGCCGCGAGGGCGACCTCGAACTCATCGGCGCGCCCCTCGACTTCCTCGGCGTCAACTACTACCGCCCGATCGTCGTCGCCGACGCCCCGCACCGCGAGCCGGACCCGGCCCGCCGCGTCGCCACCGACAACCGCTACGAGGAACGCCCCTACCCGAACGCCCGCCGCACGGCGATGGGCTGGCCGGTCGCCCCCGACACCTTCACCGACCTCCTCACCTCGCTCAAGTCCCACTACGGCACGGCCCTCCCGCCCCTCCACATCACCGAGAACGGCTCCGCCGAACACGACGAGATCGCCTCCGACGGCGCCGTCCACGACACCGACCGCATCACCTACCTGCACACCCACCTCACGGCCCTGCGCGCGGCGATGGACGCGGGCGTCGACGTCCGCGGCTACTACGTGTGGTCCCTCCTCGACAACTTCGAATGGGCCCTCGGCTACGCGAAGCGCTTCGGCCTCGTCCGCGTCGACTACGCTACGCAGCGGCGCATCCCGAAGGACAGCTATCACTGGTATCGGGACCTGATCGCGGCGCATCGGGGGCGGCCGCGAGCGCGCCGGTGACGCTCAGCGGGCGTGTGCGGCGAAGGCCTTCATGAACGCGCCGTTCCGCTGCTTGATCCCGCTGCACGTGGCCGCCGCCGGGCCGCCCGGGCCGTCCGGGCACGCGCGGTCGCGGGTGGCCGACCACAGGGAGAGCCAGGCGAGGCCCTTGGACCTGGCGAACCGGCCGAGTTCGGCGGCGTCGGCGAGCGTGAACACCTCGCCGTCGACGTCGTTGACGCCGATCATCGGGGTGACGGCGACCCGCTTCCACACCGCACGGTCCGAGCCTCCGACGATGGACTTGAGCTGGGCGTGCGTGGCCTGCGCCGCGTCGATGGCGTAGGCGCCCATCCGGCCGCGGGGGTGCGGGGCGGACGACGAGCCGAAGTTCATGGCCATGGCGTTCACGGCGCCGATGTCGACGCCCTTCTTCTTGGCGTCGAGCAGCAGGGCGAGGCCGTCCGCCGTCAGGCCGCGGGGGAGCGCGGGCAGTGTGAACGACACGTCCAGGCCGGGATGGCGGCGTTGCAGCGCGGCGACGACCCGGTTGCGGCGCTCCACGCTCGCGTGGTCGGTGAGCGCGTCCCCCTCGATGTCGAAGTCGACCTTGGTGAGGCGGTACCGGTCGACGACCTTCTCGTACGCGGCCTCGAGGCGGGACGCGGACGTGCAGGTGCGGGCGAGTTCGTTGCCGCTCTGGCCGCCGAACGAGACACGTACGTCGCCGCCCGCGGAGCGCAGCGCGCCGATCTTCGCGGCGACCGGGTCGCCGTCGAGCGTGGCCTTGCCCCACTGCGGGGTGCAGTCGCCCTTGGGCTTCACGAAGGCAAGGGTGTACGTCTTCACGCCCGTGGCGCGGGCCGACCTCGGCAGGTCGAAGGCGGGGGAGAGGGAGGTGTCGACGTAGGGGGCGAACACCGGCGGCTTCGGCGGGGTGGCGGAGTGTGTCGGCTTCGGGCGGTGTGTGCGGGAGGGGGTGGGTGACGGCGCCTGGGCTGTGGGTATCGCGCCAATGGTGCAGGGTGTGCCGTCCACCGAGCAGTCCGTGGGGCGCGCCCCCGACGTCGTACGGGCCTCGAGCGCGAGGGTGACGGACTTCCCGGCCGCGAGCGGGGTGGCGCCCTGGCGCGGCTCGGCCGTCACGTGCCGGCCCTGCACGGTGTACCGCGCGTGCGTGAGGGAGGTCAGGTGGGCGCCCTTCGGCAACGTGAAGGACAGTGTCCAGTCGGAGGCCGGCGAGCCGCCCTCGTTGTGGAGCACGTACCGGCCGCTGAAGGTGTGCGGCGAGGTCGCGGTGCCCTGATAGCGCGCGGTCAGGGACGCGGGGTCGTCGCCGTTCATGGCGAGGAGGGTGCCGCCGACCGCGCCCGCGACGAGCAGCACGCCCCCGGCCGCGAGCGCGCCGGAACGGCGGCCGCCGGGCCGTGCGACCGGCCAGGTGCGCGGCTTGCGGCGCCTTCCGGCGGAGCGGCGGGACGGGGACGCCATGCGGGTCCTTCACATTCGGGTGCGGGGCACGGCCGAACATCGTAGGGGTTGTGTTCGAGCTGTGTCGGCTCGGTGCGAAGCGGACTGTTTCCCGTCAACCGAGGCAAGTCAGGCGTCCCAGTGCGTCGAAGTGGGCGCCCGAGGAAGGGAGTTGACGCGAAGGGGTGTGTGACAGCTCACAATAATGCATTATTATTTCGTGGCGGCGCCCCTTCAGCGCCGAGACGTCATCAGCGAGGGGGAGAGCTCGTGGTCGACCGTGAGGACGTGCTGCGGGCCGCCGCCCGGGTGCTGGCCGAACGCGGCCTGGACGCCGCCCGGTTGCGCGACGTCGCCCGCGCCGCAGGGGTGTCCATCGGTGCGCTGCAGCACCACTTCGACACACGCGACGACCTCTTCCGTGAGGCCTTCGAGTGGTCCATCGAGCAGCTGATCGCCCGCTGGCGGGCCTCCGCCGCCGTCGAACCCGACCCGTGGCACCGCTTCGAGCTGCTCGTCGAAGCCCTCACCGGAGACCCGGAGTTGGAGCGCCGGTGCGCGACCTGGACCGAGTTCTGCGCGAGCGCCGCCCGCCACCCCGCGCTGCGTGACGGCGTGCGCGCCGTGCACGAGGAGTGGCTCGCGCTGCTCACCGGCATCGTCGAGGACGGCATCGCCCAAGGCGACTTCGCGCCCGTCGTCCCCGTCGACACCGCGATCGCCTCCGTCGCGGTCCTCGTCGACGGCTGCGACATGGCGGTGGCGGCGAGAGGCGGCATGACGCCGCGGCGGTACGCCGACGTGGTGCTCGGTACCGCGCGCGCCGTGTTCGGCGTGCGCGCGCACTGATCCGACGCCGCGGCCCTGCGCCGCGGCGACCTCCAACAGCCCTGTACGGCAAGGACGTCGAGGAAGCGCCGCACGGCGCGCCGGAACGGAGAAACCGCATGGAGTCGCAGTTCCCGCACCTGTTCAGCCCGCTGCGGATCGGGGGCGTCACGGTGAAGAACCGTGTCGTGTCGTCCGGGCACGACACCGTCCTCGTCCGCGACGGCAAGGTCACCGACGAACTCGTCGCCTACCACCGGGCCCGCGCCGAAGGCGGCGTCGGCCTCATCGTCGTCCAGGTCGGCGGCGTGCACACCAGCGCCCACTACACCTCCCACGTCCTCATGGCCGACGACGACACCTGCGTCGAGGGCTACGCACGCCTCGCCGACGCCGCCCACCGGCACGGCGCCACCGTCTTCGGCCAGATCTTCCACCCCGGCCGCGAGATCCTCGAGTCACCCGACGGCAGCGCCCCCGTCGCCTGGGCCCCGTCGGCCGTCCCCAGCGAACGCTTCCACGTCATGCCGCGCGCCATGACCGGCGACGAGATCACCGAAGTCGTCGAGGGATACGGGGAAGCGGCACGCCGACTGCGCGCCGCGGGCCTCGACGGCGTCGAAGTCGTCGCCAGCCACGGCTACTTGCCCGCCCAGTTCCTCAACCCGCTGGTCAACCACCGCACCGACGCGTACGGCGGCAGCGCGGACGCCCGGCTGCGCTTCCTGCGCGAAGCGCTCACCGCCGCCCGCGCCCACGCATCCGACGACTTCGTGGTCGGCCTGCGCATCTCCGGCGACGAACTCGCCCACGACGGCCTCACCCCGGACCTGGTGTGCGACGTCGCCGCCCGCCTCGACACCGAAGGGCTCGTCGACTACGTCTCGGTGTGCGCCGGAAGCTCGGCGACCCTCTCCGCGGCCCAGCACATCGCGCCCCCGATGGCCCACCCGGCCGGATACACCGCGCCGATGGCCGCCCGCGTACGGGAGGTGGTGGACGTCCCCGTCATGGTCGCGGGCCGCATCAACCAGCCCCAGGAAGCCGACACCATCATCGCCAAGGGGCAGGCCGACGCCTGCGCCATGACCCGCGCCCTGATCTGCGACCCGCGCATGCCCGGCAAGGCCGAACGCGGCGACACCGACACCATCCGCGCCTGCATCGGCTGCAACCAGGCCTGCATCGGCCACTTCCAGTCCGGCCACCCCATCTCCTGCATCCAACACCCGGAGACCGGCAGGGAGGTGCGCTTCGGCACCCTGCCGCTGGTCACCCGACGCAAACGCGTCACGGTCGTCGGCGGCGGCCCCGCCGGTCTCAAGGCGGCCGCGGTCGCCGCGGAGCGCGGCCACGAGGTCACCCTGTACGAGGCCGAACGCCGCGTCGGCGGACAGGTGCTGCTCGCCCAGGAGTTGCCGGGCCGCGCGGAGTTCGGGGGAGCGGTGGTCAACCTGGAGGGCGAGGCACGCCGCGCCGGGGCCCGCATCGTCACCGGCACCCGCGTCGACCGGGACCTCTTGACCCAGACGGCCCCGGACGCGGTGATCCTCGCCACCGGCGCGGTCCCGCTCCGCCCGACCCTCGAACTCCTCGACGACCCGGTCGTCCTCGACGCCTGGCAGGTCATCAAGGGCGCCCGCACCCCGCGCGGCCGGATCCTCGTCGCGGACTGGCGCGGCGACTGGGTCGGCCTCGGCGTCGCCCTCCTCCTCGCCGGACAGGGCCGCCGCGTGACCCTCGGCGTCACCGGGTTCGCCGCAGGCGAGCACCTCCAGCAGTACGTGCGCGCGGCGATGCTCGCGGCGGCGGTCCGCGCCAAGGTCGACATCGTCCCCAACGTCCGCCTGTACGGCGCCGACCAGGACACGGCGTACCTCCAGCACACCCTCACGGAGGAGCCCGTCGTCCTGGACGGCATCGCAGCCGTCGTGCTGGCCCAGGGACACACCCCCGTCACCGACCTCGCGGCCCACCCGGACACCCTCGCGATCGGCGACTGCGTGAGCCCGCGCTCGGTGGAGGAGGCGGTTCTGGAGGGGCTGCGGACAGGAGTCGGGGTGTGACCGTGACACCTGCCCGGTGATCAGCCCGACCGGTACGCGCTCGGCGGCACCCCGAACCGCTCCCGGAACGCGCGGCTGAAGTGGAACGGGCTGGCGAACCCGGAGGCCCGCGCCACCTGGGCGATGTCCAGGTCCGTGGCGTCCAGGAGTTGGCGGGCGTGGCCAAGCCGCGCGGCCCGCACCGCCTGCATCGGGGTCCGGCCGGTCTGCTCGGCGTAGAGGTGCGCGAACCGCGAAGGCGACAGGGCGACATGGCGGGCAAGCGAGCTGACCGTGTGCGGCCCTCCGGGGTCCGCCGCGACGATCGCGTCGACCCGCGCCACCCGCGGGTCGCGCGGCGCCGCCTCTGCCCGCCCCGCCGCCGCTGCGGCAGCGGTGGTCAGGAGCAGCACCTCCTCGATCGCTCCGAGCGCCAGTTCCCTGCCCGGCCCACCCGACGCCACCGCGATCCCGGTCGGGTCCTGTGCGGGCGGCGCCTCCCCGCCCGCCCAGCGCGCGTCGGCGTGCAGCCGCAGGAACGCCGTCTCGACCCGGCCCCGCGCGGCGTCAGGCACGCCGCGCACGCAGTACACCCCGCCGTCCGCACGGTGCTCGCGCAGCCACGCCGGCCACGCCGCACGCGGCTGGAAGTGCACCCACCAGCCACCCCACGACCGTACGGAAGGATCCGTGCGATAGGCGTGCCTGCGGTGTGCGGGCAGCACCGCCAGGTCGCCGGGCCGCTGATCGAGCCAGTCACCACTGCCGCGCACCTGGCCCCGGCCCTCGCCGGTCCACATCATCAGCCAGTTCGCGGCGCCCGACGTGCGGGTCACCCGGTAGTCGGCGGGCTGCGAGAAGCGTGCCGCGACCAGGAGTTGGGCCGGCGGCGAGGGTGTGTCATCAGCGTCGTCGTCCGCAGCAGTTTCAGGCATGTGTGTGCGGGTGTCCGTCATTCCGCGTCCGCCGCCCCCGGCCGTAGTTTCGGATCAGTCCGCTTCCCCGTGGATCACGGGCCCGCAGCAGTCCAGCACAGGGCTCCCGCGGGCTCAAGAGTCGTCCGACGGCCGAGAGGAACCCACCCGTGCAGACCGACGAGTTCGACGCCACCGACGCGACCGACACGGTCGCCTTCCAGGGACGCTTCCGCACCCGCGGCTACGCGATCGCCCGCGCCCTCCTCGACCCCGCCGAAACCCGTGAACTCACCGACGAGTTCATGCGCCTCCAGGCCTCGGGCCCCGTGCCGGGCCACTTCGAACCGAAGCCACAACCCGCCGACGGGCCCCACGATCCGCTGCGGGCCTACCCGCGCGTGATGCAGCCGCACCGCTTCAACGACCTGGCGCTGCGCCGCCTCCTCGACCCGCGTCTGGCACACATCCTCGCGGGACTGTTCGGCGAGGAACCGCTGGCCGCGCAGAGCATGTTCTACTTCAAGCCGCCCGGCGCCCGCGGCCAGGCCCTGCACCAGGACAACTTCTACCTGCGCGTCGAACCCGGCACCTGCATCGCCGCCTGGGTGGCCCTCGACCACATCGACCGGGACAACGGCGGACTCGAAGTCGTCCCCGGCACCCACCTCATGGACCTGTTCTGCCCGGAGGAGGCGGACGCGAGCGTGTCGTTCGCCCGCGAGTACGTGCCACCGCCCCCTGGCCTCGTCGCCGAACCCGTCGACATGACACCCGGCGACGTCCTCTTCTTCAACGGCACGCTGGTCCACGGCTCCGGGCCCAACCGAACGAAGGACCGCTTCCGCCGCTCGTTCATCTGTCACTACGTCGGGCGATCGGCCGAACGCATTGCCGGGTACTACGAGTTGCGGGACATGGACGGTCGGGTCGTGGAGGCCGAGGAGAGCACGGGTGGCGGACCGTGCGGGAACGAGTTCACCCCGGCGATGCACTAGCCACCCGCGCGGCGGCTATGCCGATTCCGGGCCCGACCTGCCGTTGATCTTGTCGATGGCCTGCCGCGCCTGCTCGGCCGGGGCGCGCCCGTTCGGCACGGACACCGGCAACGCCGCCGCCGGCCCGCCCTGCGCCGGCTTCGCGTGCGCCGCCACCGCACGCGACCGCAGCCGATGGCTCACCGCCTCGTCCAGGGTCACGGCCCGCTGCGCCCGCTCCGCGAGCCGGCTCGCCTCCTGACCGATCGCGGCGACGTCCTCCCACGTCAGCCGCAGGACGACGGCGAGTTCCGCCTCGCCGTCCGGCAACGCGTGCAACGGTGTTCGGGCGGATTCCGACATCTCCACGGACCTCCTCCGCGCCTCGGGGCGCGTCGTGAGCAGTGCGTCGCACAGAGATACGCGTGCCCCGCCGGACCCGTTCAACGCGCGGCGTCCCATGGGCAGACGAAAGCGGGGCGGCAGATCGCTCCGCCGCCCCGCTCCCTCTTTCGCTGCCGTCAGCCCTCAGTCAGGACTGCGGACGGCTGCCGTGGTTGGCGCCGTTCTTGCGGCGGGCCTTCTTCTTACGGCGTCGCTTCGAGGACATCGATACCTCCCAGGGTGTGGTGTTTCTGTGGTTCTCCCTGGATCTGTCCAGGCAGCGCCCGGGCTCATACCCATGATCATGCAGGCTCAAGGTGTGTTCTGCGTCACATGCGTTTGAGGGTTCGGAGGCCGGAACGGACCGGTCCCGACATGCTCCCGAACGAGCCCCGCGAACGCCTCGGACACCGCGCTCCGGTACCCGTCCGCCCGCCGCAGCAGGGCGGCCGTCCGCGTCGGCAGGGGAGGGGTGAGGGGAAGCGGCGTCAGGTGCGGATGCTCGTGCGTGACCGGGTCGGGCAGCACCGTCGCGAGCCCCGTGCGCTGCACCACGTCGATCAGGGTCTGCAAGGAGTTGGCCTCGACCGCGATCAGCGGCCGCACCCGATGCTCGGCGAAGTACGCGTCGATCCGGCCGCGCGTGGCGAAGTCCTGGCTGAGCAGCGCGAGATGCAGCCGGTCGAGGTCCGCTGCCGTCCACGCGTCGTCCGGACCCCGCCCGCCCCCGTCGCCCGTGACCAGGCTCAGGCTCTCCGTGAACAGCGGCTCCACCGCGACCCCCGGCAACTGCCCGCCCTCGAACGCGATGCCGAGATCGCACTCGTCGGCCAGCAGTTCCGCCTCCAGATCGGCCTGCGTCAACTCCCGCACGCTCACCGTGATCCCCGGATGCCGCTCCCGCAGCGCGGCGATCAGCGGACCGACCAGATATGCCGTGAACGTCGGCGTCACCCCGAGCCGCAGATGCCCCCGGGAGAGATCCCGTACGTCGTGCAGGGCGCGCTCCCCGGCGGCCAGGTCCCGCAGCGCGCGCCGCGCGTGCTCCAGATAGGCGCGTCCCGCGTCCGTCGGCCGCACCGTGCGTCCGCTCCGGTCGAGCAGCTGCACCCCCAGGCTCCGCTCCAACTGTCTGACCTGCTGGGACAGCGTCGGCTGAGAGATCCGCAGCACCTCGGCGGCGCGAGTGAAACCCGCGTGATCGACCACGGCCATGAAGTAGCGCACCTGACGCAGCTCTACGGACATCCCCCCAGCGTAGAAGCAGGTATAGAGAACGCCAATACAACCCATGCCCATCGAGTCTTTGACGCTATACCGCCAGTTGATGCACGGTGAATCCATCGGCGGCCCACCCCACGGGAAAGGCGGCCGAGTGAGCAGGAACGGCACGCAAAGGAGCTCGTCATGGACGCCAAGGACTTCGCCCAGCGCACGATCGACATCGCCCGCGACAACGTCGAAGACGGAGGCCGCCCCTTCGCCACCGTCATCGTCCGGGACGGCGAGATCATCGCGGAGAGCCCCAACCAGGTCGCCCAGACCAACGACCCGACCGCGCACGCCGAGATCCTCGCCATCCGCGAGGCCTGCACCAAGCTGGGCACCGAGCACCTCACCGACGCCACCATCTACGTGCTCGCCCACCCCTGCCCGATGTGCCTGGCCGCCCTCTACTACTGCAGCCCCGCCGAGGTCGTCTTCGTCACCACCCGCGACGCGTACGCCCCGCACTACGTCGACGACCGCAAGTACTTCGAGCTCGACACCTTCTACGGCGAGTTCGCCAAGAACTGGGACGAGCGCCGCCTCCCCATGACCTACGCCCCGCACGCCGACGCCGTCGAGGTCTACCGCGAGTGGCAGCGCCGCAACGGCGGCGAGCGCCGCGTCCCCGGCGCCCCCACCAGCGCCTGACACCGGCCCTCCCACCACGGACCCGCACCCTCGATGACACCGGACCGCGCCCCGGCCACCGACACCGCCGCCGCACCGGCACTGCCCGCCCCACCACGCCGCTGGTGGGGCCTGGCCGTGCTCGGCCTCGCCCAGCTGATGATCCTGCTCGACGGGACCATCGTGAACGTCGCGCTGCCCTCCATGCAGCGCGACCTCGGCATGAGCGACGCGGCCCGCCCCTGGGCCATCACCTCGTACACCCTCGCCTTCGGCGGACTGCTGCTCCTCGCGGGCCGCATCGCCGACATCGTGGGCCGCAAGCGGGTCTTCCTCGCGGGTCTCGCCGGATTCGCCGTCGCCTCCGCCGCGGGCGGCGCGGCCCCCGGCCCCGGCGCGCTCTTCGCGGCGCGCGCCCTGCAAGGCGTGTTCGCCGCGCTGCTGGCCGCGAGCGCCCTCGCCCTGATCACGACGACCTTCCCCGACCTGCGCGAACGCCGCCGCGCCATCGCGATCTTCGGCGCCCTCGGCGGAGCGGGCGGCGCCCTCGGTGTCACCCTCGGCGGCGTACTGACCGAGGCCGCGGGCTGGCGCTGGTGCCTCTACGTCAATGTCCTCTTCGCCGTCGCCGCGCTCGCCGGCAGCGTGCTCATGCCGCCCGACACGGCGCCGCGCGCCACCGGCCGCCTCGACGTCCCCGGCGCGCTGCTCGCCTGCGGCGGACTGACCCTGCTGGTGTACGGGTTCAGTGCTGCCGAGCACAGCGGCTGGACCGGCCGCCCCGTGGTGGCCACGCTGACGGCGGGCCTGGTGCTGCTCGCCCTCTTCGCGGTCTGGCTGCGCAGGGCCCGCACCCCGCTCCTGCCGCCGCGTCTGCTGCGCGACAAGGCGCGCGTGGCGGCGCTCGTCGCGGGCGCCTTCCTGATGGCGGCGCAGCTGTCCCTCTCGCTGTTCCTCACCTTCCACCTCCAGACCGTCCTCGGCTGGTCCGCCGCCCGCACCGGCCTCGGCTTCCTTCCGCTGAGCCTGATCACCACCCTGACCGCCACCCAGCTCGGCACCCGCCTGCTGCCCCGGCTCGGCGCCCGCACGATGATGACCGCCGGGCTGTGCGTCGCCGCGTCGGGCCTGTGGTGGCTCGGCCGGCTCACCGTGCACGCCGACTACGCGACCGGCATCCTGCCCGGACTCGCCCTCTTCGGCATCGGCATGGGCTCCACGTTCCTTGCCCTGATGACCACCGCCACGGCCCACCTGCCGCCCGAGGACTCCGGCATCGCGTCGGCCGCCCTGAACTCGGCGCAGCAGGTCGGCGGCTCCATCGGCTCCGCCGTCTTCAACACCGTGGCGGCGGGCGCGGCCGCCGGATTCGCGGCCCCGCACCGCACCGCGCTCCTACACGGCTTCACCACCGCCGTGCACTGGCCGCTGACCGGGTTGCTCCTCGCGGCGCTCGGCGCGGCCGTCCTCGCCGGACCGCGGGCCGCCGCAGCGCCGCGCCAGAGCCCCGCCTGACCCCGCGGCCACCCGCCGTTGACGTGCGAGCGGCGCGGTGGCCGGGCAGAGTGGGGGAAACTCACCTGGAACGGGGCGAACGATGTTCCGCAACGAGTCCGCCGAGGACGGTCAGGCACTGCTGACCAAGCTCGGCGCGCTCACCGCACGGGCGCGCGAGCTCGCCCAGATGCAGCGCTCACGCGTCGAACTGGCGGTGGCGCTGCAGCGCGGCATGCTGCCCCGCGACCTGCCCCGCCCCGAAGGCGTCCGCGTCGCCGTCGGCTACATGCCCGCCAACCACGGCCTCAACGTCGGCGGCGACTGGTACGACGCCTTCACCATGGCCGACGGCTGTGTCGGCCTGTCCATCGGCGACGTACAGGGCCACAACATCCAGGCTGCGGCGTTCATGGGGCAGGTCCGCGTCGTGCTGCGCGCCCTCGCCTCCGTCACCGGCGACCCCGGCGAACTGCTCGGCCGCACCAACGACCTCCTCGTCTCCCTGGACAACGACCTCTTCGCCACCTGCACCTTCCTGCGCCTCGACCCGCGCAGCGGCACCCTCGAGTGCGCCCGCGCCGGACACATCCCGCACATCTGGGCCACCGCCGACGGCCGCTCCGGCATCGACGAGGAGGAGGGCGGCCCACCCCTCGGCGTACTGGAAGGAGCCACCTTCCCCGTCGCCCGCCACCGGCTCACCACCGGAGGTGTCTTCGTCCTGCCCACCGACGGCGTCGTCGAGGGACCCTCGCTCGACCTCGACGAGGGACTGAGCAAGGTGCGGCGGCTCGCCGAGGTCACCGCCGCCGCGGGACTCGGCGTCGACACCCTGGCCACCGGCGTCATGAAGCTCGCCGACTCGGTGGGCCACGAGGACGACGCGGCGGTCCTGGTCGTCGGCCACGACGTCGTCGCGGGGCGCCGCCCACGATCGGACTGACGGCCGTGCGCCCGGACACGAGCGGGGGCCCTCGCGTGGCCGATGCGGGGCGCCCGGTGTCTGATGGGCGGGTGGTGGTTTCTCGGCGATTGCGGCCGGTCATGGAGATGGCCTTGAAGGCACTCGCCGTGGCCGCCTGCTACTACGCGGCTGGACGCCTCGGCCTGCTCGGCCGCATCGGCGTCGAAGGCGTCGTGGTCACGCCGATCTGGCCGCCGACCGGCCTCGCCGTCGCCGCCCTGTTCGTGTTCGGCGTCGGCGTCTGGCCCGGCATCGCGCTCGGCTCCTTCCTCGTCATCGCCTCGCTCACCACCCCGGAACCCACCGCCGTCATCACCGTCACCGGCAACACCGCGGCGCCCTTGTGCGCCTACCTGTTATTGCGCTGGGCCGGATTCCGGCCCGAGGTGTCACGGCTGCGCGACGGCCTCAGCCTCGTCTTCCTCGGCGGGCTCGGCGCCATGCTGATCAGCACCACCGCCGGTGTCGCGCCCCAGGTGTGGACGGGCAGCCTCGACCCGGGCGACTTCTGGCGGGTGTGGCTCGCCTGGTGGGTCGGCGACGCCATGGGCGTCCTGCTCGTCACCCCGCTGCTGCTCGTCCTGTACCGGTGCACGGTCACCCTCTGCCGGGAAGCGGTGCGCCGCGTCCCGGCAGAGCGCTGGGTGGAGGGGGTGTGCCTCGTGCTGGTATCCGTCACCCTGGTGCCGTTCGCCGTGTTCAGCTCGCCCAGCCTGCTCTTCCTCGTCTTCCCGCTCCTCATCTGGGCGGCCCTTCGCTTCGAACTGTGCGGCAGCATGCTGTGCGCGCTGTTCGCGTCCGTGCTCAGCACCTACGCGGGACACGAACGCCTCGGCTCGTTCCTCGACCTCACCAACATCGAGGTCATGGTCAAGCTCCAGGCCTTCAACGGGGCGGCCGCGCTGACGGCGCTGCTGCTGTCCGCGCTCGTCACCGAACAGCGCAGCACCAGGCACTCCGTGCAGAAGGCATGCAACGAGCTCGCCGAACTCCTCGAACACCTCGCGGCGGGGGAGACCCAGCAGGAGCCGACCGGGAGCGGCCTCACGGCGGAGCCCCAGGACCGGCGCCCCGGCGTCAGGGACGCCGGGCCGTGAGCAGCTCGAACGGCGGGTTCGCCGCGTAGTCGTCCCAGAACCCGTCCGGGAACGCGGCGCGCCCCTCGTCCGACACCTTCAGCGGCGACCACGCGACGTCGGTGAACCCGGCACCCGTCAGCGCCCGCGCGTACACCTCGCGGCGCGGCAGGCTCGCCACGAAGGACACCGGCTCGGGCTCCAGGAACGCGGTGACCCGCACCCGTGGACCGACCTCGACCCGGCTGCCCTCCAGCTCGCAGTGGAAGCCGTACGGCCGCGGGCTCGGGCCGTCGAAGTCGTAGTCGGGGCTCTGATTGAGCGCGTAGAAGGTGCCGCCGGGGCGCAGCGACGCGTGGATCGTGCGGCACATGGCCGTCATCGCGTCGATCGTCTCCGCGTAGTTCAGCAGGTTCACGGCGGTCGCGACGTCGTAGGGGGTGTCGCCCGGCGCGTCCGTGGTGGCGACGTCGCCGACCGCGTAGCGCACACCCAGCGGTTCGGCCGTCTCGATGCGCCGGGCCACCTCGACCATCTCGCCGGACACGTCGACGCCGCACACGTCGGCTGCGCCGCGCCGCTTGAACTCACGGCTGTAGAAACCGGTGCCGCACGCCAGGTCGAGCACCGACCGGCCCGCCACGTCGCCGACCAGCTCCAGAAAGCTCGGGACCTCCACGTAGCGGGCCAGGACGAGGGCCTTGAAACCCTCGAACGCCTCGCCGATCCGGTCGTACTGCTGCTCCGCGCTCGTGCTCACGCTGCCTCCCCGTAAGGGCTCGGTGATGTCGGCGAGCAGTCTTGCGGCCGGGGAGGCGGGGGGCCGACTGGCAGGAGCCACAAAGATCGGGGCGCCGCGTCGGGCGCGTCCACAAGCCCCCGTCGTGTCAGGCGCCGTGGTCCGCAGCCGTGCGGCAGTCCGCGCACTGGCCCCACCAGGTGACCTCGGCCTCGTCGACGGTGAAGCCGCTGTCCCGCACCGGCTCGAGGCAGGGCGCGGCGCCGATCGCGCAGTCCACGTCCTCGATCCGGCCGCAGGAACGGCACACCAGGTGATGGTGGTTGTCACCCGCGCGCAGCTCGAAGCGGGCGGGGGAGCCCGCCGGCTCGATGCAGCGCACGAGGTGGACGCGGGTGAGGTCCTCCAGCACGTTGTAGAGACCCTGCCGCGAAAGACCGTCGGCCGCGCCCTCGGGCCGCGAGGCCTCGATACGCCGCTCGATCTCGGCGGCCGACGCGTGCGGCCGCCCCCGGAGCGCGGTCAGCACGGCGCGTCGCTGCGCCGTGCTCCGCAGCCCCCTGCGCCTGAGCAGCTCGCCCGCGTCCTCGCCCATCAGTACGCGGCCTCGGCGCGGTGGCAGGTGTGGCACACCACGCGCCGTCCGGCGAGCCGGCTGGTCGAGCGGTTCAGGCCGTTCGCGCGCTGCACGTGGGTGGCGAGGACGCGGGAGTGCTCGCCGCAGGTGGCGAGGCCGCACCGGGTGCAGATTCCGATGCCGGTGGCGTCGGGTCGGTTCTCCTGAATGCAGTCGTAGCAAGACATCTGGGGCCCTCCGTGGGGGATTGTCACCGGAGGCGGCAGGCGTCACTGGCTGCGCTGATTTGTACCTCGGTCACCTTCACGGTACGTCCCAGTTTGGATTGAGTCCAATTTGGGGTGGCGGTCCAGAACGAGAGGTCGCTCAGGTCCGCTTCACGTACAGCCGGTTCCCCTTCGGTCCGGTCCACTCCAGGCGTACGACACCGGCGACCGCGGCGTCCCCTGAGCGTGCGGGATCGGCCCAGTAGCCGAAGGCGGGGTTGCGGAAGAACGTCGCCCACAGCCCGCCGTGGTGGTCCTTGAAGAAGTTGTTGTGCCCGGCGCCGACACCCGCCGTCCAACGCTTGGAGTACGGGCCCTCGAGCCGGTCGGCGACGGCCACGACCGCGTCGTACTGGTACTGCGTGCGCCCGGCACCCGGCGGGTCGTAGGCGTACCGCGTGCTGCCGTCGGCGTTCGCGGACGTCCGGTCCCACGCCGCGTGCACCAGGAAGTACTTGCCGCCGTGCTTGAAGACGTACGCGCCCTCCAGGTACGGCTCGGGGGAGTAGGGCGTCTGCCGGAACGCCGGGAGGTTCGTCGTCGGGACGATGTCCTCCATATCGTCGCGGAACTTCGCGTACACATGGTTGTGCAGCACCAGCCACGCGTCGTCGCCCTCGGTGTACACACTGCCGTCGATGTGGTGGTACGCGCCCGGCTTGATGAACGCCGGACCACCCGGCACCACGTCCCCGAACGGCTTGTCGAGATTGCCCTCCACCACCCGGTAGGGCCCCGCCGCACCACCGTCGCTGACCAGCAGGAACGAGCCCACCAACTTCGAGTGGTCACCCATGCACGCCACGAGGTACCACTTGCCGCGGAAGTAGTGCAGCTCCGGCGCCCAGGCGTTGGCCCGCTTGCCGAACTGGTCGTCGTACCAGTACTCCTGCCACGGCGCCACGACCGTGCGCCCCGGCCTGTTCTCGTCCACGAACTCCGGCGACCACACCTTGCCGCGCTCGGCGTCCGGCCGGATGCCGGTGGTGTCGGCGAGCCGCCAGGGCCCGTGCAGCGAGGGCGCGGTCCACACGAAGATGCCGTCGTTCCAGGGCCCGGCCGCGCTCAGGCCCGGCGCCCGCGTGGTGCCGGTGGCGACGTACAGCGGACGCCCGTCGACCACGAAGCAGTTGACGTACGTGTCCCGCATCCAGACCCGCCCCAACTCCTCGTCCCGGGGCCGCAGTTCGAGCGGCAGCACGAACGAGTTGTCCTCGCGCGGCCACAGGTCCTCGCGGGTGTCGGCGAGCCCGTACGGTTCGAGGGCGGGCCAGTTGGGCGGGTACGGGCGGCCCGCCGCGGAAGCGGAGGGGCCGGCCGCGGGCGCGGAGGGCTGTGCGAGCGCGGACCCCGCGGGGAGCGCCACCGCCCCCATGGTTCCGGCGATCCCGGCCAGCACACCCCGTCGGCCGATGTGCGTTCCGTGCTCGTCCCTGGTCATCAGACGTGACTCCTTGGGTCGTCCGGTGCTGTGCGACGCATGCTTCAGCGCGCCCGTCAATTAAGTCAAGAGCAGCTACATAAATCGGCGCGCGCCTGCCCCGTGGACGGTGAAATGGGCGCTGGTCAGCGGCGATTGTTGCAGTTGTATGGCGTTCCAGCGGCGTGTCGAAGGGCGCGCGTGGACGCCTCGATCACGCGTCGCCGCAGGTCACGGCCGTGAAACGGGCGGGAAGGCGGCTCGAACGGGTGGCGCGACTATTTCGGTCCGACTCATTGACGAAAATCGTCGGCCCTCACATGCTGTCCGGCATGCACGAACACGACGGCCCGCTGACGCGGCTCCGACGCGGTCACGAGCAGTCCGTCCTCGAACTGCTCCGCAAGCAGGGCCCGCTGAGCCGCGCCGAGTTGAGCACCCGCAGCGGACTCTCCCGCACCACGCTCCACGACATCGTCGCCGCCCTCCTCGGCAGCGGCGCCGTCGTCGCCGCCACCCCGCAGGTCGAGACGCGCAAGCGCGGCCGCCCGGTCGAGAAGCTCAGCCTCAACCCCGCAGCGGGCGAGGCCGTCGGCATCGACTTCGCCCGCCGCGCCGTGCACGTCGCGGCCGTCAACTTCGCCCACGAAGTGGTCGGTTCGGCCAGCGCGCCGCACGCACCCGACCTCTCCTGGCCCGAACGCGTCGACCTCGCCGCAGGCCTCCTCGACGCCCTGGCCACCGGCCCGCCCGATGCCGATGCGGCCGGGACCGGTGGCCGGGGCACCTCCGGCGTCCACCTCGACGCGCTCACCGCCATCGGCGTCGGCGTCGTCGGACCCATCGCCGACCCCGGCAGCGAACACGCCCACGCGCAGGGCATCGACGGCCTCCCCGACCTGCTGCGCAAGCGGTTCGGCGTGCCGGTCCTGCTGGACAACAACACGCGGCTCGCCGCCCTCGCCGAAGCCGTCTGGGGCGCCGCCGCCGACAGCAGCGACGTCCTCTACCTGCGCCTGTCGCACGGTGTCGGCGGCGGCCTCGTCGTGGGCGGCGCCCTGCACCGCGGACGCTACGGCCTGTCCGGCGAGTTCGGACACATCACCGTCGACCCCCGCGGCCGCACCTGCGAATGCGGCGGCACCGGCTGCCTGGAGACCCGCGCCTCCCTCGACGCCGTCCTGTGCCGCTACCGCGAGTGCGGCGGCCGCGCCGACGACCTCGCCGGATTCCTCGACGCCGTCGCCGCCGCCGAGCCGACGGCCCTCGACGTCCTGGAGCGCGTCGGCAGCGACGTCGGGGGAGTGCTCGCCGCCGTCTGCCACGTCGTGGGCGCCGGTGTCATCGTCGTCGGCGGCGAACTCGCCGAAGCGGGACCCGCCCTCCTCGACCCGGTCGAACGGGCGCTGCGCCGGCACCTCATGCCACTGGCCCACCACCACGTGGAACTGCGCCGCGCCACGCTCGGCGAGGCCGGCAGCGCGCTCGGCGGCATCGCCCTCGTCCTCCACGAATCCCCCCTGCTCACCCACTACCCGCAGCCCCGCCCCGAGGAGCACGCGTGAAGCCACCAGCGAGGAACCCATGGCTGTGATCACCCCCGACCGGAAGACGACCACCGAGGTCCGCAAGCAGCGCCGGTCGCCGCGCCGCGGCCGGAGCAGGCCCCTGATCCTCAACGGCGTGGCCGTCGTCGCCGGAATCGCCGTGTGGGCCGCGGTCGCCGCCCTCGGCTGGGTCGAGAACCTGCCCACGCCCGCCGCCGTCGCCGAGAAGGCCGGCGACATGATCTCCGACGGCACCCTGGCCGACGACACGCTCGCCAGCCTGCGCCGCGTCCTGTTCGGCTACGCCCTCGGCGTCGTCGCGGCCGTCCCCGTCGGCTTCCTCATGGGTTGGTACCCGACCGTGCGCGCCCTCGTCGAGCCGTACATCCAGTTCTTCCGCACCATCCCACCGCTCGCCCTGATCCCGCTCGCGGTCGTCCTGCTCGGCATCGGCGAGGTGCCGAAGATCGCCGTCATCTTCCTGGCCTCCTTCATGGCCTGCGTCGTCTCCTCCTTCCAGGGAGTCGTCGACGTCGACAAGACCCTGATCAACGCGGCCCGGGTGCTCGGCGCCTCGGACCGGACCATCTTCGCCAAGGTGGTCGTCCCGGCCTCCACCCCCTTCATCCTCGTCGGCATGCGCATCGGCCTCGGCGCCTCCTGGGCGACCGTCGTCGCCGCCGAACTCATCGGCGCGCAGGAGGGGTTGGGCTACCGGATGCAGAAGGCGTCCACCTGGTTCGAAATGGACACGATCTTCGTGTCCCTCATCACGATCGGTGTCCTCGGCCTCGTCATGGACCGGCTCCTGCTGCTGGCCGAGCGACGCCTCACCGGCTGGCAGGAGCGGCGATGAACAGCAAGATCAGCTTCCGGGACGTGGTGAAGACCTTCCCCCTCAAGGGAGCCACCTTCACCGCACTCGACGGCATCCGCCTCGACATCGCGGACCAGGAGTTCGTCACCGTCGTCGGGCCCTCGGGCTGCGGAAAGTCCACCCTCATGAGCATGGCCGCCGGACTCCAGGAACCCGACTCCGGCACCGTCCTCGTCGACGGCATCCCGGTCACCGCGCCCGGACCCGACCGCGGTGTCATCTTCCAGCAGTACGCCCTCTTCCCCTGGCTGACCGTGCGTCAGAACGTCGAGTTCGGGCTCAAGCTCGCCTCCGTGCCCACCGCCGAACGCCGCCGTCGCGCCGAGGCCGCCATCTCCCTCGTCGGCCTCGACGACTTCGCCGACGCCCTGCCCAAGACACTCTCCGGCGGCATGAAACAGCGCTGCGCCATCGCCCGCGCGTACGCCGTCGACCCCCAGGTCCTGCTCATGGACGAACCGTTCGGCGCGCTCGACGCCCTGACCCGCGTCCAGCTCCAGGACCAGCTCCTCGCCACCTGGAGCCAGGAGAAGCGCACCGTCCTGTTCATCACCCACGACGTGGACGAGGCCGTCTACCTCGCCAGCCGCGTCGTCGTCATGGCCGCGCGCCCCGGCCGCATCCACCGTGTCATCGACGTCGACCTGCCCTACCCGCGCACCGAGGAGATCCGCCTCTCACCGGAGTTCCGGCGCATCCGCAACGAGGTGTGGACCTCCGTCTACCACCAGGACACGCCACCCTCCAAGGCCGCCTGACACACCCTCACCCGCCGCCCCCCCCCCGCACCGCAGCCACCCACGCGCACCACCGAGAGGACATCCGTCATGCCCAGAAGCAGGACCAGGCGCACCACCCTCACGGCGCTCCCCGCCGCCCTGATGCTCTCGCTCTCCGTCACCGCCTGCTCCGGCAGTGGCTCGGGCGACGACAACACGGTCCGCTTCGGCTACATCGCCGACTACAACGGCGCCAGCCTCCTCGCCATCGCCGAGAAGCAGGGCCTGTGGAAGAAGGCCGACCTCGACGCCAAGGTGAAGTCCTTCAACAACGGCCCCGTGCAGATCCAGGCCCTCAGCGCCGGCAGCCTCGACTACGGCTACATCGGCCCCGGCGCCATGTGGCTCCCCGCCTCCGGCAAGTCCAAGGTCATCGCCATCGACACCCTCACCTACGCGGACCGGGTCATAGGCCAGCCCGGCATGAAGTCCATGAAGGACCTCAAGGGCAAGCGCGTCGGCGTCCCCGAGGGCACCTCGGGAGACATGATCCTCAACATCGCCCTGGCGAAGGCCGGGATGACGACCAAGGACATCACCAAGGTCAACATGGACCCGTCCACCATCGTCTCCGCCTTCTCCTCCGGGAAGATCGACGGCGCGGGATTCTTCTACCCCGCCATCGACACCATCAGGAAGAAGGTGCCCGACCTCCACGAGATAGCCAGCACCAAGGACACCGAGGACTCCTTCCCCACCGCGTTCGTCGCGGGCAACAAGGTGTCCGAGGAGAAGAACAAGAAGGTCGTCAAGGTGCTGCAGCAGGCCAACGACTGGCGCCAGGAACACCCCGAGGAGACCATCGCCCTCACCGCCAAGATGCTCCAGGTCACCGAGGCCCAGGCCAAGGCCGACGCCTCCCACGTCGAGACCCTCTCCACCAAGGACCTCGTCGCGAAGACCAAGAGCGGCGAGGTCGACACCTGGCTGAAGAAGCTCGGCGACTTCTTCGTCCGCAACAAACAACTGGACGACAACACCGACCCCGGGAAGTATTACGTGGCCGATCTGTACACGGAGGCCTACGGCAAGTAGGGACGCACGACCGGCAGGGGAGAGCACACCATGGCATCGCACCGCCCGCTCCAGGTCACCTCGCTCACGACCACCGCCATCAAGGGACTGCAGGTGGTACGCCGCGACGAGGTGGAGCTGACCCGCACCGGCGTGGCGGGCGACCGTGCCTTCCTTATGGTCGACGCGGACGGCCAGTTGCTCTCCATGACCCGCACGGGAGCCTGGGCCGGACACACCGCGCACTACGTCGAGGAGTCCGGGACCCTCACCGTGACCGGCCCCGACGGGGAACAGGTGAGCGGGGAGGTCCGGCTCGGCGCCGCCCTGGAGGTCGACTTCTTCGGCCACCACACCGTGCCGTGCCGGTACGTCGAGGGCCCCTGGGCGGAGCTGCTCTCCGAGCGCGCCGGGCGGCCGGTCCGCCTGGTGCGTCCCGGCGCCCCGAACGGCGGCGTCGACCTGCGGCCCGTCACGCTCCTCGGCGAGGCGTCCGTGACCGAACTCGCCGACCGCTCGGGGCTCGACACGGTCGACGCGCGGCGCTTTCGCATGACACTGGGCTTCACCGGCGCCGCACCCCACGCCGAGGACACCTGGGAGGGCCGCACCCTGCGCGTCGGCGAGGCCCTGCTCCGGGTCGAAGGCCCGGTGAAGCGCTGCGGAGCCGTCAACCGCGACCCGCTCGACGGCTCCGGAGGCGTCCGCGCCCTGTCGCTGATCAAGCGCTACCGGGGCCTCGGCGACAGCACCCTGGGCCGCGGCGTCCTCTTCGGTGTCTACGCCGACGTGGTGACACCCGGCCGCGTCAGGGTCGGCGACACCCTGGAACTCGACGCGGAACCCGCCGTCCGCTGACCCGGCTCAGCGCTCGCGCGGCGGCGCCGTCGACGCCCGCAGCACCGGCGCCGCCGGCACCCGCGACGTCACCGTGCGCCTGCGCCCGTCGACCACCTCGTGCAGCCGCGTCACGGCCAGCGTGCCCACCTCGCGCAGCGGCACATCGAGCGCCGTCACCGGGGGAGTCGTCGCCCCGAGCGTGCTCAGATCGTCCGCCGCGGCCAGACTGATGTCCTCCGGCACCCGCAGCCCGGCCGCGCCGAGCCCGTGCAGAAGACCGAGCGCCAGATAGCTGTTGTACGCGAGGACGGCGGTCGCGGCGCCGGGCAGCGACCGCGACGCCTCGATGCCCGCGTCGAACGTCGGCGGCAGCGGCCCCAGCACCCGCACACGCGCCCCGGCCTCCGCCGCCTGCGCGGTCAGCGCCGCGCGCCGCTGCTCGTCCGCCCAGGAGCCCGCGGGCCCCGACACGTAGGCGATCTCCCGGTGTCCGAGGTCGAGGAGGTGGGCGAGGAGCTCGGCGAGGCCCGCCGCCGTGTCCGCGACGACCGCGGGCAGCCGGCCCACCTGCCGGTCGACGAGCACCAGCGGGCGCCGCCTGAACCGCTCGCGCAGCGCCGCGTCCGAGCCCACAGGCGTCACCATGATCAGCCCGTCGGCCTGCTCGGAGAGCCGGTCGGCGAGGGCGTCCTCGCGCGCCGCGTCGTACTCCGAGACTGCGATCAGCAGATGGCTCTCGGTGTCCTCCGCCGCCTGCTGCGCGCCGATGACCAGGGGAGCGAAGAACGGGTTGGAGAGCGTCGGCACGATCAGGCCGACCAGGCCCGTGCGCCCGGTGGTCAGGGCGCGCGCCGCCGCGTTGGGCTGGAAGCCGAGCCGGTCGGCCGCCTCCCGCACCCGCAGCCGAGTGCTCTCCGCCACCATGTCGGGTCGCTGGAGGGCCCGCGACGCCGTGGCCTTCGAGACGCCCGCCGCGTGTGCCACGTCCAAGAGCGTCGCCACCGAATTCCCCCTGCGCGCCGATCCGAAGGGCCGCTGTTCACTTTCGCCCCGTGCCGTGTCATGATACCCGCAACCGGTCTCTGCAACCGGTTGCAGAGACCGGTTGCAGAGACCGTACCCACCAGGGTGCCCCGCCGACCCCGCCCCCTCATCCCGCCGAGGTCCCGCATGTCCACCACCGCTCCGCCGTCCGGCGAGCAGACTGACGGCGCCCCCGCGCCGGTCTCGCTCGTCGAGCGGCTCTTCCGCGTCCACGGCCGCGGCAGCAGCCACCGCACCGAGCTCGTCGCCGGCGCCTCGATGTTCATGGCGGCCGCCTACGCCGTCGTCGTGGTCCCCGGCCAGCTCGCGGGCGCGGGAGTGCCGCACGGCGCCGCGACCACCGCCGTCATCGCCGCGATCGCCCTCGCCACCCTCGCCATGGGCCTCGTCGCGAACCTGCCGTTCGTCGTCGCGCCGGGACTCGGCGGCGTCGCCCTGGTCGCCTTCACCATCGTCGGCCAGGACCACGTGCCCTGGGACACCGCCCTCGGCATGGTGTTCTGGTCCGGCGTCGCTTTCCTCCTCCTGACCCTCCTCGGCATCCGTGACCTCGTCACCCGCCTGATGCCGATGAACCTCAAGTACGCCATCAGCGGCGGCCTCGGCCTCTACATCGCCCTCATCGGCTTCCGCGACGCCGACCTCGTCGTCGGCAACGCGGACAAGGCCGCCCTCGCCGTCGGCGACCTGTCCAAGCCCGCCGGGCTGCTCGCCCTCGGCGGACTGCTGCTGCTCACCGCGCTCGCCGCCCGCAAGGTCCCCGGCGCGTTCCTCATCACCATTGCCGCCGTCACCGTCGTCGGCATCCCGCTCGGTGTCACGGACGTTCCGGACAGCCTGTTCTCCGCGCCCGACTCGCCCGGCCCGCTGCTGTTCAACATCGACATCATCGGGGCGCTCAAGCCGGAGTACTTCCCGTACATCTTCGCGTTCTTCGTCTCCGAGTTCTTCTCCATGACCGGCACCCTCCTCGCCGTCTCCGGGCGCGCCGGGCTGCTCGACAAGGACGGCAACATCCCCGGCTCCCGCCGCCCCTTCCTCGTCGACTCCGTGTCGGTCATGGGCGGTTCGGCCGTCGGCGCCCCGTCGATGACCGCCTACCTGGAGTCCTCGGCCGCCGCCGACGCGGGCGGCAAGACCGGCCTGTCGTCCGTCTGGGCCGCCTGCGGATTCGCGCTCCTGCTGCTCGTCACGCCGTTCGCCACGCTGATCCCGTCGGCCGCCACCGCGCCCGTCCTGATCTACATCGGCCTCAATATGCTCGGCGCCCTGAAGAACGTCGACTTCAAGGACCCCACCAACGCGATCCCGGCCGCCCTCACCGTCGCGACCACCCTGTTCTTCGGCAACTTCGGCACCGGCATCGCCGTCGGACTCACCGCCCACGTCCTGGTCAAGACCGCCGCGGGACGCGTCCGCGAAGTGCCGTGGCCGCTGTGGATCGTCATGATCCCGCTGGGCTACTACTTCTACACACTCGTCCCGTGACCGGCGCGCCCCGCCCGCTGTGACGACCCCCTTGCGAAGGAGCACGACCCCATGAGTGAGCAGCACGACCTCCGGATCAGCGGCGGGCGCGTGGTGTCCACCTTCACCGGCGAGGAGTTCGCCGCCGACGTCCTCGTCAGCGGTGACACCATCAGCGCCGTGCTGCCCCCGGGCGCCCCCGCGCTGGCCCGCGAGGAGATCGACGCCAGCGGCATGCTCGTCGTCCCCGGCTTCGTCGACGCCCACATGCACATCGAGAGCGCGTTCCTCACCCCGCAGGAGTTCGCCGCGGTCACCCTCGCCCGCGGCACCACGACGGTCCTTGCCGACCCGCACGAGATCGTCAACGTCGCCGGGCGCGACGCCATGCGGTGGATGATCGACGCCGGCCGCGAGACCGCCCAGACCCAGCTGTGGGGCGTGCCCTCCTGCGTCCCCGCCCTGGAGGGCCTGGAGCACGCGGGCGCCGCGCTGTCCGCCGACGACATCGCGGAGATGCTGCGCTGGCCCGGCGTCATCGCGCTCGGCGAGGTCATGGACTACCGGGCCGTCGTCGCGGGCGACCGCCGCATGCACGAGATCACGGCCGCCGCCCGCGCCCAGGACGTCGTCCTCGACGGCCACTGCCCGAACCTCACCGGCGCCGAACTCAGCGCCTACCTCGCCACCGGCGTCGACTCCGACCACACCAAGAACCGCACCGAAGTGGTCCTGGAGAAGGCCCGCCTGGGCATGACGATGATGCTGCAGGAGAAGTGCCTGAACGAGGAGGTCGCGCAGGCACTCCTCGCCCTGCCGCAGCTCCCGCCGCTGTGCCTGGTCACCGACGACCTCGCCGCCGACCACATCGTCGACAAGGGCCACCTCGACCACATCGCCCGCGTCGCCGTGGCCGCCGGATTCCCGCCGCACGTCGTCCTGAAGGCACTGACCTGGACGCCCGCCCAGCGCCTCCGCCTGCACGACCGGGGCGTCGTCTCGCCCGGCAAGCGCGCCGACCTGGTGCTGCTGCGCGGCGAACTCGCCGCGTTCGACCCGGCGTTGGTGCTCTCCGGCGGCCGGATCGTGGGCGAGAACGGCGCCCCCGCCGGGGCCGCGTCGGCGGACGGAACGCTCGTACCGCTCGACAGCCATGTCGACGTCGAGCCGCAGGACGCGGACGCCTTCCGCTGGTACACCGAGCTGCCCGACGGTGAACACACCTTCCGTGCCATGCGGGTCAACGAACAGGACACGTACACCGAGGCGGCCGAGGTCCGACTCCCGGTCCAGGGCGGCGAGGTGCAGTGGGAGGGCCGCGCCACCGTCGTCCGCGTCCGCAACCGCTACGGGCGCGACGGAGCTGTCTTCGCGCCGCTGCTCGGCCGCGAACTCGCCGACGGAGCCGTGGCGTCGACGTACGCCCACGACAGCCACAACCTGCTGACCATCGGCACGTCCCGCGCGGCCATGGCGGGTGCGGCGGCCACCGTGCTCGCCGACGGGGGAGGCGTGGCCGTCGTCCGCGGTCCCGAGGGCGAGACGGTCGCCGCCCGCATGCCGCTGCCCGTCGGCGGTGTGCTCTCCGCCCGCCCCGCGTCCGATGTCGCCGATGAAGCGGCCGCGGTCCGCGCGGCGTTGGAGGACTGGGGCTGGCGTCACCTCAACCCGTTCATGAGCGTGTCGACCCTGACCCTCGCCGTCTCGCCCGCACTGAAGATCACCGACCGTTCCCTGGTGGACGTCGTCCGCCGCGAGCCGGTGGGCGCGTCCCCGAACTGACCGGACGCACAGCTTCCCCGCCCGCCCGCGCAACTGCCCGTAACCCCGCGCCTTTTGTCCGTTTCGTAGCCGCAATTGACCGTGTGTTCAGAGGGGGTGGGGTGCGCGAGCTGCACGTATGGCCTAAAGTGACGACTCGACTACTCACCGAGGCGATACGAGGATGGGGGCGGGAGCAGTGCGTCAAGAGCAGGTGTCCGGTTGGGAGCGGGCCGCGTGCCGGGGCACGGACCCCGACGAACTGTTCGTGGAGGGGGCCGCGCAGAGCAGCGCCAAGCGCATCTGCTCCGGCTGCGTGATCAAGACCGAATGCCTGGCCCACGCCCTGGACCAGCGCATCCAGCACGGTGTCTGGGGCGGCATGACCGAGCGTGAGCGGCGCGCCCTGCTGCGCCGCCGCCCCACCGTCACCTCGTGGCGGCGACTGCTCGAGGCCGCCCGCGCAGAGCACGAGCGGCCGGTCCCCGCGCAGCACGCCCGGGTGTCGTGACGGGCCGGCTCAGCCCCACGCCCCGAGCGTGAACTCGGCGATGACGACCGAGAGCAGGAACGACGCGGTGATGGCCACCAGCCCCACCGGCACGATCTTCCAGCCGATCTTGCGCAGCAGCGGCAGGTCCTTCCCGAGGGAGAGCCCCGCGAGCGTCAGCATGATGGTCGCGATGGACAGGAAGTCCACCGACGACACCAGGCGGTTGAGCGTGTCCGAGGCGAAGAACCAGGGACTCGACACATACGCGCCGACCGTGGTGATCCACACGATCGCCGACACCTTCCGGCTCAGCTTCGCGAGCACGAGCCCGACGAGGACGAGCGCGAGCAGCACGGCGTAGCCGCCGACGATGTCCAGGCTCATGTGCCCCGCCGCGACCGATGCGGTGCCGATGCCGAGCACCGTCAGCACGCCGAGCGACAGCCACAGCGGCAGCTTGATCTCGCCCGCCGCCGACGCCACCTGCTCACGGAAGGCCCGGTTCTCTGCGGTGTCGCGCTCCGCGTCCTTCGGCACCCGCTCCTCGGCCACCGTCGCCTCCGCGGCCCGACCGCCGCGCGTCAGGAAGCGGTAGAACCGGTCGGCCAGCGGCAGCGCCACGTAGATCCCGACGTACACACCGAGGATCGTCGTGATCAGGTTGGACACCGCCGCCATGCCGAGGATGGCCTGCTCGTCACCGGGGTACGCGGCCACGATGCTCGCCGACGACGCCGCCATCATCGAACCGGAGCCGACGCCCGCGCCCATCGCCAGGGCGAGCGGGTCGAAGATCTTCCAGTTCGACACCAGCGACGTCAGCAGCGTGATGAACACGGCGCCGAACATCGTCCCGAACACGTACATGGCGAGCACGCCGCGGTACTGGTCCGAGTCGGGACCGTACTTCTCCGACACCATCGCGAACGACGGCTCACGGTCCAGCGAGAACGTGGCACCCACCGTCGCCTTGCCCATGCGCAGCAGCACCGCCAGCGGCAGCGCGATCGCCACCGTGCCGAGCAGATGCCCGATCTCCTGCAGCAGCAGCGCCGGCCCCGCGTCCGCCAGCGTCGGCAGGCTCGGCCCGATGTTGAACGCGAGCCGTGCCACGAGCAGCATCACCGCGACACCGACGAGCGCCGCCGCCACCTTCTGCAGGTCGATGCCGAGCGGCCGGAACCTCTGGATCGACACCAGCAGGCCGAGCAGCAGGCCCCACACCATCGGGAAGATGATGATCGAGCCGATGCCCAGGTCGATGTCCAGCTCACCGATGAACTGCACGACCAGCGCGATCACGAGCGCGAGCCCGGCGATCGGCAGCGTCTGACGGGTCCTGCCGCCGCGGTCGTTCGATGTGAGGAGGGTGGTCATGTCGTCACCCGGCCCTTCTGATGTCACGGTGGTAGGCGGCGGCCACGAACCGGGCACGCTGCTCCGGGTCGCCCGCCGCGTCGACGACGGTCCAGGCCAGCGCCCGGCCCGCTTCCAGCATCAGCTCGTACGCCGCGGCACTGTCGGCGACGGCCGCGAACCCGTGGGAATGGATGGGCACTTCGGCCCCCGGGATGCTCAGCCACGGGTGCAGGCTGGGGATCACCTGGCTGATGTTGCCCATGTCGGTCGACCCGCCGCCGAGCCGGCCGCTCGTCGTGGTGTCCCGCCCGAACGTCTCCATGGCGGCCGTCCAGTAACCGGCCAGCGCGTCGTCCTGGACCAGCGGCTCGTACAGCGGCTCGGTCTCCTCGATGGTGACCTCGGTTCCGCTCGCGAGAGCCGCGCCCTCGAAGCAGCGCCGCACCCGCGCGAGCAGGGCCTCGTACTCGGGCAGCGTGAACGCGCGGCACTCGAAGTCGACGACCGCGCGCTCCGGAATGATGTTCGTGGCGACACCGCCCTCGGACACGAACAGCGCCACCCGGTGGTCCCCGGGGATCTGCTGGCGCAGCAGTCCGATCGCGACCTGCGCGATGGTGGCACCGTCCGCGGCGTTCACCCCCTGGTGCGGCGCGGCCGCCGCGTGCGCCGCCGTCCCGGTGAACACGGCGCGGTAGCGGCCCACCGCCTGCGCGGTGGTGCCCGCGGGGTTGTACGAGACCCCGTCCTGCACCGGGTGGACCATCAGCGCGAGCCCCACCCCGTCGAACGCGCCCGCCTCCAGCATCAGCGTCTTGCCGCCGCCGTGCTCCTCGGCCGGAGTGCCGATCGCCTTGAGCGTGATGCCCAGCTCGTCGACGTGCGGAGCGAGCGCGAGCGCCGCGGCCACCGACGCACCCGCGATCAGATTGTGCCCGCAGGCGTGGCCGACATCGGGCAGCGCGTCGTACTCGACGCACAGCGCCACGATCAGCTCGCCGCTGCCGACGGTCGCCGTGAACGCGGTGGGCAGCCCGCCCGAGCCGTGCTCGACGGTGAACCCGCCCTCGGCGAGCAGCGCGGAGACGGCCG
Organism: Streptomyces sp. SDT5-1; assembly: GCF_052245995.1. Lineage (NCBI taxonomy): Bacteria > Bacillati > Actinomycetota > Actinomycetes > Kitasatosporales > Streptomycetaceae > Streptomyces > Streptomyces sp. SDT5-1. The sequence goes on along the minus strand of NZ_CM125963.1, from coordinate 13,709 downwards.
CCGCGGACTCGGTCTCCTGGAAGGACAGTTCCGGGCGCGCGTGCAGGGCCCGGGACATCGCGAGCACCCGCTCCTCCCAGCGCGCGACACCGGCGGAGGTGTCCTGCTTGAGTCGGTCGCCCGACGGCGTGGTGGTGGTCTGGCTCATCGAGGACTCCTCAGTAGCTCAGCGAGGGGAACGGCGCGCCGGCGGCCCGCGTCGGGGTCCACACGGCCTTGGTCTGCGTGTACTCGTCGAGCACGCCGGGCCCGGAGGACCTGCCGTGCCCGGAGTCCCCGAAGCCGCCGAAGGGCACGGCGACGTGGATCGTCTTGTACGAGTTGATCCAGAAGGTACCCGCCTTGACCGCGCGGGCGACGTGGTGGGCGCGTGACACGTCGCCCGTCCACACCGCGCCCGCAAGCCCGAAGTCGGTGGCGTTGGCCCGCTCGACGGCCTCGGCCTCGGTGAAGAAGGCGTCGACGCCGACGACGGGACCGAACACCTCGGTGGTCTCCAGGACGTTCGCGGGACTCACCCCGTCCAGAACGGTCGGCAGCACCCAACGGCCCTGCGCGAGCGCCGAGTTGGCCACGTGCTCGGGAAGGTCGGTGCCGGTCGCCCGGCGGGCGCCGCCCGCGATACCCGCCTCCACGAGCGAGGTGACCGTGCCGAACTGCGGCTCCGTGATGATCGGCCCGACCTCCGTGGCGGCGTCCAGCGGGTCACCCACGCGCAGCCGCGCCGCCCGCTCCACCACCCGCTCCAGGAACTCGGCGTGCACCGAACGCTCCACCAGCAGCCGCGAGCCCGCGACACACGACTGACCGGCCCCGGAGAAGATCGCGGACACCGCGCCGTCCGCCGCCCGGTCCAGATCGGCGTCCGCGAACACGATGTTGGCGCTCTTCCCGCCCAGCTCGAGCATCGTCGGAATGCCCGCCTGGGCCGCCGCCACGGCCACCCGCCGCCCGGTGCCGACCGAGCCGATGAAGGACACCTTCCCGACCCGCTTGTCACCGGTCAGCGCGGCGCCGACCGTGCCACCGAGGCCCGTCGCCACGTTGAACACACCCTCCGGCAGCCCCGCGGCGTGCGCGAGCTGCGCGAGCCGCAGCGTGGAGGCGGGCGTGAACTCGCTCGGCTTCACGACCACCGCGTTGCCCGCGGCGAGCGGCGCCGCCGCGTTCCAACCCCCGGTGAACAGCGGCGCGTTCCACGGCGTCACCGCGACGACGACACCCCACGGGACGCGCTCGGTGTACGTGTGCCAGTTGCCCGGCACCGGAATGGTGTGCCCGAGCAGCTTGTCCGCCCAGCCCGCGTAGTAGCCGAACATCTCGGCCACCTTCGCCGCCTCGACGCGCGTGTCACGGATCGGCTTTCCCGTCGTCGCGGACTCCAGCGCCGCCAGCTCCTCGCCGTGCTGCGCCACGGTCCGTGACACCTCGCGCAGGATCGCCGCCCGCTCGAACGGGTCGGTGGCGCCCCACACCTCGGCGCCGCGCACCGCGCTCGCCAGGACGGCGTCGGCGCCCTCCGCGCCGGCGTCGGCGTAGTCGGTCACCCACTCCGACGTGGCGGCGGACGTGAGCCGGACGGCCTCGCCGCGGCCCGCGACGACACGCCCGTCGACGAACGAGCCGAGTCCCTGCGGGAAGTGGGCGTCCAGGGCCGCGCGCGCCGTGGCGGCACCGGAGGCGGCCGATGCGATCGAGAAGGTCGTGCTGTTCATGGTGCGTCGGTCCTTAACGGGTGAGGGTCGGGGCGACGGTGCGGGCTATCTCGGAGAAGTCGGCGGCGGGGCCGAGCGCGGCCAGGGCCTCCTGCCACCGCTCGCTCGCAGCGGACAGCAGCCGTGGTGTCTCGCCGCGCAGCGCCGCCGTCTCGACCGCGAGCGCGGCGTCGCGTGCCATCAGGCCGAGCGAGAACCCGGAGTCGTAGCTGCCGCTGAGCACCCAGTCCGGGTACATCGCCGACGACGCCCTGCTGGCACCGGACGCGCCGCTGATGCCCTCGGCGGCCGCGGCCGGGTCCACGCCGTAGGCCCGCGCGACGGCGAGCGCTTCGCCGACCGCGACGAGATTGACCGCCGCCAGCACGTTGTTGAGCAGCTTCACGACATTCCCGGAGCCGGGCCCGCCGAGGTGCCGGAACTGTCCGCCGGTCAGCGCGTCGAGCACGGGCCGCGCCGCCTCGACCGCGTCCTCCTCGCCGCCGACGAACGCGGAGAGCCGCCCGGCCGCCGCACCCGTGCGGCCACCGGAGACCGGCGCGTCGACGAACGCCACCCCCTGCTCCGCCGCCCGCGCCGCGCACGCCGCCGAGGTGTCGGGCTGCGACGTCGTCGTGTCGACCACGGCCAGCGTGCCGGGGCTCGCCAGGAGGACGGGCAGGCTCGCCTCGACGACCGCGGCCGACGGCAGCGACAGCACCACGTACGGGGTGCCCGCGAGGGCTTCGAGGGTGTCGACGGCGGCCACGCCCGCCTCCCGCGCGGCGGCGCGCGCGGCGGGGGAGGGATCGAAGCCGCCGACCTGCCAGCCGGCCTCGACCAGCTGGGCGGCCATGGCGCCACCCATCGACCCGAGGCCGACGACGGCGATGTGCTTGCTCATGAGGGTTCCTTGCCAGAGGAGTGCGGGACTTACGAGGAGTGCGGGTGCGGGTCAGTCCAGATAGATGTCGAGGTCGCGCCAGAGCTGCTGGGTGCGGCGGATGGCGTCGCGGCTGCGCTCGGGCCGTGCCTCCTGCATCCCGGCGAGCAGCCCGTACACCACCGACGTGGCGGCCGTGACGGACTGGAAGAACGAGATGCCCTCGGACGGCACGATCAGCAGATGGTCGGCGATGTCGGTGGCGAGCCGGCCCCGCCGCATGTCGGTGATGGCGACGACGGTGGCACCGGCCTCGTGCGCGGCCTCGGCGGCGGCGATGACCTGTTTCGTCGAGCGCCACATGTTGACGACCACGAGGACGTCGCCGGGACCGACGCTGTTCACCGCCGACGCGAGGTGCACACCGGCCCGGTTCTCCAGCGTGATCGGGTAGCCCATCGTGGAGCCGAGGTGCGCCATCACGCCCGCGGGACCCGCGAAGGAGCCGACACCGATGACGAGGATCGAGCGGGCCTCCGCGAGGGCCTCGATGGTGGCCTCGGCGTCCGCCGCGGAGTTGCTCTCGAGGGTCTGGCGCAGGTTCTCCAGGTCGTGGGTCAGCGCGTCGTGCAGCGGGCTGCGGTGCTCACCGTGCTCGGTGAGCGTGTCCTCGGTGGAGATCTGCACGAGATAGCGGGCCCGCAGCTCGCGCTGGAGGTCGGGCCAGCCCTGGTAGCCGAGGGTCTGCGCGGCCCTGACCACCGTCGAGCTGTTCACGTCGGCCCGCTCGGCGATCTGCGCGATCTCGGCGTACGAGGCGAGCTGGGGATTGCGGACGATGACGTCGACGACGCGGGTCTGCGCCTTGGACAGGGGCACGTCGGGCAGGGCGTCCCCCAGCCAGTCGGCCTGGCTGTCCGGGGTCTGCCGGGGGGTGCGGGGAGTGGGCACGGGCGTTGCCTTCTGGGAGAGCGAGCAATCTGCAAGTGCGTTTGCAGAACCGTACCGCGCAATCCCAATTGCGGGAACCCCTGATTCCGCGTGCCCCGGGAACCCGGGGTGATAGAGATGGGACCTGCCGTGATCTTCACCGGAAGGAACCACCGTTGAGCTCCGACGCCGCCCCCGTGCTGCGGTCCATGGAGGGACGCGCCGCGTACCTCACCCTGAACCGGCCCCGGGCCCTGAACTCCCTCACCCACGCCATGCTCCGCACGACCGCGGAGGCCCTCGACATCTGGGAGCACGACCCGGCCGTCGGGACCGTCGTCCTCCAGGGCGCGGGGGAGCGGGGCCTGTGCGCCGGAGCCGACATCCGGCTCTTCCACGACGACGCGCGCAGCGGCGACCACCGCGCCTCGCAGGACTTCCTGCGCGACGAGTACCGCCTCAACTCCCGGATCGCGCACTACCCGAAGCCCTACGTCGCCGTCATGGACGGCATCGTCATGGGCGGCGGCGTCGGACTCTCCGCGCACGGCGGCATCCGTATCGTCACCGAACGCTCCAAGGTGGCCATGCCCGAGGTCGGCATCGGCCTGGTCCCCGACGTCGGCGGCACGTACCTGTTCACTCGCGCGCCCGGCCGACTCGGCACCCACCTCGCGCTCACCGGAACAGCCATCGGCGCCGCCGACGCGCTCCTGTGCGGCCTCGCCGACCACTACGTACCGTCCGACGCGCTGCCCGCACTGCTCAGCGCGCTGGCACAGGAGGAGCCCGAGACCGTCGTCGCCCGGCACGCCGCACCCGCGCCGCCCGGCGTGCTCGACGGGCAGCGCCACTGGATCGACGCCTGCTATGCCGCCGACACCGTCGAGGAGATCGTCGAGCGGCTCTTCGCGACCGGCGAGATCGCCGCCAAGGAGGCCGCGGACCTGATCCTGTCCCGCTCGCCCATGGCCGTGAAGGCGACCCTGGAGTCCCTGCACAGGGCCGCCCGCCTCGACACCCTGGAGCAGACCCTCGACCAGGAGTACCGGGTGATCTGCGCCGCCCTGCACACCCACGACCTGCCCGAGGGCATCCGCGCCCAGATCATCGACAAGGACCGCGACCCGCACTGGTCACCGGCGACGCTCGGCGAGGTCCACCGAGCCGACGTCGAGCGGTACTTCGCGCCGCTGGGGGAGGGGGAGCTGGGCCTCGGCTGACAGAGCCCCTGCCCAGCACCGGCCCCCGCTCTAGGCGCCTTGCGCGCGCTGCGCGAGGCGCCGGTGCAGCTCCTTCACCGCGGGTACCAGCTCATCCACCGGTCCCTCGACCTTCACGGACGGGGCGACCTCCTGGATCGGCAGCGCGTTCACCGGCCCCTGCGGGCACCCCCACTCGGCCAGCCACCCCGACAACTGCGCCGACGACGCCACGTACACGATCCGGTCCAGGCCGACCCAGGCGTGCGCCGCCGAACACATCGGGCAGTGCTCACCGGACGTGTACACGGTGGCCGTCGCCCGCTCCTCGGGCGTCATGTTCTCGGCCGCCCAGCGGGCCAGCTCGAACTCGGGGTGCCGGGTCGAGTCGCCGCCCGCGATCCGATTGCGGTCCTCGGCCCGCACCCGCCCCGCGCCGTCCACGAGGACGGAGCCGAACGGCTCGTCACCGGCGTCCAGCGCCTCGGCGGCCAGTTCCACACACCGGCGCAGATGGCCCAGTTCACGCTCTTCCATCACGGCCTCTTTCCCTGTCCCTGTGACGACGGACGTGCCGACCCATCCTCTCAGCGCCCTCGCGCTCAGGCGCGACCGCCCGCCGTCGTCGTGTCACCCGTGATGGGCGGCACCTCCGCGTCCGAGGCCCGCACCAGGCGCGGCCCCGCCGGACCGAACACCGCGCGCGGCTCCGGGAAGAGCAGCAGCAGCGCGACGTAGACCACGGCCGCCAGGACGAGGCCGACCGGCAGCGAGATGTCCGCACCACGGGCGAGCCCGCCGAGCGGACCCACGAACTGCCCCGGCAGGTTCGTGAACAGCAGCGCCACGCACGCCGACACCAGCCACGCCGAGAGCCCCCGCCAGTTCCAGCCGTGCGTGAACCAGTAACGCCCGCCCCGCTGCCGCCTGTTGAAGACCTGAAGGGCCTCCGCGTCGTACCAGCCCCGCCGGGTCACGTAGCCGAGCGCCATCACCACCATCCAGGGCGCGGTGCACGTGATGATGAGCGTGGCGAACGTGGAGATCGACTGGGCGAGGTTCAGGACGAACCGGCCGACGAAGATGAACGCGATCGACAACGAGCCGATGAACACCGTCGCCTGCACCCGGCTGAACCGCGGGAACACCGACGAGAAGTCCAGACCCGTGCCGTACAGCGCGGTCGTCCCCGTCGCCATCCCGCCGATCAGCGCGATCAGGCACAGCGGCAGGAAGTACCAGCCCGGCGAGATCGCGAGCAGCCCGCCCACATAGTTCGGCGCCGCCGGATCCAGGTACCGCTCCGCCTTCGCGGCGATCACCGACGCCGTCGCGAGCCCGAACAGGAACGGCAGCAACGTCGCGACCTGCGACAGGAACGCCGCCACCAGCACACGCCGACGCGGTGTGTCGGCCGGAATGTAACGCGACCAGTCACCGAGGAACGCGCCGAACGACACCGGGTTCGACAGCACGATCAGCGCCGAACCGATGAACGACGGCCAGAACATCGGCGCCGACGACGAGGCGAACGACCCCGCGTACCCCGCGTCGAAGTCCCCGGCGAACGCGAACACACCGAGCACGAACAGCGCCGACGCCGCAAGCACCGCGATCTTGTTCACGAACAGCATGAACCGGAACCCGTACACGCACACCGTCAGCACGAGCCCCGCGAACACCGCGTACGCCACCGCGTACGACACGTCCGACTCCGGCAGCCCCACCAGCCGGTGCGCCGCGCCGATCAGCGCGTCGCCCGACGACCACACCGAGATCGAGAAGAACGCCACCGCCGTGAGCAGCGACAGGAACGACCCCACGACCCGCCCGTGCACCCCCAGATGAGCCGACGATGACACCGCGTTGTTCGTGCCGTTCGCAGGCCCGAACACCGACATCGGCGCCAGCAGCAGCGACCCCGCCACGAGCCCGAGCACCGTCGCGGCCAGCCCCTGCCAGAACGACAGGCCGAACAGGATCGGGAACGCCCCCAGCACACACGTGGCAAAGGTGTTCGCCCCACCAAAGGCCAGCCGGAACAGATCGAGCGGTCGCGCCGTCCGCTCCCCATCGGGAATCCGCTCCACACCATGCGTCTCGACCTCGGTGATTCCCGTACCACCACCGGGTCCTGACGGAGCATCGGACATCGAGGTGTCAGGTGTCGCGTCGACCATGCCTGTTCCGCCTTCGCAGCGTGCCGGGAGAATGGGGCAGGAAAGATCGTGCCCGACAACGACGCGGCAGAGGAAACCGGGTCCGCGTACCGGAACAGCGCCACCGCCCCACACCGTTGACACCGAAAGGCACCCGCACATGACGTTCACCCTCGGCATCGTCGGCGCCGGACAGTTCGCCGGCGGCTTCGCCAAGCTGTTCCTCGCCCATCCCGGCGTCGACGCCGTCCACGTCACCGACCTGCTGCCCGAGCGGGCGGAACAGCTCGCCGCGAAGGAGCACCTCGACGGCACCTTCCCGTCCTACGAGGCGATGCTCGCGTCGCCCGACATCGACGCCGTCGCCGTCTTCACGCAGCGCTGGACGCACGGACCGCTCGTCCTCCACGCCCTCGACGCGGGCAAACACGTCTACTCCGCCGTCCCCATGGCCGTCACATACGACGAGATCGCCGCCATCATCGACGCCGTCCGCCGCACCGGACTCACGTACATGATGGGCGAGACCAGCCAGTACAACCCGGCCACCGTGCACGCCCGCAACCAGATCGCCGAGGGCGCCTTCGGGCGCCTCTTCTACGCCGAGGGCGACTACGTCCACGACATGGACCTCGGTTTCTACGAGGCGTACCAGTACAGCGGCGGCGAACGCTGGAAGGAGACCGCCAGCTACCCGCCGCTGCTCTACCCGACCCACGCGGTCGGCGGCGTGCTCGGCGCCTGGCGCACCCACGCCGTCAGCGTGTCTGCGATCGGCGTGAAGGACGAGCGCGGCGACGGCGTCTTCGACACCGGGATCAGCCAGTTCGGCAACGACATCTCGAACGCCACCGCCCTCTTCGAGGTCGCGGGCGGCGGCTCCTTCCGCACCAACGAATTCCGGCGCGTCGGCTACCCCTCACACATCAGGGAGTCCCGCTTCCGCTTCTTCGGCACCGACGCCAGCATGGAACAGCTCGCCACCGTCAGCCTCTGGCAGGACAAGAAGGGCGTGAAGGACATCACCGAACTCCTCGAACCCAAGCCGTCCCTGAGCCCCGACGACCCCTCCCTCGAAAAAATCGCGCCGGCCCTGCGCGCCGCCTTCACCTCCGGATCGGCCCCCGTCCACGACCGCGCCCGCCTGCCCCGCGTCTACGACGACATGCCCAACGGACACGAGGGCAGCCACCACTTCCTCGTCGACGACTTCGTCACCGCCGTCAACACCCGCACGCTCCCACCGGTCAACGCGTGGGTCGCCGCCCGCTACACCCTCCCCGGCATCGTCGCCCACGACTCCGCACGCCAGGACGGCGCCCGCCTCCCGATCCCGGACTTCGGCGACGCCCCCGAGGCGTAACGAAGAGACACCCCTCACCCCCGCCCGAGCACACAGAAGTCGTGCCCCTCGGGATCCGCGAGACACGTCCACGGCACCTCGCCCTGACCGAGATCTACATCGGTGGCCCCGAGCGCCCGCACCCGCGCGACCTCCGCCTCCTTGTCGGCACCCTCGTAGGGCAACAGATCCAGGTGCAGGCGGTCCTCCACGGCCTTGCCGTCGGAGGACCGCAGAAACTCCAGATACGGCCCGACCCCCTCGGACGACCGCAACACCGCATGGTCGTCCGCCACTTCACACACCGTCCAGTCTGTCGCCCCGCCCCAGAACCGGGCCATCGCCCGCGGATCCGCGCAGTCCACGACGACCGCCGCGATCGGCCCGGTGTCCCGGTACACCTCACGGGGCTCCAGCACACAGAACTCATTGCCCTCCGGATCGGCCAGCACCACCCACGGAACGGCACCCTGACCGACATCGACGGTCCGCGCGCCGAGCTCCCGCAGCCGCGCCACGGTCTCCTCCTGATGCGCAAGGGACCTGGAGGCGAGATCGATGTGCGTACGGTTCTTCACCTCGGTCTTCCCATGCGGAACGGCCACCACATCGACGCACAACGCGCTCGCGTGCGGCCACACGAAGCCGCCGCCCGGCTCCACATGCGTCACCCCGGGCACCTCACTCGACACACCCCACCCCAGCGCGTCCGCCCAGAACCGTCCCACCAGCGCGTCGTCGAGCGCCTTGATGTTCACCCGAACAGGTCTCAGTGCCATACGGCCGAGCCTATGCACCACAGGGCCGCCCAGCACGGGTGGAGTGTCGCCTCGCGGTGATCATTTCCCGGCCACGTACTCTTGCAGCGCACACCCATCCCCACCGGACCGCGGTCCGGCAGGCGTGGAGTGGTGGCGAGGGGGTAGGCGCGCCGCCGGGGCGCCGCGCGTGCCAGGGACGCCCCCGCGGCTGAAGGGACGGTTATGGGGCAGGCTCGAGCACGGTTCCCTGTGCGCTGGGAGGACGGAGGTGTCCTCGTCGTACAGGTCATGGGCCGGTTCGATGCCGATGCCGCGACGGACCTCGGCGCACTGATGGCCCGCCTGGACGCCACCGGCCACTCCGGACTGGTCGTCGACTTCCACGACACCGAGCACTGCGCCGCCGACGCGGCACGGACCTTCGTCGACGCCGGCGCGGACATGGTCGAGGGCGGCGGCGCCCTGGCCCTCGCCGCGGACACCCCCGTATGCACCGTTCTCCTGACCGCGGGCGCGGCCCGTCTCCCGCTCGGCGTCCACGAGGACGTCGCGGCCGCCGTCGAGAAGGTCGCGGGCGGCCCCGGTGGCACGCTCGGGGACGACAGGGACGCGGACGCGGGGTCGGGCTCGGCCCTGCGTTAACCCGCCTCCGGTTCGTGCGGTTGGCCGCTTCCGGTTCGTGCGGTTGGGGCCCCAGCGCGGCGTGATCTGATCCTGACGCTGCGGGAAGCCTCCGGGCATCATGGTCCCGTGGTCGTACGGGGAGGGCCGCCGTGGGCGCGAGGGTGCGTGACGTGGTGCGGGACGTGGTCGCCGAGGTGGCGCCCGAGGAGGTCCTGCTCCTGGACAAGCTGACGAACCTGGACGACGAACGCCTGACACGCCTGTTCGCGTCGCACCTCCAGAACATGGAGCCGGACCATGACGTGGTCGGTGTCGACGTCACGGCGGCGGTCACGCCTGTGGTGTGGACGGCGGTCGACGAGGCGGCACGCGGCGCGAACGCGGGCGGCCGCACGATGGTCGACCGCCTGCTGGGCCGCCCCCGCCCCGCTCCCGTGATCCGTCCCCGCTCCACGGCCCACCTCGAGTCCGTACGCCACCTCGTACGGGAACGGGCCCGCGCCGCACGCCTCGGCGAGGACGCGGCGACGGCACTTGCGGAGGCGGTGGCGGCGCGCTTGGCGCTGGAGTTGACGGACGCGGGCTGAAGCGGATGGCCCCGGCTCAGTCGGACGGCGGGGCGGCGGCGAGAACGCCGGACGGAACCGGAAGCGTGGCGGGGAGCGCCGACGCAAGAGCCTGTTCGGCCGCATCCCGAACCCGGTCCGGATCGGCCGACGCCTTGCCGACGACGCGCAGCCCCTGCATCAGGACGAGCAGCATCCGGGCGACCGCCCGCGGATCACGGTCACCTGGCAGCTCACCCTGCACACGGGCCCGCACCAGAGCCGAGTGCAACAGCACCTCGAGGCTCTCCCAACCGGCATCGACCTGCCGGGCGACATCGGGATCGTGAGCGCCGAGCTCAGCCGCCGCATTCGTCAGGAAACACCCGTCGCCCCGCACGCCGTCCGCACCCGCCTCGGCGGCGAACCGCCGCACCACGGCCCGTACGGCTGGCAGCGCGGGCCCCGGCCGCGTCAACTCCCACAACAGCGCGGAGCGTTGCGCCTCGTCGTACCGCCGCAAGGCCCTCAGATAGAGCTGGCGCTTGTTGCCGAAGGTGGCGTAGATACTGGCGCGCCCGATACCGAGATGGCCGACAAGATCGGCCATCGAGGTCGCCTCGTACCCACGCCGCCAGAACAACTCGAGAGCCGCCTGAAGCACGGCGTCCGGATCGAATTCCTTGCTCCTGACCACGCCTGTCGTCCTTGGGCACTACTGATCGGCAGAAACTGGGGTGCCGCGTTCTTAAGGAAGCGCACGCACTCGCTCTCGCTTTCCCTCTCCCTCCCTCTCGCTCATGATCGGGTGAGGGTGTAGGAGAGCTGATAGTTGGCGCCGTCCCGGGTGAAGTCGAGGGTGCCGCTGCCCTCCTCGGAGAGGGTGTGCTCGCCGAGGAGATCGCTGCGGTTGCCCGGGAGCCGATCGGCTTCGTGGAGCGTGATGGTGACGTCGTCGCCGTCGAAGGCGTGGTAGGCGTCGATCGGGTACGCCTCGCCTGCACGCATGCGGGGGAGCAGGACCTTCTGGCCGTCGACGGCGAGCTGGGGGTCGTCCGCCCCGACGCGGTCCTCGGTCTCGACACACGTGAGGATCTTGAGGTGAAGGTTGGCCATTGATGACTCCCCGTACTTCGAAATATGGCCGGTACGCCCAGCGCACCGGTCGGTCCATGGATCGCTAACGGGCAGACAAACAGCAGGGCCCTGCAGAGCCTCGGCCCGGCGCGGGGTCGATACGCAATCTTCACGGCCGGTACACGGGTCGTCGACGGGATGATGACGAGTGGTAAACAGCGGTGGAGAGGCCCGCATCCCCGCCGCAGAACGGAACTTGGGGATGCGGAGGCTCGTATGTTCGGATGAGGCGGTGATTGAGAACGGCCCTTCCGAAGACTCCAAGGCCCAGGTCCCCGGCGCACGCGACGCGTCCGAGCCGTCGACCGTGGGCAACGACACCGGCGAAACCCCGAGCGCGCCCCTGGACCGCAAGGCGCGCAGGGCCCGCCGCCGCGAGGCCCGCAAGGCGGCCCGCACCCCCGCTCGTACGGCGGTGAAGGTGACGGCGTCCGTGGTCGTGGTACTGGCCTTCCTCGCGCTGGGCGACCGCTGGGCGGTGCTCTACGCGGAGAACATGGCGGCGAAGCAGGTGCAGGACGGGCTGAAGCTCCAGGCGGAACCCGAGGTCCACATCGACAGCTTCCCGTTCCTGGGGCAGGTCGTGATGGGCAACATCGACCACGTGGAGGTCAACGTCCCCCACGTCCCCGCAGGACCGGTCTCCGTCGCCCAGGTGAAGGGCTCGGTCGACGACATCCGCATCGTCGGCAGCCTCCCGTCGTCCGTGAAGGGCGCGGTGCTCAGCAAGGTGCGCGGCGACGTGTTCCTGGCCTTCGACGACCTGAACCGCGAGGTCGGCGCGTCCCAGGTGAAGCTGGCGCCGGGCCCGCGGCCGAACACGGTGCAGGCGAAGGGCGACATCCCGGTGGCGGGCAAGCAGGCCCAGATCCGCGGCCGCGCCCACCTGGAACGCACCGGCGATCACGGCCTCGCCCTGACCGTCTCGGACACCCGCATCGTGGTCCCCGACCTGCTCACGTACACCCCCGGCAAGGGCGGCGGCCTCCAACTGACGGCCCCCGCCATCGCCAAAATGGACAAGCAGGAAACCGAACAGGCCACCGGCGAACGCCTCCGCCCCGGCCAACTCCTGAAGGGCGCCACCATCGACGCCCTGGCAGACCACCCGTCCCTCCTCAAGCCGGCCGGCATCGACCCGTCCCTGATCAAGGGCCTCCAGAAGGTCCAGGAACCCAAGGTCGCGCAGGCAATGGAATTCAAGGCGCAACTCCCCAGGGACTTGCCGGGCGACCTGCGCCTGCGCCAGGTGACGGTGTCGGACGACGGCATTCGGGCGCGGTTGACGGGGCGGGAGGTTCCGTTGGGGACGTGATGCGAGGGCGGGGTGTTGAGCCTTCGCCAGGGTTGGCTGTACGTGGCGGTGGTCTTTTCCAGGCCCAGGGACCAGTCTGGCCGGGCGACGCGGTGATTATGGTGGCGTGCCATGACGGTCTTGATCATCGGCGGTAGCGGGTTTCTGGGCGCGGAACTGGTGCGTCAGGCGGTGGCGGCTGGTCACGCGACCGCCGCGACTTTCGCGACCAGGCCCGGTGGCACTCCAGGAGCCGGGTGGCACCCGCTCGACCTGCGGGACGCGGGACGTGTGGAGGCGGTGGTGGCCGAGGTCGCGCCGCGCGTGATCGTGAACGCGTCGAGTGGCGGGGCCGACTGGGCTGTCACGGCTGAGGGCCCGGTGCGTCTGGCGATGGTCGCGGCAAAGTACGGCCGCCGCTTGGTGCACGTCTCGAGCGACGCGGTGTTCTCGGGCTCTCGCGTCCACTACGACGAGTCTTGTCTGCCGGATCCTGTGTCCCCTTATGGGGCGGCGAAGGCGGCGGCGGAGACGGGTGTGCGTCTCGTGCATCCGGATGCTGTGGTCGCCCGTACGTCGCTGATCATCGGGGACCGACGGTCTGCCCATGTGCGGATGGTGCATGAGATGGCGGCGGGGGCGGTTGGTGGGGGTGTGCTGTTCACCGATGACGTGCGTTGTCCTGTCGATGTCGGCGATTTGGCCGCTGCTCTCCTGGAGCTGGCGCTCGGGGACGTGAGCGGGGTGCAGCACCTGGCGGGTCCGGATGCGGTGAGCCGCCACGAACTCGGACGTCTGATCGCGCAGCGTGACGGTCTCGACGCCTCGCGCCTGCCTGCGGGTCTGAGGGCGGGCAGCGGGGTTTCCGGGGGCCTGGACGTCCGCCTGGACAGTCGGGCGACTCAGCGCGGGCTGGGTGCGAGGCTGCGTGGGGCGCGCGAGTTCCTTGCGGTGTGGGCGTGACGGTTTCGTGGGGGCGGGTCTTGCTGTTTGGGGTGGCGTGTCCCGCCGTTGGTTGGGTTGGTTGGTGGTTGTGGTGGTGTCGCCTGTTTGGGTGTGTGTGTTCACCGCCCGGTGTTTTCGGGAAGTGCGTGGTCAGGGGCGTGTTGTTGGGCTGGTTGAGTGCGACTGTGTGTGT